>NZ_CP024478.1:0-740000 GCF_002753995.1 Pseudomonas sp. HLS-6
CACCACGCTCATCGCATCGGCATGTGGATAACTGCGCGGCCGGTCGGGTACAATGGCTGCTTGTTTTTGCCTCACCGGCTTTCAAACTCAGGGGATATCCGTGTCAGTGGAACTTTGGCAGCAGTGCGTAGAGCTTCTGCGCGATGAACTGCCTGCCCAGCAATTCAACACCTGGATCCGTCCGCTACAGGTCGAAGCCGAAGGCGACGAGTTGCGCGTGTATGCGCCCAACCGTTTCGTTCTCGATTGGGTCAATGAGAAGTACCTTGGGCGTCTGCTCGAACTGCTAGGCGAACAGGGCAACGGCATTGCGCCAGCGCTTTCCTTATTAATAGGCAGCAGACGCAGCTCTGCGCCTCGCGCTGCGCCCAATGCGCCGCTGGCGGCCGCTGTTGCCGCTTCCCAGGCGCAAGCCGCTCAAGTCGCCCCGCCGGTCGTTGAACCGATCGCTGCGCCAGTTGTGGCTCAAATCGAGGATGCGCCTTCACGCGATAGCTTCGATGCCATGGGGGAAAACAACGCCCCCCCTGCTTCTGGCGGCCGGGCCGAACAACGAACCGTGCAGGTTGAAGGTGCGTTGAAACACACCAGCTACCTGAACCGTACCTTTACCTTCGAGAACTTTGTCGAAGGTAAATCCAACCAGTTGGCCCGTGCGGCTGCCTGGCAAGTGGCCGACAACCCGAAACATGGCTATAACCCCCTCTTCCTTTATGGGGGCGTTGGCCTGGGTAAAACGCACTTGATGCATGCTGTGGGTAACCACCTGCTCAAGAAAAATCCGAATGCCAAGGTTGTCTACCTGCATTCCGAGCGTTTTGTTGCGGATATGGTGAAGGCGCTGCAGCTCAATGCCATCAACGAATTCAAGCGTTTCTACCGTTCGGTCGATGCGCTGCTGATCGATGACATTCAGTTCTTTGCCCGTAAAGAGCGTTCGCAGGAAGAGTTTTTCCACACCTTCAACGCCTTGCTTGAGGGCGGTCAGCAGGTCATTCTCACCAGTGACCGTTACCCGAAGGAAATCGAAGGCCTGGAAGAACGCCTGAAGTCTCGTTTCGGTTGGGGATTGACGGTTGCCGTCGAGCCACCGGAGCTGGAGACGCGGGTGGCGATCCTGATGAAGAAGGCCGATCAGGCCAAGGTCGATCTCCCGCACGATGCGGCGTTCTTTATCGCTCAGCGGATTCGTTCCAACGTCCGTGAACTTGAAGGTGCGCTCAAGCGGGTTATTGCCCATTCGCACTTCATGGGCCGTGACATCACCATTGAACTGATTCGGGAGTCGCTCAAGGATCTTCTGGCGCTGCAGGACAAACTGGTGAGTGTGGATAACATCCAGCGCACCGTTGCCGAGTACTACAAGATCAAGATCTCCGATCTGTTGTCCAAGCGGCGTTCCCGCTCGGTCGCGCGACCACGACAAGTGGCGATGGCGTTGTCCAAGGAACTGACCAACCACAGCTTGCCTGAAATTGGCGACGTATTTGGCGGTCGTGACCACACCACAGTGTTGCACGCGTGCCGCAAGATTAACGAACTCAAGGAATCCGACGCGGATATCCGCGAGGACTACAAGAACCTGCTGCGGACGCTGACAACGTGATGACTGTCAGCGCAGCTTATTAAAGGCAAGGGACTAGACCATGCATTTCACCATTCAACGCGAAGCCCTGTTGAAACCCCTGCAACTGGTCGCAGGCGTCGTCGAGCGCCGTCAGACCTTGCCGGTATTGTCCAACGTGCTGCTGGTTGTCCAAGGCCAACAACTGTCGCTTACCGGTACCGACCTGGAAGTGGAACTGGTTGGCCGTGTGCAATTGGAAGAGCCTGCCGAACCAGGCGAGATCACGGTACCTGCGCGCAAGCTGATGGACATCTGCAAAAGCCTGCCGAGCGATGCGCTGATCGACATCAAGGTCGATGAGCAAAAGCTGCTGGTCAAGGCGGGTCGCAGCCGCTTCACCCTGTCGACCCTGCCTGCCAACGATTTCCCGACAGTCGAGGAAGGCCCTGGTTCGCTGACCTGCACCCTGGAGCAAAGCAAGCTGCGCCGATTGATCGAGCGCACCAGCTTTGCCATGGCGCAACAGGATGTTCGTTACTACCTCAACGGTATGCTGCTGGAAGTATCCACAGGCACACTGCGAGCCGTTGCTACCGATGGCCATCGCCTGGCAATGTGTTCGATGAGCGCAAACATTGATCAAGCAGATCGTCATCAGGTGATCGTGCCACGCAAGGGTATTCTTGAGCTGGCGCGTCTGCTGACCGAGCCTGAGGGCACTGTCAGCATTGTGCTTGGCCAACACCATATCCGTGCAACCACTGGCGAGTTCACGTTCACCTCGAAGCTGGTCGATGGCAAGTTCCCGGACTATGAGCGCGTGCTGCCCAAGGGCGGCGACAAGCTGGTAGTGGGCGACCGTCAGGCACTGCGTGAGGCATTCAGCCGTACCGCAATTCTGTCCAACGAAAAGTACCGTGGTATTCGTCTGCAACTGGCCAATGCCCAGCTGAAGATTCAGGCGAACAACCCGGAGCAGGAAGAAGCGGAAGAGGAAATCAGCGTCGACTACAACGGCAGCTCGTTGGAAATCGGTTTCAACGTCAGCTACCTGTTGGACGTACTGGGTGTCATGACCACCGAGCAGGTTCGTCTGATTCTGTCTGACTCCAACAGCAGTGCCCTGCTGCAGGAAGCAGGCAATGACGATTCCGCATACGTCGTCATGCCGATGCGTCTGTAACCTTGTCTCGCATAGTCTAGATGTCCCTCAGTCGCGTTTCTGTCACCGCGGTGCGTAACCTGCACCCGGTGACATTCTCCCCCTCCCCCCGCATCAACATTCTGCATGGCGCCAACGGCAGCGGAAAAACCAGCGTTCTTGAAGCGATCCATTTGTTGGGTCTTGCCCGCTCCTTCCGCAGCACACGTTTGAACCCGGTTATTCAGTATGAACAGTTGGCCTGTACCGTGTTCGGTCAGGTTGAATTGGCCGAGGGTGGTTCAAGTAACCTGGGTATTTCCCGGGATCGCCAAGGGGAGTTCACTATTCGTATCGACGGGCAGAATGCCCGTAGCACGGCTCAATTGGCTGAAATTCTGCCGTTGCAATTGATCAATCCGGACAGCTTTCGCCTCCTTGAGGGCGCTCCGAAAATCCGCCGGCAGTTTCTCGATTGGGGGGTGTTCCACGTGGAACCTCGCTTCATGGGAACCTGGCAGCGACTGCAGAAGGCCCTGCGGCAGCGGAACTCATGGTTGCGGCATGGTACACTTGATCCGGTTTCGCAAGCGGCATGGGACCGGGAATTGTGCCTGGCCAGTGCGGAATTGGATGAATACCGCCGTACTTACATCAAAGCCTTGAAGCCGGTTTTCGAGCAAACCTTGAGTGAGTTGGTCGAGCTTGAAGGATTGACCCTCAGCTATTACCGCGGTTGGGACAAGGATCGGGAGCTTAGTGAAGTTCTCGCCAGCTCCCTGCAGCGGGATCAGCAAATGGGCCACACCCAGGCCGGGCCGCAACGTGCGGATCTGCGCTTGAGGCTAGGCGGGCATAACGCCGCGGAGATTCTCTCCCGGGGCCAGCAAAAGCTAGTGGTGTGCGCATTACGTATCGCCCAAGGCCATCTGGTCAGCCAGGCTCGGCGAGGTCAGTGTATTTATCTGGTGGATGACTTGCCGTCCGAGTTGGATGAGCAGCACCGCCACGCGCTTTGTCGTTTGTTGGAAGAATTACGCTGCCAGGTATTTATCACCTGTGTAGATCACGAATTATTGAGGGAAGGCTGGCAGACGGAAACGCCAGTTGCCTTGTTCCACGTGGAACAGGGCCGTATCACCCAGACCCACGACCATCGGGAGTGAAGGCATGAGCGAAAATCAAACGTACGACTCCTCCAGCATTAAAGTGCTGAAAGGGCTGGATGCCGTGCGCAAGCGTCCCGGTATGTACATTGGCGACACCGATGATGGTAGCGGCCTGCACCACATGGTGTTCGAGGTGGTCGATAACTCGATCGACGAAGCCCTCGCTGGCCACTGTGACGACATCACCGTAATCATTCACCCGGACGAGTCCATCACCGTCCGCGACAACGGCCGTGGTATCCCGGTCGATGTGCATAAAGAAGAAGGCGTCTCCGCAGCAGAGGTCATCATGACCGTTCTGCACGCTGGCGGTAAATTCGACGACAACTCCTATAAAGTCTCCGGTGGTCTGCACGGTGTGGGTGTTTCTGTAGTAAACGCCCTTTCTGAGCAACTGGTATTGACCGTTCGCCGCAGCGGCAAGATCTGGGAACAGATCTACGTTCACGGTGTTCCACAGGCACCGATGAAAATCGTTGGTGAAAGTGAAACGACTGGTACCCAGATCCACTTCAAGCCATCGGCTGAGACCTTCAAGAATATCCACTTCAGCTGGGACATCCTGGCCAAGCGTATTCGCGAACTGTCGTTCCTCAACTCGGGCGTCGGCATCCTGCTGAAGGATGAGCGCTCCGGTAAGGACGAGCACTTCAAATACGAAGGTGGTCTGCGCGCATTCGTTGAGTACCTGAACACCAACAAGACGCCGGTCAACCAGGTGTTCCACTTCAATGTCCAGCGTGAAGACGGTGTGGGTGTCGAGATTGCCCTGCAGTGGAACGACAGCTTCAACGAGAACCTGTTGTGCTTTACCAACAACATTCCACAGCGTGATGGCGGTACTCACTTGGTTGGTTTCCGCTCGGCGCTGACCCGTAACCTGAACAACTACATCGAGCAGGAAGGTCTGGCCAAGAAGAACAAGGTCTCGACCACTGGCGACGACGCCCGTGAAGGTCTGACCGCGATCATCTCGGTCAAGGTTCCAGATCCGAAGTTCAGTTCCCAGACCAAAGACAAACTGGTTTCTTCTGAAGTGAAGACGGCAGTGGAGCAGGAGATGGGCAAGTACTTCTCCGACTTCCTGCTGGAGAACCCGAACGAAGCCAAGGCCGTTGTTGGCAAGATGATCGACGCGGCGCGTGCTCGTGAAGCCGCGCGCAAGGCTCGGGAAATGACCCGCCGCAAAGGTGCGCTGGATATCGCCGGCCTGCCGGGCAAACTGGCTGACTGCCAGGAGAAGGACCCTGCCCTTTCCGAACTGTACCTGGTGGAGGGTGACTCCGCAGGTGGTTCGGCCAAGCAAGGCCGTAACCGCAAGACCCAGGCAATCCTGCCGCTCAAAGGTAAGATCCTCAACGTCGAGAAAGCACGTTTCGACAAGATGATCTCTTCCCAGGAAGTCGGCACGCTGATCACTGCCTTGGGTTGTGGTATCGGGCGCGACGAGTACAACATCGAAAAACTGCGTTATCACAACATCATCATCATGACCGATGCTGACGTTGACGGTTCGCACATTCGTACCCTGCTGCTGACCTTCTTCTTCCGTCAGTTGCCGGAGCTGGTTGAGCGCGGCTATATCTACATTGCCCAGCCACCGCTGTACAAAGTGAAGAAAGGCAAGCAGGAGCAGTACATCAAGGACGACGAGGCCATGGAAGAGTACATGACCCAGTCGGCCCTCGAGGACGCAAGCCTGCACCTGAACGACTCGGCCCCGGGGATTTCCGGTGAGGCGCTGGAGCGTCTGGTCAACGAGTTCCGCACCGTGATGAAGACCCTCAAGCGTCTGTCGCGCCTGTACCCACAGGAGCTGACCGAGCACTTCATCTACCTGCCGGCGGTATCGCTTGAACAATTGTCTGACCATGCCGGGATGCAAGCCTGGCTGGCCAAGTTCGACGAGCGCCTGCGCACCAGCGAGAAGTCCGGCCTGGTCTACAAGGCCAGCCTGCGTGAAGACCGCGAGCGCAATGTCTGGCTGCCAGAAGTGGAAATCACCTCTCACGGCTTGGCCAGCTACGTGACCTTCAACCGTGACTTCTTTGGCAGTAACGACTACCGGACCGTTACCGCTCTGGGTTCGCAGTTGGTCACTCTGCTGGACGACGGCGCCTATGTTCAACGTGGCGAGCGCAAGAAGGCCGTTACCGAATTCAAGGAAGCCCTTGACTGGCTGATGACTGAAAGCACCAAGCGCCACACCATCCAGCGCTACAAAGGGCTGGGCGAGATGAACCCGGACCAACTGTGGGAAACCACCATGGACCCAAGCGTGCGTCGCATGCTCAGGGTGACCATTGAAGACGCGATCGCTGCCGATCAGATCTTCAACACCTTGATGGGCGATGCGGTCGAGCCGCGTCGTGAGTTCATCGAGAGCAACGCACTGGCAGTGTCCAACCTGGACTTCTGATTAGCTGTATGTAGGTTCACAGAAAAGCTGCACGCTTTCACAAATAGATGACCGGCCGGGCTTCAACCATGGCCCCTGTCGGTCACCATCAAGCCCGCCTTCGCGGGCTTTTTTTTGCCTGGAATTCCTGCCGGGGCGCCCTACTCCGCTCATTGGAAAATGATGCAGATGGGGGGATTTGAGGAAGTGATTTGATGGGGCGCTGGAAGTGCTGAGAGGGTCGGCGGGCGGATCTGAGCAGCAGAGAGATTGAGAGGACTTTAAAACTAATATTTGAACACCTTAATAGTTAATTAAGCGTACGTGTTAAGTATTAATTTGAACAATTTAGTATGGAAATGGAATTTGGTGGAAGTTGCCATTTTGGATTTTTTGTAGATTTCGAAGGGATGTTGGAATAAGATCTATGACCAACTTTTCCGCTTTGCACTGAAGATTTTCAGCCAAATCAGCTGTTTGAAGCGAGAGCTTCAGACCTGATCCAAATTGCTCCAGCGATCACGAAGTCCCGCCGCGTCAGGATAGTTGTCGTGTGAGTTGATTCGATGAGTCTTGGTCGGTGGGCGGACGTGAGAGCCGTGTGGCGCGTTATTCGATAGAGCATCGGGAGTGGGTGGTGCGGCAGATGATGCCGCCCTTGAACCGGACGGTGCCGGAGCTGGTGGAAGCGACAGGCATTACTGATGCCACCCTGTATGCTTGGCGCAAACAGGCCAGAGCAGCGGGAGCAGTGGTGCCGGGAGATGGACAGCAGGCCGACCAGTGGTCGAGCCAGGACAAGTTTCGGGTGGTGCTGGAAAGCGCCAGCCTCAATGCGGCTGAGCTGGCGGAGTACTGCCGGCGCAAAGGCCTGTATGTCGAGCAGATCAACGCCTGGCGCGAAGCCTGCGAGCAGGCCAACAGCCTGGCTCAGCCGAGCAAGACCCGGCGCGAACGCGAAGAGGAAAAGGCCGCGAAGAAGCGCATCAAGCAGCTGGAGCGTGAACTACGGCGCAAGGATGCGGCGCTGGCAGAAACCGCGGCTCTGCTGGTGTTGCGAAAAAAAGCCGAGGCGCTCTGGGGGAAGGACGAGGACGAATGATCAGCGCCCCGGATCGCCGTGAAACGCTGCAGTTGATCGAGGACGCCGTGGCGGCGGGAGCGCGGCGGGCGCAGGCCTGCGCCGAACTGGGCCTGTCGCTGCGCAGCCTGCAGCGCTGGCAGCACTGCCCGGAGGATCGGCGTCCTTCGGCACAGCGAGCTGAGCCGGCCAACAAGCTGACCCCGCAAGAGCGCCGCCGCGTGCTGGAGGTTGCCAATCAGCCCGAGTTTGCCAGCCTGCCGCCGCAGCAGATCGTGGCGCGGCTGGCCGATCAGGGCACCTGGCTGGCCTCGGAGTCGACCTTTTACCGGTTGCTGAAGGACGCCGAACAGCAGCATCCGCGCGGCCGTAGCCGCCCACCGGTGAAACGAGCGCTGACGACCCATGTGGCCGACGGCCCGAACCAGCTGTGGTGCTGGGACATCACCTGGCTGCCGACCACGGTCAAGGGCCGTTACTTCTACTGGTACATGATCAAGGACGTCTACAGCCGGAAGCTGGTGGCCAACGAGGTGCATGAAAGTGAAAGCGCCGAGCAGGCCGCCCAGCTGCTACGCCTGGCCTGCCTACGTGAACAGCGAGCAGGCCAGCCGCTGGTACTGCACTCGGACAACGGCAGCGCTATGAAGGGCTCGACCATGCTGGCGGCCATGCAGAACCTGGGTGTGATGCCCTCGTTCAGCCGCCCGCGGGTGAGCAATGACAACGCCTATGCCGAGGCCTTGTTCCGCACGGCGAAGTACTGCCCGCTGTGGCCGGAGCGGCCCTTCGACACGCTGGAGCAGGCCAGGAACTGGGTGAACAGCTTCGTGGCCTGGTACAACCATGAACATCGCCACAGCGCCCTGAAGTTTGTGACCCCGGCGCAGCGACATACTGGCCAGGCGGAAGAGTTGCTGCGCAAGCGTATCGAGCTGTACGAGGCGGCGCGTGCACGGCACCCGGAGCGCTGGAGCGGCAACATTAGGAACTGGGTGCTGGCACCAATCGTGTGCCTGAACCCGGAGCGGGAAGCGGTACTGCAGCAAACATCAAAGGCAGCGTGACACGCTCACGCGACAACTACCTTGAAAATCGCCGAAGTGGCCGTTTAGAAATAAAGAGAGCAAGCCGATTGCTTTAGATTCTGATCAGTCATGAGAGTCATGACCAATGAGAGAAAAGGAGACCTGAAAATGTAGAAAAACGCGATCAATCCCGAGAGGACTGACCGCGCTTAGCGAAGCAGACTTGCGTCCTCAGAACCCGCAATGTCTGCTTTTTCGAAGCGACTGTCAATCCTCTCCCATTTTTTCGACCTTAGCGAGGTTACTCGACGGCACAGTGTTGCCTGTCGAAAGGCCTCACTTCGCCCGCCCTGCGCCTTGATTTTTTGGCGCAGCGTCGGCGCTCGTTTCGAGATTTTCGGAGGTGTTTCATGACAGTACGAAAGGTGGTCACGCGGCGGTCCAACCATTACCGCGGCTACTTCCCATCGCTCAAAAATAAAAAGCCTGTGCCCTGGGAGTCCCAGCTCGAAGGCGCTCTTTTTCGGCTTCTTGAGCTGTCTCCTGCGGTCATCGGCTACGTCCCGCAGCCCAGTGAGGAACGTGTTCCATCGCTCCAGGGCTACTTCAAATATTACCCAGACGTACAGGTTTTCCTCGCGGATGGGCGCGAGTGGTGGTTTGAAGTGAAGCCTCACGACCGACTGAAGATTGCCAGCGTCAGGCAGCGACTGGATGCCGCTGAGCGCTACTTCAACGCCACTGCCCGTAACTTTTCGGTGATCACTGAAAAGTTAATTGAAGCTGAACCCCTGGCTACCAATCTTAGAAGGCTGATGTATCACCGGCGCGGTCCAGAGCTTTCGCATCAGGCGTTGGAGGAGGTAATGGCGACCTTCAACGAATGGCCGCCTATGACCGTTGCAGATCTGCTCTACGTGGTTGGTGAGGGGAAAGCCTGGCGCTTGTTAGGCCTTGGGGTGGTGGGCATTGACCTTGATAGGTCAATTGACACTGACTCCCCGGTCTTCCTGCAAGGGGGGCACCGTCATGCAAACCTTTTCCCTTAGGGTGAAATTGGTCGTCATCGTTCGTGGCGTACTGATGGTGCTTGAGAAGAGGCTTATTGACCGGAAGCTGCTCTTTTTCGATGAGCTTGGTGAGCCCACGAAGCTATCCGAGAAGGAGTTCTATGAGGCCTACGAGAAGCGCGAGATCGAGATCTCCGCTGATCAGCCATACCTTGGGAGGGTTCCGTATGTGCGGAACGTCCCTCCAGATATTTCATGCTTCCCCAAAAAACATGGAGATGAGGCATTGCGTCGACGCAAGTATCTGGACGACCTAACTAAGCGCGGTAAATACAAGCTACCGGGTGACGAAGACATGATCAAGAAGCTTAGAGATATCGCCAAAAAGATTGGGGATGCGTGCGCACCCTCGGTTTCCACTATTCGACGTTGGGCAGCCAAATACATTGGCCAGAACGTAGTAAAGCTTATCCCTCAGCATGCCAAAAAGGGTCGGGCTGCCGCGATACAGGGAGAGCTCGAAGTTATTCTTGAAGGGGTGATTAATAAAACCTACCTGCAGGATACGATTCCAGCGGTCAGCGTGGTCGTTTCAGAATTCGAGGATCAGATAAAAGAGAGGAACAAAAGTCGTTTGCCTTCGGATCAGCTCAAGATCCCAAGCGGAATGACTGTCCGAAGGTACATCGCCAAGCTGGATCCGTACCTTGTGGATAAGGAGAGGCTCGGAAAACACGCAGCAGACAAGAAGCACCGTGTTGCGGCGGGTGTCCTACGTGTCCATGAGATTTTGGAACGTTGGGAAATTGATCACACCTTGTTGGACGTCCAGCTTGTGGATGAAACCTCGGGGCTGTGCATTGGGCGCCCCTATCTGACGATCGTCCTCGACCGCTTCTCTCGAATGGTGATGGGATATTTGCTCCACCTGTCGGCGCCAAATACGGAAACCGTGCTTCGTGTGATCGAACGCTCAATCCGTCCAAAAGCCGAATTGCTGAAGCGCTTTCCGAAAGTGAGAAATGAATGGTGGGCACGTGGGCTGCCGGCTCGAATAGTCCCAGACAACGCAGCGGAATTTCACGCGGGCGATCTCATCATGGGATTCAACGAGTTGGGTATCGAGATCATGTATCCCGCTTCAAGGGCCCCTCAAAGGAAAGGTGCCGTCGAACGCTTTTTCAGCACACAGAACCTGGGGCTTATCCACAACCTCCCGGGTACCACCTTCTCGAATATCCAGCAGCGTGGCGATTACGACTCGGAGAAGAATGCATGTTTCACGCTCCCTCAATTGGAGGCGGTGGTAGTGAAATGGATCGTCGATGGTTACCACCAGACTCCTCATCGGGGGCTGGACAACAGAACACCGGCTCAAGTCTGGGGGACTAGCGAGGCGAACCATGTCATCAGCCTTCCCGTCGACCTGGACTCGTTGGAGTGCATTCTGGCCAAGCGGGCCTCGGTGAAGGTTCACCATTACGGCATCGAGGTTGCCAAAGTGGGCTACCTGTTGGCGCTGATGGAAAATTGACCCACCCTGCCGATTGAAATTTGACCCAGGGCGGATTGCTGATTTTGTTACCAGCAACTGTGGATAAGTCTACCAGCGCAGCTGCTTTTGAACCCACTCCCTCGCTGTCCCAGTTCAGCTGTTGAAGACCTGCCACATGCAGCCATGCAGCAGGCCGTCGTCACCATGAAATCAGAACGACTCATCGTCCTCCGGTTCCTGGCCGTCCTTACGCTTTCGCTCCCGTGATTTGATCTTGGCCTGGGCCGCCAAGCTACTGTGTTGCAGGCGATAGGACTCGTTACCGGTTTCGACGATGTGGCAGTGGTGGGTCAGCCGATCCAGCAGGGCGGTGGTCATCTTGGCGTCGCCGAACACGCTCGACCATTCGGCGAAGCTCAGGTTGGTGGTGATCACCACGCTGGTGTGTTCGTACAGCTTGGACAGCAGGTGAAACAGCAACGCACCGCCAGCCTGGCTGAACGGCAGATAACCCAGTTCGTCGAGGATGACCAGATCCATGCGCAGCAGTGCCTGGGCGATCCGCCCGGCTTTGCCGTCGTGTTTTTCGCGCTCCAGCAGATTGACCAGATCGACCGTGGAGTAGAAGCGCACGCGCTTGCCATGCCGGGTGATGCCGGACACGGCCAGCGCGGTGGCTAGGTGGGTTTTACCGGTGCCTGGCCCACCGATCAGCACCACGTTCTGCGCGGTGTCGGTAAAGGCCAGGCTGGCCAGCTCGCTGATCAGGCGTGCGTCGGCGCTAGAGGCGTTGAAATCGAAGCTGGCCAGATCGCGGTGCATCGGCAGCTTGGCCATGTTCATCTGGTGGCTCACCGAGCGCATGGCGCGATCTGTGTGCTCTTGTTCCAGCAGGTGTTCGAGCAGCCACTTGGACGAGGCTGTGTTCGACTCACCCTGTGCAGTTAACTCCGCCCAGGCCGTGGCCATGCCGTGCAGGCGCAGCTCCTTGAGTTCCGCCATCAAATCACGCATGACCGACCTCCTCGACCTGGCCACGCAGGCGGTCGTAGCGCGCCGTGTTAGCGACGGGGGCTTCCTTGAGCGACAAGTGGGTTTCGACGCTGGGTGGTGGTTCGGATGCTGTCAGCCGTGCCACGACATTGAGGATGTGTTCGGCGCTCAGGCTGCCACTCTCCAGTACCAGCTCAACGGCTACCAGCACGGCATCGAGCCCGGCGACCGGTACGGCAGCCAGAACTTGCGCCATGATCCGGTCACCGCCGGCATGACGCCCCAGACCGTGCTTAAGCTGACGCAGCGGCGCCGGCAGATCAGCAAAGGGCGCGCCGTTGCGCAGCGCACCGGGCTTGCGTTCGATCAGCGGGAGGTAGTGCTGCCAGTCATAGCTGACCTGGTCGCGATCCAGCAAGCGGACATGGCTGGCGATCAGCGCGTCGTCAGCCACCACCTCGATTCGCGTCGGATACAAACGGCTGCTGACCCACTTACCCGCGTACTCACACGGCACCGAGTAGCGGTTGCGCCCGACGCTGACCAGGCAGGTGCTGGAGACCCGCGCAGGCCGCTCGACGTAACCGTCGAATGGCGCTGGCACAGGCATCAGTTCAGCGCGCTCCAACTCCAGCACTTCGGCCACACTCAGACCGCTGTATTGAGGGTGCGTCAGCTCGTTCCAAAGCGCGCGGCAGCGCTGGCCCAGCCAGGCATTGAGTTCCTCGAAGGAGTGAAACTGGCAGTCCTGGGCGTCTAGCCAGATATGCCTGCGGCTGTCTTGCACGTTCTTTTCAACGATGCCCTTTTCCCAACCAGCGGCGACGTTGCAGAAGTCCGGATCGAACAGGTAATGCGCGCACATCACCGCAAAGCGTGCATTCACCGCCCGGCCTTTGCCCTTATTGACCTTGTCGACGGCGGTCTTCATGTTGTCGTAGATGCCCCGGCGCGGCACGCCGCCCAAGGCGCCGAACGAGCGTGTATGGGCGTCAAATAACATCTCATGGCCCTGGCTCGGATACGCCACAAGCCAGAACGCACGGCTGGCACACAGCTTCAGATGTGCCACCTGCATACGCCGGTAAATGCCGCCGACCAGCAAGCCTTCCTCGCTCCAGTCAAACTGAAACGCCTCGCCAAGAGCAAAGGTCAGCGGCACAAAGGCCTGCGACGCCTTGCCCTGTCCCCCTCGCCAGGCACGGATAAACGCGGTGAGCTGGCTGTAGCCACCGTCATAACCATCGGCTTTGATTTGCGCCAACAGCGCCTTGGCACTGCGCCGCTGTTGCTTGGGGCGCAGCGAATCGGCTTTTAGCGCCTGCTCTAGCGTGACGTGAAAAGGGCTGAGTTTGTTAAAGATCGCGCGGCGTTGGTACACCGGCTGCTTGGCCTCAGGTGCTCTGACCCACTTGCGAATCGTGTTGCGCGCCAGCCCGGTGCGCTTGGCTATCTCATGCAGCGACAGCTTGTCGCGGAAATACATCCGCCGAATTTTGCCCATCATTTCCATACTGATCACCCTGTGTTCTCCTGCTCAAAAATTGAGCAGAAGCAGTTGAACACCTGGGTCAGTTTTCAGTCGGCAGAACAGCCTCTACTGGGTCAGTTTTCGGTCAGCGGCAACACTCAGCTGTCAAAGCAGGCTGGTGCAGAACCGCCTGGCCGATGATCCGGTCCACATCGAACATTCAGAGGCCAGAATAAGAGCCTCCGACAAAGGGCTTACAAGGGGCAGTGAAATCCAGCGCTGAGCGATACGAAGACGTCTGGACGTTCATCATGCCGAGCACGGTGTGGAACAGGTTGTCGTGGCTCAGCGGTGACGTGGTTTGAGCTTTCAAACAACCCACGTTGACCTTTTCGCTCTTCGCGAGCGAGTCAGACATCCAAAGTACCAACGGCACCTTTGTTTGCTCGTCAGGAGCCATCGCGTAAGGCAGCCCGTGTAGATAGAGCCCACCCTCCCCCAGCGATTCGCCGTGGTCCGAAACGTACATCAGCGCAGTGTCGAACTTGGTGTTGGCCGCCAGGATATCGATGAGATTTGCAGTCACATAATCGGTGTAGAGGATTGAGTTGTCGTAGGCATTGACCACCTCCTCCTGCTTACATTTGTCGAGCTCGTTGGTCTCGCACACCGGTGCGAATTTCTTGAATTGCGAGGGGTAGCGCTTGTAGTAGGCCGGGCCGTGACTGCCTTTGTAGTGGAGCACCAGGACAGCATCGCCTTCCTGGCGCTTGATGAAGTCTTGCATCTCCGTGAGCAGCACCCCGTCCTTACACTCCTCGCTGGTGCACAGTTGGGAATCCGCGTGAGAGGCAGCCTTGTGGTTGGGAACCCTGTCGCAGACCCCTTTGCACCCCGAGTTGTTGTCAGTCCACATGACACTGATGCCAGCGCGTTGAAGCACGTCGAGCAGCCCTTCTCGGCTCTTGGCCAAGCCATCTTTGTACTGGGCCTTACCCACGTCCAGGAACATGCATGGCAGCGAGACCGCGGTAGCGGTACCGCAGGAGCTCACGTTCGTGAAGCTAATGACATTTCGCTTTTCTAGTTCCGGATTCGTTTCACGGGAGTAGCCGTTGAGGGAGAAGTTGGCGGAGCGAGCGGTCTCTCCTACTGCCAGTACCAGCAGCCTGGGTTTACGAGCCGCACCCTGTCGATTAACTACCGCATCAGTACCAATGGCCGTCAGCGTTTTAGGTGAGGCCAGCTGACGCTTCAGGTACCCATGGCCAGCCGCAAACAAGTTGGTAGGTACCAGAATCAGCCGGATCTCCCGATTGTTGCGCAGCAAGGAGGCATACGACTGGTACTGACTCAACGCGATGCCAGATAAGGTCAACAGAGCGAGCGACAGAGCAATGAACCTGCTGACCAAAGCTTTGGCCCAAGGCTTGCGCCGGAGGGGAACCCGGGCAATCAGGTAGACGGGCAACACCCCAACCATTGCGACCCAAAGACCGAGCTTCCAATTCAGCAGCTCGGTTGCCTCAGCGACGTCGGTCTCCACAACGTTGGTGAACATTGTGTAATCGATCACGATGCCGTAGGCATTCATGAAGTAACTCGCAAAAGACGCGCTGATCAGTACCAGGCACAGTATGGGTTTGGCCAGCCGCCCCCATGACAGCAAGCTCAGAACGGTAAACACCCATGCGAATACTATGACTGGGAGGCTAGCCGCTAGCTGCCAGTTCACTTCATCGGTTTTGAATACCAGCTTCCAGAGCACGTTCCAGAGCTCAGCGTTCGCGAATAGCAGTAACCAAAAAGTCACCAGGCCGATTAGCAAATTAGTACTGATGCCTTTCTGCCGCGCATTGCGAATAGCAAAGATCCATTTGCTTAACAGGGTGTGAACAATGGATTTGGAAGGTGTCATTATCAAACTCTGGAAGCTGCTTATCCATGGCGGTAGCTATGGAGTTAGCGGGAGCTACAAGGCAAACCGTCGACAGATGCTGAGCGATTGCGCAATGTGCGGAGCGTCAGAGGCCTTAGGCCCCTAGGCGTTGGGGACGCTTAGTATGTGTGAGGCATAGGGATAAAAAGAGAAATGAATCTCGCTGAGCGCATTATTTCCGGGACCTGATAACGACACGATGACCTCGGGATTACAATGCTGACAGAAATCCAATTACTGCTGTTTTGATTGTCATTGATCACGCTATGATCAAAATTAGGGGGATACTACCCACCAAAAGCAATGCTCCGCTCAGCTAGATAAATTTAATTTCACAAACAAAACGGTTTCGTTTTGTCGTAGGCTAATTTTGAACTTTCAATTCAACTTACAAGTCTTTCTCGCGAGCAGAATATTATTTTCAACTTTTGCTCGTTAATATGTCACCCATCAATGAGGGGCGAATACCATGAGCTT
Source organism: Pseudomonas sp. HLS-6 (assembly GCF_002753995.1). NCBI lineage: Bacteria > Pseudomonadati > Pseudomonadota > Gammaproteobacteria > Pseudomonadales > Pseudomonadaceae > Pseudomonas > Pseudomonas sp. HLS-6. Next base: position 15,770 of record NZ_CP024478.1, read on the forward strand.
TTTCAAAAACATCCTGGGCGGGCACCATGGCCGTGGAAACCACGGTGGAGGCAAGCACCACAGCGGGGGACATGGGGCCGAGCAATATGATCGCCATGGCCGGCAGCAGGGCTGCGACGGCGGTAATCAGGTGTATGACGGCGGGCGCCCTCCCACTCCTGCCCCCATCAAAGATCTGCAGGGCTGCAGGCAGTGCCGGACGGCCAACGATCCGTCAGCACGCTTTTGTCTAAACTGCGGAACACCGCTATCGAGTGGTTGCACCGCCTGCGGCTCGCTGCTGAGTGCAGGAGCAAGATTTTGCAGTCACTGTGGCCAAGCGACGCTCTAAGGCTAGGTAGACAGGAAGGCCAACGAGACCACAACCCTGCGCAAGGAGAAATACGTGGGTTCAAATCATGACCATGGCAGCGCTGCAGTACGCGAGGGGCATCAGAAGAAGCTAATCATGGCGCTCGGCTTGACTGGCAGCTTCATGATTGCAGAAGTGATCGGTGCGTGGATTACCGGCAGCCTGGCGCTGCTGTCGGACGCATCTCACATGTTCACAGATACTGCCGCCTTGGCGATCTCACTGATTGCACTTCAGATAGCCAAGCGGCCGGCGGATCAGAAAAGAACCTTCGGCTATGCGCGCCTGGAAATTCTGGCTTCGACGTTCAACGCCGTGCTGCTCTTCCTGGTGGCGATGTACATCTTGTATGAGGCCTACCAGCGCTTCTTCATGCCGGCGGAGATCGCTACCGGAGCGATGATGTGGATCGCAATCGCCGGCCTGATCATCAACCTAATTTCGATGCGCCTTCTGGCATCTGCGAGCAACGAAAGCCTCAACGTCAAAGGAGCCTACCTCGAAGTTTGGAGCGACATGCTCGGCTCGCTTGGCGTAATCATCGCGGCACTTATCATCCGCTTCACCGGCTGGACCTGGGTCGACACGATTGTCGCTGTGGCGATCGGCCTTTGGGTTCTGCCGCGGACGTGGCAGTTGCTTCGCGAAAGCCTGGGGATCCTCATGGAGGGTGTCCCGAGGGGGCTCGACGTTACGGCAATCGAGGCCACCATCCTCGGAGTAGATGGCGTGACGGACGTTCATGACTTGCACGTGTGGGCTGTCAGCAGTGGCAGTAACGTGATGACGTCGCACGTAGTGGTTCGGGATTCTGCAGATGGGGATGCTGTGTTGGCGGCCGTCGTGGATGCTGTCAGCGATGCATTCGAAATCCATCACTGCACCATCCAGATCGAGCGGGCAGCTTTCCACGAGAGCGTTCCCTCACCCTCGCACTGACCGATCGGTAAACACCATGCAAACACATCACCCTCCTGGCTGAGGGTGATGTTGCAAAAAAAATGCGGTGAGGGATGCCGTAAACGGCAGGAGCGCTTCAAGGGGGTTGGTGAATGGCTTCGCCTGCCCTCGTCAACAACCTCCAGAAGGCTCAGCGATGGCCTGGATCATCACGAAGTACCTACTCACTGCCGGTATAGTGATTCTCGTGTCAGAGCTGGCGAAACGCAGCGACAAGCTGGGCGGCTTGGTCGCCGCCCTACCCTTGGTCACGGTCGTGACGTTGGTCTGTAAGCGTCCAGCCAAGTCACCTTCCGCAATCCCGCATTAAGGGCGATGGTGTCCGCGTATTTTTAAGCGGACGCGATAGCCCTTATCGCCGGGATTTCCATGCGCCAACGAAGCTCTTACCCCAAACCGTTCAAGGCCCAGGTTGTTCAGGAGTGCCTGCAACCTGGTGCGACCGTCTCCAGCGTGGCCATACGCCATGGCATCAACGCCAACGTCATTCGCAAGTGGCTACCGCTTTATCGGGATCAACTGCCAGCGGCGTTGCCGGCGTTCGTTCCTGCGAGGGTTACGCCCAAACGACCAGCTGAAGCAGCGGTGATTATCGAGCTACCGCTGGGCGCGCAATCGGTCACGGTGAAATGGCCAGCCTCCGATCCTGAAGGTTGCGCCCGCTTTGTCCGTGGGCTCGCCCAGTGATCCGCGTGGATAGTATCTGGCTCGCCACCGAGCCGATGGATATGCGTGCGGGTACTGAAACCGCGTTGGCCCGCGTGGTGGCGGTGTTCGGTGCGGCGAAGCCGCACTGCGCCTATCTGTTCGCCAATCGCCGCGCCAACCGCATGAAAGTTCTGGTGCATGACGGCGTGGGTATCTGGCTCGCCGCGCGGCGCTTGCACCAGGGCAAGTTTCATTGGCCAGGCATCCGGCACGGCTCGGAAGTCGAACTCGACACCGAGCAACTTCAGGCTTTGGTACTGGGGTTGCCCTGGCAGCGAGTCGGCGCAGCCGGCGCGATCACAGTGCTGTAGCACCTGCCATTAGCCCATCGGTTTATCTCCGCTGACCGCCTGCTCTGGCACAATCAGCGGCATGACTTCCTCGCCCAATCTCGACCAACTGACACCTGACCAGCTGCGCGCACTGGCCGCGCAGTTGCTCACGCAAGTCGATGCGATGGGCAAAAAGATCCACCGCGATCAAACAGTCATCGAGCAGCTCACCCACGAAATCGCATGGTTCAAACGGCACAAGTTCGCCAAGCGCAGCGAGCAGCTAAGCCCTGATCAGGGCAGCCTGCTTGATGACCTGCTCGACACCGACATCGCCGCCATCGAGGCCGAGCTGAAAGCCGTCAATCCTCCGGTTACCCCAGCCGAACCACGCCAACAACCCAAGCGCACACCGCTGCCACCGCAATTTCCGCGCACCGTGATCCGTCACGAGCCGGAGAACACCCAGTGCGCCTGCGGTTGCCAGCTTCAGCGCGTCGGCGAAGACGTCAGCGAAAAGCTCGACTACACGCCGGGCGTGTTCACCGTCGAACAGCACGTGCGTGGGAAATGGGCCTGCCGCCAATGCGAAACGCTGATCCAGGCGCCCGTGCCGGCCCAGGTGATCAACAAGGGGATCCCTACCGCCGGCCTGCTGGCTCACGTGATGGTGGCCAAGTTCGCCGACCACCTACCGCTGTACCGGCAGGAGAAGATCTTTGGCCGTGCCGGCCTGGCCATCGCTCGTTCGACACTGGCACAGTGGGTCGGGCAAACCGGCGTGCAGCTCCAGCCCCTAGTCGATGCGCTGCGCGAAGCGGTGCTTGCCCAGCGCGTGATCCATGCCGACGAAACCCCGGTTTCGATGCTCGCGCCCGGCGAGAAGAAGACCCACCGTGCCTACGTCTGGGCCTACAGCACCACGCCCTTCGCCGATCTGAAGGCCGTGGTCTACGACTTCAGCCCCAGCCGTGCCGGCGAGCATGCGCGCAATTTTCTTGGCCAGTGGAATGGCAAGCTGGTCTGCGACGACTTCGCTGGCTACAAGGCCAGCTTCGAGCAAGGCATCACCGAAATCGGTTGCATGGCTCACGCCCGCCGCAAGTTCTTCGATCTGCACGCGGCGAACAAAAGCCAACTGGCCGAACAGGCGCTGCACTCTATCGCTGGGCTGTACGAAGTCGAACGCCAAGTGCGCGACATGAGCAATGAAGAACGCTGGCGAATACGGCAGGAAAAGGCTTCACCGCTCCTCGACGCACTACATGACTGGATGCTGGCCCAGCGTGATCTTGTGCCCAACGGCTCAGCCACGGCGAAAGCTTTGGATTACAGCCTCAAACGCTGGGTAGCGCTGACGCGCTACCTGGACGATGGCGCTGTGCCCATCGACAACAACCAAGTCGAGAACCAGATCCGCCCGTGGGCTCTAGGTCGCTCCAATTGGCTGTTTGCCGGGTCGCTACGCAGCGGCAAACGGGCGGCGGCAATCATGAGCCTGATCCAGTCGGCGCGGATGAATGGGCATGATCCGTATGCCTATCTCAAGGATGTGCTAACGCGACTGCCGACGCAGAAGGCCAGCGCTCTGGCCGAGCTGCTGCCGCACAGCTGGGTATCCGTCGGCAAGGTGTAATGCCCGTTCGCTTACGTTGGTCTGGCTCTATTTAGAGAACCAGAGCATGGAGAAGATCTCCAACCATGCTTGGTACACGTTCTGGTACGTGCTTCCGACCCTACCGATGTTTATTGCTTTTCCATTGCTGCTACCTAAGCTCGGCTTTTGGCCGACACTGATCAGCAGCATCCTCATCACAATGGCCAGCTTCGGAGGCTTCGCCATACTGCTGCGCCGGTTCGGCATTGAGCTTCTATGATCCGGTGGCCGCAGGGATCATCTTGATGAGTCTTAACGGCTATTAACACACTCGCCCTTCACCAGGTAGCGAACCATGTGCAGTTCGCCTTTCGAGTCTTCGTAGGTCATCATGCTTCTTACATTACCGCAGTACCGCACACTGGGTGATACATACACCAACTTACCAACGTCCAGGTCCATGCCATAGGCGTAGTCTTCTAGTTGAGGCATGGGCTTTTTTACGCGTTGAGCATAATCCGCTGTAGCCTCTCTAGCAGTACGCTCGATGCGTTTATTGATCTCCATACCGCTTTGGGCATTGGCTGTTAGTGATGTAAAGAGCAAAAACACGGCGATCGCTGATACAGTAGTGTTCATAAGAAGTCCCTTAATAAAAAAGCGCCCGTAGGGGGGCGCTAAAATTCACCTACCAAAGGAGCGTATGGTTTACAGGTGAATGCACTGGCGCGAACAACTGCTCGGTGCTCTTGCCAAGCTGCTTTGAAATGAGACAATTTCCAAAGCAGCGATGCCTCTTCCGCTGCCCTTAAACTAGCAAAGGAGGCTAACACCAAGATGATCGGGCAATTACAATTTGGACATGTAATAGATTGTAAGATAATTATTCGAGAGAATATCGAGCCGCCACGTGAACTAATTTGCAGAAAGGCGCTGCGGTTTGCGGCCGTGCATGGGGTCTGCCTGCGTGGCGCCCTCGATCCAAGGCCAGTACCAGTCCTTGCAAGCTAACGACCGAAATGCTGCCTGTCCTGGCCGATTCCACCTGCCAGGCGAATCTGTCATACACCGCCGCAGGCCCCAGAATCCGCTATGCTTAGGGGTGGAGCCTGCATGACTGTCAGAAATCTTGCGGCTACATTACAAATTTGTAGGATTTCGCCGCGGCCAGCTTCTTCGCGTTAAGATTCAAGCGTCCTCAGGTGACCCGGCGTATGGACAGAGGTAGCGACTACCACATGCCATACCCTCAGCCAAACTTTCGAACAGCCTGCAACCATAATCTTGGCGGATTAGGCCAACTCCTTCCTCACACCTTGAGATAAGTTATGCGCGTTCTAGTTGTGGAAGACGAAATTAAAACTGCCGAATATCTTCAGCAGGGCCTATCCGAAAGCGGGTATGTCGTAGATATCGTGCACAACGGTGTAGATGCTCTGCACTTGTTCAACACTAATGTCTATTCGTTGGTCCTCCTGGACGTGAACCTCCCGGGTATCGACGGCTGGGACCTGCTGGAAACCATCCGTAAGACCAGCCGGGTCCGCATCATCATGCTGACCGCCCGCGGACGCATCAATGACAAGCTCAAGGGCTTGGACGGCGGCGCGGATGACTACCTTGTGAAGCCATTCGAATTCCCTGAGCTGCTTGCTCGCATCCGTTCGCTGCAACGCCGTGGTGATGAGTTAGTCGAGAAGAGCTCGCTGAAAATTGCCGATCTGGAACTCGACTCCGTCCGCCATCGCGTCTTCCGCGGTGGCACACGCATCGATCTCACCACCAAGGAATTTGCGCTTCTGCACCTGCTCATGAGCCGAACGGGCGAAGCGCTGACTCGCTCTCAGATCATCTCGTTGGTCTGGGATATGAATTTCGATTGCGACACCAATGTCATCGATGTAGCCATCCGGCGCTTGCGCTCGAAGATCGATGAGCCGTTTGAAACCAAGCTCATTCACACGCTTCGTGGCGTTGGGTACGTTTTTGAGGAACGCGCATGAGGCCATTCAGCCTGGCTGCAAAGCTGGGGTTAAAAGTTGGGTTGATGAGCGCAGCGTTGCTGCTTCTGTTCGCCACCTTTGGCTATCTGATGGTAGGCAAGGCTCTGGAAAGAAATGCCAGAGCAGACCTGGAAGTAAAGATGGCGGGGATGGCTCACAACCTGTCCACCATCCCGGACATCTCCGGCGTCAACGCGGATGCGCATCAGCTTGTCGATTTGGTCATGGGCCACAACAACCTGTATGTGAGCATATTCGATACCTCACAGAATCAGACTCCCCTGCTCTCGATTGGCTCGAAACAGGTCAATCTGGAGGTGCACAAGTTTCAGCCGGCGGCCCAGCCCAAAGAGCACGAATGGCGTGATACGCAGGACCGTCCTCTGCTGAGTGCTTCTCGAATCATGCGTTTGGGCGATGGAACAGAGGTCAGCGTCTATATGACCATGGACCAGTCATCCAGTGAGGCGCTGCTCGATGCGTTGCTGACCTGGGCCTTGATGATGTCCCCCGTCATCCTCGCACTGATCTTGGCCATTGGCTGGTGGACTGTGCGCAGAGGCCTGCTACCACTGACCAAGTTCCTCAAGATCGCCTCGAAAATCTCAACCGAGAGCCTCGACCATCGCCTTCCAACTGATGGGATGCCGGCAGAACTCAAAATGCTCGCCGACGGCATCAACATCATGCTGGCTCGCCTGGATGATGGGGTTCAGCAGCTCTCGCAGTTTTCTGACGACCTTGCTCACGAACTTCGAGCACCGCTTTCCAACCTGATGGGCAAGGCCCAGGTTGCCTTGACCAGAGAACGATCGCTTTCCGAGTACCGGGAGGTTCTGGAGTCGTGCACAGAAGAGCTGGACCGCATGAGCCGCATGGTTTCCGACATGCTGTTCTTGGCCCAGGTCAGTCATCCAGCATCAATGGTGGAGTTCGAATCCGTCTCCTTGGTCGACGAGGTTCAGCGAGTGTGCGAGCTCTTCAGCATTTCAGCAGAAGAAGGCGAGATTCAGCTGCAGATCTCCGGCAGTGATGACGTGGTGCGCGGGAATCGCCTGATGGTTCAACGTGCCGTCTCGAATCTGGTCTCGAACGCGATCCGTTACTGCCCTCGCGGCCGCACGGTCTACGTTAAGGTGCAGCATAGTGCGAGCGGTACGACGTTGAGTGTCGGCAACCCCGGCCGTGGTATTGCCAAGGAACACCACGCGCACTTGTTTGAGCGGTTCTACCGTGTGGACAAGAGCCGAGCACGGAGCGAAGGCGGTACCGGTCTTGGCTTGGCCATTGTGCAGTCGATCATGAGTCTGCACCAGGGATCGGCGAGCGTGGAGGTGACCGAAGAAAACTTCACCTGGTTCCACCTTCACTTTCCGGAAGCCCAGCAAATGCAGCCGGCAATGACCGCCGCTTAAATTGCGCAGACACGATTAGGCCCGTCAATCGACGGGCCTTTTGTTTGCCTCAATGCATCAGTGCCGAAGGACCACAGGGTCCATGGGCGACCGCAGAATCACCGACTTAATAATCTTCTGTTCGTCAGGATTGGCGTTTTTCCACAGGTGTGAGAAGTACTGAGCATTCACTTTCTCTTGAGCACTTACGCTGCCGGCGGCATCGATCAGGCGCATGGTCGAGTAGACACAGATCAGCGCCAGAATGAAGAACGCCGTGGCGACCACCATCACATAACGCTTGGCCAGCACCGGTGCCCGCTTGAGCTCCTGGATAGAGGCGTCCGCCGCCTTTGTCGCTGCTGTAAGCTCCGAGATCAGTGGCTGGATGGCGGTGTCGACTCCGCGGCATGCAGCTGAATACGCTGATGCAGCGGCGCGCAAGGCAACCTCCTCCGCGTTCGACCAAGCCTTCTCCGCCTTTCGCACCTCCTCCTGAATCTGCCGGCCGACAGCGTCCACCTGCTCCACCAGTTCGTTCGACCTCTCCAGAACAGCGCTGGAGGTGCGCGTCTGCGAGGTCAGCTCATCGAGCTGGACAGTGAGTTTTTCAGTGCAGCGGCGAAAGTCACCGATAGCAACTGCCCAGGGCTCTATGTCATTCATGGCTATCTCCTAGGGCGGCCAACAACGCCGCGCTGAATTAACGCGCTAGATATCAAAATTGTAATTTAAGAGAAAATTCGAAGTCGCCCTCGACAGTGCCGAGATAGACATGATCCTTCCAGATTTGAAGATTTAACGCATCCTATCTGCAGCCAAAATTACGGAATTGTAATTATTGACTCACCTTGTCGTTAGCTTCGCGTTCCTAAACTACAAACCAACAAAGGCCGCTAATCAGGTTGGCCTAGTATGAACCGAGGTTCACAATGAAATTTGTCAAATCTATCGCTATTGGCAGCCTGCTGCTGGGTCTCATGGGTACCGCTTACGCTGAAGGCGGCTTCGAGCGAACGAAACAGTTCAACGAGAACTTCCGAACCGAACAGGCTCGCCTATGGAGCGATGACTCTTCGGACCAGAACAAACAACAAGTCGCTCAAGAGCAAAAGAAAGAAAGCAAGGATGGTAAGGAACAAGCCGACAATTAATCGGCGGTTAAATAGGACTTCAAATGACGAAAGAAATCGACAAAAAAGCCAGGGTAAAACCTGGCTTTTTTGTGCTTGGAATTTAGCCTTCGTTCTTGCGAGGCGTTTCCGCATTGCTTTCTCCGGCCAGACCCTCGGCACCTTGTGCGGGGCGTTTCCAATGGCACAGCAGGAGCTGGCTGGCGTTCGCTTCGGTGATCGATGTGCAAGCTAGATCAGCGGGCAGACCATCCTTGCTGTCTCGCAAGCGCCTGGACAGATAGAACGAGCCATCCCGCGGCCACTTGGCAGGATCCTTGATGTTCTCGGACTTCCCGCTGCTGTAAAACTCCGACGAGTATGAGCGGCGGCCAGGATAGATCAGGGGAGCGGAATGAGCAGACTGCACATTGAGCCAGGCTTGAACCACATCCCGCTGATTCTGAGGGCGCTCCTCTAGTACCCCGGCGTAGATGATGCCCGCACCGATGATTGGCAACACCAATGCGCTCGCAGCGGCAGCCCAGGTGGTCTTCGGGCCAACTTCGCTGACCCGTGCAGACAGCAGCAATGCCCACGCTGGCAGCGCGGGTAGCAGGTAGGTCCACAGAATGTTGCCTGCAAATGTGAAGAAGACCGGTGTCGCCAAGGCCCACAGCCAGAGGTAGGCTTTGAAGCGCTGCATCGATCCACGCTTGCGGATCAACAGTGGTAGAAACAAGGCCCATGGCAGTAGCGACAATCCGAGCTGGATCCAGATGCTGCCGTACGGCTTGGCATGAGCACTACCATAGAGGTCCCCTGCCCAGTTACTGACGACGTAGCGGCTCCAGTGCTCACCAACGAAGAAGTACTCCATGAAGCCGGGCGTTTTCATCTCGGCCGCGACATACCATGGCACGGATATACCGAACATGAGTACAAGGCCGCTAATCCAGGGAAGCCTCAGTACCCGTCCCCATTCCTTGTAGATAACGAACCAGGCGAATGCCGGCGCCCCCATAAGCACCAGGGTCAGCGGCCCTTTGGCAAGCAAGCCCAGCCCGAGACCTGCGAACATCAGGTAGGCATCCGCCTTGCTGGCGCACTTCATCCAACGCCAGAAACCGTAGCTGGCCAGCAGAATCGAGAACGACAAAACAGGGTCAGTCAGCACAACACCGCTGGAGACCAGGCCAAGTGTGGTGCTGGAAAAAATAATGGCAGCCCAGATGCCGGCGTTACGAGAAATCTGCTGCGTGCCGAGTTTGATGATGATGAAACAGCTTGCCAGGTGGAGTAGCCACGCTGGGAAGCGCGCAGCGAACTCGTTAACGCCGAAGACCGTCATGCTCGCGGCCTGGGTCCAGAAGGACAACGGAGGCTTGCCCCAGAACGGTACCCCGTAGTCGAACATGGGCGTGATCCAGTCATTCAACTCGACCATCTTGCGAGCCATTTCAGCGTAACGGGCCTCAGATGTGTCCATCAGCGGGTAGATGCCCAGCCCCACCAAACGCAATAGCAAAATCGAACCCAGGACCCACCACAGCGTCCTCTCGTTCTTCAGGTTCAGCATTTCTTACCCTCGATCGAAGCCATCGAAGGGTGGAGTGACACGGGATCTGCCTTGTTGCTGTGCTTCAGGAAATAGAGAGGCCGGCGCTTCACTTCCGCGAGTGTCACGCCCAGGTACTCCCCCACCATGGCGACACCGACGCACATGAATGAAGCCATTCCGACGATCAGGTGATGGATGTCGAAACTGCCTGCCACAAGCGACGCAAGCATGTAGCAGATGCTGGAGACGAAAAGACCGAAACTGATGAGGCTGAAAATGCGCAGTGGTTTGCGAGAGAAGCTGACGATGCTCTCGATGGCCAGATTGAACAGGCCAGCTGCATTCCATTTGGTGCTCCCGGCATGGCGAACAGTGCGATTGTAGGGCAGTTCGATGGTACGAAAGCCTACCCAGCCGATCATGCCTTTGAGAATCCTGGAGCGTTCATCCAGGGCCCGCAGGGCTGCCAGCGGCGCAGGCCCAATCAATCGGAAATCGCTGACATCGGCCGGCATGTCCACCTTCTCCACCAGGCGCTGCATGACCCAGTAGTAAGCCCGGGCACTCATGCGCTTGAACCACGAATCACCGATTCTCAGGTTGCGCTGCATGTTCACCACGTCGTAGCCGCGTTGCCAGTAGTCCACCATGGCCGCGATGAGCTCTGGTGGATCCTGCAGGTCGACATCAATGAAGATCAGCGCACTGCCACGGGCATGGTCTATCCCGGCGCTCAGTGCAGCCTCTTTGCCGAAGTTGCGACTCAGGGACAGGCAACGTACAGATGACCCATCCTGATAGTGGCGAAGAATGTCGGCCGTCCGGTCATTACTGCCGTCGTCGACATAGAGGATTTCGCAGGAGACGGGTAAGCGCTTCACCACGCGGGTGATTCGCTGGTGGAACTCGGGGATGGTTTCCTCTTCCTGGAAGCAAGGGACCACGATGGTTAACAAGGGATCAGGGCGCTCGGGAAAGCGATGTAATGTCTGCATGATTGAATGTCCAAAAACGATGTGCAATGAATCCAAGTGCAGTGAGGCTTAAGGTCACTACGACTTGGGAGATGAGCGGTGACAGATTCGACTTGATGAGGAACCACATACCCACGCCATTGCCGAAGTTTGTGGTTAACGCGACCAGTGCAAACCTGACAGGCTGAAACTTACGAGAGCCATCTGCCACAAAACAGAGCGCCCTATTTCCAATGAAGCTCGCGATTGCGCCAACCATGCCGCCACAGATACTGGCCAGTAACGGAGTAACGAATTCTGTCGTAACCAGCAATAGGAACACCGCATAATGGACTCCCGTTGCTATGAAGCCGATCCCCAGATAACGAATCAGTAAGGTAGTAAGAGGTGGGGTTTGATTTTCCATGCCCAAAGCCTATGGAGGCAAAGGTGAAAAAATAGTGAACTAAATGTAAATGCGTAATTAGCCGAATCTATATATGGTAAGTAACAAGTCGGCGCACTAGGCTAGCACGCTACAATATCAGAGGGATTGCCTGAAAATTACGCTTTCGAAATAAAAGCCTTCCGATAACGCATGCATGACCCGTGGATTACAATGTTGACAAGATAAGGAAACACCGGGTGGCATTGAGATAGATTCCCCGAATTAAGGGGGACCTAATGGTTACACAAAATGAAACATATACAAGCAGCGTTGTTCCTTACAGCCCTGACATATTGGATGATTTGCCAATTGATGATCAGCTGGCCGTAGAGTTTTTCGCAACAGCACGTTGTGCCAGTTTCAAACAGGCTGCCCGAGGGCTCAATGTGCCAGTGGTAGGCCTGCGGAAACGCTTGGAGAAACTGGAAGAGCACATTGGTGCTCCCGTGTTTGTCTACAAACACAACAAGCTTGCCCTGACCCGCACAGGCGAGAGGGTCAGCCATTACCTGTGCCAGCTCTTCGGCCCAGACGGCCTTGGCAAGTCCGGTGAAAAGGAAGTCCCCAGGCTTACCATCGCGATCACAGAGCCAGTGCTGAACGACATCGTAAACCGCGATCTAGTCGCCTACGTGCGTGATCATGCCGAAATGCAGCTGGAAATCCATTCAGAATGCACAACGCAGATGCTTTCTGAGTGTGAAGTCGATGTGGGTATCGCTTTGGTGAGCCCAGATGATAAAGGCGCGCTTGATCGCCATCCTACGTATAGGTTTGAAAGGCTTGGCCGGATTGGGCACGCCCTGTTCATTTCCAGCCGCTATTCAAGAAGCGTCACCCTTCCAGTGGAGAGCTTGGATTTGCACAACTTCATGCTCGTTGTCCCTTGGGATGAAGAGATCTTGGCGGGCTCACGAAAGTGGGCATCGATAATGGCTGAGCATCAGGGCGGTACCACTCGGGTCAAGAGCTACAACCTATCACGAGGCCTTGTCGTTGGCGGTGCGTGTATTGGAGTGCTGCCCGACTACAGCCGAAAACTGGAGAGAAATATCCTACCCGTGCCGGGTTTCCTGGACGACCTGGAGGAGAAAGATGTCTATCTTGTTATCAAAACGAAGCTTGTCCGCAATCCGCAGGTTTTGGAAATTCGAAGATTGATCAAGAAGAGCTTCTTTGATAAGAAGGACTGGCTTGTTCGGTAACAGTTTTGTTAGGTTTCAAACTCCTCCGTTAACACTACAGAAACACAACTGTCATATTCGCTTGCAACCTAGTCAGAGTGCTTAGAACAAAGGCATCTTGTTACAGCGGGTGACAACCGTGGCCTGCTCCCATCTGCAAGATAAATTTAGGCCGGCGCAGGGCGAAATATAACGTCGGTAGCTAAGCACTTAACATACGAGAGGCAAGCAATGATCCGTTCTTCGAACATGCGGGAAAAGCTGTTGGCTGCCGCAATAATAGGCACATTTTCCTCGCAAGCATTCTCCGGAACAGTAACCACTGACGGAGCTGACATCGTTCTGAAGACCAAGGGCGGTCTTGAAGTATCGACTTCTGACAAGGAATTCAGTTTCAAACTGGGCGGCCGAGTTCAGGCCGACTACGGCCGTTTCGATGGTGTCTTCACCAAGAATGGCGATACCGCTGACGCAGGCTACTTCCGTCGCGCCTACCTTGAGCTCGGTGGCGTGCTGTACCGCGACTGGAAGTATCAGCTCAACTACGACCTTTCCCGCAACACGGGCAACGACTCCGACGGCTACTTCGACGAAGCCAGCCTGACCTACACGGGTTTCAAGCCGGTGCAACTGCGCTTTGGCCGTTTCTACACCGACTTCGGTCTTGAGAAAGCCACCAGTTCGAAGTGGACCACCGCCATGGAGCGGAACCTCTCGTACGACCTGGCGGACTGGATCAACGACAACGCCGGCATGGGTGTTCAAGCCACCAGCACCATCGCTGACATGGCTTATGTTTCCGGTAGCGTTTTCAGCGAAACCAATAACAACTCGGATGGCGACAGCACCAAGCGCTACAACGTACGTGGCGTGTTCGCACCGCTGCACAGTGATGGCAACGTCCTGCACGTCGGTGCTCAGTACGCTTACCGCGACCTCAAAAACAGTGCGGTCGATACCCGGATTCGTTCGCGTCTGGGCGTCCGCGGTGTAGATACCAATGGCGGCGGCGATGCCGGCACCAACGGCAACCGCATGCTGTTTGGCGGTGCTGCTGCACAAGATGGCCTGTGGAAGGACGACTCGGTCTGGGGTCTCGAAGGTGCCTGGGCCACCGGCCCGTTCTCGGTTCAAGCGGAATACCTTCGCCGCAAGCTGAAAGCTGACCAGGCCAACAACGACATGAAGGCCTCCGGTTACTACGCCCAGATGGCTTACACCCTGACCGGCGAGCCGCGTATCTACAAGCTCGATGGTGCCAAGTTCGACACTATCAAACCAGAGAACAAGGAACTGGGGGCCTGGGAAGTCTTCTACCGCTTTGACGATATCAAGGTCGAAGACGGCAACCTGGTCACCGCGGCGGACCAATCGAACGAGCGCAAGGCCAAGAGCCACACGGTGGGTGTGAACTGGTACGTCAACGAGGCGGTGAAAGTCAGTGCCAACTACATCAACGTGCGCACCGACAACAACGAGAACACCGTGGGCGACGACAGCGGCAATGCCATCGTGACCCGCCTGCAATACGTCTTCTGATCCCTCTCATCAGTCTGACGTGAGAAAGCCGGAAGCGCTCAACGTGCTTCCGGCTTTCCTGTTTCTGGAGGTGATCAAGCATGGAGCGCCCTCCTCCTACCTGCTTTCGCTTACCGATGACCGCTCTTGCCAAAGCTCGGCGAATCTGATGTGATTGCCGCGTCGGGCTTTGCATGGTGGCCGTGCAAGCAAATCAAACCTGACTCCTATTCATGATTGAACCTGATTCGACGTCCAGCTTCGCGTCTAACGGCCCTACAAGCGCAGCTACCCCAACGTCGCTCATTAGGGGATAGTCATGTCTGCAAAAAAGCTGCTTCAACCTCTCGCTGCTCAGCTGCACGCCTCGTTCTCGGCTTCTGGCCGCCCGTACTCTCATCTGCACCTCCACCAGCTGTTCCACGCGGCCATCGGCTCCGTTGCACCGCAAGTTGCCATCCAAGACAAGCTGCCAATTCAGGTCTGTCGTGACAACGAGACACGGCAGTACAACCTCTACGCGGCGGTCGAGCGGGCGAAAACGTGCTTAGGATTGACCGATCTTCAAGCAGTCGGTGTGGCTGAAGAAGTCATTGAGGTGCTACGAACTGCGGGAATCGGCGTGAACCAGGTTCGCCTGCTCCTTGACCCCTCCTTCAGCTCGAAGACTCGCAAAAAGGCCTTCAAGGCTCTCTGCAAGAACCTGGATCTGAACGAGCTAGGCGATCGCTTCGTCCCCAAGACTGCCACGTTGGCCATCGCTGCTGGTATTGCGCCGCCTCCCAAAATGTCGTGGAAGGATCGCTTCGCCCTGGCTGCAAATTCCCCCATGCGGGGGCCAAGCGAGCTCATCAGCATGGTCAACCGGGATGAGTGTTATCTGTGGGTATTCCCACCGACTGACCATCATGCGACGGCTCCAGCGACGCATGACCGTTTCTTTGGTGAAAAGACCCACCCGAGCGCAGAAATGGGCATGGGGTTCAGCATCATCGATTCCGGCTGGACCCGCCCCAAGTACCCGCTATCCAGGCAGTCACAAGAGACCTTCATCCAGTATTCGCTTTCTGCGCCGATGTGGTCCTGGCGCGCACAAAGTGACACCTGGCGCCTGGGAAACATCCTGCGTTCAAGAATCCTTGACGGGGCTCCTTGGCATAACGAGCCTCTGAGTGACGTGCTTCCGAGCGGCCTTAAATCCCTGCCCCGGATCTATGGGTGCGAAACCTGCCGAACGCTGTTCATTGAGAATCACAGCGACTACCCGGATGTACCCACTCAGTGCCAATGCGGTGAGGCGAGCAGCACGGGTGACCAAAACGAGTCATCTGCTCTCAATAGCTGATTTTCCTTACGGTGGCGGGCTGAGCCCCCCGTTAGGGATTGGCTATGGGAGCGGGATTCGCTCACCCCAAACCTGAAGGCGCCGCCACCTAACCGAGCGATATGAGCTGAATGCTCGCGGAGTAGATATGCAAAAGAGTAAAAACAAACAGGACACCCTGGCGGCGATCAATGCGCTTGTCGAGATTGCGTATGATCAGGGATTTGCGGACGGACACGGAGTCGGCAATCAAGTCGGTTTCGTAGCCGGTGTCATGAGCCTCAAAGCTGCATTGGCCTGCGGCTTACGGCATGGCTCACCTGAGTGCGGAAAGGCCCTTGAAAGCCTCAAGCGCATCGGGATCGACGAGTGAGAGAAAAGTACGGGTCATTTCCCTGCTTAGCTTCATGATTGAAGCTCAGGGATCAGGTGCTTCTGCGGTAGGCCAACAGGCGCAAGGCGTTGAAGACGACCAACAGTGTGGAGCCCTCATGGATCGCAACAGCGGCACCAATGCTCAAGCCCATGATGGTGGACGGAACCAGGATGGCCACAATCCCCAAGCTGACGAACAGATTCTGGTGGATGATCGATCGCGTGTGACGGCTCAGCCCCACCGCAAATGGGAGTTGCCTGATGTCGTCAGCCATAAGCGCGATATCAGCCGTTTCCAGGGCAACATCAGATCCAGCAGCCCCCATTGCGATACCAACGCTCGAACTGGCCATGGCAGGGGCATCATTGACGCCGTCACCCACCATGGCCACCTTGGCGCTAAGGCGCAGGTTTTTGATGGCCTTGACCTTGTCTTCCGGCATCAGGTCTCCCCACGCTTCATCTAAGCCAACTTGTTTGGCTACAGCCTCTGCAACGCGGTTGTGGTCTCCAGAAATCATGACCATGCGTTCGATGCCCATCTCTCTAAGCTTCTGGAGTGCCTCTTTGGCCCCCTCCCGGGGTGTGTCCAATAGCCCGATAGCGCCCAGATCCTTGTCAGCACGCCGTACCACCATGGTGGTACGGCCTGACTGACGTAGACGCTCCGCAGCCTCCAGGGCTGCCTTGCTGAGTGCGGGAATACCATTGGTACCGAACATCTCGACCTTGCCAATCCAGACGAACTGCCCATCAAGCTCAGCACGCACGCCGCGGCCAATCATGTTGCTCATGTTCTTGGCTTGGAATCGGCGCCGTGTGCCAATCATCTCTTCACCGTCACGCACAATTGCCGCAGCCAGCGGATGGTCGCTCATCGACTCCACAGCGATGGCGACGTTTAGCAGATCCTCGATCTGCGTGCCGCCTATGGGTATTACATCGGTGATACGTGGGCGCCCTTCGGTCAGGGTACCGGTCTTGTCGAATGCCATGGCATTCAATGATCCAAGCTCTTCAAGTGGCGCACCGCCCTTGATCAGCACGCCACCTCGGGCTGCCCTGGCGATGCCAGAGAGAATGGCGCTTGGTGTAGCGATCGCGAGCGCGCAGGGGCTGGCTGCAACCAGTACGGCCATCGCCCGGTAGAACGAGTCACGGAACGGCTCGTCAAGGAAAATGCCGGCAAATAGCAGCCCGACTACCAGCAGTAAAACCAACGGGACGAATATGCGTTGGAAGCGGTCCGTGAATCGCTGGGTCGGTGACTTCCTGACTTCGGCTTCACTGACCATCTTGATGACCCGCGCCAAGGTACTCTCCGTAGAGCGCCGTGTTACCTCAACCTCGATGAGCGTTTCGCCATTGATGGTACCGGCGAAGACTTTCGAGGCTGCATCCACTGCATCTGGCTTGCTGCGTGCGAGTTCGGCATCAGGAACAGGTTGCTTGTCCACGGGGACGCTCTCACCGGTTACTGGCGCCTGGTTGATACTTGAGGAGCCTACGACTACAAAACCATCGGCCGGCAGGCGGTCATTGGGGCGCACGATGACAACGTCACCGGGAACCAGCAGCTCCACGGGCATCTCCACCGTGCCATTTGCTCTGCGTACGATCGCGGTGGCTGGTGCGAGCTTGGACAGTGCCTCAATCGCTTTCTTGGCCCGCCCCATCGCGTAGCTTTCAAGGGAATGCCCCAGACTGAACAGGAACAGCAGCAGAGCCCCCTCCGCCCAGGCGCCGATGCTCGCGGCACCGACTGCGGCGAGAAGCATCAGCGAGTCGATCTCGAAGCGTTTCTGACGGATGTTGGTAACCGCTTCCTTAGTGGTGAACCATCCACCGAACACGTAGGCCGACACGTACAGAATCAGAGGCAGACGATCAATCAGGCCAAGTTTTCCTGCGAGAGCTCCGGCACCCAGGAGAGCACCACAGATCAGCGCGAAAATCAGCTCTGTGTTCATTCCAAAAATGCCGCCATGCTCATGGCTATGACCTTCATGCCCGGCTTGGTCATCAGGGCGTTCAAGCAAACTCTTCATAACTCGTCCCTTCTGGGGTCAAGGCTTCCAATTGCCCTCTGCAGTTGGGGAGCCGTCTCTGTTGGTTGGCTAAGATCTATTGCACGGTTTGCCCGAGCCCAGGCGTTAACATTTCGAAGCTATGGGGTATCGGGCGTAATAAAAAATGCCAGGCACTGCCTGGCATTTATGAATTCTCTAATTGTTCTGTTCAAATCGTTTACTACTTGTTGTTGATGCATTGCGAATACATCGAGTAACGAACAGTCTTGAGCGTGCCCTGGGAGTCCTCGAAGGTCATCAACCGTGGATAGACCTGGCAGGTACGGGGGTCCTGCGACTGACGTACGAATTTCGCAACGTCTATCTTCATGCCATATTTGTAATCCTGAATCTCTGGCATTGGCTTGCCATTTTTCTCCGCGTACTTGGCCACTGCGGTCTGGTGTTCCTTGGTGTATTGAAGCTGCTTGCTCTCGGAGAAAGTGTTGGCCTGCGAAGCCACCGAGAAAACAACAAGTGCAGCAGCGATAATTAGCTTTTTCATAAAACCCTCTCAATTTCAAAACTTCTCGGGCGTAACCTTAGCAATGCATAGGCATCACCGGCATGACGAGAAACTTACAATTTTGAAAGGTAAGTGCATCTACTTCACTTTAAACAAAAAAGCCCACAACACGTGTTGTGGGCTTCTCTTTAGCGGAGGCTGTTAGCTAACCACTTCGGCCTCGTCGCCGTCTTCATCCTTGCGGTGTGCCCAGTGATACAGGGCAGGCAGTACCAGCAAGGTCAGTGCGGTGGAGGACAGGATCCCGCCAATCACCACCGTCGCCAATGGCCGCTGAACTTCGGCACCGGTGCCGGTGGCCAAAGCCATCGGGATGAAGCCCAGGGACGCTACCAAGGCTGTCATCAGAACAGGTCGCAGACGGGTCAATGCACCTTCATCGACTGCCTGTCTGAGCGTTCGTCCCTCCTCCCTTAGCCCGCGGATGAAGGCAATCATCACCAGGCCGTTCAGTACTGCAACGCCGGACAGTGCAATGAAGCCGACACCTGCCGAGATCGACAGTGGGATGTCCCGCAGCCACAACGCCACAACACCACCGGTGAGTGCGAATGGAATACCGGTGAAGACCAGCATGCCGTCCTTCAGGTTGTTGAACATCAGGAACAACAAGGTCATGACCAGCAGCAAGGCGACTGGAACAACGATCTGCAGGCGTTTGGCAGCCGACTGCAGCTGCTCGAACTGGCCCCCCCAAGTCGTCCAGTAGCCCGCAGGGATTTGCACCTTCTTGTCCAGCGATGCGGTCGCCTCCTCAACGAAGGACCCCAGATCGCGGCCTCGAACGTTGGCGCTGACGATAACCAGACGTTTGCCGTTCTCGCGGCTGATTTGGTTCGGGCCCAGTTGCAGGTCCAGATTGGCGACCTGGGACAGCGGGATGAAGCCGATCTGATTGGCACCCTGTGCCGCATTGGCAGGTACCGGGATCAGCAAGCTGGACATACCCGCTACGTCGGTGCGAACGGTCTCTGGTAGGCGTACTACCATGTCGAACCGACGGTCGCCCTCATACAGCGTGCCGGCCTGACGGCCACCCACGGCGATAGCGATCGAGTTCTGAACATCCGCGATGTTCAGGCCGTAGCGTGCTGCTTTTTCGCGGTCAATGTTGATGGTCAGCACCGGCAGGCCGGATGTCTGCTCAACTTTCACTTCCGATGAGCCCGGGACCGCTTTGAGCGCTGCCGCGATCTTGTTGGCGGTGTTGTTGAGCACGTCCATGTCATCGCCGAAGACTTTCACAGCGACGTCACTACGCACGCCCGAAATCAGCTCGTTGAAACGCAGTTGGATTGGCTGCGACAACTCGTAGTTGCTTCCTGGAACACCCGCTGCGGCCTTCTGCACTTCAGCAATCAGCTCATCACGAGGCTTCTTCGGGTTAGGCCACTGATCCTGAGGCTTGAGCATGATGTAGGCGTCAGAGGCGTTCGGCGGCATCGGGTCAGATGCAATTTCTGCGGTACCCGAGCGTGCGAACATCCGCTCAACTTCAGGCACCTGCGCAATCACCGCTTTCTCCAGACGCTGCTGCATCTCGACAGATTGAGTGAGGCTCGTTCCAGGCACACGCATGGCCTGCATCGCAAAGTCACCCTCACTGAGGCTTGGGATGAACTCGCTACCCATACGACTTGCCAGCAAACCACTGAGCACGACCAAGGCTACTGCGGCCGAGAAAGCGATGTTCCGATGTCCCAGCACCCATTGCAGAACCGGTTCATAGCGCAGTCGAGCTGTGCGCATGACCACGCCTTCCTCTTCCTTCACCTTGCCAGTGACGAACATGGCAATAGCTGCAGGAACAAAGGTAACGGACAGGACCATTGCACCCAGCAGCGCCATCACAACGGTGAAGGCCATCGGGTGGAACATTTTGCCTTCGACGCCGGTGAGGGCGAAGATCGGCAGGTACACCACCATGATGATCAGCTGACCGAAGATCAGCGGCCGGCGAGCTTCTCGCGCCGCGGCAAAGACCTCGTGGAAGCGTTCGGTTTTGGTGAGCATGCGGCCATGCTTATGTTGCGCATGAGCCAGTCGACGGATCGCGTTTTCTACAATAACCACGGCACCGTCGACGATGATGCCGAAGTCGAGTGCCCCCAAACTCATTAAGTTGGCACTGACCTTGTTGTTGAACATGCCTGTGAAGGTGAACAGCATGGACAGCGGAATCACCATCGCGGTGATCAGAGCCGCACGGATGTTGCCGAGGAACAGGAACAGAATGGCGATAACCAGGATCGCGCCTTCCACCAGGTTCTTCTTCACCGTCGCGATGGCTTTTTCAACCAGGTTGGTACGGTCGTAAACAGTCACAGCCACCACGCCCTTTGGCAGGGTGCGGTTGATGTCCGCCAATTTGGCGGCGACAGCTTGAGATACGGTGCGGCTGTTTTCACCAATCAGCATGAACACGGTACCGAGCACGACTTCGCGGCCGTTCTCAGTAGCAGCACCTGTACGGAGCTCTTTACCGATGCTGACGTCAGCAACGCTGCTGATGCGAATCGGTGCACCATCCACACTGGTGATCACGATGTTGGCGATGTCTTCGATATTGCCTACCTGACCCGGTGCACGGATGAGCAACTGTTCACCATTACGCTCGATGTAGCCGGCACCGACGTTGGCGTTGTTACTTTCCAACGCTGCGACCAGGTCATTGAGTGTCAGCTTGTAGGTAGCCAGGCGCTTTGGATCCGGCGCAACCAGGAACTGCTTGGCATAACCGCCGATGGTATTGATCTCGGCCACACCCGGGACGTTACGCAGCTGAGGCTTGATGATCCAGTCCTGGATCACGCGCAGGTCGGTCGGGGTGTACGGCGTACCGTCCTCTTTGACCGCGCCATCTTCGGCTTCAACAGTCCACAGGAAGATCTCGCCGAGGCCGGTAGATACCGGACCCATGACGGCCTCTACACCTTCTGGCAGCTGTTCCTTCGCAACCTGCAGCCGCTCGTTGATCAACTGGCGGGCAAAGAAGATGTCAGTGCCATCCTTGAAGATCACGGTGACCTGAGACAGGCCAGAGCGAGACAGGGAACGGGTCTGCTGAAGGCCCGGGAGACCGGCCATGGCCGTTTCAACTGGAAACGTGATCCGTTGTTCGGTTTCCAAGGGCGAGTAACCAGGCGCTGCAGTGTTGATCTGCACCTGGACGTTGGTGATATCGGGTACCGCATCGATGGGCAGCTTTTGATAGCTGTAGATACCGATACCCGCCATGATCAGAACGGCGATCATTACTACGATGCGCTGCTCGATGGCGAATCTGATGATACGTTCAAACATGAGAAATCATCCTGTCAGTTCGCATCAGTGACCGTGTTCGGCAGAAGCTTTGCCGAGCTCGGACTTGAGTGTGAAGCTGCCACTGGTTGCTACCTGGGCGCCGGCTTCAATACCGTCGATGATTTCCACGTACCCATTGTCGCGGCGACCCAGTTTTACCGGGCGGGTGTCAAAGCCATCTGGGGTGCGTACGAATACCGAAGGTTTGTCTTCAACGGTCTGCACAGCGTGCTCAGGGACCGCTACGGCAACTCGATCGGTCTGGGAGGTGACCGCAATGTTTACGAACAGGCCTGGACGCCAGGCGCCGTTGGGGTTGGTCAAGGTGACGCGGACAGTAGCTGCACGGTTTTGCTCGCCCAGCAGGCTGCCGACATAACCCACCTTCCCTTCGACCTCGACGTTCATGTCAGGCGAAGAGACTTTCACTGCACGGCCAGTCGTGACCTTGCCCAGATCTGTCGGCGGAACTGCGAAGGTCGCCCAGACCTGATTCAGGTCGGAAAGGATGAAGGCGTTGGTCGCCTCGCTGACGACTTCGCCGACGGTCAGGTGTTTCTCCACTACCACGGCGTCGAAGGGAGCGCGGAGCTCGTAACGATTACCGCCAACGGAGTTAACCGAGGCACCGATTGCGCCGACCTTCTGCTTGGCGTTGGCCAAGGAGATCTCCGCTTCTTGCAGCGCTTGGCGTGCTTGGAGGTAGTCTTGCTCTGCAGAGATCTTGTCCTGCCACAGTTGCTTCTCACGTTCGAAGGTCACACGCGCCAGTTCGACGCGACGCTGTGCGGCCTGTTGTTCGCTGCGCAGGTCAGAGATCTGCTGGCTGGCGATTACCGCGAGGACTTGCCCTTTCTTGACCGTCTCGCCCAGGTTGGCCTGGACAGCCTCAACAACGCCAGGAACACGAGGAACCACGTGGGCAGTACGATCTTCGTCGAAGCGAATTTCGCCAGGGAAGCTCACGACGGTACCGAGGTCACGAGGCGCTGCAGCTTCCAGGGCAACACCAGCGGCCTTGATCTGTTCAGCGCTGAGCGTCAGCTTGCCCTCTTCTTCACCGCCCTCTTCGCTGTGGCCTTCTTCACCATGGCCCTCATCACCTTCCTCTTTGGCGGCAGATGCGGCTTTCTTTTCGTCGCCATGGCCATCGTTAGCGCCATGCTCGGCAGTACTGGCGGCCTGCTGTCCGGAACTGTTGTTCCAGGCAAGGCTGCCAAATCCGAGGGCTGCCACAGCGGCTACCGCGAGGGCGATCTTGCGTTTGTTATCCATTGCTACTCCTGCTGATCGTAGGCACCGGCTTGTTCAAGGCTGTGTGCCGAAGAAAATGTTTGGCCCGTTCAGCGAGTGCCGGCGGTTGAGCCGACTTCGCCATAAACCCTTTCCACCTGCGCACGCGCATTGGTCGCCGCTGCCAACGATTCGAGGTATTGGCCACGAGCGACGATCAAGGTGCGCTGGGCATCCAGCACTTCGATGAAACCGAATTTGCCCATCTCGAAGCCGCGGGTTGCGGTCTCTACGGCTTGTTGGGCTGAAGGCAGAATGGTCTTGTCGTAGGACTCGACCTCCTGCATGGCGGTGGACCATTGGTTCAACGCGGTTTGGGTTTCGGTGCGCAGGCGCAGCTCAACAGCATTGCGCTGGTCCCGGGCCTGATCTGCACGACGAGAAGCGGAAAGAATGTTGCCCTGGTTACGATCGAACAGCGGCAAAGGCATAGACAGGCCCACAGTGTTGACCCGCTCGCGCACAGAGCGGTCGTACTGGCTACCTACACTGACAGTAAGGTTCGGGATACGCTGAGCTTTCTCTGAGCCGAGCGAGGCATCGCTCTTGTCTATCTGCACCACGGCCTGACGCATTTCTGCTGTTTGGTCGAGCTTAGCCAGCAGATCTTCAGTGCGAGGTGGCAAGCCCGGGGAGAGGGTTGGCGATTCGAGTCGATCAAACACGGTGACTGAGCTCCCGGTAATTTGAGCGAGCTGTTGGTAAGCGGTCGCTTTTTCCGTTTCTGCACGTCGAACTTGCAGCTGGGCTTCGGCCAGTTGCACTTGAGCGCGGGTCGCCTCCACTGGGGACGACTTACCTGCGCGAACACGGCCATCGACGATGCGAAGACCGCGCTCAGTCAGTTCGAGAGATTGCTTGGCCAGGTCGAGACCTGTCTGGGCCCGCAACGCGGCGTAAAAGGCTTGGACGACATCTGCACGCAGGCCGTTAACGCGACGGTCTAACTCAAGCTGTGCGGCGGTCTGCCCGTATGTGGCGACGTCAACACGAGCCCCCCGCTTACCGCCCAGCTCAAGGGTCTGGCTGAGAGAGACAGTCGTCTGGCTGGTGTTACGACGGGTGTCTTCCACGTCATACGAGATTGTGGGGTTGGGGATAAGCCCGGCCTGCTTGCGAGCACCATCAGCGATCCCAATTTCTTGCCTGGCCGCGGCCAGGTCTGGGTTGGCATCCATGGCCGTCGAAAGCGCCTGGGGCAAGCTGATGCTTTGGGCAAGGGCTGCAGGCGCCATCAACCCAGAGATGACTGCACAGAGTGCAGCGATCTTCCAGGGCGAGACGGGGGTCTTGGGTAAGACATTGCGGTTATACCGGGGCACTTTGATGGTCCTCGTGCACAAACTTCGATAAAGCTTGGCGAGAACGCCGAAACAGCTGCCAAGCCCCACTTGATTAGGTGATGGCACTCTAATGAGCGGTAGCTATCAGAGGGGTGGCTAGAAAATTACAATTCCGTAAGAATGTCCTGTAATGCCCGAAAATACTGGGAAACCAAACCCGACACGATGATTTCGTTACAAGCAACGGAGATGGCAAACACGCGGTGCGAAGGCCCGAACAACAGGTAGATGACGAAATTGTAATTTTCCTATCACCCCCCCGTTATCTTCGGCCTGCAAATATGAGCTCGCGCTACGCTAGGCGCGCCGCCTGGTCAGAACAATTAACGACACCCGCGCCGGTAAACATAATAAAAACTGCCGTGAATCAAAGGAGCATCGGATGAAAATCAAAGTACCACTGTATTTGGCGGCAGTTTCTGCGCTGTCTGGAAGCTATGCTATTTCGGCACAGGCAGAAGACAAGCCAGAAGGCTTCATTGAAGGCAGCAGCCTTACAGTGCTGAACCGTAACTTCTACTTCAACCGTGATAACCGCGACAGCACTGCCCCCACTTATAACAGTGGCAAGGGCAACACCAACGGCTACTCCGAAGCCTGGGCGCACGCGATCATCAGCAAATTCAACTCTGGGTTTACCCAGGGAACCGTTGGCTTTGGCGTTGATGCCTTCGCCATGATCGGCCTCAAGCTCGACACCGGTGATGGGCGCAACGGCGGCCGTAGCTCCTTCGACGTGCTACCCGTTGATAACAAGGGCGAAGCTCGCGACGAATACACCAAGGTCGGCGGCGCAGCCAAAGTCCGCTTGTTCGATACCATCGTGAAAGTAGGTGATGTTTTCCCATCGACTCCGGTCGTTGCATCCGGCGACTCTCGCCTGCTGCCAGAAAGCTTCCGCGGCGTGACCGTTGAGAACACCAGCATCCAAGGCCTCACCCTGCAGGGTGGTCGTCTGCATGCGATGAGCCAGCCGGTCTCAAGCAACCTGAACGACAACTTCGTGACGTTCTACGGCGGCCCGGTCAACTCGCCATGGATCGGTTACGGTGGCGGTGACTACTCGATCAACGACAACTGGACTGTGAGCGTCTACGCCAGCCAGCTGAAAGACGTCTGGAATCAGTACTACGCCGGCACCAGCGTGGTTTACCCGCTGAGCGACGATCTGGCGCTGATCGGTGGCTTCAACTACTACAAAGCCGTAGATGAAGGTAAGAAGCGCCTGGGTGAATTCGACAACAACATCTGGAGTGCCAAGGTCGGCGTGCGTTACGGTGCCCATACCCTAGCCCTGTCGCACCAGCGCAACAACGGCGACGACGATTTTGACTACCTGCGTCAGTCGGACTCGATTTTCGTCGACAACTCCATCCAGTACAGCGACTTCAACTCGCCGAAAGAGCGTTCCTGGATGCTGCGCTATGACCTGAACTTCACCAGCTACGGCATTCCAGGCCTGACGTTCATGACCCGCTACGCCAGAGGCTCGGGCGCGGATTACTCGAACGCTAACCAGTTCTACATGCGCACTGATGACAACGGCAACCCGCTCGACAATCAGAAGCGTTGGGAGCGTGACGTCGAAGTCAAATACGTTGTCCAAACCGGTCCAGCAAAAGATCTGTCCTTCCGGTTGCGCCAGGCAACCACACGTGCCACTGCATTCGAATCGGATCTGGATGAAACCCGTGTGATCATTGAGTACCCGCTTTCGATTCTGTAATTCGCTAACTGGACCAGTTATTCATTAACTGGTCCTATTAGTAAAACGAGCATTACGAATTCACCTTGAGTGGCTTAAGTGCTCCTTTGGTAAAAGGTGGATATTTGGCGCCCATTGGGCGCCTTTTTTTGCCTAAAATTCAAGTAGGCGTTCGATTGTACGCATCGCATGCCGGTGAAGTTCATGACTACACCAATGACCAGTCTCTTCAATGTGAGCGACCTCGCCGTCATCTGAGCGGAACGAAGCCAGCACAAAGAAGAAAATAACCCAATACTTCATAAGGTCAAATCACCTGCTGGAGAGAGGGCCCGCAACTGTCAAACCCAAACCGCGACAAGATATACCGCCAGACTATCAACTGTATTACCTAGAAATTACAAATCCGTCATTTGAGCCCCGGCACGCTCATTTTGATTTACCATCCCTTTCAATAATGCCGGCGCGCGTGCGCGGTTAATTGCTCAGTGATATCGAGACAAAATCCCATGCGAATTCTGGTAATTGAGGATGAAGTAAAAACTGCGGAGTATGTGCGTCAAGGTCTGACGGAATGTGGCTATGTCGTAGATTGCGTCCACACCGGGTCAGATGGATTATTCTTGGCTAAGCAGCACGAATATGAGCTGATTATCCTGGATATAAATCTGCCAGAGATGGACGGTTGGCAGGTCCTTGAGTTGTTGCGTCGTAAAAACTGCCCTTCCCGTATCATGATGCTGACGGCGAGAAGCCGGCTGGCGGATAAGGTCCGGGGGCTGGAGAACGGAGCAGATGACTACCTGATCAAGCCATTTGAGTTCCCTGAGCTGCTGGCCCGGGTTCGCGCCTTGATGCGCAGGTCAGATCACCCTGCATCCGTAGAGGTCATTCGCGTCGCTGACCTGGAGCTTGATCAGAGCCGGCACAGGGCATTCAGGGACGGTCAGCGCATTGACCTGACCACGAAAGAATTCGCGTTACTGCATTACCTGATGCGTAATACCGGTGTGGTGCTGAGCCGCACCCAAATTATTTCGCAGGTTTGGGATATGAATTTTGACTGCGACACAAACGTTGTAGAGGTGTCGATTCGAAGACTCAGAGCCAAGATAGATGACCCTTTCGAGACCAAACTGATACATACGCTTCGGGGCGTAGGGTATGTGCTTGAAAAACGATAGTTGCCAAGCTCTCTAGTACCGAAAATCCGCTACATGCTCCCGTCGCTTGCGAACTTGAGGTTTCTGTTTACGATCCGCGGCGCTGATTCCTCACTCAACAAATGAGGTAGGCTGTACATGAGGTATAGCATTGATTATCAGCAGGTTTCGCAAGGACAATCCGATGCCAGCATTGATGCCTGTCCAGCTGACATTGTCTTCAACAGCGACCATGGCCTAGCTCTTATCCCGTGCGTTGGCGATGTTATCAACCTCCCCTCTACGGCGGTCAAAGAAGGGGTTTGCGGCATCGTTAGATCAAGGATTTTCAATTATCTCAGAGGTCCTGAAGAGCTGTACTGTCACGTCAATATTCTCGTTGAGGAGGCGGACATCAATTTCGAAAGTCTCATCTCGGAATACATGCGCAATCAGTCACGTGCTCGCTCGCCTTCTTCATAAAGTCGAAGGCGGGCCAGTCCATTAATGGTTGTGTATGGGTGAGGGTTCAGCAGAGCGAGCGCCTACTGAGCACCAGAGATGAATAGTCACAGCCTAGTGGTTTAACGCGGTACTGCTGGTGTACGCAGGGCCGGACTCATTGTTTTTTGAATGGCGCATTGCAGCACATAGAAATATAAAACCCCGGAAGCAAATACGATTGCGGACAGATAAGCAAACTCAGAGTCTAAAACCCCGGAAACCATATACAATTTAATCGTGATAGAACCCATAATAATTCCGGTACAGTACATGACGCCTGTGAACTGATTGCCCAAAAAACTCAGTATGCCGCTGAAGGCATTGTTCGCACTCAACAGCATTGCTTTCAGTATCGTCCAGCCGAGAACTGGCAGAAAAGCCTTGATCATGAAGGCGAATAACATCGACGATGCAAACAGTTTTATCGGGGTTTCTGCCCACGGCTTGATGGTGCCGTCTACTTCAACGCCGGTATACAAGATGATATTCAGAATAATCGCCATAAGGGTGCATATGCCGAGGCGTATCATTTCCCGCTTAAGCGGGGCCATCATTATCACTGCGTGAATCTTGTTTCCAAAGTATCGTTTTAGTCCTTGGATCGACATTTTTCTTCCTATGCTCTCGGGTATGACGCTGTTGTAGCGTTGTATGACGGTCATGCTTTTACCCGAAGAGAGGTGACGCTTCAACGGTCCTGAATTGCGCAGGGGATCTCATGTCCTTCCCCTGGCTGGGTAGCTTGCTGAGAAATTCTCATCTACCTGCGTGGCAACGATGCGGCCACCCCGCCGCCGTCAGAGCTCTGGAGGACTGGCTGCTGTCAGCAACTCATCGAGTGACGGAACCTTAGCGTTTGCACTGAGGACGAGTGTTCTGGATCGGAGTATGGATACATCAAAGAAAGATTCGCACTCGACTCTTCCGTTTACTTCTCTCCAGTGGGTGACTTCTGGTATCAACTCATTAGGCACCGGGTATAGTGCCATAGGGTTATGGAATACCTCCACTTCAGCAGACCACGGCTCGTAGCCATATTGCGGCCAGAGCTGACCGTAGTCGCTGGACGCTACATCCAACAGAAATGGGATACCTCGTGATGCTCCCGGAGAACGGTCGAAAAACTCACCAAACCGCAAGTATCGGTACCCGTCTAGATGAGCTCCACCTGAGATCGGCACTCGGCTGAGCTTTGGCACTGTGCAGGCATTGGTGAAAATGACCGCTGAAAGATGGGCATTTTCCATTAGCGTAAATAGGCCGTTGGGGCGCCCTGATAGCAGAGATGTCTCTTCCTCCACAGTTATCAGGTGCGTACCACGATGCGCAGATGAGTGAACTGCAAAGCCATAGAGATAGCTGATGAGCGACTCCCTGCTCCACAGCATTGAACTGGGCGCATGGAAATCGGCTAAGGCCAGAATGAGCGGCTTACCCTCCACGTGCGGTAGGGATTCGTAACGCTTGTCCAATTTGTTTTGGATGGTCCTCGCAAACCTTTCTGCAGCCGCTCCTAAGAAACGCTCATGTCGGTCAGCGGGTGGGGGGGACCGGCGAGGCGCCAAAATGCTCATACCGCTCTTCCGGGTTGGCTGTCACTGCTTCAACCCAGGCCTCATCTCCCAGCCTATTCTCGATGTGAAAATCGGGTGATTCTTTAGGCTGGGTGACCAAGAGTCCCTGTTCACGAAAAATCGCTAATAGGTGGGCTTCCCAGAGGCGGGTGTGAAAATTCTCAGTCTGGCAATCGGGAACCCAATTTCTGTCTGGGGATGGCAGTGCGAGATACAGTTGATTCAGCGCCCACGCCCCAATACGGCGGCTTGGATCAAATAGTGATTTGAACACCACGCTTGGTGTGCGCTTACCCATTCTGCTTAGAGGAGCACGTCGTCGTTCACCTGAAGGGAGTGGAAGCGGATGGGCTTGGGTATAGAGAAAATGGCTGATTGAGGCGCGGGCTTCAGACTCGCCAGTGGTGCGCTCACTATGGCTGAGGAGCACCCACACGCTATCGACACGACGCCGCAAGGTGACAATTCCGAAGCTGCCGGAATGGATATTTCGGGTTAGAGCGGCACAAGAAATTCCGTCCTCACTAAGCCATGCCCCTACTGGCGGGCTGTCCCCAAACCCCAACCCTCGTGGAAGCGACAAAGCGATTAGATCGAACATCGGCGCAGCAATTTCTTTCATTCGCTGATCTCGGCAGCCGTCAAAATGCATTCCATCAATGCCTCGGAGCGTGCCCGCCGGCGATGGCATCGGTGGAGGTACCTATTGAAGAAGGGGGCCTTGTTCCACCAGGACATCTCGGTTGGTGAAGATGGTCTCAATGGTTGCAGCCTCGGCAGCCACATGAGTCTTTCGCGTGATCTCTTCAAGGGCCAGTTCGAGCCGGTAGTCTTGGAAATACTCGTACAGCTTTTCAGAGCTCTCGGATATCTCCTCCCCACCATTCTTCGCGAACAAGATGTGGATGATCGCTGCGAGTGGGAGAGAGATGTCGAGATCCTTCTCTTCTGCATCTGAATCCGAGTTCAAACCGTCGAAATACCTCTCCAGATGACTCTGGAGCTCCTCAAGCCAGAACTGAGATAGGTTGCTTGGAAGGGAGCTTTCAGGCCCGGTCAGAAGGACTTCATCTCTGAATAGAGCCAGCAGATTGGGGTTTGCCATGGAGGACCTCACGATTAGATTTGAGAGCAACTGGTCAGCATAGTCCACCTCAAGATGACCACCTCCTTGACGCCCATCCTGGTGCTCCTGAGCATCAGACGAGTGAATCGCCCCGAAACCTGTAGATACAAAATGACCGCTTCTCGCCGTTAGCTGCCTTTCTTGAAGGACAGCTTTGGGTCGATAGCGGCCTTCGTGGAGGTTGGTGTCTACGGGGTCGGTTTAGTCAATCTGAATCTCCGGTTTCACCTCCGTGAGGCCGGCCATCGTCATGCATCAGATCTTGATTGACACGCGTGCCGCTTTGGATAGCCTTGCAATTGAGGGCTGCAACTGCGCATTTGTCGGGCCTGGGTACCAGCATGAGCCCCCCGCAATTTTGGCAGCAGAGGAAGCTGGTTCCTCTGAAGTAGTGACGGCGGGCATTGCCAGTCGGATTCTGAACCCAAGGTCGCCAGACTAGGAGCTAAAGGATCGCTGCGACTACTCCTCATCCCTTACCGAAAAGTCACGCGTCGGTCGTAAACGGCCCTTTCCAGGCCAATCAACTTTTGTGATTGGTGAGTAGGGATTTCTCGGCTTTTCTGTGAAAAGCACCCCTTCATTTCACAAAAAAAATGGCGAAGATTCCAATTTCACGGGGTCTGGCCTATCACCTATTTTGTGAACCTACACTGTAGGCTCTCAGAACCGGTGTATGGTCCCCCGCCGCGTCAGGATAGTTGTCGTGTGAGTTGATTCGATGAGTCTTGGTCGGTGGGCGGACGTGAGAGCCGTGTGGCGCGTTATTCGATAGAGCATCGGGAGTGGGTGGTGCGGCAGATGATGCCGCCCTTGAACCGGACGGTGCCGGAGCTGGTGGAAGCGACAGGCATTACTGATGCCACCCTGTATGCTTGGCGCAAACAGGCCAGAGCAGCGGGAGCAGTGGTGCCGGGAGATGGACAGCAGGCCGACCAGTGGTCGAGCCAGGACAAGTTTCGGGTGGTGCTGGAAAGCGCCAGCCTCAATGCGGCTGAGCTGGCGGAGTACTGCCGGCGCAAAGGCCTGTATGTCGAGCAGATCAACGCCTGGCGCGAAGCCTGCGAGCAGGCCAACAGCCTGGCTCAGCCGAGCAAGACCCGGCGCGAACGCGAAGAGGAAAAGGCCGCGAAGAAGCGCATCAAGCAGCTGGAGCGTGAACTACGGCGCAAGGATGCGGCGCTGGCAGAAACCGCGGCTCTGCTGGTGTTGCGAAAAAAAGCCGAGGCGCTCTGGGGGAAGGACGAGGACGAATGATCAGCGCCCCGGATCGCCGTGAAACGCTGCAGTTGATCGAGGACGCCGTGGCGGCGGGAGCGCGGCGGGCGCAGGCCTGCGCCGAACTGGGCCTGTCGCTGCGCAGCCTGCAGCGCTGGCAGCACTGCCCGGAGGATCGGCGTCCTTCGGCACAGCGAGCTGAGCCGGCCAACAAGCTGACCCCGCAAGAGCGCCGCCGCGTGCTGGAGGTTGCCAATCAGCCCGAGTTTGCCAGCCTGCCGCCGCAGCAGATCGTGGCGCGGCTGGCCGATCAGGGCACCTGGCTGGCCTCGGAGTCGACCTTTTACCGGTTGCTGAAGGACGCCGAACAGCAGCATCCGCGCGGCCGTAGCCGCCCACCGGTGAAACGAGCGCTGACGACCCATGTGGCCGACGGCCCGAACCAGCTGTGGTGCTGGGACATCACCTGGCTGCCGACCACGGTCAAGGGCCGTTACTTCTACTGGTACATGATCAAGGACGTCTACAGCCGGAAGCTGGTGGCCAACGAGGTGCATGAAAGTGAAAGCGCCGAGCAGGCCGCCCAGCTGCTACGCCTGGCCTGCCTACGTGAACAGCGAGCAGGCCAGCCGCTGGTACTGCACTCGGACAACGGCAGCGCTATGAAGGGCTCGACCATGCTGGCGGCCATGCAGAACCTGGGTGTGATGCCCTCGTTCAGCCGCCCGCGGGTGAGCAATGACAACGCCTATGCCGAGGCCTTGTTCCGCACGGCGAAGTACTGCCCGCTGTGGCCGGAGCGGCCCTTCGACACGCTGGAGCAGGCCAGGAACTGGGTGAACAGCTTCGTGGCCTGGTACAACCATGAACATCGCCACAGCGCCCTGAAGTTTGTGACCCCGGCGCAGCGACATACTGGCCAGGCGGAAGAGTTGCTGCGCAAGCGTATCGAGCTGTACGAGGCGGCGCGTGCACGGCACCCGGAGCGCTGGAGCGGCAACATTAGGAACTGGGTGCTGGCACCAATCGTGTGCCTGAACCCGGAGCGGGAAGCGGTACTGCAGCAAACATCAAAGGCAGCGTGACACGCTCACGCGACAACTACCTTGAAAATCGCCGGTCCCACAAAAAATGACCGGCCAAGCTCACTCTTTGGAGCTAGGTCGGTTAGCTGAAAAAGCCCGCGCAAGCGGGCTTTTTTACTCACACAGTCATCCGCTTCATTGGAAAACGAGTGCGACTGGATCAGCGCATCTCACCGGATCTGGCTCGTCTTCTTCAGCGTTTCCTCAGTCCTTCAGTTGCTTCTTCAGGTAGTAACGCTGGTGTCCAGGTGGGCAGTCTTCCAGCACGCCCATCACCTGATAGCCCTGCTTCTGATAGAAGTCAGGTGCTTGGAAGCTGTAGGTATAAAGAAAAACGCCCTTGCAGCCCCGGCGTCGTGCTTCTTCTTCTGCCCGCTTCAACAAGTTGCTGCCCAGGCCGTGGCTGCGCAGGGTGTCGTTCAACCAAAAATAGTCGATGTAGAGCCAGCCCATCCCACTGTGGCCGAATAGACCGCCAACGACCTGGCCGCTGCTATCGCGGGCATAGAGCTGGAAATCCGCATAGGTATAGGGGCCAATCTGCCCCACATTGAAGTGTTCCAGACCTTGGCGCACTACCGCCATGGCCTCGGCGTCAGCACCCAAGCTGAAGCTGTAAGTGTTATCCGTCATACACTCTCCTGTGTGGCGTTCTTGGGAAGAACAAATACTCTCATGGCTGCAAACGCTTGTGGTGATGAAACTCCCCTCCTCAACGTCTGCCGGTTGCCAGTGAGTACAAAGCAGATGATCTGCTAATCTCGTGAATAGTGACGTAAAAGGCCAATTCTCTGAATTGGCCTTTTTTGTGTGCGTTCGGAAATCAAATTCCCTCAGCACGCCTGCCAGGGAGGGTTTGCATTTTTGAGGTCCCCGCCGCGTCAGGATAGTTGTCGTGTGAGTTGATTCGATGAGTCTTGGTCGGTGGGCGGACGTGAGAGCCGTGTGGCGCGTTATTCGATAGAGCATCGGGAGTGGGTGGTGCGGCAGATGATGCCGCCCTTGAACCGGACGGTGCCGGAGCTGGTGGAAGCGACAGGCATTACTGATGCCACCCTGTATGCTTGGCGCAAACAGGCCAGAGCAGCGGGAGCAGTGGTGCCGGGAGATGGACAGCAGGCCGACCAGTGGTCGAGCCAGGACAAGTTTCGGGTGGTGCTGGAAAGCGCCAGCCTCAATGCGGCTGAGCTGGCGGAGTACTGCCGGCGCAAAGGCCTGTATGTCGAGCAGATCAACGCCTGGCGCGAAGCCTGCGAGCAGGCCAACAGCCTGGCTCAGCCGAGCAAGACCCGGCGCGAACGCGAAGAGGAAAAGGCCGCGAAGAAGCGCATCAAGCAGCTGGAGCGTGAACTACGGCGCAAGGATGCGGCGCTGGCAGAAACCGCGGCTCTGCTGGTGTTGCGAAAAAAAGCCGAGGCGCTCTGGGGGAAGGACGAGGACGAATGATCAGCGCCCCGGATCGCCGTGAAACGCTGCAGTTGATCGAGGACGCCGTGGCGGCGGGAGCGCGGCGGGCGCAGGCCTGCGCCGAACTGGGCCTGTCGCTGCGCAGCCTGCAGCGCTGGCAGCACTGCCCGGAGGATCGGCGTCCTTCGGCACAGCGAGCTGAGCCGGCCAACAAGCTGACCCCGCAAGAGCGCCGCCGCGTGCTGGAGGTTGCCAATCAGCCCGAGTTTGCCAGCCTGCCGCCGCAGCAGATCGTGGCGCGGCTGGCCGATCAGGGCACCTGGCTGGCCTCGGAGTCGACCTTTTACCGGTTGCTGAAGGACGCCGAACAGCAGCATCCGCGCGGCCGTAGCCGCCCACCGGTGAAACGAGCGCTGACGACCCATGTGGCCGACGGCCCGAACCAGCTGTGGTGCTGGGACATCACCTGGCTGCCGACCACGGTCAAGGGCCGTTACTTCTACTGGTACATGATCAAGGACGTCTACAGCCGGAAGCTGGTGGCCAACGAGGTGCATGAAAGTGAAAGCGCCGAGCAGGCCGCCCAGCTGCTACGCCTGGCCTGCCTACGTGAACAGCGAGCAGGCCAGCCGCTGGTACTGCACTCGGACAACGGCAGCGCTATGAAGGGCTCGACCATGCTGGCGGCCATGCAGAACCTGGGTGTGATGCCCTCGTTCAGCCGCCCGCGGGTGAGCAATGACAACGCCTATGCCGAGGCCTTGTTCCGCACGGCGAAGTACTGCCCGCTGTGGCCGGAGCGGCCCTTCGACACGCTGGAGCAGGCCAGGAACTGGGTGAACAGCTTCGTGGCCTGGTACAACCATGAACATCGCCACAGCGCCCTGAAGTTTGTGACCCCGGCGCAGCGACATACTGGCCAGGCGGAAGAGTTGCTGCGCAAGCGTATCGAGCTGTACGAGGCGGCGCGTGCACGGCACCCGGAGCGCTGGAGCGGCAACATTAGGAACTGGGTGCTGGCACCAATCGTGTGCCTGAACCCGGAGCGGGAAGCGGTACTGCAGCAAACATCAAAGGCAGCGTGACACGCTCACGCGACAACTACCTTGAAAATCGCCGGGTCAGGTGCTGCGAAAATGCAGCAGCGGGGGGCGTTTACTCGCTGAGAGCCCTGGTCTCTCTGCTACTTGAGGTTGGCATGCATTGTGCGCATCTAACCCCGAGCCCATTTCCACTGTTCGGACGCACACATGTCGCTTATTCAAACCCTCGCTGATCGGGGTGCCCTACTTAGCTGCACGGTCTGTAAAAGTGGACGCATGACCAACGTCTCTTCGTCGTTGAGTGACCAACTCGGTTACTCCCCGGTAGAGATGCAGAACTGCAGCATCGAAAGCATCTTCACTGCTGAATCCACGCACCTTCTGCGTAAACTGTTTTCCTGCCCGCCGGCAGATGAAAAGCTGAGCAGCCTGGCGCTTACGTTCATCCGCCACAGCACAAGCCTGTTTCCCGTTCTAGCCAGCGGCTTCCTCGAATGGCGTGACGCCGACGCTCCCAGTATTCACCTCGTGTTTATACCGCTGGGCTCGTTGAGTCACCGCTTGAGTGAACTGCAAAACGCCAACGAAGTCATGACTCAGATGCTCTACAGCGCCAAGGTGGCGTACTGGTGCATCGAGTTCGCTGAAGCGGTGGACATTACCCAGACACCCGATGAAGTCGTCCGTCAGGTGTTCGAAAACCGCTCTTACTGGCGCATGTGTAACCGTGCCATGGCGGATGTTTACGAGATGCCGGCGGACGTCGACTTTAATCAGCAGCCGGTGCGACTTTACTGGCCGCGCAGCCCGGCCAACGAAGAGTTCGTAAGGCGCCTGGTGGAAACCGATTTTTGTGTCGACGGCGCGCTTTCGGTGGACCGCCGCCACGATGGTTCCCCTGCCTATGTGGAGAACGATGTCCGTGCCGCCATCCACGACGGTCGCCTGTTGCGTATGTGGGGCAGCATCCGTGACGTCAGCCAGGAGCTGCGTATGCAGCACGATGCTGAGCAGCGTATCGATGCCTTGCGCCGGGTCTTCGATGCGGTACCGGACGCTGTGCTGGTGATCGACGAAGAGCTGCAACCGCGGTGGCGTAACGCCGCCTTTGAGCAGGCCTTCGGCATCACCCAAGGTGCGAGCATCGCCCACGCCCTGCTCGACCGGTCGCTGCCTGAACGCACCTGGCACAGTCTGCACTTGATCAATCTCAGTGGTCACCTGCAACTGTTCAATGTCCACTGCTCGCGCATCCTCATGCAAGAAGGCGTGGCCTGGAAGGTGGCAGTGCTGCGCGCGGCGGAGCGCACTATCCAGCACAACGGCGAGCTGCATCCATGATCGAGAAAAGTCTCTTGCCGCCCCTGAAGATGGGCATGCGATCTTCGGTCAATGTCAGCAGCGAAGTGCTTTCCGCACTGTTGGAAACCCCTGCGCTGCACGCCCTGTTGGACAGCTTCAGTGAGGCAATCATCCTGTGCGATGGTGAGTCCCGTGTGCGCTTTCTCAATCTTGCCGCGGAGCGGGTGAATCGCCTGTCTCGAGAAGACGCAATCGGCTTGCCCAATGCCGAGTTCTTCCAGCGTTCGGCCGTGAGCTTCGATGATTTCCAGCAAGCTGTTGGACGTGGTGGTAACAGCGCTTTGACCCGCTCCCGCGATGGTCGCATGTTCCTCACCAGCACTCAGGCGGTTCCCACCGGCGCTTACGAAAAGCCCTATACGCTATTGGTGCAGCGCGATTTTGAAGGCCGTGAGAGCCCTCGTCGCACGTCGCAGCAGGCGTTCGCCCCTGCGGAAAATAATGGCCTTGGCGATCCACAGGACAACGCCTTGCACCTCTCGCCGCTGCTCTCCAGCATCGCCGACACTGGCGTACGTGCATTTCGCCGCCGCGCTCGCTTGCTTCTGCTGGGGGAGCCTGGTGTTGGCAAGACCGCCATTGCCCGGCATATCCACCGCGCTGCGGGTTGGGGCGACCGGCCCTTCATTCACGTCAACTGCGGCAGCATTCCGGAAAGCCTGTTTGAGTCGGAGATGTTCGGCTACGAGCGCGGTGCTTTCACGGGAGCCCTGCAGAGTGGCAAGCGCGGCTACATCGAAAGTGCTTCAGGGGGCACCCTGTTCCTTGATGAAATTGGCGAAATCCCTCTGCATGTCCAGGCCAAGCTGCTCAAGTTCCTTGAAGACGGCAGCATTCAGTCGGTCGGCTCGCCATTGAGCAAGACGGTACAAGTCCAGGTGATCGCCGCCACCAACAAGGACTTGCGGCGGCTGGTCGAGTCCGGCGAGTTCCGTGCCGACCTGTACTACCGCCTTGCTGTGCTGCCGGTGGAGATCCCGCCACTGCGCCAGCACCTGGAAGACCTGCCAGTGCTCATGGACATCCTGCTGATGCGCATCAACCGTGACCGCCAGCCCACGCTGCGGTTGTCCGGCGGGTGCCGTCAACGGCTCCTGAGCTATGACTATCCGGGCAACATCCGCGAGCTGGTGAATATTTTTGAGCGCTTGGCTGTGCTGGCTGATGACGAGGCCAGTGAACAGCATCTGCCACCGGAACTGCTGGGGCTTATCGCACCGATTTCCATCAGGCCAACGACTCCACGCCAGGAGACGGATACAGAGCTGCCAGCCGACGACGAACTGGGCGAAAGCCTGAAGGCGCAGGTTCAGCGCTATGAGCGCCAGCTCATTCTCCAGGCAGTCCAGAGCCAAGGCAGCAAGCGCAAGGCAGCCCAGCAACTGGGCATTGATATCGGTACCCTGATTCGCAAGCTGCAACGCGATTGATTTTCCCGGCACAGGGATGTGCCGTCTGCTGCAATTTTCCCCCTCCGCCGCCTCCCATACCGCTGCAAGAATGCCTACGGCACACGCTATTTTTGCCTACGTTCATGCCTGCTAATAATAAAAATCCATAAATTTCAGTGACTTAAAAATTGGCACAGCATGTGCAACAGCAGCCTGCAACCCATCCAGCTGATGGGTCATTGCATCGATGCTGAATGCCCTATCGGGCATTGGCGGTCCTGGAGGTAAAACAACAATGCTGATCACAGGTATCAAGAGTCGGCCGGTCTATGACCAACTGCGCCCCCTGCCGGGTGGAATCCGCCACCTCGTCGCAGGCCAGGGTAGTGGTGGCCGCGCCATGCTGCGTCTGCTGGATGAAATGTCCGAGCAAGGCATGCAGACCACTCTGCTCTATTCACAGGAATCCTTCTCCGGCCTGGACTACCTCGCCGAACTGCAGCAGCGGCAGGTCGCCGAGCTGCGTGTGTACCCCAGCAATCATGAGTTGGTGGCGGATCTGGAGCGCATCCTGGGCAATGCCCGCATGGGCACCCGGCTCTACCTTTCGGGCTCGGAGAGCTTCATCGGTACCGCCATGCAGGTGGCCACCCACTACGACATGAACAGTGACGAGGTGCTCCGCGAGCATGCCGGGTCGTTCGTCCGTCGTATCTGGTGCGTGCACTGCGACAGCTACACCGAGAACGTCACCCAGCGCGTGTTCCAGTGCCCTGGCTGCAACGCAATGTTGGTGGTGCGTGACCATTATTCCCGCCGTCTCGCCGCCTTCCAGGCCGTGAAGGCCGACGCCGAAGTCCCCGGCGAATTGCCAGAAGCAGAGGAGCTCGACACATGAGCTTGAGCAACGGAACCCTGAGTGTGCGGGTTGCCCGCATCGAAGCCGTCACACCGGAAATCAAGCGGTTTACCCTGGTGGCCACCGATGGCGCGCACCTGCCGCCCTTCTCGGGCGGCAGCAACGTGGTGGTATTGATCCCTCACGAAAACGGCACCTACCGCAATGCCTACTCGCTGATGAGTTCGCCGTACGACTCCAGTGCCTACCAGATCGCCGTGCGCCGTGTTGACGAAGGGCGTGGCGGTTCACTGCGGATGCACGAAGCCGTGAACGAAGGTGATGTGCTGGAAATCCTGCGCCCGGTGAACCTGTTCCCGCTGAGCAAGCATGCTCGTCTGCACCTGTTCATCGCCGGTGGTGTCGGCATTACCCCGGTCTGTTCGCAACTGGCCGAACTGCGTCTGCGTGGCACGCCGTTCGAGGTGCATTTGGCCGTACGCGGTGCCGAGCACGCACGCTTGGGCGAAGAGCTGGTGCGCGAGTATGGCGATGCTGTACGCCTGTATCGCAACGATATCGGCCAGCGCCTGGATATCTCGGTTGTCGTCGCCGCTCGCCCGCTGGGCAGCCACCTGTATGTGTGCGGCCCTGAATCCATGATCCAGGATGCCATCGACAGTGCCCATGCCCAAGGCTGGACCGATAGCCACATTCACTACGAGCGCTTTCTAGAACAAGGCAGTGTCGGCGAGGCCTTCAGCGTTACCTTGGCGCGCAGCGGCGCGACCATCGAAGTGTCGCCTGACCAGAGCCTGCTGGAAGCCGCTGAAGCGGCCGGCCACTCGATTCCTTACCTGTGCCGTGGCGGCGCCTGCGGTGAGTGCGAAACCCGCGTGCTCGAACTCGACGGCGAAATCGTCCACACCGACGACTGGCTGTCCGACGAAGACAAGGCCGCCAACACAAAAATCATGCCCTGCGTGTCGCGTGCCAAGTGCTCGCGGCTGGTCATCGACTGCTGAACGGAGAACCACCATGACCATCCAGTTCCGACCCGACGAAACCTACCGCGACGACTACACCTACGCGAACAGCCCCGAGTGCATCGCCCGTGCGCCCTTCCCCTTCCCGGACGACGAGTACATGTACTCAATGAACCTGGAGCCTCACGTGTCGGTGGGCGACGGTGCGCTGAAGGCCGTCTTCGACATCGATGAGCACTACATCAGCGAGTGCCGTGACCGTGCGATCACGCTGGAAAAAGATCCGGGCATGCACTACGTGTCGGCGCCGCACATGATGGAAGCGCAGTGGGACCTGCTCGAGCTGATCATGGAGTCCTACGCCAGCGACTACCCGGAGTACTTCACTTTGGAGAAGGACGGCACTCGCTGGCACTGGACCAACACGCTGCTGAACATCGATGACACCTTCACCTTCGGTGACCCGTCCACCTTGCCCTACGAGCCAATGGAGTACATCACCCGCCAGGCTCAGGGCGACTGGGTACTGCAGGAAGAGCGTGACGGCACCCTCTACTGGGGCGCCGGTATCGCTACCCAGCGCGCCGACTACTCGCTGCGTTTCAACCTCGGCATGGCCTGGCACGAATTTCACGGCCCGGTGCCGCTGCTGAAGGAAACCGGCATGCTCGACCGTGCGCTGAAGTTCCTTCTGCGTCTGCGCTGCGGCCACCCGGTACGCCGCCTGAACTGGTCGCTGACTGTCAATCCGCGGCTCGATGTCTCTGCCGAAAGCCTGCCGGACTGGGCGCCCGACCGCACCACGGTCACCGCCGAGAACGCCGGCAAGCTGGTTTATCTGCGCATTGAACTGCAACCTCTGCACCGCCTGCCGCGCAGCAACGCCATCGTCTTCCCGATTCGCACTTACCTGCTGAACCTGGAAGACATCGCCACCAACCCAGCCTGGGCCAAGCGCATGCACCGCGTGCTCAAGACCCTGAATCAGGAACTGGTGGACTACAAGGGCTTCACCCGGTACCGCGATGCCGCCGTTGAATGGCTCTCGCAGTTTGACGACGGCCAAGATGAGGAGGTGGCCAAGGCTGGATAAGTGTGCATCACGCTTCACCCATAACAATAAAGGCTCTTCGATGAGCAACGGCGGGCAGCGACCCGCCGCCATGCAAACGACTGCCATTCAAATGAGGAAAACAATATGAGTGGGTCTTCTGCGGCAAGTGCAACCGCTTCTCTCGATCAGGACGCCGAGCAACTGCGTGCGCTCGGCTACAGCTCCAACTTCAACCGTAGTATGAGCCTGTGGGAAAACTTCTCCCTGGGCTTCACCTATCTGTCGCCGGTGGTCGGCGTCTACACCCTGTTCGGCCTCTGCCTCGCGGCAGGTGGTCCGCCGATGTTCTGGTCTTACCTGCTGATTGGCCTCGGCCAGATGCTGGTGTGTCTGGTGTTCGGTGAGGTGGTGTCGCAGTTCCCCATCTCTGGTGGCGTCTACCCTTGGGCGCGACGCCTGGTCGGCAAGCGCTGGGCCTGGATGGTGGGTTGGGTCTATGCCTGGGCGCTGTGCGCCACCATCGCCGGTGTCGCCGTCGGTGCGGGCCCTTACATGGCTGCCATGCTTGGTTTTGACGCCAGCTCAAACGCCAACATTTATATCGCCCTCGGCCTGATCCTGATGTCTACCGCACTCAACCTGGTGGGCACCAAGCTGCTCGCCCGAGTGGCCATGTTCGGCTTCCTCTGTGAACTGGTGGGCGCCATTCTGGTGGGCGGCTACCTGTTGATCTTCGAGCGTCATCAACCGATCAGCGTGCTGTTCAACACCTTTGAGCTCAACGTCAACGGCTCCTACCTGCCAGCCTTCCTCGCTGCCTCCCTGGCGGGCCTGTTCCAGTACTACGGCTTCGAGGCCTGCGGTGACGTGGCGGAAGAAACCCCCAACCCCGGCAAGCGCATCCCCAAGGCCATGCGCATGACCATCTACATTGGTGGTGCTGCGGCCATGTTCGCCTGCCTGGCGCTGATTCTGGCAGTCCCGGACATGCAGAAAGTGATCGCTGGCGAAGATACTGACCCGGTTGCCACCATCCTCGCCAATGCCTTCGGCCCGGTAGGTTCGAAACTGGTGATGGCGGTAGTGATGGTCTCCTTCATCTCTTGTGTACTGAGCCTGCAAGCTGCTGCCAGCCGTTTGCTGTTCTCCTACGCACGTGACGAGATGATCGTTGGCAGCAACCTGCTGAAGCGCTTGTCCGCTAACCATGTACCGTCGTTCGCGCTGGTCGTGAGCGGCGTGATGCCGGCGTGTATTGTCTGCCTTGGCCTGTTCATGGCCGATGCCGTGGCAACCATCGTCGGCTTCGCCGCCATTGGCATCTATGTGGCGTTCCAGTTGATTGTGATCGCTGCACTGATCGCCCGTGGCAAGGGCTGGCGCCCGAGCGGCCAGTTCAGCCTCGGTGGCTGGGGGCTGTTGGTGAACATCGCCGCGCTGATCTACGGTGTTGGCGCCATCATCAATATGGTCTGGCCGCGCAGTCCTGATGCGGCCTGGTACATCAACTACTCGATGATTCTGACCACGGTGGTGGTGATGGGCGCAGGCTTCCTCTACATGCTGCTGGCCAAGCCCTATGACAAAGGTACGGCCCCGGCCGGCGACGCCTGGAAGTTCTCCAAGCCTCTGCCCAAGGCCGCTAACGTTGCTGGCGTACCAGTGCGTTAAGCCAACGCCTTTATCAAACCTCCCTACTCATGCTGCCCCCCTTCTCCTTTCAGGGAGAAGGGGCTAAGGCTACCGAAGGACTGAATCATGCAAACCAAACTCCTGATCAACGGCCAACTTGTTGTTGGCGAAGGCCCCAGCATCGCCGTGCTCAACCCGTCCTTGGGGACCGCTCTGGTGGAAATCCCTGAGGCCAGCGCGGCCCAGGTCGATGCTGCCGTGCGCGCCGCCGATGATGCCTTTGCGCTGTGGTCTCAGACTTCGCCGAAGGACCGTTCCACCCTGTTGCTCAAGCTCGCCGATGCCATTGACGCCCATGCCGAGGAACTTGCCCGCCTGGAGTCGCAGAACTGCGGTAAACCCTTCACCGCCGCCTTGAACGACGAGCTGCCGGCCATCGCCGACGTGTTTCGCTTTTTCGCCGGCGCCAGCCGCTGCATGAGCGGTTCGGCAGCAGGCGAGTACCTGCCCGGTCACACCTCCATGATTCGCCGCGACCCGGTGGGCGTGGTTGCCTCCATCGCGCCGTGGAACTACCCGCTGATGATGGCTGCCTGGAAGCTGGGCCCCGCCCTGGCCGCCGGCAACACGGTGGTGCTCAAACCCTCGGAACAGACGCCGTTGACCGCGCTGAAGCTCGCTGAGTTCATCGCCGACATTTTCCCCGCTGGCGTGGTGAACATGGTGTTCGGCCGTGGTCCGAGCGTTGGCGAGCCGCTGGTCACCCACCCTAGGGTGCGTATGGTTTCGCTGACTGGCTCGGTCGCCACCGGCTCGCGGATCATCAGTAGCACTGCCGATAGTGTGAAACGCATGCACATGGAGCTGGGCGGCAAGGCGCCGGTCATCATCTTCGATGATGCTGATATCGACGCCGCCGTAGAAGGCATCCGTACATTCGGCTTCTACAATGCCGGCCAGGACTGCACCGCCGCCTGCCGCATTTATGCACAGAAAGGTATCTACGAGCAGTTCGTGGCCAAGCTTGGCGAAGCGGTGGGCAGCATCCAGCCGGGCCTGCAGGACGACCCGGCCACCGAACTCGGCCCGCTGATTACCGAGCAGCACCTGGAGCGCGTCGAAGGCTTTGTCCAGCGCGCCAGCGCCTTGCCGCACATTCAGGTGGTCACCGGTGGTCATCGCGTCGAAGGCCCTGGCTTCTTCTTTCAACCCACCGTGCTTGCGGGCGCTCGCCAAGACGATGAAATCGTCCGTCGCGAGGTGTTCGGCCCCGTGGTTTCGGTCACGGTGTTCGATGATGAAGAGCAAGTGCTGGGTTGGGCCAACGATTCGGACTACGGTCTGGCTTCGTCGGTCTGGACGTCGGATGTCGGTCGCGCCCATCGCCTGTCTGCGCGCCTGCAATATGGCTGCACCTGGGTGAATACGCATTTCATGCTGACCAGTGAAATGCCTCACGGTGGGGTCAAGCACTCTGGCTACGGTAAGGACATGTCCATGTATGGGCTGGAGGACTACACCGCTGTACGCCATGTGATGTTCAAGCACTGATTGAACTGGTGGTGTCGATAGTGGCCAGCAATGAGGTTGCTGGCCGCTTTCCTTCGTAATTCCGATCTGGAGTGAAGATCATGCAAACAGCATTATCGAGTGCCTGGCATGTTCTCTTGGCCCTCTGGGCTGACCAAGCATTGGTGGCCTGCTGACCATGATGTTGGCCGTGACAAGCAACATGGCGGCGTGCTGCACATTGCCGCCGCTTTCCTCTTTGGCGTAATGCGACCTCTGCAAAATACCCTGTGTTCAAACCGTTTTGGGGCAGGTTGTAGATACGAGGGCGGTCGTCGCGAAGCGATTGTTCCATTTCGCTAAAGAATGCTTTGCCAACATTGGCATTTATCTAAAAGTTCAGCGGAATAGACTGTACACAGCTTCCAAACAAAGCCGCGAAACGCAGACTCCAAAGGGTGTAAGCAAACGACCCTGCCACGTTTCGCAGAGCCTTCAGCCTTACCGATTCCGACTGAAGACGTAGATCGTTTGCATCGTTGGGACACTGTAAAAATGAAACTGTTTACCGCTCTGGTTACCACTGCTTGTGTAATGATCGGCACTCAAATGGCATTCGCTGCCGAAGCACCTGCAGTAGAGCAATACACGTACGGTAGCCACCCTGATA
The DNA here is from genome assembly GCF_002753995.1 of Pseudomonas sp. HLS-6. Classification (NCBI taxonomy): domain Bacteria; kingdom Pseudomonadati; phylum Pseudomonadota; class Gammaproteobacteria; order Pseudomonadales; family Pseudomonadaceae; genus Pseudomonas; species Pseudomonas sp. HLS-6. Next base: position 60,311 of record NZ_CP024478.1, read on the forward strand.
TTGCCCACGTGATCCACCAGGATCGTATCCCTGATGTGTGTGGTGTGGTGCAGATGAAAATGACCTACGAAGACCACCAGGGTCAGGTACACACCATGCAGTACGCTGCAATGGGTAACGGTTGCTTTGACAACTAATCGAGTCCCCCGCAAACCCTGAGTTGTTTGCGTGCAAGCAGGATCAAAAAACGCCCCGGTTCAAGGGGCGTTTTTTACTTCGTCAGGAAAACCAAAACGTCCTCGGGTGTGCAGCGATGACGGCTATTACTTCTGGTTCATCCATTCGGTATTAAAGTCTCGCGAGTAAAAGAAACCCAGCGCCCGTGGCTTTTTGTCGCCCTGACCCAGGACGATGAACAGTGACGAGGCATAGGGTGGTTTTTCAGGGGCATGCACATTCAAGTGCTTTTCTATTTCCCGAATGCAATCGCTGTGTGTAACCAGAATCAGGTTGTGTCCCGGGCGCTTAGTTTCAAGCGCGGTCTTAAGCATGATGCCTTTGCAGGCGGCGAGCCACTGCTGCGGCTCGACATCATGGTTAAACATGAAGTTCGCGGTTTGCCGGGTTCTTGTCAGGGGGCTGGTAAAGATATCAGCCTGGTCCAGGCCGAGTGTTTGATAATGCTTGCCCAACTTTACGGCGATGTCTTTACCGCGTTTGGTGATGCCATCTGGGGCATCCAGGCACGGCGCACTGGACAGGTCGCAGCGTTCCGCATGGCGAATCACGACAATAGCGTCACCACTGGCCCATGCCGATTTTAGCGGGGCCAGTTGTGCAGCGTTGCTCTGGGCAAGATTGGTCAGCCGGGGGGTTCTGAATAGAAAGTACGAACCGACAATTACGAGCACGACTGCAAGTACAGTGATAAGCACGTTTCTTGCGCGCTGGTTCGACCCTGTGAAAGACAACGACATAAAGCGGGACCCCATCAAGAGCTAGGCAGATTCAGCCAAGATCTTGCCCGAGGGACCGTGAAGAAACTGTTGTCTCGGCAACTGAAAATCAAGGAATGGTGTTATTGATTTTCTCGCACAGGGTTAAGGGCCGGCATGCCCGGCGCGGCTCACAGCCCCAACTCGCGCAAGCGCCGATACAGTGTTCGCTCACTCATTCCCAACTGTTGGGCCAATTCACTGCGCGAACCTTCAAAGGCTTGGAGTGCTTGTGCCAGTTGGCCAAGGTGATCCTTTTTCCGTCGCTGCGATTGCCCTGCCGTGGCATTGTCAGGTTTCACATCGTCGGGTAAGTGCTCTGCCCTGATGAGGCCATCGTCGGCAAACAAGCGAGCGCGTTCGAGGATGTTTCTCAGCTCGCGAATGTTCCCCGGGTAGGTGTGCAGGCTGAGCCAGTGCATGGCCTGCGGATCTACCCGCGGTGCCTGGGCGCCGGCCATGCGTTGCAACAGGCTGTCGATCAACAGCGGCAGGTCTTCGACCCGCTCGCGCAATGACGGCAGGCGGATCGGAAAGGCACTGATCCGGTAGTAGAGGTCTTCACGGAAGGTGCCGTTGGCAACCATTTCCTTGAGGGGTTTGTGAGTGGCCGAGATCAGGCGGAAGTCCGAGTGAACAGTACGCAGGCTGCCCACCGGGCGGAAGCTGCCTGACTCGATCAGACGCAACAGCTTCACTTGCATTGCCAGTGGTACTTCACCGATCTCATCGAGAAACAGGGTACCGCCATGTGCGGCTTCCGCCAGACCGATCTTGCGTTGCAGAGCGCCGGTAAAGGCGCCCTTTTCATAGCCGAACAGCTCGCTTTCGAACAGTGATTCGGTCAGGCCGGTGCAGTCAACGACCACCAGCGGGCCGTTGGCGCGTGGGCCACTCAGATGCAGCGCACGTGCGAACAGCTCTTTGCCCGTGCCGGACTCACCTTGCAGCAGTACCGGAATCTGTGACGGTGCCGCACGTTGCAGGCTGGCCAGTGCCTGCTTGAACGCTGGCGCCCGGCCAACCAGGCCATGTTGCTGGGGTTGAGCCGAGGCCACGGTGATGCTGGTCAGGCGCTCGACGAACGCGACCACCTCACCCTGCTCATCGAGGATCGGCCGTAGTTCCACATCGACATGTTCCGGACCACGCGGCGTGTGGTGAATATGCAGCATCCGCTCGGGCACACGGCTTTCTCTCGCCTTGCGCATCGGGCAATGCTCGCCGGCCTGATCGCAGGGTACGGCGTAGTGATGGGAGACCTGGTGGCACTTCGCGCCAAGGGTTGATTGGCCTTCTACGCCGAACTGACGTTGGTACGCACTGTTGGCAGCAAGGATGTTGTAGTGAGTATCCAGCACGATGGTGGGCTGAGGGTCATGTTCGAGGTATGACACCAGCGCCTGAACGGCGGGGATTTTCGGGGCAACGGTAATCAACTGAGACATGGCGACACCTGGGCAATCACACCAAGAGCTTACCCGAAGGCGACGAAGACTGCCAAAAACTGCCAGGTACTGCCACGTCACTGCCAAATGGCGCGGCAGTCTGTTCGCTGAGGTACAGCCGGGCCCTGTAAACGCGGGGGCTACGCCTTTCCCGACCGATGGCACATATCTTGATGACAGCCCTGCGACTGCCAGCTATGCCTTACGTTGGCATCAATGGATTTATCGGGAGAAGGTCATGATCATTGGCGGCAACCTGTATGTGGAAGCACTGTTCGACAGCGCGACCTGGACCATCAGTTATCTGGTGATGGATCGCGACAGCGGACACTGTGCACTGATCGACAGTGTGCTGGACTACGATCCCAAGTCTGGCCGTACCGATACGTGCTCGGCGGACAAACTGATTGCGCGGGTGACCGAGTTGGGTGCCAAGGTGCAATGGATTCTGGAAACCCATGTGCATGCTGATCACCTGTCGGCGGCGGCGTACCTGAAAGAGAAGCTCGGTGGGCAGGTCGCCATTGGCAGCCATATCACCCAAGTGCAGAAAGTCTTCGGTGCGCTGTTCAATGCCGATAGTCGATTCGCCCGTGACGGCAGTCAGTTCGACGTGCTCTTTGAGGACGGTAGCGAATTCCTGATTGGCGGCTTACGTGCGCGGGCCATGCATACCCCAGGTCATACCCCGGCCTGCATGACGTATATCGTTGAAGCCGGCGGTGAAATTGCAGCGTTCGTCGGCGATACCTTGTTCATGCCTGACTACGGCACTGCTCGGTGTGATTTCCCCGGTGCAGACGCAGGCACGTTGTACCGCTCGATCAAGCGCATCCTTGCCCTGCCTGACCATACCCGGCTGTTCATGTGCCACGACTACCTGCCAGGCGGTCGCGAGCTGCGTTACATGACCACGGTCGCCGAGCAGCGGGAGAACAACATTCATGTGCATGCAGGTATCAGTGAAGAGGCGTTCGTGGCGATGCGCAAAGCCCGCGACGCGACCCTGGAGATGCCGGTGCTGATCCTGCCCTCGGTGCAGGTCAACATGCGCAGCGGTCAGCTGCCCGAGCCTGAAGACAACGGCGTGCGCTACTTGAAGATCCCGCTCAACGCCATCTGATTCCGGCGCGACAGAATTATTATTTAGGAAACACTGCCATGCTTGCTCAATCATCTTCAACGCCGCCTGCCTGTGCGCACCACAAAGTTCTGATCATAGGTGCCGGCGCAGCAGGCCTTGCCACTGCCTCCAGCCTGATGGCACGCGATTCGTCCCTCGATGTGGCAATCATTGATCCGGCCGAGGTTCATTACTACCAACCTGGCTGGACGCTGGTCGGTGCTGGCGTGTTCCAGCCCAAGAGCACGGTGCGTAGTATGGCCTCGGCTATTCCCAAGGGTGTGACCTGGATCAAGGGTGCCGCACAGTTCTTCGACCCTCAGGCGCAGACGGTGCAGTTGGAGGATGGTCGGCTGATCAGTTATGCACAACTGGTTGTCTGTCCGGGCCTCAAGCTTGACTGGGATGCGATTGAAGGCCTGAGTGAAACCTTGGGGCGCAATGGTGTGACCTCCAACTACCGTTATGACCTGGCGCCTTACACCTGGCAGCTGGTTCAGCAGTTGGAGAAAGGCAAGGCCCTGTTCACCCAGCCACCGATGCCGATCAAGTGTGCTGGCGCACCGCAGAAGGCCCTGTACCTGTCGTGCGATCATTGGTTGCGCAGCGGCCGTCTGGGCAATATCCAGGCACGGTTCTTCAATGCCGGTGCGGTGTTGTTCGGGGTGGCCGACTACGTGCCTGCGCTGATGGAGTACATCGACAAGTATGCGGTCGATCTGAACTACGCCCATCGTCTGGTAGCGGTGGATGGGCCGGCGAAGCAGGCAACCTTTGTGCGCTCCCTGCCTGATGGCAGCAGCGAAACCCTGGTTCAGCCATTCGATATGCTGCATGTGGTGCCCCCGCAAGTGCCGCCGACGTTCATACGTAACAGCCCCTTGTCGGACGCAGCGGGTTGGATCGATGTCGATCCGGCAACCCTGCGCCACCGTCGTTTTGCCAATATCCATGGCCTTGGCGATGCCACCAACACCACGAATGCCAAGACCGCCGCCGCTGCGCGCAAGCAGGCCCCTGTGGTTGCCAATAACGTACTGGTCGCGTTGGGGCGCCTGGCGGATGTCGTGCATTACGACGGATACGGCTCCTGCCCGTTGACCGTGGAGCGCGGCAAGATCGTGTTGGCCGAGTTCACCTATGGCGGCAAGGTTGCCCCAAGCTTCCCTCGTTGGCTGCTTGATGGGCGTAAGCCGACCCGCCTGGCCTGGCTATTGAAGGAGCGTATCCTGCCGCCGCTGTACTGGCGTTGCATGCTCAAAGGCCGTGAGTGGATGGCCAAGCCGTTACCCGCGCCACGTGAGGCCCATCAGTGATCGAGCATGAATTTCTGGGGGCCGGCCTGGGCGCGGTCATTGGGGCCATTCTTGCGCTGACCGGTGCTGGTGGTGGCATTCTTGCCGTGCCGCTTCTGGTGTTCGGTTTGGGCTTGTCGATGGCCGAAGCTGCGCCCGTTGGCTTGCTGGCGGTGGGCCTGGCCGCAGGCGTTGGTGCAGTGCTGGGTTTGCGCCAGGGTGTGGTGCGCTACCGTGCAGCGCTGTTCGTCGCTTCGCTGGGGTTGCTCACGGCGCCACTGGGCTTGCTGCTGGCGCATCGGCTACCCAACGCGCCGTTGGCGTTGGCCTTTGCCGTGGTGCTGATCTATGTCTGCGTGCGGATGTTGCTCAAGGCGCGGCATGAACTGAAAGGGGGGGGTGGATCGCTGCCGCGTGATATTCAGCCCTGTGTCCTGAACCCTCTGCAGGGGCGCCTGCGGTGGACGTTGCCCTGTGCCCGTGCGCTGGCCTTCACGGGCCTGCTCTCCGGGCTACTGTCGGGTTTGCTGGGGGTGGGCGGTGGCTTTGTAATCATCCCGGCCTTGAGCCGCTACACCAACCTGGAGATGAGGAGCATTGTCGCCACTTCACTGGCGGTGATTGCCCTGGTGTCTGTTGGCAGTGTGGTGAGTGCCAGCCTGGCTGGCGTGATGCATTGGAGCGTTGGCCTGCCCTTTGCCATTGGCGCGGTGGTCGGTTTGGTCATCGTCCGGCAGTTTGCACACAAAGTCGCCGGGCCTCGACTTCAGCAGGTGTTTGCTCTGGTCGGCATTGCCGCCGCCCTGCTGCTCATGGTCAAGACCCTGGGCGCCTGATACGGCGCCCTACTCGGCCAGCAAGGCGCTCTGCTCTTCGGCGCAGAGTGCCAGCAGGTAGTCCCAAACCACTCTCAAGCGTACCGACTTGTGCAGCTCGCGACGGGTGCAGATCCAGTAACTGCGCTGGATGGTTTCGCTGGGCAGCACGCGTACCAGCCCCGGGTCGTGACGGGCCATGTAGTTGGGCAGCACAGCGATACCCAACCCCGCCCGTGCAGCTTGATGTTGAGCGATCACACTGGTGCTGCGGAAAACCACATTCGGAGCTCGACAGAAGCTGTTGAGAAACAGCAGCTCCTGGCTGAACAGCAGGTCGTCTACATAACCAATCCAGTTATGCCGAGCCAGGTCTTCGCGGCAGTTCAAAAGCGGCGCCTGTGCCAGGTAATCAGGGCTGGCATACAGCGCCAGGCGGTAATCGGTGAGCTTGCGGGTGATCAGCAGGTCGGCATTGGGGCGTTCCAGGTGAATGCTGATTTCGGCTTCGCGGTTGAGGATGCTGACGAAGCGTGGCACGGCCACCAACTCCACCTCCAGCCCCGGATAGCGCTCGAACAGGCCAGCCATACGTGGGGTGAAGAACATGATGCCGATGCCTTCGGTGACGCCTAGGCGAATCTTGCCCAGCGGCGTCATGGCCTGGGTAATTTCTTCCTGGGCCAGCAGGGCAACGTTTTCCATGGCTTCGGCGTGCTTGAGCAGGGCCTGGCCGGACGGGGTCAGTTCGTAGCCTTGGGCATGTTGCACGAACAAGGGGGTGCCCAGGCTTTGTTCGATGCTTTCAATATGCCGGGCCACCGTGCTGTGGGTAGTGTTGAGGCGCTTGGCGGCGGTCAGTAGCCGGCCACTGCGCTGCAACTCGAGAAAAAACCGCAGATCATTCCAGTCGAACATGCTTTTCCTTGTGAATCAGGTATTCACGTGCGTTGTTCTAAAACGCACAGCACTTGAGCGAAATCTAACGTTTTCATCTCGAAATTAATCAATAACATGGACCGGGACAAGAATAATAAATAGGCGCGAGGTCCCTCATGGCATCAGCCGATCATTCCTACGACTATGTCATCGTCGGCGCTGGCCCTGCCGGCTGTCTCCTGGCCAATCGGCTTTCTGCCGATCCGGGTTGCCGGGTGCTGCTGCTGGAAGCTGGGGGGCGCGATAACTATCCGTGGATTCACATCCCTGTCGGTTACCTCTATTGCATTGGTAACCCGCGCACCGACTGGTGCTTCAAGACCCAGGCTCAACCCGGTTTGCAAGGCCGCAGCCTGGGCTATCCACGTGGCAAGGTACTGGGCGGCTGTTCCTCGATCAACGGCATGATCTACATGCGTGGCCAGGCTCAGGACTATGACCGCTGGGCTGAGGCAGGCAACCCCGGCTGGGCCTGGAAGGATGTCTTGCCACTGTTCAAAACCAGCGAAAAGCATTTTGCCGGTGCCAGCGACGTGCATGGTGCTGACGGTGAGTGGCGAGTCGAGCAACAGCGTTATTCCTGGGCGATTCTCGACGCGTTTCGCGAAGCGGCGGCCCAGAGCGGCATTGCCAGCGTGAGTGATTTCAACGGCGGCGATAACCAAGGTTGTGGATATTTTCAGGTCAACCAGCGCTCCGGTGTGCGTTGGAATGCATCAAAAGCTTTTCTGCGGCCGGTTCAGGCGCGGGCCAACCTGACCGTACTGACCGATGTTCTGGTCGACAACCTGGTACTGGAAGACGGGCGTGCTACGGCAGTCAATGCTCGCTGGCAGGGCCACTGGCAACGCTTTACGGCGCGCCGAGAGATCGTTCTGTGTGCTGGCGCGGTCGGCTCTCCAGGCATTCTCCAACGTTCCGGCATCGGTCCTCGGGCCTTGCTCGAACGCTTGGGCATTGCTGTGCGGCACGAACTTCCAGGGGTTGGCGGCAACCTGCAGGATCACCTGCAGTTGCGCCTGATCTACCAAGTCAGCAATGTCCGAACCCTGAATCAGGTCGCCAACAGCCTGTGGGGCAAGGTCGGCATGGGCTTGCGCTACCTGTACGACCGTAGCGGGCCATTGGCGATGGCGCCGAGCCAATTGGGGGCCTTCGTGCGCTCCGGGCCGGAGCAGGCCAGCGCCAACCTGCAGTATCACGTGCAGCCGTTGTCGCTGGAGCGTTTTGGGGAGCCGCTGCATCGCTTCCCGGCCTTCACTGCATCGGTCTGTAACCTGCGCCCGGCCAGCCGTGGCCGGGTCGACATCGGTTCGGCAGATCCAGCAGCCGCACCAACCATCGATCCCAATTACCTCAGTGACCCGCAGGACCTAAAGGTTGCCGCCCAGGCCATCCGCCTCACCCGGCAGATCGTGCAGGCACCTGCTCTGGCGCCTTTCCAGCCGCGGGAATACCTGCCGGGTTCGGCGTTGCAGACCGAGGAACAGCTGTACGAAGCGGCCGGCAAGATCGGTACCACCATCTTTCATCCGGTCGGTACGTGCCGTATGGGCAGCGGGCCGCTGGATGTAGTGGATGCTCAATTGCGTGTACACGGCGTATCCGGCCTGCGTATCGCCGATGCGTCGATCATGCCGCAGATTGTTTCGGGCAATACCTGCTCGCCGACCCTGATGATCGCCGAGAAGGCGGCACAGCTGATACTCAACAATGCGGTAAGCCCAAGGGGGACCGTTACAGCGGCAGTCGTTACACCCTGATCTGACAGGGTGATGTGGTAAACGGAGCGCCGGATGCAGTCGCCCGGCACCGACAGTGGAACAACAACAATAATCACTGTGGCCTCAAGGCCGAGGACAACAACGATGTCGGACTACATCCAAGAGCGTGGCGCGGCAACGGTGGTTAATAGCCGCCGGGAAGAACGCAAGATCATCTTTGCGTCATCCCTCGGGACGGTTTTCGAGTGGTATGACTTTTTCCTCTATGGCGCCCTGGCGGCCGTCATCAGCAAGCAGTTCTTTGCCGGGGTCAACGACACCACAGCGTTTATCTTCGCCTTGATGGCCTTTGCTGCCGGTTTCCTGGTACGCCCATTCGGGGCGCTGGTGTTCGGCCGCCTGGGTGACATGATCGGGCGCAAGTACACCTTCCTGGTGACCATTGTGCTGATGGGCCTGTCGACCTTTGCCGTCGGCTTGTTGCCGACCTATGCGAGCATTGGCATTGCCGCACCGATCATTCTGGTGGTGTTGCGCATGCTTCAGGGGTTGGCGCTTGGTGGTGAGTATGGCGGCGCCGCGACCTATGTTGCCGAGCACGCCCCGCCCGGCAAGCGTGGTTTCCATACCGGCTTCATCCAGTCCACAGCCACCCTGGGGTTGCTGTTGTCCCTGCTGGTGGTGTTGGCCAGCCGTTACGTCAGTGGTGATCAGTTCGAAGTCTGGGGCTGGCGCCTGCCGTTCCTGCTGTCGATTGTGCTGCTGGCGATCTCCACCTGGATTCGCATGAGCATGCAAGAATCGCCGGCCTTCGTGAAAATGAAGGCTCAGGGCAAAACCAGCCGTGCGCCGATTCGCGAGTCCTTCGGTTCCTGGGAAAACCTCAAGGTGGTCTTCACCGCGCTGTTCAGTATCAATGCCGGGCAGGCCGTGACGTTCTACACCGCGCAGTTCTATGTGCTGTTTTTCCTGACCCAGATGCTCAAGATGGACCCTGGCCAGGCCAACACCTTGTTGATCATCAGCGTGGTCATCGGTGCGCCGTTCTTCGTCTTCTTTGGCTGGCTGTCGGACCGGGTCGGGCGCAAGCCGATCCTGATGACAGGCCTGCTGCTGGCCACCCTGCTCTACTTTCCGTTGTTCAAAGCCCTGAGCCATTACGCCAACCCGCAGATCGACGCAGCCAGCCGCCAGGCGCCGATTGTGGTCATTGCCGATCCACAAGGCTGTACCTTCCAGTTCGATCCGGTGGGCAAGGCGCGTTTCGACAGCCAATGCGACAAGGTCAAGACGTTCCTGGTCAAGCAGGGCCTGCCATACAGTTCCGAGACGGCAGCCGCTGGCAGCCCTGTGGTCGTGTCCATTGGCGATCAGCAAATCAGTGGTTTCGATGAAGCGGCGATGCGTGCAGCCATCGACAAGGCAGGTTACCCGGCCAAGGCAGATGCGGCTTCGGTGAACCAGCCGATGGTGGTTTTGCTGATCGTGGTGATGATCCTGATTGCGACCATGACCTATGGCCCGCTGGCGGCGGTGATGGTCGAGCTGTTCCCGACCCGCATTCGCTACACCTCGATGTCGCTGCCTTACCACATTGGCAACGGTTGGTTTGGTGGCTTCCTGCCGACGGTGTCATTCGCCTTGGTGGTGTACACCGGCGATATCTTCTATGGCCTCTGGTACCCGGTGTTTATTACCGGCATCAGCCTGGTGGTGGGGCTGTTCTGCTTGAAAGAAACCCGCGACGTGGACATCGACAAGGTCTGATCTGATGGCATAAAAAAAACCGGCGTAAACGCCGGTTTTTTTATGCCGTGAAAAAACTTATGCACGATTTTCAGAAAACAGTCATACAGAGAAATAAGTATTTAAATTAAGCACTTAGCTCATCGTAGTGGTGATTTATCAAAATACTGTACACAAGTTATCCACAGATCGTCAGTGTGTGCTCTGGGCTTCATTTTGCGCCACGGGCGGCAGGGAGCCCATGTCGCGTTGGGTCTGCTCGTTCCAGGCTGCTGCGCGGTCATTGAGCTCGGCGATAGCCCGTGGCCCGGTGCCTTCGGCCCACATTGGCGCACCGATGACGACCTCGATGGTGCCGGGCAATTTACCCCAGCCTTCCTTGGGCCAGTACTTGCCAGCGTTGTGGGCGATCGGCAGCACCGGCAGCCCGGCATTTACCGCCAAGGCGGTACCGCCACGGGAGAACTTGCCGATGGTGCCAAATGGCACACGGGTGCCTTCCGGGAAAATCAGAACCCAGATGTTTTGCTTGAGCAGCTTGTCCCCTTCGCTGGCGACCTGTTTCAACGCGGCCTTGGGGTTGTCGCGATCAATGGCAATGGGCTTGAGCATGGCCATCGCCCAGCCAAAGAACGGTACATAAAGCAGTTCGCGCTTGAGCACCTGGCTCAAGGGCTGGAAATAGGCGGAGAGGAAAAAGGTCTCCCAGGTGCTCTGGTGATTGGAAAGAATCACACAGGGCTGTTCAGGAATGTTCTCAGCCCCGGTTACCTTGAACCGTATACCGAGAAAAACCCGAACCAGAAGCAGTGCGAAACGGCACCAATACACGTTGATGAAACGGTATCGGGCGCGGAACGACAGGAACGGCGCAATAAAAAAGCTCAGGGTGCACCAGAGCAAGGAGCTGGTACCCAACAGCAGGTAAAAAAGAAAGATTCTGATCGCCTGCAGGATCGACATAGCGGCATGTACCGTTGCGGGCTCGCCCGCCTGTTGGAGTGCACCGGGGGAACGCTCGTCGCAGAACCACTACTGCGGTCCTGGAGGCGACGAATATTCGGCGGCGCTCTACGTGTGGATAAGTGCTCTGGCGACGGCCGCCAGATCCTCGAAAACCAAGGTGCCTGCTGGTAGCCCTTTGCTCAGGGTCCGTTCACCCTTTCCGGTTTTTACCAGAACGGGTTGTGCATCGACGGCCAGCGCAGCTTCCAAGTCACCCTTGCTGTCACCGACAAACCAAAGTCCGGCCAATTCCACGGCATAGTGCGCAGCAATGGTCTTGAGCATACCCGGCTTCGGCTTGCGACAATCGCAACCGTCATCCGGGCCGTGCGGACAATGGACTATCAGGCCGACCTCGCCACCCTGCTCGGCCACCAGGCCGCGCAAGCGTTCATGCATGGCGTCGAGGGTGGCCGTGGGGTAGTAGCCGCGTGCGATGCCGGACTGGTTGGTGGCGACTGCCACCGTCCAGCCGGCTTTGCTCAACTGCGCGATCGCTTCGATCGAGCCGGGGATCGGTATCCACTCCTCCACCGACTTGATGTACGCGTCGGAGTCCTCGTTGATCACCCCGTCCCGATCGATAATCAGCAGTTTCAAGGCTTACCCCAGCAGCGAGATGTCAGCTACGCCCAGGAACAGACCGCGCAGGCGGCTGAGCAAGGCATAACGGTTGGCCCGCACTTTGGCGTCTTCGGCGTTGACCATCACTGCCTCGAAGAAGGCATCGACCGGTTCACGCAGGGCTGCCAGACGTGCCAGCGACTCGCTGTACTGACGCGCTGCGGCCATTGGCTGCACCGCTTGATCGGCTTGCTGAATCGCCGAGTACAGGGAGAACTCGTTGGCGTTGTCGAAGTACTTCGGCTCGACGTGGTGGGCAACCGTGCCTTCGGCTTTGCTCAGCAGGTTGGAAACCCGCTTGTTCACGGCGGCCAGGGCTTCGGCTTCCGGCAGCTTGCGGAAGGCCTGAACAGCTTGCACGCGCTGGTCGAAGTCCAGTGCGGAACCGGGCTTCAATGCACGGACCGACAGGTAGGTGGCGACGTCGATGCCTTCGTCTTCGTAACGTGCACGCAGGCGGTCGAAGATGAACTCCAGCACCTGATCGGCCAGGCCAGCGGCTTTGACCGTGTGGCCGAACTGGGCCACGGCGAAGGCCACGGCATCGTTCAGGTCCAGGTCCAGCTGCTTCTCGATCAGGATACGCAGCACACCCAGTGCGGCCCGGCGCAGGGCATAGGGGTCCTTGCTGCCGGTTGGCAGCATGCCGATACCGAAGATACCAACCAGGGTGTCGAGCTTGTCGGCGATGGCCACGGCTGCGCCGGTCAGGGTCGACGGCAACTCGGCACCTGCGCCGCGCGGCATGTACTGTTCGTTCAGGGCCAGGGCGACATCTTCCGGCTCACCGTCGTTCAGTGCGTAGTAGTAACCGGCTACGCCTTGCATCTCGGGGAACTCGCCGACCATCTCGGTGGCCAGGTCGCACTTGGACAACAGGCCGGCACGGGCGGCACGCTTGGCATCGCCACCGATGTGCGGGGCGATGAAGGCGGCCAGCTTGGCTACGCGCTCGGCTTTGTCGAAGACACTGCCCAGTTGGGCTTGGAAGACGACGTTCTGCAGGCGCAGGTTGAAGCTTTCCAGGGACTGTTTCTTGTCTTGCTTGAAGAAGAACTCGGCGTCGGTCAGGCGTGGGCGCACGACTTTCTCGTTACCCTGGATGATCTGCTTCGGATCACGGCTCTCGACGTTGGCCACGGTGATGAAGCGCGGCAGCAGCTTGCCGTCGATGTCCAGCAGGCAGAAGTACTTCTGGTTGTCCTGCATGGTGGTGATCAGGGCTTCCTGTGGCACTTCGAGGAAGCGTTCCTCGAACGAGCAGACCAGCGGCACAGGCCATTCAACCAGCGCGGTCACTTCGTCGAGCAGTGCCGGTGGCACGATCGCGGTGCCTTCCTGTTGCATCGCCAGCTCAGCGGTACGTTTGCTGATCAGCTCACGGCGCTCGGCGAAGTCGGCCAGTACGTAGGCCTTGCGCAGGTCTTCCTGGTAGCTGGCCGGCGAGCTGATGCGTACGTTTTCCGGGTGGTGGAAACGGTGGCCTCGGGATTCACGGCCGGCTTTCTGGGCAAGGATGGTGCAATCGACCACTTCATCGCCCAGCAGCATGACCAGCCACTGGGTTGGACGGACGAACTCTTCCTTGCGCGCGCCCCAACGCATGCGCTTGGGAATCGGCAGGTCGTTCAGCGAGTCTTCAACGATGGTCGGCAGCAGGCTGGCGGTGGCCTTGCCCGGAATGTGCTGGGAGAAGCGCAGCTTGGCGCCGCTCTGGTCGATTTGCGCCAGCTCTACGCCGCACTTCTTGGCGAAGCCCAGGGCCGCCTGGGTCGGGTTGCCTTCGGCATCGAACGCGGCCTGGCGCGGTGGGCCATCGACATTGATGCTGCGGTCAGGCTGCTGGGTATCGAGTTGACGGATCAATACCGCCAGGCGACGTGGCGCGGCGAACACGACCTTGTCGCTGTAGTTCAGGCCGGCAGCTTGCAGGCCTTTTTCGATACCGGCGAGGAAAGCGTCGCCCAGGGCGCTCAGGGCCTTGGGTGGCAGTTCTTCGGTGCCCAGTTCAACCAGGAAATCTTGAGCACTCATTGTGCAGCCTCCAGCTTAGCCAACACTTCATCACGCAATTCAGGGGATGCCATCGGGAAGCCCAGCTTGGCGCGGGCTTGCAGGTAGCTTTGTGCCACGGCCCGGGCCAGGGTCCGTACACGCAGGATGTAACGCTGACGCTCGGTTACCGAGATGGCGCGGCGGGCGTCGAGCAGGTTGAAGGTATGCGATGCCTTGAGAACCATTTCATAGGTTGGCAGCGGCAGTTCCAGCTCGATCAGGCGGTTGGCTTCGCTTTCGTAGAAGTCGAACAGCTCGAACAGCTTCTCGACGTTGGCGTGTTCGAAGTTGTAGGTCGACTGCTCCACTTCGTTCTGATGGAACACGTCGCCGTAGGTCACCTTGCCGAACGGGCCGTCGGTCCAGACCAGGTCGTAGACCGAGTCGACACCCTGCAGGTACATCGCCAGACGCTCCAGGCCATAGGTGATCTCACCGGTGACCGGGAAGCACTCGATACCGCCCACTTGCTGGAAGTAGGTGAACTGGGTGACTTCCATGCCGTTGAGCCAGATTTCCCAGCCCAGACCCCAGGCGCCGAGGGTCGGCGATTCCCAGTTGTCTTCAACGAAGCGAATGTCGTGGACCAGTGGGTCAAGACCGATGGCCTTCAGCGAGCCCAGGTACAGTTCCTGGAAGTTCGCCGGGTTCGGCTTGAGCACCACCTGGAATTGGTAGTAGTGCTGCAGGCGGTTAGGGTTTTCGCCATAACGGCCGTCAGCCGGGCGACGGCTTGGCTGTACATAGGCGGCGTTCCAGGTTTCCGGGCCGACGGCGCGCAGGAACGTGGCGGTATGGAAAGTGCCGGCGCCTACTTCCATATCGTAGGGCTGAAGTACCACACAACCTTGCTCGGCCCAGTAGTTCTGCAGGGCGAGAATCAAGTCTTGGAAGGTACGCACGGCTGGCGTAGGCTGGCTCACGAAATTCACCTGTTTCTAGGGCTGCGAATATAAAGAGCGGGAGTATAACCCGATTCTTGCGGGCCTCTACCTCTGGAGCCTTATGCCACGCTGCTTTTGGTGTACCGACGATCCACTTTATCAGGCCTATCACGACCTGGAGTGGGGTGTTCCGCTGCGAGATCCCGGCCGGTTGTTTGAAATGCTGCTGCTTGAAGGCTTTCAGGCAGGGCTTTCGTGGATCACCGTATTGAAGAAGCGAGAGCGCTACCGGCAGGTGCTGTTTGGCTTCGATCCACAGCGACTGGCACAGATGAGCGACGACGAAATCGAGGAGCGCCTGCTTGATCCGGGCATCATTCGCAACCGTCTGAAGCTTAATGCCGCCCGGCGCAATGCCCGGGCCTGGCTTGAACTGGAAAACCCGGCCGACTGGCTCTGGTCGTTCGTCGGCGGTGAGCCGAAGATCAATCATTTCAGCCAGCGCAGTGAGGTGCCCGCAGTGACTGTCGAGGCCCAGGCCATGAGCAAGGCACTGCGGAAAGCCGGGTTCACCTTTGTCGGGCCCACCATCTGTTACGCCTTCATGCAGGCCACGGGCATGGTCATGGATCACACCATCGATTGTGATCGCTACGCCGCCTTGCTGCGCTGAGGGGTACAATGCCCGGCTTGCAGAAGGAGGAACCTGCCTGTGGATAAATTCAAGGGCGCCTTGATGGTCGGGGTGCTGCGGTTGTTTGCCAAGCTGCCATGGGGCGCAGTGCAACGGGTCGGCGCGGCAATCGGCTGGATCATGTGGAAGCTGCCGAACAGCTCGCGCAATGTCGTGCGCATCAACCTGGCCAAGTGTTTTCCGGAGATGGACGCCGCCGAGCGCGAGCGGCTGGTAGGCCGCACGCTGATGGACATCGGCAAGTCGTTCACCGAGAGCGCCTGTGCCTGGATCTGGCCAGCCAAGCGCTCGCTGGCGCTGGTGCGTGAGGTCGAAGGGCTTGAGGTGCTGGAAAAAGCCCTGGCGTCGGGCAAGGGGGTTGTCGGTATCACCAGCCACCTGGGCAACTGGGAAGTGCTCAACCACTTCTACTGCAGCCAGTGCAAACCGATCATTTTCTACCGTCCGCCCAAACTCAAGGCTGTCGATGACCTGCTGCGTGAACAGCGTGTGCAGTTGGGTAACCGTGTCGCGGCGTCGACCAAGGAAGGCATCCTCAGCATCATCAAGGAAGTGCGCAAGGGCGGTCAGGTGGGGATTCCTGCCGACCCTGAGCCAGCCGAATCGGCAGGCATATTCGTACCGTTTTTCGCCACCCAGGCGCTGACCAGCAAGTTCGTGCCGAACATGCTGGCCGGTGGCAAAGCCGTAGGGGTGTTCCTGCATGCGCTGCGCCTGCCGGACGGTTCCGGTTTCAAGGTCATCCTCGAGGCAGCGCCTGAGGCCATGTACAGCGAAGACACTGAAACCTCGGCTGCGGCGATGAGCCAGGTAATCGAGCGTTATGTGCGGGCCTACCCGAGCCAGTACATGTGGAGCATGAAGCGCTTCAAGAAGCGCCCAGCAGGCGAATCACGCTGGTATTGAGGTTGCGTCGCTGGCAAGGTCGGCCCCCGCAGGTGCCGGCCTTGCCTGCGACAAACACGCCTCAGTGTTGCGCTTTGTCGAGCTTTTTCAGAAACACCGTCATCTCTTTTTCCGCCTGCTTGTCGCCATGCGCCTTTGCTGCGTCCAGGCCTTGCTGCCAGGCCTGGCGTGCCGCTGTCAGGTCGCCCTGCGCCTGATGTGCCTTGCCCAGCAGCTTCCACGCCGCGGAATACTTCGGATCGAAATCTATACAGCGTTGCAGGTGTACAGCGGCTTCGGCAGCGTTGCCCTCATCCAGCCAGGATTTGCCCAGACCGAAGCGCAACAGGGCGTTATCCACACCCTTGGCGAGCATTTTTTCCAGTGATTCGCGCATCTGCCGTTCCTCTTAGAAGAAGCTCAAGCCAACGTGGAAGAGTTTCTCGACGTCACGGATGTACTTTTTATCCACAACAAAGAGGATCACCCGGTCACCGGCTTCGATCACGGTGTCGTCGTGGGCGATCAGCACTTCCTCGTCGCGGATGATCGCGCCGATGGTGGTGCCCGGTGGCAGTGCGATGTCTTCGATGGCCTTGCCGATGACCTTGCTCGATTTCGAGTCGCCATGAGCGATGGCCTCGATGGCCTCGGCCGCCCCTCGGCGCAGCGAGTGGACGCTGACGATGTCGCCTCGACGTACGTGGGCCAGCAAGGTACCGATCGTCGCCAGTTGCGGGCTGATGGCGATGTCGATTTCGCCACCTTGCACCAGGTCGACATAGGCCGGGTTGTTGATGATGGTCATCACCTTGCGCGCACCAAGGCGCTTGGCCAGCAGCGAAGACATGATGTTGGCTTCGTCGTCGTTGGTCAGGGCCAGGAAAATGTCGGCTTCGGCGATATTCTCTTCGACCATCAGGTCGCGGTCCGAGGCGCTGCCTTGCAGGACCACTGTGCTGTCCAGAGTGTCGGACAGGTAGCGGCAGCGTGCCGGGTTCATTTCGATGATCTTGACCTGGTAGCGGCTTTCTATGGCCTCCGCCAGGCGCTCACCGATCTGCCCACCACCGGCGATGACCACCCGCTTGTTGGTTTCGTCGATACGCCGCAGCTCGCCCATCACGGCGCGGATGTGCGCCTTGGCGGCGATGAAGAACACTTCGTCGTCGGCCTCGATCACGGTGTCGCCCTGGGGCAGGATTGGCCGGTCACGGCGGAAGATCGCCGCAACGCGAGTATCCACATTCGGCATGTGCGCACGGATCTGGCGCAGTTGCTGGCCCACCAGCGGGCCACCGTAATAGGCCTTGACCGCCACCAGTTGGGCTTTGCCCTCGGCGAAGTCGATCACCTGCAAGGCACCTGGGTGTTCGATCAGGCGCTTGATGTAGTGGGTCACCACCTGTTCGGGGCTGATCAACACATCGACCGGAATGGCCTCGTTATTGAACAGGCCGGCACGGGTCAGGTAGGCCGACTCGCGTACCCGGGCGATTTTGGTCGGGGTATGGAACAGGGTGTAGGCGACCTGACAGGCGACCATGTTGGTCTCGTCACTGTTGGTCACCGCAACCAGCATGTCGGCATCGTCGGCACCGGCCTGACGCAGGACCGTCGGGAACGAACCCCGGCCCTGGACCGTGCGGATATCCAGGCGGTCGCCGAGGTCGCGCAGGCGATCACCATCGGTATCGACCACGGTGATGTCGTTGGCTTCGCTGGCCAGGTGTTCGGCCAGCGTACCGCCAACCTGCCCCGCACCCAGGATGATGATCTTCATCCGCTACTCCCTTTCCATTGTCGTTATCCGCGAGCCGCGGCGATCTTGATCAGCTTGGCGTAATAGAAACCGTCGTGCCCACCCTCTTGCGCCAGCAGCTGGCGACCATGAGGTTGACGCAGCCCAGCGGCAGTCGCCAGGTCCAGCTCGCGGGCACCTGGCGTGCGGGCGAGGAAGGCGTCGATTACTTCCGTGTTTTCCGTTGGCAAACTCGAACAGGTGGCGTAGAGCAGGATCCCGCCGACCTCCAGGGTTGGCCACAGGGCATCGAGCAGTTCGCCCTGCAGGCTGGCCAGGGCCGGAATGTCCTCGGCCTGACGGGTCAGCTTGATGTCCGGGTGGCGGCGGATGACCCCGGTTGCCGAGCAGGGGGCGTCGAGCAGGATGCGCTGGAAGCCCTTGCCGTCCCACCAACTGGCGGTATCCCGTGCGTCGCAGGCGATCAATTGTGCGTCAAGGCCCAGACGGTCAAGGTTTTCCCGTACGCGCGTCAGGCGTTTGGCCTCCAGGTCAATGGCGACCACTTGTTGCAGCCCGGCCTCTGCTTCGAGCAGGTGACAGGTTTTTCCGCCCGGGGCGCAGCAAGCATCCAGCACCCGTTGCCCAGGGGCCAGGTCCATCAGGTCGGCGGCCAGTTGCGCGGCTTCGTCCTGAACGCTGATCCAGCCTTGGTCGAAGCCAGGCAGGTTGCGCACGTCGCTGGCCTCGGCCAGAACGATGCCATCGCGGCTGTACTGACACGGCGCGGCCTGAATACCGGTCTCGGCAAGCAACTGCAGGTAGGCGTCGCGGCTGTGATGACGACGATTCACCCGCAGGATCATCGGAGGGTGCGCGTTGTTGGCGGCGCAGATCGCTTCCCATTGCTCTGGCCAGAAGGCCTTGAGCGACTTCTGCAGCCAGCGCGGGTGGGCGGTACGCACCACCGGGTCGCGCTCCAATGCGCTCAGCAACTCATTGCCTTCACGCTGGGCCCGGCGCAGTACAGCGTTGAGCAGGGCCTTGGCCCAGGGCTTTTTCAGTTTGTCGGCACAGCCAACGGTCTCGCCGATGGCCGCATGCGCGGGGGTACGGGTGTAGAGCAGTTGATACAGACCGACCAGCAACAATGCCTGTACATCGGCATCGGCACTCTTGAAGGGTTTTTGCAGCAACTGTTCGGCCAGCGCCGACAAGCGCGGCTGCCAGCGGGCAGTACCGAAGGCCAGGTCCTGGGTCAGGCCGCGATCACGCGCCTCGACTTTATCCAGTTGTGCCGGGAGCGAGCTGTTCAACGATGCCTTGCCGCTGAGAACGGCGGCCAGGGCACGGGCAGCGGCCAGACGCGGGTTCATTGGCCCAGCACCGTGCCGACGGCGAATTTCTCGCGACGGCTGTTGAACAGGTCGCTGAAGTTCAGCGCTTTGCCCCCGGGCAGTTGCAGGCGGGTCAGGCACAGCGCCTGATCAGCACAGGCGACCACCAGGCCGTCTTTGCTCGCGCTGATGATCTCGCCGGGTTGACCATGGCCTTCAGCCAGGCTTGCCGCGAGCACTTTCACGGCTTCGCCGCTCAGGGTGCTGTGGCACACGGGCCAGGGGTTGAAGGCACGGATCAGGCGTTCCAGCTCAACCGCAGGCCGGTTCCAGTCCAGGCGTGCTTCGTCCTTGTTCAGCTTGTGTGCATAGGTGGCCAGTGCATCGTCCTGCACTTCGCCCTGTAGCGTGCCGTCGGCGAGGCCGGCAATGGCTTGCAGGACGGCGGGCGGGCCCATTTCGGCGAGGCGGTCGTGCAGGCTGCCACCGGTATCGGTGGCACTGATCGGCGTGCTGACCTTGAGCAGCATCGGCCCGGTGTCCAGGCCTGCCTCCATGCGCATGACGGTCACGCCGCTTTCCGGGTCGCCTGCTTCCACGGCCCGTTGGATCGGCGCCGCACCGCGCCAGCGCGGCAGCAAGGAGGCGTGGCTGTTGATGCAACCCAGGCGCGGAATATCCAGCACGACCTGCGGCAGGATCAAACCGTACGCCACCACTACCATCAGGTCCGGTTGCAGCGCGGCCAGTTCGGCCTGGGCGTCGGCATCGCGCAGGGTCGGCGGCTGCAACACAGGGATACCGTGCTGCGCGGCCAATTGTTTGACCGGGCTGGGCATCAGTTTTTGTCCGCGCCCGGCGGGACGGTCCGGCTGGGTGTAGACCGCGACGATGTCGTAGGGGCTGTCGAGCAGGGCTTTGAGGTGTTCGGCGGCAAACTCAGGAGTGCCCGCGAAGACGATGCGCATGGAGTTCTCGCTTAAAAAAGAAAAAGGCTTGCCGGAGCAAGCCTTCTGGATGAGGGGATCAAGCTTGCTGGCGGTGAAGTTTTTCCAGTTTTTTCTTGATCCGGTCGCGTTTCAGGGTCGACAGGTAATCGACGAACAGCTTGCCGTTGAGGTGATCGCACTCATGTTGAATGCACACGGCCAGGAGGTCTTCGGCGATCAGTTCAAACGGTTGGCCATCACGGTCCAGGGCCTTGACCCGGACGCGCAGTGGGCGGTCGACGTTCTCGTAGAAGCCCGGCACCGACAAACAGCCTTCCTGGTACTGGCCCATGTCGTCGGTGAGCATTTCCAGCTCGGGGTTAATGAACACCCGAGGTTCGCTGCGGTCTTCGCTCAGGTCCATGACCACGATGCGCTTGTGTACGTTGACCTGGGTTGCGGCCAAGCCGATACCCGGCGCTTCGTACATGGTTTCAAACATGTCGTCGACCAGCTGGCGTACGGCGTCGTCAACTTCCGTTACCGGTTTGGCAATGGTGCGAAGACGCGGGTCAGGGAATTCGAGGATGTTCAGAATGGCCATAAGCGTATGAGCTGCACTGTGCGAAGTAATACAAACATGAATGCACATAATAAAGGGATTCGACGCGTTCGGCACCTGTGAAAAGGTCAGCTAACGTTTAGCAGCCACCCCCATGCATCGGCCCGGTGAGCGGAGCGGTGTTGACTGACGCACATGTTGTCAATCGATTATCAACAGAGTTATCCACAGCTTGTTGTTGGCTTCGCCGGGCCTCTGAATCAAGGATGATCAGATGATGTGCAATGATTTTTCGACCTGCCCACCCGCCGAACTGGAGGCGCGGCTGCGCTTGCATCGGCTGCCGGAGCTCGGGCCTCGGCGTTTCCGTAAACTGATCGAAGCCTTTGGTAGTGCTTCGGCAGCGCTCAGCGCACCGGCTGCCGCCTGGCGTCCGCTGGGCGTGCCAGCCACCGCAGTGGAGGCGCGGCGCAGCCCGGAGATCCGTGATGGTGCGGCGGCCGCAATGGCCTGGCTAGAGCGCCCAGGCCAGCATTTGCTGATGTGGGACGCCGCCACCTACCCGGCCTTGCTGGCCGAACTGGACGATGCCCCGCCGCTGCTGTTCGTGGCCGGTGACCCGGCCATTCTGGAGAAACCACAGTTGGCCATCGTCGGCAGTCGGCGTGCATCGCCCCCCGCCCTGGCGACAGCGGCGGCGTTTTCCCGCTGCCTGGCACAGGCCGGTTTTGTCGTCACCAGTGGTTTGGCGGCGGGCATTGATGGTGTGGCTCACCAGGCCGCGCTGGACGTCGGTGGACAGACAATCGGGGTGGTCGGAACCGGGCTGCAAAAATGTTATCCACAGCGCCATCGAGCGCTGGCGGCGGCAATGGCGGAGCGCGGTAGCGCGGTGGTGTCAGAGTTTCCGCTGGACGCCGGACCCGTCGCCGGAAATTTTCCCCGGCGCAACCGCATCATCAGCGGCTTGTCGCTGGGTGTGCTGGTGGTTGAGGCCAGCCTGGCCAGTGGTTCGTTGATCACAGCGCGTCTGGCGGCTGAGCAAGGGCGAGAGGTCTATGCCATCCCGGGGTCCATCCATCATCCGGGTGCCAAGGGCTGCCATCAATTGATCCGCGATGGCGCGCTGCTGGTCGAGCGCATTGAGCACATACTGGAAACCCTGAGTGGGTGGCAGAACCTGCCGGTGACCCAGCCAGTGTTGCAGGTACCGTCCAACCCGCTGCTGGCGCTGCTCCTGGCCGCGCCGCAAAGCAGCGAAAGCCTGGCGCACACTAGTGGTTGGCCGTTGTCGCGTGTCTTGGCGGCACTGACTGAACTTGAGCTGGCCGGGCAGGTTTGTAATGAAGCAGGCCGTTGGTTTGCTCGGCCGGGCTAAGTACACTGCTCGTCAGCCTTTTAGCGGAGTGACAGCAATGGTGAGCAATTGGCGCGTGCAACAAGCTGCACGCGAGATTCGGGCGGGTGCGGTGATTGCCTATCCCACCGAAGCCGTCTGGGGTCTGGGCTGTGATCCCTGGAACGAGGAAGCGGTTGATCGGTTACTGGCGATCAAGTCGCGTTCGGTAGACAAGGGGTTGATCCTGATCGCCGACAATATTCGCCAGTTCGATTTTCTGTTCGAGGATTTTCCGGAAACCTGGCTCGACCGCATGGGCAGTACCTGGCCGGGTCCGAACACCTGGTTGGTGCCGCATCAGGGAATGCTCCCGGAGTGGATCACCGGCATGCACGACACCGTCGCCCTGCGTGTCAGCGATCACCCGGTGGTGCGTGACCTGTGTGCGCTGGTCGGGCCGCTGGTGTCGACCTCGGCCAACCCTCAGGGGCGGCCTGCAGCCCGCACGCGGCTGCGGGTTGAGCAGTACTTCCATGGCCAGTTGGATCTGGTGCTTGGTGGTGCCTTGGGCGGTCGCAAGAACCCGAGTGTGATTCGCGACCTGATGACCGGCGATGTTGTCCGACCGGGCTGAGGAGCGCTAAACCGCCCTTGCCAGCGATTCGCGCGCCGTGCAGGAACAGGCACGGCGCTGCGGTTATCGCCGGCAAGGCGGGTGCCTACCGGGTGGTGTCAAGGCAACAGTACCGTGGACCCCACTGTCCGTCGTGCCGACAGCTCGGTTTGGGCCTTGGCCGCTTCGCTCAACGGGTAGCGTTGCTGGATATCCACCGTCAGTTTGCCACTGGCGATCATCCCGAACAGTTCATCGGCCATTGCTTGCGTGTTGGCTGGGGTGTTGGCGTAGCCTGCCAGCGTTGGTCGGGTGACATACAGCGAGCCTTTCTGCGCCAGAATGCCCAGGTTCACGCCGCTGACCGCCCCGGAGGCATTGCCGAAGCTGACCATCAGGCCACGGGGGGCCAGGCAGTCGAGAGACGTCAGCCAGGTATCCTGACCAACGCCGTCATAAACCACCGGGCATTTCTTGCCATCGGTCAGCTCCAGAACCCGTTGCACGACGTCTTCATGGCTGTAGTCGATGGTCGCCCAGGCACCCAGCGCCTTGGCCCGTTCGGCTTTTTCCGCCGAGCTCACGGTACCGATCAGCTTGACCCCAAGGGCCTTGGCCCATTGGCAGGCGAGCGAGCCGACACCGCCGGCGGCGGCGTGGAACAGAATGGTCTGGCCCGGTTGCACGGCGTAGGTTTGGCGTAGCAGGTACTGCACGGTCAGGCCCTTGAGCATCACGGCTGCGGCCTGCTCAAAGCTGATGGCGTCTGGCAGTTTCACCAGGTTGGCCGCTGGCAGCACATGCACCTCGCTGTAGGCGCCCAGCGGGCCGACAGCATAGGCCACGCGGTCGCCGACCTTGAAATGCTCGACGCCCTCGCCAACGGCCTCAACTACGCCTGCCCCTTCCGTGCCCAGGCCCGAAGGCAGTGAGGGCGGTGCATAGAGGCCGCTGCGGAAGTAGGTATCGATGAAGTTCAGGCCAACGGCCTGGTTGCGCACGCTGACCTGCTGTGGTCCGGGTGCCTGTGGCTCGTAATCGACCCACTGCAGGACCTCTGGACCTCCATGCTGGCTGAACTGGATACGCTTGGCCATCTGCTCTCTCCTGTATTGATCCTGGGGAAAGCTGCTATCGGACTCCGTTGCTTGATCGCCGTCAACTGCGGCAGGCCCATGGCCGGTGGTATGCTACGCGCCGAATTTGCCTTAGCCCGTTTCCAGGTGACCTGATGACTAGCCGCACCGAGGCCGTGAAAGCCTACCTGCTTGACCTGCAAGACCGGATTTGTACTGCCCTTGAGAACGAAGACGGCGGTACACGGTTCGTCGAGGACAGCTGGACGCGTGAAGCGGGCGGTGGCGGGCGAACCCGGGTCATCAGCGATGGCAAGGTAATCGAGAAAGGTGGGGTGAACTTCTCCCATGTGTTCGGCAGCGGTTTGCCGCCTTCGGCCAGTGCCCATCGGCCAGAACTGGCGGGGCGTGGCTTTGAAGCGCTGGGTGTGTCGCTGGTGATCCACCCACACAACCCGCATGTACCGACTTCTCACGCCAATGTGCGCTTTTTCATCGCCGAGAAAGAAGGCGAGGAAGCGGTCTGGTGGTTCGGTGGTGGTTTTGACCTGACGCCGTACTACGCCAACGAAGAAGATTGCGTGCATTGGCACCGGGTCGCCGAGCAAGCCTGCGCGCCGTTTGGCGCTGACGTTTACCCGCGTTACAAAGCCTGGTGTGATCGCTATTTCCACCTCAAGCATCGTAATGAGCCTCGCGGCATCGGCGGCCTGTTCTTCGACGACCTGAATGCATGGGACTTCGACACCTGCTTCGCCTTCATGCGGGCTATCGGCGATGCCTACGTCGAGGCTTATCTGCCCATCGTGCAGCGCCGCAAGGCTCAGCCATACACGGCACAGCAGCGTGAATTCCAGGAGTTCCGCCGTGGCCGTTATGTGGAGTTCAACCTGGTCTATGACCGTGGCACCCTGTTCGGCTTGCAGTCGGGTGGGCGTACCGAGTCGATCCTGATGTCGCTGCCGCCGCAGGTTCGCTGGGGCTACGACTGGAAGCCTGAACCTGGCAGCGAGGAAGCACGCTTGACCGAGTACTTCCTGCAGGATCGCGACTGGCTTGGCGAGGCTGCCAAAGCTGGTCATTGAGCCGCGTTGTGGATAACTCGCAGTGGATAACTTGCCCGAGCCTCGGGCCTGACTCAGGAATCGCGTGAATGGACCAGTATGTCGTCTTCGGCAACCCGATTGGCCACAGCAAGTCGCCTTTGATCCACCGGCTGTTTGCCGACCAGACCGGCGAGCACTTGGAATACAGCACCTTGCTTGCGCCGCTGGACGACTTCAGTAACTGTGCTCTGGGCTTCTTCAAGCAGGGGCGTGGGGCCAATGTCACCGTGCCGTTCAAGGAAGAAGCCTTCCGAATGGTCGATAGCCTGACCCCGCGGGCACGCCGGGCTGGTGCGGTGAACACCTTGAGCAAACTGGCTGATGACAGCCTGCAGGGTGACAACACCGACGGTGCCGGGCTGGTCCGTGACCTGACCGTGAATGCCGGTGTACAACTGACGGGCAAGCGCATTTTGCTGCTCGGCGCCGGTGGCGCCGTGCGTGGTGTGCTGGAACCGTTGTTGGCGCACAACCCGGCGTCGCTGGTGATTGCCAACCGTACGGTGGAAAAGGCCGAACAACTGGCGCGTGAGTTCGCTGACCTGGGCCCGGTGGCTGCCAGTGGGTTTACTTGGCTGAAAGAGCCGGTCGACCTGATCATCAATGCCACCTCGGCCAGCCTGGCCGGTGAGGTTCCGCCGATTGACGCCAGCCTGATCCAGCCGGGGCATACAGTGTGCTACGACATGATGTATGGCAAGGAACCGACCCCGTTCTGCCGCTGGGCCAGCGAACAGGGCGCGGCGCAGGTGCTGGACGGCTTGGGTATGCTCGTTGAGCAGGCCGCCGAAGCGTTTTTCATCTGGCGTGGTGTGCACCCTGATACTGCGCCTGTCCTCGACGAGTTGCGCCGTCAGCTGGCGCGCGGCTAATCCTCGAAACGAATGGGGCAGTGCGCTGCCCCTTCCAGCTTGTACAACTCTTCAACCACTTGCGGTCGCGCGCGACGCAGGGTCAGGCTGCCGCCCTGCCGACGCAGGCGGCGGGCTTCGCGGTGCAGCATCTCCACTCCGGAATAGTCGATGAAGTTGATCTGTCGGGCATCGATCACCACCCTCGGGCCTTGGCAGCGTTGCAGGCGCACCTGCAGGTAATGGCTGGCGCCGAAGAAAATCGACCCGCCGACCCGCAGGATATCCACATCACCTTCCCGGCTGTGCTGGACACTAGGCTGCGATGTGCGCTTGAGGTAGAAGAACAGCGATACCAGTACGCCGGCATAGATAGCGGTCTGCAACTCCAGCAGCAGCGTGGCGGCGCAGGTCACTGCCATCACCAGGAATTCCGCCCGGCTGACGCGGAACAGCGCCCGAATCGCCCGGTGGTCAATCAGTCCCCAGCAAATCAGCAGAATACTGCCGGCCATGGCCGGTAGCGGAATGTGGGCGATCAGCGTGGCACCGGTCACGGCGAACAGCGCGACCCACAGCGCGGAAAACACCCCGGCCAACGGCGAGCGGGCACCTGCTTCCAGGCTCAATCCCGAGCGGGTGAAAGAGCCTGAGGACAGGTAACCGGAGAAGAACGCCCCGCCCATGTTCGACAGGCCCTGAGCACGGATTTCCTGATTGACGTCGATCAGTTGCTCCGAGCGTGCTGACAAGGCACGGGCAATCGACAGGCTCGTCACCAGACCGAGCATCCCCACCGCCACGGCACCGGGCAGCAGTCGCAGCAGCAGTTCCAGGTCCCATAGCGGCAGTGGGCTCAAGGGTGGTAGTTGGCCGACGAAACCCTGTACCCGCGCTACCTGACCGAAGACGGAGGGCCATAACGCGCACAGCAGGCTGGCGCTGGTCAGGCTGATCAGCAGGCCCGGCCAGCGCGGTCGCAGCTGCCTCAGGGCAATGCCTAGCAGCAGCGTACCCAGGCCTAGGGCGAGTGAACGCAGGTCGGCGTTTTTCGCATGCTCAAGCAGGCCCTGCAGGGCTTTCAAGGCCGTTGTCTGGCTGGGCAGGTCCAGCCCCAGAAGGCTTGGCAGTTGCCCTAAGGCAATGACCACGGCGGCGCCGAGGGTAAAGCCGAGTACCACAGGCAGGGAGACAAAATTGACCAGCGCACCGAACCTGAGCATGCCCAGCAACCACTGAAACACGCCGGCGAGGAACGTCAGTAGCAGGATAAGCGTGATGTAATCGCTGCTGCCCGCACTGGCCAAAGGGTTGACACTGGCATACAGCACGACCGATATCGCCGCGGTGGGCCCACAGATCAGGTGCCAGGATGAACCCCACAGGCATGCGATCAGTACAGGGACGATGGCTGCATATAGGCCGTACTCGGCGGGCAGTCCAGCGATCAGGGCATACGCAATGGATTGCGGCAGGGCGAGGATTGCCCCGCTCAGGCCCACGTGCAGGTCGCGACCGACGCTGGCACGGGTCTGCCGAGGTAGCCAGGAAAGGAAAGGCAGGAGTGTGTGGCGGTCGGGCCAGGCCATGGGGTTCTCGGTCGGCTGAGCAGTACACAGGGTGCGATTTCCTGCGCGGTGGTGCAAGCCGTTCCTGAGCGGGCGGGTTATAGTTGTGAACGTTCTTTGGGGTCAGGAGTTCGTGTGCAAAGAATCAAGGGCTATCATGCCCATGTCTATTACGATGCCAGCACCATGGCGCAGGCCCGGGCGCTGTGCGAGGAAGCTTCGCAGCTGTTTCCGGTGACGATGGGGCGGATGCATCAGCAACCGGTGGGGCCGCACCCGGACTGGAGTTGCCAGTTGGCGTTTGGTCCGGAAGTGGTTGGCGTAGTGCTGCCTTGGCTAGCGTTGTACCGCAACGGGCTGGTGGTGTTCCTGCACCCGCTGACCGGTGACGAATTGGCCGATCATCGTGATCATGGGATCTGGATGGGGGCGGTGCGACCGCTCGACCTGTCGATCTTCAGCCAAGCCTAAGGTGTCGCAAGCAAGCCCCCACACAAGGTGCAGGAGCAGGCTTGCCTGCGATTGATACTTAGGCCTTGCGCGCTGCCCGCACACCTTCGGCCAGTGCCGAGCACAGCTCCAGCACATCGCCTACGGCTTGTTCAGCACTGGTTGCGTGGGCAATCTTGTCTACCAGTGCCGAGCCTACCACCACGCCGTCTGCGAGACGGGCAATGGCCGCCGCCTGCTCGGGTGTGCGGATACCGAAGCCAACGCTGATTGGCAGGTCGGTATGCCGACGCAGGCGCTCGATGGCGCTGCTGACCTGATCGGTGGTGGCAGAGCCGGCACCGGTCACACCGGCAACCGAGACGTAGTAGACAAAGCCCGAGCTGCGCTCGAGCACGCGTGGCAAACGCGCATCGTCGGTGGTCGGAGTGGTCAGGCGAATGAAGTCGATCCCGGCGGTTTGGGCCGGGGTCGCCAGTTCGGCATCATGCTCTGGCGGCAGGTCAACGATGATCAGGCCATCGACGCCGGCTTCCTTGGCGTCTGCGACGAAGGCTTCGACACCAAAACGGTGGATCGGGTTGTAGTAGCCCATCAGGACGATGGGCGTGGTGCTGTCGTCGACGCGGAACTCGCGCACCATCTGCAGGGTTTTCGCCAGGGTCTGACCAGCGTCCAAGGCACGCAGGGTGGCCAGTTGGATCGCCACACCATCGGCCATCGGGTCGGTGAAGGGCATGCCCAGTTCGATCACGTCGGCGCCAGCGGCGGGCAGGCCCTTGAGGATCGCCAGCGAGGCATCGTAGCCTGGGTCGCCTGCGGTGACGAAGGTGACCAGTGCCGCACGGCCTTCGGCCTTGAGCGTGGCAAAACGTTGTTCAAGACGGCTCATGCCTGCTTCTCCTGCTGTGCGGTCGCGGCCATATGGCTCATTACGGTTTGCATGTCTTTGTCGCCGCGCCCGGACAGGCACACCACCATCAGGTGATCCTTGGGCAGGGTCGGTGCGCGTTTGATTGCTTCAGCCAGGGCGTGGGCGGTCTCCAGCGCCGGGATGATGCCTTCCAGGCGGCAGGTGGTGTGGAACGCCGCCAAGGCTTCGTCATCGGTGATGCTGACGTACTCGACGCGCTTCACTTCGTGCAGGTAAGCGTGTTCCGGACCGATGCCCGGGTAGTCGAGGCCCGCAGAAATCGAGTGGGCGTCGGTGATCTGGCCGTCCGCGTCCTGCAACAGGTAGGTACGGTTGCCGTGCAATACGCCCGGTACACCACCGTTGAGGCTGGCCGCGTGTTTGTCGGTGTCGACGCCATGGCCACCGGCTTCGACGCCGATGATCTGTACGCTGGCGTCATCGAGGAAGTCGTGGAACAGGCCCATGGCGTTCGAGCCACCGCCAACACAGGCGATCAGGCTGTCTGGCAGGCGACCTTCCTTGGCGTTCATCTGTTCACGGGTTTCCTTGCCGATGATCGACTGGAAGTCACGGACCATGGCGGGGTACGGGTGCGGACCTGCAACAGTGCCAATCAGGTAGAAGGTTTCATCAACGTTGGTCACCCAGTCACGCAGGGCTTCGTTCATCGCGTCCTTGAGCGTACCGGTGCCGGCAGTGACCGGGACGATCTCGGCGCCCAGCAGCTTCATGCGGAACACGTTGGCTTGCTGGCGTTCGATGTCGGTGGCGCCCATGTAGATCACGCAAGGCAGGCCAAAGCGTGCCGCTACGGTGGCGGTGGCCACGCCGTGCATGCCGGCGCCGGTTTCAGCGATCAGGCGCTTTTTGCCCATGCGCTTGGCCAGCAGTACCTGGCCGATGCAGTTGTTGATCTTGTGCGCGCCGGTGTGGTTGAGCTCTTCGCGCTTGAAGTAGATCTTCGCGCCGCCGCAGTGCTCGGTCAGGCGTTCTGCGAAGTACAGCGGGTTCGGGCGACCGATGTAATCGCGCTGGAAGTAGGCCAGTTCTTTGATGAACGCCGGGTCGGCCTTGGCAGCTTCATATTCTTTGGCCAGGTCAAGCACCAGTGGCATCAGGGTTTCAGCGACGTAACGGCCGCCGAAATCGCCAAACAGGCCGTTGGCATCAGGGCCGCTGCGGTAGTGGGTCTGGGTCATGAGTCGCTCCAAGGCGTTATCTAGACTGGGATTGGCTCTACTCTAACCACGACACGCGCATCTGAAAACCGATAAGATCGCCATAACCTGTCAGGAAAACTCACAAATCAAATGGCCCACGACTTGCCTCCGTTGAACGCCTTGCGGGCGTTCGAAGCGACCGCCCGGCTGAACAGCGTCAGCCAGGCTGCCGAGCAGCTGCACGTTACCCATGGCGCGGTTAGCCGTCAGCTCAAGGTGTTGGAGGAGCACTTGGGGGTGAGCCTTTTCGTCAAGGATGGGCGTGGCATTAAACTCACAGATGCCGGGGTGCGGCTACGGGATGCCAGTAGCGATGCGTTCGAGCGCCTGCGTGCCGTGTGCGCCGAATTAAGCCGCGACAGTGCCGAGGCGCCCTTCGTTCTGGGCTGTTCGGGCAGCCTGTTGGCGCGTTGGTTCATACCGCGGTTGGGCCGCTTGAAGGCCGACCTGCCGGAATTGCGGCTGCACCTGTCTGCGGGCGAAGGTGACCTTGATCCGCGTCGCCCGGGCCTGGATGCCCTTCTGGTGTTCGCGGAACCGCCGTGGCCAGCCGACATGCAGGTACATGTGTTGGCCGAGGAACGTATCGGCCCGGTGCTTAGCCCGCATTGCAGCGGCTTTGCGCGTTTGCAGCAGGCGCCGGCCAGCGCCTTGTTGGGTGAAGCGTTGCTGCAAACCACCTCGCGCCCACAGGCGTGGCCCAGTTGGGCTCGGCAGCAGGGGCTCGACCCGCAGGCGTTGAGGTATGGGCAGGACTTCGAGCACCTGTATTACCTGCTGGAGGCGGCTGTCGCAGGCCTTGGCGTTGCCATTGCGCCACAACCCCTGGTAGCCGATGACCTGCGTGCCGGGCGTCTGGCTGCGCCGTGGGGCTTTTGTCAGACCCAGGCCGCGTTGGTGCTATGGGTGCCACGCCGCGCCGCCGATGGGCGTGCCGAACAGCTTGCCGGTTGGCTGCGTGCTGAACTGGCACAGCAGGTCGTGCGATAGCCGGGCCTGTTCGGCAGGTAAATCCGTGTGGCGCTGCTAGGCTCTGGAGTCAGGCTAGTCAGGAGAAACGCCATGTCCGATCATCACACCTACAAGAAAATAGAGCTTGTCGGCTCATCCCCCAACAGCATCGAAGAGGCCATCAACAATGCGCTGGCCGAGGCTGGCAAGAGTATTCAGCACCTGGAGTGGTTCGAGGTGGTGGACACCCGTGGGCATATCAAGGACAACAAGGCCGCGCACTTTCAAGTGACGCTCAAGGTGGGCTTTCGGATTGCCAACAGTTGATGCGTCCTGATGCCACAGTGCTGGCTTGAACGCGCAGCTTGGGGTAAATAGGTAATGATGCCGGGCAGCGTCCGGTACCCGTTTCTTTTTGATCTGAACAAGGAATGCGATCGATGAAGAAGGTGGTGATGGCTTTCGGTTTGATGATGCTCGCCGGAACGGCGTTGGCAGCCGGCAAACCGTGCGAAGCGTTGAAAAGCGAGATCGACGCGAAGCTCAAGGCGAAAGGTGTTTCCGGTTATTCGCTGGAGATCGTTGCCAAAGGCGCCGCTGCGGGTGGAAAAGTCGTAGGTACCTGCGAGGGCGGTACCAAGGAAATCGTCTACAAACGCGGTTAAGCCAGTAAGCGTCGGCTCCCGCGGTTTATACCTGCGCAGGAGCCGGCGTTGCCACGCGAATGTCAGGATACCGTTATCGGTCGCCCAGCACCGTCTGCGCCAACAACTCGTAAGACCGTATCCGGTCAGCATGCTCATACAGGTCGCAGGTGAAGATCAGCTCATCGGCCTGGGTCTGCTCCAGCAATACCTCCAGTTTGGCGCGGATTTTCTCCGGCCCACCGACCATTGCCAGCCCAAGGAAACTGCCCACCGCTTCGCGCTCGTGAGGCAACCAGAGGCCGTCCATTGACGCTACCGGTGGGCGTTGCATCAGGCTTTGCCCGCGCATCAACGCCAGGATGCGCTGGTACACCGAGGTGGCCAGGTAGTCGGCCTGCTCGTCGGTATCGGCGGCGACCAGCGGTACGCCGAGCATCACGTAAGGTTTTTCGAGCACCGCAGAGGGCTGGAAATGGTTGCGATACACGCGAATCGCCTCGTGCATGTAGCGGGGGGCGAAATGCGAGGCGAAGGCGTAGGGCAAGCCACGCTGACCGGCTAGCTGGGCGCTGAACAGGCTTGATCCGAGCAGCCAGATCGGCACCTCGGTGCCATAGCCAGGCACGGCGATCACTTTTTGATCAGCCGTACGTGGGCCCAGGTAGCGCACCAGTTCGGCGACATCCTCTGGGAAGTCGTCGGCACTGCCGGAGCGCTCACGGCGCAGGGCACGGGCTGTCAGTTGATCGGAGCCTGGCGCACGCCCCAGGCCCAGGTCGATACGGCCTGGATAGAGGCTGGCCAGGGTGCCGAACTGTTCGGCAATCACCAGTGGCGCGTGGTTTGGCAGCATGACGCCACCGGCACCGACGCGGATCGTCGAGGTGCCTCCCGCCAGGTAACTGAGCAGTACCGCCGTGGCCGAACTGGCAATGCCGTCCATGTTGTGGTGTTCGGCGACCCAAAAGCGGTTATAGCCGAATCTCTCGACGTTACGCGCAAGATCGAGGGAGTTTCTCAGGGCTTGTGCCGGGCCACCGTCCTGGCGTACTGGCACCAGGTCGAGTGTGGAAATCTTGATATCGGCAAGTCGCTTCATGGGCTGTTGGGGCTCCTGGGCAGTCGTTTGGCCGGCGTCGAGCGACGACCCTGCTGGCTCTGTATGGGCATATTCCAGAGATTCAATGCCCGCCTATGAAATCGAGCTGAACTTGCTTGCCGTATCGGCCTCTGAAAGCAGACAAGGCGCGAACCTTCGTGCCACCACCCAGGAGTAGTCCCATGATTCGTTTTGCATTTACTGTACTGGGCATGCTGATGGCATCGGCAGTACTGGCTGCGCCCAAGCCTTGTGAGGAACTCAAGGCCGAAATCGAGGCCAAGATCCAGGCGCGTGGCGTCACCTCCTATACCCTGGAAATCGTCCCCAATAACGAAGTCCACGACCAGAACATGGTGGTGGGTAGTTGCGATGGCGGAACCCGAAAGATCATTTACCAGAAGAATGATCGCTAGGTCTCAAGGAATGCAGTGCACGTCTCGCTCCTCCGCGAGTACCTTGCGGTCGGCGTCGTACAGCCACGCATTGGGGGTCATGCTCAGTGCGCGGGCTTCCAGGCGGTAACGTTGGCCTGCTTGAAAATTATCGTAGCGAACGGTGAGGTAGCAGGTTCTTTCGACCGGTTCGCTGGTGAAACCGCCGGCATAAACCTCGTAGTCGAAGCGCACGATCAACTCGTGGGGCCCTGGCGGTACCTGGAAGTAGCGACCATCGATCAGGCGTGTGCCGTCCAGACGATCAGCCATGACCAGTCGGCCAGGGGTAATAGTGTAGAGGTCGACCCAGGCCTGCTTGGTATCGATGGGGGGCAAGGGATTGCTGCAGGCGGCCAAGGTACTGACGGTGAGCAACATCAGCGGCTGGCGCATGATGGTCTCCAATGGCAGGTTTCAAAGTTCAAGCATAGCGCCATTAGGCACTTCAGGTGCGTTGACAGCCTGCCGGTAGCCCCTTGCCAACCACCCGATGTTGCTCATCATAGAGTTTCACCCAGGGGTTCAAGCCGGTACTCCCCGCCTTTAGCTGGTAGCGCTGACCGGCATTGAAGTCCTTGTATTTCACATTCAGCTGGCAATCGCGCCACAGCGGCTCGCTGACCGGGCCGATGTTACCGGGCGCGACCGGGAACTGATAACGCACCGTCAGCTCATGGCTGCCGGGGGAGACTTCAAAGTAGCGTTTGTCGGCCCAGCTACGCTCGTCCACTTCTACCGCATGCAGTGACTCGTCCGGATGGGGTGTCAGGTCGATCCAGGCCTGGTTGGGGTCGGGTGCGGGAAGGCCTGCGCAACCGGACAGAATCAGCAGGCTGCAGGCAACAAACATCGTACGCATGGCAAAACTCCGGGTTGGCAGGATAGTCTTGGGGCGACAAGGACTTGAGCGGGACGCCTGGCGTCATGATTCGACTGATTTTTTTGCTGCGCTCAGGTCTCCGGGTACTCGACCGCAGCAGCCGACTGTTGGTTCCCCTGTCAGCGCTTTTGCTGCTCAGCGGTTGTTCCAGCCTCGGTTACTACAGCCAGTTGGCCAGCGGCCAGTGGCACCTGCTGCAAGCCCGCGAGCCTGTGGCCGAGATCATCGCCGACCCCGCGCGCGATGCGACCTTGCGCAAGCATCTGGCGCAGGCAGAGCAGGCCCGGGCCTTCGCCAGTACGCAACTGAAGCTGCCGGACAACCGCAGTTATCGGGTGTACGCCGATATTGGTCGGCCGTTTGTGGTGTGGAACGTGTTCGCAACCCCCGAGTTTGACCTCGAACCCCTCACTCATTGTTTTCCTGTTGCCGGTTGTGTGGCCTATCGCGGCTACTACAGCCAGAGCGCGGCGCGCGGTGCTGCGGCACTGGCCCGACAGCAAGGGCAGGATGTCTACATTGGCGGCGTACAAGCCTATTCGACACTGGGCTGGTTCGATGACCCTATCCTCAGTTCGATGATGGGTTGGGGTGATGAGCGTTTGGCCACGTTGATCTTTCATGAACTGGCCCACCAGCGCGTGTATGTGAAGGATGACACCGAGTTCAACGAATCTTTTGCCACCTTCGTCGAGCAGGAAGGCACGCGCCAATGGCGCAAGGCGCGCAACCTGCCGCCGCTGCAGGACAGTGCCAGCCAACAGCGCGACCAGTTCACGGGCCTGGTGTTGGCCAGCCGTGAGCGCTTGAAGGCACTGTACGCTGAACCACTGGCAGTACCGGCCAAACGTGCGGCGAAAGCGGCCGAATTCGAGCGCTTGCGTCGGGAGTACCGGGCGTTGCGCGATACTGCGTGGGGCGGTGTTGGCCGGTTTGATGCCTGGGTTGAATCACCGCTGAACAACGCCAAGCTTTTGCCCTTCGGCCTGTATGACCAGTGGGTGCCGGCGTTTGCCGCGTTGTTCAAGCAGGTGAATGGCGATTGGACGGCCTTTTACGCCGCTGCGGAGGCGTGGGGGCGGTTGCCGCCAGTGCAACGCAAGCAGGCGCTGGTGACTGCCTTGCACTGACGGACACGGCCTTGCCATCTGCGCGCGTTACAGAAAGGCTCGATGCAGTTCGCTCAGCGTGGCGAAGTGGTAGGCCGGTTGTTCGGCGTTGAGCTCCTCGAAGCTACCAAAGCCATACCCCACGGCTGCTGCGTCCAGGCCGTTGCGACGGGCGCCGATCAGGTCGTGTTTGCGGTCACCGATCATCAGGGTTTGCGCCGGCTCCAGTTGCTCTTGCTCAAGCAGGTGGGCGATCAGTTCGATCTTGTCGGTGCGGGTGCCGTCCAGTTCACTGCCGTAGATCACCTTGAAGTGGCGATCGAACTCGAAGTGCCTGGCGATTTCGCGGGCGTACACCCAAGGCTTTGAGGTCGCGATGTACAGCGTCCTGCCCTGTCCTTCCAGCGCCTGCAACAGTTCGCCCACACCCTCGAAGACGCGGTTCTCGTAAAGCCCGGTGACTTTGAAACGCTCGCGGTAGAAATTCACCGCATCCCAGGCGCGCGCTTCGTCAAAGTCATAGAACTGCATGAAGGCCTGCAGCAATGGCGGGCCGATGAAGTGCTCCAGGCGGCTCAAGTCTGGTTCGTCGATGCCCAGTTTGCTCAACGCATACTGGATCGAGCGGGTGATGCCTTCGCGCGGATCGGTCAGGGTGCCGTCCAGGTCGAAGAGAATGTTCTGATAGTGCATGGCAATCTCTGTTGGGCTGTGGATAACGTCATTCCGGGCGATCGTAGCCTTCAGCCAGGTGCTGGTCCTTGAGCTTGACGTAGTTGGCGGCGCTGTAAGGGAAGAAGGCGCGCTCCTTGTCGGTCAGCGGGCGTGCCTGCTTGACCGGGCTGCCAACATAGAGGAAGCCGCTTTCCAGGCGCTTGCCCGGGGGCACCAGGCTGCCTGCCCCGATGATCACCTCATCCTCGACCACCGCACCGTCCATGATCGTGCTGCCCATGCCCACCAGGATCCGGTTGCCAAGTGTGCAGCCGTGCAGCATGACCTTGTGGCCGATGGTCACGTCGTCGCCGATCAGCAGCGGGAAGCCGTCCGGGTTGAAGGGGCCTGCGTGGGTGATATGCAACACGCTGGCATCCTGCACGCTGGTGCGCGCACCGATGCGGATACGATGCATGTCGCCACGAATCACGGTCAGTGGCCAGACAGAGCTGTCGTCGTCGATCTCGACATCACCCAGCACGACCGCCGAGCGGTCGACAAAGGCCCGTTCGCCCAGGCGTGGCGTGTGGTTCTGGAAACTGCGGATGGCCATGATCGTTTCCTTGTATGGCATGTATAACTTTGGATAGCTGCGGGGAGCGCTGATTGTAATTAAGATGGGCCTGTGTTTCTTCTGCCAAGGTGTTTAACCGTGAGTGCGAACAACCCGCTTCTGCAGTCCTACGACCTGCCGCCCTTCTCGGCGATCCGTGCCGAGCATGTGCTGCCGGCGATTGAACAGATCCTGGCCGACAACCGTAGTGCCATCGCCGCCATTCTGAAATCCCAGGGTGAGAACCCCACCTGGGAAGGCCTGGTCTTGGCCATGGATGAACTCAACGACCGTCTGGGCGCGGCCTGGAGCCCGGTCAGCCACCTCAATGCAGTGTGCAACAGTGCCGAACTGCGTGAGGCCTACGAGTCTTGTTTGCCCGCACTTAGCGCCTACGCCACCGAGCTTGGGCAGAACCGCGAGCTGTTCCAGGCTTATCAGGCCCTGGCCGCCAGCCCGGCGGCAGCACACTTCGATGTGGCGCAGAAAACCATCATCGAACACGCCCTGCGTGACTTCCGTCTGTCGGGTATCGACCTGCCTGCAGACAAGCAACAGCGTTATGCCGAGGTCCAGAGCAAGTTGTCGGAACTGGGCAGCCGGTTCTCCAACCAACTGTTGGACGCGACCCAGGCCTGGACCAAGCACGTTACTGACGAAGCGGCTCTGGCTGGCCTGACCGATTCGGCCAAGGCGCAAATGGCCGCAGCAGCCCAGGCCAAGGGCCTCGATGGTTGGCTGATCAGCCTGGAGTTCCCAAGCTATTACGCCGTGATGACCTACGCCCAGGATCGCGCCCTGCGTGAAGAAGTCTACGCCGCGTACTGCACCCGTGCGTCCGACCAGGGCCCGAATGCCGGCCAGTTCGACAATGGCCCGGTGATGAGCGAAATCCTCGACCTGCGTCAGGAGTTGGCCGGCCTGCTTGGTTTCGCCAACTTCGCCGAGTTGAGCCTGGCGACCAAGATGGCCGAGTCCAGCGATCAGGTGTTGAGTTTCCTGCGTGATCTGGCCAAACGCAGCAAGCCGTTCGCGGCTCAGGATCTGGCTCAGCTCAAGGCCTACGCGGCCGAGCAAGGGTGTGCTGATCTGCAGAGCTGGGACAGCGGTTACTTTGGCGAGAAGCTGCGTGAGCAGCGCTACAGCGTTTCCCAGGAAACCCTGCGTGCCTACTTCCCGATCGATAAGGTGCTGACCGGCCTGTTCGCCATCGTTCAGCGTTTGTACGGCATCGAAATTACCGAACTCAAAGGTTTCGACAGCTGGCACCCGGACGTGCGTCTTTTCGAGATCAAGGAGCACGGCCAGCACGTCGGGCGCTTCTTCTTCGACCTGTATGCACGCGCCAACAAGCGCGGCGGCGCCTGGATGGACGGCGCTCGCGACCGTCGGCGCACCGCGACGGGTGATCTGCAGAACCCGGTCGCCAACCTGGTGTGCAACTTCACCCCGGCAGCGCCCGGCAAGCCAGCGTTGCTGACCCACGATGAAGTTACCACGCTGTTCCACGAGTTCGGCCACGGCCTGCACCACCTGTTGACGCGCATCGAGCATGCAGGTGTTTCCGGTATCAATGGTGTGGCGTGGGATGCTGTCGAGTTGCCGAGCCAGTTCATGGAAAACTGGTGCTGGGATCCTGAAAGCCTGGCGCTGATTTCAGGGCATTACGAAACCGGCGAAGCACTGCCCAAGGACCTGCTGGAGAAAATGCTGGCGGCGAAGAACTTCCAGTCCGGTCTGATGATGCTGCGCCAACTGGAGTTCTCGCTGTTCGACTTTGAACTGCATGCTCACCATGGCGATGGTCGCAGCGTGATGGACGTACTTGAAAGCATCCGTGACGAAGTCTCGGTCATGCGTCCTCCAGCGTATAACCGCTTCCCCAACAGCTTTGCGCACATCTTTGCTGGCGGCTATGCCGCGGGTTACTACAGCTACAAGTGGGCCGAAGTGCTCTCGGCGGACGCGTTTTCGCGTTTTGAAGAGGAAGGTGTACTGAACGCTGAAACCGGACGTGCTTTCCGTGAGGCGGTGCTGGCGCGCGGTGGTTCGCAGGAGCCGATGCTGCTGTTCGTCGACTTCCGTGGCCGTGAGCCGTCAATCGATGCACTCTTGCGTCACAGTGGTCTGAGTGAGGATGTGGCGGCATGAGCGAAGCGCATGTGAATGTGAATGTAACGAAACGACGCTTTATCGCCGGTGCTGTTTGCCCGGCATGCAGTGAGCCGGACAAGTTGATGATGTGGAGCGAAGACAGCGTCCCACACCGTGAGTGTGTAGCCTGCGGTTTCACCGATACCCTCAATGAACAGGGCTTGTCGGTACCGAAGGAGCTCGGCACGCGGGTCAATCATGTCGAGCTCAAGCCGGCCAGGCCTGCGGTGCAGACGGTTCAGTTCTTTCCGAACCCGAAGCTGAAGAAGCCAGCCGAGTAATCGGCTCGGCAGTGCCAGGCGCCAGACGGCTCTGGTAATTGGTTATCGCCCTCTATACTGTATATAAAAACAGTATAGAGGGCGTTTTTATGTCCACTCCACTCCCCGTGCGTGGCCGCGGTACTGCGAGCAATCCGCACAACCGCTTCGCGCTGAACCGCTCGGTGGTCGAGGATGACGGCTGGTATCAGGAAGTCCCGCTCACGCAGAGTACTGAAGTCCGCATCGAAACAGCCAAGACCATCATCACCCGCAACAGCTCGCCAGACCTGCCCTTCGACCGCTCTATCAACCCTTACCGGGGCTGTGAGCATGGTTGCATCTACTGCTATGCAAGGCCCAGTCATGCGTATTGGGACCTGTCGCCAGGGCTGGACTTCGAGACCAAGTTGATCGCCAAGACCAATGCGGCTGCTGTGCTGGAACAGCAACTCTCCAAGCCGGGTTACGTCTGTGCGCCGATCAACCTGGGTTCCAATACCGACCCCTATCAGCCGATCGAACGCGAGCAGAAGCTGACTCGTCGCCTGCTGGAGGTGCTGTTGCGCTACCGCCATCCGGTCACGATAGTGACCAAGGGTTCGCTGATCCTGCGTGACCTGGACCTGTTGGCCGAGCTGGCCCAGCAGCGATTGGTGAGGGTAATGATCAGCCTCACCACGCTCGACGATGAGCTCAAGCGTGTTCTGGAACCCCGGGCGGCGGCACCGAAGGCCCGCTTGCGGGCCATTCGGGTCATGCGCGAGGCAGGTGTTCCGGTGGGCGTGCTGTGCTCGCCAATGATTCCGATGATCAATGACAGTGAGCTTGAACGGCTGCTGGAAGCGGCCAAGGGTGCGGGGGCCTTGAGCGCTGCGTACATGCTGTTGCGCTTGCCTTTGGAGGTCGCGCCGCTGTTCGAGCACTGGCTGCTCGACCACTACCCGCAACGGGCTGCCCATGTGCTCAGCCTGATTCGTCAGAGTCGAGGCGGTGACTTGTACGACAGCCGATTCGGTGCGCGGATGCGTGGTGAGGGGGTGTTTGCCGAACTGTTGGCGCAACGCTTCAGCACGGCGATCCGTCGTCTGGGGCTGAACCGGCGCGAAGGGCCTGGGCTGGATTGCAGCGCGTTTTTCCCACCGGGGGGGCAATTGTCTTTGCTGTGAATGAGGCTTGCGGTTGTGATGGGTGAGTCAGTGACGTCATCTAATCGTCACGCTTTGCCTGAATCAATATCCCGTTAATATGGCATTAACGTTCAAACCGTCACAGAGGATAAATCATGCAAGACAAGGAACCCTCTCCGTCCGGCCCGGTGGTTGATGCCAACGATGCCGACGCTGCACTCAAGCATATCGTCGACGGCTTTCTGCGTTTTCATCATGAGGTCTTTCCGCAACAGGAAGAGCTGTTCAAGAAGCTCGCCACCGCGCAGAAACCACGAGCGATGTTCATCACCTGTGCAGACTCGCGGATTGTCCCTGAACTGATCACTCAGAGCTCGCCGGGCGACCTGTTCGTAACCCGTAATGTTGGTAACGTGGTGCCGCCCTACGGGCAAATGAACGGCGGTGTTTCCACCGCGATCGAATACGCTGTCATGGCGCTTGGTGTGCACCACATCATCGTCTGTGGCCACTCTGATTGTGGTGCGATGCGTGCGGTACTGAACCCGCAGAGCCTGGAGAAAATGCCGACCGTAAAGGCCTGGTTGCGCCATGCCGAGGTCGCCAGGACGGTTGTCGAGGACAACTGCCATTGCAGCACTGAGCATGAAAGCATGCAGGTGCTGACCAAGGAAAACGTGATTGCGCAATTGCAGCATTTGCGCACACATCCTTCGGTAGCCTCGCGCATGGCGGCCGGCCAGCTGTTCATCCATGGCTGGATTTACAACATCGAGACCAGCGAGATCAGTGCTTACGATGCCGAGCACGACGCGTTCCTGCCGTTGACCGTCGGGCAACCTATTCCCTGCGCGACCCCCAAGGGGCGTTTCTAGCTACGTGCGCCTGACCCTGCCGGCAAGTCCGGCAGCTCAGGCGTGTGTTCAGGCTGATTGGTCGAGATCCAGGCCCACGCCCAATTGGCGAGACAGGCATGGCCAGCGCTTCCAGGCGGCACCGGTATCCGGGCTGCTGAGTTTCTCTCGGTAGGCTTCCACCGACTCCAGGGCGAAGCTTTCCTCATTGAGCAGGTTATCCACAGAGTGGTGTACCACTTCGTCCAATTGGTTGGCGAAGCTTTCGCCGATCAGTTGGTGGGCGATCAGGTTGGCGACCGTGGTGTCCAGCGGAATCAGTGGCTGCTGGAAGTGCTTGATGTAGACGTCGTTCACTTCCTCGACCAGGCGATGGGCCAGGTAGGCTTCATCGAGCAGGCTGTCGAGGCCGACATGGCCCTCCAGGATCGTTGGCGGCGTGACGAAATACGCCTCGGCAATCATCAACACCGGTTTGATCTGCGATTCGATGCCCGCTTCACGAGCAACGTCGTGGGCGGCTTCCAATACCTCTGGCACCTGATCGATGTAGGCGCTGACGAAACGTGTCAGTACGCCTTGAGCATCCTGTTCCGGCAGTTGGATCGCCGGGTGCAGGTGTGGCAGTTGTTGTGCGAGTTGCTGTTTCAGCTGGCCGGTTTCGGCTTCATGTTGATGGGCACGGGTGATCTGCTCGCGCAATGCGGCGATGTTCATGACAACTCCAGGGACAAAGGATTACAAACGGAAGACATAAGGTAGCTCGGTTCTGCGAGCGATTAAGACGCATTTTTCATAATCAGAGGACACTTATAGTCTGAGGTTATATTGACCTGCCAACACGCTGGTATTGGTCGTTGGTTGTGGACGACACGCCGATCATTTGCCCCTTGTGCTGAATTTTTCCTGTCGATTGCGCGGTCAGGGTCGCTGTCTATACTCCGGTTGAAAGTGATTGGCTGACGAGGCCCGACTGCATTGCAGCAGGGGCTCGGCCCCAAAGTGTGCAGTCTTGGCCGCCGTACCCTTAGCCGTAGGTCCATGCCTCCGGGATAACAAGAACGATAAGGGGAACCCGCAATGATGCGACATCCACATGTCTGGATGGGCCTCCTGTTGTGGTCGGTATTCGGTCAGGCACACGCCGCCTGGACTGTGAATATGGCGCCGGGTGCGACTGAGGTCAGCAACGCAGTCTTCGACCTGCACATGACCATCTTCTGGATCTGCGTGATCATCGGCCTGGTGGTCTTCGGCGCGATGTTCTGGTCGATGATCATCCACCGTCGTTCCACCGGGCAGGAGCCGGCTCATTTCCATGAGCACACCTGGGTGGAGATCCTCTGGACCGTAGTGCCCTTTCTGATTCTCGTGGCCATGGCCATTCCGGCCACGAAAACGCTGATCGATATCTACGATGCCAGTGAGTCAGACCTGGATGTTCAGGTCACCGGCTACCAGTGGAAATGGCATTACAAGTACCTGGGCCAGGATGTCGAGTTCTTCAGCAACCTGGCCACGCCCGCCGATCAAATCCATAACAAGTCACACAAGGACGAGCATTACCTGCTCGAAGTGGATCAGCCGCTGGTGCTGCCGGTCGACGCCAAGGTGCGCTTTCTGGTGACCGCAGCCGATGTCATTCACTCCTGGTGGATGCCGGCTTTCGCCGTGAAGCGTGATGCGATTCCGGGCTTCGTCAACGAGGCCTGGACCCGGGTCAAGAAGCCCGGAATCTACCGGGGCCAATGCACGGAGCTGTGTGGCAAGGACCATGGCTTCATGCCGATCGTGGTCGAGGTCAAGTCCAAGCCCGACTTCGATGCCTGGCTGGCCGAACGCAAGGCTGAGAGCGCCAAGCTTAAGGAGCTGACCAGTAAGGAATGGACGCTGCAGGAACTGGTGGAGCGCGGCGACAAGGTTTACCACACCACCTGCGTGGCCTGTCACCAGGCCGAGGGGCAAGGCCTGCCGCCGATGTTCCCGGCGCTCAAGGGCTCGAAAATCGCCACCGGGCCTAAGGAGGGGCACTTGAATATCGTGTTCCACGGCAAGCCCGGCACGGCGATGGCTGCGTTCGGCAAGCAGCTGTCGGAAGTGGATATTGCTGCGGTGGTGACCTACGAGCGCAACGCCTGGGGCAACAACAAGGGCGACATGGTCACACCCAAGGATGTACTGGCGCTCAAGCAGGCAGAAAGCCAATGAACCGGCCCTTCGTCGGAACTCGCGTTGGCCGCGTGGCCAGCCACGTACAGCGGATTGCAGGAGACAGGACATGAGTGCAGTGATCGACGACCACGGTCATGCCGGCGCTGACCACGCCCACGGCCCGGCCAAGGGCCTGATGCGTTGGGTGCTGACCACCAACCATAAAGACATCGGCACGATGTACCTGTGGTTCAGCTTCTGCGCATTCCTGTTGGGCGGCTCGTTTGCCATGGTGATCCGCGCCGAACTGTTCCAGCCGGGTCTGCAGATCGTCCAGCCGGAGTTCTTCAACCAGATGACCACCATGCACGGCCTGGTGATGGTCTTCGGTGCCGTGATGCCGGCCTTCGTCGGGTTGGCCAACTGGATGATTCCGCTGATGATCGGTGCGCCGGACATGGCGCTGCCGCGGATGAACAACTTCAGCTTCTGGCTGTTGCCCGCGGCCTTTCTGCTGCTGGTCTCGACCCTGTTCATGCCGGGTGGCGGACCGAACTTCGGTTGGACCTTCTACGCGCCGCTGTCGACCACCTATGCGCCAGAGAGTGTG
This sequence comes from Pseudomonas sp. HLS-6, assembly GCF_002753995.1. Lineage (NCBI taxonomy): Bacteria > Pseudomonadati > Pseudomonadota > Gammaproteobacteria > Pseudomonadales > Pseudomonadaceae > Pseudomonas > Pseudomonas sp. HLS-6. Next base: position 103,743 of record NZ_CP024478.1, read on the forward strand.
ACCTTCTTCATCTTCGCTATCCACCTGATGGGTATCAGCTCGATCATGGGGGCGATCAACGTCATCGCGACCATTCTCAACTTGCGCGCACCCGGCATGACCCTGATGAAAATGCCGTTGTTCGTCTGGACCTGGCTGATTACCGCGTTCTTGCTGATCGCCGTGATGCCGGTGCTGGCCGGGGTGGTGACGATGATGCTGATGGACATCCATTTTGGCACCAGCTTCTTCAGCGCCGCTGGCGGTGGCGATCCGGTGCTGTTCCAGCACGTGTTCTGGTTCTTCGGCCATCCCGAGGTGTACATCATGATCCTGCCGGCTTTCGGCGCGGTCAGTTCGATCATTCCGGCGTTCTCGCGCAAACCGCTGTTCGGGTACACCTCGATGGTCTACGCCACCGGTGCGATTGCCTTCCTGTCCTTCATTGTCTGGGCGCACCACATGTTCGTGGTCGGTATTCCGGTGGTCGGCGAGCTGTTCTTCATGTACGCCACCATGTTGATCGCAGTGCCTACCGGGGTGAAGGTGTTCAACTGGGTGAGCACCATGTGGCAGGGCTCGCTGACCTTCGAGACGCCCATGCTGTTTGCCGTGGCCTTCGTGATTCTGTTCACCATCGGTGGTTTCTCCGGGCTGATGCTGGCCATTGCCCCGGCGGACTTCCAATACCACGACACGTACTTTGTGGTCGCGCATTTCCACTACGTGCTGGTGCCGGGGGCGATCTTCGGGATCTTCGCCTCGGCCTACTACTGGCTGCCGAAGTGGACCGGGCACATGTATGACGAGACGCTGGGCAAGCTGCACTTCTGGCTGTCGTTCATTGGCATGAACATGGCCTTCTTCCCGATGCATTTTGTTGGCCTAGCGGGCATGCCTCGGCGGATCCCGGACTACAACCTGCAGTTCGCCGACTTCAACATGATCTCCTCGATTGGTGCGTTCACCTTCGGCGCCACGCAGCTGTTCTTCCTGTTCATCGTCATCAAGTGCATTCGGGGCGGCAAACCGGCCCCGGCCAAACCCTGGGACGGAGCGGATGGCCTGGAGTGGACGATTCCTTCGCCTGCGCCTTACCACACGTTCGTAACCCCGCCGGAGGTCAAATGAACAGTGCCTTGGGCGGTTCAGGGAGCGAGCCATGAGCGGGCAAATCGCCATGCGGACACTGATCGTCCGGCTGATGCTGCTGGCGGTGGTGATGTTCGTCTTTGGTTTTGCCCTGGTGCCGATCTACGACGTCATGTGCAAGGCCTTTGGCATCAACGGCAAGACCGGCGGGCAGTACGAGGGCAGCCAGGTCAGTGATCCGAGCCGTACGGTGAAGGTGCAGTTCATGTCGACCAATGCCAGCGACATGGTCTGGGACTTCTATTCCAAGTCAGATCAGTTGGATGTGCACCCTGGTGCGGTGAACCAGATGATTTTCGTGGCCCGCAACCCCAGCAACCGGCCGATGACGGCCCAGGCGATTCCGAGTATTTCGCCGGCCGAGGCGGCGGCGTATTTCCACAAGACCGAGTGCTTCTGTTTCAGTCAGCAGGTGTTGCAACCGGGTGAACGCATCGAAATGCCGGTGCGGTTCATTGTTGACCGTGACCTGCCCAAGGATGTGAAGCACCTGACACTGGCGTACACGCTGTTCGATATCACCGCTCGTCAGCCGCCGGTGGCTCAGGTGGCCGGCCAGGCTTCCAAGGGCGCTCGATAAGGAGAACACCCCATGGCTTCACATCAGCACTACTACGTACCGGCGCAGAGCAAGTGGCCGATCATTGCCACGATCGGGATGTTGATCACCATGTTCGGCCTGGGTACCTGGTTCAACGACATGAAGGCTGGTCGTCCCGATTCCCATGGGCCGCTGATCTTCTTCGTCGGGGCGCTGTTTCTGGCCTACATGCTGTTTGGCTGGTTCGGTTCGGTGGTCAGGGAAAGTCGAGCGGGGCTATACAGCCCACAATTGGACCGCTCATTCCGCTGGGGAATGTCCTGGTTCATCTTCTCTGAAGTGATGTTTTTCCTCGCCTTCTTCGGCGCATTGTTCTACGTGCGCACGCTGGCCGGGCCATGGTTGGGCGGTGATGGCGCCAAGGGCGTGGCACACATGCTGTGGCCAAACTTCGAGTTTGCCTGGCCGTTGCTGCAGACCCCTGATCCGAAATTGTTTCCACCGCCGAGGGAGGTCATCGACCCTTGGCATCTGCCGCTGATCAACACCATCTTGCTGGTCAGCTCGAGTGTCACCGTCACCATCGCTCACCACGCGTTGAGGAAGGACCATCGTGGGCCACTCAAACTGTGGCTTGGCCTGACCATCCTGTTGGGGATCTCTTTCCTGATACTGCAGGCCTACGAGTATCACGAGGCCTACACCAAGCTCGGTTTGACACTGGGTTCGGGGATCTACGGCGCAACCTTTTTCATGCTCACCGGTTTCCATGGTGCCCACGTGACACTGGGCACGGTGATCCTGCTGGTGATGTTCATCCGCATCCTGCGTGGGCACTTCAATGCCGACAAGCACTTCGGGTTCGAGGCCGCCAGCTGGTACTGGCACTTCGTCGATGTGGTCTGGGTGGGTCTGTTTATCTTCGTGTACGTGCTTTAGTCGGGCTTACCAAGGGGCGTGGGAAACCAGTTGGCCGCTATAGAGGCCCCATGTGATGAGCAGCAGGGTGGCGGCGGCCAGGCTCACCCGAATGGTGAGTGCTTTGAGCAGGCGGGTCGAGTGTCCTTCGTCCTTGACCAGAAAGACCAGGCCGCTGAACAGGCTGGCGATGGTCGCCAGCAGCATCAGGACAATCGCGGCTTTTAGCATGGCGAAACTCCGGGGGGATGCGATGACTTTCAGTATAGCGACTGACCGTGGGGTGGCCGGGTGAAGCCGTTCCGGCCCGGTGTACTGCCGACCCTGGTAGTGCTTTTGCTACTGCCCGGTCTGGTGGCGCTTGGCTGTTGGCAATTGAGCCGTGCCGAGCAGAAGCGTCAGTTGCTGGCCACGTATGCCGAGCGCCGCAGCGCCGATCTGGTGGCCGCTGCGCGGTTGCCGCTGATTGAGGATGCAGCCTATCGGCGGGTCAGGCTCTATGGCCGTTTCGACGCGCAGTACAGCCTGTTGCTGGATAACCGGATGCGTGATGGCCGCCCGGGCGTCGAGGTGCTGCAACCGTTCCATGACCAGCCCAGTGGGCTGTGGCTGCTGGTCAACCGTGGCTGGTTGCCGTGGCCTGATCGACGCACGCCCGTGCCCTTCAGTACGCCGGATCAACCCTTGAGTCTGGAGGCTTGGGTCTATGTGTCGCCCGGTGCGGCATTTCAACTGCAGGTCGATCCACAGGGCGGTGCCTGGCCGCATTTGGTGACCGCCGTAGACGCCACGCAGTTCTGGTCACAACTGCAACGCGAAGGTTTTGCCCACGAATTACGCCTTGAGCCTGGTCCGGCAGCCTTCAGGCTGGACTGGCCGGTGGTTGTCATGGGCCCGGAAAAACACCTGGGCTACGCCGTGCAGTGGTTTGCCCTGGCGCTGGCCTTGATCGCGCTCTACCTCTACTTCGGCTGGCATAACAACAAGGAGAAACGCCATGGGGACCATCATGAATCCATCCAGCACCTCTGACCTCAAGGCTCCGCAAGGGCGTGGTCGTGGTCGGTTGCAACTGCTGGTGATCCTGTTGCTGACGATCGGGCCGATGATTCTCGCTACCGGCATGTACAAGTTTCAGTTTTGGGTGCCCGACAGCCGTATCTACCACGGGGAGCTGATCGGCAATGGTCAGAGTCGCGCCGACCTTGGCGTGCAGGCTGACGAGCAACGCTGGCAGCTATTGGTCAGCGCGCCGAATGATTGCGCCATGGACTGCCAGCAACTGGTCTATCTGGCCCGGCAGATTCAAATTGGCCTGGGGCGCGATGCCAGCCGCGCAAGCCATGCCTTGGCCGTCGGACAAGCGTTGGCATCGGACTATCAGGCCAAGCTTGCACGTGAATACCCGCAACTGCAGCGCTACCCGCTGGACCTTGCCCAGTATGGCCGGATGAGCCAGGGCAAACCGGACGCTCAACTGTGGATTATCGATCCTCACGGCAACCTTGTGCTGCGTTACGACGCCAGGGCCAACGGCAAGGACGTGCTCAACGACCTGCGCCAGTTGTTGAAGCTTTCTAACATTGGTTAGGAGATGGTCATGGCCAGACCCGGTTATCGCCTTGCAGTGTTTGCTACGTTGTTGGCACTGGTGGTCATCTTGCTCGGTGCCTATACCCGCCTGACCCATGCCGGGCTTGGTTGCCCTGACTGGCCGGGTTGTTACGGTTTTCTCAGCGTGCCGAAGACCGAAGCGCAGTTGGCGCATGCCGAGTTGCATTATCCCGATGCGCCGGTGGAGGCCCATAAGGGCTGGAACGAAATGATCCACCGCTATTTTGCCGGGACCCTGGCGCTGGTGATTTCGATGCTTGCTGTGCAGGCGATCCGTCGTCATGGGCGCGATGGCCAGCCTTTCAAACTGCCCTTGGTGCTGCTTGGGGTGGTGGTGGCACAGGCGGCGTTTGGCATGTGGACCGTCACCCTCAAGTTATGGCCGCAGGTCGTGACGGCGCATCTGCTGGGCGGTTTCACCACCCTTGGCCTGTTGTTTCTGTTGAGCCTGCGCCTGTCACACGCGTTTGCCCCGTTACCGCTTTTGCCCGTGCGTTTACGCCGTCTTGCGGCCTTGTCGTTGTTGATGGTGATAGGCCAGATTGCCCTGGGGGGCTGGGTCAGTGCCAACTATGCGGCCGTGGCGTGTATCGATGTGCCCACCTGTCATGGTCAGTGGTGGCCGACGGCCGACTTCGCCAATGGTTTCCACCTGACCCAGCATATCGGTCCGAATTACCTGGGTGGGCAGCTGGACAGCGATGCGCGCACGGCCATCCATATCACCCACCGCCTCGGCGCCTTGTTGGTGACCGGTACACTGCTGGCACTGGCCTGGCAATTGCGCCGGTTTGGCCTCAAGCGGTTGGCGGCACTGGTGCTGGCGGTGCTGGCGGTACAGATCAGCCTGGGTATCAGTAACGTACTGCTCCATCTGCCATTGGCCGTGGCCGTGGCCCATAACGCTGGGGGGGCAGCCCTGCTTCTGACCCTGGTTCTGGTCAACTACAGCACCCGCCGTGTGGCTCAACCGAAAGTGCGTCGTGTGGGCCGCGAATGGCGACTGCGGCCTCTCAGTGCCGGGGGCGTTGTGCACTATCTGGGGGATAATCCATGGCAACGCTTCTGACTGAGGGTCGTAGCCAGGCAGGTTGGCGTGACTACCTTGAGTTGACCAAACCCAAGGTTGTGCTGCTGATGCTGATCACCTCGCTGGTCGGCATGTTTCTGGCCACCCGGGCAGGCGTACCGTGGACGGTGCTGATCTTTGGCAATCTCGGAATTGCGTTTTGTGCGGGTGCAGCGGCAGCGGTCAATCAAGTGCTGGACCGGCGCATTGATGCATTGATGGCCCGCACCCATAAACGTCCGCTGGTTGCGGGACGCGTGGCGCCTACCGCCGCACTGGCATTTGCCCTCTTGCTCGGCGTGCTGGGCATGGTCCTGCTGTTGACCTTTACCAATGCCCTCACCGCTTGGCTCACCCTGGCCTCACTGTTGGGGTATGCCGTGATCTATACCGGCTTTCTGAAGCGCGCAACACCGCAGAACATTGTTATCGGCGGCCTGGCCGGTGCGGCGCCACCGTTGCTGGGCTGGGTGGCCGTCAGTGGGCACCTCAGTGCTGAGCCCCTGCTGCTGGTACTGATCATCTTCGCTTGGACCCCGCCGCATTTCTGGGCCTTGGCCATTCACCGCAAGCACGAGTACGCCTTGGCAGATATTCCCATGCTGCCCGTGACCCATGGCGAGCACTACACCAAGGTTCACATCGTGCTCTACACCTTGATGCTACTGGCGGTCAGCCTGCTGCCCTATGCCATCCATATGAGTGGGCCGCTCTATCTCGGTTGTGCCCTGCTGTTGGGCGCGCGCTTCCTGCAGTGGGCGTGGGTGTTGTACCGTGGCAGTCGGCCGCACGCGGCGATCAAGACCTTCAAGTACTCTATCTACTACTTGTTCCTGTTGTTCATCGCGCTGCTTGTAGACCATTACCTACTGTTGAACCTATGACCCGAACCCAGAAAACAGTCTTTATCCTCGTTGCCCTGGTTGCCATCGTACTGGGGCTTACCATCAACAAAGTGATCACTACCAAAGGCCAGGCCAACCCCGCCGAGCTGATTGATGCCGGGATCATTCTGTTGCCGCAAAGTCGCAGTGTGCCTGCGCTGGAAATGACCGACCAGAATGGCCAGCCTGTGACGATGGACCAGTTGAAAGGCAAATGGTCATTGCTGTTCTTCGGCTACACCTTCTGCCCGGACGTTTGCCCGACCACCTTGGCGCAACTGCGTCAGGTAAAGAGCGAATTGCCAAAAGAAGCGGCCGAGCGCTTGCAGGTGGTTCTGGTCAGTGTTGATCCGAACCGCGACACGCCAACTCAGCTCAAGCAGTACCTGGGGTACTTCGATACGGAGTTTCGTGGCGTGACAGGCTCATTGGATACGACCCAGAAGCTGGCCAATGCGCTGAGCATTCCGTTCATTCCGGCCGACACCAGCAAGCCGAACTACACGGTTGACCACAGCGGCAACCTGGCCCTGCTGGGGCCGGACGGGAAGCAACGTGGTTTCATTCGTGCGCCCTTCAACAACCAGAAACTGATTGTCCAGTTGCCGGGGTTGGTCAAGCGTGATTGAGGGGGGATGTGCTGGAGCCGGTCAAACCGGCTCCAGCAGGTAGGTCTTAGAACGCTGGAACGACAGCGCCTTTGTACTTATCAAGGATGAACTGCTTCACCTCTGGGCTATGCAGTGCGCCAACCAGTTTCTTCATGGCGTCGGAGTCCTTGTTGTCCGGGCGGGCAACCAGAATGTTGACGTAAGGCGAGTCGCTGCCTTCGATGATCAGCGCATCCTTGGCCGGGTCCAGCTTGGCTTCCAGCGCGTAGTTGGTGTTGATCAGCGCCAGGTCGACCTGGGTCAGGACGCGCGGCAGGGTCGCGGCTTCCAGTTCGCGGATCTTCAGGCCTTTCGGGTTCTCGGCGATGTCTTTCGGCGTGGACAGGATGTTCTTGGCATCCTTGAGCTTGATCAGGCCCGCTTTCTCCAGCAGCAGCAATGCACGGCCGCCGTTAGTGGCGTCGTTAGGGATCACCACGTTGGCGCCCGACGGGATCTCGTCCAGCTTCTTGTATTTGCTCGAGTAGGCGCCCAGTGGCTCCAGGTGCACGCCGGCGACGCTGACCAGGTTGGTGCCCTTGCCCTTGTTGAATTCATCCAGGTACGGCTGATGCTGGAAGAAGTTGGCGTCCAGACGCTTCTCGGCAACCTGTACGTTAGGCTGGATGTAGTCGGTGAAGACCTTCACTTTCAGGTCCACGCCGTCTTTGGCCAGGCTCGGTTTGACGAACTCAAGGATCTCGGCGTGCGGCACGGCGGTCGCAGCGACGGTCAGGGTTTCGGCCGCCTGGGCGGAGAAGGCCGCAACGGCGGCGACAACAGCAAGCAGTTTTTTCATTCATCACTCCTTGTGAGGGCCGTTACGGCCCCCGGGTGTCGGCATGGCCGACCCATGGGGTTATTTACGGGAAAAATGCACAACCAGTTTGTCGCCGACGCTCTGCAGTACTTGAACCAGTACCAGCAACAGGACCACGGTGACCACCATGACATCAGTCTGGAACCGCTGATAGCCAAAGCGGATAGCCAGGTCACCCAGCCCACCAGCGCCGACGACGCCGGCCATGGCGGTGTACGACACCAGGGTGATGGCGGTGACGGTGATTGCCGCGAAAATACCTGGCCGAGCTTCTGGCAGCAGCGCGTTGACGATGATCTGTCGCGTGGTGGCACCCATGGCTTGCGTGGCTTCGATAATGCCCCGGTCTACTTCACGCAAGGCGGTTTCCACCAGGCGCGCGAAGAACGGTGTGGCTCCGACCACCAGCGGTGGAATGGCCCCGGCGACGCCCAGCGAGGTGCCGGTAATCAGTACGGTGATCGGGATCATCACGATCAGCAGAATGATGAATGGCAGCGAACGCAGGATGTTGACGATCAGCGACAACAGCGCATACACGCGCTTTTCTTCAAACAGCTGGCGCGGGCCGCAGAGAAACAGCAGCACGCCCAGCGGCAGGCCGAGCAGCACAGTGAAGAACAGCGAACCGCCGAGCATGATCATGGTGTCGACGGTGGCCAACCAGATTTCACTCCAGTCGACGTTGGCAAAGAAATTCAGGGCGTCCATTAACGCAGTACCTCCATATGAACGTCAGCCGCGTGGAAGCGGGCAAACGCCGCGTCCATGTCACCACCGGTGATGGCCAGGGTCAGTTGCCCATAGGGAGTGTCCTTGATGCGGTCGATACGTCCGGCCAGGATGCTGTAGTCCACCCCGGTTTCACGGGCGACGGTACCCAGCAGCGGCGCATAGGTGGCATCGCCCTGGAAGGTCAATCGCACGATCCGGCCCGGTACATGGGCAAAGTCGTCGCGCTGTTCGTTTTCGTCGATCTGTTCGTCTTCTTGAACGAAACGCTTTGTGGTCGGGTGCTTGGGGTGCAGGAACACGTCTGCCACCGGGCCATGCTCGACGATCTGCCCGGCGTCCATAACGGCCACCTGATCGCAGACGCGACGGATTACATCCATTTCATGGGTAATCAGGACGATGGTCAGGTTCAGCTCACGGTTGATCTCGGCCAGCAGTTGCAGCACCGAGGCGGTGGTCTGCGGGTCGAGGGCACTGGTGGCTTCGTCGCACAGCAGGATCTTCGGCTTGGTCGCCAGGGCGCGGGCAATGCCAACGCGCTGCTTTTGCCCGCCAGACAGTTGCGCCGGGTATTTCCTGGCGTGTTCGCTCAGGCCGACACGGGCCAGCAGCTCGCTGACGCGGGTGTCGATTTCACTGCGCGATAGCTCACCGGCCAAGGTCAATGGCAGGGCAACGTTGTCAGCAACCGTCTTGGACGCCAGCAGGTTGAAGTGCTGGAAGATCATCCCGACCTGTTGCCGGAAGCGGCGCAGCTCGTTGGCATTGAACGCGGTGACATCTTCACCGTCGACGATGATTTTCCCGCCGCTAGGGGCTTCCAGGCGGTTGATCAGGCGCAGCAAGGTACTTTTGCCTGCACCGGAATGGCCGATCAGGCCGAATACCTGCCCGTTCTCGACTCGCAGGTCGGTCGAATGCAGGGCGGGGATATCCTTACCGGCAACGCGGTAGGTTTTATGGACGTTTTGAAACTCGATCACGTAGCGAACCTTGTGGGGCGCATGAATTAGGGTCAGCGGATGGCCGGGCGCGCATTTTAGCCTGTTCACATAGAGGTTCTTAGCATTTATTTCGTAAACAACCAACGATACGGGAATAACGCGATCAGTGGTCAGTTGAGCGAAATGCTTGCCAAGACGGTCCGTGAGCCTGGGCGGGCCCGGAGCCGGCCGGGATACCCGAGGGGCGGCCCGGCAGCTGGTCTTAGGGGCGGCGCGGTGTCAGTACAACCTGGGCCGGCTGATTGCGGTGTATCTCATGGCGCTGCTGCAGCGCGAAGTCAGGTGCAAGCTTGTGCACGCGTTTGCTGAGCAGGGTGGCAAGCCACGGATAGTCCTGCTTGCGCGGTACCTGAAACAGCACGTCGCAGTCATAGTTGACGGTATCGCTGGCAATATCATCGAGTTGGCGGCGAAGTTCGCTCATCTTGCCAATCTTCAGGGCGATGACCGTGCTGGCTGCAGACGGGTCGATGAGCTTGGCCGCAGGGCGTGCTTCTGCGGCCTTGAGGGCGGCTTCGGCCTTGTCGAGCTCAGCTCTTCGCGCCTGGGTAATGGCACCGTTGACGCCGCCGGTCAGGGCTGGCGCCTTGGGCATCAGCGCACGGGCGCGGCTAAGGGCTGTGGCGGCAGCATTCACATCACCTTTCTGCAGTACGATCTGGCTGCGTTGCAGGTAGGCTTCGGCCAGTTGCCGCTGATATTGCTCCAGGCGACTGTCGCCCGGTGCTTGAGTTTGTAGCGCTGCGAGTTGATCTTCGGCGGTGGCCAGTTCGCTGCTGGCGATGCTTTGTTCCAGCTGCTGCCAGGCGTCTGGCGCCGCAGGCACGGCGGTGCTCTGCGCCGGGTTGCTTGAGCATGCGGCCAAGGCCAGGGAAAACGCGGCAAGGAGCAGATAACGGGAGGCGAACGGCTTCATTCCTGCGACTCTCTATTTGCGCAAAAAACGAGCAAGTCTACACCCAGCTCGCTGACTCGAAAATAACTCTTCAGAGTGTATGCGCGATTAAAATGTCGCAGGGTGCAACCTGTGTGGTTGTACCCTGCGCGACTGCGCCGCCGTTCAGCGCCGGGGAAGCGCCAGGCTAATCAAGAATAGCACTGCAGCGCAGACCACGATTGACGGCCCGGCCGGCGTGTCCTTGAACCAGGACAGGGCGAGCCCGCTGCATACCGCCACCACGCCTAGCAGGCTGGCACCCAGGGCCATCTGCTCGGGTGAGCGGGCGTGACGCTGGGCAGCGGCTGCCGGGATGATCAGCAGTGATGTGATCAACAGCACGCCGACGATCTTCATGGCCACGGCAATGACTACCGCGATCAGCAGCATCAGGGCCAGGCGCAACGCGGCCACCGGCAAGCCTTCGACCATGGCCAGCTCCTCGTGGACGGTCACGGCCAGCAAGGGCCGCCACAGGGCCACGATCAGCAGCAAGGCCACGCTGCTGCCGCCGAGTATCCAGGCAAGATCGCCCGGGCTGATCGCCAGCAGATCACCGAACAGGTAGGCCATCAGGTCGATTCGCACATCGTGCATGAAGCTGAGCACGACCAGGCCGAGGGACAGGGTGCTGGGTGCGAGAATCCCCAACAGGGTGTCGGACGCTAGCGGCTGGCGCTGTTGCAGGGTGACCAGCAGCAACGCCAACAGCAGACAACCCACCGTAACCGCCAGGGCGGGGCTGATGTCGAGTACGAAGCCCAGTGCCACACCCAGCAGTGCCGCGTGGGACAGCGTGTCGCCAAAGTAGGCCATGCGCCGCCAGACCACGAACGATCCCAAGGGGCCTGCAACCAGCGCCAGCGCCAAACCTGCAAGCAGGGCGTAGAGCAGAAAATCAGCCATGCTTGCAGTGGTCTCCGTGTACATGACCGGCTTTGGCCGGGGCAACCACGGAACCGTGCAGGTCGTGGGCGTGGTCGTGGTGATGGTGGTAGATCGCCAGGCTTGGCGCGTTGTTGCCGAACAGCTCGACAAAGGCCGGGTCGCCGCTGACTTGCTCGGGATGCCCGGAGCAGCAGACATGCCGGTTCAGGCAGACAACCTGATCGGTGGTGCTCATTACCAGGTGCAGGTCATGGGAGACCATCAGTACACCGCAACCGTGGCGGTCGCGCAGCCGGGTGATCAGGCTGTACAGCTCGGCCTGGCCCGCCACGTCGACGCCCTGTACCGGTTCATCGAGCACCAGCAGCTCGGGCTCGCGCAGCAGCGCCCGGGCCAGCAGTACGCGCTGCATTTCACCGCCGGAAATGCTCTGGACAGGGCTGTCGATCACCTGCTCGGCACCCACTTCCTTGAGGGCTGCCAAGGCTGTATTGCGGTCTACGCCGGGCACCAGGCGCAGAAACCGTAGAACCGAAAGCGGCAAGGTCGCATCGACGTGCAGCTTCTGTGGCATGTAGCCAATACGCAGCTTGGGTTTGCGCCAGACTTTGCCGCTGTCGGGCTTGAGCAGCCCGAGCACCGCGCGTACGAGGGTCGTTTTGCCTGCGCCGTTGGGGCCGATCAGGGTGACGATCTGGCCAGGCTCGACACTGAGGTCGATGTTGTCGAGCACCGACTGGCTAGCGAAGCCGACGCTCACCTGCTCCAGGCGAATCAGGGCATTGCTCATCACGCGCTCCGGCAACTGGCGCAGAGCCCAACCACTTCGACGGTCTGCGTTTCAACCGTGAAACCGACCTCCTTGGCGCTGGCAACGATGGCATCGCTGATCGACGACTGTTCCAGTTCGAGCGCGACATGGCATTCGCGGCAAATCAGGAACTGCCCTTGATGGACATGCTCTGGATGGCTGCAGCCCATGAAGGCATTGAGCGACGCAATTCGGTGAACCAGGCCGTTTTCCAGGAGGAAATCCAGTGCCCGGTACACCGTCGGTGGCGCGGCGCGGCGACCGTCTTGCTCACTCAGCACGGCCAGGATGTCGTAGGCGCCCAAGGGTTTATGGCTCTGCCAGACCAACTCCAGCACGCGTCGACGCAAGGCGGTCAGGCGCAGGCCCTGGCGGACACACAGCGCGTCGGCCTCGGCCAGGGCGCTGTGGACGCAGTGGGAGTGGTCGTGGGGGCGATTGGCCAGCGGTGTAGTAGGCATGAGCAGCGACGGTTCTTGTGAGAGACGTTATTATGTTACCTGTTCCTGAACCGTTGAGTGGCTATCGTGTCCCGATTTTTTGCCCTTTTTGTCGCTTTTGTCTCCAGTCTTGTCGTCTTGGCGCCAGCGCAGGCCGAGGTCCGTGTATTGACCAGCATCAAGCCGCTGCAGTTGATTGCGGCTGCGGTCCAGGACGGTGTTGGTACGCCCGAGGTGCTGCTTCCACCGGGCGCTTCGCCTCACCATTACGCCCTTCGTCCCTCGGACGTGCGGCGGGTTGCCGAGGTCGACCTGCTTTACTGGATTGGCCCTGATATGGAAGGTTTTCTGCCGCGCGTGCTGAGCAGCCGCAACAAGCCCAGCGTGGCCTTGCAGGCTGTGCCGGGGTTGCAGTTGCGCCATTTTGGCGAAGACAGCCACTCCCACGAGTCGACGGACGAGCATGATCACGATCATCGTCCGGGTAGCCTGGATGCGCACCTGTGGTTAGCACCGGCCAATGCCCGGGTGATCGCCGCGAAAATGGCGGCTGACCTTGTGGCCGCCGATCCGGCCAATGCTGCCCGCTATCAGAGCAACCTGAGCGCGTTCGAGCAGCGCCTGGATGCCCTCGACCTGCGCTTGAAGGCTCGATTGGCGGGTGTTTCCGGCAGGCCGTACTTTGTTTTCCACGAAGCGTTTGATTACTTCGAGGCGGCGTACGGCTTGCAGCATACTGGCGTATTCAGTGTCGCCGCCGAAGTGCAGCCCGGTGCCCAGCACGTTGCTGCCATGCGCAAGCGTTTGCAGGAAGTCGGCAAGACGTGCGTCTTCAGTGAGCCGCCGCTGCGCCCACGACTGGCCGAGACCTTGACGGCCGGCTTGCCGGTACGTCTGGCCGAACTGGATGCACTAGGGGGCAATACCCCAGTGACCGCCCAGGGCTATGAGCAGGTGCTGGAGAAGCTTGGCAATGACCTGGCGGGTTGCCTGGAGGCGCTCTAGACAGCCGCCTCCGTGCAATAACCGGCTTAGAGCGCGAACGGCAACGCCACGCTGACTTGCTGGCGCGCTGCCAGGCGCACTTCGAAATCGGCAGGGTCGTGAATCAATACATCCATGCCCGCGAAGGACTCTGCCGCAATAAGCCGTGACAGCCAGAAGCGTACACAGGCTATCCGCAGCATGACCGGCCAGAGTTGCGCTTCTGCCGCCGTGAAGGGGCGCAGTGCCGCATAGGCACCCAGCAGCGCCCTGGAGCGCGCACCGTCGAGCTGCCCGGCATCGTCACAGCACCAGTCGTTCAGGGTAATGGCCAGGTCGTAGAGCATCGGCCCGGAGCAGGCGTTGTAGAAGTCGATCAGGCCCGTCAGGTGCGTGCCTTCGAACAGCGCATTGTCACGGAACAGGTCTGCGTGCAGGTTGGCGCGCGGCAAGGCCATGATCTGCGCGTGGTGCGTTCTGATTTCCTCCAGGCAGGCTTGCAGCAGCTGGCGTTGATCCGCGTTCAGGCGCGGCATCAGCTCGGCACCGGTTTGCAGCATCCAGTCCAGGCCGCGGTCGGTTTTACGCTCCAGCACATGCTCGCAGGTCGCCACATGCAGGTGGCCAAGCAGTTCGCCAACCTGATGGCAATGCTGGTTGTTCGGCTCCTTGATGTGCTTGCCTGGCAGTCGCGGTTGCAGCAAGGCCGGCTTGCCGGCCAACTCGCGCAATGCCACGCCGTCCGTGGTCCGCAATGCGTATGGCACAGGCAGGTTGGCTTCGTGCAGGACGTCCAGCAGTTCAATAAAGAACGGCAGGTCCTGGATTGGCCCGCGCTCGACCAGCGTCAGCACAAACTCACCCTGTTCGAGGCTGACGAAGAAGTTGCTGTTTTCGGTTCCGGCGGCAATGCCCTGGAAATCCCGAAGGCGGCCCAGGCCATAAGGGGCCAGAAAGGTTTCCAGCTCAGGCCGGGTCAAAGGGGTGAACACAGACATGGTCAAAACTGCTCGTTCGGGCACTTCGGCCAGGAAGTGCCGGGTTGATGTTAGAGGTCGCGCGTTACCACTCGAAAATCTTCCAGGATGGAATCAGCATGTCCGGTTGATCTGAGCGGATAAAGTTGGCTTCGGTGCCGTCGGCGCGAACCAGAAAGTAAGGTTTGCCATGCTTGGGGGTAATCTTGATGGCATACAGAAAACCATTCTGGCGGTACTCCTGAATGGTTTTATCGCCTTCCTGGCGAATGGTGACGTCCGGATCGGGCGACGGTGCATCATCCGCAGCCATCGACGCGAACGGAGTAGCCAGGAGCCCTAGCAGCAACAGGCGATTTAGTGTGCGCATGATAACCTTGTCCCTTTGTCGTCAATGATCCGGACATTCTAGCGCCGGGCCCGCCGAAAAGGTTGATTCTGCTCATGAGCCAAGCTCCCCTCGTCCTGGTGGACGGTTCTTCCTACCTGTACCGCGCCTTCCATGCGCTGCCGCCACTGACCACCTCCAAGGGCCTGCCAACCGGTGCGGTCAAGGGCGTGCTGAACATGCTGAAGAGCCTGCGCAAGCAGTATCCCGGCAGCCTGTTTGCAGTTGTTTTCGATGCAAAAGGCGGCACGTTTCGCGACGAAATGTTCGCCGAGTACAAGGCCAATCGGCCCAGTATGCCGGATGACTTGCGGGTGCAGATCGAACCGCTGCATGCCAGCGTGCGTGCACTGGGGTATCCGCTGCTTTGTGTAGAGGGCGTCGAAGCCGATGACGTGATTGGCACCCTGGCCCGCAGCAGCGCGGCTGCCGGACGTCCGGTGATCATCTCCACAGGCGACAAGGACATGGCGCAACTGGTCGATGGCCACATTACGCTGGTCAACACCATGACCGGTAGTGTGCTGGACGTGGCTGGCGTGAAGGAGAAATTCGGCGTCGGTCCCGAACACATCATCGACTTCCTGGCTCTTATGGGTGACAAGGTCGATAACATTCCTGGCGTGCCAGGGGTGGGCGAGAAAACCGCGTTGGGCCTGCTGACTGGTGTTGGTGGCGGTCTGCGCGATCTCTACGACAACCTCGACAAGGTGCCCAGCCTGGCTATCCGGGGGGCCAAGACCCTGCCGGCCAAGCTTGAGGAGCACCGCGACGCCGCGTTCCTCTCGTATGAACTGGCGACGATCAAGCTCGACGTCCCGCTGGATATCGAGGTTGACGCACTGGTGTGCGGTGAACCCGACCGCGAAGCCTTGCTGGCGCTGTACACCGAGTTGGAGTTCAAGAGCTGGGTCGAGGAGCTTCAGCGTGAGGCCAAGCGTGAAGGCGTGGCGGTTGCCGAGGTGGCAGAGCAGCCAGCGGTCGAAGTGAAGTATGAGACCATCCTTGACCAAGCGCGCTTTGACGTCTGGCTGGAAAAACTGAAGAAGGCCACGCTGATTGCTTTCGACACCGAGACCACAGGTCTTGATGCTCAGCAGGCGCAAATTGTCGGTGTGTCGTTTGCTGTGGAGCCCTTTGAGGCGGCCTATGTTCCGTTGACTCACTCCTACATGGGTGTGCCCGAGCAACTTGATCGAGACGCCGTGTTGTTGGCGCTCAAGCCGATCCTGGAAGACCCGAATACACTGAAAGTCGGCCAAAACGCCAAATATGACATGAATATTCTGGCCAATTGCGCGATTGGCGGTGATCAGGCAAACGGTATCGCGCTGCGTGGTGTGGCCTTCGACACCATGCTGGAGTCCTACGTGCTGGATTCCACCGCGACCCGTCATGACATGGACAGCCTGGCGCTCAAGTACCTGGACTACACCACTATTTCCTTTGAGGACATTGCCGGGAAAGGTGCCAAGCAACTGACCTTCGACCAGATTTCGCTTGAAACGGCCGGCCCCTACGCGGCCGAAGATGCCGATGTGACGTTGCGTCTGCATCAGGCATTGCAGGCACGCTTGGCCAAGACACCGAGCGTGCTGCCGGTGTTGAACGAGATCGAGATGCCGCTGGTGCCGGTGCTGGCGAAGATCGAGCGTCAGGGGGCACTGGTCGATGCCAAGCTGCTCGGTGCTCAGAGCCTTGAGCTGGGCGAGAAACTGGTCGCGCTGGAGCGTGAAGCCTTTGCGATCGCGGGTGAAGAGTTCAACCTGGGCTCGCCTAAGCAGTTGGGGGTGATTCTGTACGAAAAGCTCGGCCTGCCGATCCTCAGCAAGACCGCCAAGGGCCAGGCTTCCACGGCTGAGGCTGTGCTGGCGGAACTGGCCGAACAGGACTACCCACTGCCCAAGGTGCTGATGCAGTACCGCTCGCTGAGCAAGCTGAAAAGCACCTACACCGACCGTCTGCCCGAGCAGATCAACCCGCGCACCGGGCGTATCCATACCTCGTATCATCAGGCCGTGGCGGCCACCGGTCGTTTGTCCTCAAGTGATCCAAACCTGCAGAACATTCCGATTCGCACCCCAGAGGGGCGGCGTATTCGCCAGGCGTTTGTTGCTGCACCCGGTTACCGTCTGTTGGCTGCGGACTATTCGCAGATCGAGTTGCGCATCATGGCTCATCTGGCCAAGGACGAAGGCCTGTTGCATGCGTTCCGGCACAACCTGGACGTTCACCGGGCTACGGCCTCCGAGGTCTTCGGCGTTGCCTTGGAAGACGTTACAAGCGACCAGCGGCGCAGTGCCAAGGCGATCAACTTCGGCTTGATCTACGGTATGAGCGCTTTCGGTCTGGCCAAGCAGATTGGTGTCGATCGCAAGCAGTCCCAGGCCTATATCGACCGCTATTTCTCACAGTACCCAGGCGTGCTGGCGTACATGGAGCGCACGCGTGCTCAGGCTGCCGAGCAAGGGTTTGTCGAAACCCTGTTCGGTCGCCGCCTGTACCTGCCGGACATCAATGCAAAGAACCCGGCACTGCGCAAAGGCGCGGAGCGCACGGCGATCAACGCACCAATGCAGGGTACTGCAGCCGACATCATCAAGCGGGCCATGGTGGCGGTAGACAACTGGCTGAACGATTCCGGACTGGATGCTCGGGTGATCCTGCAGGTTCACGATGAATTGGTGCTGGAAGTACGTGAAGACCTGGTCGATCAGGTGCGTGAACAGATCCGTCCGTACATGAGCAGCGCCGCGCAGTTGGATGTTCCGCTGCTGGTGGAGGTAGGTGTGGGCTCGAATTGGGATGAAGCGCACTAAATAACCCTGAAAAAGCTGCGGCATATCGTCGCGGCTTTTTGGCTGGGTACACGCTGTTAGTCGTGGAAATTCTATGTGCTATCGCAAATAGTTTCTAAACGCCCGGAACTAATCGGGTGAACCACGACTCAGAGTAACTGAATGGGTGGTGAAGCCCTTCGATGCTCCTATGTTGTGTTAAGTGTTGGCAGATATCTGGACCCCGCCCTAGCGGTCCGGAACTTGAACCCCGAACTTCCCCCTCCCCATACGAAGTCCGGGGTTTTTTTTGCCTTGCGTTTGGCGCCTGGCCCTTATTCTGCGGGCTTGTCGGCCAACTCCATCCAGTTCGCCAGAACGCCGTAGGCTTCTTCCAGCCCTTGGCGCTTAGGGGCGGAGAACAGCTGAATGGTCACCCCTTCGCCCCAGCCCTTGCGGATTTCCGCTTGCACCTTGAGCAGGGTGTTTTTTGCCGCGCCATAGGTGAGTTTGTCGGCTTTGGTCAGAAGAATATGCATCGGCATGTTACTGGCCACTGACCAGTCGAGCATCATCTGGTCGAAGTCGGTCATGGGGTGACGCACATCCATCATCAGAATCACGCCCCGCAGGCTTTCGCGGCTGCCCAAGTAGGCCTCCAGGTGGCGCTGCCAGTGCTGTTTGAGCGGGATTGGGACCTTTGCATAGCCATAGCCTGGCAGGTCGACCAAACGCCGTTCTTCGTCCAGACTGAAAAAATTGAGTAACTGGGTGCGACCGGGTGTTTTCGAGGTGCGTGCCAGGCTGGCGTGGGTCAGCGTGTTTAGAGCGCTGGACTTGCCGGCGTTGGAGCGCCCGGCAAAGGCCACTTCATAGCCCTGGTCGTCTGGGCACTGGTCGACTTTGGCGGCGCTGAGCGCAAATTTGGCCTGTTGGCAGAGGCCGAGAATGGGGTTTTTTACGTGCATGGGGTATCCGCTTGGGGGCTTGTCCGAGGCAGGCTCGGCAAGGGGTGTCGTTTCCGTTTCGATAACGGGAGTATATAATGCCGCAGATTTTGTGTGCGCTTTATCCCAGCGTAGGATGAGGTTCACGGGGGGACCCGATTCAAGCTTGCGCGTTAGAACGCAGTGCAGGCCCCCAGCCCTGAAAGGTCGTTCGCATGACGAAATGGCTGTTGGTTACCGTTGTCTTGGTACCGTTTTTCAGCGCTCAGGCTACACAGGATCCCGAGGCGTTGTACAACCGCGCATGCGCGGCGTGTCATGCCGGTCAGCTGCCACAGGCACCGAAACCAGGTGATCGTGCAGCCTGGGAACCGAGACTGGCGCAGGGTATGGAGACGTTGGTGGTGCATGTCACCCAGGGTTTCAAGGCTATGCCGCCGCGTGGATTGTGCATGGACTGCAGTGCCGAAGACTACCGGGCGATCATTCAGTGGATGATCCGATAGTATCGATACATAACTCTTTCACCCTTAGCCGTAGTTGGATTAGCTGATGAACAAACTACTCGTGAGTCTGCTGTTGACCTTGGGCGTCACCGGCGCTGCAAATGCCGCTGGCAATCTTGTTGGCGATGCCGCTGCCGGTCAGGGCAAAACTGCTGTATGTGGCGCTTGTCACGGTCCAGACGGTAACAGCATGGCGCCGAACTTCCCGAAACTGGCTGGCCAGGGTGAGAAATACCTGGAGAAACAGCTGCATGATATCAAGTCGGGTAAGCGCACCGTGCTGGAAATGACCGGTCTGCTGACCAACCTGAGTGATCAGGACATGGCAGATATCGCGGCCTACTTCGCTAGCCAGAAAGGCAGTGTCGGCGCCGCCGATCCAAAACTGGTCGCGGCCGGTGAAGCCCTGTTCCGCGGTGGCAACCTTGAAAAAGGCATGCCAGCCTGCACCGGTTGCCACTCGCCTAATGGCGCTGGCCTGGCTGCTGCCGGTTTCCCGCACCTGGGTGGCCAGCATGCGCAGTACGTCGCCAAGCAATTGACCGACTTCCGTGAAGGCAACCGTACCAACGACGGCGACGCGATGACCATGCGTTCCATCGCTGCCAAGCTGAGCAACAAGGACATCGAGGCAGTATCGAGCTACATTCAGGGTCTGCACTGATCCTTGCGGCGTAACGTTGTGCGGGGCTACATCTCTCGCAATGTTAACGTGCCGTTAATGCAGCTGCGAAAGCATGAAAAGGGTGGCTAGGGCCGCCCTTTTTTGTACCTGCTACCGTTACACTATCGAACTCAGGCCTGTGTCGATCTGTCTGAAGGCAGGTCGCGTTGTGGCGACTCATCACTGCTCAGGAGTAAAGCATGCGTAATCTGATTCTCAGCGCCGCGTTGGTCGCCGCCAGCGTCTTTGGCATGTCCGTCCAGGCCGCCGAGCCGCCTGCAGACGGTAAGTATGTCGAGCTGAACAATCCTGTGCCGGTTGCTGTGCCTGGCAAGATCGAGGTGGTGGAGCTGTTCTGGTACGGCTGCCCGCATTGCTACAGCTTTGAGCCGACCATCAACCCATGGGTCGAGAAGCTGCCAAAGGACGTCAACTTTGTGCGCGTACCTGCCATGTTTGGCGGCGCCTGGGATGCCCATGGCCAGATGTTCCTGACCCTGGAAGCCATGGGTGTCGAGGGTAAGGTGCACAGTGCTGTATTCAACGCGATCCAAGTGGAACACAAGCGTCTGACCAAGCCTGAGGAAATGGCCGACTTCCTAGCGACTCAGGGCGTCGACAAGGACAAGTTCCTGGCGACATTCAATTCCTTTGCGATCAAGGGCCAGGTTCAGAAAGCTCGCGATCTGGCCAAAAAATATGAAATCAGCGGTGTTCCGACCATGGTTGTCAACGGTAAGTACCGTTTTGACCTGGGCTCTGCCGGCGGTCCAGAGGAAACCATCAACGTGGCTGACCAGTTGATTGCCAAGGAGCGCGCCGCCCAGTAAGCGGCGATTGCCATGCGGCGTTGGAAAACTGAACGGTGTGTTGGCCTGCATGATCCGCAGGTCAACGAACACCATTTGCAGACCAGTAGCCTCCCGAAGGACGGTCGTCTGCGCCTGCTCAGTTTCAATATCCAGGTGGGGATCAGTACCGAGCGCTACCGCCACTACCTGACGCGTAGTTGGCAGCACCTTTTGCCTACCACCGGCCGTGCCGGTAACTTGCAGAAAATTGGTGACCTGCTCAGCGACTTTGATCTCGTCGCCCTGCAGGAGGCCGATGGTGGCAGCTTGCGTTCAGGTTTCGTCAATCAGGTCGAGTACCTGGCGCAACTGGGTGCCTTCCCTTACTGGTATCAACAGCTCAATCGCAACCTTGGCCGTTTCGCTCAGCACAGCAATGGCGTACTCAGTCGCCTGAAGCCGCAGTTGCTGGAAGACCATCCGCTGCCCGGTCCTTCGGGTCGTGGTGCGATTCTGGTGCGTTTTGGTGAAGGGGACGATGCGTTGGTCGTGGTGATGATGCACCTGGCACTGGGTGCACGGACCCGTGCGCGTCAACTCGCCTACATTCGTGAACTGATTGGTGGTTATCGTCATCAGGTATTGATGGGCGACATGAATACCCATGCCAGCGACCTGCTGGAACACTCGCCATTGCGTGATCTCGGTTTGGTTGCCCCGCAGGTGCAAGCCACGTTCCCCAGTTGGCGGCCGCAGCGTTGTCTTGATCATATCTTGCTCAGCCCCAGCCTCACGCTGGAGCGCTTCGAGGTGCTTGCCCAGCCCATTTCCGATCATCTTCCGGTCGCGGTTGAGATTCGTTTGCCTGATGCCCTTGCGATGGATACGCTTCCGGCCGTGAGCTAACTGCCCCTACTCCTTTGCGAAATCAGGCATGACCGAAGAAGCCCAGCGCTGGAAAGAGAAATACCTCAAGAGTATTGAGCAACAAGAAAAGCTCGAGCGCCGCTGGGAAGCTCGCCTTGACCTTCTGCGCCGGGGCTTGGTACGCAGCACATTGGCGGCCGAAGGCAGCGATCTGGCTGTTGATAAGTGCATGAAAGAGATGCGCGATGTCATCCGCACCGACAATATGGACGCTGCACTGGCAGGCTTGATTCCGCGGTTGGAAAAAGCCGTATTGGACTCCGAGCAGCGTCGGGAAACCCGAACGGCACAGATCGGCACAGCGCTGGCGGCATTAGTGAGCCAGTTGCAAGCATTGCCGTTGCCGAGTGAGGTCACTCGGCCGCTGAAAAAATTTGCCAAACAACTGGATGCTCGCGCGAGTCAGCCTCGTGAGATGCCTTTGCTGCTGGGCGAGCTGAGTAGCTTGCAAGGCCAGGCGATTGCTGCGCTGGACAAGCCAGAAGAAGCCGGCCGCCCAGGTTTTTTGCAGCGGTTGTTCGGTAACCGCGAAGCGGCATCAGAGGCGCCCGCAGTACCGACAACGGTTGCCAGCACAGCCTCTAAGGCCGTTGAGGTTGAGTTCGAGGCCGCTGTTGTTGAATCAGCGCCTGTTGCATCGCCTGCCGAGGTTGATGCAGATGAGCTGCATCCGCTGCCTGAGCCCGTTGCCGAGGCGGCCAGCGAGGCGGTGATGTCCGTGCAGGTCGAACCCGCGGCCGCCGAGCCTGTGCATGTGCCCTCTCCTCCAGTCGCTGCGCCGCTTGAGGCATTGGCAGCGGAGCCAGCATCTGAACCTGAGCGTCCTGAAGCACCGGAGACCGGGGCCGATGTTCCACCGCTCGCTGCCGATATCCCGGAGGATCAGGCCACTCCCGCCGAAGAGGCGTACGCACTGCCCGAAAACACCGAGCCTAGCTACAGTTCGGTCGCCAGTCATATTGAAGAGACCCTGCTGGGCTTGCTGGATGATCTGACGCTTCCCGAGCGGCACAAGGCCCAGGCGCAATCCATGCGCGAGCGCCTGCAGCATGGCCTGAACTGGTATGAGCTGTTGCCGGTCCTGGACGATCTGGTCGTGCTCATGCTGGCTATCACCAGCAGTGGCCAGCATGAGTTTGAAGCCTATCTGCAGCAGGTCAATGAACGCCTTGAGTCTTTCCAGAGTCATCTGCAGGAAGCCAGTGAAGGGCATGCCGATAGCCGGACAGCTGCCCGCGATCTGGATAGCCAGTTGCGTGAACAGGTTGATGGCCTGCAAAGCAGCGTGCAGGGGGCTGCGGATCTGGAGAGCCTCAAACACATTCTGGATAACCGCCTGGAAGGATTGCTGGGAACGATTGACATACACCAGCAGCAGCGCGATCAGCGTGAACAGGAAATGGCCGAGCGGTTGCGTGGCTTGGCTGAACGGGTCACGCATATGGAGCAGGAAGCCCAAGGCTATCGTGAGCACCTGGAAGAGCAGCGGCAGAAGGCCTTGATCGACCCGCTGACCGGCCTGCCCAACCGTGCGGCCTGGTCCGAGCATCTGGAGCGTGAGATGCAGGCTTGGCAGGCACAGGGTGGCCACCTGTTGGTCGCGATGCTTGATCTGGACCATTTCAAAAGGATCAATGATAACTACGGGCATCTCGCTGGCGACAAGGTGCTAAAGATCGTTGCCAACGAACTGCGCAAGCGCTTGCGCGGGCGTGACTTTATCGCCCGGTTTGGTGGTGAAGAGTTTGTGTTGTTGATGCCGCAGAGCAATCTGCTCAGTGGATGCCAGCAGGCCGAAATCCTGCGGGCGGCGGTCGAGGCCTGCCCATTCCACTTCAAGGGCGAGCGGGTAACGATCACCCTCTCGATAGGCGTCACTGCGCTACGTGATGGAGAGCGCAGCGACATTGCTCTCAAGCGCGCCGACGAGGCGTTGTATCGCGCCAAGCACCAAGGCCGTAACCGCGTCGAACAAGGATGAGCACTATATAGTTATCACCGTTTGCGCCATCGCTAGAGAGGGTACGTTATGCTATTGCATTACTGATACCCATAGATGTGCCCTCTTGCCATGAAAGCCTTCTTCTGCGCCCTGCTGCTTCTGTCTCTGGCCGGTTGTGCAAACACCCTCCAGATTGACCGAAGCCACCCATCCGTCAACCAGGACAGTCGTATCCAGTTTGTTGTCCTGCACTACACCAACGCTTCGCTGGAGCGTTCACTGGCGTTGTTGACCCATGGTGAAGTCAGCAGCCACTACCTGATCGGTGATAAACCAGCGACCATCTACCAACTGGTAGACGAGAACCGCCGTGCCTGGCACGCCGGTGACAGTCAATGGCAGGGGCGTACCTGGCTCAACTCGAGCTCTATTGGCATTGAGATCGTAAACCCAGGTTTTACCGATACACCGTCTGGACGTGTCTGGCACCCCTACTCCGAGGCGCAAATACAGGCGCTGATCCTGTTGCTCAAGGACATCGTAAAACGCAATAACATCGACCCACGGCATATCATTGGGCATAGCGATATAGCGCCATCACGCAAACTCGACCCCGGCCCTCTGTTTCCCTGGAAGCGCCTGGCCGATGCCGGTGTTGGTGTATGGCCTGATGCCGCTGCCGTTGCACAGCAGCGTGCCCGTTTCGATGTGAGCCCGCCGAGTATTGCCTGGTACCAGCAGCAACTGGCACGTTTCGGCTATGCCATCGAGCAAACCGGGGTCAATGATGTCAGTACCCGGCACGTGTTGGCTGCCTTCCAGATGCGATTCCGCCCGCAACGTTTTGATGGCGTGCCCGATGCGCAGACGGCGGCAATCTTGCAGGTGCTCAACCGCTCCCGCTGATGGGCGCCGCCCAACGGGCAGGCTGATTCGTCAGGCAGTTGCTATACCTTGTGGTATTCAACGGGATATCGCCTGATGTCATCTGCCTTCGCCGCGTTGCGCAGCTTTTTCCTTCGCCCCTGGCTACTGGCCGCTCTCGCGGCCTCGGCCAGTGCGATCCTGTTGCTGAGTGCCAGCCTTGGTGTGGCCATGCACCAGATTCAGCAAAGTGAAAGCGAGCAGATGAATGCGAAGGGGGAGCGCTTTCTGGAGCGGCTGGAGCAGATCTTCAGTCAGCTGCGTGAAGGTGTGGATCATCTTCAGGCTCAACCGCTGCGAGGGTGCACTCCGCAGATGTTGGCAGCCTTGCAGCAGGTTGGCTTCAACAATCGCTTTGTCTTTGAAGCCGCCTATATAGATGGAGACACCCGCTGCTCCAACCGCTTGGGCGAGCACAGCACAGAGCCTGTACGGCCCCCGGACATTCAGGGGCCGACCTACAGCTATTGGTTGAACACCAGTGCCGAACCGAACGATAACCTGGCGGCATTGATGCTGGGGCGTGGGCATTTCCGTATCTCGACTTCTCGTGGGCACCTGAGCGATGTTGTTGATCTGCCACCAGGCGGCAGCCTGTTGGTGGTGCTCGACAACGGCATGCGCGCAGTACCCGTGTTGGGGCCGGCGCAGGCATGGCCACCCTCCTCTGATGGGGCACTCGACGTTGCAAACGCCATGCTGGAGTTGCCCGATCATCTGGTCTATCGGATGCCGACCAAGTCTCCGGACTATCAACTGGTGCTGATTACCCCCAAAACCAGCCTGCCGCTGAAAATGAATGGCGTCATCTGGTTGTTGTTCCCAGGTAGCCTGCTGCTGGCCTGGTGCATCGGCTGGTTGGTACTGCAGCTGGTACGTCAACGTCAATCAATGAGTTCGGAGCTGCAGGGGGCGTTGCGGCGAGGTGAGTTGCAGGTGCTCTATCAGCCAATTCTCGAACTCAACAGCCGACGATGCGTGGGGGCCGAGGCGCTGGTACGGTGGCGCCATCCCGATGGCACGTTGACCAGTCCGGACTTATTCATTCCTTTGGCGGAAAACACCGGCCAAATTCGCCAGATCACCGACTTTGTGTTGCAGCGCGTGCTGGAGCAGTTGGGGCAGTTGTTGCGCGCCAACCCTCAGTTGTACATCTCGATTAACCTGGCAGCGTGCGATGTGATGGTGCCACGCATTGGTCGTGTGGCTGCTCGTTTACTGGCACTGCACCGCGTCGCGGCCAGCCAGATCGCTTTCGAGGTGACTGAGCGCGGGCTGATTGATGTGGTAGTCGCACGGGATAACCTGCAAGCACTGCGCTCGGTTGGTCACCAAGTGTTGATCGATGATTTTGGCACGGGCTACTGCAGCCTGGCCTACCTGCAGACACTGCCGGTCGACTGCCTGAAGATCGACAAGGCGTTCATCGATGCTCTGGGCCACGATGCCGCCAGTAGCGGGGTTGCGCCGCATATCATTCGCATGGCGCATGCCTTGCAGTTGCGGGTTATCGCCGAAGGTATCGAGTATGAGGATCAGGCGCTGTTGCTGAACAGCGAGGGTGTGAACTACGGACAGGGTTGGCTGTTTGCGCACCCCCTCAGCGCCAGGCAATTTGCCGAGTTGGTGACCCGAGGTCGGCGCAGGGGGCCGCGACGGATCGATGATGAGGCCTGAACCTCCTCCAATATACGACGGAGAATCATCATGTTGAGTTGGGCTATTACTTTCCTGATTATCGCCATTGTCGCTGCTGTACTGGGCTTCGGTGGTATCGCGGGTGCAGCGACCGGCATCGCCAAGATCCTCTTCATCATTTTCCTTGTGCTGTTCGCTGTGTCCCTGTTTTTCGGTCGACGTGGATGACGAAGCCAGTCAGGCGCTCTGTTTAGGGTTCTGTACGTTTCAGTGTTGGCCCGGGTACTGAGTGGATATCCGAAATGCCTGTAGAGGTAATGGGCATCACTTTGGCTTTTTTGGGTTGTTTCCTACAGCGGATGTCGAAGTGTGTGTCTTGTTGACCGTACATCGATATTTTTTTAGCTGACCCCTCCGACAAATTTGGAGCGTTTCACGCATTCGGATTGTCGAACAACGGCATTCATCACCCAAGCGGATATGGCTGAATTGGCCTAAATATGGCGCTTTGGCCATCTTCGGAATTCCGAACGCCTCTATTTCAACCCTTTCAGACGTTCGTTTTTAGCCTTAATCATCATGCCGATTCGGCATAGGGCAATCGTTTACGGCATTAGACGTTACCCTCTCGCGTCGGAATAGTTGCGCCTTTTTTCGCTGACCCGAGCGTTCTTTCGCTCGCCTGCGGTGACCTTCTACGGCGCTATTGCCTGCTGCGATCAATCGACTCTTGAAGGCTTTCAATAGCTCTAGGTCGGGGTTTTCAGCGCAATGCCCGTGACCACTTGAAGAAAGGGTAACGACATGAAGAAGGCAAAACTAAGCCTCGCTTGGCAGATCCTCATCGGTTTGATTCTCGGGATTGCAATCGGTGCAGTGCTGAATCATTTCAGTGCAGAAAAGGCATGGTGGATCAGTAACGTTCTTCAGCCAGCCGGTGACATCTTCATTCGCCTGATCAAGATGATTGTTATCCCGATCGTGATCTCTTCACTGGTCGTGGGTATCGCCGGGGTTGGCGATGCGAAAAAACTGGGCAGTATTGGCCTGAAAACCATCATCTACTTCGAGGTGGTCACCACCATCGCGATCGTGGTCGGCCTGCTGTTGGCCAACCTGTTCCACCCAGGCGCCGGCATCGACATGAGCACGCTGGGTACGGTGGATATCTCCAAGTACCAGGCAACCGCTGCTGAAGTGCAGCATGAGCACGCGTTCATCGAGACGATCCTCAACCTGATTCCGTCGAACATTTTCGCAGCGCTGATGCGCGGTGAAATGCTGCCGATCATTTTCTTCTCCGTGCTCTTCGGTCTGGGCCTTTCGAGCTTGCAGGCGGATATCCGTGATCCGTTGGTGAAAACCTTCCAGGGCGTGTCCGAAGCCATGTTCAAGGTCACTCACATGATCATGAACTACGCGCCAATCGGTGTGTTTGCGCTGATCGCGGTCACTGTTGCCAACTTCGGCTTTGCTTCGCTGCTGCCGCTGGCCAAGCTGGTACTGCTGGTTTACTTCGCGATTGCCTTCTTCGGCTTCATGGTGCTGGGCCTGATCGCTCGTTTGTTCGGCTTTTCGATCCTGAAGCTGATGCGCATTTTCAAGGATGAGCTGGTTCTGGCTTACTCCACTGCCAGCTCTGAAACGGTATTGCCGCGCGTAATCGAGAAGATGGAGGCCTACGGTGCACCGAAGGCCATCTGCAGCTTCGTCGTCCCGACTGGCTACTCGTTCAACCTCGACGGTTCGACCTTGTACCAGAGCATTGCTGCGATTTTCATCGCTCAGCTCTACGGCATCGACCTTTCGATCAGCCAGCAACTGCTGCTGGTACTGACCTTGATGGTCACCTCCAAAGGTATTGCTGGCGTTCCGGGCGTATCTTTCGTGGTACTGCTGGCCACCTTGGGCAGTGTCGGTATTCCGCTGGAAGGCTTGGCTTTCATCGCCGGTGTAGACCGCATCATGGACATGGCCCGTACCGCGCTGAACGTGATCGGCAACGCTCTGGCGGTACTGGTTATCGCTCGCTGGGAAGGCATGTACGACGATGCCAAAGGCCAGCGCTACTGGAACTCGCTGCCGCACTGGCGCAGCAAGGAAGCAGTACCTGTCGGCAAAGTGGCGACCAAGTAAGTCGCTGCATGATCTGATTAAAAGCCCCGACGTGTCGGGGCTTTTGCTTTTCTGGCGTGCCCCCAGCCTGGCCCGCTATCATTCGGCCCACTGTGTGGGGGAATAACTGATGCTCAACGGCCTCTGGCTTGGATTTTTCGTGGTCGCTGCCGTGTCGGCGCTGGCGCAATGGTTAGTGGGCGGCAACGCCGGGATCTTTGCCTCCATGGTCGAGAGCATCTTTGCCATGGCCAAATTGTCGGTCGAGGTCATGGTGTTGTTGTTTGGTACCCTCACCCTCTGGCTGGGCTTTCTGAAAATTGCCGAGAAAGCCGGTGTGGTCGAATGGCTGGCCAAAGTACTAGGCCCATTGTTCCAGCGCCTGATGCCGGAGGTTCCCCCCGGCCACCCGGCATTAGGTTTGATCACCCTGAACTTTGCCGCCAACGGCTTGGGCCTGGATAACGCAGCCACGCCGATCGGGCTCAAGGCCATGCGGGCGCTACAGGAGCTCAACCCCAGCTCAACCACCGCCAGTAATGCGCAGATTCTCTTTTTGGTACTCAACGCCTCTTCGCTGACGTTGTTGCCCGTCACCATCTTCATGTACCGCGCACAGCAGGGGGCGCTGGACCCGACGCTGGTGTTCCTGCCGATCCTGCTGGCGACCAGTGCATCAACGCTGGTCGGCCTGCTTTCTGTGGCGGTCATGCAACGACTGCGGCTATGGGACCCGGTGGTCCTGGCCTACCTGGTGCCTGGCGCGCTGCTGCTCGGTGGGTTCATGGCGCTGCTGGCTGGGCTTTCGGCTACAGCCCTGGCGACCCTCTCGTCAATCATGGGCAACTTGACCTTGTTCGGACTGATCATGCTCTTTTTGCTGATTGGCGCTTTCAAGCGGGTCAAGGTGTATGAAACCTTCGTTGAGGGCGCCAAAGAAGGGTTTGACGTCGCCAAGAGCCTGTTGCCCTATCTGGTGGCAATGCTCTGCGCCGTCGGCGTATTGCGTGCCTCTGGAGCCCTTGAGTTCGGTCTGGACGGTATTCGCTATGCGTTTGACTGGTTTGGCTGGGATACCCGCTTTGTCGATGCGTTGCCGACCGCGCTGGTCAAGCCATTCTCTGGCAGTGCTGCCCGCGCGATGTTGATCGAGACCATGCAAAGCCATGGGGTAGACAGTTTCCCTGCGTTGGTGGCTGCCACGGTTCAGGGCAGCACCGAAACCACATTCTATGTACTGGCCGTGTATTTTGGCGCAGTGGGTATCCAGCGGGCCCGACATGCCGTGGGTTGTGCGCTGCTCGCCGAATTGGCCGGTGTACTGGCGGCCATTGGCGTCTGCTACTGGTTCTTTGCCTGAGCTTGTGCGGCTTGGCGCACGGTCCAATCAACCAGTTGCGCCATCAGTCGGTCGCTGGCCTGGCCAAAGCCTTCGACGACAGCGGGTATCTGTTTATCGCTTAGCGGTTGACGCACCTCGAAGCGTTGGCTGGCCAAAATTCGCTGGGTGTGCCCTTGTACCAGGCGCGCATCAAAGCGGATCACCACGTTGAGCCCCTGCGCGCCATACTCGCTCTGGAACGATTGCAGCTCGCCGGCCAGCTCGTAGTCGGCTTGCAGGTTGCTATCGTCTGCGCTGAGCCGCTGTACCCGACCATCGCGCTGGAAAGCATCGAGCATGCGGTTGCGCAGCAATGTGGGCGCCGGGTCACTCCAGCGGGCGCCCTTGTAGCTGCTGATCAGATCACCTTGAGGCACCACAGCAATACGCGGGCTGTTCAGCACTTCACTGGTGAGCGGTTTGTTCAGACGCAGCGACCAGTCTAGTGGCGCAACGCCGCTGGTGCCGTGCTGGACCTGGTGGGTCGGCAGGCGGTAGACATCGGATGGGTCGGCCTGGGGCAGAATCGAGCAGGCACTGCTCAGGCTTAGCGCTAATGCCAGTACCAGGCGGTTACGCTTCATGGCTCGAACTCCTTGTTTTTGTCACGGCCCAACAGATAGCCACTGGGGTTGGCTTCCAGGCGCCGGGAGATTGCCTTCAATGCGGTCAGGGTGTCTCGCAGTTCTCGAATGGCCGGTGCCAGTTCATGCAGGCCCTGCGCACCCTCATTGATGGCTTCGCGATTGTCGTTGAGCATGGCGTTGAGGGTTGTGGTACTGCTGGCCAACGACTGCATTGCCTGTTGGGCATTACCGACGATTTGTGTGCCATGGCTGCTGAGCAGGCCATTGGCATTGCGCATCAGTTGGCTGGTTTGCTCCAGCGTGGCGCTGGCCTGCTTGCTCACCTGTGCCAATTGCTGGATGGCGAGGCGAATGTCGTCGCGCTGCTCGGCAACCGAACCGGTGGTTTGCTCCAGATGCGCCAAGGTATTGCTCAGCCTTGCGGCATTCTCCTCGGAAAACAGCTGGTTAGCATTGTGCAGCAGTTGGTTGATGCTGCTCATCAGGTCATTGCTGTTGCTCATAAGACGTGCAATCGGTGATGGCGAGGCGATGATCACCGGGAGTTTGTGCCCTACCCCTTCCAATGCTGGGCTCTGTGGCGTACCGCCACTGAGCTGGATGATCGAGGTACCGGTGATACCGGTCAGGGCCAGCTTGGCCTGGGTGTCTTCCTTGATCGGGGTGTCGGCGCTCAGCCGGATGCGAGCCAGTACACGGCGAGGATCCTTTGGGTCGAGGCGCAGGTTGATGACATCGCCAACCTTGATCCCGCTGTATTGCACCGAACTGCCTTTGGACAAGCCGGAAACGGTCTCGTTGAACACCACTTCATAGTCCTTGAAGGTGTTATCGACACTGGATTTGGCCAGCCACAGGCCGAACAGCATGGCGCCAGCCACGACCAGCACGGTGATCAGCCCGATCAATACATGGTGTGCACGGGTTTCCATCTCAATCCTCCTTGAGCGCTGTGGCGGCCTGGTAGGCCGCACGGCCACGGGGGCCATGGAAGTAGTCTTGAACCCAGGCGTCCTCGGTATCGGCAACTTGAGCGATTGGCGCGGCAACCAGTACTTTTTTCTGTGCCAGCACCGCGACGCGATCGGTGATGGTGTAGAGGGTGTCCAGGTCGTGAGTGATCAGAAACACGCTCAAGCCCAAGGCGTCACGCAAGGTCAGGATCAATTGGTCGAAGGCCGCCGCACCAATAGGGTCGAGCCCTGCGGTAGGTTCGTCGAGAAAAAGGATATCGGGGTCCAGGGCCAGTGCCCGTGCCAGTGCTGCGCGCTTGATCATGCCGCCAGAAAGAGAGGCCGGGTACTTGTCTGCAGCCGACAAGGGCAGCCCGGCCAGAGCCAGCTTGACGCCCGCGAGCTGTTCGGCATCTGCGCGGCACAGGCCGGCATGTTCGATCAGCGGCAAGGCGACGTTCTCAGTGACCGTCAGCGAGGAGAACAAGGCCCCTTTCTGGAACAGTACGCCAAACCGTCGTTCGACCTGGGAGCGCTGCGCTTCGTCCAACTGGTTCAGGTGCTGCCCGAACACCCTTACATCGCCTTCGTCGGGACGCCGCAGGCCGATGATGCTGCGCAGCAGGACGGATTTGCCACTGCCTGAGCCTCCGACCACAGCAAGGATTTCGCCACGGTACAGATCGAGGTCGAGGTGTTCATGCACGCTCTGGCTGCCAAAGCGATTGCACAGGCCCCGGGCTTCAATCACGGTTTCGCGTGGTGGCGTACTCACCAGCCCATCTCCATGTAAAACAGGGCCGCAATGGCATCCAGCACAATGACTACAAAGATCGACTGAACCACGCTGGAGGTTGTGTGCGCACCTACCGATTCGGCACTGCCGGAGACCTTGAGGCCTTCCAGGCAACCAATTGCAGCGATCAGGAAAGCAAAAAACGGGGCCTTGGCCAACCCGACCAGAAAGTGTCGTACATCGATATCGTTTTGCATCATCGAAAGGAACATGGCCGGCGAGATGTCCAGGGACAAGGCGCAAACCAGCCCGCCGCCGACGATGCCGCAGAGCATTGCAAGAAAAGTGAGTAGTGGCAGTGCGATCAACAAGGCCAACACCCGTGGGATGACCAGAATCTCGATGGGGTCCAGCCCCAGCGTGCGAATGGCATCGATTTCTTCGTTGGCCTTCATCGAGCCAATCTGAGCGGTGAACGCACTTGCGGTACGCCCCGCCATCAGGATGGCGGTCAACAACACACCGAACTCTCGCAGGAAAGAGAACGCCACCAGGTCGACGGTAAAAATGCTGGCGCCGAACTTGACCAGCACTGTTGCCCCAAGAAAGGCCACCACGGCGCCAACCAGAAAGGTCAACAGTGCGACGATCGGCGCGGCGTTAAGGCCGGTTTGCTCAATGTGTGCGACCACCGAGGTGAGCCGCCAGCGTTTTGGCTGTAACAGTAGGCGTCCGAAGGTGGCGAGAATAAGGCCAACGAACCCGAGCAGGTGCAGGGTATCTTGTTTGAGGGTATCGACGGCACGACCGATGCGTTCAAGCAGTTGCACCAGCACGTTCCGCTCGGGTGTTTTCACCGGTATGCAGTAGTCTTGCAGCGAGCAGTAGACCGTTTTCAACAGGGCGCGGTTGGCCGCTGGCAAGTGCGTGGCGGTTTCGGTCAGTTGGGCCAGGCGCTGGGTACCCAGCAACTCGACCAGCAGTGCGGCACCTGCGGTATCCAGCTTGCCGAGTTGATCAAGCTCGATCCGCGTTGTGCTGTCGTACTGCCCTGCCAGGCTTGCAGTGTGCTGCTTCAGGCTGGCGTAGTTGGCCAGCGTCCAGTCACCCGTGATCCGCAGACAAGCTGGGCTGCTGGTGGTGTCCAAGGTGGCATTGGCAGTACTGGTCATAAGCTCCATGTGATCCGAGAGGCGCTCCAATGCGCAGCCTCAGAGCATAGCGCTACTGAGCGGTGCTCGCTTGACCGTCGTCAACTACCCGGAAGCGCAGCACGCCGATGAGCTGACCATCTTCGGTCAACACCCTCACCTGCCAGCGCCCGATGGGGTTGCTCGGGAAGTTCTGCTTGTGGGTCCAGGCACGGTAGCCTTCCTTGCGCCCGCCATGAATGTCCAGCGCGATGCGGTCGATCTCGTTGCCGTTGAACTGCCAGACATGGTAGATCCGCTCATTCAAGCCCCGTGGGGCATTGATCGCTGTGTAGGCATACAGACCGCTGCTGCGGATCTGACTGGCACTCACTTGTTTGAGGCTGGCGCCGGGGGTGCGGTTTTGCACCTCGGTGCTTATCGCGACATCGTTCAGCCATAGCGTGGCAGGCGGCACCCACGAGCGCAGTAGCCAACCGCTGCCACCCACGGCCAGTGTCACGGCTACCAGCATGACCGCGCGGCGCCAGTGGTTGATCGGAAAACTGCTGGCCAGGCTGGGGAACGACAGCAGCATGGCCGCACCCAGTGCCAGCTTGAAGCTCTGTGCTGTGGTGAGGTGCAGGATGATGGGCAGCGCAGTAAGCAGCGCCGCGAACAAGGTCAGGGTGTGCAGAGCAAGAAACAGTGAGCGCCGTGGCGCCAGCCACTTGTAGTACAACGGATCGATGATCGAAATCAGCCCGGCTGCGGTCAGTAGCCCGGTGAATACCAGTTGGCCGCTGTTCCAGGTTGTGGTGATGAAAAAGAACGGCAGTACGAAGAACAGGCTTTCCTGGTGGATCATCTGCGTGGCATAGCGCAGCAGTGGCTGCGGAATTTCGCGCTTGAAGACCTTGGCGAACAGCTGGGTGAAGGTGTTCTCCAGCATCAGCCAGACCCAGCTGACCAGCATCAGAATGGCAATCCAGCTGGCCAGGCCTGCTTGGCGGTCGACCAGAATGAAACTGGCAATACCGGAAATGAAACCGCCAAGGGCAATAACCCCTGGGTAGCGCTTGAACAGTTCGATCAGGCGCTGGATGACGTGAGGCATGCGGGTATTCGCTGAAGTCAGGTAAAAACCCGCACAGGATAACGCTGTTTATCCGTAATGGCTTGTTGTCATCCCCCTTGAGAGGGCCTTTGTCGCGCCTATTGGCCGCGGCGGCGTTTATGCCAGACAAACCCAGCCAGCAGGATCAGCCCGAGCAACCCGGCCAACAGGCGGTAAATGCTTTCGTAACCCAACGCCGGCTTTTCAATGCGCAGGTACCCAGGGTCGGCAAACAGTTGGCGCATGGCCTGGTTGGTATCCTCCAGGCTGACCTGGCGCAACTTGCTTACCGGGTCTGCAAAGCGCCCATCGGCATAAGCGCTCAATGCACTCCAGTAGTAGTCGGCCAAGGCTGCATTACCCTGAGTGGTCCATGCTTCACGGTCGATGGCTGCCTGTTTGATGCGTTCAAACGTTGCAGGATCCAGTCCATTCTGACGCAGTCGCTCGATCAGTTTTTGGAGCAGCACCTCTGCTTCATCGACGCTCTCGCGATCAAGGTCGGCATTCAGGCTCATTACACTGCTATTGCCGAGCATTTCACGCTGGCTGGAAGGGCCATAGGACAGGCTGTGTTTGAGGCGTAGTTCGCTGTACAGCGCCCAGTCCAGGTAGCGTTGTAGCAGGTTGAACGTTTGCTCGCTGTCACCCTCAAGCACTGGCTCAAGGAACATCCAGTGCAGTTTGGCGCTGTTACCGAGCCACCCGCTGGTCAGCACGCGCTTTGCCTCGGCCTTGTGTACAACGGTCTCCAGGCCCCGTCGCTCGCTGGGGTCGACCGGGTCGACCGGGTCGAGCTGGCCATAGGTCCGTTCCAGATAGGCCGGCAGCAGGCGGTCGAGGCCACCGACCATGATCAGGGTCATGTTGTTGGGCGCATACCAGCGCGCACGCACGTCATCGACCTCTTCCAGTGTCAGGTCGTCTATAGCGGAGCGCTCAGCGCAGGTAAGTCCCAGTTCAACTGCCAATTGTTCGCTGGGCCCGTGGCCGAGGTCCTGACGGTCGAGCCAGCGTTGCAGGTGCGAGTAATGCCCGCCATCTTCGCGTTCGACGATTTTTTTCGACAGTTCAAGTGCATTCTCGTCGAGCTGAGACTGGCTGAGAATCGCCAGCAACAGATCAAGGACCTTGCGTTGATTGCGGGCCGGCGCCTCGATTACGAAGGTCGTGTCGGCGCTGCTGGTGTAAGCATTCCACTCGCCACCAAGCGCTTGCATGCGTTCCTCAAGACCACCCTCGCCGCTGTCGTCGATACCGCTGAACAACAGGTGTTCCAGCAGGTGCGGCAGTTCCCGGCGGTCGCATGGGAAATCGTCGAAGCCGACGCCCACGACCAGGCGGATCGACACATGGTCGCGTTCATAACCCGGCTTGAGTATGACCTGCAGACCATTGGGCAGCAGGTAACCTTCTACCTGGGAGCGATCAAGGGCGAAGCTGGGCGTGCAACCCAACAGTAGGCAAACAAACAACAGGCAACGCATGGCGAGCTTCCTTGCGGGAGTTCTTGGATCGTTCAAGGCGAATGGGCGTCGTCAGGTACGCTATCGATCAACAGGGCATCAGTGTCTGAACCACCCAATACCACATAGGCACTACTGCAGAACAGCGAGTTCAGGCGCTTCATGTCGGCGATCAGTTCCAGGTGCAACGAACTGGTTTCGATACTTTGCACCACTTTATGTTGCAGTCGGCTGACATGGGCGTGTGCGAGGCGGCGCTCCTGGGCGCGGAATCGACGTTTTTCCCGTAACAACTGGCGCGCACTTTCCGGGTCGGCGCTGAGAAACACCGACAGGCCCAAGCGCAAGTTGGCCAGCAACTGAGTGTGTAGCCCCGTCAATTCTTCCAGGCCAACCTCGGAAAATTCACGGCGCTGCGCGGTCTTTTGTTGCTGCACCTTGCGCAGCATGCGCTCGATCAGATCGCTGGCCAGCTTGAGGTTGATTGCCAATTCGATGATTTCCGCCCAGCGTCGACTGTCTTGTTCGCCCAGGTCTTCGCGGGGCATTTGCGCCAGGTACAGTTTGATGGCGTTGTAGAGCCCCTCAACATCTTCGCCCAGGCTGCGCATCTGTTGGGTCATTGCCGTTTGGGTACCGCGCAGAACGCCGAGCATGGCATCAAGCATGCTGTCGACCAGATCACCCATGCGCAGGGTTTCGCGTACCGCGTTGGCCAGTGCCAGGCTGGGGGTGGCGAGTGCGGTGGGATCCAGGTGACGGGGCTGGGCATGGCCGTTAGTTTCCTCGCGAAGTGGCAACAGCCAGCTACACACGCTTGCCATGGGCTTCACAGTCGGCAGCATCAACAGGCACCGCACGCTGTTGTAGAGCAGGTGGAAACCGATCACCAGTTCCTGAGGACTGAAATTCAGACTGTCCATCCATTTCACCAGCGGGCCTAATGCTGGAATGATCAGAAGCAGCCCGATCAGCTTGTACAGCAGGCTGCCCAGGGCAACCTGGCGACCTGCAGCGTTCTGCATACTGGTGCTGAGAAAGGCCAGCAGGCCACTACCGATGTTGGCGCCAATCACCAGGCCGATGGCGACAGGCAGGCTGATCAGTTCTGCACCCGCCAGGGTTGCCGTCAACAGTACGGCCGCCAGGCTGGAGTAAGACACCAGGGCAAACAGGGCCCCGACCAGAGCGTCGAGCAAGATATCGCCGGTCAGCGAGGCAAACAGCACCTTTACGCCTTGGGCATGAGTGATCGGCGCCGCTGCTTCGACAATCAGTTGAAGGGCCAGGATGATCAGCCCAAGGCCAATGCCGACGCGTCCCAACTGGCCGGCTCGGGTCTGTTTGCGCGACAGGAAGAAAATCACGCCAAGAAAGATCAGCAGGGGTGACAGCCAGGACAGGTCGAATGTCAGTACGCGGGCCATCAGGGCTGTGCCGACGTCGGCACCCAGCATGATCGCCAGTGCCGGGGTCAGTGTCATCAGGCCTTGCCCAACGAATGATGTCACCAGCATGGCCGTGGCGTTGCTGCTTTGCACCAGGGCGGTGACCAGAATACCGGCAATGAAAGCTAACGGGCGTCTGGCCATGTTCTGGCTCAGCACCCGGCGCAGGTTGGAGCCGTACACGCGCAGAATGCCGGTACGCACGATGTGTGTGCCCCAAATCAGCAAGGCCACGGCCGACAGCAAATTGAGCAGGGTCAGCATGTGAAAAGGCCCCCTGTTGAATGTGCCCCA
Source organism: Pseudomonas sp. HLS-6 (assembly GCF_002753995.1). NCBI lineage: Bacteria > Pseudomonadati > Pseudomonadota > Gammaproteobacteria > Pseudomonadales > Pseudomonadaceae > Pseudomonas > Pseudomonas sp. HLS-6. The sequence continues at coordinate 140,877 of NZ_CP024478.1, forward strand.
AAGGAGGCAAGTGGATGATGCCGTGAGCCTGGCCTGGTTGCAGGCGGTTCTTTTCCAGTACTCACTTAAGCGTTAGTCGGCTAGAAGCCCTGGCGCCAGCATCGCATAGCCTGCACAGGCTTGAAACTAAACCCTCAGGCTGGAGCATGAAAAAGGGCCCGCGTGGGGCCCTTTCATAACCGCACCAGGATTACTGACCCGGAATGTCCTTGCGAAGTTTCACGGGATCGTTCTGTTGCTGTTTCTTTTTTGCTATCGCCGTACGCATACGGATGTTGATGGCTTCTACCGCCAGCGAGAACGCCATGGCGAAGTAGACATAGCCTTTTGGTACATGCACATCGAACGACTCGGCGATCAGCACGGTACCCACCACGATCAGGAACGACAGCGCCAACATCTTCAGTGATGGGTGCTTGTCGATAAATTCGCTGATGGCGCCAGCGCAGAGCATCATCACCAGCACGGCGACAATGATTGCCGCGATCATTACCGGCACATGGGAAACCATGCCGACGGCTGTAATCACCGAATCCAGAGAGAAGACAATGTCGATGATCGCGATCTGGATGATGGTGTAGAGGAACTGGCCACCTTTGCCAGCAGGTTCTTCGTGTGTTTCATCCTCGCCTTCCAGGCCGTGGAAGATCTCCTGAGAGCTTTTCCAGAGCAGGAACAGGCCACCGAAGAACAGAATCAGGTCGCGTCCAGAGATCCCTTGTCCGAATACTTCGAACAAATCATTGGTCAGGCGCATGACCCAGGTGATCGACAGCAGCAACATGATCCGAGTAACCATGGCCAGTGCCAGACCGAAGATCCGGGTACGTGGCTGCATGTGTTTGGGCATGCGGCTGACAAGGATCGAGATCATGATGATGTTGTCGATGCCGAGAACGATCTCAAGGGCCGTCAGAGTAAAAAAGGCAACCCAGATCTCTGGGTTGGTCAGCCATTCCATGTGTATTCCTTCAATCGTTGAATGCGATGCACCCGGGCAAAGAGCGTGATCGCAGTGGTTGGATCTGTAGTCTTAAAGGTTGCTGAATAGTGGGAAAATTCCCATCAGCAGCGCAGCCAACATTATGCACAGGCAAACCAGTACTGCCCATTTCAAGGTGAAGCGCTGGTGGTCGCCAAATTCGATGCCGGCCAGTGCCACCAGCAGGTACGTTGAGGGTACCAGTGGGCTTAGCAGGTGTACGGGCTGCCCGACGATCGACGCGCGGGCCATCTCCACTGGCGAGATACCGTAGTGGCTGGCAGCCTCCGACAGTACCGGCAGTACGCCGTAATAGAAGGCGTCGTTGGACATGAAAAAGGTGAATGGCATGCTAACGACTGCTGTAATCACCGCCAGGTAAGGGCCCATGGCCTCCGGGATCACGGCCAGCAGGCTCTTGGACATGGCTTCAACCATACCGGTGCCAGAGAGAATGCCGGTAAAAATACCTGCCGCAAAAATCAGCCCGACCACGGCCAGCACACTGCCGGCATGTGCGGCGACACGCTCTTTCTGCTGTTTCAGGCATGGGTAATTGACCACCATGGCAATACTGAACGCGATCATGAACAGCACCGGCAATGGCAGTAAGCCGGCGATCAGGGCGACCATCAGGGCAAAGGTCAGGGCCCCGTTGAACCAAAGCAGCTTGGGCCGACGTGCATCGGGGAACTGCGAAACACTGATCTCGCTGTGATCGATCTCGTCCCCCGGCAAGTGCAGTTCACCGAGGCGAGCCCGTTCGCGCTTGCCATACAGGTAGGCGATGGCGAGGATCGCCAAGACGCCGAACAGCATGGCCGGGATCATGGGCACGAAAATATCCGAAGGGTCTACGTGCAATGCACTGGCAGCACGGGCCGTTGGGCCACCCCATGGCGTCATGTTCATGACCCCGCCCGCCAGAATGATCAGGCCAGCCATGATTCGTGGGTTCATGCCCAGACGGCTGTACAGCGGCAGCATTGCGGCAACACAGATCATGTAAGTGGTGGCACCGTCACCATCGAGCGAAACAACCAAGGCCAGCGCGGCGGTGCCAACGGAGACTTTCAGCGGGTCGCCTTTGACCAGCTTGAGGATCTTGCGTACGGCCGGGTCGAACAGGCCAGAGTCGATCATCAGGGCGAAGTAGAGAATGGCGAACATCAGCATGACGCCGGTTGGCGCCAGTTTGCTGATGCCTTCCAGCATCATCGGGCCGATTTTGCTGGAAAAGCCTCCAAACAGTGCGAACAGGATTGGAACCAGAATCAATGCAATCAACGCCGACAGACGTTTGGTCATGATCAGGTACATGAAGGTGATGACCATGGCAAAGCCGAGGAAGGTCAGCATGGGAGTACTCCAGGCGTGGCGCGTCGTGGGAAAATCGAGTCGGACGAATCAGCGTGCGGTCAGCAGCGTTCGGACTTTCGGCGGGCGTGGAGTCGCAAGGCGGGCGTAGAAGGACATCAGAATCACCATTGTTGTTGTTAAATTGGCCTGATGTACGCTGAATCTCAGGTACACCGGCTGACCGGTCTAATGCCGGTGGTGGGCTGATGCTAAAAGCGAAAGCTTTCAGCCAGCTTTCGCAGGCTGAAAGACGACCAACGGCGTGGGTTGAATGACCCATGGGCCATGAAGGTGCCTGCCACGCTGGGGCTCTGCGCTGGTCTCAGGGGAGCTGTAAGCCGCCGGCAGCCTTGTGTAGCTCGCGCAGGTGTTTGCCAATCTGATCGATGTTGGCTTCAACCGCTGCAATCTCGGCGGCGCGTGACGGCTCGAGCAACGCCCTGACCTCTTTATCGAGGGCTGCGGTAAGGTGTTGCAGCTGTTGCTGGCGCTGGCCGCTAGTCTGTTCCAGTTGTTGGCGTTCGGCTGCCTGTGGCACGCCATAACCCTTGCTGTCGATCAACTCGGCCGGGCGACTGAGAAAGCCACTGTTGGCAAGTATCTGCTGCAACGTGCCGTTCGCTTTGGCCACACTTGCATCATTTAATGCGCGACCGCTGAGATAGCGCTGCTTGACCTCATCCTGAGCCAGCAGTAGTTGGCGGCGCAGGCTCGCCTGCTCCAACAGCAACAGGGCGGCACTGGTGCGCAGGTCCGCTCGGTCGAACCATTGCTGGCGCTCCTGCGCGGGTTGTTCGAGCCAGGTCTCAACGCTGTCCTGGGCAACGGGCAGGTGCTTCTTCAATACCTGAAACATGGCTTCATATCGGTCTCGATAGGAGTCGAAACGGTAGCCCAGGCGCAGGGCTTCACGCGGATCGTCGAGGACGCTGACGTCCGCCAGGCCACGTCCGTTGAGCACTTCCAGCAAGCCATTGGGCATGATGCTGTCCAGTCCCGCCAGCTGTTGCTTGCCCGTGCCGCTGCGCAGCAGTTTGAGTGTTTCGACTGCACAGTTGTTGGAAAGGAAATAGTAGTTGCCGTCGTAGCTCCAGTGCATTTCCGCGGCCTGGCGCACCAGGCTCTCCAGCTCGGATCGATCCAGCTTGAGCGGTACTGAAGCCAGGCTGCGCAGTTCGGTCTTGGTGTACTCATCGATCACCTGGCCCAAGGGCAGGATGAACAAGCGCGAGGGGTAGGCACCCGTCAGGCCGCCCCAACTGGAGAGTTGCACATCATTGACGAAGGCTCGGTAAGACAGCACCAGATGTTGGTCGAGGTCCAGCCGGCAGTCAGGGCCACGTGGCCTGCCAGGGGCGCAGATTACCAGGCGCAGCATGCTGTGCCCCCAGCGGCTGACCCAGTTCTGGTTGGCCTCGGCCAGCAGGTAATCGACCGCATAGACTCGCTCCGGGTCGATCTGGCCCAGCGGTTGGCGGGCAAAATCGTTTCCGGCATTCAGGAACGGTAATGTCTGTTGGCAGGTCGGGTGTGCCGGGGCCCAGTCAAAGTGCGCTTGCAGGTAGGCGTGCAGTGCGGGCCGTCTACAGGCATAGCTTGGGTCAAGGAGAAAGTACTCCATGTTGACCGCAATGAATTCTTTCGGGCTGCTCAGCTCGTAGCTATCTGGGCTGCGGGCGATTTGCCGATTGTGTTGTTCGCGCTCTCCGCGTCGGCCGACGTACTGCGGCCAGCCGGCAAGGTCCAGCAGACGAGGGTCATCGCTGAGGGTAAAGCGGCGTTTGGTTTGTCCGCGGCAGCCGTCTGGAAGGCCAACCTCGCCTTTGCTGGACGCATACCGGGTACAGGCCTGGATCTCTTTGCGCTCGGCTGTGGGCCATAGGCGGGCACGATCATACAGATGGGTCAGTTCATGCAGTACGGTCGCCAGCAGCTCCTGACGTACCGTGCCGTGTGGTCGATCCGTCTTCGTAGTCGCAGCGGTGCCGTCCACAAGGCTTGGCAGCAAGCGACGATTGAGTTCGAGGCTGGACACCAGCGAGGCCTGCCCATAAGCCTCGTCTGGCATCTTTGTGCTCCAGCTGACGTCGATACGTCGATCCAGCCGGGATTTGAACTGTGGTGGAAGCGCTTGCAGCGCCTCATCCAGCAATGCCTGGCTGGCCCTTTGTTGTTGCGAATCAAGGCCATCGTGTTCGAGGACCAGTTGCAGATCCGCTAACACGGGGGGAGCGAGCAGCGTCAGCGCGCAGCCCAGCAGCCAGGCACGCATGGGATTCACAGGGCCAGGATAGCTTCGGCCAGGGCTTGGTCGCTGGCGTCACGTGCCTCAGGTACACGCTGGCGTAGGGTATCGAACGCTGCTTCGAGCTGTGCACCGCGGATTTCACCGTTGCTGGCGACGTAGCTGGCGGCATCGTCATGGGCTTCGCGGACTACTTTGGCGTCGCGGATAGACGTTGTCGTGTCGGAGGTGAAGTCGATCGAGCGGCCAAATGCACGAACGATAATGTTGCTGGTGGCCACCAGGGTGTGTGCCTGGGCCAGATCGGCCATCAGCATTAGGCCGAGGGTGGCGGCAATCAGCGGGTTACGCATGGAACATCTCCGGTAATACAGGTGTGGTCATTGGACGAGAATTGCCTGCGCCAGTTCAAGGTCGCTGGCATGAAGTTTGGGGTGAGTTTCACGCAGTCGGTCCAGCGCAGCCTGCAGGTGAGCACCGCGCAACATGCCGGCGCTGGCGACGAATGCTGCCGCATCGTCCTTGGCTGCCAGTATCAATTTACGGTCGAAGGGTGCCGAGGTGACCTTGCTGGTGGCATAGCCGCTGGCGACGAGACTCTGGGTGGTCAGGTCAAGGGCTTGGACGGTGCCGGCCCAGCACAACGCAAGCAACAGCAATAATGGATAACGCATGGTTCTCTAGGGGCTGGTGAATCAGGCGGCAAAGGCTATCCCAATGCGTCGGTCTGAACCAGCCTGAAGAGTCCGGCTGTTTTGCATGTTGTTACATAACTGTGCCGGACTCCAATCACGGTCAAATGGCCAGAATGGCTTGTGCCAACTCTGCGTCGCTGGCTTGAAGTGCCGGTGTTTGTTGGCGGATATGCGCCAGTGCGCTTTCCAGTTTTACACCGCGGATTTCGCCTTGGCTGGCAACGAAGCTGGCAGCGTCGTCACGGGCAGCACGAACGATTTTATCGTCACGGAAGGATGAGGTGACATCGGAGGTGGCGTCGGTGGAGGCCCCTAAGCCCCGAACCACGGTATCGGTGGTGACGACGAAACTGGTTGCATTGGCTGTCGAAGCCAGGGCCAGCATCAGCGCGGTGCCAAGCATGCGTGAACGGAACATGAGGTCTATCTCCTTTAGAGAGCAGTATTGGGTAGCTGTTTAAGCGTACCACGACGACGCAACCTGCGAGGCGTACGTGGGGAACCAGCGTTCTTAGCAATAGGACCGTTACCGTGCCATTTCGTTGCGCGGTATCTGTATCTCGAACGCCTAGATGAAACTGTACCTGTCGTTTTTAATATTTTTATAACTGTGCATTTCTGCGCTGCAGGCGCTCTAGCCCGGGCCTCAGAACGAAAAAACCCGTCAGCAGTCTCCTGCGACGGGTTTTGATAAATTCGAGGTGCCGGCGTGGCCGGCGAGCACTGCATTAGCGCCAGAAAGGCTTGCTCAGCTCTTCGTAGCGTTGTGCTTCGCTGATGCCAGCATCGGCCAGAAGGCGCGAATCCAAGCGAGCCAACTGGTGGCGGCTGGAGATACGGCGTTGCCACAGCAACAGGTTCGACAGCAAACGCAGCGGCAAAGAAGCGTTGGATTTTTCGGCGCTGTTTTCAAAAACCAGATCGGAACTGAGGGTACGTTCCATGATGTCATCCTTCCGCTTATGGCGGCATTAGGTAGTGATTTAACTGATGCCAATGATCCTCCTCTTCGGTCGATTCCTCTAGATACAGTTCATATGGATTGTGATGGTCCAGTTAACTGTTTTAGAGGACTGTTGCACTCGAAATGGACGCAACTGTACCGGTCTGCACTGGTATGGTGCGATTGATCTTGGGGAAGGGGGTAAAAGCGAGGAAATTCCCGGAAAATAACCGGTACAGTAGAACAGTTTTATTGATTAGTGCGCTGTAGCTGTTCAGCTGGCGTGCATTGCGCCACACCAACTGAACAGCTGCGCTAGGGATTAACCGACGAGCATGCGACCGGTTTCTTCCAGGTTTTCGTGCCAAGACAGGGCTTCACGCAGGATATGCGGGGTATGACCACCGCGCTCGCAGGCGCGTGTGAAGTAGTCATTCAGCGCTTCGCGGTAGTCCGGATGCACACAGTTGTCGATGATCACGCGGGCGCGCTCACGTGGCGCGAGGCCGCGCAGGTCGGCCAGACCCTGCTCAGTGACCAGAATGTCGACGTCATGCTCGGTGTGGTCGACGTGGCTGACCATTGGAACAACGCTGGAAATCGCGCCGCCTTTGGCAATGGACTTGGTCACGAAGATCGCCAGGTGGGCGTTACGTGCGAAGTCGCCGGAGCCACCGATACCGTTCATCATGCGGGTGCCACAGACGTGAGTCGAGTTGACGTTGCCGTACAGGTCGAACTCCAGTGCAGTGTTGATACCGATGATGCCCAGGCGGCGAACCACTTCAGGGTGGTTGGAGATTTCCTGTGGACGCAGTACCAACTTGTCCTTGTACTTCTCCAGGTGGCCAAACACGTCGGCATTGCGGCGGCTCGACAGGGTGATCGAGCTGCCCGACGCGAAGTTCAACTTGCCTGCGTCGATCAGGTCGAAGGTCGAGTCCTGCAGTACTTCGGAGTACATGGTCAGGTCTTCGAACGGCGAGTCGATCAGACCGCACATTACTGCGTTGGCGATGCTGCCGATACCGGCCTGCAGCGGGCCAAGCTTGTTGGTCATGCGCCCGGCATCAACTTCCTGCTTGAGGAAGTTGATCAGGTGGTTGGCGATGCCCTGAGTTTCGCTGTCCGGCGGCAGTACCGTGGACGGGGAGTCTGGCTTGTCAGTGATAACGATGGCGACAATTTTTGCCGGGTCGATCGGGATCGCGGTGCTACCGATACGGTCGTCAACCTTAACCAGCGGGATCGGTGTACGGGTTGGACGATAGGTCGGGATGTAGATGTCGTGCAGACCTTCCAGGTTCGGATTGTGCGCCAGGTTGATCTCGACGATCACATGTTTGGCGAAAATCGCGAAGCTGGCCGAGTTACCCACGGACGTGGTCGGAACGATATGGCCTTGCTCGGTGATCGCCACGGCTTCGATAACCGCGATGTCTGGCAGCTTGAGCTGCTGGTTACGCAGTTGCTCAACCGTTTCCGACAGGTGTTGGTCGATGAACATCACCTGGCCTTCGTTGATGGCCTTGCGCAATGTGTTATCAACTTGGAACGGCATGCGTCGAGCGAGTACGCCAGCTTCGGTGAGCTGCTTGTCGAGATCATTGCCCAGGCTGGCGCCGGTCATCAGGCTGATCTTCAGCGGCGAATTCTTGGCGCGTTCGGCCAGCGCTTGAGGAACGGCTTTGGCTTCACCGGCACGGGTGAAACCGCTCATGCCGACGGTCATGCCGTCCTGAATCAGGCCAGCGGCATCAGCCGCACTCATTACTTTGCTGTGCAGGGAGGATAAGCGAATTCGATCACGGTACATGGATTGTTATCTCGATCTCGGGCTACTAAAGCTAGGCCTCCAGTCTAGTGATTTAGAAAGGGTTCGTCCCACGACCAAGGTCGAATGCCCGGGCTATAAACAGGGCCTTTTGTCGGTGATATCGGGCAGCAAAAAGCCCCAGCCGAACCGCGCTGGGGCTTCTGTGGTTTTGCCTCGGGGTCAGTCGACGGCTTTGACCATGTCTTCAATGACTTTCTTGGCGTCGCCGAAGACCATCATGGTCTTGTCGAGGTAGAACAGTTCATTGTCCAGGCCTGCATAACCACTGGCCATGGAGCGCTTGTTGACGATGATGGTCTTGGCCTTGAAGGCTTCGAGGATCGGCATGCCAGCAATGGGTGACTTTGGATCGTTCTTCGCCGCCGGGTTGACCACGTCGTTGGCACCCAGCACCAGCACCACGTCGGCCTGGCCGAATTCGGAGTTGATATCCTCCATCTCAAAGACCTGGTCGTAAGGCACTTCGGCTTCGGCCAGCAGTACGTTCATGTGTCCAGGCATCCGACCGGCTACCGGGTGGATCGCGTACTTAACGGTAACGCCATTGTGGGTCAGCTTCTCGGTCAGTTCCTTGAGGGCATGCTGGGCACGCGCAACAGCCAGGCCGTAGCCAGGCACAATGATGACCGTGTCGGCGTTGCTCAGCAGGAAGGTAGCGTCGTCTGCCGAACCGGACTTCACTGGGCGGGCCTCCTTCGCTCCAGCCGGACCAGCAGCATCCGTTGCCCCGCCGAAGCCGCCGAGGATTACGTTGAAGAACGAGCGGTTCATCGCTTTGCACATGATGTACGAGAGGATCGCACCCGAAGACCCTACCAGCGAACCTGCGATGATCAGCATTGAGTTGTTCAGCGAGAAGCCGATGCCCGCTGCCGCCCAGCCCGAGTAGCTGTTGAGCATCGACACCACTACCGGCATGTCGGCACCGCCGATCGGGATGATGATCAGCACGCCCATCACGAACGCCAGGATCAACATCAGGGCGAATGCGCTGTAGTTGCCGGTGAAGGTGAAGACCAGGCCCAGGCCAATGGTGGTCAGGCCCAGTATCAGGTTCAGCTTGTGTTGACCGCTGAACTGCACAGGTGCGCCCTGGAACAGGCGGAACTTGTACTTGCCGGAGAGCTTGCCGAAGGCGATGACCGAACCGGAAAACGTAATTGCACCGATGGCTGCACCAAGGAACAGCTCCAGGCGGTTACCGGTAGGGATCGGCTCGCTGATGCTGCTGACGATGCCCAGCGATTGCGGTTCAACCACTGCCGCAATGGCAATGAATACCGCAGCCAGGCCGATCATGCTGTGCATGAACGCGACCAGCTCGGGCATCTTGGTCATTTCTACTCGTTTGGCCATGATCGAACCCGCAGTACCGCCAATCAGCAGGCCTACGATCACGTAGCCAATACCGGCAGTCGCCAGTTCCGCGCCCAACTTGTAGATGAGGCCAATGGTGGTGACCACGGCCAGCGCCATGCCGAGCATGCCGAACAGATTACCGCGGCGCGACGTGGTCGGGTGCGACAGGCCTTTGAGGGCCTGGATGAAACATACCGAGGCGACAAGGTAGAGAAGTGTTACCAGGTTCATGCTCATGTTTACTTCTGCCCCTCTGCCTTCGCTGCTTTCTTCTTGAACATCTCCAGCATGCGCCGGGTGACCAGGAAACCGCCGAACACGTTGACCGCTGCCAGGGCGACCGCGAGGGTACCCATGATCTTGCCCAGCGGGGTTACCGTCAGGGCTGCGGCGAGCATTGCGCCAACGATGACGATGGCGGAAATGGCGTTGGTAACCGCCATCAATGGGGTATGCAGCGCCGGGGTGACGTTCCAGACCACGTGGTAACCGACATAGATGGCCAGCACGAAGATGATCAGGTTGTAGACGCCATGGGAAATCAGCATGTCTTCCATTGTCGTGCTCCTTATCCGTTCTTGCGGATGACCTGACCGTCGCGGCACATCAGGCACGCGGCGACAATGTCGTCTTCGAGGTTGATCGTGAACTGGCCATCCTTGTCGAACAGCAGTTTCATGAAGTCCAGCAGGTTGCGTGCATAGAGCGCCGAGGCATCGGCGCCGACCATTGCTGGCAGGTTGGTTGGCCCGACGATAGTCACACCGTTTTCAATAACCACTTGATCGGCAACCGTAAGCGGGCAGTTACCGCCTTGAGCCGCCGCCAAGTCGATGACCACCGATCCCGGCTTCATCTGCGCAACGGTTTCGGCGCTGAGCAGCGTGGGTGCCTTACGGCCGGGGATCAGTGCGGTGGTGATGACGATATCGGCCTGTTTGGCGCGCTCATGCACGGCCAGGGCCTGGCGTTGCATCCAGCTCGCCGGCATTGGTCGGGCATAGCCGCCAACGCCTTCGGCGCATTCGCGCTCCTCGTCGGTTTCATACGGCACATCAATGAACTTGGCGCCGAGCGATTCGATCTGCTCTTTAACGGCAGGCCGTACATCCGAAGCCTCAATCACCGCACCCAGGCGTTTGGCTGTGGCGATTGCCTGCAGCCCGGCCACACCTGCGCCGAGAATCAGCACGCGTGCGGCTTTTACCGTACCGGCAGCGGTCATCAGCATCGGCATGAAGCGAGGGTAATAGTGCGCTGCCAGCAGGACAGCCTTGTAACCGGCGATGTTGGCCTGTGACGACAACACATCCAGGCTTTGCGCGCGGGAAGTGCGCGGGGCCGCCTCCAGGGCAAAGGCTGTAATGCCGCACTCGGCCATCTTGGCGATGACATCGTTGTTGAAGGGATTGAGCATACCCAACAGCACGGAGCCGCTCTTGATCTGACCCAGTTCACTATCGTTGGGCGCCACAACTTTCAGAATCAGTTGTGCGCCAAACGCATCGGAAGCGCTGCCAATAGTGGCGCCTGCTGCTTCGTAGGCACTGTCCGGTACGCTGGCGTTAACCCCAGCGCCGCTTTGAACGGTGACCTGGTGACCCTGGCCAATCAGTTTTTTGATGGTTTCCGGGGTTGCAGCGACGCGTGTCTCGCCCGTCTGCGTTTCGAGAGGAACACCAATGTGCACGTCAATTTCTCCTGCGTGATCTTTTGTTAGTAAACCAGTGCACTACGGATGGTGCGTCTGGGGCGGCCGATCAGCACGATCCCGCGTGAATTCAGGCGGGGCTGGGCATTTTGCTGGCGATCCTGAATCGCTTCAACAGATTTTGAAGGGTGACGATAAACAAACTACAAGTCACCCTGTGACCGTATGTCGCAACAATCGGCCTTCAGCCCGTCAGCCGTGGGCTTCAGGGAGATTACGGCAAAATTTGAAAATTTTCCGTTGAAATCACTGTACGAGAGAAAATGCACCCTATTTATAGCGTCAAAGCCACGTAAACAGCAGGGTTAGGGGGTGTTGATGAGGGTGTTGGCAGGTTTTAACTAATTGCGACATTTACGTATATTTGTAGGTGTTCAGAATATTGCACTACGTAGTTAATTTCGAACACTCTCGCTGTGGCTGGCGATGTAGTTGCGGGCTTGTTCTACCAGCCAGTCGCGGAAGGCGCGCAGTGACGCAGACTCCACTTTGCGCTCGGGAATCATCAGGTAATAGGCCTTGATGCTCGACAGTGCATGGGGGTTGGCGATAACCAGGCGCCCTTCTGCCAGCTCGCGCTGAATCAGAAATGGAGGTATCAGTGCTATGCCCATTTCATGTATCGCAGCCTGGGCAAGCATCGAGAATAGCTCATAGCGTGGCCCCGTCATGTCGCGAGCAACATTCATGTTCAGGCTGTCAAACCACTGTCGCCAAGCATATGGTCGGGTGGTTTGCTGCAGCAGAGGCAGGCTGGCGATGGTCTTCGCCGTGAGCTGTTGCTGGGCGCCGAGCAGTGCCGGGCTGCATACCGGGACCGGGTTCTCGCCCATCAGGCGGTGGAACTGTGTACCTGGCCAGTCGGCATCGCCGAAATAGATCGCCGCGTCGAAATGCGTATCGGCGAACAGAAAAGGCCGCGTGCGGTTGGTCAAGTTGACGGTGACTTCTGGATGGCGGTGCTGGAACTCCTTCAGGCGAGGCAGCAACCACTGGGTGCCAAAGGTTGGCACCACGGCCAGTTCAATGACATTGGCCCCCTGTTGGCCCATGACCGACAACGTGTCGCGCTCTACGGCATCCAACTGTGTCGCTACCCGACGGCTATAGGAAAGCCCTGCTTCGGTCAGTTTTACCCCGCGGCGTGAACGGCGAAACAGTTCGACATTGAGGAAGTCTTCCAGCCCCGCTATCTGTCGACAGACGGCACCCTGCGTCAGGGACAGCTCTTGGGCCGCCTTTGTAAAGCTCTCGTGGCGCGCGGCTGCTTCAAAGCAAACCAGGGCCGTGGTGCTGGGTATCTTGCGCCTCATATACGTTGATCTCACTAATAGAACGCAGGAATGGGCTTTTTTCCATTACGGAGTGAAAAATTATCACAAGTTTATGCGCAATCCTCGTTTGTCCCTCTGGGCTTTCCGGCCTAGGATCAAAGGACAAAAAACCTGAACCCATTTCTTGAGGATTCGCCCATGGCTGGCAAAGCAAGCTTCAACTGGATCGACCCCCTGTTGCTCGATCAGCAGCTCACTGAAGAAGAGCGCATGGTGCGTGACAGTGCTTTCCAGTTTGCTCAGGACAAGTTGGCACCGCGTGTACTGGAAGCCTTTCGTCACGAACAGACGGATCCTGCGATCTTCCGTGAGATGGGAGAAATCGGCCTGCTCGGTGCGACCATTCCTGAGCAGTACGGTGGTAGTGGCCTCAACTACGTGTGCTACGGCTTGATCGCCCGTGAAGTGGAGCGAATCGACTCCGGCTATCGTTCGATGATGAGTGTGCAGTCGTCACTGGTGATGGTGCCGATCAACGAGTTTGGTACTGAAGCCCAGAAGCAGAAGTACCTGCCCAAGCTGGCCAGTGGTGAATGGATTGGTTGTTTTGGCCTGACTGAGCCCAACTATGGCTCTGACCCAGGCTCGATGATCACCCGTGCCCGCAAGGTCGAGGGTGGCTACAGCCTGACTGGCAGCAAGATGTGGATCACCAACAGCCCTATCGCTGATGTGTTTGTGGTTTGGGCCAAGGATGATGCCGGTGATATCCGAGGCTTCGTCCTGGAAAAAGGCTGGAAAGGCCTGAGTGCGCCGGCCATTCACGGTAAGGTGGGTCTGCGCGCGTCGATCACTGGCGAGATCGTGATGGACAATGTGTTCGTTCCCGAAGAGAACATCTTCCCCGACGTGCGTGGCCTGAAGGGCCCCTTCACCTGCTTGAACTCTGCGCGTTATGGGATCTCTTGGGGTGCGCTGGGGGCCGCTGAAGCCTGCTGGCACACCGCGCGGCAATATACCCTCGACCGTCAGCAGTTCGGTCGTCCGCTGGCTGCAAACCAGCTGATCCAGAAAAAACTGGCCGACATGCAGACCGAGATCACCCTCGCCTTGCAAGGTTGCCTGCGTCTGGGGCGGATGAAGGATGAAGGTACTGCTGCGGTTGAGATTACCTCGATCATGAAGCGTAACTCCTGCGGCAAGGCCTTGGACATCGCCCGTATGGCGCGCGACATGCTGGGCGGCAATGGCATCTCCGACGAGTTCGGTGTTGCGCGGCATCTGGTCAACCTTGAAGTGGTCAACACCTATGAAGGGACCCATGACGTGCATGCATTGATCCTTGGGCGTGCGCAAACCGGCATTCAGGCGTTCTACTAATAGGGAGCCAGACCATGGGCGCGCTATCTCATCTGCGGGTGCTGGATCTGTCGCGAGTATTGGCTGGGCCGTGGTCTGGGCAAATCCTTGCGGACCTGGGTGCCGAGGTGATCAAGGTGGAGCGCCCTGGTGTGGGTGATGACACCCGCGCCTGGGGGCCGCCCTACCTCAAGGATGCACGGGGTGAGAATACCAGTGAGGCAGCCTATTACCTGTCTGCCAACCGCAACAAGCGCTCGCTGACCATAGACTTCACTCAGGCTGAAGGTCAGCGCTTGGTGCGTGAACTGGCAGCCAAATCGGACATTCTCATCGAGAACTTCAAGGTGGGCGGGCTGGCGTCTTATGGCCTCGACTATGAAAGCCTGAAGGCGATCAATCCTAACCTTGTCTACTGTTCTATTACTGGCTTCGGTCAAACCGGCCCTTACGCCAAGCGTGCGGGTTACGACTTCATGATTCAGGGGTTGGGTGGGCTCATGAGTCTGACCGGCCGCCCTGAAGGTGACGAAGGGGCTGGTCCGATGAAGGTTGGGGTCGCCCTCACCGACATCCTTACCGGGCTTTACTCGACTGTTGCGATACTAGCCGCCCTCGCCCACCGTGAGCACGGTGGCGGTGGGCAGCGCATTGATATGGCGTTGCTCGACGTACAGGTCGCCTGCCTGGCCAATCAGGCAATGAATTACCTGACTACTGGGGTGGCGCCCCGTCGGCTGGGTAATGCGCATCCGAATATCGTGCCTTATCAGGACTTCCCCACGGCGGATGGCGACTTCATCCTTACGGTTGGTAATGATGGTCAGTTTCGCAAGTTCGCTGAAGTGGCTGGGCAGCCTCAGTGGGCGGATGACCCACGATTTGCGACTAACAAGCAAAGAGTGGCGAATCGCGCCGAGTTGATTCCTTTGATTCGTCAAGTAACGGTATTCAAGACCACAGCCGAATGGATCAGCTTGCTGGAGCAGGCCAGTGTTCCTTGTGGGCCAATCAATGACCTGGCAAAGATGTTCGAGGACCCTCAGGTGAAGGCCCGTGGCCTTGCCATTGAATTGGCCCACCCCTTGGCTGGGCGTGTGCCGCAAGTGGCGAGCCCTATTCGGCTGTCGGAGACGCCAGTCGAGTATCGCAATGCGCCGCCATTGCTGGGTGAGCATACTGATCAGATTCTCTCTGAGGTATTGGCGTTGACAGCGGATGAGATCCAGCGCTTGCGCACTGCTGGCGTGTTGTAGTGTTTGCGCCCTTCTATATAGAGGGGCGTTTTGGGTTGTTTTGAGAAAGGTTGGAATTAACCCTTGACGCCCCGTTTCATCTCTCTATAATGCGCACCTCTTCCGGCGCAGTCGAAACGGAAAACTCCTTGTTAATCAATGAGTTAGATGTTTAGTGATGGTGCTGGAAGTGCCTCGGTCGAATAGATCGGCAGCGGTGAAAAAGGTGGTTGACAGCGAGTTGAAACGCTGTAGAATTCGCCTCCCGCTAACGAGAGATCGAAGCGAGTCAAGTGGTTGAAGTTGAACGGAAAATTCTGAAAAACTTCAAAATAAACGCTTGACAGAGACAGAGGAAAGCGTAGAATGCGCGCCTCGGTTGAGACGAAAAGCTCTTAACCAACCGCTCTTTAACAATTGAATCAAGCAATTCGTGTGGGTGCTTGTGAAATCAGACTGATAGTCAAAAAGATTATCAGCATCACAAGTGACTACACGAGAAATCGAAATAGTCATTTGAGATTGCTGAGCCAAGTTTAGGGTTTTCTCAAAACCCAAGCAGTATTGAACTGAAGAGTTTGATCATGGCTCAGATTGAACGCTGGCGGCAGGCCTAACACATGCAAGTCGAGCGGATGACGGGAGCTTGCTCCTCGATTCAGCGGCGGACGGGTGAGTAATACCTAGGAATCTGCCTGATAGTGGGGGACAACGTTTCGAAAGGAACGCTAATACCGCATACGTCCTACGGGAGAAAGCAGGGGACCTTCGGGCCTTGCGCTATCAGATGAGCCTAGGTCGGATTAGCTAGTTGGTGAGGTAATGGCTCACCAAGGCGACGATCCGTAACTGGTCTGAGAGGATGATCAGTCACACTGGAACTGAGACACGGTCCAGACTCCTACGGGAGGCAGCAGTGGGGAATATTGGACAATGGGCGAAAGCCTGATCCAGCCATGCCGCGTGTGTGAAGAAGGTCTTCGGATTGTAAAGCACTTTAAGTTGGGAGGAAGGGCAGTAAGCTAATACCTTGCTGTTTTGACGTTACCGACAGAATAAGCACCGGCTAACTCTGTGCCAGCAGCCGCGGTAATACAGAGGGTGCAAGCGTTAATCGGAATTACTGGGCGTAAAGCGCGCGTAGGTGGTTCGTTAAGTTGGATGTGAAATCCCCGGGCTCAACCTGGGAACTGCATCCAAAACTGGCGAGCTAGAGTAGGGCAGAGGGTGGTGGAATTTCCTGTGTAGCGGTGAAATGCGTAGATATAGGAAGGAACACCAGTGGCGAAGGCGACCACCTGGGCTCATACTGACACTGAGGTGCGAAAGCGTGGGGAGCAAACAGGATTAGATACCCTGGTAGTCCACGCCGTAAACGATGTCAACTAGCCGTTGGAATCCTTGAGATTTTAGTGGCGCAGCTAACGCATTAAGTTGACCGCCTGGGGAGTACGGCCGCAAGGTTAAAACTCAAATGAATTGACGGGGGCCCGCACAAGCGGTGGAGCATGTGGTTTAATTCGAAGCAACGCGAAGAACCTTACCAGGCCTTGACATCCAATGAACTTTCCAGAGATGGATTGGTGCCTTCGGGAACATTGAGACAGGTGCTGCATGGCTGTCGTCAGCTCGTGTCGTGAGATGTTGGGTTAAGTCCCGTAACGAGCGCAACCCTTGTCCTTAGTTACCAGCACGTAATGGTGGGCACTCTAAGGAGACTGCCGGTGACAAACCGGAGGAAGGTGGGGATGACGTCAAGTCATCATGGCCCTTACGGCCTGGGCTACACACGTGCTACAATGGTCGGTACAGAGGGTTGCCAAGCCGCGAGGTGGAGCTAATCTCACAAAACCGATCGTAGTCCGGATCGCAGTCTGCAACTCGACTGCGTGAAGTCGGAATCGCTAGTAATCGCGAATCAGAATGTCGCGGTGAATACGTTCCCGGGCCTTGTACACACCGCCCGTCACACCATGGGAGTGGGTTGCACCAGAAGTAGCTAGTCTAACCTTCGGGAGGACGGTTACCACGGTGTGATTCATGACTGGGGTGAAGTCGTAACAAGGTAGCCGTAGGGGAACCTGCGGCTGGATCACCTCCTTAATCGACGACATCAGCTGCTTCATAAGCTCCCACACGAATTGCTTGATTCATTGAAGAAGACGATTGGGTCTGTAGCTCAGTTGGTTAGAGCGCACCCCTGATAAGGGTGAGGTCGGCAGTTCGAATCTGCCCAGACCCACCAATTACTTGTGGTGAAAGCCTGTAGCAATACGGGGCCATAGCTCAGCTGGGAGAGCGCCTGCCTTGCACGCAGGAGGTCAGCGGTTCGATCCCGCTTGGCTCCACCATCTCCACTTGCTTACCACGTCAAAGCTTAGAAATGAATATTCGCGTCGAATATTGATTTCTGAACTTTTTCAGAATCGTTCTTTAAAAATTTGGGTATGTGATAGAAATAGACTGAATAGCACTTTCACTGGTGTTTATTCAGGCTAAGGTAAAATTTGTGAGTGTCTCTTAAGTCTTAAGAGTATTGCGAATTTTCGGCGAATGTCGTCTTCACAGTATAACCAGATTGCTTGGGGTTATATGGTCAAGTGAAGAAGCGCATACGGTGGATGCCTTGGCAGTCAGAGGCGATGAAAGACGTGGTAGCCTGCGATAAGCTTCGGGGAGTCGGCAAACAGACTTTGATCCGGAGATCTCTGAATGGGGGAACCCACCTAGGATAACCTAGGTATCTTGTACTGAATACATAGGTGCAAGAGGCGAACCAGGGGAACTGAAACATCTAAGTACCCTGAGGAAAAGAAATCAACCGAGATTCCCTTAGTAGTGGCGAGCGAACGGGGACTAGCCCTTAAGTTGATTTGAGATTAGCGGAACGCTCTGGAAAGTGCGGCCATAGTGGGTGATAGCCCTGTACGCGAAAATCTCTTATCAATGAAATCGAGTAGGACGGAGCACGAGAAACTTTGTCTGAATATGGGGGGACCATCCTCCAAGGCTAAATACTACTGACTGACCGATAGTGAACTAGTACCGTGAGGGAAAGGCGAAAAGAACCCCGGAGAGGGGAGTGAAATAGATCCTGAAACCGTATGCGTACAAGCAGTGGGAGCCTACTTTGTTAGGTGACTGCGTACCTTTTGTATAATGGGTCAGCGACTTATATTCAGTGGCGAGCTTAACCGAATAGGGGAGGCGTAGCGAAAGCGAGTCTTAATAGGGCGTTTAGTCGCTGGGTATAGACCCGAAACCGGGCGATCTATCCATGGGCAGGTTGAAGGTTAGGTAACACTGACTGGAGGACCGAACCGACTACCGTTGAAAAGTTAGCGGATGACCTGTGGATCGGAGTGAAAGGCTAATCAAGCTCGGAGATAGCTGGTTCTCCTCGAAAGCTATTTAGGTAGCGCCTCATGTATCACTGTAGGGGGTAGAGCACTGTTTCGGCTAGGGGGTCATCCCGACTTACCAAACCGATGCAAACTCCGAATACCTACAAGTGCCGAGCATGGGAGACACACGGCGGGTGCTAACGTCCGTCGTGAAAAGGGAAACAACCCAGACCGTCAGCTAAGGTCCCAAAGTCATGGTTAAGTGGGAAACGATGTGGGAAGGCTTAGACAGCTAGGAGGTTGGCTTAGAAGCAGCCACCCTTTAAAGAAAGCGTAATAGCTCACTAGTCGAGTCGGCCTGCGCGGAAGATGTAACGGGGCTCAAACCATGCACCGAAGCTACGGGTGTCACTTAGGTGACGCGGTAGAGGAGCGTTCTGTAAGCCTGTGAAGGTGAGTTGAGAAGCTTGCTGGAGGTATCAGAAGTGCGAATGCTGACATGAGTAACGACAATGGGAGTGAAAAACTCCCACGCCGAAAGACCAAGGTTTCCTGCGCAACGTTAATCGACGCAGGGTTAGTCGGTCCCTAAGGCGAGGCTGAAAAGCGTAGTCGATGGAAAACAGGTTAATATTCCTGTACTTCTGGTTATTGCGATGGAGGGACGGAGAAGGCTAGGCCAGCTTGGCGTTGGTTGTCCAAGTTTAAGGTGGTAGGCTGAGATCTTAGGTAAATCCGGGATCTTAAGGCCGAGAGCTGATGACGAGTGCTCTTTAGAGCGCGAAGTGGTTGATGCCATGCTTCCAAGAAAAGCTTCTAAGCTTCAGATAACCAGGAACCGTACCCCAAACCGACACAGGTGGTTGGGTAGAGAATACCAAGGCGCTTGAGAGAACTCGGGTGAAGGAACTAGGCAAAATGGCACCGTAACTTCGGGAGAAGGTGCGCCGGTGAGGGTGAAGGACTTGCTCCGTAAGCCCATGCCGGTCGAAGATACCAGGCCGCTGCGACTGTTTATTAAAAACACAGCACTCTGCAAACACGAAAGTGGACGTATAGGGTGTGACGCCTGCCCGGTGCCGGAAGGTTAATTGATGGGGTTAGCTAACGCGAAGCTCTTGATCGAAGCCCCGGTAAACGGCGGCCGTAACTATAACGGTCCTAAGGTAGCGAAATTCCTTGTCGGGTAAGTTCCGACCTGCACGAATGGCGTAACGATGGCGGCGCTGTCTCCACCCGAGACTCAGTGAAATTGAAATCGCTGTGAAGATGCAGTGTATCCGCGGCTAGACGGAAAGACCCCGTGAACCTTTACTATAGCTTTGCACTGGACTTTGAATTTGCTTGTGTAGGATAGGTGGGAGGCTTTGAAGCGTGGACGCCAGTTCGCGTGGAGCCATCCTTGAAATACCACCCTGGCAACTTTGAGGTTCTAACTCAGGTCCGTCATCCGGATCGAGGACAGTGTATGGTGGGTAGTTTGACTGGGGCGGTCTCCTCCTAAAGAGTAACGGAGGAGTACGAAGGTGCGCTCAGACCGGTCGGAAATCGGTCGTAGAGTATAAAGGCAAAAGCGCGCTTGACTGCGAGACAGACACGTCGAGCAGGTACGAAAGTAGGTCTTAGTGATCCGGTGGTTCTGTATGGAAGGGCCATCGCTCAACGGATAAAAGGTACTCCGGGGATAACAGGCTGATACCGCCCAAGAGTTCATATCGACGGCGGTGTTTGGCACCTCGATGTCGGCTCATCACATCCTGGGGCTGAAGCCGGTCCCAAGGGTATGGCTGTTCGCCATTTAAAGTGGTACGCGAGCTGGGTTTAGAACGTCGTGAGACAGTTCGGTCCCTATCTGCCGTGGACGTTTGAGATTTGAGAGGGGCTGCTCCTAGTACGAGAGGACCGGAGTGGACGAACCTCTGGTGTTCCGGTTGTCACGCCAGTGGCATTGCCGGGTAGCTATGTTCGGAAGAGATAACCGCTGAAAGCATCTAAGCGGGAAACTTGCCTCAAGATGAGATCTCACTGGAGCCTTGAGCTCCCTGAAGGGCCGTCGAAGACTACGACGTTGATAGGTTGGGTGTGTAAGTGCTGTGAGGCATTGAGCTAACCAATACTAATTGCCCGTGAGGCTTGACCATATAACACCCAAGCAATTTGCGTCGAAATGACCAGATTGCGGTGTTGTGAAGACGAAACGAACCGAAAGTTTGCGACTCACAACTATCACATACCCGATTTGCTGGAGCGTCGAAAGACGGTCTGGTACACAGAATTTCTTGACGACCATAGAGCATTGGAACCACCTGATCCCATCCCGAACTCAGCAGTGAAACGATGCATCGCCGATGGTAGTGTGGGGTTTCCCCATGTGAGAGTAGGTCATCGTCAAGATTAAATTCCGAAACCCCTATCTGCACACGCAGGTAGGGGTTTTGTCTTTAGGTAGAAGTATCAAGAATTTCGCTGGAGCGTCTGCACAAGACGTTTTGGCAACAGAATTTCTTGACGACCATAGAGCATTGGAACCACCTGATCCCATCCCGAACTCAGCAGTGAAACGATGCATCGCCGATGGTAGTGTGGGGTTTCCCCATGTGAGAGTAGGTCATCGTCAAGATTAAATTCCAAAACCCCAGTCTGCGCGGCAGACTGGGGTTTTGTCTTTTCTGGGTCTGTACTTTGCTGCAGACAAGCTACAGAGATTGGTTGCGGTAGAGGCATGACATACGGTCACGCCCCGCCCGGGGCTGGTGCTCAGGTGAGCAGGTTGCGGACATTGCTCATGGCGTTATCGGCAAAGCCCTGTAGAAAGGCCTGGAACGCTGGTAGCGCTTCGGCACCACCTTCATGAGGCTCTGCCTGGATAGTCCAGGTCGCGCGACTGTGCTGCTCTCCCAGGGCCTCCACCTGCATGGCTGCCCAGAGGTTACCAATGTTCAGGCTGGTGTAGATCAGGCTCCAGGTCATGCACATTGCTTGGTCGTCGTGTGAGTTGAGTTGCTCGATGACCACATTACCGTCCTTGAACAGCTTCTTGCGTACGGATCGCACACCACTGCCGGTCATATCGATATGTGCCAGGGCAGGGATGAACACCGGGAAGCCGGCGAAGTTACCAACGATGTTCCAGACGCTGGTGGCGGCGGCGGGGATCTCGACGCTAGAAACAACGCGGCAGCCATCGGGATTGTGGATCAGGGTGTCAGGTTGCAGTTGCATGGTTGTGTACTCCTGTTTGGCTTGGGTGATTCAGATGAACTGGATGTCCTGGAGATAGCGGCAGCCGCGTTGCAGCAGCGCCGGGTTTTTTGCTGGGTAGCGCTCGCCCATGCGCCACACCCCTTCGCGGGCGTTGTCATGGTCGATGCGTGAGGTATCGCCGATGTCTTCCTCAAAACCGTTCAGGTAGAAGCCGAGCACCTCGAACAGCGCGTTGTCGCAGTCGACCCGCTGCAGTTGCTGCTGCCACTGCTCGACCTCGACCAGCTCAAAGGGCCGCCCAATGTCACGGAACGACGCGACATAGGCTTGCCAGCTCAGTGGCTCGGGATTGTGCAGGTTGAACACCGCCTGCTCGGGTCGGTAGCGGCTGGTGTGGAAGGCGATAAAGCGGGCGAGGAAGTCCACTGGCATCAGGTCGAAGTTGAGCTCCAGTGCTGGCACCTGGCCCAGTTGCAACGACCCCTTGAGCATCAGCATCAAGCGATTCTTGTGTGGCTGGCAGACACCGTTACGGCTGTCGAAGGTGATGTTGCCCGGCCGGTACAGATTGACCCAGACACCCTGCGCCCGTGCCCGTTCCAGGATCCGCTCGCCGACCCACTTGCTCAGGTTGTAGCCGTTGCGGATGTAGATCGGTGGCGTTTGTGCAGGTGGTTGCTCAAGCACCTTCCCGTCATCGTCGATGGCACTGCACGCTGAGAGCGTTGAGACAAAGTTGAAGATCTTTTTTCGTTGCCCTTCGCACAAGCGCAGGCAGGCAAACAAGGGTTCGACGTTGTCTGCGGCCAGCGCCTGATAATCAAGCACATGGTTGACGTGCGCGCCGTTGTGGATCAAAGCCCCGTAATGGCGGTCAAGGTAGTCGTAGTCCGCCTCATTAAGTCCAAGCTTCGGTTGGCGCAGGTCGGCTTCAAAAACCCTCACGCGGTTCAGGTCCAAGCCTTGTAGCTGGTTCTCGGTCACGGCCTGAGTAAAACGTTCCTCCGCTGAGTGGGTTGCGTTACGTCTCACAAGGCAGGCCACTTCGCTAGCGCCCCAGTCCAGGAGGGCCTCGACGATATGCACACCAAGGAAGCTGTTGGCACCGGTGACGACGACCTTGTGTACATCGCCAAGGCAGTCTATTGGTTGCACCTGAAGGTCTAGCGCACGTTCAGCATCGGACCGTGCTTGAGGGTCAAGCGTGCTGGTCTCGTTATCTTCGTCGCCTAGCAGCATTGCCATGCGTTGCAAGGTTGGCATTTCGATAAAACGGTTGATTGGGATACTGCGACCAAACGTTTCGCGAACTTCCAATAGCAGGCGCGACAACAGAATCGAATGGCCACCCAGGTTGAAGAAACTGTCGGTGCAGGAGATATGGTCTGCGGGCAACTCCAGTAGCGCGCTCCAGATCCTGAGTACACGCTGTTCACAATCGTTTCGCGGTGCCACATGGGTGTTTTGCGGCCCCAGTTGAACAGGGCGCACACGCAGGGCCTGACGGTCTATTTTGCCGTTGGCCGTATAGGGCATGTTTGGCAGTTCCTGATAGAACGCTGGACACATGTAATCAGGTAGTTGCTGCTCGGCGTATCTGCGCAACGCCACCTTGGCGTCTGCCTGCCGTGGCTGGGCGGCAAAAGCCAGCAAGCGGCGTTGCTGATCGACCACGACGGCAACCTGACGGTAGAGCTTGCTGGCACGCAGGCAATGCTCGACCTCTTCCGGTTCAACGCGGAAGCCGCGGATCTTTACCTGATTGTCCCGGCGACCGCAGATTTCGATACCGTGCTCCGTCCACTTGCCCACATCGCCCGTGCGATAGACGCGCAGTTGTCTGCCGTCGGGCAGGTCCAGCAGCAGAAAGCGTTCGGCGTTTAACTGCGGATTACCCAAGTAACCTAAGCCCACGCCCGGTCCTGCGATGTACAACTCACCTGGTGTTTGCTCGGCCACGGGTTGCAGGTGTTCGTCGAGGATGAAAATTTCACAGTTGGCGATGGGGCGACCCAAGTTGCGGTTGTTGTCCCGGCAGGCGAATACACGCGTAGTTGCCAGTACGGTGGTTTCGGTTGGCCCGTAGATGTTGTGGAAACAGCACTGTTCGGCCAGGTGCTCGATCACTTCTGGTTCGCAGACATCGCCACCGGTTATCAGGTGGCTCACGCCCCTCATCTGCTTCAGCGGCAGGATGCTCAGTAAAGCCGGTGGCAGAAAGGCATGAGTGACAGCTTCTCGCTGTATCAGCTCAAGCAGGCGTTGTGGGTCACGCCGCTGGTCTTCATCAGGGATGACCAATTCGGCGCCACAGGCCCACGTAGGCAGGATGTCCAGTAACGATGCATCGAAGTTGATGGTCGAAAATTGCAGCACTCGGCTGTGTGTCTCGAGTTGCACATGCTCGGCATACCAATGCTGGAAGTGGCTCAGATTACGTTGGCTGAGTAGAACCCCTTTTGGGTGGCCGGTGGTACCTGAGGTGTAAATGGCCACACTGGGTGCTTCGCTCTGTGCGCGTATGCGTATCAGGCTGGACAGGGGCGTTTGCGGTGCCGCGGGTAATTGGCTCAGATCCAGTGTGGGTAGGCCCGCCCGGTTGGGACTGAAGCTGGCATCGTGAATCAGCAGTGTTGCGCCGGCATTGTCGAGAATGTACTGAAGACGCTCGGCAGGGTGGTTGGGGTCCATCGGCAGGTACACCGCCGCGCAGCCCAATACGGCGAGCAAACTGGCATAGAGTGCCAGTGACTTGGGCAAGCAGATGGCGATCACCGGTGGTTGCGCCCAGTGCGCTGGCAGGTGAGGGATCAACTGCTGTTGAATGGCCAATGCCTGAGCGTGCAACTGGGCATAACTGAGACGATGACCATTGAGGTTCAGCGCCGGGTTATCGGCAAAGACCTTAAAACTGCGCTCCAGCCGTTCGATGACAGGCACATCCGCGCGCTTGAGTAACTGTTCATCCCGGGTGCTATTGAAGAGATGAACAAATGCCAGTTGTTCCAGCCACATCAGGCCGTGTTCATGGGCGAACTGAGCACCACTGATGGTGGGCGTTTCAAGCAAGTAGTCGGGGTTGCGCGAGAGGCGCCCGACCTGCAGCGCAACCAGTGACTGAAGGCGGGCAATGGCTTGCAGACGCAGTTGCTGACCATTGCCTGAAGGCTCCATCGGCAGCACTTCGTGTGCAATCAGCCGTTGGGCTTTGCGGCTGCCTGTCCAGCAGCGCAGCTCCAGGCCCGGTAGCAGGTCCTGTGTGTCAGTGCTGCTACCCAGCCGCAGGCTCAGGAAGGTGCAACCGGAAACACCTGTTTCTGCAGCATACGGAAGGGGCAAGCTGCCATCTTCGATGACCAATTGTGGAGCCACCTGTAACGGCTGCTCTGGTGTAGACAGATCTGTCGCCAGGTAAAGGACGTGACCATGTTGCTCCAGCTCAGCGTGCAGTGCAGCCAGTGCCGGGCTGGTGCCTACCAGTAAAATATCGAGGCGTTTCATGACGGTCTCCTTGTCTCGACGTGGTAATCGGCCAGCGCGTGTTGCACGCACGGCGAGTCGAGCATTGAGCTGCTGCGGAAAAAGCGCAGGATGTTGCCCAGTAGTGGGTGTTGCTGATTGATCGGATAAACCATGCTCAGCACCTCCTCGTTAAGCGCTGTGCGCACGCTTTCAGACACCTGAAGGTGTTTAATCACGTTGAAGTCGAAGGCCTTTTGGATCTCGTTGGTGAGGTACTGGCGAATGAACACCGGCAGTATCTGGGCGATACAGTTACGGTCCTCTTCCGGTGCGCTCTGCCAGTAGAGGCGTACCAGCCGCGCCCAGAACGTCGAATGACGGCCTTCGTCGAGCAGGTGATCCGCCATCAGGCCCTTGATTGATGGCTTGACCGTGTCGTCGCGGGCAAAGGCCGCCACATCATTGGTCAGCGTGTTCTCGGCGATGGCCACGCAAATCAGTTCAAGCGCATCTCGCAGGTGTTCTGGCACCAGGGTCAGGGCCGCCGGAATAGCGCGGCTCAGTTCAATTTCGTTGGGTAGATCGATCGGCTCAATGCCGGTCAGCGCCACGGTCTGTTGCATGAAATCCATTGCCACCAGAGCGTGGTAGTCCTCATCAACGACCACCGTCATGGCGTCGTAGCGGCAGGCAAAAGGAAAGCGGATCGCGAAGCGGTTCTTGGCAATGGCGCGCGCTGTGCGGTCGACGATCTCGGTTTCGAAGATCACTACATCGTTGATGAACTTGTAGAGACTTTGCACCAGCACGAAGTCGCGCCATTGCGAGCACTCGCGCATGAACGTGGCACCCAGCACCAGTGGCTGACGGCTCAACGGATAAATCAGTCGGTCGTCGTTCTCCAGTATTCGCCGTGGGCGGGTGCGTATCGTTGCTCGGTCTTCCCAGACCGTAGCGAACGACTGGTAGTCGATAGCATTCATACGCTGGCCTCGGCAGTTTCAGCGTGCATCGCGTCACGCAGGCGGTCCCAGAGGGCAATGCGACTCTCCACTGCAGCAATGGCAGCTTCATACATCTCGCTCTCATGTCGGGGGTCGTTGTTTACTAACCGCGCGAGCAACTGCTTGGCTGCTGGCCCGTGGTCTTCCGAGTCCACTTCGATATGCCGTTGCAGGTAGTAACGGAAGGTCGGGGCCTGTTCTGCAGTAATTCCCCAATCATCCAGAATTCGCTGGAACATACCTGGAATCACGCTTTCGCGGCCATGCAGGAACGCTGCTGCGACTGCATGGGCGGGGGCATTCATGGCGGTTTCGAGGGTGTTGCAGACGAACTGCTTGGCGGCATCGCTGGCAGCGACACGGCCCAAGGCACTGGCATAACCCATGCCCTCGCGCTGCAGGCGCACGAACTGCTCGATAGCGAGCGTGCTGGCGCCGACTTCGCGCATGGCGTCCAGATACAGCTCAAAGTGGCTGTAATGACCGTGCACCAGCCGGTTATCGGACTCCTCGCCTAAAACGATTTCATTGATCAGGCGAGCCGCCTTGGGGTCAGCGGGTGGTAACCAGGGTAGTTGTACACAGGTCAGTTCTTGTTGTAGCCGCTTGGTGAGTGACATGAAGTCCCAGACGGCAAAGACATGGGTTTCCATGAACCGTTGTAACACGGGTAATGAGTCTATTTCGGCGAAGATGGGGTGCGCGGCAAGCACGGCCTTCTTTTCACTGAGTAAACATTTGAGTGGGGTCATGATGGTTCCTTAATTGGACAATGTTGTGAGTGGGGCATGAATTGTTTTCTTCAGGCCGAGCGAGGCCGTCGAACGAAAAGTCCGATAATGGCGATCGCTGTATATAAGCCCGTCGTGGCTTTATTCAGGCCCTTGTGGGCCCACAGTGCCAACGCTTATGCAGTTGGCAGGGAAAAAACTAAAGCAACTTCAAAGTTGTCTGCAAGTGTTTTTTAAATTAATTAATGGCGCGCTTATTATTTGCAAATAAGGTCTTCTATAAAACTTTTAAGTTAAGTTTTATTTGGATGAGTGCGATCCTTTCGATGCAGTTGGATCGAAATAAAGTTATTGAGCGATTGTTTCGCTCGACGCACTGATGTGGTGGGGAAGTTACATATGAACTATGAGGGGCGGCTGATCGGTATCGGTCCTTGCCCGTGGTCGAACTCCTTCTGTTGATCCATAACGCACAGACGACCAGGTCCACCCTTGGCGATCAGCGGCCGTCTGCTGCTAAGAGTGTGCTCAAAATGGCGGCACTGCCATGTCTGGCTGCCGGCCTGGAGGAAAAGGAGGTGTAAGAGGGGATGTCGTTGATGGGTGACAGCGAAGCAGGATTAGAGGCTGAGCAGCCCCAAGTGGGTATTGATGATTTGCATCAGACGCTGCTGCAGCTTCGGATCGTCGAGTTGCGTGCTGGGCAACTCGATAAGTTCCAGCTCACGGCAAATGTAGTCTCGCCAGCCCAGTATGCGTTTCAGACTGCCTGGCGGATAAAGCGCAGTGACGGGTACTTGAAGGCTATGCGCGGTCTGGCATGGCGAGGTTGCTGGGCTATCGCACATTGAAACGAACAGATGACGGGTCAAGCGCGGACTGACGTGTTGCATTCGCTTGGCGATCTCGAAGGCCAGGTGCGCGCCGTCATTATGACCAAACAGCGCATGAGGTCGGCGTAGATAGGCCTGCAAACGCTCAAACAATTGCTCGCAAAGGTCCTCAGTGCCAGAGCCGCCTGCGGTCGCACCGTAGCCTGATACATCTATTGGCGCCAGCTCAATGTGATCGTTCAGGTCGTTCTGCCAGCGCTGATAGTGCACCAGGCTACTCGCGCTGTTGGCGAAGCAGATCAGCACAATTGAGCCGGGCTGTGCGCACGGTAGGGGCGTAAGCTGTTGTGGCGTATGGGCGTGCACTGCATTTCCTTGCGCTCAAGACTTCCCTGAAGCAGTACTGCAGCCCCGCGCCAGTCTCTGTAAGGCGCACGCTGCGGGATCAATCGTTTCGTTGCTTGCTCAGGTAGTTTTTCATTGTTACGGCGGCTTTGTTCAAGTGCTTCTGCAGAATACTGACGGCCTCTTCAACGGCTTTGTCATTGGCCGCTTCCACTAACCCGCGGTGATCGTCCTGGGTCAGTTTGCCCAGCCCCATGGACGAAAGATGGAAACGCAGGAAGCGTTCTTCTTCATTGAGTTCGTTTTCAATCAGGCGCAGCAGTTTCTGGTTGGGTGCCTTGTGGTAGAGAGACATGTGAAACAGGCGGTTCAGACGACCGATCTCTGCATATCGGGTTTCGGTCTCCAACAGTTCGATGTAGTGACGTGCCTGCGCGATATCGTCGGCATCAAGCAGTGGGATCGACTGGCGTAACGCCTCAGCTTCCAGAATGACCCGTAGCGCATAGGTGTCCACCGCATCCTCACCGATCAACGGTGCAACCACGGCCCCCTTATGGGCTACCACCTGCAACAATGACTGTGCTTCCAATTGGCGTAATGCCTCGCGAACGGGCATGCGGCTGACGCCGAACAACGTTGCCAGTTCCTGTTGGCGCAAGGCCACTCCGGGTGCGAGTCGCCCTTCGATGATGGCGCTGCGCAGCCGTTCTTCGATCACACTGCGAGCGAGATGCGGCGGAACCTGCTCGCCACCGAGTATTTCACTCAAGAGTTTGGACTTTTCGGCCACGCGGACTCTACCCTGATGTCGGTGTGCTTTTTTGGATCTTGGATCCAATCTACACTAGTGATTGAAAATTTACTTGTCAAACCGGCTGTGAACCACAGCGACAACACTTTATGCGGCCCTGCAACAAGTGCGCTGTTGCCGATTCAACGACTATCGTGAATGAAGTTTTTGCCCAAGGGAAGCGGACAGAATGCCGGTATTTTCTGGGTAGTTGCACAGTAATAGCAGTGTGATCTCAGTCGGCCATTGTTTTTTCATCGAGCAAGTCGCACCATCCGGTTCCCTCAGGTCTGCACGGGTTATTCGCATTGGCGAAACGTTGGGCTTTTCATCTGATCATGCGCCGGTTTGGTCTGGCCTTGCTGCTTGGCTGCATGTTGCTGGGCGGCTTGCGTGCGGACTGGGATTTCTCCCAGATCAGTCGACGAGCTCAGGCCTTGTACGGCCCACTGGGGGCAGGCCAAGGGCGTATCGATGCCTGGCAACAGTTGTTGGCTACGCAGAAGCAACTGAGTGAGGTCGAGCGCCTCAATGTGGTCAATCAGTTCTTCAACCGTCAGCTGCGCTATGAGGAAGATATCGACCTTTGGCGTGAAGTGGATTATTGGGCTACCCCAATCCAGTCGCTGATCAAGGGTGCCGGTGATTGCGAGGACTATGCGATTGCCAAGTATTTCAGCTTGCGCCGGCTTGGGGTTCCCAGCGAAAAGCTGCGTATTACCTACGTCAAGGCGCTGCGCCAGAACCGCGCGCATATGGTTTTGACCTATTATTCGAACCCAGACGCCATGCCGCTGGTACTGGATAGCCTGATCGATGCGATCAAGCCCGCCAGCCAGCGTGCCGACCTGTTGCCGGTCTATGCATTCAACGGCGAGGGGCTCTGGCTGGCGGGGGCCAAGGGTAACAAGAAGGTGGGCGATACCAAGCGTTTGTCCCGTTGGCAGGATCTATTGAAGAAGATGCAGGCCGAAGGTTTCCCGGCCGAGCCGGTTTACTAAGGAGCGTAGATGTCACTGTTCAAACAATTGTTGCTTGCCATCTGCCTGTTCCTGGTGGTCGCCTTCACCGGCAGTTTCATGGTTAGTCTGGAAAGCTCGCGCAGTCAGTACGTCAACCAACTGCGCTCGCATGCCCAGGATGCGGCGACGGCGTTGGCATTGTCGCTGACACCGAACATTGATGACCCGGCAATGGTCGAGTTGATGGTCAGCTCGATATTCGACAGTGGTTACTATTCCAGCATCCGGGTAGTAGACCTGACCTCTGACGCCCTGTTGGTTGAGCGCCATGCCGAGCCGGAAGCTGGCAGCGTGCCACGCTGGTTCATCCGTCTCATAGGCCTGGAGGCTGCGGGCGGCGATGCGATCGTCAGCCGGGGTTGGCAGCAGGCGGCGCGTGTCGAGGTGGTCAGTCACCCGATGTTTGCCCTGGCCAAGCTCTGGCAGAGTGCATTGGGTAGCCTGGGTTGGCTGCTGCTCTGTGGTGCGCTGAGTGCATTGTTGGGCGCGATGTTGTTACGTCGCCAACTCAAGCCGTTGGACTATATGGTTGCCCAGTCCCAAGCCATTGCACGGCGAGAGTTCCTGAGCTTGCCCGAACTGCCGCGTACACCTGAACTGCGTCGCGTTGTCCAGGCAATGAACCAGATGGTCGATAAGCTCAAGGCGCTGTTTCTGGAGCAGACCGAGCGCAGCGAGAAACTGCGGATTGAGTCATACCAGGACAGTCTCACCGGGCTGGCCAACCGCCGCTATTTCGAGATGCAACTCAACGCCAAGGTCAGTAACCTGGAAGAGGCGC
The DNA here is from genome assembly GCF_002753995.1 of Pseudomonas sp. HLS-6. Taxonomy (NCBI): domain Bacteria; kingdom Pseudomonadati; phylum Pseudomonadota; class Gammaproteobacteria; order Pseudomonadales; family Pseudomonadaceae; genus Pseudomonas; species Pseudomonas sp. HLS-6. Next base: position 171,395 of record NZ_CP024478.1, read on the forward strand.
GAGCGGGCTACCTGCTGTTGCTGAGGGTCAAGGATCTGGCGGGGCTCAACCAGCGTTTGGGTGGGCAACGGACTGATCAGTTGCTGCAAGCGGTCGGGCAGCAGCTGAAACGTGCCTGTGCCAATTACCCGGAAACCAACAACCTGATTACCCGCAGCCGCGGCGGCGAGTTCGCCGTGCTGGCGCCGGGCATGGTGCATGAAGAGGCCGTGCAGTTGGCGCAGGCGCTTGAGGTCACGTTGCAGAGCCTTAGTGCGACCGGTGCGACCGACGTGAGCACGGTGGCCTGTATCGGCCTTGCGCCTTACAGCCCGGGTGATGACCCGCAGGCACTGTTGAAATTGGCTGATGAGGCCCTGGCTCGCGCCGAGGCCCAGGTTGAGCCGAGTTGGGTGTGCCTTGAACAGGGTACTGCGCCGCAAACAGGTGATACCCATCATGGTTGGCATACCTTGCTGGATGATGCTTTGAGTCAGGGGCGTTTCCAGTTGTTCTTCCAACCGGTTGTGGCGTCGGAAGACCTTGAGCGTGTACTGCACTACAAAGTGTTGTCGCGCTTGCTCGACGCTCAGGGTCAAACCATCGCTGCCGGTCGCTTTTTGCCCTGGCTGGAGCGCTTTGGCTGGTCGGCGAGGCTCGACCTGTTGATGTTGGAGCTCGTGCTCAAGCAAATGGGCGACCACGGCTACGCCTTGGCGCTGAACCTGTCGGCGGCAACCCTGGCTGATCCAAAGGCCTTGCAACGGGTCTATGAATTGTTGGGGCAGTATCCGGCACTGGGCCAACGTCTGACGCTAGAAATCGGGGAAGAGCAGCTTCCCGAGCAGTCCGTGCTGGAGCAATTGACCCGACGCCTTCGCAGTCTGGGTTTCAGCCTGAGCCTGCAGCGCTTTGGCGGGCGCTTCAGCATGATCGGCAACCTTGCGAATCTGGGGTTGGCCTACCTGAAAATCGACGGCAGCTATATTCGCGCCATTGATCAGGAACAGCACAAGCGCCTGTTCATCGAGGCGATCCAGCGCGCAGCACACAGTATCGACTTGCCGTTGATTGCCGAGCGCGTTGAAACCGAAGGTGAGCTCAATGTGCTGCGTGAAATGGCCATTCAGGGTATTCAGGGGCAATTGGTCGGCGAACCGGCACCCTGGAAGTAGTACCGCGGCGGGGCGAGTACGCTAACGGTACTCGCCTTCCAGCTCATCGAGTTGGTGATCAAAGCTGCGCAGGCGCGCTGACCAGGTGTACACCAGCACTTCCAGGTCGCGGTTGAGTACTGCCGCACCCCGTCCCGCACTTTGCTGTGAATCGCACAGGTCCAGTTGATAGCGCTCGCGGGCCATCGCGGTGGCCACACTGGAGAGCTCCCGAGCATTGTTCAGCCAGTGCCAACGGGAGTCCTGGATTTCCTGGTCAAGCTCGCGGCACTGGCGTTTCAAGGCTTCCAGGCTTTGCTCCAGTGGCGTGCCCTCCAGTTCGCCCATGACCTCCTGAAAGGTCCGTCCGGGTTGCCAATAGCTGCCCCAGAAATAGCGGTCAAAGACGGTCTCGACGCGGCGCAGCGCCACCTTGGTGTTCCAGATGGCAACCAGTGTGCGGCCCTGAGCCAATTGGCGCTTGCGCGTTTTCAACTGCTGCCAGGAGGTCCAGGCCAATGACGTCAGTGCCATTGCCGCGATCACGGCAGCGGCGCCGAACAGGAACAGTTCGGCCTCTGCCAGTTCGTAAGCGTCGCGTATGCCATAGAAATAACCGGCGGTGAGCAATACCAAGGCGGTTACCGCGCACCAGAAGCCGGGTGCATAGGGATCTTTCATTGGCGCTGTCCCCGTGTTGTTGTTTTGAGCATAGCAACGCCACTCGCCGATATCCGTTGCCGCTCAGCGCATTTTTCGCAGTGCCAGACTGAGCTGGTCGATCACTTCGGCCCAGTCGGCGTCCTCAAGGATTTCATCGCGCAAAAAATCGCGTTGCGACGCTGTCCAGAACAGCGCATCTGCGAGCGCTATATCGGATTTCAGGGGGGAGTGGCTGGTAATGAACTGGTCAATGCTCAGCGCATCGTCAGCCAAGCCCAATTGTTTGAACAGTGAGGGAAGGCTATGGGTAGTTGATTCCATGGTTCGCTCCTTGGGCCAGGCAGACTAATGACAGTGCCCGCCTGGCGGTGGGTTGGAGATCATCAGCAGACCTCGCGCACTTCGGCCTTTGGCACCAGTTTCAGGTACTGATCCATGCTCATGTGAACCAGATAATCGTGGTTGCCTGCTTCCAGGTAGATATCGCCCTGACGGGTCAACGTCGGGTCGAGCAGCATTTTGATTTCGTAGGCATCGCCCAACGCTGGAATGGCGCCGCGCTCACAGTCGCCGAACAGGTGTGGCAGGCCACTTTCTCGGGTCAGTTGCCAAGGGCCGGTGGCGCGCACCTTGCTCATGTCCAGATGACGGTTGGCCGGTAGTACAGCCATCAGGTAGTGCCCGTGACGGTCGTCGAGCATGACTGATTTGGCGACCCGCTCGGCGGGGACACCTGCAGTGCGTGCAGACTCAAGGCTGGTCGCTGAGTGTGGGTGAGGAACGATGTCGTAATCGCAGCCGGCCGTGTCCAGGCGCTGCTGCACGGTTCTTGCCATACGCATGATGCACCTCCAGGCCCAGTCCAGGCGTTATGCCATTACAGGCCTCGGTTAGTTTGTCCCCCTGTGGAAAGTTTAGGCGGTGCTGTTGTGGGTTGCCGGACTAAACTTAATTCACACATATAAGCCAGGTGTGACCGGGTGAACGCTCGCCGCTGGTGGCGCATGCTTCTGCTGCTGATGCTCGTCGTTATGTCGAGGGGGCAGAGTGCGCCTGGTAGCCCGGTGCTGCTCTTGCGTGTAGACGATGCCATTGGTCCGGCTTCTGCCGACTATCTGGTGAGGGGGCTGGCCCAGGCTCAGGCATTGAGTGCTCAACTGGTTGTGATTGAGCTGGACACCCCGGGTGGCCTGGACAGCTCGATGCGTACCATTATCAAGGCGATCCTCGCCAGCCCGGTACCGGTGGCCACCTTTGTTTCGCCCAGTGGGGCTCGGGCGGCTAGCGCGGGTACCTACATTCTCTATGCCAGCCATGTCGCGGCGATGGCCCCGGGAACCAATCTTGGTGCGGCCACACCGGTGCAGATTGGCGGCGCACCGGGCGCGCCGCCCGCTGCCCCCAGTAGCGACAAGAAGGCGCCCTTAGATCCTGGCGACACCCTGCTCCACAAACAGATCAATGATGCCGCCGCTTACATTCGCAGCCTGGCGCAATTGCGCGGGCGGAATGTCGAGTGGGCGGAAAAGGCCGTCCGTGATGCGGTCAGTCTGCCCGCCAGCGAAGCGTTGCGGCTAAAGGTGATCGATCGTGTGGCCACTGATGTGCCAGACCTGTTGCGCCAACTCGATGGCAAGAGCCTTGAGGCTGCAGGCCAGGCCGTCGTGTTGCAGACCACCCAGGCGCCGCTGATTGAGCGCCAACCCGAGTGGCGTACCCGACTGCTGGCGGTCATCACCAGCCCCAGTGTGGCGCTGGTGCTGATCACCGTCGGTGTCTACGGGCTGATGTTCGAGTTCATGAACCCGGGTTCCGGTGTAGGCGGCGTGGTGGGTGGCATCTGCCTGTTGTTGGGTTTGTACGCGTTGCAGTTGTTGCCGGTGAACTATGCCGGCGTTGGCCTGATCATGCTGGGGCTGGCATTCATGATTGCAGAAGCGTTCTTGCCCAGCTTTGGGGTCATCGGCTTTGGGGGTATTGCCGCGTTTGTGGCGGGCGCTGTCATTCTGATGGACACCGATGTGCCCGGCTTTGGCATTCCCTTGCCTCTGATACTGGGGTTGGCCCTGTTCGCAGCGTTGTTGTTGAGCGGGTTGATCGGTATGGCGCTCAGGGCCAGAAGGCGTGCACTGGTCAGTGGAGATGCCGGCCTTGTGGGTAGCGTGGTGAGGGTCACCGACGTGCAGGCCACAGACCCTTGTATGGGCTGTGTACAGGCCCAGGGCGAGCAGTGGCAGGCACAGTGCCAGACGCCTTTGCACGCCGGGCAGCGGGTTCGGGTGGTGGCACGCAACGGCGTGCTGCTGGAGGTTAGTGCTGCCGCCGAACAACCGGCGCAAGGAGAGTGAGCATGTTCCTGCAACTGGGTTTTGCTGCGCTGTTTGGGTTGATCATGCTGCTGTTGTTTTCAGCCTTTCGCATTCTGCGCGAGTACGAACGCGGCGTCGTGTTTCAGTTGGGCCGGTTCTGGCAGGTCAAAGGGCCGGGGCTGATTCTGCTGATTCCGGGCGTGCAACAGATGGTCAGGGTCGATTTGCGAACCGTGGTTCACGACGTACCGCCCCAGGATGTGATCACCCGCGACAACGTCTCGGTCAAGGTCAATGCGGTGCTCTACTTCCGTGTGCTGGATGCTCAAAAGGCAATCATTCAGGTCGAGGACTACTTCGCCGCTACCAGCCAACTGGCCCAGACCACCTTGCGTGCGGTACTGGGCAAGCATGAACTGGACGAACTGCTGGCTGAACGCGAGCGACTCAACCTGGACATCCGTCAGGTGCTTGATGCCCAGACCGATGCCTGGGGCATCAAGGTGGCAAACGTCGAGATCAAGCATGTCGACCTGAATGAGTCGATGATTCGCGCCATAGCCCGTCAAGCCGAAGCCGAGCGTGAGCGACGGGCCAAGGTGATTCATGCTGAAGGCGAGTTGCAGGCGTCAGAGAAACTCATGCAGGCTGCCGAAATGCTGGGGCGCCAGTCCGGCGCCATGCAACTGCGCTATATGCAGACCCTTGGCAGCATTGCCGGGGACAAGTCATCGACCATCGTCTTCCCGCTGCCGTTGGAGCTGTTCAAGGGAATGATGGATAAAACCTGAGGGCATCAGTGTGCTGCCGAGGGTTGCGCGGCGCGTGCATCGCCAGTGCCTTCCCAGCCCCCACCCAGCGCGAGGAACAACCCGATCTGCCCCAAGGCGACCTGAGTGTTGGCAGCCGCCAGTTGGGCGCGCATATCCGTGTAAGTGCGGGTCGCCTGCAGGTCGGCAAGGAACGACGCGCGACCGGCCTGATAGAAACGATGCGTTTGATCTGCAGCCAATTGCGCCGAGCGTTCGGCCTCTGCCAAGGCATCACGCCGCTCCAGCAGGGCGCTGTACTGGGCAAGGCTGGTCTGGGTTTCGCGGATGGCGTTGAGCACCACGCCGTCAAAGCGTGCCAGGGCCGCTTGGGTCGAGGCCTCGGCTTCGCGGATACGTGCCCGAGTACCGTTGGTCGGTACGTTCCAGGTCAACAGCGGACCAAAACCCCAGCGGTTGGTTGCCGGCGTACCGAGGTTTTCCAGAATACCGATGGTGCCAACTTGAGCGCCAATGCTGATGTCCGGATACAGCTGGCCGGTGGCGATCCCGATGGTGGCGGTGGCGGCCGCGAGGCCACGCTCGGCCTGGCGTACATCAGGGCGTCGCTTGAGCAGCGCGGCCCCATCACCTACGGGCAACAACTGGGCGATGTGGGGCAGTTCGGCACAGGTTGCGGTGCCGGCCGGTAGCTGGTCGACAGGCTTGGCCAGCAGCATCGACAGGGTAAACAGACCGGCTTCGCGTGCTGCCTGATAGCGCGGCAGTTCGGCGCGCAGGGATTTGAACTGGGTCTGCGAGCGCGTGACCTGGGTTTCGTCGCCACGCCCGGCATCGCGCAGGCGTTGGGTCAGGCTCAGGCTTTGCTCCTGCAGGTCCAGTGAGGTCTGGGCGATGTGCAGCTCTTCGTTGGCGGCACACACTTGGGTATAGGCGCGCACTACGTCGGCGACCACCGTGATTCGTGCCGTATCAGCGGCGGCCTGGGTCGCGTCGGCATTGGCCTGGGCTGCTTCTACACCGCGCTTGAGGGTGCCCCATAGGTCGAACTGGTAGGACGCACTAAGGATCGCTTCGCCAATATTGGCCACGGGCACTTTTTCCGGCAGCAGGAACGCCTCGCCGGATTCTTGCAGGCGCTGGGCGCCGAGTTTCGTTCCGGCGTGAAAGCCGCCCTGAGCCTGTGCTTCCTCGACCTGGGCGCGGGCCCGGGCGATGTTCGCGGCAGCTACGCGCAGCTCGGTGTTGGCAGCCAGGGCGTCGCGCACCAGGTGGTCAAGGCGATCATCGCGATACAGCTGCCACCAGTTGCCGGGCACTGGTGCGGAGACCACGCTGTTCGCATCGTTGCGCAACGCGCCTTGCAGGTCACTGCGGTTGACCGCTGCGTCCTTGGGCAGACGGTAATCCGGGCCGACCATCTGGCAGGCCGATAGCACCAGGCTGATGCTCAGCAATGCCAACCGCTTCATTGACCGCTGCCCTCGATGATGGACACTGTGGCCGTGCGCCCGGCGATCATGCGGAAATCATCCGGCACCTGATCGAAGGCGATGCGTACGGGGATGCGCTGGGCCAGGCGTACCCAACTGAATGCAGGGTTGACGTTGGGCAGCAGGTTCGCACCACTGCTGCGGTCGCGGTCTTCGATACCGGCGGCGATGCTCAGTACATGGCCGCGCAGCCGTGTGTTGTCACCCATGACGCGAATGTCCACTGCCTGGCCAACCTTGATGCCGGAAAGCTTGGTTTCTTCGAAGTAGCCGTCGACGTGGTAAGAATTGCTGTCCACAACCGACAGCACAGGGCGACCGGCACTGACGAACTCGTTTACGCGCGGGGCCCGGTCGTTGAGGTAACCGTCCACCGGGCTGCGCAGTACCGAGCGGTCGAGGTTGAGCTGCGCCGCATCGACTGCTACCTGGGCCTCGGCCATAGCCGACTGCGCCCGGGCTTCGCGTGACTGGCTCTCTTCCAGTTGCTCTTGGGCGACCAGGTTGCCCAACCCTCGATTACGCTTGGCCTCACGTTGCGCCTGGGCCAGGGTTTCCTTGCGCTCTGCCAGGGTGGCCTGGGCCTGGCGCAAGGCCAGGCGGAAGCGGTCCTGATCAATGGTGAATAGCACATCGCCACGCTTGATCACCTGGTTGTCACGCACGCTGACCTCCTGGATCAGCCCGGACACGTCAGGCGCGATCTGGATCACGTCGGCGCGGATGTGCCCATCACGGGTCCAGGGCGCGAACATGTAATACAGCACCATCTGCCAGACCAGTACGGTCGCCAGCGTCACAACCAACAGCGTCAGGACCATGCGTCCCAGGGTCAATAGAGGTTTCTTCATGGCAGCATCAGGCTTCGAAAAAAATGATCTACCGTACCGAGCAGTACGGCGTAGAGGGCGACGTTAAACAACGCCCGGTGCCAGACCAGGCGATAGAAATGCATGCGTGTCAGCACGGCATGCAGGCCGAGAAACAGCAGGTATGTTCCCAGCATCATCACGAGCAGCGTGGGCAGGAAAACCCCGCTGATATCCAGGTCACCGATCACAGGGGCGCTCCGTCGATGCCATAGGGCAATTGAGGTGGGTTTGCAGCGGGATCAAGCATGACTTCCACGCCTGGCAGCAAGGCCAGACGCAAACCGCTCAAGGCATGCAGCAAATGCAGACGGGCATCGGCGTGTTCGGCCATGCTCTGCACGTTAAGCGCCTGGCGAGCGCGCTCCATGCTGGTCAGCAACAGTTCAGGCGGGTGCAGGCGACGGCGAGCGTCCAGGCAGGCCTGGAAATGCGCGCCCACTTCGGTGACGACCTGTTCAAGTTGCGCTCGAGCCTGGGCTGAAGCACGGGGCATATAGGCCAGCAGGTCGAGCAGGTTCAGGCCAACCCGCAAGTCACGCAGGGCACCGCTGGTGTCCTGTCCGGTCTGGCCGAGGCGTGGCAGGTGCTGCATCAGGCGGTCGAGCATTTGCACGCCCAGCCTGCGGTGCTCGGCCAAGGTGGCCGGAAGGGTCATGCCGACGATGTCGTGCCAGCTAAACCGCGTTAGCCGCCGGGCGGCGTGCTCGACACCGAACGGGCGCATCACCAGGGTCCAGATGAAGGCGAACAACAGGCCAGCGGGGCCCGCAAGGTTGGCATTGATGAAGGTCAGAAAGTCGGCGTCGTAGGCCCCTTGGATGCTGATGAACGAGGCCGTGTTGACGATGGTCAGCAAGGTGCCCAGGTAGAAGCGCGGCTGGACGGTCAGGGTGCCGACGCAAATGAACGGGATCGCGAAGGCCAGTACCAGCATCGGGAAGTCATGCAGGTTGGGCAGCACCAGAAACAGGTAAAGGCTGGCAAACACCACCGACAGGGTGGTCCAGAAGAAAAACCGATAAATCTGTGGTGCCGGGTCGTCCATGGCGGCGAAGAAGCTGCAGGCAACCGCTGCCAGAATGACTGCGCTGGCGCCATCGTTCCAGCCCAGCAGGATCCACAACGTCGTGGCGGCAATGATCGCGGTCACGGTCGAGAACACCGAGTAGAGCATCAGGCCGCGGTCAAAAAACGGTGTCAGCCGGCCCAACCGCCAGTGTCGATAAACGGCGTGCCAAGGCGAGAGGTCCTCGGTCCGAATGGCCTGTTGCAGCGTGCAGCAGTCTTGCCACAGATCGACCCATTCGGTGAGACGATACAAGGCATTGGAAAGCAGTAGCATGGGCCGCTCGTCCAGCGCTGCGGCGTCGGGTTGCAGGTTTTCCAGCCGGGTGCGCAAGGCTGACCAGCGTGCTGGTGAGGCTGATTCGGCGGTGGCTTGCAGCCAGTCGCGGGCCTCCAACAGCACGGCTTGAAGGTGTTCAGCCTGCGCCGGGGCGCGTTTCTCAAGTGCCAGCAGTGCGTCGTCCAGTGCGTCGAGTACTGGTAGCAGGTGAATCATGCGACCACGCAGCTCGCGGGCGTTCTTTACGGTTTGTGGGCGTGCGCCCTCATGGGCCAGTTGGCCGATCATCATTTCCAGCGAGTTGAAGGTCGCGACCATCGAGGCGCGCAAGGTGCTGACGGTTTCGGTCGAGGCCTGCCGGGCGAGGAACGTGTCACTGTACCGACGGGCTTCATTGAACCAGTTGCTGGTCGTGCCCACCACTACAGGGGCCAGTCGGCGCGGCCAGAACACTGCCCCGACCACCGCCGCGCAGACTATGCCCAGGCAAATCTCCTGGGCCCGTGAGGACGCGATATCGAATACGGCCAGCGGGTTGTCGACCACAGGCAGGGCAATCATTGGCAGGGTGTAGCCGGCCAGCATCAGGGTGTAGCTGTTAGCGGTGCGCAGGTGCATGGAAAGGAAGAGCAGGGTTCCGGTCCACAGCGCGATGGCGATCGTCAGCAGCACCGGCGCCTGTACCAACAGGGGTACCAGAAAGACGGCCCCGGCCGCGCCGAGCAGAGTACCCATGGCCCGGTACAGGGCTTTTGAGCTGGTTGGCCCGACGAATGGGCTGGATACGATATAAACCGTTGCCATGGCCCAGTAGGGCCGTGGCAATTGCATGAGCAGGGCGATATACAGTGCGATCATCGAGGCGGCGAAGGTTCGTACCCCGTAGAACCAGTCGCGCGCAGGCGGCATTGAGTTGAAAAAAGTACTCATGTGGTTTGCCCCGAGGCGCGCTGTGCCGCCTCTTCAAAGGCCCTTAATACCCGCAGAGTCGCTTCAAGATCCGCTGCCGGAAGATCCGCCAGTACCTCCCGGCGCAAGCGAACCAGTTCTCCCTCGATGGCTTCGGCCAAGGCTCGGCCACTGGTGGTCAGGCTCAAGGCTTTGGCGCGGCGGTCGAGGGGATCTTCGCTACGGCAGACGAAGCCCGCGCTGCACAGTTGGTCGAGCAGCCTCACCAGGGAGGGGCTTTCCAGTCCGGCCGCCTGGGCGACCTTGACCTGATGAACGCCGTCGCCCAGGCGCACGATCAATAGCAGCGGCACCGCGCAGGCTTCGGAGATACCGTAACCAGCCAGAGTGGCCTGGCAGATCCGTCGCCAGTGCCGGCCGGCTGCCACCATACCGCTGCTGATGTTGAGTTGCAGTGCGTCGAGATTCATTGGAGGGCGGTCACGCGGATATTCATAGTTTGCTAACTATCAATATACTTCGACCACCACCCCCGACGTCAAGAGGCGCTTGCTCAATGGTTTCAGGAGCGCACCTGGTCCTCCAGCTTCATGCTCAACGCCAAGGGGCTGCCCAGGCCAATGGCCTGATCGCGCCAGAACAGGTAGCGCAAGGTGTCGTTCGACAGGCTGAAATGGACGGCCAGTTCCTCCGCAGCCTGTACCACCTTGGCGACTGCGGCGAGTTCCAGCCAGTACAAGGCAGCCTTGGTGTCAGTCTCGACCTGTTGGCCATGCAGCAACCGATAACCGATTTCAAAACGGCAGCGTGCATCGCCGCGTTCGGCTCCGCGCATGAACCACTTGTAGGCGCGCTGCAGGTCGACTTGCCACTCCTGCACATGGGTATCGCAGACCTCTTCCTCGTAAAGGTCGCCGAGTGCCGCTGCAGCATGGTCCAAACCACGCTCGAAGGCATGCTGGTAGTACTCGGCTGCACAGGCGTAGCTCACCATCACGCCTTTGCCGAAGTAATGTTGCTGGGCCAGGTTGAACCATGCTGTCGCATTGCCCTGCAAAGCGGCCATGCGCAACAGGTGGCCGGCCAGTGTCGGATCCGCTCGCCAGTACTTGCCATTGAGCCAGATCCAGCCGAGGTCATTGAGTGCCGAGATGCTGCCCTCCAGCGCCTGGTTGCGCAGGTCGGTATACACCGCCTGCAGGTCGGCGGCCTCATCAAGGCTGTTTATCAGGCTGAAACTGTCACCCAGCGCGGCACGTTGGCTGGGCATGCCAACCCCGGCATAGAGGCGCGACAAGTGGCCGGTACGTCCGGGGGCTGGCGTGATGCGCGTGGGCAACAGGCGCTCTAGCAAGGGATAGATATTGCTGACAGCAGACATGTTCATCCTCATTGAACCACCCGCAGTACCGAGAGCGGGGGTGATGGGATGTGATTCTGCGCAAGGCAACGACAAAACCTGTCGCGAACAATCATCGTGAAGCGATTCAACAGCTCTTCCTTGATCTGGTTGAATAAATGGCCATTTGCCATATCCGTTGGCGGGCGCCATGCTAGTGCGCAAGTCTAGACAAGGACGCACCCTTTTGCCCTCTGCTACCACCCGCGCCACACTCAGCCGCCAATGGGAACTTTTGCGCCAGCTACCCAGCCGTTCCCCCGGCATCACTAGCGCAGAGTTGGTCGCCCGATTGCAGGACGCAGGCTTCACCATCAGCAAGCGCAGTATCGAGCGAGACCTCAACGAACTGTCGTTGATCTTTCCACTGGAGCGCAACGACAAGAGTATTCCCTATGGGTGGCATTGGGCGGCAAACGCCTGTGTCGAACTGCGCGGCTTGAGCATCAGCGAAGCCTTGAGCCTGGCGTTGGTCGAGGAAGCGGTACGGCCACTGCTACCGGGGAGCATGCTCAAGGTGCTTGATGCGCGCTTCAGTCATGCTCGGCAAAAACTTGAGCACTTGTCCGGTGCGAACAAGGCTGCGCGCTGGCTGGACAAAGTCGCCAGCGTTCGCCCCGACATGAACATGCAAGCGCCCGAGGTGCCCGACAGCATTCTGGAAACGGTGCAGAAGGCATTGCTGGAGGAGTATCAGTTGAAGTGCCAGTACTACTCGGCACATAACGACAAACTCAGCGAGATGACTCTCAACCCGTTGGCGTTGATTCAGCGCGGTCAGGTCAGCTACCTGATTGCCCGAGCGGATCCCTATAGTGATATTCGCCAGTTTGCGGTTCATCGCTTTCGCAAGGTCAGTATTCTCAGCAGTGCCACCGAAGGCCTCGAGGATTTCGACCTGCAGGTTTACCTGCGCAGCGATGCCCTGCAATTCGGGCAGACCGATAAAATCGAGCTGCAAGCCTGGGTGAGCGACAGTTTGGCGCGCTTGGTGCGTGAAACGCCGCTGTCGGCGGACATGAGCCTGGCCCCGTTGGCACATGGGCATCTTCTGAGGGCGACGGTCAGCAATAGCTGGCAGTTGCGCTGGTGGTTGTTGAGCCAGGGCGATGGCTTGATCGTCGAGCAGCCGATCGGCCTGCGCCAGCAGATTGCTGAAACCCTGAGCAAGGCCGCCGCCCAATATCACACGGTGTGAATCAGCGCTGGTGCCCTTGCCCTTGATGGTGATCCGTTCCAGGCTCTCCAGCAGTATGAGCCCTTCGGTGCTGGCAACGCTATTGAGGTCGCTGACCTGATGCACGCTCATGCAGTAATTGCTCAGGGACAGCGCAGCCCAATCAACGCTCGCGCAAGGCCTCGGCCCGTGCCCGGATGATCGGCTTGAGCAGGTAGCTCAACACGCTTTTCTTGCCGGTAATGATATCCACTGATGCGACCATGCCGGGGATAATCAGCAGCGGTTTTTCGTCAGTGCCCAAGTGGCTACGATCAGTACGCAGTTTGATCACATAGAACGTGTTGCCGTCTTCGTCGGTGATAGTGTCGGCGCCGATCTGCTCCAGCCGGGCTTTCAGCCCGCCATAGATGGTGAAGTCATAGGCGGTGAACTTCACCATGGCGTCCTGGCCAGGGTGGAGGAAGGCGATGTCCTGTGGACGGATCCGCGCCTCCACCAGCAGTGTGTCATCCAGCGGCACGATCTCGACAAGATCACTACCGGGTTGAATGACGCCACCAATCGTGTTGACCAGCAGTTGTTTGACGATACCGCGCACCGGCGAAGTAACCAGCGTACGGCTGACCCGATCCTCCAGCGCCTTGCCGGTTGCCTGGGCCTTGCTCAGGTCCGTGCGGGCTTCGTTCAGTTGGGTCAGGGCCTCGCTGCGGAACTTGCCACGGGTTTCGTCGATCTTGCGTTCGACTTCCTTGATGGCGGACTCGGCGCGTGGGATGGCCAGAGAGGTTGCATCCAGTTGGCCTCGGTTTTCCACTTCGGCCCGCTTGAGGCGTAGCACCTCAACCGGAGAAATCGCGCCCTGGGACACCAACGGTTCGGACATGTTGATTTCCTGACGCAGCAGCTGAAGGCTGTTGCGGTACTGCGCCTGCTTGGAGCTGAATTCGCGCAGTTCCTGCTGGCGCTGTACCAGTTGCTCCTGCAAACCGCCGATCTCGTTCTGCAACTGCTGGCGCCGACTCTGGTACAACGATTCCTCGTTGTTGGCCTGATTGGGCGCGGCTTTGCGGATTTCATCGGCGATATGCAATGGGCGATCCTCGACCTCGGCGCTCAAGCGTTCGACGCGCAGGGCCATGGCCAAACGGTCGGCTTCTGTCTCGCCAACGTTGGACACGAACCGAGTATCGTCCAGGCGCAGCAGTGGCGCGCCGGCTTCGACAATCTCGCCTTCGTGGGCATAGATCTCGGCAACGATACCGCCTTCCAGGTTCTGGATTTTCTGCAGTTTTGAGGACGGAATGGCCTTGCCATCGCCGCGTGTCACTTCATCAATGATCGCGAAGTTGGCCCAGAGCCCCATGAACAGGAAAAAACCGATTACGCCCCAGATGGTCAGCCGCACAATGCGCGGTGCATCCTCGATCAGGGCTTTGTTGACCTCAGGCAAGGGTTGCCCATGGAGCGACTCCGAGCCTTTGAAGTAGTTACTCAGTACGTCCTTGATGCGACCTGCTCCAGACTTAAGCAACACTGATCTGCCCCTTTTTCAGCGCATCCATTACGGCGGCTTTCGGGCCATCCGCGACAATCTGCCCGCGATCAATCACGATCAGCCGGTCGACCAGCGACAACAGCGAAGCACGGTGCGTGACCAGTACGACGGTCTTGTTCTCGATAACCGCTTGCAGGCGCTGCTTGAGGCGCTCTTCACCGGTGTTGTCCATGGCGCTGGTCGGCTCGTCCAGCAACAGGATCTGTGGGTTCAGCAGCAAGGCCCGGCCTAATGCAACGTTCTGTCGCTGGCCGCCGGAGAGGTTCTGGCCGCGCTCGCCGACCTGCAGCTCGTAGCCCTGCGGGTGCAGCCTGGCAAACTCATGCACGCCAGAGAGCTCGGCCGCTTGCAGAACCATTTCGTCCTCGATATAGCGGGCACCGCTGACCAGGTTGTCGCGCAATGTGCCGGACAGCAGCTGGATGTCCTGAGGGACATAGCCGATATTGTGGCGCAGCTCGCTCACATCGATCTGACGGATGTCCACGCCATCGACCAGCAACGAGCCGGCGTCTGCTTCGTAGAGGCCGACAATCAACTTGGCCAGCGAGCTCTTGCCTGAGCCGCTACGGCCGATGATGCCGATCTTCTCGCCTGGCCGGATCACCAGGTTGATGCCCTTGAGCGCAACGTTCTGCTGGTTCGGGTAGGTGAAATCAACCCCGCGGAACTCAATGGCACCTTGCAGTACCTGGCGGCTCAGTGGGCGCTCTTCGAAGTTGCGCTCTTGCGGCAGCTCCATCATCTGGTCAACCGAGACCATGGTGACCTTGGCCTGCTGGTAACGGGTCAGCAACCCGGCCAGTTGGCTCAGGGGGGCCATGGCGCGTCCATTGAGCATGTAGCAGGCGATCAGGCCGCCCATGCTGAGGTGGCCGTCCATGATCTGGTAGACGCCGAAGCAGATCAGCGCCACGCCGGCCAACTGCTGGATCAGCAAGGTGATGTTCATGGCCAGGCCCGACAGCACCTTTACACGCAGCTCCAGGCGGCTAAGCGTACCGATGGTCTGCTCCCACATGTACTGGCGTTCGCTTTCGGCGTTGTTGACCTTGACTGCATCCAGCCCTGCGAGGGTTTCGATCAGGCTCGATTGGCGCTCGGAGCCCAGCGCCATGGTGCGTTCCAGCGTTGCAACCAGCGGTTTTTGCAATGCATGGCCAATGCCCAGAGCCAGCGGGAAGGCAACGATGGGAATCCAGACCAGATGGCCGCCGATGATGGCGATCACCAAGAGGATCAGCAGGGTGAATGGCAGGTCGATCAGGCTGGTCAGGGTCAGCGACGCAAGGAAGTCGCGCAGGCCCTGAAATTCATGGATGTTCTGGGCGAAGCTACCGACCCGGGCCGGGCGGTACTTCATTGCCATACCGACAATACGCTCGAACAGCGTGGCGGAGATGATCAGGTCGGTTTTCTTCCCGGCCAGGTCCAGGCAAAGGCTGCGCAGGCCCTTGAGGATCAGGTCGAAGAGGTAGGCCCCGGTAATACCGATGGCCAGCACCCAAAGGGTCGAGGTGGCCTGGTTGGGAACTACGCGGTCGTAGACGTTCATCACGAACAGCGGTGCGGCCATGGCGATCAGGTTGATGACCAGGCTGGCGGCGATGGCGTCGGCATAAAGCCAGCGCGAGCGCTTGAGGGTGTCACGGAACCATGAGCGCGCCCTGGGGATCAGGTTGCCATGGTTGACGTCGAACTTATGCTGCGGCTGGGCAAAGAAAACCCGGCCACTGTAATCGGCCAGCAGCGCTTCGCGGCTGACATGTACCTCACCGCCGTCGCTCTCGCTGAGCAATAGACGTGCAGTACCTTCGTTTTCCCAGCCGAGCAGGATCGTGCTGCGGCCATCCTTGAGCAGCAACATCGCCGGCATGGCGATGTTGGGTATCTGCTCCAGCTTGCGTTGCAGCAAGCGACCTTGCAAGCCTGCCCGGGCAGCGGCGCGAGGCAGTAGCTCCGGGCTCAACCGCTGCGAGGGCAGCGGTAAACCGGTGGTGAGCATCGCCCGGCTGGCAGGTTTCTGGTGCAACACACAGAGCGACAGCAGGCTGTCCAGCAACGGGTCGTCGTGCTGGCTGCGTGGATCATGGGTGAGCTGGACTCGACTGACTTCTGATTCCACGCGGCAATCTCTTAGCAAATACGGTTGGACATGAGGGCTGGCCTCAGTTCATGCCGGGCAGGTTTACCTGAGGCTTCATGTCGTTCTGCACGACAGTTGCCATTGGCGCCACAACGCCCTGGCTCTTGAGGAGCTGGCCAATGGTCGCCTTGATTCGATACTGAGTAAACAGCTGACTGTTCTTCACCTCTGCCAGGCGGCGCTGGGCGGTGAACAACTCGTTCTCGCTATCGAGCAGGTCAAGCAATGTACGCTCGCCCAAGCTGAACTGTTTCTGGTAAGCGGTGCGAACACTGCTGCTGTAATCAACGTACTTCTGCGCAATCGGCACTTGGGCATTGGCGTTGTTCATAGCATTCCATGCCAGGCCCAATTCTTCATTGAGCTGGCGCAAGGCATTGTTACGAATATCCAGCGCTTGGTTTGCCTGATAGGACTTGGACTCCAGGTCCGCTTTGTTGCTGCCACCGGCATACAGGTTGAAACTCATGCGCAGCATGGCCTGCCAGTCATTGTTATGACCGCTGACACCATCGATGTTGTTGTCGGCACTGCGCCCCAGTTCAGCATCGAAACGCGGGTAGAACGACGATTTTGCAGCATCGTACTGCTTCTCTGCAGCGGCGATATCGGACTCCGCCGATCGCAGGATCGGGCTGCTTTCCAGCATTTGCTGGCGTGCTTCATCCAGGCTGGCTGGCAGCATGTCGATGAAGGCCGGCGGCGTGCTGATTTCGTCTGGCATTTGACCAACTACGCTCAGGTAGTTGGTTTGTGCGTCAGCCAGGTTGGTTTGTTCAGTGATCAGGTTGTTGCGGGCCTGCGCCAGGCGCGCTTCGGCCTGATCCATATCGGCCAGGCGACCAACACCCCGTGCGGTCCGCAGCTTGATTTGATCGAAGATGCGTTCATGGCTGCGCAGGTTGTCTTCGGCCAGACGCACCATGTCGCGACGGGTCAGCACGTCCAGATACACCTGGGCAACGTTGAGCGCCGTGCGCTCGGACGTGCCCATCAGGGCATAGGCGCGTGAGTTGACGGTGGCTTGTTGACGACCGACTTCACTGGATGTGGCGAAGCCGTCGAAGACCATTTGTCGAAGACGCACACTGGCTTCGCCACGGTTGAGTGTTTCCCAATCGTTGCTACGGTTACCGATGCGAGTGCTCGGGCTGTCGGTGCCTTCGCGGCCGTAACCTGCCAATACATCAACCCGCGGCAAATAGCCGCCCTGGGCTGCGCGCAATTGATAGTCGGCGGCGGTTCTGCTGTTAACCCCAGCTTGAACTTCCGGGTGGACTTCGATAGCGCGCTGCATAGCTTCCGGCAGGCTTTGCGCTTGAACAAAACTGGCGGCAAGGGTGAAAGGAAGAGCAGTCAGAAGGAGCGATCGCATTTACTTTTTCCCGGGGACATCTTGTCCCAAATCACAGCAAGTGGCCTTGCCGCATTTAATAATGGCAACCGTGCGGACCTTACGTCGGAAATTTCCGAGATGCTACTAGGATCGTACGAAGGAAGACTGGTGACCGTTCAAATATCAATGTGACATTACGTATCCGATTGTTTAGGATGGCGATCAGAAGGTCAATAGTTTGGCATTAAGTTAATTACCAAACTTCTTAGTCATTATTTTGACAGTTGCAGTGTCAAAAACGCCTCACAGAACATTCCATCTGATTGCGGCAAGTCAGCGTCGCTCGGGCATGGAAGCCAATTTGAACGGTTAGTCCGGAGAGTCTTATGAGCAGTGTTGTTGCCGTTGTCAAAAGCATTGTTGGTCAAGTAATCGCGGTTTCCCCAGAGGGGATTCAGCGTGTACTCATCGAAGGCGACCGTTTGTTCGTCGGCGAGCAGGTACTGACCGGTCTGGCCGGTGCCGTAACCCTGGAACTGGCTGATGGCCGCACGCTCGATCTCGGGCGCGACATGCAGTGGAGTGCCGATGCTCCAGACAGCACCACCGATCTGGCTGAGGCTACGGCGCAACAAGCCCCGTCGGTTGACGAGTTGCAACAAGCGATCGCGGCCGGTGCTGACCCGACCACTGAGCTGGAAGCCACGGCGGCAGGTCCCACTGCAGCTGGCGGTGGTGGCGGTGCAGTCGGTGGTGGCCACAGCTTCGTTATGCTCGATGAGACCGCTGCTTCAGTCGACCCGACCATTGGCTTCCCTACCGAAGGCTTGGCCTTCCAGACGGCCGCTGTCCAGCAAGAGCAAGGCCCGCTGGTTCTGAATACGGCTGCTGATGCCACCACGCCGTTGCGTGCCGCCGACCTGACCCTTACCGCTACCCCGAGCATCACTGAAGCGGGCGGTGTGTTGACCTACACGGCGACCCTGACTCAAGCGCCATTGACCGACCTGACTATCACCTTGTCCAACGGCCAGGTGATTGTTATCAGCGCCGGCCAGCTGACCGGCAGCGTCAACGTAGAAATTCCGCCGAATGACACGGTGTACATCGATGGCAGCGAAATCTCCGCCACCATCACTGGCACCAGTGGCGGTGGTGGCCTGGTGGTTACCCCGAGCACAACACCTGCAGTCACCCAGATCACCGACACCATCGACACCACCACCGTGGCGGTGACCGCTGATGCTGCGAAGGAAGGCGACGCCAACGTCACCTTCAACTTCCAGCTGAGCAACCCGCCACAGGGCACCACTACCCTGACCGTCAATGTCGGTGGTACTGACTACACCGTGAACGTGGATGCCAGCGGTAAAGGCACCCTGGTCGTGCCGAACACCAACGTTGACGACGTCTACAACGCCAGTGATCTGACCGCGACCGTCACCGCAGTGAACGGCGGCAACTACGAAGCGACCGACCTGAGCGGTGCCACCGGCACCGCTGAGGTCCAGGACACCGTCGACACCACCACCGTGGCGGTCACTGCGGATCCGGCGAAGGAAGGCGACACCAACGTCACCTTCAACTTCCAGTTGAGCAACCCGCCGCAGGGCACCACTACCCTGACCGTCAACGTCGGCGGTACCGAGTACACCGTGAACGTGGATGCCAGCGGTAAAGGCACCCTGGTCGTACCGAACACCAACGTTGAAGACGTCTACACCGACGCCAGCAACCTGACCGCAACCGTTACGGCGGTGAACGGCGGCAACTACGAAGCGACCGACCTGAGCAGTGCCACCGGCACCGCAACGATTGCTGACACGATCCAGACCACCACCGTGGCGGTGACCGCTGATGCTGCGAAGGAAGGCGACGCCAACGTCACCTTCAACTTCCAGCTGAGCAACCCGCCACAGGGCACCACTACCCTGACCGTCAATGTCGGTGGTACTGACTACACCGTGAACGTGGATGCCAGCGGTAAAGGCACCCTGGTCGTGCCGAACACCAACGTTGACGACGTCTACAACGCCAGTGATCTGACCGCGACCGTCACCGCAGTGAACGGCGGCAACTACGAAGCGACCGACCTGAGCGGTGCCACCGGCACCGCTGAGGTCCAGGACACCGTCGACACCACCACCGTGGCGGTCACTGCGGATCCGGCGAAGGAAGGCGACACCAACGTCACCTTCAACTTCCAGTTGAGCAACCCGCCGCAGGGCACCACTACCCTGACCGTCAACGTCGGCGGTACCGAGTACACCGTGAACGTGGATGCCAGCGGTAAAGGCACCCTGGTCGTACCGAACACCAACGTTGAAGACGTCTACACCGACGCCAGCAACCTGACCGCAACCGTTACGGCGGTGAACGGCGGCAACTACGAAGCGACCGACCTGAGCAGTGCCACCGGCACCGCAACGATTGCTGACACGATCCAGACCACCACCGTGGCGGTGACCGCTGATGCTGCGAAGGAAGGCGACGCCAACGTCACCTTCAACTTCCAGCTGAGCAACCCGCCACAGGGCACCACTACCCTGACCGTCAATGTCGGTGGTACTGACTACACCGTGAACGTGGATGCCAGCGGTAAAGGCACCCTGGTCGTGCCGAACACCAACGTTGACGACGTCTACAACGCCAGTGATCTGACCGCGACCGTCACCGCAGTGAACGGCGGCAACTACGAAGCGACCGACCTGAGCGGTGCCACCGGCACCGCTGAGGTCCAGGACACCGTCGACATCACCACCGTGGCGGTCACTGCGGATCCGGCGAAGGAAGGCGACACCAACGTCACCTTCAACTTCCAGTTGAGCAACCCGCCGCAGGGCACCACTACCCTGACCGTCAACGTCGGCGGTACCGAGTACACCGTGAACGTGGATGCCAGCGGTAAAGGCACCCTGGTCGTACCGAACACCAACGTTGAAGACGTCTACACCGACGCCAGCAACCTGACCGCAACCGTTACGGCGGTGAACGGCGGCAACTACGAAGCGACCGACCTGAGCAGTGCCACCGGCACCGCAACGATTGCTGACACGATCCAGACCACCACCGTGGCGGTGACCGCTGATGCTGCGAAGGAAGGCGACGCCAACGTCACCTTCAACTTCCAGCTGAGCAACCCGCCACAGGGCACCACTACCCTGACCGTCAATGTCGGTGGTACTGACTACACCGTGAACGTGGATGCCAGCGGTAAAGGCACCCTGGTCGTGCCGAACACCAACGTTGACGACGTCTACAACGCCAGTGATCTGACCGCGACCGTCACCGCAGTGAACGGCGGCAACTACGAAGCGACCGACCTGAGCGGTGCCACCGGCACCGCTGAGGTCCAGGACACCGTCGACACCACCACCGTGGCGGTCACTGCGGATCCGGCGAAGGAAGGCGACACCAACGTCACCTTCAACTTCCAGTTGAGCAACCCGCCGCAGGGCACCACTACCCTGACCGTCAACGTCGGCGGTACCGAGTACACCGTGAACGTGGATGCCAGCGGTAAAGGCACCCTGGTCGTACCGAACACCAACGTTGAAGACGTCTACACCGACGCCAGCAACCTGACCGCAACCGTTACGGCGGTGAACGGCGGCAACTACGAAGCGACCGACCTGAGCAGTGCCACCGGCACCGCAACGATTGCTGACACGATCCAGACCACCACCGTGGCGGTGACCGCTGATGCTGCGAAGGAAGGCGACGCCAACGTCACCTTCAACTTCCAGCTGAGCAACCCGCCACAGGGCACCACTACCCTGACCGTCAATGTCGGTGGTACTGACTACACCGTGAACGTGGATGCCAGCGGTAAAGGCACCCTGGTCGTGCCGAACACCAACGTTGACGACGTCTACAACGCCAGTGATCTGACCGCGACCGTCACCGCAGTGAACGGCGGCAACTACGAAGCGACCGACCTGAGCGGTGCCACCGGCACCGCTGAGGTCCAGGACACCGTCGACATCACCACCGTGGCGGTCACTGCGGATCCGGCGAAGGAAGGCGACACCAACGTCACCTTCAACTTCCAGTTGAGCAACCCGCCGCAGGGCACCACTACCCTGACCGTCAACGTCGGCGGTACCGAGTACACCGTGAACGTGGATGCCAGCGGTAAAGGCACCCTGGTCGTACCGAACACCAACGTTGAAGACGTCTACACCGACGCCAGCAACCTGACCGCAACCGTTACGGCGGTGAACGGCGGCAACTACGAAGCGACCGACCTGAGCAGTGCCACCGGCACCGCAACGATTGCTGACACGATCCAGACCACCACCGTGGCGGTGACCGCTGATGCTGCGAAGGAAGGCGACGCCAACGTCACCTTCAACTTCCAGCTGAGCAACCCGCCACAGGGCACCACTACCCTGACCGTCAATGTCGGTGGTACTGACTACACCGTGAACGTGGATGCCAGCGGTAAAGGCACCCTGGTCGTGCCGAACACCAACGTTGACGACGTCTACAACGCCAGTGATCTGACCGCGACCGTCACCGCAGTGAACGGCGGCAACTACGAAGCGACCGACCTGAGCGGTGCCACCGGCACCGCTGAGGTCCAGGACACCGTCGACACCACCACCGTGGCGGTCACTGCGGATCCGGCGAAGGAAGGCGACACCAACGTCACCTTCAACTTCCAGTTGAGCAACCCGCCGCAGGGCACCACTACCCTGACCGTCAACGTCGGCGGTACCGAGTACACCGTGAACGTGGATGCCAGCGGTAAAGGCACCCTGGTCGTACCGAACACCAACGTTGAAGACGTCTACACCGACGCCAGCAACCTGACCGCAACCGTTACGGCGGTGAACGGCGGCAACTACGAAGCGACCGACCTGAGCAGTGCCACCGGCACCGCAACGATTGCTGACACGATCCAGACCACCACCGTGGCGGTGACCGCTGATGCTGCGAAGGAAGGCGACGCCAACGTCACCTTCAACTTCCAGCTGAGCAACCCGCCACAGGGCACCACTACCCTGACCGTCAATGTCGGTGGTACTGACTACACCGTGAACGTGGATGCCAGCGGTAAAGGCACCCTGGTCGTGCCGAACACCAACGTTGACGACGTCTACAACGCCAGTGATCTGACCGCGACCGTCACCGCAGTGAACGGCGGCAACTACGAAGCGACCGACCTGAGCGGTGCCACCGGCACCGCTGAGGTCCAGGACACCGTCGACACCACCACCGTGGCGGTCACTGCGGATCCGGCGAAGGAAGGCGACACCAACGTCACCTTCAACTTCCAGCTGAGCAACCCGCCACAGGGCACCACTACCCTGACCGTCAACGTCGGCGGTACCGAGTACACCGTGAACGTGGATGCCAGCGGTAAAGGCACCCTGGTCGTACCGAACACCAACGTTGAAGACGTCTACACCGACGCCAGCAACCTGACCGCAACCGTTACGGCGGTGAACGGCGGCAACTACGAAGCGACCGACCTGAGCAGTGCCACCGGCACCGCAACGATTGCTGACACGATCCAGACCACCACCGTGGCGGTGACCGCTGATGCTGCGAAGGAAGGCGACGCCAACGTCACCTTCAACTTCCAGCTGAGCAACCCGCCACAGGGCACCACTACCCTGACCGTCAATGTCGGTGGTACTGACTACACCGTGAACGTGGATGCCAGCGGTAAAGGCACCCTGGTCGTGCCGAACACCAACGTTGACGACGTCTACAACGCCAGTGATCTGACCGCGACCGTCACCGCAGTGAACGGCGGCAACTACGAAGCGACCGACCTGAGCGGTGCCACCGGCACCGCTGAGGTCCAGGACACCGTCGACACCACCACCGTGGCGGTCACTGCGGATCCGGCGAAGGAAGGCGACACCAACGTCACCTTCAACTTCCAGTTGAGCAACCCGCCGCAGGGCACCACTACCCTGACCGTCAACGTCGGCGGTACCGAGTACACCGTGAACGTGGATGCCAGCGGTAAAGGCACCCTGGTCGTACCGAACACCAACGTTGAAGACGTCTACACCGACGCCAGCAACCTGACCGCAACCGTTACGGCGGTGAACGGCGGCAACTACGAAGCGACCGACCTGAGCAGTGCCACCGGCACCGCAACGATTGCTGACACGATCCAGACCACCACCGTGGCGGTGACCGCTGATGCTGCGAAGGAAGGCGACGCCAACGTCACCTTCAACTTCCAGCTGAGCAACCCGCCACAGGGCACCACTACCCTGACCGTCAATGTCGGTGGTACTGACTACACCGTGAACGTGGATGCCAGCGGTAAAGGCACCCTGGTCGTGCCGAACACCAACGTTGACGACGTCTACAACGCCAGTGATCTGACCGCGACCGTCACCGCAGTGAACGGCGGCAACTACGAAGCGACCGACCTGAGCGGTGCCACCGGCACCGCTGAGGTCCAGGACACCGTCGACACCACCACCGTGGCGGTCACTGCGGATCCGGCGAAGGAAGGCGACACCAACGTCACCTTCAACTTCCAGTTGAGCAACCCGCCGCAGGGCACCACTACCCTGACCGTCAACGTCGGCGGTACCGAGTACACCGTGAACGTGGATGCCAGCGGTAAAGGCACCCTGGTCGTACCGAACACCAACGTTGAAGACGTCTACACCGACGCCAGCAACCTGACCGCAACCGTTACGGCGGTGAACGGCGGCAACTACGAAGCGACCGACCTGAGCAGTGCCACCGGCACCGCAACGATTGCTGACACGATCCAGACCACCACCGTGGCGGTGACCGCTGATGCTGCGAAGGAAGGCGACGCCAACGTCACCTTCAACTTCCAGCTGAGCAACCCGCCACAGGGCACCACTACCCTGACCGTCAATGTCGGTGGTACTGACTACACCGTGAACGTGGATGCCAGCGGTAAAGGCACCCTGGTCGTGCCGAACACCAACGTTGACGACGTCTACAACGCCAGTGATCTGACCGCGACCGTCACCGCAGTGAACGGCGGCAACTACGAAGCGACCGACCTGAGCGGTGCCACCGGCACCGCTGAGGTCCAGGACACCGTCGACACCACCACCGTGGCGGTCACTGCGGATCCGGCGAAGGAAGGCGACACCAACGTCACCTTCAACTTCCAGTTGAGCAACCCGCCGCAGGGCACCACTACCCTGACCGTCAACGTCGGCGGTACCGAGTACACCGTGAACGTGGATGCCAGCGGTAAAGGCACCCTGGTCGTACCGAACACCAACGTTGAAGACGTCTACACCGACGCCAGCAACCTGACCGCAACCGTTACGGCGGTGAACGGCGGCAACTACGAAGCGACCGACCTGAGCAGTGCCACCGGCACCGCAACGATTGCTGACACGATCCAGACCACCACCGTGGCGGTGACCGCTGATGCTGCGAAGGAAGGCGACGCCAACGTCACCTTCAACTTCCAGCTGAGCAACCCGCCACAGGGCACCACTACCCTGACCGTCAATGTCGGTGGTACTGACTACACCGTGAACGTGGATGCCAGCGGTAAAGGCACCCTGGTCGTGCCGAACACCAACGTTGACGACGTCTACAACGCCAGTGATCTGACCGCGACCGTCACCGCAGTGAACGGCGGCAACTACGAAGCGACCGACCTGAGCGGTGCCACCGGCACCGCTGAGGTCCAGGACACCGTCGACACCACCACCGTGGCGGTCACTGCGGATCCGGCGAAGGAAGGCGACACCAACGTCACCTTCAACTTCCAGTTGAGCAACCCGCCGCAGGGCACCACTACCCTGACCGTCAACGTCGGCGGTACCGAGTACACCGTGAACGTGGATGCCAGCGGTAAAGGCACCCTGGTCGTACCGAACACCAACGTTGAAGACGTCTACACCGACGCCAGCAACCTGACCGCAACCGTTACGGCGGTGAACGGCGGCAACTACGAAGCGACCGACCTGAGCAGTGCCACCGGCACCGCAACGATTGCTGACACGATCCAGACCACCACCGTGGCGGTGACCGCTGATGCTGCGAAGGAAGGCGACGCCAACGTCACCTTCAACTTCCAGCTGAGCAACCCGCCACAGGGCACCACTACCCTGACCGTCAATGTCGGTGGTACTGACTACACCGTGAACGTGGATGCCAGCGGTAAAGGCACCCTGGTCGTGCCGAACACCAACGTTGACGACGTCTACAACGCCAGTGATCTGACCGCGACCGTCACCGCAGTGAACGGCGGCAACTACGAAGCGACCGACCTGAGCGGTGCCACCGGCACCGCTGAGGTCCAGGACACCGTCGACACCACCACCGTGGCGGTCACTGCGGATCCGGCGAAGGAAGGCGACACCAACGTCACCTTCAACTTCCAGTTGAGCAACCCGCCGCAGGGCACCACTACCCTGACCGTCAACGTCGGCGGTACCGAGTACACCGTGAACGTGGATGCCAGCGGTAAAGGCACCCTGGTCGTACCGAACACCAACGTTGAAGACGTCTACACCGACGCCAGCAACCTGACCGCAACCGTTACGGCGGTGAACGGCGGCAACTACGAAGCGACCGACCTGAGCAGTGCCACCGGCACCGCAACGATTGCTGACACGATCCAGACCACCACCGTGGCGGTGACCGCTGATGCTGCGAAGGAAGGCGACGCCAACGTCACCTTCAACTTCCAGCTGAGCAACCCGCCACAGGGCACCACTACCCTGACCGTCAATGTCGGTGGTACTGACTACACCGTGAACGTGGATGCCAGCGGTAAAGGCACCCTGGTCGTGCCGAACACCAACGTTGACGACGTCTACAACGCCAGTGATCTGACCGCGACCGTCACCGCAGTGAACGGCGGCAACTACGAAGCGACCGACCTGAGCGGTGCCACCGGCACCGCTGAGGTCCAGGACACCGTCGACACCACCACCGTGGCGGTCACTGCGGATCCGGCGAAGGAAGGCGACACCAACGTCACCTTCAACTTCCAGTTGAGCAACCCGCCGCAGGGCACCACTACCCTGACCGTCAACGTCGGCGGTACCGAGTACACCGTGAACGTGGATGCCAGCGGTAAAGGCACCCTGGTCGTACCGAACACCAACGTTGAAGACGTCTACACCGACGCCAGCAACCTGACCGCAACCGTTACGGCGGTGAACGGCGGCAACTACGAAGCGACCGACCTGAGCAGTGCCACCGGCACCGCAACGATTGCTGACACGATCCAGACCACCACCGTGGCGGTGACCGCTGATGCTGCGAAGGAAGGCGACGCCAACGTCACCTTCAACTTCCAGCTGAGCAACCCGCCACAGGGCACCACTACCCTGACCGTCAATGTCGGTGGTACTGACTACACCGTGAACGTGGATGCCAGCGGTAAAGGCACCCTGGTCGTGCCGAACACCAACGTTGACGACGTCTACAACGCCAGTGATCTGACCGCGACCGTCACCGCAGTGAACGGCGGCAACTACGAAGCGACCGACCTGAGCGGTGCCACCGGCACCGCTGAGGTCCAGGACACCGTCGACACCACCACCGTGGCGGTCACTGCGGATCCGGCGAAGGAAGGCGACACCAACGTCACCTTCAACTTCCAGCTGAGCAACCCGCCACAGGGCACCACTACCCTGACCGTCAACGTCGGCGGTACCGAGTACACCGTGAACGTGGATGCCAGCGGTAAAGGCACCCTGGTCGTACCGAACACCAACGTTGAAGACGTCTACACCGACGCCAGCAACCTGACCGCAACCGTTACGGCGGTGAACGGCGGCAACTACGAAGCGACCGACCTGAGCAGTGCCACCGGCACCGCAACGATTGCTGACACGATCCAGACCACCACCGTGGCGGTGACCGCTGATGCTGCGAAGGAAGGCGACGCCAACGTCACCTTCAACTTCCAGCTGAGCAACCCGCCACAGGGCACCACTACCCTGACCGTCAATGTCGGTGGTACTGACTACACCGTGAACGTGGATGCCAGCGGTAAAGGCACCCTGGTCGTGCCGAACACCAACGTTGACGACGTCTACAACGCCAGTGATCTGACCGCGACCGTCACCGCAGTGAACGGCGGCAACTACGAAGCGACCGACCTGAGCGGTGCCACCGGCACCGCTGAGGTCCAGGACACCGTCGACACCACCACCGTGGCGGTCACTGCGGATCCGGCGAAGGAAGGCGACACCAACGTCACCTTCAACTTCCAGTTGAGCAACCCGCCGCAGGGCACCACTACCCTGACCGTCAACGTCGGCGGTACCGAGTACACCGTGAACGTGGATGCCAGCGGTAAAGGCACCCTGGTCGTACCGAACACCAACGTTGAAGACGTCTACACCGACGCCAGCAACCTGACCGCAACCGTTACGGCGGTGAACGGCGGCAACTACGAAGCGACCGACCTGAGCAGTGCCACCGGCACCGCAACGATTGCTGACACGATCCAGACCACCACCGTGGCGGTGACCGCTGATGCTGCGAAGGAAGGCGACGCCAACGTCACCTTCAACTTCCAGCTGAGCAACCCGCCACAGGGCACCACTACCCTGACCGTCAATGTCGGTGGTACTGACTACACCGTGAACGTGGATGCCAGCGGTAAAGGCACCCTGGTCGTGCCGAACACCAACGTTGACGACGTCTACAACGCCAGTGATCTGACCGCGACCGTCACCGCAGTGAACGGCGGCAACTACGAAGCGACCGACCTGAGCGGTGCCACCGGCACCGCTGAGGTCCAGGACACCGTCGACACCACCACCGTGGCGGTCACTGCGGATCCGGCGAAGGAAGGCGACACCAACGTCACCTTCAACTTCCAGTTGAGCAACCCGCCGCAGGGCACCACTACCCTGACCGTCAACGTCGGCGGTACCGAGTACACCGTGAACGTGGATGCCAGCGGTAAAGGCACCCTGGTCGTACCGAACACCAACGTTGAAGACGTCTACACCGACGCCAGCAACCTGACCGCAACCGTTACGGCGGTGAACGGCGGCAACTACGAAGCGACCGACCTGAGCAGTGCCACCGGCACCGCAACGATTGCTGACACGATCCAGACCACCACCGTGGCGGTGACCGCTGATGCTGCGAAGGAAGGCGACGCCAACGTCACCTTCAACTTCCAGCTGAGCAACCCGCCACAGGGCACCACTACCCTGACCGTCAATGTCGGTGGTACTGACTACACCGTGAACGTGGATGCCAGCGGTAAAGGCACCCTGGTCGTGCCGAACACCAACGTTGACGACGTCTACAACGCCAGTGATCTGACCGCGACCGTCACCGCAGTGAACGGCGGCAACTACGAAGCGACCGACCTGAGCGGTGCCACCGGCACCGCTGAGGTCCAGGACACCGTCGACACCACCACCGTGGCGGTCACTGCGGATCCGGCGAAGGAAGGCGACACCAACGTCACCTTCAACTTCCAGTTGAGCAACCCGCCGCAGGGCACCACTACCCTGACCGTCAACGTCGGCGGTACCGAGTACACCGTGAACGTGGATGCCAGCGGTAAAGGCACCCTGGTCGTACCGAACACCAACGTTGAAGACGTCTACACCGACGCCAGCAACCTGACCGCAACCGTTACGGCGGTGAACGGCGGCAACTACGAAGCGACCGACCTGAGCAGTGCCACCGGCACCGCAACGATTGCTGACACGATCCAGACCACCACCGTGGCGGTGACCGCTGATGCTGCGAAGGAAGGCGACGCCAACGTCACCTTCAACTTCCAGCTGAGCAACCCGCCACAGGGCACCACTACCCTGACCGTCAATGTCGGTGGTACTGACTACACCGTGAACGTGGATGCCAGCGGTAAAGGCACCCTGGTCGTGCCGAACACCAACGTTGACGACGTCTACAACGCCAGTGATCTGACCGCGACCGTCACCGCAGTGAACGGCGGCAACTACGAAGCGACCGACCTGAGCGGTGCCACCGGCACCGCTGAGGTCCAGGACACCGTCGACACCACCACCGTGGCGGTCACTGCGGATCCGGCGAAGGAAGGCGACACCAACGTCACCTTCAACTTCCAGCTGAGCAACCCGCCACAGGGCACCACTACCCTGACCGTCAACGTCGGCGGTACCGAGTACACCGTGAACGTGGATGCCAGCGGTAAAGGCACCCTGGTCGTACCGAACACCAACGTTGAAGACGTCTACACCGACGCCAGCAACCTGACCGCAACCGTTACGGCGGTGAACGGCGGCAACTACGAAGCGACCGACCTGAGCAGTGCCACCGGCACCGCAACGATTGCTGACACGATCCAGACCACCACCGTGGCGGTGACCGCTGATGCTGCGAAGGAAGGCGACGCCAACGTCACCTTCAACTTCCAGCTGAGCAACCCGCCACAGGGCACCACTACCCTGACCGTCAATGTCGGTGGTACTGACTACACCGTGAACGTGGATGCCAGCGGTAAAGGCACCCTGGTCGTGCCGAACACCAACGTTGAAGACGTCTACAGAGACGCCAGCAGCCTCTCTGCAACGGTTACTGCGGTGAACGGCGGTAACTTCGAGGGCGTCAGCCTGGCCGGTGCTAGCACAACAGCCACCGTTGCTGACACGCCCGATACAGTCTTCGCCAAGATCAGCCTTGCTGGTACAGGCTCCGTCACCGAGGGCGGTGTGCTGACCTATAAGGTTGAGCTGGTAGACAAGGACGGTAATGCCGTAACAGTTCCGAGTGGTAAGTCGGTCTCCGTGAACCTGGATTGGAGCGGTACTGCGGACGCTGGTGATGTGAATGGCTCGCTGCCAACCAGTGTGACTATCGGCGGTGGTTCAAGTAGCGTTACGTTCCCTGTACAGACCGTTGACGACACCAGGATTGAAAACAGCGAATCGTTGACCGCCACCATCAAGGGTGTGACGGACACTAACAACGTGTTCGAGAATTTGGCAGTCGGCAATCAGAATGCGGCCACCGGAACGATCCTCGACAATGACCAGGGTCCAACCATCACCGGCGATAGCGCGTCTATCCTGGAAAGCGGAACGGCTGGCGGTAGCGATGTGGTTCTGGTAATTGACCGCTCTGGCAGTATGGGGCCTAAGGGCAATGGACAGAATGGCAGCGACCCTGACGGTTCCGGCCCATTCACCTCGCGTATGGAAATGCTAAAGGTTGCGGTTCAGAACCTCTTCGCATCTGGCGCTGTGCACTCGGTGTTCATTGTCTCGTTTTCCAGTAGCGCGACGTTCCATAGCTCGGGCAAAGATGGCGGTTGGTTCACCAATCTTGACGACGCCATGGCTGCGATCAACAAGATGCAGGCAACTGGCAGTACCGACTACAACGATGCACTGAATAGCGTAATCAATAATTTCACGGCACCTCCAGCGGGTGGCGGCAAGCTGGTTAGCATCTTCATGTCGGATGGCGTGCCCAACGATGGGGCGGCGCCTGAGTCCACCTGGATCAACTTCCTTGAAAACAAAGGGTTCAGTGACTCCTTTGCGGTGGGCTTTGGTGGCTTGAGCAATAGCGACAAGAACTATCTGGAGCCGATTGCCTGGCAGCCTGGCGAGAAAACCGGCACCATCACCAGTGGGGCGAATGACAACCACGTGCTGGTGGTGGACACCACACTCAGCGCCTTGACTAACGCATTGGTGACCAGTGCCGGCGGCAGCGTTGCATCGGGTGATGTCACCGGTAATGACACCGGTGGTACTGCCGGTTGGGCAGCGGATGGTTGGAAGCTGGTGTCCGTTGAGTTCAATAATGTGACCTACACGTTCTCCAATGCCAACGACGTGAAGACGATTGACCTTGGTAATGTCGGTAAGGTGATTATCAAGGCCGATGGGACCTACACCTTTAGCGGGAAAGACAATTTCGATACCCCTACGTCCCTTCAGGCCGTACTGAATGTCACCTTGAAGGATGCCAATGGCGCGACAGCCTCTTCGACGTTGACGCTGACAGTCAATGATCGTAGCGATCCGATTGCCACCGACGACAATGTAACGGCTACGTTGGTATCGAAGACAGTCGCCGCAGCGGATACGACCACAACGTTGGCGAATTTCTCCAGTGGCGAATCTAATCAGTGGAAGTTCACCAATATTGTTGATCAGAACCTGACAGACCTGTCGAGCAATGATGTTCTGAAGGCGTCACTTAACAATTGGCAGTCCACGTCCATCAACAGCAACATTAGTCTGGATGCAGTACGCGACAACTATTACAGTGACTTGACACTGACGGATACTAACGGCAGTGCCCCCGGCGATGCCCAAGCGCTGACGCCAACCTACAAGACGGGCGCGGTTGCTGGAGAAACGTTGTCGTTCTCGACCAGCACCAGCTACTTCAATAACGGTGATACTGCAACATGGACGCTCTTCAAGAGTACGGATGGTGGTAACAACTGGTCCTCCGTGCAGAGCCAATCCATCTACTCCTCGACGGGAACGGTTACTACCGGTGCACTGGATGCCAACACCCTGTATCGGATACTCCTTGACGTGCATGATGGTAGTGGGAATTCCTTCAGCAAACTGGCCACGGTGATATTCGACAACTTCAAAGTCAATGTGCCGGGTGCTACGAGTATCGAGTGGTCAGCAACACCGGTCACCGGCTCGGTGCAGGCAAACGACCTTTGGGGTGCCAGCGGCGAAACCTCAACCTTGTCGGTCAAGGTCAATGGCTCTTGGGTAGATGTCCCGGTAGGGGGTACCACAGTTACGGGTAGCTATGGTGATTTGGTCATAAAGAGCGATGGCTCCTATACCTATACACCGGTTAACAACAAGGACAATGTGGGGCACACGGATCAGTTCGAGTACAAACTGACCCAGGCCGATGGTGATACGGATTCGGCGCATTTGAACATCACGATTGATGCAACGGGTCCAGGGGCTCCGGTGTCGCAGGCTGCAACGCTGTCGCTGCTGGGCAGTGATAACGAGAGTATCCTCTTCACCCAGAGTGACAACCACACGGTGTCCGGAGGCTATGGTAATGATCTCCTGATGGGAAGCAGCGGCGCCGATACCTTTGTATGGAAAGCCGGCGAGACGGGCCATGATGTGGTCAAGGACTTCAAGCCTGTCGAAGGCGACCGTCTTGACCTGAGCGATCTGCTTCAGGGCGAGAAGGCCAGTACTATCGACAATTACCTGAAAATCACCACTGTCGATGGCGTTTCTACGCTGCAGGTCAGTTCCGAAGGCAAGCTCAATGACGCCGGTAACTTGGCCAACGCTGATGTCACCATCAAGCTCGATGGGGTGAACTGGTCGAATACCACGATCAACTCGTTGATCTCCGGCGCAGACCCGACCATCAAGATTGATCACTCCAACAGCTAATGCCTGTGCCAGCGGCAGCCCTACCCGGGTTGCCGCTGGCCTCGGGCCTTTCCCTATACTGTCTTCGCGGCGCATACTGGCGCGCCGGGCGCTACTGCCCGGCGGGCTTGGCCTATGCTGCTGATGGCGGATATGGACTGACACAAACGAGGGGTACCCCATGTTCTACGTGCAACGCGATGCACAGGGCCAATTGCTCCGGGTAGAAGCTGCAGCTTATGCCGACGCTACGGAAACCTTGCCAGCCGACAACGCGGAAATTCAGAAGTGGTTTGCTGACGACGTGCTGGAAGGCAGCCTTCAGCAACTCAAGCAAAGCGACCTGGACATGATCCGGGTACTGGAAGACTTGATCGATGTGCTGACCCGCAAAGGGCTGATCAGCATCACCGACTTGCCAGAAGGCGCCCAAGGCAAGCTGCTTGGGCGCTCCCAGGCACGTATCGCCCTGGGAGGCCTGACCCGCCTGTTGGTCGACGATGAAGACGACGGTGCAGGGCTGATCTGAAATCAGCCCTCGGCTTCAGTCTCCGCGAATATAGTGTTCCAGTTGCTGGATGAGGTCTGCTTGTTCCGCAATGGCTGCCTTGACCAGGTCGCCAATCGACAACAGGCCCAGCAGCTCACCGTTCTCCACTACCGGCAGGTGACGCAGGTGGCCGTCGGTCATCATGCTCATGCAGGTATCGATGTTCTGATGCGGCCCTACCGTAATCACGGGCGCACTCATGATTGCACTGACCGGTGTGCCCACCGATGAGCGCCCCTTCAGTACCATCTTGCGCGCATAGTCGCGTTCGCTGATTACACCGACCACTTTGCCGCCTTCAACGACTGGCAAGGCACCGACGTTCTTTTCAGCCATCACCCGCAGCGCATCAAGCACCATCTGGTCAGGGGCAATAGTGTGAACCTGCTGATGCTGCTGGGACTTCAATTTCAGGAGCTGTGCCACGGTTTTCATAGGGAGCCCTGCCAAGTGGTGGTAGTGACGATCGATAGCTAAAGAATCGTGCAGTAATCACCACAGGGCAAGGTTGAAAGCGGCATCGGTCCGATTGAAAAGCGTCATTGGCGTAAAGTTCGGATCGTCGGCAGGGCGGTCATTCACAACGTACGCCACTCGACACTTCCAGGCTGGCTTCTTGCAGTGCTGCAGCCACGGCTGTCGCATCATTGGCTGTGTAGACACGGCCGCCGGTATTTTCGGCCGCGCAGTTCGAGCCCGTACTGGCACTGATGTTGACGACATTGATCCGCAGTCGCGGCTGTGCCTGGGCTATCTGACGGGACACCTTGCAGACGCTTTGGCCACAGCTGTCGCTGCCGTCGACAAACATCACAATCACCCCGTCGCGGTCACGACCGTTCATCTGCCGGGCTGCCGCTTCAAGGCTGATGCCCAACCCGGTACCGCCCTTGGCATCGAGTTTCTGGATCAGCTCTGTGAGTTGTGGACGTTTGTCTCGGTCGAATACGCCATGGTCCAGTGGTGCGCGGCAACCGTTGAACGTCACCAGACGCATGTCTATGTCTTTGTCCAGGTTCTCCACCAACGTGCCGAGTGAGTTCTTGGCGACCTCCATACGCGTGACCCGTTGTGGGCCTTTGGACGCAAGGTAATCCTCCAGCAGCGGGACTTTTTGCAGCAGGTCGATGTACCACGGGTCACTTTCTTGTTTGACCCGAATACGGCTGTCCATCGAGCCTGAGGTATCGAGTACCACGGAAAACTCGGCGGCCTGTGAAGGGGTACCTGGAACGCAGGCAAAGGTAGGGCGTCCTGGTGCTACCCACCATTGGTGGATTGAAGGCCACCACGCGTACATCCACCAGAGCGCTGCCAGTAGCAGTAATCCCAGTAACCAGGGCCACATGAGCCAGCGTCGAGGTGGAGACACCGTGCGTGGTGCCGGGGCCGGTTTCGGGGCCGCAGGTTTGGTCGGTGCAGTGACTGGAGCCGGTTTCGGCTTGTGAGCTACAGAGGGAGCCTGCAGCGGGGCCGGTTGCTGACCCCAGCGCACCACCAGTGGCTCGCCATTGACGCTGTAGAGATTGTCGAGGTCGGGTGCCCCGATCAGGCCGCGCAGAGCGTTGGCCGCCTGCTCCTGACCCCGCCGTTCCAGCTCCAGGGCCAGGTGACCCACTGCGGTCTGGCGTTCTTCATAACGCATCAACAACGCCGCCTGCTGTTCACGGTTCAACGTGGCGTAGAGGTGTGGCTGCCCGGCAAGCTCTGACCACCACTCCAGCGCGCCATCTTTACCTTGGCGGGGGATGGCATAGAGGTGAGCAATAGTTGGCGGAAAGTGCTGGCGAATCAACGCTACCGTCTGATCCAGAGCCTGTGCGCTGTCCTGGCTTGCATGGGCATCGCGGGTTACCCGTTGCATACGTTCATTCCTTACAGTCAACAGGCATTAGTCACAATTGGCGCTGCCGGAAACCTCTTGGCTGGCGTCTTGCAGGGCCTTCGCCATTTCCACGGCATTGTTTGCTGAATACACCCGGCCACCGGTGCTGTCAGCGATGCAACTGGCCAGGCTGTTGTTGCTGATGTTGACCAGGTTGACCCGCAACCGTGGTTGTTCTCGGGCAATACGTTGCGCCACGTCGCAAGCGTTTTGGCCACAACCGTCTGCACCATCGACGAACATTACGATTACCCCGTCGCGGTCACGACCATTCATCGTGCGCGCTGCGCTTTCCAGGCTTGCCGTGAGTGCAGTGCCATCGTTGGCCACGAGGCCTTTAATGCCTTGGATCAAGGCCGGGCGTTGGGTAAGACTGAACTGGCCATGGTCGATTGGCGCGCGGCAGCCATCAAAGGTCACGATGCGCATGTCGATGGCCGGGTGCAGGTCGTTCACCATCTGGCTCAACGCGCTCTTGGCCACGTCCATGCGTATTGGGCCTTGGGTTATCCGGGCCAGGCGCTCAGGGTCGGCTCCGTCCTCTTGACCAAGGGTGAAAAACCATTGCTCGTCCTCGAGCGTGGCATCCACGCTCAGTTGCATTGAGCCGGAGGTATCGAGGACTACGGAAAACTCAGGGGGTTGTACCTGTGGGTCTTTAACGCAGGCGAAGTGCTGCGGCTGGGGTGTATTCAGCCAACGTTGCAGGTAAGGCCAGCCAATCCACAGCGCGAGCAGTAGCGTAAGCAGCAAGAGTAATGGCAGCAGGAACCAAGGCAACCAGATCCACGTTCGCCGACGCACAATTGGTGCGGCTGCTTGCGGAGTAGGGCCTTGTGCAGGCCTGGGTTCAGGGTCACCCCAGCGCACCAACAGCGGGTAGCCATTGATGCTGTAAAGGTTGTCGAGGTTCGGTGGCCCTACCAGTCGCCGCAGTGCGCTAGCTTCTGTGCCCTGGCCGCGACGTTCCAGTTCGTTGGCCAATTGCGTGACCGCGTCTTGGCGCTGCGCATAGATCTCCAGCAACGCCTGTTGCTCATCGGCGTTGAGTTCGCGGTACTGGCGTGGCTGTCCGGTCAGTTCCGACCACCATTCACGGGCGCCATCGGCGCCTTTTCGTGGCACCGCATAGAGGTGAGCAACGCTGGGTGGAAAATGCTTGGCGATAATCGCTACGGTGTGTTCGAGCGAGGCTAAGCCGTCCTGGCTCGTGCTGGCATCACGGATAACCCGTTGCATGAGGATGTCCTGAAAAGGACCGGCAGCCGAAGCTGCCGGTTATAGGCTTACTCGTAACCGAGGCTTAGCTGGAGGCGACTGACCTGCTGCTGCAGAGCTTTCAGCTCTTGCTTGCGGGCCTCGACCTGGGCGGCGTTGGCCGTGTTGGCAGGGGCGTTCTGCGAGGCTTTCATCCGCTGTTCAAGGCCCGCTATCTGCTGTTGCACGTCGCGCTTGTTGGCATGCCGGGCCTTGAGCGTTGCCAATAGACCATTAAGCGACTTTTCCAGGCTAGCCTGCTGACGTTGTACGGTTGCCAGGTCCTGGCGGGTCGACGTCTGCTGCGCGCTGAGCTGAGCATACACGTCGTTGAACTGACGGTTCTGCTCACGGGCATCGACCAAGGCCTGCTCGCTGTTGCGTACCTGCTCACTGTAACCACCGCCGTAGTCGCAGTTGAGCTTCTTGATCATGCTGACGTCGCTGTCGGAGGCATTGCACTGTGACGCAGTAGTAGCGCACCCGGCCACTGAGAGCAGGGCCAGAATGCAAAGGCTGAGGCGTAGGTACATAGCGTGCTCCTTAGCCCAGGGTAATTGCCGAGCGCTGGCTGTAGAGGCCGTCGACCTCCTGCTGCAGGGCAACGACCTTGTTGTTCATCTTGGCAATTTCTGCCTCGACCTTCTGCACCTCAGCCTGGTTGGCGCCGCCTTCTCGCTCAAGCTTGGCGACCTTCTCAAATTCGGTGACACGGGCTTTCATGTTGTTTACGTCTTTGCGCATCAAGGCAATGTTGCTGTCGATGGCGGCAACGTCTTGCTGAGCCTTGGCCTTGTTAACCGTCTTGGCTTGAATATCGCGTTGCAGGGCGGCGATTTGTTGCTTGTCGTCGTTGATCACGCGCTGCAGAGTGTTGGTCCGCTCGGCAACCTTGGCTGTTTCCTGTTGAACATCGGTGGTCATCATCGTCAGGCGCTGGTTGGTGTCGGAGTACTGGGCACGACGCTGATCCAGGTAGTAGTTGGCGCCCATGGCCACGCCACACGCGGCAAGGCCGGCGACGATGGCGCAGGTAGCTTTGTTGCTCGAGTTCGACAGGGTGCAGGCGAGCACGCCACCGGCTGCGGCGACAGCACAGGCCTGATAGCCCGAGGTGGTGAAAAACTTGGCATCGTTGCCGGAGGTCAGCCGTGGGTCTGCGTTGCTGCTTCCACCCAACATTGAGCTACCGGTACCAGCACAACCGCTCAGCACCAGGCTGACTACTACCATCACACTGACCCAAATCCGGGAGATGCCTGCTTTATTGGTATTCACGTTCGCGTTCCTTGACTCGTTGTTGATCAGAGGGTTACGGCCTTGCAGCTGTTGAGCCAGGCTGCAGTGTCGATTTTCTGGGTTTTGAGGAATTCGGCCTGGTTAGCCCAGTGGGTACGTAGGTAAGGCATTAGCTCCTTCAGGTTCTTGTTGGCCTTGAGCGTGCCCTCCAGCACCGGCACTTGCGCTTCCAGCAGGGGCTTGCCATAGAGCGACCCGGACTCCACCAAAGAGCTGGCGTAGTAACGGCTCAGCTTGTGCAAGCGCGTGCTCTGTTCTTCGAGCTTGGTTTTGCGCATGCCGCAGGTGGGGTCTTCTTCGCCGGCCTTGCAGTTGCTGGCATAGTTCTTCTGCAGGAAGTCGAGGTACTGGCCGTCGTCGAGCATCTTGGTACAGAGGAAAGCGCCGAGGTTGAGGCTGGCGCGGATCGCCTGATCGCGAGCTTCCTGCTGTTGCTGGTTGCTCGCACGCAGCTGGTTTTCTACGGTCTTGAGCTGGTCTTTCAGGCCTTGGTCATCAACCTTCGAGGCGAGGTCTTCCAGGGCTTTCACGGTGCCTTTGTCCTTGGCGTGTCCGGTGGGTTCATCGCCGCCCAGCTTCTTCCAGCTACTCTCAATACTGCTGACGCGTTCGCGAGAGGTCATCGTGGGCGACACTAGCACCAAGCGCATGCCTGTGGTTTTGCTGGTCACCGGGCCTTCGGCGTTGTAGTACGGCTCTTCTTCACGCAGCGCCGTGCGTAGCTCGCCCTCGGCAGTCAGGTAGTTGCCTCCGCGCACCACATAGCCACCGGCCTGCCCGTGCTGGCGATCCAGTTTGTTCAAGTGAAAGGGTTCAAACATCATCTCGCTGGCGTTGCCAAGCATGTCGTGCAGGCCCAGGGGGTTTGCTTTGAGCAGCCCGCTGAGCTGCAGCTTGCCGTTCGACGACTGGGCGCCAGCAAACCATTCGTAGGCATTCAAACCCTCGGGCATCGGGTAGCGAGCATCGCGAAACTCAGCGGTACCGACCTGCAGCCCACCGCGCGCTGCGTACTCCCATTCGACCTCGGTGGGCAAGCGCAGAAAGCCCTGGGCGCCATCCTCCTTGGGCAGTTTTGCGGCAGCGTTGGCGCGCAACCAGCGGTTGTATTTATCGGTTGCTTGCAGTGCATCGAGCCAGCTCAGCGACACCTCCGGCAGGCGCAGCTTGTTCGACGGCGTCGGGCAGGTTTCGTCCGTCAATGCACGGTATTGCAACTGCGTCATTTCATACTTGGCCATCAGGTAGTAGCGCGATTTCTCACCTTTCGCGCTGGTGAAACTACCGGCGATAAAGGCGGGTCGGGTCTGCTCGACATAACCCCACTCG
This sequence comes from Pseudomonas sp. HLS-6, assembly GCF_002753995.1. Lineage (NCBI taxonomy): Bacteria > Pseudomonadati > Pseudomonadota > Gammaproteobacteria > Pseudomonadales > Pseudomonadaceae > Pseudomonas > Pseudomonas sp. HLS-6. The sequence goes on from NZ_CP024478.1 coordinate 210,148, forward strand.
GCACTGTCCTGGCCAATGTTGATTGGGTAGTCGTCTAATGGTCCGGCCAGAGGGATCAGCACCTTGCGAAACACCATCGACCCTTCGCAGGGCATGGGTAGCACTACATCGTCGGTGTCGGGCATGGGGTTATAGTGTTTCTCCTCCCAGGCCGCAGCCGAGGCTTGCATCAGGCAGCCGAAACTCAGGGGCAAGAACAGTAGACGGCCGTAGGCTTTAGAGCTCACGCAGACTCTCCGCAGGTTGAATTCGAATGGCTCGCAGGGCGCCGATCATGGCGACCAGCGCGGCGACTAGGAACGCGAGGAGCAGGGCGGTCAGGCCGTGCCCAAACGTGATGTGGCAGATGAACGTGCCAGTAGCCTGGCTGCTGCCCAGCAAGTGATCGAACAGTACGCTGCCAGCAAAATAGCCAGCGAGGCCGCCGATGTAACCCACAGCGCTGAGCAGCAGTGCCTGCAGCACCACATAGCCGGCCACGGCAAGGCTGCCGAAGCCCAGCAGGCGTAATACTGCGAGGTTACGGCGTTTGCGGTCGATATTGGCCAGGAAGGCACCGACCAGCGAGGCGATGCAACCGATCAGTGCGGCACCGGCAATCACCCCAAAGATCAGACCCAACACATGGTTGATCGCCTTGACGCTATCGATCTCAGCGAGACGACTGCTGGTTTCCACATGTTGCTCGTTGAGCCAGCGCTCCAACGCTTCGACGTTGTCGATGTCTTTGGCATAGACCCTGGCCCGGGCATAACCAACCTTCACGCTGTCCAGCAGTTGGCCGCTGGTGCTGCCCAGGATCGGCACGCGATAGCCGTCACGGAAGTACTCTAGGTCGAGCAGCAGTTCGGGGCTGACAAAGGCTGCAGGGCGGGTAAAACGTGCGGGCTCCAGCACGGCCTGCACCTGCAGTGTTTGCTCGCCGCGTTCGTTGACACCGTCCAGACGGCGGGCGACGCGAAGCCGAATGTTGTCGCCGGCCTTGGCGGCCAGGCGTTCAGCTGTACGGGCACTGAGAATGACCTGGTTGCCTTGTACTGCACTCAAAGGCGTGTTGAGTAGTGGGTCGCCGGCTTGGGTGGGAATAATCTCGATGTTATCGGCAAAGCGCCCACGCTCGCCCTGCAGGTCGGCCTGGGTGTTCAGCGAGCGAGTTTGACCAATGGCAAAACCGACTTCCGGGCGCTGGCGCAAGCGTTCCAGCCAGTCGAGGTCGTAATGGCTGCTGCTGAGCATCTTCACTTCAAGGTTGCGCGGGTCGCTCAGCAGTTCCTGTTGCAGTTGGCTGACCACGCCATGCTTGAGCCCGAACAGCAGCAACAGGGGGGCGATCACCGCCATTAGCGAGGCTGCCATGCACAGCGAGACCTTGCGGTCATGCCAGAGATCGGCCACCGAAAGCTGCATCAGCAGCCCCAGCTGTTTAAACCAGGGGTTCAAAGCGTGTTTCTCCTTCCCCATTCACTGCGCACAGTCGCGGTAGGCCGAACTGATCGATCAATGCCCAGTCATGGGACACCACCAACGCGCTGAGGCCCAGCTCGTTGACCAGGCTCAGTAGCAGCTCGAACAGGCGCTGAGCATTGTGTGGGTCCAGTGCGGCGGTGGGCTCATCGGCCAATAGCAGCTGTGGCTCGTGGGCGATGGCGCGCACACAGGCCACGCGCTGGCGCTCACCGATGGACAGGGACTGCGGGTACTTGTCGAGCAACGGCTCAAGGCGCAGGACTTCAATCGCTTTCTCGACGGCACGACTGCGGCTGGAGAGGCCGAGTAGGCGCCGTGGTAACTGGATGTTGTCGCGTACCTTGAGAAACGGCAGAAGGCCACCGTTCTGCAACACGAAACCGAGCTGTCGGGAGCGTAATGCGGCCAGCGCCGGCTGCTGGTTCTCAGCCAGCAACTGGCGTACATCCACCGCCTCACGTCCAAGGCGATAGTGGTTCAGTTGCTGAGGCGCCAGGAGCAAGCCGATGGCTTCCAGCAGGGTGCTCTTGCCGCAGCCGCTCTCGCCGGTAATGGCACGAATTTCACCGTGCTCCAGATGCAGCTCATTGAGCCGCACCCGATGAGCCTGGGCGCCTTCCCCGCGCGCTACCAACAGTCCTTTGATGTCAAGCATGGGGCTCAGGGCATCATTTCGAGCGGTACCGGATAGACGTTATCGCGGCTATCACTACCGGGTGCCAGTGCAACCCAGCGGTCCACGTCGGCGTTGTAACGCTGGTAGTGGCGCAGCTTGGTACTCAGGCTGCGGATAAACTTCTCCTGAGCAAGGCCGTCCCAGCCTTTCCAGGTTTCTTCATCCAGGTTCAGCACGTCGCTGTGGTACGGCAGGTCTTCCAGGTACTCACCCAGCACGCCCAGGTCCGCAACACGGGTGTTGGCACCCTGTTTCAGTTGGTTCGGGTCGGCACCCATGGTGGCGGCTACCGAGCGCAGGCGGGTAAACATCTCGCTGGGCGAGATCATGCCTTCGTTGGCTGCGTCCAGAATCTGCTTGAGTACATCGCTCAAGTCACTGAGCTGAGCTTTGGTCAGCAGCACACGCACATCGGTGGTCGGCAGGTTCTGCTTGATCAGGTCACGGTCGCTGATCCAGGCCTGGAACACGGGTGGTGCTTTGGTTCCGGTGGTTTTACCGAGATAGGCAAGTTGCATGGCATGGCCGATCAGCGCGGCGTCTTCGAGCATTTTCTTTTCGCTCGGATCGGCTTTGGCGTTGGTTGCACTGCCAATGGCGTCTTCGCCCATGTAGGCCGACTTTACCTGTTGGGTAATGGCGGCGGCGAGGCCGTCCACCTTGCGCCCGAATGCATCCACATCGCCAGCGTTAACCGGATAGTAGAGGGAGGTGTTGGTTCCCGGGTAATTCGACAGCGCCCGGTACTGGGCCTCGGCGCTGCTGTGGTTCTTGGCACCGCTTGGGGTCTTCAGGTGCAGAGTATAGAGGGCGACACCAGGGTTGCTGGCCTCGATCTTCACCTGCTCCGCGCCCAAACCAGTGCCCGACAGTTTGTCGCCACCGTCGATGGCGCCTGCGTCGGTGATCAGCACCACATAACGGGCACCGAACTGGCTCCAGTCGACCTTGTCCACCGCGTGCATGACGCCGGAGTAGGCGTCTTCGTCGAAGGTGCTACTGGAGACCTTGGCCTGTTTCAGGTCAGCGACCTTGGCCATGAAGTCGGCACCGTCTTTGACGGTGTTGGGGTCGGCGTACATTTTACTTACGTACTCCAGGCCTGGTACCGCCTTGGTACTGGAACGGTAAGCGACCAGGCCAAACTTGACCTGCTGACCGAGGTTTTCCTTCTCGATCTGCTCATATACGCGCTTGATCGCCTCACGGGTGCGATCAATGTATGGGTCCATGGAGATGGTCGAGTCGATGACGAACACCACCGCCGCGCTGAAGGCCTTGAGTTGGGTCTTGGCATTGCCTGGCGAATTCGCATTCGCCGCAGCGCTACTGCTGGCGTCGGCCTTGCTCACCGAGGCGACATTGAGGATTCGTGTACGGAAACCTTCCTCGGTCATCACTTCTTCGCCACTCAACACCGGCAGCAGGTAGAAGTTCTTCTGCAGGTCGATGAAGTATTCCGGCTCCTGAGCCAACACGCCGGGCGCCTCGCTGCCTTTCTTGAGCTTGGCCCGCAGTGGTGCGACATGACTGACCGGATCGGGGGCGTCCAGAATACCCTCGAGCTGATTGCGCTCCTTGAAGAACAGCAGGCGGTCGCGGTTGGCAGGGTTGGTGAACGCCAGCGTGAGCTGCATTTTCCACTCAACAGTACACTCGCCCGGTAACCAGCCGATGCTCTTACCCTGGGTGTCGGGGCCAACCCGCAACCATTCTCGGTTGTCGACCTGAGCCCGTTCATACACGTAAAAACGGCTGAACGCGGGTTGGGCTGCGCCGCTGGAAGCACCTGCTGCGTCGCTGAGCTGGCAGCTTGGCGTGGTCAGGACGCGTTGAAACAGGGTTTTCTTACCTGCTTGCAGCAGAGGCGTGTCCGCTGCTTGCAAGGCCGGGCTGAGACTCAAGGCCAGCAAGGCAGCCGTCAATCCGCGCAGACGCATACTCATTGTTTGAGCTCCTCAAGACGCGCCTTGGCATCGGCATTGTTCTCGTCGAAGCTAAGGATGGTCTCGTACCAGTAGGCGGCAGTGGCGTTGTCAGGTGCTTTGAAGCACTCGCTGGCCTGGTGGTATTTTGGGTCATATTCGTGGGCGTAGGCTGTGGCGATCTGGACGTCGCCGCCCTGAGCGCGGTTGGCGTACAGGCGCTGGGCGACGCCGCACGTGCTGTTGGCCTTGGCGACGTTGATCACTTCCAGCAGCGCAGTGCTGTCCGGCGCCTGCTGGATGCAGCTCTGCACGAAAGCCAGTTCCGACTGGCTCTTCATGCTTTCCAGCGTGCAAGGCTGCGCGGTTACTGCGGGCTCGACCTGTGCAGGTTTTTCCGGCTCCGCAGGCTTGGGTGCGGCAGGTTCCGGTTGCTGTTTGAGCCACCACCAGGCGCCTGCCGCGATAGCTGCCAGTAGTACCAATAGCAGTACCGGCAACAGCCAGCGGTTCTTTTTCGTCGGCGTTGTGGCTGCCACAGCTGGCGCCGGGGTAACCACTTCAGGCTCTGTCAGGGGGGCGGCCTGAGCGACCGTCGTCGCCTGGGACGGCGCCTGCTCCTCTACCGGCGCAGTTGCCGGTACCTCCAGCGTGCCGCTGTTTGCGTTTGTCGGGGTGCTCCCTTGCGACAACGAATGCTGCAGGTCCTTGGCCAGCCGCAGTACGGTTTCCTCGCTCAGGCCCGAGCCCTTCAGTTCAATGCGGAACATGGCGTTGTTGCTGAGTTCCAGCAAGGGGTCGAGTAGCTCCGGCCCAATTCGGGTCTCGAAGGCTTGTGCGTCGTCTACGGTTTCCAACTGAGTAATTTGGAACCAGTAGGGGCTGCTACTCCACTGTGCTTCCTTCTGCAGGAAATGTTGGCTTTGGCTGCTTTGTACCGAAAACTCGAGGTTGTCGGTGGTTTCGCTCCAGCCACTGACTCGAACGCGCGCGTGGCCTGGAACGTTGCTGCTCAGTGACAGCACGTCAACTCTGATACCCATGGATTAACTCGCTTCAAATGTGTTCAGCAGGACGGCCAGTTGGCGTCGCTGCTCGGTGGTAATTTCGGGGTCGGCGCCACTCTTGGCGTTTTCCTGGGTAAGCCAGGCCAGCCCCGACAACCAATCCACCAAATAAAGCTGCTCTTGATGCGAGGGCTGTTCAGGCAGCACGGGCAGTTCGCCAACAGCCACCGAGCGGTAGAAACTGAACAACGGCTCGCGAGCACCCAACAGTCTGTTGGGGCGTGCGCTTACGGGTTTGCTCAGCAGGCCGAACCAGGAGATGAAGTCGCGCATTACCAACTGCACGGCCAACACCTGACGCTGCACCATCTGATCGCGGCGGGTGCCGCTTTGGGCGCGACGGGTCACGGCTTCGTCCAATTCTGTGAGGAAGCTCGGGCTACGCACGGCGCTGATCAGCTCCTCGGTGAGGCTGTCGACCACGCTTTTGTTCAACCGCAGGCTGTTGAGCAGCAGTGTGCGTGAACCGAGCTCGCGCATATGCTTGATCCAGGCTTTTAGGGCCGCCCGGGCAAAGCGTTGCTCTGAGGTGAGTCGCCGTGTCAGCGGCTTCGCTGGCGCTGCTACTGGCTCTGCGGCGGGGTTGGCAAACAGGTTGCCGAAATTGATTGCAGGGGCCTTGTTGGCCGGGGCCTTGGCGTTATGCTCCGGCTCTTGTTCTGCATCGTCGTCCAGCCCGTCGATGTCATACACACCGCCCAGGTACAGCTCGCGCAATTCGTCGACCGGCAGTTGGAGCTCATGGATCAACTCGCCCAATACATCGGGATCAGCGCCCAACTGGTTGAGGAGCATCTGCGCCTTTTCGCGCTTCTTCTCCAGCACTTTCTCAAAGTCTTCTTCACGCCAGGCGTACAGGCCGTTTTCAAGCAGCTCTGTACGGCACTCTTCCAGTTGCTCTTCGATCCGGGTGAGCTTGAAGTCGATGTTGGCAACGCCCTTGAAGCTGCTGCTGAAACGGCTGATGCCGCCATCATTGAGCTCGAGCATGGCTTTCCAGGCGGTGCCTGGGTCTTTCACGTGACGCTGCACAGAAGGGCTGGCGGCGAAGCACTGGCCCAATTGTTCCAGGCGCTGCGTATGCCGATCAGTGAATGCGGTTTCTTCGCCGGTGCCAGCGTCACGCTCGATAAAGGCCGTGTCCAGGCGAGGCTTGCGTACCAGATAGGTGTTGTTGAACGGAGTACTTGCCCAGTCCTTCATCCACTCCTGGGTGCCGAAACGCTCGATCATCGTCAGTTTCATCATGTTCTCGCAGCCTTCGGGCAGTTGCCCTTCGCTCAGGCCGAGTGTGTTGCTGATGAAACCGTCGAGCATGGTCAGGGCCCAGATCAGGCCTGGCTCACGCTGGCCGCGCTCTTTCGGCGTGCGGCCCTGGGTGCGGTGAATCCAGCGGGTGAGCACTGGACCAACACTGACCACTTCGCTTTGCTTGAACGAGCTGGTGCAGAGCACCAGGGCATTCATTTGTTGCGAGTCGGTGTAGCGCTCAAACAGGTAGGCGACCTTGCCCCGCAGGATCAGGGTCGAGGCCGGATTGACTTGCTCGACTGCATCCGGGTCGGCCGCATCCTCGATGCGCAGCAGTTTCTGCCGGGTGCGATAGCCTGGGAAGTCGAGCAAATCGACTTCCTCTACGACCGGGTCTTGCGGACGATTGATCAGACGGAAGGTCATCTCAGCAGTCAGTGCGGCGAGTTGGGCGATGCTCAGGCCCACGCTGCTCTGCAGTTTGCCGTCGCACAATGGCAACACGTTCACCGGCAGGTCGCGATTGGTGCCCAGACGCCCGAGGATATCGACGTTCATGATGCTGTTGGCTTGGGTGTAGACGCCGTTGTCGTCTTTCACCAGTACGCTCAAGGGTGCGAACACGGTCTCGGGGAAGCCCATTTTGTGCAGGCCACCGACCAGTTGTTCGTAGACCTCGGTGAGCAGGTGTTGCTCGCCCCATAGCACAGAAAACAGCTTGGCCCGCTGACGGTAGTTCAACCGTGGTGCCAATTTCATTACGCGCGGCCAGTAAAGCTCACTGAGCTTGCGCACGGACTTTTCGTAGTTGCCTTTCAGGTAGTCCCACAGGGCCACTACATCGTCGGCGGTGACCCCAGGTTGTACCTGTTCATGCTCCTGGCCTTCGAAAGCCTTGAGCACATCCTGAATGCGGGCGTCAGTGAAGGTGTAGTCGAGCTTTTCCTGGTCAAAGTCCTCGAACCAGGCGTTAGCCAGAATCTTAGCCACTTCGATTTCACTGAACAGCTTCAGTTCTACCGGAAAATTGGCATCGGGGCTTGGTTTGGCCCAGCGACTGAAGCGTGTCACAAGCCCTGTAGCCTCTTTGCCGAGGCCAGTGGGGTTTACGTGCTCGATGAAATCAAGGGTCTTGCCGCCGAAGTCGGTTTCCAGGCGGCCACGGCTGTCGGCTGCCAAGGCGGAAATCAGGTACGACTTGCCGGCCTGAGACAGGCCGAAGAAACCGATCACCATCGGTGTGCCGGCGGCGCGCTGCAGGTCTTTGGCTCGGTTGCGTGCCTGGTGCAGCCGGAGGTTGAGGGCATCGCCCTCGGCCTCTACGCTGGCGGCGTTGCCGCGCACCTGTTGAATCCACTCCAGCGCTTCGTTCGCACCTTTGTGAACGGCACCCCAGGCACCCATCAGCTGCTGTTGCTTTGGCGTTAGATTGCTCATTTTCCTTTGACGTTCCCGCTGTCGAGCCAATAGTCACTGTCACTCAGGCTCATGGTCGGCATGGTATTGAGTGAGAGCTCAAGATCCCTTTCAAAATCGAAATCGGCATCCTGGATATTCGATTGCAGCTCAGCGATGACCAGCTTGTCGCTGATCAGGCCCTGCTCCAGCAGTTGGTCCGAAGGCTCGTCCACGGCCAGACGAATGCGCAGCACCGGCGTTTCACCGCCCTTGCCGATGGCGCTTGAGAAGTTACGACTGCCTCTGGCGGTAAAACGCAGCGTGTAGAGTGGCGATGCGGACCAGCGCTCGGCGGCCAGTTGGCGGTAACCCAGGTGCATGTCGCCGCGCATTTCCAGCCACGGCGTACCGCGTTGTTCACCTTCGCCCACGATTGGCAGTTGAATGCGGCCTTTGTCGGAGGTCAGGTTGTGGTAGAGCACGTCACCGTGTTTGATAGTGCCGGCGTTATCAATCTGGCCGAAGTGCTTGATGGTCGAGTACGGTTTGAGTGCTGCCGTGCGGAAGTAGAAGTTCGGCACACTGTGCTTGGAGCACAGCAGGCAGATCATTGCTCCCACCGAGGCGGTACTTTTCGGGTCGTCGATCAGGCCGTTTTTGTGGAACGGGTACCAACCACCAGTACGGTAGTTCTGCAGTGGCAGAATGCGCCCCGGTGGCAGTGGCAAGCGCTGGCGAATGAAGGCTTGAATGCCCGGCAGGCGCGACGGGCGGCCGGTCAGCAACAGTGCGTCACAGGGGTAGTGGAAAATCACTTCGCACAGTTCGGCGAGGATCTTGGTGATGTTGATCTGGCCACCGAGGAACGCCGTATGTACCTGTTCGAGGTCAAAAGCGATAGGGGTTTTCAGCAGGTCCAGGGTGCCGTCACGGCCAACATCACGGCGCACGGCGGCATACACGTACTCCAGCACGCTGTCGTTGACAACAGCATCGCCCAGTATTTCTTGCCATGAGCGCTCAACAACCTCCACTGGGGTTTCGGGGTCGTACTGCTCATAGGCTTTGAGCAACGCCAGACCCAGCGGCATGAACACCTGCAGGTTGAGCTGCTGACGCAGAATCCGCTCCTGGGCGCTGGCATCGCCGTTGCCGCACAGGCGCGACATCAGGGCATCCGGGGCATATACCCCGGCGTTCTGCAGCGCCTGCTTGAAACTGGGCAGGATGAACTCTTGAATGACGTCCAGGAGGATGTCGTCGCCCGCGATCTTGAATCCGTCGCGGAAGCGCTGGCTGGGCACAATGTGTACGTTACTGCCTGTGCCGCCGTTGCTGCCACGGTCCAGGTGGTAGTCGGTGATCACCAGATCCGTGGTGCCGCCACCAATGTCGATGGTGGCCAGGGTGATCTGCTCGGTTTCACTTTTGTCCGGGCGCGCCAGGGCTGCGAAAAACTCTTCCGGGTGCCCGGCGAAGTTCTCGTTGACCTCGTTGTACAGGTACACCAGTTGCCCGCAGCTGGCCTCGTCCCATTCAACGCGAATGCTCGGCAGCGGTGTGAGCGGCTTGACCGACTTGTCCTTGAACGGGTTGCTCTCGCCCTCATGCCAGCCAAGGCTCTTCCACACCAGGCCGACGGCCTCGTTCATACGGTTGTTGAGGATGCTGCGTTCGGCCTGCGGCATGCCTGGCGGTACGGTGAGGGTGATGCTATTGAGCTGGCGCGGTACCCGCGCATGGCCCTGGCGTGAACGCTGGGCCGGGCTGTTGATCTGCGACAGCGCCTGGGTGACCACCTCGGCCAGCATGAACGTCATCAGGCTGCTGCGGGAATAGCGCGGTGTGAACACCGGCATGTCGTTCTTTGGCGGCAGGTACAGCGCCTGGCCGAGGTCATTGATCAAGTGCGAGAAAGGTGCGGCGGTCGCCAGCGGCTCCTTGTCGGTTTTGACATACGAAGCGTTGAAGCGCCAGCCATGACCATAGGCCTTCTCATCCCACAGGTAACGTTTCGGGCTGGACAGGCCGGTGGAACCTTCGGTGCCGCGACGGCGGCTGGCCAAGCGTCCGGCCTCGCCGCCGACACGGGCAATCGTGGCCCACTGGAAGGCATTGTGACGGCCGCTCTTGACCGAGAAATGGTCCTTGCCGAAATAGGCCTGGGCAAATTCGACGCGGCTCTCAAAGGCCTGGTTGTAGATCTTCTCGGGCTCACTGAGGTCGCGCAGCTCCAGCACATAGTTGTGCTTCATGCCCGAACCCGACTGGCCATGATCTTCGATCAGAATGCCGCAGGTGCGTGAGTTGCCGACGTCCAGCACCAGGTCCACCGGAATCGGGCGCACAACGCCCAAGGCGTCATTGGCGACGACCTTGATCTCGGGGATTTCGACCTTGGGCTTTTCTGTGCTCTGCTCTGCAGGTGTCGGGCGGCGCAGCAGGCTCAGCAGGTTCAGGTAATGCCCGAGGTGGCGGTTGCCCTTGAGGTCTTTGTCCAGGCGCTCGCGGGTCCAGTCTGCACGGGCTTCGGCATACAGCTCACTGAGCCACTCGCGGATCCAGCTGTGAGTCAGGAACCAGCCGTACTCGCGGGCGCTGCAGGCGATCTTGAAGGCCACACCAGAGCGCACGTCTTCTTCGTTTGGCGCCAGGTAGGCGGTGCCGCTGACGGACGGCATGATACGGCTGTCAAAGGCTAGCGTGAGACGGTGCGTATTGCCGTCAATATCGGGCTCGGCCAGTTTGATCAGGCGCATCCGCGACCAGTTGTTCGGCCCCTCGTCGAAGCGATAGGGCGGCATGAAGCGCAGAAACGGAATGGGCAGCCAGATGCCGTCAAACAGCTTCAGGCTTTCTTCCATGCTCAGTCGGAAGTGGTTGTCTTCGCTGGAGTCGAACTCTACCGGCACGACTTTGTCGGGCTCCGGTTCGTAGAAATCCTTGTATTCCTTGGACCACAACAGGCGCGTAGGTACCAGACCGTTGTTGAGCTGCACGAATTTGCCGGCTTGCTCGCCATCTGGGCCCAGGCGCAGGGCGAAGTCCATAAACTGAATGCCGGTATCGCTGATCAGCGTGACCGTTTCTTCGAACTGGGTGATTTCAGGCAACATCTTCTGCGCTTCTCGTGTTATTGGCCGGCTTGTTTCATCAGCATCGGGAACGCTTCGGTGCCGTAGCTACCGCTGCAGTCGGCGATGTGCTGGGCGCCTGGTTTACAGTTCACTTGGGGCAGGTCATAGCTGCTGCCATCGGCACAGGCGGCCTGACCATCGCTATTGATCGACAGATTGCCGCCGTTCATTGCCGCGACCACCGGAGCGCTGCAACGCACGCCGTCAGAGCGGCTGACCGTGGCGTTACCTTTGCCGTCCTGGAAGTCATATTTCAGACGCAGCGGCTTACCGGTGCCGACTTCCTGGATGCCGGCACCGCTCCAGTCGCCGTTGAGGAAGTTGGCCGTACCGTCTGCGGCATCTGCAGGAATACTCAGTAGCGGCGAAGGCTGGGTGCCTTCCGCAAGCGCCGGTAGTTGTGTCGATGGGGCGTTGGCGGGTGCCCCTGCGCTTGCGGGCGGCGTTTGTGCCGCACTGGCAGGTGCCTCGTCTGGCGCTACTGGTGGCGCAGTGGTGGGCTCCGGCGCGGTGTTGGCGGCGGAGCCTGTACCGGCACCTTCATTGGCTGGTGCAGCTACGCTGCCTGGCGCGGTATTTGGCATGCCCACTGTGCTGCCAGAAACGTTCAGCCCGTTACCCGCTGAGACTGCGCCGCCGGGCAGGGTGACGCCGGGTTGCCCATTCAAGGAGGGCACATTCATAGACGGTACTTCAACCTGCGGCATACCTGGCAAGCCTGGCAGTGCAGCGTTGGGCAGGCAGCCACGCAGGCCAAACAGCAGTAACAGCAGGAGCAACAGCAACAACGGCAGTAACCACCACCAGCGGCGCCACCAGGATGGCTTGGTTGCCTGGCTGAGCAATGGTGCTGCGGCGGGTGCCGCCAGCGGTGCGACCGGTGCTGGTGGTGCCGGCTCGGCAACTTTGGCTGTGCTTGGGTAGAGGCAATGCAGTGGCTGGCGGCTGCGCTCGGCACCCGCGTGGACGAAGCCCCAGAACGTCAGGACTGGCCGACCATCAACCAGGTACACGAAATTCTCGTCGGGAAATGGCACCACGCAGGTCAGCAGCTTGCCGAACACCGTCCGATCACCCTGAGCGCCTGGCTTGCTACCGGGAAGCGGCTGACCGTTGGCATCCAGGCCCAGCAGGTCATTGCTGAGCTCATCGATCTTGCGTTGCAGCACTTCCAGTTGAGCACGGGCGGGTGCCCGTTCTTCTTCGGTTGCGCTGCTCCAGGGGATTACATCACCCGGCCGATCGCTGTACCAATCGATGGTACTGCCGCGCTCGTCGGTTTGCGGAATGGCGAGGTGCTCGACCAGTTCAGGTTGGTCGGGGTTCTTGCGGCGGATAGCCTCGCGCAATTGCAGCGCTGCCCGGTACACCGGTTGGCCTGTTTCTCCTAGTGCGGTGAAATCTTCACTTTTGCCGCTACGTAGCAGTACTCCGCGCATCATCCCTACCTTGATCACTCATCCATAAGTATTTGAGTGCCCCATTGATGGCACTCAAAAAGTGCAGCCACACTAACGGCAAACTCGACACGCCGTCAATTCAAATGGGTGGCAAAGTGCTATTGGCTTGTCTAATGGGTGATTTCACGCTGGAGGGCACGTTTTTCGCGGCCTGGCGCATCCCGGCAGTGTGCTAGCGTGATCGTGTGGCGTGGATCGCCGCGGTCCATAAGTGCCTGTAGACTGCCCGGCATACCCTCTGGTTGACGGTTACGGTTTTCCGATTGTCAGGTCGTCTGTAGATGGCCTTTTCATTGATGCAGCATTAAAAAGGGATAGACGATGAGTCTCTGGGATGAGCTGAAGCAAAAAGCTGTCAACGCCAACCCTGAATTGGCCGCCAAGGCTGCTCAGGCACTGAACAAAGCCAAGGACCTCGCCGTTGAAGCAGGGCAGAAGGCCGCGCCGGTGCTGAAAGAAGCCGGTGAAAAGGCTGCGGCCTATGCTCAGGAAAAAACACCGGTGCTGAAGGCTCAAGCACTCAAGGCCATTGATGATGCCAAGGTTCGGCGCGCCGAACTTCAGGAGCAGGCCAAGCACGACAAAGCCGCCCGCGATGAAATGATCCGGACCATGTACGACATCAGCCTGTCACCCGAAGATGTGAACTTCATCGACGAACCGTTCAACCACTATGGGCGCCAGTTCTACTTCTTCGTCGTGACCGGGCAGGTACTGGACACCCAGAAGCGTAACCAGGTGCACTTGGCCGCTGGCCACTCGCATCACTCCAGCGGTGGTTATCTCATTAATGGCTACGGCTCGACCGGGAGTAGCTCGTCATCGTCCTACGTCAGCAGCCGCAACGTACAAGAGCACGAGTTCTGGGTGAAGTTGCGCGATGGAAAAGAGGCCTGCTTCCAGTTCGCTGACAAGGCCGTGCGGATACGCGAAGGCCAGGACATTACCATGCTGTTTGTTCGAGCGGCGCAGAGCCAGACCGGGGAAATGGTTGCGCTCTACAACCACAGCTCCGCTGAAAATTTCATCATTGCTGCCCCGGCGGAGATCAATCAGATGTTCAACATCTATACGGTTGAGCCCGGTTTCTTCAACAAGAGCGAAGTACTGAGCACGCGTAATCGGCTGCTGATGGAGCTAGAGCGGCGCCTGCAGCAACTGTGCACTTATTCGGCCATACATGGCAAAGCGGCAATTCAGGCCCAGGCGATTGAAGGCGAGCACGAAGCCTGAGTATTGCCCTGCATGAGGTTGCCTGTTTATACAGCGCCTGCACCACTGGCAAGTCGGGTTTCCACTGGTACCCCCAGCATGCGTTTCATCCGCCACTCGAATGCCAGGGTCAGGCAGATTGCGGCGCATGCCAACCCCAATGCCAGGCCCCACCAGACACCGACGGCTCCGCCGTCGAGCGGGAAAGCGAAAACCCAGGCGGCAGGTGCACCAATCAGCCAATAGCAGACAAAGCCAATCAGGAAGGTGGTCTTGGCGTCCTTCAGGCCGCGGATTGAGCCCATGGCAATGGTCTGGGTGCCATCGAACAGCTCGAACCAGGCGGCAACCATCAGCAGGCTGACCGCCAATTGAATGACTTCAGCGAACGCCGGATCACCCTGGTCGAGGAACAGCCCGACCAAGGCTTCTGGCAGCAGCCAGAACAACACCGCAAACGCCAGCATCAGCGAGGCGCCAAACCCGATCCCGACTCGCCCGGCAAGCCGCGCAGCACGCAGGTTATCGGCACCAAAATGCAGGCCGACCCGCATGGTCACGGCATAGGACAGCCCTGCCGGGATCATGAACGCTGTTGAAACGATCTGCAGGGCAATCTGGTGTGCTGCCAGCTCGGTACTGCCCATGGTGCCCATGCACAGCGCCGCAAAGGCGAACAGCCCGACTTCTACCGTGTAGGTGCCGCCAATCGGCAGGCCAAGCCGCCACAACTCGCTCAAGGCAGGCCAGGATGGTCGGCTCAAGCGGTGGCGGATGGCATAGGCGTCATAGGCCGGGTGCCAATGAATATGCAGGGCCAGCGCCACCGCCATGCCGGTGGCGACGATGGCCGTGACCAGCCCGATCCCTACCAGCCCGAGTTTTGGCAGGCCGAACAGGCCTTCGATCAGCGCATAGTTGAGCAGGAAGTTGAGCACGGTGCCGACCAGGCTGATGACCATCACCGGCGCTGAACGCCCCAACGCACTGGTGAAACCGCGCAAGGCCATAAAGGTCAGGTAGCCGGGCAGGGCGAAGGGCAACAACAGCAGGAACTGGCTGGCGGCCTCGACGTTGTCCGGTGTCTGGCCAAGCAGTAACAGCACTGGCGACAGGTTCCACAGCACCAATGCGGCAACCAGTGCCATCACCCAACCCAGCCACAAGCCCGCCTGGGTCAGGCGCGTGGCACCTTCGGTATCGCCAGCACCCTTGCGAATGGCGACTAACGTGCCGACAGCGGCAATCACCCCCAGACAGAAAATCGACACGAAGGAATAGCTCGCTGCACCCAGCCCACCCCCGGCCAAGGCCTGCGGGCTGATCCTGGCCATCATCAGGGTGTCGGTCAGCAGCATCAGCATGTGTGCCAACTGAGAGGCGATCAGCGGCCCGGCCAGGCGTAGCAACGCCTTGAGTTCTTTTGATGGCACGGCTTGCATGATGATCGTCCTGTTCGCGGGCAAGGTAAGGTGAAGCCATTGATTCTCGGGCTTTGGACGATGCTGCACAAAAGGATAATAACGATCATTGGCATGATTAAAACTCATGCGAGTAAGATCGCTCATCACGTATCGGGGTGTTGTCGGGAGCAGGGTCATGTCACGTCGTTTACCGCCGCTGTATGCACTACGGGCATTCGAGGCAGCCGCCCGGCATAGCTCGTTCACCCGGGCGGCACAGGAACTCTCTATCACCCAGAGTGCCGTCAGCCGGCACATTCGTACGCTGGAGGATCACTTCGCTTGTCGACTGTTTTTACGTAATGGCCGAACGTTGCAGCTGAGTGAAGCCGCCCGCTTGTTGTTGCCCGGCGTGCGTGAGGGTTTCGCTGCACTGGAGCGGGCTTGCAACACGCTGCGCAGTGAAGACGACATCCTGCGCATGAAAGCGCCATCAACCCTCACCATGCGTTGGCTACTGGCCCGTCTGAGCCGCTTCCGCCATTTACAGCCCGGCAACGAGGTGCAACTGACCAGCGCCTGGATGGATGTCGATCATGTGGATTTCAATCAGGAGCCGTTCGATTGTGCGGTGCTGTTGAGTGATGGTCATTTTCCCCCGGACTGGGAGGTCAACCGTCTGTTCTCCGAGCTGCTGGTACCGGTCGGTTCGCCAGAGCTGCTCAATGACGGCCCTTGGGACGCTGAACGGCTGGCCTCGGTCGAGCTGTTGCACCCGACCCCGGACAAACGCGACTGGCGCAGTTGGCTGGCCTGCATGCACCTCACCGAGCAGATCTCGCTCAAGGGCGGTCAGGTGTTCGACACGCTGGAGTTGGGCATGATCGCTGCGGCGCGTGGTTATGGCGTATCGATGGGCGACCTGCTGATGGTGGCCGAGGATGTGGCCCAGGGGCGTTTGAGCCTGCCCTGGCCGACGGCGGTGGCCAGTGGTCTGGATTACTACCTGGTATGGCCGAAGACCCGTCCCGGTGGCGAGCGGCTGCGACGGCTCAGCGACTTTCTGCAACATGAAGCCCAGGTCATGAACCTGCCGGATGTGCAGGTACTGAATGCGCTTGAGGCCACACATCCAGGCTGACCCGCATCGCTGGCAAGCCTGCCCCCACGAAGGGTGCACGTAGGCGATCTTCGTGGGGGTAGGCAAAGCCGCTCAGCGGTTTACAACGAGGCCAGGTTCAACGCCTCGGCGCAGGCCTGCAGCGAGCGACGCTCACTCTGCGCGTACAGCGCCAATTCATCCTGGACCGACTTGCCCAGTGCCTGCTCGAACGCCTCGCGGTTGGCGTTGCTGCCGTACTGGCTATGGCTGTCATCACCCAGGTTGGACTGGAAGATGCCTGCGGCACTGACCGGCAGGAAGTCCTCGTAGACCAGCGCTTCAAAGTGAATGTGCCCAGCGTCGATCAACGCGTCCAGCGAGGTCGGTCGTTGCGCGGCATCACGTGCGCCCATGCCCTTTTCAGTCGGGAAGTAGCGGAAGTAGGCCAGGCCTTGTTGACGCATTTGCCCCAGGTCGTCCGGGAAGGCCTGGAACTGTTCTGCCAACAGGCTCATGTAGCGCTCAGCGTTCGCTTCTGCGGGGACACCACCCAGGTTTTCGCGTGTGGCATCGAGCAGGCGGTCATACAGTGCGCGCCCTTTGGGCGTCAGTGCGGCGCCGCGTTGTTCAATCTCACCGAAGCGGGCTGTATGGCTGCCTCCTGCCGTGGCGTCCTGGTCACTGAAGGCAACCTGCTCCTGAAGTGCCTTGAAGCTGGTCTGGCGCAGCAGGATCGGGCAACGCCGGCGTGGTGGGCCTTCGATGACCGCCTTGGGTGGAATGCCCTTGGCCGGCATGCCGACCTGAATGGCGTCGATGTCCAGTGTGCGCGGCGTCAGGTGGTTGATGTGCGGGCCTTTGAAGGCCACCACATCAGCGATCAAACGGTGTTGATCATGCAACTGACGGTACTGCTCGGCGGTGACCGTGGCGGTGTTGTGCCAACGGAAGGTATGCAGCGCCTGCTCGACGAACTCACGGGCATCGACGTCGTTCAGGCCGCCATCACGCTCGAACTGCTCGATCAGGCTCAGCGCACGTGGGGTGAAGATCTGCCGTTTGGCGAGGATGCCACGGGCCAGTTCGCGCAACTGCGGGTTGTCGATCAGTTCCAGGCGCAGCAGCGAGGTAAAGACGCGGAACGGGCTGATATGCAGCGACTGTTCGTGGACGGCCCGAAAGGCTGTGGAATGCACCGGCACACCGGCAGGGCTGAGGTCGTAGTAGCCCACCGGCTGCATGCCCATGACTGCGAACAGGCGACCAATGGTAGCCAGCTCTTCAGCCGTGCCCACGCGGATGGCGCCGTGGCGCTCCTGGTCGAGGCGTTCGATTTCGCCGGTCCAGCGCAGGGCTTCGGCGATGTCGGGATGCTGTTGCATCACCTGGTGATTGGTCTCGCTCACCAACTCCAGCAGTGTGCCGTACAGCGGCACCTCCTGTTTGTACATCTGCGACATGGCGGCCGAGAACTGTGCGCGAATACTATCCGGGCTGACGAAATCTTGAGCGGTCATCGAAAGCTTCCTGGTGAAAAGTGCAGGCTTACATGAAAGCGAGGAATGCTGTTCCGACACAAGCGAAAAAAAGTCGAGCCATCATTCCTGAAATTCAGGAAACGTCGGCGCTCACACGTGTTCGCGAATCCACTCCACCAGGCTGCGTACCTTGGGCACTTCTGCAGCATGTTCGGAGAACGCCAGGAAATACGCGCCGTTGCTTTTCATCGCGTGCTGCCAAGGAACGACCAGCTTGCCTTCGGCCAGCTCTTGAGCCACCAGATAGCGTGGCACCAACGCCACGCCACAACCAGCCTGGGCGGCACTCAGGCACATGTAGAACGTATCGAAGCGCGGCCCGTGATAGCTGTTCGCCGAATGCAGGTCCTGTTCAAGGAACCACTCGTGCCAGGCTTCGGGGCGCGAGGTGGCTTGCAGCAGCACCAGGTCGGCCACTTCACTGGCATCGTTCAGGGTGCGCCCTTGCAACAGCTCTGGCGAGCAGACCGGCACCATCTCTTCGCCGAACAGTTCGATGCAGGTTGCGCCGGGCCATGTGCCCTGGCCAAAGAAAAACACCACATCGGCATTACCCTGAAGCAGGGCGAAGGGCTCCATCTCGTTGCGGATATCCAGGTGAATGTTCGGGTGGCGTTTGCCGAAGCCCTTCAGGTTCGGTATCAGCCAGCGCACGCCGAAACTTGGCTGGGTGGCGACCTTGAGCACCTCGGTCTGTTCGCCATAGGAGAGGATGTAGCGGCTCGACATGTCGACCTGGGTGAGGATCTTGTTCACTTCGGCCAGGTACAGCGCGCCGGCCGGCGTCAATTGCAGACGTCGCCGTATACGCAGGAACAGGTGATGGCGCAGCATGTCCTCCAACTGCGCCACCTGTTTGCTGACGGCGCTTTGGGTCAGGTGCAGCTCTTCGGCCGCGCGGGTAAAGCTCAAATGACGGGCGGCAGCTTCGAAGCATTGCAGGGCGGCCATCGAGGGCACGAGGCGTTTGGACATGGTGTTCTCGTTAATCATTACCTGGCGGAATGATGTGCTGAGTAAAGGTCGTTTGTTGTGCCAGAGTAATCGGATTAATACTGACCTCCGTCATTGAAATCAACTACTCATCGTATGCAGGAGAACAAAAATGGTTGATGGACTGCTTGATCGCCTGGGTGTACCGGCCAGTGCCTACACCAACGGCAACCATCCCATTCACACCCCCATCGATGGCAGCGTCATTGCCTCGGTCCACCTGGAGAGCAAAGCCCAGGTCGTGGGCAAGATCGACCAGGCTGAAAAAGCCTTCCAGGCCTGGCGCAATGTCCCAGCGCCACGCCGTGGCGAGTTGATTCGTCTGTTCGGCGAAGTGCTGCGTGAGCACAAGGCGCAGCTCGGCGAACTGGTGTCTGTCGAAGCGGGCAAGATCACCCAGGAAGGTCTGGGTGAAGTACAGGAAATGATCGACATCTGCGACTTCGCTGTTGGCCTGTCGCGTCAGCTGTACGGTTTGACCATCGCATCCGAACGCCCAGGCCACCATATGCGTGAAACCTGGCACCCGCTGGGTGTGGTCGGCGTGATCAGCGCGTTCAACTTCCCGGTTGCAGTCTGGGCGTGGAACACTGCGCTGGCCCTGGTCTGCGGTAACGCCGTAGTCTGGAAACCGTCGGAGAAGACGCCGCTGACGGCCTTGGCTTGCCAGGCCCTGTTCGAGAAAGCCCTGAAAGCCTTCGGTGATGCACCGGAAGGCCTCAGCCAGTTGATCGTTGGTGACCGTGAAGCGGGCCAGGTACTGGTCGACGACCCTCGCGTACCCTTGGTCAGCGCTACCGGTAGCACCCGCATGGGCCGCGAAGTCGGCCCACGTGTGGCCGCGCGTTTCGGTCGCAGCATCCTCGAGCTGGGCGGCAACAACGCCATGATCCTGGCGCCAAGCGCCGACCTGGACCTGGCTGTTCGCGGCATCCTGTTCAGTGCCGTTGGTACTGCTGGCCAGCGTTGCACCACCCTGCGCCGCCTGATCGTGCACCGCTCGATCAAGGACGAGGTGGTCGCACGCGTCAAAGCCGCCTACGGCAAGGTACGTATCGGTGACCCACGCAAAGACAACCTGGTCGGCCCGCTGATCGACAAGCAATCCTTCCAGGCCATGCAGGACGCCCTGGCCCGTGCCCGCGACGAAGGCGGCACGGTATTTGGCGGTGAGCGCCAACTGCAGCAGGACTATCCGAACGCCTACTACGTGGCCCCGGCCATCGTTGAAATGCCGGCCCAGAGTGAAGTCGTGCGTCACGAAACGTTCGCGCCGATTCTGTATGTGCTGGCCTACGACGAGTTCGAAGAAGCCCTGCGCCTGAACAACGAAGTGCCACAAGGCCTGTCCTCGTGCATCTTCACCACCGACCTGCGTGAAGCCGAGCGCTTCCAGAGTGCTGCCGGCAGTGACTGCGGCATCGCCAACGTCAACATCGGCACCAGCGGTGCAGAGATCGGTGGCGCTTTCGGTGGCGAAAAGGAAACGGGCGGTGGCCGTGAGTCGGGTTCCGATTCCTGGAAGGCCTACATGCGTCGTCAGACCAACACCGTGAACTACTCGCGTGAGCTTCCGCTGGCGCAGGGCATTGTGTTCGACTGATAGCCACTCAGGCCCTCGTCGCCGGTAACGCCTGCCTCTAATGGGCGCAGGCCTTGCCGGCGACGGGGTTTCCACCGATTAAAAAGATCAATAAAGCGGAGCCGACCATGACCGACCTGCGTCAAGAGTGTCTATGGGAGTTCGTTACACCGGCGGCGGCCCCGTCTGCCGAGTTGAGCGCGGACATCAAGGCCGATGTGTGCATCATCGGCGGCGGTATTACCGGCTTGTCCGCTGCGATCCATTTGCTCGAGCAAGGCAAGCGCGTGGTGCTGCTGGAGGCCTGGAAGATCGGCCACGGCGGCTCGGGACGCAACGTTGGCCTGGTCAACGCAGGCACCTGGATTCGTCCGGATGACGTTGAAGCGACCCTTGGCCAGCAACAAGGCAGCCGCCTGAACAAGGTACTTGGCGAAGCACCGGCCGAGGTGTTTGCCACCATCAAGCGTCTGGGCATCGATTGCCAGGCCCGTAACGAAGGCACGCTGCACATGGCGCACAATGCCAACGGTGTGGCCGATCTCGAGGCACGGCATGCCCAATGGAGCCGCCGTGGTGCCGACGTCGAGCTGCTCACCGGGGCTCGTTGCCAGGAATACTGCGGTACCGACAAGATTTCCGCCGCGCTGCTCGACCGCCGCGCCGGCACCATCAACCCGATGGGTTACACCCGTGGCCTGGCTGCTGCCGTGGCGCGCCTGGGCGGGCAGATTCATCAGCAGTCCGCAGTTCAGGGGCTGGAGCGCGAAGGCAGCGCCTGGCGGGTCAAGACCGCCAAGGGTTCGGTCTGCGCCGACAAGGTCATCATCTCCACCGGCGCCTACACCGAAGGTGACTGGACCGACCTGCAGCGCAACTTCTTCCGTGGTTACTACTATCAGGTAGCCTCGGTGCCGCTGACCGGTGCCGCAGCGGACAACGTGCTCAAGCATGGTCAGGGGTCCTGGGATACCCGCACCGTGCTCAGCAGCATTCGTCGTGACGATCAGGGCCGTCTGCTACTGGGCAGCCTGGGGCGTGTCGACAACAAACCGACCTGGTTCATTCGCAGCTGGGCCGACCGCATCCAGGGCCATTACTTCCCGCAACTGGGCAAGGTTGAATGGGAAATGCACTGGACCGGTTGCATCGACTTCACCCCCGATCACCTGATGCGGCTGTTCGAGCCGGCCCCGGGCATTGTGGCGGTAACCGGCTACAACGGGCGTGGCAACACCACCGGCACAGTGATTGGCAAGGCGTTCGCCGAGTACCTGCTCAAGGACAACCCGGACGAACTGCCGATTCCATTCTCGCCGATGAAACCGGTGACGGGCGCTTCGCTGCGTACCGGCTTCTACGAGACCGGGTTCTCGCTGTACCACGCCGGCCAGTGCCTGCGAGTCGTGCTTTAGTGCGGCTTTAGCCAGCTCAGGAAGCCGCCTTTCTTGAGCGCAGCCGGTCGCTGTAACAACAGCGACTGGCTGGCTTGCTGACGATGGCGCTGCAACTTGCTCAGCGCGCTTTTCACCTCTTCGCGTTGCTCCAGGCAACTGCGTACGGCGGTTTTCTCGATCCGGTAGAGCAGGCAGTTGGTCAGGCTGCGGAACTCCGCATTGGAGTCGTTACCGTCCAGCAGGCCCTCGGCACCGAGAATTTCCCCCGGCCCCATCCGTCCGGCTTCGACACTGCGCTCCCCGTCGCGAATTGACGCCGAGACCACCCCCGTACCGATCACCAGCAAGTAATCAGAGGCCTCATTGAGCCCCAGAATCACCTGATCGGCCAGGTACTCAACCGGCATCATGCGTTGGCTCAGGCTGTCCTTTTCCTCATCACTGAGCGAGCGAAAAATACGCACATCTTCCAGCAAACTGCGCTGACGGCTCCAGGGCTTGGGCACGGCGTCCGGGTTCCAGTTGACCCCGGCGGCTTCCAAGTGGCGGTGGGCGAGGTCGAACAGGTAATTGCGTGTTTCGGTTTTCGTACCCATGGCCGCGACGAAACCACTGGCCTCGTACTCCACCGACTCCAGGCTGACGCTCTTTACCGTGGCCTTGGCTTTGGGCATGGCGAGCAGGGCGCTGGTGCCCTGCAGGGCCTTTTCCAAGGCATCGAGGACGCGTCGCGGGCGAATCTGCGAGGGCACCACGACACTGATCGATACCCCATGAACATCGTTCGGGCGGCTGAAGTTCAACAGCTTGGCCTTGGCCGCCACCGAGTTTGGAATCACCGCCATACTGCCGTTGGCCGTGAGCAAACGGGTTGCACGCCAGTCGATATCCAACACCTTGCCTTCGGTGCCGTCGATGGAGATCCAGTCATCGATTTGATAGGGCCGCGTGGTGTTCAACACAATGCCGGAGAACACGTCGCTCAGGGTGCTCTGCAAGGCCAGGCCGACGATGATCGCCATGGCGCCCGAGGTGGCCAGCAGGCCCTTGACCGGCAACTGCATGACGTAGGCCGCCGCCGCAACGATCGCGATCAGGAAAATGACCGCCCCCAGCACATCCTGCAACAGCCGGCCGGTATGCCCGCTGCGAGCAATCAACATCAACCCGAGTACCACCGTCAACGTCCGCGCGGCGAACAGCCACCAGACGATCTCCAGCACGGTTGCCAGTAGATTGCGCGGTACATCCTCAACCCAAGGGGCCGGTTGCAGCGGGCTCATCCCTGCACTGATCAACACCCAGCTGAACAACAGAAAGGCCAGCAAACGTGCCGCCGTACGCGCATTGCGCCGCTCCGCCGGAATCGCGCGCCAAAGCAGCAGGTCGATCAGCAGCAGGGTCGTGCCGATCAGCAAGGGCCAGTTGTGGATAAGTTCAAACATGCGCGTCTCGGCTCGGTGAGCTGCTGAAAGTAAAGAGCAGAATCCGGGGAAATCCAGAGCGATCTGGGGGAAGCCATCTTGCTTGCGAGGGTATCAGTGAAGTGGGCGGTGGTGCGTGGTGGCTGTACGCTGGCCTTTATCGGTGCTTCTATCACCGTGTTATGGCGGCTGTACGTGGGGCACCTTCGGGTGCGCCGGTTCCTATGCCCGGTCTGCGAACCCGCGTACAGCTGCCACCCATTTCGTTTCGCAGCGAACGTGGCCGCTCCCTCCGCATAGGAGTTTTCCCATGAAGAAGCCTGTTCCTGATCCCCCTGCATTTGACCTCGCCAACACCGTCACCGTCGCCAAGCCTTTCGGGGCGATGGACGTGAATATCAAACAAATGTTCTCAGTGCGTGAAGGCATCTGCAGCGAAGACGCATTGATGCATGCCAGTGTGCTGCTCAGCTTTGTCGAGGCCACAGCCAGCGACGCCGCTGACCACTTGAGTTTGAACGATAAGGCGTTGGTGTTGAGCATTGCCCAACACGCGGAAATGGCGCGGGCGCTGGTGAATGCGGTGTTGGAGGGGGCGGGCTCGGTAGGGGTGTAGTACGGTCGTTGGCAAGGTTGGCTCTTCACGGTCTATGTGGTGAGCAGGCTTGCCTGCAAGGGCATCCGTGATGTGTCAGGTGCTGCAGGTTTTTAAATTGCGGCAGGGTATTTTGGGACGTCCAGTTTCACGCACACGTACATCGAAATGTGGCGCTACCAATTTTGGCAATTTCTTTGATTACCCCGAGTCGTGATTCGTTTGGCACCGCTATGTCGATTTGTGGCTTGGGGTAAAGGCTCGACGCTGTAAGTTCGTTCCACTACCCAGCGCTTGGGCATAACCATAAAACCACTCGGTGCTGGCACTGCCGTGAACAGGTCGCCTTGTTCTGAATGCCATTTCCCGGTACGGCGATTATTCGGTCCTCTTATGACCTGAACCTGGACAGCATGAGTGTCTTGCGTCCGCTGAGCCCACTTTCCTGCGTAGGCACTGTCAACGAACAGAGTAGTTCACGGATGGCTACTTGATCATCGAGGATGTCACCCTATCCCGCCACTTCATCAGTACCTCAAGAACTCATCGGCATAGCGCGCGGGAATCTCTGAGTGCGCAAACAACTCGAATAGTTCAACATCGAGATGCCCCCCATGCGCCATCTTGCGCATGATGTCGAGCGACTCTTCAGCGCTTTTCCCCGTTTTATAAGGGCGATCAGTTGCTGTGAGTGCTTCAAACACATCTGCAATGGCCATCATTCGCGCAGGGATGCTCAGGGAACCCGCAGGAATTGCGCGGGGGTAACCGCGGCTATCCATGCGCTCATGGTGCCCACCGGCGATTTCGGGCACATTCGTCAGATGCCTTGGGAAGGGAAGGGCCTCAAGCATCTTGATGGTCAGCACAATATGCTCATTGATTTTATAGCGCTCTTCTTCTGTCAGAGTTCCTCGCTGAATTGACAGGTTTTTCACCTCGCCGCGGTCATATAACAGCTCCGGTATCTGCATTTTGAAGCCCCATGGGTTGTCGTCGCCAAATGCCTGTCCGGGCGGGCGCGCGATCTGGTGTTCCGGTTGATCGCTAAGCAAATATTCCCGAATCGGCAATGCGGCGGCACCTTGATCTGAACGGCGGCTGATTTCGTCATGAGAAAGCCCTAGGCGGTCGTCAAGTGTTCGAAACCAGGTTCTGGCAGCTATTTCCTTGATGCGTTTGATGGCCTCTTCAGACATTGCTTCGCTACCCAGATTGCACTCGGCCACAAATGCAAATTCATCATCCAGCGCTTTTAGCTCGAGTGCGAGTTGTTCATTTGCCGAAGCAAGCAAGCCCTGGGGATAGGCAAGGCGCCAGTGCGCCAGTTCTGCATCGCGTTTGCAAACTTCAAAGCGCATGCGTATTTCGTGAATCCGATCGTATAATGTCTCGAGCTTGGTGGCCTTATCAACCACATATTCAGGTGTGACGATTTTCCCACAATCATGCAGCCATGCGGCTATATGAACAGCTTCGCGCATCTCGTTGTCTAGAGTAAAGTTGGCCACACATGGCGCGTCACTGCTTGCTGCTAGCTCAACCAGCCATTCGGTCAAGATTGGCACTCGATGGCAATGGCCCCCTGTATGAGGACTTTTTGCATCCACCGCTTCTGCAAGCAGCTTGATGAAGGATTCAAAAAGTTGCTTCTGCTGGGCAATGAGTTCTCTTGATTCCAGCGCCAGTGCAGCAAAACCGGAAATCGCCCCGACAAAACTTCTCTGATGGTCACTAAAAGGCGTTGAGCGTTCTACGATCAGGAGGCCAAGCAAATGACCGCGCCGCCCGAACAAAGGAACGAACAATACGTAAAGACCGTTGCATGATTTGACCGTAGGCTGCTTATCACCAAACCACTCCGCCAGCCAGTTTCGATCTGACGCCAGCCCGCGATGCGCGCGCAAACTCCAGGACTCGCCGTCATAAGTATGAAGCCATGCACTTTCCCCTTTAGCAACTTTGCTCGTTTCTTCGAGCACCAAGGGTAGGAAGCTTTCAAGGTCTGTCTCTCGAGAAACTTTATCCAATAAATTTAAAAAATTGGAGGTGGTCACTCGCGCTTGTTCAAGCCCAGCTTCCAGTTGAGAAATTTCAACAATATTGGCATTCGATAGCTCAATTGTTCTGAAATCAAAGTTGGTCAGGAAATTCGCTCTTTCTGCAAGCGTCTGCAGTACCGCCGCGACCTGGTTTGCGTTTCTTCGGGCAAGCAATAGCGTGACTGCCGTCAGTAACAGGGTCGCCATTAACAAGGCGTTGCGCAGTCGTTGCGCCTTGGCTAACAACCTGTCTCGCGGTACGGCAACATGGAGTTGAATTTCATCGAACTGTTCCAGTTTGATCTTCGCTTCACCTACCCACCAGGATTGCCCCTCTGGATCCACCATCCACTTGAATGCATTGCCGTCGTTATTCCATGGCGCAGCCACAAGCTTATTAAAAAAAGCTTCTTTCCCATTCTCGATGATGTCTGCAGAAATTACTGCGCCAGTATTTTCGAGCAAGGCAATACGTGCAGCTTGCTCTTTTGATAATCTGGCCAACTCGGGTTCAAGGCTCTCGACTCGGATATCCATGGCGATTACCCAGCCCTGTCCCATGTGCTTCGCGAGCGTGATGCCGCTTTTTTCAGTGGCAAAAAAATGATACACCGGGGTCCGCAGCACACCATCGCTTTCACGGCTGGCTTGATACCACGGGCGTGTCCGTGAGTCGTAATTATCCCAGAATGACGCAGGCTGACGACTCAGAACATTGAACTGCTCATCCAGACTTACCCAGTACTGCACCTCGCCCTCGGCCGGGTTGACTCGCTGCAATTGCAACAGCCAGCGAGACTGTGGTGGAGCATGAAACCGCTTCCGATCCCAGTCATCTCTTAAACTTCGTAGCAGCAGAAACTGACCGCCAGGGCCGCCAACGTAAATACTCGTCAACATCTTGTTGTCGCGCAGTATCGACGCCTGTGCGGGTAACCGGACTACCCAGTCCTGCTCCTTGCCGGTCTTAAGGTCAGGTACATTGGCAAGAAGATTCAATAGGGTTGTTGCCGGCTGGAGTAAACGATCGACAGCGTACCCTGACTCGCTAGTAATTAGCTTTAATGTCCTCTCGGCCTCATCTTCAGCCACTCTGCTGAGTAACAGATAGCCACCCATGCTGAATATCAGGCCGATGAGCAGAACAAGGCCTCCCATGCGATATTGCATGTACCTACGAATCTTGATCATGAGCTACCTTAGGCGCGAGATCAGAACAAATTCCCTTTAAACAAGGCACCTGTTTCGTCAAGACACTCAATGGGGGGCAAAAATGGGGCAGATCGTGTCAGGAGATTAGAGCATTGTGCTATGACCAATCAACTGGAGCGCCCCTGCTTTCCTAGGATTCTTGAAAATGTTTTCGCAATGTTAGGTGCACTCAACTCTAGGTGGAACGACAGGTTACGAATACGAGCCTGCTTCAGTCGCGTCTATTTCGAAAAAATCGCATTTAATTCGAAAACCTACAGCCACCGCCCACCAGCGCCGCCCCGGAGGCCGAGTGATGTGGGTGGCGAAACGGGCGCTGCGGCCAGCTGTTCAGCGGTACCGGGCTGGCCACCGACTGGATCGCCGCTACCTCCAGAGCTTCCCGCTCGTCCAGTGGTGGCAACAGGCCGGGCAAGCGGCTGGCGAGGAGCGTCTTGCCGGTGCCGGGCGGGCCGCTGAACAACAGGTTATGCGCCCCGGCCGCCGCCACCAACAATGCGCGCTTGGCAGCAATCTGGCCTTGCACTTCACTCAGCTCGGGGCAGGGCCGGCTTTGCTGGATCAAGCTGTTGGCGTGGTAGGGCGAGAGCGGCTCTTGAGCGTTGAAGTGTCCGCCATCTTTGGGCAAGCCTGCTCGCCTTACTGCGTTGCCGGACGATACTGCAGGGCTTCGGCCAGGTGCGCGCGGCTGATCTGCTCGGCCTGCTCCAGGTCCGCGAGGGTGCGCGCCACTTTGAGCAAGCGGTGGGCCGAGCGTAATGACAAGGTCAGGCGTTCGCAGGCGCTTTCCAGCCAGCGCTCGTCGGTTGTGGATAACGGGCAATGCATGCGCAGGCCGGGCAGGTCGAGGAAGGCGTTGGCGCAGCCTTGGCGTTGTTGCTGCAGTGCGCGGGCGGCGGCGACCTGGGCGGCAGCGTTGGCGCTGTTGTCATCACTGTGGGCGGTTGGTGCCAGCGCCGTGGCTTCGCGGGCAACGGTCAGGTGCAGGTCGATACGGTCCAGCAGCGGGCCGGAGAGTTTGTTGCGGTAACGCTGGACCTGCTCGCTGCTGCAGCGGCAGCGCCCGTTCGGGTCGCCCAGGTAGCCGCAGGGGCAGGGGTTCATCGCCGCCACCAGTTGGAAGCGCGCCGGGAAACGGATTTTGTCACGGGCCCGGGCGATCACGATTTCGCCCGATTCCAGGGGTTCGCGCAGCACCTCAAGTACGCGCCGCTCGAACTCCGGCAGTTCATCGAGAAACAACACGCCATGATGGGCCAGGGTGATTTCACCGGGTTGCGGTCGGCTGCCACCGCCCACCAGTGCCGCCCCCGAGGCCGAGTGATGTGGGTGGCGAAACGGGCGCTGAGGCCAGCTGTTCAGCGGTACCGGGCTGGCCACCGACTGGATCGCCGCTACCTCCAGCGCTTCCCGCTCGTCCAGTGGTGGCAACAGGCCGGGCAAGCGGCTGGCGAGGAGCGTCTTGCCGGTGCCGGGCGGGCCGCTGAACAACAGGTTATGCGCCCCGGCTGCGGCCACCAGCAATGCGCGTTTGGCGGCAATCTGGCCTTGCACTTCACTCAGGTCGGGGTAGGGCCGGCTTTGCAGGATCAGGCCGTTGGCGCGGTAAGGCGAGAGTGGCTCCTGAGCGTTGAAATGCCCGACCAGTTCCAGCAGGTGTTCGACGGCGAATACGGTGAGCCCGGAGGCCATGCAGGCTTCTTCGGCATTTTCCTTCGGCACCACCAGCGCCCGTCCGGCATCGCGTGCGGCCAGCGCTGCTGGCAACACACCCTGCACCGGGCGAATCGCCCCGGACAGCGCCAGTTCGCCAAGGCATTCAACGTCATGTAGCGCCATGATGGGGATCTGCCCGTTGGCAGCAAGAATGCCCAGCGCGATGGCCAGATCGAAGCGTCCGCCATCCTTGGGCAGGTCGGCAGGGGCGAGGTTGAGCGTGATTCGTCGGGCGGGAAACTCCAGGCTGGAGTTGAGTATCGCACTGCGTACCCGGTCTTTGCTTTCCTTGACCGTGGCTTCGGGTAGCCCAACCAGGGTGAGCGTGGGCAGGCCGTTGGCCAGGTGCGCCTCGACGGTAACGGCCGGGGCCAGCACGCCAACCTGGGCGCGGCTGTGAACGATAGCAAGAGACATGTTCGCTCCATGATCAGTACGGGGCCGCGTCCTGCGGCTAAGGCAAGGATAGTGGGGCAGGGCAGGGATGCTGGAGGGAGAGTGATGCTGGAGATTGCGAGGCAGGTAGCAGGTCACGTCTGATACTGGCCCCGAAAAACAAAGAAGGCCGTGCATTGCTGCAAGGCCTTCTTTTTTTAAGCGTACCAAGGCGCTACTTTTTGTGTAGCTCCCACGCATCAGCAAACGGTGCCGTGCCTTTGTCGTATGGCTTGAACAGGGTCATGTAGAGCAAGCCGAAGACGATCACGACGGCGGCGGTCAGCAAGATGCCGTAGTTGCTGTACCAAGGCGCCTCCGGGGTACGTGGCCAGGACATGTTGGCGACCGCCAGCAAGCCGTAGACCAGCGCCAGGATGTTCACGATCCAGCCCCAACCGCCAAGGGTGAATTGACCTGCTGGTTTCCAGCCGCGGATTCGAGCGAACAGCGCTCCGCCCACGATCATCTGGAAGGACAGGTAAATGCCAATGGCTGCGAAGCTGACGACGATCGCGATGGCGTTCTCCAGGAAAAAGCCTGCGCAGACGATGAATGCCGGGATCACACCGCAGGTGATCAGTGCAGCCGTTGGCACACGTGTTGTCGGCGAAAGACGCTTGAGTACATTGCTGCCCATGACCATCTCGTCCCGTGCAAAGGAGTAGAGCAACCGGCTGGCGGCAGCCTGCAAGCTCAGTACGCACGACACGAAGGAAATGGTGATGACCGCCGTCACGACGCGCCATCCGGTTGGCCCGAACGCATTGGCCATGATGGTGGACATCGGGTCTTTGTCATCGCCCGAGAGCACCTTGGCGATGTCCGGGACCGCCAGAATCAGTGCCAGTGCCGCAAAAATCGCGGCACCACCACCAATGTAGATGGTCATGCGCATGGCCTTGGGAATGCGTTTGCTCGGGTTGGGGGTTTCTTCCGCGACGTCGCCGCACGCCTCAAAGCCGTAGTAGAGGAACATGCCTGCCAGCGATGCGGTCAGGAATGCGGGCCAGTAGCTGCCGTCGATGCTGATGTCGAAGGTATTGAACAGCACCGAGAACGGCTGGTGGCGCTCGAAAATCAGCAGGTAACCACCGATGACAATGGCGCCCAGCAGTTCGCAGATAAAGCCGAACATGGCCACTTTTGCCAAGAGGCTGGTCCCGCTCAGGTTCAGCACGGTGGCCATTGCGGTGAGCGCCAGCGCGATCAGGGTGTTGGTCACCGGGCTGGGCTCGAAGCCCAGCATGGCGGCGATGTAGGGCCCTGCGCCCAGCGATACGGCAGCAATGGTCACACACAATGAGACGGAATAGATCCAGCCCACCATCCAGGCCCAGCGCTTGCCCACCAGGCGACGCGCCCACGGATAAACGCCCCCGGAGATCGGGAATTGTGAAACGACCTCGCAGAAAATCAGGCACACCAGCATTTGCCCGAGACCGACCAGTAAGTACGACCAGAACATTGGCGGCCCACCCGCCGCCAAACACAGGCCGAACAGCGTATAGACGCCGACCACCGGGGAGAGGTAGGTGAAGCCCAGGGCAAAGTTTTCCCAGAGGCTCATGCTTCTTTCAAAGTTGGACGTGTAGCCAAGCGCCCTTAACTGGGCGGCATCGCTATCAGCCATGGAAAATTCAGAGCTGTTCATGTTGTTGTCCTGAAAAGTGTGTCCTGCCGGCTGTTTTTGCTGTTGTCTTGCTGCCTTACAACTTGATCCAGGTGGCCTTCAGTTCGGTGTACTTGTCGAAGGCATGCAGCGACTTGTCACGGCCATTGCCCGACTGTTTGAAACCACCGAAGGGCGCGGTCATGTCACCGCCGTCGTATTGGTTGATCCAGACGCTACCGGCGCGCAAGGCCTTGGCGGTCAGGTGGGCCTTGGAGATATCGGCGGTCCAGATGGCCGCGGCCAGGCCGTACGGGGTGTCATTGGCGATCCGGATGGCATCGTCGACGTTGTCGAAGGCGATCACCGACAATACTGGGCCAAAGATCTCTTCCTGAGCGATCTTCATGGCGTTGCTGACGCCGTCGAAGATGGTCGGTTCAACGTAGGTGCCACCGGTTTCCTGCAAGATGCGCTTGCCGCCGGCTACCAGTTTGGCGCCCTCGGTATGGCCCGACTCGATGTACGAGAGCACGGTGTTCATCTGCTGGGTGTCGACCAGCGCGCCAACGGTGGTCGCCGGGTCCAGTGGGTTGCCTGGCTTCCAGTACTGGAGGGCCTCGATCACCCGTGGCAGGAAGGCGTCCTTGATCGAACGTTCTACCAGCAGGCGCGAGCCGGCGGTGCACACTTCGCCTTGGTTGAAGGCGATGGCCGCGGCAGCAGACTCGGCAGCGGCTTGCAGGTCCGGGGTATCGGCGAAGACGATGTTCGGGCTTTTGCCGCCGGCTTCGAGCCAGACGCGTTTCATGTTGGATTCGCCAGCATAGATCATCAGTTGCTTGGCGATTTTGGTTGAGCCGGTGAACACCAGTGTGTCGACGTCCATGTGCAGGGCCAGCGCCTTGCCGACGGTGTGGCCGAAGCCTGGTAATACGTTCAGCACGCCCGCCGGAATGCCTGCGTCAATCGCCAGCTGGGCAATGCGAATGGCGGTCAGCGGTGATTTTTCCGAGGGTTTGAGGATTACCGAGTTGCCGGTGGCCAAGGCCGGGCCCAGTTTCCAGCAGGCCATCATCAACGGGAAGTTCCACGGCACGATGGCGACCACGACACCGACCGGTTCGCGTGTTACCAGGCCCAATTGATCATGGGGGGTTGCCGCCACTTCGTCGTAGATCTTGTCGATCGCTTCGCCGCTCCAGCTCAGCGCTTGCGCTGCTTGCGGCACATCGACCGCCAGTGAGTCGCTGATCGGCTTGCCCATGTCCAGGGTTTCCAACAGCGCCAACTCGTCGGCGTTGGCCATCAGCAGGTCGGCGAAGCGCACCATGATCTGCTTCCTGTCCGCTGGCGCCATGCGCGACCAGACGCCAGAATTGAACGTGGCGCGAGCAACGCTGACAGCATGGTCGGCGTCGGCGGCCGTGCAACTGGCGACTTTGGTCAGCAGTCGACCGTCGACCGGGCTCAGGCAGTCAAACGTTCCGCCTTCGATCGCGTGGGTGTATTCCCCACCGACAAAGGCCCGCCCTTCTATCTTCAGTTCTCGTGCCCGGGTTTCCCATGTGCTTAGCGTTGGATTCGTCATGATCTGCCATTCCTCTGTGTCGATGCCAATGGCCCCTCAGCGCTATCGGTGAGTCGCGGAGCCGGGCTGCCTAGTAAACATTTAAAACCATATCTTATGAATTTGAGCCTGCCAATTGACCTGTCGTTTTTGCCTAAAAACGACATTTGAGCGACTGATTTTTGTTTGGCTTGTGCATTCCTGTTGAGTTTTTAAGCCGATATGGCTAAAAGAAAACTGGTTTCATATTTTTAGTGGCGAGTAGATGACTCAACTGAACAAAGTGAACCGCCTGTCCCTGTTGCAAGTCAGCCAGGAGGGCAAGCCCGAGGAAGTGGCTCGCCGACTGATCGAGGTCATTGAGCTGGGGCTGATTGGTGAAGGTGAGCAGTTGCCCAGTGAGAGTGAACTGGCGACTCGCTTCGGCGTGGCGACCGTGACATTGCGCGACGCGTTGGCGATTTTGCGTCAGCGGGGTGTTGTTGCAACCAAGCGCGGCAGAAACGGCGGCAGTTTCGTCTGTGCCCCTGTGGAGGTTTCCGATGACTTCCTCAAGGCCAGGCTCAGTGCGATGAGTTCGCTGGAGCTTCGCGACCTGTGCGACGAGCAAATCGCTATTTCGGCTACTGCCGCAGGCTTGGCGGCCAGCCGATCTACCAGTGCCCAGCATCAAAGGCTGGAGCATTTCGTGACGGCGCTCCAAGAGGCCACGACCCGAAGCGAGCTTCGCCGGGCGGATGCACGATTTCATATCGAGGTTGCGGTTGCTGCGCAGTCAGTGCGATTGACGCACGCAGAAATGCGCCTTCAGTCCCAAATGGGCGAGTTGCTATGGATCTCTATGGCGGACGCTCAAAAGAGTACGGTCATTGCGGAGCACCGGGCGATCCTGCAGGCCGTGATGGCCGGTGAGTCTAATCTGGCCAGTGCGCTGACAGAGGCTCATGTCAAAGAGGGCATAAAACGCCTGATGGATTTGCGCTACGCACTGCTTGAGCTGCAAGAGGCTACATCACCATGATCACAGTCGAACAAAACGAAGAGCTTCATCAGTGTGCCCAGCGATTGGAAGCGATCTTCTGCACCCTGTTCGAGCAATTGAACAGCTTGGCCGGGGAAGTGGTAACGGTCTGGGAGGCGCTGGATGCCGAAGGGCGGAAGCCGACCTCCAAAGACCTCGCTTTTCTTCAGGCGACCATTGAAGCGCGGCTGTTGGCAAACGACAGCTATATCCACGGGACGGGGGTGGTGCTGGAGCCGGGTGAGCTTGCGGACCAAGAATTGTTTCTTGAGTGGTTCTACCGCCCCTCCAGCGGCAAAGTCGCCCCGATGATGCTGAACTTCAATCGTCAAAGCGAGAGTTTCTACAACTACCAGGGCATGCCTTGGTTTACGCGTCCTAAACTGACGGGTGAAGCGTCGGTCGAGGGGCCGTTCGTGGACCTGTACGGTACAGAGCTTTACATACTGGCCTTCTCCGTTCCGATTGTTGCCAAGGGGCATTTTGTCGGCGTTGCCGCAGCGGATATCGCCCTGCACGAATTCGATCAGTTGCTCACCCGGTGCCTGCTGCGGATGAAAAACGAGGCGTTCATCATCAATGCTGAAGGCCGAATCGTTGCCGCCAATTCGGCCAACTGGTTCGTGGGGAACATTGCCAGCCGCCCTGCAGCTGCCAACGTGCGAAAGCTTGAACCGTTATCGATCGAGTGGTCATTGGTTGAACTGCCAACGCCGCGATAGGCCGTGGCCTACCCTCAACGCACCACTGATACCTGTTTCCGTTTCTACCACAACAGCAACAATCGAAGAGGAAATACCATGCGTCGACTGTCGATACGTCTCGTTAGCCTCCTTTGCATGCTCTTGTTCGCCCAGTTGTCGATTGCAGCGGAAAAACAGAGCACCCGGAGCATCATCGATGCTTACATGAGTGCCTGGAACAAGCATGACCCCAATGCGGCGGCGCAGTACTTCGCTGAAAACGGGGAGTTTCTGGATGCGTCCGTAGGGATCCCTCAAGTCGGCCGGGAAACGGCCAGGGATAAAGTCATCAAGCTGTTTATCGATGCCGTGCCGGATTTGAAGTGGCAGATGGTTGGCGAGCCGATCATTGAAGGCGACAACATTGCCTTTGAATGGCAGTTCGATGGCCATAACACCGGTGCCTGGGCACCTGAAACCCCTGCGACCAACAAGCCGTTGAGTTTCAAAGGGGTCAGCTTCATCCGCCTGAAGGATGGCAAGATCGCGACGCAGCATGATTACTACGATGCGTTGTCGTTCAACAAGCAGTTGGGCTGGTAAGCGGGCCGCGAGCGGGGCTGGTCAGCCCCGTTCGCTGTTTTCTGCCAGACGTTTCTGAACAAGATTGGCGGGTCGTTGCTCTGTTGCGCCGGCCTTTTCTGCGCTAGGTCGAGACTTTGTCTACATAGGCAGCCATGAACCAGTCCGGCATTTCTTCTGTTCGGAACTGTAAAGCTGTTCCGTCTGTAATCTCGGCAAGTAACACCAGATCAGGGCCCGAGTTGTCAAAAATATAGGCACGATTTGCTGCGGCTATTGCTGATGGCAGCAGATCCAGGCTGCGTGAGTAGCGCTGGATGATTTTGTCCCTTGGAACGTTATGGCCACCGGAGTCTACGCGGATCTTGACCCGGTTAATATTGATGTACGGGTCTTCTGTGGCCACAAAGTAAAGGTAGGTTCTATACCCTAGTGCTTTTGCCTTCAGCATGAACTCGATTTTGTCCTTTGAGGACATCACGGTCTCGAATGTAAACGAGAGGCATGCCTGAAGGAGTTTGTTTCTGATGAAGTCGGACGCCACGGAGGCAAAGTAGGAGTTTATCTGAACAGACCGAAAGTCCAGGCAGTTGTTACTGACGGTAAGTTTGCTGGCCTGTTCGGTCAGATTGGCGTTCAGGATCAGTCGATGATTCAGAAAAAAATCCAGAACCTCAGATGGTTCGACCTCTAGCTGAAAGTCACTAAATGACAGGAGGCCACTTTCGTTTGCCGTCTTCTCGATTTCGTCAGGATTGATGTAGATCCCAATCAGATGATGCGGAATCGCGCTCTTCATGGTGCTTTTTCCGGAACCGTTGGGGCCGGCAAAGACACGCAGACGAGGGATTTTCATGAAACCCGGCGCACGTTAATTACAGATCCAACGCTCACTTTATGTTTGGGCTTGGTTGAGCAGATCACTTTTCGATCACCGTCCGCAGAGGTCTCGACGATCATGCCGTCCACTACCTCAGCCACAGCACGACCCGAACCCAAAGCATTGATATAGGCAGAGCTGATAGCACCCGCAGCCATACCTGGGATCTTGTCCTCAAGGCAGTTCAGGAGGTCTTCATTCAATGCTTTGTCGGCTTTCATGTCTGCTCCGTATGGTCAGGGCGTGTGCTCTGCTCATCATCTTAGCCCCGCGTCTCAGGCTTTGACAGCATGGCTCTGTATAGGCTGCCACTCGCTGTCAGACGCTTCTGAAGCATGCCCTATCCGGGGGTGTTGTTATGTTGCGCTCGCCTTCTGCGCTGGTGAATGGATGGCTGGGGTTACTGGGGTGTCGCGCAGTCGCCGGTAAGGCACCTCACACCTGTAGGTGTCGGCCTTGCTGGCGATTAGCCGCTGCGCGTGGGTGATTACTGCTCGGTGGCTGTTTCTACCGGCGGGGTCATCCGCGCTTCCAGTTCCAGTACTTTGGCTTCCAGCGCCTCCAGGCGGGCGCGGGTACGGGCCAGTACCACCATCTGGCTGTCGAACTCTTCGCGGCTGACCAGTTCAAGCTTGCTGAAACCGCTTTGCAGCAGCGCCTTGAACTGGCTTTCCAGTTCACTGCGAGGCTGTGAGGTGTCGCTGCTGAAAAGGCGCGAGGCCTGGTCGCTCAGGGCATCGAGAAAGGCTTTGGGCGCGAGCATGGGCAGTATCCAGAAAATTCCACAAGGCCGGCAGTGTATCACGCAAGGAAACCGGGCTCGCATTGCACACTTTTTGCGCATCGCGGCGCAATGCCGCGCACCGTAGTTGTGCGCCCGAACCTTGCTGGCGAATGGCCAAACTGACCGGGTTGCCGTAAGTCGTTGTAATTGGTGAATTTGTCGGACATGGCAAGGTTTCTGCTTAGACCACTGTGACCCATGCACCGATGCTGTCGCTGTGACGATGCAGTGCGCAAATGGAGCGAAGGACGTGTTTCGTAAGACGTGGTTTGTGGCGTCGGCTTGATGATGAGTGGTCGACGACGCGTTACAAAGCCAAGCGCTGCGCTTAGACTTGAGTCGGGTTTGTTTTCCTGGGGCAAGTCCACCAATTCGGGAGAAAGTTTCATGAAGCTAGTCACTGCCATCATCAAGCCGTTCAAATTGGACGACGTGCGCGAGTCGTTGTCTGAAATCGGCGTGCAGGGCATTACCGTTACCGAAGTCAAAGGTTTCGGTCGGCAGAAAGGCCACACCGAGCTGTATCGCGGTGCGGAGTATGTGGTCGATTTCCTGCCCAAAGTGAAGATTGATGTCGCCATTGACGACAAGGATCTGGACCGGGTCATCGAAGCCATCACCAAGGCGGCCAATACCGGCAAGATCGGTGACGGCAAGATCTTTGTGGTGAATCTGGAACAGGCTATCCGTATTCGTACCGGCGAAACCGATACCGACGCGATCTAACAAAAAGCCGCCCCAAACCCAACGCCCCAGGAGATAACATCATGACTCTGCGTCAGTTCGCAGGGCTAGGAGCCCTTTTGTCCCTCGTAATGCCTGGCCTGGCCCTGGCAGAGGACGCAGCACCTGTGCTCAACTCCGGCGATACCGCCTGGATGTTGACCTCTACAGCCTTGGTGCTGTTCATGACCATCCCCGGCCTGGCGCTGTTTTACGGCGGCATGGTGCGGTCCAAGAACGTCCTGTCGGTGATGATGCAGTGTTTCGCGATCACTGGCCTGATCAGCATTCTCTGGGTCGTTTATGGCTACAGCATGGCGTTCGATACCACCGGTATGGAACAGGGCGTAGTCAACTTCAATTCTTTCGTCGGCGGCATGTCCAAGGCGTTCCTCGCCGGTGTGACGCCATCGAGCCTCACCTCCGCGACGGCGTTGTTTCCGGAAGCCGTGTTCATCACCTTCCAGATGACCTTCGCGATCATTACGCCGGCTCTTATTGTCGGTGCCTTTGCCGAGCGCATGAAGTTTTCGGCCATGCTGATCTTCATGGCCATCTGGTTCACCGTGGTCTATGCGCCTATTGCGCACATGGTCTGGAGTGGCAGCGGCGGCCTGATGTGGGACTGGGGCGTGCTGGACTTCGCGGGCGGCACCGTGGTGCATATCAACGCCGGTATCGCCGGCCTGGTGGCTTGCCTGGTGCTGGGCAAGCGTAAAGGCTTCCCGATCACCCCCATGGCGCCCCATAACCTGGGTTACACCCTGATGGGTGCGGCCATGCTCTGGGTCGGCTGGTTCGGCTTCAACGCCGGCTCTGCCGCCGCCGCCAATGGCACCGCCGGTATGGCCATGCTGGTCACCCAGATTGCCACTGCCGCCGCTGCGCTGGGCTGGATGCTTGCCGAGTGGCTGACGCACGGTAAACCAAGCGCTCTGGGTATCGCTTCGGGTGTGGTTGCAGGCTTGGTAGCCATCACCCCGGCCGCTGGCACTGTAGGCCCGATGGGGGCGCTGGTGATCGGCCTGGTGGCTTCGGTGATCTGCTTCTTCTGCGCTACCAGCCTCAAGCGCAAACTGGGCTATGACGACTCGCTGGATGCCTTCGGTGTACACGGCATCGGCGGTATTGTCGGCGCGCTCCTGACCGGTGTGTTTGCTGCGCCGTCCCTGGGTGGTTTCGGCACCGTCGAGGACATCGCCGCGCAAGTCTGGATTCAGGCCAAGGGCGTAGGCTTTACCGTGATTTACACCGCAATCGCCACCTACGTGATCCTCAAGGTTCTGGACCTGGTCATGGGCCTGCGGGTCAACGAAGAAGAAGAGTCGGTCGGCCTCGACCTGGCTCAGCACAATGAGCGTGGTTACGCACTGTAATCGCCAGAAAAAAACTGCCCGGTTCGCCGGGCATTTTTTTGCCTGCGATTTGAGCCGGAAATTACACGCAAACGGTTTCCTCAAATACTTGCGCAGGTACTGCCCTGAAGCGTTTGCCCTTAAGCACAAGACTTACAGGCAACAAGGATATTTAGACACTTTGTTTTTTCCCACAGCACGCTAGAATGCGCGCCGAAGGGTGCTTATCAGTGGTCCGCATACTTCGGTACCCTTTGCTAGGCTTGTCAATGGGCATGCCCATGACGCCAGGGTGGGCCGGCTCGGTGTCGCCGGTGGCTCTTTACTTTTTGTCGGGCTCGGTGTGTGTCGGGCTCGCATGGCGCTTGCCGGTAGGGCGAGCGTTGCAGGTGATGGGGCTTCATCACCTTTGAATTTTGCCCGGCGGCTGCGCTATTTGCGCCGCGGGTCCATAACTAATGTGCTTTTCGCAAGTCATGAGGTAGAACATGAGCGACGACGATCTGGAAAATGATGACCTCGAAGTAGGCGACGAAGACGAAGGCGACGAAGGCCTGGAAGCCGCTGCCGAAGACGTGGCAGACGACGGTGACGACAGTCCCGTACCGGTCGCCAAAGGCAAATCCAAGGCGGCTGTCTCGGTTGACGAGATGCCAAGCATGGAAGCCAAGCAGAAAGAGCGTGATGCCTTGGCCAAGGCCATG
Source organism: Pseudomonas sp. HLS-6 (assembly GCF_002753995.1). NCBI lineage: Bacteria > Pseudomonadati > Pseudomonadota > Gammaproteobacteria > Pseudomonadales > Pseudomonadaceae > Pseudomonas > Pseudomonas sp. HLS-6. The sequence goes on from NZ_CP024478.1 coordinate 249,094, forward strand.
GAAGAGTTCCTGGCTCGCGGTGGCAAGGTGCAGGAAGTTGAGCCGAATGTGGTCGCTGACCCGCCCAAGAAGCCGGACAACAAATACGGTAGCCGCCCTATCTGAGTGGTTGTCGTAACAAAAAGCCCGCTGTCGCTGCGGGCTTTTTTGTGTGCGCTGTTTTAGCGCCAGCGGGACAGGATTTCAGGAAGCTGCGAGAGGCGCTGGATTTCGGCATCCGGGTGTTGTTCGGCCTCCCAGGTCTTGCCTTGAGGGTTGAACCAGATCGCCCGCAGGCCTGCTTGTTGGGCGCCCGCGATGTCGTCGCCGGGGTGATCGCCAATATGTACCGCCGCACTGGCTTCTACCTGGCCACGGCGAAGGGCTTCCTGGAAGGGCTGCGGGTCGGGTTTGCCGATGCCCAGGTCTTCTGCGCACAAGGTGAACTTGAAATAGTCGGCCAGCCCCAGGCGGCGCACATCGGCGTTGCCGTTGGTGACGACGCCCAGGCTGTAGTGACGGCAGAGCAATTCCAGCACCGGCTGCACTTCCGGAAAAATGTCGATTTGATGGCGGGCATGCAGGAAGACTTCAAAGCCCTCGTTGGCCAGCTCCCGGGCGTGCGCCTCACTGTAGCCAACCTCTTCCAGTGCATGGAACAGCACCCGGCGCCGTAGTGCGCTGATGCGGTGCTTGAGCCCCGGTTCGGCCTGTACCAGGCGCTCGCGAATGGCATACAGGTGCTCGACCGGCACGGGGCCCAGGTTGGGGGCATTGGCCGCCAGCCAATCTCGCAGTACGGCTTCGGCGCTGACAATAACCGGGGCGGTGTCCCACAGGGTGTCGTCCAGGTCGAAGGTGATCAGCTCGATACTCATGTGTCGCTGTCCTTACTGCGCTTGGCCCGTGGATGGGCGCTGTCGTAAACCGCAGCCAAGTGTTGGAAGTCCAGGTGAGTGTAGATCTGCGTGGTGGCGATGTCGGCATGGCCGAGCATTTCCTGGACGGCGCGCAGGTCTTGGGAGGACTCCAGCAGGTGGCTGGCAAAAGAGTGCCGTAACATGTGTGGGTGCAGGTTTTGCCCCAGCTCCCTTACGCCGGCGGCCTGTACCCGCAGTTGGATCGCCCGACGGCCAAGGCGACGGCCCTGGCGGGTGACAAACACCGCGCCATCTTCAGGCGCGCTCATGCCGCGCAATTTGAACCACTGTTGCAGGGCCTCGCGGGCTTTGCGGCCCACCGGCAGTACGCGGGTCTTGCTGCCTTTGCCATGCACCTGTACCAGGCCTGCGGCGAGGTCCAGTTGCTCCATGTTCAGGCTGGTCAGCTCCGACAGGCGCAGCCCGGAGGAGTAGAACAACTCCAGGATGGCCTGATCGCGCCGGCCGATGAAGTCGTCTTCAACGGCTCCGTCGAGCAATTGCAGGGCGCGGTCGGTGTCCAGGGTCTTGGGCAGGCGCCGCTCGCCTTTGGGGGCCGACAGACCGGTGGCCGGGTCGTGGCTGCATAACCCTTCACGGTTGAGGTAGCGATAGAAACCGCGCACGGCCGAGAGCATGCGGGCCAGGCTACGTGAGGACTGCCCGTGTTGATGCTGACGGGCAACGAACTGACGCAGCTGTTGGATCTGCAGGTCGTTCCAGCTGTTGATGCCGGCCTTGGCGCAGTACGCCAGGACATTGTCGAGGTCGCTCCGGTAGGCCAGTTGGGTATGCGGTGACACCTGACGTTCGTTACGCAGGTATGCACAGAACGCGTCCAACTGGCGTTGCATGGTTAGCGCACCGAACGCAGGGTTTGCGTGAAGCGTGGAACGACACGGCCCAGGACTTCGGCAATGTAGCCCAGGAACAGGGTGCCGACACTGCTCTTGTAGTGCTGCGGATCTCGGCTGCCGATCGCCAGCACGCCATGCAGGCCCTGATGGTTGAGTACGGCGACGGCGCTGGAGCCGACTTCTTCACGCTGCTCTTCACCGAACAGGAAGTCCAGCTCATGGTCGCGCAGCGAGCCGCTGACGGTCTTGCCGCCGCAGAGCAAGCTGCCAATGGCTTGTTGGGCCTCGGTACTGTTGACCCAGCGGCCCACCGAAGTGGCGTTGTCACTGAACAGTATGAGGCTGACAAACGGCACCTTGAACTCCTGGCGCAGGCTGTCTTCGACGGCCATGACCACTTCCTCGAGGCTGTTGGCATCGAGCAGGTCGAGGATCAAGCGGCGGGTCTTGTCGAACAGGCGGTCATTGTCGCGGGCGACGTCCATCAGCTGTGACAGGCGATGGCGCATCTCGATGTTGCGATCACGCAGGAGCTTGAGCTGGCGCTCGACCAGCGAGACGCTATCGCCACGCTGGTGAGGGACGTGCAGTTCCACCAGCAGTTCATCATGCTCGGTGAAAAATGCCGGGTTGGCGCGCAAGTAGGCGGCCACGGCCTCGGCCCCAAGGGCCGGTGTCATGCCCTGATCACTCGGGGCGGGGTGTTCGACGGGGGCCTGGGGCTGATCGGTCATGGCTGATACTCACTCATAGACGAACCTGTCCTTCGAAAACGCGCACGGCCGGCCCGGTCATCATCACCGGGTGGCCAGGTCCTGCCCATTCAATCGACAGGCGCCCGCCTGGCAGGTCGATAAGCAGGGGTGAATCCATCCAGCCTTGGCTGATCGCGGCCACTGCAGCAGCGCAGGCGCCGGTACCGCAGGCCTGGGTTTCCCCGGCGCCACGTTCCCAGACCCGCAGTTGTGCGCGGTGCCGATCAATGACCTGGATAAAGCCGACATTCACACGTTGCGGGAAGCGTGGGTGGTGTTCGATCTTCGGCCCCAGGGTATGTACCGGTGCCTGGTTGATGTCATCGACACGCAGCACGGCGTGCGGGTTGCCCATGGAGACGGCGGCCATTTCGACCTGCTGGCCGTCCACATCCACCGAATAGCTCAGGGCTTGTTCGGGGGCCTGGAACGGAATATCGGCCGGGACCAGCCGTGGTGGGCCCATGTCGACACAGATCTGCCCATCGCTACGGACATTGAGCTCAATGACGCCGCTACGGGTTTCGACGCGGATCTGTTTCTTGGCGGTCAGGCGTTTGTCCAGCACGAAGCGGGCGAAGCAACGTGCACCGTTACCGCACTGTTCTACTTCGGAGCCGTCGGCGTTGAAGATCCGGTAGCGAAAGTCCACGTCCGGATTGCTCGGTGCTTCGACGATCAGTAACTGATCGAAGCCGATACCGGTATGCCGGTCGCCCCATTGCTTGGCGTGCTTGGGCAGAATGTGTGCATGCTGGCTGACCAGGTCGAGGACCATGAAGTCATTGCCCAGGCCATGCATTTTGGTAAAACGCAGCAGCATGGGGTTACTCCGGCAACTGGCTTTCGCCTGCGAACAGTTCGGCTACGGTCTCGCGACGACGCACTTCAAAGGCCTTGTCGCCATCGACCAGAACTTCGGCGCAGCGGCCACGGGTGTTGTAGTTTGAGCTCATGACAAAGCCATAGGCACCCGCTGAATGCACAGCCAGCAGGTCGCCCTCGGCCAGGTTCAGTTGACGCGCTTTGGCCAGGAAGTCGCCGGTTTCGCAGATCGGTCCGACCACGTCATAGGTGCGTGGCTCGCCCGCACGCGGCTGCACGGCTGTCACGTCCATCCAGGCTTGATACAGGGCTGGGCGGATCAGGTCGTTCATCGCCGCATCGACGATGGCGAAATCCTTGTGTTCCGTGTGCTTGAGGTACTCGACACGGGTCAGCAGCACGCCGGCATTGGCGACGATGTAACGACCCGGCTCGAAGACCAGGGTCAGGTCACGTTCGCCGACACGCTCGCGTACGGCCTTGATGTAGTCGGCAATAAGCGGTGGCTGTTCGTCGTTGTAACGCACACCAACACCACCACCCAGGTCCAGGTGACGCAGGTGGATGCCACATTCGGCCAGGCGGTCGATCAGCGCCAGCAGGCGGTCGAGTGCGTCGAGGAACGGGGCGAGGGTGGTCAGCTGCGAACCGATATGGCAGTCGACACCCACCACTTCCAGGTTCGGCAGTTGAGCTGCGCGCAGATAGACGGCCTCGGCATCGGCGATGGCAATGCCGAACTTGTTCTCTTTCAGCCCGGTGGAAATGTACGGGTGGGTACCGGCATCGACGTCAGGGTTGACCCGCAGCGAAATCGGCGCGCGTACGCCCATCTCGGCGGCGACGACCTGCAGGCGTTCCAGTTCGTCAGTGGACTCGACGTTGAAGCAGTGTACGCCGACTTCCAGGGCCCGACGCATGTCTTCACGGGTCTTGCCAACGCCGGAGAACACCACGCGGTCGGCGCGTCCGCCAGCGGCCAGGACGCGTTCCAGCTCACCGCCGGAGACGATGTCGAAGCCTGCGCCCAAGCGGGCGAGCACGTTCAGCACGGCCAGGTTGGAGTTCGCCTTGACTGCAAAGCAGACCAGGTGCGATACGCCTTCCAGGGCATCGGTATAGCTGCGGTAGCGCTCTTCGATATGGGCGCGCGAGTAAACGTACGTCGGCGTTGCGAAGCGCGCGGCGATGGCTGACAGCGCTACGTCTTCCGCGAACAGTTCACCTTCGCGGTAGCTGAAAGCGTCCATGGGATTCCCTTATTGGTGCTGGTGCGATTGCGATTTTTTGCCATCTTTGCTGTCGTCAGGCAGGTACAGAGGACCCTTTTGACCACAGGCGGAGACGAGGCAGGCAACCGCGACGAGCGCCGCGAGGGAGGAGATCAGGCGCTTCATGGCGAAATCCTTTGAAATAAGCAGTATTGCGCCCGAGTATACCGAGCGCCCAGCGCCTTGCCTATGTGGCTTGCCCGCCATCGGACAGGGGCGGTGGTCGGTATCCTTTGCATTCGTCGCGCTGGCCTCGTATCGTGCCCGGCTTGCGCGTGAGCAGAAAATTTCGAGGTTCTTGCAATGAGTTTGAGCGAAGCACGTTTTCATGACCTGGTCGATGCCACCCAGCAGGCGCTGGAAGACCTGTTCGACGAAAGCGGCCTGGACCTGGACATGGAAAATTCGGCCGGTGTCCTGACCATCAAGTTCGATAATGGCAGCCAGTTGATCTTCAGCCGGCAGGAGCCTTTGCGTCAGCTGTGGCTGGCTGCCCGTAGCGGCGGTTTCCATTTCGACTACGACCCGGAAAGCAAGAAGTGGATGTGCGATACCACTGACGAACTGTTGGGCGAAATGCTGGTGCGCATCGTCTTTGAGCAGTCTGGCGAGAAGCTCGACTTCGACGAGATTTGAAATGAGTGTTGCCAGCAAACCGGCTAAGCCGCTGTACAGCAATGTCAGCCCGGCGGTGCCTTCGCCGTGTATCAGCCTGTGCCGGCTCGATGAGCAGAAGGTCTGTCTGGGTTGTTTCCGGCATGTCGAGGATATTCGTCAGTGGCGTTCGGCGGATGACGAGCAGCGTCGTCAGATTTGCCGCGAAGCAGGTGCCCGGCGCACCCAGGCCGAGGCTCGCTGAGCCAGGGCTGCCTGCCTCCCCTCTTGTGTATTTGCCGGGCTGTGGTAGTGTCGAACGTATATCGGCACTGCCGAATTCCTGAAAACCCCGCCCTTGGGCGGGGTTTTTCTTTATATCGCCTAGAAAAAGGAGTCTGACTGGATCATGAGCACCAAGCCTTCCCTTATCCTCACCCGATTGGACGTACAACGTCTTGAGCGTTTGATCGATAGCCTCGACGAAAACGTGCCGGGTGTGCTCGCCTTGCAGGACGAGCTGGACCGCGCCGAGCAGGTGGTCGGTCACGAGGAGGTCCCGGCCGGTGTGGTGACCATGAACTCCCGCGTGCATTGCCGCGAGGAAGCCAGTGGCAAGGACTATCACCTGACCCTGGTCTACCCGAAGGATGCGGGTGCCGAAGGCAGCGTATCGATCCTGGCGCCGATTGGCTGCGCATTGCTGGGCCTGTCGGTCGGCGAGCAGATCGATTGGCCAGCACCGGGCGGCAAGACCCTCAAGCTCAAGCTGCTGGAGGTTGAGTACCAGCCGGAAGCCGCTGGTGACTTTGACCTCTGAACCTGGCTTAGAGCAGGGCCATGGCGTCGTTCAGGCGCGCCTCCAGTTCGTCCTTGTAGCGCAGGTAGCGGATGCTTGAACCTGGGCTTTCAGCGAGCAGGTCGGACAGGTCCAGGTCAGTGATGTAGCAGCGGTAGGGCGCAGCTTCACGGCGCTGCTCGACGATCTCGCGCGCAACCATGGCATACAGTTGGTCGCCATGGTCGAGCGCTGAAAATTCCTTTTGATTACAGTACAGCGTGACGTGAGCTGACTCGGTTGCGCTCGTCTGTAGGATCGCCTGTACGTCGTAGAAAAACCTGCCGCTGCTGTCCTGTGGCGCGGGGCGGGGTTCGACCCGGCGCGCTCGGCCTCCGCCCGAGGGCATAATCTGGTAGTAATGGATTGCCAGCGAGCCTTGCGCCAGTGGCCGGCGCGCGTTCTGACGAAAAACCACCGCCTGCAGGAAGCGCTGCAACGGCAGCAGCAGGCTGCTCTCGTCATGCATCGGCAGGCGTTGCTGCCACAACACGTTATGTTCATCCAGCACGTAGACATCGGCCCAGTCATCCCACAGGCGGTAGAACACCTGAAGGGCGTGCGGCTGGCCAAGCGCAAGCACTTGTGCCAGGTCATGCTCCTGCAGTGCATTGGCATCCAGGTGCAGGTGGCTGTAACTGCTCCGCTCCTGGCCCAGATACGCCAGAAGGGCCGCGTGGTCGTTCAGTGTGGCTATTTCGGTTGCGCCAGGTTGCAGGTTGAGCACGTGGGTATGCTGCTGAACCTGAATCAGGTAGCGGTACTCGAGGGGTTGCTCCAGGAGTGCCTGAGCGCTCATGAACACTTCTTCGACACGCAGGGCAATGGCCTGGGCCCGGTTATGACAGAAGCAGCGTACCCTCAAGCGTGGCGCAGGTGCGCCGCGCTCAAGGCTGCTCAGGTAATCGCGCAGGCAGCGCAGCAGGGCATGTTCGCCGTCATAGCGTTGAACCTGCACTTCGTTCCAACTGTTGAGTGTGACCTGGTCGAGGGTCAGTACCAGGTTCTCGCGCACGCCAGCGTAGCTCAGCGAGTCGGTACGCTCGGTGGTCATCAGGATGTTCAGGTCGCGGTGTTGGCGCAGTGGGTCGATGCCGACATTCACCAGCAACAGCACCTCCTCGGCTACGCTGGGTTGCAGCAGGCGTTCCTCACTGACACGGGGCAGTGGCAGGGCTACGCTGTGCTGCAGGCTGCCGAGCAGGTTGAACAGCTCGTACTCGCTCAGGTCGCTGCTGCCTGGATACAGCGCTAGTCGCGTACTGCTGTCGATCACGCCATTGCGATGGGCCCAGGTCAGCAGTTCAAGTAACCCGCGGCACCGTTTGATCGGGGCGAAGTGCTCCCATTCCTGCGGGCCGAGGTTGCCGCTGTAGAGTGTCCATTGAATCCGCTCCGGTGCGTTGCCGGTACTTGATTGGACCAGCGTCAGGGTGTCTTCGGCCAGGTCAGGGGCCACGCCTGGGTTGATGAAGTCGACTTTGCCGGCCCGGCGCCCGAAAGCTGCATGCAAGCGTCGGCCAAGCACGTTGAGGTCGCGTTGGTCGATGCGATTGCTCGCCTGTTGGCTGCGTGCGAACTGGTTGAGAAAGCGGTAGCCGTAGTTCAACTCATCGACCAGCACCCGCCGCTCGCTCTCGACCTGACGAACTTTCCATTGGCTGCGGCTGTCGAGCAGGGCCAATTGGCGTTCGTCCCAACCCCATTCCTGGCAAAGGCGTGCAAGCTGCTCGCGTTGCCAGCCACTCACGCGCTGGCGTGCAAGGTTGCTGAGTTTCTTGTTGACCTTCAGGTACAGGCTGCGTCGCACCAGCTCCAGCCGCTGGCTGTCGCCGCTGGCCTTCAGGTAGCGCTCGATGCGCCGGTAAACCATCACGTAGGGGTCGAGTTCGTCTGGGTCCAGGCGGTTGGCGAACACGGCCTGTTTGAACTGCAGGCTGAGGCAGTGTACCTGTGGATGCTCGCTGGCATAGGCTTCGGTCAGTAGCAGTTTAAGTACAGATTTGTAGGGCGACTCAATCCCTTTGTACAACTGCCAGAGCCCGGCACCGATGAACTCGCCGGCCGGGATATGGGCCAGATGGCCAAGATCCAGAACCTCTTCTTCGCGGACAAACCGTTTGGACAGCAGCGTGCGGGTGAATTCGGCATAGCGCGCTTCTTCGTGCACAGGTACCAGCCACCAAAGCGGTGTGCGGCCGGCCAGCCAGATGGCGGTGCGGTAGAACTCATCAAGTAGCAGGTAATGCTGAGTGGTGCCGCAATCTTCCGAACTGAGCCTGGTGTTGCGTTCGCCCTGAACGAATCGCTGCGGGTCGATCAGGAACATGTGTGCTTCGGCGCCCTGGCTGGCGGCCCAGATCTCCAGCAACGTGCACTTCTTGCGCAGCTCGGCCAGGGCGGTGTCGTCCAGGTCGCAAGCGTGGCATACCCACACATCCATGTCGCTTTGTTCGGCCTGGGCCAGGGTGCCGAGGCTGCCCATCAGGAACAGCCCATGAATGGGGCGTGGCGGGTTGCCGTGGCGAGGCCTGTAGCTGAACGAGCGCGTCAGGCGCTGCGCTTCAGCCAACTGCTGTGCATCGGGCTCGTAACCGGAGACACCCGCTGGGGTAGAGCCTGATACATAGCCGGGAAACAGTGGGTGATTGACGTGGAAGAGCAGCGGTAGCAGGTTAAGGACGAGTTGCTGTCTGCTCGACAAACCGTCCATTGCGCGTGCCAGGCGACCTTCGTTCAGGCGCAGAAAACGCGCGCGCAACTGATTGAGCACCTTGCGGTCGATGCCTGCATCCAGGTCCGGGCGGATTTCATAGGGGTGGTTCATTATGGATTCAAACCGGCCTACAGGCTCGACAAGGGAACGTCAGTTAGCACTGGCGAGTTTAGCCCTAGTAATGCAGTCGGTTTAAGCCGTATTTGGTTTTTGACGCCATTTTTTCGTGGGCGGTGCAGCGTCGTGTACGGCCCGAAGGCCGTGCAAGACGCTGGCGCGTGAGGCTTGCCGGTGAAGGTGTCGGCGGGTATTCAGGCTGTTTCGGTCACGTTAAGGATGGTCAGCAGCTGCTGTGCATGCTCGGCGGCGTCCAGGCCCAGGCTGGTCAGGTAACCGCCATCGGGTTGGGTGATCAGTTCCTTGTCATGCAGGCGTTTGGCGGCGGCAATGGCTTGGGGCGCTGCCGTCTTGGTGTGAATTTTCAGGCCTTCCTGGGTATTGGCCAGGTTGAACAGTGCAAGTATTTCCAGTTCGGCAACCAACTCGGGGGTAAATGACATAGGTACTCCGACATTTCCTGAATTTGCGGTTGGCACCTTGGTAACGGATGCCTGGCTTTGGAGTGTAGTTCAGTCTTTTTCCGGCGGTAGTTCGGGCAGTGCGCGCAGGGCAGTTTCGTACCATTCGGTGTTGAATGCACGGTCTTCATCGAGCATGGCGTCAATCTCGATAGCCAGTACATGAGCCATCAGGTTGAGGATGTCTTCGCGCTCATAGCCCACCAGCGTCAGCTTGTTGAAAGCCGCCTTGGCGGCCGGCGGCTCACCGGACTCGATCTGATTCTCGATGGCCTGGGTCAGGGTGGCTTCGGCGAAGGTTTCTTCGTCGTCGCTGTCGATTTTGTTCTGTTCGCTCATGGTGATTCCTCGCGTTGAGTCTGCAGTTTGCCATGAGCGCACAGGTCATGTCGCAGTATCGACACGATCCATGATGCTGGTCAGCCCGGGCCAATCGTTCTATAACACCCCGGGCCAACTCCTTACGGCCTGGAGGCTGTTTTCATGCTCAAGCTTCATGGTTTTGCAGTCAGCAACTACTACAACATGGTCAAACTGGCACTGCTGGAAAAGGGCCTGCCCTTTGAAGAGGTGCCGTTCAACGGTGGCCAGAGTGATGACGCTCTGCAGGTCAGCCCGCGGGGCAAGGTCCCGGTACTGGAAACCGAGCACGGCTTTATCAGTGAGACCAGCGTGATCCTCGAGTACATCGAGCAGGTGCATCCTGAGCATGCCTTGCTGCCTGCCGAGGCCTATGCGCGTGCCAAGGTGCGCGAGCTGGCCAAGGAAATCGAGCTGTATATCGAACTGCCGGCACGGGCTTGTTACCCCGAGGCGTTTTTCGGCATGCAGGTGGACGCGGTCATCAAGGAAAAGGCCAAGGGCGAACTGTTGGCGGGGCTTGATACCCTCAAGCGCAACGGCGTGTTCTCGCCTTACGTTGCTGGTAACACGCTGACCCTGGCCGACCTGTATTTCTTCTACAGTGTCGATCTGGCGCGCGGTGTCGGCCTCAAGATATTTGGCCAGGACTTGCTGGAAGGCTTCCCGCAGGCCAAGGCACTGTTCGCCCGGCTCAAGGAGAACCCGCATGTGCAGAAGATCGCAGCGGACAAGGAAGCGCAGATGCCCGCCTTCCTCGAGATGATTCGCAGCGGCAAGCGCTGAGTTGAAACAGGCTCGCCGTGCTGCCCGGCGAGCCTGTATCGAGGCTTAACGGCTGGCCAGCAGGGCCTTGCCGCGTTGCACCGCAGCCCGTACCTGGGCTGGAGCGGTACCGCCAATGTGGTTACGGGCGTTGACCGAGCCTTCCAGGGTCAGGACGGCAAACACGTCTTGCTCGATCTGGTCGCTGAACTGGCGCAGTTCGTCCAGGCTCATTTCCGCCAGGTCCTTGCCGGTGTCGACGCCGTATTTTACTGCATGGCCGACGATTTCGTGGCAGTCACGGAACGGCAGGCCGCGCCGTACCAGGTAGTCGGCCAGGTCGGTGGCGGTGGAGAAGCCGCGCAGTGCGGCTTCGCGCATGATCGCATGACGCGGCTTGATGGCCGGGATCATGTCGGCGAAGGCCCGCAGCGAGTCGCGCAGGGTGTCGGCGGCGTCGAACAGCGGCTCTTTGTCTTCCTGGTTGTCCTTGTTGTAGGCCAGTGGCTGGCCTTTCATGAGGGTCAGCAGGCCGGTCAGGGCGCCGAATACACGGCCGCTCTTACCGCGCACCAGCTCTGGCACGTCCGGGTTTTTCTTTTGCGGCATGATCGAGCTGCCGGTGCAGAAGCGGTCAGGCAGGTCGATGAACTGGAATTGCGCACTGGTCCACAGCACCAGCTCTTCGGAGAAGCGCGACAGGTGCATCATCGCCAGGCTGGCGGCAGCGCAGAATTCAATGGCGAAGTCGCGGTCAGAGACGCCGTCCAGCGAGTTGCCGGCCACGGCTTCAAAGCCCAGCAGTTGGCAGGTCAGTTCACGGTCGATCGGGTAGGTGGTACCGGCCAGTGCGGCACTGCCCAGCGGCATGCGGTTGGTGCGCTTGCGGCAGTCGACCAGGCGCTCGTAGTCACGGCTGAGCATCTCGAACCAGGCCAGCAGGTGGTGGCCGAAGGTCACTGGTTGCGCGGTCTGCAGGTGCGTGAAGCCCGGCATGATGGTTTCCGCTTCGCGCTCGGCTTGCTCCAGCAGGCCTTGTTGCAGGCGGGTGATCTCAGCGAGGATCAGGTCGATTTCGTCACGCAGCCACAGGCGGATATCGGTGGCAACCTGGTCGTTACGGCTACGCCCGGTGTGCAGCTTCTTGCCGGTGATCCCGATGCGATCGGTCAGGCGCGCCTCGATGTTCATGTGAACGTCTTCGAGGTCGATGCGCCAGTCGAAGTTGCCGGCTTCGATTTCGCTCTGGATGGTTTTCAGCCCGTCGATGATGCTGTCGCGCTCGGCATCGGTGAGAACGCCGACCTTCGCCAACATGGTGGCGTGGGCGATCGAACCCATGATGTCGTGGCGATACAGGCGCTGGTCGAAGTTGACGGAAGCGGTGAAGCGGGCGACGAAAGCGTCGACGGGCTCACTGAAGCGGCCGCCCCAGGACTGGTTGGTCTTGTCAGTGCTCATGGATTCGCTCGTTGAAGGCGTGAACGGGAAAAGTGGCGCCGATAATAGCAGGATTGGCAGCATTGACGGCGTTCGGCGGTCGGCATAAATGGGTGATCGAGGTTCTGGCTGTCGCCGTTGAAGGTGTGTTCTTGACAGGATATTTGGCGAATGAACGGCAGCGTTCCGGCAACCGTCTACAGTTGGACTGAGGATTGGCATCTTTACTGCCGACCCAGTGAATTTTTAGCCATCGTGCGAGTCTGAGCGTGGATCGCCGTGACGGTCGTCACTTCACCTGTCTACGCTATCCTTGTGCGAGACTCACGCAGGAATCCAGCGCAATATGAATGTCCTGATCGTTGATGACGAACCCCAAGCCCGCGAACGCTTGAGCCGCATGCTCGGCGAGCTTGAGGGGTATACCGTGCTGGAGCCTAGCGCCACCAATGGTGAAGAGGCCCTGGCACTGATCGACAGCCTTAAACCCGATGTCGTCCTGCTCGACATTCGTATGCCAGGCCTGGATGGCCTGCAGGTGGCAGGTCGCTTGTGCGAGCGTGAAGCACCACCGGCGGTGGTGTTCTGTACGGCGGATGATGAGTTCGCGGTAAACGTATTCAAAGACAGCACCCTGGGCTGCCTGATCAAGCCGGTACGCGCCGAGGAGTTGCGGGACAGCTTGCGCAGGGCAGAGCGTCCCAGCCGGGTGCAGTTGGCGGCGTTGACGCGCCCGGCCGCTGAGAGCGGCATCGGGCCTCGCAGTCACATCAGTGCGAGAACCCGCAAAGGCATCGAAATGATCCCGCTGGATCAGGTCATTTACTTCATCGCCGATCACAAATACGTCACCCTGCGCCATGAGTCCGGCGAAGTCTTGCTGGATGAACCACTCAAGGCCCTTGAGGATGAGTTCGGTGACCGCTTTGTCCGTATCCACCGCAATGCGTTGGTCGCGCGTAACCGTATTGAACGCCTGCAGCGCACGCCGCTAGGGCATTTCCAGCTTTATCTGAAAGGGCTCAATGGCGATGCGCTGGTGGTCAGCCGTCGGCATGTGGCGGGCGTGCGCAAGATGATGCAGCAGCTCTAAAGGACAGTGCTGGAGCGAATCGTGCCAAGGACGGCGACCTTATCCGATAATTTAGATCTGCTAGCGCGTTGGACTGAGCTGTTATCATCCGTAGCAACTCTCTCGTACGGATCGTTCCATGTCCACTCGCGAAATCCGCATTGCCACCCGCAAAAGTGCCCTTGCCCTCTGGCAGGCTGAATATGTCAAAGCCCGTCTAGAGGAAGCCCATCCCGGCCTGCTGGTGACGCTGGTGCCAATGGTCAGCCGCGGTGACAAGCTGCTTGACTCACCGCTGTCGAAGATTGGCGGCAAGGGCCTGTTCGTCAAGGAACTGGAAACTGCACTGCTTGAGCGCGAAGCCGACATTGCGGTGCACTCGATGAAAGACGTGCCCATGGACTTCCCCGAAGGCCTGGGCCTGTATTGCATCTGCGAGCGCGAAGACCCGCGCGACGCGTTTGTTTCCAACACCTTCCCAAACCTCGAAAGCCTGCCGGCGGGCAGCGTGGTCGGTACCTCCAGCCTGCGCCGTCAGGCACAGTTGCTGGCGCGTCGCCCCGACCTGCAAATCCGCTTCCTGCGGGGCAACGTCAATACCCGCCTGGCCAAGCTCGATGCGGGTGAGTACGACGCGATCATCCTGGCGGCTGCCGGCTTGATCCGCCTCGGCTTTGAAGACCGTATCAGCTCTACCATCAGTGTCGATGACAGCCTGCCCGCCGGCGGCCAAGGTGCCGTGGGGATCGAATGCCGCAGTGCCGACAGTGAAATCCATGCGTTGCTGGCGCCGCTGCACCATCGCGACACCGCCGACCGTGTCAGCGCCGAGCGGGCGTTGAACAAGCACCTCAACGGCGGTTGTCAGGTACCGATTGCCTGTTATGCCGTGCTTGAAGGTGATCAGCTATGGCTGCGCGGCCTGGTAGGTCAACCCAGCGGTGGCACGTTGCTCAACGCCGAAGCGCGTGCGCCACGCGCCGATGCCGAGGCGCTGGGTGTTCGGGTCGCCGAAGACCTGCTCAAGCAGGGGGCCGGTGAGATCCTCAAGGCTGTTTATGGCGAGGCCGGTCACCCGTGAGCAGCTGGCGTCTGCTGCTTACGCGGCCGGCCGAAGATGGTGCAGCGCTGGCGCAAACGCTAGCGCAGAGCGGCGTCTTCAGCAGCAGTTTGCCTTTGCTGGAAATCGAACCACTGGCGCTTGATGCCGCGCAGCGCAGCACGGTGGCCCACCTGGATCGCTACTGTGCGGTTATCGTCGTGAGCAAACCGGCGGCGCGCCTGGGCTTGGCGCAGCTTGATCACTACTGGCCGCAACCGCCGCAGCAAGCCTGGTTCACGGTCGGCGCTGCTTCGGCGCAGATTCTGGAAGCGCATGGCCGGGAGGTGCATTACCCCCGCACTGGCGATGACAGCGAGGCACTTTTGCAGTTGCCCGCCTTGCATGAGGCGATTAACCGGCCCGATGCGCGTGTATTGATCATGCGCGGTGAGGGCGGGCGTGAGTTGTTGGCCGAGCGTTTGGCCGAACAAGGTGCTAGTGTCGACTACCTCGAATTGTACCGACGTTGCCTGCCTGTCTACCCGCCGTCGGCATTGCAGCGGCGTGTCGAGGAAGAGCGTTTGAATGGCCTGGTGGTCAGCAGCGGCCAAGGGTTTGAACATTTGCAGCAATTGGCCGGCGAGGACTGGCCGCAGTTGGCGCGGTTGCCTATTTTTGTGCCGAGCCCTCGGGTGGCAGCCCAGGCCCGTGCAGCCGGTGCCCTGAATGTAATAGATTGTCGCGGTGCCAATGCCGCGGCCTTGCTGGCGACGTTGCGGGAAACTCCTGCACCTGCCCTCTAAGGCGCTAAGCTGATTGGCGACGTGCCTCAATGCAAAGGATGGATACGTGAGCGAAACTGTCTTGCCCAACGATGAAGTGCAGTCGGCGCCCGAGGCGCCAGAACAAACGCCTGCCGCAGCGGCAAAGCGCGGCGGTAATGGTTTGGCGATTCTCGCGCTGTTGCTGGGTGCCGCGGGTGTAGCCGTGGGGGGCTGGGGCGTATGGCAAGTACGTCAGCTTCAAGGCGCCGATCAGGCCCAGGGCGAACACTTGCAAGCGCTGAACACCTTGGCCGAGGCTCTGCAAACACGTGAGCAGCAGCTTTCGGCGCAGCTTGCCGGCCTGCCACCGGCCGCCGAGCTGGAAGACCGTCGCCGCCTGGTCGCGCAGTTGCAGGGCGACCAGCAACGCTTGAGTCAGCGCCTGGAAAGTGTGTTGGGGGCGAGCCGCAAAGACTGGCGGCTGGCAGAGGCCGAGCACCTGTTGCGTCTGGCCAGCCTGCGTTTGTCGGCGTTGCAGGACATTGCCAGTGCCCGCGCCCTGGTTCAGGGTGCTGATGACATTCTGCGTGAGCAAAGCGACCCGGGTGCTTTCGCCGCCCGCGAGCAGTTGGCCAATAGCCTGGCCGCACTGCACAGCGTAGAGCAGCCAGACCGTACCGGGCTGTTCCTGCAATTGGCCGCGCTGCGTGATCAAGTGGTGCAGTTGAGCGCACTGGCCCCAGACTTCCAGGTCAAGGCTGAAGGCGATTCAGCCTTGATCGCCGATGGTGATGGCGCAAGCCGTTGGTCGCAGTGGTGGGACAAGATTTCCCGCTACATTCGCATCGATTTCAATGCCGATGAAAACATCCGGCCATTGTTGGCCGGGCAGGCGCTGAATCAGGTTCGTCTGGCCTTGAGCCTGACGCTTGAGCAAGCCCAGTGGGCTGCGCTCAATGGCGAGCCGAAAGTGTATGCCCAGGCGCTGGCAGAAGCGCGCAGCGTGCTGCTGGCCAACTTCAACCCTGATCATGCACAAAGCCGGATCATGCTTGAGCGTTTGCAGGCCTTGGCTGACGCGCCGGTATCGGTTGTCACGCCGGATCTGGCGCAAAGTCTGAGTGCGGTTCAGGCGTATATCGAGCGTCGTCATCTGCCTGCCGAAGAAGTGCCAGCCGGCAAGGCAACTGAGGAGGCGCGCCCATGAAGCGTGTCTACCTGTTGACGGTCGTGGCGATTGCGGTGGCCGCGCTGGTAGGTATCGGCATGGCACACCACAGTGGCTACGTGTTGATTTCCTACGGCAACTTCTTCCGCTACGAGTCCAGTGTGTGGGCAACGCTGGCGGTATTGCTTGGGGTGTGGCTGCTGTTTTTGCTTGTTCGCTACCTGCTCAGTGTGGTGTTCGTCTCGGGTGGGGTGGTCAACCCATGGTCTCGGCGTAACCGCGACCGGCGTACTCGCCTGGCCATCGAACAGGGCCAACTGGATCTGGCCGAAGGCCGTTGGGCCAGCGCCCAGCGCAACCTGCACCGTGCCGCCGAAGCTGAGCGTCAGCCCTTGCTCTACTACCTCGGTGCTGCCCGTGCTGCCAACGAACTTGGCCGTACCGAAGACTGCGACAACCTGCTGGAGCGTGCCCTGGAGCGTCAGCCCCAGGCCGAACTGGCCATCGCCCTGAGTCATGCCCAGTTGCAAACCGACCGTGGCGACCTCGATGGAGCGTTGGAGACCCTGCAAGCCATGCATGATCGCCATCCGCACAGTGTTCAGGTGCTGCGCCAGTTGCAACGCCTGCATCGACAGCGCGGCGACTGGTCTGCTTTGATCCGTTTGTTTCCGGCCTTGCGCAAGGAAAAAGCCCTGCCGGCTGCCGAGCTGAGCGAGTTGGAGCAGCGCGCCTGGGGTGAGAACCTGTCACTGGCAGCCCGCCGTGAAAACGACGACCAGACCGGGCTTCAATCATTGGCGCGTGCCTGGGAACAGTTGACCTCGGCGCAGCGCCAGGAGCCGCAACTGGTGCTGGCCTACGCCGAGCAACTGCGCCAGTTGGGTGCCGAGGCTCAGGCTGAAAAGGCGTTGCGTACGGCGCTCAAACGTCAGTACGAGAGCCATCTCGCCCGTCTTTATGGGCTGGTCCGGGGTGAAGATCCTGTACGTCAGTTGCAGACAGCCGAAGGCTGGTTGAAGCTGCACCCTGATGACCCAAGCCTGTTGTTGACCCTCGGTCGTCTGTGCCTGCAAAACCGCCTGTGGGGTAAGGCACGTGACTACCTGGAAAGCAGCCTGAACCTGCAGCGTAACCCCGAGACCTGTGCCGAGCTGGCGCGTTTGCTGGCGGGGTTGGGTGATACCGAGCGCAGCAATCAGTTGTTTCAGGAAGGCTTGGTGCTGCTGGACGAGCGTCTGCTGGCGCTCCCCTTGCCTGAGGGTGTTCGCAGCTAGCAACACTGTGTGCAGGCCCGCCTGGCACGGCGGGTCTGTACGACTGGGTAATTATTCCTACGGCATGTGGTTTATTGTGCCTTCGGCGGCCTCTCGCCAGTCCCTTCTGGTTTGCCGTACTTTCTGCTTTTTGTTGGCGAAGAGTCCCGAAGGGCTCGTATTGAAAGGGGTTGTGGCTTTCCTCTACCGTTGATGCCCCTTCATTCCGCTCTTGGAATTCTTCATGCCGTTGGTTCGTTTGCGCTCCTTGTTCCTCCTGGCCTTTGTGGCATCGCTGGCCATATTGGGGGGGACGTTCTACCTGGAGTTAGGTCTCGGCCTGGTGCCGTGTCCCTTGTGCCTGAGCCAGCGCATCCTGCTGTCGTTGTTCGCCATTGTCTGTCTGGGCGCGTTACTGCAGCGACCACGACTGCGCGGGCTGTGTCGCTACGCTGCTGTGGCCTTGGTGTGTGCCGTGCTCGGGGTCTTGCTGGCGGCCCGGCATATCTGGCTGCAAAGTGCTTCATTCGTGCCTGAAATGGAGTGTCATCCGCCCTTGGGCTACCTGGTCTACACACGGTCCTGGAGTCAGGTGCTGGAGGCCATGCTGCTGGGGAGCCCGGACTGCGTGCGAATCAGTTGGACCTTCATGGACCTGAGTGTTCCTGAATGGAGCCTGCTGGCGTTCATGGTCTTGACGCTTTTTACCCTGACCGTGACGTTTGTTGGCCTGCGTATACGGATGGCCCGTAGGCGAATGGCACGCCTCTGACCCCTTGGCAGCATGCTCGGCAGTATCGCAAGTCGCTGATTCGATTGACCTGGAACAGCTTTGTAGATGAGCGGCGCTACGTCGCAGGATTAAACACTTGTATGAACTTTGTCGCCTGCGTACCTTGAAGGCATGGGCGCACGGGAATAATCTCCCCAGCACGCAGACAAAAAAACTACGCTATGCCGGTTTGCTGCTTTCAACCGGTCACAACAATGCGTGACGCGGTGTAGTGCAGCACGACCCTGAAGGGAAGAGATCGCCATGCTCGATAGTTGTCAGAATGCTCAGGAACGCTGGGGTGGGGTTCATCGGCTGATTGACCGCTGGCTGGAGGAGCGGGCGGAGCTGGTGGAAGCCTTCCGTAAGCTGCGCGATGCAAAGCCGGCCTTCGCCGACAAGGACATGAATCGGGATTTCTGTGCGGTGCTGGTGGACTATGTGTCGGCCTGGCACTTCGAGGTGCAGGAGCAACTGGTCAGCGAGGCCAAGGCTTTTGGTGATAACCGCAGCCTGGAGTTGGCCGAACAGATCAGCCCGCGTATCGACGACATTACCCAGATTGCCCTTGCCTTTAACGATCACTGCGACAAAGGCAACTGCAACGACCCCGAGCGTTTCGCCAAGAAACTCCAGGAACTGGGCGGCCTGTTGCATGAGCGTTTTGAGCTGGAAGACTGCCTGATCGAGGTGCTGCACAACGCGCACAAGGAAGAGGGCGCGGTTCAGGCCTGAACCGTCAATTTGCTACGCCGAGCAGTTCAATCTCGAACGTCAGAGGCGTGTATGGCGCAATCAAGTCCCCTGCACCTTCAGCGCCATATGCGAGCGCTGAAGGAATGACCAGCCGCCATTTTGAGCCTGTCGCCATCTGCGGCAAGCTCACCTGCCACCCTTCAATCACGCTGTTCAGGCTGAACCACTGCGGTTGTTCGCTTCGGTCGAAGACCGTACCGTCTGGAAGTGTGCCGACATAGCGAACCTGAACCTTGCCGCCGCTGGTGGGCTTGGCCCCAGTGCCTGCTACCAGCTCGCTGACCAGGACACCTTCCGGCAACTCTCGTACGCCGGCCCTGGCACGTTCAGTGGCCATGAAGCGGCGTTCAACTCCGAGTAGCTGTTCGCTCTGCGCCTGTGCTGCGGCGTCGTTGGCCTGGGCATCGTGCTGGCTGAGCAGTGCCTCCATGCGCGTTTTACTCAGGGCCAGTGGTTTGTTCTGATAGGCCTGTTGCAGGCCGTCGATCAATGCCTTGAGTTGCAGGTCCGGGACTTCTTCGCGCAGGCGTTCTCCGAGGCTGGCGCCCAGGCTGTAAGCCAGGTCATGAGCGTCGTTGGCATTGCCATCTGCCTGCGCCATGGCCGGTGACAGCAAGACAAGAAACGGCAGTAGAAAGTAGCGCGGCATGGCAAGGGTCCAGGTTTCGGAGAAGCACAATTATGCCAGCCTGAAAGTATTGTCCAAGGCTTTATCGGCAGTGTTTCCAGCAGCATCTACACTTGCCTCCAGCGGCAACGATACGCACTTTGCCCAGGCATGCAACGCGGCGCATCCATTACGGTCAACATGCCCTAGCGGCGATAGCAGCAGAAGACTAGTATGAGCCGCAACTACATCAGCCAGGAGGTAAGCCATGTCGGCCAATAAGAAGCCAGTAAGTACGCCGTTACACCTGCTCCATCAACTCTCCAGCAGCCTGCTTGAGCATTTGGAAAACGCCTGCTCGCAAGCGCTGGCTGATGCAGAAAAACTGTTGGCCAAGTTGGAAAAACAACGTGGCAAGGCACAGGAAAAACTTCATAAAGCCCGCCTCAAACTTCAGGACGCTGCCACTGCAGGCAAGGCCAAGGCACAGAACAAGGCCAAGAATGCCGTAGCGGAGCTTGAGGAATTGCTCGATGCATTGAAGGAGCGTCAGGCGCAAACCCGCACCTATATCCTTGAGCTCAAGCGCGATGCTCAGGAAAGCCTGAAGCTTGCCCAGGGCGTGGGCAAAGTAAAAGAGGCTGCCAGCAAAGTCCTGACCCTGCGTAGCGACAAGGCAGCGGTTACCGCTACCGCCGCCAGCAAACCGACCACTGCCAAAGCAGTTGCCAAACCGGCTGCAACCAAAGCGCCGGCCAAACCTGCGACCGCCAAGGCACCTGCCCGAGCTGCAGCCAAGCCAGCCACCGCTGCGAAGGCCCCGGCCAAACCTGCCGCTAAAACTGCTGCTGCCAAGCCTGCTGCGGTCAAAGCCCCCGCTCGCGCTGCAGCCAAGCCTGCCGCTGCTGCCAAGGCGCCTGCTCGCGCTGCTGCCAAGCCTGCCGCTAAACCTGCCGCCGCCAAGGCGCCAGTCAAGGCCGCTGCCAAACCAGCTGCCGCTGCGAAAGCCCCAGCCAAGCCTGCCGCCAAACCAGACGCGGCCAAGGCTCCAGTTCGAGCGGCTGCGAAACCTGCTGCCAAAGCCCCAGCCAAGCCTGTCGCTGCCAAGCCTGCAAGTCCGGCCACGCCAGCACCAGCCGCCGCTGCACAACCGGCTGCACCTGCAAGCCCGGTAGCCCCTGCTGCTCAGTCGCCGTCGACCGCGTCTTGAGTGCTTGCTGCCGCGACGCGTAGCTTCTGCAACGCGTCGCGGTACGCCTTAACGCCATCCGGCGACAGTCGTTCCAGCCAATCCGACTCAGTCACTTCTGCGACTGGCCACGCCAGCGAGGCCGTTTGCAGGCGCTCTAGCAGCTCGCGTTCAGCAGCCAACTCCAGTGCCTTGAGTTGTTCGCGCAGGTGAGCCTGCGCTGGGTCCAGGCTTGCCGCTTCGCGCCATTGCTGGCGCAGTGAGCGTAGTGGCGTCACCACTTGGCGGTGCCAGGGTTCGGCCAACTGTTGCAACTGTGCCACGCGTGAGGCATCGGGCTTTACACCACGGGCTTCCAGCCAGGTAGCACAGAGCAGCAGGCAGACATTCCCCCCCTGGTCCTGCAGGCTCAGGCAGGCCGCTTCCACGCCTGGGCGGGCATAGAGGCTCACGGCAAAACTCCACAGGTCGGTGTACATGGTCCCACTCGCGCCAGTTGGCGGCGAAGCTGGTAGACTTCGCGGCCATTATGATCAGACTATCGAACCTCACTTTACAGCGTGGTCCACAGCGCCTGCTAGAAGGCGCTGAGCTCACGCTGCACCCCGGCCAGAAAGCCGGCCTGATCGGCGCCAATGGTGCCGGTAAATCCAGCCTGTTCGCATTGCTGCGCGGTGAGCTGACGCCCGACGCCGGTAACTGTCAGCTGCCGGGCGATTGGCGTATCGCGCATATGCGTCAGGAGGTCGATACCCTCGAGCGCCTGGCCGTGGACTATGTGCTCGATGGTGATGAGCGCCTGCGCACTATCCAGCGCGATCTGGAGGCAGCGGAGTCGGCTCACGACGGCACCGCTGTGGCCCGCCTGCATATCGAACTCGACAGTGCCGACGGTTACACGGCTGATGCCCGTGCCCGCAAGTTGCTGGCGGGTCTTGGCTTCAGCAATGAGCAGATGGAACGCCGGGTAGGTGACTTCTCCGGTGGCTGGCGGATGCGCCTGAACCTGGCGCAGGCGCTGATGTGTCCGTCCGACCTGTTGCTGCTCGACGAACCGACCAACCACCTTGACCTGGATGCGATCCTTTGGCTGGAAGACTGGCTCAAGGGTTACCCCGGCACCTTGCTGTTGATCTCCCACGACCGCGATTTCCTTGATGCGGTGGTCGACCATGTGGCCCATGTCGAGCAGTGCAAACTGACCCTCTACCGGGGTGGTTACAGCGCGTTCGAGCGTGCCCGTGCCGAACGCCTGGCGCAGCAACAGCAGGCCTATGAGAAGCAACAGGCCCAACGTGCGCACATGGAGAAGTACATCGCACGGTTCAAGGCACAGGCCACCAAGGCCCGTCAGGCACAAAGCCGGATCAAGGCCCTGGAGCGGATGGAGGAGTTGTCGGCGGCCCATGTCGACTCGCCGTTCGACTTCACCTTCCGCGAATCAGAGAAAATCTCCAGCCCCTTGCTCGACCTTTCTGAAGCGCGGCTGGGCTATGGCGATAAAACCATTCTGGAGAAGGTCAAGCTGCAGTTGGCGCCAGGTGCGCGCATCGGCTTGCTTGGCCCTAACGGTGCGGGCAAGTCGACCCTGATCAAGAACCTCGCAGGCGAGCTTGAGCCGCTGGCTGGACGCCTGGTGCGCGGTGAGAACCTGGTGGTGGGCTACTTCGCCCAGCACCAACTCGACTCGCTGGACAGCAAAGCCAGCCCATTGCTGCACCTGCAACGCCTGGCACCGACCGAGCGTGAGCAGACCTTGCGCGACTTCTTGGGTGGTTTCGACTTCCGTGGTGGTCGACTCGACGAGCCGGTACTGAATTTTTCCGGTGGCGAGAAAGCCCGCTTGGCGCTGGCGTTGATTGCCTGGGAGCGGCCGAACCTCCTGCTGCTCGACGAACCGACCAACCATTTGGACCTGGAAATGCGCCTGGCGTTGACCATGGCGTTGCAGGAGTTCAGCGGTGCAGTGTTGGTTGTATCCCACGACCGTCACCTGCTCAAGAGCACCACCGACGAGTTCCTGCTGGTGGCCGACGGCAAGGTCGACACCTTCGATGGAGACCTGGACGACTACACCCGCTGGCTGGCGGAGTACCGTCAGCGTAATGCCCCGGTCAGCAGTGCGCCGGCCAACGCCGACAAGACCGACAAGAAAGCCCAGCGTCAGGCGGCGGCAGCGCTGCGTCAGCAGTTGGCGCCGCACAAGCGCGAAGCGGAAAAGCTCGAGCGTGAGCTGGGTACCGTGCATGAGCAGTTGGCGAAAGTCGAAGCCAGCCTCGGCGACAGTGCCCTTTACGAAGCTGCCCGCAAGGATGAGTTGCGTGAGCTGCTGGCCCGCCAGGGCCAGCTCAAGGGCCGTGAGGCCGAGCTGGAGGAGGCCTGGATGGAGGCGCTGGAAGTGCTGGAGACCATGCAGGCGGAGCTGGAGGCACTGTCGTGATGGCGGCGTTGCGACAGTTGCTGCCGGTGGAGTGGATCGAGCCCTTGTGGCTCGGTTTGCAGATCCTGCTGATCCTGGTCGCGGCCTTTTTCCTGCAGCGCGTGGTCGCACGCTGTTTGAGCCGGCTGGCGCAACGCTACCCGTTGCCGCCAGAGTTGATAATGCCGCTGCGCGGTGGCCTGCGCTGGCTGATCATGGGCAGCGCACTGATTGTCGTGCTGGAGCGTCTGGGGGTGTCGGCCACCGTGCTCTGGACCGCACTGTCGGGGTTTGTCGCCGTCGCAGCGGTCGCATTCTTTGCCATGTGGAGTGTGCTGTCCAACCTGCTCTGCGCGGTGCTGATCTTCACTGTTGGGCCGTTCCGTCTGGGGGATGTGGTCGAGCTGGTGGATACCACTGACAAGCCGGGCGTCAAAGGCCGTGTCATTGCCATCAACCTGTTGTTCACCACGTTGGTCGAGCTGCCCGAGACTGGCGGTGCACTGGTGCAGGTGCCCAACAGCCAGTTCTTCCAGAAGTCGGTACGGCGTTGGCGCGGCGCTGATGCACTACCGCTGGTGGGTGAGGATGCGCCGAAGGGCAACTGATCGGCGGTCAAAAAAACCGTGGCGTTTTTTCCAGCGGCGCATTAGCGTTGGGCTTTGTACTAGAGTCCCCGCTGAGGTGTGTCATGTCGCTGGAAACATGGTTGGCGTTCTTTGTTGCATGTTGGGTGATTAGCCTGTCTCCGGGCGCTGGCGCCATTGCCTCGATGTCCTGTGGCCTGCAGTATGGCTTCTGGCGGGGCTACTGGAATGCGCTGGGCCTGCAATTGGGGTTGATCATGCAGATTGCGATCATCGCCGCGGGCGTGGGGGCGGTGCTGGCGGCATCCGCCACGGCCTTCCAGTTCATCAAGTGGTTCGGGGTCTGCTACCTGGTCTACCTGGCCGTCAAACAATGGCGTGCATTGCCCGCCGACCTCAGTGACAACGCCGCCGTGCGGCCGATTGGCAAGCCACTGAGCCTGGTGTTCCGCGGCTTTCTGGTGAACATCAGCAACCCCAAGGCGCTGGTCTTCATGCTGGCGGTACTGCCACAGTTCATTAACCCACACCTGGACCTGCTGCCGCAGTACCTGATCATCACGGCCACCATGGTGGCGGTCGACTTGCTGGTCATGGCGGGTTACACCGGCTTGGCGGCACGGGTGCTGCGCTTGCTGCGTACTCCGAAGCAGCAGCGGCGCATGAACCGTACCTTTGCCGGCTTGTTCGTGGGCGCTGCTGCGCTGCTGGCGACCCTGCGTCGGGCGACGGTCTGAGTTCCGGGCGCCAACTGCCCCGGTAGAAACAAGAAAGGCGACCCCAGGGTCGCCTTTCTTGTTGTTTAGCGCAGGATCTGCGCCGGTTCGTCCGGCGGCAGGTTGTTGCGCATCGGGCGCCGCTCGTGTTCCGGCATTGCCTGGCCAAGCTGCTCGCTCAGTTGCCGAGCCACATCCATGCCCAGCTCCTTGGAGACTTCACGGACCACACGTGGCCGGTTCAGGGTGACCCGCACATCGTCACCATTGACCAGCTTGGTGTCCTGGCCTTCGCCCATGGCGGTAAACGCCGAGGTAATTTCGAAGGTTTTGGTGTTGATCAGGCTGAAGTCGGCGACCAGGGTCAGGCCGAGCACTGCGGAGTAACTGTCAGTGCGATCCAACGAGGTGATATCACGCTGGAAGTCGATGTCCGACAAGGTGCCGAACAGCACATAGTCAGCACCCTTGAAATTACCATTCTTGATCCGTTTGATGACGTCGTAGACGTCTTCTTTGGCCTTGGCGGTATAGGGTGTGCCTTGTACCAGCTGAAACATTCCAGTTTTGAGAATCTCACCCTTGATGTCACCGCTGAACTTGCGCAGTTCGGTCTGCTCGACGTAGCTCTGGCTGCTCTCGTACTCGTTGTAGCTCGACGAGCTGTTGGCCGAGTACATGCTTGCGTTGGAGCTCTGTTGCGCGGAAACGGTGTGGATGTATTCCTCCACACGTTCCTGATAGGCGAGGTCGGTGACCGCGACTTTAGGGGCCGCGTGTGCGCTGAACGCACACGCCAGGCCGAGGCTTGCAATCCATGCACGCATTGCTTAGCGCTCCGTGGTCTTACGGATTTCTTTTTCGTCCATCCACTCGGCCAGACCGCTTTCGACGTCGATCAATTGCAGGCTGAACTTGTAGAAGACGTCCTTGTAGTCGCTGCTGCGTTTGACGATCGAGCTGATCGAGCCTTCCAGACGGTACTTGGCCGCGATCATGTTGCCGGTCTTGGCCACGGTGTTTTTCTTGTACAGACCGCTCTGGTTCTGCAGTTTCAGTTGGTCGACCTGGCTTTGCATCTGGGTGTTGTCGCTGGCGAAGCGCGCAGTGCCGGACTTCATCAACTGGGTCTTGATCGACGTGGTGATTTCGCGGGTATCAATGTACTCGCTGGTCTTGTTCTTCACATCGTAGACCTGCACGACAGGGCGGCCTTGAAGGATGCCGGACTGGGCCAGCGACCGGGTCATGCTCTCGGCGATCATTTGCAGGTCAGTGGAGCCGAACTCGTTGGTGACCAGTTCGACGGCCTTGCTGTCACCGTAGCCAATGTTCTTGCCACCCAGAACAGGGGAGTTGTTGGCGCAACCGCTGGCCAGGGCGACGACAACGGCGAGGATCGAAAAACGTGCGAACATAAAATGGATCTCCTGAAAATCGAATTACTGCGACTGGACTTCGAGACGGAAGTCGGTGGCTTGTGGCACGGGCGCGATGGCCGGCAGAATGCTGGATTGCGACCCGTACAGGGTCAGGGTTTTCCAGCCTTCTTCGTCGGCTACAGGGAAGCCATCGTTACCCAACCAGGCAAAGCGGTAGAACATCGCCTTGTTGCTGCTACTGGTGTTGTTCAGTGACACCTTGACGGTGAGAAAGCCGTTCTCGCGGGCAACCCGCATCTGGCCGACCTCAATGTTTTTCAACTTGCCCATGACCACGACTTTACTGGCGGCGCTGCCGGGTGCTGGTGGCGGCGGGGTCGCGCAGCCGGCCAGCAGGGCAACGGTGGTCAAGGCTGCGAGGAGTTTGATTCGCATGGCGCTTCCTTTGGGTTACTTGATGCTGGCGACAGCCTGGGCAGCGGTGTTCGGGATGACTTGGGTAGCAGGGCCGCCGGCGTAGACCTGGCTGCCGACCACGCGCAGGGTCACAACCTGATAGGGTCGCTCGATTTTGACCTTGACCTGTGTGCCGCCCAGGTTCGAAGGCAGGCTCAGGGTATGCTCGCCCTGGCTCATGCGTACGCGGACCACTTGGGTATCGTCTGGCAGGGTGCGCCAGGTGCGGGTGTCGGCACCTTCGACGACAGCCGAGGCGATGCCGACGGCCAGACCGGCCAGCGGGTTGGTGTCGTTGAGCTGCTTCTGGGCGACGCCGCGGCTGATCGCACGCACGCTGGTGCGCAGGATGATACCGGGCATGTCATCGCGCAGTGCGCGGCGAGACATGGCAGTGGTACTGTTCAGGGCCGTCAGCTCAAGGGTGTTGCGGTCCAGCCCGATTTGCGAAAACCGCGGCGTGGAAGTGTCTTCCTTGATGATCGGGAAGGAGAGCGGGGTGATCACCAGATTACCGCTGATGGGCAGTGGCAACGGCACGCGAATCGAGTCACGGGCTGGCGCCAGACCGCTTTGCACCACGATCAGCACGTCACTGTCGTTGTTTTTGGCCGCAGGTTTGTCCAGGTCGAGAAGCGCCTGCTCCAACAGTGGGGTGTTCGGGCGCAATTCGGCAGCCTTGCGGTAGCCAGGCGCGGCCAGACCACGTTCGCCCAAGGCTTCATAGACGTAACCGGACAGGTAGTGGCTGAAGGCACTCTGGTAGCTGTTTTTCAAACCGACCACTTCTGGCGCGTCGAGCGCGGCAACCGGATAACCCTGCAGGTCTTTGTACTCGGTCTTGATGCCTTCTTTCTCGGCGTCTTCTTCGCGCTTGAGGTATTCCTTGTCGCGCAGTTCGGCAATGACCGCTTCACGCTCATGGGTCTTCTTGATTTCGGTACGGGCAGCATCGAAGTCATTCAGGGCCAGCAGGTTCAGCGCCATCTGGGTGCTGAGCATGACTTTTTCGTAGTCGTAGCCTTCATAACGGCGCACCTTGTCATTGACCAGGTAGCTGCCGAACTGGGCCAGGTACTTGCCGGTGTCCAGCTTTACCGACTCTTCCCATTTGAACACGACATTGTCGGCCTGGTGCCACGCCTGTTGGCTGGCCGCCAGATCGCCTTTGGAGCGCAGCAGTTCGCCTTTCTCGAAGTAGTAGAGCAGGTCCTTGTCTTCGCCTTTATTGTTTTTTTCCAACAAAGCGAGGGCCGCATCGACGTTGCCACTGCTCAAGTGTTGGTTGGTTTGTTGGAGTTCACTGTCGTAGTTGCGAAAAGCCGCGCAACCAGTGAGTTGGACGATCGCACAGAGTGATGCGACGGTAAGGACACGGGATGCCATCTGAAACCTTCTTCCCTGATCAATGAAGAGCCACAACAGGCGGGAGGCTGTTATCCCTTTGAACGGCTAGTTCCAAATCCTCATTAACAGAGGAGCCTAAATTTCCATTCGCTATATGAAATGGCGCGGCATTATAAGCGCAATTTGCTGGCTAATTAATGGCGTTTTGACTCGGGATCTTCCTGTTTTGCCATCAGAGAATACGACCCGACGGGCGGCGGATTACACGCAGGGCGTTTACCACCTGATTTTGTGACAATTTTTTTCAAGGCAGACCTTCGCAAGCCTTGAGTGTGAATCAATGGAAGTGAACAATGTAATGCCACGCATTCTTGTTCGAGATTCGCTCATGACTTCCCGCTTCCGTTTGCTTGCCTGGTTGCTTTGGCCAGTGTTGGCGTTGAGCAGCACCTCTCTGTTTGCCGGTACGGTTGAGGGCGCCGCCCAGGCATTGCACCTGCTCGATTACATTGGCGCCGATTACCCGGCAACCGTTGAGGCAGGGAAGGTGGTAGACCCTTCTGAGTACCGTGAGCAGCTTGAATTCCTGGGGGTGTTGCAGGGTTTGATCAGTGCGCTGCCGCAGCGCCCTGAGCGCCAGGCACTGGAGCAGGGTGTGGCGCAATTGCGTGAGGCGGTCAGCCAGCGTGAGGAAGCAACCGTGGTGGCCACTCAGGCCCGGCAATTGGGGGCTCAGTTGGCGGCGGCGTATGAGGTAAGCCAGGCACCGGTCATCACGCCTGACCCTGTTCGTGGCGCCCCGTTGTATGCCCAGCATTGTGCTGTCTGTCACGGTGACAACGGTGTGGGTGACGGCCCGGCAGGTGTAGGCCTGACGCCGCCGCCCGCCAACCTGACCAGCAGCGAGCGGCTGGACCGGTTGAGCCTGTTTGACCTCTACAACACCCTCGGCCTGGGTATCGAAGGCACGGACATGCCGTCGTTTGCCGATCAGCTTGATGAGCGTCAGCGTTGGGATTTGGCTGCCTACATCGCAGGTTTCACCGCCGACCCGGCCAAGGCCAAGAGTGACAGGAAATTCAACCTCGCTGATCTGGCGCGGCATACCCCTCTGGAGGTCCAGGCCAACGAAGGGGCTGATGCCGTCGCCGTGTTCCGCGCCCAGCGAGCCCAGCCGCCGCAGGTGCAGCGTGGCGCCTCACAACTGTTGGGTTATACCGCCAGTACGCTGGACAAGAGCCTGGCAGCTTACCGGGCCGGTGATCGCGAACAGGCCTACGACCTTTCCGTTGCCGCCTACCTGGAAGGCTTCGAACTGGTCGAAAGCTCGCTCGATAACCTCGACACCAACGCGCGCAAGGACACCGAGCGGGCGTTGATGGCCTACCGGCAGTCGCTGCAGGACGGTTTGCCAGTGGCTCAGGCTGCCCAGAAGCTTGAGGTTGCCAAGAGCAAGCTGGCCAAAGCCGAAGAACTGCTCGGTGGCGGTGGCCTGAGTCAGTCGTTGAGCTTTGTTTCCGGTCTGTTGATTCTGCTGCGCGAGGGCCTGGAGGCCATTCTGGTGTTGGCCTCTGTCATTGCCTTTTTGCGCAACACCGGCCAGGCCGCAGCGGTGCGCGGGGTGAACATTGGTTGGGGGCTGGCGTTGCTGGCGGGGTTGGCAACCTGGGCATTGGCCGCCTATGTGATTGATGTCAGCGGCGCCCAGCGCGAACTGCTTGAAGGCTGCACGGCACTGTTTGCCAGTGTGATGGTGCTCTGGCTTGGCGTGTGGATGCATGATCGCCGTCATGCGGCTGCCTGGCAGGATTACATCAAGAGCAGCCTGGTCAGTGGCGGTGGGCGTTTTGGCTTTGCCTTGCTGGCATTCTTTTCGGTTTACCGCGAGCTGTTTGAGGTCGTGCTGTTTTACGAAACCCTCTGGCTGCAAGCGGGCCCGGCGGGCCACAACGCGGTGCTGGCCGGTGGGGCCACGGCACTGGTGCTGTTGGTTGGTTTGGCCTGGGTGATTCTGCGTGGCTCGGCGAAGCTGCCGTTGGCCCTGTTCTTCAGCATCAATGCCGGCCTGCTCTGCGCCCTTTCGGTAGTGTTTGCCGGGCATGGGGTCAAGGCGCTGCAAGAGGCCGGTGTCTTCGGTACTCGGCCTGTGGCGTTCTTTGAGTTCGACTGGCTGGGCATTCACGCTGACGCCTATTCGCTGGCGGCTCAGGCTGTGGCGCTGCTGGCGGTTGCGACACTGTATGGGCGCAGCCGCCTGGCTGAAAAGCGCCGGGTGCAGGTCGGTTGATTTGAAGCCGGGCAGGCGAGCAGGGATACTGTTCGCCTGTTCTTCCGGAAAATATAACCATGCGTGTCTGGATCGATGCCGATGCCTGCCCCAAGGCAGCCAAGGATCAGGTCGTCAAATTCGCCCTCAAGCGCCAACTCGAGGTGGTGCTGGTCGCTGGGCAAAGCCAGATCAAGCCCGCGTTTGCGTGTGTCAGGCTGATCGTGGTGCCGAGTGGTCCGGATGCTGCCGACGATTACCTCGTCGAACATGCGGTTCCCGGCGAGTTGGTGATTTGCAGCGATGTGCCGTTGGCCGATCGCCTGATCAAGAAGGGTGTCGCCGCGCTCGACCCACGTGGGCGTGAGTTTGACCCACACAACATGGGCGAGCGCCTGGCGGTGCGTAACCTGTTTACCGATCTGCGTGAGCAGGGCCAGGTGGGGGGTGGCCAGGCGCCTTACGGTGATCGCGAGAAGCAGGCATTCGCCAACTCGCTGGACCGCATCCTCACGCGCCTGGCACGCGAGTTCCCGGGGTAGGGCGACTCAGTCGTCCTGCGAGGCCAGCTCCAGCACCCGGTCCACCAGCTTGTTGATACCCGCGGCTGCTTCGCTGATCGATTGGGCCAGCATGTAGGCCGGGGTGCTTACCAGCTTGCGTGCAGTGTCTTCGACGATCTCATCGACCGGGCATTCCTGGTGGGTGCCGCCCATTTTTTCGATCGCTGCGCGGGTGCCGGCATCGTTGCCGATGGTGCAGATCACTCCCGGGCCATAGATCTTGGCTGCCAGGGCCGGCGAAATGCAGATCAGCCCCACCGGTTTACCGGCTTCGGCGAACGCTTCGGCCACGGCCAGCACGTCTGGGTGCACGCTGCAGCCCGCGCCTTCGGTGGCAAAATTCGACAGGTTCTTTGCTGCCCCGAAACCACCAGGCACGATCAGGGCATCGAAGTCCTTGGCATCGGCCTCTTGCAGGTCCTTGATACTGCCGCGGGCAATGCGAGCCGACTCCACCAGCACGTTACGCGACTCGGGCATCGTTTCGCCGGTCAGGTGGTTGATCACATGCATCTGGGCAATGTTCGGTGCAAAGCACTGCACCTGGGCGCCGCGCTGATCGAGGCGCAACAGGGTGATCACGCTCTCGTGGATTTCCGCACCGTCGTAGACGCCGCAGCCGGACAGAATTACTGCAACTTTTTTAGTCATGCTTACTCCTCCCGATTCGAGGCGCTAAATGTCCTCTAATTTGGCAGTTGTCGCCATAGGGATTCCAGCGAACCCGGCCTAATCTGGGTGAACAACCTGACGGTGGACGGGCCATGGACTTCATCCTCTATGCGGTGCCTTTTTTCTTTGTGCTGATTGCGCTGGAGCTGCTGGCCGACCATTGGCGGGGCATGCGCAATTACCGCGTGGCCGATGCTATCAATAGTCTCAGCACAGGTGTGCTGTCGACCACCAGTGGTTTGCTGACCAAGGGCGTTGGCTTGGTAACGTACGCCGTGGCCTGGGAGCATCTGGCGCTGTTTGCCCTGCCTGCCGAGCGCTTCTGGGTGTGGGGGCTGGCCTTTGTTGGCTATGACTTCTGTTACTACTGGCTGCACCGCTTCGGGCATGAGCGCAATGTGCTCTGGGCGGCACATTCGGTGCACCACCAGAGCGAGGACTACAACCTTTCCACTGCTTTGCGCCAGACCAGCACTGGCTTCATTTTCTCCTGGATCTTCTACTTGCCGTTGGCTGTCCTGGGTGTGCCACCACTGGTATTTGTCAGCGTCGCGGCGCTGAACCTGCTGTACCAGTTCTGGGTGCATACCCGGCATATTCCCAAGCTCGGCTGGTTTGAGTGGGTGTTTGTTACACCGTCCAATCACCGTGTACACCATGCTCAGAACCCTGTGTACCTGGACCGTAACTATGGTGGCGTGTTCATTTTCTGGGATCGCCTGTTCGGCACGTTCCGTGAGGAAGACGACAAGGAACCGGTTGTTTTCGGTGTGACCACGCCCTTGGCCAGTTGGAACCCGCTTTGGGCCAACCTGCAGGTTTATGCGCAGTTGTGGGCAGACGCCCGGCGCGCTGAGCGCTGGTGGGACGCGGTGCGAATCTGGTTCATGCCGACTGGCTGGCGCCCGGTCGATGTGGCTCGGCGTTATCCGCATGCCAAGCAGGACCTGAGTCGTTTCCAGAAGTTCGAGGTCCCGTTGGGCTGGCCAACGCAACTGTACGGGGTGGTGCAGTTTGCCGTTTACGTCGCCTTTGGCAGCTACCTGCTGGCGCAGGGTGAGCAGTTGTCGCTGGCGGCGCTTGGCCTGGGCTGGTGCCTGATGGCGTTGGGTTTGTATGCACTGGGCGCCGTGCTGGAGAATCGGCCCTGGGCCTTTCGGCTGGAATGCGCGCGGTTGCTACTGAATCTGCCGGCCATGGCGCTGGCCGGGCAGGTGGGGTTATGGGCTGTTACGACGCCGGGGTGGCTCATGCTGCTCGCTTACAGCGGCGTCAGTGTCCTCGCCCTGATCGGCCTCCACACCAGCCGCCATATTGGCTTGCAGCGCGTCAGCCGCTTCTTTCCTGGCAATACGAGCGGCCCTGAAGCGCCGACGCAACCACAACAGGCCACCCAGCAGCAGCAAACCGCCGAGCACCCATAGTTCGTAACGCTTCACGTTACCCAACAGGCCTTCGAGGATGGCCCCGAAGTGGTACGCAGCTGCGCCCAGTGCCGCAGCCCAGATGGCGGCACCGAGGCCATTGAGCAGCAGATAGCGGCGTGGCGGGTAGCCGGACAGGCCAATGGCGACTGGCATGACGGTACGCAAGCCGTAGACAAAACGGAAACTGAGTACCCAGATGTCCGGGTGACGGCGAATATGTTCCAGTGCGCGGTCGCCCATCAGTTGCCAGCGCGGCTTGCGCGCCAGCAGCTTGCGCCCGTGCCTGCGGCCCATGAAGTACCAGAGCTGGTCGCCGGCGTAGCTGCCGAAGAAAGCAACTAATACCACCAGATTGATGTCCATATATCCGCGGAACGCAAGGAATCCGGCAAGCACCAAAATGGTCTCACCTTCAAAAAAGGTACCGAGAAAAAGGGCAAAGTAGCCGAAATCCTGTAGGAATTGTTGGAGCATTTTCTGGAAGCTGGGCGAAATGAACGCGCAGCCTACCCCTTCGAGCGCGTTCGGGAAAGTGTCCAAATGTGTCTCGACGTGAACATTTCCTACAAGGACAATGTCTGCGTCCTCAAGTCGCAGGGTTGCCCATAGCTGTCATACACGCGTCATAATGGCTGCTTATAACTGTCGCGCTCGCCCGCCTGCGCGGGCTCAGGAGTCTGCCGTGAGCTTTACCCCCGCTAACCGTTTGTTTCCTGCCACCCGCCTGCGTCGCAACCGTCGCGATGATTTTTCCCGTCGTCTGGTTCGCGAAAATGTTCTGACTGTCGATGATTTGATCCTGCCGGTATTCGTGCTGGACGGCGAGAATCGCCGTGAAGAAGTCGCGTCGATGCCCGGTGTCGAGCGTCTGAGCATCGACCTGCTGCTCGAGGCAGCCGACGAATGGGTCAAGCTGGGCATTCCGGCGCTGGCGCTGTTCCCGGTCACGCCGGCCGAGAAGAAGTCGCTGGACGCTGCCGAGGCCTGGAACCCCGAGGGTATTGCCCAGCGTGCAACCCGTGCATTGCGCGCACGCTTCCCTGAGCTGGGTGTGATCACCGACGTCGCGCTGGACCCGTTCACGACCCATGGTCAGGACGGCATCCTCGACGAAGAAGGTTATGTGCAGAACGACATCACCGTCGATGCCCTGGTGCGTCAGGCTCTGTCCCATGCCGAAGCGGGTGCGCAGGTGGTTGCGCCCTCTGACATGATGGACGGTCGCATCCAGGCGATTCGCGAGGCGCTGGAGCTGGCCGGTCACGTCAATGTGCGGATCATGGCTTATTCGGCCAAGTACGCCAGTGCCTATTACGGCCCGTTCCGCGATGCGGTCGGGTCGGCACTTAACCTGGGCAAGGCCAACAAGGCCTCCTATCAGATGGATCCTGCCAACAGCAACGAAGCCTTGCATGAGGTGGCCGCCGACCTGGCCGAAGGTGCTGATATGGTAATGGTCAAGCCCGGCATGCCGTATCTGGATATCCTTTACCGGGTCAAGGAAGAGTTCAAGGTTCCGACCTTCGTCTACCAGGTCAGTGGCGAGTACGCCATGCACATGGCAGCCATTCAGAATGGCTGGCTCAGCGAAGGGGTTATCCTTGAGTCGCTCACCGCTTTCAAACGAGCAGGTGCTGATGGCATCCTGACTTATTTCGCTGTTCGCGCTGCTCAATTGATGAGAGGGCAGTAACGCCCTTCAGGAACGCTAGATGAATAACGAAGTGCTTAATGACGCTGCTATGAAGGATGCCCAGCCAGTGCCTGAGCCGATGGTAGAAACACCGCCAGAGCCGGCAGCGGTTCTGGCACCTGTGGTGGAAGCGCCCGTGGTCGAGGCCCCTGTGGTGGCTGCCGCCCCGGCAATCGCCATTCCGGGCCTGGACGACAGTAGCCTGTATATCCATCGGGAACTGTCGCAACTGCAGTTCAACATTCGGGTGCTGGAACAGGCGCTGGACGAGTCCTATCCACTCTTGGAGCGGCTCAAGTTCCTGCTGATCTTCTCCAGCAACCTGGATGAGTTCTTCGAAATTCGTGTAGCGGGCCTGAAAAAGCAAATTACCTTTGCCCGTGAACAGGCGGGTGCCGATGGCCTGCAGCCGCATCAGGCGCTGGCGCTCATCAGCGAGCTGGTTCACGGCGAAGTCGAGCGCCAGTATGCGATCCTCAATGACGTGTTGCTGCCGGAGCTGGAGAAGCACCAGATCCGTTTCATCCGCCGTCGCTACTGGAACACCAAGCTCAAGACCTGGGTGCGGCGCTACTTCCGTGACGAGATCGCTCCGATCATTACACCGATCGGTCTCGACCCGACGCACCCGTTCCCGTTGCTGGTGAACAAGAGCCTGAACTTCATTGTCGAGCTTGAAGGGATTGACGCCTTTGGTCGCGATTCCGGCCTGGCGATCATCCCGGCACCGCGTTTGTTGCCGCGAGTCATCAAGGTGCCGGAAGACGTTGGCGGCCCGGGCGACAACTATGTGTTCCTCTCGTCGATGATCCATGCCCACGCCGATGACCTGTTTCAGGGCATGAAGGTGAAGGGCTGCTATCAGTTCCGACTGACCCGAAACGCCGACCTGGCGCTCGATTCCGAGGACGTCGAAGACTTGGCGCGGGCCCTGCGTGGCGAGCTGTTCTCGCGTCGTTACGGCGATGCGGTACGCCTGGAAGTGGTCGATACCTGTCCCAAGCACCTGTCGGATTACCTGCTCAAGCAGTTCAGCCTGAGCGAGAGCGAGCTGTACCGGGTCAATGGGCCGGTCAACCTGACCCGACTGTTCAGCATTACCGGCCTGGATAGCCATCCTGAGTTGCAATACAAGCCGTTCACTCCGGCCATCCCCAAGCTGTTGCAGAA
This sequence comes from Pseudomonas sp. HLS-6, assembly GCF_002753995.1. Taxonomy (NCBI): domain Bacteria; kingdom Pseudomonadati; phylum Pseudomonadota; class Gammaproteobacteria; order Pseudomonadales; family Pseudomonadaceae; genus Pseudomonas; species Pseudomonas sp. HLS-6. Next base: position 284,316 of record NZ_CP024478.1, read on the forward strand.
CAGCGAGAATATTTTCAGCGTGGTCAGCAAGCAGGACATCCTCCTGATGCACCCCTTTGAGTCGTTCACTCCGGTGGTCGATCTGTTGCGCCAGGCCGCCAAGGACCCTCATGTCCTGGCCGTGCGCCAGACGCTTTACCGCAGTGGGGCCAACTCGGAAATCGTTGACGCGCTGGTCGACGCGGCGCGTAACGGCAAGGAGGTCACTGCGGTGATCGAATTGCGCGCGCGTTTCGATGAAGAGTCAAACCTGCAGATGGCCAGCCGCCTGCAGGCCGCAGGTGCCGTGGTGATCTACGGTGTGGTCGGTTTCAAGACCCACGCCAAGATGATGCTGATCCTGCGCCGCGAAGCCGGTGAGATCGTTCGCTACGCGCACTTGGGTACGGGTAACTACCATGCTGCCAACGCCCGCCTGTACACCGACTACAGCCTGCTGACCTCTGACGATGCCCTGTGCGAAGACGTCGGCAAGCTGTTCAGCCAGTTGATCGGCATGGGCAAGACCCTGCGCATGAAGAAGCTGCTGCACGCGCCGTTTACCCTGAAAAAGGGCATGCTCGACATGATCGCGCGTGAAACCCAGTTTGCCCTCGACGGCAAGCCGGCGCACATCATCGCCAAGTTCAACTCGCTGACCGATCCGAAGATCATCCGTGCGTTGTACAAGGCAAGCCAGTCCGGGGTGCGTATTGATCTCGTGGTGCGCGGCATGTGCTGCCTTCGCCCAGGTATCGCTGGTGTGTCGCATAACATCCATGTGCGCTCGATCATCGGTCGCTTTCTCGAGCACACGCGGGTGTTCTACTTCCTTAATGGCGGCGAGGAGCAGATGTTCCTTTCCAGTGCCGACTGGATGGAGCGCAACCTCGACAAGCGTGTGGAGACCTGTTTCCCGGTCGAGGGCAAGAAGCTGATCCTGCGGGTGAAAAAGGAGCTGGAAGGCTACCTGACCGACAACACCCACGCCTGGATTCTGCAGTCGGACGGCCGCTACGTACGCAGCATGCCAACCGGCAACCAGAACCCGCGCAGTGCCCAGGCGACTCTGCTTGAGCGCCTGAGCAACCCGGTCCTCAGCGTACGCTGAGGACGAAGCCGACCCGGGCCAGCCACTCCGCCTCAAGGGCGAAGTCGGCCTGGGTCAGCTGGTTCTGCTCCAGCCAGCCCTTCGGGAACTCCACGTCGAGGCTATCGCCTGCGGCATGCAGGGTGACTTGCGGCATCTGTTGAGTGCCACGAATGTGGTGGAACAGGATGGCAAAGCGCAGCAGCACGCACAGACGAATCAGCTTGACGCCGTCGTCGCCGAACTCGGCAAATTTGTCCTTGGGAATATTGCGCCGGTGACCGCGTACCAGTAGCGCCAGCATTTGCTGGTCTTCGCGGGAAAACCCGGCCAGGTCCGAGTGCTCGATCAGGTAGGCGCCGTGCTTGTGGTAGTGATAGTGGGCGATATCCAGGCCCACCTCATGCACCTTGGCTGCCCAGCTCAGCAGTTCACGCCAGATGCCGTCTTCCAGATCCCAGGCCGCCGCTACCTGATCGAAGGCATGCAGGGCCTTGCGCTCGACGCGCGCGGCCTGGCCTTGATCGACGTGGTAGCGCTCCATCAGCGAGCCGAGCGTGCGTTCACGCACGTCTTCGTGATGATGGCGGCCCAGCAGGTCGTACAGCACACCTTCGCGCAGGGCACCTTCGCAGTGATCCATGCGCTGCAGTTCCAGGGCGTCGAAGATGGCTTCGAGGATGGCAAGGCCGGCCGGGAAGATGGTCCGGCGATCTGGCTTGATCCCTTCAAAGTCGATTTTCTCGACATCGCCGAGCTTGAACAGCTTGCGCTTGAGCCACGCCAACCCTTCGGCATTGACCTCGCCCGAGCCCTGGCCACCTGATTTCAGGGCCAGGCCAATGGCGCGGATGGTGCCGGACGAGCCAATGGCTTCATCCCAGGTCAGGCGGTGCAAGGCGTTCTCGATGCTCATCAGCTCCAGCCGTGCTGCCGTGTAGGCCTGGGCATAACGAGCGGGCGTGATCTTGCCGTCGCGGAAGTAGCGCTGGGTGAAGCTGACGCAGCCCATTTGCAGGCTCTCGCGCAGCAGCGGCTCGAAGCGCTGGCCAATGATGAATTCGGTACTGCCGCCGCCGATATCGGCAACCAGGCGCTTACCCGGCGTATCGGCCAGGGTGTGGGAGACGCCCAGGTAGATCAGGCGGGCTTCTTCGCGACCGGAAATGACTTCGACCGGGTGGCCGAGAATGGCCTCGGCGCGGCGGATGAACTCACCGCGGTTGCGGGCCTCGCGCAGGGCGTTGGTACCGACGATACGTACGGCGCCGTCAGGCATGCCGTTGATAAGCTGGGCAAAGCGCTTGAGGCAATCGAGCCCGCGCTGCATGGATTCTTCGCTGAGCTGGCGCTCTTCATTGATGCCGGCGGCCAGCTGAACCTTTTCACCGAGCCGCTCAAGAATGCGGATCTCGCTGTGGATGGCCTTCGCGACGACCATATGAAAACTGTTGGAGCCCAGGTCGATAGCAGCGATCAAGGACAGGTTCTTGGCTGTGGTTTGCGGCATGATCATGGGTTCTCGGTCTTTAACCCGCCAATCCTGACATGATCCATCGCTGACGCCAACGCGCAGTGTAGGAAGGCTTGATATGGCGCAGGTTGCACGGGGGAATGTGACGTTGTTGTGACAAATCGATATGCAAAGTCATCCACAACTATAGTTACACTCAATCGCCTGCGACTTCCTGTCCGCCATCTGGGCAGCTATGATGGGCGACGTTTTTTTGCTTACGACCTTGGAGACTTCCATGAGCAGCGATCTTATCAAACACGTCACTGACGCCAGCTTCGAGCAGGAAGTGCTGAAGGCTGAGGGCCCAGTGCTGGTGGACTACTGGGCTGAATGGTGCGGCCCTTGCAAAATGATCGCTCCAGTGCTGGACGACATCGCCGCCACTTATGAGGGCAAACTGACCGTCGCCAAGCTGAACATCGACGAAAACCAGGAAACGCCAGCCAAGCACGGCGTGCGTGGTATTCCTACCCTTATGCTGTTCAAAAACGGCAACGTCGAGGCCACCAAGGTCGGCGCACTGTCGAAGTCTCAGCTGGCGGCCTTCCTGGACGCCAATATCTGAGTCAAAAAAGCCCCGCATTTGTCGGGGCTTTTCTTTGCTCGGTGACTAGACGCCAGAAAAAGCAAGTGGTACATTCGGCCTCGCACTGTTTCTTCGGTGCCCTCTGCACGCCGTCGCCGACGCATCCCCAATTCGAATCAGTACGCGATCCTGTCGCCTTCTTTGCGGCGCGGCTTCATTAAGCCAGAAGCTTAATTCTCCCTTCTTACATGATTACGTCACTCCCCTTATGAACCTGACTGAACTCAAGCAAAAGCCGATTACCGATCTGCTCGAAATGGCCGAACAGATGGGCATAGAAAATATGGCCCGTTCGCGCAAGCAAGATGTGATTTTCTCCCTGTTGAAAAAGCATGCGAAAAGCGGCGAGGAAATCTCCGGTGATGGCGTGCTGGAGATTCTCCAGGACGGTTTCGGTTTCCTGCGTTCGGCGGATGCCTCTTACCTGGCCGGCCCCGACGATATCTACGTTTCGCCTAGCCAGATCCGCCGCTTCAACCTGCGCACCGGTGACACCATCGTTGGCAAGATCCGCCCACCGAAAGAAGGTGAGCGTTACTTCGCACTGTTGAAAGTCGACACCATCAACTTCGACCGTCCAGAAAACGCGAAGAACAAGATCCTGTTTGAAAACCTGACGCCGTTGTTCCCGAACGTGCGCCTGAAGATGGAAGCCGGTAACGGTTCCACCGAAGACCTTACTGGCCGGGTCATTGACCTCTGCGCGCCAATTGGTAAAGGTCAGCGCGGCCTGATCGTCGCACCGCCAAAAGCGGGCAAGACCATCATGCTGCAGAACATCGCGGCCAACATCACCCGTAACAACCCCGAGTGCCACCTGATCGTTCTGCTGATCGACGAGCGCCCGGAAGAAGTGACCGAAATGCAGCGCACGGTGCGTGGCGAAGTGGTTGCCTCGACCTTCGACGAGCCGCCAACCCGCCACGTACAAGTGGCTGAAATGGTGATCGAGAAGGCCAAGCGCCTGGTCGAGCACAAGAAGGATGTAGTCATCCTGCTCGACTCCATCACCCGTCTGGCCCGTGCCTACAACACCGTCATCCCGAGCTCCGGCAAGGTACTGACCGGTGGTGTCGATGCCCACGCCCTGGAGAAGCCAAAGCGTTTCTTCGGTGCTGCGCGTAACATCGAGGAAGGCGGTTCGCTGACCATCATCGCCACTGCGTTGGTTGAAACCGGTTCGAAGATGGACGAAGTGATCTACGAAGAGTTCAAGGGCACCGGTAACATGGAACTGCCTCTGGACCGCAAGATCGCTGAAAAACGCGTCTTCCCGGCCATCAACATCAACCGTTCCGGTACTCGCCGCGAAGAGCTGTTGACCGCCGACGACGAACTGCAGCGCATGTGGATTCTGCGCAAGCTGCTGCACCCGATGGACGAAGTTGCGGCCATTGAGTTCTTGATCGATAAGCTCAAGCAGACCAAGACCAACGACGAGTTCTTCCTCTCGATGAAGCGCAAGTAAATTCGAGCAGGTCGCAAGAGCCGGGGAAACCCGGCTTTTTGCTATCTGCACATTGGCTATTCTGGCCGACCGGGTATAAGGCTACACTTTGCCACCCCGTCCGATACGGCCAACATGAGGCTTACGCATGCAGTATCGCGATTTGCGCGACTTTATCCGCGGCCTGGAACAGCGTGGCGAACTCAAGCGCATCCAGGTTCCGATTTCTCCTGTCCTGGAAATGACCGAAGTCTGCGACCGCACCCTGCGGGCCAAAGGCCCGGCCCTGCTCTTCGAGCGACCTACCGGGCATGATATTCCGGTGCTTGGCAACCTGTTTGGCACGCCTGAGCGCGTGGCCATGGGCATGGGTGCCGAGTCGGTCAGCGAGCTGCGCGAAATCGGCAAGTTGCTGGCTTTCCTCAAGGAGCCAGAGCCACCGAAAGGCTTGAAGGACGCCTGGTCGAAACTGCCGATCTTCAAGAAGGTCGTGTCGATGGCACCCAAGGTCGTCAAAGACGCGGTCTGCCAGGAAGTGGTTATCGAGGGTGATGATGTCGACCTGGGCATGCTGCCGGTGCAGACCTGCTGGCCAGGCGACGTCGCGCCGCTGATTACCTGGGGCCTGACGGTTACCCGCGGGCCTAACAAGGATCGCCAGAACCTCGGCATCTATCGTCAGCAGGTGATTGGCCGCAACAAGGTCATCATGCGCTGGTTGAGCCACCGAGGCGGTGCGCTCGACTACCGTGAGTGGTGCGATAAGAACCCGGGCAAGCCATTTCCGGTGGCGGTGGCCTTGGGCGCTGACCCGGCAACCATTCTCGGCGCTGTGACCCCGGTTCCCGACACCCTCTCCGAATACGCCTTTGCCGGCCTGCTGCGGGGCAACCGCACCGAGCTGGTCAAATGCCGTGGCAGTGATCTGCAAGTGCCGGCGAGCGCCGAGATCATACTGGAAGGGGTGATTCATCCTGGTGAAATGGCCCCAGAGGGGCCTTATGGCGACCATACCGGCTATTACAACGAAGTCGACAGCTTCCCGGTGTTCACCGTCGAGCGAATCACCCACCGGACCAAGCCGATCTACCACAGCACCTATACCGGGCGGCCGCCGGATGAGCCCGCGATTCTCGGTGTGGCACTCAACGAAGTGTTCGTCCCGATCCTGCAGAAGCAGTTTCCGGAGATCACCGACTTCTACCTGCCGCCGGAAGGCTGTTCCTACCGCATGGCGGTAGTGACCATGAAGAAGCAGTACCCGGGGCATGCCAAGCGGGTGATGTTGGGTGTGTGGTCGTTTTTGCGACAGTTCATGTACACCAAATTCGTTATCGTCACTGATGATGACATCAATGCCCGCGACTGGAATGACGTGATCTGGGCCATTACCACGCGCATGGACCCCAAGCGCGACACGGTGATGATCGACAACACGCCAATCGATTACCTGGATTTCGCTTCGCCGATCTCCGGGCTGGGTTCGAAGATGGGCCTGGACGCAACCCATAAGTGGCCAGGCGAGACCACCCGTGAGTGGGGCCGCGTCATCGTCAAGGATGAGGCTGTCACACGGCGAATCGATGAGTTGTGGAACCAGTTGGGAATAGACTGATGCAGGTAACGTTGCAGCCTTCCGGTGCGGTATTGACGATCAAACCCGGAGAACGGATTCTGGAAGCGGCGCAGCGTCTCGGTTACGACTGCCCACAGAGCTGTCGCAATGGCAACTGCCATGTCTGCGCCGCACTGCTGGTTGACGGTCGTGTGCGCCAGGAAGGGCAGGTGCGTGATCACGGCGAACTGTTCACTTGTATTGCCGAACCCCTCGAGGATTGCACCTTGCTATGGGACGGTGTGTTGGCGCTGGGCGAGCTGCCAGTGCGCAAGCTGGCTTGCCAGGTGAGTGAGTGTGTCGAGCTTGGCGGTGACGTCTGGCGCGTGCGCCTGCGTGCGCCTGCCGGCAAGCCACCGCGCTATCACGCTGGGCAGTACCTGATGATCGAGCGGGAAAACGGCGAGAAATCGGCTTTTTCCCTGGCCTCGGCGCCACATTGTGGGCGTGATCTGGAGTTGCACGTGCTGGCCCGTGAGAACAGTGCGCGTGATTTGATTGCCCAACTGCAGCGTCAGGGCATGGCCCGTGTTGAGCTGCCGTTCGGTGATACGCACTTGGCCGAGTTGCCGGAAGGCCCGTTAGTGTTGATCGCTGCAGGCACCGGTATGGCGCAGATGCACAGCCTGATCGAGCATTGCCGCGCGCAAGGTTTCAAGTACCCGGTGCACCTGTACTGGGGTGTGCGTCGTCCAGAAGATTTCTACGCGCTTGAGCACTGGGACGAGTGGCAGCAGCTACCTAACCTGTACCTGCACAAGGTCGTCAGTGACCTGTGTGGCTGGGAGGGGCGCTGCGGCCTGTTGCACGAAGCCGTGTGTGAAGACATTACCGAACTGTCTTCGGTACAGGTCTACGCCAGCGGTTCGCCGGCCATGATCTATGCCACGCTCGATGCTTTGGTGAGTGCCGGCATGGATGCGCATCAAATGCGTGCCGATGTCTTCGCCTATGCGCCGCGAAACGGCTAACGGGATCAAGGCGCGCTGCAATAGCGCGCCTTACTAACTAACCGTTATTGTCGCTTGTCATTATGAGTGGCTATTGTTGCAGGGGCTGAAATTAACTTTCGCGGCACTTGCAAGTGTCTGCTATTACTTGCTGAAACACTTGTACAGTGGCCCTGGCAGGCCGTTTGAGGGCTTGTTTTTCGTGGGCCATCTGCCGTACGGTAACTGCGCGGACTGTGTATTTGTTTTAGAGTGAGTTACTTAATTAACTCACGGGGAATTCTGGCGACGACTATGTCGGCAATTGAAACTGCATCTGTGAATGTGGCGTATCCTCCCTTGCTTGATTTCGGGTCGCAATTGACTCAAGAGCAACTTCTGCACTCGGTTCATCGCACCATGGCCTTGCATCAAGGGGGGCCGGTCTGGCTATTTGCCTACGGTTCGTTGATCTGGCGTCCAGAGTGCTCCGCCGAGGAGCGGCGTCGGGCGCGGGTGCATGGTTATCATCGCGGCCTCTACCTGTGGTCCCATGAGCACCGTGGCACGCCGGAGTGCCCAGGGCTGGTCTTTGGCCTGGACCGCGGCGGCTCCTGCAGCGGGTTTGCCTACCGTCTGCCGGAAGAGCATCTGCACGATTCGTTGCTGGCGCTCTGGCAGCGAGAAATGCCCTATCCGGCCTATCGGCCACATTGGCTGAGTTGCCGACTGGATGACGGCAGCAAGGTTCAGGCACTGGGTTTTGTCCTGGAGCGGCACTTGCCGTGTTACGCCGGCAATCTGCCGGATACGTTGCTCAGCCAGATCTTTGCCCAGGCCAAGGGGCGGTATGGCAGCACCCGCGACTATGTCGAGCAGACCTTGAACGCCCTGCGCAGCCATGCCATGCCCGATCGCAATCTGGAAGCACGCTTTCGTCGCTGTCATTCCCGCGAGGTGTAGCGGCCAGCAAGGCTGGCCTCTACCGACTTGCTGGTCGCAGGGCTGTCAGGGCTCCGGTGTCAGATGCAATATGCTTTTCGCTGGGATCACCCCCATTTGCGCCCGCTGGTACTTCCCGTCCATGTAATCCCGGGCCTGGTCGGCATAGTGGGTATCGAACAACACGCCACTTTGCCCAACCGGGTTGATGCTCAAGGACTGGCCTGCATCGGCAAAGTCGATCAGGCGGCGTGTCGAGGGGCCATAGGTCACCGGCCATGGTGCCGGGCCAATCTTCGCCGAGAAGTTGTTCGGCACTTCATGGCTGCCTGGGGCATTGAACGGCCCTACGTTAAACAGCCTGTCCAGCGGTTTCTGTTGGCCCAGCGGGTGGCCGTGGGTCAGGGTGTGTGCTTTGCCCCATTGCCAGCTTGCCGGGTCGTTGCCAAGGGTTTTGCGCAGGTGCGCCAGGCTGTTATGCCAGGCTTGGACAACAGCATCCTTGCGGCTGCCACGTTCGTTGCTGCCTCTATGCTCCCACCACGGCGAGTCAGGGTCAGCGGCCAGGCGCGGTAGCGCTGCGTCAATGACGCGGGTCGAGATCAGGGTGTCAAACCACAGATCGCCCAGCTCATCGTGCAGGGCGGCGCGGCTCAGCTCATAGAGGAATTGGTTGAACACGGTGGCGCTGATCGAATCCAGCGGATAGTCGCCAGGCCAGGCGGCCAGTTGCTCGACCAGTTCCTTTTCCTGTTCCCCCTCGGCGACTTCTCGCAGTACCGACAACAGCGGTGCGAGGGTGCGCGGGCCATAGCCGGTGGTGGTGCCCAACTGCAATGCCTGGCTGTTGTGTATATCCCATTGGGTCTGGTCGGTTGCAAGGTGGTGGGCCAGCTGTTGACCACGGTCGGCCGGGTTGTAATAGCCGGGAATGGGCATGCCGGTCGGTGACTGTGGCTGGGCATTGGCCGAGACGATATAACCGCTGGCCGGGTTTTCCTGTTGGGGGTTGGCGCTGAACGGGTAGAAGCCGAGCTTGTCGGCTTGTGCACTGCTGCCATCGAGGATGAATGCCGGGTTGACGCCCTCCGGACGGATCGGCAACCGGGCGGCGGCCCACCAGCCGATGTCGCCGCGGGCATTCGCCCAGACCAGGTTCAGGCCTGGCGCGTGGATCTTCGCGGCAGCGCTGCGCATTTTTTCCCGGGTATTGGCGCGGTTGATTTCGTAGAAACCATCCAGTATCGGGTTTTCACTTTCGAGAAACGTCCACCACATGGCGATCGGGGTGGTGCTGGCGGTTTTGCCTAGCACGTCGTTGACGATTGGCCCATGCGGTGAGCTGCGCAGTGCGAGGGTCACCGGGTGTTCGCCCTTGACCATGATCTGCTCTTCGCTACGTGTCAGCGCTTGCCATTGGCCGTTGATACGAACCTCATTGGGCTGTGTCGGGTTGACCTGTTCGGCGATCAAGTCGAGGTCGTCGTTCTGGAACATGGTCAGGCTCCAGCCGAACTCGCGGTTATGCCCCAGCGAGGCAAAGGGGTTCAGCGCCTGGTGGTAGCCGTACAGATTGAAGCCGGGTGCGGACAGCTCGGCTTCGTACCACACGGCTGGCACGGCAAAACTGATATGCGGGTCGCCTGCCAGCAGCGGCATACCGCTACGGGTGTGGCTACCGGCCACGGCCCAGGCGTTACTGCCTTCGAATTGCGGGATACCCGCGTCAAACAGTGCCTGCTGGCTGCGTTGGGCTAGCAGGTTGAGGCTTTGCCAGTCGGCGGCAGCGAGCTTGGGTGCTGCCTGTACCGCGCCTTCAGGGTGCCAGTCCAGGTCGAAGATTTTCAGGTAGTCCGGGCCCAGTTGGTCGCGGATATAGGTGAGCACCGGTTCGGTCCTGAAGGCGGCAGCAAAGCTGTACGCCATGTAGCCGGCGATGCTCAGGGTGTCCTCGGCCGTAAAGGGGCGTGGCGTGATACCCAGTATGTCGAACTCTATCGGTTTGGGGTGGGAGGCCTGCCAGGCGTTAACGCCGTCCAGGTAGGCTTGCAGGGCTATCCAGGCGGGCGATTGTTTGTCCTGACGGCTCACCATCAGTTTGGCCTGGTCGCGGATGCGCAGACTGCGGAACAGCGTGTCGGTTGGCACCAGTTTCGGCCCGAGCACCTCGGCCAGTTCACCTCTGGCCAGGCGGCGCATGATTTCCATCTGGAACAGGCGGTCCTGGGCATGTACGTAGCCCAGTGCTCGGTAAAGGTCGGTCTCGTTACGCGCTCGGATATGCGGTACGCCACGCTCGTCATAGCGTACGCTGACGGGGGCTTGCAGGTTGGCCAGGGTTACCTCGCCCTGACGTTGCGGCAATTTGCTCTGTACATACCAGAAGCCACCGGCGGCCAGTGCCGTGAGAGTGACGGCGAGTAAGCTCAGGCTGCGTTTCATCGAGACTCCTTGTGTGTGGCGAGTGACGGCTTCAACAACGGGCGCGTGTGTTTTCGGACAGAGGATAGACGTTGCAAACTCAACCCATCGGCAAGGGGGGTGAGAAATCAGGCGCCCCATGGGCAGTAGCAGCCCACTGCCAAGGTGTGCGTGGCGCTGACTGAGCGTCCTTGGCTCAGCGCCTGCAGAATCGGCTCGATAAAGCTGTTGCTCGAATTGCAGGTCGCGCCTTCGCTGTAAGGGCCGAAGTAGGCCAGCTTGCCGTCTCGGTCCCAGATCGCCACGGCCGGGCTGGCGGGCAGCTGTTCAGCGCCTGGCAGTGTCGGCAAGGGCTTCAGGGCGCTCAGGTTGGGCGGCAACTGGCCGTGGCTGCCTGCTTTCTGTACCGCATAGAAGGCTACGCCTTGGGGCGCAAAATGTGCGATCAACTCACCCAGGTGCTGTTGGTTGCCAACATTGCACGGGCAGGCCGGGTCCCAGAAGTGCACCACGCGGATCGGCCCGGGGCCGGCGAGGTCGGCAGGCAGGTGCAGGTTGTCACCGGCAAACAGTGCGGTCTGGTTGTCGAACGTGCGCAGGTAGCGGCTCTGGAAGCTGTCATAGGCCCACCACAGGATGGCTGCGCAAAGCAGCAGGGTCAGGCCGGTTAACAGCGTTTTTGCACGTGGTCGAGGCATGTCCATGGGTCCACAAAAGGGCGCATAGCTTGCCATGCCAGTGACGACAGATGAATATCGTGGATCAATCCTTTGTTTTTGTGCCTGGATGCCCGCTATGTCCGCTTCGTTCCAGCCAGATGCTTTGCGCGCCAGCTTGCAGCCGCTATCGGCTCGTCAGCCGCTGTCAGCGCAGGCGGCGGCGTATCAGCACTTTTATGGTCTGGACCTGCCGGCGCGCCCGGTACCGGTGGAGCGCTGGTTGGGGCGATTCCAGGTGGCCGGCTATGACGTGGTCGGCCAGGTCTGGCTGGCGCCGGCCCCGGTGGCGACACTGATCCTGTTGCACGGCTTCTACGACCATATGGGCTTGTACCGGCATGTCATCGACTGGGCGCTGGACCAGGGCTTCAGTGTGATTGCCTGTGACCTGCCCGGGCATGGCCTGTCCAGTGGCGAGCGGGCCAGTATCGATGACTTCGCGGTGTATCAACAGGTGCTTGAGGCCTTGTTCGCGCAAGCGGCCGCACTAGGCCTGCCACAGCCCTGGCACCTGTGCGGGCAAAGTACGGGCGGCGCCATCGTGATCGACCATGTACTGAATCACGGCGATGACAGCCCGATCCAGGGCCGGGTGATTTTGCTGGCACCGCTGGTGCGACCTCGCGCCTGGGGCTGGTCGAGGTTCAGCTACTACCTGTTGCGACCGTTCGTGAAGGGCATTGAGCGGCGTTTCAGCGAGAACACCAACGACCCGACGTTTCTGCCGTTCCTGCTGGCAGACCCCTTGCAGCCGCGGCGTTTGCCCACGGCCTGGGTTGGAGCACTGATTGAATGGGTCAAGCGTATCGAGGCGGCGCCGCCGAGTACGCGTCGGCCGCTGATCATTCAGGGGCAGTCGGACATGACCGTTGACTGGCCGCATAACCTGTTGGTGCTACGGGAGAAATTCGCCCAGCCTCAGGTGCTGATGCTGCCCGAGGCGCGACACCACCTGGCCAATGAACTGCCGACGATTCGCCAGCGCTACTTCGCGTTCATTGGCGAGCACCTTACTTGAGGTCGGCGCTGTTCTGGCCGACCGCCAGGCCGGCACGAATCGCCGCGAGGGCGGCCTTGTAGTAGGCCTGACCTTCTGCAGACTCGGCGAAACTGGCGAACTCTTCCAGCTCCGGGTCCGACAGGTCGCGGTAGACGTAGAGCAGGGTGTTGTTCAGGTCGTTGCCGATCTGCTCCATCAGCCGTGCGCGCTGGCCGTCAAGCATGCCCTGAGCCTGACCACCACCGAGCAGTCCCGGAATCATCTGGCTGAGGCTGTCCGCCGCCACGCCGGCAATCGCCAGGCTGACTTCGGCACCGGCTTCGCGGGCCGGCAGGGCCTTGGCCAGGTGACCAATGATCAACAGGCGGGTATCGCTGGCCTGAATACGCGGCAAGCCCTTGGCATTCTTGGCCAATTGGTCGCGGCGGGTGGCCAGCAGCTCGGCAGCGACGATCTTGCGTCCCAGCGGCGACTGGAAAAACGCCAGGGCCGGTGTCGGATTGCTCAGGTTGGCGCGTAACTGGGCGGCGGCGCGCGCGTCTACAGCCTTTGGCTCGAAACGCTGGTTGCTGTTGTTGACCAATGCTTGAAACACCGCAGGCGGCAGGCTGTTTTGGTAGCGCTGCTGGGCGGCATCGAGGGCATCGGTAAAGTGGGCGCGCTGCTCAGGCCAGCCGGCGACCTTGTAGAGTTGGTCGAGGCTGTCTGCCCAGACAGGCATGGTGCAGCTCAATAGCAGCAGAAAAAACAAACGACGCATTAAAGACTCCTGTCGGCAGAGCGCTATTGTCCGTGGCTTGGCGGGCCTTTGTCGAGACGCGATGTGTTCTGTCAGCCAAGTGGCGCTGTCGATTTTTTTGGCAGATAGATACTATGCGCGGCATGCGCATATCCTCTGATCACCCACTGTTGTTACGTATCGTTGATGACCTGGCCAGCCATGGCTGGTCGCAGCAGAATATTTTCCTGCCAGAAACCCTGACGCGGGCGCTGGCGGCTGAGTGCCGCAAGCGTGAGACCGAGGGTGATCTAGCCCCGGCAGCCGTCGGGCGCGGCGCTACCCAGGAGGTTCGCGAGGGCATTCGCGGCGACCATATTCAGTGGATCGAGCCCGGTGAGTCCGAGGCTTGCGATCAGTACCTGGGGGTGATGGACAGCCTGCGCGAGGCAATGAACCGCAGCTTGTTCCTTGGGCTTGAGGACTTTGAATGCCACTTTGCGTTCTATCCGCCAGGTGCGTTCTATCGCCAGCACCTGGACCGATTCCGCGACGATGACCGACGTATGGTGTCGGCGGTGCTTTACCTCAATGAAGCCTGGCTGCCAGAGAACGGCGGACAACTGCGCATGAGCCTCAAAGGTGGGGTCGAGCATGATGTACAGCCAACTGGCGGTTGCCTGGTGGTGTTCCTCTCCGGGGACATTCCCCATGAGGTGCTGCCGGCCACTCGTGATCGCCTGTCCCTGACGGGCTGGTTTCGCCGACGCGGCAACGAGCCGTTCTGACATGCACAAGGTGTTGGTCAGTGCCTGCCTGCTCGGCCAGCCGGTGCGTTATGACGGTCGTGCCAGCGGGTATCCGGATTGCCTGCTGCAATGGCAACGGCAAGGTCGTGTCGTGCCCTTGTGCCCCGAGGTGGCAGGTGGTTTGCCGACACCGCGGCCACCTGCGGAAATCCCCGGAGGCCAGGGCGCTGCCGTACTTGAGGGGCGTGTAGTGGTCGTGAACGTCGATGGCGAGGATGTCAGTACGGCCTTTTTGGCCGGTGCCGAGCGGGCATTGCAGCTGGTGCGGCAACACGGCATCCGTATTGCCGTGCTCAAGTCCGGTAGCCCGTCCTGTGGCAATGCCCTGACCTATGACGGCACGTTCAGTGGCACCAAGGTGCCGGGCGAGGGTGTTACCACGGCACTGCTGCGCCGCGAGGGCGTTCAGGTCTTCAGCGAGCTGGAGCTGGACGCCGCATTACAGGCATTGAGTGCGCTTGAGGCTTAAGGCTTCGGCGGTTTGCTGGCATCCATCCCGAACCATTTTTCCGACATCGCGCTCAACCGACCATCGTTCTTGATGCGCTGCAGTGCGCTGTCCAGAGCGCTGTGGAAAGCCGGGTTACCCTTCTGGAAGGGAATCGCCAGGTTGAGCACAGGGCCGACAGTTGCACCTTCGGTAACGGGCAGTTTGCTGTCGCGCACGGCATAGGGCACCAGCAAACGATCACTGATGACGGCGTCGATCTGATCGTCGGCCATGTCCTTTATGGGCTGGTGCGTATCCGGATAGCCGCGCAGGTCTACGCCTTCAATGACGCGCGCCTGTTCGGCAAACTGGCTGCCCTGAACGAAGCCCAGGGTGTGCCCCTTCAGGGCATCAAGGGTTGTCAGTGGGCGTTTTTCTTCCTTGCGCACGATAAGTTGGGCGCTGGAGTAGCTGTAGGGCGCGCTGAAATCCAGGCGATCCTTGAGCTCAGGGGTTGCGCTGATCTGATTGAGGGCGATGTCGTATTTGCCGCTTTCCACGCCCATGATCAGGTCGGTAGCGTCGGTCACGATAAACGAGGCGTTGACGTCCAGTTCATTTGCCAGGGCGCGTCCCAGTTCAATCTCGAAGCCGCTCAGTTGGTCATTGTCCTTGAAATTGAACGGTGGGTTGGATGCCTGGACGGCAATGCGCAGTTCGTTGCGGTCGTTAACGTCGTCGATCAGTTCCGCGTGCGCTGCTGTACTGAGCAGGGCTGCAAGCAATACCCCTATGGTCAAACGCATTGTTGCCCCTGTTTTATTTTGGCAGTTGAAGATCTGTTCGCCGCGACTTTATGCAAATGCTGCGGTCGAACGCCACCTAGGACCTTGGTCGGTAGTGGATGTTAGACGTTTCCTACAAAATATTTTGTAGGAACACAGACAAACACAGAGCGTTCCAATTGATCTATGGTTATTGGCTGCTGCCGCACTATTTTGCAGCCTCTGTTAGTGAAGTAAATCACAGGAGTAGTGAATGAAAAGCCTGATTTCGTGTGCAGCCATTGCTGGTCTGCTGATGGGCGTCTCCGTTGTGGCGGCAGCCGAGGGCCTGAAAAGCCAGGAACCGCCTGCAGGGGCCAAGGTTTCCATTCTGTCCCCTGCCGATGGGGCTACGGTGGACAAGACCTTTACCGTCAAGTTTGGTATCGAAGGCATGGCGCTCAAGCCTGCCGGCGATGATACCCCGCATACCGGTCATCACCACCTGTTGGTCGACGTGAGCAAAGAGCCTGCTGCTGACCAGGTACTGCCAGCCACGGTGTTGCCGGCCGATAATCAGCCGCTGCCGCCGGGTGAGCATGTTGTTCATTTCGGTAAGGCGCAGACTGAAACCCAGATCACCTTGACGCCAGGCAAGCACACGCTGCAACTGGTGCTGGGCGACAAGTTCCACGTGCCATTCAAGCCAAGTGTTGAATCGAAGAAGATCACAGTGACCGTCAAGTAAACACGGCACACAAAAAAAGGGAGGCCATCAGGGCCTCCCTTTTTTATGCCGCAGGATGCTTAGAACAGAACGCGGGAACGGATGGTGCCCTTGATCTGTTGCAGTTTTTCCTGGGCCAGGTCGGAGTACTCGGCATCTACGTCGATAACCACGTAACCCACCTTCTCGTTGGTCTGCAGGAACTGACCGGAGATGTTGATGGCGTTTTCGGCGAAGACCTTGTTGATCTCGCTGAGAACACCCGGGATGTTTTGGTGGATGTGCAGCAGACGGTGCTTGCCTGGGTGGGCCGGAAGGGCCACTTCAGGGAAGTTGACCGAGGATACCGACGTACCGTTGTCGCTGTACTTGACCAGTTTTTCTGCCACTTCCAGGCCGATGTTGGCCTGCGCTTCGGCAGTCGAGCCACCGATGTGCGGGGTCAGGATGACGTTGTCCAGGCCGCGCAGCGGGCTTTCGAACTCTTCATCGTTGGAGCGTGGCTCGACCGGGAATACGTCGATGGCGGCGCCGATCAGGTGCTTGTCCTTGATGGCGGCAGCCAGGTGGTCCAGTTCGACCACGGTGCCACGGGCGGCGTTGATCAGGATGCCGCCTTTCTTGATGGCGCGAATTTCCTTCTCGCCGATCATCCACTGGGTGGCTGCAGTTTCTGGAACGTGCAGCGAGACGATGTCGCACATGCCCAGCAGCTCGTGCAGGTTGTTCACCTGAGTGGCGTTACCCAGCGGCAGCTTGGTGATGGTGTCGTAGAAGTAAACCTGCATGCCCAGGCCTTCAGCCAGGACCGACAGTTGGGTGCCGATCGAGCCGTAGCCGACGATACCCAGCTTCTTGCCACGGATCTCGAAGGAGTTGGCCGCGCTCTTGATCCAGCCACCACGGTGGCAGGACGCGTTCTTCTCCGGGATGCCGCGTAGCAGCAGGATGGCCTCGGCCAGTACCAGTTCGGCAACGGAACGGGTGTTGGAGTACGGTGCGTTGAACACGGCGATACCGCGTTCGCGAGCCGCGTTGAGGTCGACCTGGTTGGTACCAATGCAGAAACAGCCGACAGCGACCAGTTTCTTGGCGCAGTCGAAAACCTCTTCGGTCAGCTGAGTGCGCGAGCGGATACCGATGAAGTGAGCATCGGCGATCTTTTCCTTCAGATCGGCGTCGGGCAGAGAGCCGGTGAGGTACTCAATGTTGGTGTACCCGGCGGCCTTAAGGACGTCCACGGCAGTTTGGTGGACGCCTTCGAGGAGAAGGAACTTGATCTTGCTCTTATCGAGAGAAGTCTTGCTCATCTGCGTAAACCTGTGTCCCGGAGAAAAAATGGCAGGGAAGAGAAGCTGTCGCAGATCGGCCTGAAGCACGATTAGCGGGGGGCATATGCTAGCATAACGACCCCTTGATACGCCCATCCCTGGCACGTGAAGAGTCCTCAGGGTGACTATGAATTGTTCGAGAGTTCTATCGATGACCAATCCTGCGCTGATTGATGAGCTGTTGACTCTGGTTGAACCTGGCAAGGTACTGACCGACGCTGCTTCCCTCGATACGTACGGCAAGGATTGGACCAAACATTTTGCGCCGGCACCGCTGGCCATCGTGTTTCCTAAGAGCATCGAACAGGTACAGACCATCGTCCGCTGGGCCAACCAGCGCAAGGTTGCGCTGGTGCCGTCGGGCGGGCGAACCGGGCTTTCCGCCGCAGCCGTTGCGGCCAATGGCGAAGTGGTAGTGGCCTTCGACTACATGAACCAGATTCTCGGTTTCAACGCCGGTGATCGTACGGTCGTCTGCCAGCCTGGGGTGATTACCGCGCAACTGCAGCAGTTCGCGGCAGACCAGGGGCTGTACTACCCAGTTGACTTTGCCTCAGCAGGATCAAGCCAGATTGGCGGCAATATCGGCACCAATGCCGGCGGTATCAAAGTTATTCGCTACGGTATGACCCGTAATTGGGTGGCTGGTCTGAAAGTCGTCACCGGCAAGGGCGACCTGCTTGAATTGAACAAGGACTTGATCAAGAACGCCACCGGTTACGATCTGCGTCAGTTGTTCATTGGGGCTGAAGGCACTCTGGGCTTTGTGGTTGAAGCCACGATGCGCCTGGACCGCGCGCCGAAGAATCTCACCGCGATGGTCCTGGGCACCCCGGACTTCGACTCGATCATGCCGGTGCTGCATGCTTTCCAGGGCAAGCTGGACCTCACCGCCTTTGAGTTCTTCTCCGACAAGGCCCTGGCCAAGATCATGGCGCGTGGCGATGTGCCTGCACCCTTTGACACCGACTGCCCGTTCTATGCCTTGCTGGAGTTCGAGGCGAGCACCGAAGAGGTGGCCAACGACGCCCTGGCAACCTTCGAGCACTGTGTGGAGCAAGGCTGGGTGATCGACGGTGTGATGAGCCAGAGCGAGCAACAACTGAAAAACCTCTGGAAACTGCGTGAGTACATCTCCGAGACCATTTCGCACTGGACGCCCTACAAGAACGACATTTCGGTCACCGTATCGAAAGTGCCGGCGTTCTTGAAGGATATCGATGCGATTGTCGGCGAGCACTACCCTGATTTTGAAGTCGTCTGGTATGGCCACATCGGCGACGGCAATTTGCACCTGAACATCCTCAAGCCGGAAAACCTGAGTAAGGACGAGTTCTTCGCCAAGTGCGCTACCGTCAACAAATGGGTTTTCGAAACGGTAGAGAAGTACAACGGCTCGATTTCTGCCGAGCACGGTGTTGGCATGACCAAGCGCGACTACCTGACCTACAGCCGTTCGCCCGTGGAAATCGAGTACATGAAGGCGGTTAAGGCCGCCTTCGACCCGAATGGGATCATGAACCCGGGCAAGATCTTCCCGGTCGAGTGACGCGTTTCCCCCAAAAGTGATTAACAGCGCCAGGAGTCGGCAATGAGCTACCAGCACCAGTATCTAGACGGCACGCGTATTCACTTCCCGTTGGGCAAGGTGGTGTGCATTGGCCGTAATTACGCCGAACATGCCAAGGAACTGAATAACCCGGTACCGACTGAACCCTTGTTGTTCATCAAGCCCGGCAGTTGTGTCGTGCCGCTCGAGGGTGGTTTCAAGATCCCGACCGAACGTGGCTCGGTGCACTACGAGGCGGAAATCGCCGTGTTGCTGGGCAAGTCGCTGTCGACCCAGCCCGACGAAGAAGAAGTGCTCGATGCGATCTCCGGCTTCGCCCCGGCACTGGACCTGACCCTGCGTGACGTCCAGTCCAAACTGAAGGAAAAGGGTTTGCCCTGGGAATTGGCCAAGTCGTTCGATGGTGCCTGCGTTCTGGCGCCGTTCGTGCCGGCCAGTACCTTCGAGGACCTGACCGATATCGGCATTCGTCTGAGCATCAATGGCGAGGTACGCCAGGATGGCAACAGCGAGCTGATGCTTAATCCGATTGTTCCGATGATCCAGTACATGGCGGCACAGTTTTCCCTGCAGGCCGGTGATGTGATCCTCACCGGTACGCCAGCAGGCGTCGGCCCGCTGAATCAGGGGGACGAACTGGTGCTGGAGCTGCCTGGCATCAGCCGTTTCGAAAGCAAGGTACTCTGAGCGCCGGTACGCCGGACCTGTGTGGCAGTCGTAATGGCTGCCACCTGCTTTATCGTTACAGTCAGCCTGCTTTTACCGATTTTTTCACAAGTCATCCGGATAATGCCTGCGCATTGGTTCACGTGAACCTGCCGGTGCTGTGCTATTAAATCGGTAAAAAACAAGCAGGAATCCTCGATGACCACACCGTTTCCTTCCGGCGACTCTCTGCCGTCTGTGCGCAAGCGTCCTTTTATGTTGCGTTGGTCGACCTGGTTGGCGACTGCGGCGGTCATCGGCTATGGCGTGGCCTATGCCATGCATTGGGATGACCGTGGCCTGCTCTGGATCAAAGAGCATTTCGAGAGCCCGGCAGAACAACGGGCTAGCGTCTGGTTGCCGGACTACCACGCCGACATTGATGCCAAGGTGCTGCCTGGCATGGAAGATGACGAAGCTTCCGATGTCTCCTACGACCCGCAAACCAAAACCCTGTTCGCGGTGATGGGCAAGAACCCGTTCCTGGTTCAACTGACGCTGGACGGTGATGTGCTGCGCAAAATGCCCCTCAATGGCTGGAGCAACCCCGAGGGGGTTGCCGTGCTGGAGGGTGGGCGCATGGCAATTGTCGATGAGCGCGATCATACCGTGACCATCATTCGGGTCGATGCCGATACCAAGGCCCTGAACAGCGCCGACTTCCCGCAATACGACCTTGGGCCGTCGAAGAATCAGAACAAGGCGTTCGAGGGGGTTGCCTGGGAGCCAAAACGCCAACGGTTGGTGTTGGGTGAGGAGCGGCCACCAAAGTTGTTCACCTGGAGTAGCGATAGTTCGGGCCAATTGAGCGGTCAGAAACAGTCGCTGTCCAGCGACGAACTCGATCTGCGCAATGTATCTGCCCTTGGCATCGATCCACGTACGGGCCATATGCTGGTGCTGTCGGCCGACTCCAACATGTTGCTCGAGCTGGATCAGCAGGGCCAACAGGTCAGCTTCATGACCCTGCAGGGCGGCTTCAACGGTTTGCAAAAACGTATTCCACGGGCTGAAGGGGTTGCCATGGATGAGCAGGGCACGCTGTATATGGTCAGCGAGCCGAACCTGTTCTATCGCTTCCGCAAGCACTAAGCGTGCTTGCCCTGGTGCTTTAAGCTTCGATTCAGGTGGGTATGGTTAGCTTCAGGTCGATTTTTGTTGAGTCTGCCTGAATGCGCCGTTTTATCCGTTTACCTCTGCTTGCTTTGCTTATCAGCCTGTCGGCCCTTTCTTTGTTGGCTTTGGCGGCGCACGAGTATCGATTGCTCGAGCGCGGTTGGTTCAACCTCAAGACCTGGTGGCAGCCGGTCGAGCACGGTATTGGCCTGGATCGCTATCAGGTCGTACTTGAAGCCAAGCCTATCGAGGGGCTGGACGATGACCTCTCTGCACTGACCTACGACCCTGATCGTAAAAGCCTGTTCAGTGTCACCAACAAGCGTTCAGAACTGATAGAGCTGTCGCTGGATGGCGTCATCGTGAGGCGCTTGCCGTTGATTGGTTTCGGCGACCCGGAAGCCGTTGAGTATGTCGGGCCTGGCAGCTATGTCATCACCGACGAGCGCCAACAGCGGCTGATCCTTGTTCAACTGAATGATGACACCCGCGTGCTGGATGCCAGTACCGCTGAGCAGCTGTCTCTGGGGGTTGGTCTGAACGGCAACAAAGGGTTCGAGGGTTTGGCCTATGACTCGGCAGGCAAGCGTCTGTTCGTGGCCAAGGAGCGCGACCCGATGTTGATCTACGAGGTGCAGGGGTTCCCTCATGAGGGCGACGGGCAGCCTTATTCCGTGCATGTAGTGCAGGATCGCCAGCGTGATTCACGGTTGTTCATGCGTGATTTGTCGAGCCTGGTGTTCGATGAGCGCAGCGGCCATTTGCTGGCCTTGTCGGACGAATCGAAACTGGTACTGGAGCTGGATACTGAAGGGAAACCGTTGAACAGCTTGTCTCTGCATAAGGGTTTTCAAGGGCTGCAGCAGAGCGTGCCGCAGGCAGAAGGTATTGCCCTGGACGATGCCGGGACGCTCTACCTGGTCAGTGAACCCAACCTGTTCTACATCTTCAAGAAGCAACCGGCCCCGTAAACGACCATCGTTGGGGGGGGGGGGCCGGCCTGCGCTTGACGGGTGTATCAGTTACGCAGTGTTTTTACGCCTTCCGGGGTACCCAGCAGTAGCAGATCGGCAGGGCGCGCGGCGAACAGACCATTGGTGACGACACCAACGATGGCGTTGATCTGGCTTTCCAGTTCCACCGGGTTGGTGATCTGCAGGTTGTACACATCGAGGATGATGTTGCCGTTGTCGGTTACCACGCCTTCGCGGTATACCGGATCGCCGCCCAGTTTGACCAGTTGGCGGGCAACGTGACTGCGGGCCATCGGGATCACTTCCACTGGCAGCGGGAAGGCGCCCAGTACCGGAACCAGCTTGCTGGCGTCAGCGATGCAGATGAAGGTCTTGGCCACGGCGGCAACGATCTTCTCGCGGGTCAGTGCGGCGCCGCCGCCCTTGATCAGGGCCAGGTGCTCGTTGCTTTCGTCGGCACCGTCGACATAGAACTCCAACTCGCTGACGGTGTTCAGCTCATACACCGGAATGCCGTGGCCTTTCAGGCGTGCAGCGGTGGCTTCGGAGCTGGCAACGGCACCGTCGAAGGCACCTTTGTGCTTGGCCAGGGCGTCGATGAAGCAGTTGGCGGTCGAGCCGGTGCCGACGCCGACGATGCTCTTGTCATCGAGCTTGGGCAGAATGAAATCGACAGCGGCCTGGGCGACAGCCTGTTTGAGTTGGTCCTGGGTCATGCGGGCTCCGAAGCGGGGAGGAGTATCTGAGGTTGCCTAGTATAACGGCTAAAACCCCAGGCTGGCGGTGGTCGCCCGACAGGGCGCTGGGGTAGACTCCCAGGCCTTGTCCCAGCCGCCCAGTGATGCTTTCCCGATGCTCGAACAGTACGTCAAGAAGATCCTCACCTCGCGCGTCTATGACGTCGCTGTCGAAACGCCATTGCAACGTGCCGGGCAGCTGAGCAAGCGCTTGGGCAATACCGTGCTGCTCAAGCGCGAAGACCTGCAGCCGGTGTTCTCCTTCAAGATTCGTGGCGCCTACAACAAGCTGGCCCAACTGACCCCCGAGGAACTCGCCCGTGGCGTGGTCACCGCGTCGGCGGGTAACCATGCCCAGGGTGTAGCACTTGCGGCGAAGGAGTTGGGCATCAAGGCAACCATCGTCATGCCCAAGACCACGCCCGAGATCAAGGTCGAAGGTGTGCGCTCGCGTGGTGGCAAGGTTGTGCTGCATGGCGATTCCTTTCCCGAAGCGCTGGCCTATTCGCTGAAACTGGTCGATGAGAAGGGCTTCGTCTACATCCACCCCTACGACGACCCGCACACCATCGCAGGCCAAGGTACCGTGGCCATGGAGATTCTGCGCCAGCACCCGGGCCAGTTGGACGCGATCTTCGTTCCGGTCGGTGGTGGTGGCCTGATTGCCGGTATCGCGGCCTACGTGAAGTACCTGCGCCCGGAGATCAAGGTGATCGGCGTCGAGCCGGATGACTCCAATTGCCTGCAAGCCGCCATGGCTGCGGGTGAGCGCGTGGTATTGCCGCAGGTCGGGTTGTTCGCCGATGGCGTGGCAGTCGCGCAAATCGGCCAGTACACCTTTGAGATCTGCAAAGACTACGTCGACGAGGTCATTACCGTCAGTACCGATGAGATCTGTGCGGCGATCAAGGATATTTACGACGATACCCGCTCGATCACCGAACCTGCGGGTGCCCTGGGTGTGGCGGGTATCAAGAAATACGTCGAACTGCGCGGTGTCAGCGGCCAGACGCTGGTGGCCATCGACTCCGGTGCCAACGTCAACTTCGACCGTCTGCGCCATGTGGCCGAGCGCGCCGAGCTGGGTGAAGGGCGTGAGGCAATCATTGCCGTGACCATCCCTGAGCAACCGGGCAGCTTCAAGGCGTTTTGCGAGGCCATTGGCAAGCGCCAGATCACCGAGTTCAACTACCGTTACCACGCCGAGGGCGAAGCCCATATTTTTGTTGGCGTGCAAACCCATCCTGACACCGACCCGCGCAGCGCCTTGTTGCAAAGCCTGAGTGAGCAGGGCTTCCCGGTGCTCGACCTGACCGACAACGAACTGGCCAAGTTGCATATCCGGCACATGGTCGGAGGTCATGCGGCGGGTGTCAGCAACGAGATGGTCCTGCGCTTCGAGTTTCCAGAGCGTCCGGGTGCGCTGTTCAACTTCCTCAACAAACTGGGTGGGCGCTGGAACATCTCGATGTTCCATTACCGTAACCACGGTGCGGCTGACGGCCGTGTGGTTGCAGGTTTGCAGGTGCCGGACGAAGAGCGCCATCTGGTGCCCGCAGCGCTGGCCAAGATCGGCTACCCCTACTGGGATGAAACCGAGAACCCGGCGTACCGGCTGTTCCTCGGCTGAGGCTGCTACGCTCAAGACGATGCTTTGACGGGGCGGGATGCTTTCGTATGGAAACTTTAAGCGTGATGAAAATGTTGCATGGCCTGGCGACGGCGTTGTCGCTGGGGTGTGCGCTGGGTCTGGTGTTCCAGGCGTGGCGTCAGCGCGCCAATACGGTAGCCGGCCCAGCGACGAGCCTGCAGCGGCCCTGGTTGTTCGTCTGGATTCTGATGGGCCTGAGCCTGTTCAGCCTGCCCTTCAGTGGCTGGTGGCTGGTGCACCTGATCGGTTGGCCGCTGGGGCAGGCCTGGCTGCTTGGCGGGGCCGTACTCTACCTGCTGGGGTGCGTGTGCTGGTTGCTGCTGGTGGGGCGATTGGGCAAGGCCACAGCCAGTCGACGTTCGGTCGTGATACTGGCAGCGCTGAGCGCGGTTATTTTCCTCAGCATCATTGGCCTGATGGTCGCTAAACCGGTGTAATCGTCGCGCCTGTCGCCAGTACACCCTGCCCCAATTGGGTGCAGGGCGTGCTGGCGATTGATTGCCTTCAGCCCTTAGTCACGCAGGCTGATGACTCTCCAGCCACGCTTTTCGGCTTCGGCGCGCAGTTTCGGATCCGGGTCGACCGCAATCGGGTGTTCGACCGCTTCCAGCAGTGCCAGGTCGTTCATCGAGTCGCTGTAGAAATGGCTGCCTTCCAGGCTGAAGCCGTTTTCCAGTAGCCAGCGATTGAGGCGTGTCACTTTGCCTTCACGGAAACACGGTATATCGGTACTGCGCCCGCTGTAACGGCCATCAACCATCTCGCATTCGGTTGCCAGCAGGGTTTGTACGCCCAGGCGCTTGGCAATCGGGCCCGTGATGAAACGGTTGGTGGCGGTGATGATCACCAGCTTGTCGCCTGCGCTACGGTGCTCTTCCAGCAGGCTGAGGGCCTTGGGCAGAATGATCGGCTCAACGCAGTCGCGCATGAAGTCGCGGTGCCATTCGTCGAGTTGCGCCATTTCGGTTCTGGCGAGGATTTCCAGGCTGAAGTTCAGGTAGTCATTCAGATTCAGCTTGCCGGCCAGGTAGTCCTGATAGAAGGCATCGTTGCGGTTCTGGTACTCGACAGGGTCGAGAATGCCGCGCTCGCAGAGGTAATCGCCCCATGCGTGATCGCTGTCACCGCCAAGGAGAGTATTGTCCAGATCGAATAAAGCCAGGCGCATTGCAGTCACTCGCATAACATCTGAAAAGGCCTTAAGAATACGGACTTTTCACATCGATGCACATAAGGTCCGCAGGCGCGTTGCTGGCCTTGTGGGCTTTGTGGAACAATGCGGGGACATGCGTTTGCGAGGTTGCTGCCGTGATCGACCCCGATGGTTTTCGCCCCAATGTCGGGATCATTCTGACGAATGATGCCGGGCAGGTGCTATGGGCTCGTCGTATCAACCAGGATGCCTGGCAGTTTCCCCAGGGCGGGATCAACCCCGAGGAAACACCAGAAGAGGCCTTGTACCGCGAGCTGAACGAAGAAGTGGGGCTTGAACGACATGATGTTGAAATTCTTGCCTGCACCCGTGGCTGGTTGCGTTATCGTTTACCCCAACGCCTGGTGCGTACCCACAGCCAACCGCTGTGTATCGGCCAGAAACAGAAATGGTTTCTCCTGCGCCTGGTGTCCAATGAGCAGCGAGTGCGGATGGATTTGACCGGGAAACCGGAGTTCGATGGCTGGCGTTGGGTCAGTTATTGGTACCCGCTGGGCCAGGTGGTGACATTCAAGCGCGAGGTTTACCGCCGCGCTCTCAAAGAGCTTGCACCGCGCCTGTTGGCGCGCGACTGACGACGGAGTTCGACCCCGAGCCATGCTCAATACGCTGCGCAAGATCGTCCAGGAAGTTAACTCCGCCAAGGATCTGAAAACGGCGTTGGGGATTATTGTCTTGCGCGTCAAAGAGGCCATGGGCAGTCAGGTCTGCTCGGTCTACTTGCTTGACCCGGAAACCAACCGTTTCGTCCTGATGGCCACCGAGGGCCTGAACAAGCGGTCTATCGGCAAGGTCAGCATGGCCCCCAACGAAGGCCTGGTGGGCCTCGTGGGCACCCGCGAAGAGCCGCTGAACCTCGAAAACGCCGCCGATCACCCGCGTTATCGCTACTTTGCCGAAACGGGCGAAGAACGCTTTGCCTCGTTCCTCGGGGCGCCGATCATCCACCACCGTCGCGTGGTTGGTGTTCTGGTTATCCAGCAAAAAGAGCGCCGCCAGTTCGATGAGGGCGAAGAAGCCTTCCTCGTGACCATGAGCGCGCAGCTTGCCGGGGTTATCGCCCATGCCGAGGCGACAGGTTCGATCCGTGGCCTGGGCCGCCAAGGCAAAGGTATCCAGGAAGCCAAATTCGTCGGTGTGCCGGGTTCGCCGGGTGCAGCGGTCGGTACCGCCGTGGTCATGCTGCCGCCGGCCGACCTCGACGTCGTGCCGGATAAGACCGTCACGGACATCGACGCCGAGCTAAGCCTGTTCAACAACGCCCTTGAAGGCGTGCGCAACGACATGCGCACCCTCTCGGCCAAGCTGGCTACCCAGTTGCGCCCAGAAGAGCGGGCGTTGTTCGACGTCTACCTGATGATGCTCGAAGATGCTGCCCTGGGCGGTGAAGTCGTGCAGGTGATCAAGACCGGCCAATGGGCCCAAGGCGCCTTGCGTCAGGTGGTCGGCGAGCACGTCAGCCGTTTCGAGCTGATGGACGACGACTACCTGCGGGAGAGGGCTTCCGACGTGAAGGATCTGGGCCGGCGACTGCTGGCCTACCTGCAGGAGGCCCGCCAGCAGACGCTGGTCTATCCCGACAACACGATTCTGGTCAGCGAAGAGCTGACCCCTGCCATGCTTGGCGAAGTGCCTGAGGGCAAGCTTGCGGGCCTGGTCTCGGTATTGGGTTCGGGTAACTCCCACGTTGCGATCCTGGCCCGGGCCATGGGTATTCCGACGGTCATGGGCCTGGTCGACCTGCCGTACTCCAAGGTCGACGGCATTCAGATGATCGTCGACGGCTACCACGGCGAGGTCTACACCAACCCCAGCGAGGTACTGCGCAAGCAGTATGCCGAGGTGGTGGAAGAGGAGCGCCAGTTGGCTCAGGGGCTCGACGCCCTGCGCGAGCTGCCGTGCATCACTACCGACGGCCATCGCATGCCGCTGTGGGTGAACACCGGCCTGCTTGCCGATGTCGCCCGCGCCCAGCAGCGCGGTGCCGAGGGTGTCGGCCTGTACCGCACCGAAGTCCCGTTCATGATCAACCAGCGCTTCCCCAGCGAGAAGGAACAGCTGGCGATCTACCGCGAGCAACTGGCGGCGTTTCACCCGCAGCCGGTGACCATGCGCAGCCTGGACATCGGCGGCGACAAGGCCTTGTCCTATTTCCCGATCAAGGAAGACAACCCCTTCCTCGGCTGGCGCGGTATCCGCGTGACCCTCGACCACCCGGAGATCTTCCTGGTGCAGACCCGCGCCATGCTCAAGGCCAGCGAAGGGTTGAACAACCTGCGCATTCTGCTGCCGATGATTTCCGGTATTCATGAGCTGGAAGAGGCCTTGCATCTGATCCACCGCGCCTGGGGCGAAGTGCGTGATGAAGGCACCGATG
Source organism: Pseudomonas sp. HLS-6 (assembly GCF_002753995.1). NCBI lineage: Bacteria > Pseudomonadati > Pseudomonadota > Gammaproteobacteria > Pseudomonadales > Pseudomonadaceae > Pseudomonas > Pseudomonas sp. HLS-6. Next base: position 311,682 of record NZ_CP024478.1, read on the forward strand.
TGCCGATGCCGCCGGTGGGAGTGATGATCGAGATTCCTGCGGCGGTCTACCAGACCCGCGAACTGGCACGCATGGTGGACTTCCTGTCGGTCGGCTCCAACGACCTGACGCAGTACCTGTTGGCCGTCGACCGCAACAACCCGCGGGTTGCCGACCTGTACGACTACCTGCACCCGGCGGTGCTGCAAGCGTTGCAGAACGTAGTCAACGACGCTCATGCCGAAGGCAAACCGGTGAGTATCTGCGGTGAGATGGCCGGTGATCCGGCGGCGGCGGTGCTGCTCATGGCCATGGGCTTTGACAGCCTGTCGATGAACGCCACCAACCTGCCCAAGGTGAAGTGGATGCTGCGTCAGATCAGCCTGAGCCAGTCCAAGGACCTGTTGGCCCAGGCCATGAAGATCGACAACCCGCAAGTTATCCACAGCTCGCTGCAATTGGCCCTGAAGAACCTGGGCCTGGCGCGGATGATCAACCCGGCGTCGCCGAAGACCTTGTAGGGGCTGCTACGCCGCGTCATCGCTATAACCTTGCGCGGTGCCTGTCTCTCAGGCACCGCGCATTTCATAGGTTCGCATTTCATAGGGTCATAGGTGCAATGCCACCTCGCCCAAATGCCCGCCAAAGGGCCCGAAGCTGCGCTCTACCAACTGCCGCGAACCATCTGCCGACACCAGCAGCACCGTGCTGGCCCGTGTGCCGTAGCTCTGGCTGGCAATGAACACACTCGACAACAGCCGCTCCGTGGCCATGCCTACGCCGGTTTCCGGCAGTTCGCTTTCTGCCGCCTGTTGGCCATCGGCCAGCAACGTCAACAATGCCTCGGGCTGAGGCTCATGCAACTGTGCCTGCAGCGCGGCACGGGCCTTGAGCAACTTGGGCCAAGGTGTGTCGAGCCCGGCATTGGAAAGGCCATAGACGCCGGTATCCAGCAGCCTAGGTGTGGCCTCCCGCGCACTCAAGTACGCCAACTGTTGCCCATCGCTCAGCAGCAAATTGAAGCCGCTGTACTCCGAGGCACGGCTGGCCACCTGATCCAGATAGGCCTCGATAGGCTGCGTCCCGGTCAGAAACCCCGACACCAACTCGCCCCGTGAGCGCTGGCCCAGAGGCTGGTCGGGGTCGCGGATGTTGGTCAGTGCGGCGAAGCGACCGGCAGGGCCGACGCCCAGCCAGGTGCCACCGGCTTCCAGATCGCGGCCGGCATACACCCCTGGCGCATCGGCCCAATGGCTGAGCGGTTGGGCAGGGCGGGCATAGAATTCATCGCGGTTGGCGGCAACGATCAGCGGCTGGGGATGCCCCGGTCGCCAGGCAAAAACGATCAGGCACATGGCTGGACTTTCCTGGGTTTTCACTCACTGTAACAGAGCCTTCGCTGCGAGCCACTGGAGCCATTACCCCGGCTTCCGTTACCATGCCGGACAGAATTTTCCGGGGGCGACAATGGAATTCCTGCTCTATCTAGTGCTGGGTGCCTGTGCAGGCGTGCTGGCCGGGCTGTTCGGCGTTGGTGGCGGCATCATTATCGTGCCGGTATTGGTCTTCAGTTTCACCGCGCAGGGCTTTGACGCCTCGGTATTGACCCATCTGGCGGTCGGCACCTCGTTGGCGACCATCGTCTTCACCTCGGTCAATGCCATTCGCGAACACCATCGCAAAGGCGCGGTGCAGTGGCCGATCTTCATCTGGATGACCCTTGGGATCCTGATCGGCGCCGGCATTGGTGCGAAAACCGCCTCGGCGATCCAGGGCCCGAACCTGCAAAAGATCATTGGTGTGTTCGCCCTGATCATTGCCCTGCAGATGGCGCTGGACCTCAAGCCCAAGGCCAGCCGCAGTATCCCTGGCAAAGCCGGCCTTACCGCTGCCGGCAGTGTAATCGGCTGGGCCTCGGCGATCTTCGGCATTGGCGGCGGCTCGTTGACCGTGCCGTTTTTGACCTGGCGCAGCCTGCCGATGCAGCAGGCGGTGGCGACTTCATCGGCCTGCGGCTTCCCGATTGCCCTGGCCAGTGCGCTAAGTTTCATGGTTCTGGGCTGGCACGACCCGTTGTTGCCAGCGCATAGTCTCGGGTTCGTGTATTTACCGGCGCTGTTGGGTATTGCCCTGACCAGTATGTTTTTTGCCCGTTTTGGTGCGCGGCTGGCCCACAAGCTGTCGCCCCGCCTGCTGAAACGGCTGTTTGCCGCACTGTTGTTTTGTGTCGGCCTGAGCTTTTTGCTTTAAGAATAGAGGACGTTTGATGCTGCCTTATCCGAATATCGACCCCGTGGCCGTGGCCATCGGGCCGCTGAAAATCCACTGGTACGGTCTGATGTACCTGATCGGCATCGGCGGCGCCTGGCTGCTGGCATCGCGCCGGTTGAAGCGTTTCGACCCGACCTGGAGCCGCGAAAAGCTTTCCGACCTGGTGTTCTGGCTGTCCATGGGGGTGATTGTCGGTGGCCGCTTGGGGTACGTACTGTTCTATGACCTGAGTGCGTACCTGGCCAATCCCACGTTGATTTTCGAAGTCTGGAAGGGCGGCATGTCGTTCCATGGCGGCTTTATCGGCGTCATGCTGGCGGCCCTGTGGTTCGGCAAGCGTAACAACAAGTCGTTCTTTGAGCTGATGGACTTCGTTGCACCGCTAGTACCGATTGGCCTGGGTGCGGGGCGTATCGGCAACTTCATCAACGCCGAATTGTGGGGCAAGGCGACCGATGTGCCGTGGGCCATGGTCTTCCCGCCCTTCAGTGATCCGGCACAATTGCCGCGCCATCCGTCGCAGCTTTACCAGTTTGCACTGGAAGGTGTGGCATTGTTCCTGGTTCTCTGGCTGTATTCGCGCAAACCACGCCCGACGATGGCCATTTCCGGTATGTTCGCGCTGTTCTACGGCATCTTCCGCTTCATCGTCGAGTTCGTCCGCGTGCCCGATGCGCAACTGGGCTACATCGCGTTTGGTTGGTTGACCATGGGCCAACTGCTTTGCGTACCAATGATCCTCGGTGGTATCGGGTTGATCTGGTGGGCCTATCGCCGCGCGCCGACCGCCAAGGGCGCTGCGCTTTAAATGTGTAAGGCAGGGGTGCGCCTCTGCCTGTTTTGAAACAGGTAAGTCATGAAGCAATATCTAGATCTGGTCGCCCACGTGATCAAGCACGGCACCCTGCAGGGTAACCGTACCGGCATCCGCACCATCAGCTTCCCCGGTGCCATGCTGCGTTTCGACCTGCAGGAGGGCTTCCCGGCCATCACCACCCGCCGCCTGGCGTTCAAGTCAGCCATTGGCGAGATGGTCGGTTTCCTGCGCGGTGTGAAGAACGCTGCGCAGTTCCGCGAACTGGGCTGCAAGGTCTGGGACCAGAACGCCAACGAGAATGCGCAGTGGCTGGCCAACCCGTTCCGTCAGGGCGCCGACGACCTGGGTGAAATCTACGGCGTGCAATGGCGCCAGTGGCCGGCGTACAAACGTATTGCGCTGAGTAACCCGGCTGCCATCGCGCTCGCTCAAAGCCAGGGCTTCCAGACGATTGCCGAGGCTGAGGAAGACGGTGAAGCGTTCGTGGTGCTGTACAAGGCCATTGACCAGATTCGCCAGTGCGTCGACACCATCATCAATGACCCAGGCAGCCGACGCATCCTGTTCCACGGCTGGAACTGTGCCCAGCTTGACGAGATGGCCCTGCCGCCGTGCCACTTGCTGTACCAGTTCCACCCGAATGTCGAGACCAAGGAAATTTCCCTGACCCTCTACATCCGCTCCAACGACCTGGGCCTTGGCACGCCGTTCAACCTCACCGAAGGCGCTGCACTGCTGTCGCTGGTGGGCCGTCTGACCGGTTACACGCCACGCTGGTTCACTTACTTCATTGGCGATGCGCACGTCTATGAGAACCACCTGGACATGCTCAACGAGCAGCTCAAGCGCGAACCACTGGCCGCGCCGAAGCTGGTGATCTCCGACCGCGTGCCGGAATTCGCCAAGACGGGTATTTACCAGCCCGAGTGGCTGGAACTGATCGAGCCGAGCGACTTCAGCCTTGAAGGCTACGAGCACCATGCGCCGATGACCGCGCCAATGGCGGTCTGACCGCCGCCTCACAACACAGGCCATTGCGGCCTGTGTTGTGTTTGGTTACAGCCTCAGGCGTCCAGTTCAAGCGCCAGCAACGACTCAAGGCTTTGGCGTTTGCGGATCAACCGACAGGCCTCGCCGTCGATCAGTACTTCAGCGGCATGCCCGCGGCTGTTGTAGTTCGACGACATCGACGCGCCATAGGCACCGGCGGTATGGAACACCAGGTAATCCCCCACCTGAGCCGACGGCAGCAGGCGCGATTCGACAATGCCGCCTTCAAGCTGAGTAAACACATCACCGGATTCGCACAACGGGCCTGCTACCACGGTAGCGCGCGGCGGACGCGGCGCCTGCGCGGTGCCAGGCTGTGGAATCAGTGAAATCTCGTGGTAGCTGCCGTACATCGAGGGGCGCATCAGGTCATTGAAGCCGGCATCGACCAGTGTGAAGTGGTTGCCGCCCATCGGCTTGGTCCCGCGTACTTCAGCGACCAGCAGGCCGGACTCGGCCACCAGAAAACGACCCGGCTCGATTTCCAGGCGCACCGGGTGACCCAACTGCTGCTCGATCTGCTGTTTGGCTTCACGCCACTGCGTGAGGTAGTGCGCGATGTCTACGGCCTGCTCGCCATCGCGGTAAGGTACCGACAGCCCGCCACCGGTAGAGATCGCTTCGATGTCGTGGTCCAGGCGGCCAATCAGTTCCACCATGGCGCTGCATACTCGCTGCAGGTGGGAGTAGTCCACGCCCGAGCCGATATGGAAATGCAGGCCGACCAGATGCAGCTGATATTTGCGAACCTGGGCCAGCGCCTCTTGCAGCTGCTCGTGCCAGATTCCGTGCTTGCTGTTTTCACCGCCGGTGTTGGTCTTGTTGCTATGGCCGTGACCGAAGCCCGGGTTGATGCGCAGCCAGACCCGGTGCCCAGGGGAGCGCTCGCCCAGTTGCTCAAGCATGTCGATCGAGCCCACGTTGACCTCGATTTGCGTTTCTACCACGCGGTTCAGGGTGGCCCGGTCGAACAGGTCGGCGGTGAACACCACTTCGGCAGCACCTGAGGTGCGGCCGGTTTTGAAGCCGGCCTTGAGTGCGCGCTCGATTTCACCGAGTGACACGGCATCAACCGCTACCCCCGCTTCACGCATCAGGTGCAATACATGCAGGTTCGAGCAGGCTTTCTGTGCGAAGCGGATGGTGTCGAAGCCCGCCAGTTGCTGGATGCGCTGACGAATTACCTGGGCGTCGTACACCCACAGTGGGGTGCCGTGTTCGGCGACCAACCGGGTCAGCATGCTATCGGTGATGGCGGTGGTCCGGCATGGGCCTGGACGTTGTGCGGCGGCGTGTTCCAATGATGTTCTCCCTGGGGTTTGGCGCGGCCCCGGCGTGGCGGGGCGTGGATGGCCTGCATCATGGAGAAAGGTGGGGGCGGCATAAAATATCAATTTGCCGTGAGGTCATTCATTTATGATATGGCTTTCGATCTCCCGAGCGGCCCATGTCCATCTCCTTGCGTCACATTGAGGTTTTCCGTGCGGTCATGACCTCGGGCAGCGTGACCGAGGCCGCCGCCATGCTGCACACCTCGCAGCCGACCGTCAGCCGTGAACTGGCGCGCTTCGAGCAACTGTCCCGTTTGAAGCTGTTCGAGCGGGCCCGCGGTCGATTACGACCGACCTCACAGGCGCTGGCGCTGTTCGAGGAAGTGCAGCGGGCCTACTTTGGCCTTGATCGCATTCTCAATACGGTGGACGCCCTGCGCGAGTTCGAGCAGGGGCAGTTGTCGATTGTTTGCCTGCCGGTGTTTTCCCAGTCGCTGCTGCCCAAGACCTGCCAGCGCTTTCTGGCGCAGTTCCCCAAGGCCAGTGTCACCATCAGCCAGCAAGAATCGCCTTTGCTGGAAGAATGGCTCTCCGCGCAGCGGCACGACATCGGCCTGACCGAGGTGAGCAGCACGCCGCCTGGCACCGTGCTATCGCCGCTGATGACTGTGGATGAGGTCTGTGTATTGCCCAACGGGCATCCGTTGCTGGAAAAGCAACGCCTGGCGCCCGCCGACTTTTCCGGGCAACCCTTTATCAGCCTGTCCACACTGGACACCTACCGGCAGCAGATCGACGAAATCTTCCGGCAAGCGCAGGTCGAGCGGCGCTTGGTACTGGACACCCACAGTGCGGCATCGGTGTGCTCAATGGTCCGCGAGGGGATTGGCCTGGCGATCGTCAACCCGCTGACCGCCCTGGACTTCGTTGGCCAGGGTGTGCAGATCCGTCCCTTCACGGTGCCGATTCCCTTTACCGTGAATATCGTCAAACCCCTGCATCGGCCACCGTCACAGTTGGTCAGCCTGTTCGAGGACGCCCTGCGCCAGCAGGCAGAGGCGGTCAAGGCGCAGTTGGCGGTTAATCCCCAGGCACTGTGAGGGCCATCAGTGGCCGTGGCTGCGGCCTACGTGTGAATGCTCTGCGCCCGGCGCGGTGACCGCCCCGTTGACCTCCAGATGCTGCAGGATCGAGCACTGTTCCTCTTGGGCGTGGCAATGCTGGCGCAGTTCCAGCAACTGCTCCTGCAAGGCCAGCAACCCGTCGATCCGTGCCTTGACGTGCTGAATATGTTCATCGATCAGCGCGTTGACGCTTTCACACTGAGCCTCCGGGCTGTCGCGCAGACGCAGCAGGCTGCGGATTTCATCCAGGGTCATGTCGAGGGTTCGACAGTTGCGGATAAAGGTCAGGCGCTCGACATGCGCCTGGGTGTAGAGCCTGTAATTACCCTCGCTGCGCGCAGGCTCTGGCAGCAGGCCTTCGCGCTCGTAGTAGCGGATGGTTTCCACCGGGCAGTCAGTCGTTTTGGCCAGTTCACCGATTTTCATTGCACATTCCCCGGCAGATTGCTTGACCCTATAGTGGCTACAGGGTGTGTACTTGGCAACAGGACCTTTAGGGATGAACCGTATGCACCAGCCTGTCAGCCACAACCACGCCCATAAGGCGCATGATGACCACGACAATGACCACGCTCATGGCCATCAAGCGCACGGCCATGCCTGTTGCTCGGCTGCCGAGGCGCCGGCGCTGATTCAGTTGAGCGAGGCGAGCAGTGCCAACGCTCGCCTGAGCCGCTTTCGGATCGAGGCCATGGACTGCCCGACCGAACAGACCCTGATCCAGAACGCGCTGGGCAAACTGGCGGGGATCGAGCAACTGGAATTCAACTTGATCAACCGCGTGCTTGGCGTGCGGCATACCCTGGTTGAGGCAAAGGTTATCGAGCAGGTCATCGCTGGCCTGGGCATGCAGGCCGAACCGCTGACAGAGAACGCCGAGGCGCAGGATGAGCCGCGTGTAACGGCGAAGAAGCCTTGGTGGCCGCTGGCGCTTTCTGGCGTCGCGGCCCTGGTGGCGGAAGTCATTCACTTCACGGCGGTCGCGCCGAACTGGGTGGTGGCACTGGTCGCGCTGGTGGCGATCCTCAGCGGCGGCCTGGGTACTTACAAGAAGGGCTGGATCGCCCTGAAAAACCGCAACCTGAACATCAACGCCCTGATGAGCATCGCGGTGACCGGTGCAGTGCTGATCGGTCAGTGGCCGGAAGCGGCGATGGTGATGTTCCTGTTTACCTTGGCCGAACTGATCGAGGCCCGCTCGCTGGACCGTGCGCGTAACGCCATCGGCGGCTTGATGCAGTTGAGCCCTGACCGCGCCACCGTGCAACAGGCTGATGGCCAGTGGCTGGAGATGGAGGTCAAACACGTGGCGTTGGGCGCTCGTGTACGGGTTCGTCCCGGTGAGCGTATCGGTTTGGACGGTGAGGTACTGCTGGGGCAATCCAGCGTCGATCAGGCGCCGATCACCGGCGAAAGCCTGCCCGTCGAGAAAGGGCCGGGCGACAAACTGTTCGCCGGCACCATCAACCAGGGTGGGGCCTTGGAGTTCCGTGTAACAGCGCCCGCCGGTCAATCGACCCTGGCGCGGATCATCAAGGCCGTGGAGCAGGCACAAGGTGCGCGTGCGCCGACGCAGCGCTTCGTTGATCAGTTCTCGCGCATTTACACCCCGGTGGTGTTTGCCCTTGCCCTGCTTGTAGCGGTCGTGCCGCCAGTGTTCACTGGAGCCGCGTGGTTCGACTGGATCTACCGGGCCTTGGTCTTGCTGGTGGTCGCGTGCCCTTGTGCCTTGGTGATTTCTACCCCGGTGACGATTGTCAGTGGCCTGGCCGCTGCTGCGCGCAAGGGCATTCTGATCAAGGGGGGCGTGTACCTGGAGGGCGGTCGCAAGCTTGATTTCCTGGCCTTGGACAAGACCGGCACCCTAACCCACGGCAAACCGGTGCAGACCGATTTCCAACTGCTCGATCCACTGTTCGAAAGCGCCGCGCAGCGCATCGCCGCCAGCCTCGCCGCCCGTTCCGACCACCCGGTGTCCCATGCGGTAGCGCAGCAGGCCGAACAGCAGGGCATCGTCGTGCATGAGGTTCATGACTTCCAGGCCCTGCCGGGGCGAGGGGTTCGCGGGCTGGTCGAGGGCACCTTGTACCACCTGGGTAACCATCGGCTGGTAGAAGACCTTGGCCTGTGCTCGCCGCAACTGGAAGCCCGTCTCGATCTTCTGGAGCGTCAGGGCAAAAGTGTCGTGTTGTTGCTTGACGGCTCCGGCCCGGTGGCGTTGTTTGCCGTGGCCGACACGGTCAAGGACAGCAGCCGTGAGGCCATCGCTCAATTGCACGAACTGGGCATCCGCACCGTCATGCTGACCGGCGACAACCCGCATACCGCCGAGGCCATTGCCGCCCAGGTGGGCATCGATCAGGCCTACGGCAACCTGTTGCCCGCCGACAAGCTCAAGACCATTGAAGACCTCTACAGCAAAGGTCATCGGGTGGGCATGGTCGGCGACGGTATCAACGATGCTCCGGCACTGGCACGGGCCGAAATTGGCTTTGCCATGGCTGCAGCCGGCACCGACACGGCCATCGAGACGGCCGACGTGGCGTTGATGGATGACGACTTGCGCAAAATCCCGGCCTTCGTCAGGCTCTCGCGCAACAGCGCGGCGATTCTGAAGCAGAACATCGTGCTGGCGCTGGGGATCAAGGCGATCTTCCTGGGCATCACCTTTGCTGGCATGGCGACCATGTGGATGGCCGTGTTTGCCGATATGGGCGTCAGTCTGTTGGTGGTCTTCAACGGTCTGCGTCTGCTGAGAAAATGAGGATGTATGTTGAGTGCCGAGTTGAAAGCGTTCTACATGGTCGCGCGGTTGGGCAGCATTACCCTGGCGGCGAAGAAGCTCGGGCTCAGCCAACCGACCGTGACCACGCAGATCCGCAATCTGGAAAGCCAGTACGGGGTTGAGTTGTTTTACCGTGGCGGTCGTCGCCTGACCTTGAGTGACGACGGTGCGCGTCTGTTGCCGATGGTCAAGGTGTTGTTGCAGCAGGAAGCGGACATCGAGTTCTTCCTGCGTAACAGCGGCCAGGCCCAGGGCACCCTGCGCATCGCCGCGACGGCGCCGTACTACATTCTCGACCTGGTGAAGATCTTCCGTGAACGCTTGCCGCAGGTTGAGGTTTCGGTAGAGATCGGCAACTCCCAACAGGTGTTGGAGTTGCTGGAAGACTACCGGGTGGACCTCGCGGCGTCCTCGCAGTTACTCGAAGATGCCCGGCTGGTGCGGCGGGTACTTGGCACCGACCCGCTGGTGGTGGCGGTGCATCGCAATCATCCGTTGGCCAATCGCGGGTCTGTGCCGCTCAGCGCCTTGAGCGGGCATTGCCTGCTGATGCGTGAACTTGGTTCCACGACGCGTCGCCTGACTGAACAGATGCTGGCCGATGCCGGGGTGAAGGCGGGTTCGTTGTTGGAAATCGGCAGTCGCGAGTCGATTCGCGAGGGGGTGCTGCGCAACATCGGCATCAGCATCATTGCTCGCCATGAAGTGCCGCATAACCCGGAATTGCGCGTGCTGACCCTGGAGGGAGCTCCACACATGTACGAATACCTCTATTGCCTGAAGGAACGGCGCCAGGCCCGTCTGCCCGCAGCGTTTCTTGGCCTCGCCCAGGAAGTCGCGGCCTGCAACCTGTAGGCCAAGGCAAGCCTGCTGCGCCTATCCCTGTAGGAGCCGGGCTTGCCCGCGATGCAGGCGCTGCGCACCCACTGGCACCCCGCCGCTGCAAACGGTGCGGCTTTGCTGGCAATGGCAGTTAACCCAAATCTGCCTATACCACTATCGGTAGCTTTTGCCTGCGCGCCACAGAAGCTTCGCATTCGCCTCCTAGCATGACCCTCATCTGCTCGGTGAGGCCCTGCCATGAACAACCCACTCGTAAACCCTGGCGCACAGATGAAGGTGCGCGGCATCCACAAACGCTTCGGTGCTTTCACGGCACTGCAGGATGTATCCCTGGATATCGCCGCAGGCGAGCTGGTCTGCCTGCTTGGCCCTTCCGGGTGCGGCAAGACCACGTTGCTGCGTTGCATCGCCGGGTTGGAGCGTCAGGACCGTGGCACGCTGTACATCGGTGATCGTGATATTTCCGACCTGCCGCCGCAGGCGCGGGACTACGGCATTCTGTTCCAGTCCTATGCGCTGTTTCCCAACCTCACGGTCGAAGCCAACATTGCCTATGGCCTGAGCGGCAGTGGCCGTGATGAAGTGCGCCAGCGTGTAGCGCAGATGTTGGAACTGGTGGGCCTGTCGGGCAGCGAGAAAAAGTACCCCGGCCAACTCTCTGGCGGGCAGCAGCAGCGCGTTGCCTTGGCGCGTGCCCTGGCGCCAGCCCCCTCACTGTTGCTGCTCGATGAGCCAATGTCGGCGCTCGACGCCCGTGTGCGTGAGCACTTGTGCAGCGAGTTACGCCAATTGCAGCGTCAGCTTGGCATCACCACCCTGATGGTGACTCACAATCAGGACGAGGCCATGCTGATGGCCGACCGCATTGCCGTGATGAACAACGGGCAGGTTGAGCAGTACGCCTCCCCGCAGGCGATTTATGACAAACCGGCCACTCCGTTTGTGGCCGAGTTCGTCGGCCAGGGTAACTGGCTGCCGTTCCAGCGCAGCAGCGACAGCCATGCGCAGGTCGGTTCGATGAACATGCGCCTCGACCAAGGCGCTAGCCAGGCCCGCAGCGGTCGGTTGTTCTGCCGCCCCGAGGCGATCAGTGTCAACCCGCCGACCCACGAAGAAAACCTGTTCCCGGCCCGGGTGCGGGAGATCACGTTCCTCGGCAACCGCTGCCGCATGAGCTTTGAGTTCAACGAACTGCCTGGCCATCCGCTGTTGGCGGAAGTCGCGCCGGAGGCCATGCCGCGCCTTGGTTCACAGGACATCTGGGTCGCCCTGCCACCGCGCAGCCTGCAGGTGTTTGCCTGAGATGGCTGCGCCAATCGCACTGCCGGGCGCTCAGGCGTCCCGCACTCAATCGGCCCGCATCGCACGGGGTGATCGCCTGTTCGTGGTCGGCGGTAAGGTGGTGTTGCTGCTGCTGTTGACCGTCGCTGTCCTGCTGCCGCTGCTTGCGATCTTCTGGCGTGGTTTCAGCAGCGAGGCCGGGCAGGGCGGTGGCCTGACGGCGGCCATTGAGCTGGTGACCAGCGCCAATTTCCATTGGTTGCTGGGCAACAGTCTCAAGGTATCGCTGAGTGTGGCAGCCATCGTCGTGCCCGTGGCCTACCTGTTCGCCTATGCCCTGCAGCGCACGCTGATTCCGGGCAAGTCGATCTGGCGCGGGATTTCGCTGTTGCCACTGCTGGCGCCGTCGATGTTGCCGGCCATTGCGCTGGTCTACCTGTTCGGTAACCAGGGGCTGTTGCGCGGTCTGCTCAACGACAACATCTACGGCTTCTGGGGCATTGTCCTTGGCGAGGCGATCTACACCTTTCCTCATGCCCTGATGATCCTGCTGTCGGCACTGTCGCTGGCCGATGCACGGTTGTTCGATGCAGCCTCCAGTATGGGCGCAGGCCCTTGGCGGGCGTTCCACAGCATTACCTGGCCTGCAACCCGGCAGGCGGTCTTCGCTGCATTCTGCCTGGTATTCACCCTGACCATCACGGACTTCGGTGTGCCGGTCGTGGTGGGCGGCGACTATCAGGTGTTGGCGCTGGAAGCCTACAAGGCGGTAGTGGGGCAGCAGCAGTTCGGTCGCGGCGCACTGATCGGTATGGTGCTGTTGCTGCCAGCGCTGTTCAGCTTCGCGGTCGATGCCTGGTTGCGCCGCCGTCAGGGCGATGCAATGAGTGGCCGGGCACAGGTGTTCCTGCCGGCGCCATCGCGGCAGCGCGATGGCTGGTTCCTGGCGCTGGTACTGCTGGTGTGCGCGATTCTGTTGCTGGTGGTGGGTATGGCGGTTTACTCGTCGCTGGTGAAGTTCTGGCCTTACAACCTGTCGCTTTCGCTGAAGCACTACCAGTTCGACGACACCGCCGGTGGCGGCTGGCTCGCTTATCGCAACAGCCTGACCATGGCCCTGGGTGTGGCACTGATTGGCAGTGTGGTGATCTTCACCGGTGCCTACCTGATGGAGAAAACCCGCGGCCAACGCAGCCTGAACCTGCTGCTGCGCCTGCTCAGCTTTGTGCCGATGGCTGTGCCGGGGCTGGTGCTGGGTCTGGGCTATGTCTTCTTCTTCAACTTGAGCGGCAACCCGTTGCATGTGTTCTACGGCAGCATGACGCTGCTGGTGGTGTGCACCATTGCACATTATTTGACCACCGCTCAGATGACCGCGACCACCGCACTGCGCCAACTCGACGGCGAGTTCGAGGCCGCCGCACTGTCGCTCAAGGCGCCGCTGTACCGGCATTTCCTGCGGGTGACTGTGCCGATCTGCCTGCCCGCACTGCTGGACATCATTCGCTACCTGTTCGTCTCGGCGATGACCACGGTGTCAGCGGCGATCTTCCTCTACAGCCCCGACACCATCCTCGCCGCCGTCGCTGTGTTGAACATGGACGATGCCGGCAACGTCGGCGGCGCGGCGGCCATGTCCACCCTGATTCTGCTGACCAGCGCGGCCGTCTCGTTGCTGCTGGCCTGGGCCTCGCGCGGCCTGCTGCAACGCTCCCAAGCCTGGCGCCAGCGTGCGCCAGGCCACTGATCACCCTCTAACCTGTACCGCTCAAGGAACCGCACCATGTTCAAGCCACTTGCTCTTGCCGCTGCCGTCCTCACTGCCATGACTGTGCAGGCCCAGGCCGCTACGACTCAACTGACGGTGTACACCGCACTGGAGGCCGAGCAGTTGAAGACCTACAAACAGGCCTTCGAGAAGGCCAACCCGGATATCGAGATCAAATGGGTACGTGACTCCACCGGCATCATTACCGCCAAGCTGCTGGCGGAAAAGGATCGCCCGCAAGCCGATGCGGTCTGGGGCCTGGCGGCCTCCAGCCTGGCGGTTCTTGACCAGCAGGGCATGCTGCAGCACTACGCCCCCAAAGACCTGGAAAAGATCGGTGGCAACTACCGCGACGCGGCCAATCCACCGGCCTGGGTTGGCATGGACGTCTGGGCGGCGACCATCTGCTTCAACACCATCGAGGCCGAGAAGCAGGGCCTGAGCAAGCCTCTGAGCTGGCAGGACCTGACCAAGCCGGAATACAAGGGCAAGATCGTCATGCCGAACCCTGCGTCCTCCGGCACTGGCTTCCTGGACGTCAGCGCCTGGTTGCAGACCTTTGGTGAACCACAGGGCTGGGCGTACATGGATGCTCTGCACCAGAACATCGGCCAGTACGTTCACTCCGGTTCCAAACCCTGCAAGTTGGCCGCGGCCGGTGAATTCCCGATTGGTATTTCCTTCGAGTACCCGGCGGTTCAGCTCAAGCGCCAAGGTGCGCCGTTGGATATCGTCTTGCCAAAAGAAGGCCTGGGCTGGGAGATCGAGGCTACTGCCGTACTCAAGGGCAGCCAGCATGAAGCAGCCGCCAAGCGCTTGGCCGACTTCTCCGCCAGCCCGGCGGCGATGGAGTTGTACAAGGAAAACTTCGCCGTGCTGGCTCAGCCGGGCATCGCCAAGCCGCAGACCGAACTGCCAGCCGACTATGAACAGCGCCTGATCAAGAACGACTTCGCCTGGGCCTCGAAAAACCGTGACGGTATCCTGGCTGAATGGCGCAAGCGCTATGACGGCAAGTCGGAAAAGGTGGCGCAGCAGTAAGTGACAGGGCCTACAGCTCTTGCACCAAGGCTTCAAGCTGCTCCAGGCGCTCTGCCTGGCTCAGCCGCGCCCCCGCATTGAGCGATGACCACTGCGGGTGCGCCCGAGCCTTGTTGAGGGCTTCGGGCAGCTTGCCGTCACGCCAGCTGTTGTCCTGTGGTGTGCCCAGTGTGATGCGCGCCTGTGCTGCGTGCCCACGGTGGTCCAATGCCTGAGCCAGCTGGCGCTGACGCAAGGCCAGCAGGCGTAACACACCATCGTCCACTGTCAGTTCACGTTGCCCTTTGAGCTTGCCCAGCAAGCGCGAGCCATAGTTGCGTGCGGTCTGCAGCGCGCCGCCGGCAATGGCGCCAGCCAATGCTGCCGCGCCCAGGGTCAGGCCACCTACCAGCAAGTCAACGCCCGCACCTGCGGCAGCCCCTGCCGCCACGCCGCTACCCAGGCGAACACCCAGCAGCTTGAGGGTTTCCGGGTTGAACAGGTCATCGCCCCAGCGTCCGTCGAGCAACGGCAGATCCTCGGCGCTGGCATCCTGGCTGCGGAACGCATAGAGCTTGAGCAAGGCGTCGACGCAACGTTGTTCACGTTGGCGTATGGTCTGGCGCAACTGCTCGATAGCCGCCGCCTCCTGTGCGGGGTCGGCCAGTACACTGCGGCGACAGGCTGCGCAGTCGAGCAGCAGCTCGGCGATCAGTTGGCGGGCGCTGTGACGACGCGCTTCGCGCTGCGCCTGTTGGTCGTCGATCAAGCGCTGCAGGGCAGGGCGGGCACTTTCCAGCAGAATGCCAAGGCTCTCATAAAGCCTGCGTTCGCCATCTTCCGGTGGGGCCACGCTATCGAAGCGCACCAGCGCATGCAGCCCCAAACGGGCCAGCGCTTCGCGCCAGTCCGGTTCACGATGGTTGCTGCTGGCGACGAAATTGAGCACCGGCAGCAGCGGTTTACCGCAGCCTGCCAACACCTCCAGTTCATCGCGGTATTTGGCCAGCACCGGCTCGCGGGCATCGATCACGTATAGCCCGGCATCGCTGGCCAGTAACTGGCGCAGCACCTTGGCTTCCTGTTCAAAACGCTGGCGGGCTTCGCTGCCCTGCAGAAAGCGCTCCAGTCGCGCCGGGCCGTCGAGGCGTTCGCCGGGGCGCTCCAGGCGTTCGAGGTAGTCGAGCAGGGCGATGGCGTCTTCCAGGCCGGGTGTGTCGTAAAGCTCCAGCAGGGGCTCGCCCGCCACCGACAACCGTGCGCCTTCCACGTGGCGGGTGGTGCTGGGCCGGTGTGACACTTCACCAAACCCCACATCGCGGGTGAGGGTGCGCAGCAGCGAGGTCTTGCCGACGTTGGTGTGGCCGACCACGGCCAGCTTCAAGGGCTCAGTCATGGCCATGCTCCAGCCAGTGCAAGGGCGCCGTGTCGGCGAACGTCAGGTCAAGTTTTTCCAGCGCCTGATGCCAGTCGCCCAGTCGCTCGCTGTCCAGTGCTTGCCCAGGTGGCGCTTGCATCAGCCAGATCCGCGTGGCCCCGGCGCTGCGCGCCAGTTCGGCGATCAACGCCAGGCTGCCACGGTCCGGCGAGCGGCGTGGGTCGCAGGCTATCGCCAGACGTGCAGGGGGGAAGCGGCTCAGTTGTTCCAACAGCCGGTTGCGCGACTCGCGGCTGTCGAGGATGCCGGCATCCACGACGCTGGCGGGTAGCGCGGGTGGCCACGGGCGCTGGTCGTCCAACTCAAGGCCCACCAGCAGGGCGCCTGCGCTGTGTTCCGCGTCGGCCAGGCGAGTGACCTCTGGCATGGCCGCGGGTTCTGGGTCGTTGATGCCCAAGCGTTCGCTACTGGGTATCAGGGCCTCACGCAGGGTGTTGTAGCCCGGTAGTTTCAGGTCCAGGCTCAGGTGCTGACGGCCACGTCGCCAGCGCCACAGGCAAGTCGCGGCCAGCAGCAGGCGCGGCAGCAGGCCGTAGACCATCAGCACGCCCAGCAACCAGCCGGCCCACGCCTGACGGGCCAGTTCCAGCACCGGCTGGCTGACGCCGCTGGCGCGGATCATGGCCACGTCCGGCACGCTGAAACCCAGCAGTGCCGGCAAGGCACCGAGTGCCTGGGTCAGGTCAATGAAGGTCTGGTCGCCGAGGATGGTGGTCTCCCAGACAAAGCCGTAACGGCGGGTTGCCAGCAGTACCAGCAGCACCAGCAGGGCGCTGCCCAGTGCCAGTAGCCAGAGGCCGTTGACCAGAGCCCCGAGCAGCCAGCGGTTGAGCCGCTGGCGTTGCAACAACAGCAGTAAGGCCGGCGCCAGATGCACCGCCTGCGCGTCGCGTGCGAGCTTCTCGCTCAGCCATAGCCATACACGGCCCAGGCTTGCACCTTGCTCGCCAGCCAGGGAAAAGCTCATGGCCCAGCTCAGCAACAGCAGCAAGTTGACCCCGAGCAGGCTGCCCACGGCCCAGAACACATTCACCGGTCGCTGGCCGTCGCCCAGCGCGGCAAAGGCCAAACCGGCACCGCTCAGCACAGCCACCGCCAGCAGCACCAGCAGGGCCAGTCGCGCGCCCTGTTTCCAGTGCAGTAGCGCGGCACGCATGCCGTCACGTTCAGCCAGCCAGAGCGCACGGTTTTCGATCCGCGTTGCGAGGTCGCCCCCCAGTTGGCGGGCACGGCGATTAGCCTCCTGATCGTCCAGAGGGCCGGCGTGTTCTTCGCGCAAGCGTACCGCTTCGGTAAGCCAGCGTTTGTCCAGGTCTGTCAGTCCAGTCACGCAAAAGTCCATTGATCACGTCAGTCCAGAGCATAACCCAGGCGTGGCACAGCGGGCTTTGCTATCCTCGCCGACATGAAAACATCACTTCCCCTCAGCCTGATCGCGGCGCTCGCCGAGAACCGTGTGATCGGCATCGACAACCGCATGCCCTGGCACCTGCCGGGGGATTTCAAGTACTTCAAGGCCACCACCTTGGGCAAGCCGATCATCATGGGTCGCAAGACCTGGGATTCGCTCGGTCGACCATTGCCGGGTCGGCTCAACCTGGTGGTCAGCCGCCAGCCCGGGCTGACACTGGAAGGTGCCGAGGTGTTCGATTCGCTAGAGGCGGCCATCGCCCGTGCCGACGCCTGGGCGCGTGAGCAGGGGGTGGACGAGCTGATGCTGATCGGCGGTGCGCAGCTCTACACCCAGGCGCTGGCGCGTGGTCTGGCAGATCGCTTGTACCTGACCCGGGTCGAGTTGAGCCCGGAAGGGGACGCCTGGTTCCCTGAGTTTGATGCTGCGCACTGGCGCTTGGCATCCACCCAGGAAAACCCGGCCAATGAACAGACCCCGGCGTATCACTTCGAGGTCTGGGAGAAGGCCTTGTAGGCGCTGACGCCCTACTCAGGTATTTGACAGCGCCGCGTGTTCATCCGCTGCCAGCAGTGCCTTGTCGGTCTGCTGCATCATCTGGCTGGTAATCACGCCCGCTGTCATTGAGCCACTGACGTTCAGCGCTGTGCGGCCCATGTCGATCAGCGGTTCTACGGAAATCAGCAGCGCCACCAGTTCCACAGGCAAGCCCATCGCTGGCAGCACGATCAGTGCGGCGAAGGTAGCTCCGCCCCCCACGCCCGCCACACCGGCCGAACTCAGGGTCACAATCGCTACCAAGGTTGCGATCCACAGAGGGTCGAGCGGGTTGATGCCCACTGCAGGCGCAACCATTACCGCCAGCATTGCCGGGTACAGGCCGGCACAGCCGTTCTGGCCAATGGTGGCGCCGAACGAGGCAGCGAAGCTGGCAATCGACTGCGGCACGCCCAGGCGCTGGGTTTGCGCTTCGATATTCAGCGGAATACTGGCTGCACTGGAGCGGCTGGTGAAGGCGAAGGTCAGCACCGGCCAGACCTTGCGCAAGAAGCGCAGCGGGTTGATGCCGCTCAGCGACAGCAACAGGCCATGCACCACGAACATCAGCCCCAGGCCGATGTAGGACACCACCACAAAGCTACCCAGTTTGAGGATGTCGTCCAGGTTCGAGCTGGCCACCACCTTGGTCATCAGTGCGAGCACGCCGTAGGGGGTCAGCTTCATCACCAGGCGAACCAGGCGCATCACCCAGGCTTGCAGGGTGTCGATGGCCGCCAGGGCACGGTTGCCTTTCTCTGCATCGTCCTTGAGCAGCTGCAGCGCGGCCACGCCGAGGAAGGCCGCGAAGATCACCACACTGATGATCGAGGTTGGCTTGGCCCGGGCTAGATCACCCACCGGGTTCTGCGGGATGAACGACAGCAGCAATTGCGGGATATTCAGGTCGGCGACCTTACCGGCGTAATCGCTCTGGATGGCCTGCATGCGCGCCATTTCCTGAGTGCCGGCGACCAGCCCTTCAGCACTCAGACCGAACAGGTTGGTCAGCACGATGCCGATCAGCGCGGCAATGGCCGTGGTGAACAGCAGGGTGCCGATGGTCAGGAAGCTGATCCGGCCCAGTGACGAGGCGTTGTGCAAACGGGCCACAGCGCTGAGGATCGACGCGAAGATCAGCGGCATGACGATCATCTGCAGCAACTGCACATAGCCGTTACCGACCAGATCGAGCCAACTGAGGGTGGCCTTGAGCACTGGGTGGCCGGCGCCATAAATGGCATGCAGAGCGGTTCCGAACAGTACGCCGAGGATCAGGCCCGCGAGAACCTTCTTCGCCAGGCTCCAGGTGCTGTTACGGGTTTGTGCCAGGCCTAGCAGCAATGCGAGGAACGCCAGCAGGTTAAGGGTTAACGGCAGATTCATTGAAGCTCCAAAACAAAGCAGGGGCATCGCTTCTGTGTGCGATTGCGAACAGAAATGCTAACAGCATGAAAACTGACGAATTTATATCGAAATGGAATTTGCTTAGTTGTTTTTGGAATAAAAAGTGTTGCGAAGCGTAGATGCGATAGTAAATGGGCGTGATGGACTACGGTAATTCTAGGTGCCAAGAACTGTCCTACGAGCGCTGTCGAACTTGAAAGGTTGCTCGGGGGAGGGTGTGAGACTACTTTCGCTCAATTGATGCTCAATCGGCGATCGTGTGTGGGAAACCGAAGACCTGACGTGCATCAGCGAAGTTTTGGCGGCTGTGCGCAGGCAGGCTTATGCCTGGCCGGTTTCCAAACTCGCCGGTTTCTCACCCCGCGTACAGCTGCCACCCAATTTTGTGAGAGTGATTCCGTCTGTTCTCGGTTGAGAGCGTACTGGACGTGATGCCGGTTTCATCAGCCGGGTCGACACCTTGCTTAACATTGTGAGCGCGTTAGGGTGGGGTGCCAGCCCGTTTGCGGCGCCTGCATCGCAGGCAAGCCTGGCTCCCACAGGATTGCGCAAGGCTGCGTGGGCGTTGGCTTGCCAACGATGTGCCCGAACCCTGCTTATCGCGCTGCTGTAATTCTAGGCTTTAGGAACTATCCTACGAGCGCTGTCGCCTTGGGGTGATTGCCCTATGTGTGTCTCGGTATTAGCTTCGACCTGTCACTGAACGTTCAGTGATCGGGCGTGAGAACCCGGAAGTCAGATACAGGGCGCAGTCCTTTATGGCGTTATGTCATGGTAGCCGTGCGCGGGCAGATTTCGGTCTGGCCGAGCTCCTGTATCCTCGGTTTCTCACCCCGCGTACGGCTGCCACCCTATCTCGTGAGAAAGATCGGATGGCAGCTCCTTCATCAGGTACAGGAGTGCACCATGAAAAAAATCGTCCCCGATCCACCTCCCGCCCTTGGCACCACTGCCGCCATCCCTTTTGGCACCTGCCAGTCCAGTCATCCTCCGATGTTCAGCGTTTGCAGCGGTGTCCAGGCCGAAGACGCGCTGGTTCATGCGACTCTATTGCTGCGCGGTATCCGTGACGTTACCGACTACTACTGCCAGCACCATGCCGAAGAAACCGGGCGTGGGATGTTGTGGTCGGTGCTGCATTCGGCGGAAATGGCCAAGGCATTGGTTGAAGGCGTATTGGATGGGATGCCGGTGTCGTCGGCAGGGCCGGCGCCTACGTCAACGTAGCGAGCGCATGATTCTGCAGGGCAGTCGGTTCGCGGCGCCTGTATCGCAGGCAAGCCTGACTTCCACTGGATTGCACAAGGCGGTGTGGGAGTTGGCTTGCCAACGATGGGTTTGGGCCGCTAAGGCGGTCTCAGGCGACGATCAGCGCCTTGACCTTGTTCATCGCGTTTTTCTCCAGCTGGCGAATACGCTCAGCCGACACGCTGTATTTCTCAGCCAGGTCATGCAGGGTGGCCTTTTCTTCGGCCAGCCAGCGCTGGTAGAGAATGTCGCGGCTACGCTCATCCAGGCCTTGCAGGGCTTCGTGCAGGTTGCTGGTGGAGTTGTCGCTCCAGTCTGCATCCTCAAGCTGACGGGCCGGGTCGTAACGGTGGTCTTCCAGGTAGTTGGCTGGAGACTGGAAGGCGCTGTCGTCGTCCGCTTCAGCGGCTGGGTCGAAGGCCATGTCCTGACCGGTCAGGCGGCTTTCCATCTCGCGGACTTCACGCGGCTCTACACCCAGGCTTTCGGCTACACGATGCACTTCATCGTTGTTCAGCCAGGCCAGACGTTTCTTTTGGCTGCGCAGGTTGAAGAACAGCTTGCGCTGAGCCTTGGTGGTCGCGACTTTGACGATTCGCCAGTTACGCAGGATGAATTCGTGGATCTCGGCCTTGATCCAGTGCACGGCGAACGACACCAGACGAACGCCCATTTCCGGATTGAAGCGTTTGACCGCCTTCATCAGGCCAACGTTACCTTCCTGGATCAGGTCAGCCTGGGCCAGCCCGTAACCCGAGTAACTGCGGGCGATATGCACGACAAAACGCAGGTGGGCGAGCACCATTTGCCGAGCCGCCTCAAGATCCTGCTGGTAGTAGAGACTCTCGGCCAGTTCACGCTCCTGCTCGACGGTCAGCAAAGGGATGCTGTTGACCGTGTGTACGTAGGCCTCCAGGTTTGCACCGGGGACCAGGGCATAAGCAGGTTGCAACGAAGTGGTCATACGAAAAAACCTCCGACTCACTGAATTCGTGCCCGTGGGCACTGCCAACATTGACCGGGGAACCCAGAACAAGTTCCCCCAAACGCTACGTCAATGCAGGCAAAAAGACACTTTTATCGCGGTGCGAGCTCGCTCAAGTGACGAGCGACCGCAATCCAAGCACCGATATACCCTAACAACACTGCACCAAGCAAGAGCGATAGACCATCGGCTGGCGGCACACCTGCCAGTGCGAAATCGCTACCGTAGAGGCCAGAAAGCCCGATCACCGCATCATTCAGCCAGTTCAAGCCAAATGCCAGCACGCCCCAGGACAGTACACCTGCGCCAAATCCGTAGAGTGCGCCCATGTACAGGAACGGTCGACGGACATAGCTATCGGTACCACCGACCAGCTTGATGACTTCAATTTCGATGCGGCGGTTCTCGATATGCAGACGAATAGTGTTACCAATTACCAGCAGCAACGCCGAGACCAGCAGCACGGTCAGACCGAATACAAAGCGGTCACCCAGCTTCAGGATCGCTGCCAGGCGCTCGACCCAGACCAGGTCCAGCTGGGCCAGTTCAACCCGTGGCAGTTCGGCCAGGCGCTGGCGCAAGGCCTCGAGGGCCGGTTTGTCGACTTCCTTCGGGGTGACCACGATTACACCGGGTAACGGGTTTTCGGGCAGCTCGCGCAGGGCTTCGCCCAGGCCGGACTGCTTCTGAAACTCGTTGAGGGCTTGATCACGGCTGACAAACTCTGCCTCGGCGACACCCGCAATGCCTTTGATCTGGTCGCGCAAGGCTTCGCCGTCACGGCTGCTGGCGTCCAGCTTCAGGTACAAAGAGATTTGCGCTGCGCGCTGCCAGGAGCCGCCGAGCCGCTCGACATTGCTCAGCAGCAATGACAGGCCCATGGGCAGACTCAGGGCGACGGCCATCACCAGGCAGGTGAAGAAGCTACCAATCGGTTGTTTGCCCAGGCGACGCAGGCTGTCGAGCAGGCTCGAGCGGTGGCTTTCCAGCCACGCATGCAGCAGGGTGCCGAAGTCCGGGCCGTCATCGTCGTCGTTGCCGCGTTTTTTCTTCTCCGGGGCAGGGTCGGCCGGTTTCGGTGCCACCCGCTCGGAAACCTTGGGACTACGTGTTGCACTCATTGCCCGGCCTCCCCATCGCCGATCAGACGGCCGCGCTGCAAGGTCAGCATACGGTGACGCATGCGTGCGATCAGTGCCAGGTCGTGGCTGGCGATCAGCACGCTGGTGCCCAGGCGGTTAATGTCTTCGAAAACACCCATGATCTCTGCCGCCAGGCGCGGGTCAAGGTTACCGGTCGGTTCGTCGGCCAGTAGCAAGGCCGGGCGGTGAACGATCGCCCGGGCGATACCGACACGCTGCTGTTGCCCTGTGGACAAGTCGCCGGGGTACAGCTCGGCTTTGTCCGACAAGGCCACGCGTTCAAGTGCGGAGTCGACCCGCTTGGCCACCTCGGCCTTGGACAGGCCAAGAATCTGCAGCGGCAGGGCGACGTTGTTGAACACGGTGCGGTCGAACAGCAACTGGTGGTTCTGGAACACTACGCCAATCTGGCGGCGTAAGAACGGGATCTGTGCGTTGCTGATCTGCCCCAGGTCCTGGCCAGCCAGCAGCAACTTGCCGCTGGTCGGACGCTCCATGGCCAGCAGCAGGCGCAGCAAGGTGCTCTTGCCGGCGCCGGAATGGCCGGTGACGAACAGGAATTCGCCCCGACGTACCCGAAAACTCAATTCATGCAGGCCAACGTGACCATTCGGATAGCGTTTGGCGACCTGTTCGAATCGGATCATGGATGCTCCCGCTCGGCAAACAGTGCTTTCACAAAGGGTTCGGCCTCGAAGGTCCGCAGATCGTCGATGCCTTCGCCCACACCAATGTAACGAATTGGCAAGCCAAACTGCTTGGCCAGGGCGAAGATCACCCCGCCTTTGGCGGTGCCGTCGAGTTTGGTCAATGCCAGGCCGGTCAGCTCAACGCTCTGGTTGAAGTGCTTGGCCTGATTGATGGCGTTCTGCCCAGTGCCGGCGTCCAGCACCAGCAGGACTTCGTGTGGGGCAGCCGCATCGAGTTTGCCCATTACCCGACGGACCTTCTTGAGTTCTTCCATCAGGTTGTCTTTGGTGTGCAGGCGGCCTGCGGTGTCGGCGATCAGCACGTCGATACCGCGGGCTTTGGCGGCCTGCAGTGCGTCAAAGATGACCGAGGCCGAGTCGGCGCCGGTGTGCTGGGCAATGACCGGGATATTGTTGCGCTCACCCCACACCTGCAACTGCTCGACTGCGGCGGCACGGAAGGTGTCGCCTGCTGCCAGCATGACTTTCTTGCCTTCAAGCTGCAGTTTCTTCGCCAGTTTGCCGATGGTGGTGGTCTTGCCCGCGCCATTGACACCGACGACCAGAATCACGAAAGGCGTGCTCTGCGACTGGATGCGCAACGGTTGTTCAACAGGCTTGAGCAGGTCGGCCAGTTCGCCTTGCAGCGATTTATACAGGGCATCGCTGTCAGCCAACTGCTTGCGCGCGACCTTCTGGGTCAGGCTCTGGATGATTACCGATGTGGCTTCAACGCCGACGTCGGCGGTCAGCAGACGGGTTTCGATTTCGTCGAGCAGGTCGTCGTCGATGGCCTTCTTGCCCAGGAACAGGCTGGCCATGCCTTCGCCGATGCTGGCGCTGGTTTTCGACAGGCCTTGCTTGAGGCGGGCAAAGAAACCGGTTTTGGCTTCTTCGGTACGCTCTGGCGCTGGCTCGACTGGCGCAGCCACAGGCGCAGGTGGCGCTGCCTGAGCGACCGGCGCAGGTACGACCGGTGCAGGTGCAGGTTCGGCGGCTGGCGCAGGCGCTGCAACCACCGGCGGGGTCGATTCGAGCGGCGCCACCGGTGCGTCGCGATGGGGAATCGGGGGCGGCGAATGCGGCTCGAGGTCAGCCATCAGTGCCACCGGCTCCTCTGGAACCGGCAAGGTCAACCCGGCATGCGGTGTTGCCGGGGCCGCAGCGGGGGCAACCTCTGCAACAGGCGTTGCGGGTGTCGGGGCCGAAACAGGGGCGACGTTGATCGCCGGCTCGGCGACGGTTGGCGCGACCTGCTCAGGTACATCCTGGGCGGGCGGCTGTGGCTGTTCGACAACCGGCTGCTTCTTGCGCAGCCAACCGAACAGGCCCTTCTTTTCACCGGCCGGGGCCGGGTTCTTTTTGTCGTCGTTGGAACCAAACATGGAAGACGGCTATCTCAGGGTAGCGATGCGCCACTGTGGCGCCTCAAAAAATTCTTTCAACGCAGAACAGACTATGTTTAAACCGGCTTGTTCATGCGCACATTTTGTCGAGAAGCCTTCGGGCTTGAACCCCGACAGGCATGGTCGTCTGGCAACCGGATCAGTATCCTAGCACCTCCTCGCCCGCAGACGCTAAGACCAAGCGGGCAGTCCTACAGGTTGAACAACGAATGAATGCTCTAGCCCGCCGTGCCACTGGCCTGCTGCTCAGCACAGTTATTCTGCCGTTCGCGGCCTTTGCCGCCGATCCGCAGCCCACTCACGAGTTCACCCTCGATAACGGCCTCAAAGTGGTCGTACGCGAGGACCACCGCGCCCCCGTGGTGGTTTCGCAGGTCTGGTACAAGGTGGGTTCCAGCTATGAGACGCCGGGGCAGACCGGTTTGTCCCATGCCTTGGAGCACATGATGTTCAAGGGCAGCGAGAAACTTGGCCCTGGCGAAGCTTCTCGCATCCTGCGTGACCTGGGCGCCGAAGAAAACGCCTTCACCAGCGATGACTACACCGCCTATTACCAGGTGCTGGCCCGCGACCGTTTGCCGGTGGCCTTTGAGCTGGAAGCCGACCGCATGGCCAGCCTGCGCCTGCCTGCCGACGAATTCAGCCGTGAAATCGAAGTCATCAAGGAAGAGCGCCGCCTGCGCACCGACGATCAGCCGACTGCCAAGGCGTACGAGCGGTTTAACGCGATGGCTTACCCGGCCAGTGGCTACCACACACCGACCATCGGCTGGATGGCCGACCTTGAGCGCATGACCGTCGAAGACCTGCGCCATTGGTACCAGTCCTGGTATGTGCCGAACAACGCCACCTTGGTCGTGGTCGGCGACGTCACTCCAGACGAGGTCAAAACCCTCGCCCAGCGCTTTTTCGGCGGTATTCCCAAGCGTCCTGTGCCCTCGGCGAAGCTTCCGCTGGAACTGGCCGAGCCTGGCCTGCGCCAGCTGACGCTGCATGTGCGCACCCAACTGCCGAGCCTGATCTACGGCTTCAACGTACCGAGCCTGGCAACCGCCAAGGACCCGCGTACCGTACACGCCCTGCGCCTGATCTCGGCCCTGCTTGATGGGGGCTACAGCGCCCGCCTGTCTACCCGCCTCGAGCGTGAGCAGGAACTGGTTTCCGGGGCGTCTACCAACTACGACGCCTTTGCCCGTGGTGACAGCCTGTTCGTGATTTCGGCCACGCCCAATACCCAGAAGAACAAGACCCTGGCCGACGTCGAGGCCGGTATCTGGAAACTGCTCGAAGAGCTGAAGACCACACCGCCGTCGGCTGAAGAGCTTGAGCGTGTACGCGCCCAAGTGATCGCCGGGTTGGTCTACAACCGCGACTCCATCAGCAGCCAGGCCACCACCATTGGCCAGTTGGAGACGGTTGGCCTGTCCTGGAAGTTGATCGACAACGAACTGGACGAGCTGAAAAACGTGACCCCGGCTGATATCCAGAAGGCCGCGAGCACCTACTTCACCCGCGAGCGCCTGAGCATCGCCCACGTATTGCCCGAGGAAAAGGCTCATGAGTGAGCGCACGACTCCCCGTTACACCCTGATGGGCCTGGGTATCCTGCTGGCGGTGGCACTGCTGGCATTTTTCCTGGCCCGCCCCGCCCAGTCCGATAACGCTGCAGTCGCGGAAAAACCGGCGGCAAAGCCAAGCAATACCTTGCAGTCGCTGGCTGAGCTCGACGACAAGGCGCCGAGTCGCCGCCAACTGGATATCCAGACCTGGAACACCGCTGAGGGCGCCAAGGTGCTGTTCGTCGAAGCCCGTGAGCTGCCGATGTTCGACCTGCGCCTGACTTTCGCTGCAGGCAGCAGCCAGGATGGCGATGCCCCTGGCTTGGCGACCCTGACCAATGCCATGCTCAACGAAGGCGTTGCCGGTAAGGACGTCAGTGCCATTGCCGAAGGTTTCGAAGGCTTGGGGGCCGATTTCGGTAACGGCGCCTACCGCGACATGGCCGTTGCCACCCTGCGTAGCCTGAGCAGCACGAGCAAGCGTGAGCCTGCGCTCAAACTGTTCGCTGAAGTGGTCGGCAAGCCGACGTTCCCGAGCGATGCATTGGCGCGAATCAAGAACCAGTTGCTGGCGGGTTTCGAGTACCAGAAACAGAACCCCGGCAAGCTGGCGAGCCAGCAACTGTTCGAACGCCTCTATGGCAGCCACCCCTACGCTCACCCGAGCGATGGCAATGCCAAGAGCATTACCCCGATTACCGTCGAACAACTGCGTGCTTTCCATGCCAAGGCCTACGCCGCAGGTAACGTCGTGATCGCACTGGTGGGTGACCTGAGCCGCGAAGACGCTGAAAAGATCGCTGCCCAGGTGTCTGCCGCGCTGCCTAAAGGCCCGGCACTGGCCAAAGTTGCCGAGCCGAGCGAGCCCACGCCGGGCGCCAGCCATATCGACTTCCCGTCCAAGCAGACCCACCTGCTGCTCGCCCAATTGGGCATCGACCGCAACGATCCGGATTATGCCGCGCTGATGCTGGGTAACCAGATCCTGGGTGGCGGTACATTCGGCACGCGGCTGATGAGCGAAGTACGGGAAAAACGCGGCCTGACCTACGGGGTGTACTCCGGGTTCACGCCGATGCAGGCACGTGGGCCGTTCCTGATCAACCTGCAGACCCGCGCCGAACTCAGCGAGGGCACCCTGAAACTGGTTCAGGACATTCTGCGTGACTACCTGAAAACCGGCCCTACCCAGCAAGAGCTGGACGACGCCAAGCGTGAGTTGGCCGGCAGCTTCCCGCTGTCCAATGCCAGCAACGCCAGTATCGTTGGCCAACTGGGCGCTATCGGCTTCTACAACCTGCCGCTGACCTACCTGGAAGACTACATGCAGCAGTCCCAGAGCCTGACCACCGAGCAGGTCAAGGCGGCGCTGAACAAGCACCTGGTGGCTGACAAGATGGTCATCGTTACGGCGGGGCCGAGTGTGCCGCAAAAGCCGTTGCCACCCCCTACAAACAAACCCGCCGAGCAACCGCTCGGTGTTCCGGAGCATTAATGGCCAGTCCATCCGCAAAACCGGCCCGTGCCCACAATGGCCAGGGCCAACTGCGCATCATTGGCGGCGAATGGCGTAGCCGTCGTCTGAATTTCCCCGACGGCCCAGGCTTGCGCCCGACCCCGGACCGGGTGCGAGAAACCCTGTTCAACTGGCTGGCTGCCTACATCGAAGGCGCGCGTGTGCTGGATGCTTTCAGTGGCAGCGGGGCGTTGTACCTTGAGGCGTTGTCGCGCGGTGCCGCCTCTGCGGTAGCGCTGGACAACAATCCGGCTGCGATTGCCAGCCTCAAGCAGAACCTGGAACTCCTGCGTTGCTCGCTTGGCCAGGTGATCCAGAGTGACGCCCAGCGTTACCTGCAGGGCGAGCCAGGTGCTCCCTTTGATGTGGTGTTTCTCGATCCGCCGTTTCACCAGGACCTGCTGAGCACGACCTGCAGCCTGCTTGAAGAGCGCCAATGGCTGGCGCCACGCGCGTGGATCTACACCGAGAGTGAGACCGCGCCGTCGAGCCTGCACATGCCCGGCAACTGGCGGTTGCACCGGGAGAAAAAGGCCGGCCAGGTGCACTACGCGTTGTGGCAGCGCAGCTGATCGCACATCAGGCCCGCCGCTCGGCGGGCCTGACACCTCAATAACTATCTACACCCATCCCCTTTGGCAGAACACAGAAGCTACTCCGGCAATTGATGCCACTTTATGGAGTACTTCCCATGATCAAAAAAACCTTGCGATGGGCGCTCGCCTGTCTTGCCCCCGGCCTGCCGCTATTGGCAACGGCCAGTGAACCCGCCCCCTTGCAGCACTTCACCCTCGACAATGGCCTGCAGGTTATTTTGCGAGAAGATCGCCGTGCCCCTCTCGTTGAATCGCAGCTGTGGTACCACGTCGGCTCCAGCTACGAATACCCCGGCCAATCGGGATTGTCCCATGCACTGGAACACTTGATGTTCGAGGGCAGCAGCAAAATCGGCCCCGGCCAGATTGCAAAGATATTCGGCCGCATCGGGGCCACGGAAAACGCCTTCACTACACATGACGCCACGGTTTTTCACCAGACCTTGCCCAGCGACCGGCTTGCAATCGCCCTGGAGGCAGCCGCTGACGCGATGGAAACTGCGCGTTTGGGCGCAACGGAATATGCGCGTGAGATCGAGGTAGTAAAGGCTGAGCGCCGCCGCCGCGTGGACAACGCGCCGATCATGTTGGCTCAGGAACGGGTCCAGGCCCACGCCTATGCACAGAGCAGCTACCGGACGCCGACAATTGGTTGGGCAAACGACCTTGAACAGATGCGCGTCGAGGAGCTGCGGCAGTGGTATCGCGACTGGTATGTCCCCAACAACGCCACCCTTGTGGTGGTGGGTGACGTAAACCTTGAAACGCTTAAACCCTTGGTTGAGCGCTATTTCGGCGCCATTGCGCGCCGAGACACTCCGGTGAAGAAAGTGCCTCGCGAGCAGGGTAGCGTGGGCGAGCGTCGCCTGGACCTGCGCCTGCCCCAGTTGGAGCCTGGCCTGATACTGGCCTTTAACGTCCCCAGTGCTGCAACGGCTGAAGCGCCTCATCTGCCCCTGGCATTGCGCCTAATTCCTCAGATACTCACGGAAGGCTTCAGTTCACGCATGAACGCCCAACTGATCCGTCATGAAAAAATGCTGTCCTATGTACAGTCTTCCTACGAGCCCTACCGGCGCGGCGACACACTGCTGACGCTGGATGCGTTCCCAAACCCGACCACCCAGCCCGCATTGGCTGACGTCGAAATGCGGATCTGGGAAATGCTCGAAGCACTCAAGTCCACGCCACCTACAGCAGCCGAACTGGCACGTGCCAAAGCGCGTTTGATCGCTTCGCAGGTGTATGTCCGCGACGAATTGGGTGCACAGGCCGACGCCATCGGCGAGTTCGTCGGCAGCGGTTTACCGCTGACCTACCTCAACGACGAAATCCAGGCACTGCAAGCTGTCACCGCCGAGGATGTTCAGCGCGCCGCTCAAAGCCTGTTGACGCGTGAGCGTTTGACCATTGCCCATCTGCAGGCCAAGGAGGCCGACCATGAATAACCTCACGGCACGTATGCGTCATGGCGTGATTGGCGTATTAAGCGTTGCGCTCTTCACCCTGATGAGCTCTACCGCCGCAACAGCAACGGACGAACTGTTCGGTGGGCTTACCTCGCCTCACGAGATTGATCTGCTCAGCCACCCCGAGATAAAGCAGGACATTCAGACCTGGCGTACCGATGCAGGCACTCAGGTGCTATTCGTGCATTCGCCTGGCCTGCCCATGTTTGATCTGGTGCTGAAGATTGATGCCGGCAGCGTCCGGGATGGCGACACGCCCGGGTTATCAGCGCTTACCGTGAGCATGCTCAACGAAGGAACCAAGGACTACAACACCGACGAAATTGCCGAACTGTTCGAGCGGCACGGCGCTAAGTTCTCGACCCGTTACGAAGCGGACTCTGTCTCTGTTTCGCTGCGCAGCCTGAGCGCTGCCGAGCACCGTATACCGCTGGTTGAGCTGTTCGCCGAGGTGGTTGGCAAGCCCGCACTGGGCGCCACTCAGTTGCAGCGGTTGAAAGGGGAGATGCTCAATCAGTTGAACGATGACAACAATTGGATGCCGTTTTTCCTGAAGAACGAGTTATATGCCCAGCTCTTTCGTGGCCACCCCTACGCCCAGCCGTCAGGGGGCACGCCAGAGGGTATTGCAGCGGTTACCCGCGAAGCCTTGCACAGGTTTCACAGCCAGACCTACACCCCCCAGAACATGGTCATTTCACTGATCGGTGATCTGGCGCTGGAGGAGGCCAAGGCCATTGCCGAAACCGTTAGCCAGGCGCTGCCCGAGGGGCCGGCTCAACCTCCGATTGCCAGTACGCCAGAAGCTGAGCCTGAGGTTCTGCATTTTGAGCGCTCGAATGCACAAACCGATGTCATGCTGGCATTTCCGAGCGTCACGCTAGACGACCCGGATTACGTTGCCATGGAGATTGCCAGTATTTTATTGGGCAACCATCCCAACGCACGTCTGACGAATGAACTGCGCCATAAACGTGGGCTGACCTATGGTGTTGTGGCCACGTTCATGCCGTTCAAGGCTGGCGGGTCGTTGCAGATCAAATGGGATGTAGAGCCTCGCTACAACGAGGCTTCTCAAGCGTTGGTCAGTGAGATGCTGGAGACATTCCTGCGTAACGGCCCCACCCAGGAAGAGCTGGACCTGGCCAGACAGCTATTTCGTAGCGAAGCGCTCAACTCAATTTCGGTCAACGCCCTCGCGGTGCGGAAAATTTCTGCCATAGGCTTCAACGGTAGGCCGCTTGATTACATTCAGCGGCAACAGGAAGAGGCTTTCGCCTTGACGCCAGAGGCTGTCAGGCTTGCCGTAAATCGCAACTTAGACCTTAAGAAGTCGGTGTTCATCAGTGTTGGTCCCGAGGTGCCTCAGGAGCCGTTGCCCGAGCTATTGTTGATTACACAAGCCGACGAATAGTGGCGGTACAACGATTATGGTTTGTGGCAACTTAGTTGACGCCAGAAGAGGAATCGAAGTTGCCCCAGAGCCTCAATACACCCGTATTTCGCCCAGCCCCCGGGCTGGGCAACCCCCATCTGCAAACCTTGTGGGGGCCGCTATGGCGCAAGCTCGCCCAGCCGTCACGCAGCCGTGAGCGACTTTGGTTAAAGGACGGTGATTTTCTCGACCTGGACTGGTACGGCCCGCACCGCATTGATGCTCCCCAGGTACTGCTGCTACATGGCCTGACGGGGTCCTCATCATCGCCCTATATCCTCGGCTTGCAGCAGGCACTCGCGGAGCAGGGCTGGGGCAGTGTTGCGGTGAACTGGCGAGGCTGTTCAGGCGAGCCGAACCTGTTGCCGCGCAGCTACCACTCTGGCGCCAGCGAGGACCTTGCCGAAGTCATTGCTCACCTGCAGGCTCAGCGCCCTATTGCACCGCTCTATGCTGTTGGCTACTCGCTGGGTGGCAACATACTGCTTAAATACCTGGGCGAGACCGGTACAGCCTGTCCTTTGCAGGCCGCCGTGGCGGTGTCGGTGCCGTTTCGCCTGGATCAGTGTGCCGACCGAATTGGCCAAGGCTTTTCGCGGGTGTATCAAGCCCATTTCATGCGCGCGATGCGGGCTTACGTGAAAGACAAGCAGCGGCATTTCCAGCGCCACGGCCATCAGGAGGGGTTGTCGGCTATCGAGCGCCTGGGGTCACTGGAGCATTTGCGCACGTTCTGGGATTTCGACGGCAAGGTCACCGCGCCGCTGAACGGCTTTGCCGACGCCCATGACTATTACCGGCGTTCATCGAGCCGTTACTTTCTCGGGGAGAATCGGACGCCAACGCTGATCATCCAGTCCAGCGATGACCCCTTCGTGTTTCGCCACAGCCTGCCGGGTAACAACGAGCTGTCGACGCAGACCACTCTGGAACTGCATGCCCACGGTGGGCATGTCGGTTTTATCGACGGGAGCCTGCGCCACCCCGGCTATTACCTGGAGCGGCGCATTCCGCAGTGGTTGGCCAGCGGTGCTTAATCGCCGGTGGCGACAGCGTTTTGCGGGTCGGTAATCCACTCGCTCCAGGAACCGGCGTACAGCGTTGCCAGCGGGTAACCGGCCAGGCACAGGGCAAACAGGTTATGGCAGGCGGTCACGCCTGAACCGCAATAGGCCACCAGGTTTTCTGGCTGACGCGCGCCCAGAACAGCAGCAAAGCGTTGACGCAGCTGCTCGGCCGGCAGGAAACGGCCATCAGCGCCCAGGTTATCGGTGAAGGCTGCGCATTGGGCGCCCGGGATATGCCCTGCGACCGGGTCGATAGGTTCTACTTCGCCACGGAAACGCGGCAAGGCACGGGCATCAAGCAAGGTCAGCTCCGGTGAGCCCAGACGTTTGTTCAGTTGCTGCGCCGAAACCAGCATGGCCTGATCCGGTTTGCCGGAAAAATGTCCTTCTCGTTTTTCTGCGGGGTCCAGGCTCAACGGTAACCCTGCGGCGTGCCAGGCCTTGAGCCCGCCGTCGAGCACATAGACGCCACTACGCTTGCCCAGCCAGGCCAACAGCCACCAGGCTCGCGCGGCAAAGGCGCCCGGGCCATCGTCATAAAGCACGACGTCACTGTCGTTATCCACGCCCCAGCTTTGCAGGCGTTCAATCAACCGCCCTGGCTGGGGGAGCGGGTGACGTCCACTCACGCCCTTGACCACCGGGCCGCTAAGGTCGCGCTCCAGATCGGCGAAATGCGCACCGGCGATATGCCCTCCGGCATAACTGCGCTGACCGTAATCGACATCGTCCAGGGCAAAGCGGCAATCGAGCACCACCAGCTTTGGCTGTTCGAGCCGTTCGGCCAGTTGCTCAGGGCTCATCAGTTGCGCGAGGGGCATGACCATCTCCTTATTGTTCAAACTAGGGGTGAGTAGCAAAGGCTGGGGGCGTCACTGCTCCAGTGCCTTGTTCAGCGAAACGTAGAATTCTTCACACAGGGCATCCACTGCCGGGCGCGCCTGGGCGGTGACGAAGCCCAGCTCAAGTACCAGCACCTGATAAACGCCACGCTTGAACGCTTCCTCACTCAGGTGCGCGGAATGCTCGCGGGTCGTGCAGAGAAACCGCACCCAGGAGGTCAGCACGATCCAGGCGTTGAGCGTCAGCGACTCGATCTGTACGGCGTCCATCGCAACGATGCCGGCTTCGACGAAACCGCGATAGATCGCCTGCCCCTGCAGCAGGCAGCGTTGAGAAAAGCGGCGGTAACGCGAGGCCAGTTCCTGATCGCTGTCGAGCAGGTGCTCAAGGTCGCGGTGCAGGAAGCGATAGTTCCACATCGCGGCCAGCAATTCCTTGAGGTAGAAGCGCTTGTCTTCCACGGTCGCCATCCGCCCTTCGGGCGGGCGCAGGAAGCTGTCCACCTGTTCTTCGTACTGCGTGAACAATACGGCGATGATTTCCTGCTTGTTGGCAAAGTGGTAGTACAGGTTTCCGGGCGAAATCTCCATGTGAGCGGCGATGTGGTTGGTACTCACACTGCGCTCGCCTTGCTGGTTGAACAGCTCCAGGCTGTTCTGCACGATGCGTTCGCGGGTATTGATTCGTGGGGCCATGGGTCAGCTCCCAAAACATGAGCTTGAATGATTAGGCCCATCTTACGGTTTATCGACCGCAGGATGTACCCGGCCAGAGGCTTTTAAAATTGGTACAACAGTGCAATATTAGAGCATTAGCTCTATTCATATTGCCCCTGTCGTGGAGCACTGCATGACCGTCGACACTGCCAGTACGCTACCGCTAGCCACTGCACTTGATGCAATGAACGCGAC
Organism: Pseudomonas sp. HLS-6; assembly: GCF_002753995.1. Lineage (NCBI taxonomy): Bacteria > Pseudomonadati > Pseudomonadota > Gammaproteobacteria > Pseudomonadales > Pseudomonadaceae > Pseudomonas > Pseudomonas sp. HLS-6. The sequence goes on from NZ_CP024478.1 coordinate 345,550, forward strand.
CTTTGCCGCTCAACGACAGGCCTTTGCCGGTAACCCGATGCCGCCTGCGGCCCAGCGTCGGCAGTGGTTGAAGCACCTGCGCCTGGCGCTGTTGGAGCATCAGGACGAACTGGTCGAGGCGATTGGCTGCGATTTTTCCACGCGCAGTGCCGATGAAACCCTGCTGGCCGAACTGATGCCCAGTGTTCAGGGCCTGCGCCATGCCGAGCGACACCTGCAGCGTTGGATGAAAGCGGCTCGGCGCCCGGTCGGCCTGGCGTTCCAGCCTGCCCGTGCGCGGGTGGAGTACCAGCCATTGGGCGTAGTCGGGGTGATCGTGCCCTGGAACTACCCGCTGTTTCTTGCCATAGGTCCGCTGACCGGTGCTCTGGCAGCCGGCAACCGAGTGATGCTCAAACTTAGCGAAGCGACGCCGGCCACTGGCGATCGGCTCAAAGGCCTGCTGCAGAAGGTCTTTCCCGATGACCTGGTCAGTGTGGTGCTGGGCGAGGCCGAGGTTGGCGAGGCGTTCTCGCACTTACCGTTCGACCACCTGTTGTTCACGGGCGCGACCTCCATCGGGCGCAAGGTCATGCAGGCCGCCGCACAAAACCTGACCCCCGTGACGCTGGAACTTGGGGGTAAATCCCCGGCGATCGTCTCGGCGGATGTACCACTGGAGGCTGCAGCCGAACGGATTGCTTTTGGCAAAACCCTGAATGCCGGGCAAACCTGTGTTGCCCCGGACTATGTACTGGTGCCTGAACAGCGCTTGGCCGGGTTTGTCGACGCCTACCGCAAGGCGGTACAGCGGTTCTATCCACAGATCGCAGGTAACCCGGACTACAGCGCCATCATCAACACGCGCCAGTTGGCCAGGCTCAACGACTACCTCAGCGATGCGCGCGACAAGGGCGCACAGGTGCTCGACCTGTACCCCGGGGAGCACAGCGAGGGCCGGCAGTTGGCACCTCACGTGCTGCTGCAGGTCAACGACGACATGCGGGTCATGCAGGACGAAATCTTCGGCCCGCTGTTACCTGTTGTGCCCTATCGCCAGCTTGACGATGCCCTGGCCTACGTCAACCAGCGGCCTCGCCCGCTGGCGCTGTATTACTTCGGCTATAACCGCCGAGAGCAGCAGCGCGTGCTGGAGCAGACGCACTCCGGTGGGGTGTGCCTGAACGACACCCTGTTGCATGTTGCTCAGGATGACCTGCCGTTTGGTGGCGTCGGCCCTTCTGGCATGGGCCATTACCACGGGCATGATGGTTTCCTGACCTTCAGCAAGGCTAAGGCTGTGCTGGTCAAGCAGCGATTGAATGCGGCACGGCTGATCTACCCGCCTTATGGCAAGGCCCTGCAAAAGCTGGTGTACAAACTGTTCATCCGTTAATCGGCGATACCCCCGGGCCCAATAACAATGACGACATGCCTGCCTGACCTGCACACACTGAACCGGCGCAGCCTGCTCAAATTGGGGCTCGGCGCCACCGCGCTGCTTGCCACGGTTGGGCTGGGTGGTTGCACACCGGCGCCGTCGGCCAAGGGCTTGCAGGTACTGCGCGACAGCGACCTGCCGATGCTGCGGGCGCTGATCCCTGTGGTTCTGGAAGGCACGGCTGCAGTGCACACGGTGGAGGCGGTGCTGCGTAGCCTGGATGACAAGCTCGCCTGCCTCTCCCCAGCCATGCTGAAACTGACCCGGCAGCTACTCGATGTGCTGAGCCTGCCCCTGACCCGAGGCCCGCTCACCGGCGTATGGGGCGCGTGGGACCAGGCGAGTAGCGAGCAGATCCATGCCTTTCTGAAACGATGGCAGCACAGCACCTTCGACCTGCTACGCATGGGGCATGGCTCGCTGCTTCAACTGTTACAGATGGCGTGGTACAGCCTGCCCGATGCGTGGGCCGACTGTGGCTACCCCGGCCCGCCGAAAATCTGACCCCCTTATCCAGAGCACCGACATGCCCGTACCCGATCTGTTCCGCGAAGGCCTGGCCCGCGGCTGGAAGACCTACGACGGTTCGACACTGAGCCAGGATCTGACGCTGGAAGCCGATGTGGCGATCATCGGCAGCGGTGCCGGCGGCGCTACCACTGCCGAGTTGCTCAGCGCCGCCGGGCTCAAGGTGCTGCTGATCGAAGAGGGGCCGTTGAAGACCAGTAGCGACTTTCACCTGCTCGAAGACCAGGCCTATGCCAACCTCTATCAGGAGGGCATCGGCCGCATGAGCAAGGACGGCGCCATTACCATCCTGCAAGGCCGGGCGGTCGGTGGCACGACGCTGATCAACTGGACCTCAAGTTTTCGCACGCCGGCGCAAACCCTGGACCACTGGGCCACCGAGCACGGGGTCAAAGGCCACAGTGCCGAAGCACTGGCGCCATGGTTCGAACGCATGGAAAAGCGCCTTGGCATTGAGCCCTGGGCCATGCCGCCGAATGCCAACAATGAGGTGCTGCGCCGCGGCTGTGAGCAGTTGGGTTACGCCTGGAAGGTCATTCCTCGCAATGTGCGTGGCTGCTGGAACCTGGGCTATTGCGGTATGGGGTGCCCGGTCAACGCCAAGCAGTCGATGCTGGTCACCAGTATTCCGGCGACGCTGGAGCGCGGCGGCGAGCTGCTGTACCTGGCCCGTGCCGAGCGGCTGGTGCATAACGGCGAACGTATCGCACAGTTGGAGTGTGTGGCCATGGACAGCCGCTGCGTTTCGCCCACGGGCCGGCGCATCACCATCAAGGCGCAGCACTATGTGCTGGCCGGTGGCGGTATCAACAGCCCGGCCTTGTTGTTGCGCTCCGATGCGCCAGACCCACATCAACGTCTTGGCAAACGCACCTTCTTGCACCTGGTCAATTTCAGCGCCGCGCAGTTCAAGGACACAGTGAACCCGTTTTACGGCGCCCCTCAGTCGATCTACTCCGACCATTTTCAATGGCGTGACGGCGTTACCGGGCCAATGGCCTACAAGCTGGAGGTGCCGCCCCTGCACCCGGCGCTGGCCAGTACCCTGCTAGGTCACTTTGGTCGCGAGAATGCCCTGCGCATGGCGCAACTGCCGAACACCCATGTCATGCTGGCACTCATGCGTGACGGCTTCCATCCACAGAGTGTCGGTGGCGAGGTGTCGCTGCGTGATGATGGTTCACCCGTGCTCGACTATTCGATATCCGATTACACCTGGGATGGCCTGCGTCGCGCCTTCCACAGCATGGCCGAGATCCAGTTCGCCGCTGGGGCCGAGGCGGTGCTGCCGCTGCACAGTGACGCGCATTACGTGAAAAGCCTGGCCGAAGCCCGGCTGATGATCGACGGCCTGAACCTCGAACGCTTTCTTGTCCGCTTGGGCAGCGCCCATGTCATGGGTGGCTGCGCCATGGGTGAAGACCCGCGCCAGGCGGTGTGCAATAGCCTTGGCCAGCATCATCAGTTGGCCAATCTGTCGATTCACGACGGCTCGTTGTTCCCTACCAGCATTGGCGCCAACCCACAGTTATCGGTGTATGGCCTGAGCGCCAGGCTCAGTGATGCCTTGGCCAAGCGCCTGTCGAAAGGCGGGTGACAAGCCTTATTCATGCTGTCTATAGTGCCATCAGCCTGTGCATGCGACTTGGCCGACTGCAGAGGCTGCGCTACCATCCGACTCCCCAACGCACTCCTGCCAGGACGACGCGATGAACCGAGTGTTGTACCCAGGGACATTCGACCCTATTACCAAGGGCCATGGCGATCTGGTCGAACGCGCCTCGCGCCTGTTCGACCACGTGATTATCGCGGTTGCCGCCAGTCCCAAGAAGAACCCGCTGTTCCCACTGGAACAACGGGTCGAGTTGGCGCGCGAGGTCACCCGTCATCTGCCCAATGTCGAAGTCATCGGCTTCTCCACGCTGCTGGCGCATTTTGCCAAGGAGCAGCAAGCCAATGTCTTCCTGCGAGGTTTGCGCGCAGTGTCCGACTTCGAGTACGAGTTCCAGCTGGCGAACATGAACCGCCAATTGGCCCCGGATGTCGAGAGCCTGTTCCTGACGCCCTCCGAACGCTATTCGTTTATCTCCTCCACCTTGGTGCGTGAAATCGCAGCCTTGGGTGGAGACATCAGCAAGTTCGTTCATCCAGCGGTGGCCGACGCCCTGACCCAACGCTTCAAGAAGTGATTCTTCCGGCCTGAACCGAGCGCCCGCGTGCATCGCGGGCGCTAATGCGGCACAATTACGCCATTGGTTTTCACATGCCAGGGCCAGATGCCCAGGCCGGAGTCCCCATGTCCCTGATCATCACCGACGACTGCATCAACTGCGACGTCTGCGAACCCGAGTGCCCGAACGCCGCTATTTCCCAGGGCGAAGAGATCTACGTGATCGACCCGAACCTGTGCACCCAGTGCGTCGGTCACTACGACGAACCGCAATGCCAACAGGTTTGCCCGGTTGACTGCATCCCGCTGGATGAAGCCCACCCAGAAACCCATGAAGAGCTGATGATCAAGTACCGCAAGATCACCGGCAAGGCCTGATGACCGGTAGCGCCGCGCTTCGCTCACTGTTGCTTGGCGCCGCGCTGGCGCTGTGTGCCACGCAGGCCTTGGCCGACGGCCCGGGGCGGGCGGCGATTGCCAGCCCGCACCCGGAAGCCACGGCAGCCGCCCGGGAAATGCTGGAGCAGGGCGGTAACGCGTTCGATGCGGCAATTGCCGTGAGTGCCGCCCTGGCGGTGGTTGAGCCTTATGGCTCGGGGCTGGGTGGCGGCGGGTTCTTCCTGCTGCGCCAACCCGGCTCACCGGCCCGCTATCAGTTCATCGATGCCCGCGAGCGTGCGCCGGGCAAGGCCACCGCGACCCTGTACCTCAAGGACGGCAAGGTTCAACCGGGCCTGTCGATCAATGGGCCGCTGGCTGCCGCTATTCCAGGCCTGCCTGCCGCGCTGGCCGACCTCGCTGCCAACTACGGCAGGCTGCCGCTAAACCGCTCGCTGGCGCCGGCCATTCGCCTGGCCAATCAGGGTTTTGCTGTCGACCGGGTTTACCGCGACCGTGCCCAGATGCGCCTGGCTGCCCTGCGTGACGACCCGGAAAGTGCGCGCTTGTTCTTGAAAGACGGTGACGTCCCGGCGTTGGGTACGTTCATCCGCCAGCCTGAACTGGCCGTCACCCTGACACGCTTGGCCGAGCAGGGTCATGACGGCTTCTATGCCGGCGCCACGGCCAAGGCACTGCTCAGTGGCGTGCAGGGTGCAGGCGGTATCTGGCGCCAGGACGACCTGAACGACTACCGCGTCGTTCACCGTGAACCGTTGCGCTACCCGCTGGCTGAGCACCGCGAGCTGATCAGCGCACCACCGCCGTCTGCCGGTGGTGTGGCCCTGGCACAGAGCCTGGCCATGCTTCAGCGCCTGCCCTGGCAGAGCGCCGACAGCGTACAGCGCAGTCATTACGTGCTTGAAGTGCTGCGCCGCGCCTACCGAGACCGTGGCCTGCTTGGCGATCCGGATTACGTCAGTAACCCGATCCCCCAGTTGCTTTCGCGCGGTTACCTGCAGGGGTTGGCCGATGGCATTGATACCTACAAGGCGACCCCCAGTGCCGATTTGCCGCCAGCGCCGGCCTGGCGCGAAGGCGACCACACCACTCATTTCGCGGTGATCGACGCCGAAGGCAATGCGGTAGCGGCCACCTTGTCGGTCAACCTGCCGTTTGGTGCCGCCTACAGTGCCCCTGGTACGGGTGTGGTGCTGAACAATGAAATGGACGACTTTGCAGCAGACCCCAGCGGCAGCAACAGCTACGGGCTTGCCGGCAGCCAGGCCAATGCGGTAGCCGCCGGCAAGCGCCCGCTGTCGAGCATGAGCCCCACGTTTATCGAGAGCCCCAGCCAGTTCGCCGCCTTTGGTACGCCTGGCGGCAGCCGCATCCCGAGCATGGTGCTGTTATCGGTCATGGCGTTTCTTGATGGCCGGCCCGTGGCCACCTGGCCAGCGGTACCGCGCTACCACCACCAGTACCTGCCGGACGTGGTTGAACACGAGCCGGGGGCGTTCAGTGCCGAGCAGCAGCGCGAGTTGCAGGCGCGTGGTTACACGCTCAAGGACGTGGGCCGCGCCTATGGCAATCAACAGGTGCTGTTCTGGGATAAGGCCGGGCACACCCTGGAGGCGGCCAGCGATCCACGCGGGCTGGGCACCTCCGAGGTATTCAGCCCGCGCTGAGGCGGCTCAGCTCTGGCAGCGTGGGCAGTACACGCTGGCGCGCTGCCCGAGGCGTACTTCTCGCAAGGTGCTGCCACACACCTTGCACGGTTCTTCCCCGCGCCCGTAAACGAACAGTTCCTGCTGGAAATAGCCAGGCTGGCCGTCGCCACCGATAAAGTCACGCAAGGTGGTACCGCCACGTTCGATGGCACTGGCCAGGATTCGTTTTATTTCGATAGCCAGTTTCAGGTAGCGCGCCCGGGAAATGCTCCCCGCTTCGCGTCGAGGGTCAATGCCGGCGGCAAACAACGCCTCGGTCGCATAGATATTGCCGACGCCCACCACCACCGCGTTGTCCATGATGAATGGCTTGACCGCCATCGAGCGTCCCCGCGATAGCTGGAACAGGCGCTCACCGCCAAACAGATCGGTCAGCGGCTCAGGCCCCAGCTTGATCAGCAGTTCATGGTGCAGCGGGTCGAGGCTCCAGAGCATCGCGCCAAAGCGCCGGGGGTCGGTGTAACGCAGTGCCAGCCCAGACTCCAGCTCGATGTCCACGTGCTCGTGCTTGAGCGCTGGAAGGCCGATTTCTACCAGCCGCAGGTTGCCGGACATGCCCAGGTGACTGATCAATGTACCGACTTCGGCGTTGATCAGCAGGTACTTGGCCCGCCGTTCGACGCTGACGATACGCTGGCCTGAGAGGCGAACATCAAGGTCTTCGGGGATCGGCCAGCGCAGGCGCCGGTCACGCACGATCACCCGTTTGACCCGCTGACCTTCCAGATAGGGTGCGATCCCGCGTCGTGTTGTTTCGACCTCTGGCAATTCAGGCATCGATCAATGCCCACCCAGGTCGCGGATGGTTTGCTTGAGGTTTTCGAAGTCGTACTCAGGCAAGCCGACGTAATCGAGCACCAGATGGCTGATGGTGTTCCACTCATGGTCTTCGCTCTGGCCACCCAGCACCCGGTGCGAAGCGCAAATATGCTCGGCCATCTTCAGGATCGACAGCAGGTTCTTCAACTGGCTGTTACGCGCCGATTCATCACTGAATACCGCCAGGGCGTTGTGATGATTGGCAATGGCATTGCTCAGGTGTTCCGGCAGGCGCCACGACTTTGCGGTGTAGTAGCCGACCACGGCATGGTTGGTGTTGAACACCTGGTTTTCGGTATCGACCACCCGCTGGCCGGGCCCGGCGCTGGCGTAGGCGTCTTCGACCACGCTCATGTACTCAGGGAAACGCTTGAGCATCAGCGGGATGCCACAGTCGTGGAACAGCCCCAGGGCATAGGCCTCGTCCACCGCTTGTGAGCCCAAGCGCTTGGCCAGGGTCATGCAGGTCATGGCCACGTCCTGGGCGTTGTCCCAGAAACGGTTCAAGGTGACGATGGTTTCATCGCTCATCTCGCCCTTGATCGACTGCGCATTGATCAGGTTGATGATCGAACGGCTACCGAGCAGATTCACCGCGCGCTGAATCGAAGCGATCTTGTTGGTCAGGCCGAAATGCGCTGAGTTGACCAGCTTGAGCAGTGCCCCAGAAAGCCCCGGGTCCTGGGAAATCAGCTTGGCGATCATCTCCAGGTCTGGATCAGGCATGTACTGCTCCATTTGCAGATCAACCATGATTTGCGGCTGGGGCGGTACACTGATGCCCTGCAGGGCCTGCTGAATCTGTTCGGAGGAGAGCTCTTGGGACATAAGTACACACTCGGGGCTGAGCGGCGATTTTAACCTTGCCCTGCGCCCAAGGAACACCGGCAGATGGCGCAATTGCAACTAATTGCCACCTCGGTTCACCACTTGGCGGCTATTTATCCTCGGCCACGCGTTGAACCTCGTCGACGCGTTATACTCCCGCTCTTTTTTCCGGAGCGACGTCATGTCCCTGCCCAGCCTTCGCCTCAAAGCCAACGCCGACCGCCGCCTGCGCGCCGGCCATCTATGGGTTTACAGCAACGAAATCGACGTCGCCGCGACCCCGCTGCATGGCTTCAAGGCCGGTGATCAGGCCGTGCTGGAAGCCGCGGGCGGTAAAGCCCTTGGCATCGTCGCGATGAGCCCGAACAACCTGATCTGTGCTCGCCTGCTGTCGCGTGATGCCAAGCTGCCGCTGGACAAGTCGCTGCTGGTGCACCGCCTGAATGTGGCCCTGTCGCTGCGTGAGCGCCTGTTCGACAAGCCTTACTACCGCTTGGTCTACGGTGATTCCGACCTGCTGCCGGGCCTGGTGGTCGACCGTTTCGGCGACATTCTGGTCGTGCAACTGGCTTCGGCCACCATGGAACTGCACCGCGACGACATCCTTGCTGCGCTAATCCAGGTGCTCAAGCCAAGTGGCATCCTGTTCAAGAACGACTCCGCTGCACGTGATGCCGAAGGGCTGAATCGCTATGTGGAAACCGCATTCGGCCTGGTGCCCGAGTGGGTTGCACTGGAAGAAAACGGCGTGAAGTTCGAAGCGCCGGTGATGGAAGGCCAGAAAACCGGCTGGTTCTATGACCACCGCATGAACCGTGCGCGCCTGGCGCCGTACGTCAAAGGCAAGCGTGTTCTCGACCTGTTCAGCTACATCGGTGGCTGGGGCGTGCAGGCCGGTGCCTTTGGCGCCAGCGAAGTGTTCTGCGTCGACGCTTCGGGCTTCGCCCTGGACGGCGTTGAGCGTAACGCTGCACTCAACGGTATTGCCGAGAAGGTCACCTGCGTCGAAGGTGATGTATTTGAAGCACTGAAAGAACTGAAAGCTGCCGAAGAGCGTTTCGACGTGATCGTGGCCGACCCACCGGCGTTCATCAAGCGCAAGAAAGACCTGAAGAACGGCGAGGGCGCCTATCGTCGCCTGAACGAGCAAGCCATGCGCCTGCTCACCAAGGACGGCATCCTGGTCAGCGCGTCGTGCTCGATGCACCTGCCTGAAGACGACCTGCAGAACATTCTGCTGACCAGCGCCCGCCACCTGGACCGCAACATCCAGTTGCTGGAACGTGGCGGCCAGGGCCCGGATCACCCGGTACACCCGGCGATTCCGGAAACCCGCTACATCAAGAGCCTGACCTGCCGTTTGCTGCCTAACAGCTAACATGCGGTGCCGGTGTTGGGCTGCTCGGCAGCTCAACACCTAGTCGTGCGTTGGCAATGCGCTCAGTTCCACACCGTCGATGTTGAACGTGTTAAAGCGTGGTTTGACCGGCTTTAGCGCACCCTGGCGGATCAACTCGATCACGCGCGCCGGGTCGTCCTGCCCCTCCAGGTCTGCAGCCGCTCGCCACTCGCCGTGCTCATCACGCTCCAGAATGTAAGCCTTGAACGCCCATTCCTCCTTGGACACGAGCAGCACCTCGTTGCGACCGTCGTCGTTCAGGTCCATGGCGTGCAGTACGCAACCAGCCCCCTGGCAATGCATGCCGATGAACGCGCCTTTCAGCATCGTCTCGACACCGTCCTCGGTATTGCCGACCCACTCGATCTTCAAGGCGTTATCACGGCCGTCAAATTCTGCCGAGTTCGAGCGGTAGGTCGGCTCTTTCAAAATCTCACGCAGCTGCTCGCGCCCTTGAGCGTCCAGAATCTGCCCGCGGTCCACTTCGGCCGTGAGCCATTCGAGCTGCTCGATTCCAGGCGCACCAAGCCGGTAGCGCAGGGTCCAGGCATCGAAGTCCGCCACCGCTGTACGCCCGCTGAGCAGGCGTTGCACCTGGTGCTTTGCGCTCCAGGTCTCAGGGCTCACCAGTGGCGTATGCACCAGTACCAACACCACGCAGCCAAACAGGGCAATGGGCGGGTTACTGGTACGCAGATGCCCCAGCCACACCGACTGCCGGCGAACAACCGCCCACACCGCCGCAAGGCTATACAGCAGCGCGACCAGCAGCAGCGGGATCGCCATGAAACGCTGTGGCGTCAGGCCGTATTGCTCAATGCGCAGCCAGGTCGAGTAGCCTGCCAGTACGACCAGCACCGGCAAGCAGAGCAGGGACAACTCCACCAAAAGCCGCAAGCCTCTGGCGTATGGTGCGCTGTCGTGACCGTCCTGGAACACACCATTGACCAGAAACAGGTTAAGCCCCACCAGGCACAGCAGGATCAGGGTCGAAGAACCGGTATCCCAGACAGGTTGCAGGCCACTGAATGGCAAGGTCAGGATGAACAGCACGGTCATCAGTGCTCCGAATGGCAGCAGGAAGCGGCACACCGCCAGAAGCACGCCACGCAGCAGCCCAATGACCGTCTCTTTCTCGCGGCCTATGCGCATGCCGAGGGAAAACACCAGTGTCAGGGCGATCGCGAGGAACAGCGGTGACTCGAGCACCGCCTTGACCTGCGGCACGCCCAGCATCTTGAACAGCGCACCACACAACAACGCCAGCAGCATCACCACCATGACCAGTTGCTGGGCGAGGAGCACGATGAAAATGTTGTTCCAGGCATGCCTGAACAGGTCTTCATAGCGTGGCCAGCGGCCTTCACGGGTTGGCCAACTGGCGATGAAGGCGCAGCCGATGTAGCCCAGCAGGCTCGCGCAGACCACCCAGGACCCTTGCAACCACTGCGAGCCGTTTTCGGAAAAGACCCAGCCGCTGATCGCCGTCATCACCAGTGTCATCAGTGCAACCAGTACCCAGGTGCCACGCTGCAGTACTGAACGCCCTAGCAGTTGCAGGTTGATCCCGCCGACGGTAGCCAGTGTCACCAGCATGGTGCTGATCCAGGGGATCTCCAGCCAAAGTGCGCTCAAGAGCAACAGCCCCTGAAGGGCGCCAACGAGCAGATAGAAATACAACGAAGGGGATAACGCGGGCATGCCAAGTCCTTTTGCCGGGGGAGCTGCGAAGGGCGGCAGTCTAACCAAGTGCCGCCAGATTTTCCCCTTCGAGGCACCGCTGACGCACCAACCCGCTATAGCGCCATTCCTTCCCGCGGCCAGCCGTGTAGAATCGGCCTATTCATCGCCAGTCATCCCCGGCGGGTTTATGAGCTCTGGCCGAGCGCACGGCGATCCCGCGGCGTTCTCGGCTTCATCCGCACCAGCGGCCACCTGCCTTCGGTGCAAAGGACAAGAGACGCTCACTCCCCTTTTTGTTACCTGCTTAGCCGCCAGGAGTGCTCCATGCCAGATTACCGCTCGAAAACGTCCACCCACGGCCGCAACATGGCCGGCGCACGCGCCCTGTGGCGCGCCACGGGTATGAAAGACGACGATTTCAAGAAACCGATCATCGCCATTGCCAACTCGTTCACCCAGTTCGTACCGGGCCACGTCCACCTCAAGGACCTCGGCCAACTGGTCGCCCGTGAGATTGAACGCGCCGGTGGCGTGGCCAAGGAATTCAACACCATCGCGGTCGATGATGGCATCGCCATGGGCCATGACGGCATGCTCTACTCGCTGCCAAGCCGCGAGATCATCGCCGACTCGGTCGAGTACATGGTCAACGCTCACTGCGCTGACGCCATTGTCTGCATCTCCAACTGCGACAAGATCACCCCCGGCATGCTGATGGCCGCCCTGCGCCTGAACATCCCGGTGATCTTCGTTTCCGGCGGCCCGATGGAAGCCGGCAAGACCAAGCTGGCCAGCCACGGCCTGGACCTGGTCGACGCCATGGTCATCGCAGCCGACTCCTCGGCCTCCGATGAAAAGGTCGCCGAGTATGAGCGCAGCGCCTGCCCGACCTGTGGTTCCTGCTCCGGCATGTTCACCGCCAACTCGATGAACTGCCTGACCGAAGCCCTGGGCCTGGCCCTGCCGGGCAACGGCTCGACCCTGGCCACCCACAGCGACCGCGAACAACTGTTCTTGCAGGCTGGCCGGACCATCGTCGAGCTGTGCAAGCGTTACTACGGCGAGAACGATCAGAGCGTTCTGCCGCGCAATATCGCCAGCTTCAAGGCGTTCGAGAACGCCATGACCCTGGACATCGCCATGGGTGGGTCGACCAACACCATCCTGCACCTGCTGGCCGCGGCTCAGGAAGCCGAAATCGACTTCGACCTGCGCGACATCGATCGCCTGTCGCGCAAAGTGCCGCAGTTGTGCAAAGTGGCGCCGAACATCCAGAAGTACCACATGGAAGATGTGCACCGCGCCGGTGGCATCATCAGCATCCTCGGTGAACTGGCCCGTGGTGGCCTGTTGCACACCGACCTGCCGACCGTACACAGCAAGACCATGGCCGATGCCATTGCCAAGTGGGACATCACCCAGAGCGATGACCCCGAGGTGCATACCTTCTTCCGCGCGGGCCCGGCCGGCATTCCGACCCAGACCGCCTTCAGCCAGTCGACCCGTTGGGAAACCCTCGACGCCGACCGTGAAAACGGCTGCATTCGCAGCGTTGAGCACGCCTACTCGCAAGAAGGCGGCCTGGCTGTGCTTTACGGCAACATCGCCCTGGACGGCTGCGTGGTGAAAACTGCCGGCGTCGATGAGTCGATTCACGTGTTCGAAGGCAACGCGAAGATCTTCGAAAGCCAGGACAGCGCGGTACGTGGCATCCTCGCCGACGAAGTGAAGGAAGGTGACATCGTCATCATCCGTTACGAAGGCCCGAAAGGTGGTCCGGGCATGCAAGAGATGCTCTACCCAACCTCGTACCTGAAGTCCAAAGGCCTGGGCAAAGCCTGCGCGCTGCTGACCGACGGTCGTTTCTCTGGTGGTACCTCGGGCCTGTCGATTGGCCATGCTTCGCCAGAAGCGGCAGCCGGTGGTGCAATCGGCCTGGTACGTGATGGCGACAAAGTGCTGATCGACATCCCGAACCGCTCGATCAACCTGCTGGTGGACGACGCCGAACTGGCCGCACGCCGGGTTGAGCAGGACAAGAAAGGCTGGAAGCCGGTTGAAGTGCGCCCACGCAAAGTGACCACTGCGCTGAAAGCCTACGCCCTGCTGGCCACCAGCGCCGACAAGGGTGCGGTACGCAACAAGGCCCTGCTCGACGGGCTGTAAGGCGCTACGCCAAGCCCCACAAACAAAGCCCCTGACCGAAAGGCCAGGGGCTTTTGTTTGCGGGCGTTTGCTCAACAAGGCGACCTGTACCACATGGCCTTGTTCACATCCTGTGGCAACTGGTTTGTCAGTGATACAGGGCAGCGGCTTACTGATTCCAGGGCGCCGCACGTCGGCTGTCGAGCAGGCTCAGGTAACTGCTGCCGCCCAACTGGCGCATTTGCTGGCGTATCCAGCTGGCACGTCGCGCGACGTAGCTGCTGGGGTGGCTGGCGCTCCATTTGCGTGGGCTGGGCAGCACGGCAGCAAGCAGGCTGGCCTGTTGCTGGGACAGGTTACGGGCGTTGACACCGAAGTGGTGTCGGGCGGCGGCCTGTGCGCCAAACACCCCGTCATCCCATTCAGCGCTGTTGAGGTACACCTCAAGGATGCGCTCTTTCGACCAAAACACTTCGATCAGCGCCGTGAACCAGGCTTCCAGCCCCTTGCGCAACCAACTGCGCCCCGACCAGAGAAACAGGTTCTTCGCCACCTGCTGGCTCAGCGTACTGGCCCCGCGGATGCTGCCACCACGTTCGTTGTGGGCCAGCGCGGCCTGGATTGCCGTGAAATCGAAGCCCCAATGCTCAGGGAATTTCTGATCTTCTCCGGCGATCACCGCCACTTTCAGATCGTCAGAGATCTGTTCCCAGGGTTGCCAGTCGCGCTGCAGGTCTATCGGTTGGCCGTTGAACCAGGAGGCAACCTTGCGCTCGACCATCAGTGCAGTGCCCGGTGGCGGCACCCAGCGAAAGAGCAGCACCAGCAGGGCACTGCCGGCCGCGAACCAGAGCAGGGCACGAGTGAGGCGACGCAGTAGGGATGACAGCATAGGAGAGATGGCTTGGCCGAACCGATGGAGCGGGCCATTATACAGACCCTCTGCCTCGCCATGGTCCTGACTGGGAGTTGTCTTATGCTTCGTAGTTTCTTGTTGCTCGCTGCCTTTTTCGGTTTTACCGGTGTCGCCCTTGGCGCCTTTGCCGCGCACGGCCTGAAAGCACGCTTGAGCAGTGAGTACCTGGCGATCTTTCAAACCGGGGTCACGTATCAACTGATTCACACCCTGGCCCTGCTGGCGGTAGCGTTGCTTGCCACGCAGCTCCCCGGGCGCCTGGTGGGCTGGGCCGGCGGCCTGTTCAGCCTGGGTATCGTGCTGTTCTCTGGCAGCCTGTACCTGCTGACACTCACCGGCGTCGGCAAGTTGGGCATCATCACGCCACTGGGCGGTGTGGCGTTCCTCGCGGGCTGGTTGTGCCTGGGGCTTGCCGCCTGGCGCCTGAGTTGACTGATCGGTCGAAAACCGGGACGAATGGCGCTGCTTTGCCTTGGTCATCCGCGTGGATCGGGGCTAGAATGCTGGCCCCCTGAAAATAATGGCTGCCGTCCGCATGCGCATTCAATTGAACGGTGAACCCTATGAGCTGCCTGACGGTACGACCGTCGAGGCATTGTTGACCCGGCTGGAGTTGGTCGGCCGCCGGATTGCAGTGGAACTCAACCTGGATATCGTGCCGCGCAGTCAGCACGCCGCCACCGCCCTGCGCGAAGGCGATCAGGTCGAAGTCGTCCACGCCATTGGTGGCGGCTAGGCCGCCCCGCGATTCACCTGCAAGCCCCTCAACCCCCAAGAGGATTTCCGATGAGCAATGTTCGTAGCGACAAGCCTTTCACCCTGGCTGGCCGTACCTTCCAGTCGCGCCTGCTGGTGGGTACCGGCAAGTACCGTGACATGGAAGAAACCCGTCTGGCCATCGAGGCCTCGGGGGCTGAGATCGTCACCGTCGCCGTGCGCCGTACCAACATCGGCCAGAACCCGGGCGAGCCGAACCTGCTCGACGTGCTGCCGCCAGACCGCTACACCATCCTGCCGAACACCGCCGGTTGCTATGACGCCGTCGAAGCCGTGCGTACCTGCCGCCTGGCCCGCGAACTGCTCGATGGGCACAACCTGGTGAAGCTGGAAGTACTGGCGGACCAGAAGACCCTGTTCCCCAATGTGATCGAAACCCTGAAGGCCGCCGAAGTGCTGGTCAAGGACGGTTTCGACGTGATGGTGTACACCAGCGATGATCCGATCATCGCCCGGCAACTGGCCGAAGCTGGCTGCATTGCCGTGATGCCGCTGGCGGGCCTGATCGGCACCGGCCTGGGTATCTGCAACCCGTACAACCTGCAAATCATCCTGGAAGAAGCCAAGGTGCCTGTGCTGGTCGATGCCGGTGTCGGTACCGCGTCGGACGCGACCATTGCCATGGAGCTGGGTTGCGAGGCCGTGCTGATGAACTCGGCGATTGCCCATGCTCAGCAGCCGATCATGATGGCCGAGGCCATGAAACATGCAATCGTTGCCGGCCGCCTGGCGTACCTGGCCGGTCGTATGCCGAAAAAACTCTATGCCAGCGCCTCGTCGCCGCTGGATGGTCTGATCAAGTAAGAGCCCCCGATGACTGAATCGCAACAACCGCCGATCTCTACTGAAGGCGAAGAGCGTCAACACCGCCGCATCAAGAGTTTTGTGATGCGTGCCGGCCGCATGACTGAAGGCCAGCAGCGTGGCCTGGACCAGGGCGCGCCGCTGTTTGTCCTGCCGCTGAGCGACAGCCCGGTGGATTTCGACCAGGTTTTCGGTCGCGCCGCTCCGCGCACGCTGGAGATTGGTTTCGGCATGGGCCATTCCCTGTTGGAAATGGCTGCTGCTGCGCCTGAACAGGACTTCATCGGTGTCGAAGTGCACCGGCCGGGTGTCGGTGCGCTGCTCAATGGCGTGCTGACCCAGGGCCTGAAGAACCTGCGGGTGTATGACTGCGATGCCATCGAAGTGCTGAACAAGTGCGTGGCTGACAACAGCCTTGATCGCTTGCTGCTGTTCTTCCCGGACCCTTGGCACAAGAGCCGTCACCACAAGCGGCGCATTGTTCAGCCGGCATTCGCCGAGCTGGTACGCAGCAAGCTGAAGGTCGGTGGTGTGCTGCACATGGCCACGGACTGGGAGCCCTATGCCGAGTACATGCTGGAAGTCATGAACGTTGCACCGGGTTACCGCAACCTGGCAGCAGACGGCAAATGCGTACCGCGTCCTGAAGAGCGCCCGGTTACCAAGTTCGAGCGTCGCGGTGAGCGGCTCGGGCATGGCGTCTGGGACTTGAAGTTCGAGAAGCTGGCGTAAGCCTCTGCGCGAGCCGGCACTGCCGGCTCCTGCAGGTCAGCGGCGGTCGGCGACAACGCCGATCAGCACCAGTACCACCAGCAGTACCGGTGCCAGGGCATAGTTGTTGAACTGGCTCAGGCCGCGCACCACCCAGGGTGTGGCATAGATCAGCGCTGCACCACTGCCGATCAGGCACAGCAGGGCCATGAACGGGACGCGCAAGGCGCCCGCCAGATTGCCGATCCGTTGTTCGATCCAGCCCTTGATATCCGTGCCGAACAGCACCAGCAGGCAGCCGACCAGCGCCAAGGAAATCTCCGACAGGTTACTGCGGCTCCAGCGGGAAACGGTTGAGAGCAGGTCGAGTACCAAGTCCATTCGCAATCCTTAGGTCAAGAAATACTGCAGCAGGTCGTTGAGGAACAACTGGCCGCGTGGCGTGGCTACCAGTCGCGTCGGTTCGACCTGCAAAAGTCCCTTTTGTTCGGCTTCGCGACGTGCCGCCGCCAACTGTTCCATCGGCAGCCCGGTACGCTGGCTGAACAGCTCCGCGTCCACCCCTTGAGTCAGGCGCAGGGCGTTCATCAGGAACTCGAACGGCAGCTCGTCTACGGGCAACAGCTTTTCACCCGCCTTGAAGGCTTTGGCCGGGTTCAGGTAGTCCTTGGGCAGGCGAGTCTTCCAGGTGCGCACGATGCGCCCGTCCGGGTGGCTGAGCTTGCCATGGGCGCCCGCGCCAATACCGATGAAGTCGCCGAAACTCCAGTAGTTCAGGTTGTGCCGCGCAGCACGCCCGGGTTGGGCGTAGGCGGACACTTCGTACTGGGCGTAGCCATGCTCGGCAAGCAGGGCCTGGCCGGCTTCCTGGATGTCCCAGAGGATGTCGTCTTCGGGCAGCACCGGTGGCTGGTTCCAGAACACCGTGTTCGGCTCCAAGGTCAGCTGGTACCAGGACAGGTGGGTCGGGCCCATGGCGATGGCTTGGCGCAGGTCGCTCAGGGCGTCATCCAGGGACTGATCGGGCAAACCGTGCATCAGGTCCAGGTTGAAGTTGTCGAACCCGGCCCGTCGTGCCATGTCGGCCGCACGCACGGCTTCTTCACCGTTGTGGATACGCCCCAGGGCTTCGAGCTTGGCCTGTTGGAAGCTCTGGATGCCGATCGACAGGCGGTTGATGCCCAGTTGCCGGTAGGCGGTGAACTTCTCCTGCTCGAACGTTCCGGGGTTGGCCTCCAGGGTGATTTCAATGTCACTGGCGAACGGGATGCGCTGTTCGACACCGGCCAGCAACCGGCCCAGTGCTTGTGCGCTGAACAGGCTAGGGGTGCCACCACCGAAGAAGATCGAACTCAGCGGCCGGCCATAGACGGCAGGCAACTCCTGCTCAAGGTCGGCCAGGAGTGCGTCGACATAGGCCTCTTCCGGCAGCTCGGCACTGGCCGCATGAGAGTTGAAGTCGCAGTACGGGCATTTGCGCACGCACCAGGGGATGTGGATATACAGCGCAAGGGGTGGCAGCTGTGGCAGCGCCAGCCGAGGTGCCTGGGAGCTGAACCCAGCCTCGCTCAGGTGCAGAGGCTGTGCTGGTGAATGCTCGGTCATGCCAAGCCCAGGCGCTGTCGCAGCAGGCTCATGGCGCGAGCACGGTGGCTCAGCTGATTTTTCTCGATTGGGTTCAGCTCGGCGCTCGAGCAGTTGCGTTCCGGCACCCAGAACAGCGGATCATAACCAAAGCCGTTGGCACCGCTGGCTTCGGTCAGGATGCGACCGTGCCAGAGACCTTCGCAGAGAATGGGTAGCGGATCGTCAGCGTGCCGTACCAGTGCCAGCACGCAAACGAACTGGGCCGTGCGCTGGTCGTGCGGAACGTCCTTGAGAACGTCGAGCAGCTTGGCGTTATTGGCTGCGTCGCCCTGGCCATCGGCGTAGCGTGCCGAGTAGATGCCTGGGGCGCCACCGAGGGCGTCCACGGCCAGCCCTGAATCGTCGGCCAACGCCGGCAACCCGGAAATACGCGCCGCATTACGGGCCTTGAGGATGGCATTCTCAACGAACGACAGGCCGGTTTCCTCGGGCTCTACGCTACTGAATTCACCGATTGAACGCAGTTGAACCGAGTCGCCGAGCATGGCCTGGAGTTCTTTCAGTTTGCCGGCGTTATGGCTGGCCAATACGAGCTGTGGAAAAGTCATCATTCGCCTGGGAATACTTCCTGGTTAAAGCTGAAACTGTTGGTTTTGCCAGCGGCACCGACAGTGACCGTGAAGGTATAGGTTTCTGGCTGCTGCACCGGGAACTGGGCAATGTAGTACGTCGCGCCCTGATCATTGATCTGCTTGAAGGTCAGGTCGGTCTTGCGGCTGGTCAGGTCACTGACCGTGCCGCTGACCGAGGCGGCGCTGGGCTTGCCGTCCTTGAGAACGGTGATGTTCAGCACGCCCTGGTTCTTGCTGCGTACAAGGCCAGCAGCCTGGGCCGTCGCCGGTTGCAGGAAGCCGGAGTTGAAGACGCTGTAGTGAACGGTCACATCACCGAAGACTTCCTTGCGCTCGGGCTTGGCGGCATCGGCAGCCAGGACCGGGATGGCCAGGCACAGGCTGCATAGAAACAGGACTAGACGGCGCATGATCGTACTCCTCGAAAAGGGCGGGGTTAAACCGCGACCTGATGTTCCTGCAGGCCCGGGCTGTTGACACGGTAAATGCCGATCTCACCTAGTAGATTAGGCCAAAGCTTGCTTGCCCACCCGTGGCGGTGCAAGTGGTCTACTGCCAGGCGGTCGAGTACTTGTGCCCGGCGCTCGCGGCACAGCGCCTCGAAGTCTTCAAAGGTGCAGAAGTGGATGTTCGGCGTGTTGTACCAGGTATACGGCATGAAGTCCGACACCGGCATGCGACCTTTGGTCGCCAGGTACCAGCGGCAGCGCCAATGACCGAAGTTGGGGAAGGTGATGATGCACTGGCGACCGACCCGCAGCATTTCGTCGAGAATCCGGTCCGGGTATTCGACAGCCTGCAGGGCCTGGGTCATGACCACGACATCGAAGCTGTTGCTGGCAAAGTTGCCCAGGCCCTTGTCGAGGTCCTGTTCGATGACGTTGACACCCTTGGCCACGCACTCGGCGATGTTGTCGGGGTCGATTTCCAGGCCGTAGCCGGTTACCTGTTTGTTGGCGCGCAGCGAAGCCAGTAGCTCGCCATTACCGCAGCCAAGGTCGAGTACCCGGCTGCCAGCGGGGATCCAGTCTTGGATGATTTCCAGATCGGCTCTCATGGGGTCCTCAGAGGGCAATGCGGTTCATGTAGCGGGAGAAGGCCTGCAGGTACCGTGGGATCGGGATCAGGAAGGCATCGTGGCCTTGTGGTGCATCGATCTCCAGGTAGCAGACGTTTTTCTTCGCGGCCATCAGTGCGTCGACGATCTCCCGCGAGCGGGCGGGCGAGAAGCGCCAGTCGGTGGTGAACGACATCACGCAGAAATCGGCTTTGACGCCGGCCAGGGTCGCGGCCAGGTCACCCCCGTGGGCGGCGGCCGGGTCGTAGTAGTCCAGGGCCTTGGTCATCAACAGGTAGGTGTTGGCGTCGAAACGCCCCGAAAATTCTTCGCCCTGATAGCGCAGGTAGCTTTCAACCTGGAATTCCACGCTGTGGAAGTCGTAGTTGAGCTTGTCGCTTTTCAGTTCGCGGCCAAACTTCTCGCCCATCGAGTCATCGGACAGGTAGGTAATGTGCCCGACCATGCGCGCCAGCATCAGGCCGCGCTTGGGGATTACCCCGTGCTCCTGGAAGTAACCGCCGTGAAACTCCGGGTCGGACAGGATGGCCTGGCGCGCCACTTCGTTGAAGGCGATGTTCTGTGCCGAGAGTTTCGGTGCCGAAGCGATAGTCAGGCAGTGGCGTACCCGCTCGGGATAACTGATGGTCCACTGCAGCGCCTGCATGCCGCCGAGGCTGCCGCCAACGACCGCCGCCCAGGTGCTGATGCCAAGCCGGTCGGCCAGGCGTGCCTGGCTGTGTACCCAGTCTTCCACGGTGAGCACCGGGAACTCGGCACCAAAAGGCTTGCCGGTCGCCGGGTTTATGCTGCTTGGCCCGGTGGAACCGTTACAGCCGCCGAGGTTGTTCAGGCTGACGACGAAGAAACGGTTGGTGTCGATAGGTTTGCCGGGGCCGATGCAACTGTCCCACCATCCGGGCTTGCGGTCGTCGGCGCTATGGTAGCCCGCCGCGTGGTGGTGCCCCGACAGGGCATGACAGATCAGCACGGCGTTGCTCGCGCTGCTGTTGAGTGTGCCGTAGGTTTCGTACATCAGGTCGTAGGCGGCCAGCGAACGACCGCAGGCCAGGGCCAGGGGATCGCTGAAGTGCGCCAGTTGCGGTGTTACCAGACCGACCGAATCTTCGGGAAAGACAGTGGACATCGACCCTGCTCACGCTTAAATGAGGCGTAAGTCTAAAGACCGCTGGGGTGGGGGGCAAGCCGCGTGGTAGATGGCTGGCCTTGCCGACGAAGCCATGTGAATTCATCGTCGGCAAGGCCGCCTCTGCGGGCGTGGTGTCGTCAGGCCTGAAATCAGACCAGCAGGCGCAGGATCTCTGGCATTGCGGTCATGGCTGCCAGGTTGTTGATGACCAGCATGTCGATCAGTTTCAGCGCCATGAACGCCAGGATCGGCGAAATATCCAGGCCGCCGAGGTTTGGCAGCAGGCGACGGAACGGGGCCAGGAACGGATCGCAGATCTGGTTGACCAGTTCGGCACCAGGGTTGTGGCTGCCCGGTGCGACCCAGGACAGGATCACGCTGACGATCAGGGCGAAGAAGAAGATCTTCAAGAACAGCGCGGTGACGCCAATGATCGACCAGATCAGCAACTGTACCGGGTTGCCGGTGGTGCCGTAGGCCAGCAACAAGGTCAGGCCCATCAGCAGCAGCTGCACGGCCAGTGCCAGCAACAATGACGACATGTCCAGGCCGAACAGGCTGGGGATGATCCGGCGCAACGGTTTGAGCAGCGGCTGGGTGGCGCGTACGGCAAACTGGCTGAGCGGGTTGTAGAAGTCTGCGCGAACCAGCTGCAGGATGAAGCGCAGCATCACGACCAGCAGTAACAGGCTGCCGAGGGTCTGCAGAATGTAGATTGCAGCGGTGTTCAGTCCGATCATCTTCGGCTCCTTAGTTGCCTAGTTGTTCGGCCAGTTCGGCCGAGCGGTGCGCAGCTGCGCCCAGCGCTTTTTCCACCAGCGCTTCGAATCCATCAGCCTGGAAGGACTTGATCGCCGCCTCCGTGGTGCCGGCTGGCGAGGTCACCCGACGGCGCAATTCAGCTGCGTCGACATCACTGGTAACTGCCATTTGCGCGGCACCCAGTGCGGTCTGCAGGGTCAGGCGTGCTGCGGTTTCACGTGGCAGGCCAAGTTTCTCGCCGGCTGCAGTCATGGCTTCGATCAGCAGAAAGAAGTAGGCCGGGCCGCTGCCGGATACGGCAGTGACGGCGTCCAGTTGCTGTTCCTGTTCCAGCCACAGTGCGATGCCTACGGCCGAGAGCAGTTGTTCGGCCTGCTGGCGCTGTTCGGCACTGACCTGGGCGGTGGCGAACAGGCCGCTGACGCCCTGGCGCAGTAGCGCTGGGGTGTTGGGCATGCAGCGTACGATCGGCTGGGCGCCAAGCCATTGGTTCATGCTGGCGCAGGTGATGCCGGCAGCAATCGAGACGACCAGTTGGTTCGGCTTGAGGCTGGGTTGCAGGGCCAGGCAAACGGCTTTCATGGCCTGCGGTTTGACGGCCAGCACGATCACGTCGGCGCCGTCGATGGCCTCGGCATTGTCGGCGAACATCTCGATGCCGTGTTCGGCGTGAACTTTGGCGCGTTGTTCGGCGCCAGGGTCGCTGGCGCGAATCTGCGCAGCCTCCAGGCCCTGTGCGCGCAGGCCGCCGATCAGGCTGGCGGCCATGTTGCCGGCACCGATAAAGGCAATACGAGTCTTGCTCATGTCAGGTCCTTGTCGAAAAAGGTGAGTAAAGCAGGGTCAGGGTTGGCCGTAGTCACGGGCGCCAAACAGCGCGGTACCGATGCGCACCCAGGTTGCACCCTGTGCAATCGCCGACTCCAGGTCGTGGCTCATGCCCATGGATAACGTGTCGAGTGGCAAGCCCAGGCTGGCCTGCAGGTCGCGTACCTTGGCAAAGGCTGCATCCTGCGCGGTGCGGTCTTCGGTGGGCTCGGGTATCGCCATCAAGCCGCGCAGCCGCAGCCGTGGCAGCACCGCTATAGCAGCGGCCAGCGCGGGCAGTTCCTCCGGGGTGCAGCCGGACTTGCTGTCTTCGCCACTGACATTGACCTGAATACAGATGTTCAATGGTTCCAGCGATTCAGGGCGCTGCTCGGAAAGGCGTTGAGCGATTTTCAGGCGATCCACGGAATGTACCCAGTCGAAGTGCTCGGCGATAGCGCGCGTCTTGTTCGACTGAATGGGGCCGATGAAGTGCCAGGTCAAGGGCAGGTCGGTCAATTCGGCCTGTTTGCCCAGGGCTTCCTGCAGGTAGTTCTCGCCCATGTCGCGCAGGCCTGCAGCGAAGGCTTCGCGCACGGCGGCGGCAGGTTTGGTTTTGCTCACGGCCAGCAGCTTGATGCTGGCCGGATCTCGCCCGGCAGCCTCGGCGGCACGGTGGATGCGCTCGGCGAGGGTGGAAATGTTGTCTGCTATGGTGGACATGATCGATGCCAGCGGCTCTTTGGGTCTGCGGCATTCTACCTGCTTGGCGGTGTTTGGGGAGTCTTATGGATGTGACTGAACTGCTGGCCCTTGCTGTCAAGGAGGGGGCCTCGGACCTGCACCTGGCTGCGGGTGATGTGCCAATGATCCGCCTGGATGGCGAGATGCTGCGACTGGATTTGCCGCCGCTTGAGTCTGATCAGGCGCGGGCGTTAATCGCGCAAATCATGACGGATCAGCAAAAAAAGGATTTCAAAACCCTTCAGGATCTCGATTTCTCCTTTGCCATGGCGGGGGTAGGGCGCTTCAGGGTAAATGCCTTCGAGCAGTTGCAGGGCGTGGGGGCGGTATTCCGGTTGATCCCCTCATCGGTGCGTGGCCTGGCTGAGTTGGGGCTGGGGGCTGTTTTCCGGCAAATCGCCGAACTGCGTAGTGGGCTTGTATTGGTGACCGGGCCCACCGGCTCGGGAAAGTCCACCACCCTGGCAGCCTTGATTGATCACCTGAACCGCGAGCGCGCCCTGCATATTCTCACGGTCGAAGACCCGATCGAATTTATCCACAGCCCGGTGCGTGGACGGATCAGCCAGCGTGAGGTACAGCGTCACAGTCACAGTTTTGCGGCGGCGCTACGGGCCGCCCTGCGTCAGGACCCGGATGTGATCATGCTCGGGGAATTGAGGGACCTGGAGACGATTCGCCTGGCCCTGACGGCGGCCGAAACCGGGCATCTGGTGCTGGCCACCCTGCATACGGGCTCGGCAGCGAAAACCGTTGACCGGATCGTCGATGTATTTGCTGCCGAGGAAAAGCAATTGGTACGTGCGATGCTGGCCGAGTCCCTGCAGGCAGTGGTGTCTCAGGTGCTGGTGCGCAAGCCAGGTGGTGGCCGGGTGGCCGCGCACGAGATCATGCTGGCGACGCCGGCGATTCGCAATTTGATCAGGGAGGGGAAAGTGGTGCAGATCCAGTCTGCAATCCAGACCGGCGGGGCGCTGGGCATGCAGACCCTGGACAGTTGTCTGCAGGGTCTGATGGCAAGGGGGGAGATCAGTGCTGATACGCGCCGGGCGGTGGGATGCGCGCCCGGTGGGTTTTAGCGCTTGGCCAGGTTCAGCTGTTGCTGGTCCTTGGGCAGTACGCGCTTTGCAACCACATAATGGTTCTGCCAGTAAGGCTTGTTCAGCGTATCAATGCTGACGCGCTTGCCGGTGCGTGGCGCATGGATGAAGCGGTCGTTGCCCAGGTAAATGGCAACGTGGTTGACCTTGCGGCTCTTGATGTTGAAGAACAGCAAGTCGCCCGGTTTCAGGTCTTTCTGATCGACCTTGATGCCGTGGCCGCTGGCCATGGCGTTGGAGGTACGAGGCAGGTCGACTTCATCGATATCGTTGAAGGCGTACTTGACCAGGCCGCTGCAGTCGAAGCCTTTGCTTGGGCTACTGCCACCCCAGCGATAGGGGGTGCCCAGCGCGTTGACGGCGCGGCTCAGCACATCGCTGCTTTGCTTGGCCGACAGGTTGGCCGTTGATTTTGTCGGTTTTGCACTACGGTTGGCATAGTGGATCGGTGATGCCGAACCTTTGTTGGCGTGTACGCCGGTGGCATTGGCGGTATAGCCAGAGAAGCCATTAGGAAGACGTTGCTCACGATTGGTGGCGTGGGCGGCCAGGGGCAATAATAGGCAAATAGTCAGCCATGTCTTGAAAAGGGGACGCATAGGCAGGGCTCTTGTTGGTTAGCGCGCAACTTTATAACAGCTTTTTTGCGCGGATCTGCCCCGTTGGTCGATTTCGACGGCACCATACGTCGGCTTGCTACTGAAAAGTCACATTTTTGTTTAGAAAATTTTCACATAACCCGCTGAGGCTACGAATGAACAGTTATCAACAGAGCCCACCCTTCCATGACACGCACAGCAAGGTTGTAGGCTATCTGCTGTGGTGCTTCGGTTTTCTCGGTGCGCACCGCTTTTACTATGGCAAGCCAGTCACAGGCACAATCTGGTTCTTTACCCTGGGGTTGCTCGGCATCGGCTGGTTGATCGACCTGTTCCTGATCCCGTCGATGGACCGTGAAGCCGACTTGCGCTTTCACTCTGGGCCTTTGGATTACAACATCGCCTGGATTCTGCTGACGTTTCTTGGGGTGTTTGGCGTGCATCGCATGTACCAGGGCAAATGGATCAGTGGCCTGATCTACCTGGTGACGGGCGGTCTGTTTCTGGTGGGCGTGCTGTACGACTTCTGGACCCTGAACGACCAGGTGTCGCTGAGAAACGCCCAACGGCGCTAAGGCGCCGCTGGGCGAGGGGGCTTACTGGCGGTTTTGGCGCTGCTGCAAGAGCAGGTTGTTGAAGCCGCTACCGGCCAACTGCTTTTGGGCCACGGTCAATTGTTCGCGGTTGC
Organism: Pseudomonas sp. HLS-6; assembly: GCF_002753995.1. Lineage (NCBI taxonomy): Bacteria > Pseudomonadati > Pseudomonadota > Gammaproteobacteria > Pseudomonadales > Pseudomonadaceae > Pseudomonas > Pseudomonas sp. HLS-6. The sequence continues at coordinate 370,984 of NZ_CP024478.1, forward strand.
TGAACGGGCCCACCAGCACGCGGTACCAGGTTTCGTCGCGGACCATGCCGGACTCGACCTGCACGGCCTGGCCGAGCAGGATGATCTGCGCACGGACCTTGTCGGCGTCAGCCTGCTTGCGGAACGAGCCGGCCTGCAGGAAGAACTGGGTGGTCGCTGCCGGTTTCACCACGGGAGGTGGCGGTGGCGGCGTTTGCCCCAGCAGTGCGGCCTGGGCCCTGGCGGTGTCGATCTTCGCGGCTTCAGCCGGTGTCACCGGCTGCTGTGGCTGGGCGGGTACCGGCGGGGTTTTCTCCGGTACGGCTTCCGGCGGCACGATGACTTCCGACTCTGGCAGCAAGGTGTAGAAGTCGTATTTCGGCTTCACCGGTTGCTGTGGGCTGGGCGGTGTCTTGTTCGCTTCGGCAGCGCGCTCGGCTTTCTGCTGTTCGGGCTTGCTCCGCTTGACCTCGTCGGTGCTCGGATCAAGCTTCATCAGAAAGACAATGAACGCGCCCACGGTCAGGCCGACAGCCAGCCACAGCCAGCCGGGGATCGGTTTCTTCTCCGGTGCCTGATAGCGGCTGGCGCCGCGCTTGGGGGCGGGCTTTTTCTTGGCTGCCACCTTACATGCGCTCCAGGGTTTCCAGGCCCAGCAGTTCCAGGCCCTGCTTGAGGGTGCGACCGGTCAGTGCGGCCAGGCGCAGGCGGCTCTGCTGCTGTTCGGCCGTTTCGGCGGCCAGGATCGGGCAGTTCTCATAGAAGCTGGAGAACAGGCCGGCGACGTCGTACAGGTAGCTGCAAAGCACGTGCGGCGTACCTTTTTCAGCAACGTTGTTCAGGGTTTCGCCGAATTGCGCCAGGCGTGCCGCGAGGTCGTGTTCCTGGGCGGCTTGCAGGGTGATATGGCCGTCAACTTCGCTGAAGTCCTTGCCCAGCTTGCGGAATACGCCCGCCACGCGGGTGTAGGCGTACAGCAGGTACGGCGCGGTGTTGCCTTCGAAGTTGAGCATCAGGTCGAAGTTGAAGCTGTAGTCGCTGGTGCGGTGCTTGGACAGGTCGGCGTATTTCACCGCGTCGATACCGACAACCTGGGCGATGGCGCGCAGTTCATCTTCCGCCAGTTGCGGGTTCTTTTCCTTGACCAGGGTGTACGCACGTTCCTTGGCTTCGGTGAGCAGGTCGATCAGCTTGACCGTGCCGCCGTCGCGGGTCTTGAACGGGCGGCCATCGGCGCCGTTCATGGTGCCGAAGCCCATGTGCTCCATGATCATGTCGTTACCGACGAAGCCAGCGCGGCGGGCGACTTCGAACACCTGCTGGAAGTGCAGTGCCTGGCGCTGGTCAACGAAATACAGGGCGCGGTCGGCCTTGAGGACGTTGCTGCGGTAGCGCACGGCTGCCAGGTCAGTGGTCGCGTACAGGTAGCCGCCATCGGCCTTCTGCACGATCACCGGCAGTGGGTCGCCGTCGGCGGTCTTGTACTCTTCGAGGAATACGCACTGGGCACCGTTGCTTTCGACCAGCAGGCCCTTGGCCTTGAGGTCGTTGACCACGTTGATCAGGTCGTCGTTGTAGGCGCTTTCGCCCATGACGTCAGCCATGGTCAGTTTGACGTTGAGCTGCTCGTAGGTCTTCTGGCAGTGCGACAGCGAGATGTCCTTGAAGCGGGTCCACAGCTTCAGGCATTCGGCATCACCGGCTTGCAGCTTGACCACCAGGCCGCGCGCGCGGTCGGCGAAGGCTTCGGACTCGTCGAAGCGCTTTTTCGCGGCGCGGTAGAAGTTTTCCAGGTCCGACAGCTCGTCGCTGGTGATCGGGTTTTCTTCCAGATAGGCCATCAGCATGCCGAACTGGGTGCCCCAGTCGCCGACGTGGTTCTGCCGGATCACGTTGTCGCCGAGGAACTCGAGTACGCGGGCGACGGCATCGCCGATGATGGTCGAGCGCAGGTGGCCAACGTGCATCTCTTTGGCCAGGTTGGGTGCCGACAGGTCAACGACCACTTTCTGTTGTGGGCCGGCTTTCTGTACGCCAAGTTTGCTGTCGGCCAGCGCGGCGTCGAGGCGTGACGCCAGGGCCTGGGTATTCTGGAAGAAGTTCAGGAAGCCGGGGCCGGCGATTTCCACTTTGCTGACCTGGGCATCGGCGGGCAGGGCCGCGATGATTTTTTCGGCTAGGTCGCGTGGCTTCATGCCGGCCGGCTTGGCCAGCATCATCGCGATATTGCTGGCGAAGTCGCCGTGGGTCTTGTCCCGGGCGTTTTCCACCTGGATCGCCGGCGTAAGCCCTTCAGGCAGCACACCGTCGGTGACGAGTTGGGTGAGGGCTTGCTGGATCAGCTGGCGAATGGTGTCTTTCATGGGATTCTCTTTCGACCGCAAGCGCGGCGGCGCTTGGATGCGCAGGTGGAAAAACTGAACATTATCCGTTGCTGGCACGAGCTTGCCAACCTTTGGGGCTGTCTTGCGTTCGATCCTCTGCAATACGTACTCAAACCGGCCTCGTCGACGATGAGGCCGGATGGGTCAGTAGAGGTCGACCGGGTCCACATCCAGCGACCAGCGTACCTGCCGCCCGCTGGGCATGTGTTCCAACAATAGCAGCCAGGCATTGATCAGCCGATGCAGCGGCGCGCGTGCGTTGGCCTGCAGCAGCAACTGTGCGCGGTAACGACCGGCCCGACGCTCCATTGGCGCAGGTACTGGCCCGAGCAGCTCGATGCCATGCAGGTTGTGCTCGGCCAGCAGTTGTTCGGCGGCGGCGCAGGCTTCATCGAGAAAGCCCTCGGCCTGCCCCGGCTTGTGGGCTTCGGCGCGCAGTAGGGCAAGGTGTGCGAAGGGTGGCAGGCCGGCTGCACGGCGCTCGCTCAGGGCCTGCTCGGCAAAGGCGAAGTAGCCTTGTTCGGTCAGTTGCACCAGCAGTGGATGGTCGGCCAGGTGGGTCTGGATAATGACTCTGCCGGGCTCTTCTGCGCGCCCTGCGCGGCCCGCAACTTGAACGATCAACTGGGCCATGCGCTCGCTGGCGCGGAAATCGCCGGAAAACAGTCCACCATCGGCATCGAGAATGGCAACCAGCGTGACCCTCGGGAAGTGGTGACCCTTGGCCAGCATCTGGGTGCCGACCAGAATGCACGGCTGACCGCGCTGGATGGTGGCAAACAACTGGTTCATCGCATCCTTGCGCGAGGTGCTGTCGCGGTCGACGCGTAGCACCGGGTAGTCCGGAAACAGGATGCTCAGGCGTTCTTCGGCGCGCTCGGTGCCGGCGCCGACCGGGCGCAGGTCGACCTTGTTGCATTGTGGGCACTGGCGAGGCATGCGCTCTTCATAGCCGCAATGGTGGCAGCGCAACTCGCCGGAGCGCTGGTGAACGGTCATCCGCGCATCGCAGCGCGGGCACTCGGACATCCAGCCGCAATCGTGGCAGAGCAGTGTCGGGGCAAAGCCTCGGCGGTTGAGGAACACCAGTACCTGCTGCCCCGCTGCGAGTGTCTGGCCGATGGCTTGTTGCATCGGGCCGCTGATGCCGCTATCCAGTGGGCGACTCTTGACGTCCAGACGCAGAAAACGCGGTGCCTGGGCACCTCCGGCGCGGTGGTTCAGGCGCAGCAGGCCGTAGCGACCCGTGTAGGCATTGTGCAGGCTTTCCAGCGATGGCGTGGCGGAGCCCAGCACGATCGGGATGTTTTCCTGGCGAGCGCGTACCAGTGCCAGGTCGCGTGCGTGGTAACGCAGGCCTTCTTGCTGTTTATAGGAGCCGTCATGCTCTTCATCAATGATGATCAGCCCCGGGTTCTTCATGGGGGTGAACAGGGCTGAACGGGTGCCGATGATGATGTCGGCCTCGCCATCGCGGGCCGCCAGCCAGGCATCCAGGCGTTCGCGATCGTTGACCGCGGAGTGCAATAAGGCGATGCGGGCATTGAAGCGCTGCTCGAAGCGGGCCAGGGTCTGTGGGCCAAGGTTGATCTCGGGGATCAGAATCAGCGCCTGTTTGCCGGCTTCCAGGGCTTCACGGATCAGTTGCAGGTAAACCTCGGTCTTGCCGCTGCCGGTGACACCAGCAAGGAGGAAGGCGTGGAAGCTGTCGAAACCGGCTCGCACGGCGTTGAAGGCGGCGTGCTGTTCCTCGTTGAGCGGCAGTTCCGGTTGTGCCAGCCAATGCTCATGGCGCTGTTGCGGCGCATGGCGGCGTACTTCAACCTGCACCAGTTCTTTGCTCAGCAGCAGGTCAAGGCTGTCTTTGTTCAGGCCCAGTTTGCCGAGCAGGCCGTGGGCGACGCCGTGCGGGTGCTGGGCCAGGGTCGACAATGCTTCGCGTTGGCGTGGTGCCCGGGCAATGCGCGGGTCGTCCAGGCGTGCGCCAGGTGCAATCTGCCAGAAGCGCTCCTGCCGCGCTTCGGCCGGTTCACCCTGGCGCAGAAACACCGGCAGCGCCCAGCTGAAGGTGTCGCCCAGGCTGTGCTGGTAGTACTGCGCGGTCCACAGGCACAGCTTGAAGAAGGCTGGCGGCAGTGGAGAGACCGGATCGAGCAGCGCGATGGCGGGCTTGAGCTTGTCGGCTGGGACGTCACTGTGGTCGCAGACCTCCACCAGGATGCCGATCATTTCGCGCCGACCGAATGGCACACGAATGCGCATGCCGGGTGTCAGTTCGACGCGGGCCATGCTCGCTGGGGCCCTGTAGTCGAACAGTCGCCGCAGGGGCGAGGGCAGAGCAAGGCGCAGAATGACGTCGGACACGCGGTAATTTCTCTGAAGGGGGATTCCTGGACCGCCGAGCCTAGCAGACGACCGCCGGTGCAAGCGACAACTTGCGTCGACCGTCGGCTCTGGTATTATTCGCCGCCTAATTACGTGCGGTATTCAACAATGGTGTTGGATGGCGGCACGCAGTCGAGGAAGTGACCATGAAGCCAGAAATTCATCCAACATACGAAGCCGTTACTGCCACCTGCAGCTGCGGCGCTGTCATCGAAACCCGTTCGACTCTGTGCAAGCCACTGAGCCTCGACGTGTGCTCGCTGTGCCACCCGTTCTACACCGGTAAGCAAAAAGTACTGGACACTGGCGGCCGCGTACAGAAGTTCGCCGATCGCTTCGGCATGTTCGGTGCCAAGAAGTAAGATTGCGCGCAAGGCTAGCCCCTGTGGGCCTGTCAATGCTGCTGAAGAAGGCGTCCCTCGTGGGCGCCTTTTTTATGGGCGCGATTTGGCAGGGCGTCGCCCTGGCGTTCTGTCCTGCCCCGGCCGGCGTACAGTCGGTCAGCGTCACGCAGGTGGTCGATGGCGATACCGTGCGTCTGGAGGATGGGCGCAGCGTGCGCCTGATTGGGGTAAATGCCCCGGAAATCGGTCGCAAAGGCCGCAGCAGTGAACCGTTTGCCGAAGCTGCCCGGCAACGCCTGCAAGCGTTGGTCAAGGCCAGTGGCGGGCGTATTGGCCTGCAGCCCGGCGTGCAAGGTCGCGACAAGTATGGGCGTACACTTGCACATATCTACACACGCAATGGCGACAATATTGAGGCGCAGTTGTTGGCTGAAGGCTTGGGCTATCGCGTGGCAGTGGCGCCTAACGTTGCGCTGGTGACGTGCCAGCAGGACGCCGAGCGAGTGGCTCGCCAGGCGGGGCTGGGGCTTTGGCGCGCACCTGCAGTGCGTACTGCCGGGCAAATCGAACAGTCGGGCTTTGCGCTGATTACTGGCCGGGTTCGGGGCATTGAGCGTAACCGCGGCGGCGTCTGGATCGAAATCGACGAAGGGTTGGTGCTTCAGGTCAGCCCACGCTTGCAGGGTGACTTCCCATCGTCCTTTTTTGAGGGGCTCAAGGGGCGTCAGGTCGAAGCACGGGGTTGGGTGCTGGATCGTTCCCGCAAAGGCGGGCTGAAATCGGGGCAGGCGCGTTGGTTGCTGCCGCTGACTGACCCAAGCATGCTCGAGCGGGTTGATTAAGTAAAAATTGTGGACATTTTTAAAATAAATTGTACACACTGAAAGCCTTGCAGGACGCGGCTCTTGGCGGAAAGTCGTAGGTTAAAGGCCTTGACACTAGTGACCGGGCAGTCTTGTCGGCCCCTTGCTCTTTGCGTATCCTCGGCGGCTCGTCAGAACAGTAAAAGCGGAATGCCCATCATGTCAGATTTGAAAACTGCCGCTCTCGAATACCATGCTCAGCCTCGTCCGGGGAAACTGAGCGTCGAGCTCACCAAGCCTACTGCGACTGCTCGCGACCTGGCCCTGGCCTACAGCCCGGGCGTCGCCGAGCCGGTACGTGAAATCGCTCGCGATCCAGAGCTGGCCTACAAGTACACCGGCAAGGGCAATCTGGTAGCAGTCATTTCCGACGGCACTGCCATCCTCGGCCTGGGTAACCTGGGCCCTCTGGCTTCCAAGCCTGTCATGGAAGGCAAGGGTGTTCTGTTCAAGCGTTTCGCCGGTATCGATGTGTTCGACATCGAAGTCGACTCGGAAAGCCCACAGGCGTTCATCGACACCGTCAAGCGTATCTCCATCACCTTCGGTGGTATCAACCTGGAAGACATCAAGGCGCCAGAGTGCTTTGAGATCGAACGTGCTCTGATCGAGCAGTGCGACATCCCGGTATTCCACGATGACCAGCACGGTACTGCGATCGTGACCGCTGCGGGCATGATCAACGCCCTGGAAATCGCTGGCAAAACCTTGGGCGAGGCGAAAATCGTCTGCCTGGGCGCCGGCGCTGCTGCCATCTCCTGCATGAAGCTGCTGGTGAGCATGGGTGCGCAGATCGAAAACATCTTCATGGTTGACCGTACTGGCGTTATCCACGCTGGCCGTGACGACCTGAACCAGTACAAGGCGGTGTTCGCTCACGCTACCGAGAAGCGCACCCTGTCCGAAGCGCTGGAAGGCGCTGACGTGTTCGTAGGCCTGTCCGGCCCGAACCTGCTGAGCGCTGAAGACCTCAAGCGCATGGCGGCCAACCCGATCGTGTTCGCCTGCTCCAACCCGGATCCAGAGATCTCGCCGGAACTGGCTCACGCCACCCGTAACGATGTGATCATGGCCACCGGCCGTTCGGACTACCCGAACCAGGTCAACAACGTACTGGGCTTCCCGTTCATCTTCCGTGGTGCCCTGGACGTTCGCGCCAAGCGCATCAACGAAGAGATGAAGATCGCTGCTGCCAACGCCCTGCGTGAGCTGGCCAAGCTGCCAGTGCCGAAGGAAGTGTGCGACGCCTACGGCGGTATCGCGCTGGAGTTCGGCCGTGAGTACATCATTCCGAAGCCAATGGATGCTCGCCTGATCACCGTGATCTCCGATGCTGTGGCCAAGGCTGCGATCGAGACTGGTGTAGCAACCCTGCCGTATCCGAAGAACTACCCGCTGAAAAGCGTGGATGACGTGTTCAACGGCTAAGCCGTTGTAGCGCTCCAGCAAAAAGCCCCGGCGCGTGAGCACCGGGGCTTTTTTTGTGCGCCGTAGAAGCCATCGCGGGCAAGCCTGCATCCCGCACCTGTAGGGGCAGGCTTGCCTGCGATGCAGGCGCCGCGATAGGGCTTGTACCCCAACGATGACGCCGTCGCCTGCAAGAGCCGTACTCCTGCGGTGTAGGAGTACGGTTGCTATGGCGTCAGAACAGGTCGATCGGAGCCGCTTCATCTGCGGGCAGCGGGCTGCCCGGCAGGTTGCTGTTGCCCAGTTCGTTGACTGACGGCGGTGAGTCTTCAGCCTTGAACAGTTCAAAGTAGGCGTTTGGCGTGCTAGGTGTCGCTGCACGACCACTGGCCGGGTCAATTCGCAGGCTGAGGATGCCCTCCGGCTCTGCCAGGCTGTGCGCAGGTTTGTCCTTCAGCGCTGCGCCCATGAAGTTGATCCAGATCGGCAGGGCTACCGTGCCGCCATACTCGCGATGGCCGAGGGTCTCGGGCTGGTCGAAGCCCGTCCACACCGTGGTGGTGTAGTCGGCGTTGTAGCCAGAGAACCAGGCATCCTTGGCTTCGTTGGTGGTGCCTGTCTTGCCGGCTAGGTCGGTTCGCCCCAGGACCATCGCCCTGCGCCCGGTGCCACGCTTGATCACGTCTTCCAGCATGCTGGTAAGGATGTACGCGGTGCGGCCATCGATTATACGTGGCGCGATCACTGGCGCTTGCACCATGGTCGTAGGGTTGGCGGTATCGACGCTGATTGGCCCGGCTTCGGGGGCGGCAATGCCGTTCTGGTCTTCATTACCTTGCGGCACGCGCGCCGGGTTGGCAGTGAACAGTGTTTCGCCGTTACGGCTCTCGATGCGCTCGATCAGGTACGGGGCGATCTTGTAGCCGCCGTTGGCAAAGGTGCTCCAGCCGGTGGCGATCTCCATCGGGGTCAGGGTTGCCGTGCCCAGGGCCAGCGACAGGTTGCGTGGCAGGTCCTGTTTGTTGAAGCCAAATTTGGTGATGTAGTCGATCGTGGTGTCGACGCCCATGCTCTGCAGCAGGCGGATCGAAACCATGTTGCGCGACTTGTACAGTGCCTCACGCAGGCGGATCGGGCCAAGGAAGGTGTTGGTGTCGTTCTTCGGGCGCCAGACCTTGTCCAGGTATTCGTCGACAAACACGATAGGGGCATCGTTGACCAGGCTGGCGGCGGTGTAGCCGTTATCCAGTGCAGCACTGTAGATGAATGGCTTGAAGCTTGAGCCTGGCTGACGCTTGGCTTGCATGGCGCGGTTGTAGTTGCTCTGCTCGAAGGAGAACCCGCCGACCAGTGCGCGGATAGCGCCGCTGTGGGGGTCGAGCGAGACCAGTGCGCTCTGCGCTGTGGGTACCTGGCTGAACTTCAGGATGCCGCTGCTCAGGCGTTGCACCCGGATCAGGTCGCCGATCTGGGCAACATCTGCAGGTTGTTGTGGGCTGCGGCCCTGGCTGTTGGTGCTGAGGAATGGGCGGGCCCATTTCATGCTGTCCCAGGCAACCGGCAGCTCTTCGCCGGTGCGGGTCAGGACATGCAGGCCGCTCTTGTCAACCTGGGTCACGATAGCCGGCTCCAGGCCTCCCAGCGGTCGTTGCTTGTTCAGTTCCTGCAGCCATGCCGCTCGGGTTTTACCGGGCAGGCGCGATTCCGGTCCGCGGTAGCCGTGACGTTGGTCATAGGCGAGCAGCCCTTCCAGTACGGCATTGTTGGCCATTTCCTGGAGGTCGCTAGGGACGGTAACCGTCACCCGGAAACCTTCTGTGTAGGCGTCGCTGCCGTAGCGGCCAACCATCTCGGCGCGGGCCATCTCGGCGATGTAGGGCGCGTTCACTTCGGGGGTCGGTACGTGGTAGCTGGCGTTGATCGGCTCAGCCAACGCGCTCAGGTAGCTGGCTTCGTCGATTTTGCCAAGCTTGTACATACGGCCGAGGATCCAGTCGCGGCGCTCTTTGGCGCGTACCGAATTGGCCAGCGGGTTGAAGCGCGAGGGCGCCTTGGGCAGGCCGGCGATCATCGCCATTTGCGCCAGGCTTACGTCACGAATCGATTTGCCGTAGTAAACCTGGGCTGCGGCTTCAATGCCGTAGGCGCGGTTACCCAGGTAGATCTTGTTCACGTACAGCTCAAGGATTTCATCTTTGGTCAGTTCGCGCTCGATCTGCAGGGCCAGGAGAATTTCGTTGGTCTTGCGCGAGAAGCTGCGCTCGCTGCTCAGGAAGAAGTTCTTCGCCACCTGCATGGTGATGGTGCTGCCGCCACTCTGGATGTGGCCCGACTTGATCAATTGTGTTGCAGCGCGCATCAGGCTGCTCGGGTCGACCCCGTAGTGATTGGCGAAGTTGTCGTCTTCGGCAGCCAGCAATGCCTGGATGAAATGCGGCGGAATGTCGGCAAAACGGATGGGTGAACGACGCATTTCGCCAAACTCGGCGATGAGCTTGCCGTCACTGCTGTAGACCCGCAGGGGGATCTGCAACTGGATGCTTCTGAGGGCCTCTACCGAGGGCAAGCTGGGGCTAAGATACAGAAACGCGCCGCTCAGACCGAGTACGAGCGCACAAATGACTGCGACGAAAGACCACCAGAAGAACTTCAGCAGGCGTATCAAGGCTTTGGGGTGTCCAGGTAGAGGAGTGAGTTGAGCACAGGCCCGGCAGACGTCAAAAAACGCTGGGCATTATAAGCAAATTTCACCTCGGCGCGTTATGCGAGCTCTTGTCAAGGTGCTCGATTGCCGCTGGCGCAAGCGCTGCGCGGTGGATGGTGACTATAAAAATAGGGAAAGCCAATGTTTGGACGTTTCGGCAAGGATGCCGGTTCACTTTTGGGTATTGAAATTGTCGCTACTGCCGTACGCCTGGTGCAACTGGAGCGTCGTGGGGGCGGTTGCGCAGTGCGCGCCTGGGCGATTGAGCCACTGGCTGCTGGGGCGGTGATCGATGGGCGCATGGTGGCGCTTGATGTGATCGCAGCGGCGTTGGCCCAGGCATTCAGGCGCAGTGGTGCTACAGCGGTTGATGCCGCACTGTCGCTGCCGGCATCGGCGGTCATGTGTTGTGAGGTGACGTTGCCGCGTGGGCTCGGTGAGGCGGAAATGGCTAACCGTTTGTCTGACGAGCTTGCAGGTAGCATCCCTTACCCGCTCGATGATGCTGCCATCGACTTTCAAGTGATGGGTGTCAATGCGCAGGCACCGGGCGCGCTCGATGTGGCGGTAGCGGTATGCCGCTGGGATGCGCTGGAGGTGATCGAGGAGGTCCTGGCGCTGGCTGGCCTGTGCCCACAGGTTGTCGATATCGACAGCCATGCCTTGCAGCGGGTTGCCTGTCGGGCGTCAGGTGAGGTGTCTGCGGTGCTAGTGGTCGAGACAGACCATCTTGTCTTTCATCATCTGCGCGAGGCCGGTGAACACCGTCGGGACGAATTACGGGGCGGGGATGCGGCCCTGCAGTTGGAGTCCATTGTGCGTGCGCTCGACCACTGGTTGCTGGATAGCCTGGAGCGTGGCCGCGGATCAATGCCGGAGCAGTTGCTGTTGGTGGGTACTGGTGCCATTGCGGCGCTTGCCGAGCAGTTGCAGCCGAGGTTGGGTATTGCCTGCTCGGTGCTTGACCCCTTTGACGGCATGCCCGGTGTGCGGGATGGCGCATTGCGTGCAGCGGCGCCTTGCCTGGCGATTGCCAGCGGCCTTGCGCGCAGGAGCTTTGACTGATGCGGCGGGTCAACCTGCTGCCGTGGCGCGAGGCCAGGCGCCAGGCACGGGGTAAGCAGTTGCAGGTAATGCTGGTTGCAACCCTCGTGCTGGGGGGCGCAGGTGTGTACCTGGTGGATCGTGCGGTCGAACGGCGGCTAAGCGGACAGGAGGCGCGCAATGCCGGGTTGCAACAAGACAGTGAGCAGCTTGATGAGTTGATCGCCCGCCTGTCCGATCTGGCAGAGCAACGTGATGCCTTGCTGGAGCAGTTACAGGACGTTGAGGTGTTGCAGGAGGGCCAGGGATTCGACGTGCTTGAGCGTTTGGTTTACGCCGTGCCGCAGGGTGTACAGCTCACCGGATTGCTCTTTGAGGCTGCGCAGTTGAACGTCTCGGGGTTGGCCCCTTCAAGTGCAGCGGTTGCCCGCTTCCTGCGTAACCTTGGCACCGTACCGGGCTTGCAGAGGCCTGAGCTGCAGGATGTGCAGTCGATCGGAACGGGGGTGGCCTTCCAGCTGCTGGTGGGCGTGCAGTTGGCTGATTCGGAGCCTGCGCCATGAGCCGGCTGGCAATGCTTGCCGGTTTGGAGTGGGGCGTGCTGGGCAGTTGGTCCTGGCGGGCGAAGGCCGCGCTGCTGGCAGCCTCCTTGGCTGCCGTGACAGGGTTAGGCTACGGGGTTCAGGTACGTGATGGGCTGCTGGATCTTGAGCGCTCCATGGGCCGAGAGGTAGCGCTCAGGGGCGAAATTGCCGAAAAGTCGGTGCAGGCCGCGCTTTCGGAGGGCTATCACCAGCAGATCGATGCCTTGCAGCACCGTCTTGAGTCTGCAAGGCAGCGGTTGCAGCAGGGCGATGCTGCACGGTTGCTGGAGGATGTCGCGCGGCTGGGCGACGGGCTTTGGGTCGAGCAGTTCAAGCTGCTTGATGAGGTGCCTCATGCCTATTTTGTCGAACAGCCGCTGGAATTGAACGCCATAGGCGCTTATCCACAACTGACGGCCTTGCTCGCCGGTCTGGCCGGGCTGTCCCGTATCGTCACCTTGACGTCGTTGCAACTGGCCCCGGCGGAGGCGAAGGCACCGGGGCAACTGCAGCTGCGCCTGCTTGCCAGTACCTATCGTGCTGGCGATCAGTCTCAGGCGCTGGAACCTGCCACGTTGCCGGTGATCGTCGACGCTTCAGCGCCACTGCCACATGATCCGTTTGCTGCTGTTGAGCCACTTGAGTCGCGCACGCTGCTTGAGCGGCTTGCGCTTGAGCAGTTTGAAATGGTCGGCAGCCTGCGCGGTCGGCAGGGGAGAGTGGCTCTGCTAAGAGGGGCGGGTTCGATACACCGTATTCAGTTGGAGGATCGCTTGGGGCCTGATCACGGACGCGTCGTGGCCATCAGCGAGCATCAAGTGGAGCTTGTCGAGCAAGTGTTCATTGAGGGCAGGGGCTGGCTTGAGCGGCCCCGAACCCTTGTGTTGAAGCAGGCAGACCGAGGAGACGGTCGCTGACACTGGAGGTCATGGATGAGCAAGCGGTGTTGGGTGTTTGGGGTGTTGTTTTTAGTCGTGGCAGACACAGATCTGCGCGCGGCTGTATCGACAGGTCCTTATGTTGGAGAGCCATTGTCGCTGAACTTTCAGGATGTCGAGGTGCGTTCGGTGTTGCAGGTGCTGGCCGATTTCACCGAGCTGAATCTGGTAACCAGCGATGCGGTGCAGGGCACTGTCACCCTGCGCTTGCAGGACGTGCCTTGGGATCACGCGTTGGACCTGGTGTTACGCAGCAAGGGGCTTGGCAGGCGTCTGGACGGTAATGTGCTGATGGTGGCACCGCTGGAAGAATTGGCGGGGCTGGCGACATTGCAGCGTGAGGTGTTGCAGGTCACGCATGCCAGGGCGGCAGATATCGCTGAGCTCTACCTGGGCTTGTTCACAGGGGATGCAGCAGGCGCTGAGCGCGGTGCGATCGTGATTGATGAACGCACCAACACGATTCTCGCGAACCAGACTTCGGCGCGCCTTGACGCGTTGCGCCAGCTCGTCGCGCAACTGGACGTGCCTGTGCGTCAGGTGCTGATCGAGGCAAGGATCGTTGAGGCCAATGTCGACTACGAGAAAAGCTTTGGCATTCGCTGGGGTGGCGAGTTGAGCCTGGGTGCTGGCGTGGCGCTCTACGGGCCGGGTGAGGTGGGGCGGCCTTTTGTCGACCTTGGGGCGGAACGGGCGAGCTCGGGCATCGGCTTGGGGCTGGTTCGTGACAGCCAATTGCTGGACCTTGAGCTCACTGCGATGGAAAAATCCGGTAACGGGGAGATCATCTCGCAGCCCAAGGTGGTGACTGCTGACCGAGAAACTGCACGGATCCTCAAGGGGACCGAGGTGCCTTATCAGGAGTCGGGCGCCAATGGCACCACCTCGATCACCTTTCGCGAGGCGTCCCTGTCACTTGAAGTGACGCCGCAGATCATGGCGGACAACCGTGTGGTGATGGCCGTCAAGGTGACCAAGGATGAGCCTGATTACCTCAATGCCCAGGCTCAGGTGCCGCCGATACGGAAGAATGAGGTCAACGCCAAGGTTCAGGTGGGTGATGGGGAGACCATCGTGATTGGCGGGGTGTATTCGACGGTGCAAAGTAAAGTGGTGGATAAGGTGCCATTTTTGGGCGATGTGCCGTATGTTGGGCGGCTGTTTAAGCGCGATGTCGTACAAGAAAAAAAATCTGAGCTGCTGGTCTTCCTGACTCCGCGTATCATGAGTGACCAGGCGATTGCTGTGAGTCGTTGATTCTGTGCGAAATTTGATACTTGTTGGGCCGATGGGTGCTGGCAAAAGCACCATTGGCCGTCTGCTTGCCAAAGAGCTGCGTCTGCCGTTCAAGGATTCCGATAAGGAAATCGAGCTGCGTACGGGCGCCAATATCCCATGGATCTTCGACAAGGAAGGCGAACCGGGATTTCGTGATCGTGAGCAGGCGATGATCGCCGAGCTGTGCGAGGCCGATGGCGTTGTGCTTGCAACCGGCGGTGGTGCTGTGATGCGTGAAGCCAATCGCCGGGCATTGCATGCCGGTGGGCGAGTGGTTTACCTGCATGCCTCGGTTGAACAGCAAGTCGGGCGCACCGCGCGTGACCGCAATCGACCGTTGTTGCGTACCGCCGATCCTGCTGCGACCTTGCGTGCCTTGCTGGAGCTGCGCGATCCGCTGTACCGGGAGATCGCCGATCTGGTCGTCGAAACCGACGAACGGCCGCCGCGCATGGTGGTGCTGGATATTCTCGAACGCCTGGAGAAGTTGCCGCCCCGTTAGGCTATCCTCGGCGGCCAGTCATGCCGTGACAGGGCACCTCGTTACTGCGCGGGCCGCGCTATTGCTCCCGCGCCCTAGTTCATTGTGGGGAAACATGCAGACACTTAAGGTCGAGTTGGGTGAACGTAGCTATCCGATCTACATTGGTGAGGGCTTGCTGGATCAGCCCGAGTTGCTGGCGCCGCACATAGCGGGTCGGCAGGTTGCCATCGTTTCCAACGAGACCGTTGCCCCCCTTTATCTGGAGCGCCTGACCCGTACATTGGGCGCTTATTCAGTGCTGCCAGTGGTATTGCCGGATGGCGAAGCCTTCAAGAACTGGGAAACCCTGCAGCTGATTTTCGATGCCCTGCTGACCGCGCGTCATGATCGTCGGACCACCATTATTGCCCTTGGCGGCGGTGTGATCGGCGATATGGCCGGTTTTGCGGCGGCGTGCTACCAGCGTGGCGTGGATTTCATCCAGGTGCCGACCACGCTCCTGTCGCAGGTCGACTCCTCGGTGGGCGGCAAGACCGGTATCAACCATCCGTTGGGCAAGAACATGGTCGGTGCGTTCTATCAGCCCAATGCAGTGCTGATCGATACCACCAGCCTGAATACACTGCCGGCCCGCGAACTCTCGGCAGGCCTGGCGGAAGTCATCAAGTACGGCCTGATCTGCGATGAGCCGTTCCTGGGCTGGCTGGAAGCGAATGTCGATGCCCTGCGCCGGCTTGATCAAGCCGCGCTTACCGTTGCCATTCAGCGCTCCTGCGCGGCCAAGGCCGCCGTGGTCGGCGCTGATGAGCGTGAGTCCGGCGTGCGCGCCACGCTGAACCTGGGACATACCTTCGGTCATGCGATCGAGACTCACATGGGCTATGGTGTCTGGTTGCACGGTGAAGCCGTTGCCGCTGGCACAGTCATGGCGCTGGAAATGTCCATGCGTCTGGGCTGGATCAGTCAGCAGGCCCGAGATCGGGCCATCCGCCTGTTTCAACGCGCAGGCCTGCCGGTGGTGCCTCCACAGGAAATGACCCCGGCGCATTTCATGGAGCATATGGCAGTCGACAAAAAGGTACTCGACGGTCGCCTGCGGCTGGTGCTGTTGCGCCAGTTGGGTGAGGCCGTGGTTACCGACGACTATCCAAGAGAGATTCTTCAGGCCACGCTGGACGCGGATTACCGCGCGATCGTGGCCCAGCTTTGAGGTTGATAAGAGTTCGATGACTAGTTTGCATGCCGACGAGGCCTTTCTCGGCCATTACCAGTTGAGCCACGACCCCTTCGCTGCGCGGGTGCCTGGTTTCAAATTCTTCCCGGCCCAGCGCAAGCCGGTGTTGGGCCAGCTCCATCACCTGGCGCGTTACAGTCAACTATTGCTGGTGGTCACCGGGCCACTGGGCAGCGGCAAGACCTTGCTGCGCCAGGCCCTGGTCGCCAGTACCAACAAACAGTCCGTACAGAGCATTGTGGTCTCGGCACGTGGGGCCAGCGATGCCGCCAGTGTGCTGGGGCAGGTCGCCCAGTCGTTGAACCTGGCCAAGGCCGAGGTTCCAGAGATTCTCGCTCAGGTGGTGCAGTTGGCACTGACCGGGCAGGAAGTCTATTTGCTGGTCGATGATGCGGAACAACTCGACGAGTCGGCACTCCAAGCCTTGCTGGAACTGGCTGCGGGCACTCCTGAGGGGCGTCCGCACGTGTTCCTGTTCGGTGAGCCGTCACTGATCGCCGGGCTGGATGCGCTGAATGCCGAGCAGGAGCGCTTCCACATCATTGAGCTGCAGCCTTACAGCGAGGATGAAACCCGGGAGTACCTGGAGCAGCGCCTGGAAGGTGCCGGAAGTGGCCTCAATGTGCTGACCAGTGAGCAGATCGCCGATATTCACGAGCATTCGGAGGGTTGGCCTGGCGTAATCAACCAGGTTGCCCGGGATGCCTTGATCGAAGCCATGATTGCCAGCCGCACGACGGCGAAGCGACCATCAATGGGGTTCAAAATGCCTAAGAAGCACGTACTGGCGTTGTCTGCTGTGGTAGTGGTCGCCGTTGCAGCGGCGGTGTTGATGCCCAAGAAGGGCGACCAGGCGCCTGCCGGAGCGCCTGCAGAGCAGGCACAGCTGCCATTGGGCCAGGGGCAGCCAAGCACTGCCCAGTCCAACAATGGTGGCCCGGCCATCGAATTTGCTGGCTCCTCGCAGCCTATGCCATTGCCACTGGTGGGGCAGTCTCAACCGGTGATGCGTGGTCCGCTGGCTGAAGCGGCGGGCATGGGGGACGGTGATGAAAGTACGCCTGCTGGCGAAACTGCATTGCAGCCGCCTACTGTGACGACCATCGCCCCCCCTGCTGGTGTTCCCGCTGGCCCTGCACCGACACCTGCCCAACCGGTAGCGTCTACTCAGGTGCAACCGGCTGCACACGCTCAGCAAGCCCCGGTCGCCGCTGCCAGCAAGCCGGTTGCACCTGCACCTGCAGTGAAGCCTGCACCTGCAGTGAAGCCTGCACCTGCAGTGAAGCCTGCGCCTGCCCCTGTGCAGGTCGCCGCAGCCAAGCCGGCGCCGAAACCGGTAGAAAAGCCGGCAGAGAAACCGGTCGCGAAGGCCGCCGCCGGTGGTAACTGGTACGCCGGGCAAAAGCCGAGCAACTATGTGGTTCAGATCCTCGGTACCAGCTCTGAAGCGACGGCTCAGGCCTATGTCAATTCTCAGGGTGGCGACTATCGCTACTTCAAGAAAAACCTGCAGGGCAAGCCGCTGTTCGTCGTTACCTACGGCAACTTTGCCAGCCGTGATGCCGCACTTGCTGCAATCAAGGCCTTGCCAGCCAAGGTCCAGGCTGGTAAACCTTGGCCTCGTAGTGTTGCCAGCGTCCAACAAGAGCTGGCAGCGACCCGCTGAAATAGCTCGGTGGCACCACCCCCGCCACCTGCTGAGCGTCTCCTGAATTTCGGTCAAGCCTGCTGCGCCATGCGCGGCAGGCTTTTCTGTCCCAGACTGACGGCCAAAAGCCATTGCAGTCCAGGCTGAAACGCTTCAGACTCAAGCGAAGCCGCTATCACGGCAGTGCTCATAAAAACATTCAAAAATGCGACATGGATTTGCGTGGTTTCGTCGCGCTAATTTGTGGGCTACCTTGTCGCTGTGCAACAATGACTGCCCTTTTGCCCCCGCAAAGCTGGCGTTCGTTCGGCGTGGATGGTAAGTGGTTGTACTAAAAAGAGATTTGCCTTGGTGAGAGGCGAACCTGGTGAGAAAGTGTCTATGAAAACAGGTCTGTACCATCCCGAAGAATTCAAGGATAACTGTGGTTTTGGCCTGATCGCCCATATGACGGGCGAACCCAGCCACCACCTTTTGCAAACGGCCATCGAGGCCCTGACCTGCATGACCCACCGTGGTGGGATCAACGCCGACGGCAAGACCGGTGACGGCTGCGGTCTGCTGATGCAGAAGCCCGATCAGTTCCTGCGAGCCGTCGCTCGCGAGCAGTTCGGCAGCGACCTGCCCAAGCAGTACGCCGTGGGCATGGTCTTCTTCAATCAGGATGATGCCAAGGCGCAGGCGGCACGCGCCAACATGGACAAGGAAATCCTTGCCGCGGGCCTGCAATTGCTGGGCTGGCGCAAGGTGCCGATCGATACCAGCGTTCTGGGCCGTCTGGCCTTGGAGCGCCTGCCGCAAATCGAGCAGGTGTTCATCGGCGGTGAAGGCCTGAGCGATCAGGAATTCGCCATCAAGCTGTTCAGTGCGCGTCGGCGCTCGTCGGTGGCCAACGCTGCCGATACCGACCACTACATCTGCAGCTTCTCGCACAAGACGATCATCTATAAGGGCCTGATGATGCCGGCAGACCTTGCCGCCTTCTATCCGGACCTCAGCGACGAGCGCCTGCAGACTGCGATCTGCGTGTTCCACCAGCGCTTCTCCACCAACACCCTGCCGAAATGGCCGCTGGCTCAGCCATTCCGCTTCCTCGCCCACAACGGCGAGATCAACACCATTACGGGTAACCGCAACTGGGCCCAGGCGCGTCGGACCAAGTTCGCCAACGAACTGATTCCTGATCTGGAAGAGCTCGGCCCGCTGGTCAACCGCGTCGGTTCCGACTCTTCGAGCATGGACAACATGCTGGAGTTGATGGTCACCGGCGGTATCGACCTGTTCCGTGGCGTGCGGATGATCATTCCGCCAGCGTGGCAGAACGTCGAGACCATGGACGCTGACCTGCGTGCGTTCTATGAGTACAACTCCATGCATATGGAGCCATGGGATGGCCCAGCCGGTGTGGTCATGACCGAAGGTCGCCACGCCGTATGCCTGCTCGACCGTAACGGCCTGCGTCCAGCCCGTTGGGTCACCACCAAGAACGGCTACATCACCTTGGCGTCGGAAATCGGCGTGTGGGACTACAAGCCTGAAGATGTGATCGCCAAGGGCCGTGTCGGCCCGGGCCAGATCTTCGCCGTGGACACTGAAACCGGGCAGATCCTCGACACCGACGCCATCGACAACCGGCTGAAGTCGCGTCACCCGTACAAGCGCTGGCTGCGCCAGAACGCCCTGCGTATCCAGGCAACCCTGAGCGATGACCAGGGCGTGGCCAGCTACGATGCTGACCAGCTCAAGCAGTACATGAAGATGTTCCAGGTCACCTTCGAGGAACGTGACCAAGTGCTGCGTCCGCTCGGTGAGCAAGGCCAGGAAGCTGTGGGCTCGATGGGTGACGACACGCCGATGGCAGTGTTGTCGCAGCGCGTGCGTTCGACGTACGACTACTTCCGTCAGCAGTTTGCCCAGGTCACCAACCCGCCGATCGACCCGCTGCGCGAAGCGATCGTCATGTCCCTGGAAATCTGCCTCGGTGCCGAGCGCAACATCTTCCAGGAATCGCCTGAGCATGCCTCGCGGGTGATCCTCAGCTCCCCAGTGATTTCGCCCGCCAAGTGGCGTTCGCTGATGAGCCTGGATCGTCCAGGTTTCGAGCGTCAGTTGATCGACCTCAACTATGAGGAAAGCCTCGGCCTTGAGGCAGCGGTCCGCAACATTGCCGATCAGGCTGAAGAAGCGGTGCGCAGTGGCAAGACTCAACTGGTGTTGAGCGACCGCCATATTGCCCCGGGCAAGCTGCCGGTGCATGCATCGCTGGCTGTCGGTGCCGTACACCACCGCCTGACCGAGCAAGGCCTGCGCTGCGACAGTAACATCCTGGTGGAAACTGCGACCGCGCGTGACCCGCATCACTTTGCGGTACTGATCGGTTTCGGCGCGTCTGCTGTGTACCCGTACCTGGCGTACGAAGTGCTGGCCGACCTGATCCGCACCGGGGAAGTGCTGGGTGACCTGGATGAGGTCTTCAAGTATTACCGTAAAGGCATCTCCAAGGGGCTGCTGAAGATCCTGTCGAAGATGGGTATCTCCACCATTGCTTCTTACCGCGGCGCCCAGTTGTTCGAGGCCGTTGGCCTGTCGGATGAAGTGGTCGCGCTGAGTTTCCGTGGCGTTGCCAGCCGCCTGAAAGGCGCACGTTTCGTTGATATCGAGAACGAGCAGAAGCTGCTCGCTGCCGAAGCCTGGAGCCCGCGCAAGCCCATCCAGCAAGGCGGTTTGCTCAAGTTCGTTCACGGTGGCGAATACCACGCCTACAACCCGGATGTGGTCAACACCCTGCAAGCCGCTGTGCAGCAGGGCGACTATGCCAAATTCAAGGAATACACCGCGCTGGTCGACAAGCGTCCGGTGTCGATGATCCGCGACCTGCTGAAGGTCAAGGTCGCAGACCAGGCTCTGGCGCTGGACGAAGTCGAGCCACTGGAAGCAATCCTCAAGCGGTTCGACTCTGCTGGTATCTCGCTTGGCGCCCTGTCGCCAGAGGCGCACGAAGCGCTGGCTGAAGCCATGAACCGCCTGGGTGCGCGTTCCAACTCCGGTGAGGGCGGTGAAGACCCAGCCCGTTATGGCACCATCAAGAGCTCCAAGATCAAGCAGGTGGCCACAGGCCGTTTCGGCGTGACGCCGGAATACCTGGTCAACGCTGAAGTGTTGCAGATCAAGGTGGCCCAGGGCGCCAAGCCGGGTGAGGGTGGGCAACTGCCTGGTGGCAAGGTCAATGGCCTGATCGCCAAGCTGCGTTATGCCGTACCTGGCGTAACCCTGATCTCGCCGCCGCCGCACCACGACATCTACTCCATCGAAGACTTGTCGCAGCTGATTTTCGACCTCAAGCAGGTCAACCCGCAGGCGCTGGTCTCGGTGAAGCTGGTGGCAGAGGCGGGCGTCGGTACCATCGCTGCTGGCGTGGCCAAGGCCTATGCCGACCTGATCACCATCTCGGGTTACGACGGTGGTACTGGTGCTTCGCCACTGACGTCGATCAAGTACGCCGGTGCTCCGTGGGAACTGGGCTTGGCCGAGACTCACCAGACCCTGCGCGGCAACGATTTGCGTGGCAAGGTTCGCGTGCAGACCGACGGTGGCCTGAAAACCGGCCTGGACGTGATCAAGGCCGCCATTCTTGGCGCTGAAAGCTTCGGTTTCGGCACGGCGCCAATGATCGCCCTTGGCTGCAAATATCTGCGTATCTGTCACCTGAACAACTGCGCCACTGGTGTAGCGACCCAGAACGACAAACTGCGCAAGGACCACTACATCGGTACCGTCGACATGGTGGTGAACTTCTTCACCTACGTCGCCGAAGAAACCCGTGAGTGGCTGGCCAAACTGGGCGTGCGTAGCCTCGGTGAGCTGATCGGGCGTACCGATCTGCTGGAAATGCTCCCGGGCGAAACTGCCAAGCAGCAGCACCTGGACCTCAGCCCGCTGCTGGGCAGTGAGCATGTACCGGCTGACAAGCCGCAGTTCTGCCAAGTTGACCGCAACCCACCGTTCGACAAGGGTGTGCTGGCCGAGAAGATGGTCGAGATGGCCCTGCCAGCGATCAAGGATCTGGCAGGCGCCGAATTCAACCTGGATATCTGCAACTGCGACCGTTCGATCGGCGCGCGGATTTCCGGCGAGATCGCCCGTCTGCACGGCAACCAAGGCATGGCCAAAGCGCCGATCACCTTCCGCTTCAAGGGTACTGCAGGCCAGAGCTTCGGCGTCTGGAACGCAGGTGGCCTGAACATGTATCTGGAAGGCGACGCCAACGACTATGTCGGCAAAGGCATGACTGGCGGCAAGCTGGTGATCGTACCGCCAGCAGGCAGCCCGTTTGCTACGCAGCACAGCGCGATCATCGGCAACACCTGCCTGTATGGCGCTACTGGCGGCAAGCTGTTTGCTGCGGGTACTGCCGGCGAGCGTTTTGCTGTGCGTAACTCCGGCGCCCACACGGTTGTGGAAGGCACTGGCGACCACTGCTGCGAATACATGACTGGCGGTTTCGTTTGCGTACTGGGCAAGACCGGCTACAACTTCGGTTCTGGTATGACCGGTGGTTTCGCCTACGTGCTCGACCAAGACAACAGCTTCGTTGACAAGGTCAACCACGAACTGGTGGAAATCCAGCGGATCACCGGCGAAGCGATGGAAGCGTACCGCAGCCACTTGCAGCGCGTGCTCGGCGAGTATGTCGAAGAGACGGGTAGCGAGTGGGGACGTGAGCTCTGGGAGAACCTGGACGACTACGTGCGCCGCTTCTGGCTGGTCAAGCCGAAGGCTGCGAGCCTGAAGAACCTGCTGTCCAGCACCCGTGCCAACCCGCAGTGATATGCGCCTGAAGAGTTTGATGAGGTTTAAACATGGCTGAACGTCTGAGTAATGACTTCCAGTTCATCGAGGTCGGGCGCAAGGATCCGAAGAAGAAACTGCTGCGTCAACGCAAGAAAGAGTTCGTGGAAATCTACGAACCCTTCAAACCCCAGCAGTCGGCCGAACAGGCCCACCGCTGCCTGGGCTGTGGCAACCCGTACTGCGAATGGAAGTGCCCGGTGCACAACTTCATTCCCAACTGGTTGAAGCTGGTGTCCGAGGGCAACATCCTGGCGGCGGCGGAACTGTCGCACCAGACCAACACCCTGCCGGAAGTCTGCGGCCGGGTGTGCCCGCAGGACCGCCTGTGCGAGGGTGCGTGCACCCTCAACGACGGTTTTGGTGCGGTGACCATCGGTTCGGTCGAGAAGTACATCACCGACACCGCGTTCGCCATGGGCTGGCGCCCGGACATGTCCAAGGTCAAGCCGACCGGTAAGCGTGTCGCGATCATCGGTGCCGGTCCGGCTGGCCTGGGCTGTGCCGACGTGCTGGTGCGTGGTGGGGTAACCCCGGTGGTGTTCGACCGGAACCCGGAAATCGGCGGTCTGCTGACCTTCGGTATCCCCGAGTTCAAGCTGGAAAAGACCGTGTTGAGCAATCGTCGCGAAGTCTTCACCGGCATGGGCATCGAGTTCCGCCTGAACACCGAAGTGGGCAAGGACATCAGCATGGAACAGCTGCTGGCCGAGTACGATGCCGTGTTCATGGGCATGGGTACCTACACCTACATGAAAGGCGGTTTCCCTGGTGAAGACTTGCCGGGTGTGCATGATGCGCTGGACTTCCTGGTGGCCAACGTCAACCGCAACCTGGGCTTTGAAAAGTCGCCGGAAGATTTCGTCGACATGAAAGGCAAGAAGGTCGTGGTGCTGGGCGGTGGTGACACGGCGATGGACTGCAACCGCACGTCCATCCGTCAGGGTGCCAAGGCGGTAACCTGCGCCTATCGTCGTGACGAAGCCAACATGCCAGGCTCGCGCAAAGAGGTGAAGAACGCCAAGGAAGAGGGCGTGAAATTCCTCTACAACCGTCAGCCAATCGCCATTGTGGGCGAAGACAAGGTTGAGGGCGTGAAGGTTGTCGAGACCCGTCTCGGCGAGCCGGATGCCCGTGGCCGTCGCAGCCCTGAGCCGATTCCCGGCTCCGAGGAAATCATCCCGGCAGACGCCGTGGTGATCGCCTTTGGCTTCCGTCCAAGCCCCGCGCCATGGTTCGAGCAGTTCAGCATCCAGACCGATAGCCAGGGCCGTGTGGTGGCGCCGGAGCAGGGCGCGTACAAGCACCAGACCAGCAACCCGAAGATCTTCGCCGGTGGCGATATGGTCCGTGGGTCTGACCTGGTGGTGACTGCGATCTTCGAAGGGCGCAACGCCGCTGAAGGGATCCTGGACTACCTGGGCGTCTGAAAAAGCATCGCGGGGCGAGCCCGCTCCCACAGGGTCAGCGTCACTGCGACCGTGGTGGGGCGAGCTCGTCCGGCGATGAAGTTTGGAAAATCTATTGACCTAGTGCAGGTCGATAGACAAAAGGCACGGTTCATACCGTGCCTTTTACGTTGGTGTCTGAGAAAATGCCCCCACTTTTTTTCCGGATGCCGACATGACTGCCTTGAAGAACGATCGTTTTCTGCGCGCCCTGCTCAAGCAACCCGTAGACGTTACCCCTGTATGGATGATGCGCCAGGCTGGCCGTTACCTGCCGGAGTACCGCGCCAGCCGCGCCAAGGCCGGCGATTTCATGAGCCTGTGCATGAACCCGCAGTTTGCCTGCGAGGTCACCCTGCAGCCGCTGGACCGCTATCCGCTGGACGCGGCGATCCTGTTCTCCGACATCCTCACCATTCCCGACGCCATGGGCCAGGGCCTGTACTTTGAAACTGGCGAAGGCCCGCGTTTCAAGAAGGTCGTCAGCACCCTGGCTGACATCGAAGCCTTGCCGATCCCCGATCCGCAGAAGGACCTGGGCTACGTGATGGATGCGGTCAGCACCATCCGCCGTGAGCTCAATGGCCGGGTGCCGCTGATCGGCTTCTCCGGCAGCCCATGGACCCTGGCCACCTACATGGTCGAAGGCGGTTCGTCGAAAGACTTCCGCAAGACCAAGGCCATGCTCTACGACAACCCGCAGGCCATGCACCTGTTGCTGGACAAGTTGGCGCAGTCTGTAACCTCGTACCTCAACGGGCAGATCCTCGCCGGAGCACAAGCCGTACAGATCTTCGACACTTGGGGTGGCAACCTGTCGGCGGCGGCCTACCAGGAGTTCTCCCTGGCCTACATGCGCAAGATCGTCAGTGGCCTGATCCGCGAGCACGAAGGGCGCAAGGTTCCGGTCATCCTGTTCACCAAGAATGGCGGCCTGTGGCTGGAAAGCATTGCCGAGGCTGGCGCCGACGCCCTTGGTCTGGACTGGACCTGCGACATTGGCGAAGCCCGTCAGCGCGTCGGCGCCAAGGTTGCCCTGCAGGGCAACATGGACCCGACCGTACTCTACGCCAAGCCTGAAGCTATCCGTGCTGAAGTGGGGCGTATCCTGGCCAGCTACGGGCATGGCACCGGTCACGTGTTCAACCTCGGCCATGGCATCACCCCGGAAGTCGATCCTGAGCATGCTGGTGTCTTCATCAACGCCGTTCATGAGTTGTCGGCGCAGTACCACCAGTAAGCACTGTTGAATAAAAAAACGCCCGGCCAATGCCGGGCGTTTTGCATTAAGTTTGAATTCAGCGTGCCTGCTTATGCTGGTCCCATCGAAACCAAGATTGGATCACACTTATGAAAACCCGCTATCTCGCACTGCTTCTCGCTCCCCTGTTCAGCACCGCTGCCCTGGCCGCTGGCTACACGGGCCCTGGCGCACAATCGGTGGCCACGGTTGCCGAGGCCCACAACGCGGCTGACGACACCCCAGCCGTGCTGCAAGGTCACATCACCCAGAAGCTGAAGAACGAGAAGTACGAGTTCAAGGATGCTACCGGCAACATCATTGTCGAAATCGACGACGAAGACCTGCCGCCAGTGGCCTTCAACGACAAGACCCTGGTCAAACTGACTGGCGAAGTCGACAAGGGCCTGATGAAGCGTGATGTCGATGTGGATCTGGTCGAGGTATTGAACTGAGTCTGCGCAGAAACGGCCTCTAACTTTTCGCCGGCAACTTGCTCAGGTGCAGTGCCACCAGCAGGGCAATGACCAGCAAGCTGCCGATGAAGAGGCCGATGCCGTTCCAGCCGCCCTGGTGCCAGAACACACCACCGGCGGTGCCGGCGACACTGGAGCCGGCGTAGTAGCTGAACAGGTACAGCGACGAAGCCTGGCCCTTGGCCTTGAAGGCACGGCGGCCGATCCAGCTACTGGCCACCGAGTGTGCGCCGAAGAAGCCGAAGGTGAAGATCAGCATGCCGATGACGACTAGTGGCAGGGGTTCGAGCAGGGTCAGCAGCAGGCCGCCGAACATCAGCACAATGGTTGCCCAGAACACCTTGCGCCGGCCCAACTTGTCGGCCAGCGCGCCAATTTGTGCCGAGCTGTAGATGCCCGACAGGTAAACCACCGACAGCAGCCCGACCAGGGCCTGGTTCATGTGGTAAGGCTCTGCCAGCAGGCGGTAGCCGATGTAGTTGAAGAGGGTAACGAAGGCGCCCATCAGCAGGAAGGCTTCAAGGAACAGCCAGGGCAGCCCGGCATCGCGAAAGTGCAAGGTGAAGCCGTCCAGCAGGCTGCGAGGATTCAGCGGGCGCGCACGGAAGTTACGGGACTCGGGGAGCATTTTCCAGAACAGTACCGCGGCGATCAGTGCCAGCCCACCGATGGCCAGCAGTGCCGTGTGCCAACTGACGAAGTCGATCAGTACGCCAGTAATCAAGCGTCCGCTCATGCCACCAATGGCATTGCCGCCGATGTACAGGCCCATGGCCAGGCCAAGATGCTGAGGGTAGATCTCTTCGCTGAGGTAGGTCATGGCCACCGCAGCCAGCCCGCTCAAGGACAGACCGACCAGTGCGCGCATCGCCAGAACCCCTTCCCAGGTGGGCATCAGCGCACTGGCGATTGTGCATAGTGCAGCGCAGAACAACGCTGCAACCATCACGGGCTTACGCCCAATACGGTCTGAAACAGGCCCGGTGACCAGTAGACCGAACGCTAGCAGCGCAGTCGACACCGACAGCACCAGGCTGCTCTGCGCCGCATTGATGGAGAACTCCCGGGACAGCAGCGGCATCATGGGTTGCACGCAATACAGCAGCGCGAAGGTGGCGAAGCCACCACAGAACAATGCCAGCACCGTGCGCATGAACGCCGGTGTGCCCTTTTCGATCCAGTGGTCAGTGGTGGTGGCTGCGTCCGTGGTGGGTGCAGGGGGCACGTCGTGGGCGAGGGGAGCAACAGCAATTTTCACGGTAAACCTCGGAAGGGCTACGGCCAGTCAGGCAGTGAAAAAAGCATATAGCTAGCTAATGATCATTTCCAATATATTGTTCGACCTGTTTAAGATGTTTTGCGACCTGTTGAGGGTGTCATGGAATTACGCCACTTGCGGTACTTCATTGCAGTTGCCGAAGAGCTCCACTTCGGGCGGGCGGCACAGCTGTTGGGCATCTCCCAGCCACCCTTGAGCCAGCAGATCCAGGCTCTGGAGCAGGAGTTGGGGGCGCGTTTGTTCGAGCGGACCAACCGACGAGTGGAGCTGAGTGAAGCCGGCCGCTTGTTCCTCGATGAGGCGCGACAGGTGCTGGCTCAGGTCGATAAGGCTGCCGATGTCGCTCGGCGCGCCCAGCTTGGCGAGCTGGGTGAAATGAAAATTGGCTTCACGACCTCGGCCCCGATTAATTCGGGTATCCCCAAGGCGATTTATGCCTTTCGTCAGCGCTTCCCCGCCGTGCACCTGAACCTCAAGGAAATGAGCAGCCGTGATGTTGCCGATGCGCTGCTCGACGAGACCATCGAGATCGGTCTGATGCGCCCGCTGGCCTTGCCGGAGAGCCTGCTCGCCACGGAGTTGTTCCGTGAACCTCTGGTGGCGGTGCTCAGCGCTACACACCCGCTGGCGGAGGGCAGCGAGCGTGGCTTGTTGTTGTCGACGCTGGCCAATGAGCCGTTTGTATTTTTCCCGCGCAGCTATGGCAGTGGCCTGCATGCGCAATTGATGAGCCTGGCACGGCAGGCGGGCTTCAGCCCGCACTTTGCCCAGGAGGCGGGTGAGGCCATGACGATTATTGGCTTGGTGGCAGCGGGCCTGGGGGTGTCAGTGTTGCCGGCCTCTTTTCAGCGCATGCGTATTGACGGTGTGGTCTATCGGACCCTGCTTGATGCCGACGCGGTTACCGCTGTGTGGTTGGTGCAGCGACGCGAGTCGGCCTCGGTCATGGCCCATGCCTTTGTCGAGCTGCTGGCGGGCCAAGGGCTCAATGGTGCTGGCTAAACCGCCGTCACGCCCACATACTCGGTCATTCACTGATACACGGAGGTCATTCCATGCGGCGCGTGGTGTTTAATCAGAAAGGTGGCGTGGGTAAGTCGAGTATTGCTTGCAACCTGGCGGCGGTGAGTGCCAGTGAAGGCTACCGAACCCTGTTGATTGACCTGGATGCCCAGGCCAACTCGACCCAGTACCTCACCGGCCTGACTGGCGAGGATATCCCCATGGGGATTGCCGATTTCTTCAAGCAGACATTGTCGTCCGGCCCCTTTGCCAGGAAGAACAAGGTCGACATCTACGAGACGCCGTTCGACAACCTTCATGTCGTCACCGCTACTGCGGAGTTGGCTGACCTGCAACCCAAGCTCGAGGCCAAGCACAAGATCAACAAGCTGCGTAAGTTGCTCGATGAGTTGTCCGAAGACTACGACCGGATTTATCTCGATACGCCGCCAGCGCTGAACTTTTATGCGGTATCGGCATTGATTGCAGCCGATCGGGTACTGATTCCCTTCGACTGCGACAGCTTCTCGCGCCAGGCCCTATACGGTCTGCTGGCCGAAATCGAGGAACTGCGTGAGGACCACAATGAGCACCTGCAGGTCGAGGGCATTGTGGTCAACCAGTTCCAGGCCCGGGCCAGCCTGCCCCAGCAGATGCTCGACGAGTTGCTGGCTGAAGGCTTGCCGGTGCTGCCGGTCTACCTGAACAGCTCAGTGAAGATGCGCGAGTCGCATCAGGCCAACCTGCCGTTGATCCATCTGGAACCACGGCACAAGTTGACCCAGCAGTTCGTTGAACTGCATTCGCTGCTGGAAGAAAACGCTTAAATCCCCTGACTGCGCAGCCACTCCAGCAAGTGCTGGAGTGGGAAGGCGCCGCTTTGGCGTGCGACTTCGCGGCCATTTTTGAACAGGATCAGGCTGGGAATTGAGCGAATACCCAACTGCGCAGCCAGTTGCGGGTTGGCCTCGCTGTCGAGCTTGGCCAGGCGACAGCGCCCGCTTAGCTGGCTGGCCGCCTGTTCAAAGATCGGCGCAAAGGATTTACACGGGCCGCACCAGTCGGCCCAGACATCAACCAGCAGTGGCAGATCACCCTTGATCTGGCTGGCATAGTCCCCCTGTTTCAATTCAAACGGTTTGTTCAGCAGCACGGCGCCTTTGCAGCGTCCGCACTTCGGGGCGTCGCCCACGCGTGCGGCGGGGATGCGATTCAGGCCATTGCAATGAGGGCAGGGTATCAGCAGCGGGTCGGTCATGGTGGCGTCCGGGAAGCGAGTCGATAGAGGTTATCTGGAGCGTACGCGCAGCTTTTTCAATGTCGGCTCCGAGTGATTCTCATCTGATTCATTGATGTTGGCAGTTGCTCACGAGGAGCAACTGATCTCCAGATGCTTGCCCCACTCGGGTGGCCGCTCTGCGTACGCCTCCATGCCTGGTTGTTCGTCGAATGGCGTGCAGAGTACCTGGTGCAGGCGACGCACCTCGCTGTAGTCACCCGCTTCAGCGGCTTCTATCGCGCGTTGGGCCAGGTAGTTGCGCAGGATGTACAGCGGGTTGACCGCATGCATCCGGGCGCGGCGTTTTTCGCTGTTGCCCGGTTCACGGGCGATGCGTGCCAGGTAGTCTTCAGACCAACGGTCAAAACCGGCGAGGTCGACGAAGTCGTCGCGAACCACACGCAGCGCCGCTTCTGCGGGCTGGTCGCCGAGCTTTCTGAAGAACAATGTGTAATCCACCGCACCCTGTTGCATGACCTGCAGGAGCCCCTCGATCAGCGCCTTGTCGGCGTCTTCAGCGTGCGTCAGGCCGAGTCGACGACGCATCAGGTCCAGGTAGTGGGCTTCGTACAGCGGCAGGAACAACGCAAGGGTTTCGCGCAGGGCCTCGACGCTGATGAAGGGCGTCAGGGCCTGGGCCAGGGCGCTGAGGTTCCAGTGGGCAATCGGCACTTGATTGCTGTAGCTGTAGCGTCCCTGGTCATCCGAGTGGTTGCAGACGAAGCGGGCGTCGAAATCGTCCAGGAATGCAAAGGGGCCGAAATCAAAGGTGATGCCCAGGATCGACATGTTGTCGGTATTCATCACGCCGTGGCAGAAACCATAGGCTTGCCAATGGGCGATCAGTTCGGCGTTGCGCTCAACGATGCTACGGAACATCGCCAGGTACGGCTCGGGCTGGTCACGGCACTCTGGGAAGTAGTGGTTCAGCACGTGCTCGGCGAGGATCTTCTGCTGCTCCGGCTGGCGGGTGTAGTAGAAGTATTCGAAGTGACCGAAGCGAACATGGCTGGGTGCCAGGCGCAACAGCATGGCTGCGTGCTCCTGGGTTTCGCGCCACACAGGTGTGTTCGAGCCGATTACGCACAGCGCTCGGCTGCTGGCGATACCCAGGGCATGAAGGGCCTCGGAGGCGAGGAACTCGCGAATCGAAGAGCGCAGAACCGCACGACCA
The DNA here is from genome assembly GCF_002753995.1 of Pseudomonas sp. HLS-6. Classification (NCBI taxonomy): domain Bacteria; kingdom Pseudomonadati; phylum Pseudomonadota; class Gammaproteobacteria; order Pseudomonadales; family Pseudomonadaceae; genus Pseudomonas; species Pseudomonas sp. HLS-6. The sequence continues at coordinate 401,006 of NZ_CP024478.1, forward strand.
TCTCCCATGCGCGAATAGGGCGTCTGCCCGGCGCCTTTCAGGTGCAGGTCCCAATACTCGCCCGCGTCATTGCGCACTTCGCCCAGCAACAGGCCGCGGCCATCGCCCAGGCGAGGGTTGTAGGAGCCGAACTGGTGACCGGAGTAAACCATCGCCCGAGGTTCAGCCTCGGCCCAGAGTTTATGGCCACTGAAAAGCTCGGCAAACACCGGTGAGTGGGCCTCGGTAGGGTCGAGGTCGAGCAGGGCCATGGCGGCATCGCTGGCAACCACCAGGCGTGGCTCGGCAATCGGCTCGGGCAGTACCGACGTGGAGAACGCATCGCCCAGACGGGCGAAGCGGTTATCGAAGGTGAGTTCGTCGAGGGCTTTCAACGGCCATCTCCAGGAGAATGTCCGACCATTCTGCAAGGGTATGGCCGTTGACGTCCAGTCAGGCGGGATTGGAACCTGATGCCAGATCATCCGGCTTGCCGATCAAAGGGATTGGCGCGGCGGTCTTCTGATCCTCTGCGGGAGCGATGTTGAACACCTGTCCCTGCATGTTTTTCAGGTAGATTTCCAGTTGGCGGTACGCGATGTTGATGTTGTTTTTCTTGAACTCGCTGTTGATGACGCGGTTGACCTCATCCAGCGCCGGGTTGCGGTCACCGAGGTCGCGTACATGCATGCGCAGTTCGTGGTCCAGTGTGCTTTCGCCAAAATTGAGGAAGTAGACCGTCGGGGCCGGCTCCTTGAGCACGCGTGGGTTGTCGTTGGCGGCCTTGAGCAGCAGGTTGCGCACCAGCTCCAGGTCCGAGCCATAGTCGACGCCGATCTTGAGCGTGACTCGGGTGATGGTGTCAGTCAGCGACCAGTTGATCAGTTGCCCGGTAATGAAGGTCTTGTTCGGGACAATGATGTCCTTGCGGTCGAAGTCGGTAATGGTGGTTGCTCGGATGCGGATCTTGCTCACGGTACCGGACAGGTTGCCGATGGTGATGGTGTCCCCGATACGCACCGGGCGTTCGAACAGGATCATGATCCCCGAGATGAAGTTGGCGAAGATTTCTTGCATCCCGAAGCCCAGGCCGACCGACAGCGCAGCCACCAGCCACTGCAGCTTGTCCCAACTGACGCCGAGGGTCGACAGCGTGGTGACGAAGCCGATCCCGGCAATTGCATAGGACAACAGCGTGGTCGCCGCGTAGGCACTGCCTTGGGCCAGGTTCAGCCGCGACAGTACCAGCACTTCCAGCAAGCCTGGCAGGTTGCTGGCCAGGGCAAAGGTGATACCGACGATTACCAGTGCACCCAACAGGTCACCGAGGCTGATCGGGACCATGCTCATGGCTGCACCGGTGCCGCTGGTGTATTCGTAGAGGGTGATGTTGTCGAGGTAGGCAAACACACTGATCAGGTCTGCCCAGACCCAGTACAGGGCGCCAATGAAGATGCCGAGCAGCGCGAGGCGGATCAGGCGCAGCGACTGCTGGTTGACCTGTTCGATGTCCAGGGTCGGCTCTTCAATCATCGTTTCACCGTCCGGGCCTTCCTTGACGGCCTGACGTTTACTCTGCGCACGCTGATAAGCCAGGCGGCGTGCGGCAACTGCCAGGCCACGGACGAATGCAGCCTCGATCACCAGCCAGAGCATCAACAGATACAGCGTGTCTATCAGCCGGTCGGTGAGCTTCAGCGCGGTGTAGTAGTAACCAAAACAGACCGCGACGAACAGGGCGATTGGCAACACGGTGAAGGCCAGCCCCACGGCCATGCGAAATAGCGAGGCCTGGTTATGGTTCGGGCTGCTTAGCAGCAGGCGGCTGAGCAACCAGGTCATCAGGGCGTAGCAGGTCAGTACTACGCCGATACCCAGCACGTCGTCGGCCAGGGCCGAGGGTTGGTGCTCGGCGACCGCCACCACGGCCACCAGTGCCAACACCACTGCGCCAAGACGCCGGATCCAGCTGCGGAGGAACTCCACCTGCGGTTTCTCCCAGCGAAAATGCAGCTCGGCAACACCCGCGGGCGCGAGAATCCGGTACGCGGTGTAGAACACCATCCAGGCTTGGGCAATCTGTAGCAGGGCGGCACCGAGGTTGGCATTCTGACCGCGTGCGTCGATCTGCAAGGCAAAGCCGCACAGGGCCAGCGCCAGGCTGATCGGCAGCGCCAGCAGCACGTTGATCAGGAGCGCCTGAGGGGTGTGCCACTGACTATCGCGCTTGAAGTGACCGATATCCCGATGGACCTTGCTCAGGCGCGCATACAGGTAGTTGCGGCGCCAGAGCAGGGCACCGATCAGCAACAGCAGCGGCAGGAACAACAGCGGGCGTTGTACCAGACCGTCAGCCAGTTCACTCACACTTGAGGCCCACGGCAGGCTCACGACCTGCTTTTGCAGGCGCTCAGGTACGCTGCGTAGCCATTCCAGTTCCAGCGGCTTGTTGCTGGGGATCCAGAACATCTGCTCGTCGAGGGTGGCGCGCAGGTTCTGCGCCGTGCTCAGCAGCTGCTTCTGGTTCAGTTGCAGGGTGATGGATTCGTTGAGCAGTGCACTCAGTTCACGGTTAAGTCGTTCAAGCAGGTCACTGCGGGTGATCGCGACTTCAAGCAACGCCTTGCGCAATTGCGGCGTAGCGCTTTCCTCTGGGTGGCTGGCCAGCAGTTTGTCGACATAGCTACTCGGGCTGCTGATCTGCTCACGCTGCTGGTTGACCTCAAACTGGTAGAGGCGGATATCGGCAATCTGGTCCGCCAGGTCACCGTCGACTTTCAAGTGCGGCAGGGACTGTTTCTGTTTGTAGAGAATCTTGGACAGCAGCAGGCTGCCCTTGAGCACACTGATTTGTTCGTCCAGCGCCAGGTCGCTCTGGGTCAGGGCATCAAGTTGCTGCTTGGTCTTGAGGTTTTCCTGAGTCAGTTGGTTGAGCCGGTCTGTGCTCAGCAGCAGGTAGTCGGAGAGCTTGAGGTTGGCAGCACTTTCGGTGGCCAGAACACTGCTGCCCCCGGCTTTCTGCGCCTCGATGGATTGTTCGGTGACGGTCTGCTGCGACTGGGCCAGGCGCTTCTGGTTGATCAGGGTCTGCAGGTCCTGAATCTCTTGCTCCAGGCGTGCCGCGCGCTCGATCAGCAAGTCATGCTGGCTGCTACCCAGATCTTGCAGCAAGCTGTTGCCGGCCAGTTCCTGCCGGCGTAGCAGGGTCAGGGCGTTGAGGGCGGCTAGCTCGGCATTGAGTTGGTTGCGCTGTTCTGGCGACAGCACCTTCCCGGCTTCTTTGCCCAGTTTCAGGCTGGTATTGATCTGTTGGCTGCGTGTCTGGTTGTCGCTGATTTCGGCCTGGGCCCGCTCCGGGCGAGTCTGGGATGTAATGGTCAGGCTGTTGGCTTCGGAGAGTGCCTTTTGCAGGTCACTCTGTTGGGTCGTGCGTTCGGTGAGCAACTGTTCCAACTGGGGAACATCAAGGCTGGCATAACGCTCAGCCACCGGAATGACCGTGCTGCTCTTGAGCTTGGCCAGTTCGCGCTGGTTTTCACCGGTCTTTTTTGGGGCATCGCTGAGTTGCTGCTTGAGCGCGGCCAGGCGTTTTTCACTGTCATCCTTGCTGTTGAGGAAGACCAGGGTTTGTTCCAGCACCTGACGCAGGGCTTTCTGCTCCGCCTCAGGCAGCTTGCGCTCGGCAATCTTGTCGAGACTTTGCTGAACAGCGGCAGCGTTGGGTGGCTCCGCAGCGAAGGCGAAGGTTGCAGAAAGGCACAGCCCCAGCAGGGCTGCGCAGACAAGCGTGCGCAAGGACATAGGCAGAAAATTCGTACAAGCAGATGTAAGAAAGCGGAGTTTAGAGGAACAGGCCCGGGCCGGGGCGACTTCCTTCGGGAAATTTGACGCCCACTTTGAGGATCTTGTTCCCCTCCATCAGCGCAACGGTCCACAAGGTGTTGTTCCATTCGATCTGGTCACCCACTACCGGCGCACCACCAACCTTCTGTTGGATGAAGTGGCTCAGAGGCGTGTGTGGGTCCTGACCGTCGAGCTTGAGGCCGTACAGGGCCGCTACAGCCCCCAGTTCTGCGTCACCTTCAAGGACGAAGTCACCGAAGAAGCGCAGGTCCAGACCACGTTGTGGTGCCTGGCTGAACAGCTTGCCCAGGGCCGGGAGATCGTGTTCATGGCCGATAACACAGAGCAGGTCACCCACCTCCAGGGTGGTACTTCCCGACGGGTGGAGCAGTTGCTGACCACGGAAAAGCGCTGCAATGCGGGTACCCTCAGGCATTTTCAACTCGCGCAGCGCTGCGCCGATGCACCATTTTTCAGCACCCAGACGGTAGACGAACAGCTCCCATTCACTGGTGATGTGCACTTCCAGTGCAGAGCGGGAGATGGGTGCCGGGTCAGGTGGCACGGTGACTTTCAGCAGCTTGGCCACCCACGGCAGGCTGGTGCCTTGCACCAGCAGCGAGACCAGGACGATGAAGAAGGCCAGGTTGAAATACAGTTGTGCGTTGGGCAGCCCGGCCATCAGCGGGAACACCGCCAGAATGATCGGTACCGCGCCGCGTAGGCCGACCCAGGAAATAAAAGCCTTTTCGCGGCCATGGAAGGCCTTGAATGGCAGCAACCCGGCCAGCACCGACAGCGGGCGGGCGAAGAGGATCATCCACAAGGCCAGGCCCAGTGCCGGCAGGGCAATTGGCAGCAGGTCGTGCGGAGTGACCAGCAACCCCAGCACCAGGAACATGCCGATCTGTGCCAGCCAGGCCATGCCGTCGAGCATGTGCAGAATGCCGTGGCGGCTGCGGATCGGGCGGTTGCCCAGTACCAGGCCGCAGAGGTACACGGCGAGGAAGCCACTGCCGTGCAGGGCGTTGGTCAGGGCAAATACCAGCAGGCCACCACTGATCACCAAGATCGGATAGAGGCCGCCGGCCAGGTTGATCCGGTTGACCAGTTGCAGCATCAGCCAACCGCCGCCCAGGCCGAGCACCGCGCCAATGCCAAACTCGCGCACCAGGTGCCCGAGCAGGCCCCAGTGCAGGCCTGTCTGACCGCTGGCGAGCATGTCGATCAGGGTCACGGTGAGGAACACCGCCATGGGGTCGTTGCTGCCCGATTCGATTTCCAGCGAGGCGGTGACCCGTTCATTCAGGCCCTTGCCGCCCAGCAGGGAGAACACCGCAGCAGCGTCGGTCGAACCGACAATGGCGCCGATCAGCAGGCCCTGGATCAGGTTCAGGTCAAACAGCCAGGCCGCCATCATGCCGGTCAGGCCGGTGGTAATCAGTACCCCGACGGTCGCGAGCGATAACGCTGGCCACAAGGCAACACGGAAGCTCGCGACCCGCGTACGCAGGCCGCCATCGAGCAGAATCACGGCCAGTGCCAGGTTGCCGACGAGGTAGGCGGTGGGGTAGTTGTCAAAGATGATGCCGCCGCCATCGACCCCGGCTGCCATGCCTACGGCGAGGATGATCACCAGGATGGGGATGCCCAGTCGCGAAGACAGTGAGCTGACCAGAATACTTGCACCTACCAGCAACGCGCCGATCAAGAACAGGCTGTTGATGGCGGTCGCATTCAAAGGCAGTACTCCAGGACAATCGGCGGGAAAGGTGTGCAGAAACAAGCAGGTCGCGTGCCAAGGATTCTAACCTGAGCGCTTGGAAAACTGTCTAGATAGTTACCACCGCGATGTGCTTGATAGCGTTTGCAATGCCGTATCAGCAACCAATACGGCAATTATCATGACGTCATTCGCATCCGCTTCTCTGCAGAACATCGCTCAAGGCTTCCTCGTGGCCTATCCCGATATCCATAGCCTGGCCCGGCTTGGCGCAGGCCATATCATCGAAAATGCACTCGGCTATTGGCTCGACCCCGACTAGGTCTACTGGCACCGCTTTGATAATGCCGTCAGCAGCAACCGAACCTTCAGTGGTTGGGCGCACTACAGCGCGCCGATCGAGTCGATGACGTTGAGCGAGCTGATTCAACGGCGTTTCACCCTCAACGACCAGCTCAATCCCGACCTGCTCAGCAATTACGGTGGTTTTTACCGAGTGGGCGCTGGCCATGGGCACTATGACGAGCGTGTCGAGGTTCGTCTGGCACCTGAAAATGTCATGGAGGCCTTCTGGGCGCTCGACCTGCAGTCGGTGTACCTGCAAACCCTGGAGCGGTTCTGGGCGCAGCATGCCGATAACTTCTGTCTGCTTGCCCGGGCGCAGTTTCTGACAGCATTGGCGCATGCACGAGAGAAGGAGGGCTTGTCCGACGCCGAGCAACAGGCGGTGTTGCGTGCGGCAGTCGGTTCGATCCGCTTCCCGGCAACGCTCGCGCGCTTGCGCCAGTCGCAGGGGGAGGGTGTGAGCTCCGGCTTCAGCGCCCTCAGCTTCAGTGGGCAGGTGGCGCGCGATATGTTCTGGTTGGTACTCCCGAGCAATGCCTTGCTGCTGTACCTGGCCAGCGAGACGCCTGCCCTGATCCGTTTTACCGGCAAGGACCAGCTCTATGCCTGGATAAAGGAGCAAGTGGCGGACGAGCCAGGCCGGCAGCGTTTTCGGCAACACTTTCCTGACCTTGATCCGGCCGCGGGGAAGGTGTTGTGTGAGCGTCTATCAGCCGGTCAGCGAGTGCTCAATTGGGATGTCGCGCCCGTTGCAGGGGATGTCTTTGTGCATCTGCGAGAGGCCGCCAAGCAGGAACTCAAGGCCGTTGCCTTGGCACGAATCACCGCCAATAGTGACTTGCGCAAGGCCAAATGGCTGGCATGGCTGGGAGTTGTCAGTCGTGTGGTTTCACCGCTGGCGCCGCTGGGCTGGCCGCTCGCCCTGGCGGCGGTCGGTGCCGGGGCGGCAAGCCTGGGATTGCACCTGGACCAGGCTGTCAACGCGAGCGATATACGCCAGCGCCGGCGCGGTTGGGTGTTGGCGGTTGTGGACCTGTTGTTTGTGTTGCTGGATGCCAAGATGCTTGAAGCCGATGCCTTCAACGGTGAAGCGCGTGCTGTTCGTACACCGGGTGGTTCTGAGGCTGTACCATTGACCCGAGCCCCGCAGGTGGCGTTGCCGCCGCTCCCGGTTGATGCGCAGCCTGTGGGGGCACCGCCGCTCTCTGACGGCAACTCTACGTTCTGGACGGCCTGCATGCGGCCCGCCGCCGATGAATTGCTGGCACTGTCCGATCAGGCGTTGGCACGTCAGCGAAGCCTGTTGACGCACCTGCCTGAAGCCGATCTGGAGCGGGTCTCGGCCAGCGGCGACTACCTGGATCCGTTTGGTGAGCCTTATGTGGTGTACCGCGATGAACTGGGTTTTGGCGCACGTCACATCAAGCAGTACAGCCATTCGCCGCAGCGCTACAACAACCTCTTGCGCGGCCTGCCGCTGGAAGGCACGGTTGACGCCAATGTGGCCAGGATTCATGCATTATCCAAGGAGTTGGGCATGGTTGGCTGCGATAATCAGGTGCGGCTGTATCGCGCTGCGTCTGCGGCGAGAGGCACATCCGGTGCATGGCTCAAGCGTGGGCAGGTGAAGGTTGGGGACGTGCTCCTGACGACTGACTTTACGTCGTTTACAGAAAACCCGTACACCCTCTGGGAGTTGTTCCGTGAAGACAGGAGTGCCGTTCAGGCACGTTTCGACGAAAGCTCCGTGGTGTTCGTTCTGGAGCCTGGTGGGCCTGCCTATGCGTCGCCCGTAGCAGCCTTTTCCGACCTGGAACATGAGGCCGAGGCACTGATCTTGCCGGGTCGGCCGCTGCGCATTCTCGACATTGCCGAGGTCGTCGGGGCGGATTTTCGCTTCACTCAAGTCCGTTTGCAGGGGGTTGAGTCGGTTGCTCCTGACGAGGCGATGTTCGAGTTTCGTACCGGGGAGCCGTTCCAGCGAGCGGCGTATGCCCGACGCCTGGGGGGCGTCGGGCAGAGCCTGGTCGAGCGCTTTTTTCCGCAGCCTTAGCTTATGCCTGCTTCACTTCACGCAGCGGCTTGCCCTTGACCGGCGCATCGTTGGCCACGTAGTACTTGGCGGTGCTGCGTGGCAGTGGCTGACGCCCACGAATCTTGTCGGCGATTTTCTCGGCCATCATGATCGTTGGGGCGTTCAGGTTGCCGGTAGTGATGATCGGCATGATCGAGGCATCGACCACGCGCAGGCCTTCCATGCCATGTACGCGACCCTGGCCATCGACCACGGCCATGTCGTCGGTGCCCATCTTGCACGAGCAGGACGGGTGGAACGCGGTTTCGGCGTGCTCGCGAATGAACGTGTCCAACTCTTCGTCGGTTTGCACATGCGCACCCGGGCTGATTTCACGACCACGGTATGCGTCCAGCGCCGGCTGCGCCATGATCTCACGGGTCAGGCGGATGCCATCGCGGAACTCCTGCCAGTCCTGTTCGGTTGCCATGTAGTTGAACAGGATGCTTGGGTGTTGGCGTGGGTCCTTGGACTTGACCTGGATGCGCCCACGGCTTGGCGAACGCATCGAGCCCATGTGGGCCTGGAAGCCGTGCTCCTGCACACCGTTGCTGCCGTTGTAGTTGATCGCGACCGGCAGGAAGTGGTACTGGATGTTCGGCCACTCGAACTCGGGGCGGGTGCGGATGAAGCCACCAGCCTCGAACTGGTTGCTGGCGCCGATACCGGTTCCGGCAAACAGCCACTGGGCACCGATAGCGGGCTGGTTCCACCACAGCAGCGAAGGGTACAGCGAGACCGGCTGGGTGCAGGCGTACTGCAGGTACAGTTCCAGGTGGTCTTGCAGGTTTTCACCCACGCCCGGCAGGTCGTGGACCACCGGAATGTCCAGGCTCTGCAGCAGTTTGGCCGGGCCGACACCGGAGCGTTGCAGCAACTGCGGCGAAGCGATGGCGCCGCTGCAGACGATGACTTCCCTGCGTGCACGGGCTTCGACACGCTCTTCGCTGTCGCCTTGCAGGTAGGTCACGCCAATAGCGCGTTTGCCGTTGAACAGCACGCGATCGGTCAGGGCATGAGTGACGATGGTCAGGGTCGAGCGCTTCTTGGCGATGTCCAGGTAGCCGCGTGCGGTACTGGAGCGACGGCCTTCAGGGGTCACCGTACGGTCCATCGGGCCAAAGCCTTCCTGCTGGTAGCCGTTCAGGTCTTCGGTGCGCGGGTAGCCGGCTTGCACGCCAGCTTCAACCATGGCGTGGAACAGTGGGTTGTTGCCCGCCTTTGGCGTGGTCACGCGGACCGGGCCTTCGCCGCCATGGTAGTCGTTCGGGCCGATGTCACGGGTTTCCGCTTTACGGAAATACGGCAGGCAGTCCAGGTAGCTCCAGTCTTCCAGGCCTGGCAGTTTGGCCCAGCCGTCATAGTCCATGGCGTTGCCACGGATATAGCACATGCCGTTGATCAGCGATGAACCACCCAGGCCCTTGCCACGGCCACATTCCATGCGACGGTTGTCCATGTAGGGCTCAGGATCGGTCTCGTAGGCCCAGTTGTAGCGGCGACCCTGCAGCGGGAAGGCCAGGGCGGCAGGCATCTGGGTACGGAAGTCGTAGCGGTAATCCGGGCCGCCGGCTTCAAGCAGCAGTACGGTGACGCCTTCGTCTTCGGTCAGGCGGGTGGCCAGGGTGTTACCGGCCGAGCCTGCACCGACAATGATGTAATCGAATTCTTGGGACATGAATGTACCCTCTTGGCAGTGAACGAGGTGAGCGGATGGCGCCCGGGTCTCGCGACTCGGGCGCGGCTACAAGGGTGCTTAGAACACCGAGTTGTAGTTGCCCAGCTCGACCTGTACCGACTTGATGCGAGTGTACTGAGCCAGCGAGCTGATACCGTTTTCACGGCCGACACCGGACTGCTTGTAACCGCCGACCGGCATTTCGGCAGGCGACTCGCCCCAGGCGTTGATCCAGCAGATACCGGCTTCCAGCTGGTGGATGATGCGATGCGCACGGGTCAGGTCGTTGGTGCAGACACCCGCGGCCAGGCCGAAGTCGGTGTCATTGGCGCGACGGATGACTTCTTCTTCGGTTTCGTAGGTGAGGATGCTCATCACCGGGCCGAAGATTTCCTCGCGAACAATGGTCATGTCGTCGCGGCAGTCGGTGAATACGGTCGGCGCAACGAAGGCACCCTTGGCGAAGTCACCGGTGGTCAGGCGTTCGCCACCGCACAGTACGCGTGCGCCTTCTTCCTTGCCCTTGGCGATGTAGCCGAGGACATTTTCCATGTGGGCGAAGCTGACCAGTGGGCCGAAGTTGGTGTTTTCGTCTTCCGGGTTACCCACGCGGATGCGCGCAACGCGCTCAACGATCTTGGCTTCAAAGGCGGCTTTCAGAGCGGCAGGCACGAACACGCGGGTGCCGTTGGTGCAGACCTGACCGGAGCTGTAGAAGTTGGCCATCATGGCGATGTCGGCGGCGCGATCCAGGTCTGCGTCGGCGCAGATGATCAGTGGCGACTTGCCGCCCAGTTCCATGGTGACTTCCTTGAGCGAGGAGCTCGAAGCACTGGCCATGACCTTCTTGCCGGTGTCGGTGCCACCGGTAAAGGATACTTTTTCAACGCGTGGGTGCTCGGTCAGCCAGGTACCGACTTCGCGACCGCTGCCGGTCAGCACGTTGAACACGCCGTCTGGCAGGCCGGCTTCGGTGTAGATTTCGGCCAGTTTCAGTGTGGTCAGCGAGGTGACTTCACTGGGCTTGAAGATCATCGCGTTACCAGCGGCCAGGGCCGGGGCGGATTTCCACAGGGCGATCTGGATCGGGTAGTTCCAGGCGCCGATACCGACGGTCACACCCAGTGGTTCGCGGCGGGTGTAGACGAAGGAGCTGTCGCGCAGCGGGATCTGCTCGCCTTCGATGGCCGGTACCAGGCCGGCGTAGTATTCGAGTACGTCGGCACCGGTCACGATGTCGACGTAGCGGGTTTCGGAGTAGGACTTGCCGGTGTCCAGAGTTTCCAGCGCTGCCAGCTCATCGTTGCGCTCGCGCAGGATGTCGACGGCACGACGCAGGATGCGCGAACGCTGCATGGCGGTCATCGCGGCCCAGACTTTCTGGCCACGTTCGGCGCTTTCGACGGCGCGCTCGACGTCTTCTTTGGTGGCACGTTGCACGTGGGCGAGGACTTCGCCGTTGGCCGGGTTGATGGCTTCGAAGGTGGCATCGCCGCCAGCGTCGACATAACCACCATCAATGTAGAGTTTTTGCAGTTCGAAACGGGCCATAGTGTCCTCGCAAGTGCATTGTGGTTTGGCTATCCGCGCAGCGCTCCTGCCTGTGTGGCAATCGCCGGGCGCGGTGCATCAGAGGCCTGGTTGTGTGTGTCCGGGCTCGTCTGTTTTGCCAGTTGTAGATCCATGTATTCGTAAGCGATTTGCTGCGCCTGGTCGGTGTCGAAGGCGTCTCCGGATAACGCACCACGCAGCCACAGGCCGTCGATCAAGGCTGCCAGCCCGCGTGCTGCACTGCGTGCTTCAGGCAACGGCAGGACGCGGCGGAACTGACAGCACAGGTTGGAATACAAGCGGTGATCGTTGATCCGCTGCAACCTGTGCAAAGACGGCTGGTGCATGCTGGTTGCCCAGAATGCCAACCAGGTTTTCATTGCCGGGCCGTTGACCTGGCTGGCGTCGAAGTTGCCTTCGATGATCACCTGCAGGTGGGCGCGCGGGCTGTTGTCCTTGAGCGCATGCCGACGTACGGCGACGCTCTCGGTGAGCACGCTCATCAAGTACCGCATGGTCGCTGCGATCAGGCCATTCTTGTCCTGAAAGTAGTGACTGATGATGCCATTCGACACACCGGCCAAACGGGCGATCAGCGCAATGCTGGCATCTCCCATGCCGACCTGATCGACCGCCATCAACGTGGCTTCGATCAACTGCTGGCGGCGGATGGGTTGCATACCGACCTTGGGCATCTTGCAAATCTCCTCAGGCCTGCGGGCAGACGACAAGCGGCTGCCTCGGCGAAGGCCAGTCTATTTTGTTTTGATTGAACGTTCAATCAACAAAGAATAAGCTCTGCGACAATCTGCACCATTGACAGGTTTTTCTGACCTTCTGTTGGCGCAAATTGGCACCCAAAAATGACGTGTAAGCCCCGTAACACAAGGCGTTGACGGTTTTTTGCGGAATATTGAACAGATCGGCCGAACGGCACGCAGCCATGCGGCAAACCTTCTGGTCGGGGTTTTCGGTCTGTTTTTTAACGCAATCGTTCGGGATTACAGTTTTTTCCAAGGTGCTTTTATAACACCTGAGACAATGTGGCTATTGCACCATTTGCTCAGGTAACGGGTCGTTCTGTTGTTTTTTCTCGCACTGCCTGGAGCCTCTGTGCAATGAGTTCTGCCTCTTTGATAAAGACCCCTGTTGAGAGGGTCCGGGTCAATAGCGTGGTGTTCTTCACCTCGGCGCTGTTGATTCTTGTACTGACTGCCTTGCTGATCGCGGTTCCTGAAACTGCAGGTCGTGTGCTTGGCCAGGCCCAAGCCTGGTTGTCGCGTAGTTTCGGTTGGTACTACATGCTGGTGATTGGCGGCTACCTGCTGTTCGTCATCGTTCTGGCGTTTTCCTCCTTCGGCAAGTTGAAGCTGGGCGGCAAGGACGACACACCGGACTTCAGCTACGGTGCCTGGGCCGGCATGCTGTTCTCCTCCGGCATCGGTATTTCGCTGCTGTACTTCGGCGCCTCCGAACCGCTGGATCACTACTTCAACCCGCCAGAGGGCGCTCCGGCCAGCCTGCAAGCGGCCCGTCAGAGCCTGCAGTTGACGTTCCTGCATTGGGGGCTGCATGGCTGGGCGATCTACGCGTTGGTTGGTCTGTCAGTGGCCTACTTCGCCTATCGTCACAACCAGCCGCTGGCCCTGCGTTCGGCGCTGTACCCGCTGATGGGCGAGCGCTGGGTCAAGGGCGCAGCCGGTCATACCGTTGATATCTTCGGGATGTTCGTGACCCTGCTGGGCCTGGTGACCAACCTGGGTATCGGCTCGATGCAGGTATCGTCGGGCCTGGAGTACCTGTTTGGGATCGACCATAGCAAGACCAACCTGCTGATCGTCATTCTGGTGATGAGCACGGTGGCCACCATTGCTGCGGTATCGGGTGTGGAAAACGGTATTCGTCGCCTGTCCAACCTGAACATCCTGCTGTTCAGCGGCCTGCTGCTGTTCGTGCTGTTCAACGGCCCGACCCTGCACCTGCTCAACAGCTTCGTACAGAACACGGGTGACTACCTCAACGGCGTGATCCTGAAGACCTTCGACCTCTACGTCTATGAGGGCGACAGCGCCAAGTCGGAGCGCTGGTTGGGCCTGTGGACGGTGTTCTATTGGGCCTGGTGGATCTCCTGGGGCCCATTCGTGGGTATGTTCATCGCGCGTATTTCCCGTGGTCGTACCGTGCGTGAATTGGTGGCCGGCGTGCTGCTGATTCCGTTGGGCTTCACCTTGGCCTGGCTGTCGATCTTCGGCAATACCGCGCTGGACCTGGTGATCAACCAGGGCGCGGTGGAGTTGGGGCGCACGGCGCTGGAGCAGCCTTCAATGTCGATCTATCAACTGCTGGAGCACTATCCCGCGGCCAAGATCGTCGTGGGTGTGGCCGTGTTCGTCGGTTTCGTGCTGTTCCTGACCCCGGCCGATTCCGGTGCAGTCATGATGGCCAACCTGTCTTGCAAGGGTGGCCAGGTCGACGAAGACGCACCGCACTGGCTGCGTATTCTCTGGTCGGCGATCATCACTCTAGTGACCATCGGCCTGCTGTTCGCAGGCAATTTTGAAGCCATGCAGACCATGGTGGTGTTGGCAGGCTTGCCGTTCTCCGTGGTGCTGGTGGTGTTCATGTTCGGCCTGTTCAAGGCGATGAAACAGGACACTCAGGTCGAGCAGGAGCAAGCCGAATTGGCGGCCCGGGGCCGTCGCGGCTTCAGCGAGCGTCTGAGCCAACTGGACCTTCAGCCGACCCAGGCCATGGTTCAGCGCTTCATGGACAAGCAGGTCAGCCCGGCGCTTAAGGAAGCGGCCGAGCAACTGAAGACCCTGGGCTATGAGGTGCAGACCCGCCTGGGCCAGTCGCGTGCGGCGATGGGCCTGCGGATCGACATGGAGGAGGGCAACCCCTTTGTCTATGAAGTCAGCCTGGATGGCTACCTGGCCGCGCCAAACGAAGCGCCGGCTGACGGTGCCAGCGATGTACGGCAACGCTTCTATCGGGCCGAGGTTTACCTGCATAACGGTAGCCAGGAGTACGACCTGATGGGCTTCACGCCGGAGCAGATTACCCGGGATGTACTCGATCAATTCGAGAGCCATCGCCAGGTGTTGGGTCGGGTGTACAGCTGACCATTATCCGCTGAAAGCCAAGGGCTCTGTTCGCAGGAACAGGGCCCTTTCTTTTTCATGTGTGCTGCGGTGCTGGACAGCCGCTCAGGTGCCCGGCACTCTTGAAGGCGCCAAGGATCCCGGTGCCTGCCATGTTCAAGCTTCCTGCTTTTCTGATCTTCAGCGTATTCCTGCTCAGCAGTGTTGCTCGTGCAGACGAGCCATTGGTGCTGCTGACCGAGAACTTTCCGCCTTACAACATGGCCACGAACGGCAAGAGCTTCGCTCAGGATGCCAATATCGAAGGCATTGCGGCCGATATCGTTCGGGAAATGTTCAGGCGTGCGGATGTCTCCTATAGCATGACTCTGCGCTTTCCTTGGGAGCGTATCTATAAGCTGGCCCTGCATACGCCAGGCTACGGTGTGTTTGTCACGGCCCGCCAGCCGGAGCGCGAGGCGCTGTTCAAATGGGTAGGCCCTATCGGGCCGGATGACTGGATCCTGCTGGCGCGTGAGGGCAGCCCGATCACCCTGGAACGCCTGGAAGACGCTCGTGGCTATCGGATAGGCGCCTACAAGGGCGATGCCATTGCCGAACACCTGAGCAAGCAAGGGCTACGACCTTCCATCGTGCTGCGGGATCAGGACAATGCCGGGAAGCTGCTCCGGGGGGAGATCGACCTGTGGGCGACGGGCGACCCGGCGGGTCGCTACCTGGCCCGCCAGATCGGCATCAACCAGCTCAAGACGGTGCTGCGTTTTAATGGTGCAGAGTTGTACCTGGCACTGAACACGAGCGTTTCGGACGCAGTTGTCAGTCGGCTTCAGCAGGCACTGGAGCAGATGCGCGAGGATGGGTTTGTTGACGCGACGTTTGCCCGCTATCTGTAAGGCGAGAAGGGCGCTTCTGCCTGGTGGTAGATAGTTATTGATCGGCCGTACAAGGCTGACGTTACGCTCCTGTATGTGTTCTATCGCACTGACAGGAGTTGTGCATGTCTGGTTCTTTACACCCCAGTGATATCAACATTCAGGCGATGGTTGCCTTGCAATTCGCCTCGCGCCCTACCTTGCGTAGCGTGCTTGAGCGGCGGATGCTTGAGGTGCTTTTCGCACGTTACCCATCCCTCGCCAGGAACTACCCCGGCCTGGTCTCGGCCAGTCAAATCAGCCTGATGGTGCCCGAAAGGCGTGAGAATCGCCTGTTCTATTCGCGCCAGTCACTGCTTGATGTCTTCATGCTGCATTTCGCACAGGGCAAAACGCTGGTATTTGCCAATGAGACTCAGGAGGCCTACCGGCTCAGCTATGACTACCCCGCAGTCATGCAATCGGGTGACCTGAAGAATCGTCTGGACATGGAGGATGTGGCTCAGTCGCTGAATGAGTTGCAGGCGACGATTCATATCAATTTGCAACAAGCCTTGGTCGATTACTGGCAGCAGACGGGCAGCACACAGGTGCCACGGACGCTGTGGCTCAGCGAGGTGCTCAAGACCGTTTTGACTGCAAGCCAGTCCACTGCAGAGTTAGGGCGTGAGGAGCGTGCTGCACTGTCCCAAGTCGTCGAAGTACCGATGAAAATGAGTCGACAGCGGCGCTATGGCAATGACTGCACGCAAGCCTACCTGATTGATATCCATGTGGATGGGGCTGCCGGTCCCTATGCCTTGCTGAGTGGTGACGTGCTGTTGAAGTCTCGGGTAGACGGGCACGACAGGTTCCTCTGGTGTCAGCCTTCGGGGCGGGTGGAATCGTTTACCCGCGAAGAGGCGTTTTCCGAGGCCTTGCATGCGTGGGTCGCCAAGCGTTTCGTGGTGTCTCAGGTTACCTGGAGCTGTCATGAGCCTGAAGAAAACCTGTTCGAGGTGCAGGCCAGTGTACTGTTGACTCGTCAGTTAGAGGCATTGACGCCGTTGGCGTCGCGTCGATTTGCCGATGTGCAGGCGCTGGAGCAAGGCTTTAGTGCGCTCACGGATCCTTCGGTGTTCTTCCTGCCCACCGCGCTGCTGACGGTGGTGCCACAGGCCGTACTCAGCGACAGCCTGCCAGACTGGTTAAGTGATGCCTCGGCATCCGATCAGTTTGCCTATATGGGCCTTTTGCTGGGGCTGGCCAATGCGCAGGCAACGTCTCGCGGGCAATCATTTCTTTATGATGTGCCGAGCTTGAAGGCTTTTACCGCTCAGTCACTGCGCGATCAGCTACTGAATGATCACCCATCGGACGGCGACTACTTTGCGGATGATCTGATACTGACGTTCGCGATTGCCGAAGGGCAACTGGGTACAGCTGGCATGATCAGGCACGAGGCCATGACCTTTACCGACTATGCCATCGGCAATCTGGTCTCAAAGCCCAGTGGCACTGTGGTCATCAGCCATCGGAACGACAAGCCGATCATGGCCTGGATGACGCCTGAGTACATAGATGAACTGGTGCAACGGGTGAACATCGGTGAGGTGTACCCCAAGCACGTCGCGGCGTTACTGGGCGACCCTGCCCAGCTCAAGCATCGACAACAGCTGTTTTGCCGTGAGCTTGAAGTGCATTTACCGCTTGTGGCGCTGGAGGCCAAAATCCGTGGGCAGGCCGGTTTCAGTGAAGTGGGCTACAACTATGTGCGGAGTGCGACGCTGGGGCTGAGTGATGATTTAACGGGCGATGAGGCCGCCGTGTTGATCAGGCCGCTTGCCTTCAAGCGCGAGCCTGACAGCGAGGTCGCGGATGAGGTCGTCAATTTCTTTGTCATTGCTCCCCGTGATATGACAACAGGTCCGTGCGTGCTGTACCGGCCGCTTGACACCGAGCAACCGTTGCTACAGTTCCCCAGCACTGAGGCGCTGTTTGAT
The DNA here is from genome assembly GCF_002753995.1 of Pseudomonas sp. HLS-6. Lineage (NCBI taxonomy): Bacteria > Pseudomonadati > Pseudomonadota > Gammaproteobacteria > Pseudomonadales > Pseudomonadaceae > Pseudomonas > Pseudomonas sp. HLS-6. Next base: position 418,154 of record NZ_CP024478.1, read on the forward strand.
GCCATCAAGGAAGAGGGAGCGTTACAGGAGAGTGTCCTCAGTTGGTTCAGTGATGATACCCGTCAAGTCTACGCCAACGGTGGTTTCGACGAGCCGCACATATCCAGGGTGATCATTGACACTTTATTGCCGCTGGAACGGTCAGCACCTGCTCAGTTGGTTGCGGTGGACGTGGTGGGAACGGCCTGTGAGCGGCTCTTTGAGGGCAATACCCGTATGTTGGTCGAGCTGGCCAACCGAGACTCGGTGTCCAATGCCGAAAGCCGTTGGGCACTGATTAAGAAAGGTGCGTGGCTGGTGTTCGGCGCGGTAGTGCCACTACTGCGTGGTCCTGTCGCTGTGGTTATCTGGGTCGTTCAACTGGTTAGTAGTCTGAACGAGGATTTCAAGGCGTTGCGCAGCGGGGATGAGTTTCAGCGGGACGCGGCGATTGTTGATTTGCTGTTCAATCTGGGCCTGCTCCTGTTGCACCGCTCATCGCCGCCCGGTGAGGCCGCGCCGCCCAAGCCTGTTGCCTTGCCAGAGATTGCCGGCCCTGCGCGCAGGCTTGAGGGCGATGTGGTGCCATTGGTGAAAGTGCAAAAAGACCAGTCGTTCTCGACTACCGCCACGCTTGGCGGCAATGGCACCGCACTGGATTTTTCCTGGAGCAACCCCGCGAACCACCTGAGCGCAGTGCAGCGTGAAAAGCTTCGGCGCTGGCAGGTGGATCCGATGACAGACCTGGGAGGCTATCGCGAGGATGACGAGGCGCGGGGGCTGTATGGTACCGATGACAACCTGTATGCCAAGGTTGCAGGGGCTGTCTATCGTGTCGACCGGGCGGCAGGGGAGGTCTGGGTGGTCAACCCCATTTACCGTCTTCAGCGTGGCCCGCGGTTGCGGCACCTGTCGGCTGATGAATGGGCGCTGGATTTGAGATTGGCCTTGCGTGGCGGCGGCCCGAAGCGTCAGATCAGTGCATTGGCCGAGGCCAACAAGGCGCATTATGAAGCGACGCTCGAGCAGATGAGCAAGGCCATGCAAGACTACGTGACGGAGAAAGACGCTTTCGAGAAACTGATCGAGACCTCGCGGAGTTTGGTGGCCGAAAAAGACAACGCAGCGAAGACTCTGGCGGGCTTCAAGGCCAAGCATGAGGTCGCTGATGGACCGGCCAAGACGGTGCTTGAAGGGGTCATCGCAAAAGTACAAGCGCTTCAGCTTGAGCGGGAAAATGTGCTGGCGGCGCAGTACAAGAACCAGATCACGCATCTACGGCGGATGGTGGATATTCAATGGCAAGTCAGGGACATTGTTATCGACTTGGGTAAGCCTCAATACGCGAAGTTCTATGCGCGCACAGGGGTCTCCAAGAACCTTGACGCGGTGTTGACCCAGTTGGCCATTGATTCTGCCACCCTGTACCAACGGCTTTACCTTTGCACCGATTGGGACACGCTTGCCGAGAGTCGTGAGCGTGTTGTCAGATGGCCGCGTAGTGAGCTTGAAATCGATCATTACAATCAGTTTGTCGATGCTTTGACGACCAACATTCAGGAGCAGAAGGAAATCCTGGACTTCCTGGCGCAACTCGATCATCTGGACGGCCTGCTGGTTGAGGCGGGGTTGAGCGACGCCGTTGCCAAGGTGCGTGCCGAGCGTTTGTTCAGCACGAAAGAGCTTCGCTTTGCCTACCTGACCGACCTTGGCGAGTTGGTCATGAACAGGGCTGCGATGTCCGACCCGGATGACTTCCTGTGGCTGGAACATCTGCTGATCGGTTCGGATTTAAAGCGTGCAGGGTATTCCCATGCCTCCCTGGAGCAGGAGGACGTTTCGCTGTCTGATCGAATCAGCATTTTGAACAGTAGCCTTGAAGTCTATGACACAACGTTACAGATCTGTGAGTTTCTTCAGGAAAACCCGTACGACAACGTGCGTGCCGACGCGCTGGAGCGCTACAGGGCGGAGCTGAAGGATTTGAAACACAGCGCCGAGACAGACTTGGCGCTCGCGATCAGGGCCCAGGAGCTGGATCAACCCCGTACCCCTGCCAGGCCGCGTCCGACGCCGAAGTTTTCCGCCAAATCGCGCACCATCACCACGCATGACCAGCGCGTACTGGTAGGGAAGGAAGTGACCGAGGGTGATCAGGTCTATGTTGAGCAGCGTAATAAGGTGACGGGGGAGCGCCTGAGCCGCTTTCACCAGCATGGTGATCAGTGGGTCGAAGTGGTTGAGCAGGCGCAAGGCAGCAATGAGTTGCCCGCTCCTCAGGAAGGTGCGCCCTCTGCTGATGCATTGCGCCTGGCCAGGGAAAAAGCCAATCGCATGTTGAAAAGGCGTGAAGGTGCGTTGCGCAAACTGCGTGGTTACCTGAAAAAAACCGATTCGCTGAAGAGCCTTGAGCACATTTTTGAGCATGAAGAGCGTAATTTCCGTGAGGCGGCTCAGCAGCTTGAGGCACTAGGGGAGCAGTTGACTGAGGGCGACCAGGGCAAAATCGTCGCGCTTCGTGAGGCGGCTGATGCCCTCCGCGAGGATTTGATTACCTTCTACAAGGAGAGCCCGCCACAGGCTGAAAGTCTGAAGTACCTGTACAAGTATGCAAAGCTGCAGATCGCACGGGTAGGGAGTCGAACGCCGGTCGAAGGGTATGCCAATGACTTCATTGAAAAATATGAAATCAGAACGCAAAAGCTGGAGCCGCTGTGGGAAATACACCTCCACTACCCGGACAATGCCACGCCACGTCGGCAGTTCGTCAAAGGCCACCTGAAGGCCTGGAAGGATCGAAACCTTGGGCGCCGCTATCAGTTGGCCAATGCGCGGGATGACGGAAGCCTCATCAATATCCACCGGGGCGATGTGACGTTGGCTGACGTGGACAAGATACTGCAGCTCGACTGATCGTCGCCTGGAGCACGAGCGGGAGCGTTCAGCGGGCGGGCAGGTACCGGCCATGTTTGCCATGGCCGGGCATGGCCTGGTTGCTGCGTTCGGCAATCATCTGGTGTATTTCAATCCAGGTGATGCCTTGGGCTTTCAGTTTCGGCAGCTCGCGCTCCAGCACGTCAAGTGTTTGCGGGTAAGGGTGGCCAATCAGTACCGCCGAGCCCTGTTTGTGCGCCAGGTCGATGCCCTGTTGCAACTGCGCCGCGATGGCGGCAGTGGTGCGGACATCGTCCAGAAACACATCACGTGAGACGCTGGCCAGGCCCTTTTCCTGGGCCTTGGCTGCGGCCACCGTCCTGGCGCTGGTGCGGCTGTCGACAAAGAACAGATCGCGTTGGTGCAGTTCATCCATCAGCCAACCCATGGCCTCGGGCTCTGCGGTCATCCGGCTGCCCATGTGGTTGTTCAGGCCCGCCGCGAAGGGCACCTTGACCAGGGCGGCGTCCAGGCGGCGCATCAGTTCAGCCTGTGGCATGCCTGGATGCCAGGCATAGGGCCCTGTTGCCGGGTCCATGGGCATGTGCAGAATGACCGTTTTGCCCGCCAGGTGAGCCTGGCGAGCAAGCTCGCTGGCATGTGGCGTGTCGGGCATCACGGCGAGTGTCACTGGGCCGGGCAGGGCGAGCACACGGCTGTCTCGTGCCGGGTTTTGTCCCAGGTCATCGATGATCAGGCTCAGGTAGGCCGGCGCCGCAGAGGCGGCACCGGCCAGCCCGCACAACAGTACGAGCGCGAGGCAGCGCAAGAACACCTTACTTGTCGCGCGTGATGCTCAAGCCCTTGAGCAGGCTGAGGGCCTGGCTGAGCTGGAAGTCGTCATCCTGCGGCCGTGCCTTGCGTGCGGAGCCTTTGCCCGATGGACGGTCTGCGCCGCCATTGCCATTGCCCAGGTGACCTTGCAGGTCGGCTTCCTTGAAGTTCTCGCTGTCCTGCTCGCTGGTGATCTTGGCGCGGCGCACCTCGATGTCGGGAACAATGCCCTGGGCCTGGATCGAACGTCCGTTGGGGGTGTAGTACAGCGCGGTAGTGATCTTCAGTGCGCGGTCATTGTTCAGCGGCAGTACCGTTTGCACGGAGCCTTTACCGAAGCTGTCGGTGCCCATCAGTACACCCCGTTTCTGATCCTGGAGTGCGCCGGCCACAATTTCGGATGCCGAAGCACTGCCACCGTTGATCAGCACCACCAGCGGCACGCCTTCACTGGCGTCGGCCGAGTCAGCCGAGAAGCGCAGTTCGGAGTTGGCGATACGGCCCTTGGTGTAGACGATCAAGCCCTTGGTCAGGAAGTGGTCGGCCACCTCGACCGCCGACTGCAGCACGCCGCCGGGGTTGTTGCGCAAGTCCAGGACCAGGCCACGCAGTTTCTTGCCGTTGTCCTTGCGCAGCTTGGCCAGCGCCTTGCCGACTTCCTCGCCGGTCTTGACCTGGAACTGGGTGATACGAATGTAGCCATAGCCGTCTTCGAGCATCTGGCTCTTGACGCTCTTGACCTGGATGATGGCGCGGGCCAGTGTCACGTCGAACGGTGTGCCACCATCGCGGACCAGGGTCAGGGTGATTTTCTCGCCGACCTTGCCACGCATTTTATCGACGGCTTCGGTCATGGTCTGGCCACGGGTCGGCTGGCCGTTGATCTTGACGATCAGGTCGCCGGCCTCGATGCCTGCACGGGACGCCGGGGTATCGTCGATGGGCGACACCACCTTGATGAAGCCATCCTCGCTGCCGACTTCGATACCCAGGCCACCGAACTCGCCGCTGGTGCTTTCCTGCAGTTCCTGGAAGTCTTCCGGGCCCAGGTAGGCCGAGTGCGGGTCGAGGTTGCTGAGCATGCCCTTGATGGCATTCTCCAGCAGGGTCTTGTCATCGACGGGTTCGACATAGGCTGCCTTGATGCGGTCCATCACCTCGGCGAAGGTGCGTAGCTCATCGAGTGGCAGTGGCGCCTTGGCGCTGACGGTCGTGGCCGGCATCGCTGCTGGCTGTGCCGGTTCGGCGGCGTTGGCCAGAGGCGCGCCGATGACCAGGGCAGCAGCCAGGGCCAGCGAGGTGAGGCGGGGCGAGTGCAGCATGTCGAACGAACTCCTGATCCGGGTTTCGCCCCGTTCGGGGCATCGGCATGACAGATAGCGGTCAGGCCGTGAACAATAAGGTAATGCCTATCCCTGGGACCTGCACCATTGCGCCGGATCGCTCGGGCGACCCTGCTGGCGAATGGCGAAATACAACGCCGAAGTATTTTGGCCACCGCTGTTGCCGACGGTGGAGATGGCCTCACCGGCTTTGACGATGTCGCCGGCATCCTTGAGCAGGGTCTGGTTATGGCCATAAAGGCTCAAGTAACCGTTGCCATGGTCGAGGATGACCAGAAGTCCGGCACCGCGCAACCAGTCGGCGAAGACCACGCGGCCCCCGTGTACGGCATGCACCTGGCTGCCCGCAGAGGCGCTGATCATCACGCCGTCCCACTTGGCCCGCGAGTCATCGCCACGGGTTTCACCAAAGCGTGCCAGCAAGCGGCCATTGACCGGCCATGGCAGTTTGCCACGAGCTGCGGGAAATGCCCCGCCAAATGCGGCTCCATCACTGGAGACCAGGGGGCCAGGGGTTGTCTGAGGCTTCTTCGGCGCATCGTTTTCACGGGCCGCAAGGGCTTCGCGCTGGCGCTGTTTCTCGGCTTCCTGTTGGGCAAGCAATGCACGCTGGCGTGCTTCTTCGGCCTCGCGCGCCTGACGGGCCAGGGTTTCCTCGATGGTCTTGAGGACGCGGCTCAGGTCAGCCTGCTCTTGCTCGCGCGCCTGTAGCTTCTGGTCACGGGCTTTTACGTCGGTGTCGAGCTTGGCCAGTACCTGCTGGCGTTCCTCACGGACCTTTTCCAGCTCCTGGCGCTGACTGTCGAGGCTGCCTTGCTGGGCCAGTAACTGGGCCTGCTGCAGGGCAATGTCGTTTTCCACATTGGCAAGCTGGCGCAGGGTTTCATTGAAGCTGCGCAACTGGTTCAAGCGCGCCTGACTCAAGTAGTCATAGTAGGTCAGGGTGCGGGCGAATTTTTCCGGGTTCTGCTGGTTGAGTAGCAGTTTGAGGTATTCCTCACGGCCATTCTGGTAAGCAGAACGCGCCTGGATCGCGATCAGGCGTTGCTGTTCAATGCGGGCGCTCTGGAGTTTTTTTTTCTCACTGTTCAGGCGCTCCAGCTCGCCCTCGGTCTTTTTTAGTTCCTTCTGCAATGCCTCCACCTGTTTTTCCAGCTTGCCGATGTCGGTTTCGGTCGAGCGCAGGTCTTTCTGCACGCCGGATTTTTCCTGCTGCAACTGGCCAAGGAGCTTTTTCAGCTCGGCAATATCCTGACGCGTAGCGTCCAGTTGCTGCTGGGTTTGTGCGCGTTCATCGGCGAATGCCGGGCTGAACAGGCAGGTCAGGGCTAGAAGGATCAGGGCGCGAAGCATCTGAAGGGCGATACCAAGAGGGAGACCGGCCTAGTATGCCCGGCACGCGCCGCAAAAAAAACGCCTCAAGGCAACTGCCTTGAGGCGTTTGTCCGGAAAACCGACCGTTATGGCGGGTTTACGCAGGTCAGGCGTCGATCAGGATCGAGGACCCGGTCATTTCCCGGGGTTGTTCCAGGCCCATCAGTTTCAGCATGGTGGGGGCGACATCTGCCAGTACGCCGCCGTCACGAACGGTGAACGGGCGTTTACCGACGTAGATGAACGGGACCGGTTCGGTGGTGTGCGCGGTGTGCGCCTGCCCAGTGCATTCGTCTTCCATCTGCTCGACGTTGCCATGGTCGGCAGTGATCAGCGCTTCGCCGCCGACCTTCTCCAGTGCTTCGACCAGCCGGCCGACGCAGGTATCCAGGCACTCCACGGCCTTGACCGCAGCCTCGAACACACCGCTATGGCCAACCATGTCGCCATTGGCGTAATTGACCACGATCACGTCATAACGCTGCTGCTCGATGGCTTCGACGATTTTGTCGGTCACCTCGGGGGCGCTCATTTCCGGCTGCAAGTCGTAGGTGGCGACCTTGGGTGACGGGATCAGGATACGCTCTTCACCGGGGAACGGTTCTTCACGGCCACCGGAGAAGAAGAAGGTGACGTGGGCATATTTCTCGGTTTCGGCGATACGCAGTTGGGTCTTGCCCTGCTTGGCCAGGTATTCCCCGAGCACATTGTCCAGGCTTCCTGGGGCGAAGGCGGCCGGAGCCGGGATCTTTGCCGAGTACTGGGTCAGGCCGATGTAGGCCGCCAGCTTCGGCAGGCGTGCGCGAGGGAATTCATTGAACTCGGTCTCGACAAAGACCCGCGACAGTTCGCGGGCACGGTCGGCACGGAAGTTCATGAAGATCACAGCATCGCCGTCTTCAACCTTGACGGCATCACCAATACGCGTGGCTTTGACGAACTCATCGCTCTCGTCGCGGGCATAGGCTGCTTCCAGGCCAGCCTGGGCGCTGTCGGCGCTGAACTCGGCGACACTGTCGACGATCAGGTTGTAGGCCGCAGCGACGCGGTCCCAGCGGTTGTCACGGTCCATCGCGTAGTAGCGACCGATCAGGCTGGCAATACGGCCCTTGCCCAGGCGGGCGAAGGTGGCGTCGAGCAGTTCGATGGACGATTGCGCACTCTTTGGTGGCGTGTCGCGGCCATCGAGGAAGGCGTGCAGGTAGATTTTCTCTGCGCCGCGCTGAACGGCCAGTTCTGCCATGGCGATCAGGTGGTCCTGGTGGCTATGTACGCCACCATCGGAGAGCAGGCCAAGGATATGTACGGCCTTGCCAGCACCGACCGCCTTGTCCACGGCACCACACAGCACGGGGTTCTGGAAGAACTCGCCGTCCTTGATGGCCTTGGTGACACGGGTGAAGTCCTGGTACACCACGCGCCCTGCACCCAGGTTCATGTGGCCAACCTCGGAGTTGCCCATCTGGCCGTCCGGCAGGCCCACGTCCATGCCGGAGCCGGAGATCAGGCCATGCGGCTGTGTAGCACGCAGGCGATCATAAACCGGGGTGTTGGCCGAGTAGATGGCGTTGTACTCGTGGCTTTCGCTGTGACCGAAACCATCCAGGATGATCAGGACCAGGGGTTTTGGCGTGCTCGTCATGAATCCCACTCGCGCTTGTTCAGATGAAAAAGAAACGCATTTTAGGGCATCTTGGTCCCGGATGACGAATTCCCTTTGTGTGGTTAACGGAATAAGCCGACAAGCTGCAACACATTAAGCGGAATTACTGCAGGCGGGGTCGTCGGGCGGGCTTTGGCCGACCTTGGCGGCTGTGTATACTGGCCAACATTTTTAATGGCCCGGAACCCTCTGATGGTTGCTCACCTGATTGAATTCGCCACTAACCACTATTTGCTCGTCGCACTGTTCGCGGTGCTGCTGGTACTGCTGATTCTCACCGAGGCCCGTCGCGGCGGTCGCAGCCTCAGCAGCGGCGAACTGACCGCTCTGGTCAACAGCGAGAAGGGCCTGGTCATCGACATTCGCACCAGCAAGGACTTCGCTGCCGGTCATATCGTCGGCGCCCTGAACATTCCTCAGGACAAGCTGGCTGCACGCATTGGCGAGCTGGAAAAACACAAGGCCAAGACCTTGATCGTGGTCGACAACATGGGCCAGCATTCCGGTACTACCTGCCGTGAGCTGCTCAAGGCCGGCTTTACCGCTGCCAAGCTGTCTGGCGGTGTGTCCAGCTGGCGCGCCGATAACCTGCCATTGGTGAAGTGATCCATGCCTGATGTCATCGTCTACTCCAGCGATTACTGCCCTTACTGCTCGCGCGCCAAGCACCTGCTCCAGAGCAAAGGTGTAGCCTTCGACGAGATCAAGGTCGATGGCAAGCCGCAGCTGCGCGCTGAAATGAGCCAGAAGGCCGGGCGTACATCGGTGCCGCAAATCTGGATCGGCGCTACCCATGTGGGTGGCTGCGACGACCTGTATGCCCTTGAGCGAGCGGGCAAGCTGGACGCTTTGCTCAAGGCTTGATTCAGAACCCCTACAAGACCCTGGAAAGAAGGATCTGTCATGACTGATCAACAGAACAACGGCGCAGAAGCGCTGGATGAGAACGCACCGCAGTTTTCCATGCAGCGCATCTATGTGCGCGACCTGTCGTTCGAAGCGCCGAAAAGCCCGGCGATCTTCCGTCAGCAATGGGAGCCGAGCGTCGCACTGGACCTGAACACCAAGCAAAAAGGTCTGGAAGGCGATTTCCACGAGGTCGTGCTGACCCTGTCGGTCACGGTCAAGAACGGTGAAGAAGTAGCCTTCATCGCTGAAGTGCAGCAGGCCGGTATCTTCCTGATCAAGAACCTCGATGCCGCTTCGATGAGCCACACCTTGGGCGCATTCTGCCCGAACATCCTGTTCCCTTATGCGCGTGAAGCGCTGGACAGCCTGGTGACCCGTGGCTCGTTCCCGGCACTGATGCTGTCGCCAGTGAACTTCGATGCCCTGTACGCCCAGGAAATGGCGCGTATGCAGGAAGCCGGTGAGGCGCCGTCGCTGCAATAAGCGACTGCTGTCACCTGAAAGCGCCTCACGGGGCGCTTTTTTCTTGGTTCAGGCAAAGCCTTGCTGGCGCCAGGCCTCGTAGACGGCCACCGCGACGGTGTTGGACAGGTTCAGGCTGCGGCAGCCTTCGCGCATGGGCAGGCGCAGGCGTTGCTCGCTGCTCAGCGCGTCGAGCACTTCGGCTGGCAGGCCGCGGCTTTCCGGACCGAACAAAAACGCATCGCCGGGCTGGAAGCTGGCATCATGGAAGGGCCGCGAGGCCTTGGTGGTGAACGCGAACAGGCGCGGCTGTCCCAGGCTTTCCAGGCAGCTTGGCAGGTCGGCATGACGCTTGAGTGTGGCGTACTCGTGATAGTCGAGGCCCGCTCGGCGCAAGCGCTTGTCGTCCAACTCAAAGCCGATAGGCTCGATCAGGTGCAGGTGGCAGCCGCTGTTGGCGCACAGCCTGATAATGTTGCCGGTATTCGGCGGAATCTCTGGTTGAAAGAGGATGACGTGAAACATGCACGGCTCCGGGCAAAAAGACGAAGGGCATTCTACTCCTGAACCGGACCCACGTTCGCAACTCTGGCCGCGAGTGATGTTCTCGCTGGCAATCTTCGGCATGTTGGTCGGGCTGATGATCGGTCGCTTGACGGCGCCCGAGCCTCGGGAGTTGGAGCAGGTCGAGGTCATCGAAGGAGGGCTGAACCTGTGGTTCAACGAAGAACCCAAGCTGCATGGCGAAGAGGTCGAGGGCGCTGTTGCACTGCTGTTCGAGGCTGATGGGCGGCCTCAGCGTGGTCAGTTGCAACTTGAGGGCAAGCCCGTGAGTTGGCGGGTGCAGAAGACCGATAAGGGCTTGCTGGTGAACCTGGTAGCGGCCCGTCCTCTGCACGGCGATTGGGCCGGTGCAGAGCAGGACGGGCGTTGGCGCTTGCAGGTATTGTTGCGCGAATAAAAGAGGGGATTCCCCGGCCTGCCTGTACCAAGGTCCCCAAAACGGGTGATACCTATGTTATGCACTGTGTGTGCCAGTTTTGTTGCAGGGCTGAAAATGGCTGATTACAGCCGTTTTACCGGAAGAAGAAGGCTCTAGGACGGGGATTTTTGCCTTGTCGCGGTGCATCGCGAGCGGGTTTGGTGCAGGGTGGCGCGTTCAGCAGGAGAGGGCAGCTTCTACATCGGGGGCTGCAGGAGCCGGCGCCGCGTCATGTGAAACGGGCGCCAAGGCGTGCTCCTGCAGTAATGGGGCGTCAGGCGTCGTCAGCCTCGTCCTCTTCGCCGCCCGCTACGTTCATTCCCAGCTCCTTGATCTTCCGGGTCAGGGTGTTGCGCCCCCAGCCCAGCAGCACGGCGGCATCCCGGCGGCGCCCTGCAGTGTGTTTGAGGGCGGTTTCGATCATGATCCGCTCAAAACTAGGCACGGCACTGTCGAGCAGGTTCGACTGCCCACGCGCCAGGGCCAGGTCTGCCCACTGCCGCAAGGCCTGCTCCCAGTTGGTGACGGGCGCGGCGTCCTGCGGCAGGTTCAGCAGTTCGGGCGGCAGGTCGCCAATGTGCACTTCCCGACCGGAGGCCATGACGGTGATCCAGCGGCAGGTGTTCTCCAACTGGCGAACATTGCCCGGCCATGGCAGGTTGCGAATGAACTCTTCGGTTTCAGGCTTGAGCAGCTTGGGCTCGACGGCCAGTTCCTGAGCGGCACGGCTGAGGAAGTGCCGGGCCAGGGTCGGGATGTCTTCGCGACGATCCGACAAGCGCGGGATGTGAATGCGGATCACGTTCAGGCGGTGGAACAGGTCTTCCCTGAACTTGCCAGCCTGAACCAGCGTTTCCAGGTTCTGATGGGTCGCAGCAATGATTCGTACATCGACTTTGACCGGCACGTGGCCGCCGACCCGATAAAACTCGCCATCGGCCAGCACGCGCAGCAGGCGCGTCTGGGTGTCGGCCGGCATGTCGCCAATTTCATCGAGGAACAGGGTGCCGCCGTCCGCCTGCTCAAAGCGCCCGCGCCGCAGGTTGGCCGCGCCGGTAAAGGCGCCTTTTTCGTGGCCGAACAGCTCTGACTCCATCAGGTCCTTGGGGATTGCCGCCATGTTCAGTGCAATAAACGGCGATGCTGCCCTTGGGCTGTGGCGGTGAAGGGCGTGGGCGACCAGCTCTTTGCCGGTACCCGACTCGCCGTTGATCAGCACGGTAATGTTGGAGTGGCTCAGGCGACCAATGGCACGGAACACCTCCTGCATCGCCGGTGCTTCGCCGATGATTTCCGGGGTGCGGGTCAGGCTGGGTGCCACATCCATGCCCTGTTGCTCCTGGGCATGCTGGTTGGCACGTTTGACCAGTGAGACGGCTTCGTCAACGTCGAAAGGCTTAGGCAAGTACTCGAAGGCCCCGCCCTGATAAGACGCAACGGCGCTGTCGAGGTCCGAGTGGGCGGTCATGATGATGACCGGCAGGCGAGGGTACTGCTCGCGAATCTGCGCGAGCAGGTCCAGGCCGCTGGCCCCAGGCATGCGGATATCAGAGATGATCACATCCGGCTGCTGCCGGGACAAACGACCCATGACGCCATCAGCGCTGTCGAAGCTCTGGGTGGTCATGCCTTCCTGCTGCAAGGCTTTTTCCAGAACCCAGCGGATGGAGCGATCGTCATCGACGATCCAGACAGTTTCACTACGGCTCATGAGGACATGGCTCCTTGTTCCAGCGGCAGGAAGATCGAAAAGTTGGTGTGACCAGGGTGGCTGTCACACTCGATCAGCCCTTGGTGCTGGCTGATGATGTTCTGGGTAATGGCCAGGCCCAGCCCGGTTCCGTCTGGACGGCCGCTGACCATTGGATAAAAGATGGTTTCCTGCAGTTCGGCGGGAATGCCTGGGCCGTTGTCGATGATTTCGACCTTGGCCACCAGGCGATGGCGTGTATGGCCAATGGTGAACTGGCGCATGGCTCTGGTACGCAGGCTGATACGGCCCAGGCGCAGTTCGTTCTGGGCGCTTATGGCCTGCATGGCGTTGCGAACGATGTTGAGCACGGCCTGGATCATCTGCTCGCGATCGATCAGGACGTCCGGCAGGCTAGGGTCATAGTCCCGCACCAAGGTGATGCAGCCTTGGCTTTCTGCTTCGACCAGGCTACAGACCCGCTCCAGTACTTCATGGATGTTGGTCATGGCCAGTGACGGCAGTTTGTTCGAGCCCAGCATGCGATCAACCAGGTTGCGCAGGCGATCTGCCTCTTCAATGATGACGTTGGTGTAGTCCTTCAGGCTTTCTTCAGGTAACTCGCGAGCCAACAACTGTGCCGCGCCGCGAATACCGCCAAGCGGGTTCTTGATCTCGTGGGCCAGGCCACGGACCAGCATCTTGGTGGTCTCTTGTTTGGACAGCTGAGCCTCTTCCTTGGTGATCCGCAGCAAGCGGTCCCGCGGATGGACTTCAAGCAACAGCAGGGTCTTTCCGTTGCTCAGGATGGGCGTTACCGCGTAGTCGACGGTCAGGGTCTGGCCGGCCAAGGAGGTGAGCAGGGCTTCGCGTTTAGTGAACGGGTGAGCGTGTTCCACGGCCTGGCGCAAGGAGTTCAGCGCTTCGGTCGATTCCGTGAACAGCTCGCTGATGAACTGGCCATGGCTGCGCTGACCACTGATGGCGAGCAGCATCTCCGCCGCCGGATTCATGTACTCAAGACGCAGTTCGGCATTGAGCAGAATGGTGGCAGTGGTCAGGTTGTCCAGTAGCAGTCGGTGCAGAGCATCGCTGATGGTCATGGGGCGTCGTTGACCTCTTTTGGTACATGACAACCGTGGCTGAAGCCAGGGTCGCGCGCACTGGTAATCCGCTGATACGAAGAAAATGCAAAAAACAAACCAAGGCTCCGAAAAGAAGCGGATTCGCCTGAAAAAGACCTGTATATGCCCAAAAAAGGACTACAAAGCCCTAGGCTTGCGATTTTCTTGAACCAAAATGGGCTGTTAACAGCGGATGCAGGCGGCTCATTGCACCAATATAGAGCATTGAGCCGGGATCGGTTCTGCATTAAAGGCGTTGCCCGGAAAGAGGCTTCCGAGGGCGCTTCAAACCGCGTTTTCTGTGGGATGCAGGCTTGCCTGCGCTGGCGTCGACGGGTGTGTCGGCGAGTACGTGGTGCCTGCATCGTTGGCAAGCCAACTTCCCGCAGGGCTCAGTGCCAGGCGTCTGGGCTTTGCGTAGGTGACACGTCAGAAACAAGAAAGGCCTCCCGAGGGAGGCCTTTCTTACGCCGCTTGCGCGAGCGTCACGGGATTAGCAGCTGTAGTACAGCTCGTATTCCAGTGGGTGTACGAAGGTGCGAACCTTGATTTCTTCTTCGCTTTTCAGGGCGATGTAGGCGTCGATGAAGTCGTCGCTGAAAACGCCGCCTTTGGTCAGGAACGCACGGCCCTTGTCCAGCTCTTCCAGGGCTTCTTTCAGGCTGCCACAAACCTGTGGGATTTCCTTGGCCTCTTCAGGCGGCAGGTCGTACAGGTTCTTGTCGGCGGCATCGCCTGGGTGGATCTTGTTCTGGATACCGTCCAGACCTGCCATCAGCAGCGCTGCGAAGCACAGGTATGGGTTGGCAGCCGGGTCCGGGAAGCGCGCTTCGATACGACGAGCTTTCGGGCTGGAAACGTATGGAATACGGATCGAGGCGGAGCGGTTGCGCGCCGAGTAGGCCAGCATTACAGGGGCTTCGAAGCCTGGGACCAGACGCTTGTAGGAGTTGGTCGAAGGGTTGGTGAAGCCGTTCAGTGCCTTACCGTGCTTGATGATACCGCCGATGAAGTACAGGGCGGTGTCGGACAGGCCGGCATAGCCTTCGCCGGAGAAGGTGTTCTTGCCTTCTTTGGAGATGGACATGTGAACGTGCATGCCCGAACCGTTGTCACCGTACAGTGGCTTCGGCATGAAGGTAGCGGTACGGCCGTAAGCGTCGGCAACGTTGTGTACGCAGTACTTCAGGGTCTGAACTTCGTCGGCTTTCTTCACCAGGGTGTTGAAACGCACACCGATTTCGTTCTGGCCGGCAGTTGCCACTTCGTGGTGGTGAACTTCGATGACCAGGCCCATTTCTTCCATGGCATTACACATGGCAGTACGGATTTCGTGGTCATGGTCGAACGGAGGAACTGGGAAGTAACCGCCTTTGACGCCTGGGCGGTGACCTTTGTTGCCGCCTTCGACGTCCTGGTCGGACATCCACGAACCTTGTTCGGAGAAGATCTTGAACATCGAGCCCGAGATGTCGGACTTGAATTTCACTTCGTCGAAGATGAAGAACTCTGGCTCCGGGCCGACCAGTACGGTGTCGCCGATAGCGGTGGACTTCAGGTACTCCTCGGCACGCTTGGCGATGGCGCGTGGGTCGCGGTCGTAGCCTTGCATGGTCGAAGGTTCGATGATGTCGCAAACGATGATCAGCGTTGGCTCTTCGGTGAACGGATCGAGCACGGCAGTATCGTCGACCGGCATCAGGATCATGTCGGACGCTTCGATGCCTTTCCATCCAGCGATGGAGGAGCCGTCGAACATCTTGCCGGCTTCAAAGAAGTCTTCATCCAGCGCATCACGGGCTGGCATGGTCACGTGGTGCTGAGTGCCTTTGGTGTCAGTGAAGCGCAGATCAATCCATTTAACGTCATGATCTTTGATGAGTTGAACCGACTTCGACATAGTGTCCTCCGGGTGGGGTAGAGCTTGCCTGTGCAGCCCTTGAATTTGGGTGATGCCGGGCGCGAATAGTCCGCCAAGGCAACCTGCCTCACAAGGGAGCAAATTGCATGCCAGTGCCCCGACTTGGGTTTTTTGCCCCAAACATAGGCGTTTGCGCCGTAAATACTGAAAAAGCGGATTTTTTTCGCACTCTTATGATGCGATTTTTAATCAAGATGACCTGTTTTGGTGCGTTAGATGCCGTCCGTACAATAGTTGGTCAAACCTTGAGCAATTTCCGCTATAATCCGCGCCCCCCTTTTTCGCTTGGCACATTGCGCGCAGTTTTTCATGAAACTAATCGTCAAGATTTTCCCAGAGATCACCATCAAGAGCGGCCCGGTGCGCAAGCGCTTCATTCGCCAGCTCTGCCGCAACATTCGTGTCGTGCTCAAGGATCTCGATCCAGAGCTCGTGGTCAAGGGTGTCTGGGATAATCTCGAGATCATCACGCGCCTGGACGATGAAAAAGTGCAGCGCGAGATGATCGAGCGCCTGTCCTGCACGCCGGGCATTGCGCATTTCCTGCAGGTCGACGAATACCCGCTGGTCGATTTCGACGATATCGTCGCCAAGTGCAAGCTTCATTATGGTGCGCAGCTGGCCGGCAAGCATTTTTCGGTTCGCTGCAAGCGTGCCGGCAAGCACAGCTTCACTTCCATGGATGTCGATCGTTATGTTGGCAGCCAACTGCGCCAGCAGTGCGGCGCCGCCGGGATCGATCTGCGCAACCCTGAAGTGGTCGTGCGTCTTGAGCTGCGTGATGAGCGCCTGTTCGTGGTGCACAGCCAGCACCCGGGCATCGGCGGCTACCCGCTGGGCGCGCTGGAACAGACCCTGGTGCTGATGTCGGGTGGTTTCGACTCTACCGTGGCGGCCTACCAGATGATGCGTCGCGGCCTGATGACCCATTTCTGTTTCTTCAACCTCGGTGGCCGTGCCCACGAGCTTGGCGTAATGGAAGTCGCACACTTTCTCTGGAAAAAGTACGGCAGCAGCCAGCGTGTGCTGTTTGTCAGCGTGCCGTTCGAAGAAGTGGTCGGCGAAATTCTCGGCAAGGTCGGTAACAGCTATATGGGCGTTACCCTCAAGCGTATGATGTTGCGTGCTGCAACCCGCATTGCCGATCGCCTGGAAATCGACGCACTGGTGACCGGTGAGGCGATTTCCCAGGTCTCCAGCCAGACCCTGCCGAACCTGGCAGTGATCGATTCGGCGACCGAGAAACTGGTGTTGCGCCCGCTGTTGGCCAGCCACAAGCAGGACATCATCGATCAGGCCTACCAGATCGGGACCGCCGAGTTCGCCAAGCACATGCCAGAATACTGCGGCGTGATTTCGGTGAACCCGACTACCTGTGCCAAGCGTCACCGCGTCGAAAGCGAAGAACGCAGTTTCGACATGGCGGTGCTGGAGCGTGCGCTGGAGCGTGCCCGCCTGATCTCGATCGACAATGTCATCGATGAGCTGGGCCAGGATATTCAGATTGAAGAAGTCAGCCAGGCGTTGGCCGGGCAGGTGGTGATCGACATCCGTCACCCCGACGCCCAGGAAGACCAGCCACTGGTACTCGAAGGTATCGAAGTTCAGGTGCTGCCGTTCTATGCCCTGAACAGCCGTTTCAAGGAACTGGATGCTACCCGCCAGTACCTGCTGTATTGCGACAAGGGCGTAATGAGCCGCCTGCATGCCCACCACTTATTGAGCGAGGGACATGCCAATGTGCGTGTTTATCGCCCGGCATAAGACGCCAGGGCTGTATGGCGGCAGCATCCGCCACCGCCCTCCCGACCGGCGGGCCCGTTGAGCGTTTTTCATTCATATTCGCCGCCTAAACTGGCGGCAACCCGAATCCTCTGCTCGAGATACACAAGTGATCGAAAATCTCCGTAACATCGCCATCATCGCCCACGTTGACCATGGTAAAACCACCCTGGTAGACAAACTCCTGCGTCAGTCCGGCACTCTGGAGCGCAACGAGCTCAACGACGAGCGCGTGATGGACTCCAACGACCAGGAAAAAGAGCGCGGCATTACCATTCTGGCGAAGAACACCGCCATCAACTGGAACGGCTACCACATCAACATCGTGGATACCCCCGGCCACGCCGACTTCGGTGGCGAGGTTGAGCGCGTAATGTCGATGGTCGACTCCGTGCTGCTGCTGGTTGACGCTCAAGACGGCCCTATGCCGCAAACCCGTTTCGTGACCAAGAAGGCCTTCGAAGCCGGCCTGCGTCCAATCGTGGTAATCAACAAGGTTGACCGTCCAGGCGCGCGTCCTGATTGGGTTCTGGACCAGATCTTCGACCTGTTCGACAACCTCGGTGCTACCGATGAACAGCTGGACTTCAAAGTCGTCTACGCCTCGGCCCTGAACGGCATTGCCGGTCTGGACCACACCGACATGGCGGAAGACATGACCCCGCTGTACCAGTCGATCGTCGACAACGTACCAGCGCCTTCCGTTGACCGTGACGGCCCGTTCCAGATGCAGATCTCTGCCCTGGACTACAACAGCTTCCTCGGTGTTATCGGCGTTGGCCGTATCGCCCGTGGTCGCGTCAAGCCGAACACCCCGGTTGTAGCCATCGACGTTGACGGCAAGAAGCGCAACGGCCGTATCCTGAAGCTGATGGGTCACCACGGTCTGCACCGCGTTGACGTTGAAGAAGCACTGGCGGGCGATATCGTTTGCGTCAGCGGTTTCGACGAGCTGTTCATCTCCGACACCCTGTGCGACCCACTGAACGTCGAAGCGATGAAGCCACTGACCGTTGACGAACCAACCGTTTCGATGACCTTCCAGGTCAACGACTCGCCGTTCTGCGGTAAGGAAGGCAAGTTCGTCACCAGCCGTAACATCAAGGAACGTCTGGACAAAGAGCTGCTGTACAACGTTGCACTGCGCGTTGAAGAAGGCGACTCGGCTGACAAGTTCAAGGTTTCCGGCCGTGGTGAGCTGCACCTGTCGGTTCTGATCGAAACCATGCGTCGTGAAGGCTTCGAGATGGCTGTAGGCCGTCCTGAAGTAATCATCCGTGAAGTCAACGGCGTCAAGCAGGAGCCGTTCGAGAACGTCACCATCGACATCCCTGAAGAAGCTCAGGGCAAGGTCATGGAAGAGATGGGTCTGCGTAAAGGCGACCTGACCAACATGTCGCCGGATGGTAAAGGTCGTGTGCGTCTGGAGTACAACATTCCAGCCCGTGGTCTGATTGGTTTCCGTAACCAGTTCCTGACCCTGACCAACGGTGCAGGCATCCTGACCTCGATCTTCGATCGCTACGACACCATGAAGTCCGGCCACATGTCCGGCCGTCAGAACGGTGTACTGGTATCGGTTGAGACCGGCAAGGCACTGACCTACTCCCTGGAAACCCTGCAGGCACGTGGCAAGCTGTTCATCGAGCACGGTCAGGACATCTACAACGGTCAGATCGTTGGTCTGAACAGCCGTGACAACGACCTGGGCGTCAACCCTACCAAGGGCAAGAAGCTCGACAACATGCGTGCTTCGGGTAAAGACGAAACCATCGCTCTGGTTCCACCGGTTCGTTTCACCCTGGAACAGGCTCTGGAGTTCATCCAGGACGACGAGCTGTGTGAAGTTACGCCGAAGTCGATCCGTCTGCGCAAGAAGATCCTCGACGAAGGCGAGCGTACCCGCGCTGCCAAGAAAGCCAAGGCTAACTAAGCTCGGCTAAATGAAAACGCCCCCGGTCGAAAGGCCGGGGGCGTTTTTTTATGTGCGTTTGTCGCCAGCCAGGCCGACGACTACCCGTTGGTAGCGCTTAGCGCGCTGGAGGCTTTGGCTTGTAGGCGCAATAGCCCGGCCGAGGGCCGATTTTCGGGTGGTTGCGGCAGGTGTCCGGGCGCTTGTCGTAGATGGTGCAGAGGCGGCTCTTGCGGTCCAGGTACAGGCAATCGTCGTTGCTCATCCGCGCCAGGGTGAAGATGCCCGACTTCTGATTGAAGCGCTCGACAATCCCTTCCTTTTGCAGCCGCTTGGCAACGTTCTTCGGCGGCTCGTCCTTTTCAAATTCGTCGACCACCCCGATACGGATCAAGTCCTTGATGCGCACTTCCACTGGCAGGGTGCAGCAACTGGACATGCAGCCTCCACACATGTGGCTGGCATATTTTTGCCAGGTATCCAGGCGGTCTAGTTCAGCTGCTGCGATCAGGGTCGGTTTCATCGGGTTCGACTTTCGGCGGTCATACGGGCGCGCGATGATACCGGGGTTGGTGAAAGAATGAACAACCATTTGCCGGTTTTTCTCGATGAAAGTTTCTGGCGTCACGCAGAAAACCACGAACCAGGGCTGTCGGTCTGTGCTGGAGCGTCTAGGCTGATAGATCGCACCCGAACGTCAACCTGCTTGAGGACGACGAATGTCTCAGGAAACGCTTGCTCGTGACGAAGAGGTGGCGGCCTTCCGCGCCGCTGTATTGGCCAAACTGACGTATGCGGTTGGCAAGGACCCGGAGCACGCTTTCGACCATGACTGGTTTGAAGCCATTGCCCTGGCGGCCCGTGATCATATGGTCAACCACTGGATGGACCATACGCGGGAGATCTACCGAAGTAACCAGAAACGGGTCTATTACCTGTCACTGGAGTTCCTGATCGGTCGCCTGCTGTATGACAGCCTGAGCAACCTGGGCTTGCTTGACGTTGCACGTGAAGCCTTGACCGGGTTGAACGTTGACCTGGAGCGTATTCGCCTGCTCGAACCGGATGCTGCCCTTGGCAATGGTGGCCTGGGGCGCTTGGCAGCCTGTTTCATGGAAAGCATGTCAACGCTCGGTATTGCGGCGCACGGCTACGGCATCCGTTATGAGCACGGTCTGTTCCGTCAGGCGGTCGTCGATGGCTGGCAACAGGAGCAGACTGAAAACTGGCTGGATTTCGGTAACCCCTGGGAATTTGAACGGGCCGAAGTCATTTACCCCATCAGTTTTGGTGGCAGCGTGGAGACCGTCAAGCAGGCTGACGGATCTTCCCGGCAAGTATGGTGGCCGGCCGAGACGGTACGCGCGGTGGCGTACGACACGCCGGTCGTCGGTTGGCGTGGCGCCAGTGTGAACACGTTGCGCCTCTGGCGGGCGCGGGCGCTGGAAGAACTGCACCTGGAGCGCTTCAATGCCGGTGACCACTTGGGTGCCGTGGCTGAGGTGGCGCGCGCCGAGAGCATTTCGCGGGTGTTGTACCCTGCCGACAGCACCGAAGCCGGTCAGGAATTGCGGTTGCGCCAGGAGTACTTCTTCGTTTCGGCCTCGCTGCAGGACCTGCTGCGCCGCCACCTGAACATGCATGATGACTTCCTTAGCCTGCCCAAGCAGGTGGCGATCCAGCTCAACGATACCCACCCCTCGATTGCCGTGGCTGAGTTGATGCGGCTGTTGGTCGATCAACACGAAGTGCCCTGGGATACCGCCTGGCAGTTGACCGTCGATACCCTGGCCTATACCAATCACACGCTATTGCCCGAAGCGCTGGAAACCTGGCCGGTGGGCCTGATGGAACGGATGCTGCCACGGCACATGCAGATCATTTACCTGATCAATGCCTTCCATATCGACGCCCTGCGGGCCAATGGCATTCATGATTTCGATGTGCTGCGGGCGGTCTCGCTGATTGAAGAGGACAACGGGCGCCGTGTGCGCATGGGTAATCTGGCGTTTCTAGGGTCACACAGCGTCAACGGTGTTTCGGCGCTGCATTCCAAGCTGATGCGCAGCACGGTGTTTGCCGAACTGCACAAGTTGTACCCCGACCGGATCAACAACAAGACCAACGGCATCACCTTTCGCCGCTGGCTCTACCAGGCCAATCCACGCTTGACCGGCATGATGGTGGAGGCACTCGGTGCCGACTTGCTCGACAATCCGGAGACACGTTTGAGGGGGCTTGAGCCTTTCGCTGAACAGGCCGGCTTCCGCAAACGTTTCGCCGAGCAGCGCCTGCACAGCAAGCGGGTACTGGCGCAAATGATTCAGGACCGCTTGGGTATCACCATCAGCCCTGAGGCGATGTTCGATGTGCAGGTCAAGCGCATCCACGAGTACAAGCGCCAACTGCTCAACCTGTTGCATACCGTGGCGCTGTATCAGGCGATCCGTGCCGAGCCCGAGACCAACTGGGTGCCAAGGGTGAAACTGTTCGCGGGCAAGGCGGCAGCCAGCTACCACCAGGCCAAGCTGATCATCAAGCTGGCCAACGACATTGCCAAGGTGGTCAATAACGATCCGACGGTGCGGGGCCAGCTCAAGGTCGTATTCCTGCCCAACTACAACGTCAGCCTGGCGGAGAGCATCATTCCGGCGGCAGACTTGTCCGAGCAGATCTCCACTGCTGGTTATGAGGCGTCTGGCACCAGCAATATGAAGTTCGGCCTCAATGGCGCCTTGACCATCGGCACGCTGGATGGCGCCAACGTCGAGATGTCCGAGCAGGTCGGTGCCGAGCACATGTTTATCTTTGGCCTCACCGCCCAGCAGGTCGAGGCACGCAAGCGCAGTGGCGATTTCAGCGCCCATGCCACTGCAGCCGCCTCACATCGCCTCAATGATGTGCTTCATGCCATTCGTGGCGGAGTGTTTTCGCCGGATGATCCATCGCGGTACGTCGGGTTGATCGACTCGCTGCTGGCCTATGACCGCTTCCTGGTGTGCGCTGATTTTGACGCCTACTGGGAGGCGCAGCGGCGCGTAGAGGCGTTGTGGCGCGAACCTGAGCTGTGGTGGCGTTCGGCGGTACTCAACAGTGCGCGCATGGGCTGGTTCTCTTCGGATCGGACCATTCGCGAGTACGCCACCGAGATCTGGCATGCGCTGGAGTGAGTGGCTGCATGTGGCCCGAGGGGGTGAACTCTCGGGCCAATGTGCCGTCTGATCAGACGAGCCCGTCCTATTGCTCGCTAGCGCTTCACTCTCCCTGTAAACTGCGTGGGTTTTTTACTACCCCCTTCCTTCGGAGCCTTACATGTCCCGCGTTACCCTGAGTCGCTATTTGATTGAGCAGACCCGCAGCAACAGTACCCCTGCCGATCTGCGCTTCCTGATCGAAGTGGTGGCGCGTGCGTGCAAGGAGATCAGCCACCACGTCTCCAAAGGCGCCCTGGGCGGCGTCCTCGGCAGCATGGGTACTGAAAACGTGCAAGGCGAAGTCCAGAAGAAACTGGACGTGATTTCCAACGATATCCTGCTTGAGGCCAACGAGTGGGGCGGCCACCTGGCCGGCATGGCGTCCGAGGAAATGGACAACGCCTACCAGATCCCGGGCAAATACCCGAAGGGTGCCTACCTGCTGGTGTTCGACCCGTTGGACGGCTCTTCGAACATTGACGTCAACGTGTCGGTCGGCACCATCTTTTCGGTACTGCGTTGCCCGAATGAGTACCTGAGCCAGAACGAAAGCCTGAACGAGAAAGCCTTCCTGCAGCCAGGCACCAAGCAGGTTGCTGCCGGTTACGCGATCTATGGCCCGCAGACCATGCTGATCCTGACCCTGGGTGATGGCGTCAAAGGCTTCACCCTGGATCGCGAGCTGGGCAGCTTCGTCCTGACTAACGAGAACATCAGCGTGCCGGAAAGCACCGCCGAGTTCGCCATCAACATGTCCAACCAGCGTCACTGGGAAGCCCCGGTACAGCGCTATGTCGGCGAGTTGCTGGAAGGCGAAACCGGCCCGCTGAAAAAGAACTACAACATGCGCTGGATCGCGTCGATGGTTGCCGATGTGCACCGCATCCTGACCCGTGGCGGCCTGTTCATGTACCCACGTGACTCCCGCGAGCCTTCCAAGCCGGGCAAGCTGCGCCTGATGTACGAAGCCAACCCGATGTCGTTCATCATCGAGCAGGCCGGTGGTGCTGCCACTGACGGTCATCAGCGTATTCTCGACATTCAGCCAGACAGCCTGCACCAGCGCGTTGCAGTGTTCCTCGGCTCCAAGCAGGAAGTCGAGCGCGTGACCGGCTACCACAAGGAGTAATTCCATGCTCGCACCTTGGCAGCCGTTACTGGAGTGGTGGTTCGGTTGGGGCACCAGCCCTCAAGACGTGGCTGACGAGAAGAGCACCTTGTGGTTCGGCAAGCACCACGATGCCGAGGCGCATGAGCGCTTCGGTGATCTGGTCGAGCAGGCACTGGCTGGCGGCCTGGATGAGTGGTTGCAAAGCCCTCAGGGGTGGTTGGGCCTTGTATTGTTGCTGGATCAACTGCCGCGGATGATCTATCGCGATACGCCGCGAGCCTTCGATGGCGACCGGCGTGCACAGGTGCTGGTGATGCAGGGCCTGGACAAAGCCTGGGATTATCAGCTTTTGCCGATCCAGCGGGTGTTCATCCTGCTGGTACTGGAACATGCCGAAGTGCTGGACTGGCAGAATATCTGCGTCGAGCGTTACCGGCTGTTGCTGGCGGCCCAGCCTGAGTCTGATCGTCGCCTGTTCGAGGGTTTTCTCGATTATGCCGAGCAGCATCAGCGCGTCATAACCCGTTTCGGGCGCTTCCCGCACCGCAATCTGGTACTCGGTCGGCCCAGCACCGACGAGGAAATGGACTTCCTGCTGGAGCCGGGCTCTCGGTTCTAAGGCGCATCGCCGGCCTGGCCGGCGATGCAGCGCTGTTTAGATCCTGAAACTGCCGACCAGATGTTTCAAGCGGGTGGCCTGGTGTTCCAGGTCATTGCACGCCTGCAGAGTGGTTTGCAGGTTTTGCACCCCCTCCTGATTCAGCGTGTTGATCTCGGTGATGTCGACGTTGATCGACTCCACCACGGCGGTCTGCTCCTCGGTGGCCGTAGCGACCGATTGATTCATGCCATCGATCTCGCTGATCCGCTGGGTCACACTGCCCAGGCGCTCACCGGCCTGGTTGGCGATACCGACACTGCGTTCACTCTGGCTCTGGCTTTCGGTCATGGTGTTGACCGCATCCCGCGCCCCGCTCTGCAGTTCTTCGATGATCCGTTGTACCTGCTGCGCTGAGTCCTGGGTGCGATGGGCAAGGTTACGCACTTCATCGGCCACCACCGCGAAACCACGCCCGGCTTCACCGGCACGCGCTGCTTCGATGGCAGCGTTAAGCGCCAACAGGTTGGTCTGCTGGGAAATGCCACTGATGACGTCGAGGATTTGCCCGATGTTCACCGTGTTGGCGTTCAGGGTTTCGATATTGCCGCAGGAGTCGCTGATCTTCGTCGACAGCTGATTCATCACCGAAATGGTTTGATCAACCACCTGCTGACCGTCTTCGGCCAGGTTGCGCGCTTCACTGGAGTGTTGCGACGCTAGCGCGGCGTTTTGCGCGATCTCCTGTGCGGCGGCGCCGAGCTGGTTGATGGCTGCAGCAACACTGTTGGTCCGGCTGGCCTGCTGGTCGGCATTCTGAATCGAGGCGTTCGAGGCGCTGACCACGCGGGTGGCTACTTCATTGACCTGACCGGTAGCCGAGGACACTTCGCGGATCGACTCGTGGATACGTTCGACAAAGCGATTGAACGACTGCCCCAATGCACCGAATTCGTCCTGAGCATGGATGCGCAGCCGCTTGGTCAGGTCGCCTTCACCTTCGGCAATGTCGTGCATCGCACGGCCCATCACATGCAACGGCTCCATCAGCACGCGAATCAGCATGCCGAGCAGGCCGATGATGATCAGCACGGCAATCGCCATGGCAATCATCGCCGAGGTGCGGAACTCGCCGAGCATGGCAAAGGCCGCCTCTTGGTCCAGTTCCAGTGCGACGTACCAGTTGACCGACGGAATGCCGCTGACCTGTGTGAAACTGATGAACTTCTTGTGCCCATTGACTTCAACTTCCTTGAGCCCGCTGCCAATAGTCGGTGCACCTTGTGGGTACACATCGGCCAGTGTCTTCAGGTTCAACGAGCTGTCCGGGTGGATCAGGATCTTGCCGTCGCTGCCGACGATGAACGCGCGGCCATGCCCATCGAAGTTCAAGGCGTTGATGATCGAACTGATGGTGTTCAGGCTTGTATCGACACCCGTCACCCCAACCCGCCGGCCATCATGCTGCACCGGGGTCGCAATGGTAATGACCAGCTTGCCCATGGAGGCCGATACATAGGGCTCGGTGATAATGGTGCTGTTGGCGTTGCTGGCAGCCTTGTACCAGCCACGTGCGCGTGGGTCATAGTCGGCGGCACGGTTTCCGGCAGGCACTGACAACATGCTGCCATCCTCGCCGCCGAAGTAGGTCATCAGGAAGTTATCGCTATAGACCGACAACTCAATGCTGCGCGTCAGGCTGTCTTTTTGGGTGCCGTCCACGGCAATTTGCTGAGCCAGAGAATTCAGGATCTGAATACGGCTGCCTAGCCAGTTCTGGATGTTGCTGGTGGTCAGGCTGCCCAGTTCCTGCATCGATGCTTCGGTGCTGTCGCGCAGGGCCTCGCGTTGCCGGTAATCGTTGAACAGGATGAAACCGGTGAATGCGACGACGACCACAAGGGCCGCAGCGAGAAGGATCTTGTGGCTGAACTTCAGGTTTTTGGTCATTACGAGGTCTTTTTACGCAAGGCGAATCAATGGTGAGGGCGCGGCAAAAGGTCGCAGCGCACTCTAGGTGTCGTCCAAGCGGTAAAAAAGATTAATGCTCATTTCACCTGAGCCGACCAACGTCATCGATCAATGTTCTACTGCGGGGAACCACAGGGGCTTTTCCCCTTCTAAGCTGATGGCAGGCTATCCGCCCAGCCCCCTCATGTTCAGGAGTGACCTTTCATGTCGTTGCGTTCCCTCGCTCTGTTGTCCTTGTGCGTGTTTCTGACTGCGTGCAACAAAATCAATCAGGAAAACTACTCACGGCTCAAGGCGGGCATGGCAAAGGTCGACGTTGAAAAGCTGCTCGGCAAGCCAACTGATTGCTCAGGTGCGTTGGGCATCTCCAGCTGTACCTGGGGTGACAAAGACACCTTCATCAGTATCCAGTTTGCGGGTGACAATGTATTGATGTACTCAGGACAGGGGCTCAAATGAAACGACTCTCTCACCTGCTGGGGCTGAGCGCGGCTCTGCTTCTTGGCGGTTGCGCGCACTCTGATAGCGGGCCACTGCCGCCCAAGACAGTCGAGCGTGTCGACCTCAAGCGCTACCAGGGCACGTGGTATGAACTGGCGCGTTTGCCGATGTTCTTCCAGCGTGATTGTGCGCAATCTGAAGCGCATTACAGCCTCAAGCCAGATGGCAATGTCGGCGTTCTCAATCGCTGTCGCACCTTAGAAGGGGAGTGGCAGGAGGCAAGCGGTACCGCCACGCCACAGGTGCCAGGCAAGACCGACAAGCTCTGGGTCGAGTTTGATAACTGGTTCTCGAGACTGCTGCCGGGCGTCGCCAAGGGCGACTATTGGGTGCTGTACCTCGACGATGACTACCAGACCGCACTGGTTGGCAACCCGAACCGGCGTTACCTCTGGCTGCTCTCGCGCAAGCCGACGGTGCCGGCCTATGAGCGCGAAAGCCTGCTGGCCAAGGCACGCCAGCAGGGGTACGACACGACGCGCTTGATCTGGCGGGTGTCTGATCAGGATATTGCCAGGCAGCCGTGATTGCTTGCCTGGCTGGCCCCTGCATCAACTCCCGCGTCAGCCCAACAGTTCTCTCAGCACACGGGTAAAGGCCTGGGCGGTCTGTTCTTCGGCGGCATGATGGCCTTGGCGTACCACCCATTTGCCGTTGACCATCACATCGCGGACCTGACGATCGCCTCCGGCAAACAGCCAGCGATTGAGGATGCCATCGCCCTTGGCCGTTGCCAGGTAGGGGTCGTTGCCGTCGAGCACCAGCCAGTCGGCGCGGTGACCTTCTGCCAGCGTGCCCACCGGCTGCCCTAATGCTTGTGCTCCGCCACTGAGGGCTGCATCGAACAGTGTGCGCCCAACCATCGGCTGCTCCGCACGGTACAGTCGGTTGCGTCGCTGGTCGCGCAGGCGTTGGCCGTATTCGAGCCAGCGCAGTTCTTCCACCACGCTGAGCGAAACATGGCTGTCCGAGCCAATACCCAGGCGACCGCCACGGGCCAGGTAGTCGACTGCAGGGAAGATGCCGTCGCCCAGGTTGGCCTCGGTGGTCAGGCACAATCCAGCTACCGCGCCGCTGGCCGCCATCAGCGCGACTTCGTCGGCTTCGGCGTGGGTGGCATGGACCAGGCACCAGCGCTGATCAACCTCGGTGTTCTCGTACAACCATTGCAGTGGGCGTCGGCCGCTCCAGGCCAGGCAGTCGTCGACTTCTTTCTGTTGCTCCGCAATGTGTATGTGCACAGGGCAGTGTGGGTCGCTGGCGGCCATGACCTGAGCGATCTGTTGCGGAGTGACGGCGCGCAGCGAGTGGAAGCACAGCCCCAAATGTTGCGCGGGTTGCTGCGCCAGCAGTGGTGCCAGGCGCTCGTGTAGCCGCAGATACTGCTCGGTGTTGTTGATAAAGCGGCGCTGCGCATCGGTGGGCGCTTGGCCACCGAAACCTGAGTGGCTGTAGAGCACGGGGAGCAGGGTCAGGCCGATGCCGCTGTGGCTGGCAGCCTGGCTGATACGCTGGGACAGTTCCGTCGGGTCGGCATAGGGAGTGCCATCAGCATCGTGGTGCACGTAGTGGAACTCGGCGACCGAGGTGTATCCGGCCTTGAGCATCTCGATGTACAACTGGCGGGCAATCACTTCCAGTTGTTCCGGGCTGATCTGGCCGACCATGCGGTACATCAGTTCGCGCCAGGTCCAGAAGCTGTCATTGGGGTTGCCAACCACTTCAGCCAGGCCGGCCATGGCGCGCTGGAAGGCATGTGAGTGCAGGTTCGGCATGCCCGGCAGCAGTGGGCCTGCCACGCGTTCGGCGCCCTCGGCCGAGGCATCGGTATGGACGCGGCCGATTCGGCCGTCGGTACCGACCTCGATGCGGACATTGTTGGCCCAGCCGGTAGGCAGCAAAGCACGTTCGGCAAAGAAGACGGACATCGACACGGCACCTCGTTTTGTTTATTTGTATATACATATACAGACGTTTGCCTGCTGGGTAAACTCCGGCAATCTATGGAGTACTCATTTTGAACAAGGATCTCGACGTGCCGACACCACCTGTCTCCGCGCTGGTTGCCCAAATGGGCGAGGGGCCGGCGCCGCTGTATGCCCGGGTCAAGCAAATGATTGCCCTGCAAATCAAGAACGGTAGCTGGCCACCGCACCACCGTGTGCCGTCGGAAAGCGAACTGGTCAGTGAGCTGGGCTTCAGTCGCATGACCATTAACCGCGCACTGCGCGAGCTGACAGCCGAGGGGCTGTTGGTGCGCATGCAGGGCGTCGGGACCTTTGTTGCCGAGCCCAAGACCCGTTCCGCATTGTTCGACGTCAACAACATTGCAGACGAGATCGCCGCGCGGGGTCACAAACACACCTGCAAGGTGGTGACCCTGGCTGAAGAGGCCGCCGGCTCCGAGCGGGCGCTGGCACTGGATATGCGCGAAGGTCAGCGGGTGTTCCATTCGTTGATCGTGCATTACGAGAACGACATTCCGGTGCAAATCGAAGACCGCTTCGTCAATGCTCAGGTTGCACCGGACTACCTCAAGCAGGATTTCACCGTGCAGACCCCTTATGCCTACCTGTCCCAGGTGGCACCCCTGACCGAGGGCGAGCATGTGGTCGAGGCGATTCTGGCTGAGCCGGAGGAATGTCGTCTGCTGCAGATCGAGCAGGGCGAGCCGTGCCTGCTGATTCGACGTCGCACGTGGTCCGGCCGTCAGCCGGTGACGGCGGCACGTTTGATTCACCCTGGTTCCCGTCATCGTTTGGAAGGACGTTTCAGTAAATGAGTCAGATGCAGGTACTTCGCGCGGTCAATTACCCCCGCATGCCCTGGAAGAATGGTGGTGGTAGCACCGAAGAAATCGCCCGTGACGCCGGAGAGGGCCTTGAGGGCTTTGGCTGGCGTCTTTCGATTGCCGATATTGCCGAGTCGGGTGGCTTCTCCAGCTTTGCCGGATACCAGCGGATCATCACCGTGCTGCAAGGTGATGGCATGGTGCTGCAAGTCGATGGCGAGGCAAGTCGTGCACTGCTGCCCTTCGATGCCTTCATGTTCTCGGGTGAAAGTCAGGTGAGCTGCCGCTTGTTGGGTGGGCCGATCCGCGATTTCAACCTGATCTATGCGCCGCAGCGTTACCGCGCACGCCTGCAATGGCTTGATGGCGAGAGTCGTCTCTTCAGTTCGGCGCAGACGCTGTTGGTCTTCGCTGCTGGCGAGCAGGTTCGCGCCGCGCTGGGCGGGCATGCGGTGCAGACGCTGTCGCGCCACGATTGCCTGCAGGTCGAAGGAAACGCGGGGTTGCAGGCGCTTGAGCTGAGTGGACACTGCTGCCTGATCGAGCTGAGCCACTGCTGAGATTGTTACCGCGGTTACTGATGAGTTGCGCGCGGGTGTGTTACTGATTGACCCAAGGTGGTGCAACGCCACCTTGTCTGACGGCGTTGTTCTGCACCCCTGTCCCCCTCCCATACGTTTTCTTTTGCTGCCAGAACCCCGGATTTCTTGCGCTGCGTTGGCCGTGGCGTGCCTCTTTGGCAGTTCGTCGGAGAAGTTGGCACTTCAATTGCCTATGCTTGTACATACAAGTAAGTATGTGTTTGTATGAGTGTACATGGCAGCCCTGCTGCCATCCCGAATTTGCCTGCCACCACTGGCACGCTCGCCCACAGCCTGGGTTGGGCGGGATCGATCGCTTGAGGAGCCGTTACCGTGACTGACAAGAACATGAACAAATTCCGTGACGTCGAAATTCGCGCCCCGCGCGGCACTACGCTGACCGCCAAAAGCTGGCTGACCGAAGCGCCGCTGCGCATGCTGATGAACAACCTCGACCCTGAAGTCGCGGAAAACCCGAAAGAGCTGGTGGTGTACGGCGGCATTGGCCGTGCGGCGCGTAACTGGGAGTGCTACGACAAGATCGTCGAAAGCCTGACCAACCTGAACGACGACGAAACCTTGCTGGTGCAGTCCGGCAAACCGGTCGGCGTGTTCAAGACCCACGCCAACGCCCCACGCGTGTTGATCGCCAACTCCAACCTGGTGCCGCACTGGGCCACGTGGGAGCACTTCAACGAACTGGATGCCAAGGGCCTGGCCATGTACGGCCAGATGACTGCCGGCAGCTGGATCTACATCGGTAGCCAGGGCATCGTTCAAGGCACCTATGAAACCTTCGTCGAGGCCGGCCGCCAGCACTACAACGGCAGCCTCAAGGGCAAGTGGGTACTGACCGCCGGCCTGGGTGGCATGGGTGGCGCGCAGCCGCTGGCCGCAACCCTGGCCGGTGCCTGCTCGCTGAACATCGAATGCCAGCAGAGCCGCATCGACTTCCGCCTGAGCACCCGCTATGTCGACGAACAGGCCAATGACCTGGACGACGCCTTGGCGCGCATTGCCAAGTACACCGCTGAAGGCAAAGCCATTTCCATTGCCCTGCACGGCAACGCGGCTGAGATCCTGCCTGAACTGGTCAAGCGCGGCGTGCGTCCAGACATGGTCACCGACCAGACCAGCGCCCATGACCCGCTCAACGGCTACCTGCCAGCAGGCTGGACCTGGGAACAGTACCGTGACCGCGCACAAACCGAGCCGGCTGCCGTGGTCAAGGCGGCCAAGCAGTCGATGGCCGTGCACGTTCAGGCCATGCTCGATTTCCAGAAGCAGGGCATTCCGACTTTCGACTACGGCAACAACATCCGTCAGATGGCCAAGGAAGAAGGCGTAGAAAACGCATTCGACTTCCCAGGCTTCGTACCGGCTTATATTCGTCCGTTGTTCTGCCGTGGCATCGGCCCGTTCCGCTGGGCGGCCTTGTCGGGTAACGCCGAAGACATCTACAAGACCGACGCCAAGGTCAAGGAACTGATCCCTGACGATGCGCATCTGCATAACTGGCTGGAAATGGCCCGTGAGCGCATCAGCTTCCAGGGCCTGCCAGCACGTATCTGCTGGGTTGGTCTGGGGCAGCGCGCCAAACTGGGCCTGGCCTTCAACGAGATGGTTCGCCGCGGCGAGTTGTCGGCACCGATCGTGATTGGTCGTGACCACCTGGACTCGGGCTCGGTGTCGAGCCCGAACCGCGAAACCGAATCGATGATGGATGGCTCCGACGCTGTGTCCGACTGGCCATTGCTCAACGCACTGCTCAACACCGCCAGTGGCGCGACCTGGGTCTCGCTGCACCACGGCGGCGGTGTCGGCATGGGCTTCTCGCAGCACTCCGGCATGGTCATCGTCTGTGACGGTACCGACGAGGCCGCCGAGCGAATCGCTCGCGTTCTGACCAACGACCCGGCCACTGGCGTGATGCGCCATGCCGATGCCGGTTATCAGATCGCCATCGATTGCGCCAAGGAACAAGGCCTGAACCTGCCGATGATTACGCGCTGATTGGCGCGCAATGGTTGATACTGAATTAACGACAGGCGTAATCGCCTCTCTGTAGCGGAGCAACAACGTGACTGAATTGACCCTGAAGCCTGGCACCCTGACCTTGGCTCAGCTGCGTGCCATCTACAAGAACCCGCTGAAACTGAAGCTGGATGCCAGCGCCGACCAGCAGATCGACGACAGCGTTGCCTGCGTCGAGCAGATTCTTGCGGAAAACCGTACCGCCTATGGCATCAACACGGGTTTCGGCCTGTTGGCATCGACCCGTATCGCCAGCCATGACCTGGAAAACCTGCAGCGGTCGCTGGTGCTGTCTCACGCCGCAGGTGTCGGCGAGCCGATCTGCGATGAGCTGGTGCGCCTGATCATGGTGCTCAAGGTCAACAGCCTGAGCCGTGGTTTCTCGGGCATCCGCCGCAAGGTCATCGATGCGCTGATCGCGCTGATCAACGCGGAGGTTTACCCGCACATCCCGCTCAAGGGTTCGGTGGGGGCATCCGGTGACCTGGCGCCGCTGGCGCACATGTCGCTGGTCCTGCTGGGCGAGGGCAAGGCTCGTCATAAAGGCCAGTGGCTGTCGGCGACCGAAGCACTGGCAGTAGCCGGGCTTGAGCCGCTGACCCTGGCTGCCAAGGAGGGTCTGGCCCTGCTCAACGGTACCCAGGCGTCCACGGCCTATGCGCTGCGTGGCCTGTTCCAGGGTGAAGACCTGTTCGCAGCGGCCATGGCCTGTGGTGGCCTGACCGTTGAAGCCGTGCTCGGTTCGCGTTCACCTTTCGACCCGCGGATTCACGCCGCTCGTGGTCAGCGCGGTCAAATCGACGCAGCAGCCTGCTACCGTGACCTGCTGGGTGACGGCAGTGAAGTCTCGGCGTCCCATGAGCATTGCGGCAAGGTCCAGGACCCATACTCGCTGCGTTGCCAGCCTCAGGTCATGGGGGCTTGCCTGACCCAGTTCCGTCAGGCGGCCGAAGTACTGGTCATCGAAGCCAACGCCGTATCGGACAACCCACTGGTATTCGCCAAAGAGGGCGACGTGATTTCCGGCGGCAACTTCCACGCCGAACCGGTGGCCATGGCTGCCGACAACATGGCCTTGGCCATTGCCGAGATCGGCTCGCTGAGCGAGCGCCGTATCTCGCTGATGATGGACAAGCACATGTCGCAGCTGCCACCGTTCCTGGTGGCCAATGGTGGGGTCAACTCCGGCTTCATGATCGCGCAGGTCACGGCAGCAGCGCTGGCCAGCGAGAACAAGGCCCTGGCTCACCCGCACAGTGTCGACAGCCTGCCGACCTCGGCCAACCAGGAAGACCACGTGTCGATGGCGCCGGCTGCTGGCAAGCGCCTCTGGGAAATGGCTGACAACGTTCGCGGCATCCTCGCCGTGGAATGGCTGGCCGCCTGCCAGGGCCTGGACCTGCGTGAAGGGCTGAAGACCTCGCCGAAGCTGGAAACGGCTCGTCAACTGCTGCGCAGCAAGGTGGCTTATTACGAAAAGGACCGGTTCTTCGCGCCGGACATCGAGGCAGCCAGCGCCTTGCTGGCTGAAGGGCACTTGAACGGTCTGCTGCCGGCTGGCGTTCTGCCGAGCCTCTGATCCGTTGGGCTGATATCGCCTTTGCCGTACGGGCCCGAAAGGGCTCGTACCGCTTTTCGCCTACAAAAATAATCAGGACCGCGAAATGCAATCTCAATCGCAAGGACTCAAACGCGGGCTAACGGCTCGCCATATTCGTTTCATGGCCCTGGGCTCGGCCATTGGTACGGGCCTTTTCTACGGCTCTGCTTCGGCGATCCAGATGGCGGGCCCGGCAGTGCTGCTGGCCTACCTGATCGGCGGTGCTGCCGTCTTCATGGTCATGCGCGCCCTGGGGGAAATGGCCGTACACAACCCGGTTTCGGGCTCGTTCGGTCAATATGCCTCCACCTATCTGGGGCCGATGGCCGGGTTTGTGCTCGGCTGGACCTACGCATTTGAAATGGTCATTGTCTGTTTGGCCGACGTGACGGCCTTCGGCATTTACATGGGCTTCTGGTTCCCCGAAGTCGCGCGCTGGATCTGGGTGCTGGGTATTGTCTTCCTGATCGGCGGGCTGAACCTGTGCAACGTCAAGGTCTACGGCGAGATGGAATTCTGGCTGTCGCTGCTCAAGGTCGTTGCCATCGTCGCGATGATCCTGGCCGGCTTCGGCATCATGCTCTTCGGGCTGGGCAGCGCCAATGGCGACACGGTCAGTGGTATCGCCAACCTGACGGCCCACGGCGGCTTCATGCCCAATGGCGTGAGCGGCCTGATCGCCTCGTTTGCCGTGGTGATGTTTGCCTTTGGCGGTATCGAGATCATCGGTATCACTGCCGGTGAAGCGAAAGACCCTCAGCGCGTGCTGCCCAAGGCGATCAATGCTGTTCCGCTGCGGATACTGCTGTTCTATGTGCTGACCCTGTTCGTCCTGATGTGCCTCTACCCGTGGCCGCAGATCGGTACCCAAGGTAGCCCGTTCGTACAGATTTTCAGCAATCTGGGGATCGGTTCGGCTGCGGCCGTGCTGAACATTGTGGTGATCTCGGCGGCGGTATCGGCGATCAACAGCGATATTTTTGCCGCTGGGCGCATGATGTACGGCTTGGCTCAGCAAGGTCAGGCACCGAAGGGGTTCGCCAAGGTTTCCCGTCAAGGTGTGCCATGGATGACCGTACTGGTCATGGGTGTGGCACTGCTGAGCGGCGTCGTGCTGAACTACCTGATCCCGGAAAACGTCTTCCTGCTGATCGCCTCCATTGCCACGTTCGCCACGGTATGGGTCTGGCTGATGATTCTGGTGACCCAGGTCGCCATGCGTCGCAGCATGAGCCGTGAAGAAGCCGCACAACTGAAGTTCCCGGTACCGTTCTGGCCCTATGGTCCAGCGGCAGCGATCGCCTTCATGGTGTTCATCTTCGGTGTGCTGGGTTATTTCCCGGATACACAGGCAGCGCTGCTCGTCGGCGTGGCCTGGGTGGTGTTCCTGGTTGCCTCTTACCTGCTCTGGTGCAAGCCGCGCGTGGCTGTGGCGCCTGCTCAGGTATTGTCCAACACTCAACGATAGTCACGGAGACGGTGCATGAAAACCCTCTGGCAGCACTGCCATGTGGCAAGCATGGCGCAAGGTGTTTACTCGATCATCGAGGATGCGGCAATTTTGACGTCCGGCGAGCGGATCGAGTGGATCGGCCCGCGCCAGTCCCTGCCGGTCACGGCAGATGCCAGGGTGGTCGAGCTTAACGGTGCCTGGGTAACCCCGGGCCTGATCGACTGCCACACCCATACCGTGTTCGGCGGTAACCGCAGTGGCGAGTTCGAGCAACGCTTGCAAGGTGTCAGCTATGCCGATATCGCCGCCCAGGGTGGTGGTATCGCCAGCACCGTGCGCGCTACGCGCGCCGCTACGGAAGAACAGTTGTACGCCAGCGCTCGGCAACGCCTGCAGGCCTTGTTGCGCGATGGCGTGACCACCGTCGAAATCAAGTCCGGGTATGGCCTGGACCTGGCCAGTGAGCGCAAGTTGCTCCGGGTCATTCGTCGGCTGGGCGCCGAGTTGCCGGTGACGGTGCGCGGTACCTGCCTGGCGGCGCACGCCATGCCGCCGGAGTTCGCCGGTCGGGCAGACGACTACATTGAACACATCTGCACTGAAATGCTCCCGGCTCTGGCCGCTGAGGGGCTGGTCGACGCCGTGGATGCGTTCTGTGAATACCTGGCGTTTTCCCCGGCCCAGGTCGAGCGGGTGTTTATAAAAGCCCGTGAATTGGGCCTGCCGGTCAAATTGCATGCCGAACAACTGTCGTCGCTGCACGGCTCCAGCCTGGCGGCGCGCTATCAGGCATTGTCGGCGGATCACCTGGAGTTCATGACCGAGGAGGACGCCATCGCCATGGCGGCAGCCGGCACCGTTGCGGTGCTGTTGCCCGGCGCTTTCTACTTCCTGCGTGAAACCCAGCTGCCGCCGATGGACGCTTTGCGCAAGCACGGTGTGAAGATCGCCATCGCCACCGACCTCAACCCCGGGACCTCGCCAGGGCTGTCGTTGCGTCTAATGATGAACATGGCCTGTACGCTGTTCCGCATGACGCCGGAAGAAGCCCTGGCCGGGGTGACCCTGCATGCTGCCCGCGCCCTTGGGCTGGGAGACAGTCACGGGTCGCTGGAAGTGGGCAAGGTCGCCGATTTCATTGCCTGGGACATCGAGCGTCCTGCCGACCTGTCCTATTGGTTGGGCGGCGACTTACCCAAGCGGGTCATTCGCCATGGCCTTGAAACCCATTTTTGAAGAGCGTCTTTATGGATAAGGTTCTGAACTTTCACCAAGGCACCTTGCCGCTATTGATCAGCATGCCCCATGCCGGCGTGCGTTTGACACCGGCAGTCGAGGCCGGCCTGATCGAACCGGCACGCAGCCTGCCGGATACCGATTGGCACATTCCACGGTTGTATGACTTTGCGGTGAGCATGGGCGCCAGCATTGTTTCCGCCGAATATTCACGGTTTGTCATCGACCTCAACCGTCCAGACGATGACCAGCCGCTGTATACCGGTGCCACCACCGGGCTGTACCCGGCCACCCTGTTCGACGGTACGCCGTTGTTCAAGGAAGGGCTGACGCCATCGGCCCGCGAGCGAGCTGACTATCTGGAGCGTATCTGGCGGCCGTATCACGACACCTTGCGCCAGGAACTGGCGCGTCTGCGTGAGCAGTTCGGCTACGCGCTGCTGTGGGATGCCCACTCGATCCGCTCGCACGTCCCGCACCTGTTCGACGGCACGCTGCCGGACTTCAACCTGGGCACGTTCAATGGGGCCAGCTGCGACCCGCAACTCGCCGAGCAGTTGCAAGCGGTGTGCGCTTGCGCCGAGGGTTACAGCCATGTGCTGAACGGGCGCTTCAAGGGTGGGCATATCACCCGTCACTATGGTGACCCGGCCAGGCACATTCATGCGGTACAGCTGGAGTTGGCGCAGACTACCTATATGGAGGAAGTCGAGCCGTTCCATTATCGCGAGGATCTGGCGCAACCCACCCAGCAGGTGCTGGAACGCCTGCTCAACGCAGCAGTGGCCTGGGGCAAGGCGCGCTACGCAGTGTGAACGGTTTTATGCGGTGTCAGATGTTGCGGGGGGCATGCTCAAAGCGCAATTCGGGTTTATGATGCCCAACGGCAGAATAATTCCCCCACACGGAGTGCGTAATGCAGACCTTGTACCCGCAGATCAAACCCTACGCCCGACACGATCTGGCCGTGGAGGCGCCGCATGTGCTGTATGTTGACGAGAGCGGTTCGCCCGAGGGATTGCCGGTGGTGTTTATCCACGGTGGGCCGGGAGCAGGGTGTGATGCACAGAGTCGCTGCTATTTCGACCCGAACCTGTACCGCATCATTACCTTCGATCAGCGCGGCTGCGGGCGCTCGACTCCTCATGCCAGCCTGGAGAACAACACCACCTGGCATTTGGTCGAGGATCTTGAGCGCATTCGCAAGCACCTGGGTATCGACAAGTGGGTGGTGTTCGGTGGTTCCTGGGGGTCGACCCTGGCCTTGGCCTATGCCCAGACTCACCCGGAACGCGTACATGGTTTGATCCTGCGCGGTATCTTTCTGTGCCGCCCACAGGAAATCGAGTGGTTCTACCAGAGTGGCGCCAGCCGCTTGTTCCCTGACTACTGGCAGGACTACATCGCGCCGATTCCCGCCGAGGAACGCGGCAACCTGGTCCAGGCTTTCCACAAGCGCCTGACCGGCAATGATCAAATTGCCCAGATGCATGCCGCCAAGGCCTGGTCGACCTGGGAAGGACGTACCGCTACCCTGCGGCCCAACCCGTTGGTCGTCGACCGCTTCTCCGAGCCTCAGCGCGCGTTGTCTATTGCGCGGATCGAATGCCATTATTTCATGAACAATGCATTCCTTGAGCCCGACCAACTGATTCGCGACATGCCGAAGATCGCCCACCTGCCTGCAGTGATCGTGCATGGTCGTTATGATGTCATCTGCCCATTGGATAATGCCTGGGAGCTCCATCAGGCCTGGCCAAACAGCGAGCTGAAGGTGATTCGCGATGCAGGGCATGCGGCGTCTGAGCCGGGTATCACCGATGCGCTGGTGCGTGCTGCCGACCAAATGGCCCGGCGTTTGCTGGACTTGCCACTGGAAGAAGCGTGAAGGGCCTGTTGCAGCGCGTGCGTAGCGCACGCGTTGAGGTGGACGCAGAGATTGTCGGGGCGGTCGACCAGGGATTGCTGGTGCTGGTTGCCGTCGAGCCGGGCGATACCCGCGCCCATGCCGACAAGCTGCTGCACAAACTGCTCAATTACCGCGTGTTCAGTGATGAGCAGGGCAAGATGAACCTGTCGCTCAAGGACATTCAGGGCGGCTTGCTGCTGGTCTCGCAGTTCACCTTGGCGGCTGATACCCAGAGCGGATTGCGCCCGAGCTTCTCCAGCGCTGCACCACCTGCGCTGGGCGCGGAGCTTTTCGAGTACTTGCTGGGGCAGGCGAGGGCGTTGCACGCTACAGTTGAAAGCGGGCGTTTCGGTGCCGACATGCAGGTACATCTGGTCAATGATGGCCCCGTAACATTTATGTTACAAATATAAGGCTGAAAACCTCCTTTTTTGCAGGAAAAAAGGAGGGTTCTAGCAGAAATAGTTGTGTTGCCCTGATGCGTTGTAGCGCCGCCTGCTAGATAATCGCGCGCTACCAAGATCGGCGTTCGCCGATTTGTTTTACTTTAACTTGAGAACTGTCTGACGCCGTTTAGGGAATCATTACGCCCTTTCGGAGTCCGAACAGTGCTCGCCAACCCGGCAAGCGATGGCTGGCAGTTGGTTCTTTGATCTGTTTTCGGCGAGGGTTGCTCGTGATTGTAAGTCCCTGTAATGCACCAAGAACTTCTGGCAATCGGCTGCGCAAGGCTCTGGCAGCCGGCTCGGCGCTCGTCTGCCTGCTCGGCGCAGGCCAGCTCTGGGCGTTCAACCTTGACGATGTAGCGGCCAAGGCGAAGGATCTTGCCGGGCAGAAGTACGAGGCGCCGAAGAGCAACCTGCCCGCAGTGTTCCGCGAAATGAAATTCGCGGACTACCAGAAAATTCGCTTCCGTGAAGACAAGGCCGAATGGGCCAAGGCCAAGACGCCGTTCAAGCTGTCCTTCTATCACCAGGGCATGCACTTCGACACCCCTGTGACGATCAACGAGGTTGTCGGCAGCAAAGTCCACGAAATCAAGTACGACGCCAGCCGCTTTGACTTCGGTGACCTGAGCTTTGACAGCAAGGCCACTGAAAAGCTCGGTTACGCCGGCTTCCGCGTGCTGTACCCGATCAACAAGGCTGACAAGCAAGACGAAATCATGACCTTGCTGGGCGCCAGCTATTTCCGCGTGGTCGGCAAGGGGCAAGCCTATGGCCTGTCTGCCCGTGGTCTGGCTATCGACACGGCACTGCCTTCTGGCGAAGAGTTCCCACGCTTTACTGAGTTCTGGATCGAGCGTCCAAAGGCGACCGACAAGCAACTGGTCATCTATGCGTTGCTTGACTCGCCACGTTCCACCGGTGCTTACCGTCTGACCCTGCGTCCGGGTAGCGACACCATCGTTGACGTCAAGTCCAAGGTGTTCCTGCGTGACCGTGTCAGCCGCTTGGGCATTGCCCCGCTGACCAGCATGTTCCTGTTCGGTGGCAACCAGCCATCGAAGGTGCTCAACTACCGTCCTGCCCTGCACGACTCTGAAGGCCTGTCGATTCATGCCGGCAACGGCGAATGGCTGTGGCGCCCGCTGAACAACCCGAAACACTTGGCCGTCAGCAACTTCAGCGTGGAAAACCCACGTGGTTTTGGCCTGTTGCAGCGTCAGCGCGAGTTCAGCCAGTTCGAAGACCTGGATGACAACTACCATAAGCGCCCAAGCGCCTGGATCGAGCCTGTTGGCGACTGGGGCAAGGGCACGGTCGACCTGGTGGAAATTCCAACTGCCGACGAAACCAACGACAACATCGTTGCGTTCTGGAGCCCGGAAAAACTGCCTGAGCCTGGCACTGCTGCCGAGTTCGAGTACCGTCTGCACTGGACCATGGATGAGTCCGAACTGCATTCGCCGAAGCTGGGTTGGGTCAAGCAGACCCTGCGTTCGACCGGTGATGTCAAGCAATCCAACCTGATCCGTCAGCCTGATGGTAGCGTGGCCTTCCTGGTCGACTTTGAAGGCCCGGTGCTCAAGGCGTTGCCGGAAGACACCGCTGTACGTAGCCAGGTCAGCCTTGGCGACAACGGTGAGTTGGTCGAAAACAGCCTGCGCTACAACCCGGAAATCCAGGGCTGGCGCCTGACCTTGCGGTTCAAGGTCAAGGACCCGAACAAGTCCACTGAAATGCGTGCTGCGCTGGTACGTGACGTTCCTGTTGAGCCGGCCAAGCCGACCAAGCAGGAAAAAGCCGCTGCCAAGCAGGCCAAAGACAAGGCCGAGAAAGCGGCCGCACAGCCAGCCGCCGATGCGGCATCCACCACCACGGCTCCGGCCACGAC
The DNA here is from genome assembly GCF_002753995.1 of Pseudomonas sp. HLS-6. NCBI lineage: Bacteria > Pseudomonadati > Pseudomonadota > Gammaproteobacteria > Pseudomonadales > Pseudomonadaceae > Pseudomonas > Pseudomonas sp. HLS-6. The sequence continues at coordinate 458,319 of NZ_CP024478.1, forward strand.
CGAACAAGTCCTGACCGAGACCTGGAGTTATCAGTTGCCTGCCGATGAGTAAACACTCTGCACAACCAGGGTCGCTGAGCGAATACCTGGAACACCTGCCACTGAGCGACGAGCAGCGGGCCGAACTGGCCAGCTGCACCTCGTTCAGCGAGCTGCATCAACGCTTGTCCGCACAACCGTCTGCCGGGGAGGCCGAGGCCGCCCAGGCGTCGGTTGCAGGTCGCCTTACCTTGGGTACGGCTGAGGAGCTGGAGGAGGCCGAGATGCTCGGCCTCGATGCCAGCGGTCGGTTGTGCCTGAAGGCTACCCCGCCAATTCGTCGCACTCGGGTGGTTCCTGAGCCGTGGCGGACCAATATCCTGATTCGCGCCTGGCGTCGTTTGACCGGCCGGACAAACGCCCCTGCGCCCGAAAAGCGCGAGCTACCGGCTGCACGCTGGCGCTGGGTTGGTTCGGTGCGCCGCTACATCCTGCTAACGCTGATGCTGGGGCAGACCATCGTTGCCGGTTGGTACATGAAAGGCATCTTGCCTTATCAGGGCTGGTCATTCGTCGACCTCGACGAGGTCCTGAACCAGCCGCTGCTGACCACCGTCCAACAGGTCTGGCCGTATGCATTGCAGACCAGCATCCTGGTCTTGTTCGGTATCCTCTTCTGCTGGGTATCCGCGGGTTTCTGGACGGCCTTGATGGGCTTCCTTGAGCTGCTGACCGGGCGCGACAAGTACCGTATCTCTGGCAGCAGCGCTGGCAACGAGCCGATTGCGCCGCAGGCGCGTACTGCGATCGTCATGCCGATCTGTAACGAAGATGTCCCGCGTGTATTTGCAGGGTTGCGGGCGACCTTCGAGTCGGTGGTTGCGACGGGCGATCTCGACCGTTTCGATTTCTTTGTGCTCAGTGACACCAACGACACCGATATTGCCGTGGCCGAGCAACAGGCCTGGCTGGAGGTTTGCCGCGAGGCCAAAGGCTTTGGGCGGATCTTCTATCGCCGCCGCCGTCGCCGTGTGAAGCGCAAGAGTGGCAACCTGGACGACTTCTGCCGCCGTTGGGGTGGGGACTACCGTTACATGGTGGTACTCGACGCCGACAGCGTAATGAGTGGCGAATGCTTGACCAGCCTGGTGCGGTTGATGGAAGCCAATCCGGACGCCGGTATCATCCAGACCGCGCCAAAAGCCTCGGGCATGGACACGCTGTATGCACGCATGCAGCAGTTCGCCACCCGCGTCTACGGCCCGCTGTTCACTGCCGGCCTGCACTTCTGGCAGCTCGGCGAGTCGCACTACTGGGGGCACAACGCAATTATCCGGATGAAGCCATTCATCGAGCACTGCGCCTTGGCGCCGTTGCCGGGTAAGGGTGCCTTCGCCGGTGCGATCCTCTCCCACGACTTCGTCGAGGCCGCACTGATGCGGCGTGCGGGGTGGGGCGTGTGGATTGCCTACGATCTTCCGGGCAGCTACGAAGAACTGCCGCCGAACCTGCTCGACGAGCTCAAGCGTGACCGGCGCTGGTGCCACGGCAACCTGATGAACTTCCGTCTGTTCCTGGTCAAGGGCATGCACCCGGTACACCGTGCGGTGTTCCTCACAGGTGTGATGTCCTACCTGTCGGCGCCGCTGTGGTTCTTCTTCCTGGTGCTGTCGACGGCGCTGCTGGCAACCAACACCTTGATGGAGCCGCAGTACTTCCTCGAGCCACGTCAGCTCTACCCGCTCTGGCCTCAATGGCACCCGGAAAAAGCCATTGCGCTGTTTTCGACGACCATTGTGCTGTTGTTCCTGCCCAAGTTGCTCAGCATCATTCTGATCTGGGCCAAGGGCGCCAAGGAATTTGGCGGTCGCTTCAAGGTGACGCTGTCGATGCTGCTGGAGATGCTGTTCTCCATGCTGCTGGCACCTGTGCGGATGATTTTCCACACCCGTTTCGTGCTGGCCGCGTTCCTGGGCTGGGCGGCAACCTGGAACTCGCCACAGCGTGACGACGACTCCACGCCATGGAGCGAGGCAGTTCGCCGGCATGGCCCGCAAACCCTGCTGGGCGTTGCCTGGGCACTGTTGGTGGCATGGCTGAACCCGAGCTTCCTCTGGTGGCTGGTACCGATTGTAGGTTCGCTGATGCTGTCGATTCCGGTTTCGGTGATCTCCAGCCGGGTCAACCTGGGCCTGCGCGCCAAGGATGAACGCCTGTTCCTGATCCCTGAGGAATACGCGACACCGCATGAGTTGCTGGCGACTGATCAGTACACCCATGAAAACCGTTGGCATGCACTGAATGACGGTTTTGTCCGGGCAGTGGTCGATCCACAGCAGAATGCCCTGGCCTGTGCCCTGGCGACGGCGCGTCATGGTGTTGCCGCACCGATCGAGGCCCTGCGTGCCGAGCGTATCGCCAAGGCGTTGGAGGTTGGCCCTGGCGCACTCGACGGCAGTACCCGATTGGCACTGCTCAGTGACCCGGTAGCGTTGTCACGCTTGCATGAGCGTGTCTGGGCCGAGCAGAGTGCCGCCTGGCTGGACGTCTGGCGGCAATCGATTGCCAGCAACCCGCATTCGCCGTTGTTGCCGTTACACCCGCAGTCGCAGGAGTTGCCATCGCTGGCTAATGCCTGATCGTTGAACTGCGCTGCAACCATCGCCGACAAACCGGAGTGCCCTACATGGGGCTTGGGCTTGCCGGCGATGTCGTTTCTGCCGACAACACATAACAAAGTGCCTATCGCCTATATGTGCCTTGCGGCGCATGGGGTAGCATCGCGCACTTCGATACAGTGCGTCGTCCATCAGGGCGATCTGCGATCACAATAAAATTCGAGCTTTCCTGTTGGGGGATCTGGTGATGATGAAAAAGTACCTGTCGATGCTGCTGGCCGGCGTCGCGGCACTGGCTACAGTGGCAACGGCCCAGGCCGGGGCAATTGACGACGCAGTCAAGCGCGGCACCCTGCGCGTGGGTATGGACCCTACCTACATGCCGTTCGAGATGACCAACAAGCGTGGCGAAATCATCGGCTTCGAAGTCGACCTGCTCAAGGCCATGACCAAGGCCATGGGCGTCAAGCTGGAGCTGGTGTCCACCAGCTATGACGGTATCATCCCGGCGCTTCTGACCGACAAGTTCGACATGATCGGCAGCGGCATGACCCTGACCCAGGAACGCAACCTGCGTCTGAACTTCAGCGAACCCTTCATCGTGGTCGGCCAGACCCTGCTGATCCGCAAGGAGCTCGCAGACAAGGTCAAGTCGTACAAAGACCTGAACACCGACGAGTACCGTATCACCTCCAAGGTGGGGACTACCGGTGAACTGGTCGCCAAGAAGCTGATCGGCAAAGCCAAGTATCACGGCTACGACAACGAGCAGGAAGCCGTGATGGACGTGGTCAACGGCAAAGCCGATGCGTTCATTTACGATGCCCCCTACAACGTGGTTGCGGTGAACAAGGCCGGTGCTGGCAAGCTGCTGTTCCTGGACGAGCCGTTCACCTATGAGCCGCTGGCCTTCGGCCTGAAGAAAGGCGACTACGACAGCATCAACTGGATCAACAACTACCTGCACCAGATCCACAACGACGGCACTTACAAACGTATCCATGACAAGTGGTTCAAAGACACCGCTTGGCTCAAGGACATGGAATAAGGCCGTCGTTCGACTGGCTTGAAACCTGACGCGCAGGCTAGCCCTGCGCGTTCGCTTTTACGGAACTACCTTTCGTGATTAAACACAAGAAAGCTCAGTGGCCTTGGCACGGGCTGACCGCATTGGTGTTGGTCGGCCTGGCCGTCAGCCTGTATTACGCGACCTCGGTGATTTCCTACGAGTGGCGCTGGAGTCGGGTGCCACAGTATTTCGCTTACCAGGCTGAAGAAGCGCAGCGCGCGGCCGGCTACGGCAAGGTCGAAGCCATTGTGCAGCAGGGCAGCATGGCCAAGGTCACCCTGCGCGACGAAGACGGCGGCGAACAGGTGCTGGACGTCGAGCAGAACAGCCTGCAGCTGTCCAAGGGCGACGATGTTGCTGAAGGCGATCTGGTGGGTGTCACTCGGCACTGGACCGCAGGGCCGCTGGCCTGGGGCCTGTGGACCACCGTATGGATTTCGCTGGCCTCCGGTGTGCTGGGCCTGCTGGTCGGCCTGGTGGCCGGTTTGTGTCGGCTCTCGAACAACCCGACCCTGCGCGACCTGTCGACGGTGTACGTCGAGTTGGTGCGTGGTACGCCGTTGCTGGTGCAGATCTTCATTTTCTATTTCTTCATCGGCACGGTGCTCAACCTGTCTCGAGAGTTCGCCGGGGTAGCAGCCTTGGCGCTGTTTACCGGTGCCTACGTGGCCGAGATCGTGCGTGCGGGGGTTCAGTCGATTGCCCGTGGCCAGAGTGAAGCCGCCCGCTCGCTGGGGCTGAGTGCGAGCCAGTCGATGCGCCATGTGGTGCTGCCACAGGCATTCAAACGTGTCCTGCCGCCGCTGGCAGGGCAATTCATCAGCCTGGTCAAAGACACGTCGCTGGTCTCGGTCATTGCAATCACCGAATTGACCAAAAGTGGCCGTGAGGCAATTACTACCTCGTTCTCGACCTTCGAGATCTGGTTCTGCGTTGCCGGCCTGTACCTGCTGATCAACCTGCCGCTGTCGCATTTCGCCAGCCGGCTTGAGCGGAGGCTCGCGCAAAGTGATTGAAGTTCGCGATCTGGTAAAAGTCTTCGATACCCGTGGTCAGGTGGTACGAGCTGTCGACCACGTCAGCACCGACGTAGCCAAGGGCGAAGTATTGGTAGTGCTCGGTCCTTCGGGGTCGGGCAAGTCGACCTTCCTGCGCTGCCTCAATGGCCTGGAAAGTTTTGATGAGGGCTCGGTGGCCATTGACGGCTTGCAGTTGAACGACCCGAAGACCGACATCAACGCCTATCGCCGTGAAGTCGGCATGGTGTTCCAGCACTTCAACCTGTTCCCGCACATGACCGTGCTGGAGAACCTGTGCCTGGCACAGAAGGTGGTGCGCAAGCGCAGCAAGCAGGAGCGCGAGGCCAAGGCGCGGGCATTGCTGGAGAAGGTCGGTATCGGTCAGAAGGCCAACGAGTACCCCTCCAGGCTCTCGGGTGGCCAACAGCAGCGCGTGGCGATTGCCCGGGCACTGTCGATGGACCCGAAGGTGATGTTGTTTGACGAGCCGACCTCGGCACTCGACCCGGAAATGGTCGGTGAAGTGCTGGACGTCATGAAGACCCTGGCTGTGGAAGGCATGACCATGGTCTGCGTCACCCACGAGATGGGCTTTGCCCGCGAAGTCGCGGACCGGGTGCTGTTCTTCGATCACGGCAAGCTGCTGGAGGACTCGCCACCCGAGGCGTTCTTTACCTCGCCAAAGGACCTGCGTGCCCAGGCGTTCCTGCGCCAGGTGCTGTAGCGCTTGTGTCATGGGTGCTGGTTCGCCAGCCCCCATGCTCGGGTCATTCCTTGCGCAAGGCTCAGATGCCGAATCGGCCGACCATCGTCGTCAATTGATTGCCCAGTTTCTGTAGCTCCACACTCGATCGGGTGATCTGTGTGCTGGCCGATGCGGTTTCCTCGGCAACATCGCGCACATTGATCACGTTGCGGTTGATCTCCTCGGCGACTGCGCTTTGCTCTTCGCTGGCTGTCGCGATCTGCTGGTTCATGCCTTGGATGTTCGAGACGCTGTGAGCGATCTGGGCCAGGGCCGCGCCAGCTTTTCTGCTGAGGGCAACGCTGTCCTGGGTCAGGTTCCTGCTGCTGTCGAGCAGTTCAACGACCTGAGCGGTACCGTTGTGAAGGTTGGCGATCAGTTCCTCGATTTCCTCGGTGGACTGCTGGGTGCGTTGTGCCAACCCTCGTACCTCATCGGCAACTACGGCGAAGCCTCGTCCAGCCTCACCTGCCCGGGCAGCCTCAATGGCGGCATTGAGTGCCAGCAGGTTGGTCTGCTCCGAGACCGACTTGATCACATCCAGAATGCTGCCAATGCGCTCGCTTTCCTGCGCCAACTTGCCCATTGCCTGGATTGAACGGTTGACTTGATCCGCCAGCTGTTCGATTTGTGCGACGGCTTCCGCGACGACCTGATCGCCCAGTTGGGCCTGATGGTCGGCATCACAGGCTGCAGCCGAAGCCTGTTCGGCATTGCGAGCCACCTCCTGTACCGTTGCGGCCATCTGGTTCATGGCGGTCGCCACCTGATCGGTTTCTTCCTTCTGGCTGCTGACACCGCCGTGCGTCTGAGCGGCTACGGCCGAAAGCGTCTGTACGGCGTCCGACAGCTGGGAAGTGCTATGACCAATACCGCCGATCAACTCGCGCAGGCTTAAGGTCATGCGGTGCATGCTGCGTTGCAACTGGCCCATTTCATCCCGGCGCGTCACCTCGCTATCGCCGCTCAGGTCGCCCTGAGCAATCCGTGCGGCCAGCTCAAGGGTGTGTCGCAGGGGCGTGGTGATCTGCAGGGTGATAATCCACGCAGCCAGAATGCCGACCAGCAGTGCCAGCGCGGAGACGCTGCTGAGGGCGGCTTGCGCGGTGTTTGCCTCTTGCTCTTGAACACTGAGTTGATGGTCTGTCAGGCGTTGGCCGACTTCACGCATCTGCTTGCCAAGGGTTTCCAGATCATTCTGTACATTTTCGACTGCAATGGCAGCATTACGGTACTGATCCAGCGCCTGGCCATAGCGGCTCAGCGCTGAGCCGCTCGCCTGCAGTGCCGAGGTGTCCGTCAGCTGGAGTTGAGCCAGTGCCGTACCCAACTGACCGAGTGCCGACTCGGCAGCGGTCATTGCCTGCTTGCCGACATTGGCAAAGGCGCTGGTAGGGTTGGACATGTAGGCTGGCACCTGACGTTGCTGGCTGACATTGTCGATCTGCCGGCCCAGGTTCTCCAGCAACCTCAGCGCCTTGGAGCGAGCCGTCTGGTTATGCTCCATATCCTGCAGGAGCAGGAGCTGCTTCTCGATGGCATCAATCGTGTCGAGAACTTGCTGCTCCTGAACCTCCAGCGCTTGAAAGTGCGTCATGCGCAACGTGACGGCTTTTTGCAGGGTGTCGAAGTCGCGCTGGTAGGTGTGCACGAGCTGTTGCTCGTCGTTCAGCAATTTCAGTTCTACGGGGTCGTCGAACTGCGGCAGCATGAGTTCCAGCATGTGCTGCATGTCGTTCAAGGCCTTGAGTACCTGGCCCTTGCTCTCATCGTCAGCCAACACCCGGAAGGTGATGCGCTCGGCGCGCAGATCCTTGTTGAGCTCACTGAGTCGGGCAATGCTGGACAGTCGCTTTGAGCTCTCAATGGCATCACCCAGCGCGGTCCAACCGAACAGGGTTATGGCCAGTGTCAGCGACAGAACCATGGCAAAACCGGCGGCGAGTTTGAGCTTGACGCTCAGGTTGCTAAGCAGGCGGGACAAGGGTCCGAACATGGCGGTTCTCCTGAATGATGAAGGGCTTCGCACCTGAAGGGGGAGGCGCGGCCATTGTGCTCATCGGCCGGAGAACGAGGACCTGAACCTGTGAGTGATGTAGGAAATTTCGCCTAAGTTTGCGTGAAATTGGAGTTTTTTACGTTATTTGTAGGGCTTTTCTTTCATTCATACATGCGCGCGCCGCCCGAGGCCAGAAAGCCAGGGGCGGCGCGCGTTTACAGGGTGTTTAATGACTACAGGCGAAACTTGCCGACAAGCGTCTGCAGGTGAGTGCCCAGGCGCGCCAGCTCGACGCTGGAGGCTGCGGTCTCCTCACTGGCAGCGGAGGTCTGGTCAGAGACGTCACGCACATTCATCACGCTGCGGTTGATCTCTTCTGCCACGGCGCTCTGTTGTTCTGCCGCGGCTGCGATCTGCTGGTTCATCGATTGGATGGACGACACGGTACGGGTGATCGTCTCCAGCGAGGTGCCGGCACGACGGGTCAGTTCGACGCTGCTTTCGGTCAGGCCGCGGCTGCTGTCCATCACGCTGGCCGCTTGCTGGGTGCCGTGTTGCAGGCTGGCGATCAACGCTTCGATCTCCTCGGTCGAGTGCTGTGTGCGTTGTGCCAGGCTGCGCACTTCGTCGGCCACTACGGCAAAACCACGCCCGGCTTCACCTGCTCTGGCAGCCTCGATGGCTGCGTTGAGGGCTAGCAGGTTGGTTTGCTGGGCCACGGCCTTGATCACGTCGAGGACACTACCGATCTTGTCGCTTTCGGTCTTGAGCTGGCTCATGGCTTCGCTGGAGTGTTCCACTTCGGTCGCCAGGCGCTCAATCTGGGCGATGGCCTCGCCCACCACCCGATCTCCTTCGCGGGCCTGCTGGTCGGCCATTACCGCCGCTTCGGAGGCTTCCTCGGCGTTGCGTGCCACTTCCTGCACGGTTGCGGCCATCTCGTTCATGGCCGTTGCGACCTGATCGGTTTCAACCTTCTGGTTGTTGACCCCAGCGCTGGTCTGCTCAGTGACAGCCGACAGCTGTTCGGCTGCGCTGGCAATCTGCGTAACCCCATCGCCGATACCACCGATCAGTTCGCGCAGGTTGTGGGTCATGCGTTGCATGCTGCGTTGCAACTGGCCCAGTTCGTCGCTGCGCTCGACGTTGAGGTGTTGGCTCAGGTCGCCGTCGGCAACACGGTCGACCACGGCCAGCGTATGGCGCAAGGGTACGATGATTTGTCGCGTGATGACCCAGGCGGCGATAACACCCAGCAGCAGTGCCAGGCCTGTGGCGAGTGTGAGCATCAGCTTGGCGTGCTGCGACTCGTCATCGCGCTGCTGGGTTTGCGACAGCGTCAGCTCGCGACTCAGGTCGAGCAACACCTGGCCCTGCTGTGCCATGCGCTGCAGGGCGTGTTCGCTGGCCAATTGGGCGTCACGGTAGAGGCCAACGGCTGCTCGGTAGCCGGCTAGCGCCTGGCCGGCGTTGGTCAGTGACTCAGTGTGCTCGGTCGGCAATTTGTCGATCAGGGCGTTGAGCTGGGCTGCGGCCTGATCGATGGCGGCGGTGGCGGTTTGTTCAAACTCTGGCTTGCCGCTGTAGGTGTAGCCGCGCACTTGAAAGCGCGCATTCTGCAGCAACTTGTCAACGGTCATTGCGCTGTTGAACTGGCTCAAGCTTTCACTTTTGAGCAATTGCTGCTCAATCTGCTCGAGCAGGCCGGCAGCGCGGTCAGCGCTCGTACCCAGTTGCCCACGGCTATGCTCGCGATCTTGTGCCGCCTGTTTGAGGTCGGTAAAGGCTCGCTGGTACTCGGCTACGGCATCGATCTGGCGACCGAGGCGGTCTTTGTCCTGGCTGTCGTTGATGCGCTTGCGCACCTGCTGCAGGTTGTCATCCAGGGCCGCCAAGGCTTTTTCTACATTGGCTGCTGCCTCTGCCGTGCGCTCTTTTTCATAGTTCAGGCGCTGATTGCGTAGCTCCTGGGTCTGCTGGCTCACGCGGGAGATTGCTGCAAGCTTGTCGCCGCGGTCGATAACCCCCTGCAAGCCCTGCCAGCCGGTGAAGGTGATGATCAGGGTTAACAGCAGCACCACGCCAAAGCCAATCCCGAGTTTCAGGTTAACGCTGAGATTGCCGAGTTGATGGGAGAACCAACGGTACATGGTGCGACTCCTTGCCAGCGGTCGAGGCGATTCATTGTTCTAATGCCAATGCATCGGCCTCGATCATTGAACCTGAAGTCAGAAAAGTCTGGCGAGCAATGCGGTTACTGCCGTTTCCACGCGTAGGATTCGGTCACCGAGCTGTACCGGCGTCAGGCCGGCCTTGTTCAGTAGATCGATTTCATAGGGGATCCAGCCACCCTCCGGGCCAATGGCCAGGGTTACCGGCTCGTTCAGGCCGCGTGGGCAGTGGGGGTGATTACCGGGATGACCGACCAGCCCGAGGGTGCCGGCACTGATGGCTGGTAGGCGATCTTCGACAAACGGCTTGAAGCGCTTCTCGATGATCACTTCGGGCAGCATGGTGTCGCGTGCCTGTTCAAGGCCGAGAATCAACTGCTCGCGAATGGCGTTGGGCTCAAGGAACGGCGTTTGCCAGAAACTCTTCTCGACCCGGTAGCTGTTGACCAGTATCAGTTTCGGTACGCCCATGGTTGCAATGGTCTGGAACACCCGGCGTAGCATCTTGGGACGAGGCAGTGCCAGCACCAGGGTGAGCGGCAGCTTGGCCGGTGGCGGCTGGTCGAAGGTGACCTGCAACTCTGCCTCATGCCCTTCCAGTCGCAATACCTGAGCCTGGCCCATTTGCCCGCCAAGGCGGCCAACCCGCAGGTTGTCACCGACCGCTACCCGGTGAATTTCCTGCATGTGGGTAAAGCGGCGGTCGCCCAGCACCACCCGGTCAGCCGCAACGAAGTCGGCTTCCTCAAGTAACAGCAGGTTCACGCTTGGGTCGCTGGCGGCTGGTCGTTGTGGTCTTGCTCCGGTGCCTCAGGGTGTTCGCTGCGCTTGCGGATCAGGCCGCCGAACAGTACGCCAATCTCGAACAGCAGCCACATGGGCACTGCCAGCAGCGTCTGCGAGAAGATGTCTGGCGGGGTCAGGATCATGCCGACGACGAAGCAGCCGATGATCACGTAAGGGCGTATCTTCTTCAGGTACTTGACGTCGACCACGCCGATCCAGACTAGCAGCACCACCGCCACCGGAATTTCAAAGGCAACGCCGAAGGCGAAGAACAGGGTCATGACGAAGTCCAGATAACTGGCGATGTCCGTCATCATCGAGACGCCTTCCGGTGTCGCACTGGCAAAGAAGCCGAAAATCAGTGGGAACACCAAAAAGTAGGCGAAGGCCATGCCGGCATAGAACAGCAGGATGCTCGATACCAGCAGGGGTACGGCGATACGCTTTTCGTGGCGATACAGGCCGGGCGCGATAAACCCCCAGATCTGATGCAGGATCAGCGGGATCGCCAGAAACAGCGAGACGATCATGGTCAGCTTGAACGGCGTCAGGAACGGCGAGGCCACATCGGTGGCGATCATCGTTGCGTTGGCCGGAAGGTGTGCGCGTAACGGCGCCGACACCAAGGTGTAGATCTGCTGCGCGAAGGAGAACAGCCCGGCGAAGATCAGGAAGATGGCCGCAACACAACGCAACAGGCGTGTGCGCAGTTCAGTGAGGTGTGAAACCAGCGGCATTGGCTGGTCGTTTTCCGGGATATCGCTCATGGGGCTCGCGGCGGTTGTGGCGAATCGTTGAGAGGCGCAGGCGCAGCCGGTGCGTCCGTGGCAGCTGGCGTCAGGCTCGGCGCTGGCTGTGCGGGGCTGCTTTCAGCCGGTGGCTGGAAAGGCTGGGGCGCTACGCTCTGCGGATTGAGGATCTTGCGTGCTTCTTGCTCCATCGAGAGGATGTGCTCGTTGTGCAACTGGCGACGAATTTCGTCGGCGCCGATCTCACGCTCCACTTCCTGCTTGATTGAATTGAAGCTGCGCTTGAGCCGCCCGATCCATAGGCCCGCAGTGCGCGCCGCGCCGGGCAGGCGTTCTGGGCCAAGTACCAGCAAGGCAACCAGGCCGACGAGCAGCAGCTCGGAGAAGCTGATCCCGAACATGGGTTAGTCCTTCCGGACCGGTTCTTGCCGGACGGGTTCTTCGACCTTGTGTGCCTGGCCGTCGATGGTTTGCGATGAGTGTGCCTGGGTAGGTTGGGCAGGCGCTGCGTCGGCGGGCTTGTCTTCCTCGTTCATGGCCTTGCGAAAGCCCTTGATCGATTCGCCCAGGTCGCTGCCGAAGTTCTTCAGCTTCTTGGTGCCGAACACCAGCACCACGACGACCAACAGTACGATCCAGTGTTTCCAGTCAAAAATACCCATGGTGCACTCCTTCGAATTTATTCAGTCAGATCTGGCTTGCGCGCAGCTTTTTCGGCATGCCCGGACAGGCCAAAGCGACGGTCCAGTTCGTCCAGTACCGCTTGGGGGTGCTGTCCCAACGAGGCCAGCATTACCAGGCTATGGAACCACAGGTCTGCGGTTTCGTAGATGACATCGCTGTAGTCGCCACTGGCAGCAGCATCCTTGGCAGCAATGATAGTCTCGATCGATTCTTCGCCGACCTTTTCCAGGATTTTGTTCAGGCCCTTGTGGTACAGGCTGGCGACGTAGGAGCTGTCGGGTGCTGCGCCTTTGCGCGCCTCCAGCACTTCGGCCAGACGGGTCAGGGTGTCGCTCATGTCAGTGTCCTGCGCTGTAGATGGCTTGTGGATCCTTCAGAACCGGGTCGACGGTTTTCCATTCGCCGTTCTCGAAGACACGATAGAAGCAGCTTTCACGGCCGGTATGGCAGGCGATATGGCCCAACTGCTCGACCATCAGGATGATCACGTCGGCGTCGCAGTCCAGGCGCATTTCGTGCAGTTTTTGCACGTGCCCCGACTCCTCACCCTTACGCCACAGTTTGCCACGCGAACGCGACCAGTAGATGGCACGCTGCTCAGCGGCAGTCAGGGTCAGTGCTTCGCGGTTCATCCAGGCCATCATCAGTACGCGCCCGGTCTTGTGGTCCTGGGCGATCGCCGGTACCAAACCGTCGCTGTTCCAGTTGATCTCGTCCAGCCAGTCTTTCATGAAAAACTCCAAAACCACACTCGATCTTATGTCGAATGTTTTCGCTAGTTTGCCAGCCAGGTGCCTGGCTGGCTATCGACGCACGATCAGGTAGAGCCCGGCGGCGAGCATCAGCCAGGCCGGCCAGGCCGCGGGAGCACTGAGGCTGATGGCACCCGCGGCGAGGGTTGCGCCACCGGCGAGCAGGCCGGCGCCCAACAGGCGCAGCGCCCAGCTGTCGGTGTTCTGGCGCCGGGCCGGTGATTGCTCGCTGGCATGCGGTTGCGACAGGCGTTCGAGCAGGTCGCGGGCCATACCGGCCAGATGGGGTACCTGTTCAACCTGGTTGTGCAGGTTCTGCAGCAACGATTTCGGGCTGACGCGATCACGCATCCAGCGCTCCAGGAACGGCTGTGCGGTGCTCCACAGGTCTAGCTCGGGGTAGAGCTGACGGCCCAGGCCCTCGATGTTCAGCAGGGTTTTCTGCAGCAGTACCAGCTGAGGCTGGACTTCCATGTTGAAACGCCGGGCCGTCTGGAACAAGCGCATCAGTACCTGGCCGAAGGAGATGTCCTTCAGCGGTTTCTCGAAGATCGGTTCGCACACGGTGCGGATCGCCGCCTCGAACTCGTTCAGTTTGGTGTGCGCAGGCACCCAGCCCGAATCGATATGCAATTGCGCGACGCGGCGGTAGTCACGCTTGAAGAACGCGAACAGGTTGCGCGCCAGGTAGTCCTGGTCCTCGGGGGTCAGGCTGCCGACGATGCCGCAGTCGATGGCGATGTACTTCGGGCTCCACGGCTTCACGGTACTGACGAAGATGTTGCCGGGGTGCATGTCGGCATGGAAGAAACTGTCGCGAAATACCTGGGTAAAGAAGATCTCGACGCCGCGCTCGGCGAGCATCTTCATGTCGGTGCGCTGATCGGCCAGGGTCGCCAGGTCTGTAACCTGAATGCCGTAGATGCGCTCCATGACCAGCACTTTCGGCCGGCACCAGTCCCAGTACACCTGCGGAACGTACATCATTTCCGAACCTTCGAAATTGCGCTTGAGCTGGCTGGCGTTGGCTGCCTCGCGCAACAGGTCGAGTTCGTCGTAGATGGTCTTTTCGTAGTCGCTGACCACTTCCACGGGGTGCAGCAGGCGAGCGTCGGATGAGAGCCGCTCGGCGGCACGGGCAATCAGGAACAGCCAGGCCAGGTCTTGGGCAATGATGGGTTTGAGGCCCGGGCGTACGACCTTGACCACCACTTCTTCGCCACTTTTCAGCTGCGCCGCATGTACCTGGGCCACAGAGGCCGAAGCCAAGGGCTCGACGTCGAAGCGCCTGAACACTTCGCTGATTTTCGCCCCGAGTTGTTCCTCGATCATGGCGATGGCTTTTTGCGGATCGAACGGCGGTACGCGGTCCTGCAGCAACATCAGCTCATCGGCAATGTCTTCGGGCAGCAGGTCGCGGCGGGTCGACAATAACTGACCGAACTTGATGAAGATCGGCCCCAGATCCTGCAACGCCAGGCGCAGGCGTGCGCCACGGCTCAACGCCACGGGCTTGCGTGGCAGCCAGCGCCACGGCATGACGAAACGCAGCGCCATCAGCCACCAGGGCAACGGCAGGGCGAACAGCAGGTCATCGAGACGGTAGCGGATTACGACGCGCTGGATGCGCAACAGACGGCGGACGGCAAGCAGCTTCATGCGTTATCGCTGGATTCAAGGGATCGGGCAAGGCGCTCAATACGCGCCTCGAGACGTTCTATATCGACTTTGAGTGTGTCGAGCTCGCTGAAGCGCACCTCTGCTTCGCGCTGCCCAACCAGTGTCCGGGCCTCTTCGGCCAGGTACTCGGCGATGTTCTGGTTGAGGCTGGAGAGGCCTTGGCGGGTCCACTGGGCGCGGCTGCGCAGGTGACCGCTGATCAGTTGCGTGGCCACCGGCCCGAGCCAGCGGGAGACTTCATACTCCCAGTCCAGTTCAAGGTCTTGTAGCACTGCGACTAGGTCCAGCAGTGCTCCACTGTCACCGTCGAGTTCGACCTCCGGGCTGTGCAGCACGGCGGTCTTGTCCTTGCTCATGGCCAGGCGCATCAGGCTTGAAGCCGGTGCACGCAGGGTGCAGTCGGCGTCGTTTGCCCAATGCGCGGCGAACAGCAGGCCTTCATCGCTGGGCAGGATGAACAACTGCAGCGCTGGCTGGCGGCAGTCGATGGCAATTACCTTGCCCTCGAGCCGTGCCAGGCGTGGTAGTGCCGTGCTGTCCAGGCGCAAAACACGGTTGACCCCGTGTTCGACACTGGCGAGAAGGCCGCTCAGCAACATCAGGGTTTGATGCCGCGGTGCAGGGCAACGATGCCGCTGGTCATGTTGTGATAGGTCACGCGGTCAAAACCGGCTTCAACCATCATCGCCTTGAGGGTTTCCTGATCCGGGTGCATGCGGATCGATTCGGCCAGGTAGCGGTAGCTCTCGGCGTCGTTGGTGATCAGCTTGCCCATCAGCGGCATGAAGGCGAACGAATAGGCATCGTAAACCTTGGACATCACCTTGTTGGTCGGCTTGGAGAACTCCAGCACCAGCAGACGGCCACCGGGCTTGAGCACTCGCAGCATGGAGCGCAGGGCGTCTTCCTTGTGGGTGACGTTGCGCAGGCCGAAGGCGATGGTGACGCAGTCGAAATGGTTGTCCGGGAAGGGCAGCTTTTCGGCATCGGCCTGGACGAACTCGACGTTGCCAGCCACACCCAGGTCGAGCAGCCGATCACGCCCGACCTTGAGCATCGAGGCGTTGATGTCGGCCAGTACGACCTGACCGGTCGGGCCGACCAGGTGGGAGAACTTGCGGGTCAAATCGCCGGTACCGCCGGCGATGTCGAGGACGCGGTTACCGCTGCGAACGCCCGACAGTTCAATGGTGAAGCGCTTCCACAGGCGGTGCATGCCGCCGGAAAGCACATCGTTCATCAAGTCATACTTACCCGCCACCGAGTGGAAAACCTCAGCGACCTTTTCCGCCTTCTGGCTTTCCGGCACGCTCTGGTAGCCGAAGTGAGTGGTGGTTTCGGCGTTTTCGCCTTTGCGCTGATCGTTCATATCGCTGTCACCGGAAAAAATTACCGCCATTCTAGGGCGTGCGGCGTGATTTGTCTTGGCGGGCTGTGTCGCAGGAGGGGGGCGGGCTAATATAGGCCGCCAGTATGCCTTCTTAGCCAGGATTGATTGAATGACCCAGATCAGCGTTGAACGTAGACACAGCCTAGGCCGCGAGGCGGCCCGGCAGAAGGCCGAAGCCCTGGTGGAGCGCCTGGCCCGGGAGTATGACCTCAAGGCACAGTGGGAAGGCGACACTGTCCAGGTCAAGCGCAGTGGCGCCAATGGCAGCATTCAGATCGGTGACGACAGCATTCGTGTCGAATTGAAACTGGGGATGATGCTGTCGATGATGGGCGGGACCATCAAGGCTGAAATCGAACGGGCGCTGGACAAGGCCCTGGCCTGACATCTCGGTGCTCTTCGCCTGCAACGCCGGTACCTGTCATTGTCACAGGCGCTGGCTTTGCCGCGAAAGGCGTAGTGCGGTTATCTCGCCTTAGGGTGAGCATTCTAATTTTTCCCCCTACCTTGTGCACAAGCCCCGACCTCGTGGGCAGTTTCTCCATTTCCGCGATCAACGTGAGGTGCAGAGCATGGCCAAGGTTTCCCTGAAGCAAAAAGAGCATGCCCAGAGCGGCACGCTGGGTGAGGTGCGCGGCTACGCGCGCAAGATCTGGCTGGCAGGCCTGGGAGCCTATGCCCGGGTCGGGCAGGAAGGTGCCGACTATTTGAAAGAGTTGGTCAAGGCGGGCGAAGGTATCGAAAAACGCGGCAAAAAGCGTATCGACCATGAGCTCGATGCGGCCAACAGCCAGATCGATTCGGTCAAGGATGAGATCAGTGGCGTCAAAGGCAAGGTCGAAGTGCAGCTCGATAAAATCGAGAAGGCATTCGACACGCGCGTCGCCAGCGCCTTGAATCGTATCGGCATTCCGTCTAAACATGACGTGGAGACACTTTCTGCCAAGCTCGATGAGCTGACAGCATTGCTCGAACACGTTGCACGTAAACACTAAGGAGAGCGGGATGGCTGGCAAGAAGAAAGTAGAAAAAGAAGGCAGCTCCTGGGTCGGCGAGGTCGAAAAGTACTCCCGTCAGATCTGGCTGGCAGGCTTGGGCGCTTACTCAAAGATCAGCAACGATGGCAGTAAGTTGTTCGAAACCCTGGTCAAGGATGGCGAGAAAGCCGAGAAGCAGGCCAAGACCCGGGTCGACGAGCAGGTAGATGCTGCAAAGAGTTCGGCAAAGTCCGCGAAATCACGGGTTGGCGATGTGAAGGAGCGGGCGCTGGGCAAGTGGAGCGAGCTCGAAGAAGCCTTCGACAAGCGCCTGAATAGTGCGATTTCGCGTCTGGGGGTGCCTAGCCGCAATGAGGTCAAGGCACTGCATCAGCAGGTCGATACCCTGACCAAGCAGATCGAGAAGCTCACCGGCGCCTCGGTCAAGTCGGTTTCGGCCAAACCTGCTGCGGCCAAACCTGCCACTGCCGCCAAGCCACTGGCCAAGGCCGCGCCGAAAGCCGCTGCCAAATCTACAGCCAAACCCGTAGCCAAGGCTGCAGCGGCTAAACCGGCTGCCAAGCCTGCAGCTGCAAAAGCCGCGGCCAAGCCTGCTGCTGCCAAGCCGCCCGTGGCAAGAAAACCGGCCGTGAAAAAGGCACCGGCGACCAAGCCTGCTGAAACCGTGAACGCCGCACTGGCCGCCACGCCAGCAGCAAGCGCGGCGCCAGCCCCGGTCAGCGGTACGCCGTCGGCGACCCCGGCATCTACCAGCCAGGCCTGATCGAGGCGGCTGTCGACAAGCGCCCGGCCTGTGTGCCGGGCGTTTTCAGTTCTGGCCGGTGAGGCTGTCAATCGTCCAGATAACGCAGCGCGAGCTGTTCGGCCGCATGCCGTGGCGCAGGCTCAAGGTGCGGTGCGACCAGCATCATCACCTGATAGACGACGATGCCGACCTGGCTGTCGCGAGCCAGGATGCGCTGGTAATCCATCGAGAACAGCAGGGTCAGGGTGATCTGCTCGACCAATTGGCCGAGGGTGCGCGTGTCGCCCTTGATCTGGCCTTGCGCCTTGAGGCTGGACAGCAGGGCGGCGAGGGTGCGCTTGAGCGCGTTGAGCAGGTTGCGGATGCCGCGTGCCAGGCGTGGCAGGCGTCCGGCCAGGTTCGACAGGTCCTGGAACAGGAAGCGGTACTGGGCCATGCGTTCGACGATCAGGTGCAGAAACAGCCAGTAGTCCTCGGCATCCAGGCGCAGGTCGACCGGTGGATCGAGCAGCGGCGTCAGTTCTTCCTCGAAACGCTCGAACAGCCCGAGTACCAGGGGCTCCTTGCCATGGAAGTGGTAATACAGGTTGCCCGGGCTGATGCCCATTTCATTGGCGATCTCCAGAGTCGAGACGTTGGGTTCACCCTGTTGGTTGAACAGTTGCAGGGCACACTCAAGGATACGGTCGCGGGTTTTCATCCGTTCTTCTTGTTCAGCGCACCTGCACGTAGGTGCCGGGTGCGGGGTCCATGGGGGGAAAGTTTGGGTTGCCGAGTACATTCAGGGTTTCGCGTTGCGTCCCGGAGCGTTTCTGTATCCATTCCAGCCACGTCGGCCACCAGCTGCCATCGACCTGCTTGGCGTCATAGAACCAGGCGCGTGGGTCACTGCTCAGTTTCGGGTTTTCCATGAACCAGGCCTTGGGATTGCCCGGCGGGTTGATGATGCTCTGGATATGCCCGCTGTTGGCCAGCAGGAAGCGCCGTTCACCGCCGAGCAGCAGGGTCGAGCGATAGACCGCATCCCATGGGGTGATGTGGTCGTTGTCGCCGGCCACGGTGAAGCTGTCGAGCGTAACCTTCTGCAAGTCGATGGGGGTGCCGCACACTTCCAGGCCAGCGGCGTGGGCTAGCGGGTTGTGCTTGTAGAAGTCCAACAGGTCGCCGTGCAGCGCGGCGGGCAGGCGGGTGCTGTCGTTGTTCCAGTAGAGGATATCGAACGCCGGTGGCGACTTGCCCAGCAGGTAATTGTTGATCCAGTAATTCCAGACCAGATCGTTGGGGCGCATCCAGGCGAACACGCGGGCCATTTCGCGCCCGTCGAGCACACCGTGCTGGTAGGAGCGTCGTTTGGCGGCTTCCAGGGTCTGTTCGTCGATGAAGAGGCTGGCCGGGCTGTCGAATTGGCTGTCGAGCAGGCTCACCAGGTAGGTGGCGCTGTGTACCCGACGCAACTGGCGCTTGGCTTGCAAATGGCCCTGTAGCGCGGCCATGGTCAAACCACCTGCGCAGGCCCCCATGAGGTTCACGTCTCGGCTGCCGCTGATGGCTCGGCAGGCGTTGGTGGCTTCTTCCAGGGCCTGCACATAGCTGGACAGGCCCCACTCACGGTGGCGCGGGTCAGGGTTGCGCCAGCTGATCATGAACACCTGCAGGCCATTCTTGAGCATGTACTGGACGAAGCTGTTGTGCGGGCTGAGGTCGAAGATATAGAACTTGTTGACCTGAGGGGGCACCACCAGCAAGGGCCGGGCGTACTGTTTCTCGCTTATCGGCTTGTACTGGATCAGCTCCAGCAGTTCGTTGCGAAACACCACGGCGCCGGGTGTGGTGGCCAGTGTCTTGCCGACCTCAAAGGCCTCCCGGTTGACCTGCCGGGGCATCCCGTCATTGTGCCGCAGGTCATCAAGCAGATGGTTCAGGCCACGCAGCAGGCTCAGGCCGCCGGTGTTAAACAGCTCCTTCACCGCAAGCGGGTTGAGCAGTGAGTTGCTCGGGGCCAGGGCATCGTTGATCAGTGAAAACAGGAAGTGCGCACGGGCGCGGTCGTCATGGCTCAGTTGGCTGCCGTCGATCCACTGGCTTGTCTGCTTCTGCCAGCTCAGGTAGGCCTGCAGGCCACGCCGATAAAAAGGGTTTTGGCGCCAGGTCGGATCGTTGAAGCGCTCGTCGCGAGGGCCGGGTTGATGAGGCGTATCGCCCAGCAGCACCCGACCCAACTGTCCGCCCAGAGCCAGCATGTGTTTGGCTGTGTACAGCGGGTGGCGCAAACCATGGCGACTGACACTGCGCAAGGTCGAGATCAAGTCGCGGCCGCGCAATCCGGTGATCGCGTTCTGCGCGTTGATATAGGTGGCGGGGGCCGGTGGTACGCCCTTCGCGGGTCTGTCTTTCATCAGGCAACACTCCGTCGTCAAGCCATCAACACACTCATCCATGCAAGTGCGGCACCAATTGCGCTTCGCGGTTCTGGCGGAGCCTTTCTGCCACGCACGCAAGCGACAGGCCAGGGCACCGCTCAACCGCCAGGTGCAGGCCGAGGATGCATCACGGCCCGCTGGCGCTCCTGCTGGAGGAAATTCATGATGATCGGTGCGACGGCCTCGGCCCGGGTGACAAGGAACAGATGGCCGTCGTCGATTATGTGTAGCTGGGCATTGGGAATTCGCCAGGCCAGCAGGCGCATATTGATCAGCGGGATCAAGGGGTCGTCGTCACCGGCCAGCACCAGGGTTGGCTGCTGGATCTTGTGCAGCCAGTGGATGCTGGTCCAACCAAGGCCGGCGAACAGTTGCCAGTAATAGCCCAGCTTGCCCGAAGAGCGCACCTTGGCCGCGTGTGACAAGGCCAGGTCCGGGTCGCGGCGAAATGCGCCGCCATAAATGTCCGGGGCAATGCGGATGACATGGGAGGGCTGTATGTAGCGCCTCGGGCTGGCCATCAACCACAGCACCTTGGGCTTGCCAGGGACCATGACCGCACCGGCAGCGGTCGCCGCCAGTACCAGTTTCTTGCAGCGTTCCGGGTAGTCATGGGCGAACTGTTGCGCCAGGGCGCCACCCCAGGAAACCCCGATGACATTGACCTGGCCATAGTCCAGGTAGTCGAGCATGCGTGCGGTGAGTTTGGCCAGGCCAGGAAAGCGGTACGGGCGGCGCGGGGTGGAGGAGCCGCCGACACCGGGCACGTCAAAGGCGATCACTTCCAGGTCCGGGTCCAGCGCCTGGATGAATGGAAACACCAGTTCCAGGTTGGCCCCAATGCCGTTGAAGATCAGCAAGGGCGTCAAGTGCGATTTGCCGGGGCGAACTGCCGTTCGGATGGATTGGCCATCCAGATCGACAGTTCTGAAAACGTACGGTTGCGGCATGCGCGAGCCCCTGTGATGGATAAAGCGCCGTGCCCCTCGGCAGGCCACGGCGGCGGGTGTATCAACGCTCGTGAACGTAGGTGCCCGGTGCGGCTTCGCCTGCGCTATAGGCCTTGCTGCCAAGGCGGGTCGGTGCTTTTTTCAGCTCTCCCGAGCGCTCTGTCAGCCAGTTTTGCCAGTGCAGCCACCAGGAGTCTGGGTGCTTGATGGCGTTTTCCTGCCATTCGCTGGCCTGTGGCAACAGCTCACCTCCCGTCAGGTAGCGTGCCTTGGGGTTGCCTGGCGGGTTGAGGATGCTCTGGATATGGCCGCTATTGGACAGCACGAACTCCACGTTGCCGCCGAACAGCTGTGCGGATCTGTAGCAGGACTGCCATGGTGTGATGTGGTCGGCAGTACCGGCTACGTTGTAGATGTCGCTGGTGACCTTCTTCAGGTCGATAGGGGTTCCGCACACTTCCAGTGCATCGGCGCGGGTCAATGGGTTGTTCTTGAACATTTCGATCAGGTCGCCGTGAAAGGCAGCCGGCAGGCGCGTGGTGTCGTTGTTCCAGAACAGAATGTCGAACACGGGAGGTTCATTGCCCAGCAGGTAGTTGTTGACCCAGTAGTTCCAGATCAGGTCGTTGGGCCGCATCCAGGCGAATACCTTGGCCATGTCGCGGCCTTCCAGTACGCCGGCCTGGTAGGAATGTCGCTTGGCGGCTTCCAGGGTCTGCTCGTCGACGAACAGTGCGACCTGATTGTCGAGGGTGGTGTCGAGTACGCTGACCAGCAGGGTCAGGGCATTGACCTTGTTCTCGCCCAGCGCCGCATAATGGCCGAGCAGCGCGGTGCACGTGATCCCACCGGAGCAGGCGCCGAGCATGTTCAGGTCTTTGCAGCCGGTAATCGCCAGCACGGCGTCGACGGCTTCTTTCAGTGCATCAATGTAGGTCGACAGGCCCCATTCGCGCTGAGCCTTGGTCGGGTTTCGCCAACTGACGATAAAGGTCTGCACGTTGGAGCGCAGGCAGAAGCGTGCCAGGCTTTTCTCCGGGCTCAGGTCAAAGACGTAGAACTTGTTGATCTGCGGCGGTACCACCAGCAGCGGGCGTTCAAGCACTTGCTCGGTCGTTGGCTGGTACTGGATCAGTTCCAGTACTTCGTTGCGGAACACCACGGCGCCTTCAGTGGTGCCCAGGTTCTTGCCAACCTCGAAGGCGTCCATGTTGACCTGGCTGGGCATGCCGCCGTTGTTCACCAGATCCTTGGCCAGGTGGGACAAACCATCCAGCAGGCTCTTGCCGCCCGTTTCGAAAAAGCGCTTCACCGCAGCCGGGTTGGCAGCCGTATTGGTCGGGGCCATGGCTTCGGTCATCAGGTTGATGACGAAGTGGCCACGGCTGATGTCTTGTTCCGACACAGAGTGTGTAAAAACACTTTCGCATCTTGGGTGCCTCAGCCCAGTGTTCCTGGGCGAGGCGGTTTCCCAAGCAAATAGCCGCGATCAGCGCCAATAGCGCGTCAGAGCGTTTATGAAGCGCTTTGGCACCTCTTGGAGCAGCAAAAGCTGGGGCTTTTACGCCGTCATCGCCTTCAACAGGCCTTCGGTGCCGATGATTTTCATCACCCGTTTCAAGTTGTAGGCGAGCACATTCAAGCTCATCTCCGCACTCACCCCGTTCAGCTTTCGGGTCAGGAAGTGCGTTGCGCCCATCCATTGCTTGAGCGTACCGAAGGGATGCTCAACAGTCCGTTTTCGAACCCGCATCATCTCTGGTGCTTGGTTCAACCGGCGCTGCATTTCCTCCAGCACTGCTTCATGCTCCCAGCGCCTTACTCGACGATTTGTGCTTGGTGTGCACTGGGTTTTCAGCGCACAACTCTGGCACTTAGAACTCCAGTAACAGTGCATATTCATGCCTTTCTCAACGCTGGAGAATCGCCAGATCAGTGCCTCTCCCGCCGGGCAGGTGTATTCGTTTTTCGTCGGGTCATACACGAAGGCATCTTTATTGAATCGGCCATCAGCCTTGGCGCTTGAAGTCATTGGCTTAGGCACGTAGGCCGTGATGTTTGCGTCGTGACAGGCAAGGATCTCTTCACCCTTGAAGTAGCCTCGGTCAGCCACCACGGACAGCGTTTCTGCGCCGATGGCTTCACGAGCCTGCTTCGCCATTGAACTGAGTTGGTCGCGGTCTGAACCGCTGTTGGTGACCTCGTGAGCAACGATCAGGTGGTGCTGCGTATCGACAGCCGTCTGCACGTTGTAGCCGACGATACCGCTGCCGCGCGTCATCATCGAACGGGCATCCGGGTCGGTCAGCGAAACCTGTTTATCAGGGGAATCGTTGAGCTGAGTTTCGATCCCTTGAAGCTCTTTCATATGCGCTTTAGCTTGGCAATCTTATCTTCCAGGCTGGCAGTGTCTGGCGCGGAGGCGCTAGGAATCTGTCGATCAGCCGCATCGAGCACAGCCAAATAACGGCTGATGCTCGCCTCGATTTCTTCCATACGCCGCTTCAGTTTGGCGCTGGTGAAATTGCGGTCACGGTTGTTCACTGCCTTGAATTTGCTGCCGTCGATGGCAACCAAGTTTTCGCCAAACAACCCCAACTGCTGGCAGAGCAAAACGAACTGGCGGCAGACGCCGCGAATGGCCTTGCTGTTATCTTTTCGGAAGTTGGCGATGGTCTTGAAATCGGGCATCAATCGCCCGGTTAACCACATGAGTTCGACGTTGCGCTGAGCTTCTCGCTCAAGACGCCGGCTCGATTGAATGCGGTTTAGATAGCCGTAGATATAGATCTTCAGCAGGATCGAAGGGTGGTAAGCCGGTCTTCCGGTTTCGGCTGGAATGACGCCATCAAAACCTAGCGTGGCTAGGTCGAGTTCATCGACGAAAACGTCAACCACCCGAACCGGATTGGTATCGCTGACGTAGTCGTCGAGGCTTTCGGGAAGTAAGGTGCTTTGACCTCGGTGTTCACCCTGGATAAACCGTTTCATGGGCGTCCCATACGCTGAGATTCTCGGAAATCATAGCAAGGGTTTACCGGTGCGTTTTTACACACTCTGGACAGATTGCTGTCGCCGATCCAGTCGTGCAATTCCTTGCGCCAGGCCAGGTAGGTCTGCAGGTAGCGGCGATACAGCGGGTTCTGGCTCCAGGCCGGGTCGTTGAAGCGACGATCATCGCTCTCCGGTTGCAAGCTGGACTTCCCGAAGAGGACATCCTTGAGTTCCATGCCGAAGTGCGCGACATGCTTGGCACTGTGCAGCGGCTGGCGGATGGCCTGGCGCAGCACCATACGGGCAGAAGTCAGCAAATCCTTACGGCGCAAGCCCACTACAGGGTTTAAGCCCAGGGTGTTTTCCGAGGCTTGGCGCTGCAGGTCATCGTTGTTCTTGTTGCTCATCTACGACGCTCCGTTGTCCTGAGACGAGTACCGGTTTTGGCTGTGGCGGTGGCACAGGAGAGGCCGGTACTACTGCTCGGGTGACCAGTGATAACGAACTGCGTACAGCGTGTCTGGATGAAAACGAAGGCGCGTCGTGCGGGTGGTCTTTGCGTGAGAAGACAGCCTGCGCTCGCTCGCGACTTCGGCATCTCGACTAGAGCCTGCAAAAAAACCGATGCAGGGAACTTGCCAGATCCATTGGTAACCCGACGTTAAGGTGTTGCGCACGCCAGCCATCCATTGGCTGTGCAGAGGCATTCAAGCAGATCAAATTAGAAAATGCGCTCTAAAACGCAAGAGTGCCTGATTAGAGCATCAGTTTGATGACAGACTCGGAAGGGTCGCGGGATTTGCCGGCTTTGGCCAGTTCCTCCAGGTACTCGGCCCAGAGCTGTTCCTGGCGCAGGCACAGTTGCTCCAGGTATTCCCAGGTGAACAGACCGCTGTCGTGGCCGTCATCGAAGGTCAGTTTCAGTGCGTACTGGCCGGCCGGTTCGATCGCGCTCAGGCCGACCCCGAGCTTGCCGAATTGCAGGATGGGGGTGCCGTGGCCCTGGACCTCGGCGGAGGGGGAGTGCACGCGCAGGAACTCGGCGGGCAGGTGGTAGACCTCGTTGGGCCCATAGCTGAGGCTCAGGGTCTTGGAGGCTTTGTGCAGATTGATTGCGGTGGGGAGTCGAGTCATAAGCGATCAGGGCCGCGAACGGCCCTGCCTGTAAGAGGGTGAGGCTTACAGAATATAACGAGACAGGTCTTCGTTCTGCGCCAATTCGCCCAGATGGCTGTTGACGTAGTCGGCGTCGATCTGGATCGGTGTTTCGCTGTGGGCACTGGCCAGGTCGCCAGCGCTGAACGACACCTCTTCCAGCAGACGCTCCAGCAGCGTGTGCAGGCGACGGGCACCGATGTTCTCGGTCTTCTCGTTGACCTGCCAGGCAATCTCGGCAAGGCGCTTGATGCCTTCCGGGGTGAACTCGATGTTCAGGCCTTCGGTCTTCAGCAGTTCGCGGTACTGTTCGGTCAGCGACGCATGTGGCTCACTGAGAATGCGCTCGAAGTCTTGCGGGCTCAGGGCCTTGAGTTCGACACGAATCGGCAGGCGGCCTTGCAGTTCGGGAACCAGGTCGCTTGGCTTGCTCAGGTGGAACGCACCCGAGGCGATGAACAGGATGTGGTCGGTCTTGACCATGCCCAGTTTGGTGTTCACCGTGCAGCCTTCAATCAGCGGCAGCAGGTCGCGTTGCACGCCCTCACGGGATACATCGGCACCGCCGACGTTGCCACGCTTGGCGACTTTGTCGATTTCGTCGATGAACACGATGCCGTGCTGCTCGACGGCTTCCAGGGCCTTGGCCTTGAGTTCTTCTTCGTTGACCAGGCGCCCGGCTTCTTCGTCGCGCACCAGCTTCAGGGCTTCCTTGACCTTGAGCTTGCGGCTCTTGCGCTTGCCCTTGCCCATGTTGGCGAACAGGTTCTGCAACTGGTTGGTCATCTCTTCCATGCCCGGCGGCGCAGAAATGTCGACGCCCATCGCCTCGGCGACTTCGATCTCGATTTCCTTGTCGTCCAGTTGGCCTTCACGCAGGCGCTTACGGAACAGCTGACGGGTGTTGGAGTCCTGGCTCGGGGCGGCGTCTTCGTTGAAACCTGTGCGGGCCGGTGGCAGCAGGGCGTCGAGGATACGCTCTTCGGCGGCGTCCTCTGCGCGATGGCGTACGCGCACCATTTCCTGTTCGCGCAGCAGCTTGATGGCGGCATCGGCCAGGTCGCGGATGATCGACTCGACGTCTCGGCCCACATAGCCGACTTCAGTGAACTTGGTCGCTTCGACCTTGATGAACGGTGCGTTGGCCAGCTTGGCCAGGCGCCGGGCGATTTCGGTTTTACCGACGCCGGTCGGGCCGATCATCAGGATGTTCTTCGGGGTCACTTCGACGCGCAGCTCAGCAGGCAGCTGCATCCGGCGCCAGCGGTTGCGCAAGGCAATGGCGACGGCGCGCTTGGCATCGTCCTGGCCGATGATATGGCGGTTAAGTTCGTGGACGATTTCGCGGGGGGTCATGGACATGGTGATAGGTGGTCCTTTAACGATGAGTTCAGCGTGGAAAAGCCCAGCGATGAAATGCTGGGCGCCAGAACAGCTGGTTACTCCGCCAGGTCCTCTTCCTCGATGGTCAGGTTGTGGTTGGTGAACACGCAGATATCGCCGGCGATACCCAGGGCCGTCTCGGTGATTTCGCGGGCCGACAGGTCGGTCTTCATCAGCAGCGCGCGTGCGGCGGCCTGGGCAAAGTTGCCGCCGGAGCCCATGGCAATCAGGCCATCTTCCGGCTCAACCACGTCACCGTTGCCGGTGATGATCAGCGAGGCATCTTTGTTAGCGACCGCGAGCATGGCTTCCAGGCGGCTCAGGGAGCGGTCGGTACGCCACTCCTTGGCCAGTTCGACGGCCGCGCGGATCAAGTGGCCCTGGTGCTTTTCCAGCTGGCCTTCAAAACGCTCGAACAGGGTGAACGCATCGGCGGTGGCGCCAGCGAAGCCAGCGAGCACCTGGCCGTGGTACAGGCGACGAACTTTCTTCGCGTTGCCTTTCATCACGGTGTTGCCGAGAGAAACCTGGCCGTCGCCGCCCATGACGACTTTGCCGTGGCGACGTACTGAAACGATGGTGGTCAAGGGGAGAGTCTCCACGCAGCGGGGCGAAAATGCCGATGCAGACTCATATGGGGGTGATGACGGGTATTTCAACTGCTACGGATGAGCGGTTGTTTTGCTGGCGGGTCTTGCCGGCTTCCCATGTGCCGTCTCAGGCGAGTCGGTCAGGGGGCGCTACGGTCTTACGCTGTCGTTGGCTTAAAAAAGAACCCCCGCTAAAAAGCGGGGGTTCTTCAGCAGCCTGAGGTGTCAGCAGGCTCAGGCTTCGTGGCTGATATGCCCGTCGACCAGGGTGTAACGTACGGCGCCTGGCAGGCAGTGGCCGATGAACGGGCAGTTTTCACCCTTGGAGCGCCATTGTTCGCCCGCGACAGTCGAGGCCTTCGGATCGAACAGCACCAGGTCGGCTGCTGCCCCCACCTTCAGTTCACCAACCGGCAGGCGCAAGGCGTGCGCCGGGCCGCTGGACAGGCGCTGGAGCAGGGTTGGCAGGTCCAGCAGGCCGTCTTCGACCAGCGTCAGGGCCAGCGGCAGCAGCAGTTCGACACTGCTGATACCTGGCTCGGTGGCGCCGAACGGTGCCAGCTTGGCGTCACGTTCGTGAGGCTGGTGATGGCTGGAAATGGCCTGGATTACACCGGCTTTCACGGCCTCGCGCAGGCCTTCGCGGTCGGCCCGGGTGCGCAGCGGTGGCTGGACGTGGTAAAGGCTGGAGAAGTCCACCAGCGCTTCATCGGTGAGGATCAACTGGTACAGGGCGACATCGGCGGTCACGGGCAGGCCCCGGGCCTGGGCCTGGGCAATCAGCTCGACGCCGCGGGCACTGGTCAGTTGGCTGAAGTGTGCGCGCACGCCGGTTTGTTCAACCAGCAGCAGGTCACGCGCCAGCGCCACGGTCTCGGCGGTTTCGGGAATACCCGGCAGGCCGAGGAAGCTGGCCATTGCGCCTTCATGGGCGAGGCCGCCCTGGGCCAGGTCGCGGTCCTGGGAGTGGAAGATCACCGTCAGGTCGAAGGTGGCGGCGTATTCCAGCGCGCGGCACAGGGTGCGAGTGTTGGCAAAGCCGCTCAGGCCATTGCCGAAGGCCACGCAGCCCGCATCTCGCAGGGCTATCAGTTCAGCCAGTTGCTCGCCTTCCAGGCCTTTGCTCAAGGCGCCGATCGGGAACACTTTGGCATGTCCGGCTTCACGGGCGCGGTCGAGAATCAGCTCGGCGACTGCCGAGGTATCCAGTATTGGCTTGGTCCGTGGCGGGCAGCACAGGCTGGTGACGCCACCGGCTGCAGCAGCACGGGTTTCACTGGCAATGGTGCCTTTGCGGCTGTAACCCGGCTCACGCAGGGCGACGCTGAGGTCGACGAGGCCCGGCGCAGCCACCAGGCCTTGGGCATCCAGGCTGCGCGCAGCGTTGAAGCCGGCCGGGGCGGCGCCGATTGCAACGATCTTGCCCGCGTCGATGTGCAGGTCGTTGACCTGGTCCAGGCCGCTGACCGGGTCGATGATCCGGGCGCCGAGAATGCTGAGGGTCACTGGGCGTTCTCCTGCTCGAATTGACGTTGTGCGGTCTGGCCGCTCATGGCCATGGACAGTACGGCCATGCGCACGGCAATGCCGTAGGTGACCTGATTGAGGATGACCGAGTGGGCACCATCGGCCACGGCCGATTCGATCTCGACCCCACGGTTGATCGGCCCCGGGTGCATGACGATGGCGTCCGGTTTGGCGCCGGCCAGGCGTGCGGTGGTCAGGCCGAACAGGCGGTAGAACTCGCCCTCGCTCGGCAGCAGGCCACCCTGCATGCGCTCACGTTGCAGGCGCAGCATGATCACCACGTCGACGTCTTTCAGGCCTTGCTCCAGGTCGGTGTAGACCTTCACGCCGTACTGCTCGATGCCCACTGGCAGGAGGGTTTTCGGGCCGATCACGCGGATGTCCGGGCAGCCCAGGGTTTTCAGCGCGAGCATGTTCGAGCGGGCGACCCGCGAGTGCAGGATGTCGCCAACGATAGCCACCGAGAGGTTCTCGAAGCTGCCCTTGTGCCGACGGATGGTCAGCATGTCGAGCATGCCCTGGGTCGGGTGTGCGTGGCGGCCGTCGCCACCGTTGATGATCGCCACGTCCGGGCACACGTGCTCGGCAATGAAGTGTGCAGCACCGGAGTCGGCATGACGGACCACGAACATGTCGGCCGCCATGGCCTCGAGGTTGCGCAGCGTGTCGAACAGCGTCTCGCCCTTGCTGGTCGAGGAGGTCGACACGTTCAGGGTGATCACGTCCGCCGAGAGTCGCTGGGCAGCCAGCTCGAAGGTGGTACGGGTACGGGTGGAGTTCTCGAAGAACACGTTGCACACGGTTTTACCGCGCAGCAATGGGACCTTTTTCACGGCCCGGGCACCGACTTCCAGGAAGGAGTCGGCGGTATCGAGGATTTCGGTCAGCAGTTCGCGGGGCAAACCGTCGAGCGAGAGAAAGTGGCGCAGCTGGCCCTGATCATTGAGCTGCAGCGGGCGCTTGGCGTCGATTGGCGTCATCGCGGGGGACTCTTAAAGTGCGGAAACGGTGGCGAGGTCCTGGCGCTCTAGGGCGAGCGGGGCGGGGCCGAGCAATTTTACCCGTTCATGGGCAGCCAGGGACAGGGTTGCACCGACCACATTCGGACGGATCGGCAGTTCGCCAGCGTCCAGGTCGAGCAGGCAGACCAGGGTGACACTGGCTGGACGGCCGTAATCGAACAGTTCGTTGAGGGCGGCGCGGATGGTACGACCGCTCATCAACACGTCATCCACCAACACCAGGTGCTGGCCTTCGATCTCGAAGGGCAGCTCTGACGGACGCACTTGCGGGTGCAGGCCGTTCTGGCTGAAGTCGTCGCGGTAGAACGATACGTCCAGTGTGCCGAGCGCGGCGTCCTGTTGGCCAAGGGCTTCAAGCAGGGCCTGGGCAACCCATACACCGCCCGTGCGGATGCCAATGTAGCGCGGCTCGGTGATGTTACGGCGGGCCAGATGCGCCTGCAGGTCGCTGGCCATCTGCCGGATCAGTTCGGCGGGATTGGGTAGGCTCATGCTTGCTCCTCAAGAGGCCGGGCGCTAGTACGGTCCGGCTTGAATCCGTGATCAGGGTTGCATCAGCCCGGCATTGGCTTCCAGCCACCCTTGCAGCAGCAGGGCGGCGGCAATGGCGTCGACCGGGTTGTCGCGGTAGCTGCCGCGCTGACCGCCACGGGCCATGCGCTCGCCCTTGGCTTCAAAGGTGGTCAGGCGTTCATCGTGGGTGTGCACAGGCAGGTTGAAGCGGCCATTCAGGCGGCGGGCGAATTTCTCGGCGCGGGCGCTCATTTCGCTGGGCGTGCCGTCCATGTTCAACGGCAGGCCGACGACAATTGCGTCGGGCTGCCATTCCTTGATCAGTTTTTCCACCTGGGTCCAGTCCGGCACGCCGTTCTGCGCTTTCAGCGTGCACAGTTCGCGGGCTTGCCCGGTGATCATCTGGCCAACGGCCACGCCAATCTGTTTGCTGCCATAGTCAAAACCCAGCAGTAGTCTTGGTGCACTCATCAGGCGTGCCCCGCCTGGCTGGTCAGCAGGCTGAGGTTGATCCCCAGGCTGGCTGCGGCCGCTTCAAGGCGCAGGTCGCTGGTCAGGCCGAAGATGATCTCGGGATCGAATGGGCAATTGAGCCAGGCATTGTCCGCGAGCTCTGCCTCCAGCTGCCCGGCTTCCCAGCCGGCATAACCCAGGGTGATAAGGCTGTTTTCCGGGCCTGTACCGTCGGCAATGGCGAACAGGACGTCCTGCGAGGTGGACAGCGACAAGCCTTCGAGCTCGATGGTTGCCTGGTAGGTCGGGCCGCGGCTGTGGAGCACGAAACCGCGGTCGGTCTGTACCGGGCCACCCATGTAGATGGGTATCTGCAGGCAGCGCGTCGGCGTTTCGGTGTCCGGTCGCAGTTGCTCGAGGATATCGGCCAGGTTCAACTCCTGTGGCCGGTTGACCACCAGGCCCATGGCGCCGCTCTCGTTGTGTTCAACGATGTAGGTCAGGGTCTGGGCAAAGTTCGGATCGGCCATGTGCGGCATGGCAATCAGAAACTGGTGCTTGAGGTAGGTCGGGGCGATGTTCTTCATGACCCTTAGTGTGGCGTTGAGGCGCCCTACTGACAAGCCTGAGGCACGCCCTTTAATTGCTCGAAAGGCGGTCGCCGCGGGCGAAGCGCCAGGTACGGATGATCTCCAGCCGGTCGATGTCGGCAAGATCCCCGGTGAAGGGCGCAAATGGCGCCGCCAGGCGCACGATACGCTGTGCTGCCTGATCGAGCAGCGGTTGCCCGGACGACTCCAGTACCAGTACCTCATAGAGCGAGCCGTCGCGGTTGATCGAGACCATCAGGCGCAGGCTGCCGTAGATCTGCTGGCGGCGTGCTTCGTCGGGGTAATTGAGGTTGCCGATGCGCTCGACCTTCTTGCGCCATTCCTCTTTGTACCAAGCGCCTTTGTCGCGCATGGTCGAGGCGGCATTGAGCCGATGGATGCGTGGGCGCTTGGCGTAGGCTTGCTGTTCATGGGCCAGTTCGGCCTCCAGGCTGGCGATCTGGCTGGACAGTTCCGAGCTGTCGAATTCCGGTACCGCCACCTTGGGTTTTGGTTGCGGTTTGACTTCCTTGGGCCGGGTTTCGACTTTCTGCGGTTTGGCGGCCTGGGTGGTGACCACAGCCTTGGGTGGTGTCGGCTGCGGCAGCACTTCCTGCCGTGCGGCAGGCGGTGGCGTTACCTTGTTGATCGTGCTGTCCTGGAAGGGCGCCAGTTCAGTGGTCTTGGGCACCGCTTTCTTGTCCAGGGTGCCGCTGCCTTTCTGGTTGTCCTGAGCCAGGAAGTCCGCTTTCTTTGGTGGCGCTTCACTCTTGAACGTGGCCAGGGTGATTTCCAGGGTCCGCCGAATTTCTTCGGGTTTGGCAAAGGTAAAGCTCAGGCCCAGGATCAGCGCCAAGTGCAGCAGCGCCGCCAGAAAAAGGGTAAAGCCGAGCCGGTCCGCCGGGCGAACGCGGGGCGGGGCAAAATCGGCGGGGATGTCGGCGGGGAGCGTCATGGGTTATCCAGCAGCCGGGGTGAAACCGGCAAAGCGGGCGGCCAGGTCGAAAAAAGGACCGGCATCATAACCCACTCTGCGCAGTTTCCCTGCCTCGACTGTCAGCGTGCCTTGAGCTTGCGATCAATGGCGTCCATCAACTGCACGCCAATCCGGGTACCGAAGGCGTTATCGATTTCGCGGATGCAGGTCGGGCTGGTGACGTTGATTTCGGTCAGGTGCTCGCCAATCACGTCCAGGCCGACAAACAGCAGGCCTTTCTCGCGCAGGGTTGGGCCGACCTGTGCGGCGATCCAGCGGTCGCGCTCGGTCAACTCGCGGGCTTCGCCACGTCCGCCGGCAGCCAGATTGCCGCGTGTTTCACCGCTGGCCGGAATCCGTGCCAGGCAGTAGGGCACTGGCTCGCCGTCGATCATCAGGATGCGCTTGTCGCCATCCTTGATGGCCGGCAGGTAGGCTTGCGCCATGATCTGCTGGGTGCCATGGGCCGTCAGTGTTTCAAGGATCACCGACAGGTTGGGGTCACCCACGCGGTGGCGGAAAATCGACGCACCGCCCATGCCGTCCAGCGGCTTGAGGATGACGTCACCGTGCTCGGTGGCAAAGTCGCGCAGGATATCCGGGCGGCGGCTGACCACGGTCGCCGGCGTGCAGTGCGGGAACAGGGTGGCGAACAGCTTTTCGTTGCAGTCACGCAGGCTCTGTGGGCGGTTGACCACCAGCACGCCCGCGGCCTCGGCCTGCTCCAGCAGGTAGGTGCTGTAGACGAACTCCATGTCGAAGGGCGGATCCTTGCGCATCAGGATGACGTCCAGGTCGCTCAGGGCGCCGTCGGTTTCCGCTTCCAGGTCGAACCAATGCTCGGGGTCGGCAAACACGCGCAGTGGGCGCATCCGTGCCCGGGCCTGGCCCTCGCGTTGGTAAAGATCCTGCTGCTCCATGTAGAACAGCGACCAGCCGCGTTCCTGGGCGGCCAGCAGCATGGCCAGCGAGCTGTCCTTCTTGTAGGAGATGCGCGCAATGGGGTCCATGACAATCCCGAGGCGAACGCTCATGGGGTATATCCTCTCGGCGGCAGCAGGCCGCAGTGGCTCAAATGAAAAGTGGCGTCAGGGTGGCGCCGGCGACGCTGGCGGTCAAGCGGAAAACGCATCGTGGGCGACCCCGGCGCAGGCCGATGGAATGCACCTTGAGAGTGTGCTAAAAAGGCCTGGCATGTGGCCTGCACGGCCCTTCCAGGCGATGGTAGAGCAATTATGGGACAGCCCGAAGCGGCATTGAAGGTGATGGTCATCGACGACTCGAAGACGATTCGTCGTACCGCGCAGATGTTGCTCGGCGAAGCCGGTTGCACCGTCATTACCGCCACTGACGGTTTTGACGCCCTGGCCAAGATTGTCGACCACCATCCCGATATCATTTTCGTCGATGTGTTGATGCCGCGCCTGGACGGTTACCAGACCTGCGCAGTGATCAAACACAACAGTATGTTCAAGGATACGCCGGTGGTCATGCTGTCATCCCGTGATGGGCTGTTCGACAAGGCCCGCGGCCGGGTTGTCGGCTCTGATCAGTTTTTGACCAAGCCTTTCAGCAAGGAAGAACTGCTGGACGCGATCAAGGCGCATGTGCCGGGTTTCGCCGCAGAAGCACAACACGCACCCTGATGCTGCGCACCTGGCGCGGCATCCTTTCCTTCGATGGGGAATAGCATGGCCCGAGTTCTGATCGTCGATGATTCGCCGACTGAAATGTACAAACTGACCGGAATGCTCGAAAAACACGGGCATCAGGTGCTCAAGGCTGAAAATGGCGCCGACGGTGTGGCGCTGGCGCGCCAGGAAAAACCCGACGCGGTACTGATGGACATCGTCATGCCAGGCATGAACGGCTTCCAGGCGACCCGCCAACTGAGCAAGGACCCTGAGACCAGTGGTATCCCGGTGATTATCGTGACCACCAAGGACCAGGAAACCGACAAGGTCTGGGGCACGCGTCAGGGCGCCCGCGACTACCTGACCAAACCGGTGGATGAGCAGACCCTGATCAAGACCCTCGACGGCGTACTCAAGGGTTGACCACCCGGCCCAAGGGCGAGTCGCTGACGGCATTTGAACTGCTGTTGGACATCGACCGCCGCTGCCGCCTGTTGGCGGCCGACCTGCCGTTACAGGAGACCCGCCTGCAGAGTTGGAGCGGGATCGGCTTTCGTATTGCTGAACAGTGGTTTGTCGCGCCGATGCAGGAAGTTGCCGAAGTGCTGCAGGAGCCTCGCCTCAGCCGTATCCCCGGGGTCAAGCCCTGGGTGCTTGGCGTCGCTAACCTGCGTGGGCGGTTGTTGCCGGTGATGGACCTGTGTGGGTATTTCGGCCTGGCCCAGAGCGGTTTGCGCAAGCAGCGCCGCGTACTGGTGCTGGATCATCAGGAGGTGTTTGCCGGGCTGCTGGTCGACGAAGTTGCCGGTCTGCAGCACTTTCCGCTGCGCAGCCTGGACCTCTCCGTGCCGTCGCCGCTGTTGGCCGGGGCAGGGCCCTTTGTCCAGGGCCACTTTCAACGTGAGCGTAGCTGGGGAATCTTCAGTCCATTTGCCCTGTCGCAGGCAACGGGCTTTCTCGATGTGGCGCTGTAAAGGAATGTCGAACCCGTGACCAAGACCTTTCCCTCGGTACAAGGCTCTCGCAGCAGCGCGCAGATTGCCGTGCTGTTTATCGTGCTGATCCTGTCGATCATCCTGTTGTTCGCCAATTTCGCCTACCTCAATACCCAGGCCAATTACGACAAGCAGTACATCGGGCATGCCGGCGAGTTGCGCGTGTTGTCCCAGCGTATTGCCAAGAACGCCACTGAAGCGGCTGCGGGCAAGGCGCGGGCCTTCAAGTTGTTGAGTGATGCACGCAATGACTTTGAGCAGCGTTGGGGCTATTTGAAGAAGGGCGATCACGCCACCGGCCTGCCCTCCGCTCCGCCTGCCGTGCGTAGCGAAATGGAGGCCGTGCTGAGTGACTGGGAAAACCTGCGCAAATACACCGATACGATCCTGGCCAGTGAGCAGACCGTATTGTCGCTGCACCAGGTGGCGGCAACCCTGTCCGAGACGGTTCCGCAGTTGCAGGTCGAATACGAGAAGGTCGTGGAGATCCTCCTCAAGAACGGCGCCCCGGCCAGCCAGGTTGCGGTAGCCCAGCGCCAGGCGCTGTTGGCCGAACGCATTCTCGGCTCGGTCAATACAGTGCTGGCCGGCGATGACACCTCCGTTCAGGCCGCGGATGCCTTTGGGCGCGATGCGACGCGCTTTGGTCAGGTCCTTGAGGGCATGCTGGCGGGCAACCCGTCGATTCAACTGACCCGTGTTCAAGACCCCGATGCCCGTGCTCGCCTGACTGAAATCGCTGAACTGTTCCAGTTCGTCGCGGGCTCCGTGGACGAAATTCTCGAGACGTCCCCCGAGTTGTTCCGGGTGCGTGAAGCGGCCAGCAACATTTTCAACCTGTCGCAGACCTTGCTCGATGAGGCCTCGCGTCTGGCCAATGGCTTCGAGAACCTGGCCGCAGGGCGCACGCTGGACACCGTTGGCGGCTACGCGCTGGGTTTGCTGGCACTGGCCTCGATCATTCTGATCGGCCTGGTGATGGTGCGTGAAACCCATCGCCAACTGCATGAGACGGCAGAAAAAAATGAGCGCAACCAGCAGGCAATCATGCGCCTGTTGGATGAAATCGAAGACCTGGCCGACGGCGACCTGACCGTCACTGCCTCGGTCACCGAGGACTTTACCGGAGCTATTGCCGACTCGATCAATTACTCGATCGACCAGCTTCGCGACCTGGTGGCGACGATCAACCAAAGTGCCGAGGAAGTTGCCAGCGCGGTGCAGGATACTCAGACCACAGCCCGTCAGTTGGCTAAGGCGTCCGAGCACCAGGCTCAGCAGATCAGTGATGCGTCGATGGCCGTCGGTGACATGGCTGAGTCGATCGATCGGGTTTCGACCCACGCCTATGAGTCGGCCAAAGTGGCTGAGCGAGCGGTGGCGATTGCCAACAAGGGCAACGAGGTGGTTCACAACACCATCCACGGCATGGACAACATCCGTGAGCAGATTCAGGACACCGCCAAGCGCATCAAGCGCCTTGGCGAGTCTTCTCAGGAAATCGGCGATATCGTCAGCCTGATCGATGACATTGCCGATCAGACCAACATTCTTGCGCTCAACGCTGCGATTCAGGCGTCCATGGCCGGTGAGGCTGGACGTGGTTTCGCCGTGGTCGCTGATGAAGTGCAGCGCTTGGCTGAGCGTTCGTCTTCGGCGACACGGCAAATCGAGGCGCTGGTGCGAGCGATTCAGGCCGATACCAACGAAGCGGTGATTTCCATGGAACAGACCACCGCCGAGGTGGTCCGTGGTGCGCGCCTGGCCCAGGATGCCGGGGTGGCCCTGGCAGAAATCGAAGGGGTGTCGCAGACCTTGGCCGAGCTGATTCTGAGCATCTCCGATGCCGCCCAGTTGCAAACGTCTTCGGCTGGGCAGATCTCCCATACCATGGCGGTGATTCAGCAGATCACCTCGCAAACCTCGTCCGGCTCGACCGCGACGGCCGAGAGCATTGGCAATCTGGCCCGTATGGCCAGTGAAATGCGGCGTTCGGTGTCGGGTTTTACCTTACCGCCGGCTCGCTGACCCTGACTACTGGAGGGCTTATGGTTGATCGTCACGCTACTGTTGCCCTGGTCTGGGTCAATGCCGCCATTGCCGAGTGCCTGGGTGCTGCGCGCAAGGCGCTGGAGCATTTTGCCGCTGAACCGGGGGATATCGAGGTACTGGCCGACGTTGTCGAGCCGATACATCAGGTTGTGGGTTGTTTGCAGATGCTCGAATTGCAGGGGGCTGTGCTGCTGGCCGAGGAGGTGGAGCAACTAAGCTTGGCCTTGCAGCAACGGCGCGTGGCTGCCCGTGGTGAAGCGCTGGGCGCCTTGTTCCGGGGGCTGGATCAGTTACCCCTGTACCTGGAGCGTCTGCGTGCTGCCGGGCGTGACCTTCCGTTGGTGCTCCTGCCGCTGCTCAACCCATTGCGTACGGCTCGCGGTGCCGAGCCACTGCTGCAACCCCCGTTGAATGATGTGCCGCCGAGCGAGCCTGACGTTGCCCAGGGGCAAGGCAACCTGGAGTTGTCCCTGAGTGGGCTGCGCGACCGCTTGCAGATCGGCTCGGACCGTGATGCCTTGCGCTCGGTGGTCGCCGCTGTCTGTGAAGACTTGCGATGGGCCAAGGAGCGCCTGGACCTCTTTGTGCGCGGCGACCGTCAGCAGGTCGATGAGCTGGAGGCGCTGCTGGCGCCCTTGCGACAGACGGCCGATACCCTCGCGGTGCTTGGTTTTGGCCAGCCGCGCCGGGTCATCATCGATCAGGTTTCGGTCTTGCAGGGGCTGGCACGCGGGCAGCGCGCCCCGGACGATGCCGTATTGATGGATGTGGCGGGTGCGTTGCTGTATGTCGAGGCGACGCTGGCCGGCATGGTCGGTTCGATTGATTCGCCTGGGCAGGCCCAGCCGCCGGGTGC
Source organism: Pseudomonas sp. HLS-6 (assembly GCF_002753995.1). NCBI lineage: Bacteria > Pseudomonadati > Pseudomonadota > Gammaproteobacteria > Pseudomonadales > Pseudomonadaceae > Pseudomonas > Pseudomonas sp. HLS-6. The sequence goes on from NZ_CP024478.1 coordinate 495,813, forward strand.
CGATCTGGCTGAAGTACGCCAAGTGGTCTTTGATGAATCTCATGGGGTGCTGCAGCAAGCCAAGGAACTGATCGCCGATGCCTTGGAGGGCGGTTGGGAGCGCCAGCGCCTGGAGCCATTGCCAGGGCTCTTCACGCAAGTTCGTGGTGCCCTGGCGATGCTCATGCTGCCGCGTGCGTCGCGCTTGTTGCGCTACTGTGGCGACTATGTCGAAAGCCGCTTGCTCGGCAGTGAGCAACTGCCGGATGCCAGTACCCTGGAGCCTTTCGCCGACGCCATCTGCAACCTTGAATGTTACCTGCAGTACCTGAGCGCTGATCCTCAGGCGCAGGTCGAGCGCTTCCTTGAGCAGGCTGAGCGTAGTTTCACGGTGCTGGGGTATGTGCTCGAGTCACCGCGTGTCGAGATGTCGGCACCGGTCGAGGCAGACGTCGCGACAATCGATGACGAGCTTCGCGAGGTGTTTCTCGAAGAGGCCGAGGATGTTCTTCAGCACTTGAATGAGCAGTGGGTCCAGTGGCGCAGTGATACGCGCCTGCGACCGGTGTTGGTCGAGCTGCGTCGAGGCTTTCATACCCTCAAGGGTAGCGGGCGGATGGTGCATGCAATGGTCGTGGCTGAACTGGCGTGGTCGGCAGAACATCTGCTTAACCGCATGCTCGAAGGCCGTGTGGCGCCGGGGGAGCCGGTACTGGCAAGCCTGGAACAGGCGTTGGCGCTGTTTCCAGCGTTACTGGCCGAGTACGCCGAAGGCCGGCCACTGATGAACGAGACGGTGGAGCAGTTATCACTGCACTTGCATGCCTTGGCCATGAACGATGTACCGCAGACCGACAACGCCGAGGCCATTGACCCGCAGTTGCTGGAGATCTTCCGCAATGAAGCGCAGGCCCATTTGGCCAGCCTTGATGCGTTCCTGCAGAGTGCCGATGAGCAACTGCCGCTGCCGGTCAGTGACGACCTGCAACGGGCCCTGCATACCCTCAAAGGCAGCGCGGCAATGGCGGGGGTGGTGCCGATTGCTGAGCTGGCGGCTGCCCTTGACCTGCTCGTACTTGAGTACAAGGCTCATCAATTGGGTGTTGATCTGGACGAGATCTACCTGCTGCAAACCGCTGATGCCTTGTTGCACCGGGGCCTGGAGCAGCTCGACAGCACACCGTTGGCACCGATCATGGGTGCCGAGCTGCTGATCGAACAGGTAGATCAGGCGGTGAAGACCCGTTTGCGGGCCTTGCTGGAGGCGCCTAGTGCAGGCCTGCGGGTCAAGCGTGACCCACAGTTGATTGCCAGCTTCCTGGCGCAGGGCATGGACATTCTGCTTGATGCCGAGTCGTTGCTGCTGCGTTGGCAGGAACACCCCGAGCAGCGTCAGGAGCTGAGCGCCCTGCTCGACGAATTGACCACGCTGGGGCAGAGCGCACACCTGGCGGACCTCTGGCAGGTGGATGAGCTCTGCGAGGCCTTGCTCGATCTCTACGGCGCTGTTGAGGAAAGCAGTGTTGTGGTCAGCCCGCGTTTCTTCGAGGAGGCGCAGCATGCCCATGAGGCGCTGATCGGCATGCTCGACCAGATCGCTGCGGGCCAGGAAGTTCAGGCCAGCCCTGAGCACCTGCACGCCTTGCGTGAACTGTTGGAGGAGGGGCTGGACCCTGCCGCCATGGGCCTGGTTCGTAGCGCCGGCGGGCAGTCGCAGGTGCATGAGTTGGGCGAGGCGACGGCGGCCCTGGCCGAGCAGTTACCCGACGAAACGCTGGTGCAACTGTTCCTCGAAGAGGCCGTGGATATTCTCGAGGGGGCTGATCAAACCCTGGCACGCTGGCGTGTCGAGCCTGAAAACAGCGCCGCGCTGTCATCGCTGCAACGCGATTGGCATACCCTCAACGGTGGCGCCCAGATGGCTGGCGTCAGTGCCGTAGCCGAACTGGCCCAGGCACTGGAAAGCTTCTATGAGGGCCTGGTGGATCGGCGTTTCAATGCATCGCCAGCGCTGTTTGAACTGCTGCTCGACAGTCACGCATTGTTGGCCCGGATGCTCGACCAGTTACAACAGGGCCAGATGCCGTTATCGGCGCTTGACGCGCTCACGGCATTGCGTGAGTTCCGCCAGGAGGACGCGGGGCCTGCGCCGGTTCAGCCGGTGACACAGAAGCCGGCAGAAGAGGGCGACAAGGAGCTGCTGGAGATTTTCCTGGAGGAAGGTTTCGATATCGTCGAAAGCTCTGGGGCAGCCTTGTTGCGCTGGCAGGCTGAGCCACGCAATACGCTGGAAGTGGAGAACCTGTTACGCGATCTGCACACCCTGAAAGGGGGCGCGCGGATGGTCGAGATCGCACCGATTGGCGACCTCGCCCATGAACTGGAGTTTCTGTTTGAGCAGTTGGCCGCCGGTCATCTTCAGCCCAGTGCGGCGCTGTTCAGCCTGCTGCAGAATTGCCATGACCGCCTGGCACACATGCTCGATGCCGTGCGCCTGCAGCAACCGCTGCCTGCCCCCACCGCACTGATCGACTACATCCGTAATTTCACCAGTGCTGCGGTCAGCGAAAGCCAACCACAAAGCGACAGCGTGGTAGCCGAGGCGCCTGCCCCGACGCCTGAACGACCGGCGGCCGACCAGGTGAAAGTGGCTGCTGAGCTGCTCGACGACCTGGGCAACCTCGCCGGTGAGAATTCAATCATTCGCGGGCGTATCGAGCAGCAGGTGAATGATGCGCAAACGGCCCTGGGTGAAATGGAAACCACGCTGGAGCGGATGCGTGACCTGTTGCGTCGGCTCGACAGCGAAACCCAGGGCCGCGCGCTCGGTGCGCAGCCGAGCGAAGGTGAGCCGCTGGGTTATGAAGAGTTCGACCCGCTGGAAATGGACCGTCACTCGCAATTGCAGCAGTTGTCCCGTGCGTTGTTTGAGTCGGCTTCGGACCTGCTCGACCTGAAAGAGACCTTGAGTATCCGCGCCCAAGAGGCGCAGACCCTGTTGCAGCAGCAGGCACGGGTGAATACCGACCTGCAGGAAGGTCTGATGAGCACCCGCATGGTGCCGTTCGAGCGCATGGTACCGCGCCTGCAGCGGGTGGTTCGCCAGGTCGCCAGCGAGTTGGGCAAACAGGTCGAGCTAGTGGTCGGCAATGCCGAAGGCGAGTTGGATCGCAGTGTGCTTGAGCGCATGGTCGCACCGTTGGAACACATGCTGCGCAACGCAGTCGACCATGGCCTGGAGCCCCGGGAGGTGCGCCTTGCCGCGGGCAAGCCGGAGCAAGGGCTGATTGCCTTGAACCTGCTGCATGAAGGTGCCGATATCGTCATCGAGATGTCGGACGACGGTGCCGGTGTGTCGTTGGAGGCCGTGCGCCGCAAGGCCATCAAGCGCGGGCTGCTGGACCCGGCCGCCGAGATCAGTGATCACGAGGTCATGCAGTTCATTTTGCAGCCAGGGTTCTCCACCGCTGAAAAAATCACCCAGATCTCCGGGCGAGGGCTGGGGATGGATGTGGTGCATGAGGAGGTCAAGCAACTGGGCGGGTCGATGATCATCGACTCGATCCCGGGTAAAGGTGCGCGCTTTCTGATTCGCTTGCCGTTTACCGTGTCGGTCAACCGGGCGTTGATGGTGCACAGTAGCGATGAGCAGTATGCGATCCCGCTGAACACCATCGAGGGTATCGTCCGGGTGCCTCCGGCCGAGCTCGAAGCCTGTTACCAGCTGGATCCTCCGCGTTATGAGTACGCTGGGCACCGTTATGAACTGCACTACCTGGGGGGGCTTCTGGAGGATCTGCCGCCACCTCGCTTGCTCGGCCAGACCCTGCCCCTGCCCGTGCTGTTGGTGCATTCTCAAGAACAGCAGTTTGCGGTTCAGGTCGATGCCCTGTCCGCCAGTCGCGAGATCGTGGTCAAGAGCCTGGGGCCGCAGTTCGCTTCGGTTCAAGGGCTGTCCGGGGCGACCATCCTGGGGGATGGGCGAGTGGTGCTGATTCTCGACTTGCTCGCCCAATTGCGCGCGCAGCAGTTGCGACCCGCCCAACTGCCAAGTGCCGAGCGTGGCTCACTGCATACGTTGGCCGAGCGTACCGTCATGCGCCCACCGCTGGTGTTGGTCGTGGATGACTCGGTGACTGTGCGCAAGGTCACTGGGCGCCTGCTTGAGCGCCACGGCATGAACGTCCTGACCGCCAAGGACGGCGTCGATGCCATGGCGTTGTTGCAGGAGCACCGCCCGGACGTGGTCTTGCTCGACATCGAAATGCCGCGCATGGATGGCTTCGAGGTCGCGACCCGGGTTCGTCAGGACCCGCGGCTCAAGGACCTGCCGATCATCATGATCACGTCGCGTACCGGGCAAAAGCACCGTGACCGGGCGATGGCCATTGGCGTGAATGAATACATGGGCAAGCCGTATCAAGAGTCGGTGCTGCTGCAGAGTATTGCCCAGTGGAGTGCGCACAATGCTTGAACAACCCGTCCGCAACGGGGGGCGTAGCAGCCTGACCGGTCTGCTATTGCCGCTGAGTGATCGCAGCCTGGTGTTGCCGAACGTCGCGGTGGCCGAGCTGATTGGCTATCGTCCTGGCATGCAGGTGTTGGAGGGTTTCGACTGGCACCTGGGGTGGATCGACTGGCGCAATCAGCGCTTGCCTCTGATCAGTTTCGAGGCCGCGTGTGGCGGCTCTACACAGGTGGGCGAGCGGGCACGGATCGTCGTGCTCAACTCGCTGGGCGACAGCCGCCTGCGTTTCATGGCGTTACTGGTGCAGGGCATCCCGCGCTCCTGCAAGTTGGACAGCCAGCTCAACTACGTTGATGTGCCGTTGGCCCCGCTGGAGTTGGCGGCCGTGCAGGTCGGTGAGTTGGTGGCGCGAGTGCCGGATCTGGTCGCCTTGGAGCGTCTACTACTAGAGGCGGGGGTGGTTTGAGGCGAATGCCTGTGTAGCATGAGCCTGCAAGAGGACCTTGGAGGGCAGCGCCACATGTACCATGGTGAACGCTTCAATGCATGGACCCACCTCGTCGGCGCGCTACTGGCCGCTGTCGGCGCGACATGGCTGATAGGGATTGCGGTACTGCAAGGCGACCCCTGGAAAATTGTCAGCCTGACGATCTACGGCTTCACCTTGCTGTTGCTGTACAGCATCTCCACGCTTTATCACAGCGTACGCGGCAAGGCCAAAACGGTCATGCGCAAGCTTGATCATCTGTCGATCTACCTGCTCATTGCGGGCAGTTACACGCCATTCTGCCTGGTCAGTTTGCGTGGCCCCTGGGGCTGGAGCCTGTTTGGCACCGTCTGGGGGCTGGCAGTGATCGGTATGCTGCAGGAAATCAAACCGCGCTCCGAGGCGCGGGTGATGTCGATCGTCATCTACGCGGTGATGGGATGGATCGTGCTGGTCGCGGTCAAGCCGCTACTGGCCAGCCTGGGCACTGCGGGGTTTGCCTGGCTGGCCGGTGGTGGGGCGTTCTACACCATCGGGATCATCTTCTTTGCCTATGACAGCCGCTTTCGCCATTGGCACGGCATTTGGCATCTGTTCGTGATCGCCGGCAGCCTGATGCATTTTGTCGCGGTGTTTTTCTACGTGCTTTAGAAATCACCCCACAGTTGTTGGGCAACGGCCAGTGCTACCACGGGTGCGGTTTCCGTGCGCAGTACCCGTGGGCCCAGGCGGGCGGCGTGAAATCCGGTGCTCTTGGCCTGTTCGACTTCCGCCTCCGAGAGGCCGCCTTCGGGGCCAATCAAAAAGGCCAGGTGCTCGGGTCTGGCGTGGCTGATCATTGGCTCGGCGACTGGGTGCAGGACCAGCTTCAGCGCTTCGTCGCGTTGCTTGAGCCAGTCGGCCAGCAGCATAGGGGCATGAATGACCGGCAGGCGTGAGCGACCGCACTGTTCACAGGCGCTGATCGCTACCTGGCGCCAGTGGGCCAGGCGCTTGTCGGCGCGCTCGTCCTTGAGGCGGACTTCACAGCGCTCGCTGACAATCGGGGTGATTTCGTTGGCACCCAACTCGGTGGCCTTCTGGATTGCCCAGTCCATCCGCTCGCCGCGTGACAGGCCTTGGCCCAGATGGACGTGCAGCATCGACTCGGCTTGGCCCGGCAGGGTTTCGCTGAGCACCACGCGTACGTTTTTCTTGCCGACTTCCAGCAGCTCGCCGAGGTATTCCTGGCCGCTGCCGTCAAACAGCTGTACAGCGTCGCCAGTGGCCATGCGCAGTACGCGGCCGATGTAATGGGCCTGGGCTTCAGGCAGGTCATGCTCGCCAAGGCTCAGCGGGGCATCAATGAAAAAACGGGACAGTCTCATGTCGGTCTCTGAATCAAAACGGGCGATTGGCGCATTGCTCACCCCCGAAGGCCGGTAGGGCCGGCCCCCAGGGTGTGCACTAGCCCGGATCGCGGAAGTCTGGGTGGAAGTTACTGGGCACGGCAACGCTCAGGCTGTCACGCGTGGCGATGTCGATGCCTTCACTGGCGACCTCGGCAAGGAAATCGATTTGTTCCGGGGTGATGACATACGGCGGCAGGAAGTACACCACGCTGCCCAGTGGGCGCAGCAGTGCGCCGCGGCTCAGCGCGTGCTCGAAGACTTTCAGGCCGCGCCGCTCCTGCCACGGGTAAGGCGTCTTGCTGGCCTTGTCCTGAACCATCTCGATGGCCAGGGTCATGCCCGTCTGGCGCACTTCGGCCACATGCGGATGATCGGCCAGGTGTGCCGTGGCGCTGGCCATGCGCTGGGCCAGGGCCTTGTTGTTCTCGATGACGTTGTCTTGCTCGAAGATATCCAGGGTCGCCAGGGCCGCCGCGCAGGCCAGCGGGTTGCCGGTATAGCTGTGCGAATGAAGGAACGCGCGCAGGGTCGGGTAATCGTCGTAGAACGCGTTGTACACCTGGTCGGTGGTCAGGCAGGCGGCCAGCGGCAGATAGCCGCCGGTCAGGGCCTTGGACAAGCAGAGGAAATCTGGCCGGATGCCGGCCTGCTCGCACGCGAACATCGTTCCGGTACGGCCGAAGCCTACGGCGATCTCGTCGTGGATCAGGTGAACCCCGTAGCGGTCACAGGCTTCGCGCAACAGCTTGAGGTACACCGGATGGTACATGCGCATGCCACCGGCACCCTGAATCAAGGGCTCGACAATGACTGCCGCGATGGTCGCATGGTGTTCGGCCAGGGTCTGCTCCATGGCCGCGAACATCGTGCGAGAATGCGCCTCCCAACTGACCCCTTCTGGGCGCAAATAGCAGTCTGGGCTTGGTACTTTGATCGTATCGAGCAACAGCGCCTTGTAGGTTTCGGTGAACAGCGGGACGTCACCGACCGACATGGCCGCGATGGTTTCGCCGTGGTAGCTGTTGCTCAGGGTGACGAAGCGCTTTTTCTCCGGCTGGCCTTGGTTCAGCCAGTAGTGAAAGCTCATTTTCAGTGCGACTTCGATGCAGGAAGACCCATTATCGGCGTAAAAACACCGATTGAGTCCGTCAGGCGTGAGCTTGACCAGGCGCTCTGAAAGTTCGATGACCGGTTGATGACTGAAACCGGCCAGAATCACGTGCTCAAGTTGATCGACCTGATCCTTGATGCGCTGGTTGATGCGTGGGTTGGCATGGCCAAACACATTCACCCACCAGGAACTGACCGCATCCAGGTAGCGTTTGCCTTCAAAATCTTCGAGCCAGACGCCTTCGCCGCGCTTGATCGGGATCAGCGGCAGTTGCTCGTGGTCTTTCATCTGGGTGCAGGGGTGCCACAGGACCTTGAGGTCACGTTGCATCCACTGTTGATTCAGGCCCATCGGCTCTCTCCTGGCGATGCGTATTCGGGTATGCGCGCAAGCCTATGCAAAGCGTTGGAGGAGAACAACCCATAGTGCGTGATCCTGCCCTGGCTCGCTGGCGAGGCCGACCATGCTGGCGTATCCTTCACGCAGCTTTCTTGGGGTGCTCACCCCCACTTTTATCTGCCTTTGATCCGGAGTTCGCCAAATGTCTGCTGGTTGGCTGCGCGCGTGCGCGTTAGTAATGATTGGGCTGTTCAGTACGGGGGCATTGGCGGCCGCCAAGCAGCCGACGGCGATTGTCGTCGGCGGTGGCCTGGCGGGCCTGACCGCTGCCTATGAATTGCAAAGCAAGGGCTGGCAGGTGACCTTGCTGGAAGCCAAACCCAGCATGGGTGGGCGTTCAGGCCTGGCCACCAGCGAGTGGATTGGCAACAGCAAGGCACAGCCGATCCTCAACAAGTACCTGGACACCTTCAAGCTCAGCACCCTGCCGGCGCCTGAGTTCGTTCGTACGCCGGGCTACCTGATCGATGGCGAATACTTCAGCGCCGCTGACCTGGCAACCAAGCAGCCGGCCACCGCCGAGGCCATCAAGCGTTATGAGAAAACCCTCGACGACCTGGCCCGTTCGATCAACGATCCGGAAAACCCGGCGGGCAATAGCACCCTGTTCGCCCTGGATCAGATGAACGTCGCCACCTGGCTGGACAAACTGCAACTGCCGACTACCGCGCGGCAGTTGATCAACCAGCAGATCCGTACCCGCTATGACGAACCATCGCGCCTGTCGCTGTTGTATTTCGCCCAGCAGAATCGAGTCTACCGTGGCGTCAACGACCGTGACCTGCGTGCCGCCCGCCTGCCTGGCGGCAGCCCGGTATTGGCCCAGGCGTTCGTCAAACAGCTGAAAACCATCAAGACCAGTTCGCCGGTCACGGCGATCAGCCAAGACAAAGACGGTGTTACCGTCAAGGTTGGCAGCGTCGGTTACCAGGCGGATTACGTGGTCCTGGCCGTGCCATTGCGGGCGTTGGCCAAGATCCAAATGACGCCGGGCCTGGACAACCTGCACCTGGCGGCGATCAAGGGCACCAACTACGGCTGGCGCGATCAGCTGATGCTGAAGTTCAAGACGCCAGTCTGGGAAAGCCGTGCGCGGATGTCCGGTGAAATCTACAGCAACACCGGCCTTGGCATGCTCTGGATCGAACCTGCGCTGAAGGGCGGTGCCAACGTAGTGATCAACCTGTCGGGTGACAACGCTCGCCTGCTTCAGGCGTTCGGCGACAAACAGATGGTCGATCAGGTGTTGATCCGCCTGCACGCGTTTTATCCACAGGCGCGAGGAGCGTTTACCGGCTATGAGGTGCGTCGTTACAGCACCGACGCGGGTACTGGCGGCTCCTACCTGGCGTTTGGTCCGGGGCAGATCAGCAAGTACTGGCGCCTGTGGGAGCGCCCTATGCAGCGCATCGCCTTCGCGGGTGAGCACACCGATGCGCTGTACCCCGGCACGCTCGAAGGTGCTCTGCGCAGCGGTCAGCGCGCGGCCAACCAGGTACAGGACCTGGCGGCGGGTAAAACCGTCGACCCGCTTAAAGCCGCAGCCGTTGGCGCTGCAGCTGCAACGGCAGGCGCCGTCGCGGCCAAGGAGAGCAAGCCAGGCTTCTTCTCGCGCCTGTTCGGTGGCGCTGACAAACCGGCAGCACCACCTGCGGTGAAGGCTGTGCAGGCTGCTCCAGCGCCGGCTCCAGTGGCTGCACCTGCCCCAGTGGCGCCGCCTGTGGCTCCTGTAGCAAAAGAGGAACCGGCCAAGGTTGCGCCCGCCAAGGCTGCCCCTGCCAAGGCTACGCCGTCGAAGAAGCCGGTAGCCAAGAAGACAGCAGCCAAGCCGGCACCGGTGAAAAAAACCGCTGCCAAGGCTGAGCCCGTGAAGAAAAAGACCACCAACACTCAGGCCAGCGCTCAGTAGCCTGATACCGGTGTAGCGGCCGGCTCGTTCAAGAGCCGGCCTTGCTGGCAATCCCCATGCCGGCCTCGTTCTGATGCCTCTCCACACCCGTTGCCATTAGCGCTAGTGCCTAGCGTTAATCTTTCCTTAATGCCAGCGTTCCACGCTAACAATCGTTTTTCTCGATATTTCAAAGCGAAATTTTCCGCTTTAATTCGATAGATAACTCGTTAGTCTTGGCAACAGTTCTTACAGGGAAATTCGGCAATGCAGTTGCGAAACTCATCTTCTCGCTATGGCTTGGTCAGTGTTGTCATGCACTGGGGCGTGGCATTGGCAGTGTTCGGCCTGTTCGGCCTGGGCCTATGGATGGTCGGCCTTGATTACTACAGCGCCTGGCGTCACATCGCGCCCGATCTGCACAAGAGTATCGGCTTGACTGTGTTGGCGATCATGTTGCTAAGGGTCATTTGGCGCTTTGTCAGCCCACCACCGCCGACGTTGGCCAGTTACAGCACATTTACCCGGGTTTCTGCCAAGGCTGGCCACAGTCTCCTCTATCTGGGCCTGTTCGCTGTTCTGATCAGTGGCTACCTGATCTCCACCGCGGATGGCGTGGGCATTCCGGTATTCGGCCTGTTTGAGGTGCCGGCATTGCTCAGCAATCTGCCTGATCAGGCGGACCTTGCCGGCGAAATCCACTTCTACGTGGCATGGGGCGTGGTGATCTTTGCCGGTTTGCATGCCCTGGCGGCGTTTAAACACCACTTTATAGACCGTGACGCGACCCTTGTCCGCATGCTGGGCCGCAAAGCTTGATGTTCAACCTAACCTGCAAAAAGGATACAGACGCATGTTGAAAAAGACTTTTGCCGCACTGGCGCTTGGTACTGCACTGCTGTCGGCTGGTCAGGCCATGGCTGCTGATTACAAAATCGACAAAGAAGGCCAGCACGCTTTCGTCGACTGGAAAATCAGCCACCTTGGCTACAGTTTCATCCATGGCACCTTCAAGGATTTTGACGGTACCTTCAGCTGGGACAGCGCCAAGCCAGAAGCCAGCAAAATTGCCGTTGACCTGAAAACCGCCAGCCTCGACAGCAACCATGCCGAGCGTGACAAGCACATCCGCAGCAAGGACTTCCTCGACGTCAGCAAATTCCCTGATGCCAAGTTCGTCTCTACCAGCGTCAAGTCGACCGGTGAAAAAACTGCTGATGTCGCGGGTGACCTGACCCTGCACGGCGTGACCAAGCCGGTAGTGTTCAAGGCAACCTTCAACGGCGAAGGCAAAGACCCATGGGGCGGCGAGCGTGCTGGCTTCAATGCCACCACTACGCTGAACCTGAACGATTTCGGCATCAAGGGCCCGGGCCCAGCTTCGCAGACCCTGGACCTGGACATCTCGCTGGAAGGCGTGAAGCAGAAGTAATCGGGTTACTGCACCAACAAAAACGCCGCCCCATGGGGCGGCGTTTTTGTTGGCGTCTGAATCAGCGGTTACGCGTCAGCAGCGCCGGTTTTTCGCCACGTGGACGGCTTGGCAGTTGTTCCAGCTGCTCGGCGGTCGGGAAGCGATCCACTTTGGATTCCTTGTGGATGATCTTCGGTTGCGGCTGACCTTCACGAGGGTTGCGTACGGCCGGTTCCTGGCGCGAAGACTCTTCGCGGGCAGGGCGACGGTTGCGGTTGGCACCGTCACGGCGTGGCTGGCCGTCACGGCCACCCGAGCCCGCACCGTTACGTGCACCGCCACGCTTCTCGCCGTTGGCGCCTGCATTGGCTGCACCACCGCTACGAGGGTTGTTGCTTCGGCCCTGGCCACCGCGTGGCTGGGCAGCCCCGCCGTTGCTGCTGGCCGGAGCGCCTGGGCGACGGTTACGGCCCTGGCCACCCTTGTTCTGGTAAGGGCTGACGTAGTCGGCACGGTTGCCAAAATTATCGACTTCGTCGTCCAGGAATTCTTCCGGATCGCGGTTGGCGGGCACTGGAGGAATAGCCGATTGGCCAGCGGCTTGAGCCGGGCGCGGTTTCTTGTCGCGTGGCTTGCGTTCCTGGCGTCCACCAGCGGCCTTTTCAGCGGACTTCTCGCCGGCCTTGTCCTTTTCCTTGCCTTTATCCTTACCCTTGTCCTTGCGGCCACCGCTGCCGGTGTTGGTGCCATCGGCACGCTGGCCACGGCCAGTGCGAGGGGTGTTTTGTGGACGCTCGCGGGTTTCGGGTTTCTCGGCCTCAATGGCCGAAGCATCAAAGCCCATCAGGTCGCCGTCGGCGATTTTCTGGCGGGTAACGCGCTCGATGCTCTTGAGCAGTTTCTCTTCGTCGGGTGCGACCAGCGAGATGGCCTCGCCCGAGCGACCGGCACGACCGGTACGGCCGATGCGGTGTACGTAGTCCTCTTCAACGTTCGGCAACTCGAAGTTGACTACGTGAGGCAGTTGATCGATGTCCAGGCCGCGCGCGGCGATGTCGGTGGCAACCATGACCCGTACAGTGCCGGCCTTGAAGTCGGCCAAGGCTTTGGTGCGGGCATTCTGGCTCTTGTTGCCATGGATGGCGGCGGCGGTCAGGCCGTGCTTCTCCAGGTACTCGGCCAGGCGGTTGGCGCCATGCTTGGTGCGGGTGAAGACCAGTACCTGTTCCCAGGCGCCGACGGTGATCAAGTGGGCCAGCAGCGCACGCTTGTGGCCGGCCGGCAGGCGATAGACCCGCTGCTCGATCCGCTCGACGGTAGTGTTCGGCGGGGTGACCTCGATACGCTCCGGGTTGTGCAGGAGCTTGTCGGCGAGGTCGGTGATGTCTTTGGAGAAGGTGGCCGAGAACAGCAGGTTCTGGCGCTTGGCCGGCAAGCGGGCCAGGACCTTCTTCACATCGTGGATGAAGCCCATGTCGAGCATGCGGTCGGCTTCGTCCAGCACCAAGGTTTCGACGTGCGACAGGTCGACGCTGCCTTGACCGGCGAGGTCCAGCAGGCGGCCAGGGCAGGCCACCAGTACATCGACACCGCGGGCCATGGCTTGCACCTGCGGGTTCATGCCAACACCACCGAAGATGCACGCGCTGATGAAATTCAGGTCACGGGCATAGGTTTTGAAGCTGTCGTGTACCTGTGCGGCCAGTTCACGGGTTGGCGTCAGCACCAGAACACGTGGTTGGCGCGGGCCGTGACGCTGGGATTTGTCGGGGTGGCCGCCGGGAAACAGGCGTTCAAGGATTGGCAGCGCGAAACCGCCGGTTTTGCCAGTACCTGTCTGCGCCGCCACCATCAGGTCGCGACCTTGCAACACGGCGGGAATCGCCCGCTGTTGCACCGGAGTGGGCTGGGTATAGCCCGCAGCCTCGATAGCGCGGACTAGAGCCTCGGAGAGACCGAGGGAAGCAAAGGACATGAGAAATCCTGTTCTAGTGGGGGCTGAGCCCATTGGGATGATCTTGCCTGGCGCGACGGGCATCTGCAGATGCTATCGCGTCCGGTCCTGCTTGGCCTTCAATGTGCATCCGGGAGCGGCGAACGGGTGTCTAAACGCGCCGTTCTACCGGTCAGGATGGCTGTTTCAAGGTCGAGCGTCCGGGCGTAAGCCTGGCGGGAATGCCCGAGTATAACAGAGCATTCAGTGAGTGCTGCGTTCCTGCTGCTCAACGGCGGGCTGATTTTTTATTGCGGCACTGTCATAACGAGCTGACAGCGCGGCATAGGCAGGCTCCTTCTTGAAGCGCCGTAGCTCAGCCGCGAAGCGTTGCGCCAGCAGGTCCATGCCGACATTTCGACGTACGGCGAGGTACTGATGCTGTTGGCTGACGACCAAGGGCAGCTCACCGACCTCCTGCTCCAGGCCCAGGGTGGCAATCAGGTAGCGGCCGACCCGACGATCAGTGATCAGCAGGTCAATACGGCCAAGTTGCAGTTTGCCGAAGTTGGCCTCGTGGCTGGGGGCGGGCTCGCGGTTGAACGCGGTTGACTCCGTGAAGGTCGGGTCGTAGGTGTAGCCGGGCGAAGTGCCGACAGTAAGCCCCTTGAGGTCGTCCAGGCTGTTCACCACGTGCGGGCGGGCCTTGGCATAGAACAGCGCGAACTCGACGGTCGACAGCGGTTCGCTGGGGTAAAACAGCAGGCTGTCACGCTGACGGGTCTGGAAAATATCCAGCACGCCGTCTGCCTGCCCCTGTTCCAGCATGTTCAGGCAGCGCTTCCAGGGCAGGAACTGCCACTCCACCTCGACACCCAGGCGCCTGAAGACTTCGGCCGTCACCTCGTAGTCGATCCCCTTGATCTGCTCTCCTTCCTGGTAGGCATAGGGTGGCCAAGGGTCGGTAACAATACGCAGCTTTTCGCCCAGGGCGAAAGTGCTCAGGCAAGCTAGAAACAGCGCTGTCAGTAGACGGGCGAAATCGAACATGTCGGCAGAGTACGACGACCGGTTCAGGATGACCAGTGGTGACTGCGTCTGGATTCAGTCCTGCAGCTTCAGCAGCAGGTGCTGTTGAACGCTTGGGTGCTGTTTGCCCAGTGCCAGACGCAGCGCCGGTTGCTGCAGCCAGCTCATCAACTGTTCGCGGGTCAATGTTCGGCCAAGGCGCGCCTGGACGTTCTCCAGGGCCTTGTCCCACCAGGCTGAACCGCAGGCGCGGTCGAACTCGTTGGGGTAGGCATAGCAGCCATACAGCAGTTCACGGAGGAACTGGCGTTGTTGTTCGGGCAGTGCGAGGCTCACGGTCTTGTACAGCATGCGTTGCAGTGCGGGCGGCCGTGGCAGCTTTGCGTTGACATGTGGTATGTCGGCCATGGCTTCAGGGCTGAGTGGTGCGTCGCCGTGTTTGCGCAGCCATGCCTGGATCTTGGCCCTGAACAGTTGCTTGCGGCTCCAATAGTGATGGATCAGGTCAGGGCATTCGTTGACCTTCATTGAGCGGTAAGCCGCCACTGCCAGGCAGAACTCTTCCAGCGTATAGGCGCCTTTGGCCTGCAGGTAGAACTCATCCATGTAGGCGATCGAGCGATCAAGCAGTGCTGCGTCGCTACAGTGCAAGCCCATCACCCCTGAGTTCAGCAGCGGCATCTGGTCGTCTGCCAGATCGCGGCTGCGCAGTACCGTGGCGAGTGCCTCATACAGTGGCGCTTTGGGGTCATCGCCGTAGTGGCCGCCTATGGCATTACACAGCAAGGTACCCGGTGCTATGCGTCGAAACAGTTCAATCGGAGAGCGATGGAAGAACGTATCGGTGTCGATCAGCAGCGCCAGTTCATGCTGCTCCAGCACCTGACGCAGCACGACATGTTTGCTGCGGAAATGATAACCATGGGGCTGGTTCCACTGCGTGCGGGTTTCTGCATCCAGTGTGTGGACCGTAACGGGCAGGTGACGGTATGGCTCAGGGTCATCACTGAAAACCTGTATATCAATAGCTTCGCCAGGTGTCTTGCGCAGATTGGTCAAGGCGCTGGCAATACTGAACTGGGCTTCCTGGTGGTATGTGGGGGCACCGAACACCAGGTAAACCAGTTGCGGTCGTTGAGAAGCTAGAGACATAGGCAGGGTGACAGTCCAATAGTCCAATAGAGAAAAGCACAAAGGTGCCCTAGCCTAGGCTAGAGCACCTTCAAGTTCAAATAATCGCGAGCGTGCAGTGCACTGGAAAGCGGCGCGAACGCCGCTTCGGTCAGCGTGGCAGCTTGAGGTTGTTCCAGATTGCCAGGCTTGGTTCGGCCTGGTTCAGGGTGTAGAAGTGCAGGCCCGGTGCGCCGCCTTGCAGCAGTTGCTCGCACATGCGGGTAATCACTTCTTCGCCGAAGGCCTGGATGCTCTTCGCGTCGTCGCCATAGGCTTCCAGCTGCTTGCGGATCCAGCGTGGAATCTCGGCGCCGCAGGCGTCGGAGAAGCGTGCCAGCTTGCTGTAGTTGGTGATGGGCATGATGCCCGGCACTACAGGGATATCGACGCCCAGTTGCTGCACGCGCTCGACGAAGTAGAAGTAGCTGTCGGCGTTGAAGAAGTACTGGGTGATGGCGCTGTCCGCACCCGCCTGGACCTTGCGTGCAAAGTTGGCGAGGTCGTCCTCGAAGTTGCGCGCTTGCGGGTGCATTTCAGGGTAAGCAGCGACTTCGATGTGGAAGTGATCGCCACTTTCCTTGCGAATGAACTCAACCAGGTCATTGGCGTGACGCAACTCGCCGCTGGCCATGCCCATGCCGGACGGCAGGTCGCCGCGCAGGGCAACGATGCGCTTGATGCCCGCAGCCTTGTACTGGGCGAGCAGGGTGCGCAGGTCGTTTGTGCTGTCGCCAACGCACGACAAGTGCGGGGCGGCAGGGACTTTTACTTCGCTCTCCAGCTGCAGCACGGTGTTGAGCGTGCGGTCGCGGGTCGAGCCACCGGCACCGTAGGTGCAGGAGAAAAAGTCGGGGTTGTAGGTAGCCAGCTGACGGGCAGTGGCGAGCAGTTTTTCATGTCCAGCATCGGTCTTGGTCGGGAAGAACTCGAAGCTGTAGCGACGTTCCTGAGACATGGCGAAATCCTGGTAAACCGATCAAGCAAGCCGCCCAAACGGTGCGGCTCAAGAAAAAGCCGGTGACGCTTGAGAGCGGCACCGGCTTTGGCCCATCAGTAGCGATAGGCGTGTGGCTTGAACGGACCTTCGACGGACACGCCGATGTACTCGGCCTGCTGCTGGGTCAGTTGAGTGACCACACCGCCGAAGCCGCGGACCATTTCCAGGGCTACTTCTTCGTCGAGTTTCTTCGGCAGCACTTCAACGGTCAGGCGCTCGGCTTTCTCGGCTGGCGACAGGTTGGCGAACTGCTGTTCGAACAGGAAGATCTGGGCCAGGACCTGGTTGGCGAACGAACCGTCCATGATGCGGCTTGGGTGACCGGTGGCGTTGCCCAGGTTTACCAGGCGGCCTTCGGCCAGCAGGATCAGGTAGTCGTCGTTCTGTGGGTCGAAGTCGCCGTGGCCGGTGCGGTGTACCTTGTGCACCTGCGGCTTGACCTCTTCCCATGCCCAGTTCTTGCGCATGAACGCGGTATCGATTTCGTTATCGAAGTGGCCGATGTTGCACACCACGGCGCGCTTCTTCAGGGCCTTGAGCATGTTGGCGTCGCAGACGTTGACGTTACCGGTGGTGGTAACGATCAGGTCGATCTTGCCCAGCAGGTCGCTGTCGATGCAGGCTTCGGTGCCGGTGTTGATGCCGCCCTTGAATGGCGAAACCAGTTCGAAACCGTCCATGCAGGCTTGCATGGCGCAGATCGGGTCGACTTCGGTGACCTTGACGATCATGCCTTCCTGACGCAGGGACTGAGCCGAACCCTTGCCCACGTCACCGTAGCCGATGACCAGGGCTTGCTTGCCCGACAGCAGGTGGTCGGTGCCGCGCTTGATCGCATCGTTCAGGCTGTGACGGCAGCCGTACTTGTTGTCGTTCTTGCTCTTGGTGACCGAGTCGTTGACGTTGATGGCCGGGACTTTCAGTTCGCCCTTGGCCAGCATGTCGAGCAGGCGGTGTACGCCGGTGGTGGTTTCTTCGGTCACACCGTGGATTTTTTCCAGCATGGCCGGGTATTTCTTGTGCAGGATTTCGGTCAGGTCACCACCGTCGTCCAGCACCATGTTGGCGTCCCATGGCTGACCGTCCTTGAGGATGGTCTGCTCGATGCACCACTCGTACTCTTCTTCAGTCTCGCCTTTCCAGGCGAATACAGGGATGCCGGCAGCAGCGATGGCAGCGGCAGCCTGGTCCTGAGTGGAGAAAATGTTGCAGGACGACCAGCGTACCTCGGCACCCAGGGCAACCAGGGTTTCGATCAGCACGGCAGTCTGAATGGTCATGTGGATGCAGCCGAGAATCTTGGCACCTTTGAGCGGTTGCTCTTCCAGGTACTTGCGGCGCAGGCCCATCAGTGCAGGCATTTCCGATTCGGCGATGATTACCTCGCGGCGGCCCCAGGCGGCCAGGGAGATGTCAGCAACTTTAAAATCGGTAAAACCTGCAGGCGTGTTTACAGCGCTCATTGAGAGCCTCCATTCGTAAGGTGCGAATGGGCGCCGTTGTGCGTTTTAGTGTCTGCAGGCAAGCCTTGCAGGACAACGCCCCATCCGAGCCTGACAGGATGAACCTGCTGCAGCGCCCCTCGGATGGGTGGCGGGAACGGTATCAAGTGCAGATGACCGTTATGAAACGATGGCGATTATAGCCATGCCGAGGCTCCTACCCAAGGCTTTCTGTCGATTAATCGAGACCATAGTCGAGGTTAAATGGAGCCGGTGCGCTGGCTCTGCCATGATTAGCGGCATCGATTGGTAAGCAAGGTCAGGAGTACAGATGAATTTCCACACTCGCAAATGGGTAAAGCCTGAAGATCTCAACCCTAACGGCACCCTGTTCGGCGGCAGCCTGCTGCGCTGGATCGACGAGGAAGCGGCGATCTACGCTATCGTCCAGTTGGGCAACCAGCGTGTGGTGACCAAGTACATGTCGGAGATCAACTTCGTCAGTGCTTCGCGCCAGGGCGACATCATCGAGCTGGGTATCACCGCGACCGAGTTTGGCCGCACCTCCATTACCCTCAAGTGTGAAGTGCGCAACAAGATTACCCGCAAGAGCATCCTCACCGTCGACAAGATGGTCTTCGTCAACCTTGGTGAGGACGGCTTGCCGGCACCGCACGGGCGCACCGAAATCAAGTACATGAAGGATCAGTTCGACACCGAGGTCAAATAAGCATTCATGCTGGCGGCTCGACCGTAAGGCCTCAGGAGGGCTGCGTGTAGCGGCTTTCCAGGCTGTCGAGCAGCGAATCGATGATGCCTTTGGCCATTTCCACTGAATGCAGGGTCGATTGGGCAAAACCACGGCCCGGCTCCTTGCAATACTCAACCATGAGCGGGCCGGTCTGGCTGGCGCACTTCAGGTACAGCGAGGCATGCACCAGTGCGTCCTCGACACTGATGCCCGGCCGCACCGCAAAGAGCTGAGGGTGCCCGGCATCGCACAGGCCGAATGGTTTCTCGGTGGTTTTGAGTTCGTGGAATTCGGGTGGATCGGGAACGATTTTTTTCATTACGTAGCTCCGTGATGAATGAAGCCGCCACGTAATGGTCGCCAAACGCATAGGGTGGCAGCTGTACGCAGGTTGGCGAACCGGAACACGGAGCAACCCGGCAGGGCCTGAGCCCTCCCGCGCACAGCTGCCATAAAGATGAGGCAGAGTTGCTCCACGATGCCGGGTCGCCAAACCCGATCGCTGATGTGTCAGCGACCTACCGAGCCTAGTGGCGAGTTTCCCGGGGAGCAATCATCCCTGAAACGACAGAATTCGTAGGATATGTCCTAGGACCACCCGGCAGCCAGAGTGCCCTGTCATGGCGGCGCATTTTCGGCGCTTTCCTACAACAAAATGAACTGCAACCCTGTAGGCGCTGGCTTGCCTGCGATACAAACGCCGCGAAATCACTGGTACCGCGCCGACGCCATCGCGGGCAAGCCTGCCACACGGTTTGACCGGGGCCCGGTGGGAGCTGGCTTGCCTGCGATACAAACGCCGCGAACTCACTGGCACCGCGCCGACGTCATCGCGGGCAAGCCCGGCTCCTACACGATGAGTGGCAGCCCTGTTGGAGCTGGCTTGCCTGCGATACAAACGCCGCGAATTTGCTGGCACCGCGCCGACGCCATCGCGGGCAAGCCCGGCTCCCACACGATGAGCTACAGCCCTGTTGGAGCTGGCTTGCCTGCGATACAAACACCGCGAACTTGCTGGTACCGCGCCGACGCTATCGCGGGCAAGCCCGGCTCCTACATGATGAGCGGCAGCCCTGTTGGAGTTGGCTTGCCTGCGAAGTTATTGGAACGTGTCGTGGCTTGCACATCAGTGCCTCACCAAGAAGCGGTTAGTATGGTGGGCAGATGGCCAGTGATGGCTTTTCCAAGACCTGCCAAGGAACTGATACGTGCTGGCAACGACTCTGGTACTGCTTGCGGCGGTGCTCCATGCAACCTGGAATACCCTGATCAAGTTCAGTGGCGAGCGCCTGTTGGTGATCGCCAGTATGGATGCGGTGGCATTGCTGTTTGCGCTGGTCATGGTGGCCTTCGTGCAGGTGCCGCCGGCTGAGGTCTGGCCCTGGATGTTGGCGTCGGCACTGTTCGAGTTGCTTTACCGTTTTCTGTTGATTCAAGCCTACCGGGTGGGCGACCTCGGCCTGGTCTATCCACTGATGCGTGGTTTGTCGCCCTTGGTGGTGCTGGCGCTCACCCTGACCTTTGCAGGCGAGTCGCTGAGCACCCAGCAGATCATTGGCATTCTGCTGATCCCGTGCGGCATGGCCTGCCTGCTCTGGCAGGGTGGCGGCGGTGACCGTCTGCCGTGGTCGATGCTGCCGGTGGTTGCCTTGATCGGTCTGTGTATCGGTTGCTACACCTGGCTGGACGGTACGGCGATCAAGTTGTGGTCGCAGCCGCTGGACTATCTGGTCTGGCTGACCCTGATCAGTGCCTGGCCTTTCCCGGTGTTGGCCGCCGTGGCCCGTCGTGCGCCCTACGTCTTGTTCTGGCGAGAGCAATGGCGGCTCGGCCTGGCGGTGGGGTTCTGTGTGTTGTTCAGCTATGCCCTGGTGCTTTGGGCCATGCAATTGGGTTCGGTGGCAGAGGCGGCGGCTTTGCGAGAGGTCAGTGTGATTCTGGTGGTGCTGTTTGGCATGCGCTACCTGAAAGAACCTTTTGGCGGGCCTAGGCTCTTAGCTTGTGCGCTGGTGTTGATCGGCATGCTGATCATGAAGCTCTGACCCGAGAAACCAAAAAAAGGACCCTGCCATGACCGTAGCTTTCTGGTGTGTACTGATCGCGCTGTTCCTGCCTTATCTGTGTACCGGTGTGGCGAAGTTCGGCGGTGGTCGTTTCGGCTTGCGCGAGAATCACGACCCGCGCGCGTTTCTCGATACGCTCGAAGGGTTCGCCCGGCGCGCCCATGCCGCGCAGTTGAACAGCTTTGAGGTGACACCGGCGTTCGCCGCGGCAGTGATCATTGCCGATGTCGTCGGTAACGCAGAGCAGGTGACGCAGGACGTGCTGGCGGTGATGTTCATCACCAGCCGTCTGCTCTACATCATCTGCTACCTGGCGGACTGGGCGCTGTTGCGCTCGTTGGTCTGGGCGCTAGGCATGGGTGTGATTGCCGCGTTTTTCGTCGTATCGGCCTGATCGACCCTCAGGCCTGAGGCACGTCTGGCAATGCCGCACCCTTTGGCCAGAGCAACCAGATCTGGCCTTGTTGCTTCATGTCACCGGCCAGTTTGCCAGCTTCGCTGCCGGTACCCCAGAACAGGTCTGCACGGACCTCACCGGTGATCGCGCCGCCGGTATCCTGCGCCGCGACCGGGCGCACTACCGGCGCGCCGTCCGGGCGCGTGGTCGACAGCCACAACAGGCTGCCCAGCGGGATTACCTTGCGGTCGATGGCCACGCTATAGCCGGCAGTCAGGGGTACGTTGAGTGAGCCGCGCGGGCCTTCGTTGCTGTCCGGGCGGGCGCTGAAGAACACATAGCTTGGGTTGCTTGCGAGCAGTTCCGGTACCCGCGTCGGGTTAGCCTCGGCCCAGCTATGAATAGTGCCCATGGTCACCTCTTCTTTTTTCAACTGGCCCTGTTCGACCAGCCAGCGACCCACAGGGCGATAGGGGTGGCCGTTCTGGTCGGCGTAGCCGATGCGCAACTGGCGACCATCGTCCAGCTGAATACGGCCTGAACCCTGAATTTGGAGGAATTGCAGATCCATCGGATCGGTCAGCCATGCCAACACGGGGGCGTTCACGCCTTGGCGACGGATGGTGTCGGCGGTGTCGTAGGGTTTCAGGGTGCGACCTTCCAGGCGCCCGCGCAGGCGTTTGCCCTTGAGTTCCGGGTAGACGCTGTCGAGCGCGACGACCACCAGGTCATCGGGTACGCCGTAGACCGGTACGCCGGCGTTGTCGGTGCGTGTCAGGCTGCCGGGGTAGACCGGCTCGTAATAGCCGGTGATCAGGCCGTTGGCGCTGTTTTCGGCCGAGCGCAGGCTGAACACGTCCAGACGGGTCTGGAGAAAGGTACGAACCGCATCGGGTTCTGCCGCGATGTTTGCGGCAGCGTTGCAGGTGCCAGCCCAGGTGGCATCGCTCTTGAGCCGTTCGCAGGCGCTGCGCCAGGCGTTGAAGCCCGCCAGCAGGTCGCTGTCGCTTACCTGGGGCAGGTCTTTCCAGGTGGCACTGGTGTAGGTGGCTATTGCGTGCGTTTTGGGTTTTTCCGGGTTGCCGCCATTACAACCGGCCAGCAGGGCCAGTACGGGTAGCAGCCAGTTCAGGCGGCTGAAAGTCATCTTCATGGGTGTCGATTTCCTGAGGTTGCCGCGTGCTGGGCAGCACGTGCAGCCCCTAGTGTTGATAAGGGTATTGGTCTTTGGGGGCCGTGCGAGGATACTGGCAGCCTTTTTTGTGAGCCGAAGCGATCATGATGTTCAAACGACTCTGTGTAGTACTGCTGGCCTGCATGACCCTGACCGCCTGTGGCGGTGTCGATCCGAATTCGCCGCTGGGCCAGCGCAAGGCGATCTTCAAGCAGATGCTCAAGACCAGCGAAGACCTGGGCGGCATGTTGCGTGGGCGGCTGGCGTTCGACAGCCAGAAATTTGCCGACGGCGCGCTGAAGCTTGATGGCCTGACGCACGAACCGTGGAAGCATTTTCCACAGGTGCGCGAGGAAAAGGACTCCAGTGCACGTGAAGACGTCTGGCAGAAGCAGGCGCGCTTCCAGGAACTTGCCCGGCAGATGGAGGCCGCCACCGGTGAACTGGTCGCGGTTACCCGTCCTCAGCCGCTGACGCCTGCAGAGCTGGCGGCGCCGATGCAAAAGGTTGAGCAGGCCTGCAAGGCATGCCATACCGAGTTTCGCAATCACTGATCAGTTGAGCGCAAGCACTGCATCGCTGACCGGTCGGCGATGCAGGTGACGCCAGCATGCACGGCGGTCACTTTTCCAGTTCATCCAGCGCGTGCTGCAACTCCTTGCGCGACTCTGCCAGTTTGTCCTTGCGCTTGTTGATGCGCTCCGCGTCGCCTTTTTTCATGGCTTTTTCAAGGTCATTCTGGCGCTGGGCGACCTCGTGTCGAGCCTCCAGAACCTTTTTCTCCCGTTCCTTGCGCAGGCTGGTATCGGTGCAGTTGGCTGTCACTTCGCTCAGGGCCTTTTCCAGACCGGCCTGTTGTTCGCTGTTGCCGTGGGCGCGAGCCTGCTCGATCTGTTCGCTGATCGCCTGGCGTTTGGCTGCGCAGCCTGTCAGGCCGGGTTGCTCTTCAGCGGCCAGCAGCGGTGCAGCCATGAGGCTACAGGCCGCGAACAGGGCAAGAGGTGAAAGCAGTTTCATAGGGGCTCCATAGGGGGCGGGACAGCAGAAGCGTTGATGCTGCCCTGAACCGAGAAATTTAGAAACCCTCGATTGCATGCTGGCGCAGTTGTTCGGCCAGCATTTGCAGTTCAGGTGCTCGGAAGAATGCGCTCAGTTGGGCTGCCCGTCTCGGGCCGATACCCGCTTCCTGTTGCCAGCGCGCAGTGTCGCGTTGTGCCAGCTCCAGCCAGTTGTCACCCAGGTCGAGGTGGCTGGGCGCGGGTATGCCCAGGGCGCGGATCCAGCGGGAAAAAGGCTGTTGGCGAGCCTGTGCGAAGTTTTGTTGCAAGTGTTTGCTGCTGCGTTCGCCCAGCCCCGGTATGTGTTGCAGTTGGCTATCGGGCAGGGCCAGCCAATCAACCAGGTGGGTGACATGGCCGCTGTCGGTCAGCCGCTCCCAGGTGCCTTGGCCAACGCCGGTCAGGTTCAGCCCTTGCTTGCCGCTTAGCCAGTTCAGTCGGGACAGGAACTGCGCCCGGCAGCCCGGTGTCGGTTGCCAGCAACTGAGCGGATGGTAGGCCGCAGGGTCGGGTACTTGAAGTGGCTGGCGTTGTGGGTTGCGGTGCACCACCGCATCAAGCCTCGGTATGGTCAGGCCGGCCAGGCTGATGGCAGCCTGGTCACCGGGCCGGATGTCCAGTTGCTGCCAGCGCTGCAGGGAGCCAACGCTCACCTGACGTATCGTTCGGTCGTCCAGTTGCACCGGAGCGACCTGAATGATCGGGTTGATGCGCCCGGTACGACCGATGCCGAACTGCACGTCGCGCACCTCCGCCAGCGCCTGTGCAAGCGGGTACTTCCATGCGGCTGTCCAGTGGGGAGGGTGAGCTTGCCAGCGTTCGGGCGGCGGGTGGTTGCCTTGGCGCAGCACCACGCCATCGCTGGCGAAGGGCAGCGGGGTGCGATACCAGTGCTCGCGCCAGTGCGCGGCTTGGCTGGCGCTGCTGATTGGCTGGCTGTACTCGCCGATCAGGGGGAAACCCAGTTCGGTCAGGCGCGCCAGGCGTTTGGCTGGATCCTGTGGGCCTGCTGGCCAGCCCCAGGCGAACAGACCGATGCGCGCACCGTCCGCATTACTGAGTTGCTTGCGGGCCAGGCGCCCGGCGACATCGGCTCGGGCATTCAGGCTGCCGCTATGGGCTTGCACATGGTTGTCCAGTTGCCAGTAAAGCTCGCCCTGGAGCAGCAGGTCGACGGGCTCCGGCAGTGTTTGGTTCACAGCGCTGAGTACGGGGATGTGCCGGCTCCAGTCGTGCCCGTGGGTGCCGTCGCCGCGACTGATGAGGTGTACCAGTCGGCCTTGGCGGTAGATAAGTGTGGCTGCAACGCCATCGACTTTGGGCTGCACCCATACATCGTCCTTTGCCATAAGCCAGGTGCGCACGGCGGATTCATCGGGCAACTTGTGCAGGCCTGTGTGTGGGACCGGATGCGCGATGGGGCCGCTTGCACTGCTCAGCGGGTTGGCGGCCGGTGTGTCGAGGGCAAAGCAGCGCTGCCACTGCTGCAGTCGTGCACGGCTCTGGTCATACAGTTCGTCAGCGACCTCTGACCGGCCTTGGCCATGGTACTGCTCGTCCCAGGTGGTGAGGCGGCGTTGCAGGTGTTCTATTGCTTGGTGAGCATCGGGTTGCGACCACTCGGGGCAGGTGCTGGCCTCAAGGGTGCCGGTACTGAGCAGCATCAGCAGAAAGGAAAACAGTAGCGCAGGCATGGCGAGCATCCTTGCTCGGCGGGAGGAATACAAAGCCTAGGAAAGTTGCAGCGGCCAATGCGCTTGAAGTTGTCAGTACATATGTATCTGTGGTGCACAAAAAAGCCCCTGCCAGTTACCCGGCAGGGGCTTTGGGGTGACGCAGGGTACTTACAGACCGGCAGCGGCGCGCAGGGCGTCGGCGCGGTCAGTGCGCTCCCAGGTGAAGGTGGTGAAGGTGTCGTCACCGACTGTCTTCAGCTGCGGAGTACGGCCGAAGTGACCGTAGGCTGCAGTTTCCTGGTACATCGGGTGCAGCAGGTCGAGCATGGTGGTGATTGCGTAAGGACGCAGGTCGAAATGCTCGCGAACCAGTTGGATGATCTTGTCATCGCTGATTTTGCCGGTGCCGAAGGTGTTCAGCGAGATCGACGTCGGCTGAGCGACGCCAATCGCGTAGGAAACCTGAATTTCGCAGCGATCGGCCAGGCCTGCGGCGACGATGTTCTTGGCCACGTAGCGGCCGGCGTAGGCGGCGGAACGGTCAACCTTGGATGGGTCTTTGCCGGAGAATGCGCCACCACCGTGACGGGCCATGCCGCCGTAGGTGTCGACGATGATCTTGCGACCGGTCAGGCCGCAGTCGCCTACCGGGCCGCCGATGATGAAGCTACCGGTCGGGTTGATGTGGTACTGGGTGCCTTTGTGCAGCAGTTCGGCAGGCAGGGAGTGCTTGACGATCAGTTCCATCACAGCTTCCTGCAGGTCCTTGTGGGAGACTTCAGGGTTGTGCTGGGTGGACAGGACGACGGCGTCGATACCGACGACCTTGCCGTCTTCGTAACGGCAGGTGACCTGCGACTTGGCATCCGGACGCAGCCATGGCAGCAGGCCGGATTTGCGGGCTTCGGCCTGGCGCTGGACCAGACGGTGAGAGAAGCAGATCGGTGCTGGCATCAGCACGTCGGTTTCGTTGCTGGCGTAGCCGAACATCAGGCCCTGGTCGCCCGCGCCCTGGTCTTCCGGCTTGCTGCGGTCAACGCCCTGGGCGATGTCCACGGACTGTTTGCCGATGATGTTCATCACAGCGCAGGTGGCGCCGTCGAAGCCGACGTCGGAGCTGTTGTAGCCGATGTCGATGATGACTTTACGAACGATTTCTTCGAGGTCGACCCAGGCCGATGTGGTGACTTCGCCAGCAATGATCGCTACGCCGGTTTTCACCATGGTTTCGCAAGCGACACGGGCGTATTTGTCCTGGGCGATGATTGCGTCCAGTACGGCGTCCGAAATCTGGTCGGCGATTTTGTCCGGATGCCCTTCAGACACAGACTCGGACGTGAAAAGGGAGTATTCGCTCATCTCGACGGGTTCCTAAATATTTACCGATGGTGAGTGTCGCCAGTCGGTCGCTGAAAATGGCGGACCTGAATCTGGAAACCATTACGTAAGCCCACATAGAGGCTGTCCCCGGGAGCCAGTCCCGCAGCATTGGCCCAGCGGGCCAGGTCGTCCTGCTCAAAGCCTAGCCAGAGATCACCGCAGGCCTCTCTGGCCCAACTCTGGTCGTGGCTGCACAACTCTGTAACCAACAGGCTGCCGCCTGGTTTGACACGGGTGGCCAGTTGCCGCAGGGCATCGGCCGGAGCACTGAAGTGGTGCAAGACCATGTTCAGCACCACGCAGTCGGCGTCGACATCCGTTGCACTGAGTGCATCGGCCAACTGCAGGTTTACGTTAGCCAGACGCTCGCGCTGGCACACCTGACGCGCCAGTTCGAGCATGGTCGGGCTGTTGTCCAGGGCGGTTACCTGCTCGAAACGCTTGGCCAGTTCGGGTAGGAACTCGCCATCGCCCGGGCCGACTTCAAGCGCGCTGGCGCCGGGGGCGAAGCTTAGCTTGTCGAGCAGGCTCAGCAGGCTCTCGCGGTACTGTGCGAGGCCAGCGATCAGGTCCTGCTGGGCACGAAACTTTTCTTCTACACGCTGGAAAAAATCCTGGCTGGTGGCCGCGCGGCGTTGTTGCACGAGGGCCATCCGTGCCTGCACCTCGGCCGGCAACGACAGGCTGTCCACTTCTTCCAGCAGCGCTGCGTGCAGCTTGCCACCCAGGCGAAGGCTGTCGGGCAGGGCGCGGCGGTAGAAGATGGCATTGCCTTCACGGCGCGTGGCGACCAGTGTGGCTTGAGCCAGTACCTTCAAGTGGTGGCTCATGCCGGACTGGCCGATCGCGAAGATCTGCGCCAGTTCCAGTACCCCAAACGAATCGTTGGCCAGTGCACGCAACACATTCAGGCGCAGCGGATCGCCGCCGGCCTTGCACAGGGCCGCCAGCTCGTCGCTTTGCTCATGGCGGACTGACGGCACGCGTAGGTTCATGGGGCGGCAGTCTAGTCAGCGACCTCCGCTGTCGCAAGCGCAATATCAAAAAGTTTTGATATTGCGCGATGAGTGGGCTGTGCAAAGGCATGTCCGGCGACAAATTCGGCTGTTTGACCGGGCGATTCGCCAAAACCAACCTCAATCACAGGAAAATCACCCGACAGCGACCATCCGTCATTGCCCCCGAGCCTGTGACTGGGCGAAAATGGCCGCCTTTTTCTGTCCCGTTACTTATTCAAGCCCCAGGAGATAAGCGATGCCCAGCCGTCGTGAGCGTGCCAACGCCATTCGTGCCCTCAGCATGGATGCCGTGCAAAAGGCCAACAGCGGCCACCCAGGTGCCCCTATGGGCATGGCGGATATCGCCGAAGTTCTTTGGCGTGACTACCTGAAGCACAACCCGAGCAATCCGGCTTTTGCCGACCGCGACCGCTTCGTGCTGTCGAACGGCCACGGTTCGATGCTGATTTATTCGCTGCTGCACCTGACCGGCTACGACCTGTCGATCGACGATCTGAAGAACTTCCGTCAGTTGCACAGCCGTACCCCGGGCCACCCGGAGTATGGATACACCCCAGGTGTCGAGACCACCACCGGCCCGCTCGGTCAGGGCCTGGCCAACGCCGTGGGCTTCGCCATTGCCGAGAAGGTGCTGGGCGCCCAGTTCAACCGTGAAGGCCACAACGTCGTCGACCACCACACCTACGTTTTCCTGGGTGATGGCTGCATGATGGAAGGTATTTCCCATGAAGTCGCTTCCCTGGCCGGCACCCTGGGCCTGGGCAAGCTGATTGCCTTCTACGATGACAACGGCATCTCCATCGATGGTGAAGTCGAAGGCTGGTTCACGGATGACACGCCGAAGCGTTTCGAAGCCTACAACTGGCAGGTGATCCGCAACGTCAACGGTCACGATGCTGACGAGATCAAGACCGCCATCGAGACCGCTCGCAAGAGCGATAAGCCAACCCTGATCTGCTGCAAGACCATCATTGGTTTCGGTTCGCCGAACAAGCAGGGCAAGGAAGACTGCCACGGTGCTCCACTGGGTAACGACGAAATCGCCCTGGCGCGCAAAGAGCTGAACTGGAACCACGGTCCGTTCGAAATCCCGGCCGACATCTACGCCGAATGGGACGCCAAGGAAGCCGGCAAGGCTGTTGAGGCCGAGTGGAATGCTCGTTTTGACGCCTATGCCGCAGCCTTCCCTGAACTGGCCAGCGAACTGAAACGTCGCCTGAGCGGTGAACTGCCGGCCGATTTCTCGGAAAAAGCCGCTGCCTACATCGCCGACGTTGCGGCCAAGGGCGAAACCATCGCCAGCCGCAAGGCCAGCCAGAACGCACTGAATGCCTTCGGCCCGTTGCTGCCTGAATTCCTTGGCGGTTCGGCTGACCTGGCCGGCTCCAACCTGACCCTGTGGAAAGGCTGCAAGGGTGTCAGCGCCGAAGACGCCAGCGGCAACTACATGTTCTACGGCGTACGTGAGTTCGGCATGAGCGCCATCATGAACGGCGTGGCCCTGCACGGTGGTTTCGTGCCGTACGGCGCGACCTTCCTGATCTTCATGGAATACGCCCGCAACGCTGTGCGCATGTCGGCGCTGATGAAGAAGCGTGTGCTGTATGTGTTCACCCACGACTCCATCGGCCTGGGCGAAGACGGCCCGACCCACCAGCCAATCGAGCAACTGGCCAGCCTGCGCTGCACGCCGAACCTGGACACCTGGCGCCCGGCCGATGCGGTCGAGTCGGCGGTGGCCTGGAAGTTCGCCGTTGAGCGTAACGACGGCCCTTCGGCACTGATCTTCTCGCGTCAGAACCTGCCACACCAGCCACGCGATGCGGCTCAAGTGGCGGATATCGCGCGTGGCGGTTATGTGCTCAAGGACAGCGTTGGCGAGCCAGAGCTGATCCTGATCGCCACCGGTTCGGAAGTGGGCCTGGCCGTTCAGGCCTACGACAAACTGACCGAGCAGGGCCGTAAGGTCCGTGTGGTATCGATGCCTTGCACCACCGTGTTCGACGCCCAGGACGCTGGCTACAAGCAAGCCGTTCTGCCAGTCGAAGTTGGCGCACGTATCGCCATTGAAGCTGCTCACGCGGACTTCTGGTACAAGTACGTGGGCCTGGAAGGTCGCATCATCGGTATGACCACCTTCGGCGAGTCGGCCCCTGCGCCAGCCCTGTTCGAAGAATTCGGCTTCACCCTGGAGAACATCCTGGGCACCGCCGAAGAGCTGCTGGAAGACTGATCGCGTTGCCCTGTGGGGGCTGGTGTCGGCGTTTCGCCGGCAAACCAGCGCCCACAGGGGCATCGAGATTCCTGTGGGCGCTGGCGTGCCAGCGATTGAACGCACCGCGTTTTCCACAGGCTGCAGAATAACGCTTCTGTTCCGTGAGCATTCTATGTCCCAACCGCGCCCTTATAGAGTTGCACTCAACGGCTATGGCCGTATTGGTCGTTGTGTCTTGCGTGCTTTGTTCGAGCGCGGGTCGAAGGCCGGTTTCGAGATCGTCGCCTTGAACGATCTGGCTGATCAGGCCAGCCTCGAGTACCTCACGCGCTTTGACTCCACCCATGGACGTTTCCCCGGTGAGGTGAAGGTCGACGGCGATTGCCTGCACATCAACGGCGACTGCGTGAAAGTACTGCGCAGTGCAACCCCGGAAGGTATCGACTGGGCTGCACTGGATATCGATCTGGTGCTGGAGTGCTCCGGTGCCTATAACACCCGCGCCGATGGCCAACGGTTTCTGGATGCCGGTGCGCCACGTGTGCTGTTTTCCCAGCCGATGGCGAGCGAGGCAGATGTCGACGCCACCATCGTCTATGGCATCAACCAGGGCTGCCTGATCGGGCATGAGCGTCTGGTCTCGAACGCATCCTGTACCACCAACTGCGGTGTGCCGCTGTTACGGGTGCTGGATGAGGCCTTTGGCCTTGAGTATGTGTCGATCACGACCATTCACTCGGCGATGAACGATCAGCCCGTCATTGATGCCTATCATCACGAAGACCTGCGCCGCACGCGTTCGGCCTTCCAGTCCGTGATTCCGGTTTCCACGGGCCTGGCGCGAGGTATCGAGCGCCTGTTGCCGGAACTTGCCGGTCGAATCCAGGCCAAAGCGGTACGGGTGCCGACGGTGAACGTTTCGTGCCTGGATATCACCCTGCAGACCTCGCGCGACACTGATGCCGCGCAGGTCAATCAGGTACTCCGTGAAGCAGCCTTGAGTGGCCCGCTGCACGGCCTGCTGGCCTACACTGAATTGCCGCATGCCAGCTGCGACTTTAACCATGACCCGCATTCGGCCATTGTCGATGCCAGCCAGACCCGTGTTTCCGGCCCCCGGCTGGTGAACCTGTTGGCCTGGTTCGACAACGAATGGGGTTTCGCCAACCGTATGCTCGACGTCGCCGGTCATTACCTGCGTGTCGCCGACCCCACTTGCACCACTCGCAAACAGCCCTGAAGGACTGCATTCATGACCGTTTTGAAGATGACCGACCTCGATCTGCACGGTAAGCGCGTACTGATCCGCGAAGACCTCAACGTTCCTGTCAAGGACGGTGTGGTTGCCAGCGATGCGCGTATCCTTGCTTCGCTGCCGACCATCAAGCTGGCCTTGGAAAAGGGTGCGGCCGTGATGGTTTGCTCTCACCTGGGGCGTCCGAGCGAAGGCGAGTTTTCCGCCGAAAACAGCCTTAAGCCGGTTGCCGACTACCTCAGCAAGGCGCTGGGTCGTGATGTACCGCTGATCGCCGATTACCTCGATGGCGTTGAGGTCAAGGCTGGTGACGTTGTGCTGTTCGAGAACGTGCGCTTCAACAAAGGTGAGAAGAAGAACGCCGATGAACTGGCCCAGAAGTACGCCGCCCTGTGCGACGTCTTCGTCATGGATGCGTTCGGTACTGCTCACCGCGCCGAGGGTTCGACCCACGGCGTTGCCAAGTTCGCCAAGGTCGCGGCGGCGGGCCCTCTGCTGGCCGCTGAGCTGGAGGCGCTGGGCAAGGCGCTGGGCGCCCCGGCCAAGCCAATGGCGGCCATCGTTGCCGGCTCCAAGGTTTCCACCAAGCTGGACGTACTGAACAGCCTGAGCCAGATCTGCGATCAACTGATCGTCGGTGGTGGCATCGCCAACACCTTCCTGGCGGCAGCGGGCTACAAGGTCGGCAAGTCGCTGTACGAACCTGATCTGGTTGAAACCGCCAAAGCCATTGCGGCCAAGGTCAGCGTGCCGCTGCCGGTGGATGTGGTGGTTGCCAAGGAATTTGCCGAAAGCGCTGCTGCCACCGTCAAGGCCGTTGCTGACGTTGCCGATGACGACATGATCCTCGATATCGGGCCGAAAACCGCCGAGCACTTTGCCGAGCTGCTGAAGTCCTCCAAGACCATTCTCTGGAACGGTCCGGTTGGCGTCTTCGAGTTCGACCAGTTCGGTAATGGCACCAAGGTACTGGCGCACGCCATCGCCCAGAGCGAAGCGTTCTCCATTGCCGGTGGTGGCGACACCCTGGCCGCTATCGACAAGTATGGTGTCGGTGCTGATATCTCCTACATTTCTACTGGCGGTGGTGCCTTCCTCGAATTCGTCGAGGGCAAGGTCTTGCCGGCGGTCGACATGCTGGAACAACGGGCCAAGGCCTGAATCGTTCAGTGCCTGGCAAAGGGAGCAGCCTGATGGTCAAACTATTGCCTGTGGTGATCCTGGCGGCAGTGCTGAGTGGCTGCTCCAGCACCGCCGCGCCTGAGGCGAACCAGGCGGGTGTGTCGAAGGGCGGCTGCTACCAGTCTGAATGGCAGGCCGAAACCGCGCCGGTCATCAGTAAAAGGCTTGGCCCGGATGGCCTGGAAAAGTATGACGACGAGCATCAGCGTCAGGCGCATGGTTGCCCTTGAGTGATTCAGTGATTCAATGCAACCCGCTGACCGTGTTGTGGTCTTAGAGGACATGTGATGAAACGCGTTCTGGCCCTGATGGGCTTGGCGACATTGGCAGGCTGCGTGAGCAATCCTCAGCCGGTTGCGGGTAACTGGACACGCTGGGTGTGCGACAGTCAGGCAGAAGTGTTCTGGCGCCTTGCCGATAGCCACCAGCAGTCCATGGATGTTCGACTGGGCGGCGGCGACCGGGTCTATCGGCTCAAGCCTGAGCCGGGGGCTTCCGGAGCGCTGTACAGCGATGGTGTATTGGCCTTCCACACCCAAGGTAACGAAGGCCTGGTGTACTGGGTAGCAACCAACGATTTGATAGGACGGGGCTGCAAGGCACCGTGACTGGCCGGGCCAGCGTGCGCTGGTCCACACTACTTGAATAGCAGCCGCCGCTACGGCAGGCTTGCACGATTAACGACCCTCGTCGGGAGAGACACATAACATGGCACTCATTAGCATGCGCCAGATGCTGGACCACGCCGCTGAATTTGGCTACGGCGTTCCAGCTTTCAACGTCAACAACCTTGAGCAAATGCGCGCCATCATGGAAGCGGCCGACAAGACCGACTCCCCGGTGATCGTCCAGGCCTCGGCCGGTGCCCGTAAATACGCTGGCGCCCCATTCCTGCGTCACCTGATTCTGGCCGCAATCGAAGAATTCCCGCATATCCCGGTGTGCATGCACCAGGACCACGGCACCAGCCCGGATGTCTGCCAGCGTTCGATTCAGCTGGGTTTCAGCTCGGTCATGATGGACGGCTCGCTGGGTGAAGACGGCAAGACGCCAACCGACTACGAGTACAACGTTCGCGTTACTCAGCAGACCGTGGCCTTGGCTCACGCCTGTGGCGTTTCCGTAGAAGGTGAGCTGGGCTGCCTGGGCTCGCTGGAAACCGGTATGGCCGGCGAAGAAGACGGCATCGGTGCAGAAGGCGTGCTGGATCACAGCCAGATGCTGACCGACCCGGAAGAAGCGGCAGACTTCGTCAAGAAGACTCAGGTCGATGCCCTGGCCATTGCCATCGGCACCAGCCACGGCGCGTACAAGTTCACCAAGCCGCCAACCGGTGACATCCTGGCAATCGAGCGTATCAAGGAAATCCACAAGCGCATTCCTAACACCCACCTGGTGATGCACGGTTCTTCTTCGGTTCCGCAAGAGTGGCTGGCGATCATCAACCAGTACGGCGGTGAGATCAAAGAGACCTACGGCGTACCGGTTGAAGAAATCGTCGAAGGCATCAAGTACGGCGTGCGCAAGGTCAACATCGACACTGACTTGCGTCTGGCCTCTACCGGTGCGATGCGCCGTCACATGGCGATGAACCCAAGCGAGTTCGACCCACGCAAGTTCTTCGCCGAAACCGTCAAGGCCATGCGTGACGTCTGCATCGCCCGCTACGAAGCCTTCGGTACTGCCGGTAATGCCTCGAAGATCAAGCCGATCTCCCTGGAAGGCATGTTCCAGCGTTATGCCAAAGGTGAGCTGGCTGCCAAGGTCAACTAAGCCCGGTAACCCGGAAAACCCGCAGCGATGCGGGTTTTTTGTTTTTGCGAGCCAAGCACAGGACCGTGTTGGCTCGTTCGGACAGACCGTTAGTCGGTGAGCGCCCGTTTCATTACGTGATCACGGGATGCTGGCTTCAGATTTATGGCTGCCACGACTAGAGTTAGGTTCAGATTTCAGCCGAAGTAGAGATCGGTCTCATAAGAGAAGCAGCATGGATTGCGCGCATACTCAGCATCAAAACGGCAACTCGGTGTTGCTGGTCGTTGATGATTACCCTGAAAACCTGATCAGCATGCGGGCGCTGTTGGCCCGGCGAGACTGGCAGGTACTGACGGCAAGCTCCGGGAGAGAAGCGCTGAGCGCGCTGCTCGAGCATGAAGTGGACCTCGTACTGCTTGATGTGCAAATGCCGGAGATGGATGGATTCGAAGTGGCCCGCCTGATGCGTGGCAGCCAGCGTACACGCATGACCCCGATTATTTTCCTGACAGCCAATGAGCAGTCCCAGGCGGCTGTGCTCAAGGGCTATGCCAGCGGGGCTGTTGATTACCTGTTCAAGCCTTTTGACCCGCAAATACTCAAACCCAAGGTGCAGGCACTGCTTGAGCAGCAGCGCAATCGCCGTGAGCTGCAACGCCTGAGTCGCGATCTGGAGACGGCGCGCGCTTTCAATGCGTCGGTGCTTGAAAATGCCGCTGAAGGCATTCTGGTCGTGGCCGAGAATGGCCTCATCGAGTTTGCAAATCCGGCGATTTCACGCTTGCTTGAAATGCCCGTCGAGCGTTTGCAAGGTGTGGGTCTGCTGACCTTCCTGCAGACGCCAGAGGCTACCCTGTGGCGCGATTCAGCGTTCTACCAGGCTTACCAGAGCCGTGAAATCTACCGCCTGCATGATGCTGTGCTGCGTACCGGAACCGGCCAGTTGCTGCCGGTGGCATTGTCCTGCGCGCCACTGCCTGGCGAGCAGCAGGCGATGGTTGTGACGGTGCTGGACATGTCAGTGGTGCGCAGCCTGCATCAGCAGCTTGAACATCAGGCGGTCACTGATCCGTTGACCGGCCTGCTCAATCGCCGGGGGTTCTGTCAGGCGGCAGAGAGCGTGTTGCTGCGCAGTGAGCATTCCCAAAAGGCGCAGGCCTTGATGTACCTGGACCTGGATGGCTTCAAGCGCGTCAACGATACGCTGGGTCATGAAGCCGGCGACCGGGTGTTGCATTGGGTGGCCGAGCAGCTGAAGGATTGCCTGGGGGCGCATGCGATCCTCGGGCGCATGGGCGGTGATGAGTTTACCGCCCTGCTCGATGCGCTGGACTACCCGGAGCAGGCGGCTCGTTTCGCAGAAAGGCTGATCGAACGGATGTCGATCTGCCAATTGATCGATGGCATGGAAGTCACCTTGGGTGTCAGCATCGGCATTGCCACGTGTCCTGATTGCGACACAGGCCTTGCCGGGCTGCTGCGTGCTGCCGATGCTGCCATGTACGCGGCGAAACAGGCGGGTCGTCAGCAGTACCGCTATTACGATCAGGAGCTCAATGGGCGTGCACGTTCGCGCTTGATGCTCGAAGACAGCGTGCGTGATGCTATCGAGAACCACGATTTCAACCTGGTCTATCAGCCGCAGGTTGCATTTGCCGATGGCCGCTTGCGAGGCTTCGAGGCGCTGTTGCGCTGGCAGCACCCAAGTGTTGGCGATGTGCCGCCAGGGTTGTTCATTCCGTTGCTGGAGGAGGCGCGGCTGATTACCCGGCTGGCCAGTTGGATCTATCAGCAGGGCGCCGCGCAGCGCAAGGCCTGGGGGAATGTGCTGGGGGCTGAGGTTGTGTTGAGTATCAGCCTGAGTCGGGCCCAGTTCTCGATGCCGAACCTGGCCGAAGAGCTCGGGCGGGTCATTCAGGGCCATGGCCTGATACCAGCGCAGTTGGAGGTCGAGGTTGCTGAAACCTCGTTGAATTTCAGTAACGATATCGCGCTCAAGCAATTGCAGCGCCTGCGGCAATTGGGGGTGCGGGTGGCGCTGGACGACTTTGGCGCTGGCGACTGTTCATTGCGCATGCTGCGCGATTTGCCGATAGACACCCTTAAACTCGATCGCCATCTGGTTGGCAGGTTGCCCGAGTCGACAATGGATGCAGTACTGGTTCGCGCCGTCATTGAGTTGTGCAGGCAGTACGGCATCAGCGTGATTGCCGAGGGGGTCGAGTCACGTGCTCAGGCCGACTGGCTTCAGGCCAATGGCTGTGAGTACGTCCAGGGCTTTTTGGTGGCGCACCCATTGACGACCGAGGATGCGGGGGCTTTTCCGGCGTTTTTTGACTGGCAGTACCGGTAGTTGGTTACACTGCGCCTTTATCTATTCAGCTGTAGCCATGACCGTCCTCAAGTACCTGCAAGCCTACCCCGCCAACCTGCAAGATCAGGTGCGCCAGATGATCGCCAGCAACCGCCTGGGTGATTATCTGGCGCAGCGCTATAGCGAGCGGCATCAGGTACAGAGCGACAAGGCGTTGTACGCCTATGCCCAGGCCATCAGGCAGGAGTACCTGCGCAATGCGCCGAACCTGGACAAGGTCCTGTTCGACAACCGGCTCGACCTGACCCACCGGGCACTGGGCTTGCACACGGCGGTGTCGCGGGTGCAGGGTGGCAAACTCAAGGCGAAGAAAGAGATACGTATTGCCTCGTTGTTCAAGGAGGCGGCCCCGCAGTTTCTGCGCATGATCGTGGTGCATGAGCTGGCGCACTTCAAGGAGGCCGAGCACAACAAGGCCTTCTATCAGCTCTGTGAGTACATGCAGCCGGGCTACCATCAGCTGGAGTTTGACCTGCGTGTTTACCTGACCTGGCGGGATTTGCCTGCCCAGGCCTGACTGACAAGGATTTGCCGATGGATGTGAGCAAGACCAAGACCAGCTTCTACCGCCGCCTGTACGTTGCCTGGTTGATCGACAGCCAGACCGCCAGCAGCGTTCCCGCCCTGATGGAGGCCACCGGCATGCCACGGCGTACCGCTCAGGACACGATTGCCGCGTTGAGTGACCTGGACATCCTCTGCGAGTTCGAACAGCAGGTTGGGGCGCGCAATCATGCCGGGCATTACCGTATTCGTGACTGGGGAGCGATTGATCCTCAGTGGGTCCTCCAGCACCTGGGGCAGATCCGCGAGGTGCTGGGTTATCCCTGATACCGCTGCGCAGACGACTGCGCCATGCGCCGTGGAGGTCAGTGGCTAGCGGCGCATGCCGACATGCGCAATACCGTCCTCCAGGTAGGCCTCACCTGCGATCTTGAAACCATGACGGGCGTAGTAGTCCTGCAGATGTGCTTGTGCTGACAGGTACACCGGCACGTCGGGCCAGAGCTGCTCGGCATGCTTCAAACCTTGCTCCATCAGTTCATGCCCCAAGCCTTTTCCGCGTGCGTGCGGTGCGATCACCACCCGACCGATCACCACGTCACCGCCCTGCGATGTGGGGTCGAGCAGACGCAGATAAGCCACCAACGTGTCGTCCTGCCATGCCATCAAGTGGCAGGTGTCACTGGCCAGGTCCTCCCCGTCGATGTCCAGATAGGGGCATTTCTGTTCAACGACGAATACTTCCGAGCGTAGTTTGAGGATGGCGTAGAGCTGTTCCTTGCCAAGGTCCGAGTGGTGTTTGCAGAGCCATTCGATGGGCATGATAGGCCTCGTCCTGATGTCAATGACTCATCATGGCAGAGCACTGTGCCCACGACGAGACTGAAGTTGCGGCGGATTGTGTCTGTTGTGCGCCCGATCAACCGTGCAGGCAAATAGCTATTATTTTCGCTGCCCGAGCCCTTCATCTTTGTGTAATCTGAATGGGCCTTCTAGAGTTCTTGCACCAGGTGCATTTTCAGGCAGTTGGACATTGGCGCTGGCAGGGTGCTCGCTAAGGGATTTGAGCATGTCTGTATTGCTTCGAGTCTTGGTTTTGCTTGGATTGCTTTGCTCAACGTCCCCCCTGATCGCAGCGGACAAGCTCAAGCTTGTGGCGGATGCCTGGCCTCCGTTCACCGATGCCAGCCTGGAAGGGGGCGGGCTGGCTACGGCGATTGTTACCACAGCGCTCAAGCGTGCCGGCTATGACAGCGAATTTGAGCAGGCCCCTTGGGCGCGGGCATTGATGGGCGTAGGCGAAGGCCGTTACGACATCCTGGTCAATGCCTGGTACAACGACTCACGTACACGGATCGGGGAATTTTCGGCCGGGTACCTGACCAACCGCATACGCTTGCTCAAGCGCAAGGATGAAGCGATTACCTTCCAGGGCCTGGCGGATTTGTATCCCTATCCGATCGCGGTCGTTCGTGACTATGCATACTCCCTCGGCTTCGATGCCGATAGCCGCTTGCAGAAGATTCCGGTGCGCAGCTTTTCGGTGGCGGTGCGAATGCTGGCAGCAAGCCGGGTAAGCTTGACCCTTGAGGACGAGTACGTCGCTCGCCATTTTCTCAAGCAGGAACCTGCGCCTGTTCGCGACAGCGTTGAGTTTTTCGGCAAGCCGCTCAGTGAAAACAGCCTGCACATTCTGGTCAGCCTGAAAAACCCTCGTCATCAGCAAATCGTTGCCGCGTTCGATCAGGCTATCGTGGCGATGCGGGCCGATGGCAGCTATGCCCGCCTGCTCAAACAGTACGGTTTGTGATCAGGCCGCAGACTCTTTGATCAGATGCGCCGCCAAGGTGCGCAGCGGGCCCAGTTGGCGGCAGATCAAGGCCAGCTGGGTTTGGACCAGTCGTTGGGTCTCGTCGATTTCTTCGGGTACTTGTTCCAGTCTGCTGGCGAGGGCTTCCTCGTCATCGCTGTGAATCGCAACGGGTAGTTTGGTCGACAGGCCGACGGCGATTTCATCGAGGCTGTCTGCCAGGCGTGCCCCGGCCCCTTCGACCAGCTCGGTACGTGCCTCGGCCGCGAGGACGCTATCGCGATGGGCGCCGAGGCCTGAAAGGTAGCTGAGCAGGGTGTGCGACAACACCAGGAATCGAAAGCCGACATCCGCCTCCTTTCGGAAATGCCCGGGCTCCATCAGCATGTTGGCCAAGGTGGTCGACAGCGCCGCATCGGCGTTGTGGGCGTTGCGGCGCGCCAGGCGGTAGGCCAGGTCGTCGCGCTTGCCGTTGGCATACTGTTGGAGGATTTGGCGCAGGTAAATGCTGTTGCAACTCAGGGTATTGGCCAGCACCTTGTTCAACCGCCGCCCCTGCCAGTCTGGCAGGAACAGGAAGACTGCGAGGATGGCGATCAGGCTGCCAATCAACGTATCGAACAGGCGTGGCAAGAACAGCCCGTAGCCGTCACCGATCTGGTTGAAACAGAACAGCACCATCAGAGTGATCGCTGCCGTGGCCAGGGTGTAGCGGGTGGTTCGGTAGACGAAAAACACCACGCCGGCGACAACTGCGAACATCGACTGGATCAGCGGGTTGGGGAACAGGTCGAACAATGCCCAGCCAACGGTAAGGCCAATCCCCGTTCCAATGATCCGCTGCACCAGCTTGCGTCGCGTGGCGCCATAGTTGGGCTGGCAGACGAACAACGTGGTGAGGATGATCCAGTAGCCTTGGGTGGGGTGGATCAGGTGCACCATGCCATAACCGATCGACAGTGCCAGCGGCAGGCGCAACGCGTGACGAAACAGCAATGACGTCGGCGTCAGCTGTTGGCGTAGCCGATTCCAGACATCCGCCAGGCTGTGGGGCGAGCGGTCGAGCAGGCTGGAGTCACTATTGTCAGCCAGTTTGTCGGGGTTGCTCGCGTCGCTGAGCAGGCGGTCCAGTGTGGCCAGGTTGGCCGCCAGGGCGCGAAGCGAACGGAGCAGGCCGCGCCAGGCTGGGTTGTTTTGACTGCGCAGGTGCTCGAGTGAGGCGTGCAGGTCTTCCTGGGCCTGGGCAAAGCCTGTGTCGTAGGTGAATGGCTGACGCAGCTGGATCGATTCTGAAAGCTGTTGGCAGGCCACGCCCTGTTGGCGCAACAGGCGTTGGCAGCGAAACAGTACATCGCTGTGGAAGAACGCCTCTGCCAGTGCGTTGTACGGGTAGTGCGACGAGCTGGCGCGCTCGTGGATGTCCTGGGCGAGGAAGTACAGTTTCAGGTAGCGACTGACTTTCGAGCCGGGGCGACCATTGCCGACCCGGTGCAGAATGACTTCCTTGGCGGCATTGAGCGCGGCCACCACCCGACCGTTCTGTTGTGCCAGTTCAAGGCGTCGTGCTTCGACATCCAACTGACGAATCGGCTCGAACAACGTGGACTTGAGCTTGAGGTAGCGGCTCAGCTCGCGAAACAGCCGGGCCAGGCTTTGCTGCACGGGCTGGTTGGAGAACAGGGCCTGCCAGAGAACCGAGAGCAGGCCGTACCAGGCAGCGCCGGCCACCAGCAGCAAGGGTTCGTGCCAGAAGTCGGTGACTTCGCCGCCGCGCTGGTCGACACCGATCATGGTGTACACCGAGAGAATCAGCGTCGCCGAGGCGATCGCGCCGTAGCGTTCGCCCAGTGCGCCGAGCATGGTCAGGCCGAAGGCCGCCAATGCCATGGCGCAGACAAACACAATGGGGTAAGGGAACAGCATCTCTACCGACAGCGCGGCGACGGTAAAGCAGACCAGGGTAACGGCCAGGGCGTTGAGTCGGCCTTGCCAGCTGTCATCGGTTTCTGCCAGGGCGCTGGCAATAATACCGAGGAACAGCGGGATCAGCAGGCCCATTTCGTCCCGGTACCAACACAGCGCCATGCTTCCGGTCAGGGCGATCGATACCCGGATGCTGTAGCTGAATTTATCCAGAGCCCAGAGGCGACGCAGTGAATGGCGCAACGATGTGGATG
The DNA here is from genome assembly GCF_002753995.1 of Pseudomonas sp. HLS-6. NCBI lineage: Bacteria > Pseudomonadati > Pseudomonadota > Gammaproteobacteria > Pseudomonadales > Pseudomonadaceae > Pseudomonas > Pseudomonas sp. HLS-6. The sequence goes on from NZ_CP024478.1 coordinate 536,314, forward strand.
ACATGGCGGGAGTCAGGCCTGCAGGGCAGTGATCGAAATTGAGCGGGTCGCGACGGCAAGCTGCCGTCGCGGTAATGTCCCAGCAAAATTTGTTCCGTGATGCGCCGATTCTACCGCGAAGGTTAGACGAATTGTGCGGCGGCGTAGGCCGAAGCCCACGCCCACTGGAAGTTGAAGCCACCGAGGTGGCCGCTGACATCCAGCACTTCGCCAATGAAATACAGGCCAGGGCTCTTGAGTGACTCCATGGTTTTGGAGGACACCTCGCGGGTGTCGACGCCGCCCAGGGTCACTTCGGCAGTGCGGTAGCCTTCAGTACCGGCGGGAACCAGTTGCCAGGCGCCGAGTTTCTCCGCGACCTGAGCCAGTTCAGCCGGGGTGTACTGTTTCATTGGCTTGGACACGAACCACTGCTCGGCCAGCAGGTTGGCCATTTTCTTGGTGAAGAGTTCACCGAGCAGGGTTTTCAGCTCGCTGTTGGGGCGTTCGGCTTGCTGCTGTTGCAGCCAGGTCAACGCGTCGTGGTCCGGCAGCAGGTTGATTTCCAGCGTATCACCGGCTTCCCAGAATGAGGAAATCTGCAGGATCGCCGGGCCGCTGAGGCCGCGGTGAGTGAACAGCAGGTTTTCGCGGAAGCTGACGCCGTTGCAGCTGGCGATACAGTCGACCGAGGTGCCGGACAGCTCGGTGCAGAGCGCCTTGAGCTGGTCGGTGATGGTGAAGGGCACCAGGCCTGCGCGGGTCGGCAGTACGCTGTGACCGAACTGACGCGCCACCTGATAACCAAAGCCGGTCGCTCCCAACGTCGGGATCGACAAACCGCCGGTGGCGATCACCAGCGACTGGCACTGCAGCTTGCCTGCACTGGTTTCCAGCAAATAGCCGCTTTCGAGTTTTTCGATCTGATCGATGCGGGTGTTCATGTTCAATTCGGCGCCTGCGGCGTCGCACTCGGCCAGGAGCATGTCGAGGATGTCGCTGGATTTATGGTCGCAGAACAGTTGGCCGAGTTTCTTCTCGTGGTACGGCACGCCATGCTTGCTGACCATCTCGATAAAATCCCACTGGGTGTAACGTGCCAGCGCGGATTTGCAGAAATGCGGGTTCTGCGAGAGAAAATTGCTCGGTTCGGTGTACATGTTGGTGAAATTGCAGCGCCCGCCACCTGACATCAGGATTTTCTTGCCCGGTTTGTTGGCGTGGTCGAGCAATACAACCTGGCGGCCACGCTTGGCGGCGGTCAGGGCGCACATCAGGCCGGCAGCGCCTGCGCCGATGATGATGACTTCGGTGGAACGCACTGCAAAATCCTCGGGTTGAAAGCTGAAACCGTGTCGTCCTGTCGCCAGCCAAGCCCGCTCCTGCAGGGGCGGGAGCCGGCTTTTCGGGTAATGGGATCAGACGATCCGCACGCGCAACGAGCGCCCTTTGATCTTGCCGCTGTTCAGGCGCTGCAAGGCCTGCTTGGCCACCGCACGTTCCACTGCGACAAAGGCCTGGAAGTCGAAAATCGCGATCTTGCCAACCTGAGTGCCTGGCAAGCCGGCATCACCGGTCAGGGCACCCAGAATGTCGCCCGGACGCAGTTTGTCCTTGCGGCCGGCAGCGATGCACAGGGTGCTCATGACCGGCAGCAGCGGGGCGCCGCTCTGGGGCTTGAGGCTGTCGAGCTGTTCCCAGCGCAGCGGCGCCTTTTGCAGGGCTTCGATTGCTTGGGCGCGATGACCTTCGGCAGGCGCCACCAGGCTTACGGCCAGGCCTTTCTCGCCTGCGCGTCCGGTACGGCCGACACGGTGTACGTGAATCTCGGCATCACGGGCCAGTTCGACGTTGATGACCATGTCCAGGGCGTCGATGTCCAGGCCGCGGGCGGCGACGTCGGTGGCGACCAGGACCGAGCTGCTGCGGTTGGCGAACAGGGTCAGGACCTGATCGCGGTCGCGCTGTTCCAGGTCGCCGTGCAGTGCCGCGGCGACGATGCCTTTGGCCTGCAGGTGCTCCACCACTTCCTGGCACTGCTGTTTGGTAAAGCAGAACGCCACGCAGGACTGTGGGCGGAAATGCCCGAGTACGCGGGTTACGGCTTCCAGGCGCTGTTCCGGATCAATTTCGTAGAAGCGTTGTTCGATCTGGTTGTCGGCGTGCAGGGCTTCAACCTTGACCTGCTGCGGGTCACGCATGAAGGCTGCCGACAGTTGCTTGATGCCGGCCGGGTAGGTTGCCGAGAACAGCAAGGTCTGACGGCGTTTCGGCGTTTGCCCGATGATGTCGGCGATGGCGTCGTAGAACCCCATGTCGAGCATCCGGTCTGCTTCATCGAGTACCAGGGTGTTGAGCCCGTCGAGCACCAGGGTGCCTTTGCTCAGGTGCTGCTGAATTCGCCCCGGAGTACCGACGATGATGTGCGCGCCGTGTTCCAGCGAGGCGATCTGCGGGCCGAGCGAAACCCCGCCGCAGAGGGTCAGGATCTTGATGTTGTCTTCGGCACGGGCCAGCCGCCGCAGTTCCTTGGCGACCTGGTCGGCCAGCTCACGGGTTGGGCACAGCACCAGGGCCTGGCAGCCGAAGTAGCGTGGATTGATCGGGTTGAGCAGGCCGATGCCGAAAGCGGCGGTCTTGCCGCTGCCGGTCTTGGCCTGGGCGATCAGGTCCATGCCCTTGAGAATCACCGGCAGGCTCTGGGCCTGAATCGGGGTCATCTGGGCGTAGCCGAGAGCGTTCAGGTTGGCCAGCATGGCGCTGGACAGCGGCAGGGTATCGAAGGCGGTGGCAATGGTGGTCACGAGGCGGGCCTGCAAAACAAAATGTCGCGCAGTGTACCAGTCTCGTGGCCATTCGCCCTAAGGCTCGATTTCAGGTTCCAGACGACGGGCACGCCTTCCGTCCGTCTTTGAAAGCTGCATGAAGATCGCTGCGGCCAACATGGCCATCAGGCCGATGGTCAGGAAGGTCAGTTGGAACGCACCCAGTGTGCTTTCCACCCCTTCGGCACTGCCCGCTGCGGTGAACCCGCCCAGCAGCGCACCGGCACAGGCGACACCCAGGCTCAGCGACAGTTGTGCCACCACGGAAAGCAGGCTGTTGCCGCTGCTGGCGCTGGCATCGTCGAGGTCGATCAGGGTCACGGTATTCATGGCGGTGAATTGCAGCGAGTTGACGGCCCCAAGCAGTGCCAATTGGACCAGCAGTACGGCGTAGGGTGTCTGTTCATCGACCAGTCCCATGCTGGCCAGCAGCACACCCAGCAGCAGGGTGTTGCCGGTGAGGATCGTACGGTAGCCGAGGCGCTCGATCAGGGGTTGGGCCACCGACTTGGCCAGCATCGCTGCGGCCGCCAGCGGGATCATGCTCATGCCGGCTTCTGCGGGCGAATAGCCCAGCGCGACCTGCAGCAGCAGTGGCACCAGAAAAGGCAGGGCACCACTGCCCAGGCGGGCGAACAGGTTGCCAAGAATACCCACCGAAAAGGTCCGGGTGCGAAACAATCGGGGCGAGAACAGCGGGTCATCCGTACTGCCGGCGCGCAGCCAATAGGCTGCCAGGCAGGCCATGCCGGCGAACAGCAGCAACATCACCCGCAGATGCGGCAGGTGCAGCTCGCCCAAGCCCTCCATGGCAATGGTGATCAGCACCATTGCCGCGCCGAACAGCAGGAAACCCATGCCGTCGAAACGCGTGCGCTCGGATCCGCGCAAGTCGGGGATGAATTTCCACACGGCATAGCAACCCACCGCCCCGACGGGCAGGTTGAGCAGGAAGATCCAGTGCCAGCTGAGTATTTCCACGAGCCAGCCGCCCAAGGTCGGTCCCAGCAGCGGGCCGAGCAGGCCGGGAATGGTGATGAAACTCATGATCCGCACCAGCTCGGAGCGTGGATAGGCGCGCAACACCACCAGGCGCCCGACGGGCAGCATCAGTGCGCCGCCCAGGCCCTGGATCACCCGTGCGGCGACCAGCATCCCGAGGCTGTCGGCCAAGGCGCAGAGCAGCGAGCCGATACTGAACAGCAAAATCGCGCCGAAGAAGATCCGTTTGGTGCCGAAGCGGTCGGCGATCCAGCCCGACGCGGGAATCAGCAAGGCCACAGTGAGCATGTAGGCGATGATGACGGACTGCATGCGCAGGGGGTCTTCGGCCAAGTCGCGGGCCATGGCGGGCAGGGCAGTGTTGAGGATGGTGCCGTCGAGTGACTGCATGAAGAAGGCGATGGCCACCACCCAGGGGATCCAGCGGGCGGTGGTGCTGTCTAGGGGCGCGCGATCAGGCATAGGACCTCTCTCCGATCTGGGGCCTTATCGCCGGTATTGCCGGCGATAAGCGGCTATCACAGGGTCAGCGTCAGGCATTTGACCAGCGCGCCCGGCAGGTGCGTAGAGCGGGTCTGGCGTTGGTCATAGGTGCTGGTCGACAGGATCAGCTCGCGGTCGCAGGTCAGTGCTTCCAACTGCGTACCGAGCAGGCTGTAGACGCTGTCGTCAAAGCGCATGGTGCTGACCGGTGCCTGGATTTTCCCGTCCTCAACCCAGAAGGTCGCGAAGCGGGTCAGGCCGGTCATGCGCGCTGCTGGCAGGTCTGAGTAGTTCAGGTACCAGAGGTTGCTGATGTACAGGCCCGTGCCCAGTTGGGCGAGGATTGCATCCGCCGCCAGTTCGCCGGGGGCCATGCTCAGTGCGCAGGGTGACTCATCGCTGTCGGCGCCATTGGCCAGCAACTCGAACTCGGCTGCACTGCGGGCACCGACCAGTCGTTGGTGGGCCTTGCCCTGTGCGATCAGCGAGAGGTCGCTGCGCGGGTAGCCTTCCTCGGAGAACGCCGGGCTGAGCGAGCCGCTGACCTGTTCGGCGATGCCGATCAGCGGGCTCAACTGTGCATCGCTGGCGTAAAGACGTTGTAGCGGGCTGTCCTTGTTGGCGATGGCCTGGGCGGAAAAACCACCCCAGCAGAGCATGCCGATGATTTCGTCCAGCGCTGCGGGCGCCAGGTAGGCACGGTACTGGCCGGGTGCGAGGACCTTGAGTGGGCGGTCCAGGTAGTCCAGTTGCTCGCGGGCCTGATGCAGGCGCAAGGCCAATGTCGCGGCGTCCCAGCATTGGCCGGCATAGTTGGCTTTGACGGCCTGCCCGTTGGCATGGAACAGGCTCCAGTCGAAGTTGAAGCTGTTGGCCTGATGCCAGCCAAAGGCGCCAAATGAGCTGGCGAAGCCTCGGCAGATCGGGCCTGCGGCGTAGATCCCGACCAGGTCCAGCCCCGTGGCACCTGCGGCGATCTGGGCGAGTACCTCGGCGGTGTCTGGCAGAGGCGTGTTCTGCACGTTGTGGCTATGCCAGACGGCCTCGTTGAGTTTCAGGTAGGGGTCGACCGGGATCAGCGGCAAGGTCTGGCGCAGTTGTGCCAGGGCCTGCTGCAGGCGTTGGAGGTCAACGTCGCTGTCCCCGCTGAGGGTGAGTTGAAAGTCGGCCTGACGTCCGCTGTCGATCAGTTTGAGGCTGGCACTGGCTTGCGCGACGTTGCCGGCCTGGCGGACCTGGGCATGGTTGAAACGAATGAAATGCGACTGCTCGGCGCTGTAGCTCAGGGTGAAGTGTTCGGGGGCGTGCACGGCATCGCGCAGGCTGTTCACCAGGCGTTGGAAATGTTCCAGGTAGGCCATCAGGCATCTCCTCCGAATACGTCGATCTGGCTGAACACGCAGGCCGGTGAGGCATGCCCGACCCGAATCACCTGGTTGGGTTCGCCCTTGCCGCAGTTAGGTGTGCCGAGTACCTGGAAGGTGCTGGCATCGCCCACGGCGCTGAGGTTGCGCCAGAACTGTGCTGAAACGCCCCGATAATTTGGATTCTTGACCACGCCCTTGAGCTCGCCGTTTTCGATCAACTGGCCCCACTCGCAGCCGAACTGGAACTTGTTGCGCGCATCGTCGATGGACCACGAACGGTTGGTTTTCATCAGAATGCCGTGTTCGATGCCGCTGATCAGTTGCGCCAGGCTCTGTTCGCCCGGCTCGATATTGAGGTTGGCCATGCGGTCGATCGGTGCACGGTTCCAGCCACAGGCGCGGCTGTTGGCAACGCCATCGAGGCCGGAGCGGAACTGCGACAACGCACTGCCCAGGGGGCGTAGCAGCAGGCCGTCACGGATCAGGAAGGTCTTGTGTGCCGGCGTACCATCATCGTCATGGGCATAGCTGGCCAGTTGTTCCGGGATATCGGGATCGAAGGTGACATTCAGCAACGTGGAGCCGTACTGTAAATGGCCGAAGTCGCTGGCGTTGACGAAGCTGGTGCCTGCGTAGTTGCGCTCGTCACCGAGGATGCGGTCCATTTCAAGTGGATGGCCGATGGACTCGTGGATCTGCAGCATCATCTGGTCGGGCATCAACAGCAGGTCGCGCACGCCGCTGGGCGTATTGGGTGCCAGCAGCAGTTGCAGTGCCTGGTCGGCGACCAAGGCGCCGGCACCTATCAGCCCGCAACGCTCGATCACATCGAACCCGCCCTGCTGGCCGAAATTTTCCCGGCCCAGGCTGCGGCTTTGGCTGTCCTGACCGTCAAAGGCGGTGACCCCGAACCCTGGATAAACGAAGCGCTGGGCCTGGCGCAGCTGCGCGCCAGCGTTGTTCAGGTAAATCTGTTCGACCGTGGTGATGCCCAGGCTGGCCTGCCAATTCACCAGGCGCGAGTCCGCCGGTACGCTGGCTGATTCGCTGGCCAGTAGCGCATAGCAGTCGCTAAGGCTGGGAAACGGCTGCGCAAGGTTGGGGGAGCAGTAGTCGGCCTGAGCGCTGGTCACCGGCTGCAGGCTCAGGTTGAGCAGGGCGTGGCCGTTGATGCTTCGGGCCAGTGTTTCGGCCTGCTCCAGCGCGCGTTGCAGGCCCGCCTGGGACAGGTCGGCGGTTGCTGCATAGGCTTCCACGCCGTTGAGGCGTACTGTCAGCATCGCCCCTTCATCGCAACCCAGGCTGGGTGGCTCGGCGACGTTCTTGCGTACCGACAGGTGTTGTCGGGACTCCTGCACATAGCGCAGCGAGAAGAATTCGGCGGTGCTGCGCAAGGCTGCGAAGCGCTGGCGCAGCAATGCGGTGACATCGAACATGGGTGAACCTCCGTGCGCGCGGTGGCTCCCCCTCAGAACCACTCGTGATGCGCGCTCATTATGGCAGCCCGTTACTTTCCGGGTGAGGAAAAAGCGCGCTGTGCATTGAGTGCCTTTTTTGGGGTTTGGGATGCGTCCTACTTGCCGCTGGGATGCGGACTACATCAAAGGGATTGTTCGATCTGGCTTGATGGCAAACCAACACGTCTCTAGGTCGCAGCCGTGCAAATCGAAATACGCGAACTTCAACTTACGTCAGCGTGTCACGTTCGGCCGAAGCGCCAATGTGGGCAGAAGAAAGGTTTGTACTGAATGAGCGCAAAAGACAGTGGCTGCAAGTCGACGGTGTGGTTTGCATGGGGATGGTTTGATGTTCTCTACATCGCGTTGTACGTGACGACAAATCTACGGCACGACAAAGTGCCGTACCTGGCCGCGTGGGAAATGACATTGGCTTATTGGGGTGACCTGGGGCCTGCCCAAGCGCTGAAGCTCGTGCTGAATTGGGTGCTGCAGGTGTCGTTATTTGTTAGCTGTTTTTTATTCTTGGCCCAGCGAGATGCCGCGAGGTGGGTTGGCTACTTGCAGATGCCCTTGAGGATTTTTTTCATTGCGCCCTCAGTGTCGGTTTTAGTGCTGGGTGCTCAATTTTTTCCGGACCGTAGCACGGTGTTAATGGTGGTGTTGGCTATTGCGTCTGAACTAATGAAATTCTGGAGTCTTCGCACGTTTGGTGGGCGCGCTGCAGCTTGCTGATAAAGCCAACTTCCACAGTGGTTAGCGCCAGCACGCTGTGGCGGTTACTGTCTTTGGCTTGAAAAACAAACCCCCGCTAAAGAGCGGGGGTTTGTCAGCTGTCTGAGGTGCGCGAACGCGCCTCTTTTGCTTGTTTGGGTGCGAATCGCTTAGCCGATGGTCATCAGGCTCGCGTTACCACCCGCTGCAGCGGTGTTGACGCTCAGTGCACGTTCGATCACCAGGCGCTCCAGAGCAATCGTGGTTTCGCCCGAGGACAGGCCCTGGACGCCGACGATGGCACCGGCACGCTTGGCCACCTGCTCGCAAACGCTGCGCAGTTGGTCGGAGTCGCCGTGGTGCAGAACAGCGTCGAATACGACGTCGTCCTTGTTCCACTCGGCCACCAGCTTGATGCGGGCTTGTACGTCTTTTGGCAGGCGAGTGCGCAGGGTTTTGCCCAGTGCATTGTCTGGCCATACCGCCGAACTACCGACCGCCAGTACCGCCGCCAGTTGCGTCAGCAGGTCAGCTTCGCCTTCGGCCAGGCACAGTACATGCTCGCGTGGCAGGATGGTGTAGCTGTTGCGCTCGCCGGTCGGGCCGGTGAGGACGCGTGTGATCCCGCTTTGCGACTGCTCGGCAAACTGCTCGCAGAGTGCGCCCAGCTCGACCATCTGGTTGCTGCCAGCCCAGGCTTTCAGGGCCTGCAGTGGCTTGGTCAGGCTGTCGTGCATCTGGGTGTCTGGCGTGTTTTCGCCGTCGGTACGCTTGAACGATTGTTCGATGGCGTTGGCCGGACGGGTCGACAGCAGGCGGTACAGGTACAGCGGGCCACCTGCTTTCGGGCCGGTGCCCGACAGGCCTTCACCGCCGAACGGTTGTACACCGACCACGGCGCCGACGATGTTGCGGTTGACGTAGACGTTGCCGGCGTTGACGCTGCCGACGACCTTGGCAATGGTCTCGTCGATACGGGTGTGCACGCCCAGGGTCAGGCCGTAACCGGAGCCGTTGATCTGGTCGATCAGTTGGTCCATCTCCTTGCGCTTGTAGCGCACGACGTGCAGTACCGGGCCGAAGATCTCGCGTTGCAGCTCATCGAAGCTTTCCAGCTCGATCAGTGTCGGCATGACGAAGGTGCCGCGTTTGCATTCTTCGGTATCGGCGATAGCCACTTGATAGACCGAGCGGCCTTTCTCGCGCATGCCCTGGATGTGCTTCTCGATGCCGGCCTTGGCTTCGGCGTCGATCACCGGGCCAATGTCCACGGACAGACGTTCCGGGTTGCCCATGCGGTATTCCGCCATGGCGCCCTTGAGCATTTCGATCACGCGGTCAGCCGAGTCTTCCTGCAGGCACAGCACGCGCAGTGCCGAGCAACGTTGACCGGCGCTGTCGAAGGCCGACGTCACCACGTCCATGACCACTTGTTCGGTCAGTGCCGAGGAGTCGACGATCATGGCGTTCTGGCCACCGGTTTCGGCGATCAGCGGAATCGGACGGCCCTGGTTGTCGAGACGACCGGCGATGTTGCGTTGCAGCAGACGCGCGACTTCGGTGGAACCGGTGAACATGACACCTTTGACGCGCTCGTCACCAACCAGGCGGGCACCGACGCTTTCGCCGCGGCCTGGCAGCAGTTGCAGCACGCCTTCTGGAATGCCGGCTTCGAGCAGCAGGCGTACCGCTTGCGCTGCGACCAGCGGGGTTTGTTCGGCAGGCTTGGCCAGTACCGGGTTGCCTGCGGCGAGCGCAGCTGCCACCTGACCGCTGAAGATTGCCAGCGGGAAGTTCCACGGGCTGATGCAGACCACTGGGCCCAGTGGGCGGTGGGCGTCGTTGCTGAAGTCGTTGCGTGCCTGCACTGCGTAGTAGCGCAGGAAGTCTACGGCTTCACGCACTTCGGCGATGGCGTTGGCAAAGGTCTTGCCAGCTTCGCGAGCCAGCAGGCCCATCAGCGGCTGGATATCGGCTTCCATCAGGTCGGCGGCGCGCTCCAGAATGGCGGCGCGTTCTGCCGGAGGCGTGGCCTGCCAGATCGGTGCGGCATTCAATGCACACTGAATGGCGTTGTCGACGTCTTCGATGTTGGCTTCCTGAACGTGACCGACCTGATCGCGATGATCGGCGGGGTTCAGTACCGGCTGCTGAGTGCCTGCGCTGGCAGCGCAACCGAGCATCGGTGCCGCCAACCAGTTGTTGTGGGCGCTGCTGAGCAGAGCACAGGACAGCGAAGCCAGGCGGTGTTCGTTGGCCATGTCGATGCCGGCGGAGTTCGCCCGCTCGCTGCCATACAGTTCGCGCGGCAATGGAATGCGTGGGTGCGGCAAGCCAGCGCTGCCTTCCTGGGTGGCCATGCGCTCGATGGTTGCAACCGGGTCGGCCACCAGCTCTTGAATGGAGATGGAGTGGTCGGCAATACGGTTGACGAACGAGGTGTTCGCGCCGTTTTCCAACAGGCGGCGAACCAGGTAGGCCAGCAGCGTTTCGTGGGTACCGACAGGTGCATACACGCGGCATGGACGGTTCAGCTTGCCATCGGCAACCTTGCCCACGACTTGCTCGTACAGTGGTTCACCCATGCCGTGCAGGCACTGGAACTCGTACTGACCCGGGTAGTAGTTCTGCCCGGCGATCTGATAGATGGCCGACAGGGTGTGGGCGTTGTGGGTGGCGAACTGCGGGTAGATGGCTTCCGGTACCGACAGCAGCTTGCGGGCGCAGGCGATATAGGAAACGTCGGTGTACACCTTGCGGGTGTAGACCGGGTAGCCTTCCAGGCCTTCGACCTGGGCGCGCTTGATCTCGCTGTCCCAGTACGCGCCTTTCACCAGGCGGATCATCAGGCGGTGACGGCTGCGGCGTGCCAGGTCGATCACGTAGTCGATGACGTGCGGGCAGCGCTTCTGATAAGCCTGGATAACGAAACCGATACCGTTCCAGCCCGCCAGTTGTGGTTCGAAGCACAGGCGCTCGAGCAGGTCCAGCGACAGCTCCAGGCGGTCGGCTTCCTCGGCGTCGATGTTCAGGCCGATGTCGTACTGCTTGGCCAGCAGGGTCAGCGACAGCAGGCGCGGGTACAGCTCGTTCATCACGCGCTCGTACTGGGCACGGCTGTAACGAGGGTGCAGGGCCGAGAGCTTGATCGAGATGCCCGGGCCTTCATAGATGCCACGGCCGTGAGAAGCCTTGCCGATCGAGTGAATCGCCTGCTCGTAAGAGGCCAGGTATTTCTGTGCGTCATGCTCGGTCAGTGCGGCTTCGCCAAGCATGTCGTAGGAGTAGCGGAAGCCTTTGGCTTCAAAGCGAGTGGCGTTGGCCAGCGCTTCGGCAATGGTTTCGCCGGTGACGAACTGCTCGCCCATCAGGCGCATGGCCATGTCGACGCCCTTGCGGATCATCGGCTCGCCGCTCTTGCCGATGATGCGGCTGAGCGAAGCGGTGAGGCCGGATTCGTTGTGGGTCGAGACCAGTTTGCCGGTCAGCAGCAAGCCCCACGTGGCCGCGTTGACGAACAGCGACGGGCTGTTGCCCAGGTGCGGCTGCCAGTTGCCGGTGCTGATCTTGTCGCGGATCAGGGCGTCACGGGTGCCTTTGTCCGGGATGCGCAGCAGCGCTTCGGCCAGGCACATCAGTGCTACGCCTTCCTGGGACGACAGGGAGAACTCCTGCAGCAGGCCCTGAACGACACCGGCGCGACCGCTGGCGCTCTTCTGGTTACGCAGCTTCTCGGCGATACCGGCGGCCAGTTTGTTGGCGGCATCGGCCATGGCTGCCGGCAGGCGAGCCTGCTCCAGCAGCATCGGCACGACTTCCTGCTCGGGGCGGCGATAGGCCGATGTAATGGCCGAGCGCAGAACGGACTGCGGCAGGATGCTTTCGGCGAACTCGAGGAAGCACTGGTGAGCGTGATCAGGTTGCACTTCGCCGGCTTCGTCAGCGTGGTTGTGGGCCTGTCCGGCGAGTTCGGTCAGGGTGGCGCCACCCTCGAGCCTTTCCAGGTAATTGAAAATCGCCTGTTTGATCAACCAGTGCGGCGTGCGGTCAATGGACTGCGCAGCTGCTTTGAGTCGCTCACGGGTCGGGTCGTCGAGTTTGACCCCTAGGGTGGTCGTCGCCATTTCTTATCCTCATTATCGCCACGTGATGTGGCACTAGCTGGCGCAAAGATTAGCTGTGGCGGGGTCAGGGTGCAACCTGGTGCAACCCAATTTTCGTACAAAAAAAGTGCAGCTCGTCCGACAGTTTGAGGGGCTCAGCCGTTTTGGCTGTTTAGGGTGCATTTACTTCTGTAGATCGTGCTTTTTGCTCCATAAGGGAGCAAAAAGTGGTCGTCATCGGAAATATCCGACGAGGTGCAACTGGATTGCAGAAATTGGTTGCACCTTCTTTGCGTTGTTGCATAGCATTCGCGGCCTCGGTGCAACCTCGCTTGAGGTCAGGTGTACCCGTGCGGGGCTTTATCTGGAAGTCTTCGCATCACTCCATGCGCGGTTGGGCTTCAGTGCTACCCGTGACGAGCGTTCAGGGAATGAACGGCTTTGCCGGCGGCATCAGCCAACTGCGGCTACCATAAAAACAAATTCCAGGGCGCAACATCATGAGTGCAAGCAACCCAACCCTGATCACCTTCGTGATCTACATCTTGGCGATGGTGCTGATCGGCTTCATGGCCTATCGCTCCACCAACAACCTTTCCGACTACATTCTGGGCGGCCGCAGCCTGGGTAGCGTGGTAACCGCGCTCTCGGCGGGTGCCTCGGACATGAGCGGCTGGCTGCTGATGGGCCTGCCAGGCGCGATCTACATGTCGGGTCTGTCGGAGGCCTGGATCGCTATCGGCCTGATCATCGGTGCCTACCTGAACTGGCTGTTCGTTGCCGGGCGCCTGCGTGTTCAAACCGAATACAACGGTGACGCGCTGACCCTGCCGGACTACTTCACCAGCCGTTTTGAAGACAAGAGCGGCCTGCTGCGGATCATCTCCGCGGTGGTGATTCTGGTGTTCTTCACGATCTACTGTGCTTCCGGCATCGTTGCAGGTGCCCGTCTGTTCGAAAGCACCTTCGGCATGTCCTATGAAACTGCCCTGTGGGCAGGTGCAGCCGCCACGATCGCCTACACCTTTGTTGGTGGTTTCCTGGCTGTGAGCTGGACCGATACCGTCCAGGCGACCCTGATGATCTTCGCGCTGATTCTGACGCCGATCATTGTTCTGCTCGCCACCGGTGGCGTCGATACGACCTTCCTGGCCATCGAAGCGCAAGACCCGGCGAACTTCGACATGCTCAAAGGCACTACCTTTGTCGGCATCATTTCGCTGATGGGTTGGGGTCTGGGTTACTTTGGTCAGCCGCACATCCTGGCGCGCTTCATGGCGGCAGATTCGGTCAAGTCGATCGCCAAGGCTCGCCGTATCTCCATGACCTGGATGATCCTGTGCCTGGTCGGTACCTGTGCCGTCGGTTTCTTCGGTATTGCCTACTTCTCGGCGCACCCTGATCTGGCCGGCCCTGTGACCGAGAACCATGAGCGTGTGTTCATCGAGCTGGCCAAGATCCTGTTCAACCCATGGATCGCAGGCGTGCTGCTGTCGGCTATTCTGGCTGCCGTAATGAGTACCCTGAGCTGCCAACTGCTGGTGTGCTCCAGTGCGTTGACCGAAGACTTCTACAAGGCTTTCCTGCGCAAGAGTGCTTCTCAGCTTGAGCTGGTCTGGGTCGGTCGTCTAATGGTGCTGGCCGTAGCGCTGATTGCGATTGGCATCGCCGCCAACCCTGAGAACAAGGTACTGGGCCTGGTGAGCTATGCCTGGGCGGGCTTCGGCGCTGCTTTCGGTCCTGTGGTACTGATCTCCGTGTTGTGGAAAGGCATGACCCGTAATGGTGCGCTGGCCGGTATCCTGGTCGGTGCGATTACCGTGGTTGTCTGGAAGCATTTCGCCCTGCTGGGGCTGTACGAAATCATCCCGGGCTTCATCCTGGGCGCCCTGGCAATCGTGCTGGTCAGCACCCTGGGTCGTCCGTCGCAAGGTATGGTTGCCCGTTTTGAGAAGGCCGACGAGGCGTTCAAGAAGGGTCATTGATCGGTTAATGCTGGTCTGTGCCTGACAACGGCCCGATCTCTTCCAGAGGTCGGGCCGTTGTCGTTTTGCCTGGCCCCTGCGACAGGGTAAACTTGTCGGCCTTGCAGGAGTTGCCATGAACTATCGTCACGCCTTCCACGCCGGCAACCATGCCGACGTCTTCAAACACCTTGTGTTGACCCGCCTCATTGCGCTGATGTCGCGCAAGGAGCAGCCGTTCGCCTACATCGATACCCACGCCGGCCTTGGCTTGTATGACTTGCAGGGCGATCAGGCGACACGCACCGGCGAGTACCTTGAGGGTATCGGGCGCCTGTGGGGGCGTGACGACCTGCCCGAGTTGGCTGCCGATTACCTGCGCATCCTCAAGCGCATGAACCGGGATGGCGAATTGCGCTATTACCCGGGTTCGCCTGAGCTGGCGCGGCGTCTGGTGCGTGATCAGGATCGCGTGCTGCTCAACGAAAAACACCCGGAAGACGGTCGTCTGCTCAAAGAGAACATGAAAGGTGATCGACGCGTTGCAGTGCACCTTGGCGAAGGCTGGCACGTGCCGCGTGCCTTGCTGCCCGTTCAGGAGAAGCGTGCGGTGATGCTGATCGACCCGCCTTTTGAGCAACTCGATGAGCTCAAGCGATGCAGTCAGGCCATGAAAGAGGCCATCGGCCGTATGCGACAGACCGTCGCGGCGATCTGGTACCCGATCAAGGAAGAGCGTCAACTGACGCGCTTTTATCAGGACCTGACCAGTACAGGGGCGCCGAAACTGCTGCGGGTTGAATTGCTGGTGCATCCCTTGGATACCCCGCAAAGCCTGAACGGTTCCGGCCTGGCCATTGCCAATCCGCCATGGGGGCTGGAAGAGGAGTTGCGCGAGCTGCTGCCATGGCTTGCGCAAGTACTCGGTCAGACACAAGGCAGCTGGCGTATGGACTGGTTGATCGCTGAATGAGTCGGCGCGCAGTGCTGGGTTGCGCGCTGCTTTACGTTATAATCCCGCTCTTTGGCTGCCGCTTGCCACACGCGCAGGGGCACATTTTAAAAGTTTGAAGAGGCTAGACCCTTGGCATTGACGATTCTTGGCCTGTCCGGCGCCCTTAGCCATGATCCTTCCGCGGCCCTGTATATCGACGGCAAACTGATTGCTGCCGCTGAAGAAGAGCGCTTCGTGCGCGATAAACATGCAAAGAACCGCATGCCCTACGAATCGGCGAAGTTCTGCCTGGAGCAGGCCGGGATCAAACCGTCCGACGTCGATGTCGTCGCGATTCCGTTTGCCCCGATCAGCCTGTTCGGCAAGGCTCGCTGGCACTACGCCAAGCGTTACTGGTATGCCCCTGATCGTGCCCTTGACGCGATTCTGATGGGCAACCGCCGCTACAAGCGTTACCGCAAGAAAATCGTCTGGTGCCTGGAGCAACTGGGCTTTGATCCGAAGAAGATCAAGATCGAGCCGGTCGAG
The DNA here is from genome assembly GCF_002753995.1 of Pseudomonas sp. HLS-6. Classification (NCBI taxonomy): domain Bacteria; kingdom Pseudomonadati; phylum Pseudomonadota; class Gammaproteobacteria; order Pseudomonadales; family Pseudomonadaceae; genus Pseudomonas; species Pseudomonas sp. HLS-6. Next base: position 551,691 of record NZ_CP024478.1, read on the forward strand.
CACCACCTGGCTCACGCTTCCAGCGCTTACCACTGCTCTGGCTTCAAGGAGAAGACTGCGATCCTCGGGATCGACGGTAAGGGCGAGTACGCCACCACGTTCTTCGGCTATGGCGAAAACGGCAAGATTCACAAGATCAAGGAGTTCTTCGATCCGGACTCCCTCGGTGGCCTTTACGGTGCGATCACCGAGTTCCTCGGTTTCGAAATGCTCGATGGCGAGTTCAAGGTCATGGGCATGGCGCCGTATGGCGATGCCAGCAAGTATGACTTCTCGCGCCTGGCCAGCTTTGAGAATGGCGAGCTGGAAATCAACACCGAATACGCCAACGTCATCGGCCTGCGCCGCCATAAAGAGAAGGGCAAGGGCTTCTACTTCTCGCCAAAACTGATCGAGTGGCTGGGGCCGAAGCGTGAAGGCGATATCGCCGACGAGCCGTACATCCACTATGCGGCCAGCATGCAGGCGCTGTTCGAAAAACTGGCGTTGCAGATGATCGACCATTACCTGGGCGACATCCTCAAGGAAACCGGCAAGCTGGCGTTTGCCGGTGGTTGTGCGCTGAACGTCAAGCTGAACCAGAAGATCATTGCCCGTCCGGACCTGAAGGAACTGTTCGTTCAACCGGCTTCCGGTGACGCCGGTACCGCTGTCGGTGCGGCGGCCTATGTGTCGCACGCCCGTGGCGTTCCGGTCGAGAAGATGGAGCACGTCTACCTCGGCCCTGCGTACTCCAACGAGGACGTGATCGCCGCCTGTGCCCGTCATCCGAGCCAGCCAAAATGGCGCAAGATCGACGACATGCCGCAGCGCATCGCCAAGATCATGGTCGACGGCAATCCGGTGGCCTGGTTCCAGGGCCGCATGGAGTTTGGGCCACGTGCCCTGGGTGGTCGTTCGATCATCGGCTGCCCGAGCGTGCCGGGCGTGGCTAACCGGATTAACGAGCAGATCAAGTTCCGCGAGCGCTGGAGGCCATTCTGCCCGTCGATGCTCGACACGGTCGGCCCGCAGATGATCAAGGTCGATCACCCGGCGCCATTCATGACCTTCACCTTTGAAGTGGCGGAAGAGTGGAAAACCCGCGTGCCGGAAGTTGTCCATGAAGACGGCACTTCGCGGGCACAAGTACTCAAGCGTGAGTACAACCCGCGTTACTACGACATGATGAAAGCGCTGGAAGACCTGACGGGTAACGGTGTGTCGCTGAACACCTCGCTCAACCGTCGTGGCGAACCGATGATCTGCTCGCCGACCGACGCCTTGAACATGTTCTTCGGCTCCGACCTGCAATACCTGATCATGGAAGACATTCTGGTGGTCAAGGACGGTGCGGACAGTTATGACACCATCGGCTGAGCGGCATGTCCTGCAGTTCTGTCATGGTTATGACGGGCCGTTCCTGGACTGTGCCCGTCAGTATGCCAGCCTGTTTGCGGGCACGGGTTACCGGGTTACCACGGTTTTCCTGACCGGTGCTGCCGATCCACAGGTGGCTGCTGGCTGTGCGTCTGACGAAGTGCTGTTCATGGAATTCAGCTCGAAGGCCATTCGCGGCCTGAAGCTGGGGGCGATTCGCGCATTGCGCCGGATCGCTTCCAGCCGCCGTTTCAGCTTCTGCATTGCCCACCGTTTCAAGCCGATCTATGTGGCCTTGCTGGCGACGAATGTGCCGGTGATCGGAGTGCATCACGCATTCAGCGATTACAAGCGTGGCAGCCGGCAGTTATTTGCCAACCTGTTCCGTCGACGCCTGAGCCTGCTCGGCGTCTCTGATGCAGTGCGCGACGACATGCGCCACTGTTTGCCCAAGTGGCCGGAGCAGCGTATCCAGACCCTTTACAACCGTGTCGACATCGAGGCGCTGCAGGCGAGCTTGTTGCCTGCTGCCGAAGCGCGTCAGGCCCTGGGGTTGGACCCGCAGGCCTGGATCGTCGCCAACGTCGGTCGCCTGCACCCGGACAAGGACCAGGCCACGCTGCTGCGCGGCTTTGCCAAGGCGCTGCCGGGGCTGCCGGCCGGTGCTCGTCTGGCGATCATGGGCAAGGGGCGCCTGGACGAGAGCCTCAAGGCGCTGGCTGCCGAACTGGGAATCGCCGGACAGGTCGATTTCCTGGGCCAGGTAGCAGACGGTCGTCGCTATTTCCGCGCATTCGATGCTTTTGCCCTGAGCTCCGATCACGAGCCGTTCGGGATGGTTCTGCTGGAGGCCATGGTTGCTGGCTTGCCGCTGTTGGCGACAGCTTGTGGTGGGGCAAAGGAGGTCGTCGAGGGGGTCGGTATTCTGTTCCCGCTGGGTGATGCCGAGCGCCTTGCTCAAGGGCTGCAGCACCTGGCCGGCCTGGATGAGTCGCAACGCCAGGCCTGCGCCGAGCGCATGCTGCAGCGTCTGCGTGAACGTTTTTCCGATGTTGCCGTACGTGAGTCCTTCTGGCAGCTGCCAGCCGTCAGCGCATTGGCTGCGGAGGCTTGATGCTCAATCGAATCAAAGGCTGGCGCGAACGTGGCTGGCACGAAGTAGATGCTGCTGCCTATGAACAGGCCTGGCAGCGTTTTGGTGGCAGCGTTGCCACTCACCCGTTGGTGGTCGCGCAATTGGCCGACCTTGCCGAGATCCCGGTGCGCTACCTGGCCTGGGAAGCACAGGGTGAGCTGAAGGCGGTGATTCCAACCTGGGGGCGCTACCTGGCGCTGTCCAAGGACGTGCTCAAGCGTGCGGGCAAGAAAGGCTTGTTCGACTTGGGTAATGCCGAGTTGATTCTGCCTGCTGCGGCCGATGCTCAGGTGCCGCTGCGGCATGCCGGGCGTTACCTCTCCGAGTTGAATCAGGGCCGTTTCGCCAACCTCAAACCGCAAGTGGAGTCCTTGGCCATGGCCAGGACCCCGGAAGACCTGTCGAAGAAATTCCGTTACAACCAGCGCCGCGAGTTGCGTCTGCTGGAAGAGGCGGGTGGGCAGGTTCGTCCTGTGACCGACTTCAGCAGTGCGGAGCTAGCGGCCATGTACTGCGACCTGTTCCAGCGCCGCTGGACGTTCCCGGCCACGGGTGCCGAGCGTATGGCCGAAGTGCTTGAGCGCTTGCGTGAGCTGTTGATCGGTTCGGTGTTGTTTCTTGACGGTGCCCCCATCGCCATTCAATTGGTGTATCGGGTTGAAGCGCCGGAATGGATCAGCGTTGAGTACGTCAATGGCGGTGTCGATCCCGAAACCAAGGCGTTCAGCCCTGGCAGCGTATTGAGCTTCCTCAACACACAGAGCGCCTGGGAAGACGCCCGTGCGCGGAACAAGCCGTTGCGGTTTTCTTTCGGTCGTTCCGATCGCGAGTACAAGGACCGATGGTGCAACCCCGTTCCGGTGTTTCAGGTGTGAGCCGCAAGCAACAGTTGCTCAAGCGCCATCGGCGCAACAAGCGCCTGGGCTTGCTGCTCGGCCTGCTCGTGCTGCTCGGCGTGGGTGTCGGCGTTCACTGGTGGTTGCCACTGGTGCTGTTGCCGCTGCTGTGGGTGGCCCACGAAGCGTGGTTCGCCGACCACTTGTTCTATTCGCCAGCCGAGGATTACCAGTACACCTTCCCTGAAGGCTGTGAGCCGGTTGCGGTGTCACTGGCCGGCCAGGGCCTGCGCGTGACTCAGCCATTGCCAGTAACGGGTGACGAAACATTGATTCTTCAGGTCCGCCTGAAATGTACCTGGCTAGGGCGTTTCTTCGACCCTGCCGTCGAGGTGCTGGGCGGTGACGTCCCGGACCTGCAGACGTTCGAGCGCGGTGTGCGAGGCGTACGCTACCTCAACCTGACGGGCCAGGCGACGGCTGTAATGGCAGGTAATCTGCGCCTGCGTGGCCGGCATTGTCGGGTGCTGGAAGCATCGCAACTGTGGGTTGTGCGCAGCGGTGACCTGTACCCGCGGCGGGTCATGGTCATTGCGCCCCATGCCGATGATGCCGAGCTGGCCGCCTATGGCCTTTACAGCAAGGCCGCAGAATCCTGGATCGTGACACTGACGGCGGGTGAGATCGAGGCAGAGCATTACCAGCAGATGGGCCTTGAGCGTGCCGAAGCTGCACGCCTCAAGGGGCGTCTGCGTGCCTGGGACAGTATTGCGGTGCCACGCTGGGCGGGTGTACCGCAGGCGCAGTGCGTCCAGCTGGGGTACTTCTGCCTGCAGTTGCCTGCTATGCAAGCTGCACCGGATCAGCCGATGGCTTCTCGGGAAGCAGAGATGGCCGACACGCGGCTGTTCCGGCAGTTCAATAGTCTTGCCTTGCCAGGCGATCACGATGGTGCTCCGACCTGGAACAACCTGCTGGCTGACTTGCGAGCGCTGATTGTGCTGGCGCGTCCACAGGTGCTGGTGATGCCGCACCCGACACTCGACCCTCACCCCGATCACGTGTGCGCTCAGGCGGCGGTGCTTGAAGCCTTGCAAGGCCTTGAATGGCAGCCTGAAACCCTGTTGTGCTACGCCAACCACCTGCATGACAACGATCGTTGGCCGATGGGCGACAGCGGTGCAGGCGTGGCGTTGCCACCGCAAATGGAGGCTGGCCAAGGCTGGACTCCGCATAGCCTGGTGCTTGATCTGAATGCACAGCGTGACAAGGCCATGGCGCTGGGCATGATGCATGACCTGCAGCCTGCTCCCCCGTTCAAGCGGCGCCTGCGACGCCTGTTGCAGCGCTGGCTGGCAGGCCGCAAAGCGTCGCCCTACGGTGAGAATGAGTTTTTCCGTAAAGCAGTGCGTCGACATGAATTGTTCTGGCGCCGGGATCTGTAGGTCCAGGGCGTGATTGATAGCGGTAGCGCATGCGCCGTAAGGAAGACAATGAAAGTTCTATTTCTGGTGCAGAAGGAACAGCGGGCCATTCTGGATCGCTTGTACGAAGGGGTTGCTGAGCATTGCGAGTGCGACCTGCGTTGGTTGACCAGCGCCGATCAGCGCAATCTACGTGCGTACTTTCGCCGTGAAATCGACGTCAGCCAGTATGACCGGATCATTTTCTTCCTGCGCTTCAAGCAGGAGATCCGCCAGGTCGGTTTCATTCGTACGGTTCCCAACCTGGTCATCCTCGAGCACGATGCTTACCAGAATTACATTCCCTGCAAGTACACCGGTGCTTTCAGCAAGCATTATCGCAAGCTGCCTTGGGCGCGCGTGATCAGCTCCGGCTACATGGTCAGCGAGCGTCTGCGGCAGGAAGGGTTTGATGCGGTGTTCGTGCCCAAGGGGTATGACCAGCAGTTGCTGGCTGATCAGGGGCGTGAGCGGGACATCGAGTTGGCATTCGTTGGCAGCACCAACAGCGTTGCCTACAGCGGTCGCAAAGCCTTGCTCGATGAACTGGCTCAGGTCGAAAATCTGGTCGTTACCCGAACAAAATCGGGTGAAGAGTACTGCGATACGCTTAACCGGATTCGTTTTTTTGTAAGCGCTGATGTTGGCATGGGCGAGTACATGATCAAGAACTTCGAAGCCATGGCGTGTGGCTGCGTACTGCTCGCTTACGATCAGGGCGATGCCGAAAACCGTGCGCTGGGTTTGCAGGATATGCACAACGTCGTGCTGTATGGCAGCATTCCCCAGTTGCAGGAAAAGTTGAACATCCTGCGTGCAGATCCTGCGCTGGCGCAGCGTATTGCTGCCAACGGCCGTGATCTTGCGGTTTCGCGCTTCAGTTTTGCTCAGGTCGGACGCAGCATTGTCGAGCAGTTGCAACCGCCTCTTCGGCCTCGCCCGGCGTTGACCGGTTGGCAGCGCCTACGGCTAAGCCTGGGTTTCTGAGTGGCCCAGGCAATGTGCCGGTATGCCCTGGTTTCAGCAGGCATGCCGGCGTAACGTCTTCGATTACTTCAACCTGAGCCTTTTGCGCTTGTGGGGTTAGCCAGGTGCAGGCGGCGAAGGGCAGAACTGCTCCGCATCAGGCGCTCGGTTTGTGGCAATATCCTGCCTTTTTGGCGTCATGTATTCGTCGTGTTCATGCGCGCTGTTCGGATTGTGCAGTAAAGTGTGGAATGGATTTTATCAATGGAGATGACATTGGCTTTTTCAGTGGATGCGTTCGCCTGTGTCATTTTCGTATGGCGTGAAGCAGAGTGTGCTGCCTCATGAACGTGATCAACATCATGTGGGCTGGTGGCTCGCCTTTTGTTTCAGTGCACAAGGTCCATCAGCAGATTCTTTCGCTGGCGGCGCCCGGAACTTCAGTCATCAACTGGTTGCTGCAAGGCCGTGCCTTGTCCGACAGTGCTGGATCGCCAAGCCTGGAATGGAACCTGTCCTCGCGCTTGATCAAGGGGCGGCACGTCTGGAAACTGCTTGGCCCTTGGTTGCGCGCGCGTTTTCGCAAGGCCTTGCTGGAGGCTGATGCCGGTGCGGTGCTGCTCGACGGTGTGGGTGTAGCGCGCTTGTTGCTCCCGGTCCTGCGCAGCTTGCCCAGTGTCCGGGTTGCCGTCCTTTTTCATGGCGAGACACGTCTGAGTACGGCTGATGTCTCGTTGCTCAAGTCCCTCCCTACCTCTCAGCTGACGTTGGTTGCCGTTTCTCGCACGCTTGCCGATGCACTGCAAGGCACTACAGGCTTGCCGGTGACCGTGTTGCGCAGCGCGCTTGAGCCCTCGTGCTTTGAAGCCGCACTGTTCGCACGTGAACAGGCTCGGCAGACACTGGGGGTGAGTACGGACGGGGTCAGGGTAATGGGCGCTGTCGGGCGCCTGGTCGCTAGCAAGGGTTTCGATTATCTGATCGATGCCTTTGCCCAGGCATCCAGGGCGCACCCCGATCTGCGTTTGTTTATTCTTGGTGAGGGTGCTGAGCGCGTGAATCTTGAAGCGCGTGTCGAGCGACTCGGGCTGCTCGGGAAGGTCATTCTGCCGGGGCACTTTTCTGGCTGTGATCAGCTCTATCGCGCTTTCGACTGGGTGTTGATTCCCTCCTATTCGGAAGGGCTGGGCCTGGTGCTGCAGGAGGCTGTTCTGGCCGGTGTGCCGGTGCTATGCAGCGATCTGGCCGTTTTCCGCGAGCAACTGGGCGAGGATGGATGCTACGCGCCCGTGGGTGATACCCAGGCATGGGCGCAGGCCATCGAGCGCTGTGCTGCGCTACCTGCCGTCGAGGTAGCGAGTGCCCAGTACCGAGCCTTGGCACCCGTGCAGGCCTGGCAAACGTTCAGCCAGACCTCCCGCGATCTGCTGGCTCCGGTGTCTGCTTCAGCGGGCCAGTAACGCATGTTCCAGCTCAACGAGTGGAAACGCTTCGCTGAGCTGCTCGCGAGACAGGTAACGGGCAAAATGCTGCACGTTGCGTTTGATCATGCGTTCAGGCAAGGGGGCCCGGAGAAATTTCATGTCCGCTACGTCGATGAGCCCCAGGTGACTGTCGGGTGTCACGACGATATTGCCCAGGTGCAGTGAACGAAAATAGATCCCGCAGTGGTGCAGCTTGCGAATCAGCGACACCATTTCCGGCAGCGTTTTCTGCCAGCTGAAGCCGGGCTGTTGGCTGATTTGGCGCAAGGTCTTGCCGGGCAGCGGGCGGTACAGCACTGCAGTCTTGCCGGGTTCGTCGAGTCGGTAATGGGCTAGTACATGCAGTGTGGGGATGCCAAATGCTTCCAGGCGTAGGGCATTGTCGATGAAGCGACGGGAGTAGGGTCGCAGCAGCGCCGAAGAGAAAAAACGCTTGCGCCTGAAGAGTTTAAGAATATTACCGTTCTCGAGCAGGTAGACTTTCGCGCCAAAGCTATCGGCCTCCAGGATCTGGGCGCCGAGTATCAGCTGTTCGAGGTCGGCCTGAGTGAGTCGGGAGCATTGCATGGTTGAGGCCTTGTTGAAAATGGCACGCCAAATGACAGGCCATAATGCCGAAAACTTCAGGAATGCACCATGGCAGGATGCTTTGATTCATTGGCAGTGCGGGCATCATGAGCCTGTGATTGCTCTTTACGGTGAGCCGAGTTCCTGTGATGGCATGCCCATCACGTCGGCTGTGATAAAATTTTCCGTTCTACCAGAACAGTGAGCTCGAAGATGGCTGAAACACCGCGAGAGGCGGAGCAGGGCTCCAGTCTGAAAATTTACTTTCGGCTGCTGAGCTATGTGAAGCCTTACATAGGCATTTTCCTGCTGAGCATTGTTGGCTTTGTGATCTTTGCCTCGACCCAGCCGATGCTGGCGGGCATTCTCAAATACTTCGTCGACGGCTTGAGCAACCCCGAAGCGGTGTTGTTCCCCAATGTGCCGTACCTGCGCGACATGCAGTTGCTCCAGGCGGTGCCCTTGCTGATCGTGGCCATTGCCGCGTGGCAGGGGCTCGGCTCCTTCCTGGGTAACTACTTTCTGGCCAAGGTTTCCCTTGGCCTGGTGCATGACCTGCGGGTTGAGCTGTTCAACAATCTGCTGGTTCTGCCCAATCGCTACTTCGACAGCCACAACTCCGGCCATCTGATCTCGCGGATTACCTTCAACGTGACCATGGTCACGGGGGCGGCGACCGATGCGATCAAGGTGGTGATTCGCGAAGGCCTGACCGTTGTTTTCCTGTTCATCTACCTGTTGTGGATGAACTGGAAGCTGACGCTGGTCATGCTGGCGATCCTGCCGCTTATTGCAGTCATGGTCGGTACCGCCAGCAAGAAATTCCGCAAGCAGAGCAAGAAAATCCAGGTGGCCATGGGGGATGTGACCCATGTCGCTTCGGAAACCATTCAAGGCTATCGCGTGGTGCGCAGTTTTGGGGGTGAACGCTATGAGCAGGAGCGGTTTGCCAACGCCAGTCAGAGCAACACCAACAAACAGCTGCGGATGACCAAGACTGGTGCGATCTATACACCAATGCTGCAATTGGTGATCTATTCGGCCATGGCCGTGCTGATGTTCCTGGTGCTGTTCTTGCGCGGAGATGCTTCTGCCGGTGATCTGGTGGCTTACATTACTGCCGCGGGCTTGTTGCCCAAGCCGATTCGCCAGTTGTCGGAAGTCAGCTCGACCATCCAGAAGGGTGTGGCCGGGGCCGAGAGTATTTTCGAGCAGTTGGATGTTGAGCCCGAGTGTGACACTGGGACGGTGGAGCGTGAGCGCGTCAGTGGTCGCCTTGAAGTGCGCAACCTGAGCTTTACCTACCCGGGCACCGAGCGTCAGGTGCTCAATGACATCAGTTTCAGTGCCGAGCCCGGTCAGATGATCGCACTGGTGGGGCGTTCCGGCAGCGGCAAGTCGACCCTCGCCAGCCTGCTTCCGCGGTTCTACAACCACGAGCAGGGCCAGATCCTGCTGGACGGCGTGGAAATCGAGGAGTATCGCCTGCGTAACCTGCGTCGGCACATTGCCCAGGTCACCCAGCACGTCACCTTGTTCAACGATACTGTGGCCAACAACATCGCCTATGGCGACCTGGCCGGAGCACCGCGTGAGCAGATCGAAGCAGCGGCTGCCGACGCCTATGCCAAGGACTTCATCGAGCAGTTGCCGCATGGTTTCGACACCGAGGTTGGTGAGAACGGCGTGCTGTTGTCCGGTGGCCAGCGTCAGCGCCTGGCAATTGCTCGGGCATTGCTCAAGAATGCCCCGCTGTTGATTCTTGACGAGGCAACCTCGGCGCTGGATACCGAGTCGGAGCGGCACATTCAGGCTGCGCTGGATCAGGTCATGAAAGGCCGAACGACCCTGGTGATCGCCCACCGACTGTCGACCATCGAAAAGGCCAACCTGATTCTCGTGATGGATCAGGGACGTATCGTCGAGCGCGGTACACACAGCCAGTTGATCGCGGAGAACGGCTATTACGCCCGCCTGCATGCGATGGGGCTGGACGAGCCAAGCAAGGCCGACATCACTTGATGCATGAATGCCGGGGCCTGCTGTGCCCCGGCTGCCAATCGGCGTGTGAGCGCCCGCGTGTACAGCGGCAATCAAGCCTCTGTTTCGCCTGTGCTAATATTCCGCCCCTGTTCATTTTGTATATGGGTTACCCATGAAGTTGTCCATGCCGCGTTTCGATCAAGCCCCGGTATTGGTGGTCGGCGATGTCATGCTCGACCGCTACTGGCATGGCGGCACCTCACGTATTTCGCCTGAGGCCCCGGTGCCGGTGGTCAAGGTCGAACAGATCGAGGACCGCCCGGGCGGTGCAGCGAACGTTGCCTTGAACATTGCTGCGCTGGGTGCGCCGGCGTTGCTGATCGGCGTTACCGGCCAGGACGAAGCGGCCGACAGCTTGACCAATAGCCTGAAGGCGGCCGGTGTCCGTTCGATCTTCCAGCGTATTGCCCATCAGCCGACCATCGTCAAATTGCGGGTGATGAGTCGTCACCAGCAGTTGCTGCGTATCGACTTTGAAGAACCTTTTGCCACCGACCCGTTGTCGCTCGGTGCCGAAGTCGATGCCTTGCTGGACGGCGTCAAGGTGCTGGTGTTGTCGGACTACGGCAAGGGTGCCTTGAAGAACCATCAAAGCCTGATCCAGGCCGCCCGTGCCAAAGGTATTCCGGTGTTGGCTGATCCCAAGGGCAAGGATTTCTCCATCTACCGTGGTGCCAGCCTGATCACGCCTAACCTGAGCGAGTTCGAGGCCATCGTTGGACGTTGCGCTGACGAGACCGAGTTGGTCGCCAAGGGCAGTCAGTTGATGCGCGAACTTGAATTGGGTGCGTTGCTGGTGACTCGTGGCGAGCATGGCATGACCCTGCTGCGTCCAGAGCAACCGGCCTTGCACTTGCCTGCGCGTGCGCGTGAAGTCTTCGACGTCACCGGTGCTGGCGATACGGTCATTTCCACCCTGGCGGCGGCCATCGCGGCCGGAGAAGCACTTCCGCAGGCAGTGGGCCTGGCTAACCTGGCCGCCAGTATCGTGGTGGGCAAGCTCGGTACTGCAGCCATCAGTGCACCGGAGCTGCGCCGCGCCATTCAGCGCGAGGAAGGTTCCGAACGCGGCGTGTTGGGCTTGGAGCAGTTGCTGCTGGCCATCGATGATGCCCGGGCGCACAACGAGAAAATCGTGTTCACCAACGGCTGTTTCGACATTCTGCACGCGGGCCACGTGACCTACCTGGAGCAGGCGCGTGCCCAGGGTGATCGACTGATCGTGGCGGTAAACGATGATGCATCGGTCAGCCGCCTGAAAGGGCCAGGTCGCCCGATCAACAGCGTGGACCGGCGGATGGCGGTGCTGGCAGGCCTGGGTGCTGTCGACTGGGTCATCAGCTTCCCTGAAGCGACCCCGGAGAACCTGCTCAGCCAGCTCAAGCCGGACGTGCTGGTCAAAGGTGGCGACTATGGTATTGACCAGGTGGTCGGCGCCGAGATCGTCAGAGCCTATGGCGGAACCGTGAAGGTGTTGGGGCTGGTGGAAAACAGCTCGACCACAGCGATCGTCGAGAAGATCCGCAAAAACTGACCCGAACAGCCTGCGCTACTTGTGCAGGCTGCCACGGGCCATCTGCAGCAGTTGCCTGGCCTTGCCCGTCAGGCGACTCAGCCCGGACTCGCTGCGGGCCGGGCTCAGGCCTTCCTGCCTGAGCCAGTCCTTCCAGCGAATACGCTCTTCCTTGACGACCCAGCCGTCCTGCCGGGCAAAACTCTCAGCCAGATACACGCCGCGGGTGCTGGCCGGATTCAGACGATCCTTCTTCAGCGTGTAGAGCTCAGCCAGCGGTCGCCCGTCTTCGAGTGGCATCAGGTAAAGGTCGGGCCGGCTGCGATTCAGCCGAGCGACCAGTTGGTCACCTTCCAGGCGTTCGTCGACGTGGAACAGGCTCAGCGACCTCGCTTCCTTGGGTACCTGAAGGCGCAGGTCATAGACCAGTTGTAGCGACGCCGTGGGTAGATGCACATAGGCCCGTGGCCGTTCCAACAGTTGCAGGTTGGCGCAGTGTACGGGCTGTGCGGCACCTGAAAGTGGCGTCACGACAAAGGGCAGGGTGTCACGGTAGTGCAGGGCTTCAGCATAGGGCGCCGGTAACCAGGTTTCGTTGAAGCGTCCACTCAGCCACCCCTCGGGCGTCTCCAGCAGGCATTCCTCGGCCACTTCCTGTATCGCAGTGTGCAGCGGCAGGTTCAGTTCCTGAGCGGGGACATAACCGGAGATCAGCTTGAGCACGACATCGCCCCGGTCCTGGCGGCGCTGGCGCACCAGTACCCAATAGTCGCGGTTCTGCCATTGCAGCGTCAGTCGCACCGACACCCCGAGGTTGGCCAGCTCGGCCACGAAGTGTTGGTGATCGCCCAACTGGATGGGTTTGCGCCGCTGCAGGGTCTGGGCAAAATTCAGCGGTTTGCCGATGCTCTGGTAGCTCAGCCCTTCCGGGCTGGCTTCGACATGGAGCGGCAGTGTCTTGAAGTTGCTGGGGTTCTTGCGGATCAGCGTTCGCGGCATGTCGGCTCCTTCTTGCGTTGGGGTCGGCCGCGACGGCGGCTCAGCGCTTGCTTAATACCTGGGCAACGGTGGCCACGTTATGGGCCAGGTGTACGGGGTTGATGGTACCGACAATAGCACTGCTAACGCCGGGATGGGCAAACAGTAGCTCAAAGCTGGCACGCACGGGATCTTCGTCCGCGTGCAGGCAGACATGGCCGCTGGCCAGTGCCTTCTTCACCAGAATGGCTTTACCGTGCGCGGCGGCATAGTCCAGTACCGGTCGTTCGCCCTGCTCGTTGAGATTGTAGGTGACCATGGCGCAATCGCCTTGTTCCAGAGCCTTCAAACCACCGGCGACGGTTTTTCCGGAGAGGCCAAAGCCGCGAATCTTGCCTTCCTGCTTGAGCTGCGCGAGGGCTTCGTAAACGCCTTCCTGCTCAAGGATACGCAGATCGTTGCCGTCAGAGTGCACCAGTACCAGGTCGATACAGTCGGTTTCCAGGCGCGTCAGGCTGCGCTCGACCGAGAGGCGGGTATGGGCCGCGCTGAAGTTGAAGCTCGAAAGGCCGTTGTCGAACTCTTCGCCCACTTTGCTGACGATCACCCATTCATGCCGCTGGCCACGCAGCAACGGGCCAAGGCGTTCTTCGCTGCGGCCATAGGCGGGCGCGGTGTCGATCAGGTTGATGCCCAGGTCGCGGGCCTGGTCGAGCAGCTGACGGGCTTCACGGTCATCCGGGATCGTGAAGCCGTTGGGGTATTTCACGCCTTGGTCGCGGCCCAGTTTGACGGTGCCCAGGCCCAGTGGCGAGACCATCAGGCCCAGGCTGCCCAGCGGGCGGTGCAGGTCATGCAGGGTGGCTTGGTTCATGGCAGCAACTGTTCCCAGACAGGTGGAGCAATTGGCGGCTTTGGCAGTTCCGGCAGTGTGCTACAGGCCCCTGGCGTAATGCCGTCGCGCGTCAGGCTGGCCATTACGCGATCGGCGAAGTCGGGGGCCAGTGCCAGTTTGGTTGGCCAGCCGACCAGCAAGCGCTGCTGCTCGGCGAGGAAGGCGTTGTCTGGGCGTACCAGGCCTGACTGTGCCGGCTCTGCCCGATCAACCCGCAGGGTTGCCCAGCGCACCTGACTGAGATCGACCCAGGGTAGCAGGCTGGCCACTTCCTTCTTCGCTGCCGCGACCTGTGCATCCGGTTCGCGTGCAACGCCGTCTGCTTCTGCAAGGTCGCCGCCCAGGTACCACACCCACTGGCCATCGGCCGCCGGGTGGGTGGTGACGGTGACGCGTGGTTTGGGGCCGCCACCGAGGCAATGGGCATAGAGGGGTTTCAGGCTTGGCCCTTTGGCCAGCACCATGTGCAGGGGGCGTGTTTGCATGGCCGGCTGGCTAAGGCCAAGTGCCGTGAGCAGTTCGGCGTTGCCGGCGCCCGCGCTCAGCACCACGCGCTGCGCACGGATCTCGCGGCCATCGACCCGCAGGCCGACCAGTTCATCGCCTTCACGCAGCGGCTCGATCCGCTCACCGGCGAGCAGGCTGTCACCGGCCAGGGTCGCCAGGCGATCGAGCAGGCTGGGGACATCAATGACCAGTTCGGCCAGGCGATAGACTTTGCCTTTGAAGGCGCGATCCTGCAGGGCAGGTGGCAGCTGCTCGCCCTTGACCTGATCGACCCGGCCGCGCACGGCCTTGCTGGCAAAGAAACTGGTGAGATTGCCCGCCAGGGTACCCGGGGACCACAGGTAGTGCGCTTCTGACAGCAGGCGCACGCCGGACAGGTCCAGTTCGCCGCTACCGGCCAGGGCTTCGCGCCAGCGCCGAGGCATGTCGGCAATGGCTTCCGAGGCACCGGTCAGGGCGCCGTGCAGGGCGTACTTGGCGCCGCCATGGATGATCCCCTGGGATTTCAGGGTTTGCCCGCCACCGAGGCTGTCGCGCTCTACCAGAACCGTCGAATAGCCCTGACGACGCAGGCGCGCATTGAGCCAGAGGCCTGCGACCCCTGCGCCGACAATCAGGACGTCGGTAGAAATAACCGATGGCATGTACAAACCTCACAAGCTGGGACAGGAACGCAGTATACAGCCTGCGGCGGTTTGCACCCTGCCTGGCATCAATGCCCGGCGGTTTTTGAGAACACCTGAATCACCACCACGCCGCCGACAATCATCGCCATGCCCAGGATGGCGGGGGTATCGAGCTTTTGGCCATAGAGGAGCAATGCGGCGATGCTGATCAGGACGATACCCAGCCCTGACCAGATCGCATACGCGATGCCCACCGGAATGCTGCGCACGACCAGGGTCAGCATCCAGAACGCCACGGCATACCCACAGACCATCAGCAGTAGGGGCAGTGGTGTGCTCAGGCCTTTGACAGCTTTCATGGAGGCGGTGGCAATGACTTCCGCGAAGATGGCAATAGCGAGGTAGGTGTAGGCGTTCATGGTGGGTGTCCTCTGTAGTTGGTGGGCATTCTAGAGCATGGCCGAATGCGGTAAAGTCATTAGCTATCTGGATTGGAGATAGGTTGCGATGAGCGAGCAGTGGAGTCTGGAGCAGGTGCGGCTGTTCGTGCGGGTGGCGGAGTTGCGCTCGTTTTCCGCTGTTGCCCGTGAGCAGCGCAAGGCGCAGTCGGCGATCAGCAGTGGCATTGCCTTGTTGGAAGAGGACCTGGGGGTCGTCCTGTTCGAGCGCAGTAGCGGCCGCCAACCGCGCCTGACCGAAGCAGGCGCGGCGTTGCTGGAGGACGCCCGCGAACTGTTGCGCCAATGCGAGCGCCTGGATGGCCGGGCCCTGGCGCTGATGCGCGGGCAGGAGGCGCAATTGCGTGTGGCCCAGGATGAGGCCATGCCTTATCAGCCGGTGATTGACAGCCTGGATGAACTGGCCCAGCGTTTTCCGCTGCTTGAAGTGCAGTTGGCCAGCGGGGCACAGGGGGATGTGGCGCGCAAGTTGGTTGAGCGTCGGGCAGACCTCGGGTTGCTGTTCCATCATGACCATATGCCTGCCGCGCTGGAACGTCGGGCGTTGGGCAGCGTCGAGATGGTCACGGTGTGTGCGATCCA
The DNA here is from genome assembly GCF_002753995.1 of Pseudomonas sp. HLS-6. Lineage (NCBI taxonomy): Bacteria > Pseudomonadati > Pseudomonadota > Gammaproteobacteria > Pseudomonadales > Pseudomonadaceae > Pseudomonas > Pseudomonas sp. HLS-6. The sequence goes on from NZ_CP024478.1 coordinate 567,103, forward strand.
TCACCCGTTGGCGCAACTGCCGTGGGTCAGTCGGCAGCAATTGGCGCAGCACCGTCAGTTGTTGATTACCCCTCAGGAGAGCGGCTACCCCGGTGGTGAGCCGATCAGCCCGCAGATCTGGCGTGCAGACAGTTTCTACGCCATCGCCGAGCTGCTGATGCGAGGTCTGGGATGGGCCTGGTTGCCCCGGCATGTGGTGCAGTACCCGACTTACCAGACGCAGATGGTCGAGTTGGCCAGCGAATGGACGCCGCCAGCATTGGTGGTGGAACTGGCATGGCGGCGGGATGAGCCCCTGGGGCCGGCCGCACAGTGGTTGGCTGAACGCTTCGCACTGCACTTGCGCGCCATTGGCTAGTACACTGCGGCGCCATGAACAGAACCCTTTATACCCTGTTGTTTCACCTGGGCCTGCCGCTGGTCGCGCTGCGCCTGTACCTGCGCTCGCGCAAGGCGCCAGCCTATGCGAAACGTATCGGCGAGCGCTTTGCCAAGGGCCTTGCACCGATGCAGACCGGCGGCATCTGGGTGCATGCCGTGTCGGTGGGCGAAAGTATTGCTGCAGCGCCGATGGTGCGGGCCTTGCTCAAACGTTATCCACAGCTGCCCATCACCATCACGTGCATGACCCCGACCGGCTCCGAGCGGGTCAGGGCTATGTTTGCCGATGAGCCGCGCGTTCAGCACTGCTACCTGCCGTACGATCTGCCCTGGGCGGCGGCACGTTTTCTGGATCACGTACAGCCGCGCCTGGCGGTGATCATGGAAACCGAGCTCTGGCCCAACCACATCAACCAGTGCGCCAAACGAGGTATACCGGTGGCTTTGGCCAATGCCCGGTTGTCTGAGCGCTCTGCGCGTGGCTACGGGCGATTTGCCAGGCTGACCCAGCCGATGTTGGCGCAGATGAGCCTGATTGCAGTTCAGACCGAGGCCGAGGCCGAGCGTTTCCGTCAGTTGGGCGCCCGTCCCGAATGTGTTGAGGTTACCGGGTCGATCAAGTTCGACCTGAGCATCGATCCTCAGCTGTTGGTCCGTGCCGGTCAGTTACGTGCCCAGTGGCAAGCGGATCGGCGCCCAGTATGGATCGCGGCGAGTACCCATGAGGGCGAAGACGCGATCATTCTGCAGGCGCACCGGCAACTGCTGGAACACCACGCCGACGCCTTGCTGATTCTCGTGCCGCGTCACCCTGAGCGATTCAACGCTGTGTTCGAACTCTGTCAGCAGCAGTGTGTGACACAGCGCCGCTCCAGTGGCGAAGCGGTCACTGAGCAAACCCAGGTACTGCTCGGTGACACCATGGGCGAGTTGCTGTTCCTGTATGCGTTGGCAGACATTGCCTTCGTCGGCGGTAGCCTGGTCGCCAATGGCGGGCATAACGTCCTGGAACCGGCGGCCTTGTCCAAGCCGGTGCTCAGTGGGCCGCACCTGTTCAACTTTCTGGAAATCGCAGCGATGTTGCGTGAAGCGGGGGCTTTGCAGGAAGTGGACGACGCGCAAGGCCTGGCTGCACAGGTGCGCCGCTTGATTGAATTGCCAATCGACGCTCGGCGCATGGGTGATGCCGGGTTGTCAGTGATGCGCGCCAACCAGGGGGCATTGCAGCGCTTGCTGGACGGGTTGGCGCGGTTGTTCTGAGGATGTCACCGGCACGCCAGCACGGTCCATTGCGGTCCCGTGTGCGGCTGCCGGTGATGCGGTCAGGGGCGGCGGTCGAAGTTCGCTTGTGCGGCCTTGGCCAGGTCGGGCGGCAGGAAGTCCTTGTCCGGGTTGTAGTCGGCTTTCAGGTAGCGCGTCAGGTCTTGCAGGTCCTGCGGGCTCAGTGTGCCAGCGGCTTGCTTGAGGCGCAGGTTGTCGAGGATGTAGTCGTAGCGGGTGTTGTTGTAGTCCCGCACCGAGGTGTACAGCTGACGTTGGGCATCGAGTACGTCGACGATGTTGCGTGTCCCGACCTGGTAGCCGATCTCGGTCGCTTCCAGTGCGCTCTGGTTGGAGATGATCGACTGCTTGCGCGCTTGCACCTGCTCCACATCGGTGTTCACTGCACGGTGCAGGTTGCGGGTGTTTTCCACCACTTGGCGGCGCAGGCTCTCGCGTTGCTGTTCAGTCTGGTTCAGGCGCTGGTAGGCCTCACGCACCTGCGAGCTGGTCAGCCCGCCACTGTAGATCGGAATGTTCAACTGCAGGCCAATGCTGCGTTGTTCGACATCGCCTCCGTATCGAACACCCGGCGTTGGGTTGCTGAACCCCAGGTTGTCGTTGTCGCCTTTCTGATAGTTGGCCACTGCATCGAGCGTCGGGGCATGCCCGGCCTTGCGTTGACGCAGGGTTTCCTCCGCGGCGCTGACCGCATAGTTGGTCGCCTGCAAGGTCAGGTTCTGCCGTGCGGCGGTGTCGACCCAGGCAGTGGCGTCGTTCGGAACCGGCACCTGCACGGGCAGGGTATGGACGATGCCCTGGATCGCGTTGTACTCACGGTTGGTCAGGGTGATCAGTGCCTGGAAGGCGTCTTCGACCTGACGTTGGGCAAGGATCCGGTTGGCCCGCGCCGTGTCATAGCTGGCCTGGGACTGCAGTACGTCGGTCTTGTCCGACAGACCCACGTCAAAGCGTTCGTTAGATTGGTCCAGCTGGCGCTTGAACGCGGCTTCCTCGGCCTTGGTCGCCGCCAGATTGTCCTGGGCACGCAGCACGCTGAAATAGCTGTCTGCACTCTGCAGAATCAGATTCTGTTCGGTAGCCGAAAGCTCCAGTGCCGCTTGTTCATTGACGGCCTGTGCCGCTTGTAACTGGAACCAGCGATCGGCACGGAAAATCGGCTGCGACAGGGTCGCTTGCCACGAGTTGCCACTGCGGTTGGCGGTGGTCGAGGGTTCATCGAACTGGGTGCGGGTGCTCTGCATCTCGGCCCCGGCCGAGAGGTTTGGCAGTAGCCCGGCACGCGCCTGGGGTACGACCTCGCGGCGAGCACCGTAGTTGGCCTGGGCCGCTGCCAGATCGGCGTTATTGTTGACTGCTTCTTGATAGACGCTGACCAGGTCGGTCTTTGCGGACAAGGGCGCTTCTGCTGCCCAGGCCATTCCGTTGGTAGCACAAGACACGGCAAGGGCCAGTGAAAGTTTGCGCAGCATAGGGCAATCCTTGAACGAGTTAGATAGTCGCTTAGTTCAGAGCGTAGTGCAGTGTAGTTGCGCTGGCATGTTGCAACAATCTGCCATATCCGCCATTGATCGTACGCAGTTTTACAGTGGTGGCTTTACGCGTCACTCCAGTCTAGACTGACCCGGTTCTTGTCGGGGTGCCTTGTGTTGAGGCTGAGATCGGATAATTCCGGATCCCGTTGAACCTGATCAGGTTAGCGCCTGCGTAGGGAACAAGATTGCTCGCCTTCCCGCGAGCCCTCTTGTGCCAGGGTCCGGGAATGTCGAGTCAGCTTCAGGCTGCCAGGCATCGCCGACTATGGCACAGCACCAGTCCAGGTGCGTCCGTGCCTTTCAGGTTCACTCCGACATTCCACCGCTGGATGCCGTCTGGAGAGCCTGTGATGAGTAAACAAGAAAAATACGCCAACCTGAGTGAATCGGCTCAGGTCGATCAGCAGTCCGTGCAACCTTTTACCCGTTCGCGAAAAATTTATGTCGAAGGCTCGCGCCCTGACATTCGTGTGCCGATGCGTGAAATCAGCCTGGACGACACGCCGACCGACTTCGGTGGCGAGCCTAACGCTCCGGTGCTGGTCTACGATACTTCGGGCCCTTACACCGACCCGAACGTGGTGATCGATGTGCGTAAAGGCCTGGGCGACGTGCGCTCGGCCTGGATCGAAGCCCGTGGCGACACCGAGCGCCTCGACGGCCTCAGCTCGCATTTCGGCCAGCAACGCCTGAGTGACCCGGAGCTGACCGCACTGCGTTTTGCCCACGTCAAAAAACCGCGTCGGGCCAAGGCCGGTGCCAACGTCAGCCAGATGCACTATGCGCGCAAGGGCATCATCACGGCCGAGATGGAGTACGTTGCCCTTCGCGAAAACATGAAGCTGCAAGAAGCCCGTGCCGCAGGCCTGCTCAACCAGCAGCACGCCGGTCACAGCTTCGGTGCCAGTATTCCGAAAGAGATCACCCCGGAGTTCGTCCGCGAGGAAATTGCCCGTGGCCGTGCGATCATTCCGGCCAACATCAACCACGTTGAACTGGAACCGATGATCATCGGGCGTAACTTCCTGGTGAAGATCAACGGCAACATTGGCAACAGTGCCCTGGGCTCGTCCATTGAAGAAGAAGTGGCCAAGCTGACCTGGGGTATTCGCTGGGGTTCGGACACTGTCATGGACCTGTCCACCGGCAAGCACATTCATGAAACCCGCGAGTGGATCATCCGCAACTCGCCGGTTCCGATCGGTACCGTGCCGATCTACCAGGCATTGGAGAAGGTCAATGGTGTCGCCGAGGACCTGACCTGGGAACTGTTCCGTGACACCTTGATCGAGCAGGCCGAGCAGGGTGTGGACTATTTCACCATCCACGCCGGTGTGCTGCTGCGTTACGTGCCACTGACCGCCAAGCGTGTGACCGGTATCGTCAGTCGTGGTGGTTCGATCATGGCCAAGTGGTGCCTGGCGCACCACAAGGAAAACTTCCTCTACACCCATTTCGACGAAATTTGCGAAATCATGAAGGCCTACGACGTTAGCTTCTCGCTGGGTGACGGCCTGCGTCCGGGTTCGATTGCCGACGCCAACGACGAAGCGCAGTTCGGTGAGCTGGAAACCCTTGGTGAACTGACCAAGATCGCCTGGAAACACGACGTTCAGTGCATGATCGAAGGCCCTGGCCACGTGCCGATGCAGTTGATCAAAGAGAACATGGACAAGCAGCTGGAGTGCTGCGACGAGGCGCCGTTCTATACCCTCGGCCCACTGACCACGGACATCGCTCCTGGCTATGACCACATCACCTCCGGTATCGGTGCGGCGATGATCGGCTGGTTTGGCTGCGCCATGCTCTGCTATGTGACGCCCAAAGAACACTTGGGCCTGCCGAACAAGGATGACGTCAAGACCGGCATCATTACCTACAAGATCGCCGCGCATGCTGCCGACCTTGCCAAGGGCCATCCGGGGGCGCAAATCCGTGACAATGCCTTGTCCAAGGCGCGCTTCGAGTTTCGTTGGGAAGACCAGTTCAACCTTGGCCTGGACCCGGACACTGCACGCAGCTTCCATGACGAAACCCTGCCGAAGGATTCGGCCAAGGTCGCGCACTTCTGCTCCATGTGCGGGCCGAAGTTCTGCTCGATGAAGATCACTCAGGAAGTGCGCGAGTACGCCGCCAACCAACGCATCGAAGCGCTGGATGTATCGGTCGAGGAAGGCATGCGTGAGCAAGCCGAGCGGTTCCGCCAGGAAGGCAGCCAGTTGTACAAAAAGGTCTAAGGACATCCTGGGGCGGCGCGCCATGCGCACCGCCTCGCAACCAGGCCAACCCCTACAGACACTGCACATGCCGGTGCTTGTGGGGGGTGGCTTGGCCGCAATGGGATTCAAACGACTACCTGACTCTCTCCCTGTCGAGACCATCGCCGTGAGCACATCCAGCCACTACTCCCCCGACCATCCTGTTCCCAGTCATCAGCGTACCTTCGGTGCACGTGACCTGTTTTCCCTGTGGTTTTCCCTTGGCATTGGCCTGATGGTGCTGCAGACCGGCGCCTTGCTTGGTCCGGGGCTGGGGCTTGCGGGTGCGTTACTGGCGATTGTCCTCGGTACGGCCGTGGGCGTGTTGTTGCTGGCGGCGGTCGGCGTCATCGGCAGTGATACCGGCCTCTCGGCCATGGCCGCTTTGCGGTTGAGCCTGGGGCGGCAGGGGGCGGCCTTGCCGGCACTGTTGAACCTGCTGCAACTGATCGGTTGGGGCGCGTTCGAGATCATTGTCATGCGCGATGCCGCCAGCTTGTTAGGGGCGCGGGCGTTCGGTGACGGGAGCCTCTGGGCCGGTCCGTTGCTTTGGACGCTGTTCTTTGGTGGCCTGGCGACCTTGCTGGCCGTCAGTGGCCCGTTGACCTTCGTACGGCGGATCCTGCGCAAGTGGGGCATCTGGTTGCTGCTGGGTGCCTGCCTGTGGCTGACCTGGAACCTGTTCGCCAAGGCAGATCTGGCCAGCCTCTGGCAACGTACGGGAGATGGTTCGCTGTCATTTGCACTGGGCTTTGATATCGCGATTGCGATGCCGTTGTCCTGGCTGCCGTTGATTGCCGACTACTCGCGTTTCGGTCAGCGTGCTTCGCGGGTGTTCGGTGGCACGGCGCTCGGCTTTTTTATCGGTAACTTCTGGCTGATGAGCCTGGGCGTAGCGTACACCCTGGCATTTGCCCCAAGCGGTGAAACCAATGCACTGCTGTTGGCCCTGGCCGGTGCTGGCCTGGGCATTCCCTTGTTATTGATTTTGCTCGACGAGTCGGAAAACGCGTTTGCCGACATTCACTCGGCCGCTGTTTCGACAGGCCTGCTGCTGCCCTTGAAAGTCGAGCATCTGGCTTTGGTCATCGGCCTGGTGTGCACACTGATCGCGTGTTTGGCGCCACTGGCGCAGTACCAGAACTTCTTGTTGCTGATTGGCTCGGTGTTTGCCCCGCTGTTTGGCGTCGTGCTGGTGGATCACTTCATCTGGCGCCGCCGCCGTGCGGACGTCAGCATACGGGCACTGCACTGGGGGGCATTGCTGGCCTGGTGCGGCGGTGTGCTGATCTACCACCTGCTGGCGAATTACTACCCTGAAGTCGGCGCAACCCTGCCCGCATTGCTTTCGGCAGGGTTGTTGTACGGGCTCTCAGCGGGCGTATTCAGCCGCGGCCAGGAAAAAGCTCCGGCTTGAGGATGCCGTTCAGGCGCGGGTAAGGGATCTTCAGCTCAGTGTGGCCCATGGAGTAGGGCGCGATGGTGTAGACCTCATATTTGAGCACCAGCGCGCCGTACGTCAGGGCAATGTGTGGGGTCTTGCGGAAGGGCCAGGTTTGCACGAACTCCGGGTCCTGATCCATCTTGACGCTCGCCAGCCAGCTCTTGTGAGCCAGTTGCGCTTGCTGCCAGAAGGCTTCCTCCTGACCAGGCAGGAGCATGTCCTGCAACGTCAGTACCTTGTCCTGTTGGCGCGAGTAGTTGATGAAGCCGCGCCCGGGCATACCGTGGGCACCGCCGGTGTCCAGGTAGCTGGACAGTTCAATGATCACCAGTCCGTCATGCTGTTCACGTACCTTGGCTTGCAGGTAGCTGCTGTTGCGGCTTTCTGCGTCACGCAAAAACTGTTCTTCGTAGGCTTTGAGCGAGGCAGGCAGTGCTGTGCGGTTGTTGTCCTGGGTCATTTGCAACAGGCGCCGCTCGACGAGTGCATCCAGCTTTGGCTGTGCCGGGAAGTGAATCGTGTCGATGTTTACCAGCGGGCAGTCGGTGTTGTTGCAGCCTGGCTTGATGTGTTCCCAGGCCTCGCGTTTGACCTCCAGTGGCGTACGCATGTTGGGCTGGAACACGCTTTGGCAAGCGCCCAGCGCCAGTGCCAGTACGGCCACGGAAGTCAGTTTCGCAAGCGTCATGATGGTCCCTGTAAGGCTAAGGTAATCGGGCTTTGACCGTCGGCGGCGCCTTCGGTTCGCCACTAAGCTGAATAGACCAGCGGGCTGCCTATCCTCGCAGCCTCGCCGGTATCTTTAAAGAGGTGAAAGCTGGCCGAGTGCGCGTTAGGATGGCGCCAAGCGGTACACCGAAGCAATGAGGATTTCCATGACAGACAAGGCTAGTGCTGTGCCCAGCGCCGTTGAGATCGTTCAACGGGACAACTGCTACAAGGGCTTTTACCGGCTCGATAAGGTGCGCCTGCGTCATGAGCTGTTCGCAGGCGGCATGGGGCGGGAGATAAGCCGTGAGCTGTTTGTGCGTCACGATGCCGTGTGTGTGCTGCCGTACGACCCGCAGCGTGATGAAGTAGTGCTGATCGAGCAGTTTCGCGTCGGTGCCATAGGCAAGGTTGAGAACCCTTGGCTGATAGAACTGGTTGCTGGTCTGATCGATAAGGACGAACAACCGGAAGAAGTTGCACACCGCGAAGCCGAGGAGGAAGCTGGCCTGAAGTTCACTGCCCTGTGGCCCATGACGCGGTATTTTCCATCGCCGGGCGGCAGTGATGAGTACGTTCATTTGTACCTTGGCCGTTGCAGCAGCGTGGGGGCGGGTGGCTTGCACGGTTTGGAGGCTGAGGGCGAAGATATTCGCGTGAAGGTCTGGGCATTCGAGGATGCCCTTCAGGCCGTGCGCGATGGGCAAATCATCAACGCGGCAAGCATCATTGCCTTGCAATGGTTGGCGTTGAACCGCGATGAAGTCAGGGGGCTATGGTCGTGAATCTGTTGCGTGAGCGCTATCGGGTCGATCTGGTGGGCTTGCAGGCTGCCTGCGAGGCCAACTATGCGCGCCTGATGCGGCTGTTGCCGGACATGCGCAACACCCAAAGCTCGCGCCGTATCGGTATGACCCAGGGCGACCAGATGCTTGGCGTTCTGGTGCTCGATGTTGTCCTTGCCTGTCCTTACACCACCACGCTCCGCGTACGTCAGGAACACAGCCTGCCCTGGTTGCCGGTGCCGCAGTTGGAGGTGCAGGTCTATCATGATGCGCGCATGGCCGAAGTGGTCAGCGCTGAGCATGCCCGACGCTTTCGCAGCATCTACCCTTATCCGAACACGCAGATGCATCAGCCGGATGAAAAGGCTCAGCTCAACCTGTTCCTCGGCGAGTGGCTGAGCCACTGCCTGGCCTGTGGGCACGAGTTGGCGGCGGTGCGTTAAAAATGTGAAGCCGGTCGTGTAACGGGTTTGCTCCGACGTTTCCTCGCCACCATAATCGTGCCGAATCCGCCCCAGGAGCGAGCCTTGCAACCTCAATCGACTTCCACCAGTGATGCCTCAGTGCTACTGGTCCAGCTTTCCGACAGCCATCTGTTTGCCGATGAAGGCAGCACGCTGCTTGGCATGAACACCGGTGACAGCCTGCAGCGGGTCATCGGGCAGGTGCTGAACGAGCAGCCACGTATCGATCTGGTGTTGGCAACGGGCGATCTGTCCCAGGACGGTACGCAGGCGTCCTACGAGCGGTTTCGCCAGATGAGCGAGCAAATTTCTGCACCGGTACGCTGGTTGGCGGGCAATCATGACGAGCCCTTGCCCATGGCGCAGGCCGCGCAAGGCTCGGATGTGCTTGAACCGGTCATGGATATCGGCGCCTGGCGGGTCATTCTGCTCAATTCGGCGGTGTCGGGTGCCGTGCCAGGCCTGCTGGCCGAGGATCAACTGCAATTGCTTGAGCAGGCGCTGGCCACGGCGCCCGAGCGCCATCATCTGGTCTGCCTGCATCATCATCCGGTCTCGATTGACTGCGCCTGGTTGGCGCCGATCGGCCTGCGTAATGGCGATGCCCTGTTCGCCGTACTTGAGCGTTATCCACAGGTCAGGGCGGTACTCTGGGGGCATGTCCATCAGGAGTGGGATGAACAGCGTGGTGACATTCGTCTGCTCGCCTCACCGTCCACCTGTATTCAGTTCGAGCCAGGCAGCGAAGACTTCACCGTAGGCGCACAGGCGCCGGGGTACCGCTGGTTGCGACTCCACGGCAACGGTCAGATCGATACCGGCGTGTCCCGTGTCAGCGATTTTGCCTTCACGGTGGACTACGGTAGCACGGGTTACTGAGTACAAAGTGTTGCGAAGTCTCCAAAGCTGATCCAACGCCCGCCGGACACGCTAAACTGCATGCTTTTGCGCCCGCAGTGCGGGCCATGTCGATGCGCGGGGGTGGTATGTCGGGTTCGATTCTTTATATCCACGGGTTCAATAGCGCGCCGTCATCGAAAAAGGCCACTCAGTTGGTGGCGGTCATGCAGCAGCTGGGCTTGGAGGAACAGCTTCGGGTTCCGGCGCTGCACCACCATCCCCGTGAGGCAATCGCGCAACTGGAAGCAGCCATCGCCGAACTCGGTGCGCCATTACTGGTCGGCAGCTCACTCGGCGGCTACTATGCGACCAGCCTGGCCGAGCGCCACGGTCTGAAGGCCCTGTTGATCAACCCGGCAGTCAATCCGCACCAGTTGTTCGACGGCTACCTGGGTAGCCAGCAGAACCTCTACACCGGTGAAACATGGGAACTGACGGTCGATCATGTGCATGCATTGGCCGAACTGGAAGTGGCCCCGCCACGCGATGCCGAGCGCTTCCAGGTCTGGTTGCAGACCGCTGATGAAACCCTTGATTATCGCCGTGCCGAAGCCTTCTACCGGGCATGCGCCTTGCGGATCCAGGCAGGGGGCGACCATAGCTTCCAGGGCTTCGCCGAACGTTTGCCGGCCTTGCTGAACTTTGCAGGAATTGCGCCGAAACAGTATCAAGCGCTCGATTTTTCTGTATTTTGATTGCTTATTTTTACCTACGAATGACGACGAGAACCCATGGCCAATCCCAGCGCTAGCGCCTATAACGCAGACGCCATCGAAGTCCTCTCCGGCCTTGACCCTGTGCGCAAGCGCCCGGGCATGTACACCGATACCAGCCGGCCGAACCACCTTGCTCAGGAAGTCATCGACAACAGTGTCGACGAGGCCTTGGCCGGGCACGCCAAGTCGGTTCAGGTAATCCTGCACGCCGACCATTCTCTGGAAGTCTCGGATGACGGTCGTGGCATGCCGGTGGACATCCACCCTGAAGAAGGGGTCAGCGGGGTCGAGCTGATCCTGACCAAACTGCACGCGGGCGGTAAGTTTTCCAATAAGAACTACCAGTTCTCCGGCGGTTTGCATGGGGTCGGTATTTCGGTGGTCAACGCCTTGTCCAGTCAGGTTCGGGTCAAGGTCAAGCGTGATGGCAACGAGTACCAGATGACCTTCGCCGACGGCTACAAGGCCAGCGAGCTGGAAGTGGTCGGTACGGTCGGCAAGCGCAACACGGGTACCAGCGTCTACTTCGCGCCCGATCCAAAGTACTTCGACTCGCCGAAGTTCTCCATCAGCCGCCTCAAGCATGTGCTCAAGGCCAAGGCGGTGTTGTGCCCGGGGTTGCTGGTCAGCTTCGAGGACAAGGCCAGTGGTGAGAAAGTCGAGTGGCACTACGAAGACGGCCTGCGTTCCTACCTGGTCGACTCGGTCAGCGACTACCTGCGTCTGCCGGACGAACCGTTCTGCGGCAGCCTGGCCGGTAACAAGGAAGCCGTGGACTGGGCCTTGCTGTGGCTGCCCGAAGGCGGCGACAGCGTTCAGGAAAGCTACGTCAACCTGATCCCGACCGCCCAGGGCGGTACCCACGTCAACGGCCTGCGTCAGGGGCTGCTCGACGCCATGCGGGAGTTCTGCGAGTTCCGCAACCTGCTGCCGCGTGGGGTCAAGCTGGCGCCTGAAGATGTCTGGGAGCGCATTACCTTTGTGCTCTCGATGAAAATGCAGGAACCGCAGTTCTCCGGGCAGACCAAGGAACGCCTGTCCTCACGCGAGGCGGCTGCGTTTGTCTCCGGCGTGGTCAAGGATGCCTTCAGCCTGTGGCTCAACGCCCACCCAGAGCTGGGCATGCAACTGGCCGAACTGGCGATCAGTAACGCCGGGCGTCGCCTCAAGGCGAGCAAGAAGGTTGAGCGCAAGCGTGTCACTCAAGGGCCGGCCCTGCCCGGCAAGCTTGCTGACTGCGCCGGGCAGGACCCGATGCGCGCTGAACTGTTCCTGGTCGAGGGTGATTCGGCAGGCGGCTCGGCCAAGCAGGCACGGGACAAGGAGTTCCAGGCGATCCTGCCGTTGCGCGGGAAGATCCTCAATACCTGGGAGGTCGATGGTGGTGAAGTCCTGGCCAGCCAGGAAGTGCACAACATTGCAGTCGCCATCGGTGTCGATCCAGGTGCCAGTGACATGAGCCAACTGCGTTACGGCAAGATCTGCATCCTGGCCGACGCCGACTCCGACGGCCTGCATATCGCCACTTTGCTGTGCGCGTTGTTCGTTCAGCACTTCCGCCCGCTGGTCGAGGCGGGCCATGTCTACGTCGCCATGCCGCCGTTGTACCGGATCGACCTGGGCAAGGAGATCTACTACGCCCTCGACGAGGCGGAGCGCGATGGCATTCTCGATCGCCTGGTCGCCGAGAAGAAGCGTGGCAAGCCTCAGGTGACGCGCTTCAAAGGTCTGGGTGAGATGAACCCGCCACAACTGCGCGAAACCACGATGGACCCAAACACCCGGCGCCTGGTTCAACTGACCCTGGATGATTTCGCGCAAACCAGCGAGATCATGGACATGCTGCTGGCCAAGAAGCGTGCGGGCGACCGCAAAAACTGGCTGGAAACCAAAGGGAATCTGGCCGAGGTCATGGCTTGATTCGTTCGCTGTTGGCGAGCGTGCTGCTGCTTTTCGCCTTGCCGACGCTGGCTGCGCCCTGGCCGGAACTGACACTCCAGGCCGAGCATCCTGTCGACGGCATGCGTGGCGGCAACCTCTCGGGCCTGGCCTTGTGTGGCAAGGACCTGTGGGCGATTTCGGATCGTGATGATGACCTGCTGTACCGCCTGGACACCTCGGCGCCCGTCTGGCAGTCCATCGCTAGCACGATGGTGTTGCCCCCTGCGCCGAACAGTGCATTGCCTTGGGGAGTGCGCATGCGTAATTGGGCTGCGTCCTGGGTACGGGGTGGCTCGATTGATTTCGAAGCCGTGAGCTGTGACGCCACTGGCAACAAGTACCTGGTCAGCGAGGCCCATGCGGCCGTACTTCAGGTGCCGGTTGATGGTGCGCCAAACTGGTTGAAAATTGACCCCGGCGTTATTCGTCAGGCCCGTGGCAGTGGCATGCTGCTGCACTTCAATGCCTTGTTTGAGGGGCTTGCCGTCAACCCGTCCGGTGACCGTATCTGGCTGGCTGCCGAGCGCGAAAGGCGCGGTCTGCTGTTGATTAAACGACAGCAGACGACCTGGGACTGCAATGGCGGTTGTGTATTGCTCAGTGAAGGCGGGGCCGAACTTCAGCCGGCGCAGATGCCCAACGCGAAAGCCTGGGAGCGTGATTTTGCCGACCTGGCGTTGTTCAATGACAAGCTGTTCACCCTGGAACGCAATGCGTTTCGAATCTGCCGCCGAGACCCGGCCACGGCTGTGGTCGAGCGCTGCTGGTCGTTTGCAGCTGAAGCCTTGACGGAGCCGCGTCGCTATTCTCAACCCTTCGGCCTGGCTGAAGCGTTGGTGATCGACGCTGAAGGTGCCTGGGTGGGGCTGGATAACAATGGTGGCAGCCGTGCCGATGGCGAAAGCCGCCCGATCGTCTGGCGCTTTGCTGCGCCCAAGGACGGTTGGAGCGCCAAGCCATGAGCCAGGCCCCGGGCAAGCGTGCCGGTCGGGTGTTCCTGATTCTGGCGTGGGCCGCCGGTCTGTTTCTGGCGACACGCTTTTTCGGGCAGTGGGAGCAGCGTCAGGAAAACCCGAACAAGGTCGTCAGTTCGGTGCGGGGCGAGGATTACATCGAGGTGCAACTGGTCGGTAATGGCCAGGGTCACTTCGTCGCCGATGGCCAGATCAATGGTCAGGCGGTGCATTTTATGCTGGATACCGGGGCGACCGATGTGGCCATCCCCGAGCGTCTGGCAACCCGGCTCGGTCTTGAGCGCGGCGCTCCGGTCACCCTGAGCACTGCCAATGGCCGTACAGAGGGTTACCGCACGCGGCTGGACGAACTGCAGTTGGGCGATATTCGCTTGCTCGATGTGCGTGCCCTGGTGGTGCCGGGGCTAGGCGGCGAGCAGGTGCTGTTGGGCATGAGTGCCCTGAAACGACTTGAATTTACCCAGCGCAGCGGCACCTTGCTGCTGCGCCAGACCTTGAAATGATGAGGCCCGCATGAGCGACTCCCTTGATCTCAGCCTCGATGGCGTAGAGCGCCGGTCACTGGCTGACTTCACCGAACAGGCCTACCTCAACTACTCCATGTACGTAATCATGGACCGTGCGCTGCCACATATCGGCGATGGCCTGAAACCGGTGCAGCGACGTATCGTCTATGCCATGAGCGAGCTGGGGCTGGACGCTGACGCCAAGCACAAGAAATCGGCACGTACCGTTGGTGATGTACTCGGCAAATTCCACCCCCATGGCGATTCGGCCTGTTATGAAGCCATGGTGTTGATGGCCCAGCCGTTCAGCTACCGCTACACACTGGTCGATGGCCAGGGTAACTGGGGGGCACCGGATGATCCGAAGTCCTTTGCCGCCATGCGTTACACCGAGGCACGCCTGTCGCGTTACTCCGAAGTACTGCTCAGTGAGCTGGGCCAGGGTACCGCCGACTGGGTGCCCAACTTTGACGGCACCCTCGACGAACCTGCCGTGCTGCCAGCACGTTTGCCGAACATTCTGCTCAACGGTACCACCGGTATCGCAGTGGGCATGGCGACTGACGTGCCGCCCCACAACCTGCGCGAAGTGGCCAGTGCCTGTGTGCGGCTGCTCGATGAGCCGAAAGCGACCGTCGAACAGCTGTGTGAGCATATCCAGGGCCCAGACTATCCGACCGAAGCGGAAATCATCACGCCACGGGCCGACCTGCTGAAAATCTACGAAACCGGTCGTGGTTCGGTGCGCATGCGCGCGGTCTACCGCATCGAGGATGGCGATGTCGTCGTTACCTCGTTGCCGCATCAGGTCTCCGGCGCCAAGGTGCTGGAGCAGATCGCTGCGCAGATGCAAGCCAAGAAGCTGCCGATGGTGGCCGATCTGCGGGACGAGTCTGACCATGAAAACCCGTGCCGGATCGTGATCATCGCCCGCTCCAACCGGGTCGACCTCGACGAGTTGATGCAGCACCTGTTTGCGACCACGGATCTGGAGTCCAGCTACCGGGTCAACATGAACATCATCGGCCTTGACGGTCGCCCTCAGCTCAAGAACCTGCGGGCGCTGCTCAGCGAGTGGCTGGAGTTCCGGGTTGGTACTGTGCGTCGTCGTCTGCAGTTCCGCCTGGACAAGGTCGAGCGGCGCCTGCACCTGTTGGAAGGTTTGCTGGTGGCGTTCCTCAACCTGGATGAAGTGATTCATATCATCCGCACCGAGGATCAGCCGAAGGCTGCGCTGATCGCCCGTTTCGGCCTGACCGAAACCCAGGCGGAGTACATTCTCGAAACCCGCCTGCGCCAACTGGCGCGGCTGGAAGAAATGAAAATTCGCAATGAGCAGGACGAGTTGGCCAAAGAGCAGGCTCGCCTGATCGCCTTGCTGGGTAGCGAATCCAAGCTGCGCAAGCTGGTGCGCACGGAACTGATCAAGGATGCCGAGACCTACGGCGATGATCGCCGCTCGCCGATCATCGAGCGTGCCGAGGCCAAGGCCCTCTCGGAAAACGAGTTGATGCCGACCGAGCCGGTTACCGTGGTGCTTTCGGAGAAGGGCTGGGTGCGTTGCGCCAAAGGTCACGACATCGATGCAACGGGGCTTTCCTACAAGGCCGGCGATGGTTTCAAGACTGCCGCTGCGGGGCGTTCCAACCAATTCGCGGTATTCATCGACTCGACGGGCCGCAGCTATTCGGTGGCGGCTCATACCCTGCCGTCGGCGCGGGGGCAGGGAGAGCCGCTGACCGGCCGACTGACACCGCCGCCAGGGGCTACTTTTGAGTGCGTGCTGCTGCCTGACGATGACGCGCTGTATGTGATCGCTTCCGATGCCGGCTATGGCTTTGTGGCCAAGGGCGAAGACCTGCAGGCCAAAAACAAGGCGGGCAAGGCGCTGCTCAGCTTGCCCAATGGTGCCAAGGTCATTGCGCCGCGCGCCTTGTCCGATCGTGAGCAGGATTGGCTGGCAGCCGTCACGACCGAAGGTCGGTTGCTGGTGTTCAAGGTCAGCGACTTGCCGCAGTTAGGCAAAGGAAAGGGCAATAAAATCATTGGTATTCCAGGTGAGCGGGTTGCTAGCCGCGAAGAGTACGTCACTGATTTGGCGGTCGTTCCTGAGGGTTCAACCCTTGTATTGCAGGCCGGCAAGCGTACTCTGTCTCTCAAGGCTGATGACCTGGAGCACTACAAGGGTGAGCGAGGGCGGCGCGGTAGCAAGCTGCCACGTGGTTTCCAGCGGGTTGACGCGTTGCTGGTCGAGAGCCTTGGCTAGTGTGCTCGTGGGCCGCATACCCGGCTTTTTTGGTCGGGTATACGGCACAAATGCTGGAGTCGCGCCGCATATTCGCGGATGATAGGCGCCTTGTGGTGCCCAGGTAGCTGGGTGCCCGAGTGAATTTATGTGTATCACTGCGGTGAGCCGAGTGGCGACCGCCTGGATGGGATGATGACTTTTCTGCGCCTTCCATTTGTTCTACTGCTGGCAGGGGTATTGGGCCTGGCTGGCTGTAGCATGCATCAACCGGTTGCGCTGTATCAGCTCGACGATGGTCAGCCTGAGCAGCCTAAACAGGCGGGCGGCATGGCCGTTGTGCTGGGGCCGGTGTCGGTTGCTGATTACTTGCAACGTGAAACCTTCCTGCAGCGTCAGGCGGATGGCAGCCTGACTGCTGCTACCGATGGTCGTTGGGCAGGCAGCCTGTCGGCTGACATCGATCAACTGCTGGTACGTCAGTTGGCCTGGCGTCTGGACAGCCATCGCGTCGTGCTGGCGCCGGCCACCTCGGGTTTCAGTCCTGACGTGCAAGTGCTGCTGTCGATCACACGTCTGGATTCGGGCGTGCATCAGCCTGCCATTCTGGATGCCCAGTGGCGTTTGATTGACCGTCGTGGCAAGGTTCGTGACAACCGTATCATCCACCTTGAGGAACGGCATCTGGGCAGTTCTGCTGATCAGGTCAAGGCTCAGGGTGTGTTGCTGCAGCGATTGTCTGAACAGTTGAGCGCTGCGCTCAAACCGCTGGCCAATCAGCCGCCTGTGGTCGAAGAAACACCACGCAAGGCTGCTCCTGTGCAGGTGCGCAAGGAGGGGCCTGAAAAGTCGAAGATCCCGCTGGCTTCGCCAATCCGCACCGAAATGGAAGTGTTCCGCTTCTGAAGAACGAGCCCGCAGCGATGCGGGTTCAGGCCGTCGACGCTGCGCACTTACGGGTACCCGTGCTGACGCCATCGCAGGCAAGCCTGCTCCTACAGGAAATTCGGTGTACTGTGCGGATCCCTGTGGGAGTTGGCTTGCCAACGATGCAGGCGCCTCGCACTCACTGACACCCGTGCTGACGTCATCGCAGGCAAGCCTGCCTCGGTGGGTGGGCTAGTTCTTGACGCGGCTTTCGTGCATGCGTGCCAGTTGGCGTTCCAGCATCGATGGATAAGGTTCCATCAGTCGTTCGACGCAGCAGGCCCCTTCAGGGCTGGCGATCGGGCGAATGCGGGCGCGCTGGCGAATCAGGGCGTCGTCGCTGATCTTGCGTTCGACCAGCAACAAATTGCGGCTGTGCTGGGACAAGGCCAGGGCATCCTGGGCCTTTTCGGTCAGCAGCAGGTCGATCTGGCTCAGGCCATGCAGGCCTTCACCCAACACCAGACCCAGCTGCAGTTGCAGGGTGATGCCGCTGTCCGCGACCTCGATCTGCAGTGCATGGCCGAGTGCGCGCAGCAGTTCGCCGCAGCAAATGGCGTTGGTCAGGTAGTCGTCACCGCTGTCCTGGCGGTGGAACAGCATCAGGGTGCTGCCGTCATTGAGCGTCTGCACTTCGCCTTCATACAGCGAGGCGGCCTGGTCGAGGCAGTCGCGGTAGCGTTCCAGCAGTTCAGTCAGGCGCGCGCGTGGTAGGCGACGCAGTTGTTCCTGCGAGCCCAGTTGTATGGCCAGAACTGCACTGGCCTGCGGTGGGCGTGCAACTGCTTGCGGGGCCGGGCGGGCGACGTCGGTGTCATCATGCAGGTCGGCGAACGCCTCGTCGTCCTCGTCCACGACAGCTCGGACGGTAGGGCGTGCAATGGCTGGGGTTTCGTCAAAGCTTGGGTCGCGCAGATTACGCACTTCAAATGTCGGTTCGTCCGCCTCGCTTTCCAGCAAGTCGTCATCCTCTGCTTCTGGCTCTACCTCACGCGGCGGCGGCGCGAAGCGGGCATGCAGTTGGCGCGCCAGGTCGCCAATCTCGTCCTGGCGCTCAGTGGCCGGGGTGAATTCATTCAGGTCACGCAGCCATACGCGCAGTTGCAGCAGCGGCGTGGAGATGAAACGCCCCAGACGAAGGCTTAAGGCCAGTGCCAGTGCCAGCAGGATACCGGCCAGAATGCCCATGCTTTGCAGGCTGATGGTCAGCGGTTGCTGGAACTGGCTCATGTCCAGGCTGATGCGCAGTTGCCCTGCCGTCACGTCCTGGAAGGTGATTTTGGTCTGGTAGAGGCCTTCCGCTTCGCCCAGCAGGCCGTTTTTCGGGCGCTGGCCAGCCTCGGCCAGAATCCGGTTATCGACGCTGTAGATGGCCGCGTGGGCCACCAGCGGGTTCTTCACCAGGTTGCCCAGCAGCACGTTGAGACTGAGGATGTCGTTGGACACCAGCAGTTCGGTAGCCGAGGTGGCCGTCTGGGTCGTCAGGCTCTGGCCCAGGGCATCAGCCTGTTCATGCATGGCTTCCTTGAACTGCAGGCCCATCACAACGGCATAGATCACCAGTGCCAAGGCGACCAGGAAGACGTTATGGCAGGCGATCCGCAGCGCCAACGGTACTCGGCGCTGGCGCAGGGCACGAAAGATCAGCAGGAAGAAGTTGTCGGTTTTTACAGGCGTAGGCCGGTTCACAGAGCGCGGCTCTTTATGTCGGTTAAGTTGCTGCGCAGTATAGCGAGCAGCTACAGGGCGGCAAAGTATCGGCGGTGCCCGATAGTCAGTGAAAGTCGGTAGAATGCGCTTTTTTTCAACGAGTCGGAGCCCGTCTTGCGCGAAATCGTCCTGATCAACATCACTGGTGAGGACCGTCCGGGTCTCACCGCCGCCATCACCGGTGTCCTGGCGAGGAGCGGTGTGAACATCCTCGATATCGGTCAGGCGGTGATTCATGACACCCTGTCCTTTGGCATTCTGGTCGAAATTCCAGAAAGCGAGCATGCCTCTTCGGTCCTCAAGGACATCCTGTTCGCTGGCTACGAGCTGGATCAGCAGGTGCGTTTTACGCCGGTTTCCGAAGCCGATTACCAGGCCTGGGTAGAGGGTCAGGGCAAGCCACGGCATATCGTTACGTTGCTGACCCGCAAGGTAACCGCTGAGCAAGTGCAGCGAGTGAGCGCGATTACCGCGCAATACGGCCTGAATATCGACCACATCGACCGTCTGTCCGGCCGCGTTGCGTTGGATACGCCGGTGGAAAAGAGCAAGGGTTGCATCGAGTTCTCGGTACGTGGCGAACCCGCCGACCCCCAAGCCCTGCGCGCCGAATTTCTCAGCGTGGCTCAGGAACTGAACGTCGACATCGCTTTCCAGCAGGACTCGCTGTTCCGCCGTAACCGTCGTCTGGCGGTATTCGACATGGACTCCACCCTGATCGAAGCCGAAGTCATTGATGAGTTGGCCAAGGCTGCGGGTGTGGGTGAGCAGGTCTCGGAGATCACCGAGCGCGCGATGCGCGGCGAGCTGGATTTTCGGGCCAGCTTCAAGGAGCGCCTGGCGTTGCTCAAAGGGCTGGATGTCAGCGTGCTGGATGAAATCGGTGCGTCGCTGCGTTTGACCGAGGGTGCCGAGACCCTGTTTGCCGAGCTCAAGCGCCTGGGCTACAAGACCGCCATCCTGTCCGGCGGCTTCACCTACTTCGCCAAGCAGTTGCAGGCCCGTCTGGGTATTGACTATGTCTATGCCAACGAGCTGGAAGTCGTCGATGGCAAGGTCACCGGTGTGGCGGTAGAGCCGATTGTCGATGCACAGCGCAAGGCTGATCTGCTGACCGAGCTGGCACGCAAGGAAGGCTTGCAGATGGAGCAAACCATTGCCGTGGGCGATGGTGCCAATGACCTGCCAATGCTGGCCATTGCAGGGCTGGGTGTTGCGTTCCGGGCCAAACCGTTGGTCAAGCAGTCGGCCAAACAGGCGATTTCGACATTGGGCCTGGATGGTGTGTTGTACCTGCTGGGCATGCGTGACCGCCACGGTCGTGGCTGATCACGCTGCTGGTTAGCCCCGCATGACATGCGCCCCCGGCCTGGGGGCGCATGTCTGTCTGTAGCGTCAGGCTTGTGCAGGCAGTGCCAGGCCTTGGCCCATCCGTACAGCAGAACCTGCTGTCAGCTCTTCAGCCCATTTCACTTGATCCTGACCGAACAGCACGATAGCGGTCGAACCCAGTTTGAAACGTCCCAGCTCCGCACCCTTCTCCAGGTGGATCGGCGCACGGGCGGCGTCGTCGTAGCGGAAGGTTTTCAGCTCGCGCTTCGGCGGTGTCACCAGGCCCGCCCAAACGGTTTCGATCGATGCCACGATCATTGCACCCACCAGCACCACGGCCATCGGGCCACGTTCGGTGTCGAACAGGCAGACCACGCGTTCGTTACGGGCAAACAGCTCCGGTACGTTTTCGGCGGTAGTCTGGTTGACTGAGAACAGGCGACCCGGTACGTAGACCATCTCGCGCAGTGTGCCGGCCAGTGGCATGTGCACGCGGTGGTAGTCCTTCGGCGACAGGTAGATTGTGGCGAACTGGCCCCCCATGAACGGCGCAGCAAGTGCTGGATCGCCGCCCAGTAGTTCCAGGGCGCTGAAGCTGTGGCCTTTGGCCTGGAAAATGCGTCCGTGCTCGATAGGGCCGAGCTGGCTTACAGCGCCGTCGGCTGGGCAGAGAATCGCCCCTGGAGTTGTGTCCAGCGAGCGTGCATCCGGTTTCAGCGCGCGGGTGAAGAAGGCGTTGAAGTGCTCGTAGGCGGTCACGTCTTCGACCAGTGCTTCACTCATGTTGACCTGGTAGCGTTTGGCGAACCATTGGGTGAACGCATTCTTGAACCAGCGCACGCGGCACTCGGCAATACAGCCTGCCAGGCGCGAAAGCAGGTGATGCGGCAGCAGGTACTGGCTGATGATGAACAAGCGGGATTTCATTGGGTTTCCTTAAACTTCTACAGGCGTGTCCGGATGGTTGCCCCATTCGCCCCATGAGCCGGCATACGCCTTGACCCGTGGGTAGCCGAGGGCCTTGGCCACCAGGTAGGTAAAGCCGGAGCGGTGATGTGTCTGGCAGTGGGTAACCACTTCCTTGTCTTTGCTGATGCCCAGTTGCTCGAGGATCTGCGGCATGTCTTTGCGGATACGCAGGGCGTTGTCGGTGTCCATGCCCTTGGTCCACTCGAAATTGACCGCGCCGGGGATATGTCCGCCCTTGGCGGCGAGGACCTTTTCACCGCTGTATTCCAGTTGGCTACGCGCATCCCAGATTGCCAGGTCGGCTGCGCCGAGGCGGCTTTGCAGGTATTCGCGGGTGGCTGTCGGTGCGTCGTTCAGGCGCAGGCTGACCGGGCCGCCTGCGCTGGCCGGCACATCGGTGGACAGGGCCAGGCCTGCCCCATGCCAGGCATGCAGGCCACCATCCAGGTAGTGGTAACGCGTGTGGCCGATTACGTCCAGCAGCCAGATGAAGCGCCCGGCCCAACCGCCACCTTCGTCGTCATACACGACATAGACGGCATTGGGGTTATGCCCGAGCTCGCCGAACAGTTTTTCCAGGTCAGCTTTGGCCGGCAGCAAGCCTGGCGCAGGAGGCTGACCCAATTGCGTGCGCTTGGGATCAACGAAGCGCGCCCCCGGGATATGTCCACTGCCGTAGCGGTTGACGCTGGTCAGGTCGACCAGAATCAGCTCCGGGGCCTCAAGGCGAGCCTGCAGGTCAGCGGGCTCGATCACCAGGGGCAAGCCAGAAAAGTCAGTCATCCAGGGTCTCCACGTCGAAAGAGAGGGGGCGATTGTAGCGCATGGGTCAAGCACTGCGATTGCTGAAGTTGTTCAGGGCGCGTTCGATGCATTGCGCGGTCTTGCCGAAGGCTTGCACGCTGATTTCCGAGAAGGGCGCGCCGCCTTGGTCGGCCACCAGCAGCATGACGACCCGGCCATGGCTCGACAGCGAGCGCAACAGCAGGTGACTGCCCTTGAACAGGCTGCGCAGGCTGGCCGGCAACAGTGCAGAAAACTGCGCGTTGTTTTCCGGGGTCAGGCGCAGTTGGGCTGACTGAGCCAGCAGGCGTTGCAGCACTTTGCTCTGATCGATCTGCAGGTTCAGGCTGGCAGCCTCTTTGGCCAGGCCGGCAATTTGATGAACGCGCAGGTGGGTCAGGTTCTTGTCGGTCATCAGTAGCATCACCCGCTGCATGCCGCAGGCGAGCAGCGCGTCCCGGGCGTGAGTCGTCAGGTGCATGGCGTTGGTGAAGGGGCTGGGTTCGGCCAGCAGTTCGGCGCAGTACTTGCGCCAGGCACCCAGTGCCTCGGTTGACGGCGGCGCCGCTGGCAACAGGCCGCGCGGGATACGGCGTGCCTCCCACGGCCAGATTAATGCTTCCGCCGGGTGGAACAGGTCGGCGTCTGCGTGGCTGCGGGCACTGCTGGCGGCGTGTTGGTGAATCTGCTGCTGTACCGCGTCGATAGGTTCTTGCAAGTACAGGCTGATCAGGTACTCCCAGCGAACGTTGTGCGGGCTGGTCCAGGCCACCTGGGCCGACAGCGCCAAACCATTGGCCAGTAGCACCGTGTTGGCCGGCTGGTTGAACCAGCGTCGCAAACCGGGATCATCGTCCAGTTGCTGTTGTTGATGCAGCGGGTCGTCATCACGCGCAATGTGGGTGACCTTGGCCAGCAGTTCGCGCTCCTCCTGCAGCAAGTGATAGCCCTGAGTGACCCAGTTTGGCAGGCGCCAATGATTGGCCAGGGCCTGGAAGATGGCGAGCAGGCGCACACCGAACAACTCGTGCTCAACGGCTGTTGATGACTCGCTTTTGTGGACAACCCGCACTTCCCATTCTTCAAGCAACTTGGGGTAAGTGATTGCCAGAGGCCAGAGCGGTGACAGAAACAGCAGGCTGCCCCAGTGGATTTCCTGCCACAGTCGCGCCAGTCGATTGGCGAACAGGCCATTGGCTTGCGTGCAGGCATGCTGGCTGACCATCTGCAACTGCCGCAGGGGTTGCGGGATCTGCGCCTGATCCAGGGTGGGCAAGCGCTCAAGCAGTTCTTCGGTGCGCTTGAGGCCCAATCTGTTCAGGGCGATTTCCAGGCTCTCGGCCGGTTCACTCATGCTCGAATGAGTGTGTTGATTAGCCTCGCGAATCACGCTCAGCACCAGCGCTGGGCTGCCCTGCATCAGCTCGGCAATGTCACGTAACGAGCTTCGGTTGTCGCTGATTGCCGCACGAACCCGTGCATGGCTGTCGCGGGGTACCGGAAGGCGAGCGCTGTCTAGAAGCCTGACCCAGGCATCGAGTGTTTTTGGGGTTTTATTTGGCACGATAGTTTCATTAGGCATGCTGTAGGGCGCCTGAACTGGCTTTTCGCCTTGACTGGCTATAGTCTGGCGCAGAAGTGCCGATAAGTAGAAGAAGAGTTTTCGAGCTTCCGCCCCCCCGACCCTGACCACGACAGTAAGTGCTTTAAACTATGGCTAAAATTATCGGCATCATCGTCGTATTCGCGAGTGTGCTTGGCGGATATGTGCTTTCTCACGGCAAAATCGCTGCGTTGATTCAGCCTTTCGAAGTGCTGATCATCGGGGGTGCTGCATTCGGTGCGTTTTTGCAGGCCAACCCTGGCCATATGACCATGCACGTGGTCAAAAAATCGTTGCAGATGTTCAGCACGCGCTTCACGCACACCTTTTATATCGAGGTGTTGGGCCTGGTCTACGAGATCCTCAACAAGAGCCGTCGTGAAGGCATGATGGCGATTGAGGCCGATATCGAAGACGCGGCGGCCAGTCCGATTTTTGCCAAGTACCCGGCTGTGCTCAAGGATGAACGCATGACCGCGTACATCTGCGACTACCTGCGCATCATGTCTACCGGCAACATGGCTCCCCACGAGCTGGAAGGCCTGTTCGACATGGAATTGCTGAGCCTTAAGGAAGAGCTTGAGCATCCGTCGCACGCGGTGACGGGTATTGCCGACGGTATGCCGGGTTTCGGTATCGTGGCTGCCGTACTGGGTATCGTGGTGACCATGGCCTCGCTGGGTGATGGCGATCAGAAATCCATCGGTCTGCACGTGGGCGCGGCGCTGGTCGGTACCTTCTTCGGTATTCTCGCGGCCTATGGTTTCTTCGGTCCACTGGCCAATACGCTGCGTCATGACGCCCGTGAAGAACTCAATGTCTACGAGGCCATCAAGGCTTCGCTGGTCGCCTCGGCGTCGGGCATGCCGCCATCGCTGGCTGTAGAGTTCGGTCGCAAGGTGCTGTTCCCGTCGCATCGTCCGAGCTTCGCTGAGCTGGAACAAGCGGTTCGCGGTCGCTAAGCCATGGAGAACAATCAGCCCATTATCGTCAAGCGCGTCAAACGCTTTGACGCTGGCCATCACGGTGGCGCCTGGAAGATTGCGTTCGCCGACTTCGCGACGGCGATGATGGCGTTCTTTCTGGTGCTCTGGCTGCTGTCGACGGCCACGCCGGAACAGAAGCTTGCCATCGCTGGCTACTTCAAGGACCCGATAGGGTTCTCTGAAAGTGGTACGCCGTACATTATCGACCTAGGCGGTTCGCCTCAGTTGGCCCCTGAAAAGACTATCAACCCTGAGGTGAAGTCCGAGCCGACGCCTGACACCAGCATTCAGCTGGATAAGGACAAGGTCGAAACCATGGCCGAACAGGTTGAGCGTGAGCGTCTGGAGTTGTTGCTGCAGGAGCTGCAAAACAAGGTCGAAGAAAACCCGCAGCTACAGAAGTTCAAGGATCAGATCCTCTTCGAGATTACCCAGGACGGCCTGCGTATCCAGATCATGGATGCGGAAAACCGGCCGATGTTCGATTTGGGCAGTGCGCGCTTGCAGCCCTATTTCGAAGATATCCTGCTGGCCATGGCCGATACCATCAAGGCTGTGCCGAACAAGATCAGCATCAGCGGTCACACGGATGCCAAGCCGTTCGCCGGTATGGGTGATTTCGGTAACTGGGAGCTCTCTGCCAACCGCGCCAACGCCGCTCGGCGTGCGCTGGTGGCGGGTGGTTACCCGGACACCCAGGTCGCTCGGGTAGTGGGCTATGCGTCGTCGTCGCTGTTTGATCGCGCTAACCCGTTCAATCCGGTTAACCGTCGTATCGACATCATCGTGCTGACCAAGAAGGCCCAGCGTGCGATGGAGGGTGAGCAGGCGCCTGCCGCGCCGGATGGCACTCAGCCAGGTGGCGCACCGGCTTCGCCGGGCGGTTCCAGCGGTGCAACTGCGCCAGAGCCCGAGCCCATGCAGCCACGCGAACTGCGCCAGAAGCTGAATATCTTCGAGGATGGTGTGCTGAAGATGGACGAGCCGGGCAAGCGTTAAGTGCAAGGCACCAAAACGCCCGCGCAGAGCGATCTGCGCGGGCGTTTTGCTGTGTGCTGACGGGCTCGTTATTGCTCAGTAGCTGTCTTGCGGCAAGCTGGCAATGATCGAGCGGTAGCTGTTCATGCGCTGCTGCTGGATGCGCCCGTCTTCCAGTGCCTTGAGCAGGGCGCAGCCGGGTTCGCGATCATGCTTGCAGTCGCGGAAGCGGCAGGTGCCGAGCAGGTCATTGAACTCGATAAAGCCCGACTCGACATCAGCGCGGCTGACATGGCCCAGGCCGAACTCACGGATACCCGGTGAGTCGATCAGTTCGCCACCCCCGGGGAAGTGGAAGAGGCGGGCGGTCGTCGTGGTATGGGTGCCTTGGCCTGACCATTCGGACAGCGCGCCAACACGGGCTTGCACCTCGGGTAGCAGGCTGTTGACCAGCGATGACTTACCCACCCCCGACTGGCCGACGAACACACTGATATGGCCGTCGAGTTGGGACTGCAACTGTTGCATGCCGTCGCCATGGTGGGCCGAAACCTCCAGCAGCGGGTAACCCAGTTGCCGGTACACCGCCAGCAGTGCATTGAGTGCTGGGGCGTTCTGTTCGTCGATCAGGTCGGCCTTGTTCAGCAGGAGCAAGGGGCGAATGCCGGCGTGTTCGGCGGCTACCAGGTAGCGGTCGATCAGGTTGGCATGCGGTTCGGGCATTGGTGCGAAGACGATCACGATCAGGTCGACGTTGGCCGCCACCGGTTTCAGCTGGCCGCGCGAGTCTGGGCGGCACAGTTCGGTGCTGCGCGGCATTTGCGCCACGATCACGCCAATGCCCTGGTTGCCTGCGCGCCAGACGACGCGGTCGCCGGTTACCAGTGCTGGCAGGTTCGCGCGAAGGTGGCAACGAAAGACCTGGCCGACCTGTTCGCCGTCCTGGGCTTCGACTTCAACTTGTACGCCAAAGTGGGCGATTACCAGGCCCAGTTGCTCGGGCCCCAAGTCGCCACCTTCGAGTACCTCCATGGCTTGTTGTTCGCGTTTGGCGGCGCGTGCAGCGCGTTCGCCCTGGATTTTTTCGATACGCCAGTTTTGGCGACGATTGAGCTGGCGTTTGGCCATGAAGGTTCCGTGCGGGAGGCAATATTAAATCGGTCTGGAGTTTAGCATGCTCCACTAGGCTAAACTGCGCAGCTACGTTGAGGAGCACACTGTATGCAGAACCCCCAGAACCTGATCTGGATCGATCTGGAAATGACCGGTCTGGACCCTGATCATGATGTCATCATCGAGATGGCCACGATTGTCACCGACAGTGACCTGAATACCCTGGCTGAAGGGCCGGTCATCGCGATCCATCACAGCGATGAGGTGCTGGCGCGCATGGACGAGTGGAACACCCGTACCCACGGCGCTTCGGGCCTGACCCAGCGTGTACGGGAGAGCAAGATCGACATGGCCGCCGCCGAAGCACAGACCCTGGCCTTCCTCGAGCAGTGGGTGCCGAAGGGCAAGTCGCCGATCTGTGGCAACAGCATCTGTCAGGACCGCCGCTTCCTCTACCGCCACATGCGTGAGCTGGAAAACTATTTCCACTACCGTAATCTCGACGTCTCAACGCTCAAGGAGCTGGCCGCACGCTGGGCGCCTGAGGTCCGCGACAGTTTCAAGAAAGGTGGAACCCATCTGGCGCTGGACGACATCCGCGAATCCATTGCCGAGCTGCGTCACTACCGCGAGCACTTCATCAAGTTCTGATGCGGTGTGCACCCCGGGTGTGCGGATTATCCTCCGTGCGCCCCCTTTTGGTGCCGCGGGCAACTGGGTAGACTGCGCGCCCCTTTGCTCGGATCTGCACCATGTTGTTGATGCTCTACTTGATTGCAATCACCGCTGAAGCCATGACGGGTGCGTTGTCGGCCGGTCGTCGCGGCATGGATTGGTTCGGCGTGGTGCTGATCGCCTGCATTACCGCACTGGGCGGTGGCTCGGTGCGGGATGTACTGCTGGGGCATTACCCGCTGACCTGGGTCAAGCACCCCGAGTACCTGGTGCTGACCAGTGTTGCGGCGCTGGTCACTATCTTCATTGCCCCCTTGATGCGCCACCTGCGTTCGCTGTTCCTGGTGCTTGATGCGCTGGGGTTGGTGGCCTTCACCCTGATTGGCTGCATGACTGCCCTGGAAATGGGCCAGAGCTTTTTGGTTGCCTCGATCAGTGGGGTCATTACCGGGGTCTTCGGCGGCATCCTGCGCGACATCTTCTGCAACGACATCCCACTGATATTCCGTCGTGAGCTCTATGCCAGCGTCTCTTTCGCTGCGGCCTGGTGCTACCTGGCCTGCGTTGCGCTGGAGCTGCCAGGCGAGCAGGCCATTCTGCTCACCTTGTTCGGCGGCTTCCTGTTGCGCCTATTGGCCATTCGCTTTCACTGGGAAATGCCCAAGTTCCATTACAACGACGAGCAATGATCAAACCGACAGGGGTGACAACCGCTCGGCATGTTGCCTTAGCGCCCACTCGACGTGCTCGCGTACCAGATCGGAAGGGTAGTCGCGACGCGCCTTGAGGGCTTCCAGCACGGGAATGCTCGAGGGCGCGTTGCCCAGGCCCACGGCAAGGTTGCGCAGCCAGCGCTCATAGCCGGCCCGGCGCAACGGCGAGCCCTCGGTGCTGGCCAGGAATTTTTCTTCATCCCAGAGAAACAGCTCGGCCAACTCGGCGTTGTCCAGGTTGTGTCGAGGCTTGAAGTCGCGCTCTTCGGTTGGGCGAGCAAAGCGGTTCCAGGGGCAGACAATCTGGCAGTCGTCGCAACCGAAGACCCGGTTGCCAATGAGGGCGCGCAGGTCTTCGGGGATGGCGTTTTTCAGCTCGATGGTCAGGTAGGAAATGCAGCGTCGGGCATCCAGTACATAGGGGCCGACGAAGGCTTTGGTCGGGCAGATATCCAGGCAGGCACTGCAGCGACCACAATGCTCGCTGGTCTGTGCCGGGTCGACGGGCAGTGGAATGTCGACGAACAGTTCGGCAAGGAAGAAGTAGCTGCCGGCCTTGCGGTTCAACAGCAGGGTGTTTTTGCCGATCCAGCCGAGCCCGGCCTGCTCGGCGATGGCTTTTTCCAGCACCGGGGCACTGTCGACAAAGGCGCGAAAGCCAAAGGGGCCAATAGCCTGCTGGACACGCTCGGCCAGTTGTTGAACACGCTTGCGGACCAGCTTGTGATAGTCGCGGCCCAGGGCGTAGCGGGAAATGTACGCTTTTTCGGGTTGCGCCAGGCGCTGTGCCATCTGGGTGTCGCCTGGTAGGTAGTCCATGCGCAGCGAAACCACCCGTAGCGTACCGGGCACCAGTTCTTCAGGGTGCGAGCGCTTGCTGCCGTGGGCGCCCATGTAGTCCATCTCGCCGTGGTAACCGGCTTCAAGCCAGCGCTCCAGGTGTTTTTCATGCTCGCCAAGTGCCACCCCGGCAATGCCGACATGGGCAAAGCCAAGCTCGCGGCCCCATTCCTTGATGGATTGGGCCAGGGCGGGAAGATCAGTGACAGGAACAGGCATGCTAAACAAGGCAATCAGGACTCAGGTGCGTATAATTCTGCCAGACATCGGAGCCCAGTACGCATGCCGCATACCAAACACATCGCAAAAGACGTGCTGACGCTTGAGGGCGACAGCCTGCCGTTGCTGGCAGCACGACCCGTTGATGCACATAAGGGCCAGTTTGGTCATGTGCTGGTAATCGGTGGGGATCGCGGCACCGGCGGTGCCGGGCTTCTGGCGGCAGAGGCTGCCCTGCGCTGTGGTGCCGGGCTGGTTTCACTGGCGACCCGTGGCGAACACCTGGCTGCAGCGCAGGCGCGGTTGCCGGAAGTGATGAGCCTGGGTGTGCAGTCGGCCAACCAGTTGATGGCGCCGTTGTCACGTGCCTCGGTGTTGGTGGTGGGGCCAGGTCTGGGGCAGGCGGCTTGGGGTCGTAGCTTGTTGTCAGCCCTTGTTGATGTGGGGTTGCCGCAGGTGTGGGATGCCGATGCGTTGAACCTGTTGGCGCGCTCGCCCTTGTCGGTGCCCGCCCATAGCATTCTGACCCCGCATCCGGGTGAGGCCGCACGTTTGCTGGGTATCGCCACCGAAGCGGTGCAGGTGGACCGGGCCGGGGCGGCACGCAAGCTGGCGCGCAAATATGCGGCGGTGTGCATTCTCAAGGGCGCCGGCAGCCTGGTTGCCGCTCCGGATGGTCATCTGGCCATGTGTCAGCATGGGCATCCGGCCATGGCGACAGCAGGCTTGGGTGATGTGCTCAGTGGTGTGCTGGGGGCACTGCTGGCGCAGGGAATGGCACCATGGCAGGCCGCCTGTCTTGGTGTTTGGTTGCATGCCCGTGCCGGAGAGCGGCAGGGTGAAAAAGGGCGTGGCCTGGCGGCCAGTGACCTGATTCCAGAGATTCGTCAGTTGTTGGAGGAGCATTCAGCGTGTCAGGTGTAACCCTGTTTATGGCCGATGAGCAGGCCATGGTCGATTTCGGCGCACGTATTGCCGAGGTGACTGAAGGTCGTGGCGTGATCTTTCTCGAGGGCGACCTCGGGGCGGGCAAGACTACCCTGTCGCGCGGCATTATCCGTGGGCTCGGGCATCGTGGCGCGGTGAAAAGCCCGACGTTTACCCTGGTGGAACCCTATGAGATAGGTGACAAGCGTGCCTTCCACTTTGACCTGTATCGTCTGGTCGATCCCGAGGAGCTCGAGTACATGGGCATTCGTGACTATTTTGATGATGACGCCCTGTGTCTGTTGGAGTGGCCCCAAAAGGGGGCGGGCATTTTGCCAAAGCCTGACCTGACCATTACCATAAGCCCACAAGCGGGCGGTCGTTCGCTGAGCCTGTTGCCGCAGGGCTCGCGCGGCGAAGCCTGGTGTGTCGCTCTGGCCTTGGAATTCAAATAGAAAATGGGGATAGGTATGCGCATTCGCGCACTGGTTGCCGTCGTAGGACTATTGCTTACGGTCGTGACCGTTGACGCTTTGGCCGTCACTCAAGTCAAAAGCGTGCGTTTGTGGCGGGCGCCGGACAACACGCGGCTGGTATTCGACCTGTCGGGGCCTGTGCAGCACAGCGTATTCACGCTGAGTGCGCCGGATCGCCTGGTGATCGACATCAACGGCGCTACCATGGCCGCGCCGCTGTCGCTTCCCACTGCCAATACCCCGATTACCAGTGTGCGCTCGGCGCAACGTACCCCGACTGACCTGCGTGTGGTGATTGACCTTAGCAAGGCAGTCAACCCCAAGAGTTTCATTCTGGCTCCGAATCAGCAGTACGGTAACCGCCTGGTGGTGGACCTGTTCGATCAGGACGCCGATACCTCGCCGTCGACGCCAGCACCGCCGCCGACCACTGCAACCGCGCCTGCCGTTCCGGTCACGCCTGCGCAGCCTGCGATCAAATTGCCGCCGGTACCGAACGGCAAGCGCGATATTGTCATCGCCATCGATGCCGGTCACGGCGGTGAAGACCCGGGCGCCTCGGGCTCGCGTGGCCAGCATGAGAAAGACATTGTCCTGGCGATCGCCAAGGAACTGCAGCGCCAGATCAATACCGAGAAGGGCTTTCGCGCCGAACTGACCCGTACCGGCGACTACTTCATCCCGCTGCGTAAACGTACCGAGATTGCCCGCAAGAAAGGCGCCGACCTGTTCATTTCGATCCACGCCGACGCGGCGCCCTCCACGGCAGCTTTCGGTGCCTCGGTGTTTGCCTTGTCCGACCGTGGTGCGACGTCGGAAACCGCGCGCTGGCTGGCGGACAGCGAGAACCGTTCCGACCTGATCGGTGGTGCCGGTAACGTCAGCCTGGACGACAAGGACCGTATGCTGGCCGGCGTACTGCTCGACCTGTCGATGACCGCCTCGCTGAGTTCCAGCCTGAACGTTGGGCAAAAGGTGCTGGGTAACATTGGCCGTATCACCCCGTTGCACAAGCGTCGGGTTGAACAGGCAGGCTTCATGGTGCTGAAGTCGCCGGATATCCCGTCGATCCTCGTGGAAACCGGGTTTATCTCTAACGCCAACGAGGCGTCCAAGCTGGCCACGCCTAGCCATCAGCAGTCGCTGGCGCGTTCTATCCACAGTGGCGTGCGGCAGTTCTTCCAGCAAAACCCGCCGCCGGGCACCTATGTGGCCTGGCTGCGTGACAGCGGCAAGATCGCCCAGGGGCCACGTGAACATGTGGTGCGTCCTGGCGAAACGCTGGCGATGATTGCCGTGCGTTATCAGGTCAGCGTGGCGACGCTGCGCAGTGCCAACAGCCTCAAGACCGATGAACTGAAGGTTGGTCAGAACCTGGACATTCCCAGTGCCACCCTGGCGGCCCAGCAATGAATACCAGCGCTCGAATCGAGCTGCTTAGCCCTAGGCTCGCCAACCAGATTGCCGCCGGTGAAGTTGTTGAGCGTCCGGCTTCGGTGATCAAGGAACTGTTGGAGAACAGTCTTGATTCCGGCGCCCGGCGTATCGATGTGGACGTGGAGCAGGGGGGGGGCAAACTGCTGCGCGTGCGTGATGACGGTAGCGGTATCTCTGCCGATGATCTGCCACTGGCGCTGGCACGCCACGCTACCAGCAAGATTCGCGACCTCGAAGACCTGGAACGGGTAATGAGCCTGGGTTTTCGCGGTGAGGCGCTGGCGTCGATCAGCTCGGTTGCACGCCTGACCCTGACCTCGCGCACCCGTGACGCCGACCAGGCCTGGCAGGTCGAAACCGAGGGGCGCGACATGGCGCCAAGGGTGCAGCCTGCGGCGCATCCGGTAGGAACGTCGGTGGAAGTCCGGGACCTGTTCTTCAATACGCCGGCCCGGCGCAAGTTCCTCAAGACTGAAAAGACCGAATTCGATCACCTTCAGGAAGTCATCAAGCGCCTTGCGCTGGCACGTTTCGATGTGGCGTTCCACTTGCGCCATAACGGCAAGACCATCCTGAGCCTGCATGAGGCCAATGACGATGTGGCTCGGGCGCGGCGCGTTGCCGCGGTTTGCGGCCCCGCGTTCCTTGAGCAGGCGTTGCCGATCGAGATCGAGCGTAACGGCTTGCACCTGTGGGGCTGGGTCGGCTTGCCGACCTTCTCCCGCAGCCAGGCAGACCAGCAGTATTTCTTCGTCAACGGTCGGGCCGTGCGCGACAAGCTGGTGGCTCATGCGGTACGCCAGGCCTACCGCGACGTGCTGTTCAACGGCCGGCATCCGACCTTTGTGCTGTTCTTCGAAGTTGACCCTACGGGTGTCGACGTCAACGTGCATCCAACCAAGCACGAAGTACGCTTCCGTGACGGCCGTATGGTGCATGACTTCCTCTACGGCACGTTGCACCGGGCGCTGGCTGATGTTCGTCCGGAAGATCAGGTGGCGGCGCCTGCGGCAGTGCCTGAAGCGATTCGGCCGAGTGGGCTGGCGGCGGGCGAGTTTGGTCCTCAGGGCGAGATGCGCCTGGCGGCCAACCTGCTCGAGCAGCCTGTGGCCGAGCCTGTGTCTCGTCCGGCCGGCAGTGGTTCGGGTGCCGGTTACGGGTATCAGTACACCCCGCGCCCTGCTTCGCCGATGCCAACGGCGGAAACCCAGAGTGTCTACCGCGAGTTCTTTGCCCCGCTGCCCGAAACTGCAGCGGTCGCCTTGCCGGAAGGCCAGGGCGACATTCCGCCGTTGGGCTATGCCCTGGCCCAGCTCAAGGGTATCTATATCCTGGCCGAAAACGCTCAGGGGCTGGTGCTGGTGGACATGCATGCGGCCCATGAGCGGATCATGTATGAGCGCCTGAAAATCGCCATGGCCAGTGAGGGGCTTAGTGGGCAGCCACTGTTGGTGCCGGAGTCGCTGGCATTGAGTCAGCGTGAGGCTGACTGTGCTGAAGAGCATGCCCAGTGGTTCCAGCGCCTGGGCTTCGAGTTGCAGCGCCTTGGCCCGGAAACCCTGGCAATCCGGCAGATTCCGGCCTTGCTCAAGCAGGCTGAAGCCAATCGCCTGGTTCAGGATGTCTTGGCCGACCTGATGGAGTACGGCACCAGTGACCGTATTCAGGCACACTTGAACGAGTTGTTGGGCACCATGGCCTGTCATGGCGCGGTGCGTGCCAATCGCCGCCTGGCGGTGGCAGAAATGAATGGCTTGCTGCGCGATATGGAAAACACCGAGCGCAGCGGTCAATGTAACCATGGTCGTCCGACCTGGACCCAATTGGGCCTGGATGACCTGGACAAACTGTTCTTGCGTGGTCGTTGATATGCCTGCTTCCAGGCCACCGGCAATTTTTCTGATGGGCCCGACTGCCGCGGGCAAGACCGATCTGGCCATCGAACTTACAAAAGTATTGCCCTGCGAACTGATCAGCGTTGACTCTGCGCTGGTCTATCGCGGTATGGATATCGGCACAGCCAAGCCGTCCAAGGATATTCTGGCGGCTCACCCGCATCGCCTGATCGACATTCTGGACCCCGCCGAGAGCTATTCGGCCGCGGACTTCCGGCGCGATGCCCTGGAAGCCATGGCTGAAATCACTGCGCGGGGCAATATCCCGCTGTTGGTGGGCGGTACCATGTTGTACTACAAGGCGCTGCTCGAAGGGTTGGCTGATATGCCGCCCGCCGATCCGCAGGTGCGGGCGGAAATCGAAGGCGAAGCCCAGCGCCTTGGATGGCAAGCCCTGCACGATCAACTGGCGGCCATCGATCCGGTATCGGCGGCGCGTATTCATCCCAATGATCCGCAGCGGCTGATGCGTGCGCTGGAGGTCTATCGGGTCAGCGGCTTGAGCATGACGGCCCATCGAGAGCGTCAATCTGCGCAAAGTAGCGTACTAGGCGCGTCGGGACAGGGGCAATTGCCCTATACTGTCGCCAGTTTGGCGATCGCACCGAAGGACCGGCAGGTTCTGCATGAGCGAATTGCACTGCGCTTTGGTCAAATGTTGGAACAGGGCTTCGTTGATGAGGTCCGATTGCTGCGTGCCAGAAGTGACTTGCATGCCGGATTGCCGTCTATACGAGCAGTCGGTTATCGCCAGGTATGGGATCATCTCGATGGCAAGTTGACTTCAGTTGAAATGCAGGAGCGCGGCATTATTGCCACTCGCCAGTTGGCGAAGCGGCAGTTTACCTGGTTGCGTAGTTGGGCTGATCTGCACTGGCTGGATAGCCTGGCTTGCGACAATCTGTCTCGCACCTTGAAATACTTGGGATCGGCCTCCATATTGAGCTGAGTCCTTGCAATTGCCGTCTATCCTTGGGGTGGGGCGGCCTGAGCCATCAGTTTTTTTGAATTTTCTTACTATTGATCCTTACAGGAGTGCGGCACATGTCAAAAGGGCATTCGCTACAAGACCCTTACTTGAATACTTTGCGAAAAGAAAAGGTCGGGGTCTCGATCTATCTGGTCAACGGCATCAAACTGCAAGGCACGATCGAATCGTTTGACCAATTCGTGATTCTGCTGAAGAACACCGTCAGCCAAATGGTTTACAAGCACGCTATCTCGACAGTGGTTCCAGTGCGTCCAATCCGTCTGCCAAGCGCAGCTGATGCCGAACACGGTGACGCTGAGCCAGGTAACGCCTGATAGGAGTCTGCTTTGTTCTTTGAGCGCCACGGTGGTGGTGAACGGGCGATCCTCGTTCACTTGGAAGGTCAGGACCCTGAGGCGCGCGAAGACCCGCAGGAGTTTCAGGAGCTGGCAGTGTCGGCAGGTGCCGATATCGTTGCGTTCGTCACGGTGACGCGACACCAGCCTTCCGCCAAATTCCTGATTGGCACTGGCAAGGTCGAGGAGTTGCGCGACCTGGTCAAAGCCGAAGAAGCGGACCTGGTGATTTTCAATCACACCCTGACGCCCAGTCAGGAACGTAACCTCGAACGCGTTTTCGAGTGTCGCGTGCTTGACCGTACCGGTTTGATTCTCGATATCTTCGCCCAGCGCGCACGTACCCACGAAGGCAAACTGCAGGTTGAGCTGGCTCAGCTAGAGCACATGAGCACGCGCCTGGTACGCGGCTGGACCCACCTCGAGCGACAGAAGGGCGGTATTGGTCTGCGAGGCCCGGGTGAAACCCAGCTGGAAACCGACCGTCGCCTGTTGCGAGTCCGTCTGCGGCAAATCAAGGCACGCCTGGAAAAGGTGCGCAGCCAGCGTGAGCAGGCGCGTCGTGGACGCAAGCGTGCAGACATCCCGTCAGTCTCGCTGGTGGGGTATACCAACGCCGGCAAGTCGACCCTCTTCAATGCCCTGACCGCCTCCGAGGTGTATGCAGCCGACCAGCTGTTCGCCACCCTCGACCCGACCTTGCGCCGCCTTGAACTCGACGATGTCGGGCCGATCGTGCTGGCCGATACCGTGGGCTTCATTCGTCATCTGCCGCACAAGCTGGTTGAAGCTTTTCGAGCTACGCTCGAAGAGTCGAGCAACTCTGATTTGCTGTTGCACGTGATCGATGCCCATGAGCCGGAGCGCATGGCACAGATAGAGCAAGTCATGGCCGTACTCAGTGAGATCGGTGCTGAAGGCTTGCCGATACTTGAGGTGTATAACAAACTCGACCTGCTTGAAGGTGTAGAGCCTCAGATTCAGCGTAACCAAGAAGGTAAACCGCAACGTGTCTGGGTGTCGGCACGTGACGGACGCGGTCTGGAGCTGGTCGGGCAGGCGATTGCCGAATTGCTGGGGGATGACCTGTTCATCGGTACCTTGCGCCTTGAGCAGCGCTATGCGCGATTGCGTGCGCAGTTCTTTGCGCTCGGTGCGGTGCAGAGCGAAGAACACGATGAAGAAGGTAACAGCCTGCTGGCGGTGCGGTTGTCGCGAATAGAGTTCAATCGACTGGTCAGTCGTGAAGGGATGAAACCGTTGGATTTCATCGAGCAACACACTTTGCAATAAATGCCAGGCCTAGCGGTCAGGCAGCCGTGACAGGCATTCTGTAGCATTGGACGGCGCGCCGTGAGCGCGTCTTTGCTTTATCAGATGGAGAGCGCTATGGCTTGGAATGAGCCGGGTGGCAACTCGAACAATCAGGACCCTTGGGGTGGCCGCCGTGGTGGCGACAAGAAAGGGCCGCCGGATCTCGACGAAGCCTTCCGCAAGCTGCAGGACAGCCTGAACGGTATGTTCGGCAGTGGCAAGAAACGTGGCGGCGACAGCGGCACCAACAAGGGCGGTGGTTTTGGCCTGCTGGGTGTCGGTCTCGCCGTGTTGGCGGCTATCTGGCTTTACAGCGCCGTCTATGTGGTTGACGAGCAGGAGCAGGCAGTCGTTCTGCGCTTCGGCAAATACTACGAAACGGTTGGCGCGGGCCTGAACATCTACTTCCCGCCGATCGATCGCAAGTACATGGAAAACGTCACCCGCGAGCGTGCCTACACCAAGCAGGGGCAAATGCTGACTGAAGACGAGAATATCGTCGAAGTGCCGTTGACCGTGCAGTACAAGATCACCAACCTGCAGGATTTCGTGCTGAACGTCGATCAGCCTGAAGTCAGCCTGCAGCACGCGACCGACAGCGCATTGCGCCACGTGGTGGGCTCCACCGCGATGGATCAGGTGCTGACCGAAGGCCGTGAACAGATGGCGGTCGAGATCAAGGAGCGCCTGCAGCGTTTCCTCGACACCTACCGTACCGGTATCACCGTCACTCAGGTGAACGTGCAGAGCGCGGCAGCCCCGCGTGAAGTGCAGGAAGCTTTCGATGACGTGATTCGCGCCCGTGAAGACGAGCAGCGTGCCCGCAACCAGGCTGAAACCTACGCCAATGGCGTGGTGCCGGAAGCCCGTGGTCAGGCGCAGCGTATCATCGAGGACGCCAACGGTTATCGCGACGAAGTGGTTTCTCGTGCCAAGGGTGAGGCGGATCGCTTTACCAAGCTGGTGGCCGAGTACCGCAAGGCGCCTGAGGTGACCCGTCAGCGTCTGTATCTGGACACCATGCAGGAAGTCTACAGCAACACCAGCAAGGTGCTGGTCTCTGGCAAAGACGGCCAGAGCAACCTGCTCTACCTGCCGCTGGACAAGATGATCGAAAACACGCGCAGTAGTGGTCCTGTGAGCAGCGTGCCGGTCTCGGTCAATGATGCAGCCAACCGTGCTGCCACTGACCTGCAACAGCAGCAACGTGAGTCGCGTTCTAGGGAGAGCCGCTGATGAGCAATAAATCGCTGATCGCCCTGATCGTTGGCGTAGTGCTGGCGATCGTGGCCTGGAACAGCTTCTACATCGTTGCCCAGACCGAACGCGCCGTGTTGCTGCAATTCGGTCGTGTGGTGAAAACTGACGTTCAGCCTGGCCTGCACGTGAAGGTGCCGTACGTTAACCAGGTGCGCAGGTTCGATGCCCGCCTGATGACCCTCGATGCTCCGACCCAGCGTTTCCTGACGCTGGAGAAGAAAGCCGTGATGGTCGATGCCTACGCCAAATGGCGGGTCAAGGACGCCGAGCGCTTCTACACCGCTACCTCGGGCCTGAAGCAGATCGCCGACGAGCGTCTGTCGCGTCGTCTGGAAAGCGGCCTGCGTGACCAGTTCGGTAAGCGTACCCTGCACGAAGTGGTGTCCGGTGAGCGTGACGCCTTGATGGCGGACATCACCGCTTCGCTGAACCGCATGGCCAGCAAGGAGCTGGGCATCGAAGTCGTCGATGTTCGGGTCAAGGCCATCGACTTGCCGAAGGAAGTGAACCGCAGCGTGTTCGAGCGCATGAGCACCGAGCGTGAGCGTGAAGCCCGTGAGCACCGTGCCAAGGGTAACGAGCTGGCTGAAGGTATCCGTGCCGATGCTGACCGTCAGCGCCGTGTGCTGCTGGCTGAAGCCTATCGCGAGTCGGAAGAGGTGCGTGGTGATGGCGATGCCCAGGCAGCGGCCATCTATGCCAAGGCCTACGGCCAGGACCAGGAGTTCTACGCGTTCTACCGTAGTCTCAAGGCCTACCGTGAGAGCTTCGCGAACAAGAGCGACGTGCTGGTACTCGACCCAAGCAGCGATTTCTTCCGCTTCATGGGCAAGACCAAGCCTTGATGATGTACCCCGCCGGGCGGCTAATACCTCTGGCGGGGTGATCCTGCGCGAAAACGGGTGTATGATGCGGCAGCCGGGAAATTCCCGGCTTTTTTGCGTCTGCATGTTTGATCGGCAGCGCAGCAAGGTTTTCGAGGGTATCGCCCCGGCTTGAAGCGCCTGTACAGGCGGCGTCAGGCGATACCTGCTTCACTCAAGGCGGGCCTGCGGACAGGCCGTCGGGACCCAAGAGGAATGGCGTAATGGCAACGGTAGACCGCTGGCTGCTGCCAGATGGCATCGAAGAAGTACTGCCACCGGAAGCGGCGCGCATCGAAATCGCGCGTCGTCAGGTGTTGGATCTGTTCCAGAGCTGGGGCTACGAGTTTGTCGTAACCCCTCATATCGAGTACCTGGAATCGCTGCTTACCGGTGCCGGCCAGGACCTGGACCTGCGTACCTTCAAGGTCGTCGACCCACAATCCGGTCGGCAGATGGGCTTCCGTGCCGACATCACGCCGCAGGTGGCGCGTATCGACGCGCACACCCTGCGTCGTGAGGGCCCAAACCGACTGTGCTATGCCGGCAGCGTGCTGCATGCGTTGCCTCGGGCGCTTTCGACCTCGCGCAGCCCGATTCAGCTGGGCGCCGAGCTGTATGGCGATGCCAGCCCGGTCAGCGACGTCGAGGTGATCAGCCTCATGCTCGCAACGCTGCAACTGGCTGACGTGGCGGACGTGCACATGGACCTCGGGCATGTCGGTATCTACCGCGGCCTGGCGCGTGCCGCCGGGTTGTCCGGTGCGGTTGAGCAGCAGTTGTTCGACGCACTGCAGCGCAAGGCCGTCGACGAAGTTGAAGCGCTCACGGCAAACCTTCCGGCAGAGCTGGGCGGCATGCTGCGCGCCCTGACCGAATTGTGCGGCGGGCGAGAAGTGCTGGAAGCGGCGCGTGTGCGCCTGGGGCGTGCACCTGCAGCGGTACTGGCTGCGCTGGATGATCTGCTGGCGATTGCCGAGCGCTTGTCCGCGCGTTATCCAGACCTGCCGCTGTATTTCGACCTGGGCGAGTTGCGTGGTTATCACTACCACACCGGCGTTGTGTTCGCCGTGTTCGTTCCGGGTGTCGGTCAGTCGATCGCCCAGGGCGGCCGCTACGATGATATCGGCGCGGATTTCGGTCGGGCGCGTCCGGCCACCGGTTTCTCTACGGATTTGAAGACCCTGGTCACACTGGGGCGAGCCGAAGTCGTGTTGCCGTCTGGCGGGATCTGGATGCCCGACAGCAGCGATGCCGCGCTTTGGCAACAGGTCTGCCAGTTGCGTAGCGAAGGTCAGCGTGTGGTTCAGGCATTGCCTGGGCAACCGTTGTCCGCCGCCCGCGAGGCAGATTGTGATCGGCAATTGATTCAGCAAAACGGGCTTTGGCAGGTTCTGCCACTGGCCATTTGAGTTTTCCCGCCGGCGATGCCCGGCGCCAAGTTTGCGCGAATGAGGACAAGTGTTATGGGTAAGAATGTCGTAGTCCTGGGCACCCAGTGGGGTGATGAGGGCAAAGGCAAGATCGTCGATCTGCTGACCGAACATGCTGCCGCCGTAGTGCGCTACCAAGGCGGTCACAACGCCGGTCACACCTTGGTGATCGACGGCGAGAAGACCGTGCTGCACCTGATTCCATCGGGCGTACTGCGCGAAGGCGTGCAGTGCCTGATCGGCAACGGCGTGGTGGTTGCACCAGACGCCCTGCTGCGTGAAATCACCAAGCTGGAAGAAAAAGGTGTACCGGTGCGTGAGCGCCTGCGCATCAGCCCATCCTGCCCGCTGATCCTGTCCTACCATGTAGCGCTGGACCAGGCCCGTGAAAAGGCCCGTGGCGAGCTGAAGATCGGCACCACCGGTCGTGGCATCGGCCCGGCCTACGAAGACAAGGTTGCCCGTCGCGGCCTGCGTATCGGTGACCTGTTCCACCGTGAGCGTTTCGCTGCCAAGCTCGGCGAGCTGCTGGACTACCACAACTTCGTGCTGGTCAATTACTACAAAGAGCCTGCGATCGACTTCCAGAAGACCCTGGACGAGTGCATGGCCTTTGCAGAAGAGCTGAAGCCGATGATGCTCGACGTCACTGCCGAGCTGCATGCTCTGCGTCGCGACGGCAAGGACATCATGTTCGAAGGTGCCCAGGGTTCGCTGCTGGACATCGACCACGGCACCTACCCGTATGTCACCAGCTCGAACACTACTGCTGGCGGTATCGCCACCGGTTCCGGTTTTGGCCCGATGTACCTGGACTACATCCTGGGTATCACCAAGGCCTACACCACTCGCGTTGGCTCCGGTCCATTCCCGACCGAACTGTTCGACGACGTTGGTGCTTTCCTGGCCAAGCGTGGCCATGAGTTCGGTGCTACCACCGGCCGTGCCCGCCGTTGTGGCTGGTTCGACGCCGTGATCCTGCGTCGCGCCATCGAGATCAACAGCATCTCCGGCCTGTGCCTGACCAAGCTGGACGTCCTCGACGGCCTGGAAACCATCCGTATCTGCGTTGGCTACAAGAACGAGAACGGTGCGGTTATCGATGCACCGACCGATGCCGACAGCTACATCGGCCTGGAGCCGGTCTACGAAGAAATGCCGGGCTGGAGCGAGTCGACCCTGGGTGCCAAGACCCTGGAAGAACTGCCGGCCAACGCCCGTGCCTACATCAAGCGTGTGGAAGAGCTGGTCGGCGCGCCGATCGACATCATCTCCACCGGCCCTGACCGCAACGAGACCATCGTGCTGCGTCATCCGTTTGCCTGATATACGTTTGCGTTAAACACAAACCCCCGCTTTTTAGCGGGGGTTTTTTTTAAGCCAAAGACTGGTGCTGATCCCACA
Organism: Pseudomonas sp. HLS-6; assembly: GCF_002753995.1. Taxonomy (NCBI): domain Bacteria; kingdom Pseudomonadati; phylum Pseudomonadota; class Gammaproteobacteria; order Pseudomonadales; family Pseudomonadaceae; genus Pseudomonas; species Pseudomonas sp. HLS-6. The sequence goes on from NZ_CP024478.1 coordinate 608,424, forward strand.
GGAAGCGCAGTGCTCAGGCATTTTATCGGGAGTGCGGCATGGGGATTGCTAAGAGAACCGTTACAGGTGAGCCATCATTTTAATGGCGCCAGAAAGTAGAGGGTTCTTTCGTGTCAGCCGTTCTCTCACTGTTACGAAGCCGCCTGTTGCGGCCTGTCTTTGTTGCCCTTGGTATCGCTCTTTTGGTGCAAGTGCTGGTAGCGGTAGCGCTTACCCGGAGCACGGTGACCACGCTTGAAGCGGATTTGGGTAATCGTTTGGGGGTCGACAGTCAGAAATTGTCGGCTGAATTGGAGCGTGCGGAGCAGGAGGTCAGCTCCGGTCTGGACAGCCTTTCGGCCAGTACACGTCAGCGCCTGACGGGCGGGCTCTCGGCTCGCCTGGAAAGCGAGCAGGCGCAGTTACGAGCCACCCTGGAAAAGAACCTCAAGGACTCGGCCAATGATATGGCTGAGTTGCTGGCCTCTGTGGCGCCAAGAGCGATGTGGGACAACGATGTGCCTACCCTATCGGAGTTCTCGCGACGGGCCCAGCGCAATCCCAATGTGCTCTTTGTGGTCTACGACGATGCTCAGGGTCAGCACCTGACCCGTTACCTGAACCGGCAAAACCCGATCAACCAGGCCTTGCTGGAAAAGGGTGAGGGAGAGCGGGCGCTGGACAAGGTGGTCAATGCTGCGCGCAACGATCCGTCGGTGTACTTCGTCGAGGCGCCGATCAACCCTAATGGTGTCGAGATCGGCAAAGTGCTCATGGGGGTATCCACGTCGTCAGTCGAACACGAACTGCAGGCCTTGGATCAGCGCTTCGCGGCGTTGATCGCCAGCGGTGATCAATTGGTGGGTGAGAGCCTGATGGGGGCTGCGGCAGACAGCACCAAGGCCTTGCGTGCGCGTTTGGAGGCGGCGCAGGCCAGTGCTGCGGGCATGCAGGCGAATACCTCGCAGAGCGTTCAGGAAGCCGCTGCTACGTTGCGCTGGAACATTGGTCTGGGGCTGGCGTTGGTCGGTCTTGGCGTGCTTCTGGTTGTGGCGGTGGTGCTGGGCCATCGGGTCGTCAGCAAGTTGTGTTTGCTCATTGCCGCGCTTAACGACTTGGCCGCTGGCGAGGGTGATCTGACCAAACGTGTGCCGATTGATAGCCGTGACGAAATTGGTGACATGGCGACGGCGGTCAACCGCTTTGTCGACAAGTTACAGCCGATTGTTCGCGAAGCCGGTGAAGTGGCACAGCGTACGGGCATCGAAATCGGTGTCATGGCCCAGCACAATGCCGGCGCCGATGCGGCGGCCGAGTTGCAGCGTGATGAAGTGGCCGAAAGCCTGCGTGCCTTGTCGGCCATGGCTGATGAGGCGCAGAACGAAAGTCAGGTAATGCAGTCTGCCCTGCAACAGGTTGTGGACATTCGCCAGGCCACGGATGAAGGCAGCCGTACCTCGGCTCAGGTGGCCGGCCTGATCGAAGCCTTGGCCGGGCAGGTGCAGACCGGCTCGAAAGTGATCGAGCGACTGGCTGAGCAGAGCGAGCAGATTGAAGTGGTGTTGACGGTGATTCACGGTATTGCCGAGCAGACCAACCTGCTTGCGCTTAATGCGGCCATCGAGGCGGCTCGTGCGGGTGAAACAGGCCGGGGCTTTGCCGTGGTCGCGGATGAGGTGCGCGCGCTGGCCAGCAAGACTCAGAGCTCAACGGGTGATATTCAAGCGCACATCGGGGCCTTGCAGCAGGGGGCGCGGGAGGCCGTTGCGGCGATCAGCCAGGCTGGGCGTCAAGCCAGCGAGGGGTTGCTGGTGCTGCGTGACAATGCGCGGGTACAGCAGGCCGTGCAGGCCTCGGTCGAGCAGGTGCATGCGGCCATCGGTATGGCAACCCGTGCGGCTGAGGAGCAGGCCAGGGGGGCGCAGGCAGTACGTGGTCGAGTGGAAACCATTCATGAGCAAGCTGAGCGCGCTGCCAGGGTGGTTCAGCAAACGACGGCCAGCAGTAAAGTGCTGGACGATCTGGCGGCTCAGCTCAAGGCCAGCCTAGGGCAGTTCCGTGCCTGAACAACTGATCGACAGCCGCTGATCGATCAGCGGCTGTCGGCAGTGTCAGGCCCGGTTCAGGTACATGCGTGTGGTCAGCAGATACACCGGCAGGCCCGAGACAAGGATCAACAGGGCTGCATAGGGCGCTGCTGCCGCAAACTCGACGTTGGCGGTGTGTGCCCATACCTCGGTAGCCAACGTGGTCATGCCTGTCGGGCTGAGCAGCAGGGTTGCCGTGAGCTCTTTCATGGCATCCAGAAAGACCAGCGCAAAAGCTGCTGCCAGTGCCGGGAAGATGATCGGCAGGGTCACCCGGCAGAAGGCGCCAAACGACGTTGCGCCAAGGGTACGTGCTGCCTCTTCCAGTTGCGGGGAGGCCTTGTTCAGTGCTGTGCGCACCGGCGCCTGAGCCAGTGGCAGAAACAGCAGTGCATAGGCCAGCAGCAACAGCCCGGTGGTCTGGTACAGGGCGGGCACGTAGTGCAAGGCGAAGTACACCAGCGTCAGGGCAATCACCAGCCCCGGCAGGGCATGTAACAAATACGGCAGGCGCTCAGCCCAGACTGCCAGGCGTCCCTTGTAGCGCACCACCAGGAAGCTCACTGGCAGCGCCAGCAGCAGGCTTACCCCGGCACCGCCCAGCGATAGCGACAATGAGGAGACCAGTGCCCGGCTGATATCGGCGACCGGGAAGGCTGCCGAAGAGCCGACGCTGAGCCAGTATGCGAGCATGCCCAGCGGAATGCCGCTGCCCAATAACATCAGTATCAGGCAGAACAGTTGTGCGATGGGCGTCCATACACGCAGGCGCACGGGAGCCGCACGACGTGCCACGCCTTGGCCGATACGTACATGGCGTGCCTTGCCGCGCACCCTCAACTCCAGCCATAGCATCAGCAGGCACATGAACAGCAGCACGGCTGACAGCATGGCTGCATTGGCATTGCTGAACTCCAGCTCGAATTGCTGGTAAATCGCCGTGGTGAAGGTTTGTAGCCCGAGGATCGACAGGGCGCCGAACTCCACCAGCATGTGCAGGGCGATCAGCAGGCTGCCGCCGAGAATCGACGGCCAGAGCAGTGGCAGGGTGATTCTGAAGAACACTCCCCAGCGATTCTGGCCCAGGGTGCGTGCCGACTCTTCCAGGGAGGTGTCGAGGTTGCGCAGTGTTGCGGCCACCGGCAGGAACACCAAGGGGTACTTGGACAGCGCCATCACCAGAATCGCCCCGCCCAGCCCCTCGAAACGCGGGCTCAGGGATACCCAGGTAAAGCCGCTGACAAACGCGGGCACGGCAAATGGCAGGCACAGGACGACGCCCCACAGGCGCCTTCCCGGCAAGTCGCTGCGTTCCAGCAGCCAAGCCAGCGCCAGGCCGAGTATCGCGCACGCAAGCGTAACGCCGACCATCAGCAGCAGCGTGTTGCGCATCAGGCCCCATACAAAGGGTCGCCAGAGCAGGCGCAAGGCTTCGTGCAGCCCTGCCTGCCAGGCCTTGAGCCCAACATACAGCAACGGCAGCAGGCTGAGCCCGACCAGCAGCAGAACCGGCAGCATCACCCAGATCGAGGGGCGCTTTCGTCGCGGTACATAGGCGGCGGAGGCCGCCAAGGGCAGGGCGGCGCTCATCAGAGCAGGCCAACTTCGCGTTCGAGTTCCAGGGCCTCCTCGGCGTTACCCAGATCGGCCGGGGTGATTTTCGGTGGACGCAGGTCTTCGAATGGCTTCAGGCCCTGATCAGAGACCATGCCTTTGTGCAGCGGGTATTCGGCGGTGGTTTGCGTGATCACCCGTTGGCCTTCTTCACTGGCCATCCAGGCCAGCAGCGCCTGGGCTTCCTGTGGGTGCTTGCTGGCCTTGACCGCTGCCGCGCTGGAAATGGTCACCAGGCCGCCGGCATCGCCATCGGCAAGGTAGTAGAGCTTCGAATCGAGCTGGCCGCGCTCTTTTTTCAGGGCATACCAGTAGTAGTTGTTGACCAGTACCGCAGCGACTTCACCATTTTCCACGGCTTTGAGCGCGACCATGTTGTTGGTGTAAGTCTTGCCGAAGGCTTTCAGGCCGGTCAGCCATTCCTCGGCGGCTTCGCGGCCGTGGAGTTTGAGGATTGCAACGGCCTGTTCCTGGAAGGCGCCGCTGGTAGGGACGAAACCGATCTTGCCGTCCCATTCCGGGTTGGCGAAATCCATGACCGAAGGCGGCAGCGACTTTTCGTCGATCACTTTGGGGTTGAAGGCGACGACGCGCGTACGTGCGGTTACACCCATCCAGGTGCCATTGTTGGCAACGTATTCCTTGGGCAGAACCTGCAAGGTTGCATCGTCGATCTTGGCCAGCAGGCCGAGTTCACCCAGGTTGTTCAGGGGGGGCGACTCTTCGGTGTAGATGACGTCGGCGGGTGAGCGATCGCCTTCTTCGATGATCTGGCTGGCCAGCTGGTTGCTGCTGCCCTTGCGGATATTGATGTGAATGCCGGTCTTGGCCTCGTAGGCTTTGGCGATGGCTTCACCGATTTCCTTGTGTTGGCCGTTGTACAGGGTCAGCGACACGGGGTCGGCGGCCATGGCCGGAGGGGTACCCAGTGCCAGTGTGAACAGGGAAGCGGCCAGGCCGCGCAAAATCGGTTTGATGCGAATCGTCATGCGGGTACTTCCTCGCTTACGGGTACAAATCTGGAAACAATAATAAACGATATTGTTTCTCAAGTACGCCTGTGAGGAAAAATTCATGAGCAGGCTATCGTTGCCATTCGCCTTTACTGAGAGGGAGGGTTTTAGCTGAAGGCGGGGGATAAGTGCTTTTCGCGAGGCATAAAAAAACCCGCTTTCGCGGGTTTCTTTAGAAATATGGTGCCCAGAAGAAGACTCGAACTTCCACGACCGTAAGGTCACCAGCACCTGAAGCTGGCGTGTCTACCAATTTCACCATCTGGGCAAAAGTAAAGCGTTGAAGCATGAAACGGTGTAGCGTGTTGCATAAATTCCAGATGCGTTACGCTAATCTGAAATTTGAAATTGGTGCCCAGAAGAAGACTCGAACTTCCACGACCGTAAGGTCACCAGCACCTGAAGCTGGCGTGTCTACCAATTTCACCATCTGGGCATTTCGTTAAGGTCACATGATGCTTCACATCACGTTGCTTCTCAACTATAACGACGGTGTCCGTCGCTGTGGTGCGCATAATACGGATGCTCAAAACGGCTGTAAAGCCCTGTTTGGAAAAAATCTTAAAAAATTCAAGTTGTTGTCCAATGACAGCACTTATAGCCCCTCACAGGGCTCTGGCGGGGCTGTCCAAGGCCGAAATTTCCGGTTTCAATACGCCTATGCCAAACTAACCCTTATATAGACAAGGTGAACCCCTCCTAATGGCCGATTGGCAGACCCTCGATCCCGAGGCCGCTCGTGAAGCGGAAAAATACGAAAACCCCATCCCCAGCCGTGAGCTGATCCTGCAGCACCTCGCTGAACGAGGTTCGCCAGCTGCCCGTGAGCAGTTGGTGGAGGAGTTTGGCCTGACGACCGAGGACCAGATCGAAGCCCTGCGCCGCCGGTTGCGTGCCATGGAGCGTGATGGTCAGTTGATCTATACCCGGCGCGGCACTTATGCCCCGGTGGACAAGCTGGACCTTATCCTCGGCCGCATCTCCGGCCATCGCGACGGTTTCGGCTTCCTGATCCCGGATGACGGCACTGAAGACCTGTTCCTCAGCCCGGCGCAGATGCGTCTGGTGTTTGACGGTGACCGAGCCCTGGCTCGCGTTTCCGGCGTTGACCGCCGTGGTCGCCGCGAGGGTGTGCTGGTCGAAGTCATCTCCCGTGCCCATGAAAGCATCGTTGGCCGTTACTTCGAGGAAGGCGGCATTGGCTTCGTAACGCCGGATAACCCGAAAATCCAGCAGGAAGTGCTGGTGACCCCGGGGCGCAGTGGCAACGCCAAGATCGGCCAGTTCGTCGAGGTGAAAATCACCCACTGGCCGACACCCCGCTTCCAGCCTCAAGGCGACATCGTCGAAGTCATCGGCAACTACATGGCGCCGGGCATGGAGATCGACGTCGCGCTGCGTAGCTACGACATCCCGCATGTCTGGCCGGAAGCCGTCATCAAGGAAGCCCGCAAGCTCAAGCCGGACGTCGAAGAGAAGGACAAGGAAAAGCGCATTGACCTGCGCCACCTGCCGTTCGTCACCATCGACGGTGAAGACGCCCGCGACTTCGACGATGCGGTCTACTGCGAGAGCCTGGGCAAGCTGCGCCTGTTCTCCGGAGGCTGGCGCCTCTATGTCGCTATCGCCGACGTGTCCAGCTATGTTCGCCTCGGTTCGGCACTGGACGCCGAGGCGCAGGTGCGCGGCAACTCGGTGTACTTCCCCGAGCGCGTCGTGCCAATGCTGCCCGAAGAGCTGTCCAACGGGCTGTGCTCGCTGAACCCGCATGTCGACCGCTTGGCGATGGTCTGTGAAATGACCATCAACAAGTCTGGCCAGATGGTCGACTACCAGTTCTATGAAGCGGTGATCCACTCCCATGCGCGTCTGACCTACAACAAGGTCAGCAGCATGCTTGAGCATTCGCGTACGCGTGAGGGCAAAGCCCTGCGTGACGAGTACAGCAGCGTGGTGCCGCACCTCAAGCAGCTCTATGCGCTGTACAAGGTGCTGTTGACCGCTCGTCACAGCCGTGGCGCGATTGATTTCGAGACTCAGGAAACCCGGATCATCTTCGGTTCCGAGCGCAAGATCGCGGAAATTCGACCGACTGTGCGTAACGATGCTCACAAGCTGATCGAAGAGTGCATGCTGGCGGCCAACGTTGCCACTGCCGAGTTCCTCAAGAAGCATGAAATTCCGGCCTTGTACCGGGTCCATGACGGTCCGCCACCGGAGCGCCTGGAAAAGCTGCGTGCCTTCCTCGGTGAGCTGGGGCTGTCGCTGCACAAGGGCAAGGATGGTCCGTCGCCGAAGGATTACCAGGCGCTGTTGGCACAAATCGCCGACCGTCCGGACTTCCACCTGATCCAGACCGTCATGCTGCGCTCGCTGAGCCAGGCGGTGTACAGCGCCGATAACCATGGTCACTTCGGCCTGAATTACGAGGCGTATACCCACTTCACCTCGCCGATTCGCCGTTATCCCGACCTGCTGACCCATCGGGCCATCCGCAGCGTGATCCGTTCGCGTCAGGACACCCCGCACGTCAAGCGCGCCGGGGCCATGAGCATTCCGAAGGCACGGATCTACCCGTACGACGAGAACACCCTGGAGCAGCTGGGTGAACAGTGCTCGATGAGCGAGCGGCGCGCCGACGAGGCGACCCGCGACGTGGTCAACTGGCTCAAGTGCGAGTACATGAAGGACCGCGTGGGCGAGAGCTTCCCGGGCGTGATCACGGCCGTGACCGGTTTCGGCCTGTTCATCGAACTGACCGACATCTACGTGGAAGGCTTGGTGCATGTCAGTGCCTTGCCGGGCGATTACTACCACTTCGATCCGGTTCACCATCGGTTGTCTGGTGAGCGTACCGGTCGCACGTTCCGCCTGGGCGATACCGTTGAAGTGCGGGTCATGCGTGTCGATCTCGACGAGCGCAAGATCGACTTCGAGATGGCCGAGAAAACCCTCAGCGCGCCGATCGGTCGCAAGCAACGCTCGGGCTCCGAGCCTGCTGCCGAGAAGGCCGCGGCGCCAGCGCCAAGCGCCGAACCGTCGCGTCGCAGCAAGAAAAGCGAGACTGCCGAGGCTTACTTCCCGTCCCATGCGGCGGCGAAGAATGCCGAGGTGCGCAAGAGCCGCGAAATGAAAAAGGCCTTGATGGCCGACGCCAAGGGCAGTCACGCCGCTGGCAAGTCGTCGTCCGGCAAGCCTGCGGCCAAGCCAAGCAAACACCGCAAGGGGCCGCCGAAGTCTGGCGCTGCTCCGCGTAAGAAGGGCAAGTCATGAGTCAGTTGGAAAAAATCTACGGCGTGCATGCCGTAGAGGCCCTGTTGCGCCACCATCCCAAGCGGGTCAAGCAGATCTGGTTGTCTGAAGGGCGCAGCGAACCACGCATCCAGGCGTTGCTGGAGTTGGCCGGGCAGAACCGCGTAGCGGTCGGTCAGGCGGAGCGGCGTGAACTGGATGCCTGGGTCGAGGGCGTTCACCAGGGCGTGGTGGCCGAGGTCAGCCCGAGCCAGGTCTGGGGCGAGAACATGCTCGAGGAACTGCTTGAGCGTACCGAGGGCTCGCCGTTGATCCTGGTGCTCGATGGCGTAACCGACCCGCACAACCTGGGTGCCTGCCTGCGTACCGCCGATGCGGCCGGTGCAACCGCGGTGATCGTGCCCAAGGACAAGTCGGCGACCCTGACGCCTGTCGTGCGCAAGGTGGCCTGCGGTGCCGCCGAGGTTATCCCGCTGATCGCGGTGACCAACCTGGCGCGGACACTGGAAAAACTCCAGCAGCGTGGCTTGTGGGTCGTCGGCACGGCCGGCGAGGCCGAGCAGGAGTTGTATCAGCAGGACATGACCGGCCCGATCGTGCTGGTCATGGGTGCCGAAGGCAAAGGCATGCGTCGCCTGACCCGCGAGCACTGTGACTTCCTGGTGAAATTGCCCATGGCCGGCAGTGTCAGCAGCCTGAACGTCTCGGTGGCTACAGGCGTCTGCCTGTTTGAAGCGGTGCGCCAGCGCCGCGCATGACGGCCTGCCAAGGCCCGCGTCTACAGCGATGCTGCAGGCGCGGGCCTTGTCGCTAAGGGCTGTAGAGCGTCGCGCTTCTCTTGCGCAACGTTGTTCAAATAATCACCAATTACCTTGCTTGTCTGCGGGCGCTTCTCTACAATTGCGGCCCTTGTCGTGTTGGCAGGCGCGCATGTGCCTCTTTCCAAGGCAGGACATACAAGTGTCATTCACTCCTTGTCTGACCACTCTGGTGGCAGACTACAACCCGTAAGGAGCATTCATGCGTCATTACGAAATCATCTTTCTGGTCCACCCTGACCAGAGCGAGCAAGTCGGCGGCATGGTTGAGCGTTACACCAAGCTGATCGAAGAAGACGGCGGCAAAATCCACCGTCTGGAAGACTGGGGCCGTCGTCAACTGGCCTACGCAATCAACAATGTTCACAAGGCTCACTACGTGATGCTGAACGTTGAGTGCACCGGCAAGGCCCTGGCCGAGCTGGAAGACAACTTCCGTTACAACGATGCCGTGATCCGTAACCTGGTCATCCGTCGCGACGAAGCCGTTACCGGCCAGTCCGAGATGCTCAAGGCTGAAGAGAACCGCAGTGAGCGCCGTGAGCGTCGCGACCGTCCTGAGCATGCTGACAGCGCCGAAGGCGATGACAGCGACAACAGCGACAACAGCGATAACGCTGACGAGTAATCCACGGACCTTTTGAGGAGCCAATTACATGGCACGTTTCTTCCGTCGTCGTAAATTCTGCCGCTTCACTGCTGAAGAAGTGAAAGAGATCGATTACAAAGATCTCAACACCCTGAAAGCTTATGTATCCGAAACCGGCAAGATCGTTCCAAGCCGTATCACCGGTACCAAAGCTCGTTATCAGCGTCAGCTGGCTACCGCTATCAAGCGCGCCCGCTTCCTGGCCCTGCTGCCCTACACCGACAGCCACGGCCGCTGAGACCGGGTCGTCGACAAGTAGCAAGGGATAGAACGCATGCGCGCCTTGGCTGATTTCATCATGCGCGGTCGCGTGCAGGCCACTTTAGTGGTGGTTGGTTGTGCGGCAATGCCGCTGCTGTTCTGGTTGAGTGCCGCCGCCGGGAGCCTGGTGTTCCTGCGGCGCGGTTTCAGTGACGCCTCCGGTGTCCTCGCCTGGGCTTTGTTGCCCGCGTTGGCCTGGTGGTTCTTCGGTGACCCACGCATCTTGATGGTGCTGTTGGGAACGCTTGGCCTGGCTGCGTTTTTACGCGCTGGGCAGTCCTGGAACAGGGTGCTGTTGATCAGCACTGCCTTGGGGTTGGTGTACGGTGTGGTTCTTGGGTCGGTTTTCCGCGAACCGGTCGAAGCTTTGTCACAAGCGCTTGAGAAAGCCTTGCCGCAAATGCTCGACGGGCTCTACCAGCAGTTGACGGTAGAAGAGCGAGCGCACCTGGGTAGCCTTATCGCGCCAGTTCTCTACGGCCTGATCGCCGCGTTGTTGCAAGCCGTCAGTCTGTTGGCCCTGATGTTGGGTCGCTACTGGCAGGCAGTGTTGTATAACCCGGGTGGCTTCGGTCGCGAGTTTCGCGCCGTCAGACTACCGCTGGTGCCGGCGCTGGTGCTGCTGGCGTGCATGCTGATCGGGCCCAATTTCGGGGCCGGGTTGGCGATGTTGACGCCGATTTGCAGTGTACCGCTGATGTTTGCAGGGGCTGCCCTGTTGCATGGGCTGGTGGCGCAGGGCCGGCTGGCAAGGTTCTGGCTGGTTGGGTTGTACGTGACACTGCTGCTGTTCATGCAGCTGATTTATCCGTTGCTCGTGGTGTTGGCCATTGTCGACAGCCTGATTGATTTTCGCGGCCGCGGGGCACCAAAAAATGGTGCCGACAACGGTTCCGCGAACGGTGAAGGTTAAAAGTTAAGAGGTTATTACCAAATGGAACTGATCCTGCTGGAAAAAATCGCCAACCTGGGCAACCTGGGCGATAAGGTAAATGTTAAGGCTGGTTACGGCCGTAACTACCTGCTGCCGCAAGGCAAGGCCACCGTTGCCAACGCTGCCAACCTGGCTGCGTTCGAGGAGCGTCGCGCCGAGCTGGAAAAACTGGCTGCAGACAAGAAGTCTTCTGCTGAAACCCGCGCTGCCCAACTGGCCGAGCTGGAAGTGACCATCACTGCCACCGCTGGCGACGAAGGCAAGCTGTTCGGTTCGATCGGCACCCACGACATCGCTGATGCCCTGACCGCCTCCGGCGTTGAAGTGGCTAAAGCTGAAGTTCGTCTGCCGAACGGCACCATCCGTAATGTTGGCGAATACGACGTTGCCGTGCACCTGCACAGCGATGTTGAAGCCACCGTTCGCGTGGTTGTTGTCGCAGCCTAAGCTGCACCAATCGGCTGGCACCTCGCGTGTCAGCCGGTTAACATCGGGCACGATCCTGCTAGGCAGGTCGTGCCCTTTGTCTTTTTCGTCTCCCTGATTTCCGTGTGGCCATGAACGAGATATCCGCTCCCGAACAATACGATCTGCAAACCGCTGCCCTGAAGGTGCCGCCGCATTCCATCGAGGCCGAACAGGCTGTGCTCGGTGGCCTGATGCTGGACAACAACGCCTGGGAGCGCGTGCTGGATCAAGTCTCGGATGGCGACTTCTACCGGCATGACCACCGCCTGATCTTCCGTGCGATCTACAAGCTGGCCGATCAGAACACCCCGTTCGATGTGGTAACCCTGCATGAGCAGCTGGATCGGGAAGGTCTGAGCTCCCAGGTGGGTGGGCTGGGTTACCTCGGTGAGCTGGCCAAGAACACGCCATCGGTCGCCAACATCAAGGCCTATGCGCAGATCATTCGTGAGCGGGCAACCCTGCGTCAGCTGATCAGTATCAGCAGCGAGATTGCCGACAGTGCCTTCAACCCGCAGGGTCGCAACGCGGCAGAGATTCTCGACGAAGCCGAACGGCAGATCTTCCAGATCGCCGAAGCGCGTCCGAAGACCGGTGGCCCGGTTGGGGTCAACGAACTGCTGACCAAGGCCATTGACCGTATTGATACCCTGTTCAACTCCGACAGCGATATCACCGGTATTTCCACGGGTTATACCGACCTGGACGAGAAGACCAGCGGTCTGCAGCCCGCTGACCTGATCATCGTCGCCGGCCGTCCGTCGATGGGTAAGACCACCTTCGCCATGAACCTGGTGGAGAATGCGGTGCTGCGCAGTGACAAGGCGGTACTGGTGTACTCCCTCGAGATGCCAGGCGAATCGCTGATCATGCGTATGCTCTCGTCGCTCGGGCGTATCGACCAGACCAAGATCCGTTCCGGCCAGCTCGATGACGATGACTGGCCGCGCCTGACATCGGCAGTCAACCTGCTCAATGATCGCAAGCTGTTCATCGACGATACGGCCGGTATCAGCCCGTCGGAAATGCGTGCCCGTACCCGTCGTCTGGTGCGCGAGCATGGCGAGATCGGCATGATCATGATCGACTACCTGCAGTTGATGCAGATCCCGGGCTCCAGCGGTGACAACCGTACCAACGAGATCTCCGAGATCTCCCGCTCGCTCAAGGCGCTGGCCAAAGAGTTCAACTGCCCGGTCATCGCACTGTCGCAGCTTAACCGTTCCCTTGAGCAGCGGCCGAACAAGCGCCCGGTGAACTCCGACTTGCGGGAATCCGGAGCGATCGAGCAGGATGCTGACGTGATCATGTTCGTCTACCGCGATGAGGTCTACCATCCGGAAACCGAACACAAAGGCATTGCCGAAATCATTATCGGCAAGCAGCGGAACGGCCCGATCGGCTTTGTCCGGCTGGCGTTCATCGGTAAATACACGCGCTTCGAGAACCTGGCGCCGGGTAGCTACAACTTCGACGACGACGAGTAATTTTCGCAGCGCCAATTCCGAGCTGCAGCGTCGGAATTGGTCAAAATTTGTGCTATAGTCCGCGCCCGCGATTTTCCTGTACTTCAGAACCGGTCACTGACATGCAAGCAGCCAAACCACTTTTCGACTATCCCAAGTACTGGGCCGAATGCTTCGGACCAGCACCGTTCCTGCCGATGAGCAGGGAGGAGATGGATCAGCTCGGCTGGGATTCCTGCGACATCATCATTGTGACCGGTGACGCCTACGTCGATCACCCGTCGTTCGGTATGGCCATCATCGGCCGTCTGCTGGAAGCCCAAGGGTTCCGGGTGGGGATCATTGCTCAGCCGAACTGGCAGTCGAAAGACGACTTCATGAAGCTGGGTGAGCCGAACCTGTTTTTCGGTGTCGCTGCGGGCAACATGGACTCCATGATCAACCGCTACACCGCCGACAAGAAGATCCGTTCCGACGACGCCTATACGCCGGGTGGCCTGGCTGGCAAGCGTCCGGATCGCGCCAGCCTGGTCTACAGCCAGCGCTGCAAGGAAGCCTACAAGCATGTACCGATCGTGCTGGGTGGCATCGAGGCTTCGCTGCGCCGGATCGCGCATTACGACTACTGGCAGGACAAGGTGCGTCATTCGATCCTGATCGACGCCTGTGCCGACATCCTGCTTTACGGCAATGCCGAGCGGGCCATTGTCGAAGTGGCCCAGCGCCTGTCGTACGGCGAGAAAATCGAAACCATTACCGACATTCGTGGCACGGCATTTGTTCGTCGGGACACCCCTGAAGGCTGGTACGAGGTCGACTCCACACGTATCGACCGTCCGGGCAAGATCGACAAGATCATCAACCCGTACGTGAATACCCAGGACACTCAGGCCTGCGCCATCGAGCAAGAAAAAGGCCCGGTTGAAGACCCGAATGAACCGAAGGTCGTCCAGTTGCTGGCGAGCCCGCGGATGACCCGCGACAAGACCGTGATTCGCCTGCCGTCCTTCGAGAAGGTCCGTGGCGACGCGGTGCTCTACGCTCACGCCAACCGAGTCCTGCACCTGGAGACCAACCCAGGCAACGCCCGGGCGCTGGTGCAGAGACACGGTGACGTGGACGTCTGGTTCAACCCTCCGCCCATTCCGATGACCACTGAGGAAATGGACTATGTGTTCGGCATGCCCTATGCGCGCGTGCCGCACCCGGCGTATGGCAAGGAGAAAATCCCGGCCTACGACATGATCCGTTTTTCGGTCAACATCATGCGCGGCTGCTTTGGTGGCTGCACCTTCTGTTCGATCACCGAGCACGAAGGCCGGATTATCCAGAACCGCTCCGAAGAGTCGATCATTCGCGAGATCGAAGAGATTCGCGACAAGGTGCCAGGGTTTACCGGGGTCATCTCCGACCTTGGCGGCCCTACCGCGAACATGTACCGAATCGCCTGCAAGAGCCCGGAAATCGAGTCCGCGTGCCGCAAGCCGTCGTGCGTGTTCCCCGGCATTTGCCCGAACCTGAACACCGACCACTCGTCGTTGATTCAGTTGTACCGCAGTGCGCGTGCCTTGCCGGGTGTGAAGAAGATCCTGATCGCCTCGGGCCTGCGTTATGACCTGGCGGTAGAGTCGCCGGAGTACGTCAAGGAACTGGTGACCCACCACGTTGGCGGTTACCTGAAGATTGCGCCGGAGCACACCGAAGAAGGCCCGCTGAATCAGATGATGAAGCCGGGTATCGGTACCTATGACCGCTTCAAGCGTATGTTCGAGAAATTCTCGAAAGAGGCGGGCAAGGAACAGTACCTGATCCCGTACTTCATTGCGGCGCACCCGGGCACTACCGATGAAGACATGATGAACTTGGCCCTTTGGCTCAAGGGCAATGGTTTCCGTGCCGACCAGGTACAGGCGTTCTATCCGTCGCCAATGGCGTCGGCTACCGCCATGTACCACTCGGGCAAGAACCCGCTGCGCAAGGTCACCTACAAGAGTGACCCGGTCACGATCGTCAAGAGCGAAGCGCAGCGTCGCCTGCACAAGGCATTCCTGCGCTATCACGATCCGAAGGGTTGGCCGATGCTGCGTGAGGCGCTGGAGCGTATGGGCCGTAGCGACCTGATCGGCCCGGGCAAACACCAACTGATCCCGTTGCACCAGCCTGCAACCGACAGCTACCAGAGTGCGCGACGCAAGAACTCGACGCCTGCAGGCAGCCACAAGGTCGCCAAGGATCAAAAGATCCTGACCCAGCACACTGGCCTGCCGCCGCGTGGCAGCGATGGTGGCAAGCCGTGGGACAAGCGCGAAGAGGCCAAGGCGGCAGCGTTCGCCCGTAACCAGGATGCGGCCAAGGCGCGCAAAGACGCCGCCAAGGGCAAAGGCAAGAAGAAGCCGCGTCAGCCGGTACTGCCGCGCTAACCTGGCCTTGGCCCGCGCGCCGGGGTGGTGCGTTGCCCGTGCGGCAAGGCACGATTCTGGTGCGCCGATAGGCTAAGCCGTGCGCAGGCGCGGCGTAGCCGCTCATGGCACAACTCTTGCGCGGTTCAGGGCTGACCTTGGCCCTTGAGCGCTGCCATGCCTGACCAGCCTGACTCCTACCATGAACTGTTGCAGGGCGACGGAGCGGTACGCCCGCACTGGCAGGCGCTGTTCGCGCAGTTGCAGCGCAGCAGCCCCGAGCAGTTGGCGCAGCGTCAGGCGCTGTTGACCCGCCAGCTTCAGGAAAATGGTGTCACCTATAACATCTACGCCGACCCCAAGGGCGCTGATCGCCCGTGGGAGCTGGACCTGTTGCCGCACGTGTTGTCTGCCGAGGAATGGCAGCCACTGGCCGCCGGTATCGCTCAGCGCGCGCGTCTGCTCAATGCGGTACTGGCCGATACCTACGGACCGCAACAGCTGCTGGCCGACGGGCTTTTACCTCCCGAACTGATCTACGGACACAACAATTTTCTCTGGCCCTGCCAAGGTATCGAAGTGCCTGGCGGAACCTACCTGCATGTCTACGCCGCTGACCTTGCACGCGCGCCGGATGGGCGCTGGTGGATCACTGCAGACCGTACCCAGGCGCCTTCCGGTGCTGGCTATGCCCTTGAGAACCGCACAATTCTTTCGCGGGCCTGGCCGGAGCTCTACCGCAGCCTCCATGTACAGCACCTGGCGGGTTTCTTTCGAACCTTGCAGCAGACTCTCGCCGAGACGGCACCGAGTGAAGGGGAGGCGCCGCTGGTGGTGCTGCTGACCCCCGGGCGATTCAACGAGAGTTACTTCGAACACCTGTATTTGGCGCGGCAACTGGGTTACCCCTTGGTCGAGGGTAGCGACCTGACGGTGCGCGATGCCACCGTGTACCTCAAGACACTGGATGGTTTGCGTCGTGTTCACGGCATTTGGCGGCGTCTTGACGATGACTTCTGCGACCCGCTGGAGTTGCGCACGGATTCGGCATTGGGCGTTCCCGGTTTGCTCGATGCCGTGCGTCAAGGGCGCGTGCTGGTGGCCAATGCCTTGGGCTGCGGTGTGCTGGAGTCACCCGGCCTGCTTGGTTTTTTGCCCGCTATCAATGAGCACCTGTTCGGCGAGGCCTTGAGCCTGCCCTCCGTTGCCAGTTGGTGGTGCGGCGAGCCTCCGGCATTGGCACAGGCGCTGGAGAAACTGCCAGACCTGGTGTTCAAGCCAGCGTTCCCTTCGCAGCGGTTCACGCCTGTGTTGGGAGGCGCACTTGATGCTGAACAACAGCGGGCACTGGCAGCGCGTATCGGTGCGCGACCGGCTGTCTATGTTGCCCAAGAGCGGGTGCAGTTGTCCCAGGCGCCGGTCTGGCAGGTCGATCAACGTACGCTGCAATCCCGCTCGGTGGGTATGCGCGTGTACGCCGTGGCTTGTGCCGACGGCTATCGGGTGTTGCCTGGCGGGCTGGTGCGGGTGTCGGCACAGGCTGATGCCGACGTGATCTCGATGCAGCGCGGTGGTGCCAGCAAGGATGCCTGGGTGTTGGGTGAGCAGGCCTGCGCCGGTGAGCAGTGGCGGACGCGGCACAGTATTGGCGTGGCAGACCTGATTCGTCGCGACCCGTACTTGCCCTCGCGGGTGGTGGAAAACCTGTTCTGGTTCGGCCGTTACTGTGAGCGCTGTGATGTGGGGGCGCGCTTGTTGCGCATTCTGTTGACCCGTTACCTGGACGATGACAGTCCACTGGCGCTGGAGGGGGCTGTGGCGTTGGCGGACGGCTTGTCATTACTGCCAGAGGGCGCAAGCCTGCCCGAACGTTTGCGTGCTGCATTGCTGGATGCCGAATGGGGCTTCGGTTTGCGCGCCAACCTGCAGCGCTTGCAGGGCGCAGCCTCTCAGGTGCGCGGCAAGCTCTCACGGGAAAACTGGCAGGCGCTGCAGGAGTTGCAGCGGCAAGCGCGAGTGCTGGAGAACGCGGAGGCGGGCTTCGGTGAGCTGCTGGAAACCCTCGACCGTCTGGTCATGTCGTTGGCGGCGCTGTCGGGCTTCGCCCTGGACGACATGACCCGTGATGAGGGTTGGCGCTTTCTGATGATCGGGCGCCGACTGGAGCGGCTGCAAGCCTTGAGCGACAACCTGGCACTGTTCTTGAGTGGCCCGGCAGTGTTTGATCAGGCCGGGCTGGAGGCCTTGCTGGAGCTGGGCAACAGCAGCATCACTTACCGCTCGCGTTACCTGGAGGTCGCTCAGTTACTGCCGGTGCTCGACCTGCTCGTGCTTGATGAGCAGAACCCGCATGCCCTGTTGTTTCAGCTCAAGCTCACGACGGCCTCGCTCAACCGCCTGCACCGTGACCTCGGTACACCGCTCGAGCCCGAACTGGTTAGCCTGGCTGAACGGTTGCGCCGCTATGACCTGGCGACGGTGCAAGTTGCATCGACGGTCAATGTCGCGCTTGCTGAACTGGTTGGTTTGCTGGAAGGCATTTCTTCGGCATGTGCTCACGTGGCTGAGCGTTTGGCGTTGCGTCACTTTGTGCATGTCGACGATCTTAGCCAGCAGACGGTGTCGATCTGATGAGTGTCCGTTACCAGGTGGTTCATGAAACCCTCTATCGCTACACCAGCCCGGTGTCGTTGGCCCAGCAACTGGTTCATTTGTGGCCGCGCGACTGTGCCTGGCAGCACTGCACTGAGCGGGACATGCAGATCAGCCCGGCGCCGACCCGGCGCAGTGATGCGCTGGACGTCTTTGGCAACCCGTTGACCCGCCTGGCGTTTGATTGCCAGCACGACGAACTGCGCATCGAGACCCGACTGACGCTTTGTGTGTACGCCAGGGCGTTACCGGATCTGGCTCGCTCGCAACCCTGGGAGGCGGTGCGAGAGGCGCTGAGTTACAGCAGTCGACCGTTTTCCGCCGAGCGCCTGGAGGCCTGTCGCTATCGCTTCGAGTCGCCACAGGTGCGGCTCAAGCAACGGTTTGTGGCCTATGCAGATAGTTGCTTCGTGCCGGGGCGTCCATTGCTGTTGGCGGTGCAGGCGTTGATGGAAAAGATCTTCAACGAGTTCACCTTCGATGCAACGGCAACACAGGTTGCCACGCCGCTACTGGAGGTGCTGGAGCGACGTCGTGGTGTATGCCAGGACTTTGCCCACCTGATGCTCGCCTGTCTGCGCTCGCGGGGCCTGGCGGCGCGCTATGTCAGTGGTTACCTATTGACGCGACCGCCACCCGGCCAGCCGCGACTGATCGGTGCCGATGCGTCGCATGCCTGGGTTTCGGTGTTCTGTCCGGAGCAGGGCTGGGTGGATTTTGACCCGACCAACAACCTGCGGCCTGCGTTGGAGCACATCACCTTGGGCTGGGGACGCGACTTTTCCGATGTCTCGCCGCTGCGTGGGGTGATTCTTGGCGGTGGCAGCCATGACCCGGAAGTACGGGTCACGGTCACCCCCTTGGCTTGAAATCAGGCGGGCTGCTGGTCGGCCCACTTGGGTGGCACTACCGGCTTCCAGTGCTCAAGGGCATCGAGCAGGGCGTCAGGCGAGGTGTTTTTCTGTAGCAGCGTGCGGTGTTGTTCACGGACGAAGCCTTCGCTGACCATGTGGTCGAGAAAGCCGGTCAGCTTGTCGTAGAAGCCGTTTACGTCCAGCAAACCGAGTGGTTTGCCGTGGTAACCCAGTTGGCCCCAGGTCCAGACCTCGAACAGTTCTTCGAGTGTACCCAGGCCTCCGGGCAGTGCGATGAAGGCATCACTGAGTTCGGCCATGCGCGCTTTGCGTGCGTGCATACCGTCGACCACTTCCAGGCGGCTCAAGTTGGGGTGGCCGATTTCAGCACTTTTCAGGCGCTCGGGAATGATCCCGACGACCTCGCCACCGGCCGCCAGGGCCGCATCGGCGACGATCCCCATCAGGCCCACGGCACCGCCACCATAAACCAGTGTCAGGCCGCGTTGGGCAATCGCCTGGCCCAGCGCTTCGGCGGCTGCCCGGTAAGCGGGGCTGGCGCCGGTACTGGCACCACAAAACACACAAACGGAACGTAACGACATGGCGCTCTCCTGATCGTTGAGCGCGACAGGGTAAAGCGCCATTGGGTGCCTTCCAAGTGTTGTGTCATTCCGGGCGGGAGAACTCACAGGCGGCGCCGCTGGCGCCACAGGCGTAGGCGGCCAGCAGGCTGCGCATCAGACTATTGAGGGACATTACAATTACTCCTAAGTGAGCGGTTGTTTCATCGTCCAACAAAGGGGCATGATGGGCACGTTGATTGTCTTGATGAGCACCATAGAACAAATTCACTGCCCGGCTAACGATGCAGCGCTTGACCCATATCACGGGGCTTGCCATGCGTATCGGGCAGTCTGAAGACGATAAAAAACCCTGCCATGGAGATTCACGATGTTTGCCAAACTTGTTGCCGTATCCCTGCTGAGCATTGCCAGCGCCCAGGTCATGGCCGCTGAATGCAAGGTCACGGTCGACTCCACCGATCAGATGTCCTTCAATACCAAGGAAATCGCCATCGACAAGAGCTGCAAGCAGTTCACGGTTGAACTGACCCACTCCGGCAAATTGCCGAAGAACGTCATGGGCCACAACCTGGTGGTGAGCAAGGAGGCCGACATGGGGGGCATCGCTACCGACGGCATCGGCGCCGGTCTTGACAATAACTACCTGAAAGCAGGTGATACCCGGGTTATCGCGCACACCAAAGTCATCGGCGCTGGCGAGAAAGACTCGCTGACGATTGACGTTTCCAAACTGGCGGCCGGTGAGAAGTACGGTTTCTTCTGCTCGTTCCCAGGCCACATTGCGATGATGAAAGGCACTGTCGTTCTGAAGTAACGCCACTGTCCCTGCATCGAGGGCAAGTCCCGCTCCCACAGTTTTGGAGCAGGCTTGCCTGCGATGCTGTCAGCGTCTACGTACGTTTTAGGGTGCGAACGGCACCACGCGCTTGTGGTGGGTTTTCTCGAAGGTTGTCCGGATGATCTCGAAGGCTTCCTGGCTTACCGGCTCGCCATGCAGGAAGGCATCGATCTCCTGGTAGGTCACCCCGTGGGATGCTTCGTCCGGCTTGCCCGGTGCGAGGTCTTCCAGATCGGCCGTTGGTACTTTCTCGACCAGTGATTCCGGTGCACCGAAGCTGCGTGCGATTGCCCGTACCTGATTTTTCACCAGGCCGCTGAGCGGTGCCAGGTCGCAGGCGCCGTCGCCGAATTTGGTGAAGAAGCCCATCACTGCTTCAGCGGCATGGTCGGTACCGATCACCAGGCCTTGGCGTGCGCCAGCGATGGTGTACTGGGCGACCATGCGCATGCGCGCCTTGGTGTTGCCGAGGACGAAGTCGACCATGCTTGGCTTGCCCCCTTCCAGCGCCTTGACCTCGGCTGCCAGCGCCTTGACGGCCGGGCCGATGTTCACCGTATGGCACTCGTCAGGCTGAATGAAGTCAATGCAGGCCTGGGCGTCATGTTCATCGTGCTGCACCTGGTAAGGCAGACGCACCGCGATGAACCGGTACTGCTCGTCACCGGTCTTGCTGCGCAGTTCGTTGATTGCACGTTGCGCCAGCAGGGCAGCCGTCAGCGAGTCGACCCCGCCACTGATGCCCAGTACCAGGGTTTTGAGCCCGGCAGCTTGCAGACACTGCTGGATAAAGGCGATGCGTCGGGCCACTTCGGCCTTGAGCGCGGCATCGTCGGCGAACGGCGGCTGCACCTTGAGCTGCTGCGCAATCTCTAGCTGGACGGCTTGCATGGGTTACTCCTTGCTGGGAACTTTGAATACGTGGCGCAGGTAGGCGACGAAGTTCTCGTCGCGGCATTGGATTTTTGCCGCCTCGTCGGAAATCTTGGCGACAGGCTGGCCGTTGCAATCGGTCATTTTAAGCACGATGTTCATCGGCGCCACCCCGGGAATGTCACAGGTCAGGTTTGTGCCGATACCGAAGCTGACATTGATCCGTCCGCGCAGTGCGCGAAAGATCTGCAGCGACTTGGTCAGGTTCAGGCCGTCTGAAAACACCAGTGTCTTGCTCATCGGGTCGATGCCCAGTGTTCGGTAATGGGCGATGGCTTTCTCGGCCCAGAGGATGGGATCGCCCGAATCGTGGCGCAGGCCATCGAACAGCTTAGCGAAGTACAGGTCGAAATCGTTGAGAAAGGCATCCATGGTGATGCAGTCTGTCAGCGCGATCCCCAGTAGCCCGCGGTACTCGCGGACCCAGCAGTCGAGTGCGGCGATCTGGCTGTCGATCAGCCGAGGCCCTAACTGCTGGTGTGCCATGATCCATTCGTGGGCCATGGTTCCCAAGGGTTTGATATCCAGTTTCCGTGCCAGATGCACATTACTGGTGCCGACGAAACGGGCCGGAAAGTCCTCCTTCAATACGCGCACCACTTCTTCCTGAACGCGGTAGGAGAAGCGCCTGCGGGTGCCGAAATCGGCCACCTGCAACTCGGCCAGCTCGTCTGCGCTGGCATTGGCCTTGAGCCAGTCGAATTTGCGGTACAGCTGTTCGCGTGCCTGCTCCAGTTTGACCTGCGGATACCGGTGGCGATTGCGTACTTCGCTGATGATCGCCAGCAACGGGACCTCGAAAAGAATCACGTGCAGCCAGGGGCCGCGCAGGCGCAGGTAGAGCTGGTCGTTCTCTATACCCAATTGCAGGTAGCGCAGGTCGAAACGAAACAGCCCGAGAAAGCGCAGGAAGTCGGGTTTGAGAAAGCTGATCTGCTCAAGGAAGCCCAACTGCCCGTTGCCCAGGCTCAGTTCCGGCAAGCGCTCGATCTGCTCGCGGATCTCTGCCAGGTAGGGGCGTAAGTCTTCACCGTTGCGGCAGCGAAACTCCCATTCGACATCGACGTTCGGGTAGTTATGCAGGGCGGCCTGCATCATGGTCAGTTTGTAGAAGTCGGTGTCGAGCAGGTTTTGCACGATGCGATCAGCGAAGGCGCTTTCGCTCATAAAAGGCTCCAGATGGGGCGCAGGATGGGTTCATTGTGCCAGCCTTTTTTCTCTAAAGGCTGGGAAAACCGGTAGCAGGCTATGGGTAACGGTCTGTTGCGGAGCATTGAGCCTCCCTGCGATGGTGCCCGTTGTAGCAGTCGCGCACCAAGAATGTGCAGTTCGGTTACGCATGCTGTAACAGGTTGGTTGCACGTAACCCAAAACGGCGGTTGCAATGATGGCACTTGCAGGTTGCCCTTTTTCTGGGTTTCAGGTGGCGCCAAAGCGGATGTAGACGGTTGCACGGCCTGTAAAAAAAGGCCGCAAATCCGCAGCCTTTGCTTTGCACGTGAGTTTTTTCGGAATGTAAAACCGATGGCACGGCCCTTGCTCATAGCTAGTGCTGAAAGTTGTAGTGCCAACCAAAAAAACTCTAGGAGCACCACCTCATGTCGCAGACGTTTTACAAGAAAGGCTTCTTGGCCCTTGCCGTTGCTACGGCGCTGGGTGTTTCTTCGTATGTTCAGGCCGACATCAAGATCGGCGTAGCGGGCCCGATGACCGGTGCCAACGCGGCGTTTGGTGAGCAGTACATGAAAGGTGCCCAGGCGGCAGCGGACGAGATCAACGCCAAGGGTGGGGTCAACGGCGAAAAAATCGTGCTGGTGAAGGGCGATGACGCGTGTGAACCGAAACAGGCCGTGGCTGTCGCCAACCGCCTGGTCGATCAGGACAAGGTGGCGGGCGTAGTTGGGCACTTCTGCTCGTCTTCGACCATTCCTGCGTCCGAGGTGTATGACGAAGCAGGTGTGATTGCAATCACACCAGGCTCCACCAACCCGGCCGTCACCGAACGCGGCCTCGGTGCGATGTTCCGCATGTGCGGCCGTGATGACCAGCAGGGCATTGTCGCGGGTGATTACATCGTTGACGTGCTCAAGGGCAAGAAGGTTGTCGTGCTGCACGACAAGGACACCTACGGTCAGGGCCTGGCTGACGCAACCAAGGCCCAACTGGCCAAGCGTGGTGTCACCCCAGTGCTGTATGAAGGCCTGACCCGTGGCGAGAAAGACTTCAGCGCCGTGGTCACCAAGATCCGTGCTGCGGGAGCCGACGTGGTTTACTTCGGTGGCCTGCACCCAGAGGCTGGCCCACTGGTTCGGCAGATGCGTGAACAAGGTCTGAAAGACGTGAAGTTCATGTCCGATGACGGCATCGTGACCGACGAACTGGTGACCACCGCTGGCGGCCCACAGTACGTCGATGGCGTGTACATGACCTTCGGTGCCGACCCGCGCCTGCTGCCAGACAGCAAGACGGTAGTCGATGCCTTCCGCAAGGCCGGCACCGAACCTGAAGGCTACACCCTGTACGCCTATGCCTCGGTCCAGGCCCTGGCCGCCGGTTTCAACGGCGCCAAGTCGAACAAGGGTGAAGACGCCGCCAAGTGGCTGAAGGCCAACCCGGTAAAAACCGTCATGGGCGAGAAAACCTGGGACGCCAAAGGCGACCTGAAGGTCTCCGACTATGTGGTCTACCAGTGGGACAAGGACGGCAAGTACCACCAGCTGGAAAAACAAAAATAACACCGGCTTCCGGCCTGGGCCGCAGTGGCTGCCCGGGCCGTTACCCGCTTGTTTGCCGTACCTGTCTTTTCTCGTAGATCTGCACAATCCTGCGCTGCGAGGGTCGCTTCATCCAGGGCCCACCGTAGTCGGCGCTTGTGCAATCTCAAATACGTGAGATTGCGTTATGGATGGTATTTTTCTGCAGCAACTGATCAATGGACTGACCCTCGGGTCTGTCTATGGTCTGATCGCCATCGGCTACACAATGGTCTATGGCATTATCGGCATGATCAACTTCGCGCACGGCGAGGTGTATATGATCTCCGCTTACCTGGCGGCGATCAGTCTGGCATTGCTGGCGTACTTCGGTATCGAATCCTTCCCGCTGCTGATGCTCGGGACGCTGATCTTCACGGTTGTGGTCACCGGTGTTTACGGTTGGACCATCGAGCGCATTGCCTACAAACCCCTGCGTAACTCCACCCGTCTGGCGCCCTTGATCAGTGCCATCGGGATCTCGCTGATCCTGCAGAACTATGCACAGATCAGTCAGGGTGCGCGTCAGCAAGGTGTGCCAACGCTGCTCGAAGGTGCCTGGCGCCTGGAAGTGGGCAGTGGTTTCGTGCAGTTGACCTACACCAAGATCTTCATTCTGGTGGCCGCCTTCGTGGGTATGGCGCTGCTCACCTATATCATCAAGTTCACCAAGTTGGGGCGCATGTGCCGTGCGACTCAGCAGGATCGCAAGATGGCCTCGATCCTGGGGATCAACACTGACCGGGTGATCTCCTACGTGTTCATCATCGGCGCCGTCATGGCTGCACTGGCTGGCGTGCTGATTACCATGAACTACGGCACCTTCGACTTCTATGCCGGCTTCATCATTGGCATCAAGGCATTCACCGCAGCGGTACTTGGCGGCATCGGCTCGCTGCCTGGGGCCATGCTCGGCGGAATCATTCTGGGTATCTCCGAGTCGCTGTTCTCTGGCTTGATCAACTCTGACTACAAGGATGTGTTCAGTTTCTCGCTGCTGGTGATGATCCTGATCTTCCGTCCCCAAGGCCTGCTGGGTCGCCCACTCGTGGCGAAGGTGTAAGTATGTCTGCTGCCAATAACTCTGCTATCGATATCAAGCGCAGCCTGATCGACGCGATTCTCGCCGGGCTGATTTCCCTGATCGTCTTCGGGCCCATCGTCGGTGTGGTACTGGACGGTTACAGCTTCAACCTTGAGCCCACCCGTGTCGCCTGGCTGGTGGCCGGTGTCATGGCCGGGCGTTTCCTGCTCAGCCTGTTCCTGCAGACCGAGAAGGGCCTGAGCATCCTGCAAGGCTTCGAGGGCGGGGGTTCCGGTGTACATGTGCTGGCGCCGGACTACAAATCGCGGTTGCGCTGGATCATTCCAATGCTGATCGTGATTGCCATCGTCTTCCCGTTCTTTGCCAACAAGTACCTGCTGACCGTGGTCATCCTCGGCCTGATCTACGTGTTGCTCGGGCTGGGCCTGAACATCGTGGTCGGCCTGGCCGGGCTGCTCGACCTGGGTTACGTGGCGTTCTATGCCATCGGCGCCTACGGCCTTGCGCTGGGCTATCAGTACCTGGGCCTGGGCTTCTGGACAGTGCTGCCGCTGGCAGCGATTGCTGCTGCGATGGCCGGTTGCATACTGGGCTTCCCGGTGTTGCGAATGCATGGCGACTACCTGGCCATCGTGACCCTGGGTTTCGGTGAAATCATCCGTCTGGTGCTGAACAACTGGTTGTCGTTCACCGGCGGCCCGAACGGCATGCCCGTGCCATCGCCGACCTTCATGGGCCTGGAGTTCGGCCGTCGGGCCAAGGACGGTGGGGTGCCATTCCACGAATTCTTCGGCATCGATTACAACCCCAACGTGAAGTTCCTGTTTATCTACATCGTGCTGTTCATCGTTGTGATGGCCGTGCTGTACATCAAGCACCGTCTGACCCGCATGCCGGTCGGCCGTGCCTGGGAAGCGCTGCGTGAAGACGAGATCGCCTGCCGCTCGATGGGCCTCAACCATGTGCTGGTCAAGCTCTCGGCATTTACCCTGGGGGCCTCGACTGCAGGCCTTGCCGGTGTGTTCTTCGCCAGCTATCAGGGCTTCGTCAACCCTTCGTCGTTCACCTTCTTCGAGTCGGCGTTGATCCTCGCCATTGTTGTACTGGGCGGTATGGGTTCGACGGTTGGTGTGGTCATTGCAGCCTTTGTCCTGACCGTGGCACCTGAACTGTTGCGCAGCTTCTCCGAGTACCGGGTGCTGCTGTTCGGCGTGCTGATGGTGTTGATGATGATCTGGCGACCGCGTGGGCTGATCCGCATCAGCCGTACCGGTGTGACCCCGCGTAAAGGAGTGGCGCCATGAGCGACGACGTTATTCTCTCGGTCGATAACCTGATGATGCAGTTTGGCGGTATCAAGGCGCTCAGTGATGTCAGCCTGAAGGTCAAACGCAATGACATTTTCGCCCTGATCGGCCCTAACGGTGCAGGCAAGACCACGGTGTTCAACTGCCTCACCGGCTTCTACAAGGCCAGCGGCGGCAAGATTGAGCTGAACCTGCGTGGCAGCCGTACCAATGTGATCCAGCTGTTGGGTGAGCGCTTTCAGGTGGCGGACTTCTTCTCGCCCAAGCGCTTTGCCAACCGGCTGTTCTACAAGATGTTTGGCGGTACCCACCTGGTGAACCGTGCCGGCCTGGCGCGTACATTCCAGAACATTCGCCTGTTCAAGGAAATGTCGGTGGTGGAGAACCTGCTGGTTGCCCAGCATATGTGGGTAAACCGTAACCTGCTGTCTGGGGTGCTCAACACCAAGGCCTACCGCAAAGCCGAGAGTGATGCGCTGGATCATGCGTTCTACTGGTTGGAAGTGGTCGATCTGGTGGATTGCGCCAACCGTCTGGCCGGCGAATTGTCCTATGGCCAGCAACGGCGCCTCGAAATTGCCCGCGCCATGTGTACCCGACCACAGATCATTTGCCTGGATGAGCCTGCCGCGGGCCTCAACCCGCAGGAAACCGAGGCACTGAGCAAGATGATTCGGGTACTGCGCGATGAGCATGACCTGACCGTCGTGCTGATTGAGCATGACATGGGCATGGTCATGAGCATCTCCGACCATATCGTGGTGCTCGACCACGGCAACGTCATCGCTGAGGGCGCGCCTCAGGATATTCGCCACAACCCGACGGTAATTGCCGCCTACCTGGGTGCTGATGAAGAGGAGCTGGTATGAGCGCACCCATTCTCGAACTGAAAGAACTCGATGTGTTCTACGGGCCGATCCAGGCGCTGAAGAAAGTCTCGATGCACATCAATGAGGGGGAGACCGTCAGCCTGATCGGCTCTAACGGGGCCGGTAAATCGACCCTGCTGATGTCGATCTTTGGCCAGCCACGGGCGGCCAGCGGGCAGATCATCTACCGCGGTACCGACATCACCCACAAGTCGTCCCACTACATTGCGTCCAACGGCATTGCGCAGTCGCCGGAAGGGCGTCGGGTGTTCCCCGACATGTCGGTGGAAGAGAACCTGATGATGGGTACCATCCCCATTGGCGACAAGTACGCCAGTGAAGACATGGAGCGCATGTTCGAGCTGTTTCCCCGGCTGAAAGAACGGCGTAACCAGCGTGCCATGACCATGTCCGGTGGTGAGCAGCAGATGCTTGCTATTGCCCGTGCCTTGATGAGCCGACCGAAGCTGCTGTTGCTTGATGAGCCGTCGTTGGGGCTGGCGCCGATTGTGGTCAAGCAGATCTTTGCCACCCTGCGTGAGCTGGCCAACACCGGCATGACCATCTTCCTGGTCGAGCAGAACGCTAACCATGCGTTGAAGCTCTCGGACCGGGCTTATGTGATGGTGAACGGGCAGATTCGCATGACCGGTACGGGTCAGGAGCTGCTGGTCAACGAGGATGTGCGAAACGCCTATCTCGGCGGGCATTGATTGCCGCTTGGCAAAACGCCCCGGTATCCCCGGGGCGTTTTGCTGTCTGCTGATAATGTGGACAAGTCATTGGCGGTTGTGCACAGCACGTGACATCGGGTCGCTGCAGTTGGCCGCAGTTCAAGATGGATGAGTTGTCCACGTTTCGTGTGGAAGCGGCTGTGGGTAACTTGGTAGCAGGTGTCTACACCCCACGTATTACAAGGCGTTTAGAGCTTTGGTCGTTTTTTGATCAGCCTTTTTAAAGTGTTACTCAATAGCATTTGTCAAGGATTTTGTCCTACTGAAATTGCGCCTGAAAAGAGCTGGAAAGCCTGTGGATAACTCTGTGAGTAAGCACTGGAAAGACTGACGCGACCGGCAGAACTACAGGCTTGGCGCCATCGCCGTGCTTTTCGCGGATTGTCTCGCGGGTCAACTCGCAGGCGGGGCGTCAAGGAAAATACTTTCTGTTGAGCCTTTGCACGTTGTTCACAGCTGTTCAGCGATGCTGAAAGTTGCCCCCAGAGTGTGTGGAAGGGGCTGTGGATAAGGTGCGTAAAACACGCGCCAGGCCCTCTGGGACGGTACTTTTGCGTGATTGCTCGTTTTTTGTACAGGCGTAGAATCGACTTGCTGCCCTGAGGCTGGGCGGGCATGCTGCAAACCCTGCCGCCCGCCTGCCTGTGGGCAAGTCAACTCAAGGAGAATCGCATGACTTCCACCGTTTTCATCACTGGCGCTACGTCGGGGTTTGGCGAAGCCTGTGCGCGCCGCTTTGCCGAAGCGGGTTGGTCGCTGGTGCTGACCGGTCGCCGCCAGGAGCGTCTCGATGCCCTGTGCGCTGAGCTGTCGAAACAGACCGAGGTGTTGGGCCTGGTGCTGGACGTTCGTGATCGTAAGGCCATGGAACAGGCCATTGCCAACCTGCCGCCGTCGTTCGCCACGCTGCGTGGGCTGATCAACAATGCGGGCCTGGCGCTGGGCGCCGACCCGGCGCCGACGTGCGATCTGGATGACTGGGACACCATGGTCGACACCAACATCAAGGGGCTGATGTACAGCACCCGTTTGTTGCTGCCGCGACTGATCGCCCATGGTCGTGGTGCGACCATCCTCAACGTCGGTTCCGTGGCGGGTAACTACCCTTATCCCGGTAGCCACGTGTATGGCGGCACCAAGGCGTTTGTTGGGCAGTTCTCCCTGAGCCTGCGCTGTGACCTGCAAGGCACAGGCGTGCGGGTTACCAACATCGAGCCGGGGTTGTGTGAGAGTGAGTTCTCGCTGGTGCGTTTCGGTGGCGATCAGGCGCGTTATGACGCCACTTATGCAGGGGCGGAGCCGATCCAGCCTCAGGACATCGCCGAGACCATTTTCTGGATCATGAATCAACCGGCCCACATCAACATCAACAGCCTGGAGCTGATGCCGGTGAGCCAGGCATGGGCAGGGTTCTCGATCGATCGTTCCGGCAAGGCCTGAAGGGCCTGATCGCGGGCAAGCCCACTCCCACAGGTGTCAGTAGAGCATGCCTGTGGGTGCCGCGATCGCGTCAGATCTGACGCTGGAGTCCTTCCAGGCAGGTCGCCAGATGATAAGGCGTGGTCGAAGGCATATCGTTGCGGCTGACCTCGCCGCTGGCATCTCGGCACTCGTACCAGCCGCCCGCATGCAGGAAGTGCGCTTGCAGCGCTTTCAGCTGCGCCAGCACCTTGGCCTCGGCCCCTGGCCGCAAGGCAAGCGCCCGCAGGTATTCCGCCTGGGCCCAGATACGCTGGGTAGCGTCGCGCACCTCGCCTTGGGGGCTGAGCATCGCCAGCACCGCCCCGGCCGTCACGCCATACTGCTCGGCATAGTCGAACGCCCGCTCCAGTGAGTGGTGCAGCGCGCTGCCACGCAGCAAAGGCGATGACGCCAGCAGGTAGTACCACTCGAACTGATGGCCTGGCTCGAACCAGTTATCCACAGCTGCGCGCGGTTTTTCCAGCATGACCCCGTGTTCAGGGTCGATGAAGTGGGCCTGCATTGCCTCGGCCAAGGCTTCCAGCGCCTGCTGTACGGCTGTGTCCTTGCGGATGCTCAGGGTCGCCAGAAACGCCTCGGCCAGATGCATCAGCGGGTTTTGCAGTGGGCCGCTGTCCAGGCTCGACCAGTCTTCGGCCAGGCTGGCTTCGTACAGGCCGTCATCGCGGCTGAAGTGTTCACTGACCACGCTCAGGGCCGCGTTGAGGGTCGACTCCACCAGCGGTTCGCGGACTTTGCCCCAGTAGTGGGCGCAGGCGAAGATGATGAAGGCGTGGGTATACAGGTCCTTGCGACGGTCGAGCGGCGCGCCCTGGGCGTCGATGCTGTAGAACCAGCCACCATGCTCGGCATCGTGGAAATGCCGTTGCAACGAGCGAAACAGCGCGGCGGCGTGTTCACGGGCGCCTGGCTGCTCGATACGGCTGGCGAACAGGTACAGCTGCCGGGCGCAGGCCATGGCGCGGTAGCGTTGCACGGGCAGTGGTTGGTGCTCTGGGCTCAAGGCCTCGAAGGGCAAGGCCATCTGTGCGTTCCAGCCCGGACCTTGCCAGAGTGGCACGATGCGCTGGGCGAAGTGCTGCTGGAGGTCAGTCAGCAGGGCGGGCAGTTCGGGCTGGGCATTGCGCAGGTCGGGCATGGGTCTAAATCGTCGCGGCAGGTGCGTTTGCGCGCATGGTAGCAGGAAACCGTGGCCGGCTTCTGCTGTGCTCACTCTGGCGTGCCAAGCCCTTGCCAATGCTTGGCGCCAATGAAGATGAAGCGCAGTTGCTGGATGATCTTGGCCTCGGGGGTCAGGTGGTGTTCCAGCGGTTCGGCGGGAGGGTCGATCAGTTCCGGCAGGGTGGCGAACACGGTCTTGACCACCAGGTCGGCAAGGACAGCCAGTGCGGCGGCATCCAGATGGTGCCAGCGCGGCATCAGCGCCAGGTCGGCCGCGAGGTCCGAACTGATGCCTTCGCGCAAGGTGGCAATGGCCTGGCGAACCGTTTTCGAGCCGCCGTACTGCTCACGGGCAAGGAAGAGAAATTGCGCACGATTGGCGGCCACGATATCCAGGAAAATGCGCACCGACGCATCGGTGATGCCACCGAGTTCGAATTCATTCTGTCGGACCAGACGAATGCTCTGGCGGAAGGTTTCATCCACCTCGCAGACCAATGCCAGGCCCAGTTCATCCATATCGCTGAAGTGCCGGTAGAAACCGGTCGGGACAATGCCGGCGCTTTTGGCGACTTCACGCAGGCTGAGGCTGCCAAAGCCGCGTCCGCTCTCCATCAGTTGGCGAGCCGCATCAAGGAGGGCATGGCGAGTCAGTTGCTTTTGTTCGGCGCGCGGCAGCATGGGACGTGTCGATCCGCAAATTAAACGGCCCTGCACTGTATTGCCTTGGCCCGGAAAAACAAAGCCCGGTTCAAATGACCGGGCCAGGAGGGGAGGTGTTCGCGCGTTTGGTGATCTTGTTGTTCGGCATAGGCATCAGCTCACGCGCTGGTTTCTTTCGATGAGGCGATCAGCACCCCCCTCGGCGACGCGCTCACGCTGCTGCAGGCGGTCGGCGCCGCCTTCGGCAACACGGTTGCGTTCGATCAGGCGGTCGGCGCCGCCCTCGGCAACACGGTTGCGTTCGATCAGGCGGTCGGCGCCGCCCTCGGCAACGCGGTTACGTTCGAGCAGACGGTCCGCGCCACCTTCGGCAAGGGTATCCAGAGGTTGGCTGATCACGGCGCTGCTGGAGCGTGCTTCGGCGGACGGGGCTTGTTCAACTGCCGGCAGTGCAAACGCGTTGGCAGCCAGAAGGGATAAAGACAGGCTAAGCAGCAATGGGTGTTTCATGGGATGGCGCTCCTTGAAAGGATTGGAAAGTGAGTACGGCGCCAATGCTACTCCCGGAAATCAGATGGAAAAGTGCATAAAGCTAATGGTAACAATCAACAGGATTGATAGTTCTCCGCGCCCCCTCTAGCCCGTGCGTTTCCAGCCATGCTGCAACGGCAGAGTGGCCTGCTGCGTCGCGTTGCAAACGGACGTACGGCGTGAAGTTGGCAGCCGGGTCAGAAAAAAACGCCGTTATC
The DNA here is from genome assembly GCF_002753995.1 of Pseudomonas sp. HLS-6. Taxonomy (NCBI): domain Bacteria; kingdom Pseudomonadati; phylum Pseudomonadota; class Gammaproteobacteria; order Pseudomonadales; family Pseudomonadaceae; genus Pseudomonas; species Pseudomonas sp. HLS-6. The sequence continues at coordinate 639,991 of NZ_CP024478.1, forward strand.
ATGCACGCCGGATTAAACCCCTGCGTATTTCGTCGGTCCCAATCCAAGAGTGCTATCAAAGCGCCCGCTTTTTGCCATGCAGTGACTGGAGAATTGTGCAATGACGCGCCCTGCCAAACTATTTACCTGGGTCTTCGCCAGCCTGTTTCTGGTGTTGACCGCGTTGGCCGTGTTCATCGCCACGTTCGACTGGAACCGAATCAAACCGATGCTCAGTGCCAGGGTTTCCGAAGCCCTGAATCGACCGTTTGCAATCAATGGCAATCTGGCCGTTCGCTGGCAGCGTGATGTCGATCAGGAGGGCTGGCATGCCTGGGTGCCCACCCCTCATGTCCTTGCCGAAGACCTGAGCCTGGGCAATCCGGACTGGTTGGCGGGCACTCAAATGGTCGGCCTCAAGCGTGTCGAATTTCGCCTGTCGTTGTTGCCACTGCTGGTTCGCCAGGTGGTCATCCCGCGTATTGACCTGAAGCAGCCGACCGCCAGCCTCAAGCGCTTGGCCAACGGGCGCGCGAACTGGACCTTTGAGCGGGCCAACACGGTCGAGCAGGACGAGCCTTCTGCGTGGACGCTGGAGATCGGGACCATTGGCTTCGACAAGGGGCAGGTACGCCTGGACGATCAGACCCTCAAGACTCAACTGAACCTGGTGATCGACCCACTGGGTAAGCCTATCCCTTTCAGTGACATCGTCGGTCAGGCGTCAGCGCAGAAGACCGCCACGCAGGACTATGCATTCGGGTTCAAGGTCGAGGGCCTTTATCACGGCCAGCCATTGACCGGGCATGGCAAAGTCGGGGGGCTGCTGGCTCTTCAAGACGTGCGCCAGCCGTTTCCGCTGCAGGCGGATCTGCGTAGCGGCGACACCCATGTCACCCTTGCTGGCACATTGACGGATCCGCGTAACCTTGGCGCGCTTGACGTGCGTTTGCGTCTTGCCGGGGCGAGTCTGGCCAACCTGTACCCGTTGACCGGGGTGACCTTGCCCGATTCCCCCGGCTATTCAACCGACGGCCATTTGACCGCCAAGTTGCGTGAGCCGGGTGGTGCAGTGTTCCGTTATGAGGGCTTCAACGGCACGATCGGTGAGAGCGACATTCACGGTGATCTGACCTTTGTTGCCCGTCAGCCACGGCCCAAGCTCAGTGGTGCGCTGGTGTCCAATCAGGTGCTGTTCAAGGACCTGGCACCGCTGATCGGTGCCGATTCCAATAGCGCGCAGAAGGCCCGCGGCGGCGCCAGTGCGCAACCCGCCGGTAAGGTACTGCCAGTGGAGGCATTCCGTACCGAGCGCTGGCGGGCAATGGATGCCGACGTGAGCTTTAGCGGCAAGCGCATTGAACACGGTGCGAGGCTCCCTTTCAGCGACCTGTCGACCCACGTCCTGCTCGACGATGGCGTGTTGAGCCTTGAACCGCTGCGCTTTGGCGTGGCCGGTGGCTCCCTGCGGCTCAAGGTGCATCTCGATGGCCGCACGGAGCCCATGCAAGGCAGCGCTCAGCTCAGTGCCCGCAACCTCCAGCTGAAAGCGTTGTTCCCGGGCTTCGAACCCCTGCAGACCAGTTTTGGTGAACTGAACGGGGATGCTGACCTGAGCGGGCGCGGCAACTCGGTGGCGGCCCTGCTGGGCACTGCCAATGGTGAACTGAAGATGCTCATCAACGATGGTGCGATCAGCCGTGACTTGATGGAAATCGCCGGCCTCAACGTTGGCAACTATGTGATCGGCAAGTTGTTTGGCGACAAGGAAGTGAAGATCAACTGCGCTGCCGCCGATGTCGGGATCAAGGAGGGGCTGGCCACAAGCCGGTTGTTTGTCTTCGACACCGAGACTGCGATCATCAATATCGAGGGGACGGCCAACCTGGCCGAGGAGCAATTGGACCTGGACATCGACCCTCAGTCCAAGGGCGTGAGGTTGTTGTCGTTGCGCTCGCCGCTGTATGTGCGCGGGCCGTTCGCCAAGCCGAGTGCCGGGGTGCAGGCCGTGCCGTTGATGCTGCGCGGTGCCGGTCTGGTCGCGCTGGGGGTGGCGGTTGCCCCGGCAGCGGGCTTGCTGGCGTTGGTCGCTCCCAGTGGTGATCAGCCCAACCAATGCACGCCTCTGCTGGCGCAGATGCAAGCGGGCAAGACTGACGAGATCACGTTTTCGGCCCCTTAGGGGACTCGATTGCGGTTGTCGTTGCCGGGGTTGTAATGTGGAGGCCTGTGCACAGATCAGGAGCCTGATGCGATGTCGCAACCGCTTGCCACACGTTATCCACTGGTGCTGGTGCCGGGCATGTTTGGTTTTGTGCGCCTGCTGCTCTACCCCTACTGGTTTGGCATTGTTCCAGCGCTGCGCCAGGGGGGCGCCACCGTATTTGCAGTGCCCGTCTCGCCCCTGCACGCCAGTGAGGTCCAGGGTGAGCAACTGTTACAGCACATCGACGCGATTCGGCGCCAGACGGGCGCGGAAAAGGTCAACTTGCTGGGCCATAGCCAGGGTGCGCTGAGTGCGCGTTATGTGGCGGCCAAACGCCCGGAATGGGTGGCCTCGGTGACATCGATTGCCGGGCCCAATCACGGCTCGGAACTGGCCGATCACCTGCACGCGCGCTATCCCGTCGGCTCCGTCAGGGCGCGGCTGCTCAAGGTTACCCTGCACGTCTGCGGGGTGTTGATCGTATGGCTGGAAACCGGTTGGCGCGGTCCTCGGCTACCGATTGATGTACACGCCGCGCACCATTCACTGACCACGGCTGGCGTTGCACTGTTCAATCAGCAGTATCCCCAAGGGTTGCCGGACACCTGGGGCGGGCACGGGCCGTCCTCGGTAAATGGCGTGCGCTACTACTCCTGGTCCGGCACGCTGCAGCCAGGGTTCACCGATCAAGGCTTGAACCGCTTCGATGGCAGTAACCGTTTCTGCCGTCTGTTCGCCCGAGCCTTTGTGCGCGAGGCGGGGCAGTGTGACGGTATGGTCGGGCGCTACAGCTCGCACCTGGGCGAAGTCATTCGTGACGATTACCCGTTCGACCACCTGGACATCGTCAATCAGTCGCTCGGCGCAGTCGGCAAGGGTGCTGAACCCGTGCGGTTGTTCAGTGAGCATGCGGCGCGCCTGAAAGCAGCAGGGATGTAACTTCGGCCCTTGGCTGGACGCAAGCGTGTAAAAACCTTGTCTACACTCTCGGCGAGGCCGTGCGCAGGGTGCGGCGACAAGGAGACGACTCCATGAAAATGCTGCACGTGCCGTTGCTGGTGGTGGGTTTGCTGCTGTGTTCGCAAGGCTTTGCGGCCACGCCGCAACAGGAAAAAATGACGACTTGCAACGCCGAGGCGACTGCCAAGAGCCTCAAGGGCGATGAGCGCAAGGCGTTCATGAGCACCTGCCTCAAGGCGGCACCTGCTGCGCCCATGAGCCAGCAGGACAAAATGACGATGTGCAACAAAGTTGCCGGTGAAAAAGCGTTGAAAGGGGACGAGCGCAAGGCCTTCATGAGCGATTGCCTGAAGAAGAAATAACACTGGCTTCATCGGTTGATCCGCTACGCGCAGCCCCTTGAGGGCAAGGGTTTCAGGTGAGGTCCTGTGACAGGTCACTATGCCTGCCCGTCGAAGGCTGGCAGACTGCCGTCTTTGTGACCGTACCCGGACGAGGTTGTATGACGTTCACCCAGCGCCAAGTCACCCTGGCCAGTTGGATCATCGTGTTTTCCGGCCTGTTGCTGGTGTTGCCGCTCAAGCTGCTTCCCAGTCTTCTGGCCGGCTTGCTGGTGTTTGAGCTGGTCAACATGCTGACTCCGAAACTGCAGCACCTGATCGCGGGACAGCGAGCACGTTGGCTCGCTGTCGCCTTGTTGGGAACCCTGGTGGTCAGCACCCTGACCCTGTTGTTTGCCGGGGCAATCAGTTTCCTCCTGCATGAGGCCGAGAACCCTGGCGCCTCGCTGGACAAGTTCATGCTGCTGGTGGACCAGGCGCGTGGGCAGCTACCGCCCTTTATCGATGCCTACCTGCCGGCCAGCGCCGCCGAATTCAAGGTGGCCATCGGCGAGTGGCTCAAAACCCACCTTGGCGAGCTGCAACTGGTGGGCAAGGGGGCGGCGCATATGTTCGTCACCCTGCTGATCGGGATGATCCTGGGGGCTATCGTGGCCTTGCAGAAAATTCCCGACATCTCCAAGCGCAAGCCGTTGGCCGCCGCGTTGTTCAACCGGCTGGCGCTGCTGGTGCAGGCGTTTCGCAACATCGTCTTCGCCCAGATCAAGATCTCCCTGCTCAATACCTTCTTCACCGGGATCTTCCTGGCCCTGGTGTTGCCGATGTTCGGTGTGCACCTGCCGCTGACCAAGACCTTGATCGTGCTGACCTTCCTGTTGGGGCTGTTGCCGGTCATTGGCAACTTGATATCCAACACCCTGATCACCATCGTGGGGCTGTCGCTGTCGATCTGGGTGGCGATGGCCGCGCTGGGTTACCTGATCGTCATTCACAAGGTCGAGTACTTCCTCAACGCCCGGATCGTCGGCGGGCAGATCAGTGCCAAGTCGTGGGAACTGCTGCTGGCTATGCTGGTGTTCGAGGCCGCGTTCGGCCTGCCCGGTGTGGTGGCTGGGCCGATTTACTACGCGTACCTGAAGAGTGAGCTGCGCCGGGCCGAACTGGTCTGATCGTCGTCATGGCAGGCATGTTGCCCGCGCCTACGGGGTGGTGACTCGCTCAAGCCGGTCGATCCCCTTACCGGCAAACAGCGAGAAGGGGCGACCGATGAAGGCGATGATGTTTTCGCAGTCTTCGCTCAGCCTGTACATCCGCCAATCTGGGCGCTGGTCCAGCCATAGCCGATGCCTGCCGAGCCTGGCGTACTCCAGTGACAAGGTGAAACCGGCCGCTGGGTTTGCGTCCAGTATGACGGTTTCCTGCCAGGGCCTGACTTCGCCGCGCTCGATCTTTTGCCGCAAGGAGGCGTCCTTGAACAGGAAATGTGCGGGAATTTCTGCAGGCGGGTAGCCCGTGTTCCGTGAGTAGCGCAGCAGTGCACGTTCCGGTGGGCTGCCGGGCAGTTGGGTGATCCCCAGCAATTTGAACGGCGCGGGGCCCGAGACATCCGCAGAGAAATGGCAGTCCATTTCGGTTTCCACTTCAGTGCCGTTCAGGCGGGCTTGTCGACGTTCCGCCGCTGAGGCGCTGGCGTACATTTTCAGTTGCGGATCGAGTTTCAGCGTCAGGCTGATCGGTTGCGTGAAGTGGTTCAGCCGTTGCCGCTCCTGCGTACTCAAGCCAGCAGCTTCCTTGGCATCCGGCTCCAGCACCATGTCGACCTCCCAGGAGGTGGCTGCGCGTGCCTTTGGAATTTCCTCGAACAACGCTTGCAGGGTCGCACGTTGTTCGGCGCCCAGCGAGTCGCTCACCTTCAGATGAATGACCCTGTTGTCGTTTTCGTCCAGCTCCAGTTCGACCTGTTCAGGATCAATGCCACGGGCATTGATCGCGGTATAGAGCGAATTGAGATAGGTGTCATTGACCGCTTTGTAGAGGTCGTGGCTGTGTACCGGCGTTTGAAAATGCAGGGTCAGGAGTGTGTCCTTGCAGCCGGTCAGAGCTAGCGTGAAGACAAGGGTCAGTACGCGCATGTTCATCATTTCCGTTCCTTGTGAAGATCCCGTCCTTGGGCATTGATGTGCGTGTGGCGGCTGTTAGCCGTAGCGCTTGCGTGCCTCGATCGCCAGGCCGCTGCCGATACTGCCGAAGATGTTGCCTTCGACATGGCGAGCATTGGGCAGCATCGCTGCCACGCTTTGGCGCAGCGCCGGGATGCCGCTGGAACCGCCGGTGAAGAACACCGTATCGACCTGTTCGACACTGACACCGGCCTTGCCCAGCAGCTCATCGACACTGCCACGCACGCGCTCCAGCAGGTTTTCGATAGAGGCTTCGAACAGGGCGCGAGTGAGGTTCACGTCCAGCCCCGACTCGATTCGGCCAAGGTCAACGCGGCGGTTGTCGGCGTGGGTCAGTTCAATCTTGGTTTCTTCCACTTCCATGGCCAGCCAGTGTCCGGCGCGCTGTTCGATCAGCTTGAACAGGCGGTCGATGCCACCGGTGTCTTCGATGTCGTAGCGCATGCTGCCCAGGGCCAATTGGGACTTTTGCGAGTACACCGAGTTGATCGTGTGCCAGGTGGCCAGGTTCAGGTGATAGCTGGTAGGCATCAGCGCCTGGCTCTTCATGCGGCTGCCATAACCGAACAGCGGCATGACGCCTTGCAGGCTCAGTTGCTTGTCAAAGTCGGTACCGCCAATATGGACACCGCCGGTGGCGAGAATGTCGCTGTGCCGGTCATCGAGCATGTGCCGCTCCGGTGCCAGGCGCACCAGGGAGAAGTCCGAGGTACCACCGCCGATGTCGACGATCAGCACCAGCTCTTCACCGCTGATGCTCGACTCGTAGTCGAATGCTGCCGCGATGGGCTCGTACTGGAATGAGACTTCCTTGAAGCCGATCTTGCGGGCCACTTCGGCCAGGGTGTCTTCGGCTTCCTGGTCGGCCACCGGGTCGTCATCGACGAAATGCACCGGGCGGCCCAGTACCACTTCGTCGAAGGCTCGGCCGGCGTTGGCCTCTGCACGCTTCTTCAGCTCGCCAATGAACATCCCCAGCAGGTCTTTGAACGGCAGGGCAGTGCCGAGTACGCTGGTGTCGTGCTTGATCAGCTTGGAGCCCAGCAGGCTCTTCAGCGAACGCATCAGGCGGCCTTCATAGCCTTCCAGGTACTCGTGCAGGGCCAGCCGACCATAGGCCGGGCGGCGTTCTTCAAGGTTGAAGAAAACGACCGACGGCAGGGTGATCTTGCCGTCCTCCAGGGCGATCAGCGACTCCACGCCAGGGCGATGCCAGCCGACGGTGGAGTTGGAGGTGCCGAAGTCGATGCCGCAGGCACGGGCCGGGGATGCGTGATTCATGGAATGCGGTTCCGGGGGAAAAACGGCCGCGCAGTTTATGCCAGCCACCGGCAGAATCAAGACCGAATATCTGTCCGGGAGCAAACCGCAGTGCGTCTTGAAAGGCTATGCTTGACCCCAATCTCTATAAGCAGTGATGCATTCGATAACTGATGGTGATTCCTTAGATGGACTTCAAAGACTATTACAAGATTTTGGGCGTAGAGCCGACAGCGGATGACAAGGCGATCAAGACCGCCTACCGCAAGCTTGCGCGCAAATATCACCCTGACGTCAGCAAGGAGCGTGACGCCGAGGAAAAATTCAAGGAGGCCAACGAGGCCTATGAGGCGCTCAGCAGCCCGGAAAAACGCGCCGAGTACGATGAGTTGCGCAAGTACGGTCAGCATGGTCGACCGTTCCAGGGGCCGCCGGGCTGGGAAAGTCGTGGTGGTGCCGGGGCCGGTGGCGGTTTTGCCGGTGGCGACTTCTCCGAGTTTTTCAGCTCTATCTTCGGTGCTGGCGGGCGTGGCAACGGCAGCCCGTTTGGCCGTGGTCAGCAGCAACGCAGCGCTGGTCGGCGAGGGCAAGACGTGGAAATGGAACTGGCGATTTTCCTTGAAGAGTCCCTGGCCAGCGAGTCGAAGCAGATCAGCTTCAAGGTGCCGCAGTACAACGGCCATGGTCAGCGCACCGGTGACACCACCAAGACGCTGAACGTGAAAATTCCCGCCGGTGTCACCGACGGTGAGCGCATCCGCCTCAAGGGCCAGGGGGCGCCGGGTATTGGTGGTGGCGCAAGTGGCGACCTGTACCTGACCATCCGCATGGCACCGCACCCGCTGTTCGATGTCGAAGGCCATGACCTGATCATTACCGTGCCGCTGGCACCGTGGGAGGCGGCGCTGGGTACCAAGGTGGCCGTACCGACCCTGACCGGCAAGATCAACCTGACCATTCGTCCGGACAGCCAGAGCGGTCAGCGCCTGCGGGTCAAGGGCATGGGCCTGGCCAACAAGCAGGGCGAGCGTGGCGACCTCTATGCGCAGTTGAAGGTGGTGATGCCAAGCCAGTCCGATGCCGCCACCCGCGAACTGTGGACCAAACTGTCGGAGAAGGCCGGGTTTAATCCGAGAGCACAATGGAGTAGCTGATTATGAGCACCCTGATCGTTCAACTGGACATGCAGACCTTTTGTCAGGAAGCCGATCTACCGGCGGCCTATGTGATCGAAATAGTCGAACACGGCATCGTTGAACCGTCAGGGCGAACGCCGGAGGAATGGCTGTTCGACGAACAGGCGTCGGTCCTGGCCAGGCGCGCAGCGAAATTGCAGCGCGACCTTGGCCTGGAGTGGGAGGGCGTAGCGCTGGCGCTGGAGCTGCTGGAGGAAGTGCAGCAGTTACGCAGCGAAAACAGCATGCTCAGGCAGCGCCTGGGACGCTTTTTAAAGGTCTGAGCTTGTGGCCCGGGCGTCGCGCCAGCTGTGTCGGCGCTTCGACGACGCAGGCTGCCGGTTACAGTAATTTGTAATACAACGCTGTCGGTCGGTAGGTGCCGTCCGGCCCACAGGCATAGTCCGGGATTTCACCGGCACGGATGTAGCCCTGGGACCGGTAAAACGCCTCTGCCTCCGAGCCCGCCTCGGTGTCCAGGTACAGCAGACCGCGCCGTTCCTTGCGCGCCGTGTGCTCCAGCGCCTGCATCAACTGCTGGCCCAGCCCGCGTCGGCGAGCATTGCCATGCACCAACAACTTCTGCACTTCGGCACGGTTAAGGCCATTGGGCTTCTGGCACAAACCGAGTTGAACACTGCCCAGCACATCCTTGTCCTTGCTCACGACCCACAGCAGCAACTCACCCGTGGTCAGGCGTGCCTTGACCTCGTCGAAGTAGTTGTTGGCCTGCTGGGCGTCGATATCCGCGAGAAAACCAACCGATGCGCCCTGACGAACCGCGTCAAGCAACAGCGCCACCAGGCCGTCGCGGTAATGCGCAAAACTTTCGTGGGTCACGCGGTGTAATTGGGCAGCGTTCATCAGCGGTCACTCCATGGGCTGTGCACCCGGGTTGAGGATCAATTGCATGAAGGTCAGGTCCAGCCAGCGGCCAAACTTCACGCCCACCTGAGGCATGTTTCCGTTCAGGGTGAAACCCAGGCGTTCATGCAGGTGAATCGACGCCTGGTTGCCGCTTTCGATAGCCGCCACCATCACATGTTTGCCGCAGGCCCGTGCACGTCCGATCAAGGCCTGCATCAAGGCCGGGCCGAGGCCTTTGCCACGTTGATCGGCGCGGATGTAGACCGAATGCTCGACCGTGTGGCGAAACCCTTCGAAAGGACGCCAGTCACCGAATGATGAGTAGCCTAGCACCTCACCGGCTGCGTCGACGGCCACCAGGATCGGGTACTGCTGCGTTTGGCGCGCCTCGTACCAGGCCCGGCGGTTGTCCAGGTCGACCGGTTGTTCGTTCCAGATCGCCGTGGTGTTCAGCACGGCGTCGTTGTAGATATCACGGATGCCCGGCAGGTCGGCGTGAACGGCATCGCGGATCAGGTAGGTCATGGCAGGTTCTCAAGGCGTAAGGCAGTTGTTCAGGTTAAATGGTTACCAGCCCGCGTACACCCTCGGCCTCCATGTTTTTGCCGCGACCCTGCTGGACGATCTCGCCCCGAGACATCACCAGGTACTGATCGGCGAGTTCGGCGGCGAAGTCATAGAACTGCTCCACCAGCAGGATCGCCATGTCGCCACGCGCTGCCAGGGTGCGGATCACCGCACCGATTTCCTTGATCACCGAGGGCTGGATACCTTCGGTGGGCTCATCGAGGATCAACAGGCGAGGGCGGCTGGCCAGCGCCCGGCCAATCGCCAATTGCTGTTGTTGGCCACCGGATAGGTCGCCGCCACGACGGTGTTTCATTTGTAGCAGTACCGGGAACAGCTCATAGATGAACGCCGGTACGCTTTTGGCCTCTTTGGCACTGAAGCGAGAGAGCCCCATCAACAGGTTTTCCTCCACGCTCAGGCGTGGGAAGATCTCGCGCCCCTGAGGCACGTAGGCAATGCCAGCCTCTACCCGTTGATGCGGCTTGAGTGCAGTGATGGGGTTATGCTCCCACTGCACCGTGCCTTCGCGAACCGGCAGCAGGCCCATCAGGCAGCGCAGCAGGGTGGTCTTGCCGACACCGTTGCGGCCCAGCAGGCAGGTCACCTCACCGACCTTGGCCTCGAATGACAGGCCGCGCAGGATGTGGCTACCGCCGTAGTATTGATGAAGCGAATCGACTTTCAGCATGGCAATCTCCTAGCGGCCCAGATACACCTCGATGACCCGGTCATCGGCCTGTACCTGTTCCAGTGAGCCTTCGGCCAGCACGCTGCCCTGGTGCAGTACCGTGACGTGGTCAGCAATGGCACCGACGAAGCCCATGTCGTGCTCGACCACCATCAGCGAGTGCTTGCCCGCCAGGCCCTTGAACAGCTCGGCGGTGAACTCGGTTTCCGCGTCGGTCATGCCCGCCACGGGCTCGTCGAGCAGCAGCAGTTGCGGGTCCTGCATCAGCAGCATGCCGATCTCCAGAAACTGTTTCTGGCCGTGGGAAAGCAGGCCCGCAGGGCGCAGGGCTGAGCCGTCGAGGCGGATGGTCTTGAGCACCTCGTCGATCCGGTCGCGCTGCTCAGCACGCAGGTGCGCGCCAAGGCAGGCCCACACCGATTTGTCGTTCTTCTGCGCCAGCTCAAGGTTCTCGAACACGCTCAACGCCTCGAACACCGTTGGTTTCTGGAACTTGCGCCCGATGCCGGCTTGAGCGATTTGCACCTCGCTCATGCGGGTCAGGTCCAGGGTATCGCCGAACCAGGCGTTGCCGGTGTTGGGGCGGGTCTTGCCGGTAATCACGTCCATCAAGGTGGTCTTGCCCGCCCCGTTGGGGCCAATGATGCAGCGCAACTCGCCGACACCGATGTACAGGTTGAGGCTGTTGAGGGCCTTGAAGCCATCGAAGCTGACGCTGATATCTTCCAGTGTCAGTACCGTGCCGTGGCGCACCTCCAGCCCTTCGCCGCGACGTTGGCCGAGGCCAATGGCATCGCGCCCGCTGCCGGCGTCCAGGATGGGCTCGAGCATGAATTCCGGATGAACCACCGGCAGTGGTGTCGTTCTCATTGTTCGCCTCTTTTCTTCAGCAGGCCGACCACGCCCTTGGGCAGGTACAGGGTGACCAGAATGAACAGTGCCCCGAGGAAGAACAGCCAGAACTCCGGAAACGCCACGGTGAACCAGCTCTTCATGCCGTTGACCAGACCGGCACCGAGCAGCGGCCCGATCAAGGTGCCGCGCCCGCCAAGGGCGACCCACACCGCCGCTTCGATGGAGTTGGTCGGTGACATTTCACTGGGATTGATGATGCCCACCTGTGGCACGTACAGGGCGCCGGCCAGGCCGCACAGCACGGCGCTGAGCACCCAGACGAAGAGTTTGAAACCACGGGGGTCGTAACCGCAGAACATCAAGCGGTTTTCAGCATCGCGCAGGGCGGTCAGAACCCGGCCGAACTTGCTGCGCGCCAGCCGCCAGCCGATGTAGAGGCTGGCCAGCAATAGCGCGACGGTCAGCAGAAACAGCACGGCGCGGGTGCCCTGGGCGGTGATGTCGAAGCCCAGAATGCTGCGGAAACTGGTGAAGCCGTTGTTGCCGCCAAAGCCGGTCTCGTTGCGGAAAAACAGCAGCATCCCGGCGAACGTCAGGGCTTGGGTCATGATCGAGAAGTACACGCCCTTGATGCGCGAACGAAAAGCGAAGAAGCCGAACACCAGCGCCAGCAGCCCGGGTGCCAATACCACCAGGCACAGCGCCCAGGCGAAGTGCTGGGTGCCGGCCCAGTACCAGGGCAGTTCGCTCCAGGACAGGAAGGTCATGAAGGCCGGCAGGCTGTCACCGGCCGCTTCGCGCATCAGGTACATGCCCATGGCGTAACCGCCCAGGGCAAAAAACAGCCCGTGACCGAGGGAGAGCAGGCCGGCATAGCCCCAGACCAGGTCCAGCGCCAGGGCAACGATGGCATAGCAGAGGATTTTGCCGACCAGGGTCAGGGTGTAGGCCGATACCTGCAGGCTGTGGCCGTCGGGCAGCAGTGACAGTAGCGGCAGTGCCAGCAGGGTTAGCAGTACCGCAGCGCCGACGGCCAGCGAGAGGCGCAGCCCGGCTTTCTGTGTGGCGCGGATCAAGAGTGGCTGGTTCATCAGTCGATTACCCGTCCCTTGAGTGCAAAGAGGCCTTGCGGGCGTTTCTGGATGAACAGAATGATCAGCGCAAGGATCAGGATCTTGCCGAGTACCGCACCGATCTGCGGCTCCAGCAGTTTGTTGGCCACGCCCAGGCCGAAGGCCGCCCAGAGGCTGCCGGCCAATTGCCCGACGCCGCCAAGCACCACCACCAGGAACGAGTCGATGATGTAGCTCTGGCCGAGGTCCGGGCCGACGTTGCCGATCTGGCTCAGGGCTACGCCGCCGAGGCCGGCGATGCCCGAACCAAGGCCGAAGGCGAGCATGTCCACACGCCCGGTGGGTACGCCGCAGCAGGCGGCCATGTTGCGGTTCTGTGTCACCGCCCGCACGTTCAGGCCAAGGCGTGTGCGGTTGAGCAGCAACCAGGTCAGCAGTACCACGAACAGGGCGAAGCCGATGATCACCAGGCGGCTGTACGGCAGCACCAGGTTAGGCAATACCTGCAGCCCGCCAGACAGCCAGGCCGGGTTGGCGACCTCGACGTTCTGCGCGCCGAACAGCAGGCGGACTGCCTGAATCAGCATCAGGCTGATGCCCCAGGTCGCGAGCAGGGTTTCCAGCGGGCGACCATACAAGTGACGAATCACCGTGCGCTCCAGCAGCATGCCGACCCCGGCACTGACGCAGAACGCCACCGGCAGTGCCAGCAACGGATAGAACGGTAGTGCCTCGGGCACCAGGCGCTGCACGAGTACCTGCACGACATAGGTCGAGTAGGCGCCAAGCATCAGCATCTCGCCGTGGGCCATGTTGATCACGCCCAACAGGCCGAAGGTAATCGCCAGGCCCAGCGCTGCCAGCAACAGGATCGAGCCGAGTGACAGGCCACTGAAGGCCTGGCCGAGCAGTTCACCGATCAACAGCTTGCGCTTGACTTGGGCCAGGCTGGTTTCAGCGGCGGTGCGCACGGCCTCATGGGTTTCTACCGCCGGGTCAAGCAGGCTCTCCAGGCGGGTGCGGGCCATTGGGTCGCCGGTCTCGCCGAGCAGGCGTACAGCGGCCAGACGCACCGCCGGGTCGCTGGCGGCCAGTTGCAGATTGGCCAAGGCCAGGCCGAGGGCCGCGTGCACGGCGCTGTCTGCTTCGCTGGCGAAACGGCGGTCGAGAAAGGCAACCTGGGCCGGCTGCGCACTTTTCTGCAACTGTTGCGCGGCACTGAGCCGTACGCGGGGATCCTCGACCAGCAGTTGATGGCTGGCCAGTGCGTTATCCAGCAGACCGCGCAGACGGTTGTTCAGGCGCAACTTGCGGCTGTCGTCCGGGCTGATGCGGCCTTGCTGCAACGACGTGAGCAGCGCCAGCCGGGCCGGGTCGGGTTGTGCCGCCCACGCCTGCAGCAGGCGGGCCTGTTCGGTAGTGTTGGCAGCGACGAAATAGTCGGCATCGCCAGCCTCTGCGGCCAGGGGCAGCAGCAAGGCGAGGCCGATGATCAAACGGTACACGGCAGTGAGCATAGTGATGTCTCTTGAGGAGGGCCTGCAGGCACCGGCTGTGCCAGTACCTGCAGGGAGGGACTACTCAGTTGCCCTTCACTGCATAGTCCGGGCGCTTGTCGTTGCCAGGGATAAAGGGGCTCCAGGGTTGCGCGCGCAGCGGTTGCTCGGTCTGCCAGACCACGTTGAACTGACCGTCGTCCTGGATCTCGCCGATCATGACCGGCTTGTGCAGGTGGTGGTTGCTCTTGTCCATGGTCAAGGTGAAGCCCGACGGTGCCTTGAAGCTCTGGCCGGCCAAGGCTTCGCGGACCTTGTCGACGTCGGTGGACTTGGCCTTTTCCACGGCCTGTGCCCACATGTGAATGCCAACATAGGTGGCTTCCATCGGGTCATTGGTCACGGCCTTGTCGGCACCTGGCAGGTTCTTCGCTTTGGCATAGGCCTTCCAGTCGGCGACGAACTGGCTGTTCACCGGGTTTTCCACTGACTCGAAGTAGTTCCAGGCGGCCAGGTGCCCGACCAGCGGTTTGGTGTCGATGCCGCGCAGTTCTTCTTCGCCCACCGAGAAAGCCACGACCGGTACGTCGGTCGCTTTCAGGCCCTGGTTGGCCAGTTCCTTGTAGAACGGCACGTTGGAGTCGCCATTGACGGTGGAGATCACTGCGGTCTTGCCGCCTGCGGAGAACTTCTTGATGTTGGCGACGATGGTCTGGTAATCGCTGTGCCCGAACGGCGTGTAGACCTCTTCGATGTCCTTGTCGGCCACGCCCTTGCTGTGCAGGAAGGCGCGCAGAATCTTGTTGGTGGTGCGTGGGTAGACGTAATCGGTGCCAAGCAGGAAGTAGCGCTTGGCCGCGCCGCCTTCTTCACTCATCAGGTACTCCACCGCCGGAATGGCCTGCTGGTTCGGCGCTGCACCGGTGTAGAAGACGTTCGGTGACATTTCCTCGCCTTCATATTGCACGGGGTAGAACAGCAGGCCGTTGAGCTCCTCGAACACCGGCAGCACGGATTTGCGCGATACCGATGTCCAGCAGCCGAATACCACGGCGACCTTGTCCTGGGTCAGCAGTTGGCGGCTCTTCTCGGCGAACAGCGGCCAATTCGAGGCCGGGTCGACCACGACAGGTTCCAGCAACTTGCCATTGACCCCACCCTTGGCGTTGATCTGTTCGATGGTCATCAGCGCCATGTCCTTGAGCGACGTCTCGGAAATCGCCATGGTTCCCGACAGCGAATGCAGGATGCCGACCTTGATGGTCTCGGCGGCCTGGATACTCCAGCTCAAGCCCATCGCGGCGATGGATGCGCTCAGGGTAAAGGCCTTGATCAGACTGCGACGCTTCATAGTGCTCTCTCCATTGAATTCGATTGTTCTGTTTGGCAGATGGCGACTTCAGGAGAGAGCGTTAGCAAGCGCTGTGCCGACTTGTGTACAGGCTGGTGGGCTGCGTGTTTACAGGTTCAGGGGCAAATGGAATGCACTGTGATGACGCCCCGGTACGCTCGTTACGGGGGCGATTGCACAGGAATGGCTCATGGCTGGTATTGAGGCCGGAACTAAGTTGGGCTGGCCCGAGGTCAGGTTGCGGGTGCCAGGACGCGACGGCCCAGCCCTCGGTCCAGCAGCCATACCACCAGCATCGAGGCACCCACCAGCGGGAAGGCAATGCCCAGGCCGAGCATGATCACGGTGGCTGATTTCCAGCGCGGCAGGTCATGCCGCAGGGGCGGTACGCCCAGCCCGCCCTGAGGTCGGCGTTTCCACCAGATCACCAGCCCGCTGACCGAGCCCAGCAGGATCATCAGGCAGATCAGCAATACGATGAGCTGGTTGACCAGGCCAAACAATTTGCCCTCGTGCAACATCACCCCCAGCTCAGTGGCTCGGGCAACGCTGTTGTAATCCTGCCAGCGCACATCCACCAGCACCTTGCCGGTGTATTGGTCGACATGCAGGGTGGCGTCGTTACGCGGGTCGTCGGCGAACACGGCAATGGTGAAAACACCTTCGGCCGTGCTCGGCAGGGTGATGCTGTAGCCCGGTTCAACCTGGCGCGCAGTGGCGATGTCTTCGACCTGTTGCAGGCTTACCTGTGGCAACGCGGGCGCCGAGTTGGCGGCCATGTGACCGGCATGTTCAGCGTGCGCGCCGGATTGTGGCATTGGCGTGTTCTCCACGGCCCAAGGCACGGTCTGCCGGTTGGCGTTGTTGAGGGTGCGGGCCTGCTGGTCGGACTGCGGTACGTCGTTCCACATGGCCGACGGAAAGCGGTTCCACAGGTCGGCGTATTGTTTGCCCCAGAAGCCGGTCCAGGTCATGCCACTGAGTAACATCAGCAACAGCAAGGCTGAGCCCCAGAAACCGCTGACGGCATGCAGGTCGCGCCAGAACAGACGCCCGCGTGCGCCCAGGCGCGGCCACAGCACGCCAGCCGAAGCTTTGCCGCGTGGCCACCACAGGTACAGCCCAGACACCACCAGGACGATGCCCCAGCCTGCGGCCAATTCAACCACGCGGTCACCGACCGTGCCGATCATCAACTCGCCGTGTAGCGCACGGGCCACCGCTTGCAGGTTGCGCTTGGCATCCTGCGCGCCGAGTATCGTGCCGGTGTAGGGGTCGATGAATACATTCAGTTCTCGCCCGCCCTCATGCACCACGAATTGCGCACTGCGATCGGTCGCCGGGGCTGGCAGGTACTGCCCGACATGTCCCTGTGGGTAGGCGTGTTGTACGTGTTGTTGCAGGGCGTCGGCGTTTTGCCGGTGATGGCCTGCTTCGACCACCATCAGGTCACGGTACATCAGCGGATCAAGCTGTGGCTTGAACAGGTAGATGATCCCGGTGATGGCCAGCAGGATCATAATCGGAGCCACGAACAACCCGGCGTAGAAGTGCCAGCGCCAGGCCAGGTTGTAGAAAGACGGTTGTATTATTTTCATTGCACGCTCCAGCGGTGTGGGCGCGGCTTTTCAGCCGCGCCCGGCTGCATCAGAAACTCAGGTCGACTTTGGTCCAGAACGTACGGCCCGGCTCGTTGATCGCTTGTGGGTCATTGGCCGGATAACCGAAGCCGGCGTTACCCGCCAGGTTCAGGTGTTCGGCGTAGGCTTTGTCGAACAGGTTGTCGACGCCCGTGCTGAGCTTGAGGTTCTTGTTCACGCGGTAAGCGCCGTTGAGCGAGAACACGCCGAAGCCCCCACTCTTTTCATAGTCCTTGCCGACCACGTTGCCTTTGTTTTCATCAATGCGGTTCTGCGCCGCTACCACGCGCCACAGCGCGCCGGCACTCCAGTCATCGCGACTGTAGGTCAGGCCCAGGCGGCTTTCCAACGGAGGCATTTGTGGCAGGGCCGCGCCATCGCTGCTGTTCTTGCCCCAGGCGTAGGCCAGGGTGGCATCGGCCTTCCAGTTGGAGGTCAGCTTGTAGGCGGCACCGAGCTCACCGCCCATGATCCGTGCATCGATGTTCTGGGCCTGGGAGCTGTTCTGGGTGTAGTCGAACAGGATGTAGTCGCGCACCTGGCCAACATAACCGGAGGCCCAGGCCTCGACCACGTCGGTCTGGTACTGGATACCGAAGTCGAGCTGGGTGGTTTTCTCTGGCTTGATCGCGTCGAAGGCATTCACCGAGCCGTCAGGGCCGGATTTGGGCGAGAACAATTCCCAGTAGTCCGGGAAGCGCTGGGCATGCCCGAGGCCGATGTAGGTGGTAGCCGGGATGGCCGCGAGGTCGTGCTCATAGCGTACAAAACCGCTGGGCAGGGTGTCGGCACGGGTGTCACCGTAGGTGGGGTTGGGCCGCGGCATCATGCCTGAGGTGGTCTTGCGATAGTCTTTGGCCGAGGCGCGGTCCAGGCGTGCGCCGGTGATCAGCCGATCCTGCTGGGTGGTTTCCCAGGTCAGTTCACCAAACACGCCGTAGTTGTGGAAGTCGGCATCTTTGGTCCACGGTTTGTCTTTGTGTGCATCGATGCCCATGCCGCCACGTTGGCGGTGTTCGTTGGTCTGCGCATCGATACCGCTGATCAGCTTCACGTCGGCCCAGCGCCAGGTCGCCTTGATCCGCGCACCCATCGTGCGGCGGTCGACGTTGCTGACCATCGGCCCGGCCATCATGCCGCTGGTGGGCGGTGTACGCAGGCTGTAGTTATCCATCACGTGATCGGCGTAGTTGTAGTAGACCTGCGCTTCGACCTTGTCGAGCACGTCGCCAAGGTTGGATTTCTCGAAGCGCAGGCCCAGGCTTTCGCGTTTGAACTGCGACCCGTCCATGCCTCGCCCGGCATACCGCGCTTCACCGTCGCCCTTTCCGGCGGTCAGCTCCAGCAGGGTATCGGCGTCTGGCGTCCAGCCGAGGGCGACGTCGCCGTTCCACTTGTCCCAGCGGGACGGCACCGTATCGCCGTTACCATCCTCGTAGTCATCCGAGTGCGATTGGTTGCCGATGACACGTACATAGCCCAACTGGCCGCCTGCCGCCGCGTCCAGCACCTTGTCGAAGCGGCCGTTGGAGCCAGCCAGCACGCTGGCGTTGACTCGGCTGCCAAGCTCGCCGAATTGCTCGGGCTCGCGCTCGAAAAGGATGGTTCCTGCTGATGCGCCCGGCCCCCAGAGGACGGTCTGCGGGCCTTTGATCACGGTCAGGCGATCGTAGGTTTCCGGTGCGATGTAGGACGTCGGCGCATCCATACGGTTTGGGCAGGCGCCGAGCATTACGCCGCCGTTGGTGAGGATGTTCAGGCGTGAGCCGAACATGCCGCGCAGCACCGGGTCGCCGTTGGTGCCGCCTGCGCGAATGGCGGAGAACCCGGGGATGGTCTTCAGGTAGTCGGCACCGTCGCTGGCGGGTACGGGCTGGCGAGGGTCCTTGGGGTTGGTGACCACGGTCAGCGGTGAACTGGGCGCCACAGCGGTGATGACCGTGGGGCTCAGTTCGGCTGGGTCTTGAGTGTGGTTCTCATGGCCTTGCTCGGCGGCCAGGATGAACGGGCTGAGCAGGGAGCCACAGGCCACGGCGATAGTGCCGCGCAGGGACAGACGAAACATAGCGGTGCAGCCAGACATAATCATTCCAACGTTTTTCAGTCAAAGGCAGACGTCGACCTTCGGGCAGACGCCCGGGCCGAGTTCGATAACAAGTGGGTTCAGACTGAAAACGAGGTAGGCGGAGCGCGGGTTCGAGCGCCGGGGAAGATCGCTTGGCGGGCATGGCCTTGGCGAGGCTGGACGATCAGCCCTGTGCTGGCCGGTGTGACGGTGCTGTCCAGCAGGCTGTGCGTCTGGGGCAGGGCCGGGCAGTGGAAGAACAGGCTGCAGTAGCCGCACTTCTCCCACAGGACGTGCAGTGACGGTGAGGCCTTGTGTGCGCTGGTCGCCTGAGCACCCTCGTGACAGGCCATCTCCATGCCCGCAGGCATGGAGGCACGATGATCCATCGGCATCGACTGAGAAATCAGTGGGCCGATGAAGATCATCAACATGGCGAACAGGCTCAGCCAGCTGCCGCGAGGTGATGCGGGCCGGATCTGGCGTTGGCGCAAGGTGCTCATCGCGGGGACGCGTCAGCGATCAATGGCTGTGGGCAGCCTCTTCGGGCGGCTGCTTCTGTACCGCGACCTCAACCGTGATATCGCCGGCTTTCTCAAAATGCAGTGTGAGTGGAAAGCGCTTGCCGTCGCGCAGCAGGCTGCGGTCCTTGGGTTGCATGAGCATGACGTGATAGGCGCCAGGGGCGAAGACCAGGTCGCTGCCGGCGGGAACGACGACGCTAGGCACCTGCTGCATCTTCATCAGGCCGTCCTTCATCAGGTGCTCGTGCAGCTCGGCATTGTCGCTGATGGGGGAGGCGACGCTGAGTAGGCGGTCGGCGTTGTTGCCCTTGTTGTGAACAACGAAATAGGCCGCCACATTGGGCGCGTTGGGCGGTAGTTCTTGCGACCATGGGTGCGCGATGTGCAGATCGCCCTTAGTGTATTCATGGGCGTTGGCAAACGTCACCGGCAGCAACAGGGCGGCCAGGGCAAAGGCTTTCAATAGCATGGTAGTTCTCCAGTCGATTCGGTTTCGCAACGGATAGCGTAGAGAATCAAACCAGAGGTGGGGCACGAGGATTGAGGGCGGGCCACAATTGCCGCGGTGTTGGCTGAAGCGTGCTGAACAGGGGTTGCGGTATGCCAAACGCCTGTTCGGGCAACAGCAGTCGCGGTGCTTGTGCCGGTAGCGCCAGCACGGGTGCCGATCCGGAGCAGCACCAGCAGTGCTGCATCACGGAATGATCGTCATTCGCCGGCCCGGGCTCGGTCTGGCCCAGCGAAATCGCTACCAACTGCGTACCGCTGCCAGAGCAGAACGCCCCCCAGAGCAGTTGCTCGGCTTGCCCCTTGGAGGCTGCCGCAGACAACGGCATCGCCAGCATGTTCACCAATACGGCGATGCAGGCGATCCAGGCATAGGCAAGCCGTTGTCGTGGCATGGAAAGATCCGGTCAGGAATCGTGAGTGTTGGCCATTTAGCCAGAAGTGCCAGTATAAGTACAAAAGCCCGGGTGCGATGAAGTGCCGCAGGCTGAGCCTGCCGGACTGACCGGGCGTTTAACGCAGCGCCTCCAGCAATGCCTGTGTCGACCAGAACAGGCGGTCTGCCTCCGGCAATGCCGGGCGCTTGAGAATCAACACCGGCACCCTGCGCTCGCGAGCCACGTCCAGTTTGGGCTCGGTGGCGCTGCTGCCACTGTTCTTGCTGATCAGCACGTCGATCTGCCGACGCTCAAACAAGGCACGTTCGTCGTCGATGCAGAACGGCCCGCGTGCACCGATGATTTCGCAGCGCTCGTTGCCAAGGCAGCTCTCCAGTGCGCGCAGGGTCCAGAATTGCTGGGACGGTATCTCGTCCAGGTGCTGCAACGGCTCGCGGCCCAGGGTGAACAGCGGGCGCTGGAAGGGGGCCAGCGCCTGCATCAGTTCGCCCCAGTCGGCCACTTCACGCCAGTCATCTCCAGGTTGTGCTTGCCAGGCCGTGCGACGCAGTGCCCAGCACGGAATGCCCACCTGCTTGGCCGCGAGAACCGCGTTGTGGCTGATTTGTGCGGCGTACGGGTGTGTGGCGTCGATCAGCAGGCGGATGCCTTCTGCCTGTAGGTACGCCGCCAGCCCTTGTGCGCCGCCGTACCCGCCAACGCGCACCTGGCAGGGCAGATCCTGTGGCACGCGCCCAACCCCCGCCAGGCTGTAGACGTGCTCGGGGCCCAGTTGACGCGCTATGGCCAAGGCTTCGGTGACGCCTCCGAGCAGCAGGATACGTGGGCTCATTGCACACCCGCCTGGCCGACAATGCCGCCTTGGCGGTCGATGGCGAAGACTTCCACCTGCACCTGGGGTGGGACGATGGTTTGCGCGAAGGCCCGGGCATGAGCGCAGACGGCATCGCCCAAGGCTACGCCCGCCGCGTGAGCCAGCGCTAGCGCCTGCTGGCTGGTGTTGGCCTGGATGATGGCCGCCTGTAGCTCGGCGTCGGCACCAATGGCAGCGGCCCACCCGGCCAACTGTGGCAGGTCGATACTGGAGTGGCGGCTGTGCAGGTCCATGTGCCCGGCGGCCAGCTTGCTGATCTTGCCGAACCCCCCGCAGATACTCAGCTTGTCCACAGGCACCTTGCGCAGGTGCTTGAGCACCGCACCGACGAAGTCGCCCATTTCGATCAGGGCGATTTCCGGCAAGTTGTAGTACTGGCGCATGGTGTCTTCACTGGCATTGCCGGTGCAGGCTGCGATGTGCAGGTAACCGTTGGTTCTGGCGACATCGATGCCTTGATGAATCGAGGCGATGTAGGCTGCGCAGGAAAACGGTCGGACGATGCCGCTGGTACCGAGAATCGACAGCCCGCCGAGAATCCCCAGGCGTGGGTTCATGGTTTTCAAGGCGAGGTTTTCGCCATCGCGGACATTCACAGTCACTTCAAACCCTCCGGCGTAGGCGGCTTCCTCTGCCAGCCGTTGCAGGTGTTCAGTCATCATCTTCCGAGGCACAGGATTGATGGCTGGCTCGCCCACCGCCAGCACCAGCCCGGGGCGGGTCACGGTGCCGACGCCGCTGCCCGCGACAAACCGTACGCCCGGCTGTGCTTGCAGGCGAACGCGGCTGTAGAGCAGCGCACCGTGGGTGACATCCGGGTCGTCACCGGCATCCTTGAGGGTTCCCGCTTCGGCGCCATCGTCGAGCAAACGGCAGAACTCCAGGCGCATCTGCACGACCTTGCCCTTGGGCAGGGTGATCTGCACCGCATCACTGGCTTGCCCCGTCAGCAACAGGCGAGCCGCCGCCAGGCTGGTGGCTGTGGCGCAGCTACCGGTGGTCAGGCCACTGCGCAGTGGCGCGGGTTGTTCGGCCGTTTCGTCACGCATCGAGGGGTTTGACCAGATCGAGCAGGGTAATGGGGAGCGCCTGGCGCCACGTGTCGAACTCACCCAGCGGCTGCGCCTGGGCGATGTGAATACGGGTCAGTTCGCCGCCGTGGCGCTCACGCCAGTCGGCCAGGGTGGCCTCACTTTGCAGGGTCACGGCGTTGGCGACCAGGCGGCCCCCGGGGCGCAACTGATTCCAGCAGTGCTGCAGCACACCCTCACGGGTGACACCGCCGCCGATGAAGATTGCATCGGGCTGCTCCAGGCCTGCCAGCGCGTGCGGTGCGCGCCCGCGGATCAGTTGCAGGCCGGGTACGCCGAGTGCATCGCGGTTGTGTTCAATCAGCTGTTGGCGGCCTTCGTCGGCCTCAATGGCCAGAGCCCGGCAACTGGGATGCGCGCGCATCCATTCGATGCCGATGGAGCCGCTGCCGGCGCCAACGTCCCAGAGCAGTTCGCCAGGTTGCGGGGCGAGCCGGGCGAGGGTGATGGCGCGTACATCGCGCTTGGTGATCTGGCCATCATGACGAAAGGCGGAATCCGGCAGGCCGGCCAAGGGCGACAGGCGCGGCGCGTCGGGGTCGGCCTGGCAGTCGATGGCAACGACATTCAGTGCTGCCACGTCCGGGTTGGACCAGGTATTGGCATGCCCTTCGTGTTGGCGCTCCAGCGGGCCACCCAAGTGCTCCAGCACCACCATGCGGCTGGCGCCAAAGCCTCGGGCACGCAGCAGTTCGGCCAGCGCTGCAGGGCTGCTGGCGTCGTTGCTCAGCACCAGCAGGCGCTGACCGGTATAGAGGTGAGCGGCCACCGCGGCGACCGGGCGAGCGACGACCGAGAGGGTGACAACGTCTTGCAGCGGCCAGCCGAGCCGGGCCGCCGCCAGCGAACAGGAAGACGGTGCCGGTAGCACGGTCATTTCACTGGCCGTGACCTGACGTGCCAGGCTAGCGCCCACGCCATACAGCATGGGGTCGCCACTGGCCAATACACACACCGCTTCACCGCGCAGCGCCAACAACGGCGTCAAGGAAAACGGGCTAGGCCAGGGCTCGCGTTCAGCGCCGATGCAGCGTGGCAGCAAGGCCAACTGCCGTGGGCTGCCAAACACCCGCGCAGCGCCGAGCAGCGCCCTGCGGGCTTGCTTGCCGAGGCCGTTGAAGCCGTCTTCGCCGATTCCTACCAGGGTGAGCCAGGGGGCCATGCCGCATCCTCTACACTGCCAATCCGACCAGCAGGCTTATCCTGCTGCCGGACAAAGCAGGCATAATACCGCGCCTTCCAACGACCAGCGCCTTTTGACGATTATCGGGTGATCTTTTGAACGAGCTACAGCCGTCCCCTGCGTTACGCCCCTCGGCCTGTCCGGGGTTGTGGCGCATCGTCCAGGCGCTGGATGGCGGTATTTCCCGGATCAAGCTCAATGGCGGCGAAATCAGTGCCGGCCAGGCTGATGCGGTGGCCGAGGCGGCCGAGCGTTTTGCCATCGGAGTGATCGAGCTGACCAACCGCAGCAACCTGCAGATTCGCGGCATCGGCACCGAGCGCGACGCGTTGATTGCCTGTTTGCTCGCGGCGGGCCTGGGGCCGACCCAGATGGCCGGTGATGATGTGCGCAACCTGATGCTCAGCCCAACGGCGGGCCTGGACCGCGCCATGCTGTTCGATACCCGGCCATTGGCCCGGCAGATTCTCGATTCGTTGCAAAGCAGCCCACGTTTTCAGCAACTCTCACCCAAGTTCGCCGTGCAGCTGGATGGCGGTGAAGCGATGGCCATGCTCCGTCACCCTCATGACCTGTGGCTATCGGCACTGAGCCTGGAAGGTCAGCCCTGGCTGGCATTCGGGCTGGCAGGGTGCCCGAGTGAGGACGGCGCATTGGGCGCGGTGCCGTTGGCACAAGGGCATGCGCTGGTGCTGGCGGTACTGAACACCTTTCTTGATCTGGCTTCGCCTGAGCAGGCGCGTATGCGCCAGTTGTTGGCGACAATGGACGTGGAGGCGTTCGTTGCCCGTTTGCCCCTGACGCTACGGCGCGATGTTGCCGTTCGCCAGTGGCGCAGGGGCGTGGGTGACCTTGCCCAGCCGCTGGGAGTCTACCCACAGCTTCAGCCTGATCATGCGGCCGTCTGTGCAGTGGCCCCATTGGGGCGGTTGAGTGTCGAGCAATTGCGTGGTGTTGCGCGGCTTGCGCGCGAGTGGGGTGACGGTAGCTTGCGCATGACGCCGTGGCAGGGTGTGCTGTTGCCGAACGTCGCCGTGGAGCAGGCCTCGGCGGCCTTGGCCGGTTTGAGCGCATTGGGGTTGCTGTGTGACGTGCGTGAACCCTTGGCCCGACTGGTCGCGTGCACCGGTTCGACGGGCTGCGCCAAGGCGCTGTCCGACACCAAGGGCGATGCCCAGCGGCTGGCCCCGCTGCTGTCCCGATCGGGAGCGCTTGGTGCTGTTCACCTCAGCGGCTGCCAGCGCTCCTGTGCCATGGCCCATGCCGCGCCAGCCACGCTGCTGGCCGTGGGCCCCGGTCATTACGACCTGTATTTTCACGACCCGGCGCAGCCGGGCCTGGGCGTCCTCAGCGGGCGCAATCTGACAATAGAAGAAGCGGGCGTTTATCTGGACACCCGCTTATGGAGCAACATCGATGATTGATTACATCCGCGACGGCCAGGAGATTTATCGCAACTCCTTCGCCATCATTCGCCAGGAAGCCCGTCTTGAGCGGATTCCGGCTGACCTGGAAAAGCTCGCGGTGCGGGTGATTCACGCGTGCGGCATGGTCGAGGTGGTTGATGCCCTGCGTTTCTCCCCGGGTGCGGGCAAGGCCGGGCGCGATGCGCTGGCGGCGGGTGCGCCGATTCTCTGTGATGCGCGGATGGTTGCCGAAGGCATTACCCGTGCGCGCCTGCCGGCTAACAACGAGGTGATCTGCACCCTCAAGGACGACAGCGTGCCGGACCTGGCCCGCGAGCTGGGCAACACCCGCTCGGCGGTGGCGCTGGAGCTGTGGCGCCCTTTCCTGGAAGGCAGTGTGGTGGTGATTGGCAATGCCCCCACCGCCTTGTTCTACCTGTTGGAAATGATTGATGCCGGGGCGCCCAAGCCCGCGCTGATCCTGGGGTTCCCGGTGGGCTTTGTCGGTGCTGCCGAGTCCAAGGCCATGCTCGCCGCTGATAGCCGTGGCGTGCCGTTTGTGATCGTCGAAGGCCGCCGTGGCGGCAGCGCCATGGCCGCAGCGGCGGTCAACGCCCTGGCCACGGAGGTGGAGTGATGCAGGCTCGTGGACGATTGCTTGGCCTGGGCGTCGGCCCGGGTGATCCGGAGCTGATCACCGTCAAGGCCTTGCGCCTGCTGCGCGAGGCGCCGGTGGTGGCGTACTTTGTTGCCAAGGGTAAGCGTGGCAACGCATTCGGCATTATCGAAGCGCATTTGCAGGATGCCCAGACCCTGTTGCCACTGGTCTATCCGGTGACCACCGAAGCACTGCCAGCGCCATTGTCCTATGAGCAGGTCATCAGCGATTTCTACGATCAGGCCAGCCTTGACGTGGCGGCGCACCTGGATGCCGGTCGCGATGTGGCGGTGATCTGCGAAGGCGATCCGTTCTTCTACGGCTCATACATGTACCTGCACGACCGCCTTGCCGAGCGTTACGACGCACAGGTGGTGCCGGGTGTCTGCTCGATGCTGGGCGGTGCTTCTGTGTTGGGCGCGCCGCTGGTGTATCGCAACCAGAGCCTGTCGGTTCTCTCGGGCGTGTTGCCACACGAAGAACTCAAGCGCCGCCTGGCCGATGCCGATGCGGCAGTGATCATGAAGCTGGGGCGCAACTTCCCCAAGGTCCGTCAGGTGCTGAGCGAACTGGGGCTGGCCGAGCGTGCGTTGTATGTCGAGCGGGCGACCATGGCCAATCAGAAGATCGTCGCGCTGGATGAGGTCGACCCGCAATCGTCACCTTATTTCTCGCTGATTATCGTGCCGGGTGAGAGGTGGCAAGGGTGATGGCGCGCAAGGCTCCGGCCATCGTGATTCTCGGCAAGGGCAGCCTGGCCACTGCCCGGAAAATCCAGCAGGTGTATCCCGACGCCCTTATCCATGGCCTCGCGGGCCGGGTCGAGGGTGCCGACCTGAGTTATCAGGCGTTCGGCCAGACCCTGCGCCAGCTGTATCAGCAGGACACGCCGATTATCGCCCTGTGCGCCGCTGGTATTGTCATCCGTACCTTGGCCGACCTGTTGCTGGAGAAGGGCGCTGAGCCTCCGGTGCTGGCCGTGGCCGAAGATGGTAGCGCCGTGGTGCCGTTGCTGGGGGGGCTGGGTGGCGTCAACGTAATGGCCCGTGAAATTGCCGCCGGCCTGGGCGTCGCGGCGGCGATCACCACCAGTGGAGAATTGCGCTTTGGCACCTGCCTGCTCAACCCGCCCAGTGGTTATGCCTTGGCTGATCTTGAGCTGGGTAAGCGCTTTGTCTCCGACCTGCTGGCTGGTGAGCCGGTGCGTATTGAAGGGGCTGCGCCTTGGTTGGCTCAAGCCCAACTGCCGCACGATGAACAGGCGCAGCGTTCGATCCATGTCGGCTGTGAAGCCCGTGAGCCTTCGCCCCATGAGCTGTTGATCCATCCGCGCTGCGTATTGGTGGCAATCAGCGCAACAGTGCCTGAACCGGCTCAGGCCGTGCGCGCTGCCTTGCAGGCGGCGAAGATTGCCGAGCCCGCGCTGGCCTGCCTGTTGGCGGCAGACAGCGAGATGAGCAGCCCGGCGCTGCGTGATGCCGCGGCTGAGTTGGGCGTTGCCTTGCGTTTCGCCCCGGCTGCTGACAGTGTTGTGGCACTGGCGGCACAGGCCCTGCCTCAACTGCTGCTGCCTCAGGCGATGGGTGACGGCATTGCGATTGCCGTGGCCAGTCAGCCTATCGACGTTCAGTCGATAGGCCGTGCCCGTGGTCGACTGGCGGTGATTGGCCTGGGGCCAGGTGCTGCGCAGTTCATGGTGCCGGCGGTCAAGGCCGAGTTGGCCCGCGCCAACGATGTGCTGGGGTACGAGACCTACGTGCGTATGGCCGGCCCGTTCCGTGACGATCAGGTGCTGCATTGCACCGATAACCGCGAAGAGATGCAGCGCGCGCGTCACGCGTTCGAGTTGGCGGTCCAGGGCCGTTCGGTGGTGGTGGTATCGTCGGGTGACCCCGGCGTGTTCGCCATGGCCTCAGCGGTACTGGAAGCCCTTCATGAGTCAGACGACCCGGCCTGGCATGCGGTTGACCTGGAGATCCTGCCGGGGGTTTCAGCCTCGCTGGCCACCGCCGCTCAAGCGGGTGCGCCATTGGGCCATGACTTCTGTGTGCTGTCGCTGTCGGACAACCTCAAGCCGTGGTCGATTATCGAGAAGCGCCTCGACCTCGCGGCTCAGGCAGACCTGGCGCTGGCTTTCTATAACCCGATTTCGCGTTCGCGGCCTTGGCAACTGGGGCGTGCCCTGGAAATCGTACGTCAGCACCGTACGGCGCAGACGCCTGTAGTCCTTGGCCGTGATATCGGTAGGCCGGGGCAAACATTGCGCGTCATCACCCTCGGGGAGCTGACCCCTGAGCAGGTGGACATGCGCACCATGGTGTTGGTCGGCTCGTCCACCACCTGCGTGTTCCCTCGTCCTGAGGGCGGCCAATGGGTGTACACGCCACGCTGGTATGGCGACAAGCCAGCTAGCTGAGCGGGATCAGCCGGGAAGTGTTTCTGTCCTGAATGACCTGGATCGTTGTCTTAGTGTGGGCGCAGAGTCATCACTGGCTCTGTTACCACTAACGATCAAGGACGAATCAATCATGAACAACCCAATCTTGGACACCTCCAGCGATGTTGCAGAAGTAGCAAGTGGAGAAGTACTTTCGTTTGTCAAAGGCATGTCGCTGAGCAACCGCGAAGCAGCCAAGTACTGCCATCTGTTTGCAAGCCAGGCAGCCACCGCCGCTCATCACCCGAATGAGGAAGGGCAGAAGTGGTTTGAGGTTTACATTCAAACCATGCAGGCCTGCGGCTGGGTTTCGATCAAGTACACCTACAGCAAGGAGAAGTCCAGCAACCGCGAGTTCACCATGGATGGTCTTATGGTTCACGCTCTGGCGGGTGCTGTGAGCCTTCTGGGCTCCGGCGGTACCAGTGCTTCTGTTTTGCCGGTTGTTGCAGGCAATGCCCTGAAGGCACTGGACAAGGCTGACGAGGCTATCAGTGTGATTTCCCGTAATGCGGTGAGCAAGCAAGGTACCAGCCTGAGTGTGGCGTCTTGCATGGAGCAGCCTAACGGTGAGGTGATCATGACCGTTGGTGCCGTGCAGGTAAACCAAACGCCAGACAAGAAAACCGGCTTGCTGTTTTTCAGCTGGAGCGGCAGTAATGCCGAGACGTATACCGGTTCTGCTGCTTTCACTTTCCACCGCTCGCTGTATGAGCGTAACAAAGACGTGGTCGAGGGTGAGGTAGCTGACAACGCCCGGAAAACCCTGTTGAGCCTCAAGCTCAAGCGTTGATATCCGCCAAAGGAGGGGGGGACGTATTGCCCCCCTCCTTGTTAGCAGGGAGCGCTGACATGCAAATAGAGTACGAAGAGTTTCTCTGTGGTAGTACGTTGTTGCTGCTGTCCCGCGCGTTGTCGAAGCAAGAACGCAGTGATGTGCTGGATACGCAGCTTTTTGCCCGGTTAAAGGCCGACAGCGAGTGCTCGATGTTTCTCGACTATGAAGGCTGGCTAGCGGTACATCGAGAGGCGCAATCAGCGTTAGGCTGGCTTGTATCAGCGCAGCGCTATCGCATCGAGAGGGATGTCTACTGCGGTGTATCCAAGCCTGTCGAGGACTTTACGGAGGCGCTGGTAGCGCTCGTTTCGACCTTATCAAGGTGCCGCGTCAGGGACGTGCTACAGCGCTTTATCGAGTTACCGACTCAACACCACGTCAAGCAGTCGCTAATCCGTTCAGGCAGTCAATCAACGAAGGGTTGCAGCCAGTTGGCGCTGGGCATTGTGGTTGTCGAACCTGGGCCTGTTCTGCTTGGAGGCAACTTGCTCCTGGAGAGTTCTCAAACCTTTCAAGACCTGTGTTTGGGGCTCTTGAAGGGCAGCATCCACACGTCGCTTTACACGGCTGAGCTTCACGAGAGCACCTTTGCAACGATCCGGGAAGACTTGGCCATGATGATGCGTTCGGAACGCGATAGCTCAATGACGTCGATAGACGTCTAACGGTACTTCACAAGGATGGGAGTATGAACATGCTGGACAAGCGAGAGGATAACGCCGTCGTGGTGGACGGAAGCGTAGCAACGTTTCTGCCAGGCGTTATGGGCGATGATCGGGAGGACGTCCTGCTGGCTAACTTGTATGCGCAGCGGGTGACTCGGGATCTTTTCAACAAAGGTCAGATCGAGGACTGGTTTGCCTATTACAAGAACACGCTCAAGTATCTCGGGTGGGACGCTACGCCCCCTGCAGATACCCCGCTGCCTGGCCCGGACCGTGAGCGAGTGGTGGACGCGGCGCTGGCCATGATCGGTCAGGATGGGCGCGAGCACTATGCACAGGCTTGCGATCTTGCAGTGAAGCGGCTTGCCAATGATGACAAGGCGCTTACCTTGTTCGAAAGCAGTGCCCGTTCCCGTGATGAGGTGCGCTTTCAACTGTTGCCCTGTATGCAGAGCAAAGCTGGGCAGGTCGACTTGGTGCTCTTTCATCAGGAAATCCGGGTGCCGCAAAAGCAGCAGGGGTTTCTCTTTCTGCAGCGTTCCAGCTTGGTCGAGGTTTTTCAACCGCGTGTCGAGTTGGTGCGGTTCAATACCCGCCTGTTCCGGCAGGAGCGACGCGCTGTTGTCGCTCGCAAAATGGCGGAAGCATCTCGGCAGTACATCATGCTTGTGCGCGGTCAGTCTCAGCCGGGTAACAGGTAGCCCTTTATCCCGGTAAAGATGATTTGCGCCGCCAGGGCGCAGACGAACAGCCCCATCAACCGGCTGACGATCTGCAGGCCCTGGTCGCCGAGCAGGCGTTCGATGCGGTTGGATAGGTAGAGCACCAGGCCGACCGTGAGGCTGGCTGCAGCGATACTGACGATTGCCAGCAGTTTGTCGTCCCAGTGCGGTTGACCAACCCCCATCACCAGCAGCGCACCGATGGTACCTGGGCCGACCGTCAGCGGTATGGTCAGTGGCACGATGGTGACGTCCTGCTGCACGCTGTCGGTCTGCACCGCAGACTTGCCCTGTGCCATGCCCAGTGCGGAAATGAACAGCACGCTGCCCGCACCAATGCGAAAGGCATCGGCGGTGATACCGAAGATGCCGAAGATTACCCGTCCGAACAGGTACAGCAGAACGCTGGAGACGAGCACGCCAATGGCGACTTTCCAGGCCAGGTGCTTGCGCTCCTTGCTGGAGTAGCCACGGGTCAGGCTGATGAAACAGGACAGAACAAAGAACGGGCTGTAGAGCACGAGCATTTTCAGGTAAACGCTGAACAACTCATGAAGCATGGCGTGGGCTCGCGGCAGATGGACTCAACGAAGTGTATCAGTGCCTGTCGCCTGGCTGGCCTCTTGTTCTCGGCGGGCCACCCATTGTTCGATCAGTTCACGCAGTTGTGACAGCTCAACGGGCTTGGCCATATGCCCGTCCATGCCCGACAGGCGTGCACGCTCCTTGTGCTCGGCAAGGATATGCGCGGTCAGGGCGACCACCGGCGTGCGTTTGCGTTGGGTGTTGGCTTCCCAGGCGCGCAACTGCTGGGTGGCGGAAAAACCGTCCAGCACGGGCATTTCGCAATCCATCAGGACCAGGTCGTAGCGCTGAGCTTTCATTGCCGCCAAAGCCTCTTCACCGTTGCTGGCCGTGTCGGGCTCCAGGTTGAGCTTGCCCAGCATGCCCCGAATGACCTTGGTCGAAATGCTGTTGTCTTCGGCAACCAGGATGCGAAAGTCGCTGGGCATCTTCAGTGGCTGATGGCTGAACGATGTGGCGTGTGGCAGGTGTGGCCCCTTGGCCCGCTGGCTGAGTTCCTCTGCCAGGGTCGTCTTGAGGGTATAGCCGGCCACAGGCTTGGCCAGGATCCGCTTGACCCCGGCGTTGCGCGCGATGATCTTGCTTGGCGCATTGCTGATGCCGGTGAGCATGATCAACAGGATGTCATGGTTCAGGCTTGGATCTTCCTTGATTTTGGCGGCAAGTTGCATCCCGGTCATGCCTGGCATGTTTTGGTCGAGCAGTACTGCATCGAAGTAGTCCCGCAGGTGGGCCTTGGTGCGCAGCAGGGCCAGCGCTTCCTTGCCTGATGGCACGGCACTGACGTTCATGCCCCAGGCACTGCACTGCTGTACCAGTACTTTTCGGCAGGTGTCG
The DNA here is from genome assembly GCF_002753995.1 of Pseudomonas sp. HLS-6. Taxonomy (NCBI): domain Bacteria; kingdom Pseudomonadati; phylum Pseudomonadota; class Gammaproteobacteria; order Pseudomonadales; family Pseudomonadaceae; genus Pseudomonas; species Pseudomonas sp. HLS-6. The sequence goes on from NZ_CP024478.1 coordinate 671,422, forward strand.
TTGTCATCCACCACCAGCACACGGGCGTCACGCAACGGGCCGTCCAGGTCGGCGGCGGGTTGCTCCAGGCGCTGCGGATCCAGCGGCAGGGTTATCCAGAGGGTGTTGCCCTGATTGGGGTTGGTCTTGATGCCGAACTCGCCGTGCATCAAGGTGATCAACTGCTTGGCGATGACCAGGCCCAGATGCCCGCCCAGCTTGCTTTCGGACAGGTAGTGCCGGCTGTTCAGCTCCGCTTGCAGCAAGGCATCGCGATCACTGTCGGCCATCGGCTGGCCGCTGTCCTGCACGGCGATGCGCAAGCGAGGGGTGTCAGTCCGTTGGTCCAGGGCGATCACCAGTAGAATTTCGCCCTGATCGACCGTCTTCAGTGCATTCTCCAGCAGGCCCAGCAGGGCCTGGCGCAGGCGTGTCGGGTCGCCACTGATAACCCGGGGAACTTGCGGCTGGGTGAAGCTGATCAACTCCACATTCTGCTGTTCGGCCTTGGCCCTGAAGATCCCCAGGCAATCTTCGATCAGGGCATTGAGGTCGAACTGCACGTCGTCGAGTTCGATCTGCCCGGACTCCAGCTTGGAGATGTCGAGGATTTCGTTGATCAGGGTAAGCAGTTCGTTGCCGGCGCTATGAATGGTTTGTACGTAGTCACGCTGCTTGACCGACAGCGGAGTGCCCAGCAGCAGTTCAGTCATGCCCAGCACACCGTTCATGGGCGTGCGGATTTCATGGCTGATCCTGGCGAGAAACTCGGCCTTGGCGTTGACCTCTGCATTGCTCGCGGCCAATGCGCGGCTGGCACTGAAGCGCGCTTCTCTGATGGTACGCAAGCGCTCACTGACGGCCATGTTCAGCAGCAAGCCACTGAGCGCGGTCAGCCCGAGCAGGATGAACAGTAACCATTGGGTCGGCGTACGTGTGAGCACCAGCAAGGCCGGGAGCACGACCAGGCAGCCGATGTTGAACACCAGCATGGCCAAGGTGAGCAGCCTGGCTGGCGCATACCCCTTGTAGCATTGATAGCTGGCCACCAACAGCATGCTCAGGCTGCCTAACGCCATCAGGGCGTAGGTCATCAGGTTCAGCGGCAGGGTATCGACAAACAGCAGCACCAGGCCGCAGAGGCTGATCAGGAGCAGGTCTGCCTGCAGCAGGCGAGTCAGGCGAGGCTGATCGAAGCCATTGAAAAAACGAGCGGTAAAGACCAGGCCGCACAGCGTTGCCAACAGCGCTGTCAGGTACGCCGCAGGGGTTTGGGCAGAATGCCAGAGGTTGATCCAGGGGCTGCCGAGGTTCAGCAGAATCAGTGCGCTGAACAGCATCAGGCCCTGATACGCGGCCAGTGCCAGGCTAGTGGTTGAGTGTGAATAGGCGAAACGGGCGAGGTTGTGCAGTATCAGCATGCCAATGCAACCGAACAGCAGGCCGAACATTACGGCTTCACGCTGGTCGGCGGCGGCTTCGGCAGCAGGTTGCAGGGTTATGTCGGGGCGCAACTGGTGTTCGGAAACCAGCCGTAGATAGACATCCAGTGGCTTTGCACTGTTGGGCAGTCGTAACAAGTGGTCACTGCTACGCAGCACGGGTTCGCTGGTGTCACCGACGCGGCCGTTGAGAGACTGCTTTAGCAGCACGTTGCCATCCAGCACATACAGATCAAGGCTGGACAAGTCCGGAGCGAAGACACGCAACAGTTGTTCGTTCTCGCCCGGGGGTAGCCGATAGTGCAACCACAGTGCGTGATTGGGGGCGGCAGCGTTGAGTCGGCTGATCTGGATAGGGCTGAACTGGTTTCGGTAGCGTTCGGAGCGTACATCGCTCAGTTGCAGGTTGGCTTGCTCGTCAAGCAAAACGGCCCAGCCACCGCTATGTTCGGCAGACGCCGGAAACAGGCAGAACAGGGTCAGCAGGCTGACGGTGAGGCCAATGGCAATCCTGAGCCAACGCACGACGAAATCCCTTCCTTAGCTGAATGCCGGGGTACCACTATGCGCGGCGGGCCGAGACGAAGGCAAGGCCCGCGCGGGGCCTTGTCGTCTGGTCGGGTACGCCAGGCGTACCCGTGGTCTCGTTTTACTGCTGATGTTCACCGCGCTCACGGGCAATGGCACGGTAGCCAATGTCGTTGCGGTAGAAGCTGCCTTCCCAGCTGATTTCACGGGCCAGGCGGTACGCTTGCTGCTGTGCGGCTTCAACGGTTTCGCCCAGTGCTGTGGCACAGAGTACACGACCGCCGGTGGCGACGATTGCGCCATCCTTGAGTGCGGTACCCGCGTGGAACACCTTGCCGGTCAGTTGGGCAGCAGCGTCCAGGCCGTGGATCGGTGCACCTTTGGTGTAGTCGCCCGGGTAGCCGCCAGCTGCCAAGACCACGCCCAGGCTTGGCTGCGGGTTCCACTGTGCTTCGACCTTGTCCAGCGCCTTGGCGAATGCGGCCTCGATCAGCAGCACCAGGCTCGACTCCAGGCGCAGCATGACGGGCTGGGTCTCCGGGTCGCCGAAACGGCAGTTGAACTCGATGACCTTCGGGTTGCCCGCTTTGTCGATCATCAGACCGGCATAGAGGAAGCCCGTGTAGACATTGCCTTCCTCGGCCATGCCGCGAACGGTCGGCCAGATCACCTGATCCATGACCCGCTGATGCACCTCGGCGGTTACGACCGGTGCTGGCGAGTAGGCACCCATGCCGCCGGTGTTCGGGCCGGTATCGCCGTCGCCGACGCGCTTGTGGTCCTGGCTGGTGGCCATCGGCAGCACATTATTGCCGTCGACCATGACGATGAAGCTGGCTTCTTCGCCATCGAGGAATTCCTCGATCACTACGCGCGAACCGGCTTCACCGAAGGCGTTGCCGGCGAGCATGTCGCGTACGGCGTCTTCGGCTTCTGCCAGGGTCATGGCAACGATCACGCCTTTGCCCGCGGCCAGGCCGTCGGCCTTGATCACGATCGGTGCGCCTTTTTCGCGCAGGTAGGCCAGTGCCGGTTCGATTTCAGTGAAGTTCTGGTAATCGGCGGTCGGAATCTTGTGGCGTGCCAGGAAGTCCTTGGTGAACGCCTTGGAGCCTTCCAGTTGGGCGGCACCCTTGGTTGGGCCGAAGCAGTCCAGACCACGGCTGCGGAACAGATCGACGACGCCAGCGACCAGCGGGCCTTCCGGGCCGACGATGGTCAGGGTGACGTTCTTCTCGGCGAAGTCAGCCAACTGCTCCAGCGCGGTGACGTCGATGGCGACGTTCTCGCACTTGGCTTCGGTAGCGGTACCGGCGTTGCCTGGGGCGACGAAGACTTTCTCGACGCGTGGGTCCTGGGCAACTTTCCAGGCCAGGGCGTGTTCACGACCGCCGCTGCCAATAATCAAAACCTTCATGTCAAAACCTCGATGACGCTAATTCTGGAAACTGCGGGAGCCAGCGTTGTGGCGATGGGCGCGTTGCAGTCCTGGGGACTGCACGCGGCCTGTATCGCTGACAACGCCGGCGCCTGAGCGCTTAGTGGCGGAAGTGGCGCATGCCGGTGAAGACCATTGCAATGCCGGCTTCGTCAGCGGCAGCAATGACTTCTGCATCGCGCATCGAGCCGCCTGGCTGGATCACGGCAGTGATACCCACTTTAGCTGCATTATCGATGCCGTCACGGAACGGGAAGAACGCGTCCGAGGCCATGACCGCGCCCTGCACCTGCAGGCCGGCGTGCTCAGCTTTGATCGCAGCAATGCGCGCGGAGTTGACGCGGCTCATCTGGCCTGCGCCAACACCGATGGTCTGACGGTTCTTGGCGTAGACGATCGCGTTGGACTTGACGAACTTGGCGACTTTCCAGGCGAAGATCAGGTCGTTGATTTCCTGTTCGGTCGGCGCGCGCTTGGTCACGACTTTCAGGTCGTTGGCCGAGATCATGCCATTGTCGCGGCTCTGCACCAGCAGGCCGCCGTTGACGCGCTTGTAGTCCCAGGCGGCAGCACGCTCGGCAGGCCATTCGCCGCAGGTCAGCAGGCGCACGTTGGCTTTGGCTGCAACCACAGCGCGGGCTTCGTCGCTGACGCTTGGGGCGATGATCACTTCGACGAACTGACGCTCGACGATGGCTTTGGCGGTTTCGCCGTCCAGTTCGCGGTTGAAGGCGATGATGCCGCCGAAGGCCGACTCGGTGTCGGTGGCGTAGGCCAGCTCGTAGGCCTGGCGAATGCCGCCCTCAGGGCTGACAGCCACGCCGCATGGGTTGGCGTGCTTGACGATGACGCAGGCCGGCTTGACGAAGCTCTTCACGCACTCCAGCGCGGCGTCGGTGTCGGCCACGTTGTTGTACGACAGCTCTTTGCCTTGCAGCTGTACGGCCGTCGAGATGCTGGCTTCGGCTGGCTTGGCTTCAACGTAGAACGCCGCGCTCTGGTGCGGATTCTCGCCGTAGCGCATTTCCTGGGCTTTGACGAACTGGCTGTTGAAGGTGCGCGGGAATTCGCTGCGGCCTTCGGTGGTCAGGGTTTGCGCCGACTGGTTGATGGTGCCCATGTAGTTGGCAATCATGCCGTCGTAGGCTGCGGTGTGCTCGAAGGCCTTGAGCATCAGGTCGAAACGCTGAGCGTAGGTCAGGCCGCCGGCCTTGAGGTTTTCCAGGACGCTGGCGTAATCGCTGGCGTTAACCACGATGGCGACGTCTTTGTGGTTCTTGGCCGCCGAACGCACCATGGTCGGGCCGCCGATGTCGATGTTCTCGATAGCGGTCGGCAGGTCGCAGCCTGGCTTGGTGATGGTGGCTTCGAAGGGGTAGAGGTTGACCGCGACCAGATCGATCGGCTTGATCCCGTGCTGTTCCATGATCGCATCGTCGGTACCGCGACGACCGAGGATACCGCCGTGGATTTTCGGGTGCAGGGTCTTGACCCGGCCGTCCATCATTTCAGCGAAGCCGGTGTAGTCGGCGACTTCGACTGCAGCAACGCCGTTGTCCCGGAGCAGCTTGAAGGTGCCGCCGGTGGACAGGATCTCGACACCGAGTTGTTCCAGTTCGCGGGCGAATTCAAGGATCCCGGTCTTGTCGGAAACGCTGATCAAGGCGCGGCGGATCGGCAGGCGGGTGGTCTGGTCGGTCATTTCAGATTCCATAACGCGGTGGTTTCAGCAAAAAAGGCGACCTCATCGAATGGGAGCCGCCTTTTCTGGTTTGGATTCATGCTTAGAGCAGGTCGTACTGCTTGAGTTTCTTGCGCAGCGTGCCACGGTTGAGCCCGAGCAGTTCACTGGCTTTGGTCTGGTTGCCCTTGACGTAGTTCATCACGCTTTCGAGCAACGGCGCTTCGACTTCCGAGAGCACTAGGTTGTACACGTCCGTGACGGCAGCACCCTCGAGGTGCGCGAAGTAGTTGTGCAGCGCCTTCTCCACGCTCCCGCGAAGGGTCTGGCCCTCTTCGCTCGGGGTGTTGAGGTGCTGTTTCAGGTTGACGTTGTCGCTCACGGGCGTTGTTCCACTCACTAAAGTCTCGGTCATCATCGTCATGCGGCCACCCCTTGTCCGTCCTCTGTCTCAAGGCTTTGTTCACGTTCACGGAAAAAGGCGTGAACGTGGGCGCACTGCGCTTGCGTATCGTCCAAACGATTGAACTGGGCGCGAAACTCCTTGGCGCCCGGCAGCGTTGCCAGATACCAGCCGACATGCTTGCGGGCAATGCGTACGCCCATCACATCGCCATAGAAGGCGTGCAGCGCGGCCAGGTGCTCCAGCAGAATTCGTTCCACTTCATCCAACTGCGGTGCCGGCAAGGTTTCACCGGTGCGCAGGTAATGCTCGATCTCGCGAAAGATCCATGGCCGCCCTTGGGCTGCCCGGCCGATCAACAGGCCGTCGGCTCCAGTGGCGTTCAGCACCACACGGGCCTTCTCTGGCGAGGTGATATCGCCGTTGGCAAAAACCGGTATCGACACCGCCTGCTTGATCGCCGCGATGGTGTCGTATTCGGCTTCGCCGGTATACAGGTCGGCGCGGGTGCGTCCATGGACCGCCAGCGCCTGGATGCCGGCCTGCTCGGCGATTTTCGCCACGGTCAGGCCGTTCTTGTTTGCACGGTCCCAGCCCGTGCGGATCTTCAGGGTGACAGGTACGTCCACCGCGGCAACTACCGCATGGAGGATTTCACTGACCAAGGCTTCATCTTTCAATAAAGCAGAGCCTGCGGCTTTGTTGCAGACTTTTTTTGCCGGGCAACCCATATTGATATCAATGATCTGGGCGCCAAATTCCACGTTGGCCCGGGCCGCCGCCGCCAGCATCTGCGCATCACCACCGGCGATCTGTACCGAGCGTGGCTCGGGATCACCTTCGTGGATCATGCGCAGACGCGACTTGCGGCTGTTCCACAGGCTCATGTCGCTGCTGACCATTTCCGAGACAACAAGCCCCGCGCCCATGCGTCGGCAAAGCTGACGAAAAGGCTGGTCCGTCACCCCGGCCATCGGCGCGAGGATCAAGGCATTCTGCAGTGTGTAGGGGCCGATGCGTACCGCCGACATAGGAGTTCCCTGTTGTGGGGCCGGATCATTGGAGTTCGAAAAAGGGATCGCATGATACCCGCTCTCGATGACTGGATAAAGGTCGATTTGGATAAAATCTGAACAGCTATGAGCTTATTCCGACCGGTTACGAGGGCTCGGCAGGCGCCACGAATATGGCGCCGGAGCCCGGAATTACTCGGGCGAGCGGAAACTCAGGCTGTAATTGACGGCCTTTGGCCCCGGATCGAGGATGTCCAGTGCGATGTGAATAGGCGTCTGGCTGGGCATTTCCCCCTTGCCCGCCAATTCGCCACTGAGGTATTCGGCCGGCTTGAAGCGGCGACTGGCAATCAACTGGCCATTGAGGTCGGCGAAGCGCAGTTCCAGCAGGGGAAACGGCTGGGAGAAGGGAGCACGGTTGTAGATGATCGCGTCGACGATCAGTGCGCCAGTGAAATCCGGGTGGCTGCGGACCACCAGGTTGCTGCTCTTTATTCGAGCGATATCGACTTTTGACGGCACGTTGCAGCCCAATTGCGGGCACAGTTGCTGGAACCACGGGCGGTACTGATCCTGGCGAGCCAGTTCATCGAAGTGGTACGCAATGTACTGGGCGGCGAGGCCTGAGGCGGCCAGCAGGATCAACAGGCTCCAGAGCAGGCGACGGCCCCACGAGCTGCGTGGCTTTTGCCAATCGAGCTGCAAAGGGTCGTCTACCAGGTCAAGCAATGGCTCCTTGCGCGCGGGTCGACCGGACACTGCCCCCAACGCGGGTTCCTGACGTTCCTGTTCGACCGCTGGTGCTTCATCATCAGCATGCAGGGTGTCGTGTGCCGACAGACGGTCACCCGGCAGGTCGGGCTCATCGTCGTCGGCGCCATGCGCGCGGCGTGGCTCGTCATCGAAGTCGTTTGAGTCGAGCGACAGGGAGGGTTCTGTGCGTTCCCCCTGAGCCGGTTCGTGGTCTACCGGCTCATTGTCTATCACGGGGGGATGAGACGCTTCCTCCGCGGCTACGGGTGGCTCGTCTGCCGGGTTGCCGAACAGGTCGTCGGCCAGTGGCGGTTCATCACCGTCGCGGCTGGCGCTGAGGCCGGTATCACGTCGTGCTGGCCCCTTGAGCTCGGTGATGGGCTGGATTTCGCGCTGTTCCAGGCGCGCCAGCTCTTCATCGAGGTCAAGGTGGTCGAGGTCCAGTTCGGCCGCGCGCCATTCCCGTTGGCTGATCGCCGGGGCTGGCGGATTTGCCGCCGGCGCGCTGAGCGGCGCAGGTGGCTGCTCGGTTTCGGCGGCCTTGTTCGCAGCCTGCTGCTCAAGCAGTTGGCGGGCAGCGTTGAACACTTGCAGACAGTTGCCGCAGCGCACCACACCGCGCGCCACACTCAGTTGAGTGTGGCTGACGCGGAAACTGGTCTGGCAATGGGGGCACTGGGTGACGAAACTGTCGGTCATGCGGCGATCCGAATTGTGCAAGCGTCCATTCTAGGTGCTCTTAGCGACGGCGACCACTGATACGCACCCAGCCATCGCGTTCGACGATTGGGTCCAGCTCGAAGTCATTGGCATAGGCGGCTGCGACTTCTGCGCCTTGCTCGGCGAGAATGCCGGACAGTGCCAGCAAACCACCAGGGCGAACCAGGCTGGAGAGTTGCGGCGCCAGCGAAACCAGTGGGCCGGCGAGGATATTGGCGACCAGTACCTCGGCCTGCATGGCGGGCATCTGCTCTGGTAGGTAGAGCGGGAAGCGTTCATCGGCGATGCCGTTGCGCCCGGCGTTGTCGCGGGAGGCCTCGAGGGCCTGCACGTCGATATCGGTACCGACGGCCTGGCGCGCACCGAGCAACAGTGCGGCGATGGCGAGGATGCCCGAGCCGCAGCCGAAGTCGAGGACTTCACGGCCTTGCAGGTCCTGGCCGTCCAGCCATTCCAGGCACAGCGCGGTGGTCGGGTGGGTACCGGTGCCGAAGGCCAGGCCCGGGTCGAGCAGCAGGTTGACCGCTTCGGGCTCTGGTGCGGCATGCCAGCTTGGCACGATCCACAGGCGCTTGCCGAAGCGCATTGGCTGGAAGTTGTCCATCCAGCTACGTTCCCAGTCCTGATCCTCGATCACCTCGGCGTGGTGCTCCGGCAGCTCGGCGCCGGTCAGCAGGCGCAGGTGGGCAAACACCGCGTCGGGCTCGGCATCGGCTTCGAACAGGGCCAGCAGGTGGGTGTGCGACCACAGTGGGGTGGTGTTGAGGTCCGGTTCGAAAATTGGCTGGTCTTCGGCATCCATGAAGGTGACGGAGACGGCGCCGACTTCGAGCAGGGCGTCTTCATAGGTTTCGGCTTGTTCCGGGCTGATAGCCAGACGTACTTGCAGCCAGGGCATGGCGTTTACCTTTGGGAAATCTACAGGGGCAGCCAACGGCTGCGTCAAGCGCGCCAGTTTACATTAGTGCGAAGGGTTTGGCGTAGAGGGGATGCATCACCGGCAAGGCCGGTGCCTGCAGACGCGCAGGCACCGACGTTGCTGGCGTGATTCAGCGTTTTGATGGCGAGACGATGATCTTCACGTTTTCCTCTTTATTGTTCACCAGCTCGTCAAAGCCGCGCCCGACGATCTGTTCCAGGTCGATGCGCCCTGTCACCAGCGGGGTAATGTCCAGCCGCCCGTCGGCGATGAACGCGATGACGTCAGCAAACTCACCGTTGTACGCCAGGGCGCCGAGGACCTGTTTCTCGGTCGAGACCAGCTCAAAGAAATTGAACTCGCTCGGTTCTTCGAAGATCCCCACCAGTACGCACTTGCCTGCCTTGCGGAGGGTGTCGATGGCCAGTTTGGCGGTGTGCTTGTTGCCGATGCACTCGAAGCTGACATCGGCACCCAAGCCGTTGGTCAGGGCACGGATCTCGGCCAGGGCATCGCATTCCTTCGGATCGAGCACCACGCTGGCGCCCACCTCCAGGGCCTTGGCCTTGCGTGCGGAGGACATTTCCAGGGCAATCACCTTGGCTGCGCCTGCCGCTTTGGCACACATGATGGTGCACAGGCCGATGGTGCCGGCGCCAACCACGACGACAGTCTGGCCAAGCAGGTTGCCGGCTTTCTTGACCGCATGCATGCCCACCGCCAGGGGCTCGATCAGTGCGCCGGCCTCCCGAGGGAAACCGGCCGGTAGTTTGTACAGCAGGTTGGCCGGTACGTTGACGCGCTCGGCGAATGCACCGTTGTTCATCAGCCCGGTAAAGGCCAGGCGCTCGCAGATGTTGTACAGGCCGTGGGTGCAGTAGTAGCAGGTGCCACAGTGCTGGCAGGCATCGGCGGCGACTGGGTCGCCGACGGCATAGCCTTCGACGCCGTCGCCGAGCTTGAGGATTTCGCCACAGAACTCGTGGCCCAGGATGCATTGGCCCTGGATGCCGGTCAGTGGGTGCGGGGCTTCGACCGGAATGAATACCGGGCCGGCCACGTATTCGTGCAGGTCGGAACCGCAGATGCCGCACCAGTCCACTTTGATCTGAACCCAGCCCGGCGGTGGGTCGGCGGGCAGTGGTACGTCTTCGACGCGGATATCGTGGCGGCCATGCCAGACGGCGGCACGCATGCTAGCGGTGTTGGAAAGGTCGTTCATGACGTTATCTCCCTGATTGCTCGACGGCCTGAAGGAATGCCAGCAGGCACTGGTTGACCTCTTCGGCGGCTTCCATCTGCAGCATATGCCCCTGGCCGGGGAGAATCTTGACCTGTGCCGGTAGACCGTCCACATGGGTGGCCGGGATGATTGCGTCTTCGGCGCCCCAGAGCAGCAGGCTCGGCTGCTGCTCGACCACCGCACGCAGGTCATGCCGTTGTTGGCCGTTCTCGCAGATCATTTGGGCCAGTTGTCGCAGCGCGCTGTCTACGCCTTCAAGGCGCTTGAACTTGAGCATGTCTTCGAGCATTTGCCGGGTGACCAGCCCGGGGTCGGAGAACAACTGCACCAGTTGCGGTTTGAGTGCGTTGCGGTTGCTGGCCTCGACAAAGCCTTGCAGGTAATCGGCATTGATTTCCCGGCCCAGGCCTGCGCTGGCCAGCAGGCTCAACGAGTGCACCCGGGATGGCGCCAGGCGTGCCAGGTTCAGTGCTACCGCGCCGCCCATGGAGTGCCCGGCCAGATGCACCCGTTCGATGTCCAGATGGTCGAGCAGGGCCAGTACGGTTTGGCTCAACTCATCCAGATCGCCCCGTTGCAAGGTCTTGCCGGACTCGCCATGACCGGGCAGGTCGAGGGCAATGACGCGGCGTTCGGCGGCCAGGCTCGGGTGATTGAACAGCCAGTTGTTCAGGTCGCCGCCAAAGCCATGCACCAGCACCAGGGGCGTGCCACCCTGGCCGAGTTCGAAATAGCGCAGGGTGCGCCCGTCCAGATCGATTTTCTGCGGTGCCGGGCCGCTGTCCTGTTCGCTATCGCCGCCGGGGACGAACGCCTCCTGGAAGCGCTGCACAACCTGATCGATGTCTGCGTCGCTGGCCTCGCCTTCGACCACCACCGCGAGCAGGGCACCGACCGGCAAGGTTTCGTCGGGCCGGGCGATCTGTCGGCGCAACACCCCGCTGAACGGGGCTTCGACGCTGCTGGAGATCTTGTCGGTCTCGACATCCAGCACTTCGTCGCCCTTGTTGATTTGCGCGCCTTCTTCCACCAGCCAGGCATCGACCCGGCCTTCGGTCATCGACAGGCCCCATTTGGGCATGGTCAGGGTGTGGATCTGGCTCATGCCGCCTTCCTCCCGGCCATGACCTTGTGCACCGCGGCTTCGATCTTCGCGGCTGTCGGGATATAGAGGTCCTCAAGGGCATCGGAGAATGGCACCGGTGTATGTGGTGCGGTGACCATTTCAATCGGTCCTTTCAATGCGGCGAAGGCTTTTTGCGCGACCAGCGCGCTGATGTCGGTGGCCATGGAACAGCGCGGGTTGGCTTCGTCGATCACCACCAGGCGACCGGTTTTTTCCACGCTTTCCAGAATGCTGTCTTCGTCCAGCGGGCTGGTGGTGCGCAGGTCGAGTACTTCGCAATCGATGCCCTGGCGGGCCAGGCTGGCGGCGGCGTCCATGGCCAGATGAACCATGCGCCCGTAGGTCACCAGGGTGATGTCGTCGCCGTCACGCAGGTAGTTGGCCTCACCGAACGGGATGGTGTAGAGCTCTTCCGGCACCTCGCCCTGCATGCTGTAGAGTAGTTTGTGTTCGCAGAAGATCACCGGATCGTTGTCGCGGATCGCCTGGATCAGCAGGCCCTTGGCGTCATAGGGCGACGATGGGCAGACCACTTTAAGGCCGGGGATATGTGTCCACAGCGAGGTGAGCATTTGCGAGTGCTGCGCGGCTGCGCGCAGGCCCGCACCCACCATGGTCCGCATGACCAGCGGGGTGACTGCCTTGCCACCGAACATGTAGCGGAACTTGGCCGCCTGGTTGAGGATCTGGTCGAGGCAGCAGCCGGCAAAGTCGACGAACATCAACTCGCACACCGGGCGCAGGCCTTGGGTGGCGGCCCCGACCGCGGCGCCGACATAGCCGATCTCCGACAGCGGGGCGTCCAGTACGCGCCCGGGAAATTGCGGGTACAGGCCTTTGGTTACGCCCAGTACGCCACCCCAGGCATCCTCGGCGCCGGGTGCGCCGGCACCGCCTGCGACGTCTTCGCCAATGATGAAAACGCTGGTGTCGCGACGCATTTCCTGGGCCAGGGCTTCATTGATGGCCTGCTGGTAAGTGATCTTTCTCGCCATGATGATTCTCCACGTATTCTTGTTGTTGGGGTGGCTCAGGGGTAGGACACGTACACGTCGCTGAGCAGGTCGGCGGCTTCGGGTTTGGGGTCGGACTTGGCGCGGCGTACCGAGTCTTCGATCAGGTCCTCGACCTGGCCGTCGATCTGGTCCAGTTGCTCGGTGCTGAGCAGGCCGGCGCGCACGGTGCGTTCACGGAATTGCATGAGGCAGTCACGGGTTTCTCGCAGGTTTTTCACCTCATCCGGGGCCCGGTAGGTCTGGGCGTCACCTTCGAAGTGGCCGTAGTAGCGGGTCAGCTTGACCTCTACCAGTGAGGGGCCTTGCCCGGCGCGGGCGCGGGCAATGGCGGCACCGGCAGCTTCATGTACGGCAAAGAAGTCGTAGCCATCGATGGTCACCCCCGGCATGCCGAAACCGGCAGCGCGGTCGGCGATGTGATCGCAGGCCACCGACCAGTTCGACGCGGTGGCTTCGGCATAGCCGTTGTTCTCGGCGACGAAGATGCAGGGCAGGTTCATGATCGACGCCAGGTTCATGGCCTCGAACACTGCGCCTTCGTTGGAGCCGCCATCGCCGAAGAACACCACGGCAACGTCATCGGTGCCCTTGAGTTTTGCCGCCAGTGCCGCGCCTGCTACCAGCGGCGCACCCGCACCGACGATACCGTTTGCTCCGAGCATGCCTTTCTCCAGGTCGGCGATGTGCATCGAGCCGCCCTTGCCGCCGCAGACGCCGGTTTTTTTGCCGTAGATCTCGGCCATCATTCCGTACACATCGACGCCCTTGGCAATGCAGTGGCCGTGACCACGGTGGTTGGAGGCAATGCAGTCGCTGTCGCGCAGGTGCGCCATCACCCCAGCGGCGGACGCTTCCTCGCCGGCATACAAGTGGACGAAGCCTGGAATCTCGCCGGTGGCGAACTCCACGTGCAGGCGTTCTTCAAAGGCGCGGATGGTGCGCATTACCTGATAGGCATGCAGCAGTTGTTCGGTGGACAGGTGAGTGGACATCTTGTTGTTCTCCAGGGTTGTCTCAGCACGGTTGATTCGCAGGGTGTTGCGGGTGTTCACGGCCAACGGCCAACAGGCGATGGCGGGCGGCGTAGGCGAGTACCGCTTCGACATCGATGCTCAACGGGCCATGGCCGTCGAGGGTGATGGTGGGGCGGTCCTGCTCGCTGAACTCGATTTCGCGTTCACCGTCCAAGGCCAGGGTGCCGCTGGCAAGGCTCAGTGAGTGGGCCACGCCAGGTGTCAGGGTGCCGGCGGCGGTGACTCCGCAGCCCAGCAGCAGGCCGGGTGCCAGCGGTGCCAGCAGGGCCTGGTCGGCGTGGGGGTGCAGGCGTACCCAGGCGCCCTCGGGGGCATTTCGAGGTACCGGACACCACAGCCCGCACAGTGCCGAGAGGCCGATGGCATGAGGTTCGGCGAAGGTCACGAAGACTTCCGCAAGGTCTTCCGTGCGGCTGATGGCGCGGGCACCGACAAAACGTTGTGGCGACACCGCGACGTCCACCAGCGCCCATTCACAGATACCTCGGTTGGGTTCGCGCACGAGCAGGCGTTTGTTGCGCCGCAGGCTGACCGGTGCCGGCACCCGGCCACTGGCATAGAGGCCACCGGCCAGGCCTGCGCTGGTGGCTTCGCGCAGTTCAGGAAAGGCATTGTTGGTGCCGGTGGAGAGCGTCAGCAGTGGGATGTCACCCACCTCGGCAGCCACTGCCTTGTGGGTACCGTCGCCACCCAGCACTGCAATGAGTGTGGCGCCCTGTTCGACCATCAGGCGGGCGGCCAGGCGGGTATCCTCGACGGTCTGGCGCAGCGGCATGTCGAGGATGCGCAGCTGTGGCCAACGCTGCTGGGCAGCCTGTGGCCCGAGGCCCGCCTTGAGTACGGCAGCGGCGATACCGGTCATGTCCGGCGGCAGCAGCACCTGGTTAACCCCGGTCGCGGCAAAGGCCGCCAACAGGCGTTGCACGGCCGAGGCCTTATCGGTGCTGGAATAGAGCCCAGCGTTGGCAGTCAGTCGGCGCAGATCGCGACCCGAAGCCGGGTTGGCGATGATGCCTACGGTGAGAACGGGATGGCTCATGGGCACACCTTTGGTTTTGTTTGTCAGGGCTAGAGCAAGCGCGGTGCCAAGGTGCCTTGAGCGATGCGCAAAGGGCCGTTCCAGAGCGGTTTTGTAGTGAGGTTGGGCGCGCGCGTGGCACGGTGCGGCAAGACGCTGGGTGTCAGTCGCAGGGGCTGTTTGCTGAGACGACGAGACGCTGCGTCTCACAGAGGCCATGGCGCAGGCAGTGCTTGTCGAGGGCCGGCAATGGGCGCTTAATGGGCCGCATAACGACAAGAACACGAGAACCGGAGGCCCCATGCTTGCCGCGAACTCCAAGGCCCACGTCGATTGCGTCAGCCGTGTGCTGAAGAACGCCGATCGTCTGCCTCAAGCGCCGGTCCCGGCGCCTATCCTCGACTCCTGGCGCCGCTCCATGGAGCAGCACCGTCTTGACCCGGCCTCGCTGCAAGGGCCACGTATCCTCTCGCAAAGCTCGCTGAATGAATGCCGCGAGCGCGCCGAGCTGTTCCTGCGCATCGCCAGTGATGCTGTGGCACGCCTGCACGGTCGGGTGCGTGATGCCGACTACTGTGTGCTGTTGACCGATGCCCAGGGGCGCACCATCGACTACCGCGTCGAGTCGACGATTCGCAACGACTGCCGCAAGGCGGGCCTGTACCTGGGTACCTGTTGGTCGGAAGGCGAGGAGGGCACCTGTGGCGTGGCTGGGGTACTGACCAGTCATGCACCGGTCACTGTGCACAAGCGCGATCACTTTCGAGCAGCCTTCATCGGCCTGACCTGCTCGGCTGCCCCGGTATTTGACCCTCAGGGCGCCCTGTTGGGCGTGCTCGATGTCTCGGCGCTGCAATCGCCGGACGACCGTCGCAGCCAGCACTTGATCCGGCAGATGGTCGTCCAGAGTGCGCGTGAGATCGAGAACGCCTTTTTCATGCACAACGCCGAACAGCATTGGGTGTTGCGCGCTCACAGTGCGCCTGGCTACGTCGACAGCCAGCCAGACTTTCTCCTGGCCTGGGATGCCGACGGGCGCTTGCAGGCGCTCAACAGTGTGGCCCGGCGGGTGGTGCTTGAGCAGTGCGGGCAGGTGCCGGAGCACATTGGCCAGTTGTTCGACCTGGAGACCCTGCGGGCCGCGACCGACGAGGCGGCCCAGCGTTTGAACTGGACTGCCGCCGGTGGCGAAGTACACGCCCGGGTCAGTTCGCCACGACGCCAGCCAGTGCGGCGGGCGACCCGAATTGGACAGCTTGCGGTCGATCCGCGAGTGACGGAAGCCTTGCGCCTGGCGACGCGGGTCAAGGACTGCAACCTGGCGGTGCTGGTCCAGGGTGAGACAGGCTCGGGCAAGGAGGTTTTTGCCCGCCAGTTGCATCAGCGCAGTGCGCGAGCGGAAGGGCCTTTTGTGGCGCTCAACTGTGCGGCAATCCCCGAGAGCCTGATCGAGAGTGAGTTGTTCGGCTACGTCGCCGGAGCCTTCACGGGGGCCTCGACCAAAGGGATGCGTGGGCTGCTGCAGCAGGCTGATGGCGGTACGCTGTTTCTCGACGAGATCGGTGACATGCCGCTAGGTCTGCAAACGCGTTTGCTGCGGGTGCTGGCTGAGGGTGAAGTGGCCCCTCTTGGGGCTTCACGGCGTGAGCGGGTGGATATTCAGGTGATCTGCGCCACGCACCGCGACCTGGTTGCAATGGTGGCTGCAGGCAGTTTTCGAGAGGACCTGTACTTTCGGCTGGCCAACGCCCGTTTTGAACTGCCGCCGTTGCGCGAGCGTAGTGACTTGTTGGTATTGATCAATCAGGTGCTGGAAGAGGAGGCGAAAGCCTGTGGTGTGCAGGTGGGGCTTGGGGCGGCGGCGCTGGAGTGCCTGTTGAGCTACCGCTGGCCGGGTAATCTGCGTCAACTGCGGCAGGTGTTGCGGTATGCCTGTGCCGTATGCAGTGCCGGCACCTTGCAGGTGGACGACCTGCCGCTGGACGTGCGCGGTGCACAGTGCCCGGCACCCGAGCAGCAGCGGGTCAGCCCGCAGCGGCAAGTGCTGCTTGACGCGCTGGTGCGTCATCGTTGGAAACCGGGTGATGCTGCGCGCGCGCTGGGAATCTCGCGGGCGACGTTGTACCGACGGGTGCATGAGCATGGCATTGAAATGCCAAGGATGCAGGCGCCGCGTACGTGAGTCCCCTATAAAACAAAAAGCCCCTGGCCTTTCGGTCAGGGGCTTTTGCGCATCACTTTCGGATCACTCCTGGTTAGCCAGTTTGTGTTCCAGATAGTGAATGTTTACGCCGCCTTTGCAGAAACCTTCATCACGCACCAGGTCGCGGTGCAGTGGAATGTTGGTTTTGATGCCATCAACGACGATCTCGTCCAGGGCATTGCGCATACGGGCCATGGCCTCGTCGCGGTCTTTGCCGTAGGTGATCAGCTTGCCGATCAGCGAGTCGTAGTTCGGCGGTACGCTGTAGCCGCTGTACAGGTGCGAATCGACACGGATGCCGTTGCCGCCTGGCGCGTGGAAGTGCTTGACCGTGCCTGGGCTCGGGATGAACTTCTTCGGGTCCTCGGCGTTGATCCGGCATTCCAGCGAGTGGCCGCGAATCACGACGTCTTCCTGGGTGAACGACAGCTTGTTGCCAGCGGCGATGCTCAGCATCTCCTTGACGATGTCGATGCCTGTGACCATCTCCGAAACCGGGTGCTCCACCTGAACACGGGTGTTCATTTCGATGAAGTAGAAGTTGCCGTTTTCGTAGAGGAACTCGAAGGTGCCAGCACCACGGTAGCCGATCTCGATGCACGCCTGGACGCAGCGGGCAAAGACTTCCTGACGGGCTTTCTCGTCGATGCCTGGTGCTGGTGCTTCTTCCAGCACTTTCTGGTGACGACGCTGCAGCGAGCAGTCACGGTCGCCCAGGTGGATGGCATTGCCTTGGCCGTCGGACAGTACCTGAACTTCCACGTGACGTGGGTTGGTCAGGAACTTCTCCAGGTAGACCATGGAGTTGCCGAACGCAGCACCGGCTTCGGTACGGGTCAGTTTGGCCGAGGCAATCAGGTCCTCTTCCTTGTGCACCACACGCATGCCGCGACCACCACCGCCACCGGCGGCCTTGATGATCACTGGATAGCCGACTTCACGGCCAATGGCCAGTGCAGTCTCTTCGTCTTCCGGCAGTGGGCCGTCGGAGCCTGGTACGGTCGGTACACCGGCGCGCTTCATGGCGTCCTTGGCCGAAACCTTGTCGCCCATCAGGCGAATGGTGTCGGCTTTTGGGCCAATGAAGGCAAACCCGGAGTTTTCTACCTGCTCGGCGAAGTCGGCGTTTTCCGCGAGGAAGCCGTAGCCTGGGTGAATGGCGGTAGCGCCGGTCACTTCAGCCGCGGCGATGATTGCCGGGATGTGCAGGTAGGACTGGCTGGCCGAAGCCGGGCCGATGCAAACCGATTCGTCGGCCAGGCCCAGGTGCATCAGCTCGCGGTCAGCCGTGGAGTGTACGGCGACGGTCTTGATGCCCATCTCTTTGCAGGCACGCAGGATCCGCAGGGCAATTTCACCGCGGTTGGCGATCAGAACTTTTTCCAACTTCGCAGGTTTCAACATCGTTGGCTCTCCGCGGTTCAAACGATGGTGAACAGCGGCTGGTCGAACTCAACCGGCTGGCCGTCTTCTACCAGAATGGATTCAATCACACCGCTGGTTTCAGCTTCGATGTGGTTCATCATTTTCATGGCTTCGACGATGCACAGGGTGTCGCCTTTCTTCACGGTCTGGCCAACTTCAGCGAAGTTTGGCGAGGTTGGCGAAGGCTTGCGGTAGAAGGTACCGACCATTGGCGAGCGAACCACGGTGCCGTTCAGTTTTGGCGCGGCGGCAGCTTCGGCAACCGGGGCTGCAGCAGCGGGTGCAGCGGCAGGTGCGACGGCAGCAGCCATAGGGGCTGGCGCGTAGTACTGCTGAGCTGGAGTCTTGCTGTGGCGGCTGATCCGTACGGATTCTTCGCCTTCCTTGATCTCCAGCTCGTCGATGCCGGACTCTTCCAGCAGTTCGATCAGTTTCTTGACTTTACGGATATCCATGAATCATCAACTCCCAAGGTTCGGTCAGGGGCGTATAAACGTGTAATCAAACGTTTCTATGAGCCCGGCCAATGGGCCAGGTACTCGTTATCAGGGCTTTGCGTTCGCTGCCAATTGCTCCAGTGCAGACTCCAGGGCCAGCCGGTAACCGCTAGCGCCCAGGCCGCAGATCACGCCTACGGCGACATCTGAAAAGTAGGAGTGATGGCGAAAAGGTTCACGCTTGTGCACGTTAGACAAATGCACTTCGATGAATGGGATGCTCACCGCCAGCAGCGCGTCACGTAATGCGACACTTGTGTGCGTAAAAGCCGCCGGGTTGATCAGGATGAAGTCCACGCCTTCGTTGCGTGCGGCGTGGATACGGTCGATCAACTCGTACTCGGCATTGCTCTGCAGGTACTGCAGGTGGTGGCCAGCGGCACGGGCGCGCTGTTCCAGGTCCTGGTTGATCTGATCCAGGGTCACGGCACCGTAAACACCAGGCTCGCGGGTGCCAAGCAGGTTCAGATTGGGGCCATGCAGTACCAGTAGCGTTGCCATCTGCGGATCCTTTTTTATTCGTGCGAACACATCAGCGCGGCGACTATGCCGCAAGCACGGGGCAGTGTCCAGTTACCTGCAATAGCCAGCACGATGAGCGAGATTCACGCAAAATATATGACCATTTTGTTAATTTTGGTCATGCATGCCGCTTTTTTACGACCACAGCAAGTTATAGACGCAGTTCGCTGCGAATGCGCAACAGATGTTCAGCAAATTCGCCGGCGTTTGTCTCGCCAACCACTCGGGCGTCGGTTTTTTCGCTGCCGTTCGCCGCAAAAAACATCAGCGCAGGTGGGCCGA
This sequence comes from Pseudomonas sp. HLS-6, assembly GCF_002753995.1. Lineage (NCBI taxonomy): Bacteria > Pseudomonadati > Pseudomonadota > Gammaproteobacteria > Pseudomonadales > Pseudomonadaceae > Pseudomonas > Pseudomonas sp. HLS-6. The sequence continues at coordinate 690,664 of NZ_CP024478.1, forward strand.
ACAGGTGGTAGCGGTCGAGCAGGGCGCGTTGTTCGGCGGTGCTCTCGGTGATGTCGAACTTGATCAAGCGAAAGCCTTCCAGATGCGCCTGGACAGCAGGCGCACTCAGTACCTCGCGCTCGATCACCTTGCAACTGATGCACCAGTCGGCGTACCAATCCAGCACCACGGGTTGCCCTGCCGCTTTGGCCTCGGCCAGGGCGGCGTCGAGTGCTGCGGGTGTGCGCACCTTCTGCCACGCGTCGGCCTGGGCGCTGGCGATGGCACTGGCGCTGCTTGGCAGGTGCGTTTTGCCCAGTGGCCTGAACGGGTCGGTCTGGCCACTGAAGGCGCCATACCAGCAGGCCACTGCATAGGCGAGCAGTAACAGGCCGAGCAATTGCGTCAGGCGTCGGGCCGGGCTTTTCTCGATGAACTCAAGGGCACCGAGGAACAGTGCGACACCCGCCGTCAGCAAGCCGATCAGCACCAGGGTCACTTCGCCCGGCAATATCCGGCTTAGCAGGCCGATGGCCAGACCCAGCAGCAAGACACCAATGGCATTTTTCACGGTGACCAGCCAAGGGCCGCTTCTTGGCAGCCAGGCGGCACCGCCGGTGGCGACCAACAGCAGCGGCGCCCCCATGCCCAGGCCCAGGGCAAAAAGCTTCAGCGCGCCGCCCAGCGCATCGCCACTGGCGCTGATGTACAGCAGGGCGCCGGCCAATGGTGCGGATACGCAGGGCGATACCAACAAGCTGGAGAGGATGCCAAGCACCGCCGCACCAAGCAGTGAGCCGCCGCGTGTACGCCCGGCAATATGGTCAAGGCGAGTGCTCACGGCCAACGGCAAACGCAGTTCAAACAGACCGAACATCGCCAGGGCAAAGACCACGAAGAACAGCGAAAACGGCACCAGTACCCAGGCCGATTGCAGGCGCGCCTGCAGGTTCAGTTCGGCGCCGAACAGCCCCATCAATGCGCCCAGCAGGGCAAAGCAGGCGGCCATCGGCAGGACGTAGGCCAGTGACAGGCTCAAGCCTCGCCACCCACCGATATGGCCGCGCAACACCACGCCGGAGAGAATCGGCAGCATTGGCAGTACGCACGGGGTGAAGGTCAGGCCGACGCCGGCGAGGAAGAACAGCAGCAAGGCTTTCCAGTCGGTATGGGTACTGGTCTTGGCCGTGTCGGCTGGCGCCGCGCCGCTGCCCGAAATGCTCAGGCGCTCAGTTTCCGGTGGGTAGCACAGGCCTTTGTCCGCGCAGCCCTGGTAGGTCACCAGCAGGGTGAAGGCGCGCTTATCGGCGCCCCGTGGCAGGGTGATGTCGAGGATGCCGTGATACACCTCGACATCGCCGAAGAATTCGTCGTGCTTGGCTTCGCCTTTGGGCAGCTGTGCGCCTCCCAGTGCAATGTCGGCGGGTTCGCTACGGAACTGAAAGCGGTGTCGGTAGAGGTAGTAACCCTCGGCAGCGACGAAGCGCAGGGTGATGGACTGCGCATCGTCCTTGACCAGGCTGAGCTTGAACGCTTCGCGTACTGGGAGGAAATCGGCGCTGTTGTTCAGCGTGGTGGCGCCTAGCGTTGCACTCGGACGGCTGTCGAGCAGGCCGGCGGTGGCAACGGGCAGGGCCAGGAGCATAAACAGAAGGCAAAGCAGACGGCGCATGACAATCTCGCGGAACGGGTATGGGCGCATCATAGCGGAGTGTGCCGAGACGTGCAGGCGCCGCGCACCCCCTTACATCCCGCGGATGCCTTTACAGGCATCCGGTGCGCCACTCAAACCCTGAATGCGCGAACGGCAGTGTTCAGTTCGCCCCCCAGCCTGAGCAACTGTTCGCCCTGTTCACGGCCCTCGCCGATACGATGCAGGTTGTCTTCACCCAAGGTGTGGATGCGCTCGCTGTGATCACGAATTTCACTGACCGCGCCACTCTGTTGAGCCGTGACATCTGCGATACGCTCGGCGGTGGCAGCGATGGTCTGGATTGCCCCGACGATTTCATCCAGTGCGCCGTCGGCGGCCTGGGCCTGGCTGGCGGTCGCTTCAGCATGTTCAACCTGCGCACGCATACCTTCCACCGAATGGCGTGCGGCCTGTTGCAAGCGCTCGATCAGCGTTTGAATTTCTCCAGTAGCCCCCGTCGTGCGCTGCGCCAGCGAGCGGACTTCTTCGGCGACCACGGCAAACCCCCGGCCCATCTCGCCAGCCCGTGCGGCCTCGATGGCCGCGTTGAGGGCCAGCAGGTTGGTCTGTTCGGCAATCGAGCGGATCACCGTCAGTACACCCCCGATGGTTGCCGACTCCTGAGCCAGTTGTTCGATCATCTGGGCGTTGCCCTGCACCTCGCCGACCAGCGAGTGCAGCCCGGTCAGGCTTTGGCCAATGACTCGCTGCCCCTGCTCGACGGCACGCCCGGCACTGCGGCTGGCATCGGCAGCCTGGCTGGCATCGCCAGCGACCTGGACAATCGTGGCCTCCAGCTCACCCAGCGCGTCGCGTATCTGCGCTGTATCTCCGGCCTGGCGCTCGGCGCCATCGTGCAGGGCACTGCTCATGTTGGCCAAGGCATGGCTGCTGCCGGCCACTTGTTCGGCATTGCTGCGCAACGTGCCAACCAGTTCCACCAGATAGATGCGCAGGCGATTGAGCGAGTCCTGAATATCGCGCAACTCGCGGTTGGTTGCGCCCAGGGCGATGGTCTGGCTGAAGTCGCCTTCCGCCCAGCGCGACAGTGCCGGGGAGAGGTTGGTCAGCACCCGCGTCAAGCGTCTCTGCAGGGTGTCGATCAACAGCGCAATCAGCAGGATCATGGCAATCATGACACCCTGGATCAGGCGTACTTCACCCTGTATCTGCGCGTGCTGGCTACGCACGCCTGGCTCCAGTTCGGCAATCGCCTGTTGTACTGCTGCAATGCGCTCATGGGTGCTGTTGGCCAGCTCGGCGCGGCGTTGAATCTGTTCGCGGGTGCGTTGAAGCTCGCCCGGATAACGGCTTAGCAGGCTGTTAAGCTCGCGTTTCAGGGCGATGCCGCTGTCTTCGGCGACGGCGGTGGTCTCGCTCTGCAAGCCCATCAGCGCGGCGAAGTCGTCTGTGCTCGAGGCCGTGCTGGCGGTGACGCCCAGCAATGGCAACTGGTCGAGGGCGCGGGCTTGGCCGACGATGCTTTGCAGCTCGCGCTCGACCTCGTCGGCCAGTTCGCTGCGACCACTGCTGACCAACTTGTCGCGTGCCAGTGAGAGCCTGCCCAAATGCACGCTGGCATTGAGCAGCGCTTGTGGGTAGTGCCCGGCGTCGGGGCTGTTGCTGCTCTGGGCATACTGCGCCAGTTGTTCAAGTGCCACCCCAAGCTCGCGTTCGGCTTGCAGCAACAGGGCTTGAGGGTCGCCGGCAAGCTTGCCGGCGGCCAGTAGCTCGGAGCCGGTGAACGCCTGCAGGCTGTCCAGGCTTGGGCGCAGGCGAGCGGCCAGGTCGTCGGGGAGAACACTCAGTTGTGCCTGCAAGTCGACGATAGCCTGCTGTGCTTCAGCATGGCGCAGCGCATCGCCGCTATTCAGGTAGTCCTGAATGTTGCGCGCGGCCTGGTTCTGAAACTGCTGGGACAGGCCCAGGTAGCGCTCCATCAGCAGATAGGGGCGCTCCAGCGCATGCTGTGACCACCACAGTGTCGCGCCCAAGGCCAGGCAGACGGTGACCAGCAACAAGGTGTTGAGATTGGTAAGCAGCTTCAGGCGCATATCCAGGGTCTACCAACGGCTGAATGGTAAGCCTCTGAAGTTATTGCGTTTTTGTTACGAGGTTATGACGAAGGCGCGGAAGAACTAAAAAAAACTGGCACATTGCCTTTATGGTTCGCTGCGCAGCACGGTGTTGCGTCCTGCAGCCTTGGCCCGGTACAGCGCCTCATCGGCGGTGGTTGCCATGCTCAACGCATCGAGCCCATCGTTCAGTTGTACAACCCCGGCGCTGAACGTGCAGTACAGGTCGCGCGGCTGGGCCGGGTAATGAATTTCGGAGAAGCGTTGGCGGATCTCATCCAGCACTTTGTGTGCGGCATTCAGGTCTGTACTGGGCATGACAATCGCAAACTCTTCACCGCCATAGCGACCAATAAAGTCGGTCTTGCGCAGGCGTTGTTTCAGAAACAGCGCCAGGCTTTTGATCACGCGGTCGCCCATGGGGTGGCCGTGGCTGTCGTTGACCTTCTTGAAGTGATCGATGTCGAGCATTGCAAAGCTCAATGGGCGCTCTTCGCGACGGGCGCGGAAGCTGCAGTCTTCAAGCAATTGCAGGATGTGCGTGTGGTTGTACAGGCCGGTGAGGCTGTCGCGCACCATGCGTGCATTGAGGTTGCGCGCCCGTGCTGCACGGTTGCGTACCGTGGTGATCAGATGGTGCGAACGTATGGGTTTGGTCAGGAAGTCATCGCCGCCCTCGCTCATGGCTTCGAGCTGCTTGTCCAGGTCGTCCTCGGCCGACAGGTAAATAATCGGCACACTGACATAACGATCGTTCTGTCGGATGACCTTGGCCAGCTCTGGCCCCGTGCAGCCCGGCATGTACAGATCAAGAATGATCAGGTCTGGCTGGAAGTCGGCCAGCTCAGCCATGGTTTGAATCGGGTCGGTGAGGGTGCGGGTAACGATGCCTGCGTTGTTCAGCAAGCGCTCGGTGTAGATGGCTTGAGCCCGCGAATCATCAATGACCAGTACCCGGAACGGCTCGTACTGAGTCACGCTGGTCAACAGCTCGACCTTTTCCAGCAGGCTGGAGGCTTCCAGCGTGCCGGTCAGGAATTCCTGGCCGCCAGCACGCACGGCAGCCAGGCGCGTCGGCGTATCGGTTTCGTGCAGGCTGAAGAACAATAGCGGAAGGGGCTGCTCCAGCCCCTGTTGAGCCTGGGCCGCCAGATGCAGGCCTTGCCCGCTGCCGGTGAAGTCGACGTCCATGACGAGGGCGGCCGGCAGACGCTCGGCCATCGAGGCCCGAAAGGCTTCGGCGCTGTTCAGTGCCTGTACCCCTAGGCCAAAGAACTCCAATTGCGTCGCCAGTCGCTCTGCCCGGTCATGGTCTTGCAGCATGATGTAAACCGGCTTGCGCAGCGGCGGCAGCGGGGTCTGCTCAAGCTGGTCGCCCTGGCGCAAGCCAGTGCGCGACAGGCGTTGCATCAGGCGGTTGAGTTCATTGATCAAGCCGCTGCTCAGGCGCGCACCGTTAGCCTCTATGGCCTTCAGGGTTTGCCCTATTGCCTCGGCCAGTTGACTGTGCTCAGGCTGGTCAAAGCGCTCGGCATAACGCTGCAGTCGCAGGTTGGCTTCGCACAGTTCACCGAGGTCATTGCTCGACCACTCGCTACGCTGCAGGCGTTGCCAGATCTCAAGTATCTGCCGAGCCTGGTGAATGACCCGCTGGGCAAAGTGCTGTTTGAGGCGCTCACGATTTGGGTCTTCTGGCTCGGTCATATCCTGACTACTTATATAGGGGTGAGGCTGAGTTCCAGTGATGGCTCTATGCTAGCACTACTTTTCAGGCGATCGCGTGTCTTGCGTCAAATTACCGCGTTGCCTGCAAATTCAGTTTGTGACCGGATAGTCGCTTATGCGAAGCAGCCGGGTTGATTTATAGTGCAACGCATGATGCCGACCCCCGGCAGGCGAGCGGCTGTGAAAAGCACAGGGTACGCCGGCGCAATGCCTGGGCTTGCGGTCGAACCTTTGAACCGACGTGACTGAAAGGACAATGCCATGCTGGACTGGAAAAACCGTACAGGCAAAGCCGAGGCGAGCGAGCGGGCTGGTACCCGTGAAACAGCAGCGGGCAGCTATTTCAGCGGCCTGTTGTTCAGCCGGGCGCTGGGAACACTCATTGCCCTTTATCTGTTGGTGACGATTGCCCTGGGCTGGTACTGGAGCGAGGAGCCTGACCTGTTCCCGGTTCAGCAGAACGCCCAGGCTGCAGCTGAGCGCACGGGCAAGCAGATGGTGATCGGCTATACCACCATCGAAACCCTCAAGACTGTTTCCGGTACGTTGCTGCACAAGCCCGGTGGCTATATCTCCAACGACCGTTTCCCGCCAGGCCTGTGGATGGACAACATGCCGAGCTGGGAGTACGGCGTGCTGGTCCAGGTGCGTGACCTGAGCCGCGCCCTGCGCAAGGACTTTGCCCGCTCCCAGTCGCAGTCCACCGAGGATGCTGACCTGGCCAAGGCCGAGCCGCGCTTCAACTTCGATAACAAGAGCTGGATCTTGCCGTCGAGCGAGTCGGAGTTCCAGGAAGGCATCAACAGCCTGACCCGTTATCAGAACCGCCTGGCCTCGCCTGACCAGCAGGGCGCGCAGTTCTATACCCGTGCCGACAACCTGAACAACTGGTTGGGCGATGTCGCCACGCGCCTGGGTTCGCTGTCCCAGCGCCTGTCGGCCAGCGTCGGTCGGGTCAAGCTCAATACCACCCTGAAAACCGAGTCTGTGGTTGCCGGCCAGGTACCGCAATTGGATGAGGAAGTGGTCGAGACCCCGTGGCTGCAGATCGACAACGTGTTCTACGAGGCCCGTGGCCAGGCGTGGGCGCTGTCGCACCTGCTGCGCGCTATCGAGGTCGACTTCGCCGACGTGCTGGCGAAGAAGAACGCCACCGTCAGCGTGCGTCAGATCATCCGCGAGCTGGAGGCCTCCCAAGAGCCTCTGTGGAGCCCGATGGTACTCAACGGCAGTGGCTTCGGCATGTGGGCCAACCACTCGCTGGTGATGGCCAACTACATTTCCCGGGCCAACGCCGCAGTGATCGACCTGCGCCAACTGCTGTCGCAAGGCTGAGGCGGTGGCCATCTCTTCCCGCGAGGCGGCGCATCGCGCCGCTTCAGATGCTGAGCGCATCGTCTGGGTCGACCGCGATGATGCCGAGCTGGGTGCCATGCAACGGGCCGAGTTGCGCGAGCGCGGCTTGATCGGTCGTGGCACGTTCATTCTGCTGTTCAACTCGGCCGGGCACCTGTGCGTGCACCGGCGCACGCTGAGCAAGGCGCTTTATCCGGGCTATTGGGATGTGGCCGCTGGTGGCATGGTGGCGGTGGGTGAAAGCTACGCCGCCTCGGCAGCGCGAGAGCTGGAAGAAGAATTGGGCGTAACCGGTGTTGAGCTGACGGCCCATGAGCGTTTTTTCTTCGATCAGCCCGACAACCGTTTGTGGTGCGCGGTGTTCTCGGCCGTCTGGGACGGCCCCCTGCGGCTACAGCCGGAGGAGGTCAGCGAGGCTCGTTTTCTACCTCTGGAAGCGGTCATGGCCGACAGCCTGGTGCAGCCGTATTGCCCCGATTCACTGGCCGCGTTGAAACGTTACCTCGACCGTCAATCCTGAGGTCGCTAAATCTGCCTAAAATGGCGCAGATTTGTACTTAGCATTTGCTGCATTTGTCGTTACACTGCGCGGCCTTTTAAAGCCGGGACTGTTCGCAGACCCGGTTGCGCTGCCCCTGCCAGAGTGGGGCTTCGCGGTCGGTACCTCGCTCGGGGCATCGACCAGTTTTTGTCCTCACGATAGAGGATCAAAAGTGGCCAAAAAAGCCGCATCATTCGCTGCCCTTGGCGGCCTGGTGTTCTCCACCGATGCAGGTCGGCATTGCCCGGACTGCAGCCAACCCATCGATGCCTGCATCTGCAAGCAGACGGCCATCCCCGAAGGCGATGGCATTGCTCGCGTGCGCCGCGAAAGCAAAGGCCGTGGCGGCAAGACCGTTACCACCATCAGCGGCGTGCCGCTGCCCCTCGAAGCACTCAAGGATCTGGCCAGCACGCTCAAGCGCCGCTGTGGAACCGGTGGTGCCTTGAAGGACGGTGTCATCGAGATCCAGGGCGATCATGTCGAGCTGTTACTGGCAGAACTGGTCAAACAGGGCTTCAAGGCGAAAAAATCCGGTGGCTGATCGGCCCCGTCGCGATTTTTTGCATTCCCGTTTCTAAACTCGTTCCCGTAGGAAGGGTCTACCCCTGAACACGGAAGACCGTCATTTTCAGGATTTACACTGCGCCCGCTCCGGGCTGGCCGGTGTTCTTCGATTTTTTATATAGGGGACTTCGATGTCCGTACGACGCACACGCAAAGACGATGGCAGCCAATGGACCGTTGCGGACAGCCGCAGTGTGTATGGGATCCGCCATTGGGGGGCCGGGTATTTCGCGATCAACGAGGCCGGGCGCGTCGAAGTACGCCCCAACGGGCCGGGCAGTGCGCCGATCGACCTGTTCGAGGAAGTCGATGAACTGCGCAAGAGCGGCTTGTCGCTGCCATTGCTGGTTCGTTTCCCCGACATCCTGCAAGACCGCGTACGCCAACTGACCGGTGCTTTCGACGCCAACATCGCGCGCCTGGAATACCAGAGCAAGTACACCGCGCTGTACCCGATCAAGGTCAACCAGCAGGAAGCGGTGGTGGAAAACATCATCGCCACCCAGGACGTGTCCATCGGCCTTGAGGCAGGCTCCAAGCCTGAGCTGCTGGCCGTGTTGGCGCTGGCGCCGAAGGGCGGCACTATCGTTTGCAACGGTTACAAGGACCGCGAGTTCATCCGCCTGGCGCTGATGGGCCAGAAGCTGGGCCACAACGTCTTTATCGTCATCGAGAAAGAGTCGGAAGTGGCGCTGGTGATCGAAGAAGCCGCCGAACTCAAGGTCAAGCCGCAGGTTGGCCTGCGTGTGCGCCTGTCGTCCCTGGCTTCGAGCAAGTGGGCTGACACCGGTGGCGAAAAATCCAAGTTCGGCCTGTCGGCGGCACAACTGATCTCGGTGGTACAGCGCTTCCGTGATGCCGGCCTGGATCAGGGTATCCGCCTGCTGCACTTCCACATGGGTTCGCAGATCGCCAACCTGGCGGACTACCAGCACGGTTTCAAGGAAGCCATTCGCTACTACGGCGAACTGCGCGCCCTGAACCTGCCGGTCGATCACATCGACGTCGGCGGTGGCCTGGGCGTGGACTACGACGGTACCCACTCGCGCAACGCCAGTTCGATCAACTACGACATGGACGACTACGCCGGTGTCGTGGTCGGCATGCTCAAGGAGTTCTGCGATGCGCAGGGCCTGCCGCACCCGCACATCTTCTCCGAGAGCGGTCGCTCGCTGACAGCCCACCACGCCGTCCTCGTAGTGCAGGTGACGGACGTTGAGAAACACAACGATGAAGTGCCGACCATCGAAGACAAGGAAAGCCTGCCGGAAACCGTGCAATGGCTGATCGACCTGCTTGGCCCGACTGACATCGAGATGGTCACCGAGACCTACTGGCGCGCCACGCACTACATGAGTGACGTCGCTGCCCAGTATGCCGATGGCAAGATTACCCTGGCCCAGAAAGCCCTGGCCGAACAGTGCTACTTCGCCGTCTGCCGCCGCCTGCACAACTCGCTGAAGGCGCGCCAGCGTTCGCACCGTCAAGTGCTGGACGAGCTCAACGACAAGCTGGCCGACAAGTACATCTGCAACTTCTCGGTGTTCCAGAGCCTGCCGGACACCTGGGCGATTGGCCAGGTACTGCCGATCCTGCCGTTGCACCGTCTTGACGAAGAGCCGATGCGCCGCGCTGTGCTGCAGGACCTGACCTGTGACTCCGACGGCAAGATCAACCAGTACGTCGACGAGCAGAGCATCGAGACCAGCTTGCCGGTGCATGGCATCAAAGAAGGTGAAGACTACCTGCTGGGTATCTTCCTGGTAGGTGCTTATCAGGAAATTCTGGGGGACATGCACAACCTGTTCGGTGATACCGATTCGGTGAACATCTACCAGAACCCGAACGGCAGCGTGTACCACGCCGGTATCGAAACCCACGACACCATCGAAGACATGCTGCGTTACGTGCACCTGTCGCCGGAAGAGCTGATGACGCACTACCGCGACAAGGTCGCCAGCGCCAAGATCAGTGCCCGCGAGCGCACCCAGTTCCTGGATGCCCTGCGCCTGGGCCTGACGCGTTCTTCGTACCTGTCCTCGTAACACGGCGTCGGCTGCCATCGCGGCCAAGGCCGGCTCCTACAGAGATCCGTGCAGAACACTCCATTTCTGTAGGGGCAGGCTTGCCTGCGATGGCATTGGCGGGGCGTCAGTAAGTGCGCGGCGCCCGCATCGTTGGCAAGCCAACTCCTACAGGGATCAGTGTGGAGCACTGCATTGTCTGTGTGGCAGGCTTGCCTGCGATGGCATCAGCGGGATTTCAGTGCGTGGGTGGGCTCTTTGAACCATTCATTGCGTTGCTGCATCCGCCAGCTCATCAGGCCCAGTGTCACGCCGCGCAAGGCCATGAACAGCAGAAAACCCAGCCACAGCCCATGGTTGCCCAGCCCGCTTATGGCATAGGCAAAGGGGACGGCGAGGACGACGCTGAGCAGCATGCCGTTGCGCATTTCCCGTGCGCGGGTGGCGCCGATGAACAGGCCATCGAGCAGGTAGCTCCACACGGCGATCAACGGCAGCACTGCCAGGTACGGCAGGTACTCGAAGGCGGTTTCACGCACGCTTTGGATGTCGGTCTGCATTTCAATGAACAGGTGGCCGCCAAGCATGAACAGCAAGGCAAACCCCAGGCTCGCCAGCAACGACCAGCCCGCCGCCACGGTCAAGGATCGACGCAGGGCGGGACGGTCGCCGGCCCCGATGGCGTGACCGCAAAGCGCTTCCACGGCGTGGGCCAGGCCGTCCAGTGCATAGGCCGTGAGGAGCAAGCCGTTGAGCAGCAGGGCATTCGCTGCGACGGTGGCATCGCCTAAGCGGGCGCCCTGCACGGTGATCAGGAAGAACACCGCCTGCAAGGCCAGGCTGCGAATGAAGATGTCCCGGTTGACGCTCAGCAGCGGTCGCCAGCTCTGCCAGCGGCGTAGCGCTGCCCAGGCCAGTTTGCCCGGGTAGGCGCGCAGGGCCGAGCGGGTCAAGGCCAGGCCGAGCAGGGCAGCGCTCCACTCGGCGACCACCGAAGCCCGCGCCGAGCCGATAACGCCCCAGTCCAGGCCCATCACGAACCAGAGGTTGAGCACGATGTTCAGCAGGTTGGTGGTCAGCAGGATCGCCAGCGGTGCACGCGCATTCTGGGTGCCGAGGAACCAGCCTACCAGGGCGAAGCTGGCCAGGGCGGCCGGCAGGCCGAGCAAGCGGGTCTGGAAGAAGTCATGGGTGGTTTGTGCCAGCGCCTGCGAGGGTTGCATCACGCTCAACGCCAGGTGGCTGAAGGGGATCGCCAGCAGGCCCAGCAACAGGGCGAAGCACAGCGCCAGCGCCAGCCCTTGCAGCAGTACCTGGCGCAAGGCAGCGCCGTCCTCACGGCCGGCGGCTTGTGCGGCAAAGCCGGTAGTGCCCATGCGCAGGAAGCCCATCACCCAGGCCAGGACGGTATAGAGGCTGGCACCGACGGCCACTGCACCGAGTTGGTGGGCATGGGGCAGGTGGCCGATCACGGCACTGTCGACCAAGGCCACCAGCGGTACGGAGATGTTCGAAAGAATCATCGGCGCGGCCAGCGCCCACACGTTACGGTGGGTCGGTCGGTCGCGCCAATCGGCGATCAGTGAGGTCATGCAGGCTCCTTGTCAGCCCGCATTGTAGTGGACAGACGGCACTAATGGGCCGACAGGCGGTCTGAGCGCCTAGCCTGTGGCTAAAGCGTGCATTTGCGCACGCTTGCCCTGATGCTGATGAGATATAGTTCACCCCTTAAAGACACTGCTGCCCAAGAGAGTTCATCTCCCATGTTCAACAAAGGATTGTTGCTGGCCTGTGCGCTGGCGCTATTGAGTGCCTGTGACTCGTCATCCGTGGATAAACCCGCGCCTGCACCGGCAGAGAAGGCGGCGCCCAGCGCGCCCAAGCCCGCGCGTGAAGATGCGGCAACCCTGGCCCAACGCTACGCCGGACGCGAGTTGAGCGTGGTGGATGTGTCCGAGGTGCAGTTGGATGGATCGAGCACCTTGTCGGTGTCATTCAGCGCACCACTGGACGCTCAGCAGCCATTCGCCGAGCGCCTGCACCTAGTCGATACGGTAAAGGGCAAGGTTGACGGTGCCTGGGAGCTCTCTGATAACCAGATGGAGCTGCGACTGCGGCACCTGGAGCCCAAGCGCAAGCTGGTGCTGACCATCGACGCCGGGCTGTTGGCGGTGAATGGCAAGCGCCTGGCTGCCGAGTCGGTCAGCCGCCTGGAAACCCGCGACCTGGAGCCGACTGTCGGTTTCGCCAGCCGCGGCTCGCTGTTGCCGACCCGCGTGGCCGAAGGCCTGCCGGTGATCGCGCTGAACGTCGACAAGGTCGATGTCGAATTTTTCCGGATCAAGCCTGAAGCGCTGCCGACCTTCCTGGGGCAGTGGGGCCGCAACAGCAGCCTGCAGACCTATGAGTCCCGCGAGCTGTTGCCGATGGCCGAGTTGGTCTATGGCGGTCGCTTCGACCTGAACCCGGCGCGCAATACCCGTGAAACCCTGCTGTTGCCGATCGCCGGCCTCAAGCCGCTGCAACAACCGGGTGTTTATCTGGCGGTCATGCGTGCCTCGGGTACCTACAACTACTCGCAGCCGGCCACACTGTTCACCCTCAGTGACATCGGCCTGTCGGCGCACCGTTATCAGAACCGCCTCGATGTGTTTACCCAGGCGCTGGAGGGCGGTAAGGCCCTCAGCGGTGTGGAGGTCGAACTGCTCGACAACGAGGGCCGTGTGCTGGGCCAGGGCAAGACCGATGGCAGCGGCCACGCGCAGTTGCCGGCAGCGGCCAAGGCTGAGGTGCTGTTGGCCAAGCAGGCTGAACACACCACGATGCTGCGGCTGAACAACGCCGCGCTGGACCTGGCCGAGTTCGACATCACCGGGCCTCTGGCCAACCCTTTGCAGTTTTTCGTGTTTGGTCCGCGTGACCTTTATCGCCCGGGTGAGACGGTGCTGCTCAACGCGCTGCTGCGTGATAAGGACGGTAAGCCGGTCAAGCCGCAACCGGTCACGGTCGAAGTGCGTCGCCCGGATAACCAGATCAGCCGCAAGTTTGTCTGGGAGCCGGGTAGCGAGGGCCTTTATCAATACGCCCTGCAACTGGCTGGCGAAGCGCCGACCGGGCGTTGGGAGTTGCTCTTCGACTTCGGCGGCGGTCAGCGCCAGGTCTACGGCTTCATGGTCGAGGACTTCCTGCCCGAGCGCCTGGCGCTTGAACTCAAAGGCAGCCCGACACCCCTGAGCCCTGATGAAACTGCCGAGATATCGGTCAATGGCCGTTACCTCTACGGCGCCCCAGCGTCGGGCAATCGCCTGAGCGGCCAGGCCTACATCCGCCCACTGCGGGAGGCGGTGCCGGCCTTGCCCGGCTACCAGTTCGGTTCGGTTACCGAGCAGGAGTTGAGCCAGGATCTGGAGCTGGACGAAACAACCCTGGATGCCTCCGGTGATGCCACGCTCAGCATCGAGAGCAAATGGTCCGAAGCCCGTTCGCCTTTGCAGTTGACGGTGCAGGCAAGCCTGCAGGAGTCCGGAGGCCGACCAATCACTCGCCGGCTTGAACAGCCGATCTGGCCTGCCGAGCGGCTGCCGGGGCTGCGTGGCCTGTTTGACGGTGAGGAAACCGATGGTGACGGCCCGGTAGAGTTTGAACTGCTTGTCGCCGACCGCAACGGCAACAAGCTGGCGGTGGATAACCTGCGGGTGCGCCTGGTGCAGGAGCGCCGTGACTACTACTGGAACTACTCCGAAAGCGATGGTTGGAGCTACAACTTCAACGAGAAGTACCTGACCCAGAGCGAAGAAACCGTCAGCATCAAGGCCGGTGGTACTGCCAAGATCAGCTTCCCGGTCGCGTGGGGCCCGTACCGTGTCGAGGTGGAAGACCCGCGCACCGGGTTGGTCAGCAGCTTGCGTTTCTGGGCCGGCTACCGCGCCCAGGACAACACCGACGGCGGCGCCGTACGCCCAGACCAGGTCAAGCTGGCGCTGGACAAGAAAGCCTATGCCGATGGCGACACCGCCACGGTCACCGTGACCCCGCCCGCTGCAGGCAAGGGTTACTTGATGGTCGAGTCCGCCGATGGCCCGCTGTGGTGGGAGGAAATCGACGTGCCGGCCGAAGGCAAAGCCTTCGAGGTCAAGCTGGACCGCAAGTGGGCGCGGCACGATCTGTATGTCAGCGCCCTGGTGATTCGCCCGGGTGAGCGCAAGGCCAACGTCACGCCCAAGCGTGCCGTGGGTATTCTGCACCTGCCGCTGGAGCGTGCCGAGCGCAAGCTGGCGGTCAGCCTGACGGCGCCAGAGAAGATGCGTCCCAAGCAACCTCTGACGGTCAAGGTGCAGGCGCGTAACGCCGATGGCAGTGTGCCAAAACAGGTGCATGTGCTGCTGGCAGCGGTTGACGTTGGCATTCTCAACATCACTGAATACGCAACGCCTGATCCATTTGCCGCGATGTTCGGGCGCAAGGCCTATGGGGCCGATCAACTGGATATTTACGGCCAGTTGATCGAAGCCGGTCAGGGCCGCCTGGCCAGCCTGGCATTCGGTGGTGACGCCGGCCTGACCAAAGGTGGCAAGCGCCCGGACACCAGCGTCACCATCGTTGCCCTGCAAAGCGCGCCGGTGACCCTGAACGAGAAGGGTGAAGGCCAGGCCAGTGTCGATATCCCGGATTTCAACGGTGAGCTGCGGGTGATGGCCCAGGCCTGGACCGAAGACCGCTTCGGCATGGCCGAGGCCAAGACTGTCGTCGCCGCGCCGCTGATTGCCGAGCTGTCGGCGCCGCGCTTCCTCGCCGGTGGTGATCGCACCACCCTGGCGCTGGACCTGTCGAACCTCTCCGGCAAGGCACAGAACCTTACGGTGCAGTTCAGCGCAGATGGTCAGCTCAGCCTGATGCGCGCCGCCGAGCAGCAAGTGCCTTTGGCTGAAGGCCAGCGCAAGACCTTGCTGATTCCGGTGCAGGCCGTTGGTGGCTTGGGGCAAGGGCAGGTCAAGGTGCAGGTGCAAGGCCTGGTGCTGCCAGGCGAGCCGAACACCGTGTTCAGCCGGGAGTGGACCTTGGGCATACGCCCGGCGTACCCGGCGCTGCTCAAGCATTACCGCGCAACGCTCAGCGATCAGCCATGGAGCCTGCCGCAGTCGGAACTGGCGGTGTTCGAGCCGGCCGGCCTTGAGGCGAGCCTGGCCTTGTCCAGCCGCCCACCGCTGAACCTTGGCGAGCAGATTCGCGCGCTGGAAGCCTACCCGTATGGCTGTGCCGAGCAGACCACCAGTGGCCTGTACCCCTCGCTCTATGCCGATGACGCGACACTTAAACGCCTGGGCCTGAAAGGCGAGGCTGCGGATAAACGTCAGCGCAAGATCGAAGTCGGTATTGAGCGTTTGCTGGGCATGCAGCGCTACAACGGCAGCTTCGGCCTGTGGAGTGCTGACGGTGAGGAAGAGTACTGGTTGACCGCCTATGTCACCGACTTCCTCCTGCGTGCCCGTGATCAAGGCTATGCGGTGCCGGCCGAAGCCTTGAAGAAGGCCAGTGAGCGCCTGCTGCGTTACGTGCAGGAGCGTAACCTGATCGAGGTGCGCTACAGCCAGAACGCCGAGCACAGCCGCTTTGCCGTGCAGGCGTATGCCGCGCTGGTATTGGCGCGCAGTCAGCAAGCACCACTGGGCGCCCTGCGCAGTTTGTTCGAGCGTCGTAGCGATGCGCGCTCGGGCCTGCCGCTGGTGCAGTTGTCCGTGGCTTTGGACAAGATGGGCGACAAACCGCGCGCCGAACAGGCGATGCAGGCCGGGCTGGCGGTTACCCGTGATAGCCGCTACTGGCTGGGCGACTACGGTAGCCCGCTACGGGATCAGGCCTTGATTCTGGCCCTGCTGGAAGAAAACAACCTGGCGGCGGGCAAGCGTGAGGCTCGGTTGTTCGAGTTGTCGGACCTGTTGGCGGCC
The DNA here is from genome assembly GCF_002753995.1 of Pseudomonas sp. HLS-6. Taxonomy (NCBI): domain Bacteria; kingdom Pseudomonadati; phylum Pseudomonadota; class Gammaproteobacteria; order Pseudomonadales; family Pseudomonadaceae; genus Pseudomonas; species Pseudomonas sp. HLS-6. Next base: position 706,569 of record NZ_CP024478.1, read on the forward strand.
AATCGCTGGTTGTCGACGCAGGAGCGCAACGCCCTGTTCCTGGCCGGGCGCGGTTTGCTCGGCAAGCCAGAGCAACCCTGGACCGCTCGCCTGGAGGCTGGTGGCGAGGTGCGAGAGCTGAGCCAGGCACAGCCTGCAGTGAAGCTTGAAAGCACTGCGCTGGCTCAGTCGTTGACCGTACAGAACAACGGTGACCAGACCCTCTACCAGCAACTGACCTTGTCGGGTTATCCACAGGTGGCGCCACCGGCCGGTGGCGAGAACCTGAGCATCCGCCGCGATTACCTGGGCATGAACGGCCAGCCGTTGGACCTTAATGGCCTGAAGAGCGGCCAACTGGTGTTGGTACACCTGGCGGTGAGTGCCAGTCAGCGTGTGCCGGATGCCTTGGTGGTCGACCTGCTGCCTGCCGGCCTGGAGCTGGAGAACCAGAACCTGGCGCAAAGCGCGGCCAGCCTGGACAACGCCAGCAGTGCGGTGAAGGAGTGGCACAGTGCGATGCAGAACGCGACCTTGCTGCATCAGGAGTTCCGTGACGATCGTTATGTCGCGGCGGTGGACCTGGACGGATACGGCACCACGCACCTGCTGTACCTGGCCCGTGCAGTGACCCCGGGTGTTTACCGGGTGCCACCGCCACAGGTCGAGTCGATGTACCGGCCAAACTGGCAGGCGGTCGGCGAGGCGCGTGGGTCGTTGGTGGTCAAGGAGCGCTGAGTCTGCTGCCAGTGCCTACAGGGTGATGTCTGTCCTGTAGGCACCGGCCTTGCCGGCGAGGGTGGTCAATGCACCACCCAGCTCAGAATCCACAACCCCAGCAGCAACCAGATGATCCCGATAATGATCGAGGCGCGCATGAATGCGCGAACCGCCGAGTACAGCACCAGCAGCCCGACGATCAGCGTGAGGATGCTGACCAGCGAGGTGTCCATGCCCAACGTGCGCGAAAGGCCTTCGATAAAGCTGCCGCCAGCGTTGGACAGCAGGCTGAACAGGCCATTGAGGCCATCCACTACAAAGCGGATCAAGGCGCCCAGCGCTTGGCCGAGCCATTCGAAAAAACCTTCTACATGCATAATCGCTTCCTGATAATCATCATGGCAGCTTCGCCATTTTCCAGCCTTTGGCCACTCACGGGCCGGCTCGGTTCCCTGTGCCCGGAACAAGGTGTCGGCACGTGATGTTCAGCGTAGTTCGCCCTGATAGTCGCACGGGTAGATGGCTTGCGGGCATCGCGGCGAGTGGGTTGCTGCTGTGCGCGCTGCTATGGCTTGCCGACCGTATCTGGCCGCTGCCGTTGCCTGCGGATGACCTGGCCCGGGTGGTGCTGGCGGAGGATGGTACACCGTTGTGGCGTTTCGCCGATGCCAATGGCGTGTGGCGCTACCCGATCACTCCTGAGCAGGTGTCGCCCCTGTACCTGCAGGCCTTGCTGACCTACGAGGACCGCTGGTTCTATCGCCATCCCGGGGTGAACCCCTTGGCCTTGGGGCGCGCTGTCTGGCAGAACCTGCAGGGTGGCCGCGTGGTGTCCGGTGGCAGCACATTGTCGATGCAGGTGGCGCGACTGCTCGACCCGCATGCCAGAACGCTGCCCGGCAAGTTGCGCCAGCTCTGGCGTACCGCGCAGTTGGAGTGGCACCTGTCCAAGGACGAGATCCTGCAGATCTACCTCAACCGCGCGCCCTTTGGCGGAACATTACAAGGGGTCGCGGCGGCGAGCTGGGCGTACCTGGGCAAGTCACCCCAACAACTGACCCCGGCCGACGCCGCGCTGTTGGCGGTGTTGCCGCAAGCACCGAGCCGCCTGCGCCCTGATCGTCACCCGCAGCGTGCCCAGGCTGCACGTGACAAAGTGCTGCAACGGCTGGCCGAATACCGGGTGTGGCCTGAGCAACAGGTTGCCGAAGCGGCGCAGGAACCACTGTTGCTGGCGCCACGTCAGGAGCCGACACTGGCCCCGCTGTTGGCCCGGCGCTTGAACCGTCCGGGCAGCCCGCCATTGATCCGCACCACCCTCGATGCCGCCCTGCAACGCCGTCTGGAGGACCTGCTGCTGGGGTGGCGCGCGCGCCTGCCTGAACGTACGTCGGCAGCGATTCTGGTGGTCGAGTCGCAGACCATGGCCGTGCGCGCTTACTTGGGCTCGGTCGATCTCGGCGATACCCGGCGCTTCGGTCATGTCGACATGATCAGTGCCCTGCGCTCACCCGGTTCGACCCTCAAACCGTTCCTGTTCGGGATGGCGCTTGATGAAGGGTTGATTCACTCCGAGTCGCTGCTGCAGGACGTACCTCGGCGTTACGGCGACTACCGTCCCGGCAATTTTTCTCAGGGTTTCAGCGGGCCGGTTTCGGCCAGTTCGGCCCTGGCCTTGTCTCTGAACCTGCCCGCGGTGCAATTGCTTGAAGCCTATGGGCCGAAACGCTTTGCCGCGCAGATGCGTCAGGGCGGCATGCCGTTGACGCTGCCACCACTGGCCGAGCCCAACCTGTCGTTGATCCTGGGCGGAGCGGGCAGCCGTCTGGAGGATCTGGTCAGCGGTTACAGTGCCTTTGCCCGCAACGGCATGAGTGCCGCGCTGCGTTTGCAGCCCGACGACCCACTGCTGGAGCGGCGCCTGTTGTCGCCGGGTGCGGCGTGGATCACGCGGCGCATTCTCAGTGGCCAGGCCCGCCCAGACCTCGACCCCCATGCCGAGTTGGTGCAGCGGCCACAACTGGCCTGGAAGACGGGCACCAGTTATGGCTTTCGTGACGCCTGGTCGATTGGCGTTGGCCCACGCTACCTGATCGGGATCTGGATCGGGCGCCCCGATGGCACACCGGTGCCGGGCCAGTTTGGCTTGGCCTCGGCGGCGCCGTTGATGCTGCAGGTGCATGACGTGTTGAGTAACCGCGACAGCCAGCGTGGCATCACCGCACCGGTAGCAGCCGTACCGGCCAACGTTGGGGTGGCAGCGATCTGCTGGCCACTGGGCCAGCCGATGGCCCGGCAGGATGACAACTGTCGGCGGCAACGTTTCGCCTGGACGCTTGATGGCACCACGCCGCCGACGTTGCAGGCGCTTGATCAGCCCCTGAGTGTGGGCTTGCTGGAAAAGGTCTGGGTCAATGACCAGGGCTTGCGTGTCGATGCGGCGTGCCCCGGTGCCCATGCACGCGACATCGCCTTGTGGCCTGCGCCGCTGGAACCGTGGTTGCCCCGGGTGGAGCGACGCGAGGCACGGTTGCCGGCCATTGATCCACGGTGCCCGCCGAAGGTGCCGGACGCCACCGCGCCGTTGTCGATTGTTGGTGTGCGCAACGGCGACCAATTGCGCCGACCGGCGACCAGTCGCGACGCGCTGCAACTGAAAGTGTCGGCCTTGGGTGGCAGTGGCCAGCGCTGGTGGTTTCTCAACGGCGCGCCGGTAGGCGAGACCGCTGCACAGGATAGCCTCACGGTCAGTTTCGAGCAGGCCGGCCGGTATGAGTTGAGTGCACTCGACGCCAGCGGGCAGACCGCGCGCATCGAGTTTCAGGTCAACGACTGAGCCGCAGCCTTTTCAGCCGCGACGAATCATCCAGACGCCGGCCAGTACCAGCAGCAAACCAGCGACCTTGCCCAGGCTGGCCGGCGCTTCGCGAAAGCCGGCCCAGCCGAAATGGTCGAGGGTCAAGGCCATTGCCAGCTGTCCGGCCAGTACCAGCGCCATGAACAGCAATGCGCCGATGCGCGGGCCGGCAAAGGCGGCCGTTGTAATGAAAAAGGCACCCAGCAGACCACCGCACCAGTGCCACCAGGTCAGACTCTTGAGTGCGTTGAATCCAGGCACTTCGCGCTGCAGTAACACCAGCGCAAGCAGCGCGACGGTGCCGACACCAAAGGAAATCAGGGCGGCGGCCAACACGCTGGACACCTGTTTGGCCAACTGGCCGTTGATACCGGCTTGCAGCGGCAGAAAGGCGCCAGCGACGAACGGCAGGCAGAGCAGCCACCAGGCAGGGGCGGGCATGGCAATCTCCAGAAAAAAGGGGCGCGGATTATAACGGCAGGCGGCGAGGGGTGCTCGTCTTGCCTCTGGCAACTGTAGACCGTGTGGCCAATTAGACGGTTGTTCGGGCAACACCTACGCTTGGGTTAGACGAAACGCACCGTCGAGCCGCCCCGTACATTCAGGGTCAAGGAGTGTCCTATGCGTTCGGTGACCCTCGCATTGCTGGGCCTTTTCTGGGGGTGTGGGGTGTACGCCGACGCCTTGCAGAATGACCTCAATCGCAGTGCGGTCGAACGCTACCTGCCGACATCCAGCCTGCCGATCGATGCCTATCGCCCGGCCGCAGCCGATGTGTTTGTCGCGCCTGCGAAACCGCCTTTGTTGCGTTTGCCGACCGGTACCCGGGTGTGGTTTCGAAAGGTGCATTTTGAGGGGGGTACGGTCTACCCACTGAGTGATTTGAAAGACAACTATCAGGACCTGATAGAACGCGCCGTCACCCTTGACGAGGTGCTTGAGGCCACGGCGCGATTGACCGAGCGTTATCACCGCGATGGCTATTTTCTGTCTTATGCGGTGGTGCCGGATCAGGACTTCAGTGAAGGTTCCTTGCGGGTGGTACTGGTTGAAGGCTACGTGCGCGACGTTGAACTGCGCGGTGATGTCGGCCCGGTGTCGGCCTATGTGACACGCCTCGCAGAGAGGATCAAAACGCAAAGACCACTGACCCAGCAGACCTTTGAGCGCTACACCAGCTTGATGAACCACATCCCAGGCGTGACCCTGAAAGGCTTGTTGAGCCCCGCCAGCCCGTCGGACGGTGCTGCCCGGTTGATCGTCAGGGCATCGCGCCAACCCTTGGCGGCGGCGGTGGTACTGAACGATGGCAGCCGTGCAGACCCTCAAGCGTTATTGAGCCTGGACAGCCAGTCGCAGACGGCGCTGGGTGAGCAATTGAGTGTTCGTGGCTTGTTTGCGCCGGGCGATGATCATCAGCGTTACTACCGTCTCGACTATGCCCAGTACCTGGACAGCGAGGGCAGCCAGTTGAACCTGGCTGCCTCGACCTTCCGCACGGAGTCGGACACTCCGCTACACCTTCGCAATGGCCAGGAGCTGCTGCGGGATTGGCGTAGCGACACCGTATCGGCGGGGCTGAGCCAGCCACTGATTGCCGCACCTGACGAATGGCTGAATGTTGCGGCAAGGCTCTATGCGGTGCGTGACCGCATTGACTATCGGGCTGACGGTACGCCGCTCAATACCTCAACGGATACCGATACCCGTGTGCTCAGCTTTGAGGGGGATTGGCGCAAGGCTGATGAGCGGCAACTGCGGATGATCAGTGGAGGTGTGTACCAGGGGCTTGATTACCTGGGGGCCAAAACCAACAGCGATTACGACCTGGATTTTTTGCGCCTGCGCGTGTCCGGCGTCCAGCGTGACCGTTTCTTCGACAATTGGCAGGGTGTGGCCTCGGGGGCTCTGTACTGGAGCGACGACAGCCTGCCGGACAGTGAACGGGCCGTGTTTGGTGGGCGGTATTTTGGGCGAGGTTACCCGGTCGACCAGGCCTCGGGCGATAAAGGATGGGGCTTGGCTTATGAGGTCAACTACAGCGTCATGGGGGAGGGTGGCCTACTGAACGTGGTGCAACCCTATGCTGTGCTGGATACCGCCCAGGCCTGGTTCAACAAACTGGATGTACGCAGTGCGCACCTGGCATCGCTGGCGCTGGGAGTGCGCATGGGGGATTTGCGTGACTACAACCTGTCACTGGAGATCGCCAAACCTTTGGCCGATGCAGCGTTTGACAGCGTCGATCGGCAGCCGCGTTTTACCGTGAGCGTCAGCCTGAAGTTGTAAACCTGTACGGGATGGCATTTCGTTTTCCTTGCGCTACCGTCAATTAACGAAGCCATTGAATGCCGCTGCAGGGTTGGGGCGCTGCCTGAAAAGACACTGTGAGTGGTCGTTTGAGCAGAGGGGGCCGACATGAGTAGTCGCATTACCATTAGTCTGGTGAGGGCGTTTCTGCTGGGGGCGCTTGTGGCCTGTTTCTGCGGGCAGGTGCTCAGTCGGGATCCTGGCGTATCGGAGGCCGTGCCGGTGTTCATGAGTGAGCGGTTGATCGTACCGCCCTCAGGCAATTTTCAACGTCTTGAACAGGTTCTGGGGCGCAGAATCTGGCGGGCACTGGCCGCCGGTCCCTGGCAGGAAGCGTGTCATTTTGAAGCGCGAGCGCTAAGCAGGGGCGGTTCGGTTACTGGATCCACACCGCAGCCAGAAGAAAGCCTGCCATCAGGAACGGTGCGAAGGGCTGTTTGCTCGATGACGCTTCACGCAGTTGCGTGAGGCGTTTTTTCACTCGCAGGCTCAAGAGCGACCACAGCCAGCGCCGGCTCAATAGCCAGATCACCAAGGCCACGCCTGCACCGATAAAGGTGCCCAGGACATGCATCTTGTCGGTGGCCAGTGCCAACGCGGCGAGCAGCTTGACGTCACCCGCACCCACATGGCCAAGCATGTAGCCGGGCAAGGTCAGCAGCATGACCAAGGCCAGCGCCCAGCCGCCTTCGCTGGCGTCGGCGCCTATCCAGGTATGCCCGGTGGTGAACAGGTAAGCCAGTGCGCACGTGGCGGCACCCAGCGTCAGGGTATCGGCGACCTGGCGTTCACGTACATCCTGTTCGGCACACAAGGCGAGCCACAGCAGCAGGACGATGCTTTGCATGGGTGAGTTGCCATCCTTTTCGATGATTGATTCTAGGAGCCGTCTGCGCTCTCTTTCAGGGTAGACGCCTTCAGCCACGGCGGAAAAAAAAGCTCAGCGCGGTGGGTAGTTGGCCAGGACCTTGGCGACGGTTTGCTGGATCGCACTGCTGCGCTCTGCAGGGCTGGGCGGGTAGTTGCTCATTACGTGTTCAGCGCTGCCGCGCCAGACCAGCTTGCCGTCATGGCCGTCGAACAGGTCGACCTGAATGGTGGCCACCGTGTAGTCGACGCTGCGGGTTTCGTTGTAGGCCGGCCCGCCCCAGTAGCCGCCCCAATAGCCGTTCCATGCGCCACCATAGTTGGTCGTGACCTGCTGCTGGCGGTTTTCGACGATCAGGTAGGCCTGTACGCTCAGATCGGCATGGCTGCTGCCTTGCGCTGGGCGCAGGCCGCGTTGATCGAGCTGACCACTGATGGCCTGGCGAATGCGTTGCTCGGTCAAGTCACTCTGGATGCGCGGATCGTCGGGCCGGTACTGCAAGGCCGGTTCTTTCCAGGCCCAGCTACGGTAGCTGGCGAAGTCTCGGCTGGCGTCGAAGTCCTGGGTGACATTGTTGCTCTGGCAAGCACTCAACAGGGCAAACAAGGCAAGTAACGCAATACGGCGGAACATGACGGTTCTCCGGTGGCCTCTACAACCTAACTGGGAGGATAACCCTCCAGTGCTTTGTTAATTGCGCTACGCACTGCATCGGCACGGCCCCGCTCGGAGCTCGGGTTCGCGGCTTCGGCGCTGGCACTCCAGACCGCTTGGCCATTGCTGGCGTCGAACAGGTGCAGGCGCACCACTAACACTTCGATTTCGTAGGTCCGCACGATGGGGACGCTGGTGTACATGCCATAACCGCCGTGGTGACCATAGCCATAACCGCTGTACCCATAGCCACCATAAGGGTAGTCGTCCTCACGAACCTGGCGCAGGCGTTTTTCCACACTGAGGCTGGCGCTGACCTGCAGGTCGGCGGGCTGCTCGCGGGAGGGCCGCAGGCCGTGTTGGTCAAGTGCGTTACTGACCGCCTCGGCCAGTTGCGCCGGATCGGCGATGCTACTGCCATCGGGCAGTTGGCCATTGCGCCAGCTCCAGCTGCGGTAGTGCGCATAATCACGGTTCGCTTCCGGGTAGGCGCTGGCATCGAAGGTGTTGGCTGCATGCGCGGGTGCTGGCGGTATTGGCAGAGCGCTGGCGACATAAGGGTTGCTGCCCTGGCAGCCAACCAAGGCCAGGCAGATCAGGCTCGCAGCAACAGGACGGTACGACATGTCGTGCTCCAGTCGACCCGCTACAGGGGCCGGCAGATCCAGTGCAGGTAACGGCCCAGCCCGGCAAACGCCGGATGGCGGCGGTGCGCCAGTTCCATTTCCAACAGGTCGCTCAACGCAGCCTTGGCCTGGAACTCGCTTGGCATGTAGTCGTGGAAAACCCGCACGCCGCTTTCGTTTTCAACCTGCCACAGGCGTTCAAGGTGCACCTTGAGTTCGCGTGGATCAAGTGGTTTTTGCGGGGTCAGGCTCTGCTTTTCGCCAGCCATGCTGTTGCGCCGCATTTTGCGGAAATGGCCCTTGAGCAGGTTGCGGTACACCAAGGCATCACGGTTGTAGAACGCCAACGACAACCAGCCACCGGGGCGTGTCAGTTGATGCAGGACGGGCAGAATGGCCTCGGGCTCGGCCAGCCATTCAAGCACGGCGTGGCATAACACCAGGTCATAGGGCTCGGTGAGTTGGCCGAGCAGGTCTTGCCAGGGGGCCTGGATGAACGTGGCGTGTTGGCCTGCGTCGGCAAAACGTGCCCGGGCACCGTCAAGCATCGGCGCGGCGGGCTCGGCCAGGGTTACCTGGTGGCCGCGCTCGGCCAGCCACAAGGCCATATGGCCCAGGCCTGCACCAATATCAAGAACGCGTAGTGGGCGCTCTGGCAGGCTCTCGACAAGGTCGGCCTGGAGCACCGCCAGACGAATCGCACCTTTTGCTCCACCGTAGATCTTTTCGGCAAAACGGGTCGCCAGCTCATCGAAGTGACGGTCATTCATCGGGCGAAACGCCTCTCGCTGTCAGCCAACTTGAGTGTGACGACCTGCTCCATGTCCAGGCCCAGTTCACTGCACAGTAATAGCAGGTAGAGGACGACATCGCCGACTTCCTGGCCGGCGTGTTCCAGTTGCTCCCTGGAGAGTTGGCGCGACTGGTCTTCGCTCAGCCACTGGAAAATTTCGACCAGTTCGGCCATTTCAACGCTGGCCGCCATGGCCAGGTTTTTCGGGCTATGAAAGCCGCGCCAGTCGTTGTTGTCACGAATGCGGTGCAGTCGCTCGGTCAATGCTTGCAAATTCATGGGGTAGTCTCCTCAGGCTGCATAGCTTCAGCCTGAGCGCGCTGCAACGCAAGGACCTCAAGGCCAGAGGTTGCTGGTTCAGCGGGCTTCAAGCGCTCGCCATGTCCCCTGTATATGCACCAACCCGCCATGGCCACTCAGACGCAGTTGCCCGGTGGGTGCGACAGGGCTGGCGTCGAGTACCACCTCGCTTGGCAAGCGTACCGGTTTGTGGAAATTGACCTCAATCGCGTAACCGCCGGTTGGCAGGTGGCCACGCAAGGCGGCCAGGGCCATGGCTTTGCTCCACATGCCATGGGCAATGGCTTTGGGGAAACCAAACAGGCGGGCGCTGATGGCGCTCAGGTGGATCGGGTTGTAGTCGCCACAGAGGCGTGCATAGCGTCGTCCGATGTTGCTGTCGGCGTACCAGCGGGTCAGTTCGCTCAGGGGCAGGGCTTCGGCTTCAGGTTCGCAGGCGGGTTCGCCTGGAAGTTTCACGCCTCGGCACAGCATGCGGCTGGTTTCGCTCCAGAGCAGCCCGAGACCATCGCGGGCTTCGGTGATGAGGTCGAAGGTTGCGCCTTTCTCATGGGCCTGCAGGTTATCCACCCGCACCGCGAAGTGCAGTCGGGTGACACCGCCCAGCGGTCGTATGACGTGAATGCTGTTGCTCAGGTGAACCAGGCCTGGCAGCGGAAACGGAAAGTCGTTGGCAGTGAGCAACTGCAGTTGCAGGGGGAATGCCATTACATGCGGCCAGGTCGCGGGCAGCAGCGGGTCGTCACCAAAGTGGCACAGCGTGCGGTAGGCTGCCAGTCGCTCGGCATTGACCTCAAGGCTGCAGCGTAGCCCGGTCGTCGGCAGGGTGGTGCCGCTGATCTTGCGCTTGCGCGCTGCTCGCAGGTACAGCCCAGGCAGCGCGGCGGTCGTGCTCAGTTCATGCCATTGATCCGTCATGCTCAAGCCCCCATGACCGCTTGCCCGCAGACCCTAAGCACCTGTCCGTTGACCGCGCCGCTGCCCGGCTGCACCAGCCAGGCCACGGCTTCGGCGACATCCTGTGGCAGGCCGCCCTGGCCCAGTGAACTCATGCGCCGGCCGGCCTCGCGCAGGGCGAAAGGAATGGCGGCGGTCATCCGCGTTTCAATGAAACCCGGGGCGACGGCGTTGATGCTGCTCCCCGTGCTGGCCAGACGTGGCGCCCAGGCCTGGGCCAGGCCAATCAGGCCGGCCTTGCTGGCGGCATAGTTGGACTGCCCGCGGTTGCCCGCAATACCACTGATCGAGGCCAGCAGCACGATGCGGGCGTTGGCGTGCAGGGCGCCTCTGTCGAGCAAGGCCTGGGTCAGGATCTGTGGTGCCTTAAGGTTAACGGCCATGACCGAGTCCCAGTACTCCGGGGTCATGTTGGCCAAGGTCTTGTCACGGGTGATTCCGGCGTTGTGAACGACGATATCGAGGCCATCAGGCAGGCCTGCGATGAGCTGTTCTGGAGCATCGTCCGCACAGATGTTCAGTGCCAGGCTGCGTGCGCCCAGGCGGGTTGCGAGCGCTTCAAGCTCGGCCTTGGCCTGCGGTACGTCGAGCAGCACAACGTCTGCACCGTCGCGGATGAGGGTTTCGGCGATGGCCGCACCAATACCGCGTGCGGCGCCGGTCACCAGTGCCTTGCGCCCGGCCAGGGGGCGCGTCCAGTCCTGAACGTGGCTGGTGCAAGCATTCAAGCGCAGCACCTGGCCGGAGATGAAGGCACTCTTGGGCGACAGGAAGAAACGCAGTGCGCCTTCAAGCTGGTCCTCGGCACCGTCGCCGACATACAGCAGTTGCAGTCTGCCGCCGTTGCGCAGTTCTTTCGCCAGCGAACGGCTGAAGCCCTCCAGGGCACGCTGGGCAACACTGGCCAGCGGCGCTTCGAGCTGTTCCGGGGCACGCCCGAGAATCACCACTGACGCATTGGCATCAAGGCTACGTAGCAGCGGCTGGAAGAACTCGCGCAGTTGCTTGAGCTGGTCGATGTCCTCCAGTTCGCTGGCATCGAACAGCACCGCCTTGAGCGATGGCCCCAGGCCCGCCACCCACGCCGGCAGTTGCAGGCCCTCATCGGCATAGCTGTAGACCTCGTCGGTCAGGCGTGTGGCAAACCCGGCTACCTGCCGCGACAGTGCCCCACCGCCCAGCAGCAGCGCCCCTTCGATCGGACGCATCCGGCCGGCCTCCCAGCGCTCCAGGCGGGCCGGTGTCGGCAAGCCGATGACACCGACCAGGCGGCGACCGAAGTCGGAGTTGGCGAAGTCGAGATAGCGGTCGGACATGAATGAGGCCTCCATGAGATCAGCCTCAAAGTGTGGACCATGTTTTGCCGTTGGTCGCTTGAAGGTGGAAAAAACACCTACGCTGTATCGAGTCTGCCCTCAACACAAGGAGGTTGTGCATGCGTTCTTTGCGCCGGGTCGCAATCATCGGTGGTAACCGAATCCCCTTTGCTCGCGCGAATGGCCCTTATGCCAAGGCCAGCAACCAGGACATGCTCACTGCGGCCCTGGAGGGGCTGATCGAGCGCTTCAGCCTGCACGGCGTGCGCCTGGGCGAGGTGGCCGCTGGCGCGGTGCTCAAGCATTCACGGGATTTCAACCTGGCCCGCGAATGTGTCCTTGGCTCGCGGTTGTCAGCGCAAACGCCGGCCTATGATGTGCAGCAAGCGTGTGGCACTGGGCTGGAAGCGGCGTTGCTGGTCGCCAACAAGATCGCTCTGGGGCAGATTGAATGCGGGGTTGCCGGGGGTGTTGATACCACTTCGGATGCGCCGATTGCGGTGAGCGAAGGCTTGCGTCGGATCCTGTTGCAGGCCAATCGGGCGAAAGGTACGGGTGAAAAGCTCAAGGCACTGTTGCAACTGCGCTTTCGGCACCTGAAGCCCGAATTGCCGCGTAATGGCGAGCCTCGCACAGGCCTGTCGATGGGCCAGCACTGCGAGTTGATGGCGCGTACCTGGCAGATTGAGCGTCTGGCTCAGGATGAACTGGCCTTGCGCAGCCATCAGAACCTGGCGGCGTCTTTTGCCGAGAGCTGGCACGATGACCTGCTGACACCTTTCCTGGGTTTGAACCGCGACCAGAACCTGCGCCCCGACCTTACTCTGGACACGCTTGCTGCACTCAAACCGGTGTTCGATCGAAGCAGCCAAGGTAGCCTCACGGCAGGTAACTCGACGCCGTTGACCGATGGTGCCTCGGTGGTCTTGCTGGGGAGTGAAGCCTGGGCGCAGGAGCGTGGTTTGCCGGTGATGGCCTGGCTGGTCGACGGCGAGAGCGCTGCGGTGGATTTTGTCCGGGGCCAGGAGGGGCTGTTGATGGCCCCGGCCTATGCGGTGCCGCGGCTGCTGGCGCGCAATGGCCTGAGCCTGCAGGACTTCGACTACTACGAAATCCATGAGGCGTTTGCCGCGCAGGTGTTATGCACGCTCAAGGCTTGGGAAGACCCTGTTTACTGCCGCGACCGTCTTGGCCTTGAGGCGCCGCTGGGCCGCATCGACCGCAGCAAGCTCAACGTCAAGGGCAGTTCGTTGGCGGCCGGGCATCCGTTTGCCGCGACTGGCGGGCGCATCCTGGCCAATATGGCCAAGCTGTTGACACATGCCGGCAAAGGCCGCGGGCTGATATCTATCTGTGCCGCCGGCGGCCAGGGCGTGACCGCGATTATTGAGCGCTGAGGGCGGCGCTGCTGTCGACGCGAGTTGCACGGTTGGCGTACTGCTCGGCCATGACTGAGCAGACGATCAATTGCAGCGGGTGGTAGATCATGATCGGCAGCAGGATCAGCCCAAGCCCGGGGTGAGCACCGAAGATCAGTGCAGCCATGGGCGCGCCGGCGGCCAGGGACTTCTTGCTGGCGCAGAACACTGCGGCGATTTCGTCTGCCGGGCTGAAGTTCAAGGCGCGTGCACTTCGAGTGGTCAGCCATAGCACCAGCGCCAGCAACAATGCACTGCCGAGCAGGGCCATAGCGATCACTGCGGTGCCCTGTTGTTGCCACATTCCCGAGACCATCGAGTTGCAGAACGCGGCATAGACCAGCAGCAGGATCACCAGTTTGTCCAACACGGCGGTGTAGCGCTTGTAACGGGCGAAGAGGTGTCCGAGCCAGGGCCGCAGCAGTTGCCCAAGCAGCAGCGGCAGCAGGAGCATGGCGTACAGGTCGAGCAAGGTTGAGCCAAGGTCAATGCCGTCACTGCCGCTGCCAACCACCAGGCTGACCAACCAAGGGGTGATGAAGATACCCAGCACGCTGGACAGGCTGGCGTTGAGAATCGCAGCGGGTACGTTGCCCTTGGCGCTACCGGTAAGCGCCACCGAGGACGAGATGGTTGAGGGCAGGGCGCACAGGTAAAGGAAGCCCAGCATCAGCAGGGCCGGCACCTGGGTACCCAGTAATGTCTTGCCGACCAGCCAGAGCAGGGGAAAGGCCACGAAGGTAAAGCCTTGCACCATCAGGTGCAGGCGCCAGTTTTTCAGGCCGTGACGAATCTGTTCGCTGGACAGGTTGACCCCGTGCAGGAAAAACACCAGGAACACGCCGATGTTGGTCACGTACTCGGCATGCAGGGCACCACCGCTGCTTCCAAAACGAGGGAACAGCCAGGCGAGCAGGGTGGCGATGAACATGCCGCAGAGGAACCAGTCGGTTACCACGCGCTTGAGGTGTTTGAACGCTTGCATGGGGAGGCCTGTGGATATTTTGTAATTGGCGATGACAGAGGCTAACCTGCGAGGTCTCTACCGTCTTGCGATACCAGGTCAATCGATGCCGCGTAACGGACAACCTTCAGGCCCTCGCCCGATTCCCACGCTGGAGCGCCTGCCCCGGCCGCTGTATGCGCGAGCCGAAAGTCTCAGCGCCGGATCCTGGACCTCGCGCCATCAACATGATTGGGTGCAGTTCTCCTATGCGATCAGCGGTGTGCTTGGGGTCTATACCGCTGAAGGCAGTTACTTTGCACCGCCACAGTGGGGCATCTGGATTCCTGCGGGGGTCGAGCATGAAGTGGTGACGTCGATGCGTGCCGAGATGCGCAGTGTTTATGTGCGACGCGAGGATGCGCAGTGGGCGCCGGACGGCTGTCGGGTGCTGGCCGTCACGCCGCTGGCCCGTGAGTTGATCAAGCAGTTTTGCCAGTTGCCGGTGGAGTACCCCGAAGGCAACAGCCCCGAGGCGCGCCTGGTGCAGGTATTGCTTGACCAGTTGCAGGGGCTGGCGGAGGTGGGCTTTTCCTTGCCGTTGCCACAGCATCCGCGCTTACGTGAACTATGCGACAGCCTGCTTGAACAGCCAACACAGTCCGACACCCTTGGCCAGTGGGCGGAGCAGTTGAACATGTCGGAGAAAACCCTGACTCGCCTGTTCCAGCGCGAGACAGGTTTGAGCTTTCGAGGCTGGCGCCAGCGGATGCGCCTACTGTCCTCGCTCAGCGTGCTTGAACAGGGCGCAGGGGTAACGGAGGCTGCGCTGGGGTGTGGTTATGACTCAACCTCTGCCTACATCGCAGCGTTCAAGCGCTTGTTTGGTTTTACCCCGGGGAGCCTGGGCCTGTAGCCGGCCCCCCAAGGCAGGACATCAGGTACGGAAACGGCGCACCAGCGAATCCAGTTCGTTGGACAACCCGGCCAGGCTTTCGGAGTCATGCCGCGCTGCGCTAGCCAGTTCGGCTACCAGTTGCGCGTCACCATGGATCTGGCTGATGTGCCGGTTGATGTCCTCGGCGACCTGATGCTGCTCTTCGGCTGCAGTGGCGATCTGGGTGTTCATGTCACGAATGACGTCCACCGACTCGCGGATCTGCCCGAAGCTGGTGCGTGCCATGCCAATACGGCTGACCGATTGTTGCGACACTTCCAGGCTGGCGTGCATTTGTTGCGCAACCTGGCTGGTGCGTTGCGCCAGATTCCCCAGCAAGCCATCGATTTCGGCTGTGGAGTCGGCCGTGCGTTTGGCCAGGGCGCGTACTTCGTCGGCCACCACAGCGAACCCTCGACCCTGCTCACCGGCGCGTGCGGCCTCAATGGCGGCGTTGAGCGCCAGCAGGTTGGTCTGTTCGGCGATGGAGCGGATTGTGCCGAGAATCGACTGGATGTCGTTGCTGTCGCGCTCCAGTTGTTGCATCGATTGCGCTGACTGCTCGATTTCCTGGCTCAGGCGATCAACGCTCTGAACGGCGGCGTCGATCTGCTGCTGGCCTTCCCGGGCCTGCTGTTGGCCGCTGTCGGCCGATTCGGCGGCCTGGCTGCAGGAGCGCGCGACTTCGTTGGCGGTGGCAACCATTTCATGGAACGCCGTGGACACCATATCCACCGCTTCACGCTGGCGCCCGGCGGCTTCGACCATGTCGCCGGAGACGCGGGTCGAGTTGCTGGAGGTGGCGAGGATCTTTCCGGCAGCCTGGCCGATATGCTGGATGAGGCTGCGGATGGCCGCGAGGAACTGGTTGAACCAGTTGGCCAGTTGAGCGGTTTCGTCACGACCCCGGACTTCGAGGTTGCGGGTCAGGTCACCTTCGCCCTGGGCAATGCCCTCCAGGCCCAGGCTGACGCTGTTGATCGGGCGTACGATCAAGCGCGCGAAGGTCGCCCCGACTACGGCGAAGACGGCGGCCAGCACCAAGGCAATGGCCGCGATCAACCAGGTCAGTTGCGTGGCCGCGCCCATGACTTCGTCCTGACGGACCAGGCCGATAAAGCTCCAGCCCAGTTGTTCGGAGGGCCAGACGTTGGCCATGTAGCGCACGCCATCAAGCTCGACTTCTACCAGTCCTTTCTCGACCTTGGCCAGTTGCGCATAGCCTTCGCCCAGAGAGCCCAGCATCTTGAAGTTGTGCTCGGGCTGATGTGGGTCGACCAGCACGTTGCCGTTGCGTTCAAGCAGCATCAAGTAGCCGCTTTCACCCAGCTTGATCTGCTTGACCAACTCGGTCAGCTGTTTGATCGAAACATCGACGCTGACCACTCCACCGGGCGAACCCAATGAGTTCGACACGGTGCGTACGGTGCTGAGCAGTACCGCGTCATCAGGTGCCCAGTAGTAAGCAGCAGTGCGCAGTGTTTTGCCTGGGTTAGCCATCGCGGTCTGGTACCAGGGGCGTTGGCGCGGATCATAGTTGGCCAGTTTCGGATCATCTGGCCAGGAGGCGTAACCGCCGTCTTTGACGCCGTAGGAAACATAGGCGTAAGCGGGATGACTGGCGGCCATGCGAGTGAAGAAGTCGACCAGGCGCTTGTCCTGTTCGCCTTGGGCGATACTGGCTGCATCGGCACTGATGTACTGTTTCAATCCCGCGCCGGTGCCAGTGAACAGAGGCTGTGCGGCCATGTAGTCGATGTTCTGGCTGATGCCTTCAAAAAACAGCTGCATGGCATTGGCGACTTGGCGAATCTCGCGGTTGCTGCCGTCGATGAAGGATTCACGAGCGTCCGTGCGCAGGTTCAACACCACCAGCGTGGCGACCACTAGAATGGGCAGGCTGGCAATGACGGCAAAGGCCCAGGTCAATTTCTGTTTGATGTTCATCCGCGCTCCGAATCATTCTTATTAAACACATGAACCCTCTAAAGAGTGGATCGGCAGGGTGCAGAGGAAATAAAGTGTCGTAGAAGAAAACCCCCGTGTTTATTGGCAAAACAGCCGAATCTGACTTTTTGCCGGCGTTTTACTCATAAAAAGAATGGCGGGTCGCGCGGTTTGCCGTTACAAACCCCTATACGCCTCACAAGGAGCCAGAATCAAAGCTGATGAAGACGCCAAAACGGATTGAACCGCTCGTGGAAGACGGGTTGGTCGACGAAGTGTTGCGCCCCCTGATGAGTGGCAAGGAGGCAGCGGTCTACGTGGTACGCTGCGGTCAGCACCTGCGCTGCGCCAAGGTCTACAAAGAGGCTAACAAGCGCAGTTTCCGTCAGGCCGCCGAGTACCAGGAAGGTCGTAAAGTACGCAACAGCCGCCAGGCACGTGCCATGGCCAAGGGCTCGAAGTATGGACGCAAGGAGGCTGAAGAGGCCTGGCAGAACGCCGAAGTAGCCGCGCTGTTCCGCTTGGCGAACGCAGGCGTTCGGGTTCCCAAGCCCTATGACTTTCTCGACGGTGTTCTGCTGATGGAGCTGGTCGTCGACGAACATGGCGACGCCGCGCCGCGCCTCAATGATGTGGAGCTTGAGCCCGAGCAGGCCTTGGAGTACCACGCATTTGTCATTCGCCAGATCGTGTTGATGCTCTGCGCCGGGTTGGTGCATGGCGACCTGTCGGAGTTCAACGTGCTGCTGGGGCCAGAGGGGCCGGTGATTATCGACCTGCCGCAGGCGGTGGATGCCGCGGGCAACAACCATGCGTTCAGCATGCTTGAGCGCGATGTTGGCAACATGGCCAGCTACTTTGGGCGCTTTGCGCCCGAGCTCAAGGCAACCCGATACGCCAAGGAAATGTGGGCGCTGTATCAGGCGGGTGAACTGCTGCCGGACACCGAGTTGAGCGGGCAGTTTGCTGAAACCGAGCACAGTGCCAATGTGGCCGATGTGATGCGTGAAATCGATGCCGCGCGCGCCGACGAAGCCCGTCGTCGCGCAGCCCTTGCACAGGAGGGCGTGGAGGCCGAGCCTACCCCGCCCTGGATGCAGTAAGCCAGGGTTAGTGGCAGCAACCGCCGGCAGCCAGGTCCTTGAGGATCGGGCAGTCCGGCCGGTCGTCGCCCTGGCAGTGGGCGACCAGTTCACTCAGGGTGTCACGCAGGCTGACCAGTTCGTCAATACGGCGATTGAGGTCGGCAATGTGTTCATTGGCCAGTGCCTTCACATCGGCACTGGCGCGCTGGCGGTCTTGCCAGAGTGTGAGCAGCCGAGCGACTTCCTCAAGCGAGAAACCCAGGTCGCGTGAGCGCTTGATGAAGGCCAGGCTGTGCAGGTCTTCCGGTTGGTAGAGGCGATAGCCGCTGTCGCTGCGCAGGGCTGGCTTGAGCAGGCCAATCGACTCGTAGTAACGGATCATCTTGGCGCTGAGGCCCGTGTGGCGGGCGGCTTGACCAATGTTCATGAGGCGTCGTCCTGTTGTCGGATCTCGGGTTTCCAGGTTTTAAGCCACAGTGCGTTGCTGACCACACTGACACTGGACAGGGCCATGGCAGCACCCGCCAGCACCGGGTTGAGCAAGCCGAAAGCGGCCAACGGAATCCCGATCATGTTGTAGATAAAGGCCCAGAACAGGTTCTGGCGGATCTTGGCGTAGGTCTTGCGGCTGATCTCCAGGGCCGCTGGCACCAGGCGCGGATCACCGCGCATCAGGGTAATACCGGCGGCCTGCATGGCAACGTCAGTACCTCCGCCCATGGCAATGCCGATGTCCGCCGCCGCCAAGGCAGGAGCGTCGTTGATGCCGTCGCCGACCATGGCCACGGTGCCTGAGCGTTTGAGTGCCAGAACGGTGGCGGCTTTGTCTGCCGGCAACACTTCGGCATGCACGTCTTCGATACCCAGTGCCAGGGCCACCACGCGCGCGCTGCCACGGTTGTCGCCGGTTAGCAGGTGGCTGCTGATGCCTTGCTCACTGAGCTGTTGAACCGCTTGCAGGGCGCCAGGCTTGAGGCTGTCACCAAAGGCCAGCAAGCCCAGCACGCGAGCCTGCGGGGCGCGCTCGATCAGCCAGGAAAGGGTACGACCTTCTGCTTCCCATTCCTGTGCAGCCTTGGCCAGATCGCCCGGTTGCAAGCCACTTTCATCAAGCAGCCGGCGGTTACCCAGCGCCAGTTCGCGTCCATCCAGGCTACCGGCGATGCCGCGTCCGGTGAGGGATTGGCTGGCGCTGATGGGCGGCACTTCCAGGTGCTGTTCATCACAGGCGTCGAGAACAGCCTTGGCCAATGGGTGTTCGCTGCCACGCTGCAGCGCACCGGCCAGTTGCAACAACTGCGCCTGATCGCCGACCACCGCCTGGCTGTGGACAATGCGCGGGCTACCGGAGGTCAAGGTACCGGTCTTGTCGAAGACCACGCGATTGACCGCATGGGCGCGCTCCAGCGCTTCGGCGTCCTTGATCAGGATACCGTGGCGAGCCGCCACGCCGGTACCGGCCATGATGGCTGTCGGTGTCGCCAGGCCCAGTGCACAGGGGCAGGCGATGACCAGAACCGCGACGGCGTTGAGCAGTGCAGTTTCCATGGGGGCCCCGACCATCCACCAACCCGCGAGCGTCGCCAGGGCCAGCAGGAGCACCACGGGCACGAATACCTGGCTGACGCGGTCTACCAGTTTCTGGATCGGCGCCTTGGCCGCCTGAGCGTCTTCGACCAAGCGGATGATGCGGGCCAACACGGTTTCGGTGCCCAGCGCCAGGGTACGCACCAGCAAGCGGCCTTCCCCGTTGATCGCGCCGCCGGTTACACGGTCGCCGGGTTGCTTGGGCACGGGCAGGCTCTCGCCACTGATCAAGGCTTCATCGGCATGGCTTTGCCCTTCGATCACCTCGCCATCCACCGGGAAGCGTTCGCCCGGCTTGACCATTACCAGGTCATTCAAGCGCAAGGCGCTGATCGGCACATCCCGCTCCTGGCCATCGATCACCTGCAACGCACGTTCAGGGCGCAGTGCCTCCAGGGCGCGGATGGCGCTGGCCGTCTGGCGTTTGGCGCGGCTCTCCAGGTACTTGCCGAGCAGTACCAAAGCGATCACCACCGCTGAGGCTTCAAAGTACAGGTGGGACATGCTGCCGGAGCTGGTGCGCGCCCACTCATAGAGGCTCAGGCCGTAACCGGCGCTGGTACCCAGCGCGACCAGCAGGTCCATATTGCCTGCCCCGGCCCGCACGGCCTTCCAGGCGGCGACATAGAAGCGTGCACCCAGGATGAACTGAACCGGCGTGGCCAGGGCGAACTGCAGCCAGGCCGGCAGCATCCAGTGAATACCGAAGGGCTGCAGCAGCATTGGCAGTACCAGCGGCAGGGCCAAGGCAATCGCCAGGCCCACCGCCCAACGCTCCTTGTGCAAGCGGCGCTCGGCGACGTCCTGATCGGCCTTGCCGGTGAGCGGCAGGCTGGCAGTGTAACCGGCGCGTTCGACTGCGCCAGTCAACAGCGCGGTATCAATCGTGCCGAGAACCTCGACATGGGCGCGCTCGTTGGCCAGGTTGACGCTAACGCGGTGAACCCCGGGCACTTTGGCCAGTGCGCGTTCGACCCGACCGACGCAGGACGCGCAGGTCATCCCGCTGATCTGCAGCTCAAGGCTTTGAGTGGGCACGCTGTAGCCTGCATCCGTGACGGCTTCAAGCAATGCCGGCAGGCTCTGCAGCGGTGCGGTGACGCGTGCCTGCTCAGTGGCAAGGTTGACACTGACCTGTTCGGTGCCAGCGACCTTGCGCAATGCTCGCTCGACGCGACCTGCGCAGCTGGCGCAGGTCATGCCGGCGATTGGCAGGTCGAAGGTGGTAGATTCGGGCATGGGGGCGTTCCTCCTTGGGCGTGCCTCCAGCTTCAACCTTCCCACGCGGGGAAGGTCAATAGCCCAGGCTTGCCTTTTTCAGGTAGAGGCCATTTTGATCCACCGCTATTCGGTACTTATTGATCTGCCCGGCCTGCAGGTTCAATTGGGTGCTGCGTTGATTCTCGATACCCGGCAGGCAGCCGGGGGCTTGCCCTGGCAACAAGCGCATGCGCACTGCTACCGGGCCTGCTGGCAGGTTGAACGAAGTCGATTGTTCCTGGAACAGTCGGCCCGCCAGCTGATCGTTGAGGTACAGACCTATCTCGCAGGTCGTCGCCACTTCCAGGCGTTCCCGGGAAATGATCAGCACGCTATAGTCCGAGGGGCCTTCGGCACTGGCCTGGGGGGCGAGGCCGAACATACCCAGCAGGCCGAAAAGGCCCAATGCTGCCCTGCGCATGAGTTGAATCTCCTGAATCATGAATCGTCAGGAGCGCAGCTTGGCCGAGGCGGGCGCCGATTTCCAGCCCGGCAGCAGATCGAGGAACTTGACCTTGCCACGGTGGCAAGCTTGAGACTGCATCAAAACCTGAACGGAGGCACTCCCGATGCATGTATTCAATGTCCAAGGCATGACCTGCGGCCACTGCGTCAAAGCGGTTACCCACGCGGTGCAAAACCAGGATCCGACGGCGGTGGTTGAAGTCGATCTGGGTCAGAAACAGGTACGTGTGCAAAGCACCCTGACACCTTCGAAAATTATCGAACTGATCCATGAAGAAGGTTATCAGGCCGAGGTGGCCTGATAACCTGAAAGGGCGGACGCAGGTTCGCTCTTTTTTTTACAGCAATGGCCAACAGCTCATCTGTAATGGATCCCGTACGGTTAGACTAACGAACTTGCTTAGCCTGCTACGGATTTCCGATGAACCTGCGAACCGTTTTGATTCTTGGCGCCTTGAGTGCCTTCGGCCCCTTGGCAATTGATTTCTATTTGCCGGGCTTTCCAGCCATGGCGCAGGCGTTCGCCACCGACGAGAAGCACATTCAGGCGACGTTGGCCGCCTACTTTCTTGGCCTGTCCCTGGGGCAGTTGGCCTACGGGCCGGTGGCCGATCGTTTCGGGCGTCGTATTCCGCTGTTGATCGGCCTTGTGCTGTTTACCGTTGCCTCGCTGGCCTGTGCGTTCGCACCGACACTGGAGGCGCTGATTGTGGCGCGTTTTGTTCAGGCGTTGGGCGGTTGTGCCGGGATGGTCTTATCACGAGCGATTGTCAGTGACACGTGCGATGCCGTTGGCTCGGCCAAGGTCTTTTCCCAGTTGATGCTGGTCATGGGCCTGGCGCCGATTCTTGCGCCGATGTTCGGTGGGGTTCTGGTCAGTCTGCACGGTTGGCAGTCGATTTTCCTGGTGCTGACGGTGTTCAGTGCCTTATGCACCTTGGCGGTGTTACTCGGTTTGCCCGAGAGCCTGCCTGCGCATCAGCCGCGCCAGCCCTTGTCTGGTGCGTTGCGCCAGTATGGGCGCTTGCTCAACGACCGTGTCTTTCTTGGGCATGCCCTGACCGGCGGCGTCGCCATCGCGGGCATGTTTGCCTACATCGCAGGTTCACCGTTCGTGTTCATCAAACTGTACGGTGTGCCTGCCGAGCACTACGGCTGGTTGTTCGGCACCAATGCCGCCGGGTTCATCCTGATGGCGCAAGTGAATGCGCGGTTGTTGGCCAGGCGCGGTCCAGCTGTACTGTTGTCGCGGGCGGTATGGGTATACGTGACGGCCGGGCTGGTACTACTGGCGCTCAGCGCCCTGCATCCGGCAGCCCTGTGGCCGTTGTTGATACCGTTGTTCATAGGTATTGCCAGCCTGGGCGCGATTGTGCCGAATGCCTCGGCCTGTGCCATGAGTGGTCAGGGCGCGCGGGCTGGGAGTGCTTCGGCATTACTGGGGTGCCTGCAGTTCAGTGTGGCAGCAGGTGCTGCGGCGTTGGTCAGCGTACTGGATGATGGCAGCGCCATACCGATGGCACTGGTGATCAGCTTGTGCGGCGTGATGGCCGTTGTGTTCTCTCAGGTCACACGCTGGCTGATGCTCAGCCGACCCGCTTGAGTGGATGCGGTGCCTGTAGGCGGGCTTGCAGCGTGGTGACGAAGGCGCGTGCTTCGGCTTCGCTGCGAAAGCTCACCACGTGCTGGTCGAGTTGCACTTGCCATGGGCTTCCGGGTTTTGTAGCGACTGCTTTGACAACGATGTTCATCGCACCGACTCCACTTGGCAAGTAACAGGTGAAGTCAGTTTAGCGTTGGTGCACAGGGGGCGACATGACCTGGGTCATCAGGCTGACTGGCGGTCATGCCTGTAGCTCGGAAACCGTCCAGCACATGCATGCCTTTGACCTGGCCTCTTTCCCGCAAGGCATGAGCGCAACGCCGCTCGGTATGCCATTGCAGTTGTCACAGGGCTCATGCAATGAGTGTTGCCGGCAATTACCGGAGGCACGAGTGTTAGTTTCGTATAGAACGTCACTCCGCCCATCTTACAATTACAGACTATTTATCTGCGGGTTTAATGTACTTGCTGCGTAGGCTTTGTTACGTCAGTGAAAGAACATAATTATTAAATAAAACGCTACGAGACATGGTTTTCGTGGCGTGAAGGTTAGAGGGTTGAAAAGGCCGCTTATATCAACCGGCATTAATTTTGTTCAAGGTTGAGGGAAGCACAGAGTATTGTCGGCGTAGCCTCGGGTTTAAGTGATTTTTGTTTCCATGCGCAGGCTTATACTGGCGTTGTCATCGTTTAACAGCGTGAGATGCTTCCATGGCAGGGAACGAACTGCGGGCCTCCCATCATTTGATTTCATCGATCTAGTAGTTGTCTGCGAAACAGTCGGCTCTCTGCGCTCACGGGAGCGGAGCATCGCTGTTGATAGTGTCCTGATCAATTGGCAAAGAGTGACTTTTTCTCGGGGAGTGAAGAGATGAAATCTGTTTCGAGTATAAGCAAAGTTGCAACCTTGCTGGCTGACCCAAAACGTAGCGCCATGCTCTGGGCGTTGATTGATGGGATGGCTCGGCCTTCGGAGGAACTGGCCGTGATGGCCGGGCTGACGCCCTCCTCGGCGTGCGCGCATTTGGCCAGGTTGTCGGCCAGTGGCCTGTTGAAGCTGGAGGCGCGCGGACGTAAACGTTACTTCAAGCTCGCAACGCCCGAGGTTGGGGCGGCCGTTGAGGCGCTGGCCAGTGTTCAGGTCCTCGGGCTTGAGGTGAAAGGCAGCGCGGCCGAGAAAGGCAACCCCAGCATTCCCTTGTCGATGCGTCGGGCACGTTTGTGTGGCGATCACCTGGGAGGCGAGTTGGCGGCCGACCTCTATCAGCGGTTACTTGACTGCGGGTGGTTGGAGTTGGTCGAGCAGCAGCTTGAAGTGACTCAGGAGGGGCGTGTGGAGTTTGCCCGTCTGGGCATTTACATCGAGGCGTTGGCTCAACGACAGCGCAAGATAGGCGTTCCGTGCAATTGTTGCAGTGAATGGAGTGAGCGGCGTCCGCATCTGGGCGGGGCGTTGGGAAGCAGCGTATTGAAATTGTTTATCCAGTCTGGTTGGGTTCGCGTGAACGATGATTCACGCGCCTTGCATATCACCTCCGCCGGTATGCACAAGATTCGTCAGATGGCTCAACCCGTCGTGGCCAAGGTGGCTGGCTGAAGGCCGTTATCTGTTAGTGTCGCGCGCTAGTTTGGGGTAGTGGCTGGACAGCCACTACCCCATCTGGGCTCAGGCCTTGATCAGACGTGCATCCAGGCTGTTCTGCGCCAGGCGACGGGCCTGGTCTTGGGTCATGCCCAGGTGGGTGTACAGGGCATGGAAGTTTTCCGTGACGTAGCCACCGAAGTAGGCCGGGTCGTCGGAGTTGACCGTGACCTTCACACCGCGCTCGAGCATGTCGAGAATGTTGTGATGGCTCATATGGTCGAACACGCAGAGTTTGGTGTTGGACAGTGGGCAGACGGTCAGTGGAATTTGCTCATCGATGATGCGTTGCATCAATCGCTCGTCCTCGATGGCCCGAACCCCGTGGTCGATACGCTGGATTTTCAGCAGGTCCAGTGCCTCCCAAATGTATTCCGGTGGGCCTTCTTCGCCAGCGTGGGCAACGGTCAGGAAACCCTCGCTGCGGGCGCGGTCGAATACCCGCTGGAACTTGCTGGGTGGGTGGCCGAGCTCCGAGCTGTCCAGGCCAACGGCAATGAATGCATCGCGAAAGGGCAGCGCCTGATCCAGCGTTTTCTGGGCTTCTTCCTCGCTCAGGTGACGCAGGAAACTGAGGATCAGGCCGCTGCTGATACCCAATTGCTTGCGGCCATCTTCCAGTGCGCGGCCAATGCCTCTGAGCACCACTTCAAAAGGAATGCCGCGGTCGGTGTGGGTCTGAGGGTCGAAGAACGGCTCGGTGTGAATCACGTTCTGCGCCTTGCAGCGTTGCAGGTAGGCCCAGGTCAGGTCGTAGAAGTCCTGCTCGGTGCGCAGTACATCGGCGCCTTGGTAATAGAGGTCGAGAAACTCCTGCAGGTTGTTGAACGCGTAGGCCGCGCGCAGGGCTTCGACATCGTTCCAGGGCAGGGCAATCTTGTTGCGTTCGGCCAAGGCGAACAGCAACTCGGGCTCCAGCGATCCCTCCAGGTGCAGGTGCAATTCTGCTTTGGGCAGCGCGTTAAGCCAGTCGTACATAATCGTTTCTCTTCAGGTACAGATGCCGTCATTCTAGCGTGCCTGCACACTGCAAGGATGAGTGATAACGACAGTAATCCCATCGATGGCGCTGTATGACCATCGATGAGAGCGGGCATTGGCTTCAGCTACTTAGCCTGCCATCAACGCCGCAGCAGCCTGGCGATGGTTGGCGATGAGTGCTTTGAGGTCCAGGCCGTCGATCTGCCCATCGATGACACGCCAGCGGCCACCGACCATCACTCGATCAGCGCGGTCTGCGCCACACAGCAGCAGGGCTGAGAGCGGATCGTGGCTGCCGGAGAAGCGCAGTTCGTCGAGTTTGAACAGGGCCAGGTCGGCCTGTTTACCCGGCGCCAGTTCGCCGATGTCGTTGCGCCCGAGCAATTGTGCTGAGCCTCGGGTTGCCCAGCCCAGTACCCGTTCCGGCGTAATGGCTTGCGCACCATAGCGCAGGCGTTGCAGGTACAGGGCCTGGCGAGTTTCCAGCATCATGTTGGAGGCATCGTTGGACGCAGAGCCATCCACACCCAGCCCGACCGGCGCACCGGCATTGCTAAGGTCCATGGTCGGGCAGATACCCGATGCCAGGCGCATGTTGGAACTCGGGCAATGGCAGATGCCCGTGCCGGCTTTGCCGAGGCGGGCGATTTCATCGGGGTTGAAATGAATGCCGTGGGCCAGCCAGGTGCGTGGCCCAAGCCAGCCGACACTGTCCAGGTAGTCGACGGTGCGCAGGCCGAAGCGTTGCAGGCAGAAGTCTTCTTCGTCCAGGGTTTCTGCCAGGTGTGTATGCAGGCGTACATCCAGTTCTTCCGCCAGGCTGGCGCTGGCCTGCATGATTTCGCGGGTGACCGAGAAGGGCGAGCAAGGGGCCAGGGCAATCTGGATCTGCGCGCCGTCGCCACGCTCATGGTAGTTGTGGATAAGTCGCTGGCTATCCGCCAGGATCACTTCGCCCTGTTGCACGGTTTGCTGCGGCGGCAGCCCCCCATCGGCCTCGCCCAGGCTCATCGAGCCGCGTGTGAGCATGGCACGCATACCCAGTTCCCGCACACTTTCGACTTGCACATCGATGGCCTCTTCCAGGCCTTCGGGAAACAGGTAGTGGTGATCGGCTGCCGTTGTGCAGCCCGACAATAACAGTTCAGCCAGCGCAACCTGGGTGGCCACTTTAAGCCGCTCGGGGGTCAGACGAGCCCAGACCGGGTAGAGCGTTTTGAGCCAGGGGAACAGTGGCTGGTTGACCACTGGCGCCCATGCGCGGGTGAGGGTCTGGTAGAAGTGATGATGGGTGTTGATCAACCCGGGCAGCAGTACGTGCTCGCGGGCATCGAAGACGTGATCGCAGGGGGCGGCGGGAGATTGTCCCAAGCCAAGAACTTCGTGGATACGGCCATTTTCGATCACCAGGCCGCCGCGGGCGTCAAGGGTGTTGGCGGTGAAGATGGCGAGGGGGTTTTTCAACCAGATGCGGGTCGCAGGCATGGTGCCGGCTCCTCTGAAAGTGGGTTCAGGTTAGCCAGCTCAGTTTTGCCCTGTCTGCTGATCCAGGTCCGCCATGGAGGCGAGACCTGGAGTCTACTGTTTCAGCGGTGGTGATTCAATTCACCAGATCAGGGGCTCGCCTTTGTAGTTGATGAAATACAGGCCACCCCGGCCGCTGTTTGCCTTGACCTGTTCAACCATGCCACGGGTGCTGGTGGCGACATCAATTTCGGCACCTTCACCGCCCATGTCGGTCTTGACCCAACCCGGGTGCATGGCCAATACGGTCAGGCCGGGGATTTCCAGGGGGCCGTAGAAACTGTTGATCATGGAGTTCAGCGCGGCCTTGCTGGCTTTGTACAAGGCCAGCTCTGGCGCATCGGGAATGCTGATACTGCCTAGGATTGAGCTCATGAAGGCGATCACGCCCCCGTCTGTCTTTACCTGATGGGCAAAGCGCTGGGCGACACGAATGGGCGCTACAGCGTTTGTCATGAACAGTTGACCGACCTCATCGAGGTTCGCGTGCTCAGCGTTCTGGTTGTCCGGGCCCTTGACGCCGGCGTTGATGAACAACAGGTCGAAGGTCTGCCCCTTGAGGCGCTGTTGAAGCGCGTCAAGTTGGGCGCTGCTGTTCATCTCCAGTGTCTCGACCTGAACATTCGGCACTGCGTTCAGCGCAGCGGCTTTTTGCGGGTCGCGGACGGTGGCTACGACGTTCCAGCCTTCTTCGTTCAGACGCTGCACCAGGCCAAGGCCCAGGCCGCGTGACGCGCCAATGATCAATGCGTTTTTCTGGGTGCTCATGCGTAGGGTTCCTTTCAAGGAGGCGCACGGCATTGCCGCTCACACTGCAGGGTTGAGGGCATTTACCAATGCATGTGCCGAGGCTCATTTGGGAGTGACCTTGAAGCATACTCCAGCCTTCAGCCAAGGTGCAGTTCGGTCGCGATGACGCGGCGGGGCGCCTTCGTCATGACGTTGCACTGAGTGTCAGGATTGCTCAAAAAACAACCAGCTTGCCACAGGCGTGACCGTTCAAGCGCTTGGCTAAGGCGTACACGGTTTATCCACAGGTTGCTCCACAGTATCTGTGTGCAAGGCGAAAACAGAGGTATAAGCGTCAGTGGGCAGTCTTCGATTGGCTATAAATCAACCTAAGCGTCTGATTTTCGGGCAATTGAAGCGCTGTCATCAAATATTGATCAAAATATGATCGTTTGCTTGCAGGCCACGTTTTAAAAGGGCTGTAGAGGAATGCTCAGAGCTTATCCACAGCCAGGCCCACAGTGGATGTGGGCAACTGTCAGGTACGTTCCAACAGGATCCGGCCGCGGCTGAGGTCCGCCAATTGGCGCTGGAGAGGCTCGATGTGCGCTTCGCCAAGGGCAATCTGCACGTCGACGCCATTGGCGGTGAATTGCTCATCCAGCACCAGGCCGTCGACTTCTGCGACGCGTAGTTTGAGCAGTGCCAGTTCGCTGAACGTGCAACTGCAGTGCAGGCCGACTCGGCTGACCAGGCGTCTTTTATCGGCCTGCTGCAGGCACTTGTTGGCGCCACCACCGTAAGCCCGTGCCAAGCCTCCAGTACCTAATTGAATACCGCCGTACCAGCGGATCACCAGCACAACGACCTGGTCGCAGTCCTGGGCTTCAATGGCGGCGAGAATTGGCCGACCTGCGGTACCACCAGGCTCGCCATCGTCGCTGCTACGGTACTGCTGACCGATTTTCCAGGCCCAGCAGTTATGGGTTGCAGCCAGATCACTGTGTCGCTCAATGAATTGTTGAGCTTCAGTTGGGCTACTGATCGGGCCTGCGAGGGTAATGAAGCGGCTTTTACGGATTTCTTCGCGAAACTCGCAGGTGTCCAACAGAGTTGAAGGCATAAACGATGTTCAATTGGGAGGTGTCAGGCCACAGCCTTTGAGGATGATGTGGATAAGGTTGTTGCTGGCTTCTTCCATGTCCTGCTTGGTCAGGCGGCTACGGCCGGTGACCTGGCAGATCTGGGTAGCGAAGTCTGCGTAGTGCTGGGTACTGCCCCATAACAGGAAGATCAAATGTACTGGATCGACGGGGTCCATCTTGCCAGCGTCGATCCAGCTCTGGAAGACCGCTGCCCGCCCCTGGAACCAGGTGCGATAGTCCTGGTTGAAGTACTCGCTCAGGCACTGGCCGCCACTGATGATCTCCATGGCGAAGATGCGTGAGGCTTGTGGGTTGCGCCGCGAAAACTCGATCTTGGTGCGAATATAGTTGCTCAGCGCAACAGCGGGATCGTCATCGCTGTTCAGGGTGTTGAAGGTGCTGTCCCATAGTTCGAGGATGTTGCTCAGCACCGCAACGTAAAGCCCCAGCTTGTTGGTGAAGTAGTAGTGCAGGTTGGCCTTGGGCAGCCCGGCGTTCTGCGCAATGGTGTTCATGCTGGTGCCTTTGAAGCCATGACGGGCGAACTCGTCTTCGGCGGCCTTGAGAATAGCTTGTTCGTTCTTTTGGCGTATGCGACCAGCAGGTTTGCCGGAGGCTGTCAGGCGATGCGCAGGGACTTCCAGGGTCATGGGGCGTTTCCGGAAAATACGAAGTAAATGCAGAGCAACAGATAACCCAGTCACGGCTATCAGGCAAGCATCTACCCGCTAAAAAACGCAATCTTCGTGTTTTTTTGGGTGTTTGGTACTGCTGTGCCAGCCTCTTAGCGGGTCGCGGCAAGGCTTTCCAGAAAGTTCTCCAGTACCAGGTGTGGTCGGCGGCCTTTACGGGTTACCCATGACAACCCCAAATCATAAAAGCGTTCGCTGGCTTTGAGGGCTCGCAATCGTCCCTGTTGTACCCAGGAACTGGCGTAATGGTCTGGCAGATAACCGATGTAGCGCCCAGTCAGGATCAGAAAGGCCATGCCCTCGCGGTCCGAGGCACTGGCGGTGCAGTTGAGCACTTGATAGTGAGCCTGAATGTCGGCGGGCAAGCGAAACGTCGGAGCAATGGCGTCCTGGGTGTTCAGGCGTTCGTCGTCGAGTTGGCGATCGTCGACGTAGAACAATGGATGCCCCACGGCGCAGTAGAGCAGTGAGCGCTCGCTGTACAGTGGCTCGTACTCCAGCCCGGAGAGCGGGCTGGTTTGTGGTACCACGCCAACATGCAGGCTGCCGTCCAGCACACCTTGCTCGACCTGACTGGGTGCAATCATGCGGATCTGGATACGCACGTCGGGGCCACGATCCTTGAGTTGTGCCAAGGCATGGGTGATCCGCATGTGTGGAAGGGTGACCAGGTTGTCGGTCAGGCCAATGTTCAGCTCGCCTCGCAGGTGCTGGTGCAGGCCGTTGACTTCGGTACGAAAACTCTCAAGGGCGCTGAGCAACTGCAGGGCGGATTGATAGACCTCGCGGCCTTCCTCGGTCAGCGAGAAACCGGCACGGCCCCGCTGGCACAAGCGCAAGCCAAGGCGTTGCTCCAGGTCGCTCATCTGCTGGCTGATTGCCGATCGACCAATGCCCAGTACGTTCTCGGCAGCCGAAAAGCCGCCGCACTCCACCACGCTGCGGTAGATCTTCAGCAAGCGAATATCGAAATCACTGACCTGGGCAAGGGGCTCCGGGCGACGGCTCATAGTTTAGTACTCGGTTATCTAAAGATTAGAAAAGTAGGCTTTTTCAGACTTTATAGCCGTGACAACTTAGCTGCAACAACACATATCACCCAATCGCCTTGCGAGGTTTGTCCGATGAACATGCCTGAACACGCACCGAACGGTCTGGCCAGCCAGCTCAAGCTGGATGCGCACTGGATGCCGTATACCGCCAACCGTAACTTCCAGCGTGATCCGCGCCTGATCGTCGCCGCTGAAGGCAGTTATCTGACCGATGACAAGGGCCGCAAGATCTACGACGCACTGTCGGGCTTGTGGACCTGTGGTGCGGGCCATACCCGCAAGGAAATCCAGGAAGCCGTGTCGCGTCAGTTGGGTGTCCTCGACTATTCGCCAGCCTTCCAGTTTGGTCATCCGCTGTCGTTCCAACTGGCCGAGAAGATCACCGACCTGACCCCGGGCAATCTGAACCACGTTTTTTATACCAACTCGGGCTCTGAGTGCGCCGACACCGCCGTGAAGATGGTGCGTGCCTACTGGCGCCTGAAAGGTCAGGCGACCAAGACCAAGCTGATCGGTCGTGCCCGTGGCTATCATGGAGTGAACATTGCCGGTACCAGCCTCGGCGGGGTGAATGGCAACCGCAAGATGTTCGGCCAGTTGCTGGACGTCGATCACCTGCCTCACACCGTGCTGGCCAGCAACGCCTTTACCAAGGGTATGCCTGAAGAAGGCGGTATCGCCCTGGCCGATGAGATGCTCAAGCTGATCGAGCTGCATGACGCCTCGAACATTGCTGCGCTGATCGTTGAGCCGCTGGCAGGGTCTGCAGGCGTATTGCCGCCACCGAAGGGTTATCTGAAGCGTTTGCGCGAGATCTGTGACCAGCACAACATTCTGCTGATCTTCGATGAAGTGATTACCGGTTTTGGTCGCATGGGGGCGAACTTTGGCGCTGAGGCCTTTGGTGTTACGCCAGACCTGATGTGTATCGCCAAGCAGGTCACAAACGGCGCCATTCCGATGGGGGCCGTGATTGCCAGTACTGAGATCTACCAGACCTTCATGAACCAGCCGACTCCCGAGTATGCAGTGGAGTTCCCCCATGGCTATACCTACTCGGCGCACCCAGTTGCCTGCGCGGCAGGTATTGCGGCCTTGGACCTGTTGCAGAAAGAAGGCCTGGTTCAGGCTGCCGCTGAGCTGGCGCCGCACTTCGAGAGCGTGCTGCACGGCGTGAAGGGTGCGAAGAACATCGTTGATATTCGTAACTACGGCTTGGCGGGTGCGATCCAGATTGCTGCGCGTGACGGCGATGCCATCGTTCGCCCTTATGAAGCAGCGATGAAACTGTGGAAAGCCGGTTTCTACGTCCGCTTCGGCGGTGACACCCTGCAGTTCGGACCAACCTTCAACGCTAAGCCGCAGGAGCTGGACCGTCTGTTCGATGCAGTCGGCGAAGCGCTGAACCAGGTCGACTGAGCCCTTCTATATATAAGTAGCAGGCGCGGGCAGCCCCGCGCCTGGACTAGCACCCTCTCTGGAGTTCTGCATGAGCATTGTTCAACATTTGATCAACGGCGACCTGGTGTCTGGCGGCGAACGTACCGCCGAGGTCTTTAACCCGTCCACTGGCCAGGTTATCCACAAGGTAGCGTTGGCCAGCAAGGAAACGGTCCAACAGGCTATCGATGCCGCCAAGGCAGCGTTTCCGGCCTGGCGCAATACACCCGCGGCTAAACGCGCTCAGATAATGTTCCGCTTCAAGCAACTGCTGGAAAAGAACGAAGCGCGTATCTCCCAGTTGATCAGCGAAGAGCACGGCAAGACCCTGGAAGACGCCGCTGGTGAACTGAAGCGGGGTATCGAGAACGTTGAGTTTGCCTGTGCCGCACCCGAAGTACTGAAGGGTGAGTACAGCCGCAATGTCGGCCCGAACATTGACGCCTGGTCCGACTTTCAGCCGCTGGGTGTGGTTGCCGGCATCACTCCGTTCAACTTCCCGGCGATGGTTCCACTGTGGATGTACCCACTGGCTATCGTTTGTGGCAACTGCTTCATCCTCAAACCGTCTGAGCGTGACCCAAGCTCGACGTTACTGATTGCTCAACTGTTGCAAGAGGCTGGCCTGCCTGACGGTGTGCTCAACGTGGTGCACGGCGACAAGGTTGCCGTGGATGCCCTGATTGAAGCACCTGAAGTCAAAGCACTGAGCTTTGTAGGTTCTACGCCAATCGCGGAGTATATCTATAAAGAAGGCGCTGCCCGTGGCAAGCGCGTACAAGCGCTGGGTGGTGCGAAGAACCACGCAGTACTGATGCCGGATGCCGACCTGGATAACGCGGTCAGCGCACTGATGGGTGCCGCTTACGGTTCCTGTGGCGAGCGTTGCATGGCGATCTCGGTTGCCGTATGTGTCGGTGACCAGGTCGCTGATGCATTGGTGGCCAAGCTGGTGCCACAGATCAAGGCGCTGAAAATCGGTGCAGGCACTTCCTGTGGTCTGGACATGGGGCCGTTGGTTACCGGGCAGCATCGCGACAAGGTGGCAGGCTATGTGGAAGACGGTCTCAAGGCCGGTGCCGAACTGGTTGTTGATGGTCGCGGCCTGAGTGTCGCCGGTCATGAGGAAGGCTTCTTCCTGGGGGGCTGCCTGTTTGACCGCGTGACGCCAGAGATGCGCATCTATAAAGAAGAGATCTTCGGGCCAGTGCTGTGCGTCGTACGGGTTAACAGCCTGGAGGAAGCAATGCAGCTCATCAACGAGCACGAGTACGGCAATGGCACATGTATCTTCACCCGCGACGGTGAGGCCGCTCGCTTGTTCTGCGACGAAATCGAAGTGGGTATGGTCGGTGTCAACGTGCCGCTGCCGGTACCGGTGGCTTACCACAGCTTTGGTGGCTGGAAGCGTTCGCTGTTCGGTGACCTGCATGCATATGGCCCGGATGGGGTGCGTTTCTACACCCGCCGCAAGGCAATCACTCAGCGCTGGCCACAACGCGCCAGCCATGAGGCTTCGCAGTTCGCATTCCCAAGCCTGTAAGTGCGGCTAGAAAGAGAGGGGAGGCCGTAAGGCCTCCCCTCTCTTGTTTTGGCCTATTT
>NZ_CP024478.1:745000-4410000 GCF_002753995.1 Pseudomonas sp. HLS-6
AGGTCTTAGTGATCCGGTGGTTCTGTATGGAAGGGCCATCGCTCAACGGATAAAAGGTACTCCGGGGATAACAGGCTGATACCGCCCAAGAGTTCATATCGACGGCGGTGTTTGGCACCTCGATGTCGGCTCATCACATCCTGGGGCTGAAGCCGGTCCCAAGGGTATGGCTGTTCGCCATTTAAAGTGGTACGCGAGCTGGGTTTAGAACGTCGTGAGACAGTTCGGTCCCTATCTGCCGTGGACGTTTGAGATTTGAGAGGGGCTGCTCCTAGTACGAGAGGACCGGAGTGGACGAACCTCTGGTGTTCCGGTTGTCACGCCAGTGGCATTGCCGGGTAGCTATGTTCGGAAGAGATAACCGCTGAAAGCATCTAAGCGGGAAACTTGCCTCAAGATGAGATCTCACTGGAGCCTTGAGCTCCCTGAAGGGCCGTCGAAGACTACGACGTTGATAGGTTGGGTGTGTAAGTGCTGTGAGGCATTGAGCTAACCAATACTAATTGCCCGTGAGGCTTGACCATATAACACCCAAGCAATTTGCGTCGAAAGGCCAGATTGCGGTGTTGTGAAGACGAAACGAACCGAAAGTTTGCGACTCACAACTATCACATACCCGATTTGCTGGAGCGTCGAAAGACGGTCTGGTACACAGAATTTCTTGACGACCATAGAGCATTGGAACCACCTGATCCCATCCCGAACTCAGCAGTGAAACGATGCATCGCCGATGGTAGTGTGGGGTTTCCCCATGTGAGAGTAGGTCATCGTCAAGATTAAATTCCGAAACCCCTATCTGCACATGCAGGTAGGGGTTTTGTCTTTGTGGCCTGGAAAACATCGCCAGCGAGGCCTGTCTCTGCAGCTCATGCTAAGGTTCGAGCCTCTTCACATCGCACCAAGGGATACCCATGCCGCACACCTCCAATCTACAGCCCGGCTTTATGGTGGTTCATGGCAACCGTCTGGATGAACTGCGAAGCCTGGTCGTGGGCTGGATGCGCCGCAATCCGCTGTTGCCGCTGGAGAATGAGATCGCATTGGTGCAAAGCAACGGCATTGCACAGTGGTTGAAGTTGGCTCTGGCTGAAGATCCTGAAGAAGATGATCAGGGCGGTTGCGGTATTGCTGCTGCCATTGACGTGCAACTGCCTGGCAGTTTCATGTGGCAGCTGTACCGCAAAGTGTTGGGGCGTGAGGAGATTCCGGAAACCTCGTTACTCGACAAGGCGCCGCTGACCTGGCGTTTGATGCGTCTACTACCTGAGGTCATTGATCGGCCGCATTTTGAGCCGTTGCAGCGTTTTTTGACCGACGATGCCGATTTGCGCAAGCGCTATCAACTCGCAGAGCGCTTGGCTGATCTGTTCGACCAGTATCAGGTGTACCGCGCCGACTGGTTGCAGGACTGGGCAGAAGGGCACCACCTGCTACGCACCGCACGTGGTGAGTCGAAGCCCTTGCCTGCGGCTAATTGCTGGCAGGCCGAATTGTGGCGAGCGCTGTTGCTGGACGTCGGTACTGAAGGCATGGCGCAGAGTCGTGCGGGTGTTCATCAGCGCTTTATTCAGCGTATCAACGAATTGCAGGAAGCCCCTGCCGGCTTGCCGTCACGGGTTATCGTCTTCGGTATTTCTTCGTTGCCGGCCCAGGCGCTTGAGGCGCTCGCGGGGCTATCTCGTTTCAGTCAGGTGCTGCTGTGTGTACTCAACCCTTGCCGACACCACTGGGCTGATATCGTCGCGGACAAGGACCTTCTGCGTCACCAGTACAAGCGTCAGCAGCGTAAGAGTGGCACCCCGGCAATGATCGATGCCGATGTACTGCACCAGCATGCCCACCCGTTGTTGGCGGCGTGGGGTAAGCAGGGCAGGGATTACATCAACCTGCTCGACAGTTATGACGACCCGAACAGTTATCGTGCGGCGTTCAGCGAAGGGCGTATTGACCTCTTCAGCGACAGCGAACCGCAGAATCTGCTCAACCAGTTGCAGGACGACATCCTCGAGCTGCGGCCACTGACCGAGACGCGCGCGCTGTGGCCAAGCGTCGACCCACTCAAGGATCGCTCGATCAGGTTTCATATTGCGCATAGCCCGCAGCGAGAAGTTGAGATCCTGCACGATCAGTTGCTAGCTCGCTTCAGTGCGGATTCAACCTTGCGCCCTCGCGATGTGATTGTGATGGTGCCGGATGTTGATACCTATGCTCCGCATATTCGTGCCGTATTTGGGCAGATCGCCCGTGACGATTCACGTTTCATCCCCTTCACCTTGGCCGATCAGGGGCAGCGTGGCCGCGATCCGCTGCTGATCGCCCTGGAGCATCTGCTCAAGCTTCCCGACAGCCGCTTCCCGGTCAGCGAGATTCTTGATCTGCTCGACGTCCCGGCCCTCAGGGCGCGTTTCGGGATTAAGGAAAGTGACCTACCGACACTGCATCGATGGATTGAAGGTGCGGGAGTGCGCTGGGGCTTGAATGCCGAGCAGCGGGCGACTCTTGAGTTACCTGCCGGACTGGAACAGAACAGCTGGCATTTCGGTTTGCGCCGCATGCTGCTGGGGTATGCCGTAGGTGCCGGAGCAAGCTGTGACGGCATCGAGCCCTACGATGAGATCGGTGGGCTGGACGCGGCGTTGATCGGCCCGCTGGTTGCCCTCATTGATGCACTGGAGGTGGCTTATCGCGAACTGTCCAGCCCGGCCTCTGCAGGTAACTGGGGAGCGCGTTTGAATGCGTTGCTGCAGGTGTTTTTCCGTGCAGAAAACGAGCATGACGACTATCTGCTGGTGCAGTTGCAGTCGCTGTGTGAGGACTGGCTAGAGACCTGCGAGATGGTCGGCCTTGAAGATTTGCTGCCGCTGACGGTGGTACGTGAAGCCTGGCTGGCCGGGCTTGATCAGGGGCGCCTGTCGCAACGCTTCCTCGCCGGCTCCGTGAACTTTTGCACCCTGATGCCGATGCGGGCAATCCCCTTCAAGGTGATCTGTCTGCTGGGGATGAACGACGGCGACTATCCGCGAGCCCAGCCGCCTCTGGACTTCGACCTCATGGGCAGTGACTACCGCCCGGGTGATCGCTCGCGCCGCGAAGATGACCGTTACTTGTTGCTGGAGGCGCTGCTGTCGGCACGCGATCAACTCTACGTCAGTTGGGTCGGGCGCAGTATTCGTGACAACAGCGAGCGCCCGGCGTCGGTACTGATCGGGCAATTGCGTGATCATCTGGCAGCTGGCTGGACGCTTGCTGGTGGCGAAGCGCAGGACATGGACTCGCTGCTCCATGCGTTGACGGTCGAGCATCCACTGCAACCCTTCAGTGCTCGCTACTTCCATCAGGGCAGTGGTCTGTTCAGTTATGCCAATGAGTGGCGTGCGTTGCATCTGACGGATGCGGGGGAAGCCATTGAGCCGCCTGCCTTGGAGCCTTTCGTGGCCGACGAGCCACTGACCTTGCCATTGCTGCAGGATTTTCTAAGGCATCCCGTACGGCATTTTTTCAGTCAGCGTTTGAAGGTGTTCTTTGAGTCTGCTCAGGCACCGCTGGCTGATGAGGAGCCCTTTGTGCTTGATGCGCTGCAGCGCTACAGCTTGAGTGAGAACCTGTTGGCTGCAGCCCTGGCCGACACGCACGACAGCGAGCGCGCGCTGCTGGCTCAGGCCAACCGCCTGCAAGGGCGTGGCGTGCTGCCGATGGCCGGTTTCGGTGATTGCCTGCGTGACGAACTCATTGAACCGTTGCCCGACCTGTTGCAGCGTCATCGCCAGCTTTTGGAGCAGTGGCCGCATCGGGTCGACAGCGCCCTGCCCATTCGTTTCGAGTACCGTCACTTGCGTCTTGATGGCTGGCTGGGCCAAGTCTATCGCCGAGAGGGCGATGACCTGTTGAGCATCACTACGTTACCTAACACCATCGGCAGCGGCCGTACCTTGAAGTGGCACCGCTTGATTCACAGTTGGGTCATGCACCTGGCCGCGTGTGCCGTGGGGCTGCCCTTGCACACGGCGGTGGTGGCCAGCGATCAGACCTTGTTGCTCAAGCCATTGGAAAAGGACGCTGCCGAGCAGTTTCTGGGCCACCTGTTGTTGGCTCGACAGGCCGGTATGTCGTCACCGCTGCCCGTGGCGGCGAAGACTGCTTTCGCCTGGCTTGAGCAAAGTGATCCAGACAAGGCACTGGCGGCAGCAGCCAAAGCCTATGACGGTGATGGCATCAGCCATGATGGCGAGCGCAGCGAAAGCACTGCGCTGGCTCGACAGTTCAGTGATTTCGCCACCCTCACGGCCAGTGAGGAATTCGAAGGCTGGTGTGAATCGCTTTACCGTCCACTGTACGACGCCGGCTGGCAGTCTGTTGGCCGTGAGGAGGGCCGCTCATGATGCTTGAACCACAACCGCCTTTGGCCCTGAGCTTTCCGTTGCACGGTAGCCAACTGATTGAAGCCAGCGCTGGCACTGGCAAAACCTTCACCATTTCCGCCCTCTATCTGCGCCTGGTGTTGGGGCATGGTGGCGAGCAGGGTTTCGGTCGTGAGTTGTTGCCGCCACAGATTCTCGTGGTGACGTTCACTGACGCCGCAACCAAGGAGTTGCGCGAGCGTATTCGTACGCGTCTGGCAGAGGCCGCTCGCTTTTTCCGCGGGGATCTGCTGGAAGCCGACAGCCTGCTGCAACAACTGCGCGAGCAGTTTGATCCCCAGCATTGGGCGGCCTGTGCCAATCGGCTTGAGGTCGCGGCGCAGTGGATGGACGAGGCTGCGGTTTCGACCATTCACAGCTGGTGCCAACGCATGCTGCGTGAGCATGCGTTCGACAGCGGCAGCCTGTTTACCCAAACCCTGGAGACCGACCACAGTGATCTGCTGGGCCAGGTCATGCGCGATTACTGGCGCCGCTTCTGTTATGGCATGCAGGGCGACGCTTTGCAGTGGGTGCGAGCCAACTGGGGCAGCCCCGATGCCTTGCTTCCCAAGGTGCGCGCGCTGTTTGGTCGCCAGCGGGTGGCCAGTGACGCCGAGGAGCCGCAGGCACTGATCGACGGCGTTCTACAGCAACGTGCCGAGTACCTGCGTGAGTTGAAAGCGCCTTGGGCTCAATGGGCTGCCGAGTTGTTGCAGCTCTGCCATGAAGGTCTCGCAGCCAAGCAGGTCGACGGGCGCAAGATGCAGGCGCGTTACTTCGAGCCCTGGTGTGAAAAGCTGCGGGTGTGGGCTACTGAAGAGCAGGCTGAGGAACTCGACCTCGGCACTGGCTTCACCCGCTTTACACCGGAGGGCATGGCAGAAGCCTGGAAAGGTGAGCCGCCCCGGCACCCGGCCCTTGAGGCCATGTCGACCCTGCGCGAGCGTTTACAGGCCCTGCCGACTCCAGATGCCAGCCTGCTGGAGCATGCGGCGGCCTGGGTCGGCTCTCGCTTTGAGCAAGAAAAGCGGCGCCGTGCTGAAATGGGCTTCGACGACATGCTGTTGCGACTCGACAGTGCCTTGAGTGGCCCTGCTGGTGAACGCCTGGCCGGGTTGATTCGTGAGCAATTCCCCATCGCGCTGATCGACGAATTCCAGGATACCGACCCCGTCCAGTATCGGATCTTTCAGCGCATTTACCGCATTGAAGAAAACCTGCGCGAGACCGGGCTTTTCCTGATTGGAGATCCCAAGCAGGCTATCTATGCGTTCCGTGGTGCAGACATCTTTACCTACCTGCGAGCCCGTGAGGCCACCGCGGGTCGATTGCATACACTCGATACCAACTTTCGTTCCAGCCAGGCCATGGTTACTGCAGTCAACCATGTGTTCCAGCGTGCGGAGCACCGTACGCAGGGCGCCGGCGCTTTCCTGTTCCGGCGCGAAGACGACAACCCGGTGCCGTTCCAGGCGGTCAAGGCTCAAGGCCGAAAGGAGACGCTGCAGGTCGGCGGTCAGGTCGTGCCGGCCCTGAACATCTGGCAGCTTGTCAGTGACGAGCCGGTTTCGGCTGCGGTCTACCGGAAACAAATGGCTGCCAGTTGTGCCACTGCCATTGTCGCCTTGCTTAGCGGCGGGCAGCAGGGGCGCAGTGGTTTTGTGCAGGCTGAGGGCGAGCTGCGGGGCTGCCAGCCTTCCGATATCGCCATTCTGGTTCGCGACGGCCGAGAGGCGCAGCTGGTTCGCGAAGAACTCGCCGCACGTGGGGTGCGTAGTGTTTACCTGTCGGACAAGGATTCGGTGTTCTCCGCCCAGGAGGCCCATGACCTGTTGTCCTGGCTCAAGGCCTGTGCCGAGCCGGATGCAGAGCGCTTGCTTAAAGCCGCGCTGGCCAGTGTTACCTTGAACTTGCCACTGAGCGCGTTGGATCAACTGAACCAGGATGAGTTGGACTGGGAACGTTGGGTGATGACATTCCGTGAGTACCGGCACCTGTGGCGTACTCAGGGCGTTCTACCGATGCTGCGCCGCCTGCTGCATGACTTCAATTTGCCGCAGGTGCTGATCGCACGCAGCGATGGCGAGCGGGTACTGACCAACCTCCTGCACCTTGCAGAGCTGTTGCAGCAGGCGGCAACCGAGCTGGATGGCGAGCAGGCACTGATTCGTCACCTGAGCGAACACCTGGCCTCTGGCGGCCAGACGGCTGAAGAGCAGATTCTGCGCCTGGAAAGTGATGAACAACTGGTCAAGGTCGTGACCATTCACAAGTCCAAGGGGCTTGAGTATCCGTTGGTGTTTCTCCCATTCGTGTGCAGTACCAAACCGGTTGATGGCAAGCGCCTGCCACTGGCCTGGCACGACAGTGAGCGTCAGGCTCAACTGACCCTGACGCCTAACGCTGAGCAGATTGCGCTGGCCGATGATGAGCGTCTGGCCGAGGACCTGCGGTTGCTTTATGTCGCCCTGACGCGCGCACGTCATGCGTGCTGGCTGGGCGTGGCTGACCTCAAGCGGGGGACCAGCAAGGAGTCACTGCTGCACCGATCGGCGCTGGGCTACTTGCTGGGGGGCGGTGTGCCCTTGGAGAACTCGGCAGCGCTCGGGCAATGGCTGGCGGCGCTCAGCGATGGGGCCCCGGCAATTCGCTGTGAAGTATTGCCCGAGGCAGAGGCAGCGTGCTTTACCGCAACGCGAAATACGGCCGAGCTGGCACCCCAGAGACTACCCCGCCGCCGTGCTGCCGAGAACTGGTGGATTGCCTCCTACAGTGCGCTGCATATCGGTGAAGACCTTCTGGCGTTGGACAGCTCCCAGGCGCAGCAACTGCTCGACGATGAGCGTGCCGATCCGCTGGTGCTTTCTGAAGCGTTGCCCGGTGGCAGTGATCTCCACCGTTTTCCCCGTGGCCCCAATCCGGGTACCTTTCTTCATGGCTTGCTGGAATGGGCGGGGCGCGAAGGCTTTGCCCGTGTCCGTGAGCAGCCGCACCTGCTGGAAAAGACCGTTGCACAACGCTGCAATCGGCGTGGCTGGACGGGCTGGATTAACACCTTGAACCACTCGTTGGGGCAACTGATCGAGACGCCAATGCCGTTGGCGCCGAACAGCCCGCCCGTGGTCCTGGGCGAGCTACACCAGTACCAGATCGAGATGGAGTTCTGGTTCGCCAGCCATCAGGTGGATGTCGCCTGCCTTGATCGCCTGGTGGCGCAGTACACCCATAACGGCGAAAACCGTGCAGCCGCCAAGCCGGCACTGCTCAATGGCATGTTCAAAGGCTTTATTGACCTGGCCTTCGAACATGACGGTCGCTACTACGTGACCGATTACAAATCCAACTGGCTGGGCGCGGAGGATTCCGCCTACAGCGAACAGGCCATGGAAACGGCGATTCTTGAGCATCGGTACGACTTGCAGTACGTCCTCTATCTGTTGGCCCTGCACCGGCAGTTGCGTGTTCGCCTGCCCGATTACGACTATGACCAGCATGTTGGCGGTGCCGTGTTCATGTTCCTGCGTGGGGCGCGTTCGTCGTCCAGAGGCGTGTACTTCGTCAAACCACCACGGGAATTGATTGAGCAACTGGATGCACTGTTTCGTGGCGATTGGCAGCCGCAACAACAGGACCTGTTTGGAGAGCAGCCATGAGCCGTACCTTTACCGACCTTTTGCCAATGCCGCTGGACGCGCAACAGTTGTCGGCCCTGCGCCCCTTGAGCGAGATCCACGATCTGCTGATCCTGCTTGACCGTTGGGTTGAGCGCGGTTGGTTACGTGCTCTGGACCGGGCCTTTGTTGCGTTTCTTGGCGAGCTCGACGGGCGTGCCGACCCTCGGGTGTTGCTGGCCGCCGCACTTGCCAGCCATCAGTTAGGGCATGGGCATGTCTGCCTGGATGTGGGTGAGACCCTCGCCGAGCCGGATTTCGCGTTGTCTCTGCCGCCTGAGGGTGACCTTCTGGCGGGGCCGGTGTTACTGCCGTCACAATTGCTTGAGCACCTGGATCAGGCGACCTGGTGTGCAATCCTGTCGAGCAGTGCGCTGGTGGCCCATGCCGGGAATGACGCGCAGACAGACAGACCGTTGGTGCTCTGCGGCCAACGCTTGTACCTGCGACGGTACTGGGGCTATGAGCGCCAGGTCGACAGCGCCCTGCGTCAGCGTCTGGCACAGCAGGAGGTTGCCGCGGTCGACTTGCGTGCTCGGCTTGACCAACTGTTCGAGAGCGGTGCTCCGGCAGGGCAGGTAGATTGGCAAAAGCTTGCGTGTGCACTGGCGACCCGTGCGGGGTTCAGCATCATCACCGGTGGCCCTGGCACGGGTAAGACCACGACCGTCGTGCGGTTGCTGGCGTTACTTCAGGCTCCCGCAGTGGATATGGGGCGTCCGTTGCGTATTCGCCTCGCCGCACCGACGGGCAAGGCGGCTGCACGCCTGACTGAGTCCATTGGTCAGCAAGTGCAGCAATTGGCTGTCAGTGAAACCGTGCGTGAACATATTCCCACCGAGGTCTCGACGGTTCACCGTCTTTTGGGCAGTCGACCTGGTTCGCGGCACTTCCGTCACCACTCGGGCAACCCGCTGCCGTTGGACGTGCTGGTGGTCGATGAAGCCTCAATGATCGACTTGGAGATGATGGCCAACTTGCTGGCAGCCTTGCCGCATCATGCCCGGCTGATCCTGTTGGGCGATAAAGACCAATTGGCGTCGGTCGAGGCTGGTGCGGTACTGGGTGACCTGTGTCGTGATGCCGAGGCGGGTTGCTATAGCCCGCAGACTCAGCGCTGGCTGGAGCAGGTCAGTGGCGAACAGCTTGCCGACAGTGGG
This sequence comes from Pseudomonas sp. HLS-6, assembly GCF_002753995.1. Classification (NCBI taxonomy): domain Bacteria; kingdom Pseudomonadati; phylum Pseudomonadota; class Gammaproteobacteria; order Pseudomonadales; family Pseudomonadaceae; genus Pseudomonas; species Pseudomonas sp. HLS-6. The sequence continues at coordinate 754,232 of NZ_CP024478.1, forward strand.
CTGCAGCCTGGCTCCGCAGAACAGCATGCTCTGGCCCAGCAAGTGGTCATGCTGCGTCACTCACGACGTTTTGGCGAAGGTAGCGGTATCGGACAACTGGCGCGCTTGGTCAACGCTCAACAAGCTGAGCCGGCGAGGGCGCTGTTGGCAACAGCCACGCATGCGGATCTTTACCTGCTGAGCCTGCGTAGTGAACAGGATCGAGCACTTGATCGATTGCTGCTGGACGGTATCGGACGTGGAGAAAGCGACGCCAAGGGCTATCGGTACTATCTGCAGGTGATGGGCAGTGAGCGCCCGCCCGAGAATGCCCCGCTGGATGATCCGCGCTGGGGCAACTGGGCCTTGGCGGTATTGCGGGCGTTCGAGACGTTTCAACTGCTTTGCGCGGTACGAAAAGGGCCTTGGGGAGTAGAGGGGTTGAACCTGCGTGCTACCCAGGCCTTGTCCCGCGCGGGGCTGATCGACAGTGACGCGGTTTGGTACGAGGGCCGCCCGGTGTTGATGACCCGTAACGACTATGGGCTGGGTTTGATGAACGGTGACATCGGTATCGCCCTGCGGTTGCCGGAGGGAGGTAGCGGCGGCAAGCAGGTGCTGCGCGTTGCGTTCCCACGCAGTGACGGCAAGGGCGGTGTGCGCTTCGTGTTGCCAAGCCGGCTGAGCGATGTTGAAACGGTTTACGCGATGACGGTGCATAAGTCCCAGGGCTCGGAGTTTGCCCATACCGCGCTGATTTTGCCGGATGCCTTGAACCCGGTGTTGACCAAGGAACTGATCTACACCGGTATTACGCGCGCCAAGCACTGGTTCAGCCTTATTGAACCGCGGCAGGGTGTATTTCAGGAGGCGGTACGGCGCAAAGTGAAGCGGCTTTCGGGGCTGATGCTGGATCAGACCTGAGTGCGGCGATGCTGCCACACTCCGGATTGCCTCTTGGGGGGATGGCTCGCGGGAAAAATGGGCATTGTGCTATCTTTGCCCAATTGTCGTGCCCCATTTTGAGAGAATTCCCACATGAACGTGGCCGCCCCGATCCCGGGACGTGTGATGAGCTGGATGCTTGGACTGCTGGGCAGTTTTCTTTTCCTGTGTACCAGCGTGGCCTGTGCTCAGGCTGACAGTAATGCGGCCCATGCGGAGCTTCGGGCCAAGGCTGTCACGCAGGTGGTGCTCGGAATTCTCAGTTATGCGCGTTGGCCGGTTGAACCGGCTCAACTGCGTCTGTGCCTGGTTGGGCCCACCGAATATGCCGATGATCTGGTCAAAGGGACCACCCAGGCCACTGGCCGTCCGGTGTTGGTTCGCCGACTGCTGACCGGTGCTCCACGGATTGTCGATGAGTGTGACGCGGTCTACATCGGTAAACTCAGTGCTGAAGCGCGCAGTCAGTTATTCAGCGAGATCATTGGCCATCCGCTCCTGAGCATCAGCGAAGCGGACGATTCCTGTACGGTGGGCAGCCTGTTCTGTCTGCGGGTCAGTGACACCCATGTGGCATTTGAGGTCAACCTCGACTCGGTCGCCCGCAGCGGCGTACGTATTCACCCCAGCGTACTGCGGCTGTCGCGGCGTAGGGCGGTGCAGCCGTGACCCGCCTGCGCAATAGCCTGGGGCGTTTGACCCTACGTGCGGTGCTTGGGCGACGGCATTTGAGCGTTGCCTTGCTGGCTGTCGGGCTTGCGGGAATCTCTTTGACCCTGATGGGTGTCCTGACGTTACGAGCCTACGCCAACCACAACTTGCACCTGATCGCCCGGTCGATCAACTACACCGTAGAAGCCTCGGTCGTGTTCAATGACAGCAGTGCGGCCAATGAGGCGCTGGCGCTGATTGCTGCGACTGAAGAAGTCGCCGACGCGAAGGTATTCGACGATAACGGCGATCTGCTCGCGCGCTGGCAACGCCACGACGATGGCATGCTGGCGCCGTTGAAGCGGCACCTGGCGAGCACGTTGCTGGAAGATCCCATCAACCTGCCAGTGCTGCACCAAGGGCAACAGGTCGGTCGAATCGAGCTGGTCGGCCAGGGTGATAGCCTGATGCGCTTTCTGCTCAGTGGCCTGATCGGCATCATGCTGTGTACCGTACTCAGTGCCTTCGGTGCGTTGTCCCTGTCGCGTCGTTTGTTCGGCGATATCGTCGGCCCTTTGCGCAACCTTGCCAATGTGGCACATGCGGCACGTTGTGAGCGTCGCTTTGACCGGCGCGTCCCGCCTGCACAGATTGCCGAACTCAACGAGTTGGGCCATGACTTCAATGCGTTGCTTGATGAGCTGGAAACCTGGCAGCACCATCTGCAAAGCGAAAACGCAACCTTGGCGCACAAGGCCAGCCACGACAGCCTCACCGGGTTGCCGAACCGGGCGTTTTTCGAGGGGCGTCTGAGCCGAACCCTGCGTAGCGCGTCGCATAGCCAGGAATCTGTGGCTGTGCTGTTTATCGACAGTGATCATTTCAAGACCATCAATGACACCTACGGTCACGCTGCTGGCGATGAAGTGCTGATCACCGTGGCCAATCGGGTGCGGGCACAGTTGCGTGAGCATGATCTGGTCGCGCGCCTGGGCGGTGATGAGTTTGCGGTGCTACTGGCGCCTATTCAGCGAACCGAAGATGCCGAGCGTATTGCCGACAAGATCATCGCCAGCATGCGCACCCCGATTCATCTGCCTGACGGGCAGGTAGTGGTTTCATCCCTGAGTGTTGGCCTGGCGGTGTATCCCGATGATGGTGATACGCCGACTGAACTGCTTAGCGCTGCGGATGCCGCCATGTATCACGCCAAGCACCTCGGTCGAGGTGGGCGGCACAACGCAGAGTCGGAGCACTCTGCGGCTAGCACAAAAAACAGGAGTTAAACCGTGAGCCGTTCTATCAACCGTCTGCGCTTTCATTTTGTCGCTCTGACGCTTGCTTTGGTTACCCTTGTGGGTTGCCAGAGCGTGCCCCCCAAAGGCCTGAGTGCTGAACAAATTGCGCTCCTGAAGCAGGAGGGGTTCGTTTTGACCGATGAAGGCTGGATGTTCGGTTTGCCTGGCAAAGTCCTTTTTGGCAGTGACCTGGACAGCTTGAATGCGCAGAGCCGGAAAATCGTCGAGCGTATCGGCAAGTCGCTGCTCTCGGTCGATATTCAGCGGGTACGCGTGGACGGTCATACCGACTCGTCGGGCAAGGCCCGTTATAACGAGCAGTTGTCGCTACGCCGTGCGGCCAGTGCAGCAAGCGTGCTGATAGCCGTCGGCATGCGCCCGGAAAACGTTGAGACCCGCGGGCTGGGTAGCCGTGAGCCGGTTGCCAGCAATGACACTGCCGCCGGCCGCACGGAAAATCGTCGGGTCGCTATTGTCGTTGCTTCCGATTAATCAACGAGCTAATCAATAAACACCGTCGAGCGCGACTCGCCCATCAACAGCGCAGTGTTCAGCTCGGTCACTTCGCGGATGTAATCCCACAACAGGGTGATCCGCTTGAGCTTGCGCAGGTCTTCGCGGCAGTACATCCAGAACTGCCGGGTAATCTCTATTTCCTGCGGCAGGATCGGTACCAAGCGCGGATCCTGTGCGGCCAGGAAACACGGCAAGATAGCCAGCCCGCGGCCCTGTTGAGCGGCCACATACTGAGCGATCACGCTGGTGCTGCGCAGGTTGGCGCTGGCTGCGGGCAACAGGTTGGCCAGGTACAGCAGCTCGGAACTGAAGGCCAGGTCATCGACGTAGCTGATAAACGAATGATCGGCCAGATCACTGACCCGTTGAATCGGCGCATGGTTGTCCAGGTATTCCTGGGTGGCATACAGGCGCAGTCGGTAGTCGCACAGCTTGCAGCACACATACGGTCCGTGTTCCGGGCGTTCCAGGGCAATGACAATATCGGCCTCGCGTTTGGACAGGCTGATGAAGTGCGGCAGTGGCAGGATGTCCACTGAAATGGCCGGGTAGTGGTCGAGGAAGTGGCTCAACTGCGGGGTCACGAAAAAGCTGCCGAAGCCTTCGGTGCAGCCCATGCGTACATGCCCGGAGAGGGCGACGCCGGAGCCTGAGACCTGCTCGCAGGCCATGTGCAGGGTACTCTCAATGGACTCGGCATAGCTGAGCAGGCGCTGGCCTTCTGCGGTGAGCACGAAACCACTGGTACGTGATTTCTCGAACAGTAATGTGCCCAGCGCCACCTCCAATGAGGCGATTCGCCGCGACACGGTGGTGTAGTCCACGCCCAGCCGCTTGGCTGCGCTGCTGGCCTTGCGGGTACGGGCCACTTCGAGGAAGAACTTCAGGTCATCCCAGTTCAATGAACCGAGGGAGGTGATGTTTTTTTGCATGTTGGACCGGATTTTATGTGCGTTCTTATTAGAAGTTTGCACATCTATACTCCAAATCAGCCCCTTGACCAAGTGCCCGTCGCGCTTGACGCGCCGAAGGCGATCTCTCCCTAACAACAAATTCAGGAGAAGCCCCATGAACGCATCCCTTACGCCCAACCAGACCAAGGTCGACCAGGTTCGCCTGCTGATCGACGGCCAGTGGGTCGAGTCGAAAACCACAGAATGGCGTGACGTGGTAAACCCTGCCACCCAGCAGGTGCTGGCACGGGTACCCTTTGCCACTGCCGATGAAGTCGATGCGGCCATTGCGGCGGCTCAACGTGCGTTCAAGACCTGGCGTGATACGCCGATTGGTGCGCGGATGCGCATCATGCTCAAGCTGCAGGCACTGATTCGCGAGCATTCCAAGCGCATCGCGCTGACCCTCAGTGCTGAGCAGGGCAAGACCATCGCTGATGCTGAAGGCGATATCTTCCGCGGCCTGGAAGTGGTCGAGCACGCATGCTCCATCGGCACCTTGCAGATGGGCGAGTTTGCCGAGAACGTTGCCGGTGGTGTTGATACCTACACCCTGCGCCAGCCGATCGGTGTCTGTGCCGGCATTACCCCGTTCAACTTCCCGGCGATGATCCCGCTGTGGATGTTCCCGATGGCCATCGTGTGCGGTAATACCTTTGTCCTCAAGCCGTCCGAGCAGGACCCGCTGTCGACCATGATGCTGGTGGAGCTGGCCATCGAAGCCGGTGTGCCGGCTGGCGTACTGAACGTTGTGCATGGCGGCAAGCAGGTGGTTGATGCCCTGTGTACTCATCAGGACATCAAGGCCATTTCGTTCGTCGGTTCGACCGAGGTCGGTACCCACGTCTACAACCTGGCGGGCCAACACGGCAAACGCGTGCAGTCGATGATGGGCGCTAAGAACCATGCCGTCGTGCTGCCGGATGCCAACCGTACGCAAACCCTCAATGCACTGGTGGGTGCCGGTTTTGGTGCGGCCGGTCAGCGCTGCATGGCCACCTCGGTTGCCGTGCTGGTGGGCAAGGCGCGTGAATGGCTACCCGAACTCAAAGAGCTGGCGTCCAAGCTCAAGGTCAATGCCGGCAGTGAGCCGGGCACTGATGTCGGCCCGCTGATTTCCAAGCGTGCCAAGGAGCGCGTACTGGGCTTGATCGAGAGCGGTATCCGCGAGGGCGCGAAGTTGGAACTGGACGGTCGCGACGTCAAGGTTCCTGGCTACGAGGAGGGCAACTTCATTGGCCCGACCCTGTTCTCCGGCGTGACCACCGACATGCAGATCTACACCCAGGAAATCTTTGGCCCGGTGCTGGTGGTGCTGGAGGTCGACACCCTTGATGAGGCCATCGCCCTGGTCAACCGCAACCCCTTTGGCAACGGCACTGGCCTGTTTACCCAAAGTGGCGCAGCGGCACGCAAGTTCCAGAGTGAAATCGATGTTGGTCAGGTTGGTATCAACATCCCAATCCCGGTCCCGGTTCCGTTCTTCAGCTTCACCGGTTCGCGCGGTTCCAAGCTCGGTGACCTGGGCCCTTACGGCAAGCAAGTGGTGCAGTTCTACACTCAGACCAAGACCGTCACTGCCCGTTGGTTCGATGACGACAGCGTCAACGACGGTGTGAACACCACCATCAGCCTGCGCTAAGGAGATCGTCATGCGTATTGCATTTATCGGCTTGGGCAACATGGGCGCGCCGATGGCGCGCAACCTGATCAAGGCCGGGCATCAACTGAATGTGTTTGACCTGAACAAGACCATCCTGGCCGAGCTTGCCGAGTTGGGTAGCCAGGTCAGTGCTTCGCCACGGGAAGCAGCAGAAGGCAGTGAGCTGGTGATTACCATGCTGCCAGCCGCCGCCCATGTGCGCAGCGTGTACCTGAGTGAAGATGGCGTGCTGGCGGGAGTGCGTGCCGGTACCCCGGTAGTGGATTGCAGCACCATCGACCCGCAGACGGCCCGTGATGTTGCGGCCGCCGCCGCCAAGCAGGGTGTCGCGCTGGCCGATGCGCCGGTTTCCGGTGGCACGGGCGGCGCCCAGGCGGGCACGTTGACCTTCATGGTGGGCGCGAGCGCTGAACTGTTTGCCACCTTGCAGCCGGTACTGGCGCAGATGGGCCGCAACATCGTTCATTGTGGCGATGTCGGCACCGGGCAGATCGCCAAGATCTGTAACAACCTGCTGCTGGGTATCTCGATGGTGGGGGTGTCTGAAGCCATGGCGCTGGGCAATGCCCTGGGTATCGACACCAAGGTTCTGGCGGGGATTATCAATAGCTCCACTGGGCGTTGCTGGAGCTCGGATACCTATAATCCGTGGCCGGGCATCATCGAGACGGCACCGGCTTCGCGCGGCTATACCGGCGGTTTTGGCGCCGAGCTGATGCTCAAGGACCTGGGGTTGGCGACTGAGGCGGCACGCCAGGCTCACCAGCCGGTGATTCTCGGCGCGGTGGCGCAGCAGTTGTATCAAGCGATGAGTTTGCGCGGTGATGGCGGCAAGGACTTCTCCGCGATCGTCGAAGGTTACCGCAAGCCTGAATAGCAAGCTGCGTTGATCACGGGCAGGCCGGCTCCTATGCAGGAGCTGGCCTGTCGGCTTTGCTTACGCAAAGACGAAGTACTTGCGTACGGTCTCCACCACTTCCCAGGTGCCGCGCATTCCCGGTTCGACGATGAAGATGTCTCCCGCCCGCAAGTGGATCGGCTCCTGACCATCAGGCGTGATCACGCAGTAGCCTTCCTGAAAGTGGCAGTATTCCCACTTCTCGTAATTGACCCGCCATTTGCCAGGCGTGCAGATCCAGGTGCCCATGATCTTGCTGCCATCCTCGCTGGTATAGGCGTTGAGGTTGACGGTGTGCGGGTCTCCGGCGAGTTTCTCCCATTTGCAGGCATCGAGTACCGGTAACGGGTGGGTGTCGCGCAGAACGACGATCGATTTCGACATGAGGGCTCCAGGCAGGTTGAGGAAGTGAACCCGCAGCCTAGCGGGCGGCTCAGCCCCCCGGTTGTCTGGACTCGACATCAAGCTGTCCAGAAGCGCACAAGCCATCAGCCTTGCAATAGATACGCGACTGCAATAATTCGCGTTCCATTCGTGCGCTCCAGTCAAAAGCGTTTTGCCGTCGAGGTGGTTTTTCCGGGCTTTGTTCGTCGCTAACCTGCCCGGCATTCAATTCAATCCGGTTCGTTATCCCAATGGCGTCGACCGGTCACCCGATGAGGCCCCGATGAAAAAAGTCCTGTTGCTCAATGGCGGCAAGAAATTCGCCCACTCCGATGGCCGCTTGAATGAAACCCTGCATGAGGCAGCGCTGGCGTTTCTGGATCGTGCCGGCTTTGACGTCAAATCCACCTATATCGACGGTGGTTATGACAATGCTGAAGAGGTGCAGAAGTTTCTCTGGGCGGACGTGATCATCTATCAAATGCCCGGCTGGTGGATGGGCGCGCCCTGGACCGTCAAGCAGTACCTTGATGAGGTCTTCACCGCCGGTCACGGCAGCCTCTATGCCAGCGACGGTCGAACCCGTTCCGACGCGTCGCAGAAGTACGGCAGTGGCGGCCTTGTTCACGGCAAGCACTACATGATTTCGGCCACCTGGAATGCGCCGCAGCAGGCGTTCGATGACCCTGACGATTTCTTTGAAGGCAAGGGTGTGGACGCCGTGTACTTCCCGTTTCACAAGGCTAATCAGTTCCTCGGCATGACGGGGCTGCCGACTTATCTGGCGGTGGATGTGATGAAGCGCCCGAACGTCGCTGCTGCCGTCACTGCGTATGAGCAGCATCTGGCCCGGGTATTCCAGATCCCGGCTTGATGGGTGCTTGCACAAGCCCGTGCAAGCCGCTATCAATCAGCGTTTGGTCGCTGCACAAGGTATTCGCGTGAAAGCCAGGTCCGATGAGTTACAGGTGTTCGTCTCGGTGATCGAGTGCGGCTCGATTTCCGCTGCGGCCGAGCAGGTCGGGCAGACCCCATCGGCGGTCAGTCGAACCTTGTCACGCCTTGAAGCCAAGCTGTGTACCACGCTGATCAATCGCACCACCCGGCGCATGGACCTGACCGAGGAGGGCCGGTTTTTCTTCGAGCGAGCCAAGGCGATTCTTGCGCAGATGGATGAGCTTGAAGAGCGTTTGTCGTTGCACCGTCAAACGCCGTCCGGGCGGTTGCGGATCAACGCCGCGGCGCCGTTCATGCTGCACGCCATCGTCCCGTGGGTGGAGGAGTTCCGTGAGCGCTATCCGGACATCCAACTGGAGTTGAACACTGACGACTTGATCATTGACTTGCTGGAGCAGGGTACCGATGTGGCGATCCGCATTGGCGAGCTGTCCGACTCCAGCCTGCATGCCCGTTCGCTGGGCTGCAGCCCGCTGCAGATCCTGGCCAGCCCCGAGTACCTGGCGCGGCATGGCACGCCACGGCAGGTTGAAGACCTGGCCGGGCACTCGCTGTTGGGCTTCAGCCAGACCGAGACGCTCAACCACTGGCCTTTGCGCCATGCTGAAGGCGATCGTCTACCCATTCGTCCGAGCCTGTCGGCATCCAGCGGCGAAACCTTGCGCCAATTGGCCTTGGCCGGGGCAGGCATCGCGTGCCTGTCGCACTTCATGAGCCACGAGGACGTGCGTGCCGGACGCCTGCAGGTGATCCTTGCCGATGCCAACAGCGGCTATCGCCAGCCGATCCATGCGGTGTACTACCGCAATACGCAACTGGCCCTGCGCATTCAGTGCTTTCTCGATTTCATTCAGCAAAAGCTGGCGGTCTACGCCTGTTGAGATTTCTGGCGGCGACAGAGGCTGTCTAAACGCGGCTGTTTTCGCTTCGGTGTTTGATATGTCGTTCGACATCAGCCTTAATGGGTGTTCAACGAAAACAACACTAAGGAAGCTTTCATGCGCGTTGTGATGTTCCGACTCCTGACCCTCAGTGCCGCGATTATCGCCAGTTCTTCGGCCTACGCCGTGACCCTGGACGGTGGCGCGGTCGCCGCGCCCGATCAATATGGTGCACAGGTAGCCGCCGAAGTCCTGAAAAAAGGCGGTAACGCGGTGGATGCTGCCGTGGCGACTGCATTCACGCTGGCGGTGACTTACCCCGAGGCTGGCAATATCGGCGGCGGTGGTTTCATGACCCTGTACATGGACGGCAAGCCCTATTTCCTCGACTACCGCGAGGTCGCCCCGAAAGCGGCGAGCCGCACCATGTACCTGGACGATAAAGGCGAGGTCATCGAGAACCTCAGCCTGGTCGGTGCACGTGCCGCTGGTGTACCGGGTACGGTGATGGGGTTATGGGAGGCGCATCAGAAATTCGGCAAGCTGCCTTGGGCCGAGCTGCTGACCCCAGCAGTCGGTTACGCCAGGAATGGCTTTAAAGTGGCCTCCAAACAGTACCAGTACCGTGAGGACGCCCTGGGTCTGTTCAAGGACAGCACCAACTTCAATGACTATTTCGGCAGCATGAAGGTCGGCGAAACCTTCAAGCAACCCGAGTTGGCGCAAACCCTGGAGCGTATTGCCAGCAATGGCGTCAGTGAGTTCTATCAGGGCAAGACCGCCGACCTGCTGGTGGCTCAGATGCAGGCCGACAAGGGCTTGATCAGCAAAGATGACCTGAAGGATTACAAGGCTGTCTGGCGTGAGCCGATGCGTATCGACTGGCGCGGCAACACGGTCTACACCGCGCCGTTGCCAAGCTCCGGTGGTATCGCGCTGGCGCAACTGCTGGGCATCAAGGAAAACCGCGCTGCCGACTTCAAGGGCGTTGAGTTGAACTCGGCTCGTTATATCCACCTGCTGGCCGAAATCGAGAAGCGGGTGTTTGCCGACCGTGCCGACTACCTCGGCGACCCTGCCTTCAGCAAGGTGCCAGTAGAGCAACTGGTTGCCAAGGACTACCTGGTCAAGCGTGCCAAGGAGGTCAATCCGACGGCCATCTCTGAGACGGAGAAAGTCCGCCCGGGCCTGGAACCGCATCAGACCACGCACTTCTCCATCGTCGACAAGCAGGGTAACGCCGTCAGCAACACCTACACCTTGAACTGGGACTATGGCAGTGGCGTGGTCGTCAAGGGCGCGGGCTTCCTGCTCAATGACGAGATGGATGACTTCAGTTCCAAGCCTGGCGTGGCCAACGCCTTCGGTGTGGTCGGCGGCGACGCCAACGCCATCGAGCCGGGTAAGCGCATGCTTTCGTCAATGAGCCCAACGCTGGTAACCCGCGACGGCCAGGTCACCCTGGTTCTGGGCACGCCGGGTGGTTCGCGGATTTTCACCTCGATCTTCCAGGTGCTGAACAACCTCTATGACTACAACCTGCCGCTGGAGAAGGCCGTTGCTGCGCAGCGTGTGCATCATCAGTTGCTGCCTAAGGACACTATCTATTACGACGCTTATGCGCCGTTGAATGGCAAGGTGGCCGATGATCTGAAGAAGATGGGGTACACCCTGGAAGATCAGGGCTGGGAGATGGGGGATATCCAGGCGATCCGGGTCAATGGCACGGCGCTGGAAACCGCTTCCGATCCACGTGGTCGGGGTGTGGGCCACGTGGTGAAGTAACCGGCCTTATCGCTGGCACTGTCGACGCCTGCTGGTGTCGGCAGTGCCAGCGGTGTTTTTCAGGTCAGACGCGGAAGTGGCTGACCATCATCTGCAACTGGTTACCCAGCCGCGCCAACTCGACGCTGGACGCCGCGGTTTCTTCACTGGCTGCGGAAGTCTGCTCCGAGACATCGCGTACATTGAGGATGCTGCGGCTGATTTCCTCGGCTACGGCACTCTGCTGCTCGGCGGCTGCGGCGATCTGCTGATTCATCGACTGGATGTTCGACACCACGCGGGTGATGTTCTCCAGTGATGCACCGGCTTTACGCGTCAGTTCAACGCTGCTGTCGGTCAGGTTACGGCTGTTCAGCATGACATTGGCGACCTGTTGGGTACCGCTTTGCAGGCCTGCTACCAGTTCTTCGATCTCTTCGGTGGATTTCTGCGTGCGCTGGGCCAGGCCGCGAACCTCGTCAGCGACCACGGCAAAACCACGACCGGCTTCGCCTGCGCGGGCCGCTTCGATGGCGGCATTCAGGGCGAGCAGGTTGGTCTGCTCGGCGACCGACTTGATTACGTCCATGACGCTGCCGATCTTCTGGCTTTCCTGTTGCAGGTGCCCCATGGCGTCGGTCGAGCGCTTCACTTCTTCGGCCAGACGTTCGATTTGGGCAATGGCCTGGGCGACGACCTCATCACCCGCACGGGCCTGACCGTCAGCATCGGTTGCCGCTTCTGAGGCCAACTCGGCGTTGCGCGCCACCTCCTGCACTGTCGTCGCCATTTCATGCATGGCGGTTGCCACCTGATCGGTTTCGACCTTCTGGCTGTTGACTCCGGCATTGGTTTCCTCGGTGACCGCCGAGAGTTCTTCCGCTGCGCTGGCGATCTGGGTGACGCCGTCACGGATGCCTGTGATCAAGTCACGCAGGGTGCTGCCCATGCGCTGTATGCCTTGCTGTAAAACGCCCAACTCGTCTCGGCGGGTCACGCGTAGCTCATGGGTCAGGTCGCCTGCAGCGATTTTCTCGACCACCTTGAGGGTGTCTTGCAGCGGGCGGGTAATCTGGCGGGTAATGATAACCGCGGCCAGTACGCCGAACAGCAGTGCCAGCAGGGTGCTGATGAGTTGCAGTGCACGCGCCTGGGCGCTTTCGTCATCACGACGATCCAGTTGGATCTTATAGAGCTGATCGCTGTATTTGACGATATCGGCGCCTTGTACGGTCATTTCCTGGCGAGCTACGGCGATCTCGGTAATGGCGCTCTTGAAGGTGAGTACGGCGTCACGGTAGGCGAGGATGGCGCTTTCGAACTGCTTGGCGCGGGTGGTTTCGCGTGGCAGGTGATCGTTCAGTTGGCGGACTTCAGTCAGGGCTGCATCCAGTTGTCGCAGCGCTGCCTGCTCGGTCGAAGTACTGAGGTCGGCAATGTAGCTGCGCACTTCCAGGCGCACCATCATCAGTTGTTCCTTGACCCGCGTAATGGCCTGGAATTGCTCAAGACGACGAGGGTCGCTCTCTGGCAAGGCCAGGACATCGCGGTTGATCGACTCGATCAACTCGATGGCGCTGGCGGCGGCTACACCCATCGCATCGCGGGCGGCCAGGGTGGTTCTATAGCCGTTGCGCATCTTGTTCAGTGATACCTGATACGCGCTGATGGTCTTGGCCTGCTGCTGCAGCAGTTTGATGTTCTCGGGGCTCTTGAAGCTGTTCAGCAGTTTCTGCTGTTGCGCGCTGAACGTGTCGAGTTTGGCTTGAACATTGGCGGCGCTGGTGTCATCGCCGTTGGTCAACATGTATTGCAGGCGCGCAATGCGCATGTTCGTCAGGTCGCTGTTGAGCTGAGTGATGTCGCTCATCCAGTTGCTACGGTCGATCAGGCCACCAAGGCTGGTCCAGCCTGTCAGCGCCAGAAGGCCTGTCAGTAACAGCACCAGGCCGAAGCCCAGGCCGAGTTTCACATTGACGCTGATATTGGCAAACCAGCTGTTCATACCATCCCTCCAGGAACGTTTTACGGTCTTGATCCCGATCGCTGGAAGGTTGTTTTTCTTGGTGCCAGGCGATCCATACGCTGGCTTTATCGGCGGCAGTTCGGGTAGCTGAAACGCTTTTTCAGCAATTCCTACGAAATTGATCAACAAAGTGTTTGGCGCATGTTTCTGCGCCGTTCAGGGCTTCTTCAACGTCTCCTGAATCAAGCCTGCCAGCGCTTGGCCGGTGGAGCCGTGCGTATCCCTTTTCGCCATAGCCTATGAAAATTCTTGGGTTAGGCGACGTGAGCGCGCTGCGCTATACATAACCAATTGGTTATGTTTCCCATGGTTCTTTTCAGTTCCCGTCGAAGCCGTCTTGGCCGACACTGGGTGCTCGCCTGCTCCTCCCGGGCTTTTCCACATCCAATAACAAGGAGAACGGCATGTCCGCCACAGACGACAGTCGCTTCGCTATCCGTGATCGCAATTGGCACCCGAAAGCCCTGACCCCCGACTACAAGACCTCTGTTGCCCGGTCGCCGCGTCAGGCACTGGTGAGCATTCCTCAGTCGATCAGCGAAAGCACCGGTCCAGACTTCTCTCACCTGCAGTTTGGTCAGCATGACCATGACCTGTTGCTGAACTTCAACAACGGCGGCCTGCCGGTTGGTGAGCGCATCATCGTTTCCGGTCGAGTGTGTGACCAGTACGGCAAGCCGATCCCGCATACCCTGGTGGAGATGTGGCAGGCCAACGCCGGTGGCCGTTATCGGCACAAGAACGACCGTTACCTGGCGCCTCTGGACCCTAACTTCGGCGGTGTTGGTCGAGCCTTGACCGACCGTGATGGCTACTACAGTTTCCGCACGATCAAGCCCGGTCCTTACCCATGGCGTAACGGGCCGAACGACTGGCGTCCGGCGCATATCCACTTCTCTATCAGCGGCCCGTCGATCGCTACCCGGTTGATTACCCAGTTGTACTTTGAAGGTGATCCGCTGATTCCGATGTGCCCGATCGTCAAGTCGATCGCCAATCCTGAAGCGGTACAGAGCCTGATCGCACGCCTGGACATGACCAACGCGAACCCGATGGATTGCCTGGCCTATCGTTTCGACATCGTGCTGCGCGGCCAGCGCAAGACGCACTTTGAAAACTGCTAAGGAGCCCCGCCATGCCTACTCAACTGCTGCCGGAAACCCCTTCGCAGACCGCCGGTCCTTACGTTCATATCGGCCTGGCACTGGAGGCCGCCGGTAACCCGACTCGTCCTCAGGAAATCTGGAACCGTATGGCGCGTGCCGATGCGCCAGGCCAACAGATCCTGGTGTTTGGTCACGTATACGATGGCAACGGCCATCTGGTGCGCGACTCGTTCCTGGAGTTCTGGCAGGCTGACCATGAGGGTCACTATCAGCCAGATTTCAACCTGGAAAAGCCATTCAACAGCTTCGGTCGCACAGCCACGACCTTTGATGCGGGCGAGTGGAACCTGCACACCATCAAGCCGGGTGTCGCGCTGAATGCCGCCGGTGTGCCAATGGCGCCGCACATCAACGTGAGCCTGTTTGCCCGTGGTATCAATATCCACTTGCAGACCCGCTTGTACTTCGATGATGAAGCCGAGGCCAACGCCAAGTGCCCGGTACTCAACCTGATCGAGCAGCCGCAGCGTCGCGAGACCCTGGTTGCCAAGCGTTGTGAAGTGGACGGTAAACTGGCCTACCGCTTCGACATCCGTATTCAGGGTGAAGGCGAGACGGTGTTCTTCGACTTCTAAGCCTGTAGCGCCATAAAGAAGCCCGCCAATTGGCGGGCTTCTTTATGGGCTGCGGTTTGTAGTGGAATTACTCGTAGGCTGTTGCGCCGGCAATGTGGCGTCCAGCGATGTAACCAAAGGTCGCGGCCGGTCCCAGATTGATGCCGCCGGCCGGGTAGTGGCCGCCCATGATGCTGGCCATGTCGGTACCTACCGCATACAACCCGGCAATGGGCTGGCGCTGCTCATCAAGCACCTGGGCGTGCTCGTTGGTCTTGAGGCCAGCGAAGGTGCCGAAGCAGCCCGGTTCGACTTTAACTGCATAGAAGGGGCCTTTCTCGATCGGCGCGACGCAAGGATTGGGGCCATGCAACGCATCCCCTTGTTTGCGGTTGTAGGGTGTAGAGCCACGGCCGAACAACGGGTCTTCGCCGTTGCGCGCATGGCGGTTGTATTGCTCTACGGTCGTACTCAAACCCTGAGGGTCGATACCGCAAGCCTGGGCCAGCGCTTCAAGGGTGTCGCCTTTCTTCAGGTAGCCGGAGCGTACGAAGGGTTCGACCGGCAGTGGGAACGGGCGGGAAATCCCCAGGCCATAACGGCGCTGGAAGGCATGGCTGCAGATCAGCCAGGAGGCCACCTCTTCACCCGGCGCCGCAGCGACCATGGCACTGACATAGTCATAGTAACCGCCGGCTTCGTTGACGAAGCGCTTGCCGTTCGCCAGTACACCGATAATGCCTGGCTTGCCACGTTCGATGATGTGCGGGAAGTGACCGAACGTGCCGTCCATGTATGGCACCCTGGAGACCGGTGCCCAGGCGACCGGGCTGAGCAGGTCGTCAGCCATCCGGCCGCCGACGCTTTCGCCCAGGCGCAGGCCGTCGCCGTTGGCGCTCAGTGGCGGCAAGGCCAGGTGTTCGTTGCCGGTGGGCGTACGCGGGAACAACGCCTTGCGACGTTCGATATCGTTGGGGAAGCCGCCTGCCGCCAGCACTACCGCATGACGCGCGCGGATCTTAACGGGGCCGTTGCGTGTTTGCACGACGGCGCCAGCCACCCGGTTGTTTTCGTGAATCAGTTCGCTGGCCGGGGCCGACTCCCAGAGCAGTACGCCGAGGTCTTCGGCAGACTTGGCCAGCCTGGCCACCAGTGCAACACCATTGACCAGGTGCATGGCCCTGCCGTTGAGCGCCAGGTCGAGCAGGTGCCGGCTGAAGCGCTTGGTCACGTGGAGCAGCGAGCGCCAGGAGCGGGTCAGGGTCAGGAAGGCCGCGAGGTCTTTGCCGACCATGATCGGCATGCCCATGAACGAGGTTTCGCGCATGGTCTTGCGCAGGCGTTTGAGCAACTTGCCCACTTCGCGAGCATTGTAGGGGGCGGCGATAACCGAACGTCCGCCCGTTCCGGCACCGGGAGTGTCGCCATGAATATCAGCGATAGCGTTGCCATCGGAAAACTGCAGGGCGGTGTGGCGTTCGAAGAACGAGACCATGTGAGGCGCGGCCTCCAGAAACGCATCGATCATTACGGGATCGAAGCGCTCGCCCAGTTCGTGCTCAAGGTAGGTACGGGGCAGTGAACGGTCTTCAATGATACCGGCGCGTTGTGCCAGTGGATTGCAGGGCACCCACATCCAGCCACCGGACCAGGCAGTGGCGCCGCCGAACACCGGGTCTTTCTCGACCACGATGACCTTTTTACCGTGCCAGGCGGCTGTCACGGCGGTGGATAAACCGGCAGCACCGGAACCGATGACCAGGACATCGCAGTCCACCGTGGTGTGCAAAGAGGTGTCGGCAGGCATTTGAGATCTCGCGTTCAGGGTCGAATAGTTTTGTTTTTGGAACTCAATTCCATATTCTATGGTTGCTGTCCGATATCGCCAAGTGCAAAGCGGGCAAAATGGGCGAAGATCGAACAGTGGTTTGCGCTTTCGCCGACGCTCTTTAGAATCGGCAAAATTTTTAGGGACCGTGACCATGGCCGGCAGTCAGATTGAACGTGCGTTAAGCCTTCTCGAAAGCCTCACCAGCGCCCCGCGCGGCCTGCCAATGCAAACGCTGGCTGAGC
Organism: Pseudomonas sp. HLS-6; assembly: GCF_002753995.1. Taxonomy (NCBI): domain Bacteria; kingdom Pseudomonadati; phylum Pseudomonadota; class Gammaproteobacteria; order Pseudomonadales; family Pseudomonadaceae; genus Pseudomonas; species Pseudomonas sp. HLS-6. The sequence goes on from NZ_CP024478.1 coordinate 770,940, forward strand.
AACTGGACATCCCCAAGAGTGCTACCCATCGCATGTTGGCCGAGCTGATACGCCTCGGGTATGTGCGGCAAAACCCGGAAAACAGTCGTTATCTGCTGAGTACCAAGCTGGTCGCTTTGGGTTTTCGTTACCTCTCCAGCGCTGGCGCCGATGTGGTTCAACCCGTCCTTGATCAATTGGCCCAGCAAACGGGTGAGCTGGTGCGTCTTGGAGTGATCGACGGCGAGCGCCAAACCTGGATCGCCAAAGCTCAGGGGGCTCGCTCGGGGTTGCGTTATGACCCCGATATGGGCCGGGATGCGCCATTGTTTTACACCGCTTCCGGGCATGCCTGGCTGGCCAGCCTGAGTGATGCGCAGGCCTTGCTGCTGGTGGAGCGCCAAGGGATTGCCCAGCGGGAGGACTTTGGCCCCAATGCCCCGGCTTCCAATGCCGATTTGCTCGAGCGTCTGCGCATTGCCCGTGAACATGGTTATGCCTGGGTCGTTGAGAGCTCTGCGGTAGGCACCTCGGCACTGGCGGCAGTGGTGCGTCACCCGCTGGACGGGCATGTGGTCGGGGTGCTCAGCGTCGCCGGGCCCAGTGCCCGTATGAGTGAGGCGCGTATGCATGAACTGGCCCCTGCATTGCTGGCTGCGACGGCAGAGTTGTCGGCAGCCTGCCCCGCTTCGGAGTTGTTCCTCTAGCGTTTCTGCCGCGCCATAGCGAATGGCAGCCCTCAGGGCTGCCATTTTTTTTGCTTGCAAGAAAAGTGGAACTGAGTTCTAAATAAAATGCGAATAACAACAACTCACCACGAGGAGCTCGGGCTTGAATCAGCCATTGCGAATTGCCTTGATCGGGGCAGGGGTCATGGGCCGCCAGCACTATCAGCATTTACGAACACTCGACCAGGCACAGCTGTGCGCGGTGGCCGACCCGAATGAAAGTGCGGCTGAGTTTGCTGCCGAGTGCGGTGTGGCGTACTACGCCGATTACCGGCAGATGCTCGCTCTCGCCCGGCCTGAGGCCGTCATCGTCGCCAACCCGAACGCGCTGCATGTGAGTACGGCACTCGACTGCCTGGCGGCAGGGGTGCCTGTGTTACTGGAGAAACCGGTGGGTGTGCAGCTAGGGGAAGTGCGCGAACTGGTCGCGGCCTCGAAGGCTACCGGGGTGCCGGTTCTGGTTGGGCACCACCGTCGACACAATCCCTTGATTGCCCGCGCCCATGAAGTGATATCGCGTGGCGTTTTAGGGCGTTTGACCACCGTCACCGCGCTCTGGCAGTTGCGCAAGCCAGACAGCTACTTCGATATCCCGTGGCGGCGCGAGGCTGGCGCGGGGATGTTGCTGACCAACTTGATCCACGACCTCGACCTGTTGCGTTACTTGTGTGGCGAGGTTCGCCAGGTGCAGGCGATCACCAGCAACGCGGTACGCGGCTTTGGCAATGAGGACTGCGCGGCGGTGTTGCTCCAGTTCGATAACGGCGCGCTGGGCAGCCTGACCGGCTCTGATGCCGTGGCCGCGCCCTGGAGCTGGGAGCTCGACAGTGGCGAGAACCCGGTCTACTCGCGTCAGGCCGATCAACCCTGCTACCTGTTGGCAGGTACCGCGGGTGCCCTGAGCATTCCTCAGCTTAAGCGCTGGCACTACGCCGAAGCCGGGGAGGGTTGGCATCAACCGCTGCTGCAGGTGCAGGAGCCGTTCACTGCCGATGAGGCCCTGCGCCTGCAACTGCTGCACTTTATCCAGGTCGCTCGTGGCCAGGTTCAGCCGCTGGTCAGTGCGGCTGATGCTGGGCGTACGCTGGCACTGATCGAAGCCATTCGCGAGGCTGCGCGTACTGGTCGCGCCTGCGCCCCTGCCTGTCTTTAAGCCTTGAAGGAGTCATCATGAATCAACGTGTTATGTCGCTGGCGGCCTTGACGGTGCTGGAGTTGTCCCCGGTGCAGATGGTTGAAGTGGCCGCCCGGGCCGGTTACAGCCATGTTGGCTTGCGCCTGGAGCCCGCCACGCCAGAAGAGCACCATTTCCCCTTGGTGCGTGACGCCGAGCTGCGTCGTCAGACCGCTGCACGCCTGCGTGACACCGGTATCAAGGTGCTGGATGTGGAAATCCTGCGGCTCAAACCCGATACCCGTGTCGGGGATTTTGAAGCCTTGCTGAGCGTCGGCGCCGAGTTTGGCGCCACGGAGCTGCTGGTGGCCGGTAACGATCCCGATGAGCAGCGCCAGACCGATAACTTCGCCGCCCTGTGTGACCTTGCCGCTCGCTATGGCCTGCACCCCCATCTGGAATTCATGCCGTGGACTGATGCGAAGAACCTTACCCAGGCGCGGCGCATTGTCGAGAGCGCTGGGCGCGACAATGGTTGCGTGCTGATTGACGCCTTCCACTTCGATCGCTCGGGGTCGTCACTGGAAGCGCTTCGACAACTGCCGCGTTCACGCATGCGCTATGCCCAGTTGTGTGACGTGGCGGGGCCGCGCCCTGACGATATGGCTGAAATCCTGCGTCAGGCGCGTAACGAGCGGCGCTTTCCGGGCGATGGCGATTGCGATCTGCAAGGGTTGTTGCGCTGCTTGCCCTGTGACCTGCCGCTGAGCCTGGAAATCCCTACACGGCAGTTGCTTGAGCAGGGCGTCAGTGCTCTAGAGCGTGCAACGCTGGCGCTGGAAAAGACCCTTCAGGTGTTGAGCCTCCGTTGACCTGCGAGCATTGTTGATGACCCGTCCCGCTGCATTAGGTGATGTCACTCGGCCGTTGAAAGGTATTGTTTTGATTGTGGTGGCGACGTTTCTGTTCGCCAGTCACGATGCTTTGTCGAAGTACCTTTCAGGGTTTTACCCGATTCTATGGGTCGTGTGGGCTCGCTACCTGGTTCATACCCTGTTGATGATGGCCATTTTCCTGCCGCAGTCGGGGCTGCGCCTGTTGCGCACGCGTCGGCCTGCGCTGCAGGCGCTACGGGCGCTGTGTCTGCTGGCGACCAGCCTGCTGTTCACCACGGCATTGCAGTTCATCCCGTTGGCCGAAGCGACTGCGGTGAACTTCCTGGCCCCTTTGTTGGTGACGGCGCTGTCTGTGCCGCTGCTGGGGGAGCAGGTTTCCCGAGGGCAATGGCTGGCCGTTCTGGTCAGTTTTGTCGGGGTGCTGGTGATCGTTCATCCGGGAGGCAATCTGTTTACGCCTGCGGTGTTGTTACCGTTCTGTTCGGCGCTGGGTTTTTGCTTCTATCAATTGCTGACGCGCAAGCTCAGTGAAGTCGACAGCCCTAGCGCCAGTAACTTCTTTACCGGTGTCGTGAACACGTTGGTGATGAGTGCGTTGGTGCCTTTCTTCTGGCACACGCCAACCTGGGAGCATGCTGCGCTGGCCGTGGTGCTTGGCGCGTTCGGAATGATTGCGCACCTGTTCCTGACCCAGGCGTTCAGGCATGCAGCACCGGCCATGCTGGCTCCGTTCAGCTACTGCCAGGTGGTATTTGCGGGCGTATTGGGGTTTGTTCTGTTCGGACACAGCCCGGACAAGGCCGGGCTGGTGGGGATTGCACTGATATGCCTGAGCGGGCTGTGCGCTGCGTGGTTGCAGCGCAAACCCTAGATGCCCTTAGTCAGTGACGGTAGGGATCTTGCGTGGCGCCATGAAGTACATCCACAGCAGGGCGCAGAAGTACATGGCGGGGATCATGGTGAACAGTACGGTGTAGTTGTTTTGGGTGACGGTCAGAACGTAGCCCACCAACTGCGTCATGAACATGCCGCCGATGGCTGCACACATGCCGCCGAAGCCGAACACCGTGCTCATCATGTGCTTCGGTGTGTAGTCCATCACCAGGCTCCAGATGTTGGCCGTCCAGGCCTGGTGTGCGGCGATGGCCAGGGAGATGGCCAGTACCGCGACCCACAGGCTGCTGGCGCCCGCGGCGAAGATCACGCTGACGATGGTGCCGGCGAACAGCAGCATCGAGAGCAGCCGCGCCTTGATCGGGGCCATGCCGCGACCAATCAGGAACGAAGACAGGATGCCGCCACCGACACTGCCGAAGTCGGCACTCAGGTAAATCACGATCAACGGGATACCCATTTGGGTCACGTTGATGCCCAGGCTGTACTGCTGATTGAGAAACGGTGGCAGCCAGTACAGATAGAACCAGAACACTGGCGCGGTCAGAGAGTAGGCCAGGGCAAAGGCCCAGGTGCCACGCATGCGCAGGATACGAGAGAACGGCACGCGGGCTTGTTCAGGCTCGGTAGCATTCTGGATGTAGGCCAGTTCGGCTTGGCTGACTGTCGGGTGGTTTTCCGGGTTGAAGTACTTCAGCGCCCAGAATGTCACCCAGACCAGCCCGAGCATGGCCATCGCGATAAATGCAGCCTGCCAACCCCAGACGCTCAGGATCAGTGGCAGTAGCATCGGCGTGAGCATTGCCCCCACGTTGGTGCCGGCATTGAAGATGCCGGTAGCAACGGCGCGTTCGCCAGCCGGGAACCACAGGCGTGTGGTCTTGACGCAGGCCGGGTAGTTGGCCGCCTCGGTCAGGCCGAGGATGAACCGGCAGACCATGAAGCCGACAGCAGAGGTCGCCAGGCCATGTGCGCCTGTCGCGATACTCCAGAGGAGTACGGCGCAGAAGAACACACGCTTGACGCCGACCCGGTCAATCAGCCGTCCTTGCAGGACGAAACCGATGGCGTAGCCCACCTGGAACCAGAAGTTGATGTTGGCGTAGTCCATCGCTGTCCAGCTCATTTCCTTGGCCAGGATGGGCTGCATGACACCGAGTGCGGCGCGGTCGATGTAGTTCAGTGTGGTGGCGAAGAACACGAGGGCGAGCATGTACCAGCGGGTCTTGCCCACGGCCATGGCGCCACGAATCTTGTCGCCGATACCAGCATGCGGGGTGTTGCCCAGAGGCTGGGCCGAACGGGAGCTTTGTGTGTGGATCATTGTGGGTTACCCGTATTTTTTATGTTTATGGTCAAGCCAGGGTATTGGGTGACGCGCGGCGGTCGCCGAAGTACGCGGCGGTCGATTGATTGGCAGTGGTCGAGAAGCTTTTGGCTTTTTGAGCACGACTGCCCCGTGACGAAATGGTGCGCTACTGCCCGAAAATGGGTCAATTCGTCGAATGCTAATTTGTTCGATAATCGAACACAAAACTAACTAGTTCGTACCTTTTGTGTTGAGCTGCTAAAGTGGGTTGCCAATAATTCGTTCATTGCGCCATGCCTGCCTATCGGAGCCAGAAAATGCAGCGTTCGATTGCCACCGTATCCTTGAGCGGTACCCTGCCGGAAAAACTTGAAGCGATTGCCGCCGCCGGTTTCGATGGCGTCGAAATATTCGAAAATGACCTGCTCTATTACGCCGGCAGCCCTCGCGAGATTCGTCAGCGATGCGCTGATTTGGGGCTCGCGATCACGCTGTTCCAGCCGTTTCGGGACTTTGAAGGGTGCCGCCGCGATCGCCTGGCGCGCAACCTGGACAGGGCCGAGCGCAAGTTCGACCTGATGCAGGAACTGGGCACCGACCTGGTGCTGGTCTGCAGTAACGTTGCCAGTGACTCGTTGGGCGAGCGGCAGATACTGGTCGATGACCTGCGGCTGCTGGCCGAACGTGCGGGGGCTCGTGGCCTGCGTATCGGCTATGAGGCGCTGGCCTGGGGCCGCCACGTCAATACCTGGGAGCAAGTCTGGGATATCGTCAGGGAGGCCGATCATGCCAGCCTGGGGATGATTCTCGACAGTTTCCATACCCTGTCGCTCAAGGGCGACCCACGGGGTATTGCGCAGGTGCCGGGCGAGAAGATTTTCTTCGTGCAGATGGCCGACGCGCCAATCCTGGCCATGGATGTGCTGGAGTGGAGCCGTCATTTCCGCTGCTTCCCTGGGCAAGGTGAATTTGATTTGCCGGGGTTTCTTGCTCCGATTCTTTCGACAGGGTATCGCGGTCCGCTGTCGCTGGAGATCTTCAACGATGGCTTCCGGGCTGCGCCGCCACGGGCCAATGCGGCCGATGGCTTGCGTTCGCTGTTGTACCTGGAAGAGAAGACGCGGCTGTTGCTTGAGCAGTCTGGCCCGTTGCCGGATGACAACCTGCTGTTCACGCCGCCAGCGGCCAGTGCCTACGACGGCATCGAGTTTCTTGAGTTCGCGGTGGATGACGCACTGGGCGCCAAACTCTCGCATTGGCTGGAGCGCCTTGGGTTTACCAAGGCCGGTGAACACCGTTCGAAGAATGTCAGCCTGCTGCGTCAGGGCGATATCAACCTGATCCTCAATGCCGAGCCTTACTCCTTTGCGCACAACTTTTTCGAGAGCCATGGGCCTTCGCTCTGCGCTACGGCCATTCGAGTAAAAGACAGCACGCAAGCGCTGGCACGGGCGGTGGCGTATCACGGGCAGCCTTACCGCGGCCTCGTAGGCCCCAACGAGCGCGAGTTGGCGGCGGTGCGTGCGCCCGATGGCAGCCTGATCTATCTGGTCGACCAGGATGCCGAAGGGCGGACTATCTACGACACTGATTTCAGCCTGGTGCAGCAACCTGCCACGTCCCTGGGCCTGACCCGTATCGATCACATGGCGCTGGCGTTGCCGGCCGATGGCCTGGACAGTTGGGCGCTGTTTTACAAGAGCCTGCTGGACTTCAGTGCCGATGACGAGGTCGTGCTGCCCGACCCTTACGGCCTGGTCAAGAGCCGTGCGCTGCGCAGCCGTTGCACTTCGATCCGCTTGCCCTTGAACATCTCGGAGAACCGTAATACCGCGATCTCCCATGCCCTGTCGCATTACCGTGGTTCGGGCGTGCATCACATTGCGTTCGATTGTGATGACATCTTTGCCGCAGTGAAGCAGGCCAAGGAAGCCGGTGTTGCCCTGCTCGACATCCCGCTCAACTATTACGACGATCTGGCCGCACGCTTCGACTTCGATGACGAGTTCCTCAGTGAACTGGCCTATTACAACGTGCTGTACGACCGTGATGCCCAGGGCGGTGAACTGTTTCACGTGTACACCCAGCCATTTGAAGAGCGTTTCTTCTTCGAAGTGCTGCAACGACGCAACGGATACAGTGGCTACGGTGCGGCCAACGTAGCGGTGCGTTTGGCGGCGATGGCCAAGGCACGCAGCGGCAGCCAGGCACAAGTTAAACTTTAGGGGAACAGGCTTCGACTTCCTTCTCAGGCATGCGGGCCTCATAATCACGATGTTCACAGATGGCCATGAGTCCCGTATGACGACAACCCCAGCACTTTGCGCCGCCCCTACCGAGGCGGTGCGCAGAAGCCGCAAGAACAACCCTGAAAAGACGCGGGAGAGCATTCTTCAGGCGGCAATCTGCGAGTTTGTCCAGCAGGGGCTCGCAGGGGCCAGGGTCGATGCGATTGCCGAGCGCACGCATACCTCGAAGCGCATGATCTACTACTACTTCAGCAGCAAGGAGCAGTTGTACATCGAAGTGCTGGAAAAGCTCTACGGCGACATTCGCAGCACGGAAAGCAGTTTGCACCTGGCAGAGCTGGAGCCGCGTCAGGGCATTCGTCGGTTGGTCGAGTTCACCTTCGATCACCACGACCGCAATGTCGACTTTGTGCGAATCGTCTGTAACGAAAACATGCACCACGGTGACTACGTCAAACGCTCATCGGCCATCAGCTCGATGAACAAGACGGTGCTGATGGCGCTGGATGAGATTCTGCGCCGCGGTGCTGCTGAAGGGCTTTTCCGCCAAGGCCTGGAAGCCCTGGACGTGCATTTGTTGATCAGTTCGTTCTGTTTCTATCGGGTCTCGAACCGACATACGTTCGGTGAGATTTTCCAGGTCGATTTCGAGGACAGCGCAGTGAAGGCGCGCCACCGCGAAATGATTTGCGAGTCGGTGCTGCGCTACCTGCAGGCATGAGCCAGGTGCCGCTGCCGGTTGGCAGCGGCTACACGGATCAGTTCTGAAAACTGCTGAAGTGCTCGATCATCCGCTGGGCATCGGCCGGTACGCCGCTGAACAGCTCAAACGCCTTGACCGCCTGAAACACGGCCATCGTTCCGCCGTTCAGTGTCTGGCAGCCCAGCGCTCGAGCTTCGCGAAGTAAATCGGTCTCCAGTGGGAAATACACGATTTCAGCTACCCACAGGTTGCTGCGCAGCAGCGCTTTGGGCACCGGCATGCCGGGTAGTTTGGCCATGCCCATCGGCGTGGTGTTGACCAGGCCGTCGGCCTCTGCCATTGCCGCTTCCAGGTCATGCCCAACACGAGCGGGAGCTCCGGGGAAATGCTGGTTGAGGTTATCCACCAGCGCCTGGGCTCGAGCGGCCTCGACATCGAAGATGACCAGTTGCGCAACGCCTTCGCCCAGCAAGGCATGAGCCACTGCGGCGCCAGCGCCGCCAGCACCCATCTGCACCACCAGCCGACGCTGTACACCTGTGAGGCCACGGCGAAACCCTTCGGCAAAGCCCAGGCAGTCGGTGTTGTGGCCGATGCGTTTACCGTCCTTGAGCAGCACGGTGTTGACCGCGCCAATGCCCCGTGCCTCTGGCGACAGTTCGTCGAGCAGCGGCAAGATGGCCTGTTTGCACGGGAAGGTGATGTTCAGCCCGGTGAAGCCCATGTGCTCGGCGGCTGTCAGCAGTTCTTCCAGGGCACTGCTGTCGAGCTTCAAGACGTCAAGGTCGATCAGGCGATAGAGGTAGTTCAGGCCTTGTGCCGCTCCTTCATGCTCATGCAGTGCAGGGGTGCGTGAAGCCTGGATGCCGGCGCCGATCAGGCCGGCGAGAACGCTGGGTTTACGGTTCATGCCGAGTGCTCCTGAGTCGACAGCCAGTGAGCGAGATGCTCCAGGGCCAGGCGGTAGCCGTTGATGCCGAAACCGCAGAGCACGGCAACAGCAATGGACGAGACATAGCTGTGATGGCGGAACGACTCACGGGCATGCACGTTGGAAATGTGTACTTCGATAACCGGAAGCTCCACGGCTACCAAGGCGTCGCGGATGGCGACTGACGTGTGGGTCCAGGCTGCCGGATTGATCACGATGGCCGCATATCGACCACGGGCCTGGTGAATCCAGTCGAGTAGTTCGCCTTCATGGTTGGTTTGGCGAAAATCGACTTCCAGCCCCAGTTGGGCGGCACTGCGGCTGCACAGGGCGGACACATCAGCCAGGGTTTCGCGGCCATAGGTAGCCGGCTCTCGGGTGCCTAACAGGTTGAGGTTGGGACCATTGAGGACCAGGATGGTACGACTCATCGGTGGGCTCCGTTGTTGTTCTTGAGTGAGGAAACGCTGTCTCGAGCAAATTGTACTAACTGGTTAATTTGGTCAATTGGCGAGAGCCGGGTTGGCGCTTTTTCTGTTCGCTGATCGAACAGGGTGTGCTAAACCTGTTGTTTAACAACCTGACCACGGAGGGAAATATGGCGGTGCAGAGGGAAGAGAGGCCGTCACTGGAGGCGACCTGGCCGGGGCTTGCTCACCTCACCCAGTCGATTCTGGCGTCATTGGGGGGGAGGGCGTTCAACAACACCTTCAGGTTGGAGGCGGCTTCGGCAACCTGCCTGTTGTTGATCGACGGTCTGGGGTGGCACTTGCTGCACGAGCATGCGCACCGAGCACCATTTCTCGCTGCGTTGATGCGCCCTGACGGGTGTTTTCGCGTCGGCTTTCCTGCGACTACCGCGACCAGCCTGGCCTCTATCACTTCGGGCCTGGCCAGTGGCGCCCACGGAATCGTGGGTTGCAGTTTTGCCCTTGATGCGCAGACGGCGCTCTCTCCGCTGACCTGGAGCAGTTCGGCGCTGCAGGGGGAGGGCGCATGCAGCCCTGTACCTGCGCCCGACGATTTCATCGTTCAGCGCATGGCCTGGTCAAAGGCGGCAGAGCAGGGGATCGCCATCAGTACATTGATGCTTGGTCGCTACGCCACATCGGACTTTTCCAGAGCGATCTACCGTGCTGGCGAGATTCTTCCGGCAGTGGCATACGAGGCTTATCCGGCATTGGTGCGCAAGGCCCTCGAGGCAGAGCGTCCGGCCTTGTGTTTCGCTTACTTCGGTGACCTGGATTTTGCTGGGCACGTGTATGGGCCGGGCTCCGAGCCGTGGCTCAAACAGCTGGAGATTGCTGACCAATTGGCCCAGTCGATTGCCCTGTACCTGCCCGCGGGTGCCGATCTGAAGGTCATCGCGGACCATGGCATGGTTCGGCTGGACAGCGCACGGGTGGTCGATTTCGATGAGGATGCAACCCTGCAGCAAGGCGTACATGCCGTGGCTGGGGATATACGGGCGCGTCATGTCTACGTGGCGGAGCATCAGCTGGACCGGGTGTTGGCACGCTGGCAAGAGCGCCTCGGCGACGCCTATACGGTGCTGAGCAAGGCCCAGGCAATCAAGCAGAGTCTGTTCGGTGACGTGGTGCTGAGCGGGGCCGAAGCCCGTATTGGCGACCTGATCGTGATACCCCGTGGGCATGGGGGGATCATTCGCAGTCAGGTGGAGAAGCACGCCAGCCAGTGGTTGGGCCACCATGGCGGGCTGGCTGACGAGGATCAATGGGTGCCCTTGTTGCGGTACACCCCCTGACCCTCTTGCCATCAGGATGGCTGTCGATCAACGTCGTACCAACAACACCCCGCTTTCCATGTGGTGGGTGTAGGGGAACTGGTCGAACAATGCACAGCGCTCGATACGGTGTGTGTCGTGCAACTGGGCGATGTTGGCCGCGAGGGTCTCCGGGTTGCAGGAGATGTACAGGATGTTGTCGAAACGTCGTGTCAGCTCACAGGTATCCGGGTCCATGCCCGCACGCGGTGGATCGACGAAGACGCTGCCAAACTGGTAGCTCTTCAGGTCGATCCCTTCCAGGCGGCGGAAGGGGCGCACATCATTGAGCGCTTCAGTCAGTTCTTCGGCGGACAGGCGCACCAGGCGTACGTTATCCACAGCGTTGTCATCGAGGTTGTGCAGGGCGGCATTGACTGACGTCTTGCTAATCTCGGTGGCCAGTACCTTGCGAACCCGGGTAGCGAGCGGCAAGGTGAAGTTACCGTTGCCGCAGTACAGCTCCAGCAGGTCGTCCTGGCGCTCACCCAGCGCGTCATAGGCCCAGTTCAGCATCTTCTGGTTGACCGTGCCGTTGGGTTGGGTGAACGCGCCTTCGGGCTGACGGTAGCGGAAACTGCGTCCAGCCACCTGCAGCTCTTCGACCGCATAGTCGCGGCCGATCACCACACGCTTGCCCTTGGAGCGACCGATGATGCTTGCATTCAGGTCGCTGGCCAACTGCCGCGCTGCAGCCTCCCAGTGCTCGTCCAATGGCCGGTGATAGCACAGGGTAATCATCGCGTCACCGGCCAGGGTGGTGAGGAACTCCACCTGGAACAGTTTGAAGCTCAAGGCCGAGCTGGCTTGCCAGGCGGCTTTGAGCTTGGGCATCAGTTCGTTGATACGCAGGCTGGCGATCGGGAAGTCTTCGATCAGGATCGGCGTGTGCTTTTCGCCAGGGGCGAACATTGCATAGAAGCGCTGCTCGTTTTCACGCCAGAGGCGGAACTCGGCACGCAGGCGATAGTGCTCGCGCGGTGAGTCGAAGACGGCCGGTTCAGGTGCTGCGAAAGGCGCCAGCAGCTCGCGCAGGCGAGCGACCTTGGCGTCCAATTGTTGGCTGTAAGTTGCAGGATCGAGGACAGCACTCATGCGTTGAACCAGCCCAGTTTGATGACGAACAGAATCGACAGGATCACCAGCGCCGAATTGACCTCGCGGCCACGGCCAGAGATCAGCTTGATGACCGTCCAGGAAATGAAACCAAAGGCGATGCCGTTGGCAATCGAGTAGGTCAGCGGCATCGCCAGGGCCGTAATGACCACGGGTGCGGCTTCAGTGATGTCGTCCCAGTTTATTTCGGCCAGGCCCGAGGCCATCAGTACGGCGACGAACAGCAGCGCCGGCGCCGTAGCATAGGCGGGCACGCTGCCGGCCAACGGTGCAAAGAACAGCGCCAGCAGGAACAGCACGGCGACCACGACTGCTGTCAGCCCGGTACGTCCACCGGCGCTGACACCAGCGGCCGACTCAATGTAGCTGGTGGTGGTCGAGGTACCCAGCAGCGAACCGGCCATGGCTGCAGTACTGTCGGCGATCAGGGCGCGCCCCATCTTCGGCATGTGGCCGTCCTTGCCCATCAGGCCAGCACGTTTGGCAACGCCAATCAGGGTGCCCGAATTGTCGAACAGGTCGACGAACAGGAAGGCAAAGATCACGCTGATCAGGCCAATGTCCAGGGCACCCTTGATATCCAGCTGCAGGAAGGTTGGCGCCAGTGACGGTGGCATCGACATTACCCCACCGAACTCGCTGAAGCCCAGCGTGATGGAGGCCAGGGTGACGGCGAGAATGCCGATCAGTACGGCACCACGCACCTTCAGTGCTTCCAGTGCAACGATCAGAAAGAAGCCCAGGGTGGCGAGTATCGGTGCGGGTTGCTTCAGGTCGCCCAGGCCGACCACGGTTGCCTTGTGGGCGACCACGATGCCAGCGTTGTGCAGGGCGATCAGTGCCAGGAACAGACCGATACCGGCGGCAATGGCCGAGCGCAGCGGCAGCGGGATGCTGTTGACGATCCATTCGCGGATACGAAAAATCGACAGCAGAAAGAACAACACGGCGGAAATGAACACTGCCCCCAGCGCGACTTGCCAGGTGTGGCCCATGTTCAGGACGACGGTGTAGGTAAAGAAGGCGTTCAGGCCCATCCCTGGTGCCAGCGCGATCGGGTAGTTGGCGATCACGCCCATGACGGTCGAGCCGATGGCGGCAGCCAGGCAGGTGGCGACGAAGACCGCGCCTTTGTCCATGCCGGTTTCGCCGAGGATGCTGGGGTTGACGAACAGAATGTAGGCCATCGCCAGGAACGTGGTGACGCCCGCCAGGATTTCGGTGCGCACGTTGGTGTTGTGTGCTTTTAGTTGAAACAGCCTTTCCAGCATGCCTGCTCCCGTGGCGCGCGCTGGCGCCGTGAATGATCGACCCAACTAGCAAAGCACAGACCATACCGGGAGGCTGTGTATTTTCCTTGGGTCGGGAAAAAGCCGCGCATCATACCAGCATGATCGACGAGGAGTAATGCAGATACGCCCATCTTGGGCGCTGGCATGGTATCCGCAGGAAGGCGTGGCGTTGTCTATAAGGGTTTGACCGTGTGCAAGTGATCGCGGCTGGCCAGGCTTGGGAACAGTTTTATCCACAGCCCGGTCACCAGCAGTGTTCCAACACCGCCCATGACCACCGCAGGCACCGTCCCAAACCAGTGCGCTGTCAGCCCCGACTCAAACTCGCCGAGCTGGTTTGAAGCGCCAATGAACAGGCCATTGACGGCGCTGACCCGCCCACGCATTTCATCCGGGGTTTCCAGTTGTACGAACGCTCCGTGAATCACCATGCTGATCATGTCGGCGGCACCCAGTACGGCCAACACCGCCAGTGAGAGCCAGAACGATGTGGACAGGCCGAAGGCGATGGTCGCCACGCCAAATACCCCGACGGCAGTGAACATGATGCGACCGACCTGACGCTCGACCGGAAACCGTGCCAACCACAGCGACATCAGCAAGGCGCCAACGGCGGGGGCGGAGCGCAACAAGCCCAGGCCCCAGGGGCCGGTGAGCAGAATGTCCTTGGCGAACACGGGCAACAGCGCGGTGGCACCGCCCAGCAGTACAGCAAACAGGTCTAATGAGATGGCGCCGAGAATGTCCGGGCGGCTGCGAATGAAGCGGACACCGGCCAGCAGTGACTCCAGGCTGGCGCGACCCTGCGTCAAGGGGCTTTGCTGGGCGCTCAGACCAAGGCTCAGGGCACATGCGATCACGTACAGCAGCACGGTAGGCCCGTACACCCAGACACTGCCGAAGGCGTAGAGAAAACCGCCCAGTGCCGGTGCGACGATGGTTGCCGACTGCATCGCTGAGGCCGATGCCGCCACTGCGCGGGGGAACAACTGTGCGGGCACCACATTTGGCAGCAGCGCCTGGGTTGCCGGCATTTCAAACGAGCGTGCGCTGCCGAGCAGAAAGGCCAGCAGGAAAATCAGCTCGCGGCTGATCGTGCCTGTGCTGCTACCGACCACCAGCGTCAGGGCGATCAGGGCCTGAGCAGCCTGGCAGAAGGCGGCGACACGACGCCGGTCGTAGCGGTCGGCGACATGCCCGGTGTGCAGCATGAACAGCACCCTGGGGGCAAACTCCACCAGGCCGACCAGGCCGAGGTCAAGCACGCTGCCGGTCAATTGATAAAGGTGCCAACCGATGGCCACGGTGAGCATTTGAAAGCCGCTGGCAGTGAACACCCGAGCGAACCAGAAAGCCAGGAAGGGGCGGTGTTGACGGAGCAGTAACGGAGCTTGGGCAGACATGAGCGCAAACGGGCCTGAGCAAGGAGAAGGCGGCCAGCGTAGCACTGCATGTAACAAGAGGTTGCAAGAAAGCCCAAGAGTGGGCGGTTAGCGCACCAAACAGCTACCTCGTAAAGGGGGTGAGGCAACCGGTCACGCGGCAATCGACCACATAACCTGCGCAGGCGTTCGGGACTATTCTGTTTTTCATACGTTGATCTGCGTCAATAGTTGCAGATGCAACGAATCGGCCCCGTGGCCGTAAATCCCTACGATTGCTGTTTCCAGAACAACTCCAATGTGTGGCACTCAATAGCCGTGGGGGCAGTTGGCGCAAAGGCATTCGCCGCGCGCCAGATTACCTGACAGAGGAAGCACTATGTTCGGTTTGGAGGCACTCGATCTCGCCCGAATCCAGTTCGCGTTTACCGTCTCGTTCCATATCCTGTTCCCGGCCATCACCATTGGCCTGGCGAGCTACCTGGCGGTGCTCGAAGGCCTGTGGCTCAAGACTAACAACAGCGTTTACCGCGACCTGTATCACTTCTGGTCGAAGATCTTCGCCGTGAACTTCGGTATGGGTGTGGTATCCGGCCTGGTCATGGCGTACCAGTTCGGCACCAACTGGAGCCGTTTCTCCGATTTCGCCGGGGCCGTCACTGGGCCTTTGCTGACCTACGAGGTATTGACCGCCTTCTTCCTTGAGGCCGGTTTCCTTGGCGTCATGCTCTTCGGCTGGAACCGTGTAGGCCGCGGTCTGCACTTTTTCTCCACCCTCATGGTCGCCCTTGGCACCTTGGTCTCGACCTTCTGGATCCTTGCCTCGAACAGCTGGATGCAGACCCCTCAGGGTTACGAGATCATTGATGGTCGAGTGATTCCGGTGGATTGGCTGGCTGTCATCTTCAACCCATCCTTCCCTTATCGTCTGGCGCACATGGCGACCGCGGCGTTTGTCGCGACGGCATTCTTTGTCGGTGCGTCGGCGGCCTGGCATCTACTGCGTGGGCGCGACAACCCGGCGATCCGCAAGATGCTATCGATGGCCATGTGGATGGCCTTGATCGTCGCGCCGGTTCAAGCGGTTATCGGCGATTTCCATGGATTGAACACCCTCAAGCACCAGCCGGTGAAAATTGCAGCTATTGAAGGGCACTGGGAAAACGTCGGAGACGAGCCGACCCCGTTGATTCTGTTCGGCATCCCCGACATGAAGGCCGAGACTACCCATTTCAAACTGGAGATCCCGGCACTGGGCAGCCTGATCCTGACCCACAGCCTGGATAAACAAGTGCCGGCGATGAAGGAGTTTGCCCCTGAAGACAGGCCGAACTCGACTGTGGTCTTCTGGTCGTTCCGGATCATGGTCGGCCTCGGCATGCTGATGATTGCGGTCGGCCTATGGAGTGTCTGGTTGCGCCTGCGTGGCAGCCTCTACAGTTCGCGGCCATTCCTCTACTTTACCCTGTGGATGGGCCCGTCCGGTTTGATCGCAGTACTCGCCGGGTGGTTCACCACTGAAGTCGGTCGTCAGCCGTGGGTGGTCTATGGCCTGATGCGTACTGCCGACGGAGCCTCGAATCATAGTTACACCCAGTTGGGCGTGACGCTGGTGATGTTCGTGGTGGTGTATTTCGCGCTGTTCGGAGCAGGTTTGGGCTACATGATGCGCCTGGTGCGAAAGGGGCCGAAAACTGACGAAGGCAAGGAAGTCAGCACTGGCGGTCCTGGTCAGCAACGCACTCCGGCACGGCCGCTGTCTGCTGCGGGTGACGATAACCACGACGGCGAAAACCTCAGCCTGAACAAGGGGAACTGAATCATGGGTATCGATCTACCGCTGATCTGGGCCGTGATCATCATCTTCGGGATCATGATGTACGTGATCATGGATGGTTTCGATCTGGGGATTGGCATGCTCTTCCCCTTCATCAAGGACGACCGTGACCGCGACGTGATGATGAACACTGTTGCGCCGGTCTGGGACGGTAACGAAACCTGGCTGGTGTTGGGCGGCGCGGCATTGTTTGGCGCCTTCCCGCTGGCCTATGCCGTGGTGCTGTCAGCGCTGTACCTGCCGTTGATGCTGATGCTGGTCGGGCTGATCTTCCGTGGCGTGGCCTTCGAGTTCCGTTTCAAGGCCAAGGCCGACAAGCGTCACATCTGGGACAAGGCGTTCATTGGTGGCTCGCTTGCGGCCACCTTCTTCCAGGGGGTCGCGTTGGGTGCCTTCATTGAAGGCTTCAAGGTGGTCGACCGTTCCTACGCCGGTGGTAGCCTGGACTGGTTGAGCCCGTTCAGCCTGTTCTGTGGCGTTGGCTTGGTAGTCGCCTACACCCTGCTGGGCTGTACCTGGCTGATCATGAAAACCGAAGGCAAGTTGCAGAAGCAGATGCACGATCTGGCGCGGCCGTTGGCGTTGGTGCTTCTGGCGGTGACCGGCATCGTCAGCCTGTGGACGCCGCTTGCGCACCCGGACATCGCCACGCGCTGGTTCAGCCTGCCGAATCTGTTCTGGTTCCTGCCGGTACCGATCCTGGTGCTGGTCACCCTCTATGGCCTGCTCAAGGCAGTGGCGCGTAATGCCCACTACACCCCGTTCCTGCTGACCCTGGTGTTGATTTTCCTGGGCTACAGCGGGCTGGGTATCAGCCTGTGGCCGAACATCATCCCGCCATCGATCTCTATTTGGGATGCTGCTGCTCCACCACAAAGCCAGGGCTTCATGCTGGTCGGCACCTTGTTCATCATCCCGTTCATTCTGGGTTACACCTTCTGGAGCTACTACGTGTTTCGCGGCAAGGTGACCCACGAAGACGGCTACCACTAGGGTTTGAATGGAGGGTGTGAAATGGCTGTTAAAGAAACCGTTAACGCCGAAAACAAACCGCTCTGGCAACGCTTGGGTTGGTTGGCGGTGATCTGGACGGGCAGCGTCGTGACCTTGGGGATATTCGCTTGGCTGATGCGCCTGTTCATGAGCGCTGCCGGCCTTAGCACCCATTAGGCAAACTCCCATTACCGCCTTGCGGCGGCCTCTCACCCTTCGTAGCGGTTCGCTACGAAGGGTTTTTTTTGCCTGTTCACTTGCGCGCTTTCAACACCACGAACTTGGGGTTGGCCCCGACTTGTTCGACGCCACGGAACAGCCGCGCCAGTTTGCTGTGGTAACCCAGGTGGCGGTTACCGACGATGTAAAGTGCACCGCCGGGGACCAGTGCTTCGCGGGCCTGCTGGAACATGCGCCAGGCCAGAAAGTCGCCGACCACCTGCTGCTGATGGAACGGCGGGTTGCACAGCACCACGTCCAGTGAGCGCTCGGGCTGGCTGGCCAGGCCATCGTCGGCGCGCACTTCCACGTCACGCTCACCCAGCGCCGCGTGCCAGTTGTCACGGGCCGACTGAACCGCCATATAGGACTCGTCGACCAGTGTGTACTGTGCCTGTGGGTTGGCCAGCGCACTGACGATCGCCAGCACGCCGTTACCGCAGCCAAGGTCGGCGACCCGCGCTTGCCCGAGGTTCTTTGGCAGGTACGGAAGGAAGGCTCGTGTGCCGATGTCCAGGCCTTCGCGGCAGAACACGTTGGCATGGTTGAGCAGGTTCAACGCCGGTTCGTCCAGACGATAGCGGCTCGGGTAGGGCGAGGTGAAGGGGGCTTTGCTTTCTGCCGTGGCGATCAGCAAGCGTGCCTTCTTGCGCGCCAGGGAGGCCTGCACCGGGCCGATGTACTTTTCCAGCAGATCGCCAGCGGCACGTGGCAAGTGCTTGATCATCGCGCCAGCGATGACCTGAGCGCCTGGAGCCAGATGCCCCTGCAGGCGAATCAACTGCTCCTCAAGCAACGCCAGGGTTTTGGGAACGCGCACCAGCACACGCTCGAACGGGCCTTGCCACGCGGTACTGGCCGGAACAAAGGTGACACTGTCGAAGGGCTGACCGTTACGCGGCAGGTTCTTTTCCAGACCGAGCCTTGCCAGGTATGAGTCGCCACTGCTGACCACCTGTACATGACGGCTCAAACTGATGGCCAAGGCACCAAAACTGTCATTCAGTACCAGCACCCGAGCACTGCTCGGCAGCGCCTGTTCGGCCAGGTGCTCAAGCAGGTACTCATCGGCGGCATCGAACGCTTGTAGGGGGTCGTTGGCTTGTTCGGGTTGGCGGATCAGGTCAAGTTCGGCAAAGGGGTTGATCAGCAAGGGCATGGCATAAAACTCTGGGGCATCGGCGGCCGTCGCGGCGAGCGACGGCAAGTTGACGACGATTCTACAGGGTTTACACCGCACTGACTGGCGCTTGGCGCGTCATAAAAGGCCATTCATGGCGGCCCGGACAACCGCGCTGGTCTTGTTGTTGGTATTCATCTTGGCCATGACGCTACGGATATGGAAATTAACGGTGCTTTCAGACAAGGCCAGAATACAGGCGATGTCGGCCGCGGTTTTACCCTCGGCGGACCACTTGAGCACTTCGATTTCCCGAGCAGACAATTCATATGTCAGGCGTTTGGGTGGGTGAATGCGCTCTACGATCAGGGTGTGTATCAGGTTACATAGCCATAAGGTATGGCAGGCCTTGTCAAAGAACTCGGCAGTCGTTATGGGGCCATTCGCCCGAAGCACGCTGAGCATGCTCTGATTGCCGCGAGCATCGTGTATGGCCAGGCTCCAGCCGAAACGCAGGCCAAAGGACTGTGCTTCCTCCCAGTATTCGGGAACCTCGGCAAAAGCGTTGTCATCCCAGAGAATGGCGGCCAGTGATTGCTGACAATGGGTTGCTATGGGGTCAATCTTGACGTAATCGCCCTGTTGGTTGGTAGCGCGTGTTCCATTCACTTGGAAAGTTGTTCAGGAGTATGTACTGAGGGGATTGGGTCGCAACGTGCCTGCGGATCGTGAACCCCAGGAAGTCCATGCCGAGTTGCTTTGCCAGGGACAGTGCAATTTCAAACAGCTGCTGTTCGTTGTGTTCATTGAGCAGCTGTTGCATCTGCTCCTGGTTCCAATAGGGCATGGCAAGTCACCTCCTTTTGATGGATCCAAACTCCGTGTATTTTTGATTGTAGGAAAAGTCCTAGTATTTGCTTGGGTTATTTTGCGATAGCAGGTGCAGGTATCGCTTACTAATCGTCCGTGTTTATGCGGCGCATTTTGCGAGACACTGGTCTTAATCGACGATTGGAGCAGG
Organism: Pseudomonas sp. HLS-6; assembly: GCF_002753995.1. NCBI lineage: Bacteria > Pseudomonadati > Pseudomonadota > Gammaproteobacteria > Pseudomonadales > Pseudomonadaceae > Pseudomonas > Pseudomonas sp. HLS-6. Next base: position 790,506 of record NZ_CP024478.1, read on the forward strand.
TCATGACTGCCAGCGAGGAGAAGTTCACGCGTCAAATGCTGCTGGATGTTCAGCCGCTGACCCCGAGTCTGTTCAGTTTGCGGATTACGCGTGACCAGGGGTTTCGTTTCCGTGCCGGGCAGTTCGCGCGCCTTGGTGTGACACGGGCTGATGGCAGTGTGGTCTGGCGTGCGTACTCAATGGTCAGCGCCCCGCACGATGAGTACCTCGATTTCTTTTCCATCGTGGTGCCGGGAGGAGAGTTCACAAGTGAACTCAGCCGTTTGCGTCAAGGCGACAGCCTGCTGATTGATCGCCAGGCATTCGGGTTTCTGACCCTGGACCGCTTCGTGGGTGGACGTGATCTGTGGTTGTTGGCAACCGGCACGGGTATCGCTCCCTTTCTATCAATCCTGCAGGATTTTGAAGTATGGGAGCGGTTTGAACGCATCAAGTTGGTGTATTCGGTGCGTGAGGCCCGGGAACTGGCTTATCAGCCGCTGATTGCGGGCCTTGAACAGCGCGATTACCTGGCCGAGTACGCGGGTGCGTTGCAGTTCATTCCCATCGTTACCCGCGAGCAACACCCGGGGGCACTCAATGGGCGTATCACTCGATTGATCGAGAATGGCGAACTGGAGCGTGTTGCCGGTGCAGCACTGACGCCCGAGCATTCACGGGTGATGATCTGTGGTAACCCGCAGATGATCGATGACACCCGAGCGCTACTCAAACAGCGCGACATGCAATTGAGCCTGAGCCGTCGGCCCGGCCAGGTTGCAGTGGAAAACTACTGGTAGCAGCATCAGGCGCTGGCGCACGCGGGCGCCAGCGTTGTGTCGCTTACGGCTTGTTGCTTTGGTTCTTGAGCAGATCACGAATCTCAGTCAGCAGCTCTTCTTCCTTGGTAGGGACAGGGGGCGCGCTGGGTGCAACGGCTTCTTCGCGCTTGAGCCGGTTGATCGCCTTTACCCCCATGAAAATGGCGAAGGCGACGATGATGAAGTCGATGACGGTCTGGATGAACTTCCCATAGGCCATGACCACTGCGGGCACATCACCTTCGGCGGCTTTCAGGGTGACTGCCAGGTCGCTGAAGTCCACCCCACCAATCAGCAGCCCAATGGGTGGCATCACTACATCACCGACAAAAGATGAAACGATTTTGCCGAAGGCTGCGCCGATAATGATACCGACCGCCATGTCGACCACGTTGCCCTTGACCGCAAAGGCTTTGAATTCACTGAGCACGCCCATGGTTTATTCCCTGTAACAGATGAGATTGGTGAAAACAGTGTAAATCAGCTATGCGAGTCATGCTTATCGCTGCGGCTACAGACTGTGGTTATACCGAAAAGTTTTGTCTTCCAGGGTTAGCCCCGCGGGCTTGCCTGCTCGGCTATCATGGCGGTTTTTCCAGGAGACCGCCCCATGGCCAAAGCCAAGCGCATGTACGGCTGCACCGAGTGTGGTGCGACCTTTCCGAAGTGGGCCGGGCAATGCGGTGAATGCGGTGCATGGAATACCCTGATCGAAACCGTTTTGGAAAGTGGCGCAGCCGCAGCGCCCAGTGGCCGCAGTGGCTGGGCGGGGCAGCAGGCGCAGATCAAGACCCTGGCAGAAGTCAGTGTCGAAGAAATTCCGCGTTTCACCACGGCCAGTGTCGAGCTTGACCGTGTACTCGGTGGCGGGCTGGTGGATGGTTCGGTGGTGTTGATCGGCGGCGACCCGGGTATTGGCAAGTCGACCATCCTGCTCCAAACCCTTTGCAACATTGCGACCCGCCTTCCGGCGCTTTATGTCACGGGCGAGGAGTCGCAGCAGCAAGTGGCCATGCGTGCGCGCCGCCTGGGTTTACCGCAGGACCAGTTGCGGGTCATGACCGAAACCTGCATTGAGAACATCATTGCTACTGCCCGGGCGGAAAAGCCCAAGGTGATGGTTATCGACTCGATCCAGACCATCTTCACCGAGCAATTGCAGTCGGCCCCTGGCGGTGTCTCGCAGGTGCGCGAAAGTGCGGCCTTGTTGGTGCGTTATGCCAAACAGAGCGGTACGGCCATTTTCCTGGTCGGTCACGTGACCAAGGAAGGCGCCTTGGCCGGGCCGCGCGTGCTGGAGCATATGGTCGATACCGTGCTGTATTTTGAAGGTGAGTCCGATGGACGCCTGCGTTTGCTGCGGGCCGTGAAGAACCGTTTTGGTGCCGTCAATGAACTGGGCGTGTTCGGCATGACCGACCGTGGCCTCAAGGAAGTTTCCAACCCTTCGGCCATCTTCCTCACCCGTGCCCAGGAGGAGGTTCCCGGCAGCGTAGTCATGGCCACCTGGGAGGGAACTCGGCCGATGCTGGTGGAAGTTCAGGCGCTGGTTGACGACAGCCACCTGGCGAATCCTCGGCGAGTGACGCTTGGTCTGGATCAGAACCGGCTGGCAATGCTCCTGGCGGTGCTGCACCGCCATGGTGGCATCCCGACCCATGACCAGGACGTGTTCCTCAACGTGGTCGGTGGCGTGAAAGTGCTGGAAACCGCCTCTGACCTCGCACTGTTGGCGGCGGTGATGTCGAGCCTGCGCAATCGCCCCTTGTCCCAGGACCTGCTGGTGTTCGGTGAGATTGGCCTGTCGGGTGAAGTCCGTCCGGTTCCCAGTGGGCAGGAGCGCCTCAAGGAAGCCGCCAAGCATGGCTTCAAGCGCGCCATTGTTCCCAAGGGTAATGCGCCCAAGGAAGCCCCTGCAGGCTTGCAGGTCATTGCGGTCACGCGCCTTGAGCAGGCGCTGGATGCGTTGTTCGAGTGACGCATCAGGCCTGCAAATGAAAAGGGCCGACGATTCCTCGTCGGCCCTTATGCTGCTCAGTGCATCAGTGCATCAGTGCATCAGTGCATCAGTGCATCAGTGTTCAGCCGCAGCGGTTCGTCGTTCTGACGGTGCGCCATGGCCGTGGTCGTGTTCGCTGATGACCGGAATCTCCTTGCCGTCGGCATCGAACAGCTTGCCGTCCTCGAAGTAATCACCGTCGCGCAGGGCGGAAATGTCCGAGTAATTGATCGTGCGCTCGTAAGCGGCAGCAAACACCGACTGTTGATCCGAGTTGCCAGTCGTGAAGTGGTTGAACGTCAGGTTCAGAAGAATCGCCATGATCGCCGCCGAGCTGATGCCGGAGTGGAAGATGGTTTCAAACCAGCTTGGGAAATGGTCATAGAAGGTCGGTGCAGCGATCGGGATCATGCCGAAGCCCAGCGAGGCGGCGACGATGATCAGGTTCATGTTGTTGCGGTAGTCCACTTTCGACAGCGTGCGAATACCGCTGGCAGCAACCGTGCCGAACAGTACGATACCGGCACCGCCCAGTACTGAGGTTGGTACGGCGGCAATGATGCGCCCCATGATTGGCAGAAGCCCCAGCACCACCAGAATCACCCCGCCGGTTGCCACTACGTAGCGGCTCTTGACGCCCGTCACAGCCACCAGGCCAACGTTCTGGGCGAAGGCGCTCTGGGTGAAGGAGCCGAAGATGGGCGCAAGGATGCTCGACGCCATGTCGGCGCGCAGGCCATTGCCCAAGCGCTTGGAGTCAACCTTGGTGTCGATGATTTCGCCAACCGCGAGAATATCCGCCGAGGTTTCTACCAAGGTCACCATGATCACGATGCACATCGACAGAATGGCGGCGATGTGAAAGGTCGGCATACCGAAATGGAACGGTTCAGGAAAGGCCACCAGCGGGCCGTCCAGCACCTTGGAGAAATCCGCCATGCCCAGTGACCAGGCAATCAGTGTGCCGATGACCATGGCCAGCAGGATCGACAGGCGAGAGATCGCTGCGCTACCGAGTTTGCTGAGTACCAGCACGATGGCGAAGGTCAGGGCCGCCAGGCCGATGTTGGCCATGCTGCCAAACTCTGGCGATTTACTGTTGCCACCCATGACCCAGCGCGCCGCCACGGGCATCAGTGTCAGGCCGATGGTGGTGATGACGATACCGGTGACCAACGGCGGGAAGAACTTGGTAATGCGTGAGAAGACGGGCGTGATCAGGAAGCCTATCAGCGATGCGGCCATGACCGCACCCAACACGCCAGGCAGACCTCCACCGCCTTCGCTGCTGAGAATGGCGCCCATGGTTGCCACGCCTGCGAATGAAACGCCCTGTACCAATGGCAACTGGCAGCCAAAGAACGGTAAGCCGAGGGTTTGTAGCAGTGTTGCAAGACCACCCGCGAACAATGAGGCCGCAATCAACAAACCGATATCAGCCGGCCCCAGTCCCGCGGCCTGGCCGAGAATCAAGGGAACCGCAACGATACCGCCGTACATGGTCAATACGTGTTGCAGGCCGTAAGCCAGGTTGGCGCCGAGGCCTAGGTTTTCGTCTTCGGGACGTTGCGCTGAAGACGTGCTAGCGGAGGACGTATTCATGAGGAGCAGGGTCTCTGTTTTATTGTTGTGGGCCTACTGTAGACAACAAGTGGCAATCATTGCCAGAAGAATTGTATACAATTTTTAGATAGCCCGAGCAGAGTTGTTGCACGCAATCGTTGTGCCATATTTTCTCATTAATGGTATGCAGGGCGTTTGGCAGGCGCGTCAACGAGCCTTGTAGCGATCGCTAAAGGCTCTGGTGGGGATTAGGTAGTTGGCTAAACGTTCCTACGCTTCGATCAGTTGCCGCAGTTCGCGCTCAAGTTCTTCCGGGTTGGCCAGGTTCAGTTCGATCAATCGCCGCAGGTGCGAAATGGAGTCCAGATCAATGAACTGGCAAACGAAACCCATCTGGTTGCCCTCCTCGTGACGCAACTCCACGTGCATCCTCACTTCGTCGTGGTCGTTGAGGTGTATGGAGGCATCGAAACCCTGGATAGGGTCGCCCTGCCAGCCCTCGGGGCATTCGATCAACAACCCCTTGAGCGACAGATCCAGCAGTTTGACGGGCCATCGTTGATCACCTTGCACCAGCTCGGTGCGGGCATCGAAGGGAACACGTTTGAAAAGCCGACGTTCGTGATGGTCGCTCATGGCCAAGCCCTCCGGGGTTCGCACTCAACTATAGTCCAGTGCTTGTCAGGTACGCGTGTTAGGTGCATAACAGAGCCATGAGTTTCCTGCTCGGGAGGCTCTAGATCGTAGCAGGTATGGCAATGTGCGATGACTCGCCCTAGACTCGTCGGGCAGTCTTTCAATCCACTAGCTGGAAGCTAATCATGAACAACAATAATAGCCTGCTGCGCCACTTGCCGTGGCTAGCGCTGGCAATCATCGGAGCCTGTGCGTTGGGTGTGGTTGCCCTGCGTCGCGGTGAAGCCATCAATGCCTTGTGGATTGTAGTCGCGGCGGTGGCTATCTACCTGGTTGCCTACCGTTACTACAGCCTGTTCATCGCCACCAAGGTGATGCAGCTCGATCCACGTCGGGCTACACCGGCGGTACTCAATAACGATGGTCTGGACTATGTCCCGACCAACAAGCACATCCTGTTCGGCCACCACTTTGCCGCGATTGCTGGCGCAGGGCCGCTGGTCGGACCGGTTCTGGCTGCGCAGATGGGCTATCTGCCCGGTACGCTCTGGCTGATTGCCGGTGTGGTGCTGGCAGGTGCGGTTCAGGACTTTATGGTGCTGTTCCTGTCCACCCGTCGCAACGGCCGTTCGCTGGGCGACATGGTCCGTGAAGAGATGGGCCGGATTCCGGGCACCATTGCCCTGTTCGGCTGCTTCCTGATCATGATCATCATCCTCGCGGTGCTGGCGCTCATCGTGGTCAAGGCCCTGGCCGAGAGCCCTTGGGGCATGTTCACGGTGATGGCGACCATCCCGATCGCGATGTTCATGGGCGTTTACATGCGCTACATCCGCCCGGGGCGTATTGGCGAAATCTCGCTGATGGGTGTTGTCCTGCTGTTGCTGTCGATCTGGCTGGGCGGGCAGGTTGCTGCCGATCCGACCTGGTCCAAGGTCTTCACCTTCACCGGCGTACAAATCACCTGGCTGTTGGTGGGTTACGGCTTTGTGGCTGCCGTACTGCCTGTGTGGCTGGTGCTGGCGCCCCGTGACTACCTCTCGACCTTCCTCAAGATTGGCACCATCGTAGGCCTGGCGATCGGTATTCTGGTCATCGCGCCTGAACTGAAAATGCCTGCACTGACCCAGTTCACCGACGGTACTGGCCCTGTCTGGAAAGGCACCCTGTTCCCGTTCCTGTTTATCACCATCGCGTGTGGTGCGGTATCGGGCTTCCACGCCCTGATCTCCTCGGGCACCACGCCGAAGCTGCTCGACAACGAAACCAACGCCCGCTACATCGGTTACGGCGGCATGCTGATGGAATCGTTCGTAGCCATCATGGCCATGGTCGCTGCTTCGGTGATTGAACCGGGTGTCTACTTCGCCATGAACAGCCCGCCTGCCGTAGTCGGTAGCGATGTGGTCGCGGTGGCGCAGACGGTCAGCAACTGGGGCTTTGCCATCACGCCAGATGTGCTTGAGGGCGTAGCCAAGGACATCGGTGAGCACACCATCCTGGCCCGTGCGGGCGGTGCCCCGACCCTGGCGGTCGGTATCGCGCAGATCCTGCACCAGGTGCTGCCGGGTGAGAACACCATGGCCTTCTGGTACCACTTCGCGATCCTGTTTGAGGCGCTGTTCATCCTCACGGCGGTAGATGCGGGTACCCGTGCCGGACGCTTCATGTTGCAGGATCTGTTGGGCTCCTTCATTCCGGCGCTCAAACGCACTGAGTCGTGGACTGCCAACCTGCTGGCAACAGCCGGTTGTGTGGCCATGTGGGGGTATCTGCTGTACCAGGGCGTGATCGATCCGTTGGGCGGGATCAACACCTTGTGGCCGCTGTTCGGTATCTCCAACCAGATGCTGGCGGGCATTGCGCTGATGCTGGGTACTGTGGTGTTGATCAAGATGAAGCGCCAGCGCTACATCTGGGTCACCCTGTTGCCTGCTGTCTGGCTGCTGATCTGCACCACCACCGCGGGCTTCATCAAGTTGTTCGATCCGAGCCCGGCGGTCGGTTTCCTGGCGCTGGCCGACAAGTACAGCGCGGCACTGGATGCCGGTCAGGTACTGGCACCGGCCAAGGACATCAACCAGATGCAACACGTTATCTTCAACGCCTACACCAACGCGGCGTTGACCGGCCTGTTCCTGTTCGTGGTGTTCAGTATCCTGTTCTTCGCACTGAAGGTCGGTATTGCCGCCCTTGGCAAGAAAGAGCGTAGTGATAAGGAAACCCCGTTCCACCCTGTGCCGGACGCGTAAACACTGAGGAATGCAGTCATGTTCAACGACCTTGGTCGACTGGGTAAGTACCTGGGGCAGGCAGCCCGCCTGATGGTCGGTATGCCCGACTACGACACTTACGTCGAGCATATGCAAACCAAACACCCGGACAAGCCGGTGATGAGCTACGAGGCGTTCTTCAGGGAACGTCAGGAGGCGCGTTACGGGGGGAAGGGTGGGCCCAAGTGCTGTTAACCTTGGCTGACGGCCTGTAATAAACCTGTGGGAGCACGGTACGCCGCGCTCCCACAGTCATTTTTAGCGTTCAGGAGATTTTGCGCGTGCTACCTCCAATCCCCGTTACCGTGCTCAGTGGTTTTCTCGGTGCAGGCAAGACCACCTTGTTGCGCCACCTGCTCAAGGCCGAGCACGGCCTGAAGATCGCCGTGATCGAAAACGAATTCAGCGATGCAGGTATCGACACGGAGCTGCTGGGTGACGAACCGGTGCAGGTCATGACCCTGGCCAATGGTTGTGTTTGCTGCAGCATCCATACCGACCTGACCAAGGCCCTGTTCCTGTTGCTGGAGCGCCTGGACAGTGGCGAGATCGCCTTCGACCGTTTAGTGATCGAATGCACCGGCCTTGCCGACCCCGCACCCGTGGCACAAACCTTCTTCATCGACGAAGAACTGCGTGAGCGCTACATCCTTGATGGCATTATCACCTTGGTCGATGCGGCGCATGCCGACCTCCACCTGACCCAGACCATTGCCCAGGCCCAGGTCGGTTTTGCCGATCGCCTGCTGGTGAGCAAAACCGATCTGGTCGATGCCGCCCAGTTCCAGGCCTTGAGCGAGCGTCTTGGACGGATCAATCGTCGTGCGCCGATTCATGTGGTAGAGCACGGCAAGATCGACCTGTCCGAGTTGCTTGATGTGCGCGGCTTCAATCTCAATGCCGACCTGGGTGGTGGTCTGAGCTTGCGCCCGGTTGCACAAGGCAATAGCGGTGACCGCATAAGCAGCATGGTACTGCGTACCGAGAAGCCCCTGAACATCGACCGGCTCAGCGACTTCATGAATCGTCTGCTCGAAGACCATGGCCGACAGCTGTTGCGTTACAAAGGGGTGCTCAATATTGAAGGCGAGCCACGCCGGCTGGTGTTCCAGGGTGTCTTGAAGTTGTATGGTTTCGACTGGGACCGCGCCTGGGAGCAGGACCAGACGCGGGAGAGCGTCGTGGTGTTCATCGGCGACGATTTGCCTGAAGAACAGATTCGCTCAGCGTTCGAGCAGCTGTAGGCTGCTTGTTAACTGGCGCTCAACCAATCGACGTCGCGGGCAAGAATGTTCAAGCGCAATTGGGTGCCCGACGGTGCATAACCAGCGGTCAGGTAGCCGCCGTTACCTTGACCGATGAGTGTCATGCTCAAGCTCGCCCCGGTAGCCGCTTCTTCAAGGTTGATCATGGCGAAATCGGTAGGCAGGTTCGAGAGGTCGACCGCTTGGTTGTTGTGGGCATGGCGTAACTGCCAGGCGCAAGGATCAACACCATCAATCGGGCACGCCTGAGGTACGCCTTCGGCGGTCATGAATACGCCGTGGTTCAGGTATTTGCCGCTGCGTACGTAGAGTCGATACAGTCCTTCGCTGTGTCGGAAATAGAACTCCGTGGGCGAGACATCGCTCACCACATGAAAGTTTATCAGGCCGTCGTTGCGGTCTTGTTCCCAGTCCTCATCGGTACCGCCGAGTGCACCCAGGGCCTGCGAGACTTCCAGCCCTTCAGGCCGTGCAGGGTGAGGCACGATAACGGGACGGTCGGTGGCTTCGTCCAGAGCGATGAGGCTGTGGCCGTTTATCAGCATGTAAGCGGTGAAGGAAAGTTGTTTATCGGTAGGCATAGCAGGTGATCTCCTGATCAGATTTAGCTCCCGTCTTGGGCTTTTGCCGGTATGACGTTTATCCAGAGGAGCGAGAACCAAGGTAATTTCCCAAAGCCTGTGAGGGCAGGAGGAACAATGCCCTGGTGGTCGTACCATGGGGCATCGCGGTTCTATCCTCAGAACTCATCCGGGTAGCTCAGCCAGGGTGCATTGCGCTCCTGGATATCCAGAATGAAACCCAGTGGGCTCCCTCCCGCAGTGTTGAGGTAGGTAGGCTCTGCGTCATGTCGGCTGCTCCGATGCACGAATCCTTTACCTGCACGCTGCAAAAACATGCCAACACGATCACGTTTTATATGCTCAAGTGACGTTTCGCCGCGTTGTGGATGGATCAGCTTGAAGGGGATGGGCTCCCGTTCAGCGATTACAAAGGCGCCAATGTTGCCATTCTCATCGGTACTGATGCCTCGGCCAAAATACGGGCCAAGTGAGCGGACATACAGGTAGTAACCTTCTGGGGTATGCCTGAAGTACAGGGTCAAGGGCTCCACTGTGTTGCCGTTGGCAGGTGGTTGATGGCCTAGCAAATGGGCGTCACTTCGGGGTTGCAACGCCCCGGCCAACAAGCCTTCGCCGCCGAACGGGGCGATGACTTCTGCCGGAGTTCCCCGCAGGACATCAAGGCAATGAATGGGGTATGCCTGAGTACGCAGGTGGGCGAGGAACGAGTTCTGTCGATGGGTGGGCATGGTGTTCGCCTTGTAGTTCATTGAGTGACAAAGGCGCATGGGCCTTCGTATTCGCTGAACCTAATGGCAAGGAGGTTGCTCGCTGCGTTAATTAATTACGCAGGCGAAAAAAAGCCCGGCTCAAGGCCGGGCTCTTCATTCAGCGAACTGCGATCAAGCGCCGTATACCGGCAGCTTGGCGCAGATAGCCTTGACCTTCTCACGAACGGCGTCGATCACCGCTTCGTTGTTCAGGTCGTCCAGGATGTCGCAGATCCAGCCAGCCAGTTCCTTGCACTCAGCCTCTTTGAAGCCGCGAGTGGTCACAGCCGGGGTACCGAAGCGCAGACCGGAGGTGACGAACGGGGAGCGTGGATCGTTTGGTACCGAGTTCTTGTTGACGGTGATGAAGGCTTTGCCCAGTGCAGCGTCAGCGTCTTTACCCGAGATTTCCTGCTTGATCAGCGAGAGCAGGAACAGGTGGTTCTGAGTGCCACCGGAAACGACGTCGAAACCGCGCTCGATGAAGACGCTGGCCATGGCCTGGGCGTTTTTCACCACTTGCTGCTGGTAAGCCTTGAACTCCGGCTGCAGCGCTTCCTTGAAGCAGATGGCCTTGGCGGCAATCACGTGCTCCAGCGGGCCGCCTTGGGCACCCGGGAATACGGCCGAGTTCAGCTTCTTCTCGATCTCTTCGTTCTTGCGAGCGAGGATCAGGCCGCCACGTGGGCCACGCAGGGTCTTGTGGGTAGTGGTAGTGACCACGTCAGCGAACGGAACCGGGTTCGGGTAAACGCCAGCGGCAACCAGACCGGCAACGTGAGCCATGTCGACGAACAGGTAGGCACCGACCTTGTCGGCGATTTCACGGAAGCGCGGGAAGTCCAGCACTTGCGAGTAGGCGGAGAAGCCGGCAACGATCATCTTCGGCTTGTGTTCCAGGGCCAGACGCTCGACTTCGTCGTAGTCGATCAGGCCGTTGGCATCGATACCGTACTGAATGGCGTTGTACAGCTTGCCCGAAGCGCTGACGCTGGCGCCGTGGGTCAGGTGACCACCGTGTGCCAGGCTCATGCCCAGGATGGTGTCGCCAGCTTGCAGCAGGGCCAGGTAAACGGCGCTGTTGGCTTGCGAACCTGCGTGTGGCTGAACGTTGGCGTAGTCTGCGCCGAACAGCTGCTTGGCGCGGTCGATGGCCAGTTGCTCGACCACGTCGACGTACTCGCAACCACCGTAGTAACGCTTGCCTGGGTAACCTTCAGCGTACTTGTTGGTCAGAACCGAACCCTGGGCTTCCATCACGGCCGGGCTGGTGTAGTTTTCCGAGGCGATCAGCTCGATGTGCTCTTCCTGGCGCTGAGCTTCTTGCTCCATGGCGGCAAAGAGATCGGCGTCGTACTTGGCAATGGTCAAATCACGGCTGAACATGGCGGTCCTCAAGGATCGGGCTGGAAAAGGGAGGCATTCTACCTCATCGGCTTTTGTCTGGCATATGAAAGGGCATCATGTCGCAGACAAGTGGGGCTCATTTGCCGCTGTTTGTGTTGCCCGGCGCCATCCCCGAGCCTGTACAAGGGGGGGATGCGCAGGGTTACTGGAACATGAACAGCGTTTCGTTGCTGAACTGGGCTTCAAACTGGTGGGCCGGCATTGGCCGACCGAACAGGTAGCCCTGAACCTCATCACAACCGTGTTCTCGGAGGAACTCCAGCTGTTCATGGGTTTCCACACCCTCGGCGATTACTGCCAGGTTCAGGCTGTGGGCCATGGCGATGATCGCACGGGCGATCTGGCCATCCTGCTCGCCTTCGGGCAGGCCATCGACGAAGGTGCGGTCGATCTTCAGCACGTCGATCGGGAACTGCTTGAGGTAGTTCAGTGACGAATAGCCAGTACCGAAGTCGTCGACCGCAATGCTCAGGCCGAGGTTTTTCAGGCTGGCGAGTATCTGCATGGCCTCGTTGACCTCGCGCATCAAGATACTTTCGGTCAGCTCCAGTTCCAGGCACGCCGGTGGAACGCCGGTTTCGTTGAGGATCGTGGCGATGCGGGTACCCAGTTGCCCATCGGAAAACTGTCTCGCAGAAATGTTCACCGAAACTTTCGGTACCCGTACCTTGGCCTGGTGCCACTCTTTGAGCTGACGACTGGCTTCACGCAGTACCCAGTCACCGACATCGACCACCAGCCCCAACTCCTCAATCACCGGAATAAAGTCGCCCGGCGGTACCAGGCCACGGGTTGGGTGGCGCCAGCGCAGGAGCGCTTCGGCGCCGGTCAGGCGTTTGCCGTCGCCGCTGAACTGCGGTTGGTAGTACAGGATGAACTCGTTCTGCTCCAGTGCATGGCGCAGGTCGCTTTCCAGCTCCAGGCGCTCCAGCGCACTGGCGTTCATATCCGCCTGGTAGAACTGGAAGTTGTTCTTGCCGCGCTCCTTGGCGTGGTACATCGCGGTGTCGGCGTTTTTCATCAGTTGGCTGAGTTCGCTGCCATCCTGAGGGCTCAGGGCAATACCGATACTGGCGGTGACGAAGAACTCGCGGTTTTCCAGCACAAAGGGACGAACCAGGCTGTTGAGGATCTGTTCGGCCACATTGATGGCGCGGTTCAGCGCCATCTCGCGGGTTGCGCGTGGTTGCAGCAGCAGCGTGAATTCGTCGCCGCCCATGCGCGCAACGGTGTCGTCAGTGTCGACACAGTCGAGCAGGCGTTCGGCCATGTCCTTGAGCATACGGTCGCCGGCCGCGTGGCCAAGGGAGTCATTGATCGGCTTGAAACGGTCCAGGTCGAGGAACATCAGCACCACCCAGGCCTTTTGACGATCAGCTTGCTGCAGTGCGGTGTGCAGGCGGTCCTGGAACAGCGTGCGGTTCGGCAGGTGCGTCAGGGCGTCGTAGTAGGCCAGACGGTGAATGCGTTGTTCGCTGGCCTTGCGCTCGCTGATGTCGGTAAAGAAACACACATAGCTGGCCAGGTCGCCTTCGTCGTCGAGCACAGCGGTAATGCCGACCCAGGCCGGGTAATGCTCGCCGGTGCGACGTTTAAGCCAGACTTCACCTTCCCAGGTGCCGCGGATGTGCAACTGTTTGACCACGTAGCGCAGGTGCGCTTCCTGCTGTTCGTCGACCGTCAGCATATTTGGCAGTTGGTCGAGCACCTCTGCTGCGCTGTAGCCGCTGACGCGGCTGAAGGCTTCGTTGGACTGGACGATATAGCCCGCCGGGTCGGTGATCAGGATGGCCGAAGTCGAGTGCTCAAACACTGTCGCAGCCATGCGCAGGTCTTTTTCAGCGCGGCGCTGCTGGCTGATGTCACGGCCGACGCCGAGTATGCCCTCGAACCGATTGTGCTCATCCCAGACCAGTACCAGGCGCAGTTCGATCGGGATCTTGCGACCATCGGCGCGCAGGCAGTCGAACAGGAACAACTGAGTGGGAAGCTGGGTACGCAATTGCTCCAGTTGTTCTGGAGCGTGCAGGGCACGGTTGAGGCGTTCGATCAGGCTGTAGATGCCGGTCAACTGTGCCGGGTTGGCAATGGTCGATTGCCAGCCGTTCTCGAAAATCCAGTCGACCTCGTAGCCCAATACCGCGTGTACCGAGGGGCTGACATAGTTGGGTTTCAGCATGCTGTCGGTGGAGAAGATGACGTCGCTGATACTTTCGGCAAGCATGCGGTAACGCTGTTCGCTGTCACGCAGCGATTCGCTGGCCTCTATCTGCTCGGTAACGTCTTTGGCCACGCCAATGATGCGGGTGACGTTGCCATCGTTGTCGCGGGTCAGGACCTCTTCGCGAATATCATAACGACGCCAACCCTGGTCACGGTGACGGAAACGTAGCTGGCAGTGCAGTTGTTCCAGGTAGCCACTCTCGCGCTGTTGCTGACGCATCCGGTTGTAGAGTGTGGCGTCTTCAGGGTGCAGAAGGATTTCCCAGAATCGCTCGCCCATCGTCTCCAGTTCGGTACGGGAGTAACCCAGGGTCTGGCCCAGGTGCCGATTGCTGAAGATCATCCGTTGGTTTTGCACGTCCTGCACGTAGAGTTGATCCGGTACGGTACGGACCACGTTCGACCAGAAACTTTCACGCTCCAGCAGCGACAGCTCGACCTGCTTGCGGCTGGTAATATCGCTGATGCTGAGGGTTACCGCTTGATAGTCAGCGCGTTGCTCGGGGAAACGCACCGTCAGCCACAGGTGCAGCTCCTGGTCATCGGCACCACTGAGGCGAACCTCCAGCTCAAGCTGATGTTGATTGTTCAGGACGGCTTCGACCAGTTGCAGGCCAATCCCTTCGTTGCGTGTATCGCCAGCAATCAGGCGTTGCCAGGCACCGTTGCGGCATTCAACCCCCAGCAGTTGCAGGGCGACTTGATTGACCTCGGTGACTTTCAACTCCTGCAGCAACGTGTTGCGCAGGGACCGGTCAAGCAGCAGGCGGTGCTCAAGCTGGTCTTGGCCACGAAGGCGCAGTCGTTCAAGCGTATTGATCAGGCCGGACAAGTCCAGCACACAAAGGGCGACCCCTGTCCCTTCAAAAATATCCTGGTAGCGTCGGCGTCCTTCTTGCAGTGCGCGTTGGCGCTTGCGCATGCTGGCCAATGCCAGCAGCGGCAGCAGGGCGCAGATCAGGCCAAGCAGGCATTTACTGATCAGAGCAGGCAACAGTTGCTGACGACTCAATTCGGCATCGTAGAGGCCGCGCAGTTGCCAGTCGCTGTTATCGAGGAATGTCAGCAGTACGCTCTGCAGTGGCTCGGCGTTGGCTGGCCGTGGCGTTTCAGGTGAGCGATGTTGATTGATGATTTCAGCCGTTCGGCTGTTTTCCAGCAGCCACAAGGGGCGGGTGGGGTTGTCCAGGTGTTCGGCCAGCGCGCTGTAATACTCAGGGCTCAGGCGCAGCAGCCAGTAACCGCTGGTCGGCCGATCTGATTGGCGTAGCAGCAGGTAGATGTAACTGTTGTCACTGTTGTTGCTGAAGTAGTACGGGTGGCCATTGCTCAGCCGTATCAATTCTTCAATAGCATGCTGGTCAGGCGATTCGCCGAGGCTGTCGCGCAACGGGCGTGCCTGGCTGTCGAACCAGGCGATGCTGCGCAGTGAGGGCAGTGCGCGCTGCAGATTGGCCACCACCTTCGGTAGCGCGCGGTCGTCAGGGGGCAGCGGATAGGGTTGGACCTGATTGAGTGCGGTCTGAGCCTTGAGGGCCATGTTCAGGCTCAGGTGATCGGCCAACTCGTTGCTGGAATCCAGGCTGTGTTGGCGCTCATCGGCAAGGGTATGGTGGTACTGATCAATCAATAGCCAGAACAGCAGGCCGAGCAGCAGCAATACCAGGATGGCCAACACCCCTTTCAACGAACCGCGCAACAATGAACCCGAGCTGGAGGGTGCGGTACGCAGGGAGGACGGCTGAGTAAGATTGGTCAAACGTTGATCCTGCGGTATGGCTGGCTGTGGCAGGTTTGAGCTGCTTATTGGGTGCGCACCCTCACGCTCAGCCGTGCAGGCCGATGCGTACTCATAAGCTGGACGCCCGAAGGGCGCTTAGCATGCCTTGAGTTGTGGCGAAGTGCCAGTCCTGTTCGCAGATCCCGACAAAGTGCTATGTCGGCGGCCCAGGCCTGCCTGGGCCAGAGCTTGGGCCTGACGGTTGTCGGTTGGCCAAGTTAATAGTCGCTTTTACTTTTTTACGTCATACAATTGGCCCCTTGAATTTACTTGCTTACAGGAGCTCAACGTTTTGGCTCAATACGTCTACACCATGCATCGGCTGAGCAAAGTTGTTCCGCCGAAGCGGGAAATCTTGAAGAACATCTCCCTGTCGTTTTTCCCCGGCGCCAAGATCGGCGTGCTCGGCCTCAACGGTTCGGGTAAATCCACCCTGTTGAAAATCATGGCGGGTGTTGATACCGAGTTCGACGGTGAAGCACGGCCAATGCCGGAGCTGAATGTCGGTTACCTGCCGCAGGAACCACAGCTCGACCCAACCAAAACCGTGCGTGAAGTGGTCGAAGAAGCGGTCAGCGTGATCAAGGATGCCCAGGCTCGCCTGGACGAAGTCTATGCGGCGTATGCCGATCCTGACGCCGACTTCGACAAGCTGGCCGCTGAACAGGCCAAGCTTGAGGCGATTCTGCAGGCCAGCGATGGTCACAACCTGGAGCGTCAGCTGGAAGTGGCGGCCGATGCCCTGCGCCTGCCTGCCTGGGACGCCAAGGTCGAACACCTGTCGGGTGGTGAAAAGCGTCGTGTAGCACTCTGCCGTCTGCTGCTGTCGGCACCGGACATGCTCCTGCTCGACGAACCGACCAACCACCTGGATGCCGACTCTGTCGCCTGGCTCGAGCACTTCCTGCACGACTTCCCGGGTACTGTGGTAGCGATTACCCACGACCGTTACTTCCTCGACAACGTCGCCGGCTGGATCCTCGAACTCGACCGTGGCGCCGGTATTCCGTACGAAGGCAACTATTCGGGCTGGCTGGAAGCCAAGTCGGATCGTCTGGCCCAGGAATCCAAGCAGCAGTCGGCCCATGAAAAGGCCATGAAGGAAGAACTGGAGTGGGTGCGCAAAGGCGCCAAGGCACGCCAGTCGAAATCCAAGGCTCGTCTGCAGCGCTTCGAAGAAATGCAATCGCAGGAATTCCAGAAACGCAGCGAAACCAACGAGATCTACATCCCGGCTGGCCCGCGCCTGGGCGACAAGGTCATCGAGTTCAAGAACGTCACCAAGGGTTATGGCGACCGTGTACTGATCGACAACCTGTCGTTCAGCATGCCTAAAGGCGCCATTGTCGGTGTGATCGGTGGTAACGGTGCCGGTAAATCGACCCTGTTCCGCATGCTGATGGGCAAGGAAACACCAGACTCGGGCACCATCGAGATCGGTGAAACCGTGCAACTGGCCTGTGTCGATCAGAGCCGCGAAGACCTGGACGGCAACAAGACCGTGTTCCAGCAGATCTCCGATGGTTCCGACCAGATCCGTATCGGTAACTACGAAATCCCTTCGCGTACCTACGTGGGTCGCTTCAACTTCAAGGGCGGCGACCAGCAGAAGTTCGTCAAGGACCTCTCCGGTGGTGAGCGTGGCCGTCTGCACCTGGCCCTGACCCTGAAGGAAGGCGCCAACGTCCTGCTGCTCGACGAACCGTCCAACGACCTGGACGTGGAAACCCTGCGTTCGCTGGAAGAAGCCCTGCTGGACTTCCCGGGCGCCGCTATCGTGATCTCTCACGATCGCTGGTTCCTGGACCGCGTGGCCACCCACATCCTGGCCTACGAGGACGATTCCCAGGCGGTATTCTTCGAGGGTAACTACACCGAGTACGAAGCCGACCGCAAGAAGCGTCTTGGCGAAGCTGCTGCCCAGCCGCACCGGGTACGGCACAAAAAACTGGCATAACCGCTCGCGGTTTTGCACTGGAACGGGGCCTTCGGGCTCCGTTTTTTTTTTGCCGAAAAATGTGGCGTACCTGTTGCCTGAAAGGCAGGCTCTCTAAGGCTAAGCATGCGCTGGCTCAGGCAAAACAGCCTGGCTGAAGACGCGCTTGAATGTGTATACATTTACATAAATGCACCATTTAATTTCAAAAAAACGACATTTTGCACTGTCGCAGTGCGCCTTGACTTGATAAAGTCCCGGGAAAAATTCTTACAAGCTAATCATCTGCCGAGACCTTCCCATGATCGAATCCGTCGAAGACTTCCTCGCACGCCTGAAAAAACGTGACCCAGCCCAGCCTGAATTCCATCAGGCGGTGGAAGAGGTACTGCGCAGCCTCTGGCCCTTCCTGGAAGCCAATCCGCACTACCTGCAGGCCGGTATTCTTGAGCGTATGGTCGAGCCTGAGCGCGCGATCCTGTTCCGCGTGTCGTGGGTCGACGATCAGGGCAAGGTCCAGGTCAACCGCGGTTATCGTATCCAGATGAGCAGTGCCATTGGCCCTTACAAGGGCGGCCTGCGTTTCCACCCGTCGGTCAACCTCGGCGTGCTGAAGTTCCTGGCCTTTGAACAGGTGTTCAAGAACTCCCTGACCTCGCTGCCCATGGGCGGCGGCAAGGGCGGCTCTGACTTTGACCCCAAAGGCAAGAGCGACGCTGAAGTGATGCGCTTCTGCCAGGCGTTCATGAGCGAGTTGTACCGCCACATTGGTGCCGACCTTGACGTACCAGCCGGTGATATCGGCGTCGGCGCACGGGAAATCGGCTTCATGTTCGGCCAATACAAGCGCCTGGCGAACCAGTTCACCTCCGTGCTGACCGGCAAGGGCATGACCTACGGCGGCAGCCTGATACGCCCTGAGGCGACCGGTTACGGTTGCGTGTACTTTGCCGAAGAGATGCTCAAGCGTCAGGACCTGCGCATTGACGGTCGCCGTGTTGCCATCTCCGGTTCCGGCAACGTGGCCCAGTACGCCGCGCGCAAGGTCATGGACCTGGGTGGCAAGGTGATCTCCTTGTCCGATTCCGAAGGTACCCTGTATTGCGAAGCGGGCCTGAATGATGAGCAATGGGACGCGTTGATGGCGCTGAAGAACGTCAAGCGTGGCCGCCTCAGTGAGATGGGCGGGCACTTTGGCCTGGAGTTCCGTGCCGGCCAGCGTCCCTGGAGCCTGCCGTGTGACATCGCCCTGCCGTGCGCCACCCAGAACGAACTGGACGCTGACGATGCCCGCACCTTGCTGAGCAATGGCTGCCTCTGTGTGGCCGAAGGTGCAAACATGCCGACCACCCTGGAGGCAGTGGATATCTTCCTTGAGGCCGGCATCCTCTTCGCTCCAGGCAAGGCGTCCAACGCCGGTGGCGTGGCCGTGAGCGGGCTGGAGATGTCGCAGAACGCCATGCGCCTGTTGTGGACTGCTGGCGAAGTGGACAGCAAGCTGCACAACATCATGCAGTCGATCCACCACGCCTGCGTGCATTACGGTGAGGAAAACGGTCGAATCAACTACGTCAAAGGCGCCAACATTGCCGGCTTCGTCAAAGTTGCCGATGCCATGCTGGCTCAAGGCGTCGTTTAAGCCTCCGGTTCGATGGCGATGATCTCGATCGACTGATCACCGGCCGGTCGTCGCCACACCACTTCGTCCCCTGGCTTGGCGCCCAGCAGCGCCCGGCCCAGGGGGGAACCCCAGTTGATCAGGCCGCTTGCGGCATAGGCCTGATCTTCTCCGACCAGTTGAACCTGATGCTGCTGACCGCTTTCATCGGCAAAGGTCACGTGGCTGCCAATCTGCACCTTGTCCCGTGATGCCGCTGGTGCAACCACCAGCGCACTCTGCACCTTGGCATTGAAATAGCGCAGGTCACGCTCGGTCTCCACGAGCCGCTGCTTGTCTGCCTGCTCACCTTGGGCGAGCAGTTCACTGCGCAGCGTGTTCAATTCGGCGACACGCTCATGCAGCAAGGTAAGACCTCGGGCGGTGACGTAGTTGGGTTGCTCGCTGATCTGACGTTCAACGGGCTGATCAGCCTGGTCACCGGCTTGATCTTCATTGACGAATGCACGACTCATGAACGGCTCCTTCTCAGGAGACCCTGCTGACAGACGTGCGCACTCTGGCTGACCCGGTTGCGACCTGTTTGCGTCGCCGCATCGCGGTCTTTCTCCTGCTGCCATTGTTCTTCGTGATCGTCCCAATGGCGGGCACGGTAGTCTCGCAGGTCCTGATGCTCCTGCATGGCCTGGCACTGGCGAAAGCCATTGTCCCAGCCGGCCTCATATTGGCGGTTGTGCAGGTAGCGTGGTACATCTTTGCGAAAGTCGCCAGCTATTAACGCTGCGGCCTGACAACCGTCACGGTCGTCTCCCGAGTGGCATTGGCAATCGCCGAAAAGGCCAGTGCACAAAGATCCGTACACAGGGGCCAGTACACTGCGGCTAATCAGTAGTTGTACCACTTGAGCTCAAGCATCACCTCGTTCTGCGCTGTGGTGAACGCGCTGAAATCGCGTTTTGCGCTCAGGCGCAGGCCGAGGTTGTTCGACAGCTCCCACTGCTGGTTCAGGCTCAGGCTTCGGCGCACTTCGCCATTGGTAAAGTAATCGCCCTTGGCCTCCAGGCTCAGGTTGCCCAGCCCGTTACGCCACAAAAGGCCGGTGTTGAAGCCCGCTGCTGGCGCAATGAAGCCGGCGAAGTCGGCGTTGTGCTCGACCCTTACGGTTCCAAGGGCAAAGCCGAGCATTTCGTCGCTCAGCGCCCAAGTACCGCCAGCGCCGCCATTTACATGACTGACCAGGGTTTCGTCACCCTCCCTGCCAAGCACCCGCTCCAGGCCGCCTGCGACTTGCCATGACCAAGGTTGCAACAGGGCGTTGCGCGGGGTCAGCGAGCGAATGGTCGCCAGGTCCAGGCGTTGCAGTTGCCACTGGTTGTTTTCGTACTGGCGTAGTTTCAGCTGGAGGATTTCGATTTGCGCCCCCAGCGGGAAGCCATACATATTGTCGTTGAGGTCGTGGTAAGCCATGCGCAGGCCATACTCGGCGAACGCACGGTCTTCTCGTGTGCCCACCCCTAACTGCCAGGTGCGCGACTGATGGCCATCTTCGGGCAGCCCTGGCCGCTTTATATCGAGCTCAGGTGGAGGGTTGCGGTTGATCGCTCGCAGCAGTTCAAAGCTGCGTTTGGCGCGCGCCGGATCACGCTCCTGGCCATTGGCACGGTAGCGTTCCAGGCGGTAGGCGGCGTCTTGCACCAAGGCCTGGCGGTCACGTGGCAGTGCGCTGAACGCCGGGCTTTGCAGTTGTGCGGTATCGGCACTGACGGCCAGCACCTGGCGCTGCTCCTCGGCATCCAGTGGCGCTGCGCGCTCCAGCAATTCACGTTCGCGCGAAGGCCGATAGTCGATACGCTCCACCAGCCCCGATTGCTTGACGGCCTTGACGGTGTCGGTAGGAATGGCCGTGAGCGGGAACTGCGAGGTCAGGTCCAGGCTTGGGCGAGCCACCTGCAGCAACTCGAGCAAACGGTAAGAGCAGTTTTCGTCAAAGAAAAAGTAGTCGAAGCGAATCTGTTTGAGTTCCCACACGTGCTCGACCATGCGCCCGGTTTCTTCCGGGGTCAGGTTCAAGCGGTACTCCCACAGGTCGCGGTTTTCCAGGCTGCGGTATTCCGAAAGCTTTTCCTGATAGGGCACCAGTGCAAACAGGCCCGGATAGCCGCCCATCAGGCCTTTCCAGGCATAGAGGATGCTGTTGTCGTTGCCTTCTATGTAGGCGCCAAAGTTGATCGCGTAACTCAGTAACGCCGTGTCGTTCTTTTGCACATCGGCCTGATCGATACGCAGCAGGGTATGGCCGAACATTGATGAGGGGCTGTTCAAGTAGGCTGCCGGGAAGATCATCACCGCACTGTGTGGCGAAACATCCTTGAACCACTGGGGGTATTCCTTGCAGTCCGGTGCGGGCAGGTCATTCAACTGCAGTTGTTCGCGCAGCCAGCGGGTGCGTGCCGGGAACACGCACTGCGCATGTTTGTCACCCAGGCTTGCTGGTGCATAGAGCGCCTGGAGCGTGGCCTTCAACTCCAGATCAGGGTGATGCCCTCCGTCTTTGGCGAGAAAGAAACGTTGGTCGTCGACATAACTTCGCCAGCCACCAAGCTTGGCGGTTTCGTAGTGACCCAAAGCGATCCAGTAGCGATCATTGGCCAACTGGTTCAGGCGGTTGTCGTCGAAAACGGGAGCTGCATGCAACGGGGCGCAGGCACAGAGCGCCAGGTAGGCAAGGCGTTTGAGCATGTCGGGCAACTACGTCTGAATGATGCCGATAGAGGCGAAGAACAACCCGCCCCATCAGGGGCGGGTAGGCCGAGCTTAAGCCTGGGTCGCGTATTTGGCCAGGCGTGGGTCGCTTTTCAAAACTGCCAGGGTATTGGTGTGGACATCTTCAGCGGTGATGTCTGCAGTCTTGAAGATCTCCTGGAAATGTTGGTGGGTGACGGCGGCGAAGTGCGCGCGGTCTTCGGGCGCTACGCCGAGAACGACGGCGTACGTGGTCAGTGCTTCACCTTGGCCTTTGGCCATGTCTTCAGACAGTTCGTTCATCATGCCATTCATGGCGAACCACGACTTGCCGCCATACGTCAGCGCGGCATTGGTCGCGCAGCCGTTAGTGCCGGACGTCATGCCGAACGTTGCGTTACCGGAGGTGCCATTGGTGGTCGATGCAAGGAAGTGGGCCGGTGTACCGCGCTGGCCCTCGAACAGCAGGTTGCCCCAGCCGCAATCCGGGCCGCCAGGCGCCTGGGCCATGGCGTTCAGGGATGCGGCGGCGAACAGAGTACCCAGAAGAATCCGTTTCATAGCATTGTTCTCTTTCTAAGAAGTACAAACCAAAGGTCAGGGTTATCTGGCATATCGGTGAGACCAGTAGCCAGCGCGGGTCGGTTATTTACCCAGCCGCGCAGCCTTCAGTTTAGGCACGATCTAACAGTTCGCTGGTTAATTGCGAAAGATTGCTGGCGGCGCACGTGCAGCGCAGGTTTCGCCCTGTTGCAGAAAGCGTTGAAGAGCCTTGCAAGCCGCAGGTTCCCGGCGCCAGAATGCTTCATCTGCCCCGCCGAAGTAAGGAAGCCCGATGCCCGATCCTGTTGCTGCGAGCCTGCGTCTTGCGCCAGAAGCCTTGACCCGGCCGTTTTCCGCTGAACAGTTCGCTTTTACCACCACCAATGATCTGGAGCCCTTTCGCGGTGTGCTTGGCCAGGAACGTGCCGTCGAAGCCTTGCAGTTTGGCGTCGCCATGCCGCGTCCTGGGTACAACGTTTTTGTCATGGGTGAGCCCGGCACCGGGCGCTTCTCATTCGTCAAGCGCTACCTGAAAGCCGAAGGTAAGCGCCTGCATACCCCCTCGGACTGGGTCTACGTCAACAACTTTGATGACCCGCGTGAAGCCAAGGCACTGGAGTTGCCGCCTGGCAGCGCCGGTGCGTTCATCGCTGATATTGGCGGCTTGATCGACAACCTGCTGGCAACCTTCCCGGCGGTGTTTGAGCACCCCTCGTTCCAGCAGAAAAAAAGCGCCATCGACCGCGGTTTCAATCAGCGCTATGACCGTGCCCTGGATGTCATCGAGCGGGCGTCCCTGGAAAAGGACGTTGCCCTGTATCGTGACAGCAGTAACGTTGCCTTCACCCCGATGAGTGACGGCAAGGCGCTGGATGAGGCCGAGTTTGCGCAGTTGCCTGAAGTCGAGCGTGAGCGTTTCCACGAGGACATTGCCGCACTGGAAGAGCGTCTGAACGAAGAGCTGGCCAGCTTGCCGCAGTGGAAGCGCGAGTCGAGCAACCAGTTGCGTCAGCTCAACGAAGAAACCATTACCCTGGCCTTGCAGCCGCTGTTGTCGCCGCTCTCGGAAAAGTACGCGGAGAACGCCGCCGTCTGCGCCTACCTGCAAGCCATGCAGGTCAACTTGTTGCGCACGGTGGTCGAACAACTGGTCGACGACAGCAAAAGCGACGCGGTGGCCCGCAAGATGCTGGAAGAGCAATATGCGCCAAGCCTGGTGGTTGGGCATCCGGTCAGTGGCGGTGCGCCGGTGGTGTTTGAGCCGCACCCGACTTACGACAACCTGTTTGGCCGTATCGAATACAGCACCGATCAAGGGGCGCTCTACACCAGCTATCGGCAACTGCGCCCCGGCGCGCTGCACCGTGCAAATGGTGGCTTCCTGATTCTTGAAGCCGAGAAAATGCTGGGCGAACCCTTTGTCTGGGATGCGCTCAAGCGTGCCTTGCAATCGCGCAAACTGAAAATGGAGTCACCGTTGGGCGAGCTGGGGCGCGTCGCCACCGTCAGCCTCACACCGCAGATGATTCCGCTGCAGGTCAAGGTCGTCATCATTGGGGCCCGCCAGCTTTACTACGCCCTGCAGGACCATGATCCGGACTTCCAGGAAATGTTCCGGGTGCTGGTGGATTTCGACGAAGACATTCCAATGGTCGACGAGAGCCTGGAACAATTCGCGCAGTTGCTCAAAACCCGTACCAGCGAGGAAGGCATGGCGCCGTTGACTGCCGATGCGGTCGCACGCCTGGCAACCTACAGTGCGCGTTTGGCCGAGCATCAAGGGCGTTTGTCGGCGCGAATCGGTGACCTGTTCCAGCTGGTCAGCGAGGCGGACTTCATTCGCCACCTGGCCAACGACGAAATGACCGACTGCGGCCATATCGAGCGGGCGCTCAGGGCCAAGGCCACGCGTACTGGCAGGGTTTCGGCGCGGATTCTCGACGACATGCTTGCCGGGATCATCCTGATCGACACCGAAGGTGCGGCCGTGGGCAAGTGCAACGGCCTGACAGTGCTTGAAGTGGGTGATTCGGCGTTCGGTGTGCCGGCGCGGATTTCCGCCACGGTTTACCCGGGTGGAAGCGGCATCGTCGACATCGAGCGCGAGGTCAATCTGGGCCAGCCGATTCACTCCAAGGGGGTAATGATCCTGACCGGTTACCTGGGCAGTCGTTATGCCCAGGAATTCCCGTTGGCCATTTCCGCAAGTATTGCGCTGGAGCAGTCCTACGGTTATGTCGACGGCGACAGTGCCTCCCTCGGTGAGGCCTGCACCCTGATTTCGGCGTTGTCGAGAACCCCGCTCAAGCAGTGTTTCGCTATTACCGGTTCCATCAACCAGTTCGGTGAGGTGCAGGCTGTCGGCGGGGTCAACGAGAAAATCGAGGGCTTCTTCCGGCTCTGCGAAGCCCGTGGCCTGACCGGTGAACAGGGGGCAATCATTCCGCGTGCCAACGTCACGACACTGATGCTCGATGAGCGTGTACTGCAGGCCGTGCGCGCGGGGCAGTTCCACATCTATGCGGTCAGCCAAGCCGATGAGGCATTGAGCCTGCTGGTGGGCGAACCCGCCGGTACGCCCGATGCCGAAGGTCAGTTCCCCGAGGGTAGCGTCAATGCCAGGGTGGTCGAGCGGCTGCGGGAAATTGCCGAGATGATCAGCGACGAGGAGCTCAAGGAGGCGGAGAAAGAGCACGCTGAACAGGCGTTGGTCGAGGTCAAGTCGTCCTGACGTGGGGGGGTGGGCGCCAGGGTCGGTATGACCATTCGGCGCCCGCTGCTGTGCTACCGCTTGTCGCTGTCGGTTTTCTTCTATTCTTCAGATCATGGACAGTCGTAGGTACAGGATAGAGACAGCTTCCGATGGGAGCTGAACAGGGTTTCTCCGAGGATCGTCGCCATGCCGCGCAGCCTCAGCCTTACTCGTCAATGCCTGGGTCTGGTCACCCGCATTGAATGCAGCATTCGTCCGCTGGCCGGTGACAATGGTATGTGGACGCTGCTTTTCGCCGCCGGCATGGCTGGCGAGCAACCTTCCGCGATCAAGGCTCAGGGGCCGTTCCACGGTCCTTATGTCGCAGAGTCAGTACTTAATGCCATCGTCGATAGCCTGACCTTGCATGGCTATCAAATTGCGGATGGGCCACAGATCTGGTGCATTCACTTGCAGGCACAGCTCAGACGGATCAACGGCGAACGGGTGCATCACGTGGGTGATTTCCAGTTCCATCCAGAGACCTGAGGGCTGCCCCCGGTTGCCTTGCGGCAACCTGACGCGGGCTTTTTCTGTCATTCGTGGCTGGTATACTTGTGCCCGTTTTCTCGCCACCGATGAGTTTTTTAATGGAACGTTTTATCGAAAACACGATGTATGCCTCTCGCTGGCTGCTCGCGCCCATCTACTTTGGTTTGTCCTTGGGGCTGCTGGCGCTGGCACTGAAATTTTTCCAGGAAATCTTCCACGTATTGCCCAACGTGTTTTCCATGGCTGAAGCCGACCTGATCCTGGTGATCCTTTCGTTGATCGACATGTCCCTGGTGGGTGGCCTGCTGGTCATGGTGATGTTCTCCGGCTATGAGAACTTTGTCTCGCAACTGAACATCGATGACGACAAGGAAAAGCTCAGTTGGCTGGGCAAGATGGACTCCACCTCGCTGAAGATGAAGGTGGCGGCCTCGATCGTGGCGATCTCCTCGATCCACCTGTTGCGGGTTTTCATGGACGCGCGGAACATCGAGACGCAGTACCTGATGTGGTATGTGATCATCCACATGACCTTTGTGGTGTCTGCGTTCGCGATGGGTTACCTGGACAAATTGACCAAGCACTGATTGCGTCTTGCTCGGTGCGCTTGAAACCGCCCGTCCGTTACAAAACGGACGGGCGGTTGCGTTTCTGGCTTGTACTTTGTTCATCCCTGTACGAAGAATGAACAGTCGCTCGTATGTCCCAGTAGTGAGGTGCTGCAATGAACCTGCACGATCTGAATACCGAGGCCAGGGCTGGTCATGTCGAGGAACTCAACCTGATCGCTATCGAAGGGGGGGATTACCTGCTTGAGGCACGCGTACATGGGCGCGCCCACCCGTTGTCTGATACACGAGGCCAGCGCTTGCGCGTGCACTCTGTGGAAGAGGCGCGCGGGCAGTTGCAGGGGTTGCCAGACCTGCCGCTGAACCTGGTGCATTGGTCGGTGCAGGACGAAATGTGCGGCATGAGCAGCACAGCGGAAGAGGATCTGAAAGTGCCGATTTCCCGGCGTTCGGCCTGGTAGCTGAACTGCTGCGCCGCAGTGTGCTAGGCTGCTCGCCCTTTTCATGAAGGGCGCGGTGTTCGTGCGCCCTGTAGCGGAGCAAGCCAATGTCCGAAATCAACCTGTCTACCGACGAAACGCGCGTCAGCTACGGCATCGGCCGTCAGCTGGGTGGTCAACTGCGTGACAACCCACCACCAGGCGTCAACCTGGAAGCGATCCTGGCCGGTCTGACCGACGCGTTCAATGGCCAGGCCAGCCGTGTCAGCGAAGAAGCGCTGTCGGCCAGCTTCAAGGTCATCCGCGACATCATGCAAGCGCAAGCGGCTGCCAAGGCTGAAGCTGCGGCCGGCGAAGGCAAGGCCTTCCTGGCTGAAAACGCCAAGCGTGAAGGTATCACTACCCTGGCTTCGGGCCTGCAGTTTGAAGTACTGACCGCTGGTGAAGGTGCTAAGCCGACTCGCGATGACAGCGTCCGTACCCACTACCACGGCACCCTGATCGACGGCACTGTCTTCGACAGCTCCTACGAGCGCGGTCAGCCTGCTGAGTTCCCTGTTAGCGGCGTGATCGCTGGCTGGACCGAAGCCCTGCAACTGATGAACGCTGGTAGCAAATGGCGCCTGTACGTACCGAGCGAGCTGGCCTACGGCGCTCAGGGCGTTGGCAGCATCCCGCCGCACAGCGTACTGGTCTTCGACGTCGAGCTGCTCGACGTTCTGTAAGCCCTGGCGTTGCTGGGGGCTCGGCTCTCCGGCAGCGGCAATGCCGGCTTCTGCGCAACCGTGCGGGAGCCAGCGTTGCTGGCGATTACAGCGGGCGCAACGCCCGTGCGTAAGAAAACAGAAACAGGTTGCGCACCAGTTCCTTGAGCACATTCGGCTCGTTTGAATTCAAACCATTCAGGTCCAGATCACCCTGGGCGTGTAGCTCATGCAGTGCGTCTTCTTCGAGCACGGCACAGACCTCACCGGTTTCCCGGTGCAGGATGCGCAGGCAAGGGTGAGGGCGTTCCAGCCAGGCGTCGATCAGATAGGTCATGACTATTCTCCTTGAGGTTTCAATGAGAATAATTCTTATTAGCAAAATAGCAAGAAGTGATTGGCAGTTGCTGCCAGAAGGTCGATCCGAGGCCGTTGCACGGCCCCGAATCCAGGTGCGGGTCAGACTTTACGGACGAACTCGGACTTGAGTTTCATCGCGCCGATGCCGTCGATCTTGCAGTCAATGTCATGGTCGCCGTCACATAGGCGGATGTTCTTGACCTTGGTACCGACCTTGACCACCAGGGACGAACCCTTGACCTTGAGGTCCTTGATCACGGTAACGGTGTCGCCGTCTTGCAGGACGTTGCCCACCGAGTCCTTTTTCACTGCCTCGTCGTTGCCTGCTTCGGCCTCACCGCTGGCGGACCACTCGTGGGCGCACTCGGGGCAGATCAGCATGGCACCGTCTTCGTAGGTGTATTCGGAGTTGCATTTTGGGCAGGGAGGCAAAGTGCTCACTAAGGTTCCTCTGGGGGTGCGTGCAAAAACCCACATTGTATAAGGTTTTGTTGCTCAGAGGGCAAGCGGGCCCATCCGAAGATGGGCCGGGGAGGGATCAGTGGGTGCGGGCGACGGCGAATTCGCTGAGTTCAACCAGCGCGTCACGGTACTCGCTGGCAGGCAGCACTTCCAGGCAGGCAATGGCGCGAGCGACATAGTCACGGGCCAGTTGCGCAGTGTAGTCCAGTGCGCCGGCAGCCTCGACGGCTGCGCGGATGCTTTCCAGATCTTCGATACCGCCCTTCTGGATGGCCTGACGAACCAGGGCAGCCTGCTCGGCAGTGCCTTCGCGCATGGTGTAGATCAGCGGCAGGGTTGGTTTGCCTTCGGCCAGGTCGTCACCGACGTTCTTGCCAAGGGTTTGCGCATCGCCCTTGTAGTCGAGCAGGTCGTCGACCAGCTGGAATGCTACGCCCAGGTGGTCACCGAAGGTACGCAGGGCTTCACGCTGAGCGTCACTGGCTTCAGCCAGGGCTGCGGCGCTGTGCGTCGAGGCCTCGAACAGCATTGCCGTCTTGCCGCGGATGACATCCATGTAGACGTCTTCGGTCGTGCTGGCGTCGCGGATCTTGGACAGCTGCAGTACTTCGCCTTCGGCGATCACGCGGGTCGCCTTGGAGAGAATCTGCATGACCGGCATCGACCCCAGCTCGACCATCATTTCGAACGAGCGCGAGTAGAGGAAGTCGCCGACCAGTACGCTGGGCGCGTTGCCCCACAGGGCGTTGGCGGTGGAGCGGCCACGGCGCATGCCGGACATGTCGACGACATCGTCATGCAGCAGGGTCGCGGTGTGCAGGAACTCGATGGTGGCAGCGAGCAGGCGCAGTTGGTCGCCATCGCGGCCCAGTGCCTTGCCGCACAGCAGCACCAGCAGCGGGCGCAGGCGCTTGCCGCCAGCCGACGTGATGTAGTCACCGATTTTCGAGACCAGCGGCACACGTGAAGTCAGCTGCTTCTTGATAATCTCGTCAACGGCGCTGAAGTCGTCCGCTACCGCACGGTAGAAAGCTTGGGGTTGCATCGGCCACAGGTGCTCCATAAAGGTTGCGCGGCATGCTAGGTTGCAGGTCCCGACCTGTCAAGGCGCGGTGCCGGTGGGCCGGGGGCGGTACTTGCAAGCGCCGCGGGGCTTGCGTACAATCGCGCACCCTGAACTTCCTGGGCAGCACCTGCCTTACGCAATTGCACAGGGCCGTTCCAGCCTTATGCAGCCATGCCAGCCAATACTCTTACCTATAAAGAGCTGGGTGAGCAGGATTATCGGAGAAATACCATGTACGCAGTAATTGTTACCGGCGGTAAGCAGTACAAAGTCGCCGAAGGTGAATACCTGAAGATCGAAAAACTGGAAGTCGCTACCGGCGAATCCGTAACCTTCGATCGCGTTCTGTTGGTCGCCAATGGCGATGACGTAAACATCGGCGCACCTGTCGTCGCTGGCGCTAAAGTAGTCGCTGAAGTGATCTCCCAAGGTCGTCACGACAAAGTGCGCATCATCAAGTTCCGTCGTCGTAAGCACCACATGAAGCGTATGGGCCACCGCCAGTGGTTCACCGAGATCAAAATCACCGGTATTCAGGCTTAATTCAGCCTAATCCCCTTATTGGAGAGTTGAACTCATGGCACACAAAAAAGCTGGTGGTAGTACCCGTAACGGTCGCGACTCAGAAGCCAAACGCCTTGGCGTGAAGATGTATGGCGGCCAGGTCATCAAGGCCGGCAACATCATCGTTCGCCAGCGCGGCACCCAATTCCACGCTGGTTACGGCGTTGGCATGGGCAAAGATCACACCCTGTTCGCTAAAATCGAAGGCGTGATCAAGTTCGAGAAAAAAGGCGAGTTCGGTCGTCGTTACGTAAGCGTTGTCGCTGCCTAATAGCGATGTCGCTGGAAAAGCCCTGTCTCGCGACGGGGCTTTTTCGTTTGTGGGGTGAGTCTCTTGCAAAACTGTTTGTATGGGCTGCCGGCGCTGGATTCTACGGTCGTTGACGGGGCCGCCGCGCTCATTTTTGCAAGAGCCTTATGTCTTTGTGTCATTCAACTCGTCGAGACGACGAGAGGCGGTTTTTATGAAGTTTGTTGATGAAGTGTCGATCCGGGTCAAAGCCGGTGACGGTGGCAATGGTTGCATGAGCTTTCGCCGTGAGAAGTTCATCGAGAACGGCGGTCCCAACGGCGGTGACGGTGGTGACGGCGGCTCGGTGTTCATGGTTGCCGACGAGAACCTCAATACCTTGGTCGACTATCGCTATACCCGCCATTTCGAGGCCCAGCGCGGCTCCAATGGCGGCAGCACCGACTGCACCGGCAAGAAGGGCGACGACCTGATCCTGCGTGTACCGGTCGGTACTACCGTGATTGACGCCAGCACCCAGGAAGTCATCGGCGACCTGGTCAAGCCAGGGCAGAAGCTGATGGTGGTCCAGGGCGGCTGGCACGGCCTGGGCAACACGCGCTTCAAGTCCAGTACCAACCGTGCCCCGCGTCAGACCACGCCGGGCAAGCCGGGCGAGCAGCGTGACCTGAAGCTGGAAATGAAAGTGCTGGCCGACGTCGGCCTGCTGGGCCTGCCTAACGCAGGCAAGAGTACGTTCATTCGCTCGGTATCGGCTGCCAAGCCGAAGGTCGCCGATTACCCGTTCACCACCCTGGTGCCGAACTTGGGCGTGGTCAGTGTCGACCGCTGGAAGAGCTTCGTCATTGCCGACATTCCCGGCCTGATTGAAGGCGCTTCCGAGGGTGCTGGCCTTGGTATCCGCTTCCTCAAGCACTTGGCGCGTACTCGCCTCCTGCTGCACCTCGTCGACCTGGCGCCGCTGGACGAGAGCAACAGTGCCGATGCTGCCGAGGTCATTGTCAACGAGCTGACCCGCTTCAGCCCGTCGCTGGCTGAGCGTGATCGCTGGCTGGTGCTGAACAAGACCGACATGCTGATGGACGATGAGCGCGACGAGCGCGTCAAGGAAGTGGTTGAGCGTCTGCAGTGGGAAGGCCCGGTGTACGTGATCTCGGCAATCTCCAAGCAGGGCACCGAGCAGCTTAGCCGCGACATCATGCGCTATCTGGAAGACCGTGCTGATCGCCTGGCCAATGACCCGGCGTATGCCGAAGAGCTGGCGGATCTCGATCAGCGTATTGAAGACGAGGCCCGTGCCCAGCTTCAGGCGCTGGACGACGCACGTGCCCTGCGCCGTAGCGGCGTGAAGAGCGTGCATGACATCGGTGACGATGACGACGACGATTGGGATGAAGAGGACGAAGACGGTCCAGAAATCATTTACGTGCGCGACTGATCCGTTGCAGTACACTAAACGCCGCTTTTTTAAGCGGCGTTTTGCTGTCTGTAGGTGCAGGCTTTGCCCGTGATTGCATCAGCGTGGTACCTGTTAGGCTGCATCGCCGGCAAGGCCGGCTCCTACAAGGCGTAGCAAGCGCTGTTTTTTAGAATCCACAGATCGGCATAGGTTGGAAGAAGATGCGGAGCAAGGTGACGGGTGCCCAGCGCTGGGTCGTGAAAATCGGCAGTGCCCTGCTGACGGCAGATGGCAAAGGCCTGGATCGCGCGGCCATGGGTGTCTGGGTCGAGCAGATGGTGGCGTTGCATGAAGCGGGTGTCGAGTTGGTGCTGGTGTCGTCCGGGGCGGTAGCCGCCGGTATGAGCCGCCTGGGCTGGACCAAGCGACCGAGTGCCATGAACGAGCTGCAAGCAGCCGCTGCCATCGGCCAGATGGGCCTGGTGCAGGCGTGGGAGTCGAGCTTCGCTGAACACGGCCGGCACACTGCGCAGATCCTTCTGACCCATGATGACCTGTCTGACCGCAAGCGTTACCTGAACGCTCGCAGCACCCTGCGCACGCTGGTAGAGCTGGGGGTTGTACCGGTCATCAACGAAAACGATACGGTGGTCACCGACGAGATCCGTTTCGGTGATAACGACACCCTGGCGGCGCTGGTGGCGAATCTGGTCGAGGCTGACCTGCTGGTGATCCTCACCGACCGCGATGGCATGTTCAATGCCGACCCGCGCACCAACCCCGATGCCGAGTTGATCTACGAAGCCCGTGCCGATGATCCGAGCCTGGATGCCGTGGCGGGTGGTACGGGTGGTGCGCTGGGCCGTGGCGGTATGCAGACCAAGCTGCGCGCTGCGCGTCTGGCGGCCCGCTCCGGGGCGCACACGATCATCGTCGGCGGGCGTCTGGAGCGCGTGCTGGACCGTCTCAAGGCGGGTGAGCGCCTGGGTACCCTGCTGTCGCCTGAGCGTGGCATGCTGGCGGCACGCAAGCAGTGGCTGGCCGGTCACCTGCAAACCCGTGGTTCGTTGACCCTTGATGCCGGTGCCGTCCAGGCGCTGCGCGAAGGGAACAAGAGCCTGTTGCCGGTTGGCGTCAAAGGTGTGCAAGGCAGCTTCCGCCGTGGCGAGATGGTGGTCTGCGTCGGTCCGGACGGCCAGGAGATCGCCCGAGGCCTGGCTAACTACAGTGCGCTGGAAGCGCAGAAAATCATCGGCCAGTCCTCCGAGGCCATTGAAAGCCTGCTGGGTTACAGCGCTGAGCCGGAGCTGGTCCATCGCGACAATCTGATTCTGGTATGAGGGAGAACCGTGTGCGTTTGATCAAAGGATTGCTGGGGGCTTTGCTGGCCCTGCCATTGTTGGCCTCGGCCGAGGAAATCGGCCAGGTGTCGACGGTGTTCAAATTTGTCGGGCCGAATGACCGCATCGTGGTCGAAGCGTTCGACGACCCGAAGGTGGAAGGGGTGACCTGCTACTTGTCGCGCGCCAAGACCGGTGGCCTGAAAGGCGGGCTGGGTTTGGCTGAAGACCGTGCCGAGGCGTCCATTGCCTGCCGTCAGGTCGGGCCGATTCGCTTCAAGGAAGAGCTCAAGGATGGTGAGGAGGTGTTCAAGGAGCGCACCTCCTTGGTGTTCAAGACCATGCAGGTCGTGCGCTTCCTGGACAAGAAGCGCAACACCCTGGTGTACCTGGTCTACAGTGACCGGATTATCGAAGGCAGCCCGCAGAATGCGGTGACTGCAATTCCGATCTTGCCGTGGGCTCAGTAATACGGCGTTGAATTCATCGCAGGCAAGCCGTGTTTCCACGGATGCCTGCGATGGCGCCACTACGCTGAAACCGCGTCCTCTTCGTGTGCTACCGCCTTGACCTCTTCGTGGCGGCTGATGAATTTCCAGTCCGCTTCATCGATGTAGATCCCGTTCGGCCCGCTGCCACCTTCCAGGTCAATGGCCACCTTGGCTGAGACTTGCGGCTTGACGCTGGCCAGAATCGGCACAAAGCCCAGTTGCAGGCTGGTCTCCAGCAGCGCCGCCTGATTGCGCTCGTCGATGTCGGCGGCCTCGTCCAGGTAGTACGGCAGGCGTACGCGACCCGCCAGGTCACGGTCCATCAAGTGCAGCAACAAGTACATGTTGGTCAGTGCCTTGATGGTCATGGTGGTGCCGTTGGAGGCGGCGCCGTCGATGTCGGTATGGATCACTGGCTGACCACCGACCTTGGTAATCTCGAACGCCAGCTCGAACAGGTCCTTGAGGCCCAACTGGTTGTGGTTGGCGGCCACCAGGCGTGCCAGGTACTCCTTGGCTTCCTCGTTCTTGTTGTCCTGCTCGGCACTCTGGCTCAGGTCAAACACCGACAGCGTTTCGCCTTCCTCATACTGACCGGCGCTGTGGATAATCTGATCGATGTGCTTGAGCGCTTCCTTGTTCGGTGCCAGAACAATGCGGAAGCTCTGCAGGTTCGATACCTGGCGCTTGTTGATCTCGCGGTTGAACAACGCCAGCTGGTGTTCAAGGCTGTCGTAGTCGCTGCGGATGTTGCGCAGGGTTCGGGCGATGTCGGTGACCGCGGCGCGGCGCGCCTTGCCCAGGGTCAGGGCTTCGTCCTGGCGGTGGGCGTAGGCGTTGATCAGCAGTTGCAGGCGGCGTTCCATGTCGTCTTCGCTGTCGAACTTGGCCACGCCCTTGAGGCGTACCTGGGCGTACAGCGCTTCGATCTGGCCATCGCAGCGCAGCAAGCCCTGCCAGCTGTCCTGGTAGTCGTTGAGCAGCGGCAGCAGGTTGTCCATCGAGTCGTCCACCGGCTCCATGAACGGGGTGCCGAACGGCAGGTCTGCCGGCAGCAGTTGGCGGCGCCGCAGGGCATCGTCAAGGGTGCGTTGCTTGGCTTCCATGTCGGCGATCTGCCGGCCGACCAGTTGCAGCTTGGCCGACAACTGCTGGACGCGTTCGGTGAAGGCGTCACTGGAGCGCTTGAGTTCGTCTTGAGCCGCCTCCAGTTGCGCGAGCTGCTCGAGTTTTTCGCCTTCTTCGGCGCTCAGTGTCTGCGCGCGGCGGTAGTCTTCCAGCGCTTTTTGAGCGTCCAGTACCTGTTGGTACAGGGCTTCGGTCTGGGTCTTGCTGGCAGCGCGGTCGGCAGCGACGGCCTGTTGCGTCTTGAGCTGTTTGAGCTCTTTTTCCAGACGCTCTTTCTGGTCGCGCAGGGCCGCGCGGTCGGCCAGTGCCTGCAGCGCAGGGGGTTCAATGTGCGACAGGTCGATAGACAGGCCCGGCACTTCAAAGCGCTCGCCCTTGAAGCGTTCAAGTACCGCTTCCAGGGATTTGACCCACAGTTCGCTGTCGTCCAGTTCGATGCCACGTTCGCCCAGGGGCAGGCTGAACAGGGCGCCGTTGAACAGACGCATCAGGCGCTCGACGTCCTGTTGAGAGAACTCTTCGCGCAGGCGGGCATAGCTGTTGTTGTCGGCGTGGTCGAGTTGCTGCTTGACCGACTTCAGTCGTTTTTCCAGGTCGCGCAGGCGTTCTTCAAGGTCTTCGGCACTGAACTGCCGTGACTGGGCGAGGGCGCCGGCCAGTTCATCGTGGGCGTCCTTGGCTGCCAACAGTTGCTGTTCCAGGACTTTGACGTCATCGATCAGGGCAAAGCGGTGCTTGAGCACTGACAACTCGCCCAGCCAGCGCTGGATGCCGGTGATTTCGCGCTCCAGACGCATCAGTTCCTGGGTACCACCGCGTTGATTGTTCTGCAGGGCGTCCTGCTCGTTGCGGTAGTGTTCAGACTGGATGACCAGTTCTTCCTTGCGGGCCATCGCGTAGTCCTGCCAGGTACCCAGCAGCGAGTCGAGCAGGGGAGACAGACGGTGCAGTTTGCCGCGCAGAATGTCACGCTGGGTTACGCCGTTGGCCAAGGCCTCGACCAGTGGGCCGGCTGAGACCAGGGCGTTGTAGTCCTGCTCCATGCGGCGTACGTCGCGGAAGGCTTCTTCACAGGCCGCGATATAGTCGACGCTGCCCGAGCGCAGGCTGTGCTCGAAGGCATCGAGGAACAGTTGCTTGAGTTTGGCCGCAGTGATTTCGCGCATGTGCAGCAGGTTGATGAACAGTGCGCGGAAGGTCTTCAGGCTCTGTTCACTGGTGGAGCGCAAGGGAATCAGGGTCAGGTCCAGCGGCACCGACGTGTGCCCGCCGACCAGCAGTCGACGCAGCTCGTCAGGCTTGAGTTCGTAAGCCTTCAGGCCATTGCGCTCGAGGTTGCTGAACAGCTCTTTCTGGCGCAGGCAGGTGTCGTTCTTCTGGTAGTGAGCCAGGTCCAGCTCGCCGGCATAGGCGAAGAACTGGTGACCGAAACCGCCGCCCGGGCCGCGTCCGACCACGCCGATCACGTGCGGGCCGTGGGGCAGTGAGACTTCACAGAGGATGTAGCTGGTGTCGCTGGCGAAGTAGAAGCGCCGCGACTGCTCCAGGCTGTACTTGCCGAAGCTCATGTCCGACATGCGTGCCAGGATCGGGAACTGCAGGGCGTTGATCGACGCACTCTTGCCCAGGTTGTTGGCGCCGTAGACCGACAGCGGGTGCTCCAGCGGGAACAGACCGAGGCTGTAGCCGGCAGTGTTGAGCAGTGCAAAGCGGCGGATGCCGTAGCGTTCCTGGCTCATGCATCAATCTCCTGTTGCTCTTCGGCGATGGCACGGGCCAGGGCCTCTTCTTCGGTTTCGTCCAGGTCGTCGAACGGGCCCAGATCAAGCGGGTCGTCAGTCTTGAGCAGTTTCTCGTCGCTGTCTTCGTCGACCAGTACGGGCGTTGGCAGTGGCAACGCGCTGTGCAGGCTGGCGGCCAGGTCGCGGTCCTGCTGGACCGACAGGCACACGTCGAGGAAGCGGTGCATCGGCGGCAGGAAGCGGTAGATACCATTCTCTTCGCTGGCAAACCCGAGTTGGGTCATGCGCCGCATGATCTTTTCTTCCAGTTCCTCTGGTGTCTGGACTTCAGCCTGGATGAACAGGTCGCGGTACTTCTCCAGCAGCGACGGCAGCTCATCACGGCCCAGGCTGCCGCCATCCAGCACGGCGATCGGGTCTCGCCCCTGGTCGGCCAGGTGTTCTACCAGAATGAAGGTGAACAGCGAGAGGCGTTGGGCGGTCTTGTTTACTTGCGCGGCGGCTTGCTCGGGGACGAAGTAGTAGAAACCACGGGTATCGCAGACCAGCTCGAAGCCCAAGGCCCTGAACAGGCCGCGGTACTGGTCCTGAAAGTTCGACAATTGAGCGTAAAGCTCCGGGTCGCGGCGGCTGATGTGGAAGCCTTTGAACAGCTCGCGGAAGATCGGCGCGAGCTGGGACAGTTCGGAAAGATCAAGATGCATGTGAGGTGCTCGCAGTAGGCTCCAGCGGCGTTTCGCGGCTGGACGTCAGGGCGAATGAGCGCAGGCTGACCTGGTGCTCGCGGGTGTGGTAGTCACGGCGCTCAAGGCGTTCGCGGGTAAAGCGCTTTTCCCGCGACAGGCGCGAGAACCAGTACAGCAATTCGTCGGTGGCGCCTTCGGGCTCCTGCTCCAGCAGCCAGGTCATCAGGTCTGGCATTGGCAGTGCGTCGGTACAGCGTTCGAGCATTTCCTTGACCGTGCGCGGTGCGCGCGGCGGTTCGCCCTTCTGGTTCTTGTGCGCCTTGGGGAACTGCGCCGGCTTGGGCTCGAAGCGGGCCAAGGCATAGACATAGGCTTCCACCTGGCTGGCGCTGCCGAGGAAAGTGCTCTGCGGCCGGGTGAACAGGGGCATTGCCGCGTGTGGCACGGCGTCCAGGCCTTTGCGGCGGATCACCGACAGGGCCAGTGCCGCGCCTCGGGTCACGGCGTTGTGTCGGCGCGCTTCTTCACGCAGGGGCAGCAGCAGTTCGCGGGCATGACGCAGGGTCAGTTGCGCGCTGGTCTGCATTTCCAGGATGCGGGCATGGGTGCGCAGCAGCATGTCGTCGTCGACCAGTTGGCCCAGGCGTGCCTGTTCGCCAAGCAGGCGCAACAGCACGGTCTCGACCTTGCGTACACCCTGCTCGAAGGCGCCGTCGGCGTTGACCAGTTGGATCATCGGCTCGACGTACTCGTCCCAGGTCGCGAGAACTTCAGCGTAACGCTGGCGCAGGGGAATCTGCCGGTCGCTGGTCTTGGCGCGTTCGGCCACGGCCACCAGTGCCTGTTCGTCGTTGTCGAGCTTTTTCAGAACGTCACGCACCCGCATGTCGAGCAGGCGCAGTTGGCGTGCGAGGTCATTGCCGTCGCGAATGTCGAAGGCGTCCTGGATGTGCCCGGCCAGACGCTCGAGGTGGCGCAGGTAGGCTTCGATTTCCAGGCACAGGCCAAGGCGGTGCTCGCGGCGCAGGTAGGCGAGGAAATCGTGGATCTGGGCATTCAGTTCAAAACGGTTCGGGCTTTTGGCCACGGGCACCAGAATATCCAGGCGAATCCACACATCGAGCAGGTTGGTGATGTCTTGCGGCGTGCTTTCCAGCTGCTGGGTCGCCAGTTGCAGGCGCAGTTCTGCCAGGCTCAGGGTGCCCTGGTCGAAGCGCTCGCACAACGGCTCGAGCAAGGCCCAGTGTTCGGCTAGGGCGCGCAGGACGCGTTTGGGTTCGATCATTGGCGGGTCGACTCGCTGCCAAATAAAAGCGCCGATTGTACTGCATCATGCGGTTGTCGATTCACCCCTTGATCGCTTGTGGGTATTCTCGGGCGGATTTCTGCCGATCAACTGCGGCGCCGGGCAGCGAAGGGCGGTAGAATGTGGGCCCTGACTTATCCACAGATGGCCGACCTTTGCTCACCGAGTCCCGCCGCCGCGCTTACCTCAATGCCATGCAAGTAGTGCCTTGGCTGCCGCGTGCCGAACTGCCGTTCGCTGCGCCGTCGCGCCCTGAACTCTTGCTGCCGTTGGAGCCGCTGGTGGAGGAGGTTGCACATTCGCCCGTGCAACAGACCGCCCCCGTCGTTGTGCCGGTGAGCAAGCCGGTTGAGCGGCAGAAAATCGAGATCCCGCGCCCCAGCACCACCCCGCGAGCTGCCAGCAAGCCGCTGGAAGAGGCCGAGGAGGCGGTAGCGCCGGTCAAGGCGGCTGTCGTTCCGCCGCCGCGTTTCGCCTTGCAATTGCTACGTGCAGGGCGTTGCCTAGTGTTGGTCGAGTTGGCCACTGGCGAACCGTTCCAGAGTCGCGATCCGTCCTACTTGCTGCTCAAGGACATGTTGCGTGCCGCAGGCTTGCCAGACAGCCCGCAGATCATCGGTGAGCCCGTGCGCTGGCCACTGTTGGTGCGTGGCAACCTTGACCAGGGGCCGGAGGCGGCCCGTGACTTCGTGCAGGGCTTTATCCAGGCCCGCCTGGAAGACGCTCCGTGCGCCTGCCTGTGGCTGGTTGGTCTGCCTGCCGTGCGCTTTGCCGGGGAGGCCGACGAGCAGGCCTTTTACCGTGAATTACCGGTCGAGGGCCTGGGGCATGCCTGGGCCTTGCCGGGCCTTGAAGTGTTGATGGACGAGCCGCAACGCAAGGCGGACGTCTGGAAAGCCATGCGTCGGCTGATGGCGCGCTGGAAACCAAGCGATGAGTGACACAATCAGTTTTCGTCGGATGACCGAGGCGGACCTAGATGCCGTACTGAAGATCGAATATGCCGCCTTCAGCCACCCCTGGACCCGAGGGATTTTCCTCGACGGGCTAAAATCCTATGAAATCTGGTTGATGTTCGAGGGTGGGCAACAGGTTGGGCACGGGGTGATCAACGTGATCATCGATGAGGCGCACCTGCTCAACATCACCGTCAAGCCGGAGAGTCAGGGGCGCGGCCTGGGCCTGCGCTTGCTCGAACACCTGATGAAACGTGCCTACGAGCTCAACGGTCGGGAGTGTTTCCTCGAGGTGCGCGCCAGCAACCAGTCTGCCTACCGGTTGTACGAGCGCTACGGCTTCAACGAAGTGGGTCGGCGTCGAGATTATTACCCCATTGCTGGTGGTCGCGAGGATGCGCTGGTGATGGCCTGCACGTTGATCGACTGAAGGCAGTTCCATGCTGCGCGTGACCTGTTCGGCGTGGCGCCTGTCAGAGACTGCGGATCATCTATGAGGCTTGAACATGCACGACCTACAAGAACTGATTGATAACAACGCCCGCTGGGCTGATGCAATCAAACAGGAAGATCCGGAGTTTTTCGCCAAGCTGGCACGCCAGCAAACGCCTGAATTCCTGTGGATCGGCTGCTCTGATGCGCGGGTGCCGGCCAACGAAATCGTCGGCATGCTGCCGGGCGATCTGTTTGTTCACCGTAATGTCGCCAACGTGGTGCTGCACACCGACCTGAACTGCCTGTCGGTGATCCAGTACGCAGTAGACGTACTCAAGGTCAAACACATTCTGGTCACCGGCCACTATGGTTGTGGCGGTGTGCGGGCCTCGATGCAGGATCGCCAGTTGGGCCTGATCGACGGCTGGCTGCGTTCGATCCGTGACCTTTACTACGAGAACCGCGTGGCGCTTTCGCAGTTGGCCACCGAGGAAGAGCAGGTCGACCGCCTGTGTGAGCTGAACGTGATTCAGCAGGTGGCTAACGTTGCTCATACCAGCATCGTTCAAAACGCCTGGCATCGTGGGCAGAGCCTGTCGGTGCATGGCTGCATCTACGGCATCAAGGATGGCCGCTGGAAGAGCCTCAACACCACCATCAGCGGCTTTGAGCAGTTGCCGCCGCAGTATCGCCTGCGCCCACAGGACTGAGCCCTGTAGCCTCATTGTCGGCGTTGGCCGGCAATGAGGCTTGAGCGATCAGATCTCTTCCAGAGGCTGTTGCAGCGTTTGCAAGCTGCGCCTTACCGCATCGGTGTTGCATTTGGCTGCGGCCTGCTCCGGGGTCATTTCCCGAATTGAACGGTAGAACAGCTCACAGGTCTGCGTCTTCGCGGTGACCTGCCATTTTTGCGTGCAGGCATTCAGCGTGGCCTCGGCATCGGCCTTGGGGTTGCTGCCCATGCCGGCCTGCCAGCAGGCGGCGCTGAGGTCCTGGCCCATCATCTTCAAACCCGCCGCGTCTGCCTGGTCCTGATCGCCGGCGTGGTTGGCTTTGTCTGCGGTGTACCAAATGGCGCTGGGGTGGTTTGAGCCCAGTACCGGCACGCGTTGCCCGGTCGTCGGGCTGATGTTCACCAGCCCCAGTACGTTCACGCGTTGGCCATAGGTTTGCTCCACCCAGGTACGTACCGGTGAACCAAATGCCACCATCGGCAGTGAGTCCCCCCTGGCGTTGCGGGTAACCGCCTTGACCATGCTCGTCTGGTAGTCGTTGAAGTACCCGTAGACACCCTCGAGCGCTTTGCCGGCAGAGGCAGGGGCGGCAATCGGGGCAATGTCGACGATGGTCTGGAAGGCCGGCGTGTTATCCACAGGTACACCGTTGACACTCAACAGGTACGCCCAGCGGTCAGTGGTGTTCGAACGCAGGTAATCTTGTGCCTGGGTCAGCGAATAGTCTGGCGGAAAGTGCAGCAGCTCGATGCTGCGGCGATTTTCCAGGGCCATGCCCAGTGGCAGGAACAGCAGCCAGTTGTAGGCCCACTTGCCGTCGCGGTTGAGCTGGCTGGCGCCCTGGTAGGCGAGTTCGCCATTGTCGAGCAGGCGCGTCAGCGGTTCGCCGTAGGTGCTGGGGACGTCTGTAATATCGGCATACAGGGTGCCATTGTCGCGCCCCACCCGGACCGTCGCTTGGGTGTAGCCGTCTCGCGCTACGCTTTGCTTCAGGTAGTGCTCGACGGTCTGTTCCAGCGTCCAGTCCCGGAAGCAGATAGCGCTGCAGTTGTTGGGGTAGGCAAACAACCTGCTGACCCGTTGCTGATCACCCAGGGTGACCCTGGTATCGGCCTGTGGTGTCGTGCTCAGGGCCAAGGCAGACAGCCCCAGCGTCAGGGTAAATAAAGTGGTTTTGCGCATAGTTGACTCCATGCCAGCGGCCTCTCTCCTTTTGCTAGTCAGGCCATACTGTAGGCATTTCTGTGGGCTTGGGAAGTGGAGCGTTTATGCGGGTGATACGGCGCAAGGTGGCGCTGCCAGTGATGGGCCTGTGGCTCGGTACGTTTGGGGCGTATGCCGATGAGCGCGACGTGCGCATGTTCGCCCTCTGGGCTGGCGACCATGAGACGCGAGTGTTCCGTGACATGCTGGTCGAGGCGCGACTCTATGGCAGGGTTCCAATACATGAGTTGCTGCGCTCAGCCAGCGACTGGCGGCTGTGCGCTGCCGAGCCATTCGCGGTACCGCCTGTGGGGCAATGGCCCGCCGTACGCTCGACCCTGCAACTGCTCAAGGCCCTGGATGATCAGCACGTCCTGCGCCGCTACGAGGTCGTCTCGGCGTACCGTAATCCCACGCTCAATGCGTGTGCCGGTGGCGCTGTTGGCAGTGCACACACCCGCGCCTTTGCGGTTGACCTGTTGCTGCCCCGTGGTACTGATCCCGCGTCGTTGTGCCGTTTCTGGCAAACCCAAGGTGCTGCCTGGAACATGGGATTGGGGCGCTACCCTACGGGGCGGATTCACATCGATACGGCCGGCTATCGGACCTGGGGTGGGGATTTCAGCTCAGGTTCATCGTATTGCCAGCGGCTTGCGACTGCGCCGTGATCCAGTCAGCGAAGCGTCGGTATGTAGCGTGCTCGGCAATGGGCTGGGGGCAGAGCAGGTAATACGCTGAGCCGTCCTTGATAAAGCCCTGAGGCGCCTGCAGTTGCCCGGCCGCGATTTCGTCCTGCACCATCAGGAACGAGGCCATTGCCAGGCCCAGGCCAGCCACTGCAGCCTGGATGCACAGGTAGAAATGCTCATAGTCGGCTCGGCTGCAGTCCTGGGCTGACTGCTTGCTCAGGCGTAACCAGGTGTTCCAGGCATTGGGTCGTGAGCCTGTATGCAGCAGCCGTTGCCCTACTAGTCCCTGTGTGGCCAGGGCGTTGTTGCACACCGGGCCTACGTATTCGTCACAGACCTTAACGGCGTCCAGGCCTTTGCTCCATGGGAAGTCATCGCGGCGCAGCGCAAGGTCAATACCGCTGCCGATAAAATCCACCGGGCCGCCGGCCGCCACCAGATGGATGTGGATGTCTGGGTGCGCGGCATGGAAGGCCGGCAGGCGCGGAATCAGCCATTTCATGGCGATAGTCGGCTCGCAGGAGAGCACCAGAACGTTTTCCCGCGCCTGTTGTTGCAGGCGATAGACCGCACCTTCCAATTGCTCGAACAGCGACTGGGTGGTGCCATGCAGGGCGCGTCCGGCGGCCGTGAGGAAAATCGCCCGGTTGCGTCGCTCAAACAACTGCACCCCGAGGGACTCCTCCAGCAAGCGCACCTGCCGGCTGACGGCACCATGGGTGACGTGCAGCAGTTCGGCGGCGCGAACGAAGCTTTCGGTTTGCGCCGCGACGTCGAAATAGCGGAAGGCGGAGAGGGCGGGCAGCTTCATATCTGTGAGGAAAACTAGCGGATTTGTCGCACTATAAATCGCTTTTTAGCCACAACGAAGCTTTCGATAATAAGCACCGTACAGAACAGATGTTCTGCGGAGGGGGGCATGCTTAATGGGTGCGTGGCGCCTGCATCGCGGGCAAGCCCGGCTCCTACAAGGATCCATTGCGATGGCGTCGGTGCTAGCCGCCCGAGCAGAGCGCATCTGTGCATTTTACTAGCTGATCGAGGCGCTTTACGTGAATGAATTGATTGCTGTTGCCCTGTTCACCGTTCTGGCGG
Organism: Pseudomonas sp. HLS-6; assembly: GCF_002753995.1. Lineage (NCBI taxonomy): Bacteria > Pseudomonadati > Pseudomonadota > Gammaproteobacteria > Pseudomonadales > Pseudomonadaceae > Pseudomonas > Pseudomonas sp. HLS-6. The sequence continues at coordinate 833,487 of NZ_CP024478.1, forward strand.
TGATCAGCCCCGGTGCAGACTTTGCCATGGTCACGCGTAGTAGCTACGCCTTCGGTCGCAGGGCTGGTCTCATGGCGGCGTTGGGGATTGCCTGCGGAGTGCAGGTGCATGTGTTGTACACCGTGCTGGGAATCGCGTTGATCATCAGCCAATCACCGCTGCTGTTTCTGGCGATGAAGGCGTTGGGTGCGGGCTACTTGATTTATCTGGGTTATAAATCCTTCACCAACACTCAACGCATCGCGCTGGGGGATGATGACGGCGCCAGTCGTCTGGGCGTGTTCGCTGCATTGCGCTCGGGCTTTCTGACCAACGCCCTGAACCCCAAGACCATGCTCTTTGTGGTCAGTGCCTATACCCAAGTGGTACAGCCTGACAGCTCGTTGGCGACTGACTTTGGCTATGGCTTCTTCATGTCCTTCGCCCATTGGGTATGGTTCAGCCTGGTGGCCGTCTTTTTCTCCAGCGATGCTCTGCGGCGCACGATGCTCGATCGTCAGGGGCTGGTGGACAAGGTGATTGGCATGGCTTTGATTGGCCTTGGGGTAGCGGTGGTCTTTGCCAGTGTTCGCTAGTGTGGAGCAAGCGAGCCTTGTTCGGTGCTTGATGTTGGATTGAGACGGTATCGATGGGGTGCCAGCGTGTTATGCGCTGTCGGGGATGAGGTTGGTACTTTTTTGCGGGCAAGAAAAAGGGCTTACCTTGCGGTAAGCCCTTTTTAGTACTTGGTGGCTACACAGGGACTTGAACCCCGGACCCCAGCATTATGAATGCTATGCTCTAACCAACTGAGCTATGTAGCCAAGTGGCGCGCATTATTAGCCTGAAACGGATATCTGTCAACACCTGTTTCTAAAAAAAATTCGCGCATGATCAATTGCTTAGGCATTTCGGCCTGTTACGCCTGTATTACACGAAAAACATGGTGCTCTGCTTAAAGGATTCCGGATAATTGGATCCCAATTATCCGGATGGAACGCATTCCCATGGCCTTGAGCAGTGCCCAGTCCAGTTCGCCTTCTACCTTGGCAAGCGCCCAAAGCAGCCCGCTGGTGATGCGAATTATCGCCGCCTGCGCATTGGCGCACTTGATCAACGATCTGATCCAGGCCGTGCTTCCGTCGATCTACCCGCTACTCAAGGCTAATTATGGGCTGAGCTTTGCTCAGATCGGCTTGATTACCCTGACATTCCAGATCACGGCCTCGTTGCTGCAGCCTTGGGTGGGCTTTTACACCGACCGCAAACCCATGCCCAACCTGTTGCCGCTGGGTACGCTGTGTACGCTGGTCGGTATTGTGATGCTGGCGTTCGTCGGCAGTTTCTCGATGATCCTGCTGGCCTCGGCGCTGATTGGTATTGGCTCCTCGACGTTCCACCCCGAGACGTCACGTATTGCCCGCCTGGCGTCGGGTGGCCGCTATGGGTTGGCGCAGTCGACCTTCCAGGTGGGCGGTAACGCAGGTTCGGCGTTTGGCCCGTTGTTGGCTGCGGCGATTGTGATTCCCTTCGGGCAGGGCAATGTGGCCTGGTTCGGTCTGTTTGCGGTATTTGCCTTGCTGGTGACCTACGCGCTGAGCCGTTGGTACCGCGAGCACCTGAACCTGTTCAAAGCCAAGCAAGGTCAGCGTGCGAGCCATGGCCTTTCCCGTCAGCGGGTCATCGGCGCCCTTGTGGTGTTGGGGCTGTTGGTGTTCTCCAAGTACTTCTATATGTCCAGCTTCACCAGCTACTTCACGTTCTACCTGATCGAAAAATTCGACCTCTCGGTCGCCAGTTCGCAGTTGTACCTGTTCCTGTTCCTCGGTGCGGTTGCGGCGGGTACCTTTTTCGGTGGGCCGATTGGGGACCGGATCGGGCGCAAGGCCGTGATCTGGTTTTCGATCCTCGGGGTGGCACCGTTCACCCTGCTGCTGCCTTATGTCGATCTGTTCTGGACCAGTGTGCTCAGCATGATCATCGGCTTCATCCTGGCCTCGGCCTTTTCGGCCATCGTGGTTTACGCCCAGGAGCTGGTGCCGGGTAATGTCGGGATGATCGCCGGGATTTTCTTCGGCCTGATGTTCGGCTTTGGCGGTATCGGCGCGGCACTGCTGGGTTACCTGGCCGATAGCCATGGGATCGAGTACGTCTACAGCCTCTGCTCGTACCTGCCGCTGTTCGGCCTGCTGGCGATCCTGCTGCCGTCCACAGGCAAGCAGTGAGGTTTGGCTGCGCCGCCAATCGTTACCGACCTTGGTGCTATTGCTCAGGCGTAACGATTGACGGGCGGCGCAGGCTTCCCCTAGAGTGCCGCCCTTCATTTTCTCCAGTAGCCGAACCATGAGCCGCCTCACCCGCCCTTACACGTTGATACAGCCTGTCATGCAGGCCGTAAGGCGTGACTGGCCGAGCGATACGGTGCTCAAGCGTCGGCGTAGCGTCCTGTTCGCCTTTACCTTCTCTCCGCCCACCTGCCCGAACTGACAGGACGGACGCGGGCGTGGTGTTGCCACGCGTGCTTGTCCGTATCGAATACACGCCTTTGTGGTCTGCATGTGTGAGTGCAGGGATATCGCTATCCCTGCGTCAGTGGGTTTGGAGTCAAGATGGACAAGCGTTTTCTGGCGGGCCTGTTGTTCGCGGTTTCTGTTGTTGGCCTGAGCCTGGGGGCGACGTTGCCCTTGGTGTCCCTGCGGCTGTTCGAGGCCGGAGCCGGTACCCTCAAGATCGGTATTGTGTCGGCGATTCCCGCGGCGGGCATGATGCTTTCGGCGTTTATGGTCGACGCCTGCTGTCGGCATCTGACGCGCCGTACCATCTACCTGTTGAGTTTCGGGATGTGTGCCCTGAGCGTCGCATTGATCGAGGTGGCGTTCTCCTCGGTCTACCTGCTGTGCCTGTTACGCCTGATGCTGGGGATCGGCATGGGTATTGCGATCATTCTCGGCGAGTCCTGGGTCAATGAGCTGAGTGAAGAGCACAACCGTGGCAAAGTCATGGCGTTGTACGCCACGGCGTTCACCGGTTTCCAGATGGCGGGGCCGACCATGCTGGCGCTGTTCGGCGCGCAAAGCCCGTGGGTAACGATCGTGGTGAGCCTGTGCTACCTGCTGGCCCTGGCCTGCATTGTCTGGACGGTGCCTGATGACTACGTCGAGCATGGCGAGGAGGGCGAGAAGAGCTTTTCCCTGGCGGGCTTTTTCCAGGTGGCACCGGCCCTGTGCATGGGCGTGCTGTTCTTTTCCTTCTTCGATGCGGTGATCCTCTCGCTGTTGCCTGTCTATGCCTCCAGCCATGGCTTCGCCCTGGGCGTTGCGGCGTTGATGGTCACGGTGATCCTGACCGGCGACATGGTGTTCCAATTGCCCTTGGGTTGGTTGGCCGACCGCTGCGAGCGCACGATGGTGCACCTGGTCTGTGGCGTCGTAGCGATGCTGATTGGCGTGGCATTGCCTTGGCTGTTGCAACTACCGTGGCTGCTCTGGCCGATGCTTGTCGTGTTGGGGGCGGTTGCAGGTGGCGTCTATACGCTCGCCCTGGTGCTGATCGGGCAACAATTCAAAGGGCAGGATCTGATTACGGCCAATGCCAGTGTTGGCTTGTTGTGGGGCGTTGGCAGCCTGATTGGGCCGCTGATCAGTGGTGTGGCCATGGACATGGCGCCCCATGGGCTGCCAATGGCCCTGGCGGCGGTTGCAGGGCTGTTTGTGTGCTTTGCCCGCGGCTCTAACCGTGCCGCGCGTTTGGCCGCTGAGCGGTAGAGGCTTGCCCGCGAACACTGCATCGCAGCCTGCCTGATGCATCTCGTCTTGATCGCGGGCAAGCGCGCTCCCACAGGGGGGATCGCGATTGGTCAGAACTGAGTCGCCATAAACGATAAAACCGCGCCAGGGCGCGGTTTTATCGGGTGGTGCGGGCTTAGACGTTATCCGCTAAGTCAGGCCTGAGGCAGCCGCCAGACCTGAGGGGGTGCCAACTTCTTAAAATTATGTACCCGGTTCTGTACCCGGTTTTGTGCTTCGTGCCTGCTTCAGTGTGAGGTGAGATGATTAGCGCTCGTCATGCCCTCGGTCAGTTGTCACTGCGTCTCTGAAGGCAATGTAGGCTAGCTTGTCCTTTAGGTCTTTCATTTTGGACTCCACAAGCTTCGACACATCTTCATCGCTTGCGGTGGGTGGCGTTTCGTCAGGCCACATTAGCTCCCAGCGAGCTAAAAGCGTTAGGTAGCGCTCGGTGTATTTCAGGGTTTCATCTAGTTGAGCCTCGAACAAGGCTGATTGCTGGTTGGCAATCGCGAGCTTTCGCGCTACTGACTCTTTGAGCTGCCTTTTATAGTCCCTTTCTGCGTTGAGAGCTTTCCCTTCCTCCTCAATTAGCGAAGTGATCGTGGCTGTTTCGTCCTTTTTTTGCTTCTGGGCGATGGCGTGTAGGCGGTCAATCGTTTCGTTCGTCAGCGTAAAGGTGATGGGCTGCCTGCCATTGCTGTCCGAGCGATAGCGGCGCTGACGGATTGCTCCCTGGAGCCTGATCACCAGGACTGGCATGTCTTGCTGAATCTGCCTGATAGCAGAGGCGACGTGCTCATAACTCGCAAACCTAGTAAACGCGTCACCCTTAAGTTTGCTCATGTAGTCGGCGCTGAGGCGATGCTTCAGGTACTCGGCGGCCCATTTCCATTCGTCATCCTGCTTTCGTAGCCACTTCAGCGGTTTCTCGTTTTCTGACATCTCATCCTCCAGGCGGGCCGTTTTGGCTATGAGCCAAAGCCAAGCCTTCGGGAGAGATTTATACCGTTACTGTTTCGTTACGCAACCGTTATCAGCTTTGCCACTAATATGTTAGTAAAACGTTACGTGTTGTTATGTGAGTCGTTACTGTAACTAAGATATAGTAGATATAGGGTATATTTGCGAGTTAAAAATTGGAGGTTCTATGCTTGCTAGGCTTCTTGATGCGAAGCTAAGGGCGGGTGATCCAGATGCTAAATTTTTGCTCATTGCATTCTGGAAGCACTATGGCTCGGTGACGCCTAAGCCTCGTTCGCAGAAGCAATTGGCTGAAGACCTGCGGCTTCCGGTGCAAGCAGTTTCAAAAGCGGTTGCCCAACTGGTTGATGTGGGGGTACTGCGAGTCGTTACTCAGCCTGAAGGGAAGGGGCGGCCAAGGTGTACCTACGAGATGAGCAAAGCTATCCAGTCGGCTCTGCGGGATGTCGAGGAAAGGACGCTGAACCACCCCGGTTTGGTCAAGCATGTCTTGGGTGGCGAGCGCATCAGGGCCATCTGGTCTGGCTGGAAGGACGATGCGCCGACTGCGAAGGAGCTCAACACACGCTCGCGAGACGAGAAGCGAGTTGCTCCAGTGCGGCAGGGGAAGCTCAGCTTGGCGAATCGTTTGCTGCTCATGATCTTGCTAAGCCATGCAGATCCGTTTGGGGTTGCCAGGGGGCTGAGTAGCAAGGAGCTCTGCTTGCTGACGGGAATGGATGCGGCCTCTCTCAAGCAGCGCTTGCGCAGGCTTACGGAGCTGGGATTCATTCGTAGACACATACCTGGGTTGGCGAGTCCGATTTTCGCTGAGAAGCTCAGGAGCGTTTATTGGCTTAATCTGAACCACCTTCAGCTTTCACCTGCTGACGACGTTGTTTCCGTCGTGGTGCATAAGAAGGCCGCCGATCAAGACATCGACTACAAGTTTTTGGCTGGCGTCAGACTTGATCGCAACTCCTTCCTAAGGCGAGGGGAATACTTGGCACCTCGCAGCGTGGTTCGTCTCTTCAGGCGAGCGCCAGATCATGCGTTTGATCAGCTTGAGCTTTTTATTTGTGACTGCGTATTGGGCTTTCTGTCGCGCCACTGGGTTCAGGCTGATTCCGCCGGATGGGGAAAGGTGCGCGGTGTGGACTCGACGGTGAAGGAGCAAGTGGCGGCATTCTTTCGACTGCCGATGCTTGATCCCAAGGACAAAGCGATTCTGGACCACGAGGAGATTTTCGACTTCTTCCACCACCAAGTCCTTGAGCTGGCCAGAGAGGTGGTCCAACGTTTTTCGCAGGTATCCAGCATTGATCTGGCCAGGGTTAGCTACATCTTGGTTCCGGCGCATGTGTCGACTGGCCACCGTTGCATCGCTCTGTTGACTGAAAGAGCCTCGGACGAGGGTCTGGCCAAGCATTGGATGGTCACCAAGGGGTGCGATGATCCTGTGGTGAAAAGCGTGTTAAGGGAGGTGGATATTCCGCTGGAGCTGCGCGAAAAGTCAGGGTTGCTCACGCCAGCACGAGCTGCTGGGTAACAGGCAGTTTTTTTATACGGCCCTCGCAGATCCTCTGGGACATACAGAGGAGCCCTGCTGATGCGAATTTTCCGCTTACAAGACGTGATCACTGCTACTGGCCTGTCTAGGTCGACCCTGTACAAGTACATCTCGGAAGGCACCTTCCCGAAACCGGTATCGTTGGGCGACCGCTGCGTCGGCTGGGTCGATAGCGAGGTGCACGACTGGATCCTGGCCAGGATTGAGGAGCGTGACCAAGCAGAGGGTGCTGCAGTACGTTCCACCGGCCACCTGAGCATGGCTAGCTAGAACTGACCACCTGTGCCATGACCAGTCGGAGCTGGTCATGGCGCTTATGCCGGCTGCCTGAATCTGGCTGCTCGGCGATCTTCAGAAAGCCGGAGCAATGTTGCTCCCCATCGATCCGGCAGACTCTGGCTAGGCATCGGTCTCCATGGGCTTTTGGTCTGGTTTATGTCCGGAATACGTCTTCAGCAAAAAATGCCGTTGCGGCTTGGTGCGCAGTGTGGATTTTTCCGAGCCAGCCGGAGCTGTCAGTTGCGGTGTGGGTAGTATGCTTTTACTAGCTATTCCTACCCGAAGGGTTCTTGCCTCACTAACCGTGCAGTAGCAAGCTTCACCGACCAGATCCCATGTACCTGGAGGGGCTTAATCATCTGGCACTGAAGCACTATCTGAAGGGGCAATTATCCGGGGGATCTACCAACCACCAAGCAACACGATCAGTTCACCACGGGAGACCAGCTACCCATTCATCGCGGATGAGCTTCGTCACCGAGCATCCAGTCGAGGGTGATCAGGCAGGGAAATGTATCCAGTAAATTAAAACTCCGCAGGCATGGCTTATGAAACTCAACCATGAGAGGTCATAACCATGTTCAGCGATACCAATACCACCCAGCGCTACCCACTCCGTCACCCTGACAATCCCAACCTCCATCTGCACTACGGGGATACCTTCGAGGGCTTTCCCATACAGAGCGAAGTAGGCCCCTTTATTCGAGAGTGCCTGTCTGATCTCAAGCGCACCATCGACCTGGCTTTGGCTGAGTATCCGAGGGTGCTGGCGTTCAGGGTGGATCTCAGGCTACCCCAAGGTATCGAGCTACCCGACTTCGCCTATAAAAACCAGATCATCAGCCGGTTCTTCGAATCGTTTACGAAGAAGATCCAGTACCACCAGGGGCGGGTAGCTGAGCGTAGCTACTCGCGCGGTTGCAAAGTACGGTATGTCTGGTCGAGAGAGATCGGTCAGGCCGGCCGGCAACATTATCACCTGCTGATCCTGTTGAACCGCGATGCCTACTACACCATTGGGCGTCTGGGGTCAGACCGGGTGAACATGATCAGCCGTATCGAGGAGTCCTGGGCAGGTGCGCTGGGGCTACCAGTCGACCTGGTGACGGGGCTGGTGCATATCCCGAAGAATGCTGAGTACCTGATTGATCGAGTAAAGCGTCAAGGCAAGGGCGATGAGCTGGATGATCTGTTCTATCGAGCCAGCTATCTGTGTAAGAAAGCGACCAAGTCCTACGGGGATCGTCAGCGAGGATTCGGCACTAGCCGAGGGTAGTGGCTAGTTCGCCTTTGCGACCATTAACTCAGACCAGCGAGTGGTATAGGCGGGGGAAAGCAACTCTCTGCGCATTGCCCACTCGACTGGCTTGGCTATGCGTCCTGGCTGCAGGGTGCCGCGTCCCCAGCGATTGTTGATCGCATCCAGAGTGCTCATCAGTCGCTCGGTTTTCACGGGCTGCTCGGGAGCAAACAGATCCGGCGTGTATTCGTTCCTGCGACACAGATCTAACAGCATCACCTGAGCCTTGGCGTAGCTGAATCCCTCTCTGAACACCTGCTGCAATCCCGCTTGGACGGCCTTGATGATCAGCCTGCTGTCATCGGTCGGATAGGGCAGTTGGCAGAGGATGCCATTGGCGTACTTAGCCTCGGTTGGGTTGAACATCCCAGTGCGCAGACTCACACGCACCTGCCGGCAGAGCGACTCCTGCTTGCGCAGCTTTTCAGCAGCGCGGGTGGCGTAGCTGGTCACGGCTTCCTGGATGGGAGCTAACTCACGCAGGCGCTTGCCGAACGAGCGGCTAGAGCAGATCTCCTGCTTTGGCTCGGTCTCGTTCTCGATCTCCAGGCACGCCACCCCGCGCAGTTCGCGTACAGTTTTCTCGACCACGACATTGAATCGCTTGCGCAGTGTCCAGGCATCCATCTGTGCCAAGTCCCAAGCGGTCTTGATTTGCATGCCCTCCAGGTGAGCACGCATCCGGGGACCAACGCCCCAGACTTCCTCTACTGGCATGGCCTTGAGCAGCCTGTCGCGCCGAACCGGATCGCGGATGTCTACGACGCCACCAGTTTGCTTCTGCCAGCGCTTGGCGGCGTTATTGGCGAGCTTGGCCAGTGTCTTGGTGGTGGCGATGCCTATGCCGACCGGGATACCAGTCTTCTGCTTAATCTCTGTTTGCACCTGACGGCCTATCGACTCCAGTGGTTCGGGTAGACCGGTCATATCGGCAAAGGCTTCGTCGATGCTGTAGACCTCGATGCTTGGGAAGCAGCCTTCGAGGATGGTCATCACACGCTCGCTCATGTCGCCATAGAGGGCGTAGTTACTGCTGAAGGCGACGATCCCATGGCGCCTGAGGTCGCCCCTGATCTCGTGGAAGAGGGCGCCCATTTTCACGAACGGCTTAGCATCGGCAGAGCGGGCAATCACGCAGCCGTCGTTGTTGCTGAGCACCACGATGGGCGTTCGCAACAAGTCAGGGCGGAACACTCGCTCGCAACTGGCGTAGAAGCTGTTGCAGTCGATCAGTGCGTATACCGGCTCAGCCATGGGTGAGGTGATTCCGCAGGCTATGAGTGACGACGCCCCAGATCGTCAGCTCATCGTTCTCCAGGATGTAGCGCGGAGAGTAGGCCGGGTTCTCCGACTGCAGGATGAACTGGCCCTGCTCCTGTGCCAGGCGCTTTACTAGGATATCGCCGTTGAGGCAGGCCACTACTACGTGACCCGGTTTGGCTGGGATAGCGCGGCTGACGATCAGATGGTCGCCGTCGAAGATGCCTGCCCCTGTCATGCTGTCACCGCTCACAGCGACCACATAGGTGTGCGTAGCTTGCAGATCCAACAGAGCATCAAGCGAAAGCTTGTGTTCCATGTGGTCTAGTGCAGGGCTGGGAAAGCCGGCCGGAACGCGTGCATCAAAGAGGGGAAGGAGAGCGCTGCTGCTCTGCAGCGGGCCGAGGATAAGTGCGGTGCTCATAACGGGCTGCCCATTAACTGTATTTGTATACAGTAATCATCGCTCCGCTATCCAGACAAGGCGCGTTCGTCGCCGGTGTCTGGGGTATGCACGGATTGTTTACAGGCGAAAAGTAGACAGATCGCCCTGTCGGGCCGTTCTCGCTAGGTTGGTGGAAACCGACCAGGAGGATCTCCTATGAACTTGCTGCCCACCCTTAACGATCTTTTGCCGTTGGCGCTGCTGCTGCCTGCACTGCTCGGGCTGGCCAAGCTGGCCTACGGCGGCACGACTGATTGAGAGATAGCCTCGCCTGGCGGCATCGACTCAAAGCCAGGCATGCCTGCCGTTAGTCAGCGATACAGCCAGGGCTGTAGCTCTTCCAGGTTGGCGACCACGATCTGCTGAGCCGTGGCCTTGGCATGCACCTTGGTCGGATCGATCTGATAGCGCTGCAGCACGTACTGCACCAACGCGCCTCGGGTCTCGATCACCAGTTGTCCATCATGCATACCGTAGTCTGCTTCGATAATCGTTCGCTGCTCGGGTTTCAGGCGTGAGTCCGGCTCGATGATGACTTGCGCCCGCGTGCTCCACCCCGGATCTTGTTCGCGAGTATTTTCGGTCTTGTCGTCCATCAACTCCGGCACACCGCGAAAGCGGCTGAGCACGAAGTCGCGATAATCCCTGTTCTTCTCGCAATACGCCCGCACATGCCAGCGCATACCTGTGTAGATCAGTGTGTGTGGTGCAATCAGGCGCGTTTCGCCGTCCGGAGTGGTGAAAGACACGTACTCACATTCCAGCCGCAGCCCTTCGCGGCAGGCGCGCAGAAGCGGGCGCAGCAGCTCCGGACGTACCGTGCGATCCGGCACCAGCAGCACCTCGGTGTGCGCATAGGCCAATGCCAGGCCCTCGATGTGTGGTGCACGGTCATGGTTCTGGTTGAGCAGGTGCAGGTAGGCGCTGGCGCTGTCATCGATAAACAGTGGTTTGAAGTGGCGGCTCGGCACATACCCCTTCAAATGCTTGTCGTATTCCAGGTTCTTCGGCGCGTAGTCGGTAATGTAGGAATTGATGTCCTTCGACGCTTGCTGGCGGCTGATACCGAAGCTCTGCATCAGATGTCCGGTGGTTAAGCGTCCTTCCCACCACACCACCGTTTCGATCAGGCGATAGCGCAGCGCCAGATCCCAGCGCACGGACTCGATTTCCTGTTTGCGTTTCATGCCGGCCTCACTTGCTCGAAAACTTTACCTGTACGGACGCACACTCTAGATACGTCAAGCCACGCTACATATCTTGATCCTGACAAACAAGCCGGCCAATCCAGGCTGGCTCAGGAAGTGCAATCAAGGAGTAGTGAAATGGCATTGATCAACTGCGGCGAGTGCGATCGCATGGCCAGCGACCAGGCGGTTGCCTGTCCGCATTGTGGTGCGCCTATCGCTAAGCAGACTGCCAACGTTCAAATGCATCCCGCCCAAGCTATGAGCCGCAACGTCGGCTTCTGGCTGGGCGTCGGTATTTTTCTGTTTCCGGTCATCTTTGTTTGGTTCCTGCTGCGCCAAGGGCATAGCACTACCAGCCGGGTGATCGGCTTTGCCTGGCTCGCGCTGATGGTCGTTGCGATGGCCTCGGGGGATCGTCCGTCCAGCAAGCCTGCTCCAGCCTCAAGCAGTCAGAGTCAACCGGCGAAAGTGGTCGCTCCCGTTGAGCCGCTGCTAGAAGTGAGCGCTCAGCAACTGGCCCAGGCCTATGACCGCAATACGGTCGCAGCCGATCAGCAGTTCAAAGGTAAGCGCTTCAAGGTCACTGGCGTGGTGGAGTCGATCAATACCGATTTGTTCGGTAATCCTTACGTCACCCTGCGTGGCGGGGTAAACCAGTTCATGGAGCCGCAATTCCAGCTCGATGACGCCCATGCTAACTACGCCGCAGGACTGCAGAGTGGTATGCGCATCAGCCTGATTTGCACAGGTAGTGGCGATGTGGCCAAGACACCAATGTCCAAAGGCTGCGTACCGGCAAATTGACCTGGATACCAGAGAGCGCCGAGCATGGCTTTACCCAGCACGGATGAATAAAAAGGGAAGCACCATGACCTGGAGTATCGATAAGGCCTCAGCCTACGGAGGCATTCTTTTGACCCGCACCGGTCAGATCCTACTGCGCGAGCCGGCCAACCACTTCGCTGGCTATGTTTGGACCTTTGCTAAAGGCACGCCAGAGCCAGGGGATACACCGGAGATTACGGCACTGCGAGAGGTCAGAGAGGAGACTGGCTATGAGGTAGAGATCGTTGATGTCTTGCCAGGGCTATTCAACGGCAGCTTGAGTACCAATGCCTATTTTGTCATGCGTCATATCGGCCCACAGGGCAAATTCGACCGGGAAACCCAGGCTACCCGCTGGGCTGATTTTGACCAGGCGGAAGCGCTGATTGGGCAGACGAACAACCCCACTGGACGGTTGCGGGATCTGGCTGTGCTTGCCGCTGCGCGCCACTGGTTTGAGGAAAATACGACTGTCGTACTTCCCGATGGCGAGCGAGACGCTGGGCAGCCAGCCTGCGCCGCGGACTGGAACATTCGCCCGCTGCCTGAGCGGCATAGCGTGTTGAAACTGGATTTCAAACTGGATGCCGATGAGGCTGCGGCGATACGCAAGGGTTTCATTCCGCAAGTGATGGAGGAGAAATGGTTTTCCTACTACGCAAATGACACCTTGTTTCAGCATCGTAGCTGGACGGGGTTCTGTATCGATCAGGTGCATTTCGTGCCAGTAGGGAATGGCTTGCGTGCGACTCATGCCGAGGTCAATCGTGAGCCTGAGCAATGGGGCGAGACAGACGATGTTGCTGATATCCGACGCATTGAGAGCATGGTGCGTGAGCTGGCGAGATTTCACCTAGCCGGTAAAGGGCATCCCAAGGATCCATTTGTGCAGGCTATTGAGCAGGCCGCTCAGCCGAATTACTTGGGCTCGCCTACCGTTGTGCAGTCGCTTCTTTCTGGTTGGCTGGAGACTGTTTTTCACTGTTTGAACAAGCAGGCCTCTTACGCGGAAAAGATGGATGCACTGCATGGGTTGGTGCGCATCATGACCGAAGACGGCACTGGCTATGTGCGGATGCCGGGCTGGCATACCGATGAGCAGCTGGGGAGCGCGTTGGTCAAATGGATGGGGTTGAATGCCGAGTATTGCGAGGGGGAGTCCCTGCAGTTCATCGTGGGGGAGGCACTGGCCGCCATATCCTTGTCTGTGGTGGAGCTGCAGGAGCGTTACCTGGTCAACGGCTCTGATCTAGATGGCTTTCATGAGCAAATGGGCAGGTTGCTGGCGTTCTCTACGGCTGTTTTTCTGGGTACGAACACGATCAGCTTCCCGGACACCGATTTGCCTCTGCTGATAGCTCCACCCAAGCCGAAGCCCTGTTTCGAGGAGTTGCTCGCGCAGCTCAATCAGAGCCTCAAGCGCTTGCCGTCCTTTCAGTTCGGCATGCTTGGCCTGTCGCCAGGCGAGGTCTTGCAGTTCAAGCTGAACCCTGAAGTGACATGCGTGATCGCGCCGAATAATCAGGTCGAATACCAAGGGGCGTTGATGAGCGTTTCGCGCGCTGCAGTGCTGGCGCTGGGTAGTCACGGTCGTAACGTTAAGGCAGCGCGTGGCCCGGATTACTGGTGTTATAAGGGGGAGTCGCTGACAATGCTGCGGAAAAAAAATAACTGAGTTCATGTTTACCAGGGTTTGGTTAGGAGTCCTCGAAGTAGGATTGGGTTGAGCCGTCGATGTCAGTTTTTTGCATTTATGTGGTTTGTTTTCGGGAATGCCTGTCGAGCAATTTTGGGGGGGTGTAAGTGGCTTTGAATCTACGTACTCGTGTCATTGAGCGCCTGCAGTCACTGCCGGACACCCAGCAAACCGCTCGCGAATTAGCGCTATGGATCTTCGAGCAGTTTCCAGTCGAGTGCGCGGAAAAGAAGGCTAATAGCGGCAGCTATATACAAACTGACGCCGATCTGTTGCAGCAGTTAGTGGCAGAGATTGGTGGTCAGCGTACGCAATGGCAGAAAAAACATCCGGAGTTAAAAACGACGGAAAGTCGCCCGCGCCGATACTACTGGACGGAGATGGCCGCAGAGGCTGAGGTTGAGGCGGCAGAAGGGGGGGCGCTCCCGATTTCGGGTGGTGGTAAATCTCTCAATGAGCATGCGCTGTACCCGCTTTTGGCTCAGTTTCTTAGCGTCGAAAAGCTGGGCGTTCGCGCAATGCGTATCGACGAAAAGCGTTCCGCAAATCGCGCGGGTAGCGGTGGCAACGAGTGGCTGCATCCAGACTTGGTTGGGCTTGAGGATTTGACTGCCGACTGGGCGAGAGGGCTTCGCGAGTGTGTCAGCGTAATTGGGGCTGTGCGTGCCCGCTTGTGGTCATTTGAAGTGAAGCTGTTGCTTAACCGATCCAATGCTCGAAAGAGCTATTTCCAAGCGGTTTCAAATTCCCGCCGCGTCAGGATAGTTGTCGTGTGAGTTGATTCGATGAGTCTTGGTCGGTGGGCGGACGTGAGAGCCGTGTGGCGCGTTATTCGATAGAGCATCGGGAGTGGGTGGTGCGGCAGATGATGCCGCCCTTGAACCGGACGGTGCCGGAGCTGGTGGAAGCGACAGGCATTACTGATGCCACCCTGTATGCTTGGCGCAAACAGGCCAGAGCAGCGGGAGCAGTGGTGCCGGGAGATGGACAGCAGGCCGACCAGTGGTCGAGCCAGGACAAGTTTCGGGTGGTGCTGGAAAGCGCCAGCCTCAATGCGGCTGAGCTGGCGGAGTACTGCCGGCGCAAAGGCCTGTATGTCGAGCAGATCAACGCCTGGCGCGAAGCCTGCGAGCAGGCCAACAGCCTGGCTCAGCCGAGCAAGACCCGGCGCGAACGCGAAGAGGAAAAGGCCGCGAAGAAGCGCATCAAGCAGCTGGAGCGTGAACTACGGCGCAAGGATGCGGCGCTGGCAGAAACCGCGGCTCTGCTGGTGTTGCGAAAAAAAGCCGAGGCGCTCTGGGGGAAGGACGAGGACGAATGATCAGCGCCCCGGATCGCCGTGAAACGCTGCAGTTGATCGAGGACGCCGTGGCGGCGGGAGCGCGGCGGGCGCAGGCCTGCGCCGAACTGGGCCTGTCGCTGCGCAGCCTGCAGCGCTGGCAGCACTGCCCGGAGGATCGGCGTCCTTCGGCACAGCGAGCTGAGCCGGCCAACAAGCTGACCCCGCAAGAGCGCCGCCGCGTGCTGGAGGTTGCCAATCAGCCCGAGTTTGCCAGCCTGCCGCCGCAGCAGATCGTGGCGCGGCTGGCCGATCAGGGCACCTGGCTGGCCTCGGAGTCGACCTTTTACCGGTTGCTGAAGGACGCCGAACAGCAGCATCCGCGCGGCCGTAGCCGCCCACCGGTGAAACGAGCGCTGACGACCCATGTGGCCGACGGCCCGAACCAGCTGTGGTGCTGGGACATCACCTGGCTGCCGACCACGGTCAAGGGCCGTTACTTCTACTGGTACATGATCAAGGACGTCTACAGCCGGAAGCTGGTGGCCAACGAGGTGCATGAAAGTGAAAGCGCCGAGCAGGCCGCCCAGCTGCTACGCCTGGCCTGCCTACGTGAACAGCGAGCAGGCCAGCCGCTGGTACTGCACTCGGACAACGGCAGCGCTATGAAGGGCTCGACCATGCTGGCGGCCATGCAGAACCTGGGTGTGATGCCCTCGTTCAGCCGCCCGCGGGTGAGCAATGACAACGCCTATGCCGAGGCCTTGTTCCGCACGGCGAAGTACTGCCCGCTGTGGCCGGAGCGGCCCTTCGACACGCTGGAGCAGGCCAGGAACTGGGTGAACAGCTTCGTGGCCTGGTACAACCATGAACATCGCCACAGCGCCCTGAAGTTTGTGACCCCGGCGCAGCGACATACTGGCCAGGCGGAAGAGTTGCTGCGCAAGCGTATCGAGCTGTACGAGGCGGCGCGTGCACGGCACCCGGAGCGCTGGAGCGGCAACATTAGGAACTGGGTGCTGGCACCAATCGTGTGCCTGAACCCGGAGCGGGAAGCGGTACTGCAGCAAACATCAAAGGCAGCGTGACACGCTCACGCGACAACTACCTTGAAAATCGCCGAATTCATCCTGGGCTAACTTCGGTTATTTGGTCGCCGCTACAGTGGAGGGTGACGGCACGCTGAAGGAATTGCGTATGCTCGCTGCAGCTCACGGCATCGGCCTGATCCAGCTTGACGTGACCAATCCTACGGAAAGCCAGATTCTCATCCCGGCCCGTGAACGCAACGAAGTCGATTGGGATATGTGTAATCGGTTAACGACAGAAAATCCGGATTTTGCCGATTTCATTGGGCGCCTTCGACGCTTCTACCAGACAGGGGAACTCTCCGACGCGGAATGGACGTTACTTCCTCGATCTGAAGCTTCATCTTGACGTTAGCTAGGCCTCGGTACTGATTTCGGACGACTGCCAGTCGTAAGCAAGGAACCATAGTAGATAGAACTTCTCCTCCTCGGTGCCGTCGCGGCGCTGATCTATTTCGTTGTCCAGAGTGCCAAACATTAGACAGCCAGAGCGACAGAGCATCTAAAAGTTCGCCTCCAAAAAGCCTGGATACCGGGTCAAACGGGACGGCTTGGATGCGACTTCCTTACCACCCAGCAGGAGACACGTCTAAGCAACCCAACTCCACCTGACAACAGCGCGTGCAGCATAAGCACTGATCGGATGCGCTGAACAATAGTCGCGGCAGGTCGGGAACTAATCCGACTAACGCTCACGCTCATGGCAATCGCGGTAAACAGCTAAATCCAAACCATTGCTAGGAGTGCGCTCCCCCAGGTCGTCCTTAGCCGGAAGATGAGCCGATCAGTTACAGTTACCTCTTTCCCCAGATATCCGCGCAACTAATTGAATTCGAAGGGACACCATGCTTACAGGCAAGCTCCGCAATCAGGTCGACAAAATCTGGGAAGCCTTCTGGACCGGCGGCATCAGCAACCCCATCTCGGTCATTGAGCAGTTCACCTACTTGCTGTTCATCCGTCGCCTCGACGACATCCACACCCAGCGCGAACAGGTCGCTAACGCCATCGGCGTGCCGCTGAGCAACCCGGTGTTCACGCCGGGGCAGGATGCGTTGCGCTGGCACAAGTTCAAGAACATCGACCCGCAAAAGATGTACGAGCGGGTGCGTGACGAGGTGTTCCCCTTCATCAAGAATCTGCACGACGCCGACAGCACCTTCGCCCAGCACATGAAGGACGCCATCTTCATGATTCCCAAGGCCTCAGTGCTGGATCAGGTGGTGCAACTGATCGATCAGCTCGACCTGCGCGACCGTGACACCAATGGTGATCTCTACGAGTACATGCTCTCCAAGCTGAGCAGCGCCGGCACCAACGGCCAGTTCCGTACCCCGCGGCACATCATCCGTCTCATGGTAGCGCTGACCGCGCCGGTGCTGGATGGCGACAAGAGCGACACCATTTGCGATCCAGCTGCCGGCACCTGCGGCTTCCTGATGGCCGCCGAGGAATACGTGCGCGCCCGCTACGGCGACCCGGTGCTGCGCCACGACAACGACAGCCACTTCCACAACCGCATGTTCACCGGCTTCGACTTCGACCAGCACATGCTGCGCATCGGAGCCATGAACCTGCTGCTGCACGGAGTCAACAACCCCACAGTGGCCTACCGCGACAGCCTGAGCGACCACGGTGAAGACAACATCCGCGAAGCCTACTCGCTGATCCTTGCCAACCCTCCGTTCAAGGGCTCGGTGGCCTATGACGAGCTATCGCCCGACCTGCTCTCGGCGCTCGGCAAATCGCCGAAGAAGGCGCAGACGCGGCGCAAGACCACCGACAGCGGCGACGAGGCTGCCGAAAAGAAAGGCCCCTCGGAAAAGAGCGAACTTCTGTTCCTGGCGTTGATCCTGCGCCTGCTCAAGACCGGCGGTCGCGCCGGGGTGATTGTCCCGGACGGTGTGCTGTTCGGCTCCACCAAGTCGCACCAGGCGATCCGCCAGACCCTGGTTGAGCAGCACAAGCTGGAGGCGGTGATCTCCATGCCGTCCGGGGTGTTCAAGCCCTACGCCGGGGTGTCCACCGCTATTCTGCTGTTCACCAAGACCGGCAACGGCGGCACCGACGACGTGTGGTTCTACGACATGCGGGCCGATGGCTGGACCCTGGACGACAAGCGCAACGAGCTGCTCTCCGATGCGCAGCAGGTGGCGCTCAACCGGCGCCTGCTGGGCGAGCAGGGCGTGTCCTTCGAGGCCCATGCGCAATGCAACCTGCCGGATATCCTCGACCGCTGGTTCGCCCGCGACGGCGAGAAGGGGCGCGCGCGTAGCGAACAGTCGTTCCTGGTGCCCAAGGCAGAAATCGTCGGCAACGGCTACGACCTGTCGATCAACCGCTACAAACAGGTGATCTACGAGGATGTGCAGTACGAAGCGCCGCAGGCGATTCTGACGCGGATCAAGGAGTTACAGCGGGCCATGGATGAGGGCATCGCGGCGTTGGAGGGGATGTTGTGAGTTGGCCGTTGGTGAAATTGTTAGCGGTTGCTCCAGTTGCCCCGCTCAACCCGCTGGAAAGCTGCTTGCCAGAGCAAGATGATTGCTGGCTCTTGAATCTTGATCAGGTCGAAGCGAACTCTGGCCGCGTATTTTCCAGGCTGCGAGTCGCTCTGGATGAAATGAGCTCATCCACCCATGCTTTTGGCCCGCAGCACGTCCTCTACTCGAAGCTGCGCCCCAACCTGAACAAGGTCGTGGTGCCGGACGAGTACGGCTATTGCACCAGTGAATTGGTGCCTTTGTTGCCCGACAAGGAAAGGCTTGATCGGGACTATCTGGCTTTCTATCTGCGCTCGCCCGACTTCGTGAACTGGGCCGTCGGAAAAACGGCAGGCGCCAAGATGCCTCGCTTGAGCATGCAGCTGTTTGGCGAGCGGACGATTCCCTTGCCGTCTCTGCCTATCCAGCGTCATATCGCCCAGATGCTGGAGCAGGCAGATCTGCTGCGACGGCAGGCGCAGCAGTTGGAGGCGGAGCTTGATCGGCTGGCGCAGGCACTGTTTCTGGAGATGTTCGGCGATTATCGGCAACAGACCGCCGAAAACTTCGTTCCTCTTGCAGAAGTCGCCGATGTGGTTTCTGGTGTGGCCAAGGGCAGCAAGTTGAGCGGTGCGGTTCGCACCTTGCCCTATCTGCGGGTTGCCAACGTGCAGGATGGTTTTCTTGATCTGTCCGAGATTAAGGAAATCGAGGCCACCGAGCGCGACATCAAAAAATACCGACTCAAGGCTGGCGATATTCTCATGACTGAGGGGGGGGACTTCGACAAGCTGGGGCGTGGCGCCATGTGGTCGGGCGAAATCGCCGAGTGCATTCACCAGAACCATATTTTCCGCGTGCGCCTTTCCGACGGCTACGAGCCGCGATTCTTCGAGTGCTACCTACGTACGCCGATGGTTAAGACCTACTTTCTCGGCTGCGCGAAGAAGACCACCAATCTGGCCTCGATCAATATGTCGCAGCTCAAGGCCTTGCCGACACCTAAAGAGCCGCTTGGCAGGCAAAAGCAGTTCGTTGCGGCACTCCACAAGATCGAGGCGCAGCGCCAGATAACGCGAAGTCAACAGGCGGAGCTGGAACAGGCCTTTCAGTCTCTGATGCAACGCGCCTTCAAGGGCGAACTGGCTCCGAAGCTGGCATGATCCGTCTATAGCCAGCATTCCAAGGAATCACGGATGAGCAACTTCCACTTCATGGCCGAATGGCCGGAGCTGCAGGAGCCCGCCGGCAAGGCCGAAAGCCTGGTGCATGCCGACCCGCGCGCTGCGTGCTTCTATGCGCGCTACGCCATGGAGCGGGCGGTGAGCTGGGTCTACCGCTTCGATCCGGCCATGGATCAGCCCGGCTACGACCACAGCCTGAACACCCTGATCCACCAGCCCTGCTTCAAGAACATGCTGCCGCCGCCGCTGTTCGGCAAGTTCAGGCTGGTGCAGAAGGTCGGTAACGCCGCGGTGCACAGCGAGCGCAAGGTGTCCTCCGCCGATGCCGCCCAGGTGCTCAGGGAGCTGCACCACATTCTCTACTGGTTCTACCGCAACTACAGCGCCCAGCCGTCGCAGAATCAGCTGTTCGACGCGGCGCAGATCCCGCAGACGGTGGCTGTCGACGCGCAACTGGTGCAGCAGAGCGTCAAGCAGCTCAAGGCGCTGGAGCGCGAACTGCAGGAGCGCGACGAGAAGGCCGCCGCGACATTGGCCGAGCAGGAGCGGCAAAACGCCGAGCTGCGCGCCGAACTGGCTCGCTTGCAGGCGCAGGTGGCTAGCCACAAGGCCCAGCATCAGCAACTGCCGGACAGCCACGACTGGTCCGAGGCGCAGACCCGTAAGTACCTGATCGACCAGTGGCTGCGCGAGGCCGGCTGGCAGCCGGACGGTGCCCAGGTGGCCGAGTATGAGGTCACCGGAATGCCCACTCCCAGCGGGCTGGGCTACGTGGACTATGTGCTGTGGGGTGCCGACGGCAAGCCGCTGGCGGTGGTGGAAGCCAAGCGCACCACCTTCGAGCCTCAGCAGGGACGCCAGCAGGGCAAACTTTACGCCGACTGCCTGCAGCAGATGCACGGCCAGCGCCCGCTGATCTACTACACCAACGGCTATCAGCTGTGGTTCTGGGACGATACCAGCTATCCGCCACGCATGGTGCAGGGTTACCACACGCAGGACGAGCTGCAGCGCATGCTCGACCGCCGCGGCCTTGCCAGCCCGCTGGCTGAGGTAGCCGTCGACAGCGCCATCGCCGGCCAGGGCCGTCCCTATCAGGTGCAGGCGATTCGCTCAGTGTGCGAGCAGTTCGAGCAACACAAGCAGCGCAAGAGTCTCCTGGTGATGGCTACCGGCACCGGCAAGACGCGCACTGTGATCGCTCTGGTGGATGTACTGATGCGCGCCGGCTGGGTGAAGAACGTGCTGTTCCTCGCTGACCGCAACGCGCTGATCAATCAGGCCAAGAAGGAGTTTTCTAAGCTGTTGCCCAAGGCCAGCGCGGAAATTCTCTCCGGCGGTAGTCGCGCGTTGAGGAGTCGGGTAGCGCTGGCGACCTATCCGACCATGATGAACCTGCTCGATGCGCCGGCTGACCGGCGCCTGTGCGGTGTCGGCCATTTCGATCTGGTGATCGTCGACGAGGCACACCGCTCGATCTACCAGAAGTACCGCTACCTGTTCGACTACTTCGATGCGCTGTTGGTCGGCCTGACCGCCACGCCCAAGAGCGAGATCGACAAGAACACTTACCAAGTCTTCGACATCGAGAACGGTGTGCCAACCTTCGCCTACGAGGCACACGAGGCCTTCGCAGATGGCGTGCTGGTGCCGCCGCGCGGCTACAGCGTGCCTCTCAAGTTCATGCGCCAGGGGATGAAGTATGCCGAGCTGCCTGCGGAGGAGCGCGAGGAGTGGGAGAGTAAAGAGGAGCTGGCCGACCGCGAGGAGGTGCTGCCCTCGGAGGTAAACCAGTTCCTGTTCAATACCGATACCGTCGACAAGATGCTGCAGACGCTGATGGCGCACGGCATTAAGGTGGCCGGCGGCGACCGGCTGGGCAAAACCATCGTCTTCGCGGCCAACAATGCCCATGCCCAGCTGATCGTCGAGCGCTTCGATCATCACTACAAGCACTACAAGGGCCATTTCGCCCGGGTGATCACCTACAAGGAGAAATACGCCGATACCCTGATCGACGAGTTCAAGGGCGAACGGGCTCCTACTGATCCGAATGTGCCGCTGACCATCGCAGTATCGGTGGACATGCTGGATACCGGCATCGACGTGCCGGAGGTGGTCAATTTGGTGTTCTTCAAGGTGGTGCAGTCGCGGGTCAAGTTCCTGCAGATGCTCGGGCGCGGCACGCGGCTGTGCAAGGATCTGTTCGCTCCCGGCGAGGACAAGACCGACTTCAGGGTGTTCGACTACTGCCAGAATTTCGAATTCTTCGAGGCAACACCCGAGGGGGCGGTGGACAGCTTGGCCAAGCCGCTGTCGCAGCAGATTTTCGCCAAGCGCCTGCAGTTGGCCACGGCGCTGGCGGCTGCCGAGGATGCGGCGGAGCAGAATTACCGGCACTACACGCTCGACCTGCTGCATCACCGTGTGGCGGGTATGAACCTCGACAACTTCATGGTGCGGCCGCGGCGCCAAATGGTAGAGCGCTACCTAAAGCGTGAGGCCTGGAACACTCTGGATACCCTGCAGCTCGGCGAGCTGAGCGACCAGCTCGGCCCACTGCCCAGTGAGGCCGCGCCGTTCAGTGCTTCCGAGGCGGGCAACGAGCTGGCGCTGCGCTTTGACCATCTGGTCCTTCGCCTGCAGCTGGCGCGGTTGGAGGAAGGCATGACCCCGGAGGGTCTGCGCCTGCAGGTACTGGAGTTGGCTAGCCAGCTGGAAGCCAAAGCCAGCGTGCCTGACGTCAAGGCGCAACTGCACTTCATCCAGCAGGTGCAGAGCGACGACTGGTGGCAGGACGTGACTATCCCGATGCTTGACGAGCTGCGCCTGAGGCTCCGTTTGCTGTTGCAGTTCGTCGACCGCGAGGGGCGCAAGGTGGTCTACACCCACTTCGCGGACGAAGAGGGCGAGGCGACCGAGAAGGATGTGGTCAGCATCATCGCCAGCGGCGGCGCTCTGCTGCAGTACCGCAAGAAGGTCGAGGCCTTCATCAAGACCAACGAGGACCAGTTGACCATCCAGCGCATCAAGCGCAATCGCCCTGTCACCGCGCGTGACCTGGAGGTGCTGGAGGACCTGCTGTTCGCCGCCAGCGGCTTGCCGGATCGCGAGACTTACGAGAAGAGCATTCATCCGGACAAGCCGCTGGGAGTATTCATCCGTGAGTTGGTGGGTCTGGATCGCGGTGAAGCCAAGGAGGCCTTCGCCGAGTATCTGGACGAGCGGCAGATGAACAGCGCGCAGATCCAGTTCGTCAATTTGCTGATCGACTACTTCACCCAGAACGGCGTGCTGGCCCCCGAACGCCTTACCCAGCCACCGTTTGCCGCTGGTCTGTTGTCGCTGTTCCAAGCCCCGCAGATTGCCGACTTGGCGCAGCGCATCCGCGCGATCAACGCGAATGCAGAAGCAGTGAACGAGCCAGACGGGCCGGAGGTGCCGAAGACTGCGGAGAGCGGGAATTGAAGCGGTCTGCGGGCTGGCTTCTTAGTTATTGCTCACTACAGAGCAAAAAAGAAAGTGACGCAGTCAAGGATACACTTTGCGGTTGTATCCTTGACTGTGTCGCGATCTAGTTTGCGGGTCGTCCTGGCCGACTGAATATCAAGCACGTCAACACTGCTGCGACCAGAAGTGGCGGAAATCGCACCATCAGAACCACCAGCAGTATCACCGCCAGGCAGCCCGCCAGAATGCCGGCAAATATCATTGCGGCACCGAAAGTGCGTAGCAGCCGTTTCATACCTCCGCCTCCTGGCGCGCAGCTTTTGCCTCAAGCTTTTCAGCCAGGCTGGTTTTGGTGGGAGTGGCTTGAGGGTTGATGGCTATCGGGCTTTCTCCTTCTGGGTAGAACTCTTCAACTATGGCGCTGGCATCCTCCTCGCTGTCTTCGAATGCGCCGTTGCCGAATCCGCGTCGTGCAGCTTCATCCAAAGCCGCCTGATTGAAGCCTGCAGCCTGCCGCCGCGAATCGAGTTCGCTGGCTGTCACCAGTGCTTCAGCCATGTCCATGCCGCCGCGTACCGTCAGGTCGGCGTAGAAGATCGGCGTGCCATGGCTCTGGCGAGTGGACTTGCCACGCAGGCGCAGTTCCAGCGGTAGGCATGCCAGGCGGTTGCCCGAAATGGCCTGGAAGTAGTGCAAGCGAGCGGCCAGGGTGCGGATGCTGTTGAAGCCGGTGGTGCGGAAGACAAAGCTGCCCAGCGGATCCTCATCGCCAATGACTACATTCAGCCGGCCATAGGGCTTGCAGGCACTACCTTTCGCCAGTGGGCAGGCATCCGGCGACGGGCAAGGCAACGACTGCATGCCATCCTGAGTGACTCGTTTGCAGGTCTCGCCATTGCCGACGCAAACAGGTCGGCCCGATTGCCGGTCGAACAGCGTGTAGTCGGCTCGGAAATTCAGCTCCGGCTCGTTGAACAGCAGGCGTACCGGAATGCTGCGTAGCTTGTCGTCCTTGCCCTGGCGTAGCTCGTCATTGAGTGGGTGCAGCAGCCAGCCGTCCTTGCCTTGCACCTGGGAAGTGATGGTGAATTGGTCATCCTTCTCCGGCAGTCGCTTGCCGTTCTTCTCGATGACCTTACCGATGGAAATCCGCCCGAGTACTGGTGGAGTGATAGCCAGACCTTTGAGCATGGTGAGTCTCCTGGAAATGAAAAAAGGCCAGCCACGCAGCGCTAACTGCATGGACTGGCCAAGGGGAGGGATGGAGTAGTTGGGTTTCAGCCCACCAGGAAGCGTCGTGCACCTGGTTTCAGCAGTGGGTACTTGGCTTGCAGGTAGGGCTTGTCCTTGAGCAGTTGAGCGACATCGAAGCCGATGCTGTCCTTGGCTTTGCGCCAACTGACGTAGCCATTGGAAAACTCCGCCCGACTGGCGTCGCCCATGGCCTGCTGCAGCATCTGCTTGAGCTCGGCCTCGCGCTTTTCCTTGTCGGCAATCGACTGACGCACAGCTTTCAGCTCGATGTAAGCCGCTGAAAGACCAGCATGCTGGCTGAAGTCGACGACCTGGCCGTTGTCCTCCGGGTATAGGCAGCGCAGGGCCGACTCAGCGGAGGCGGTGCCATCGGCCGGCGGTGGGGTGTCGGTTTCCACGTAGTGCCAGAACTTGCGCTCCAGCTCGATCAGGCGAGCGATCATCTGCTCGTCCCGCTCGATGCGGTGGATCTCCAGCGTCTGGCCACCCAGCAGCACGGCCACATCAGCCGCCTGCTTACCGGTAACGGCGAGCTGGTGCATTACCTGCAGCTGAACATACTCAGGCACGCCCTCTTTCCAGAGGCGTGCCCCGTTTATGCCGGCTGTCTTGCATTCGAGGATCTGCACATCGTCGGCCCCGATCACCTCGCGGTCGATGTTGGCCAGCATCCAGGGCAACTCCGGATCAGGATGCTGCAGCACGGCGTTGATGCGGCGTACCTTGTTCTTAGTGCGCTTGCTGTAGTGCCAGGCCACGATGGGCTCCAACACGTTGCCCCAGTACATCGGGCTTTCCTCATCCTGAGGATCGGCCTTGGGCATGCCAGCATCGCGACCGGTCTTTTCCATCCACAGCTCCAGCTGCGACTTATAGGGATTCAGCCCCACGGCCGCCGCAGCATCCGAACTGCCGATGCCTTGCTTGCGGATCTGCAGCCAGCCCTCGCGTGGTAGCTCCTTGGTGCTGACCAGACGCAGGGCCGGGCGGGTTTTGCTGGTGCTGCGATTCAATGAAGTAGCTTTCATAGCGTTCACCTTGCAGAAATAGAAACGCCCGACCTGCAGCGAAGCGGGTCGGGCGTTATGGGGTGGGTAAAAGGTCAGGCGACCAGTTGCAGGGCTGTATCCAGGGCGCGTTGCTTGATCTGGGCACCCTGGCCGAACCAGGCGGAGTCGAGGCGATACTCAGTGCTGCGCGCCCGGCGCTCGTGATCGACGTACTCGGTCACGGCATTGAGCAGGCCCCAGGCAGTGCCGCGTGCTGAGTCCAGCTGGCTGCCCCGGCCACGGCCTTCGTACAGCTCCTGCACTTTGCGCAGAGCGCGCTCGTTCGGCAGCTGTTCAGGAAGCGGACCGGTCGGGCTGGTCTCACACATCACGTTCATAAAGAAGCCCAGTGCCTCATGCCACTGCACCTTGCGTTCCGCCAAGTGGCGCATGCGGTACATGAAGTCGTCCCATTGCGAGACGGCTATGCCGAGCTGCTTCTTCACCAGATCGCCGTCGAAGCGGGTGCTGTGCGGCACCTTGATCGCACGGCTGGTTCCATCCAAGGCGATGGTCAGAGTGTTGTTGCAGACCACACGAATGGTGGTGGGCGTTGCTGTGGTAGCCAGGGTGCCGTCACAGGAAGTGGCCAGCAGCAGGTAGCCATTCACCTGGTCGTTGCCCTTGAGCGCAGCGCCTTGGCCGGTACGCGCCAGCGCCCAGAACTTGCGCCCGCCCTTGAGCACCCCAGCGGTTTCCAGCTCGTAGCCGGAGACCTCGGTCAGATCCCTGTAAAACTCCAGCACATCCTTGGGCTGAACGGTGTGGTAGCGCTGCGAGACCACCGACAGTGGTGCCTTGGTGTCCGAGCGATAGAGCACCTTCTGTTCCGGGAACGAATGGATCGCGCCCAGGTGGCCGATGGCGTCCGATTTGAAATGCACAGGGCTTTCCAGGATCTGCCAGTCCATGCCGGCTTCGCGTTGCCAGACTTCGATGGGTTGCTTCTGCGGCAGGTTGTTGCCCAGGCCGTGCCACGGAGTAGCGCCAACGTAGGCCATTTGTTCGATTTGATGAGCCATGACGAATTTCCTTTGGGTGCAGGCCGGCATAAAGCGCCGCGCAGAGCGCAGCACCGGCAATCAGTGTTGGGTAAGGAAGAAGAGAGCGGTGGCCGGATCAGGTCGGCAGGTTGAAACGGTGACCGCAGAGCAGGCAGAGGTTGTGGGCCAGGACATGGCGGTCGAGCGACTCACCGAGCTGGGCGCCGAGCGCACAGCCGCCCACTCCACCGGCAAGGCCGCCGAGGATGGCACCTGATACATAGCCGAGCGTGATGCCGAAAGGCCCTGCGATAGTGCCAATCAGCGCACCTGCTTGGCCGCCTGCCAGAGCAGCACTGATGCCTCGTGCGAGACCACCGACAGCGCCGATGGCCGCGCCAGCTTTCATGGCGTGATGGAAAGAAGCGACTTTGGGAGAGTGACAGCGAGGGCACTGCAATGACATGGGGAGATCCTCCTTGTTGGCTATGTCATTGCGGTAATGTGTGGCTGAGATTTTTTTGAATCGAATGGCTGCTTCGCAGCAGTGCTAACTAGGTGCGAGCGGGCTGGAGTCGGCCAAAAGCGGACACAAAAAAGCGTCAAGGGAAACCGGCCTTAAGCTGGACCTTGAGCTCTACAACCTCTAAAGAGATCTTTGCTTGCTTGGTAAACTCGGGTGCCCGCCGCGTCAGGATAGTTGTCGTGTGAGTTGATTCGATGAGTCTTGGTCGGTGGGCGGACGTGAGAGCCGTGTGGCGCGTTATTCGATAGAGCATCGGGAGTGGGTGGTGCGGCAGATGATGCCGCCCTTGAACCGGACGGTGCCGGAGCTGGTGGAAGCGACAGGCATTACTGATGCCACCCTGTATGCTTGGCGCAAACAGGCCAGAGCAGCGGGAGCAGTGGTGCCGGGAGATGGACAGCAGGCCGACCAGTGGTCGAGCCAGGACAAGTTTCGGGTGGTGCTGGAAAGCGCCAGCCTCAATGCGGCTGAGCTGGCGGAGTACTGCCGGCGCAAAGGCCTGTATGTCGAGCAGATCAACGCCTGGCGCGAAGCCTGCGAGCAGGCCAACAGCCTGGCTCAGCCGAGCAAGACCCGGCGCGAACGCGAAGAGGAAAAGGCCGCGAAGAAGCGCATCAAGCAGCTGGAGCGTGAACTACGGCGCAAGGATGCGGCGCTGGCAGAAACCGCGGCTCTGCTGGTGTTGCGAAAAAAAGCCGAGGCGCTCTGGGGGAAGGACGAGGACGAATGATCAGCGCCCCGGATCGCCGTGAAACGCTGCAGTTGATCGAGGACGCCGTGGCGGCGGGAGCGCGGCGGGCGCAGGCCTGCGCCGAACTGGGCCTGTCGCTGCGCAGCCTGCAGCGCTGGCAGCACTGCCCGGAGGATCGGCGTCCTTCGGCACAGCGAGCTGAGCCGGCCAACAAGCTGACCCCGCAAGAGCGCCGCCGCGTGCTGGAGGTTGCCAATCAGCCCGAGTTTGCCAGCCTGCCGCCGCAGCAGATCGTGGCGCGGCTGGCCGATCAGGGCACCTGGCTGGCCTCGGAGTCGACCTTTTACCGGTTGCTGAAGGACGCCGAACAGCAGCATCCGCGCGGCCGTAGCCGCCCACCGGTGAAACGAGCGCTGACGACCCATGTGGCCGACGGCCCGAACCAGCTGTGGTGCTGGGACATCACCTGGCTGCCGACCACGGTCAAGGGCC
This sequence comes from Pseudomonas sp. HLS-6, assembly GCF_002753995.1. NCBI lineage: Bacteria > Pseudomonadati > Pseudomonadota > Gammaproteobacteria > Pseudomonadales > Pseudomonadaceae > Pseudomonas > Pseudomonas sp. HLS-6. Next base: position 861,258 of record NZ_CP024478.1, read on the forward strand.
GTTACTTCTACTGGTACATGATCAAGGACGTCTACAGCCGGAAGCTGGTGGCCAACGAGGTGCATGAAAGTGAAAGCGCCGAGCAGGCCGCCCAGCTGCTACGCCTGGCCTGCCTACGTGAACAGCGAGCAGGCCAGCCGCTGGTACTGCACTCGGACAACGGCAGCGCTATGAAGGGCTCGACCATGCTGGCGGCCATGCAGAACCTGGGTGTGATGCCCTCGTTCAGCCGCCCGCGGGTGAGCAATGACAACGCCTATGCCGAGGCCTTGTTCCGCACGGCGAAGTACTGCCCGCTGTGGCCGGAGCGGCCCTTCGACACGCTGGAGCAGGCCAGGAACTGGGTGAACAGCTTCGTGGCCTGGTACAACCATGAACATCGCCACAGCGCCCTGAAGTTTGTGACCCCGGCGCAGCGACATACTGGCCAGGCGGAAGAGTTGCTGCGCAAGCGTATCGAGCTGTACGAGGCGGCGCGTGCACGGCACCCGGAGCGCTGGAGCGGCAACATTAGGAACTGGGTGCTGGCACCAATCGTGTGCCTGAACCCGGAGCGGGAAGCGGTACTGCAGCAAACATCAAAGGCAGCGTGACACGCTCACGCGACAACTACCTTGAAAATCGCCGGCGGGGTCAACGTAAAGTCAAAACTTCGTCAACGCTTGATGGCTTGATAGTTGTCCACAGCGGACTTTGATACCTGGGGCTTAACACAAGGTGTTTCTTTAAATGCGAATTTTGCTGGTTGAGGACAATCCCGATCTCATGGCCAACGTCACCCATTTTTTGGAGGCGAAGGGCTTTGTTGTGGACTGTGCCAGAGATGGCCGAGCAGGATTGCACCTGGCGTCATCGCAGCACTACGACCTGATTGTGCTCGATATCATGCTCCCAGGGATGGATGGCTATCAGGTCTGCATGAACCTGCGTGACGTAGCCAGAAGTCACGTGCCGATTTTGATGCTGACGGCACGGGATACTCTGGAGGACCGCCTACACGGCCTTAAAGTAGGTGCAGATGACTATCTCATCAAACCATTCGCACTCAGCGAGTTGGTTGCGCGAATCGAGGCGATCGTACGTCGCGCGACCGGCGCGGTCAGCCGCTTTTTTAAGGTGGGTGACCTGACCTACGACGCAGACACGATGAAATTCGAGCGCGCAGGTATACCGCTTAAACTGTCGCCACAGAGTCAGAGGCTGCTGGTTCTGCTCATGCAACGCAGCCCCGCAGTGGTTCGGCGAGAAGTGCTCGAGGAGGCCATGTGGGGCGACGATTGCCCAGATAGCGACAGCCTTCGTAGCCACATCCATATGCTGCGTCAGGTTGTCGATAAGCCTTTTCCCCGCTCATTGATCCATACCCATCAGGGTGTCGGCTACCGGTTAGCAGAGATTGTCGATGAGTTCTAAGAAACCCCTGATGACGCGAATTGTCATCGCTTTTGTGCTGATGACTGCAGTATTCAGTGGCCTTTTTTCATTGAGCATTGTGCTGATAGTTCATGTCGTGGAAGAACACCTGGTCACCCAAGGCATGCAGGACGAGCTAGCAGCGGCACTTCATAGCCTTTCGGCAGAGCATCCACTTCGTCTGATGCCCGGCACTCGACTCTATAGTGATGGCGCCCGCTTCGGGAAGGCGAACATACCGGCGCGTTATGCAGATTTGGAACCTGGTTTTACCGAAGTGCTCAAGGGAGGGCGTGCAGTGTATGCGTTCACCAAGGTGCTTGATGGACAGAGGCTGGTTCTAGTCAAGGAGCAGGATAGTTTCGAGGCTAGGGAGCGAACTCTGTTCACGGTTGTTCTTGTCGGCTTTGTACTAACGGTTCTCGGCGCATTAGCATTCGGCTGGCAAGTGGCTCGCAGGGTGATGGTGCCTGTTACCCAGCTGGCCAAGCAGGTGCAGACGCTGGACGATCCTCAGATGCACTTACGGCCACTAGCAATGGATTACGCGGCTGATGAGGTAGGTCAACTCGCATCCGCCTTCGACAGCGCCTTTAGCAAAATTCGAGAGATGCTAGAGCGTGAGCAGCTGTTCACTGGTGATGTCAGTCACGAGTTACGTACCCCTCTCATGGTCGTGTCTACCTCCTGCGAAGTTCTTCGCCAGACCGAGCTCACAAATGAGCAACTAGAGCAGGTAGTGCGCATTGAGAGGGTGACCTTGGAGATGCGCAATTTGGTTCAGACCTTTCTGCTACTGGCGCGGGGTAACAGTACAGAGGCAAGCAGTGAGGAGCGGCAAGATCTGGCTGTTATCGCCGAGCGGCAATATCGCTACTGGCAACCAGCAATGGCTGACAAAGGCCTGGCATTTGACCTGGTTGTTGAAGCTGAGGATTCCGTAGGCTACAACGCAGTCTACCTAAGTCGTATCCTCTTCAATCTGCTACAGAATGCTCATCGTTACACCGACTTCGGAGAGGTTCGGTTGACCATAGGCAACGGATGGTTGCGCGTTGAAGATACTGGCCAGCCAATTCCATCGGCCCAGCATTCCGCTATCTTCGATCTGTTTTTTCGTGGCGAGGGGGCTGTAGGCGATGGCTTGGGCCTCGGGCTTTCGCTGGTCAAGCGCATCTGTCAGGCGAAGGGATGGAGCGTGGAGGTTTCCACTAAGGAACCAAGGGGGAACTGCTTCTTGGTGAGATTGGCGCCAGCCTGAAGGCTGCGAGAATGGAAGTGCCTACAAATAGCCAATTCCATGTACGTGCATCGATTAGAACAGTGCCAGGCCTGGAGCCGCCTGCTTAAAACTCCTAGCCCCCAAGTATTCTTAACCTTGGAGCCTCGCTAATCCAGGCCTGTTCGACGTCAAATGCCAGCCTATGGTTGTGCGCTGTTTCTTGACCGTTTCTCGACATTTCCCAGTGTATGTTGCTTAGCATTTATACGCTCGGAAACTCGTATGACTCTGCCACGTACCGCCCCTTTGCGTTATCTGTCTCTGTTGCTGGCCTGTTGGCTGGCCGTTTTCATAGCCACCCGTGGATTGCTCCTCGCTAGCAACTGGCATGAGGCAGGTGGTTTCGATCCTTCAGTGTTTGTCGTCGGCCTATTCTACGACCTTGGTTTTCTCGCCTATGCGGCACTGCCGTTGGGCCTTTACCTGTTTTTGTGTCCAGCACCCTTGTGGCAGCGCCGTGGCCACCGATTGATGCTTGGCTTGCTCCTACTAGCAAGCATCTTCGCCATGCTATTTGTGGCAACGGCCGAATGGCTGTTTTGGGACGAATTCGGCGTACGCTTCAACTTCATCGCGGTGGACTACTTGGTCTACTCCGATGAGGTGCTGAACAACCTGCTCGAATCTTATCCTCTGGGCCTCCTGCTGAGCGGCCTCGGCGTGCTTGCCGCGCTCATAGCGCTTGTCCTGCGTGCGCCGCTCAGCAAGGCGCTGCTGGCGCCGCTACCTAGTTGGCGCGCACGGGGCCTGGGCATCACCGGCCTGCTGTTGATGGCGGGGCTAAGTCTGCTCCTGCTCGACCAAGAAAGCCCGCGCGGCCTAGGCGGTAATGCCTACCGCCATGAGCTGGCGAGCAACGGTCCTTATCAGTTCTTCGCCGCGTTTCGTAACAACGAGCTGGACTACCGCCAGTTCTACTCCACCCTGCCGGACAGACAGATCGCTCCCACCCTGCGCCAGGAGTTGAACGAGCCGAATGCGACCTTTATCGGTAGCGACCCGCTGGACGTGCGTCGCCTGATCGACAACCCCGGCGTGCCACGCAAGCTGAATGTGGTGCTAGTGACCATCGAGAGCCTTTCGGCCAAGTACCTTGGCAGTTTCGGCGACCCGCGCGGCCTGACCCCGAACCTCGATGCTCTGCGCCAGAAGAGCCTGTTCTTCAACAACTTCTACGCCACAGGCACCCGTACCGACCGTGGCCTGGAGGCCATCACCCTGGCGATTCCGCCGACGCCCGGACGCTCCATCGTCAAACGAATTGGCCGTGAGAGCGGCTATGCCAGCCTCGGCCAGCAGCTCACCGCAAAGGGCTATGACAGCGTGTTCATATATGGCGGTCGAGGCTATTTCGACAACATGAACGCTTTCTTCAGCGGCAATGGTTACCGCGTGGTAGACCAGAGCAGCGTCGACGAGGAGGATATTCATTTCAAAAATGCTTGGGGTATGGCCGACGAGGATCTGTATGCCCAGGCCATCAAGGTCGCCGATAGCGATCATGCCGACGGTAAGCCCTTCTTCCTGCAACTGATGACTACCTCGAACCACCGCCCCTATACCTATCCGGATGGCCGTATCGATATTGCCTCGGGCGATGGACGCGAGGGAGCGGTCAAATACACCGACTGGGCCATCGGTAGCTTTCTCGAAAAGGCCAGAAGCAAGCCCTGGTTCGCCGACACCCTGTTCGTCTTTGTAGCTGACCACTGTGCAGGCAGCGCCGGAATGGAAGACCTGCCGGTCGCCAACTACCACATTCCGCTGTTTATCCATTCTCCTAAGTGGCTACCCGCGCGCGAAGATGGCCAACTAGCTAGCCAGATCGACCTGGCACCTACCCTGCTGGGCCTACTCAACTTAGATTACGAGTCCACTTTCTTTGGACGCGACCTGCTTAAACCCAGCAGTATCCCGCCACGCGTTGTCCTGGGTAATTATCAGCATCTCGGTCTATTTGACGGGCAGAACCTGGCCATTCTCAGCCCACGCCAGCACATGCGCCGTCACGATGATGCGCTGGGCGCCAGCAAGGAATATCAGGTAGATGCTAGCGACCCGCTTGTGCTGCGTGATATCGCCTACTATCAGGCCGCAAGTCATGGTTTCAAGAATCGATTGCTGGCCTGGAAAGGCTCGCATACCTCTGAGCTGCAGGTGGGGCAGCAATGAATGCCTCGCCTCGCTTTGACCGCCGCTGGTGGTACGGCCTGCCGCTGGCCCTGCTCGCCTTAATGCTGCTATTTGAGCCCAGCCGCCTAGACTTCGCGATCTCTGATCTGTTCTTTGTCCAAGGCCAGGGTTTCATAGGTCGACACAACAGTTTTCTCGAGGACGTGCTCCACGACCGAGCCAAGCAACTGGTGATCGTTATAGGCGCACTGGCCATCGTAGGATTTGTGCTAAGTCTGCTGCCGACACGCCTGCGCCCGCTGCGCCGAACCCTGGGCTACTTGGTGTTGGCAATGGGTGTCATTTTCAGAAGACGACTGCACCAGTTGATTGGGCGTAATGGCTGTTGTGCAGCCAGCTCCTGACAGTTCAATATCAGAAGTGATCTGCACCAATCTCGACTATGCTCAATACTCGTGTGCACCAAAGCGAGGTGAGCATGGCGACGGAGGCTCTGTTGCAAAGATTGGCGGCAGTCAGAGGTAGGCTGTCGCTCTGCGCCGATCAGGCGGCTGCTGCGAAATGGTGGTTGAGCATGCCCATGGCCTCCGTCAGCGCCGAGGGCCCAATGCCAAAAGCTCTCTCCACAAGGCGCACCTCGCCCCTGATGCCGGGCTGCAGGCACCAGGGGCGAGCCTGTCCTTTGCGCAGGGCTCGCATGACTTCGAATCCCTTGATCGTGGCATAGGCCGTGGGGATCGATTTGAAACCGCGCACCGGCTTGATCAGTATCTTGAGCTTTCCGTGATCGGCCTCGATCACGTTATTGAGATACTTCACCTGCCGGTGGGCCGTCTCCCGGTCCAGCTTTCCTTCGCGCTTCAATTCGGTGATCGCTGCACCATAGCTCGGCGCTTTGTCGGTATTGAGCGTGGCAGGCTTTTCCCAGTGCTTCAGGCCTCGCAGGGCCTTGCCCAGGAACCGCTTCGCTGCCTTGGCGCTGCGGGTCGGCGACAGGTAGAAATCGATCGTGTCGCCCCGCTTGTCGACTGCCCGGTACAGGTAGGTCCACTTGCCCCGCACCTTGACGTAGGTTTCATCCAGGCGCCAGCTCGGATCAAAGCCACGCCGCCAGAACCAGCGCAGCCGCTTCTCCATCTCCGGGGCGTAGCACTGGACCCAGCGATAGATCGTCGTATGGTCGACCGAAATGCCGCGTTCCGCCAGCATTTCCTCAAGGTCGCGATAGCTGATCGGATAGCGACAATACCAGCGCACCGCCCACAGGATCACATCACCCTGGAAATGGCGCCACTTGAAATCCGTCATCGTTCCGTCCGTCCAATCTCCGCCAAGCATGCTCAAGCTTCACGATTTTTGCAACAGAGCCCACACGAGTATTGAGCATAGTCGAGATTGGTGCAGATCACTTCTGATATTGAACTGTCAGGAGCTGGCTGCACAACAGCCATTACGCCCAATCAACTGGTGCAGTCGTCTTCTGAAAATGACATTTGGTATCTCTCATAAACGGATGTTTTTGAGAGAACTATCTTCGGCCTTCACACGCACGAAAGGCGGCGAAGCTCCGCCGTTAATCCGTCCGCCGGAGATCTCGCCCAGGCAGGCTGAAGGCCGAGCAAGCCTGACAGGCCCGAAAAGCCCGGCACGGGCGTCGGCGGCGATGACGGCGGCGGCATTATCCAGGGTTGATGATGGAAGTGGAGGATATCGACAACCTCTCGCGCAACCAAGACATCGCGGTCGGACTGCAAGTGATCTTGAAGCCACGGGCCCGTCCCACCCCGACATGGACCTCGATGCCCGAACGGACGTTAGATTTCGAGTTCTAGGCGTTCTGCGATGAAGGTTGGATCCCAGCCGGGATTGAAAGTGTCGACGTGGGTGAATCCGAGCCGCTCGTATAGGCCACGCAGGTTCGGGTGGCAGTCGAGCCGCAGCTTGGCGCACCCCTGCGTTCGCGCGGCATGGCGGCAAGCCTCGATCAGCGCGGAGCTGACACCCCGGCCCGCATGTGTCCGTCGCACCGCGAGCTTGTGCAGATATGCGGCCTCCCCCTTGAGGGCGTCGGGCCAGAACTCGGGATCCTCGGCCGACAAGGTGCAACAGCCGACGATGCCGTCGCTGCAACTCGCGACTAGGAGCTCGGATCTCAGGACGAAGGTCTCCGCGAATGTCCGGTCGATCCGCGCGACGTCCCAGGCGGGCGTTCCCTTGGCGGACATCCACGCCGCAGCGTCGTGCATCAGCCGCACAACCTCGTCGATATCACCCGAGCAGGCGACCCGAACGTTCGGAGGCTCCTCGCTGTCCATTCGCTCCCCTGGCGCGGTATGAACCGCCGCCTCATAGTGCAGTTTGATCCTGACGAGCCCAGCATGTCTGCGCCCACCTTCGCGGAACCTGACCAGGGTCCGCTAGCGGGCGGCCGGAAGGTGAATGCTAGGCATGATCTAACCCTCGGTCTCTGGCGTCGCGACTGCGAAATTTCGCGAGGGTTTCCGAGAAGGTGATTGCGCTTCGCAGATCTCCAGGCGCGTGGGTGCGGACGTAGTCAGCGCCATTGCCGATCGCGTGAAGTTCCGCCGCAAGGCTCGCTGGACCCAGATCCTTTACAGGAAGGCCAACGGTGGCGCCCAAGAAGGATTTCCGCGACACCGAGACCAATAGCGGAAGCCCCAACGCCGACTTCAGCTTTTGAAGGTTCGACAGCACGTGCAGCGATGTTTCCGGTGCGGGGCTCAAGAAAAATCCCATCCCCGGATCGAGGATGAGCCGGTCGGCAGCGACCCCGCTCCGTCGCAAGGCGGAAACCCGCGCCTCGAAGAACCGCACAATCTCGTCGAGCGCGTCTTCGGGTCGAAGGTGACCGGTGCGGGTGGCGATGCCATCCCGCTGCGCTGAGTGCATAACCACCAGCCTGCAGTCCGCCTCAGCAATATCGGGATAGAGCGCAGGGTCAGGAAATCCTTGGATATCGTTCAGGTAGCCCACGCCGCGCTTGAGCGCATAGCGCTGGGTTTCCGGTTGGAAGCTGTCGATTGAAACACGGTGCATCTGATCGGACAGGGCGTCTAAGAGCGGCGCAATACGTCTGATCTCATCGGCCGGCGATACAGGCCTCGCGTCCGGATGGCTGGCGGCCGGTCCGACATCCACGACGTCTGATCCGACTCGCAGCATTTCGATCGCCGCGGTGACAGCGCCGGCGGGGTCTAGCCGCCGGCTCTCATCGAAGAAGGAGTCCTCGGTGAGATTCAGAATGCCGAACACCGTCACCATGGCGTCGGCCTCCGCAGCGACTTCCACGATGGGGATCGGGCGAGCAAAAAGGCAGCAATTATGAGCCCCATACCTACAAAGCCCCACGCATCAAGCTTTTGCCCATGAAGCAACCAGGCAATGGCTGTAATTATGACGACGCCGAGTCCCGACCAGACTGCATAAGCAACACCGACAGGGATGGATTTCAGAACCAGAGAAAGAAAATAAAATGCGATGCCATAACCGATTATGACAACGGCGGAAGGGGCAAGCTTAGTAAAGCCCTCGCTAGATTTTAATGCGGATGTTGCGATTACTTCGCCAACTATTGCGATAACAAGAAAAAGCCAGCCTTTCATGATATATCTCCCAATTTGTGTAGGGCTTATTATGCACGCTTAAAAATAATAAAAGCAGACTTGACCTGATAGTTTGGCTGTGAGCAATTATGTGCTTAGTGCATCTAACGCCGGAGTTAAGCCGCCGCGCGTAGCGCGGTCGGCTTGAACGAATTGTTAGACATCATTTACCAACTGACTTGATGATCTCGCCTTTCACAAAGCGAATAAATTCTTCCAAGTGATCTGCGCGTGAGGCCAAGTGATCTTCTTTTTGTCCCAGATAAGCTTGCTTAGCTTCAAGTAAGACGGGCTGATACTGGGCAGGTAGGCGTTTTATTGCCCAGTCGGCAGCGACATCCTTCGGCGCGATTTTGCCGGTTATTGCGCTGTACCAAATGCGGGACAACGTAAGCACTACATTTCGCTCATCGCCGGCCCAGTCGGGCTGCGAGTTCCATAGCTTCAAGGTTTCCCTCAGCGCCTCGAATAGATCCTGTTCAGGAACCGGGTCAAAGAATTCCTCCGCTGCCGGACCTACCAAGGCAACGCTATGTTCTCTTGCTTTTGTAAGCAGGATAGCTAGATCAATGTCGATCATGGCTGGCTCGAAGATACCCGCAAGAATGTCATTGCGCTGCCATTCTCCAAATTGCAGCTCGCGCTTAGCCGGATAACGCCACGGGATGATGTCGTCATGCACGACAAGGGTGACTTCTATAGCGCGGAGCGTCTCGCTCTCGCCAGGGAAAGCCGAAGCCTCCATAAGGTCATTGAGCAATGCTCGCCGCGTCGTTTCATCAAGCTTTACGGCCACAGTAACCAACAAATCAATATCGCTGTATGGCTTCAGGCCGCCATCCACTGCGGAGCCGTACAAATGCACGGCCAGCAACGTTGATTCCAGATGGCGCTCAATGACGCTTAGCACCTCTGATAGTTGGTTCGAAATTTCGATGGTCACCGCTACCCTCATGATGTCTAACTTTGTTTTAGGGCGACTGCCCTGCTGCGTAACATCGTTGCTGCTCCATAACATCAAACATCGACCCACGGCGTAACGCGCTTGCTGCTTGGATGCCCGAGGCATAGACTGTACAAAAAAACAGTCATAACAAGCCATGAAAACCGCCACTGCGCCGTTACCACCGCTGCGTTCGGTCAAGGTTCTGGACCAGTTGCGTGAGCGCATACGCTACTTGCATTACAGCTTACGAACCGAACAGGCTTATGTCCACTGGGTTCGTGCCTTCATCCGTTTCCACGGTGTGCGTCACCCGGCAACCTTGGGCAGCAGCGAAGTCGAGGCATTTCTGTCCTGGCTGGCGAACGAGCGCAAGGTTTCGGTCTCCACGCATCGTCAGGCATTGGCGGCCTTGCTGTTCTTCTACGGCAAGGTGCTGTGCACGGATCTGCCCTGGCTTCAGGAGATCGGAAGACCTCGGCCGTCGCGGCGCTTGCCGGTGGTGCTGACCCCGGATGAAGTGGTTCGCATCCTCGGTTTTCTGGAAGGCGAGCATCGTTTGTTCGCCCAGCTTCTGTATGGAACGGGCATGCGGATCAGTGAGGGTTTGCAACTGCGGGTCAAGGATCTGGATTTCGATCACGGCACGATCATCGTGCGGGAGGGCAAGGGCTCCAAGGATCGGGCCTTGATGTTACCCGAGAGCTTGGCACCCAGCCTGCGCGAGCAGCTGTCGCGTGCACGGGCATGGTGGCTGAAGGACCAGGCCGAGGGCCGCAGCGGCGTTGCGCTTCCCGACGCCCTTGAGCGGAAGTATCCGCGCGCCGGGCATTCCTGGCCGTGGTTCTGGGTTTTTGCGCAGCACACGCATTCGACCGATCCACGGAGCGGTGTCGTGCGTCGCCATCACATGTATGACCAGACCTTTCAGCGCGCCTTCAAACGTGCCGTAGAACAAGCAGGCATCACGAAGCCCGCCACACCGCACACCCTCCGCCACTCGTTCGCGACGGCCTTGCTCCGCAGCGGTTACGACATTCGAACCGTGCAGGATCTGCTCGGCCATTCCGACGTCTCTACGACGATGATTTACACGCATGTGCTGAAAGTTGGCGGTGCCGGAGTGCGCTCACCGCTTGATGCGCTGCCGCCCCTCACTAGTGAGAGGTAGGGCAGCGCAAGTCAATCCTGGCGGATTCACTACCCCTGCGCGAAGGCCATCGGTGCCGCATCGAACGGCCGGTTGCGGAAAGTCCTCCCTGCGTCCGCTGATGGCCGGCAGCAGCCCGTCGTTGCCTGATGGATCCAACCCCTCCGCTGCTATAGTGCAGTCGGCTTCTGACGTTCAGTGCAGCCGTCTTCTGAAAACGACAATGGGCCTATCCACCAGTTTCGTCACGCCGCTGAAAAAAGTCAGTCAGATGCATTGTCCCTGGAGCTTGGAGCAGTACGGTGGTGTAGAGCACTTCTCACCACTGCTCGGCCCTCGCGCAGAACCAGTCGATAAGCCCGGTAACTGCTGGCCTGGCGGCCATGCCGCCGCTGGTTTCGCTCTGTTTGCTCTGTTCTTTGCGCTTCGCAACACTCACCCACGCTGCGCCAAGGCTGCGCTGATAGCCGCAATGACACTAGGAGTGGTGTTTTCCCTAGTACGCATTGCCCAAGGCGCGCATTTTCTCTCGCACAATCTTTGGACAGCATCACTGTGCTGGCTGATTAGCTTGGCTGTGTACGACTTGATGCTATATCGCCCATCGTCTGAATTAGCTACGGATCTAATCGCTTTCACCAACTGAATGGCACAAGAGTTATTAGTCATTCGATGGCAGCTATTGGCCGGTTTCTGCCTGTTACTACCGTCTGCTTTACGGTATTTGGCACAAATCAGCGTATCGAAACGACCTTCCAGTCCCGATTTTTCTTGATGACTGACATCGAAGGGGTTCTGGTAGCTTCCCTCTGAATGTGCTCAGTAAGCGTCCAGCCAAGTCACCTTCCGCAATCCCGCATTAAGGGCGATGGTGTCCGCGTATTTTTAAACGGACGCGATAGCCCTTATCGCCGGGATTTCCATGCGCCAACGAAGCTCTTACCCCAAACCGTTCAAGGCCCAGGTTGTTCAGGAGTGCCTGCAACCTGGTGCGACCGTCTCCAGCGTGGCCATACGCCATGGCATCAACGCCAACGTCATTCGCAAGTGGCTACCGCTTTATCGGGATCAACTGCCAGCGGCGTTGCCGGCGTTCGTTCCTGCGAGGGTTACGCCCAAACGACCAGCTGAAGCAGCGGTGATTATCGAGCTACCGCTGGGCGCGCAATCGGTCACGGTGAAATGGCCAGCCTCCGATCCTGAAGGTTGCGCCCGCTTTGTCCGTGGGCTCGCCCAGTGATCCGCGTGGATAGTATCTGGCTCGCCACCGAGCCGATGGATATGCGTGCGGGTACTGAAACCGCGTTGGCCCGCGTGGTGGCGGTGTTCGGTGCGGCGAAGCCGCACTGCGCCTATCTGTTCGCCAATCGCCGCGCCAACCGCATGAAAGTTCTGGTGCATGACGGCGTGGGTATCTGGCTCGCCGCGCGGCGCTTGCACCAGGGCAAGTTTCATTGGCCAGGCATCCGGCACGGCTCGGAAGTCGAACTCGACACCGAGCAACTTCAGGCTTTGGTACTGGGGTTGCCCTGGCAGCGAGTCGGCGCAGCCGGCGCGATCACAGTGCTGTAGCACCTGCCATTAGCCCATCGGTTTATCTCCGCTGACCGCCTGCTCTGGCACAATCAGCGGCATGACTTCCTCGCCCAATCTCGACCAACTGACACCTGACCAGCTGCGCGCACTGGCCGCGCAGTTGCTCACGCAAGTCGATGCGATGGGCAAAAAGATCCACCGCGATCAAACAGTCATCGAGCAGCTCACCCACGAAATCGCATGGTTCAAACGGCACAAGTTCGCCAAGCGCAGCGAGCAGCTAAGCCCTGATCAGGGCAGCCTGCTTGATGACCTGCTCGACACCGACATCGCCGCCATCGAGGCCGAGCTGAAAGCCGTCAATCCTCCGGTTACCCCAGCCGAACCACGCCAACAACCCAAGCGCACACCGCTGCCACCGCAATTTCCGCGCACCGTGATCCGTCACGAGCCGGAGAACACCCAGTGCGCCTGCGGTTGCCAGCTTCAGCGCGTCGGCGAAGACGTCAGCGAAAAGCTCGACTACACGCCGGGCGTGTTCACCGTCGAACAGCACGTGCGTGGGAAATGGGCCTGCCGCCAATGCGAAACGCTGATCCAGGCGCCCGTGCCGGCCCAGGTGATCAACAAGGGGATCCCTACCGCCGGCCTGCTGGCTCACGTGATGGTGGCCAAGTTCGCCGACCACCTACCGCTGTACCGGCAGGAGAAGATCTTTGGCCGTGCCGGCCTGGCCATCGCTCGTTCGACACTGGCACAGTGGGTCGGGCAAACCGGCGTGCAGCTCCAGCCCCTAGTCGATGCGCTGCGCGAAGCGGTGCTTGCCCAGCGCGTGATCCATGCCGACGAAACCCCGGTTTCGATGCTCGCGCCCGGCGAGAAGAAGACCCACCGTGCCTACGTCTGGGCCTACAGCACCACGCCCTTCGCCGATCTGAAGGCCGTGGTCTACGACTTCAGCCCCAGCCGTGCCGGCGAGCATGCGCGCAATTTTCTTGGCCAGTGGAATGGCAAGCTGGTCTGCGACGACTTCGCTGGCTACAAGGCCAGCTTCGAGCAAGGCATCACCGAAATCGGTTGCATGGCTCACGCCCGCCGCAAGTTCTTCGATCTGCACGCGGCGAACAAAAGCCAACTGGCCGAACAGGCGCTGCACTCTATCGCTGGGCTGTACGAAGTCGAACGCCAAGTGCGCGACATGAGCAATGAAGAACGCTGGCGAATACGGCAGGAAAAGGCTTCACCGCTCCTCGACGCACTACATGACTGGATGCTGGCCCAGCGTGATCTTGTGCCCAACGGCTCAGCCACGGCGAAAGCTTTGGATTACAGCCTCAAACGCTGGGTAGCGCTGACGCGCTACCTGGACGATGGCGCTGTGCCCATCGACAACAACCAAGTCGAGAACCAGATCCGCCCGTGGGCTCTAGGTCGCTCCAATTGGCTGTTTGCCGGGTCGCTACGCAGCGGCAAACGGGCGGCGGCAATCATGAGCCTGATCCAGTCGGCGCGGATGAATGGGCATGATCCGTATGCCTATCTCAAGGATGTGCTAACGCGACTGCCGACGCAGAAGGCCAGCGCTCTGGCCGAGCTGCTGCCGCACAGCTGGGTATCCGTCGGCAAGGTGTAATGCCCGTTCGCTTACTGTGCTCACTCCTCCAGGTCATCAGTGATCACTGCTTAGCGTAGTAGAGTCTGCAATGCGGCTCGTGTATGGTTCTTCCTTCATTTAGGAGGGATTATGCGCGTTAAACCAGTAGGTACACTTGTTTACAAGAAGAGCGGCCAAGAGTTTCGTATCCCAGCCAAGGAGCTATTACAGCAGGGTATGCAAAAGGAGGCTGTTGGCTTCCAGGGCGAGAGTGAGGATTGGTCGGTAATCTTCACTGCCGGGTTGGGTGCTGATAATTTTTCGTGGTATGTCACTTACACCATAGGTAATGAGGGGCTTGAGATTAATGATTCAGAAATTACTGAGCCTACTGGCGTTGAAGTGACCCAGGACGTGTCTTTCAAGTCAGCCTAAGCACTTTCATTTTTCCAGATGTCCAGTCTATCTGCCCATAGTTGCATCATGATGGCTCGGTCGCTTAGATACTCCGCGTGGTTGTACGTGCGGCGGACAGCATTTTGCTCGGTGTGAGCGAGCTGTCTTTCGATCCAGTCTGCTGAGTAGCCCATCTCATTGAGTCTGGTGCTGCCCGTTGTCCTCGTGGCATGCGGGCTGTATTTACCTCCCCAGCCAAGGGTGTTGAGCATCTGGCGGAATGAGGCCGCAACCATTGGGCGGGTGCGTACGTCGCGGTGAGGAAATACGTGGGTGTATTTTCCTGTGATGGAATGCAGGCCACGCAGTATTTCGACTGCCTGTCGCGGCAGTGGCACCGTGTGCTCTTTGCGCTTTTTCATCCGCTCGGCGGGAATGCGCCAAAGCGCCTTCTCCAGGTCAAATTCTGCCCACTGAGCCTCTACAGCTTCATTGGGGCGGCACAGAGTCAGCCACATGAGCTGGAAAGCGCAGAGGGTCTCATGGCGTCCGCCGTGAGATTCGACATCGCGTAACAGTTGGCCAATTTCTTCAGTGGAGAGAGGGCGTTTGTGCTGAGTCTTGTTGGCTGGCAGGGCTTTTCGAACGGGGTGTACCGGGTCGGTGCTGGCTCGCAACGTGGAAATTGCCAGTTCGAAAACTCCGGACATGCTCCGCTTGGCCTCTGCGGCAACAGATGGGCCATTATCTTGAGCGGCTGCTCTGAGCACTTCAAGAATGTGCATGGGGTTGATGGCTTTGATCGGCAGTTCACCGATTTTGGGAAATACGACGCGTTCAAGCATGTTGAGTCGTCTGGACTTGGTGATCTCCTCCCAGTCCTTCAGTGAAAGCCACTCTTTGGCGACGGCTTCAAACGTAATGGCCTTCTCGTGGTCGCGCTTCACCCGCTCCTGTTGCCGGTGGTGCGCGGGATTGATGCCCTGTATGACTAGGGCACGGGCTTTCACGCGCTCATCGCGTGCCTCTGCAAGAGTGAAGCGGCGCCCTTTGCGGCGCTCTTCGGCGTGCTCGGGTGATTCCCCTTTGGGTGCGATTACATAGTCCCCAATCGCGAACACGCTTTCCTTCCTGCTAGTTCCGTCGTTCAGCTCGAACCGATAGCGCCATGCCTTAACCCCGTTAGGCTTCACCTCCAGGTAAAGGCCATTGCCATCTGTGAGCTTGTAGGGCTTTTCCTTGGGCTTGGCGGTACGGCACTCGGTATCGGTAAGCGGCATGGCTGCTCAATCCTGTTATACCCGGTTATACGGGTAGGTGAATTTTTCGATACCCGGTAGCGTACCCGGTAAATATGCGGATCGTATAGATTCTTGTCGGACCTTTTGGGAAAAGAAAAACCCCTTGAGGCTCAATCTCTCAAGGGGTTATGTGTCCGGCAAGATCCTAGGAGATCTAAATTTCTATTTAGACGTTAAAGCGGAAGTGCATCACATCGCCATCTTTGACGATGTAGTCCTTGCCTTCCAGGCGCCATTTACCGGCTTCTTTCGCGCCGGCTTCGCCGTTGTACTTGATGAAGTCATCGTAGGAGATCACTTCGGCACGGATGAAGCCTTTCTCGAAGTCGGTGTGGATCACGCCGGCAGCCTGTGGGCCGGTGGCGCCAACGCGAACGGTCCAGGCGCGTACTTCCTTCACGCCAGCGGTGAAGTAGGTCTGCAGGTTGAGCAGGGCGTAGCCCGCGCGGATCACACGGTTCAGGCCAGGCTCTTCCAGGCCGAGGGATTCAAGGAACATGTCCTTCTCTTCACCGTCGTCCAGTTCGGCGATTTCCGCTTCGATCTTGTTGCACACCGGCACCACGATCGCGCCTTCTTCTTCGGCAATGGCCTTGACCACGTCCAGGTGCGGGTTGTTCTCGAAGCCGTCTTCGGCCACGTTGGCGATGTACATGACCGGTTTGCTGGTCAGCAGGTGGAAGCCACGGATCAGGGCTTTCTCGTCATCCGCCATGTGCTTCATCAGGCTGCGCGCAGGCTTGCCTTCGGTGAAGTGCGGGATGAGCTTTTCCAGAATGGCTTTCTGGGCCAAGGCGTCCTTGTCACCGCCTTTGGCGTTACGCGCGACTTTCTGCAGTTGTTTCTCGCAGCTGTCGAGGTCGGCGAAGATCAGTTCCAGGTCGATGATTTCGATGTCGCGCTTGGGGTCGACACTGTTGGAGACGTGAATCACGTTATCGTCTTCGAAGCAGCGCACCACGTGGGCGATGGCATCGGTCTCGCGGATGTTGGCGAGGAACTTGTTGCCCAGGCCTTCACCTTTCGAGGCGCCGGCTACAAGGCCTGCGATATCGACGAATTCCATGGTGGTGGGCAGCACCCGCTCAGGCTTGACGATGGCAGCCAGGGCGTCCAGGCGTGCATCGGGCATCGGTACGATGCCGCTGTTCGGCTCGATGGTGCAGAAGGGGAAGTTCTCTGCCGCGATACCGGATTTGGTCAAGGCGTTGAACAGGGTGGACTTGCCGACGTTGGGCAGGCCGACGATGCCGCAATTGAATCCCATGGTGAATCCCTCTTCGTGGAGTCAGGCCTTCTGGCTGTGCAGCTCTCTCATCGCACGCGTCCAATCGCCGGCGAGGATGTCCGGCAGCACGCCGAGGGCAAAATCGATACTGGCATCCAGTTTTTCCTGCTCGGCGCGTGGCGCCTTGCCCAGGACAAAACCGGACACCTTGCTGCTGTCACCCGGGTGGCCGATGCCAAGCCGCAGACGGTGAAAGTTATTCTGATTGCCGAGCTGCGCGATGATGTCGCGCAGGCCGTTGTGCCCGCCGTGGCCGCCACCGAGCTTGAGCTTGGCGACGCCGGGAGGCAGGTCGAGTTCGTCGTGGGCCACCAGGATGGCTTCTGGCGGTATACGGAAAAAACCGGCCAGTGCCGCGACGGCTTGGCCGCTGCGGTTCATGTACGTGGTGGGTATCAGCAGACGAACGTCTTTGCCCTGATAGCTGAACTTGGCTGTCAGGCCGAAATACTTGCGGTCAGCGGTCAGGTTGACGCGCTGGGCGCTGGCGATGCGTTCTACGAAAAGAGCCCCTGCGTTATGCCGGGTCTGTTCGTATTCGGGGCCGGGGTTTCCCAGGCCGACGATCAGTTGAATGGCGGTCACGTCAGGGGCTCTTCCTTGGAGTTGTGGGCCACGCGTTACGGCTGCGTGGCCCGGGCAACACCGGCGTGCTGAGTAAAATTACTCGGCAGCGCCTTCAGCTTCAGGCGCAACACGCGGAGCGTGAACGTTGGCTACTGCCAGGTCGTTGCCGTGAGCCAGTGCGACGAACTCGACGCCTTTCGGAGCTTTCAGGTCCGACAGGTGAACGATGGTGCCGACTTCGGCGTTAGCCAGGTCAACGGTGATGAACTCAGGCAGGTCTTTGGCTTCGCAAGAAACTTCGATTTCAGCCACTACGTGGGAGATCTCGCCGCCTTTCTTGATTGCAGCTTCTTCGTTTACGAAGTGAACTGGAACCTTGGCAGTCAGTTTCTGGCCAGCAACAACGCGAACGAAGTCGGCGTGCAGGATGATGCCTTTCGATGGGTGACGTTGCAGAGCTTTAACAACAACGTTCTGCTTGGCGCCGTCGACATTCAGTTCGATAACGTGGCTGAAAGCAGCTTCGTTTTCGAACAGCTTGGCGATTTCTTTAGCCAGGATGCTGACCGATACAGGGGCAGCGTCGCCACCGTATACAACAGCAGGAACTTGGCTGGCGAGACGACGCAGGCGGCGGCTCGCACCTTTCCCCAGGTCGTTACGCGCTTCGGCGTTCAGGATGAAATCAGTCATTTTGTATCTCCAAAATAGCCTCTCCGGTTTGGCGTTTGCGACCAGCGCCAAAGCGGGGTTGGCAAAAAAGCCCCGCCCCAACAACCAGTGTTGGGGCGGGGCGCTTTACGTCAACGTGATCTCGAAAAGGGCAGGGCCCTTAGCGGAACATCGCGCTGATCGATTCTTCGTTGCTGATGCGGCGAACCGCTTCTGCGACGACCGGTGCGATATCCAGTTGACGGATACGGTCACAGGCTTGAGCTGCGGCGGACAGCGGGATGGTGTTGGTCACCACCAGCTCGTCCAGCACGGATTTCTCGATATTCTCGATCGCCCGACCCGACAGAACAGGGTGCGTGCAATAGGCGTAAACCTTGGCAGCGCCGTGCTCTTTCAGGGCCTTGGCCGCGTGGCACAGGGTGCCAGCGGTATCGACCATGTCGTCGACCAGAATACAAGTACGACCCTCAACATCACCGATGATATGCATCACTTCGGAGTGGTTGGCCTTCTCGCGGCGTTTATCGATAATGCCGAGATCGACGCCCAGCGACTTGGCAACAGCTCGTGCACGCACGACGCCACCGATGTCTGGGGAGACAATCATCAGATTTTCGAAACGCTGGTCTTCGATGTCATCCACCAGAACGGGGGAGCCGTAGATGTTATCTACTGGAATATCGAAGAAACCCTGGATCTGGTCAGCGTGCAGGTCGACAGTGAGAACACGGTCGATACCAACGACGGTGAGCATATCAGCAACGACTTTGGCGCTGATTGCAACACGCGCCGAACGCGGACGGCGATCTTGGCGGGCGTAACCGAAGTAAGGAATCACGGCGGTGATTCGGGAGGCAGATGAACGGCGGAAGGCGTCAGCCATCACTACCAATTCCATCAGATTATCGTTGGTTGGCGCACAAGTCGGCTGAATGATAAATACGTCTTTACCGCGGACGTTTTCATTAATCTCAGTGCTGATTTCGCCGTCGGAAAACTTACCGACAGAAACATCACCCAGTGGGATATGCAGCTGACGTACGACACGCCGAGCCAGATCGGGGTTGGCGTTCCCCGTAAAGACCATCATCTTGGACACGCGCAGTACCTGAAGGCTGAGGGTAACCTGGATGAGTATAAGGAAAATGGCAGGGGCGGCTGGATTCGAACCAACGCATGGCAGGATCAAAACCTGCTGCCTTACCGCTTGGCGACGCCCCTGTATCTGTTGCTGCGAGTGCCTAACACTCGATTCCTAGAGCAGACTCTGTAGCGCGCGATGCAACATCGAAACGTTGCTTCCCTTTGCTACAAACCCTGTTTGGGTCTCTGTAAGAAGGGCCAAAACTTTATCAGCTTCAGCTTTGCTTGGGAAGGCCCCAAACACACAACTTCCAGTTCCGGTAAGCCTAGCTTCAGTGAACTTGCTTAGCAAATTCAGTGAGTTACGTACTTCTGGGTAACTCTGCTCTACTACCGGTTGGCAGTCATTTCGACTGTTTCCCTTGGGAACGGGGCGCATCTTAATGGGCGCTGAATCACGTGTCAACAATGGATGTGAAAAAATTTCCGCTGTACTTACAAATACTTGCGGGACGAGCACGACATACCAGGGTTCCTCAGGATCTACCGGGGTGAGCTTTTCGCCCACGCCTTCGGCGAATGCCGCGTGACCGCGGACGAAAACCGGGACGTCGGCGCCCAAGGTCAGGCCCAGTTCGGCCAGTTGGTCCTCACTCCAGCCCAATTGCCAGAGATGGTTGAGGCCGAGCAGGGTGGTTGCGGCATCTGAGCTGCCGCCACCGATGCCGCCGCCCATGGGCAGGATTTTTTTCAACCAGATATCAACGCCCTTGCTGCAGCCTGAAAGTGCCTGCAGTTTTCGCGCAGCTTTCACGATCAGGTTGCTGTCGTGAGGAACGTTGTCGATTTCGGTGTGCAGGCGTATTTCGCCATCTTCTCGTAGGGCAAAAGACAACTCATCGCCGTAGTCGAGAAATTGAAACAGGGTCTGCAGTTCGTGATAGCCATCGGGGCGGCGACCCAGAATGTGCAGCATCAGGTTCAGTTTGGCCGGTGCCGGCAGTGTCAGGGTGGTTGCGTGCATGTCAGTGCCCCAGCTGGCGTGGCTGCCAGTCCTTGACCACCAGGGTCACGTCCAGGTTCTGGCCGTGCAGCTTGAGGCGTTCCGGCAGCCAGTAACCGTTCTGCTGGATGTAGCTCAGGTACTCGACGTTCCAGCCATCCTGGTCGAGGCTGGCCAGGCGGCTGTCACCGCTCAGGGTCAGGCGGCTCTTACTGCCGGGTGCGGGCAAGCCGCGTACCCACCAGACCAGATGCGACACTGGCAGTTGCCAGCCCAATTGCTCCTCCAGCAAGGTCTCCGGGCTCTGGGCCTCGAAGCGTCCCTGGTTGGCGACTTCCAGTACGACTTGACCCGGGTGCCCGGTCAGGCGGGCGGCGCCCCGGCCCAGCGGGCCAGACAGGCGGATATCGTAATAATCCTGGCGTTGCAGCCAGAACAAGGTGCCGCTACCGGAGTCTTTCGGTGCGCGGATGCCCACCTTGCCGTTGATCTGCCAGCCGTCGAGGGTGCTCAACTGTTGTTTGTGCTCGCGCCACAATTGTGGGCTGCCCTGGCCCTGAAGGGCTTCGCGGGAGCCGAAGCCGGCGCAGCCGGCGAGCAGGGCGATCAGGCTGAAGGTAATGCAGTGGCGCAGGAACATAGGCTTACAGAGTCTCGGATCCGGTCAGGCGCAGAAGGGTTTTGCGCAGGATAGGGCTGTCAGGTTGGTCTTCTAGGGCTTTGGCCCAGACATGGCGTGCTTCGCGGCGTTTGCCGTTGGCCCAGAGCACTTCGCCCAGGTGGGCGGCGACTTCGTGGTCAGGGAAGCGTTCCAGGGCCTGGCGCAGCAGGCGTTCAGCTTCGTCGAGGTTGCCCAGGCGGTAGTTGACCCAGCCCAGGCTGTCGAGCACGGCGGGGTCTTCCGGGTTGATCTGGTGTGCTTTTTCGATCAGGCCCTTGGCTTCGGCATAGCGTGTCGTGCGGTCGGCCAGTGTGTAGCCCAGGGCGTTGAGGGCCATGGCATTTTCCGGCTCGCGGCTGATGATGCTGCGCAGGTCCTTTTCCATCTGGGCCAGGTCGTCGCGCTTTTCCGCAAGCATGGCGCGGGTGTAAAGCAGGTTCAGGTCGTCGGGGTACAGTTTGATGGCCTGTTGCAGCACCTGCAGGGCCTGGGCGTCCTTGTTGTTGTTGCCAAGGGTTTCGGCTTCGATCAGGTACAACTGGATAGCGTAGTCCGGTTGGGCTTCACGCGCTGCGGCCAGGCGCCGCGAGGCTTCGGTGGCTCGACCGTTGGCGATGAGAATGTCGGCCTGGCGCAGTTGTGCTGGCAGGTAATCATTGCCGGGGCCAACCTGGGCGTACTCGATCAATGCGCGTTCCGGGTCATTACGCTCTTCATGCAGGCGACCCAGGTTCAGGTGTGCCGAATCGACCCGGCTACCGCGGGCAATCAGCTCTTGCAGGTAGCTTTCGGCTTCGTTCCAGGCCTTGGCCTCCAGGCTGACCAGTGCCAGTGAGTAGCGCAGCTCGTCATCGTCGGGGTATTGCTGTAGCAGGCTGGCAAACTCGACCTTGGCATCCTCGACCCGGTCCTGTTCGACCAGCATGCGCGCGTAGGTCAGGCGCAGGCGCTTGTCGTCGGGGTACTTGCGAATGGTCTTTTGCAGTAGTGGCAGTGCTTCCTTGCCGCGATCGAGGCTTTGCAGCAGGCGTGCCTGCAGCAGTACCGGAGCGATTTCGCCGGCCTCTGGCGGGTGTTTTTCGAGCAGTTCCAGTGCGGCGTTCGCATTGCCATCCTGTTGTAGCAACAGGGCTTTGCCAAACACCAGCTGACCATTGTCCGGGTACTTCAGCAGCAGGCGGTCGAAACTTTTCTGCAGGCCATCACGGGTTTCCTGATCGGTTTCGGCGGCTGACAGCGCCAGGAAATCGAAGTGCGTGTCACCCTGGCCCTGCAGGACCTTCTCCATGTAGTTCATGGAGTCGTCATAGCGCCCGGCCCGCGCCAGCTGGATTGCGGCGGCGCGTTGCGCATCGAGGCTTTCTGGTGCGTTCTTTGCCCAGATCAGCGCCGTGTCCAGCGCAGCCTGGTCGGCACCGAGGTACTCGGCGATGCGGAAGGCACGTTCTGAGATACCGGCGTCCTGGGTTTTGATGGCTTGGGCAACATAGTTGTCCAGCGCGATATCGAAGCGATTGCGCTGGCCTGCCAATTCGGCGGTCAACAGGCTATAGACGGTGTCCTGGCTGAAGGATCCGTAGACCGTGGGCTTGACCTGCTCAGGAGGTGCAGTCTCGGCGGCAGGCGCCTTGGCATCCGGGGAATCCGGAGCCAAGGTCTGGCAGCCCTGAAGCAAGGCAAAGGCAAGGAACAACGCGGAGGATCTATTCATAGTGGGGATTTTGGGCGACTAACCTGCGGTCGGATCATCATGACACAAGCGCTAGGGCAAACCCATAAGTGATGGCCTCTGGAAGTACAGACTTAGGTACTGACTATAGAGACAATAGTGAGCGGTGGTTGTTCTCTAACCTGCGAAGTAGGACAATTATCGGCTTCACGTCATAATCAGCGACCTTGAATGGCCTTTCTTGCACTCGGTATCAACCATAAGACTGCCTCGGTAGACGTACGCGAGCGCGTGGCGTTTACGCCCGAGCAGCTGGTCGAAGCCTTGCAGCAGCTCTGTCGACTCACCGCCAGCCGCGAAGCCGCGATCCTCTCGACCTGCAACCGCAGCGAACTTTACATCGAACAGGACCACCTGGCGGCCGACAGCGTATTGCGCTGGTTGGCCGAATATCACCAGCTCAGCCTCGAAGAGCTGCGTGCCAGTGCCTATGTCCATGAAGATCACGATGCCGTGCGGCACATGATGCGGGTTGCCTCCGGGCTCGACTCGCTGGTGCTGGGCGAGCCGCAGATCCTGGGCCAGATGAAATCGGCGTATGCCGTGGCACGCGAGGCCGGGACCATCGGCCCCTTGCTGGGGCGTTTGTTCCAGGCCACGTTCAGTGCTGCCAAGCAGGTGCGCACCGACACGGCCATCGGCGAAAACCCGGTGTCAGTGGCGTTTGCCGCTGTGAGCCTGGCCAAGCAGATCTTCAGTGACCTGGGGCGTAGCCAGGCGCTGCTGATCGGGGCTGGTGAAACCATTACCCTGGTGGCCCGTCACCTGCATGAGCAGGGGGTGCGGCGCATTGTGGTGGCTAACCGAACCCTGGAGCGTGCGAGCACGCTGGCCGAACAGTTCGGTGCC
This sequence comes from Pseudomonas sp. HLS-6, assembly GCF_002753995.1. Lineage (NCBI taxonomy): Bacteria > Pseudomonadati > Pseudomonadota > Gammaproteobacteria > Pseudomonadales > Pseudomonadaceae > Pseudomonas > Pseudomonas sp. HLS-6. The sequence continues at coordinate 884,484 of NZ_CP024478.1, forward strand.
CATGCGGTGTTGCTGGCAGACATTCCCCATGAACTGGTGCACAGCGATATCGTGATCAGTTCCACCGCCAGCCAGTTGCCGATTCTTGGCAAGGGGGCGGTAGAAAGCGCATTGAAATTGCGTAAGCACAAGCCGATTTTCATGGTGGATATCGCCGTACCTCGGGATATCGAACCAGAAGTCGGTGAGTTGGACGACGTTTACCTGTACACCGTCGATGACCTGCACGACGTTGTCGCCGAGAACCTCAAGAGCCGTCAGGGCGCCGCCCAGGCGGCCGAGGAGCTGGTCTCGGTCGGTGCCGAAGACTTCATGCTGCGCCTGCGTGAGTTGGCGGCGGTGGATGTGCTCAAGGCCTACCGCCAGCAAGGTGAGCGGCTGCGCGACGAGGAATTGCAAAAGGCCCAGCGCCTGCTGGCCAACGGTGCCAATGCCGAGGAGGTCTTGGTGCAGTTGGCCCGTGGCTTGACCAACAAGTTGCTGCATGCGCCGAGTGTGCAGTTGAAAAAGCTCTCTGCCGAAGGCCGCCTCGATGCGCTGGCCATGGCCCAGGAACTCTTTGCCCTCAACGAGGGCTCGACGGATAAACCCCCGCAATGAAAGCGTCGCTGCTCAATAAACTGGATACCCTCCAGGACCGCTTCGAGGAACTGACTGCCCTGTTGGGTGATGCTGAAGTCATTTCCGATCAGACCCGCTTCCGTGCCTATTCCAAGGAGTACGCCGAAGTTGAGCCCGTCGCGGCTGCCTATGCGCAGTGGCGCAAGGTTCAGGACGCGCTTGAGGGGGCTCAGGCGCTGCTCAAGGACAGTGACCCGGATATGCGGGAAATGGCTGTGGAAGAGGTGCGCGAATCCAAGGAGCAGTTGCTCGCACTGGAAAGCCAGTTGCAACGCATGCTGCTGCCCAAGGACCCGAACGATGGGCGCAACGTGTTCCTGGAGATCCGCGCGGGTACGGGCGGGGACGAGGCGGCGATTTTTTCCGGCGACCTGTTCCGCATGTACTCGCGTTATGCCGAGCGACGTGGCTGGCGTTTGGAGATCCTCTCGGAGAACGAGGGCGAGCACGGCGGCTACAAGGAAATCATTGCGCGTGTCGAAGGCGATAACGTCTACGGCAAGCTGAAATTCGAGTCGGGTGCGCACCGCGTGCAGCGGGTACCGGAAACCGAATCCCAAGGGCGCATTCATACCTCGGCGTGTACCGTCGCGGTGTTGCCCGAGCCTGACGAGCAGGTGGCAATCGAGATCAACCCGGCTGATTTGCGGGTCGACACTTACCGCTCTTCCGGGGCGGGCGGTCAGCACGTGAACAAGACCGATTCGGCGATTCGTATCACGCACTTGCCAACCGGCATCGTGGTGGAGTGCCAGGAAGAGCGTTCGCAGCACAAGAACCGGGCGCGCGCCATGTCCTGGCTGTCGGCCAAGCTCAATGACATGCAGACCAGCGCAGCACAGAATGCCATTGCCAGTGAGCGCAAGCTGCTGGTCGGCTCGGGCGATCGTTCCGAGCGTATTCGTACCTACAACTACCCACAGGGCCGGGTGACCGATCACCGTATCAACCTGACCCTGTATTCCCTTGATGAAGTGTTGGCGGGCGGGGTCGATGCGGTCATCGAACCATTGCTGGCCGAGTATCAGGCTGACCAACTGGCAGCACTGGGTGAGTAAATGACGATTATTGCCAGCCTGCTTCGCGGTGCGGAGCTGCCGGATTCGCCGACGGCGCGTCTGGATATCGAGTTGTTGCTGGCGGCTGCCATCGGCAAGTCGCGCAGTTACCTGCATACCTGGCCAGAGCGGATCGTCACCAGTGAGGCGGCCCAGACCTTTGCCGACTACCTGCAGCGCCGCCGTGCCGGTGAGCCTGTGGCGTATATTCTGGGGCAGCAGGGGTTCTGGAAACTTGATCTGGAAGTGGCGCCTCATACACTGATTCCGCGTCCGGAAACCGAGTTGCTGGTAGAGGCGGCCCTTGAGCTGCTGCCAGCGCTGCCCGCTCGTGTACTCGATCTTGGTACCGGAACCGGGGCCATTGCGCTGGCACTGGCCAGCGAGCGCCCACAGTGGCAGGTGACCGCCGTCGACCGTGTGCTCGACGCCGTGGCCCTGGCTGAACGCAACCGCCAGCGTCTGCAGCTGGACAACGTCCGGGTGCTCAACAGTCACTGGTTCAGCGCGCTGGACGGTGAGCGTTTCCACCTGATCATCAGCAACCCGCCTTACATCGCTGCTGCAGATCCGCATCTGGTGGCCGGTGATGTGCGGTTTGAGCCCAGCAGTGCGCTGGTTGCAGGCGAAGATGGCCTGGACGATCTGCGCGCGATCATCACTCAGGCGCCGCAGCACCTGCAGCCGGGCGGCTGGTTGTTGCTTGAACACGGTTACGATCAGGCCGCTGCGGTACGCGAGCTGCTGGCTCAGAACGACTTCGAGCAGATCGAAAGCCGCGATGACCTTGCCGGTCATGAACGTATTACCTTGGGGCGCCTCCTGTGCTGAGCGATCAGGAGCTGTTGCGCTACAGCCGACAGATCCTCCTGGCGCAGGTCGATATCGACGGTCAGTTGAAGCTCAAGGGCAGTCGGGCGCTGATAGTCGGCCTCGGCGGCCTCGGCTCACCGGTCGCGTTGTATCTGGCTGCTGCAGGTGTTGGTGAACTGCACCTGGCTGACTTTGATACGGTCGACCTGACCAACCTGCAGCGTCAGGTCATGCACGACACTTCATCAATCGGCATGAGCAAGGTCGATTCTGCGCTGGCACGCTTGCAGGCGATCAACCCCGAGATTGCCCTGGTGGCCCATCGTACGGTGCTCGACGAAGACTCGTTGGCTGAGGCCGTGCGCGCAGTTGACCTCGTGCTCGACTGCTCGGACAACTTCGGCACCCGTGAGGCGGTCAATCGCGCGTGTGTGGCAGCGGGCAAACCGCTGGTCAGTGGCGCCGCGATTCGCCTGGAGGGGCAATTGTCGGTCTTCGACCCGCGACAGCCACACAGCCCCTGCTACCACTGCCTGTATGGGCATGGCAGTGACGCCGAGCTGACCTGCAGCGAGGCGGGCGTGATTGGCCCGCTGGTTGGGTTGGTTGGCAGCTTGCAGGCACTGGAAGCCTTGAAGATGCTGGCGGGTTTCGGTGAGCCGCTGATTGGGCGATTGTTGTTGATTGATGCGCTGGGCAGCCGTTTTCGCGAGCTGCGTGTGAAGCGCGACCCGGGGTGTGCCGTTTGCGGTGATCGACATGGGTGATCCGGCAGCACCCGTCGGGGTTTTCGATTCTGGCGTCGGCGGGTTGTCGGTGCTTGCTGAAATCGCGCGTTTATTGCCCCGCGAGTCACTGCTGTATGTCGCTGATTGCGGACATATCCCCTATGGGGAGAAGTCGCCGGCGTTTATCCGTCAGCGTTGCCAGATCGTTGCCGAATTTTTCCGTGCCCAAGGGGCCAAGGCGATGGTGTTGGCGTGTAACACTGCAACAGTCGCTGCGGTGGCCGACCTGCGGGAACGTTACCCTGACTGGCCGATTGTGGGTATGGAGCCTGCGGTCAAACCCGCTGCGGCAGCAACCCGCAGCGGTGTGGTGGGTGTGCTGGCAACGACGGGTACGCTACAGAGCGCCAAGTTTGCCGCGTTGCTCGATCGCTTCGCCAATGATGTGCAGGTGGTCACCCAGCCGTGCCCGGGCCTGGTCGAATGCATTGAAGCCGGCGATCTAGACAGCCCCTCGTTGCGCCAGTTGCTGCAGGGCTATGTGACACCGCTGTTGGCTGCCGGGTGCGACACGCTGATCCTGGGTTGCACGCATTATCCTTTCCTCAAGCCATTGCTCGCCCAGCTTGTTCCGCCCGACATAGCAATCATCGATACTGGCGCAGCGGTGGCTCGGCAATTGCAGCGTTTGCTCGGTGAACGCGGGTTATTGGCGCAGGGCCCAGCCCGGCCCGCGCAGTTCTGGACGAGTGCCAGCCCAGCGCATCTGCTGAAAATCCTGCCATTGTTGTGGGGTCAGTCTGAGAACGTGCACAGTCTTGGTTTGTGAAGCGCTGGGGGAGAGCGTTTTTGCGGTGCGGAACTGACAACTGATGGCAATTTTCTACTACGTTGTTGAATGAAACAGAAAAACTAAAAACTGCATTAAGAACAGGACGTTTCTCATGAAGAAACTGCTTTGCTTGGCTGCAACTGCAGCCGTGATTCTGGGGCAATCATTTACAGCTCAAGCCGCCGATGCATCGGTCTCGGTAGGGCAGACCGGCGACTCGACCATGGTCTATCGCTTTGGTTTGCAATCCAACTGGGATGCCAGTTGGTTGCAGACCAGTGTCGGCCGTGTCACGGGGTACTGGGATGGCGCCTACACCTATTGGGAGGGCGATGAAACCACCAGTAACCACAGCCTGTCGTTTGCACCGGTGTTTGTTTATGAGTTTGCCGGTGAGTCCATCAAGCCTTATGTCGAAGCCGGCATTGGTGTCGCAGCCTTCTCCAGCACCGAGCTGGAAAGCAACAGGCTCGGTTCGTCGTTCCAGTTTGAAGACCGTATCGGCTTTGGTCTGCGTTTCGCCGGTGGGCATGAGCTGGGTGTGCGTGCCATCCACTACTCTAACGCCGGCCTGACAACGCCCAACGACGGCGTAGAAAGCTACTCCCTGCACTATCGCATGCCACTCTGATTCCTTGGCGTTTACTCGAGCAGCGGCTTAGCCGCTGCTCAACTGACTCTTCATTCGGGTTTTTGGGGTAAGTGTTTGAACGCACTCAGGGCCCGCTGTCGACTGCTGCCCAGATCCACTATCGGGCCAGGATAGTGACGAACAGCAAACAGCCCGCCTACAGACTGAGGGGCGTGGATGGTTTTGTTGTCCAGGTCAGCCAGCTCCGGCAACCAATGCCGGATAAAACGTCCCTCACTGTCGAAGCGTTGCGACTGACTGATCGGGTTGAAGATCCGAAAATAAGGGACGGCATCCGTGCCCGTTGATGCGCTCCATTGCCAGCCGCCGTTATTTGCCGCCAGGTCACCGTCGATCAGATGACGCATGAAAAAGCGTTCGCCTTCACGCCAGTCAATCAGCAGGTTTTTGGTCAGGAACATCGCAACGACCATGCGCAGGCGGTTATGCATCCAGCCGGTGGCCAGTAGTTGGCGCATGGCTGCATCGATGATCGGAATGCCGGTGCGCCCTTGCTGCCATGCCTCCAGCTCGTCAGGTGCGTTGCGCCACGGCACCGCTTCGGTTTCCAGGCGGAAAGCGCGGTGTCGCGATACCCGCGGATACCCGACCAGAATATGTTTGTAGAACTCGCGCCACAGCAGTTCATTCACCCAGGTCACAACACCCTTGTTGCCACTGTCGAACTCGCCTCGATTGTGTGAAAGCGCCGCGTGCAGGCACTGGCGTGGGGAGATCACCCCGGCAGCGAGGTAGGGGGACAACTGGCTCGTGCCAGGCAGCGCCGGAACGTCGCGCTGATCCTGATAGTCCTCGATGGCGTCCTCGACAAAGGCGTTCAGCCGCCTTTGAGCTTCTTGCTCGCCGGCTGGCCAGAGCGCGCGCAGTGTTTCCGAGACGTTGTTGAAACCCGGTACTGATTCAGGGATCGGGTCGCTAGCAATTGCCAAGGGTTGCTGCGGCGCGGGGCTTGCGATCAGCCGAGGCAGGGCCAGGTGCAGGCGTTCATAGCAGGTTTTGCGAAACTGACTGAACACCTGAAAGTAACCGCCGGTCCTGGTCAATATGCTGCCGGGTTTGAACAGCAACTGGTCCAGATAGCTCACCACCTCGATTCCGGCGTCGCTCAACTGGTTACGTACGGCATCGTCTCGGCGCTGTTCGTGAACCCCGTATTCCTCATTCATGTGCAGTGTCTGCACATGGTGCTCCCGGCACAGCTGTAGCAGAACCTGGGGGGCGTTGTCCCAGTGCTCTGCCTGACGAACCAGTAGTGGAATGTTCAATGCAGCCAGTGACTGGCTGAGGGTTCGCAGGCTGCGTAGCCAGAAGTCGACCTTGCACGGCGCATCGTCATGCGCCAGCCACTGGCTTGGGCTGACCAGCCAGACGGCCAGTGTCGGGCCGCGCTCGGCAGCGGCGGCCAGAGCGGTGTTATCGGACACGCGAAGATCGCTACGCAGCCAGAGGAGTTGCATGTGGGTTCCTTGATATCGCAGGGGTTGAGTTATCGTGAGGCGTCTTGCAACGCTTGCACGACCTCCAACGGGGTGTCGAGCAGGCATAGCCGGGGGTTTTTCACCGCCAGTGCCATGAGGTCATCCTGATGGATGCTGATCGCGCTGCCGTCCAGCAGGGTAGGTATCTGGATTGCACTCAGGCTGCGCTCAAGTTGACGCATATCGACCGCCCTGTTCAGGCACAGTAACAGCGCCTGGGGTTGCATGCGTTCGAGGGTCAGCGCCAGCTCGGCCGGGGGCAGTGGCCAGTCGAATACTTCTACCGCGTACCCGGCACTACTGAGCAGCCAGGCGCATAGCCACAACCGTGGATCGAAGACCAGGTCTGAGCCGTTGATCAGCAGTACTGCCGGGCCATTGAGTTGGCGGTTGCTGTGATAGAGGCGCGCTCCGAGTTTGCTGCGTAGCCAGCAGTGGAAGAACACTTGTTCCATGCGTGCGCCAAACTGGCTTTGCCAGCGCAGCTCCAGCTCGGCGAACAGGGGTAGCAGCAGTTGCTCGCACAGCGTGGTCGCAGGGTACAAGGCGATCGCCTGATTGAACTGTTGGTCCAGACGGCGTTCTGCCAAGGCAGCGATGCTGCCGGTTATGTCCTGGCGCATGGCCTGCCAGGCACCGTGTTGATCTGTCTGGGAGGCTACCGGGCGGCTGTCCAGCAGTGCCTTGATCTGGCCGACAGACACACCACGGTTGAGCCATTGGACGATCTGTTGAATGCGCTGCACATGCTCGGTGCTATACAGTCGATGGCCTTTGCCTGTGCGTTGTGGGGTAATCAGGCCATAGCGTCGTTCCCAGGCGCGAAGCGTAACCGGGTTGACGCCGGTGAGGCGTGCAACCTCTCGGATCGGCAGTGGCAGCGGCTCAGATGGCATTGCGCAGGCCAAGGGTTTCAGGGTGTGGCTTCAGGTAGATTTGCTGCTCCAGATAAGGGTCAGGGTGCCGACGCAGGTGGTGCTTGAGCAGGGTCAGTGGGACGACCAGTGGCACCGTTCCGGCTTGATACTGATCGATCGTCTGGCGAATTTCCTCTTTGTCGGCGGCCTCAATGAAATCGCGCAGGTACCCACTCAGGTGCATCAGTACGTTGCCATGGGTGCCGCGATTGGCGCAGCGGCTCAGTGCCTTCATCAGTTGGCTGAAGTAGCGCGGGCCAATTTCTTCGGCGTCATCACTGCGGCTCATGCTACCCAGCAGCTTGCCCAGGACTTTGTACTGTTGTGGGTTGTTTGCCATCAACAGGTACTTGCAGCGGGCGTGGAAGCTGATCAGTGCATGTCGGCTCAGGCCTTGCGCCAGGTATTTTTGCCACTCCGCGTACACGTAGACGCGGGTGATGAAGTTCTCACGCAAGGCCGGGTCGCACAGGCGGCCATCTTCCTCCACAGGAAGATCAGGTCGTTCGGCACAAAACGCTGCGGCATAGGCACCACGTCCACCCTCTGTGGCCGGGTAGCCGTTGTCTTGATACACCTTGACCCGTTCAAGCCCACAGGACGGCGACTTCTGCATGAAGATATAGCCGCAGATGTCCTGAAGCTCATTGGCCATCTGCCGCCCGTAGGCACCAAGCGGGCCAGAAAGGTCCAGCTCGGGTTCGCGAGGGTTGATCACACGAGGCTGCTGAGGATCGCCCACCAATCGAATGGCGGCCCGCGGAACGCCCAGGCCGATGGCCATTTCCGGGCACAACGGAACGAAGTCGAAGTACTTGGCCAGTGTCTCGTTGCATAGCTTCGAGGCTTTATGGCCAGCATTGAAGCGTACTTCCTGGCCGACCAGGCAAGCGCTGATGGCGATTTTGGGTTTGTGTGGCAGCTCGTGAGTATCCATGGCGAGTCCAAAACTTGTACAAATTAAATGTTATGTACAGATTTGATCATCATAGATAGGAGGCTGTACAAGTCAAACGATTTGTACAGCTTTTTGGCAAAATCAGTCCAGATGCTCAAGTAGTCGCCGAGCGGCTTCCTGGCCACTCAGCCAGGCCCCTTCAACCCGACCTGACAGGCACCAGTCGCCGCAGGCATACAGGCCCTGGTCAGGGTCAGCCAGCGCCCCCCACTCATGGTTGCTGGAAGGGCGTGCATACAGCCAGCGATGGGCAAGGGAGAAGCTCGGCGCTGGCACGGCACAGCCAATCAGCTCGGCGAAGTTGCCGAGCAACTGCTCGATCACGGCCTCCTTGGCGAGGTCGATGTGCTGTTTGCTCCAGTTCGCGGTGGCGTGAAGCACCCAGGTATCAATGTGTTCGTCGCGTCCTGGCTTGCTGCGATTGCGCGCGAGCCATTCGAGTGCGCTGTCTTGTATGAAGCACCCCTGCAGGGGCGTATCCAGTGGGCTTTCAAACCCCAGCGCAATGGCCCAGGTGGGGTCCATCTGTACGCTGGCGACGGTTGCGGCAAGCTTGGGTGCCGCCGTCAGGAGCTGGGTTGCCTGAGGGGCGGGCACCGCAATGATGACGCGGCTGAACGGGCCATGGCTGCAGCCTTCGGTGTCCTGCAGGTGCCAGTAATGCTTGCCGCGAAAGACTTCGGCGATCCGGCAATTGAAGTTCACCGTCGAGTCTTTGAGCAAGGCGCGGGTAATCGCGCTCATGCGTGGCACACCTACCCAGCGAACTTGCTCGTCTGGCGAGGGGGTGAGTTGGCCCGCGCTGTAGTTGTAGAGGTGTGGTTTCCACTCTGCGACCGAGCCGTGTGCCTGCCATTCCTGAACCTGGGCAAGGAAGCGCCTGTCGCGGGCAGTGAAATACTGTGCGCCGAGGTCGAGTGCCCCGGCTTCGCTGCGTTTGCTGGCCATGCGCCCACCGCTGCCTCGGCCTTTGTCGAAAAGATGCACAGTCTGCCCGGCTTTTTGCAGTGCCTGGGCAGCGGACAAGCCGGCGATGCCTGCGCCGATGATTGCGATAGGTATGGTCATGATGGCCTCTTTGAACCTTTGATACGCAGACTACGCTGTCTGACAAACCTGTACAATGTCTGTTCAATGTACAATATTGATCCGCGCGTTACAGCCAGGTTCGCCTATGTTTATCCGAGAGCGATCGGTCAAAAAAGTGCCTTGTTCTTAAAAATAGACCAAGCGTGCGCCACATGAGGACACAGTCATGCATATATTGCTGACCGGCGGTACTGGTTTGATTGGCCAACGGCTTTGCCAGTACTGGCTGACAAAAGGGCATCAGTTGACAGTGTGGAGTCGACGACCTGAACAGGTGGGGCGTCTCTGTGGGGCAGGGGTGCGAGGCATTGATCGACTTGAGGCGTTCGGTGATCAAACGCTGGATGCAGTGGTCAATCTGGCAGGTGCACCCATCGCCGATCGACCTTGGACCAGTGCGCGGCGTGCGCTGCTCTGGGGTAGTCGGATCACCCTCACCGAGCAATTGCTGGCCTGGCTTGAGCAGCGCCAGCAACGGCCTTCCGTGCTGATCTCCGGTTCGGCTGTGGGTTGGTATGGTGATGGTGGTGAGCGTGAATTGACAGAGGCCTCACGGCCGGTCAAAGAGGATTTCGCCAGCCAGTTGTGCATTGCCTGGGAAGAAACGGCGCAGCAGGCCGAGGCCTTGGGTATTCGCGTCGTGCTGGTGCGAACCGGGCTGGTGCTGGCCAGTGAGGGCGGTTTTTTGTCGCGCCTGCGACTGCCATTCAAACTCGGCCTGGGTGGGCCTATTGGCGATGGGCGGCAGTGGATGCCATGGATTCATATCAATGACGAAATCGCCCTGATTGATTTTCTCTTGCAGCATAACGACGCCAGCGGTCCCTATAATGCCTGCGCACCAGAGCCTGTGCGTAACCGAGAGTTTGCCAAGCGGCTTGGTCGGGCGCTGCATCGGCCAGCCTTGTTACCCCTTCCGGCACCGTTGCTGAAGCTTGGGCTGGGTGAGTTGTCGACGCTGCTGCTGGGTGGCCAGCGTGTGCGCCCCGTGCGCTTGCTGGCAGCTGGCTTCACTTTTCAATTCAATGATGTGCAATCTGCCCTGGATGAATTGTCCAGTCGCCTCTGAAATAGGACGTTGCATGACCGATCATGCTCTGCTGCTGGTCAACTTGGGTTCGCCGGCTTCCACCGATGTCGCCGATGTGCGCCGTTACCTCAATCAATTCCTGATGGACCCTTACGTCATCGACCTGCCTTGGCCGGTTCGCCGGTTGCTGGTCTCGCTGATCCTGATCAAGCGCCCAGAGCAGTCGGCTCATGCCTATGCCTCGATCTGGTGGGACGAAGGCTCGCCGCTGGTGGTCCTGACACGCCGCCTGCAGCAGGCGATGAGCGAGCAATGGACGCACGGCCCGGTGGAAATCGCAATGCGCTATGGTGAGCCTTCTTTGCCTACCGTACTGGCGCGCCTGGCGGCTCAGGGGGTGCGCAAGGTCACGCTGGCGCCGCTGTACCCTCAGTTCGCCGACAGTACTGTCACCACGGTGGTCGAACAGGCGCGGCAGGTCATTGCCGAGCAGAAATTGTCGTTTGAACTGGCAGTGCTGCAGCCGTTCTACGATCAACCAGAGTACATCGACGCACTGGTTGCCAGTGCCAAGCCCTACCTGCAGGAAGATTTCGATCACTTGCTGCTGAGTTTCCATGGCTTGCCCGAGCGTCACCTGACCAAGCTTGATCCTACCGGCAACCATTGCTTCAAGAGTGCCGACTGCTGCCGCACGGCATCGCCACAAGTACTTGCCGTGTGCTATCGCGCACAGTGCATTCGTGCGGCCGAGTCTTTTGCCCGGGCCATGGGCCTGCCCGAGGGCAAATGGTCGGTGTCATTCCAGTCCCGGCTGGGGCGGGCGAAGTGGATCGAACCCTACACCGAAGCGCGCCTGGACGAGTTGGCCAAAGCCGGGGTCAAGCGCTTGCTGGTAATGTGCCCGGCGTTTGTCGCCGACTGCATCGAGACCCTGGAAGAGATCGGCGACCGTGGGCGTGAGCAGTTCATCGAGGCGGGAGGGAAGGAGTTGGTGCTGGTGCCGTGCCTGAATGATCACCCGGATTGGGTACAGGCCCTCAAGACGCTCTGCGAAAGGGCGTAAAGCAGGTGGTATGGCTGCAGGGGCCAGCACGGCTGGCTCCTGCAGGATCAAGCACCCGGTGCAATCAAGGCAACTGATCGTCCAGTGCCTTGTTCTTCCAGCTGTCGTTGCCCGGCAGCAACAGGTTCAGGCCGATGGCAACCACGGCGCACAGGGCAATGCCTTTCAGGCCCCAGTCGCCAGGGCCGGTGCCGCTGCCAATCAATACGCCGCCAATACCAAACACCAGTGTCACCGAAACGATTACCAGGTTACGGGCCTCGCTCAGATCGATCTTGTGCCGGATCATGGTGTTCATCCCCACCGCGGCAATCGAACCGAACAGCAGGCAGAGGATGCCCCCCATTACCGGTACCGGGATGCTCTGCAGCAGTGCGCCGAACTTGCCGATGAAGGCCAGGCCAATGGCGAAAATCGCCGCCCAGGTCATGATCTTCGGGTTGTAGTTCTTGGTCAGCATCACTGCGCCGGTGACTTCGGCATAGGTGGTGTTGGGCGGGCCGCCAAACAGGCCGGCTGTGGTGGTGGCGATGCCGTCACCGAGCAGGGTGCGGTGCAGGCCCGGCGTTTTCAGGTAGTCGCGACCGGTCACGCTACCGACGGCTATGACCCCGCCGATATGTTCGATCGCCGGGGCCAAGGCCACCGGAACGATGAACAGGATGGCTTGCCAGTTGAATGCAGGTGCGGTGAAGTGCGGCAGTGCCAGCCATGGGGCCGCCGCGATCTTGGCCGTGTCGACCACGCCAAACACGAAGGCGAGGGCGAAGCCCACCAGCACGCCAGCGATGATCGGTACCAGGCGGAAGATGCCCTTGCCGAACACGGCGACGATCAGGGTGGTCAGCAGCGCCGGCATGGAGATCAGCATCGCCGTGCTGTAGGGAATCAGCTCAGTGCCGTCACCGGCCTTGCCCATTGCCATGTTGGCGGCAATCGGCGCCATGGCCAGGCCGATCGAAATGATCACCGGACCAATCACTACCGGCGGCAGCAGGCGGTCGATAAAACCGGTGCCCTTGATCTTCACGGCCAGGCCGAGGAAGGTATAGACGAAGCCGGCAGCCATTACCCCGCCCATGGTTTCGGCCAGGCCGAACTGGCCCTTGGCGAGGATGATCGGGGTGATGAAGGCGAAACTGGAGGCCAGGAACACCGGAACCTGACGCCCCGTGACCACCTGGAACAGCAGCGTTCCGAGACCCGCGGTAAACAGTGCCACGTTCGGGTCGAGGCCGGTGATCAGAGGCATCAGCACTAGCGCGCCAAAGGCGACGAAGAGCATCTGCGCACCGGAGACGACCTGACGCCAAAGCGGGTCGTTGAACTCATCCTGCATGCTCAGGCGTCCTTCTGCTTGGTACCGAAGATCTTGTCTCCGGCGTCGCCCAGCCCTGGGATGATATAGCCGTCTTCATTGAGGCGTTGGTCGATCGACGCGGTGTAGATCTGTACGTCGGGGTGAGCCTTCTCGACCGCTGCAATACCTTCGGGGGCAGCGACCAGAACCATGGCGCGGATGTCCTTGCAGCCAGCCTTTTTCAGCAGGTCGATGGTGGCAACCATCGAGCCGCCAGTGGCCAGCATCGGGTCGATGATCATTGCCAGGCGCTCGTCGATTTCCGGCACGAGCTTTTCAAGGTAGGTGTGCGCTTCGAGGGTTTCCTCGTTGCGGGCAACACCAACGGCGCTCACCTTGGCGCCAGGGATCAGGCTGAGCACGCCGTCGAGCATGCCAATGCCGGCACGCAGGATCGGTACGACGGTGATCTTCTTGCCGGCAATTTTTTCGACCTGGACAGTACCGCACCAACCTTCGATGTCGTAGTTCTCCAGGGGCAGGTCCTTGGTCGCCTCGTAGGTCAGGAGTGCGCCGACTTCCTGGGCGAGTTCGCGAAAATTCTTCGTGCTGATATCGGCACGGCGCATGAGGCCGAGCTTGTGGCGGATCAGCGGATGGCGGATCTCACGGGTAGGCATAGGAAATGGCTCCGGGGGCGGGCAAAAAAACCGCGCTAGATTAATCTATTCGCTTCAGGTGTCCTATAGGTTATCAGGACGTTAGTCCAGAAATGCTTGATCTGATGCCCGTGGGTGCGTACCTTTGCCCGCTTTTCTCAATTGCCGCCCCTGGAGAGCGCCATGTCCGCTGATCTCGAGCACATCCGTCAAGTCATGCGCGAGGCTGACTGCCTGTACACCGAAGCTGAAGTCGAAGCAGCGATTGCCCGCGTGGGTACGCAGATCTGCGCAGACCTGGCCGATAGCAATCCAGTCGTGTTCTGTGTCATGAACGGCGGCCTGATTTTCGCTGGCAAGTTGCTGACACACCTGAACTTCCCGTTGGAGGCGTCGTACCTGCACGCCACCCGCTACCGCAACCAGACCAGCGGCGGCGATCTTTTCTGGAAAGCCAAGCCGGAAGTCTCGTTCATTGACCGCGACGTGCTGATCATCGACGACATCCTCGATGAAGGGCATACTCTCAGCGCCATCATCGACTTCTGCAAGCATGCCGGCGCGCGCACTGTGCACACCGCTGTGCTGATCGACAAAGACCACGACCGCAAGGCCAGTCCGGACTTGAAGGCTGACTATGTCGGCCTGGGCTGTATTGACCGTTACATTTTCGGTTACGGCATGGACTACAAAGGTTATTGGCGCAACGCAGCCGGTATCTACGCGGTCAAAGGGCTGTAAGGCCCGCAACGCCCTCGTTGCCGACAAGGTCGGCGCCTTGCAGCATCTCATGTTGCAGGTGCCAGCCTTGCCGACGATGGGGGCATCCGCCACACTGCAAGGCCATCCGCGAAGGAGCCTGCCGTGCGCCTGTTTATCCCCCTCCTGTTAGCACTGAGCCTCCCTGTCGCTGCTGCGCCGTTGCACAGCCAGTTCTTGCCACCTGATGACCTTTCCCTGCGCCAGGAAAAGCCTGAATCTCAGCAGCTGATGCAGGTCACCGACTATTCCGTGGTGGTCGGCAATCAGCGCCAATCAAATCAGCAACCGATCCCGGTGACATCGCCTCTGGTGTTGCGCTTGAAGGGCAAGCCGCTGAGCAAGGGGGCGACCATCAGCCAGGTCGTGATCAGCTTCGATGCTGAAAGCAAAAGCTTGAAGAAACCGGCGTTTGACGACAAGTCGCGCACGCTGACGCTCAACTACCCGCTTGCCCAGTATCGGGTCATTCTTGATTTGCTACGCAACGATACGGTGTATGTGCAATTTTTGACCTATGCCAATGGCCACATCTGGGCGGACCTGCACACGGGAACCGTACGCACGCGTTGAGGCGCGAGGTGGCCCGGGGGTAAACTGCCGACCCCTGAAATGTTCGTGATGGTTCAGCTGGAGTCGGCAATGCGTAAAGACAAGAAACAGGTAATTGGTGATGAGATCGGCGACGCGCAGATCAAGTTGTTCCTCGATTTCGAGCCGGCCGATGCCACTTCGCCGTCGCTGCACAAGCTGATCAAGGCTTATCGCGGTCTGCGGGTCGACGACTTCGAGCGTTTTGTCGGTTTCTTTGTTGAGGCCGGTCTGGATCTCGATGGCAAGGATGAGCAGGGCAATACCTTTGTCACGCTGATCAAGGACCAGCGTAACGCTGCCGACTACATCGAGATCATCGAGAAAGCGCGCGGCTGAGTCTGCCAGGCCCATAAAAAAACGCCCCGAAGGGCGTTTTTTTATGGCTGCAGATCAAGCGTAGTTCTGAGTCGGGCTGGGCTCTGCCAGTTGCAGTGCCTCGTCGTTGTACGCGCTGATTTTGCGGTACAGCGCAGCATCGGCCGCCAGAACCTTTTCCCGTGCCGGGAAAATTTCCTTGAGCTTGGCCGCCCAGGCGCCTTTGGCTTGCTCAGGGAAGCAGCGTTCGATCAGTTCAAGCATGATCGACACGGTTACCGAAGCACCTGGCGATGCGCCCAGCAGGGCAGCAAGGGAGCCGTCTTTGGCTGCGACCAGTTCGGTACCGAACTGCAGAACGCCGCCTTTTTTCGGGTCTTTCTTGATGATCTGCACGCGTTGCCCAGCCACTTCCAGGCGCCAGTCTTGCGCCTTGGCTTCTGGGTAGAAGCGACGCAGCGACTCCAGGCGTTGCTCCATCGACTGCATCACTTCGCTGACCAGGTAGCGGGTCAGGTCCATGTTGTCGCGGGCAACGGCGAGCATTGGGCCAATGTTACCCAAGCGTACCGACAGTGGCAGGTCAAGGAACGAGCCGTGCTTGAGGAACTTGGTGGTGAAGCCGGCATATGGCCCGAACAGCAGGGACGTCTTGCCGTCGACAACACGGGTATCCAGGTGCGGAACCGACATCGGTGGCGCGCCGACAGACGCCTGGCTGTAAACCTTGGCCTGGTGCTGTTTGACGATTTCCGGGTTGTCGCAGCGCAGCCACTGGCCGCTGACCGGGAAGCCGCCGAAGCCCTTGCTCTCTTCGATGCCCGACATCTGCAGCAGCGGCAGGGCCGCGCCACCGGCGCCAAGGAAGACGAAGCGAGCATCAACTTCACGGCTGCTGCCGCTGTTGACGTCCTTGATGCTGACGGTCCAGCCGCTGCCGTTACGACGCAGGCCGGTGACCTTCTTGCTGTACTTGACCTGTGCATCGGGTGCATTGGCCAGGTGCTTGAGCAACTTGTTGGTCAGGGCGCCGAAGTTGACGTCGGTACCCTTGACGACGCGGGTAGCGGCGATGTGCTGGTCGGCCGGACGGCCTGGCATCATCAGCGGCATCCACTCCTTCATAACCGCTTTGTCTTCGGTGTACTCCATGTCGGCGAACGCATGGTGCTGCTTGAGCAGCTCATAGCGCTTCTTGAGGAAGGCAATGCCTTTCTCACCCTCGACATAGCTCAGGTGTGGAATCGGGTTGATGAATGCCCGCGTTGAGTTGAAAGCACCCTTTTTGCTCAGGTACGCCCAGAACTGACGGGAGACCTCGAACTGGGTGTTGATGTGTACAGCCTTCTTGATGTCGATGCTGCCGTCGGCAGCTTGAGGCGTGTAGTTCAGTTCACACAGCCCGGCATGGCCGGTACCGGCGTTGTTCCACGGGTTGGAACTTTCCGCGGCACCCGAATCCATCAACTCGACGACTTCCAGCTTGACTGCCGGGTCGAGTTCCTTGAGCAGTACGGCCAAGGTGGCACTCATGATGCCTGCCCCTACCAGTACCACATCGACTGCTTCGTTCTGCGCCATTAACGCGTCTCCAAAATCTTCAGCACCAAATTGACAGCATGGGACCCCTGGGTAAGCCAGGATCGCCATGTCCGATTCTTCGCAGGTTTTGCAACTTCAGCGGACACCACCAACCGGGCTTTGCGTTGCCTATGAACGCATTTTAGTACCCGTGCGGCAATTCGACTTATGGTCAAGGTATCCGTCGTGCGTTATGGACCGGCCTCAGTCGCCCACCTTGGATGAGCGCTGTTGCCAGCTGTTTGGGGCTTGTTGGGACACTGCTGGTGCTTTTGCACATGCCAGACTGTTCATTTTGCTCGCCACACTCTTGTGAAGTTGTGAAACCCGTTTTTTCACGCTCTTTTGGAGACGTGAACCTCAAAATGGGCTGCGCGATGGCAGACCCGGCAGGTTCTGTGCAGAGCAAGGGTCGAATGAATCAGACTCACTGGCTGGTGCAAGACCTGTGTGGAAGGCTCTCTGTGGGCGGTGCGGAGGGTGCCAACAGTTGGTATTGGCGGTGCTGCGAGGCCCGATCAGGAGACGTCCTTATAATCGGGGGGAGATTATAACGAAGTCTTCGGCAGAAACGACCTTTTTAGCGACATTTCTTGAACCTGTCGTCAGGCGGCGAGTGTTCGCTGAGGGCGGGAGCTCATTGAGCGGGCCATTACTTTGGCACTGGTCGGCAAGGGGCGGTTCAGCCAATGTAGCCGAATTTCGTTGATCTCCACCCAGTGGCCGTCAATTGGTGCGTCGGTGCAGTGTTTGAAAGCCTGGCACAGCCCTGCGCCATCGAGTCGGGCAAAGTAGCGTTGGGGTTGGCGTTTGAACAGCAGGGCCCAGAGGGAATTCATGGCAGCGTACCTGTTATGACTGCATCAAGCATAACCCCCAGCAGATGACAGGGTGTTGACAGCGAACCGCTGTCCGTTCTCACGGTCTGATTCGCCAGTGGCCAGCCGATGGCTGCTACCGTCGGTGCTGGTTATACTGATGCCCTTTGTTGCTATTCCTGGAGAGATGCGCATGTTGCACCGTCTGTTGTTCGGTTTGATCGCTGTGACCAGTCTGACCCTGGTCGGTTGTGCCCACAGCCCGCAACAACTCAGCCCGCAACCGAAACTCACCGCCCAGCTTGCACCGGTTGGCCATGGTCAACCGGTCGTGGTACGCGTGGTTGATGGTCGTGCTTCGCAGACCTTGGGCACCCGGGGTGGTCTGTACCCTGAAACCAGCGCAATCACGGTTTCCGGTAACGATATCCAGCCAAAATTGCAGGCTCAGGCCGAAGCTGCCGTGCGTTTGCTGGGCTTCACCCCTTCGCCGAATGCCTATAACGCGCCACAGTTGACCGTGACGCTGGTCGAGCTGAAGTATCAGTCGCCCAAAGAGGGCCTGTATGTCACCGAGGCCACCATTGGCGCTACCTTCCGCGCTGATGTCGCCAATGCCAACCGTCGATACAGTGGCCGCTATGGGGCATCCCTCGACCAGCGTTTCGGCATGGCGCCGAATCAGGACACCAATACCCAACTGGTGAGTGATGTGCTCAGCGATGCGCTGACCCGTTTGTTCAAAGACCCGACTGTCGGTCAGGTCCTGGGCGAATAACCCGACGCGTGTTCAGCAAAAAGCCCGCTACCGGTTGTCCGGTAGCGGGCTTTTTTGTACCCGCTGTATCAGGCCGCTTCGACGTAGAAGTCCAGCATGCTGATACCGGTCTGGCTGTCGACTTCGGGCAGGTGCTCATGCGCATGGCCGCCCAGCGCGCAGTACACCAGCCACTGACGGTCCTGAACGTTGAACGCAAGGCCGTCGATCAGCGCCTGCTGTTCATCGCTCTGGGCGATCAGGTAGAGGCGATCCTGGTTTTCGGCGTGCAGCATGACGAAGCTCCGTGTCTTTTCAACGGCCGATAGACTGGCCTGGCTGCATGACGATCGGATGACAGTGGGGCGGTCGTTTGTCGCAAAGCGCAGGACTGGAGCCAAGGCTTGGGTAGAATGCCGGGCTCTGGTTGTCCCGTTTCGCATTTATGAGGTTTTCGATGTCGCTGCAGATGCTCTGGGGGCTGATGGCCGCCCATCCCGCCAAGCTGATCAACGTGCTGGCGTTGCTACTGACCTGTCCGGGCAGCTTTTTGTTGCATGGTGCTCGACGTCGCGAGGCCCGCGCCCTGGCGGAGCGGCCTGCGGGTGAGGCGGTGCTCGATGTGACGACTGTGCGGGTCAATCGTTTCTATTACGCGCTGGGCTTTGCCTTCCTGGCAATGGCGCTGCTGCTGTCCTGGGTCAGCACCTGGGCCTGATTCAACCGTGCTCGCTCAGGGGCGCCTGAGGCATCAGGGCTGAGCCTGCACGGCCTGTGCAGGCGCCCGGCGGTGCCGGCGCCTGCAGTTGGCGTGCGGTTAAAGCGCCAAGCCCGCCTTTACCCGGTACTGGTTACGTACCGGCGTCGCGTACTGCAGCACCAGATACGGCCGATGTTCGGCGGGGCAGGCGTCCAGTCGGCGCTGCCATTCGGCCTGCGCCTTGGCCAGTTCATCTGCCGCGAACAGCTCGGAGGCCTTTGGCACCTGCAGGCTCGGGTCGGCGTCGCTCCACTGGGCATAGGCCAGGTAGTGCGCCGGGAACAGGCGATAACCACCGAGAATCTGCCGGTCGATCGCCGCTGCCAACTGCTTGGTGTCTTCGTAAGCTTCGGTGATCGGCGCGGCGAAGTTGATGTGCACCCGGCCTTTGTAGCCCGTGATGCCCTGGGCAATGCTCAGGTCATCTTCACCTGGCGCCTTGGTATAGCTGCCGGTGGTGGCGCGAATGTACAGCTCGCGGGCCTTGGCCAGGTCGCAGGGGTCGTATTCGTAGCTGATCGACACCGGGCTCAGGTTCAGCGAGCGAATCACCTCACCGAATGGCTCGTCCTTGCGGCTCATGTGGAACATCTTGAGGATCGCCGAATCGGTGCGATCATCGCCATCTTTCGCCCGGCCTTCGGCCTGGGCAATCCAGATCGACTGGCCGTCGGTACGGATCGAATGGTTGATGTAGGCCGAAAGCAGTTGATAGGCCGCCAGTTTCTCACGGCGGCCGGTCAACGAACGGTGCACGATGAAACTCTTGTTCAGGCGCATCATGTCGCTGACAAATGGCTTCTGCAGCAGGTTGTCACCGATGGCGATGCGCGGGGTTGGCAGGCCGGCATGGTACACGGCGTAGTTGACGAAGGCCGGGTCCATCACGATATCGCGGTGGTTGGCCAGAAACAGGTAGGCCGTACCGGACTTGAGCCCCTCGACGCCGGTATAGGTCACGCCGTCGGTAGCCCGTTCTATAGTGTGATCGACGTAGAACTCGACCTTGTCCTGCAAGGTTGATACGCAGGTAACCCCGGCGAATTCATGGCGCAGGCGGCGGGCGATCAGGGGCTTGAGCAGCCAGCCGAACGCGCCAGCCATGCGCGGGAAGCGAAAGTGGGTGAGGATATCGAGGAAAGCCGGGTCGCTGAGCAGGCGTGCCAGAACGGCAGGGACCTCAGCGTCGTTGTACGGTCGGATGGCATCGAATTCGCCCATCATGCTCTCTTGTTGGAAACGGCTAGGGTAATAGTAAGGCCTGGGTCTGAAAAAACGGCTCAGACACGCAAAGGGCTTGTAAACAGACCGGTGATTATACGCACAAGTCACGCTGGAGGCCGCGATGCTGGAGACTGAGTTCCATGATTGTCCCTACTGCGGGGAGGAGTTTGAAGCGGTGCTCGATCTGTCGGGCGGCGATCAGGAGTATGTCGAGGACTGCCCCGTATGTTGTCGACCGATCGTGTTCATGCTGCAGGTTCACGATGGCGAGTGGATGCTCGATCTAAAACGCGAGGACGAGTGATGCAACGGATCTATGAGCCGGAGAATCTGCTTGAGGCTGAATTGCTCTTTGGCATGTTGGTCAACGAAGGTATCGACGTGTACCTTGCGGGTCGCCACCTGCTGGGCGGTGTCGGCGAGCTTCCCATGCAGGGGTTGCTGGGGCTGACGGTGCCGGACGAGCAGGCAGAGCGCGCACGTCGGCTGATCGCCGAGTACAATGTTGCTCAACCCCTCGCGGGTGATGAACCGGAGAGCCTCCCCGGTATTCTGATTTGCTAGGTTGCCTGCCTCATGTGTGGACGTTACGCCCTGTTTCGCTGGTCTTCGGCCTTTGCCGCCTTGCCTGGCTTTCCCGCCGACCAGCAGGCGCAGTGGAACATTTCGCCCGGTGCGTCGGTGCTGATACAGCGCCGTGTCGACGGTGATCTGGAGCTTGCCAGGGCGCGTTGGGGGCTGACGCCGGCCTGGCTGACCGACCTGTCGCGCACACCGGCTCATGCGCGCGCCGAAACCCTGGCAGAGCAGCCAATGTTCCGCGACGCCTTCCGTTTGCGCCGTTGTCTGATGCCGGCCAACGGCTTTTACGAATGGCGCGGTTCAGTGCGCAAGCGGCCTTACTGGTTGACGCCGGGGGAAGGAGCTTCGCTATTCTTTGCGGCTGTCTGGGAAGCCTATCCGGTGCAGGAGCAGGTGTGGTTGAGCACGGCAGTGGTAACCCAGGCTGCGATGAGCCAGCGTCGGCCGCTCATTCTGGACGAGGCTGGCCAGGCTGCCTGGCTGAACCCCGAAACGCCGCTGGCCGAGCTGCATAGCCTGCTGGCCAGCCCTGCCGCGGCACTGCGTGAACGGGTGCTGGCGAACCTGGTCAATGACCCCAAGCTCAATGCACCGGAGTGCCTGACGCCGGCGTAAGGCCGGCGCTAAAGCAGCACAGGCCCTCTGCGCAGGTGCCTGGTCGTCTGAGGCTCAGACCTTGAACTGGTTGATCAGCCGCCGCTGCTGTTCAGCCAGTTTGGTCAGTTCGGCGCTGGCGTTGCTGGACTCGTCCGCACCACCGGCGACCTCGTTGGCCACCTGGCCGATGTTGATTACGTTGCGGTTGATGTCTTCGGCCACCGCACTTTGTTCTTCCGCCGCGCTGGCGATCTGGTTGTTCATGTCGTTGATCACCGAAACGGCCTGGGTGATGCTCTCCAGCGCTTCGGCTGCCTTGGCTGCCTGTTGCACGCTGTCGTCGGTCTTGCCCTGGCTGTCTTCCATGACCTTGACGACATCGCGGGTGCCTTGCTGCAACTGCTGAATCATCTGCTGGATTTCTTCGGTGGCCTTCTGGGTTTTCTGTGCCAGGTTGCGTACTTCGTCGGCGACCACCGCAAAGCCGCGACCTTGCTCACCTGCACGGGCGGCTTCGATGGCTGCGTTCAGGGCCAGCAGGTTGGTCTGCTCGGCGATGGCGCGGATCGCCACCAGAATGGCATTGATGTTCTCGCTGTCGCGGGCCAGGTTTTGTACGACCCCCACTGCACGGCCGATTTCATTGGCCAGTGCACTGATCGAGTTGGAGGTGCTGCGCACGATCTGCAGGCCTTCGTTGGCGGCCTGGTCGGCGCTGCTGGCCGCTTGGGCTGCATGGGTTGCGTTACGGGCCACGTCCTGCGCCGTGGCGGTCATTTCATGTACTGCCGTGGCTACCAGGTCGATTTCGGCCATTTGCTTGTGCACACCCTGGTTGGTGCGAATGGCGATATCGGCGGTGTGTTCAGAGGAGTCGCTGACTTTCTGTACCGAGCTGACCACCTGAGTGATCATTGCCTGCAGTTTACTCAGAAAGGTGTTGAAGCCTTTGGCAATGGCGCCGAGTTCGTCGCTGCGATCACTGGTCAGTCGCCGGGTCAGGTCACCTTCACCCTGAGCGATGTCGTTGAGCATGGCCACCATCTGCCGCAAGGGTCGTGCGATACCGTGGGCCAGCAGCCAGATCACCAACAGGCCGAGTGCGGCGATAGTCAGGCCGACCAAGGTCATTCCGGTGATATCAGTGGCCCGTTGTGCACTCAAGTCGCTCTGCAGCTTATCCAGCTCGGCCATCACCGCGCTGATTGGCAATTGCAGCATCAGGGTCCAGCGAGCGTCGGTATTGCCGATGCGAAACGGCAAGAACAGCTCGATCTGGCCGTTGCTACGGTCAATCTCGTAACGCAGGTTATCGCCGGTCAGGCTATTCAATGCCTGAGCTTTATTGGCGCCAAGCACATCGCTGGCTTTTTCGCCGAACTTGCTTTCGTCCTTGGTGTAGGCCACCAGGCGTCCGTTGCTGGACACCAGCGCGAGTTCACCGGCGCCATTGTAGAGTTGGCTGTCGGCGGCCTTGAGCATGTCCTGAATGAAGTTCACCGACAGGTCGGCACCCGCAATGCCCTGGAACTGACCGTCTACCATGATGGGCTCGATGAACGAGGCAAGCATGACCACCTTGTCACCCACCTTGTAGGGTGCCGGGTCGATGACACAGGCCTTTTTCGAGTCTTTCGAGCACAGGTAGTACTCGCTGGCGCGCACGCCCGTGGCTAGTTGTGTCGGGTCGTCGACATCGGCCAGTTTATCCACGCCCAGGCTACCGTCGTCGTTGCGGAACCACCAGGGCAGGAAGCGTCCGGTGGCGCTGTCGATGCCGATGATCGAGGTGCCGACGAAGCGCGCATCGTCGTGGTCCAGCGCGTTGGGCTCCCAGCCGAGATAGCTACCGAGGATCAGTGGGTTGCTTGCTACGGTCTGCTTGACCATGGCGATCAGTTGTTCACGCTCGATGTTCAGCAAGGGCTTACCCGTAGCGTCCTTCATGCCCAGCATGGCGTTGCTGGTCGCCAGGCTGCGGGCGATCAGCAGCGGCGCTTCGAGGCCGCGCTGAATCTGGCTGACCTGGGTGCTCGCCAGCGCCGTCAGGCGTTGCTCAATGACGGTTTCGAACTGCTGCTGGGTGCGGCTTTGTACCAGCGTCTGAGTCCGTGCGCCGGAAAACACGGCGTACAGCACCAGTGCGGCAACGATGCTCAACACGATGGCGCCAGCAAGGGCTGCCACGGAAAACTGGATCGACTTGAACTTCATCAGGGGCTCCGAGCACACGTAATGGCGTCTGCACAGCGTTATCGGCCCGAAGTGTGAAAAGCATGAGTGCCGTTCGTGAAATGTTCGCGAACGGCAATAGCGTAGTTATCCTAGTCGGCCTAGGATACGCAGCGTGTTTGAATGGAGTGTTTTCATGCGTAAGTTATTTGTAATGGGTGCCTTGAGTGCCAGCGTCCTGCTCAGTGGTTGCCAGGCAATCAATACCACCAGCGGCGGAGCGGTCGGTGTCGAGCGCAAGCAGTACATGTTCAGCATGCTCTCGACCGATGAAGTCAATCAGATGTACGCCCAGTCTTACCAGCAAACCCTCGGCGAAGCGTCGAGCCAAGGCGTGCTCGACAAGACCAGCAGCAATGCGCGCCGCGTTCAGGCCATCGCTGATCGCCTGATTGCCCAGGCACCACAGTTCCGTCCCGATGCTGCGCAGTGGAAGTGGGAAGTCAACCTGATCCAGAGTGACGAGCTCAACGCCAACTGCGGGCCTGGCGGCAAGATCATTTTCTACAGCGGCCTGATCGACAAGCTGAAACTCAGCGACGATGAAATTGCTGCGGTCATGGGCCATGAAATCGCTCACGCCCTGCGTGAACATGGACGTGAAGCCATGTCCAAGGCGTATGGCATTGAAATGGCCAAACAAGGTGCCGGCGCATTGCTCGGCCTGGGCCAGGACAGCATGGCGCTGGCCGATACCGTGGTGCAGTACAGCCTGACACTGCCCAATAGCCGCGACAATGAAAACGAAGCTGACCTGATTGGCCTGGAGCTGGCCGCGCGAGCCGGTTACAACCCGAATGCCGCGATCACCTTGTGGAACAAGATGAACCAGGCGTCGGGTGGCGCATCGCAGCCTGAGTTCATGAGTACTCACCCGGCCTCCAGCAGCCGGATTGCTGCGCTGCAAGCGGCCATCCCGAAAGTGATGCCGCTGTACCAGCAAGCCAAGCGATAACGCCATACCCCTTGCAAGCAATGAAAACCGCGCCTCCTGATTGAGGCGCGGCTCCATCCTCGATAACAGGCGCTTGTGTCAGCTTATCCAGCCGCTGACTTGCATCGCCGAGTACACCGCTACTGCGGCCAGCACGAAGAAGGCTGTGGCTGCCAGGCGACGGATCAGCGTCAGTGGCAGTTTTTCGGCCGCAAAGTTGCCTGCCAGTACCACGGGCACGTTGGCAATCAGCATCCCCAGGGTCGTCCCTAGAATGACCAGGATCAGGTGAGGGTACTGGGCGGCCAGCATCACTGTGGCCACTTGGGTCTTGTCACCGATCTCGGCAATGAAGAATGCAATCAGCGTGGTCAGGAACGGGCCGAAGCGTCGTGCCGTGCTGCCTTCGTCATCGTCCATCTTGTCTGGAACCAGGGTCCACAGGGCAGTGGCGGCAAAGCAGGCGGCGAGGATCCAGTGCAAGGTCACGGCGGAGAAGAAACTGCTGACCCATGCACCCACCGCACCCGCAGCGGCGTGGTTGGCCAGGGTTGCGGCGATGATACCGGCAATGATTGGCCAGGGTTTGCGGAAGCGAGCCGCAAGGATGAGCGCGAGCAGTTGGGTCTTGTCGCCAATTTCGGCGAGCGCGACGATTGCGGTTGGGACTAGCAATGATTCCAGCATCAGGATTCCTACGGGGGCGGGTCGACACGGCTATGACACGTACGACCTCCCCGCCCCGGGTAAGGTGTGCGTGTCATAGGTCTTGTCAAACCCTGGGCTCGCTTTGCGGGCCGTGGGTCGCACGCGCCATGGTCTGTGGACCAAGTATGTTGACGCGTACCGGGCGAGCAGGGCGCTCGCGGGAGACTACTCCCCTAGGACGGAGCGGATTCTGCCTAGGCCAAGCCGATTCGGCAAGTGCTGTTTTAACTGCGGGTTGCCTGGTAGATCCGAAAGCCCTGCGCTTCGATGCGCAGCTGGCAGTTACCCAGCGCAGCCTCGATCAGCGGTTGATAGCGCAGGAAGTTGTTGGCGACCAAGCGCAGTTCTCCACCTTTTTTCAGATGTTTGGCTGATTTTTGCAGCAGGTTCTCCGATGTCTGGTAGTGAGTGTGCACCCCGGTATGGAACGGCGGATTGCTCAGGATCAGGTCCAGATTGTCGGGGGCGGCGTCGATACCGTCACCACAGATGACCTCACCTTCCAGGCCGTTGGCGGCCAGGGTCAGGCGGCTGCTCTCGACGGCGAAGGCATCCACGTCGAGCAGGGTCACCTGGCTCTGTGGATAACGGCGTTTGACTACTGCGCCGAGCACGCCGGCACCGCAACCGAAGTCCAGCACATGGCCGACCGGTAGCTGCTCCAGGTGTTCGAGCAGCAGTGCGCTGCCGCGGTCGAGCCGGCCATGGCTGAACACGCCCGGCAGGCTGACCACGGTCAATGGGCCTTCGGCCAGCGGCAATTCGAAACGTTGAGCCAGGCTGTGCAGGTTTGGCGCTTCAGGCACGTTATCGACGGTCACCTGCCACAGTTGGCAATGGCGAGCACTGTCGAGTTTGCGCGGTTTGCCGAAGGCCTGCAGTTGCTTGGCCGCGCCCTCGATGCCGCCGCGTTTTTCCCCCACCAGGTACAACTCGCGGCCCGCCAGGCGTGAGGCCAGCGCGTTGAGCAGGTAACTGGCCAATTCACGGGACTTGGGCAGAAACAGCACCGCCGCCTCGAATGGCTGGGGCGTGACCTCTACTCCAAAATGGCTGCGGCCGCTGAAGCGCGCCTGCAGCGCAGCCTGATCGCCAGCATGCCAGCTCCAGCCGTGGGCCGCAGGCAGTTGGCCGAGCAGGTCGTCGGCGGGCAAGCCGGCCAGCAACAGCGAACCCTGAAACAAGTCGGCCTGTCGAAGCAACACTTCACTGCGCGGGTCCATGGACGGCGGCTCCTGAAAAAGGGACGGAGTTTACCAGAAGCCTGGGTGTCAGCTGACAACCCGGCGTGGCTGGCCGGCAAAAAACGCCTGGGCGTTTTCGTGCAACTGCTCGACGATGCGCTGCCGCGCCTCGCGAGCACCCCAGGCGCTGTGTGGCGTGACGATCAGGCGCGGGACATCGGTGGCCAGCAATGGGTTGCCGTTAACGGGGGGCTCGACGCTCAACACATCCGTCGCAGCACCACCGAGATGACCCGAGCGCAATGCATCGGCCAGCGCCTGTTCGTCGATCAGCCCGCCACGGGCCGTGTTGACCACGAATGCACCGGGCCTGAGCAAGGCCAGTTCACGGGCGCCGATCAGGTTGCGGGTGTTGTCAGTGAGTGGGCAGTGCAGGGTCAGTGCATGCACCTGTGGCAACAGTTCATCCAGCGGCAGGCGGTCTTCACGGGGTGGGCGTCCTGGCAGTTGGCCAAACAGCACGCGCATACCGAAGGCTTCGGCCAGGCGCGCCACCGCGCCACCCAGTTCGCCATGCCCGAGCATGCCCAGTGTCTTGCCTTCCAGTTCGACAATCGGGAAATCCAGCAGGCAGAACTGTTTCGCCTGCGCCCAGCGACCCGCGGCGACAGCCTGCTGGTAGTCCGTCAGGCGTGTGGCCAGGGCCAGCAACAGGGCCAGCGTGTGCTGGGCCACCGAGGGCGTGCCATAGCCCTGGCAGTTGCTGACGACAATGCCTTGGGCCCGGGCGGCATTCAGGTCGACATTATTGGTGCCGGTGGCGGCTACCAGGATCAGCTTCAAGTCCGGGCAGGCGGCCAGTGTGGCGGCATCCAGCACGACTTTGTTGCTGATGGCCACTGTGGCTCCTCGCAGGCGTTCAACAACCTGGTCCGCTGTGCTGGAAGGATACAGCTGCAACTCGGCGAAACCTTCACGCAGCGTACCGAGGTCAAGGTCGCCCAGATCGAGGGAGCTGTGGTCGAGGAAAACAGCGCGGTGAGGGGTATTCATCGAGGAAGGATTCCAGGTCGGCAAGGAGGTTTGGAAACACGGGCAGTGTGGCTACTTGAGGATCTTAGCGCTCCCCAGCCGCCCAGGAAACGTAGGGCTTTCGTATTTCAGCTCATCGCGGGTCGCGCCTCTTCCAGGCGGCTCAGCTCGAAGCTGCATTGCGCACGGGCGTCCTGAACGCTGGCTTCAAATTCGACCAGGCCATCATGCAGGCTTTGCAGCGTGTCGATCTGGGCGCGCAATTCGTGCTTTTTGTCGGCGATTGCCT
Source organism: Pseudomonas sp. HLS-6 (assembly GCF_002753995.1). Taxonomy (NCBI): domain Bacteria; kingdom Pseudomonadati; phylum Pseudomonadota; class Gammaproteobacteria; order Pseudomonadales; family Pseudomonadaceae; genus Pseudomonas; species Pseudomonas sp. HLS-6. The sequence goes on from NZ_CP024478.1 coordinate 912,051, forward strand.
GCTGGGCCAGGTCCCAGGGAATTTTATCGCCACGGTAATCCTGGAAAATCGCCTGCATTTCCTTGAGCTTGAAGCCCAGTTGCTGAGCGCATTTGATGAACGACAGCAGTTCGACACTCTGCTGGTTGTAGATCCGGTACTTGCCTTCGCGCACGGGCTCGGGCAGCAAACCGATCTTTTCATAGTGGCGGATGCATTTGACGGTGGTGCCTGAAAGCTGGGCTGCTTTGCCGATGTACATCGATAGTCCCTTCGTTCCTTGAAAAGTGGCAACGCACATGCCAACTCCCCGGCGCAGCCGTGCAGGCCTTAGCGACCGGCGAGGGTTCTGGTCTGGGCCAGCCAGGTTTCGCGCTGTGCCGGTGTCGAGCCAAGCATCGGCCCGAACGTCAGGGTACGGGTCGGCTTGATGCCGCAGAACGCCAACGTGGTCTTGCGTATCTGGTGCAGGCCGGGCATGCGGTAGATCCAGCGGTAATACCACGGTGGCGTGTCCATCGTCACCAGCAGATGGGCCGTTCGTCCCTTGAGCAGCTTGTCCGGAAAAGCGGAGTCGCTGCGGTATTTGAAGGCGAACCCGGGCAGGAAGACCCGGTCGAAGAAGCCCTTGAGCAAGGCTGGAATGCCGCCCCACCAGATCGGGTAAACGAAGGTCAGGTGATCCGCCCAGAGAATCTGCTTCTGTGCCTCCAACAGGTCGGGCTCAAGTGCCTGGATCTCCTTGTAACCCTCATGCAGGACTGGATCGAAATCCAGTGCCGGGAGGTTCAGCAGGCGAACCTCGTGGCCTGCTTCGGTGGCGGCTTTGACATAGGTGTCGGTCAGCGCGGCACAAAAGCTGTCGGATGAGGGGTGGCCAAGAACGACCAGAATACGTTTGCTCATGGTGACTCCAACGACAGGATGAAGTCGATGAGGGTAGAGTCTGCCCCTAACGGTAGAGTCAAGCAAAAAATCGTTGGTAACTGTGTCTGTTGCTCGAGGTATCGACTGGTCTAAGGTAGGCACCTTACTTAAATCCGTGACAAGGAGTCCCCATGTATTGGGCTGAGTTTCTCACCGTTGCCCTGATTCACTTGCTGGCAGTCGCCAGCCCCGGCCCGGACTTCGCAGTCGTGGTTCGTGAAAGCGTGACCCATGGTCGACGTGCGGGTACCTGGACTGCATTTGGCGTGGGAACAGCGATCTTCCTGCATGTGGGCTATTCGCTGCTGGGCATCGGGCTGATCGTGTCGCAGTCGATCATGCTGTTCAATGCGCTGAAGTGGCTGGCGGCGGCGTACCTCTTGTACATCGGCTTCAAGGCCTTGCGTGCCAGCCCCGCCAAGCCTGGTAGCGATGAGGTGCAGGCTGCAACGGTAGAGCGCACCCCGCGCGGTGCCTTTGTCGCCGGTTTCATGACCAACGGCCTGAACCCGAAAGCCACCTTGTTCTTCCTGTCGCTGTTCACGGTCGTCATCAACCCGCATACCCCCCTGCTGGTACAGGCAGGTTATGGTGTGTACCTGGCACTGGCCACTGGCCTGTGGTTCTGCCTGGTGGCGATGTTGTTCAGCCAACAGCGGGTGCGTGCCGGTTTTGCCCGCATGGGTCACTGGTTCGACCGTGCCATGGGGGCTGTACTGGTGGCGCTGGGTATCAAGATCGCGTTTACCGAGATGCATTGATCGATGCCGTTTCCAGTAGGCCGCTGATCCCGGCGTCGTTCAAATCATTCCTTTGGCTGATTTGGACGGCGCAGCGGCGTTCTAAAGTGAAGGTCTGTTTTGACCCAGACCATGCACTTCAGAAAAGGGACACTTCATGTTGCAGACTCGCGTCATTGCCCCTGCCGAGGGCGCTTATGAGTACCCGTTGCTGATCAAGCGCTTGCTGATGTCTGGCGGCCGCTACGAGAAAACCCGCGAGATCGTTTACCGCGACCAGTTGCGCTACAGCTACCTCACCCTGAATGAGCGTATTGCAAGGTTGGCCAACGTATTGACCGAGGCTGGGGTCAAGGCGGGCGACACGGTGGCGGTGATGGATTGGGACAGTCACCGTTACCTGGAGTGCATGTTTGCCATTCCGATGATTGGTGCGGTGGTGCACACCATCAATGTGCGGCTGTCGCCGGAACAGATTCTCTACACGATGAATCACGCCGAAGACCGTTTCGTGCTGGTCAACAGTGATTTTGTCGGCCTTTATCAGGCTATTGCCGGTCATCTGACCACCGTTGAAAAGACGCTGCTGTTGACCGACGGTGAGTCAAAAACCGCCGAGTTGCCAAACCTGATCGGTGAGTACGAACAGCTGCTGGCTGCGGCCAGCCCGCGTTACGACTTCCCGGATTTCGATGAAAATTCGGTAGCAACGACGTTCTATACCACCGGCACGACCGGCAACCCGAAAGGGGTGTACTTCACGCACCGGCAACTGGTGCTGCACACCTTGGGTGCAGCGGCTGTGACCGGCAGCATCGACAGCGTCCGCCTGCTCGGCAGCAACGATGTGTACATGCCGATCACCCCGATGTTTCACGTGCATGCCTGGGGTATCCCTTATGTGGCGACCATGCTCGGCATCAAGCAGGTCTACCCTGGGCGTTACGACCCGGAGCTGCTGGTGGAACTGTGGCGCAAGGAAAAGGTCACGTTCTCCCATTGCGTGCCGACCATCCTGCAGATGCTGCTCAACGCCAAGGGCGCGCAGGCCGAGGACTTTGCCGGCTGGAAGATCATCATCGGCGGCAGCGCCCTGAACCGTGCGCTATATGAGGCGGCCAAGGCCCGCGGTATCCAGCTCACGGCGGCTTATGGCATGTCGGAAACCTGCCCGCTGGTTTCCTGCGCTCACTTGAACGATGAGTTGCTCGCGGGCAACGAGGATGAGCGCATCACTTACCGGATCAAGGCCGGTGTACCGGTACCCCTGGTAGAGGCGGCGATCATCGACAGTGACGGCAACTTCCTGCCTGCTGACGGTGAGTCCCAGGGCGAGTTGGTGCTGCGAGCCCCTTGGCTGACCATGGGGTATTTCCGTGAGGAGCAGAAGGGCGCCGAGCTCTGGCACGGCGGCTGGTTGCATACCGGCGACGTGGCCACACTGGACAGCATGGGCGTGATCGACATTCGCGACCGGATCAAGGATGTGATCAAGACCGGCGGCGAGTGGGTGTCTTCCCTGGAGCTCGAAGACCTGATCAGTCGTCATTCTGCGGTGCGTGAGGTCGCGGTGGTCGGTATCGCCGATCCGCAGTGGGGGGAACGGCCGTTCGCATTGTTGGTGGTGCGCGAGGGGCACAGCATTGACGCCAGGGGCCTCAAGGAGCACCTGAAACCGTTCGTGGAATTGGGCCATATCAACAAGTGGGCTATCCCCACTCAGATCGCCCTTGTTACCGAAATTCCCAAGACCAGTGTTGGCAAGCTCGACAAGAAGCGTATCCGCCTCGATGTCATGCAATGGCAGGCCAGTAACAGTACCTTTCTTTCCACGCTCTGAGCCCCCGGGGTTCGCGCCGGTCGCGGTGCGAACCCCGAGCCAGACACCTCGCGACTTGTAAAACGGTAATTTTCAGCCATGCTTGGCGCCGCTCAGGCAGGGGTAGGCCCATTAGGGCCATGCCTGCCTGCTTGTACACAACAAATCACACTTTAGAGGGATCAAGCCCTGGTACCTGCTGGCTATAGTCGGCCCAGGGGATTTTTAGGAACGGGGGGGACGTGCAATTGAGCATGTATTCCATTGCGCCGTTTTTAGAAGGACTCACTGCCATAAAAATAAAGAACATGGAGTAGCGTCGATGACATCTGCACATCTGTTTTGGCGTCGGGCAAAACTGCCTTTGGCCGTCAGCCTCGCTTCTACGCTCGCTGGCCCTGCATTCGGCGTCAGTTTCAACATCGGTGAAATCGAAGGCCAGTTCGATTCGTCGCTGTCCGTTGGGGCCAGCTGGTCGACAGCCAAGCCGAACGAGAACCTGATCGGCGTCAACAACGGCGGCAAGGGGCTTTCGCAGACTTCTGACGATGGTCACCTGAACTTCAAGCGCGGTGAGACCTTCTCGAAGATCTTCAAGGGCATCCATGACCTGGAGTTGAAGTACGGCGATACCGGCGTATTCGTGCGCGGCAAGTACTGGTACGACTTCGAGCTCAAGGATGAACACCGCGAGTTCAAGGACATCAGCGACTCCAACCGCAAGGAAGGCGCACAGTCTTCTGGCGGGCAGATTCTTGATGCTTTCGTGTACCACAACTATTCCATCGCCGATCAACCCGGTTCGGTGCGCCTGGGCAAGCAGGTGGTGAGCTGGGGTGAGAGTACCTTCATCGGTAACGGCATCAACTCGATCAACCCGATTGATGTGGCGGCTTTCCGTCGGCCAGGCGCCGAGGTGAAGGAGGGCCTGATCCCGGTCAACATGTTCTATGTTTCCCAGAGCCTGACCGACAACCTGTCTGCCGAAGCGTTCTACCAGATCGAGTGGGACCAGACCGTAGTGGACAACTGCGGCACCTTCTTCTCGCAGCCGGACATCATCGCGGATGGTTGCTCGAACAACCTGCGCCTGCTGAACAGCAGCCGTAGCGTTCCAGGAGCGTTCCTGCCGTTTCTCGCTGCCAACGGCGTCGATATCAACGAGGAAGGTGTTCTGGTGCGCCGCAGTGCCGACCGTGATGCGCGTGACAGCGGTCAGTTCGGGGTGGCGTTCCGCTACATGTTCGAACCGCTGGATACCGAATTCGGCGCGTACTTCATGAACTACCACAGCCGCGCGCCAATTTTCAGCGCTACCGGCGCAGACCCGGCTGTGTATACGGGGGTTGCTGGTAACCCGCTGGCGCCGCTGATTGTCGCGGGCAATTCCAGTTATTTTGTCGAGTACCCCGAGGACATTCGTCTATACGGGCTGAGCTTCTCGACCACCTTGCCTACTGGCACGGCCTGGAGTGGTGAAATCAGCTACCGGCCAAACGCTCCGGTGCAACTCAATACCACCGATATCCTGTACTCCGCTGTGGTTCCACTGGGTGGCCGATACACCAACGCCTCCCTGCTGACCGGCGTGCCGGGCGAGGACCAGCACGGCTACCGTCGCAAGGAAGTCACCCAGTTCCAGACCACCCTGACCCATTTCTTCGATCAGGTCATGGGGGCCAGCCGCCTGACCGTTGTCGGTGAGTTGGGTGTTACCCATGTGGGTGGCCTGGAGGACTCCAGCAAACTCCGTTATGGCCGTGACCCGGTCTACGGCCCTGGCCCACTGCCAGCTACCGGAGGGTTGAATACCTGCTCGGCAATTCTCAACACCGGCACAATCAACGGTGCGGGCCCAGGTGCTTCAACCGCCAACCTCAGCCGCAATTGCGAAGATGACGGTTTCACCACCAGCACCTCCTGGGGTTACCGCGCACGGGCCATCTGGGATTACAACGACGTCTTTGCCGGGGTCAACCTCAAGCCGAACATCGCCTGGTCCCATGACGTTTCCGGCTACTCCCCAGGCCCTGGCGGCAACTTCGAGGAAGGCCGTAAAGCCGTCAGCCTGGGCCTGGATGCCGAGTACCAGAACACCTACACCACCAGCCTGTCGTACACCAACTTCTTTGATGGCAAGTACACCACGGTGGACGACCGCGACTTCATCGCCCTCAGTTTCGGCGTGAACTTTTAAGCGCACTGATTCAGGAAGAGCACAACTATGAAAACAACCAAGAGTCTGCTGCAAGCCGGTGTGCTGGGCCTGACCCTGCTGGCCAGCAGTGTCATGGCCGCCGTTCCCGCCAGCGAAGCTGCCAAGCTCGGCGCCAGCCTGACACCGATGGGGGCTGAAAAGGGCCCTAACGCCAATGGTTCGATCCCGGCCTGGAGCCCGTTGCCGAAAACCGCCGGCTCGGTGGATGCCAAAGGGTTCCTCGCCGACCCTTACGGTAACGAGAAGCCGCTGTTCACCATCACGGCGCAGAACGTCGATCAGTACAAAGACAAGCTGGCGCCGGGCCAGGTTGCGATGTTCAAGCGCTACCCTGACACCTACACGATTCCGGTCTACCCAACGCACCGTGGTTCTACCGTTCCCGACGAGGTGTTTGCGGCGATCAAGGAAAACGCCACCGCCACCAAGCTGGTGCAGGGCGGTAACGGCCTTGAGAACTTCAAGACAGCCATTCCGTTCCCGATTCCACAGAGTGGTGTCGAGGTCATCTGGAACCACATCACCCGTTATCGCGGCGGCAGCGTGACCCGTTTGGTGACCCAGGCCACCCCTCAGGCCAACGGTTCGTACAGCCTGGTGTACTTCCAGGACCAGTTCGTTTTCCGCGACAAGATGAAGGATTACGACCCGAACAACCCGGGCAACATCCTCTTCTACTTCAAGCAGAAAGTGACGGCGCCAGCGCGTTTGGCCGGTGGTGTGCTGCTGGTTCACGAAACCCTCGACCAGGTCAAGGAACCGCGCCTGGCGTGGGTCTACAACGCCGGTCAGCGTCGTGTGCGGCGTGCCCCGCAAGTGTCCTATGACGGCCCGGGTACGGCGGCGGATGGCTTGCGTACCTCCGACAACCTGGACATGTACAACGGCGCGCCGGATCGCTACGACTGGAAGCTTGAAGGCAAGAAGGAGATGTACATCGCCTCCAACAGCTACAAGCTCGACTCGCCGAACCTGAAGTACGCGGACATCCTCAAGGCCGGCCACATCAACCAGGACCTGACCCGTTATGAGCTGCGCCGTGTCTGGCATGTGGTGGCAACCCTCAAGCCTGGTCAGCGTCATATCTATGCCAAACGTGACTTCTACATTGACGAAGACACCTGGCAGGCAGCAGTAATCGACCACTACGACGGTCGCGGCCAGCTGTGGCGTGTGGCGGAAGCCCATTCCCAGGACTACTACAACGTTCAGGTGCCGTGGTACACCCTCGAGACGATCTACGACCTGCAGTCCGGTCGTTACCTGGCGCTGGGCATGAAGAACGAAGAGAAGAAAGCCTACGACTTCGGCTTCACGGCCAACACCAGTGACTTCACCCCTGCAGCGCTTCGCCAGGACGGCGTGCGCTAACGCTGTAACCTCCGTGTGATCCCCAGAACGCCCCGGCTTGCCGGGGCGTTTCTGTTTGCGCCGGTCGCCTGTCTGGCAATCCGTCGGTGGCTGATGCGATGTGCGTGCGGGGCGCTGACTTTTTTTGTTGTAGTCTTTTTTGGGTAATACGCGGCAATTGTCTTCAAATGTGCAGGTTAAGCCGTTAGTCTGCCCTGATCCGTTCTGCCGACAATCCAAACCAAAACGAGCCGGTCATGACTGATCTGTCCCGCACGCAAGGATTTTCCAGCCTGGCCGTCAGCGCCCTGGAGGGACGTTTCTATCGTCCGCCATTGCCCGACGCTCATGTGCCGCGCCCGAGGCTGTGCCAGCGTTTGCAGGCCGGATTGGGCGGGCGCCTGTTGTTGGTCAGCGCACCGGCCGGTTTCGGTAAAAGCTCGCTTGCGGTGGAGTTCTGTCAGGGCCTGCCAGCCCACTGGCAAAGCCTGTGGTTGAGCCTGAACCGACGCGACAGCGACCCGGGGCGTTTCCTTGAACGCCTGCTTGAAGGGCTGCAGCATCACTGCCCGGCACTGGGCGCCCAGGCCTTGGGCTTGTTGAAAATGCGCCAGCGGCATCAGCCATTCGCTTTCGAGGAGTGGCTCGACGGCCTGCTGGATGACCTCAGCCGGCATTTGCAGCCCAACAACCCGCTGTTGGTTGTGCTGGACGATTACCACTTGGCACAGGGGCCGGTGCTCGACCGTTGCCTGCAGTTCTTTCTCAACCATCTGCCGCCGGGGCTGGTGCTATTGGTCACCAGTCGCCAGCGCCCTGACTGGCACCTGGCGCGTCTGCGTTTGTCGCGCCAGTTGTGTGAGCTCAATGAACAAGACCTGCGCCTGACGCCGGATGAATCCCATGCGGTGCTCGTACAGCACCCCACAGCCCTGCGCGGTCAGGCCCTGGACAACCTGATCCAGCGCAGCGACGGCTGGGTCGCCGGCCTGCGATTCTGGCTGCTGGCAGCCAGCGAATCCGGTACCGACAACGCCTTGCCCCAAGCCCTGCATGGCGGGGAGGGGTTGATTCGTGATTACCTGCTTGAAGAGGTGATCGACTGCCTGCCCAGTGAGGTCCAGGCGTTCCTCTACGACACGGCCTGTCAGGAGCGGTTCTGTAGTGAACTCTGCGATGCCCTGCGCGAGAGCCATGACAGCGCCGACATTCTGCGTTTTCTGCAGGCGCATCAGGTGTTCCTGGTGCCGCTGGACGAGAACGGTCGCTGGTTCCGTTACCACCACCTGTTTTCCGACCTGCTGCGTAGCCGGCCGACCAGCTTGCCGCTGCCGAGCCTGCATCTGCGCGCCTGTCGCTGGTTCCACAGCCAGGGATTGCTCGATGAGGCTGTCGAGCAGGCGCTGCGTGCCGGGCATCTGGACGTAGCCGCCAACTTGGTGCAGAACCTCTCGGAAGAGCAACTGCTGGCCGAACAGAACGTTGGCATGCTGCTGCGCTGGAAGATGGACTTGCCCGACAGCCTGCTGGTCAGTACGCCACGGTTGATCGTGCTGTACAGCTGGGCGTTGGGGCTGGCCTGTCAGCTGGATGCCGCCGAAGAGCTGGCCAGTCACCTGAGCCGCTTTCTGCCGGCGCCGTCCGCCACGGCGCAAAAATCGATGCTGGCTCAGTGGCTGGCCTTGAGTGGGGTGATCGCCCGCGGGCGTGGTGACCGCGCGCGCACCTTGGCCTACTGCACCGAGGCCCTGCGCAGCCTGCCGCAGAAGCGCTACGGGCAGCGGTTGGTGTGTTTGTCGACCTTGTCCAACCTGGCGATTGCCGATGGTGATTTCTGGCGTGCACGTGGCTGGAACCGTGAGGCCCTGGAGTTGGCCCAGCGTGTGGGCAACCCGTTATTCGAGGCCTTGGCCCATTACGACCGGGCGCGCGTGCTGCATGCCCGTGGCGAAATACTCCGGGCGCAGGATGAAGTGCGCCAGGGGCTGCAGCGCCTGCAAGGGCTTTCGGCCCAGCGGCTGTACGCGGCGCGCGCCCGCTTGACCCTGTATGAGGGGTATCTGCTGGCCGCGCGTCTGCAGCCCCAGGCGGGTCGCAGCCGCTTGCGCGCGGGAGTGGTCGAGGCGCGGGCGTGTCGGGACATCAGCGTGTTGATCGGTCATTGCATGATCGCCACGCTCGATGGTCGTGAAGGACGCTTTACCGAGGCGTATGCCGAGCTCGCCGAAGCCGAACGGCTGATGCATATCTGGGACGTGCCACCGATTTTCTATCTGGCAATGATCACCTTGGTCAAATGTGAGCTGTGGTTGGCGCAAGGGCGCATCGACCTGGCTGACGCCTGGTTGCAGCGCCTGGGGCAGACCTATGGCGGCAAACTGGCCGCCGCTGCACCAGAGTTTCACCCGCTGTTGCCGTTGCATATCGAGCTGCAGCAAGCACGTTTGGAGCGCGTACAGGGGCGCAACGAGCAGGCCGAGCAGCGCTTGCTGGCCCTGAATGAGCGGGGGCAGGCCAACGGTGGGCAACTGCTGTGTGTCATGGCGTTGTGTCAGTTAGTGGCCTTGAAGCTGGCCGGCGGTCGCGAGAGCGAAGCCCGCAGCCTGTTTGTGCAAAGCCTGGACGCGGCGAAGGGCGGTACCCTGCAACCGTTCCAGATATTGCTGAACGAACAACCGGGCTGGCTGCGCGAGCAACTGCTTGGGCAACCTGTCGGGCCGGTTCGAACCAGTTTGCTAGCCATGTTGCCGGCGCCTGAAAGCGACACCTCTGGGGCGCCCAGCGAGGCCCTGAGTGCGCGGGAGCTGGCAGTGCTGGAGCTGATCGCCCAGGGTTGCTCGAACCAGGAAATCAGCGAGCGCCTGTTCATCTCCCTGCACACGGTGAAAACCCACGCCAGCCATATCAACAGCAAGCTTGGCGTGGAGCGACGCACTCAGGCGGTGGCGCGCGCCAAGGCGTTGGGCCTGTTGAACTAGCGATAAACGATGCTTGGTGATTGCAGCAAGCTTTACGTTAACGTAAAAGAGCAGGAGTGGTGTCCTCGCCGTTTCCTTGGCGTGGGACTTGCTTGAATCGGACAATCCGATCCGGAGCAGCTCATGAACAGAATAAAAACAACAACTGAAGTTCCGCCGTTCGATGCTCGCCTTGCGCGTGAGCGGCTGTCGCTGGAAGGGCAATTGCCCGACGGTATTCTGCGTGCCGAAATCGATGCGTCCTGGCGCCGTAGCCTGGGCCATGGCGTGCCGCTGAACAGCCGTCACGACTTCGACTTGAGTTCGTCGGCCAACCTCGACCTGCTGCTGGCCAGCAACCGCGTGTTGCTGGATGCAGCCACTGCCGAAATCGATTACCTGCGTGCGCGTCAGGGCAAGGACAGCGTGATCATCCTGGCCAACGCCGACGCCACCATCCTGACCATCGAAGGCCAGGCTGACGCCCTGAAGCACGCAGGCCTCGGTGATATCAGGCCGGGCACGTGCTGGAGCGAATCGGCGCGTGGCACCAACGCTCTGGGTACCGCACTGGTTGAGGCGCGTACGGTGCAGATCGATTGTGGCGAACACTACCTGGAGCGGCTCAGTGATTTTTCCTGCACCTCGGTGCCGATCCATTGCCCGCAGGGCGACCTGCTGGGTGTCCTCGACCTGACCCGCCAAGGGCCGTTGGGCAGGGTGCAGGATCGCACCGCGCTGCTGGCGCTGGCAGTCAGTCAGATTGAAGGCCGTTTGTTCAACACCAGCTACCCGGACCAGGTGGTACTGGCATTTCACAGCCGCCGACAGTTTCTCGACTCGCCCTGGCAGGGGCTGGTTGCCCTTGGGCTGGACGGGCAGATCCTCGCCGTCAGTAATCAGGCCTGCCAACTGCTGGGTGTGGCCCGTCCCCAGTTGGTCGGTCAACAGTGTGAAAGCCTGCTGGGCATGCGTTTGGAACAATGGTTGGCGCGCCTGCAATTGGGGCGCGTCGACGCCATCGAGACCGCCAAGGGCGCATTTTTCTACAAGACCCTGCAAGTGCCGCTGCGAGCGGTGAGCGTGCCTGTCACGCCCCGGCGCAGTCCTCGCCCGAACATGGAGCATCCTGACCTGCAAAGCCTGGGTGCAGGCAATAGCCGCTACGCCCGCGCCCTGCGCATGGCCCGCCAAGGGCTGGTCGGTGAGTTGCCGGTGGTGTTGTTGGGGGAGACCGGTAGCGGTAAGGAAGTGGTGGCGCGTGCGTTGCACCTGGCCAGCCCACGGGCAGCGAAACCCTTTGTCGCGGTCAACTGCGCGGCGATTCCCGAGGGCCTGATCGAGTCTGAACTGTTTGGCTACCGTGAGGGTGCCTTTACCGGTTCTCGGCGTGGCGGTGTGGTCGGGCGCTTGCAACAGGCCCATGGCGGCACACTGTTCCTCGACGAAATCGGTGATATGCCACTGGCTTTGCAGGCTCGCCTGTTACGGGTGCTGCAGGAGCGCAAGGTGGCGCCGTTGGGGGCCGCCGAAGAACAGGACCTGGATATAGCGTTGATCTGCGCCACTCACCGTGACCTGAAGCGTCAGGTCGAAGAAGGCCACTTCCGCGAAGACCTGTACTACCGCGTCAATGGCATCAGCGTGCAACTGCCGCCCCTGCGTGAGCGGGAAGACCTCATGGCGCTGGTTGCCAGCCTGTTGGAAAAACTCGGCGGCAAAGGGGCGTACCTGTCCGATGAATTGTCGGCGCTGTTCATCGGTTATCACTGGCCGGGCAACATCCGCCAACTGGAAATGACCGTGCGCACCTTGCTGGCCATGCGCGAGGAGGGCGAGCTTGAATTGGGCCTTGAACACCTGCCGGACAACCTGCTCGAAACCTTGCGGGGCACCCAAGCGGCTCAGGCCAGTGGGCGGATACGGGACAACGAATTGACCCTGATTCGTCAGGCGCTGGAGCGCCATCATGGCAATGTTTCGGCGGCCGCCCAAGACCTGGGCATCAGCCGTGCGACGCTCTACCGCAAGTTCAAGCAGTTGCAGTCATGATGCGCTGGCTTGCCCGGTTGATCGATCACAAGGACCCTGAAGCCTTGCAGCAGTCCCTGCGCTGGTTGTACGGCTTCGTTCGGCCGCAGCGCATGGCGATTGCCGGGCTGCTGGGGTTGTCCTTGTGTGCCACGCTGCTGGTGCTGGTGCAGCCGTGGCTGACCAAACTCTTGATCGATGATGGCCTGCTGGCGCGTAATTTCCCGGCCCTGGCCACCATTGCCGGCGTGATGGTCTTGGCCGGTATCCTCGGCACGCTGCTGTCGGGGCTTAACCGCTACCTGCACACGCGGCTGTCCGGGCGCATTCTGTTTGCCCTGCGCGATGAAATCTATCGCCACCTTCAGGGCTTGTCGCCGACCTTCTACGGCCAGCGGCGGATTGGTGACTTGATGTCGCGGCTCGACGGTGACGTGGCCGAGATCCAGCGCTTTGCTGTCGACTCGCTGTTCTCGGCCGTGTCCAGCGTGATCGGCTTGGTCTGTGCGCTGGGCATGCTGCTGGCGTTGTCATGGAAGCTGTCGTTGCTGGCGTTGGTGTTGATCCCGCTGGACGTGCTCTGGCTGCGCTGGATGCGGCGCAAGGTCGAGCGTGAGGTGCGCCAGTTGCGCGAGCGTTCGGCGGATGTGTCTTCGTTTCTGGTCGAGACCCTGCCCGCGATGAAGTTCATTCAGTCTGCTGGCCAGCAGCAGCGTGAAGCGCGACGCCTTGACGGGCTCGGCCAGGGTTACATGCAGCAGTTGCTGCGTTTGCAGGTCACTGAGTTCTTCACCCAAGCCGTACCCGGTACCCTGACTTCGCTGTCACGCGCCTGCGCCTTTCTGGTGGGCGGCTATTGGGTTGTGCAGGGTACCTGGCAACTGGGTGCACTGATTGCCTTTTCGACCTACCTGGGCATGGCCGTGGGGCCTGTGCAGAGCTTGCTCGGCCTGTACGTGGCGATGCAGCGCATGAGCGTCAGCCTTGGGCGGGTGATGGAGCTGCGCGGTGAGGTGCCGAACGTGGTCAACCCGGCATCACCCCGTGCGATGCCGAGCACGGCTGACTTGCAGTTCGAGGGGGTGTGTTTCGCCCACCCCGGTCGGCCGCCGTTGTTACGTGAGGTACAGGCGTCGATTCCTCAAGGCTGCAAAGTGGCATTGAGTGGTATTTCCGGCGCGGGTAAATCGACCCTGATCGACCTGCTGCAGCGTTTTTACGATCCCCAGGCCGGGCGAATCGTGCTGGGCGGCTGCGACCTGCGTGAGCTGGACCTGTTCGAGCTGCGCCGCCGGGTCGCGGTGGTCAGCCAGGACATTGTGCTGTTTCGCGGCAGCCTGGCCGACAACCTCGCCTACAGCGTGCCGGATGCCAGTCGTGAAGCCATTGCCGAGGTTGCACGTCTGGCGCAACTGGACAGCCTGATCGCCAGCTTGCCCGAAGGCCTCGACAGCCCTTTGGGCGAGCGCGGCCAGCAGTTGTCGGGTGGGCAGAAGCAGCGCATCGCGATTGCCCGGGCCTTGCTTCAGGATCCACTGATTCTGGTGCTGGACGAAGCTACCTCTGCGGTCGATGAAGCGACTGAGCGTGAGGTAATCGGCGCAATTGATCAGCTGTTCCGTCGGCGTACGCGGATTTTGATCAGTCACCGTTCTTCGACCCTGGCCGATGCCGATCTGCGCCTGGAATTGTTTGACGGTCAGTTATCCACAACTGGAGCCGTGAGCCATGAAGCCTGAGGTGCGTATTGGCGTGGTCGACAGTGGCCATGACCTCAGCGGGCAGCCGCCTGCGGCTGCCCGCCGGTTTGCCTTGGCGCACGCCGGTTTGCTTGAGCACGAAGCTGAAGCAGATGCACTGGGCCATGGCAGCGCGGTATCTGCGGCCATCCTTGAGCGTGCTGGCGAGGCGCGTTTGTATGTGGCGCAGGTGTTCGATGGCCGTGGGGTGACCAGTGCCTTGCAGGTTGCCGCTGCCATTGAGTGGCTGCTGGCCTGCCAGGTGCGGGTGATCAACCTGAGCCTGGGGCTGCGCGAAGATCGCCCCGTACTGCGCCAGGCCTGCGCCTTGGCGGTGGAGGCCGGCATCCTGCTGTGTGCTTCGAGCCCGGCGCAAGGTTCACCGGTGTACCCAGCAGCCTACCCAGGGGTGTTGCGGGTGACCGGCGATGCCCGTTGCCTGCCGCAGCAGTGGAGCTGGCTGGGCAGCGCCCAGGCCGATGTGGGGGCTTGTGTGCGCAGTGCCGATGGGCGGCTGTCGGGGGCTAGCCTGGGGTGTGCGGCCCTGACCGGACATCTCGCAGCATTCTTGCAGCAGCACCCGGATGCCAGCAATCAAGGGATCCGTGACTGGCTGCATGAGCAGGCACACTATCACGGCCCTGAACGGCGGCTGGCGCCATGAGCCGGGTACTGGTGCTGGGCGCCGGGCCGGCGGGTGCTGCCGTCGCCCTGGGCTTGCGGCGGCTCGGCCATGACGTGTGCGTGGTCAGTGAGTGGCGCCGTTTTGCGGCCCTTGAGGGCGTTTCACCGCGTGTACTCGAAGGCCTGCGTGGGGCGGGGTTGTTGCGTGCCTTGGCCGCTGCCAGCGAGCCTTCGCAGCGGCAGGTGCAGTGGAACGGGCAGCGCACGGCGCAGAACCTGGAATACCTGCTCGACCGACCGCGCTTTGATCAAGGCCTGCGCGATGATCTGCACGCGGCGGGGGTAGCGCTGATCGAAGGGCGGGTGCTGAGTGTCGAGCGTGACGCTGGTCAGATGGGTGTCACGCTTGAAGGTGCGGCGCCCGTGTTTGCTGATTTTCTGGTGGAGGCCCGTGGTCGACAGGCACCGCAGGCGAGCAAGGCGTCGTCGGGCAGGGCCTGGCGCGGGCCGGAAACCCTGAGCCTGTTGAACCGTTGGCAAGGGCAACCGGGCCCGAATGCCAGCGCGGTGCAGAGTTTTGCCGATGGTTGGGCGTGGATGGCACGCCAAGCGGATGGTCGTTGCTACTGGCAACTGACCCTCGACGTTGTCAGCACTCAACTGCCGGACAAGGCCGCGCTGTTGGACTACTGCCGTGCACGGCGTCAGCAATCGGAAATGGCCTGTCGCTTTTTCGGTGCCGCCGAGGAACACGACCTGCACCTGCATGCCCGCAGCAGCACAGCCATTCTCAGCCGGCAGACCGGCGCAGAGGGCTGGCTGCGTGTTGGCGATGCAGCGATGGCCGTTGATCCCTTGTCGGGCAACGGTATCTTTCAATCGCTGTCGTCGGCATTGCAGGCGCCAGCGGTGATCAATACGCTGCTGCAACGGCCTGAACGTGCGGCGTTGGCGTTGCAGTTTCACCAGCAACGGGTCGAGCACCTGTTCTGGCGCTTTGCCCGTAATGGGCGAGACTTCTACGCCCAGGAGCAACAATGGCCTGATGCGCCGTTCTGGCGGGCTCGCAGCTGCTGGCCCGACCAGGCGCCCGCACACCGGGAGGCGGACTTTGCTGCCTTGCAGGTGCAGGCCGGCCCGGTGCTTCGGGATGGCTGGGTGGATGAAGTGGAGCTGGTGGTCAGCCCTGATCAGCCAATGGGGATCTGGCATGTACAGGGCGTGGCGGTGGCGCCGTTGGTGAAGCGTCTGAAGCACGAACCGGCCGAGCAGGTGCTGGCCGGTCTGGAGCCTGAGCAGGCGCGGATGATCCGCAGCTGGTTGCTCAGTCAGGGCTATCGCCCCTGAGGCTTACAGCTTGATCAACACCGACTTGAGCTCGGTGTAGTGCTCGATGGCTGCTGCGCCCATCTCGCGGCCCACACCGGACATCTTGTAGCCACCGAACGGCAGCGCCGGGTCGAGGGCGCTGTGGCAGTTGACCCAGACTGAGCCGGAGCGAATGCGTGGGATCATCCGGTGGACGGCGGCCAGGTCGTTCGACCAGATACTCGCACCCAGACCATAAGGGCTGTCGTTGGCCATGCGCAGGGCGTCGGCCTCGTCATCGAATGGAATCGCCACCAGCACCGGGCCGAAGATTTCTTCCTGCACCAGCGGGTGACGCTGATCGACATCGACGATGACCGTTGGTTTGACGAAGTAGCCGGGACCGAACTGTTCACCACCACAGGCAATGCTGGCACCGCTGTTGCGGCCTTGCTCGATGTAGTTGAACACCCGCTGTTGCTGCCGTGCGGAAATCAGCGGGCCCATCTCTACGCTGGGGTCCAGGCCGTTGCCGAGCTTCATGGCGTTGGCAATACCGGCGATATCGGCGACCACATTGTCAAAATGCTTGCGCTGCACATATAGCCGCGAACCGGCGCAGCAGACCTGCCCCTGGTTAAAGAAAATCGCACTGGCAGCACCCGCCGCCGCGCTGGCAAGGTCGGCATCGGCCATGACGATGGTGGGTGATTTACCGCCCAGCTCCAGGGTGACCCGGGTCATGTTGTCCATGGCGATCTTGCCGATCTGCTGGCCGACAGCGGTCGAGCCGGTGAAGGTCAGCTTATCCACCCGTGGGTTACGGGTCAGGGCATCGCCAGCGACGACGCCGGTGCCGGTGACCACGTTGAAGACCCCGGCCGGGTAGCCGGCTTCGAGGGCCAGTTCGGCCAGCTTGAGGGCGCTCAACGGGGTTTCATCGGCGGGCTTGAGTACCACCGTACACCCGGTTGCCAGCGCCGGGCCGAGCTTCCAGCAGGCCAGCAGCAGCGGGAAGTTCCAGGCCACGATAGCGCCGACGACACCGACGGCTTCACGGCGAATGAAACCGTGAAACTGATCAGCGGGCATCAGCGGCATCGACACATCCACCGTGCTGCCTTCGACCTTGGTGGCCCAGCCGGCCATGTAGCGCAGAAAGTCGATGGACAGCTGCACGTCCATCACCCGTGCCACGGCGGCGCTCTTGCCGTTGTTCAGGCATTCGAGCTGGGCCACGATCTCGGCGTCCCGCTCCAACAGGTCGGCCAGGCGCCACAACAGGTTCTGCCGTTCGCGCGGGCGGGTGCGGCTCCACTCAGAGTCGTCAAAGGCCTTGCGGGCGGCGAGCACGGCGCGTTCGACATCGGCTGGCGTGGCGCTGGGCACCTGGCACAACGGTTCGCCAGTGGCAGGGTTGCGCAGCGTCATCAGCGCACCGTCGGTGGCTTCAACCCAATCGGCACCGATCAACATACGGGGAGCACGCTGCAGAAACGCCTCAACGGCAGGCAGCAGGGGGGCAGTGGCGGACATGGCAAACCTCGTTCTTGTGAGTGAATGCCGTGGGTATTCGCAACCCTTGTGCCAAGCTCAAGAACCCCTGAAAACAGGGGGCTTGGCTGCTCGAGGCGGGTTCTGGCGTCTCAAACTGAGACAGTGTTGAGACGCGACAACTGCCCTGTTGAAAACAACGCCCTGCGCAGAGGGCGTTGCTACAGGGTCAGACTTTGAACTGTGCCACCAGCCCGTTCAGTTGCACGGCCAGGTGTGCCAGTGATTGGCTGGCGGCGTTGCTCTGGTTGGCGCCGGCCGAGGTTTGCATCGACAGGTCGCGGATGTTGATCAGGTTGCGATCTACCTCGCGGGCGACTTGGGCCTGCTCCTCGCTGGCACTGGCAATCACCAGGTTGCGTTCGTTGATGGCGGCAATGGCCTGGGTAATCTGTTCCAGCGCATGGCCTGAGGCCAGTGCGGCATCCAGGGTGGCGTGTGCCCGTTCATTGCTGCTGCGCATGGCACTGACTGCGCCCTCGGTACCCTGTTCGATGGTGCCGATCATCGACTCGATTTCCTGGGTCGACTGCTGAGTACGGTGCGCCAGTGCCCGCACTTCATCGGCCACCACGGCAAAACCACGGCCCGCATCGCCAGCGCGCGCCGCTTCGATCGCGGCGTTGAGGGCCAACAGGTTGGTCTGCTCGGCAATCGCTCTAATCACTTCAAGCACCTGGCCAATGTTGCGCACATCACCGGCGAGGTGTTCAACCTGTTCACAGGTACGGGTGACGTCTTCGGCCAGCAGGCCAATGGAATCGACGGTCTGTTGCACCTGCTGACGACCATGGCGTGCGGTCTGGTCGGTTTCGCCCGAGGCCTCGGAAGTGCTGACCGCATTGCGGGCGACTTCCTCTACCGCGGTGGTCATTTCGTTGACCGCCGTTGCCGCCTGTTCCACTTCGTTGCTCTGCTGGAGCAGGGTCTTGGTGGAGTCATTGGTGACGGCTTGCAGCTCTTCTGCGGCCGACGCCAGTTGGCTGGAAGAGTCGGCGATGCGCTGAATGGTCGTGCGCAGGCTGGCCTGCATGCGCTTGAGTGCCTGCAGCAGTTGTGCCGGTTCGTCGCTGCCGACCACGGTCACTTCGCTGCACAGATCGCCACTGGCGATCACTTCGGCGACGCTCACAGCCTGGCTCAGCGGGCGCACGATGCTGCGGGTCAGGACAATGGCGAGCACGACCGTCAGCAGCACGACGACAATCATCATGGTCATGACCAGTTCATTGGCATTACTGAATACCGTGTCGCTTTCCAGAGAGGCCTGCTTGGCCCCTTGCTTGTTCAGGTCGACCAGTGCGATCAAGGCCTTGACCATGGCATCGGCATGTTCATAGAGGCTGCCGTTGGCAACATCAATGGCCTGGTCTTGATGCCCTTGCTGCGCCAGCGCGCTGAGTTTTTCCTGCTCAGTCATGTACAGCGCCTTGGCGCGCAGGAAGCCTTCGTAGGCGACCTTTTCTTCGTCCAGGCTAATGAGCTGCTCATAGTTGTGCTGTTGAGTTTGCAGCTGTTGCTTGAGCTCAGAGAGACGTTCCAGGTTGCTTCGCATGTCCGCGTCGGTGCGTACGGTCAGCAGGCGCAGGGTGATTGTCCGTATGCGCGATACGCTCAGAGCCGTGTCATTGAGGGCGAGAATCGAAGGCAGCCAGTTGCGATCAACCACACGCGACTGTTCGTTCATGCGGCGCATTTCCAGCAGCGAGAAGCTTCCGAGCAGCAGCGCCATAAGCGCGATCAAGGCAAAGCCAAGGCCCGCGCGGCGGGAAATTTTCATCGTTCTCAAGAGCATCTGTGTATTCCTTGTGGCAGCAACAAGCGCGACCTGCGAAGCCATTCGCGGGCCAGCGTCAATGCGGCGCTCTTAGGGTGGTAGACCACGGCGTCGTCAGGTTGTGCAGGCAAGGGGTGATGCAACGCACCGTCGAGTCACGCGAGAGGTGCTTGTCTTATGATGGTTTTTTATGACATGCAGGGCGTGGGAGCCCTGATGGAAAGTGGCTCAATGATGGCATTTTGTGCCAGAACGGTAAAGTGCAAGCCGTTCTGTCGCGCCGTCTCAGAGTGCTACAGCTGTCGCGAAATTAAACGCAGCGCAAGCGGTAAAAGTGCTGGAAGCCCTGTAGGAACGGGGTTTTGAGTTCTTGGCATGCAATATGTATCGCTACTGACAGTACCTCTTCAGCCTGTGCATTGCCTGATCCATCCCGGCCGGCAGGAAGAGACCACTAAAAAACAACGATAAGAATAAGCCCCGTGGGAGGTCAGACATCGATGAAGAGAACATTCCGGTTCGCCAGTGCCGGTGGCCTGCTGGCGTTGGCGGTAAGCCTTGCCTTGCAGCCCCAGACCAGCCAGGCACGCGAAGCCCAGGCCATCCTCAAGGAAACCTGCATGGGTTGCCATACGCCTGAGGGTGAGAATGCCTTTAGCCGCATCAGCCATCAGCGCAAAACCCCCGAGGGGTGGCTGATGAGCATTGCGCGCATGCAGACCATGCACCAGTTGAAGATCAGCGATGAAGATCGCCGCACCTTGGTCAAGTACCTGGCCGACAACCAAGGCCTGGCACCCAGCGAAACCGACGGTGTGCGTTATGCATTGGAGCGTCGCCTGAACACCGTCGAGCAGTTCGACGACCAGACCAAGCAGATGTGCGGTCGTTGCCACTCGGGGGCACGGGTGGCCTTGCAGCGTCGCCCGGCGCAGGAGTGGGAGCACCTGGTGAACTTCCACCTCGGTCAGTGGCCGTCGCTGGAGTATCAGGCACTGTCTCGCGACCGCGACTGGTTCGACCTGGCCCGCAAGGAAATGGTGCCATTGCTGGCCAAGCGTTACCCGCTCGACAGCAAGGCCTGGGCCGACTGGCAAAAGTCGATGCCCAAGGCTCAGGCCCTGGTCGGTGACTGGACGTTCAGCGGCCACCTGCCAGGCAAGGGCGAGCTTAACGGGGTGATGAAGGTTACCGCTGCCGAGGGCGATCATTTCACCCTCAGTGTTGATGGCCAGTACGCCGATGGCAGCCCGTTCAAGGGCCAGGGTACGGCCATTCTCTACAGTGGTTATGAGTGGCGCGGTAACGTCGATATCGACGGGGTGAAAATGCGCCAGGTTTTTGCTGCCAATGGCGCGCAGCTCAAGGGCCGGATGTTTGAGACCGCGCACGATGAGCGTGGCCTGGACTTTATCGCCGCGCGGCATGATCACCCACAACTGCTGGCGGTTCAGCCGGGTTACCTGAAGGCCGGCAGCGAAACCGAAGTCAGCCTGATCGGCAGTGGCCTGAACGGTACGCCATCGTTCGGCAAGGGGGTTGAAGTGGTCAAGGTGCTGGAGCAGAGCCCGCAACGTGTGCGCGTGCTGCTCAAGGCCGCCGCCGATGCTCCGGCAGGGTTGCGCGAGGTGACTGTCGGTGCACTCAAGGGCCAGCAATTGGCGGTGTACCGCGACATTGCCGAGGTCAAGGTAGTGCCGGCGTTCTCGGTGGCCCGTATCGGTGACAACGGTGGTTCGACACCGAAGGTTCAAGGCCGCTTCGACGCCGAAGCCTGGGGCCGCAGCGCGGACGGCAAGGCCTACCGCATTGGTGTGTTCCCGGCGCAATGGAAGGTCGAGCCGTTTGATGACCGTGCCCGCGAAGATGAAGACGTCAAGTTTGCCGGCAGCATGCAGGCCGATGCGGGTGTGTTCACCCCAGGCGATGCCGGGCCAAACCCAGAGCGCAAGATGTCGACCAACAACGCCGGCAACCTCAAGGTCATTGCGGCGGTGGACGATGCGGGTAAAGCCCATACGGGTGAAGGGCACCTGATCGTCACGGTTCAGCGCTGGAACAATCCACCGATTCCTTGATACGGGCCTCTTACCCCAGCCATATCAGCGGAATGAAAAGGGGGCCGGCATTACCCGGCCCCGCTTGAGGAGGTTGCGATGGGCGTTACCTTGAACCTGGTGGAGCGCAACCTGCACGAAGTGCAGGTTGATGACGCACGCATGTTGTTCCATATCCCCAGCAGCTCGCTGTTCGCCAGCGATGCGCTGACCGGGGAAATCATCGACGTCCTGCGTGGTGAGGGCTGTTCCAGCGAAACGCTGCAGCAGCGCCTGGCCCCGCGTTTTGGCGGCGAGCAAATCAATGAAACCCTGCGCGAACTGATAGCCCTGGAGCTGGTCAGCGACGGTTCGCCGTTGACCCCCGAAGTGGCGACCAGGCGGGTCGAGCGCACGGCGATCAATACGGTGGTGTTGAACGTCAACACCGGCTGTAACCTGAGCTGCACCTACTGCTACAAAGAGGACCTGGACAAGCCTTCGCAAGGCAAGCGGATGGATGTCGAGACCGCCGTGGCCTCGGTGGAAATGCTGCTCAAGGAGTCGCCGGACGAGTCGGCCTACACCGTGGTGTTCTTCGGCGGCGAGCCGCTGAGCAACCGCAAGCTGATCGAGTACATGGTCGACTACTGCGAGCGGCGTTTCAGTGAGGCGGGCAAGCGGGTCGAGTTCGTCATGACCACCAATGCCACCTTGCTCACCGAAGACATCGTCGACTACCTCAATGCCCACCGATTCGGTTTGTCGGTGAGTATCGACGGGCCGAAGACCGTGCACGACCGCAATCGCATCACGGTCGGTGGGCAGGGCACCTACGATGTGGTTCGGCGCAAGGTCGACATGTTGCTGTCGCGCTATGACAGCCGCCCGGTCGGCGCCCGTGTCACCCTGACCCGGGGCGTCACCGATGTCGAAACCATCTGGAACCACCTGTTCAACGAACTGGGCTTTGCGGAGGTCGGCTTTGCGCCGGTGACCTCTGGCGATATCAGCGATTACAACCTGAGTAGCGAAGAGCTGGTACAGGTGTTCGCCAACATGAAAGCCCTCGGGCGGCGTTACCTGGAGGCAGCGCTGGAGCACCGAAGCATCGGTTTCTCCAACCTGCACCAGTTGATCACCGATATTCATGAAGGGCACAAGAAGGCGCTGCCTTGCGGGGCCGGGCTGAAGATGCTGGCGGTCGATCACAAGGGGGAGTTGAACCTCTGTCATCGCTTCACCGGCTCGTCGTTGCCAACGTTCGGTAACGTCCACAGCGGGGTCAAGCAGGTCGAACTCAACGACTTTCTCTCACAGCGCCTGGACCGCACCAACACCGGGTGCGACAGCTGCCGCATTCGCAACCTGTGCTCAGGCGGCTGCTACCACGAAAGTTACGCCCGCTATGGCGACCCCGCTCACCCGACCTATCACTACTGCGAACTGATGCGTGACTGGGTGGACTTCGGCATCGAAGTCTACAGCCGGATCATGGCCGAGAACCCGGCCTTCATCAGCCGCTACATCACTCCGCGCAAGGTCCACTGACATGAAGCATCTCAAGCCGATCAATAACAAAGCGCTCAAGCTCGAACAGGCTGCCGACGAGAACCGCATTGAAGAGGTTGTGGCCATGAACTCGGTGGCCGGGTGTGCCTCGACCACGGACCCGGGCTGGGAAATCGATGCCTTCGGTGGCGTTTCGTCGCTGTGCCAGCCGATGGAATCAGACCTGTATGGTTGCTCTGACCCTTGCTGGTGGCCGGCCCAGGTGCCGGACATGATGAGCACCTACCCGGACTGGAACAAAGACGCCCAGGCCTCCAACGACAATTGGCGCAACCTGGGGACCGTGTTCCCGGAAGACAAATGAGCCCCCAGCCGAACAAGAGGGATACCCGCATGCTTCAGACTGCAACGCGCGGCCTGGCCGCCATTCTGGTGCTTGGCGCCTGCTCCGGGCCACTGTTGGCCGACGAGGGCAAGGCGCTCAACCGTGGCCACGAGTACATGGTCACCACCAACTACCCGAACAACCTGCACATTCTCGACCTGGCCACCGACAGCCTCTACAAGACCTGCCAGATGCCGGACGCCTTTGGGCCGGGCACCGTGCAACTGTCGCCAGACCGCACAATTGCCTATGTGTTGAACAACCATTACGCCGACATCTACGGGGTCGAGCTGGACACCTGCAAACAGGTGTTCCATGCCAGCATTACCCAGCAGCCGGGGGAAAAGGCTCGTTCAATGTTTTCCTTCACTGTCAGCCATGATGGCAAGGAGTTGTACACCGTCGCCAACCCGACACGGATGCTCAACGATCGCTATGAAGTGCAGCAGCCGCGCCTGGATGTCTACGCCACCAATGCCGGCATGAGTGCCAAGCCCGTGCGCAGCTTCCCGGCGCCACGCCAGCTGACCATCATGCAGACCGGTGACGACGGCAGCCTGTACATCGCCGGGCCGGACATCTACAAGGTCAACGTGCAGACCGGCAAGTTCGACGTGCTGGTGCCGAGCCGGCACTGGAAGCGCCCGCTGTACAGCGCCCCGGATGTGCTCTACGTGTGGAACCAGCAGACCTACCGGCATGATTTCTCGCTGCTCTACACGGCCGCCAAGTTCAAAGACAAGAAGGAAGACCCGGCAACCGCTGACTATGTTTACGGCTTCTTCAACATCGACCTGGCCACCGGCAAGACCAAGACTGTCGACTTTGGCCCGCTGACCGAGATCTACTTCAGCGGCATGGTGTCGCCCAAGGACCCTAACCTGGTCTTTGGCGTGCTCAACCGCTTGGCCAAGTACGACATCAAGCAGAAAAAAATGCTCCAGGCAGCCACCCTGGATCACTCCTACTACTGCATCTCGTTCAACAAGGCCGGCAGCAAGATCTACCTGGCCGGTACCTTCAACGATGTGGCGATTTTCGATGCCGACAGCCTGAAACCGCTGGGCAAGATCAAGTTGCCGGGGGGGGACATGGCAATCACCACGGCCCAGGTCTTTACCCGCTAGTAGAACCGGCGTGGATCTGGCGAGTCGATCAGGCTCGCCAGTTCCCGCCTCACCGAAACGGACCATCGGGTTAGCAGGCTTTTGTGTACAACTTGCTTCGATTAAGATGGCGATTAGCCATTTATTATCGAGTGCCCCGCTGTCATGACGGCAGTCCTGAACGTGCTACTTCTCTGGATGTGCCTTGGCATCGTGGTGCTGCTGATAGTGTGGCGCCGTGCGCTGCACCGCGAGCGCGACCTGAGTGCTCGCCTGGCTGAGCTTCAGGCGCAACTGGCGGGCTCGCCGCCGGGCGTTTGCAGCCAATGTGCCCAAGCGCGCGACATCCTCCCTGATGACATCGAGCGTTTCAAACGCAGCCAGTACTTTGCCCGTATCGGCACATGGGACTGGGATGTCGACACCGAGCAGTTGTACTGGTCTGAAGCCATCTACGGCATGTTCGGCTATCAGGTGGGCGAGATCACCCCCAGTTATGAACACTTCTGCAACAGTGTCCACCCGGACGACCGTCAGCAGGTCAGGGCGGGCGAGTTGCGCTGCATTGAAACCGGCGAAAACCATGACGAGGAGTACCGGGTGATCTGGCCCGATGGTACGGTGCGTTGGCTGCGCGAGACCGGCAATGTGATCAAGGACGCCCACGGCAAGGCCATCAAGATGATGGGGGTGGTACGCGACATCACCGAAGAAAAAGCCTGGGCCAACCAACTGCACAGCATGGCCCATCAGGATGCGCTGACTGGCCTGGCCAACCGCCTGGTCCTTGAGCAGCGGCTGTCGGCGGCACTTGAGCAGGCACGCATCCAGCGCACCCGAGTGGCGCTGATTTTTCTCGACCTCAATGGCTTCAAGGCGATCAACGACAGCTACGGTCATGCGGCGGGTGATCAGGTCCTGATTAGCACGGCCAAGCGCCTCAAGAATCTGGTGCGTACGGCCGATACAGTGGCACGTATCGGGGGCGATGAGTTCGTGCTGGTGCTCGAAGGTTTGTCGTCCGACCTGAACATACAACAAGAAATTCATGTGCTTTGCGAAATGATTATCCGGGCACTTTCAATGCCGATGGAGATTGCCAGTGAAACGTGTGTGATCGGCACCAGCCTGGGTGTGGCGGTATTTCCCGACCACGCCATGAGTATGGATAACCTGATCCACACCGCAGACCTGGCGATGTATGACGCCAAGCGCTCGGGGAACAATCAATATCGTCTGGGGAGCCAATTGGGTGTGTGACAGGGCGGTGTTGTATTGCGTGATAGCCCACTGTCGTTGGTTGTCAGCTACGCGCCGTAGTGGGCTGAAAGGCTGAGCCTGTCGTTGTAATCGTTGCGTGCGTGTGTCTCCTTACTACCCATGACAGGTTCCTTGGATGTTGGTTTACAGCCAAAAAAGTTTTCTTATCGTCGATGATTTCTCCGACTTCCGCAGCTCCGTCCGTTCCATGCTGCGCGAGCTGGGCGTGCGAGACGTCGACACTGCTGACTGCGGCGAGCAGGCGCTGCGCATGTGTGCGCAGAAACGCTATGACTTTATCCTGCATGACTTTCACTTGGGCGATGGCAAGAAAAACGGCCAGCAAACCCTTGAAGACCTGATGGTCGACAAGCTCATCAGCCATGAGTGCGTGTTCATCATGGTCACGGCTGAGAGCAGCCAGGCAGTGGTGCTCAGTGCTCTGGAACATGAGCCTGATGCCTACCTGACCAAACCGTTCAACCGGATCGGCCTGGCCCAGCGGCTGGAAAAGCTGGTACAGCGCAAAACCTTGCTCAAGCCGATTCTGCAGGCGCTCGACCGTGGCAAACCCGCCGAGGTCCTGGCCGCGTGCGAGAACCTCTGCCGCCAGGACCAGCGTTTTGCGCCGTTGTGCCTGCGCTACCGGGCCAACGCCCTGCGTGACCTGAACCGCTATGAAGACCTTGAGCGATTCCTCAAGGCGATTCTCAGCAGCCGTGCCACGCCCTGGGCTTATGCCGCCCTTGGCGCATTACTGTTCAAACGTGGCCAGATTGGCCAGGCCCAGGGCATCTATGAGCAAGCCTTGAAGGCCTTCCCGCTGATGCCTGGCCTGTACGACGGCCTGGCCGACGTACTGACGGCCACCGGCGAAACCAAGCGCGCTCAAAGCGTGCTTGAAGAGGCGGTGCGCCTTTCGCCACTGGCAGTGCGTCGGCAGATGCTGTTGGGCAAGCTGGCGCTGGGCAACGAAGACTTCGACAGCGCTTCACGCGCCTACCGTCAGGCGGTCAGCCAGGGCCAGCACTCGCGTTTCAAAGACCCTGAAAGCAACCTGGGCCTGGCCCAGGCCTTGATCAGCAAGAACGGTGGCGGCGGCATGGATGCGCGTACGCGCGTAGAGATCAACTCGGCCTTGAGCGAAGTGGCCAAGGAGTACACCGACGATCAGGGCCTGCAAGTGCGCGCCCGCCTGATGAAAGCCACCAGCCTGATCAAGGCGGGCGACCCCGAGACCGCCGCCAAGCTCACCGAGCAGGCCATGGCTCGCATCGAGGGCATGGACCAGTTCTTCTCTGCCGAAGCCGCCTTGCTGGTGGCGACCCAGCTGCAACAACTCGGGCAGGAAGCGGCCAGTAACGGCATCTTGAAGAACTGCGTTGAGGTGTATGGCGACGACCCGGCGGTGATGAAAAACATCGCAACCCTGACCGATGACCCGGCGATTCTGGGTGGGGGCAACGAAGCCGTCGACCTTAACCGTCAAGGTGTGCGCAGTTACCAGGCCGGCAACCTGGGGGGCGCCCTGGACCTGTTCCGTCGGGCACTGGTGTTGCAGCCGAAGAACATCAGTATCGCCCTGAACACTACCCAGGCACTGCTGCGCCTGGCCGGTGATACGCCAACCGCAGCCGTACTGGAAGAGTGCCGCGCCTGCCTCAGCCGGGTGGCCGGGATTCCTGAAAGTGACGCGCGCTACGAGCGCTATCGCAAACTGCACATACGGGCATTTGGTGGATGAGCGAAAACAAGCAGGGGCTCGACTTCTCCACGGTGATCGCCTCCACCGTACACGACATGAAAAACTCCCTGGCGATGCTCATGCAGACCCACAGCCAATGGCTGGCCCGTTTGCCTGATACGCAACGTGGCGGCAGTGAGCTGGGCGTCATGGAACACGAATTCGCCCACCTCAACGGCATGCTGGTGCAACTGCTGGGCCTTTACAAACTGGGCGTCAACCAATTGCCGATGTGCCCTGGCTACCATGAGCTGGACGACTTCATCGAAGCGCAACTGGCGGCTCACCAGGACGTGCTGAGCCACCGCGACCTGCTGGCCAGCTACCGGATCGACACCGTCAACCCGCTGGGCTTCTTTGATCGTGAGCTGATTGGATCGGTGGTGTCCAACATCCTCAACAACGCCATCCGTTACGCCGGCCACGCCTTGCTGATAACCGTTAGCGAAGAAGACGACCAACTAGTACTGAGCGTCAACGATGACGGCCCGGGTTATCCCCTGCAGATGCTCGAACGCCAGAGCGACTACGTGCAGGGCATCAACCCCAGCAGCGGCAGCACCGGCCTGGGCCTCTACTTCGCGGCCCGCATTGCTGCGCTGCATGAACGCGATGGGCTGCAGGGGCGCATTGAAATCGGCAACGGCGGGCCGTTGGGCGGCGGCGTGTTCAGGCTCTACCTGCCGTAAGTGCGCTGTATCGTTGCCATTGTGCTAATACTCCAGCATGTAGCATGGCTTAATGCTGGAATATTGGCACTTTGGGTCTTCTGTACCGTCTTTGGAATGAACTGCATACGCAGGGAACCCTGCGGGTTCCATCGCCACCAAGGTGTGCTCCCACGGTAGGTGCGCCACCGTGCTCACTTCCAATTTTATTCCTGCCTCAAGACACAAGTCGGCTTGGCGTTGAGATTGCCCAGGTTTTTTACTGCCTGCGAGTTACCGTCATCAGCCAATCATATCCTGCGCACTGAAGCTGTTGACGCCCACCAGGTGAATCTCGAAGTCTGCGTCCGGGGTGGCGTTGACGTTGCCGTAGAGGATGTGATCGACAAAGCGCACTTGCCCGGCGGCGCTGAACGCATCGGCACCAATGAAGCTGAAGGTGTTGATGCCTTTGGCGAGGACGTTGGCGTCGAGTTTCGACAGGTCGATCTTGTCGCCCTCGGCGCTGTTGAAGTCGGTGATGATATCGCGTGCATCGCCTTTGCCCAGTTCGTTCAGCAGGTTGAAGACGAACCGGTCGGCACCGCTGCCGCCTGTGAGCGTGTCGGTGCCGAGGCCGCCGATCAGCAGGTCGTTGCCCGCGTCGCCATTGAGTTGGTCATTGCCTGCTCCACCGATCAGGGTGTTGTTGGCACTGTTGCCGATCAGTACGTTGTCGAGTCCGTTACCGGTGCCGTTCAGGTTGGCAGTGCCGGTGAGGGTCAGGTTTTCCAGGTTGGCACCCAGGGTCCAGTTGACCGAGGCGCGCACGGTGTCGATCTCGCTGGCCAGGGTGCTGGTTTCAATGAGGGTGTCGCGCAGATTGTCGACCACGTAGGTGTCGTTGCCAGTACCACCGATCAGGGTGTCGATACCCGCACCACCGTCCAGCAGGTTGTCACCTGCGTTGCCGGTGATGCGGTTGTTGAGGGCGTTGCCGGTGCCTTCAAGGTTTGCGCTGCCAGTGAGCGTCAGGTTTTCCAGGTTGGCGCCCAGGGTCCAATTGACCGAAGAGAAGACGCTGTCGATTTCCTTGAGCGATGTCCCTCGTTCAATGATGAGGTCGTCGGTGCTGTCGACGTAGTAGGTGTCGTTGCCGGCGCCGCCGTCGAGGGTATCGGTACCACCTGCACCGTCGAGAATGTTGGCGCCACTGTTGCCGGTCAGGGTGTTATTCAGTGAGTTGCCGGTCAGCTTGAGTGCGCCCCTGCCCAGCAGCAAGCCGTCTTCGACGTTGTCGGCCAGGGTGTAGCTGACGCTGCTGCGCACCATGTCTCGGCCTTCGTCGCTGGCCTCGATGACTGTGTCGGCGATGTTGTCGACTACATAGATGTCATTGCCGAGGCCGCCGCTGAGGGTATCGGCACCCGCACCGCCGTTTAGCAGGTTGTTGCCTGCGTTGCCGATCAGGACGTTGTTGCGCGTGTTGCCGGTACCGCTGAGGTTACTGCTGCCGGTGAGTACGAGGTTTTCCAGATTGGCGCCCAGGGTCCAGTTCACTGAGGCACGAACCGTGTCGATTTCACTGGTCGAGGTGCCCTGTTCAATGATGACGTCGCGCAGGTTGTCGACCACGTAGGTATCGTTGCCAGCGCCACCGATCAGGGTGTCGATACCCGCGCCACCATCGAGGATGTTTGCTCCGGCATTGCCCGTGATGCGGTTGTTGAGGGCGTTGCCGGTGCCGTTGATCGCAGCCAGGCCGATGAGGGTCAGGTTCTCCAGGTTGGCGCCCAGGGTCCAGTTCACCGTTGAAAAAACGTTGTCGATTTCGGTGAGCGAGGCGCCTCGTTCGATGATGGTGTCTGCGAGGTTGTCGACGTAGTAGGTGTCGTTGCCGGCGCCCCCGTCGAGGACATCAGCACCGCCTGCGCCGTCCAGCACGTTGGCGCCACTGTTGCCGGTCAGGGTGTTGTCCAGCGCGTTGCCCACCAGCTTGAGCGCGCCACTGCCCAGCAGCAAGCCGTCTTCGACGTTGTCGGCCAGGGTGTAGCTGATGCTGCTGCGGACCAGGTCACGGCCTTCGTCGATGGCCTCGATGACCTTGTCGGCGATATTGTCGACCACGTAGATGTCATTGCCGAGGCCGCCGCTGAGGGTATCGGCACCCGCACCGCCGTTTAGCAGGTTGTCGCCTGCGTTACCGGTCAGCACGTTGTTGCGGATGTTGCCGGTGCCGTTGAGGTTACTGCTGCCCGTCAGGGTAAGGTTTTCCAGGTTGGCGCCCAGGGTCCAGCTCACTGAGGCACAAACGGTGTCTATCTCGCTGGCCAAGGCGCTGGTTTCAATGATGATGTCGGCGCTGTTGTCGACCACGTAGGTGTCGTTGCCGGTGCCACCGATCAGGGTGTCGACCCCAGCACCGCCGTCCAGCACGTTCGCTCCGGCGTTACCGGTGATGCGGTTATTGAGTGCGTTGCCAGTGCCGTTGATGTTGGCTTTGCCGGTAAGTGTCAGCACTTCGACGTTGTCACTAAGGGTGTAACTGACTGAGGCGAGAACGGTGTCGATCTCAGTGCTGAGCGTACTGGTTTCACTGACGATGTCGCCGATGTTGTCGACAATATAAGTGTCGTTGCCCGCACCGCCGATCATTGTGTCGCTGCCGCCACGACCATCCAGCACATTGTTCAGGGCGTTGCCAATCAGGGTGTCACCAAAGGCCGACCCCGTGGCGTTTTCGATTTTTGCGCCATAGGCGATAGCCAGCCCGTTGTTGATGGCAGCTCCGCTCGGGTCATAGAAGGCCTTGCCGATGTTGCTGAACTGGCCTTCATTCAGATTGAGCAGCACCGAGGCGTTCTGGTTGCTCGCATCAAGTGTATCGATGCCGCCGGCATCCCAGAGGGTTTCGAAGACTGATTGTTCGGCGCCCCACTGGTAGGTGTTGTTACCTGTTTGCCATTTGGTGTTTGCGCCATAGAGCTTCTGGATCGCCAGGATGTCCAGCAGCATGGGCGAGGTGGGCTCAAAGGAATAGGCGTTGTTGTAGCTCATTACGGAGTAGTGGACATCGTCGAGCTCTGGCGCCAGTACGGTGTAGTTGTAGGTACTGGTGCTGAAGGGGTGTTTCAGGCCGAGTGCATGGCCAATCTCATGCACAAAGGTCATGTAGTCATAGGTACCCTTGACCGGTGCCTTGATGTTGGTTGCTGGCCCGATCCAGACATCGCCAGCACTGGGCGTTCTGTCAGGAAAGTAAGCCCAGGCTGCGGTGTCGTCACTCATGTAGGCGTAACCGCCAAAACGCAGGTCGCCGACGTTGCTTGCAGTTTCCTTGACCTGGGTAAACTTGATGTTGGCCACCGCAGACCAGTTGCTCAGGGCGCTGGAGACAGCGGCCTGTTGCGGCGCGGTCAGGGCATAGCTTGCCTGGTACTCGTTGTCGTACGTGTAGCTGCGGGCGAAAAGCGAGACGTATGGATTGATGAAGCTGTACGTCAGGTTCGTCGTACTCGCGCCGTTGCCCCAGGCAGTACCAAACAAAAGGCTGTTGAGCTGGACGTTGTTGCTGAGAGAGGCGTACCAGACAGAGGAGTAACCGAGTGGACTGGGCATTTTAGCTTCCTGGGCGAACGGCGGCCTTTCCTTGGGTGGCCGCTACGGTATCGCGCTTTTTATCAGAATCTGTAGCGTTGATACAGGCGAGTTGGTTAATTTGGCGTCAAAAAAACGCGAATTTCATCTGGAGCCTTCAGATGGGGATGCGCTGCTGACCTCACGATGATTTATGGAATTCAGGGCATGTCCTACGTATTCAAGATGATGGGTTCACCTGTCGGCCAATTGACCCTGATTGCAAGCGCCTCCGGGCTCGCCGCAGTGCTCTGGGAAAACGAGAAGCCCAATCGGGTTCTCTTGAGTGCCGTGCGTGAGGCGGTTGAAAACCCGGTGTTGCTGGCCACCGAGCGGCAGCTCGGTGAGTACTTCGCCGGTACGCGAAAGCGCTTTGAGTTGGACCTCGACTTTGTCGGTACTGAGTTTCAATGCAAGGTCTGGCAAGCGCTGTTGACGATCCCGTTTGGCGAAACCCGTAGCTACAGTGACATCGCCCGGCAGATTGGCTGCCCGAAAGCGGTGCGCGCCGTAGGGGCAGCCAACGGCAAGAATCCGATTTCGGTCATTGTCCCTTGCCACCGGGTGATTGGCGCCTCGGGCAGTTTGACCGGCTATGCCGGTGGGTTGGCGGCCAAGCAGTTCCTGTTGGCACTGGAAGGCAGGCAGACGCTGGCGCTGGGGTTTTGAATCGACCACCGGCCTGTTTTCACGAAAGTGATATCGGCGGGTTCAGCCGGCTGTGCCAAAATATGCCATCACCTTTTGGCAGGATCACTTCATGCAAACCGCCAGCCCCGCGCTGATCCGCGAAACCTTCCCCGTCGGCCCTTTGCAGTGCAACTGCACCCTGATCGGCGACCCGATTACCAAGAAGGCCATCGTTGTCGACCCGGGCGGCAACCATGAGCAGATTATCGCGCGCCTTGACGCTCACGGTTTGAAGCTGGTCAGTATCATCCATACCCATGCGCACCTGGACCATTTCCTGGCCTCCGGCCTGTTGAAGGAAAAGACCGGTGCTACGCTGCACTTGCACAAGGAAGACCAGTTCCTCTGGGATAACCTGGAAATGCAGTGCCGGATGTTCGGCGTACCCTACACGCCGGTACCGTCGCCGGATCGCTGGCTGGCCGATGACGAAGAGTTGGCGTGCGGTTGTGGGGTTGCCTTGCACACGCCGGGGCATACCCCGGGTTCGATGAGTTTCTGGTTCGCCGATGCCAAGTTGCTGATCGCTGGCGACACGCTGTTTCGTCGTGGTATTGGCCGTACCGATTTATGGGGCGGCGATCAGCCGACCATTGTCCGTTCGATCAAAGAGCGCCTGTACCGGCTGGATGAGGACGCTACCGTTATAACCGGGCATGGACCAGACACCCGTTTGGGTGATGAAATGCGTGAAAATCCATTTGTTCGGGCCTAAGCCAGGGAATTATTTGCGTTTGTCGCGTTCCAAGGCCCGTATAGGTCTGCCAATTTTCGATGTGCTTTAGAATCCCTGTAGGAGCTTTTCCATGTTCACCTCGCGTCGTCTGATTATCGTCGCTACTGCTGTTGCCATGCTGTCCGGTTGTGCCACCCCAAGCCCTTACGATAACCAAGGGCAGGCACAGCAAAGCACTGGAATGAGCAAAACTGCCAAGTACGGCGGCCTGGGCGCGCTGGCCGGCGCAATCGCGGGTGCTGCAATCAACCACGACAACCGTGGCAAGGGCGCACTGATCGGTGCGGCAGCTGTGGGTGCAGCGGCGGCCGGTTACGGTTACTACGCCGACAAGCAGGAAGCGGCACTGCGTGAAAGCATGGCCAACACCGGCGTGGAAGTGCAGCGCCAGGGCGATCAGATCAAGCTGATCATGCCGGGCAACATTACCTTCGGCACCGACTCGTCGGATATCGCCCCAAGCTTCTATTCGCCGCTGAACAACCTCGCCAACTCGTTCAAGCAGTTCAACCAGAACACCATCGAAATCGTTGGCTACACCGACAGCACCGGCAGCCGCCAGCACAACATGGACCTGTCGCAGCGCCGTGCGCAGGCTGTCAGCACTTACCTGACATCCCAGGGCGTGGACAGTTCGCGTCTGTCGGTACGTGGTGCTGGCCCGGATCAGCCGGTTGCGAGCAACGCCGATGCCAATGGCCGTGCACAAAACCGTCGTGTAGAGGTCAACCTGAAGCCGATTCCTGGTCAGCAGTACCAGTAACCGTCGGCCTGTGGCCAGCAAGGCGGATTGCTACGGTATGTAGTAACCCGCCTTGCGGGTATCAGCGTTGACGGTGTAACTGCGCCAAATGCTGATCCTTCTCTTCCCATAGCCGGTTGATCCATTGCTGGAACGCCAGCCGGTACGCGTCATCCTGGTCATAGCTTTTGCCGAGGAACTCCTCGGGAATGGCCAGTTCCTGAATATGCACCGCTACCCGTGTCATCCGCCCGCACAGCAGGTCCCAGAAACCCGGCGCACCGTCTGGGTAGTAGAGGGTCACGTTGATGATCGATTGCAGTTGTTCACCCATCGCATCCAGCACGAAGGCGATGCCGCCGGCCTTGGGCTTGAGCAGGTGCTGGAACGGTGACTGCTGTTCGACATGTTTGGCCTGGGTGAAGCGGGTACCTTCGGCAAAGTTGAAGATGGCGGTTGGCGTGCCACGAAACTTTGCGCAGGTGCGGCGCGTGGTTTCCAGGTCCTTGCCTTGCTTCTCCGGGTGTTTGGCCAGGTAGGCCTTGGAGTAGCGTTTCATGAACGGAAAGCCCAGTGCCCACCAGGCCAGCCCGATCACCGGTACCCAGATCAGGGCGTGCTTGAGGAAAAACTTCAGCGGCCGAATACTCCGGTTCAGCACGTACTGCAGCACCAGGATGTCCACCCAGCTCTGGTGGTTACTGGTGACCAGATAACTGTGCTGGTAGCCGAGCCCTTGCAGGCCCTCCACCTGCCAGTGGGTATGCCTGATCAGGTTCATCCAGCCCTTGTTGTTGCTGATCCAGGCTTCGTGGATGTGGCGCATCAGTTCGTCGGTCAGCTTCTGTGCCGCCGGAAACGGCAAGCACAGCTTGAACAGGCTGACGATGAACAGCGGGGTACAGCACACAAGGGTGTTCAGCCCCAGCAGCAACGAGGCAATGATCCCGCGCACAGGCGCGGGCAGAAAAGCGAGCATGGTTCAACTATCCAGAGAGCGGTTGGCCTGAATCGCAGTCAGGGCAATGGTGTAGACGATGTCGTCGACCTGGGCGCCGCGGGGCAGGTCGTTGACCGGTTTACGCAGGCCTTGCAGCATTGGCCCGAGGCTGACGCAGTCGGCACTGCGCTGCACGGCTTTGTGGGTGGTGTTGCCGGTGTTGAGGTCTGGGAAGACGAACACCGTGGCGCGACCTGCTACCGGGCTGTTTGGCGCCAGTTCGCGGGCGGTGTTTTCGTTGGCCGCCGTGTCGTATTGAAGTGGGCCGTCAATCTGCAGGTCGCGTTGGCTTTCCTGGGCGAGCAGGGTGGCTTCGCGTACTTTCTCCACCTCTTCGCCGCTGGCTGAGTCGCCACTGGAGTAACTGATCATCGCCACCCGTGGCGTGATGCCGAAGGCTTCGGCCGAGTCGGCGCTCTGCAGGGCGATTTCGGCCAGCTCGCTGGCGCTGGGGTGCGGGTTCATCACGCAGTCGCCGTACACCAGCACCTGCTCGGGGAAGAGCATGAAGAATACCGACGAGACCAGGGTGCAGCCCGGCGCGGTCTTGATCAGTTGCAAGGCCGGGCGGATGGTGTTGGCGGTGGAGTGCACCAGGCCCGAGACCAGCCCGTCGACTTCGTCCAGCGCCAGCATCATGGTGCCGATGACCACAGGGTCTTCCAGTTGCTGCTCCGCCATTGGCGCATTGAGGCTCTTGCTTTTGCGCAGGTTGACCATCGGCTCGACATAGCGCTCGCGGATCAAGTCCGGGTCGAGGATTTCCAGGCCCTCTGGCAGCTCGATACCTTGGGCGCGGGCCACCGCCTGTACCTCTTGCGGTTTGGCCAGCAGCACGCACCGGGCGATGCCGCGGGTCTGGCAGATGGCCGCAGCCTGCACGGTCATGGGCTCGGCGCCTTCCGGCAGGACGATGCGCTTGTTGGCCTGCTGGGCACGTTGGATCAGTTGGTAGCGGAACACCGCAGGTGACAGGCGCATCTCCCGTGGGGTGCCACAGCGCTGATGCAGCCAGCTGGCGTCGAGGTGGCTGGCGACGAAATCGGTGATGATCTCGGCGCGCTCGCGGTCGTCGACCGGAATTTCCTTGTTGAGCTGGTTCAGTTGGTTGGCCGTGTCGTAGGAACCCGTGCTCACCGACAGTACCGGCAGGCCCGCCGCCAGTGCTCCCCGGCAGAGTTCGAGGATGCGCGGGTCGGGTTTGCTGTCGCTGGTCAGGAGCAGGCCGGCCAGTGGTACACCATTGATCGATGCCAGGCTGACGGCGAGGATGATGTCATCGCGGTCGCCGGGGGTTACCACCAGGGTGCCAGGTGTAAGCAGTGGCACCGTATTGGCGACGGTACGGGCACAGAGGATGATCTTGTTCATCCGCCGTTGTTCACAGTCCCCGGCGTTGAGCACCTGGGCGCCAAGCAGTTCAGCCACATCGCGGGTGCGCGGTGCGTTGAGGTCGGCCTGATAGGGAATGCAGCCAAGCAGGCGGAAATCGCCGCTGCGCAGCACCGGCGAGTGTTCTTTGAGGCGTGTGGCGAAGGCGTGCATGCTTTCGTCGCTACGCACCTTGTTGAGGATCACCCCAAGCACTTTCGGGTCCTTCGGCCCACCGAACAGCTGCGCTTGCAGCTCGACCCGCCCGGACAGTTCGGCCAGCACGTCGTTCTCCGGTGCCGAGACCAGGATGACCTCGGCATCCAGGCTTTTCGCCAGGTGCAGGTTGACCCGCGCAGCGTAGCTGGCGTGGCGGGTCGGCACCATGCCTTCTACGACGACCACGTCCTTGTCCTCGCAGGCTTGCTGGTAGAGGGTGACGATTTCTTCGAGCAGCTCATCGAGCTGGCCGTCGCCCAACATGCGCTCGACGTGGGCCAGGCTCAGTGGCTTCGGCGGCTTCAAACCGTGGGTGCGTGCGATCAGCTCGGTGGAGCGCTCTGGACCGGTATCACCTGGGTGTGGCTGGGCGATCGGCTTGAAAAAGCCCACCTTCAGGCCGGCCCGCTCCAAGGTGCGGACCAGGCCCAGGCTGATGGAGGTCAGGCCGACACCAAAGTCGGTCGGCGCGATAAAAAATGTCTGCATGCGAGCGTCTCGAGGTGAGCTGTGCAAAAGAATCAATTGCCAAGGGTATCGCTATCGACACCCTGCGCGCACCAGCCGCAGGAAAAAGGCTGGCCGATACGCTGTTGGCGCTGGTCGGCGTCCAGCACCCACGCGCGCGATTGCCAGGGCGGCTGGTGGCGCAGGTGCTGAGTATGGCCGCAGGACAATTCGACCACCCAGTGGCCGTCCTCGTCCTGATGAAAACCGAGAATGCGGCTGTCGCTCATGGTATTCCGTTTGTCTGGGTTACGTTCGCTTTCGGACGAGGCCTTGGTTACACTTATGGCTCTATATTCTTCTGCAAAAGGTCTCGCCCCATGCTGATCGCCGCCAACAAGGCTGTCTCCATCGACTATACCCTGACCAACGACGCTGGTGAGGTCATCGACAGCTCCGCCGGCGGCGCTCCGCTGGTCTACCTGCATGGCGCAGGCAACATCATCCCGGGCCTGGAGAAGGCTCTGGAAGGCAAGAAAGCCGGTGAGGAACTGAATGTTGCCATCGAACCTGAAGATGCCTACGGCGAATACCTGGCTGAACTGGTCAGCACCCTGAACCGCAGCATGTTCGAAGGTGTCGACGAGCTGGAAGTCGGCATGCAGTTCCACGCTTCGGCGCCGGACGGCCAAATGCAGATCGTCACCATCCGTGATCTGGACGGCGACGACGTTACCGTCGATGGCAACCACCCACTGGCTGGCCAGCGCCTGACCTTCCAGGTCAAAGTGGTTGACGTTCGTGACGCCAGCGAAGAAGAAATCGCACATCGCCACATCCACGGCGAAGGTGGTCATCACCACTGATTTTCTGCGCTAAGCTCAGAAAGTCGCGAAGGCGGTCGGGACGATCGGTCAGGCACCCACTGGGACCTGCGATCAGCCCGGGCGCCTTTTTAGTGGGCGAGCCAAAAGGGCGCCGTGGCCTGGATTGGCAATAGAGGAGTTAGTCATGAGTGTATTTCACGACCTGAAGTTGCAAGCGCTGGATGGCCAGGAGTTACCCCTGGCGCCCTTCAAGGGCCAGGTGGTGCTGGTGGTCAACGTCGCCTCCAAGTGTGGGTTGACGCCGCAATACGCTGCGCTGGAAAACCTCTATCAGCAGTACAAAGCCAAGGGTTTCAACGTGCTGGGCTTGCCGTGCAACCAGTTTGCCGGGCAGGAGCCGGGCACCGAGAGCGAGATCCAGGCCTTTTGCAGCCTTAACTATGGGGTGAATTTCCCTCTGGGCAGCAAACTGGACGTTAACGGTCCGCAGCGGCACCCCCTGTACCGTTTGCTGGCTGGCGAAGGCGCGGAGTTCCCAGGCGATATCACCTGGAACTTCGAAAAATTTCTGGTTGGCAAGGATGGTCGGGTGTTGGCCCGCTTTGCTCCGCGTACCGCGCCGGATGATCCGACAGTGGTGCAGGCGATCGAGAAAGCCCTGGGCTAACCCGTTCTAACGGGCGACTTCGTTCACCCGTGAGGTGCGGATGAGCCCGGTTTGATCGTCAGTGGGACAGGTGGTTGGCGCACGCTGGCCGCTTGTTCGCACGCTGTACGCAAGTAGGCCTCGAATTGCTCGACAATCGCTGGCCAGCATTGGCGGCTGGCATGTTGGCGAGCATTCAGGCGTACCCGGCGCAAGGTCTCACTGTCTTCAAGTAGCCAACTGGCGGCGTCGATGAATGCATTCTCGTCACCTGGCATGGCCAGTGCGCCACTGTGCCCGTGGCGGATATGCTGAGCCGCAGCGGCTTCATCGTAGGCGACGACGCCCAGCCCTGACGCCAGTGCTTCAAGCACGACATTGCCGAAGGTTTCCGTGAGGCTGGGGAAGAGGAAGATATCCCCGGACGCATAGTGTTCGGCCAAGGCCGTGCCGCGTTGGGCACCACAGAAAACCGCCTGTGGCAGTTGCTGTTCCAGTGCAGCCCGCTGAGGGCCGTCGCCGACCACAATCAGCCTGATGCGCCGCTGTGGATAAGCCTGGCACAGCGCCTCGACACTGCGGCGTAACAGGCCCAGGTTCTTTTCCACAGCCAATCGCCCGACGTACATCAGGGCAATGTCCTCGTTACCCAACCCCCAGTGTTCACGCAGCGTCTGGCTGCGTCGCGCCGGGTTGAACAGGTGGCTGTCGACACCGCGGGCGAGCAGGCCCAGGCGCTCGAAACCTCGTCGTTGCAGTGTCTGGCGCTGGCTGATACTCGGTACCAGGGTGGTGTGCGTGCGGTTGTGAAACCAGCGCAGGTAGTGGGTGAGTGCATGCTTCAGCAGGCCCAGACCGTATGGGACGGTGTACAGCTGAAAGTTGGTGTGAAAGCCACTGACCACGGCAATCCCCAAGCGCCGTGCAGCCCGAAGGGCGCTCAAGCCGAGGGGGCCTTCGGTCGCGATGTACAGCACGTCCGGGCGCTGCCGGCGCCAGTGACGCAGGAGTTTGTGCATCGACACCTGGCCCCATTGCAAGCCGGGGTAGCCGGGCAGTGGCCAGCCACGGCACAACAGTGCCTGGTCGTCGCCTGTGCCAGGTAAATCACTTGCCTGGCGCGGGCGCACCAGTTCGACGTGATGCCCGCGTGAGCGCAACCCTTCGCTGAGGCGGCCCAGCGTGTTGGCAACCCCGTTGATTTCGGGTGGGAAGGTCTCGCTGACCAGGGCGATGCGCAAGGTATGTGCTGTCATGACGTACAGTTTCATGCCCGCGGATTGCGCAGGCGTGACGGTGGCATGACGGCTTTGTGACGCCTGACCTCGGGGCTTGTGTGACCGAAATATTTCGTATTGGCGCGCTCAAGAATGTCGAACAATCGGCCGATGCAGATGCATTCAATTGAAGGTCTTGCGCTCCAGGGGCGGTAATGTTCAACAGCAAACTGAAAAAAGAAATCCTCCAGCTGCGTGAAGACCTGCTTTCCATGGAACAGGTCAAAAGCAGTCTCGACAGTGAGATGCTGGTACTGCACCTAGACCCGCAGGGCCGTATCGAGTCGGTTAACAGCAACTTCGAGAAAGAGATGCTGTACGACAGCAGCCAGTTGGTTGGCCGCAACATCGAAGAAATCGTTCCGCCTCACGTCAAACAGCTCGATTTTTACACGAAAATGAGGGGTGCCATCACCCGCGGTGAACACCTCAATGGTGCTTTCCGTCTGCTGCGTGGCAACGGCGAGGAAGCCTGGCTGCGTTCGATTTTGCAGCCAGTCAAGAACAGCGCAGGGCGGCTGCAGTACTTTACGCTGCACTCCAGCGACCTGACCCGCACCATTGAAACCTCTCGTGAGCATGAAAGCCTGATCAATGCGCTGATGCGCTCTACGGCTGTGATCGAGTTCAATCTCGACGGCGAAGTGCTCACGGCCAATGACCGCTTTCTGCAGACGATGGGTTATACCCTCGAGAAGCTGCGCGGCAAGCACCACCGGGTGTTCTGTACGCCGGAAGATTACAACTCGCCCGATTATCAGGCGTTCTGGGACAAGCTGCGCCGTGGCGAGTTCATCGTTGACCGTTTCAAGCGCATTGATGCCCATGGGCGTGAAGTCTGGCTGGAGGCGTCCTACAACCCGATCATCGATGCGCACGACGTGCTGTACAAAGTGGTCAAATTCGCCACGGTAATCACCGATCAGGTCAAGCAGGAACAAGCTGTTGCCGAGGCAGCCAACATTGCCTACGAGACCTCTCAGCAGACCGACGCCAGCGCTCAGAAGGGTGCCGAGGTTGTGAACAATACCGTTGAAGTCATGCGTGGCCTTGAGGCCTACATGCAGGATGCAGCGGAGGGTATCGAGGCATTGGACAAGCAGTCTCAGGTGATCGGCTCGATCATCAAGACCATCAGCGACATTGCCGGGCAAACCAACCTGCTGGCGCTCAACGCGGCCATTGAAGCCGCTCGCGCGGGTGAACAAGGCCGTGGTTTCGCGGTGGTTGCCGACGAAGTACGGCAATTGGCGTCGCGTACCAGCGCCGCCACCGAGGAAATCGCCCGGGTGGTGCAGCAGAACGAACAACTGGCCAAAGCCGCAGTGGACATTATCGACAGCAGCAAGCGTCAGGCCGAACAAGGCCTGGAGCTGGTCGGGCAGACCGGAACGGTGATTGTCGAGATTCAGGACGGCGCCAAGCGCGTGGTTAGCGCGGTGGGCCAGTTCTCCAGCCACCTGGCGAGCTGATGTCGGCCTGACCAGAGACGCTACGGCCTGCCAGAAGGCAGGCCGTATCAAGGCGTCAGCTTACCTTCGTCGGCGCTAGCGCCTTGTCACCGTCTTCACGCACCCAGAACACCACGGCCCCCGCTACCGCCGCCGGCATCATCAGGATGTTGACGAACGGGATCAGCAGCGCCAGGTACACCGAGCCGCCGAAGCTCAGGCTCTTCCAGCGTTTTTCCCGCAGCCAGGCGAGCATTTCGTTCCAGCCCAGCTTGTGGTTGTCGGCCGGGTAGTCGATGTATTGAATGGCCATCATCCAGATCCCGAACACCAGCCACAATGGCGCCGCGATCAGGTTGACCACCGGAATCAGCGACAGAATGAACAGGGCGATGGTGCGTGGCAGGAAGTAGCCCAGTTTGCGCAGCTCACGGCTCAGCGTGCGCGGCACCATGGCGACCAGTTCGCTCCAACTGAACGGCGGCGACTGATCGCTGCCGCGTATTACCGCTTCGACCTTTTCAGCCAGAAAGCCATTGAACGGGGCGGCGATGATATTGGCGAGCAGGGTGAAGGTGAAGAACACCATCAGCGCTACCAGCACGACAAACAGCGGCCACAGGATATAGCTGAGAAAGCTCAGCCAGTTCGGCAGGCTGGGCATCAACGTGTCGACCCACAGGCTGAACTGGTGCCCGGCAAGGTAGATGAGGCCGAAAAACAGTACCAGGTTGATCGTCAAAGGCAGCAGCACGAACAGTCGCAGGCCCGGGCTGAG
Organism: Pseudomonas sp. HLS-6; assembly: GCF_002753995.1. Taxonomy (NCBI): domain Bacteria; kingdom Pseudomonadati; phylum Pseudomonadota; class Gammaproteobacteria; order Pseudomonadales; family Pseudomonadaceae; genus Pseudomonas; species Pseudomonas sp. HLS-6. The sequence continues at coordinate 953,584 of NZ_CP024478.1, forward strand.
TACCAGTGTTAAGCCCTGGCGCAGGTAGTCCGGGCCAGAAAGAACAGGGGCTTGCATAGAAGGCTCCGCGTGAGGATAAAACGCGCTGACATTACCGAGTTTGGGCACCCGGTGAAAGCCGGCAAGGCTTGGCGACACGCGATGTAACAAAAGCCGAGGTCGCTTGTGACCCGTAGGTCATAGAGGATCAGGCCATTCCCAAGACGGTAAATAGAGGTCGTCTATAAGGTAGATTGTCTAAGGATATTTCCTTAATCTCTGCCACCTCGCTACAGTGCGCACAACTTTTCAACGCCTTCGAATTCAATCTTCAAGGAGTTTTCATGAGCATTCTGGTTAACAAGCAAGCCCCTGATTTCGATGCCGCGGCAGTGCTGGGTGACGGTTCGATCGTTGACAGCTTCACGCTTTCCTCCCTGCGCGGCAAATACGTCGTGCTGTTCTTCTGGCCGCTGGACTTCACCTTCGTCTGCCCGTCGGAAATCATTGCCCACAACAACCGTATGGATAAGTTCCGTGAGCTGGGTGTTGAAGTGGTCGGTGTTTCCATCGACTCGCAGTTCACCCACCACGCTTGGCGCAACACGCCGGTGGAGAAGGGCGGCATTGGCGAAGTCGAATTCACCATGGTCGCTGACGTTAAACACGAAATCACCCGTGCCTATGGTATCGAGCATGACGCTGGCGTTGCTCTGCGCGCTTCGTTCCTGATCGACCAGAAAGGCGTGGTGCAGCATCAGGTGGTCAACAACCTGCCGCTGGGTCGTGAAGTCGACGAGATGATTCGTCTGGTCGAAGCCCTGCAGTTCACCGAACAGTACGGTGAAGTCTGCCCGGCCGGCTGGCGTCCAGGTCAGAAAGGCATGAAGGCCGATGCCAAGGGTGTTGCCGACTACCTGGCGGAAAACGCCAAGAGCCTGTAACCCACTGTTTTCAGGACCTGCGGACAAAAGCCTTCCCCAAGTGCTTCGCAGGTTCTTTTTTATTCCAGCCGGCGATCCCGGCGTTACGACACTGGCCGCTACAGGCCAGGTCGACAGGAGAGTGTCATGTCTGAAGTACGTCATTCGCGAGTGATCATCCTCGGTTCCGGCCCTGCCGGTTACAGCGCCGCGGTGTACGCTGCCCGTGCCAACCTCAAGCCGCTGCTGATCACCGGCATGCAGGCTGGTGGCCAGTTGACCACTACCACCGAAGTCGACAACTGGCCGGGCGACGCCCACGGCCTGACCGGCCCGGCACTGATGCAGCGTATGCAGGAGCACGCCGAGCGTTTCGAGACTGAAGTGGTGTTCGACCACATCAACGCCGTAGACCTGGCGCAAAAGCCGTTCACCCTCAAAGGTGACAGCGCCACCTACACCTGTGATGCACTGATCATCGCCACCGGTGCCAGCGCTCGCTACCTGGGCCTGCCGTCGGAAGAAACCTTCATGGGCAAAGGTGTTTCGGCCTGCGCTACCTGTGACGGTTTCTTCTACCGCAACCGTGAGGTGGCCGTAGTGGGTGGCGGTAACACCGCTGTCGAGGAAGCCCTGTACCTGGCCAACATTGCCAGCAAGGTCACTCTGGTTCACCGCCGCGAGACCTTCCGTGCCGAGAAGATCCTGGTCGACAAGCTGCACGCCCGTGTGACCGAAGGCAAGATCGTGCTGAAGCTCAACGCCACGCTGGACGAAGTGCTGGGTGACGACATGGGCGTGACTGGTGCGCGTCTGAAGAACAACGATGGCAGCAGCGAAGACATCAAGGTCGACGGCGTGTTCATCGCCATTGGCCATACCCCGAACACGTCGCTGTTCGAAGGCCAACTGACCCTCAAGGACGGCTACCTGGTAGTCAACGGCGGCCGTGACGGCAACGCCACTGCCACGAACATCGAGGGTGTGTTTGCTGCCGGTGACGTGGCTGACCACGTGTACCGCCAGGCGATTACCTCGGCCGGTGCCGGTTGCATGGCTGCACTGGACGTCGAGCGCTACCTGGATGGCCTGCAGAACGCGGCACATTGATTCTGCGCAGGTAGATGACAAACCCCCGCCTTTGAGCGGGGGTTTGTTTTTTCAGGCCAGGGGCCGCGTAGGTGCGGTAAGCCCTCTGAGCCCTTACAGGCTAAGGCGCATCGACAGATCCACCGCCTTGACGTCCTTGGTCATGGCACCGATGGATATGTAGTCCACCCCCGTTTCGGCGATCACCAGCAAGGTGCTTTCGTTGATCCCGCCGCTGGCTTCGAGTTTGGCACGGCCAGCATTCAGACGGACGGCTTCGCGCATGTCGTCCAGGCTCAGTTCGTCGAGCATGATGATGTCGGCACCAGCGTCCAGTGCCTGCTTCAGCTCGGCCAGGCTTTCCACTTCGATTTCCACGGGTTTGCCGGGGGCGATGCGGTGTGCCGCGGTGATCGCTTCGGCGATGCCGCCGCTGGCCGCAATGTGGTTTTCCTTGATCAGGAAGGCGTCGTAGAGGCCGATCCGGTGGTTGTGGCAGCCGCCGCAGGTGACGGCATACTTCTGCGCCAGGCGCAGGCCTGGGAGCGTCTTGCGGGTGTCGAGCAGTTTGACCTGGGTATGGGCAACCTTGTCGGCGAGGAACTGCGCGTGGGTGGCAACACCGGAGAGCAACTGCAGGAAGTTCAAGGCGCTGCGTTCACCACTGAGCAGCGAGCGTGCCGGCCCTTCAAGGGTGAGCAGGATCTGGTTGGGCCTGGCCCGGTCGCCGTCCCTGACCTGCCAATGCACCGCCACCCGAGGGTCGAGCTGGCGGAACACCGCATCCACCCATGCAGTACCGCTGATGACGCAGTTCTCACGGGTGATGATGGTGGCCTTGGCCAGGCGTTCGGCGGGGATCAGTTGGGCAGTGATGTCGCCGCTGCCAATGTCTTCGAGCAACGCACGGCGCACGTTGGCTTCGATTTCGGCAGTCAGATCGGCGAGGCGTAAATTCGGCATGGCGGGCTCCACAAGCTAAGTGGCCGGGATTATAGGTCAGCCCGTGCAGGGGTTGCAGCAAACAAGCGGCGTGTTGTGCAGGGTTTGGCTACTCGAGAACACACTTTTTCACGATACATCTGCCTGTGCGACGGGGCATACTGGCGTTGTCTTTGGGTTGCTTTCAGGAATTTCTATGCAGTTGGACCGTGCTACCGGCTGGGTTGCCGGCATCACCCATTGCCCTTCGCCAAACTTTAACGCCCGCCCTGATGGCGAAGCCATTTCCCTGCTGGTGATCCACAATATCAGCTTGCCGCCAGCGCAATTCGCCACCGGCAAGGTTCAGGCGTTCTTCCAGAACCGTTTGGACCCTGACGAGCACCCGTTTTTCGAGACCATCAAGACCTTGCGCGTTTCTGCGCATTTTTTGATCGAGCGTGATGGTGCCGTCACCCAGTTCGTGTCCTGCCTGGATCGGGCCTGGCACGCCGGTGTCTCGGCATTTGACGGTCGCGAAGGGTGTAACGACTTTTCTTTGGGTATCGAACTGGAGGGCACCGACGATATGCCCTTCACCGATGCCCAGTATCAGGCCTTGCAGGTGCTGACCCGGCAACTGCAGGCGGCCTGGCCAGCGATTAGCCGCGAACGGATTCGCGGCCACAGTGAGATTGCCCCGGGTCGCAAGACGGATCCGGGCCCAGCCTTTGATTGGGCGCGTTACCGCGCCGCCCTGCAGGATAGCGAGGAGAAATCATGAGTTTTCTGGTGTTGTTGCTGGTGTTGTGGATCGAGAAGTTTTCGGCATTGCGTCAGCGCCTGCAACGCGATGGCTTCTTTCTTGGCGAGTTGGCACGACTGGAGCGTAGCGGCAAAACCCATCCGTGGTGGGCGCTGGGCATTCTGGTGCTGCTGCCGGTGGCGTTGCTGGCGTTGCTCGTGCATGCGCTGGAACCGGTGGCGTATGGTTTGCTGGTCTTTCCGATCCACTTGCTGGTGCTGATTTACAGCTTGGGACGTGGTGATGTGAAGGCGTCGCTGGGCGCATTTCGCGATGCGTGGCGGCGTGGTGATGAGCAGGCCGCACTGCATGTGGCTGAACGTGATCTGGGCTTGGCCGCTGACAATGAAACCATGTTGATTGAGCGGGTTGAAGGGCATCTGCTGTGGCAGGCCTACCAGAGCCTGTTCGCGGTGATTTTCTGGTACTTCCTGCTGGGCCCGGCCATCGCGTTGGGTTACCGCCTGTTGGCACTGACGGCGGCTCATGCGCGTAACGAGGCATTGCGTGACTGTGCAGGGCAGGTACGGCATGCCTTCGATTGGCTGCCCGTACGCTTGTTGGCCTTGAGTTTTGCCTTGGTCGGCAATTTCGTTGCGGTCAGCCGTGCGTTGTTGCACGAATTGCTGAACTGGCACATCAGCGCCGGTCGGCTGATTCACATCGCCGGCCGTGCGGCGGGTGAGCTCTCTCAGGGCGCAGCGGTCGGCCCTGATGGCCTTGCCGATCTGGACACCCTCTGGGAACTGCTGCTGCGTTCCGCCGTACTCTGGTACGCCGGCTTCGCCCTCTGGACCGTCCTTGCCTGAAACCATGGCGGATCGAGCTCGGGCTCGATCCGCCGGTTAACCTTAAGTTACAAAACCCCGCATCGATATGCGTTATACAGGACCTGGTGAACATCGCCGGTGGCCTAGAGCCATTGCGCCTATAGAACAATAAGAATCAAGGAGACGACCCGTGAAGCGCCTCTTGTATCCCGCCGTTGCGCTGATGAACCGCCTGAGTTTCGGGATGAAGTTCAGCCTGATCAGCGTCCTGTTTTTCCTGCCCATGCTGGTGACCAATTTCTATCTGGTCCGCGACGCGTATGCCCAGCTCAATGCCACCCGTGTCGAGCTGCAAAGCCTCGATCTGCTTGGCAGCAGCCTGATGTTGCGCAGTGATCTGGAAACCTTGGGCAACCTGGTGCAGATCAATGCTGTGCTGGGGCAGTCGGGCAAGGCCGAAGATGTCGAGGTAAAAATCTCGGCCCTTGAACAGCAACTGTTGTCCCGCCTGCAGGGTTTGAGCACGGTGTCGGTCGATGAGGCGCAGGTGCGAGCCTTCGAGGACAAACGCAGTGAAATGCTGGCCGTGTTCCAGCGTGCGCAGAGCGAATCGTCCTTGTTGAGCAAGGCAGCCCTGTTTGACAAGCTGCTGGCCCAGGCCCAGGTGCTGAGCAAGCTGATCGCCAGCCAGGCCGGGCTGAGCCAGGATGATGAGCGTGTCATCCGCCAACTCAGTGAGCTGTTGATCAGCGCAACCCCGCAGGTCACTCAGGCCTTGGGTGAGGGGCGAGCCATGGGCGCCTATTCCCTTGGTCAAGGCTTTCTCAATTCGTCCTCCAGTACCCGTTTCGAGGAACTGCTGCAGGCCCTCGACAAACTCGCAGCGGACTATGCGATCAAGGTGCAGGACGCCCTGGCCACTGAACCGCGGGCGAAGGCGAGCCTGGGTGCGCACGCTGCAGCCAGCCAGGCCACTTTGAAGCAGGCCAGTGAGCTGTTCGAGGAGCAGGTGGTCATGGCCGACACCCTTGATGCGCCGTGGCCAGCTTTTTATCAACAGGCTAGCGACTTGATGGCGCAGACCTACCAACTCAACAGTGCAACCCTGGACTTTCTGCGCCTGGAGTTGCAGCAGCGACTGGGGGAATACCGTCAGCACATGACACTGCTGGTGGCGGCACTGGCGGGCATATTCCTGTTGATCGTCTACCTGTACAGCGGCTTCTATGCCTCGACCCGCAGCACGCTGAAGCGTCTTGGCGTTGTGATGGACGAGGTGGCGGCTGGTGACATGACCGTGAACTTCCAGGCCCACAGCCGCGATGAGCTGGGTGAGTTGGGGCAGGTGTTCAATGCCACGGTGCGGCGTATTCACGACCTGATCGAGCAGGTTGGCCAGACCGTGGCGCAGGTTGAGTACCAGGCCGGGCAGGTGCATGCCGTTTCTGCGCGCAGCAACCAGGCGGTCAGCGGTCAGCGGGGGCAGATCGAACAGGTGGCCACGGCGATGAACCAGATGTCGGCGACGGCCCAGGAGGTCGCACGAAGCACGACGGCGGCGGTCAACAGCGCCCATGGGGTCAATCGGGATACCGTCAGTGGGCGCAGCCTGGTGGCGTTGCAGCAAGGCAGCATTGCCCGCCTGGCCAGTGAGATTGATCAATCGGTACAGGTGATCAACCAGTTGGCCAATGACAGCCAGGCCATCAGCCGGGTACTGGAGGTGATCAAGAGCATTGCCGAACAGACCAACCTGCTGGCATTGAACGCGGCTATCGAAGCGGCCCGAGCCGGCGAACAAGGCTGTGGCTTCGCCGTGGTGGCCGATGAGGTGCGAACACTGGCCAAGCGCACTCAGCAATCGACCGAAGAAATCGAGCAGATGATTTCACGCTTGCAGGGTGGCGTGGGCGCTGCGGTCAAGGCGATGGACAGCAGCCATCAGATGGCATCGGGGACGGTGGGCCAGTCCGAGCAGGTGCAGCAGGCGTTGGAGAACATTCTGGGGGCCGTCAGTACGATCGTCGACCAGAACCAGCAGATTGCCGCTGCGGTAGAGCAGCAGACCGCGGTAGCCCATGACATCGACCAGAACATCGTGCAGATCAACCGCGCCGCCGAGCATGCCAGTGACGGCGCGCACCAGACCGAAGATGCCAGCCGGCAACTGTCTACCCAGGTGCTGGAGCTCAAGCGTTTGATTGGGGCGTTTCGGGTCTAGGATCAGGCACGTTCGCTCTACGATGGGTTACCAGCCAAATAGCTCACAGGCCGTGAGGCTGCTGGCCTCGGCCAACTGCTCGGGCGCAATACCCATCAGCTCGGCCAGCACGGTGGCAATCTGTGGCAGGTGTTCCGGGCTGTTGCGCAGCCCGGCAAACATCACCGGTGCCATGTCCGGTGCGTCGGTTTCCAGTACCACGCTGTCCAGTGGCAAACGCGCAATGGTTTTGCGCAGGCGCAGTGCCTGTGGCCAGGTGGCCGCGCCACCCAGGCCGAGCTTGAAGCCCAGCTTGATGTACTCCCTGGCCTCTTCGTAACTGCCGGCAAACGCGTGGATTATTCCACCGCGTGCCAGCTTGTAGCGCTTGAGGGTTGCAATGACCTGGGCGTGGCTGCGCCGTACATGCAGCAGTGCTGGCAGGTTGAAGTCAGCTGCCAGCTGTAACTGGCCTTCAAACAAGGCGTGTTGCCGATCCCGGTCGAGGGTTTCCAGGTAGTAGTCCAGGCCAAACTCACCCACTGCACACAGCTGGCGCGCGCCGTGCAGGCGGTTCAGCCAGTCTTTCAGTGCCAGCAGATCCTCGGCGCGGTGCTCATCCAGGTACACCGGATGCAGGCCAAACGCGGCATACAACTGTGCGTCGCTTTGCACCAGGTCCCAGATCCGCTGCCAGTTGTCCCGATACACCCCCAGCACCACCATGCGTTCGACACCCTGGGCCCGGGCATTGGCCAGCAATGCTGTACGGTCAGCATCGAAGTCCGGAAAGTCCAGGTGCGTGTGGGTGTCGATCAGGCGCATGGTCAGGCCGCAAAGATCCGTTGTTTGAAGGTCCGGCCAATGGCATGGACACCCGGTGTGTAATCGTTTTTCTCAACCGCCGCCAAGGCCAGTTTCAGCGCCGTTTCGGCAATCAGCCCGTGTTGCTGGGCCATGGCGTTGACTGGCAGTGGCAGGAAGTCCAGCAACTGGGTGTCACCAAAGGTGCCCAGATGCACAGTACGGGAGTCGGCTGGACGGCTTTGCAGTACGTCGAATACACCCTGCAGCAGCACGTAGGAGGTGGTCACCAGTGCGTCGGGCAGGCGGCCTAGATCGGCCAGCAGTTCGCCCATCAGGCGGCGACCGCAGTCACGGCTGAAGGCCTCGCCCTGATAGTGGCTGATGCTGCCGGTAAAGCCTTCCAGCGCCTGATCGAAGCCACGGGTACGGGCCTGGCTGACGCTCAGTTCGGCACGCGCACCAATCAGGGCGATGTGCATGGGCGCCGATTCCAGCAGGCTGCGGGTCAACTGCAGGCTGGCGTTCTGGTCATCACTGACCACCGAGCAGAAATGCGCGGCGTCCAGCGTACGGTCGATGGCAATGATCGGCAGGCCTTTAGCCTGCAATTGCCGATAGCTGTCGTCGTCTTCTGGCAGGCAGGTGGCGACAAACAAGGCATCACAACGGCGGGCGCGGAACAACTGCTGCAACTGCCGCTCGCTCTCGGGGTTGTCGTCGCTGCTGGCGATCAGCAACTGATAGCCCTGGGCGCGGGCGCCTTGCTCCAGCCGTTTGGCGATGCACGCGTAGGAGGGGTTTTCCAGATCAGGCAGGATGAACCCCAGGGTGCGCGTGTGTCTGCTGCGCAGGCCCGCGGCCTGTGGGTTGGGCGTGAAGCCATGTGCATCGACCACTGCACGCACCCGCTCTACAGTACTGTTACTGATGCGTTGCTGTTCGGCCTTGCCATTGATGACATAGCTGGCGGTGGTCACAGACACACCGGCCAGGCGAGCGATATCGCTGAGTTTCACCGAATTATCCTTGTTATTACCAGGTCTTGGCTGCGAAGCCTGACTGGGTAGTTTCGCCGATCTCATCGCAGTAGCGCAGACGACTATTGTCGCAGTTGCCCGACAAGATGGGGCTTCATAGATCGCAGATTATCGAGTAACGTGATCGTCATTATAGATTAAACGTTTCAGCTGGCGCTTTTTCTGCCCTGCTAGCCACCGGCGCCAAGGCCAGACCTCTGAGGACTGTGCTGAAATATCCACAACAATACCTCGGCGCCCACCTGGCGCTGCAAAGGAGAGGGTCATGCTCGAGCTCACCGTAGAGCAGATATCCATGGGCCAGACGGCTGTGGATAAACCGGCCGCACTGCAACTGTTGGCGGACCTGCTGGTCGCTGACGGGTTGGTCGCCGAAGGTTACCTGGCCGGGTTGCAGGCCCGCGAGACACAAGGCTCGACCTTTCTTGGCCAAGGCATCGCCATTCCCCACGGCACTCCACAGACCCGCGACCTGGTGCATACCACCGGCGTGCGGCTGTTGCAGTTTCCCGAAGGCGTGGACTGGGGCGATGGTCAGAAGGTTTACCTGGCCATTGGCATCGCCGCCAAATCCGATGAGCACCTGCGGCTGCTGCAACTGCTGACCCGGGCCTTGGGTGAAACCGACCTGGGTGAGGCGCTGCGCCGTGCTTCCTCTGCCGAGGCACTGTTGAAATTGCTGCAGGGCGCACCGCAAGCGTTGGCGCTGGATGCCCAACTGATCGGCCTTGGCGTGCCGTCGGAAGATTTCGAGGAACTGGTCTGGCGCGGTGCACGCCTGCTGCGGCGTGCCGAATGCGTGGGGAACGGCTTTGCGGCGGTGCTCCAGCAAGTCGAAGCCTTGCCGCTGGGCGATGGGCTTTGGTGGTTGCACTGCGAGCAGACGGTGCGGCAACCGGGCCTGGCGTTCGTGACCCCGGCACAACCGCTGCGTTACCTAGGCCAGCCCTTGAACGGGTTGTTCTGTCTGGCCAGCCTGGGCGAAGCCCATCAGGCGCTGCTCGAACGTTTATGCACACTGCTGATCGAAGGCCGTGGCCAGGAATTGTTCCGCGCCACCAGCAGCCGCACGGTATTGGAAGTGTTGGGTGGCGAAGTGCCGGTCGACTGGCCCAGCGCACGCATTACCCTGGCCAATGCCCATGGCCTGCACGCGCGCCCGGCCAAAATCCTTGCGCAGTTGGCCAAGGCCTTTGAGGGCGAAATTCGCCTGCGCTTGCCGGAAACCGGCCAGGCTGCCGTCTCGGCGAAGAGCTTGAGCAAGCTGCTCAGCCTGGGCGCTCACCGTGGGCAGGTGCTGGAATTCATCGCCGAGCCAAGCATTGCGGCTGACGCGTTGCCGGCCTTGCTGGCGGCAGTGGAAGAGGGGCTGGGCGAGGAGATTGAGCCGTTGCCGACTCTTGCGCTCGAGCCTGTGGTTGCCGAGGTGATACAACCGCTGGTTCAGGCCCCGGTGGCAGGTGCGTTGATTCAAGGGGTGGCGGCCGCCCCTGGAATCGCCAGCGGCCCGGCGCATGTGCAGGTGTTGCGCGAATTCGACTATCCGCTGCGCGGTGAATCACCTGCTGTGGAGCGCGAGCGATTGCAGCAGGCGCTCGCGGCCGTACGTGACGATATCGACGGGGTGATCAAGCGCAGCCAGGCCAAGGCGATCCGTGAAATCTTCATCACCCACCTGGAAATGCTCGACGACCCCGAACTGGGCGATGAGGTTGAGCAGCGTCTGCGCCAGGGCGAAAGCGCCGAAGCCGCGTGGATGGCGGTAATCGATGGCGCAGCCCGACAGCAGGAAGCCCTGCACGATGCCCTGCTCGCTGAACGTGCCGCCGACCTGCGCGACGTCGGTCGCCGGGTGCTGGCGCAGTTGTGTGGCGAGGCCGATGTAGCCTTGCCGGACGCACCTTATGTGCTGGTCATGGAAGAGGTTGGGCCTTCCGATGTCGCCCGGCTTGACCCGGCCCGTGTTGCCGGCATTCTTACCGCCCGCGGGGGCGCTACCGCGCACAGCGCCATTGTTGCCCGTGCGCTTGGCATTCCTGCGGTGGTGGGGGCGGGGGCGTCAGTGTTGTTGATTGCCCAAGGCACGCCGTTGCTGCTCGACGGCCAGCGCGGACGTTTGCATGTGGCGCCCGAGCCTGCGCTGTTGCAGCGCTCACTGGCCGAGCGTGACCGTCGTGAACAGCGTTTGCAGGCCGCCCGTGCGCGTCGTCTGGAACCGGCGCACACCCTGGATGGGCACGCGATCGAAGTCTTTGCCAACATCGGTGAAAGCGCGGGTATCGCGGCGGTGGTCGACCACGGAGCCGAAGGTATCGGCTTGTTGCGCACTGAGCTGATTTTCATGGCCCACCAGAGCGCTCCCGATGAAGCGACTCAGGAGGCGGAGTACCGCAAGGTGCTCGATGGTCTCGACGGGCGGCCACTGGTGGTGCGAACCCTTGATGTCGGGGGGGACAAACCGTTGCCCTACTGGCCGATCGAACAGGAAGAAAACCCGTTCCTCGGTGTACGCGGTATTCGCCTGACACTACAGCGGCCACAGATCATGGAGAGCCAGTTGCGGGCCCTGTTGCGCGCTGCCGACAACCGCCCGCTGCGGATCATGTTTCCGATGGTCGGGCAGTTGGAGGAGTGGCGCGAAGCGCGGACGATGGTCGAGCGCCTGCGTCAGGAAATCGAGGTCAGCGACCTGCAGGTCGGGATCATGATCGAAGTGCCTTCGGCGGCCATACTGGCGCCGGTGCTGGCCCGCGAAGTGGACTTCTTCAGCGTCGGCACCAATGACCTGACCCAGTACACCTTGGCCATTGACCGTGGTCACCCGACGCTTTCCGCCCAGGCCGATGGCCTGCACCCTGCGGTACTGCACTTGATCGACACGACGGTGCGTGCGGCCCATGCCCACGGCAAGTGGGTCGGGGTATGCGGCGAACTGGCGGCCGACCCACAGGCGGTGCCAATCCTGCTGGGCCTTGGGGTGGATGAACTGAGCGTGGCGGCGCGCAGCATAGCCGAGGTCAAGGCTCAGGTACGTGAACTGAATTATGAACACACCCGGCAGTTGGCGCGTGACGCGTTGGCTCAGGGTAGCGCCGCCGATGTGCGGGCGCTGGTGGAGATACTCTGATGGCCAAGATCCTGACGCTGACCCTTAACCCGGCACTGGACCTCACCGTTACGCTGGAGCACTTGCAGCCGGGCACCGTCAACCGCAGCAAAGGCCTGCAGGCTCATGCCGCTGGCAAAGGGCTCAACGTGGCTCAGGTGCTGGCCGACCTGGGGCACCAGGTGACAGTAAGCGGTTTTCTGGGGGCGGATAACCTTCAACCGTTTGAGGCGCTGATGGTACAGCGTGGCTTTGTTGACGGCTTCATTCGTGTACCGGGGCAGACCCGTAGCAATATCAAGCTGGTCGAAGGCACAGGGCGGGTGACGGACATCAATGGCCCGGGGCCGGAGGTCAACGAATCGGCCTTTGTGGCGCTGTTGGAGCGTCTTGAGCACATCGCTCCGGGGCATGACGCCGTGGTCGTGGCCGGTAGCCTGCCGCCTGGCGTCACCGTGCAGTGGTTTGCACAACTGCTTGCCCGCCTCAAGGCCTTGGGGCTGAAGGTGGCGCTGGACACCAGTGGCGAGGCCTTGCGGGCCGGCCTTGCCAGCATGCCGTGGTTGGTCAAGCCCAACACCGACGAACTGGCTGAAGTGCTGGAAACGCCGCTGCACAGTTTTACCGAGCAGCACGCCGCAGCGCGCCGTTTGCTGGACCTGGGCATTGAGGAAGTAGTGATTTCTCAAGGGGCCGAGGGCGTTACCTGGTTCAACGCCCAGGCCACCTTGCACGCCTCGCCGCCCCGCGTGAAGGTCGCCAGTACCGTGGGTGCCGGTGATTCGTTGCTGGCGGGCATGGTCCACGGGCTGCTGACTGGCGACGACGCCAAGACCACCTTGCGGCGGGCAACTGCCATTGCGGCCATGGCCGTGAGCCAGATCGGCTTTGGCATTACCGACCCACAGTACCTCGTGCAGTTGCAGCGTGAGATCCGTATCCACACCCCGGCAGCAGAACAAGAGGGTTGAACATGAAACTGGCGATTGTCACGGCTTGTCCCAACGCCATGGTCTCCAGCGTGCTCAGTGCACGCTTGTTGGAGGCTGCGGCCCGCCGCCAGGGCTATGGCACCAGCGTCGAAGTTCACGACCCGGCACACCCTGAGCGGCAACTGCAGGCGGCGGATATCGACGCGGCTGACTGGGTTCTGGTGGTCAGCAGTGGCCCGCTGGACCTGCAGCGTTTTGCCGGCAAGCGGTTGTTCCGCAGCACCCCATCGCAGGCGCTGCAGGATGTTGATCACTTCTTGCGCGATGCGGCCGAGAAGGCCGAGGTTTATCAGCCGGTGGTCGAGGCTGCGGCGCCCGTCGCACAGGGCAAACGCATTGTCGCCATCACCGCCTGCCCGACCGGTGTGGCTCACACCTTTATGGCCGCCGAGGCGTTACAGCAGGCAGCCCAGCAACTGGGTTACCAGCTTGAAGTGGAAACCCAGGGTTCAGTCGGCGCCCGCACACCGCTCAGCGCCCAGGCGATAGCCGACGCGGATGTGGTGTTGCTGGCCGCCGATATCGAAGTGGCCACCGAGCGCTTTGCCGGTAAGCGGATCTACCGCTGCGGCACCGGCATTGCCCTGAAACAGGCGCGAGCTACCCTGGATAAAGCGTTGGCCGAAGGCAAGCAGGAGTCTGCGTCGGCTGCCGGGCAGGCTGCACCGGCCAAGGGTGAAAAGACCGGTGTCTACAAGCACCTGCTGACCGGTGTTTCGTTCATGTTGCCGATGGTGGTGGCAGGTGGTTTGCTGATCGCCCTGTCCTTTGTTTTCGGTATCGAGGCGTTCAAACAGCCAGGCACGTTACCGGCGGCGCTGATGCAGATCGGTGGTGAGGCGGCCTTCAAGCTGATGGTGCCGTTGCTGGCCGGCTACATCGCCTACTCGATTGCCGACCGCCCGGGCCTTGCGCCAGGCATGATTGGCGGCCTGCTGGCCAGCACCCTGGGGGCCGGGTTCATTGGCGGCATCGTCGCCGGTTTTCTCGCCGGGTACAGCGCCAAGGCCATCAACCGCTGGGCGCGACTGCCCAGCAGCCTGGAAGCGCTCAAGCCGATCCTGATCATTCCGTTGCTGGCCAGCCTGTTCACGGGCCTGGTGATGATCTATGTGGTCGGCCAGCCGGTGGCGCAGATGCTCGCGGGGCTGACCCATTTCCTCGACAGCATGGGCACCACCAATGCCATTCTCCTCGGCATCCTGCTGGGCGGGATGATGTGCGTTGACCTTGGCGGGCCGATCAACAAGGCTGCGTATGCGTTTTCCGTGGGGCTGTTGGCCTCGCAGAGTTATGCACCGATGGCTGCGACCATGGCGGCGGGTATGGTGCCGCCGATCGGGCTGGGTATTGCCAGTTTTATCGCACGGCGCAAATTTGCCCAGAATGAGCGAGAGGCGGGCAAGGCCGCCTTGGTACTGGGGCTGTGCTTCATTTCCGAAGGCGCAATTCCGTTTGCGGCCAAAGACCCGCTGCGGGTGATTCCCGCCAGCATTGCCGGCGGGGCGTTGACCGGTGCCTTGTCGATGTACTTCGGTTGCAAGCTGATGGCACCCCATGGCGGGCTGTTCGTGCTGTTGATCCCGAACGCCATCAACCACGCGCTGCTCTACCTGTTGGCGATTCTCGCCGGTAGCCTGCTGACCGCCGTGTTGTACGCGCTGCTCAAGCGCAGCGACGTTGCCGAGTTGGCGGTCGAGCCGGTCAAGGCCTGAGGGGGCTCAGGCCAGTTCGTGCAGGGCGCGGACCAGCGCCTGGATATCGTCCGGTGTTGTCGTGAAGCCGGGCGTCACCCGAATGCACGGTCCGCAGGCTGAGCCATCGCGGGCCACGGTGAACAGGTTGTGCTCGTCCAGCAGGCGCCGAACCATGGCCGGCTGGTCAGGCTGGCGGGTAAAGCGCAATGAGGTGATACCACAGTACAGGCGCGGATCGTCCGGGGTCAGCACTTCGATACCGGGCAATGCGCGCACCTGCTCAACCCAAAGGTCACGCAGGTAACTCAGGCGTGCCCCTTTTACGGCGGCGCCACCCATGGCCCGGTGCTCTTCGAATACAGTCGGCAAGGTCATCCAGGCAGGAATGTTCGGCGTGCCGTACGGCGCCCGCGAGCGGATGTCATCGCGTTGGTAACTCGCCTCGCTCATGTCGGGGTCGATGGCCTGCAGGCGTTCTTCGGCGATGTACAACACGCCCAGACTCAGCGGCGCGCCGATCCACTTCTGCAGGTTGAAGGCGGCGAAGTCGATGCCTAACTGATCCAGTCTGAAGTCCACCAACCCCAGGGCATGGGCACCGTCGAGCATGACCTCGACACCGTGTGCTCGGGCACAGGCGGCAATGGCCTGCACCGGCATCACCAATCCGGTGCGGTGGGTCACGTAAGTCAGAGCCATCAGCTTGAGTCGAGGGTAGCGCTCGAACGCCTGGCGGTAACTGTCGAGCAGGTTGTCAAAGGTGGCTGGATGCGGATGGCGCAGCTCGATCACTTCCACACCACGGTGGTGCGCCAGCCAGCGCATGGCGCGCTGCACGCTGTCGTATTCCAGGTCGCTGATCAGTACCTGATCGCCTGGGCGCAGGCCGTTGTAGTTGCGGATCAGCGACAGCATTGATGCCGATGCGCTTTGCGTCAGGGCCACCGTGTGTGCTGGAACCTGCAACAGCTCAGCCAGGGCGGCGTGGATCTGCAGGGTGCCGACCTGATCGAACTGCTGACGCACCGGCAGTGAATTGCCTCGGTTGATCGCCATGATATGCGCTTGGTAGCGCTCGGCGACCGTGCGAGTCATGCGACCGAAGTAGCCGTACTCAAGGTTGATCGGCCCAGGCTCGATGTCGTAGCGCGAGGCAATGTTTTGCCAGTAGCTCTCGTCGCGGGCCAGAAGGGAGGACTCAGACAGGGGCAGGTGCTTCATGCGCAGGCTCGCTGTGTCAGGGGCGGGGGCGTGGGTGTTTTTTACGCAGGGGAACGAGCAAGTCCGACAGACCGTTGTGGTCGACTTCATGCATCAGTGCCAACAGGCTGCCCAACTCGCCCTTTGGAAAGCCTTCACGGGCGAACCAGTTCAGGTACTGGCCGGGCAGGTCCGCGA
Source organism: Pseudomonas sp. HLS-6 (assembly GCF_002753995.1). NCBI lineage: Bacteria > Pseudomonadati > Pseudomonadota > Gammaproteobacteria > Pseudomonadales > Pseudomonadaceae > Pseudomonas > Pseudomonas sp. HLS-6. The sequence goes on from NZ_CP024478.1 coordinate 969,308, forward strand.
TCAAGCGGCCTTTGTACTTGCCGAAAGGCATTTCGCGGGTGACCAGCAGTTCAAGGGCTTCGGGGTTCATGATGCGGCAACAACCTGTGACGTCGAGGGCACGACGATACATGCATTCGACAGGTGGGCCAAAGGACAGATCCCGTCGAAAAACAGCATACAGATGTGCACCCGGCCGGCGCTGAGGCTAAACGACCTGATTGCGGCCGTTGTGCTTGGCTTGGTAAAGCGCCTCATCGGCAGCCCTCAACAACGCGTCGAGGCTGTGCTGCGGGCAGTCTGGCGCGTGGGTGGCAACGCCGATGCTGACAGTTACCGGCTGCACATCGTTGGCGTACGGCGGTTGCATTTCGATCTGGCGGCGCAGGTTCTCGGCCAGTTGATGGGCGCCCTGCGTATCGGTTTCCGGCAGGATGATCAGAAACTCTTCGCCGCCATAACGGGCGGCAAGGTCTGCTGGCCGACGGATGCAGCGCTGGATGGTCGCGGCCACTTTGCGCAGTGCCTGATCGCCGCCCTGATGGCCGTGCCGCTCGTTGAAGGCCTTGAAGCGGTCTACGTCCACCATCAGCACCGACAAGGGGCGTTCGTTGCGCTTGGCCCTGGCCCATTCCTGGCGCAGCACCTGGTCCAGGCGCCGCCGATTCGGCAGGTTGGTCAGGCTGTCGGTGGCGGCGAGGGTGGCCAGGCCTTGTTCGGCATCCTGGCGGCGGCGCAGCTCGCGACCCAGCAACAGCGTGAGCCAGAGAATGCCGAGGCACAGCACGCCTGTTGCGGTACCCACGACCAGTGCGGTTCGCAGCCACGATGCGAATACTTCTTCAGTGGGCAGGGCCACGACCACCATCAATGGCAGGTCGGTGACGCGGGAAAAGGTGAACAGACGTTCTTTGCCATCCAGTGACGAGGCTGCGCTAAAGCTGCCTTTGCCTTCTTGCATGGCGCGCTGGAAGTTCGGCTCCTGACTGAAGTCCTTGCCCACCAACTGGCGGTTGTCCACCGCCGAGTGCCGGGCGAGCAGTACGCCGTTGGTATTGATCAGGTTGATGCTGCCTTCCTGGCCGATGTCCAGGCGCTGGAACAGCTCGTCGAAGTACGACAGGCGCAATGCACCGGCAGCGACGCCAGCAAATCCGCCATGGATGTCCGAGATCCTGCGGCTGAAGCCAATGCACCAGTCCAGGTCGCCAAGCCGTGCCTTGAACGGTTGGCTGATCAGCAGGCCCAGGCCAGGGTTTGCCCGGTGATCCTGGAATACCTTGCTGTCGGAAAAGTTGGCGCTGCGTGGTGTCGTACTGGCGGAGTCGGCGACCACATCGCCATTACTGTCGAGCCAAAGGATGTCGCCGCGCAATGGCACACTGAAGGCCTGGTTGAACAGCACCTGATGGCGCAGCTCAGGCGGAATCGTCAACAGCTCCGGGCGCTGTGCCGCCCAGATCAGGCCCCGCAAGGACAGGTTGTAGAGTTCCACGTTGCGCACAATGTCGGTGTCGATCAACTGCACGATGTTGCGTGCCGAGCGAACGGCGGCCTGCTCGACGTTCGCACGTTCGCGCATCAACAGAAACGTGACGATAGCAACGATTGCCAGAACCGTCAGGCAACTGCCCAGGTTAAGAACCAGTTCCGGATGGCTTCGGTACAGGGCAGAGCGTTGAGGCCGGGTGCGCGAAGTCATGGTTGCCAGTGTTTGACCATAGGTCATGAGCAAGAAGGTGCACGGAGAGTGCGCGGCGTCGTATTTTAGGGATCTGTTTATTGTCGGACAAGATCCAGAGTGATTTGTCTTGTTACATTGGCGAATTGAACAGATGAACGGCGGGGGTCTGTTTATATGTGGGGCGCCGCATACTTGCTGGCGCCCCAACGGATCCCATCGCAGATCAGAAAATGTTCAGCGGATACTCGACGATCACTCGGTATTCATCGACGTTGTTATCCACCTGCGAATAGCCCTGGCTACCCCGGTGGGCGGCCCAGCGCAGCAGGACGGAAAGGTCCTTGAGGTTGCCTTCCTGGAACACGTACTGCAGGTCGATGTCGCGCTCCCAGTGCTGCGCGTTCTTGCCATCGGGGTTGTACCAGGTTTCGCCGTAGCCTGCGCTGTTCGGGTCGACTTTGGTCAGGTCCAGTTCACCGCGTGAGTAGGACACCACCGAAGTCAGGCCGGGTACGTCAAGGCCCGCGAAGTCATACGCGTACTTGAGCTTCCAGGAGCGCTCGTTGGGGCCGTTGAAGTCCGAGTAGATCTGCGAGTTGTCCAGGTAGATGCTGTCGCCCTGGGTGATGTAGTCGAACGGGGTGTTGCCGTTGACGCGCTGATACACCGCGGTGATCGCATGAAAACCGATACCGACGGTGAAGTGCAGGCTGTACGTGTTGTTGTCGATGTTGCCCAGCAGCGCATCGCCCGTGTCCTGGGTGTGATAGAAATGCACGCCCGGGTTGAGGCTGACCAGATCGTTCACCTGATAGGTGTAGTCGAGGTCGGCATAGTACTGGTTCCAGATGTCCTTGAGTTCCGCGGCATACAGGCTGGCGGTGAGGTTCGGAATCGAACTCCAGGCTACCCCGGCCCAGTTCAGGTGGCGGCTTTCGCGGTCGTCTGGCAGTTCGCCATAAGAGGTGCCGATGCGGCTGTGCCCGCTTTGGTTGTAGAGCTTGGTGAAGCTGGCCTGGCCGGCGTCGAACATCAGGCCGTCGAGGCTTTTGTTGGTCAGGCTGACCCCGCGAAAGGTCTGCGGCAACATGCGGCTTTCGCCCCCGGCGATCACCGGATTGTTCAGGAACAGGTCGCCGGCCTTGAGCTCGGTGTCGAAGGCCTTGAGCTTGAGCGCCGCCCCTGCGGTCGAGAAGGAATCCGGAGCCTTGCCGTACTCGTAACCTTCTTTGCTGGTACTGCTGACCGGCAGGATGCTGGAGTTGCCGGTACCGCCACCGCCATCGAGTTTCAGGCCGAGCATGGCATGCGCATCAAGGCCGAAGCCGAGTGGGCCTTGCGTGTAGCCCGACTCAAACTTGCCAATGAAGCCCTGGCCCCACTCCTTGTTATCGCGCTGGCCTTGCGAGAGCTGGTTGCGATTCATGTAGTAGTTACGGCTAAGCAATTTGAGGCTGGAGCCTTCGATGAAACCTTCAGCGGGTTCGTCGTCTGCTTGGGCTGTGAAAGGCATCGTTGCAGTCAGTGCAACGAATAGCGGTGTGAATCGTAAAGCAATGCTCACCGTGGTTAACTCCTTGGGTGAAGGTGTGGCTGTTTTTTATTGTGCGAAACAACGATCGTCAGGGGGTAAGGACGATCAAACTCAGGCACTTTTTACCGCGCCAAAAAAAGCCGCTGATCAGCAGCGGCTTTAGACGAAAACCGCACCGGTGAATGCATCACCGGTGCGGTTTTCGGGGGGAGAGCAAAGGGGGCGCTGGGCGCCTGTCAGCTGTCGCTACGGTCACTCGCCGAAACCTTGGACGCTGTGTTTTTCTGGGTTTCCAAGCGGTCTTTACCCTGTTCTGCAATCGCGTGGCGAGCGTTGTCGAGTGCGGCGGCGCGGGCGGCATTCTGAGCCACGAACGCTTGCGACTCTTCGGCCATTACGACCGGCGACAACAACAAAGAAGACAGAACAAAAACGCTGGCAATACCCATACTGTTGGACATTTCGACAAACCTTCTTGCAGAGCAAGTGCTAGTTAGGTGTACATAAATTAGTCGGAAATGTTCGAATGAAACAGAGAGTATTCGGATAAGAACTGTTGCATTTTCGGTAATAATTACGATGGCGCGTGTATATCCTGGGCGATGTGACTGATCAGTCTGTGAGCATTTTTCGGCCAATAACGCGAGTATGGCCATTTGCCAAAATGCTGCTCCAGGTCAATGTTTCAGAAAAAAAACACCTTAGAGTCGAACGCCCTGCCGATTTTCTGCCAACAATAATGAGCGCCCACAATGAAGAGCAATCTGCCTGTGACTGGCCGCAATATGGATTATCCCGGCGATGCCAACATCCTCTCTACCACCGACCTTACCAGCGCGATTACCTACGCCAATGATGACTTTGTCAGCGTCAGCGGTTTTAGTCGCGAAGAGCTTATAGGGCAGCACCATAACCTCGTGCGCCACCCGGACATGCCACCGTTGGCCTTCGAGCAGATGTGGCAGACGCTCAAGCGCGGGCGTTCGTGGATGGGGCTGGTGAAGAATCGTTGCAAGAGTGGTGATCATTACTGGGTCAGTGCGTTTGTGACACCGATCACCAGCCAGGGGCAGACGGTTGAGTACCAGTCGGTACGCACCAAACCGGCAGCTGCGCATGTCGAGGCCGCCGAGCGATTGTATGCCCAGTTGCGCAGTGGTCGCACCAGCTGGTTGCAGCGCCTGCCTGTGCCGGGGCTGGAGTGGCAGTTATGGGGCGGCATGAGCCTGGCATTTACCGTGGCAATGGCCGCGCACTGGCTGCTGCCACTGTCGGATCTACTGACCCTGGCGCTGAGCTTTGCACTGAGTGCTGCCGTGGTATTTCCCCTCTTACGGCCCTTTGAACGCTTGCGACGCCGTGCCAAGGCAGTTGCGGACAACCCATTGAGCCAGCAGCTGTATACCGGTCGCCGGGATGGCGTCGGGCAAATCGAGTTTGCCATGCTGATGCTGGAGTCTCAGGTGGGCGCTGTGGTTGGGCGCATTGGCGACACGTCCAAGCGCTTGGCGGTGGAAGCGGCTGAGCTGGCCAGCCACCTGCACAGCAGTCACAACAGTACGCTGGGCCAGCAAAGTGAAACGGATCAGGTGGCTACTGCCATCCACCAGATGGCGGCCAGTGTGGCTCAGGTCGCCAGCAGTGCTCAGCAGGCCTCACAGGCGGCGGACCAGGCTGAAGATGAAACCCAGAGCGGGCAGCAGCTCGTTGATCAGAGCCAGAACGCGATTTTGCAGTTGGCCCGTGAGCTGGAGGTTGCCACGGAAGTTATCCACAACCTGGAGAGCCACAGCAGTGAGATTTCCAGTGTGCTGGATGTCATTCGCAGCATTGCCGAGCAGACCAACCTGCTGGCCTTGAACGCCGCCATCGAAGCGGCTCGGGCAGGGGACCAGGGGCGCGGCTTTGCCGTGGTGGCTGACGAAGTGCGCGGCTTGGCGAAGCGCACTGCCCAATCGACTCAGGAAATTCAACGCATGATCGGTGTGTTGCAAAGCGGTGCGCGCAATGCCGTGCTGGCGATGCAACAGAGCAGTACCTATGTCGGTAATAGCGTTGAGCAGGCACAGCGTGCTGCCAGTGCGCTTGATGGCATCAGCCAGCGGGTTACTCAGATCAATGAAATGAGCCTGCAGATTGCGGCGGCGGTCGAAGAGCAAAGCAGTGTCAGTGAAGACATCAACCGCAACATCACCAGCATTCGCCAAGCCAGCGAAGTCACGGTCAGTGCCGGGCAGCGCGGCCACCTGAACTCCAGCAATGTTGCCGAGCTGGCCGAGGGCTTGCGGCAACTGGCTGACGAATTCTGGCGCCGCCGCAGTTAACCGGCCTGAAGTGGAATGAAGCTGTAGTAGGTCGCCGGTTCGCTGGTGACCTGCGCACCCAGCGTTTGCAATTGCTCGGCCAATAGCGGATCGGTCACGTGCAGGCGCCAAGCGCTGCCGGTATCGGCAGAGGCCTCGACGTCACGGATCGCGCTCGCCATGGCCTCGACGGTGGGCAGGTAGGCGGTGAAACCGTTGCCCTTGACTGCGCTGACATCAATGCCAAGGTGTTGGCAGATCGCAACTTTGGCGCGGATATCCTCGCGGTCAGCCTGACGCGATTGCTCGATCAGTGCTGCCAGTTCCGGGTCCTGGAGCTGGTCGCGGTGAATCAACAGCGGCCCATCCTGCCAGGCTTCGGGTGGGCAGTCCTTGGCCTCGGGGCGCAGCGGAATGTGCGGGTTTATTTCCATTGGGTAGATGCGGCACACCAGTGGCCGTTCCGTGTAGATGCGGCAGCGGTAATCCGCATCCAGGTTGCGGCAGGGGCCGACGTTATACGCCGCAAAGGTCACCGCCAGGTGGATCTGGCTCGCGCCGCACGCCACCGGAAAACTGCGGCGCAAGGCATGCTCGCGCTGGCCGTCGGGCAGCCCTGGGCCCTGCTCGAAAAACGCTTCGAGCAAGACAATCAGTTGGCCGCCGGATGCGCTCCAGCGCCCGGCTTCGGCCAGGGTCAGGGGCACATGATGATCGGTACAGCATTTGCCGCAGCCGACGCAATTGAACGGGGTGGAAAGAGACACGGTAGTGGGCTTCTTCTTAGCGGACGGGTGTGACGGCATCCCACTCGGTCACGTGGGCAGTACGGGTTTCACGGTGGTACAGGCACAGTTCGGTACCGGCCGTGTTCTTCATGTGCGCAGGCTTGTAGTGCCCCTGCAAGAGGATCGCCGTGTAACCCACGCTGTCATCGAACAAGGCACTCTGCTTGAGCGGCTTGACTGCGGTGAGTTGGCTGGCGGCTACGCAGGTGGCCAATGCCTGGTGTTGCGCGTCGGCCCAGGCTGCATCGCTGGAGGCGTTCGCCTGGGTGAGAGGCAAGGCCAACAGGCACAGGGTCATTACGGCGTTTCTCATGGTGCGCGCCTCGTGGGCAGTGACGGTTGCTTGCGATTATGCCTCAGACCGACTGCCCGACAAGTGAGCACAATGCCTTCACTGGCCGAAGTCGGCCACCGTACGTGCAGCATGGATCAGGCAGTCGGTCAGCTCCGGTGAGGAAAACTTGGTCAATACGGCATTGGCTCCGGCGGCCTTGGCTTTCTCGCTGTTCATGGCGCTGTCCAGCGAGGTGTGCAGGAGCACGTAGAGGTGCTGGAAGTCCGGCGTTTCGCGCAGGGTGCGGGTAAAGGCGTAGCCATCCATTTCGGACATCTCGATGTCCGAGACCACCACATTGATCTCCTGATCAGTGCCTTGCAGCTCCAGCAGTTTGTCGATGGCTTCCTTGGCGCTGCGGGCGGTGTGGCACTCGATACCCAGGTTGCGCAAGGTGTGTACCGACTGCTGCAGGGCCACCTGGCTGTCGTCGACCACCAGAATATTGGCAGCGCCAAGCACCGCAGCGTCTTCTGGAGCCAGCTCGATATGGGTGTGATCGTGAGGCGCAGGGGTAATGCCGTGAATCACTTTTTCGATGTCCAGCACTTGCACCAGCGTACCGTCGACCTGGGTTACCCCGGTAATGAACGACTTGCCGCCCGAGGCGAAGGGTGGCGGGCGAATGTCGGTACTCAGGCAGTGAACGATCTTGCTCACGGCTTGTACGTGCAGGCCCTGTTTTGAACGGCTGATATCCGTAACGATCAGGCAGCCCCCGTCCGGGTCGAGCAAGGGGCGCTCGCCGATGGCGCGGGACAGGTCGATCACCGACAGCGAGTTGCCGCGCAAGGTGGCGACGCCTTTGACATGCGGGTGGGACTCAGGCAACCGGGTCAGCGGTGGGCAGGCGATAATCTCGCTGACCTTGAGCAGGTTGATGGCCATCAGCTTGCCGCTGCGCAGGGTGAACAACAGCAGCGACAGCGAGTCCGCACGGGCTTTTTGCGAGACCATAGGCACCTTCAAGGTTTAAGAACAGGGTGAGATGTCGGGTTATCGGCCCGGCATCGGCTGGCTTTAATGCGTCAGCGTAGACCGAGGCGCTTGGCCAGGCGATTGAGGTTGGCCCGATCCAGGCCCAGCTCGCGTGCGGCACTCGCCCAGTTGTGTTGATGGCGTTCCAGGCTGGCTTTGATCAGGTCGCGCTGGTAGGTGTCCAGCGCCAGGCGCAGGTCGCCGACCACCGTCGCACTGGCAGGGCTTGCATTGTTGCTGACCGATGCTGCCTCACTGTGGGGTGCCGGCAAGTCGAGGTCGCTGGCGCTCAGGCTGAGAATTTTCGGTCGTTCCGGGTGTTGTCCAAGGGCCTTGAGTGCCGAGCGGCCAATCAAGTGCTCCAGCTCGCGGACATTGCCTGGCCAGTTATAGGCCAGCAGTGCGGCCTGGGCGTCGGGGGTCAGGCGCAGGCTGTTCAGGCCCATGCGGGAGCGGTTCTGTTCAAGGAAGTAGCCGCTGATCAGCAGCACATCGCGCCCACGCTCGCGCAGCGGCGGCACCTGCAGCGGGTAGACGCTCAGGCGATGATAGAAGTCGGCGCGGTAGCGACCGGCGCGCACCTCTTCGGAGAGGTCGCGGTTGGTGGCGGCAATCAGGCGCACATCCACCCGATGATCCTGATCCGAACCCAGCCGTTGCAACTGGCCGCTTTGCAGCACGCGCAACAATTTGGCTTGCACCTGCAGGGATAGCTCGCCCACCTCATCGAGAAACAGCGTACCGCCGTTGGCCAGCTCGAACTTGCCGCGGCGTTCACCCACCGCGCCGGTAAAGGCCCCGCGTACATGGCCGAACAGTTCGCTTTCCACCAGGGTGTCGGGCAGGGCGGCGCAGTTCAGGCTCACCAGCGGCTTGTCGGCGCGTGCCGAGGCTGCATGAATGGCCTGGGCCACTAACTCTTTGCCGACCCCGGTTTCGCCGGTGATCAACACCGTCAGGTCGCTGCCGCCTACCAAGGCGATCTCTTCAAGCAGACGTTTGTGCGGCTTGCTCTGGCCGATCAACTCCCGCTCCTGAAAACCACTGGCCTCGCGGTAGAGTTCGGCTCGTTGGTGTTCGTCCTCTATGCGCAGGGCCAGGCGCTCGATCCGTTCGGCCACCTTGACCGTTGCGGCGGCCAGGCTGGCGAAGGCTTGCAGGGCATCAAGCTCGATCTGCTGAAAGCGTTCCGGGGCGAGTGCGTCCAGGGTAATCAGCCCCCAAGGCTGTTCATCAACGAACAGCGGACAGCCCATGCAGTCGTGTACTTCAAGGTGCTGGTGCAGACCTTCGACCAGGCCGTCATAAGGGTCGGGCAGGTCGCTGTCGCTGGCAAAGCGTGTGGGTTCGTGACGGCTTAGCAACACCTGAAAACGCGGGTGCTCGCTGATTTTGAAGCGCCGCCCCAGGGTGTCGGTACTCAAGCCGTCGACCGCCAATGGCACGAGCCATTCGCCCTCACGTTTCAGCAAGGCCGCAGCGTCGCATGGCAACAGGGTTCGCATGGCCTGCAGCAGGCGTCGATAGCGTTCGCGCTCCGGCAACTCGCGGGACAGGTCGCTAACCAGTGGCAGCAGGGCGGTGAGCAGGGGCTTTGCGGTCATAATGACTCCTGTTGGTCGAAATGACTATAAAACAGATGGGGTCATAATGACTCTATATTTTTAAGTTATTGATTTTATTGGATTTTAAACTTGGCACGGTTCCTGAATTACTCATGGCAGTTTTTACAGAAGCCATAGGCTCAGGAGTCCCCTCATGCTCAATGCCCAAGACCGTGCAATCATCAAAGCAACCGTGCCGCTGCTGGAAAGCGGTGGTGAAGCGCTGACCACGCACTTCTACAAGCTTATGCTCAGCGAGTACCCCGAGGTGCGTCCGCTGTTCAACCAGGCTCACCAAGCCAGCGGTGATCAGCCACGTGCTTTGGCCAATGGCGTACTGATGTATGCGCGGCACATCGACCAGCTCGAGCAACTGGGTGGCCTGGTCGGGCAGATTATCAATAAGCATGTGGCCTTGCAGATCCTGCCAGAGCACTACCCGATCGTCGGTAGCTGCCTGCTGCGCGCCATTGAAGAAGTGTTGGGCAGTGAAATTGCCACCCCTGAAGTCATTGCCGCCTGGGGTGCGGCCTATCAACAACTGGCCGACATCCTGATCGGCGCCGAAGCCCAGGTTTATGACCAGAAAGCCGAAGCCGTCGGTGGCTGGCGTGGTGCGCGGGTGTTCAAGCTGGCTGCGCGGGTGGAGGAGAGCAGCGAGATCGTTTCCTTCTACTTCGCGCCTGAAGATGGCGGTGCGATTCTGGCGGCAGAGCCTGGTCAGTACATCGGCCTGCAGCTGTTCATCGACGGCGAAGAGCATCGTCGCAACTACTCGCTGTCGGCATTGAGCAAGGGCGGCCAATACCGCATCAGTGTCAAGCGTGAGGAGGGCGGTAAAGTCTCCAACTACCTGCACGAGCAACTGCAGGTGGGCGATACCCTGAACCTGTTCCCGCCGTCGGGCGAGTTCACCTTGGCTGCCAGCGACAAGCCGCTGGTGCTGATCAGTGGTGGCGTAGGCATCACGCCGACGCTGGCGATGGTGGAGGCAGCGCTGTCCACGGGCCGCTTGATCCACTTTATCCACTGCGCCCGTAACGGTGCAGTGCATGCCTTCCGTGGCTGGATCGATGACCTGGCGGCGACGCATCCGCAGTTCAAGCGCTTCTACTGCTACGCCGAAGACGATGGCGCCAGCCCGGCTGCCGATGCCGTGGGGCTATTGACCCTCGACCAGTTGGATCAGTGGCTGCCGGCTGAGCGTGACCTGGATGCCTACTTCCTCGGGCCCAAGGGCTTCATGGCGACCGTCAAGCGTCACCTGAAAGGCTTGGGTGTGCCGGAGCAGCAGAGCCGTTATGAGTTCTTCGGGCCGGCGGCAGCGCTGGAATAACCCGCCACAGTCCCCAACAAGGCCGACTCCTGCCTGGAGCCGGCCTTGTTGGCGGTTCGATACGCTGCGCCGCAGCGGAAAAAGCTCGATGTGTAAAAACCTTTAAAGGTTAATCCTGCATTAATCAGCTTATCCTTCACTGCCTGATGTCTATCACGCATGCCTCCTTTCCGATACGGTCCGTTGCCCCGAGGTAACGGTCGGCGATCGGCCGAGCCGCGATGGCTGATGCGGGGCGCGAATTTTGCACATTCAAAGGCCAGAGCCAGCGTGTAGACTTTCGTGTGGCGGTGGGCCGCCAGCGGAGTCATTTATCTATTAAAGGGAACGGCAATGAATGAACACGTACAGCGCCTGAATCGAGAGCGGCGCTTTCTGGTTCTGCTGGGGATAATCTGCCTGGCGTTGATCGGAGGCGCACTGTATATGCAGATCGTCCTTGGTGAGGCACCGTGCCCGCTGTGTATCCTGCAGCGCTATGCGTTGCTGCTGATTGTCCTGTTTGCCTTCATCGGTGCGGCCATGCCCGGTAAGCGCAGCCTGACGGTCTTCGAGATACTGGTAGTACTGAGCGCCATAGGCGGCATCGCCGCTGCGGGCAACCATGTCTATATTCTGGCCAACCCGGCCGTCAGTTGTGGTATCGACACCCTGCAACCGATCGTCGACGGGTTGCCGCTGGCTTCGGTTCTGCCGCTGGTGTTTCAGGTCGATGGCTTTTGCTCCACGCCCTACCCGCCGGTGCTGGGTTTGTCGCTGGCGCAATGGGCGTTGCTGGCCTTTACCCTGACGGCTGTTCTGGTACCGCTGGGCATCTACCGCAACCGTCGTCAGCCTTAGACAAAAGTCACGCGTCGGGCAAGTGCGCTGCGACATCCGGTACGCCTTGAATGTCGCAGCAGCATTGATCTGGATCAAGTTGCAGCCCTTGTAGTGCGGGCCTTTCAGGCGTACCGGGAGGGGTGCGACAAACTGTCGCAAAATTGATTTTGAACGATTTATTGTTGCAGTTTCTGTAAAGGACTGTTGCGTAATAAGTCATAGTCAATGCCAAGTTACATATCTACAATCGCCCCCAATTTCCGTTCGGCACCGCTTGCGAGTCGCAGGATTAAAGGAGCTAAGGCTCTTTTCGCTGACTCTGTCGAGCATCGCCAGCGGCGATGCCGGGCTGACCCCCCTCCGTGATTTCCCGCACCAAATGGACTTGGTCTGAAGACAGGCCCGTTGCCTACGAAGTCAAAATAATAACCGTCGTTATATAAGGTTTTGCTGAGTCGCCACTGTGCTCCTCCATGCATGACCCTATTCGATCCCGTAAATGCTAACGCTTGGCAGGACGAAGTGTTGGCGACCAAAACACAAATTGCATTGAAGCAAGCTGCTCTAGAGGTCGTGAAATGAGTAAAAAGCGTTACCCCAGACTGTTTGGCATTCTGCCCTTTTTAGGCATGCTTTTTCTCAGTGGGTGCAATTGGACCCTGCTCGACCCTAAGGGTCAGGTCGGCATTGAGCAAAAGAACCTTATCCTGATCGCTACCGGCCTGATGCTGTTGGTGGTGATTCCGGTCATCCTGATGACCATCGCATTCGCCTGGAAGTACCGTGCTTCCAACAAGGCGGCCAACTACACGCCTGACTGGTCGCACTCGACCAAGATCGAAGTGGCGGTCTGGACCATCCCGGTGCTGATCATCATTGCGCTGGGCTATGTCACCTACAAGACCACCCACTCGCTGGATCCGTATCGTCCTCTGGACTCCGAGGTCAAGCCGGTACAGATCGACGTGGTCGCGCTGGACTGGAAATGGCTGTTCATCTACCCGGAACAAGGCATTGCCACGGTCAACAAGATCGTCTTTCCGGCCAACACCCCGGTTAACTTCCGCGTGACCTCCGATGCGGTCATGAACTCGTTCTTCATCCCGGGCCTGGGCGGTCAGATCTACGCCATGGCCGGTATGACCACCAAGCTGCACCTGATCGCCAACGAGAAGGGTGAGTTCGACGGTATCTCCGCCAACTACAGCGGTGCGGGTTTCACCGGTATGAAGTTCAAGGCAATTGCCACCTCTCAGGCTGATTTCGACGCCTGGGTAAACGAAGTCAAGCAGTCGCCTAAGCAGCTGGAAGCAGCTGAGTACGAGGCTCTGGCCAAACCAAGCGAAAACAATCCGGTTGCGCTGTACGGCGCTGCACCGGCTGACTTCTTCCAGACCATCGTCGACAAGTACGAAGGCATGAAACGTGGCAAGCCTGTGCACCACGAGAAGGAAGCCAGCAAGGAAGTAGCCGCTGTGCAAGAGGTGGACACGAGTATGCATTCAGCTGCTGGGGCAGAGGAGTAAGAGATGTTCGGTAAACTAAGTCTGGATGCGATACCGTATCACGAGCCGATAGTCATGGTGACCATTGCCATGATCGCGCTCGGCGGTATCGCGCTGATCGGTGCTATCACCTATTTCCGCAAGTGGACCTACCTGTGGACTGAGTGGCTGACTTCGGTCGACCACAAGAAAATCGGGGTGATGTACATCATCGTCGCGATGGTCATGCTGCTGCGCGGCTTTGCCGACGCCATCATGATGCGTACCCAGTTGGCCATGGCCACTGGCGGCGGCGAGGGCTACCTGCCGCCCGAACACTATGACCAGATCTTCACCGCTCACGGTGTGATCATGATCATTTTCATGGCCATGCCATTCTTCACCGGCTTGATGAACATCGTTCTGCCGCTGCAGATCGGTGCGCGTGACGTGGCCTTCCCGTTCCTGAACTCCCTGAGCTTCTGGCTGCTGGTGTCCGGCGTTGCGCTGGTCAACATCTCCCTGGGCGTTGGTGAATTCGCCAAGACCGGCTGGGTTGCCTATCCGCCGCTGGCCGGGATTCAGTACAGCCCTGGCGTCGGTGTGGACTACTACATCTGGGCGCTACAGATATCCGGATTGGGGACAACGCTAACGGGCGTCAACTTCCTCGCCACCGTGCTGAAAATGCGCGCGCCTGGCATGAAGCTGATGGACATGCCGATCTTCACCTGGACCTGCACCTGGGCCAACATCCTGATCGTCGCATCGTTCCCGATCCTGACCGCTACACTCGCACTGCTGACTGTTGACCGTTATCTGGACTTCCACATTTTCACCAACGAGCTTGGTGGGAACCCGATGATGTACGTCAACCTGTTCTGGGCGTGGGGTCACCCTGAGGTGTACATCCTGATCCTGCCGGCGTTCGGCGTGTTCTCGGAAGTCATTTCGACCTTCACCGGCAAGCGTCTGTTCGGCCACAAGTCGATGATCTACGCCAGCGGCGCGATCTCGGTACTGGGCTTCGGCGTTTGGCTGCACCACTTCTTCACCATGGGTTCGGGCGCTAGCGTCAACACCTTCTTCGGTCTGGCGACGATGCTGATTTCGATCCCGACCGGTGTGAAACTGTTCAACTGGCTGTTTACCATCTACCAGGGCCGTCTGCGCTTCACCGCGCCAGTATGCTGGACCCTGGGCTTCATGATCACCTTCTCCATCGGTGGTATGACCGGAGTTCTGCTGGCGGTTCCAGGTGCTGACTTCGTTCTGCACAACAGCCTGTTCGTGATTGCTCACTTCCACAACGTGATCATCGGTGGCGCGGTATTCGGCTACATCGCCGGTTTCGCCTTCTGGTTCCCGAAAGCCTTCGGTTTCACCCTGAACGAGAAGTGGGGCAAAGCGGCCTTCTGGTTCTGGATCTCCGGCTTCTACGTGGCCTTCATGCCACTGTACGCGCTGGGCTTCATGGGTATGACCCGTCGTCTGAACAGCTCGACCAACCCTGCCTGGGAACCGTACCTGTACGTTGCCGTGGTCGGTGCGGTGCTGATCCTGTTCGGTATCGCCTGTCAGCTGATCCAGCTGTACGTTTCGATCCGTGATCGCAAGCAGAACATGGACGTCACCGGTGACCCGTGGAACGGCCACACCCTGGAATGGTCGACTTCGTCGCCACCACCGTTCTACAACTTCGCCACCCTGCCAGTTAATGCCGGCCTGGATGCATTCACCGAAGCCAAGCGTGATGGCTCTGCGTACAAGGCACCTGCCAAGTACAGCGCGATCCACATGCCGAACAACACCGCCACTGGCGTGTGGATGGGTGCACTGATCACTGTGTTCGGTTTCGCCATGATCTGGCACATCTGGTGGCTGGTTGTCGCCAGCCTGGTTGGCACCATTGCTGTCTTCGTTGCTCACGCTGCACGTGACGACCAGGGCTACATGGTTCCTGCAGAGGAAGTCGCCCGCATCGAGGGTGAGCGTTTGAAGGCCTTGGGCCTGGCAACCGGCTCCCCAGTGCATGGCGCACGTGTCGAATCGTTTGAACGGGTTTAATCAATGTCCAGTCATGTATTGAATGCTGATGCTGCTCATGGTCACGACCATGGGCACGAAGAACACCACGACTCGGGCCCGATGACCGTATTCGGTTTCTGGCTCTACCTGATGACCGACTGCATCCTGTTTGCGTCGATCTTCGCGGCCTTCGGGGTACTGTCGAATAACTTCGCCGGTGGCCCGTCGGGTCATGACATCTTTGAACTGAACTACGTACTGGCTGAAACCGCGCTGCTGCTGTTCTCCAGTATCACCTTCGGTTTCGCGATGCTGGCGATGTACAAGGGCAACAAGAATGGTGTGCTGGCCTGGTTGGCCATCACCTTCCTGTTGGGCCTTGGCTTCATCGTGATGGAAGTCAACGAGTTCCACCTGCTGATCTCTGAGGGCTTCGGTCCTCAGCGCAGTGGCTTCCTGTCGGGCTTCTTTGCACTGGTGGGTACTCACGGTCTGCACGTGACCGGCGGCCTGATCTGGATGGCTGTAATGATGTACCAGATCAACAAGAAGGGTATCACCGCGACCAACAAGACCCGCATGAGCTGCCTGAGCCTGTTCTGGCACTTCCTGGACGTGGTCTGGATCTGCGTGTTCACCGTTGTCTACCTGCTGGGGGTTCTGTAAATGGCTAACGCTCACCATAGTCACGACGCCAGCCACGGCAGCTACAAGTCGTACGCGATCGGTTTCATCCTGTCGGTCATCCTGACGGTCATTCCATTTGGTCTGGTGATGTACCCAAGCCTGCCAAAAGACATGACCATCCTGATCGTGGTGGCCTTCGCAGTGATCCAGGTAGTAGTCCATCTGTTCTACTTCCTGCATCTGGACAGCTCGCGTGAGCAGCGCTGGAACGTCAGTGCCTTCCTGTTCACAGGGCTGGTTATCGTGCTGCTGGTCGGTCTGTCCCTGTGGATCATGTTCAGCATCCACACCAGCATGATGGCGAAGTGAGGTAGACGGCATGTCCTTTAAGCACTTTATCCAAATCACCAAACCGGGGATCATTTTCGGTAACGTGCTTTCTGTGGCAGGCGGTTTCTTCC
Organism: Pseudomonas sp. HLS-6; assembly: GCF_002753995.1. NCBI lineage: Bacteria > Pseudomonadati > Pseudomonadota > Gammaproteobacteria > Pseudomonadales > Pseudomonadaceae > Pseudomonas > Pseudomonas sp. HLS-6. The sequence goes on from NZ_CP024478.1 coordinate 985,270, forward strand.
TTGCCGCGCAAGGGCATGTCGACTTCGCACTGTTCCTGGCGACGGTTATTGGTACTTCGTTGGTGGTGGCGTCCGGTTGCGTGTTCAACAACTGCATCGACCGTGACATCGACCTGAAGATGGAACGTACCAAGAACCGCGCCATGGTTCAGGGCCTGATCTCGCTGAAACTGGCGCTGGTCTACGCCACCCTGCTCGGGGTGGCCGGCTTTGGCCTGCTGTACGTCAAGGCCAACCCGCTGGCGGCGCTGTTTGCCCTGATCGGCTTCATCATCTACGTCGGCTTCTACAGCCTGTACCTGAAGCGTAAGTCGGTGCACGGCACCCTGGTTGGCAGCCTGTCCGGTGCCATGCCTCCGGTGATCGGTTACTGCGCCGTGAGCAACAGCTTCGACCTGGCTGCGCTGACCCTGCTGGTGATGTTCAGCCTGTGGCAGATGCCGCATTCCTATGCGATTGCGATCTTCCGCTTCAACGACTACCTCGCAGCGTCGATTCCGGTATTGCCGGTAAAGCGCGGCATTGGGGTCGCCAAGAAGCACATCCTGCTGTACATCATCGCGTTCTTGCTTGCCACCCTGATGCTCACCATCGGCGGTTACGCCGGCATGAGCTACATGGCGGTAGCAGCGGCCATGGGCATGTACTGGTTGTACATGGCCTGGACCGGCTACAAGGCAGTAGATGATCGCCTCTGGGCACGCAAGCTGTTCGTGTTCTCGATCTTCACCATTACCGCCCTGAGCGTGATGATGTCGCTGGACACCAAAGTGCCGACCGAGTTGTTGCTGACTTACGCGCACTGACAGTCGCCTGCTTCATGAAAAGCCCCGGCTCAATGCCGGGGTTTTTTTGGGCGCGTTTCCGTATGCCTGCGTTTTTTCGCTGCGTTTAGTCTGCTGCCATCTTCAATCAGATCGAGTTGGCAGCATGAGCATTTTGACAGTGTATTTTTGTGGTACCGGTTCCCATCGCTTTGACGACCTTCACCCCAATTTCTGGGATGGTGAGTTGGTGTCGACGCTGGCCTCTAACACGCAGGGCCGGGAGTTTGCTGATTGGATCATCATTGATGGCCCAGGAAGCGGCAACCTGCAGGCGGATGAAATGTTTGTCGAAAACAAGGCGTACGGCATGACCGGCACCTTGTTTGGCAGAGGTTGGGATGAAAACGTAGGTCATGCACTGCAGATCATCAAAGGCCGCTGCGATTGGCAGCGTCAGGATTTGACCGAGCAGGAGTACAACCAGCTGAAAGCCGCCGGTGTTCCGATCAAGGACCTTGAGGCTAGTGGTTCCTGGTTCTGGCGTCGCTATAGCTATGGTAAGCGTGACGTTACACCACAGCAGTTGCAGGAACAGATCATCAAGACCTTCCGCAAGAACGGCGTCATCCCTACCCAAGTGAACATGGTTGGCTGGAGCCGTGGTGGCATCAGTTGCCATATGCTGGCCAACGCCATGGCCAACGACGCAGCGCTCAAGCACATACCGGTGAATATCTTTGCAATCGACCCGGTACCTGGCTTGCTCAATTTCCAGGATAACCGGGTAAAACTGGCAGCGAACGTGAAGGAGTATGTAGCGTTCTACGCACGCGACGAGCGCTCCAAAGGCTTTGCTTGTGTCATTCCGCAGACCGCCAGCAGCACCCGTACATGCGTGTACCCGATGCCGGGCCGACACGCTACCCTGGTGGGCAATGCCGCTGCCGACGGTGCCTCGGGGGACAAGGCGTTGGCCGAGCCGGGGTTGATCGTGCGGCATTTCGCGGAAACCTGCCTGACCCGTTGGGGCACCTCGTTGAGCAAGCGTCTGCAGTTGAATGAAGGGCAGTTGAAGGTGCATCACAAGGTCTTGAACGACCACGACCCGCGCTATCAGGCCATGCGCAAGCACTCTTATACCCTCATCACCGAATCGGATAAAAACGAGCGAGCGGTGAGCCTGGGCAGTAACGGTGTGCCGTTTTCTTCGATTCAGGGTAGCCACCTGAGCCCCAAATCCGGCTTGGCCACGCCGCTGGAGTGGCATGACGGGGCGTACAAAGACATTTGTTAAGCCACACAATTTTCTTCGGTAGCTCTGGACAGCGGTGACCTTGGCGCTCTATTGTTTGCCTCGGCCACCGCAGTGGCCAACGTCGCTCGGACGGTTCCGGGCGCTTACGTCTTCGAGGAAGCCATGGCTGACCAAGGTTCGCCGCGCCGCTTTGCGCGCATTGATCGTCTCCCCCCTTACGTCTTCAACATCACCGCCGAACTCAAGATGGCTGCACGCCGTCGTGGCGAGGACATCATCGACCTGAGCATGGGCAACCCCGATGGGGCTACGCCACCGCACATCGTCGAGAAACTGGTGCAGGTTGCCCAGCGTGAAGACACCCACGGCTATTCGACATCCCGCGGCATTCCACGCCTGCGCCGCGCCATCTCGCGTTGGTACAAAGAACGCTACGAGGTCGACATCGACCCTGAGAGCGAAGCCATCGTGACCATTGGTTCCAAGGAAGGTCTGGCGCACTTGATGCTTGCCACCCTCGACCATGGCGACACGGTGTTGGTGCCCAACCCCAGTTACCCGATTCATATCTACGGGGCCGTGATCGCAGGCGCCCAGGTGCGTTCCGTGCCGTTGGTGCCGGGCGTGGACTTCTTCAATGAGCTGGAGCGGGCGATTCGCGAGTCGATCCCCAAGCCGAAGATGATGATTCTCGGCTTCCCGTCCAACCCGACCGCGCAGTGCGTAGAGCTGGACTTCTTCGAGCGCGTGGTGGCACTGGCCAAACAGTACGACGTGCTGGTGGTTCACGACCTGGCCTACGCCGACATCGTCTACGACGGCTGGAAAGCCCCGTCGATCATGCAGGTGCCGGGTGCCAAGGACATTGCAGTGGAGTTCTTCACCTTGTCCAAAAGCTACAACATGGCGGGCTGGCGGATTGGCTTCATGGTTGGTAACCAGGAGCTGGTCAATGCCCTGGCGCGGATCAAGAGCTACCACGACTACGGCACCTTCACACCGCTGCAGGTCGCGGCGATTGCCGCTCTGGAAGGCGATCAGCAGTGCGTGCGCGACATCGCCGAGCAATACCGGCAGCGGCGCAACGTGCTGGTCAAAGGCCTGCACGAGATTGGCTGGATGGTTGAAAACCCCAAGGCCTCGATGTACGTCTGGGCAAAAATCCCCGAGCCGTATGCGCACCTGGGGTCGCTGGAGTTCGCCAAGAAAATGCTGGCCGAGGCCAAGGTCTGCGTATCGCCAGGCATCGGGTTTGGTGATTACGGCGACGATCACGTGCGTTTCGCCCTGATCGAGAACCAGGACCGTATCCGTCAGGCACTGCGTGGTATTCGCCAGATGTTCCGCGCAGACGGCCTGGAACTGCCGAAAGCGACCAAGCCAGCCCGCGATTAAGATCGCAGGCAAGCCTGCACCCACAACGGTTGGGGCAGGCTTGCCTGTGATACTCAAGCCCTCTGCAGGCGCATCTGCACCAACGCCACCCGCTCACCGCGCTGATTGCTGCGCTCTTCGATCCCGTAGGGCACAAAGCCCAACTGTGGGTACAACAACAGGCCGGCGGTGTTCTGGTTGAAGCAGGACAATTCCACCTCCTTGGCCTGGTAGTGCTCCCGTGCCATCGCGATCATTTGCTTGATCAGGTAACGGGCTACACCTTGGCCCCGGGCTGCCGGGTCGACAATCACATTGCCAATCGAACAGCGCCCACCTCGCTCCCATTCATAGAAGTTGGCGAAGCCGACAACCCGCCCATTCAGCTCGACCACCGTTGAGTTGGCGCGCTGATCAATGGAGGCTTGCAACTGTGCCTCGGTCAACGGAAACGAGGCTTTCGGGAACATGAAGTAGAGCTCTTCCGGGCCTTGTGGGAAGGTGCAGAGCAGTGCGAGATCAGCAGCGACAACAGGGCGGTGAGTCAACGGCATCAAAGGCCTCCTTGGCCGGGCAGTAGCAGTCTGTCGGGAACGCGAATTTAATTTTTGCGCCCACTGTTCAAATACTGGGCGAAGCATAGAATATTGCTCGGGTTTCTCCCTATAACGATATTCCTCCCCCCTGTTCCCCATCATGTCCGAAAACAATCCTTGTTTGAATTGCGGTGCCTGCTGCGCGTATTTCCGTGTGTCTTTTTTCTGGGGTGAATGCAGCTCGGCTGGCGGGCTGGTGCCCGACGAACTGGTCGAGCAGATCAGCCCTAGCCGCGTTGCCATGCTGGGCACAGGGTGTAAGCCCAGCCGTTGCATCGGCCTTGAGGGTGAAGTGGGCAAGGCGGTCAGTTGCTCGCTGTATGAGCAACGCTCAACGCCTTGCCGTGAGTTTGATGCGGCCTGGGTCAATGGCCAGCCCAATCCGTCCTGCGATAAGGCGCGGGCGGCCCATGGGTTGCCACCGCTGGAAGCCAACGAGCCGAGTTGGCCGGACGACGACGGCGCCTCTGCCGCCTGAGCTGTCTGGTTTTGTGCGTAACAGGGCGAAAATACAAGCGTCGAGCGGCGTGATCGCTTAGGGTGGCGCACTTTTGAAACGGTCAAATGGATATGACAGTGCGCCCAAGTTACCTCTCGATCAGCGTGATGCTGTTCCTTTGCAGCCTGTTTTTTGATGCACTTGAGCTGAATACGGGCAGCGCGTTTTCGGCGATGCATTTGCTGATTGCCGGCTGGTGGGGCGTGATTTTCGAGCTCTATGGCTGGTTCGCCAACCCGTTGCTCGGCCTGGCCTTGTTGTGTCGACGGCGCTGGCCGTGGTTGGCGTTAGTCATAGCCCTGGCGGCCTGGGGGCTGGCGCTTTCCTGCCTGTGGATAAGCCGGGTGCCGGACAACCATAGCTATGATTTTGCCCGTGTGGCCGGGTTTGGTTGGGGCTACTACCTCTGGCTCGCCGCGTTTACAGTGTTTGCCGCAGGGCAGGGCTGGCATTGTTGGCAGCGACGAAAGGGTGTCGAAATACCCCGTTGGCGCCTGCTCGACTGGCTGCTTCTGATCGCACTGAGTGCCACAGTGTTCTGGGCCAGTGGCAACCTTGGGCCGCTGCATCAGGTAAAGGTCGAGCGCCAGACGGTATCTGCCGAGGACAGCATGGCGCCTCAACGGCTGGCTGAGGTGCCCCACTGAACCACCACTCTACCGACCACGATCAGGCACGGCTGTGTAGTCAGGCGTATCGCGCCATCAGCCCGTTGCGCCTGCAAATAGGCCACCCAAGGGGGCAATGCTTCCCATTGTCTTGGCGCTGTCCGGCCTGCATGCTGCGTCTTTCTGTCGATCTGCTGACGTTCCCAAGGACCTAGAACATGAAAAAAACGACCCTTTGCGCCGCGCTATTGCTGTGTACAACGACGCAAGCGGTGCTGGCGAAAGACGGCTACTCGGCGGCGTACAGCCAGTGCATGGATGCCTCCGGCGGTGTCACCTCCACCATGAATGAATGCAGCGGCGCCGAGATCAAGCGTCAGGACGCTCGCTTGAACCAAGGCTATAAAACCGCCATGGCCGGCCTGGAACCTGCCCAGCAAGGCAAATTGCGTGATGCTCAGCGTGCATGGATCAAATACCGTGATGCCAACTGCGGTATGTACTACACCCTTACCGGCGGCACCATGGACATACTCAATGGTGCAGCGTGTACCCTGCGCATGACCAAGGAGCGGGCAGATGAGTTGGCCACGTTGCTTGGGCCATAATGGTGCTTAACCCTGGCAGATGAGCGGTGTTGCATGCATCAACTGATCTGCAAACAGTCATATATGTTCCGGGGTATAGTTGCAGGCCTTGGAACATACTCCGGCAACGCAGTAGTTATGCCTGTTTGAAACAGCACATACCATCTTTGATGAATCGTTTAATGGCTTTTATCAGGGTGAAGTTCACGGTGTGCCGTGCCCGTGCAGCGTGGCCCATGCAGCGCTTGAACGGCTGCTTGGCGTTGCTACTTATTGACTTTGATAAGGGGCAAAAGGATGATGGCAATATGATGGTGTTTTTGAGTTTGTTAGAATTCTGTACGCCACGGTTATCCCCATGGGTAGCGGCCGGGTCAAGTGTTTAGTTGCTCTATGGAAAGAAGGTCAGCCATGTCCCTGTTGTCGAGCGAACCCTTGCCCCCGACGTTGGAACATAAGGCGCTGCTGAGCATCCTTGATGACTCGTTGGCGATTGCCGAGTTTTCACCCGACGGCACCCTGCTGTCTGCCAACGGCCTCTACCTGAAACTCTTCGGCTATTCACCTGCGCAACTCTGCGGCCTTCACCATCGAATGCTATACGCCAGCAGCCTGAGCGATGTCTCGGCGTGTGATCGGCTATGGGGCAGCCTCAGGAACGGGCAGGCCATCAGCGGCCAGTACCCGTACACGAGTGCTGATGGTCGCCAGCTGTGGTTGGCCGCAACCTATAAAGCGGTCTTCGCGGCTGATGGGCGAGTGGCCAAAGTGGTCCAGTTCGCGGCCGATGTCACTGCCCGTGTCGAGCAGGAGCACCTTGAACACGAGCGTACACGGCTGATCTCGCTGTTTGCCGAGCATTCGCACAATGCGCTGGTGCTGGCGGATCACAAGGGCTGTGTGCTGTTTGCGAATGACGCGGTGCACAGGCTGTTTGGCTACACGCCGCAGGAGTTGCTCGGCAAGCCGCTCATGCAACTGTTCAACAGCCTGCAGGCCCAGATCACGCCCTTGAGCGAGGTGCTTGAACACCTGGACACCGGGAACTCCTACAGCAGTGAAGAACTGCTTTACAGCAAGCATAAACAGCCCCTGCTGTGCGCCTTGCGGGTCAACCCTATTGTTGATGGGCAGGGTGCGTTCAGTCACGTCGTCTGCGTGGTCAACGACCTCACCGATGCCAAGATCCATGAAGTGCTGCAGCGCAAGGCGCTGGAGTCGATGGCGGGTGAGGCACCGCTGGCCGAAGTGATGACGCTGATCTGCAACGAAGTCGAGCGCATTGCGCCCGAGGTGGTTGCCTCGATTCTGCGTGTCGATGAACACTGCATGCTGCGCCCGCTGGCCAGCCCAAGCCTGCCGCAGAGTTTCGCACGCGCGCTGGACGGTGTGGTGATTGGCCCCGATGTCGGCTCCTGTGGCACGGCTGCCTTTATCGGTTCGCCGGTACACGTGCGTGATATTGAAAACGACCCGCTCTGGGCTCCCTATAAACACCTGCCACTGCCTCTGGGATTGCGCGCCTGCTGGTCGACACCGATCAAAACCAGCGCAGGCCAGGTGATTGGTACCTTCGCCTTCTATTATCGGGAAGTGCGCGACCCCAGTGAGTTTCACAAGCGGCTGGTGCAGATCTGTACCCACCTGTGCGCCTTGGCCCTGGAGCGTGATAGCGCGCGCCTGAAGATACGTCAGTTGGCGTTCTACGACAGCCTCACCGGGTTGCCCAACCGAAATCTGCTGCTGGCCAATGCCGACCAGGCGATTGCCAGCGCCGAGCGTAACCAACAGTCGCTGGCGGTCCTGTTCATCGACCTTGATCGCTTCAAGCAGGTCAATGATTCCTTCGGTCACCCGGCGGGCGATGACCTGCTGTGCCTGATCGCCGAGCGCTTGCGCAGCGACGCCTACAACAGCGAGATCATCGGGCGCTGGTCGGGCGATGAGTTCGTCATCGTCCTCAACCCCTGTACCGCCGCCCAGGCTGTCGACACCGTAGAGCGCCTGCAGGCATTGATTTCCATGCCCTGTGACATCGGTGGTATCACCCTGATGCCGTCCGCCAGCATTGGCATCAGCCAGTACCCGGATGACGGTCAGGATATGGAAACCCTGCTGCATTGTGCCGACCTTGCGATGTACCAGGCGAAAACCCGTGGGCGTGGCCGCTTCAGTTTCTTCAGCAACGACATGAACCAGCTTGCTCAAGAACGCCTCACCCTCGAAATCGCGCTGCGCAATGCCTTGCAGGGGCAGCGCCTGCAACTGCACTACCAGCCATTGGTGAACCTGAAGACGGGCGCCCTGTTGGGTGTTGAGGCGCTGGCACGCTGGCATGACCCGGTCTTTGGCCATGTGTCGCCGACCCGCTTTATTCCACTGGCTGAAGAGTCCGGCTTGATTGGCGCGCTAAGCGATTGGGCGCTCACGCAAAGCTGTCGGCAACTGGCCCAATGGCGCAGCGAGGGTTTGGCGGTGCCGGGGGTATCGGTGAACCTGTCAGCGACCAACTTCCATAACCGCGACCTGCCACGGCAGATCATCGACACGCTCAAGCAATACGCACTGCAGCCCCATGACCTGACCCTAGAAATTACCGAAAGCGTCATGCTCGATCCCAACCCGAGCATCATGCTCAACCTGCACGAATTGCATGCGCTGGGCATTGAGTTGGCGATGGACGATTTCGGCACCGGTTATTCCAGCTTGAGCTACTTGCGGCGCATTCCGTTGAGCACCCTCAAACTGGACAAGAGCTTCGTCCATGACATGGAGCACGACACGGCCGCACAGGCCCTGACCCGCGCAGTGATTCGCATTGGCGAGAGTCTGAACCTCACCGTGGTAGCCGAAGGTGTGGAGAACGAAGCGCAACGTGCGCTGCTTCAGATTCAAGGTTGCGAAGTGGGGCAGGGCTACCTGTTCACCCGCCCGTTGCCTCCCGAACAGTTGGCGGAATGGTTGGGGAGCAGCGCCGGGGGCCTGTGATGCGACCTGTTGTGCTCAGAAGCGGTAGCCGACGTTGATCATCATCGCCGCCGTGCCGAGCAGTACCACTTCCGCGCCCACCGGGCCCAAATGCGCACCAACTGAAGGGACGATTGCCGGGGCGATCCCCAGGTGGTTCAGCGGGATCTTGTCCTGATAGTCATCCTTGTAGCCGTAGATCAACCCACCGGTGAGCTTGGCGTACACTGGCCAGGTGTCGTTTTCCCAGGTTTTTCCCACGTAGCCGTAATACGAGCGTTGATAGAACGAGTTACGAAATGTCGTGATTCCCCAGAGGGTCGAATCCGCATAATTGCGTTCCAGGCCGATCAGCTCCTGGTTGTTGTTGTGTTCGGGGTCGTAGCTCCAGTGTTTGGTATAGGCACTGGTCTGCAGGTACCAGAAGTCTTTCTTTTCTGCCGCCATGCTGGTGCCGCACACGGCCAGCATCAGCAGCGGTACACCCAGCCGTCTGGCATGACGAGAGGCGGGTTTCAGGCGGCGAGGGCAAGGCAAGGCCGGCCTGAGGAGGGAGGCGGTAGCTGGAATCATCGCGGTTCCTTGCGCATGAAGCCTGTCTGGGACAAGGCAGCGCAGTTGTTGATCGCCGAGCAGAGAGCGTCGCATTTCACTCTAGCGCGACCGCTTGATTACGCCACTTCAGTGCGTTTGGCGATCACTTGTGCCGTAGCAGTTCACAGCGCCGTTTTTCCAGGTTGAGGTTCTGTTTTGCCAGTTCTTCGGCCAGCTCCGCCAAGCGTCTTTCACCGTAAGCGATGACGGCCTCTTTCGAGGGGTACAAGTCCTTGATGTGGTAGTTGCGACCGGCTTCGGTGCAATCGTACGCACTGCCAATGTAGCCCCTGGCGACCAACTCTATCTCCAGGGGCTGAAAGCTGCGTGTCAGCAGCCAGGCTTTATAAGGGTAGGTTCTCTCGTTCATACCTGTGTTCTGGGTGTCAGGCCAGCAGGTCTTCGTAAAATGCCCCATAAGGCTTTTCGGGGTGGGCAATCTGGATTTCAAGGATCCACAGGCCGGCATTCGGGCAGCGCTCGAAATCCCCCAGGTCGCCTCCCCGATAGATCGCATGCGGGAAATCGCTGACACGGTGGCCCTTGATGTTCAGGTTCAAGCGCCAGCCCATGGCCTCGGCTTGCTCCTCGGCGTAGCGATAGAGTTCCTGCCCCGCGACGCGCTCATTGGCCCAACGCTGTTGCACCGTGTCGAACAGCGTTTTGGCGGCAGCGGCGCAGGCCGCCATTTGCGCATCCGTACCGGTGGTGAAGGTTGCCCCGGCGTCGCCCTCGTGCCCGCGCCACACCGCACCCATGTCGATGAAGAAAATATCGTCTTCACCCAGCACCGGGTCACCCTCGGAGCGCTCCTTGAACATCTTCAGGGTGTTGCTGCCAAAGCGCACCAACAGCGGATGCCAGATGCGTTGCATCTCCAGCTCGGCGAGCACCTGTTTGCCCAGTGCAATAGCCTCGGATTCGCGCATGCCGGGACGGATCAATGCCGACAGCGTGTCGATCGCACGCCAAGTCATGGCTTGCGCGTACTTCATGGCCTCGATGTCGTAGACCTCGCCCACGGCTTCCTTGGCTTGTGCGTTCATGCAGGGCTTCCTTTCCTGATAAGGGTGTTTCGCTATATTAATATCTATATAGCGCTGGGTGCGACGGCTTTTTTGGCCAGGTGCTCGAAGTGTCTATCTGCCTGATGTAAGTCAAGCGCAAGTGGGCACGTTGGCCTAGAGTGAAACAACGACCTCCACCCGTTAAGGTGTTTGAACATGAGCAGATCACTCCCCGTTGTTGGTTTGGCGTTGTTACTGGTCAGTTGTGGTGTCGGCGCGCAAACGCCGCCTGACGCAGACCAGCAGTGGCAGCAGCACATGACCGAAATGCGCACAATGCACGAACGCTGGATGGCCAGCAAAACCCCTGAAGAGCGTCAGGCAATGATGAAGGCTCACCAGCAGGCCATGGGTAACGGCATGTACGAAATGGGCGGCTGCATGGGCGGTGGCAAAATGATGGGGGGGATGAACCAGGGTTCGATGATGAACCAAGGCCCCATGATGAACCTCGACTCCGTGGAAAAAGTCGACAAGGCCATTGCACACATGGAGCAGATGATCGAGCAACTGCGCAAGCATCGGGAAATGCTTTCCAAGCCGTGAGCCTAGACCGTCGGCCAGTGTTCACATACCCTGACGCCGACGTTTACCGAGCCACCTGTTTCCTATGATTGCCCACCTCGCGATATTCCTTTGTACCCTGACGGCCATGGAAGGTGTCGGCTACCTGGCGCACAAGTACGTCATGCATGGCTGGGGCTGGTTTTTGCACCGGTCCCACCATGAAAAACACCTGGGCGCCCTGGAAACCAACGACGTTTACCTGCTGGCCCTCGCACTGGTGGCCGTCGGCCTGATCGCAGAGGGCAACGCCGGCCATGACCCGCTGCAGTGGATCGGTGCCGGCGTAGCCGCGTTTGGTGTGATCTATATCGTCATCCATGACGGCATCGTGCACCGCCACTGGCCGGTGCGACCCAGGCCGCGCCATCCATACCTGAAGCGGCTGTACCGCGCCCACCTGATGCACCACGCGATAAAAGGCCGGAAAAACAGCGTGTCGTTTGGGTTTCTCTATGCCCCGCCAGTGCGGCGGCTGAAACAGCAACTGCGCGAGCGACACCTGAATGGCAAAGCGTTGACCTGAGACCAGGTTTCGTTTGCTGGATACGTTACTGTCGGCCATGCAAAGTGGCGGGCCGAAAATGCGACCCACTACGAACAGCGTTATTCACGGGAGAAAACCTGAAGGGTTGCTCAGGGAGAGCAGCGTATCGACCTTATGGCGTATTACAGAGTTCAGACATGATAAAACAACAAGAATCAAAGAGCAGGGATGCCATCCTCAAGCGGCTGGCCCGCGTCGAGGGGCAGGTTCGCGGCATCCAGGCAATGATCACGCGCGGTGATGAGTGTGAAGCGGTTGCCCAGCAGTTCAGTGCGGCACGCAAGGCCCTCGACAAGGCCTATCAGGAAATGTTGGTGTGCCTGGTGGAAGACGCGATCCTCAGCCCTGAACAGAGCAATCAGGAAAAACTCGCCCAGGTTCGCGCCATCTTTACCAAGTACACCTAAGCCACGGCTTGAACACGGGCTTGCCAGAGGATGGCATAGCCCAGCCCCATCAGCAGCCATCCCAGCAGGGGATGGAAGACGCTGCGCCACAGCCGGCTTTGCGGGTCAAAACCCACCCCATGAATGAAGCCGCTGGAGATACCCAGCATGCTCAGCATGATCAGCCGATGACTGTAGTGGCCATCGGCGTCCAGCATCACCGCCGGGTGGATCAGGAAAATCAACGTCAACGGTGTCGCCAGCAGCAGCGACACAGCGCGGCTGTAACCGCGCTGTAGCCACGGACGGGGCTTACTGGTCACCCGTCACCTCTTCATCAAGGTTCTGGTGGGTTTCCAGCCACAGGGCGTTGATGATGCCGAAGCTGCAGGCCAACAGTACGCCGAGTATCCAGGTGAAGTACCACATGATGTTCTCCTTGCCGCGTTGGGCGGCGGGTGTGCTGTTCGGCGCAAGGCAGACCTGCGCCGAACAGGCTCGGATCAATACAGCCCGTGAGGGTTGGCTTCGATGGTCTTGTTGGTCAGGCGTCCCCACATGCGGGTGTAGCACCACAGTGTGTAACCCAGGATCAGCGGCACGAAAATGCACGCCACGATGAACATGATGCCCAGGGTCTTCTGGCTGGAGACCGCGTCCCATACCGTCAGGCTGGAGGCGGCATCGAGGCTCGATGGAAACACGAACGGGAACAGCGCAAAGCCGGCGGTGCAGATGGTGCCGACAATCGTCAGGCTACTGCCGAGGAAGGCCACGCCCGCGCGGTTCAGTTGGGCACCGAGCAGGGCCAGCAACGCGCCGGCAAAGCCCAGCACCGGGGCGATGATCGTCAGCGGGTAGTGGCTGTAGTTGGCCAGCCAGCCGGCGTTACCCACCGCCACCTGTTTGCTCAGCGGGTTGATCGCACCACCGGTGTTGAGCCCATCGGCCAGGGTCAACCCAGGAATCGAGGCTACCAGCCAGGCGCCCGCACCGGCAAAGGCCGTCAGGTACACCAGGGCGCACAAGCGGGTGGCCACGCGGGACCGTGCATGCAGATCGGCATCGGTACGCAGCATCAGCCAAGCCCCGCCGTGCATACTCAGCATGCTCAAACTGACCACGCCAGCGAGCAGGGCGAACGGGTGCAGCAAACCGAAGAACGAGCCTTCGTAGCTGGAGCGCATCAACTCGTCGAGGCGGAACGGCAGGCCCAGAAACAGGTTGCCGAAGGCCACGCCAAACAGCAGGGCCGGTACGGCGCCACCGGTGAACAGGGCCCAGTCCCAGGCGTTGCGCCACTTCTGGTTTTCCAGCTTGCTGCGGTAGTCAAAGCCTACCGGCCGGCAGAACAGGGCAAACAGCACCAGCAGCATGGCCCAGTACAGCCCGGAAAACGCCACCGCATAGACCATCGGCCACGCCGCGAACAGCGCGCCACCGGCGGTGATGAACCACACCTGATTGCCATCCCAGTGCGGGGCAATGGTGTTGATCGCCACCCGCCGCTCATTGTCGGTTTTACCCACGAACGGCATGAGCGCCATGGCCCCCATGTCAAAGCCATCGGTCAAGGCGAAGCCGATCAGCAGCACGCCGATCAACACCCACCACACCAGCTTCAGTGTTTCGTAATCAAACATGATCTGCTCCTCAAGCCTTGACGGTGTGCGCGACAGCGTCACGCTCGAAGTGATAGCGCCCGGTGTGCAGGCTGGATGGGCCAAGGCGGGCAAACTTGATCATCAGGTACATCTCGATCACCAGCAGCAGGCTGTAGAAGGCGATCAGTGCCAGCAACGAGCCCATCACATCGCCCGCAGACAGCGACGAGGTCGAGAGGTGAACCGGCAGCACTTCGGCAATCGACCACGGCTGACGACCGTGCTCGGCGACCACCCAACCGGTCTGGGCGGCAATCCACGGCAGTGGCAGGCTGCACACGGCAAACTTGAGCAGCCATGGCTTGTTCTCGGCATTACGCTTGATCGAGGCCCAGGCGGCCAGCACGAACAGCACCAGCATCAGGAAACCGGAGGCCACCATGGCGCGGAAGCTCCAGAACATGGTGAAGACATTCGGAATGGTGTCTAGCGAGGCTTGCTTGATATGCGCTTCGCTGGCGTCGACCACGCTCGGGGTGTACTTCTTCAGCAGCAGGCCGTAGCCGAGGTCTTTTTTCACCTCATTGAACGCGGCGATATTGGCCTCGCTCTTGTCGCCATGACGCAGCTTCTCCAGCAGGCCATAGGCGATCATGCCGTTACGAATGCGCACCTCGTGGTGAGCGATCAGGTCCTTGATGCCAGTGACCTGCTTGTCCACCGAACGCGTTGCGATGATGCCCATCACGTACGGGATCTTCACCGCATAGTCGGTACGCTGCTGTTCCTGGTTCGGCAAGCCAAACAGGGTGAACGCAGCAGGCGCCGGTTCGGTTTCCCATTCGGCTTCAATCGCGGCCAGCTTGGTCGTTTGTACATCACCGATCTCGTAGCCGGATTCATCACCCAGCAGGATCACCGAAATGGTCGAGGCCAGGCCGAACACTGCGGCAATCGCAAACGAGCGACGGGCAAACGCCAGGTCACGTTTCTTCAGCAGGTAGTAGCTGGAGATCGCCAGCACGAACACGGCGCCTGTCACATAACCGGCAGAGACGGTGTGAACGAACTTCACCTGCGCGACCGGGTTGAACAGCAGCGCGCCGAAATTGGTCAGCTCCATGCGCATGGTTTCAAAGTTGAACTCGGCACCCACCGGGTTCTGCATCCAGCCGTTGGCGATCAGAATCCACAGCGCCGACATGTTCGAGCCAATCGCTACCAGCCAGGTCACGGCCAAATGCTGCACACGGCTCAGGCGGTCCCAGCCAAAGAAGAACAGGCCGATGAAGGTCGACTCGAGGAAGAACGCCATCATCCCTTCAATGGCCAGCGGCGCACCAAAGATGTCCCCCACATAGTGGCTGTAGTAAGCCCAGTTGGTGCCGAACTGGAATTCCATCGTCAGCCCGGTGGTTACCCCCAGAGCAAAGTTGATCCCGAACAGCTTGCCCCAGAACTTGACCATGTCCTTGTACACCTGCTTGCCGGTCATGACATAGACCGACTCCATGATGGCTAGCAGAAACGCCAGCCCCAGGGTCAAGGGCACAAACAAAAAGTGGTACATCGCGGTGACTGCAAATTGCAGGCGCGACAGATCG
This sequence comes from Pseudomonas sp. HLS-6, assembly GCF_002753995.1. NCBI lineage: Bacteria > Pseudomonadati > Pseudomonadota > Gammaproteobacteria > Pseudomonadales > Pseudomonadaceae > Pseudomonas > Pseudomonas sp. HLS-6. Next base: position 1,000,289 of record NZ_CP024478.1, read on the forward strand.
ACTACGGATTCCGAGATCATCTCGGTTTCTCCTCGGTGAGTTGCGAAGGGGGTGGCGTGCCGAATAGGTGGGCGTCGAAGCGCGCACTGCCGTTGACCGGCACCGTTGGTTCACTGAACCAGATGGCTTTTATGCTGAAGAGGATGACCAGCTTGACCACGAGGATGATGCCAATTTCCCGCACCAGCGGGATTCGCCATGGGGACTTGGGGGCATCGTTGGGCACGCTGTGACTCCGAGGTCGATCAGGCGGGCATTGCGACGACGTTCGAGGGGTAAACCTGGCGCCATCCAGCAATGTCTGCTGAGGAGTTTGGCGAGTGTTCCGGGGCTCAGAACACTCATGGCGCAATGCTACGTTATACCCGCGGGGGTATGTAAGGCGCGACCATTGACGCAAGTCAAGGCCACGCCAAGTAGTGCCCAAACAGGGCAAAAAAACACGGATTGCTCGGCCACTACTGCGCGCGTAAGCCTGCCAGCGGTTTGCGCCCGCCATGGATCAGCAGATGAACCACCAGGCCCGCGACCAGCCCCCAGAACGCCCCACCGACACCCAGCAAGGTGACATTGGCTGCGGTGGCCAAAAAGGTAATGAGGGCGGTCTCGCGGGTTCGGGCATCCACCATGGCATTGGCCAGGCTGCCGCCAATTGCGCCCAGCAAGGCCAAGCCCGCCAGGGTGGTGACGAAGGTGCGCGGCAACACCATGAACAGCGTTGCCAGGGTGACGCCGAAAATACCGACCATCACATACAGCGCGCCACACACCAGCCCGGCGATGTAGCGCTTGGACGGGTCCTCGTGGGCATCCTTGCCCGTGCAGATGGCTGCGGTAATCGCCGCCACATTGAACGCGTGCGCGCCGAACGGGGCCATCAGCAACGAACCCAGGCCGGTGACGGTGAGGATCGGGTTGGCGCTGGTCTTGAAACCGTCATTGCGCAACACCAGCATGCCCGGCATGTACTGCCCGGTCAGGGTGATGACAAACAGCGGCAGCGCCACACCCAGCAGCGAACCCAGCGAGAACTGCGGCACTTCAAACACCGGTGCGGCCAGGCTCAACTGCAGTTGCTGCACGTCGATTCTGTCCTGGGCCAAGAGCAGGGCCAGGCCGATCAGCAGAATGCCGACCACGGCAAAGCGCGAGGTGAAGCGGCGCAGCACCGCATAGGCCAGCACCAGCACAATCACCAACAGCGGGTCGGCGCTGGCGCCACCAAACGCGTTCACGCCAAACTGCAGCAGAATGCCTGCAAGCAGGCCTGCGGCAATACCACTCGGAATCCAGCGCACCAGTCGCTCAAACGCACCGGACAGGCCCAGCACGATAAAGCCGATTGCCGACAGCATGTAGGCACCGACTACCTCGCCATACGGCGTGAACGGCATCACCGTCGCCAGAAAGGCCACACCCGGTGTAGACCAGGCGGTAATGATCGGCTCACGGTAGCGGTAGCTCAGCCAGGCGCCGGTCACGCCGACGCCGATACTCACCGACCACACCCAGGACGCCGTTTGCGCCGGGCTGAGTTGGGCCAGTTGCGCCGCCTGAAACACCAGCACGAACGTGCCGCCATAGTTCACGATGACTGAAATCAGTGCCGCAATGCTGGGGGATACAAGGTCGCTTGCGCGCAGGCCGGTTGTTGATCGAATCACGCGGGGGTTCCTTCCTGATGGGCTGACAACAGCAGGGAAGCACGTGCCGCATTCCCCGCCGAGTGAGGGGAGGAGCGTAGCGCCTGGCTGGTGGGCCCGATCAGTCCAGTTAGCCCACGGCAACCAGACCACATCGGGCCAGCAGCAGGGCGTTAAACGGCTAGGTGATGGCCTTGACCAACCGTTGTATCGCCGTCTCGATTTCATGCGGGGTCAGCGCGGCAAACCCCAGCAACCAGCCGCCGACCGCTGGCGGCGTGGCGTACAGCCGGCTCAGCCCGGGCAACAAAATACCGGCCCTGGCCGCTTGCCGGATGGTCTCCGGCTCCGACCAGCCCTCGGCCAGCACACATGGCATGTTCAAGCCGCCCGGTGGCAGGCGCGCCGTAACGATAGGCGAGAGGTGGCGCTCCACCGCATCGGCCATCGCCTCACGGCGTACCGCATAGATCTTGCGCATGGCGCGGATGTGCGCGCCAAAGTGCCCGTCCTCGATAAAGCGCGCCAAGGTCAACTGCGCCAGTTGCGGGGTGTGGCCATCGAGAATGCTGCGGGCGTAGCTCATGGGTTTCACCAGTTCTTGCGGCAGCACCATGTAGCCCATGCGCAAACCGGGGAACAGCGACTTGCTGAACGTGCCCAGGTAGATCGTCCGATTGTACTTATCCACACCCTGCACGCAGGCCGTCGGCAAGCCCTCGTAATGAAACTGGCTGTCGTAATCGTCCTCGATGATCCAGCCCTGGCGCTCGGCCGCCCAGGCGGTCAGTTCCAGGCGCCGCTCCAGCGCCAGCGTGGCGCCGGTGGGGTACTGGTGCGATGGCGTCACATACAGGGTGCTGGCGCCGCTGGTGTCGGCGTACAGCCTGTCAGTGCGCAAGCCTTTCTCATCCACCGGCACCGGCACAATCTTCAACTGCGCCAACTCAAAGGCCTTGCGTGCGCCGAAGTAACCGGGGTCTTCCATGAGGATGGGTTTACCAGCATCGACCAACACCTGTGCACACAAGAACAGCGCTTGCCGGGTGCTGCTCAACACCAGCACCTGGTCTGCCGTCACCTTGGCCCCGCGCTCCAGGTTCAAGTAACCGGCGATGGCCTGGCGCAGCGGCTCGGCCCCTTGCGGGTCGCCATGTAATAGGGCGCTGGGGCGATAGTCCTTCAAGGCCTGGCGCTGCAGGCGCTCCCAGATGTTCATCGGGAAGGTACGGGTTTCCGGCAGCCCGGTCGCGAACGCCCTGACCTCCTGCTGATCGGCGACGCCGCCACTGGCCAGGATGTCTGCACCCCGCGCACTGAGCGCCACAGCGCCATCCGCACGGGGCGGCAACCCGGCAAGGTTCGCCTTGCGCGTGCGGGTGCCACGCAAACTGGGCCCGATCTTCTCGGAGACAAAACTGCCAGAGCCTTCACGGCGAACGATATAGCCGTCCAGCTGCAACTGAACGTAGGCCATCTCGACCGTGTCACGCGAGACACTCAACGACTGTGCAAGCGTGCGCGTGGCCGGCAAGCGCGAACCGGGTGCCAGCACACCGTCCAGAATCAACTGGCGCAGCGCACGCTGCACGCGTACACGCAGCTCCAGGGGCGCCAACTTCGGGTCGGCAATGCGGATCTTGAGCGTATCCAGCTCGAAATTGTGGGGCATGTGGTCCGTCAACCGCGCAACGCTATTCCTTGATAAGCCGGCCATCTTGGTGCGAGCGCACGGCGATGTCCATGACGAACACCACCGTGCCGTGTTGGCCCTGAGCGTTACAGCGCCATGCGGTACTCAATAAAGCCGGAGTTCTCAGCCACCCAGTTGTACAGCTTCTGTGCCCGCTTGTTGGTGTTGTGGGTGTGCCAATACAACCGCGCACACTGCTGTTGCCGGGCAAATCGTTGCACCCACTCGATCAACAACTTACCGGTACCGCCACCCCGAATCGTCGGGGCTACGTACAAGTCTTCGAGGTAGCAGAAGTTATCCACCGACCAGGTTGAACGGTGCAACACCGCATTCACAAAACCGACCAGCTCATCACCCTGCACCGCAACGGCCGAATACACCGGCTCGTTCGGGTCGAGCATGCGCTGGAAGGCCATGCGCGTGGTTTCCTCGCTCAACGCCACCTCATAGAAATCCTGATAGGCCAGCCACAGCGGCAACCACTGATCATAGTCGCTGCTTTGCACTGCACGTACCGTTACTGCGGTTTGCTCATTAGCCATTGCACTCACCTGCTACACATCAAGGTTGAACCGGGAAGACGTGCAGGGTAGAGCCTTCAACGGCTACCAAACCGACCACTTTACAGCGCCCGGGCAGGCCAATTACCACCTGTGGGCAACGCCTGCCCGAAGCCCGCCTCAATCCACCCCATGCTCCGCCAGCGCCAGGCTTACATCATCCGTCAGCGCCTTGGCCATCTCCCCCAAATACCACGCCGACCACGCCGCCTGCGCAGAACCCTCGCCCATGGCGATATCCAGCGCCAGCGTGTTGGCGCACTTAAGCAGGTTCGAGGCGTATTCAAGGGCGAGGGAAATGGGGATATCAGGACTGACGCGGAAGAGGTGGTCATCCTGGCCGTAACGGCCGAAGGTGGTGGTGCCGGTGGTTTTCAGGTTTTTGAGGTTGGGCATGAAATGGAACTCCTATTTCCTAGAAGCCATCACCGCCTGCCGCCAAGCAGGTAAGGGTGACGGGTTGCACAAGGTTGGCGGACCGGGAAATAGGAAACCCAGCACTTCCGAAGAAGTCCCTGCACAACCCGTCATAACGCGGTTTCACGGGCACGCAAAAGCGCCCGCAACCAAACGAAGGGTTGCGCCTATTTTCCTCGGGCCGCCAAGCCCGGATCACTGATGTGCAGTGACTGGGGGCAGGGTAGCGTGGTGTTGTAGAAGGGACAAGTGAGAGGCTTGGTGAGTCGGGGGGATGGAGTGAGTAGCGATTCGATTTGCGGGGTATGGGTGGGCCTGTTTCTGCTGTCGGTAGTAGATTTTTTTGATGTTCTATTTGGGCTAGAAGCCCTTCGTGGCGGACTGCTTTCGGCCCAGAGTGTGTAAAAACACTTTTGTATCTTGGATACCTCAGCCCAGCGCAGTTGGGCGAGTCGATTGCCCAGGCATTTGCCACGATCAGCACCGGTAACGCCCCAGGGCGCTTATGAAGCGCTTTAGCGCCACCTAGAGCAGCAAAAGCCGGGGCTTTTATGCCGCCAGCGCCTTCAGCAAGCTTTCCGTACCGATGATTTTCATGACTCGCTTCATGTTGTAGGCGAGCACATTGAGGCTCATCTCCGCGCTGACGCCGACCAGCCTACGTGTAAGAAAATGCGTGGATCCCATCCATTGCTTGAGCGTCCCGAAGGGATGCTCAACAGTGCGTTTTCGGATTCGCATCATGTCCGGCGCGTGGTTCAGCCGGATCTGCATTTCATCTAGCACTGCTTCATGCTCCCAACGCCGCACTCGTCGCTGCTTGCTCGGCGTGCACTGAGTTTTCAGGGCGCAGCTCTGGCAGTTCGAACTCCAGTAGCAGTGCATGTTCAGGCCTTTCTCGACGCTAGAGAAACGCCAAATCAATGCCTCACCAGCTGGGCAAACGTATTCATTTTTGGCTGCGTTAAAAACGAAGGCATCTTTGTTGAAACGCCCGTCCGCTTTAGCTCCTGAAGTCATCGGCTTGGGTAAATAAGCGGTAATTTTTGCATTATGGCAGGCCAGGATTTCCTCGCTTTTGAAGTAGCCCCGATCAGCCACTACCGACAGCGTTTCTGAACCAATGGCTTCCCGAGCCTGCTTCGCCATCGAGCTGAGTTGGTCGCGGTCAGAGCCAACGTTCGTGACCTCGTGAGCAACGATCAAATGGTGCTGGGTATCGACCGCCGTCTGTACGTTGTAGCCGACAATGCCATTGCCACGCGTCATCATCGAGCGGGCATCGGGGTCGGTCAGTGAAATCTGTTTGTCTGGAGAGTCGTTGAGTTGAGATTCGATCACCTGAAGCGCTTTCATCTGAGCTTTGAGCTTGGCGATTTTCTCTTCCAGGCGCGTAGCATCTGGCTCAGCGGCGCTTGGCAATTGCCGATCAGCTGCATCAAGGGAGGTCAGGTAACGGTTGATGCTCGACTCGATTTCCTCCATTCGCCGCTTTAGTTTGGCGCTGGTGAAATTGCGGTCGCGGTTGTTCACTGCCTTGAATTTGCTCCCGTCGATGGCCACCAGGTTTTCGCTAAACAGCCCCAACTGCTGGCACAGCACAACGAACTGGCGGCACGCGCCGCGAATAGCTTTGCTGTTGTCTTTTCGGAAGTTGGCGATGGTTTTGAAGTCGGGCATCAAGCGCCCGGTTAACCACATCAGCTCGACATTGCGCTGAGCTTCTCGCTCAAGGCGTCGGCTCGATTGGATGCGGTTCAGATAGCCGTAGATATAGATCTTCAGGAGGATCGCAGGGTGGTATGCCGGTCTGCCGGTTTCGGCTGGAATGACGCCATCAAAACCCAGCGTGGCCAAGTTGAGTTCATCGACGAAGACATCAACCACCCGTACCGGGTTGGTATCGCTGACGTAGTCGTCGAGGCTCTCGGGAAGTAAGGTGCTTTGCCCTCGGTGCTCACCCTGGATAAACCGTTTCATGGGCTTCCCTTGCGATGAAGTTCTCAGAAATCATAGCAAGGGTATGTCCGGGCGTTTTTACACACTCTGGGCCATGAGCGGCCACTCGAACACATCACCTGACCGGCTGTTTTGTAGGGCGACGCAGTCACCGATGTTCCGCTGCCAACATTGTTCTGAATTGAGAAGTGGTCTCGGAAGATAGCCCAGCGGCTTCGAACACTGCGCAGGTGAAGCTAACGGGTGCAGGGCCTGGAGCAGTTATGATGCGGTCTGCAACCACAGCTACTGGGCTGCTTCGATAAAGCGTGCCCCCCTCATAACCCATGGCATTCTGTTGCAGGAAGTCGGCGCTGTTCGATGTATGAGGAACGGTGTCGAGAAGGCTGGCCCTGGCAAGTGCCAGCGTTCCCCCACAGATACCGGCAATTGTCGCTCCACTTGCACGACTAGCATGAAGAAACTCCCGAATATCAGGTGCTTCTGCACGTTCCCAGACCATTCCTCCAATCACGACTACAACGTCCGGTTTCCAGTCCAGACATTGTTGCAAACTGCTCTCGACCGTTACCGCCAATCCACCCTGCGAGCGAAACTGCCCCGTAGCAGAAGCGAAAAACCTGACATCGATCCCGTAAAACGGAGACGCAGTTCCAGCAATGAAAGCGTATTCCCAGTCCGCAAAACCGGGTGTCAGTATCAATCCCACACGTGCCATCAGTCAGAATCCTCCATGAATGCCAATAACATATGGCGACAACACACATACATCAAGGGCAGCTATGGGTCGGTTGCTGTCCTTCACGATAGGCAGCTATTGGCTGACAGATGCCCACCGTGAAAGGCAGCTGTGGGGCAATTCAATGCGCCGCATGAGCGAGCCCTTGCTACAAACCGGCAATGGTAAATCCCCGTTTGATTGGCGAGTCGCTATCAGGCTCGCTAGCCTTGGCGAGGGGCGCTGTGATTTACCTGCGCTTGTGTGTATCGCCACGACTTCGTTCTTTCGTGTTGGTGCGACGCGCAGTTGGGGCAACTCAGCAGGTACACACTCGGAAACCCGTTGATCAGATGAGGTGGCTCCATGAACAAGGCAGTCTTTGCAGCGCTGGCCATTACGGTACTTGCGCAATCACCGGCTTATGCCATCAGCGAAAAGTACCGTAAGCAGTTGGAGCAGTCGGGTTGCACCCAGATGAGCGAGCTTCAGGGGTGCGATATCACCAAGAGCAAGGCCGAAAATGCCAAGGCGGGGTTTGGTGAGCCCGCAGCACCGGCAGCAGACAGCACCAAAAGCCAGACCCCATATGCCGGGCAGTGGGTTGCTAAAAGTGCTTCAGGTGCGACGGTTGCCACCATTCGTATCGATGAAAAAGAGCATGTTTGGGTGAACGGCAAACCGGTCAAAGCCAAACGCACCGATGGCGGGCTGCAATTTCGGGCTGGCACGATCCTATTCATGATTCAGGGGGATCGGCGGCTGAAGGATGAGGATTACTGGACGGATAGTGATGCCGGGACCAAAGGCCTTATTCAGGCCGAATGATGGCGGGGTTTGCAGCCCTCTGTGCGCACTGGCCACTTCTCACTGATCAGAAACGTTCGTCAAGAATCGCTGGCAGTGCCCAAGCACACGAGCTGTACGACGTCGAGCACCGGGATCAGGTGGCCCAGGCGCAAAAGGTCACCTCTGGCCGCCCGCTTTTGCTCGACGCGCGTCTTCGTCGTCCTGGAGGGGATTAAGTCAATTTTCGCGGTAGATACCTTCATTCAGGCGTTGATCGCTTGGGGTTGCCCGATTGCAGATCAGGATGCCTGTGATGATCAGGGCGCCTCCTATCAACATCGGACTCGTCAGTTGCTCACCGAGCAACAGTGCGCCCAGCAGAACGGCGGTTAGCGGGTTAAGAGCAATGAACACCCCGGAGCGTGTGGCGCCGATTGTCTGGATGCCCTGGTAGTACCAGATGTAGGCCAATGCGGAACCTATTGCACCCAGGTACAGCAGGCTAAAAAAGTCGCCTGTGGATAGCGCACTCACTGAAGCAAAATTGAATTGCCCTGTAGCGGTGGCTGTCGCCGTCAGCATCGCTGCGCCAGCCCAGATGGAGTAGGTCACTGTATGTAAGGAGCCAATTTCGTTGACTATGGTTTTGCAGAACACGCTATAGACCACCCAGCTCAATACGCACCCGAAAATTAAGGCATCACCGCGCCAGTCGCTGTTCTCCGCAAGAAAGGTGTTTGGTGATTTACTGAAAATCACCGCTGCCGCACCCATAAGGCAGAGGCCTATTCCGGAGGTCTTCGTAATCGTGAGTTTTTCCCGGTAAAAGAGGAAGGAAAAAAAGGCCATTACTGCTGGGTTGAGGGCGACGATCAGTGAGGCCCGGGATGCGGTGGTGTAATGGAGCCCATAAAAGAAGAAAAGGTTGTAGGTGTATATGCCGCAGAATCCAAGGCCAAGTATTTTCACCAGTTGAGATCGGTTGATCTTGATAAACATTGTTCTGGAGAAAATCAGGAATAAGGTAAGCGTAGCGCCAGCAAGCATGAACCTCAGGCTTGCCGACAGCATTGGTGGGGTGTCGGAAGAAATGTAGCGACCCGCAACAAACGTTCCGCCCCAAATGATCGCCACCAAGGATAGCTTGAGGTACGTGAGGCTGTCGGACGCAGGTGTTCTTGCTTTTGATTGAAGGCGCATGATGTAAGCCTGACGTCAGAGTATGGAGGTGGACTTGAATGTGTATGAGTTATCTAGAGCCTGAAGTCTCGGGTTGACCTCGTTAACGTAGTTGCCGGTAATGGCCTCAAACACCGATAGTGTTTGTTTGGATGGTTCTTTAATTTCATTCCTGAGTGCGTATTGGCCAGCCATTCCATACGAAGCCAAGAGTGGTCCATTGATCTCTGGCCATAGCGCCGATACGCCTTCAGTTTTCCATTGAGCGCCCATAAAAATCTCCTTGATTACTGCGATGTCAAAAGGCGCCTAGGCCTATCTCGTTATGCTTCAGTGTTCTATCCTTATGCTGAATTGGGCTCATATGGAAATGAGTGATTACTCATGGTTGTGCGATGACGCTGACTCAGCTCGAAATTTTTATCGTCGTCGCCGGGCGACGTGGGTTCACGCTGGCGGCTGCCCAACTGAGGATCTCCCAGTCAGCGGTGTCTCATGCCATCAGGGCGCTTGAGCAGGAGCTGGGCGTTGAGTTGCTTTTTCGGCACCAGGGCCAGGTCGAATTGACGGATATTGGGGCAAGGTTGCTCCAGCGCGCTCAATCGATGCTCGGGCTGGCTGATGCAATTCGACAAGAAGCCTCTGATGCGCGGAGCATGAAGCTGGGCACCCTGCGCATCGGTTCATTTGGCCCCACGTCATCACAACGATTGCTGCCGCGAATCCTTGCCGACTACCGCAGGATCTATCCTGGTATCGAGGTACATGTGGACGAGGGGCCCGACCGCCAGGTCGTTCAGTGGCTATTGGATAGGCGAGTGGACGTTGGGTTCGTTGCCCTGCCGGAGGCCCAGTTCGATACCTACCCGTTGATCGAGGACCAAATGGTTGCCTTGCTACCTTGTGGGCACCGTTTGGCGGCCAAGGAGGCGGTGACGTTGAATGACTTGTGTTCAGATCCGTTCGTACTGACAGAAGCCGGTTCGTCTGAGTTGGTTTCGCGACTCTTTGTGGCCGCGAGATTGAACCCCAAAATCCGCTATAGAACCTCTCAGCTAATGAGCACCTTGGCTGCAGTGGCGCGGGGCGATGCTGTGACGGTAGTAGCCGAATCCGCTTTGCCTGAACGTGATGCCTCGCAGTACCTCACGAAAGTGCTCGACCCGGCAGTCAGGCGACATGTTGGGATTGCCGTGTTGGACAAGAGCCAATCGTCGCCGGCAGCCCGGGCTTTCATTGCCTTGTCTGTGAAGATCTTTCGCAATCAAGTGGTTTGACCTCATGGGCACGCAAGAACCATAGAATCTCCCACAGAACATGCAGTGTTTTGCATGGATCCCTGTGGGAGTTGGCTTGCCAACGATGCAGGCGCCGCAGACTGGTTGACACCCCGCTGACGCTATCGCAGGCAAGCCTGCTCCCACAGGGAAAACTCACATACTCTGTGTGGCCCCCTGTGGTTGGCTTGCCCACGATGCGGGCGCGTTGACACCCGCAGGCCAGCCTGCATCCCACGCGTTCCGCTTACACCTCCGCGGTCACGCTTTGCAGGGCCGTACGCTTGTTCATCAGCCAGTAGTAACTGAGTGCCGGGAACACCAGGCCGACGGCCCATGCCAGGTCAACGCCCTGCAAAGCGGTAGCAATCGGCCCGGCGTAAAGCGAGGTGTTCATGAACGGTACTTCAAGCAGGATGGTGCTCAGAAACACGCCGATGGCGATCCAGTTCACCCGGCCATAGATACCCTTTGGCTCGAAGATGTCGGCAATCTGGTAAACGCCTTTGCGCAGCGCGTAGTAGTCCACCAGGTTGATGGCCGTCCAGGGGATGAGGAAGTAGCTCATGAAGAAGATGAAGTTCAGGAAGAACTGGATGAAGTCATCTTGAGCCAGGGTGCATAAGCCCGTGGCGGCGGCGCAGATGATGAACATGAACCCGGCCCGTGCGCGGGGCGTGACTTTCAGCGGGGCGAACGGTTCGATTACCGTGACGGTCGACATGAACGCGCCGTAAAGGTTGAACACGTTGATGGCGACCTGGCCGTACAGAATGAACGCGAACATCAGCAGCGTTCCACCGCCGAGCAGCCCCACCAGGTTCAAGCCCACATTGTCTGCAAAGCCGGCCATGGCCTTGGCCAGTACGGCACCGAGCAGCATCATCCAGCTGCCGCCGATGACAGTGCCCAGGTAGCTGTACCAGAACACGTGCCGGGTCGGGGTGCTTGTGGGCAAGTAGCGGGAGTAGTCCGCCACATACGGCGCATAGGACAACTGCCAGGTGACTGCAATGCTGACCGAGGCCAGGAAGCTTGCCAGGTGGAAGCCCTGTGGTGACCATTGCTCAGGCGCCACCGGAAGCGCAAGCGCCAGCAGCGTAGCCGTACCAAACACGCCGATGGAGATGAACGAGAGGGCCTTCTGCAGGCGATGGATCAGTTGGTAGCCGAACAGGGCGACCAAAAAGCACAGTACGCCGAGCAGGACGATGTTGCCCTCGTTGCTGAGCGGGCTCGTGGTGGCGACGGCCTGGGCGGCGAGCAAGGTGTTGCTGACGAAGAACCCCAGGTAGATGAGCATGACGAACAGTAGCGGCACTATTGCGCCGAATACGCCGAACTGGGCTCGGCTCTGGATCATCTGCGGTATGCCCAGCCTCGGCCCCTGGGCGGAATGCGAGGCCATGAAGATCGCGCCGATCATGGAGCCCAGCAGGATGGACAGTGCGCTCCAGAACAGGTTGAGCCCCAGGCTGATCGGCAGCACACCCGCAGCAACGGTGGTGATGTTGGCGTTGGCGCCGAACCAGACAAAGAACAGTGAGCGGGGCTGGCCGTAGCGCTCATGTTCTGGAATGAAATCAATGCTTCTGTTTTCTATTTTCATGGCAGTCTCCGCGTTCAGCAGTCACGGGCAAGGCGGTTTTCGAAGCTGTGGATCGCTTCGACGAACGCTTCGGGGTGGAAGGCGAGGTGATCAGGTTCGAGTGTTCGCACCGAAGACGCCGGTTGGTTTTGCCAATGGCGAAGGAGATGCGCGGTGGAATAGATTTCCAGCCCGTAAATCCAGTTGGAGAGGATCAGCAGCGATGAGTAATGCGCTGCCAGCGTCGTTGCCGTGCAGGCATCTGAAACGAGGCTGAGCTGGAAGTCATGTTGGTAGGCATCGAACAGGCTGGTCATCACGCACACATCGGTCAGCACGCCAAACACCACCAGGTGGCGGATCCCCCGGCTGTGTAACATCTGGGCCAGCCGGGTGCCATGAAAGGCGCTGTAGCGGTGCTTGTCGATCACCACATCGCCGGCCTGTGGGGCCAACGCGTCGATGATCTCAATAGCAGGCGTACCTGCCAGGTAACTGGTCGGCTTGCCGTGCTCGTCCACGGGCTCTCCGGGGGCCAAGTCCCGGCCTTGCGCATCGTTGACGTGGCGGGTGTAGAACAGCGGGATACCCAAGCCACGGGCGGCGTCGATCAGCGAGGCCGCGTTGGCGACTACGTGGTCAAATCGTTCTAGTGCAAAGCCATCTTCTTTCTGCAAGTCGATAACAAGCACTGCGGTTGTGTCGGTCATCAAGGTCTTCCGGGTGCAGGTCTCCAGGAACGGGCGATTGAAGCCGTTTCCAGGGAACCATCGGATGAAGGGCCGCAGCACACCGGCAGGGCGGGCGCTACGGTAATGATCGAGAAGAACTCTCGTCGGGAAGACCGATCAGACTATCTGCCAGAAACCATTCTGTTTGGCCGCAACGCAGGCCGGTAGGCGTTTGAGCATGACCCGCAATGGCGCTGCTGCGCGGCGGAGAAAACCTCTCATGGCACCGGTTGGCAACGCACGCTCACGCCCACAGGCCTTCTGCCAATGACAGGCATGGGTTTTGCCAGTGGGTAATGAGCGATTGGCCATTTGAGGTGTGTCTCGGATGGATTGCCAGAAGGTTCAGCAATATCCGGGCCAGGGATGATGGAACTCTGTAAGGCGCGTTCTTGAGCGGTTGCGTTTTCAGGTGTTACTAGTGGTATGCGGGATGCCATAATACTGTGCTACCAGGCGTAGCATCCGTTCGGTATCCCGCTTCTTTCTGAAGCGGCTGCTTCGCCCTCTTTAAATACCCAATAGGCGCCTCGCGCGGCCTGATAGCCGCGCGAGGGCAAGGCCCTGTGTGAACCTAAGCCTCCCAGCCCGAGCCACTGAGCGCCGCCTGCACCAAGGGGTGCAAGTCCGCGCCTTTGTGCGCCGTCTGCCAGGCCAGCAATTCCTTGCGCATGGCGGGCGTCCAGAACATCTGCAAGTGATTACGCACGCCGAGCACGGCCTGTTGTGGGTCGGGTTCGCTGGCGAAGTACTGCGCGATCTGGTTGGCCATCTTGATCAGGTTGGCAGTGCTCATCGGCGTCCCTCGGTGTGTGTGCCGGCGGCGCGAGCCTGGCGGCGTTCGTCGAGCAAGCGCTGTTGTTCGTCACTGAATTCCTGATAACGCTTCTGCCACTCGGAAGGGTGGTAGACGCGGCTGACTTCCACGGCGGTGACCTTGTACTCCGGGCAGTTGGTGGCCCAGTCGGAGTTGTCGGTGGTGATGACGTTGGCCCCCGACTCTGGGAAGTGGAAGGTGGTGTACACCACGCCTGGCGCTACCCGTTCAGTCACCCGTGCACGCAGTACGGTCTGGCCGGCGCGGCTGCCGATGCCTACCCAGTCACCTTCGTTGATGCCACGGCTTTCGGCGTCGGTCGGGTGGATTTCCAGTCGGTCTTCTTCGTGCCAGGCGACGTTGTCGGTACGCCGGGTTTGGGCGCCGACGTTGTATTGGCTGAGGATGCGCCCGGTGGTCAGCAGCAGCGGGTAGCGGTTGTTGACCTTTTCCTCGGTAGGCACGTAGCCGGTGAGCATGAAGCGCCCCTTGCCGCGCACGAATTCCGTGATGTGCATGGTGGGCGTGCCGTCCGGTGCCTCGGCGTTGCACGGCCATTGCAGGCTGCCGTGGCGGTCCAGGGCGGCGTAGCTGACGTTGCTGAAGGTCGGCGTCAGGCTGGCGATTTCATCCATGATTTCTGACGGGTGCTGGTAGTGCATCGGGTAGCCCAGGGCGTTGGCCAGGGCCATTGTGCCTTCCCAGTCAGCCTTGCCACCCAAAGGTTCCATGACCTTGCGCACCCGGGAGATGCGCCGCTCGGCGTTGGTGAAGGTGCCGTCCTTTTCCAGGAACGAGCTGCCCGGCAGGAACACGTGGGCGAACTTGGCGGTTTCGTTGAGGAAAATGTCCTGCACCACCACGCACTCCATGGCCGACAGCGCTGCGGTGACGTGCTGGGTATTGGGGTCGCTCTGGGCGATGTCTTCGCCTTGGCAGTACAGGCCCTTGAAGCTGCCACCCAAGGCGGCCTCGAACATGTTGGGGATGCGCAGGCCGGGGTCCGGTTGCAGGGTGACGTTCCAGGCCTGTTCGAACTGCGCCCGTATCACCTCGTTGGAGATATGCCGGTAGCCGGGCAACTCGTGGGGGAAGGAGCCCATGTCGCAGGAGCCCTGAACGTTGTTCTGCCCACGCAGCGGGTTCACGCCCACGCCTTCGCGGCCGATGTTGCCGGTGGCCATGGCCAGGTTGGCGATGCCCATGACCGCCGTGCTGCCCTGGCTGTGTTCGGTGACGCCCAGGCCATAGTAGATCGCCGCATTGCCGCCCGTGGCGTACACGCGGGCAGCCGCACGGATGTCGGCAGCCGCTACGCCGCAGACGGGGCCAAGGGCTTCCGGCGAGTTTTCCGGGCGGCTGACAAACTCGCGCCAGCGGGCGAAATCGCTGCCCTCGCAACGGGCGTCGATAAAGGCCTGGTTGAGCAGCCCCTCGGTAACGATGACATGGGCCAGGGCGTTGAGCATGGCCACGTTGGTGCCCGGGCGCAGGGCCAGGTGAAGTTCGGCACGGGCATGCACCGAGTCCACCAGATCAATGCGTCGTGGGTCGATGACGATCAGCCGTGCGCCTTCACGCAGGCGGCGTTTGAGCTGGGAGGCGAACACCGGGTGGGCGTCGCTGGGGTTGGCGCCGATCACCAGGATCACGTCGGCCTGCATCACCGAGTCGAAACTCTGGGTGCCGGCGGATTCGCCAAGGGTTTGTTTCAGGCCATAGCCGGTCGGCGAGTGGCAGACCCGCGCACAGGTGTCGACGTTGTTGTTGCCGAAGGCGGCGCGCACCAGTTTCTGCACCAGGTAGGTTTCTTCATTGGTGCAGCGGCTGGAGGTAATGCCACCAATGGCGTCGCGGCCGTATGTTTGCTGCAACCGGCGGAATTCGCTGGCGGCGTAGGTCACCGCTTCGTCCCAGCTGACTTCCTGCCAGGGGTCGTTGATGTGCTTGCGGATCATCGGCGTGGTGATGCGATCCGGGTGGGTGGCGTAGCCCCAGGCAAAGCGCCCTTTGACGCAGGAGTGGCCGTGGTTGGCCTGGCCGTTCTTGTCTGGAACCATGCGCACCAGTTGGTCGCCTTTCATCTCGGCGCGGAACGAGCAGCCCACACCGCAATAAGCGCAGGTGGTGATCACACTGTGTTCGGGTTGACCCTGTTCGATCACGCTTTTTTCCATCAGGGTCGCGGTGGGGCAGGCTTGCACACAGGCGCCGCAGGACACGCATTCCGAGTCGAGGAAGTTCTCGCCACCGGCTGCGGCAACCCGGGACTCGAAGCCGCGCCCGGTAATGGTCAGGGCAAAGGTGCCCTGGGTTTCTTCACAGGCGCGTACGCAGCGGTTGCAGACGATGCACTTGCTCGGGTCGTAGTCGAAGTAGGGGTTGGAGGTGTCTTTCTGGTCGGCCAGATGGTTGGCGCCCTCATAGCCGTAACGCACCTCGCGCAGGCCGACCTGGCCGGCCACGGTTTGCAGCTCGCAGTTGCCGTTGGCCGAGCAGGTCAGGCAGTCCAGCGGGTGATCGGAGATGTACAGTTCCATGACGTTGCGGCGCAGGGTCGCGAGCTTCGGCGTCTGGGTGTGCACGCTCATGCCTTCACTGACCGGCGTGGTGCAGGACGCCGGGTAGCCGCGCATACCGTCGATTTCCACCAGGCACATGCGGCAGGAGCCGAAGGCTTCCAGGCTGTCGGTGGCACACAGTTTGGGAATGGTGGTGCCCATCAGTGCTGCGGCGCGCATTACCGAGGTGCCTTCGGGCACGCTGATGCTGCGGCCGTCGATCTTCAGGGTGACTTGCACCTGGCTGTCGCGGGCCGGGGTGCCGAGGTCGATATCGGTGTTCGGGTCGAAGAGCGTGATCATTGGTCGGCCTCCGAGGGCTGCAGACCGAAGTCGGCGGGGAAGTGCTTGAGGGCGCTGGCCACGGGGTAGGAGGTCATGCCGCCCAGCGCGCACAGGGAACCGTACTGCAGGGTGTCGCACAGGTCCTTGAGGATGATCACCTGCTCATCGCGACCGCGCTGGTCGGGTGCGGCCAGCAGGCGGTCGATCACCTCCACGCCCCGGGTCGAGCCGATGCGGCAGGGGGTGCATTTGCCACAGGATTCCTCGGCGCAGAACTGCAGGGCGAAGCGCGCCATGTGGGCCATGTCCAGGCTGTCATCAGCCACCACCACACCCCCATGGCCGAGCATGGCGCCAATGGCAGCGAAGGCTTCGTAATCCAGCGGCGTGTCGAACTGCCCGGGTGGCACCCAGGCGCCGAGCGGGCCGCCGACCTGGGCGGCCTTTAGTGGTCGGCCACTGGCGGTACCACCACCGTAGTCTTCCACCAGCTCCCTGAGGGTCAGGCCAAAGGCCCGTTCCACCAGGCCGCCGTGACGAACATTGCCCGCCAGTTGGAAGGGCATGGTGCCCAGGGAGCGGCCCATGCCGTAATCGCGATAGAACTGCGCACCCTTGGCCAGAATCAGCGGCACCGAGGCCAGGGTCAGCACGTTGTGCACCAGGGTCGGCAGGCCGAACAGGCCCTGCAAGGCGGGAATGGGGGGCTTGGCACGGACGATGCCGCGCTTGCCTTCGAGGGAGTCCAGCAGCGCGGTTTCTTCACCGCAAATGTAGGCGCCGGCACCGACGCGCACCTCCAGATCGAAGGCCAGGCCGCTGCCGCCGACATTGGCGCCGAGGTAACCGGCAGCCCGGGCGATATCCAGTGCCTCGCGCAGTGTGGCCACGGCCTGTGGGTACTCCGAGCGCACATAAATGTAGCCGTAGCTGGCCCCGACGGTGAGACCGGCAATGGCCATGCCTTCGATCAGCAGGAAGGGGTCGCCTTCCATCAGCATGCGATCAGCGAAGGTGCCGGAGTCGCCTTCGTCGGCGTTGCACACCACATACTTCTGCTCCGCCTGTGTGCCGCGCACCGTGCGCCACTTGATGCCGGCCGGGAAGGCTGCGCCGCCACGGCCGCGCAGGCCCGAATCGAACACCATGGTCGCGGTCTGCTCGCCACCCAGTGCAATGGCCTGGGTCAGGCCTTCAAAGCCACCATGGGCCCGGTAATCGTCCAGGGACAGCGGCCGGGTAATACCGGCGCGGGCGAACAGCAGGCGCTGTTGGCTTTTCAGATAGGGCAACTGCTCCACCAGGCCCACGGCCAGCGGGTGGGCGGACGGATCGCCGTGCAGCGCATCGAGCAGGGAGGGCACATCGGCAGCGGTCAGCGGGCCGAAGCCTATTCGGCCTTGCGGGGTGTCCATTTCCAGCAGCGGTTCCAGCCAGTACAGGCCACGAGCGCTGGTGCGTTGCAGATCCAGCGGCAGGTTGCGCTCCCGGGCCTGCGTGGCAAGGGCGGTGGCTACCGCATCGGCACCCACGGCACGGGCAAGCGAATCACAGGGCAGGTAGAGGCGCGGCATCATGCGTCCTCCTGGCAAGCATCGAGCAGAGTATCCAAGCGCTCGGCATTGAGCCGCGCATGCACCTGGCCATCCAGCTCCAGGGCTGGCGAGCAGGCGCAGGCGCCAAGGCAATACACCGGGCGCAGGCTGATGTTGCCGTCAGCGCTGCTGCCGTGGTCGTCCAGTTGCAGGCGTTCGCGCAATTGCGCGGCGAGCTGCTCGGCGCCGCGACTCTGGCAGGACTCGGCCCGGCACAGGCGCAGGATATGCCGGGCCGGCGGCGCGGTGCGAAAGTCATGGTAGAAGCTGATGACCCCACGAACCTCGGCCTGGCTCTGGTTGAGGGCATGGGCAATCTCAGGGACGGCGGCATCGGGGATGTAACCGATGCTTTCCTGAATCTCATGAAGAATCGGTAACAGTGCGCCGGGTGCGCCTTTGTGGCGCTCCAGCAGACGGGTGACCAAAGGCAGGTGCAACATCTCATCAGGCATACAGCATTCCTCACGGTCACGAGCAAACCAGACGGTTGTCGATTGTCCGAGAGTGTCGGCTGCGGCACTCACACCACGTCACGGCAGCGTGGCATGTTCAGGCCGTTGGCCAGGCACCCTGAGCGGGCATCTTGTTGGGCCCCGTGCGGTCTTTGCCGCACCTGTTCAGGGCATAACGGGCAGCTTGCCACGCCGCTGTTGATTCATCTGCACCAAAGCGACGTGCTCTGTTCTTTCTGCGACTACCTATTGAGTCTAGAAGAGTACGGCCTGGTGTGTCGTCCTTGGCGGTGGTTCGGCGCAATTTCCGGGATGCTCCTACAGTCGCTAAGGAAGCCTCTTTGATTAAAGACGGAAAAAGTTTATTGCGGTCCAGTGAAGATAAATATGATTCTGTTTTTCGTGCTGTGCCAAACCCTATATCAAATACAAGAGGTGATTGTGGCGATTTTACATCCCACGCGGCAGGATTTTTCGGGTCTCATTCATTTGCCAAACATTGCTGCCGAAGTGCGTGGTGCGGTTACGTATACCCAGAGCAATGGTTTTGGACCCACAACCTGGGACAAGGCATTCAATGCATGTAAGCAAGCGGCGATAATACGAGGTCGACATCGCCCGGATGTAATCTGGGCACAGGTTCCAGAAAAGTTCTCCAGCATCAGTCAGCGTTCGCAATGGGACGTAATGCTCCAAACCGCCTATGATCGAGCGTTGCATCGATTTGGTCGCGTTGATCACATAAAGCGTTGCAGGAATGAAAGCGGTTACGGGTTGTACTATTATTTTGGAAATGAGTTTGTCGTTGTTGAGCATACCAGCGACACTAACAGCGTCGTAATAGTAAATAACGTTCCCAAGGTCTATGGTCATTTTCATATAGAAAAAGGTATAAATATTACTAGCGGTGCCGGAGATTGTTTTGCTGTGGAGCGTGCTGTTCGTTTGTCAGTTTGGTCGCCGCTTATCGCACATGATGCTCGTCCGAATTTTGGCCATCACATCTATTATTTGTAATGCTCCTGTGCAGTGGTTATGAAAATAAGGGGAGCTTTATCATTGAAGCAGGTGTCTGCATGTTTGGCGCAAGGCCAAGTCCTGCTACGCATCAGGAAGCTGCCACCTAGGCCGCCCCCATTACTCCGTCGATAAAAGGCGCCTTCTTTGCCAGGTATTCACCGATGCCGCCGGTGTTGCTGGCTTCCAGCTCAAGTTTCAAGTCTTGATACTGCTGGCGAAGAACGGGGTCGCGCCTGAGGCGATCCCGGAAGCGAAGCATGCGTTCGATTTGACGATGGCCTGTGAGGCAAACGTGGGCCTTATGGGTTCGTATGCCATCAACATCGCGGCGATAAAAATGGTGGCCTGCGGACAGATCACTTCCCCGGGCGTAGCCGAGCTCACGCATGACGGTGTCTCGACGGGCTTCGTTCAGGTGCGCCGAAACTTCAATGAGAAGGTCAATCTCAGGCTTGGCTGCAAGCCCTGGAACAGCGGTGCTTCCGACATGGTGAATGGCAACAAGCTCTGCGCCGAACGCCGCCTTGATCTGCTCTTTGGCAGTGAGAAAGAGGGCAGGCCATCGGCTGTCATAGAGGGATATCGTGCTGGTCAGCCCCATGGTGGTTCTTCCTTGAATCCGCAGGCAGGCATCGGCGTAGCGCAGGCACAAAAAAACCGGCTCAATTGGCCGGTTTTTCTGGATCTGAAGGTTGGTAGAACCGTTCAGTTACTGCTGTTTGGTGCCCCGAGGGAGACTCGAACTCCCACTCCTTTCGAAAACGGATTTTGAATCCGCCGCGTCTACCAATTCCGCCATCAGGGCTTGTGGACGCGGAGTATAAAGAGGTGCCTACCGTTGGTCAATCAGCTTTCATGGTGAATTTTTGTCGATTCCGCTAAACTTTCCGGCCCTGTCAAACCGAACACCATCATGCGCGTCGCCGATTTTTCTTTTGAGCTCCCAGATTCCCTGATCGCCCGCCATCCTTTGGCCGAGCGCCGCAGTAGCCGGCTGTTGACCCTCGACGGGCCAACAGGGGCATTGGCGCACCGGCAATTCACCGATTTGCTCGAGCACCTGCGCCCGGGCGATCTGATGGTGTTCAACAATACCCGGGTGATCCCGGCGCGGCTGTTTGGCCAGAAGGCCTCCGGCGGCAAGCTGGAGATTCTGGTCGAGCGTGTGCTGGACAGCCACCGCGTGCTGGCCCATGTGCGCTCCAGCAAGTCGCCCAAGCCCGGTTCGCAGATTGTGATCGACGGCGGCGGTGAGGCCGAGATGGTCGCGCGCCACGATACGTTGTTCGAGCTGCGTTTCGCCGAAGAGGTGTTGCCGCTGCTCGACCGCGTCGGGCATATGCCGCTGCCGCCGTATATCGACCGCCCGGATGAAGGCGCCGACCGCGAGCGTTATCAAACCGTGTACGCCGAGCGTGCCGGTGCGGTGGCCGCGCCAACCGCTGGCCTGCATTTCGATGAAGACCTGCTGGCGAAGATCGCCGCCAAGAGCGTCGACACGGCATTCGTTACCTTGCACGTAGGGGCGGGCACCTTCCAGCCGGTGCGGGTAGAGCGCATCGAAGACCACCATATGCATAAAGAGTGGCTGGAGGTCAGCCAGGACGTGGTCGACGCCGTTGCCGCCTGCCGTGCGCGTGGCGGTCGGGTGGTGGCGGTGGGCACCACCAGCGTGCGTTCGCTGGAAAGCGCCGCGCGCGATGGCGTGCTCAAGCCGTTCAGCGGCGACACCGACATCTTTATCTTCCCGGGCCGGCCGTTTCATGTGGTCGATGCCCTGGTCACCAACTTCCATCTGCCCGAGTCCACGCTGCTGATGCTGGTTTCGGCCTTCGCCGGTTACCCGGAAACCATGGCTGCCTATAAGGCCGCGGTGGAAAACGGTTACCGCTTCTTCAGTTACGGTGATGCCATGTTCATCACCCGCAATCCGGCGCCACGTGGGCCCGAGGATCAAGCATGAGTCGCACCTGTCGTATGTCCTTTGAGTTGCTGGCCACCGACGGCAAGGCCCGTCGTGGTCGGTTGACCTTCCCCCGTGGCGTGGTGGATACCCCGGCGTTCATGCCGGTGGGCACCTATGGCACGGTCAAGGGCATGCTGCCGCGGGATATCGAGGCGATTGGTGCGCAGATCATCCTCGGCAACACCTTCCACCTGTGGCTGCGCCCGGGTACCGAGGTCATCAAGGCCCATGGCGACCTGCACGACTTCATGCAGTGGAAAGGCCCGATCCTCACCGACTCCGGTGGTTTCCAGGTGTTCAGCCTGGGCGCCATGCGCAAGATCAAGGAAGAGGGCGTGACCTTCGCCTCGCCGGTAGACGGCTCCAAGGTGTTCATGGGTCCGGAAGAGTCGATGCAGGTTCAGCGTGACCTGGGCTCGGACATCGTGATGATCTTCGACGAGTGCACCCCGTACCCGGCCGATGAAGACGTGGCACGGGTATCGATGGAGCTGTCGCTGCGTTGGGCACAGCGCTCGAAGAACGCCCATGGCGACAGCACTGCGGCGTTGTTCGGTATCGTTCAGGGCGGCATGCACCAGGACCTGCGCATGCGCTCGCTGGAAGGCCTGGACAAGATCGGCTTCGATGGCCTGGCCATCGGTGGCCTGTCGGTGGGCGAGCCGAAGCATGAAATGATCAAGGTACTGGATTACCTGCCAGGCCAGATGCCTGCTGACAAACCTCGTTACCTTATGGGGGTAGGCAAGCCGGAAGATCTCGTTGAGGGTGTGCGCCGCGGCGTCGACATGTTCGATTGCGTGATGCCTACGCGCAACGCGCGCAACGGTCATCTGTTTGTCGATACAGGCGTGCTTAAAATCCGCAATGCGTTCCATCGCCATGATGATTCGCCGCTGGACCCAACCTGTGATTGCTACACCTGCCAGAACTTCTCCCGCGCTTATTTGCATCATCTGGATAAATGCGGCGAAATGCTGGGTAGCATGTTGAATACCATCCATAACTTGCGACATTACCAGCGCTTGATGGCTGGTTTGCGCGAGGCTATTCAACAAGGTACATTGGCCGCTTTCGTTGATGCCTTCTACGCCAAGCGCGGGCTACCTGTGCCGCCTTTGGATTGATGTTTTGCCGACCCTTACAAGTACTATTTCGCAACTGGAGTGCTAAATGAGCTTTCTGATTCCTGCCGCATACGCGGACGCCGCTGCCCCTGCCGCTGCTGGCCCTGCCGGTACCGGTTTTGAGTGGATTTTCCTGGTAGGTTTCCTGGTCATCTTCTACCTGATGATCTGGCGCCCACAGGCCAAGCGTGCCAAAGAGCAGAAGAACCTGCTGAGCAATCTGCAGAAGGGTGACGAAGTTGTTACCAACGGCGGTATCGCCGGCAAGATCGTCAAAGTTGCCGATGACTTCGTAGTGCTCGAAGTGTCCGACTCGGTTGAGCTGAAGTTCCAGAAGGGCGCCGTTGCTGCGACCCTGCCAAAAGGCACGCTCAAGGCGATCTAAGTTTAAGTCTTTTACCAATCGACGGGGCGCGCAAGGCGCCCCGTCTCTTGAACGGGCGGCGTGATGCTGAACAAATACCCTTTATGGAAATACGCGCTGATCGTGCTGGTGCTGGCGGTCGGTTTCATTTATTCCGCTCCCAACCTCTACCCTGACGATCCGGCTGTTCAAATCAGCGGTGCAAGTACTGCGCTGCAGGTTGGCCAGGCCGATCTGGATCGTGCCAGCAAAGCGTTGAGAGATGCCGGTATTCAGGTCAAGGGCGCGAGCCTGGGTGAGAAGGGCAAGGGTGGCCTGCTGCGTTTGACCAAGCAGGAAGACCAGTTGCCTGCCAAGGACGTGGTGCGCAAGGCGCTGGGTGACGATTACGTCGTGGCGCTGAACCTGGCTCAAACCACTCCGCAATGGTTGCGCAAGTTGGGTGCAAGCCCAATGAAGCTGGGCCTGGACTTGTCCGGTGGTGTGCACTTCCTGCTGGAAGTGGACATGGACAAAGCCATTACCGCACGCCTGAAAGTGTATGAAGGTGAAGTCAAAACCCTGCTGCGTAAAGAGCGTGTGCGCTACCGCAGCCTGCCGCAACAAGACGGCAGCATTCAGTTGGGCTTCGCTGACGATGCAACCCGCGAGCAGGCACGTGCCCTGATCCGCAAGAATTTCAACGATTTCGAGCTTACGCCAAGCGAGCGTAACGACATGGCCGTATTGGGCCTGTCGATTTCGCCGGCCAAGCTGATCGAGATTCGTGAGTACTCCATCAAGCAGAACTTGACCACGGTACGTAACCGCGTCAACGAGCTGGGTGTTGCCGAGCCACTGGTTCAGCGCCAGGGTGCCAACCGCATCGTGGTGGAGCTGCCGGGCGTGCAGGACACCGCTGAAGCCAAGCGTATTCTCGGCAAGACCGCCAACCTCGAGTTCCGCCTGGGTGCAGAGCCGGGTGCCTCGAAAGCCACCACCGAATCCTTCGAGTTCCGTGAAGGCGGTCGTCCGCCAGCTGCGGTTGAGCGTGGCCTGATCATCACCGGTGACCAGGTAACCGACGCCCAGGCAAGCTTCGACGAGCATGGCCGCCCGCAGGTGAACATCCGTCTGGATGGCCACGGCGGCGAGCTGATGAGCCGCGCTACCCGTAGCAACGTCGGTCGCAGCATGGCGGTGATCTTCATCGAGCAGAAGCCGACCACTCGCTACGAGAAGCAGGTCGTCAATGGTGTCGAGAAAGACGTTGCCATCCAGACCTTCAAGGAAGAGAAGCGCATCATCAGCCTGGCGACCATTCAGTCGCCGCTGGGTAGCCAATTCCGCATTACCGGCCTGAACGGCCAGGGCGAATCTTCGGAACTGGCCCTGCTGCTGCGTGCCGGTGGCCTGGCTGCGCCGATGTACTTTGCTGAGGAACGTACCATTGGCCCAAGCCTGGGTGCGGACAACATCACCAAGGGTATCGATGCGTCGCTGTGGGGCATGCTGTTCGTCTCGCTGTTCATCATCGCCATTTACCGCTTCTTCGGTGTGATCGCTACCGTGGCACTGGCAGGCAACATGGTGCTGCTGTTGGCCCTGATGTCGGTGCTGGGTGCTACCCTGACCCTGCCGGGTATCGCTGGTATCGTACTGACCATGGGTATGGCGGTTGACGCCAACGTGCTGATCTTCTCGCGGATTCGCGAAGAGCTGGCTAACGGCATGTCGGTTCAGCGTGCGATCCATGAAGGTTTCGACCGTGCCTACACCGCGATTCTCGACGCCAACCTGACCACCCTGTTGGTCGGCGGCATCCTGTTCGCCATGGGTACCGGGCCAGTCAAAGGCTTTGCGGTGACCATGTCCCTCGGGATTTTTACCTCGATGTTCACAGCCATCATGGTGACCCGTGCAATGGTCAACCTGATCTTTGGTGGGCGTGACTTCAAGAAGTTGTGGGTTTAAGGGGCTGCCATGTTACGTACCATTAACTTCATGGGCGTGCGCAACGTTGCGTTCGCCGTCACCATGCTCCTTACCGTACTGGCCTTTTTCAGCTGGTTCCACAAGGGCTTGAACTTTGGTCTGGATTTCACCGGCGGTACGCTCATCGAGCTGACCTACGAAAAGCCGGCTGATCTGGGCAAGGTGCGCGAGGAGCTGGTCAAGGCTGGCTTCGGCGATGCCGTGGTGCAGAGCTTTGGCGCTACCACCGATTTGCTGGTGCGTATGCCGGGCGATGACCCGCAACTGGGCAACCGCGTTGCCGAGGCGCTGCGCAAGGTCAGTGGCGACAACCCGGCCGTGGTCAAGCGTGTCGAGTTCGTCGGCCCGCAGGTAGGTGAAGAGCTGCGTGACCAGGGCGGCCTCGGCATGCTGCTGGCACTGGGTGGCATCATGATCTACCTGGCCTTCCGTTTTCAGTGGAAGTTCGCGGTCGGTGCAATTGTGTCGCTGATCCACGACGTGGTTGTGACCCTGGGTATCCTGT
This sequence comes from Pseudomonas sp. HLS-6, assembly GCF_002753995.1. NCBI lineage: Bacteria > Pseudomonadati > Pseudomonadota > Gammaproteobacteria > Pseudomonadales > Pseudomonadaceae > Pseudomonas > Pseudomonas sp. HLS-6. The sequence goes on from NZ_CP024478.1 coordinate 1,025,515, forward strand.
CGTTCTTCCAGATCACCTTCGACCTGACGGTGCTGGCGGCAGTTCTGGCGATCATTGGTTACTCGCTCAACGACACCATCGTGGTCTTTGACCGGGTACGTGAGAACTTCCGCGTACTGCGCAAGGCTTCGCTGATCGAGAACATCAACATCTCCACCACCCAGACCCTGCTGCGTACCGTGGCCACCTCGGTTTCGACCTTGCTGGCGATTGCGGCGTTGCTGTTCTTCGGTGGTGACAACCTGTTCGGCTTCTCCATTGCACTGTTCATCGGTGTTCTGGCGGGTACTTACTCCTCGATCTACATCGCCAACGTGGTGTTGATCTGGTTGAACCTGAGCAGCGAAGACCTGGTTCCACCGGTGAAAGCCGAGGAAGTGGACGAGCGTCCGTAAATACGCCGTTTACCCGGTCAGTGGTCCCCAAAAGGCGCGAGTGTTGAACTCGCGCCTTTTTTTATGCTCCAAGGCTAGGAGAAGCACGGGCGATAACCCGTCTGTACGGTCTGGAGGTTTCACGTGAACAAGTCGATGCTGGTGGGTGCGGTACTGGGTGCTGTCGGTGTGACTGCCGGGGGTGCCATAGCAACCTACAAATTGGTGAACCATGGGCCTGAGTATGCTCAAGTGCTTGGGGTTCAGCCGGTCAAGCAAACCATCAAGACGCCACGGGAAGTCTGTAAGGATGTCGCGGTAACCCGCCAGGCGCCGGTCAAGGATCAGCATCAGATTGCGGGTACCGTGATCGGTGCCGTGGCTGGTGGCCTGCTGGGCAACCAGATTGGCGGTGGTACCGGCAAGAAGATTGCAACCGTGGCCGGTGCGGTGGGTGGTGGTTATGCCGGTAACAAGGTGCAGGAGAACATGCAGAACAAAGACACCTACACCACCACCGAGACGCGCTGCAATACGGTTAATGACCTGAGTGAGAAGGTCGTGGGCTATGACGTGAAGTATTCGATTGGTGACAAGGTCGGCAAGGTGCGCATGGATCGTGACCCAGGCTCACAGATCCCGCTGGACAAGAATGGCCAGTTGATTCTGGGGCAGGCCCCGGCGGGGCAGTGAGTGGGTGATGTGACGCTGGCTTGCCAGTGATCAGCGCTTAAACAAAAAGCCCCTGGCCTTTCGGTCAGGGGCTTTGTCATTAGCCTTGTTGCTTGGCTGGAACTCAGCGTTTCAGCGAGGCCGGCAGGTGCGGCTGGATGGCCGTCAGTACCGCCTTGAAGCACTTGATGTTGCCGGCAACGATGTGGCCTTTTTCCAGGAAGTCGTGACCGCCGGTGAAGTCGCTCACCAGGCCGCCCGCTTCTTGAATCAGCAGGGTGCCTGCAGCCATGTCCCATTCAGACAGGCCCGACTCCCAGAACGCATCGAAACGACCGGCGGCCACATAGGCCAGGTCGAGGCTGGCGGCGCCAGCGCGGCGGATGCCTGCGGTCTGGCCAACCAGGGAGCGGAACATGCCCAGGTAGTTGTCCAGGTTGTCCATCTGGTTGTCACGGAATGGGAAGCCGGTGCCCAGCAGTGCGCCTTCCAGGCTGGTGCGGGAGCTGACGCGCAGGCGACGACCGTTCAGTTGGGCGCCACGGCCACGGCTGGCGGTGAATTCTTCCTGGCGGACAGGGTCCAGAACTACGGCGTGTTCCAGGCGGCCGCGGTACTTGCAGGCGATGCTGACAGCGAAGTGCGGTACGCCACGCAGGAAGTTGGTGGTGCCGTCCAGTGGGTCAATGATCCACAGGTAGTCTTCACCTTCTCCGCTGCCGGCGTGCAGGCCGGTTTCTTCGCCGTAGATGGCGTGGGTAGGGTAAGCCTTGCGCAGGGCCGCGATGATGGTTTGCTCGGCGGCGCGGTCGACCTCGGACACGTAGTCCTTGGCGTCCTTCTCATCAACCTTGATGGTATCCAGGCGCTCGATGGAGCGGAAAATCAGTTCACTGGCGCTGCGGGCGGCGCGCAGCGCGATATTCAGCATGGGCTGCATGGACGTTTCACCTGGGTCGTTAAAGAAAGCCGGACATTCTATCAGAAAACTTTCTGTGAAGAAGGGTGACATTTGCTTTCGTAGCGTAACGTCGGTCGGTTCTGTAAGATTTGCTCCCCCTTTACCGTGTCTGTGAGCCCTTGCCGTGCTGCAAAATATTCGTGTTGTCCTGGTCAATACCAGCCACCCCGGCAATATCGGTGGGGCTGCGCGTGCCATGAAGAACATGGGCTTGTCGCGTCTGGTACTGGTCGATCCGCTCCATTTCCCCTCCCACGAAGCCAGTGCCCGTGCATCGGGTGCCGATGACGTGCTGGCGGGTGCCCAGGTGGTGGCCACGCTTGAAGAGGCGCTGGTCGGTTGTACGTTGGTGATCGGTACCAGTGCCCGTGATCGGCGCATCCCCTGGCCGATGCTCGACCCGCGCGAGTGTGGCGCGAAGGTGATCGAGGATGCCGGGCAGGGCGCTGAAGTCGCCCTGGTGTTCGGGCGTGAGCACTCCGGCCTGACCAACGACGAGCTGCAGCGATGTCATTATCACGTGCATATCCCGTCCAACCCCGACTTCAGTTCGCTGAACCTTGGGGCCGCCGTGCAGGTGCTCGCCTATGAGGTGCGCATGGCATGGCTGGCCATCGAGGGGCGGCCGTCGAAAGTCGAGAAAGTCGAAGTGGCGTCGGTACGCAGTGGCGAGCTGGCGACCATGGATGAGATGGAGCTGTTCTACGAGCATTTGGAAAAGACCCTGGTCGAGATCGGTTTTCTCGACCCGGAGAAGCCCAAGCACCTGATGTCGCGCTTGCGTCGACTGTATGGGCGTAGTTCGGTGAATCGTTCGGAAATGAGTATTTTGCGCGGCATCCTCACGGAAACCCAGAAAATGGCCCGTGGCGAGCCGCATAAGCGGAAGGATCAATAGATGTTCGAGCGTCTGCGTGAAGATATCCAGAGCGTTTTCCACCGTGATCCGGCGGCGCGCAATGCCTTTGAGGTGCTGACCTGCTACCCGGGTATGCACGCAATCTGGCTGCACCGTGCAGCGCATGCCCTGTGGGTGCGGGAGTGGAAGTGGCTGGCGCGGTTGGTGTCGAACTTCGGCCGTTGGCTGACCGGCATCGAAATTCACCCGGGTGCCAAGGTGGGGCGGCGTTTCTTCATCGATCACGGTATGGGTATCGTGATTGGCGAGACGGCCGAGATCGGCAACGATGTCACCCTGTACCAGGGCGTGACGCTTGGCGGTACCAGCTGGAACAAGGGTAAGCGCCACCCCACGCTGGAAGATGGCGTGGTCGTGGGTGCTGGTGCCAAGGTGCTCGGCCCGTTCACGGTCGGTGCCGGGGCCAAGATCGGCTCCAACGCCGTGGTGACCAAGGCCGTGCCGGCCGGTGCCACGGCGGTAGGTATTCCGGGGCGCATCATCGTCAAGACCGATGCCGAGCAGGAAGCCAAGCGCAAGGCCATGTTTGATGCCTACGGCGTCAGCGAAGACATGCCAGACCCGGTCGCGCGCGCCATTGGTCAGTTGCTTGATCACCTGCATGCGGTGGATGGGCGCCTGGAGGACATGTGCGGTGCCTTGAAAAACCTGGGCAGTGACTACTGTGCCAAGGAGCTGCCTGCCTTGCGCGACGAGGACTTTGCCGAGGTTAAGGCCGAGCCGCGTAGCGACGCCGCGACGCATTGACAGAAGGGGCGTGTGCTCACGCCCCGACTTTGCTATTATTCTGCCGCCGTCCAGGCTCAATCCCGACTAAAGCACTAGGTCTTATAGTTGACTTAAATGCTCGGGAATAGCATACTCGCTCACATCCCGTAACTCCGTGGTACCTACTAGCCATGCGACTGACTACAAAAGGCCGATACGCCGTGACCGCCATGCTCGACCTGGCATTGCACGCGCAGCATGGGCCGGTGTCCCTGGCCGACATTTCCGAGCGCCAAGGCATTTCCCTTTCTTATCTGGAGCAGCTGTTTGCCAAGCTGCGTCGTAGCAGTCTGGTTTCCAGTGTGCGCGGTCCGGGCGGTGGCTATCAGCTGTCGCGAGACATGGGAAGCATTCAAGTCGCGCAAGTTATCGATGCGGTCAATGAATCGGTCGATGCTACGCGCTGCCAGGGCCTGGGTGATTGCCACGCCGGCGATACCTGCCTGACTCACCACCTGTGGTGCGATCTCAGCCAGCAGATTCACGAATTCCTCAGCGGTATCAGCCTGGCTGACCTTGTCACTCGCAGTGACGTGCAAGAGGTCGCCCAGCGTCAGGACTTGCGTCGAATCGCAGGCCGGGCACCGCAGCTGGACAAGATTGAGACGTCCGCCGTCGAATGACCGTTTCGACGCGCGACGCGACCGCCTGATAGGAGATATTCAATGAAGTTGCCGATCTACCTCGATTACTCCGCGACCACGCCGGTCGACCCACGCGTCGCGCAGAAAATGAGCGAGTGCCTGCTGGTCGACGGAAACTTCGGTAACCCGGCCTCGCGCTCCCATGTTTTTGGCTGGAAAGCCGAAGAGTCGGTCGAAAATGCTCGTCGCCAGGTTGCTGACCTGGTCAATGCCGATCCGCGGGAAATTGTCTGGACCAGCGGTGCCACCGAGTCCGACAACCTGGCAATCAAGGGTGTCGCGCACTTCTATTCGACCAAGGGCAAGCACCTCATCACCTCCAAGATCGAGCACAAGGCGGTCCTGGACACCATGCGCCAACTGGAGCGTGAAGGTTTTGAAGTCACCTACATCGAGCCCGGTGAAGACGGCCTGATTACCCCGGCCATGGTTGAAGCGGCACTGCGTGACGACACCATCCTGGTTTCGGTCATGCACGTGAACAACGAAATCGGCACCATCAACGACATCGCCGCCATCGGTGAGCTGACCCGCTCCCGTGGCGTGCTGTTCCATGTCGACGCGGCCCAGTCCACTGGCAAGGTCGAAATCGACCTGCAGAAGCTGAAGGTCGACCTGATGTCCTTCTCGGCCCACAAGACCTACGGCCCTAAAGGTATCGGCGCGCTGTACGTCAGCCGCAAGCCTCGCGTACGCCTGGAAGCCACCATGCACGGTGGCGGTCACGAGCGTGGCATGCGTTCCGGCACCCTGGCCACCCACCAGATCGTCGGCATGGGTGAAGCCTTTGCCATCGCCAAGCAGGAAATGGCCAGCGAAAACCAGCGTATCAAGGCCCTGAGCGAGCGCTTCTTCAAGCAGGTCGAAGGCCTGGAAGAGCTGTACGTCAACGGCAGCATGACCGCCCGCGTACCGCACAACCTGAACCTGAGCTTCAACTACGTCGAAGGCGAGTCGCTGATCATGGCGCTCAAGGACCTGGCCGTTTCGTCCGGTTCGGCCTGCACCTCGGCCTCGCTGGAGCCGTCCTACGTGCTGCGCGCCCTGGGCCGCAACGACGAGCTGGCACACAGTTCTATCCGTTTCACCTTCGGTCGCTTCAGCACTGAAGAAGAAATCGACTACGCCGCGCAGAAAGTGTGCGAGGCAGTTACCAAGCTGCGCGAATTGTCGCCGCTGTGGGACATGTACAAAGACGGCGTCGACATCTCCAAGATCGAGTGGGCTGCGCACTAAGTAGTCGCCAGCAAGAGCGGCTCTCTGATGAGGAAGGAATTGCACCATGGCATACAGTGAAAAGGTCATCGACCATTACGAAAACCCGCGTAACGTCGGCAAGATGAATGCCGAGGACCCGGATGTCGGTACCGGCATGGTTGGCGCACCTGCGTGCGGCGACGTCATGCGCCTGCAGATCAAGGTCAACGAGCAGGGTGTTATCGAAGACGCCAAGTTCAAGACCTATGGCTGCGGTTCGGCTATCGCTTCCAGCTCCCTGGCCACTGAGTGGATGAAGGGCAAGACGCTGGACGAGGCTGAAACCATCAAGAACACTCAGCTGGCTGAAGAACTGGCGCTGCCGCCGGTTAAAATCCACTGCTCGGTACTCGCCGAAGACGCCATCAAGGCGGCCGTTCGTGATTACAAGCAGAAGAAAGGCTTGCTCTAAGTCGCTTGTTGCAGGTTAAGGAGTTCCGATGGCTATCAGCATGACAGAAGCCGCCGCCAACCATGTGCGGCGCTCCCTCGAAGGACGTGGCAAGGGTGAAGGCATTCGCCTGGGCGTACGTACCACCGGCTGCTCCGGTCTGGCCTACGTGCTGGAGTTCGTCGACGAGCAGGGCAGTGAGGACCAGGTCTTCGAAAGCCATGGCGTGAAGGTGATCATCGACCCGAAAAGCCTGGTTTACCTTGACGGTACCGAGCTCGATTTCGTCAAGGAAGGGTTGAACGAAGGCTTCAAGTTCAACAACCCCAACGTGCGCGGTGAGTGTGGCTGCGGCGAAAGCTTCAACGTTTGAGGCAGATTGTGGGTACTCCTTGTCATTTCGCCCTGTTTGACCTGCAACCTGGCTTCCGCCTGGACCTCGACAAGTTGGCCGCGCGTTATCGCGAGCTGGCCCGCGAGGTCCATCCGGACCGCTTCGCCGATGCTTCCGAGCGCGAGCAGCGCTTGGCGCTGGAGCGTTCGGCTGGCCTCAATGAAGCCTACCAGACGCTCAAGAGCGCGCCGCGACGTGCCCGTTACCTGCTGGCGATCGGCGGCCATGAAGTGCCGCAGGAAGTCACCGTCCACGACCCTCAGTTCCTGCTGCAGCAGATGCAGTGGCGCGAGGAGCTTGAAGACCTGCAGGACAGTGCCGACCTCGAGGGCGTTGCAGCCTTCAAGCACCGCTTGAAAGTTGCTCAGGAGGCCCTCAATGAGGACTTCGCCGCTTGCTGGGATGTGGCTGCGCAGCGTGAGCAGGCCGAGCGCCTGATGCGCCGCATGCAGTTCCTCGACAAGCTCGCCTACGAAGTGCGCCAGTTGGAAGAGCGCCTCGACGATTAACCCGGTGCCGCCCTGGCGGCCCCTCTGGTACCCGAATAAGCATGGCCCTACTGCAGATCGCTGAACCCGGTCAGAGCCCTCAGCCCCACCAGCGTCGTCTGGCGGTGGGCATCGACCTTGGCACCACCAATTCGCTGGTCGCTGCGCTGCGCAGCGGTCTTTCCGAACCACTGGCCGACTCCGAAGGTCGGGTTATCCTGCCGTCTGCGGTGCGTTACCACGCTGACCGCGTCGAGGTCGGGCATTCAGCCAAGGCGGCTGCCTCCAGCGACCCGCTCAATACCGTATTGTCGGTCAAGCGCCTGATGGGGCGTGGCCTGGCGGATGTCAAACAGTTGGGTGATCAACTGCCTTACCGCTTTGTCGGCGGTGAATCGCACATGCCGTTCATCGATACCGTGCAGGGTGCGAAAAGCCCTGTAGAGGTTTCGGCCGAGATCCTGCGGGTACTGCGCCAGCGTGCTGAAGACACCCTCGGGGGTGAACTGGTGGGTGCGGTGATCACCGTGCCAGCGTATTTCGACGACGCTCAGCGCCAGGCCACCAAGGACGCCGCCAAGCTGGCGGGCCTCAATGTATTGCGCCTGCTCAACGAGCCAACCGCGGCCGCGGTGGCCTATGGCCTGGACCAGAATGCCGAAGGCCTGGTGGCCATCTATGACCTGGGTGGCGGTACCTTCGATATTTCCATCCTGCGCCTGACCGGCGGCGTGTTTGAAGTGCTGGCTACCGGCGGCGACAGTGCCCTGGGCGGCGACGATTTCGATCACGCCATTGCCAGCTGGATCGTTGAGCAGGCCGGCCTGTCGGCTGACCTCGATCCGGGCGCGCAGCGCCAGCTGCTGCAAACGGCGTGTGCCGCCAAGGAAGCCCTGACCACGGCCGATAGCGTGCCGGTGGCTTACGGTCAATGGCAGGCTGAGCTGACCCGCGAAGCGTTTGATGCGCTGATTGAGCCGATGGTCGCACGCAGCCTCAAGGCTTGCCGTCGTGCGGTGCGCGACAGTGGCATTGAGCTGGACGAAGTCGGGGCCGTGGTAATGGTCGGCGGCTCGACCCGCGTGCCGCGTGTGCGCGAGGCGGTTGGCGCACTGTTTGGGCGTACGCCACTGACCGAAATCGACCCGGATCAGGTCGTGGCCATTGGCGCTGCCATTCAGGCGGATACCCTGGCTGGTAATCGTCGCGACGGTGGCGAGTTGCTGCTGCTTGACGTGATCCCGCTGTCCTTGGGCCTTGAGACCATGGGTGGCCTGATGGAAAAGGTGATTCCGCGCAACACCACGATCCCGGTAGCACGCGCTCAGGAGTTCACCACCTACAAAGACGGCCAGACAGCCATGATGATTCATGTGCTGCAGGGCGAGCGTGAGCTGATCAGCGACTGCCGTTCCCTGGCGCGTTTCGAGCTGCGTGGCATCCCGGCGATGGTTGCCGGTGCCGCAAAAATCCGTGTGACCTTCCAGGTCGACGCCGATGGCCTGCTCAGCGTGGCGGCCCGTGAACTGGGTTCGGGTGTCGAGGCCAGCATTCAGGTCAAGCCGTCCTACGGTCTGACCGACGGTGAGATCGCCCGCATGCTCAAGGACTCCTTCGAGCACGCCGGCTTCGACAAGACCGCCCGTCAGTTGCGCGAGCACCAGGTCGATGCTCAGCGCCTGATCGAGGCGGTGCAAGGCGCCCTGGATGTCGATGGTGACCGTTTGCTCAGCGCCGAAGAGCGTCTGGCGATCGAGCATCAGATGCACGAGTTGCGTGAATTGATGAACGGCACCGATGGCGCAGCCATCGAGCAGCAGACCAAGCGTCTGTCGCAGGTGACCGATGCTTTTGCAGCCCGCCGCCTTGATTCGACGGTAAAAGCCGCGTTGGCCGGGCGCAACCTGAATGAGATCGAGGAATAACTGATGCCGCAGGTGATTTTTCTGCCCCACGAGAAGTTCTGTCCGGACGGTCTTGTGGTGGAGGTGGAGCCGGGTACTAATATCCTGGAGTTGGCCCACGAGCACCATATCGAGATGGAAAGCGCATGTGGCGGCGTGTGCGCCTGCACCACTTGCCATTGCATCGTGCGTGAAGGTTTCGATTCGCTCGAGGAAGCTGACGAGCTCGAAGAAGACATGCTCGATAAGGCCTGGGGCCTGGAGCGCCAGTCGCGTCTGGCCTGTCAGGTATTCGTGGGTGAGGAAGACCTGACCATCGAGATTCCGAAGTACACGATCAACCTGGCCGCCGAAGCGCCGCACTGATTCAAGGAGCCATCATGAGTCTGAAATGGGTTGATGTACTTGAAATTGCAATCCAGCTTGCCGAAAGCAAGCCGGAAGTCGATCCTCGTTATGTGAACTTCGTCGATCTGCATCAGTGGGTTCTGGCTTTGCCGGAGTTCAGCGACGATCCACAGCGTGGCGGCGAGAAGGTTCTGGAAGCGATCCAGGCCGCCTGGATCGACGAAGCCGACTGAGTACGCTCGGCAGGTTAGGCAATCCCTAAGAACCCGCGTATAATTCGCGGGTTTAATTTTTCGCTTCACTTACTGTTTCTGGAGTTTTCCATGGCTGTTCAACGTACTTTCTCGATCATCAAGCCTGACGCAGTTGCCAAGAACGTCATCGGCGAGATCACCACTCGTTTCGAAAAAGCCGGCCTGCGCGTCGTCGCTTCGAAAATGAAGCAACTGTCCAAAGCCGAAGCTGAAGGCTTCTACGCTGAGCACAGCGCTCGTGGCTTCTTCGGCGACCTGGTTGCCTTCATGACCTCCGGTCCAGTTGTTGTCCAGGTTCTGGAAGGCGAAAACGCCATCGCTCTGAACCGTGAGCTGATGGGCGCTACCAACCCTAAAGAAGCTGCTGCTGGCACCATCCGCGCTGACTTCGCTGAGTCCATCGACGCCAACGCCGTACACGGTTCGGACTCCGAAGCCGCTGCTGCTCGCGAAATCGCTTACTTCTTCGCAGCTACTGAAGTAACCACTCGCTAAGCGAAGGCTGACGAGTGAGGGTGAATCCATGACGACATCGACTGGCAAAATCAACCTGTTGGGTCTAACCCAGCCGGAAATGGAAAAATTCTTCGACTCAATCGGGGAGAAGCGCTTCCGTGCCGGTCAGGTCATGAAGTGGATTCACCACTTTGGCGTTGATGATTTCGACGCCATGACCAACGTCGGCAAGGCCTTGCGCGAAAAGCTCAAGGCCTGTGCCGAGGTTCGCGGTCCGGAAGTGGTCAGCGAGGACATCTCCAGCGACGGTACCCGCAAATGGGTCGTGCGCGTGGCGTCCGGCAGCTGCGTCGAGACCGTCTACATCCCCCAGGGCAAGCGTGGCACGCTGTGTGTCTCGTCCCAGGCCGGTTGCGCCCTGGACTGCAGTTTCTGCTCCACCGGCAAGCAAGGTTTCAACAGCAACCTCACCGCCGCCGAAGTCATCGGCCAGGTGTGGATTGCCAACAAGTCGTTCGGCACTGTACCGGCCAAGATCGACCGTGCCATCACCAACGTGGTGATGATGGGCATGGGCGAGCCGCTGCTGAACTTCGACAATGTCGTCGCGGCCATGCATTTGATGATGGACGACCTCGGCTATGGCATTTCCAAGCGCCGGGTGACCCTGTCCACCTCCGGCGTGGTACCGATGATCGATGAGCTGGCCAAGCACATCGACGTCTCCCTGGCACTTTCGCTGCACGCGCCGAACGATGCGCTGCGCAACGAACTGGTGCCGATCAACAAGAAGTACCCGCTCAGCGTGGTGCTCGACTCGTGCATGCGCTACATGTCCGAGCTGGGCGAAAAGCGCGTACTGACCATCGAGTACACCCTGCTCAAGGACGTCAACGACAAGCTCGAACATGCCGTGGAAATGGCCGAGCTGCTGAAAAACGTTCCGTGCAAGATCAACCTGATTCCGTTCAACCCGTTCCCGCATTCCGGTTACGAGCGGCCGAGCAACAACGCTATCCGCCGTTTCCAGGACCACCTGCATCATGCCGGCTACAACGTGACGGTACGCACCACCCGTGGTGAAGACATCGACGCGGCATGTGGTCAGTTGGTCGGTCAGGTCATGGATCGCACCCGTCGTAGTGAGCGTTACATCGCCGTTCGTCAGTTGAATGCTGATGGTGATGCGCCGAACACGGCCGTGCAGAACTGAAGAGAGGATCTCCATGACCCCACGCGCTGCGCTGCCGATCCTGCTGGTCGCTCTGTTGGCAGGCTGTGCGTCGACCGGTGAGCCTGGTACGCCGGTCAGCAGCAAGGCGCGGGTCGAGGCGGTTCAGGCGTATGTGCAGTTGGGCCTGGGGTACTTGAAGCAGGGGTTGACCGAGCGTGCCAAGTGGCCGTTGAAAAAGGCCCTTGAACTCAATGCTGACGATGCTGATGCGCATGCTGCCCTGGCCCTGGTGTTCCAGGCTGAAGGTGAAGCGGCACTGGCAGAGCAGCACTTTCGCAAGGCGCTGGCGCAGGCCCCGGACAACACCCGAATTCGCAACAATTTCGGCAGCTTCCTTTATGCTCAAGGCCGCTACACCGATGCCGAGCAGATGTTTCGTCGCGCGGCTGCCGATACCCTGTATCCTGAACGTTCGCGGGTGTTCGAAAGCCTGGGGCTAACCGCCTTGAAGCTCGATCAGCGCGAGCAGGCGCGGGAATACCTGGAAAAGGCTTTACGGCTCAACCGTCATCAACCCCACGCGTTGTTGGAAATGGCTGAGTTGTCTTACGAAGACAGGCATTATGTGCCGGCCCGAGACTTCTACGATCGTTTCAGCCAACTGAGCGACCCCAATGCCCGCAGCCTGCTGCTGGGCAGTCGCCTGGCAACGGTGTTTGAAGAATCGAACAAGGCCGCCGAGCTGGGCCTGCAATTACAACGACTTTATCCCGGTACGCCGGAATATCAGCAATACCTGTCGGAGCAATGATGAAAGCGGCGCATCCCGAAGCAGTAGCAGCGACTCGCGAGAATCCCGGTGAGATTTTGCGTCAGGCCCGTGAAAACAGGGGCTGGTCGCAGGCCGAAGTGGCCCACAAGCTCAACTTGACCGTGAGTTCCCTGAGCAATCTTGAAGCCGGCGCCTTCGACAAGCTGCCTGGGCATACCTTTGCCCGTGGTTATATCCGTGCCTACGCCAAGTTGCTCGACATGGATCAGGCAGCGTTGGTTCAGGCCTTTGACCAGTGCACTGGCACCCATGCCCAGGGCAGCGATGTGCATGCCTTGGGCCGTATTGAAGAGCCTGTGCGGTTGTCGCATAACATTTTGCGTGGCGTAAGCCTCGTGCTGCTGCTGGCGGTGGTCGGTGGTGGTTATTTCTGGTGGCAGGATCAAACCCGTCGGCATGGCAAGGACCTGGCGACCATTGCCATGGAGCATGTCGAGGTCGAGAGCGCCGACGGCACGACGCAAATTCATCCGCTGGACGAGCCGGAAGATCAGGCCGTCGATGCATCGCAACAACCGCAAAGCACTGATTTGAGCCTTGAACAGGCCCAGCCAGACGTGGAAGCCCCTGCACCTGCGAGCGAACCAGCAGCGGCCGTGGCTCCAGCCGCGCCAGTGGCTGTGACGCCTGCCAAACCCGCTGCTGCAGCGGTCGTGCCTGCAGCGCCAGCCGCTCCGGCTGCACCTGCAGTACCTGTTGCGCCGGCCAAGCCCGTCGTTCCGGCCCCGGCCCCAGTTGTGGCCCCGGCTGCTGTCGTCGCGGCCGCAGAGCCTGCGGTTGCAGGCAGTGGCAAGGTGCATGTTCAATTCAATGCCGATTGCTGGACGTCAGTTATCGACGGCAACGGCAAGGTGCTGTTCAGTGCCATCAAGCGCAAGGGCGACAGCCTGGACGTCAGCGGCAAGCCACCGTTTGCGGTGCGCTTCGGCTACGCCAAGGGCGTGCAACTGAGCTACAACGGTCAGCCAGTCGACCTTGCGCCGTTCACCAGTGGCGAGACCGCTCGCCTGAAGTTGGGACAATAAGTCATGCACGGCGAATCTCCGATCAAACGGCGCGAATCCCGGAAAATCTGGGTAGGTAATGTACCTGTCGGCGGCGATGCACCCATTGCCGTCCAGAGCATGACCAACACCGATACCAACGATGTCGCCGCCACCGTGGCGCAGATCAACCGGCTGGTCGATGCCGGTGTCGATATCGTGCGTGTCTCGGTGCCGGACATGGACGCTGCCGAAGCGTTTGGCAAGATCAAGCAACAGGTCAGCGTGCCCTTGGTGGCAGACATTCACTTCGACTACCGCATTGCCTTGCGCGTGGCCGAACTGGGTGTCGACTGCCTGCGTATCAACCCGGGCAACATCGGTCGTGAAGACCGTGTGCGTGCGGTGGTCGATGCGGCACGTGACCGTGGTATCCCGATCCGCATTGGCGTCAACGCCGGTTCGCTGGAAAAGGACCTGCAGAAAAAGTACGGTGAACCGACCCCGGCTGCGCTGGTTGAGTCGGCCCTGCGCCATGTCGAGCACCTCGATCGCCTGGACTTCCAGGACTTCAAGGTCAGCGTGAAGGCGTCCGATGTGTTCATGGCCGTCGAAGCCTACCGTTTGCTCGCCAAGCAGATCATCCAGCCGTTGCACCTGGGTATCACCGAAGCCGGTGGCCTGCGTTCGGGGACGGTAAAATCGGCGGTTGGCCTGGGCATGCTGCTTGCCGAAGGGATTGGCGATACTATCCGCATCTCGCTGGCGGCCGATCCGGTCGAAGAAGTGAAGGTCGGTTACGACATCCTCAAGTCGCTGCACCTGCGTTCGCGTGGTATCAACTTCATCGCCTGCCCGAGCTGCTCGCGGCAGAATTTCGATGTGGTCAAGACCATGAACGAGCTGGAAGGGCGCCTGGAAGACTTGCTGGTACCGCTGGACGTTGCGGTCATCGGCTGTGTGGTCAATGGCCCCGGTGAAGCCAAGGAAGCCCATGTCGGGCTGACCGGTGGTACGCCGAACCTGATCTACATCGATGGCAAGCCGTCGCAGAAACTGACCAATGACAACCTGGTTGATGAGCTGGAAAAGCTGATCCGCCAGAAAGCGGCCGAGAAGGCCGAGGCCGACGCGGCGCTGATCGCCCGCGGCTGACACCGTATCGCTAAGGATTTCCCGTGAGCAAATCGCTGCAAGCCATCCGTGGCATGAACGACATTCTGCCCGAGCAGACCCCGCTATGGCGCTACTTCGAGAGCACCGTGGCCGGCCTGCTCGACACCTACGGCTATCGTCAGATTCGTACGCCGATTGTCGAGTTCACCGAGCTGTTCAAGCGCTCGATTGGTGAAGTGACCGACATCGTCGAGAAAGAGATGTACACCTTCGCCGACCGTAACGGCGACTCGCTGACCCTGCGCCCTGAAGGCACGGCAGCCTGCGTTCGCGCGGTGCTGGAGCACGGCATCAGCGGCGGCGGCCAGGTACAGAAACTGTGGTACATCGGCCAGATGTTCCGCCACGAGCGTCCGCAGAAAGGCCGCTACCGTCAGTTCCACCAGATCGGTGTCGAGGTCTTCAACCTCGACGGTCCGGACATCGACGCTGAGCTGATCGTCCTGACCTGGCGCCTGTGGGGCCTGCTGGGGATTCGCGACGCGGTCAAGCTTGAGCTGAACAGCCTGGGCACCAGCGAAGCCCGTGCGCGCTATCGTGATGCCCTGGTCGAGTTCCTCTCGGCACGCCTGAGCGAACTGGACGAAGACAGCCAGCGCCGCCTGAAAAGCAACCCGCTGCGCATCCTCGACAGCAAGGACCCGAACACCCAGGCGGTACTGGTCGGTGCGCCGAAGCTTGAGGAATACCTGGACGAAGAGTCTCGCGTGCACTTCGAAGGCCTGAAGGCGCGCCTGGATGCCGCTGGCATTCCTTACGTCATCAATACCAAGCTGGTACGCGGCCTGGACTACTACAGCAAGACCGTGTTCGAGTGGGTCACCGACAAGCTCGGTTCCCAGGGTACCGTGTGCGCGGGTGGCCGTTACGACGGTCTGGTCGAGCAGATGGGCGGCAAGCCGACCCCGGGCGTTGGTTTCGCCATGGGTATCGAGCGCTTGATCCTGCTGCTGGAAACCCTGGAGCAGATCCCCGAGTCGATCAACCGTCAGGTCGATGTCTACCTGTGTGCGTTCGGCGAGCAGGCCGAGCTGGCTGGCCTGACCCTGAGCGAGAAGCTGCGTGATCGTCTGCCGGGCCTGCGTCTGCAGGTGAACGCCGGTGGTGGCAGCTTCAAGAGCCAGTTCAAGAAGGCCGACAAGAGCGCAGCGCTGTTCGCCTTGATCCTGGGGGACGACGAACTGGCGCAACAAGTGGTAGGTTTCAAACCCCTGCGTGGTCAGGGCGAACAACAAAACATTGCCTGGGATGCTCTGGCCGAGCACCTGGAAGCTTCCCTCGCGCAGGCGTGAAGCGGGTCAACAGCCGATTTGGTGAAAAGGAGTATTGGGGTGTCGAGTACCGATGATGAACAGCTGGCGGCATTCAAGGACTGGTGGCAGCGTAACGGCAAGCCACTGGTAACCGGTGGCCTGCTGGCGCTGGTGGTGGTATTCGGCTGGCAGGCCTGGCAAAAGTACCAGGGCAATCAGTCGCAAGGCGCCTCCAACCTCTACCAGGCCTTGCTGGAAACGACCCTCACGCCGAGCGGTCAGCCTGATACCGCCAAGGTTGCCGAACTGTCCGGCAAGCTCAAGAGCGAGTTCGGCGGTTCTGCCTATGCGCAGTACGCCAGCCTGTTCGTGGCCAAGGTTGCGGTTGAAAGCGGCAAGCTGGATGACGCAGCCGCTGAGCTGAAGAGCGTTATGGACAAGCCGGCCGACGCCACGCTGGGCGAGATCGCCCGCCAGCGTCTGGCCCGCGTGCTGGCTGCGCAGAACAAGGCTGACGAGGCCCTGAAACTGCTTGATGGTGATGCCGACAAAGCCTTCCTTGCCAGCCGTGAAGAGCTCAAGGGCGACCTGCTGGTGCAACTGGGCCGCAGTGCTGATGCCCATAGCGCTTATGAGAAGGCCAAGGCGGCGCTCTCTGACGATGCCGCCATCGGTGGCCTGCAACTCAAGCTCGACGACCTGGCCAAAGGGGATGCCTGACGTGATCGCATGGAAACCTGCCGCAGTGCTGGCCTTGGCTCTTCTGGCCGTGGGTTGCAGCAGCAACAGTAAAAAGGAACTGCCGCCGGCCGAGCTGACTTCGTTCACCGAAGAAGTGGTGCTGAAAAAGCAATGGAGTCGTTCGATCGGTGACGGTCAGGGCGAAACCTTCAATATGCTCGTTCCGGCTATCGAGAACGACCGTATCTATGCTGCGGACGTCAACGGCCTGGTCATGGGCCTTGATCGTCTGAACGGCGACGTGATCTGGAAGAAGAAGCTGGAACTGCCGGTTTCCGGCGCCGTCGGTGTTGGCTATGGCCTGGTCATGGTCGGTACCCTCAAGGGTGACGTCATTGCCCTGGATGCCAGCACCGGTGAAGAAAAGTGGCGCTCGCGCGTTACCAGCGAAGTGCTGGCACCGCCTGCCACCAACGGTGACGTGGTTGTCGTTCAGACTCAGGACGACCGCGTGATCGGTCTGGATGCCAGCACGGGTGACCGCCGCTGGATCTATGAAAGCACCCCGGCCGTACTGACCCTGCGTGGCACAGGCGCGCCGATCGTGACCAACCGTCTGGCGGTTGCCGGGCTGTCGACCGGCAAGGTCATCGCCCTTGATACCCAGAACGGTGTACCGGTCTGGGAACAGCGCGTGGCCATCCCGCAAGGCCGTTCCGAGCTGGACCGTGTCGTGGACATCGATGGTGGTTTGCTGCTGTCGGGTGGTGTGATCTACGTTGCTAGCTACCAGGGGCGTGTTGCTGGCCTGGAACTGGAAAGCGGTCGTGTGCTCTGGCAGCGTGATGCTTCCAGTTCGGCAGGTGTCGCTCAAGGTTTCGGTAACGTCTACGTGAGCGAAGCAACAGGCACGGTCGAAGGTATCGATGAGCGTTCGTCCACCGCACTGTGGAGCAACGATTCGCTGGCACGTCGCCAGCTGTCGGCCCCTGAGGTGTTCTCCAGCTATGTGGCAGTCGGTGACCTTGAGGGTTACCTGCACTTGCTGAGCCAGGTCGATGGTCGTTTCGTTGGCCGTGAGCGCATCGACAGTGACGGCCTGCGCGCGCGTCCGCTGGTGGTGGGTGACACGATTTATGTGTATGGCAACAGCGGCAAGCTGGAAGCGCTGACCATTCGCTGAGTCTATGCTTGAGGCCTGCAAGGGCCTCGGGTTGCGGCACTTTGGTGCCGTCCGAACTCCGGCCGCTGCTGTGCAGCGGCCTTTGTATTTTTTGAATTTACGCAGTGGAGAGCCGCATGGTTCCCGTAATCGCCTTGGTGGGCCGGCCGAACGTCGGTAAATCCACCATGTTCAACCGCCTGACCAAGACCCGCGACGCCATCGTCGGCGACCTGTCCGGTCTGACCCGCGACCGCCAGTATGGTGAGGCGCGCTGGCAAGGGCGTTCTTACATTCTGGTCGACACCGGTGGTATTTCCGGTGACGAGCAGGGCATGGACGAAAAAATGGCCGAGCAGTCGCTGCTGGCCATTGAAGAAGCCGATGTAGTCCTGTTCCTGGTGGATGCCCGTGCGGGCCTGACCGCCGCCGACCAGATGATTTCCGAGCACCTGCGCAAGCGCAACAAGCGCTCGTACCTGGTGGCGAACAAGATCGACAACATCGATCCGCAGATGGCCATCGCCGAATTCTCGCCACTGGGTATGGGCAATGCCTTGCCTGTGGCCGGTTCCCAGGGCCGTGGTATCAATGGCCTGCTGGAAACCGTGCTGGGTGAGTTCCCGCGCGACAAGGACGAGGAAGAAGTCGACCTTAACGTCGCCGAGGGCGAGGAGGCCGTGCGCATTCCTGGTCCGAGCGAGAAGGACGGGATCAAGATCGCCATCATCGGTCGTCCAAACGTCGGCAAGTCGACGCTGGTCAACCGTATGCTCGGCGAAGAGCGGGTGATCGTCTATGACCAACCCGGCACCACCCGCGACAGTATCTACATTCCGTTCGAGCGTAATGAAGAGAAGTACACCCTGATCGACACGGCTGGGGTGCGCAAGCGCGGCAAGATCCACGAGGAAGTTGAAAAGTTCTCGGTGGTGAAGACCCTGCAGGCGATCAAGGACGCCAACGTGGTGATCTTCGTCATGGACGCCCGCGAAGGCGTGGTTGACCATGACCTGAACCTGCTGGGCTTCGCCCTGGAAGCGGGGCGTGCGCTGGTGATCGCCCTGAACAAATGGGACGGCATGCAGCCTAGCGAACGCGACTACGTGAAGACCGAGCTGGAGCGCCGGCTGTTCTTCGTCGACTTCGCCGACATTCACTTCATTTCGGCGCTGCACGGCACTGGCGTGGGCAACCTGTATCAATCGGTACAGGCCTCGTTCAAGTCTGCGGTGACCCGTTGGCCGACCAGCCGCCTGACCCAGATCCTCGAGGACGCGGTCAGCGAGCACCAGCCGCCGATGGTCAATGGTCGCCGGATCAAACTGCGTTATGCCCACCTTGGTGGCGCCAACCCGCCGCTGATCGTGATCCACGGCAACCAGGTTGAAAAGGTACCGAAGTCGTATTCGCGCTACCTTGAAAACACCTATCGCCGGGTACTGAAGCTGGTCGGTACGCCGATCCGCATCGAGTACAAGGGCAGCGACAACCCGTACGAAGGCAACAAGAACACGCTGACCGACCGCCAGGTCAACAAGAAGCGTCGTTTGATGTCGCACCACAAGAAAGCCGAGAAGAAGCGCAAAGACAAGCGCAAGTAAGCTTTCAGGCCTAATCGCCGGCTGTGCCGGCGATTAGGATCACCTAACCTTTTTCCTGACCGTTCAATCCGCTATGCTCGGGGGCTTACCTCCCGTGCCGCCTCGAGCCGGATGTTCTGTGTAGAAAGAGGGTTACATGATCAGCAGCAAGTTGCCGAACGTCGGCACGACCATCTTTACCACCATGTCCCAGCTCGCCGCGCAAACCGGCGCCCTGAACCTGTCCCAAGGGTTTCCCGACTTCAATGGCCCGCAAGAACTGCTCGATGCGGTAGGCCGCCATATTGCTGCCGGGCACAATCAGTATTCGCCGATGACCGGCTTGCCCGCCTTGCGTGAGCAGGTTGCAGCCAAGATCGCCCGCAGTTATGGCGTAACGGTTGATGCCGACACTGAAGTGACCATTACTCCCGGTGCGACGGAAGCTATTTTCTGTGCCATCCATGCGGTGATTCGCGCGGGTGACGAAGTGATCGTTTTCGACCCGTGCTACGACAGCTATGAGCCGTCGGTGGCGTTGGCCGGTGGTCGCTGCGTGCATGTGCAGTTGAACCCTAACGATTTCTCCATCGACTGGCAGAAATTCAGCGATGCGCTCAGCCCGCGTACGCGGATGATCATTCTGAACTCGCCACACAACCCGAGTGGGGCGCTGATCAGCCGTGCCGAGCTGGACCAGTTGGCGGCATTGATTGCCGAGCGCGATATCTACCTGATCAGCGATGAAGTCTACGAACACCTGGTGTTCGATGGCGTAAGCCACGCCAGCGTTCTGGCCCATGAGGCCCTGTATCAGCGCGCTTTTGTGGTCAGCTCGTTCGGCAAGACGTATCACGTTACGGGTTGGAAAACCGGTTATGTGGTTGCGCCGCCGGCCTTGAGCGCGGAATTGCGCAAGGTTCACCAGTACGTGAACTTCTGCGGCGTGACCCCGCTGCAATGGGCGCTGGCTGACTTCATGGCTGCGCACCCGGAGCATGTCGAAGAATTGCCAGCCTTCTACCAGGCCAAGCGTGATCTGTTCTGCGACTTGCTGACGCCCTCGCGCTTCACCTTCAGCCGGGCTGCGGGCACCTATTTCCAGTTGGTGGACTATTCGCAGATCCGCCCCGACCTTAACGATCTCGAGATGTCCGTGTGGTTGACCCGTGAACACGGCGTGGCGACCATCCCGGTATCGGTGTTCTACCAGCAACCTATTCCCGAACAGCGCCTGGTGCGTCTGTGTTTTGCCAAACGCGAGGAGACGCTGCGCCAAGCAGCGGAGAAACTATGCGCGATCTGAGCTCACTGCCTAACCTGAGCGTTGCCCTGGTCCAGACCACATTGGCGTGGCAGGACCGGTTGGCCAACTATGAACATTTTGAAACCCTGATGGAACAGGCCCGTGGCAGCGATTTGATTGTGCTGCCGGAGATGTTCACGACCGGGTTTTCCATGGACTCCGAACGCCTCGCAGAGCCTGAGAATGGCCCGACGTACAAATGGCTCAAAAGCCAGGCGAAGAAGCTCAACGCGGTGATCACCGGCAGTGTGATCATCCAGGCTGCGGACGGCAGCCATCGTAATCGGCTGCTCTGGGCGCGCCCAGACGGCGAAATCCTGCACTATGACAAGCGTCACCTGTTCCGTATGGCCGGTGAGCACAAGCACTACACGCCCGGCGAGCGTCAGGTGCAGTTCGAGATCAACGGTTGGCGGGTGCGCCCACTGATTTGCTATGACCTGCGTTTCCCGGTCTGGAGCCGTGACCCTCAGGACACCGACCTGCTGCTCTATACCGCCAACTGGCCGGCAGCACGGCGTCAGCACTGGAACCGTTTGTTACCGGCTCGCGGTATCGAGAACCTCTGTTATGTGGCCGCGGTGAACCGGGTGGGTACAGACGGCAAAGGCTTTGCCTACACGGGCGACAGCCAGGTGCTGGATTTCCAGGGTGAGAGCCTGCTCAGCGCGGGAGAGGCGGATGGTGTATTTACCGTGGTGTTGAGCGCAGCCGACCTGGCAGCCTACCGTACGCGTTTCCCGGCGAACCTGGACGCCGACGTCTTCGAGTTGCAGTAAGCGTCATCGCAGGCAAGC
The DNA here is from genome assembly GCF_002753995.1 of Pseudomonas sp. HLS-6. Lineage (NCBI taxonomy): Bacteria > Pseudomonadati > Pseudomonadota > Gammaproteobacteria > Pseudomonadales > Pseudomonadaceae > Pseudomonas > Pseudomonas sp. HLS-6. Next base: position 1,046,292 of record NZ_CP024478.1, read on the forward strand.
CAGCTCCAACAACCTGTAGGAGCCGGGCTTGCCCGCGATGCAGACGCCGCGAACTCACGGCCACCCCACCGACGCCATCGCAGGCAAGCCAGCTCCAACAGAAAGTGCAACCTGTAGGAGCCGGGCTTGCCCGCGATGCAGACGCCGCGAACTCACTGGCACCGTGCCGAGGCTATCGCAGGCAAGCCAGCTCCAACAGAAAATGCAACCTGTAGGAGCCGGGCTTGCCCGCGATGCAGACGCCGCGAACTCACGGTCACCCCACCGACGTCATCGCAGGCAAGCCAGCTCCAACAGAGCCCACGCAACCTGTAGGAGCCGGGCTTGCCCGCGATACAGGCCCCGCGAACTCGCAGTCACCCCACCGACGTCATCGCAGGCAAGCCAGTTCCAACAGAGTCCGCGCAACCTGTAGGAGCCGGGCTTGCCCGCGATGCAGGCGCCGCGAACTCACTGTCACCGCGCCGAGGCTATCGCAGGCAAGCCAGCTCCAACAACTTGTAGGAGCCGGGCTTGCCCGCGATGCAGCCGCCGCGAACTCACGGTCACCCCACCGACGCCATCGCAGGCAAGCCAGCTCCAACAGAAAGTGCAACCTGTAGGAGCCGGGCTTGCCCGCGATGCAGACGCCGCGAACTCACTGTCACCGCGCCGAGGCTATCGCAGGCAAGCCAGCTCCAACAGAAAATGCAACCTGTAGGAGCCGGGCTTGCCCGCGATGCAGACGCCGCGAACTCATGGTCTCCCCACCGACGCCATCGCAGGCAAGCCAGCTCCAACGAAAATGCAACCTGTAGGCGCCGCGAACTCACTGGCACTGTGCCGAGGCTATCGCAGGCAAGCCAGCTCCAACAGAAAATGCAACCTGTAGGAGCCGGGCTTGCCCGCGATGCAGACGCCGCGAACTCGCAGTCACCCCACCGACGTCATCGCAGGCAAGCCAGCTCCAACAGAGTCCGCGCAACCTGTAGGAGCCGGGCTTGCCCGCGATGCAGGCGCCGCGAACTCACGGGCATTGCGCCGACGCCATCGCAGGCAAGCCTGTTCCAACAAAAGCCGAGTAGCCTGCGGGAGGTTTGCCAACGCTTGGGCCGTCAGGCGTCAGTAGACATCCCGCCGGTAACGCCCTTGCTCGATCAGGTGCTCAACCTCGGCAGTGCCCAGTACTTCCTTCAGCACCGCATCGACCCCACCCGCCATGCCGTGCAGGCTACCGCAGACATACAGCGACGCCCCTTCGGCCAGCCATTGGCGCAACTCAGCTGCCTGTTCGCGCAGGCGATCCTGTACGTAGACCTTTTCTGCCTGATCACGGGAGAACGCCAGGTCCAGGCGTGCCAGTTCACCCGTACGCAACCACCCTTGCAGCTCTTCCCGGCAGAGGAAGTCGTGTGCTTCGTTACGCTCGCCGAACAGCAACCAATTGCGCCGCTCGCCTGCTTCGATACGCGCTTTAAGCAGGCTACGCAGGCCTGCCAGCCCTGTGCCGTTGCCGATCAGAATCAGCGGTGCAGGCGTTGTCGGTAGGTGGAAGCCGCTGTTACGTCGCAGGCGCAGGTCGATTGGGCTGGCCAGCGGCGCCTGTTCGGTCAGCCAGCCTGATCCCAGGCCCAGTGTGCCATCAGGGTGTTGCTCCTGGCGCACGATCAACTCCAGCATGCCATCGCTGGCAATCGAGGCGATCGAGTACTCCCGGGGGCTGATCGCAGGGTTGTTCTGCGGCAGGATCTCGACCAGATCACCCGCTTCCCAACGTGCCGGTTGTGCTGGCATCAGCCCGAGCAGGTACACGGCTGACCCTTGGCTTCCTGGGTTGAGCCGTTCGCGCCGGGTGAGCGTCCAGGTTTCGAAGGCTGGTGCTTGCCAGTTACTGGCGACTGGGCTGCCGGTCAACTGTGCCAGCTGTTCTTGCCACTGCTGCAGGGCGTGTGGGTCGGCGTTATCCACTTCTACCGGGGCGAAGCGGGCTTTGGCCCCGCGTGTTCCCAGCCAGTCATGCAGGCGTTTGGCGAAGCCGCAGAAGTGCGTGTATTGACGGTCGCCGAGGGCGAGCAGGGCATAGTCGAGTGAGCCCAGCGCCCAAGGCTGGCCGAGCACCTTGCGCTCGAACGTACGGGCGCTGTCCGGTGCTTCGCCGTCGCCAAAGGTACTCACCACGAACAGGGCCTTGTTCGCCTGGCGCAGGTCGGTTTCGCTCAAGTCAGCCAAGGCTCGCACGTTTACCGCAAAGCCCGCCGCCTGCAACTGCCCGGCGCTTTGCCAGGCCAGTTGTTCGGCGAAACCGCTCTGGCTGGCAAAGCCCACCAACCAGCTGTTTTCACCCGATGCAGGCGCGGTCATACCGTTGCGTGCGACGCGGATCTGGCGTTTCTTGCGCCGACGGTCGAGGTACAGCAACCAGCCGGTGATGAAGAACAGTGGCATGCTCAGGCTGGCCAGCATCATCAGGATGCGCCCGGTCAGGCCGAAGTAACTGCCGACGTGCAGGGCATAGACACTGGCCAGCAGTTGCGCCTTGAACGACTTGTCGGTGAAGCGTTCGTGTTTACGTACCTGACCGGTAGCAGGGTCGAGGGTCAGGGTGTTGAAGGCTCTTTCGTGATCGGCATTGTCAAGCAGGTAGAACAGGGTGGCCGGTTGCCCACCAGCAGGCGGCAGGCGCAGGTTGTAGGTGCTCAGGCCTGGCCCGGCAGCCGTTTGCAGGCTGGACCAGATCGCATCGTAGTCAACCACCAGAGGCGGTGCGTTCTTGTCTGGTGCAGGTGGGCGGCCGCGGCCTTCACCGCGTTTGCGTTGCTCGCCCGCCACCGGCCCGTCGGCCAGCAGTTTGTTCAGGCCTTCGCGATACCACTCGTAAGACCAGAACAGGCCCGTCAGTGCTGCGAGCAGGTAGAACACCAGGCACCAGGTGCCGGCAACCGCGTGCAGGTCCCAGTTGAAGGCGCGGCCTTTTTTCGCCCAGTCCAGGGTCAGCCAGTTACGCCAGTTCAGCGCCTGGCGCGGCCAGCGCAGGTAGAGGCCAGAAAGGCAGAAGAACACCAGCATCAGGGTGCAGGCGCCGGTGATCTGCCGACCGGTGTCGCCGATGGCCAGGAATCGGTGCAGTTGCAGCATCAGGCCGAAAAAGTCCTGGCCACTGACATCGCCTTGCAGCGCGCCAGTGTATGGGTCGGCATAGCGCATTTCGCCTCGCCGCTCGCCAGGTGGCGGGGTGAAGAATACCCGCGCGGCGTTATCGGTGCGGGTATCGACCCAGAGCATGGCAACCTTGTCGCCGTGCTCGGCCTCTACCCGGCGTACCAGTTCAGCCGGCGGCAATACACCGCCTTCACGCACGTGAACCTTGAGGGCTTCGGGGTTGAACAGACGCAGCAGCTCATCCTGAAATGACACCGCTGCGCCGGTAATGCCCATCAGTGCGAGTACCAGGCCTGCGGTGATACCGAAGAACCAGTGCAGTTGAAACAGGGTTTTTTTCACCACATCGACCACCTTGTCTTGCTGTATACCTGTGCGGGGTATGCACGCTGTCGAGATACATAAAAGCCCCGCTCACTGAAGTGGGCGGGGCTTTGCCTGCCAGCAGCCTTAGAAGTGGAAGCTGGTGGTCAGCAGGGCGGTACGCCCGGCCGCCTGGTTGGCGTAGTGATTGCCGTAGGCCTTGTCGTAATACAGTTCGTCGGTCAGGTTCTGCACGTTGAGTTGCAGGTCGACGTTCTTGGTCAGCTTGTAGCTGGCCATCGCGTCATAACGCACGTAGGAGTCGACCATGACGCTGTTGGTGGTGTTGCCGAACACGTCATCGACGTAGAAAGCACCGCCCCCGATGGTCAGTTTTGGCGTTACGTTGTAGGTGGTCCACAGGGTCATGCTGTTGTTTGGGGTGTTGGGCAATTGGTTGCCGTCATCGAAACCGTCGATGTACAGGTTGCCCACCCTCGGAGCGCCGCCGTCTACAAGCTTGGCATCCATGTAGGTATAGCCCGCGAACACTTGCCAGTTGTTGGTCAGCTTGCCGGTTGCGGTCAGTTCGAGGCCGTCAACGCGGGTTGTGCCGACGTTCTGGTAGGTGTTGGCGTCAACCAGTACCCGGGCGTTTTCTTTCTCGGTACGGAAGATTGCTGCAGTCAGTGCCAGACGCTCCTGAAGCAGGTTCCATTTGGTACCGATTTCGTAGTTGGTGGTTTCTTCCGCTTTCAGGTCGCTGGTGGTGGTGGCGGTCAGCAGTGCATTACCATCCGCGCCTTCACCCAGCGAAGCACCGGCTGGCGTAGCAGAGGTGGCATAGGAGATGTAGATGCTGCCATTTTCAGCCGGTTTCCAGGTCAGTCCCAGTTGGCCGGTGACGAATTCACTGGTGTCCTCGGTCTTGAAGTTGACAACCTTGCCAGCAGTCAGTGCGCGGGTCTTGACCTTGGTGTCGAAGTGGTCATAGCGCAGGCCCATGGTCAGCAGCCAAGCCGGGTCCAGTTCAACTGTGTCGACCAAGTAGATCGCACGGGTGTTACCGGTGGTGTCGGCGCCGAGGTCATTACGTGCCACCGTGCCATCCCACGCCTCGTGAGGATCGGGGTTCGGGAATGAGGTGCACACACCGGAGATTTGCCCGGTAGCGCTGGAGCACTTGCCTGCACCGAACCCTGTGATGGTGTAGCCGGTCTTGACCGAGGCTTCGCGGCTCAGTTCGATACCGGTGGAGAAGTTGTTCTTGAAACCTGCGATGTAGACTTCGCCAAACAGGTCGGTCTGGTTCGTGGTGGTACGGGTGTTGGAGACGCGGTTGTTCGGGCGACGCCAGATTTCACCGTTGAGGATGTTGCCCTTGCTGTCATCCGGCTGGGTGACGATGTAGTCCTGCAGGGTGTTGCCGTGGCGCAGGGTGTTCTTCACCGTCAGCGAGTCGCTCAGGTCGTGCTCGATGGCGATGGTGGAGATATCCGCGCGGCTCTTGTAGAAGTCGCGGCCAACCAGGCCATAGAAGTTATCGCTGTCACCACCGTTGGTGGGCTTGTCCGGGTTGGCTGAACTGCGAGAACCCGGGACGCCCGAGTTCAGGCTGTAGGGGATGCCGGAGTCTGGCAGGTCGTCACTTTCGACGTGGTAGTAGTCCAGGCTCACGCGGGTATCGGTACCCAGGCCAAAGACCAGAGAAGGTGCTACGCCCCAGCGGTCATAGTTGACTTCGTCGCGCCCGGCGACGTTGTTTTCGTGGGTCATCAGGTTCAGGCGGAACGCTGCCGTGTCGAGGAACTGGTAGTTGCCGTCGAGGGTGTAGCGTTGCGTCTGGTCTGAGCCCCAGGTGTAGGCGCCATCCAGCGAGTTGCCCAGGTGGGCTTTCTTGGTGATCAGGTTGATGCTGCCACCGGCCGCGCCACGACCGGCGATGGACGAGTTCGGGCCCTTGCTGACTTCAATCGATTCGACGGCGAAGATTTCCCGGGTTTGTGAGCCCGTGTCACGCACACCGTCCAGGTACATCGAGCTCTGTGTGTCAAAGCCACGAATGAACGGACGATCACCAGAAGGGTTGCCGCCTTCGCCCGCGCCCATGGTGATGCCGGGGACAGTTCGCAGGGCATCCTGCAGGTTCTGGGCGTTGGTGTCCTTGATGACCTGTTGCGGAACCACGGTGACGGTGCGTGGGATGTCCACCAGCGGCGCGGTGTACTTTTGCGAAGCCGATTTCTCAACCTTGTAGTCGGTGCTGGTCTGGTTGGCTTCACCCGTAACACTGGTGGCATCCAGAGCAATCGCCCCATCGTTGGCCGGTGCAGCTTCGGCAGCGTACGCTATGTGCGCAGTAGAGGTGGCGGTAATGGCCACACCGATGGCAGAAGCGAGCAAGCGTGGTGAACTGACAGCGGTTGGCACGTAGTGGCGCGACATTGTTATGACCCCTCCCAAGGTTTCAAGGCCGCGAAATGTAATGTAAATACATACGACTATCAATTGAGAAGAATTGTTATTCGTGTTGAATTTACAATCTTTACATTTTCATCCTGTGTTTTTTGCGGGCTCATTCGTCTTGGCAAGCGCTAAGGGCTTGTGGTGATGCAATAAGAATCAATATCATTGGCGTCTTTTCTGGCCTTAGGTATCCGCGCCATGCTTTTACACATTCCTGGTCTGTTTACGCGCGAGGAAGTGCTGCGTATTCGTGAGGCGCTGGAGCAGGCCGATTGGGCTGACGGCAAGATCACGGCGGGTTACCAGTCGGCCAAGGCCAAGCATAACCTCCAGTTGCCCGAGGGCCATCCATTGGCCAAGGAGATTGGTGCGGCCATGCTTGAGCGCTTGTGGGCCAACCCCCGTTTCATGTCTGCGGCCTTGCCCTTCAAGGTCTTCCCGCCGCTGGTCAACTGCTACCGCGAAGGCGGCAACTTTGGTTTTCATATCGACAATGCCGTTCGCCAGCCCCGTGGCAGTCACGAGCGGGTGCGTACCGATCTGTCTTCGACGCTGTTCTTCAGTGACCCTGAGGAGTACGACGGCGGTGAGCTCGAAATTCAGGACACCTACGGACTGCAGCGGGTCAAGCTGGCGGCTGGCGATATGGTGTTGTACCCGGGGACGAGCCTGCACAAGGTCAACCCGGTCACTCGCGGTGCGCGTTATGCGGCGTTTTTCTGGACCCAGAGCATGATCCGCGAAGACAGCCAGCGTACCCTGCTGTTCGAGATGGACAACGCAATTCAGCAACTGACTGCCGACGTTCCCGATCATCCATCACTGATTCAGTTGACGGGGACGTACCACAACCTGCTGCGTCGCTGGGCCGAGGTCTGACGCATGGCCTTTCACCTACGCCGTGAAGAAGTGCTCGACGGCGATCAACTGGGCCAGATGCTTGAAGAAAGCCCGGCCAAGGCGGCCCAAGCGCTGTTGATGGCCGCGGGGCAGGGGATCGTCGAGGCCCAGTTGCTGCTGGGGCAGATACTCCTGGACGGACGCGGTATCGAGCGCGACCCGGCGTTGGCCCGACGCTGGTTCGCCATTGCTGCCAATCAGGGCAGTGCCATGGCGCATAACATGCTCGGGCGTTGCCTGGAGCATGGCTGGGGTGGCGAGGTGGATGCTGTCGAAGCCGCTCGCCATTACCGCCTCGCGGCAGACGCCGGGCTTGATTGGGGGCTGTACAACTATGCCAACCTGTTGGCCACGGGGCGTGGTGTCGCGATAGATCCTGGTGCGGCACTGTGCTGTTATCGGCAAGCCGCTGAGCAAGGGCATGCGAAATCCATGAACCTGTTGGGGCGCTACCTTGAGGAGGGTGTGCATTGCCCGGCCGATGTGTCGGCGGCACACGACTGGTATCGACGCTCGGCAGAAGGCGGGGACTTTCGTGGGCAGTTCAGCCACGCCGGGGTCTTGGCGGCGCGGGGGCAGGTCGAGCAGGCGCTGGGCTGGTTGCGTCAGGCGCTGGTTGCGGGGAATGCAAATTTTCTGACGGTTGCTGCCGCTGCGTTGGAGCAGGCGACACAGCCCGAGATTCGAGCCATGGCGTTGGCCTATCGCACTCGGCTTGGCGAGCTTGGCGTTATGCCATAAAGCAATCGCCGGCAAGGCCGGCTCCTGCAATCGCTGCAGGAGCCGAGCGTGCCGGCGATAAGGTTCAGCCGTTTACAGGTAGTAGGCTTTCAGCGGCGGGAAGCCGTTGAACTCTACCGCGCTGTAGCTGGTGGTGTAGGCGCCGGTCGACAGCCAGTACAGGCGGTCGCCGATAGCCAGGTTCAGTGGCAGGCCGTACTTGTAGTGCTCGTACATGATGTCGGCGCTATCGCAGGTTGGGCCGGCGATCACGACTTCTTCCATCTCGCCTTTTTTCTCGGTCCAGATCGGGAACTTGATGGACTCGTCCATGGTTTCGATCAGGCCGGAGAATTTGCCCACGTCGGTGTAGACCCAACGCTCAACCGCGGTACGCGATTTGCGGGCGACCAGCACCACTTCGCTGACCAGAATACCGGCGTTGGCAATCAGCGAGCGGCCAGGCTCAAGGATGATTTCTGGCAGGTCGTCACCGAAGTCTTCCCTCAGGAAGCGGATGATTTCCTCTGCGTAGGTTTCCAGGCTGTTGGTACGGGTGATGTAGTTGGCCGGGAAGCCGCCACCCATGTTGATCAGCTTCAGTTCGATGCCGTCTTCGTCTTTCAGACGCTCGAAGATCACTTTGACCTTGGCGATGGCCGCGTCCCAGACGCTGATGTCGCGCTGTTGCGAACCCACATGGAAGGAGATGCCGTAAGGCACCAGGCCCAGGTCGCGGGCGAGGATCAGCAGGTCCATGGCCATGTCGGTCTGGCAACCGAACTTGCGCGACAACGGCCAGTCAGCGGTGGTCGAACCTTCGGTCAGGATACGCACGTAGACTTTCGAGCCCGGTGCGGCCTTGGCGATGTTGCGCAGGTCGGCTTCGGAGTCGGTGGCATACAGACGCACGCCCTTCTCGTAGAAGTAGCGGATGTCCTTGGATTTCTTGATGGTGTTGCCATAGCTGATGCGGTCTGGGGTGACACCGCGGCCCAGCACTTTGTCGAGCTCGTAGATCGAGGCGATGTCAAAGCTCGAACCCTTGTCGCGCAGCAGATCGATGATTTCGACCGCCGGGTTGGCCTTGACCGCGTAGTAGACCTTGGCGAATTCGAAGCCAGCACGCAGGTCGTCATAGGCCTGGCTGATCATCTGGGTGTCGATAAGTACGAACGGGGTTTCTTGCTTGTCGGCGAACGCCTTCATTTTTTGAAAGGTTTCGCGCGCGAAGTAGTCTTCGACCTGAATCGACATGCTTAGGGACTCCATGGGCAAACTAAAAAAATAAGTGGCTGCAGCTGAGCGCCCTCCGTATCCCCACTTTGGTTCGCCTACTTCCCAAGGCATGTCGCCGAAAGCAAAAAGGTCAACCGTGCGGTGAAAAAGGCGCTACGGGTGACCTTGCTGTCTCGTCGTCAGTACTTGAGCCGGATGGATCGTTTCCAGCATGGACGCTCGGCGCGAACTTTAGGACTTGAGGGGTTCAAGATCAACAAAAAATGTCGCGTTTTTGCACACGTCTGTCGCCCGGCGTTGCGCAGTCTCTTTGTAACCGAGCCGCATGACAGATGGATGTCTTTGAAAACAGTCCACATCGGCTCATGCCAAGGCCATTGCTGCGGCCGTTGTACCGGGGCTTGGCCGCTGTACGATCGCCGTGTGTGAGTCTGCCCTGGTCGTTGGGAGTCTCGACTTTGGTCCACCGGCAAGTTCGGGTATAATTTTGGCCCTTTTGAATCCCCAGTCAGGCGATTTCCCATGACCAACCAGGCCGCCGAAGTCGCGAAGCGTCGCACTTTCGCCATTATTTCCCACCCCGATGCGGGTAAAACCACCATCACCGAGAAGCTCCTGCTGATGGGCAAGGCGATTGCCGTCGCCGGTACGGTGAAATCGCGAAAGTCCGATCGCCATGCCACCTCCGACTGGATGGAAATGGAGAAGCAGCGTGGCATCTCCATCACCACCTCGGTGATGCAGTTCCCTTACCGCGATCACATGATCAACCTGCTCGACACCCCGGGCCACGAAGACTTCTCTGAAGATACCTACCGCACGCTGACAGCGGTGGACTCGGCGCTGATGGTACTCGACGGCGGTAAAGGCGTTGAGCCACGTACCATTGCCCTGATGGATGTCTGCCGCCTGCGCGACACGCCTATCGTCAGCTTCATCAACAAACTCGACCGTGATATTCGTGACCCGATCGAGTTGCTCGACGAGATCGAAGCGGTCCTGAAGATCAAGGCCGCGCCGATCACCTGGCCGATCGGCTGCTACAAGGACTTCAAGGGTGTTTACCACCTGTCCGGCGACTACATCATTGTCTACACCCCGGGCCACGGTCACGAGCGTACCGAGGTGAAGATCATCGAGAAACTCGACTCGGACGAGGCCCGCGCGCACCTGGGTGATGAATACGAGCGTTTCATCGAGCAACTGGAACTGGTTCAGGGCGCTTGCCATGAGTTCGACCAGGACGAGTTCATGAACGGTGAGTTGACGCCGGTGTTCTTTGGTACCGCGCTGGGCAACTTTGGTGTGGACCATGTCCTTGACGCCGTGGTCGACTGGGCGCCGCGTCCGCTGCCGCGTGTAGCCAATGAGCGCACGGTGGAGCCGACCGAAGAGAAGTTCAGCGGTTTCGTCTTCAAAATCCAGGCGAACATGGACCCGAAACACCGCGACCGTATCGCCTTCATGCGGATCTGTTCGGGCCGTTACGAGAAGGGTATGAAGATGCGCCATGTACGCACCGGCAAAGACCTGCGTATCGGCGATGCTCTGACCTTCTTCTCCTCCGAGCGTGAGCAACTGGAGGAAGCCTGGGCCGGCGACATCATCGGTTTGCATAACCACGGCACCATCCAGATTGGCGACACCTTCACGGAAGGTGAGAATCTGGGCTTCACCGGCATTCCTCACTTTGCCCCTGAACTGTTCCGCCGCGTTCGCCTTAAAGACCCGCTCAAGTCCAAGCAATTGCGTCAGGGCCTGCAGCAGTTGGCCGAAGAAGGCGCGACCCAGGTGTTCTTCCCCGAGCGCAGCAACGACATCATTCTCGGTGCCGTGGGTGTTCTGCAGTTCGATGTGGTCGCCAGCCGTTTGAAGGAAGAGTACAAGGTTGAATGCGCCTACGAGCCGATCACCGTGTGGTCGGCCCGCTGGATCCAGTGCGACGACAAGAAGAAGATCGAGGAATTCAAGGTCAAGGCCATGGAAAACCTGGCCATCGACGGTGGTGGTCACCTGACCTACCTGGCGCCGACCCGGGTCAACCTGGCACTGATGGAAGAGCGCTGGCCAGATGTGAAGTTCCGCGCCACGCGCGAGCACCACTAAACCTCGCCGGCAAGCCCGTTCCTGCAACCCAGCACGCCTGAGGCTGTTGTGGGCGACGGGCTTGCCTGCGTACAGGTGTCGCGTTAGCCGCCTACGCGAGCTGCCGGTACGCTCGGGCTATGCAGACGTTCACCCATGCGGAAGATCAGCAAGGTCAACGAGTCGGCGTTTTTCAGCATGATTTGCGCACGCTTTTCTGCATCGTTCAGAAAAACCTGACGGGCATCGTCGAGGTTTTTAGCGCCCGTGGTCTGCAGGATGAATCGCCGCCCCTTTCGATCATCGTCACGAATGTCGCGTGGGGCGCCATTCGGGTGATCCTGTATGACAAACAACTCATTGGCCGGTGTGCGGTGTGAGAATGTGGTGTCTTGGCGTTGCCTCAGCCAGAGTGTCTTGGGAACAGGCGCCAGCAGGTTCAGGAAGGGTAAGGTGCCTTCGTTGTAGCAGATGTCGCGCGTGTTGTAGGCCAGGTGCGTGAACTCGTGAACCAGCACGGCTGCCCTGAAAATGGCGGCGGCATCGTCTTGCGTGTAGCCGGCACGGAAGGTGAATTGGTTGGCGAAATTGTAGTCAAAGTAGCCGTCGAGCATGAAAATCTGCTTCTCGAGATCCGAAGGCACCGTGAACGCCAGTCCCTGGCTGTTAATTGTGCTTGTACCGATGAGGTAGCGTGACGAGGACTGCGGCGAGTAGCTGCCTGACCCCATCATATCGATGACGGCATTGACCGACTCATGCATGGATTGCCGGAGTGGCTCGGTCAGGGCCGGTACACCGAAGAAGTCGCTGATGATGCGTTGGGTTTCTACCGGGACGTGTGTGGCTGGATCGGCGTTGCGCAGGTTTTTCAGGCAGTTCGTCAAGTACATCATGGCGGTGCGATGTGCCTGGCGTATTTTTTGCGCGCGGCTGGGCATCATGTTTTGAATCTGCCGCATTCCGCTCGCGACGATAATGACGTTTTCCCGGCGAGCCTTCCAGCGCGTGTACTGGCCACCTAGCCGAGTGAGGACAGCGCCATGCTCTATCGGAAGCGGCAGCGTCGGGTCGATCTCCCATCGGTTGGCGGCGCTCAGGCGCAAACGAGGGCCAAGGTTATCTTCAGCCTCATCGATCAGGTACCAGTTGGCGTCCGAGAAGGTTGCCCGGTATACGTGTCCATTGATATTGACATAGTGTTTGCCTGTGGCCGCGTCTCTGTAGACCTGAGTCAGGCTGTCGAACACCATTAACTCCAGCGCTTGGGTGGGTGCTTCATAGCGTGCCAAGGGTATGGGGGAGTGCTCGTCAAGGTACAGGTTTTGCCAGAACTGGCGTTCGGCATTAAGGTTTTCTACGTCGCCCAGCGTGCTGGCGCTGTGGCCAATCAGCAGGCTTTGCACCAATACGCACAGCAGTTCGGCGGTATGCGCCGGCCAATCGCTGCCCTCGTCGTTACGTGCAATTTTTAGCACCGTCATTTCTGCCTGCCAGGCGCCGAGCAGCAGTCCAATCTTGCCCGGTACGAAAAAACTCAGTTGGTTGAACACAAGCCCGAGGATATGTTTGAGCGACTCCCAGTCAGCCTTTTCGGTGCTGATCAGTTGGGCGTCCAGCATGCGCTTGAGGGTGCGAATGTTTTCCTCGAACAGGTAATGCAGCGCGTTGCCCTTGACCGGCAGGTTGGCAAGGGTAACGGGGCCTGGTCTCGATAACGGCAGGTCGAAGTCCGATTCTGCACTGAAGGGCAAGTGGGGTTCGTCGAAGCCATTGTTGTCATAGCGTCTGCGCAAGGGCTCTGGTAACTGGGCGAGAACCAGGGCTTGCAACGCGGTGTCTGTCTTCAGTTGCGCCAGTAGTGCTGTGGTGCTGCTGAATTCCTTGAACGTAAAACTTTCGCAGTACGGGGCATAGAGCACTACGGGGTCGGTGTCTTCTGCTCGAAACAGGTAGAGGTCAGGGACAATATCGGCGGGTAAATCCGATTGTGCGATCAGCGCCAGCGGTGTCAGTTGGATGCGCTTGCCGTCCAGCGGTAAGCGGGCGGTCGCATCAGGCATTTGTACCACTTGCTTCACAAAGGCTACTGCAGTTTTACTCAGGTTTCGCCTCAGGTAGGCATTGAATGCACGTTCAAGCATTTGGTCGGGTACTTGGCGGCAAAACAGCTCTAGGCGATGGTTGAAGCCGGGGCTGGCAGGGTCAAATGTCTGACTGAACAATGTTTGATAGTTGCTACCAATGTCCAGGCGCCTGACCAGGTCCTTGATGTAGTCCACGTTCATTGCTGTGGGGGGCGCTGCACCGTTTTCCAATTCCAGTGCGGTGATGGGGTTGCTCCAGTCTCGGAAGTGATTCAGTGCATATTCGACCAATGTTTGTCGATGGTGGATGCATTCGCCTGTAGAGCCTGAGGGCACTTCGCCAGTGGGCGGTAGCGTTGAGATGCAGGCGATGGTGGTGATGAAAATGGCATCCGGCGGATAGCGTTTGGCCGGAAAGTCGCTATCAAGCTGAGTGGCCAGTCGCTCATAGGCATAGTCCGCGATGGTGGGCATATCGGAGAGGTAATCCTCTTCCGAGGTGATATTGAGCAGGTTGCGCCCCAGGATTTCCAGATAATCGAATTTCTCCTGGTAGGTTGCATCCAGCAGCCACTTCGGGATTGCCGCGCGCACGGTTTGTTCGCGTATTTCATGCTTGAAGCGCAGCAACTGTACTTCGCTGCTGTCCATGGGCGTATAGGTATGCAGCAGTTCCGGCAGACCACTGCCCGACAGCCCGGCATTGATGATCTGATCGAAGACGAACAGGGTGTTGCGCTGGCGAAGGTTGCTGTCGAGGGCTTCGAGCCGTTGCAGCACATTGCTCTTGATCGGGCTCCAGTTCAAGGTCGGTGGCGTCACTTGCGGCGCCATAGGGGCGTTATCCGGCAGCACGCTATCCTCTTCTGCAACGCAATCGTAGAGTGATTCTGCGCTGTGAAAGTTGGTTAGCCGCGCCTGAAGCTTCTGGTTGAGGGACTGGAGTGACGTGAAGGTTTCAAAGCCTAATGCCCGTGTCCACAGGATCAGGGGGGGCTTCTGCCGTTTCCAGGGGCTTGCGTGAAAGTAGCAAGAGGTTGGCAACCTGCGTTTCGTGCTTGCCCTCGTAGGTAATGTTCAGTTGCCAAACCATGGCCGGAGCACCCTCCAGCAGCGGCCGGGTGCGTGATATCGGGTAGTTGAGCACCGCTTGGATGAGGTCGATTGCCGGTTGTTCGAGGGTGTTTTTCTGACGAGCCAGCTGCAGTTCCAGCCGCAGTGTCAAGCCGTACAGGTTTTGTGCCGTGTGTCGCTCTTGGTTCTGATTACGCACGACTGCATGGGCCAGATAATGACGAAGTGAGCCGGTCACTTTGTCGACACACTGGTTGATGACCGGGGCTGTCAGTTGCGGCAGCAGCGCTTGAGCGTTGGCGGCCAGGCGGTGTTGTGCCGGCTGTTGAGTCGCCGACGTCGCATTTCGTTTGCTCAGGTTTTCCCAGATCAACTCACTGAGGCTCTGGTTGGGGGTTCCATCGGCGCCGTTCTGCAGCAGGACAGACGCTGCCGGCATGGAGCCGAGTAGGTAGCACAGGTTGTTTTCAATCAGCGACAGGGTGACGGAATCCAGGCTTGGACGGGCTTCCAGCAGTTGTGTGTTGTTCTGTTCCACGCGGCGTTTGATGTGCTTCAGGTCTTGGAGCGAAAGCGTTTCGCTGTTCAAGTCATGCTTGATTGCCGTGAGCGAGGCGCTGCTCTCTCTATCCTTGCGGACATACGGCATCATCAGGCGTGGCAGGCAGGGATCAATCAAGCTCTCCAGCTCAAGGGCTTTCTGACAGACACTGACAAACGCCAATGGGCCTTGTTGCCGCAGGGCCTGGGTCAGGCGCTGGCGCGGTACGCTCAGTAGGCGTTGGGTGTAGGTTTGCAGGGCCGGAGCCTGCATGGGTAGCAGCGGCACGTCACCGATTGCCAGTGTATCCAAGAACGCCTGGCGGTTTGTGTGACGCTTCAGCCCCCCGGTAGGGGTGTAGCTATAGCACGGAGTTGACGGCGCATCCGCAGTGCCCAGCAACATGACGGTTTCCAGCGGAACTGTCGCGGTTGTCGAGGCTGTGGGTTTCAGGTACCAGGCCTGCAGCTCCGGTAAGTGTTCTGCCTTGGACCATTTGATCAGGGTCCTGTACTCCTGGTTGCTCAGGTCGTTACTCCAGGCGAGCTGGGTTAGGGCTTCAAGAAAACGGCTGCGTAACGCATGGGTCAGTTGCTCGGTAGGGCTCAGGCCCTCGGAGCGTGATGCTGCCCAGTGGTTATCAAGCTGAGTGGTGCAGTGCTCACTCAACTGCGCCCGAGTCAGGCACAGTGCGGTATTGAGTTTTTTTTGGTCTTGCGCGCTGGCTCGCGTGCCGTCGGGGTTCAGCAGTTCATGTGCCCCGTTTCCAATGAGTGTGGGGTCTGCCAGCGTTTCCAGAAGGGTATCGTTCAGGCTTTGGTGATAATCCTGCCCCTGGGCGCGGTTGGACAGGCGCTGAGCGGACACTTTGACTTCCCGAGTAGCGGGGTTGATGGCTGCATCGGGCCACTGCACGCGTAGTTGGGTCACGAAGGCTTGGGTTAGTAGCGTTTCGGGAGCCGGCTGGTTGAGGAGCAGGGTTTGCAGGGTGGTCAGGTTCTGGCCGAGACGTGAATTGATGCTCAGCATCAACCACTCAAATACCGCCCCTTCGATCAGGTTGTCTTCCAGGTCCACGACCGGGTCGTTACGCCATTGTCGATAGGCTTCGGCATCGGTGTATTGCAGCAGGGCCAAGGCGGTCTCGGCGTTACCGAGCATCTGGATGAGTGCATTGCGAGCCTGCAGACGATCATCGAATTTCATGATGCCCAGTACAGGGTTGTAGATGAACACTGCTGTTTGCGTGGAGTGGCTGATCAGCAGTGTCGAGATCAGGGCAATGGTTTGACCGGATGCGCTCACCGCATCGAGGTAGTCCACGCGTGTATCCGCGCGAGCGTCGGGCTGAGGCGCCGTGCTGGTCAGACGTGAGAGTCGGTTTGCCTCCACGGCGCTAATACGTTTAGCAGAGGCGGCGTCTTGCAGGTGATCTTCAAAGCGTTTGTGCAGTGCATCGGTGTGATAGTACGGGAGGGTATTGAGGCTCATGGCACAGTCTCGGCAGGTGGTTAGGCTGTCCGGGCTGCTGTACGTGAACGCAGCACCCCGGCGGTGGGTTCACGGTGCCGGGGTGCGGTGTCTCAAAGGTGATATTTATTTCAAGGGTGCTGCTGACACTGCCATGTCTCTGCTAGAGGAACTGCTCTGCGTAGTGACAGGCGACCTGCCGTGTTTCCACCTGACGGAACGCCGGTACCTCCTGGGCGCAACGTTCGGTGGCGTGGGGGCAGCGTTTGTGGAATGCACAACCTGATGGTGGGTCCAGCGGGTTGGGCAGTTCGCCAGCGATCTTGATTTTCGGTTTGAGCGGGTCCGGGTGCAAGGTCGGGGTTGCTGACAACAAGGCCTGGGTGTAGGGGTGCAGTGGCCTGTTGTAGATGTCTTCTTTCGGGCCCATTTCTGCTGGGCGGCCGAGGTACATCACCAGTACCTGGTCGGCCACGTGTCGCACCACGGCCAGGTTGTGTGAGATGAACACATACGCCGTGTTGAACTCGTTTTGCAGGTCCATGAACAGGTTCAACACTTGCGCCTGGATAGATACGTCCAGCGCCGAGGTTGGCTCGTCGGCCACCAGCACCTTGGGTTGCAGCATCATGGCCCGGGCGAGAGCGATACGCTGGCGCTGACCGCCAGAAAACATATGCGGGTAGCGTTGGTAGTGTTCAGGGCGAAGACCGACCTGTTGCATCATCGCCTGAACCTTCTCTCGTCGTTCGGCTTTGGAGAGGTTGGTGTTGATCAGCAAGGGTTCGGCGAGTTGGTCGCCAATCTTCTGTCGAGGGTTCAACGAAGCATAGGGGCTCTGGAAAACCATCTGCACATCTTTGCGCAGTTGTTTGCGCTGAGCCTTGTTGGCGCCCGTGACTTCTTGCCCGGCAATTTTCAGGGAGCCGGAGGAGGGTTCTTCAATAAGGGTCAGGGCCCGGGCCAGGGTTGATTTGCCACAGCCGGACTCACCCACGACTGCCAGGGTCTTGCCGGCTTCCAGTTCAAAGGAGACGCCATTCAGCGCGCGGACCAGTGCGTGGCCTTTGAACAGGCCACGTGAGACTTCGTAGTGACGGGTAAGCTCACGGGCGGTAAGAACGACGCTCATTACGCCACCTCCTGGTTCAGCGGGTAGAAACAACGGACCAGGCTGTGGGCCTGTCTGTCCAGGTTCGGACGTTGCTGGCGACAGTGATCCTGAACGTAGGGGCAGCGCGGTGAGAGCAGGCAGCCCTGTGGTCTGTCATAGCGCCCTGGAACGATACCGGGCAAGGTTGCCAGGCGTGCAGCGCCTTCACTGTGCTCGGGAATGGCCGCCAGCAGCGCTTTGCTGTAAGGGTGCGCAGGCACCTCGAACAGCGTTGGAACCTGGCCAATTTCAACGGCTTGGCCGGCGTACATGACGCATACGCGCCTGGCTGTTTCGGCGACCACGGCCAGGTCATGGGTGATCAGGATCAGGGCCATGTCCTGCTCCTGTTGCAGGTTGAGCAGCAACTCCATGATCTGCGCTTGAATGGTGACGTCCAGTGCGGTGGTCGGCTCGTCGGCGATCAGCAACTTGGGCTCGCCGGCAATCGCCATGGCAATCGCCACGCGTTGGCTCATGCCGCCCGAGAGTTGGTGCGGGTAGGCGTCCAGCCGGCTTTCAGCCGCCGGAATTTCGACTTTCTTGAGGAGTTCCAGCGCCCGCTGGCGGGCTGCCTTGCCGCGCAGACCAAGGTGCTGGCGCAGCACTTCCTCGATCTGAAAACCGACGGTATAGCTGGGATTGAGCGCGGTCATCGGGTCCTGGAAGACCATCGCCAGGTCCTTGCCGACGACCTTGCGCCGTTGCCGCGCGCTGAGCTTGAGCATGTCGTTGCCGTCGAACGTCATGCTGTCGGCGGTGACGATGCCGGGGGCGTCGATCAGGCCCATCAGTGCCATCATGGTCACGGATTTCCCCGAACCGGACTCGCCGACGATGGCCAGCACTTCGCCTTTTTCCACGCTGAGGTCGAGACCGTCGACCACGGGGACCGCCTTGGCATCGCCAAAGCGCACATTGAGATTGTTGATCTGCAACAGTGACATGGGCGTCTCCTCAGGCGGCATTCTTGAGTTTCGGGTCCAGCGCGTCGCGCAGCCCGTCGCCCATCAGGTTGATTGCCAGCACGCTGAGCAAAATGGTCAGGCCGGGCAGGCTCACGACCCACCAGGCGCGCTCGATGTAATCGCGGGCCGAGGCCAGCATGGTGCCCCACTCGGGAGTTGGCGGTTGTACGCCCAGGCCGAGGAAGCCCAGGGCCGCGGCATCGAGGATGGCCGAGGAAAAACTCAAGGTGGCCTGGACGATCAGCGGCGCCATGCAGTTGGGCAATACGGTGATGAACATCAGCCGTGGCAAGCTGGCACCGGCCAGGCGCGCAGCGGTCACGTAGTCACGGTTCAGTTCTCCCATCACCGCGGCACGGGTCAGGCGCACGTAGGACGGCAACGAAACGATGGCAATGGCGATCACGGTGTTGATCAGGCCAGGGCCGAGAATGGCTACGATGGCCACGGCCAGCAGCAGCGAAGGCAGGGCCAGCATGACGTCCATCAGGCGCATGATCGACGGGCCGAGCAGGCGTGGAAAGAACCCGGCCAACAGCCCCATCAGCACCCCAGGGATCAGCGACATGACCACTGAGGACAGGCCGATCAGCAAGGACAGGCGCGAGCCATGGATCAGTCGCGAGAGCAGGTCGCGGCCGAGCTCGTCGGTGCCGAGGATGAACTGCCAGGTGCCGCCCTCAAGCCAGACCGGCGGGGTCAGCAGGAAATCTCGGTACTGTTCGCTTGGCTCATGGGGCGCGACCCATGGCGCGAAGAGCGCACAGAACACGATCAGGCACATGAACAGCAGGCCGGCGAAGGCGCCTTTGTTGCGGGCGAAGGCCTGCCAGAATTCGGTGTACGGCGATGGGTAGAGCAGGCTCTGGTCCACGGCGCTGGGCGGCACGGCAGAGGCGGATTTTACGATTGGGTCAGTCATTGTCTCGGCCTCAGCGCTGGTGGCGAATGCGTGGGTTGACCAGGCCGTAGAGGATATCCACGACGAAGTTCACCAGGATCACCAGGCATGCAATCAGCAGGATGCCATTCTGTACCACGGGGTAGTCACGGGCGCCGATGGCTTCGATCAGCCACTTGCCGATGCCCGGCCAGGAAAAGATGGTTTCAGTCAGCACGGCGCCGCCGAGCAGGGTGCCGACCTGCAGGCCGAACACGGTCAGAACCGGGATCAATGCATTGCGCAGACCATGCACGAAGACCACGCGGGCAGGCGACAGGCCTTTCGCGCGGGCAGTACGAATGTAGTCCTCGCGCAGCACCTCGAGCATCGAGGAGCGTGTCATGCGTGCAATCACCGCCAGCGGGATGGTGCCCAGGACGATGGCCGGCAGAATCAGGTGCATGAGCGCGTCCTTGAAGGCGCCTTCCTCTTCACTGAACAGGGTATCGATGAGCATGAAACCGGTGATGGGCTCGATGTCGTAGAGCGAGCTGATACGTTCGGAAACGGGTGTCCAGCCGAGGCTGACCGAGAAGAACATGATCAGGATCAGGCCCCACCAGAAAATCGGCATGGAGTAGCCGGCCAGCGAGATCCCCATCACGCCGTGGTCGAGTAGCGAGCCGCGCTTGAGGGCGGCGACCACCCCGGCCAACAGGCCGAACACGCCGGCAAACAGCAGGGCGGCAAGCGCCAGTTCCAGGGTGGCCGGGAACAAGGTGAGAAACTCTTTCCAGACGCTTTCGCGCGTGCGCAGCGATTCGCCCAGATCACCCTGGGCAAGCTTGCTAATGTAGTCCAGGTACTGCACCGGTAATGGTTTGTTCAGCCCCAGCCGCTCCATGGCTTGTGCGTGCATTTCAGGGTCAACGCGACGCTCGCCCATCATCACTTCGACCGGATCACCTGGTATCAATCGTATGAGCGCGAACGTCAGTAAGGTGATGCCGAAGAAGGTCGGGATCAACAGTCCCAGTCGTCGGGCAATAAAACTAAACATGTTCTGGTGTACCTCATCAGCCGGTTAGGCGTACCCGCCAACGCCCGGATAAGGCGCGGGCGGGCGTTGTTGTTCTACTTCACCAGGGTGGTAGCGAAGTTGTTGGTGGTCAGCGGGCTGATGTGGAAGCCCTCGACGTTCTTGCGCATGGCGGTAAACATCTTCGGATGTGCGATGCTGATCCACGGTTGGTCTTCATCGTACACCGCCAGGGCTTTCTCATAGAGTGCTGCGCGCTCACCCGTGTCGATGGTCTCGCGGGCTTTGGTGATCAGCGCCTGGAAGGTCGGGTTACACCAGCGTGCGTAGTTCTCGCCACTTTTTACGGCGTCGCAGCTCAGCAGCGGGCTGAGGAAGTTGTCCGGGTCGCCATTGTCACCGGCCCAGCCGGTCGAGACCATGTCGGGTTCTCCCTTCTTCGCGCGCTTGAGCATTTCTGCCCATTCCATCACGCGGATGTCGACCTTAAGACCAATCCTGGCCAGGTCGGCCTGGAGCATTTCTGCGCTCAATCGCGGGTTGGGGTTGGTCGGGCCACCACCGTTACGGGTGTACAGGGTCAATACGGTGCCTTCCGGTACGCCGGCTTCCTTGAGCAGGGCTCGGGCTTTATCCAGATCCCGGGGCGGGTTCTGGTTGGCGTTGTTGAAGCCAATCAGTGTGGGCGGGTAGGGGTTTATGCCGATCAGCGCGTTGCCTTTGCCAAACAGTTGATCAACATGGGCCTGTTTATCGAAAGCCAGGTTGATCGCTTTGCGTACCCGCACGTCACTGAGGTACTTGTGCTCGGTGTTCAGTGAGATGTAACCGGTGGTCAGGGCCTCCAGTTCATCAACTTTCAGGTCCGGGTCTTTGCGGATACTGGGGATGTCATCGGGCTTGGGGTACAGCGCGACCTGGCATTCATTGGCCTTGAGTTTTTGCAGGCGCACATTGTTGTCGGTGGCGATGGTCAGCACCAGAGGGTCGCTGGGTGGTTTGCCCCGGAAATACTCGGGGTTGGCCTTGAAGCGCACCTGAGCGTCTTTTTTGTAGCGCTGAAAAATGAATGGGCCGGTGCCGATTGGTTGGCTGTTGAGGTTGGCCGTCTTGTTGGTCGCCAGCAACTGGCTGGCATACTCGGCCGAATAGATCGAGGTGAAGGCCATGGCCAGGTCACGCAGGAACGGTGCTTCCGGGCGTGTCAGGGTAAAGGTGACGGTGTGCTCGTCGACTTTCTCGACACCTTTGAGCAGGTCTTTGAAACCCATGCTTTCAAAGTAGGGAAAGCCGACGCTGGCCTTGTCATGCCAGGGATGCTTGGGGTCGAGTTGGCGCTGAAAGCTCCAGAGCACATCGTCGGCATTCAACTCACGGCTTGGGGTGAAGTAGTCGGTTTTGTGGAACTTCACGCCCCGGCGCAGGTAGAACGTGTACGTCAGCCCATCCGGGCTGATTTCCCAGCGCTCGGCCAGGGCCGGTTCGATGTCGGTGGTGCCCGGCTTGAAGTCTACCAGCCGGTTGAACACGGTTTCGGCGGCCGCATCGGCCGTCACTGCGGTGGTGTATTGAACGATGTCGAAGCCTTCCGGGCTGGCCTCGGTACATACCACCAGTGGCTTGGCTGCCACGCCAGCTGCAGTGCTCAACAGTAGGGCTGCCAGGGCAGCCTGAAGGGGTCGCAGTTTCATGAAAGCTCCCAGCGATCAATTAAAGCAGGTTAGTTGCCACGGGCGATTCGTCTAATCCCCCGTGGCCATGCCCCCTAAAGGATGTTGAATGGAATGGTGGTCACGACCCGGAACTCGTCCAGGCTACCGTCGGCCTGGGCCTTGCTGGCACGGTGCGCGGTGTAGGTGGCGCGTACCGTGGTGTCTTTGAGCGAGCCGCTCTGCACGGTGTAACTGCTGCCAATGCCGTACTCGTAGTGGTTTTCACCCTCAAGGCCACGCACGTCGTAGCCCGTGCCCGTGTAGTGCGTGCCGTCGATGCCCCAGCCACGGGCGTTATAGATATTAAACTTCAGCCCCGGAACACCATACCCGGCCATGTTCAGGGTGTAGGCGACCTGCAGGGATTTTTCGTTCGGGCCGTTGAAGTCCGAGAGCAGTGAGTTGGCCAGAAAGATGGCGTTGGTATCATGGAGGTAGTCGAAGTACTCGTTGCCGTTTACCTGCTGGTAGGAAACGCTGAGTTTGTGCGCCTGATGGGTCAGGCCTAGCGACAGGCTGTAGGTGTCATTGTCGATCTCACCCAGTTTGCGTTTACCTTCATCCCGGGTTTTGTAGTAGTTCAGCCCCGTGCTCAGGCTCAGCAGTGCGCTGTCGCCCAGCTCGTGCGTGGCGCCGAAATAGTACTGGTTCCAAAGGTCTTCGACATTGGACAGGTAGAGGCTGGTGTTCAAGCTCTTGAGTGGCTGATAGTTGACGCCGGCCATGCTGATGCGGTCGGTGTACTGGTTGCTGTCGCCATATTCGGAGCGGAGCTTGCTCTGGCCTTGCTCGGTTCGGGTCGAGACGCGGTCGAAGGTGCCGGCATCGAACGACAGGTTGTCGAACTCTGCGCTGTGGATGCTGACACCCTGGAAGCTGGAAGGCAGTGCACGGTTGCCAATGTAGGCAATAACCGGCGTGTCGATGGACTGACGGCCTGCTGTGAGGGTGGTGTTGGAGACCCGCGCCTTGAGGTTGGCCAGGCCCATTTTGCTCCATTGGCCGATGACCTCTCCGTCGCGGTGGGTCAGGGTGCGGTTGTTTGGCCCGGCGACGGCGGCGCGGCCTTGCTCAAGCGCAATGGCGTTGTAGGCGGCGACTTCGGTGCTGAAGCCGACAGTGCCTTCGGTGAAACCGGAGGTGTAGTTGAGAATGGTGCCCTGTACCCAGTTGTTACGGCTATGGGTGTCATGACGGCTACCATCACGTTTGTAGTATTTCCACAGGGGTGCACGGGTAGCACGCTCATGGGCATACCAGTTGCGGGTCGAACCGGACAGGCTCTGCCCTTCGATGAAGCCTTTGGCTTCGTTTTGATCGCTGGTGGATTTGACCGTCACCGGGACGAATGCCTGGCTGATGGGTTCTGCCAGGGCCAGTGTGGACAGGCTACTGAGGGATAAGGCCAGTACTGCGTTCTTGGTTCGTCTCAAGGTAAAACTCCCTTTCTTCTCTTTCTATTAACCGTCCAGCCTCGTGAGCCGTGCGGGTACTGCGGTGGAACTGGTTTGGATGAACCAGGCGTTCAATCCACGCTGACACCTGAGAAGTTGTTGCGGCCGAACGGGCTCACCTTGAAGCCCTCGACCTTGGCGCTGAGCGGCTGATTGACGGTCGAGTGAGCGATTGGCGTGATGGGTACCTGTTGCTTCAGGCGCTGTTGGGCTTGCTGGTAGAGCGCGGTACGTTGCACGCGATCGGTGACGGTCTTGGCCTTTTTAACCAGCGCGTCATAGTCCGCATCGCACCACATGGAGTAGTTGTTGCTGCCAATCGCGTCACAGCTGTACAGCGTGCCCAGCCAGTTGTCCGGGTCACCGTTGTCGCCTGTCCAGCCGATCAGCGAGATGTCGTGTTCACCGTCCTTGGTGCGCTTGAGGTATTCCCCCCACTCGTAGCTGACGATCTTGACCTTGAAGCCGACCTTGCCCCAATCGGCTTGCAGCATCTCGGCCATCAACTTGGCGTTGGGGTTGTAAGGGCGTTGCACGGGCATGGCCCACAGGGTGATTTCGGTCCCTTCCTTGACGCCTGCGGCCTTGAGCAGTTCGCGTGCTTTTTGCGGGTTGTACCCGGCGTCTTTGAGGGTTTCGTCATACGACCACTGGGTCGGCGGCATGCTGCCGACGGCCAGTTGCCCGGCCTGCTGGTAAACCGCATTGACGATGGCGGGCTTGTTGACCGCCATGTCCATGGCCTGGCGCACCTGCAACTGATCGAACGGTGCGCGCTGGACGTTGTAGGCGATATAGCCAAGGTTGAATCCAGGCTTTTCGATCACCTGCAGCTTCAGGTCCTGCTTGAGTGCATCGAGGTCGGCCGGGCGCGGATTCAGGGTCACCTGGCATTCGTTCTTGCGCAGTTTCTGGACGCGCACCGATGGGTCGACGTTGATCGAGAAAATCAGGCGCTCGACCTTGACCTGGCTGGGGTCCCAATAGGCTTTGTTGGCCTGGTAGCGAATCTGCGAATCTTTTTGGTAGCGCTGGAAGACAAAGGGGCCGGTGCCAATGGGGTGCTGGTTGATGTCGCTCGGTTTTCCGCTGGCCAGCAACTGGTTGGCGTACTCGGCAGAGAGGATCGAGGCGAAACTCATGGCCATGTTCTGGATGAATGCGGCATCGATGCTGTTGAGGGTAAACCTGACGGTATGCGCGTCGAGTTTCTCCACCTTGGCGATGTTCTTGTCCAGGCTCATGCTCACGAAGTAGGGGAACTCGGTAGGGTAGGCCTGGCGAAACGGATGGGCTTTGTCGAGCATGCGCTGGAAGGTGAACAGCACGTCATCGGCGTTGAACGTGCGGGTAGGGGTGAAGGCCTTGTTGCTGTGGAACGTGATGCCTTCACGTAAGTGGAAGGTGTAGTGCAAACCATCCCTGGATACCTCCCAATGGGTTGCCAGTGCTGGTTTGACGACGGTGCTGCCTCGTTCGAATTCCACCAGTCGGTTGTAGATCGGCTCGGCCGCATCGTTGTCGGTGGCACTGGTGTACTGGGCGGTATCGAAACCTGCGGGGCTGCCTTCCGAGCAGAATACCAGGCTGCCTTTGGCCTGAACCTGAGTGGCCAATGCCAGGGGTGTCTGGGCCAGTAGGCCAAGGCCGAGCAAGGTGGCAAATACGGGTGTGTATCGCATGGCGGTCCCTTTCTTTTCTTCTTGTTGAACAGGTCAGTGGCATGCAGTCGGCCATAAGCTCGCGACTGGCCGGATGCACCTTCGACGTTAGGGGGGCAGGGGGCATTCAGGAAGGTAAGAAAGCGGAGGGTGTAAGTAGGATGTTTCTGATTGATGCGTAGGCTGTGTCTTGATGGGGCGTCGGCAGGATATTGGCCTTCGTTAAAGGCTGGCCCCGGCACGCCGTCTGGCGGTACCGGGGTACCCCCAGTGTCTACTGGCTGATGCCGACCCCGTAGAAGGCATTCAAGGCAAACGGACTGATCTTGAAGCCCTGCACGGTTTTACGCATGGGTTGGTAAACCGTTGAGTGCGCGATAGGGGTAATCGGCACCTGGTCCTTGATAATGTGTTGTGCTTGCTTGTATAGCGCGGTGCGCTTGGCTGTGTCGGAGGTGGCCTTGGCTTGCTTGATCAGCGTGTCGTACTCGGTGTTGCACCATTTGGAGAAGTTGTTGCCGTCCACCGCGTCGCAGCCGTAAAGCGTGCCCAGCCAGTTGTCGGGGTCACCGTTGTCGCCGCTCCAGCCGATCAGCATGGCGCCGTTCTCGCCTGCCTTGGCGCGTTTGATGTATTCGCCCCACTCGTAGGTGACGATCTTGGCCTTGATGCCGATTTTGGCCCAGTCCGATTGCAGCATCTCGGCCATCAGTTTGGCGTTGGGGTTGTAGGGGCGCTGAACCGGCATGGCCCACAGGGTGATTTCGGTGCCCTCCTTGATCCCGGCTTCCTTGAGCAATGCCTTGGCTTTTTCCGGGTCGTAGGGGGTGGCCTTGATGGTGTCGTCATACGACCACTGGGTGGGCGGCATGGCATTGACGGCTTCCTGGCCCGCACCCTGATAGACCGAGTCGATGATCTGCTTCTTGTTCACAGCCATGTCCAGAGCCTGGCGTACCTTGAGCTGAGCCATCGGGTTGGGCTCATTGCTGCCCTTGATCTTGTCCATCACGTTGTAGGCGATGTACCCGAGGTTGAAGCCGGCTTGCTCGGGCATTTGCAGGTTCGGGTCGCTTTTCAGCGAGTGAATGTCCGCCGGGCGCGGGAACAAGGTGACCTGGCATTCGTTTTTCTTCAGTTTCTGCATGCGTACCGAGGCGTCTGTGGTAATGGCGAAGATCAGGTTGTCCAGCTTCACGTCCTCGGGCTTCCAGTAGTCCTTGTTGCCCTTGAAGCGGATCTGCGCGTCTTTCTGGTACTTGCTGAATACGAAGGGGCCGGTGCCGATCGGCTTCTGGTTGATGTCGGCGGGTTTGCCTTCCTTGAGCAGCTTGTCGGCGTATTCGGCCGATTGAATCGAGGCGAAGCTCATCGCCAGGTTCTGAATGAATGCGGCGTCTACGGTCTTTAGCGTGAATTTGACTGTGTGTTCGTCGATTTTTTCGACTTTGCTGATGTTTTTGTCCATCCCCATGTCGGTGAAGTAGGGGAACTCGGTGGGGTAGGCCTTACGGAATGGCATGTCTGGGTCGAGCATGCGGTTGAAGGTAAACAGCACGTCGTCGGCGTTGAACTCACGGCTTGGCTTGAAGTAGCTGGTGGTATGGAACTTCACCCCCTCACGCAGGTGGAAGGTGTAGCTCAGGCCGTCTTCGGCGGTATCCCAGCGGGTTGCAAGGCCCGGAATAACGGACGTGCCGCCATGTTCAAATTGCGTCAGGCGGTTGAAGACTGTTTCGGCTGAGGCATCGAAGTCGGTTCCGGTGGTGTATTGGCCGGGGTCGAAGCCCGCCGGGCTACCTTCTGAGCAAAACACCATGTTGCCTGCTGCGAGGGTGAGGGGGGCGCTGGAGAGTAGGCTTGCACCTAGAAGAAGCGGAATGACTGCATGTTTAAGCATGGTGGCCTCATTGTTGTCATTTTGATCTGAGGACGGCCTCGTGAGCCGGCCTGCCGGATACTTAAGCAGGCCCCATTGCCAATGCAATATTCAGCGTACTGAGTATGGGGAAAATGTGGAACGATCGTACATGGATGTCGCGTTGGTATAACTATCTGGCTTGTTTAACGCTTAATCGTGAATGTTTATGTTTTTTTACGATGATTTCGTGTAGGTGCGGCTGCGCGGCGAGTGAAAATCGCCGCGCAGTGAGCGGATGTCAGGGCATTTGTACTTCGATCGTACCGTCGGCATTCATGCTGACCTGGCTGGTACCGGCTTCGACCTGCGGGCTGGGTGCGGCCTCGGCATCCATACTGGCTTTCATCATCATGACTGGGCCACGGGCATAGGGTTGCGGATAGCCACTGCTGTTGAGGTTCAGGTTGAGTACTTTGTAACCCTTGCCGCCCAGTGCCTCGGTGGCCAGTTGCGCACGGCTCTTGAAGGCGTTGACGGCATCTTTGAGCAGATCATCTTCACTGGCCTTGCGGGTGGCTGGTGCAATGGCAAAGTCCATGCCGGCCATTTTCAGGTCTTGCAGCAGTTCACCGGTCAGTTTCGACAGCGCCGGGAAGTCGGTGCTTTCCAGGCGAAGCTCTGCACGTTCACGCCAGCCGGTAATTCTTTGGCCTTTGGTGTCGTAAATGGGGTAGCTGTTGCGGCTGCCCTGGCTGATTTTGATGTCCTTGACTGAGCGTGCCTGCTCCAGGGCCTTATTCATGGTTCGGGTGATTTCGGCTGCGAGCTTGCCGGGGTCGCTATTCTGCGCTTCGCTGTACAAGGTTACGCTCATCAGGTCGCGAGCCACTTCCTTGCTGACTTCAGCGCGCAGGGATACTTGATTGTAACGAGGTTCTTCAGCCAGCACCGGGAGGCTGGCCATCAGACCAGCGGCCAATAGCATTGCAGCACTGCGACGAGGGAAATACATGTAGGGCTCCTTGAAAAAAGGCGTGGTTGATGGTCATCCATTTTCACGCAGACACTTAAGACCCTTGGCAGTGTAGCGAGGTTCAAAAATGCCAGTATGGGCCTGTAAAAAACTGTGGTGTGTTGCCGCATCGCTGCAGACCAGGCCTCACCTTCGGTATACTCGCGACGATTCACCTGGAGCACTCATCAGGAGAGCTCATGCTCGCCCCCGTACAAATACTCTCTGCTACCCGTCAGAACCTCTGGCGCCTGACGTTCATCCGCATTCTGGTTTTGGCGGCCCAGGCCGGTTCCGTGGCCGTTGCCTACTGGACTGATCTGCTGCCGCTGCCGTGGCTGTCGTTGGTTATCACGCTGGGCTTGTCGACGTTGCTCTGCGCCTTCACGGCCTTGCGCTTGCGCCTTTCCCTGCCCGTCACCGAGCTGGAGTACGCCTTTCAGCTGGCTTGTGATCTGCTTATTCACAGCGCCCTGTTGTATTACTCCGGCGGGTCGACCAATCCGTTTGTCTCGTACTACCTGGTACCGCTGGCCATCGCTGCAGTGACCTTGCCGTGGGTCTACTCACTGATCCTGTCAGGCATCGCACTTATTGCTTACAGCCTGTTGCTGGTGCAGTTCTATCCGCTGGAAACCTTCCCGGTTGCACGGGAAAAAATGCAGATATATGGCATGTGGCTGAGCATTGCGCTGGCTGCAGCGGTGATTACCTTCTTCGCCGCCAAGATGGCCGAGGAGCTGCGCCGTCAGGAGCAGTTGCGCGCCCAGCGTCGCGAGGAAGGCCTGCGTGACGAGCAGTTGCTGGCCGTCGCCACCCAAGCGGCAGGCGCGGCCCACGAGTTGGGAACCCCGCTGGCGACCATGAGTGTGTTGATCAAGGAAATGCGCCAGGACCATTCCGACCCGCTACTGCAGGAAGACCTGCAAGTGCTGCAGGATCAGGTCAAACTGTGCAAGGAAACCTTGCAGCAACTGGTGCGTGCCGCCGAAGCCAACCGGCGCATGGCCGTGGAAGATCAGGACGTCACCTTCTGGCTTGACGAGGCACTGAACCGCTGGCACTTGATGCGCCCAGAGGCGAGTTACCGCTTCCAGCGACTTGGCCAAGGCAGCATACCGCGCCTGGCACCACCACCGGATCTGACCCAGGCGCTGCTGAACCTATTGAACAATGCCGCCGATGCCTGCCCGGATGGGCTTGAAGTTCATCTGGACTGGAACGACCAGGACATCGTGATCAACATCCGCGACCATGGCCCCGGCGTGCCGGTGGCCATCGCCGAGTCGATCGGGAAACCCTTTTTTACCACCAAGGGCAAGGGCTTCGGCCTGGGCCTGTTTCTGAGCAAGGCCAGCGTCACGCGTGCTGGTGGCTCGGTAAAACTCTATAGTCACGAGGAAGGCGGTACGCTGACCGAGCTACGCCTGCCGCGTGATGCGCGAGGAGATCAACAATGAATGATGAAACCCAGGTCGAAGGCGAAGAGCTGCCGCATCTGTTGCTGGTGGACGATGATGCCACCTTTACCCGCGTGATGGCCCGAGCCATGAGCCGTCGCGGTTTTCGTGTGAGCATTGCTGGCTCGGCTGAAGAAGGGTTGGTGCTGGCTCAGCAGGACATCCCCCACTACGCGACACTGGACCTGAAGATGGAAGGCGATTCGGGCCTGGTGCTGCTGCCCAAGCTGCTCGAACTCGATCCGGAAATGCGCGTGGTCATTCTGACCGGCTATTCAAGCATTGCTACCGCGGTTGAGGCGATCAAGCGCGGCGCCTGCAACTACCTGTGCAAACCCGCTGACGCTGACGACGTGCTGGCTGCATTGTTGTCCGAGCACGCAGACCTGGACAGCCTGGTACCGGAAAACCCGATGTCGGTGGACCGCTTGCAGTGGGAGCACATTCAGCGGGTACTCACCGAGCATGAGGGCAATATCTCTGCGACGGCCCGGGCACTGGGCATGCACCGCCGCACGTTGCAGCGCAAGCTGCAAAAGCGCCCGGTCCGACGCTGAGCGGTATCAGATCTCGCTACCGTGTTTTGCCAGGGCCTGACGGATCAGGCCTAGTACTTCCGTCGGGTGCTCCGCTCTTTTTATGGATGTTGCACAGTCCAGGGGAGCGCTAGCGTAGTAATCGACGCAGATGAAATCATCCACAAGGCCATTAACCAGTACACGATGGTCTGCGGCGCCATCCCCGACGATGATTACAGGCCCATTCAGACGGCCTTTGGCCCGCCATTCGCGCACAATTGCAGACTTGCCTTTGCTTGAACTCAGCAAGGGAGAGGGGCGAATGGCCAGTGCGCGCGAGCCAAGCCAGAAAAAACGGTTGGCGATGACGTGCTGCGGGTTGATCCCCCATGATGCTGCCAGCGGCACGATCCACTCCATGTAACCGCCCGAGATGATGTGTATACCGACCTGCTGTTCTTGAAGGTGGCGCAGGGTTGTGCGCAGCGCCTCAGGCAGGCAGTTTGCCTGTTCGCGGATGTAGCGTTGAACATGCTCTCGGCGGATTCTGGGGATGATTTTCATCAGTGTCAGCAATTCTGCCAGGCTGGCCTGGCCTGCCAGAGCCTTTGGGGCGATGTGGGCAAGCCGTTGAATCACTTGCGGCGCGTCCTGGCATCCTTCCAGGCTGAGCTTGATGACTTCGACTGTGCTTTCGCCGGGAAGCAGTGTCTGGTCAAAATCGAAAATCACGTGAGCTTTCATGGCTGAAGCCTGCGCTGTTCAAGGTCGTGGTACTTGTCTTCGCGTGTCCACTGAGTGGCGGCTATCTGCAGGTGCTGAGCGATGGCGTTCTGTACTTGATCGGCGAAGTCCTGATCTGACTGCTCCGCAGCGGGTGACTGGTGGGCGAGAAAGGTCAGTTCAAATTCGAGCCAGGGCATGGCCAAGAGCCGCAGGAATTTCATCGCGCCCGGATCTTCAAGCGGGTTGGGGTTCAGTCCCAGGGGTGTTTTGAGCTTCATTGCCAGTGGTACCACCGGGCGACGGCGCACCATGAACTCCGGGCGAAAACGGAAAAGGCCTTTGCCGTTATTGATGGTCGCTTCGGGGGTGATGTAGAGCGCCGTGCCTTCGGGGGCGCGTTGCCATTGTCGGAAATGCCCGGCGAGTTGCCGTTTATCATCGGTCACTTGCCAGTAGCTTGAGCCTGAGCACTGAAACAGCAGGTGCCCGGTCAGTTTGCCGATGATGCTGTCGGTTTTTACCACCATCACCGTGGCGAAAGGCATTGCCAGTACCGGGTAGTGATCAAACACGCTGATGTGATTGAGCGCGACGACGCAGCCGTCAGTATGCTGCCCTACCTGCTGAGGCGTCATCGCGCACTTGATGCGTATATTCATGGCTTTCAAGAGGCATCGATACAGTGCCCTTTTACCTGCGCGAGGTAAAGCCAACGCGATCAGGCTAGCCAAGAACAGACTGAACAGGCGCAGTACCAGAAGTATGATGCCTACAGGCAGGTACAGGTAACGCAGTACGGCGGATACACCGCTACGGGGTTGCCAGGCGCTCATGTCCGAAAGGTCACTGACCCGAGGGGTAATCCGTTCATTCGATTGCTTAGACATTTGCATGGTGCGCGCCCTGTTTAGGCGCTTCAAGAGCGCGTTCACGTTTCTGTTCAAAGTAGTTGATCAAGGATTCGATACGGGCGGCGTTCTTGGCGCGGACTTCGAGGATTTTTTGTTTGGTGACATCGATTTTTACATGCGGACCAAACGGGGTTTCGATAATGCAATCCGGAAGTACTTCCAGGTTCAGCAGCTTTTTGTTCATGTTGAGTGCTGCAGTGTGCTTCAGGTTTGTCAATGTATAAACTTTCTCAAACCCCAATGTTTCAAAGGCATAGGTGACGGCCATATGAGCGGCGGTGAAGGGATAAGGTGTTCCCCAGTAGGGCTTTAAAAAGCGCATTCCAAAGTTTATTCCCCACTCTTTTTCAGCAAACCCCGCGTAGCCTATGAAGGGCGAGCCAAGGCCAAGGCTTACTGCCCAGCGCGACCAGCCTTGTTTGGCGTGCGCTTCCTGGAAGGTCGCCACTTCGGCGGCGGCATCCTGCTCGGTTCGTGTGGTGCCAGCAGAAATGAATTGCATCGTTTCACTGTCGCTTACCAGTGAGGCGTAACCCTGTATATCCGCTGCATCCCACGTTCTTAAGGTTAATCCATGTAGGCTGATGATTTCTGTGCGCACGGTGAAGTCCTTGTCGATCTAAGAAGTATCAAGTGGAAACTCAGGTGGCTAAGGTGGGTAAGCGTCTTACACAAACTGAGTTGTGATCGTTTCTATAATGAGTGTTGTTGAGGTGCAAGTTCGTGGGGGTGGGCTGCAAGAAAGTTAGTGATTTCTGTAGTTGTCTTGTAACTTGTCTTGGATGTAGGTGGAAGTTTTCTGTCAGACGCTCGTTGATACAGGGCGCGAGGATAGTGTTGCTCAAACGGAGTGACTCAGGGCTGTCGAACCGGCGCTTGTATTTGCGCTATTGAATATCTTTTCAGTGGCTTTTCTGCCTGTGCAGCCCGCACTGTTTGGTCGGATGCGACACTTGATTCAGACCTGTACGCGCTGATCTGAAATTTATTGCGTGTGGCGAAAAATCCCCATCAAGATATCGCCTTTGCTGGCGTATCATTAGCCACCTAACGACAGCCAGCCAACGGGATCGCCTGCATGCTCGCCCTCTTTTTTCAGACGCTGAACATCACTGCGCCTGTGTTTGCGATGTTGTTCATGGGGGTGCTGCTCAAGCGCATTAATGCCATCAACGACGGTTTTATCCATATCGCCTCGTCCCTGGTCTTCAACGTCTGTATGCCAGCGTTGTTGTTCCTGGGTATCTACCACGCGGACCTGAGTACGGCGGTCAAGCCGGGTTTGCTGCTGTACTTTGTGGTTGCAACACTGGGTGGTTTTTCCCTGGCTTGGGCCTATGCCCTGTGGCGTTGCCCGCGTGAAGACCGTGGTGTCTATACCCAGGGTGCATTTCGTGGCAACAACGGGGTTATTGGTCTGGCGTTGGCGGCGAGTATGTACGGTGATTACGGCATCTCGCTCGGTGCGGTTCTGGCGGGCCTGGTGATCCTGCTCTACAACTCGTTGGCGGCGGTGGTGCTGGCGGTCTACAGCTCCAGCACCAAGTCCGACCCGTGGAGCATTCTCAAGAGCATTTTGCGTAACCCGCTGATCATCAGCGTGCTGCTGGCCACTCCAATGGCGTATGGACAGGTGCCATTGCCGAACTGGTTACTGACCTCCAGCGACTATCTGGCGCAGATGACACTGCCGTTGGCGTTGATCTGTATCGGTGGCACGCTGTCGCTGGCATCGTTGCGCAACAGCGGCAGTCTGGCCATCAGTGCCAGCCTGCTGAAAATGGTCTGGTTGCCGCTGATCGGTACTGTCGGCGCGTGGTTGTGGGGTTTCCGAGGTGCCGAGTTGGGCATTCTGTTCCTCTACTTCGGTAGCCCGACGGCAGCTGCCAGCTACGTGATGGCCCGCGCCGTCAACGGCAACCATGAGCTGGCGGCATCGATCATTGTCATCACCACAGTGGCGGCGGCGCTGACGACAAATATCGGCATCTTCCTCTTGCAGTGGGGCGGCTGGATCTAGATCCTGTCACAAAACAATTCAAACGCTGCCTGACCTGTCCGAGGACATTCCATGCAAGACGAGATCACGCCCGAGCGCTTGCATCGTGGGCTGAAGAATCGCCATATCCAGTTGATCGCCCTGGGCGGTGCCATCGGTACTGGCTTGTTTCTCGGCATTGCCCAAACCATCCAGCTGGCTGGCCCTTCGATTTTGCTGGGGTATGCGGTTGCCGGGCTGATTGCATTTTTTATCATGCGACAGTTGGGCGAGATGGTGGTCGAGGAGCCGGTATCGGGTACGTTCAGCCACTTCGCACACCGTTACTGGAGTGAGTTCGCCGGTTTCATGTCGGGCTGGAACTACTGGGTGCTCTATGTGCTGGTGGGCATGGCCGAGCTGACCGCCGTGGGGATCTACATCCAGTACTGGTGGCCAGGCTTTCCGACCTGGGCCTCGGCAGCAGTGTTCTTTGTGTTGATCAACCTGATGAACCTCAGCCAGGTCAAGGTCTATGGCGAGATGGAGTTCTGGTTTGCCTTGATCAAGGTCGTGGCGATTGTCAGCATGATCGCCTTCGGTGGCTGGTTACTGTTCAGCGGCAATGGCGGCCCGGACGCCAGTGTGGCCAACCTTTGGCAATACGGTGGTTTCTTTCCCAACGGCCTGACCGGGTTGTTGATGGCCATGGCGGTGATCATGTTCTCGTTTGGCGGCCTGGAGCTGGTCGGCATTACCGCCGCTGAGGCCGACAATCCGCGCTACAGCATCCCGCGGGCGACCAATCAGGTGATCTACCGCATTCTGCTGTTCTACATCGGGGCGCTGGCGGTGCTGTTGTCGCTCTACCCATGGCAGAAAGTGGTTCAGGGCGGCAGCCCCTTCGTGATGATTTTCCATGCGCTTGATAGCAACGTGGTGGCCACGGTACTCAACCTGGTGGTGCTGACGGCAGCGCTGTCGGTGTACAACAGTTGCGTGTATTGCAACAGTCGCATGCTGTTTGGCCTGGCAACACAAGGCGATGCGCCGAGGCGCCTGCTCACGGTCAACGCACGAGGTGTGCCCCTGGCGGCGCTGGGGGTTTCGGCAGTGGCCACCGGGCTGTGTGTGTTGATCAACTATGTGATGCCGGCCAAGGCCTTCGAGTTGCTAATGGCACTGGTGGTGTCATCGTTGGTGATCAACTGGGGCATTATCAGTATCACCCACTTGAAGTTCCGCCGGGCCAAGCAGGCTGCCGGAGAAACGACGTTCTACAAAAGCTGGGGCTACCCGCTGACCAACTACATCTGCCTGGCCTTCCTGGCCCTGATTCTGGTGGTGATGTACTTGACCCCGGGCATCAACATCTCAGTGATGCTGATTCCGGTCTGGCTGGTGCTATTGCGGCTGGCCTTCTGGCTGAAAAAACGCAACGAGAAGGCTGCCGCTGTTTCCAACTGACGCGCCGAAGGCAGGCGAGTGATCGATCAGCCCTGTTGGTAGCTGTCGATCACTTCCTGGGCGGCACGGAAGGCGTCTATTGCTGCTGGAACGCCTGCATACACCGCGCAATGCAGCAACGCTTCGCGAATCTCTTCTACCGTACAGCCGTTGTTCAAGGCGCCGCGCACGTGGCCCTTGAGTTCTTGCGGGCACTTCAATGCGGTCAGTGCGGCCAGGGTGATCAGGCTGCGGGTTTTCAGCGGCAAGCCTTCTCGGCTCCAGACACTGCCCCAGGCATGTTCGTTGACGAATGCCTGCAGCGGCGCCGTGAAATCGGTAGCGTTACCCAGTGCGCGGTCAACGAAAGCGTCACCCATTACCTGGCGGCGGACCTGTTCGCCGCGTTTCTCGCTGTCACCCATCGTGTTCTCCTTAGTGTTGACGGCGCCAGGCTTGCAGGCTGGTGTAAAGCAGCGTCACCGCGAGCACTGGCAGGACATAGAACAGCATCAATCGCTCAAGCTTCGTCGCCAGCGGCATGCCGGTGGTGAAAGCCACCACGTGCAGACCATAAGCCAGGTACAGGCAGAGAAACACCAGACCTTCGGCGCGGGTGATCCGGTAGCCAGAATAGAACACTGGCAGGGTCAGGACAGCAACGCCGAGCATCACTGGCAAGTCGAAGTCCAGTGCATTGGGGGAAATCGACAAGGGCGTCGGGGCCAGCACGCTGGTCAGGCCCAGCACGGCGAGCAGGTTGAACAGGTTGCTGCCAATGACGTTGCCCACGGCGATCTCCCGTTCGCCACGCAAGGCGGCGATCAGTGAGGTGGCCAACTCGGGCAGTGAGGTGCAGACCGCAACTACTGTCAGGCCAATGATTCGTTCGGAGAGTCCCAGGTCGACTGCCACCTCGACCGAGGCTTCCAGCAGCAAATGCCCGGCCAGGCTGAGAAGTCCCAGGCCGGCAGCCATCAGCAAGAGGCTATTGAACCAGAAGCCTGCGCTGCGCTGTGGCCTTGGCCCTGGGGCCGGATAGGTGCGCGCGTGGTGCCGGGATTGGTGCCAGAGCAGGCTCAGGTAAGCGACCAGTGCGCAGAGCAGCAGGGCGCCTTCCAGGCGGCCAAGCAGTTCATTGAGCGCGAGTAGATAGACCAGCAGGCTGGCGCCGATCATCAAGGGGATGTCCAGCCTTACCAGTTGTCGGGAAACCCGCAGTGGAATAATCAGTGCGGCCAAGCCAAGGGTTACCAGAACGTTGAAGATGTTGCTGCCGATGACACTGCCTACGGCGACGTCTGGCGCGCCGCTGTAGGCCGCTTGAATACTGACCGTCAATTGCGGTGCGCTGCTGCCGAAAGCTACCAGGCTAAGACCAATGATCAGCGGCCTCACCTGCAGGCTTTCGGCCATGCGCAGGGCGGCACGCACCAGCAGCTCGGCACCTGTGATCAACAGCAGCAGGCCGCTGATCAGTTGCAGCAGGCTGAAGGTCGGTAATGAGGCCAGGTCAAAAATGGTCGTGCTCCCTCAAAGGTCAGTCGCTAAGACCTTGTACCCGTACGCGGGCCGTTCCGCTACGGATCATGCCCAATTGTTCGGCGGCAGCACGGGAAAGATCAATCAGCCGGCCGCGAGTGTGCGGGCCACGGTCGTTAATGCGCACCACCACGCTGCGTTGGTTGTTCAGGTTGGTGACGCGTACCTGTGTGCCGAAGGGCAGGCTGCGGTGCGCAGCGGTCAGTGCGCGTTGATTGAACGGTTCGCCACTGGCAGTACGCTTGCCGTGGTGACGGGCGCCGTAATAGGAGGCCGTACCACTTTCATCATAACCGTGAGGGTCGATGTCGTGGCTGGCACAGCCGGCAACCAGGGTGAACAGTGCTAGCGCACTAAGCGGACGCCACATGAATCAGATACTCCGAGGTGTGTGCATGGCTGGCAAGGCTGGCTCTTACAAGGTGCAGGCCTGGTAGGAGCCAGCGTTGCTGGCGATGCAATTACCCTTCGAGCTTGCTCTTGAGCAATTGGTTCACTTGCTGCGGGTTGGCCTTGCCTTTGGACGCTTTCATTGCCTGACCGACGAAGAAACCGAACATCTTGCCGCGCTTGGCTTCATCGGCGGCGCGGTACTGCTCGACCTGCTCGGCGTTGGCTGCCAGCACTTCGTCCAGCACTTTCTCGATCGCGCCGCTGTCGGTGACTTGCTTCAGTCCGCGGGCCTCGATGATGGTGTCGGCATCGCCTTCACCGGCGGCCATCGCCTCGAAGACCATCTTGGCGATCTTGCCGCTGATGGTGTTGTCGATGATGCGCGAGAGCATACCGCCCAGTTGTGCGGCACTGACCGGTGATTGCTCGATTTCCAGGCCCAGCTTGTTCAGCAGGCTGCCCAGTTCGACCATGACCCAGTTGGCGGCCAGTTTGGCATCGCCACATACGCCAACCACCTGTTCGAAGTAGTCTGCCTGTTCGCGGCTGGAAGCCAGCACGTTGGCGTCGTAGCTGGACAGGCCGAACTGGCTCTGGAAGCGCTCGCGTTTCTGCGGTGGTAGCTCCGGCAGGGTGGCGCGGGTGGCTTCGAGGAAGGCCTCTTCGATGACCACAGGCAGCAGGTCCGGGTCGGGGAAGTAACGGTAGTCGTTGGCTTCCTCCTTGCTGCGCATCGAGCGGGTTTCGTCCTTGTTCGGGTCGTACAGGCGGGTTTCCTGGATGACCTTGCCGCCGTCTTCGATCAGGTCGATCTGGCGTTGCACTTCGCTGTTGATCGCACGCTCGATGAAGCGGAACGAGTTGACGTTCTTGATCTCGCAGCGGGTGCCGAACTCGGCCTGGCCTTTCGGACGAATCGAGACGTTGCAGTCGCAACGCAGCGAGCCTTCGGCCATGTTGCCGTCGCAGATGCCCAGGTAGCGCACCAGCGCATGGATCGCCTTGACGTAGGCCACGGCTTCCTTGGCGCTGCGCATTTCCGGCT
Organism: Pseudomonas sp. HLS-6; assembly: GCF_002753995.1. Classification (NCBI taxonomy): domain Bacteria; kingdom Pseudomonadati; phylum Pseudomonadota; class Gammaproteobacteria; order Pseudomonadales; family Pseudomonadaceae; genus Pseudomonas; species Pseudomonas sp. HLS-6. The sequence continues at coordinate 1,084,077 of NZ_CP024478.1, forward strand.
CGGAGACGATCTCCAGCAGCGGGGTGCCAGCACGGTTCAGGTCGATGCCGGTGGCGCCGCTGAAGTCTTCGTGCAGGCTCTTGCCGGCGTCTTCTTCCAGGTGCGCGCGGGTAATGCCGATACGCTTGACGGTGCCGTCTTCCAGGGCGATGTCCAGGTGGCCCTTGCCGACGATCGGCAACTCCATCTGGCTGATCTGGTAACCCTTGGGCAGGTCAGGGTAGAAGTAGTTCTTGCGGGCGAACACGTTGTGCTTGCCGATCTCGGCGTCGATCGCCAGGCCGAACATGCAGGCCATGCGCACGGCTTCTTCGTTCAGCACCGGCAGCACGCCGGGCATGCCCAGGTCGATCAGGCTGGCCTGGGTGTTCGGCTCGGCGCCAAAGGTGGTGGCGCTACCGGAGAAAATCTTCGACTGGGTGGCGAGCTGGGTATGAATCTCCAGCCCGATAACAACTTCCCATTGCATGTGTGTATTCCTCAGAAGCCTTTAGGTGCGCGGGTGTGCCAGTCAGTCACTTGCTGATAGCGGTGCGCGACGTTGAGCAGGCGGCCTTCCTGGAAATACGGGGCGAGCAATTGCACGCCGACCGGCAGACCTTCGACGAACCCGGCCGGCATCGACAGGCCCGGCAGGCCCGCGAGGTTGGCGGTGATGGTGTAGACGTCTTCCAGGTACGCAGCAACCGGATCGTTGTTCTTCGCGCCAATCTTCCAGGCCGGGTTCGGCGTGGTTGGGCCGAGAATGACGTCGACCTCGTTGAAGGCGGCCATGAAGTCGTTCTTGATCAACCGACGGATTTTCTGCGCCTGCAGGTAATAGGCATCGTAGTAACCCGCCGACAAGGCGTAGGCGCCAACCATGATCCGGCGTTGTACTTCAGCACCGAAGCCTTCGCCGCGCGAGCGCTTGTACAGGTCGGTGAGGTCTTTCGGGTTTTCGCAGCGGTAGCCGAAGCGCACGCCGTCGAAGCGCGACAGGTTGGAAGAGGCTTCTGCCGGCGCGATCACGTAGTAGGCCGGAATGGCGTGCTGCATGTTCGGCAGGCTGATTTCCTTGATGACCGCACCGAGCTTCTCCAGCTCTTTGACGTTGGCCTGGACCAGGTCGGCAATGCGCGGATCGAGACCGGCACCGAAGTACTCCTTCGGCAGGCCGATGCGCAGGCCTTCAAGGGATGCATTCAGGTTGGCGCTGTAATCGGGCACGGGCTCATCGATGCAGGTGGAGTCCTTGGCATCGAAACCGGCCATGCCTTGCAGCAGCAGTGCGCAGTCTTCGGCGGTGCGGGCCATCGGGCCGCCCTGATCGAGGCTTGAGGCATAGGCGATCATGCCCCAGCGCGAAACACGACCATAGGTCGGCTTGAGGCCGGTCAGGTTGGTCAGTGCCGCAGGCTGGCGGATCGAACCACCGGTATCGGTGCCGGTGGCGGCTGGCAACAGGCGTGCGGCGACAGCCGCGGCCGAACCACCGGAAGAACCGCCAGGGACGTGCTCGAGGCTCCACGGGTTCTTGACGGCGCCGTAGTAGCTCGATTCGTTGGCCGAGCCCATGGCGAACTCGTCCATGTTGGTCTTGCCCAGGGTGACAGTGCCAGCTTCGGCCAGCTTGCTGACAACGGTGGCGTCGTAGGGCGCCTTGAAGTTGTCGAGCATCTTCGAGCCGCAGCTGGTCCGCACGCCTTGGGTGCAGAACAGGTCTTTGTGGGCGATCGGCGCGCCGAGCAGGGCACCGGTCTCGCCAGCAGCACGCCGTGCGTCGGCGGCACGGGCCTGGCTGATGGCCAGCTCTTCGGTGATGCTGATGAAACTGTTAAGTTGTGGGTCGAGTTGCTGAATGCGTGCCAACAGTGCACGGGTCAGTTCTTCGGAGGAAAAACGCTTGTCGGCGAGTCCGCGGGCGATCTCGGCCAGGGTCAGTTGATGCATGGCAGGCTCTTTTCCCTTACTCGATGACTTTCGGAACCAGGTACAGGCCGTTTTCGGTCGCCGGGGCGATGGCCTGGTACTGGTCGCGATGGTTGCTTTCGGTGACCACGTCAGCGCGCAGGCGCTGGCTGGCTTCCAGCGGGTGGGCGAGTGGTTCGATGCCGGTGGTGTCGACGGCTTGCATCTGGTCGACCAGCCCCAGAATACTGTTCAGGGCATCAGTGGTGCGTGGCAGATCGCCTTCATTCAGGCCCAGACGGGCCAAATGAGCAATCTTTTCCACGTCGCAGCGTTGAAGCGCCATGGGAATCTCCAGGGAAACAAAAAAACGGATTTCATCCGTGATGAGGAACATGCCGGCAATTTTACGGTCATACGGCCGCGATCATGTGCTGGCTTGCTCGGAAAAACTGCCAATTTAACATATTGGCGCCTTGCCCAAAATCCCCGCCGTTGTTAGAGTTTGCCGCACTTTTTTACCCACGCGTTGCCTAGGGTCACTTTCCCATGTTCAAGAAACTGCGTGGCATGTTTTCCAGCGATCTTTCCATCGACCTGGGCACTGCCAACACCCTTATTTACGTGCGTGAGCGCGGTATCGTCCTGAATGAGCCCTCGGTCGTGGCCATTCGTACTCACGGCAACCAGAAAAGTGTCGTCGCTGTCGGTACCGAAGCCAAACGCATGCTGGGCCGTACGCCCGGTAACATTGCTGCCATTCGTCCGATGAAGGACGGCGTTATCGCCGATTTCAGCGTTTGCGAAAAAATGTTGCAGTACTTCATCAACAAGGTTCACGAAAACAGCTTCCTGCAGCCCAGCCCTCGTGTGCTGATCTGCGTGCCGTGCAAATCGACCCAGGTCGAGCGTCGTGCCATTCGTGAATCGGCGCTGGGCGCCGGTGCCCGTGAAGTGTTCCTGATCGAAGAGCCAATGGCTGCTGCGATCGGTGCAGGCCTGCCGGTTGAAGAGGCGCGCGGTTCGATGGTCGTCGATATCGGTGGTGGTACCACTGAAATTGCACTGATCTCCTTGAACGGCGTGGTTTATGCCGAGTCCGTGCGTGTGGGCGGCGATCGCTTCGACGAAGCCATCGTGACCTACGTGCGCCGTAACTACGGCAGCCTGATCGGTGAGTCCACCGCCGAGCGCATCAAGCAGGAAATCGGTACCGCTTATCCGGGCGGCGAAGTCCGCGAAGTCGATGTACGCGGCCGTAACCTGGCAGAAGGCGTTCCACGTGCTTTCACCTTGAACTCCAACGAGGTGCTCGAAGCGCTGCAGGAGTCCCTGGCGACTATCGTCCAGGCGGTCAAGAGCGCGCTGGAGCAATCACCACCCGAGCTGGCTTCGGATATCGCCGAACGTGGCCTGGTGCTGACCGGTGGTGGCGCGTTGCTGCGCGATCTGGACAAGCTGCTGGCCCAGGAAACCGGCCTGCCGGTCATCGTCGCCGAAGATCCGCTGACCTGTGTCGCCCGTGGCGGTGGTCGTGCGCTGGAGATGATGGACAAGCACACCATGGACCTGCTCTCCAGCGAGTGATCTTGCCGGCAGCCATCCGATGAGTGGTTTACAGGTAGTGCCAAGGGTGCTACCTGTATGCGGTTGTCGGCGCCTTCAGGCGCCGCATCGCCTTACGCCACGCGTCGGCACGTGTGTTGCCGTATGATTGACCTCCTGAATAGTCGCCCACGAGGAACGGCCCATTAAACCGCTTTTCGCCAAAGGCCCTTCACTGGGTGTTCGCTTGCTCGTGCTGGTGGTGCTTTCGGTCGCCCTGATGGTGGTCGACGCGCGCTTTTCGGTGTTGCAGCCGGTGCGCCAGCAAATGTCGCGGGTACTGATCAAGGCCTACTGGGTTACCAACCTGCCGGAGCAGTTCTGGCAGGGCATCTCCAACCAGTTCGGCAGCCGTGCCGAATTGATGGCCGAGAACGAGAAACTCAAGACCGAGGCGCTGCTACTGCAAGGTCGCCTGCAGAAGCTGGCTGCCCTGACGGAACAGAACGTGCGTTTGCGCGAGCTGCTCAATTCCTCGGCATTGGTTAACGAAAAGGTCGAGGTCGCCGAGCTGATCGGTATCGATCCGAACCCGTTCACCCACCGTATCCTGATCAACAAGGGCGAGCGTGATGGCGTCGTTCTGGGGCAGCCTGTGCTCGATGCTCGCGGCCTGATGGGGCAGGTGGTCGAACTGATGCCTTACACGTCCCGTGTGCTGCTGCTCACCGATACCACCCATAGCATTCCCGTGCAGGTCAACCGCAATGGCTTGCGCGCCATTGCCAGCGGCACCGGCAACCCGGAGCGCCTTGAGCTGCGTCATGTTGCCGATACCGCCGACATCAAGGAGGGCGACCTGCTGGTCAGCTCTGGCCTCGGGCAGCGGTTCCCGGCGGGTTATCCGGTGGCCACGGTCAAGGAAGTCATTCACGACTCAGGCCAGCCCTTCGCTATTGTCCGTGCAGTACCAACGGCGGCTCTCAATCGCAGCCGCTACATGCTGTTGGTGTTCAGTGACAGTCGTTCTCCTGAACAGCGCGCCACCGAAGCGGCCCAGGCCCAGGAAGCCGCGGACCGGCAGAAGCTCGCCGTGCCAGGTGATGCCCCGGCCACGGTTGCGCCCGCGCCGGCCACGCCTGCTGCCACGGCACCTGTTGCAGCGCCTGCTGCACCTGCTCCCGCGGCAACTGCCCCGGCCCATGGCGCGGGTGCTGCGCCGGTCAACTCCCGGGAGAGACACTAATGGTTAGTACCCGAAGCAGAAACGGCTGGGTCATTTGGCTGAGCTTCGTGATCGGCATACTGTTGAGCGTTGCCCCCATGCCAGAGGGCTCCGATCACCTGCGCCCCTTGTGGCTGGCGTTGTTGCTGGTGTTCTGGACGCTGACGCTGCCGCACAAGGTCGGAATGACTACGGCCTTTGTGCTCGGCCTGGCATCCGATGTGCTGTGTGGGACCCTGTTGGGGCAGAACGCACTGGTGCTGACCTTGATCAGCTTTCTGATCCTGTCGCTGCAGCAGCGGTTGCGCATGTTCCCCATGTGGCAGCAGAGCCTGGTGGTGCTGGTGATCTTTGGCCTGGCGCAGTTGGTCCAACTGTGGCTAAGCGCCCTGACCGGTAACCGCCAGCCGACCCTCGCCTTGCTCTGGCCTGCCGTTGTCAGTGCCTTGCTCTGGCCCTGGATCAGCTACGCCTTGCAAGGCTTGCGCCGCCGACTCGGCATCCACTGATTCCACTGCCCGCCGTTGACAGGGAGACGTCAAGATGACTCCGCTTTACCTGGCCTCTGGTTCGCCACGCCGTCGTGAACTGTTGACCCAGATTGGTGTGCCATTCACGGTCATCAGTGCCTCTATCGATGAAACCCCCCTGGCCGATGAGTCGGCCTGTGCTTATGTCGAGCGTCTGGCGCGTGGCAAGGCATTGGCCGGGCTGGCAATGCTCGCCGCCACGGAGGCGCGCGCGCCCTTGGCGGTCTTGGGGGCTGATACCGCTGTGGTTCTGGATGGGCAGATTTTAGGTAAACCGCAGGACCGTGCCGAAGCCCTGGCGATGCTCGCTGCGCTTTCCGGGCGCGAGCATGAGGTGTTGACCGCTGTTGCCATTACCGACGGTTCCCGTTGCGAGAGCCTGTCTGTGAGCAGCCGCGTTGCGTTTCGCTCGATCAGCCCGGCCGAAGCGCAGGCTTACTGGGAGAGTGGCGAGCCGCATGACAAGGCCGGCTCTTACGCAATCCAGGGCCTGGGGGCCGTGTTCGTGCAGGGCCTGAGTGGTAGTTATTCAGCCGTTGTCGGCTTGCCGCTTTGTGAAACGGCCGAACTGCTGGCGCGGTTCGGCATTCCTTGCTGGCAACGCCTCCAGGCCTGTTGAGCGAGGATGCACTGAAGCTGCCAGCGCTCGCCAGCCTTCCATGAGCGAGCCATCATTACCTGAACACCTTTGACGAGAGCCAGCCATGAGTGAAGAGATTCTGATCAATATCACGCCGATGGAATCACGCGTGGCGGTGGTGGAAAACGGTGTCCTGCAAGAGGTGCATGTCGAGCGTACCCAGCGCCGCGGGATTGTCGGCAACATCTACAAGGGCAAGGTGGTGCGTGTCCTGCCGGGTATGCAGGCGGCTTTTGTCGATATTGGCCTGGAGCGCGCAGCGTTCATCCATGCGTCGGAAATCTCCCTGCGTGAAGGGCCGGCAGTCGAGACCATCAGTGCCTTGGTGCATGAAGGTCAGAGCCTGGTGGTGCAGGTGACCAAGGACCCCATCGGTTCAAAGGGCGCTCGCCTGACCACACAGCTTTCGATTCCTTCGCGTTATCTGGTGTATATGCCACGCACCAGCCATGTCGGTATTTCCCTGAAAATCGAAGACGAAGCCGAGCGTGAGCGTCTCAAACAGGTGGTCAGTGACTGCGTGGCCCAGGAAAATATCAAGGATGCCGGTGGTTTCATCCTGCGCACGGCTGCCGAAGGCGCGGGCGCCGATGAAATCCTCATGGACATTCGCTACCTGCGCAGGCTCTGGGAGCAGATTGGTAATCAGATCAAGACCGTGGGGGCGCCGACCGTCATTTATGAGGATCTGGGCCTGGCCTTGCGTACCCTGCGCGACCTGGTCAACCCGAAAATCGAGAAGATCCGCATCGACTCTCGGGAAACGTTCCAGAAAACAACGCAGTTCGTCGCCGAGCTGATGCCGGAAATCGCCGACCGGCTGGAGCATTACCCGGGTGAGCGTCCGATTTTCGACCTTTATGGCGTCGAGGACGAAATCCAGCGTGCGCTGGACCGCAAGGTGCCGCTCAAGTCCGGTGGTTATCTGGTGGTCGACCCGGCTGAAGCGATGACCACGATCGATGTGAACACCGGGGCTTTCGTCGGGCATCGCAACCTTGAAGAGACCATCTTCAAGACCAACCTGGAGGCGGCAACCGCGATTGCCAGGCAACTGCGCCTGCGCAACATTGGCGGGATCATCATCATCGACTTCATCGACATGGAAGACGAAGAGCATCAGCGCCAGGTATTGCGTACGCTGGAGAAGCAGCTCGAACGTGATCATGCCAAGACCAACATCATTGGTATCACCGAGTTGGGCCTGGTGCAGATGACCCGCAAGCGCACCCGTGAAAGCCTCGAGCAGGTGCTCTGCGAGCCCTGCATCAGTTGCCATGGTCGCGGCAAGCTGAAAACACCCGAGACAATCTGTTACGAGATTTTCCGGGAAATCCTTCGCGAGGCCCGCGCCTATCAGGCTGAAGGCTATAGAGTGCTGGCCAACCAGAAGGTGGTGGACCGGTTGCTGGACGAGGAGTCTGGCAATGTTGCCGAACTTGAGGCGTTCATCGGGCGAACGATTCGCTTCCAGGTCGAGTCGATGTATTCCCAGGAACAATATGATGTGGTGCTGCTCTGATTCGCTTTTGTTGTTCATTTGAGCTGTGGCTGCTGGCAAAGCCGGTAGTCCGGGCCATAGTTAAAGCTCGACTCGGGGAGACATCGACATGGAACGTCTGACGCGCGTTCTGATCGCATTGACTCGCTGGGGCTTGGGCGGTTGCGCCCTGCTGACAGTGCTTGTCGCACTTTACGTAAGCCTTGGGCGGCAGTTGGTGCCGTTGGTGGCTGAATACCGGAATGACGCTCAGGACAAGGCCGAGCAGGCCTTGGGCATGCCTGTCCATATCGGCGCCCTGGAGGGGCGCTGGAGTGGGTTGGCGCCGGTGTTGCTGGTGCGTGATGTGCAGTTGGGTGATGGCCCCAACGCCTTGCGCCTGGATGCGGTCAGGGTCGTGCCAGACCTTTGGGCCAGCTTGATGGAGCGTCAGCTACGCATTGCCCAGATCGAGTTGGGTGGCCTGCAGGTGAGCCTGCATGAAGATGAGAATGGCCGTTGGGCGCTGAAGGGTTTGCCCGTCACGCAAGCGCAATCACTCGACCCTGAGCAGGTGCTGACCCAACTTCAGGTGGTCTCGAAGGTTTCCCTGTTCGACAGCCAGGTGACCCTTGAGCCGTTCCAGCGTGATCCGACAACCCTTACCTATGTCAGCCTCGGGCTACAGACCGGCAGTGTGCGCCAGCGTCTTGATGCGCGTGCGACCCTGCCCGACGGCCAGCCGCTGGCCTTGAGCCTGCGCAGCCGGATTCGCCCGGCTCAATGGCGTGAGGCGCAACTAGAGGCGTACCTGAGCCTGCCGCAGAGTGACTGGGCCAAGTGGATACCGCCGAAATGGCTGGGGCAGTGGAAGGCCGAGCAGTTGCGTAGTGGCGGCGAGGTCTGGCTCAACTGGTCGAACGGTGCGGTGAGCAGTGCGGTGGTGCGCATGAACGCGCCGCGGTTGCGCGGTGCCTATACCGGGCGCAAAGCCATCGCCCTGGATAACCTGGCCCTCAACGCCTGGTTCCAGCGTAGCGAGCAGGGCTTCGAAGTGGCCGTAGACTCCCTGGCGATGAGCCTGGGCGAAACCCGCTGGGAATCTCGTATCCAGTTGCGCCAGTTGGCGGCCACCGAGAAAACCGAAGAAACCTGGGAGGTGCAGGCCGATCGCCTGGACCTTGCCCCGCTCACGCCGTTGATCGATGCCCTGGCTCCGCTGCCGGACACTCTGATGGCCGTGGTTGATGGTCTCAAGGTGACCGGTGGCTTGCGCAACGTGCGGCTGGATATTCGACCCAAGGCCAGTGGCGATCAGCGCCTGAGCTTTGCAGCCAACCTCGACCGGGTGGGGTTTTCGGCCTACCACGGTGCACCGGCGGCAGGAAACGTCAGTGGCAGCATCAGTGGTGACCTTGGTCAGGGTGAGCTACGCCTTGATACCGATGCATTCATGCTGCATCTCGATCCTATCTTCGCCAAACCCTGGCATTACCAGAAAGCCAATGCACGCTTGACCTGGCGTCTGGATCAGGACGGCTTCACCCTCATTGCGCCTTACCTCAAGGTGCTGGGAGAGGAAGGCAAGATCGCTGGCGATTTCCTGATTCGTCTGCTCTTCGACCCTGCGCTTGAGGACTACATGGACCTGCGTGTCGGTCTGGTCGAGGGTGACGGTCGTTACACTGGCAAGTACCTGCCGGCAGTCTTGAGCCCCGCATTGGATGAGTGGCTGCGCACGGCAATTCTCAAGGGTGCGGTCGATGAGGGCTATTTTCAGTACCAGGGCTCGCTGAACCACGGGGCATCCCCTGAGGCCCGGAGCATCAGCCTGTTTTTCAAGGTGCATGATGCGGCCCTCGATTTTCAGCCGGGCTGGCCGACGGTGCGCAACGTCGACGGCGACGTGTTCATCGACGATGCCGGGGTGCGGGTAAAGGCCCGCAGTGGGGAGTTGCTCAATACCCAGGTCAGCAACGTGATAGTCGATATTCCCCATGTGGACAGTGGCGAGCACAGCCACTTGTACCTTGATGGCGAATTTTCCGGCGGGCTTGGCGATGGTCTGAAGATTCTCCAGGAGGCACCTATTGGCACCGGGCCGACCTTTGCCGGTTGGGAGGGCGAGGGCAGCCTGGTGGGCAAGCTCAAGCTCGATGTTCCACTGGTGAAGGGGCAACAGCCCAAGGTGCTGGTGGACTTCAGTACGGCTGATGCACGCCTCAAGATCCGTGAGCCGGCGCTGGAATTGAGCCAGCTCAAGGGCGATTTTCGATTTGATTATGACAAAGGTCTGAGCGGTCAGGGCATTACGGCCCGGGCGTTCGACAAGCCGTTCACTGCGCAGATTTTCGCGGAAGGCAAGCCCGGTCAGTTGCAGACCCGCCTCGCTGCCAAGGGGCAGATCGGGCTCAAGGCGCTGACCGACTGGCTGCAGTTCAACCAAGCCTTGCCGCTGTCTGGCGAACTGCCCTACGAGCTGCAGGTAGCCTTGGGTAGCCGCAGCAATCAACTGACGATCAACTCCACGCTCAAGGGGCTGGCAATCGACTTGCCTGCACCGTTTGGCAAATCCGCTGGCGAGGTGCGTAACAGCCAGTTTCGGATGAACCTGCAAGGCCCTGAGCGCCGTTACGATGTTGATTACGCAGACCTTGCCAACCTGGTGTACGCATCGCCGGTGGGCAAGCCCGGCCAAGGGCGCGGCGAACTGTTGTTTGGCGAAGGCAATGCCCAGTTGCCCTCTGCCCAGGGCGTGCGGTTGAGTGGCAAGCTGGCCGAGCTTGACGTGGCGCTTTGGCAGAAACAGCTGGAACGTTATGCCGGAAACGATCCAGGCGGCAGTGCCCGGCAAGCCCTCCAGAGTGCCAATGTGAGCATTGGGCAGGTCAAGGCATTCGGTCTTGACCTCAACCAGGCGGTGGTTCGTGTCAACCGTAGCAATGACAGTTGGGGCGTGCGCCTGGACAGCAAGGAGGTCATAGGTAATGCGCGCCTGCCGGATAACCAGGCACAACCGATCACCCTTAATTTGCAGACCATTCATCTGCCGTCGGCTGATCCCGCTGAGGTTACGGCCCCGGATGCCCCGGACCCCTTGGCTACTGTCGATCCGCGCAAAATTCCTGCAGTCGACCTGACCATCGGCAAGTTGTTCCTGGGTGACGATCTGTTGGGCAGTTGGTCGCTGAAGCTGCGGCCCACGGCCAAGGGCGTAGCGCTGAAGGATCTGGACCTCAATCTCAAAGGCTTGATGATTGATGGCAACGCTGGCTGGGAGGGTGTGCCGGGGGCGAGCAGTAGTTGGTACAAGGGCCGTCTGGAAGGCAAGGACGTGGCAGATGTGCTCAAGGCCTGGAAGTTCGCACCGACCGTGACCAGTCGGGATTTTCGTCTGGACGCCGACGGCCGCTGGCCAGGCTCGCCCGCCTGGGTTGGCCTCAAGCGGTTTTCCGGCAGCCTTGATGCCTCGCTACGCAAAGGCCAGTTTGTCGAGGTGGAAGGTGGTGCTCAGGCGCTGCGGGTGTTTGGTCTGCTGAACTTCAACTCGATTGGCCGTCGCTTGCGCCTGGACTTCTCCGACCTGCTTGGCAAAGGCCTGAGTTATGACCGGGTCAAAGGCTTGTTGGTCGCCAGTGAGGGCGTCTACGTGACGCGTGAACCGATCACCGTGACGGGGCCCTCAAGTAATCTGGAGCTGGATGGCACACTGGACATGGTTCGAGACCAGATCGATGCCAACCTGCTGGTGACCTTGCCGGTGACCAACAACCTGCCATTGGCGGCGTTGATTGTCGGTGCGCCGGCCATTGGCGGTGCCCTGTTCTTGGTTGACCGCCTGCTGGGGGATCGGGTGGCACGTTATGCCAGCGTGCACTATCGCGTCGAAGGCCCGTGGAAAGAGCCTAAGATTAGCTTTATCAAACCTTTCGAGAAGAACCGTTGATGAAAGCAGCCGTGATTCAGATGGTCAGCCAGAGCGATATTGCTGGCAACCTGGCCCAGGCCCACGCATTGCTTGAGCGTGCAGCCCATGGCGGTGCGCGGCTGGCAGTCTTGCCAGAAAACTTTGCGGCCATGGGGCGTCGTGACAGTGCCGCAATCGGCCGAGCCGAAGCGCTTGGCGAGGGGCCAATCCTGCCGTGGTTGAAACAGACGGCACGTGACCTCAGGTTATGGATTGTGGCCGGAACCGTGCCTTTGCCGCCGGTCGGGCAGCCCGACGCGAAAGCCCATGCCTGTTCGTTGCTGATCGACGATCAGGGGCAGCAGGTGGCGCGCTACGACAAGCTGCACCTGTTCGATGTCGATGTGGCCGACAACCGTGGCCGTTATCGTGAGTCCGATGATTATGCCCATGGAAGTCGGGTGGTCGTGGCTGATACGCCGGTTGGCCGTCTGGGGCTCAGTGTTTGCTATGACCTGCGCTTTCCGGAGCTCTATAGCGCCTTGCGCGAAGCGGGGGCTGAATTGATCAGTGCGCCGGCGGCGTTTACCGCGGTAACCGGTGCCGCACACTGGGAAGTGCTGATACGTGCCCGGGCTATTGAAACGCAGTGTTATGTGTTGGCTGCGGCTCAGGGCGGCACTCATCCCGGTCCACGGGAAACCTTTGGTCATGCGGCGATCGTCGATCCATGGGGGCGCATCGTCGCCGAACAGGACACCGGCGAAGCCGTGCTGCTGGCCGAACGCGACAGCAGCGAACAGGCGTCCATCCGGGCGCGGATGCCGGTGGCCTTGCACCGGCGCTTTTTTTCGCAGGACGCCTTGCGGCCTGCGCACACCTCGGAGTGACTATGAGCGAGTTGTTATCCACCGTCAGTGAGCACCTGCTGGCGCCAGGTGGTCTTACCCTGGACAGCCTGCAGTCGGTGCTCGGTGAGCTGGCCGGGCCCGGTATCGATGCCGCCGACCTGTACTTTCAGGGGCAGATTTCCGAGTCGTGGGCACTGGAGGACGGCATTGTCAAAGAGGGCAGCTTCAACCTCGATCAGGGGGTAGGTGTTCGTGCCCAATCCGGTGAAAAAACCGGTTTCGCCTACAGCAATGCGATCAACCTTGAGGCCTTGAGCTCGGCGGCTCGTGCTGCCCGTTCAATTTCCCGAGCTGGACAGAACGGCAGTGTTCAGGCGTTCAAAAGCCAGGACGTGGTGCAGTTGTACTCGCCGGACAATCCACTTGAGGTCATCAGCCGTGCCGAGAAGGTCGAGCTGCTCAAGCGTGTCGATGCGGCAACCCGCAAGCTGGACCCACGTATCCAGCAGGTCAGTGTCAGCATGGCCGGCGTCTGGGAGCGCATCCTGGTCGCGGCCGCCGACGGTAGCCTGGCTGCCGATGTGCGACCGCTGGTGCGTTTCAACGTCAGCGTGATCGTCGAGCAGAATGGTCGCCGTGAACGCGGCGGCCACGGCGGCGGCGGGCGCACCGACTACCGTTTCTTCACCGATGAGCGTGTCATGGGCTATGCCCGTGAGGCATTGCGTCAGGCCTTGGTCAACCTTGAGGCGGTTCCGGCGCCGGCCGGGACATTGCCGGTGGTTCTCGGCCCGGGCTGGTCAGGGGTGTTGCTCCATGAAGCGGTCGGCCATGGTCTTGAGGGTGATTTCAACCGCAAGGGCAGCTCGGCCTATAGCGGTCGTTTGGGGGAGCAGGTCGCGTCCAGTCTCTGCACCATTGTCGACGACGGTACCCTGGAAGGGCGCCGCGGCTCGCTGAGCGTCGATGACGAAGGTACCCCCACCGAATGCACCACCTTGATCGAGAACGGCATCCTCAAAGGCTACATGCAGGACAAGCTCAATGCCCGCTTGATGGGGATGGCGCGCACCGGTAACGGCCGGCGTGAGTCCTATGCGCACTTGCCGATGCCGCGCATGACCAACACCTACATGCGCGCCGGTGATAGCGACCCGGCTGAAATCATCGCTTCGGTGAAGCGTGGCCTGTACTGCGCAAACCTTGGCGGCGGGCAGGTGGATATCACCAGTGGCAAGTTCGTGTTTTCCACCAGTGAGGCCTACCTCATCGAGGACGGCAAGATTACCACGCCGGTGAAGGGAGCGACCCTGATCGGTAACGGGCCGGAGGCCATGAGCCGTGTGTCGATGGTCGGTAACGACCTGTCGCTGGACAGTGGTGTCGGCACGTGTGGCAAGGATGGGCAATCGGTGCCTGTGGGTGTGGGTCAGCCGACGCTGAAGATCGATGCGATCACCGTGGGTGGCACGGGCGCATGACGAAAAGGTCGAGCCGGCAGGGTGCCGGCTCGGCTACGAAGATCAGCGCAGGCCGCGCTGGGTTTCGTCGAGGTCGCGGATGTACTTGAAGATCTTGCGGCTGGCAGTTGGCGGCTTGTTGCGCGCCAGCTCATGCTGGGCCTGACGGATCAGCGAGCGCAGCTGTTGGCGATCCGCTTCGGCGTATTCGTTGACGAAACGCTCGAGGTCTTCGTCGGTGCCGCCGATCAGACGGTCGCGCCAGCGTTCAAGGTTGTGGAATCGTTCGTTGTACTGGCGAGTGGAGGCATCGAGTTGGTCCAGCAGCGCAAGAATGGCCTCGATGTCCTGATCGCGCATCAATTTGCCGATGAACGACAAGTGGCGTTTACGGGCAATGTGGGCGGTGTGTTTGCTGGCATCGGCCAAGGCCCGGCGCAGGGCGTCGGTCAGCGGCAGGCGTGCCAGGGTGTCCGGCTTGAGCGTTGTAAGGCGCTCGCCGAGGTCGACCAGCGCATGCAGCTCGCGCTTGATCTGGGTTTTGCTTTTTTCGCCTTCGTCGAAGGCATCGTCGTAAGAATCAACCATGGTGGCAGTCCGCGTGGAAACGCCGCCATGATAACCAGTCGGGGGCCGCTTGTCCGGCCCGGTCGTGAGTTGACCCGTGCCGAGAGCAGATTTTGAGTGGAGAAGACCATGAGTTCAGTCCAGAGCGTAGGTCCGCAAGCCCTGCCGGCACTGCAGGAGCAGGTCGAGCAGATCATTGCCGAGGCCCGGCGCCAAGGCGCCAGTGCCTGCGAAGTAGCCGTTTCGCTGGAGCAGGGGCTGTCGACCTCGGTGCGTCAACGTGAAGTAGAGACGGTTGAGTTCAACCGTGACCAAGGCTTTGGTATCACTTTGTACGTTGGTCAGCGCAAAGGTTCGGCCAGCACCTCGGCCAGCGGCAGTGAGGCGATTCGTGAAACCGTTGCTGCCGCACTGGCGATTGCCAAGCACACCTCCGAAGACGATTGCGCCGGGCTGGCTGATGCCGCGTTGATGGCTCGCGATTTGCCGGACTTCGATCTTTACCATGCCTGGGACATCACTCCGGAACAGGCCATCGAGAAGGCCTTGGCCTGCGAGGCGGCGGCATTCGAGGCCGATCCACGGATCAAGAATGCTGATGGCACCACCCTCAATACCCATCAGGGCTGCCGCGTCTACGGCAACAGCCATGGTTTCATCGGCGGTTATGCCTCGACGCGTCACAGCTTGAGTTGCGTGATGATCGCCGAGGGCGATGGGCAGATGCAGCGCGACTACTGGTATGACGTCAATCGTCAGGGCGAGTTGCTGGCCGACCCGCAGAGCATTGGCCGGCGCGCTGCGCAGCGTGCTGCCAGCCGTCTGGGCGCGCGCCCGGTACCCACCTGCGAGGTGCCGGTGCTGTTCTCGGCGGAACTGGCCGGTGGGCTGTTCAGCAGCTTCCTGTCGGCGATCTCCGGTGGAAACCTGTACCGCAAATCGTCGTTCCTCGATGGCGCCATGGGCCAGCAGTTGTTCCCGAATTGGCTGACCCTGGATGAGCGTCCGCACCTGCAGCGTGCCTTGGGCAGTGCGGCCTTCGATGGTGATGGGCTGGCAACCTATGCCAAGCCATTCGTCAAAAACGGTGAGTTGGTGTCTTATGTTCTGGGCACTTATTCCGGGCGCAAACTGGGCATGCCGAGCACCGCCAACGCCGGTGGTGTGCACAACCTGTTTGTCACCCATGGTGATGAAGATCAGGCTGCACTGCTGCGTCGCATGGGGCGCGGCCTGTTGGTCACTGAACTGATGGGGCATGGCCTGAATATGGTGACAGGCGATTACTCCCGTGGCGCGGCAGGTTTCTGGGTGGAGAACGGTGAGATCCAGTTTGCGGTTCAGGAGGTGACGATCGCCGGCAATATGAAAGACATGTTCCAGCAAATCGTTGCAATCGGTAATGATCTGGAAACCCGCAGCAATATCCACACTGGCTCCGTACTGATCGAGAAAATGACGGTCGCTGGTAGCTGATTCCCTTGGGCCTGGCCATAACTATGTAGGATCAGGTCATCTGTTTGCAGGCGTAGAGTCCGTTCTGTCGTTCGATAAGGATACGAACACTGAAACGGACTCTCGTACTGTCGTGGCGTAAGCCCTTCTTCGCTGTTCGTCCTTCTTGAACGTATCGCTTGCCCGGCGAACGTGCGCGTTAGCGCTGCGCAGGCCTCACTTTACCTGGCTCAAGAAAAGGATTTCCCAATGATGAATGATGTGAACAAGGCGCCGGAGGCTGTAGGGCCTGAAAATCTGCCCGACTTGAAGGCGCATGTCGAAGTGCTGCTTGCTGAGGCTCGCGCACAAGGTGCAGCGGGTGGCAGATGATCACGTGGACCCCCTGTACACCGACGCTACAGCTTGGCTTGGGCTGGCAGTCTACGTTGGTCAGTGCAAGGCTGAGGTGAGCATCGACCTGAATGAGGAATTCTCGCCTGATGAAGCGGTGAGTTCTCCATGCGCGGCATTGGTTTCTGGATTGAGCATGGCGAGGTGCAGCATGCGCTGAACCCGTTTATTGTCTCGGGCAATATGAACGCACTGTTCAAGCAAATCGTTGCTGTAGGCCGTGATCGCGAGCCCGTTGGACGCTCATTGGGGCGCTCGCTTCTGATTGAACAACTAGATATCGTGAGTGATTGAGCAACTGTCGTAGTGGATCCTACGTCTGGTAGCTCGGCTTGGTGTTGGACTACCAGAAGGGCACGCGGCTGTGTGAGACAAGGGGGCAGTAGAATGCTTGTGCGTTATTCGCCTTCGTCAAAGCGATTGTTGATCAGCTCAACCAGTGCGTTGAGTGCCTCTGTGTCGTCTTCACCTTCGGTGTGCAGGTGTACCTGAGTACCTTTGCCTGCTGCGAGCATCATCACGGCCATGATGCTCTTGCCATCGACCAGTTTGTCCGGTGCACGGCCAATTCGTACCTGGCAAGGAAAACGGCCTGCAACGCCAACGAACTTGGCGGCTGCGCGGGCATGCAGGCCCAGCTTGTTGATGATGGTTATTTCAAGAGCAGGCATCGCACAAGAGTCCTGTGGCTAGAGGTCGCGGTGGCGGACCTGGACGTTCTTCAGCGATTGCTGCAGCAACTGACCCAGGCGTTCGGTCAGATAGACCGAGCGATGATGACCACCGGTACAACCGATGGCAATGGTGACATACGCACGGTTGCTGGCGGCAAAGCGGGGTAGCCATTTGAGAAGATACCCGGAGATATCCTGGAACATGTCTTCGACATCCGGCTGGGCGGCCAGGTAGTCGATTACCGGTTGCTCAAGCCCGGAGTGATCCCGCAGTTCTGGCTTCCAGTAGGGGTTGGGCAGGCAGCGCACATCGAACACCACGTCAGCGTCTACGGGCATTCCACGCTTGAAGCCGAATGATTCGACCAGGAACGCAGTACCCGGCTCGGGTTGATTGAGCAGGCGAAGCTTGATCGAGTCTTTGAGCTGGTACAGGTTCAGGTTGGTGGTGTCGATCTTCAGGTCGGCCAGATCGGAAATAGGACCGAGCAGTTCGGTCTCGACCCGGATGGCCTCAGCCAGCGAGCGCTGAGCGTTGGTCAGCGGGTGACGGCGACGGGTTTCCGAGAAGCGCTTGAGCAGGGTTTCTTCATCGGCGTCCAGATACAGCACATCGCATTGGATATGCCGGTTGCGTGCATCTTCAAGCAGTTCCGGGAACCGGGATAGATGGCTTGGCAGGTTGCGTGCATCAATGGACACGGCAACCTTGGGTTGCATCAGTTCGGTATTGATCAGCGCACTTTCGGCAAGCTGCGGCAGCAAGCCGGCTGGAAGGTTGTCGATGCAATAGTAGCCATTGTCCTCAAGCACATCGAGGGCAGTGCTTTTACCTGAGCCGGACCGGCCGCTGACGATGATCAAACGCATGTTCAGTGCCCGTTCTGTACATCCAGTACGACCTGATACAGGGACTGGCTATCGCCGGCCGCACGCAGTTTTTCGCGAACGTCCTTGCGGTCAAGCATGCTGGCGATCTGGCGCAGCAGCTCCAGGTGCTCGTCGGTGGCGGCTTCCGGAACCAGCAGTACGAACAGCAGGTCTACGGGAGCACCATCGATGGCGTCGTAATCTATGGGGGCATCCAGGTGGAGCAGCGCACTAATCGGTGCGGTGCAGCCACTGAGGCGGCAGTGTGGAATGGCGATACCGTTGCCGAAACCGGTTGAACCCAGTTTTTCGCGGGCAATCAGGCTCTCGAAGACATCTTGCATTTCCAGATCCGGTACTTCCCGGTCAATCAGGTTGGCAATGTGTTCGAGTACGCGTTTTTTACTGCCGCCCGGCACGTTCACAAGTGAACGGCCGGGGGTCAGGATATCTTCAAGTCGGATCATGAGTGGGGGGGATCAGCGAGCGGCTGCACCTTGCAGCAAGGCCTGCTGTTTTTCCTTGTGTTTTTTCAGTTGGCGGTCGAGCTTGTCGGCAAGCAGGTCGATCGCGGCATACATGTCTTCATGCTCGGCATTGGCGACGACTTCGCCGCCTGGGATGCGCAGGGTGGCCTCGATTTTCTGTTTCAGCTTCTCGACCTCCAGAATGACCTGCACATTGGTGATCTTGTCGAAGTGACGCTCAACACGCTCGAGTTTTTCCCCGATATAAGTGCGCAGCGCTTCGGTGACTTCTACTTGGTGTCCACTGATGTTGACTTGCATACAGCTTCTCCTTTTGTTGCCGGTGCATAAAGAGGCAGGTATTGCGCCTGCCACTTGAATTGCGGTGGCGCACCTCAGGTGCGTTACATCAGTCGCTTGCGTTCACTCGACGGTGCAATGCCGAGCGACTCGCGGTACTTGGCGACGGTGCGTCGTGCTACCTGGATGCCTTGTGCCTCCAGTAAACCAGCGATCTTGCTGTCACTCAATGGCTTTTTCTGATTTTCCGCTGCAACCAGTTTTTTGATGATCGCGCGAATCGCCGTGGACGAGCATTCTCCGCCTTCGGAGGTGCTGACATGGCTGGAGAAAAAGTACTTCAGTTCGTAAATTCCACGCGGGGTATGCATGTACTTTTGCGTGGTCACCCGGGATATGGTCGATTCGTGCATGCCCACCGCTTCGGCGATGTCGTGCAGCACCAGCGGCTTCATGGCCTCGTCACCGTGGTCGAGGAATCCACGCTGGTGTTCGACGATCTGGGTGGCAACCTTCATCAGCGTTTCGTTGCGGCTTTGCAGGCTCTTGATGAACCAGCGGGCTTCCTGAAGCTGATTGCGCATGAAGGTGTTGTCTGCGCTGGTATCGGCGCGGCGTACAAAGCCTGCGTATTGTGGATTGACGCGCAGGCGTGGGACGGCTTCCTGGTTCAGTTCAACCAGCCAGCGATCGCTGTCCTTGCGCACGATCACGTCAGGCACCACGTATTCGGGTTCACTGGACTCGATCTGTGAGCCGGGGCGTGGGTTCAGGCTTTGTACCAGTTCGATCACCTGGCGCAGCTCGTCTTCCTTGAGCTTCATGCGGCGCATCAGCTGGCTGTAGTCGCGGCTGCCGAGCAGGTCGATGTAGTCGCTGACCAGTCGTTGCGCTTCAGTCATCCAGGGTGTTTGTGCCGGCATCTGACGCAACTGCAACAACAGGCATTCGCTCAGGTTGCGGGCGCCTATACCGGCAGGCTCGAATTGCTGGATGCGGTGCAGGACGGCTTCCACTTCGTCCAGTTCGATATCGAGTTCCGGGTCGAAGGACTCACAGACCTCTTCCAGGGTTTCGTCGAGATAGCCCTGGTTGTTGATGCAGTCGATCAGGGTGACGGCAATCAGTCGGTCGGTATCCGACATTGGCGCCAGGTTCAACTGCCACAGCAGGTGGCTCTGCAGGCTTTCACCGGCCGAGGTGCGGGTGGTGAAGTCCCACTCGTCGTCATCGTTGCTGGGAAGGCTGCTGGCGCTGGTTTGATAGATATCTTCCCAGGCGGTGTCTACCGGCAGCTCATTGGGAATACGCTCGTTCCACTCACCTTCCTCAAGGCTTTCCACGGGAGTGGCGGTTTCCTGGAAGCTGGTTTCCTGGGATTCCGAGGTCGGCTTGGATTCGGCGTTATCCGCCATCGGGTCGCTGTTATCGAAGTCGTCGCCATCTTCCTGGCGTTCGAGCATCGGGTTGGATTCCAGGGCTTCCTGGATTTCCTGCTGCAGGTCCAGTGTGGAAAGCTGGAGCAGACGGATGGCCTGTTGCAACTGCGGTGTCATCGTCAGTTGCTGGCCCATTCTTAGGACGAGCGATGGTTTCATGGCAGGGGCTTAACACCTTATTCGCCGGCGCACATGCGCCATCCACTACAAGGGCGCCGAAGCGCCTTCTTTAAGCAAATTATATGCCTGAAACCGAGGTGTTTGCCTAGAGCGCTGTAACAAATAAGCCGGTATTTGGGCGGATCGTCAGCGCTCTGGCGGTGCCTCGCACCTCGGGCTTACAGGCGGAACTCGTGGCCGAGGTAAACCTCTTTAACCAGTTCGTTGGCCAGGATGGTTTCTGCATCACCTTCGGCGATTAGGCGACCATCGTTGACGATGTAAGCGGTTTCGCAGATATCCAGTGTTTCACGGACGTTGTGGTCGGTGATCAGAACGCCAATGCCTTTGGCTTTCAGGTGGTGGATGATCTGCTTGATGTCGCCGACCGAGATCGGGTCGACACCGGCAAACGGTTCGTCGAGCAGGATGAATTTCGGTGCAGTCGCCAGTGCGCGGGCGATCTCCACACGGCGACGTTCACCACCGGAAAGGCTCATGCCGAGGTTGTCGCGGATGTGGCTGATGTGAAACTCCTGCAGCAGGCTCTCCAGTTCCTTGCGACGCCCTGCGGCGTCCAGCTCTTTGCGTGTTTCCAGGATCGCCATGATGTTGTCGGCCACCGACAACTTGCGGAAGATCGAGGCTTCCTGGGGCAGGTAGCCAATCCCAGCGCGTGCACGGCCGTGCATCGGCTGGTGGCTGACATCCAGGTCGTCGATGAGCACGCGGCCCTGGTCGGCCTGTACCAGGCCGACAATCATGTAGAAGCACGTTGTCTTGCCGGCGCCGTTAGGGCCGAGCAGGCCGACGATCTGGCCGCTGTCGATTGACAGGCTGACGTCACGTACGACTTGTCGACTCTTGTAGCTCTTGGCCAGGTGCTGGGCTTTGAGGGTTGCCATTACTCGGCCTTCTTCTTCGGCTGGATTACCATGTCGATGCGTGGGCGCGGTGCGGTAATGTTGCTGCCGCGGCCGGCGGTGGCGACCTGAGACTTGGTGTTGTAGACGATTTTCTCGCCTTCGGTAGTGTTGCCTTCGTTGATCACCTTGGCCCGGTCAGTCAGAACCACCAGGTCTTTCAATGCCTGGTATTGGATCTGCACGGCATAGCCTTGCATCTTGTCCGGCTTTGCAGCGCTTTGTTGCTGCTCGAAATACGCCAGGTTGCCCACCGAAGTGACCACGTCGATATCGCCGGAAGCGGAGCGGGTGATGGTCACGGTGTTGCCTTTGATCATCATCGAGCCTTGGGTGATGATCACGTCGCCGGTGTAGGTGGCAATGCCTTTCTTGTCGTCCAGTTGGGCGTTATCGGCCTGGATGCGGATTGGCTGGTCGCGGTCGTTCGGCAGGGCCAAGGCGCTCGCGCTTCCCAGTGCTGCGCTCAGGCTGAGCAAAAAGGGGAGGGTTTTAACGAGCCTCATACTGTCCTCTTACGTTGGACAGCAGGTCCATCCTGCCGTCTTTCAAATACGCTTTCATTCCCTTGCCCGTAGTGGTTCCACCGGCGCCGTCGATTCTAACGGCTTGATCGGTTTGAGCATATTGCTTCTGTGGGAATACCGTCATGCGGGTCGTGGTAATAATGGTTTCGCGGTTCTGTTCATCGGTGCGGGCAACCCGTACCGAGTCAATCAGCTCGACTTCGGTACCGTCCGGGTTGACCTCGCCGCGTTCGCTCTGAACGTGCCAAGGGTAGGCGGTGCCGCGGTACATGTGCAGGTCGGGCGTGGTCAGCAGGGTGATCTCGCTGGCCTGCAGGTGCTCGACCTTGTCTGCCGTCATGTCGTATTGCAGCTTGCCGTCAGGTAGAAACTGAACGCTGTGGGCATTGGTGGCGTAATAGTCGATGGCGCCTTTGTCGACAGTGGCCACCGGTTTCTCGAGGAAAGTATCGGGGCCGACCTTCCAGTAGCCAACCGCCGCCAGCAGGACGGCGATCGCCCCGAGCAGCGCAATGTTGCGGATTTTATTGCTGAACATGTGTCGCCCTACAGATAGTTGGCGTTTGCCGCATCGAGGTTGCCTTGGGCTCGCAGGATCAACTCGCAGAATTCGCGAGCGGCACCTTCGCCACCGCGTGCGAGGGTAACGCCATCGGCGTGTTCGCGTACGAAGGCCGCGGCGTTGGCCACGGCCATTCCCAAGCCAACCCGGCGGATGACGGGCAGGTCCGGTAGATCGTCGCCCAGGTAGGCAACCTGTTCATAGTCTAGGCCGAGCTGGCCGAGAAGTTCGTCCAGTACGACCAATTTATCTTCACGCCCTTGGTACAGGTGCGGGATGCCGAGGTTTTTCGCTCGGCGTTCGACCACCGGTGTCTTGCGACCGCTGATGATCGCGGTGGTCACACCCGAGGCCATGAGCATTTTGATGCCTTGACCGTCCAGGGTGTTGAAGGTCTTGAACTCGCTGCCATCTTCGAGGAAATACAGGCGACCGTCGGTGAGGACGCCATCAACATCAAAAACGGCCAGTTTGATGGCCTTGCCGCGCTGCAGCAGATCGGTTTGCATTACATTACTCCCGCACGCAGCAGGTCGTGCATGTTCAGTGCGCCTACCGGGTGATCGTCCGTGTCTACGACGACCAGGGCGTTGATCTTGTGGTCTTCCATGATTTTCAAGGCCTCGGCGGCGAGCATTTCGGCGCGGGCGGTTTTGCCGTGCGGTGTCATCACGTCTTCGATTCGCGCCTTGTGCAGGTCGATGTTGCGGTCGAGCGTGCGGCGCAGGTCGCCGTCAGTGAAGATCCCGGCCAGACGGCCGTCGGCTTCCAGTACCACGGTCATGCCCAGGCCCTTGCGGGTCATTTCCATCAGGGCATCCTTGAGCAGGGTGCCGCGGGCAACCTGGGGCAGCTCGGCGCCGGCGTGCATGACGTTTTCGACTTTCAGCAGCAGGCGTCGGCCCAGTGCGCCACCGGGGTGCGAGAACGCGAAGTCCTCTGCGGTGAAGCCTCGCGCTTCCAGCAGGGCAATGGCCAGTGCATCGCCCAGCACCAGGGCTGCGGTGGTCGAGGAGGTTGGCGCCAGGTTAAGCGGGCAGGCTTCCTGTTGCACACGGGCGTCAAGGTTGACTTCGGCGGCTTTGGCCAGTGGCGAATCCGGGTTGCCGGTGAGGCTGATGAGTTGAATGCCCAGGCGTTTGATCAGCGGCAGCAGGGTCACGATTTCAGCGGTTGAACCGGAGTTCGACAACGCCAGGATGATATCGTCACGGGTGATCATGCCCATGTCGCCATGGCTGGCTTCGGCAGGGTGGACAAAGAACGCCGGTGTGCCGGTACTGGCCAGGGTTGCGGCGATCTTGTTGCCGATGTGCCCCGACTTGCCCATGCCGACTACCACGACCCGGCCTTTGCTGGCCTGGATCAGCTCGCAGGCCTTGACGAAATCAGCGTCGATATGGGCAAGCAGGCCTTCTACCGCTTCAAGTTCGAGGCGGATGGTGCGTTGTGCGGATTGGATCAGGTCGCTGGATTGGCTCATGTGGAAAATCGGATTGCCTGATGAAAAGGCGGCGATTATAGCGGGAATGCGCGAAAGCCTCACCTGCGAATCGCTGTCAGTGGCGTGTCAGTCGTTCATTTTTGGCTCAAGGAAGTCTGCGCAAGCGCTGCGATGGCCTTGGGGCGGCCCTGTCTGCGGTGCTATAGTTCGCCGCCAGTTCGGCCCGCTCAGGGCGTGCGTGCCTCCATGAAGGAGGTGGACGTCTGAGTGAGAAGGCTGCATCGCAAGGAGTTTAGATGAGCGTTGATAACGCCTACGCGGTCGAGTTGAAGGGCGTAACCTTCAAGCGCGGTTCGCGCAGTATCTTCAATAATGTCGATATACGCATTCCCCGAGGCAAGGTCACCGGCATTATGGGGCCATCCGGGTGTGGCAAGACCACGCTGCTGCGGCTGATTGGTGCGCAGCTGCGACCGGCCAGCGGCGAAGTCTGGGTGGCGGGGCAGAATTTGCCGACCCTGTCACGAAGCGACCTGTTCGATGCACGCAAGCAGATGGGCGTGCTGTTCCAGAGTGGCGCCCTGTTCACGGATCTCGACGTGTTCGAGAACGTCGCCTTTCCCCTGCGCGTTCATACGCAATTGTCTGATGAGATGATTCGCGACATCGTGCTGATGAAGTTGCAGGCGGTGGGCTTGCGCGGTGCATTCGAGCTGATGCCCGACGAGCTGTCAGGCGGCATGAAGCGTCGTGTGGCGCTGGCCCGTGCAATTGCCCTGGACCCGCAAATCCTCATGTACGACGAACCCTTCGTTGGCCAGGATCCGATCGCAATGGGCGTGTTGGTACGCTTGATCCGCCTGCTCAACGATGCCCTGGGTATCACCAGTATCGTCGTTTCGCATGACCTGGCGGAAACCGCCAGCATTGCCGACTACCTCTATGTGGTGGGTGATGGGCAGGTATTGGGGCAAGGCACGCCGCAGGAGCTGATGAGCTCCGATAACCCCCGTATCCGTCAGTTCATGAAAGGCGATCCGGACGGCCCGGTGCCCTTCCATTTTCCTGCGCCTGACTACCGCGCCGATTTGCTGGGGAAGCGTTAGATGCGCAGAAAATCGTTACTTGAGCGTATTCGTCTTTTCGGTCGCTCGGCCATTGATGTGCTCGCCGTGCTGGGTCGCTCCTGGCTGTTCCTGTTACATGCGTTGATTGGGCGTGGCGGTATTGGCGGCAGCTTTCAGTTGCTGATCAAGCAGCTCTACTCGGTCGGCGTGTTGTCGCTGGCGATCATCGTGGTTTCCGGTATTTTCATCGGCATGGTGCTGTCGTTGCAGGGCTTCAATATCCTGAGCAGCTATGGCTCGGAACAGGCAGTAGGGCAGATGATTGCCTTGACCTTGCTGCGTGAGCTTGGCCCGGTGGTGACCGCGCTGCTGTTCGCCGGGCGGGCCGGTTCTGCATTGACCGCTGAAATCGGCAACATGAAGTCCACCGAGCAACTGTCCAGTCTTGAGATGATCGGTGTCGATCCGCTCAAGTACATCGTTGCCCCACGCCTGTGGGCAGGCTTCATTTCCCTGCCGCTGCTGGCAATGATTTTCAGTGTGGTGGGTATCTGGGGTGGGTCCTGGGTCGCGGTTGACTGGCTGGGGGTCTATGAAGGCTCTTTCTGGTCCAACATGCAAAACAGTGTGTCCTTCACCGATGATGTGCTTAACGGGATCATCAAGAGCCTGGTATTTGCCTTTGTCGTCACCTGGATCGCCGTATTCCAAGGCTATGACTGTGAGCCCACCTCAGAGGGGATCAGTCGTGCCACTACCAAGACCGTGGTCTATGCCTCGTTGGCAGTCCTGGGTCTGGACTTTATTCTGACCGCCTTGATGTTTGGAGATTTCTGATGCAAAACCGCACCCTGGAAATCGGTGTCGGCCTGTTCCTCCTGGCCGGGATCCTGGCGCTGCTTCTGCTGGCACTGCGTGTCAGCGGCCTGTCTGCCAGCCCGAGCAGCGATACCTATAAACTTTATGCCAACTTCGACAATATCGCCGGTTTGACGGTCAGATCCAAAGTGACCATGGCCGGTGTCACCATCGGTCGGGTCACGGCCATCGACCTCGACCGCGACAGCTTCACCGGTCGCGTGACCATGGAACTGGAAAAACGCCTGGACAATCTGCCTTCGGACTCCACGGCATCGATCCTGACCGCGGGGTTGCTGGGTGAAAAGTACGTGGGTATCAGTGTCGGTGGCGATGAGACGGTGTTGAAGGATGGCGGCGTCATCCATGACACCCAGTCGTCATTGGTGCTTGAGGACCTGATCGGCAAGTTCCTGCTCAACAGTGTTGGCAAAGAAGCCAAATAAGGAGTTTCTATGATCTCTATTCTGCGACGCGGCCTGCTGGTGTTGCTGGCTGCACTGCCAATGTTTGCGGGCGCGGCAGTGGCCCCGTCGGCTCATGACCTTATCCAGGGTACGACCAATGAACTGCTGTCCGACCTGAAGTCGAATAAAGAGCAGTACAAGGCCAACCCAAGCGCCTTCTACGACGCCCTCAACCGTATCCTTGGGCCGGTAGTGGATGCCGATGGCATCTCGCGCAGCATCATGACCGTTAAGTATTCGCGCAAGGCCACGCCTGAGCAGATGACGCGCTTTCAGGAGAACTTCAAGCGTAGCTTGATGCAGTTCTACGGCAACGCCCTGCTGGAGTACAACAACCAGGGTATTACGGTCAGCCCGGCCAAGGATGAAAGCGGTACTCGGACCAGCGTTGACATGAAGGTCACGGGTAACAACGGCGCGATCTATCCGGTTTCCTACACGCTGGAGAAAATCGATGGCGTCTGGAAAGTGCGTAATGTGATCGTCAATGGCATCAACATCGGCAAGTTGTTCCGTGACCAGTTTGCCGATGCCATGCAGCGCAACGGTAACAACCTGGACAAAACCATCGATGGTTGGGCTGGCGAAGTCGCCAAGGCCAAGGAAACGGCGGAGCAGTCCACCGAGAAGCAGACGCAATGAGCAGTGCCTCTGTTCAGTGGGGTGAGGCCGGTGTCCTGAACCTTTCGGGTGTTCTGGATTACCGCACGGGCCCGACCTTGCGCAAGGAAGGTAAGGTGCTGATCGCTTCCGAGAAGGCGCCCACGCTGGTGCTCGACTGCTCTGCGGTGGAGAAGTCGAGTAGTGTAGGCCTTTCCCTGTTACTGGCTTTCATGCGTGATGCCAGTGCAAGCGGGAAAACCGTCGAAGTGCGCGCAATGCCCCAGGACATGCGCGAAATCGCAGAGGTCTATGGCCTCTCCGAACTGTTGGCGGGCCGATAATCGGCCCCGTCTAGCGGCCCCTCGGTCAGAGTCCTCGTTTACGGGGTTCGCAGGCGAGGGGCTTTTTTGTATGATGGCCGACCCGCGCGCACAGGGCGCCGATTGAGGTTGAGCATGCAGGCCGTAGAAGTTAAGAGCTTCCTTGAAGAAAAGTTGCCGGGAACCCGGGTCGAAGTTGAAGGCGAAGGCTGCAACTTCCAGTTGAATCTGATCAGCGACGAGTTGGCGGCCCTGAGCCCGGTCAAACGTCAGCAAGCGATCTATGCTCACCTGAACCCGTGGATCGCCGATGGCAGCATCCATGCGGTAACCATGAAATTTTTCAGCAGCGCAGCCTGGGCTGAGCGCACCTGAGCCAATTGGCGCGAGACTCAAATGGATAAACTGATTATTACTGGCGGTTCTCGTCTTGATGGCGAAATCCGCATTTCCGGGGCGAAGAACGCCGCCCTGCCGATTCTGGCTGCCACCTTGTTGGCTGACGGCCCTGTGACGGTTGGCAACCTGCCACACCTGCACGACATCACCACCATGATCGAGCTGTTCGGACGTATGGGCATTGAGCCTGTCATCGATGAAAAGCTTTCGGTGGAAATTGACCCGCGCAGCATCAAGACGCTGATCGCGCCTTACGAGCTGGTGAAAACCATGCGCGCCTCGATCCTGGTACTCGGCCCGATGGTCGCGCGCTTTGGCGAGGCTGAAGTGGCCCTGCCTGGCGGTTGCGCCATCGGCTCGCGTCCTGTCGACCTGCACATTCGTGGCCTTGAAGCCATGGGCGCGAAGATCGAAGTCGAGGGTGGTTACATCAAGGCCAAGGCACCTGAAGGTGGCTTGCGTGGTGCGCACTTCTTCTTCGACACCGTCAGTGTGACCGGTACCGAGAACATCATGATGGCGGCGGCGCTGGCCAAAGGCCGCAGCGTACTGCAAAACGCCGCGCGTGAGCCGGAAGTGGTCGACCTGGCCAACTTCATCAACGCCATGGGCGGCAAGGTTCAGGGCGCTGGCACCGACACCATCACCATCGATGGTGTCGAGCGCCTGGGTTCGGCGACCTACCGCGTCATGCCTGACCGTATCGAGACCGGTACCTACCTGGTGGCTGCCGCCATTACCGGTGGTCGCGTCAAGGTCAAGGACACCGATCCAACCATCCTCGAAGCGGTTCTTGAGAAACTCAAGGAAGCCGGTGCCGAAATCACCACGGGTGAAGACTGGATCGAGCTGGACATGCACGGCAAGCGGCCTAAAGCCGTGAACCTGCGCACCGCCCCATACCCGGCGTTCCCGACGGACATGCAGGCGCAGTTCATCTCCCTCAACGCCATCGCCGAAGGCACTGGTGCGGTGATCGAGACGATCTTTGAGAACCGTTTCATGCACGTGTACGAGATGCACCGCATGGGCGCCTTGATCCAGGTCGAAGGCAACACGGCCATCGTTACCGGGACCAAGACCCTCAAAGGCGCGCCAGTGATGGCGACTGACCTGCGGGCTTCGGCCAGCCTGGTGCTGTCGGCGCTGGTTGCCGAAGGTGATACCCTGATCGACCGCATCTACCACATCGACCGTGGTTATGAGTGCATCGAGGAAAAACTGCAGATGCTGGGCGCGAAGATCCGCCGCGTACCGGGCTAGTCTGCCTGCGGCGCAAGGACGCGCCACACATTGCTGGACCGAATTGAATGCTGTCGAGCCTGCTGTGCGGCTCGACGGGCACATGCCGCATAAGGACCGACGTTTCATGTTGACCATCGCGCTGTCCAAGGGCCGTATTCTTGACGATACCCTGCCGTTGCTGGCAGAGGCGGGCATTGTCCCGACCGAGAATCCGGACAAGAGCCGCAAACTGATCATCCCGACGACCCAGGCCGATGTACGCCTGCTGATCGTGCGGGCCACCGACGTGCCGACGTATGTCGAGCATGGTGCCGCCGATCTGGGTGTGGCCGGCAAGGACGTGTTGATGGAGTACGGTGGTCAGGGCCTTTACGAGCCGCTGGATTTGCAGATTGCCAAGTGCAAGCTGATGACCGCCGGCGCAGTCGGTGCTGCCGAACCCAAAGGCCGTCTGCGGGTGGCGACCAAGTTCGTCAACGTTGCCAAGCGCTACTATGCCGAGCAGGGCCGTCAGGTCGATATCATCAAGCTCTATGGCTCGATGGAGCTGGCGCCTTTGATTGGCCTGGCTGACAAGATCATCGACGTCGTCGATACCGGTAATACCCTGCGGGCAAACGGCCTGGAGCCCCAGGAACTGATCGCGACCATCAGCTCCCGCCTGGTGGTCAACAAAGCGTCCATGAAAATGCAGCATGCGCGTATTCAAAGCCTGATCGATACCCTGCGTCAGGCCGTAGAGTCGCGACACCGCGGTTGATACCTGCGCGCGACCTTCGCTGTCGCGCCCGTCTATCCGCGTCATAGCCAACTTTTTCAGGTGCCCTCGCGGATCGGCTGCTACGTTAAGGGCGCCTGAGCATCCGCCAATTATTGAGGCCCTCGCTATGACCACGTCCACTGCTATTGCCCGACTCAATGCCGCTGACCCGGATTTCGCCCGACATCTGGATCATCTGCTGAGCTGGGAAAGTGTGTCCGACGACACGGTCAATCAGCGCGTGCTGGACATCATCAAGGCCGTGCGCGAGCGCGGTGACGCCGCACTGGTGGAGTTCACCCAGCGTTTTGATGGGGTTGAAGCCACCTCGATGAGCGACCTGATTCTCGGTCGCGAGCGCCTGGAACTGGCCCTGAGCCGAATCACTGTCGCCCAGCGCGAAGCACTGGAAAAGGCTGCTGCGCGGGTTCGCAGCTACCACGAAAAACAGAAGCAGGACTCCTGGACCTACACCGAGGCCGATGGCACCGTGTTGGGTCAGAAAGTCACGCCGTTGGACCGTGCGGGCTTGTACGTACCCGGCGGCAAAGCCTCCTACCCGTCTTCAGTGCTGATGAACGCCATTCCGGCCAAGGTCGCTGGTGTTGCCGAGGTGGTAATGGTCGTGCCGACTCCGCGTGGCGAGGTCAATGAACTGGTACTGGCTGCTGCCTGCATCGCTGGCGTTGATCGCGTCTTCACTATTGGTGGCGCCCAGGCCGTTGCAGCGCTGGCCTATGGTACCGAAAGCGTGCCGCAGGTCGACAAGGTGGTAGGGCCGGGCAACATCTACGTCGCAACCGCCAAGCGCCATGTGTTCGGCCAGGTGGGGATCGACATGATTGCCGGTCCTTCTGAAATCCTGGTGGTGTGTGATGGCCTGACCGATCCGGACTGGATCGCGATGGACCTGTTCTCCCAGGCCGAGCATGACGAAGATGCCCAGGCCATTCTGGTAAGCCCGGACGCGGCCTTCCTTGATCGCGTCGCTGCGAGCATCGACAAGCTGTTGCCGACCATGGACCGTGCCGAGATCATCAAGACCTCGATCAATGGCCGTGGCGCCCTGATCCAGGTGCGCGACATGCAGCAGGCTATCGAGGTGGCCAACCGTATTGCCCCCGAGCACCTGGAGCTGTCGGTTGCCGACCCGCAGGCCTGGCTGCCGCAGATTCGTCACGCCGGGGCCATCTTCATGGGCCGTCACACCAGCGAGGCGCTAGGCGACTACTGCGCCGGGCCGAATCACGTCTTGCCGACTTCCGGCACGGCGCGCTTTTCCTCGCCTCTGGGGGTGTATGACTTCCAGAAGCGTTCCTCGATCATCTTCTGCTCCGAACAAGGCGCTTCCGAACTGGGCAAGACCGCTTCGGTCCTGGCCCGTGGCGAATCGCTCAGTGCTCACGCGCGCAGCGCCGAATACCGCATCATTGCCGACAACGAGGGGAACTGAACATGAGTAAATTCTGGAGCCCCTTCGTCAAGGACCTGGTGCCTTACGTGCCGGGTGAGCAGCCGAAACTGACCAAACTGGTGAAGCTCAATACCAACGAGAATCCGTATGGGCCCTCGCCGAAAGCCCTTGAGGCCATGCGCGCCGAGTTGAATGACAACCTGCGTCTGTACCCTGACCCGAACAGCGATCTGCTCAAGCAGGCCGTGGCCGAGTACTACGGCGTGCAGGGTAACCAGGTGTTCCTGGGTAACGGTTCCGATGAAGTGCTGGCGCACATCTTCCACGGCCTGTTCCAGCATGACGCGCCGCTGTTGTTCCCGGACATCAGCTACAGCTTCTATCCGGTTTACTGCGGCCTTTACGGTATTCCGTACGAGGCGGTAGCGCTGGATGAGCAGTTCCAGATTCGCGTCGAGGATTATCAACGAGCGAATGCCGGGATCATCTTCCCGAACCCCAACGCGCCAACTGGCTGCCTGCTGGCCCTGGACGCCATTGAGCAGTTGCTCAAGGCCAACCCGGATTCCGTGGTGGTGGTCGACGAGGCCTACATCGACTTCGGTGGGCAGACGGCGATCAGCCTGGTAGACCGTTATCCGAACCTTTTGGTTACCCAGACCCTGTCCAAGTCGCGTTCGCTGGCCGGCTTGCGTGTGGGCCTGGCGGTTGGTCATCCAGACCTGATCGAGGCGCTGGAGCGGATCAAGAACAGCTTCAACTCCTACCCGCTCGACCGTATGGCCATTGTCGGGGCTGCGGCGGCGTTCCAGGACAAGGCTTACTTTGACGAGACCTGCCGCAAGGTCATCGACAGCCGCGAACATTTGGTGGCAGAGCTCACCGCGCGCGGTTTTGAAGTGTTGCCGTCGGCGGCGAACTTTATCTTTGCCCGTCATCCTGAGCAGGATGCTGCCGGCCTGGCTGCCCGTCTGCGTGAACAGGGCGTGATTGTGCGGCACTTCAAACAAGCGCGTATCGCGCAGTTCCTGCGGATCACCATCGGTACCCCGGAGCAGAATCAGGCGTTGCTCGACGCGTTGAACTGATATCGGTTGGGCCCTCTCGCCGGCCAGGCTGGCTCTTGCGCATGTGTATTGCACTGGAGCTGGTCTGGCCGGCGATTGCATTTGTACCGCAGTCTAACCCCTTTGCTGGAGCCCGACGGATGAACCCTGAACACGCTGCTGCCCGTGACCGCGAAGCGCGTGGAGCGGAACTCGACGAACTGCTGATCGACGCTGAAGCTGACGATGAGCAGGTTCAACAACAGCCCGTGGTATTGCAACGCCCTTGGTTGCTGCTTCTGGGGCTGGTGTTGGTGGCCCTGAACCTGCGCCCGGCGTTGTCGAGCATGGCGCCGGTGCTCGGGCAGGTCTCTGAGAGCCTTGGGCTGAGTGCTTCCCAAGCGGGCCTGCTGACCACCTTGCCCGTGCTGTGCCTGGGCCTGTTTGCACCGTTGGCGCCTGTGCTGGCGCGGCGTTTCGGCAGTGAGCGGGTCGTGCTGGGTGTTCTCTTGTGCCTGGCGGCCGGTATTTTCCTGCGCAGCGTCCTGGGCAGTTTTGGGGTGTTTGTCGGCAGCATACTGGCCGGCGCCAGCATCGGCGTGATCGGCGTTTTGTTGCCGGGTATCGTCAAGCGTGATTTTGCCAAGCATGCCGGTACGCTCACCGGCGTCTACACCATGGCCCTGTGCCTCGGCGCTGCAGTTGCCGCTGGCGCCACCGTGCCGCTTGGTCGTTACTTTGATGACAGCTGGTCGATGGGGCTGGGTTTCTGGTTGCTGCCAGCGGTCGTTGCGGCGCTGTTCTGGCTGCCTCAGGCACGTCAGGGCCATGCGGCGCATAGCGTCGCCTACCGGGTGCGCGGTGTGTGGCGTGATCCGCTGGCCTGGCAGGTGACCTTGTACATGGGGCTGCAGTCGTCGTTGGCCTACATCGTCTTCGGTTGGCTGCCTTCGGTGCTGATCGGGCGCGGCCTCAGCCCGACCGAGGCAGGCCTGGTGTTGTCCGGTTCGGTCATTGTTCAACTGCTCAGCTCGTTGACTGCACCTTGGCTGGCCACCCGGGGCAAGGATCAGCGCTTGGCCATTGTGTTGGCCATGCTGATGACGTTGGCCGGGTTGTTCGGTTGTCTTTATGCGCCGCTGAACGGCCTCTGGGGCTGGGCGGTGGTCTTGGGCTTGGGGCAGGGCGGAGCGTTTGCGCTGGCATTGACCCTGATCGTGCTGCGCTCCCGGGATGCCCATGTCGCGGCCAACCTGTCGAGCATGGCGCAAGGGGTGGGTTACACCCTGGCGTCCCTTGGGCCTTTCGCCGTGGGTGTGGTGCATGACCTGACGGGCGGGTGGAAGGCTGTGGGGTGGATTTTCGCGGTGCTCGGTGTCAGCGCCATAGTCTTCGGCCTCAAGGCCGGGCGCGCCCTGTATGTGAACGCGACCAGCGAGCGGGTCTGATCCGCGCTGGCGGTCAGCGATTGATTTCAGGTGGTGCGCGCTATTCGCCGTGCAAATGTCCGTAGCTTTTCGGCCTCGGCCCGGACTATCGTTCCAGACTCTCTTCTCGGTAATGGATCTGCCCATGAGCGATGCTCACAGTGCCCTGATCACCCGCTTCTATCAGGCCTTTCAGCGGCTGGATGCCGAGGCCATGGTGGCCTGCTACAGCGACGATGTGCTTTTCAGTGACCCGGCCTTCGGCATTTTGCAGGGCAAGGATGCGGGTGATATGTGGCGCATGCTGACGACTCGCGCCAAGGATTTCTCCCTGACGTTCGACAATGTGCGCGCCGATGAGCGCAGCGGTGGCGCTCACTGGGTGGCCACCTACCTGTTCAACCAGACCGGCCGGGTCGTGATCAACGACATACAGGCGCGCTTCGTGTTTCGCGACGGCAAGATCTGTGAGCATCATGACAGTTTCGAAATGTGGCAATGGGCGCGCCAGGCGTTAGGCATGAAAGGTTTGCTGCTGGGGTGGACGCCATGGCTGCAGGGTAAGGTGAGGGCGCAGGCGTTGAAAGGCTTGCGGACGTTTCAGGCTGCCCGCTGAGGCGGTAAGCTGTGAGCCTTGTCGTCTTCTTTACGAATATGCCGTGACCGATAGCCTCTGTGAACTCACCAGCAAACCTTGGTACGTCTACCTGGTGCGCGCCGCCAACGGCTCACTGTACTGCGGTATCAGTGATAACCCGCAACGACGTTTCGAGGCTCATCAGAAGGGGCGGGGCGCTCGTTATTTCAGCACCAGCCCGGCGGTCGCGCTGGTGTATGTAGAGGTGTGGCCGGACAAGGCTGAAGCCCTGCGCCAGGAGCGGCTGGTGAAGAAGCTGCGCAAAAGTGCCAAGGAGGCGTTGGTCGCCTCCTATCTCGCGGTCAGTCCTTGCGACGCTTGAGCTGATCGGTCAGCTGTGTCGGCAAGCCTTTGATGATCAGTGTTCCGGCTTCCTCGTCATATTCGATCTTCGAGCCAAGCAAGTGCGCTTCGAAGCTGATCGACAAGCCTTCGGCTCGACCGGTGAAGCGGCGGAACTGATTCAAGGTGCGCTTGTCGGCAGGAATTTCCGGCGACAGGCCATAGTCCTTGTTGCGGATGTGGTCGTAGAAGGCCTTTGGGCGGTCCTCATCGATCAGGCTGGAGAGTTCTTCCAGGGTTACCGGCTCACCGGCTTTGGTCTGGCTGGTGGCGTAATCGACCAGGGTCTGGGTTTTCTCTCGGGCGGCTTCCTCGGGCAGGTCTTCGCTTTCGACGAAGTCACTGAAGGCCTTGAGCAGGGTGCGGGTTTCGCCGGGGCCGTCCACGCCTTCCTGACAGCCAATGAAGTCGCGGAAGTATTCCGAGACTTTCTTGCCGTTCTTGCCCTTGATGAAGGAAATGTACTGTTTCGAGTTCTGGTTGTTTTGCCACTCGGAAATGTTGATGCGTGCAGCCAGGTGAAGCTGACCCAGGTCCAGATGGCGCGACGGGGTGACGTCGAGCTCGGCGTTAACCGCCACGCCTTCACTGTGGTGCAGCAGGGCGATGGCCAGGTAATCGGTCATGCCTTGCTGGTAGTGGGCAAACAGCACATGGCCACCCACCGAGAGGTTGGACTCTTCCATCAGCTTCTGCAGGTGTTCGACGGCGACACGGCTGAAGGCGGTGAAGGTCGTACCGTTGTCCAGGTACTCCTTGAGCCAGCCACTGAACGGGTGCGCCCCGGATTCGGCATGGAAGAAACCCCAGGCCTTGCCCTGTTTGGCGTTGTAGCTGTCGTTGAGGTCGGCCAGCAGGTTTTCGATGGCGGTCGACTCGCTCAGTTCAGAGTCGCGGGCATGCAGCACGGCTGGGCTGCCATCGGGCTTTTTGTCGATCAGGTGGACGATGCAATGACGGATCGGCATGGGATTCTCGGCTGAAAAAGGGCAGGGCGCTGCCATATTGCAAAGTCGCCCAGTGTAACCCAGACCTGGGGCTGCGCCGTGTCTGGATGTATTGTGAAATGGCCTTTGTTCATTTTTTGTTCGATTTTTTGCGTTTTTTGGCGCAACCCCCCGAAAAACCTGAACATTTGCCTTGCTTGAGGCGGATATTTATTCGCCTCTGTGGTAGCTTTGCCCCCGTCTTGCGCCCCCCTATGTGGCGCATCGCTGGCAGACCGCTCGTGTCACATCGAACCAAACGTCATTTTGCGTATCTACATACGCGATTGGTGTGGCTGTAACACCGAGCCGCCGGGCATTTGCAGGCCTGGCCCGATAGCTGACGCGGCACTCTGCAAACCAACTGAATTTGATAGGGAAGGAACACCACCATGGCATTGACCAAAGACCAACTGATCGCCGATATCGCTGAAGCTATCGACGCGCCAAAAACCACCGCGCGTAACGCTCTGGAGCAACTGGGCCAGATCGTTGCTGATCAACTGGAAAATGGCAGCGAAATCACTCTGCCAGGTATTGGCAAACTGAAAATCACCGAGCGTCCTGCCCGTACCGGCCGTAACCCATCGACTGGCGCTGCCATCGAAATCGCGGCCAAGAAAGTTGTCAAGTTCGTTCCAGCCAAAGTGCTGACCGACGCTGTCAACAAGTAAGTCGTAAGCTGTTCCTGAAGCCGCGCCTGATGTTTGTCTGGCGCGGCTTTTTCATGCCTGCCGTTCGGCCCAGCGTTGCTGGCGCCATTGTTGCCGGGCGGCTGCGTCCTTGAAGGTCCAGGCCACCAGACGGCTTTGCTTCTGTCCTTGCCCCATCTCGACGACGCGATGCTCGAGAGCGCCCGCCTTGTTCAGGGCCGCCTGAATGCCAGGCAGGTTGGAGGCTTTGGAGACCAGGCTGGTGAACCACAGCACCTGTTGACCCATCGCCGCGCTTTCGGTCACCAGTTGGCTGACGAAACGTATCTCGCCACCCTCGCACCACAGTTCATTGTTTTGCCCGCCAAAGTTGAGCACAGGCAGTTTGCGCTTGGGGTCGGCCTTGCCCAGCGCCCGCCATTTGCGCTGGCTGCCACGGGTGGCTTCGTCGCGCGAGGCATGGAAGGGCGGGTTGCACAGGGTCAGGTCAAAGCGGTCTTCAGCGCTGAGCAGGCCGAGCAGGATGTGTTTGCGGTTGCTCTGCAGGCGAAGGCCAATGGCCTTGCCCAGCCCATTGGCCTGGACGATGGCTTTGGCCGAGGCCAGTGCGACGGTATCGATGTCCGAGCCTACGAAGCGCCAGCGGTAATCGCTATAGCCGAGCAGCGGGTAGATGCAGTTGGCGCCCACACCGATGTCCAGCGCCTGGATTTTCGCCCCGCGAGGAATTTCGCCGGCGTTGTCGTCGGCCAACAGGTCGGCAAGTGCGTGCAGGTAGTCGGCGCGTCCGGGGATGGGCGGGCACAGGTAGTCTGCCGGTATGTCCCAGTGCTGGATGCCGTACTGGGCCTTGAGCAGGGCCCGGTTGAAGACCCTTACGGCCTCGGGGTCGGCAAAATCAATGCTGGGTTTGCCGTACGGGTTCGTGATCAGGAAACGGCCCAGTTCCGGGCTGCTTTTGATCAGTTGGGGAAAGTCATAGCGGCCCTGATGGCGATTGCGCGGGTGCAGGGTCGGTTTGTTGGGTGTGCTCATGAGGGTGTCCTGTGGAACGCATCGCGGGCAAGTCCGCTCCTACACGGTTGGTTGTCAACCTGTAGAAGCGGGCTTGCCCGCGATGGCATTACGGCGGCG
This sequence comes from Pseudomonas sp. HLS-6, assembly GCF_002753995.1. Lineage (NCBI taxonomy): Bacteria > Pseudomonadati > Pseudomonadota > Gammaproteobacteria > Pseudomonadales > Pseudomonadaceae > Pseudomonas > Pseudomonas sp. HLS-6. The sequence goes on from NZ_CP024478.1 coordinate 1,120,743, forward strand.
TACTAGCGGTTACAGGCTGGCAATCCGCGCATGCTGCTCGGTGAAGTTGGCCAAGGCCTGCTCGGCTTCAGCCAGCTTGGCGCGTTCCTTGTCGATGACGGCAGGTGGTGCCTTGTCAACGAACGCTGCGTTGGACAGCTTGCCGCCCACGCGCTGGACTTCGCCTTGCAGGCGCTGGATTTCCTTGTTCAGGCGCGCCAGCTCGGCATCCTTGTCGATCAGGCCTGCCATAGGAACCAGTACCTGCAGATCGCCTACCAGTGCGGTAGCGCTCAGTGGTGCCTCGTCCTGCTCGCCCAGCACGGTGAAGGATTCGATCTTCGCCAGCTTCTTGAGCAGCGCTTCGTTTTCCTGCAGGCGGCGCTGGTCTTCGCTGCTGGCGTTCTTCAGGAACAGTTGCAGTGGTTTGCCCGGGCCGATGTTCATTTCGCCACGGATGTTACGCACGCCGAGCATCAGTTCCTTCAGCCACTCGATATCGCCTTCGGCAGCCGTATCGATGCGGCTGTCGTTGGCCACTGGCCAAGGCTGCAGCATGATCGTCTTGCCTTCAGCACCAACCAGCGGCGCCAGGCGCTGCCAGATTTCCTCGGTGATGAATGGCATGAATGGGTGAGCCAGGCGCAGCGCGACTTCCAGTACCCGTACCAGGGTGCGACGGGTGCCGCGCGCGCGTTCGACAGGCGCGTTTTCGTCCCACAACACAGGCTTGGACAACTCCAGGTACCAGTCGCAGTACTGGTTCCAGATGAACTCGTACAGCGCTTGAGCTGCCAGGTCGAAACGGAACTGCTCCAACTGACGGGTCACTTCGGCTTCGGTGCGCTGCAGCTGCGAGATGATCCAGCGATCAGCCAGTGACAGTTCGTAGGCTTCGCCGTTCTGGCCGCAGTCTTCGCCCTTGTCCAGCACGTAGCGGGCGGCGTTCCAGATCTTGTTGCAGAAGTTGCGGTAGCCTTCGACGCGGCCCATGTCGAACTTGATGTCGCGGCCAGTGGACGCCAGCGAGCAGAAGGTAAAGCGCAGGGCATCGGTGCCGTAGCTGGCAATACCTTCCGGGAACTCGGCACGGGTCTGCTTGGCGATCTTCTCGGCCAGTTTTGGCTGCATCATGCCGCTGGTGCGTTTTTCCAGCAGGGCATCGAGGGTGATGCCGTCGACGATGTCCAGCGGGTCAAGGACGTTGCCCCTGGACTTGGACATCTTCTGGCCCTGGCCATCGCGCACCAGGCCGTGGACGTAAACGGTCTTGAACGGTACCTGCGGGGTGCCATCCTCGTTCTTCACCAGGTGCATGGTCAGCATGATCATCCGGGCAACCCAGAAGAAAATGATGTCGAAACCGGTGACCAGCACGTCGGTGGAGTGGAACTTCTTCAGGAATTCGGTCTGCTCTGGCCAGCCGAGGGTCGAGAAGGTCCACAGGCCCGAGCTGAACCAGGTGTCGAGTACGTCGTTGTCCTGGTTCAGGACAACCTCGGCGCCCAGGTTGTGCTTGCTGCGCACTTCCTCTTCGCTGCGCCCGACATAGACCTTGCCGGCTTCGTCGTACCAGGCTGGAATGCGGTGGCCCCACCACAGCTGGCGGCTGATGCACCAGTCCTGAATGTCACGCATCCAGGAGAAGTACATGTTTTCGTACTGCTTCGGTACGAACTGGATACGGCCATCTTCGACGGCGGCAATGGCCGGCTCGGCCAGGGGCTTGGTCGACACGTACCACTGGTCGGTCAGCCACGGCTCGATGACGGTGCCGGAGCGGTCGCCCTTCGGTACTTTCAGGGCGTGGTCGTCAACGCTGACCAGCAGGCCTGCGGCTTCAAAATCGGCGACGATCTGCTTGCGCGCGACGAAACGGTCGAGGTTGGCGTAGCGGGCAGGCAGGGTGGCATCGATGGATTCGTTGACGCTGCCGTCGAGGTTGAATACCTGGGCTGCCGGCAGCACCATGGCGTTCTTGTCGAAGATGTTCAGCAGTGGCAGGTTGTGACGCTTGCCGACTTCATAGTCGTTGAAGTCGTGGGCCGGGGTGATCTTCACACAGCCGGTGCCGAATTCCGGGTCGCAGTAGTCATCGGCGATGATCGGAATGCGGCGGCCAACCAGTGGCAGCTCGACGAACTTGCCGATCAGGGCCTGGTAGCGCTCATCGTTCGGGTTAACGGCTACGGCGGCGTCGCCCAGCATGGTTTCCGGACGGGTAGTGGCAACGACCAGGTAATCCTTGCCTTCAGCGGTTTTCGCGCCGTCGGCCAGCGGGTAGCGCAGGTTCCACAGGTGACCTTTCTCGTCGTTGTTTTCCACTTCAAGGTCGGAGATCGCGGTGTGCAGCTTGGTGTCCCAGTTGACCAGGCGCTTGCCGCGGTAGATCAGGCCGTCTTCGTGCAGGCGCACGAAGGCTTCCTTGACCGCTTCGGACAGGCCGTCGTCCATGGTGAAGCGCTCGCGGCTCCAGTCTACCGAGGAGCCCAGGCGGCGGATCTGGCGGCTGATGTTGCCACCGGACTGGTCTTTCCATTCCCAGACCTTTTCCAGGAACTTTTCCCGGCCCAGGTCGTGGCGGCTCTGGCCCTTGGCTTCCAGTTGACGCTCCACCAGCATCTGCGTAGCGATACCGGCATGGTCGGTGCCTGGCTGCCACAGGGTGTCGCGGCCCTGCATGCGGCGGAAACGGATCAGGGCGTCCATGATCGCGTTGTTGAAGCCGTGACCCATGTGCAGGCTGCCGGTGACATTCGGCGGCGGAATCATGATGGTGTACGGCTCGCCCGCACCTTGCGGGGCGAAATAATTCTCGGACTCCCAGGTCTGGTACCAGGAAGTTTCAATAGCGTGCGGCTGGTAGGTCTTATCCATGCGCGGCGGGACCCTATGGCGTTTATTCGGGAAAGCCGAGAAGTATAACGGGGAATAGGCGCTGGGGCGTAGCCTGAGGTGATGGCAGGAGGCAGAAAACGTCGTTTCACCCATTGCGGGCATGACCGGTATAGCGATCGCAGAGCAACGCGGGCCAATGGCCCGCGGATTTACTCTGGCAACTGGTTCAGCAAACGCTCGAGACGCGCATCCAGCCGACGCTTGATCTCGGTTTCGATGTGCGGGGCGAAGTCATCGATCACGTCCTGCATGATCAGCTGTGCGGCAGCACGCAACTCAACGTCCAGGTGCAGGAGGGTATCCTGTCTCCTGGCCTGAGGGTCAGGTGCTTCCTGTGCCGGTGGCTGAGCGCTTGGTACTTCAGCTTCAAGCGTTGGCACAACCGGTTCGATGGCCTCTTCAAGCAGCAGTGGAATCTGCTCGTTGTGGTCCACGGTTTCGGTCAGCAAGGGTGGTTGCAGGGTATCGTCGCCGAGCAGTTGGCGGATCGACTCAAGGTCATCCAGCAAGTGCGCGGACTTGGAGTGGGGCGTGGGTTTGTCCATCGTCGTCAGAGTCGCTGTAAGCGGTGATCTTGCAGAGCATAGCCCTGTTGTCGGTAGAAACGGAAACTCTCCCGTGTCGCCTGGCGAATCTCGGGGTCTTCGACCACGATTTCAGCGATGCGGGCAAAACGGTCAGCGAAGCCTGGCACCTTCAGGTCGAGGTTGATCAGCAGGTCCTGATGGCTGCCGGGCGTGTCGCCCAGGCCCAATACCACAGTGGCCTCGGGGTCGTCTTCGGCATTGCTGTGCGGTACGAATGCCTCGCCCTTGAAGCGCCAGAGCAGTTCATCCAGTTCGTCGCGCTGGGTGATGTCACTGCAGTTGAGGTAGACCTGGTGGCCGAGGCGCCAGGCTTTCTCGCACAATTTGCAGGCGAACACCAGCCGCGCCGAAAGGGCCGGGCTTGGGAGGATGTAGAAATCGACTTGGCTCATGGTGTGCAGTGCCCGCCGGCTGCGCGTAAGCGGCGCAGCCGGGCAGGGCGGCCTCAGCCGTTGGCGCGATCGAGCAGGTACTGGGTCAGCAATGGAACCGGGCGACCTGTAGCGCCCTTGTCCTTGCCGCCACTGATCCAGGCGGTACCGGCGATATCCAGGTGCGCCCACTCATAGGCCTTGGCAAAGCGCGACAGGAAGCAGCCCGCCGTGATGGTGCCGGCCTTTGGTCCGCCAATGTTGGCGATGTCGGCGAACGGGCTGTCGAGCTGTTCCTGGTACTCGTCGAACAGTGGCAACTGCCAGGCACGGTCGTCGGCGCGTTTGCCTGCTTCGAGCAGTTGCGCGACCAAGGCGTCATTGTTGCCCATCAGGCCCGAGGTATGGCTACCCAGGGCAACGATGCAGGCGCCGGTCAGGGTGGCGATATCGATCACTGCCTGCGGCTTGAAACGCTCGGCGTAGGTCAGGGTGTCGCACAGCACCAGGCGGCCTTCGGCGTCGGTGTTGAGGATCTCGACGGTTTGCCCGCTCATGGTCGTGACAATGTCGCCTGGACGGGTGGCGCCGCCGCTTGGCATGTTCTCGGCGCAGGCCAGCAGGCAGACCAGGTTGATGGGCAGTTGCAGTTCGAGTACGGCATGCAGGGTGCCGAAGACGCTGGCAGCACCGCACATGTCGTACTTCATTTCATCCATGCCGGCGCCAGGCTTGAGGCTGATACCACCGGTATCGAAGGTAATGCCCTTGCCCACCAGCACGAACGGCTTCTCGCTTTTCTTGCCGCCCTGGTAGTTGAGCACGATCAGTCGCGGTGGCTGGTCGCTACCCTGGCCCACGGCGACAAAGGCCCCCATGCCCAGTTCCTTGAGCTTCTTCTCGTCGTGGATTTCGACCTTGAGGTTCTTGTGAGCCTTGCCCAGTGCCTTGGCTTCGTCCGCCAGAAAGCTTGGGTGGCACAGGTTGGGTGGCAGGTTGCCAAGGTCACGGGTGTAGCTCATGCCGCTGGCAATCGCACTGGCGTGCTTGACCGCGCGCTCGGTCTCGGCCTGGGTGGCCTTGTCGGTGAGCAGGGTGATTTTCTTCAGCGCCCGAGGCTCGGCTTTCTTGCTCTTGAAGCGGTCGAAGACATATTCGCCGTCGAGCAGGGTTTCGGCCAGCAGGCGGGTTTTTTCGTAAGGGGCATCACGGCCAGTGACCGCTACATCGTCCAGCGCCAGCACGGCATCGCTGCCGCCCAGGCCCTTGAGCACGTTCAGTACGCTGGAAACGACTTTGCGCCAGCTGCGATCACCCAGTTCGGCGTCTTTGCCGGTGCCGACCAGCAACAGGCGCTCGGCCTTCAGGCCAGGCAGGCTTTGCAGCAGCAGCGTCTGGCCCACCTTGCCGGCCAGGTCGCCGCGCTTGAGCAGTGCGCTCAGGGCGCCGTCGGTCGCGTCGTCGATGCCTTTGGCGGTGGTGCCGAGTTTGCGGCCTTCACCGACAGCCAGTACCAGGGTTGCGGTCTTCAACGATGCTGCGGCTACACTTTTTACAACCAATTCCATGTCAGGGTCCCCAATGATCGGTCTGTGCGCTGTCTGTGCAGGCGCTTGGAGCGGCCTGGCGGCGCATCTGCGTGCCAGTGATAAAGCCGCCAGTTTGAGCCTGCTGCGCCCAGCCTGACAACCCCGAGATGACGCTTTGCGTACGCCAAGTGACAGGCACGGCCAATCACAGGATAATGCGCCAACTTTTTTGCCGGTTTCACGTCTGCAGCGTGCATCCGGTGCGACTGCTACGTTTCCCTTGTTCGGCTGTTTGAGCCTGACAACCCAGGAGTGTCTGGTTTGATCGTCTTTCGTTATCTGTCTCGCGAGGTCATGCTGACCTTGAGTGCCGTCAGCGCCGTGCTGCTGGTTATCATCATGAGCGGGCGCTTCATCAAGTACCTGGCTCAGGCCGCACAGGGCCTGCTCGACCCGAGCGTATTGTTCATGATCATGGGGTTCCGCTTGCCGGGTTTCCTGCAACTGATCCTGCCGCTGGGCCTGTTTCTGGGCATTTTGCTGGCATACGGCCGGCTCTACCTGGAAAGCGAGATGACCGTGCTCGCCGCCACCGGGATGAGCCAGCAGCGCCTGCTGGCGATGACCATGGCTCCGGCCTTGCTGGTGGCCTTGCTGGTGGCCTGGTTGAGCCTGGGCCTTGCGCCTCAGGGCGTTGCGCGGGTGGCACAGATCATCAATGAACAGGACGCCTTGACCGAGTTCGACACCTTGGTTCCGGGACGCTTCCAGACCCTGCGTGACGGTTCACGTGTTACCTATAGCGAGCAGCTATCCGATAACCGTGAGAATCTGGGCGGGGTGTTCATTTCCGAGAAACGCGTCTCCCAGGACAAGAGCAAGGACCGCGGTCCTTCTGTGCTGGTGGCCGAGAAGGGGCGTCAGGAAGTGCAGGCGGATGGCAATCGTTACCTGATCCTGGAAAACGGCTACCGCTATGACGGTAATCCGGGGCAGGCCGATTACCGCATCATCAAGTACGACACCTACGGGGTGCTGTTGCCCAAGCCGGAAGTCAGCGAGGAAGTGACTGATCGGGAAGCAATCCCGACGTCGACGTTGCTGGGTGCCAAGACCCTGCGCGAGCGCTCCGAGTTGCAATGGCGGATTTCGTTGCCATTGCTGGTGTTTGTCGTGACCGTGCTGGCCGTGCCGCTGTCGCGCGTCAATCCGCGGCAAGGACGTTTCCTCAAGCTGCTGCCGGCGATTCTTTTGTATATGGCGTATCTGACAATGTTGATCGCTGCGCGTGGTGCCCTGGAAAAAGGCAAGCTGCCGATCGCCTTGGGGCTTTGGTGGGTGCATGGCTTGTTCCTGCTCATCGGCCTTGGGTTGATGTACTGGGAGCCGTTGAAGCTCAAGCGTGCTGCCCGCCGTGCGGAGGTGGCCCGTGGTTAAACTCGACCGTTACATCGGCAAGAGTGTGTTCCTGGCAATTATTGCCGTACTGGGGATCATTCTCGGCCTGGCCTCGCTGTTTGCCTACATTGATGAAATGAGCGACATCAGCAACACCTATACCCTGATGGATGCGGCTAGTTTTGTGCTGTTGACCGCGCCGCGTCGGCTCTACGACATGCTGCCGATGGCAGCACTGATCGGTTGCCTGATCGGTCTCGGCAGCTTGGCCAGCAGCAGTGAGCTGACCATCATGCGCGCGGCTGGCGTGTCTATTGGCCGTATCGTCTGGGCAGTCATGAAGCCGATGCTGGTGCTGATGCTGGTCGGCGTGCTGATTGGTGAGTACCTGGCCCCGGTCACCGAAAACAAGGCCCAGGCCGAGCGCTCCCTGGCGCAGGGCGGTGGTGAGGCGCAGTCTTCCAAGCGCGGTATGTGGCATCGTCAGGGTGATGAGTTTGTCCACATCAACAGCGTTCAGCCCAACGGCCTTTTGTATGGCGTAACGCGCTACCGCTTCGACAGCGAGCGCCGCATGCTGACGTCCAGCTTTGCGCGCAAGGCCCAGTATCAGAACGATCACTGGTTGCTCAGTGGCGTCACCACCACGCACTTCCGCGGCGACAGCACTGAAGTGCTCAAGAGCCCCGAGGAGCGTTGGGATGTGGCGGTTACCCCTGAGTTGTTGAATACGGTGGTCGTTGCCCCGGACTCGCTCTCTATTTCCGGGTTGTGGGACTACATTCACTACCTGTCCGACCAGGGCTTGAACAACGCTCGCTACTGGTTGGCGTTCTGGACCAAGGTGATGCAGCCGATTGTGACGGCGGCGCTGGTGCTCATGGCGGTGTCGTTCATCTTTGGCCCGTTGCGTTCGGTGACCTTGGGGCAGCGGGTGTTTACCGGCGTGCTGGTGGGGTTCACCTTCCGGATTGCCCAGGACCTGCTGGGGCCGTCCAGCCAGGTGTTCGGTTTCCCGCCATTGTTGGCGGTGCTGATTCCGGCAGGTATCTGCACGTTGACAGGGGTATGGCTGTTGCGCAGGGCCGGTTAAGCCGTAACGCGTATGAAAAAGCCGACCCTGGGGTCGGCTTTTTCATGGGCGACTGATCACGGTTTCAGCGCTCAGGCCTTTTCCTTGCCCTTCTTGGGGATGCGCACCAGCTGACTGTCGGAATACATGTCATGCCAGCTGCGCTTTTGTTTGTCGATCAATACCCAGAAGAAACCCAGGCCCAGGCACAGCCAGGAGGCGATGGAGACAACAAAGCGTAACAGTGCCTGCCACAGGCCGATGGCGCTGCCATCTGCGTTTTGTACGCGAATCCCCCAGACCTGCATCCCCAAGGTCTGTCCACCGTGGGTCCAGAATTTGGCGAAGAAGCCAAACAGCATGAACACCAGAATGGTCGACAGCAGCGGGTCGGTGTCCAGGGCGCCAGCATCGGTCAGTTCGCGCATCCGCGCCTCGCCAATGAAGGCCATCATGATCATCTTGTAGACCAGGGTGGTGACCATTAGCAGCGCTGTACACAGCAGGAAATCGTAGAACATTGCCGCAAGGCGACGTCCCAGGCCGACGGCTGGGAAATCGCCCTGAGGCTTCAACAGGTGCTTGGGCATACAAGAAGCCCTCCTTGCGCAAAACGCCCATTCTACGGAATAACAGGCACAAAAAAGCCCCTGCTGTTGCCAGCAGGGGCTTTTTATCGGGAAATCAATTTTCCGCGATAACTTCGTCAGCCTGCATGCCTTTTTGGCCCTGCACGGCGATGAAGGTAACTTTCTGGCCTTCTTTCAGGCTCTTGAAGCCGTTGCCCTGAATAGCGCGGAAGTGTACGAACAGATCCGGACCGCTTTCTGGAGTGATGAAACCAAAACCTTTTTCGTCGTTAAACCACTTGACGGTACCGCTCTGACGAGTCGACATAGCTTATTTCCTTTGGAACTTAGAATTAGTAACAGCTTCTTTCAAATGAAAGAGTACTGGGCTGGGTTGCAGGAAAGTAAGAGACGTCGAACGGGTTGTAGCAAATCTCAGAGCTACTGCCCAGGTCACGAACCATAGCGACCCATGCAAACACAGTGAACAGACAATACGCTAACTTTGAAGACAAAAACAAGCCCTGAAAAGCGCCGGATTTTGACCTTTTTAGCCGCTGCTTGGGCGATTTTTTCTGGTGCATTCCAAGCGGTTTTTCGGCTGTGTTCAGATGTTGTGAAACGCGTTCGGTTACGAAAATCTCGAACGCGTTTCGTCACGCTTCTGGGCGGGTATCAGCCGCGGTAGTAGCGTTGGGCAACAAAAGGCATCTTGCTGACTTTCATCGCTACGCGTTTGCCACGCACGATGGCCCACACAGGGGTATCCAGAGCGGCATGGGCAGTGTCCAGGTAGCCCATGGCTACAGGGGCGCTCAGGCTCGGGCCGAACCCACCGCTGCAGACACGGCCAATGACGCTGCCGGCTTCATCGACAATCTCGGCGTCCTCGCGGACAGGTGTGCGCTCTTGGGGCAGCAGGCCGACCCGCTTGCGTGCAACACCGTCTTGCTGCTGAGCGAAGATCCGCTCGGCACCCGGGAAGCCGCCCGCACGCGCGCCATCGGCACGGCGTACTTTGGAGATGGCCCAGAGCAGGCTGGCCTCGATGGGGGTGGTTTGCGCGTTCATGTCGTGGCCATACAGGCACAGGCCGGCTTCCAGGCGCAGTGAGTCGCGCGCACCCAGGCCGATCGGCGCCACTTCCGGCTCAGCCAGCAGGCGACGTGCCAGGGCGTCGGCATTGGCCGCCGGTACGGAAATTTCAAAGCCGTCTTCACCGGTATAGCCGGATCGGCTGACGTAGCAGTCCACACCCAGCAACTGCACGCTGGTGAACTGCATGAAGGTCATGCCCGCGACTTCGGGAGCCAGACGCTCGAGTACCTTGACTGCCGCCGGGCCCTGCAGGGCCAGCAGGGCGCGTTCCTCAAACAGGGGCTGGATTTCGCACTGGTTGCCGATGTGCTGGCGCAGGTGCGCCAAGTCCTGCTCCTTGCAGGCCGCATTGACCACCAGGAACAAGGTGTCGTTGCCCAGGTTGGCGACCATCAGGTCGTCGAGGATACCGCCCTGTTCGTTGGTGAACAAGGCGTAGCGCTGCATGCCTACCGGCAAGTCGATGATGTCCACCGGCACAAGGCTTTCCAGTGCCTTGGCGGCTTCACTGCCCGTCAGGCGGATCTGGCCCATGTGCGAGACATCGAACAACCCGGCCTGTTCACGGCTGTGCAGGTGCTCTTTCATCACCCCCATTGGGTACTGCACGGGCATGTCGTAGCCAGCGAAGGGCACCATGCGTGCGCCCAGTTCCAGGTGCAGGGCATGCAGTGGGGTGGTGTGCAGTGTTTCGGTGGACATTGATGACTCCTTGGGACTTGAGAAGGGGTGTCAGCATTCGATGATGTTGACGGCCAGACCGCCGCGGGCGGTCTCCTTGTATTTGCTTTTCATGTCGGCGCCGGTCTGGCGCATGGTACGGATAACTTTGTCGAGCGAGACGAAATGCTGCCCGTCGCCACGCAAGGCCATGCGTACCGCATTGATCGCCTTGACCGAGCCCATGGCATTGCGTTCGATGCACGGCACCTGAACCAGCCCGCCGATGGGGTCACAGGTCAGGCCGAGGTTGTGTTCCATGCCGATCTCGGCGGCGTTCTCGACTTGCTGCACACTGCCGCCCATCACTTCGCAGAGGGCACCGGCGGCCATCGAGCAGGCCACACCGACCTCGCCCTGGCAGCCGACTTCGGCGCCGGAGATCGACGCGTTTTCCTTGTAGAGAATGCCAATGGCTGCGGCGGTGAGCAGAAACCGCACAACGCCGTCTTCGTTGGCACCCGGGATAAAGCGCATGTAGTAGTGCAGCACTGCCGGAACGATGCCGGCGGCACCGTTGGTCGGTGCGGTAACCACGCGTCCGCCAAAGGCGTTTTCCTCGTTGACCGCCAATGCATAGAGGTTGACCCAGTCGAGCACCGAGAGCGCATCACGCAGGTTCGCTTCCGGGTGCTGACACAGTTGCCGGTACAGCGCGGCGGCCCGGCGCTTGACCTTGAGCCCCCCCGGCAGGATGCCTTCATTGCGACAGCCAGCGGCCACGCAGTCCTGCATCACCTGCCAGATTCGCAGCAGGCCGCTGCGGGTTTCGCTTTCCGGGCGCCAGGCGGCCTCGTTGGCCAGCATGACCTGGCTGATCGAGAGGTTCTGTGTGGTGCAATGGCTGAGCAGTTCCTTGGCAGTCTTGAACGGCAATGGCAGCACCGTGCGGTCCTCGACTATGCGGTCGGCCCCGGCTGCATCGTCGTCCACGACAAAGCCGCCACCGACCGAGTAGTACTCGCGGCTGCGAATTTGCAACCCGGCAGCGTCGAAGGCGCGAAAGATCATGCCGTTGGGATGGTAAGGCAGCGGTTTGCGAATCATCGCCAGGTGCTGCTTTTCAATGAACGCGATGCTGTGTTCACCCAGCAGTTTCAGCTGTCCGCTGCTGCGGATGGCCTGCAGGCGAGCAGGAATGGTTTCGGTATCGACGTTGTCGGGATGCTCGCCTTCCAGGCCGAGCAAAACCGCCTTGTCGCTGCCGTGGCCCTTGCCGGTGGCGCCGAGCGAGCCGTGCAGTTCGACTTTGACGCTGGCGGTGGCGCCCAGCAGGTGATCGCGGCGTAACCCTTCGGCGAAGCGCGCAGCGGCACGCATCGGGCCGACGGTGTGGGAACTGGAGGGGCCGATGCCAATCTTGAACAGGTCGAAGACGCTTAGTGACATGGTCGTGCCCTCAGGGGTGGGACGGTTGCAGGAGCCGGTTGTGCCGGCTCCTGCCGTTCAGGCATCAGGCGTCCTGATAGCTCTCGATCGACGGGCAAGCGCAGACCAGGTTACGGTCGCCGAACACGTTGTCGACCCGGCCAACCGGCGGCCAGTACTTGGCTTCGATCAGCGTTGGCAGTGGGTACACCGCCTGTTCGCGGCTGTAGCCATGTGCCCATTCACCCACCAGTTCGGCCGCCGTGTGTGGCGCGTTCTTCAGCGGGTTGTCGTCCTTGTCCAGGCTGCCATTTTCTACCGCGCGGATCTCTTCTCGGATGCAGATCATCGCGTTGCAGAAGCGGTCCAGTTCTTCCTTGGACTCACTCTCGGTAGGCTCGATCATCAACGTGCCGGCTACCGGGAAGGACATGGTCGGTGCGTGGAAGCCGAAGTCGATCAGGCGCTTGGCCACATCGTCAACGCTGATACCGCTGCTGTCCTTGAGTGGGCGCAGGTCGAGGATGCATTCATGGGCAACCAGGCCATTGCTGCCGGTGTACAACACAGGATAGTGCTCTTCCAGGCGACGGGCGATGTAGTTGGCGTTGAGGATCGCCATTTGCGAGGCGCGTTTGAGGCCGGCACCACCCATCATGCGAATGTACATCCAGGTGATTGGCAAAATGCTCGCGCTGCCGAACGGTGCGGCGCAGACCGCGCCTTCCTTGCGCGCCATGTGCCCGTGGCCTGGCAGGAACGGTGCCAGGTGGGCCTTGACGCCAATCGGACCAACGCCCGGGCCGCCACCGCCGTGCGGGATGCAGAAGGTCTTGTGCAGGTTCAGGTGCGACACGTCGCCACCGAACTTGCCAGGGGCGCACAGGCCGACCATCGCGTTCATGTTGGCGCCGTCGATGTACACCTGGCCGCCGTTGTCATGAATGATTGCGCAGATCTCGCCAATGGCTTCCTCGAACACGCCGTGGGTCGACGGGTAAGTGATCATCAGCGCGGCGAGGTGTTCGCGGTGCTCGATGGCCTTGGCGCGCAGGTCGTCGATATCGACGTTGCCGCGGGCGTCACAGGCAGTGACGACCACGCGCATACCGGCCATGTGCGCAGTGGCTGGGTTGGTACCGTGGGCCGACGACGGGATCAGGCAGATGTCACGACGATCGTCGCCACGGCTCTGGTGGTAGGCGCGAATGGCCAACAGGCCAGCGTACTCGCCCTGAGAGCCGGCGTTAGGCTGCAGCGATACTGCGTCGTAACCGGTGGCGGCGCAGAGCATGGCCTCCAGCTCGTCGGTCAGTTGCTGGTAACCCTGGCTTTGTTCGGCCGGGGCAAAGGGGTGCAGGTTGCCGAACTCTGCCCAGGTGATCGGAATCATTTCGCTGGCAGCGTTGAGCTTCATGGTGCAGGAGCCCAGCGGAATCATGGTGCGGTCCAGCGCCAGGTCCTTGTCGGCCAGCTTGCGCAGGTAACGCATCAGCTCGGTTTCGCTGTGGTAGCGGTTGAACACCGGGTGCTCGAGGATCGCTGACTGGCGCAGCAGTGCTGTTGGCAGGCGCGATTCGACGCGGGCTGCCAGTGCGGCGAAGTCTGGCAGTGCCTGGCCGTTGGCAAATAGCGCCCAGAGTGTTTCAACATCGGCCTGACGGCTGGTTTCATCCAGCGACAGGCCCAGGCGCTGGGCGTCGATCTGGCGCAGGTTCAGCTGTTGGGCGCGGGCGCGCTCATGCAGCGCAGCGGTGTTGCTGCCGGTGGCCAGGGTGAGGGTGTCGAAGAAGCTCTGTGGCTCGACGGTGACGCCCAGTGCCTGCAAGCCGGCAGCGAGGATGGCGGTCAGCTGGTGGGTGCGCTCGGCGATCTGCTTCAGGCCTTGCGGGCCATGATAGACCGCGTACATGCTGGCGATGTTGGCCAGCAGTACCTGAGCAGTGCAGATGTTGCTGGTGGCCTTCTCGCGGCGAATGTGCTGCTCGCGGGTTTGCATGGCCAGGCGCAGTGCTGTCTTGCCGAAGCGATCGATGGACACACCGACCAAGCGGCCTGGCATGTCGCGCTTGAAGGCGTCGCGGGTGGAGAAGTAGGCGGCGTGCGGGCCGCCGAAGCCCAGCGGAACACCAAAGCGCTGGGCGCTGCCGATGGCCACGTCGGCACCGAATTCGCCTGGTGGCGTCAGCAAGGTCAGGGCCAGCAGGTCAGCGGCAACCGCGACCAGGGCATTGGCGGCGTGGAAGCGTTCGGTCAGCTCGCGATAGTCGAAGACCTCACCGTTGCTGGCCGGGTACTGCAGCAGGGCGCCGAAGAACGCGCTGACGTCGCTCAGCTCGCGCTCGTCGCCAACCACCACGTCGATACCCAGCGGTTCGGCGCGGGTGCGCAGTACGTCGAGGGTTTGTGGGTGGCAATGCACGGAGGCAAAGAAGGCATGGCTGCCTTTGTTCTTGCTCAGGCGCTTGCAGAAGGTCATGGCTTCGGCAGCAGCGGTGGCTTCGTCGAGCAACGAGGCGTTGGCAATCGGCAGGCCGGTCAGGTCGCTGATCAGGGTCTGGAAGTTCAGCAGGGCTTCCAGGCGGCCTTGGGAAATTTCGGGTTGGTACGGGGTGTAGGCGGTGTACCAGGCCGGGTTTTCCAGCAGGTTGCGCAGGATCGGCGCAGGGGTATGGCAGTTGTAGTAGCCCTGGCCAATAAAGGTCTTGAACAGTTGGTTCTTGCTGGCGATGGCCTTGAGTGCTGCCAGTGCGTCTGCTTCGCTCTGGCCGGCGCCAGCATCGAGCACGCTGGTGCCCTTGATGCTGTCGGGAATCACGCTGGCGCTCATGGCGTCCAGCGAATCAAAGCCCAGGGTGGCAAGCATGCTCTGCTCGTCGCTCTGGCGTGGGCCGATGTGCCGGGCGATGAATTCGTTGGCAGTGCCGAGGTTGATAGTCATGGCTGCTCCTCAGGCCTCGGCGCTGGCTTTGATCAGGCGGTCGTAGGCGTCCTGGTCGAGCAGTTGCTCGACGGCGCTGGCATCGGCCGGGATGAAGCGGAAGAACCAGCCTGCGCCCAGTGGGTCTTCGTTGACCAGCTCAGGGCTGTCTTCCAGGCCGTCGTTGACGGCAACGACTTCGCCGTCGAGTGGCATGTAGACACCACTGGCGGCCTTGACCGACTCGACGGTAGACGCTTCGGCGCCTTTTTCGTAGTGCTGCAGTTCCGGCAGTTGCACATAGACCACATCGCCCAGCGCGTTCTGGGCGAACGCGGTGATGCCAACCGTGACGCTGCCGTCAGCTTCGACACGCAGCCATTCGTGATCTTCGGTAAAACGCAACTCGCTCATGGGAATTCCTCGGGGGACACGGTGACGGGCCGGTTACGCAACCAGGCCTAGGACTGGTAACTCCTTAGCAATTTTGTGGCCAATTCAATAAATCTCTTTTAAATCAATGACTTATGATTTTTCATGAATGCGAGATGACACGGCTGTAGCGAAATCGCTACAGCCGGGGTGCGAGAAAAAAGCTCAAAGGGATCAAAACCTTGCGTTGTAGCGCAAAAACCGTGCTGTATCGAAATCGTTACGCCGTAGCGTTTTCAGTACGCTGAATGTCGCTTTCAGTGCTTTCCGGGGATGCCGTACTTGCGCAGGCGATGGGCGATGGCCGTGTGAGAGGTCTGCAGGCGGTTGGCCAACTGCCGGGTCGAAGGGTAGGTGGCATAGAGTTTTTCCAGCAGGCTGCGTTCGAAGTCTTCCACGGCCTGTTCCAGGCTGGTCACTTCGCCATCCTGTTCGCGGGCCACAGACGTGCCGGCGATGTCTAGGTCGCCGATGTCCACCAAGCTGCTTTCGCAGATCGCGGCGGCGCGGAAGATCACGTTTTGCAATTGCCGCACGTTGCCAGGCCAGTGGTTGCTGAGCAGGGCAGGATACGTTCCGGGGGCCAGACGGCAGAGCGGACGCTGGATCTGGGTGCAGGCCTGTTGCATGAAATAGCGGGCCAGCAACAGGATGTCCTGGCCGCGCTCGCGCAGTGGCGGTACTTGCAGGTTCAGCACGTTCAGGCGGTAGAACAGGTCCTCGCGAAAGGTACCCTCGGCGACCATTTTCTCCAGGTTGCGGTGGGTGGCGCTGAGGATCCGCACGTTGACCTTGACCTCACGGTCGCCGCCCACCCGGCGAAAGCTGCCATCGTTGAGAAACCGCAGCAGCTTGGCTTGCAGGTAGGGTGACATTTCGCCGATCTCGTCGAGAAACACCGTGCCCTGGTTGGCCAGTTCCATCAGCCCCGGTTTGCCGCCACGCTGCGCACCTGTGAAGGCTCCGGGGGCATAGCCGAACAGTTCGCTCTCGGCAAGGTTCTCCGGCAGGGCAGCACAGTTCAGGGCCAGGAACGGTGCAGTGTGTCGGCTGCTGATGGCATGGCAGGCGCGGGCCACCAGCTCTTTGCCGGTACCGGTTTCTCCATGGATCAGCAGCGGTGCGTCGAGGGTAGCGACCCGCAGTGCGCGGGCTTTGAGCGTACGGATCGGCGGTGAGTCACCGAGCAGCGCATCGAAGCCCTCGGCGTGGTCGTGATGCAGGGCCGACAGGCGCTCACCGATGCGGTTGGGTTGGTACAGGGTCAGCAGGGCACCGGCATTGGTGATCGGGGTGGCGTCGAGTAGCAGGCTCTGGCCGTTGAGGACCATTTCACGCATGGGCAAGCGAAAACCGTTTTCGAGCAAGGTATCAAGCAGGCCGGGGTCGCCGAAAAACTCCCCCACCGAGCGCCCCGCCGGCTCCTGGCCGCAGAGCGCAATCAGCGCCGGATTTGCCAGCAGGACAGTACCTGCACTGTCCAGGGCCAGCACCGGGTCGCTCATTGCCGCCAGCAGTGCATCCAGTTGCAAGTGCCGACGCTGGCCAGGGAGGATGTCGACGACCTTCACCGTTTGCACGCCGCGCACATTGAGCAGGGCGTCGTGCAACTCCTCGAGTACATCGGGGCTCAAGGTCGGCGCATCGATGTAGACGTTTGGGGGCACCATCTCCACGGCATCCAGGTTCAGATGACGGGCACCGAGCAGGGCCAGGACTTCCTGGGTGATACCGACGCGGTCGATGAAGCTGACGTGGATGCGCATGGGGCGTTAACGGGTCTGTACTGCCGGGGGAGGCTAGTATGCCTTGCGCCTGCGATACGGTCGAATCGCTGGCAGGTGTGTGCCCGTTACCACGCTGGCGATGAGGCCCTGACGGCTAGGCGAGATGTTCCGGTTTGATCGGGTCTCCGGGTTTTACGTCGAGCTGTCGGCGCACGTCTTCGAATACCTGGTCGTAGTAACTGTGCATTGAGCCGATGCCTGCGGTTTTGGGCATGCCGTATTGCTGAGCGATGCGTGTTGCATGGCGGGCAAAATCGAAAGCCTGATCCTTGGGCAGGAAGAAGTCTTCCTTGAGGCTATTGCCCTCGATCGTACCGTGAAGGGTAAAGAGCATGCCTTTACCTTCCTTGGGGTCGTGCGTGACTTCATAGTCAAGACACAGGTTGTAGCTGTAGTCATCCTTGTTCAGCGCATGGCGCTCGAAATGCAAATGACCGGGTTCAAACTTGGCCATGGTGTGCTCCTTTGGGGTTAGAACTGACGGGCGCGCACGCCCGTCACACGGGTCAAAGGTAGCGGATACCTGCTGTGGCCGTGCTGACGCGAGTGCCTGCAGTACCTTTGACGATGTCTTCAATGTCGGCCAACGATCCGATGACCGCCACTTTGCCGGTGTTGCGTGCAAAATCGCAAGCTGCCTGCACCTTTGGTCCCATAGAGCCGGCGGCAAAACCGAGCTTTTCCAGTTCGTCCGGGTGCGCCTGGGCGATGGCTTTCTGGGTAGGCTTGCCGTAGTCGATGAACGCCGCACTCACATCCGTAGCGATCACCAACAGGTCCGCTTCCAGTTGTTCGGCCAACAGTGCCGAGCACAGGTCCTTGTCGATCACCGCCTCGATACCCTGGAGCTTGCCGTTGGCATCGTACATCGTTGGAATGCCGCCCCCACCGGCACAGATCACGATGCTGCTCTTTTCCAACAGCCATTTGATCGGGCGAATTTCAAAGATGCGCTTGGGTTTTGGGCTGGCGACCACGCGCCGGTACTTGTCGCCGTCCGGGGCGATGGCCCAGCCTTTCTCCTTGGCCAGGCGCTCGGCGTCTTCCTTGCTGTAGACCGGGCCGATCGGTTTGCTCGGATGCTTGAACGCCGGGTCATTGGCATCAACTTCGACCTGGGTAAGCAAGGTGGCGAAGGGCACTTCGAAATCCAGCAGATTGCCCAGTTCCTGTTCGATCATGTAACCGATCATGCCCTCGGTTTCGGCACCGAGCACATCCAGCGGATAGGGGGAAACCGACGTGTAAGCCGCCGCCTGCAGCGACAGCAGGCCCACTTGCGGGCCATTACCGTGAGCGATGACCAACTGGTTGCCGGGGTGAACCTTGGCGATCTGTTCGGTGGCAATCCGGATATTGGTGCGCTGGTTGTCCGCAGTCATTGGTTCGCCACGGCGCAGCAGAGCGTTACCGCCCAATGCAATAACGATACGCATGGTGATGTCCTTTTAGCGAAAGGGGAGGAAGCATGTTGGCTGTTTGGCAACCGTCACGTTCGGGGGCAGGCAGCGCTGCCCCCGCACGTGCTTAAGGCCGAGGGCCTACAGGTCTGCCAGGGTCGACACCAGGATTGCCTTGATGGTGTGCATGCGGTTTTCCGCTTGCTCAAAGGCAATACAGGCTGGCGACTCGAAGACGTCGTCGGTCACTTCGATGCCGTTTGCCAGGTGCGGGTACTGCTCGGCGATCTGCTTGCCGACCTTGGTGTCGGCGTTGTGGAAGGCCGGCAGGCAATGCATGAACTTGGTCCGCGGGTTGCCAGTGGCTTTCATCAGTTCGGCGTTGACCTGATACGGCAGCAGTTGCTGGATGCGTTCGCCCCAGGCTTCGACGGGCTCACCCATCGACACCCAGACGTCGGTGTGGACAAAGTCGACGCCCTTGACCGCCGCTTTCGGGTCTTCGGTGAGGGTGATACGTGCACCACTTTCCTCGGCGAATTTCTTGCAGCGAGCCACCAGGTCATCATGTGGCCACAGGGCTTTGGGCGCGGCAATGCGCACATCCATGCCCAGTTTGGCGCCGATCAACAGCAGCGAGTTGCCCATGTTGTTGCGGGCATCGCCCAGGTAGGCGTAGCTGATGTCGTGCAGCGGTTTATCGCTGTTCTCACGCATGGTCAGTACGTCGGCGATCATCTGGGTCGGGTGATACTCGTCGGTCAGGCCGTTGAACACCGGTACGCCGGCGTACTTGGCCAGTTCTTCGACGATCTCCTGCTTGAAGCCACGGTACTCGATGGCATCGTACATGCGCCCGAGCACGCGGGCGGTGTCCTTCATGCTTTCCTTGTGGCCGATCTGCGAGGAGTTGGGGTCGATGTAGGTCACGTTGGCGCCCTGGTCGTAGGCGGCCACTTCAAAGGCGCAGCGCGTGCGGGTCGAGGTTTTCTCGAAGATCAGCGCAATGTTGTTGCCTTTGAGGTGCTGCTGTTCGGTACCGGTGTACTTGGCGCGCTTCAGGTCGCGTGACAGGTCGAGCAGGTAGCGCAACTCGCGTGTGGTGTGGTGTTCCAGGCTCAGCAGGTTACGGTTGTGGATGTTGAACGCCATGATGATTCTCCTTGGATTCGGTGATCGGCCCGGCCAACGCCGGGTAGGCGTGGCCGGGGTGATGGTCGTTTAGTAATCGATCGGGTCACGTACGATTGGGCAGGTCATGCAGTGGCCGCCGCCACGGCCACGGCCCAGCTCGCCAGCGCTGATGGTGATGACTTCGACACCGGCCTTGCGCAGCAGGGTGTTGGTGTAGGTGTTACGGTCATAGCCAATGACCACACCAGGCTCCAGGGCCACCACGTTGTTGCCGTCGTCCCACTGTTCGCGCTCGGCAGCGAAGCTGTTGCCACCGGTTTCCACAACGCGCAGTGCTTTCAGGTTCAAGGATTCGGCTACGACATCAAGGAAGGATTTGTTCTCCCGTCGTACGTCCAGGCCGTAGCTGTTCTTGCTGTCTGGACGGATGATGAACGGGATGATTTCCTTGACCACTTCCGGGAAGACCGTGACCAGGTCGCGGTCGCAGAAGCTGAACACAGTGTCCAGGTGCATCGCCGCACGGGATTTCGGCAGGCCGGCGACCACGATTTTCTCTGCGGCGCCCTTGGCGAACAGCGATTGCGCGAGTTGGCCGATGGCTTGGCGCGACGTACGCTCACCCATGCCGATCAGAACCACGCCGTTGCCGATCGGCATCACATCGCCGCCTTCCAGCGTTGCCTGGCCATGGTCCTTGTCCGGGTCGCCGTACCAGATTTCAAAGTCGGCGTTGATAAACTCCGGGTGGAACTTGTAGATGGCGGTGGTCAGCAAGGTTTCCTGGCGTCGGGCCGGCCAGTACATCGGGTTCAGTGTCACGCCGCCGTAGATCCAGCAGGTGGTGTCCCGGGTGAACTGGGTATTGGGCAGCGGTGGCAGCAGGAAGCTGGAGTGGCCGAGGTAGTCGCGGTACATCTTGATGACGCTGGCGCCTTCACTTTCTGGCAGGTCTTCACCGGCCACGCCGCCGATCAGGAATTCGGCCAGCTTGCGGGGCTCCAGGCTTTCCAGCCAGCCGCGCACTTCATTGGTCAGGCCGACGCCGACGGTGTCCGGGGTGATCTTGCGGTCGAGAATCCACTTCAGGGCTTCGGGGTTCTGAATGGTTTCGGTCAACAGGTTGTGCATTTCCAGCACTTCAACACCGCGCTCACGCATCTTGGTGACGAAGTCGAAGTGATCACGCTTGGCCTGGTTGACCCAGATGACGTCATCGAACAGCAACTCGTCGCAGTTGCTCGGCGTCAGGCGCTGATGCGCCAGGCCGGGGGAGCAAACCATCACTTTGCGCAGTTTGCCGGCTTCGGAATGTACGCCGTACTTAACTTTTTCCGTGGACATGGCTTATTTCCTCCAAGTTGCGAATACGGGGGTTACAGAGTCAGGAAGCCGTCATACAGGCCGTAGGCTGCCACCAGGGCGCCGACGATCACGGCGGCGAAAATCAACTTCTCCACGTTGGTAAAAATGGGTTGGCCGACTTCACGCTTGGCCTTGGCGAACAGAATCACGCCGGGGGCATAGAGCAACGCCGAGAGCAGCAGGTACTTGACGCCGCCGGCGTACAGCAGCCAGATCGCGTAGATCAAGGCAATCCCACCGATGAACAGATCCTTCTTGCGCTCGGCCAAGGCTTGCTCATAGGTTTCATTGCGTACCGCCAGCAGCACGGCATAGGCTGCCGACCACAGGTAAGGCACCAGGATCATCGAGGTGGCGAGGTAGATCAGCTTCAGGTAGGTGCTGGCAGAGAACAGGGTGATGACCAGGAAAATCTGCACCATGGCATTGGTTAGCCACAGGGCATTGGCCGGTACCTGCTTGGCGTTCTCACGGCGCAGGAATTCCGGCATGGTGTGGTCCTTGGCCGCTGCGAACATGATTTCGGCGCACAGCAACACCCAGGACAGCAGCGCGCCCAGCAGCGAGATGACCAGGCCTACACTGATCAACACCGCGCCCCAGTGACCGACCACGTGCTCAAGCACCGCCGCCATCGACGGGTTTTGCAACTTGGCCAGTTCGGGCTGCGTCATGATGCCCAGCGACAGCACGTTGACCAGCACCAGGAAGAGCAGCACGGTAATGAAACCGAGGACCGTGGCCTTGCCCACGTCCGAGCGTTTTTCTGCCCGCGCCGAGAAGATGCTCGCGCCTTCGATACCGATGAACACCCAGACGGTGACCAGCATCATGTTGCGCACCTGGTTCATCACGCTGCCCAGGTCCGGGTTCATGCGGCCCCAGATGTCAGCGGTGAAAATGTCCAGTTTGAAGGCAAAGAGGGTGATCAGGACGAACAGCACCAGCGGCACCACCTTGGCGACGGTGGTGATCAGGTTGATGAAGGCCGCTTCCTTGATCCCGCGCAACACCAGGAAGTGTACGGCCCAGAGCAGGATTGACGAGCCGACGATCGCGGCGGGCGTGTTGCCCTCGCCGAAGATCGGGAAGAAGTAGCCCAGGGTGCTGAACAGCAGCACGAAGTAGCCGACGTTACCTATCCAGGCGCTGATCCAGTAACCCCAGGCCGATGAGAAGCCCATGTAGTCGCCGAAGCCGGCCTTGGCATAGGCATACACCCCGCCGTCCAGATCCGGTTTGCGGTTGGCCAGGGTCTGGAAGACGAAGGCCAGGGTCAGCATGCCGACTGCGGTAATAGCCCAGCCGATCAGAATTGCACCGACATCAGCGCTGGCGGCCATGTTTTGCGGCAGTGAAAAGATACCACCGCCAATCATTGAACCCACCACAAGTGCGACTAGCGCACCGAGCTTTAGTTTTCCAGGAGCGTCAGACATTGGATAACTCCATTCCAGGAGAAGAGAGAGGCCAGCATAAAATTGGCGACTTTTGGATGAACTGATTCAGGTCAGTTCATGGCTACATTCCATTGTTGTTCAAATAGTTAGGCGGTGTATTCCTGTCTGTTTTTGAAGTGCTGCAGCCCCCGTCTGGCTGGGCTTTCATGGGTTTTTAGAGCATTTTATCTAGGGTGATTCGAGATTTGACGCTAGCCCCTTTTTCGGGATTCGCAAATTTTTGTCGGGAGAAATTCCTATTAAGTTGATGGAGATCAAGTGCTGTTCAAAACTAATGTTTTAATGCCGTTGGTATAGATGCGCCAGTTATTAGCGCTCTGGTTTGAATGCGTCATTACCTATAAACACGCACGGAACAAATGCCGTTAATTCAGGGTGCATCGCCAACGTTACAAATGCGGGACAGGGCGGGATGTCCGAAGGCTCGGCGCTGGGGAAGGCAACCGCTATCGGTTGTATGTCGGGGAGGAGGTATTGCCGGTGCCGGGGCTTTGCTGGCGTGCGCAGATGCGACCTGGGGTCGGCACTGCACACGCCAGCATGGGCTAGAGGGTCAAACCTTGAACTGCTCGATCAAGGCCATCTGTTGCGAGGAGAGGGTGTTGAGTCGATTGCTGACTTGCGCGGACTCGGCCGCCTGGCCGGTCAGGGTTTCGGTGACACCACGAATTGCCGAGACGTTGCGGTTGACCTCTTCTGCCACTGAGCTTTGCTGTTCGGCAGCGCTGGCGATCTGAAGGTTCATGTCGCTGATGACTGTCACCGCTTCGCTGATGCGGTTAAGGGCTGCGACGGCCTGATGAATCTGCCCGGCGTTCTCCTGAGCCTTGCCTTGGCTTGCATGCATGGTTGCGACCACGCTGCGGGTATTGCTCTGGAGACGTTCGATTACTTGGCGAATTTCTTCCACGGACTCCTGAGTGCGCTTGGCCAGGTTGCGCACTTCATCGGCGACCACGGCGAAGCCTCGGCCACTCTCACCGGCACGTGCGGCCTCAATGGCGGCATTGAGGGCCAGCAGGTTGGTTTGTTCGGCAATGCTGCGAATGACTTCCAGTACAGAGCCGATCTGTTCGCTGTTGGCCGCCAGGGTTTCGACTTCGCCAACCGCCTTGCTGACATCCTCGGCCAGCAGGGCGATGTCACGGGTGCTGCGCTCGATGATTGCACTGCCGTCCTTGGCGGACTGATCGGCACCACGGGCGGCATTGGCAGCGCTTGCGGCACTGTTGGCGACGTCATGGGCGGTGGCGCTCATTTCATTGGAGGCGGTGGCCACCTGGTCGATTTCGCGGAACTGCACCTGCATGCCGTCGCTGGTACGTTGGGCGATGGCTGAGGACTGGTCGGCGGTGGCGCGTGCTTGAGTGATGCTCTGTTTGATCTGGGCGATGATCGGCTGCAGCTTGTCGAGGAAGCGGTTGAAGCCGCCGGTCAGCCGTCCCAGTTCGTCCTGCCGGGCATAGTGCAGGCGTTGGGTCAGGTCGCCGTCGCCGCTGGCGATGTCTTCAAGCATCGCGGCCACGCTGTTCAGTGGTCGGGTTACGCCGGTGGCGGTCATCCAGATCACCAGCAGGCCGCCAAGACCGGCGAGGGCTGCGAGCAACAGAACCTTCAGGGTGCCACTGGTACGGGCCTCTTGCAGCACCTTTTGCAGGGCACTGGCATCGGCCAACAGTACGTCTTTTGGCAGGTCGATCAACACCCCCCAAGGTTTGCTGCTCGGGATCGGTTCGACCGGGTACAGGGCGCGAACCATTGTCCCCTGCTCGATGACGTGAGGGCGTTTGTCGGTAAGCCTTTCCAGTGCCTGCCGACCTTCCTGGCCAAGGGCCTGCTCAATACCTCGGCCGACTTTGCTGGCGTCATTGCTGTTGGCGGCGAGCAGGCCACCTGAAGAAACGACCAGCAGGTGGCCGGCGCCGTCGAACAGTTCACGCTGGGCGGCGCTGGCAGCGGTTTGCAGATCGTCCAGCGCCATGTCGACGCCGGCCACGCCAATCACCTTGCCGTCGCTGAGCAGCGGTACGGTGATACTGGTCATCAGCACTTTTTTGCCGCCGACGGTATCTTCATAAGGTTCCAGCAGGCAGGGCTGGGCACTGTTGAAGGTGCAGGTGTACCAGCTGTTGTAGGGGGTGCCGCTGAGGTTGAGCTCGGTTTTGGCCAGGTCGTCTTCGACAATCAGTGTGTTCAGCGCGGTGCCTTGGGCGCGGCTCCAATAGGTGGCGAAGCGCCCGCTGTCGTTGCCGCCATTTGCCAGTGTATTGACGAACGCGCTGTCGCGGCCGTCCAGCGCATTGGGCTGGAACACCAGCCAGAGGCCGAGGATGTCGGTGTTGCGATTGAACGCGGTCGCCAGGCTTTGGCTCAGTGCGGCGCGCACACTGGCCGCGTCCATCGTCTGGGCCTGGCCCAGCTTGCGAAGGTCCAGCGCCTGGTCGCTGACGCCAGTGGCCAGGGTCAGCTTGTTGCTGAAGGTGCGTTTGAGCAACTCGGCCTTTTCACCCGCCCGCGCTTGCAGCAACGCCTGTACGTTGCGGGTGAGCATGGTGCTGCTGGCTTTATCGACCAGTTGATCGCTGTCGTGTGACTGGTACAGGTTGATGCTGACGACCAGGGCAACGACCCCCAGCAGGCAGAGGCCGGAAAGCAGAACGATTTTCAGACGAATCGAAAGCGTGTCGAACATGAACGTACTCGCAAATGAACGGGTCGTTGAAAAGCCGAGTTGCTCGGCGCTGTTCGCCAGATGAGTTCAGCGATATCGGTGTATCGGCAGGGCCTTGTTAGACTTTAGTCGTATGCGGTGGGCGGTCATCTGTTTGTCACAGAAACCTGTTCCGGGCGTGACCAGATCCACAGGTTGACCAGGGCCATGCCCGCGAGGGCGCAAAACAGCGGCCAGCGATGTTCGAGCATTACCAGCATCAGTGCGCTGCACAGCAGCATGCTCACGGAGGCGCTGAACTTGGTCTTGCGGGTTATCACCTTGCCGTTGTGCCAGTTGTGCAGCATGGGGCCGAACAGGCGGTGATTTTCCAGCCAGTGGCTCAGGCGCGGGGAACTGCGGGTGGCGGCCCAGGCAGCGAGCAGAATGAACTCGGTGGTCGGCAGGCCGGGAACGAAAATGGCAATCAGGCCAATAGTCAGGCTTGTATAAGCCAGTAGGCCGAACATCAGGCGGGACAACTTGGAGGCGGGTGGGCGAGGCATGGGCGCTTTGACTGTGCGGGTAGGGCCCGGTTGCCGTCAGTGGCGATAGCGGGCTTGAAGGGAGCTTCGTCGCGCAGTTTGCGGCCTTTGGCGATGAAGATCCAGCACGTCTTGGCTTGGCTGCCTGTGTTTACAGGGTGGGCAGGTGCGGCAGGGGTATGGCTGCGGGCCGCGAAAGGGAGGCGCTCCCCTTCGCGTTGTTATCGCCTGCATCGACTCATTGCGCGTTGCACAGCGCCAGGCAGTTATCCAGCATGCGGTTGGAGAAGCCCCACTCATTGTCGTACCAGGCCAGCACCTTCAGCAGCTTGCCGTTGGCCTTGGTGTGGTTGGCGTCGAAAATCGATGACAGCGGGTTGTGATTGAAGTCGCAGGAAACCAGCGGCAGGTTGTTGTAACCGAGGACCTTCGAGTGTTGGCTGGCTTCCTTGAGCAGGGCGTTGACCTCCTCGGCACTCGCCTCGCGCTTGAGGTTCACCGTCAGGTCGACCAGCGACACGTTGATCACGGGTACCCGCACCGCCATCCCGGTCAGCTTGCCGGCCAGCTCCGGCAACACCAGGCCCACCGCCTCGGCGGCGCCGGTCTTGCTCGGGATCATCGATTGGGTGGCCGCGCGGGCGCGGAACGGGTCGCTGTGGTACACGTCGGTAAGGCTCTGGTCGTTGGTGTAGGCGTGGATCGTGGTCATCAGGCCTTGCTCGATGCCCAGTTCGCGGTGCAGCACCTGGGCCACCGGTGCAAGGCAGTTGGTGGTGCAGGAGGCGCTGGAGATGATCTGGTGCGATTGGCGCAGAATGTCGTGGTTGACGCCATAGACGATGGTGGCGTCAGCGCCCTTGGCCGGTGCCGAGATAATGACTTTGCGTGCCCCGGCAGTAAGATGGGCGGCCGCCTTGGCGCGGTCGGTGAACAGCCCGGTGCATTCAAAGACCACATCGATGGCCTCGGCCTTCCAGGGCAGCTCGGCAGGGTTGCGAATGGCGCTGACGGCAATGCGGTCACCGTTGACGGTCAGGCTTTCCTGATCGGACGCCACGCTGGCCTCGAATATCCCATGGACGCTGTCGTATTTGAGCAGGTGAGCGTTGATCGCGCTGTCCCCCAAATCGTTGATGGCGACGACCTGCAGGTCCTGGCGGTAGCCTTGGGTATAGAGTGCACGAAGAATGTTGCGGCCGATGCGGCCAAAGCCATTGATTGCAATTCGTAGGGTCATGGAGCTGCCTCTTGCAGACCAGGTGAAGCCCGAGATGCGAGTGAACACTTCACTGAATCTGATTTTGTTGTTGGAATAACAAGATTATTCCTAAAAAAATAGAAAACAAGCCTTTTTGATGGCAGTATTTTGTTCGATATACAACGAGTGACCTGGCAGGTCGTCCTCCCGATACGACCGATCCCCTGTACAAGAGCCTAGGCGGGGATTGGCGATAAGGGAAACTGCTGCACCGGTCGCAATCACCGCTAGCCTGGAGTCCAGTACATGCATCCGCGCATCCTTGAGGTCACCGAACGGTTGATCGCTCGCAGTCGTCCTACCCGCGAGCGCTACCTGCAACTGATTCGCGGGGCCGCCAGTGACGGACCGATGCGAGCCAAGCTGCAGTGCGCCAACTTTGCCCACGGTGTGGCCGGCTGCGCCCCTCAGGACAAGCAGAACCTGCGCCTGATGAACTCGGCCAACGTCGCCATCGTTTCGGCCTATAACGACATGCTCTCGGCGCATCAGCCCTACGAGCACTTCCCCGAGCAGATCAAGCAGGCATTGCGCGAGGTCGGATCGGTCGGTCAGTTCGCAGGCGGTGTGCCAGCAATGTGCGATGGTGTCACCCAAGGTGAGCCTGGCATGGAACTGGCCTTGGCCAGCCGCGAGGTGATCGCCATGGCGACTGCGGTGGCGCTCTCGCACAACATGTTTGACGCAACGCTGTGCCTGGGGATCTGTGACAAGATCGTTCCCGGATTGATGATGGGTGCGTTGCGTTTCGGTCACCTGCCGACGATGTTCGTCCCGGGTGGGCCGATGCCGTCGGGCATCTCCAACAAGGAAAAAGCCGACGTACGCCAGCGTTATGCCGAGGGCAAGGCCAGCCGCGAAGAGCTGCTGGAGTCGGAGATGAAGTCCTACCACAGCCCCGGCACCTGCACCTTCTATGGCACTGCCAACACCAACCAGTTGCTGATGGAAGTGATGGGGCTGCACTTGCCGGGCGCTTCGTTCGTCAACCCGTACACGCCACTGCGTGATGCCCTGACCGCCTATGCGGCGCAACAGGTCACGCGGATGACCAAGGCCAGCGGCGACTTCATGCCCTTGGGCGAAATCGTCGACGAGAAGGCGCTGGTCAACTCCATCGTGGCGCTGCACGCCACTGGCGGTTCGACCAACCATACCTTGCACATGCCCGCCATTGCGCAGGCGGCCGGTATCCAGTTGACCTGGCAGGACATGGCCGACCTCTCCGAAGTCGTGCCGACGCTGTCGCATGTCTACCCCAATGGCAAGGCCGACATTAACCATTTCCAGGCCGCTGGCGGCATGGCGTTCCTGATTCGCGAGCTGCTCGATGGCGGCCTGTTGCACGAGGACGTCAACACTGTGGCGGGGCACGGGCTGCGTCGCTACACCCAGGAGCCGTTCCTTGAGGAGGGCAAACTGGTCTGGCGTGACGGCCCTGCGGCCAGTCTGGACGAGAGCATCCTGCGACCACTGGCCCGTCCGTTCTCGCCTGAGGGCGGTTTGCGGGTCATGCAGGGCAACCTGGGGTTGGGCGTAATGAAAGTCTCGGCGGTGGCCCCGGAGCATCAGGTGGTCGAAGCCCCGGCGCGGGTGTTCCATGATCAGCAGGCATTGGCCGATGCCTTCAAGGCCGGCGAGCTGGAGCGCGACTTTGTCGCGGTGATGCGCTTTCAAGGGCCGCGCAGCAATGGCATGCCGGAACTGCACAAGATGACGCCGTTTCTCGGTGTGCTGCAAGACCGTGGCTTCAAGGTCGCGCTGGTCACCGACGGGCGTATGTCTGGCGCCTCGGGCAAGATCCCCGCGGCTATCCACGTTTGCCCGGAAGCCTTCGATGGCGGCCCGCTGGCGCGGGTACGCGATGGCGACATCATTCGTGTCGATGGTCATACGGGGACGCTGCTGGTGTGTGTCGATGAGGTCGAGCTGGCGGCAAGGCCGCTGGCGCAAGCCCCAACCGGCAATGACCTGGGCTGTGGGCGCGAGCTGTTTGGCTTCATGCGCCATGCGATGAGTTCGGCGCAGCACGGCGCCAGCGCCTTCACCGCTTCACTGGAGGCGCTGAAATGAAGCGTGCGCTGCTGGGTGACATCGGTGGCACCAATGCCCGTTTTGCCTTGTGGGAAAACGATCGGATGCACTCGGTCAAGGTCTATCAGACCGCCGACTACACCAGCCCGGAACAGGCCATCGACGCTTACCTGAGCGACCATGGCCTGGGGCGTGGCGCCTTGGGCGCTGTGTGCCTGGCCGTCGCAGGGCCTGTAGACGGCGATGCGTTTCGTTTCACCAACAACCATTGGCGGCTCAGCCGGCAGGCATTCTGCAAAACCTTGCAGGTGGATGAGCTGCTGCTGATCAACGACTTCTCGGCCATGGCCCTGGGCATGACCCGATTGCAGCCCGGCGAGTTTCGCGAGGTGTGTGCCGGGCAGGCCGAGGCGTTGCGCCCGGCGGTGGTCATCGGCCCGGGCACAGGCCTGGGCGTTGGTACCCTGCTGTCATTGGGCGAAGGGCGCTGGATGGCCTTGCCGGGCGAGGGCGGCCATGTCGATCTGCCGGTCGGCAATGCCCGTGAAGCGGCGATTCGCCAACAGATCGAGCGTGAAATCGGCCATGTCAGCGCTGAAACCGTGCTCAGTGGCGGCGGTTTGCTGCGCTTGTACCAGGCGATCTGCCTATTGGATGGCCATCGTGCAGTGCTGCAGACCCCGGCTGCGATCACCGAGGCGGCTCTGGCCGGCGAGCCGTTGGCGTGTTCGGTGATTGAGCAGTTCTGTCGCTTCCTGGGGCGTGTGGCGGGCAACAATGTACTCACCTTGGGCGCACGCGGTGGCGTGTACATCGTTGGCGGCGTGATTCCGCGCTTCGCCGAACTGTTCCTGAACAGCGGGTTTGCCGAGTGTTTTGCTGACAAGGGCTGCATGAGCGGCTATTTCAAGGATGTACCGGTATGGCTGGTGACGGCCGAATTTTCCGGCCTGCTTGGCGCCGGTGTCGCCTTGCAGCAGAAACAGGCCTGAGGGCCTAAGCGTGCAGCGGGCAACAAGACCCGCCAAGGATCAATGCATTGAGTACTGCCGGTAAGTCGATCCTGTTGGTCGATGATGACCAGGACATTCGTGAACTGCTGCAAGCCTACCTGAGCCGTTCAGGCTTTGCCGTGTGCGCGGTGGCCAACGGTCAGGGGTTTCGTCAGGCATTGGACGAGGGTGGTCATGATCTGGTGATCCTCGACGTGATGCTCCCGGATGAAGATGGTTTCAGCTTGTGCCGCTGGACTCGCCAACATCCGCGCCAGTCCCAGGTGCCGATCATCATGTTGACGGCCAGCTCCGATGAGGCCGATCGGGTGATTGGCCTGGAGCTGGGGGCCGACGATTATCTGGGCAAGCCGTTCAGCCCGCGCGAGTTGCAGGCGCGTATCAAAGCCCTGTTGCGCCGGGCCGGTTTTGCTCAGGAGCGTAACGGCGGTGAGGTCCTGGCGTTCGATGAGTGGCGGTTGGACACGGTCAGCCACCGGCTGTTTCACCGCGACGGTGAAGAGGTGATTCTGTCAGGGGCGGATTTCGCCTTGCTCAAGCTGTTTCTCGATCATCCGCAACAAATCCTCGACCGCGACACCATCGGCAATGCCACCCGTGGTCGGGAACCGATGCCGCTGGACCGGATTGTCGACATGGCGGTCAGCCGCCTGCGTCAGCGTCTGCGTGACACTGAAAAACCACCCCGTTTGATTCGTACTGTTCGCGGCAGCGGTTATCTGCTGGCAGCCCATGTCGCGCCTGCGCACTGAGCGGCGCTGGCGCCTGCCGTGGCCGCGTTCGCTGCTCGGGCGCATGCTGCTGTTGACGTTGTTGGCGGTGTTGCTGGCCCAGGGGCTGGCCAGCCTGATCTGGCTCTCGCAGCTGCGGGCCAGCCAACTGGAGGGCTTGGTGGCCAGTGCGCGCAGCCTGGCTCACTCGATGACCGCCAGCGTCAGCTACTTTCGCTCGCTGCCTGTGGCCTATCGGCCGATGGTGCTGGACCAGTTGCGTAGCATGGGCGGTACCCGTTTCGTGGTGTCGCTCAACGACCATCCATTGGACATGCAGATGTTGCCGGCCACACCGCGCAAAAAAGCAGTGATCGAAGCCGTGGAACAGGTGTTGCGCCAACGCCTGGGTGAGCAGATGAGTATCTCTGTGGAGTTCGTCAGCCCAAAGGAGCTGCGGGTGTTCAACAGCGGCCTGAAGCTGGACGAACTGCCGCGATCCTGGGCGCATTACGCGCTGACCCTGGCGCCACTTGATCCGCCGGTGCTGGTGACACAAATCGGTTTGGCGCCGGGTGAGTGGTTGTACATCGCCTCGCTGTTGCCTGAGCCGTACACCAGCCTGGAAGAAGAGGGCGTGCCGGGTCAGCAGATCGGTTTCATGGTGCTGACCAGTACCTTCCTGTTGCTGTTCATCGGTGTACTGGTGCATTGGCAGAGCCGTCCGTTGAAACGCCTGGCGCGGGCGGCGCGGGACCTTTCGCTAGGGGCGGCCGAGGTAGAGCCGGTGGTCGAAGGCGGTGGCAGCGAAGTGGTCGAGGTAGGCCGTGCCTTCAATGCCATGCGCGAGCGCATCAGCCGTTATTTGACGGAGCGCAGCCAGTTGTTCAGCGCGATTTCCCATGATTTACGCACCCCGATCACCCGTTTGCGGCTGCGGGTCGAGTTGTTGGATGACGAGCACGTGCAGCGCAAGTTCAGCCGTGACCTGGATGAGCTGGAGATGCTGGTCAAGGGCGCGCTGCAGTGTGTGAAAGATACCGACATCCACGAGAACATCGAACCGATCGATCTGGCCCAGGCGCTGCATGGCCTGATCGAGCCGTACCTGGGGACCGGTCAGGTCACCCTTGAGGGGCAGGTGCTGGCGCCATACCCCGGCAAGCCGTTGGCGCTGCGCCGGTGCATGGGCAATCTGATCGACAATGCGCTCAAGTACGGCCAGCGTGCGCACCTGCGGATCGAGGACAGCGATCAGGCGTTCGTGCTGCATGTCGATGACGAAGGCCCTGGCGTGCCCGAGCAGCGCCTGGAACAGGTGTTCGAGCCCCACTTCAGGCTGGCCGGGCAGCAGCAGGGTTATGGCCTTGGCCTGGGGATCGCCCGCAATATTGCTCACAGTCATGGCGGCGAGCTGACCCTGCAAAACCTGCGTGAAGGGGGGCTGCGGGTCACCCTGCGCCTGCCGCGAACCGGTGATTGAGTTCACTGAATTGGCGGTCGGCCGGGACAGGACGGCGCTTGTGCAATGTCACTGCTTGGTGACATTCGCGCATCCCTTCGTTACGTCCAGCGGGCGGGCCTCTGGTTAGACTGCTATGCAGCGCAAGCACCACGACTTGCACCTGCATAACAACAAGAAAAGGTTCCCTTCGATGAATGCGATTACTCGCCTCGCCGCTGTCATTTCTCTTGCCTCCTTGTTCCCCCTGAGCGCCATCGCTGCCGATCCCGGTACAGTGGAAGTGCTGCACTGGTGGACGTCCGGTGGTGAAGCAAAGGCCGTGGAAACCCTGAAGGAACAGGTCAAGAAAGACGGTTTCGTCTGGAAGGACAACGCCGTTGCCGGTGGCGGTGGTGCAGCCGCCATGACCGTGCTGAAAACCCGGGCCATTTCCGGTAACCCCCCTGCCGCCGCCCAGATCAAGGGGCCGGACATCCAGGAGTGGGGCGCCCTCGGCCTGCTGACTGAACTGGATGACGTGTCCAAGGCCAACCACTGGGATGCGTTGCTGCCCAAACAAGTCGCCGACATCATGAAGTACGACGGTCACTACGTTGCGGTGCCGGTGAATATCCACCGGGTCAACTGGCTGTGGATCAACCCGCAGGTGTTCGAGAAAGCCGGTGCCAAGGTGCCGACCACCCTTGATGAGCTCTTTGCTGCTGCCGACAAACTCAAGGCTGCAGGCTTCACTGCGCTCGCCCATGGCGGTCAGCCATGGCAGGACAGCACGGTTTTCGAAGACCTGGCACTGAGCATTCTGGGGACCAAGGGCTATCACGCGGCCTTCGTCGAGCTTGATGAGCAGGCCCTGACCGGCGAGAAAATGGTCGAGGTGTTCAAGACCTTGCAGCGCCTGGGCACCTACATGGACCCGAACCGCGCGGGGCGTGACTGGAACATTGCGGCGGCCGAGGTCATCAGCGGCAAGGCGGGCATGCAGATCATGGGCGACTGGGCCAAGAGCGAGTGGACCGCTGCAGGCAAGGTCGCCGGCAAGGACTACTTGTGCGTGGCCTTCCCCGGAACCCAGGGCAGTTTTACCTACAACATCGACTCGCTGGCGATGTTCAAACTCAAGAACGCGAACGACATCAAGGCCCAGAACGATCTGGCCAAGGTCGCGCTGGAGCCTGAGTTCCAGACCGTGTTCAACCGGAACAAAGGCTCGCTGCCGGTGCGTCAGGACATGGACATGAGCCTGTTCGACGCCTGCACGCAGAAGTCGTCGGTGGACTTCAAGGACGCCGAAAAAGGTGACGGCCTGCAACCGAGCATGGCGCACAACATGGCCACGTCGCTTGCCGTGCAGGGGGCCATCTTCGATGTGGTCACCAACTTCCTCAATGACCCGAGCGCCGATCCGGCCAAGGCGGTCAAGCAACTGAGTTCGGCGATCAAGTCGGCCAAGTGAGGCTGTGAGCCTGCTCTACCCGCTGTAGGAGCCGGCCTTGCCGGCGATGCGGTGCTTCGCGCCGCCCTCCATTCGAGATTTCCACGATGAGCACTGTTGTTGCACTCAACAAGGCCTCGCCCCTCGACGCATTGCAACGCTGGCTGCCAAAACTGGTGCTGGCGCCAAGCATGCTGATCGTCCTGGTGGGGTTCTATGGCTACATCTTCTGGACCTTCCTGCTGTCGTTCACCAACTCCAGTTTCATGCCCAGCTACAAATGGGTAGGGCTGGCGCAGTACGCCAAGCTGCTGGAGAACGACCGTTGGTGGGTGGCGAGCAAGAACCTGCTGGTGTTCGGTGGGCTGTTCATCAGCATCAGCCTGGTGGTCGGCGTGCTGCTGGCGGTGTTGCTCGATCAGCGCATCCGCCGTGAAGGCTTTATCCGCACCATCTACCTGTACCCGATGGCGCTGTCGATGATTGTCACCGGTACTGCCTGGAAGTGGTTGCTCAACCCCGGCCTGGGCCTGGACAAGCTGCTGCGTGATTGGGGCTGGGAGGGCTTCCGCCTGGACTGGCTGGTCGATCCGGACCGCGTTGTCTACTGCCTGGTGATTGCCGCGGTGTGGCAGGCCTCGGGCTTTGTCATGGCCTTGTTCCTGGCGGGCCTGCGGGGTGTCGATCAGTCGATCATCCGTGCCGCCCAGGTCGATGGGGCAAGCCTGCCGAGTATTTACCTGCGCATTGTCCTGCCGAGCCTGCGCCCGGTGTTTTTCAGTGCACTGATGATCCTGGCGCACATTGCGATCAAGAGTTTCGACCTGGTCGCCGCGATGACTGCAGGTGGCCCGGGCTACGCCTCCGACTTGCCGGCGATGTTCATGTACGCCTTCACCTTCAGCCGCGGGCAGATGGGCATGGGCTCGGCCAGCGCGATTCTGATGCTGGGGGCGATCCTGTCCATCCTGGTGCCTTACCTGTACTCGGAATTGAGGAACAAGCGCCATGACTAAGCCTCTTGCTTCGCGTGGCTTCAGCCTCAGCCGCCTGGCCATCTACGGCACCTTGCTGCTGGCCTGCGCGGTCTACCTGATCCCGCTGATCGTGATGCTGCTGACCAGCTTCAAATCACCGGATGACATCCGCACCGGCAACTTGCTGAGCTGGCCCGAGGTGATCACGGGCATCGGCTGGATCAAGGCTTGGGACACCGTGGGTGGCTACTTCTGGAACTCGGTGAAAATCACCGTACCGGCGGTGGTGGTTTCGACGCTGTTGGGGGCGCTTAACGGGTATGTGCTGTCGATGTGGCGCTTCCGTGGCTCGCAGTTGTTTTTCGGCTTGCTGTTGTTCGGTTGCTTTCTGCCGTTTCAGACCGTGCTGCTGCCGGCCTCGTTCACCCTCGGCAAGCTGGGCCTGGCCAGCACCACCACGGGCCTTGTGCTGGTGCATATCGTCTATGGCCTGGCCTTTACCACGCTGTTCTTTCGCAACTACTACACCAGTGTCCCGGATGCTCTGGTGCGGGCGGCACGGCTCGATGGTGCGGGCTTCTTCACCATCTTCGGGAAGATCCTGCTGCCCATGTCGGTGCCGATCATCATGGTCTGCCTGATCTGGCAGTTCACGCAGATCTGGAACGACTTTCTTTTCGGCGTGGTGTTCGCCAGCGGCGATGCCCAGCCAATCACGGTGGCGCTGAACAACCTGGTCAACACCAGTACCGGGGTCAAGGAATACAACGTCGACATGGCGGCGGCGATGATCGCCGGGTTACCGACCCTGTTGGTCTATGTGATGGCTGGCAAGTATTTCCTGCGCGGGCTCACTGCCGGCGCGGTCAAGGGGTGAATTATGGCAACGCTTGAATTGCGCAACGTCAACAAGACCTACGGCAGTGGCCTGCCGGACACCTTGAAGAACATCGAGCTGAAGATCGACTCGGGCGAGTTCCTGATTCTGGTTGGCCCCTCGGGCTGCGGCAAGTCGACCTTGATGAACTGCATCGCCGGGCTGGAGCAGATCAGCGGCGGGGCGATCCTGGTGGATGAGGCTGATATCAGCGGCATGAGCCCGAAGGACCGGGACATTGCCATGGTCTTTCAGTCCTATGCGCTGTACCCGACCATGAACGTGCGGGAGAACATCGCCTTCGGCCTGAAGATCCGCAAGATGCCCGCCGCCGCCATCGAAGAAGAGGTGGCGCGGGTGTCCAGGCTGCTGCAGATCGAGCACTTGCTCAATCGCAAGCCCGGTCAGCTCTCGGGTGGTCAACAACAGCGCGTGGCGATGGGCCGGGCGTTGGCGCGGCGGCCGAAGATCTACCTGTTCGATGAGCCACTGTCCAACCTCGACGCCAAGTTGCGGGTGGAGATGCGCACCGAGATCAAGCTGATGCACCAACGCTTGAAGACCACCACGGTCTACGTGACTCACGACCAGATCGAAGCGATGACCCTGGGCGACAAGGTCGCGGTGATGAAGGACGGGCTGATCCAGCAGTTCGGAACCCCGCAGCAGATCTATAACGACCCGGCCAACCTGTTCGTCGCCAGTTTCATTGGCTCTCCGCCGATGAACTTCATTCCTTTGCGTCTGCAGCGCAAGGACAGTCGGCTGCTGGCGCTGCTCGACAGTGGTCAGGCGCGCTGCGAGTTGCCGATGGGCATCGACGATGCGGGCCTGGAAGAGCGTGAAGTGATTCTGGGCATTCGCCCCGAACAAGTCTGCCTGGCACCGGAACAGCCCAATGGCCTGCCCAGTATTCGTGCCGAGGTGCAGGTGATCGAACCTACCGGCCCGGACACTCTGGTGTTCGTCAGCCTCAACGGCACCAAAGTCTGCTGTCGCCTGGCGCCTGACTGCCCGGTGCAGGTGGGGGACAACCTGAACCTGCAGTTCGACCCGGCGCGGGTGTTGCTGTTCGACGCCGTAACGGGTGAGCGATTGGGTGTGGTCGGCAACCCGCAAGTGCATGCGCCCAAGGACAATGTAGCCAAGGACAATGTGGCGCAGTTCAAGGGGCGCTGAGCCGTTTGCAGGACGTGTAAATCCATCGATAACAATAAGACGAGGAAACAAGGGATGGCTCATTACAAACGCATCAGGTCGCTGGCTCCGCTGACCTTGCTGGCCGCGTTCGGGGTAAACGGTGGTGCTCATGCTGCCGGTGCTTTCGACCCGGAATCGAAATGGATGACCGGAGATTGGGGCGGCACGCGTACCGAGTTGCTGGAGAAGGGTTACGACTTCTCGCTGGAGTACGTGGGCGAGGTGGCTGGCAACCTCAGCGGTGGCTACAACGATGACAAGACGGCGCGCTACAGCGACCAGTTTGCCTTGGGCGTGAAGCTGGACCTGGAAAAGATCCTCGGTTGGCAGGATACCGAGTTCAAGCTGGCCGTTACGGAACGCAGTGGCCGTAACCTGTCCAACGACCGCATCAGTGATCCGCGTGCCGGGCAGTTCAGTTCGGTGCAGGAAGTGTGGGGGCGCGGCCAGACTTGGCGGCTGACCCAGATGTGGATCAAGCAGCAGTATTTCGATCAGGCGCTGGACGTCAAAGTCGGTCGCTTCGGCCCGGGCGAGGACTTCAACAGCTTCCCCTGCGACTTCCAGAACCTGGCGTTCTGTGGATCCCAGGTTGGCAACTGGGTTGGCAGCATCTGGTACAACTGGCCCGTCAGCCAGTGGGCGTTGCGGGTCAAGTACAACATTACCCCGGAGTTCTTCGCTCAGGTCGGCGTGTTTGAGCAGAACCCGTCCAACCTGGAAACCGGCAACGGCTTCAAGCTCAGTGGCAGTGGTACCAAGGGCATGATCCTGCCGGTGGAAATGGTCTGGTCGCCCAAGGTCAACGACCTGCCGGGTGAGTACCGTCTGGGTTACTACTACAGCACCGCCAAGGCTGACGATGTCTTTGAAGACATCAATGGCCAACCGCAAGCGCTAACCGGTAATGACTTCAAATCGCACAGCAGCAAGCATGGCTGGTGGGTTGTCGCCCAGCAGCAGGTTACTGCGCACAACGGCGATGCCGCACGTGGTTTGAGCCTTTTCGCCAACTTCACCGTTCACGACAAGGCCACCAACGTGGTCGATAACTACCAGCAGGTCGGCCTGGTCTACAAAGGTGCCTTTGACGGGCGACCCAAGGACGACATCGGCTTTGGCGTGGCGCGTATTCACGTGAACGACGATGTGAAAAAACGTGCAGAGTTGCTCAATGATGTCAGTGGTATCAACGACTACGACAACCCGGCGTTCGTCCCTGTCCAGAAGACCGAGTACAACGCCGAGCTGTACTACGGTTTTCACGTCACCAACTGGCTGACCGTACGGCCGAACCTGCAGTACATCCGCAGCCCAGGGGGTGTGGATGAGGTGGACAACGCGGTCGTCGCCGGCTTGAAGATTCAGTCGGTGTTCTGACGTAATATGTTGTAAATTTACGCCATTTGTTGCAGCTGATTGTCGGCTTGCTCAGCACCTGCCTGTAGGTGCTGAGCTGGCTGGCGATAAAGCCCGTCAGTCAATCAGAGTTCCTAGCCATGCAAGAGCATCCGCTCCAGCGCTTTTTCACCTCGCGCCGGCCGCGTCCGACCTTTGAGTGGGAGCGCCATCAGCAGCGCGACGTGCTGATCATTGATCACCCACGTTGCCAGGCGGTGTTCAGTCGTCAGGGCGCCCAGTTGCTGCATTTTCAGCCGCAGGGCCAGCGCCCGTGGTTGTGGTGTGCCGCACAGTGGCCACAGGTTGGGGCGATCCGTGGCGGTGTGCCGGTGTGCTGGCCCTGGTACGGTCGTCACCCCAGTGAAGACCTCTGGCCTTCTCATGGTTGGGCACGCCTGCTGGACTGGAAGCTGATCGACAGCTCAGAGGATGCCGAAGGGGTTAGCCTGACCTGGCGTTTGCAGCTGTGTGACTGGCAGGTTGACTTGCAGGCGCGGCTCGGTGATGGCATGGAGTTGCAGTTGCGTACTGAGCATCAGGACAGCTTGCCCTGCCAGTTGAGTCATGCGCTGCTGGCTTACTGGCGTATCAGTGACGTCTCAAAGATAGCGCTGTCTGGGCTCGAAGGTGCGGAAGGTTACGACCAATTGAGTCGTCAAACCTGCCGGCAGAAAGGTGAGCTGAAAGTGCTGGGCGGCTGTCAGCGGGTGTTCCAGAATGCGGCAACGCTACAACTGCACGACCCGGCCTGGAAGCGCCAGCTGTGCATTGACATGGGCGACAGCGAGGACACGGTGGTCTGGCACCCCGGTAGTCGGCCGCTGATGGGTGTCAGTGGCAGCGAAACCCTCGGCTTTGTCTGCGTCGAGGCGACCAGTGGCCACAACGACAGCCTGAGCCTGGCACCGGGCGAGCAGGCTCATCTGCGGCTGCAGGCGCACCTGTTCAATTGAGTTCGTCGTCGATCGGGTAGCGGCTGGCGTTGAGGCTTTCCTTGATTTTGCGCAGGTGTGGCTGGAAGTCCACGCCACGGCGCAGGGTCATGCCGGTTGCCAGTACATCGAGTACCGTCAGCTGGATGATCCGCGAGGTCATCGGCATGTAGATGTCGGTGTCTTCCGGCAGCGGGATGTTCAGGCTAAGGCTGCTGGCCTTGGCCAGTGGTGAGCCGGCAGCGGTCAGGCCGAGCACCGAGGCACCGTTTTCACGGGCCAGGCGTGCGACTTCGACCAGTTCGCGGGTGCGCCCTGTGTAGGAAATGATCACGAACAGTTCGCCGGTGTGCGCCACCGACGCCAGCATGCGCTGCATCAGGACATCGGCATGGGCCGACACGGCAAGGTTGAAACGGAAGAACTTGTGTTGGGCATCCAGAGCCACTGGGGCCGAGGCGCCGAGGCCGAAGAAGTGGATCTGCCGGGCCTGGATCAGCATGTCGACGGCGCGGCTGATCAACTGCGGGTCGAGTTGCTGGCAGGCACTGTCCAGCGAGGCGATGGCACTGCCGAAGATTTTCTGGGTGTAGGCGGCCGGATCATCGTCGGCCTCGACAGCGCGGCTGACGTAGGCGGCGCCACTGGCCAGGCTCTGCGCCAGTTGCAGTTTGAGTTCAGGGTAGCCGCTGACATCGAACGAGCGGCAGAAGCGGTTCACGGTCGGTTCGCTGACCTTGGCCGCCTGGGCCAGGGCGGCAATGCTGAAGCGCGTCGCTTGCTGAGGGTTGAGCAGGATGACTTCGGCGACTTTGCGCTCGGCCTTGTTCAGCTCTTCAAGGCGGCCCTGGATCTGTTCCAGGAGGTTTCGCACGCGGTCCATGGTTTATGTCCTTGGGTCGAGGATGCAGCCAATAGCGGGCAGCAGCGGGCTTTTTGGGGGTGGCCTATCGTACTGATGGCCTGATTGCTTCACCACTTGAATCTGTCCAAGGGGTCAAATGTTGTGTTTATTACTACATAATCCCCTTGATTACTGCCCTTGAACAGGGTATTTGTACGTCAACTTGATAAAAGAACCAACATCATGTCTTCGATCTCCGTTGAGCCTTGTACGTTTGCCCTGTTTGGCGCCCTTGGCGACCTGGCATTGCGCAAGCTGTTTCCGGCGCTGTATCAGCTGGATCGCGCCGGGCTGTTGCATGCCGACACCCAGGTGTTGGCATTGGCCCGCGAGCCGGGCAGCGTCGAGGAGCACCTGCAGCGAATCGAAGCGCACCTGCATGAATTCGTCGAGGCCGGGCAGATAGAGGTCATCCCTCTGCAGCGCTTCCTGGCTCGCCTGAGTTACCTGCATGTGGACTTTCTCAAGGCGGATGACTATCAGACGCTCGCCGAAAAGGTCGCTCCCCAGGCGCCACTGATCGCCTACTTCGCAACGCCTGCAGCGGTTTATGGCGGCATCTGCGAAAACCTCGACAAGGTCGGCCTCGGCCCGCGTACCCGGGTTGTGCTGGAAAAACCGATTGGCCACGACCTGGAGTCGTCACGGCGGGTCAATGATGCCGTGGCGCAGTTTTTCCCGGAAAACCGGGTCTACCGCATCGACCATTACCTGGGCAAGGAAACCGTCCAGAACCTGATTGCGCTGCGCTTCGCCAACAGCCTGTTCGAAACCCAGTGGAACCAGAATTCGATCTCCCATGTGGAGATCACCGTGGCGGAGAAGGTGGGTATCGAAGGGCGCTGGGGCTACTTCGACAAGGCCGGCCAGCTACGGGACATGATTCAGAACCACCTGCTGCAATTGCTTTGCCTGATCGCCATGGACCCGCCCAGCGACCTGTCGGCCGACAGTATCCGTGATGAGAAGGTCAAGGTGCTCAAGGCGCTGGCGCCGATCACCGGTGAAGGCCTCGGCAGCCGCGTGGTACGTGGCCAGTACATCGCCGGTTACAGTGAGGGGCGCCCGGTACCGGGATACCTGGAAGAAGACAACGCCAACCCGCAAAGC
The DNA here is from genome assembly GCF_002753995.1 of Pseudomonas sp. HLS-6. Classification (NCBI taxonomy): domain Bacteria; kingdom Pseudomonadati; phylum Pseudomonadota; class Gammaproteobacteria; order Pseudomonadales; family Pseudomonadaceae; genus Pseudomonas; species Pseudomonas sp. HLS-6. The sequence goes on from NZ_CP024478.1 coordinate 1,161,341, forward strand.
AATACCGAAACCTTTGTTGCCTTGCGTGCCGACATTCGCAACTGGCGCTGGGCCGGTGTGCCGTTCTACCTGCGTACCGGCAAGCGGATGCCGCAGAAATTGTCGCAGATCGTCATCCACTTCAAGGAACCGCCGCACTACATCTTCGCGCCGGAGCAGCGTTTACAGATCGGTAACAAGCTGATCATTCGTTTGCAGCCGGACGAAGGTATTTCTTTGCGGGTGATGACCAAGGAGCAGGGCCTGGACAAGGGCATGCAGTTACGCAGCGGCCCGTTGCAATTGAATTTCTCCGACACCTACCGCAGTACACGCATCCCCGATGCCTACGAGCGGTTGTTGTTGGAAGTGATGCGCGGCAATCAGAACCTGTTTGTGCGCAAGGATGAAATCGAATACGCGTGGAAGTGGTGCGACCAGTTGATTGCCGGTTGGAAGAGTTCGGGCGAAGCGCCCAAGCCCTACGCCGCCGGGTCCTGGGGGCCGATGAGCTCGATCGCGCTGATAACCCGTGATGGGAGGTCGTGGTATGGCGATATCTGAACTGCAATGGCCGGCTAACGTGGCGACGCATACCTATGCAAGCCCGGCGCTGCAGGCTGAAGACCTGGCCAAGAATGTCGCCGAGCGCCTGAGTGCGGCCATTGCCGCCAACGGGCAGGCCACCCTGGTCGTCTCTGGTGGTCGTAGCCCGGTGATGTTTTTCCAATGCCTGGCACGCCGGTCGCTGGACTGGTCAAAGGTAGTGGTCAGCCTTGCGGATGAGCGCTGGGTGCCGGTGGAGCATGTCGACAGTAATGCCGGGCTGCTCAAGCGCTACCTGTTGGTCGGGGCGGCGGCCAAGGCTCGTTTTATTGGCCTGTATCGTGCCAGTGCCAGCCTTGAAGCGGCTGCCCTGGACGCCGATCAGGCCTTGGCCGAGTTGCCGCCGATTGATGTGCTGGTGCTGGGTATGGGCGATGACGGGCATACAGCGTCGCTGTTTCCGGCCAGCCCGAACCTTGCCCAAGGCCTGGCAGCCGACAGCCCTCGACGTTGCCTGCCCATGCTGGCACCGAGTGTTCCGCATCAGCGCCTGAGCATGACCCGTGCCTTGCTGGGGACTGCCGCATTCACTGCCTTGTCCGTGCAAGGGCAAGGCAAACTCGCTACCCTGCGCGCCGCGCTGGCAGGGGATGACCCTGCCGAAATGCCAATTCGCGCCTTTCTACACGCTTCCCTGGATATTTTCTGGTGCCCATGAGCCAAGGACCCGCCGTTATGACCACGCATGAACATTCGCAACCGGGCATCTCCATGGCCGACAAAATCGCGCAGATCGACCGTATCTGCGGTGAGGCGCGCATCCTTCCGGTGATTACCATTGCCCGCGAGGAAGACATTCTGCCGCTGGCCGATGCGCTGGCCGCAGGTGGCCTGAAGACCCTGGAGATCACCCTGCGCTCCGAACATGGCCTGAAAGCCATTCGTATGCTGCGTGAGCAACGCCCCGAGTTGTGCATTGGTGCCGGCACCGTGCTCGACCGCTCGATGCTGAAGGCGGTTGAGGCGGCGGGTGCCCAGTTCATCGTCACCCCCGGCTGTACCCAGGACATCCTTGAGGCGGGCGTCGAAAGCGCCTTGCCATTGCTGCCGGGCATCAGCAGCGCTTCGGAAATCATGATGGGCTATGCCCTGGGCTACCGTCGCTTCAAGCTGTTTCCAGCGGAAATCAGTGGTGGCGTCGCAGCGATCAAAGCCTTTGGAGGCCCGTTTGGTGAGGTGCGTTTCTGCCCGACTGGCGGGGTGAATGAAAGTAATCTGAAGAGCTACATGTCCCAGCCCAATGTGATGTGCGTGGGCGGGACCTGGATGTTCAACAGCGCCTGGGTCAAGGACCGTGACTGGGCGCGTATCCAGGCCTGCAGCGCCGAGGCCTTGGCCCTGCTGGACTGATCCCTATTCGTTATGTGCTACACGGCTTTAGGTGCGCTTGGTCGGCGCACCTTTTTTTTGCCTGTCAGAAACATAGGAGCCAGTCTGCACCTGCATCGTTGTGTAGGTTTGCCTGCAATGGCTTCGGCGGGGGCCAGTGAGTCCGCTGCGCCTCATCGCGGGCAAGCCCGGCTCCTACAGGCTGCGCGGTCTTTGGCTTAAAAAAAAGAACCCCCGCAATAAAAGCGAGGGTTCTTCGGTAGCCTGTGCCCGACTCTTTCGAGGCGGGCGTTTTCAACGGCTGGGTGCCAGGCCGGTTTACGCGGCTTTGGCGGCCTGTTGGCTCAGCGAGCGGTTCAGGGCGCTGAACAAGGCCTTGAAGCTGGCGGTGGTGATGTTTTCATCGATACCGACGCCATGCACTGGGCGGCCACCGGCCACGCGCAGCTCGATGTAGGCCGCCGCCTTGGCGTTGGTCCCGGCACCGATCGCATGCTCGTTGTAGTCCATGATTTCGACAGCAACCGGCAAGCCGGCAACCAGTGCTTCCAGGGCGCCGTTGCCCTTGCCGCGCCAGTGCAGGGTGGTCTCTCCTTCGCCAGCGACTTCCACTTCCACGGCGCTGTGACCGTTCTCTTCCTGCAGGCGGTGGCTGACCAGCGCATACGGCGAGTTGGCCTGCAGGTATTCACGGTGCAGCAAGTTGTAGATCTGCTGAGCGCTCATTTCCAGGCCCAGGCGGTCGGTTTCACCCTGTACGACCTGGCTGAACTCGATCTGCATGCGACGCGGCAGGCTGATGCCGTATTCCTGTTCGAGCAGGTAGGTGATACCGCCCTTGCCGGACTGGCTGTTCACGCGAATCACTGCCTCGTAGCTGCGGCCGATGTCGGCCGGGTCGATCGGCAGGTACGGTACTTCCCAGAGGGCGTCATCTTTCTGCTGGGCAAAGCCCTTGCGGATGGCATCCTGGTGGGAGCCGGAGAACGCTGTGTGAACCAGGTCGCCAACATACGGATGACGTGGGTGCACGGGCAGCTGGTTGCACTCCTCGACCACCTTGCGCACGCCGTCGATGTCGGAGAAGTCCAGTTGAGGGTCGATACCCTGGGTGTAGAGGTTCAGTGCCAAGGTCACCAGGTCGACGTTGCCGGTACGCTCGCCGTTGCCGAACAGGCAGCCTTCGGCGCGGTCGGCGCCCGCCATCAGGCCCAACTCGGTGGCAGCAACGCCGGTACCGCGGTCGTTGTGGGTGTGCAGGCTGATGATCACGCTGTCACGACGCGAGATGTTGCGGCAGAACCACTCGATCTGGTCGGCGTAGACGTTCGGCGTCGATACTTCAACGGTGGCCGGCAGGTTGAGGATGACCTTGTGTTCCGGGGTCGGGTTCCAGACTTCGATCACCGCATCGCAGACTTCCTTGGCGAACTCCATTTCGGTGGCGCTGAAGGTTTCTGGCGAGTACTCGAACGTCCAGTGGGTGTCCGGCTGCTGGGCGGCATATTTGACGAACAGCTTGGCTGCGTTCACCGCGATGTCTTTCACGCCTTGCTTGTCCTGGTTGAAGACAATGCGACGGAACGATGGGCTGGTGGCGTTGTACAGGTGGACGATGGCCTTTTTCGCGCCGCGCAGCGACTCGAAGGTACGGGCGATCAAGTCTTCACGAGCCTGGGTCAACACTTGAATGGTGGTGTCGTCAGGAATGTGGCCGTCTTCGATCAGGGTGCGAACGAAATCGAAGTCGGTTTGCGAGGCGGAAGGGAACGATGCCTCGATCTCTTTCACACCAACGCTGACCAGGGTCTTCCAGAAACGCAGCTTCTTCGCCGAGTCCATTGGTTCGATCAGCGACTGGTTACCGTCACGCAAGTCCGAGCTGCACCAGATCGGCGCCTGGGTGATGGTCTTCGATGGCCAGGTACGATCCGGCAAGTCGATGGTCGGAAACGCGCGGTATTTTTTCGAAGGGTCTTTGAGCATGGACATGGAAGCAATCCTTTAATGTGCGGCCTTGAAAGGGGCCCGCCGAGCAAACAAAAAGATGAAAAGGCGAGGCGACGCGATTCAGCTTGGTAGTCGGGCACTGACCAGGCAAAGGCTGCGGTGTTGGCGAAGCAGGAAGAGGTTCTGGAAGGTTTTCATGAGCTCAACCCTACCCAGTGGGGTGAAAGATGGCAAGCACTCGAAAAAAATTGATAGAAATGCTTAAAAAGTACTTTTTTGCGAGATTTTATAGCGCTTCATAGCGCAAAAGATCGCGCCAATTGCGCGGTCTTTTTAAATGGCGCAAACCTGCCTCAGGGCTGGAAGGCACCGATGAAAATGGCCGGATCGACCCGTGCATCGTTCAGGCTGATGTTCCAGTGCATGTGCGGGCCAGTGGCGCGCCCGGTGGAACCCACCCGCCCGATGACGGCGCCGCGACTCAGCGTCTGCCCGGGTTTCACGTCGATTTTCGACATGTGGCAGAACATGCTGATAAAGCCTTGGCCGTGGTCGACGAAAACGGTATTGCCATTGAAGAAGTAGTTACCGACCAGGATGACCTTGCCATTGGCCGGCGTCTTGATTGGCGTGCCGGCCGGTACGGCGAAGTCCAGGCCCGCATGGGGATTGCGCTCTTCGCCGTTGAAGAACCGACGTACGCCAAAGCGGCTGGACAGGGGGCCGTTGACCGGCTTGTCGAGTAGCAGGTTGCTTGGCAAGCCTGGGCTGAAGCTGCGGTAGGCGCGAACCTGTTCGGCCAGTTCGGCGTCGATGCGCTTCAGGTCAGCCGGGTTGGGATTGACCTGGCGCTTGTTCTTCAGGGTGATGTGCTGCTCCGGGTATTGCTTGCTGCCGACGGTAAAAGCCAGCGTCCGCGTGCCGAGGCTGAGTGTCGCCGGGCCGGGTTTCTGAGTCAGGGGCACGCCGACAATAGCCAGCCATTTGTCCTGTTCCTTTACCACCAGCACCGGTTTGCCATCGAAGCGAGCATTGGGCGCCTGAGCGCCTGGGCCCAAGTCAATGACTGCGACGCCGCCAGGCACCGGCTTGTTCAGTTTCTGGGTGATGTAGCTGGCGTGGGCGGTGCCGGCCAGTGTCAGGCAAAGCAGAAAAGCGAGCAGACGGGGCATGGATCAATCCAGTAGAGAAAGCGTGACCGGGGTCTGGTGGTTGTCTTCGACGCGTACCTGTAACTGACCTTCGCCGAGGCGCGCAGTCAGGCGTTGGCCGTTTTGGGTCTGGCTGGCGCTGCGAATGGCCTGGCCACGCTCATCCAGCAGGATGCTGTAGCCGCGGCCCAGGGTGGCCAGCGGGCTGACCACCTGCAGGGTCTGGACGGTGGCCTGCAACTGCTGGCGACGATCCTTCAGGGCTTCACGCATGGCGCGTGGCAGGCGCTCGGAGAGGCTGTCCAGGCGTTGCTTGAGCAGTGCCAGTGTGCGCCCGGGGTGCTGCGCGGCCAGCCGTGTGTCAAGCCGGGCCAGGCGCTCGCGGCGCTGGTTCAGGCGTTGCTCGAATGCGCGGCGCAGGCGCATATCCAGGTCATCCAGGCGTTGTGCTTGCTGGCGCAGCCGTTCGCCGGGGTGGCGCAGGCGTCGGCTCAGGCCTTCGACACGCAGGCGCGCATGGGCCAGACGGTTTTGCATCTGCAGCAGCAGGCGCCGTTGCAGGCTGTCGATGCGCCGTTGCAGGTCACTGCTGTCTGGCGCCAACAGTTCGGCTGCAGCCGACGGGGTAGGCGCGCGAACGTCGGCGACGAAGTCGCTGATCGAAACGTCGGTTTCATGGCCGACTGCGCTGACGATCGGTGTTACGCAGGCGGCGATGGCCCGGGCCACATCCTCTTCGTTGAAGCACCAGAGGTCTTCAAGCGAGCCGCCGCCACGGGCCAGGATCAGCGCGTCGAAACCCAGGCTGTCGGCCCGTTGCAGTGCGCGAACAATTTGCCCGATGGCTTCACGGCCCTGCACGGCAGTCGGGATCAGGGTCAGCTCAACCTGCGGCGCACGGCGCCGAAAGACACTGATGATGTCGCGGATCACCGCGCCGGTGGGTGAGCTGATAATGCCAATGCGCTGCGGATGCGCGGGCAAGGCAACCTTGCGCTCGCTGCTGAACAGGCCTTCGGCGCCGAGCTTTTCCTTCAGCGCCTCGAAGGCCAGGCGCAAGGCGCCATCACCGGCCGGTTCCACGGTGTCGAGAATCAGCTGGTAGTCGCCACGCCCCTCAAACAGAGAGACCTTGCCGCGCACCTTGACCGCCAGGCCATCGCGCAACGCTTGACGCACCCGTGCGGCGTTGTTGCGAAACAGCGCGCAGCGCACCTGGGCACCACTGTCCTTGAGGGTGAAATAGATATGGCCGGAGGCCGGGCGGGCGAGGTTGGATATCTCGCCCTCGACCCAGATACTGCTGAAAACATCTTCAAGCAGCACCCGGGCGCGGCCGTTGAGTTGGCTGACGGTCAGGACTTCGCGGTCCAGACCGAGTCGTTCGAAAGGGTCTCTGATCATGGGCCGCATCATAAAGGATTGTGAGCGCATTGCGCGCTATCGACGGTTCGAATGCAGCCGGTCGCGTCGGGCCGTTGCATCGCCGCTGGCTTGAGAGTGGGTTAAATCGAATGCTCCATGCGTGTGGTCAATGACCTGCGCTGCAGCCGAACAGTGAGGGTTGTTTAGGGAAACGTTGAGCCATTCATTCGTTCGCTTAGGAGAAGTCCTGCATTAATTCTGGAATCGGCTGATATACGCCCTCTGGCTAAAGTTGATTAGCTGTCATGCAGACACAAGGCAAAGCGGTATGTGCAGCAAGTGTAGGCTGACATTAATGCTGCAATGGCCAATCTCGGGGTATTGGGCAATGCCTCTGCGCTGGAAACAACTCAAAGATGGCTGTAGGCCCTTGAATACCTGACGGTCACGAAAAATAGCGCGTAACGCACGCAGCATAAGTCAATGAAATTTACGGTGGCAGCCTTTTCACCACGATACTCAATGCATTTTGGGGAGTTTGAAATGAGTTATCTAGAGGATGTCATAATCAATGAGCCCATCGCTGACGTGCTGACGGCATTCATTCCTGGAGTTTCATATCAGACGATTGATCGTCTGTATGTCCATTTCAAGTTTGAGGTCATCGCCAACGGTGAGCTTATTAACGTGTATAGACAGCTTTTCAATGATGGGGTGTTTATCACGAACGAAAAAGGCCTGCCGATGAAAGGCCCGAACTGGTCAGTCCCAGATTTTGTAACCTTGAACAAGTACAGGACCGACTCGTTGGATACACACTCCAACCCGGTTTGATCCAGTGAAAGTTCAATCACAACCATTGAGAACATTCCGATCACTCAGCTTAGGTCAGGCGGCCTGTGCTGACGTGACCGGAGTTTTCCTGGCGTTTACTGACAAGGGCAGAAGTGAGGGGCTGGAGCGCTATCGAGTGCTCGGAGTGAAGATAAGCGCGTATGGAACGATGCTTATATGGCAACCCTTGATGACCATGGGGCGATGAAGAAACGGACCCGTTTTATGCAGTAGAAGCGGACCGAATATAAACAGATAAAGAGAAAAGGGGTGTGAGCAATGAGTTATCTAGAGAAGGTCATAGTCAATGAGCCCATCGCTGACGTGCTGACGGCATTAATTCCCATCTCCTCATACCCAATGATTGACTATATGTACGTTCGATTCAAATTCGAAGTCGTCGCCAGTGGTGAACTTATGAGAGTGTATGAGCAGCTTTTCACAGATGGTGTGTTTGTCACGAACGAAAAAGGCAGGCCTATAAAAGGCCCAAACTGGTCAGTCCCAGATTTTGTAACCTTGAACAAGTACAGGACCGACTCGTTGGATACACCCTCCAGCCCGGTTTGATCGGGTGAAGGTTCAATCGCAACCATTGAGAGTATTCCGCTCACGTCATCACAGGTCAGACGGCCTGTGATGACGTGAGCGGAGTTTTCCTAGCGTTTACTGACGAGGGCAGAAATGAGGGGCTGGAGCGCTATCGAGTGCTCGGCATGAGGATAGGCGTGTATCGAACGATGCTTATACGGCAACCCTTGATGGCTATGGGGCGATGAAGAAGCGGACCCACTTTACAAAGCATAAGCGGAAGAGGCGTATCGGCGACAGATGGAAAATGAAATGAGGTGTTAGCAATGAGTTATTTAGAGGATGTCATAATCAATGAGTCCATCGCTGACGTGCTGACTGCATTCATTCCTGGAGTCTCATACCAGACGATTGATCGTCTGTATGTCCATTTCAAGTTTGAGGTCATCGCCAATGGTGAGCTTATAAAAGTGTATGAGCAGCTTTTCAATGATGGGGTGTTTGTCACGAACGAAAAGGGCCTGCCGATGAAAGGCCCGAACTGGTCAGTCCCAGATTTTGTAACCTTGAACAAGTACAGGACCGACACGCTGGATACACCCTCCAACCCGGTTTGATCCAGTGAAGGTTCAATCACAACCATTGAGAACATTCCGATCACGTCAGCACAGTTCAGGCGGCCAGTGATGACGTGATCGGAGTTTTCCTAGCGTTTACTGACGAGGGCAGAAAATAGGGGCTGGAGCGCTATCGAGTGTTCGGCATGAAGATAGGCGTGTATGGAACGATGCTCATACTGCAACCCTTGAGGGCTATGGGGGCGATGAAGAAGCGGACCCGCTTTATGCAGTAGAAGCGGAAGAAACGCACCGAAGGCAAACAGATAAAGAGAAGTGGGGAGTTTGCAATGAGTTATCTAGAGAGTGTCATAATCAATGAGCCCATCGCTGACGTGCTGACTGCATTCATTCCCAGAGTTCCATACCAGACGATTGATTATCTGTACGTCCAATTCAAGTTCGAGGTCATCGCCAATGGTGAACTAATTGAGGTGTATAAGCAGCTTTTCAAAGATGGGGTTTTTGTCAAAAACGAAAAAGGCCAGCCGATGAAAGGCCCGAACTGGTCAGTCCCAGATTTTGTAACCTTGAACAAGTACAGGGCCGACACGTTGGATACACCCTCCAACCCGGTTTGATCCAGTGAAGGTTCAGTCGCAACCATTAACGGTTGGCAGATGAGTCAGCCCTGTTCACGCAGGTGCTTAACAAACTGCTGCACCAACGGCCCGGCATCACGCCGATAGGCGACGGCCACGGTGCTGGTACAGCCCTCATCGGCCAAGGGCACGAATGTTAGTCCGCTGGGCGCGATGTCTTTCATACAGCGCGGTAGCAGGGCCACGCCAAACCCGGCCTGAATCAACTGCAGTTGCGTGGTCTTGCGTGACACCACTCGCGCAGCCTTGGGAAAGAATCCCGCTTGCATGCATAACTGCGCAGACAGGTAGCTCAAGCCGCCTCGTTGGCGATGGGGGATGGAGATAAAGGCTTCTTCTCGCAATTGCGCCAGGCTGGCTGTGGCCGTGCTGGCCAAGGGGTGGTCGCTGGCCACCGCTAGCAGCAGCGGTTCCTCGAACAGTGGCTCAATGCACAAGGCTTCATGCTGGCGCAGTACGGGGAGGCGCAGCAGGCCCAGTTCCAGCCGGCCTTCGACAAGTTCTTCGAGCTGCGCTTCGGAGGACTGCTGGGCAATCTCCATGGAGACCTTTGGGTTGTCCTGCAGGTAGCGGCTGAGCCGGGCGAGCAAGTGCCCTGTCAGCGGTACGGTGCTGGAGTGACTGAGGCGAAGGCTACCGCGCAGGCCATTACCGATTTCGTGGGCCATGCGACTGGCTTTTTCCAGTTCGCTGAGCAGGCTGCGTGCGCGTGGCAGGAACGCTTCGCCCGCCGTTGTCAGGCGCGGCTGGCGGGCGGTGCGCTCGAACAGTGGCGTGTCGAGCAGGTCTTCCAGCACCTTGATCTGCCGGCTCAAGGCCGATTGGGCGATGTACAGGCGTTCGGCGGCGGCACTGAAGCTGCCGCTGTCGGCGATTTCAACGAAGTAGCGCAGCTGTCGCGTGGAGATCATTAAGCTATGCCTTTTAAAGATACCTTCTGCATGAATTGCATATTAGTCGGCATGGCTGGCGAGTGGATAAAGTTTCCGCGTCTTCCTTAGAGGTCGCTCGCTATGACGGTGGCAATGGTGTTTTCCCTACTTCCCTTTTCGGCGATTGACTGGCTGCTGATCATGCTGGGTGTCGGTGCGGCCTACGTTGTCTTTGGTGTCGCCGGGTTTGGTACAGCGCTGGTCGCGGGGCCGGTGATGATTCAGTTCATGCCGTTGTCGCGGATTATCCCGTTGTTGGTGCTGCTGGATTTCGTGGCGGCGTTTGGTAACTGGCTACCGGCACGCAAGGCTGTGGTTCGCAGCGAGCTGATGCGTCTGCTGCCGTGCATGGCGCTGGGCTGCACCCTGGGTGTGGTGTTCCTGCTCAACCTCAAGTCCGACCTGCTGTTGCTGCTGATGGGGCTGTTTATTACGGCGTATGCCGTCTACAGCCTGGCAGTGACCGTCAAGCCTGCACGCCTGGCGCCTGGCTGGGTGGTGCCAATGGGTACGGTTGGTGGCCTGTTTGGGGCGCTGTTCGGGAGTGGCGGCTTTCTTTATGCGATCTACCTCAATGCCCGGTTGCTCTCCAAGGATCAGGTGCGTGCCACCCAGAGTGCCTTGATCAGTTGCAGTACGCTGGTGCGCCTGAGCCTGTTCCTGCTGGCGGGTGTGTATGCCGACCTGCCGTTGTTGCTGCTGGCGCTGTGCCTGGCGCCGATGATGCTGCTGGGCGTGTGGGTGGGCCGACGGCTGACCCTGAACATGTCGCGCGAAGCGTTTGTGCGCATGGTCACCTGGCTGGTGCTGGCCAGTGGTATTGCACTGATCGGTCGCTATCTGAGTGCCTGAGCACGGGTTAAACTGGCGACTTTGAATTGGTTTGGCCGTCGTTATGAATACCCAGTGCATCATCGTCCCGAAAATTTCCACGGTCCCGGTACACGAGCCGAGAGCCCGGGCGATCCTGCGTTGGCTAGTGCGCGAAAACATTGTCGAAGAACAGCTGAGCACCTGCGGGCGTACCGGCAATCGCATGGCGTATGCCATTGCGCCGGGCGCACGCAAGGTGGTGCTGCATCCGGAACTGCTGCCGTTCGATCAGCCGGTCAATGGCCTTGAGGTGGTCACCAAGCGTTGCATCTATACGCCGGTGCAGGGGTTTCTGGAGGAGGCCGGGTGTGCCGAATGCCGTCGCGAGGTTGGCGAGGCGCTGTTCGAGAGCCTGGAAGAGTGGATGCCTGGGCAGACCGATAACTTCACCTGCCCCGAGTGCGGCCATGAGGACGATATCAACGGCTTCCTGTTCCTGCAGCCGTGTGGTTTTTCCAACCTGGGGTTTATCTTCAACAACTGGGCCGAAGCTGGTTTCAAACCCTCTTTTATCGAAGCATTTGCCGATTGGCTGGACCAGCCCGTGGCCGTGGTGCAGGTGACATTGAACGACAACTGACCGAAGGGCCATCTATACATTGAGTGAAGGCCCGGGTATGAGTATAATGGCGCGCTTCCATTTTTCCCGCCCGGGAGCCCCCGCGATGCTGCGTATCAGCCAAGAAGCCCTGACCTTCGACGACATTCTCCTAGTGCCTGGTTATTCCGAGGTACTGCCCAATGAAGTCAGTCTCAAGACCCGTTTGACCCGTGGCATCGAGCTGAATATTCCGTTGGTTTCCGCCGCCATGGATACCGTGACCGAAGCCCGCCTGGCCATTGCAATGGCACAGGAAGGTGGCATCGGCATCATCCACAAGAACATGACCATCGAGCAGCAGGCTGCCGAAGTGCGCAAGGTCAAGAAGTTCGAGGCTGGCGTGGTCAAAGACCCGATCACCATCGACGCTGACGCTACCGTGCGCGACTTGTTCGAATTGACCCGCCTGAACAATATCTCCGGTGTACCGGTACTGCACAAGGGTGACCTGGTCGGTATCGTGACCTCCCGTGACGTGCGCTTCGAGAACCGTCTGGACGCCACCGTGCGTGAAGTGATGACGCCGAAAGAGCGTCTGGTCACTGTCCGCGAAGGCGCCGACAAGAACGAAGTCCGCGAGCTGCTGCACAAGCACCGTCTGGAAAAAGTCCTGATCGTCGACGAGCAATTCGCCCTCAAGGGCATGATGACCGTCAAGGACATCGAAAAGGCCAAGGCCTACCCGCTGGCCAGCAAGGACGACCAGGGTCGTCTGCGCGTCGGCGCCGCTGTCGGCACCGGCAAGGACACTGGCGAGCGCGTTGCCGCACTGGTTGCTGCTGGCGTTGACGTGGTTGTGGTCGACACCGCTCACGGTCATTCCAAAGGCGTTATCGACCGCGTTCGCTGGGTCAAGGAAAACTTCCCGGAAGTGCAGGTCATCGGCGGCAACATCGCCACTGGCGCTGCGGCCAAGGCACTGGTTGAAGCTGGCGCCGATGCGGTCAAGGTCGGTATCGGCCCAGGCTCGATCTGCACCACCCGTATCGTTGCAGGTGTTGGCGTGCCGCAAATCAGCGCCATCGCCAATGTCTCTGCTGCACTGGAAGGCACCGGTGTGCCATTGATCGCTGACGGCGGTATCCGTTTCTCCGGTGACCTGTCCAAAGCCATCGTTGCAGGCGCTTCCTGCGTAATGATGGGTTCGATGTTCGCCGGTACCGAAGAAGCGCCAGGTGAGATCGAGCTGTTCCAGGGCCGCTCCTACAAGGCGTACCGCGGCATGGGTTCGCTGGGTGCTATGTCCCAGGCCCAGGGCTCTTCCGATCGCTACTTCCAGGACTCCTCGGCCGGTGCCGAGAAGCTGGTACCGGAAGGTATCGAAGGTCGCGTTCCGTACAAAGGCTCCCTGACCGCAATCATTCACCAATTGATGGGCGGTCTGCGCTCCTCGATGGGTTACACCGGCAGTGCCACCATCGAAGAGATGCGCACCAAGCCTGAGTTTGTCCGCATCACCGGTGCCGGCATGGCCGAGTCCCACGTGCATGACGTGCAGATCACCAAAGAAGCGCCAAACTACCGCGTAGGTTGATGCTTCTGGCAGTACTAGCAAGCGGGGCTGTTATCGACAGCCCCGTGTCGTTTCCGATTACCACTGACGAGATTGAGTCATGGCCCTCGACATTCACGCTCACCGCATCCTGATCCTCGATTTCGGTTCCCAGTACACCCAACTGATCGCTCGTCGCGTTCGCGAAATCGGTGTGTACTGCGAACTGCATCCGTTCGACATGGACGATGAAGCGATTCGCGAATTCGCCCCGCGCGGCATCATCCTCGCAGGCGGCCCCGAGTCGGTCCACGAAGCCAACAGCCCACGTGCACCGCAAGCCGTTTGGGACCTGGGCGTACCTGTGTTCGGCATCTGCTACGGCATGCAGACCATGGCCGAGCAATTGGGCGGCAAGGTTGAAGGTTCCGACCTGCGCGAATTTGGTTACGCCCGTGTCGATGTCGTCGGCAAGAGCCGCGTGCTGGACGGCATCGAAGACCATGTAGACGACGATGGCGTATTCGGCCTCGATGTCTGGATGAGCCACGGTGACAAGGTTACCGAGATTCCAGCCGGCTTCCACATTCTGGCCAGCACCCCGAGCTGCCCGATCGCCGGTATGGCCGACGACTCCCGCGGCTACTACGGCGTGCAGTTCCACCCGGAAGTGACCCACACCAAGCAGGGCGGTCGCATCCTGTCGCGCTTCATCCTCGACATCTGCGGCTGCGAAGCACTGTGGACTGCGTCGAACATCGTTGAAGACGCCATTGCCCAGGTGCGTGAGCAGGTGGGTTCGGCAAACGTACTGCTGGGCCTGTCTGGCGGTGTCGACTCTTCGGTGGTGGCTGCGCTGTTGCACCGTGCCATTGGCGATCAACTGACCTGCGTCTTCGTCGACAACGGCCTGCTGCGTCTGCACGAAGGTGAGCAAGTGATGGCCATGTTCGCCGAGAACATGGGCGTCAAGGTGATCCGTGCCAACGCCGAGGAGCAGTTCCTGTCCAATCTGGCCGGCGAAGCCGACCCGGAGAAGAAGCGCAAGATCATCGGTCGCACCTTCATCGACGTGTTCGATGCTGAGGCGAGCAAGCTGGAGAACATTCAGTTCCTGGCCCAGGGCACCATCTACCCTGACGTGATCGAGTCGGCCGGTGCCAAGAGCGGCAAGGCCCACGTGATCAAGTCGCACCACAACGTTGGTGGCCTGCCAGAGGAAATGAACCTCAAGCTGGTCGAGCCGCTGCGCGAGCTGTTCAAGGACGAAGTCCGCCGTATCGGTCTGGAGCTGGGCCTGCCTTACGACATGGTCTACCGTCACCCGTTCCCGGGCCCAGGCCTGGGCGTGCGGATCCTCGGTGAGGTGAAGAAAGAGTACGCCGACCTGCTGCGTCGTGCCGACCACATCTTCATCGAAGAGCTGCGCAAGGTCGACTGGTACCACAAGGTCAGCCAGGCGTTCGTGGTGTTCCAGCCCGTCAAATCCGTTGGCGTGGTAGGTGATGGCCGCCGTTACGCCTGGGTCGTGGCCCTGCGTGCCGTTGAAACCATCGACTTCATGACCGCCCGTTGGGCGCACCTGCCGTACGAGCTGCTGGAAACTGTCAGTGGTCGCATCATCAACGAGATCGATGGCATCTCGCGGGTGACCTACGACGTGTCGAGCAAGCCGCCGGCAACCATCGAGTGGGAATGATCCCGCGTTCGGCATAGGCTACTGACAAACCCCCGCTTTTTAGCGGGGGTTTGTTTTTTAAGCCGAGTGGATTCTGGCACTGATCCCTATCGGCGTTGGCTTGCCAATGATGCCGGCGCCGCATGCTCGCTGACACCCCGCTTCGCGCAGTGCTGTCAGGCAACAATATGTGCAAAGATAAGCTTGGAAATCTCGACGATCGCGGTCTTGCCGGTGAACTCGAACTTCACTTTGCCCAGCGACGAAAAGTAAATTTCCAACTCCGAGTCCAGGTCGAACGTGCCGGAAGTTTCAACCGAGTAGGTCACGATATTTTTGTAGGGCAGGGAGGTGAAATCCTTTTTGCTGCCGTGCATCTTGGTTTCCGCCAAGCGTCGGCGGTAAGCCGGGCAGCACAGAAGCATCGCTCACGTTGACGTACCTCGGGGCTAAAACGGGTGGCTTCAGTGTTCATGACTCGATACTCTTGAATCAATATTTTTACAGGTTGGTGTTTTCATGCATAAGAGGATAAATCCAGGTTTTTTATTTGATAGCACACAATACGGATTCAGCCAGGCTGTTGTTTCAAAAGGAAGTAATCACATTTTCTTATCAGGGCAAGTTGCAGCCAATGCAGATCAGTCTCTGCACAGCGTTGGCATGTACGAGCAAGCAATACGGTGCTTAAAATGCATTGAAAGGTTGTTGGCAGAAGTCCCTGCGCGCTTGAATGATGTAACAATTCTCAGAATCTATATACGAGCTGATGCGAGTAATCCAGATTCTCAGAACGATATCTCAAGAGCACTGCATGACTCATTTGGAGACAAGTTGCCAGCCTCCTCGTGGATCTTGGTCTCGGGGTTGGCGAGCCCAGACTGGCTCCTGGAGATTGAAGCTCAAGCCGTTACTGAATAATGTGATCGCGCTCGGGCGCGTAAACGCCTGCGGCAGGCGTTTACACGATTTGCTCTAATGGTTGCCCGGCGAAACGCTGGAAGAAGCCATTGACCGTTACCAGGGCAAGCCTGGATCCCACAGGGAGCGCCCATGTTCTGCGCGGTCCCCTGTGGGAGTTGGCTTGCCAACGATGCAGGCGCCGCATGCTCGCTGGCACCCCGCTTCGCGCAGTGCTGTCAGGCAAAAATATGTGCAGAGATAAGCTTGGAAATTTCGACGATCGCGGTCTTGCCGGTGAACTCGAACTTCACTTTGCCCAGCGACGAAAAGTAAATTTCCAACTCCGAGTCCAGGTCGAACGTTCCGGAAGTTTCAACCGAGTAGGCCACGATATTTTTGTAGGGCAGGGAGGTGAAATCCTTTTTGCTGCCGGTGAGGCCTTGCACGTTCACTGCGATGATGCGCTTGTTGGTGAACACCACGCCGTCGCGCATTGATTTGTAAGCGTCGATGACGTGTTCGCCGTCTAGCAGCAGGGCGGTTACGCGTTCGGCGTATTCGTCGTTTTGCTTGAGTTTGAAGAAGCCTTTGTTGTTGAAGTCGATCATGCGTGGATATCCCTATGAGGTGAGCAACAGTCCAGGTTTTTCAATGGCAGGGGCTGGTCGTGCGGATTCTGGTGCAGATGGGGTGGGTGCCACAAGGCGGGTGCGACAAAGTCTTCACTTAATCTTTCTCAAATGCAGGTGTATCGTATTCGCCCTTCATCGCTGGCACAGTTCGCCAGCCTGTTGAGTCTGCAGTACGAGGTGCTTGCTCCGATGTCCTTTACCCGGCGACAAATTCTCGGTGGCCTTACTGGCTTGGTGGCGGTTGGCCTGGGGGCGGGTGGCGCTGCGCGCTATTGGCTGGGCAGGACCGACCCGAATGCTGGCCATGACTACGAGCTGATTGCCGCACCCTTGGATGTGGAGCTGGTATCGGGCTACAAGACACCGGCTTGGGCGTTTGGGCCTTCGGCGCCGGGCACCGAGTTGCGCGTACGTCAGGGCGAATGGCTGCGTGTACGCTTCATCAATCACCTGCCGGTTCCTACAACTATTCACTGGCATGGCATTCGCCTGCCGCTGGAAATGGATGGCGTACCCTACGTTTCGCAACTGCCGGTATTGCCGGGCGAATACTTCGACTACAAATTCCGTGTGCCGGATGCCGGTAGCTACTGGTATCACCCGCATGTGAGCAGTAGTGAGGAGCTGGGACGCGGGCTGGTGGGGCCGTTGATTGTCGAGGAGCGCGAGCCCACCGGGTTCAAGCACGAGCGCACCCTGAGCCTGAAGAGCTGGCATGTGGACGAGCAAGGGGCCTTTGTGGCCTTCAGCGTGCCTCGTGAAGCTGCCCGGGGTGGTACGGCAGGGCGCTTGCTCACCATCAATGGTGAACCCAATGCTGTTGTCGATCTGCCGGCTGGGCAGATTGTCCGCGTGCGCTTGCTCAACCTGGACAACACCCTGACCTACCGGATCAACCTGCGCGGGAATGCCGAGGCGCGTATTTATGCGCTGGATGGCAACCCGATCACGCCGCGTCCGCTGGGCAAGGACTACTGGTTGGGCCCGGGTATGCGTATTTGTCTGGCGATCAAGGTGCCGCCGGCGGGTGAGGAAATCTCCCTGCGTGATGGTCCGGTACGCTTGGGTACCTTGCGCTCGGTCGCCAGCAATGACACGCCGAGTGACTGGCCGCCAGCGCTGCCGGCCAATCCGGTGGCCGAGCCGGATCTGGCCAATGCCGAGAAGCTCCACTTCAATTTTGAGTGGGCAGGTTCGGTGTCGGTGAATACCGAGAATCGACCGCCGAGCCTGTGGCAGATCAATGGTGTTGCCTGGGACATCACGGACAAGACCTGCTCTGATCGCCCGATTGCTACGCTGAAGAAGGGCAAGAGTTACATCTTCGAGCTGAAGAACATGACCCAGTATCAGCACCCTGTTCACCTGCATGGCATGTCCTTCAAGGTGATTGGGTCGAACCGACGCAAAATCGAGCCGTACTTCACCGACACCTACCTGTTGGGCAAGAACGAACGCGCCCAGGTCGCCTTGGTAGCCGATAACCCGGGAACCTGGATGTTCCACTGTCATGTCATCGATCACATGGAAACCGGCCTGATGGCTGCAATCGAGGTGGCATGATGCGCCAGCCCCAGATCATTGATCGCAGTCGCGATCAGGTTTTCATGCAGATGGCCCTGGACCTTGCGGCCCAAGGCGCGGCCTTGGGTGAAGTGCCGGTGGGTGCGGTGCTGGTGCAGCATGGTGAGGTCATTGGTCGGGGGTTCAATTGCCCGATCAGTGGCAGTGATCCCAGCGCGCATGCCGAGATGGTCGCCATTCGTGCGGCTGCGCAGGCTGCCAGTAACTACCGCTTGCCGGGCAGCACCCTCTACGTGACGCTGGAGCCGTGCAGCATGTGCGCAGGGCTGATCGTCCATTCGCGTATTGCCCGTGTGGTGTACGGGGCGCTGGAGCCTAAAGCCGGGGTGGTGCAGAGCCAGGGGCAGTTTTTTACCCAGGGTTTTCTCAATCACCGCGTGCTGTTTGAAGGCGGGGTATTGGCCGAAGAATGCGGCAGTATTCTCACTGAGTTCTTCAAGGCGCGGCGTGCGCGATCCTGAGCGGGCATGCCGCTGGAAAGTGCGCGATGACTGACAGCGGGGCTCAGAGGGACGACGGCTGCTCAGGTGGTTTGGTCTTGTTGACCCCCGGCACATGCAGCGTGCCTTCGGCCACCTGATTGCCCTCAAGCTGTGGCTGCGTAACCCAGGTCAGGATGTCGTAGTAGCGACGGATGTTGGCCACGAAGTGCACGGGTTCACCGCCGCGGGCGTAGCCATATCGGGTTTTGCTGTACCACTGCTTTTGCGACAGGCGTGGCAGCATTTTCTTTACATCCAGCCACTTGTTCGGGTTCAGGCCTTCCCGGGCCGCCAGTTTGCGTGCGTCGTCCAGGTGGCCGCTGCCCACGTTGTAGGCCGCCAATGCGAACCAGGTACGGTCCGGCTCTTCGATCTTGTCGTCCAGTTCGTTCTTGACGTGCATGAAGTACTTGGCGCCACCGCTGATGCTCTGCTTGGGGTCCAGTCGATTGGAGACGCCCATGGCCTGGGCCGTGCGTTGGGTGAGCATCATCAGCCCGCGAACGCCGGTCTTGGAGGTGACCTCTGCCTGCCACATCGACTCTTGGTAGCCGATGGCCGCCAGCAGGCGCCAATCAACCTTTTCTTTCTTGGCCGTGGCCTGGAAATGCTTCTCGAAGCGTGGCAAGCGTTGCTGCAGGTGTTGGGCGAAGGTATACGCGCCGACGTAGCCAAGTACATCGACATGGCCGTAATAGCGGTCTTTCAGGCGTTGCAGGGTGCCGTTCTTTTGGGCCTTGTCGAGGAAGGTGTTGATTTCGTTGAGCAGGCTGTTGTCGTCGCCAGCGGCGACGGCCCAGCGCTGGTCGCGGGCATCCCCCAGATCAAACGCTACCCGTACGTTGGGGAAGTAAACCTGGTTCATTGCCAATTCGTTGGAGTCGACCAGGGTCAGGTCGATCTGGCCTTCGTCGACCATGCGCAGCAGGTCGACCACTTCGACCGCCTCGGACTCTTCGTAACTGAGCTTGGGGTACTGTTTCTTCAGTTCCGCCAACTGCTCGGCATGGGAGCTGCCCTTGAGCACCATGATGCGCTTGCCGACCAGGTCGGTGACGTCGGTAGGGCGTGAGCGGCCGTTGCGATAAATGATCTGGGGCGTGACTTCCAGGTAGGGGTGGGAAAAGCGCACCTGTTGTTTGCGCTGCTCGCTGCTGACCAGGCCGGCGGCGGCCAGTACCGGGCCTTGTGGCTTGCCCAGTTGTCCGAACAGGTCATCAAGGTTGTCGGCGGTTTCGATCTTCAGCTCTACCCCCAGATCGTCGGCAAAGCGCTTCACCAGTTCGTACTCGAAGCCGGTTTCGCCGTTGCGGTCCTGGAAGTAGGTGGCCGGGCTGTTGCGGGTAACCACGCGCAGCACGCCATCCTCTTTGACTCGCTCGAGTGTGCTGGGTTTTTCAACGCAGGCACCGAGCAGCAGTAAGAGTCCGGTTGCGATGAGCCATTTGGCGCAACGCTGGCGCAAAGCAGTCTGGGCAAACATAACGTGCAGTATACGCAAAGGTCAGGCCCAGCCATATCTCGACAATGGGTGGCTTGTCTGTTAGCGATGGGCAAAAATGTACGCGCAAAATGTAGGGTTTTTACCGTCTTTTTCAATTTAAGAGGTGGCGCTGTTGTAGGCCGTCAGCAGATACCGATATTCGGGCAGGGGTGGATGCAGCGTTTCGAGTGCCTGACGCGCCGGTTTAGGCTACAATGCACGGCCTCTAAGCACACCCCCTTCCTGAGGCTGTCCCGACGATGTTGATCCTGCGCGGCGCTCCTGCCCTTTCTGCCTTTCGCCACGGTAAGTTAATCGAGCAACTGAGCCAGAAAGTCCCCGCTGTTAGTGGTTTGTATGCTGAATTCGCTCATTTCGCCGAGGTTGACGGTGATCTGACCGCCGACCAACAGCAGGTGCTTGCACGTCTGCTCAAGTACGGCCCTAGCGTACCGGTCCAGGAGCCCACTGGCCGCCTGTTTCTGGTAGTGCCACGTTTTGGCACCATTTCGCCCTGGTCGAGCAAGGCCAGCGACATCGCCCACAACTGTGGCCTGACTAATATCCAGCGCCTGGAGCGGGGTATCGCCTTCTATGTCAGCGGTGAGCTGAGCGAGGCTGATGTCGTTGCCGTTGCCGACGTGCTGCACGACCGCATGACTCAGCTGGTGCTGAGCAAGCTGGAAGATGCCGCGGGTCTGTTCAGTCACGCACAACCCAAGCCGTTGACGGCGGTCGATGTACTGGCCGGTGGCCGCGCCGCACTGGAAAAGGCCAACGTCGAGTTGGGCCTGGCCCTGGCTGACGATGAGATCGATTACCTGGTCAATGCCTTCCTGGGCTTGAAGCGCAATCCGCACGACATCGAGCTGATGATGTTCGCCCAGGCCAACTCCGAGCATTGCCGGCACAAGATCTTCAATGCCAGCTGGGATATCGATGGCGAAAGCCAGGAAAAAAGCCTGTTCGGCATGATCAAGAACACCTACCAACTGCACAACGAAGGCGTGTTGTCTGCTTACAAGGACAACGCCTCGGTGATCGTAGGTTCCGTGGCCGGTCGTTTCTTCCCGAACCCTGAAACCCGCCAGTACGGCGCGGTGCAGGAGCCGGTCCACATCCTGATGAAGGTCGAGACCCACAACCACCCGACCGCTATTGCGCCGTTCCCGGGTGCTTCTACCGGCTCCGGTGGCGAGATTCGCGACGAAGGCGCTACCGGCCGTGGTGCCAAGCCGAAAGCGGGCCTGACCGGTTTCACCGTGTCCAACCTGCGCATCCCCGGTTTCGAACAGCCTTGGGAAAAGCCTTACGGCAAGCCTGAGCGCATCGTCAACGCGCTGGACATCATGATTGAAGGCCCACTGGGTGGTGCGGCGTTCAACAACGAATTCGGTCGTCCAGCCCTGACCGGCTACTTCCGTACCTTCGAGCAGTCGATCACGACCCCGCACGGTGATGAAGTCCGTGGTTACCACAAGCCGATCATGCTGGCCGGTGGTATGGGCAACATCCGTGAAGATCACGTGCAGAAGGGCGAAATCAGCGTCGGCGGCAAGCTGATCGTGCTGGGTGGCCCGGCCATGCTGATCGGCCTGGGCGGCGGTGCCGCCTCGTCGATGGCGACCGGTTCCAGCTCGGCTGACCTGGACTTCGCTTCCGTTCAGCGGGAAAACCCTGAAATGGAGCGTCGTTGCCAGGAAGTGATCGACCGCTGCTGGCAGCTGGGCGACAACAACCCGATCAAGTTCATTCACGACGTCGGTGCGGGCGGCCTGTCCAACGCTTTCCCTGAGTTGGTTAACGACGCCGGTCGCGGCGGTCGTTTCGAACTGCGCAACGTGCCGAACGACGAACCAGGCATGGCGCCGCTGGAAATCTGGAGCAACGAATCCCAAGAGCGTTATGTGCTCTCGGTCGATGCGGCCGATTTCGAGCGTTTCAAGGCTATCTGTGAGCGTGAGCGCTGCCCGTTCGCGGTGGTTGGCGAGGCCACTGCCGAACCGCATCTGACCGTTACCGACAGCCATTTCGGCAACAATCCGGTGGATATGCCACTGGACGTACTGCTGGGCAAGCCGCCAAAGATGCACCGTTCGGTGACCCGTGAAGCGGAACTGGGCGATGATTTCGATCCAAGCGCACTGGCGCTGGATGACTCCATTGATCGCGTATTGCGTCACCCTGCGGTGGCCAGCAAGAGCTTCCTGATCACCATCGGCGACCGCACCATCACGGGTCTGGTTGCTCGCGACCAGATGGTCGGCCCGTGGCAAGTGCCCGTGGCCGATGTCGCTGTCACCGCCACCAGTTTCGATGTCTACACCGGTGAAGCGATGGCCATGGGTGAGCGTACCCCGCTGGCCCTGCTCGATGCCCCGGCGTCCGGTCGCATGGCGATTGGCGAGACCCTGACCAACATGGCTGCCTCGCGGATCGGCAAGCTGTCCGACATCAAACTGTCGGCCAACTGGATGTCCGCCGCAGGTCACCCGGGTGAAGATGCGCGTCTGTATGACACCGTCAAGGCCGTTGGTATGGAGCTGTGCCCAGAGCTGGGCCTGACCATTCCGGTGGGCAAGGACTCCATGTCCATGAAGACCCGCTGGAGCGAAGAGGGCGAGGAGAAGAGCGTTACCTCGCCGCTGTCGCTGGTTGTCACCGGTTTTGCGCCCGTGACTGACATTCGCAAGACCCTCACCCCAGAGCTGCGCATGGACAAGGGCGAGACCGATCTGATCCTGATCGACCTCGGCCGTGGCCAGAACCGCATGGGTGCCTCGATCCTGGCACAGACCCACGGCAAACTGGGCAGCCAGGCGCCTGACGTCGACGATGCCGAAGACCTGAAAGCCTTCTTCGCTGTGATCCAGGGCCTGAACGCTGACGGTCATCTGTTGGCCTACCACGACCGTTCCGATGGTGGTCTGCTGGTCAGCGCACTGGAAATGGCCTTTGCCGGCCACTGTGGCCTGAGCCTGGAGCTCGACACCCTGACCAGCAAGCGTGAGAAGGTCGCGGCGATTCTTTTCAACGAAGAGTTGGGTGCGGTCATCCAGGTGCGTCAGGACGCTACGGCAGAGGTACTGGCACAGTTCAGCGCCGCAGGCCTTGGTGAGGACTGTGTTGCCGTGATCGGTCAACCGATCAACAGCGCAGAAGTGCAGATCAGCCTGAACGGCGAAGTGCTGTTCGACGGTGAGCGCAGTGTGTTGCAGCGCACCTGGGCAGAAACCAGCTACCGGATCCAGCGTCTGCGTGATAACGCTGACTGTGCCGATCAGGAGTTCAATGCCCTGCTGGAAGAAGACAACCCAGGCTTGAACGCCAAGCTGGGCTTTGACGTCAACCAGGATGTCGCGGCGCCTTACATCAAGACCGGTATTCGCCCGCAAGTGGCTGTGCTGCGTGAGCAGGGTGTCAACGGTCAAGTGGAAATGGCCGCTGCGTTCGACCGCGCCGGCTTCAATGCCATCGACGTGCACATGAGCGATATCCTCGCCGGTCGCGTTGACCTGAACGACTTCAAGGGGCTGGTCGCCTGTGGTGGCTTCTCTTATGGTGACGTGCTGGGTGCCGGTGAAGGCTGGGCCAAGTCGGCCCTGTTCAACAGCCGTGCGCGTGATGCCTTCCAGGGCTTCTTCGAGCGTAACGACAGCTTCACCCTGGGTGTCTGCAACGGTTGCCAGATGCTCTCCAACCTGCATGAGCTGATTCCGGGCAGCGAGCTCTGGCCGCACTTCGTGCGTAACCGTTCCGAGCAGTTCGAGGCCCGTGTGGCCATGGTCCAGGTTCAGGAGTCGAACTCGATCTTCCTGCAGGGTATGGCCGGTTCGCGTATGCCGATCGCCATCGCTCACGGTGAGGGTCATGCCGAGTTCCAGAGCCCTGAGGCGCTGCTTGAGGCAGACCTGTCCGGCTGCGTGGCGCTGCGTTTTGTCGACAACCATGGCAAGGTCACAGAAGCTTATCCGGCCAACCCTAACGGTTCGCCGCGTGGTATCACTGGCCTGACCAGCCGCGACGGTCGCGTCACCATCATGATGCCGCACCCTGAGCGGGTCTTCCGTGCCGTACAGAACTCCTGGAAGCCGGACGAGTGGAGCGAAGACGGTGCGTGGATGCGGATGTTCCGTAACGCGCGCGTGTGGGTGAACTAAGCCGGATGTACAAGCTCGCCTTCTTCGTACCGCCTAGCCATCTAGAGGTGGTCAAGGCTGCCGTATTCGCCGCCGGTGGCGGCCGAATCGGTGACTATGACTGCTGCGCCTGGCAGGTACTTGGCCAGGGCCAGTTTCGCCCATTGGACGGCAGCCAGCCGTTCATTGGGCAGGCGGGTGTGGTTGAGCAGGTGGAAGAGTGGCGGGTGGAGTTGGTGGTGGCCGACGCGTTGATTGAATCGGTCGTCACCGCTCTGAAACAGAGCCATCCGTATGAAACCCCGGCCTATGAAGTCTGGCAGCTCGCCAACTTTTGAGGGGTTCAATAAAAACGCCGCGATCGATACCGATCGCGGCGTTTTTTATGGGTTCAGTTTACTGTTCTTGCTGCCTCAGGGGCGGATCTCGATCAGGGTGCCGTCCTTGACCAGGCTCCAGACTTCGCGCATGTCAGCGTTCTTCATGGCGATGCAGCCTTCGGTCCAGTCCAGGGTATGGAAGTACCACTCCGGGTACTCGTCATTGAGGGGGGTGCCGTGGATCATGATCATGCCGCCAGGCTCGACACCTTCGCGGCGCGCTCGGGCGGCATCGCTGACGTTCGGGTAGGAGACATGCATGGCCAGGTTGTAGCGATCGCTAACCTTGCGCCAGTCAAGCCAGTACAGGCCTTCCGGGGTGCGTTTGTCACCTTCGCGCTGTTTCGGGCCGTTGGGCTGCTTGCCCAGGGAGATGCGGTAGCTCTTGAATGGTTCGCCAGCGCTGATCAGTTGCAGTTGACGGGCTGATTTGATGACCAGCACTTTCTCGACGGTGCGTTGCTGTGAGACCGGCTTGGTCACGATGGTTTCGGTGAAGGCCGCCTGAGATACCGAGGCCACTGTGAGGCAGAAGAGGGCAAGCAACCAACGCATGAAACAATATCCCTGATAAGTAGCCAGATCTAAGTCGTGAATGACGGGCCGAACAGGGGGGGTAGGCATTCGTTACCGACCGGGAAGCGCTGCTCGACGAGGTCACGATAATAGCATTCTAGGGTACGACTGATGGTGCGGAAAGCCAGCTCATCCCAAGGTATTTCGCTTTTTTCAAACAGCCGTACTTCCAGGCTTTCCTCGCCAATGGCGAAATCCAGATCGCTCAGTTCGGCGCGGAAGAACACGTGTACCTGGTTGATGTGCGGCAGGTCGAACAGTTGGTACAGGCTCATTGGGCCAAGTCGCGCGCAGGCCTCTTCGATGGTCTCGCGGCGAGCGGCCTGTTCGATGGTCTCACCGTTCTCCATGAAACCAGCCGGCAGGGTCCAGTAGCCGCGTCGGGGTTCGATGGCGCGGCGGCACAGCAGTATCTGGCTGCCCCAGATTGGCAGAACGCCGGCGACGATGTTCGGGTTCTGGTAATGAACGGTCTGGCAATGCTCGCACACATAGCGCAGGCGGCTGTCGCCTTCGGGGATGCGCTGAATGACCGGTTTGCCGCAGGCGCTGCAGAAATTCATGATCGGATTATCCTGATGGTTAGGCCTATCTTCGCGCCAGCGTCGGCAGGCCCGCAAGCGGGTTTGCCGCAGGGGGTTGGGCAGGGCAGTGCATTTGGTGCATGATGAGGGGAGTCCTTGAGTTGAGAGAGACCATGCTGGACGAGTTACTTCGCCGAGTGAGTAGTCATACACCGAGTACCCTGGAGACGGATCGACGTTTTCCCGAGGCTGCCGTGTTATTGCCCATCACGCGCAGCGACGAGCCTGAACTGGTCCTCACCTTGCGCGCCAAGGGGCTTTCCACCCATGGTGGTGAAGTAGCCTTCCCGGGTGGTCGACGCGACCCGGAAGACCCCGACCTGATCTTCACCGCCTTGCGCGAGGCCGAGGAGGAAATTGGCCTGCCACCGGGCCTGGTGGAGGTCATCGGCCCGTTAAGCCCATTGATTTCCCTGCACGGCTTGCGCGTCACGCCCTTTGTTGGGGTGATTCCCGACTATGTCGAGTACCGCGCCAACGATGCCGAGATTGCCGCGGTGTTTACTGTGCCGTTGGCGTTCTTTCGTCAGGACCCGCGCGACCATACGCACCGCATCGACTATCAAGGGCGCAGTTGGTATGTGCCCAGCTACCGATTCGGCGAATACAAGATCTGGGGGTTGTCGGCGATCATGATCGTCGAGCTGGTCAATCTGGTTTACGATGCCGGCATCTGCTTGCACAAGCCGCCAGAGCGTTTCATTCCAATCTGAGCGGGCTCAACCGCCATGATCCAATCGTGAGGAACCACGCATGAAATACCGTCTGGGCGACCTGCGGGTCGAAGCTCATCCGCAGAGCTGGGCTGCGCCCACCGCCACGCTGATTGGCAAGGTGCGCCTGCAGGCGGGCGCCAGTGTCTGGTTCGGTGCGGTACTGCGTGGTGACAACGAGCTGATCGACATTGGCGAGAACAGCAACGTTCAGGACGGTACGGTGATGCACACCGACATGGGTTCGCCGCTGACCATCGGCAAGGGCGTGACGATTGGTCACAATGCCATGCTCCATGGCTGCACGGTGGGTGACTACAGCCTGATCGGCATCAACGCCGTAATCCTCAACGGCGTGCGTATCGGCAAGCACTGTATTATCGGCGCCAATGCACTGATTCCCGAAGGCAAGGAGATCCCCGATGGCTCCTTGGTCATGGGCTCGCCGGGCAAGGTCGTGCGCGAGCTGACAGAAGCACAGATGAAAATGCTTGAAGCCAGCGCGGCCCACTACGTTCACAACGCACAGCGTTATGCCCGTGATCTGGCTGAGCAGGAGGCATGATGGTCAGCCCGGAGCGCCCGGTGGCGTCACCTTGTGTCAACGTGTGCGCACTGGACGAGCAGGATATCTGTACTGGTTGTCAGCGTACCGCCAGTGAAATCACGCGCTGGGGGCGCATGGACAACAGTGAGCGACGCAAGGTGCTTTTGTTGTGCCACGAGCGCGCACTGGCCGCGGGTTTGATACTGTCGACGGCCCAGCCATCGGCTTGAGCCTTACCGGGGCGGTCAAGTATTCTGTGCGGCTTGCCCTTCGGTTGCCCCTATGTTCTTTCTGATTGCTTACATCAGCAGTGTCGTGCTGATCAACTACGCTTTTTCCAGCGCCCCGCACCTGGACATCATCTGGTCTGCCTGGGGTGGTCTGGTGTTTATCCTGCGCGATATGGTGCAAACCCGCTTTGGGCATGGCGCTCTGATCGCCATGCTGGCAGCCCTGGTACTGTCCTACCTGACCTCCGAACCGGCCATCGCCCTGGCCAGCGCCACGGCCTTTGCGGTCTCCGAGTGCATCGACTGGCTGGTCTTCAGTATCACCAAGCGGCCCTTGCATGACCGCCTCTGGCTCAGCTCGGCACTGAGCATTCCGCTGGACACCTTTATCTTCTTCGGCATGATCGGTGCGCTGACGCCTGCGGTAGTCGGTACTGCATTGGGCTCCAAATTTGCCGGTGTGACGGTGGTCTGGCTGGCGATGGCCTGGCGCGCGCGGAAAAACGCTTACGCCAGCTGAGGCTTAGATGACCGGTTCATGTAAAATGTGCTCCCTATTACCGGGTTGCACCGAGCGCGGGGCGGCCCTGGACTCCTTCCTTTTGAGGACCTGAGATGACCCGTATCGGAACCCCATTGTCGCCGACCGCGACCCGCGTACTGCTGTGTGGCTGCGGCGAGCTGGGCAAGGAAGTGGTAATCGAGCTGCAACGCCTGGGTGTTGAAGTGATTGCCGTGGACCGTTACGCCGATGCGCCGGCCATGCAGGTGGCGCACCGTAGTCATGTGATCAACATGCTCGATGGTGTTGCCCTGCGCGCTGTGATCGAGGCCGAGAAGCCGCACTACATCGTTCCGGAAATTGAAGCCATTGCCACCGCGACCCTGGTCGAGCTGGAAGCTGAAGGCTTTACCGTGGTGCCGACAGCCCGTGCTGCGCAATTGACCATGAACCGTGAAGGCATCCGTCGTCTGGCCGCTGAAGAGCTCGATCTGCCGACCTCGCCGTATCATTTTGCCGACACCTTCGAAGACTATCGCAAGGCTGTTGAAGACCTGGGCTTCCCGTGCGTGGTCAAGCCGGTGATGAGCTCTTCGGGCAAGGGGCAAAGCCTGCTCAAGAGCGCCGATGACCTGCAGAAGGCCTGGGACTACGCTCAAGAGGGCGGTCGTGCCGGCAAGGGGCGGGTGATTATCGAGGGCTTCATTGACTTCGACTACGAAATCACCTTGCTGACCGTGCGACACATTGGCGGTACGACGTTCTGCGCACCTGTCGGCCATCGTCAGGAAAAGGGCGATTATCAGGAGTCCTGGCAGCCGCAGGCCATGAGCCCGGTGGCACTGGCTGAGTCCGAGCGCGTGGCCAAGGCCGTTACTGAGGCCCTGGGCGGGCGTGGTCTGTTCGGTGTCGAACTGTTCGTCAAAGGCGATCAGGTGTGGTTCAGCGAAGTATCGCCGCGCCCGCATGATACCGGTCTGGTTACCCTGATTTCCCAGGACCTGTCGCAGTTCGCCCTGCATGCGCGTGCCATTCTTGGCCTGCCAATCCCGTTGATTCGTCAGTTTGGCCCGTCGGCGTCGGCGGTCATTCTGGTTGAGGGGCAGTCGCAGCAGACCGCATTTGCCAATCTGGGCGCCGCGCTGAGCGAGCCGGATACCGCGCTGCGTCTGTTTGGCAAACCGGAGGTGAATGGTCAGCGCCGCATGGGTGTGTGCCTGGCGCGTGACGAGTCGATCGAGGCCGCCCGGGCCAAGGCGACCCGCGCTTCGCAAGCGGTCAAGGTTGAGTTGTAAGGTTTAAGCACCCTCGGAGGCAAGCCTGATTCCTGCTGGAGGCAGGCTTGCTAGCGATGAGCTGCAGTGCAGCGCTTAAAGCTCCGAATGTCGCGTTTCTTTCAGGCACAGCACGGCAATCAGGCTCAGCAGAGCCGCCGCCGAAACATAGCCTCCCACCCAGCTCAAGCCCCCCATGCTCACCAGTTTCTGGGCAAAGAACGGTGCTGCCGATGCGCCGACGATGCCACCTAGGTTATAGGCTGCCGAAGCCCCGGTGTAGCGCACATGGGTCGGGAACAGCTCTGGTAGCAGCGCGCCCATCGGCGCAAATGTCACGCCCATCAGAAACAGCTCGATAGCCAGGAACAGGGCTACACCAGTGGTCGAACCCTGAGTCAGCAAGGGCTCCATGGTGAAACCCGACAGGATGGCCAGAATGCCACCGCCAATCAGCACAGGCTTGCGGCCGTAACGGTCGCTGAGCCAGGCCGACAGTGGCGTGGCCAGGGCCATGAACAGCACGGCGAAGCACAGCATGCCCAGGAAGCTCTCGCGGCTATAGCCAAGCGTCGATACGCCATAGCTCAGTGAGAATACGGTGGAAATGTAGAACAGGGCATAGCACACCACCATGGCCGCAGCACCCAGCAGCATGGGCGCCCAATACTGGGAGAACAGCTCTATGACGGGCATTTTGACGCGTTCGTGGCGAGCGACTGCCTTGGCGAATACCGGGGTTTCTTCCAGTTGTAGGCGCACGTAGAGGCCGACAATGACCAGTGCGGCGCTGAGCAAGAACGGAATGCGCCAGCCCCAGCTACGGAATTGTTCATCGGTCAGCAGCAAGGCTAGGGTCAGGAACAGGCCATTGGCCGCCAGGAAGCCGATCGATGGTCCTAGTTGAGGGAACATGCCAAACCAGGCGCGTTTGCCCTTTGGCGCATTCTCGGTGGCCAGCAATGCCGCCCCGCCCCATTCCCCGCCCAGGCCAAGGCCTTGGCCGAAGCGCAGCACGCAGAGCAGGACCGGCGCCCAGGCTCCGATGCTGTCGTAGCCGGGCAGTACGCCGATCAGTGTGGTGCAGACGCCCATCAGCAGTAACGAGGCGACCAGGGTCGACTTGCGCCCGATGCGGTCACCGAAGTGGCCGAACAGCGCCGAACCCAGGGGGCGTGCCAGAAACGCGATACCAAACGTCAGGAAGGCCGAAAGCATCTGCGCGGTGCTGGAGGTCTGGGGAAAGAATACCGGGCCGATGACCAATGCAGCGGCGGTGGCATAGACGTAAAAATCGTAGAACTCGATGGCGGTGCCGATAAAGCTCGCGGTCGCGACGCGTGCGGGCGAGTTGCCTGGGGCGGCTGCGGTTGTGCCGTCGTAGGTGTGGGTGGTTGTCATTCAATGATCCCTGGCAGTCAAGTGCTCCATGGGCCGGCGAGTGTGCGCAATGCAAGGCGAGTACTCGCAGGCGTCGAAGCTGTTTTAGTTATGCGTTATTGAGGTGCCAATGAACATGCGCCCTCTGGGGATGGGGGCGGGCGCGAGCAGTGGGTCGGGGTTTGAGCCGCTGCCGGTAAAGCGCGCAATGTTCAGTCAGGCTGACTGGCCGAGATTCGCCGGATGCGGGTAGCGGGCGTTACGGCTGGGCTGGGTAAGCGTGCATCGAGTATAGCTAACGGGTTACTGTCCAGACCAGCACGCGACTGGCGCAATTGTCCTCGGTTTCGAGGATTTCCATGCGATATCGGCCTATTTTCAGGCATACAGCGCTTTCGGGGATACTTTCCAGGGCCTCGGTAACCAGCCCGTTGAGCGTTTTGGGCCCATCGCTGGGCAGGTGCCAGCCGAGGCAGCGGTTCAGTTCGCGCAACGAAGCAGCGCCTTCGATGACAAAACGGCCGTCGGCCTGCGGATGGATATGCGGGTTGTCCAGGCTGTGTTCATCCTCAAACTCGCCGACGATCTCTTCGAGGATGTCCTCCAGGGTGACGATGCCCAGCACTTCACCATATTCGTCGACCACCACGCCGAGGCGGCGCTGCTGTTTGTGGAAATTCAGCAACTGCAACTGCAGGGGCGTGCTTTCGGGGACGAAGTACGGTTCGTAGCAGGTTGCCAGCAAGATTTCCTTGGTCAGTTCGCCCTTGGGTAGCAGGTGGCTGATCTGCCGGGTGTTGAGTACTGCTTCGACCTGGTTGATGTCGCTGTGGAACACCGGCAGGCGCGTGTGGCGGCTGATGATCAGCTGTTCGATGATGGTTTCGATCGAATCATCCAGGTTAATGCCGTCCACGTCGTTGCGCGGCACCAGGATGTCGTTGACCGTCACCTTGTCCAGGGTCTGCAGGCTATGGAGCAGCGGGGCTTTGTGGTGGCTGTGGTCCAGTGCGGCGTCCTGCTCGCTGTGCGTATCCTGCTCGTTGTTGTCGTGCTGGCTGACCGTATTGGCCTTCAGGGCAAAGGGGCGTATCAGCAGGCGGGCAATACCATCGAACAGGCAGGCCAGTGGTTGAATGGCGTGCAGTGGGTACTTGAGCAGGCTGTTGCCGAGGCCAACGATTGCCTCTGGGCAGCGTCGCGCCAGCCGGCGAGGCATGTACTCGGCGAACACCAGCAGGGCTGCGGCTGCGGCGCCTGCGCCTGCCCAGAAGCCGGTATCGCCCATGCAGCGCAGGCCAAGCAGCACGGCCAGGGCAAACACCAGCAGTTTGCCGAGGCTGGCGCAGAGGATCAGGGCGGACAAGGGCAATTCGAGCAGGGGCCGCTCGCCTTGCTGACCGTTGCGCCGCTGCAGCATCTGCTGTCGGGCCGCGTCCACTGTGGCGAAGAGTGCCGACCATATCAGTGCCAGCGCCAGTGCGCCGAGCAGAGGGCCTAGTGGCAGGTTGTCCATAGGTGGCGGCCTGTCAGATATGCAGGATGAATTCGCGTACCAGCTTGCTGCCGAAATAGGCCAGCATCAGCAGGCAGAAACCGGCCAGGGTCCAGCGGATCGCCTTGTGCCCGCGCCAGCCAAGGCGGTTGCGTCCCCAGAGCAGCACGCTGAACACGATCCAGGCCAGGCAGGCCAGTAGCGTTTTATGCACCAGGTGTTGGGCAAAGAGGTTCTCGACGAACAGCCAGCCGGAGATCAGCGAGAGCGACAGCAGCCCCCAGCCGGCCCAGAGAAAGCCAAACAGCAGGCTTTCCATGGTTTGGAGGGGTGGGAAGTTCTTGATCAGGCCAGAAGGGTGCTTGTGCTTGAGTTGGTGGTCCTGCAGCAGTAGCAGCAGTGCCTGGAATACGGCGATGGTGAACATGCCGTAGGCCAGGATCGACAGCAGGATATGCGCAAGGATGCCTGGTTCTTCATTGATCAGCGGCGGCGTGCCGGCAGGTGCGAACTGCGCACTCAAGGCGGTGACCAGCCCGAGTGGGAACAGTAATACCAGCAGGTTTTCCACCGGGATGCGCAGGCAGGCGACCAGCGTCAAGGTGATCACCGCCGTCGCGATCAGGCTGGCGGCACTGAAAAAGTCCAGGCTCAAGCCCAGTGGCGTCAGCAGTTGGCAGTACAGTGCGGTGCCTTGTGCGGCAACGGCAAAGCAGCCTAGCAGGCTGAGCAGGCGTTTGTTGGCCTTGGTGCCCTGTGCGAGGCGTGTACTGTGATAGAGGGTCGCGGCGGCGTAGAGGCAGGCGGCGATCAAATTGGGTAGCAGACTGGGTGACAAGGGGAGCATAAGTCCTGTTAGGCAAGCCCGAAAGAAACTGAGTTTGGCATAGAACGCGTGCACCAAGGAAGACTGCAAGCCGACGGCCTGGTGTGCTTAGTGCTCAGTCTTCGTTATAATCGTCGGCCTGCCTTCGCCCTAGGCTGGCCGAGCGCGCCAGAGGCAGCTGATAAACCTCGGTTCAACAGAGCCTGAAAGGATCCCCATGTTTGAAAACTTGACCGACCGTCTGTCACAGACGCTGCGCCATGTCACCGGCAAAGCCAAACTGACCGAAGACAACATCAAAGACACCCTGCGTGAAGTGCGCATGGCGTTGCTCGAGGCCGACGTCGCCCTGCCGGTGGTCAAGGATTTCGTCAACAAGGTCAAGGAACGTGCGGTCGGCACTGAAGTGTCGCGCAGCCTGACACCAGGCCAGGCGTTCGTGAAGATCGTCCAGGCCGAGCTTGAAGGCCTGATGGGTGCGGCCAACGAAGACCTGGCGCTCAATGCCGCTCCACCTGCCGTAGTCCTGATGGCCGGCTTGCAGGGTGCGGGTAAAACCACCACCGCCGGCAAGCTGGCGCGCTTCCTTAAAGAGCGCAAGAAAAAGACCGTGATGGTGGTGTCTGCCGACGTCTACCGTCCTGCGGCAATCAAGCAGCTGGAAACCCTGGCCAACGATATCGGCGTGACGTTCTTTCCGTCGGATATCAGCCAGAAGCCGGTAGCTATCGCTGAAGCGGCAATTCGCGAAGCCAAGCTGAAGTTCATCGACGTGGTGATCGTCGATACCGCCGGTCGCCTGCACGTCGACGCCGAGATGATGGCCGAGATCAAGCAGCTGCACGCCGCGGTCAAGCCGATCGAGACCCTGTTCGTGGTTGATGCCATGACCGGTCAGGATGCGGCGAACACGGCCAAGGCCTTCGGTGATGCGCTGCCCCTGACCGGTGTGGTGCTGACCAAGGTCGACGGCGATGCCCGTGGTGGTGCTGCACTGTCGGTGCGTGCGATTACCGGCAAGCCGATCAAATTCATCGGTATGGGCGAGAAGACCGAAGCCCTCGAGCCCTTCCACCCAGACCGTATCGCCTCGCGAATCCTGGGTATGGGTGACGTGCTCAGCCTGATCGAGCAGGCCGAGCAGACCCTCGACAAGGAAAAGGCCGACAAGCTGGCCAAGAAGCTGAAGAAGGGCAAGGGCTTCGACCTCGAAGACTTCCGTGACCAGCTCCAGCAAATGAAGAACATGGGCGGCCTCGGCGGCCTGATGGACAAGCTGCCAAGCATCGGTGGGGTCAACCTGGCGCAGATGGGCAGTGCCCAGGGCGCGGCCGAGAAGCAGTTCAAGCAGATGGAAGCGATCATCAACTCGATGACTCCGGCCGAGCGCCGTGACCCCGAGATGATCAGCGGTTCGCGCAAGCGCCGCATCGCCATCGGTTCCGGTACCCAGGTGCAGGACATCGGTCGCTTGATCAAGCAGCACAAGCAAATGCAGAAAATGATGAAGAAGTTCTCCGCCAAAGGCGGTATGGCGAAAATGATGCGTGGCCTGGGCGGCATGATGCCAGGCGGCGGCATGCCGAAGCTGTAACCTCAAATTCAAGGCGTCGGTCGGGCCTGTTAGGCCTGTACTGATGCACTGGGTTCCGCCATTGGCGGATACAAACGCCGCTGTCAGCAGCGGCACAACTGGCAAATCTGCAAGGCGCCCCTGGGGTCGCCGGAAAAAGGCATTTGCAAAAGTCCGTATATTCCTTGAGAATATGCGGCCTTTCGGGCACCCGTGCCCGCTGTGCATTACAGATTTGCAGCACCGACTACAGGAATGATGTTCACATGGTAACCATCCGTCTTGCCCGTGGCGGCTCCAAAAAGCGCCCGTTCTACCACCTCACCGTGACCAACAGCCGCAATGCGCGCGACGGTCGTTTCGTTGAGCGTATTGGCTTCTTCAACCCGGTTGCTGCCGGTGGTGAAGTTCGTCTGTCCGTGAACCAAGAGCGCGCCACCTACTGGCTGAGCCAAGGTGCACAGCCGTCTGAGCGTGTTGCTCAGCTGCTGAAGGACGCTGCTAAGGCTGCTGCCTGAGCAGTATGAACGCGACGCCAGAAAGTGCTGATGACCTGATCGTTGTTGGCAAGATTTTTTCGGTTCACGGCGTTCGCGGCGAGGTGAAGGTTTATTCCTTTACCGATCCGATTGAAAACCTGTTGTCGTACCGTAACTGGACGCTTCGTCGTGACGGTTCGGTAAAACAGGTAGAGCTGGTCAGTGGCCGTTCCACTCAAAAGGACCTGGTCGCGAAGCTCAAGGGGCTCGATGATCGTGATGAAGCGCGTCTTCTGAGCGGTTATGAGATTTGCATCTCACGTAGCCTTTTGCCCAACCTGACCAACGGCGAGTACTACTGGTACCAGCTGGTAGGTCTGAAAGTCATCGACCAACTCGGGCAACTGTTCGGGAAGATCGATCACCTGTTGGAGACCGGCGCGAACGATGTAATGGTGGTCAAGCCCTGTGCTGGCAGCCTGGATGATCGCGAGCGGTTGTTGCCCTATACAGAGCAATGCGTGCTGGCTATCGACCTGGGTGCAGGTGAAATGAGGGTGGATTGGGACGCGGATTTCTAAGCAATGGCGAGCCTGCGCGTAGAAGTCATCACGTTGTTCCCCGAGATGTTCTCGGCCATCAGTGAGTACGGCATTACCAGCCGCGCGGTGAAACAGGGGTTGTTGCAACTGACCTGCTGGAACCCGCGGGACTACACCACAGATCGTCACCATACGGTGGATGATCGGCCGTTTGGCGGTGGTCCGGGGATGGTAATGAAGATCAAGCCTCTGGAAGATGCCTTGGTGAATGCCAGGCAGGCAACCGGGGGGGCGGCGAAGGTTATTTACCTGTCGCCACAAGGCCGCAGGCTGACTCAGTCGGCGGTTAAAGACCTGGCCAAGTCTGAATCGTTGATTCTGATTGCCGGTCGTTATGAAGGCATTGACGAGCGTTTTATTGAAGCTCATGTCGATGAAGAGTGGTCGATTGGTGACTATGTCCTGTCTGGCGGCGAGCTGCCGGCGATGGTACTGATCGATGCGGTTACGCGGCTGCTGCCCGGAGCTTTAGGGCATGCGGACTCGGCGGAGGAAGACTCCTTCACCGATGGTCTGCTTGATTGCCCGCATTACACCCGTCCGGAGGTGTATGCGGATCAGCGTGTTCCCGACGTGTTGCTAAGTGGCAACCATGCACACATCCGGCGATGGCGTTTACAGCAGTCCCTTGGGCGGACCTATGAACGACGCGCCGATCTTCTGGAAAGTCGCTCACTTTCTGGAGAAGAGAAGAAGCTGCTCGAGGAGTATCTCCGCGGGCGGGACGATAGTTAACGTATCGATGGTAGATCCGACGATTTACCTTAGGAGCACAGCATGACCAACAAAATCATTCAGCAGATCGAAGCTGAGCAGATGACCAAAGAGATCCCGACCTTTGCCCCGGGCGACACCATCGTCGTTCAGGTGAAAGTGAAGGAAGGTGATCGCGCTCGTCTGCAGGCTTTCGAAGGCGTTGTTATCGCCAAGCGTAACCGTGGTCTGAACAGTGCTTTCACTGTTCGCAAGATCTCCAACGGTGTTGGCGTTGAGCGTACTTTCCAGACCTACAGCCCGCAAATCGACAGCCTGGCCGTGAAACGTCGTGGTGACGTGCGTAAAGCCAAGCTGTACTACCTGCGCGACCTGTCCGGTAAAGCCGCTCGCATCAAGGAAAAACTGGCTTAAGTCCAGTTTGACCGGCGGCTGCGGCCGCCATGCGAAAAAAGCAGCCTTCGGGCTGCTTTTTTGTTGCCCGAAATTTTTCCAAGATGTGATGTTGATGAGTAGTAGAGAGCAGGAAATCGAGCGTCGTACCGAATTGTCGGTGACCCGTGTAACCAAGGCGGTATTCCCGTCGACCACCAACCACCACAACACCTTGTTTGGTGGCACCGCGCTGGCCTGGATGGATGAAGTGTCGTTCATCGCGGCCACGCGTTTTTGCCGGTTGCCGTTGGTTACCGTCTCCACTGACCGTATCGATTTCAAGCACCCGATCGCGGCGGGTTCGATTGTTGAGTTGGTGGGGCGTGTGGTCAAGGTGGGTAACACCAGCCTCAAGGTTGAAGTTGAAGTCTTTGTCGAGAGCATGACCTGCGATGGGCGTGAAAAGGCTATCCATGGCCTGTTCAGCTTTGTTGCGATAGACGAGGAGAAGCGCCCGGTTCCTGTACTGCCAGGGTTCTAGCTGAGGCCTGGGGGTGCAGGCTGACGCGTGCAGCGTTTGTTCATTCGGGTTTCCCTGGCTGGCAGTGTTATGGAAGACTAAAGGCATTACGTTGTTTCGTTTGCCTGCCATCGAGTTCACATGCCCGCTCTAGAACACCCGCTGATTGACCAGTTCCTCGATGCCCTGTGGTTGGAAAAGGGCCTGGCCGACAATACCCGTGAGTCCTATCGAAGCGACCTGGCCTTGTTTAACGGCTGGCTTCAGGAAAAAGGCATTGCGTTGCCTGATGCTGGCCGAGAGTTGATTCTCGATCATTTGGCCTGGCGCCTCGATCAGGCTTACAAGCCGCGTTCGACAGCGCGGTTTCTATCGGGCTTGCGTGGCTTCTACCGTTACCTGTTGCGGGAGAAGCTGATCGCTACCGACCCTACATTGTTGGTGGAGATGCCACAGTTGGGCAGGCCACTGCCCAAGTCGCTATCGGAAGCTGATGTCGAAGCCCTGCTGAAGGCACCCGACCTCAGCCAGCCTATTGGCCAGCGTGACCGTGCCATGCTCGAAGTGCTGTATGCCTGTGGTTTGCGGGTGACCGAGCTGGTCAGCCTGACCCTTGACCAGGTCAACCTGCGTCAGGGGGTATTGCGGGTGATGGGCAAGGGCAGCAAGGAGCGCCTGGTGCCGATGGGGGAGGAGGCGGTGGTGTGGGTCGAGCGGTTTTTGCGTAATGGCCGCAATGAGCTGCTGGGTGAGCGTCCTAGCGATGTGCTGTTTCCGAGTCAGCGCGGTGAGCAGATGACCCGCCAGACGTTCTGGCATCGGATCAAGCACCAGGCGCTGGTCGCCGGGATCGACAAGGCATTGTCACCGCATACCTTGCGCCATGCGTTTGCCACCCATTTGCTCAATCACGGTGCAGACCTGCGCGTAGTGCAGATGCTGTTGGGGCATAGCGACCTGTCGACCACGCAAATCTATACCCACGTGGCCAGGGCACGCTTGCAGGAACTGCATGCACAGCATCACCCGCGTGGGTGAGGGCATATGTCGTACACAGTCGGAGTGGCGCGGCTTCTGTGGTAGGCTTGGACGGTTTAGCTTTTCAGGCGATGGTCCCGCGTGTTTCCAGCACGGTCTGGCTGTCCAGAGCCCTTGTCCGCCTTCAGGAGTTCCCATGCGCGTGACCCAGATTTTTGCCGCCGCCGCACTGGCGTTGGTCAGTACCTTTGCCGCGGCTGCCGATGAGGCCGAGCAGACCATTCGCAAGACCCTGCAGTCGCTTGAGCTGGATGTGCCAGTGGAGAGCGTTGCGGCCAGCCCGCTCAATGGCCTGTATGAGGTCAAGCTCAAGGGCGGCCGTGTGCTCTATGCCAGTGCCGATGGCCAGTTTGTCATGCAGGGCTACCTGTTTCAGATCCAGGATGGCAAGCCGGTCAACCTGACCGAGAAAGCCGAGCGCCAGGCAATCGCCAAGACCATCAACGGCATTCCAGCCGGGGAAATGGTGGTTTATCCTGCGGTTGGCCAAGCCAAGTCGCACATTACCGTTTTTACCGACACCACCTGCCCGTACTGCCACAAGCTGCACGCTGAAGTGCCTGAGCTGAACAAGCGTGGCATTGAAGTGCGTTATGTTGCCTTCCCGCGTCAGGGCCTTGGCTCACCGGGCGATGAGCAGTTGCAGGCGGTCTGGTGTTCCAGCGACCGCAAGGGCGCACTGGACAAGATGATCGACGGCAAGGAAATCAAGGCGGCCAAGTGTGCCAACCCGGTCAGCAAGCAGTTCCAGCTGGGTCAGTCGATCGGCGTCAACGGTACACCAGCCATCGTGCTGGAGAACGGTCAGGTGATTCCAGGTTACCAACCAGCTGCGCAAGTAGCCAAGCTGGCGTTGGCCGACAAGTAATTCAATCGCGAGCCGCGACCTGAGGTCGTGGCTGTTTTCACGACCGGCCTCATGCCGGTCGTTTAATGGGGAGTTCACAGTGAAACCGGTCAAAGTAGGCATCTGTGGGTTGGGGACCGTCGGTGGCGGTACCTTCAATGTACTTCAGCGTAACGCCGAGGAGATTGCCCGCCGCGCCGGGCGTGGAATCGAAGTGGCACAAATTGCCATGCGTTCGCAAAACCCGAATTGCCAGATTACCGGTACCCCCATTACCGCTGACGTGTTCGAGGTCGCGAGCAACCCTGAGATTGATATCGTCATCGAGTTGATCGGCGGTTACACCATCGCCCGCGACCTGGTGCTCAAGGCCATTGAGAATGGCAAGCACGTGGTCACCGCGAACAAGGCGCTGATCGCAGTGCATGGCAACGAAATTTTCGCCAAGGCCCGCGAGAAGGGCGTTATCGTCGCCTTCGAAGCTGCCGTTGCAGGCGGCATTCCGGTGATCAAGGCGATTCGCGAAGGCCTCTCGGCCAACCGCATCAACTGGGTTGCCGGGATCATCAACGGCACCGGTAACTTCATCCTCACCGAAATGCGCGAGAAAGGCCGTGCATTCCCTGATGTGCTGGCCGAAGCCCAGGCATTGGGCTACGCCGAAGCCGATCCGACCTTCGACGTCGAAGGTATCGACGCGGCGCACAAGCTGACCATTCTGGCGTCCATCGCCTTTGGTATTCCGCTGCAGTTCGACAAGGCCTATACCGAAGGCATCACCAAGTTGACCACGGCTGACGTCAACTACGCCGAGGCACTGGGCTATCGCATCAAGCACCTGGGCGTGGCCCGCAGCACTGCCAATGGTATCGAGCTGCGCGTCCATCCGACCCTGATTCCGTCGGACCGCCTGATCGCCAATGTCAACGGCGTGATGAACGCTGTGATGGTCAATGGCGATGCGTCGGGTTCGACCTTGTTCTACGGCGCGGGTGCCGGCATGGAGCCGACCGCCTCCTCGGTTATTGCCGACCTGGTGGACGTGGTTCGTGCCATGACCTCGGACCCGGAAAACCGTGTGC
Source organism: Pseudomonas sp. HLS-6 (assembly GCF_002753995.1). NCBI lineage: Bacteria > Pseudomonadati > Pseudomonadota > Gammaproteobacteria > Pseudomonadales > Pseudomonadaceae > Pseudomonas > Pseudomonas sp. HLS-6. Next base: position 1,200,841 of record NZ_CP024478.1, read on the forward strand.
CGCACCTGGCGTTCCAGCCAGACTCGCTGTCTGCTCACCCGATTCTGCCAATCGAAGCCTGCGAAAGTGCTTACTACTTGCGTATTCAGGCCAAGGATCATCCGGGCGTGCTGGCCCAGGTGGCGAGCATCCTTTCGGAGCGCGGTATCAATATCGAATCGATCATGCAGAAGGAAGTCGAGGAACACGACGGCCTGGTACCGATGATCCTGCTGACTCACCGAGTGCTCGAGCAGCGTATGAACGACGCCATCACCGCGCTGGAAGCCCTGCAGGATGTCGTGGGCAACGTGGTGCGTATTCGCGTCGAACAACTGAACTGAGCAGTCTTTGCGTTAGAGGAATAGGTCATGCGTTACATCAGTACCCGCGGCCAGGCACCGGCCCTGAATTTTGAAGACGTGTTGCTGGCAGGTCTCGCCAGCGATGGCGGCCTGTACGTGCCTGAGAACCTGCCACGCTTCACCCAGGAAGAGATCGCTTCCTGGGCTGGTCTGCCGTACCACGAACTGGCATTCCGAGTGATGCGCCCGTTCGTCACCGGCAGCATTGCCGATGCCGATTTCAAGAAGATTCTCGAAGAAACCTACGGTGAGTTCGCCCACGCAGCCGTTGCTCCACTGCGTCAGCTGAACAGCAACGAGTGGGTGCTTGAACTGTTCCACGGCCCGACCCTGGCATTCAAGGATTTCGCCCTGCAACTGCTGGGTCGCCTGCTTGACCATGTTCTGGTCAAGCGCGGCGAGCGCGTGGTGATTATTGGCGCTACCAGCGGCGACACCGGCTCGGCCGCTATCGAAGGTTGCCGCCGTTGCGACAACGTCGATATCTTCATCCTGCACCCGCACCAGCGTGTTTCCGAGGTTCAGCGCCGCCAGATGACAACCATCTTCGGTGAGAACATCCACAACATCGCCATCGAAGGCAACTTCGATGACTGCCAGGAAATGGTCAAGGCCAGCTTCGCTGACCAGGGCTTCCTCAAGGGCACGCGCCTGGTGGCCGTGAACTCGATCAACTGGGCGCGGATCATGGCCCAGATCGTCTACTACTTCCACGCTGCCCTGCAGTTGGGTGGCCCGGCGCGTTCGGTTGCCTTCTCGGTGCCAACCGGTAACTTCGGTGACATCTTCGCCGGCTACCTGGCACGTAACATGGGCCTGCCGATCAGCCAACTGATCGTCGCGACCAACCGCAACGACATCCTGCACCGCTTCATGAGCGGTAATCAGTACGTCAAGGAAACCCTGCACGCGACCCTGTCACCGTCGATGGACATCATGGTCTCGTCGAACTTCGAGCGTCTGCTGTTCGACCTGCATGGGCGTAACGGTGCGGCCATCGCTGAGTTGATGGACAACTTCAAGCAGGGCGGCGGTTTCAGCGTCGAGCAGGATCGCTGGACCGAAGCACGCAAGCTGTTCGACTCGTTGGCGGTCGACGACGCGCAAACCTGCGAGACCATCGCTGACGTCTTTGCCCAGACCGGTGAAGTGCTCGACCCGCACACCGCTATCGGCGTCAAAGCCGCTCGTGAGTGCCGTCGTAGCCTGGACACTCCGATGGTGGTGCTGGGCACAGCGCACCCGGTCAAGTTCCCGGAAGCGGTAGAGAAGGCGGGTGTTGGCAAGGCACTTGAGCTGCCCGCTCACCTGGCCGATCTGTTCAGCCGTGAAGAGAAATGCACGGTGTTGGCGAATGACCTGAAGGCTGTACAAGCTTTCGTCAGCCAGCATGGCAATCGCGGCAAGCCGCTGTAATCGGCTGATCCGAGAAGAGAAAAACCCGTCATTTGACGGGTTTTTTTTCGCTCGCGTTTATGGTGAGTTGATTGTGGACTTATCCCGGCAGTGTTTCGGAATTGTCCTATGGGATGTCTGTGAGGGGTTTTCTAGAGTGTACCCGCGTGTTCGACCGATCACGCCTGCAACAGGAAAACCGCCATGCAAACCCTTAATGTACTGGTGCTTCAAGAGCAGCCCTTTCAGCTGATGGCATTGCATCAAATGCTCAACGCCAATGGGGTGTTCAACGTGCTCACCGCTGATACCCTGGCATCAGCCATGGACGTACTGACGCGTTGCAAGCAGGTCGACCTGTTGATCTGCGATGACGCCATGTCTGAGCAGGCGAGTGAGGCATTGCTGGCGTACCTGCTCGATCACTCAGGCGTCAGGGCGCTGCTCGTTGTCGGTGAGGTAGATCCCACGTCACCCAACAGCCTCTGCAGCAGGGCGCGCGCGCAAGGGGTATGGGTGTTGGGTGGCCTGCCATGGCCTGTTACGGTGCCGGCGCTGGACCAGCAGTTGCGTCGCTACCGTGAAGGGTATTCATGTGGCAGCGCACGGCCCCAGTCGCTCATGTCGACTCAAGGCGTCTGCGCCGCAGCGTCTGCTGCCCGCTGATCGAAAAAGTGCCGGGCGTCATTCAGGTAGCTGTCGCGCAGCTCCGGATCCAGCCAGCGGGCATAGGCTGTTGGCATCAGGTCCTGACGCAGTGACTGCAGCAACTGATCAATGTGCTTGATGGCTTCGTTACCTTGCGGGGTATCTGAACAGCCGACGTGGGTGAACTGATAGCGTGGGAGGCCTTTGAGCGGGTATACCGTCAGGTGGTCCGCGTTCAGTTGCTGCTCTTTGCTCAGATAGCGGATTTCCGGCAGATAGCCCAGTAACAGGTGCAGGCGCCCTAGATGCTGCATCTGCAGCAGGTTGGTCACGGCATCGTTGCCATAGTGTCGGCTCAGGGTCTCCTGAGGCGCGGCTTTCAACATGTCATCGATGACCGGGCCGTAGCTGCGTTCGGCGACGATGCCGAGTTTGAGCAAGCGACTGGCAAGCAGCGCTTCCAGGTCGACCTTGCCATCCTTGAGAAACGGCGTGATCAGCGAGGCGTCCTGTTTGCGCACGACCAAGCCGTTACTCAATGCGCCGAGGTTCGGGATTGAATACGTCACATAGCGGTCGCGTTCAGGTGTCCAGATCAACGTCGGATCGCAGGTGAAGGTCGGCGCTTGCAGCATTTGTAGGGCACGTGCGCGGTTCACCCTGACGATACTGTGATCGTATTCGGGCATATTGGCGATCAGCTCTTTGAGTAACAGGTCGACCACACCCTGGCCTTTCTGCGGGCCTTCAAAGATTGTCAGTGGCGGAAGGTCGCGCAGCAGCCAAGTCAGCGTTTCCTTGGCCGAGGCGGAAGTCGGCAGGGCAATGCCGAGCAATATGCCCAGCACAGCGCCGAGCATGCTCCGTTTGCGCGCCCTGTTCAGACCGCGCCCTGCTCGCGCAGGCGGGCGACCGCCTGTGGGTCATAGCCCAGGTCCTTCAGCAGGGCATCGGTATGGGCGCCCAGCTCGGGCCCCACCCAATCGCTTGAGCCGGGCGTTTCGGACAGTTTGGGCACGATGCCAGGCATCTTGAAGGGCTTGCCATCGGGCAGCTTGGCCTGGAGGAACATCTCGCGAGCGAGGAATTGAGGGTCGCTTAACATGTCTTCGGCAGAGTAGATGCGGCTGGCAGGCACTTGTGCGTCGTTCAGCGTCTGCATCAGGGCGTCCAGTGGCAGGCTCTGGGCCCAGCGGTCGATCACCCCATAGAGTTCGTCGCGGCGCAGGTCGCGGCCATCGTTGCTGGCCAGTGCCGGATCGTCGGCCAGGTCGTCGCGCCCAATCGCGTGCATGAAGCGCTTGAAGATCGCATCGCCATTGGCGCCGATCTGCACGTGCTTGCCGTCGGCACTGGTATGGATCGATGACGGTGTGATGCCGGGCATGATGTTGCCGGTGCGTTCACGAATGAAACCGAACACGTCGAACTCCGGGACCATGCTTTCCATCATGGCAAAGATGGCTTCATACAGCGCAACGTCGACCACTTGGCCCTGGCCGCCATTGACTTCGCGATGACGCAGGGCCATCAGTGCGCCAATCACACCCCACAAGGCGGCGATGGAGTCGCCGATGGAGATGCCGGTGCGTACAGGCGGGCGGTCCTCGAAACCGGTGATGTAGCGCAGCCCGCCCATGGACTCGCCGACGGCACCGAAGCCGGGTTGGTCTTTCATCGGGCCGGTCTGACCGAAGCCGGAAAGCCGCACCATGACCAGTTTCGGGTTTAGTGCATGCAGGGTGTCCCAGCCCAGCCCGAGCTTTTCCAGTACGCCGGGGCGGAAGTTCTCGATCAGGATGTCTGCGTCGCTGAGCAACTGCTTGAGGATGCCCAGGCCTTCGGGGTGTTTCAGGTTCAGTGTCAGCGACTTCTTGTTGCGTGCCTGCACGAACCACCACAGCGAGGTTCCTTCATACAGCTTGCGCCATTTGCGTAACGGGTCGCCGCCATCCGGGGACTCGACCTTGATCACCTCGGCGCCGAACTCGGCGCAGATACGCGAGGCAAAGGGGCCGGCGATCAGGGTGCCAAGTTCGATGACTTTCAAGCCGGCGAGTGGTTTGCTGGGCGTAGACATTAGGCATCCGTTGCAACTGGGCAGAGCACTGTTTTTATCACAGCTGTGCGACGACAGATACTGCTCTGGCGCAGGTTTGTAAGGGACTGGGTGTCGAGATCGGTTAGACTGGGCGACTTTCTTTTTTCGCAAGAAGCCCGTTCATGGCCCAGCCGTCCACTACCTACAAGTTTGAACTGAATCTTACTGACCTCGATCGCGGTGTGTATGAAAGCGTCAAGCAGACCATCGCCCGCCATCCTTCGGAAACCGAAGAGCGCATGGCCGTACGCCTGCTGGCTTATGCCTTCTGGTACAACGAGCAGTTGGCGTTCGGCCGAGGTTTGTCGGACGTCGACGAGCCGGCACTCTGGGAAAAGAGCCTGGATGATCGCGTCCTGCACTGGATTGAAGTCGGCCAGCCAGATGCCGATCGCCTGACCTGGTGCTCGCGACGCACAGAGCGCACCAGCCTGTTGGCCTATGGCAGCTTGCGTGTCTGGCAAACCAAGGTCGTCGATGCGGTCAAGGGGCTGAAGAACGTCAACATCGCAGCGGTGCCCCAGGACGTGCTGGAGACGCTGGCCACGGACATGCCTCGTGCAATCAAGTGGGACGTGATGATCAGTGAAGGGACCATTTTCGTCACCGATGATCGCGGTCAGCATGAAGTTCAGTTGGAGTGGCTGCTCGGCGAGCGCGTCTGAGCCCACCCTTCGTTTTCCCGAATGCCAGAGAAGCCCTTTTAGCCCCATGCGTATCGAACCGCGGCCCTTGCCGACCACGTTGCCTTTCCTTGGCGATCTGCCACCCCTGTTGACCCGTTTGTACGCTGCGCGTGGCGTGCAGTCCGAGGCCGAGCTGGATAAAAGCCTGGCGCGCCTGCTGCCGTACCAGCAGATGAAGGGCATTGATGCGGCGGTCGACCTGCTGGTCGAAGCCCTGGAGCAGCGCCAGCGTATTCTGATTGTCGGTGACTTCGATGCCGACGGCGCGACCGCCAGCACGGTGGGCATGCTCGGTTTGCGTTTGCTGGGGGCGGCCCACGTCGATTACCTGGTGCCCAACCGTTTCGAGTTCGGTTACGGCCTGACCCCGGAAATCGTTGCAGTAGCCCTGGAGCGTCAGCCTCAGTTGCTGATTACCGTGGACAACGGCATCTCCAGTGTCGAGGGCGTGGCGGCAGCCAAGGCCGCCGGGCTCAAGGTATTGGTGACCGATCACCATTTGCCCGGCAACGAACTGCCGGCAGCGGATGCCATCGTCAACCCGAACCAGCCGGGCTGCACCTTCCCGAGCAAGGCATTGGCCGGGGTAGGGGTGATCTTCTATGTGCTGATGGCGCTGCGGGCGCGGCTGCGCAGCCTCGGGCATTACGCCAACCGGCCGCAGCCGAACATCGGCGAACTGCTTGATCTGGTGGCCCTGGGCAGCGTCGCCGACGTTGTGCCACTGGATGCGAACAACCGCATTCTGGTGCATCAGGGCCTGGAGCGCATCCGCGCCGGGCGGGCCCGGCCTGGGCTCAAGGCCATTCTGGAAGTGGCCCGACGCGACCATCGGCGTATTACCTCGACTGACCTTGGGTTCATTCTTGGGCCACGGCTCAATGCGGCCGGGCGTCTGGATGACATGAGCCTGGGCATTGAATGCCTGCTCAGCGAGGATGCGGGCCAGGCGCAGGAAATGGCGACCCAACTTGACGAGTTGAACCAGGACCGCAAATCCATCGAGCAGGGCATGCAGCGTGAGGCGCTGGCCCAGCTCAAGGACTTGCCACTGGAGTCGATGCCGTTCGGCCTGTGCTTGTTCGAGCCCGACTGGCACCAAGGCGTCATCGGTATTCTCGCCTCGCGACTGAAGGAGCGTTACCACCGCCCGACCATCGCCTTTGCCGATGCCGGGGAGGGGATGCTCAAGGGCTCGGCCCGCTCGGTGCCGGGGTTCCATATCCGCGATGCACTGGACGCGGTAGCTGCTCGCCATCCTCAGTTGATCAGCAAGTTCGGTGGCCACGCGATGGCGGCCGGTCTGTCATTACCGGCAGAACACTTTCCGGCGTTCGCTCAGGCCTTTGATGAGGAAGTGCGTCGGCAATTGCGTGAAGAAGACCTGACCGGTCGGTTGTTGTCCGACGGCAGCCTTTCGGCTGAGGAGTTTCACCTGGAACTGGCGCGGGCGTTGCGTCATGCCGGTCCATGGGGGCAACACTTCCCTGAACCGCTGTTTCACGGGGTGTTTCAACTGGTCGAGGAGCGGGTGGTGGGTGAGCGCCACCTGAAAGTGGTGCTCAAGAGTGAGTGTGGCTCGGTCAAGCTCGACGGTATTGCCTTTGGCATTGATCGGGATATCTGGCCCAACCCTACCGTGCGTTGGGTGGAACTGGCCTACAAACTCGACCTCAACGAGTTCCGAGGGCAGGAAACCGTGCAATTGATGATCGTCCATATGGAGCCGCGCTGATTGCAGGGAGCAAAGTGGTCTAGGCTCTAAAAAGGGTTGATCGGGTCGAAGAGCCTGCGGGGAAGATTCTGTGGTCGGCCGATCAATGCCTCTGGAGCCTTACCACTTAATTTGAGAGGTGCCCCATGAGCTTGCTGCTTGAGCCCTACACCCTGCGCCAACTGACCCTGCCCAACCGAATCGCCGTATCACCCATGTGCCAGTATTCGGCCGCGGATGGGCTGGCCAATGACTGGCATCTTGTACATCTGGGGAGCCGCGCGGTCGGTGGTGCCGGGTTGGTCTTTACTGAAGCGACTGCGATCACCGCCGAAGGCCGGATCACCGCTCAGGACCTTGGCCTGTGGAACGATGCACAAATCGCCCCATTGCAACGTATTACCCGGTTCATAACTGCCCAAGGCGCGGTACCCGGCATTCAGTTGGCGCATGCCGGGCGTAAGGCCAGCACCCATCGGCCCTGGCTTGGCAAGCGTGGCAGCGTCAAACCCGAAGACGGTGGCTGGGTACCGGTGGGGCCGTCGAAAATTGCCTTCGACCCTGAGCACACCGCCCCCAGTGAATTGAGCGTGGCGCAGATTCACGAGGTGATTCAGGCCTTCGTCAGTGCGGCCAAGCGTGCATTGACGGCCGGCTTCAAAGTGGTCGAGGTGCATGCCGCCCATGGTTATCTACTGCACCAGTTCCTGTCGCCCTTGAGTAATCAGCGCCGTGATGAGTACGGCAGCAGCTTTGAAAACCGAATTCGTTTGACGCTGCAGGTCACCGAAGCTGTCCGTGAGGTCTGGCCCCGTGATCTGCCCGTATTCGTACGGGTGTCGGCCACTGATTGGGTCGAGGATGGCTGGAACCCGGATGAAACCGTCGAATTGGCCAGACGCCTGAAAGCACTGGGGGTCGATTTGATCGATGTGTCCTCCGGCGGGACCTCCGTACATGCCGAAATCCCGATCGGGCCAGGCTACCAGACCCGATTTGCCGAGCGGGTACGCAAGGAGTCGGAAATCGCTACCGGCACAGTGGGCATGATCACCGAGCCGGCCCAGGCCGAACATATCCTGCGCACTGGTCAGGCCGACATTATCCTGCTGGCCCGAGAGCTGCTGCGCGATCCTTATTGGCCGCTGCATGCCGATGATGACCTGGGCGGCAACAAGGCGGTCTGGCCTGCTCAATACCAGCGAGCCACCAGCCGCGAGCAGCCGATTCACGAGTCGGATTTGCGTGATTGAAGGCGAGCCTTCATCGTCGACGCTCTGGAAAGCATCGCAGGCAAGCCCGCTGCTGCCATTTGGGCTTGCCTGCGCTTGGGCGGTCAGTGCTTGAACATTACATGGCGGATGCAGGTGTAGTCCTCTAGCCCGTACATCGACATGTCCTTGCCGTACCCGGACAGCTTTTGCCCGCCGTGCGGCATTTCACTGACTAGCATGAAGTGGGTGTTCACCCAAGTGCAGCCGTACTGAAGGCGTGCCGAGATACGGTGTGCACGGCCCACGTCGGCGGTCCAGATTGAGGAGGCCAAGCCGTAGTCGGAGTCGTTGGCCCAGGCCACTACTTGTGTTTCATCCTCGAAACGGGTCACGGAAACCACTGGGCCAAACACTTCACGGCGGACGATTTCATCGTCCTGCTGGGCGTCGGCCAGTACGGTTGGCTCGAAGAAGAAACCATGGCCCGGCACTGATTTGCCGCCCGTGATCAGACGGATATGTGGCTGGGCAATCGCGCGCTCGACGAAGCCGGCAACGCGCTCACGGTGCTGGGCGGTGATCAATGGGCCGAGTTCGGTACTGGGGTCGCCTTGCTTGCCGTACTTGATGGTGGACACCGCCTTGCCGAGTTTCTCGACAAAACGTTCATAGATACCGCTCTGGGCGTAGATGCGGCAGGCGGCAGTGCAGTCCTGGCCTGCGTTGTAGAAGCCGAACGTGCGGATGCCTTCGACGGCGGCATCGATGTCAGCGTCGTCAAAGATGATGACCGGTGCCTTGCCGCCCAGCTCCATGTGCATGCGTTTCACGCTGTCGGACGTGCTGGAAATGATGTTGGCGCCGGTGGCGATGGAGCCGGTCAGCGAGACCATGCGCACTTTCGGGTGAGTCACCAGCGGCGTGCCGACACTCGGGCCACAACCAAACAGGATGTTGAGGACCCCCGCCGGAAAGATCGGTGCGGCCAGTTCGGCCAGGCGCAGGGCCGTCAGAGGGGTCTGTTCCGAGGGCTTGAGCACCACGGTATTGCCGGCGGCCAGCGCGGGGGCAATCTTCCAGGCGACCATCATCAGTGGGTAGTTCCACGGAGCGATGGAGGCAACAACACCGATCGGGTCGCGACGGATCATCGACGTATGCCCCGGCAAATACTCGCCCGCCGCCGAGCCGCTCAGGCAACGGCTGGCACCGGCGAAGAAGCGGAATACATCAGCAATGGCCGGGATCTCGTCATTCAGGGCCGCGTGGTACGGTTTGCCGCAGTTGTCCGACTCCAGTTTTGCCAGCTCGCCACCATGCGCTTCGATGGCATCGGCCAGTTGCAGCAACAGGTGTGAGCGGTCTTTCGGCGTCGTCTGCGACCAGCTTTCAAAGGCCAGGTCTGCCGCGCGGACGGCGCTGTCGACTTGCGCTTCGCTGGCTTCATTGATTTCTACCAGCACGCTGCCCTGTGCCGGGTTGATCACTGGGTAGGCGCTACCTTCGCCGGCAACCAGTTGGCCGTTGATCAGCAGTTTGGTTTGCATGTTCGAGTCCTCCAGGAGTTATTTGCCGCTGCCGGCAACGCTTTCGCCGCCGCGGGTCAGGTAGTAGGCGCCAAGGATCGGCAGCATGGTCACCATCATCACCAGCATTGCAACGACGTTGGTGACAGGTACATCGCGTGGCCGGCTGAGCTGATTGAGCAGCCAGATCGGCAGGGTGCGCTCATGGCCGGCGGTAAAGGTGGTGACGATGATTTCATCGAACGACAGGGCAAAGGCCAGCATCCCGCCCGCCAACAGGGCTGAACCCAGGTTGGGCAGAACGATGAAGCGGAAAGTCTGCCAGCCATCGGCACCCAGGTCCATGGACGCCTCGATCAGGCTTTGCGAGGTTCGGCGCAGGCGAGCGATGACGTTGTTGTAGACGATCACCACGCAGAAGGTGGCGTGGCCAACCACGATGGTGAAAATACCCGGTTCGATGCCCAGGCGCTTGAACGCGGAGAGCAGGGCGATACCGGTGATGATGCCAGGCAGGGCAATCGGCAGGATCAGCATCAGCGAGATGCTTTCCTTGCCAAAGAAACTGCGCCGGTACAGGGCCGCCGAGGCCAGGGTTCCCAGTACCAGGGCAATCAGGGTGGCCATGCAGGCGACTTGCAACGAGAGCTTGATCGACTCCAGCACGTCAGGGCGCGAGAACGCCACGCTGATCCACTTCAGGGTGAAGCCCTGAGGCGGAAAACTGAAGGCGGCGTCTTCAGTGTTGAAGGCGTAGAGGAAGATGATCAGGATCGGGAAGTGCAGGAACACTAGCCCGCCCCAGGCAGCCAGGCGCAGGCCCAGGGACGCTTTTTCAGAGTGCATCGAAGGCCCCCAGTCGTTTGACGATGGACAAGTAGATGGCAATCAGCACGATCGGCACCAGGGTAAAGGCTGCGGCCATCGGCATGTTGCCGATAGCGCCTTGCTGGGCATACACCATGCTGCCGATGAAGTAGCCGGGCGGGCCGACCAGCTGCGGCACGATGAAATCGCCCAGGGTCAGCGAGAAGGTGAAGATCGAACCGGCGGCAATGCCCGGTATCGATAGCGGCAGGATGACCTGCATGAAGGTTTGCCGGGGTTTGGCGCCCAAGTCCGCCGAGGCTTGCAGCAATGAGGGCGGCAGGCGTTCCAGCGATGCCTGGATCGGCAGGATCATGAACGGCAGCCAGATGTAGACGAACACCAGAAAACGGCCCAGGTGCGAGGTCGACAGGGTGCTGCCGCCAACGCCGGGAATACCGAGGATGACATGCAGTACTGGCTCCAGATTCAGTTGCTGAATGAACCACTGGGCAACCCCGCCCTTGGCCAGCAGCAGGGTCCAGGCATAGGCCTTGACGATGTAGCTGGCCCACATGGGCATCATCACGGCAATGTAGAAAAAGGCCTTGGTCTTGCCGCTGGTATAGCGCGCCATGTAGTAGGCGATCGGGAATGCCACCACTGCACTGGCCAGGGAGACCGCGACGGCCAAGCCCAAGGTGCGCAGGATGATGTCGAAGTTTGACGGGTTGAACAGGGCGGTGAAGTTCGCCAGGGTCAGCTCGGGGGTGACCGCCATGGTGAAGTCGTCGAAGGTGTAGAACCCTTGCCAGAGCAACGTCAGCAGTGAACCCAGGTAAATCGCCCCGAACCAGATCAGTGGCGGCACCAGCAGCAAGGCCAGGTACAGGTTCGGCCGTCGGTAGAGCAGGTTGGAGAAGCGTCGCAGCGCAGACTCGTGCTGTGCGGGTGCCTGTTTATCCAGGGTCAGGCTCATCTTACTGTCCCTCGTGCAACGCGGTTTCCTGCAGGGCAGTCATGGCCTCGCGGGCCCAACGCGCGGTCAGGCGTTGGCCAGGCTGAAATACCGGCGACTGGGGTTGCCACTGGTTATTGGCCTGGCTCACTGCCAGGGTCTGGCCGCTGTCCAGCGTCAGTTCGTAGCGTGTGGCGCTGCCCTGATACTGAATGTCATGGAGCAGCCCGCTGACCTGTACCTCATGGCTGGCCAAGGGGCCTTCGCCGAAGCGGATATGTTCCGGGCGAATGGAGAACGGCAGGTTGCTGCCATTGAGCTGTTGGGCCAGCTCGCCGCGGACCACGTTGGAGGTGCCGACGAACTCGGCGACGAACGTGGTGGCCGGCTGCATGTAAAGATTGCGTGGGGTATCGACCTGTTCGATGCGCCCTCGGTTGAATACGGCTACGCGATCAGACATCGACAGCGCTTCGGTCTGATCGTGGGTGACGAAGATGAAGGTAATGCCCAACTGACGCTGGAGCTTCTTCAGCTCACTCTGCATCTGCTCGCGCAGCTTCAGGTCGAGGGCGCCCAAGGGTTCGTCTAGCAACAGTACGCGCGGCCGGTTGACCAGGGCGCGGGCCAGGGCCACGCGCTGGCGTTGACCGCCGGACAGTTGTGCCGGCTTGCGCGCGCCGTAGCCCCCCAGCGCGACCATGGCCAAGGCTTCTTCTGCGCTGGCGTGGCGTTCGTTTTTTGAGACGCCTTTGACCTTCAGGCCGTAGGCGACGTTATCGAGAACGTTCATGTGCGGGAACAGGGCATAGTCCTGAAACACCGTGTTGACGTCACGCTGATAGGGCGGCAGGCCGGCAGCCTCCACGCCGTGTATGCGAATCGAGCCGGCACTGGGTTGTTCGAAACCGGCGATCAGTCGCAAGCAGGTCGTCTTGCCTGAGCCGGACGGGCCCAGCATGGAGAAGAACTCGCCGTCCTGAATATCAATGGAAACCCGGTCTACGGCCTTCACTTCGCCGAACAGGCGGGAAACGTGGGTGAACTGGACTGCAAGCGTCATGGTGCGGTGCTCCGGATAGGCGTAAGGGCGCGCAGCGCGCCCAACGCCTGGACTGCTGAAATCGATGTAAGGTGTCTCTCAAGGCATTGACCTTGCCGGTGCAGGGTTGTCACTGCTTCGGCAAGGTCGGCACCTGAAGCTGTCAGCGACCGCCCATGATCGCGATGTAGTCTTGAGTCCAGCGGCTGTAAGGCACGAACTTGCCACCTTCGGCCTGTGGGGTCTTCCAGAAGGCGATCTTGTCGAACTGGTCGAAGCCGTTGGTTGCACAGCCTTCTGCGCCCAGCAGTTCACTGGCCTTGCAGGCCGCAGGGACGGCGGGCAGCGAGCCGAACCAGGCCGCTACATCGCCCTGGACCTTCGGTTGCAATGACCAGTCCATCCACTTGTACGCGCAGTTGGGGTGCTTGGCTTCGGCATGCAGCATGGTGGTGTCCGCCCAGCCAGTGGCGCCTTCCTTGGGAATGGTCGAGGACACAGGCTGTTGCTCGGCTTTCAGGCCGTTGACCATGTAGCCCCATGAGCTGGAGGCAACCACGCCTTCGTTTTTCACGTCGCTCATCTGGACGGTTGCGTCATGCCAATAGCGGTGAATCAGCGGTTGCTGCTGACGCAGCAGGTCAAGCACGGCCTTGTACTGGGTTTCGGTGAGTTCATAGGGGTTCTGAATGCCCAGTTCCGGTTTGGCCGATTTCAGGTAGAGCGCCGCGTCGGCAATGTAGATAGGGCCGTCGTAGGCCTGGACCCGGCCCTTGTTGGGTTTGCCGTCTGGCAGGTTCTGCGGTTCGAACACCACGCTCCAGCTGGTCGGGGCCTGCTTGAACACATTGGTGTTGTACATCAGCACGTTCGGGCCCCATTGGTACGGGGTACCATAGACTTGCTTGTTGACCACATACCATGCGCCATCTTTCAGGCGCGGATCGAGGTTCTTCCAGTTGGGGATCAGTGCGGTATTGATCGGCTGTACGCGTTTGCCAACGATCAGGCGCAGGGAGGCATCGCCCGAGGCGGTGACCAGATCGTAACCGCCTTTGGCCATCAGGCTGACCATCTCGTCGGAGGTCGCGGCGGTTTTCACGCTGACCTTGCACCCGGTCTCTTTCTCGAAACCGGTTACCCAGTCGTAGTTCTTGTCACTTTCGCCGCGTTCGATGTAGCCGGGCCAGGCGACGATATCCAGTTGGCCTTCACCCGCGCCAACAGCCTTGAGTGGTTCGGCCGCTTGCAGACTGGCACTGGCCAGCAGCGCGGTAGCCAGGGAGCTGAGCACTGCAGTCTTGTTCACGAACATGGTTATCCCTCTTCTTTAAATTATGGTCGGGGCAGTAGTGAAGGCGTTATCTGATCTACTTCTTATTAGCGTAGTGCGGTTCTGCGGGTCTAACCCCATGGTTCGCCTTGGCGGGCCATGATGTGCCGGACCACGCTGTAGTCCTGCAGTGAGTCGCTGGACAGGTCCTTGCCATACCCGGAGCGCTTGAGCCCGCCGTGAGGCATTTCGCTGACCAGCATGAAATGGCTGTTGATCCAGGTGCAGCCATACTGCAGTCGAGCCGCGACCTGCAGGGCTTTATCCAGGTTCTGCGTCCATACCGATGAGGCCAGGCCGTATTCGGAGTCGTTGGCCCAGTCCACGGCCTGGGACAGTTCGTCGAAGCGGGTGACGGTTACCACCGGGCCGAATACCTCACGCTGGACAATTTCGTCGGTCTGTTTGCAGCCAGCCAGCAGGGTCGGCTGGTAAAAGAAACCTGGCCCGGAATGCACCGCAGCCCCAGTGATGCGTTCAATGTGGGGCTGGCTCAGGGCGCGCTCGACGAAGCTTGCGACCCGGTCCCGCTGGCGGATACTGATCAGTGGGCCGATCTCGTTGTCGGCATCGTGCTTGCCGGCAAAGCGTACGCTGGAAACGGCGCTGCCGAGCTCGCTGACCAGCCGATCATGGATGCCGGCTTGGGCATAGATGCGACAGGCCGCGGTGCAGTCCTGGCCGGCGTTGTAGTAACCGTAGGTGCGTACAGCCTCGACGACGGCCTTGAGGTCGGCATCGTTGCAGACGATCACCGGTGCCTTGCCGCCCAGTTCCAGGTGTGTGCGCTTCAGGGTTTTGGCCGCGCTCTGGAGGATTTTCTGGCCGGTGACGATATCGCCGGTCAACGACACCATGCGTACCGCCGGGTGGCTGACCAAGTGGCTGCCAACCCCCTCGCCACCGCCACAGACAATATTCAGTACCCCGCGTGGCAGGCGTTCGGCCAGCGCCGGGGCCAGTGCCAGGATCGACAGTGGTGTGTGCTCGGAAGGTTTGAACACCACGGTGTTGCCGGCGGCCAGCGCAGGCGCGATCTTCCAGGCGGCCATCATGATCGGGTAGTTCCATGGCGCAATCGAGGCGACCACACCGAGTGGATCACGGCGCACCATGCTGGTGTAGCCGGGCAGGTACTCACCGGCCAGTTGACCGGTCTGGCAGCGCACGGCCCCGGCGAAGAACCGGAACACGTCGATGGCGGCTGTCAGGTCGTCCTGGCGTGCCAAATGCAGGGGTTTTCCGCAGTTCATGGCGTCAAGGCGTGCCAGCAGGTCTGCCTGCGCTTCGATGGCATCGGCAATCGAGAGCAGGGCGCTGGAGCGTTGCTGTGGTGTTGTGCGGGCCCAGCCAGCAAATGCCCGTTGAGCCGCCTGAATGGCCTGTTCGACCTGCTCGGTGCTGGCGTCGGCAACCTGGGTCAGCACCTCGCCGGTCGCAGGATTGAGGATCGCTTCGGCCCGACCGTGACCGGCCACCTGTTCGCCGTCAATCAGCAGATGGGTCAGCAGTGGGGGCGTGCCAGCCATAGTGCGAGTTCTCTCTTGTTCTGTCGGTGCCAAGTGCTTCGTCGGGAAGCCTGGGGCCTTGCGTGCTCGTCACAGAGAGACTAGTGGCCATGAGCTAGGTCTACAAATTCTAAATACTGAAGGCTGCGTTCGATTAAATAGATGGCTTGCGCCCGGAGGGTTGTTCGCGGGCCACGGTGAGAAAGGGGTCGACCAAGGCCGGCCTTGCCGTGCCTCGGCGCCAGGCCAGCCCGACGTCGAGGGTCTGGTTGAGGTCGGCCAGGGGGCGGGCCTCGATAATGTCGCCCTCCAGCGACCAGGGGCGGTAGGTCATGTCCGGTTGTATCGAAACCCCCAGGCCGGCCGCGACCAGGCTGCGCACCGCTTCGGTGGAGGCGGTGCGAAGGCTGATGTTGGCCTGCAGGCCGGCACCCGCCCAGATGCGCTGGGCATTACGCTCCATTTCATCGACGTTGAGCTGGATCAGCGGTTCGCGGGCAACGTCGGCCAGGCTGATGCTGTCGTGTTCGAGCAGGGGGTGACGCGCGGGCAGCCAGAGCCTGTGGGGTGAGTGGGTAAGGACTTCAGTCTGCAGGGCCAGGCGGTCTTCAAGGTTGGACAGGATCAGTACCCCGACATCAATTTCACCGTTGACCAACAGGTGCTCGATGTAGGGGCGTTCATCCTCGGTCACGCGGATATCGACATTCGGGTAGGCCCGCTGGAAGCGCGTCAGCAGGTCGGCCAGGTAGTAACCGGCGACCAGGCTGGTTACGCCAATGGTCAGTTGCCCGGCAACCTGATCGGTACTCTGCTGCAGGCTGCGCTTGGCATTGTCGACCGTGGCGAGGATCAGGTGGGCCTGACGCAGGAACTGATGGCCCTGATGGGTCAGGGTCATTCCCTTGGCGTGCCGGCTGAACAGGCTGACGCCGATGTCTTGCTCCAATTGCTGGATCGCCAGGGTCAGGGTTGATTGGGAAATGAACGCGGTTTGAGCGGCGGCGGAAATGGACCCGGTTTCAGCGACGGCGATGAAATGGCGGATCTGGCGCAAGGTCATCATGGCGTTGGCTTTTATGAGTTTTTATGGGATTGGTGAGTCTATATCGTTTTTATCAATAGGCGTGTTTTGCGTCGGGTGCAACATCCAGAAGCAAATACACCGGTATGCAAGAAAGCTGATCGGCTTAATCTGGACGGCAGTTTTTCGTCCCTCTCCTGGAGGTTGTGAATGGATACCCGTGGCTTGCTCGACCAACTACTCAAATCCGGCAAGGACCTGTTGCAGAATCAGGCTGGCAATGTGACTGCCGCAAAGGCTACCAAGAGCGGCGGGCTTGGCAGCTTGCTCTCGGGCGCCGGAGGCGGCGCGCTGGCTGCCGGAGCCATGGGTTTGTTGCTGGGTAACAAGAAGGCGCGCAAGTATGGTGGCAAGGCGTTGACCTATGGCGGTTTGGCCGCCCTGGGTGTGCTGGCCTACAAGGCGTATGGCAACTGGCAGGCCAGTCAGGCCTCGGCACCGAAGGGCGAGCCGCAGACCCTTGATCGCCTGCCTCCTGCGCAGGTCGAACAGCACAGCCAGGCGATCCTCAAGGCGCTGGTGGCGGCAGCCAAGGCCGATGGGCATGTCGATGAGCGCGAACGTGCACTGATCGAGGGTGAGTTCGTCAAACTGACGCCGGATCAGGCATTACGCCACTGGTTGCATGCCGAGCTGAACAAACCCCTGGATCCGGCGGATGTTGCCCGTGCAGCCAGTACGCCGGAAATGGCCGCTGAAATGTACATTGCCAGTGTCATGCTGGTGGATGAAGAGCATTTCATGGAGCGCGCCTACCTTGATGAGCTGGCCAGGCAACTGGGGCTCGACCCGGCATTGAAGCAGGCGCTGGAGGCACAGGTTCGCGAGGCCTGAGGTCAAAAAGTATGGGCTGATTGCCATTATTTATGGCTTTCGGCCAGTTCCATGCGCTATGTCAGCCGCAAAAGCGACGAGTGGCGGGCTATAATCCGCCCATTTTTCCGCTCGCGTAGAACACTTGAGGGCTGACTGTGAATAACTGGACACTGCGCCAACGGATCCTGGCGAGCTTCGCCGTGATCATCGCCATCATGTCGTTGATGGTGGTTGCTGCCTACTCACGCCTGGTGACGATCGAGTCCGGTGAGGAGGATGTGCGTGCCAACAGCATCCCGGGTGTCTACTACAGTTCGATGATTCGTGGCGCCTGGGTCGATAGCTATGTGACCACCCAACAGTTGGTTGGGTTGAGTGACAACCGTGAAATCACCAGTGCTGACATGGCGCTCTACAAAAGCTTCGACGAGCGCGTGAAGCAACACATGGCCAGCTACCAGGCAACCATCGAGGACGCAGAAGAAAAAACCAACTTCGAGGAGTTCGCGCGTCTTGAACAAGCGTACTTGGCTACCCTCGACAAAGTGCTTGAGGCCTATCGCAGCAAAAACTACCCAGAGGCACGGCGTCTGTTGGAGCAGGAGCTGACGCCTGCCTGGATAAATGGCCGTAAAAACCTGACTGCAGTGATCGAGCGTAGCCGTCATCTGGCCGAAGATGCGACCTCGTCGATCGTCAGCGCCGTGTCTACCGCCAAGGTCAGCATGATCATTTCGTTGTTGATGGCGATTGTGGCTGCCACTGTCTGCGGTCTGGTGCTGATGCGTGCGATCAGTACGCCGATGCAACTGATTGTTCGCGCTTTGGATGGGCTGCGCAGTGGTGACCTCAGTGTGCGCCTGGACCTCCACCGCAAGGATGAGTTCGGTGCGGTGGAAACCGGTTTCAACGACATGATGGTCGAGTTGACCAATCTGGTATCCCAGGCCCAGCGTTCTTCGGTGCAGGTGACCACCTCGGTCACTGAAATTGCCGCCACCTCCAAGCAGCAGCAGGCAACCGCTACGGAAACCGCAGCGACCACCACTGAAATTGGTGCTACCTCACGGGAAATTGCCGCCACCTCGCGCGA
The DNA here is from genome assembly GCF_002753995.1 of Pseudomonas sp. HLS-6. Classification (NCBI taxonomy): domain Bacteria; kingdom Pseudomonadati; phylum Pseudomonadota; class Gammaproteobacteria; order Pseudomonadales; family Pseudomonadaceae; genus Pseudomonas; species Pseudomonas sp. HLS-6. Next base: position 1,219,110 of record NZ_CP024478.1, read on the forward strand.
CCTGGTGCGCACCATGACCGAGGTGACCAGCGCCGCCGATCAGGCCTCCATCCCGGCTGGTTCCGGGCAGCAGGGCCTGGCACGCATGGAAGAGACCATGCTTCAGGTCATGGGGGCTGCGGACCTGGTGAACAACAAGTTGTCGATCCTCAATGAGAAGGCCGGCAATATCAATCAGGTGGTCGTGACCATCGTCAAGGTGGCCGACCAGACCAACCTGCTGTCGCTCAATGCGGCGATTGAGGCCGAGAAGGCGGGCGAGTATGGTCGCGGCTTCTCGGTGGTGGCTACGGAAGTGCGCCGTCTGGCCGATCAGACCGCCGTGGCGACTTACGATATCGAGCAGATGGTGCGGGAGATTCAGTCGGCGGTTTCGGCAGGGGTCATGGGCATGGACAAGTTCTCCGAGGAAGTCCGCCGCGGCATGTTTGAGGTGCAGCAGGTCGGCGAGCAGCTCTCTCAGATCATTCAGCAGGTTCAAGCCCTTGCACCGCGTGTATTGATGGTCAATGAAGGCATGCAGGCCCAGGCCACAGGCGCCGAGCAGATCAATCATGCATTGGTTCAGTTGGGTGATGCCAGCAGCCAGACAGTGGAGTCGCTGCGTCAGGCCAGTTTTGCCATCGACGAGCTTAGCCAGGTCGCGAGCGGCCTGCGTGGCGGCGTTTCACGGTTCAAAGTCTGACACGCCGATGAACGACCTCCCGGCACACGGCAGCGCGGATGCGGCCAACAAGGGCAGACTCTTCCTGTTGTTTCGCATTGGTGATCAGCGTTTTGCCCTCGACACCCATGAAGTGGTTGAGGTGTTGCCACGTTTGCCACTCAAGCCTATTGCCCAGGCGCCACATTGGGTGGCCGGGGTGCTGGCCCACCGGGGCGCTCTGGTGCCGGTGATTGATGTTGGCGCGTTGAGCTTTGGCCAACCGGCACCTGTGCGTACCAGCACCCGACTGGTACTGGTGCATTACCGTGTCGATCCCGAACGGCCAGATTTGTTGCTGGGGCTGATTCTGGAGCAGGCCAGCAACACCTTGCGCTGTGATCCTGATGAATTTCGCCCCTACGGCCTGGATAACAGCCAGGCGCCTTACCTGGGGCCGGTGCGCGAAGATGCGCAAGGCCTGCTGCAGTGGATTGGGGTTCAGGCGCTGTTGAGCGATGAGGTGCGCCAGTTGCTGTTTCCGGCCTTAGCCGAAGCGGGCCAGGAGCAGCAGGCATGAGCAGCCAGCAACGCTTCTTTCGCTTTCTTCAGGAACGTATTGGCCTGGATGTCGCCTCGGTGGGTGAAGCAATGGTCGAGCGCGCCTTGCATCAGCGCTGCGCTGCGGTTTCGGCACGTGATCTGGACGACTATTGGCTGCAAATGCAGCAGTCGAGCCAAGAGCAGCAGGCGCTGATCGAGGCGGTCATTGTCCCTGAAACCTGGTTCTTTCGTTACCCGGAGTCGTTCGCGGCGTTGGCCAGCCTGGCCCTCAAGCGACTGGCCGTGATCGCGGGTAGCAGGCCATTGCGTATTCTCAGCCTGCCGTGTTCGACCGGCGAAGAGCCCTACTCGATAGCCATGGCCTTGCTGGATGCTGGCGTCCCAGCGCAAGCGTTTCGTGTGGATGGTATCGACATCAGTGGCGGCTCTATAGCCCGTGCGAAACAGGCTGTGTATGGCCGAAACTCGTTTCGTGGCCAGCAGCAGCATTTTCGCCAGACGCATTTCAGTGAGTGTGCCGAGGGGCATCGACTGGATGAACGCGTGCGGCAACAGGTCAACTTGCAGGTTGGTAATGTACTGGACCCGATGCTGCGCACGCGTGAAGGGACGTACGATTTCGTCTTCTGTCGCAATTTGCTGATCTATTTTGACGTGCCCACTCAGCAACGGGTCTTTGAAGTGCTGAAGAGCCTGACCCACGAAGAAGGGGTCTTGTTCATTGGCCCGGCCGAGGGCAGCCTGCTGGCGCGCCTGGGTATGCGTCCCTTGGGTATTCCCCAATCATTTGCCTATGTCCGTCAGGCGCCGGTGGAACTGCCGGCGGAGCTGCCGGTCAGCAAGCCTGTGCCGGTATTGAAACCGGCACCAGTGGTTGTACCCCGCCCGGTGCTGGAACCTGCGCGACGGCCATTTACCGCGCCTCAGCTCAAGCCGCAACCACAGCCACAGGCCAGCACTGAGACCGCTGTGCAATTGCTGGCACAGATTGCCCAGTTGGCCAATAGCGGCAGCAGTGCGCAAGCACGTGCCGTGTGCGAGCGTTACTTGCGCGAGCATGAGCCTTGCGCCCAGGTGTTCTATTGGCTGGGGCTGCTTGCCGATACTGCCGGTGACAGTGCTGACGCTGTGCGGTACTACCGCAAGGCCCTGTATCTGGAGCCGCAGCACCCTGAGGCGCTGGTTCATCTGGCCGCCTTGTTGGCCTCTCAGGGTGACCTGGTCGGTGCGCGTCGATTGCAGGAGCGAGCGGGACGCTTGGAACGGGAGTCTGAACGATGAACGAGCACAAAGCATGGAGTGTGATTGCCAGCGACCAGCCGAGTATCGACGACTGCTGGAATCGCATCGGTGTTCACGGCGACAAGCAGTGCGCGTTGTTGGTCGAGCATGTTCATTGTCGTAACTGCGCTGTTTATGCGGCTGCGGCAACCCTTTTGCTTGACCGTTATGCCCTGTCTCAGGATGCGCATCAGCAAGCGGAGAGTGTCCAGAACATTGGCCCTACACGGTCCTTGCTGTTGTTTCGATTAGGCGATGAGTGGCTGGCCTTGGCATCGCGCTGCCTGGTGGAAGTCGCGCCGCTGCAATCGGTGCACTCCTTGCCGCATCAGCGTTCCCGGGTACTGCAGGGGGTTGCCAATGTGCGGGGGGCGCTGGTGCCATGCCTGTCGTTGGGGTACCTGCTTGGGCTTGAGGAGGGCGCGTCAACCTCGACGGTGTCGCGTGTGGTACCACGGATGTTGATTCTGGCCGCCGAAGGTGGCTCTGTCGTGGCGCCAGTTGACGAAGTAGAGGGCATTCATGCCCTTGAGCTGTTCCGGCTGACTCAGGACAGCCCGCCCGAAGAGCGCTTTACCGAGGCTGTTTTGCAATGGCGTGGGCGCACGGTGCGGGTGCTGGATGAAAAACAATTGCTGTCTGCCGTGAGCCGGAGCCTGTCATGACCCCAGAGCAAATGCGTGATGCGTCGTTGCTCGAACTGTTCAGCCTTGAGGCCGAAGCGCAGACCCAGGTGCTGAGCGCCGGGTTGTTGGCCTTGGAGCGCAATCCGCGGCAGGCGGATCAACTGGAAGCCTGTATGCGTGCGGCGCACTCGCTCAAGGGCGCAGCGCGCATTGTCGGGGTTGACGCCGGGGTCAGCGTTGCCCACGTCATGGAAGATTGCCTGGTTGGTGCGCAGGAGGGGCGGTTGTTTCTGCGCCCGGAACATATCGACGCCCTGCTGCAGGGCACGGACCTGTTGATGCGCATCGCCACCCCTGGCGATGTTTCGATTGATGCGGCGGTCCAGGCGTTTCTGGTGCAGATGGCGGTGCTGCTGGATCCGGCGGCGACTGCTGCGGTCGTTCCCGAACCGCCCATCCCCAGCGCCCCAGTTGTCAGTCCGCCGGCACTCCTGTCCAGCGCGCCCGAGCACCTGTCGATGCCCGAGCCTGCGCCATTGGCGCCGCCAGACGAGCCCGTTGTTGCCGTGCCGGTAAGCGGGCGCCGTGGCAAGCGCAGCAGTGAGGGCTCGGAGCGCGTGTTGCGGGTGACCGCCGAGCGTTTGAACAGCCTGCTGGACCTCTCGAGCAAGTCGTTGGTCGAGACGCAGCGGCTCAAGCCTTACCTGGCCACCTTGCAGCGGCTCAAGCGCATGCAGAACCAGAGTATTCGAGCCCTTGATGGCCTGAAGCATCAATTGGAAGCAAGCGGTCAGAGCGCTGAAGTGCAGGAAGCGCTGGCGTTGGCACAGCGCCTATTGGGTGAAACGCAACAGATCCTTCTGCAACAGGCCGCGGACCTTGACGAGTTTGGCTGGCAGGCCAGCCAGCGCGCGCAACTGCTTTACGATACCGCGCTGGCCTGCCGGATGCGTCCCTTCGCCGATGTACTGACGGGACAGAGCCGCATGGTGCGCGACCTCGGTCGCTCGCTGAACAAGCAGGTGCGGCTGGAAATCGAAGGCGAAAAAACGCAGGTCGACCGCGATGTGCTTGAGCGGCTCGAAGCGCCTTTGACGCACCTGTTGCGCAACGCCGTTGATCACGGCATCGAAACGCCTGAGCAGCGCTTATTGGCGGGTAAGCCTCTGGAGGGTCGAATTCGTCTTCGCGCCTCGCATCAGGCGGGATTGTTGGTGTTGGAACTGCGCGATGACGGTGCCGGGGTTGATCTGGAGCACTTACGTCACGCCATTGTCGAGCGCCAGTTGTCCCCTGCGGAAACCGTGGCGCAGATGAGTGAGTCCGAACTGCTCACCTTCCTGTTCCTGCCCGGTTTCAGTTTGCGCGATACCGTGACTGAAGTCTCCGGCCGTGGTGTTGGGCTTGACGCTGTGCAGCACATGGTCCGCCAACTGCGTGGGTCAATCGAGTTGACCCAGGTCAGCGGTCAGGGCAGCTGTTTCCACCTTGAAGTTCCACTGACCTTGTCAGTGGTGCGCAGCCTGGTCGTTGAGGTGGGGGGAGAGGCCTATGCCTTCCCGCTGGCCCATATTGAACGCACGCTGGAGTTGCCGGCTGAGGCGGTCGTGCAGATCGACGGGCGTCAGCACTTCTGGCATGAAGGCCGGCATATCGGTCTGGTCGCGGCTAGCCAGCTATTGAACAGGCCGGCTAGCGCCTCTGATGGGCAAGGCATCAAGGTGGTGGTGATCCGTGAGCGCGAGACACTCTATGGGGTTGCGGTCGAGCGCCTGATCGGTGAGCGGGTACTGGTGGTGATGCCGCTCGACGCCCGTTTGGGCAAGGTCCAGGATATTTCTGCCGGTGCGTTGCTGGATGACGGTTCGGTGGTCCTGATCATTGATGTGGAGGACTTGCTGCGCTCGGTTGAAAAGCTGCTCAGTACCGGTAGCCTGGAGCGCATTGAGCGTGGTCGGGGCGTTGCCAGCAACAGCGTACGCAAGCGCATTCTGGTGGTCGATGACTCGCTGACCGTGCGTGAGCTGCAGCGCAAGCTGCTGAGCAATTGCGGTTATGACGTCGCGGTAGCGGTTGATGGGATGGATGGCTGGAATGCCCTGCGCAGCGAAGACTTTGATTTGCTCATCACCGATATCGACATGCCGCGCATGGACGGTATCGAACTGGTTACCCTGCTGCGTCGTGACAATCGATTGCAGTCGCTGCCGGTGATGGTGGTCTCCTATAAGGACCGTGAAGAGGATCGCCGACGTGGACTTGATGCCGGTGCCGACTACTATTTGGCAAAGGCCAGTTTTCACGATGATGCCTTGATCGATGCCGTGGTGGAACTGATCGGGGGAGCACAGGGATGAGAGTCGCCATTGTCAACGATATGCCCTTGGCGGTTGAGGCCTTGCGCCGAGCCTTGGCGTTTGAGCCCGCGCATCAGGTGGTCTGGGTCGCGAGCAACGGTGCCGAGGCGGTGCAGCGTTGCACCGAGTTGCTCCCGGACCTGATCCTGATGGACCTGATCATGCCGGTGATGGATGGTGTTGAGGCTACCCGGCGGATCATGGCCGAAACACCCTGCGCCATCGTCATCGTCACGGTCGACCGTAAACAGAATGTGCACCGGGTCTTTGAGGCCATGGGACATGGCGCCCTGGATGTGGTCGATACGCCCGCCTTGGGCGGCGGTGAGCCCAGAGAGGCGGCGGCCCCGCTGTTGCGCAAGATCCTCAACATCAGCTGGCTGATCGGCCAGCGCAATGCCGCGCTGCAGCCGTTGAACACACACTTGCGGGATGCGGCGCAGCGTCAGAGGCTGGTTGCCATTGGCTCTTCGGCGGGTGGTCCGGCCGCACTCGAAGTGTTACTCAAGGGCCTGCCGCGCAACTTTTCCGCCGCGATCGTTCTGGTTCAGCACGTCGATCAGGTGTTTGCCGCCGGCATGGCCGACTGGCTGGCGAGTGCTTCAGGCTTGAACGTACGCCTGGCCATTGAAGGCGAGCCGCCGCAGCCCGGCCAGGTGTTGCTGGCGGGAACCAATCACCACATTCGGTTGTTGAGTAATGGCACCCTTGGTTATACCGCTGAACCGGTGAACGAAATCTATCGTCCCTCGATCGATGTGTTTTTCGAGAGCGTGGCACGGTTCTGGCGTGGTGATGCGGTCGGTGTGTTGCTTACCGGTATGGGCCGTGATGGTGCCCAGGGGTTGAAGTTGATGCGCCAGCAGGGGTTTCTGACGATCGCCCAGGATCAGCAAAGTAGCGCCGTTTACGGTATGCCCAAGGCTGCTGCGGCCATTGATGCAGCGGTGGAGGTTCGTTCGCTGGAACGCATTGCCCCCCGACTGCTGGAAATTTTTTCAAAATGACAATATCTATTGAAGCGGGCCGTTTGGCCGGCAGAGGCCAGGTGACAGCGCATGAATGATTTACCGATCAGTGGCTTTCCGAGCACCAATGAGAATTCAGCGATGGTTCTGCTGGTAGATGATCAGGCCATGATCGGTGAAGCGGTGCGACGCGGCCTGGCCCTGGAAGAGAACATCGATTTTCATTTCTGTGCCGACCCTCATCAGGCAGTGGCCCAGGCTATCCGTATCAAGCCGACCGTGATCCTCCAGGATTTGATCATGCCCGGTCTTGATGGCCTGACGCTGGTACGCGAATACCGCAGCAATCCGGCCACCCAGGACATTCCAATCATCGTCCTTTCCACCAAGGAAGACCCTCTGGTCAAGAGCGCCGCGTTTGCTGCCGGTGCCAACGATTACCTGGTCAAGTTGCCGGACAACATCGAGTTGGTGGCGCGAATTCGTTACCACTCGCGCTCGTACCTGACCCTGCTGCAGCGTGACGAGGCCTACCGGGCCTTGCGGGTCAGCCAGCAACAGTTGCTCGACACCAACCTGGTGCTGCAGCGGTTGATGCACTCCGATGGCTTGACCGGGTTGTCCAATCGCCGCCACTTCGACGAGTACCTTGAGCTGGAATGGCGCCGTTCAATCCGCGAGCAGACACAGTTGTCGCTGCTGATGATTGATGTGGACTACTTCAAGGCGTTCAACGATACCTTTGGTCACCTGGCCGGCGATGAGGCCTTGCGCAAGGTCGCCGAGGCCATTCGCAGTTCCTGCAGCCGGCCCAGCGACTTGCCAGCGCGCTATGGCGGTGAGGAGTTCGCGCTGGTGCTGCCCAACACCTCTCCGGGCGGCGCCCGCCTGGTAGCCGAGAAATTGCGCCAGACCGTGGAAGCGCTGCAGATTGCGCACACCCTGCCAGAGGCCGGCTCAAGCCTGACGGTCAGTATTGGCCTGGCGACGCACATCCCAGCGGTTGGTAGCCATTGCCGGCAGCTGATTTCGGCGGCGGACAAAGGCTTGTACCTGGCCAAGAATGGCGGGCGCAACCAGGTCGGGGTGGCCTGAGGCGAGTTTTCTTGCGGCAGGCCGTCGGGCGGGCTGCCGCAGGCATTTGAGTGCGTTATACTCTCCGGCTTTTGACAGATTACGCACGAGAGCTGCCCGCCCATGGAAATCAACCCGATCCTGAACACCATCAAGGACCTGACCGAGCGCTCCGAGACTATTCGGGGGTATCTTTGACTACGATCAAAAGCATGAGCGCCTGATCGAAGTCAACCGCGAGCTTGAAGACCCGAACGTCTGGAACAAGCCCGAATACGCCCAGGAACTGGGCCGTGAGCGCGCCATGCTGGCGCAGATCGTCGAGACCCTGGACGAAATGTCCGGTGGCCTGGCCGATTGCCGTGACCTGCTGGACATGGCCGTTGAAGAAGACGACGAAGCCGCTGTCGAGGACGTCGTCAGTGAACTCGACCGCCTGCGCGTCGCGCTCGAGAAGCTCGAGTTCCGTCGCATGTTCAGCGGCGAGATGGACATGAACAACGCCTACCTGGACATCCAGGCCGGTTCCGGCGGTACCGAGGCTCAGGATTGGGCCAACATTCTGCTGCGCATGTACTTGCGCTGGGCCGACAAGCGCGGCTTCGATACCACGATCATGGAGCTGTCCGAAGGCGAAGTGGCCGGTATCAAGGGCGCCACCCTGCATATCAAGGGTGAGTATGCCTTCGGCTGGTTGCGCACCGAGATCGGTGTTCACCGCCTGGTGCGCAAGAGCCCGTTCGACTCCGGCAACCGCCGTCATACCTCGTTCTCGGCGGTGTTCGTCTCGCCCGAGATCGACGACAAGGTCGAAATCGATATCAACCCGTCCGACCTGCGAATCGATACCTATCGTTCGTCCGGTGCCGGTGGTCAGCACGTTAACACCACCGACTCGGCGGTGCGGATTACCCACGTCCCGACCAACACCGTGGTCAGCTGCCAGAACGAACGCTCCCAGCACGCCAACAAGGACACCGCCATGAAAATGCTGCGGGCCAAGTTGTACGAGCAGGAAATGCAGAAGCGTAACGCCGCCTCCCAGGCCCTTGAAGACAGCAAGTCCGATATTGGCTGGGGGCATCAGATCCGTTCCTACGTGCTTGATGCATCGCGGATCAAGGACCTGCGTACCGGCATCGAACGCAGCGACTGCGACAAGGTGCTCGACGGCGATCTCGACGAATACCTGGAGGCCAGTCTCAAGCAGGGGCTATAACCCCTCCGAGACCTGCCACAAGTCCCTCGCCCGACGGGCGAGGGCAACGAACCCGTGATGGAAAATGTGAAGACATGAGCGACCTACAACTCGATCCGCAAGACCTGCAACAGGAAGAAAACAACCTGATCGCCCTGCGCAAGGAAAAACTTGCCGCTGTGCGCGAACAGGGTCAGGCCTTCCCCAACGACTTCCGCCGTGACAGCTACTGCAACGACCTGCAGAAACAGTATGTCGACAAGACCAAGGAAGAGCTGGAAGCTGCAGCGATCCCGGTCAAGGTTGCCGGCCGTATCATGCTCAACCGTGGTTCGTTCATGGTGATTCAGGACATGACCGGTCGTATCCAGGTCTACGTCAACCGCAAGACCTTGCCGGAAGAAACCCTGGCTGCGGTCAAGACCTGGGACCTGGGCGACATCATCGCCGCTGAAGGCACCCTGGCGCGTTCAGGCAAGGGCGACCTGTACGTGGAAATGACCAACGTGCGCCTGCTGACCAAGTCGCTGCGCCCGCTGCCAGACAAGCACCACGGCCTGACCGATACCGAAACCCGCTACCGTCAGCGCTACGTTGACCTGATCGTCAACGAAGACACCCGCCAGACGTTCCGCGTTCGCTCGCAGGTCATCAGCCACATCCGCAGTTTCCTGGCCAAGCGCGACTTCCTCGAAGTCGAAACGCCGATGCTGCAGACCATCCCTGGCGGTGCCGCGGCCAAGCCGTTTGAAACCCACCACAACGCGCTGGACCTGCCAATGTTCCTGCGTATTGCCCCGGAGCTGTACCTCAAGCGCCTGGTGGTCGGTGGTTTCGAGCGTGTGTTCGAGATCAACCGCAACTTCCGTAACGAAGGTGTGTCGACTCGTCACAACCCTGAGTTCACCATGCTGGAGTTCTACCAGGCGTACGCCGATTACGAAGACAACATGGACCTCACCGAAGAACTGTTCCGCGAACTGGCGCAACTGGTTCTGGGCAGCACTGACGTGCCGTATCAGGGCAAGGTGTTCCATTTCGGCGAGCCGTTCCAGCGTATCTCTGTGTTCGATTCGATCCTCAAGTACAACCCGGAAATCACCGCTGCCGACTTGCAGGACATCGACAAGGCGCGCGCCCTGGCCAAGAAGGCCGGTGCCGACGTCAAAGGTTTCGAGGGCCTGGGCAAGCTGCAGACCATGATTTTCGAAGAACTGGTCGAGCATAAACTCGAGCAGCCGACCTTCATCACCGAATACCCGTTCGAAGTGTCACCATTGGCACGTCGCAACAACAAGAACCCGAACGTCACCGACCGTTTCGAGCTGTTCATCGGTGGCCGTGAAATCGCCAACGCCTACTCCGAGCTCAACGATGCCGAAGACCAGGCCGAACGCTTCATGGCGCAGGTGGCCGACAAGGATGCCGGTGACGACGAAGCCATGCACTACGATGCCGACTTCGTACGTGCCCTGGAGTACGGCATGCCGCCTACCGCCGGTGAAGGCATTGGTATCGACCGCCTGGTCATGCTGCTGACTGACTCGCCGTCGATCCGTGACGTGATCCTGTTCCCGCACATGCGCCCACAGGCCTGAGCGTACTGAACAAGCCGCCTTCCGGGGCGGCTTTTTCTTGCCCGCAATAAGTTGATCGAATCGACAGTAATTCATAGAGGTAGACCTGTAGTGACTCCTGCAATGGCTCAACAAGGTGCTGCTGGCGTGGCCACAGCGGTGGCGGAAAGTGTTCAGTACCAGGGGCGCAAGGCGAGCCGTCGTGGCAGTGAGCAGCGTCGTCAGGAGATTCTCGACGCGGCGATGCGCATCGTTGTCCGTGATGGCGTGCGGGGTGTGCGGCATCGTGCAGTAGCCGCCGAGGCCGGGGTACCCTTGTCGGCCACCACCTACTACTTCAAGGATATCGAAGACCTGCTGATCGACAGTTTTGCCCAGTACGTGGAGCGCAGCGCTGCGTACATGGCCAAGCTCTGGGAGCACACCGAAGTGGTGTTGCGTCAGTTGTTGTCTCAGGGCGACGGCAGTCCACAATCCCGAGCGCGCCTGGCCGACGAAGTGGCGAAGATGATGAGCGAGTATGTGCAACGCCAACTGCATAACCGCCGTAACTTCCTGATGGCCGAGCAGGCCTTTCGCCAGGAGGCGCTGCTGTGTCCGAAATTGGCCGAGCTGGTCAAGTCGCACGAGCAGATTTTGCTACGCGGCGCGGGCCAGATGCTTCAGGTCGTGGGGTCGCGTGAACCTCAGCAGGATGCCTTGGTGTTGACGGCGATAATCGAGCAGATGGAATATCAGGGCCTGCTCGATGCTGAACGACCGCACGCCGAAGCACAGATGCTCGCTATTCTTACGCGATACCTGCATCTGGTATTGGCTGCGGTCTAAGGCACGATCCATTTCAAGGAGAACCTGATGAAAGCCTGGCGTGTGCTGTTGGCCTTGTCGTTTTTACTGCTTGGCGGTTGTCTGGTTACCTTCAATGAACCCATTCCGGCGAATCAGCCGGCGCCCAAGGCGTTGCTCGGTAACTGGAGCAGCAAGGATGCCTGGGGCGAACCCTTGAAACTGCTGATCAGTCGCACGGGGGGCAATGCTTACAAGGCAGTGGCCACGGCCAAGGGCAAGCCACGCCAGGAATACACCTTCACGGTCTCGCGTCACGGTAATCGCTGGTATTTCTCGGCTGGTGTGCCGAAAAAGCTCGGCGGAAACTTCCTGATTGCTGGTTTTGACGTGATCGGTAGCAACGAGTTAGTGCTCTACAACCTTGATGTTGAACGGATCAACCAGGCGTTGGAGCAGAAGGCACTCAGTGGTCAACGTTACGAAGTGCCGGAAGATAATGGTGAGGGTGTCTTGATCGACAGCCCTGCACAACAGGTTTTCGCCTATCTGGATGACCCTGCCAACTCCGATCTGTTCATCGAAGTCGCGCGGTTCCAGCGCGCAGGCAAATAACCGATTCGAAGCAAGGAGTGTGGTGTGGACGAGTACCAGCAGACGATACGCGGCCTGTCTGATCGCATTGTTCAGGCACAGACGCCGATCCGCGTGCTCGATGCGGTGAAGTGGGACGATAGCATCCGCCAGGGGTTCCTCAAGGCCAAGGGTAAAGAGTTGCCGAAGGTGGACCGTGAGTACTATCAAGGTCGACCACTGTCCTTTGACTCCAGTGCGGTGAAGCTTGAGTTTCAGAACATCGAGCGTGACATTACGCGCCAGCTTGGCCAGTTCAACCCGGTCGGGCAGATCATGCGACGCATGTGCAAGGAGTACCGCATGGTGGTGCGCATGCTCGAAGCGCGCGGCACCGAGGATTTCGGGCTGATCTCCCAGGAGCTCTATGGCGCCGCATCCGATGCCTTTCATGCCGGTGACCCGACCCTGTCCGATCTGGGCCTGATGCTCTCCGACTACCTGAACAACATCGATTGCCTGGGTGACCTGAAGGACGAGCCGAAGAACCTTACCGCCAAGCAGGCCGTGGAAATACTCCAGCATCGCTTGAACAAGGTGTTCGGTGAGGCGGAAGAGACCATCCGTGTATTCGAGTCGGACGGTATCGTCGCCGACGCGGCGGCCGGTGCCGACTACATCAAGATCCGCGCTGACGCGATGTTCAACAACCGCGATGTCCGCGCGCTGGAGGTCCATGAGGGGCTGGTGCATGTCGGCACCACCCTCAACGGCCTGAACCAGCCAATCTGTACCTTCCTGTCCAAAGGCCCGCCTTCTTCCACGGTCACCCAGGAGGGGCTGGCGATCCTCATGGAGGTGATTGCTTTCGCCTCGTACCCCAGCCGGCTGCGCAAGCTGACCAACCGCACCCGTGCCATTCACATGGTCGAGGAGGGGGCCGATTTCCTCCAGGTGTTCGAGTTCTTTCGCGCTCAAGGGTTTGGCATGCAGGAGAGCTATGGCAATGCCAGCCGCGTGTTTCGTGGCTCGGTGCCCAATGGGTTGCCATTTACCAAGGACTTGTCATACCTCAAGGGCTTTATCATGGTTTACAACTATATTCAGTTGGCCGTGCGTAAAGGCAAGCTTGAGCAGATTCCTTTGCTGTTTTGCGGCAAGACGACGCTGGAAGATATGCGGACTCTTCGCCAATTGGTCGACGAAGGCCTGGTGGAGCCGCCCAAGTACCTGCCCGAGCAGTTCCGCGACTTGAACGCGCTGTCGGCCTGGATGTGCTTCTCCAACTTCCTCAATCACTTGAGCCTGGACCGTATTGAAGCCGACTACTCGAACATTCTCTGACGTCCTTGGCAGGCCGCTGTGCCTGCTTCTTGTGCTGTTGAGTCTGGCCGGCTGCAGTGCCTTGCTGTTTTACCCCGAGCCGGGCGAGCCCTTCACACCGAAGCGGGCCAAGCTTGAGTACCGTGACCTCACCCTGATCGCTGCAGACGGTACGCGCCTGCATGGTTGGTGGTTGCCGGCCAAGGAGGGTGTAGCGGTCAAGGGGACGGTGCTTCACCTGCATGGCAATGGTGGCAACCTGGCGTTGCACCTGGGCGGCAGTTGGTGGCTACCGGAGCATGGCTATCAGGTGTTGATGATCGACTACCGGGGCTATGGCTTGTCGGAAGGCACGCCGAGTTTGCCTGAAGTCTATGACGACATTGCCGCGGCGATGGACTGGCTGCAGCAGGCGCCTGAAGCGCAGGGCAAGCCGCTGGTGTTGCTGGGGCAAAGCCTGGGTGGCGCCCTGGCCATCCATTACCTGGCGCAACACCCTGAGCAATCACATCGGTTCAAGGCCATGGTCTTCGACGGAGTGCCGGCCAGTTACCGGGATGTCGGGCGTAGTGCCTTGAGTTCGACCTGGTTGACCTGGCCTTTGCAGGTTCCGCTGTCATGGCTGGTGCCGGATGGCGACAGCGCGGTGCGCTCGGTCGGGCAATTGTCCGGGGTTCCGAAGTTGATCTACCACAGCATCGACGACACCACCGTACCCATGGTCAATGGTATCCGTCTGTATCAGGCGGCCCCACCACCGCGCGTGCTGCAGTTGACCCGTGGTGGTCATGTGCAGACCTTCAACGACCCGATTTGGCGTAAGGTAATGCTGCGCTTTCTGGAAGACCCTGAACATTTCAATGGACTGCGACGTTTGGCCGAAGTCCCCAATTACCCTGACGAGAAGTAGTAATGAGTGAAGAACGCAACGCCATCCCGCTGATCATCACCGGTGTCTGCAGCATCATTGGCACTGTCGGTGCGCTTTGGTATTACGGCTACCTGCATTTTGCCAAGCCGGAGGATGCGCTGCTGCTGTCCGACTTCACCATGCTCAAGACTGTTCCCGGTGAAGACTACAAGGTTTCGCTCAGCCCGGCGCCACAGGTGGCGCAATGCATCGATGGCGTGTTGGTGCTGTTCGACACCCAGCAGAAGGGCCTGACCGGCGTACTGGTCGACAACAAGAAGCAGGCGGTGCGCTGCATGGGGCAGGAGACGCCGCAGCAGGTACAGTAATACCGTCAATTGGCGGCGTCCCTATCGCTGGCAAGCCCGGCACCTACCGGTTTCAGTCGTTGGACGCCTCTTTTTCCGCGCTTAAGGTCTGCAGGTAGTGTCGGGACAACGCTAGAAACCGGGGTGTTGGCCCGATGTCTTCATACAACGGATTGCCTTCTTCATCGGTTTCGATGACCTGTTGACCGCGGACATAAGGGAAGCTTGCCTCCAGCTCTTCGAGCGCGGCGCCGAGCAGTTCGCCGAGCAGTTCCTCGGGTTGACGCTTGGGGTACATCTCGGCCAGCGCCGCCAGACGCGCCGCGGCTTCGACATCCAGGTGCAACACATAACCGGTAGGGCTCATGCGCCCCGTGGCGGTCTGTTCCCAGTTCTGGGCAAGTTCGCGGATTTTCATGGTGACCTCGTTGAAGACGGATGGCCTTCTTTCAGCGTAGCTACTGGTCGCACTTTGGTCTGCCTTGAAGCACAGGCGGTACTGCGGCACTCTGATGTCATCGCTGTTTGCCCGCGTTGGAGATGAAGGCTGATGACTGGTATTGATGTGCGCTTGCGTGAAGACGTCCATCTGTTGGGCGAATTGTTGGGGGACACCGTACGCGAACAGTACGGCGAAGCTTTCCTGCAGAAAATCGAGGACATTCGTCGCAGCGCCAAGGCGGACCGCAGTGGCAGTGCCGAGCAACTGAGCTCCAGCCTCGACGGCTTGTCCGAGGACGAGTTGCTGCCGGTGGCCCGAGCGTTCAACCAGTTTCTCAACCTGGCCAACATCGCCGAACAGTACCAGTTGATCCGCCGCCGCGACGCGGATCAGCCCGAGCCGTTCGAGGCCAGGGTGCTTCCCGAATTGCTCGATCGCCTGAAAAAGGCGGGTCATAGCCCTGACGCATTGGCCCGCCAGCTCGGCAAACTGAGCATCGAACTGGTGCTTACTGCGCACCCGACCGAAGTCGCCCGCCGTACCTTGATTCACAAGTACGATGCCATCGCCGCGCAGTTGGCGGCTCAAGACCACCGCGACCTGACACCTGCCGAGCGTGCGCAGGTCCGCGAGCGCCTGCAGCGGTTGATTGCCGAGGCTTGGCATACCGAAGAAATCCGCCGTACTCGACCCACCCCGGTCGATGAAGCCAAATGGGGCTTTGCGGTCATTGAGAACTCGCTCTGGCAGGCTATCCCCAACCACCTGCGCAAGGCGGACAAGGCCTTGTTCGCGGCCACGGGTCTGCACCTGCCGCTAGAGGCTGCGCCGATTCGATTTGCCTCGTGGATGGGCGGTGACCGTGACGGTAACCCCAATGTCACCGCCACGGTCACACGCGAAGTGCTGTTGCTGGCCCGCTGGATGGCGGCAGACCTGTTCCTGCGAGACGTCGATTTTCTGGCCGCCGAGTTGTCCATGCAGCAGGCCAGCCCGGCGCTGCGGGCCAGGGTGGGCGAGCATGCCGAACCCTACCGGGCGTTGCTCAAGCAACTGCGCGAGCGCCTGCGGGCAACCCGAAGCTGGGCGCAGTCGTCACTGGCTGTTACGCAACCGGCATCCGCCGAGGTCTTGCACGACAATCACGACCTGATTGAGCCGTTGCGGCTCTGCTATGAGTCGTTGCATGAGTGCGGCATGGGCGTTATCGCTGATGGCCCGCTGCTCGACACCTTGCGTCGGGCGGTGACCTTTGGCCTGTTCCTGGTGCGCCTGGATGTGCGTCAGGACGCAGCACGGCACGCTTCGGCGTTGAGTGAGATCACCGATTATCTGGGGCTGGGGCGCTATGAGGATTGGGATGAAGAGGCGCGTATCGCCTTCCTGCAGACCGAACTGAACAACCGTCGTCCGTTGTTGCCACGGCATTTCCGGCCTCAGGCCGAGACGGCTGAAGTGCTTGCGACCTGCAGTGAAATCGCTGCCGCCCCGGCGGCATCGCTGGGGTCTTATGTGATCTCCATGGCCGGCGCGGCTTCAGACGTGCTGGCGGTACAGTTGCTGCTCAAGGAGGCGGGCGTTGCCCGTCCGATGCGGGTTGTGCCGTTGTTCGAAACACTGGCCGACCTGGACAATGCCGGGCCGGTCATGCAGCGTCTGCTGGGCCTGCCGGGCTATCGTGCGGGGTTGCACGGCCCTCAGGAAGTGATGATCGGCTACTCCGATTCGGCCAAGGATGCCGGTACCACGGCAGCGGCCTGGGCCCAGTACCGCGCCCAGGAAACCCTGGTGGAGATCTGTCGAGGGCAGAACGTCGAATTGCTGCTGTTCCACGGTCGTGGCGGTACTGTGGGCCGTGGCGGTGGCCCGGCCCATGCGGCGATCCTGTCGCAGCCACCGGGCTCGGTGGCCGGCAGGTTCCGCACCACCGAGCAGGGCGAAATGATCCGTTTCAAATTCGGCCTGCCGGACATCGCGGAGCAGAACCTCAACCTGTACCTGGCTGCGGTGCTCGAGGCGACCCTGTTGCCACCGCCACCCCCACAACCGGCCTGGCGCGGCTTGATGGACCAACTCGCGGCGGATGGTCTGAAGGCTTACCGCAGTGTGGTGCGTGACAACCCGGAGTTCGTTGAGTATTTCCGTCAGGCCACGCCGGAGCAGGAACTGGGCCGCTTGCCGTTGGGCAGTCGGCCGGCTAAACGCCGTGCTGGCGGTATTGAAAGCCTGCGGGCGATTCCGTGGATCTTCGGTTGGACCCAGACGCGGCTCATGCTGCCGGCCTGGTTGGGCTGGGAGGCGGCGTTGAGCAATGCACTGGCGCGCGGGCAAGGTGGGCTGCTGGCAGAAATGCGTGAGCAATGGCCGTTCTTCCGTACCCGTATCGACATGCTCGAAATGGTCCTGGCCAAGGCCGATGTTGAAATTGCGCGTTCCTATGATGAGCGTCTGGTGCAATCGCAACTGCGACCTTTGGGTGCACAACTGCGCGACCTATTGTCGCAGGCGTGCCAGGTTGTACTGGGGCTGACCGGGCAGCCGGTGCTACTTGCACACAGCCCCGATACCCTGGAGTTCATTCGTTTGCGCAATACCTATCTGGACCCGTTGCATCTGCTCCAGGCGGATCTCCTGGCCCGCTCGCGCACCCGTGATGCCGCTCTGGACAGCCCTTTGGAGCAGGCATTGCTGGTGACGGTGGCAGGTATCGCGGCAGGCTTGCGGAACACGGGTTGAGGCGTGCTTGCGCCGGGTTGCGCCCGGCGCAACCAGAGCATGACAGGGCCTTCGGCAGCAGGTTATTCCGACTTTGGGGCGCTTGTGTGGCCGAAAGCTGCTGTGTATCTTGAGCAGCCTTTTGACCGAATTGTGGTCATGACCTAATTCCGGGATTTTGCCCTAGCGGCGAATCCTTTGATTTGCTTATAAAAATTGAGGAGCACAAGATGCGTGTAATTCTGCTGGGAGCTCCCGGGGCCGGTAAAGGTACTCAGGCAAAGTTCATCACCGAAAAGTTTGGTATTCCACAGATCTCCACCGGTGACATGCTGCGTGCCGCCGTCAAGGCGGGTACTCCGCTGGGCCTCGAGGCCAAGGCGATCATGGATGCTGGCAAGCTGGTTTCCGACGAGTTGATCATCAACCTGGTCAAGGACCGTATCGCTCAGCCTGACTGCGCGAAGGGCTTCCTGTTCGACGGTTTCCCTCGCACCATTCCCCAGGCCGAAGCCCTGGTAACTGCCGGTGTTGAGCTGGATGCCGTTGTCGAGATCGCTGTGGCTGACGAAGAAATCGTCAAGCGTATTGCCGGCCGCCGTGTTCACGAGGCCTCGGGTCGTGTCTACCACGTGATCTACAACCCGCCAAAGGTTGAAGGCAAGGACGATGAGACCGGCGATTCGCTGGTTCAGCGTAAAGACGACACTGAAGAAACCGTACGTCACCGCCTGGCTGTCTACCACGACCAGACCAAACCGCTGGTGGACTTCTACCAGAAGCTGGCTGCCGCCAATGGCAAGCCGAAGTACAGCCACATTGAAGGCGTTGGCTCTGTTGAGGCCATCACTGCCAAGGTGCTGGAAGCGCTGAGCTGATTTATCGCTCCAGCCCTTGAACAACGGCCCGCTTGCGGGCCGTTGTTGTTTATAATGCCGCTCTTTTTTCTTTCGCCTGGAATCACCGATGACCACTTTGCTGGCCCTGGATACCGCCACTGAAGCCTGCTCCGTTGCCCTGCTGCATGACGGCAAGGTGTTGAGCCACTACGAGGTGATTCCGCGCCTGCATGCGCAGAAGCTGCTGCCAATGATCCAGACCCTGCTCGCCGAGGCTGGTATCGCGTTGTCGGCGCTTGATGCCATTGCCTTCGGTCGCGGCCCAGGCGCTTTCACCGGTGTCCGTATCGCTATTGGTGTGGTTCAGGGCCTGGCCTTCGCGCTGGAGCGTCCGGTGCTGCCGGTATCGAATCTGGCCGTGCTGGCGCAGCGGGCAATGCGTGAACAGGGTGTGCAGCAGGTCGCTGCTGCCATCGACGCCCGTATGGATGAAGTGTACTGGGGCTGCTACCAGTCGACGGCAGGTGAAATGCGCCTGCTGGGTGAAGAGGCTGTGCTGCCACCGGAGCAGGTAGCCTTGCCAGCAGGTGCTACCGGGGACTGGTTTGGTGCGGGTACGGGCTGGGGCTATGCCGAGCGCCTTGCGGTCAAGGTCAGTGCCCAGGACGCCAGCCTGCTGCCTCATGCCCAGGATCTGCTCAGCCTGGCAACGTTTGCCTGGCAGCGTGGCGAG
Organism: Pseudomonas sp. HLS-6; assembly: GCF_002753995.1. Lineage (NCBI taxonomy): Bacteria > Pseudomonadati > Pseudomonadota > Gammaproteobacteria > Pseudomonadales > Pseudomonadaceae > Pseudomonas > Pseudomonas sp. HLS-6. The sequence goes on from NZ_CP024478.1 coordinate 1,238,027, forward strand.
GCAATCGCAGCTGATCTGGCGCAGCCGGTCTACCTGCGCGACAAGGTGGCCACGCCTAAGGCGCGCTGAGCGCCGCCGGTCAGTTAGCGCCAGCAACCCCGAATCTTTTGCCTGATCTGTGGTCCAGTTATCAGTCAGGCATTTGCGAAGGCTCTCGGGTGCCGCTAAATTGCCATCATTGCTCCTGAGTATTCCGCCATGCGTATCGACGGTTTTTCCTCGCAGTCTTATCCGGTCAAACGCTCCGCGCGTAAGGCGCCGCTGCGTGAAGAAGAGCTGGACGACGATATTCCGGGTGAATTTGAAACCCAGGCGCAGCCATCGGCGGCTGCAGGCGCCAGCCGTAGTGCGGGGCTTCCCGTGCGTCAGCAAGACATGATCTTTCCTCGGGCCAGCAACAAGCGCACTGCCAAGGCCCTGAGCAGCTACCTGACCACCGCTGGCTTTGTGGATTGGGAGATGGAAGTGCTCGGGCTGGACCTGTACATTTGACGGATGATTCCCTCATCCCTTCCTTATTTTCTGGGTTGCCCGTCCTGGAGTGAAAGCGCCTGGCGCGAGTACCTGTACCCCGCTGACGCGAAAACCACCGACTTCCTTGGGCTTTACTGCCAGGTGTTCAATGCCGTAGAAGGCAACACCACGTTCTATGCCCGCCCGGCTAGTGCCACGGTTCAGCGCTGGGCGCAGATCATGCCTGAGCACTTTCGTTTTACCGCCAAGTTTCCTGGCGACATCAGTCATGGCGGCGACCTGCGCGAGCAATTGAGTGCTGCCCAGGGCTTCATCGAGTTGCTGCGGCCTTTGGGGCAGCGGGTAGCCCCTTACTGGCTGCAATTGCCGGCCAGTTTCGGGCCTTCGCGGCTTGCGGAGTTGGTCGGGTTTCTGGACGAAGTCGGTGTGCCTGTCGCAGTAGAGGTTCGCCATGCGGACTTCTTTGCCAGGGGGGAGGAGGAGCGCCTGCTCAATCGCCTGCTAATGGAGCGGGGCGTGGAGCGTATTTGTCTGGACCCGCGTGCGTTGTTCAGTTGCACATCCCGCGAGGCCTCGGTGCTGCATGCCCAGGCCAAGAAGCCCAAGGTACCTCCACGGCCTGCCGCATTCACAGCGTGCCCGCAGGTGCGTTTTATCGGCCACCCCGAACTTGCTGCCAATGGGCCATTTTTGCGGCCTTGGCTGGATAAGGTAGCGGCCTGGATCGAAGAGGGGCGCACCCCCTACGTTTTCCTGCACACCGCCGACAATCGCCTGGCCGCTGCGCTGGCTCAGCGTTTTCATCAGGGCTTGATGGAGCGGCTGCCGGGTCTGGTGCCATTGCCGGAGTTGGAAAGGGCGCCACTCGCCGAGCAACTGGGCCTGCTCTAGTCGGTTAGTGGACGGCTTGCCGTCACGCGGCGAGGCGTACGTTGTTCAGGACGACCGGGCGAGCCCAGCGCAGGTCGAAGTCGAGGTGCTTCTGTTGTTCGATCAGCGTGTGCTCATCGAATGGTTCTGCAGCCTTGTCCAGCAGGTCCATCTCGAACTCGGCTATTGGCAGGTGCAGTGGGCGTGGTTGAGGGGCCGGGCCTGGCTCAGGTGTGGGCTGGCCGGCGCTGAGTACGATTGGCCGAACCCAGCTGTTGCTGATGTCCAGTTGGCGTTGTTGCTCGATCAACTCGGCGGCGCTGAAGGGCGGAGCCGGTTTTTCCAGCAGTTCCGGCTCGAACTCGGCGATCGGCAGAAACAGGGGCTCAGGTGGGATGATCTCGCTGTCCTGAACATCGCAGTCGCGCTGGCTATTGATCTGTGCCAGGGTCTGGCTGCCGCCTACGGGTTCGCCTGTGGTGGCATCTACCGGGGCGCTCGTCAGCGTTGTCGCGTCAGTGCCTTCAGCCTGTTGCTCCGCCAAGGCCTGGGCAAAGAAGTCTTGCCACAGGTGGCTTACGCCACCCAATGCCTGGGTGTTGTGGCGGCTGTAATCGCCAACGGGCGACAGGTAGCCTGAATTGAGCTGAAGAATGTCTGACATGGCAGTCGGAGGCTGTCCGGGTCTGGCAAAATACTGAGTACTTCCGTTATCGGCCACGGCCGCCGATCATTTAATTTTTTTTGGATGCACGAACTATGGTTGAGCAACTGGCGGACAGCCGTCTGCGGGTCGAGGCGTTGTCGCCCGAGTATCAGGGGCATGCCGAGCAATGGGCACAACGCCTGGGCTTGCCGCTGGATGACGACGCTGCTGGCTTCGCCGTTCAGGTTGGGAGTGAAGGGCTGCAGATCCAGCAGTTGGGCCCGCAGGCGCCCGGCCCTGTGCGGGTCGACTTCGTGGAAGGGCAAGCCGCTCACCGACGGCTGTTCGGCGGCGGAAGCGGGCAGATGATCGCCAAGGCCGTGGGCATCGCCCAAGGCGTGCGCCCGCGTGTACTGGATGCCACGGCGGGCTTGGGCAAGGATGCCTTTGTCTTGGCCAGCCTGGGTTGCGAGATGCAACTGATCGAGCGTCAGCCGCTGGTCGCCGCGTTGCTTGAGGACGGCTTGGCGCGAGGCCGGGGTGATGCCGAGGTCGGTCCAATCGTGGCACGTATGCACCTGCAGACCGGCAACGCGATTGACCTGATGCGCCATTGGCAGGGGGAGGCGCCGCAAGTGATCTACCTCGACCCGATGTTCCCGCACCGGGACAAGAGCGCACTGGTCAAGAAGGAAATGCGCGTGTTCCGCCCGTTGGTGGGTGACGATCTCGATGCCCCGGCGCTGCTTGAGGCCGCCTTGGCGCTGGCCACTCACCGGGTCGTGGTCAAGCGCCCGCGCAAGGCGCCGATCATCGAAGGCGCCAAGCCAAGCCATAGCCTGGAAGGCAAGTCGAGCCGCTACGACATCTATCCGAAAAAAGCCCTCAAGGCCTGATCAGGGCGCGAAGGCGCGCATGAACAGGCTGACCACATCCTGTACGTGCGCCTCGGCGCCCTCGGCATCCAGCGGTTCGCCGCAGCCGAGCAGCAAGCGGAAGTTGGGGGCGCCCTTGAGCAGGCAGAAAAAGTGCTCTGCAGCATTGCCCGGATGCTCGATCCGCAGCAGGCCGAGTTCGTCAGCCTTCTGCAGCAGTGCCTCCATTTCCCCTAGCAAGCGCATCGGGCCTGCCTCGAAGAAAATCTGGCAGAGCTTGGGATCCTGGCTGCCCAGCGCCATGATCAAGCGGTGCAGCTTGACCGACTCTTCGCCGTTGATCAGCCCCTGGAAGCCACGGCCAATGTTCAACAGCACCTGTTGCAGTGAGGCGCCGTCGGGCAGTTCGAAAATCAACTCGGGCAGTTGTGCCTTGCAGGTTGCCACCACTGCCGTGCAGAACAGTGTCTCTTTGTCGGTGAAGTGGCTGTAGACCGTCAGTTTCGAAACACCTGCCGCTGTCGCGACTGCATCCATGCTGGTGCTGGCATAGCCATGGGTCAGGAACAGTCGCTTGGCCGCTTCAAGAATGGCCTGGCGCTTGGCCAGGTCTTTCGGCCGGCCTGGACCGTTGGGTGCGGGGGTTTCGTTGAGCATGGTGTCCTTAGGCAGCGGTTAAAGGGCGTTCATGGTACATCGCGTGCTCCTTGTGCGAGCGGGAAATTCGACTGGCCGGTCAAGCGCGCTCAAAAAATTGTCGGACAAAAAAACGGGACTTTCGCTTCCCAGCGCTATGGGCTCTGATTAATATACCGATCAGTTCAAATATTAAAAGCGCCACTCGCGAAAGGGTTTTCCATATGTTGCGCCATTTCCTGCCCCTTGCTTTGCCCGTCAGTTTTGCCGTGTTACTGAGCGCGTGTGGCCAGGAAGGCCCGCAACAGGTAACCATTCGGCCGGCCATGGTGGTTCAGCCACAACCGGCCAGTGCGGCGGTCGCCAGTTATCCGGGGGAAGTGCGCGCGCGGTTTGAGCCAGAGTTGGCATTTCGCATTGCTGGCAAGGTCAGCCGGCGCTTGGTGGAGGAGGGGCAGCGGGTCAAGGCCAATCAGCCACTGGCCGAGCTTGACCCGCAGGACGTGCGCTTGCAGTTGGAGGCCGCGCGGGCCCAGGTTGCGGCCGCTGAGGCCAACCTGAGCCTGGTGCAGGCTGAGCGCGATCGCTACCAGAAGTTGCTGGAGCGGCAGATGGTCAGTCGCTCCCAGTATGACAACGCCGAGAACCTCTACCGTGCAGGCCAGGCTCGGCTCAAGCAGGTACGTGCCGAGTTCGATGTGGCGGGCAACCAGGCCGGCTATGCGGTGCTACGCGCGCCGCAGGATGGGGTGATCGCCAAACGCCAGGTCGAGGTCGGGCAGGTGGTGGCGGCAGGGCAGACGGTGTTCACCCTCGCGGCCGATGGCGAGCGTGAGGTGTTGATCAGCCTGCCAGAGCAGAATTTCTCCCGCTTCAAGGTGGGCCTGCCGGTGTCGGTGGAACTCTGGTCGCAGCCTCAAGAGCGGTTCGATGGGATCATCCGTGAGCTGTCGCCTGCTGCTGATCCACGCTCGCGTACGTTCGCCGCCCGTATTGCGTTCAATGTCGGCAAGGTTCACGCGGAACTCGGGCAAAGTGCGCGGGTGTTCATTCAGCACGTCGAGCAGGTACCGCTGGCGGTGCCGCTTTCGGCGTTGACTGCCGAGAATGGCAAGACCTACGTCTGGCGCGTGGACGCCAACAATACGCTCAAGCGAACGCCGGTACGTGTCGGTGCCTATGGCGAGACCAGCGTACCGGTGCTTGAGGGCTTGAGCCCCTCTGACTGGGTGGTTGCTGCGGGTGTGCATGTATTGCACGACGGCCAGCAGGTACGCCCGGTGGACCGTTCCAACCGTGTGGTCAATCTGGCGACTAAGGAGTAGTCCCCGATGGGTTTCAACCTTTCTGCCTGGGCGTTGCGTAATCGCCAGATCGTCCTGTTCCTGATGTTGTTGGTCGCCATGGTCGGTGCATTGTCGTACACAAAACTGGGCCAGAGTGAAGACCCGCCATTTACCTTCAAGGCCATGGTGGTTCGTACCCTTTGGCCTGGCGCGAGTGCCGAGGAAGTGTCGCGCCAGGTGACCGAACGTATTGAAAAAACGCTGATGGAAACCGGCGAGTACGAACGGATCGTGTCGTTCTCCCGCCCCGGCGAATCGCAAGTCACCTTCATGGCCCGGGACTCCATGCACTCGGACGAGATCCCTGAGTTGTGGTACCAGTTGCGCAAGAAAGTCGCGGACATCCGCCACACCTTGCCACCGGGCATTCAGGGGCCGTTTTTCAATGATGAATTCGGTACCACGTTCGGCAACATCTACGCCCTGACAGGCAAAGGCTTCGATTATGCCGTGCTCAAGGACTACGCCGACCGTGTGCAGATCCAGCTGCAACGGGTCAAGGATGTGGGCAAGGTCGAGCTGCTGGGGTTGCAGGACGAGAAGATCTGGATCGAACTGTCGAACGTCAAGCTGGCCACCCTTGGCTTGCCATTGGCGGCGGTGCAGCAAGCACTGGAAGAACAGAATACGGTCAGCACGGCGGGCTTCTTTGAAACGCCCACCGAGCGTTTGCAGTTGCGCGTCAGTGGTCAGTTCGAGACGGTTGAGCAGATCGAGCAGTTCCCCATTCGTGTCGATAACCGCACCTTCCGCATCGCCGATGTCGCCGACGTGCGTCGTGGTTTCAACGACCCGCCCGCGCCACGTATGCGTTTCATGGGTGAGGACGCCATCGGTCTGGCAGTGTCGATGAAGCCCGGTGGTGACATTCTGGTGTTGGGCAAGGCACTGGAAGCCGAGTTTTCGCGGATTACCCGCAACCTGCCTGCCGGCATGGAGCTGCGCAAGGTGTCTGACCAACCTGCGGCGGTGAAGACCGGTGTCGGTGAGTTCGTCAACGTACTGGTCGAAGCCTTGGCAGTGGTGTTGCTGGTGAGTTTCTTTTCCCTGGGCCTGCGCACCGGGCTGGTGGTCGCGTTGGCGATTCCTGTGGTATTGGCAATGACCTTTGCCACCATGTACTACCTGGGCATCGGTCTGCACAAGATCTCCCTGGGGGCGCTGGTGCTGGCGCTGGGGTTACTGGTGGACGATGCGATCATTGCGGTAGAGATGATGGCGATCAAGATGGAGCAGGGCTTTGACCGCTTCAAGGCCGCCAGCTTTGCCTGGACCAGTACGGCATTTCCGATGCTCACCGGCACGCTGATCACTGCGGCAGGCTTCCTGCCGATCGCAACAGCGCAGTCGGGTACTGGCGAGTACACCCGCTCGATCTTTCAGGTGGTGACGATTGCGTTGCTGGCGTCCTGGATAGTCGCGGTGGTGTTTGTGCCGTTCCTGGGCGAACGGCTGTTACCGGACCTGGCCAAGTTGCATGCGGCTAAACACGGTACGAACGGCAATGCACCTGACCCCTATGGCACGCCGTTCTATCAACGGGTTCGGCGAGTGGTGGCATGGTGTGTGCAGCGGCGTAAGACGGTCATTGTGCTCACCATCGGCATGTTCATCGCGAGCATCCTGTTGTTCCGTTTCGTCCCTCAGCAATTTTTCCCGGCTTCCGGGCGTCTGGAGTTGATGGTTGACCTGAAACTGGCTGAAGGCGCCTCGCTGAGCAATACCGCTGAGCAGGTCGAGCGGCTGGAGGCGATGCTCAAGGCGCGTCCTGATATTGAAAATTATGTGGCGTATGTCGGCACTGGTTCGCCACGCTTCTACCTGCCTCTGGATCAGCAACTGCCCGCAGCGAGTTTTGCCCAGTTCGTGGTGTTGGCCAAGACCATCGAAGACCGTGAGGCGCTGCGTAGCTGGTTGATCGAAAACCTGAACGAACAGTTCCCGCAACTGCGCTCGCGTGTCACTCGGCTGGAAAACGGGCCGCCGGTGGGCTATCCGGTGCAGTTCCGGGTCACGGGGGAGCACATTGAGGTCGTGCGAGCGTTGGCGCGCAAGGTTGCGGCCAAGGTCCACGAGAACCCCCATGTGGCTAACGTGCACCTGGACTGGGAGGAGCCAAGCAAGGTGGTTCACCTGATCATCGATCAGGACCGAGCACGTGCACTCGGCGTGAGCACGGCCAACCTCGCCCAATTCCTGCAAAGCACCCTGAGCGGTTCAGGGGTTAGCCAGTACCGGGAAGACAATGAGCTGATCGAGATACTGTTGCGTGGCACGCTACAGGAACGGCGTGAGCTTGCGAACCTGCCTAGCCTCGCGGTACCGACTGATAGCGGCCGCAGCGTTGCACTGTCGCAGATCGCGACCTTGGAATACGGTTTTGAGGAAGGGGTGATCTGGCACCGCAACCGCTTGCCGACGGTCACCGTGCGCGCCGATATTTACGGCAAGGAGCAGCCGGTGACCCTGGTTCAACAGATCCTGCCAACACTTGAGAGCGTGCGTGCGCAACTGCCGGATGGCTACTTGCTGGAAGTGGGCGGTACGGTCGAGGATTCCGCGCGAGGGCAAAACTCGGTGAAAGCCGGTTTCCCGTTGTTCATCGTGGTGGTGCTGACCTTGCTGATGCTGCAGTTACGCAGCTTCTCGCGCACGGTGATGGTGTTCCTGACGGCCCCGTTGGGCGTAATCGGCGTGACCTTGTTCCTGCTGGTGTTCCGACAGCCGTTCGGCTTCGTCGCGATGCTTGGCACCATTGCGTTGTCAGGGATGATCATGCGCAACTCGGTGATCCTTGTGGACCAGATCGAGCAGGACATCGCTGCAGGGCTTGACCGTTGGCAGGCAATCATCGAAGCCACGGTACGGCGTTTCCGGCCGATTGTGTTGACGGCGTTGGCGGCGGTGCTGGCCATGATTCCACTGTCGCGCAGCGTGTTTTTCGGGCCGATGGCGGTAGCGATCATGGGCGGCCTGATCGTCGCGACGGTGTTGACCCTGTTGTTCCTGCCGGCGCTGTATGCGGCCTGGTTCAGGGTCAAGAAACCCTAGAGACCGGCATCGCGGGCAAGCCCCCACAGTGTGCAGTTTTTGTGGGAGTGAACCTTACCCGCGATGCTATCTGTAGGGTGTCATGCCATATGTGGCGATCCCTGCCGTGTCAGAGCGCGCCAAACACCTTCTTCGCCAGGCTGGTGGCAGCACCGGCCGGGTTTTCACGAATGCTGGCTTCCTGCTTGCCGATCATCTCGAACAGGCCATTGAGCGCTTGCTCGGTCACGTAGTTCTCGACGTTGGCATTTTTCGAGTCCAGTACACCCAGGCTCGCAGCCTGGCCGGCGAAGCTGTTGTACTGCTGCGCCAGGCCAACCTGGTCGGTAGCCTGCTTGACGATTGGCAGGAACTTGGCGCGGATCTGTTCACGGCTGGTCTTGTTCAGGTACTGCGTCGCCGAGTCGTTGCCGCCGCTGAGAATGCTCTTGGCATCGGCCACGGTCATTTTCTTCACGGCATCCACCAGCAGTGCCTGAGCTTGCGGTACGGCCGCCTCGGCGGCTTTGTTCATGCTGGCTTCCAGTTGGTCAACCTCGGCGCCCATGCCGAACTTCCTCATCGTTTTGGCGGCCTTGCCAAGGTTGCCAGGCAGCTCGATGCGTACATCCGGGTTGTTGCTGAAACCACCTGGGGTACCCAGTTGCTTGACGGCAATCTGGGCACCTTGGGTCAAGGCATCCTTGAGGCCACCGCTGGCATCCTGTTGCGAGAGATCGCTCAACGACAGGGCCATGGCGCTGGCCGAGAGCAGCAGGCCTGCACACAGGCTGGTAAAGGTGAGAACGGGGCGAAACATGGCAGCATCCTTTTCTGGGAACGAAGGGGGAAATCAGCGAATCGCGTCGACCTTGATGCGCACGGGTTGCGGGTCGTGGCCATCAAGTTGCACGGCATGCTGTTCGGTGTTGATGAACATCAGTTTACCGTCCAGCTCGATACGTGCGCTGACGGCATAGCGGTGGCCGGGTTTGACCTGGCTCGGGTCGTAGGTGAGGTGGAACGGCAGCGGAACCTGACCGTTTACCGGGCCGCTCTGCCTGGCCAGCGTGACAGCTGGCGCGTCAGCCAGGGAGACATCTTGCAGGCTGACACTCAGGGTGGCGCTTGGAGGCAGGGCGATACGCTGAAGGTAGAACACTTCGCCGTCCAGGCTGGCCGTGGGGGTTGGGGGCGTACTGCTGCAGGCTGCCAGCAGGCTTCCGATCAGGGCCAGGGTCAATTTTTTCATCAGGATCTCCTTATCGAAGGCGCCGTGACGTCGGCGCCCACGTTGTTTCGTGGTCGTGCTCCGGGCAAGACCACGTAGGGTTCATGTCGTCGTTTCGGGGTTATCGTCATTGCGATGCAGGGCCACCTGACGGATTGACAGGCGCACCTCCGCCGAGAGCACACGCTTGGCCGCCCCCTCTGCCAACTCACTGAGTTTTTCGTGGTATCCCAGTTTGCCAGCGATATCGGGGCGCAGAACTCCCTGTTCGATCAGGGTTTGAATGAAGTGGCGGAACAGGCTTTTATCGAAGAACTCCGGGGCATTGAGCCCGTGCAGGATCGACAGCCGCTGGGCCATGACCACGCAGAGGTCTTCCAGTGCTTCGGCGCTGAGGCTGTGTTGGCCGCTATTGAGCAGCAGGGCGGTGGCCATGTAGAAGCGCTGCAGGGTCTGGGTAATGGCCCGGGCCAGCAGGGTCAGCAGCACGAATTGGCGCGAACTCGGGGCAGGGCGCAGGTAGACGCCATTTTCAAGGCGCAGCAGGCCTTGGTCGACAAACGCCTGCAGCCATTGGTCAACCACCGCGTCCAGTTCGTCCAACGACCAGCGGATAAACAACTCGGATTGCAGGTACGGGTACAGTGCCCGTACGTATTGCAGGATCAAGTCGCGGCTCATCCGCGAGCTGCTCTGGAAGAAGCTCGCCAGCAGGGCGGGCAGGGCAACAATGTGCAGGACGTTGTTGCGGTAGTAGGTCATCAGGATGGCGTTCTGCTCATCCAGATAGAGGATCTTGCCCAGCGCATCACGCTGTTCAGCAAGCATGTCCATATCCCTGACGTGGGCGATCAGCGCCAGGCCGTCACCCTCTGGCAGCGTCGTGTGCGGTGAGTAGGGCACTTGCCGCAGTAGTGTAAGGTACAGGTCCAGCACGCGTGCCAGGGCACGTTCGTCGAGGGCCAGCTTGCTGGTCGACAGCAGGGCCAGGGCCACCAGGTTGACCGGGTTGATTGCCGCCGCTTCGTTCAGGTGCCGGGCGACTGTCTCGCCCAGGCGTGAGGTGGTCTGGTTGAGCCAGGCCGGGCGGAACTGTGGTCCATGCTCCTGCTCGCGCCAGCCGGGCTGCTGCGCGTCGAGGAAGCTGGCCAGGCGAATGGGGGCGCCGAAGTTGACCGACACTTGGCCAAAGCGCTGTTTGAGGGCACCGAAGACCTTGAAGATATCGAAAATCGACTCTTTCTTCTTGCTCGCACCGCGCAGTTCACCGAGGTAGGTACGCCCCTCCAGGACGCGTTCGTAGCCGATGTACACCGGTACGAAGACAATAGGTGTGCGTGAGGAGCGCAGGAAGCTGCGCAGGGTAATTGCCAGCATCCCGGTTTTGGGTTGCAACATGCGCCCGGTTCGCGAGCGTCCGCCTTCGACGAAGTACTCCACGGGGAAGCCTTTGCTGAAGAGGGTGTGCAGGTATTCGTTGAACACGGCGGTGTACAGCGGGTTGCCCTTGAACGTACGGCGCATGAAGAATGCACCGCCTCGGCGTAGCAGGCTGCCAATGACGGGCATGTTCAGGTTGATGCCGGCGGCAACATGCGGCGGGGTCAGGCCATTGCGGAACAGCAGGTACGACAGCAGCAGGTAGTCGATGTGGCTGCGATGGCAGGGGACGTAGATCACCTCATGTCCTGGTGCGATACCTTGCACCTGCTCGATGTGGTTGACCTTGATGCCATCGTAGATCTTGTTCCAGAACCAACTGAGCACAACCTCAAGGAAGCGAATGGCGGTGTAGGTGTAGTCCGAGGCGATTTCGTTGCCATAGCGCAGTGCCTGGGCTTCGGCCTTGGCCAGCGGGATGTTCTCGCGTTCGGCTTCCTCGGCGATGGCCTGACGTACCAACGGGTCGTGGATCAGGCCCTTGACCAGGTTGCGCCGGTGAGAAATGTCCGGGCCGATGACGGCTGTCTTGAGGTTGCGAAAATGAACCCGTAGCAGGCGTTGGGCCATGCGTACCGTGCGCGCCTGCCCTTTTTCGTGTTGCACCAGTTCGCGCAGATGGATCGGTGCGGAGAACTGCACGCGGGTCTTGCGCCCCAGGATCAGAATGCTCAGCAGCTTGCGCAGGCGCCCGGTCACGGCCCAGCTGTCGGCGAACAGCAATTTCCACGGGCTCGATTCACTGGCCGGTGACTGGCCCCAGAACACACTGACCGGGATGATCTGTGCATCGTTTTCATCATGCAGGCTGACCGCGTTGACCAACCGAGCCAGCGTTGGTGGTGCGCCGCGTTTGTCATGTCGGCCGAGCCAGTCCGGGTCTGGGGTCAAATAGAAGAAAGCGGCCGGTTCTTCGAGGTTACCGAGTGAAACGGGTAACACGGGGCGTGGCAGCCCGGCTTTGGTGCATTCACTGTCCAGCACGGCCAGGTCGGCCAGCGACGGTGATTGCAGGGCATAGAACACCGGGCGACTGCGGTCCAGGTTCAGGGTGAAAGACGACTGGTTGATTGTCTCGGAGCGAACCCATAGGTACAGCAGGCGGCGCAGAGCACCAAAAATCAGGCGGTGCAAAGGTGAACGGGTCATACAGGCTCTGCTCTGGATATTGAATTCAAGCAGGTTAGTGTGCCGTATCTGCGCAAGTTCAGCAAAAAGCACTCAGGTCATAAAAATTCTTTGAAGGCTGCCTTATACTCGGTCCGCAGCTTGCAGGTTTTTTGTTGCAAGCTGCGTCGGTAGAGGGTGGTGACCCCTGCCTGCAAGGCGATTCCAAAATAAAAAAACCGGAGTAGTAAAGATGTCGTCTCGTGAGACTGGGAACGTGAAGTGGTTCAATGACGCCAAAGGTTATGGCTTCATTCAGCGTGAAGGCGGTGCCGATGTATTTGTTCATTACCGTGCGATTCGTGGCGAGGGGCATCGCACCCTGAGCGAGGGGCAGCGAGTGGAGTACGCATTGGTAGAGGGCCAGAAAGGCCTTCAGGCTGAAGACGTGGTTGGTCTCTAAGCCTTGAACGAAAAGGCCCGTCGCCGGACGACCGGGACGGGCCTTTTCGAGAGTGCAGGTTACTGCGTGCGCCAGGTGATTTCCTCTTCACCGTCGGCACTGATGCGAATCCAGCGATCGGCGTCTTCCTCGCCTTCTTCTTCTACCCAACTGCCCGGTGCGCAGCGTACCTCGACGTTCAGCACGGCAAATGCTGCACGCGCGCAGGCAATGTCGTCTTCCCACGGGGTCTGGTCGCTTTCCAGGTAAAGGCTGTTCCATTTGCCAACGGCTTTCGGCAGCCAGGTCACAGGCACGTTTCCAGCCTTGCATTTCCAGGTCTGGCCTTTCTGCACCCACTCAGTGCATGGCCCGAGGGCTTCGCTTAGCCAGGCAGCAATGGCTTTGTGGTCGACGTCCGCATCCTTGAGGTAAATCTCGATATCGGGTTGACGCATGGGGCAATCCTCCAGGTTCGGCTCAGCCTTGCCGTACAAAATAGTCGTAACGCATGGACACCGTCACCTCAAAGGGCTCGGCCTGGTCGATGACCGCGGTGCGTTTTTCTGCGCTGGCACGCCAGCCATGAGGGGTCATGGCCAGCAGGTCGGCACGGGCCTTTGGGGTGTCCAGGGTCAGGCGAAAGGTCAGGGTTTCGCTGTGATCGTGAACCATGCCCTCGGGGACCAGCGCCAGGTGCTTATCGTCGCTGTAGTCGCGTACTTCATCGTACAGACGCTGGCGCAGCTCCATCAGGTGCTCACGGGTCGGGCCGATACGCATCAGGCCACCCCCCGGCACCAGCAGGCGTTTCGCCTCTTGCCAGTCCAGCGGGCTGAAGACGCTGGCCAGAAAGCCGCAACTGGCATCGGCCAGCGGTATCCGGGCCATGCTCGCGACCAGCCAGGTGACTGCGGGGCTACGCCGGCAGGCACGCTTGACCGCTTCCCGGGAGATGTCCAGGGCATAGCCTTCTGCCGCAGGCAGGGCTTCGGCGATCTGCGCGGTGTAGTAGCCTTCGCCACAGCCGATGTCCAGCCAGCGTTGAGGCGCACGCTCAACGGCCAGTTCGGCCAGGCGGCGTGCAACCGGGGCGTAGTGGCCTGCGCTGAGAAAGTCACGACGCGCCTCGACCATGGCCTGGTTGTCGCCCGGGTCACGGCTGTTCTTGTGCTGAACTGGCAGCAGGTTCAGGTAGCCCTGGCGAGCACGGTCGAAACGATGGCCTGCGGGGCAGGCCACGCCATTATCGACGCTGGCCAGTGGCGCACTGCAAAGAGGGCAGATGAGCATCAGGCAAGCAGCCGGGTCAGGGTCTGGTAGTAGATCTCGGTCAGCACATCGAGATCGCTGGCCAGGATACGCTCGTTGACCTGGTGAATAGTGGCATTGACCGGGCCCAGTTCGACGACCTGAGTACCGAGGGTCGCGATGAAGCGGCCATCGGAGGTACCGCCGCTGGTCGACGGCTGGGTCTCGCGGCCAGTCACGGCCTTGATGCTCGCCGATACGGCATCGAGCAATTCACCTGGTTCGGTCAGGAACGGCAGGCCTGACAGCGCCCATTCCACATCCCAGTCCAACTGGTGCTTGTCGAGGATGGCCGCGACGCGCTGCTGCAGGCCTTCGACGGTCGACTCGGTGGAGAAGCGGAAGTTGAACAGGGCGGTCAGTTCGCCAGGTACGACGTTGGTGGCGCCGGTGCCGGAGTTGAGGTTGGAGATCTGGAAGCTGGTCGGCGGGAAGAAGGCGTTGCCTTCGTCCCAGTGCTCGGCGGCCAGTTCGGCCAATGCCGGGGCAGCCAGGTGGATCGGGTTCTTTGCCAGGTGCGGGTAGGCCACATGGCCTTGTTTGCCGCGTACGGTCAGCTTCGCACCGAGGGAGCCACGTCGACCGTTCTTGACCACATCACCCACCAGGGTGGTGCTCGACGGTTCGCCGACGATGCACCAGTCCAGGCGCTCCTGACGGGCGGCCAGGCGTTCGATCACCGCCTTGGTGCCATGGTGGGCCGGGCCTTCTTCGTCGCTGGTGATCAGGAACGCAACCTTGCCGCGATGGTTGGGGTAGTCGGCCACGAAACGCTCGGTGGCCACGACCATGGCGGCCAGGCTGCCCTTCATGTCGGCTGCGCCGCGGCCGCAGAGCATGCCGTTTTCGTCGATCAGCGCTTCAAACGGATCGTTCTGCCAGGCCTGTACCGGGCCGGTAGGCACTACGTCGGTATGACCGGCAAAGCACAATACCGGGCCGTCCTGAGTGCCGTGGGTGGCCCAGAAGTTGTCGACGTCTTCGATACGCATTGGCTCCAGCATGAAGCCGGCATCGCCCAGGCGCTGCATCATCTGTTTCTGGCAGTCGGCGTCGAGCGGGGTCACCGAGGGCCGACGGATCAGGTCGCAGGCCAGTTCAAGGGTAGGCGAGAGGTCGGCTGGGGCCGTCATGAAAGACTCCGGAAGCAAGGCAAGGCACAAAATTAGGGGCGTTATCTTATAGCAAAAACGGCGGCCCAAGGCCGCCGTTTAGAGGTTGTGCAGATTTTATCCGGCGGTGGCCGGCTGTACCTCATTCGACGGTTTCGGCAGCGACGACAGCATCGCCATGATCAGTGCGGCCAGGTAGGGCAGCGACTGCACCAACAGCATGGCCACCCAGAAACGCATGTCGGCGCTCGGCATGCCTTGAACCAGGTAGATACCGGCCGCGGCACCCCAGAGCAGGAGCATGATGAACAGCTCTTCGCGCGCCTCGGAAATTGCCACCAGCAGACCATGGCTGTCGGCGTTTTTCGGGGTGCGGAAGAACGGAATGCTGCTGGTGAAGAAGCCGTACAGCACCGCCTTGGCAATGGTGTGCGACAGGGCCAGGCCAGCCAGCGCCGCAGCGAAGGCATCCTTGAGGTTCACCCCGACCGCGCGGCGATAGAGGAACACGATCTTGCCGACCTTGAACACGAACAATGCCAGTGGCGGGATGGCGAAAATCATCAGCGGCGGGTCGACTCGCTGCGGCACGATGATCATCGCTGCCGACCAGAGCAGTGCCCCGACGGTGAAGAAAATGTTCATGCCATCGGCGATCCATGGCAGCCAGCCGGCCAGGAAGTGGTAGCGCTGGCCTCGTGTCAGCTCGGTGTCCTTGCCGCGCAACAGGCTTGCAGCGTGCCGCTTGATGATCTGAATCGCGCCATAGGCCCAACGGAAGCGCTGCTTCTTGAAGTCGATGAAGGTGTCGGGCATCAGGCCCTTGCCGTAGCTGTTGTGGGCATAAGCCGCCGAATAGCCTTTTTCGAACACGCGCAGGCCCAGCTCGGCATCCTCACAGATACACCAGTCGGCCCAGCCCAGTTCTTCGAGCACCGAGCGGCGGGTCATGGTCATGGTGCCATGCTGGATGATCGCGTCACGGTCGTTGCGGGTTACCATGCCGATATGGAAGAAGCCCTTGTACTCCGAGTAGCAGAGCTTCTTGAAGGTACTTTCATACTGGTCGCGGTAGTCCTGTGGCGATTGCACCACGGCGATTTTCGGGTCGGCGAAATGCGGCACCATGTGTTTGAGCCAGTTGCGGTCGACGCAGTAGTCCGAGTCGATCACTGCGATCACTTCGGCGTCCTTGGCCGTATGCGGGATGAGGTAGTTCAATGCCCCGCCCTTGAAACCGGCCAGTGGTGCGACGTGGAAGAACTTGAAGCGCTCGCCGAGCAGTTCGCAGTGGGCCTTGATCGGCTCCCAGACCGCCGGGTCCTTGGTGTTGTTGTCGATGATCAGGACTTCGTAGTCCGGATAATCCAGTGCGGCCAGCGCGTCGAGGGTCTGTTTGACCATTTCCGGCGGCTCGTTGTAGCAGGGCACATGGACCGAAACCTTGGGGCGGTAGGCGCTGTCGGCCTGTACCGGAAGGAACTCGCGACGCCGCTTGTGTATCCACACCGCTTCGGCCAGTTCATGAGCCTCGGTGAGCAGCACGATGAAGACGCCGAGTGCCCCGAGGGCAAGCAGGAAGCCCACCGTCAGGCTGAACCAGGTGCTGTACTGTTGGCTGTAGTCGTAGCCGATCCAGACCAGTACCGAACCGCACAGGAAGGCGATGAAGGTCAGGAAGGTACGGCCGCGCTGACGCAGGGCCGAGCCGTCGATCAGCAGCAGGGCCAGCGAGAGCATCGCCAGGACCACGGAACTGATGGCCAGCAAGCGCCATTGTGGGATCGCGACCACAGGGCCTTCAAAGTTGAACTTCTGTTGGCGAGCCGCGTTGAATACGCCCCAGTACGCGCCGACCGAACCTTCGTCACTGGCTTTCCAGGGTTGGTCGTAGGCTTCGATGACGAAGTAGTTGTAACCCTGGCGGTTCAGTTTGTTGACCAGTGTGCGCAGGTAGATAGCCTGATCGGCCTGGGTTGCTTCAGCACCACCACGCATACGGCCATTGCTCGGCCAGCCGACTTCCGAGAGCAGCAGTGGCTTTTTCGGGAACAGGCGCTTGAGGTCGCGGGCACGGTCGAGAACGAATTGGCCGGCGTCCTTCATCGGGATGAATTCCCAGTACGGCAGGATGTGCGCCGCCACCAGATCGACGTGCTTGGCCAGTTCGGGGTGTTCTTTCCAGATGTGCCATTGTTCAGAGGTTGTGACCGGTACCTTGACGGCGGCGCGCACCCGATCCAGGTATTGCATCAGCGCTTCGGGGGTGATCTCCTTGCGGAACAGGGCTTCGTTACCGACCATGACCCTCACTACGCTGCGTGAGCTGTTGGCCAGTTCGATGGCACGCTGGATTTCCCGTTCGTTACGCTCCTGATCAGGGCTGATCCATACCCCCAGCGTTACTCGCAGGCCAAACTCCTCGGCCAGTGCCGGAATCTGGTCCTGGGTGCCGTCCACGGTATAGATACGGATACTGTCGGTCAGTTTGCTCAACTGCTCCAGGTCCTGGCGCATCTCGTCAGTTGTTGGGTATTGCCCTTTCTGCGGGCTTTGCCCCAGGCGGAAAGGCGAGTAGGAGAAGCCGGAAATCTGCTCCGGCCAGTTGGGTGTGGAAACCGGGCGGTTGATCAGCGCCCAGAACCCGGTGAACAGCGCGGCGATTGCCACGACGATGACCAGGTTAAGACCAAATTTACGCGATGACATAGGTAGTTCGGGTTCCAAAGGGTGGAACGGGCAAGCGCCGTACAGCGCAAATCCTGATCGTTACCTGCCGTGCAATACAGGCAGGTATCAACTTGGATTTTCATTAGCAGCTTTAGTTCTGACGCCCGTGCAATTGTCGTCCAGGACTTGGGGTTACGCTGGACATTAAAGCAGCATTGCAACCGGTATGACCAATCGGCTGTCTTGGCTGTCGGTCAGGCACGGTATGGCATCGAACGCAGAGCAGCCTATAATGCGCGCCGGTTTTTTCGGGGTAGGGCCATGAGTACAGAAGATCCACGCTTTGCCGGTGTTGCCCGGTTGTACGGGCTGGAGGGGCTGCAGCGCCTGCGTGACGCCCATGTGGCGATCATCGGCATCGGTGGCGTCGGTTCATGGGTGGCAGAAGCCATTGCCCGCAGTGGGGTAGGTGAAATCTCGCTGTTCGACCTGGATGATGTGTGTGTCAGTAATACCAACCGTCAGTTGCATGCGCTGCAAGGCAATGTCGGCAAACCGAAGGTGGACGCCACAGCCGAACGCTTGAGGGCGATCAACCCGGCATGCACGGTACATGCGGTGGCGGACTTCGTGACCAAGGATACCCTCGCCCAGTACATCACCGAAGACCTGGATTTCGTCATCGACTGCATTGACGCCGTGCAGGCCAAGGCGGCACTGATTGCCTGGTGCAAACGTCGGAAGATCTCGATCATCACTACCGGTGGCGCGGGTGGGCAGATCGACCCTACCCAGGTTCAGGTCACCGACCTGAACCGTACCTATAACGACCCATTGGCTTCGCGTGTGCGTTCGACTCTGCGCCGCGATTATGGGTTCTCGCGTAATGTCAGCCGCAACTACAGCGTGCCGTGCGTGTTCTCCACCGAGCAGTTGCGCTACCCGAAGCCGGACGGCGGCGTTTGCCTGCAGAAAAGTTTTGTCGGTGATGGGGTCAAGCTGGACTGCTCCGGTGGCTTCGGCGCGGTCATGATGGTCACCGCGACCTTCGGCATGGTCGCGGCGAGCAAGGCACTGGACAAACTGGTGGCGGGTACCCGGCGCCCATCCGAGCGCAAGCCGGCTCAGGCGCCAGAGGCGAGCTGAGCCATACGTTGCAGCACGGCATTGAGGCCGTTGCTGCGCGAGGGCGATAGTTGTCGCCCCAGGCCCAACTGGTTGAACCAGCCGGGCAGATCCAGCTGTTGCAAGGCGCTGCTGGACAGGCCTTCGACCCGAATCAGCAGCAGGGCGAGCAAGCCACGGATCATCCGGGCATCGCTGCTGGCGCGAAAGTGCCAGTGCCCGGCGCGCTGTTCGGCTACCAGCCACACCTGGCTTTCACAGCCATGCACGCGGTTGGCGTCGCACTGTTCGTCACTGCTCAAGGCTGGAAGGCGCTCGCCCCATTGCATCAGCAAGCGGGCACGCTGCTCCCAGCCAGCGGCCTGTTCAAAGCTATCAAGTGCCTCTTGGGCAGCGATTGGCAGGGTCATCGCAGCAGCTCCAGGGACTGGTCCAGTGCTTCAAAGAAGCGTTGCAGGTCATCCGAATCGCTATACAGGGCCAGTGACACCCGTACCGCACCTGCAAGGCCGAGGCTTTTCAGCAGTGGCATGGCGCAGTGGTGGCCGGCACGTACGGCGACGCCCTGCTCGGTCAACAGGTGGGCCAGATCGGCGCTGTGTACACCGTGGATGACGAAGCTGGCCACTGCCACGTCGGGCGTACCGAGCACCCGCACACCTTCACGGTCGTTCAGGCCGCGCAGCAGCAGGCGGTGCAGGGTGGCCTCGTGTTCGTCAACGGCGGATGGGTCCAGGCTGGCCAGGTAATCAAGGCTGGCCCCCAGGCCGATGACGCCGGCTATCGGCGGTGTACCCGCTTCAAAACCCAACGGGGCGGGGCGGAATGTGGCCTCTTGATAGTCGGCCAACTGCACCATCTCGCCGCCGAACTGCCAGTGCTGCAGCAGGTTCAGTGCCTGGTGCCGACCGTAAAGCACGCCGACACCGTCCGGGCCATAGAGCTTGTGGCTGGAAAAGACATAGAAGTCACAGCCCAGTTGCTGGACATCATGCCGCCCATGGACCACGCCCTGGGCGCCATCGACCACACTCAGTGCTCCTTGAGCCCGGGCATGGGCCAGCAAGGGCGCGAGGGGTTGCCAGGTACCCAGTACATTCGACAGTTGACTGAGTGCGACAAGGCGTGTGCGCGGGCCAATCAACTGCAGCGCAGCCTCGACATCGATGAAGCCCTCAGGGGTGATGGGCAATATCACCAGCGTGAGGCCGCGTCGCCGGGCCAACTGCTGCCAGGGCAGCAGGTTGGCATGGTGTTCCAGGGCGCTGACCGCGATCTCATCGCCGGGATGAAAGCGCGCTTCCAGGCCGTAGGCCAGCAGGTTCAGTGCCGAAGTGGCGCCGTGGGTGAAGATGATCTCGTCGGTGCTGGCGGCATTCAGCCAGCCGGCAACCTTTTCCCGGGTGCGTTCAAAGGCTTGTGTCGCCAGCGCGCCGGGCAGGTGTTGGGCACGGTGAACATTGGCAGCACCGTGACTGTAATAGTGGCTCAGGGCATCGAGCAGGGCTTGAGGCTTCTGAGTGGTCGCAGCATTGTCCAGATAGGTCTGGTGCTGTCGTTGCAGGGCAGCGATGGCCGGAAAGTCAGCGCGCCATGGAGAAGGCAGGAACATGATGGTCGGGCTCTGGGCATCGGGCTTGGCAAGCGCCAAGCCCGATCGTACCACTTAGTTGTGAGCGTGCAGCGCTTCGTTCAGCTCGATAGCCGACTTGTGGGTCTTGCACTCCACTGCGCCGCTGACCGAGTTGCGACGGAACAGCAGGTCTGGCTGGCCAGCCAGATCGCGTGCCTTGACCACTTTGACCAGTTGGTTCTGCTCGTCAAGCAGGGCCACCTTGGTGCCAGCAGTGATGTACAGGCCTGCTTCAACGGTATTGCGGTCGCCCAGCGGAATACCGATACCGGCGTTGGCGCCGATCAGGCAGCCTTCACCGACCTTGATCACGATATTGCCGCCACCCGACAGGGTGCCCATGGTCGAGCAGCCGCCGCCCAGGTCCGAGCCCTTGCCGACGAATACGCCTGCCGAAACACGGCCTTCGATCATTCCCGGGCCTTCGGTGCCAGCGTTAAAGTTGACGAAGCCTTCGTGCATGATGGTGGTGCCTTCGCCGATGTAAGCACCCAGGCGTACCCGTGCGCTGTCGGCGATACGTACACCGCTCGGCACGACGTAGTCGGTCATTTTCGGGAACTTGTCTACCGAGAAGACTTCCAGCAGCTCGCCCTTCAGGCGTGCTTCCAGTTGCAGCTCGGCCAGCTCGGCCAGGTCGATGGCGCCCTGGCTGGTCCAGGCCACGTTCGGCAGCAGCGGGAAAATGCCGGCCAGGCTCACGCCATGCGGTTTGACCAAGCGGTGCGAGAGCAGGTGCAGCTTCAGGTACGCTTCTGGGGTGGAGGTCAGGGCACCGTCTTCGGCCAGCAGGGTAGCGACCAGCGGCTTGCTGCTTTCTGCCAGGCGAGTCAGCAGGGCGGCCTGTGCGGCGTCGACGTTTTTCAGCGCTTCGGCCAGTTGTGCGGCCTGGGTGGTGTTGAAGGCAATGGCCTGGTTGCCACCTTCGTAACCGAGGATCGGGGCAATGGCCGCGATCAGTTCGGCAGCCGGGTTGACCAGCGGTTGTGCGTAGAAGACTTCCAGCCAGGCGCCTTGGCGGTTCTGGGTGCCAACACCAAAGGCCAGGCTGAACAGGGTAGTGGACATGCGGTTACCTCTTGGGAAATTGAATGAAAGCGTGGCGCCGGTCAGGACAGGGCGGCCGCGTAAAGGTCGGGCTTGAAGCCGACCAGGGTTCGTTCACCCAGGTCGAGTACCGGGCGTTTGATCATTGAGGGCTGGGCGAGCATCAACGCGACGGCCTTGGCCTGATCAAGGTCGGCCTTCTGCGCGTCGTCGAGCTTGCGGAACGTCGTGCCTGCACGGTTGAGGACAACCTGCCAGCCATGCTCGTCACACCAGCGTTCGAGGCTTTCGCGGTCGATACCCTGGCTCTTGTAATCGTGAAAGTCGTAGGCAATGGCATTTTCTTCGAGCCAGGTACGGGCTTTCTTCATGGTGTCGCAGGCCTTGATTCCGTAAAGGCGCAGTGGCGTGTCGCTCGTAGTCAAGTCATGCCCCTCCTGGGAAAAAATGATGACGGATTATGCCACGACCTACACCGGGGAGTGGCCTTGGTCATGGTTCTTTGTAGCATTGTGTTACAGGTTGCGGCAGTGCTTGCGACTTTTGTGCAGCGGTGTGCGCGCAGCCTAAGCGGCTAATATGTCGCTTCAATGGCGTTTTCCGGCGCAGGATGCCTATCGCTATTGAACGCTTTGAAATCGAACAGGAATTACGCCGCATGCAGTCAGCCTATACCGTCTTAATTCTGCTGATGCTGGTCAGCGTTTCCAAGTTGGTCGGAAGGCTTGTTCCGCTGCCTTTGCCGTTGGTACAGATTGCCGCTGGAGCCTTGCTGGCCTGGCCAACCCTGGGGCTTCACGTTGCCCTCGACCCTGAGCTGTTCCTCTTTTTGTTCCTTCCGCCGCTATTGTTTTCCGATGGTTGGCGCATGCCCAAGCGTGAGTTGTGGCGCCTGCGAGGGCCAATCCTGACCCTGGCGGTCGGGCTGGTGCTGTTTACCGTCGTCGGTGCGGGCTACTTCATCCATTGGATTCTGCCAAGTATTCCGCTGCCGGTGGCCTTTGCCCTGGCGGCCGTGCTGTCGCCGACTGATGCCGTGGCCGTTTCGGCCATTACCCAGGACCGTTTGCCGACACCCTTGATGCGCATGCTTCAGGGCGAAGCCCTGATGAACGATGCCTCGGGCCTGGTGACGTTCAAGTTTGCCCTGGCAGCAGCCATTACCGGGGTGTTTTCCCTGGCCGAAGCAAGCCTGACCTTTGTTTTGGTTGCGGTAGGCGGGCTGGCTATCGGCGTAGCGTTGAGCTGGCTGGTCGGACGTTTGCGGGCCTGGATGATTGCACGAGGGTGGGATGATCCGGCCACCCACGTCGTATTTATGTTGTTACTGCCGTTTGCCGCCTACGTATTGGCCGAGCGTCTTGAGGCTTCGGGCATCCTGTCTGCCGTAGCGGCCGGCATGATGCAGAGCTGGCTTGATCTGTTGCCGCGTCAGACCAGTACTCGCCTGCTCAATCGCAGTGTCTGGTCGCTGCTGGAGTTCGCCTTCAATGGTCTGATCTTCTTACTGTTGGGCCTGCAGTTGCCGGATATCGTCAAGGCGGTGACCAGTCACGAGGCGTCACTGTGGCCAACCCTGCTGTGGCGTTGCCTGGATGTACTGGCGATTTTCCTGGTGTTGATCGCACTGCGTTTTGTATGGGTGCAGAGCATCTGGCGCCTGATCGGTGCGATTCGACGCTGGCGGGGTAAGGACGACCTGGTTCTGGTGCCCACCGCACGTTCCTGCTGGCTGTTGACCCTGGGCGGTGTGCGTGGTGCGGTGACCCTGGCGGGTGTCATGTCGGTGCCGCTGTTGATTAGCGCAGGTAAAGCGTTCCCGGAGCGAGACCTGCTGATCTTCATCGCCGCCGGGGTGATTTTGCTTTCGTTGATCTCGGCCTGCATTACCTTGCCAGTGCTGCTGCGCGGTGTGACCAAAAGCCCGGACGATACCTTGCGCCAAGAGGCCAAGGAGGCCTGGCGCCGCACGGCCGAAGCGGCCATTCATGCGCTGGAGGCCGAGGAGGTGGTGGAATCAAGCCTGCCTCAGGATGCTGCGCAGGATGCCAATCACGCGGCGTTGGCGATAGAACTCAAGGGGCGGTTGATGGCGGAGTATCGGCACCAACTCGATGCCTTCAATGACAGCGCCGAAGCACAGGCGTTGGCCGAGCAGATGGACCATTTGGAGCGGCGTCTGCGCTTGCGCGCCCTGCGTGCGCAGCGGCTGGAGCTTTACAACTTGCGTCGCAATCATGAAATTGGCGATGACGTACTGCGCCAGGTATTGGGCGAACTGGACATGAGTGAGGCCAACCTGGGGCCGGTCAAGTAGCCGGCTCAGGTGAAAAGCAGCGCCGACGGTCGCTCACGTGTGCCGACTCCCGTTTACTGTCTACGGGAGCCGGCTTGCCACAGTACTGGAGCCGCTGCTTAACCCTCGATGAACGCACGAATCCGCTGTGCGGCTTCAACGCACTCGGCCAGTGGTGCGACCAGTGCCAGGCGCACGCGGCTGGCGCCAGGGTTGACGCCATTGACCTCGCGAGACAGGTAAGAGCCCGGTACCACGGTCACGTGCTGCTGTTCGAACAGGTCGCGGCAGAAGGTGGCGTCATCCATCGGCACTTTCGGCCACAGGTAGAAGCCGCCGTCCGGTTTCTTCACATCCAGCACCGGGCCGAGGATTTCCAGCACAGCGTCGAATTTTTCGCGGTACAGGTCGCGGTTGGCGCGTACATGCGCTTCATCGTTCCACGCAGCAATGCTGGCCAGTTGGGTTTGTACCGGCATGGCGCAGCCGTGGTAGGTGCGATAGAGCAGGAAGCCCTTGAGTACATCGGCATCACCGGCGACGAAGCCTGAACGCAGGCCCGGCAGGTTGGAGCGTTTGGACAGGCTGTGGAACACCACGCAACGCTTGAAGTCGCTGCGACCCAGTTCGGCGCACGCACTCAGCAGGCCCGGTGGTGGGCTTTGCTCGTCGAAGTACAGTTCGCTGTAGCATTCGTCGGCGGCGATGATGAAATCGTACTGGTCAGCCAGGGCAATCAGTTTTTTCAGGGTATCGAGCGGAATCAGTGCGCCGGTCGGGTTGCCCGGGGAGCAGAGGAAGAGAATCTGGCAGCGTTGCCAGATTTCGGCTGGCACGGCGTCGAAGTCCGGGTTGAAGCCGTTCTGATCCAGGCATGGCAGGTAGTGTGGCTGTGCACCTGCCAGCAGGGCCGCACCTTCGTAGATCTGGTAGAAAGGGTTGGGGCTGACCACCAAGGCATCGTCGCTACGGTTGACGACGGCCTGGGTGAAGGAGAACAGCGCTTCACGGGTGCCGTTGACCGGCAGTACGTGGCGGGCCGGGTCGATCCAGCCGGCTGGCACGTTGAAACGGCGCTCGCACCAGTGCGCAATCGCCTCGCGCAGTGCCGGCAGGCCCAGGGTGGTGGGGTAAACAGCCATCTGATCCAGATTGTCGGCCAGTGCCTTGGCGACGAACGCCGGTGAGGTGTGCTTCGGCTCACCGATCGACAGGGCGATGGCGCGTTTGTCCGCGGCCGGTTGTACAGCGCCGAGCAGGGCGCGCAGTTTTTCAAACGGGTAAGGTTGAAGCTTTTGCAAGGCGTTGTTCATCGGCGCTGAATCTCGTCAAACGTTAAATGGTCAAGCGGGACATTTCGACACCGGCCTGGTCGGCCTGCAGCTGCTGCACGATCGCATCCTGCAGGCGGCTGCACAGCTGCGGGTCGGAGAGTGGCTGGTTGTTGGCATCGGTAATGAAGAACACATCTTCCACGCGTTCGCCCAAGGTGGCGATCTTGGCGTTCTGCAGCGACAGGTCGAACTGCAGGAAGATGAGGCCGATCCGCGCCAGCAGGCCAGGGCGGTCGGGGGCGTTCAGCTCAAGCACGGTGACCGGGCGCTGGGCATCGTTGTGGATGGTCACCTGCGGGGCAAAGTTGAAATGCTTGAGTTGGCGCGGTACTCGGCGCTGGATGATGGTCGGGTAGTCATCCGGGTTGCGCAGTGCTTCAGTCAGGCCGTCGCGGATTTGCTTGACCCGTTTTGGATTGTCGCCAATCGCACCGCCGTCGTTGTCGAGCACGATGTAGGTGTCGAGGGTGAATTGACTGCTGGAGGTGATGATCCGGGCGTCATGGATGTTCAGGTTGAGCTGGTCCATGGCCGCCACGGTCACGGCGAAGAAGTCATGCTGGTCGGGGGCATAGATGAAGATCTGGGTGCCGCCCTCGAACTCGCGTTGCGTGGTTTCCTTGATCAGCACCAGTGGCCCGCCATCCGCGGGTTGCTGCAGGATCGCATCGCTGTGCCAGGCCACATCGGCCGCGGTGTGGCGCAGGAAATAGTCGTCACCCAGTTGTGACCAGAGTTGCTCGACGTCATCCGGGTCTGTGCCCTCTCGCACCAGGATGTCCAATGCGGCGCTCTGGGTCTGGCGGATCTGTTCCTCGCGGTCCAGCGGGTTTTCAAGGCCACGACGCAGGGCACGCTTGGTCTCTGTGTAGAGTTGGCGTAGCAGGCTGGCTCGCCAGGAGTTCCACAGGCTCGGGTTGGTGGCATTGATGTCGGCCACGGTCAGTACATAGAGGTAGTCAAGGTGAACCTCGTCGCCGACCAACTGGGCGAAGTCGTAGATCACCTGCGGGTCAGAGAGGTCTTTTCGCTGGGCTGTGGTGGACATCACCAGGTGGTTCTGCACCAGCCAGACGATCAAGCGACTGTCCCAGACGGGCAACTGATGACGCTTGCAGAAGCTTGCGGCATCAATGGCGCCGATCTCGGAGTGGTCGCCTTTACGGCCTTTGCCGATATCGTGGTACAGCCCGGCCAGGTA
Organism: Pseudomonas sp. HLS-6; assembly: GCF_002753995.1. NCBI lineage: Bacteria > Pseudomonadati > Pseudomonadota > Gammaproteobacteria > Pseudomonadales > Pseudomonadaceae > Pseudomonas > Pseudomonas sp. HLS-6. The sequence continues at coordinate 1,263,853 of NZ_CP024478.1, forward strand.
GATCAGTTCAGGCTTGGGCAGGCGGCCCATGAGCTTGCTGGCCAGTGGGAATTTTTCCGATACAGGCGTGTACTGCAATTTTCGCAGGTGCTTGATCAGGTTCAGCGTGTGCGCATCGACCGTATAGATGTGGAACAGGTCGTGCTGCATCTGCCCAATGATCAGGCCGAACTCCGGCAGGTAGCGACCGAGGATGCCGTAACGGTTCATGCGGCGCAGGTTACGGTGAATACCGATCTCGCACTTGAACAGCTCGATGAACAGGCTGGTGTTGCGGATGTCGTGGCGAAATTCGCTGTCGATCAGGTGGCGATGCTGGCGCAGCAAGCGGATGGTGTCGGCGCGTACGCCCTTGATCTCCGGGTGCTGGGCCATCAGCACGAAGATTTCCAGCATGGCGAATGGTGTGCGCTTGAACACATTCGGGCGCACCGCTTCGATGTAGCCGTCGTGCAACTGGAAGCGCGGATTCAGCGGCTGAGTGCTGCTGCAGCTGTCATCGGCGAGGATCACTTCCTCGAAGTGCTGGATGATCAGATCGCTCAGCTCGGCGATGCTCATGACCACCCGGTAATACTGCTGCATGAACTGTTCGATGGCGCGCTTGGGGTTCTCGTCGGTGAAACCCAGCAGCGCGGCAATGCTGCGCTGGTGATCGAACAGCAGGCGGTCTTCGGCGCGCCCTGCAAGCATGTGCAAGGCATAGCGGACCTTCCACAGGAACTCCTGGGAAGAGGCCAGCAGCTCGTTTTCGCTTTCCAGCAGGAAGCCTTCATCTGCCAGGGCGTGCAGGTTGAGCGTGCCGTACTGGCGGCGCGCAACCCAAAGTACGGTCTGGATGTCGCGCAGGCCGCCAGGGGAGCCTTTGACATTGGGCTCCAGGTTGTACTCGGTGTCGTTGTACTTGTGGTGCCGAGCTTTCTGCTCGGCGCGCTTGGCCAGGAAGAATTCCCGGCTTGGCCACATGTGCGCCGTGCTGGTGACTTCGAGCATGCGCTGACGCAGGCGCTCGGGGCCGGCAATGGTGCGGCTTTCCATCAGGTTGGTAATCACCGTCAGGTCGGCGCGGGCCTGTTCGGCGCACTCGTCGACCGAGCGAACGCTCTGGCCGACTTCAAGTCCGATATCCCACAGCAGGGTCAGGAAGCGCTCAATCGAGTCGCGGAACACTTCATGGTCGGCGCTGTCGAGCAAAATCAGCAGGTCGATGTCCGAGTAGGGGTGCAGTTCGCCGCGACCATAGCCGCCGACCGCAACCAGGGCGATATCGGCCTCGTCACTCCACTCGAAGTGGTTCCAGGCCTGCTGCAGGATATTGTCGACGAACCAGGCGCGGTCTTCGATCAGTCGGCGGATCTCGCGGCCATCGCGAAAGCGCTGATCCAGCACCTCTCGAGCCTGGCGGATGGCCTTCTTGAAGGCGGCGATGGGGCTTGCCTTGAGAGCCAGTTCCGCCTGGAACTGGCCACGGTCGAACAGCTCGGGATCCACCTGGGGCATCGAATCAAGTTCCTACAGTAGGGCGGGTTCAGGCCGAAGTGCGGGGGATGGTGTCGTCTTTGCGCAGGGTGAAGATCTCATACCCGGTGGCCGTTACGACCAGGGTGTGTTCCCACTGCGCAGAGAGCTTGCGGTCCTTGGTGATGGCTGTCCAGCCGTCGCCCAGTACCTTGGTGTCGGCACGCCCCTGGTTGATCATCGGTTCAATGGTGAAGGTCATGCCTTCCTGAAGTTCCATGCCGGTGCCGGCACGTCCATAGTGCAGGATCTGTGGTTCTTCATGGAATACCTTGCCGATACCGTGGCCGCAGAATTCGCGAACCACCGAGAAACCGTTCTTCTCGGCATGCTTCTGGATCACTTCACCGATATCACCGAGGCGGCAGCCAGGCTTGACCAGCTCGATGGCCTTGTACATGCATTCCTGAGTGACCTTGGACAGCCGTTCGGCCCAGACCGGCACGGTGCCGACGTGGAACATGCGGCTGGTGTCGCCATGGTAGCCGTCCTTGATGACGGTGACGTCGATGTTCAGGGTGTCGCCATCTTTCAGCGGCTTCTCATTCGGTATGCCGTGGCAGACAACGTGGTTGATCGACGTGCAGATCGACTTCGGATAACCCTTGTAGTTGAGCGGTGCAGGGATGGCCTGCTGGACATTGACGATGTAGTCGTGGCAGATGCGGTCCAGCTCTTCAGTGGTCACGCCGGGTTTGACGTGCTCTTCGATCATCTCCAGAACGTCGGCGGCCAGGCGGCCGGCGATGCGCATCTTTTCGATGTCTTCGGCGGTTTTGATGGTGACGGTCATTGCAGGCTCTCTACAGCGCGGTGTCGCGCGAATAAACGGATAAAGGCAGGATTCTAACAGAGCGACGTAGCCAGCAGGCGCCAGCAGCGTGTTTGCTGCCACTATTAGGGCGCATAATGGCGTGATTGCGCAGGCGGTGCAAAAGTCGCCCGGTTGCGTTGGTATTTCGGGTTTCGCTGCGCGCGCTTCTGTGGTATAAAATGCGCCGCTTTCCGGGGATAGCCCCGAAAGCACTAACCCACACACGTGTCGACACGATGGCCTGGGTGCCTTCGATCTTAGGATCGCTGGTTGGTCATTGGGATGCGTGGAGGCCCAACCCGACTTATCAAGGAACTATCATGTCCCAAGTCAACATGCGCGATATGCTGAAGGCCGGTGTGCACTTCGGTCACCAAACCCGTTACTGGAACCCGAAAATGGGCAAGTACATTTTCGGCGCGCGCAACAAGATTCACATCATCAACCTTGAAAAAACCCTGCCAATGTTCAACGAAGCACTGACTTTCGTTGAGCGCCTGGCTCAGGGCAAAAACAAGATTCTGTTCGTCGGCACCAAGCGTTCCGCTGGCAAGATCGTTGCTGAACAAGCAGCTCGTTGCGGCTCGCCGTACGTCGATCACCGCTGGTTGGGCGGCATGCTGACCAACTACAAGACCATCCGTGCTTCCATCAAGCGCCTGCGCGAGCTGGAAACTCAGGCTGAAGACGGCACTTTCACCAAGCTGACCAAGAAAGAAGCCCTGATGCGCTCCCGTGATCTGGAAAAACTGGATCGCAGCCTGGGCGGTATCAAGGACATGGGCGGCCTGCCTGATGCACTGTTCGTCATCGACGTTGATCACGAGCGCATCGCGATCACCGAAGCCAACAAGCTGGGCATCCCTGTTATCGGCGTTGTCGATACCAACAGCAGCCCAGAAGGTGTTGACTACATCATCCCAGGTAACGACGACGCCATCCGCGCCATCGAACTGTACATGGCTTCCATGGCAGACGCCGTTATCCGTGGCCGCAACAACGTCGCTGGCGGTACCGAAGAGTACGTCCAAGACGCTCCAGCTGCTTCGGTAGAGGGCTGAGTCGGTAACGCTTTGCGTTGACTCAGTGCGCAAAAAGGGGGCTAGGCCCCCTTTTTGCCACCTTGAAATCCGCTTGTCAGCATTGTCGTTGCATCATCTTTGTCTGTGTGTGCAGTTGGCAGTGGATTTCCACAGAATTGAACGCCCGTTCCGATCGGGTGGAATGGTTGAAAACCTATCCAAGAGGATTTTGAAATGGCAGCAATTACTGCAGCGCTGGTAAAAGAACTGCGCGAGCGTACTGGCGAAGGCATGATGGACTGCAAGAAAGCCTTGGAAAAGGCTGGCGGCGACATCGAAAAAGCCATTGATGACATGCGTGCTTCGGGCGCCATCAAGGCTGCCAAGAAGGCTGGCAACGTTGCCGCCGAAGGCGCCATCGCCATCAAGGCTGACGACAAGTCCGCCGTCCTGCTGGAAGTGAACTCGCAGACCGACTTCCTGGCTCTGCAAGATGACTTCAAAAACTTCGTTGCCGAAAGCGTTGAACAGGCTTTCGCTGAAAAGCTGACCGATGCCGCTCCGCTGATCGCTTCGCGTGAAGCTGCTCGTGAAGCCCTGGTTGCCAAGTGCGGCGAAAACGTCAACATCCGTCGCCTGGTGCGCGTTGAGGGTGACGTTGTCGGTACCTACCTGCACGGTAACAAGATCGGTGTTGCTGTTGTCCTGAAGGGCGGCGACGTCCAGCTGGCCAAAGAAATCGCCATGCACGTTGCTGCCAGCAACCCTGAGTTCCTGCTGCCATCGCAGGTTTCTCCTGAGGCCATCGAGCGTGAGAAGAACGTCTTCATGACCCTCAACGAAGACAAGATGAAGGGCAAGCCAGCTGAAATCGTCGAGAAGATGATTGCTGGTCGTATCACCAAGTTCCTGGCTGAAGCCAGCCTGGTCGAGCAAGCCTTCGTGATGAACCCAGAAGTCACCGTTGGTGCTCTGGCCAAGAAAGCTGGCGCTGAAATCGTTTCCTTCACCTACTTCAAGGTCGGCGAAGGCATCGAGAAGCCAGTTGACAACTTCGCTGAAGAAGTTGCCGCTCAGCTGGCTGCTGCCAAGCAATAAGACGGATTCATCTGTCTGCCCCAAAGAGGCTGCCCGCTCACGCGCGCAGCCTCTTTGTCAAAGCGGGGGTGGTTTACGAGACCTGTTCCCGCAGGCGCTGTAGCAGCGCCACGCTAGAGTTAGAGCCGGCTGAAAACAGCCCGCCAAGAATTTTATACAAACGCCGCAGGAGAGATTCGCAATGGCTCAGCAGGTGAGTGGTCGTCAACCTCGCTATAAACGCATTTTGCTCAAACTTAGCGGCGAGGCCCTGATGGGCTCGGAAGAGTTCGGCATCGACCCGAAAGTCCTGGATCGCATGGCCCTTGAAGTCGGTCAGCTGGTTGGCATCGGTGTTCAGGTTGGCCTGGTCATTGGTGGCGGTAACCTGTTCCGCGGCGCCGCCCTGAGTGCTGCGGGCATGGATCGCGTTACTGGCGACCACATGGGGATGCTGGCTACCGTGATGAACGCCCTGGCCATGCGTGATGCGCTTGAGCGCTCGAACATCCCGGCAATCGTCATGTCGGCTATCTCCATGGTCGGTGTGACTGATCACTACGACCGCCGCAAAGGTGTGCGTCATCTCAATTCCGGCGATGTGGTGATCTTTGCCGCCGGTACCGGTAACCCGTTCTTTACCACCGATTCGGCCGCGTGCCTGCGCGCCATCGAAATCGATGCCGATGTGGTATTGAAGGCGACCAAGGTCGATGGCGTGTACACTGCCGATCCATTCAAGGATCCGCATGCTGAGAAGTTTGACCGTCTGACGTACGATGAAGTGTTGGATCGCAAACTCGGCGTGATGGACCTCACCGCAATCTGCCTGTGCCGTGATCACAAGATGCCATTGCGGGTATTTAACATGAACAAGCCTGGCGCTCTGCTGAATATCGTAGTGGGCGGCGCTGAAGGAACTCTGATCGAGGAAGGCGAAGAATGATCAACGAAATCAAGAAAGACGCTGAAAGCCGCATGGGCAAGTCCCTGGAATCGCTGGCTCGCAACCTGGCCTCCATTCGTACTGGCCGTGCGCACCCAAGCATTCTCGATAGCGTCAAGGTGCCGGCCTATGGCAGCGACATGCCATTGAATCAGGTCGCCGGTATCAGCGTGGAAGATGCGCGTACCCTGAAAATCGTTGCGCACGACAAGACGCTGATCGCTGCCATTGAAAAGGCGATCATGACCTCTGATCTGGGCCTGAACCCAAGCAGTGCCGGCACCACCATCCGTGTGCCAATGCCTGCCCTGACGGAAGAAACCCGTAAGGGTTACACCAAGCAGGCGCGTGGCGTTGCCGAAGATGCCAAGGTCGCCGTGCGTAACGTGCGTCGTGATGCCCTGGCAGACCTGAAGAAGCTGTCCAAGGACAAAGAGATCAGCGAAGACGAAGAACGTCGTGCGGCCGATGAGTTGCAGAAGCTGACCGACAAGTTCGTCGCGGAAGTCGACAAGGCGCTGGAAGCCAAGGAAAAGGATCTGATGGCTGTTTGAGGCCGGGACTTTTTCATGGAAAAGAGCAAGCAGGGTGTGTCCCCGTCGGTGCCGCGCCATGTCGCGATCATCATGGACGGAAACAATCGCTGGGCGAAGAAACGTCTGCTGCCCGGCGTTGCCGGGCACAAGGCTGGTGTTGATGCCGTCCGTGCGGTGATCGAGGTGTGCGCCGAAGCCAAGGTCGAGGTACTGACCCTGTTCGCGTTCTCCAGTGAGAACTGGCAGCGGCCGGCTGATGAGGTCGGTGCGTTGATGGAGCTGTTCTTCTCGGCCTTGCGCCGCGAAGCCAAGCGCCTGAACGAGAACAACATCAGCCTTCGGATCATTGGCGATCGGTCGCGCTTTCATCCGGAGCTGCAGGCTGCCATGCGTGAGGCTGAAGCGCTGACTGCGGGCAGTGGTCGCTTTATCCTGCAAATCGCTGCCAACTACGGTGGCCAGTGGGATATCGCCCAGGCTGCCCAGCGCTTGGCGCGGGAAGTTCAGGCGGGGCATTTGCGCCCGGAAGACATCACGCCGGAGCTGCTGCAACCCTGCCTGGCTACCGGTGATCTGCCGTTGCCTGATCTGTGTATTCGCACAGGGGGGGAGCACCGTATCAGCAACTTCCTGCTTTGGCAGTTGGCCTATTCCGAGTTGTATTTCTCCGACCTGTTCTGGCCGGACTTCAAACACGAAGCCATGCGCAAGGCGCTGGCCGATTTTGCTTCGCGTCAGCGCCGCTTTGGTAGAACCAGCGAGCAGGTCGAAGCAGGAGCCCGTGCTTAATGCTTAAACAACGCATCATCACTGCGCTGATCCTGTTGCCGATCGCTCTGGGTGGTTTCTTTCTGCTCGAAGGTGGCGATTTCGCCTTGTTCATTGGTGGAGTTGTGACCCTGGGCGCTTGGGAATGGGCGCGTTTGTCGGGGCTGGTCGCCCAGGCATTGCGTATCGCTTACGCCGCCGTGGTAGCCGGTTTGCTGATGCTGCTGCACCTGATGCCGGATCTGGCCCCTTGGGTGCTCGGTGCGTCGGTGTTGTGGTGGGGGGTGGCAACCTGGCTGGTCTTGACCTATCCCGCGAGTAGCGAGTTGTGGGCCAGTGCCGCCTGCAAGCTGCTGATCGGTTTATTGATCCTTCTGCCGGCATGGCAGGGGCTTATCCTGCTCAAGCATTGGCCGCTCGGTAACGGGTTGATCATGTCGGTCATGGTGCTGGTGTGGGCTGCCGATATTGGGGCCTATTTCTCCGGTAAGGCCTTTGGCAAGCGTAAGCTGGCACCGCAGGTCAGCCCAGGCAAGAGCTGGGAAGGCGTTTATGGTGGTGTAGCGCTGAGCCTGGCGATTACCGTGGCGGTCGGCGTGAATCGTGGCTGGTCGGCCACTGAGTTGCTGTTGGGGGTGCTTGGCGCGGCATTGGTTGTTGCTGTTTCGGTCGTGGGTGACCTGACCGAGAGCATGTTCAAGCGCCGTGCAGGCATCAAGGACAGCAGCAATCTGCTGCCAGGTCATGGCGGTGTGCTGGATCGTATCGACAGCCTGACGGCTGCCATTCCGCTATTTGCTGTGCTGCTTTGGGCAGCTAACTGGGGCGCGATGTGAGCGGTCTGCAACGTATTACCGTGCTTGGGGCCACTGGCTCCATCGGCCTCAGCACGCTTGATGTAATTGCTCGTCATCCCGAGCGATACCAGGTGTTCGCATTGACCGGTTACTCGCGCTTGAGCGAGTTGCTCGCACTTTGCATTCGCCATGCCCCGTCCTATGCCGTGGTGCCAAGCGTCGAAGCCGCGCAGCAGTTGCGTGCTGACCTGCGCGCAGCCGGCTCGGCTACCGAAGTGCTGGTTGGCGAAGCGGGTTTGTGCCAGGTTGCGGCTGCCTCTGAAGTGGATACCGTCATGGCGGCCATTGTCGGTGCGGCGGGTTTGCGTCCTACCCTGGCAGCTGTCGAAGCTGGCAAGAAAGTGTTGTTGGCCAACAAGGAGGCGCTGGTCATGTCCGGCGCACTCTTCATGCAGGCTGTGCGTCAGAGTGGCGCAGTGTTGTTGCCGATCGACAGCGAGCATAATGCGATATTCCAGTGCCTGCCGGGCGATTTCTCCCGCGGCTTGCCTCAGGTTGGCGTACGGCGAATCCTGTTGACTGCGTCAGGTGGCCCGTTCCGGCAAACCCCGCAAAGCGAACTGGCTGACGTGACGCCAGAGCAGGCGTGTGCGCATCCGAACTGGTCGATGGGGCGGAAAATCTCTGTCGACTCGGCAAGCATGATGAACAAGGGGCTGGAATTGATCGAGGCCTGTTGGCTGTTCGATGCCCGGCCGGCCCAGATTGAGGTGGTCGTTCACCCACAAAGCGTAATCCACTCTCTGGTCGATTATGTGGATGGCTCTGTGCTGGCGCAGTTGGGCAATCCCGATATGCGTACACCGATTGCCAATGCGCTGGCCTGGCCTGAGCGGATTGACTCAGGGGTTGCACCACTGGATCTGTTTGCGATTGCCCGGTTGGATTTTCAGGCGCCGGATGAGCAGCGTTTCCCTTGCCTGCGCCTGTCGCGTCAGGCTGCTGACGCTGGGGGTAGTGCCCCGGCGCTGCTCAACGCAGCCAATGAGGTGGCGGTGGCTGCATTTCTTGAGCGGCGCATCCGCTTCCCGGAGATCGCGAGTATGATCGAAGATGTACTCGATCATGAGTCGGTGGTAGCGGTCGATACGCTTGAAGCCGTGTTTGCGGCTGATCACCAGGCGCGCCTTTTGGCCGGTCAGTGGTTGAGCCGTCACGGACGCTGATGCGCCGCGCTTCATGGCGCAGCGTCAGCGTCCGATGAACGTCATTCGGAGAGAGACATGAGTGCGCTCTATATGATTATCGGCACCCTGGTTGCATTGGGTGTGCTGGTCACCTTTCACGAGTTCGGTCACTTCTGGGTGGCGCGCCGCTGCGGCGTCAAGGTTTTGCGTTTTTCAGTGGGTTTCGGTCTGCCACTGTTTCGCTGGCATGATCGGCATGGCACTGAGTTTGTGGTCGCGGCGATCCCGTTGGGTGGCTACGTCAAGATGCTCGATGAGCGAGAGGGTGAGGTGTCGCCCGATCAGCTGGATCAGTCGTTCAATCGAAAGTCGGTGCGCCAGCGCATCGCTATCGTCGCAGCCGGCCCAATTGCCAACTTTTTGCTCGCCATTCTGTTTTTCTGGGTGCTGGCCATGTTGGGCAGCCAGCAGGTGCGCCCGGTCATTGGTGCAGTCGAGGCCGATAGTATTGCTGCGGCTGCCGGTCTGGGCGCCGGTCAGGAAGTCATTGCCGTAGACGGCGAGTCGATCAACGGTTGGGCTGCGGTTAATCTTCAGTTGATCCGTCGCCTTGGCGAGACCGGTTCGCTGCAGGTGACGGTCAGGGAGGAGGGGAGCAGTGCTGAGAGCACCCACGTGCTCAAGCTCGATAAGTGGCTAAAGGGTGCTGATGAGCCGGACCCGATCAATTCCCTGGGGATTCGTCCGTGGCGTCCTGCGTTGCCGCCAGTGTTGGCCGAGCTCGACCCTAAAGGCCCCGCTCAGGCTGCTGGCCTGAAACCCGGTGATCGTCTGCTGGCACTCGATGGTCAGGCGGTGAATGAGTGGCAGCAGGTGGTCGACAAGGTGCGCAGTCGTGCCGGCGGTCGCGTAACGCTGAGCGTTGAGCGCGATGGTGCCACGCTGGAGTTGCCGGTGAACCTGGCCACGCGTGGCGAAGGCAAGGCTGCCAGTGGTTATCTTGGTGCTGGGGTGAAGGCAGTCGAATGGCCGCCAAGCATGCTGCGCGAGGTGCGTTACGGGCCGCTTGCAGCGGTTGGCGAAGGGCTCTCTCGCACGTGGAACATGAGTGTTCTGACCCTGGATTCGCTCAAGAAAATGCTGTTCGGCGAGCTCTCGGTAAAAAACTTGAGCGGACCGATAACCATTGCTAAAGTGGCGGGCGCTTCGGCCCAGTCCGGTGTAGGTGATTTCCTTAATTTCCTCGCCTATCTGAGCATTAGCCTGGGGGTTCTGAATTTGCTGCCTATTCCAGTGTTGGATGGGGGGCATTTGCTGTTTTACCTGATCGAGTGGGCGCGTGGTCGCCCGCTCTCTGATCGGGTGCAAGGTTGGGGAATCCAGATCGGTATCAGTTTGGTAGTCGGGGTGATGTTGCTCGCCCTGATCAACGATTTGGGTCGTCTGTAACGCTTCGCTCAATTGCGAACCCGCCGTCTTTCGCGGAGGGTCGTTTATTGCCAGTTGGAATAAGAAAGGACTTCATGAAACGTCTGCTGCTAACTGCGGTTCTCGCCGTACTGATGATCGCTGAAGTTCACGCCGAGTCCTTCACCATCTCCGATATCCGTGTCAATGGCCTGCAGCGGGTTTCCGCTGGCAGCGTGTTTGGCGCATTGCCGTTGAACGTCGGTGACGACGCCGATGACCGCCGCCTGGTGGAGTCCACCCGTGCGTTGTTCAAAACCGGCTTCTTTCAGGACATCCAACTGGGGCGTGAAGGCAACGTTTTGATCATCAACGTGGTCGAGCGTCCTTCGGTTTCGAGTATCGAGATCGATGGTAACAAGGCCATCAGTACCGAGGACCTGCTCAAGGGCTTGAAACAGTCCGGGCTGTCCGAAGGTGAAATCTTCCAGCGCGCAACCCTCGAAGGTGTGCGTAACGAGTTGCAGCGTCAGTATGTTGCCCAGGGTCGTTATTCGGCTGAGGTTGACACTGAGGTTGTACCGCAGCCGCGTAACCGCGTAGCACTGAAGATCAAGATCAACGAAGGCACCGTTGCGGCGATTCAGCACATCAACGTGGTTGGTAATACCGTCTTCTCCGATGAAGAGCTGGCCAGCCTGTTCGAGCTCAAGACCACCAACTGGCTGTCGTTCTTCAAGAACGATGACAAGTACGCTCGCGAAAAGCTCTCGGGTGACCTGGAGCGTCTGCGCTCCTACTACCTGGACCGCGGCTATATCAACATGGATATCGCCTCCACCCAGGTATCCATCACCCCAGACAAGAAACATGTCTATATCACGGTGAACGTCAACGAAGGCGAGAAGTACACCGTGCGTGACGTCAAGCTGTCCGGTGACCTGAAGGTGCCGGAAGACCAGGTCAAGGCACTGCTGCTGGTGCAACCAGGGCAGGTGTTCTCGCGCAAGGTGATGACCACCACCTCCGAGCTGATCACCCGTCGTCTGGGTAACGAAGGCTACACCTTCGCCAACGTTAACGGCGTACCCCAGCCGCACGATGATGGCAAGACTGTCGACATCACCTTTGTAGTCGACCCGGGCAAGCGTGCTTACGTCAACCGCATCAACTTCCGTGGTAATACCAAGTCCGAGGATGAGGTACTGCGTCGTGAAATGCGTCAGATGGAAGGCGGTTGGGCATCGACCTACCTGATTGATCAATCCAAGACGCGTCTGGAGCGTTTGGGCTTTTTCAAGGAAGTGAACGTTGAAACCCCGGCAGTTCCGGGTACCGATGACCAGGTAGACGTCAACTACAGTGTAGAAGAGCAGGCTTCCGGTTCGATTACCGCCAGCGTTGGTTTCGCTCAGAGTGCCGGCCTGATCCTTGGCGGTTCGATCAGCCAGAACAACTTCCTCGGCACCGGTAACAAGGTTTCCATTGGCCTGACCCGTAGTGAGTACCAGAGTCGTTACAACTTCAGCTTTGTAGACCCTTACTGGACTGCCGATGGCGTCAGCCTGGGCTACAACGCGTTCTATCGCACCACTGACTACCAGGATCTGGATGTCGACGTTGCCAGCTATGCCGTGGACAGTCTCGGCGCCGGTGTCAGCGTTGGCTACCCGATCAGTGAAACTTCGCGTTTGACCTTCGGCCTGACTGCGCAGCAGGATGAGATCAAGACTGGTCGTTACACCGTTGACGAGATCTTCGATTTCGTCAAACAGGAGGGCGACAAGTACCTGAACTTCAAGGCATCCGCAGGTTGGTCCGAATCGACCCTGAACAAGGGCGTGCTGGCTACCCGTGGCCACTCACAAAGCCTGGTGCTCGAGGCGACCACGCCAGGTAGCGACCTGTCGTTCTTCAAGCTGGACTACCGTGGCCAGATGTTCAAGCCGATCACCAACGACTACACACTGCGGCTGCATACCGAGCTCGGCTACGGAGACGGTTTCGGTTCTACCGAGGGCCTGCCGTTCTACGAGAACTACTATGCAGGTGGCTTCAACTCGGTTCGTGGCTTCAAGGACAGCAGTCTTGGCCCGCGCAGTACGCCAAGTACCGGCAAGAACCCAGGCACGATTGCTGACCCGGATCAGGATCCCTTGCCGTTCGGTGGTAACGTCCTTGTACAGGGTGGTGTCGAGTTGCTGTTCCCTCTACCGTTCGTCAAGGATCAGCGCTCCCTGCGCACCTCGGTTTTCTGGGATGTGGGTAACGTGTTCGACACGCAATGCGGTTCTCAACCGGACTGTGAAAAGGTTGGCCTTTCCGGGCTGGCCAGTTCCGTTGGTTTGGGCGTGACCTGGATCACGGCGCTTGGCCCGCTGAGCTTCAGTCTGGCGATGCCGGTCAAAGAGCCGGACAGCGCCGATACCCAGGTGTTCCAATTCTCTCTGGGCCAGACCTTCTAAGGGTCTGATCCTTGTAACGACAACGGATTCTGTAGGAGTGCATCGTGCGTAAGTTGACTCAACTGGCTGTTCTGGCCGCAGCCCTGGTTGCGACCCCGGCGTTCGCCGAAATGAAAATCGCCGTGCTGAACTATCAGATGGCATTGCTGGAGTCGGATGCGGCGAAGAAGTACGCCGTTGATGCCGAGAAGAAATTCGGCCCTCAGTTGACCAAGCTGAAAAATCTGGAGAGCAGCGCCAAGGGCATCCAGGACCGCCTGGTCAAGGGTGGCGACAAGATGCCTCAGGGTGAGCGTGAGCGCCTGGAGCTTGAGTTCAAGCAGAAAGCACGTGACTTCCAGTTCCAGTCCAAGGAGTTGAACGAAGCCAAGGCTGTCGCTGATCGTGACATGCTCAAACAACTGAAACCTAAGCTGGATGGTGCTGTTGAGGAAGTCATCAAGAAAGGTGCTTTCGACCTGGTGCTTGAGCGCGGCGCGGTAATCGATGTCAAACCTCAATACGACATCACCCGCCAAGTCATCGAGCGCATGAACCAGTCCCGCTGATATGGCATTCAGTATGAAGCTGGGGCAACTGGCAGAGTTTCTCGGGGCGACGCTCAGTGGCCCCGCTGAGCTTGAAATCGTCGGTCTGGCAACCTTGCAGGATGCCGGTCCGGGGCAGTTGAGCTTCCTGGCCAACCCTCAGTACCGCAAGTACCTGGGTGAGAGCAATGCCGCCGCGGTGTTGCTCAAGGCAAGCGATGCTGAAGGTTTTGCCGGTCATGCGCTGATCGTGCCCGACCCTTATCTTGCGTATGCGCGCATTTCCCACCTGTTTGATCCCAAACCAAAGGCTGTGGCGGGAGTTCATCCCAGCGCCGTGGTGGCTGCGGACGCTCAGGTGGATGCTAGCGCCAGTATTGGAGCCTTCGTTGTTATCGAAAGCGGTGCGCAGATCGGCCCGGGTGTGACCGTTGGCGCGCAGTGTTATATCGGTGCACGTTGCGTGATTGGCGAGGGTGGTTGGCTCGCGCCCAAGGTGACCCTGTATCATGACGTGCGCATTGGCAAGCGTGTCGTGATTCAGTCGGGTGCCGTGTTGGGTGGCGAAGGTTTCGGCTTTGCCAACGAGAAGGGTGTCTGGCAGAAAATCGCGCAGATTGGCGGTGTGACGATCGGCGATGATGTCGAGATTGGTGTCAACACCGCTATTGATCGTGGTGCCTTGGCCGATACCTGTATTGGCAATGGCGTCAAACTCGACAACCAGATCCAGATTGCGCACAACGTTCAGATCGGCGATCACACGGCCATGGCGGCTTGTGTCGGCATTTCCGGCAGTACCAAGATCGGCAAGCATTGCACTATCGCAGGCGGTGTCGGCATGGTCGGTCATATCGATGTCTGCGATGGTGTGTTCGTTTCCGGCATGACGATGGTCACCCGCTCAATCACTGAGCCGGGCGCCTACTCCTCCGGTACGGCCATGCAGCCGTTGGCAGAGTGGCGCAAGAGCGCGGCGCGAATTCGCCAGTTGGATGAGATGGCAAAACGCCTCGTCCAGGTGGAAAAGCGCGTCGACACCGTGACCTCGGACGGCAAAGCTTCATCAGAAGGCTGATACCATTTCCTGATCAGGCGTGCTCAGCTGCTGGATAGCCGCCTTGATTTGCAAAAGGAGCGTTAAACCAAGGTTTACGCTCCCTATCTTTACTACAGGCTTCCCCCCGAAATGATGGACATCAACGAGATTCGCGAATACCTGCCTCACCGTTACCCGTTCCTGTTGGTGGACCGGGTAGTGGACTTGGACGTAGAGGCTCAGCGCATTCGTGCCTACAAGAATGTCAGCATCAACGAGCCTTTCTTCAATGGTCACTTCCCGGCGCACCCGATCATGCCGGGCGTATTGATCATCGAGGCCATGGCCCAGGCAGCCGGTATCCTCGGCTTCAAGATGCTCGACGTCAAACCTGCGGACGGCACCCTGTATTACTTCGTGGGCTCCGACAAGCTGCGCTTCCGTCAGCCGGTTCTGCCGGGCGATCAGCTGATTCTTGAAGCCAAGTTCATCAGTTGCAAGCGCCAGATCTGGAAGTTCGATTGCCAGGCTTCGGTGGACGGCAAGCCTGTCTGCTCGGCTGAGATCATCTGCGCGGAACGTAAACTATGAGTTTGATTGACCCTCGGGCAATCATCGACCCTTCGGCCAAGCTGGCCGAAGGCGTTGAGGTCGGCCCCTGGTCGATTATCGGCGCAAATGTCGAGATCGGGGAGGGGACCGTTGTCGGTCCGCATGTGATTATCAAAGGGCCAACCCGTATTGGTCGGCATAATCGCATCTATCAGTTTTCCTCTGTTGGCGAAGACACCCCTGATCTGAAATACAAGGGCGAACCTACCCGTCTGGTCATTGGCGATCACAATGTGATTCGCGAGGGTGTGACGATCCATCGTGGTACCGTACAAGACCGTTCGGAGACCACCCTGGGTGATCACAACCTGATCATGGCCTATGCTCACATCGGTCACGACAGCGTAATTGGCAACCATTGCATTCTGGTTAACAACACTGCATTGGCCGGCCATGTGCATGTCGATGATTGGGCGATACTCTCCGGCTTCACGCTGGTTCACCAGTTCTGCCATATCGGTGCTCACAGCTTCTCCGGTATGGGTACGGCAATTGGCAAGGATGTACCGGCTTTTGTGACGGTGTTCGGCAACCCTGCTGAAGCACGCAGCATGAACTTCGAGGGCATGCGCCGTCGTGGTTTCAGTGACGACGCCATCCATGCGCTACGCCGCGCTTACAAGGTGGTCTATCGCCAAGGACTGACGGTCGAGCAGGCCATCGTCGAGCTCACCGAGTCGGCCAGTCAATTCCCTGAAGTCGACCTGTTCCTCACGTCGATCAAGAACTCCACTCGCGGCATCACCCGCTGACCATGGCGCAGCTTTGTGTAGCGCTGGTGGCAGGTGAGGCCAGTGGCGATATTCTGGGTGCGGGCCTGATGCGCGCATTGAAGACCCGTCACCCGGATATCCGCTTCATCGGCGTAGGCGGCCCATTGATGCAGGCCGAGGGCCTGGATTCGTACTTCCCGATGGAACGCTTGGCTGTCATGGGCCTGGTTGAGGTGCTTGGGCGCCTGCGCGAACTGCTCAAGCGGCGCAAGGCGCTGATCCAGACACTGATCGCCGAAAAGCCCGATGTGTTCATCGGTATCGATGCCCCGGACTTTACGCTCAATATCGAACTGAAGCTGCGCCAGGTCGGAATCAAGACGGTGCATTACGTCAGCCCGTCCGTTTGGGCCTGGCGTCAGAAGCGTGTGTTGAAGATTCGCGAAGGTTGCGACCTTATGCTCACCCTGTTGCCCTTCGAGGCTAGGTTCTACGAAGAGCATGGCGTGCCGGTGCGTTTCGTCGGTCATCCGTTGGCCGATACTATCGATCTTGAGTGCGACCGCAGTGCTGCTCGCGCTCAGTTGGGGTTGCCGGATGGGCCGCTGGTGGCCTTGATGCCGGGTAGCCGTGGTGGTGAGGTAGGCCGTCTGGGCGCGTTGTTCCTGGATGCCGCGCAACGTCTGAGGGAGCGTGTCCCGGATGTGCGCTTCGTCTCCCCTTGCGCCAACGCGCTGCGTCGTGAACAGCTCGAGCAAATGCTGGTTGGTCGTGATCTGCCGGTAACCCTGCTCGACGGTCAGTCGCATCAGGCCTTGGCGGCCTGTGATGCCGTGTTGATTGCTTCCGGTACTGCCACCCTTGAAGCGCTACTGTTCAAGCGGCCAATGGTGGTTGCCTATCGCCTGGCGCCGTTGACCTACTGGATTCTCAAGCGTCTGGTGAAAAGCCCGTACGTCTCGCTGCCTAACTTGCTGGCCCAGCGCCTGTTGGTGCCGGAGCTGTTGCAGGATGCAGCGACGCCCGAGGCGCTGGCAGAGACGTTGCTGCCGTTGCTTGCCGATGGCCGTGGACAGACCGACAGCTTTGATCAGATTCACCGTACGCTGCGCCGTGACGCCTCCAATCAGGCGGCTGAAGCGGTGCTGGCCTTGCTGGAAAAACGATAAATGCAAATGGGACTGGACTTCAATCTGGTCGAGGACCTTGTCGCCGGTGTTGACGAGGTCGGTCGTGGGCCTCTGTGTGGCGCGGTGGTCACCGCTGCGGTGATCCTGGACCCGAAGCGGCCGATTCTTGGCCTGAATGACTCGAAAAAGCTCACCGAAGCTCGTCGTGAAAAGCTCTTCGACGAAATCTGTGAAAAGGCGCTCAGCTTTTGCATTGCCCGGGCCGAGGTCGAAGAGATTGATCAACTGAACATCCTGCATGCCACCATGTTGGCCATGCAGCGTGCGGTAGAGGGGTTGCATATCACCCCGAAACTGGCGTTGATCGACGGTAACCGCTGCCCCAAGCTCGATGTACCGGCGGCGCCGGTGGTCAAGGGTGATAGCCAGGTGCCTGCAATTGCGGCGGCCTCGATCCTGGCCAAGGTCACGCGCGACCGCGAGATGGCAGCCTTCGAGAAAGTCTACCCCGGCTACGGCATTGGCGGGCATAAGGGCTACCCGACACCTGTGCATCTTGAAGCACTAGCCCGGCTGGGCCCGACCCCCATTCATCGGCGCTCATTCGCGCCGGTGCGTGCCGCCTTCGAGGCCCGCGAGATACAGGCTGGCGGTTTCCCGGATATCTGACCGCTTGACCATTCATTTTTGGCCAGTGTTCTGCACTGGCTGATGTTTCGCTCAAGGCCCGGTACAATCCGGGCCTTGTTGTTTTGCGCTGCTATAGGATCATCATGTCGGCTTCCTTCGTTCATCTTCGCCTGCACACCGAATACTCGCTGGTCGATGGCCTGGTGCGCATCAAGCCGCTGGTCAAGGCGTTGGCCGGGATGAACATGCCGGCAGTCGCGGTCACTGACCAGAGCAACATGTGTTCGCTGGTCAAGTTCTACAAGGCAGCCATGGGCGCGGGCGTCAAGCCGATCTGTGGCGCCGACCTGTGGCTGGCAAGCGCGGACCCGGATGCGCCTCTGGCACGCATCTGCTTTCTGGCGATGGATGCCCAGGGTTATCGCAACCTCACCGAGTTGATTTCCCGCGGTTGGATGGACGGGCAGCGCAATGGTCTGGTTATCATCGAGCGTGACTGGATTGCCCAGGCCAGCGAAGGTCTGATTGCCCTCTCTGCGGCCCGCGAGGGCGATATCGGCATGGCATTGCTCGCGGGTAATCCCGACGAGGCAGAACGCCTGCTGCGTGACTGGATGGCAATGTTCCCGGAGCGCTTTTATGTGGAAGTGCAACGCACTAACCGCACGGGCGACGAAGAGTACCTGCACGCTGCGGTGGCCCTGGCTGACAAGCTCGGCGCGCCTCTGGTGGCGACCAACGATGTACGGTTCATCAAACAGTCGGACTTCGATGCGCATGAAACGCGCGTCTGCATCGGCGAAGGTCGGGCGCTGGATGACCCGCGCCGCTCGCGTAACTACAGTGATCAGCAATACCTGAAAAGCCCGGCGGAAATGGCCGAGCTGTTCAGTGATCTGCCTGAGGCGCTGGAGAACACGGTTGAAATTGCCAAGCGCTGCAATATCCAGGTGCAGTTGGGGAAATACTTCCTGCCGGACTTCCCGACGCCTAATGGCATGTCCATCGACGACTACCTGCGTCTTGTATCACATGAGGGCCTGGAGGAACGTCTGGCGGTGTTGTGGCCCAAAGAGACCACGCCCGACTATGAGGCGAAGCGCCAGACCTACCTGGACCGGCTGAAGTTCGAACTCGACATCATCATCCAGATGGGGTTCCCGGGTTACTTCCTGATCGTTATGGACTTCATCAAGTGGGCCAAGAACAACGGCGTGCCGGTAGGCCCTGGTCGTGGGTCGGGTGCGGGCTCACTGGTGGCTTACGTTCTGAAGATCACCGACCTCGATCCGCTGGCTTACGACTTGCTGTTTGAGCGGTTCCTCAACCCTGAACGGATCTCCATGCCCGACTTCGACGTCGACTTCTGCATGGACGGTCGTGACCGGGTGATTGACTATGTGGCTGAAGCCTATGGGCGCAATGCGGTAAGTCAGATCATTACCTTTGGCACCATGGCGGCAAAGGCGGTAGTGCGAGACGTGGCACGGGTGCAGGGCAAGTCTTACGGGCTTGCCGACCGGTTGTCGAAGATGATCCCGTTCGAAGTCGGCATGACCCTGGAAAAGGCCTACGAGCAGGAGGAGATGCTGCGCGACTTCCTCAAGAGCGATGAGGAAGCCCAGGAGATCTGGGACATGGCCCTGAAGCTTGAAGGGGTTACGCGCGGCACGGGCAAGCACGCCGGTGGTGTGGTGATCGCCCCGACCAAGCTGACCGACTTCTCGCCGATTGCCTGTGACGAAGAGGGCGGCGGCCTGGTAACCCAGTTCGACAAGGACGATGTCGAGGCGGCGGGCCTGGTGAAGTTCGACTTCCTCGGCTTGCGTACCCTGACCATCATCAAATGGGCGATGGAGACGATCAACCGTGAGCAGGCCAAGAACGGCCTGGACGATCTGAACATCGATTTCATCCCGCTTGACGACAGAAAGACCTTCGAACTGCTGCAAAAAGCCGAAACGACGGCAGTGTTCCAGCTTGAATCGCGGGGTATGAAAGAGCTGATCAAAAAGCTCAAGCCCGACTGCCTGGAAGACCTCATTGCACTGGTTGCGCTGTTCCGTCCCGGCCCGCTGCAGTCGGGCATGGTGGACGACTTCATCAACCGTAAGCACGGCCGCGCCGAGCTGGCCTATCCGCACCCGGACTACCAGTACGAAGGCCTGAAGCCGGTACTGGCGCCTACCTACGGCATCATCCTGTATCAGGAACAGGTGATGCAGATCGCTCAGGTCATGGCGGGTTACACCTTGGGTGGCGCGGACATGCTCCGTCGGGCCATGGGCAAGAAAAAGCCCGAGGAGATGGCCAAGCAGCGCGGCGGTTTCATCGAAGGGTGTGCGAACAACAATATTGATGCCGAGCTTGCCGGTAACATCTTTGACCTGGTAGAGAAGTTCGCCGGTTACGGCTTCAACAAGTCTCACTCGGCGGCCTATGGCCTGGTGTCGTACCAGACCGCCTGGCTCAAGACCCACTACCCGGCACCGTTCATGGCGGCGGTGCTCTCGGCGGATATGCACAACACCGACAAGGTGGTCACGCTGATCGAGGAAGTGCGCAGCATGAAGCTGCGTCTGGACGCTCCGGACGTTAACACCTCGGACTTCAAGTTCACGGTCAACGACGACGGTCGGATTGTCTATGGCCTGGGCGCGATCAAGGGTGTTGGTGAAGGGCCGGTAGAAGCCATTGTCGAGGCTCGCGCCGACGGTCCGTTCAAGGATCTGTTCGATTTCTGCGAGCGCGTGGACCTCAAGCGCATCAACAAGCGCACCCTCGATGCACTGGTTCGTAGCGGTGCGCTGGATCGCCTGGGGCCTTATTTTCACGACGAGCTCAAAGCCTACCAGGCCAACATCGACCGCAACCGTGCGGTACTGCTGGCGGCCATGGAGGAGGCAATCAAGTCGGCGGAGCAGACTGCGCGCACCCATGACAGCGGTCACGCCGATCTGTTTGGGGGGCTGTTCGTCGAGGAAGATGCCGACGTTTATGCCAATCACCGCAAGGCCCGGGAACTCACCCTCAAGGAGCGCTTGCGGGGCGAGAAAGATACCCTCGGCCTCTACCTGACCGGGCACCCGATCGATGAGTATGAAGGTGAGATTCGTCGTTTCGCGCGCCAGCGGATCATTGATCTGAAGCCAGCACGTGACACCCAGACCGTCGCGGGCATGATCATCGCCCTGCGGGTGATGAAGAACAAGAAAGGCGACAAGATGGGCTTTGTGACCCTTGACGACCGTTCCGGACGGATCGAGGCGTCCTTGTTCGCCGATGCATTCCATTCTGCTCAGGCATTGTTACAGACCGACGCAATGGTCGTGGTTGAAGGGGAGGTCAGTAACGATGACTTCTCTGGTGGCTTGCGCCTGCGGGTCAAACGCGTCATGAGCATGGAAGATGCGCGTACCAACCTGGCCGAAAGCCTGCGCCTGAAGGTGCGTAGTGATGCGCTCAAAGGTGATCGGTTGACCTGGTTGGGTGAGCTGTTCAAGCGTCATCGTGGCGCCTGCCCGATCACATTGGAGTACACCGGAACCGATGCCAAGGCCTTGCTGCAGTTCGGCGAGGGCTGGCGTATCGATCCGGCCGATGGCTTGATCCAGGCACTGCGTGACCAGTTCGGACGTGAGAACGTCTTTTTGCAATATCGATGAATTTTTAATCTCGACCTGAATGCGCCCGATCCCTTAAGGTAGGGCGCCAAACGGATCAACCGGCCGGCCGCCTGGCCGTCGACCCAAGACGGAAGCCTATGAACCCGAATTTTCTGGATTTCGAACAGCCGATTGCTGACCTGCAAGCCAAGATCGAAGAGCTGCGCCTGGTTGGTAACGACAACTCGCTGAACATTGGCGAAGAAATTTCGCGCCTGCAGGACAAGAGCAGCGCCCTGACTGCCAGCATCTTCAACAATCTGACCAGTTGGCAGATTGCACGAATGGCTCGTCATCCGCGCCGTCCTTACACCCTGGACTACATCGAGCACATCTTCACCGAGTTCGACGAACTGCACGGTGACCGTCACTTCTCCGACGATGCCGCCATTGTTGGTGGTGTCGCCCGCCTGGACGGTCGGCCAGTCATGGTCATCGGTCATCAGAAAGGCCGCGAAGTGCGCGAGAAAGTTCGCCGCAACTTCGGTATGCCGCGCCCTGAAGGCTACCGCAAGGCGTGCCGCCTGATGGAAATGGCCGAGCGGTTCAAGATGCCGATCCTCACCTTCATCGACACGCCAGGTGCTTACCCGGGTATCGACGCTGAAGAGCGCAACCAAAGCGAAGCCATTGCCTGGAACCTGCGCGTCATGGCACGTCTTAAAACCCCGATCATCGCCACCGTTATCGGTGAAGGTGGTTCCGGTGGTGCGCTGGCCATTGGTGTCTGCGACCAACTGAACATGCTGCAATACTCCACCTATTCGGTGATCTCGCCAGAAGGCTGCGCGTCGATTCTCTGGAAAACCTCCGAGAAGGCCGCTGATGCTGCCGAGGCCATGGGCATTACCGCCGAGCGCCTGAAAGGCCTGGGTATTGTCGACAAGGTCATTGCCGAGCCACTGGGTGGTGCTCACCGTGATCCAGCGGCGGCGGCGGCTTCGATCCGTGGCGAGTTGCTTGAGCAACTGGACATGCTGAAGAAGTTCGATAACGACGCGCTGCTCAAGCGTCGTTACGATCGTCTGATGAGCTACGGGCTCTGATCTGAAGGCATCGGTGCCCCGCTTGCAGGTATGCCAGGCTTCTTTCAGGGGCTGGCATGCCGGTGAACGCGTGCAGAACGCTCGCTGACGAGGTGCCCCGATGACTGATCTCCCTACCAGGCTGCTTGCCAGCCTGGCACCCTGGCGCAACGCACCGTCCTGGTGTGTTGCGCTATCCGGTGGGCTGGACTCCAGTGTCCTGCTTCATCTGCTGGCGCTGTTGTCCCGCCAGCATGCCTTGCCCCCTCTACGTGCCATCCACATCCATCACGGCCTTCAGGCCGCTGCTGACGCGTGGCCGCAGCTTTGCCAGCAACGCTGCGACGCGCTTGGTATTGAGCTTCAGGTCATTCATGTCACGGTAGCGCCGGGTGCGAGCCTGGAGCAGGGCGCAAGGGATGCACGCTACCGGGCGTTTGCTGAAGCATTGCGCCCTGCTGAGGTGTTGTTGACGGCTCAACACCGTGAGGATCAGGCTGAAACCGTACTGTTTCGGTTGCTGCGTGGCGCTGGTGTGCGAGGGTTGGCGGCGATGCCGGTGCAGCGCCCATTGGGTGCGGGGCGCTTGGTGCGTCCACTTTTGGCGGTTGGGCGCGAAGAACTGGAGCGTTATGCGGCGCAGCAGGGGCTGGAGTGGATCGACGATCCCTCCAACACCGATTGTCGCTTCTCACGTAATTACTTGCGCCATGACGTGTTTCCGGTGTTGACCCGGCGCTGGCCTCAGGCGGCGCAGAGCCTTGCACGCAGCGCTGCTCACCTCGAGGAAGCCCGCGTATTGCTTGAGGAACTGGCGCAGCAGGATCTGCTACAGGCCCGAACGGCTAGTGGTTTTGAATGGCTGGCATTGCCTTCGTTGGATTTGCCGACACTCCGGGCGCTTTCCCCGGCGCGCCAGCGCAACGCGTTGCAGTCCTGGCTGGCTGAGTACACTCGTTTACCCGACAGCCGGCACTGGGCTGGGTGGGAGAGCGTGCGGGATGCGGCCGACGGCAGTCGTGCCCTTTGGCGTCTCACCGATGGTGAGTTGCACCGTTGCGGCGATCGGATCTGGTGGTTGGCAGGTGACTGGCTTAAACCGCAGCCACCGACTCAGCCCTGGCGTGATCCTGGTCGACCACTGGCGTTGATCGATAACGGCTGTGTCCGTATAAGTGGTGGAGTGCCGCAGGGCTTAGTGCAGATTCGCTATCGTCAGGGCGGTGAAATGCTTCAGGTGCCAGGCCGAGGCCAGCGCGATCTCAAGCGTTTGCTCAACGAGCAGCATTTGCCGCTGTTCGTGCGCGCTCGGCTACCCTTACTGTTCGAGGGTGAGCGTCTGTTGGCAGTAGCGAACCTGCCTTCGCTGGCGCAGGACCAGTGGCAATTGCACTGGTCAGCACCGACGAACGCGCAAGGTTTGAGATGAAGGGCAGTTTCGGGTAGACTACGCTCCCTTCTTGATACAGCTTCTGTGACTTCATCGAAATCACGGGAGTTGCCGATTACCAAGCAGTTTTTTGCTGGGCGATTCTAAAAATGTTTAGCGAGCTCCTTACCGGGTTTTTTACCCCCGGTCTGTCCAGACGCGGCAGTTTTTTAAGATGCACTGTGATTGACGCAGGTGATCGGGGGCTTCGGCCTTCCTTCGCTTTCCCCGGCGGCGCAGACCGCTTTAACGCAGACTTCTAGGGTTTTTCATGACGCGCTACATATTCGTCACGGGCGGTGTTGTTTCTTCATTGGGGAAAGGCATTGCCTCGGCTTCATTGGCGGCCATCCTGGAGGCGCGGGGGCTCAAGGTCACCATGCTCAAGCTGGACCCGTACATCAACGTCGACCCGGGCACCATGAGCCCGTTCCAGCACGGTGAGGTGTTCGTCACCCACGACGGCGCCGAGACCGACCTGGACCTGGGCCACTATGAGCGGTTCATCCGCACGACCATGACCCAGAACAACAACTTCACCACCGGGCGTGTCTACGAGCACGTGCTGCGCAAGGAGCGCCGTGGTGATTATCTGGGCGCGACCATCCAGGTCATTCCGCACATCACCGACGAGATCAAGCGTCGCATCATCAAGGGCGCCGGCGATGCCGACGTGGCCCTGGTGGAAATCGGCGGTACTGTGGGTGACATTGAGTCGCAACCGTTCCTCGAAGCGATCCGTCAGCTGCGTGTTGAAGTAGGCTCCAAGCGCGCCATGCTGATGCACCTGACGCTGGTTCCGTACATTGCCACTGCCGGTGAGACCAAAACCAAGCCGACTCAGCATTCGGTCAAGGAGCTGCGCTCCATTGGTCTGCAGCCAGACGTACTGATTTGCCGCTCCGACCACCCGGTCGATGTGTCTTCTCGTCGCAAGATTGCCCTGTTCACCAACGTTGAAGAGCGTGCGGTGATCTCCCTGGAAGACGTCGACACCATCTACAAGATCCCGGCCGTACTGCACGCCCAGGGTCTGGATGATTTCGTCGTCGAGCGTTTCGGCCTGCAATGCAACGGTGCCGACCTGTCCGAGTGGGAAAAGGTTGTCGACGCCAAGCTCAACCCAGAGCATGAAGTCACCATCGCCATGGTCGGTAAGTACATGGAGCTGCTGGACGCGTACAAGTCGCTGATCGAAGCGATGAGCCACGCCGGCATCCAGAACCGCACCAAGGTCAACCTGCGCTACATCGACTCCGAAGACATCGAGAACCAGGGCACAGGCCTGCTCGAAGGTGCTGACGCCATCCTGGTACCCGGTGGTTTCGGTCTGCGCGGTGTCGAAGGCAAGATCACTGCCGTTCAGTACGCCCGTGAGAACAAGGTGCCTTACCTGGGCATCTGCCTGGGCATGCAGGTTGCCGTGATCGAATTCGCGCGTAACGTCATGGGCTGGAAAGACGCCAACTCCACCGAGTTCGATCGCAACAGCGGTCACCCGGTTGTCGGTTTGATCACCGAGTGGGCTGACGCTACCGGCGCCGTCGAAACCCGTACCGAAACTTCCGACCTGGGCGGCACCATGCGCCTTGGCGCTCAAGAGTGCCAGTTGGAGGGCGGTTCCAAGGTTCATGACTGCTATGGCAAGGACGTCATTGTCGAGCGTCATCGCCACCGCTATGAAGTGAACAACAACCTGTTGCCGCAGTTGATCGAAGCTGGCCTGAAAGTGTCCGGTCGTTCCGGCGACGGCGCACTGGTTGAAGTTGTCGAGGCCAAGGATCATCCATGGTTCGTCGCTTGCCAGTTCCACCCGGAGTTCACCTCCACGCCACGTGATGGCCACCCACTGTTCAGTGGTTTCGTGAAGGCGGCACTGGCACAACGGAACAAAGGCTGATCCATGACCCAGAAGATCATTCGCGTCGGTAACATCGAGATCGCCAACGACAAGCCAATGGTGCTGTTCGGCGGTATGAACGTGCTGGAAAGTCGTGACCTGGCACTCAAGGTCTGCGAAGAGTACGTGCGGGTGACCGAGAAGCTCGGTATCCCTTACGTGTTCAAGGCCAGCTTCGACAAGGCCAACCGTTCTTCGATCAATTCGTATCGTGGGCCGGGCCTGGAAGAGGGCATGCGGATTTTCGAGGACGTGAAGAAAGCGTTCGGCGTGCCCGTTATCACTGACGTGCATGAGCCGGACCAGGCTGCCACGGTGGCCAAGGTCTGCGACATCATCCAGTTGCCGGCCTTTCTGTCGCGTCAGACCGATCTGGTCGTGGCCATGGCCAAGACCGGCGCTGTGATCAATATCAAGAAAGCCCAGTTCCTCGCACCGCAGGAGATGAAGCACATCCTGACCAAGTGCGAGGAGGCCGGTAACGATCAGTTGATCCTCTGCGAGCGTGGTTCCAGCTTCGGCTATAACAACCTGGTGGTGGACATGCTGGGCTTCGGTATCATGAAGCAGTTTGAATACCCGGTGTTCTTCGACGTCACCCACGCCCTGCAAATGCCGGGCGGCCGCGCCGATTCGGCCGGTGGTCGTCGTGCTCAGGTCACCGACCTCGCCAAGGCTGGCATCAGCCAAGGCCTGGCAGGTCTGTTCCTGGAGGCCCATCCGGATCCGGACAACGCCAAGTGCGATGGTCCATGCGCCCTGCGCCTGGACAAACTGGAGCCATTCCTGGCCCAGCTTAAGCAACTGGATGATCTGGTTAAGAGTTTTCCGACGGTAGAAACCGCGTAATCCTCATTTCTCCGGTAAAGTACCGCACGCTCAACCCCTGACCAACCGGTCAGGGTTCTCTCCCCGCCAGGCTTGCCTTGCCTGTTTTTCCTTGTCTGGCGGCGGGCAAAGATTTTTCTCAGCTGCGTTGTTTTCGTCAATTTTGGAGTGCTTACAACAATGGCAAAGATCGTCGACATCAAAGGTCGTGAAGTTCTCGATTCGCGTGGTAACCCCACCGTCGAAGCGGACGTACTGCTCGACAACGGCATCATCGGCAGTGCCTGTGCGCCGTCCGGTGCTTCCACTGGCTCGCGTGAAGCGCTCGAGCTGCGTGATGGCGACAAGAGCCGTTACATGGGCAAGGGCGTGCTGAAAGCCGTTGCCAACATCAATGGCCCGATCCGCGACCTGCTGCTGGGCAAAGACCCAAGCGACCAGAAAGCCCTCGACCACGCGATGATCGAGCTGGACGGTACCGAGAACAAGGCCAAGCTGGGCGCGAACGCCATCCTGGCTGTCTCCCTGGCTGCCGCCAAGGCCGCTGCTCAGGACCAGGATCTGCCGCTGTACGCGCACATCGCCAACCTGAACGGTACCCCAGGCCAGTACTCCATGCCTGTGCCAATGATGAACATCATCAACGGTGGCGAGCACGCGGATAACAACGTCGACATCCAGGAGTTCATGGTTCAGCCGGTTGGCGCCAAGACCTTCTCCGACGCACTGCGCATGGGCACCGAGATCTTCCACCACCTCAAAGCCGTGCTGAAGGCCCGTGGCCTGAACACTGCGGTAGGTGACGAAGGCGGTTTCGCACCAAACCTGGCGTCCAACGAAGATGCACTGTCGGCTATCGCCGAAGCTGTGGCCAATGCAGGCTACAAACTGGGCACCGACGTGACCCTGGCACTGGACTGCGCTTCCAGCGAATTCTTCGAAGACGGCAAGTACAACCTGTCGGGTGAAGGCAAGTCGTTCGACGCCAACGGTTTCGCCGACTACCTGAAAGGCCTGACCGAGCGCTTCCCGATCATCTCCATCGAAGACGGCATGGACGAGTCCGACTGGGCTGGCTGGAAAGCCCTGACCGACAAGATTGGTGAGAAGGTACAACTGGTCGGTGACGATCTGTTCGTTACCAACACCAAGATCCTGAAGGAAGGCATCGACAAGAAGATCGCCAACTCCATCCTGATCAAGTTCAACCAGATCGGCACGCTGACCGAGACCCTGGAAGCCATCCAGATGGCCAAGGCTGCAGGCTACACCGCCGTGATTTCGCACCGCTCCGGTGAAACTGAAGACTCGACCATTGCCGACCTGGCTGTGGGTACTGCTGCGGGTCAGATCAAGACCGGTTCGCTGTGCCGTTCCGATCGCGTCTCCAAGTACAACCAACTGCTGCGTATCGAAGAGCAACTGGGCGCCAAAGCGGTATACCGCGGCCGTGCCGAGTTTCGTGGCTAAGCAAGAAATGGTAAAAAGACAGCAGTGTGCCGCCGATCGGTCATACTGATCGACAGCAACATGCTTGTTGCAGGCAATTGCCCACAAAGCCTGGCTTCGGCCAGGCTTCGTGCCATCAGCAACCTGCATTAAGCAGCGGTCTTTTCCACTGGATACCTCGATGCGCAGTCCCTATTGGTTGTTCCTCGTTCTGCTCTTGTTGCTTGCCGGCCTGCAGTATCGTCTGTGGGTGGGTAATGGCAGCCTGGCGCAGGTCACTGAGCTCAAGCAGCAGATCGCTGATCAGCACGCCGAGAATGAACGGTTGCTGGAGCGTAATCGCGTGCTCGATGCTGAAGTGCTGGAGTTGAAAAAAGGTATGGAGACCGTCGAAGAACGGGCGCGCCACGAACTGGGTATGGTCAAAGAGGGCGAAACCCTCTACCAGTTACCGCAATGAGCCAGTCCCTGCCTGCCTTCTGGGCAGTGATACCTGCTGCGGGCGTTGGTGCCCGAATGGCAGCCGATCGCCCCAAGCAGTACTTGCAGTTGGGCGGCCGGACAATCCTCGAGCATAGCCTTGACTGTTTTCTAGACCACCCCTGCCTCAAGGGCGTGGTTGTCAGCCTCGCCGCTGACGATCCTTATTGGCCAGGTCTTCGCTGCGCCGTTGATGCTCGTATCCAGCGTGCAGCCGGTGGTCGTGAGCGGGCCGACTCGGTGCTCAATGCGTTGCTGTTGTTGCATGCTCAGGGGGCTGACGACGCCGACTGGGTGCTGGTGCATGACGCTGCGCGACCGAACCTGGCACGTACCGACCTGGATCGGCTACTGGCCGAACTTGCCGATGATCCTGTGGGTGGATTGCTGGCCGTACCTGCGCGAGACACGCTTAAGCGTGCAGATGCTCAGGGCCGGGTGGCCGCAACCATCGACCGCAGTACGGTCTGGCAGGCCTATACACCGCAGATGTTTCGCCTGGGTGCCCTGCACCGTGCGCTGGCCGACAGCCTGGTGGCGGACGTGGCGATCACTGATGAAGCCTCTGCTATCGAATGGTCGGGGCAGGCACCGCGACTGATCGAAGGACGTAGTGACAATATCAAGGTCACTCGCCCAGAAGACCTTGAGTGGCTGCGTCAGCGCTGGGCGCTGCGCGGCTGACTGCCAACCGCCAACCAGGCTGGCTTCTACGGGGTGCGGTACTCCGGCAGATTTGCCAATCCTTCTCGTAAGTAATCCACCAATTGACGCACCTTGGGCGACAGATGCCGTTGCTGTGGATACAGCGCCCACACGGCGGTGTTGGGGGGTTGGTGCGCTTCAAGCAGCGAAACCAGCGCACCGCTGCGCAGGTGCTCTTGCACGTAGTAGTCCGGTAGTTGGCACAAGCCTACGCCTTGCAGTGCTGCATCGAGCACCGCCTGGCCGCTGTTGCAGCGCCAGTTGCCCTGTACGCGCTGTGCGATTTCACGCCCATCCTGCTGCAAAGGCCAGCTGTCCGTACTGCCGATCAAGCAGTTGTGTCGCGCCAGTTCCGAAAGGCTGTGCGGGCGACCATAGCGCTCCAGATACGCGGGCGAGGCGCAGAGGTACATGCGCCGGGGCGCCAGGCGGCTGGCCACCAGTCGCGAGTCCTGCAGGCGCCCCAGTCGAATGGCCATGTCCATGCCTTCATGCAGCAGGTCCAGTGTACGGTTGGTCAGTTCGATATCCACCCGCAATTGCGGGTAAAGGGCCATGAAGCGGGTCACCAGCGGCACAATGAAACGCTCGCCATAGGCCACTGCGCAGGTCATGCGCAGCAGCCCCTTGGGTTCGCTGCCAAGGTCGCCCATGGCTCGCAGCGCTTCGTCCCGGCCATCTTGCAAACGCTGGCAATGTTGCAGGAACGTCTGTCCTGCCTCCGTCAGGCTGACCCTTCGGGTGCTGCGATATAGCAGGCGGGTCTGCAGGCGTTCTTCGAGGCGGGCAATTTGGCGGCTGATATGGGAAGACGAAACCCCAAGGCGCTCTGCTGCTGCGGTGAACTGCCCTGATTCGGCGACGGCGACGAACTCATCGAAGCCTTCCCAGTGACTGCTTGCCATCGATTATCCCTGCTCAGCATTAATGTTTTGCGTTTGCCTGGATTATTCATCAAATGTTGATGAATTACACTTCAAGGCTGGAAACCGAACCTTTGCTGGAGAAGATTCATGATCAAGTCCCGTGCCGCCGTTGCCTTCGAGGCCAAGAAACCACTGGAGATCGTTGAGGTCGATGTGGCCATGCCCAAGGCGGGCGAAGTGCTGCTACGCGTAGTGGCGAGTGGTGTCTGCCACACGGATGCCTACACCCTGTCCGGCGCCGATCCGGAAGGTATCTTCCCCTCGATTCTTGGCCATGAAGGCGGTGCTATCGTCGAAGCCATCGGTGAGGGTGTCACCTCGGTCGCTGTAGGTGACCACGTGATCCCGCTGTACACCCCGGAGTGTGGCAAGTGCAAATTCTGCCTCTCTGGCAAGACCAACCTGTGCCAGGCCATTCGTGCCACTCAGGGCAAGGGCCTGATGCCTGACGGCACCACGCGCTTCTCCTACAAGGGCCAGCAACTGTTCCACTACATGGGCACCTCGACGTTCTCCGAGTACACCGTACTGCCGGAAATCTCCGTGGCCAAAATCCAGAAGGAAGCACCGCTGGAAAAAGTCTGCCTGCTGGGCTGCGGTGTCACTACTGGTATTGGTGCAGTGCTCAACACTGCCAAGGTCAAGCCAGGCGACACCGTCGCGGTTTTCGGCCTCGGTGGCATCGGCCTGTCGGCGATCATTGGTGCAGTCAAGGCCAAGGCTTCGCGCATCATTGCAGTGGACATCAACCCGGCCAAGTTCGAGATCGCCCGTCAGTTGGGCGCGACCGATTGCGTCAACCCGAAAGACTATGACCGCCCGATTCAGGAGGTCATCGTTGACCTGACAGATGGTGGTGTGGACTTCTCCTTCGAGTGTGTTGGCAACGTGCAACTGATGCGTGCAGCGCTGGAGTGTTGCCACAAGGGTTGGGGCGAATCCGTGATCATCGGTGTGGCCGGTGCAGGTCAGGAAATCTCGACGCGTCCGTTCCAACTGGTCACCGGTCGCGTGTGGCGCGGCTCAGCCTTCGGTGGTGTGCGTGGCCGTAGCGAACTGCCAAGCTATGTCGAGATGGCTGAAAAGGGCGAAATCCCGCTCGATACCTTCATCACCCATACCATGGGGCTTGAAGACATCAACAAGGCTTTCGACCTGATGCATGAAGGCAAGAGCATTCGCAGCGTCATCCATTTCTGAGGTCAGCCATGAGCCTGGAAAACCTATCCTGCCAAAAGAGCTTTGGTGGCTGGCACAAGCGTTATCGGCACCGCTCTGAGGTGCTGGGGTGTGACATGGTCTTTGCGGTCTACCTGCCGCCACAAGCGGAGCAGGGCGGCAAGCTGCCAGTGTTGTACTGGCTGAGCGGCTTGACCTGCACGGACGAGAATTTCATGCAGAAAGCCGGTGCGCACAAGCTGGCTGCGGAACTAGGGCTGATTATCGTTGCCCCAGACACCAGCCCGCGAGGGCCGAAGGTACCGGGTGATCCGGACGGCGCCTGGGACTTCGGTCTTGGCGCGGGCTTCTACCTCAACGCCACCGAGCAGCCGTGGGCGGAGCACTACCGCATGCACGACTATGTGGTCGAGGAGCTGCCCGCACTGGTCGAAGCGCATTTTCCCGCCTCCGACAAGCGCGGTGTCAGCGGTCACTCCATGGGCGGGCACGGGGCATTGGTTTGCGCCTTGCGCAATCCGGGTCGTTATCGCTCGGTCTCGGCGTTTGCCCCGATCAGCAACCCGATGGATTGCCCTTGGGGGCAGAAGGCGTTTTCCCGTTACCTGGGAGAGGAGCGCGCGCGTTGGCGTGAGTGGGATGCCAGCGTCCTGATTGCCGAGGCGAGCGAGCGGCTGCCATTGCTGGTCGATCAGGGTGATCGTGACGATTTCCTGGTCACTCAGCTCAAGCCGGAAGTCTTGGCCCAGGCTGCGCGTGCTGCGGATCATCCCCTGACGTTGCGCCTGCAGCCGGGGTATGACCACAGCTACTACTTCATCGCCAGCTTCATCGATGACCATCTGCGTCATCATGCCGCTGCGTTGCGCTAGGGGCTGCGGACAAATCAAGCCCAAGCCCGGGTAAAGCAGGTAGAATCACGTCCTGACTCAATCAGGGCGTTTTTCTATGCGTATTGGCCACGGCTACGATGTACATCGCTTCGCACAGGGCGATTTTATTACCTTGGGCGGTGTGCGCATTGCCCACTCTTCCGGGCTGTTGGCTCACTCCGACGGCGACGTGCTGCTGCATGCCCTGAGCGACGCCTTGCTTGGTGCGGCAGCATTGGGCGATATCGGCCGGCACTTTCCCGATACGGACCCGCAGTTCAAGGGCGCAGACAGCCGCGTGCTGTTGCGTCATGTGCTGGCCAAGGTCCAGGCCAAGGGGTGGAAAGTCGGGAATGTCGACGCAACCATCGTTGCCCAGGCTCCGAAAATGGCGCCCCATATCGAAACCATGCGCGCCCTGATTGCTGAAGACCTGCAGGTCGATATCGACCAGGTCAACGTCAAGGCCACCACCACCGAGAAGCTCGGTTTCACCGGGCGTGAAGAAGGCATTGCCGTTCACGCTGTTGCCTTGTTGCTGTCAGCATGACCGAACTTGAATTGCTTGGCCCGTGCGCATCGGGTCCATCCTTGGGGCATGCCGTGCTCAAGGCGACCGCGGAAGATTTTCAGGTCGACGAAGTACTCGATATCCCGCTCTCCGGTGACGGCGAGCACCTGTGGCTGTGGGTCGAGAAACGCGACCTCAACACCGAGGAAGCTGCCCGCCGTCTGGCTCGTGCAGCCGGCGTGCCGGTGCGTAACATCAGTTATGCCGGCCTCAAGGATCGTCAGGCCCTGACGCGCCAATGGTTCAGTCTGCACCTGCCGGGCAAGGCCGATCCGGACCTGTCTGGCGCAGAAAACGAAACCCTGCGAATCCTCAAGCGTGCCCGGCATAAGCGCAAAC
The DNA here is from genome assembly GCF_002753995.1 of Pseudomonas sp. HLS-6. Taxonomy (NCBI): domain Bacteria; kingdom Pseudomonadati; phylum Pseudomonadota; class Gammaproteobacteria; order Pseudomonadales; family Pseudomonadaceae; genus Pseudomonas; species Pseudomonas sp. HLS-6. Next base: position 1,296,409 of record NZ_CP024478.1, read on the forward strand.
TGCAGCGCGGTGCGCACTCTGCCAACGGCTTCACCTTGCGCCTGACTCAACTGTCTGCAGACCCCGCTGCTCTCCAGGCTCGCCTGGAGCAGTTGCGCAGTGAGGGTGTTCCCAACTACTTCGGCACGCAGCGCTTCGGTCATAACGGCGGGAACATTGTTGATGCCCGTGACTGGGCGGCCCGCCAGGCCTTGCCGGAGCAACGCAATGTGCGGTCGCGGCTGCTTTCGGCTGCGCGCAGCTACCTGTTCAACCGGGTGCTGGCGGCCCGCGTTGCCAATGGCACCTGGAACCAGGCGCAGGTCGGTGACTTGCTGGCCTTCACCGACAGCCGCAGTTTTTTCCCGGCAGGGGAGGCTGAGTGCCAAGATCCTCGTCTTTCGATACTTGACCTGCATCCAACCGGTCCACTGTGGGGTGAGGGGCACTCTGCCACAGGTGGTGCTGTTGCTGAGTTGGAGCAGCGCATCGGCGAAGAAGAGGCGGCGTTGTGCCAATGGTTGAGCGAGGCCGGCATGAGTCACGAGCGACGCATTCTGCGGCTGCCCATTGGCGGTCTGACGTGGCATTATCCCGAGCCTGATATCCTGCAACTGGAATTCGTCCTTCCGGCCGGATGCTTCGCCACCGTTGTGGTGCGTGAACTCATCGACCTGGCGCCGGCAGGGCAGACGGACAGCCCATGCGTATTCTGATTTCAAACGATGATGGGGTTACTGCCCCCGGACTTGCCGCACTGCACGCTGCGTTGGCGGATTATGCCGAGTGTGTGGTGATTGCCCCGGATCAAGACAAAAGCGGCGCGAGCAGCTCGCTGACCCTTGACCGGCCGCTGCACCCGCAGACCCTGGCCAACGGTTACATCAGCCTCAATGGCACACCCACCGACTGCGTGCACCTGGGCCTTAATGGTCTGTTGCCGTATACCCCCGACATGGTGGTTTCGGGCATCAACCTGGGCGCCAACCTGGGCGATGATGTGTTGTATTCGGGTACGGTCGCTGCCGCACTGGAAGGGCGCTTCCTCGGTGGAACCTCGTTTGCGTTTTCGCTGTTGTCGCGTCTTCCCGACAATCTGCCAGCGGCTGCCTATATTGCCCGCAGGCTGGTCGAGGCGCAGAGCCGCCTGACATTGCCCCCACGCACAGTGCTTAACGTCAATATTCCGAACCTCCCGCTGGAGCACATCCGTGGTATCCAGCTGACGCGTCTCGGTCACCGTGCGCGTGCAGCTGCGCCGACCAAGGTGGTTAACCCGCGCGGTAAGGAAGGCTATTGGATCGCGGTGGCTGGCGATGCTGAGGACGGCGGCCCGGGCACCGATTTTCACGCGGTGATGCAGGGCTATGTATCGATTACCCCGCTGCAGCTCGATCGCACCTTCAATGAGGCGTTTGAACAACTCGATGGTTGGTTGGAGGGTGTGCTCTGATGCGTGAGGACGATCTGGTGCGCCGCGGTATTGGCATGACCTCTCAGCGGACCCGTGAGCGACTGATCCAGCGGTTGTGTGAAGAGGGGATCTCCAATCCGCAGGTGTTGGAGGTCATTCGCCGCACGCCACGCCATCTGTTCGTCGACGAAGCGCTGGCGCACCGCGCCTACGAGGATACAGCGCTGCCGATTGGTAACAACCAGACCATCTCCCAGCCCTTTATTGTGGCGCACATGAGTGAGTTGTTGCTCGAAGCGGGTCCGTTGGACAAAGTGCTGGAGATTGGCACGGGTTCTGGTTACCAGACCGCGATTCTGTCGCAGTTGGTTGAGCGAGTGTTTTCGGTTGAACGCATCAAGGTGCTGCAAGACCGGGCCAAGGAGCGTTTGCTCGAACTCAATCTGCGTAACGTGGTGTTCCGTTGGGGCGATGGCTGTGAAGGTTGGCCAGCCCTGGCCCCTTACAATGGGATCATCGTCACTGCGGTTGCTCCCGAGGTTCCGCAAGCCTTGCTTGATCAGCTTGCGCCCGGTGGGCGCATGGTCATTCCGGTGGGCGCTACAGGAGAGTTGCAGCAGTTGATGTTGATCGTTCGTGAGGAGAACGGTTTCTCCCAGCGTGCGATGGGGGCGGTGCGTTTTGTGCCATTGCTCAACGGCCCGGTGGCTTGAGCCAGGCTTTTTTCTGCGTGAGCGAATTCTGCTGCAGGCTGCAGGTCTATTTGCCAGGCCTGAGCAAACATCCTGAGTAAATTTGTGCTGCGTGAGCCCGCCGCAATAGGCGCACGCTCAGTTATAATTGCAACATTATTTCATTTTCCTTATCGGTCACCATTAGAGGGAGCGGCGGGTGAGTCACACAGTCATTCGGCAGCGTATGGGTCTATCGAGCTTCAGGCTTCTGGTGATTGCACTTGCCTTTGGTACGCTGGTTACGGGTTGTTCCAGCACTTCTTCGAGCAGCGTTGGCGTGGTGGACCGCAATAATGCGGCGCCCAAGCGTCCTGCCGTGACCACAGGGCAGTACGTCGTACGTCCAGGTGATACCCTGTTCTCCATCGCTTTCCGATACGGTTGGGACTACAAGGCGTTGGCTGCGCGCAACAATATTGCGCCGCCCTATACCATTCGTCCTGGGCAGGCTATTCGTTTCGATGGCCGTTCCGGTGGTGCGTCGGGTACTCCCTCCCAGACCGTGGTCAGCAGCTCCTCGTCGTCAAGTAAAACTACGGTTACCCGGCGCCCGGTGGGTACCCCAGCGCCTTCCACAAGCACCTCGTCGAGTGCCGCCAGCAGCGCGCCTGCGCCCGTTCAGGTGCCGGCATCGGAGCGTGCAGTGGGGGGCTGGGCGTGGCCTGCGAGTGGTGTGTTAATTGGTAAATTTGCTTCAAACGGTAGTTTGAATAAAGGCATTGATATCGCCGGTGATTTGGGACAGCCTGTTTTTGCTGCGTCTGATGGTTCAGTGGTGTACGCCGGAAGTGGCTTGCGGGGCTACGGCGAGTTGGTAATTATCAAGCACAGCGACACCTACGTCAGTGCTTACGGTCATAACCGTAGGCTGTTGGTTCGGGAGGGGCAGCAGGTCAAGGCAGGGCAGACAATTGCCGAGATGGGGTCCACGGGTACTGACCGGGTGAAGCTTCATTTTGAGATTCGCCGTCAGGGGAAACCCGTAGATCCGTTGCAATTCCTGCCGCGTCGTTGACCGCTTGTGCCTTGCCTGTTCCTTCGCGTAGTGGGGACAGGCTCCAGCGCTACCAAGGATCAGGTGACGCTCGAGTCTGAGTTCGAACTCAGCAAAGGACTATAACAATGGCTCTCAGTAAAGAAGTGCCGGAGTTTGACATCGACGATGAGGTTCTCCTGATGGAGACCGGTATCGTTTTGGAAACGGATGTGGTGTCAGACGAACCTGCTGTATCTTCGGTTCGGACCAAAGCCAAACACGGCTCGTCACTCAAACAGCACAAGTACATCGACTACACCCGAGCACTTGATGCTACTCAGCTTTACCTGAATGAAATCGGATTCTCACCCCTGCTTTCGCCTGAGGAAGAAGTTCATTTTGCGCGGCTGTCGCAAAGTGGTGATCCTGCTGGGCGTAAGCGCATGATCGAGAGCAACTTGCGTCTGGTGGTAAAAATTGCCCGGCGCTATGTGAATCGGGGGCTTTCGCTGCTTGACCTCATCGAGGAAGGCAACCTGGGGTTGATCCGTGCTGTCGAGAAGTTCGATCCTGAACGTGGTTTCCGTTTCTCTACCTATGCCACCTGGTGGATCCGGCAGACCATCGAACGGGCGATCATGAACCAGACCCGTACCATCCGCTTGCCGATCCATGTGGTCAAGGAGCTGAACGTTTACCTGCGTGCTGCTCGGGAACTGACCCAGAAGCTCGATCACGAACCGTCGCCGGAAGAGATTGCCAGCTTGCTGGAGAAGCCTGTTGGTGAGGTCAAGCGCATGCTGGGCCTTAACGAGCGCGTGTCTTCAGTCGATGTTTCGCTGGGGCCTGATTCTGACAAGACCCTGCTTGATACCCTCACTGACGATCGACCGACTGACCCCTGCGAGTTGCTTCAGGACGATGATCTGTCCCAGAGCATCGACCAGTGGCTCAGTGAGTTGACTGACAAGCAACGTGAGGTGGTGATTCGCCGTTTTGGCTTGCGCGGCCACGAGAGCAGTACCCTTGAGGATGTTGGCCTGGAGATCGGTCTGACCCGGGAGCGGGTTCGCCAGATCCAGGTTGAGGGGCTAAAGCGCCTGCGCGAGATTCTGGAGAAGAACGGTCTGTCCAGCGAGTCGCTGTTCCAGTAACGCCGATGCAGTGAAAAACACCCCGACTGGTTCGGGGTGTTTTTGTTTGTGTTGAGCTAGCGCCGGGTCGCCCGGGGCTGAAACATGTTGGTATGAGCCAAAGACTACTCGTGTGTTGTTACTGTGCATGCTGTTGTAAGTGATCACTTACAGCGTGCGTAAGCCAAAGCTGTAGGCGCGAGTAAATCGTTGCCGCTTTCACAGTCGGTATTTGTTTATCTGTTTGATAAATAAGGATTTTTATTTTTGCTTGGGTAACCCTCAGGTCTTTTTTTGAGAGGTTTTGCCAGTTGCTCCAGGCGCTCCAGCGATTACTATCTGCCCTGTGTCCACGGATTTGGACACAGGCCTTCAAGGATGAGGGTCAAGGACATCGCAGGATGCGATTCATCAGGATGATGAAAGGGAATAAAGGGACTACGGAAAAAATGTGGGCGGGTCAAACCGCCCCTTTTTTTTGTCCGCAAAAAAGAAAAGGCCCCTGTAGGGGCCTTTTGCGTAGAACGAGAGCGTTTAGCGCTCCAGATCCTTGATCTTGCCTTTGACACCGTCGAATTCCTCGGCATCGGGCAGTGCATCTTTCTTCTCGGTGATGTTTGGCCAGATCTCAGCCAGCTCAACGTTCAGCTGGATGAACTCCTGCATATCCTCAGGCACTTCGTCCTCAGAGAAAATGGCTTGTGCCGGGCATTCAGGCTCGCACAGCGCACAGTCGATGCACTCATCCGGGTGAATGACCAGGAAGTTCGGGCCTTCGTAGAAGCAGTCCACCGGACAGACTTCTACGCAGTCGGTGTACTTGCACTTGATGCAGTTGTCGGTGACGACGAAGGTCATTTCTAATTTTCTCCTCAGGCGACGGCAGCACAGCCCTTCCAGACAGGGCCGCGGGGTTTGGTAGATGGCTGCAGACCAGGCTAGTAATCTGCAGTGTCGCCAAACCGCGCGGGATTCTATCAGCTTGTGGGACGGTGCGTTAGATCAGAGTCTTTAGTGTATAGAGCATTTCGAGCGCCTGACGAGGTGTCAGGTTATCAATATCGGTTTTGCTGATTTCCTCCAGCACCGGGTGCGGCAGGCTGGCGAACAGATCGCTCTGGTGCGGCACCGCTGGCGCGCCTCTGTCGGCTACAGGCGCTGCGTCATGCGGCAGGCTCGCGGTTTCCAGGCGGCTCAGGTGTTCGCGGGCACGCTGAATAACCGGGCCAGGTACGCCGGCCAGTTGGGCAACCGCGAGGCCGTAGCTCTGGCTGGCCGGGCCAGGCAGTACATGGTGCAGGAACACGATACGTTCGTTGTGTTCGGTGGCATTGAGGTGCACGTTGGCTACCAGCGGTTCGCTCTCGGGTAGTACGGTCAACTCGAAGTAGTGCGTGGCGAACAGCGTATAGGCGCGCAGTTGCGCCAAGCGCTCGGCTGCGGCCCAGGCCAGCGACAGGCCGTCAAAGGTACTGGTGCCGCGCCCCACTTCATCCATCAGCACCAGGCTGCGTTCGGTAGCGTTATGCAGGATGTTGGCGGTTTCGCTCATCTCGACCATGAAGGTCGAGCGGCCGCCGGCCAGGTCATCGCTGGAGCCGATCCGGGTGAAGATGCGGTCAACCAGCGACAGCTCGCAACTGGCCGCCGGTACGAAGCTGCCGATGTGTGCCATGAGCACGATCAATGCGGTCTGGCGCATGTAGGTGGATTTACCGCCCATGTTCGGACCGGTTATCACCAGCATGCGGGTGTTGTCATCGAGTGCCAGGTCGTTGGCCACGAACGGGGTGGTCAGTACCTGCTCGACCACCGGGTGGCGCCCCTGGCTGATCCGCATGCACGGCTCGTCGACGAACGTTGGGCAGTTCAGATCGAGGTTCAGCGCGCGCTCTGCCAGGTTGCTCAGGACGTCCAGCTCTGCCAGTGCCGCGGCAGTGTCCTGCAAGGGCGGCAGATGGCTGATCAGGTTTTCCAGCAGCGCTTCATAGAGCATTTTCTCCCGCGCCAATGCGCGGCTTTTAGCCGACAGCGCCTTGTCTTCGAAGGTTTTCAGCTCAGGCGTGATAAAGCGCTCGGCACCTTTGAGGGTCTGGCGACGGATGTAGTCGGCAGGTGCCTGTTCAGCCTGCTTGCTGGGCAGTTCGATAAAGTAGCCGTGGACACGGTTGTAGCCGACCTTGAGGTTGGCCAGGCCGGTACGAGCTTTCTCGCGAGCCTCCAGGTCAATCAGGAACTGGCCGGCGTTTTCGCTCATCGACAGCAGCTCGTCCAGCTCGCTGTCATAGCCCGTCTTGAGGACGCCGCCGTCGCGGATCACCGCAGGCGGATTGTCGATGATCGCTTTTTGCAGCAGGTCAGCCAGTTCCGGGTAGGTGCCGGCGATAGCCGCCAGGCGTGCCAGGTGCGGTGCCTCCAGCTCGGCCATTGCGTTTTGCAGCTCAGGCAATGCACCCAGTGCATCGCGCAGGCGAGCCAGGTCGCGAGGGCGGGCATTACGCAGGCCAATCCGGGCCAGGATCCGTTCGATGTCGCCAATTTCCTTCAGCTGTGGCTGCAGCTTTTCAAAGCGGTAGCCATCGAGGAGGCAGCGAATGGAGCTCTGGCGTGCCAGCAGCACCTTCAGGTCGCGCAGGGGGCGGTTCAGCCAACGGGTCAGCAAACGGCTGCCCATGGCGGTCTGGCAGCGGTCGATGACCGATTGCAGGGTATTGTCGCGACCGCCTGCGAGGTTGACGTCCAGCTCAAGGTTGCGGCGGCTGGCACCGTCGAGTACGACAGTATCGTCAAGCCGTTCGTGTTTGAGGCTGCGAAGATGGGGCAGGGCGGTACGCTGGGTTTCCTTGGCGTAGCCCAGCAGGCAACCGGCAGCACCGATGGCCAGGGTCAGCTTCTCGCAGCCAAAACCTTTAAGGTCTTGGGTTGCGAACTGCTGGCACAGGCTCTTGCGGGCTGAGTCACGGTCGAAGTCCCAGGGTGCCCGGCGTCTGGCGCCACGACGCTTCTCGGCTGGCAAGCCTTGTGGCCAATCATCCGGGATCAGCAGTTCCACCGGGTTGATTCGCTCCAGCTCGGCCAGCAGGTTCTCCCAGCCCTTGAGCTCCTGAACGGTGAAGTTGCCGCTGGTGATGTCCAGTACTGCAAGGCCAAAGAGGCGTTCATCGCCCAGTACGGCAGCGATCAGGTTGTCACGGCGTTCATCAAGCAACGCCTCATCGCTGACCGTGCCTGGGGTGATAATACGTACGACCTGGCGCTCGACCGGCCCTTTGCTGGTTGCCGGATCGCCGATCTGCTCGCAGATCACCACCGACTCTCCCAGTTTCACCAGCTTGGCCAGGTAGCCTTCAGCTGCATGGAAGGGGATACCGCACATGGGGATCGACTGGCCCGCGGACTGCCCACGGGCAGTCAGGGTAATGTCCAGGAGTTTTGCGGCTTTCTTCGCATCTTCGTAGAAGATTTCGTAGAAATCGCCCATGCGGTAGAACATCAGCTGATCTGGGTGCTGGTTCTTCAGCTTCCAGTATTGCTGCATCATCGGAGTGTGTGCGGAAAAATCGGAAATTGCTTTATTCATCAAGGCGTTAGAACGATCTTAGAAAAGGCTTGGGGCATTTCTGGGGCATTTAGAGCGTTTACTTGCTTAGCGAAGCCGTGAGGGGCGCCGAAGCCAGACCAATTGTTTGCAAGGGTATCACGGCATATGGGGTTCCGGGCGCCCCGCGCATACAAAGTAGAACTTGAGCTACCACGCGTGCAATTAAGGACGCAAATCCGCATGGATTTCGCACACGGCATCCCCTACACTCCGCGCAAGGTGTAATGGTATTTTACGTTAACGATAATTATTTGCATTTTTGCATACAGGCCGCATGTGAGTCGAATCGGCTGGGCGGCTGTCAATATCGTCGAGAACGGTGAGGTTAGGAGTGGGTCAGGTGGCAGGATCTGGGACAGGTAAAATTCTTCCGTCGAAGCTGGGTAGGGAGCCAATGATCGAAGCTGTCTTCGAGATGCGCTTCGAAAGCTCCGCCCCAGTGGCTGCGATGCTGCCTGGCATTTTATACAGCAAGCTGAGCGGCTCCCTGTCCATGGAGCAGTTGCCTCCGCATTCGATGCCCAAAGAGATACGGGACGCGGATCCTAACTTTCAGCATCTGCCGCTGACGAAGTGCAGCTGGGGAAATTACTGGATCCTTATTGGTGACCGTATTTTCGCCGTGGCATCTAAGCTTCCCTATGCTGGATGGGCGGATTTTCTTCAGAAGATCGAGGAGGCCTTTGGCGTCGCTCTCGAAACGGGGTTGATCACGACCGTAAATCGCTGCTCTATCAAGTACGTTGATATCCTTGATTCCATCCCTATCCCGGCGTCCGAGTGCTTCAATATGAACCTCGCTGTCGGCAGTATTGATGGCAAGGACAATTTTCATATTAAGGTCAGTGCAGTTCAGGATGGCGTAATCCAGACGGTTCAGCTCATCTCCAGTGCTATGACGCAGCTTTTCGATGGCCGCCCGCTGCAAGGTCCGTTAATCGACGTAGATTCGGTCATGGATATACCTGCAGAAGACTCAGGTGCGTTTGCAAGTAGGTTGGTTGAGCGAGCTACTGCTCTGCATGATGCAAACAAAAAGACAGTTTTTGACGCTATCTCTGAATTGGCCTTGAAGCATTTGGAGCCAAGCTATGAGTAACTATAGGGTTGTAACTGCTCCGGCTACTGTTGGTCTCGTAGCGGCGGGTGTCATTCTGATGAGCACCTCCTTCGTAGACTTGAATGGTCAGGATGAATCCATGGATAGGATGCGGCAGATATCTACCTCCAATCTTTCAAACGTATCTGTATACGCTGAAAGCATCAATAGTCCGACCCTTGGGCTTGGATTGACCTATCAGATCGCTGCTATTTCAGCGGACCAGGTATTGCAGAACGCATCTATCGGCTTTGCCACTTCTATCGCAAGCGGCCTTGAAACATTGGGCTCCGAATACCTCGAAGTGATCGAAGATAATTTTTGGGACTTGGTTCTTAGGTAGTAATCGGTAGATGGATATTGCAGGGTTTGACTATAAGGACTTTCTTCCCTATTACCTGACCGACGACCAAAAGCGTGGTCTGGCGAGCGCTATGAAAGACTTTTCAGGGCGCTCAAACATTTTTACTCAGGAGTTTCAGGCAGAGGTTTTCCAGGGGGATTGCTGGGAAGGAATACCTCACATTACCTTGTCAGGACGTAAGGAAAATATCCAGGCGATTATTTTGTCAAATACCTGTGATATTGATAAAACTAATGTTAGGCATACACCAGTTCATGTTACCTATGCGCCTCTTATTGGTCTGGCTGCCTATGAGAAGTTGCTTCTTGCCGCACTTCCAGAAAAGGATGTTAAAGGCAAGATTGCTGCGATCAAGGCTCAGCACATGACTAATTTAATTTATCTTCCGGCTTCGGTAGAGGGGACTTTGGAAAGCGTGGCCATGTTGGATATGGTGTCGTCTATTCCGTATAAGGCTTTTGAAGCCCAAGCCGAAAAGCGCAAAGTTAGGTCGCTGAATCAGCTTGGCTTCTACCTGTTGTCCTTTAAGCTTTCAATTCATTTCTGCCGGATGCATGAGGCGGTCTATCGCGGTTGAAAGTCCTCGATAGTTCTAACCAGATCCTCTTTAGTTCATCGGGCGACTCATCATCCATCCATTTCGCATAGACTTCAACTAGCATGGTGAAGTCTTTGTGGCCCATTTGTTTTGCAATAAATGCCAGGTTGCCACGAGCTGTTAGACACCAGCACGCATAGGTGTGTCGCGTTTGGTATGGCCGGCGCGGTCGGATTCCGGCTCGTCGCTGGATCGCGGCCCACTTAGTGTTCCATGCCGTCGACACAAACCAGTGGTTGATGAGTTTCTTCCTAGCCTGGGTTGTTGGTGATAGTAGAGGTGTGACCAGCTCGTCTCGGCTCTCATGCCGGTTGTGGTAGACCTTGATCTGCTGTTTCGGGTGATCAGCCACCAGCCCCAACAGAGTGCGGCATGCTTCCAACGCCGGGGGCATCAGCAAGATTGAGCGTGGTTTACCGGTCTTGGGTACTTTGAAGGTTTTGTCGGCGGTGATTGCGCGGGAGATGTGGATCTGCCCGGTGGCAAGGTCGACATCTTCTGCTGCTAGTGCGCACATTTCTCCGGGTCGAATCCCGGTGTAAACGGCTAGGGTGACTGCTGCAACATCCTGTGGGTGTAGGCACCCCTTACTGATCAGCTGTTCAAACTCATCCTGTGTCAGCGGATCTGGATCTTTGTCGCTCATTGCGAAACGAGTACAGGCAGCGGCTAGGCCTGCTTTGCAGTAGCGGTTGCTCTCGCACCAGGCGAGGAACCCGGCGAAAGTTGCGAGGTAGTGGTTGCTCGTTGACGGTGCGCGGTCAGCGATCAGCTTTGTTCGCAGCAGTTGGATGTCCTCAGGTAGCAGTACTCCGGCGAGGCGGTCTGCGCCGATCAGGTCCACGCAGATGTCCAGTGCATAGCCGTACTTTTCTTCTGTCATGGGTGTGATATCCACAGCTTTCAGCGGCTTGTATCGCGCCATGAGTGCGGATAGGCGTTCATCCTTGGCAGTGCTGTAGTTGTTGGCGTGCTTGGAGTTTGGGAAGTGTCGGCCATAGTCGAACGTCCCTATTTTGATTTCATGAAGAATCGCCGCCCTGAGTAGGGCGGCATGCTTGATGTTGGCTTTGGTGATAGGGAGTCCTAAGGACTCCCGGCAACGAATGCGGCGCCACATAAACACGACGCGTAAATTGCCGCCGTGTATCTCGATGCCCTTGTGCTTTGCCAGCTCTATCTCTAAGCCGCTTCCTGCGGTGCGCTCTCGGCCCACTTGTCGTACTCCGTCATGTTGATTGCAATGCGTCCATCGGGGGCTTTTCGCCAGATCCGGCCCTGTGCCCAGGTGCCGTCCTTGACCTTGTGCCTGATGGCATCCTCGCTGTACCCGGTGAGTTCGGCTGCTCGTTTGATCATTACCCAGCGCGGAAGGCTCATGCGCGTCTCCCCAATGCTTGTTTCGCGGCCGCGTTGGCCATGTAGGATTTCCATTCAGCGCTTTTTCGGTGTTGGCGGATCTTGCTGCACTTGGCGTGCTGACGGGTGGACCTGCCCTTGCCGCACACATCACAGATCGCAGGCAGATCAAGGCTGTGCGTGGCCATGCGTGGTCTGGGTGCCGTTGTATTCATGGTGCTATTCGTCATAGCTCACTGCCTCGCTGCCATTGTCCAGAGCGGCCAGGGCGGCGTCGTCAAACAACTGATGCATTGGGTTTGTGCCCTGCTCGTCCTCGCGCTGCAGCTCGTGGATGATTTCCTGTATCAGCAGCGGCCCGTTGTTGATGCTGATCGGCGAGCCGGCTTCGTTGGCTGGCCACTGCGAGGAGCATGTGACGGCGTGCAGCAGGCACTCGGTGGTGATGCGGATCACCAGTTGGTCGCCCTCGACCGCCACTACCGGCAGGATGTTGTTGTCGGGCGTACCGCCCTCTGCTTCGTCCAGGTTGTGTCCGGTCGCAACTGCGGCGCAGGACATGCCGACGGGCATGATGCTGATCTCGGGCTTGCAGCCCTCGGCGTTTACCTGGCGGTGGCGCTCGATTTCTGCGATCAACTCCAAAGTCACCGCTGGCGGCATCGCCGTGCCGTAGTCGTTGAGTGCTACGTAGTCGTACCAATCGCGTTTCGCCGCTGTGGCGAGCGCCTTCAGCTTTAGGATATCGACGCTCATGCCTTGGTCTCCCGCTTGATGATGAAGCCCGCCGCCTGGCGGATCTTGGAGCATTTGTCGTGGCCGCCCTTGCGAGTCCGTGCTTTGCCGCACACGTCGCAGATGATGGACATGGCTGGTCGGATCAGCGGCTGCATTCCCTTTACTGTTCGGACTGCCGGTTGATAGGTCGTCGTGGTGTTCACAGCGAATACCTCTCATGAGGGCGGCGGGCAGCGGGACTCAACACAAGAGTCGGTGCGTCACTGAGGCTGTTAACAGTCGGTAACGTGCCGGTGGTGTGATGGCTAGTTGCTATGTGCTGATGAATGGCAATGAGAGCGGCGGCTAGCGCAACAGCCAAAAGCAGGCTGATCGCTTGCCAGATGCGTGCTGATTTAGGCATCACGGCGGCCCTCAGTGATCTGCATGAGGACGAGGGCACGCGCATATACAAACAGTTGCTCCGCAGATACGGGCTCTATGCGTTGCTCACCGTTCTGCACGGCTTCCAGGCGAGTGCGGTAAAGCCCGGTCGGGCCGAGCCAAGCGGCTGCGTTGTGCTCGGCGTCGGACACTGGGCAGTCGTGGGCTTCGGGTCGGTCGCCTTGGGCACTGCGGTCGCACTTCCTGCAGTGATGCAGGCCGCCGTCGTAACCCTCGGACGTGTACCAGCGGTGCCGATATGTGCTCATGCTGCCTCCTGCTGGTACAGATCGATCAGGTCTTTCGCGTTGGCGGCGATCAGGTCCTCTGCTTCGTCGGGGCAGACGCTGTTGCCGATCAATCGGATCTGGTCGGTGTTCTTGATGGGGAGCCACTCCAGCTGGCCGGTTTCAGGGTTCTCGAACAGGCCGCGATCAAGGATGTAGTCGGGGCTGAAGCCCTGGGCGAGCTTAAGTTCGGGTGCCTTGAGCATGCGCAGGGTGAAGTCGACCAGGGCGTGTTCCCCCAGCAGCACCACGTCGACCGGCTCGGGGAAGTGTTCCGGTAGGTACTTGTGCAGGAAGCGAGCAGACTTGCGGGCTTTTTCCAGCAGCTCGGGCGGTAGGATCGCGGCGTGCACCTGGACGGTGGTGACCAGTGCCATGCGTTCCTTGGTCGGCAGGGTGTGCATCGGTTCGCCCATGCCCTGCCACTGTCCGCCAGTGCCGTAGTACTTCACCAAGTATGCAGTGGCCAGCCGCTGATTGGTGCCGCGTCCGAGAATGGTGCTCAGTGGCATCTCTGCTGCTCGCCCGTCACCCTTGTAGAACCCGCCGTTGGCTTGCTCAACGTGGCTCGATGCGACAGCGTGGTTCGTGCCGCCGCCGATTGAGCCCTTTCGTAGGGTGATCATTGAGGCGGTCATCAGGGCAAAGTGGCCGCCTTTGATCTGCGCTACCTGCGTGCGCAGCGGCTCGTCAGCGCTGAATGTCCGTTGCGTGCTCGCGTTTGCGAACTCGGTAAGGCTCGCGGCCGCCAACTGCTGCTCGTTGAGCTGGAGCACGAAGGGATGCTCTGCCATCACAGTGTGGCGCCAGAAGCCCTTTGCCACACGTCGGCAAGTGTTGTCGACCAGGGGGCGCTTTCTGGCGAAGAGGCTCTTTCCGAGGTCGGAGAAGTCGATGCACTCGGCTGCGGTTCGCCATGGCAGCTGACCAGGTTGTGGCTTCTCGTGACGCTTCGGTTTCGTCCAGACGATTGGGCGGCCGTCCGTGCGGCCTATGAGGAACAGGCGCTTACGGATAGTTGGCGACCCGGCGTTCGAGGCGCGGCGCTCGCGCCACTGCACGTCACAACCTAGGCCGCGCACCAAGGCGTCCATTGGCACCCATTGACCGATACACTCCATGATCTCGCCCATGTCCGGGTGATCTGCTGCCAGGCCAGTGGTGAGGCATGCAACGAATGCCTTGAAGGTGCGGCCCATCTCGGATTTGATCGGTTTGCCGTGTTCGTCCAGTGGTCCCCATGCCTGGAACTCTTCGACATTCTCCATCAAGAATAGGCGTGGGCGTGTCGCGTAGACCCAGCGCACCACGACCCAGGGCAGCGACCGCACGCTCTTGCTGCGTGGGGCGCCGCCTTTCGCCTTGCTGAAATGGCGGCAGTCTGGCGAGGCCCATAGGATGCCCACGGGCTGCCCGCCGGTCGCCTCCAGTGGGTCGACCTCGTAGATGTCGCTGATGTAGTGGCGGGTGTTGCGGTGGTTTGCCCGGTGGACCGCGATAGCGACGGGGTTGTGGTTGATGGCCACGTCGGGATCGCGGTAGACGCGGGCTCCGCCGCTGCTGGCACCGCCGGCGCCAGCGAACAAGTCGACGTATAGTTCGTGCTGGAAGGGCAGAATGTGCTGTTGCGCACCTTGGGTGTTGATCTGAAGGGCGGCAGTCATGCGGCTTCCCCCGCTGTAGCGGCCGTTGCAGGGGTGGCGCGCAATTGGGCGTGGACGCGCATGGCGAGCGCTAGGATGTCCTGACGCTGCTGAGTCGCCCGTTTACGCCACGGCTCGGTGCCCGGGGCGACTTTCCACGTTTTCTCGGCCAGTGCCAGCGTCTCGGCTGCATCGGTCAAGAGGTTGTAATCGGCCCTGGTCACGGCCAGCCCGGTGTAAGACATGATCCGGGCTTCCAGCTCGGCGATCACATCGCGGCGGGCGTTCATGGCCTGGGTGAAATTCTTCTTCGCGTCCTCAAGCTCGGTGACTTTGTCGGCCAAGGTCTTTTCTAGCGTTTTGATGTGGTGGTTATTCACTGCTTGCCCTGAGGCCTTTCCAGCTGTCAGGCCATTCTCGAAAGCGCGGCGTCGGGCGACGCTGAACAGGAACGGCAGGATAGCCAGCGTGAAGAGCCACAGGGTGGCCAGTGCGAGGATGTAATGCTGTTGCATGTGCTGTGCTCCAAAGGTTGCCCGCCGCCGGCGTGGGTACCGTGGTGAGAGGTTGGCGGCGGGTTGTTGTTGCCCCTGTTGGCCGGGGTCGCCTTGTTACGCTGCGTTTTCGGCTTGCTCGTCCAGATAGGCAGCAAGGTCGTGCAGGTAGACCACGGGCTTTGCCCGGTTGGAACCGTGCAGCTTGGTCAGCTTGAGTCCAATGCGGCCTTTCCTGATTTCTTTTCGCAAATGCTCGTCTGTGCGAATGTGTGGAAAGTAGTGCTCTCGGACTGCGGTGAGAGTTGGGCAAGGGGTCGCCCATTGCCGACGAAGTTGTGCAAGCGTTTCGCTCATAGATGCTCCCCGTGCCCCTCTGGGTGGGGCCGCAGCTTCAGGCGAACCAGTTCGGCCAGCGATTCTTTGGTTTTCCCTTGTGCTGCTGCGCAGATTTGTCCCTCTACGTCAGTGACCACTGCGCCAAGTGGAAACTCGGTTGATGTGGTAGGTGTGACGTAGGCAACCTGGCCCTCATGAATCACCTGCGCCACGCTGTCGAATGCTTCCATCAAGGCAATGGCTTGATCGGTTGGCCGTGCGGACTCAATGCGTCCGTTGGCGACGTCTTGAATGAAGTCCCGCAGGTGCAGGTGGTTGGCCCGGTCGCGGCGTTTGAGGGTCAGCGATCCGGTTAGGTCGCCGAGAGCGATTTTGATATGGGTTGACTCGTCGCAGAGCTCAACGTCGATATCCGCGTTGATGGACGTTTCGGGACGGTAGAGCGGGCAGGTTGCGCTGCCGCCTACTTGGAGGATGTGATGCAGCAGTTCTTGTTTGGCGAACGGAACGGAGTACTGGCTCATGCTACGGCGCCTCCGAACGGGTTCGACAAGGCGCTAGCAGGTACGGCCTGTGCGTGGCCTTTCGGATTGGTGATGACCAGCAGTCCGGTACGGCGTTGGATTGCGTCAACCGCGGAACGGCTGCTGCAGATCGATGGATGCAAATAGATTTTGCAGTGTGTGTGCTGTGCGTGTGGCATGTCTCGTTCTCTGTGGTGAGAGGAAGGCGAGACAAATAAAACGCATTGTTGTTTTTATGTCAACACGTTTAGTTGTTTGCGATGATGACCATCAAAACGAAAAGTGTGATTACTATGCCTGCAACGATGCGCCAGCCTGGCTTTCCGGGCTGCCCTGCAGGTGTTTTGGCCGCTTCAGTTGGAAGGATTTGTAATTTGGCGCGTGGGTCGTATAGGCGTGCAACGACAACGGGCACAGGCCCTGAGCTGTACTCGAGAACTTTCTTTACGCTCGCGGTTTGTGATGCGCCTTGATCTAGTATTGGTGCAAGGTCTCTTGCGTAATCTTCGGGGACGTGGCCAATGCATTCCCCACTTTCTGTCATAACAGCAATTGCAAAGCGGCTGTGGCGGTTATCTCTTTCCCGCTTGAGCGTTACGATGGACCCAGCTCTAATCTCGATATCAATGATTTCGTCTCGGCCATTATGCCGGGTACCGGCTACCATGAAGTCGGCAGTGGCAAGCGGGCGATTTAGCTTCTTGAGTTCGCGAGCTTCTTGTTTGGAGCTTTCCTCAGCTTCACGCCTCAATTGCTGAGCTTGAATCTCAGCTTGTCTGCGAACCGATACCGCAAGCTTACGCTCTGATAGCGGTAGCACAGCCTCGATAGACTTAGCGATTTCTTGCCGTTCGTCTTCGGTGACGATTTGGTCTTCAAGCGCACGGGATAGAACTTCTGACAGGAATTGAGCTGCTGGAAGGTCCGTGTGGCTATTTTGTGCAAGCCATTTATGGATCGCTTGAATCTCTTCGTTGGCGATCCTGCCGTCTGCCGTAATTGACTGACAGATGTTCAGCAGCTCAAGGCCGGCCTCTGTCTCAAGTTGTTTCTTTGTGAGGGAGGTTCTTCGTTTTGGGGCTTCCATGCTTTGCTCCGCTTCTAGAGGGCGCCGCCATGCCAGACTATCCTGCCTATGATCTGCAGGTTATCGATGTCTGTTTCGCTAATCGGCTGATCGGGGAAGTTGCGTTTGTCGTCGTTGTCGCTACGGATAATCCAGCCACCTGTAACGCCCTGAATTAGGCGCTTGATGATCAGCTCACCGCCGTGGCGGCGTATAAGGTAGATGCGCCCGTCGCGTGGCTCAATTTGACTTTGATCCAGCAGCACTACATCGCCATCACTGATCGTCGGCTCCATGCTGTGGCCTTGGGCATATATGACGTGCAGATTTTTCTCTCTAAGCGCCATTCTGCTCAGCCAGGCGCGCTTGAAGACAAGCCCCCCTTTGACTTCGACATGATCGTTGAGTCGGCCATTGCCGGCAGCGCCGAGGGCACTGTATTGGGGAATCAGCGCGTAATCTTCTTTGGAGGGACTGCTGGCGTCGCATTCCAGAGAGTTTTGACGGTCTTCGCTGCCCTCAATCAGTTCCATCAGTGAGACGCCCAGCGCATTAGCAAGCATTCGCAGGTCAGTGATATTCGGTTCGCGAAGATCTCTTTCGTAATTGCCTATGCGTGCTTGTCCCTTCTCCCAGCCGCACTTATCAGCCAGGGCGCCTTGGGATAGTTGATTCTGTCGCCGTAAGCGGGCGATGCGCTGTCCGAGAGATTCCATTCTCAAAAATTATCACGCTCCGTTTACATCAGCTCAAACTAAACGTGTTGTGAAAACAACGAAACGTTGTTATTTTGTTGGTGCTTGGTCATTTGGAGTTTCTCATGAACCGCATATCGCAGCTTCGCGCCGAGGGGGGAGTCTCACAGGTTGCCCTGGCTGAAGCGCTCGGCTGGTCGCAGGGGCGTCTCAGTAACTATGAATCAGGCCGACGAGTTCCTGGGCTGGCGGATAGCAGGGCTATCGTGACAGCGCTCAACTCGTTGGGAGTGATATGCAGCTTGGATGATGTATTCCCGCCTGATGGAGGCGCAGCTGCAGCATAAGGAATGCCGGGCTGGGGAGCTCTCACCACAAGAATTACCCCCAGCCCAGCGATGACGGCGCATAGCGCCGCCACAACCCGCCATCTGGATCCTCTCACCACAAGATACGTCCAGATGGCTCGAACGACGAACAGTGCCGCACAGCACGTTTAGCAAGGCCATCGGTCGTGGTCGTAGGATAGGTCTTGCCTGCTCCTATGGCTACACCGTAAACGGGGGTTTTACGGTTATGAGTCGCACAGATCTGCTGCCGGGCGCTGGTCCGGTCCTTTCTTTACGCCAAGCGCTTTATCGCGCCGGGCGTGACTATTCGGGCGGTATCACTCGCCTTGCCTTTGAAATGGTGCTCGACAACGACGCCTTGCAGAAGAAGCTGAAGCTTGATGAAGAGCGTCGCTGGCTAACTCCAGACGAGTTGGAGGAGGTCATTCGGCTGACGGCTGATCCGCGTTTGTTGGATGCCCTGGTACGTCCTGCGGGCGCGGTTTGGTACAAGCCGACGCCGGTGCCTGCAACCCATGAGGCGCTAAAGGCTGTAGGCAAGCTGTTGAATGAGGCGAGCGAGTTCGTCACCAAAATGCACGACGGTGTAGCCGACAAGAAGTGGGAGCAGCATGAAGTTCTCGATCTTGAAAAGCACGGTATGGACGTTATCCGTGAGGTGCTGGGCATCATGGCCGGCGCCCGGCAAGCGATGGAGGACCGCAACGATGGCTGATCAGATCGATATGGCCAACGAGCAGGCCGAGTATCACCTGCAGGTTGCCCTACAGCGTCGTGCGCATCAGGTATTCAAGCCTAGCGCCGAGTTTTGCGTTGATTGCGATGACGCCATTCCGCTACAACGGCAACAAGCGGTTGTGGGTTGCCAGACCTGCATTAGTTGCCAAGATCTGCGGGAGCGGCGCGGATGATTGAGCGCAACGGAGTGCCGATTGCCGCATGGGCGCGGCGTTACATTGAGACGTTTGGCCTCGCCTTGGTGCCGATTGAGCCAGGAGAGAAGGGGCCGAAGGGCTTGGGCTGGAATAAGCCCGGCGGTTACTTCATTGAGGCTGATGCCGCTGACGACTTCTGGCAGAAAAACCCATCGCATAACCTCGGCGTGGTTCTTGGCCCGAGTCGGATCTGTTCATTGGACGTCGACGATCTTGAATGGACCCGGTTCGTGCTGCGCGAGAAGCTTGGCATGGATCTGGACGCGTTATCCGAAGCTCATCCTACTGTGGTGGGCAATCCAGCGCGCTGCCGTATTCTATTTCGTGTGCCTGATGGCGTAGAGCTGAGCCGACATTCATTGGTCTGGCCCAACCAGAACGACCCCGACGGTTCGATCTTCAAGGCGTTGATGGGGCAGGCCAATGCCGCGAAAGAGGCGGGCGACCTTGATCGGGAAGGCGCTATGCGGATGGCTGCTGAGCCGTTTAAGAAAATTACGGTGTTGGAGCTGCGTGGGGGGCTTGTGCAAGACGTTTTGCCGCCGTCCATTCACCCCGATACCGGCATGCCGTATACCTGGCGCAACCCGCCCAAAGTTGATGGTCTACCGGATCTGCCGCCTGAGCTACTGGCAATCTGGCAGGGATGGGATGAGTTCAAGCGCGGTGCGGAGGCGATTTGCCCGTGGCAGCCCAAGTCGGCACCATTGGCGAAGCCTGTCCAAATAGCGCCTCGTCGGCCTGCGACTCAAAACTCTCGAGATTTGCCCGAGGTGATCCCAGAGTTCAATCGCTGTCATGACCTCGCCACACTGATTGAGGCGCACGGATACAAGCGGATCGGCAACAAGTGGCTGTGCCCCCAGAGCAGTAGTGGTCTGCCAGGGGTGACAATCACAGATGACAAGCTCTATTCCCATCACAGTTCCGACCCGCTGAACAACGGACATCAGAATGATGCGTTCGATGTGTTCTGCATTCTGGAGCATGGTGGGGATGTCCGGGCTGCCACGAGAGAGGCAGCCCGCATGCTCAGGATCGATGCGAAGTCTCGCCCTCCGTCGCCGCCACCGCTGGGCGAGCTTCCCCGCGCCCCCTCAATGGAGGGCGAGTCGCGACAACTAGAGCCAGCTGCGCCAGATGAGCAAACCGTGGATCTTCCCCATACCCCATCGGAAGGTAGCGCGCCTAGTGAGGTCAGCTCCTCCGACACCGGGGGTGCGGGGGGCGGCGAAGGCATCGATATCGGTGGCGTTTTCCGGCGTTTCGCCCTAATCGAAGGCACCACGCACGTGTGGGATCTCGATAAGGCCAAGACCATGAAAAAGTCTGGGTTTGAAGCATTGGTCGGCAAAGCTTTGGCGAAAGAATGGATGGAGCTCGCCGACAAGAAGCTGACCTCGGCGGAGCAAGTGCAGGAGATCGAGCAGGCCCGGCGCATGTCGTCCAAGAAAGGCGGTGCCCTACAGTTGTCGCCCATCGAGCGCTACGTCTATATCGACGGCACCAAGGACGTATGGGACCGAGAGAAGAAGCGGCGCATTGCTGAGGGCGCCGTCAAGATGGCCCTTGGTGATGCCTACGCACTTTGGCTCAATAGCCCCAGCAGGCGAGTGGTAGATGTTGATCACATCGTGTTCGACCCGACCATGACCAAGGATCCGAGTCTGTACATCAATACGTTTGAAGGCTTGCCTCTTGAACCGGTGCGTGATGATGCTGCCTGCGAGAACCTGCGCTGGTTGATTTCCTTCCTGTGCAACCATGATGAAAAAGCGCTGGACTGGCTGACCAAGTGGCTGGCTTACCCCTTGCAGCACTTGGGCGCCAAGATGGATACCGCTGTACTGATGCACTCGATCATGGAGGGCTCGGGCAAGAGCCTGTTGTTCGCCGATGTGTTCGGTGCTCTTTACGGGCAGTACGCGGCCACGGTGGGGCAGACTCAGTTGGAGGGTAGTTTCAATGCTTGGCAGAGCCGCAAGCTTTGGGCCGTATTTGAAGAGGTTGTAAGCCGCGATCAGCGCTACAACCAAGTCGGCAAGATCAAGCACATGATCACCGGGAAGACGGTTCGGATGGAGTCGAAGTTCATCAACGGGTGGGAGGAATCCAACCACATGAACGCCGTGTTCCTGAGCAACGAGATCCTGCCCTGGCCGATCAGCGACAGTGACCGCCGGATGCTGGTGATGTGGCCCACGGAGACGCTACCCGTCGAGCGGCAGAAAGCAATCGGGTACGAACTGGCGAATGGCGGCGTGGCAGCGCTTTATGGGTGGTTGTTGGGTATCGATATCGGGGACTTCGACCAGCGCACTCGACCGCCCAAGACAGAGGCGCGGGAGCGTCTCGTTGCACTGAGTCGGGCCGCGTGGCAGACCTTCTTGCACCTCTGGCGCTGTGGCGACCTTGGGTCTGGCTTATGGGGTTGTTGCCAGTCTTCGGACTTGTACGCGCTGTTTCTGGAATGGTGCCACCGTAATAAGGAGCACGCTATGAGCCAGACGAAGTTCTCTTTGTTCATCAGCTCGGTAGTGGAGAAGACCCGCCCGATACCCTGGACAGACGGGAACACGCGGCGGTTTGCGGCGTTTTTCTTCCCCGATGATCCCGAGGCTTCCCTGCCCCCATCATTGAAAGCGGCCGAACTGGGCGAGGCGGTCGTTAAGTGGCGCGCCAAGGCAAGACTGGCTGGGTGGAATGTCGACGGCTGGGACCATGTTAAGGGGCTGGCAGCATGATCATGACTGCGTGTGTGGCGGGTGTGTTGGGTTTGTGTTGGGTGGATTTTCTATGGTCAACACAGGCCAAGTCCGCATTTTATGCGGGTTGCCGGGGTGGTGTTGTGGGTGTGTTGGGTTTGTCGTCGCGCACGCGCATGCGCGTTCTTTTTGAGCGCAATAAACAGGTGAAAAAGAATCCCCATGCGATCCAAGAAAAACCCAACAAACCCAACACAGTAAACACACTGGCTCTAAAGATATTGAATTTATTGGGTTTTATGTGTGTTGGGTTTGTGTTGGGTATCGCTGTTTTGTGTTGGGTGCGTGATTTTCGGGGGATTCAGGGATGATTGATGACATCGAGAGCCTTATGCGGCATTGGGGTGAGCAGCAAGCCCGGTTCGGCCATGAGGCCAGCTTGGGCAGCCAGATGGGCACCATCATGGAGTGGAAGGGCAGTGCGCCTCGTGGCACGCCTGGTACCCGGCTTCCCGCCGGGGCAGGTGCAGGGATGGATTACGCTGCTGCTGAGGTTGATGCGGCCATTGCGGAGCTGGAGCGCCGCAATGATCGGGGCCAAGCGCTGGCGAAGCTGGCCCGGTTCAGATACCACTACGGTGTGCCGGTGCGCGAGCAGATGCGTGAGGTTGGCCTGGCTGAAGGGGCTGATCGTACTTACCGCAATTGGGTGCAGGCGCTGCATCTGCAGGTAATGACAATCCTGATGGCGCGCATGGGCGCCGTTCATGGCTATACCGTTCGTCGGGGCAAAGTGTGTCAAAGCGGTGCCAAAGTGGTGTCAAAGTCGGGTCGAAGCGGATAACCGAAAACTGCCTCTTTTCGGTTTTTCCGGTCGGGGGTAAAACGTTGCCACGATATGCAAATTGCGCTTAGGCGCTCCCCAAAGCACTGTGCTGTGCAAGCCCGCTCCGAGTCGTCGGCGCATTGAGAACCCTGCCATCTGGCGGGGTTTTCTTTTTCCGGCGCCGTGCATTCGACCTATGAGGCTCTCATGACCAATGAGCAACAAGCGTTAATCGAAATGCCGCTGTGGCTGGTAATCGTTCTGTCCTTGGTGGGCGGCGTGTCCGGCGAGATGTGGAGGGCGGATAAGGCAGGCGCTCGTGGTTGGGGGTTGGCGCGGCGCATTGTGCTGCGTTCAGGTGCCTGCATCGTGTGCGGGTTGTCGACCAACATGCTGCTTTACTCCATGGGCGTTTCGGTCTGGGCGTCGGCTGCGTTCGGTTGCCTCACCGCGATGGCGGGTGCAGACGTTGCGATTGGCTTGTACGAGCGGTGGGCGGCAAAGCGCCTGGGTGTCTGTGATGTGCCCGACCAGCAATGAGTAAGCTCAATGACCGTCGCGGCAGCAGTGCATCCCGTGGTTATGGCCACCGCTGGCGGCAATCTCGGGATGCGTTCCTGGCGCTGAGTCCGTTCTGCTCGATGTGCTCTACCGGTCACCGCCCTGTTGCGGCGTCGGTGGTTGACCACAAGATCCCGCCCCGTCTGAAAGACGCCAAGGAATCGGGCGACCCTGAGCGGATCAAGGCTGCGTGGAAGTTGTTCTGGGATCAGGGCAACTGGCAGGCGCTGTGCAAGCTCTGCCATGACTCGGCCAAGCAACGGCTTGAACGAAGTGGGCGTGTAGCGGGCTGCACGGCAACAGGCATTCCGCTCGACCCGAATCACCACTGGCACCGGCGCTGATCGCTGCGCGCAGGCCAGTGGGCGCCCCGGCCCAGCCGGGCAGGCTGGCAGGGGTAGGGGGGGTAAAAGACATTTTCCCCCTTTGTTCCTTGACCGCATGCCCCCCTCTGCGTGCAAAACCGGGAAAAATGAGGGAGGGGGGGTATCAGAATTGGAGGTTTCCCATGGCTGGAAACGGTAACTCCGGGCGGCCTAGTCTGCCCGCGTCGGTGCATCTGCTCAGCGGCAACCGCAGTAAGCGTTCGCCGGCTGATCTGTTGAACGAAATCAAAGATCCGGCAGTGCCGGCTGCTGTGCCGCCTATGCCTGATTTCCTTGACGGTGACGCAGCAGCCGAGTGGACCCGGATCACTGAGGCGCTGCTGGCACTGGGTTGGGTGTCGCGTCTCGACCAGATGGCGCTCGCCACATACTGCCAGGCTTATGGCGACTGGTTGCGCTTCCAGCGCTTGATCGCTGAGCGCAACGCTCAGTCGGTAGATGGCCTGGGCGGCGAAGTTCAGACCTTCAAGACCGGCGCGCAGCAGACCCACGTACTGCGGCAGTTGGCCAACGACGCCGAGAAGCGTGCCAACGCCGCCGGCGCTCAGTTCGGGTTGTCTCCTTTGGCGCGCCGGAATATGAGAGCCGCACCGGCGGCACAAGGAGATTTGTTCCCCAATGAAGGACGAGACGCTGCCGCAAAGTATTTCAACTGACTGCCGGGTAAAGCGCTTCGCTGACTGTGTGCTGGCTGGCTCGATCATCGCTGGCCCAGACGTTCGCAACGCTGCACGGCGTCATTTGCTGGATCTGGAAAAAGGACATGAGCGCGGGCTGATCTGGAATGCTGAAGCGGCGCTGCGCGCCATCGGCTTTTTTGAGGACGTGCTGTGTCTGAACGGCGGTGACTTCGAGGGTCTGCCATTCCGCCTTGCCCCTTGGCAGGCATTCATTATCGGTAGCCTGTTCGGCTGGTACACCGATGATGGCTATCGTCGGTTTCGCCAGGCGTATATCGAGACAGCCAAGGGCTCGGGCAAGTCGCCCCTGGTCGGTGGGATCGGGCTGTATGGGCTGGTCGCTGACGGTGAGCAACGGGCTGAGATCTACGCTGCCGCAACGAAAAAAGACCAGGCGCAGATCCTGTTCCGCGATGCGGTCAGCATGGTGAACATGGCGCCACACCTCTCGGCGCGCCTGGTGCAATCGGGTCGCGATGAGAAGGTCTGGAACCTGTTCTATCCCGGCACCCATAGTTTTTTCCGCCCGATCAGCTCCGACGAAGGCCAGTCCGGCCCTCGGCCTCACATCGCGCTGATCGATGAACTGCATGAGCACAAGACGGCCAGCGCGGTGAACATGATGCGGGCCGGTACCAAGTTCCGGCGCCGCGCCTTGATTGTGATGATTACTAACAGCGGCTCCGACAAGGGCTCGGTGTGCGGTCAGTATCACGACCTGGGCGTGCGAATCTGCGAGGGCAAAGAGGACAACGATGCGTTCTTTGCTTTCATCTGTTCGCTGGATAAGGGTGATGACCCGTTCAAGGACGAGTCATGCTGGCCGAAGGTGAACCCCTCGCTGGACTTCATTCTGGAGGGCCAGACCGACGGCATCCCAGGCCGCAAATACTTGCGGGAGCAGGTGGCCGAAGCGAAGGGACTCCCAGCGAAAGAGGCCGTTGTCAGGCGTTTGAACTTCTGCGAGTGGACCCAGGCTACATCGCCTTGGCTGTCCTGGGAGATCTGGCGCGGTGCTGCTGAACGGGTGCCGATGCGCGTCTTGCGCAACCGACCATGCGTTGGTGGGCTGGACCTTTCCAGTACCACGGACCTGACCGCATTCGTGCTGATGTTCAGCCCGATGCCGCACGATCCGCACTGGCGCTCGCTGTCGTACTTCTGGATCCCCGACGACGATCTTTCTGGCCGGGAGAAGCGCGACCGCGTGCCGTATCTGCAATGGATCAAGGAGCGCCATCTGGAGACCACACCAGGGAGGGCTATCAGCAAGCTGCATGTGCTGCGGCGCCTGCAAACTATCTGCGATTACTTCGACGTGCGGCGGATCGCTTACGACCGGTGGCGGATCGAGGACTTGCTGTCATTGATGAACGACAACGGTATCACGTTGCCCGAGCTCAAGCCGTTCGGCCAAGGCTTCAAGGATATGGGGCCGGCCGTCGATGAGTTCGAGCGGCGCCTGTTGGGTCGCAAAGCAGAGCCGTCGGCGGTGATTGAGCTGGACCTGGAGGACTATGAGGTTGTGTCTGAAGTCGACTCATCCACTGAGGTAGTCGAGACCCTCCTGCACGATGACAACCCGGTGATGACTTGGAACGCGGGCAACGCGGTGATCGTGTTCGATCCGGCCAACAACCGGAAGGTCGACAAATCCAAAGCCACAGGCCGCATCGACGGCATCGTTGCTGCCGTGATGGCGGTTGGCATCAGCAGTGATATTTCCGAAGCATCAGGCACGTCGGTTTACGACGAAGGGGTAGGTATATGAGGTTGCAAATTTTGTCTTGGCTGGCGGGCCTGCTGGGGTTTGCACTGCTGGTTGGGGGCATCTGGATGCTGTACCAGCCAGCTGCATTTATCGTCGCCGGAGTCGGGCTGTTGGCCTGGGCAAGGCTGGCTGATCAGGCAGCGGCGCGCCAGGTGGCTGGGGGAGGGGGCTGAGCATGTTCTTTTCAGGCTTGCGCGCCTCGGGCGCGGGCACACTGACAAACCCGGAAAGCAGTTTCTGGCGTGGCTTGATCGGTCGAGGTCGAAGCTCTGCAGGTGTGACGGTAACCCCGGATACTGCGCTGGCCCTGCCGATCCTGCAGAACTGCTTGACCTTGCTGGCTGAGACGGTGGCCCAGTTACCGCTGGAGCTTTACCAGCGTAAGGAGAAAGGGCAGCGGGAATCGGCTATCAACCATCCTCTGTACGACGTGCTGCGCTATCAGCCGAACCCTTTCCAGACTCCGTGCGAGTATCTGGAGCGGCATCAGGGGGCGGCCAGCCTACGGGGCAACGCCTACAGCTTCATCGACCGGCGTGAGGACGGCAACGTCACCGCGCTGTGGTCGCTCAAGAACGATCAGGTGCAGGTGCTCAAGGGCGCTGACCTGTTGCCGTATTACCGGATCGGCAGTGGCGAGGCGCTGCCGATGCGTATGGTTCACCACGTCCGTTGGTTCGGAACCAATCCCTACATCGGCATGTCGCCCATCGAGTTGCACGCTGACGCGATTGGCTTGGCCCAGGCTGTTCGCCAATACACGGGCAAGAGTTTCGCCAACGGCGTGGCGGTGTCCGGCGTGATCGAGCGGCCCCGCGAGGCTCCCGCGATCAAGGATCAGGGAATCATCGACAAGATCGTTGACCAGTGGGGCCAGAAGTTCGGTGGCATGGACAATGCCAAGAAGGTCGCCCTGCTGCAGGAAGGGATGACCTTCAAGCCAGTGTCGATGACCAACGTCGACGCCGAGATCGTCGGCATCATGAAGCTGACCGGGCTGGACATTGCGCGGATCTACAAGATCCCGCTGCCCATGGTGAACGACCTGGATAAGTCCAATTACAACACCCTTGAGCAACTGATGATTCAGTTCGTGGTGTTCGCCCTGTTGCCGTGGGTGAAGCGTCATGAACAGGCAATGATGCGCGATTTCCTACTGCCGAAGGATCGGCGGGATTACTTCATCGAGTTCAACTTGTCCGGCCTGCTGCGCGGCGACCAGAAAAGCCGCTATGAGGCCTACGCCATTGGTCGACAGTGGGGCTGGTTGAGTGTCAACGACATTCGGCGCCTGGAGAACATGCCACCGGTGCAAGGCGGCGAGATCTACCTGCAGCCCCTAAACATGGTCGACGCTGGTAAACAGCCCGACCTGAGCAACCCCACCGTGCGTGCCCAGTTGGAAATGCAGCATGCCGAGATCGGGAGGATTCTTGCCCAATGAGTAAATCTTACCTGCGGGCGTCCAGCCTGCTATTCAATCAACCCCTGTTGGTTACGCCCGATATGCTCGACCTGGGTGTGCGCTGGGCCAACCAGACCATGAGCCTGAACATCGTCAATCTCGGTACCGGCGCAGCGCAGCTGTGGAAGGATGACGATCCCATCGACCGTGTGGCATTCGCAGACGAACAACGGCGTAATGCCATTGCCCAGAGTGGCATTGAGGTCATCCCGGTCAGCGGTGTGTTGGTCAGCCGTGGAAGTCACCTCAATGCCTGCGAGACGATGACCAGCTATGAAACGCTGCGCTCCCAGCTGCAGCGTGCTGTGGGTGATCCGATGGTCGAGCACATCGTGCTGGATATCGACAGCCCCGGTGGCTCGGCCGTAGGTGCCTTCGAACTGGCCGACGATATTCGGGCGATGACCGCGCAAAAGCCGATCACCGGCCTGGTCAACTTCATGGCCTACAGCGGCGGCTACCTGATCGGATCGGCCTGCAGTGAGCTGGTGGTCAGTCGCACCAGTGGGGTCGGCTCCATTGGTGTTATTGCCAGCCACATGGACCGCTCGAAGATGGAAGAGGGGATGGGCGTCAAGGTGACCACAGTGTTTGCTGGGGCGCACAAGAACGACCTGTCGCCGCATGAGCCTATCACGCAGCAGTCACTGGCCTTTCTCGACGAGCTGGTGCAGGAGAGCTACCAGATGTTTGTGAATGCTGTCGCCGAGTATCGCGGCTTGCCGGTCGCCAAGGTGATCGCCACCGAGGCCGCGCTGTATCGCGGTCAGAATGCAATCAATGCAGGGTTGGCTGACCGCATGCAGAACCCTCAGCACACCGTTGATGAATTGTCGCGTGCTGTTGCGCAGAACCGCGCAACGCGCCAATCAAGCCGCATCAGCGTGCGTGCAGCAGCGTTGGCGATGCAATCGCTCGCTTGACCCTATCAACCGTAACAACTGAATCCAGACCCGCTTAGTGCGGGTTTTTTTATGCCCAGGAGGCAGCATGTCCCTTGTACTTCAAATGCGTAACGAACGCGCCGGTCTGGTTGCCCAGGTGCAGGCGCTGGCCCAGATCGAGGCGGGTGGTGGGAGCTTGAGCGCCGAGCAGTTGCAGCAGTTCACCAGCCTGGAATCGCAGATCAACGATCTGACCGCCAAGATCAGTCGTGCAGAGTCGGCTGAGCGGATGGCGGCTGCGAGCGCGGTGCCGGTCAGCGAGTCGGCCCAAGGCGCTACCAGCCCACCTCAAGGCAGCATTTCCGGCCCGTTCAGCGAAAAGGCCAAGCCCGGCACTGGTATGGCGCAGATGGCGCGCCTGCTGGCTGCTGCGCAGGGCAACCAGCAGACTGCTGCTCAGATGGCCAAAGACGGCGGTTTCCCTGCTGATGTTCACATGGCTCTGAGCGCCGTTACTCCAGGAGCTGGCGGAGTTCTGGTGCCGCAGAACTTCGCGACGGACATCATTGAGTCGCTTCGGCCTGTGTCCATTGTTCGCAAGATGGGGGTGACCAGCTTGCCGCTGAACAACGGCAACCTGACCCAACCACGTATCACCGGCAACACTGTGGTGACTTACATCGGTAGCGATACCGATATCCCGATCACCGGCATGACGTTCGCTGACACCAAGCTGTCGGCGAAGAAAGCAGCGGCCATCGTGCCGATCTCCAACGATCTGCTGGCCATGAGCGGGGTTAACCCTCGCGTCGATGGGCTGGTGCTGAACGATCTGACTGTCAGCATGGGGCTGTCGGAGGATCTGCACTTCATCCGTGCTGACGGTTCCGGTTCGTTGCCCAAGGGTATGCGTCATTGGGCGCTGCCGTTCAACATCCTGCCTGCGCCCGTGGTGGATGGCTTGACCCTGGAGAAGATCGATCTGTTCCTGGGCGGGATGATGCTGCGCCTGGAAACGGCGAACGTGATGATGAAGTCGTGCGGCTGGTTGATGGCGCCGCGTGTGTTGCGTTGGTTGCAGTCGTTGCGAGACGGCAACGGCAACAAGGCCTACCCGGAGATCGATGCTGGCATGCTCAAGGGCTACCCAGTCGGCCTGAGCAACCAGATCCCAGTGAACCTGGGTGCTGACGGCAACGAAACCGAGATCTACTTCGTCAACTTCGCTGACTGCATGATCGGTGAAGACATGGACCTGACCCTCAGCTTCAGCAACGAGGCTTCCTACAAGGACGCCCAAGGCGAACTGGTCAGCGCCTTCCAGCGTGACCAGACCTTGCTTCGTGTGATCGCGAAGCACGACTTCGGCCCGCGCCATGTCGAGAGCATCGTGGTCGCGGTCGCTGTGAAGTGGGGCGCTGGCATGTAATCCCTGGCCCCGGATGAGCCGGGGCCGCTCAACTGGATGGAGTGTTTATGGCAAAGGCAATTGTTATGTTCACCGGCGCCTGGCGTGGCTACGGCAAGGGCGAGGTAGCGGGTTTCGAGGAAGATGTAGCGCAGTCGCTGATCGATGGCGGCCGTGCTGAGTTGTACGAAGGCAAGAAAGCTGGCAAGTCCGGTAGCGGTAAGGGCAAGCCGGCCCCGGCTGCGAAAGTGCCAGCGCAGTCCGGCCCATCGACGGAGCCACCACCGAATGAAGATCCGGACACAACTGATCCGGAAGACGACGAAGACAAGCCCTGATCATGGCGCGCCGCATTGCCTACACGGGGGCGCCCGTGCTGACGTTGGAGCAGGTCGCGTATCAGTGTCAGGCTGAACCGGAAGATCTTCAGCCCGAGCTGATCAACCTGATCATCATCCCCGGAGTGACGAGCCAAGGCGAATCGAAGACGGGAGCGGCAATCCGTGAAGCGATCTACGAGGAGGACTGGCCGGCGGCGTATCCGTCGGGGCATTCGCTGGATGTTGGCCAGGTGGTTGCCGTCGAGTCCGTGGTAGTGCTGGGAGACGCCGGGCAGGTAAGTCCGTTTACCGGCGAGGTGGAACTTAGCCAAGGAGGGAGGGAGAGCTACCTGCACTTTCCAAGAGGCCGACCCGATGGCCGACTGCGAATCCGTTACCGGGCTGGTGTGGACTTGGAGGCCTACCCCGGTGTGTTGAGTTGGTTGCTGATGGCGGCGGAAACGGTATTCACCCACCGGGGGCTTTTGGTCGTCGGGCAATCCCTGGCTGAAGTCCCGTCGAGCTTCGTTGACCACCTGTTGTCGGATATCACCGTGCCGCCGAGGTTCTAGCCATGGCGATCAGAGAGCCTTCCTCGGGCGAGCTTCGCGCTCGCATGGCTGTTCGAGTTCGTGTCGACAAACCAGCAGGTGCCGGCCTGGCGCCTGAGTTCACCCACGTTTGCAACCGCTGGGTAAAGGTTGAGCCGCTGGGAACGGCGACCTATGCCAATGCTCAACAAACCGGCAACAAGATCACTCACCGCCTTTGCTGCCGCCACATTCCGGGCTTGGACTCGGCGCATGAACTCGTTTGGCATGATCGGGTGTTTCGCGTCCGCCGGCCAACCGATCTGGCAGGGCGCATGGTGTGGTCGGTGATCGAAGTTGAGGAGCTGGGGCCAGATGGTCCGCCTACCAGCGAAGGGGGAAGCGATGAGCAATTCGGTTTCCGTTGACGGCTACCTGCATATCGAAGGCTTTGAAAAGTTCGACTTTGAAGCCTTCAACAAGCGCAAGGTTCGGGCAGGCATGCGTAAGGTTGGTGCCTTGGTTACTGGCCGTGCGCAGATGAACCTGGCGCTTGGCGGTGGGCAGGCAGGCTACCCGGAGAATCGAACCGGCGCGACGGTCGACTCGATCAGCTACAAGGTGTCGCGCTCTGGCTTTCTGGTCCGTATTGCGCCGACCAAGACCGAAAGCATGGAAGAGTTCTATCCCGCGTATCTGCACTATGGGGTGCGGCTTGGGGCCAGGCCTCGGGCGTTAGCCCCGGGCAAGGGGCGTGGAAAGAGTAATCGCCGTGCCAGTGGCCAGCGGCAGGCGTTGGTGGCTGCCCGGCAGGGAAACGGGTGGCGTATCACGCCGCGAGACAACTACATGACCGATGCCTTGGCGGACACCAAGGCGGACGTCCAGCGCATCCTGCGGCAGACCTTTGCCGATGCGCTGTTGAACTGACGCCACAGGCGCCGCTCAGGCCCCGTAATGGGGCTTTTTTGTGCCCGCGAGGAAAGCATGCGAATCACCCCAGTGATCGAGCAACTGAAACAGCGCTGCCCGTCTTTTGAAAACCGGGTGGCGGGTGGTCTGGATTGGGACCCGGTAAAGGGCAGTGCGCTGATGAAGCTGCCTGCAGCGTATGTGATCCCCACCGGCGACGGGGCCGATGAGCCGGATCAGCAGAACGTCATTGTTCAGCAGGTCAGGGACGCCATTGATGTGTGCGTCGTGCTGAAGAACTACGACGAGCGCGGGCAGCAGGTTGCCGACCAGTTGCATTTGGTTCGGGCCAGTCTCTGGCGCGCTCTGGTTGGGTTTGAGCCTGATAAGGATTACGGGCAGCTGCTGTATGACGGCGGTTCTTTGCTGCTAATCGACCGTGATCGGGTGGTTTACCGGTTCCGGTTCTTCGCTGACTTCCAGCTGGGCAACTTAACCATTGGGTCTGGTACCAGCCCGGAAACATGGCAGGAATGCACGCTGCTGGGCCTGCCTGCGCTGGAGGGGGTCGACACGTCGTTCGACTTTATCGACCCCGTGGTCGACCGGAATGTCGCCCCCGAGGGGCCTGACGGGCGTATCGAAATCAAAACCCGAGAGGACTTATCTCAATGACTCAGATTTACCTGAAGCCGGTAGCGGGGCGTGACAACCCGATGCCGGAGAAGGGCGGCGAACTGCTGCCCGAAGAGGGCGCCTATGTGCCCCGCAACGCGTACTGGGTGCGCCGCCTGAATGTGGGTGACGTGGTAGAAACCAAGCCCAAGAAAGAGGTCAAGGTATGAGCGTCGGTTTCAGCAGTATTTCGTCTGATATTCGTGTCCCGCTGTTCTACGCCGAGGTTGATAACTCGATGGCGAACAGCGGCGCCGGTGCCGGACTTCGCCGCCTGATCATTGGCCAGGTCAACGACAACGCCGATGCCGCCGAAATCGGTAGCCTGGTGCTGGTGTCGCGGACCTCTGAAGCCATTGCCATCGGCGGCGCCGGCTCGATGCTGGCCGCAATGCACCAAAAGCACCGCGCTATCGACATTGCCGGTGAGGTCTGGTGCCTGCCGTTGAAGGTCGATACCGGCGTGGCAGCGACCTGCAGCGTTACCGTAACGGGCAGCGTGACAGCGGCGGGCTTGATCAACCTCTACGTAGCTGGCCAACGTGTACGCTCTGCCGTGGTTGCCTCGGCGTCGGCTGAGGCGGTGGCCACCGGCTTGGCGACCAGCATCAACGCGGCTACTGACCTGCCTGTTACTGCTCAGGCTGCAGGCGCTGTCGTGACGCTGACGGCAAAGTTCAAGGGTGACCTCGGCAACGACATTCAAGTCGAGCTGAATCGCCTGGGCCGCGTCAATGGCGAGGTAACGCCGGCAGGCCTGGTGCTGGCAGTCACTGCCATGACTGGCGGTGTCGGTTCGCCTGACATGGCCATGGCGCTGGCAGCGCTGGGCGATGAAGAGTTTGAGTTCATCACCCAGCCCTGGACCGACAGCGCTACGCTCGATGACTGGAAAGACGTCATGGATGACAGCGCCGGTCGCTGGTCGTGGGCCAAGCAGCTCTATGGCCATGTGTACAGCGCCAAGCGCGGCACGCTCGGCCAACTGGTGGCGGCGGGACGCTTGCGCAATGACCCGCACATGACGATTCACGGCTTTGAACCTGGCGTGCCCCAGCCCGTCTGGGAGGTCGCGGCGCAGTGGGGGGCACGCACGGCGGTGTTCATCAGCGCGGATCCGGCTCGGCCCACGCAGACCGGTGTGTTGGGGGCTATTGCTCCCGCTGCTGCGAGCGACCGTTTCATGCTGTCCGAGGCGGATTCCCTGCTGAAAAGCGGCATTGCTACGGCATCGAGCAGTGGCGGCGAGTACCGCATTCAGCGCGCCGTGACGACCTACCAGCGTAACGCCTTCGGCCAGCCGGATGACTCCTATCTGGACAGCGAAACGCTGCACCAGTCGGCGCACGTTATCCGCTACCTGCGCAGTCGGATTACCAGCAAGTACGGGCGCTGCAAGCTGGCCAACGATGGCACCAACTTCGGCGCTGGCCAGGCAATCGTCACGCCGCTGGTGATCCGTGGCGAACTGATCGCGGCGTATCGTGAGCTGGAGCGCGCCGGGATCGTTGAGAACACCGAGCTGTTCAAGGCGCAGCTGATTGTCGAGCGCGACGCGAGCAACCCGAACCGCCTGAACGTGTTGTTCCCGCCGGATCTGGTCAATCAGTTGCGCGTGTTTGCGCTGCTCTATCAGTTCCGCCTGCAGTACGAAGACGCGGCGTAACCCTTCCACATCCACCCCGGCCCGCCTTGTGCGGGCTTTTTTATGGGAGATCCCTTTATGGGTCAGAAAGTCGCGGGCACCTGTTACATCAAGGTCGACGGCGAGCAGTTGACGATTACCGGCGGCGTTGAGGTGCCGTTGTCCAAGTTCAAGCGCGAGACGATTACCACGGGGGTGTTCAAGGAAGAAGACCTGACGCCCTATGTGTCGGTCGATGCGGTCAAAACCCCGGGTTTCCCTCAGGCGAAGCTGGAAAACGGCACCAACATGACGGTCACCGCCGAGTTCAAGGACGGCAGTTGTTACGTGCTGTCCGGTGCGTATGTGGTGGACGAAATGAAAATGTCTGCCGATGACGCAAAGGTTGCGATCAAGTTCGATGGTATTTCTGGAGACTGGCAATAATGAGCACTACTACCCATAAGTTGGCCGTACCGATTCAGGCTCACGGTGATCAACTGACCGAACTGACCCTGCGTCGCCCAACCCCTCAGGAAATTCGCAACATCAAAGTGTTTCCCTACGTCTTGGGCGAAGACAATCGACCAGTTGCCGAAACTGAAGCTGCATCGAAGTACATTGCTGTGTGTGCCGGCATTCCCCCCAGCTCGGTTAACCAACTGGACATTTTCGACCTGAACACACTGGTGTGGATGGTCATTGGTTTTTTCCTGAAGCCGGCGACGAAAGCCCCCGATTCCGAAGCCCCGAGCAACTGACCGAGTTGGTCTATGACCTCGCCTGGTTCTGGAAAGTGAACCCGAACGAGGTCATGAACTGGCCGTTAGACCAGTTGTTTGAGAGTGAAGAAAACGCGTGGCGAATCCAGGCGATGTTAGGGGGCGGCAATGGCGGATAAGTTCCAGCTAAAGGCGCTCATCACTGGCGTCGACAAGTTGTCGCCGGTGTTGAGTGGGGTGCGCAAGAACGCAGCCGTTCTGCGCAAGCAGTTGAATAGCTCAGGCCTCGGCAAAATCACCTTCATGGATGCGATTCAAGGGGGTGCCATTGCGACCCCTTTTGTCATGGGGGTTCAGGCTGCCATCGGCTTTGAAAGCGCGATGGCCGACGTCAAGAAGGTCGTCAACTTTGAGACGCCGGCCCAGTTCAAGGAAATGAGTGAGGACGTGCTGAGCATGTCCGAGCGGTTGCCGATGGCTGCCGAAGGCATCGCGCAGATTGTCGCGGCGGGTGGTCAGTCGGGTATCGCCCGGGAAGACCTGAAGCAGTTTGCTGAAGACGCGGTGAAAATGGGTGTCGCCTTCGACCAGACGGCTGACGAATCCGGCAAGATGATGGCAACGTGGCGCACGGCGTTCCGCTTGACCCAAGATGGCGTGGTAGAGCTGGCAGACCAGATCAACTACCTGGGGAACTCTGGGCCAGTCAATACCAAGCAGCTGTCCTCGATCGTGACCGAAGTGGGGGCGCTGGGTGAGGTAGCGGGCTTTTCCTCGGCGCAGATCGCAGCGATTGGCGCCACGATGGTCGGCGTGAAGCAGGATGTTGCGGCTACGGGCATCAAGAATTTCATGCTGGCCATGACAAAGGGGACGGCTGCGACCAAGTCACAAGCCGAGGCCTTCAAGTCGTTGCGCCTGGACTCCAAGAAAGTCGCGGAGGGCATGCAGAAGGATTCGCAGGGCACCATGCTAGACCTGCTCAAGCGGATTTCCGAAGTGGACGCGGCCAAGCGTCCGGCGCTGCTGACCAACCTGTTCGGCAGTGAGTCAGTGGCGGCAATTACCCCGCTCTTGACCAACTTGCAGCTGTTGAAAAGCAATCTGGCCAGTGTTGGGGATTCGACGAAATACGCCGGTTCCATGCAGGGAGAGTACACGTCTCGGGCGGCTACGACGGCAAACGCTCTGCAGCAGTTGAAGAACCGCGTGACCCGGCTGGGCATTACGGTCGGTTCTGTACTACTGCCGCCGCTTAACGACTTCATGGCGACGGTCGGGCCGATCATCACCGGCGTGACCCAGTTGGCCGGCGCGCACCCGTGGCTGATCAAGAGCATCATCGGCGCAGCGGTCGGCTTCACCGTGTTGCGCTTGGCCACGGCGGGGGCTACTGCAGCACTCGTGCTGATGGATGGCGTGGCAAAAATGAGCGTTATCGGCCTAGTTGTGCGTGGTGTTGCGATTGCAGCGGGTGTGCTGATTGCGAACTGGTCGACTGTGGCGCCTTTTTTTTCGGCGCTATGGGAGCTTATCAAGGCATATACAGTGCCCGCCTGGGATGTCTTCAAGGCGTTCGCTTCCTGGACGCCGCTAGGCATGATCATCGAAAACTGGGAGCCGGTATCCAAGTTCTTCAAAGATCTGTGGGATACGGTCAGTAAGTACATCGAACCCATTATGAAATTCATGGGGATGGATGACGGCGGCGAGGGCATCACGGCCAAAGTTCAGCGCGCCGCTTATGCCAAAAACCAACTAAACGGCGAGGTCTTGGGGCAGGGGGATGGCGCCTTGTTGGTGGCCAACGCAGGCGCCCAGGCCGCCGCTAATCAACAGGCCATGGCCGCTCGGTTCAGCATTCCATCTACTGGTGATTTGCTAAAAGCGCCAGTGCCTGGAAGCCTGAATGAGCCGATTGCTCAAGCCCCTGAGTTGATGCCAGAGGCCACGAGGGTGGCCAGCCTGATGCGTAACCCTGCCAATCAGCCGTTGCCCGGCATGGCGCCATTGGCGTTGGTTAGTGTGGTACCGGGTACTCAGGTTGCTCAGGCTTCGGGTACTGGTCGACCAAGTCTAAGCGCGGGTGGCTCGGCCTTGCCTGCAGGAAGCCTGCCGCAAAGCCGTGGCTCGTTGGTTCAGGCTGCTGCTGCGACAGCCGCGGCTCGCACCGAACTGGAGGGGTCAATGGTGGTGCGCTTTGAAAATGCACCGCCGGGCATGCGTGTTGATCCTGCGAAGACCAATCAACCTGGGCTGTCGGTAAGCCCGTCAGTCGGTTATCGCTCATTGGGTAGGGAGGCAGGATGACGACGTGGCGCGATCAACTGCACCCGGCTTCGTTTCGCGGCGTGGCGTTTCTGGTCGACAGTGACGCTACGCCAGTCGGGCGGCGGGTGCAGGTCCACGAATACCCCCAGCGGGACAAGCCGCTGGTGGAGGACATGGGCAGCAAGACCCGCGAAATCAAACTGACGGCCTTTATCGGCGGTGACGATTGCCTGGATCGGCGGGACGATCTGCTCAATGCCCTGGATAAACCCGGGGCGGGCGAGCTGGTACATCCGTGGTTCGGGCGCTTGCTGGTCACCGCCGGGGATGGCTGCCAAGTTTCGCATGAGCGCCGCGAGGGCGGCATCGTGCGGTTTGAGCTGGTGTTTATCGAAGCCGGGGAAAAGGGCTACCCGGTCGGGGTGCCCAAGGCTTCGCGGCAGGTAGAGGCGTCCAGCGAGAGCTTTCTGGAGTCCGCGCTGGCCCGCTACAAAGCCGCGATGGCGGTGGTCAACCGGGCGCGCATGGCGGTAACGGCGCTGCAGAACAGTATCGCCGGGATTCAGATGGCGATTCAGCGGGAGTTTAGCCAGGTGCTTGGCCTTGTCAGTTCGGCTGAGGCGCTGGCTGACATGCTGATCAATGCCCCGGGTAATTTCTCGGCCATGATCCGGGCGCAGTTTTCCAGCGTGGGCGGCAGCACTCGGTCGTCGGGTTACAGCTGGTCGCCGTCGTCCAGCAGCTCTGCCACGGTGGCGGCTGACCCAGAGTTTGCCAATACCGTGGCGCGCCTGGCGAGCACCGAAGAGGTCTTTTCGGGGTTCGTGGACTCGGGTCGTGGCATCACGTCACAGCTTGAACTGGCCCGGCAGTTGATGGCCGAACAGCAGTTCGATGACCTGATGACCAACCCACCGGGCGGGCTGGCGACAGCCGCTGCCGTCAAGGCGGCACGGGAGTTGATGCGTGATGCCTTGATCGTCAAGGCCGTACGGGCAGCCGCGCTGATGCCGGTGGTGTCAGCGCCTGCCGAGCTGCCCGGTGTTCCAGCCTTGGCGCAGCAGGTGGCGTCACCCCTGGAGCGGCCAGAAGTCCCGGCAGCAGATGACGTGATTAGCCTGCGTGATGGGCTTAGCGCGGCGCTGTGGGAGGCCGGGCTGTCGGCATCGCATGAACACTTTGAGGTGATCGAGGCGGTGCGCAAGCACGTTAAAGGGCACCTCTCCGAGGTGGCCCGTTCGGGCGTTCGCCTGGTTGAGATTGAGCCGAAGGAAAGCCTGCCCGCATTGGTGCTGGCCTATCAGTGCTTTGGCGACGCATCCCGCGCCGCTGAAATCGTTACGCGTAACAAAGTGCCGCACCCGGGGTTCTTGCCTGTCGGGGTGCTGCACATCGCCCAGGAGTAACCCATGAACCCGTTAAACGCTGTCACGCTGCGCGTGAACGGCCTGGATTATCGCGGCTGGAAGAAAGCCAGCATCAGTGCCGGCATCGAGCGACAGACCCGAGATTTTTCGCTGGATGTGACGTGGCGCTGGCCGGATCAGGCTGAGGAAATTCCGGTAAGGCAGGGCGACTTCTGCGAGGTGTTGATTGGTGATGACCTGGTGCTGACTGGGTGGGTCTTCGCTACTCCGGTGAACTACGACAGCAAGACGGTGAACCGGGCGATTAGCGGGCGTTCGCTGACGGCCGATCTGGTCGACTGCTCGGCGATCAATCAGCCCGGGCAGTGGCGTGGCCAGAGTGTGCAGCAGATCGTTCAGAGCCTGGCCGAGCCCTACGGGGTCAAGGTGCTGAGCCAGGTGGCCGAGACTACCAAATTGGCTGAGCACAGCATTGAGCCCGGGGAGACGGTGTTTGAGTCGATAGACCGGCTGCTAACGCTGTCCCGGCTGCTGTCCACCGACGATTCACGGGGGCGTCTGGTGATCGTCAACCCGGGCAGCGCGGGGCGGGCGGTTGACCGGCTGGAACTGGGCCAGAACATCCTGACCGGCTCGGCGTCGCTCGACTTTTCCGGGGTGTTCTCCGACTACAAGGTTGTTGGCCAGCGTTCGGGCACGGATGACGAACACGGCGCCAAGGCCTCCGAGGTGCAGGCTGAAGTCACGGACCCGCGTGCGGCGCGTAAGCGGGTACTGATGATTCACGAAAGCGGCCAGATGACCCCCGGCCTTGCCGAGGCGCGGGCGAACTGGGAACGCGGCAGCCGCATGGGTAAGGCGCTGACCCTGCAGTACAAGGTTCAGGGTTGGCGGCAGTCGAATGGGGCGCTGTGGCTGCACAACATGATTGTGCGGGTTGTCGACCCTTGGGTCGGTATCGACCGCGACATGCTCATCAGTGAAATCCAGTACAGCCTGGATGAGAGCGGCACCGTGGCCAACATCACGGTGGCCCCGCCGGACAGCTTCGACCCTGAACCGAAAGACCCGCACAACAGCCGCAAGCTCAAGAAAGGCGGCAAGGCGGACAACTTTGAATACCTGATCCCAGCAGATTGGAAGCCCGAGCAATGAGCGGACTAAAACAGATTTTGGCCCGGGGTGTGGTCACGATGGTCAAGGCGACGAGCAAGTTGCAAAGCCTGCAGATGCGCCTGTTGGCCGGTGAAGTGAAAGACGGCCTGGAGCACTTTGAGCCCTATGGCTTCACCTCAAACGCGCACCCGGGCGCCGAGGGGATCGCACTCTTTGTGGGGGGCGACCGTTCGCATGGCGTGGTGGTGTGTGTCGCTGATCGACAGTTTCGCCTGCAGGGGCTGAAAAGTGGCGAGGTGGCGTTGTACACCGACGAGGGCGACTACCTGCACTTCAAGCGCGGGCGGGTGATCGAGGTCGAGACGCTGACGCTTAAGGTCAAGGCTGACGACGCCGTGGAGTTTGACACGCCTGTGATTCGCACCACGGGCCGTATCGAGTCAGCGGGCGATCAGGTTGCCGGTGGTGTGAGCCAGATGCAGCACGTTCATGAAGGCTCGGACAAAAAGCCAGTGGCAGGAGGGTGATATGCCGCTGATTGAAAGCGACGACACCGACCGGGCTTGGCGTCGGGCGACAGAGATCAGTCTTTTGACCTGGCGCCGTGCAAGCCCTGATGACCCGCTCGATGACGCCCAGCGCTTTGGCTGGTGGGGCGACAGTTTCCCCACGCAGGCCAACGACCGTATCGGCTCTCGCCTGTGGCTGTTGCGCCGGCGGACGCTGACGGCGGACACCGAGCGGGATGCTCAAGCCTTCGCCCGCGAGGCCTTGGCCTGGATGCTGGAAGACGGGCGCGTTACGGCCGTGGGCGTAACGACGACACGCGGTGTTGACCGGCTGGCAATGCGGGTGGTGTTGACCTTGCGCGATGGCCGAACCATCGACGTTCCATTTGAGAATTTATGGGTGGTGATCAATGCCGTTTGAAACCCCAAGTTTGCCCGCGCTGATCAGCCGGGCGCAGTCTGACCTGGGCGGCTCGGCCCTGCTGCGATCCGACGCCGAGGTGCTGGCTCGGGTGCAGGCGGCGGCTTCCTTCGGGCGCTACGGGCATCAGGAATACATCGCCGCGCAGATCCTGCCGGATACAGCGGATGAAGACACCTTGCGGCGAATGGCCCGGGTGCGGCTCAAGCATGACCGCTTGGAGGCGGTGGTTTCCAGTGGTGCCGCGACCTTTACCGGTGCTGCCTCGGCGCTGCTCGATGCAGGCGTGCTGCTGCAGCGTGATGACGGTGTGCGCTTTCGCGTGACGGCCAGCGTTGTCTTGGCCGGTCAGAGCGGCACGGTCAAGCTGGAAGCCTTGGAGGCCGGCCAGTTGGGTAATACCCCAGCCGGTACGCTCCTGCGCTTAATCTCCCCGGTGCTGGGCATCAATGACACGGTGACCGTTGATGCACCTGGCCTGCAGGGCGGTACCGAACAAGAGAGCATTGAGGCGCTGCGCGCCCGGGTGATTCGC
Organism: Pseudomonas sp. HLS-6; assembly: GCF_002753995.1. Classification (NCBI taxonomy): domain Bacteria; kingdom Pseudomonadati; phylum Pseudomonadota; class Gammaproteobacteria; order Pseudomonadales; family Pseudomonadaceae; genus Pseudomonas; species Pseudomonas sp. HLS-6. The sequence goes on from NZ_CP024478.1 coordinate 1,336,848, forward strand.
TCCTATCAGGTGATCCCTCACGGCGGCAACCAAGATGACTATGTGACCTGGGCGTTGGAAGTCCCGGGCGTTACCCGTGCCTGGCTTGTGCGGCACTGGATGGGGCCGGGCACGGTGGGTTTGTTCTTCGTCCGTGACGGCGATCTAGACCCCATCCCCAGCGCAGCAGCCTGCGAAGAGGTGCGGGCGTACATCGAGAAACAGCGCCCGGTCACCGCCGAGTTGTATGTACTGCCGCCGCTGGAAAAGCCGGTTCAGTACGAACTGAAGATTATCCCCGACAGCGGCGCAGTACGCCGGGCAGTGGAGGCTGCCCTGGTCGATCTGCACAACCGCGAGTCGGACCTTGGCGCCGGCCTGCTTTGGACGCACATCGGCGAGGCCATCAGTGGTGCGCTAGGTGAGCGTGATCATCAGCTGATCAGCCCGGCTGCCGACGTGGTAGCGGCGCGCAACGAGATGCTGACCTATGGGGGTGTGCTGTGGCGATAAGGACCGCCTCCGACTACTACGCGCAGTTACGGGCGCTGCTGCCGCCCGGTCCCGCGTGGGACAAAGAGCTGAACCCCGAAGTGGACCAACTGCTGCAGGCTGCCGCCCAAGAGCTGGCCCGGGAGGATCTGCGCGCCGCCGACTTGCTGGAGGAAAGCTTTCCCGAAACCGTTCGTGAGCTGGTCCCCGACTGGGAGCGGGTCATGCGGTTGCCCGACCCTTGCCTGGGGGATTCGCCCAAGTTTGAGGATCGCCAGTTGGCGGTGCGCCGTCGTCTGGTCGGGGTTGGCGGTCAGTCACCGGCGTACTTCGTTGAGCTAGCCATCAGTCATGGCTACCCCGAGGCCCGCGTAATTGAGCACCGAGCCCCGCGCTTCGGGCGCTCACGCTTCGGTGCGGCGCACTTCGGTACGTGGGTCGCGCAGTTCATGTGGACGCTTGAAACCGGGCCTCGGCGCCGCCTTGGTCGCCGTTTCGGCGTGAGCTACTTCGGTGAGCAATTCGGCGGCAACCCAAGCGGCGCCCTGGAGTGTGTGCTGCGCCGTAGCGCGCCGGCGCATACGGTTGAATTTATTAAGTATGGTGAGGACTGAATGGATTACCCAAAGAGCGTGCCTAATGTCGGCCTGGTGGATGGCCAGTTTGCCGACGAGAATCCCACAACCGGTCAGGCCGGTTCCCTGATCCCGTCTGCCTGGGGTAACGCGGTCACCCAGGAGCTGCTGAATGTGATCAAGGCGGCAGGCTTTGCACCTGCCGAGGGGCAGACCAACCAGTTGCTCAAGGCCATTCAGGGGTTGGTGTCTCAGGGCATTAAAAACTCTGTCCGGGTTGCAACCACGGGCGCCATTGCACTGAGTGGCGTCCAGACAATCGACGCCATTGTGCTGGTCGCCGGTGACCGGGTGCTGGTGAAGAATCAGGCCAGCGGCGCACAGAACGGCATTTATGTCGTGGCTGCTGGGGCATGGGTGCGTGCGCTCGATGCTGACGAGAGCGTCGAGGTGAAGCCCGGCATGCTGGTCGGTGTGGATGCAGGCACGGTCAACGGCGGCTCTGTCTGGCGCCTGTCCAACGCTACGCCGCCAACGCTGGGTACCACTGCACTGACCTTTGAACAGGTCTTCGGCAAGACCGGCGTGGTTGCGGGTAGTTATAAAAGTGTCACGGTGGGTGCCGATGGCCGGGTTACGGGGGGCACGAACCCCACTACCTTGGCCGGATTTGGCATCACCGACGCTTTTACCAGGGCTGAAAGTAATGCGGCTATGCAGGCGGCTATTGATGCGTTGGTGGGTTCTGCTCCGTCGTCATTGGACGTCCTCAGCGAGCTGGCAGCTGCTTTGGGCAATGACCCTAACTTTGCGACCACGATGCTCAATCTGCTTGCGGGTAAAGCTAACAAGGCGACGACCTTGGCGGGTTATGGCATTACGGATGGCCTCAAGTCTGACTTCGCCACTCAGGTTGAGGCTGAGACTGGCACTAATGAAACCAAGCCAGTTAATGCCCTAAGGGTCTTCCAGGCCATCACCAAGCGAATCGCCAGCCTGTTACAGGTCAATGACGGCGCGGATGACACCACGATTGTCACGCCTAAAAAACTGAAAACAGGTGTTGCTTACTCGCTTGGTACTTCCGGGTACATCGGTCTGCCGTCCTGGCTTGGCGGATTCATGGTGCAGTGGGGTCGAGTGAGTGGGGCAGCTGGGGCGGTCGTTCAAGCGTTTCCCACGTCGTTCTCCAGCAACTGCTACGGGGTGGTGGGTGTCCCTATCTTGGGAAGCCTTAACCGTGTGGAAAGCCTAAACGTCAGTGCGTTGGCCGCTATGAACTTTACCTGCAGCCGTTCTTACTCTGCCGGTGGTACCGCAGCAGGTTCCAGTACCGAACACTTTTTCTTCGCGTGGGGGGTATGACATGAAGTATGCCGTTTTTGATCCTGTTACTTCGGTTTTGATTGGCCGGTTCGACAGCCGGCGTTGTGATGTGCCCGAGGACGCCATTGAAATCAGCGAAGAGACGTTCCTGCGCTCGATCAATGAGCGTGATGGTCAGTGGATTAAAAGTAGCGATGGGGAAGTTATTAAAGTCCCGTTCCCGGCGCGCACAGCTGAGCAACTGGCTGATGATGAGCGCGCTTGGCGAAATGGTGAAATAAATGCCACGCAGTGGCTTTCCGCTCGGCACCGCGACCAGCAGGAAATAGGGGCCGGTACCTCGCTGACGGCTGAGCAGTTCCAAGGGCTGCTGGTTTACATGCAGGCGCTCCGCGACTGGCCCCAGTCGGAGCAGTTCCCTGTGATCGAGTACCGACCCGTGGCGCCGCCCTGGATCGCCGAACAACACCAATAGAGCCCCGCACTGTCGGGGCTTTTTCTTACCTACCGTTTACTCAGGGATACACTCGATGGCTATCACCGAGCAGCAGCTGCTGCAGATTCTTCCAAGCGCCGGCCAGAAAGCCGGCGTTTTTGTTCCCGCCCTCAATGCCGCTATGGGCAAGTATGGGATTGTCACCCGACTGCGTACTGCCGCGTTCATCGCCCAGATCGGCCATGAGTCCGGCCAGCTTCGCTACGTCCGGGAGTTAGGCGGTGACGCTTATCTGGCCAAGTACGATACGGGCACTTTGGCTCAGCGTCTGGGTAATACGCCAGAGCCAGATGGTGACGGTCAGAAGTACCGGGGCAGGGGGCTGATTCAGATCACAGGCCGGGACAACTATGAAGCCTGCAGCGAGGCACTGTTTTGCGACAGTCGTTTGCTCAACACGCCTGAGCTGCTTGAGCACCCGGTCTATGCATGTCTGTCTGCTGGGTGGTTCTGGCATCGAGCAGGGCTCAATACGCTGGCTGACAAAGGGGCTTTTGTACTGATCACCAAACGCATCAATGGCGGTATCAATGGTCTGGCAGACCGTGAAGTGCTGTATGAGCGTGCTCTGAAGGTGTTGCCATGAAAGGCATGGATTTTCGTCTGGCCTTCTTGGGGTTGCTGCTAGGGCTCGCCCTAGGCGGTCGGGTGGTGTGGTTGTGGCAGGCTAACAGCTACGGCCAGCAACTGGCCGTGCAGGTCGAAGCATTCCAGAGAGCGAGTGAGCAGGCTGCCGTAGCCGTGATTGATTGGCAGGAAGAAGAGCAAGGGCGGCGCCGCGAACTGGAAGACCGCCTGCAGGCCAGTGATGAGGCCCACTACAAGGAATTGACCGATGAACAGAATGACCAGGCTCGCCTGCGTGACCGTCTTGCTACTGCTGAATTGCGGCTGTCAGTCCTACTCGCCGGCCCCACCACCGTCCCGAGTGGTAGCAGTGGGGTGCGAGAAGCCTCCGGCTCCAGCAGCGTGGTTCATGGAGGCACGCGAGCCCAACTTGACCCAGCGCATGCTCAACGAATTGTCGGCATCACCAGTGACGGCGACGAAGGATTGATCGCGTTGAAGGCCTGTCAGGCCTACGTGCGCAGCATCGCGCAATGAAATGAAAGGAGCGAGCCGAGTGGATGCGTCAACATCAACACGAACCAGCGGCAGGGCAGGGCCGATGTTACCGGTGAGCTGGTAATCATGAACTGGGTGCCTGCAGCTTTGGGTGGCCTATTTTGATGCGGTGCTGTTGCGTTTGGTGGGGCAAAAATGGGGCAATCTGTACGCCAACCTATGCCATTTAATGCTGATTAGACGTTCTCAAGACTTGTAAAGAAAAGCCCGGAAGCCCTTTGTTAATGGGGCTTCCGGGCTTTTTTCGTCAATACCTGAGCACAATCGGAGTGTGTGCGGAAAGATCAGACATTCAAGGCCTTACAGCGAGCAGTCTTTTGGACAATTGCGAATCGTCTAATACTACAGGGATTTTTTCTGCATTGCTGGCGCTTGGGTAATGTCAATTGCATGCTGGGTCAGTGACTTGGACGCTCTTTATGCTCATGCATTTTAAGTTCGTTCGGCTGCATTCATTGCTTAGCGCAGTCGGCCGTGGATGTCTTTGAAACTGCTGCGCGCTGCGACACTCGATACCGCAAGGGCGGAGCAGTAGTCGCGCGACCTGCCGCGAGCGTTTCTGCCAAACGATGCTTGGTGTAGGGTAGTGCAGACTTTCAAGGAGCTTGCCATGGACCCGATTACCGTTCTTGCTGCCCGGCTGGGCGAGCATCTGCGTCGCTTCAAAGCTCATGTGACCACCGCCGAGTCCTGCACGGGGGGCGGCATTGCCGAGGCGATTACCCGAATTCCTGGCAGCTCTGCCTGGTTCGAGGCCGGTTATGTGACCTATTCCAATGCACAGAAGACCCGCCAACTCGGGGTTCCTGCGGCGTTGTTCGGCCAGGTTGGTGCAGTCAGTCAGGAGGTTGTCGAGGCCATGGTGCGAGGTGCGCAGGCCGCCAGCGGGGCACGTTTTGCCGTGGCAGTCAGTGGTGTGGCCGGCCCGGAGGGTGGTTCTGCTGCCAAGCCGGTGGGCACTGTATGGCTGGCGTGGGCCGACGGCGAGCAGGTGACGGCCGAGCGCAGGCACTTCGAGGGTGACCGCGAGGCGGTTCGCCGACAAGCGGTAATCGCCGCGCTAGACGGCTTGTTACAGCTTGGGGCGGAGTAAATCGCTATTCGGGGGTAGGCGGAAACAAAACCCTGTGAAATAATACTGGCTACTTATACAGGTGTTCTGGCCGTCAGGGCCTATCGATTACGTGAGGACTTCAATGGACGACAACAAGAAGCGTGCCTTGGCTGCGGCCCTGGGTCAAATCGAACGTCAATTCGGTAAAGGCGCGGTCATGCGCATGGGTGACCATGAGCGCCAGGCGATCCCGGCCATCTCCACTGGCTCGCTGGGGCTGGACATTGCCCTGGGTATTGGCGGTCTGCCAAAAGGCCGTATTGTCGAGATCTACGGTCCTGAGTCGTCCGGTAAAACCACGCTGACCCTTTCGGTGATCGCTCAGGCCCAGAAAATGGGTGCTACTTGCGCTTTCGTCGACGCCGAACACGCACTCGACCCGGAATACGCTGGCAAGCTGGGCGTCAATGTCGACGACCTGCTGGTTTCGCAGCCTGACACGGGTGAGCAGGCACTGGAAATCACCGACATGCTGGTGCGTTCCAATGCAGTTGACGTGATCATCGTCGACTCCGTTGCCGCATTGGTGCCAAAGGCCGAAATCGAAGGTGAAATGGGCGACATGCACGTGGGCCTCCAGGCTCGCCTCATGTCCCAGGCACTGCGTAAGATTACCGGCAACATCAAGAACGCCAACTGCCTGGTGATCTTCATCAACCAGATCCGCATGAAGATCGGTGTGATGTTCGGTAGCCCGGAAACCACCACCGGTGGTAACGCGCTGAAATTCTACGCCTCGGTTCGTCTGGACATCCGCCGTACCGGCGCGGTCAAGGAAGGCGACGAAGTGGTCGGTAGCGAAACCCGCGTCAAGATCGTCAAGAACAAGGTGGCCCCGCCATTCCGCCAGGCCGAGTTCCAGATCCTCTATGGTAAGGGCATCTACCTCAACGGCGAGATCATTGACCTGGGTGTGCAGCACGGTCTGCTGGAAAAATCGGGCGCCTGGTACAGCTATCAGGGCAGCAAGATTGGTCAAGGCAAGGCCAACTCGGCCAAGTTCCTGCAGGATAACCCGGAGATCGCTGCCACCCTTGAGAAGCAGATCCGCGACAAGCTCCTGAACCCGGGTGCGGTAGAGGCTGCTGGCAAGGCTGCGGTCGCCGATGCCGCTCCTGAAGACGATCTGGTCGACGCTGACGCTGACGCTGACTTCTGATCCCGCCCATGTCCGTCGTACTCGATACCCCCGTCGCCGTAAGGCGGACAGCCATGGACCTGCTCGCGCGCCGCGAGCATGGTCGTGTCGAGCTGACGCGCAAGTTGCGTCAGCGCGGCGCATCTCCCGAGATGATCGAACAGGAACTTGACCGTTTGACGGACGAGGGGCTGCTCAGTGAGGCTCGCTACCTGGAAAGCTTCATCAGTTACCGCTCTCGCTCCGGCTATGGCCCTGCTCGCATACGAGAGGAGTTGAGCCAGCGCGGTTTGCAGCGCTCGGATATCGAGCAGGCCCTGCGTGAGTCAGGGGTAGACTGGCAGGCGCAATTGCTCGATGTCTGGCAGCGCAAGTTCGCAGGGCAATTGCCTAGCGATCCTCGCGGTCGCGCCCAGCAAACCCGCTTTCTGGTTTACCGGGGCTTCCCCATGGACTTGGTCGGCCGCTTGCTGAGCGGCCGAGGTCTGGATGACTAACGTTCCGGGTACTCAGCCTCGATCACATAGCTTCACGTGACCTTCAGCGCTTCCCGTGCATGCTGTGTGGTGTGCATGGGTTGGGGTTTGGCCCAGTTTTCCGGATGGTTGATGAAGTCCACCAGTTCGCGCAGGCGACCGTAATCGCGTCCATTGAAGGCGAAAGCCAACCGATGCAGGTGGCTGAATTGCGGGTCGTCAAGCTCCACGCAGCTGTGGGCGTGTTGATGGAAATGACCATGCTGGCGTAGATCTGCAAACACTTCTGCAATATCGAGCATCGCTGCGTCGCTGAGGCGATGATGCATGCGAATGATGAACTGGGTCTTCATCCAGCGACTGGAGTGGTAGTTACTGTAGAACTGGTTGATCTCTTCGACCGCTTCCTCTGTGCTGTGCACCAGGCGCAGCAACTTCATGTCGCTTGGCAGGATGTAGCGGTTTTCCTCCAGCTGATGGGTAATGAATTTCAGGGCGTCCTGCCAGAATGAGCCGCCAGGGGCATCCAGCAGTACCACGGGTACCAACGGGCTTTTGCCCGTCTGGATAAGGGTCAGGACCTCCAGTGCTTCATCCAGCGTGCCAAAGCCACCAGGGCATAGCACCAGCGCATCGGCCTCTTTCACGAAGAAGAGTTTGCGGATGAAGAAGAAGTGGAACGGCAGCAGCTTGTCTGTGCCTTCGACTGTTGCGTTGGCGTGTTGCTCGAATGGCAGGGTGATATTGAAACCCAGGCTATGTTCCACGCCAGCGCCTTCATGGGCGGCAGCCATGATGCCACCACCAGCACCTGTGATGACCATCATGTCCGAGCGCGCCAGGGTGGCGCCCAGTTCTTTTGCCAGGCCATACATGGGGTGTTCGATCGGGGTTCGGGCCGAGCCGAAGACCGTTACCTTGCGCTGGCCTTTGTACTGTTCCAGCACGCGGAAGGCATGATCCAGTTCGCGCAGGGCCTGGAGGGTGATCTTCGCATTCCAGCGGTTGCTGTCGTCATGCGCCATCCGCAGGACGGTCAGCATCATGTCCCGGTAGAGCGACAAGTTGGGGCTGTTGGGGGCGACCAGCTTCAGTTGTTCGTCGACGTTGTCGAGGTTGATTCCGTTGTTCTTGAAGTAGTTCGCAAGAAGCTCATTCGGTTTGTTAGGCATTCAACTTCTCCTTTTGCAGCAAAACTGCTGGCCAGAACGCGTATTTCGATCTGGCTGCAACACTCATGTGTTGCTGGCTGCTTCAGTCCGATTTGCGAGGTCGGCATCTCGATAGGCTCTCTGGGCCTACTGGCAGCACTGATTATCGGTATGGCTATTGTTGCCGCCAGAGGCAGTAGTGTACCGGGTGTGGATACGCCTCTTTGTTGTGCCCGAAATAAAAGTGGTGGTTGGTTATTAATCTAGACCCTGTCGGGTGTTCATGCTGTCGTGATGACCTGTTCTTCATAGCATAACGATCATGGATTCATGTCGTTTCAGGTGCAGATGTCGACCGCTCATCTGATCGGATCCAATTAGCAGAGCAATCTGATTAACTTCAAGGACGATCACAGTGTTTGAGTGCAGGGAGGCATAACCTATGCGTCGGTTGATTCTGGATGTGGATACACAGTTATATGCGTCGCTGCAAATTGCAGCGCAGGCCGGTGACCTGAGCCTTGAGGAGGAGTGCCTGCGACGTCTCGAAGGGGGAGAGTGTCGTTCGCGTTACATCCAGGCACTCGTGTCCGAGTTGCGTGCCGATGAAGAGCAGCGGCGCGCCAGTGAGGGGTAACCAGATTATTTCTTTTTCTGGCTCAGGCCGCAGTCGGAGGCGTTGAAGCGCTGTACGGCTATTGGGCGATTGGTTTTGTACTCGGTAAATTCGTAGCGTAGAACCGCGCCGCGCGCCAGTAGCTGACGGTAGCCCGTGTTACGACAGACGCTGGCGCCCAATTGTCCACGAACCATATCCGGGTTCGCTCGCATTTGCTGCGCATGGCTTTCTCGTACGCTCAAATGGTTGATCAGTTCCTTGCCATCAACGGTGTAACCTTGGTCGAGAATGTCCTCGTTGATCGCCCGAGGTGTGCCAACACTGCTTTCCTTGGCAACCTTGTCCAGCATTTTGCCAAGCTCATAGTCCTGCAGCGAAGCAGCATTTGCCGCCAGAGGCAGAGCCAGCAACAGGCCGAGGGTTGGGGCGATAAAGCGCAGCATGAATTTCTCCTGGTTCGGTAACTGGCGGTTGGACCTGCGCTCTTGCGTTGCGTTCCACCATCGGCAGGCCTGTTTGCGCCAGCGCGCATCGATAGGCTGGCGATTATAGGGGAGCACAGAGCCCGGCTCCATGGCAAAAACACTCGGTGGCTGACGGCCTCTGGTAAACTGCGTCAATTGTCTCCTGCCTTCGTTGTGCCATCCATGACCCATGCTGTCTCCCGTCTGCGAGCCGATCGCCTGGCCCGCAGCGTCAAACCTTTTGTTGCACGTGGTTCGCGTGCGCCTCGTTGCCCAGGCTGTCGAGTCATTGACAGCCATTGCCTGTGTGCGTGGAAGCCACGGGTTGCCGCCGAGTCGGCCATGTGCCTGTTGATGCATGATACCGAGCCACTGAAACCGACCAATACGGGATGGCTGATTGCCGACATCATTGCCGACACGACGGCTTTTGGCTGGCAGCGCACCTCAGTGGATGAGCAGTTGCTGGCACTGCTGGAACAGCCTCACTGGCAGCCTTACATTGTGTTCCCGGGGGAGTTTGTCGAGCCGCAACGGGTGGTGACCGAGGTTGTTCGTGAACCTGGCAAGCGGCCGCTATTCATCTTGCTGGATGCGACCTGGACCGAGGCGCGAAAAATGTTTCGCAAGAGCCCGTACCTGGACCGCTTCCCTGTACTGAGCCTGCAACCTGAGCAACTGTCACGCTATCGTCTGCGTCGGTCCAAGCGCGATGATCATTTTTGTACCGCCGAAGTGGCTGCCATGTGTCTGGAGTTGGCCGCCGATCAGCGAGCTGCCGAGGCGCTTGATGCCTATCTGGATGTCTTCAGTGCGCACTACCTGGGCGCCAAGTTCCACCGTCCTGTCGATGAACAGGATGAAGTGCATCAACGGCTGCAGCCCTTCCTATAGTACAAGGGCGTCCACAGTGTGTTCGGTTCATAATGAGCACGCAGGCAGCGCCGCAAGGTGCCGAACTTGACCACCCGGTCTGAGCTCGGCATCCTTGGCGCCGATTCAGTTGTGACGAAGCTTGAAACACTTTTATCGCCTCGTTACGCCATTTTGGCATGTGGTACTGCCTCCCAAGCCTTGAGTTGCTCCCCGCCAGGCGTCCGGTCTTTAGCGCGCCTGCATAGAACAGGATCATTAGATCGATGGCCACGTACGAAATCCTGATTGCCGATGACCACCCACTTTTTCGCAGTGCGATGCGCCAGGCCGTGACGTTGGGCCTTGGCCCGGACGTGCGGCTGGTGGAAGTGGCGAGCATCGCCGAACTGGAAACCCGATTGACTGAAAAGGCCGACTGGGATCTGGTGTTGCTGGACCTCAATATGCCAGGCGCCTACGGATTCTCCGGTTTGGTCCTGCTACGCGGGCAGTACCCGCAGATTCCTGTGGTGATGGTTTCCGCTCAGGAAGAGGCATCGGTGGTAGTGAAGTCTCGTGAATTCGGTGCTAGCGGCTTTATTCCGAAGTCGAGCCCGCTGGAGACGATTCAGGACGCCGTGCGCAAGGTTCTGGATGGTGATGTCTGGTGGCCGCCTCAGGCGTTCGAGAAAGTTGATGTTTCAGCTGAAGCCAAGGCTGCCAGTGAAGGGCTTGCCAGTTTGACACCACAGCAATTCCGGGTGCTGACCATGGTCTGCGAAGGTTTGCTGAACAAGCAGATCGCCTATGAATTGAGTGTTTCCGAGGCGACCATCAAAGCGCACGTCACGGCGATTTTCCGCAAGTTGGGTGTGCGTACTCGTACTCAGGCGGCCTTGCTGCTGCAACAACTTGAGTCTGTTTCGGGTAGCTAAAGCCGTCTGCCTTCACGCTTTTTTGACCCGAGCTGAACTAGCCTTCAGCGTTTTTAAGGATGAAGTGGTTTTTTATGTCGCCATTCAAGGGCCAAACCGGCCTCAAGCGTATTTTCAATGCTGCTGGTTACTCGTTCGATGGCTTGCGTGCTGCCTTCACCGGCGAAGCAGCCTTTCGCCAGTTGGTATTGCTCAATGTCGTGTTGATCCCGTTGGCGTTCTGGCTTCAGGTCAGCCGTGCCGAGCGGGCGATTCTGATCGCTGTCTGCCTGCTCGGCCTGATCGTCGAGTTGCTGAACTCGGCAGTGGAAGCAGCAATCGACCGTATCTCGCTTGAGCGCCACCCACTGTCGAAGAACGCCAAGGACATGGGCAGTGCTGCACAGTTGGTAGCCTTGAGCATGGTCGGCCTGGTCTGGGCGGTAATCCTGCTTTAAGGAATGCGGGGTAGCACGATTTCGTCGCTGCGCTGCACCCCGGCCGTGAAGGTTCTGCATAGCTCCAGGAATTCGCGCATCGCCGAGGTCTGGTACTTCTGTTTATGCCAGATGAAGTAGAACTGTCGGGCGAGGTCAAGCTCGGGGGTTTCCAAGGCTACCAGGCTGCCTCGGCGAAAGGCGTCTCGCAGGGCCAGGCGGGAAATGCAGCCGATGCCCAGCCCTGATTCCACTGCACGTTTGATTGCTTCGGTGTGTTCCAGTTCAAGGCGGATATTAAGTGCCGAGCGGTGGTGGCGCATCGCTTGATCGAAGGTCAGGCGAGTGCCTGAGCCTTGCTCGCGCAGAATCCATGCCTCCCGTGTCAGCTCGTCAAGGCTGGCCTGGCCGCGCTGCGCCAAGGGGTGCTGGGGGGCGCAGAACACTACCAGTTCGTCCTCGACCCAAGGCTGAACTTCCAGGTCCGGGTGGTTGCAGTCGCCTTCGATTAGACCCAGGTCAATTTCGTAGTGCGCTACCTGATGCACGATATGCGCCGTGTTCTGCACGTGCAGTTTGACCTGGCTTTCAGGGTGAACCTGCATGAAGCTGCCGATCAGCAGCGTAGCGAGGTAGTTTCCGATCGTCAGCGTAGCGCCGACAGCCAAGGAGCCAAACCCGGACTTACCATTGAGCAGGTCCTCAATTTCCTTGGCCTGGTCGAGCAGTGCGACGGCCTGAGGCAGCAGTTGCTGACCCAGTGCGTTGAGGCTGAGGCGCTTGCCGGCACGGTCGAAGAGCTGGCAACTGGATTGACGTTCAAGCTCTGTGATTGATGTGCTGGCGGCGGATTGCGACAACGCCAGTATGCCAGCGGCGCGTGAGACGCTCTGGTACTGGGCTACGGCGACGAAGACTTGAAGCTGACGAAGCGTAAATCGCATATCTATATAACCGATAAGACATATCTTGATAATTCATTTAACAGATATTGTCGCTGCCACTAAACTATTGCGCAATCGCGCTCACGGTTAGCGCCGCGTTTTTCTTCAGGAGCCCTATACATGAGCAACATGAACCACGAACGTGTTCTCAGTGTCCATCACTGGAACGACACCCTGTTCAGCTTCAAGTGCACCCGTGATCCGGGCCTGCGCTTCGAGAACGGTCAGTTCGTGATGATCGGCCTGCAACAACCTAATGGCCGTCCGCTCATGCGCGCCTATTCTATTGCCAGCCCAAACTGGGAAGAGCATCTGGAGTTCTTCAGCATCAAGGTGCCGGACGGCCCGCTGACCTCGCAGTTGCAGCACCTCAAGGAAGGCGATGAGATCATCATCAGCAAGAAGCCTACCGGCACGCTGGTCCTTGACGACCTGAAGCCGGGCAAGCACTTGTACCTGCTGAGCACGGGTACCGGCCTGGCGCCGTTCATGAGCGTCATCCAGGACCCGGAAACCTACGAGCGCTTCGAGAAAGTCATTCTGGTTCATGGCGTGCGCTATGTGAACGAAGTCGCCTACCGCGAGTTCATCACCGAGCACCTGCCACAGAATGAGTTCTTCGGCGAGGCGCTGCGTGACAAGCTGATCTACTACCCAACCGTAACCCGTGAGCCATTCGAGAACCAGGGGCGTCTGACTGACCTGATGCGCAGCGGCAAGCTGTTCAGCGACATTGGTCTGCCGCCGATCAACCCGGAAGATGACCGCGCGATGATCTGCGGTAGCCCGAGCATGCTGGATGAAACCAGTGAAGTGCTCGACAGCTTCGGTCTGAAGGTCTCGCCGCGTATGCGCGAGCCGGGCGACTATCTGATCGAGCGGGCATTCGTCGAGAAGTAATCTCGCGGTTTGAACGAAAAAAAGCAGGCTTAGGCCTGCTTTTTTCGTTTTTACACCTTGCTGGTTCGGGACTATGGCTCGCGCACGACTTCCAGCACCCGGATCATGTCCGGGTGGGGATAGTGCCAGCGCACCTGCACATCCCAGAACTTTACGCCGTAGATTCGCTCGGCGGGGGGAACCTGGTACGCCGGGCGCGGGTCTTGCGTCAGGCATTGCTCGATCAGCTCTGCCAGCGGCTCGCTGAGACGCAAGGCGTGCTCTTGTGCCTGATGCAATGCCTGGTCGCTCCACTCCACCTGGATCGGTGCGGGCGGGGCGCTGGCCATCGTATTCACCGCATCGCCAATGCTGTCGGCATAGGGAACGTACGGCTTGATATCCAGCACGGGGGTGCCGTCCAGCAGGTCGATACCGGAGAGGAACAACCGACCCGGTTCAACCTTCTCCAGCCTGACAACGGACTGACCTATGCCGTTAGGGCGGTGGGTGGCGCGCGTTGCGAACACCCCCATGGACTTGTTGCCTCCCAGGCGTGGCGGACGCACCTTCAGCCGAGGTTTGTCCTCCAATGCCTGATGGAACAGGAACAGCAGCCAGATGTGGCTGACCTGCTCAAGACCGGCGACTGCATCGCCCTGATCGAACGGCGGTAGCAGTTCGAGCACCCCGCGCGCGGCTGGCGCCAGTTGGGGTTGACGCGGGATGGCAAACTTTTCCTTGAAACAGGAGTGCAGGATGCCGACGGGGGCGACACTGTGGTTCATCGGCGCCTCAACCACGTACCCGCAGGGTCAGGCCCTTGAGGAAGTTGCGCAGCAACTGGTCGCCACAGGGGCGGTAGTTACTGTGCCCGACCTTGCGGAACAGTGCGCTGAGCTCTGGCTTGGAAACCGGGAAGTCGACGGCCTTGAGAATCGCGTGCAGGTCTTCTTCCTTGAGCTCAAAGGCGACACGCAATTTCTTCATGACAATGTTATTGGTCACCGGAAGCTCGATCGGCAGGGCCGGGCGGCTCTCGTCCTTGCCGCGCTTGAAGTACACCAGACCGTCAAGGCAATGCGCCAGGACTTCATCCGGGCAGCGGACGAAGCCTTCTTCATCCTCTTTTTTCAGGTAGGTGGCGATGTCGGCCTTGCTGACGTCCAACCCACCCAGCTTGATGAGTTCAATCAGCTTGGCGTCGTTGATTTCCAGCAGGTAGCGCAGGCTGCGCAGTACATCGTTGTGAATCATGAGAACAATCCTGATCGGGGGCGCCACCCGAGTGGTAGCGCCTGTGGTGCTAGAACTTTTCCTGAGCCGCCAGATAGCGCCATTGGCCCAGAGGCAACTTGCCCATGGCTACGCCGCCGAGGCGAAGCCTGCGCATGCTGACAACGCTCAGGCCGACACTTTTGCACAACTGCACGATGACGCCGGGTGCCGGGTTTTTCAGTGCGATGCGCAGGCGCGTTTCGTTCTGCCAGCTGGCCTTGACCGGCGGCAGTGTATTGCCTTGCCAGATCACCCCGCGGTTCAGTCGTTCAAGGCCGTGGGCGATGATCTCGCCACTTACTTCGACGACATACTCCTGCTCAAGCTTGGCAATGTCCTGGGTGAGCTTGCGCAATACCCGCCAGTCCTGGCTGAACACCTGCAACCCGCTGGCACCTTCCTGGAGCAGGGCGGCACTCGTCAGGCGGCTGAAATGGCCCTTGAGTGGGCGCTTACCGTAACGGTGCAGTTCGGACAGGCTGAGCGCATTGATACTGGCCAACGCGCTGTCGAGGGTGTCTTCGGGTTGTTGATTGAGCAACAGGGTGACCGGTTCCAGTGCTTCGGCCTTGGCGCCGGGCAACAGTTCGACCTGCTCGCTGCTGACCTTGTGCTGTGGTTCGTCGACGATCTGGCCGTCCACTGTGACCCAGCCACCCTCAATGAACAGCTCTGCCTCGCGCCGGGAGCAGCCGACAACTTCGATAAGGCGTTTGGAAAGACGAATGGGTTCAGACATGACGACAGCCGTGGCACAGGGAAAGGCCACCATTGTACCCGGCTGGTCCCGGTTAATCCCGGCAACATTCGTCGATAGCGCGGTTTTGCCCTATTTCGGAGTAGTACTACGTTGGCTGTCAGCCTGAAGTTAAAGACAGTGTATGAACAAGCCTTAAGTGGAGTAGGGGGTAAGGTTGTCCCATGCCGTCGGTTTCTGATCGGCCGATGATTTCAAAGCCTTGTTTGAGATAGAAGCCTAGCGCCTGTGGGTTTTGTTCATTGACATCCAGTTGCTCTGCATTCAGGTGCTCGATGGCGTAGCGCAATAGTTGTTTGCCTACGCCCTGGCCGCGGTAGTCCGGATCAACGAAGAGCATTTCCACGCGTCCGGCGGCAACCCCGGCAAAACCGCTGATACGCTGCTGGCGGTCTTTGCAGCAGATCAGTATGACGGCGTCGAGATACTGTTTGCGCATCTGCTCGCGCAGCAGGCAGATATAGTCGTTCGGCAGAAAGTCGTGGGTGGCGCGCACCGAGGCTTCCCAGACGCGGATCAGTTCTGGGTAGTCGTTGAAGCTGGGGGTTTGAACCCGATGAAGCTGGGGCATTTCAAGGGTCTCCTCTGTGGGATGAGGAAACCATAGCCGTAAAAAAGCCCCGCCATCGCTGGCAGGGCTTTTTCAGACGCGGTTGATCAGAGGGTTTCGGCCCACAGATCGTATTCGTCGGCTTCGGTTACGCGGCACTGCACCTTGTCACCTGGCTTGAGGTCGCGGTCGCTTTCGACATAGACCACACCATCGATCTCTGGCGCATCGAAGAAACTGCGGCCAATGGCGCCTTGCTCGTCGACTTCATCGATGAGCACTTCGATTTCCTTGCCAACTCGCAATTGCAGGCGTGCGGCACTGATTTGCTGTTGATGGGCCATGAAGCGGTCCCAGCGATCCTGCTTGACGTCGTCTGGTACGACTTCAAGGCCCAGGTCATTGGCCGGTGCGCCTTCGACGGGCGAGTACTGGAAGCAGCCGACACGGTCAAGCTGGGCCTCGCTGAGCCAGTCGAGCAGGTACTGGAAGTCTTCCTCGGTTTCACCCGGGAAGCCAACGATGAAGGTCGAGCGGATAATCAGCTCTGGGCACTGCTCGCGCCATTTCTTGATGCGTGCCAGGGTCTTGTCTTCGAAGGCCGGCCGCTTCATCGATTTGAGCACTTTCGGGCTGGCGTGCTGGAACGGAATGTCCAGGTACGGCAGGATTTTGCCCTCGGCCATCAGTGGGATCACGTCGTCGACGTTTGGATACGGGTAGACGTAGTGCAAGCGCACCCAGACCCCAAGGCTACTCAGTGCTTCGCACAGTTCGAGCATGCGGGTCTTGACCGGGCGACCGTTCCAGAAATCGGTTTTGTACTTGACGTCGACGCCGTAGGCGCTGGTGTCCTGAGAGATCACCAGCAGCTCCTTGACGCCGGCCTTGACCAGGCGCTCTGCCTCGCTCAGCACTTCGCCCACCGGGCGGCTGACCAGCTTGCCACGCATCGACGGGATGATGCAGAAGCTGCAGCTGTGGTTGCAGCCTTCGGAAATCTTCAGGTAGGCGTAGTGGCGGGGCGTCAGTTTGATGCCTTGTGGTGGCACCAGGTCGATCAACGGGTTGTGGTCCTGCTTGGGCGGAATCACTTCGTGGACGGCGTTGACCACTTGTTCATATTGTTGCGGACCGGTCACGGCCAGTACGCTTGGGTGTACGTCGCGAATGGCGCCTTCTTCGACACCCATGCAGCCGGTGACGATCACCTTGCCGTTTTCGGCAATGGCTTCACCGATCACTTCCAGCGACTCGGCCTTGGCCGAATCGATGAAACCACAGGTGTTGACCACTACCACATCGGCATCCTGATAGGTGGGCACGACTTCGTAGCCTTCCATGCGCAGTTGGGTCAGGATGCGCTCGGAATCAACCAGGGCCTTGGGGCAACCCAGGGAAACAAAGCCAACCTTGGGCGTGGTGGGCGTAGGGGTGGTGGACATGACTAACCTCGGTGTTGAAGAGGTTGCCAGGCCGAATGGCACGACAACCTTGGCGGGCGTTTGGGCGCCTCTGATCAAAAAGTGCGCAATTCTAGCGAGCGTAATCCTACTTGACCAGCAGAAATACGACGAACGCTGCGCTATGCTTCGCGGCGTTGTGCCAGCGTTGATGTCAGTTGCTGCGGGTCACCGTTCGCGGATTGCATAAATGCTAGCATCTGGCGCGAATTTCTCAGGCTTCAGGGGCTTGGTTGCGGGAGTGGTTGATGGTTCAGGCAAGCAGTCATGCCGATACCGGGCAGTCGGCGGCAAAACCGCTAAGCCTGCTGGTGGCAGCGGTCGGGGTGGTTTACGGTGATATCGGGACCAGCCCTTTGTACACCCTCAAGGAAGTCTTTTCCGGCGGCTATGGGGTACCGGTCAACCATGATGGAGTACTGGGTATTCTGTCATTGATCTTCTGGTCGCTGATTTGGGTTGTGTCCATCAAGTACGTGCTGTTCATCCTGAGGGCTGATAACCAGGGTGAAGGCGGGATCATGGCGCTGACGGCGCTGGCCCGACGAGCAGCGTCTCCGTATCCGAAACTGCGCACGTTACTGGTGGTATTCGGTTTGTTCGGTGCGGCGCTGTTCTACGGCGACAGCATGATCACCCCAGCAATCTCGGTACTGTCGGCTGTCGAGGGGATGGAGTTGGCCTTCGAGGGCATTGGCCATTGGGTCATTCCGGTGGCGCTGGTCATTCTGGTGGGGCTTTTCCTTATCCAGCGTCATGGCACGGCTCGAATCGGCATTTTGTTCGGTCCGGTGATGGTTGCCTGGTTTCTGGTACTGGCTTCGCTTGGCGTGCATGGCATTGTTCAGCGGCCTGAAGTGCTTCAGGCGCTCAATCCCCTGTGGGCGGTACGCTTCTTCATTGTGCATCCCGGTATGGGCGTAGCGATTCTTGGGGCGGTGGTGTTGGCGTTGACGGGTGCTGAAGCACTGTATGCCGACATGGGGCATTTTGGTCGCAAGCCCATTGCACGGGCCTGGTTTGCCCTGGTGTTGCCAGCGCTGGTGCTCAATTACTTTGGTCAGGGTGCCTTGATCCTGGAGACGCCGGATGCCGCACGCAATCCGTTCTACCTGTTGGCACCGGACTGGGCGCTGATACCTCTGGTCGGTTTGGCGACGCTGGCGACGGTCATTGCCTCCCAGGCGGTGATTTCCGGGGCCTTTTCCCTGACTCGCCAGGCGATCCAGCTTGGCTATGTGCCGCGTATGCACATCCAGCACACCTCCAGTGACGAGCAAGGGCAAATCTATATCGGCGCCGTGAACTGGTCGCTGATGGTCGGGGTGATTTTGCTGGTGCTCGGTTTCGAGTCCTCGGGTGCGCTGGCCTCCGCTTACGGTGTAGCCGTGACCGGGACCATGCTGATCACGACCTTGCTGGTTTCTGCTGTCATGTTGCTGTTGTGGAAGTGGCCACCGGTTCTGGCTGTACCGGTATTGGTAGGCTTTCTCTTGGTCGACGGGCTGTTCTTTGCCGCCAACGTGCCGAAAATTTTCCAGGGTGGCGCGTTTCCGGTCTTGGCGGGTGTTGTCCTGTTCATGTTGATGACCACGTGGAAGCGCGGTAAACAGATTCTGGTTGAACGGTTGGATGAAGGAAGCCTGCCGCTGCCGATCTTTATCAGCAGTATCCGCGTGCAGCCGCCCCATCGGGTTGAAGGTACTGCAGTGTTCCTCACTGCACGGGCGGATGCCGTGCCCCATGCGCTGCTGCACAATATGTTGCACAACCAGGTGTTGCATAAACAGGTCGTGCTGCTGACTGTAGTCAACGAGGATGCGCCGCGCGTGCCTGCCCAGCAGCGCTTTGAGGTCGAGGCCTACGGTGAGGGCTTCTACCGGGTCATTCTGCACTTCGGCTTCATGGACGAGCCAGATGTGCCTGCAGCACTGAAGTTGTGTCATCTCGAGGAACTGGACTTCAGCCCAATGCGCACCACCTACTTCCTCAGCCGGGAGACCGTGATCGCTTCGCGTCTTGTGGGGATGGCGCGGTGGCGTGCGACGGTGTTCGCGTTCCTGCTGAAGAATGCCAACAGTAACTTGCGCTTCTTCAACCTGCCGCTTAACCGCGTGATTGAACTGGGAACCCAGGTCGAAATGTAACGGGCAAAAAAACGGGCTCCGCTGGGAGCCCGTTTGCACAGTCGACTTACTGTTGTTCGGCGACGTTGGTTTTACCTTGACGGTTTTCGATGCCGTCGATCAGGCGTTTAGCCAGGGCCGGGTAGTTCTCGTCGAAGTGATGGCCGCCCGGCAGCTTGAGCCGCTCGCCGACGGCCGTACTTTCGGTACAGCCACTTTCGTCGGTTTCCTCCATGCCATAGACACAAAGCACCTTGGCAGCGGGCAGTTTGGCCATTTCCGGGCCGGTTGGCGCCTCTTTGCCAGCATTGCCCAGCCAGCCTTCGACTTCGATTTCAAAGCTGCCACTGCGGGCAAAGGCCAGCAAAATCACTGCGTCAATGCGCTTTTGATCTTCGCTGGGTAAGCGGTTGTAGATTGCCGGCAGCACGTCGGCGCCGAAGGAGTAGCCCGTGAGTACGAAGCGCTTGGTGCCCCATTTCTGGCGATAGTGTTGCATCAACTCGGACAGGTCGACGGCGCTTTGCTCTGGAGTTTTGTGCTGCCAGTAGTAACGCAGGGTATCGATACCTACCACCGGGTACCCCAGTTTGGCCATTTCACCCGCGACGTCCCGGTCCAGGTCGCGCCAGCCGCCGTCACCGGAGAGGAACAGCGTTACGGTGTCAGCCGTCTGCCCGGCAGGTACTTCAACAACCGGGATGCTCATGGCGTTGCCGTCCTGACCAATCAGTGCCTGGGTCAGTTGAGCCTTGAGTACTTGAGGCAAGTGGACGTCGTAGTCGCTGATGCTGGTTTCTGCATTTTGCTGATCACGGACGAAGGCCGCACTGGCGTCATCCGGATTGTCGTTCCAGGCCACGCTCCAGTGGCCGTGCGCGGCTGACTTCGGCAGAGGGGCAGGGCAGCCTGCCTGCTCAAGGGTGAAATCGACCGAAATCGCCTGAGCCTTGTCGTTTGTCTGTTCGGACAGCCAGCGCCATGCCTGTGCGGCGCCAGGGCCGATGCCCGCAACCAGAGTGGCGTCGCCCTGAAGTTGCTTGAGCGCCTCCTGCACAACCTGCTGCTGTTTAGCGCAGTCGGTGACCGGCAGGATCACTTGAACGAGTTGGGCGCTGCCACTCTGGCTCAAGTCGAGCAGTTGTTTATCACTCAGGGTTTGATCCTGAGGGACGGCTACGAGCACGCGGGCCTTGGCTTGGGTGCCAGGCGTTGTACGGGTCACGGGGCTACCGTCTTGCAGTGACAGGTGTTCCAGTTGTGCCTGTGGTGCTGGTCGTGTCCAGAGCCAGAAGCCCAAGGCGACGGCAATCAGGGCTGCCACCAAGGTTGTCAGTGCGTACAGCCAATAGCGTCGAATCATTAGCGTTTCACCAATCCAGTCAGGCCGCCGGCGATCAGGGCGGCAGTGTCGGCCAGCGCTACCAGCGGATCAAGTCCTGCGGGTACGGCCATGTAACGGGGTTCCCAGTCGGGCTGGAACTTGTCTTTGAAGCGGCGCAGGCCCTGAAAGTTGTAGAGTTGTTCGCCGCGCTGAAAAACCAATGAGCCCAATCGTTGAGTCAGTGGTGCGCCACGCCGTGGTTGTAGCCCGGACAAGGGCACCATGCCCAGGCTGAAACGAGCGTAGTCATGTTTTTTATAGTGTTGGATCAGACCGATCATCATGAATTCCATGGTCAGCTTCGGTGCTTCTGGGTGCGCGCGCATCAGGTCAAGGCTGGCCAGTTCATGGCTGTGGGTTTCCAGCAGGTTGGCGAACGCCACCGGACGGCCTTCGAACCGGATCAAGGCAATGCGAAAGTGCTGCAGGTAATCGGCGCTGAAGCGGCCCAGTGAGAAGCCTTTCTCACGTACGTTCTTACCGGTCAGCCACGCATCGGATATGACCTTCAGTTCTTCCAGCGGTGCTTCTCCTGGTTCATGAATTTCCAGGGTCAGCCCGTCCCGACCGCCGCGGTTCCAGGTGTAGCGCAGATCCTTCATTTCCTTGCCCTTGGCTTCAAGGTCGAAGCGCTTGAGGTCGACGCGTGCTTCTTCGCCCAGCTTGAGTGCGGTCAGGCCGATGTCCATATAGAACGGCAGGTTCTCCGCGCGTACCTGATAGAACACCGGGCGGGCGTGGTGAACATCGCAGAGGTCGCGGAACTGCCAGATCATCTCGGCACGTTGTTGAGCAGGGCCGATGGGGTCATACAAGGCGACCAGGCTGCGACCGCGACGTGCGTACATCAGGAAGGCATTGTCATCGGGGTGAAACAGCAGGGCCTTGTCGCCGGTCAGGGCCAGGCCACCGTCGGGCTGGTCCGAGGCGAGCAGGATGTGCTTGGCGCGCTGCAGTTCGTCGTCGTTTGGCAGGTGAATGACAGGCTTGGCGGTGCGCAGTAGCCACGTGAGTGCAACGATCACCAGCAGTACTGCGCTGCCCAGCGTCGAGCGCAGGCCGCGCGGTGCGTCAGCATCCAGGGTGAATTGCCACCACAGTTGATGGCTGTAAGGAACGTCCTGATAGGCGAATAGCAGAAGCCAGATCGAGGCACCCAGTACGCAGGCGCTGGCGACGACGTAGACAGGTGAAAACGGTAACTCCAGAAGGCGGCTGGGGCGATAGAACGAGCGACGAAACAGCGCCAGCAGGCATGCGGTGAGGATCAGAATGCTGGCCTCTTCCCAGTCGAAACCCTTGAGCAAGGACAGCAAAGCGCCCACCAGCAGCAGGATGGTGGTTAGCATCCAGGCTGCCGAAAGGCGCCGACGCAACCCTTGGGCCAGCAGTAGGCAGAGTACGCCAACCAAACTGGCGCCGAAGTGAGATGCGTCGATTAACCGATGGGGTACCAGGAAGCCCATGTGTTCCAGGCGGGTGTCAATCTCAGGGGTAGCACCCGAAAACAGCAGGACCACACCGGAAAGGAACACCAGAACCGCCAGTACTGGCGCGGCAAGGCCGGAGGCCGCCCGCATGGCTTGACGGGCAAAAAGAAAGCGTCTCGCCTCGGTGGCCAGCAGCGCTACGCAAGCCAGCAGCAGAGGAAGCACTACATAGATCAGTCGGTAAATCAGCAGTGCGGCAGCCAGTGGGGCAGCACCCAATTGGTTGGCGAAGGCTGCCAGCAGAATGGCCTCAAATACACCAACGCCGCCGGGAACATGACTCAATACACCAGCAGCCAGTGCGATGAGGTAAACCAGCAGGAAGGCCCCAAAGGGCGGTGCTTCTGGCAGGAGCAGATAAAGCACTGTGGCTGCAGCGGCGACATCCAGTGCAGTAATGACCAGTTGCAGTGCGGTCAGTCGAACGCCTGGCAGGCGCAAGGTGCGTCGACCAATCTGAACCAGCAGGTTATCGGCAATGGGTTGTTCGGGCAGGCGTCGACGGTAAAGGCCAAACGCAAGGAGCGCGCTTAGCGCGAGAACCAGTACCGCAAGGCTCGCCAGCAGGCTCGCTGGCAGGCGCAGCGCCGTAGACGCAGCGTGCAGGTCGCTAAGGGTCGCGAGCGCCGCCAGTGGCGGTAGCGCGCAACCCAGGGAGAGGCTGGCGAACAGGGTCATGCGCGCCACCTCGGAAGCCCCCAGGCCATGCCGCGCATAGAGGCGATAGCGCACGGAGCCACCAGACAGCAGGGACAGGCCAATGGCGTTGCCAATGGCAAAAGCAGTAAAGCCACCCAGTACCAGGGTTTGGGGGGCAAGCTTCACATTGGCATAGCGGCTGGCCGACCACTCATAACCGAGCAGGATGATAAAACCGATCAGGGTAGCCAGCAGTGCACCACCAAGTGATGGCAATGGAACACTCAGCAGTGAGTCGTGCAGCGCATAGATATCCAGCTCGTTGAGCATGTGCCGGCAAGCCACCAGCGCAATGCCGAACAGCAACAAGGTTACAGTCAGGCCAATGGGCTGGCGGTACTTGCTGACGCGCTCAAGCCAGCGCAAGCGCTGCGGCGCAATTGGCTGTGCTGCCGTTACGGAAGTCTCGATGTCAGTGGTGTGAGTGCGCATCAATCACCTATCGGATTGTGCGCGACAGGATGGAAGTACCCAGTCAAGTTACCAATCCCTGTGGAAAAGATTTACAGAATATTACCCTGTCATGATGCTTATGCGATGCACCGGGTTGGTTAAAGAAGTTTCATGCTGCCCTGGAGTAGGGCGGAGAGGGGGGGGGCGTATGACGAGCGCAAAAAAAAAGGCCACTTTTTTCAAAGTGGCCTTTTTCAGACGTTTGGTTGCGGGAGCCGGATTTGAACCGACGACCTTCGGGTTATGAGCCCGACGAGCTACCAGGCTGCTCCATCCCGCGTCTGTGGGGCGCATTCTACAGCGTTGGCTATTGCTGTCAATGCTTAATTATTGAATTTCAATGGAAAACCCTGTGGGCTTTTTTCGGCGCAAAGAAAAAGGCCACTCTTTCGAGTGGCCTTTTCTTAATCTGGTTGCGGGAGCCGGATTTGAACCGACGACCTTCGGGTTATGAGCCCGACGAGCTACCAGGCTGCTCCATCCCGCGCCTGTGGAACGAGATTCTACAGTTTTGCGCGATGCTGTCAATAGCGATGTGGAAAAAAACCTTTTCGTTCAAATATTTAGCCAGCCTGTAATGCCCTGCGAGGCAGGCGGGCCATGGCTTGTGCCGGGTTTTGCATCCTGTCGGGTGCACGGCTCGGCAACAGGGTGAGATACTGCGAGCACTCTTTTTACGGGTTGCTTGGCCAATCATGCCTCAACGCAAGATCATCCATATCGACTGCGATTGCTTTTATGCCGCCATCGAAATGCGCGATGACCCCCGCTTGGCGGGTCGGCCTATGGCGGTCGGCGGCGCTGCCGAGCGGCGAGGGGTCATTGCGACCTGTAACTATGAGGCCCGGGCCTTCGGTGTGCGCTCTGCCATGTCATCACGGCATGCGCTAAAGCTGTGTCCAGACTTGTTGATCGTCAAGCCGCGCATGGATGCTTATAAAGAAGCATCGCGTGAGATACAAAACATCTTCCGCGACTACACCGATCTCATCGAGCCCCTGTCTCTGGATGAGGCTTACCTGGATGTGTCAGACAGCCCGCACTTTTCCGGTAGCGCCACGCGCATTGCCGAAGATATCCGTCGGCGGGTTTCCCAGCGTTTGCACATCACGGTCTCGGCGGGAGTGGCGCCCAACAAGTTTTTGGCCAAGATCGCCAGTGACTGGCGCAAACCCAACGGCTTGTTTGTGATTACGCCTGCGCAGGTTGAGGAATTTGTCGCGGTGTTGCCGGTGAGCAAGCTGCATGGTGTCGGCAAGGTAACGGCGGACAAGCTCGGTCGGCTGGGCGTTGTCAATTGCCTGGAGTTGCGCGATTGGAGTCGCTTGGCGCTGGTGCGCGAGTTTGGCAGTTTTGGCGAGCGACTTTTCAATTTGGCGCGGGGCATTGATGAGCGCGCCGTGCAGAATGATTGTCGGCGTCAGTCGGTCAGTGTTGAGAACACCTATGATGCCGACTTGCCCGATCTGGCAAGTTGTCTGGATAAATTACCCGCATTGCTGGATGCACTGGCAGGTCGCATGGCGCGTATCGATAGCAGTTATCGGCCAGGTAAACCGTTCGTCAAGGTCAAGTTCCATGACTTCACCCAGACCACGCTGGAGCAGGCGGGGGCAAGCCGCGACTTGGAGAGCTATCAGCATCTGATGAGCCAGGCATTTGCCCGTGGCGGCAAGCCTGTGAGGCTACTTGGGATTGGGGTGCGCTTGCAGGATTTGCGCGGGGCCCATGAGCAACTAGAGCTGTTTTCGCTCGATTGAGGTGGGGCACGTCAGGCACGTACCCACTACTCATCGGTCAGGTAATCAGTGAGCGCCAGGATCGGCAACCAGACGGCCGGCTTCTGTGGTCAGTGACTTGAGGAACTCCTGCTGCAGTTCTGGATCATTGCGGGTCAGCTCGATCAGGCTCTGCTCCAGTTCGCTCGCCTCTTCTTCCATGCCCAGTTCTGAAAGACGCTTGACGCGATGAACCCATTGGCTGACTTCATCGTCTTCCAGGTCGTCGAAAATCAGGTCGTGGGCTTCTACCAATTTGCCACGCAGCGTACTGCTGAGCAGCAGGCTGGCATCGGCACGGACGTTGTTTTCCTCATCGGTTACTTGCAGATGCAAGGTGCCGACATGGCTGAGGTTTTGGTCGGTGAAGGGGTCGTCAAGCAGGTTCAGGCGCAGAATACCGTTACGGTCGGTAGTCAGCTCATGTGTCAGCTTGCCTGCCTTGATCTCCACGGGGCGTTCGCTCCAGGGCAGGCTGGTTTTTTCCTGGCGCTTGTCCTTCTGAACCTCATCGATAGCGGCCAGGTTCTGCTGGGCGCGACCGTTGGATTGTGTGTTCATGAATGGGTTCAGGCCAGCGAAGCCATAGCTGAGCCAGTCGTGAGTAACGCTGTCTGGCAGATTGCCCAGTGTGAAGACGTTGACGATGTTAGCGCCTGCACCGGCTACCACCGCGACCGCACCCAGCGGGATCTCATAGATTTCCCGCCAGGGCTGATAGGGGGTGTAGCGATCGTAACGACGCGTCACTTCAAACTCGGTGACTTCGAAGTTTTTCTGCTCTTGAATGCGCACGCGGCGTTGTGGCAGCTCAAGCACCTTGGGCTCCCCGACATCGATCTGCAGGCTATGCTCGAGCAATTTGCGCTCGATGCGCTCCTCGTGCTCGCTGCGCTGGGACATCTGATTGGCGCAGCCGCTGAGGAGCAGGGCACCGCACAGTGCGGTGCCCCCCAAGGTAAAGGTACTTCGCTTGAACATGATTACTCTTGCGTTGGCTGTCAGCGACGGATGCGAGCTTGCAGGAACGACAGGGCATCGGCCAGCGCCAGAGGCTGAGCGTCGCGTTCGGTGCGGTGCTTGTACTCCAGGTTGCCTTCGGCCAGGCCGCGATCACTGATTACGATCCGGTGTGGGATGCCGATGAGTTCCATGTCGGCGAACTTGATGCCAGGGCTGGTCTTCTTGTCACGATCGTCCAGCAGAACCTCGAAGCCGGCAGCGGTCAGGTCGGCATACAGTTTGTCGGTCGCTTCACGAACCTGCTCAGTCTCATAGCGCAGCGGTACCAGTGCGATCTGGAACGGTGCCAGGGTATCGCTCCAGATAATGCCGTTTTCGTCATAGTTCTGCTCGATTGCAGCCGCAACGACACGGGATACGCCAATACCGTAGCAGCCCATTGTCAGGGTTACAGGCTTGCCGTTCTCGCCCAGTACCTGGCACTTCAGGGCTTCGCTGTACTTGGTGCCGAGCTGGAAGATATGCCCGACCTCGATGCCGCGCTTGATGACCAGAGTGCCTTTGCCGTCAGGGCTTGGGTCGCCTTCCACGACGTTGCGCAGGTCAGCGATCTGCGGAACCGGCAGATCGCGCTCCCAGTTCACGCCGAAGTAGTGCTTGTCGTCGATGTTGGCGCCGATGGCAAAATCGCTCATCAGGGCTACGGAGCGGTCGATAATGCACTCCAGTGGCAGGTTCAGCGGGCCCAGGGAGCCGGCGCCAGCACCAATGGCGTCGCGCAGTTCGGCGTCGCTGGCCATGACCAGCGGGTCAGCGACCTGCTCAAGTTTGGCGGCCTTGATTTCGTTCAGTTCGTGGTCGCCACGTACAACCAGGGCAACCAGCTTGCCTTCTTCGGCGCCATGAACGATCAGGGTCTTGATGGTGCGCTCAATCGGCAGGCCGTGGCCTTCGACCAGTTGGGCGATGGTCTTGGTATCTGGCGTATCGACCAGGCGCAGTTCCTCGGTAGGGGCAGGGCGAGCCGTTTCCCGTGGAGTCGCTTCGGCTTTTTCGATGTTCGCTGCGTAGTCGGAGCTGTCGCTGAAGATCACATCGTCTTCACCTGACTCGGCCAGTACGTGGAACTCGTGGGAGTAGGAGCCGCCGATGGAGCCGGTATCGGCTTCTACCGGACGGAAGTTCAGGCCCAGGCGAGTAAAGATATTGCAGTAGGCCTGGTGCATGCGGTCGTAGGTCTGCTGCAGGGAAGCCTGGTCGGTATGGAAGGAGTAGGCATCCTTCATGATGAACTCGCGGCCACGCATCAGGCCGAAGCGTGGGCGGATCTCATCACGGAATTTGGTCTGGATCTGGTACAGGTTAAGTGGCAGCTGTTTATAGCTGTTCAGCTCGTTGCGGGCCAGATCGGTGATGACTTCTTCGTGGGTTGGGCCGACGCAGAACTCACGGTTGTGTCGATCCTTCAGGCGAAGTAGCTCTGGGCCGTACTGCTCCCAGCGGCCAGACTCCTGCCACAATTCGGCAGGCTGGATGCTTGGCATCAGCACTTCCAGGGCTCCGGCAGCGTTCATTTCCTCGCGCACCACGGCTTCGACCTTGCGCATTACCCGCAGGCCCATCGGCAGCCAGGTATAAAGGCCGGATGCCAGCTTGCGGATCATGCCTGCACGCAGCATCAGTTGGTGGCTGATGACGACTGCATCGGAAGGGGTTTCTTTCTGGGTGGCGAGCAAATATTGACTGGTGCGCATGGTAGGCCGTTGTCGGTTGCTTAACTGAAATGACCCGCATTGTACGGGCGGGATTCGGTGACGTACAGGATGGTGGCGGCTGAAACTGCTGCTATCTGTTTGCAACAAAAGAAAAAGCCCGGCAATGCCGGGCTTTTTCGTACTGATTACCGGTAGCCGAAGGGCTTACAGGATGCTCAGCGGGTACTCGACGATCACACGTACTTCGTCGATGGATGGCGAACCGTAGTAAACGCCGTCTGCGGAGCGGTAGGTCGCCTGG
Source organism: Pseudomonas sp. HLS-6 (assembly GCF_002753995.1). Classification (NCBI taxonomy): domain Bacteria; kingdom Pseudomonadati; phylum Pseudomonadota; class Gammaproteobacteria; order Pseudomonadales; family Pseudomonadaceae; genus Pseudomonas; species Pseudomonas sp. HLS-6. The sequence goes on from NZ_CP024478.1 coordinate 1,364,789, forward strand.
CGAACACGGAAGCTCAGGTCTTTTGCTGGGCCTTCCTGCAGGACGTACTTCGCTTCGATGTTACGCTCCCACTCTTTGCCGTTGTTAGTACCTTCTACGTTAGCATCGGTACCACGGATATAGCGGGTCATGAAGCTCAGGCCTGGAACGCCGTAGGTGGCCATGTTCAGGTCGTAGCGAGCTTGCCAGGATTTTTCGTCTTCAGCGTTGAAGTCGGAGCGTTGTACCGAGTTGGCCAGGAAAATGGTACCGCCACCATCAACGCCATAAGCGTAGTCACCGTCACCGGTTACACGCTGATGGGCAAGGGTGAATGTATGAGCGCCAATGTTGTATGCAGCCGAAAGGCTGAACGCACGGTTGTCAAGTTTTTGACCGTCATACGCAGTGACGTTGTTAGCGCCTTCGCCTTTGGTGTCATAGATGTTGAAGTCGAATACCAAGCCTTGCGCGTCGCTGATTGGCAGGCTCCAGTTCACGTTGGCGTAGTACTTGCGCCAGTAATCTTCTACTTTCGAGTAGTACAGGCTGGTGCTCAGGGTGTCGGTGATTGCGTAGGTGCCACCGAGAACATCAGCTTGTTTCAGGTGCAGGCTGTCACGGTCGGTTTGATCTTGGGCGTTGATGCCAGTGAAGTGACCGGCGTGCAGGGTCAGGCCTTTGATTTCGTTGCTGGTGATCAGGGCGCCCTCTGCAACTTCAGGCAGCAAACGGCTGTCGTCGGTAGCGAGAACCGGCAGCGCGGTGAATTGGTCGCCGACTTTCAGAACGGTGTCAGAGATGCGGAGTTTGACTGCGCCACCACCCTCGGAGTAGTCGTCTTGCGAGCGACCATCAGAGCCCGTCGGGAACAAGCCGGTGCCTGCACGGCCTTTGCCGCTGTCCAGTTTCAGACCCAGCAAGCCAATGGCGTCTACACCAAAACCAACGGTGCCTTGGGTGAAGCCCGATTCAAAGGTACCGATGAAGCCTTGGCCCCACTCTTCGCGGCGGCTCTGGCCGCTGTCGTTATTGCGGAAGTCACGGCTGAAATACAGGTTGCGAAGTTTGACGTTCAGCGCGCTGTCTTCAACAAAACCCTTGGATTCATCCTGGGAAGATGCCATTGCCAGTTGTGAGGTGCCCGCGGCTACGGCCAGGGCGATAATGCTCCACTTCATCACGCGCATCGTGACTTGCTCCTTTGGTTTTTAGGAAGAGTTGCTGCCAGCCCAACTGGTTTTTTTATGCGGGCGGCTCTTTCTTTTTTTGCGTCGGCGGAATGTATATCACGCTGACGCATGTTGGCGATACTTGCGAAATGAACCTTTCGGTAACTTTACGGTCATGTCGCAAACAGTGTTGTCCCTGTCGCAAATCACGTCCCGGTTTTACGGGGCGTAGAACTCCAGCGCTGTTTTGGGCGGCTTAAGGATAGGTAAAAATAATCTAACCCTCGGCGCCAGCAACTCCCTGGTTACCCATGCAGCTGTTGTTATCTGTCGCACTCACCGTGTTCAGGCTGGTGCTGTGTCGACTATGGTCAGCAATGAATGCAACAAGCGTGCACAAAGCAGTGTCGGTCTCACAAATTTTTCACCTTTTTTTACGAAAACGCCTGCAAATGCCGAAAACGCGGGGGGCTAAGATCGCTTGGTTTGATCGGTTCTGTACTAATGACATAAGGCTTTTTTCGGGTTTTCACGTGGGCGTTACTGTCGGTGCAACGGGTGTTGGGTAGATTTTGGATACTCGCTGCATTCGGCTGGAGCGGGTGGCGTCATTTTGGTGCGAAAAGTAGCGCTTCTGTTACCGTTAGATTGTTAGCTACGTAACTAAGGGGCTTTTGTTTCAATAAATTGGCGCTGCTGGTGCGTGTGGCCTTGATCGGTCGTGCTCTGTCGGATGAACAGCGGTATTCTGCGTGTAGTGGTCTGCTTGGTGTCAATGCAAGTGAGACGGGTTATCGACTGTCGGGAGATGTGCCGTGTTTGTTCTGGATCCGCGCCTTGAACAGGATACGTATGTGCTGGGTGATTTTCCGCTCTGCCGTCTGTTACTGAGTAAGGATGCGAACTACCCTTGGTTTATTCTGGTGCCTCGCCGTGCTGAAGTCAGTGAGTTGTTTCAGCTTGATGGGGGTGATCAGCAGCAGCTCTGGAAGGAAACGACTGAGCTGGCTGAAACCCTCAAAGACAGCTTTGCCGCAGACAAGATGAATGTGGCAACGCTGGGGAATGTGGTCAGTCAGTTACACATGCACGTCATTGTTCGGCGTCGGAGTGATCTGGCCTGGCCTTCGCCGGTGTGGGGGCATTCGCCTGCCAGTGAGTACACGGCAGAGCAGCTTGCCGAAATTCGCCAGCGCCTGAAGATGGCGCTGGATAATGATTTTCAAGTCGTGGAGGGTTGAGCCATGTCCCTTGAGTTAAGAATCATGGAACTGGAGAGCCGCCTGGCATTTCAGGACGACACCGTTCAGGCATTGAATGATGTGCTGGTCGAGCAGCAACGTGTGGTTGAGCGCCTGCAGTTGCAAATGTCGGCGTTGCTCAAGCGCTATGAGGAGATGGTAGGTCAGTACCAGAGCGCTGAAGAGGAAGCGCCGCCTCCGCATTATTGAGAGTACCGTTCAGCGGGTACAAAAAAACCGCGATCAGCCAGGCTGTCGCGGTTTTTTATTGTGTGCAATCAGCGGCGTGGTGCGGCAATCACGTCCTCTGCCTGGAGGCCCTTGTCGCGGTTCATGACCGAGAACTCAACACGCTGGCCTTCGACCAGTACTCGGTGGCCTTCCCCGCGAATGGCGCGAAAGTGAACGAAGATGTCATCGCCAGAGTCGCGGGAAATGAAGCCGAAGCCTTTGGAGGTGTTGAACCACTTCACGGTGCCTGTATCACGATTGCTCATGTCGTAGTTGGGGGCTTGATTGTGAAGGGGGCGGGTTTTTACCAGGTTTGCGATCAGGTGGGTAATGACCGCAAGCACTGCGCAGATCAGGGCGGGCAGGCTTCCCATGTCCTGGCGGGCAAGCAGGGTGATGGTTTGCAGAACCACTGCCAGTACCAGCAGTGCGCTTGCCAGTTGTTGCAGGTGCTGACGAGGACGCGGCAGTGTTGCCACTGGAGCCAGGGTCAGGTTGAGCAGGCCGAAGAGTGCCAGGTAGACGGCGTCCGGTTGCTGCAGGAAAGGTGCCGCATCGGCTCTCAGGCTGGGTATTAAGGACAGCAGCAAAGCGGCTGCGCCCGTCAGGATGTGGACGATCTTGAACATGGTGGTTGGCTCACATTGTATAAGGAGGATCACAGGAAGAGCTGGCTCCATGGCGCGCAGGTGCACATTAGGGCGCAAAAACATGGAGGAGCAGCCTATGCGTCATGGCCTGGATGATTGGTAATGACAACACGCTACCTATTTAACAGCAAAGCTTGGGGGTTCTCAAATCGGCGGTCGGCGGCGGCTCATATGGCATGAGGTTTGGCTGATTCTGCCGCTGCAATCTGTCGCAGGGCTGCCGGGAAGGCTGCAGGGGTAGGCGAGTCTTGGTAGAGTGGCAAACATACCTGCTTGATGAGCAGGCACCATAGGAAGGGGAATGACATGGCAATTGATATCGGTATCAGTGAAGAAGACCGCAAATCTATCGTGGAAGGTTTGTCCCGTCTGTTGTCGGATACGTATGTCTTGTATCTGAAAACGCATAACTTTCATTGGAATGTCAGTGGTCCAATGTTTCGTACGCTACACCTGATGTTTGAAGAGCAGTATAACGAATTGGCCTTGGCCGTGGACTTAATTGCCGAGCGTATTCGTGCGTTGGGCTTTCCTGCGCCGGGAACTTATTCCACCTATGCGCGCCTTTCTTCCATCAAGGAAGAGGAAGGCGTGCCGTCGGCTGAAGAAATGATTCGTCAGCTGGTGGAGGGCCAGGAGGCGGTCGTGCGGACCGCGCGCGGCCTCTTTCCGCTGCTCGACAAGGTCAGTGATGAGCCGACCGCCGACCTGCTGACTCAGCGTATGCAGGTGCATGAAAAGACCGCCTGGATGTTGCGCGTGTTGTTGGATAAGTAATGTTTGGGTGTTAATCAGGCAATATTTCCTTGTCTGATTAAAAAGCCTGGCCCTTTAGGGGTCAGGCTTTTTTATTTATAACGCTGTTGTCGGCGCGCAGGGAAGTGTTTCGTCGGTAGAATTTTTATCTCGTGTCTGGCGGATTGCTCCTACGGCAATAGCGTTTTGTTCTTCTAGAATGAAAATTATGTTGGGCGCTTTATAAGAGGGCGTGCGGCGTTAGTCGCTTATTTGTTCTCTTATTTATAAAGCGTGGTACTGATATGTCTCGAATGTTGAGTCGCGATGCTCGAGGAGCACTTGGCTTTCACGGCGTGACCGTTGATCCGTTCGAAGCGGATTTCAATATGAGCCTGGCACAACCGCTGTCGCGCTCGGTGCGCTTGAATGGCTTTGCGACCTGCCTGCGACTGGAGGAGGTCTACTGGAAGATTCTTGAGCGTATTGCGGTTGCCAATGGTTGCACGGTCAATTGCGTGCTCTCTTATGTGGACCGGGAGGTGCACCTGCGCCATGGTGGCGTGAAAAATTTCAGCGGTCTGGTGCGGGTCATTTGCGTGGTCTACCTGCTTGGCAGGGCTGCCGAGGCCTAGAATCATTCGCCCAGTGGGATGCTGGCGGGCTGCACAGCCTTCCTTAACCATATATAATCGCGCTTTTTACTGCGAGGCGTAGGCCCGCAGCGTAGTTAGCGAGACGTCCTCATGCCCCTGTACGACTATCAATGTGCTTCCTGCAATCATCAGATGGAAGTGCTTCAGAAGATCAGCGCTGCCCCACTGACCGACTGTCCGGCCTGTCAGGCGCCAGCGCTGAAAAAGCTGCTGTCCGTGCCAGGCTTTCGCCTGAGCGGTACCGGTTGGTACGAAACCGATTTCAAGACCGGCGCGAAAAAGAATCTTGCAGGCGGCGACAAGGCTGACTGAGTTGAACTGCACCGGCAGGGTCTTGCACTATTAGCCCCTTGTGGCGCCAAGACCTCCACTGAATTTTCGAATGACGAGAAGCGAAACCACCATCATGATGCGCAGCCATTATTGCGGCCAACTGAACGAGAGCCTGGAAGGTCAGGAAATTACCCTTTGCGGCTGGGTCCATCGTCGCCGCGACCACGGCGGGGTGATTTTCCTCGATATCCGTGATCGCGAAGGCATGGCCCAGGTCGTGTTCGACCCGGATCGCGCAGACAGCTTTGCTGCCGCCGATCGCGTGCGCAGCGAGTACGTGGTGCAGATTACCGGCAAGGTACGTCCGCGCCCGGCCGGAGCGGTCAACCCAAACATGGCCTCCGGTGCCATCGAAGTACTGGGTTACGAACTGACCGTGCTGAACGAAGCGGAAACCCCGCCGTTCCCGCTCAACGAGTATTCCGATGTTGGTGAAGAGACGCGCCTGCGTTATCGCTTTATCGACCTACGTCGTCCGGAAATGGCCGACAAGCTGCGTCTGCGTTCGCGCATCACGTCCAGCATCCGCCGTTTCCTTGATGAAAACGGTTTCCTTGACGTCGAAACGCCAATCCTGACCCGTGCCACCCCTGAGGGTGCGCGCGATTACCTGGTGCCAAGCCGTACGCATGCAGGCAGCTTCTTTGCCCTGCCGCAATCGCCACAACTGTTCAAGCAACTGCTGATGGTGGCGGGTTTCGACCGCTACTACCAGATCGCCAAGTGCTTCCGTGACGAAGACCTGCGTGCCGACCGTCAGCCGGAATTCACCCAGATCGACATCGAGACCAGCTTCCTCGATGAGTCCGAGATCATGGGCCTGACCGAGAGCATGATCCGCAAGCTGTTCAAGGAAGTGCTGGACCTGGAATTCGGTGAGTTCCCGCACATGACCTTCGAAGAGGCCATGCGTCGTTACGGTTCGGACAAGCCAGACCTGCGTATTCCCCTGGAGCTGGTCGATGTCGCCGACCAACTCAAGGAAGTCGATTTCAAGGTATTCAGTGGCCCGGCCAACGATCCGAAGAGCCGCGTTGCCGCGCTGCGTGTCCCGGGTGGCGCGAGCATGCCGCGTAGCCGCATCGACGAGTACACCAAGTTCGTCGGTATCTACGGCGCCAAGGGCCTGGCCTACATCAAGGTCAACGAGCGCGCCAAGGGTGTCGAGGGCCTGCAGTCGCCGATCGTCAAGAACATCCCGGAAGCCAACCTGAACGTGATCCTCGATCGCGTCGGTGCGGTCGATGGCGATATCGTCTTCTTCGGTGCGGACAAGGCCAAGGTGGTCAGTGAAGCGCTGGGTGCCCTGCGTATCCGCGTCGGTAACGATTTCAACCTGCACACCTGCGAGTGGGCTCCTATGTGGGTTGTCGATTTCCCGATGTTCGAGGAAAACGAAGACGGTAGCTTCAGCGCGCTGCACCACCCGTTCACCGCGCCTAAATGCACCCCTGAGGAGCTTGAGGCGAACCCGGCGACTGCGCTGTCGCGTGCCTACGACATGGTCCTGAACGGTACCGAGCTGGGCGGTGGTTCGATTCGTATCCACCGCAAGGAAATGCAACAGGCGGTCTTCCGTCTGCTGGGTATCGAGGCGGCGGAACAGGAAGAGAAGTTTGGCTTCCTGCTTGATGCACTGAAGTTCGGTGCACCGCCACACGGCGGCCTGGCCTTCGGCCTGGACCGTCTGGTGATGCTGATGACCGGCGCCCAGTCGATTCGTGAAGTGATCGCCTTCCCGAAAACGCAGAGTGCGGCCTGCGTCATGACCCAGGCGCCTGGCCTGGTCGATGCCAAGGCCCTGCGTGAACTGCACATCCGACTGCGCGAACAGCAGAAGGCTGAGTAAGGCGAAAACAGGGCGCATCTTCGGATGCGCCCTTGCGTTTCGGTAGTAACAAAGCTGCTGGGCATGCCCGGTAAGTGTTTCAAGCAGAATTCGGAGTTGCGTTATGGCAGGTCATTCCAAGTGGGCGAACATCAAGCACCGCAAAGAGCGCCAGGATGCCAAGAGAGGCAAGATTTTCACCAAGTGGATTCGTGAGCTGACGGTTGCTGCCAAACAAGGCGGTGGCGATCCGGGGTCCAACCCGCGTTTGCGTCTGGCACTGGACAAGGCGCTCGGTGCCAACATGAGCCGTGACATCATCGACCGCGCCATTGCGCGGGGTGCCGGTGCCACTGAGGCCGACAACGTTGAAGAGCTCAGTTACGAAGGCTACGGTCCGGGTGGCGTGGCGATCATGGTCGAGGCCATGACCGATAACCGTAACCGTACGGCTGCAGCAGTGCGTCATGCCTTCAGCAAGTGTGGCGGCAACTTGGGCACTGATGGTTCTGTGGCGTACCTGTTTGAGCGCAAAGGGCAGATATCCTTCGCTGCCGGTGTCGATGAAGACGCGCTGATGGAGGCGGCCATGGAGGCCGACGCCGATGATGTGGTCGACAACGGCGATGGTTCCTTCGATGTCTTTACCTCCTTCGCCAGCTTCTATGCTGTGCGCAGTGCGCTTGAAGCGGCGGGCTTCAAGGCCGCAGATGCGGAAATCGTGATGCAGCCGACTACCAGTGCCGAGCTGGATCTGGATGGCGCGCAGAAGGTGTTGAAGCTGATTGATATGCTGGAAGACCTGGATGACGTGCAGAACGTCTATTCCAATGCGGAAATTCCTGACGAGATCATGGAACAGCTCGCCTGAGTCTTTTGTTACGAGCTTTGTTCGAAGCCGGACCGCAGCCATTGCCTTGCACTGGCTGCGGTCCGGCTTCTGTCTTTTGACCGGCGCATCAAGGCGTCATTGTGCATGCGGGCGTTATGACTCTGATTCTTGGTATCGACCCAGGTTCGCGGATTACCGGCTACGGTGTGGTGAGACATACCGGGCGTGGCTGTGAGTATGTCGCCTCGGGTTGCATTCGCACTGGCAATGGAGAGCTGCATGAGCGCTTGCACATCGTTTATCGCGGCGTTCGCGAGATTATCCAGGCGCATGGGCCGGTAACGATGGGTATTGAGCGCGTATTCATGGCACGCAATGCCGACTCGGCGCTAAAGCTTGGCCAGGCGCGTGGCGCGGCCATTGTCGCCGCCGCCGAGGAGGGGCTGGAGATTGCCGAGTACACGGCGACTCAGGTCAAGCAGGCGGTTGCCGGTACGGGCGGGGCGAACAAGGAACAGGTGCAGATGATGGTCATGCACCTGCTCAAACTGACCCAAAAGCCACAGATCGATGCCTCCGACGCCTTGGCAATTGCACTGTGCCATGCGCACACCCGATCCAGTCTGGTGCCGCATGGGTTGGGTAGCGCCCGCAGCCGCAGCGGGCGTCTGAGGCTCTGAACGCCACATGGGTTCAGGTAGATTTTGCCGGTGCGTTGTCCCGTGCTGCTGTCTGTGCTGTTAAGGTGAGCGGCGTGTTGCTGTCACCCTTGGAAAGGATCGAAACGTGATTGGACGTTTGCGCGGGACGTTGGCTGAAAAGCAGCCTCCGCACTTGATTATTGACGTCAACGGCCTTGGCTATGAGCTGGAAGTGCCGATGACGACCTTGTATCGCCTGCCCAAGGTGGGTGAGGCGGTGACCTTGCACACCCATCTGGTGGTGCGAGAGGACGCTCATCTGCTCTATGGGTTCCATGAGAAGCGTGAGCGCGAGTTGTTTCGCGAACTTATCCGGCTCAATGGTGTGGGGCCCAAGTTGGCGCTGGCACTGATGTCAGGGCTGGACGTCGATGAACTGGTACGCTGTGTTCAGGCGCAGGATGCTTCAGCGCTGGTCAAGGTTCCGGGGGTTGGCAAGAAGACGGCCGAGCGATTGCTGGTTGAGCTCAAGGATCGCTTCAAGGCCTGGGAGACCGCGCCGAGCCTGTTCGCCTTGGTGCCCAATGGCCCGCTGCCGGTTGCGCCAGTCTCCAGCGCCGAGTCGGATGCTGTCAGTGCGCTGATTTCCTTGGGTTACAAGCCGCAGGAGGCCAGTCGGGCGGTGGCCGCTGTGGACGCCAAGGGACTGAGCAGTGAAGAACTGATCCGCCGCAGCCTGAAGGGAATGATCTAAGTGATCGAAGCAGACCGTTTGATTGCAGCCACCGGGCGTGATCGAGAAGAAGTTCAGGATCGGGCTATCCGTCCATTGCGCCTGGCCGAGTACATCGGTCAGCCGGTTGTGCGCGAGCAAATGAGCCTGTTCATTCAAGCTGCTCGTGGGCGCAATGAGTCGTTGGACCATACCCTGATATTCGGCCCGCCAGGGCTGGGTAAAACCACATTGGCCAATATCATTGCCCAGGAAATGGGGGTTTCGATCAAAAGCACCTCGGGCCCGATTCTGGAGCGCCCCGGCGACCTCGCGGCGCTGCTGACCAACCTTGAGCCGCATGATGTGCTGTTTATCGATGAGATTCATCGGTTGTCGCCGATCGTGGAGGAGGTGTTGTATCCGGCAATGGAAGACTTCCAGCTGGATATCATGATCGGTGAGGGGCCGGCTGCTCGCTCGATCAAGCTCGATCTGCCGCCGTTTACGTTGGTTGGCGCTACCACGCGTGCGGGGATGTTGACCAACCCGTTGCGTGATCGTTTCGGTATTGTGCAGCGCCTGGAGTTTTACAGCACGGAGGACCTGGCGACGATCGTCAGCCGCTCCGGTGGCATTCTGGGTTTGCCAATCGAGGACGAAGGCGCATTCGAAATCGCTCGGCGCGCGCGTGGTACCCCGCGGATTGCCAACAGGCTGTTGCGTCGGGTGCGTGACTATGCCGAAGTACGTGGCAAGGGGCATATCACCAAGCCTGTCGCGGATATGGCCTTGAACCTGCTGGATGTCGACGAACGTGGCTTTGATCATCAAGACCGTCGTCTACTGCTGACCATGATCGAAAAGTTTGATGGTGGGCCAGTCGGTGTCGACAGCCTTGCCGCGGCGATCAGTGAAGAGCGGCATACTATCGAAGATGTCCTGGAGCCATATCTGATTCAGCAGGGCTATATCATGCGGACGCCGCGTGGGCGGGTGGTGACCCGGCATGCTTACTTGCACTTTGGCCTCAACATTCCGGCTCGTGCGGGTGAGGCGGGTCGTGACGACGGTTTCGCCGTTCCGGCTGACGAGTGACAGATTTATCTCGCGTTTTCGTGGTCCTATTGCCAGGCATGGAAGGGTTGAGCTGGCAATACGACATATTCGATGAAAAACAGTTGCCGGCGCGGATTGGCAAGTTCAGGAGTAAGCACTAGAGTATGCGCGCGCAAAATGGGGTTGAGCCATTCGCACATCGCTGTCGCGTCTATTACGAGGACACCGATGCGGGTGGCGTAGTGTATTACGTCAACTATCTGAAGTTCATGGAGCGCGCCCGCACTGAGCGGTTGCGTGACCTGGGGTTTGCCCAGTCGGAGTTGGCGACACAGAACATGTTGTTTGTCGTGCATTCCAGCGAGGCGCGTTATCACGCGCCAGCGCGTCTGGACGATGAATTGCGGGTGACGGCGCAGGTGCTCGAGCTGAATCGAGCCAGCTTGCGCTTCGTGCAGCAAGTCTGGCGCGAAAACGATAATACGCTGCTCTGCGAAGGGCAGTTTCTGGTGGCCTGTGTGCGCGCCGATACGTTCAAACCCAGGGCCATTCCCTCCGAGCTGCGAGCGGCATTTGTCGAAGCGGGCGGCCCGGGTACACATTCAAATGCAGGAGATTAAGCGTGGAAGCTAACGTCGTCGACCATACCTCCATGTGGAGCCTGGTCAGCAATGCCAGCATCGTTGTACAGCTGGTCATGCTGGCTTTGGTGGCCGCATCGGTAACCTCATGGATCATGATTTTTCAACGCAGCACCATGCTGCGTGCCGGTCGCCGTGCGCTGGAAAACTTCGAGGAGCGCTTCTGGTCAGGTATCGACCTGTCCAAGCTGTACCGCCAGGCTGGTAGCAACCCGGATCCGGACTCCGGCGTAGAGCAGGTTTTCCGTGCCGGCTTCAAGGAATTCTCGCGTCTGCGTCAGCAGCCGGGTGTCGATCCTGATGCGGTCATGGAAGGTGTGGGTCGTGCCATGCGCGTCGCCATCTCCCGTGAAGAGGAAAAGCTCGAGCAAAGCCTGCCGTTCCTTGCAACCGTGGGTTCCACCAGCCCTTACGTCGGCCTGTTTGGTACGGTCTGGGGGATCATGAACTCCTTCCGCGGTCTGGCTTCCGCTCAGCAAGCCACACTGGCAACCGTTGCGCCAGGTATCGCCGAAGCACTGATCGCAACCGCGATCGGCCTGTTTGCTGCGATCCCGGCGGTTATCGCCTACAACCGTTTCGCTGCGCGCAGCGAAGTGTTGATCGGTCGTTACTACACATTTGCCGACGAGTTCCAGGCCATCCTGCACCGTAAAGTGCATACCAGCGAAGAGTGATCAGGTAAAAACCAATGGCCCGAGTTCGTCATAAACGCAAGCCGGTCGCCGAGATGAACGTGGTGCCATACATCGACGTGATGTTGGTACTGCTGGTCATCTTCATGGTCACCGCACCGATGCTCAACCAGGGCGTGAAGGTCGATCTGCCCAAGGTTTCCAGTGAAGCCTTGCCGCAGGACAACAATGTCCAGGTCCTGACCATATCGATCAAGGCTGACAAGACCTATTACTGGAACCTTGGCAGTGAAGTCGACACCGACAAGCAGATGGACAAGGCAATGACCTTGCCGCAAATGACCGACGCGGTGACCAAGATCATCGCTGCCGGACGTGACCAGGGGAAACAGACCCAGGTCTTCATCCGTGGCGACAAGTCCGTCGATTACGGCGCGGTCATGGGCGCCATGGGCGGGTTGCAGAAAGCGGGTGTCGGTAACGTTGGCCTGATTACCGAGGCGCCCTGATGCAACAGCGAGAGCCATCCGCCTCGGAAAGCTATTTCTGGCCCAGTGTATGGGCCATCGCGCTGCACGTTCTGGTGTTCGGCATGCTGTTTGTCAGTTTTGCCATGACCCCGGAGCTGCCGCCGGCCAAGCCTATCGTCCAGGCAACCCTGTACCAGCTCAAGTCCAAGAGTCAGGCGACCACCCAGACCAATCAGAAGATTGCCGGGGAAGCGAAGAAAACCGCTTCGCGCCAGACCGAAGTCGAGCAGATGGAGCAGAAAAAGGTCGAGCAGCAAAAGCAGGAAGCGGTGAAGGCTGCGGAACAAAAGAAAGAAGAAGCTGCTCAGAAGGCTGAAGCGGCCCGTGAAGCGGCTGAGGCGAAGAAAGCCGAGGAAGCTGCGAAGGCGGCCGAGTCAAAGAAAGCCGATGAGGCCAAGAAGGCCGCCGAGGCGAAGAAAGCCGAAGAAAAGCAGTTGGCTGATGTCGCCAAGAAAAAAGCCGAAGAAGAAGCCAAGAAAAAGGCTGAAGAAGAGGCGAAGAAACAGGCGGCTGAAGAAGCCAAGAAAAAAGCGGCTGAGGACGCCAAGAAAAAGGCAGCCGAAGACGCCAAGAAAGCCGCTGCCGCCGAAGAGGCGAAGAAAAAGGCAGTTGAAGAGGCCAAAAAGAAAGCCGCAGCTGATGCGGCCAAGAAGAAAGCAGTGGAAGCAGCTCGCAAGGCGGCAGAAGACAAGAAGGCTCAGGCGTTGGCCGAGCTGTTGTCCGATACCACCGAGCGGCAGCAGGCGCTGGCCGATGAGCAGGGTGACCAGGTAGCCGGTAGCTTCGATGACCTGATCCGTGCCCGTGCGGCCGAGGGATGGGCGCGTCCGCCTTCTGCTCGCAAGAACATGACGGTGGTCCTGCAGATCGGCATGTTGCCGGACGGTACCATTACCTCTGTGAGTGTTTCTCGTTCCAGTGGTGATGCACCTTTCGACAACTCGGCTGTGGCGGCGGTCAAGAACATTGGTCGCTTAACCGAAATGCAGGGCTTGAAACCGAGCGAATTCAATCCCTATCGTTCATTCAAGATGACATTCACACCTGAGGATCTAGCCTTGTGATTAACCTTCTTAGAGGACTGCTGGTCGTTCTCTGCTGTGCGGCGGGAATGGCCGTTGCAGAGGAAAAGAACATCATGGTCACCAGTGGCAGCGACCGTGCCACGCCAATCGCCGTCGTACCGTTCGGTCTGCAGGGCGGCAATGTGCTGCCCGAGGACATGGCCGACATCATTGGCAACGACCTGCGCAACTCCGGCTACTACTCGCCGATTCCACGTCAGAACATGATCAGCCTGCCGACCCAGGCCGGTGAAGTGATCTACCGTGACTGGAAAGCGCTGGGTGCCCAGTACATCATGGTCGGCAGCATCGTGCCGTCCGGTGGTCGTCTGCAGGTACAGTACGCGCTGTTCAACGTCGCCACCGAGCAGCAAGTGCTGACCGGCAGCGTTTCGGGCAGCGTCGACCAGTTGCGTGACATGTCGCACTACATCGCCGATCAGTCGTTCGAGAAACTCACCGGTATCAAGGGTGCCTTCTCGACGCGCATGCTCTACGTGACGGCCGAACGCTTCTCGACCAACAACACCCGCTACACCCTGCAGCGTTCGGACTATGACGGTGCCCGCGCGGTGACCCTGTTGCAATCGCGTGAGCCGATTCTGTCGCCGCGTTTCGCGCCAGATGGCAAGCGCATTGCTTATGTGTCGTTCGAACAGAAGCGTCCGCGCATCTTCGTTCAGCACATCGACACTGGTCGTCGTGAGCAGATCACCAACTTCGAAGGCCTCAACGGTGCGCCAGCCTGGTCGCCCGATGGCTCTCGCCTGGCCTTCGTGCTGTCCCGTGACGGCAACCCGGAGATCTATGTGATGAACCTGGGTTCGCGTCAGATGACCCGCGTGACCAACAGCCCGGCCATCGATACCGAACCTTTCTTCGGTAAAGACGGTTCGACCCTGTACTTCACCTCCGATCGTGGCGGCAAGCCACAGATCTATAAAACCACTATCGGCAGCGGTGGCGCCGAGCGTGTGACATTCATCGGTAACTACAACGCCAACCCTAAGTTGTCGGCTGATGAAAAGACATTGGTGATGATTCATCGTCAAGATGGTTTCACCAATTTCAAGGTGGCGGCTCAGGATTTGCAGCGCGGTAGCGTAAAAATCCTCTCAGAGACCAGTCTTGATGAGTCTCCTACTGTTGCGCCTAACGGCACCATGCTAATCTACGCCACCCGCCAGCAGGGCCGGGGAGTCTTGATGCTCGTGTCGCTAAATGGCCGCGTGAGGCTCCCGCTTCCTACCGCTCAAGGCGAAGTTAGAGAACCGTCCTGGTCCCCTTACCTGAACTGACGCGGCGCTTTACGTTGTACTTAACACATTGGGGTTCATTAGGAGTTTCACGATGGAAATGTTGAAGTTTGGTAAGTTTGCTGCGCTGGCTCTGGCCATGGCCGTAGCTGTAGGTTGCTCCTCGAAAGGCGGCGACAACGCTGGCGAAGGCGCTGTCGATCCAAACGCTGGCTACGGTGCCAACACTGGTGCTGTTGACGGCAGCCTGAGCGAAGAAGCTGCTCTGCGCGCAATCACCACCTTCTACTTCGAATACGACAGCTCGGACCTGAAGCCAGAAGCCATGCGCGCTCTGGATGTTCACGCCAAAGACCTGAAAGGCAACGGCGCTCGCGTCGTTCTGGAAGGCAACACCGACGAGCGTGGTACTCGCGAATACAACATGGCTCTGGGCGAGCGTCGTGCGAAAGCCGTTCAGCGCTACCTGGTACTGCAAGGCGTTTCCCCAGCCCAACTGGAACTGGTTTCCTACGGCGAAGAGCGTCCAGTTGCTACCGGCAACGACGAGCAGTCCTGGGCTCAAAACCGTCGCGTCGAACTGCGTAAGTAATTCGATATGCGTACGTGCCGTCGTGCTGTAACCGTCCTGGCTCTCTCCCTGCCTTTGCTGGCCTGGGGTGAGGTTCCTGTTGTTGATGACAACGCTGGCTATAACAGCGCAAGCAGTTATCCGCCCGCGGGTTATGGTACGAACGGCGCCTATGCCGGGGGAGGGGTTTCGGCCCCTGCCTCGGCACAGGGTCAGCTCTTCATGCAACTGCAGCAGATGCAGGAGCAGATAGAGCGTCAGCAGAACAGTATCGAGATTCTGCAAAACGAAGTAGCGCGTCTGAAACAGGAAGGCCTGGAGCGTTACCAGGACCTGGATCGACGCATTGGAAGCGGTGCTGCACCTGCCGCGACTCCTGAGAATTCTGCTGCCGGTGGCGCCAGTGCCGCCGTCGACAATAGCGCAGCGCCGGCTTCTCAGCCTGCTGCCAGCTCCGAGCCGGGTGATCCCGCCAAAGAGAAGCTGTACTACGACGCTGCCTTCGACCTTATCAAGGCCAAGGACTTCGACAAGGCCAGCCAGGCATTCAATGCCTTCCTGCGCAAATACCCGAATAGTCAGTATGCCGGCAATGCCCAGTACTGGTTGGGTGAAGTCAACCTTGCCAAGGGCGACCTGCAAGGTGCAGGTCAGGCCTTTGCAAAGGTCAGCCAGCTGTATCCGAAGCACAACAAGGTGCCGGATTCACTGTATAAACTGGCCGACGTAGAGCGTCGACTGGGGCATACCGATCGCGTCAAGGGCATTCTGCAGCAAGTGGTCAATCAATACCCTGGTACCTCGGCCGCACAACTGGCCCAGCGTGACCTGCAGAAGCTCTAAGTCAACGGCTTAAAAGAAAACCCGCGCTTGTCGCGGGTTTTTTCGTTAGAATTTGCGCCCTTTATTTGAATACGCTGCTGCGAACTACGCGATGACGGGTTCGTAGCGGTGCCTGACGGAGGCGGACAGCCTGTTTAGCTGTTACGCCCGTGGCGACTATGCAAGACACACTACGTATTACCGAAGTTTTTTACTCGTTGCAGGGTGAAACGCGTACCGCTGGCCTGCCCACGGTGTTTGTTCGTCTCACTGGCTGCCCTTTGCGCTGCCAATACTGTGACAGTGCCTATGCTTTCAGTGGCGGCACGTTGCGTACCCTGGACTCCATTCTCGAGCAGGTTGCCGGCTTTCGTCCGCGCTATGTCTGCGTTACTGGCGGTGAGCCTTTAGCGCAACCGAATGCCATCCCGTTGCTACAAAAACTCTGCGATGCCGGCTACGAGGTCTCCCTGGAGACCAGTGGTGCACTGGACATTTCAGCCGTCGACCCGCGTGTTAGTCGCGTCCTTGACCTGAAAACCCCCGGCTCCATGGAAGTGGCGCGCAACCGCTACGAGAACATCGAACTGTTGACGGCCAACGATCAGGTCAAGTTCGTGATCTGTTCGCGCGAAGACTACGACTGGGCCGTTTCCAAGCTCATTCAGTACGGTCTTGATCAGCGGGCGGGGGAGGTGCTGTTTTCGCCAAGCCATCATCAGGTGCGGGCAACTGATCTGGCCGACTGGATCGTGGCTGACAATCTGCCGGTACGTCTCCAGTTGCAGCTGCACAAACTGCTCTGGAATGACGAGCCCGGACGCTGACAGGGGAGTAATGCAATGACTGAGAAACGTGCGGTAATTCTATTGTCCGGCGGCCTTGATTCTGCCACGGTGGTCGCGATGGCCAAGGCAGAAGGCTACAGCTGTTACACCATGAGTTTCGACTACGGTCAGCGCCATCGCGCCGAGCTTGATGCGGCGGCACGGGTTGCCCGTGATCTGGGAGTGGTCGAGCACAAGGTGATCGGCCTGAACCTCAACGGTATTGGGGGCTCGGCCCTGACCGACAGCAGCATCGACGTACCTGAGGCGCCGAGTGAAGGTATCCCGGTGACCTATGTGCCGGCGCGCAATACCGTATTCTTGTCGCTTGCACTGGGCTGGGCCGAGGTGCTGGAGGCGCGGGATATCTTCATTGGCGTCAACGCGGTGGATTACTCTGGCTACCCGGATTGCCGGCCCGAGTTTATTGAGGCGTTCGAGCGCATAGCCAACCTGGCGACCAAGGCCGGTG
Source organism: Pseudomonas sp. HLS-6 (assembly GCF_002753995.1). NCBI lineage: Bacteria > Pseudomonadati > Pseudomonadota > Gammaproteobacteria > Pseudomonadales > Pseudomonadaceae > Pseudomonas > Pseudomonas sp. HLS-6. The sequence goes on from NZ_CP024478.1 coordinate 1,381,676, forward strand.
TTGAAGGTCAGGGCTTTAGAATTCAAGCGCCGCTGCAGAACTTGAGCAAGGCGCAGATCGTCCAGGCCGGTATTGCCCGGGGTGTCGACTACAGCCTTACCGTTTCTTGCTATCAAGCCGATGAGCAGGGGCGTGCCTGTGGAAAATGTGACAGCTGCCGCCTGCGCGCCGAAGGCTTCAAGGCTGCCGGTGTAGCAGACCCAACGCATTATTTTTGATTTTTTTACATGAGGTGTTGATTTCTCGTTAGAAATCAGTATTATACGCCTCATCCAACGGGTCGTTAGCTCAGTTGGTAGAGCAGTTGGCTTTTAACCAATTGGTCGTAGGTTCGAATCCTACACGACCCACCACATACAGTCTGATATGTTAAATCCAATTATTGGTTTAACTGGTCAGGCACGAAAAGCCCGCTTCCTTAAAAGGAGCGGGCTTTTTCGTTTCAGGATCTCAGTAGCCTTTTGCATATGCAGGAGCGATCTGCCTGCCAGAGCGCCACGGTTTCTCGTCGCGTATTTACCTTCCCCCTCCGATGTTGATGTTATCGCTGGCGCCCAGCTCGCCTTGAGGCGTTCATCTGGCAACGTTCTTCTGCACATGACGTGCGTTGAGAGGCATCGGGAGTGCACGGTGGCCTGAGCAAGTTCACCCAGGAAAAATCCCTTTCAGTTTTGCCTAGGTCGTCCGGTGTAACTCACCAGGCCTATGAGATTTTTTAAGATTTGTTTAATCAAAGTGGCTCTGCAGATCAGTCTTCAATTGAAGTTTGATTGAATGCGGCGCGATTAAACAAGGCCGTGTGCGTGAAGGACTTTCAGCGTACATGCAGGATCTATTTGAGCGTTCCTGTGCCGCAGTTCCAACATGAATACTTGCTTTGAGCTGGAACCCTGACGTTTCCAACACTGGCTTTTCATCTCTCTTTCATATTTTCGTGCTTACGCTTCACTCGGCTTGCATTGAGTCGCTGAACTATTCCCACCCGTCGGTCCCGTCTACTAACGTCAATGAATGAGTTTTTCTATTGCCGCTGGCTAAGCGGTTGATAGGGTTTTCATTTCTTGAACTACGCTGTCATGGATGATGCATCGCTGGTGCAGTTGTCGTGTTGATTCGAGGGGGGTGACAGCTGCTGTTGTTTACTGACCCGAGGTACACATGAATCAGGCTTTTCTCCCGTTCTCGCGTCCCAGCATTGGCGACGAAGAGGTTGCTGCTGTAGAGCAAGTACTGCGCTCTGGCTGGATTACTACCGGACCGAAAAACCAGGAGTTGGAGCAGCAGTTCGCCGCCTATGTGGGTTGCAAGCATGCCGTAGCGCTGTCTTCGGCTACCGGCGGTATGCACATCACGCTACTGGCACTGGGTATTGGCCCGGGTGATGAAGTGATCACACCCTCCCAGACGTGGGTTTCCACCGCCAACATGATCTGCCTGCTAGGGGCCACGCCGGTATTCGTTGATGTCGACCGCGACACCCTGATGACCGACGCTGTGGCGATTGAAGCCGCCATCACCCCGCGCACCAAAGCAATCATCCCGGTACATTATGCCGGCGCCGCGTTTGACCTTGATCCGCTGTATGCCCTGGCCGACAAGCACGGCATTGCCGTTATCGAAGACGCCGCCCACTCCGCTGGCACCCGTTATCGGGGGCGAGCCATCGGAGCCCAGGGCACGGCGATCTTCTCGTTCCACGCGATCAAGAACATGACCTGTGCTGAAGGTGCGATGTTCGTCACCGACGACCAGAAACTGGCGGACCGGGTACGCATGCTCAAGTTCCATGGCTTGGGTGTCGACGCCTACGACCGCCTGACTGGTGGCCGCAAGCCTCAGGCCCAAGTGATCGAGCCTGGTTTCAAGTACAACCTGGCCGACATCAATGCCGCCATTGCCCTGGTGCAACTGCAGCGCCTGGACGCAATCAATGCCAAACGCACTGAATTGGCCCAGGCCTACCTGCAACGCCTGGAAGGCCTGCCGGTGCAGCCGCTGAGCATGCCGACCTACCCGCAACAGCACGCCTGGCACCTGTTTATCCTGCGTATCGATCCCGAGCGCTGCGGCATGGACCGCGAGGCATTCATGAAAGCCGTGCAGGAGCAGAACATCGGCACGGGCATTCATTTTATTGCCACGCACCTGCATACCTATTACCGCCAACGCTTCCCGGGCGTCCACTTGCCAAATACCGAGTGGAACTCGGCGCGCCTGTGTTCGATACCGCTGTTCCCTGACATGACCCCCGATGACGTCGAGCGCGTTGTCGGTGCCATTGCAACTAGCCTGGCCCTAGTCCATTGAAGCCCTATCCAATTAATTGCGTGTCGGTCGTCATACCGGTCTACAACGAAGAAGAAAGCCTGCCTGAATTACTGCGTCGTACCGAAGCGGCCTGCAAGCAGCTCAAGCAGGCGTATGAAATCGTCTTGGTGGACGACGGGAGTCGTGACAGTTCGGCCGAGCAACTTGAAGACGCGGCACAGCGCGAGGGCAGCCAAATCGTTGCGGTCATCCTTAACCGCAACTATGGCCAGCACGCGGCGATCATGGCCGGCTTCGAGCAATGCAGGGGCGACCTGGTGATTACGCTCGATGCCGATCTGCAGAACCCGCCGGAAGAAATTCCGCGGCTGGTAGAACAGGCTGAACTGGGCTACGACGTGGTCGCCACCGTGCGCAACAATCGCCAGGACTCCGCCCTGCGTCGCTACCCGTCGAAGCTGATCAACCTGGCCGTGAAGCGTTCCACCGGCGTGGCGATGAGCGACTACGGCTGCATGTTGCGGGCGTATCGCCGCACGGTGGTCGACGCGATGCTGGCTTGCCGCGAGCGCAGTACCTTCATCCCGATTCTGGCCAATAGCTTCGCACGCCATACCACCGAGATCCTGGTACAGCACGCCGAGCGCGAGCACGGTGACTCGAAATACAGCCCGATGCGCCTGATCAACCTGATGTTTGACTTGATCACCTGCATGACCACTACCCCGTTGCGCCTGCTGAGCATCATCGGCTTTGGCATGGCGGTACTGGGCATGTTGTTCGCCGTGCTGCTGATCATCCTGCGTCTGGCCTTTGGTGCGCAGTGGGCCGGCGGCGGGACCTTTGTGTTGTTTGCGGTGCTGTTCGTGTTCACCGGTGGCCAGTTCATCGGTATGGGCCTGCTAGGCGAGTACCTGGGGCGTATGTACGGCGACGTCAGGGCCCGTCCACGGTTTTTCATCGAAAAAGTCTTACGTAACCAACCCGCATCGCCTGCTCCTGTCGCAACTGTCGATGGACTGACTCCCACTCCTACTGACCAGGTTTCGTCATGAGTTCAAATGCCGTTGTCTTCGCTTATCACGATATTGGCTGTGCAGGCATCGAAGCACTGCTTGATGCGGGTATTGAGATTGCTGCCGTGTTTACTCATGCCGACGATCCGAAGGAAAACATCTTCTACGGCTCGGTCGCTCAACTCTGCGCCCGTAAAGGCATTGCGGTGCATGCACCGGAAGACGTCAATCACCCGTTGTGGATCGAGCGTATCGCCAAGCTTAACTCCGACTATCTGTTCTCGTTCTACTACCGCAACCTGCTGGCTGAACCGCTGCTGGCCGTGGCCCGTAAAGGTGCGTTCAACCTGCACGGTTCGCTGCTGCCGACTTACCGGGGGCGTGCTCCGGCCAACTGGGTGCTGGTCAACGGTGAGAAAGAAACCGGTGTGACCCTGCATCGCATGGTCAAGCGTGCCGATGCCGGTGCCATCGTCGCCCAGCAACGCGTGGCCATCGAGCGTTCCGATACTGCGCTTACCCTGCACGGCAAGCTGCGCGAGGCCGCTTCCAGTCTGCTGCGCGACACACTACCGCAACTTATCCAGGGCAAGATCAACGAGACCGCCCAGGACGAGTCCAAGGCCACCGTCTTTGGTCGTCGCACTGCCGCCGATGGCAAGCTGCTTTGGGACAAACCGGCGGAAACGCTGTTCAACCTGGTTCGCGCCGTGACCCAGCCCTACCCAGGAGCCTTCTGTGCAGTGGGGGAGCACAAGCTGATCGTCTGGAGCGCAGAGGTAGTCAAGGGCAATGAGGGCCAGGCCCCTGGCCGCGTGATCAGTATCGATCCGTTGCGCATTGCCTGTGGCGAAGACTCGCTGGTGATCACCTCGGGCCAGCGCAACGATAACGGTCTGTTTCTCAGCGGCGCGCAACTGGCTGCCGAACTGGGCCTGGTCGACGGCTCGGTACTGCGTGGTGCCGAATCGGGCCGCGCACCACGTCGTACCCGTGTGCTGATCCTGGGGGTCAACGGCTTCATCGGCAATCACCTGTCCGAACGCCTGCTGCGCGACGGCAAGTACGACGTCTATGGCCTGGACATCGGCTCCGACGCCATTGAGCGTCTGCGCAGCCACCCGAACTTCCACTACGTCGAAGGCGATATCAGCATCCACTCCGAGTGGATCGAGTACCACATCAAGAAATGCGATGTGGTCTTGCCACTGGTGGCCATTGCCACGCCAATCGAATACACCCGTAACCCGCTTCGCGTGTTCGAGTTGGACTTCGAAGAGAACCTGAAACTGGTTCGCTACTGCGTCAAGTACAACAAACGTGTGATCTTCCCGTCGACCTCCGAAGTCTATGGTATGTGCCAGGATCGGAACTTCGACGAAGACACCTCCAATCTGGTCGTCGGCCCGATCAACAAGCAACGCTGGATCTACTCGATTTCCAAGCAACTGCTGGACCGCGTGATCTGGGCCTACGGCGCCAAGGGCCTGAATTTCACCCTGTTCCGTCCGTTCAACTGGATCGGGCCGCGTCTGGACCGCCTGGGCTCGGCACGTATCGGCAGTTCGCGAGCCATTACCCAACTGATTCTCAACCTGGTGGAAGGCACGCCGATCCGCCTGTTTGATGGGGGGGAACAGAAGCGCTGCTTCACCGACATCGCCGACGGTGTCGAAGCCTTGGCACGCATCGTCGACAACGAAAACGACGTCTGCAACGGCCAGATCATCAACATCGGCAACCCGGACAACGAAGCCAGCATCCGTCAGTTGGGCGAAGAACTGCTGCGTCAGTTCGAAGCTCATCCGTTGCGCGCCAACTTCCCTCCGTTCGCCGGTTTCCGCGATGTAGAGAGCAAGGCCTTCTATGGTGCCGGCTACCAGGACGTGGAGCACCGCAAGCCAAGCATCCAGAACGCCAAGCGCCTGCTGAACTGGGAACCAACCGTTGAAATGAGCGAGACGATCGGCAACACGCTGGACTTCTTCCTGCGCGAAGCCATGCTCGAAATTGCGGATAAGCGCTGATGCAGGCAGCTCTTCGAATCGATGTAGACACGTATCGAGGCACCCGTGAGGGGGTGCCTCGGCTGTTGGATATACTCGATGAAGCACAGGTCAAAGCGACGTTTTTCTTCAGCGTTGGCCCAGACAACATGGGGCGACATGTGTGGCGCCTGATCCGCCCTCAATTTCTCTGGAAAATGCTCCGTTCCAACGCTCCAGGCTTGTACGGGTGGGACATTTTGCTGGCCGGTACCGCTTGGCCGGGCAAGCCGATTGGCCGTGACCTGGGGCACTTGATGCGTCAGGCCGCAGCGGCTGGCCATGAAGTCGGCTTGCACGCGTGGGATCACTATGGCTGGCAGGCCAATGCCGGACGCTGGAGCGATGCCCAATTGACCGAGCAGATTCGCCGCGGCGTAGACACCCTCAGCGATATTCTCGGCCAGCCCGTCAACTGTTCGGCGTCTGCTGGATGGCGGGCGTACGAGCGCGTCATTGAGGTCAAGGAGCGCTTCGGCTTTCGTTACAACAGCGACTGCCGTGGGCAAAGCCTGTTTCGGCCACGGCTGACAGATGGCAAACCCGGCACGCCGCAAATTCCGGTCGACTTGCCAACCTACGATGAGGTGGTAGGGCTGGTCGTCTCTGCCGAGGCTTTCAACGCCTTCATTCTTGGTCGGTTCAGCCCCTCGGCGCTGAACGTCTACACCATCCATGCTGAAGTCGAAGGTATTCTGATGGCCGACCATTTCCGTCAACTGCTGATTGCTGCACGCTCGCATGAGATCCGGTTCCAGCCCCTGGGTAACCTGCTGCCCGTCGACCCGAGCAGCCTGTCTCAGGGCCGTGTGCTGCGCGGAACCCTTGAGGGGCGTGAAGGCTGGCTGGGGGTGCAAGGGGCATGAGCAAACGTTGGGCCCTGCCCCTATTGTTGATTGCATTCGTCTTGGCCTACCTGGTGCCGCTGGGCACCCATGGCCTATGGATCCCGGATGAAACCCGTTACGCCCAGATCAGTCAGGAAATGCTCCTGAGCGGTAACTGGGTGTCGCCGCATTTCTTGGGGCTGCGCTATTTCGAGAAGCCGATTGCCGGCTACTGGATGATCGCCATCGGCCAGGTGGTGTTCGGTGACAACTTGTTCGGTGTGCGCATTGCCTCAGCCCTCACCACAGGCCTGAGCGTTGTCCTGACTTACATCATTGCCCGCCGATTGTGGAACGACCCGCGCAAGAGCGTTGCCAGTGCTCTGCTCTACATGAGCTTTGTGGTGGTGGCGGGGCAAGGTGGCTATGCCAACCTCGATCCGCAATTCACCTTCTGGGTCAACCTGAGCCTGGTGGCCCTGTGGTTTGCCCTCGACACGGCATCCCGTGGTTCACGCTTGATTGGCTGGGCCGTGCTAGGGCTGGCCTGCGGCATGGGCTTCATGACGAAGGGGTTTCTTGCCTGGTTGCTGCCGGTGCTGATCGCGCTGCCCTACATGATCTGGCAGAAGCGCTGGCGCGAGCTGTTGGTCTACGGGCCGATAGCCATCGCTGTAGCGATTGTTGTCAGTTTGCCGTGGGCGCTGGCAGTGCATGGTCAAGAGCCGGACTATTGGCGGTTCTTCTTCTGGAATGAGCACATTCGTCGTTTCTCTGCCGATGACGCCCAGCACGCCTCGCCGTGGTGGTTCTATCTACCGTTGCTGGTGGCCTTCAGCTTGCCATGGGTGGCGTTCCTGCCAGCCTCGCTCCAGCAGGCCTGGAGCACCCGGCGTCAGGCAGGCACCGGTTTCCTGTTGCTATGGTTGGTCCTGCCGTTGGCTTTCTTCAGCCTGAGCAAGGGCAAGCTGCCGACCTATATCTTGCCGTGCCTGTTGCCACTGGCACTGTTGATGGCCAACACGCTGGTGGACCGTCTGAAACAGGGGCAAAGCCGCCTGTTCAAGGTCAATGGCGTGCTGAATCTGGCCATCGGCCTGCTGACGTTGTTGGCGATTGTCTACCTGCAACTGAAAAAGCCGGTGTACGTCGATGAGATGAACAACCTGGTCCTGGTGTTCATTGTGATTCTGGCCTGGGTCCTGGCCAACCTGATGCAAATCGTCCGACCTTTGAGCACCTGGGCTGCGCCGGCCATTGGCAGCCTTTTGCTGGTGGCTATCTTGCCGGCCGCGTTACCGCACTCAGTGGTCTACAGTAAGACGCCAGACCAGTTCGTCCTGGAACACCTCGAAGAGTTGAGCCAGACCAAGCATCTGTTGAGCAACGATCTGGGGGCGGCTTCGGCCCTGGCTTGGCGTCTACAACGCCCGGACGTTGCGTTGTACAACACCATCGGCGAAGTGAAGTATGGCCTGCAGTACCCGGATGCTGCCACACGTCGGGTCGACGTCGACCAAGTACAACAGTGGATGAGCGAGGCTCGCAAGATCGGCCCGGTGGGTGTGGTGATGCGGGTCAAGGGTGAGGACGAAGTGCGTGAAGCCGAATTGCTGCCTAAAGAGGGCAAGCGTTACGAGCGCGGCAGCATCATCATTTTGATAATCCCGCAGAGTGCGCCATGACCTGGGCCTTGCTGTTGGGGGCATGCCTGCTGACCTGCATGGGCCAGATCGCCCAGAAATATGCGGTGGAAAGCTGGCGCGGCGTCGAGTCGGGCCTGGGCGCGAAACTGCTCTCGCCCTGGTTATGGCTGGCGCTGGCCTGCCTGGGTGCTGGCTTGCTGGTGTGGCTGCTGGTGTTGCAGCGTCTGGAAGTCGGTATCGCTTATCCGATGCTCAGTCTCAACTTTGTACTGATTACCTTGGCCGCCCGTTTCGTGTTTCACGAGACTATCGATCGTCGTCATGGGATCGGTATGGTACTGGTGATTGCCGGCGTCGTGTTGCTGGGGCAGCACGCATGAGTCAGGGGCGTGGAATCGCTTTTGCCATGGGCAGCGTGTTGCTGGTCAGTGGCGCCCAGTTGGGCATGCGTTGGGGCATGAGTCACCTGCCGCAACCGGATCAATGGTTGATGGCGTTGGGCAATGGTGCGGTGGATGGGCTGGCACTGGGCGTGGTCATGTTGTCGATCTTCGCCTACGCGCTGTCGATGCTGTGCTGGCTGGCGGCCCTGCGGGACTTGCCTTTGGCCCGAGCCTATTCGCTGTTGAGCATCAGCTACGCGCTGGTGTACCTGCTGGCAGCCAGCTTGCCGTTGTTCAACGAACAGTTCAGTTTGTTCAAAACCCTGGGTGTGGCATTCGTCATGCTGGGGGTCATTACCATTAACTCGTCACGTGTAACTCGTCCTCGAGACTCCGTATGAAAATCAGCGTAATTGGTAGTGGTTATGTAGGCCTGGTTCAAGCAACTGTCCTGGCTGAAGTGGGTCACGATGTTGTGTGCATGGACGTCGATAAGCACAAGATCAAGATGCTGCAAAAGGGCCATGTCACGATCTTCGAGCCCGGTCTTGAGAGCATGGTGCGGGACAACCTGGACAGCGGTCGCCTGCAGTTCACCAGTGATCAGAAAATGGCTATCCAGCATGGTCAGGTGCTGTTCATTGCTGTCGGGACGCCGTCGGATGAAGACGGTTCGGCTGACCTCAAGTACGTATTGTCGGTGGGCGATGCAGTGGCCCGCTACCGGGTCGAGCCATTGATCCTGGTGGAGAAGTCCACCGTGCCGGTTGGCACCGGCGACACCTTGCGCGCCCACATCGAAGAGGCCTTGGGCAAGGCCGGACGCGGCCTTGAGTTCGACATTGTTTCCAACCCCGAATTCCTCAAGGAGGGCTCGGCCGTCAGCGACTGCCGTCGTCCAGACCGCATTGTGATCGGTTGCGACCGTGAAGAAGTGCGCGAGGTCATGCGTGAACTTTATGCGCCATTCAACCGCAACCACGACCGCACCATTTTCATGGACCTGCGCAGCGCCGAACTGACCAAGTACGCCGCCAACTGCATGCTGGCCACCAAGATCAGTTTCATCAACCAGATCGCCGAGCTGGCCGAACATCTGGGCGCCGACATTGAAGCCGTGCGTATGGGCATTGGTGCCGATCCGCGCATTGGTTACCACTTCATCTACCCAGGCTGTGGCTATGGCGGTTCGTGCTTCCCCAAGGACATGCGCGCGCTGATCCACAGTGCCCAGTTGGCCAACTGCTCCAGTGACCTGTTGCAAGCGGTCGAGGCCATCAACCAGCGGCAGAAGCACAAGCTGTTCGAGCGTATCAATGCGTTCTACAAGGGCGACCTGCGCGGCAAGACCTTTGCCCTGTGGGGGCTGGCCTTCAAACCTAACACCGATGACATGCGCTATGCACCAAGCCGGGTGCTGATGGAAGCCCTGTGGGCGGCCGGTGCACAGGTGCGGGCCTTCGACCCTGAAGCCATGCAGGAAACCCAGCGCCTGTATCCGGACCAGCCTAACCTGTCGCTGATGGGGACCCCGGAGTCAGCCCTGGCCGGTGCCGACGCCCTGATCGTGTGCACCGAATGGCAACAGTTCAAGGCTCCTGACTTCAATGCCATCAAATCGCGTCTGAAGGCACCGGTGATTTTTGACGGTCGCAACCTCTACGACATTGAGCGCATGGCACGTGCAGGCTTCACCTACTTCCCGATGGGCCGTGGTGAGTCGCACAATTTGCCGGTTCCTCAGCAGCAGGTTCCGGCTCCAACCACTGTCGCCTAGGAGGCTGGGTATACCCCTCTTCACCGGCAAGGGCCCGTCAGCTAGCGTTACGGAGGGACGCTGTTCCGGCTTATTGGCATTTCGATGTAGCCCGGTGTGAGGCCAAAGACTTCGACACCTTGAGGAACAGCGCGTCCGGTTGTGACAAAGACCTTCTGCGGTATCTGTTCACGATGCGGTTGGTGGCGTACGAACGTCCGCCCTTCATGATCACGTCTAAGTGCGGCCACCGGTATCGCGATCGCGTTTTCAGCGTGATAGGTGACGATTGCCAGGCGCGCACTCATTCCCAGGCGCACGCGTTGCTGTTGGGCTTGAGTCAGTGGGTCGAGGGTCGCGACCACCCCGTAGCTGGCGCCGGCTCCATACGTTTCTGACGGTAGGCGCTGTGCACTGATGGCTGAGATCTTGCCTGTCAGCGTCATGCCGAGAAAGCCATCACCGGTGATCCGCACACGCATGCCTTCGCTCAACTGGTGCAGGTCGGCTTCTTCAACTCGGGTCACGGCGTTGATTTGTTCGAGGCTGACCAACTCGAACAAGGGCATACCCTGAGTGGCGCGGATGCCTTGCTGGATAGCGGTGGTGGTGTTTTCGTCCTGTTTGCGTGGGCGCAGGATGATCCCCGCGAACGGTGCGCGTAGCTCGCGTTGAGCATGCAGCGCAACCAGTGCCTGGTAGCGTGATTGGGCGTTGGCACACTCCATTTCGGCGATCTGTCGATGTTCGCCTTTGCCCTTTTCGAGTGTGGCGCTCAGTTCGGCCTGTGAAGCGGCCAGGTCGAGTGTTTGCATGCGGGCTTGTTGCTCAAGGGCTTCGACTTCCATTCGGGCCACGATGCCGCGATCGAACAGGCGCCGGGTGTCGGTGAGCTTGTTGCGCGTATCGCTCAGGCTCAGTTGGGCGTTGGTCACGGATCGACGGGCGCGGGCCACATCGGCGCTTTGCGGCCAGTTCTGCATTTCTTCCAGGGCGCGCTGAGCGTTGAGTTGCACGGCCAGTGCCTCGCGTAACTGAATCTCCAGTTGCGAGCTGTCGAGCGTCAGCAGGAGCTGGCCTAGCTCGACGCGCTGGCCTTCGGTAACGGAAACGCTGTGTACTAACCCTTCAAAGGGCGCAGCAAGGGTCAACCGTGTCGCGGCTTCCAAACGCCCGATGAGGCCCAACTGGTTTTCTAGTATTTGCGGTTTTACTTGCAGCCAGTCGCTTCCAGGCGGTGAGCCTGGTGGCCTTGCGTGGTACACGAGTGTGATTGCCAGCAACATCAGGCTCAGTGCGCCCGCCAGCCAGTATCGCGCCTGACGTGTGCGTGGAAACAAGTAGCGCTTAGTCGTTGAGGTCAATGTCCCAGCTCTCCAGCGTTGTGCCCAGTGTCTGGTCCAGTTGGGCTTGTGTGTTGAGATAGGCAATCAGTGCATTGAGGCGTGTGCTTTCCGCTGTTCGCAAATCGGCTTCAAAACTCAGTACCTGAAAGTTGCTGGAGCGACCGGCTTGCAGTTTCTCGCGTTCGATATCGAGTTTTCGGCGTGACAGCTCGCGCGCACGTTGTGCGATTTCATACTGGCGCCAGCGGGTGCCGAGGTTGCGCACAGCATCGCCGACATCGCGTTCGAGCAACTGGCGCGTTTCGCTTAGGCGAATGTCCTGGGTTTCGACGTTGACTCGGGCGCGCACTTCAGCTTGGCGTCGGCTCAGGTCGCCAATGGGGATCTCGACCTGTAGGCCGGCATAACCCTCCCAGGTGTGGTCGGATGCGTAGCCGCGTTCACCCGGGTAGCGGCTACGGGCCTGGGTGGCAGCACCAATGAGCGATAGGTCCCATAGTCGTTCATTGCGGGCCACCGTGAGGTTGACAGCGGCTTGCTCGATTGCGATCAACTGGGTGAGGTAGGTGGGTTGCTGGTTTTGTGCAACCGCTAGAGCCTCGGCCAGCCCGAAGTCTGTGCGTGTCACGTCAAGGCGTTCAATGGCCTGTACCGGTGTTTGCAGATCGAGCGCCAGCAGGTGCAGTAACTCGAGCCGGCTAGCGTCGAGTTGGTTGGAGGCTTCTTCGACAGCGAGTTCCTGTGTCGCCACGTCCGCTTCGGTCTGCACGAGTTCGAACTCGGCCATGCGCCCAGAGGCGATCATGACCTTGTTGGCATCCAGTAGCTGGCGTGAGCGCGCCAGTGCTTCGCGGGTGATGCGCAACTGTTCTTGTGCACGCAGCAGTTCGCGGTAAGCAGTGATGATCTGGGTGACGGTGCTTGAGACGGTTGCTTTCAGGTTGAGGCGATTGACCTGCTCGGCAAGTTCGGCCAAGCGTATGGGCGCGGTTGCCACCTCGCGCCCTGCGCCGCGGAGCAGGGGCTGGATGACGCTGAACGTTGCGCCATCGTTGTGTGTGCGACCAGCGTGGTTCGCCTGGGTAAGGTGATGACGCCATGACAGGCTGAACTGTGTTCCATATTCGCCAAGCAGCGTGGTTGAAGGGGCGACTTCGTTTTGCCGGTAGTGGTCATCCTGGTTGCGCGTAGCCAGGTGGCGGCTGCTTAGCACCAGTTTTGGCGTGAAGCGGTCTTTTTCCACACGTAGGTCGAATTTCTGCACGATGCGTTCGAAGTACGCACTACGGATCGCGTGATTGTTACGCAGACCTAGCAGTACCGCTTCGTTCAAGGCCAGCGCTATCGTTTGTTCATTCGCGGAAAGGCTCTTGTCGGGGTGGCTGGCTTGCGTGGGTGACAAACGTTCGGCGCACGCGTTTGTCGTAAACAGCAGCAGGTGGACCACACCAGCCAACAGGTAACGGGTCGCAGTGCTGGGACGTGCGCACGTGTCAGTCATCACGCAGCGCCGTCACGGGTTGCAGGGCGGCCGCACGCTGTGCCGGATGGAGGCCGAAGACCAGTGTACTCAGTAGCGAGCTGGCGATGCCCAGTGGCAGCGAGGTCATTGATAGTGAAAATGACCACCCCGATAGCGTCACAAACATCCAGGCAGCGGCCACGCCGAACAAGGCGCCAGCCAACGCGCCGACCACGGCCAATGCCATGGCCTCCAGCAGGAAGAGGCTGGCGATATCGCGTGGTCGGGCACCGATTGCCATGCGTATGCCGATTTCTTGCCGCCGTTCGGACACGTTCATGACCATCACGTTCATGATGCCCACACCACCGACCAGCAGTGAAATACCAGCCAGCCCGAGGAGCAGGTAGGAAAAGGTTCGGGCCTGTCGTTCCAGCCCATCCAGCAACTGCTGGGGAATTTGCACCTGTACGGTGTGGCCTGGCGCCTTGGGGGCCAGGTAATCACGCAGCGCGTTGGCATCTTCAGCCAGGCGCTCACTCTGCAGCCCCTTGGCGATGATGCTGTTGATCTCGGGGGTGGGTGTTATCCGTCTCATCCCCTCGATAGGCAGGAGGATCGCCTCGTCCACGGGAATGGGTATGAGTGGGTTGTGCCCATGCTCGGCCAGGATGCCGATGATCTCAAACAGGTAGCCCTCAATCGCCACGGGATCCTGATTGTTCAGCGTGCTTACGTTCAGCGCTCTGGCTGCTTGTGCACCCAGCACCGCGTAGGTGCTCTGCTGATCGTAAGGGGAGAGGAATCTACCGTGACTGAGCTGCAGGCCCAATACACCTTCCAGTTCGTGGGAGGTGCCGATGACACTCAAGGGATAGGCTTGGCCGCCGATGTGGACGGTCGTCGAATAGAGTATGGCCGGCGCGATTTCACGAAGACCTGGGACGGCGTGTTTCACAAGCTGGGTGTCCAGTGCCGCAGGTGCGGGGCGCGTTACCGTGTCGGGCGTGGCGGTGAAGCTGCCTACCATTACATCGCTACCCAGGCCCTTGAATGTGCGGATGGCTTCGTGGGCCGCGTTGTGGCCTATGTTCAGCAGTGCGACCACCGAGGCGCAACCTGCGGCGATCCCTAGCAGGGCCAGCAGTGCGCGGCGCCCAAGCAGGCGCAGGCTGCTCAGGGGTTCGCTCAGTGTTTGGCGCAAGGATGGCCCGTAGCTGTTTGGCCGTGCGTCAGGCATGTGCTGGGTTCGGATACTGTTCAAGCAGATGCCCGTCTTTGACCAGCAGGCAGCGCTGCAGTGTCTGGGCCAGTGATTCGTCGTGGGTGACGATCACGAGGGTGACGCCCTGTTCTCGATTCAAGGCCTGTAACAGCGCTAGCACTTCCCCAGCGGTGGCGCTGTCGAGGTTGCCGGTGGGTTCGTCGGCCAGAATCAGGTCGGGGCGGCCGACCAGGGCCCGAGCAATGGCTATGCGCTGGCGTTGTCCGCCGGACAGCTCTGCCGGGCGATGATGGGCGCGATTGGCCAGCCCGACACGCGTGACTTCCTGTAAGGCGAGGCGCTGTGCCTCTGCGTGCCCGTACCCTCGATAGCGCAGGGGCAGTGCCACGTTTTCCAGTGCGCTAAGGCGAGGGAGCAGGTTGAAGCTCTGGAATACGAACCCGATGCGCTGGTTGCGTGTTTGGGCACGTATGTGCGCCTTGGCGCGGGTCATGTCGTGCCCGTCAAGTAACAGGCGACCGGATGTGGGCTGGTCAAGCAGGCCAATGATATTGAGCAGCGTGCTTTTCCCTGAACCGGAAGCGCCGACGATTGCGCAGCTTTGTCCTCGCATGATGGACAGCGACACGTTGTGAAGTGTTGGCCGAAGCCCGGCCGCTGTTGAGTAGGTGTGGCCGATACTTTCCAGCTGTAGAAGGTTTTCGCCTGGCAAGGCGGTTGTGTGGTTGTTTCCGTTGTTTGGCACGGCCTGCTCCAAAGTATTTATCTAGTTTTCTATGGTTTTTGTGAGTCAGGCAATAAACAAGGTGTTGATGAGTGGTGGGTCGAGTTATTCAAAAGGTTAGCGAAGGTTTAATTGATGATGTGTGCTGTCTTGGTTTTGCTGGGTGTTAGGTGTTTATTTTATGCCTGGTTGTTTGTATGAATATTCTGATGTTCGAGAATTTTCTTTGGGTATGAAAAGGTATTGTTCGTGAAAAGGGTTGACGTTATTTGTTGTGCCGACTAAGAATTGCAGCCGGTTACAGCGATAGCAGCAGTTGTGGCAACGTTCTTTACGGTTGTAAATAGCGTGATGAGGTCAGGCTGCAATGTGGTCGGCTTATTTCAAGGGCGCATTGCAAGTGTGATAAGCCGAAGGCATGTCTGTGTCGCTGGAACGCTTCGCGTTAAATAAATACGCAGGGAGGGCCGCCATGGTTGGCGTTACAGGCTATACATCTTTTTCCGGTACCAGTGCGCTGACCCGGGCCAGCCCAAGCTTGCCCGTTAGCACCGACGACACAGCGTGCTCCGCTGCAGTCATCCCGCCAGCGAGTGATGCAAGTACGGTGTCTACGCTGGCTCGGCAGCTCAGCGAGGCGGCTGCTCGCGCCGAGGCGCGCGATGCTGGGCTTGATTACAAGGCGTTGGGTGAGGCGGCAAAAGTGCTGTTGAATCAAATATCGGGTGATAGCTATACACTCAACAAGGCTCGGCACGACGCGGAGCTGCCGAACAGTGATGACCCAGAACTGCTGGAGCGGGCCAGGCAGGCAACCGATTTCGTCAACAGTCGTTACCCAGGCTCCAACATCGTCGGCAAGAATCCTTTTGCGGGCATGTCACGAGATCAACTGGCTTTGATTGCCTATGACGATAGCGGTGCTTTCACGGTCAATGAGCGGCGCGCAGCCTTTTACGAGGCGCATGAGCAGGAGGAAGCTTGGCGTCGGATGGTGCTGGCAAAAGGTGACGCTGAATACAACAGTACCGGCAAGCTCACCAGCTTTTTCACCGAGGTGCTTGAGCATTATGAAAGTCTGCCGGCTATCGAGCAGGCACAGTACCCTGGCAATTATGTGAGCCAGTTGCAGGGATGGATTGACAGCGGTTTCAACTACATCACTCACCAGTCTGAGGGCAACGCTACGACCTTGGTCGGGTTACTCGAAGAGTGGATGGCTTCAGCGTCGTCCCAACAAAATGATGCAACGGATTACCTGCCCGCTAGAACAGGTGATGGGGCTGCGAACAAACGCAGTTGAGTGAACGGCGCAATCAGGCGCAGTCAGTTAGGTTTATCGAGAAATCATCAGTTCGGCATTGCTTTTTGAGGGTGTCCAAGAGGTGTTGCTGTAATTTAATAATGCCTGTTCAATCACATGGAAGACATAAAGCATGAATGTACATAAGGTGGTGCTTGCGCTGTTTTCGGCCGTTACTTTGTTTGCTGCAGGTGCGGCGCATGCTGGGCCTAGGGTCATGGTGACCTTCAAAAATAACGCGACTGCCAATGCCTCATACACTATCGAGACCGCAAATGAAGCCAGTACCAATGTAAATGCATCACCAAGACCGATAGCTATAGTGCCTGCCGGAGGGACTAGCAGCTATGCGGTTCAAAGCAATGTCTCTCCTGATACAAATTTCGCTGCTGTCCGCTACAAGGTTGGCGGCAAAACCTGTGCATTTACCACGACGTATGTGAATACATACAACTCAAGCGGTATCAAGGTGCCGTCCTGGAACAAGACGTCTACCCCCAGTGGCGGTGCTACGTGTACCGCGACTATCACATCGACCAATTACACGAGTCACGAGTGGTCGGTAGAGTTTGCAATGAAGTAATTATCCCTATGGCCGGTGCTGTATTAGCCGGCCTTTTTTTTGCAATACCTATTCGTCAGTCAAAGGAGGGCCGCTATGGTCGGCGTTACAGGGTATACATCCTTTTCCGGTACCAGTGTGCTGACCCGGGCCAGCCCAAGCGTGCCCGTTAGCCCAGACGACACAGCGTGCTCCGCTGCGGTCATCCCGGCAGCGAGTGAGGCAAGTACGGTGTCTACTCTGGCGCGGCAGCTCAGCGAGGCGGCTGCGCGTGCCGAGGCACGGGATGCCGGGCTTGATCGCAAGGCGCTGGGTGACGTCGCGAAAGCACGGTTGAATGAAATTTTGGGTGACAGTTATTTCTTTAACAAGGCGAAGCATGATGCCGAGCTGCCAAACAGTGATGACCCGGAGCTGTTGGCACGGGCCAAAGACGCGACGGACTTCGTCAATGGCCGTATATATGGCTCCCGTTCCGGGACCAATCCTTTTGCGGGCATGTCACGAGATCAATTGGCCTTGATTGCCTATGACGATAGTGGTGCTTTCACGGTCAATGAGCGGCTTGCCGCATTTTACGAGGCTCATGAGCAGGAGGAAGCTTGGCGCCGGATGGTGCTGGCAAAGTCGGATATTGAATACAACAGCACCGGCAAGCTCACGGGCTTTTTCATGGAAGTGCTTGAGCATTATGAGGGGCTACCTGCCATTGAGCAGGCGCAGTACCCCGATACCTATGTGAGCCAATTACAGGGATGGATTGACAGCGGTTTCAACTACATTACTCATCAGGCCGAGGGCAATGGCATGAACCTGAGCGGGTTGCTCGAGAAGTGGCTTGTGGAAAGCCCGGATGGCCGCAAGGGCGTGTTGAACAGTATCGACCCCGCATAGTGTGAAGCGCCTCATGATCCTGGTGAAGTACTGGGGGAAAGGGCGGGCAAAGTGATATTCTTCGCGCCTTCGGTCAACCCGTGTCGTCGCGGCATGCCGGTTTGGCTGAACAGTCATACTTCCCCCATTATGGATATCGTTCGGGTCAGTTCATGAAGAAATCAGTAGGCGTACTTTCCGGTCTTGCGGTACTCGCGGCCTTGACGAGTGCAGGTACCTGGTACACCGGCAAGCAGTTGCCTGACGCCTTGAAGGCCTCTATTGCGCAAAGTAACGAGCAGGCCCAGAAGGCATTGCTTGGCACGGGCGCCAGTGCCAGCGTCGAGTTGGTTTCGCTGGAGCAGCACTTCTACACCAGTACCGCCCATTACCGTGTGAAGGTTGCAAACCTGGATGCCGGTGACGAGTCGGTGAGCCTCGAGTTGAACTTCGTTGATCGCATCGAGCACGGCCCGCTGCCATGGTCGCGCTTGAAGGCGTTCAAGCTGATGCCGGTCATGGCAACCAGCAACTATGCGCTGGAGAAGACTGAAGGTACGGCCAAGTGGTTTGCCGCGGCCAAGGAAGTTGCGCCGCTGCAGGGTCAGGTCAGCCTGGGTTATGACCGTTCGGTACAGGGCAGCATGAAACTGTTGCCGCTGGACGTTACCGGTGACGACGGCTCGGTGGTGAAATTCTCCGGCTTCAACCTGGATGTCGACAGCAGTGCCGATGCCGAGAAGGTCAAGGTCAATGGCACCATGGGCAGCCTCGCCATGTCGCTGGTGTCGCCTGACACTGCGCCGGTCAAGATCGACCTCAATGGCATGAATATTACGGGTGACCTGACCAAGACCACCTATGGCTTCTATGTGGGGCAGGTTGACTTCGGGTTGGCCAGCAGCCAGTTCGTGTTCGGTGATCAGCAGTCGACGTTGCTGCTCAAGGCGCTTGAGCAGCGCAACGATTACCGCGCTGAGGGCGACAAAATGTCGGGCCGCCTGACCTACAAGGTCGGCGACATCAGCTACGAGGGCAAGTCGGTCGGCAGTGCGCAGATGGTCATGAGCGTGAAGAGCCTGGACATTCCGGCGCTCCAGTCGTTGATGAGCTGGTATGAAAGCCATCTGCCCGAGATTCAGCAGGCCGCCGCCGAAGGGCGGTCCATGCCGCAGTTGGCGATGAGCCCTGAAGAAGAGGCGAAGGTACGCGAGGATATCCTGAAGATGCTCGCGGCCAAGCCGCAGGTCGCGCTGGAAGATTTGTCCTTCAAGACCGCCAACGGTGAAAGCCGTTTCAGCCTGGCGGTTGAGCTGAACAAGCCGACCTCGTTGGAACTGCCACCGGATCAGTTGGGTCGCCAATTGATCTCCCAGCTCAAGAGCAACCTGACGCTGTCCAAGCCGATGATCGTTGATCTGGCGGTTCTGCAGGCTGCCTTCCAGGGTGAAACCGACACCCAGGCGATTGCCCAGCAGGCGTCCATGACCAGTGAAATGGTCGGGCAGATGGCGCTGCAGACGCAGTTGGCCAAGCTGCAGGGCAGTGATGTCGTTGCCAACTTGAACTATGTCGATGGCCAGGTGGAGTTCAATGGGCAGAAAATGACCCTTGAAGAGTTCGCCGGGCTGGTCATGGCCAACCTCGGTGCCATGGGTCAAATCGGCGGTTGATGTGATGCAAGGGGCGGGCAGCCGAGGCTATGGCTGCCTGCCCTTGGCCGTTTCAGGCCAAAAAAGCCTTTAGAATTCATCTGATTATCTGTAGCCTTCGGCCTCCTATGAAGCCGAGGCCGCAGAGGCTTTACGGTCCAGCCGCAATTGCCGTTCGGGCACTTGCCGACGGAACCTGTAGCCGATTTGCCGGGGCTCGGTGATACACTCGACTTACGCGTATCAGCGCCTGCAGGTCTTGCCGAACATGACGCATATCTCCGAACGCCTTCTGGTTCAAGCTCACTTGGATGCCAAGCAACCCAAGCCACTGACACCGGAAGAAGAAGCCCATTACCGTGCCGCCATCGCTGCTGAGCTCAAGGCGCAGGATGCGGTCCTGGTGGCGCACTATTACTGTGACCCGGTTATTCAGGCACTTGCCGAGGAGACGGGCGGCTGCGTGTCTGACTCGCTGGAAATGGCTCGCTTTGGCAACAAGCACCCGGCCAAGACGGTCGTAGTTGCCGGTGTTCGCTTCATGGGCGAAACCGCCAAGATCCTCAACCCTGAGAAGCGTGTGCTGATGCCAACGCTTGAAGCGACCTGCTCGCTCGACCTGGGTTGCCCGGTGGACGAGTTCTCGGCGTTCTGCGACAAGCACCCTGAGCGTACCGTAGTGGTTTATGCCAATACGTCGGCAGCAGTCAAGGCGCGGGCCGACTGGGTGGTAACCTCCAGTTGTGCGCTGGAAATCGTTGAAAGCCTCATGGATAACGGCGAGACCATTATCTGGGGGCCGGACCAGCATCTGGGGCGTTATATCCAGAAACAGACCGGCGCCGACATGCTGCTCTGGGACGGCGCGTGCATTGTTCACGAAGAGTTCAAGTCGCGACAATTGGCGGACATGAAAGCGCTGTACCCCGATGCGGCGATTCTGGTTCACCCTGAATCCCCTGAGGCAGTGATCGAGCTGGCCGATGCGGTGGGTTCCACCAGCCAGTTGATTGCCGCTGCGCAAAGCATGCCGAACAAAACCTTTATCGTCGCCACCGATCGCGGCATTTTCTACAAGATGCAGCAGCTGTGCCCGGACAAAGTCTTCGTCGAAGCGCCTACCGCAGGTAACGGTGCCGCATGCCGCAGTTGCGCCCATTGCCCATGGATGGCCATGAACACGCTGGAGCGCACCCTGCAGTGCCTGCGTGAGGGCAGTAACGAGATTTTTGTGGACGCTGCGTTGATTCCGCAGGCCATTCGCCCGCTCAAACGCATGCTGGATTTCACTCATGCCGCGCGGATGAAATTGTCCGGTAACGCCTGATTCACGCCGAATCCTGCGACGGCAGGGCAGCCCCATGTGCTTTGGGGCTGCTGCCGTACGTGGGTTAGCGCATCATTTCCTTGACCATGCGTTGCTGCTCAAGCATTTCCCGTTGCCGTGCATCGAGGCGCGACGCCAACTGGAAGTTGTTGCCGGCACGGCGCTTGGCGTAATCAAGCTGCTGAATTGCCTGGTCGTAGTCGCCGACCAGGGCAAAGTACTCTGCGCGAGCCTGGTGCAGGCCTATCGTGTTGCCTGACAGGCCGCGTGCCTCGGCCACTTCATACCAGACATCCGGATCGTCTGGACGGTTCTTCAGCAAACCGTCCAGCGCCTTTTCCGCTTCGGCGGGGCGATTCAGTTTCAGCAATACATCGGCCCGGGCCTGCTGCAGTGGGTAGCTGCCGGGGTAGAGGGTGAGCATCTTCGTCACCCGTTGTTCGGCGTCGGCCAGTCGATTATTGGTAATGTCCAGGTCGATTTGCGCCAGGTTGTAGGTGATGTCGTTCGGTGCCTTGGCCAGCAAAGGCTTGAGGTTTTCGCGGGCTTCGTTCAGTTGGCCGCCCTTGGTCTGGGCGATGGCCAGGCCATAGCGTGCGGCATCGAGTGTGGGGTTTTCCTCGAGCATGGCGCGGAAGCGTTTGGCCGCAAGGCCGGGGGTGCCCTCGTAGGTCAATTGCACCCGAGAACGCATCAACTGATAACGCAGGCTGTCTTCGGTGCCGCCGGCAGGTGCCTGTTCGGCACGGTTGCGGGTGTCGGCAATACGCGACTCGGTCACCGGGTGAGTCAGCAGGAATTCTGGCGGCTTGGCGTCGAAACGGTACTGGCGCATCAAACGCTCGAACATGCTGGGCATGTTCCGTGGGTCGTAGCCAGCCTTTTCCAGGTTGATGATGCCGATACGGTCGGCTTCCTGCTCGTTCTGTCGGGAGAAGCGCCGTTGTTCCTGGATCGCGGCAGCCTGGGAGCCGGCGATGGCGGCAATACCGGCATCCCCGGCACCGGAAGCCGCAACCACTATCCCCGCCAGCAGTGCCGCCATCATCGGCAGTTGCATGCGTTGCTGGGCTTCAACCCCACGGGCAAAGTGGCGCTGCGACAAGTGCGCCAGTTCGTGGGCGAGTACCGAGGCATATTCGCCTTCGTTCTGGGCGTTGAGGAACAGCCCTCCGTTGACCCCGACAATGCCGCCGGGCGCAGCAAAGGCGTTCAGCTCTTTGCTGTCGATCAGGATGAACTCCAGGCGCCGGTCCTGCAGTTGGCTGGTTTCGGCAAGCCGGTAGACACTGGTCTCGACATAATCCTTGAGCTGGGGGTCGGACAGTTGGCCGACATTGCCCCGCAATAGGCTGAGCCAGGCACGGCCCAGTTGGTGCTCCTGTTGCGGCGAGACAATGGCCGAGCTGGCGTCGCCGAGTGACGGAAGGTCGTCGGCATGGCTCGGTAGCGCCAACAGGCAGGCCAGCGTCAGCAAGGTAGGGCGCAAAAAATTCATGCACGAAGCTCTGGTCGACAAAGACCTTACTGTAGCCCGCTCGCACGTCTGCGACCAGAGGCGGTATTCTACCGGGCTTGCTTTGTATCAATGCCCTTGACCGGGCGCCTGCCAGGAGAGAACCGATGACCGATAGCCTGCCCTGTGACGCCGAGCTCGATGCCAGTGGCCTGAATTGCCCGCTGCCTCTGCTCAAGGCCAAGCTGGAGCTCAATCGGCTTGCCAGTGGCGCGGTGCTCAAGGTGATCGCCACCGACGCGGGTTCGCAACGTGATTTTCGCACTTTTGCTCAATTGGCAGGTCACACGCTGCTACTCGAAAAGGCCGAGGCCGGGGTTTTCAGCTACTGGCTGAAGAAAGCCTGAGTCTTCCCCCGTATTTAAGGATTGTTGATGTTCAAAGTGCTTCGCGACTGGATGCAGCGCTATTTCTCCGATGAGGAGGCAGTGGTGCTGGCGGTGCTGCTGTTCCTGGCGTTTGCCGCGATATTGACCCTTGGCGGGATGCTCGCGCCCGTGTTGGCAGGCATGGTCCTGGCGTTTCTCATGCAAGGCCTGGTCAATGCCCTGGAGCGTTTCAAGGTTCCTAGCAAGATTGCCGTGGCACTGGTGTTCACACTGTTCATGGGGGCGCTGGCGGTGTTCCTGTTGGTGCTGGTGCCGTTGCTGTGGCATCAGTTGATCACCCTGTTCAACGAACTGCCTGGCATGCTTGGCAAATGGCAGTCGCTGTTGTTGCTGCTGCCGGAGCGTTATCCGCACCTGGTCTCGGACGAACAGGTCTTGCAGGCCATTGAAGTGATGCGTGGCGAGATCGGCAAGTTCGGCCAGTGGGCGCTGACCTTCTCGTTGTCCAGCCTGCCACTGTTGGTCAACGTCATGATCTACCTGGTGCTGGTACCGATCCTGGTGTTCTTTTTCCTCAAGGACCGTGAACTGATCGCACGTTGGGTCAGTGGATACCTTCCGCGTGAGCGGGCCTTGATGACTCGTGTGGCCGAGGACATGAACCGGCAGATCGCCAACTACATTCGCGGTAAAGGTATCGAGATCCTGATTTGCGGGGTCGCGACCTACATCGCCTTTGTCGCCCTCGGGCTGAACTACGCGGCGCTGCTGGCACTGCTGGTCGGTCTGTCGGTGGTAGTGCCCTATGTCGGGGCGGTGGTGGTGACCGTGCCGGTGACATTGATCGCCTTGTTCCAGTGGGGCTGGGGAGACCAGTTCATTTACCTGATGGCGGTGTACGCGATCATTCAGGCACTGGACGGCAACGTGTTGGTGCCGTTGTTGTTCTCCGAAGCCGTCAGCCTGCACCCGGTCGCAATCATCTGCGCCGTGCTGTTGTTCGGCGGGCTGTGGGGGTTCTGGGGGATCTTCTTTGCGATTCCGTTGGCGACCCTGTTCAAGGCGGTACTGGATGCCTGGCCTCGCCGGGAACCGCCTGTGGCGCCATTGTTGTAACGCCAGGTGGGGTTGATAACCGGCAAGGCCAGCTCCAGCAGGAGCCGGCCTTGCCGACGATAGCGCTTCAGGCCTTGTTCAGCGCCTGCGCTTGGGCCAGCACGGCTTCAACGTGGCCCGGTACTTTCACGCCACGCCACTCCTGGCGCAGTACACCTTCCTTGTCGATCAGGAAGGTGCTGCGGTCTACGCCCAGGTATTCCTTGCCATAGAGCTTCTTCAGCTTGATCACGTCGAACAACTGGCACAACGCCTCGTCTTTGTCGCTGATCAGCTCAAACGGGAACGCCTGCTTGCACTTGAAGTTCTCGTGCGATTTGAGGCTGTCGCGGGAAACGCCGAACACCTCGGTGTCGGCTGCCTGGAAGGCCGCATAGTGATCCCGAAAACCCTGGCCTTCGGTGGTGCAGCCCGGGGTGCTGTCCTTGGGGTAGAAGTACAGCACGACCTGACGGCCTTTCAGGGCTTCCAGGTTGATCTGCTTGCCGCTGGTGGCCTCGGCCTGGAAAGCGGGTACCGATTGATCGAGTTCAACAGCCATGGTGCATTCCTTACATGGGGTTTTGTGGGCGCCAGGGTTCGATCAGCGCATCCAGGTTGAGTGCGTCGGCGAAGTCCAGGAACTGGTCGCGCAGCCAGCTGATCTGTGTGCCCGCAGGCAGCGTCACGGTGAACGTGGCGTTGAGCATGGTGCCGCCGGTTTGCGGTGCCTGATAGGTATCGCAGGTCAGGTTCTCCAGCTCTACCCGGTGGTCGAGGAAGAACTGGCACAGCTCATTGATGATATCGGGCCGATAGGCGGCGCTGATGTAGGCGACGTACGGCAAGGACAGTGGGCGAACCTCCAGGCCTGCGCTGCGCACGACATTGACCGTGAAACTGTGCTTCTTGGCCAGGCTTGGGAGTGCAGCCTCGAGCCGCGCCAGTGCGTCCCAGCTGCCCGATACCTGGAGCACCAGTGCGCTGCATTCCCCGTGGCGTGTCAGGCGCGAGGTTACGACAGAGCAACGGTTGTCGTTGCTGGTGCGGCACAGGATGTTGGTCAGCTCCATGGGATTGGGGCCCAGGGCGCTGATGACAAGGAATTGTTCGCGAACGGTGGGGGTGGACATGCAGCATTCCTAAAGCGATGAGCGGTCGGTACGTGACGTGGCAAGAGGCTGTGCTTTATACCGTTCCGCCGCTCAGAATCGAGGGTCAGGGCGCAGCCGAGGTGCATCATCAGCAAGCCAGGGGGCTGCTGCGTACCGATCAAAGAGGGAAGGGTAGCGAAAACTGCTGCCGAGGGGAATGCTCCGGCCACCTGCTTCGCTTGTGCAAGCCCGATGGCGCCAGTACCATTACCGCTCTCTTTTTCCGGCAGGAGCAGTTTCATGATTGCGGGCAGTATGGTGGCATTGGTCACACCCATGGATGCACAAGGGCGTCTTGACTGGGACAGCCTCAGCAAACTCGTGGACTTTCACCTGAAAAACGGTACTCATGCCATCGTTGCCGTCGGTACGACCGGCGAGTCTGCGACCCTTGATGTCGAAGAACACATCAAAGTCATCGAGGCTGTAGTCAAACAGGTCAACGGGCGTATCCCGGTGATCGCTGGCACCGGCGCCAACTCCACGCGTGAAGCGGTCGAGCTGACCCGCAACGCCAAGAACGCCGGGGCTGATGCCTGCCTGCTGGTGGTGCCGTACTACAACAAGCCTACCCAGGAAGGCTTGTACCAGCACTTCAAGCATATCGCTGAAGCCGTAGACATCCCGCAGATTCTCTACAACGTGCCCGGCCGTACTTCCTGCGACATGCAGGCAGAGACCGTCATTCGTCTGTCGACCGTACCGAACATCATCGGTATCAAGGAAGCCACAGGCGACCTGAAGCGCGCCAAGGCCATCCTGGATGGCGTCAGCAAGGACTTCATCGTCCTGTCCGGCGACGATCCAACCGCCGTTGAGCTGATCCTGATGGGCGGCAAGGGCAATATCTCGGTAACCGCCAACGTTGCGCCACGCGAAATGGCCGACCTGTGTGAAGCCGCCCTCAAGGGCGATGCCGAAACGGCCCGTGCCATCAACGAAAAACTGATGCCGCTGCACAGGGACCTGTTCATCGAAGCCAACCCGATCCCGGTGAAGTGGGCGTTGGTGGAAATGGGCCTGATGCACAAAGGCATTCGCCTGCCGCTGACCTGGCTGAGCGAACCTTGTCATGAAACGCTGCGGCAGGCCATGCGCCAGTCCGGCGTACTGGTTTAACTGAGGAAGTACACCGCATGAAGCGATTGGCTGGTCTTTCCGCCCTTGCCTTGATTATCTCCAGCACCAGCGGGTGCGGCTGGCTGTGGGGTGAAGACGGTTACTTCCGTGACCGTGGCAGCGACTATCTGGAGGCTACCCAGAAGCCGCCGATGCAACTGCCACCGGATGTCAGTAGTGCCAAGCGTCTCGACCCGCTGCTGCCGATCCCGCGTAACGTCGCGGACAGCAGTACCAAGGGCGAGTTCGACGTGCCGCGTCCGCTGCCGTTGTCGGCGGCGGGTGAAGCCAGCGACTTCAGCCTGCAGAAGAGTGGTAACTCGCGTTGGGTACTGGCCCAGCGTGCACCGGCTGAAGTCTGGCCAGTGGCTCGTCAGTTCTTTGAAGACAACGGTTTCCGTATTGCCGAAGAGCGTCCGCAAACCGGTGAGTTCACGACCACCTGGCAGCGTTCCGACGAGCTGTCGGCCGCCATGGCAAAACGCTTGGCAAGCACCGCCACCAGCGGTGACAGTGAAATGCGTGCGCGTGTACGCATCGAGCCAGGTGTACAGCGGGGCACCAGTGAAGTCTATGTGGTGACTGCTGAGCGTCCGGCCGGCAGCACCGCCGAGGTTGATTTCCAGGCGCGTTCCGTCAATACCGCCGCTGATGCCCTGCTGGTCGATGAAATGCTCGCCAGCATGACCCGTAGCGCCGAGAAGGGCGGTTCCGTCTCGCTGCTTGCTGCTCGTGATTTCGATGCCCCTAGCCGTGTCAGCCTGAGCGAAGACGGCAGCGGCAACCCGGTATTGAACCTGGGCGCCGACCTTGATCGTGCCTGGTCCAGTGTGGGTCGCGCCTTGGAACACGGTGAGTGGCGTGTCGAGGACATCAACCGCAGCCTGGGCCTTTACTACATCAACCTGGCCGAGAAAGCCGAGAAGCACGACCAGGAGCCTGGTTTCTTCGGCAAGCTGTTGGGTAGCGAGCCGAGCAAGGAAGAGCGTGAAGCCCGTGCCGAGCGTTATCAGGTTCGCCTGAGCAAGGTGGGTGACAGCGTCCAGGTTACGGTCGAGAAAAACATCAACACCGTCGCGCCAGCTGATGTCGCTCGTCGTGTGTTGAGTGTCATTCAGGACAACCTGGGTTAAGTGCGCTTCGCCGTACTAGGAAGCGGTAGCCAGGGCAATGGTACGCTGATCGCCAGTGACGACACCTGTGTGCTGGTCGATTGTGGCTTTTCCCTGCGGGAAACCGAGCGGCGCCTGGCGCTGCTCGGCGTAGCGCCAGATCAATTGAATGCCATCGTCGTTACCCATGAACATGCCGACCATGTTCATGGCGTTGGTTTGCTGGCGCGGCGCTACAATCTACCGGTCTACCTCAGCCGTGGGACGCTGCGCGGGATGCGCAAGCCCGTCGAGGTCGCAGGCTTCCTGGTCGGTGACGAGCGGTTGCAGGTGGGAAGCTTGAGTATTACCGCTGTTGCTGTGGCGCACGATGCGCTGGAGCCACTGCAGTATGTGTTCAGTGACGGTCATCGGCGATTGGGTGTGCTGACCGACCTGGGTTCGTATGATGATCGGCTGTTGACTCACTATCAGGATCTGGACGCCTTGTTGATCGAGGCCAATCACTGCCGTGATCTGCTGGCCAGAGGGCATTACCCCTATTTCCTCAAGCAGCGGGTGGGTGGTGATCTAGGACATTTGAACAACCATCAGGCCGCGCGCCTGGTGGCCGAGTTGGGTTGGCACAAGCTGCAGCATCTGGTGCTGGCCCACCTCAGTAGCAAGAACAACCAGCCACAGCTGGCCCGGCAGTGTTTTGTCGACGCCTTGGGGTGTGACCCGGGCTGGCTACAGGTGGCCAATCAGGATTCAGGGCTCGACTGGCGCGAAATCGCCCGGCCCATCTAACTTAGCAAGCGGAGCCCATCATGGAAAAACGTGAAGAACTCTACCGCGGCAAAGCCAAGTCGGTTTACAAGACCGATGACGCTGACCGCTTGATCCTGCTGTTTCGCAACGACACTTCGGCGTTCGACGGCAAGCGTATCGAACAGCTCGACCGCAAAGGTATGGTGAACAACAAGTTCAATGCCTTCATCATGCAGAAACTCGAAGAAGCGGGTATCCCGACTCAGTTCGACAAACTGCTGGGTGACAACGAGTGCCTGGTCAAAAAACTCGACATGATTCCGGTCGAGTGCGTCGTGCGTAACTATGCTGCTGGCAGCCTGGTCAAGCGCCTGGGTGTTGAGGAAGGCATCAAGCTGGAGCCTTCGACCTTCGAACTGTTCCTGAAGAACGACGAAAAGGGTGATCCGTTCATCAACGAATCCCACGTTGTTGCGTTTGGTTGGGGCACTGCCGAGCAACTGGCGAAAATGAAAGCGCTGTCGCTGAAGGTCAATGAAGTACTGACCAAGCTGTTCGACGACGCTGGCCTGCTGCTGGTGGACTTCAAGCTGGAGTTCGGCGTATTCCACGGCGAAATCGTGCTGGGTGACGAGTTCAGTCCGGACGGCTGCCGCCTGTGGGACAAGGAAACCCGCAAGAAGATGGACAAGGACCGCTTCCGTCAGGGCCTCGGTGACGTCATCGAAGCGTACGAAGAAGTGGCCAAGCGCCTGGGCGTGCCGCTGTAAGCTGGCGTTTTAACGCAAGCGCCTGATACCACGCGAATTTTTTTCGCAAGGCGCTTTGCCTTTTGGCAAACTGCTGGTATCATGCGCGCCACTGGAGAGATGCCGGAGTGGCCGAACGGGACGGATTCGAAATCCGTTGTACTGGCAACAGTACCTAGGGTTCAAATCCCTATCTCTCCGCCATACATGAAGTACACGAAACCCCTGAAAGCGTTAACGCTTTCAGGGGTTTTGTGCTTTTGGGTGTCGGTTTTTCAGGCCACTGCGGTGCAACGGCCCTCCGCGGGTTCAATGCTCGCTCTTCGCTCTTTTTATCCGGATCAGGATGAGCAGGAGAATGCTGATGGCCAGTGGGCTCATGGTCAGCATGGCTTCTTTTGGGGACATCTCCAGCCCCAGGGTGTGTGCGCCCGAGTAGAGCAGCTTGAGCAGACTCAGCAGGTAGTAGGTGATGGCGATGATCGACAGGCCTTCTACCGCGCGTTGGATCTTTATTTGAGTATCCGCGCGATTGCTCAGGCTCTTGAGGATTTCCGCGTTCTGCTCTTCCATTTCGACTTGTACGCGCGCCTGCAGCAGGTCGCCGAGGTTGGCGACGCTTTTGGCCAGTTGATCCAGGCGTTGTTCGGTGACGGCGCAGTATCTGACGGTGGGCTTGAATCGTCTTTCGATGAAGATACCGAGCCGCTGGCAGTCTCCGACATGGCTTTCCCGTAGTTCGCTCAAGCGCTCAAATACCAGTTGGGCATAGGCTTGTGTGGCGCTGAAGCGGTGCCGGGTTTTCGCGGTACTGCTGACCACTTGTGCCGACAGGTTGGCGATGTCGGCCAGCAGCGCCTTGGCATCGCCAGTCTCGGCGCCGGCGTTGCGCTCTGAGAGGTTGACCAGCGTTCTGTCGAAGGTATTGAGTTGAGTGCTCAGGTTTTTCGCGGTGGTGAGTGAAAGCGAGGCCATCATGCGGTAGGTCTCGATTTCCAGCAGGCGTCGGATCATGCGCCCTTGACGGTACGCATTCAGGCGTTTGTTCACGAACAGAAAGCGATTGGTGCCATCTTCGCTCAAGCGGAAGTCGCTCCACACCACCGCATCGCCGCCACCTATGCAAGAGCCGCAGGGGTCTTTGAAGCCGAAGCTGGAAAGGTCACCGTTAAAGGACGTATCGGCGCGTACCACAATTTGTACGGCGTTGATCATGTGCTGCAAGTAAGGCGCAACCCGGTCCATGAGGGCCTTTGGCGGCGGGCTCCAGCCAGGCTCGGGGTCGGACGAGGTGACCACCACTGTCAGGGTCAGAAACTCGGCGTGCCGCTCCCATTTCAATGCGTGACCTTCTAGCTGGGTGATGCCCTGAACAGTATCGGGATCGATGGGGTCGCGGCAGAAGCTGCTCAGGAGGGTGTCGCACGGCACCTCGTGGGTGAGGAATGCCAGGTGGTAGACGTTCGCGGGCTCGTCGAAATACAGGGACGGACGGGCGTGCAACTCATTGTGCAGGGGCTTTCTTTGCGGGTGCATGTCGTTCAAGCCATCTTGGAATTGTTCTTGGCGCTTTCGATGATGCCAATGACGAAGGTGGTCGGTGTTTGTGTCAGGTTCTGCTCACGCACCTGCACTTCGCGCCCTTGGCGTCATCGCTCGTTAGCAATGATCGGGCTGAGGATGGATGCGTAGCTGCTTTCAGCGCATCAATCTGCTGCTGTTCTTGGGACAGGTTGATGTACGCCCGAGTCACCCGTTGCAGGCGATGAGTTTCCAAAACTGAAGCTGACAACGGCCAGGGTGGCGGGTTGCCCGCGATCTATTGAAGCTGCATGTCGGCGTTATCCAGCAGCCAGTCCCTGAACGCCTGTAGCGCGGGCAGGGCCTTGTTGCGCGGCGGGTACACCAGGTAATAGCTGCGCGAGCTGGCGTAGGGCAGTGCCGGGCTGCTCAGCTCGCCACGGGCCAGTTCGTCGGTAATCAGGATCCTGGGTACCAGGCCGATACCGATGTCGGCGCGCACGGCCTGGATAAGGTGCGAGGTCAGTTCGAAGCTCGGCCCCAGGCGCATGGCCTGATGCGTCAGGCCATGGTGGATGAACCACTCGCCCCAGGCGTTGAGGTTGTTTGCAACGCTGAGCAGCACCTGTTTGCTGATGTCTTCGGGTGTCCAGCAGGGCCGTGTGGCGGCCAGGGTTGGCGAAAGGATCACCATCAGTTCTTCGGCATGCAAACGGTGGCAGATCAGCCCCGGCAGGTCGCTGGCCGCCACTACGATGGCAGCGTCGATGCCGCTGGTCGCAAAGTCGATGGGTTCGATCCGCGAATTGATATGCACCAGTACCTCGGGGTGGCTGCGGTAGAACTCATGCAGGCGCGGAAGCAGCCATTTGGAGCCAAAGGTTGGCAGGGTCGCCAGGCGCAGGCTGCCGCCGCCGGCTTGATGGGCAATCGCGTGCAGAGTGGCGCTGCGCACACGGCCCAGTGCTTCGCTGATTTCTCGCTGGTACAGGCGCCCGACATCGGTGAGCTGGACGGCGCGGCCTTCACGACGGAACAGTGTCACCCCCAATTGGCGTTCCAGGATCTGGACCTGGCGGCTGACGGCGCTCTGGGTCAGCGACAGTTCTGCGGCTGCGCGGGTGTAGCTCTCGTGGCGGGCAGCGGCCTCAAAGGCCAGCAGCAGGGACATGGATGGGGTGAGGTTGCGGTAATTCATTCGTAAAAGTCATCGAAGGCTGCGTGAGTATCCGTTTGTGTCTGGCTTGAAGCTCCGGGATCATGGTCATCATCCCCTACCTGATGGTGTGCCAGCCATACCGTTTTAGCAGGTATTCATGATTAAACCGATATAAAAGAGGCCATCCCCAATGATCGCCCGATTGACTGGTGTCACGCCGGCCACCCTGTATGCCGATTTCCTTGATGCGTTGCGCGCTGCCGGCTTCCGTGGCCAGATCAGTGCCGACTACGCCACCCGTACGGTACTGGCAACCGACAACTCGATCTATCAGCGTTTACCTCAGGCGGCGGTATTCCCGCAGGATGCCGAGGACGTGGCGCGTGTCGCCGCGTTGATGGCCGAGCCGCGCTTTCGGCAGGTCAAGCTGACGCCACGTGGCGGCGGCACCGGCACCAACGGCCAGTCGTTGACCGATGGCATCGTTGTCGACTTGTCGCGGCACATGAACAACATTCTCGAAATCAATGTCGAGCAACGCTGGGTGCGGGTTCAGGCGGGGGTGGTCAAGGACCAGCTCAACGCCGCCCTCAAGCCCCATGGGCTGTTTTTTGCGCCAGAGCTGTCCACCTCCAACCGTGCGACCGTGGGCGGCATGATCAATACGGATGCCAGCGGGCAGGGCAGTTGCACCTACGGCAAGACTCGCGATCACGTACTTGAACTGCATAGCGTGCTGTTGGGTGGCGAGCTATTGCACACCAGGCCCATCGATGATGAGGCGTTGGACCAGGCCTGCGCACAGGCCGGGCGCAGCGGTGAGGTTTACCGTATGGCCCGACAGATCCATGAAACCCAGGCTGAATTGATCGAGTCGACCTTCCCCAAGCTCAACCGTTGCCTGACAGGCTACGACCTGGCACACCTGCGCGACGAGCAGGGACGCTTCAACCTCAATAGCGTGCTCTGCGGCGCCGAAGGTTCCTTGGGCTACGTGGTAGAGGCCAAGTTGAACGTGTTGCCGATTCCCAAGTATTCGGTGCTGGTCAACGTGCGTTACAGCAGCTTCATGGACGCCTTGCGCGATGCAAACGCGTTGCTGAGCCACAAGCCGTTGTCCATCGAGACGGTTGACTCGAAGGTGTTGCTGTTGGCCATGAAGGATATTGTCTGGCACAGCGTTGCCGAGTACTTTCCTGCCGACCCAGAGCGCCCGACACTGGGGATCAACCTGGTGGAGTTCAGTGGTGATGAACCGGGCGAAGTGAACGCCAGGGTGCAGGCGTTCGTCAAACACCTGCAGGCTGACACCAGTATCGAGCGTTTGGGCCATACCCTGGCCGAAGGTGCCGAGGCGGTGACCCGTGTCTATACCATGCGCAAGCGCTCGGTGGGTTTGCTTGGCA
Organism: Pseudomonas sp. HLS-6; assembly: GCF_002753995.1. Classification (NCBI taxonomy): domain Bacteria; kingdom Pseudomonadati; phylum Pseudomonadota; class Gammaproteobacteria; order Pseudomonadales; family Pseudomonadaceae; genus Pseudomonas; species Pseudomonas sp. HLS-6. The sequence continues at coordinate 1,414,001 of NZ_CP024478.1, forward strand.
ACGTTGAAGGCGAAGTGCGCCCGCAGCCGTTTGTCGAAGACACCGCCGTGCCGCCTGAGCAGTTGGCCGATTACATCGCCGAGTTCCGCGCCTTGCTGGACAGCTATGGCCTTGCCTATGGCATGTTCGGGCATGTCGATGCTGGCGTGCTGCACGTTCGACCGGCGCTGGACATGAAAGACCCTGCCCAGGCGGCACTGGTCAAGCCGATTTCCGATGCCGTGGCGGCGCTGACCCAGCGTTATGGTGGCCTGCTCTGGGGTGAGCACGGCAAGGGCTTGCGTTCGGAGTACGTACCGAGCTTTTTTGGCGAGCTGTACCCGGCGCTTCAGGCGCTCAAGGGCGCATTTGACCCGTACAACCAACTCAACCCCGGCAAGATCTGTACGCCGGACAGCAGCGAGAGCCTGCTCAAGGTTGATGAGGTGACACTGCGCGGTGACCTAGACCGGCAGATTGACGAGCGGGTCTGGCAGAGCTTCGACAGCGCCATGCATTGCAACGGCAATGGCGCCTGTTACAACTTTGACCCCAACGACGCCATGTGCCCGTCCTGGAAAGCTACCCGCGAGCGTCAGCACTCACCTAAAGGCCGCGCTTCGCTGATTCGTGAGTGGTTGCGCCTGCAGGGGGCGGCCAACATCGATGTGCTTGCGGCAGCGAAAAAGAAAACTTCCTGGCTCAAGACGTTGCCCGCCCGGCTGCGCAACAACCGGGCGCGCCAGCGGGGTGAGGCGGACTTCTCTCATGAGGTCTACGACGCCATGGCTGGCTGCCTGGCGTGCAAGTCCTGCGCGGGGCAGTGCCCGATCAAGGTCAATGTGCCGGAGTTTCGCTCGCGCTTCCTCGAGCTCTACCATGGTCGCTATCAGCGGCCACTGCGCGATTACCTGATTGGTTCGCTGGAGTTCACGATCCCGTACATGGCCTATGCGCCAGGGCTGTACAACTGGGTGATGGGTTCGCAGTGGGTCAGCCGACTGCTGGAGCGTCATGTCGGCATGCTCGACAGCCCGCTGATCAGTCGCTACAACCTGCAGGCGACGCTGACCCGTTGCAATGTCCGACCGGCCAGCGTTCCGGCCCTGCGCGAACTGACGCCGGCGCAGCGCGAGCGCAGTATCGTGCTGGTGCAGGATGCCTTCACCCGCTACTTTGAAACACCGTTGCTGGCGTCTTTCATTGAGTTGGCTCATCGGTTGGGCTATCGGGTATTCCTGGCGCCCTACAGTGCCAATGGCAAGCCATTGCACGTTCAGGGTTTTCTCGGCGCGTTCGCCAAGGCGGCGATTCGCAATGCCAGCCAACTCAAGGTTCTGGCCGATTGCGGTGTACCTTTGATCGGCCTGGACCCGGCCATGACGCTGGTCTACCGGCAGGAATATCAGAAGGTCCCGGGCTTGAGTGAGTGCCCGAAGGTTGCGCTGCCACAGGAATGGTTGATTGACGCGCTACCTGAGCGGGCGGTTTCCAACCCGGAGACCTTCCGCTTGCTGGCTCACTGCACTGAGAAGACCAACGTTCCGGCCAGTACCCGGCAGTGGGAGCAGGTGTTTGCTCGTCTGGGGCTGAAACTGGTCACCGAGGCGACCGGCTGCTGCGGCATGTCGGGTACATACGGCCACGAAGCGCGTAACCAGGAAACCTCGCGGACGATCTTTGAGCAGTCCTGGGCCGGTAAACTGGACAAGCAGGGTGAGGCGTTGGCAACAGGCTACTCATGCCGCAGCCAGGTCAAACGCATGGCCGACCGCACGTTACGGCATCCTCTGGAGGTGGTGTTGCAGCACCTCTGTCGTTAAGAGCGAGTAGAGAGCCCCTCTTGTTGCTCCACCCTGCATCAGGAGGGGCTGCAGAAGAATGTCTATTGAGGTCGCCAGCATGGCGACCTCAATCGTATCGAGAGCGACTCACCTCAAGCCGCTCCATCAGAGAGCGGGTGTCAGTCGACGTTGAACAATGGCTTTCCCTCCTGCGTACTCAGTTGGGTTTGCCTTTTTGCACGTGAGCAACAATGTCATCCTTGAGTTTCAGTCGCTCCTTGCGAAGCTGGGTGACCCGGTCATCCGAGGCGCCATTGCCCTCTGCCACGACGACTTCGGCATCCTTGGCATTGTACCTTTCGTGCAGTCGGTCGAGTTGTGGGTCGGTTTTCCTGAGGGCATCGAACGCTTCCTTGGTCAGATTAAGGTCTGCGAGCAAATCGTGCTTAACCGGCATGTCTCCACCTCTGCGGGCTACTGAGTAAGGGCTTGAGTTATGAGGATAGCCGTCTTTGCCAGGTTCTGTGGCAGGGCTGGTCTGTAGCCGTATTTCTCAATCCTGATGCGCTGCAATGCCTTGTCCTGGCAGGAAGTGCAGCGTGTATGAGGCTGGCTGGCAAAAAGGCATCAAACCCTTTGTTGCCATCTTTTTCACGAAAGTTTTATGAGGCGGCGCCTAGAGTTTCGGCAGTTTTAAAGCCGTGCCAACGCGCACTCTCTCGAATTACTTTTCAAGCGAAGTCTCATGTTCAAGGTAAAGCCGCTGCGTCCAGAATGGGTCACACTGATCGCTAGTTTGTATCTGCTGTTCGGATTCAACTTCACGCTTTGGCAGCATCTGTTCACGATTATTCAGGGAGACGGGCAAGGCATGCTGCTGCGCATGGCCTTCGCATTGATGCTGCTGTGCGCCTTCAATCTGATCCTGACGTTTCTGGCCTTCAAAGCTGTGCTGAAGCCTGTACTGATTGTGCTATTCATGATCAGTGCCAGCGTTGCTTACTTCATGAATCAGTATGGCGTGCTGATCGATGTGGGCATGTTGCGCAACGCTGTTGAGACCAATGCGACAGAAGTACGTGACCTGCTGTCTCTGAAGTGGCTTGCATACGTCTTGCTGTTGGGCGGTGTGCCGTCATTCCTGCTGATCAAGACCCCGATTCAGTACCGTGCCTGGCACCGTGAGTTGCTCAGCAAGCTGGTCGTCAGCGTGGGCTGTGTTGCGGCGCTCGGTGGTGTTGCGTTGCTCAATTATCAGGGCCTTTCTTCGCTGTTTCGCAATCACCATGAACTGCGCCTGATGATTGTGCCCAGCAACTATGTAGGGGCGTCTGTCGGTTTGTTGAGGGAGCGCGCAGGTTCTGCGGTCAAGTCATTCCACAAGTATGGTGAAGATGCGCATTTGGCATCATCCTGGCAGCAGCATCCACGCAAGTCGTTGACCGTGCTGGTTGTTGGCGAAAGCGCTCGTGCGGAAGATTTTGGCCTGCTGGGTTATGGGCGTGACACCACCCCGCAGTTGAGCCATGAGGCCGGCCTGATTGCATTCAACAATGTAACCTCGTGTGGTACCGAGACTGCGGTGTCGGTGCCTTGTATGTTCTCGGGAATGACCCGCAAGGATTACTCGGCCAGTGAGGCCAAGAGCCGTGAAGGGCTGCTGGATGTGCTTCAGCGTGCCGGGCTTGCCGTGCGCTGGCGTGACAACCAGTCAGGGTGTAAAGGTGCCTGTGATCGGGTGATGTTCGAGGATGTCAGCAACCTGAAGGACCCGGCGTTGTGCGCCGACAGCGAGTGCCATGACGATATCCTGCTCAAGGGGCTGGAAGCTTCCCTCGACAATCTGCAACAGGACACCGTACTGGTGCTGCACCAGATGGGCAGCCACGGGCCTGAATACTACAAGCGTTATCCCAAGGCCTATGAGCGATTTACGCCGGTGTGCCAGAGCAACGCACTGAACACCTGTAGCCGTGAAAGCATCACCAATGCCTATGACAACACCTTGGTCTATACCGACCATGTCCTGGCATCGCTGATCGATATCCTGCGCAGCAAGTCAGACAAAGTGGATACCGCAATGATTTACCTGTCCGATCATGGTGAATCGCTGGGTGAATACAACCTGTTCCTGCATGGCACCCCCTATATGCTGGCACCGGAGCAACAGAAGCATGTGCCGATGCTGGCGTGGTTCTCCGAGGGTTATCAGCACAGTTTCGCTGTCGACACGGCCTGCCTTGCCAAGAGCAGCAGCCAGCCGCTTAGCCAGGACAACCTGTTCCATTCGATGCTCGGTTTGCTGCAGGTCCAAAGTGGCGTGTACAAGCCGGATCTTGATCTGTTTGCCGGTTGCCGCCAGGTGACGAGCCGCTGACGGTCGTACCGTTTCCCGACGGTGGCCCGCGTTGTATATACTGCGGGCCATTGTTTGTGGGAGAGCCTTGTGGCCATCGATATTCACTGGATTTGCGACGACCGCAGCCTGGCCGAGCACTGCCTGCAGTGGCAGCAACTGCCCTTCGTGGCGCTCGATACCGAGTTTATGCGGGTTGATACCTTTTATCCCAAAGCCGGTTTGATCCAGGTTGGTGATGGGGCACGGGCTTTCTTGATCGATCCCCTACAGATTGGTGACTGGCAGCCGCTCGCGCGCCTGCTCGAGGATCAGCAGGTGACCAAGGTGCTGCATGCCTGCAGCGAAGACCTTGAAGTGTTGATGCGCTTGACTGGTAGCTTGCCTGCGCCTTTGTTCGACACGCAGTTGGCCGCGGGTTACCTCAACCTGGGGTTTTCCATGGGCTACTCGCGGCTGGTTCAGGAAGTGTTAGGCATTGACCTGCCCAAGGGTGAAACCCGCTCCGACTGGTTGCAGCGTCCATTGTCGGAAACCCAGGTCAGCTATGCTGCCGAAGATGCCGTGCACCTCGCTGAGCTTTACGAGCGCCTGCGTCCGCGGTTGTCGGATGACAAGTACGCCTGGGTACTGGACGACGGTGCGGAGCTGGTTGCGCAGATGCGCCGCGAAACCGACCCGTACGAGTTGTACCGCGAAGCCAAGCTGGCCTGGAAGCTGTCTCGCCAGCAACTGGCGGTCATGCGTGAGCTGTGTGCCTGGCGTGAGCGAGAGGCGCGCGCGCGTGATCTGCCACGCAACCGGATTCTGCGTGAGCCATCCTTGTGGCCGCTTGCCCGGACCCAGCCTGACAACCTCTCGGCGTTGGCGAAAATCGAGGATATGCATCCCCGGACCATTCGCCAGGATGGTGAGTTCCTGCTCGCTCTGATCAAACAGGCCGCGAGTGTTGCGCCCGCCGAATGGCCACCGGCCTTGCCCGAGCCGTTGCCAATCGAGGCCTCGGGGGTGCTCAAGCAACTGCGTGCCATCGGTCAGGCTGAAGCCGAGCGCCTGGGCATTGCCCCAGAGCTGATGCTGCGCAAGAAAACCCTGGAAGCCCTGCTCAAGAGCGGTTTTCCCAATGGCCCTTATCAACTGCCCGACTCCCTGCGCGGCTGGCGCCGCGAGCGGATGGGCCAGGCGCTGCTTGACTGCCTCGCCGGTGCCGGAGAACAACGATGAAACGAATCTGTTCGATCTACAAAAGCCCACGCAAGAACGAAATGTACCTCTACGTACTCAAGGCTGATGGCCTGGAGCGCGTGCCTGAAGGCTTGCTGCCGTTTTTTGGAACCCCTTTGCATGCCTTCGACCTGGTGCTGACACCCGAGCGCAAGCTGGCCCGTGAGGACATCGCCAAGGTGTTGGAAAACCTCGATCAGCAGGGCTATCACCTGCAGATGCCGCCCGCAGAAGATGAGTACATCGAGCACTTGCCCGAAGAGTTGCTGCGTCGCAACGACCCCGTCTGATTACTGCCCTGAACATCCCCTGAATGCGGCCCATGCCATCGTGCATGGCCGCATTCAGCGCTTCTGCAAGGTTGTATAAAATATGCGTGTTCTGATCGCCGAACAGGATCATGCCCTTTACGCTCGTCTGTTGCGTGAGAGGGCTCCGGACCTGGAGGTTCTGACCAGTGGTGACTCCGCCGAGCTGGCGCGTCAGGCTGCAGACTGCCCCGTGTGGCTAGGGCAACCTGATCTGTTGGCGAGCCTGTTGCGCCAAGGGCACCAGCCTCAATGGCTGCAGTCGACCTGGGCGGGTATTACGCCACTGCTCGCCAATGAACTGCCTCGCCATTACCGCCTGACGCGGGCAGTAGGGATTTTTGGCCAGGTCATGGCTGAGTATGTGCTGACCTACATGCTGGTCCATGAACGTGAGGTGCTGGCCCGGCTGGTCAGCCAGGTAGAACGTAAATGGGATGGTCGCCCCGGACGTACGCTGGAAGGTCGGCGCGTATTGATTGTCGGCACCGGTGACATTGGTCAGCGGGTTGCGGAGTTTCTGTTGCCCTTTGGCGTCAAGCTGTATGGCGTTGCCAGCCAGGCGCGTGAGCAGGCACCGTTCATCGAGGTGGCGGGGTTGAACGACCTCGGCCGGCTGGTTGGTGAGGCTGACTATGTGATCAACCTGTTGCCAGATACGCCGGCTACCCATGATCTCTACAACGCAGCATTGTTTGCCCGGTTCAATCCGGATGCATTGTTCATCAATGCCGGGCGTGGTGTGGCGGTGGTGGATGCCGATCTGGTCAAGGCGTTGGAGAAGGGGCATTTGGCGGGCGCGGTCATCGACGTTTGTCGCCAGGAGCCTCTGCCGCAGCGCCATCCGTTCTGGACAGCCTTGGGGTTGTTGCTGACGGGTCACAGTTCGGCACCGACCTCGCCAGAGGCGATGGTGCAGTTGTTCGTTGAGAACCTGAAGGCTTACCGAGCCGGTGAGGCGCTGCGCGGCGAAGTGGATTTCAATCGCGGCTACTGACGGATCGCGTCCTGCAGGTGTTGGGCAGCAAGGTTGCCCAACACCTGGCAAGCGCCGTGTTTACAGGCTGAAGTCGCCTTCGGCGGCCAACTCGCTCAGCGGGCGGCGTGGGCTGGGGACTTCGCGGGCTTGCAGGCCTTCAGCAAGGCTGGCCTTGTCGCCCAGCTTGCCGATGGCCACGGCGGCATGCAGGTCATAGCCTTCAGGGATCTTGAGCTCTTTGCGGGTCAGGGCCTGGTCGAAACCGGCCATGCCATGGGTGTACCAGCCGCTCAAGCTGGCTTGCAGGGCCAGGTGGCCCCAGGCCGAGCCGGTGTCGAAGGTATGCCACAGTGCCGGGGTTTCTTCGCTGGCGCCAGGGGCGGTGAAGGTGGTCTTGGAGGCAATAATCACCAAGGCCGACGCGTGTTGTGCCCAACTGCGGTTGAATTCGTTGAGCAGGCCCAGGTAGCGCTCCCAGTTTGGCGTGTCACGGCGCGCGTAAAGGAACCGCCAGGGTTGTGAGTTGTAGGCCGACGGCGCCCAGCGGGCTGCTTCCAGGAAGCTCAGCAGGGTTTCTTCGCTGATCGGCTCGGCAGTGAAGGCACGTGGCGACCAGCGCTGGATGAACTGATCGTTGATGGCATAGTCGGCAACACGGGGATTGGCGCTCATGTAGGCGTTCCTGACGGGATTGAGAAATGGCAAGTAGGCTCAAGCTACTGTGCCGAGTCAGCGCTGACAAGCGGTCTGGCAATGAGTGATGACACGACCTAGACTGGCGCCGCCGCGCCGCTGCACATGAATTGAAACAGGAATCTGACACGATGGCTGTTAACGCCGCCCCCTTCTGGATGCGCAAAACCCTCGAGCAACTTGACCGCCAGGAGTGGGAGTCGCTATGCGATGGGTGTGGTCTGTGTTGCCTGCAAAAGCTCGAAGATGAAGACGACAACAGCGTCTACTACACGCGTATTGCGTGCAAACTGCTGGACCTGAAGAGCTGCCAGTGCCGCGACTACCCGAATCGCTTTGAGCAGGTGCCTGACTGCATCCAACTCACGCCGGGAACGGCCGATCAGTTCAAATGGCTACCGCCAACCTGTGCGTATCGCCTGGTCAGCGAGGGGCAGGACTTGCCGCAGTGGCACTACCTGGTGTGTGGTGATCGCGAACAGGTGCATAAACAGCGTATTTCCCAGTCTGGCCGAATGCTCAGCGAGACGACGGTGGCTGAGGATGATTGGGAAGACTATCTGATCTTTCGCGCCAGTTGAGGCGTACAAGCGCGCTGGGGCGCGGCATGGTGTCGTTGCAAGGAGTCGTTATGCGTGTGCGTTACCTGTGGGTGCTGGCCCTGCTGCTGTCGAGTGCGCCCGCCTGGGCCAAGAAAGTCGATCTGGATTATCACGTCCAATTATTGCCGCAGACGGGTCTGGCGCTGGTCAGCCTGACCCTGGCCGATGGGGCCGTAGTGCGCAGCCTGGATTTCGATCTGGGTACCCTGGGCAACTACAGCGAATTCAAGGGTGAAGGCCAGTGGCAACTCAAGGATAACGGTCGGCGTGGCCTGTGGCAGCCGGCGGCGGGCCAGTCCAGCCTGACCTACAAGGTGCAGTTGGATCACCGGCTCAAGGGCGGCATGTACGACAGTCGAATCACCCCGAACTGGGCGCTGTTTCGTGGCGATGACCTGGTACCGCCCGCACGTCTGGATCAACAGGACGGTACCGAATTGGTGGCCCGTCTGACCTTTGAGCTGCCTAGCGGCTGGAAGAGTGTCGAAACTGCGTGGCCACGCATCGGCAAGAATCGCTTCCGCATCGACCAGGTCTCCAGGTTGTTTGACCGTCCGACGGGGTGGATGTTGGCGGGCGACATCGGTAGCCGTCGCAGCCGACTCGGAGATACCGAGGTCACGGTAGCCGCCCCGAAAGGGCAGGGTATGCGCCGTCTTGATACCCTGACGCTGCTGACGTTCGTATGGCCGCAGTTGCAAGCCGTGTTTCCGCGCAATCCGCCCAAACTGCTGATCGTCGGAGGCCATGATCAACTCTGGCGCGGTACGCGCGCGGCAAACAACTCGATCTACTCACACAGCAGCCGGCCGTTGGTGAGCGAGAACGGCAGCAGCCCCTTGTTGCGTGAGCTGGTGCGGGCCTTCGCCGGGGTCAACGACATCCAGCACAGTGACTGGATAGGTGAGGGGCTGGCCGAGTACTACAGTATTGAATTGCTGCGCCGCTCCGGTGGGCTGGCCGATGACCGTTATCAAGTGCTGCAGGACAGCCTGACCAAGGCCTCAGCCAAGGTCACCAGCCTGCGCGGTGCCCAGGTCGATGGGCCGACCATTGCACGCGCCGTGCTGCTGTTACAGGCACTGGACCGGGAAATCCGTTTGCAGACCCACAACCAGCGTTCATTGGATGACGTGAGCCGGGCCATGATGCGCCTGAACAGCGTCAGCACCCAGGAGTTCGTTCAGCTCAGCGAGAGTGTGCTGGGTGGTTCGTCGAAGGTGCTGCAAACCAAATTGCTGGACTAGTCGTTACTTGAATTTCGGCCCGGACCGGGTGTTGTTGCCTTTGGCCATGCGGTCGTAGAGCACCACGTTCACAGTGGCTGCCAGGTTCATGCAGCCCTCGGTCGGTATGTAGATGGTTTCTTCGCACCAGTCGCGCACGCTCTGGTCGAGGGAGCCGTCTTCAGGGCCGAAAATGTAGATGGCCCGGTCCGGGTGGGTGTAGGTCGGCAGCGGGCGGGCGCCCTCGACCAACTCCACCGCAACGGGCGTGCAGCCCAAGGGAATGATTTTCTGCAGATCGTCGATGCCGATCAGTGGGATGTCGTAATGTACGCGCTTGGTATCGGTGACGAAGTCGCGGGCGCGTTCATAGCGTTTTCCCGTGTAAAACACCGAGTTGACGCCATAGCAGCCTGCCGCACGCATGACCGAGCCTACGTTTTCTGCAGATTTGGGGTTGAACAGTCCTATGCAGCTGTACCGTTTGTTCGCCACGTGCCGGGGCCCTTGAGAAAAAACACGATTATACGGGCTTGCCGGCACAGGCGGGGACGATCAGTCTTTTTTCAGCAGGCTCGCCAGCCCGGCGAACGGGTTATGGGTTGCCTTGGCGATCGTCGGGCTGCTGGTCGACCCTTCGCTGAAGTACTGCTGGTCGGTATAGCGTGCGTGTTCGTTGTCGTGGCAGAACAGGCACAGCAGCTCCCAGTTCGAGCCGTCCTGGGGGTTGTTATCGTGGTTGTGGTCGCGGTGATGCACGGTCAGCTCGCTCAGGCGCTTGCCGGAGAACTCACGGGCACAGCGTCCACAGACATGCGGGTACATCTTCAGGGCCTTGTCGCGATAGCCCATTTCACGGTCGCGTTTGGCATCGGCGAGGATGCGGTCCAGACGTGCGGTGGCGGAGGAGGGTGTTGCCGAGCTCATGGAGGTACCTTTTTATCGGGCTTGTTACGGTTATGCCCTTGAGTTTAGCTGTTTGCCAAGGGAATCGGGCAGGCGCATTTGCTGTCTTAGGCGTAGCCTTTAGACAAACGGCCCGAAGGAGCACTGGTATGCGCTATCTGATTGCAGCAGTAATGGTCCTGACTACCCTGGGGGCTGCTTCAGCCCAGGACCTGCAACCACGGCCTATCGCGCCCGTTCCGGGAGCGCCGGGAACGCCAACGCCGACCCCATACCCGCAGGTGGCACCACCAAGTATCCCCAAGGCTGGCGATAGCCGCAGCGGTTCGCCGTTGTTGCCACCGATGCCGCTGCCGAACCCGCCGAAAGATCAGCCACTACCGGGGCTGACCCCCGCGCCAGACGTCGACAAGCCGACCAAGGACTAGGTCGATGGGCGGCTTTGCTCAGGCGTGGTGCGGCAGTCAAAAACGGCGTTACGCCAGGCCCAGCACCTTGAAGACAAAACCGTACTCCAGCGCTACATCGCGCAGCCCCTGGTAGCGACCGCTCATACCGCCATGGCCTGCGCCCAGGTCGGTCTTGAGCAGCAGCAGGTTGTCGTCGGTCTTGGTTGCCCGCAGCTTCGCCACCCATTTGGCGGCTTCCCAATACTGCACGCGGCTGTCGTTGTAGCCTGCAATCACCAGCAGTGCGGGGTACGCCTGAGCCTTGACGTTCTCATACGGTGCGTAGGCCTTGATCCGCTCATGGACGGCTGGCTCTTCAGGGTTGCCCCACTCGTCGTACTCGGTAACGGTCAATGGCAGATCCGGGTCGAGCATGGTGTTGAGTACGTCGACGAAAGGCACCTCGGCGATGGCAGCCTTGAACAGTTCCGGGCGCTGGTTGAGTACCGCCCCGATCAGCAGGCCGCCAGCACTGCCACCACTGATGACCAACTGCTCGGCATGGGTGACGTTGCTGGCAATCAAGTGCTCGGCACAGGCGATGAAATCGCTGAACGTATTGCCTTTGTGCTCCTGCTTGCCTGCACGGTACCAGGCTTCGCCCAACTCGCCGCCGCCACGTACATGGGCGATGGCAAAGGCCACGCCGCGTTCAAGCAGGCTCAGGCGAGCGTGAGAGAACCAGGGGTCGAGGCTTTCGCCGTAGGCGCCGTAACCATACAGGTACAGCGGAACGGGCTTGCCGACGTCCTGGCGACGTTGAACCAGGCTGATCGGCACGCGTGTACCGTCGGCGGCGGTAGCCCACAGGCGCTGGCTGACATAGTCGTCAGCATCGAACGGGCCCAGTACGGGGGTCTGCTTGAGGACCTGTTGCGCACCGTTTGCCAGCTCCAGCTGCCTGACCTGTGCCGGGCGATTGAGTGCCTCGTAGCGCAGGCGGACTCGTGTGCTGGTGAACTCCAGGCTGTCCTGCACGTAGAGGCTGTAGGCGGCATCGGGCAGTTCGACGCGGTAGGCAGCACGACCTTGAGGCTGCACTTCGATGATCGGCAGGCCGCCTTCACGCAGGCTCAGGGTCAGGGCGCTGGCATTAAGGCTGAAACCTTCGAGCATCACCTGCTCGCGATGGGGTACCAGCACCTGCCACTGGTCGCGTGTCGGGATGCTGTCGGCCACTGCGTGGAACAGCGCAAAATTGATGCCGTGCTGGTTGCTGCGGATAAACCAATGCCATTCACCGTCAAGTTGGCCGTGGTCAGGGTAGTACTCATGGTCTTCGACGCGTGGCGCCAGGCACGTGAAGTTCGCTTGCGGGTGATCGGCATCCAGCACCCAGGCTTCGCTGGTGGTCTTGCTGTTGAGCAGCAGGACCAGTTGACGTTCGGAGCTTGAACGGTAGCAGTTCAGAAAGAAACGTCCGTCAGCCTCCTCGAACACCGTTTCGGCCTGAGTGCTGCCCAGGCGATGACGCAGCAGCTTGTAGGGGCGGTGGGTGTCGTCCAGTTCGGCAAAGAACAGTGTCTGGCTGTCGTTGGCCCAGGTCATGCTGCCGTCGCAGTCGTCGAACGGCAGTGCCTGGACGGCGCCGTTGCTCAGTTCTTTGACGTACAGGGTGTAAACCTCATCGCCGCTGGTATCCAGGCTGTAGGCCAGGCGCTGGTGGTCGGGGCTGACATTGAACGCGCCCAGCGACAGGAAGCCGCCATTGGCCAGGCTGTTGGGATCGAGCAGCAGTTCTTCGCGGCTTTCGTCTACGGTCGGCGAGTCGTCAGCCGGGCGTGGGCAGCGGTAGTGGCGAGGGTACTCGTCGCCGGCGGTGGTGCGGGTGTAGTAAAGGTACGGTCCCCATGGCGAGGCCAGCGACAGATCGGTTTCCTTGATCCGGCCCTTGATCTCCTGGAACAGCTGTTCGCGCAGCTCGGCCTGGTCAGCGAGCTGCGCCTGTTGATAGGCATTCTCGGCTTCCAGGTAGGCCATGACCTCAGGCGTGTCACGTTCCTGCAGCCAGGCATAAGGGTCGCTGCCGGCAGCTTTGTGGGCCACGGGGGCGTTGGAAACGGGGGAAACGGTGGGCATTGGAAGTTCTCTTGGCAGATCGGCGGCGAGGCCGTCTCAGACAGGGGGCGCCGGCACGCGGAAAAATCGTTATCATAAGCGTCTATTTGCCTAGCTTGCCACGGACGTCATGACCGAGAACGATTATCTGCTCGCCTGGGGCCTTTATGCCTTCGCAGCCTTGGGCTGCCTGTTGGTTTGGTTTCGCCTGACTCGCTGGATGTGGCGCTGGCTGCGCGAGCCACTGCGGGTGGCCGTCGCGGTGTTGCTGTTCACCCCGACCATTGTCGATCCTGGCCGTGACCTGTTCGCACCGGCCATTGCCATCAGTGCCCTGGACCTGGCCTTCAAGGTGGGTAGTAATGTGCTGCGCGCCGCGTCTGACCTGGCCATGTACGGCATGTTTGCCTTTGTCGCCTATCTGCTGTTCGTACTGGTGCGCTGGCCGCTGGAGCGCAACGCCCGTGCTCGCCGTGAAGCTGCCGAAGCGGCTGCCCAGCAGCGTGCCAACGCGCTTGAAGAGCAGGACCAACCGTTCACCAGCTCCGACCCTGGCCGCTACCGCAACGACCCACCTGCCAGCAGTGGTTCGCTACGGGTTGAACCACGCCTCTAACGCCTGCCTCAGAAGCGAGAACCGAGCATGTGTGAATTGTTGGGCATGAGCGCCAATGTGCCGACTGATATCGTTTTCAGCTTCACTGGGCTGATGCAGCGCGGTGGCCGCACTGGTCCTCACCGCGATGGCTGGGGTATCGGTTTTTACGAGGGCCGCGGCCTGCGCCTGTTTCAGGACCCTGCGGCAAGTTGTGAGTCGGAAGTGGCCAACCTCGTACAGCGCTACCCGATCAAGAGTGAAGTGGTCATCGGGCATATTCGCCAGGCCAACGTCGGCAAGGTTTGCCTGTCCAATACCCACCCGTTCGTTCGTGAGCTGTGGGGGCGCAACTGGTGCTTTGCCCACAACGGCCAGTTGGCGGGCTTCCAGGCCTTGAGGACCTTCTACCGTCCGGTGGGTGATACCGACAGCGAGGCGGCGTTTTGCGACCTGCTTAACCGCGTGCGCGAGGCGTTCCCGGAGCCGGTCGATGTCGAGCAACTGCTGCCGGTGCTGGTTGCTGCGTGCGATGAGTATCGCAGCAAGGGCGTGTTCAATGGCTTGCTCAGCGATGGTGACTGGCTGTTCTGCTATTGCTCGACCAAACTGGTGCATATCACCCGGCGCGCGCCTTTCGGCCCGGCTCGATTGAAAGATGTCGACATGATCGTCGACTTTCAGGCTGAAACAACACCCAATGACGTTGTCACGGTCATCGCCACCGAAGCGCTGACCGAGAACGAAACCTGGCACCGTTATGAGCCCGGGCAGTGGGGGCTTTGGCGGCGCGGGGAATGTATCGCTCAAGGCCGGACGGAATAAGGATCATCATGCTCAGGAGCTACTTGCGGCTGTTGTTGTTCACCTGCGGTTTGCTGTTGGGTGTGCAGGTGCCCGGTTTGATCAATGACTACAGCCAGAGGGTGCAGGCCCATCTGTTGGAGTCGCGTGAAGGGCTAAAGGGCTTTGAGCAGACGGCTCAACGTTTCTTCAACGGTGATCTGCAGGCCTTGGTGCGGCATTACCGGGCCAGTGACGACCCGGTGTTCCGCAGTGATGCAGACAGTATCGATAGCCTGCTCGGCCGCAACCGCCTGCTTGAGGGCGAATGGCAGATCCTGCAGGGGCCGTGGCTGGCCCGTACCTGGCATGTGCTGGTGGCTGCCGATGCTCAGTTACGCGACGAAACACTGAAGGGCTACAGCTATCAGGTCTTGCTGGTTCCCGAGGCGATTGCCTGGGGCCTGGGGTGCGCATTGTTACCGGCATTGCTGCTGGAGAGCTTACTGTTGTTGATCGGCTGGGTATTGCTGGGCGGGCGGCGCAAGCCGGTGCAGCCGAGCTGGCGTTAAACCAGCACGATGTGCTGCGCTCCGGCATGGCTGGCATAACGCTCGAGCACGTTACGGCACAGGGCGACGACCTCGTCCGTCCATTGCACCCCGGTTTGCCAGGCTACCACCAGTTCAAGGCTTGGCGGTTGTCGCTCAAGGTGCAGTTGGCTGAGTTCGCCCCGTGCCAGTTCTTCGCTGACCAGTGCCGGCGGTAAGGCGCCGATGCCGAACCCGTCGCGCAGCAGGCGTGTGATGGCGGCCACGGAGTTCACGCAGTTCAGCCGAGGCGTACTGACGCCTTCCGCCTGCAACAGGCTCAAGACTTCCTGGTGGGGGCGCGAGTTCTTTGAGAAGGTGACGATGCGCTCACGGGCCAAGTCAGCCAGTGAGGTGTACGCCCGGTTGTAGATCGATTGACTGGCGACGATCCAGCCCATGGGATACCGCGCCAGGTCGAGGCTGCGGATTGAGGCTTCGCGGAGCAGGTCGGTCTGCAGGATGACATCGAGGAAGCCCTTCTGCAGTTGTTCACGCAGGTTGAGTGCCGTATCGGCGACCAGCTCGATTTCGACCTGCGGGTAATGCTCCATCAACTCCGACACCAGGGTACTCATCCAGGTGTGAATGACCGTGTCCATCACCCCCAGGCGTATGCGTCCGACCTTGGCTCGGTCGCTGTCCAGCGATTGCCTCAGGGCCTTGGCGGTGCCCAGCATCTGTTCGGCATATTCCAGCACCTTACTGCCTTCGGGCGTCAGGCTGACGCCGCGTGAGTCACGTAGCAGCAGCCGCACCCCGAGGTCTGCTTCCAGTGCAGCAATACGGCTGGAGATCGAGGCCTGCGTGGTGAAGAGTTTTTCGGCCGTCAGGCGAAAGCTCTTCAGGCGGGCCACCCAGACGAAGGTTTCGAGGAATTTGAGATTCATTGCAGGCTCGCTCAAGCAGGGCAATCAAATTTTTCTTATGCCAGACCGCAGCTTTTTCTCGTTGGACGGGCACCTGCCTGACGTCAAAAAATGTTCGCCAGGCTGCGACACAGAGCGTCGCCTTAAAAACAATACCAACAAGCTGAGGCAAGCATGAACCCATCTGGCGTGCAGCAACAGGTCAAATGCAGTGATGTGGCCGGGCCATTTGCCTGGTACCGCAACATCAACAAGCAAGAGCGTCGAACATTCTGGAGCTGCAAGATCGGCTATGGCCTTGATGGCATGGATACCCAGATGCTCAGCTTCGTGATCCCGACATTGATCGCGCTGTGGGGGATCACCACTGCCGAGGCGGGCCTGATTCATACCTCTACCCTGATCGCGTCAGCGTTGGGCGGCTGGATTGCCGGGATTCTTTCTGACCGTATTGGCCGGGTCCGTACCTTGCAGTTGACGGTGCTCTGGTTTGCGTTCTTCACCTTTCTATGTGGCTTTGCCCAGAACTACGAGCAATTGCTGATCGCTCGGACCTTGATGGGCTTCGGCTTCGGCGGCGAGTGGACTGCTGGGGCGGTGCTGATCGGTGAGGTCATCCGTGCCCAGGATCGGGGCAAGGCCGTAGGCATGGTGCAATCCGGTTGGGCCATTGGTTGGGGGCTGACAGCAATCCTCTACGCTGTGCTGTTCTCGTTGCTGCCAGCCGAAGATGCCTGGCGCGCATTGTTCCTGCTGGGGCTGGTTCCAGCGGTGTTTGTGATTTTCGTTCGTCGCCTGGTCAAGGACCCTGAGGTCTACCGTGCAGCCAAGGCGGTTGAATCAGCAGAAGCACCGTCGCACTTCTACGAAATTTTTGCTCCGGGCATGCGCTCGATTACCTTGCGGGCATCGCTGCTGACCACCGGTGCGCTGGGCGGTTATTACGCCATCACGTCGTGGTTGCCAACGTTCCTCAAGAACGAACGCGGCCTGAGCGTGCTGGGAACGGGTGGCTACCTGGCCATGGTGATTTTTGGCTCTTACGTCGGCTATGTGATCAGCGCGTACCTCACTGATCTGTTGGGGCGTAAAAAGAACTTCATTCTCTTTGCCGTCGGCTCGTTCGTGATCGTGCTGTTGTACACCCAGATTCCGGTCAGTGATGGTGTGATGCTCTGGCTGGGTTTTCCACTGGGTTTCTTCGCTTCAGGTATCTTCAGCGGTATGGGAGCGTTTTTGACCGAACTCTTTCCGACGCGCATTCGTGGTTCGGGGCAGGGGTTCTGTTACAACATCGGTCGGGCGCTGGCGGCATTCTTTCCGTTGCTGATCGGCCTGCTTAGCCAGAAAGTCCCGTTGAGCTTTGGAATTGGTGGTTTTGCCGCCGTGTCGTATGGCGTAGTGATCCTGGCAGCATTGAGCTTGCCAGAAACGCGCGGCAAAGAACTTGAAGCGCGTTAAGGTAGGGGGCAGAAGAGATGGACGAAGGAGCAACGCGTGTGAGCCGCCTGTTACTCAATTGCGACATGGGTGAGAGCTTTGGTAGCTGGACCATGGGCCTGGATGCCGAGGTCATGCCCTTTATCGACTGCGCCAACATCGCCTGTGGCTTTCATGCCGGCGACCCAGGAATCATGCGCAAGACTGTGGCCTTGGCCGTTGCCCATGGCGTGACCATTGGCGCCCACCCGGCGTATCCAGACCTGGTGGGGTTTGGTCGCCGTTCCATGGCCTGTAGCGCCGAGGAAGTTCGCGACCTGCTGCTCTACCAGATGGGCGCGCTGGAGGGGATTTGCCGCGCGCAAGGCACCCGGGTGGCCTACATCAAGCCCCATGGGGCGCTCTATAACGACATGATGGCCGATCCGCGAACGTTGCGCGCGGTGCTGGAAGCCGTCGTTGCCTACGATCAGCAATTGCCCTTGATGCTGATGGCCACTGCCGATGATGGCGAGGCAGTGGCGTTGGGCCGCGAGTATGGTGTGACGTTGTGGTTCGAGGCATTTGCGGATCGGGCTTACGACCCAAACGGTCGGCTGGTGTCGCGGCGGTTGCCGGGGGCTGTGCATCATGACCCCGCGCGGATTGTCGAGCAGGCGCTGCGCCTGGCGCGCGGCGAGGCGCTAACGGCCAGTGATGGCAGCCCGGTGCTGCTCAAGGCCCAGACGCTTTGCGTGCATGGCGATAACGACAGCTCGGTGGCGGCTGTACGGCAGATCCGTCAGGCCCTCGATGCGCTGGTGACGTCATGAAGCTGCGGATCGAAGTGGTCGCTGTCGACAGCCTGATGGTGCGGTTGTTCGATGTCATTGATGAAGCCAACATGCCCTGGATGCTGGCGGCACGTCAGCGGTTGCAGGCCGCCTTTGGCGGGCGTCTTGTGGACCTAGTGCCGTCCTACACCACGTTGATGGTGCAGTTCGACCTGCTGCAGATGTCCCCCACTGAGGCGCGCAGCTGCATTGAACAGGCGCTGGCGCATGTGCAGCCTGACCCTGGCAGTGCTGGTCGGCGTCATGAAATACCGGTGTGGTATGACCCCAGTGTCGGTCCGGAACTGACAGTGCTGGCTCAGCGCATTGGCAAGTCGCCGGCTGAGGTGATTCGATTGCACAGTGAGCGCGAGTATCAGGTGTTCGCGCTGGGCTTTGCGCCGGGTTTTGCCTTTATGGGGTTGGTTGATGAGTGCCTGGCGAGCCCGCGTCTGGCAACCCCGCGCAAGCGCGTGGCAGCCGGCAGCGTGGGGATCGCCGAGCGCCAGACCGCGGCCTACCCGGCCGTATCGCCAGGGGGCTGGAACCTGATCGGGCGTACGCCAAGCGCGCTGTTTGACCGTGATCGCGAGGGCTACAGCCTGTTGCAGCCTGGTGATCGGGTGCGTTTTGTGTCCGTCGATCATGCGACGTTCATGCGCCTGGGTGGTGACGATACGCCATTGGAGGTGCAGGCATGAGCCGACTGCTGATTGAGGCCAGCACGCCATTGTGTCTCTTGCAGGATGCCGGGCGTTTTGGTGTGCGCCATTTGGGTGTTACTCAGGGCGGAGCGCTGGATTGGGTCTCGATGCGCTGGGCCAACTGGCTATTGGGTAATGCCTTTGATGCCCCGGTGGTTGAAATTACCTTGGGTGGGTTCAGCCTGATTGCAGAACAGGACGCTTGCCTGGCGCTGGCGGGTGCCGACCTGGATGCGCGGCTCGACGGGCAAGCGCTGGCGCCATGGCGCAGCTTCACCATGAGAAAAGGCCAACGCTTACGCTTCAACCAGCCGTTGTCGGGGGCGCGGGCTTACCTGGCAGCGCCAGCAGGCTTTGTCGCGCCGTTGGTGTTGGGAAGCTGTGCTTGCGTGGTACGTGAAGGTTTGGGTGGCCTGGACGGTTTTGGGGCTTCCTTGGCCGAGGGCGAGTACCTGACCTACACGGGCGTGGCGTCAGGCCTGCGGGAAGTCCCTGTTCAGCAGCGCCCCGACCTGCGCAGCAATGCGCCGCTGGATATGGTGCTGGGCGCACAGATTGGCGACTTCAGTGGCCAGAGCTTGTTCGATGCGTTCAACTCAGCGTGGGCACTTGATCGTCGCGCCGATCGGATGGGTATTCGCTTGCTTGGCCCAGCCTTGCAGTACCAGGGAGAACCGATGATTTCCGAGGGCATTCCCTTGGGCGCGGTGCAGGTACCACCGGACGGTCAGCCCATTGTGCTGCTCAACGATCGGCAGACCATTGGCGGCTACCCGCGCCTTGGCGCACTGACGCCGTTGGCGTTGGCACGACTGGCACAGTGCCTGCCTGAAAACGTCGTCACCTTCAGGCCGGTGCTGCAGGTACAGGCATACGAGCAGCAGCTGGCGTTTCTGCGTCAGTTTGAGTGAACGCCCATCGCCAGGTGTGGTTCCGGGCGTTGTTCTCTTACTTGGACAGAGACCGCATCCCTTCCTCGAGCCCACGCAGGGTCAGTGGAAACATACGGTCTTCGATCAACTCGCGGACAATGTTGGTCGAGGCCGTATACCCCCAGGTGTTCTTGGGGTATGGGTTGATCCAGATGAGCTTCTTGTACTTCTCCATGAAGCGTTGCATCCAGACGTAGCCCGCCTCTTCGTTCCAGTGCTCGACGCTGCCACCGGGCTGGGTGATCTCGTAGGGCGCCATGGCCGCATCACCAACGAACACCACTTTGTAGTCGGCACCGTACTTGTGCAGCAGGTCCATGGTGGACGTGCGCTCGGAGGTACGACGCAGGTTGTTCTTCCACACCGATTCGTAGATGAAATTGTGGAAGTAGTAGTACTCAAGGTGCTTGAACTCGGTCTTGCAGGCCGAGAACAGTTCCTCGCAGATTTTCACATGGGCGTCCATGGAGCCGCCGATATCGAACAGCAACAGCAGTTTTACGCTGTTGCGTCGTTCTGGGCGCATCTGGATATTCAGCAAGCCGGCATCACGGGCGGTATGGTCGATGGTGCCGTCGATGTCCAGTTCGTCGGCCGCCCCCTGGCGGGCGAACTTGCGCAGCCGGCGCAGGGCCAGCTTGATATTGCGCGTGCCCAGTTCAACCTGGTCGTCGAGGTTACGGTATTCGCGCTGATCCCAGACCTTGACTGCTTTGCCCTGACGTTTGCCTGCATCGCCGATGCGGATGCCTTCGGGGTTGAAACCGCCGGAGCCGAAGGGGCTGGTACCGCCCGTGCCAATCCATTTGTTGCCGCCGGCGTGGCGTTCCTTCTGTTCTTCCAGGCGCTTCTTGAACTCCTCGATCAGCTTGTCCAGCCCGCCAAGGGACTGGATCTGTGCGCGTTCTTCGTCGCTGAGCGAGCGCTCGAATTCCTTGCGCAGCCAGTCTTCTGGAATCAGCGCCTCCAGGTGTTGATCGAGGTTTTCCAGGCCTTTGAAGTAGGCCGAGAAGGCGCGGTCGAACTTGTCGAAGTGGCGTTCATCCTTGACCAGAATCGCCCGTGACAGGAAGTAGAACTCGTCCATGTCGGCAAAGGTCACGCCCTGCTTGAGTGCGTTGAGCAAATCAAGCAGCTCGCGTACCGACACCGGTACCTTTGCCGCGCGCATTTCATTGAACAGGTTGAGCAGCATGGCAGTCGCCCCTGATTGGTCTGTGGCAGATCAGCGATTGCCGCGACGGCTCATGAACGCCAGGCGCTCCAGCAGTTGTACGTCCTGCTCGTTCTTGACCAGGGCGCCAGCCAGCGGCGGAATGGCCTTGGTTGGATCGCGCTCGCGCAGCACGGCTTCACCGATGTTGTCGGCCATCAGCAGCTTGAGCCAGTCGACCAGTTCAGAGGTAGAGGGTTTTTTCTTCAGGCCCGGTACCTTGCGCACGTCGAAAAATACATCGAGTGCTTCGCTGACCAGGTCCTTCTTGATGTTGGGGTAGTGCACATCGACGATCTGCTGCAGGGTGTCGCGGTCAGGGAAGGCGATGTAGTGGAAGAAGCAGCGACGCAGGAAGGCATCAGGCAGCTCCTTTTCGTTGTTCGAGGTAATGATGATGATCGGACGCTGCTTGGCCTTGATCGTCTCGTCGGTCTCGTAAACGTAGAACTCCATCTTGTCGAGTTCCTGCAACAGGTCGTTGGGGAACTCGATGTCAGCCTTGTCGATTTCGTCGATCAGTAGAATGACGCGCTCTTCGGACTCGAACGCCTCCCAGAGCTTGCCCTTCTTCAGGTAGTTGCGCACGTCGTGCACCTTGTCCACACCCAGTTGCGAGTCGCGCAGGCGGCTGACCGCATCATACTCATACAGCCCCTGATGGGCCTTGGTGGTGGACTTGATGTGCCAGGTGATCAGTTTGGCGCCAAAGGATTGGGCCAGTTGTTCGGCGAGCATGGTCTTGCCGGTGCCGGGCTCACCCTTTACCAGCAACGGGCGTTCCAGGGTAATCGCCGCGTTGACCGCCAGTTTCAGGTCGTCTGTGGCGACATAAGCGCTGGTGCCTTCGAACTTCATGTAGCGATCCTCTAACGTAGCCCCAAGGGTACGTGGCCCCTGGTGGAAAAATGGTTATCCCCGACTATAACGCGCTGCCCGCTTGGCTGGGAACGCAGACGGAGCATTCAGTCTCTGAATGCTCCGTCACCTGGTGACCGGTGTAAGAGGATTTGTCTTGCACAGGGCGTGCGTGGGGCTGGACGCACTTCAGGGGCAGGCTTACCCTTGAAGTTTTCGCACGGTGCCAAAAGGACCCCGCCATGAGCCGCATTTTTGCTGACAACGCGCATTCCATCGGTAATACACCGCTGGTGCAGATCAACCGTATCGCCCCGCGCGGAGTGACCGTTCTGGCCAAGATCGAAGGGCGTAACCCTGGCTATTCGGTCAAATGCCGAATTGGCGCAAACATGATTTGGGATGCTGAAGGCAGCGGAAAGCTCAAGCCTGGCATGACCATCGTAGAGCCGACCTCGGGTAACACCGGTATTGGCCTGGCGTTTGTCGCGGCGGCCCGTGGCTACAAGTTGGTGCTGACCATGCCGGCGTCGATGAGTATCGAGCGTCGCAAGGTGCTCAAGGCATTGGGTGCTGAGCTGGTGTTGACCGAACCTGCCAAGGGGATGAAAGGCGCCATTGAGAAGGCCAACGAAATTGTTGCCAGCGACCCTGCCCAGTACTTCATGCCACAGCAGTTCGATAACCCGGCAAACCCGGCGATTCATGAAAAAACCACAGGGCCCGAAATCTGGAACGATACCGATGGTGCGGTGGATGTGCTGGTAGCGGGTGTTGGTACGGGCGGCACGATCACCGGCATTTCGCGTTACATCAAGAAGACCAAGGGCAAGGCGATTCTGTCGGTGGCGGTGGAACCCATGGTATCGCCGGTCATCACCCAGGCACTGGCCGGTGAAGAGATCAAGCCCAGCCCGCACAAAATCCAGGGTATTGGCGCAGGCTTCGTGCCGAAGAACCTTGACCTGTCGATGGTCGACCAGGTCGAGTTGGTCAGCGATGAAGAGTCCAAGGCCATGGCCCGGCGTTTGATGCAGGAGGAGGGCATCCTCTGTGGCATTTCCTGTGGTGCCGCGATGGCGGCGGCGATACGCCTGGCCGAAAAACCGGAAATGCAGGGCAAGACTATCGTGGTCATCCTGCCCGACTCCGGTGAACGTTACCTGTCGAGCATGTTGTTCAGTGACCTGTTCACCGACCAGGAAAACCAGCAGTAATACCGCTGCCTGTGCCGGTTTGCCTGATCCGCGGCAATATTCGCTGCCGCGCTTTGTTGCACAATCCTTAACAGTGATTGTCCGGCTCTGGTTGTTTTTACCAGAGCCGGATCGGTTTATCATGGCCGATTAATCGGCAGCGATGGCCTGATCGAAATTCCAAGGAGTGTTGCATGACCTTTTCCTTTGTCGCCAAGGCGGGTGTACTGCTGCTGTTTTTCGGCAGCACGCTCTATGTACATTTGCGCGGCAAGGCGCGTTTGCCGCTGTTGCGCCAGTTCGTCAACCATTCGGCATTGTTCGCCCCTTACAACGCCTTGATGTACCTGTTTTCCGGGGTGCCGTCCAAGCCCTACCTGGACCGCAACCGGTTCCCGGAGCTGGATGTGCTCAAGGACAACTGGGAAGTGATCCGCGAGGAGGCCATGCACCTCTTCGACGAGGGGTACATTCGTGCTGCCGAGAAAGACAACGACGCCGGTTTCGGCTCGTTCTTCAAGAAGGGCTGGAAGCGTTTCTACCTGAAGTGGTACGACAAGCCGCTGCCGTCGGCCAACGCACTGTGCCCGAAGACCGTTGAACTGGTCAGCAGCATCCCCAACGTCAAGGGCGCCATGTTTGCCCTGCTGCCTGGTGGTAGCCACCTGAACCCGCACCGTGACCCCTTTGCCGGTTCCCTGCGTTATCACCTGGGCCTGTCGACGCCCAACTCGGACGACTGCCGGATCTACGTCGATGGTCAGGCCTATGCCTGGCGCGACGGTGAAGATGTGATGTTCGATGAGACCTACGTGCATTGGGTGAAAAACGAAACCGACACGACGCGCGTGATCCTGTTCTGTGATATCGAACGGCCGCTCAGCAGCCCGCTGATGACACGCATCAACCGCAGTGTCAGTGCGTTCCTTGGCCGTGCGACGGCACCGCAGAACACCGATGACGAGCGTGTTGGCGGTATCAACCAGGCGTATGCCTGGAGCAAGCGTTTCAGTAACGTCATCAGTAGCAAGGTCAAGCAGTTCAAGCGGGCCAACCCAAAAGCCTATCGGATCATGCGCCCGGTGCTGGCCGTGCTTGTTGCCTACCTGTTGTACCGCTGGTTGTTCTGACCCCTTGCGCTGTTACCGGGTGCTGACTATAGTCAGGCCCGGTAGGCCATGTGCCTTTCGTTATTCCCTCTATTGAAGAACTGATCATGCCCGCATTCTGTCCAGTCACTGCATACGCTGCCGCGCCCGACGCGGTAGTTGTCGTGCGTGGCGCGCAGCAGCCGGCCATGATCAGCCATTACCCACCACCTGTCAGTGGCGTTCCAGGGTGTGTCGTAGCACCCCCAGGCGTGGTTGTCGTAGTGGGCTGAGCAGCTGGTGCTGCGACATCCCCCGATTACGCCTGAACACTACTGAAAGCGGTTGACTGTCCTTTTGCGGCAGCACCGTTCGGCTTACTTGCCCGAATACAGGTGGCATTTCATGTCTGTTATTTCGAAAGAATCCGTGGCCGCGGCGGCCACGACCAGCCTGTTCGTCCTGCTCTGGAGCAGTGGCGCAATTGTTTCCAAGTGGGGGCTGGCCCACGCAAGTCCCTTTGCCTTTCTGCTGATCCGTTTTGTCATCGCCCTGGCAGCGTTACTGCTGCTTGGCCCCTTGTTGAAATTGCGTTGGCCGCAAGGCCGGCGCGCGTGGCTGCAGGCGATTTCAACAGGGTGCGTGCTGCTTGGTGCTTATCAGATTTTCTACCTGTTGGCCCTGGATGGTCACGTCACCCCCGGGGTAATGGCCACCGTGATGGGGGTGCAGCCGATTCTCACCATCGTGCTGATGGAGCGTCAGCGCTCCTGGAACCGGCTGTTCGGCTTGTGCCTGGGCCTGGCCGGGCTGGTAATGGTGGTTTATCAGGGCATAGGCTTGGGAGGCGTATCGTTTGCCGGCATGTGTTTCGCGTTGCTAGCGCTGGTGAGCATGACCCTGGGCACGATCATGCAAAAACGTATTACCACTAATCCATTGGGTACCTTGCCGTTGCAGTACCTGGCGGGGTTGCTGCTGTGTGGGGTATTCGCGCCCTTTCAGCCGCTGCATATCGATCCGGGCAGTGACGTGCTGCTGTCGGTGCTATGGATGGGATTAGTGGTTTCGGTGTTCGCCACCTTGCTGCTCTACCGGTTGATTGCCGGGGGCAATCTGGTGAATGTCACCAGTTTGTTCTACCTGGTACCGGCGGTGACCGCCATCATGGACTACCTGATCTTTGGCAACCGACTGGCATTGCTGAGTGTACTGGGCATGGGGCTGATCGTTATCGGCTTGCTGTTCGTCTTCCGCAAGCCGGCCTACGCGCCTCAGTCAGGCAGGGTTGAAGAGGCCTAGCGGTAACTGAGCCTGGCACGGCGTACAGGCAGCCAGCCGTACGCCGCGCCTGGTAATGCGCTCAACGACGGGTACAGGTCTTTACCTGATCACGCTGGGCTTGAGCACCAGCCACAAGGCCAGCGCAATCAATGCTCCACCGTACAGGTGGGCAGCAGACAACGGTTCGTCCAGTAACCAGGCTCCCCAGAGTACGCCAAACGCGGGAATCATGAAGGTCACGGTTGACGACTTGACCGGGCCGATCTCGCTGAGCAGGCGGAAGTACAGGATGTAGGCAAAGGCGGTGCAGACCAGCCCCAGGCCCAGCAGCGATAACCAGACCTCCCAACCACCCCAACTGGCCGGTGGCTGGGTCATGACGCTGTAGCCGAACAGGGGCAACAGCAGCAGAGTGGCGCCGAGCATGCTGCCCAGCGCTGAAAGGCGGCTGTCCAACCCGCCCTGGTGGTCGAGCCAGCGTCGGGCAAGAAAACCCGCGAAGCCATAGCAGGTGGTTGCCGCCAGGCAGGACAGGGCGCCTTGCAGCAGGTTCAGGTCGAAGGCTACCGGCCCGGCGCCACTGAGAATGCCGACGCCGAGCAGGCCGAGAAAAATGCCGGCGAGTTTGCTCAGGGTCATGGGTTCGCGAAAGAACAGCGCACCGATCAATACGCCCATCAAGGGCGTGGTGGCATTGAAAATGGCCGAGTAGCCGGCTGGCAGCACTTGCGCCGCGACGGAGTACAGGGTTGCCGGAATGCCTGAGTTCACCATGCCCAGCACAAGGCACGCCTTGAGTTTGCCGTGAAAATTCCACTCCACTCGCAGCAGTGCAAGGATCATCAGCAGCCCAGCACAGGCAATCGAAACACGGAAGAACGCCGTGGGCACAGTGCCCAGTACCGGCGCAATAATGCGCATGAACAGAAAGCTGGCCCCCCACACGGCAGCGAGGGTCAGCAGGCGGGTCAGGGCGATAGGGCTCACGAGGGTCTCCGGTCCTTGGTGCGGGCCGCGAGTTTACGGTAAATGCTTGATCGCCTCGCTCTGTTTCTTGCGCTGGTTTCCTGAGTAAGGATCATGCCGTTCGCGCGGGCCGGTTGCAGTAGCGTTGTCCGTCCTCCAGTAATTCCAGGGATGGGCAGTACACCGGCGCGCTGAATTAGGTCTGTTTGCTACCTTTTGGCCGAAGTATCGGTGCGAGGAGTCTTTTCGTCCTGTGGGAGACTGACCTAAGCTCAGGCTTTATCCACGACACCGAGGTCCCTGTATGCCCCAGCCATGGCCGGCCGCTGATATTGCCCGGATGATCCTCGAAGGTTTCGACGACTACCGTGAGCATTTCCGCTGTATTACCGACGGTGCCCGTAGTCGCTTTGAGCAGGCCCAGTGGCAGCAAACGCAGAGCGCCTCGGCGGCACGGATCAACCTTTACGAAGACAAGGTCAGCGAGGTCAGCCAGCGCCTGCACCAGGCGTTTACCGATGAGGTGCTGCTGGATGTCGCCTATTGGCCATTGGTCAAGAGTGCCTATATCGACCTGATTGATCCACGACTGGACGATGAGCTCTCCGAAACCTGGTACAACTCGATTTTCTGCAGTCTGTTCAGCCATGACCTGATCAGCGACGGCTGCATGTTCATTCACACCACCCGGCCTTCGCTGCGTAGTCACGAGCGAGCCGCGCAAACGCGCATTTACCGTCCTGACGGGCGCTTGGCGGATATGCTCGCGCAGATCTTTGCAGATTATTCGTTTGATGTGCCCTATGCCGATTTGCAGGGCGATCTGGCGCGACTTGAAGTGCAACTTCGAGAAAGCCTGCCGGACTGGGTGTGCAAGGACCCCCAACTGCAGGTCGAGTTGTTTTCCTCGGTGCTCTACCGCAACAAGGGTGCCTATCTGGTCGGGCGGATTTTTACCCAGGACGAGCAATGGCCTTTGGTAATCCCGCTACTGCACCGCGAAGGGCACGGTATCGAGATCGATGCACTGATTACCGACGAGGCGGACGTCTCTATCATCTTCTCGTTTACCCGTTCCTATTTCATGGTGGATGTACCGGTACCCGCCGAGTTCGTTGGCTTTCTCAAGCGTATTCTTCCGGGCAAGCACATCGCTGAGTTGTACACCTCGATTGGCTTTTACAAGCATGGCAAGTCGGAGTTCTACCGGGCACTGATCAACCATCTGGCCAGCACCGATGACCGCTTTATCATGGCGCCCGGGGTGCGTGGCATGGTCATGAGCGTGTTTACCCTGCCGGGCTTCAATACAGTGTTCAAAATCATCAAGGACCGTTTTTCACCCTCCAAGAGTGTCGATCGGGCCACGGTGATCGAAAAGTACCGCCTGGTGAAGAGTGTCGATCGCGTCGGGCGCATGGCCGACACCCAGGAATTTGCCGACTTTCGTTTTCCGCTGAGCAAGTTCGACCCTGAGTGCCTGGCCGAACTGCTGGAGGTGGCACCGTCTACCGTCGAGGTGCATGGTGATACCGTACTGATTCGCCACTGCTGGACTGAGCGACGCATGACCCCGCTCAACCTCTACCTGGAAAATGCCAACGATGCCCAGGTGCGTGACGCGCTGGAGGATTACGGCTTGGCCATCAAGCAGTTGGCGGCGGCGAACATTTTTCCAGGTGACATGTTGCTGAAAAACTTTGGCGTGACGCGCCATGGTCGGGTGGTGTTCTACGACTACGATGAAATCTGCTTTCTGACCGAGGTCAATTTCCGCTACATCCCGCCGCCGCGCTTCCCGGAGGATGAGATGGCCTCGGAGCCCTGGTATTCCATCGGCCCGCTGGATGTATTCCCTGAAGAGTTTCCGCCGTTCCTGTTTGCCGACAGCGCCCAGCGTCGCCTGTTCAGCCAACTGCATGGCGAACTCTATGATGCCGATTACTGGAAAGGCCTGCAGGAAGCGATCCGTGCGGGCAAGGTGATCGACGTCTTCCCGTACCGGCGCAAATGCCGCGAAGCGTGAGTCAGACGCCCGCCTTCAGGCATTTGAGCTGGCTGAAATCCTGGTGCACCTGTGCCAGCTTTTTCTCCAGGTGTTGCCGCTGATAGGGGCTGCTTTGAGCCATCAGGTCGACCAACAGGCTGCGGGTAGCGGCTTCGTTCTGTTGGTAGGCCTGGCGGTACGCAGGGGTCCAGAGACGTTCCCGGTCGATCAGCAAACGCTCCAGGCGCTCTGGAAAGTCTGCAGACTGCCGTTGCTCCACGGCGGCACTGAACTGCGCCTGCCATTCTGCCCGGTTGGTGATCCAGACATTACCCTGAGCGCCCAGTGAGTGTGCCCACTGGGTGATCCGCAACTGCTGTTGCGCGCTGAGCTCACCCAGCCAGGGTGTCAGACGCTTTTCCATGCGTCGGGTACGCTGGGCGATCTGTTTATCGAAGGGTGTATTGGCGTAAATTTCCTGCTTTTCGCGGGTATCTTCGGTAAACGCCTGACGCATGGCGCGTACCTGATCATCATCCAGGGCGCGTAACAGTTCTACCGCCGAAGGCGTGATCTGCCTGGCTACGTTGTCGATCGCGTGCTTGATTTCGTTGGTGCGCGCCTGCAATTGCGCCTCGGACACCTGATTGCTGGCCACCATCGACTTCACCCGATCGAGCCATTCAAGGTAACCCGGCAGTTGGGTGCGGCAGTGCCAGCTCAAATGTGTCGTGAGGCGCTGTTTAAGCCAGGTTTTCTGTTCGCGGTTCATGTCCAGGTAGTCGTTCAGCGACCAGGGCACGAGGATGTCGAGGTTGCGGTAGGCCAGATCAATCCGGTTGCAGGCTATCAGTGCGGCACTACAGAGAACCGCTAGCAGGAGAGGGCGCAGGTACTTGGACAGGCGGCTGTACATGAGCGGATCCTTGCATGGGCATGCCCTTTCTTTATAGAACAGGCAGGCTCTCTTGCCGACCCCACAGGTACGAACGGTTGAAAGAGACCTTCAGTGACCGGGCGGTGCCTTCGGTTCAGGTGTAGAATACCGGCCTCGCAACGAGGATTTTCGGACATGGCTTTAGTTGGGCGTTACAACAGTTTGCAAGTGGTAAAACATACGGACTTCGGTCTGTACCTGGACGGTGGAGCAGACGGCGAGATCCTCTTGCCCAACCGCTACATCCCCAAGGACACGCCCACTGAAGTTGAAGATTGGCTCAACGTCTTCGTCTACCTGGACAGTGAAGACAAGCTGATCGCCACCACCGAGAAGCCCAAGGTGCAGGTTGGCGAGTTTGCCAGCCTGAAGGTGGTCGAGATCAACAGCATTGGCATTTTCCTCGACTGGGACCTGCCCAAGGACCTGTTGATGCCGTACTCCGAGGAAAAGCATCCACTGCGTGCGGGCGACTACTGCGTGGTGCATGTCTACCTGGACAAACGCACCCGCCGCATTACGGCGACTTCACGTCTGGACCGTTACCTGGACAAGGTGCCGGCCAACTACAAGGTGGGGCAGCAGGTCGATCTGCTGGTCGCCGGCGAGACGCCCATGGGCTTCAAAGCGATCATCGACAACAAGCACTGGGGCCTTATCCACAAGAACGAAGTGTTCAAGTTCCTGCGTTCCGGCAAGCAGGAGAAGGGCTATATCAAGGAACTGCGCAGCGACGGCAAGATCGCCCTCAGCCTGCAGCCAATTGGCCAGCAGGCCGTTAACAGCCTGCACGACCTGATCCTCGACAAGCTCAAGGCGGCCAACGGCGTGTTGCCGGTCAGCGACAAGAGCGACCCGCAACTGATCAGCGACCTGTTCGGGGTCAGCAAGGGCAACTTCAAGAAGGCCATTGGCGCCTTGTACAAGGACGGCCTGATCGTGATCCACGCCGACCGTATCGAACGGGTCTGATCAGCTCTGCAGGAACCGGGCGAAACTGACATTGTTGCCGCCCGGACGCTGATCCTGCAGCCACGCATCGCGGTCGGCGCTCAGCGCCAGGCTGATGGTGGTACGGCGCTTGTGCGCATTACGCACCTCCATTTCCTCCAGGCGTGTGCGCAGGAAGCTGGTCGGCACCTTCAAGTGCTGCAACTGGTCGTTCTCCGGAGTGTGCAACAGCAGGTTGATCCAGTCACCCAGGCCGGTGTGCAGGCGCTTCACCGGTACATCAAACCACCAGATATTGCGCTTGTGATCGAGCGCGGCGAACAGGCAGTTGTCGGCGCTCAGCACCGGTGTGCCCAATTGCTGGTTGCGGCGGGCAATAGCGGTGGCTTTGTCGATTTTCATTGCGGGTTCCTACGGGTGACGCTTTGGCACGGTGTCAAAGATGCCGGGCATTTTACGCGTTCTGTGCGTGGCTGGGGTTAATTCCTGAGCCCTGATTGCTGCACTCTGGATGCCCATCGAACGATGATTTTCTCGGGCAAAAAACAGCCTGTTAATCACATTTTTTTGCATGATGGCTTTAGGCTATTGTGCGCAAGAAGTTGCGCACTGAAATGTGGATAACCCTGTGTATAGATTTGCGTAGGCCATATATTTCGGTGTGTACAGACGAGTGCGCAAGAAGTTGCGCAGCACTGCGCAACTTCTTGCGCACTTTTTCCTGATTATTTGTGCAAAAAACGACCAGTTCTGTTTGGTTTGTTTTTAAGCTTATGATTTTAAAGCATTTTAAAAAGTTGGCACGATCCTTGGCATTAGTCATTTCGTCGTGGGGCGTATTTCGCCCACGGTTTTAATGACTTTTTAGCAAGGAAAATACCAATGGCTACTCCTGCATACATGTCCGTCGAGGGCACCAAACAAGGCCTGATCACTGCCGATGCCTTCACCGCGGATTCCGTGGGCAATACCTATCAGGAAGGTCATGAAGACCAAGTCATGGTCCAAGGCTTCCAGCACGAAGTGATCATTCCCCGTGACCCGCAGTCTGGCCAGCCAACAGGCCAGCGTGTGCACAAGCCCATGGTCATCACCAAGGTATTCGATAAGGCTTCGCCGCTGCTACTGGCGGCGCTGACGTCGGGTGAGCTTCTGACCGAAGTCATAATCCAGTGGTACCGCACCTCGGCGGCCGGCACTCAGGAGCATTACTACACCACCACCCTGAAAGATGCGGTCATCGTCGACATCAGAGACTACATGCACAACTGCCAGGACCCAAGCAACGCGCATTTCACGCATCTGCAAGACGTGCATTTCACCTACCGCAAGATCATCTGGACGCATGAGGTCTCGGGTACCTCCGGCTCTGATGACTGGCGCGCGCCGGTTGCCGGCTAAGGCTGATTGATCTTACTGCGCAGCGGTCGGCCTTCGTGTCGCCCGCTGCGCACTGCCTGGCGCTGCCGATACCCTGACGGAGGAACATTGGATGTTCGCACCGGCCAATCAACCGCATTTCCGCCTGACCATAGAAGGTCTGGAACATGACCTTCAGGTGCTGTCCTTCAACGGGCAGGAGGCGATCAGCCGGCCGTTTCACTTCGAGCTCGAACTGGTCAGTGAACGACCCTCGCTCGATCTGGAGGGCCTGTTGCACAAGCTTGCTTTTTTGCAGTTTTCGCCCAATGGGCATGGCATACATGGGCAGATCTACCGCGTTGCCGTGGGCGATGCCGGTAAGCGCCTGACGCGCTATCGGATCACGCTGCGACCGCGTCTGTCCTATTTGGCGCACCGCAGTAACCAACGCATTTTTCAGCACCTGACGGTGCCGCAAATCATTGCTCGTGTGCTTGAAGAGCACGGCATCTTCAGCAACACCTATCGGTTTCACCTGAGTGGGGTCTATCCCGAGCGCGAGTACTGCGTTCAATACGCCGAGTCTGACCTGCATTTCATCCAGCGTCTGAGTGAAGAGGTCGGTTTGCACTATCACTTTCAGCACAGCGTCGAAGCGCACACGCTGGTGTTCGGTGATGATCAGACGGTGTTTCCGGTTCTTGCTCCTGTGCGTTATCAGCCTGACTCGGGCATGGTCGCTGAAGTACCCGTGATCAAGCACTTTGGCCTGCGGGTAGAGACGCGTACCAGCCGCGTCACTCGGCGTGACTACGACTTCAAGACACCGCGCCTCGAACGGGAGGGCAAGGCCGAAAGCGAGGCCAGGCCAGACCTTGAGGACTACGTGTTGCCGCTGACCGAAAACTGACCCAGTAGAGGCTGTTCTGCCGACTGAAAACTGACCCAGGTGTTCAACTGCTTCTGCTCAATTTTTGAGCAGGAGAACACAGGGTGATCAGTATGGAAATGATGGGCAAAATTCGGCGGATGTATTTCCGCGACAAGCTGTCGCTGCATGAGATAGCCAAGCGCACCGGGCTGGCGCGCAACACGATTCGCAAGTGGGTCAGAGCACCTGAGGCCAAGCAGCCGGTGTACCAACGCCGCGCGATCTTTAACAAACTCAGCCCTTTTCACGTCACGCTAGAGCAGGCGCTAAAAGCCGATTCGCTGCGCCCCAAGCAACAGCGGCGCAGTGCCAAGGCGCTGTTGGCGCAAATCAAAGCCGATGGTTATGACGGTGGCTACAGCCAGCTCACCGCGTTTATCCGTGCCTGGCGAGGGGGACAGGGCAAGGCGTCGCAGGCCTTTGTGCCGCTGACCTTTGCTCTTGGCGAGGCGTTTCAGTTTGACTGGAGCGAGGAAGGCTTGCTGGTCGGCGGCATTTACCGGCGTATGCAGGTGGCACATCTGAAGCTGTGTGCCAGCCGTGCGTTCTGGCTTGTGGCGTATCCGAGCCAGGGCCATGAGATGTTATTTGACGCCCATACACGCTCGTTCGGCGCCTTGGGCGGCGTGCCGCGCCGGGGCATCTACGACAACATGAAGACCGCCGTCGACAAGGTCAATAAGGGCAAAGGCCGGGCGGTGAATGCACGCTTTGCGGTGATGTGCGCGCATTACCTGTTCGATCCGGACTTCTGCAACGTCGCCGCTGGTTGGGAAAAGGGCATCGTTGAAAAGAACGTGCAAGACAGCCGCAGGCGTATCTGGCTAGACGCCCAGGACTGCCAGTTTCACTCCTTCGAGGAACTCAATGCCTGGCTGGGCCAGCGCTGCCGCGCGCTTTGGAACGAGCTGACGCACCCTCAATACAGCGGTCTGAGTGTGGCCGAAGTGCTGGAGTTGGAGCGCGCTGAACTGATGCCTGTGCCAGCGCCATTCGACGGTTACGTCGAGCGGCCTGCGCGGGTCTCCAGCACCTGCCTGGTCAGCGTCGGGCGCAACCGCTACTCGGTGCCGTGTGAGTACGCGGGTAAGTGGGTCAGCAGCCGTTTGTATCCGACGCGAATCGAGGTGGTGGCTGACGACGCGCTGATCGCCAGCCATGTCCGCTTGCTGGATCGCGACCAGGTCAGCTATGACTGGCAGCACTACCTCCCGCTGATCGAACGCAAGCCCGGTGCGCTGCGCAACGGCGCGCCCTTTGCTGATCTGCCGGCGCCGCTGCGTCAGCTTAAGCACGGTCTGGGGCGTCATGCCGGCGGTGACCGGATCATGGCGCAAGTTCTGGCTGCCGTACCGGTCGCCGGGCTCGATGCCGTGCTGGTAGCCGTTGAGCTGGTACTGGAGAGTGGCAGCCTGAGCGCCGAACACATCCTCAATGTCGTGGCACGGCTGACAGCATCCGAACCACCACCCAGCGTCGAAACCCACTTGTCGCTCAAGGAAGCCCCCGTCGCTAACACGGCGCGCTACGACCGCCTGCGTGGCCAGGTCGAGGAGGTCGGTCATGCGTGATTTGATGGCGGAACTCAAGGAGCTGCGCCTGCACGGCATGGCCACGGCCTGGGCGGAGTTAACTGCACAGGGTGAGTCGAACACAGCCTCGTCCAAGTGGCTGCTCGAACACCTGCTGGAACAAGAGCACACAGATCGCGCCATGCGCTCGGTGAGCCACCAGATGAACATGGCCAAGCTGCCGATGCACCGCGATCTGGCCAGCTTCGATTTCAACGCCTCTAGCGCCGACGCACGCCTGATCAGCGAGCTGGCCAGCCTGGCCTTTACCGACACCGCGCAGAACGTGGTGCTGATCGGTGGGCCAGGCACCGGTAAAACCCACCTAGCCACCGCGCTGGCCGTGTCCGGCATCACCCGGCATGGCAAGCGCGTGCGCTTCTACTCCACGGTCGATCTGGTCAATCTGCTGGAGCGCGAAAAACACGACGGCAAAGCCGGGCGGATCGCCCAGGCACTGCTGCGCATGGATCTGGTCATCCTCGACGAACTGGGTTATCTGCCGTTCAGCCAGGCTGGCGGTGCGTTGCTGTTTCACCTGCTGTCCAAGCTGTACGAACACACCAGCGTGGTGATCACCACCAACCTGAGCTTCGCCGAATGGTCGAGCGTGTTCGGCGACGCCAAGATGACCACCGCCCTGCTGGATCGGCTGACCCACCACTGCCACATCGTCGAAACCGGTAACGAGTCCTATCGCCTGCAACACAGTAGCTTGGCGGCCCAGGCCAAGATCAAATCACGGGAGCGAAAGCGTAAGGACGGCCAGGAACCGGAGGACGATGAGTCGTTCTGATTTCATGGTGACGACGGCCTGCTGCATGGCTGCATGTGGCAGGTCTTCAACAGCTGAACTGGGACAGCGAGGGAGTGGGTTCAAAAGCAGCTGCGCTGGTAGACTTATCCACAGTTGCTGGTAACAAAATCAGCAATCCGCCCTGGGTCAAATTTCAATCGGCAGGGTGGGTCAATTTTCCATCAGCGCCAACAGACTACGGCTACCCTGGACATTTCAATCAGGACAAGCAGGGTGCTCTGCTGGCCAAGCGAGCGTTGGAGCGCCATCGCAGCGATTACCAGCAAGCACACGGCGACAGTGATCAGCCCTTGTTGGTCAGCGGGCACTTCCTGCGCCTGGCCGAGCATGGCAACCCTGCCTGGAACGACCTGTGGCTGTTGACCGAAATCACCCATGAAGGCCGACAGCCTCAGGTGCTTGAAGAAGCCATCGTCAGTGATTTCGAGGCTGACCTCGACGGTTTTCATCAGGGCTACCGTAATCACTTCGTCGCCACGCCTTGGGATACCCCATTCCGTCCACCGCTTGAGCACCCCAAACCGAGGTTGTTCGGCACGCAGAGCGCAGTTGTCACCGGTCCCGAAGGCGAAGAGATCTATTGCGATGCCTATGGGCGGGTGAAGGTGCAGTTTTTCTGGGACCGTGAAGGCCAGGCCGACGAGCGCACCAGCTGCTGGATGCGTGTGGCCTCCAACTGGGCCAGTCAGGGTTTCGGGGCTATCTCGTTGCCGCGTATTGGCATGGAAGTATTGATCAGCTTCCAGGAGGGGGATCCTGACAGGCCGTTAGTCACCGGTTGCCTGTTTCATGGCGTTCATCTTCCGCCTTACCGGCTACCTGACTTCAAGACCGTCGCGACGGTCAAGAGCAAGGAGCACAAGGGTAGCCGCAGCAACGAGCTGCGCATTGACGACACCAATCAACGCACAGACGCCCGTGGCTACATGTTCCGTGTGGCCTTGCGCGACTCTTTACGTGAGGCCGAGCGCCAAAATACGCTGTTCACGGACATGCTGCCTGAAGAGCAGAAGCTGGAGAAACACAGTCTCTACGGGCTGAATCTTCAGGTGCCAGAGGGGATGGCGAAATGAAGGTTTTAGACGGGTTGTCTAGTGTGAAGTCTCTGCTGAGCCACTGGGTCAGGCCACGAGAACTGCCGCCTCAGCTGACGTGGAAATATGCACATGAGTCTGAACTGCTGGGCTGGAGGATAAAAGCGCGAAACTATAATACCGTTATTGCTAATGGGTTGTTTGTTTTCTGGCTGGTGGTTGCTGTTTGGTTTGGGTTTTCTGTGCACTCAAATTTTGAAAGGTACGATGAGCCTACGCGCTCATTGTGCGCTCTTTTGTTTTTTCTGTATTGATGGTAGCTGTGTTGAGCATGACCCATCAGCGCATGAACTTCGCCTACCGTTTTACAGCATCTGGTGCTGAATTTTGTGAGTGGAAAAATTTTCCAGAGTGGGCACTGAAATTCTTGACGTGTCTCGCGATTATTTCGGCGATTCTCTTTGCCTGTATGGCAAGCCTCTATCGCGACGCTAGCTTTCTAATCTATGCCGTGATCGCGCCCGCGAAGATGATGCTTTTGCGCGCGTCAATGAACTCAAAAAATTATCGTGGGGTACACACGATATTTCATCTGAGAACCTTTGAGTGGTCTGAGTTTACAGAGGTTGTTATTGATAAAAAGCAGGGGTTAGTGGGTTTGGAGTTTGCTTGGTATGACAATTATATGAAGGAGAATGCCCTTAGTGTCGCACCGTTGTTTGCCAAATGCTGCGAGCTTGATCATCTACTGGCCTTTTTCGAGGCGCGACTTCCACATCTTCCGCGTGTCGCCCGTCCCATAGACCGGGCTGCTTGAAGAGGGGCAAGCTGGCCGCTTCCAAGGCTTTAGGCGATTGCCAAGGATGCAGGCACCAGTGTACTCACTGGCATCTGCGCTGAAGCCATCGCAGGCAAGCCTGCGTCCCACAGAGAGCGCACGGCAAGAAAAATGGAACGTTGAGGGCGCAGTGTGGGTCAATGGGGCGATTGATCTCTTTGCAGTTGCGTTGTGCTGCCTGCCCGTTGCTCATTTAAACTAACGTGAGTTGATCACTGTTACCGCGCACATGGAACCTGCCGATGACTGTCGAGCAGTGACAGGAGACACCATGATATTTCCCGACTTGCGCGGCTTGCCGCTTCACCGTGTGCTGGTGAGAACGGTCCGCGAGTTTCTCAATGATGAGATGTCCACCTATGCGTCGGCACTGGCTTACCAGATGCTGTTTTCGCTGTTCCCCTTCCTGCTGTTCCTGATTGCATTGATCGGGTTCCTGCACCTGCCGGACTTTTTCTCCTGGTTGCGCTTGCAGTCTGAGCTGGTGCTGCCGCCGCAGGCACTGGAGCAGGTCAACCCGGTGATTGACCAGTTGCAGCAGTCCAAGGGTGGGTTGCTCTCGATTGGTATTGTTGTTGCGTTGTGGACGGCATCGGCGGGCGTACGGTTGATGATGAGTGCGATGAACGCGGCCTATGATGTGGTCGAGCAACGGCCTATCTGGAAGCGTTTTCCGCTGTCGATCATCTACACCGTGGGCATTGCCGGTATGTTGCTGGCTGCCGCTGCCTTCATGGTGCTCGGGCCGCAGGTGATGGCCTGGGTCGCGTCGCAGGTGGGGATGGAGGACTTCATCGTTACGCTCTGGATGGTGCTGCGCTGGCCGGCCATTGTCATTTTGTTGATGGTGGCGGTGGCATTGATCTATTACGTGATGCCAGATGTGAAGCAGAGATTCCGTCTGATCACACCGGGTTCGGTGTTGGCGGTAGTGGTATGGATCATTGCGTCTCTGGGCTTTGGTTATTACGTCAAGACCTTTGCCGATTACAACGCCATGTACGGCAGTATCGGTGCGATCATTGTGCTGTTGCTGTACTTCTATATCTCGGCGGCGGTGTTGCTGTTGGGCGCAGAGATGAACGCGGTGATCGACCATATGTGCGAGGAGATCAGCACCCTCGGCAAAAAGGCGTTTACCGATGACGATCATAGCCATGATAAAAAGCATGTTTCCGGACTTGGTCGCGATCATTCGCTCCAGCCTGAATCCGATCCCGAACGTTGAGTCGAATGCCCCATGATTCGTGAAATCCTGAAAATGGGCGATGAGCGCCTGTTGCGCATCGCACCACCGGTGCCAGCCTATCTGTATGGCAGCCTCGAGTTGGAGCAGTTGATTGCTGACATGTTCGAGACCATGCGCCATGTTGGCGGGGTCGGGCTGGCTGCACCTCAAATCGGTGTTGACCTGCAGTTGGTCATCTTTGGTTTCGAGCGCAGCGAGCGTTACCCGGATGCCGAGGCCGTGCCGCAGACCATCCTGCTCAACCCGGTGATCACACCGTTAGGCACTGAAGTCGAGGACGGTTGGGAAGGGTGCCTGTCGGTGCCGGGCCTGCGTGGTGTAGTACCGCGCTATACCCGTATTCGTTATGAAGGCGTTGACCCTCAGGGCATGCCGATTCAGCGAGTGGCTGAAGGCTTCCATGCCCGCGTGGTGCAGCATGAATGCGACCACCTGATCGGTCGGCTGTACCCTTCGCGCATTCACGACTTCGCCAAGTTCGGTTACACCGAAGTGTTGTTTCCAGGCTTGGTCGATCAGGACGATTGAGGCCGAACCATCGCCAGCAGGGCTTTGCTGCGTTGATAGCGCACCAGGCGGTCCGCCAGTGGGGCGGGCAACGTGTGGGCTGATGCAAAGCCCAGCCGAGCGTAGAACGCCTGCAGATCAGGATGACAGAACAACCAGACGCTGCCTTCCTCTTGGCGCGTTGCTGTTTCTATCAGGCCCCGGGCAATGCCCTGCGCACGCCATTCTGTGCCCACCAGTAATCCGGTCAACCAACTGCCACCGGGCACCGCCGTAAGGTTCAGCGCGGCGATGAGCTGTGGTGCGCGTGCAACCCAGTGTTGCCCGCCGGGAGCCGCACGCATCGATGAACCCTGGCTTTTGTAGAATTTATTCAGCAGTGGCTGCTCAAGGGCAGGCAGCAGGCAGTAGTGGATCTGAGGCACGATGGGTTTCCACGCAAGGCTCTATCTCGCGGTTTTACACCAGGGGGTGTCGGCCCGTCGAGCCCTGTGCAAGGTGGTTATTGTTACGGAATCGGTAATAGTGAATGTACGGCTTCGGGATTTAACGACGGAAGTTGCGCTGTAAACTAAGCACATCCCAAACAGAATAGTTAATTGGGGTCGGTACTTCGTGTTACATCAACCTGTGATGTAACAACTTCTCCCCGCCCATCCGGCGCATGAAGTGAATTTGTTTGTTTGATTGCTTTGCAGGCCAACTAACATGAAAAAATTACTTGCATTCGCCTTGATCGGTTTTTCTACATTTGCGCTGGCAGATGAAGTTGAAACGGCAGCCGCTCAACCTGTTGCCGAGCAGTATGATTACTCGCAAAACCTCGATATTGCCAAGGTAATCAGCCTGTCGACCCTGCCAAATGTGTGTGAAGTCGTGCCAGCAACCATGACTTATGAAGACCATCAGGGCCAGCGTCATACCATTGAATACCGCGCCATGGGTGACGGTTGCAGCAACGGTTAATAGGCATTGCCAGATGTTCTCAAGCCCCCGCAGCAGCGGGGGTTTTATTGTTAAGGGTATAAATAACTGCGTTGGTTATGTTGTGCAGGGTTCTTTAATCGGTTTTTGATTGAGCACATGTGCAATACGTTCCAGTGCCTGTTTGAGTACTGCCCGGTCGGTGGCCGCCGAAAGGCTCACCCGAATCGCGGGCAGATCCCCTTGTTTGACGGCAAAGACTTCTGCCGGCACCACATCCACGCCCTCGGCCCGACAGGCCGCCGCCATCACGGCACCAGGTCGCTGCCCGGTGAGCCAGAGATGGGGGGAGGGGGTGCTGTCATCCTGCAGTGCCGCGCCGAGGACCTTGCGCGCCAGGCGCCAACGCTGTGCGATTTCCTCGCGCTGCCAGGCCAGGCGCCGCTCGGCTGTACCGTCGGATAGCCAGCGGTTGGCAATCTGCACGCTGAGCGGCGATACAGGCCAATGGGTCGCCTGGGTATGTGGATCGATCCGTTGCAGCAGCTCAGTGTCGGCCGCAATCCAGCCCAGGCGCAGCCCAGCGCCGACGGTTTTCGACAGGCTGGTCACCAATACACCCTGTCGACCCAGCAAAGGGAAAAGCGGCGGGCTGTCGGTGAGTGCACCGTAGACATCATCTTCAATCAGCAACAATCCATGCTGCCTGACCACGGCGGCGATCTCGCGTTGCCGCTGCGGTGATGGACAACTGCCGGTCGGGTTATGCAGGGTGGGTGTCAGCACCACTACGCGGGCACCGGTGGCGCGGGCCATGCGTTCCAGGTCATCGGGGCGGATGCCGTGCTGATCCAGCGCAACGCCGTGCAAGGGCAGGCGCAACTGACGGCAGGCGGCCTTGATGCCGGGGGCGGTGAGGGCTTCGACCAGTACCGGGTCGCCCGCCTGACACAGCGACAACAGCAGACTGAACAGGCCTTGTTGGGCCCCCGCGCAGAGCAGCACCTGTTGCGGCGAAAGGCTCAGGCCACGGTTACGCAGCCAGGTGGCGCCAAGTGCGCGCCCCAGTAGAAGCTCATCGGCGGTCAGGTAGTGTTCCAGGCGCTGGGTCTGGTTGTTGTCTATCAACGTCTGTAGTGCGCGCTCGACGTCGTCGTTGTGTTGATTGACGGCCGGTACGTTGGTCGACAGGTCGATGCGGGCCGCTTTGCCCTGTTTCAGGCAGAACAGCGTGGCCTCCTTGCTTCCCGCCAGCACGTAGGTGCCCCGGCCAACTTCGCCACTGACCAGATGGCGGGCGGCGGCCTCGCGGTACGCCTGTTGGGTGGTGCTGGGGTTGAGGCCCAGTGCCCAGGCCAGGCGCCGTTGTGGCGGCAGACGATCACCTACCTTGAGTTCACCACACTCGATAGCCTCGGCAATGGCCTCGACCAAGGCCAGGTAGCGTGGCTGGGGGGGGTTGGGCAGGAGCGGTATCCACATGTATTGTCGGCCATGCAATATAAGGTTTTACCCATACAATGCGTGATGACTAAGATCGGGTCAAACCCTGACCCGAGAAGGTGATTGCCATGTTTGATTTACCTGCGCTGCGCGATGCTGTTCGTTTGATCCGCCCCAGCATTCCTGCCACGCCTCAGTATGCCTGGCCGCGTCTGGCCGAGCGCTTGGGTTGTGAGGTGTGGGTCAAGCATGAAAACCATGCCCCTACCGGTGCATTCAAGGTTCGGGGCGGCCTGCTTTATGTTCAGGCGCTGTTGGCGACTTCACCCGGTGTTCGGGGGCTGGTCACCGCCACGCGCGGTAACCATGGGCAGAGCCTGGCGCTGGCGGCACGTAATGCCGGGTTGCCGATCATTATTGTCGTCCCCGTGGGCAACTCGCGGGAAAAGAACGCAGCAATGCGGGCCCTGGGCGCCCAGTTGATCGAGTTCGGCCAGGATTTCGATCAGGCGCGCAGTGAGGCGGCCCGGTTGGCACGGGAACTGGGCTATGAGCTGGTACCGGCGTTTCATCCGGAACTGATCCGCGGCGTCGCCACCTATGCGTTGGAGCTGTTCGAGGGCGTTGACCAGCTGGATTGTATCTACGTGCCCATCGGTATGGGGTCGGGGATTTGTGGCCTGATTCGCACCCGTGATCTGCTGGGCTTGCGCACCGAGATCGTCGGTGTGGTGTCAACGCAGGCCGATGCCTTTGCTCAAAGCCTTGAGCAGGGTTGTATCGTCACCACCGAGAGCGCCGATACCTTTGCCGATGGCATGGCTTGCCGTATGCCGCAGCCTGAAGCGTTTGAAATTGTGCGTGCGGGGGCTGCACGGATTGTGCGGGTCAGCGACGAGGAAATCGCCGAGGCGATGCGGGTTTTTCATGAGGACACGCACAATACTGCGGAAGGCGCTGGAGCTGCAGGCCTTGCGGCGTTGGTGCAGGAGCGTGAGCGGCAGCAGGGGCGCAAGGTTGCCGTGATTCTCAGTGGGGCGAATGTCGACCGTGAACGCTATGCCCAGGTGCTGGCGGGTTGAGTTGCCGTCTCTGAAGCGCTTGTGACCAGGCAATTTTTTCCAATACGCAGCGGATGCAACAGGGTTTAATGAGCGCCTGTTTGCAATACCTGTAATGGACGGTTCATGCCTTTTTCCAATGGATTTCTTCTGAGTTTGTCACTGTGTCTGGATATCGGTGTGGCCAACATCGCCATGATCACTCTGGCCATGCGTCGCGGTTTTTTTCAGGGCTTCTGGCTGGGTTTGGGAACCTGTATCGGCGATCTGCTTTATGCCGTGGCCGCGCTGGCGGGAATGACGGTACTGTTGCAGTACACGGCAGTACGTTGGGTGTTGTGGGTGGGGGGATCGCTGCTGCTGGTGTGGTTCGCTGTAAGGATGCTGGTCACTGCCTTACGGGGGGATGCGCACTTGAACACCAGTGATGAGGTGGTCGTGGAGTCACCGTGGCGTGAGTTCATGCGCGGTGTTTTCCTGGCCATGTCCTCACCTAGCGCGATTCTCTGGTTCGCTGCGGTAGGCGGTGTACTCATCTCGCGCTCTGGCGGCGGCAGCCTGCTGGAGGCTGGCGTGTTCCTGGCCGGCTTCTTCGCTGCCGGGGTGCTCTGGAGCCTCTCGTTGTGCCTGGTCGCCAGCCACGGCGGGCGTTTGCTTGGCGACCGTTTACTGACCTGGTCGTACCTGGCGTCGGCAGGGATCTTCTGCTATTTCGCGGTGTACGTGATCGTTTCCGGTTACCGCGAGTTTATCCTGGCGGTGCCCGCAACCGCCCTGTGAGCCATCCAGTAAGTGTGGGGTGTCAGGCCTTGCGTCCGGCGAAAGGCGTTGATGAAGTGGCTTTGATCATAGAAACCCAAGGTTGCCGCCACCTCTTGTGGATGCAGGCCGCCGCGTAGATGCCGACGTGCCTCGCTCAGGCGCAGTTGCATGTGATACTGCAGTGGTGCCAGCCCGGTGGCCTTTTTGAAGCAGCGTACAAAATGGTACTTGCTCAAGCGAGCTATGCGGGCCAGTTCATTCAGCTCCAGGCGTCGCCACAGGTGTTCACGCATGAACTGTACGGTGTGCAGGACTGCACTGCGTTGTTCGCCGGGTGTGCTCGAAGGCTGTTCAAGCAATTGGTTTAGCAGGTTGATCAGCGCCTCTTCGTCCTCCTCTGGTGATTGCGCACGTACGCGCGCGAAGTCGACGATGGCCTGGAACAGCCCAGGGTGTTGCAGTACCCCTTGGTCGAAGCTCGGGCAGCCGTTGGGGTGATCAAGGTTGTTCTCGGCAATGACGCGCGCCAGGGCTTGGGGCGACAGGTGCAGGCTGATGTACTCGACCCCGCTTGGGCCGAACGCCGAACCCTGGACGGCCAGCGGGTTGTACACCGTCACTTGGCCGGGATTGACGTCCAGGCTACGACCATCTAGCCAGATGTGCTCATCGCCTTGAAGGTTGGCGCTCAGCACATACTCATCGTGGGTATGTCGTGGAAAACTGGCCGCCTGGGCCTTGACCCAAGAGGCCTCGACCAGGCCGCAGGCATGCAGGTGTTCGGTGATCAGGGCCATGGCTGGTTTCCCGGAACGGACAATGCGGCTACGCTAGCCCAGAGGCATGGCCCGGTGCAATGAGGGCAGTGGCCATGACGTGCAATGCTCAACCTGTATGGAGGCACAGCTATGTCGACCCTGAAGGACGCCGGGTTTGCACCGGCGCGTTATGAAAATGGCCGTGCGTTCACCATTGCCGGGCTTGGCGAGCGTTACACCCAGCAGACCCTGCAGGGCATTCCGGTACTCTGGCAACGCTTTGCCCACCATATCGGCAAGGTGCCGGGGCAGGTCGGTCACGACACCTATGGCCTATGCTGCAATCCTGATGGTCAGGGTGGTTTCGAGTACATCGCCGGGGTCGAAGTGACGAGTACCGAGGCGCTGGCGCAGACGTTCCGCTGGTACGCCTTGGCGCCACAGCACTATGCCGTATTTGAGCACCGGGGGGCGATATCCGCTATTGGCCAGACGTTCGAGCGGATCTGGAAGGAGTGGTTGCCAGGTTCGGGTGAGCAGGCCGCCGATGCGCCGGAGTTCGAGCGTTACAGTGCTGATTACGATCCGGGCAGCGATAACAATGTGGTTGAAATCTGGCTGCCACTGAAAGCCCGGTAGTCGAAGCGTTCTGGGAGGCATTTTCGCTGCATGGGCTGCGTGTACATCAGCCTGTTCAGTGCGTGAGTTTCAACCTTGGTCGCTGAGGAGAACAACACGATGAGCCCTCTAACGCCTGATCCGGGCAGAGTGGCTTTGGCTTACCGATGCCTTCGGGCCGGGGTGGGTGCCATCGACCAAGGCCTTCATGACGACCGTGGTGAAGTTCGAGGAATTCCACGGCAAGACGCTCTATACCGCCCGTGCCTGGCACTGGAATGCTGCAGATTGCCAGGCCCATGATGACATGGGTTTTCATCGCGGCTGGGGGAAAGTGTCGAGCGCTTGGTGGCGCTTGTTACCGATCAGATGCCGGATTGACACCAACTGCCTGGACGGCGCTTTTGCGTGCGCCGTCCAGGCCAGTAGTCTGGGCTTAGCCGATGGTGATC
This sequence comes from Pseudomonas sp. HLS-6, assembly GCF_002753995.1. Classification (NCBI taxonomy): domain Bacteria; kingdom Pseudomonadati; phylum Pseudomonadota; class Gammaproteobacteria; order Pseudomonadales; family Pseudomonadaceae; genus Pseudomonas; species Pseudomonas sp. HLS-6. The sequence goes on from NZ_CP024478.1 coordinate 1,458,097, forward strand.
GGTGGTGGGCTCACCAGGTCTACGGTCTGCTGTTTGCGTGGCGCGAGGATTTCGGCTACGCCGTCTACCACCAGTTCATCGTTCTGGTTGAACACGCGGGTGGCGATGCGCACCTTGAACTTCGGCAGCTTCTCGAGAATTTCCAGGCGAACGGTCAAGGTATCGCCGAATTTCACGGGCTTCTGGAAGGTCATTTGCTGACCCAGGTAGATCGTGCCCGGGCCAGGCAGCTCGCAGGCGACGGCGGCGCTGATCAGTGCGCCACTGAACATGCCGTGGGCGATACGCTCTTTGAACATGCTCTTGGCGGCGAACTCTGCATCCAGATGCACCGGGTTGTGGTCGCCGGACATGGCGGCGAACAGCTGGATATCACGTTCTTCGACGGTCTTGCTGAAGCTGGCGGTCTGGCCGACTTCGAGGGCTTCGTAAGGCGTGTTGGTGACCTGGGTCATTGAGGTGGAGTCCTTCAGGTTCGACGAGGCAGGGGGTTATTCACAGCGAGGGGGGCGGCCAAGGGCCAGGGCCCGCTCGAGCCAGTCAATAACTGTAGCCGTAACTTCGTCGCGGTTGGTTTCGTTGAACAGCTCATGCCGGGCTTGCGGATACAGTTGCAGCTGCACGTGCTGGTTGCCGGCCAGACGCAATGCACCAGCCAGATCCTTGAGACGCTTGCCGGCACTGACCGGATCACATTCGCCGCCAATGATCAGGATTGGCAGGTTCGGATCGATCTGTGCGAGGTTGTTCGGCTGGCTGATCTGCTCCAGCCCCATGAGCAGATCGATCCACAGGCGATTGCTGCAGCGAAAGCCGCACAAGGGGTCGGAGAGGTACTTGTCGACCTCTACAGGGTCGCGGCTAAGCCAGTCGAACGCCGTGCGGTTAGGTCTGAAGGCTTTGTTGAAGGTACCGAATGACAGCCACTCGATCAGTGCGCTGCGGCCCACGGGCCCCTGGCGCCAGGCTTCGAACCGAGCGATCAGGCAGGCCGCTCGGTACAGCGCCGGTGGCTGGAAGTTGGAACCGCTGAGAATCGCCCCTTGCAGGCTCGCACTGTGGTGCAGCAGATAGGCTTGGGCAATGTAGCTGCCCATGCTGTGGCCGAGCAGAAACACCGGTGTACCGGGGTATTGTTGGCCAATGTATTGATTGAGCAGCCCCAGGTCATTGACCACCTTGCTCCAGCCCTCATGTTGTGAGAACAGGCCTCGCGTACCCAGCTCCGCCGTTCGACCGTGACCGCGTTGGTCATGGGCGTAAAGGGCGTAGCCAGCGGCACTCAGCGCTTCGCCCAGTCGCTGGTAGCGGCCTGCATGCTCGGCCATGCCATGGGCCAGCAGTACTACGGCCTTGACCGGGCCGGTTGGCAGCCACTGATAGACATAGAGGCTGCAATGATCGCTGGCCGGCAGCCAGAAGGCGTCATGGTGCATGGCGGCTCCTTTTGCGCATATCGCGTGATCTGCTCAGTGTATATCCCAGTCAGGAGGGGGACTGGCCACTGGCAACAGGATTCACATCCTTAGTTACAGAGCTTGTCAGATATGCCGTCTTTGGCGTGTTTGCCGTCCGAGGCATACCTGCTAACGTCGGCAAAGCACCGTTGTCTGGAGACGAGACGGTCCGGAACGGCTCAGGTATGAGGACAAGAATAAATGCAAGCTGATTTCTGGAATGATAAACGCCCTGCGGGGGTTCCCTCGCAGATTGACCTGAGCGCCTACAGGTCGGTCATTGAAGTGTTCGACCGCTCATGCAAGCGATTTGCCGACCGCCCGGCATTCAGCAACCTTGGGGTGACGTTGACCTACGCCGAGCTTGATCGTCACTCGGCAGCCTTTGCTGCCTACTTGCAACAGCATACCGACCTGGTCCCCGGTGATCGCATCGCGGTGCAGATGCCCAACGTACTGCAGTATCCCATTGCAGTATTTGGTGCCCTGCGTGCGGGGCTGATCGTGGTCAATACCAATCCGCTGTATACCGCCCGCGAAATGCGTCATCAGTTCAAGGACTCGGGTGCCCGTGCCTTGGTCTACCTGAACATGTTCGGCAAATTGGTTCAGGAGGTTCTGCCCGATACAGCGATCGAATACTTGATCGAAGCGAAGATGGGCGACCTCTTGCCAACGGTCAAAGGCTGGCTGGTCAACACGGTCGTCGCCACGGTCAAGAAAAATGGTTCCAAACTACCACTTGCCACAAGCGGTGCCCTTCAAGCGCGCGTTGAAGCTGGGGCAGGGGCATACCTTGAGGCCTGTGTCGTTGGGCCTGGACGACGTCGCGGTGCTGCAATACACCGGTGGTACCACGGGCCTGGCCAAGGGCGCGATGCTGACCCATGGCAACCTGGTGGCGAACATGCTGCAGGTGCTGGCGTGTTTTTCCCAGCTTGGCCCGGACGGCCAGAAGATGATCAAGGATGGCCAGGAAGTGATGATCGCGCCGTTGCCGCTCTATCACATCTATGCGTTTACCGCGAATTGCATGTGCATGATGGTGACGGGCAACCACAACGTATTGATCACCAATCCGCGAGATATTGGCGGTTTTATCAACGAGCTGAAGAAGTGGCGTTTCACCGGTCTGCTGGGGCTTAACACGTTGTTCGTTGCACTGATGGAGCACCCGGCCTTCAAGACGCTCGATTTTTCTGCATTGAAGGTCACCAACTCGGGCGGTACGGCCCTGGTCAAGGCCACGGCGGAGCGCTGGGAGAGCCTGACGGGCTGCCGTATCGTCGAAGGCTACGGCTTGACCGAAACCTCTCCGGTGGCCAGCACCAACCCGTATGGTCAGCAGGCCCGCCTGGGGACGGTGGGCATTCCGGTGCCGGGTACGGCCTTCAAGGTTATCGACGACGAAGGGCATGAAATGCCCTTGGGTGAGCGTGGCGAGCTGTGTATCAAGGGGCCGCAGGTCATGAAAGGCTATTGGCAGCGTCCAGAGGCTACTGCCGAGACGCTGGATGCCGAAGGGTGGTTGAAGACGGGTGATATCGCGGTCATTGATCCGGATGGCTTCACCCGGATTGTCGATCGCAAGAAAGACATGATCATTGTCTCGGGATTCAATGTGTACCCGAATGAAATCGAAGATGTGGTCATGGCGCACCCGAAGGTGGCCAACTGCGCAGCCATTGGTGTGCCGGACGAGCGCTCTGGCGAAGCGGTGAAGCTGTTCGTGGTGCCACGTGAACAGGGCATCAGCCTGGAAGAGCTCAAGGCCTACTGCAAGGCCAACTTCACCGGTTATAAAGTGCCCAAGCACATCGTGCTGCGCGAATCGTTGCCCATGACGGCGGTGGGCAAGATCCTGCGCCGCGAGCTGCGTGACATCGCGTGACGTGATGCGCATCGTCGGCAATGCAGCCTCTTGCAGGAGATGCGCTGCCGGCGATGTGACGGGAACAAAACCGCACTCGTAGACTAATTACTCTAAAAGTGACTATTGATAGTCTATAAGTCATTTTTGTGACTGTTTAGGCTGCTTTAGCCCTAGGCGGGCCTTGGCAAAGCTGCTACTCTCGGCGCGCTTCTGAGCATTCGGTTTGCAATAAACCGGAACTTAATATCAATAATAATCGCATCGACTGCGGTGAAGAATTCGCTGGTGCTGGAGGAGTGGGCTTCCATGATCGAGAACTTTTGGAAGGATAAGTACCCAACCGGGATTGCCGCGCAGATCAATCCGGATGAGTACCCGAATATCCAGGCGGTATTGAAGCAGTCCTGCCAACGTTTCGCTGATAAACCGGCCTTTAGCAACCTGGGCAAAACCTTGACCTACGGAGAGTTGTACGAACTTTCCGGGGCATTTGCCGCCTGGTTGCAACAGCACACTGACTTGCAGCCCGGCGATCGTATCGCGGTGCAGTTGCCAAACGTATTGCAGTACCCCGTTGCAGTGTTCGGTGCCATGCGGGCCGGCCTGATCGTGGTCAATACCAACCCGTTGTATACCGCACGGGAAATGGAACATCAGTTCAATGATTCCGGCGCCAAGGCGCTGGTCTGTTTGGCCAACATGGCACACCTGGCGGAAAAGGTTGTGCCCAAGACCCAAGTCAAACACGTCATTGTCACCGAAGTTGCCGATCTGTTGCCACCGCTCAAGCGTTTGTTGATCAACAGCGTCATCAAGTACGTGAAAAAGATGGTGCCGGCGTATCACCTGCCCAAGGCGGTCAAGTTCAATGATGTCTTGAACAAGGGCCGTGGTCAGCCGATCAAGGAAGCCAATCCGGCCAGTTCCGATGTGGCGGTATTGCAGTACACCGGCGGCACCACCGGGGTGGCCAAAGGGGCAATGCTCACCCACCGCAACCTGGTGGCCAACATGCTGCAGTGCAGGGCGCTGATGGGCTCCAACCTCAATGAAGGCTGCGAAATCCTGATTACGCCGCTGCCGCTTTATCACATCTATGCCTTCACCTTCCATTGCATGGCGATGATGCTGATTGGCAGCCACAACATCCTGATCAGCAACCCGCGTGACTTGCCGGCCATGGTCAAGGAACTGTCGAAGTGGAAGTTCAGCGGCTTTGTCGGCTTGAACACCCTGTTCGTGGCCCTGTGCAACAACGCCGATTTCCGCAAGCTGGACTTCTCGGCGCTGAAGATCACCCTGTCGGGAGGCATGGCGTTGCAGATGTCGGTTGCCGAGCGCTGGAGAGACGTCACAGGCTGTGCCATTTGTGAAGGCTACGGCATGACCGAAACCAGCCCGGTAGCCGCCGTCAACCCGGCCGAACGCAACCATATCGGCACCATTGGCATTCCGGTGCCCTCGACACTCTGCAAGGTGATCGATGATGACGGGCGTGAACTGGCACTGGGCGAAGTGGGTGAGTTGTGCATCAAAGGCCCGCAAGTGATGAAGGGCTACTGGCAGCGCGAGGATGCGACGGCCGAGATCCTTGATGCCGATGGCTGGCTCAAGACCGGCGACATTGCCGTGATTCAGGCAGACGGTTACATGCGCATCGTCGACCGCAAGAAGGACATGATTCTGGTGTCTGGCTTCAACGTCTATCCGAACGAACTTGAGGATGTGCTGGCTGCGCTGCCGGGTGTATTGCAGTGCGCGGCAATCGGCGTGCCGGATGAGAAATCTGGTGAAGTGATCAAGCTCTTCATCGTTGCCCGCCCCGGCGTCACGCTGACCAAGGAGCAGGTGATGGAGCACATGCGCGCCAACGTCACAGGTTACAAGGTGCCGCGCTTCATTGAGTTTCGTGATGCACTGCCGACCACCAACGTTGGCAAGATACTGCGCCGCGAACTGCGCGATGAAGAACTGAAGAAACTGGGTCTGAAGAAGATTGCCTGAGGCACTTGCGCCGGCTCCATGGGAGCCGGCCTTGGCCCGCAATGGGTTTAGCGCAGTTTCTCAAGCATCTGGTAATACCACATGCCGGCCGCCAACAACGGATTGCCCAGCACATCGCCCATTGGCACCTTGATGTGCTTGCACCCGGCAAAGGTATCGAATTTTTCCAGCGTCCCGGTCATGGCCTCAGCCATGATCTCGCCCATGATATGGCTGGTGGCGATGCCATGGCCGGAGTAGCCCTGGCAGTACCAGACGTGCTCCGACAGCTTGCCCAATTGCGGGATGCGGTTGACCACGATACCCATGGCACAACTCCATTGAAACTCGATCGGTATGCCCTTGAGTGCCGGAAAAGTGCGCTCGATGCATGGGCGCAGTTCACCGGCAATATCCCGTGAATCACGTCCGGAGTAGTTGGCGCCACCGCCGAACAGCAGGCGACCATCGGCGGTCATGCGGTAGTAGTCGAGTACGAAGCGACAGTCGTAGACCGCCAGGTCCTGTGGGTTGATCTGGTGCGCCAGCTCGCCCAGCGGGGCGGTCGTGACGATGCCGCCCATGGCGGGAAAGATCTTGCCTTTGAGCTGGCGTTTTTCCAGTTTGTGGTACACGTCGCCTGCCAGCAGCACCTGACGTGCGTCGATCCGGCCATGGGCAGTGACCACGGCCGGGCGAGGGCCATGGATGATGTCCAGCACTTCGGAGTTCTCGAAGATCAGCGCGCCCAGTTGCTGGGCAGCACGGGCTTCACCCAGGCACAGGTTGAGTGGGTGCACATGCAGGTTGCGGCGGTTTTTCAGTGCCCCGATGTACAAGGGGCTGTCCAGGTGTTCGCGTACACCCTGGCGGTCCAACAACTCGACCTGATCGCCCATGCCGCGGGTTAGCGCTTCATCATAGGACGCCTGAAGCTCGTCCAGATGCGACGCTTTCATCGCCGCATGCAGGTGGCCTCGCTTGAGGTCACAGGCAATGTTGTAGCGCGCTACCCGCTGTTCGATGATCTGGTGACCGCGCCAGCGCAGGTGCCAGATGAAATCGTCGACCTCATCGCCGAGGCGCGCACGCATCTGCTTGCGCATCGCTTCATCGCCCGACAGGCTGCCGGTGACCTGGCCGCCATTGCGCCCGCTGGCCCCCCAGCCGATCCGATGGGTTTCGACGATGGCGACTTTCAGGCCGCGTTCGGCCAGCTCCACGGCGCTGGCGACACCGGTGAAGCCGCCCCCGATGATCACCACGTCGACGCTCACGTTGCCGTTCAGGCGTGGGTACTCGGTGAAGTCATTGAGGCTGGCGCTGTAATAGGAGGCGCTACGCGGGGCGGGGCCGTGGTTAAGTGCTGCGTTCATGGGGTAATCCTTACTAAAAGAGTGAGCGGTCAGGCTTGGGTCAGGTACCAGCGCCAGTCCTGTTCGCCGACTTCGGCCATGAACTGTCGGTATTCGGCGCGTTTGACCGCCATGTAGACACCGAGGAACGCCCCGCCGAAGGCTTCGTGCGCCCAAGACGAACCTTGCAGGGCATTGAGTGACGTCAGCCAGTCGGTTGGCAGCAGTGTCTTGGCCTGGGCATAGCCGTTACCTTCAACCGGTGCGCCCGGGTCGAGTTGCTGGCGAATGCCGTGATGCAGGCCGGCCAGAATGGCAGCTGCAGCCAGATAAGGGTTGGCGTCGGCGCCGCAAATGCGGTGCTCGATATGCCGGGTGTGGGCTGGGCCGCCTGGCACACGCAGGCTCACCGTGCGATTGTCCACGCCCCAGGTCGGCGCCAGCGGTGCATAGCTGTTGGCCTGGAAGCGCCGGTAGGAGTTGGCGTTGGGGCAGAACATCAGCAGCGAGTCGAGCAGCACATCGAGCATGCCGGCGACCGATTGGCGCAGCAGGGGTGTGCCCGCCTTGTCTTCGCTGGCATAGAGGTTGTTGCCCGCGCGGTCGGCGAGGCTGACGTGCATGTGCATGCCGGTACCGGCCAGGTGATCGAACGGTTTGGCCATGAAGCAGGCTTGCATGCCGTGCTTGTGCGCGACGCCTTTGACCAGGCGCTTGTAACGCACCGCCTGGTCCATGGCTTCGAGCGCATCGCCGTGCTCCAGGGTGATTTCCACCTGCCCAGGGGCGTACTCGGAAATCGCCGTGCGTGCGGGAATACCCTGGGCCTTGCACGCCGCATACAGGTCCGCCAGGAAGGGTTCGATCTGTTCGAGTTCACGCAGACCGTAGACCTGGGTGCCTCGCGGTCGTCCGCCATCGGCGTCACGCGCCGGTTGTGGGCGGCCCGCCGCGTCGCGTTGCTGGTCGAGCAGGTAGAACTCCAGCTCACAGGCCATGACCGGGTAGTAGCCGTCGGCTTTGAGCGCGTCGATCACGTTGATCAGCACGTGCCGAGGGTCGGCGATGGCGGCCGGTTGCCCTTCAGTCGGGTGCATGCTGACCTGTACTGCGGCAGTAGGGATCTGTCGCCATGGCAGGCGCACCAGGCTGCCTTCAAGCGGGTAGGCGCGGCAGTCGATATCGCCGACGTCCCAGACCAGCCCGGAGTTTTCGACGTCTTCGCCGTTAAGGGTCAGGCCCAGAATAGTGCTGGGCAGCGGGCGACCGCTCTCATAAACCGCCAGCAGTTCCTCGCGGTGCAGCAGCTTGCCGCGCGGCACGCCGTTGGCGTCGAGGATGAACAGCTCGATCATTTCGATATCGGGGTTGGCGGCCAGGAATGCCTGGGCCTGCTCGGGGTGAGCAAAGTGCATGAGTGTCTCGCTTGCGCCCATAGGCGCACAGTGCCGACTGCAGGGCAGGTCAGCCAGTGATTGACGATGTAGGGAGTCAGATCAATGCGAGGGTGTCTGGTGGGCGAGCATGGCGGCAATGCCACAAGGCCCAGAAGGCGAGAATGATGTGAAACAGCGGATTTTCACCGGAACGCGCCCTGACCTTCGAGCACGAAGGCGGCGATACAGGGCAGGACGAGCGCACGGGTGAAGTCATGCACCGATACTCCCATGGTCGATAAGGTTCATTAAATCAGTGTTTATATACCTTCAGGTATGTATCGACTAAACAAAGCCGTGAGACCCTGTATCCGTGCCGAGCGGGGGTAAATCTGCGACAATCGCAGCCCTTACCTATGCCGATCATATGCCGATCATGCGACAGCAGGCTCACCTGCATGACTAAAAAGACTCCATGACTGACCAGAATCCCGCTATCGATCAACTGTTGAGAAACCTTGATCACGCCATGATCGCCGAGCGTCATCGACTGCGTCGGCAATTGCACGAACTGCGCAAGCACCCTGATGAAGCCAAACTCGCCCAGTGGGTCGAGAAGGTGCAGGCGTCCTTTGCCCGGGTGACGGCTCGCAAGCAAAGCGTGCCGTTGATTCGCTACGACGACAGCCTGCCGATTGCCGCCAAGCGCGATGAGATCAAGAAGGTCCTGGCCGAGCATCAGGTACTGATCATTGCCGGTGAGACGGGGTCGGGCAAGACCACCCAATTGCCGAAGATCTGCCTGGAGCTGGGCCGCGGCCAGCATGGCCTGATCGCCCACACCCAGCCACGGCGGATTGCCGCCCGCAGTGTTGCGACGCGGGTTGCCGAAGAGCTGGGTACGCCACTGGGAGCGCTGGTGGGCTATCAGGTGCGCTTCGAAGACCAGAGCGATGCCAACACCCTGGTCAAGCTGATGACGGACGGTATCCTGCTGGCCGAAACCCAGCACGACCGTTTTCTCGAACGCTATGACACGATCATTGTCGACGAAGCGCACGAGCGCAGCCTGAACATCGACTTCCTGCTCGGTTACCTCAAGACCCTGCTGCCTCGGCGCCCGGACCTGAAGCTGATCATCACTTCGGCGACCATCGACCTGGAGCGCTTCTCCAAGCACTTCAATGATGCGCCGATCATCGAAGTCTCGGGCCGTACCTACCCGGTGGAGACCTGGTATCGACCGCTGACCAGCGAGCAGGATGAAGAGGGCAATCGGGTTGAAGATGACCTGACCGTGGATCAGGCGATTCTCGCCACCCTCGACGAGATCGCCGCCCATGAGCGCAGCGAAGGCAAGCACCCGGGTGATGTGCTGGTGTTCCTGCCCGGTGAGCGGGAAATCCGCGATGCGGCTGAAATGCTGCGCAAGGCCCAGCTCAAGCACACCGAGATCCTGCCGTTGTACGCCAGGCTTTCACCGGCCGAACAGCAGCGAATCTTCCAGTCCCACCCCGGGCGGCGCGTGGTGCTGGCAACCAACGTTGCTGAAACTTCGCTGACGGTGCCGGGCATTCGCTACGTGATCGACAGTGGTACGGCGCGGATCAGCCGTTACAGTTACCGGGCCAAGGTGCAGCGGCTGCCGATCGAGGCCGTATCCCAGGCCAGCGCCAACCAGCGTAAAGGTCGCTGCGGTCGGGTCGAGCCAGGTATTTGCGTGCGTCTGTACAGTGAAGAGGATTTCAACGCCCGCCCTGCGTTTACCGATCCTGAGATCCTGCGCACCAACCTTGCCGCGGTGATCCTGCAGATGCTGCATTTGCGCCTGGGCGCGATTGACGCATTCCCGTTCATCGAGCCGCCTGATGGCAAGGCCATCAGCGACGGCTTCAACCTGCTGCAAGAGCTCTCTGCGGTGAACCGCGAGAACCAGCTGACGCCGCTTGGCCGGCAACTGGCGCGGCTCCCAGTCGACCCGCGGCTGGGCCGCATGCTGCTTGAAGGCGCGAAGCAGGGGAGCCTGCAGGAAGTGCTGATTGTTGCCAGTGCACTGTCTGTGCAGGACCCGCGCGAGCGTCCTCCGGAGCGTCAGCAGGCTGCCGATCAGGCTCATGCCCAGTGGAAGGATGTCGACTCCGATTTCGCGGCCCTGGTCAATCTCTGGCGCGGTTTCGAGGAGCAGCGCCAGGCGCTGACCGCCAGCCCATTGCGCAACTGGTGCCGGAAGAACTTCCTCAATTACCTGCGCTTGCGTGAGTGGCGCGATGCGCACCGGCAGTTGGGGCTGATTTGCCGTGACCTGCAGTTGAGCATCAACAAGGAGCCCGCCGACTACCCGAAACTGCACAAGGCGGTGCTCTCCGGGCTACTCAGTCAGATCGGGCAGAAAACCGAAGACGGCGACTACCTCGGCGCTCGCCAGCGGCGCTTCTGGGTACACCCGTCTTCGGGCCTGGGCAAGAAGCGCCCGCAATGGCTGATGACTGCCGAACTGGTCGAAACCACCAAGCTCTATGCGCGGATGGTCGCCAAGATCGAACCAGACTGGATCGAACCGCTGGCCGGGCACCTGGTCAAGAAGAACCACTTCGAACCGCACTGGGAAAAGAAGCGCGGCCAGGTGGTGGCCTATGAGCAGATCACCCTGTATGGGTTGATTATCGTCGGTCGACGCCCGGTGCATTTCGGCCCGATCGACCCTCTGATGTCACGCGAACTGTTCATCCGTGAAGCGCTGGTGGGCGGTGAGATACAGTCACGGGCCAAGTGCCTGACGGCCAACACGCGCTTGCTTGAGCAACTCGACGAGCTGGAAGCCAAGGCACGTCGACGCGACATTCTTGCCGATGAAGAAACCCTTTACGCCTTCTATGAGGCGCGGCTGCCCGCGGAGATTCATCAGACCGCAACGTTCGACAGCTGGTACCGGGTCAACAGCCAGAAAGACCCGCAGTTGTTGATCATGCGCGAGGAAGATGTGCTGGCCCGTGAGGCCAGTGAAGTGACCGCTGCCCAGTACCCCGATACCCTGCGCTTGGGTGACCTGAGCCTGGCATTGAGTTATCACTTCGAGCCTAATCACCCGCGTGATGGTGTCACCCTGCGCGTACCGGCGCCGCTGTTGCCGAACCTGCCGGGCGAGCGCCTGGAGTGGCTGGTGCCCGGGTTGCTGGAAGCCAAGTGCATTGCGCTGGTGCGCAACCTGCCCAAGGCAACCCGCAAGAACTTCGTGCCCGTACCGGACTTCGTCAAGGCTGCCTTGCAGCGGATGAGTTTTGGTGTCGGCTCGTTGCCCCACGCATTGGGCGCGGAGCTGTTGCGCATGACCGGTGCGCGGGTCAGCGATGAGGCCTGGAGTGAAGCTGCCGAGCAAGTGGACAGCCACTTGAAAATGAACCTGGAGGTGGTTGATGCCCAGGGCAAGTTCCTGGGCGAAGGCCGCGACCTGGCAGAGCTGACCTCGCGTTTCGTCGCTGCAAGCCAGGCGGCACTGGCCGTACCGCAAACGGCACAGAGCCAGCAGCCGGTGGAGGCCAAGGGCTTTGCCAAGGTTGCGCAAAGTGCCCAGCAGAAGATCGCCGGCCTGTCCTTGACGGTGTACCCGGCGTTGGTGGAAGAGGGCGGGACGGTCAAGGAGGGGCGGTTCTCGACAGCCGCCGAAGCCGAATACCAGCACCGTCGCGGTTTGCAGCGGCTGTTGCTGCAACAGTTGGCCGAGCCGGCCAAGTACCTGCGCGGCAAGTTGCCGGGGCTGACCGAGCTGGGGCTGCTGTACCGCGAATTGGGACGGATTGAGGCGCTGGTCGAGGACATTCTGCTGGCCAGTCTCGACAGCTGCATCCTTGAGGGTGAGGCCAGCCTGCCGCGTGACGGTGCTGCACTGGCGTCACTGGCCGAGCGCAAGCGTGGCCAGTGGGCCGAGCATGCCGAACGTCTGGCGCGTCTGACGCTGGACATCCTCAAGCTCTGGCATGGCTTGCAGAAGCGCTTCAAGGGCAAGATTGATCTGGCCCAGGCTGTGGCGTTGAACGACATCAAGCAGCAAACGGCCAATCTGGTGTACCCGGGGTTTGTTCGGGAAACACCGTCGCTCTGGCTCAAGGAACTGCCGCGCTACCTCAAGGCGATTGAACTGCGCCTGGAAAAACTGCCCGCGCAGGTACAGAAGGATCGTGTCTGGAGCGGTGAGCTCAGCAACCTCTGGGCACAGTTCAAGGCCCGCGCCGACAAGCATGCCCAGGAAGGCAAGCGTGACGAGCAGTTGGTCTTGTACCGCTGGTGGATCGAAGAGTACCGGGTTTCACTGTTTGCCCAACAACTGGGCACCAAGGTGCCGATTTCCGATAAGCGATTGAGCAAGCAGTGGGGGCAAGTGGAAGCCTAACGGCTTGGAAATGTGGCACACTTCGTCGACGTACGCCGCTGATGTGACCGGCCCTCGGTGACATCAGCGGCGCCAGATTGCATGACCACGCAGTGCTCCCGCCAACCGGGGGTATTGCGTGCATTAATTGGTACCTTCGTGCCAGGAATACTGACTAACAGGCCGTTGCCCTGCCGGCACCGGCCCCGAACAGAGGAACGACCGTGCATAACGTCGTGATCAGCGGCACCGGCCTGTACACCCCGGCCAACAGCATTTCCAACGAGGAACTGGTGGCGGCGTTCAACGCCTACGTCAGCCAGTTCAATGCCGATAATGCTCAGGCCATCGAGCGTGGCGAGGTTCAGGCCCTGGCTGAATCCAGCGCTGCGTTCATTGAGAAGGCGTCGGGTATCAAGAGCCGCTTTGTCATGGACAAGGATGGCATCCTCGATCCTCAGCGCATGGCGCCGCGTTTGCCTGAGCGCAGCAACGATGAACCGTCGATTCTCTGCCAGATGGCCGTAGCCGCCGCTGAACAGGCGCTTGCACGTGCAGGTCGCACAGCGGCCGATGTCGATGCGGTGATCGTCGCCTGTTCCAACCTGCAGCGACCTTATCCGGCCATTGCCATCGAAGTGCAGCAAGCCTTGGGCATCAACGGTTTTGGCTTCGACATGAACGTGGCCTGTTCGTCGGCCACCTTTGGTATCCAGACGGCCTGCAACAGCGTTCAGGTCGGCCAGGCCCGTGCCGTGCTGGTGATCAGCCCTGAGGTGTGTACCGGCCATTTGAACTTCCGTGACCGTGATAGCCATTTCATTTTTGGCGATGCGGCCACGGCAGTGTTGGTTGAGCGTGCCGATCTCGCCACCTCGGCCCATCAGTTCGATATCGTCAGCACTAAACTGCTGACGCAGTTCTCCAACAACATCCGCAACAACTTTGGTTTCCTCAACCGTGCGGCGGAAGAGGGCATCGGCGCGCCGGACAAACTGTTCGTGCAAGAGGGGCGCAAGGTTTTCCGTGAGGTGTGCCCGATGGTCGCCGAACTGATCGGCCAGCATTTGGCAGAAAACGACATCAATGTCAGCGACATCAAGCGTTTCTGGTTGCACCAGGCCAACCTGAGCATGAACCACTTGATCGTCAAGAAACTGCTGGGCCGTGATGCCACTGTCGATGAAGCACCGGTGATCCTGGATCGCTATGCCAATACCAGCTCGGCAGGCTCGGTGATTGCCTTGCATACGCACCAGGATGATTTGCCCAAGGGCGCACTGGGTGTGCTCAGTTCCTTTGGCGCGGGCTACTCTATTGGCTGTGTGATTCTGCGCAAACGCTAAGCGCCTCGGGGTGTATCTGGGGGCTGTCTTGGTTGATAAGGCAGCCCGTCCTGCAACCCGAACGCATGCCTTGGGTGCGTCAGGTTGTGTTGTGCGTTGTTGCTGTAACAAATTCCCGCTATCGAAGTCCATACCCGACTTCCAGGGAAAACCACCATGATCGGCACGAATGAAACCGAGTTTCTGGAGCGCTTGCTTGCCGGAGAGCAGCAAGCGTTCAAAGAACTGGTCGACACCTATCAAAGCGCCATGCGAGCGGTCGCCTACGCCATTGTGGGTAACCGCCAGGCCGACGAGGCCGTGCAGGATGCCTGGCTGGCAGTTGTCCGCAGCCTGCCCGGATTTCAGCGCCGCTCCAGCCTCAAGACCTGGTTACTGACCATCACCGCCAACGCGGCAAAAAATCGCTACAGGCAAAATCGTCGTGAGGTGCTGCTCGACGACCTGCCGTCGCCGCATGGCAGCATTGGCGATGATCGCTTCGCGGCTGATGGGCATTGGCGCGTTGCGCCGTTCGCCTGGCATGAAGACACCCCCGAGGCGCTGCTCAGCGAGGATGAGTTGCGCCAGTGCCTGGAGCACACACTGTTGAGCCTGCCGCAGTTGCAAAGCAGCGTGCTGATACTGCGCGAGCGCCAAGGCCTGGCATTGGAAGAGATCTGTAATTTGCTCGAGATATCCCTCTCCAATGTGCGTGTGCTGTTGCACCGGGCACGGCTCAAGGTATTCGCGACCCTGGAGCATTTCGAGGAGACAGGACAATGTTGACCTGCAAGGAAATGGTGGCGCGTAGCAGCGACTACCTGGATGGTGAGCTCACGTTGGGGGAGCGTTTGCTGGTACGTCAGCACCTGCTGTTTTGCCGTAACTGCAGGCGTTTCATCAAACAGATGCGCCTGGCGCAGGCAACGGTACGTGCACTGCCAGAGGCCCCGATGGCGGATGCCGATGTGCTGGCCAGGAAACTGGCGGCGCAGCGCAGGGCTCAAGATAAACCCTGAGTGGTGTGAATCGACTTTGCCAGCCTGAGCTTGTCAGCAGTTCGGCGCTGAAATGAAAAAGGCGGAAAATGCTGGATGGGGTCAGCATTTTCCGCCTTTGAAACTCAGTGCAAGGCGATTAGAACTTGGCTTCCAGGTCTACTTGCAGAGTGTCTACGTCAGCATCGCTGTTCGGCAGTTGGGACAGGTCGGTCTTGGCCATCAGGTAGGTTGTGCCCACCGAGAAGTTCTTGTCGATCTCATAGCCGACCTTGAACTTGTGGCCGCGCGAACCGGTGAAGCCGGCACCGAAGTCGGAGTCGGTGAACAAGCTGACCACAGCGTTACGCTGTATATCACGGTAGTTGTAGTCGAGGCTCCATGCGCCCAGTTTGGTTTTCACACCAGCCAGCCAGGCCTTGTCTTCGCCGTCGGTGCTTTCGGTGTTCTTGACGAACTGACCGTAGGTCGACAGTGGGATGGCGAAGCCTGTGAAGTCGATTTGGCCGAAACCTTCCACGAGGTTGAACTCGTTGGTGGTGTTGCCAAAGGACTGCAGTACGCTGGACGCCTTGTCGTTGTCATAGCCATAGATGCTGCCGCCCACGGTAACCTTGACGGTATCCGCAGCAGCAAAGCGTGTACCCAACTGGCCGTGGTACAACTGTGCGTCGTGCTTGAACTGCACGCCATCACCGTCGACGTTGTCCTTGAGCGTGTAATGACCGGCGCTGCCGAACAGCTCAGCGCCACCCAAATTGGTTTTGTAGGTAACGGCCAGGCCTTCTGGATTGATGTCGCTATCCCAGATGATGTCCCCCATGCTCACCCATGGCTGGTTCATCTTGCCGCCGATCAGGTGCAGGTTCGGAACAGCGGTCGGGTGCCAGTCGAGGTAGGCCTGGTCGACCCACAGCGATTTTTTCTCGAAATATTTGTCCAGGCTCTGGTTGGTGGAGCGGGCATCGGCGCTGCTGCCGGTAGCCACGCGCACGCCGGCGTCGACTTGCGGATTGATCTCACTGTAGAAGCCGACGCGGGCACGGACACGCTCGCGGTCCTGGTTGCCGCTGCTTGCGTTGGGGTTGTCGACGTTGACGTCTTCGTAACGCAGGCGCACATCGCCCTTGATCTGGGTCTTGGCGGCCCATGCCACTTTTTGTTCAAAGGAACTCATGCGTTCGGACTGAGCCTTCTGGGCGGCTTTTTCCTTGGTCTCGGTGGCCAGGTCCGATTGCAGTTCGTTGTACTGCGCTTGGTTGATCGAGCCGTTAGCCTTGAGCATTTCGAGCAGCTTGGCGTCGACTGCAGCACTGGCCGGAGCACTCAGAGCCAGCATCATGCCTGTGCAAAGGCTCGCTCCGGTTAGTGTAGAAACAAGACGCATAAGGTTCTCCCTATTTGAAAAAAATGGGGAGGCAGCTGCCCACCCCGTATTGGCATGTCCTCGGAAAGCGCCTGGCTAGACAGCGTCTTGGGTTCCGAAAAACAGGCGCAAGTATTGCGAGCGCCAATTACAGAATGATGTCTCTTTGATTTCGCTCATGTGACGTGATGGCCTGGAGCTGGATGTGCAGGCGTGCAGTTTTCTGGAACACTAGGGTTTCATTTGCCCTGAGTCGTTTGTCATGACCTTCCAGATCATTGCCAGCCTGCGAGACATTGCATCGGATGCATGGGATGCGCTGGTACCCGAAGGTCAGCCCTTTCTGAGGCATGCGTTCCTGAGTGCGCTGGAAGACAGCGGCAGCGTGGGGCCTGGTACGGGCTGGTCCAGCGAACACCTGGTGTTGATGCAGAATGGGCAATGCCGTGCGGCGTTGCCGGCCTACCGCAAGTGGCACTCCTTTGGGGAGTACGTTTTCGATCACGGTTGGGCGGATGCCTGTCAGCGCGCCGGTATTGATTACTACCCCAAGCTGTTGGCCGCGGTACCGTTCAGCCCGGTGGCCGGGACGCGCTTGTTGGCTGCCTCTGAAGCTGATGGCCTGACGTTGCTGCAGGCCATTCCCGGCTACCTGTCCAGTGAAGTGCTGTCAGGTGCGCATGTGAACTTCACCGATACGGCTCTGGATAGGCACATGGGCACGCTACCCGGCTGGCTCGAGCGCCTGGGCTGCCAGTTTCACTGGCATAACCGTGGCTACCGTGACTTCCAGGATTTCCTCGATACGCTGAGTTCACGCAAGCGCAAGCAGATGCGCAAGGAGCGGGAGCAGGTCGCCGGGCAGGGCATCGATTTTCACTGGTTTGGTGGCGAACAGCTGAGCGAGGCGCAGTGGGATTTTATCTATGCCTGCTATGCCAATACCTACCTTGTACGCCGACGTTCGCCGTATTTGACCCGCGAGTTTTTCAGCCTGCTGGCCGAGCGCATGCCTTCGGCGATCCGTGTGGTCATGGCGCGCCAGTCCGGGCGCGATGTGGCAATGGCCTTTAGCCTGGTCGGTGGCGATAGCCTCTACGGTCGCTACTGGGGATGCCTGGCTGAGTTTGATCGATTGCACTTCGAAACCTGTTTCTACCAGGGCATGGACTTCGCTATTGCCCAGGGGCTGCAACGGTTTGATGCGGGGGCGCAGGGCGAACACAAACTGATTCGCGGGTTTGAGCCGGTGCTTACCCGCTCCTGGCATTACTTGCTGCACCCAGGGTTGCGGGCAGCGGTCAGTGAGTTTCTTGAGCAGGAGCGTTCAGGCGTACGTGCTTATGCCGAGGAGGCCAAAACGGCCTTGCCGTATCGTCAAGTGTAAGCGGGTCGCGTTTTAATCGATCCCGACAAAGCCACCGGTCTGGTGCTGCCATAACCGTGCATACAGGCCTTGGTGCGCAAGCAGCTCGGCATGGCTGCCCATTTCGGCGATACGACCTTTTTCCAGCACCACCAGGCGATCCATCCGGGCAATGGTCGACAGGCGATGGGCAATGGCGATGACGGTCTTGCCCCGCATCAGGGTTTCCAGGCTGTCCTGAATGGCGGCTTCGACCTCCGAGTCCAGCGCAGATGTTGCTTCATCCATGATCAGGATCGGCGCGTTTTTCAGCAGTACGCGGGCAATGGCGATGCGCTGACGCTGGCCACCGGACAGTTTTACGCCGCGCTCGCCGACGTGCGCATCGAAGCCGGTGCGGCCCTGGGCATCGGAAAGCTGCGGGATAAATTCATCAGCCCGGGCGCGGCGTACCGCCTCCCATAGCTCGTCGTCGGTAGCGTCCGGCTTGCCATACAGCAGGTTGTCGCGGATTGAGCGGTGCAGCAATGAGGTGTCCTGGGTAATCATGCCGATCTGTGCGCGCAGGCTCTCCTGGGTGATCGTGGCAATGTCCTGACCATCGATCAGGATGCGTCCGCCTTCCAGGTCATAGAGCCGCAGCAGCAGGTTCACCAAGGTCGACTTGCCTGCCCCGGACGGGCCGATCAGGCCGATTTTCTCGCCCGGACGGATCTCCAGATTCAGGTCTTCGATGATTCGGCTGCCCTTGCCATAGTGGAAATCGACATGCTCGAAACGCACCGCGCCGTGGCTCACGTTCAATGCCGGTGCGTTAGGCTGGTCGGTGACGCTCACCGGCTGGGCGATGGTTTGCAGGCCATCCTGCACCATGCCGATGTTTTCGAAGATGCCATTGACCACCCACATGATCCAGCCCGACATGTTGACGATACGGATCACCAGGCCAGTGGCCAGGGCAATGGCCCCGACACTGATCAGCGATTGCGTCCATAACCACAAGGCCAGCGCCGTGGTGGTGACAATCAGCAGGCCGTTCAGGCTGGTGATGACCACATCCATGCTGGTAATGACACGGCTGGCCAGTTGGGTTTTCTCGGTCTGCTCGCGAATGGCTTCCCGGGCATATTGCTGTTCAAAGTCGGTGTGGGCAAAGAGCTTCAAGGTTGCGATGTTGGTGTAGCCGTCGACAATCCTGCCCATGAGCTTGGAGCGGGCATCGGAGGAAATCACGGCTCGGGCCTTTACCCGCGGCACGAAGTAGAAGAGCGCACCGACGTAGCAGGTAATCCAGGTAATCAACGGCAGCATCAAGCGCCAATCCGCCTCGGCGAACAGCACCAGGGAGCTGAGGGCATAGATCAGTACATGCCACAACGCATCGACGGCTTGCACGGCGGAATCGCGCAGCGAATTGCCGGTTTGCATGATGCGTTGGGCAATGCGTCCGGCGAAATCGTTCTGGAAGAAATTCAGGCTCTGCTTGAGCACGTAGGCGTGGTTTTGCCAGCGGATCATGCTGGTCATGCCGGGGCTGATGGTCTGGTGCACCAGCAGGTCGTGCAGGCCGACGAAGATCGGCCGCAAAATCAAGGCTACCACCAGCATCCAGATCAGCTCGCTGGCGTGTTCACTGAAGAAGTTTACATTGGGTGTGCCCTGAGCCAGATCGATGATCCGGCTCAGGTAGCTGAACAGTGCCACTTCGATCAGCGCACCGATCAGCCCCACCACCAACAGTACGGCGAAACTCGGCCAGACCTGACGCAGGTAGTAGAGGTAAAACGGCAGGACCTTGCCAGGCGGTGCCGCCGTCGGCGCATCACGGAAGATATCGATCAACTGCTCGAAACGGCGGTACAGCATGAAAGGGGCAACTCCTGTTGTTTCGGCCCGGCTGAGCGCAGGTCACGTCCTTGTGAACCCGATTTCAGTCGAGGCGTTTAGCCTTGATGATCATCACCGGATCTGCCGGGACATCGCCCATGCCTGCTTTGGTGGTGGTTTTCACATTGGCGATCTGGTCGACCACATCCATGCCCTTGACCACTTTGCCGAACACCGCATAGCCGAAATCACGGCCGCCATGGTCAAGGAAGTTGTTGTCCTTGTGGTTGATGAAGAACTGGCTGGTGGCCGAGTTCACCGCCGCCGTACGGGCCATGGCCAGGGTGCCACGCGTGTTACGCAGGCCGTTGTCCGCTTCGTTCTTGATCGGCTCCTTGGTCTCTTTCAGCCCCATGTCCTTGGTGAAGCCACCGCCTTGAACCATGAAGCCCGGGATCACCCGGTGGAAAATGGTGTTGTTGTAGAAACCGCTGTCGACATAACCCAGAAAGTTCTGGGTGCTGATCGGCGCCTTTTCTGCGTCCAGTTCAACTTCGATATCGCCGAAGCTGGTAGTCAGCAGCACGTGGGGTTGTTTGTCGGCAGCCATCAGGCTGGTGGCGAACACGGTAGCGCAGGCGGCCAGGAGGATTTTTTTCAGCATGGACTCAATGATCCTTGAGCGGTAGTTGAAGCAGCAGCGAGAAACTGCAGCAGGGTCTGGTTGAACAGATGTGGTTGATCCAGTGGTGTAGCGTGCCGTGAATCGGCGATGACCGCCAGTCGTGCCTGAGGGATCAGCTCAACGTAGCGTTCTTTCAATGCGACCGGGGTGTAGTCCTGGTCGGCACTGATCACCAGCGTAGGACAGCGTATTTGCCCCAGGCGTTCCTGCACGCCCCAGCCGACGATGGCGTCAAAGCTGCTCAGGTAGGCGCGCTTGTCGTTGCGTGCCCAGCGCAG
The DNA here is from genome assembly GCF_002753995.1 of Pseudomonas sp. HLS-6. NCBI lineage: Bacteria > Pseudomonadati > Pseudomonadota > Gammaproteobacteria > Pseudomonadales > Pseudomonadaceae > Pseudomonas > Pseudomonas sp. HLS-6. Next base: position 1,478,355 of record NZ_CP024478.1, read on the forward strand.
CGCCATCGTGCGCCGCAGGTGGGCGTGTTCCGGCTTTGGAAACAGTTTGGCCGCAAGGCCTTTACCGACGGCCTCCGTGCTGAGCAGGCGGGCCAGGCTCCAACGCTTGAACCACCATAGCCAGTCTGCTCGACTGCGCACTTTGACCTCGGGTGCACTGTTGACGATGCACAGGCTGCGCAGCCATTGCGGGTGATCGACAGCGAACTGGAAGCCGATCATGCCGCCCATCGACAACCCGACCAGGTGCACCGGGCCGGGTTGCAGGTGTTCGAGCAATGCCAGCAGGTCGGCACTGAACCCGGCGATGCTGTAGCGTTCACGCGGTTTGTCCGAGCGACCATGGCCGCGGATGTCCATCAGGATAACCCGGTAGTGACGGGCCAGTTCAGGCACTTGAAACTCCCAGTCTTCGCAGCTGGAACCCAAGCCGTGCAACAACACCAAGGGTTCGCCCTGGCCATAGACCTCGTAGTGCAGTGAGCAACCTTCATGTTCGAAGTAGGCCATGGGCGTGATTCCTGTCAGGCTTGGGCGGGGGCGGCGAAGGGCACGTCCAGCGGTGCGGTGTCGAAGTTGCGCAACAGCTCGATGAGGATCTGTGTGGCTGGGCCCAGTGGTTTGTCCTTGTTCGAGTAAAGGTAGAACAGCGGGTGGCGACTGCCACCCTGGTCCAGAGGTAACGGCTTGAGCAGGCCTTCGCGCAATTCGCGTTCGATCAGGTGTCGCGGTAGCCAGGCAAAGCCCAGGCCACTGCAGACGAAGCTTGAAGCGGTGGCCAGGCTGCCGACGGTCCAGCGTTGTTCTGCGCCCAGCCAGCCGACATCGCGCGGTTGCGAGCGCCCCGAATCGCGAATCACCACTTGCAGTTGGCTTTCCAGGTCCTGGAAGCTTAGCGCGCGCTGCAGGCGATGCAGAGCATGCTCGGGATGGGCTACGGCAATGAACTCTACGGCGCTCAATTCGGTGCCCAGGTAACCGGGGATGTTGAAGCCGCTGATGGCAAGGTCGGCGATACCTTCGTGCAGGACTTCCTCGACCCCGGACAACACCTCTTCACGCAGCCGTACCCGGCAGCCGCGGCTCTGCGGCATGAAGGCGCTCAATGCCCGAACCAGGCGTGCGTTGGGGTAGGCGGCATCCACTACCAGCCGTACCTCGGCTTCCCAGCCCTGTTCCATATGGTGGGCGAGGTCTTCCAGTTGACTGGCCTGTTTGACCAGTTGTCGCGAGCGTCTCAGCAGCACGCCGCCGGCTTCGGTCAGCACCGCCTTGCGCCCATCGATTCTCAGGAGTGGTACGCCCAACTGTTCCTGCATGCGCGCCACGGTGTAACTGACAGAAGATTGTGAGCGGTGCAGGGCATCGGCGGCCTGGGCGAAGCCGCCGTGGTCGACGACGGCCTGCAGGGTTCGCCACTGATCCAGGGTAACGCGCGGCGCTTTCATCAAGGGCTCCTGTTGTCCTAAGCTGGCGCACTGTCATGGAGAGCGCCGAATGAAAAAATGTTGTGCTGCATTGCTGGCCCTGCTGCCGCTCACGGCCCTGGCCTATCCCATCGATGTGGAAAAGGAGCTGGAGGGCGTCAAGCTTGACTACACCACCTACGACACGGACTACGACATGGGCGCGATCACCCTGAACAACTACGGTGAGGTGGCGGCCCAGTGCAAGGTGACCTTCCGCAATGGCCCGGAAGCCCCCCGTGTACGCCGTGTGCAGGTACCTGCCAAGCAAAGCGTGGACGTCAACGCCAAGTTCAACCGCAAGATCATCAAGTTGCGCATAGCCCTTAGCTGCAAGCCTCAGTAGAACCAGATGCTTTACCTGTCAGGGTAGAGCATTGGTCAAATAAAACAAATTATTCGATGGGTTGCACCAGATTTTTGCGCTTTTTAATCGATAAGATGCTGTTTAATCTTGCCTCCATCGACTTAGCGACCTTGCCGATTGGAGGCAACCATGTCCCGTGTACTGATCATCGAAAGCAGCGCCCGCCAAAACGATTCGATCTCGCGTCAATTGACCCGCGACTTCATCGCGCAGTGGCAGTCAGCCCATCCGACTGACGCGATCACCGTACGTGACCTGGCTGCCAACCCGGTGCCGCATCTGGACGAAACCCTGCTCGGTGGCTGGATGAAGCCTCAAGAGCAGCGCAGTGCCGAAGAACTGAAGGCACTGCAACGCTCAAACGAATTGACCGATGAACTGCTGGCCGCCGATGTGCTGGTAATGGCTGCGCCGATGTACAACTTCACTATCCCGAGCACGCTGAAGGCCTGGCTGGACCATGTACTGCGTGCAGGGATTACCTTCAAGTACACCGAAACCGGCCCGCAGGGGTTGCTGACAGGCAAGCGTGCCTATGTGCTGACCGCTCGCGGTGGTATCCATGCCGGCGGCGCCAGCGACCACCAGGAACCCTACCTGCGTCAGGTGATGGCCTTCATCGGTATCCACGATGTGACCTTCATCCACGCCGAGGGCTTGAACATGGGCGGTGATTTCCACGACAAGGGCCTGAATCAGGCCAAGGCAAAACTGGCTGCGGTGGCCTGAGCTTCAATCGACTTTCCCGCCTGACACCTGTTGCTCCTTTGGGTGTACCTGCCCGATCAATGCCCTGTGCTTGATCGGGTTTTTTGTGGGCGGCTCGTTCAGGCTCGCGACTATCCCTGGCGACAAGGCCCCACGCGTGCCTGAGCGTATTGATCGCCTGGCGGCGAACCGCTAAGGTCGCGGGCTGCACTGCACGGGGTAAACATGGGCTATCTATTAATTGTCGCGCTGATCCAGGCGTTTTCCTTCAGCTTGATCGGCGAGTACCTCGCCGGGCATGTCGACAGCTATTTCGCCGTATTGGCGCGGGTGTTACTGGCGTTGCTGGTGTTTTTGCCGTTGACCCGCTGGCGTCAGGTCGAGCCGCGCTTCATGGGCGCAATGCTCGGCATCGGCGCGCTGCAGTTCGGCATTACCTACGTGTGCCTTTACCTGAGCTTTCGGGTGCTGACGGTACCGGAAGTGTTGCTGTTCACCATCCTCACCCCCTTGCATGTGACGCTGATCGAGGATGCCCTGAACCGGCGTTTCAACCCGTGGGCGCTGCTGGCGGCATTGGTGGCAGTTGGCGGTGCGGCGGTGATTCGTTTTGACCGGATCAACCCGGACTTCTTCATGGGCTTCCTGCTGCTGCAAGTGGCCAACTTTACCTATGCCGCCGGGCAAGTCCTGTACAAGCACCTTGTGGCGCGTTACCCCAGCGATTTGCCGCACTACCGGCGCTTCGGCTATTTCTATCTCGGCGCCTTGATCGTGGTGTTGCCAGCGTTCTTGCTGTTCGGCAACGCGCAGCACCTGCCGAGCACCGAGGTGCAATGGCTGGTGCTGCTGTTTCTCGGGGTGTGCCCGACTGCGCTGGGCCTGTACTGGTGGAACAAGGGCGCCTGCCTGGTTTCCGGCGGTACCCTGGCGGTGATGAACAACCTGCATGTACCCGTGGGGCTCTTGCTCAACCTGTTGATCTGGAACCAGCATGAGCCACTGGGGCGATTGTTCCTTGGTGGTGCGGTGATACTTGCCTCGCTATGGCTTAGCCGCATCGGCGTTCAACGACCGTTGCTCGCCAGCCAGGGACGAGGGTAACAACCCGGCCCGCAGGTCGTTGCCGCTTGGCTGCTGGTACAGGCTCAGGCCAAACTCCGGCAGTACCGCCAGCAGGTAGTCGAAGATATCGCCCTGGATACGCTCGTAGTCGGCCCACGCCGTGGTACGGGTGAAACAATAGATTTCCAGTGGCACGCCCTGCGCAGTGGTCTGCATCTGCCGGACCATGCAGGTCATGTTTGGCTGAATGTCCGGGTGGCTCTTCAGGTAAGCCAGGGCAAATGCACGAAAGGTACCGATGTTGGTCAGGCGCCTGCGGTTGGCCGACAGTTCGGCAACCGGGCCTTGTGCCTCATTCCAGCTGTGCAGTTCATGACGCTTGTGTGCGATGTAGTCGGAGAGTAGGCGAATATCGGCCAGGCGCTGTTCTTCATGGGGCTGCAGGAAGCGCACGCCCCCGGCGTCGATGAACAGGCTGCGTTTGATCCGCCGCCCCCCGGCCTGCTGCATGCCGCGCCAGTTCTTGAAGGATTCGGACATCAAGCGCCAGGTCGGGATCGAGACAATGGTCTTGTCGAAGTTCTGAACTTTTACCGTGTGCAGTGTGATATCGACCACGTCGCCATCGGCGCCCACTTGCGGCATTTCGATCCAGTCACCGACCCGCAACATGTCGTTGCTGGTGAGCTGGACGCTGGCGACGAACGACAGCAGGGTGTCCTTGTAGACCAACAGGATCACCGCCGACATCGCACCCAGGCCGGACAGCAGCAACAGCGGTGAGCGGTCGATCAGGGTGGCGACGATAATGATCGCGCCGAATACGAACAGCACCATCTTGGCCAACTGTATGTAGCCTTTGATCGAGCGGGTACGGGCGTGTTCGGTGCGCGCGTAGATAGCCAGCAGGGCGTCGAGCAGGGCACTGACGGCCAGGGTAACAAACAGGATGGTGAAGGCCAGCGCCAGGTTGCCGAGGAAATGCTGGGTGGTGGCGCTCAGTTCCGGCACCAGCTTGAGGCCGAACTGCACCAGCAGTGACGGGGTGGTTTGGGCCAGGCGTTGGAATACCTTGTTTCGCAGCAGGTCGTTGAGCCAGTGCAAGGCCGGTTGGCGGCCCAGCAGCTTGACCGCGTGCAGGATCAGAAAGCGCGCCACCCGGCCGAGGGCCAGTGCAAGGGCCAGCAGCACGCTCAGGCCAAGGCCGGCATGCAACAGCGGGTGTTGATCCAGCGTGCCCCAGAGGTCCAGGGCGTTTTGCCACAATGTGGAGATATCCATACCGTTTGAAAGGTTCTGTAAATGAAAGACGGGCCATTAGAGCCCGTATTTCTCGTTCAGTGCCAAAAGAAATTCGGCTCCAGCCGTGGAAAACGTTACCCTATGCAACTGAATTTCTGCACTTGCCCGAGGTACACCCGTGTTTTCCCAATTCGCCCTGCACGAACGCCTGCTTAAAGCTGTGGCCGAGCTGAACTTTGTCGAGCCGACGCCGGTGCAGGCAGCGGCCATTCCCCTGGCGCTGCAAGGGCGTGACCTGCGGGTGACGGCACAAACCGGCAGCGGCAAGACAGCAGCCTTTGTTCTGCCTGTGCTCAACCGCCTGGTCGATCTGAAACAGAAGCGTGTCGAGATCCGTGCCCTGATCCTGTTGCCAACCCGTGAGCTGGCCCAGCAAACCCTCAAGGAAATCGAGCGTTTCGCTCAGTTCACCTTCATCAAGGCCGGCATGATCACCGGTGGTGAGGACTTCAAGGAGCAGGCCGCCATGCTGCGCAAGGTGCCTGATATTCTGGTTGGCACCCCAGGGCGCATGCTCGAACAGCTCAATGCCGGCAACCTGAAGCTGGAGCACGTGCAGGTTGTTGTGCTTGATGAAGCCGACCGCATGCTCGACATGGGCTTTTCCGAAGACGTCGAGCGGCTGTGCAACGAGTGCCCTAACCGTGAACAGACCCTGCTGTTCTCCGCCACCACCGGCGGCGCGGGCCTGCGTGAAATGATCGGCAAAGTGCTGAAGACCCCTGAACACTTGATGCTCAACAACGTCAGCCAGCTCAGCGAAGGTACTCGCCAGCAGATCATTACGGCCGACCACAACCAGCACAAGGAAGAGATCGTTCAGTGGCTGCTGGCCAACGAGACCTACCAGAAGGCCATCATCTTCACCAACACCCGGGTCATGGCTGACCGTATCTACGGGCACCTGGTCGCCAAGGACTTCAAAGCCTTCGTGCTGCACGGCGACAAGGACCAGAAAGACCGCAAACTGGCCATCGAACGCCTCAAGCAGGGCGGGGCCAAGGTGCTGGTTGCCACTGACGTCGCGGCCCGTGGCCTGGACGTTGATGGCCTGGACCTGGTGATCAACTTCGACATGCCGCGCAGTGGTGACGAGTACGTTCACCGCATCGGCCGTACCGGTCGTGCCGGCAATGAAGGCCTGGCCATCTCGCTGATCTGCCATGGCGACTGGAACCTGATGTCCAGCATCGAGCGCTACCTGAAGCAGAGCTTCGAGCGCCGGGTCATCAAGGAGGTCAAGGGCACCTACAGCGGTCCGAAGAAGGTCAAGGCATCGGGCAAGGCGGTAGGGGTCAAGAAGAAAAAGACTGACAAGAAAGGTGACAAGAAAGCCGTCGCCAAGAAAAAGCCTGCCAACCGGCCAAAAGCCAGCGCACCGCTGGTAAGCCAGGATGGCCTGGCCCCCCTGAAGCGTCGCAAGCCAGCCCCAGCTGCCGAGTAATTCGGCACCTTGTCACCGGCAAGGCCTGCTTCTGAAAACACATTGTGTTGAAGCAGGGCTTGCCCGTGATCCTCTCATAGGCAAGCCCCTGCACCGTTCAAATGTGGAGCGGTAGCTGGTAATGCACCTCACTACCCGTTGATAATCGGCACTGAATTCATTGTTGCCGAGAGTTTCCCATGCTGTTTTTGCTGACGGGGTGCCTGTCATGAGCACCACCCGCCGCGCGACCGACGCGTTTGCCCTGCAAATCATGCTGGGGTTGTGCCTGATCTGGGGCATGCAGCAGGTCATGATCAAATGGGCAGCGGCCGACATCGTGCCGGTGATGCAGGCCGCCGGTCGCTCGGGTATTGCGGCGGTGCTGGTCGGGTTGCTGATCTGCTGGCGTGGTGGCTGGGAGCATGTCAGCAGTACCTGGCGCGGCGGTCTGTTGGCCGGTGCACTGTTTGGCCTGGAATTTCTGTTCATTGCCGAAGGCCTGCAACTGACTTCGGCAGCTCATATGTCGGTGTTTCTCTATACCGCGCCGGTGTTTACCGCGCTGGGCTTGCATTGGCTGCTGCCCAGCGAACGGCTGCGGCCATTGCAATGGTTGGGTATTGCGCTGGCTTTTGGCGGTATTGCGGTGGCATTTGCCGGTGGTGTATCGCTGGAGCATCTGGACGGGCGCATGCTGCTCGGGGATGCCTTTGGTGTGCTGGCCGGCATGGCGTGGGGCGCAACGACCGTCGTGGTGCGCGGTTCGCGGTTGTCCAAGGCCCCGGCGACACTGACGCTGTTCTACCAGTTGTTGGTGGGGTTTGTCGGGCTGCTGATGATCGCCGCGGTCAGTGGCCAGATCGGCCAGGTTACATTTACCCCGATATCGGTTGGCAGCCTGTTGTTCCAAGGCCTGGTGGTGTCGTTCTTCAGTTACTTGACCTGGTTCTGGTTGTTGCGCCGTTACCTGGCATCGAACCTGGCAGTGTTTTCCTTCATCACCCCGTTGTTCGGGGTGACGTTTGGGGTACTGCTGCTTGGCGAGCCGCTCAGTCTGAACTTCATTCTTGGGGCCGTCTGCGTGCTGCTCGGGGTCACGATGGTCAGCGCAGAGCAGTGGGTACGTCGACGTTTGCGCAGCCTGCTCGGCCAGTAACGGGGGCCAGCAACAGGGTGCCCGCCAGCAACAGGCCGGCGCCTGCGACTATCAACGCGGGCTCAAGGCTGGCGGCAAACTGGGTGCTCAGGGCGGCCAGCAAAGGGCCGCTCAGTTGACCAAGGGCAAAACAGGCGGTCAGCAGGCCCGCGTTGCGTTGTGTGGCGTGTGGTGCCAGTTCCCGAGAGCGCTGCATCACCAACTGCATACAGGCCAGGAACGGCGTACCGCAGAGCACCACGCCCAGCGCCAGGCCGGGGCCGTTCCCCAGCAGGCAAGCAAATACCCCGGCGGCCTGCAGCCATAGCGTTACCATCAACCAGCGTGACGTGCTGCCTTGTCCGGGGCGACGCCGACTGACCATCACCACACCCAGCGTTGCCGCCAGGCCAAAGCCGGGCCAGAACAGGTCGGCCAGCCACTGGCCGTGGAAGTGTGTATTGGCCATTTGCGACATGAAGGTCGCCGGAATGATGTAGCCGGTGCCGTACAGCGCATAGATAACGCTCAGGCGGGCAATTCCCGGTGTGCTGCCGCCCAGGCTGATCGCTGCGTTTGTAGCGGTTGCGGGTTGCGGCAGCAGCGGCAGAATGGCCAGTAGCATCAGCAGGGCGGTTGCGGCATAGATCAACCACAGCGGTGCAGAACCGAGCCCCTGTAGGTTGGAATACAGGGCGAGCAAACCGGTCAGGCAGATGCCCATGCCTGGGCCTGCAAAGACCAAGGCGCCCAACTGCGGGCGGTTGCTTTGCGCGGCCAACTGCTGGCTTAAGCTGGTGATCATCACCAGCACCCAGGCACTGGCCACACCGGTACCAAAGCGCAGCAGCATATGCGCCCAGAACCCGTTCGCCCAGAACGACGCCAGGGTCAGCAGTACACACAGCCACAGTCCGGCCAGCAAGCGCAGCCGGACCTGCCCGGGCCGGCGCGCAAACATGCCGTCCAGCGCGCCCACGAAGTAACCCAGGTAGTTGGCTGCCGCCACCACCCCGGCAGCACTGAGGCCCAACTGACCTTCGCTGATCAGGTGTGGCAGTTGTGGGGTCAGGGCAAAACGGCCAATGCCCATCGCCATCATCAAGGCGACGAAGCTGGCGAGCAGGCGCAGAGTCGGGGACATGACGGGTCTCCAATGCAAGGTTCGATGACCGTCAGGCTAGTGCGCATTGACTTTCAATAAAATTGAATAATTATGATGAACCTGTTCTTTTTTAGAGAATGACCATGGAGCTTAGTCAGCTGAGAATCTTTCAGGCGGTTGCCGAGACGGGTTCGGTTACCCGGGCTGCCGAGCAGTTGCATCGGGTGCCGTCCAACCTGTCGACGCGCCTGCGCCAACTTGAGGAGCAATTGGGCGTAGAGCTGTTTCGTCGCGAACGACAGCGTCTGCAGTTGTCACCGGCAGGAAAGGTGTTGCTGGATTACGCCGGACGCCTGCTGGCCTTGCACGATGAGGCCTTTGCCGCAGTGCAGGGCGGCCAACCGGCAGGGAATTTTGTGCTCGGCACCATGTACAGCACGGCTGCCATCCATTTACCTGCCTTGCTGGCGCGTTATCATCGGGCCTACCCAGCGGTCAATTTGCAGGTGCAGGCGGCGCCCAGTGGTGAACTGCTTGAGGGTTTGCTCAGTGGGCGCCTGGATGCTGCATTGGTCGATGGTCCGTTGAGCCTGGCGGGCCTGGATGGTGTGCCGCTTTGCGATGAAACCCTGGTGTTGATCACCGAGGCCGATCATCCCCCGGTGCGCAGTGCCCGCGACGTGGCAGGGCGTGCGGTATTCACCTTTCGTCAGGGCTGTTCGTACCGGATGCGTCTTGAAGCCTGGTATGCCCATGACCATGCGGCCATGGGCCGGGTGATGGAAATTGAGTCCTACCCCAGTATGTTGGCTTGCGTTATTGGCGGCGCCGGTGTCGCACTGATGTCGCAATCCATGCTGGAGAGCCTGCCGGGGCGTGAAAGCGTGGCGGTTCACCGTTTGCAGTCACCGTTCGACGAGGCCACCACCTGGTTGATGTGGCGCAAGGGCATGCTGGGGGCGAACCTCAGTGCCTGGGTGGCGTTGCAGCAGGAAGACCGGCTTGAGCCCGCGCAATGTCGTATGGTCAGCGCTTGATCGAGGTCAAGCCGTGTTTTCTTTGTCAGATTCAGCGGTGCGCGGTGAAGGACATCGGGCTATGATCTCTATGAAGCGCCGCAGGACTTCTTTGCCGCGCCAGATAGCCCGTAAGGGGGATGTCATGAAAAATGCGCTGTATAACTGGCTACATGACCTGGCTGTTGCGCTTGGCCTGATCCCGCCACCGCTGCAACCGGTTCCGATTCCCAGTGATGAGGAGCAACGCAAACGCCAGCCGCGCAAGTAAACTGGCGCAGTATCGGCCTGAAAACCGTCGCATCATGGCGAATGCGACGGTATGTTCAGGTTAGGTTCAGCTCAGGCCAATTCTGCTGCTTTTACGGGTTGGCGTGACATCAGGCTGACTGCGATGAAGCTGATCAGGCCAATTGCCAGGCTGTAGTAGATCGGCGTGTTGGCTTCCAGGCCATCCTTGAACATGAATACCAGTGCGGTACCAAAACCCAGCACCATGCTGGTGATTGCGCCTGCAGTGGTCGCGCGCTTCCAGTAGATCGCGCCGATCAGCGGAATCAGCATGCCACCGACCAGCAGGTTGTAAGCCAGGGTCAGCGCGCTGATCACGTCGTTCACCACCAGTGCAATGCCCAGCACAACGATACCGGTCAGGCAGGTAAACAGACGGTTCACTCCCAGGCTCGACTGCTTGCCGCCGCGCAGCCGTGGCAGCAGGTCTTCGGTCAGCGTGGTGGAGGCTGCCAGCAGGCCAGCACTGGCGGTGGACATCATGGCAGCCAGGGCAGCAGCCATCAGCAGCCCGCGGATACCATCGGGCAGGGTGCCCTTGATCACTGCGGCGAAGGCGTTGTTGGGGTTGCTCAGGTCAGGCATCAGTACATGTGCTGCCATACCGATCAGGGCGCAGGCCAGACCATAGATCACACAGTAGACACCCGCGGTCGTACCGGCATATTGAGCCACCTTTTCGTCGCGCGCGGTGAACACCCGTTGCCAGATGTCCTGACCGATCAGGATGCCGAAGAAGTAGATCAGGAAGTAGGTGATGATGGTGTCCCAGCCGATGGTGGTGAGGCTGAAACTGGCTTCTGGCAGTTTGTTCACCAACTCATCCCAGCCCCCGACCTTGTACAGGCACACCGGTAGCAGGATGAACATCAGGCCGACGGTCTTGATCACGAACTGGACGATGTCTGTCAGGGTCAGTGACCACATGCCGCCGATGGTTGAGTAGGTCACGACCACGCCACCGCCGAGCACAATGGCCAGCCAGAACGGCAGGTCGAGCAGCACTTCCAGAACGGTGCCGATGGCCAGTACAGAGGTCACCCCGATCATCAGTGCATAAGCCAGCATGATTGCGGCACTGGCTTGACGGGCCATGGGGTTGTAACGGCGCTCAAGTACCTGGGTCACGGTGAAAATACGCAGGCGCAACAGCGGTTTGGCCAGGAACAGGTTCAGGGCGATGATGCCCATGCCCAAGGCGGCGCAAAGCCAGAAACCCGAGATGCCATGGACATAGCCAAGGCGTACGGAGCCAACGGTAGAAGCACCGCCCAATACGGTTGTGGCCATGGTGCCCATGTACAGGGTCGGGCCGAGGTTGCGGCCAGCGACAAGGTAGTCTTCGTGGGTCTTGGCTCGGCGCATTCCATACCAGCCGAGCGTGAGCATGCCGGCGGCGTAAATCAGTACAACGAAAATATCCAGGGCCATGGGGTGTCTCCGATTGTCTTTATTATGGCGAGATCGACCTCGCGGGCGGCCATGGCCGCCCGGGGCATTCTTCAGTACAGCGGGCCGGTCAGCGGCCGCGCTGTCATGGCTTCCTGCCGTGGCGGTTGTCCTGGAGGTGTTGCTTTAGCGGCGTGCCACGCCCGGCAATACGCACAGCATTTCGTAGAGCAGGTTGGCGCCGAGCAACGAGGTGTTGCCGGTCGTGTCATAAGGCGGGGACACTTCCACCAGGTCGCAACCGATCAGGTCCAGGCCCTGGCAGCCACGAATGATCTCCATGGCCTGTATGGTGGTCAGGCCACCGATTTCTGGCGTGCCGGTACCAGGCGCCCAGGCCGGGTCTATGCCGTCGATGTCAAAGCTAAGGTAGACCGGGCCGCCACCGACTTTTTCACGCACCTCAGCCATCAGCGGCTCTAGCGACTTGTGCCAGCACTCCTCGGCTTGAACCACCCTGAAGCCCTGCTTTCGGCTCCAGTTGAAGTCTTCTGCGGTGTAGCCTTGGGCGCGCAAACCAATCTGTACCACCCGGTCGCAGTCCAGCAGGCCTTCTTCGACTGCACGGCGGAAGGTGGTGCCGTGGGCGATTTTCTCGCCGAACATGTGGTCATTGACGTCGGCGTGGGCATCGATATGCACCAGCCCGACCTTGCCGTGTTTTTTATGGAGGGCACGCAGGATCGGCAGGGTGACGGTGTGGTCGCCGCCCATGGTCAGTGGAATCACATCGTGTGCCAAGATCTGATCGTAGGCCTCTTCAATGATCCGCACCGCGTCGAGCAGATTGAACGTGTTGATTGCCACATCGCCGATGTCAGCCACTGACAGCGAGTCGAAGGGGGCGGCACCGGTTGCCATGTTGTAAGGGCGGATCATCACCGACTCAGCACGTATCTCCCGTGGGCCGAAGCGAGTCCCCGAGCGTAGCGAGGTGCCGATGTCCAACGGAATACCGACAAACGCGGCATCCAGGCCGGCTGCGCTTTGCAGGTGGGGGAGACGGAGCATGGTGGCGATACCGCCGAAGCGCGGCATTTCGTTGCCGCCCAGCGGTTGATGAAGAATCTTGTCCACGGTCTGGCCTCATCGATTCGATAGTTTTAGTGGTTGAAACCTGTCGGGCTGAAGCGGGAAAGCAACTGAAATACCGCGCACAGGCCGGGTTGTGGCGGAGTCTGCAAAACGTAGTGGTTGAAAAGAATCGCTACAGCTAAATACTTACTTCAGATTTTTATGAACTATGCGCCCGGTGCTGGTTAGACTTTGCAGACCATCCCCCCACGGATTAATCGAACATGGCCAACGCATTGCCTGACCTGAAACTGCTGCGCATCTTCGTCAGCGTCGTGCGTCATCAAGGGTTCGCCAATGCCCAGCAAGAGTTGAACCTGTCGACCTCGGCCATCAGCACCTACATGAGCCAGTTGGAATCTGCGTTAGGGATCGTGCTGTGCCATCGGGGGCGTGGTGGCTTCAGCCTGACCAGCAAGGGTGAACTGTTCCATCAGGAAACGTTGCGCTTGCTGGCGGAAATGGAAGGTTTCGAGCAGTACGCTGCAGCGCTCAAAGGCGAGTTGCGTGGCACGCTTAACCTGGGCGTGATCGATTCCACGGTAGGTGACCGGGCGTTGCCGCTGGCCGAGGCCATTGGTGCATACAGTCAGGAGCACCCGGCGGTGCATTTGCACTTGTCGGTGTCCAGCCCTTACGAGTTGCAGTTGGGCGTGCAGGACAACCGCCTGGACCTGGCGATTGGCGCGTTTTCCACACGCATGAGTGGCTTGCTGTATCAGCCGCTGTACCGCGAGCAACACTGGCTGTACTGCAGCAATCGCCATCCGCTCTACCTGCAACGGCGTATTCCCGAGCAAGTGATTACCCAGCAGCGCATGGTCGGGCGTGGTTACTGGAGCCAGGCGGAACTTGCCCGGCATGGTTTCAAGCACAGCGCGGCAACGGTGGAGAGCATGGAGGCACAGCTGATCCTGGTGTTGTCCGGTGCCTACATTGGTTATTTGCCCGAGCACTATGCACAGGCCTGGGTGGATAAGGGCGATTTGCGGGTACTGTCCCCGGCGACTTTCGGCTACCAAGCGCCATTTTCCATGATCATCCGCCGCGGGCGCAGCCGCGAACCGTTGATCCAGACCTTTCGTGATTTGCTCAAGGCACAGCTCATGCCAGCCTGAACGGTATGTCTGGAAAATATTTTTCGAAAATCGGGAAATTTCTGGGTTTTTTCGCCATCACGCCCGTAAAGGCTCTGCTAAACCTTCCTTTGCTTGATGATTTTCTATCATTTTCCTCCAAGCAGGGAACGCCCAGATGCGCATGAATTTGCCCGTAACTGAGCATGAAAGAACCTTTCCCAATGAACAGCGGCTAATCTCCACCACCGACCTGAACAGCCGCATTACCTACTGCAACGATGCCTTTATCTCGATCAGTGGTTTTACCAATGAGGAACTGGTAGGTCAGACGCACAACCTGGTACGTCATCCGGACATGCCGCCTGCGGTGTTTGCTCATATGTGGGAGACCATCAAACAGGGAAAGCCCTGGATGGGCGTGGTCAAGAACAGGGCCAAGAACGGCGATTTTTACTGGGTAAGTGCCTACGTTACGGCGATTTATGAAAATGGCCGGATCAGCGGTTATGAGTCAGTACGTTCAGTGCCGAGCCGTGAGCAGATTCGCCGGGCTTCTGCATTGTATGCGCGCTTGCGCCAAGGGCGTTCGGCGCTACCGGTCGCTGCACGGCTGGGCACCCAGTTGGCTCATGGCTGGCCATTGCTGGTTGCAGGAGGCGTGTCGGCAGCAGGGTACCTGTGGTTGCCGCAATACGCGGCGCTGGGTGTGTTGGCGGCGAGCCTGCTTGCGGCCTGGTACCTGACCGAATCGCGACAGAACCGCGCCATCAAGCGCACTTTGGCTGAGCACCCCAAAGCCTTCACCAGCCCGCTGGTTGCACTGACCTACAGTGACAATGCGGGGTTGCTGGGGCAGTTGGAGCTGGCCATTATCAGTGAGGAGGCCCGGCTGCAGACCGCACTGACCCGGTTGGTTGACGCGGGCGTCGGGGTCAAGGCGCGGGCGGCGCAATCTTCCGATTTGTCGGGCTCCCAGGCGCAGATGCTCGATCGTCAACGCAATGAGACCGACCAGTCCGCCACGGCCATCGCGCAAATGGCCGCGACGATTCAGGAGGTGACCCACAATGTGCAGAACACGGCCATTGCCGCTTCCGATGCTGACAAGCTGACTCAGCAGGGCAGTGATCTGGCTCAGCAGAGTTTGCAAGCGATGAGCAGTATGAGCGAAGCGGTCAACAACATTGGCGTGGCAGTGCATGCCTTGGCTGACCAGACCCAGTCGATTGGCAGCGTCGTGGATGTGATCACCTCGATTGCCGAGCAGACCAACCTGCTGGCGCTGAACGCGGCCATTGAGGCCGCCAGGGCGGGGGAGCAGGGGCGGGGCTTTGCGGTCGTGGCCGATGAGGTTCGCTCGCTGGCCCAGCGTACCCGTACGTCCACCGAGGAAATCCACCAGATCATTGCCTCGCTGCGTTCCGGTGCCGAGCGCGCCGTGAGCACCGCGACCAAGGGCGAGCAGATTTCCCGTGACAGTGTGCAGCGCGTTGAGGCCGTGCAATCAGCATTGGTCGGTATTAGCCAGGCCGTGAGCCGCATTACGGGCATGAGCCAACAAATGGCCACGGCTTCCGAGCAACAAAGCCATGTGGCCGAGGACATCAATCAGCAGATTACCCGTATCGCCCAGCTCTGCGACCACAGCGCCGATCAGGCCAAGCAGGGAGCAGAGATCAGTCAGGACCTCGAACACATGGCTGATTACCTGTACAGCCTGGCAGAACGCTTCAACCGCTAGCCCCGGCTACCCACAGGGATGTGGGTAAGCTTTTCGAGCCTGTTGTGGCACACTTGTGCACTCAGGAGAAATCGATGTCCAGAATCAACTGCGAGCGCTGCCTGCGACCGCAAAACCACTGCCTTTGCCCCTTGATCCCCAGCCTTGAGAGCCGTACACGCGTCGTGCTTTTGCAGCACCCGAGTGAAGTCCGCCATGCTCTGAACACTGCTCGCCTGGCTGGCTTGGGCCTGCGCAATGCCGAGTTGCGGGTGGGCGAGGTGTTTGATGATCTGCCCGATCTGATCGCGACCCCCGGTTACCGGGTTGCCGTGCTGTTCCCTGGCGATGAAGCGCAAGCGCTTGGCCCCTACAGTAACGACCAGGACTCGCGTCCCTGGTTGCTGGTAGTGCCTGACGGAACCTGGCGCAAGGCACGCAAGTTGTTGCACCTGAACCCGTTGCTGGCGGGCCTGCCGAGGGTCAGCCTGGCAACCGTTCAGCCGTCGCGTTACCGGTTGCGCAAGGCGCCGGAACCAGGCGCGTTATCGACGCTGGAGGCGGTGGTGCAGGCATTGAACGTGCTCGAGGCGCCGGACGTGTTTGACGGGTTGCTAAAGCCATTCGACGCACTGATCGAAGGGCAGATTTCGGCAATGGGCAGTGAGACCTACGCGCGTAACCATGTGCGCTGAGTGCCTGTGCACAGTGCTGCAGCTCCCGCCAATGGCATAGGCTGTCAACGTTTAACCAGGGTTTTCTGACGCAGGATGTAGACGCTGACCAACACCGCACTGGTCAGCATGAAACCACGTGCCCATGGGAAGGGTACGAAGTAGCAGGACAGGCTGATACTTGCCCACATCAGGCCGATGGCATAGACCTTGCCTTTGAGGGGGATGCCTTCGCCGTTGAGGTAGTCACGAATCCACGGGCCCAGTTGGGCGTGGTTGATCAGCCAGTCGTGAAAACGGGGCGAGCTGCGCGCAAAGCAGGCTGCTGCCAGCAGCAGAAACGGGGTGGTCGGCAGTACCGGCAGGAAGATGCCGATCACCCCCAGCGCAACGCTGAGCCAGCCGATGGCCAGCAGCAGGTAACGCATCGGTAAAAACTCAGTGGTGGCGGGGTTTGAGCAGCGCTGGCTTCTCGTCTGGCGCATGGCAGAGCAGATACAGCGCAGTCAGCGCCTCAGGGATCTGCACGATCATGTCGTCCATCAGGTTGGCATCGCTGGCGATGTCGGCAAATTCAGGCTGTTCGTCGAACAGGCCGGAGCCGACCATGATCGGCAGCAGCATTTCGCTGACTTCTTCTTCCGCGGTCTCGAACCAGGCTTCTTCACGCAGGAATACGCCTTCCATGAAACCGATGCACCAGCCGCGCAGCTCGGAGTCGTCCGGCTCGTCGCCAAGGTCCAGGTCGCATGGCAGCTCGAACTCCTCGTCGCTGGCCAGTTGGCGCGCGATGTGTTCCTTGAGCTTGATCAGCGTCGTTTCGATCTCTGTGCGCTGGGCGTCGTCCTTGTAATGCGGCTCTTCGGAGAACAGGGCGTCGATCCATTCACGCTCGGGCACGGCTTCGGCGCAGATCGACAGCGCGGTCAGGTAGCCGTGAGCGGCAACGTAGTCCAGCGCTTCCTCATGCAACTCGTCGGCGTCGAGGAAGGCTTGCAGGCGGTTCAATTGCTCAGCGAAGGACATTACAGGGCTACCTTGGGAATAAACGATAATGAATTCTAGCACCTTGCGGTGCAAACGATGCAAAGGAAGACGCTCTATCGTAGAGGCACCTGCGCGGGCAGGCGCTCGGGTATAATGCCCGGCTTTTGTGTCGGGAGCCCTGCGTGGCGGTCCCGGGGTAAAAGCCGCTTACGCATTTTCGGATGAGGCGGATCGGTTTTTCATCCAGCCTGTGGCGAGGATGGTTCTGCGATTTTTGGAGTTTCTATGCTCGAACAGGCTCAGCGCGTCCTCAAGGATATCTTCGGCTACGACAGTTTCCGTGGTCGCCAGGGTGCGATCATCGAATGTGTGGCCAAGGGCGGGGACGCCTTGGTGCTGATGCCTACCGGTGGTGGCAAGTCGCTCTGCTATCAGGTGCCGGGGTTGTTGCGCAATGGTCTGGCGGTGATTGTCTCGCCCCTGATTGCCCTGATGGAAGACCAGGTTGCAACCCTCGATGAGTTGGGGGTGGCAGCTGCCTCGCTGAACTCGACCCTGAGTGCCGAGCAGCAGCGCGAGCTGGCCGGGAAGATCCGGCGCGGCGAAATCAAGATGCTCTACCTGGCGCCTGAGCGTCTGGTTCAGCCGCGTATGCTGGATTTCCTGCGCGGCCTGGAGATTGCGCTGTTCGCGATTGACGAGGCGCACTGCGTTTCGCAATGGGGCCACGATTTCCGTCCGGAGTACCTGCAGTTGGGGCAGTTGGCCGAACTGTTTCCGCACGTGCCGCGTATTGCCCTGACGGCCACGGCCGACATGCGTACCCGCGAGGAAATCGTTACCCGTCTGCATTTGCAGAACGCCGAGCGCTTTCTGTCGAGTTTCGATCGGCCGAACATTTTCTATCGCATAGTGCCCAAGGAGCAGCCACGCAAGCAGTTGATGGCGTTCCTTGGCGAGCGCCGTGGCAACGCCGGTATTGTCTACTGCCTGTCGCGAAAGAAAGTCGACGATGTTGCAGCCTTCCTCTGTGATCAAGGCTTCCCGGCCTTGCCCTACCATGCCGGTCTTCCCGCTGAAACCCGTGCCAGCAACCAGCGGCGCTTCCTCAACGAGGAGGGCCTGATCATGGTCGCGACCATTGCGTTCGGCATGGGTATCGACAAGCCCAACGTGCGTTTTGTCGCTCACCTCGACTTGCCCAAGTCACTGGAGGCCTACTATCAGGAAACCGGTCGTGCCGGCCGTGACGGGCTGCCCGCCGATGCCTGGATGGCCTACGGCCTGCAGGACATGGTGATGCTCAAGCAGATGCTGCAAAACTCCGAGGGTGATGAGCGCCACAAGCGCATCGAGCAGCACAAGCTCGACGCCATGCTGGCCTTGTGCGAGGAAACCCGCTGTCGGCGTCAGATATTGCTGAACTACTTCGACGAAGAACTTCAGCAGCCGTGTGGTCATTGTGACAACTGCGTTGACAGCGTACAGACCTGGGACGCGACCGAACCGGCACGCCAGGCCCTTTCGGCCATCTACCGTACGGGGCAGCGCTATGGTGTTGGCCATTTGATCGACGTATTGCTCGGTCGTGATAACGAAAAAGTGCGTAGTTTTGGCCATCAACAGTTGTCGGTGTTTGGCGTCGGCAAGGCGCGCCAGGAAGGGGAGTGGCGCTCGCTGTTCCGTCAACTGGTTGCCCGAGGCCTGGCTGATATTGACCTTGAAGGGTATGGTGGCCTGCGCCTCTCCGACAGTTGCCGCCCGTTACTGCGTGGCGAGGTCAACCTGGAGCTGCGTCGAGATCTCAAACCGCAGACCAGCAAAGGCACTGGCAGCTCCGGCAGCCCGGCGAGCCAGTTGGTGCGTGGTGAAGAGCGCGAGCAATGGGAGGCCCTGCGTGCGCTGCGGCGCAAGTTGGCCGAGGAGCATGGCGTGCCGCCTTACGTGATCTTCCCCGACTCGACGTTGCTCGAAATGCTGCGCAGCCAACCGAGCAGCCTGAGCGAAATGGCCCGGGTCAGTGGTGTCGGTGCGCGTAAGCTGGAGCGCTACGGTCAGGCCTTCCTTGAGGTGCTTGGTGGCGAGGCTGAAACGCCCAAGGTTGTGGTCGATCTGCGTCACGAGTTGGTGACCCTGGCCCGTGCCGGCATGACACCGATCCAGATCGCCGGCCAACTGCAATGCAGCGAAAAAAACGTCTACAGCCTGCTGGCCGAAGCCATCGGTCGTCAGGAGTTGTCATTGGAGCAGGCGCTGGATTTGCCGGAAGACCTGTTGCTTGAGCTTCAGGACGCGTTCCTTGATGGCGAGGGTGAGTTGCCGCCAGTCTCGGCGATTGCCGGGCAGTTCGGGGCACGAGTACCAGAAGGGGTGTTGTACTGCGTTCGGGCTGCCCTGGCCGCAGAATTTGAGATGTAAAACACCGCTAATGTCATCATTTATAACGATTGTTGGACAAAATGCCTGGTGTCAGAGCCTTGCCTAAGGGGCTCGACCATGGTTAGCTGACTAATAATTGTTTTTGATGATGAGTGTGTTATGCCGTTGACCGATCACCACCGCTTTGGGATGCAGCTGGCGCAGATGTCCCGTGGCTGGCGCGCCGAACTGGATCGCCGCCTGGCCGGATTGAACCTTTCACAAGCGCGTTGGCTGGTGCTGTTGCACCTGGCCCGTTTCGAAGATGCGCCAACTCAACGCGAGCTTGCGCAGAGTGTTGGCGTCGAGGGGCCGACCCTGGCCCGTTTGCTTGATAGCCTGGAGGCCCAGGGCCTGGTGCGTCGTCAGGCCGTCCTGGAAGATCGCCGGGCGAAGAAAATTCTGCTTTGCCCTCCAGCCAAGCCTCTGATCGAACAGATCGAAACCATCGCCAATGCCTTGCGTGCCGAGCTGTTCACGGGTGTCGATGAGGAGGAGTTGAACATCTGCATGCGTGTGCATGCGCGCATTCTGGCAAACCTGGAGAAGTCCTAGTCACCGGTCAGGAGACAGTACCCGCATGACCCTGCACAAGCCTGAGATCGTCATCACCTATTGCACTCAGTGCCAGTGGCTGCTTCGGGCTGCCTGGCTGGCTCAGGAGCTGCTCAGTACCTTCAGCGATGACCTGTCGCGGGTGGCGCTTGAGCCGGCCACGGGAGGCGCCTTTCGCATCACCTGCGACGGTGTGCAGATCTGGGAGCGCAAGGCCGATGGCGGTTTCCCTGAGGCCAAAGTGCTCAAGCAGCGTGTACGCGACCAGATCGATCCGCAGCGCGACCTGGGTCACAACGACCGGCCTTGATCAGGCGCTCTCGGCGGCCTTGAGCTTCTTGCCTTCGCGGCCTGTGGCCATGCGACTGGATACGACAATAGCGAGAATGATCAGCACACCGCCCATGAGCATGCGCGGTGTGGGCGTCTCTGCGAAAATCATCCAGGCCATGGCAATGCCGTAGACCGGCTCCATGGCAAAGACCACCGCCGCAGTGCGAGCCTTGATGACCGCGAGGCTGGCGACGAACAGGCTGTGGGCAACGCCTGTGCAGAACACCCCGAGCAGGCCAATCCACAGCCAGTCCAGTGCAGGTACCGCGCTGATCTCCGGCGCCGCCATGGGCAGCAGGCACAGGGCGACCACGGCGTTTTGGCAGAGGGCAGCCTGGACTGCCGGGACGCGTCCGGAATTGGCGCGGTTGATCAGCGACAGCAATGAAAACAGCAGCCCGGAAAGTAACGCCCACAGCAGGCCGCCGGTGGCTTCGCTGGCGAGGTTGAAGTCGGGGGTGACCAGAATCAGGCCAAGGCTGACCAGCGCTACCAAAAGTACCTCGTTGCCACGGATGCGTTCGCGAAACAGCAGGCCTTCAAGGATGATGGTAAAGGCCGGAAAGCTGGCAAAGCCCAAGGTGGCGATCGCGACGCCCGCGACCTTTACGGCAATGAAGAAGCTGACCCAGTGTCCCGCCAGCAGTACTCCGCCGAGCGTGAGGCGTTGCCAGTCCTGATTCCGCAAGCGGATCCAGCCTTGCCCGGCGAGGGCTGCGAACGCAGCCAGTGCCGCTACCGCGAACACCGCTCGACCAAAGACGATGATCGACGGTGCGGCGCTGGCAAGCTTGCCAAACACGCCAGTCAGGCCGAAAAACAGCGCGCCAATATGCAAGGCGCCCAGGGCGGTGCGGTGATTCATGGAGGTCCTTGTTGTTTGAGTGAGGCAGCCTGCTCAGTGTAAAAGTCGGTTGTGCTGCCTGTCTGTCGCGATCCTCGCGTCAGTTGTCGCCGGGCTCTCGGCGCAATGCGCCAGGCGTGCAACCAAATACCTTGAGTACGGCGGCAGCGAATGCGCTTTGCGAACTGTAACCAACGCGACAGGCAATCTCACCGATAGGCAGCGTTGTGCTTCTCAGTAGATGGCGAGCCTTTATCAGGCGGCGCTGGCGAATATAGTCCATCGGGGTCATGGCGCACTCGGCCATGAATCGTGCGTGCAGTCGCGCACTGGACAACCCGGCGAGCCTTGCCAAGTCGGCTACCTGAAGCGGGTAGGCAGCATACTGCTCAATGTGGGCATCGAAGGCTGCGTAGGGCAGCAGGCGCTCAGGCACATGCGTTGTTGCGGCGTCACTGAGACTGGCCAATAGCAAGACAGCACCCTGCTGGGCAATCACCGGGTCGTTCACCGGGCTTGCTGCCAGCCAGTCGACCAGTTGCTGCTGGCGGTTGTTCAGGTTGATTGCGCCGGGGTGATCCAGCAGGCGTTGGCTAGCTTCGGCGTGCTCGCCAAGGCGTTTCCCCAGCCATTGACCCACCGGTACATCCAGTACAAGGCAGTGACTGCCCTGGGGGCTGCCACAGGTGTGATGTGCGCCAGAGGGCACCACCATTAACCCCTGACGCTCGATTTGCCCTGCGTGTCCCTCGACTTCGAAGTCCAGGCGGCCGCGCAGACCGAACACCAGTTGTGGGTGCTCATGGCTGTGGGCAATCAGGTCATGACTGTAGTGACGCAGCGTAAATATCGAGCCGGCGCTCATCGATGCTTCCTCGAAGTGCAGCAGCGCAGTTTACATCTCTTGGTGGCTGGCACGCTTTTCAGCAGCACAATCGAGTTTGCCGGGAACACCGGGCTAGAAAGTGATCTTGCCACGCAGCATGTCGCGGTACATCGCGAAATCGCCAATCAAGCTGTAGAGCGGGTGGCTGAACGTGGCTGGACGGTTTTTTTCAAAAAAGAAATGCCCGACCCAGGCGAATCCGTAGCCTGCAACAGGTAGCGTCAGCAGCAGCGCCCAGTTGCCAGTGGCCACCGTGTAGGCTGCCAGCGCGATGACCAGGCTGGTGCCGACAAAGTGCAGGCGGCGACAGACAGTGTTGCTATGCTCCCCCAGATAGTAGGGGTAGAACTCGGCAAAACTGCTGAAATGCTGAGGGCTGTTCACGATAACGCTTCCTTGGTTTATCGGATATGGCCACGGTACACGACGTGGAGCCTGAATTGAGTCTAGAGTCATTAGCTACATCAGCCAGTGACAATAGGCGCCGTTTTAGTATCCTTCTGGTTCACCGCATCGCGGTATGTGAACTTAAAAGAAGCCAGCCATGAGCGTAAGAACCACTTCAGCAAGCTGGGCAACGGGAATCGTCAAGGCACTTGAGTTGGAAGGGCTCGATTGTCGTGCCATGTTTGCCCAGCTTGGTCTGGATTTTGCGGCGTTGGATGACCCCGACGCGCGCTTTCCACAGGACTCCATGACCCGCCTTTGGCAGTTGGCAGTGGAGCTGTCCGGCAATCAGGCGATTGGCCTGAACCTGGCCCGTGTGGTGCGCCCGGCTTCCTTTCACGTCGTCGGCTATGCGTTGATGTCCAGTCGAACCCTGGCGGAGGGGTTCGAGCGTCTGGTGCGTTATCAACGAATCATTGCTGAAAGCTCCGATCTGGCGTTTCGCCTGGAGCCTGAGGGTTATGCATTGGTGCTGACGGTGCATGGCGATCACCTGCCGCCGACCCGGCATAGCGCCGAAGCCTCGTTGGCGTGTGCGTTGTCGCTGTCCAGTTGGCTCAGCGGTCGTCCTATCCAGTTACGGCGGGTGTTGATCCATGGGCCCGAGCCTGTCGATCAGGAGCCCTATCGCCAGGCCTTCCAGGCCCCGCTGGTGTTTGGTGCCGAGCACAATGCGTTGATTTTCGAGCGCAAAGACATGGAAGCGCCATTGCCCACCGCCAACGAGGCCATGGCTGCCTTGCATGATCGTTTCGCGGGTGAGTACCTGGCGCGGTTTTCCGAGAGCCGCGTAACGCATCGGGCCCGTCAGGTGCTATGCCGGATGTTGCCTCAGGGCGAGCCGAAACGGGAGATGGTTGCCCAGGCGCTTCACCTGTCCCAGCGCACCTTGCAGCGACGATTGCAGGAAGAAGGCACCAGCTTCCAGGCCTTGCTCGATGACACCCGCCGTGAGTTGGCTGAGCAGTACCTCGCCCAGCCGGGCATGACGTTGCTAGAGGCGGCCTATCTGCTGGGGTTTGCTGACCCGAGCAACTTTTTTCGGGCTTTCCGCCGCTGGTTTGATGAGACGCCCGGAGAGTACCGGGCCCGCCTGAGTGGGTGTGTGCCGAGCGCTTAGCGGGTCAATGACGCCAGAACGCTGGCATGCACAGCACCAGCACCGTGATGATTTCCAGACGGCCGAGCAGCATGCCGCCCGCCAGAATCCATTTCGCCGCATCCGGCAGGCTGGAGAAGTTGCCGGAAGGGCCGATGGTCTCGCCCAGTCCCGGCCCAACGCCTGAAACGGTGGCTGCTGCACCGGTCAGAGCGGTCATCCACTCTACGCCCAGCAACGACAAGGCCAAGGCAATGACACAGATCGTGGTGGCGAAGAAGAACGAAAAGGTCAGAATCGAGCGCACGATCTCTTCGTCGAGACGATGCCCGTTGTACTTCTGTTTTATCACCGCGCGGGGGTGGATCAGTTGATTCAGGTTGGCCTTGAGCAGGGTATAGGCGACCTGAAAGCGGAAGATCTTGATCCCGCCAGCGGTCGAACCTGAGCAGCCGCCGATAAAACCGAGGTAGAAAAACAGCATCAGCGAGAAGTTGCCCCAGAGGCTGTAGTCGCCCAAGGCAAAACCGGTGGTGGTCACCACGGATGTCACGTTCAGCGCTACGTGGCGCAGGGCGTCGAGCCAGTGGAGGCTGGTCGTGGCCCAGTACCAGATGCCGAGCACTGCCCAGGTGACCAGCAACAAGCCGAGCAACCCGCGAACCTGATGATCTCTGAACAGTGCTTTGCGGTTGCCGCGCAGCGTTGCGACATACAGGGTGAAGGGCAGGCTGCCGAGGATCATCACCACCACGGCAACCCAATGCACGGCGGGTATGTCCCACTTGGCAAGAGACTGGTCGGAGGTGGAGAAACCTCCGGTGGAAATGGCCGACATGGCGTGGTTGATGGCGTCGAACGGGTTCATGCCGGCGAGCCAGAACGCCAGGGCGCCAAGGGTGGTGAAACCGACGTAAACCATGACAATCGACTTGGCGACCATGTGTGAGCGCGGCATGACCTTTTCCGAGCGGTCCGACGACTCGGTCTGGAACAGGCGCATACCACCGATACGCAGCAACGGGAGAATCGCCACAGCCATTGCGATGAAGCCGATACCGCCAAGCCAGTGCAGCAGCGAGCGCCAGATCAAAATGCCTGGCGACATGGTGTCCAGGCCGCTGAGTACGGTGGCACCGGTGGCAGTGATGCCTGACATGCTTTCGAAAAAAGCGTCGGTGTAGCTGATGTGCTGGGTCAGCAGGAAGGGCAATGCAGCAAAGATACACACCACCAGCCAACTGCTGACGGTAAGCAGGTACATGTCCCGTGGGCGCAGTTGCACGTGCTCCGGACGTCCGGGAACGACCAGTGCCAGGCCGGCCAGAAAGGTGATCAGGCTGGCCCAGAGGAATGAGGTCAGGTCGCCGGTGCGCTCGAAAAGCACCAGGGTGGCCATGGGCACGACCATGCTGATTGCCAGGGTAATCAGGAAGATGCCGATAATGAAACCAATGATCCTTAAGGTCGGCAACGCCATGTGATCTGCTCTGACTCGATGCGGAAAGGCGCCATTCTACCTATGGACCTTTTTATGTAAACGCTAGAATAGCCTCACATTTAATTACAGGGGGTAGCCGATGGAGGCTCTCGACGCATTGCTCAACCGTGTTTCCGTTCCACGCCTGGTGGAGCCGGCACCGAATGCTGCACAGCGTGAGGCGCTGTTTCAGGCAGCCTTGCGTGCCCCCGATCACGGTCAACTGCGGCCATGGCGATTTCTCACCGTCGAAGGCGCAGCTCGCGAACAACTGGGGCAGCTGTTGGTCGAGGCGACCGAGCTCAAGGGTGATGCGACCCAGGCGACGCTGGACAAAGCCCGTGCCATGCCCTTGCGGGCGCCACTGTTGATCGTGGTCATTGCCCGTTTGCAGGACCACTTCAAGGTGCCCAAGTCGGAGCAACGCCTGGCCGCAGGATGCGCGGCGCACGGTATTCTGTTGGCGGCTTATGCCCAGGGGATTGGCGCGGTGTGGCGTACCGGTGATCTGTCCTACAGTGCCCATGTGGCCAAGGGGCTGGGTTTGGCCGAAGGCGAGGAGGTTATTGGCTTCCTGTACCTGGGCACGCCTCAGAACGAACCCCGTACAGCGCCGATACTGGCCACCGAGGACTTTGTCAGCGCCTGGTCGATGCAGGGCTAAGTCGTTCTGTGCTGCCAGTAACCCGATGAGGTTACTGTGCAGCACCTTGCGACGGTAACGTCAGGGTTGCTACAAAGCCGCCTTGCGGATGATTGCCCAGTGTGAGGCTGCCGCCATGACGTTCCACTGCTCGCCGTGCAATGGCCAGCCCCAGGCCATGACCTGCAGCGCTTTGCCCAGGGGCTCGGAAGAATGGTTTACCCAGTTGCTCGAGATGTTCGCCGGCTACACCAGGGCCATGGTCACGCACGCTGATAACTATCCGTTCACTGTCACCAGTGGCCTTGAGCTCAATGGGCTGTCCTGGTGGGTTGAAGCGTTGGGCATTGCGCAACAGATTGTCCAGCGCACGCTCCAGCAGTGTCGGCCAGCCTTGAAGTGCCAGCCCGGGCTCACTGTCCAGGTGTATGTCCTGCTCTGGCGCATTGAGCAGAGCATCCTTCTGTATGTTCAGCAGCAGCGCCGAGAGGTCAATCGGCTCGGCTTTGGCCTGTTCGGCATCGACACGGGCCAATGCCAGGATTTCACTGATCAGGGCTTCCAGGCGGTCACATTCACGGGTCAGTCGCGGCCATAGCGCTTCGCGTTGTTCCGGCCCGGCGCGCTCTGCAAGGGCCAGAGCGATGCGCAGGCGTGCCAGTGGCGAGCGCAGTTCGTGCGACACATCACGCAGTAGTTGGCGCTGGCTGCCTATCAGGCTTTGCAGACGTGCGCCCATACGGTTGAAGTCGTTGGCCAGTACGCCAAACTCGTCACGTCGGCTGGCCAGTCGAGCCAGGCTGTTCTGTTGGTAGGTGGTTTGCCCCAGGTCATGTACTGCGCCGCGCAGCCTGCCCAGTGGGCGAGTGATCGACAGGGTCACCAGCAGGCTGAACAGGGTCAGCACGACCAGTGCAATGCCCAATGCGCTCAATGGCCAGAGCAGGCTTTCGCGGTGCCAGGCGTCGAGCTCAGGGTGGGGGATTCGGTAGATCAGCAGGTAGGTGTCGCCCGTGTCGGGGCTGGTGTACTCCTCTGTGAGGCGACGCCAGGGGAGTTGCCGTTCATCATTGTGGCGGCGAGCCTCAAAGGCGGCGGCGCGGCGCGGGAAGGTCCCGGGGACGACAGCATCTCCACCGTCGTTCAGCACCTGGACGTCGATGTGATATTGCCGTTTTCGCTGTTCCAGCAGGTCCTGAGCGACTTCCGGGCCGTCCCGCTCATAGCGTTCGGTCCAGTTTTTGGCCAGTGTGTTCAGCCCAGGATGACGACTGAGAATCCAGGCGTCCTGGTTCAGCATGTGGCCCAACAGGATCGACAGGCCGGCAACCAGCGTGATGGCTAGCCAAAAACTGGCAAGGATGCGCCAGAACAATGAACGCAAAGGAGGCACCTCTAACGGAAAATGCCCGGTGTGCGGTGGCAGACCGGGCAGTTGTGGCACAGCTTACTGGGCCTTGGTGGCTTTTTCAGCTTTCCAGGCTTTGAACTCGTTCCACTCGGCGCGGCGCTCAGCCTCTTTCTTCTTCATTTCGTCGAACTGCTTTTGCTGGTCGGGTTTGAGCAGTGCACGAATGTCAGCCTGGGTTTTGTCTTCCTTGGCCTTCAACTCGTCTTTCATGGCTTTTTGATCGGCTGCCGGGAGTTTCTCCAGGTAGCGCTGGGTGATTTCGTGACGCTCTTTCATTTGTTCGCCCATCAGCTTGCGGACCTGTTGGCGTTGCTCGTGGGTTAGGTCCAGTTGGGCAAAGGGCGCGCCGCCGCGGTGGTGTTCGCCTTGGTGCGGGCCGCCCTCGGGCATGGCCATGGCGACCGTTGGCAGGGTCGCAGCGAGCATCAGGGCGATCAGGGTCTTGCGCATGGTGAGTCTCCTTGTCTGAAGCCGGTAGTGGCCGGATGTGCTCAGTGTAGGGAGATCAAGGTCAGCGGCGGTCAGGCAAGCGTAAAGCTTGGGTAAAGAGTCGTTGGCTTCGGCCTGACAATTAGAGGCTGTAGTAATAGCCACGGCTACGCAGCGCGACAATTCGCGGGCGGCCATCCGGGTGTGGGCCCAGTTTTTTGCGCAGGTTGCTGACGTGCATGTCCAGGCTGCGGTCGTAGAGCGTAAGTTTTCGTCCGAGGGCGATCTGTGCAAGCTCCTGTTTTTCAAGCGGCTCGCCGGGCTGACGCAGCAGGGCTTCGAGAATGCGGCTTTCGGAGAGGGTCAGGGTTTGCTCATGTTCGTCGATGCTGATGACACCGCGGGCCGGGCTGAAGCTCAGGTCACCGATTTCCAGTTGGCTGGGTGGCGCTGCCGGGTGGCTGCGCCGCAGCACCGCGCGCAGGCGCGCAGTCAGTTCTCGAGGGTCACAGGGTTTGGCGAGGTAGTCGTCGGCGCCCAGTTCCAGGCCGAGAATGCGGTCGAGTGGCTCGCCGCGAGCTGACAGCATCACCACAGGCAGCTCGGCATGCTCGCTGCGCAGTTGCTTGAGCACTTCAAGGCCACTGCCGTCGGGCAGCATCACGTCCAGCACCACTGCGGCTGGCGCGTACTCGGCCAAGGCCTTGCGCGCACTCTGGCCATCGTGGCAGGCACGCACCTGAAAACCTTCCTGGGTCAGCCAGCTGCTCAGCAGCTCGCAGAGTTCCTCGTCATCGTCGATCAGTAACAGCTCGCTCATGTCTCACTCAATTCAACCATTGCCGGCGCCGTCTGTAGCTGCCGCTGGCAAAGATACCGCAGAGTGCTGCCAAGAGGGCAACTCCACCGCCAATCACGAACCATTGCTGTTGATCGGTCAACAGTTTTATCGGGCTGTTGGTTTGCAGCGCCTTGACCTGAGCCTTCAAGCGCTGGTTTTCCTGGCGAAGTTCACTCAGCTGAGTGCTTTCGCGTGTGTTATCGAGTGTTTGCAGTTGTTGGGTCAGCGCCTGGCGCTGTGCTTCGCTTTCCTTCAAACGCTGTTGCAGCTCGGTGATCTGGCTGCCGGCACTGAGTGACAGCGGGGTGCTGGCAACGGCCTCTTCGGCCTGAGCAAGCGGGCTCAACAGCAACAGGGACAGCAGCAGGGACAACGGACCTTGACGCATCGGAACTCCTGATTCCACTTGAGTGTTCCAGAGGTTGTCGGCCGTTTAACGAGAATGATGAGCGATTGGCGCTAGAAAGGCATGCTGGCAGGCGGTGCGCTGTTGTGCGCACCGCCTCTGGCATTACGGCAGGACTTGCTTGAACGGCTTGACGATAACCTTGTCATAAACCCCGGCGGCAACGTACGGGTCGGCGTCAGCCCAGGCTTGAGCGGCGCTCAGCGACTCGAACTCAGCGACGATCAGGCTGCCGCTGAAACCCGCTGCACCAGGATCGTTGCTGTCGATGGCCGGGTGCGGGCCTGCCAGTACGATGCGGCCTTCAGCCTTGAGTTGCTGCAGGCGCTCCAGGTGGTCAGGGCGCGCAGCCAGGCGGATTTCCAGCGAGTTGGCAACGTCACTGGCGATGATGGCGTAGAGCATGTCAGTCCTCGGTTTTCGATGTGGTGGTGTCACTGTCGTGCAGGTGGCGGGACAGGTACACGCCCTGGCCGACCAGGAAGAGTACGGTCATGCCCAGGCTGCCAAACACCTTGAAGTCGACCCAGAAGCTCTGGAACGTGAATGCGACGAAGAGGTTGGCGGCGCCACAGAACAGGAAGAAGAAGATCCAGGCGACGTTCAGGCGGTTCCAGATCGGGGCCGGCAGCGTCAGGGCGTGCCCCATGATACGTTTGATCAGCACGCGATCGCCGACGAAGTGGCTACCGGCAAAGGCCAGCGCAAACAGCCAGTTCACCACCGGCGCTTTCCATTTCAGGAAGGTCTCGCTATGGAAGGCCAGTGTCAGGCCGCCAAATACCAGGCAGGCGACCAGGGTCAGCCATTGGCCTTTTTCCAGCTTGCGCTGGCGGATGAGCAACGCGCCATAGACCACCAGTGAGCTGATGATCAGCATCGCTGTAGCACTATAGATACCGCCCAGCTCGAAGGCGTGGCCGGCAATTTCGACGGCACGGGGTTCAAGTTTGTAGACGATGAAGAACAGGATCAGCGGGATGAAATCGATGAATTGTTTCACAGTGGCAGCCAGAAGCAGGATGTGACGGCATAATAACAAACATCAATGACAGCGAAAGCGCCACCTATGAATGTTGATCTGCACTGCCACAGTACGGCCTCCGATGGCGCCTTGTCGCCCACGGCTCTGGTCGCCCGGGCTCATGAACACGGCGTGCGGACATTGGCCCTGACCGACCACGACACCCTTGAAGGGCAAATTGAAGCGCGTACCGCCACGCGTGCGCTGGGCATGCAGTGGGTCAGTGGCGTAGAGCTGTCCTGTACCTGGGGCGGTGCCACCATTCATGTGCTGGGCTATGGGTTTCCACTCGATGCCGCACCGCTGAATGCCGCAGTTGAAGCGTTGCATCAGGGGCGCTGGTTGCGTGCCGAGGAAATCGACCGACGGTTGGCGGCGAAAGGCATGACCGGGGCGCTTGACGGTGCCCGGGACATTCAGAAAGAGCTCGGCGACAGCGGCAATGCCCCGGCCCGACCGCATTTTGCCGAATTTCTGGTGCGTGCCGGTTACGTCAAGGATCGTGGAGAGGCGTTTCGCAAATGGCTCGGGGCTGGCAAGCTGGGCGACGTCAAGCAGCACTGGCCGAGCCTGGAGGACACCGTTGAAACCTTGCGTCAGTCGGACGCCTGGGTGAGTTTGGCGCACCCGCTGCACTATGAATTTACGCGCAGCAAGCGCCGTCGGCTGATTGCCGACTATATTCAAGCAGGCGGGCAAGCGCTGGAAGTGGTGAATGGGATGATGCCAGCTGAACAGGTCGGCACTATGTCCATCCTGGCCCGTGAATTCGGTCTGCTGGCCAGTGCCGGCAGTGATTTCCATGGTCCGGGCGCCTGGTCGGAGATCGGTGTCTACCGGCCATTGCCCGAGGATCTGCCGCCTCTATGGCGCCGATTCAAGCATGAGCAGCCTAACGACGCGGTCTGAACAGGTAGAAAATGTGAGTCAATTTTTCCAGATTCATCCGGAGAATCCGCAGCCGCGCCTGATCAAGCAGGCCGTGGAGATTATCCGAAAGGGGGGGGTGGTGATCTACCCCACCGATTCGGCCTATGCAATGGGTTGCCAGATCGGCGACAAAAATGCCATTGAACGGGTTCGGCATTTGCGCAAGCTGGACAAAAACCACAACTTCACACTGCTGTGTTGTGACATGTCGCAGTTGGGGCTGTATGCCAAGATCGATACCGGTACCTTTCGCTTGCTCAAGGCCCATGTGCCGGGGCCATACACCTTTATCCTCAATGCTACCCGTGAAGTGCCACGGTTATTGATGCATGAAAAGCGCCGTACCATCGGCCTCAGGGTGCCGGATCATCCGATCATGCTGGCGCTGCTTGAAGAGTTGGGTGAGCCCTTGATGAGCGTGAGTCTGATCTTGCCGGGTGATGACGAACCCATGACTGACCCATATGAAATGCGCCAGCGCCTGGAGCACCATGTCGACCTGATCATCGACGGTGGTTTTGGCGGCCTCAAGGCGTCCACAGTCATCAATCTGGCTGAGGGCGAGCCGGAAGTGGTGCGCGTGGGCTGCGGCGACCCTGCCCCTTTTCTGGTCGAAGCGTGAGCCAGGCCGTCATCACCGAGTCGCTGGTCGATCCACAGGCAGGGGCGCAGCAAGAGTTGCCGCTGGTGCTGGTCTATGGCCAGGCCCTGACCGAAATGCCGGTGGACCTGTACATCCCGCCGGACGCGCTTGAGGTCTTTCTTGAAGCCTTTGAAGGGCCTCTGGACCTGTTGCTCTATCTGATTCGCAAGCAGAACATCGACATTCTCGACATCCCTGTGGCCGAAATTACACGCCAGTACATGGGGTACGTCGAGTTGATGAAGAGCGTGCGCCTGGAGTTGGCTGCCGAGTACCTGGTCATGGCGGCGATGCTGGCCGAGATCAAGTCGCGCATGCTGCTACCGCGCTCGGCGGAGATCGAGGCCGAGGAAGACGACCCGCGCGCCGAGTTGATTCGCCGCTTGCAGGAGTACGAACGCTTCAAGGCCGCCGCCGAAGGTATTGACGCGCTCAGTCGCGTGGGGCGTGATGTGATCGTGCCCAGGCTTGAGGCGCCTCAAGCCAAGGTGCGCAAGTTGCTGCCTGATGTCAGCCTTGAAGAGCTGCTGGTCTCCATGGCCGAGGTCCTGCGCCGTGGCGATCTGTTCGAGAGCCACCAGGTCAGTCGCGAGGCGCTGTCCACTCGGGAACGCATGAGCGAGGTGCTTGAACGTCTCAAGGGCGGCGGTTTCGTGCCATTTGTCGAGCTGTTTACGGCAGAAGAAGGCAAGCTGGGCGTTGTAGTGACCTTTATGGCGATCCTTGAGCTGGTCAAGGAATCCTTGATCGAACTGGTGCAAAATGAGCCCTTTGCCGCGATCCATGTCCGGGCGCGTGCCGAGTAACCCCTACAAGCAACGAGCATGGCAATGAACCTGAACGACCCGCGGGACCTGGCGCCCCTGCTTGAGGCCTTTCTGTTGGCGTCGGGCAAGCCGCAATCGCTGGAGCGGCTCTTTGAGCTGTTCGAGGAAGCCGAGCGCCCGGAGCCTGCGGTCTTCAAAAAGGCTTTGGAAGTGCTGCGCAAGTCCTGCAATGGCCGTGCGTTCGAACTCAAGGAGGTGGCCTCCGGCTACCGTCTGCAGATTCGCGAAGACTATGCCCCCTGGGTTGGGCGGCTTTGGGAAGAGCGTCCGCAGCGCTATTCACGTGCGCTGCTGGAGACCATGGCCCTGATCGCCTATCGCCAGCCCATCACTCGTGGCGAGATCGAAGACGTGCGCGGTGTGGCGGTCAACAGCAACATCACCAAGACCTTGTTGGAGCGCGAGTGGATTCGTGTCGTTGGCTACCGGGAAGTGCCGGGTAGGCCCGCAATGTTCGCTACCACCAAGGCCTTTCTCGATCATTTCAACCTCAAGAGCCTCGACCAGCTTCCGCCACTGGCCGAACTGAGGGAAATGGAACCCGAGCCGCTGCTTGATCCGGACGATGCTCCCGTACCTGCTCATCTGCAGGCGCTGGCGGATGCCAGTGCCGAGCCCGAAGCCGAGCGCGAGGAAACCAGTTTTCACAGCCTGCTGGTTGAGCTCGACTCGATGGAGGAGGGGCTCAAGACCGACTTCGAGGACCTGCTCGATGAACCCTCGCCGCCAGCTGAAGAAGCGGAATCTGTCGAAGATTTGCCTCGCGACTGAGCTCACCTTCGAGCGGAAAATGCCCGTTGGCCGGCGATTTTCAATGCGTCTGTGATGCGCCGCGTCTGCGTTCGGCGTATCATTCTCGCCCGTTTGGGCATCAGTGTGCCCACACCATGATTTTCAGTACACCGGGAGGTGCCCAGATGAGTGAACAAGACCTGCAAGAACCCCAACCCCGTCCAGCCGGCGAGAAACTGCAAAAAGTGCTCGCACGTATTGGCGTGGGCTCGCGTCGTGATGTGGAAGCCTGGATCGGTGAAGGTCGCATCAAGGTCAATGGCGTTGCAGCCACCCTTGGCCAGCGCGTCGACCTGCACGACGCCATCTCGGTCGATGGCCGCCTGATCAAGCGAGAAGAGGCGTCCGAAACCGTGCGCCGCGTGATCATGTACAACAAGCCTGATGGTGAGATCTGCACCCGTGACGACCCGGAAGGCCGTCCGACCGTGTTTGACCGCCTGCCTCGCCCGAAGGAAGGCCGCTGGATCAACATCGGTCGTCTCGACATCAACACCACGGGTCTGTTGATGTTCACCACTGACGGTGAACTGGCCAACCGCCTGATGCACCCGTCCTACGAAATGGACCGCGAGTATGCGGTGCGTGTGCGTGGTGAGGTCGACGAAGACATGCTGACCCGTTTGAAAAACGGCGTCATGCTTGAAGACGGCCCGGCTCGTTTCACCGACATCCAGGAAGCGCCTGGCGGTGAAGGCTTCAACCATTGGTACCACTGCGTGGTGATGGAAGGGCGCAACCGTGAGGTTCGTCGCCTGTGGGAATCCCAGGGGCTGGTGGTCAGCCGTCTGAAGCGCGTGCGTTTCGGCCCGGTGTTCCTCAACTCCGATCTGCCGATGGGCCGCTGGCGCGAAATGAGCCAGGGCGAAGTGGATATCCTGGCTGCCGAAGTGGGCCTGACCCCAGTCGCCATGCCGGCCATGAAAGCCAAGGTCAAGGACAAGCTTGAGCGGATGCAGCGTAAATCGTCCAAGCCAGTTGGCCGTGGTGAACGTGTGCGTACACTGCGTCCAGCCAAAGACGGTGCGACCGAGCGTCCAGCACGTCAGCCACGCGAGGAGGCGCCACGCAAGGGGCGTTCTACTGTCGCTGAGCGTCCCAGCGAGATGAACAAGCGCAAGCCTGCGCCGAAGCGTCCAGGCAGCAGCCGTGGCAAGCCGCCACGCGCTGAGTAAGCGTTACCACAGCCACCTTCGGGTTGGCTCAGGCTGCTGACAAACCCCCGCTTTTTAGCGGGGGTTTGTTTTTTAAGGCAAAGGCCTCGCGCACAGGCTTACACCTCGCTGACTCTGTCGCTGTAGGAGCGGGTCTTGCCCGCGATACAGCCCCCGCGCACTGGCTGACACCCCGCTGACCCTATCGCAGGCAAGCCTGCCCTCCACAGTGCGGAAAGTTTTTGAACCGTCTTGTAAGAAAATATTTACAAGAATGCCGTTTTTTCCCCGTCAAATCGGCCATCGCCTGCAGCTGTAACAAAACCTTGCCGAAAATCCCCTCTCGTTGCGCTTTCCGTTAGCGTCAATGGCTTGCTCGCGTCTGCCGGGCGCGGTGATATGTGCGCCATTGCCGTGTGCAAAGCCGGGCCGAAGAGCCTGGGCTGCTAATAAGAACAATCGGAGGCGCCATGCACGCCAGACACACTTCCAGGCTTCACCTCTCCCACAGGACCGGTGCGTTTTGTCAGCAGACATTAACGCAACGTGTTGACCCCTGCCCGACTGCAGGGGTATACAATGCGCCGCGTTTTAACTGTGACCCCAATGCGTACCGCGCAATCTTGCTGACACCAGGCTAATTCGTCCGGGCTGCCGCCCGTATGACCGACCCCGTCCAAGAACCCTCAAGGTCTACCACCTTGTTAATTCCGCTGCGCCACGAGTGCGGTGGGTCCGATTCCGTCACAGATAAAAACAAACAGGTGACTCCGTTCATGAGTGGACAAAACTCGCATTCAGGTGAGCTCAAGCGCGGCCTGAAAAATCGCCACATCCAGTTGATCGCCCTGGGCGGTGCAATTGGCACCGGGCTGTTTCTCGGCTCGGCAGGCGTGCTGAAGTCGGCGGGCCCGTCGATGATTCTTGGTTACGCGATCTGTGGCTTCATCGCGTTCATGATCATGCGTCAACTCGGCGAGATGATCGTCGAGGAACCGGTTGCCGGTTCGTTCAGCCATTTCGCCCACAAATACTGGGGTGGTTTCGCCGGTTTCCTCTCTGGCTGGAACTGCTGGGTACTGTACATCCTGGTGGGCATGTCGGAGCTGACGGCAGTCGGCAAGTATGTCCACTACTGGTGGCCGGAGATCCCGACCTGGGTTTCGGCAGCCGTTTTCTTCGTGATGATCAACGCGATCAACCTGGCCAACGTCAAAGTCTTTGGTGAGGCTGAATTCTGGTTCGCGATCATCAAGGTGCTGGCGATCGTCGGCATGATCGCCCTGGGCAGCTACATGCTGGTCAGTGGTAGTGGTGGTCCGCAAGCTTCGGTCAGCAACCTGTGGGATCACGGTGGTTTCTTCCCGAATGGTGTCAGTGGCCTGGTCATGGCGCTGGCGATCATCATGTTCTCCTTTGGCGGCCTGGAAATGCTCGGTTTCACTGCGGCCGAAGCCGACAAGCCGAAAACCGTGATTCCCAAGGCGATCA
Source organism: Pseudomonas sp. HLS-6 (assembly GCF_002753995.1). Classification (NCBI taxonomy): domain Bacteria; kingdom Pseudomonadati; phylum Pseudomonadota; class Gammaproteobacteria; order Pseudomonadales; family Pseudomonadaceae; genus Pseudomonas; species Pseudomonas sp. HLS-6. Next base: position 1,513,872 of record NZ_CP024478.1, read on the forward strand.
ACCAGGTCATCTACCGTATCCTGATTTTCTACATCGGCGCCTTGGTCGTACTGTTGTCGCTGACTCCATGGGATAGCTTGTTGACCAGTCTGAACAGCTCTGGTGACGCGTACAGTGGCAGCCCATTCGTGCAGGTGTTCTCCCTGCTCGGTAGCAACACCGCCGCGCATATTCTCAACTTCGTGGTACTGACGGCGGCACTGTCGGTCTACAACAGCGGCACCTACTGCAATGCCCGTATGCTCTACGGTATGGCTGAGCAGGGCGATGCTCCTGCAGGCCTGGCGAAAATCGACAAGCGTGGTGTGCCGGTGCGCTCGATTCTGGCCTCGGCCGGTGTGACCTTGGTTGCTGTTCTGCTCAACTATTTCATCCCGCAGCATGCGCTGGAGTTGCTGATGTCGCTGGTGGTTGCAGCCCTGGTGATCAACTGGGCGATGATCAGCTACTCGCACCTCAAGTTCCGCCAGCACATGGACCGTACCGGTCAGACTTCGCTGTTCAAGGCGCTGTGGTACCCCTATGGCAACTATATCTGCCTGGCTTTCGTGCTCTTCATCCTTGGCATCATGCTGCTGATCCCGGGCATCCAGGTATCGGTTTACGCCATCCCTGTGTGGGTGGTGGTAATGTGGGGTTGCTACGTGCTAAAGAACAAGCGTAGCGCCCAGGCATCCGTTGCCGCTGTGAGCGCCACAGCCAAGTAACACGCTGCGACGCTGTTCGAAAGCCCGGCCTTGTGCCGGGCTTTTGGTTTTTATGGGGTATGCTGAAGGCTGTTCTCTTCAAGCCAGACCCATGCTGATCATATCCAATGCTGTGCATATTCCTGACGACGAAATCGAACTGAGCGCGATCCGTGCCCAAGGTGCTGGTGGGCAAAACGTCAACAAAGTGTCCAGTGCCGTGCACCTGCGTTTCGATACGCAGGCCTCGTCATTGCCGACGTTCTACAAGGAGCGTTTGCTGGCGCTGCGTGATCACCGTATCACCCGCGAGGGCGTGATCATCATCAAGGCTCAGCAGTACCGTACGCAGGAGCAGAACCGCGCCGACGCCTTGGAGCGCCTGCTCGAGTTGATCAAGGCAGCGGTCAAGGTTGAGAAGGTGCGCAGGCCGACGCGCCCAACGCTGGGCTCCAAGACCCGCAGGCTGGAGAGCAAGAGCAAGCGTGGAACGGTAAAGGCTGGGCGGGGCAAGGTGGATTACTGAGGGGGCTTGGTGGTGTGAAAACCGCGGGCTGGGTTGCCCCGATACTGGTTTTCACACCCTCTGTGCGCGGTTATTCCTGGTCGGCGCTCGGGAGTTCTTCGCCGTTGGTGTCAGCAGCATTGGCTGATTCGGCGCTATGAAGAGCAGGTTCCTGCTCGGCGGGGTTCAGGCTTGGGAAGGGAAGATTCGGGATTTCATGCATCTCGTCGTTCCTCGCAAGTGTGAGTGGAAAGGCTGCGCAATACACGCATGGCTTTGCAAAAAGCCTCGGCAGGATACAGGAGTCTGCGTGACAGTATGAGTTTTACTGCCAATCGGCAGCTCATACTTTGGGCGTGGTCGGCGTGGCTGGTGGGTGCTAGTGCGTGGGGGTGTTTCGTCAGCGAGGCCGTTCCCTTGCGGAGAACGGCCTGCTTGGGGTTAGCGACAGACGTCGGCAATGGCTGCTGCCAGTGCGTCCAGTCGTGCAGCATCTGCGCCGGCGATGTTCGCCCGGCCTGTGCTGACCAGATAGACGCTGTGTCGCTCACGCAGTTGCGTGACCTGTTCCGCAGACAAGCCCGTGTAGGAGAACATGCCCCGTTGCTGAGCAATGTGGGCAAAACGCTCCCCCAGGCCGTGTGGTGCCAGTGCCTCGACCAGGCCTGTGCGCAGTTGGGCGATGCGCTGGCGCATGGCGTCCACTTCTTCTACCCACAGGTGTTTCAATCCCGGATCGCCAAGAATCTGCGCAACCACGGCGGCGCCATGGTCGGGTGGCGTTGACCAGAGGTTGCGGGCCAGCAGGGCCAATTGGCTGCGTACATCCAACAGCTTCTGGGCGTCGCCACTGCAGACCAGCAGGGCACCCGTGCGCTCCCGGTACAGGCCGAAGTTCTTCGAGCAGGAGCTGGTGATCAGTAGCTCAGGCAGTTCAGCAGCGAACCGCCGTACCATCCAGGCGTCTTCCTCAAGCCCATCGCCAAAGCCTTGGTAGGCGAAGTCGATCAGTGGCAGTAGTTCTCGACGGCGAACGACCTCCAGCACGGCCAGCCAGTCCTGTTGTGACAGGTCAAAACCGGTCGGATTGTGGCAGCAGGCGTGCAGCAGTACCACGTCGCCCTTGGGGGCAGACTCCAGTGCCGCCAACATGGCCGGGACGTTCAGGCGGTTGTCTGCGCCCACATAGGGGTAGTGATGAACCGCAAGGCCGGCACTGGCAAAGAGGGTCTCATGGATGGGCCAGGTCGGATCGCTCAGCCAGATGCCGCGGCCCGGCAGGCAGTGCTTGATGAACTCCGCAGACAAGCGCAAAGCACCTGTGCCTCCTGGTGTCTGGGTGGCACCGACGCGTTGCGCTGGTAGCAGCGGCGACTCGTCCCCCAGCACCAGTTCACAGATCAGGCGACCGAAAGCAGCGTCGCCATGACCTCCGACGTAGCTCTTGCTGGCCTGGTTGTCGAGCAGGCGTTGCTCGGCAACTTTCACCGCAACAGGGACCGGTGTCAGCCCCTGAGCATCCTTGAACACGCCGACGCCAAGGTCGAACTTGTTCGGGTTGCTGTCTTTGGCATAGGCCTCCATCAGCCCCAGGATTGGGTCGCCCGGTACGCGCGCGATGGCGTCGAAGTGCATTACTTGCGACCTTCGGCGGTCTGGGCGACTTCGTCGGTGCGGGCGGCCATGATGAAATCGTTGCGGTGCAAGCCTTTGATCGAGTGGCTCCACCAGGTCACGGTGACTTTGCCCCACTCGGTCAGCAGGCCTGGGTGATGACCTTCGGCTTCGGAGATTGCCCCGACCGCATTGGTGAAGGCCAGTGCGTGGGCGAAGTTCTTGAACAGGAAAACTTTTTCCAGCTGCATGATGCCGTCGCGAACTTCGATGTTCCAATCCGGAATCTGTTTGATCAGTACCGGCAATTCTTCGTCGCTGACCTGTGGGGCATCGGCACGGCAGGCTTCGCAGTGGGCTTGGTTCAAGGCGTTCATAGGTATTTCCGCAAGTGGTTTGTTATGGGTATGAATGGGCAGCTCAGGCGGCTACCTTCGGTGGAAATTTCGGTGCGTGAAGGCCTAGCTGCATAGCAGTCTGGACCATGCCCATGATGTCTTCGTGGGCGAGGTCGAACAGGCGCTTCAGGTCCGGCAGCACAAAATACAGGGGCTGCAGGATGTCGATACGGTAGGGCGTGCGCATGGCTTCGAGCGGGTCGAAGGCCTGGTGCTCAGGCTCGCTGGACAGGCTGTAGACCGTTTCCTTCGGTGAGGAAAGGATGCCGCCGCCATAGATCTTGCGGCCTTGCGGCGTTTCCACCAGGCCAAATTCAATGGTCATCCAGTACAGGCGAGCCAGGTAGACGCGCTGTTCCTTGGTGGCGTTCAAGCCGAGTTTGCCGTAGGTGTGGGTGAATTCGGCGAACCAGGGGTTGGTCAGCAGCGGGCAGTGGCCGAAAATCTCATGGAAAATGTCCGGTTCTTGCAGGTAGTCGAGTTCTTCACGGGTACGAATGAAGGTGGCGACCGGGAAGCGCTTGCTGGCGAGCAGTTCAAAGAAGGTCTGGAAGGGGATCAGCGCAGGCACGCGGGCAACCTGCCAACCCGTGGTTTCGCCCAGTACCTTGTTGATCTCGCCCAGTTGCGGGATGCGGTCATGAGGCAGGCCCAACTGATCAATGCCATCCAGGTACTCTTGGCACGCACGGCCTTCGATGACCTTCAGTTGGCGGGTAATCAGGGTATTCCACACCGCATGTTCTTCCTGCGGGTAGTCAATGAACCCCTGCGCATCGGGCTCGCGAGCCACGTATTGCGTCTGTTTCATGCTGCTCTCCTGCTGAGGGCCTTTATTGTTATGGGTCAAGCCATGGCCCTAGAGATAGCCTTTCGCGGATGCGTTTGCACCTGGGGCAGGGCGGAGCATCTACTCGAAAGGACGGGTTTTCTGTAACGATAACTTTACGATTCTCCACTGCTTCGGTAATCAAAGGCTCGTATGCCATTGAGGTTGGGTTGATTTGTCACGTATTCTTTACAGTAATTCTAGCGCTTGTGTGAATAGTTGCCGAGCGAAGCCTTACTTGTAGGACATTTCATGCGTATCAAAGTGCATTGCCAAAACCGCATTGGCATCCTGCGTGACATCCTCAACCTGCTGGTGGATTACGGTATCAACGTTGCTCGTGGCGAGGTGGGTGGGGAGCATGGCAATGCGATCTACCTGCATTGTCCGAACCTGATCAATCTGCAGTTCCAGGCCCTGCGGCCAAAATTCGAGTCGATTGCCGGTGTGTTCGGTGTGAAGCGCGTCGGGCTCATGCCCAGTGAGCGTCGTCACATGGAGCTCAATGCGCTGCTTGGTGCCCTGGATTTCCCGGTGTTGTCCATCGACATGGGGGGCTCGATCGTTGCCGCCAACCGTGCCGCGGCGCAATTGCTGGGGGTGCGGGTCGATGAGGTGCCGGGTATTCCCTTGTCCCGCTATGCCGAGGATTTCGACTTGCCGGAGTTGGTGCGGGCGAACAAGTCACGCATCAATGGCTTGCGGGTCAAGGTCAAAGGCGATGTCTTTTTGGCAGACATCGCGCCCTTGCAGTCTGAGCATGATGACAGTGAAGCGCTGGCGGGCGCGGTACTGACTTTGCACCGTGCCGATCGCATTGGTGAGCGGATCTACAATGTGCGCAAACAGGAGTTGCGAGGCTTCGACAGCATTTTCCAAAGTTCGAAAGTCATGGCTGCCGTGGTGCGTGAGGCGCGCAGGATGGCACCTCTGGATGCGCCCTTGCTGATCGAGGGTGAGACCGGTACAGGCAAAGAGCTACTGGCTCGCGCTTGTCATTTGGCCAGTCCGCGCGGGCAGGCGCCGCTTATGGCGCTTAACTGTGCCGGGCTGCCTGAGTCGATGGCTGAGACCGAGTTGTTCGGCTATGGCCCGGGCGCCTTTGAGGGCGCTCGCGCCGAGGGCAAATTGGGGCTGCTGGAGCTGACGGCGGGAGGGACGCTGTTTCTCGATGGTGTTGGCGAGATGAGCCCGCGCTTGCAGGTCAAATTGCTGCGCTTCCTGCAGGATGGCTGTTTCCGTCGGGTGGGCAGTGATGAGGAGGTGTATCTGGATGTGCGGGTCATCTGCGCTACTCAGGTTGACCTGTCCGAGTTGTGCGCACGCGGTGAGTTTCGCCAGGATCTCTATCACCGCCTGAATGTGCTCTCGCTGCATATTCCGCCACTGCGCGAATGCCTCGATGGATTGCCGCCACTGGTCGAGCATTTTCTGGATCAGGCCAGTCGGCAGATTGGTTGTGCGTTACCGAAGTTGGCGCCTGCGGCGATGGAGCGTCTGAGTCAGTACCAATGGCCTGGTAATGTTCGTCAATTGGAGAATGTTTTATTTCAGGCGGTTTCACTGTGTGATGGAGGCATTGTGAAACCTGAACATATTCGCTTGCCGGACTACGGTGCGCGTCAACCCTTGGGTGAGTTTTCCCTGGAGGGCGATCTTGCGCAAATAGTGGGGCGTTTTGAAAAAGCGGTATTGGAGCGCTTGTTGGATGAGTATCCAAGCAGTCGCGCTTTGGGAAAGCGGCTGGGTGTTTCACATACCACGATTGCCAACAAGTTGCGTGAGCACGCGGTTGGAAAGTCAGGGGCGGGTGGCGCTGAGTAAAGTGTGCCAGCAGTTGCTTGCGTTTCAGGAGGGGCGCAGCGCGCCTCGTTCTTCGGGAAGCGAGGCGCTGCGGTCAGTGGCTCCGGCGATCAGCCGTTGGAGCAACCGTTACCCATTACTCGGTATTCGAGAATGTGTTTTTGGCCCTGCGAGTCTTCATAGGTCATGCGTGCTGGGACGACTTCACACACATTTGGAATTTCGCTCATGGAAATAACTTTGGCGATGTCCAAGTGTTGCGAGTAACTGTACTGTTCAACCGGAATTTGCTCGGCCGCATTATTTGCAACTTCATCAGCCATGGCGGATGCGCAAACAGTGCCGAGTGCCAATACCAGTAAAGCTTTCATGTTCATTTTACCTGTCTAGGTCTTAAGGGGCACGTAGCCCTTGTGGAGCTACGTGTGCAACAACAGAGTTAATGCTCAAAATTAATGCGTGATTAACGGGCCTTCGTGGGGGCTGTAACAAGTTGTTAATCGCGTTGCCGTTGCTGGCGAGGTGAATTTTAGGGCGGGGTCGTGGTGGTAAACAGATGCACTTTTGATAAACACTATTGACGGAAACTGTAACAATCGACTGGTAATCTTGGTCGTCGCCTGCAAATCTAAGTGGTGCATCTCTCTGTAAGGCTTGATTTAGAGCCATTTCTGTCAAATATTGACTGAAAAGACTGCTTTGTTACTACCAATGTCGAATGGTCTGTGCGGCTCTGGTACAGTTACATCGGGGTCATACAAAAACAACTATTACACCGAGGTAAAAAAGATGAGTGCGGCTTCCCTGTATCCCGTTCGTCCCGAGGTTGCAGCCACCACGTTGACCGACGAGGCAACCTACAAGGCCATGTACCAACAGTCGGTGATCAACCCGGACGGCTTCTGGCGCGAGCAGGCTCAACGCATCGACTGGATCAGGCCCTTCACCAAGGTCAAGCAGACCTCTTTCGACGATCACCATGTCGATATCAAATGGTTCGCCGACGGCACTCTGAACGTTTCCTACAATTGCCTGGACCGCCACCTGGCGGAGCGCGGAGACCAGGTCGCCATTATCTGGGAGGGTGATGACCCTTCTGAAAGCCGCAACATCACCTACCGCGAGCTGCATGAGCAGGTCTGCAAGTTTGCCAACGCCCTGCGCGGTCAGGATGTTCACCGTGGTGATGTCGTCACTATCTATATGCCCATGATTCCCGAGGCTGTGGTTGCCATGCTGGCATGTGCCCGCATCGGTGCCATTCATTCGGTCGTATTCGGTGGTTTCTCGCCCGAGGCGTTGGCCGGTCGTATCATTGACTGTAAATCCAAGATCGTAATCACGGCGGATGAGGGGTTGCGTGGTGGGCGTCGTACGCCGCTGAAGGGCAATGTCGACCTGGCACTGACCAATCCCGAAACCAGCAGCGTGCAGAAAATCATCGTCTGCAAGCGCACCGGGGGAGAGATCGCTTGGCACCAGCATCGTGACATCTGGTACGAAGACCTGATGAAGGTTGCCTCCAGCCATTGCGCGCCGAAGGAAATGGGTGCGGAAGAGTCGCTGTTCATCCTCTATACCTCGGGCTCCACCGGTAAGCCAAAGGGTGTCATGCATACTACGGGTGGTTATCTGGTGTATGCCGCGCTGACCCATGAGCGGGTCTTTGACTACCGCCCGGGCGAGGTCTACTGGTGCACTGCCGACGTCGGCTGGATCACCGGCCACAGCTACATCGTTTATGGCCCGCTGGCCAATGGTGCGACCACCTTGCTGTTTGAAGGTGTGCCGAACTATCCGGACATCACGCGTGTATCGAAGATTATCGACAAGCACAAAGTGAATATTCTTTACACGGCGCCGACGGCTATTCGCGCGATGATGGCTGAGGGGCAGGCCGCAGTTGCTGGCGCCGACGGCTCCAGCTTGCGTCTTCTGGGTTCTGTGGGTGAGCCGATCAACCCCGAAGCCTGGAACTGGTACTACCAGACCGTCGGTAAAGAGCGCTGCCCAATCGTCGATACGTGGTGGCAGACCGAGACCGGTGGCGTGCTGATCAGCCCGCTGCCGGGTGCTACCGCGCTCAAGCCCGGTTCGGCAACGCGTCCGTTCTTCGGTGTGGTGCCTGCGTTGGTGGACAACCTTGGCAACCTGATCGATGGTCCTGCCGAGGGTAACCTGGTGATTCTCGATTCCTGGCCAGGCCAGGCGCGTTCGCTGTTTGGTGATCACGATCGCTTCGTCGACACCTACTTCAAGACGTTCCGGGGTATGTACTTCACGGGTGATGGCGCCCGTCGCGACGAGGATGGCTACTACTGGATCACCGGGCGTGTGGATGACGTGCTCAACGTTTCCGGCCACCGTATGGGGACTGCCGAAATCGAAAGCGCCATGGTTGCCCATCCTAAAGTCGCTGAAGCGGCTGTTGTGGGCGTACCGCACGACATCAAGGGTCAGGGCATTTATGTCTATGTCACCCTTAATGGAGGGGTGGAGCCGACCGATGCGTTGCGTCAGGAACTGAAAAACTGGGTGCGCAAAGAGATTGGTCCGATCGCTTCGCCGGACGTTATCCAGTGGGCGCCGGGTTTGCCGAAGACGCGGTCGGGCAAGATCATGCGGCGCATCCTGCGCAAGATCGCGACGGCTGAGTACGATGGCCTGGGTGATATCTCGACCCTTGCCGATCCAGGCGTCGTGCAACATCTGATCGATACCCACAAGGCCATGACCGCCGCCTGACGGTTACGGTGTTGCACAAGCCCCGCCCGGCACACGTCAGGCGGGGCTTTCTAGTCTTTGTGGGTAATAAGCTGTTACTTCGACATTCATCGGTAACCAATTCTGTCACCGGTCCTGCGCAGAAGCGGGGCAAAGAGAAACGTGAGTGCCTGTTTTTGGGGTTTTTCTTTCGGGTGAAACAGTATGTCGTCACGCTGCGCTTGCCGGATTAGAAGGCTTTGCCAATAATGGGCCCGGTTATTGCTTGGTTGATAGGTTATTTGTCTTTCGCTTTTGCATACTATGTGAAGGCTGTCAATATCTCGGGCTGGTGCTTCTGGTGCTTCTGTAACTAGTTGTCGCATTGAAGAAATATCGGCTTCGGGGCTGTCGCTAAAATGCCAATCACTTGCTCGTGTTGCTTCGACTGTCCGTCGAGCACCGCGCGGCTTCTGCGTTGTACCCATTCGCATATTGGGCAGTCGTTCCCCTGCCTCATATTGCCCTGTACCGATGGAGTTCTCAGATGAAGAAACTCGCACTGCTTGGCGCACTGGCGCTGTCTGTGTTTTCCCTGGCATCGCTGGCTGATGAGAAGCCGTTGAAAATTGGTATCGAGGCCGCCTACCCACCCTTCGCCTCGAAAGCGCCGGACGGCAAAATCGTTGGCTTTGACTACGACATCGGCAACGCCTTGTGCGAAGAGATGAAGGTCAAGTGTGTATGGGTCGAACAGGAGTTCGATGGTCTGATCCCAGCGTTGAAAGTGCGCAAGATCGACGCGATTCTTTCGTCCATGTCGATTACTGAAGATCGCAAGAAGTCGGTTGATTTCAGCGACAAGTACTACTTGACGCCAGCGCGCCTGGTGATGAAGTCGGGTGCTCAGGTCAGTGAAAGCCTGGATGAGTTGAAGGGCAAGAAGATTGGCGTTCAGCGTGGTTCGATTCACGACCGCTTTGCCAAGGAAGTCTTTGCACCGAAAGGCGCAGAAATTGTCCCTTACGGTACCCAGAACGAAATCTACCTGGACGTCGCTGCCGGTCGTCTCGATGGCACCGTGGCCGATGCTACGCTGTTGGAGGACGGTTTCCTGAAGACTGATGCAGGCAAGGGCTTCAGCTTTGTCGGCCCGGCCTTCACGGATGTGAAGTACTTTGGTGACGGCGTTGGTATTGCCGTACGCAAAGGCGACAAGGCTAATCTGGATCGCATCAATGCGGCCATCGCGGCTATTCGTGCCAATGGCACGTACAAGCAGATCCAGGACAAGTACTTCAACTTCGACATCTACGGTCCTGAGACCGCGAAGTAAATCGTCGAAGTTTCACCTGTGTAATGGTGCAAGCAGCAGAGGCTCTGAGGTTTGCACCATTTTTTCATCCCTAAGGTCGAGGACCTCATCATGTTGAAAGGCTACGGGGCAGTCATACTCGACGGAGCATGGCTGACGCTACAGCTTGCCCTGTCGTCAATGGCCCTGGCCATTGTACTCGGCCTGATTGGCGTGGCATTGCGGCTATCGCCGGTACGCTGGTTGGCGTGGTTGGGTGATCTGTATGCCACGGTGATTCGCGGTATCCCCGATCTGGTGCTGATCCTGCTGATTTTTTACGGTGGCCAGGACCTGCTCAATCGGATCGCGCCACTGCTGGGTTACGACGATTACATTGACCTGAATCCCCTGATCGCGGGTGTCGGTACCTTGGGCTTCATTTTTGGTGCCTACCTCTCGGAAACGTTTCGCGGTGCGTTCATGGCGATTCCCAAGGGGCAGGCTGAGGCCGGCATGGCCTATGGCATGAGCAGTGTGCAGATTTTCTTCCGGGTGATGGTGCCGCAGATGATTCGGCTGGCCATTCCGGGCTTCACCAACAACTGGTTGGTACTGACCAAGGCTACGGCGTTGATTTCCGTAGTCGGTTTGCAGGACATGATGTTCAAGGCCAAGCAGGCGGCCGACGCCACCCGTGAACCCTTCACCTTCTTCCTGGCGGTGGCAGCGCTGTACCTGGTGATTACCAGTGTCTCGCTGTTGGCGCTGCGTCATCTGGAAAAACGCTACTCGGTTGGCGTAAAGGCGGCTGAACTATGATCTTCGACTACAACGTCATTTGGGATGCTTTGCCACTGTACATGAGTGGTTTGCTGACCACGCTCAAGTTGCTTGCCTTGTCGCTGTTTTTTGGTCTGCTGGTATCTATCCCATTGGGTTTGATGCGGGTCTCGAAGCAGCCTGTGGTCAACCTGCTGGCCTGGCTGTACACCTATGTGATTCGTGGCACGCCGATGCTGGTGCAGCTGTTCCTGATTTACTACGGCTTGGCCCAGTTTGAGGCGGTGCGTGAAAGCTTCCTCTGGCCGTGGCTGTCCAGTGCAACCTTCTGTGCGTGCCTGGCCTTCGCCATCAACACCAGTGCCTACACTGCGGAGATCATTGCAGGCAGCTTGAAGGCTACCCCTCATGGGGAGATCGAGGCGGCCAAGGCTGTCGGTATGTCGCGGGTCAAGATGTACCGGCGGATCCTCCTGCCGTCGGCACTGCGTCGTGCACTGCCGCAATACAGCAACGAGGTGATCATGATGCTGCAGACCACCAGTCTGGCATCCATTGTCACGTTGATTGATATCACCGGCGCCGCCCGGACCGTCAATGCCCAGTTTTACCTGCCGTTCGAAGCCTATATCACCGCCGGCGTGTTCTATCTGTGCATGACCTTCATCCTGGTCCGCCTGTTCAAGATGGCCGAGCGCCGCTGGCTTGGCTACCTGGCGCCGCGCAAGGGCTGAGGCCTGCGGCATTTTTTTCGCCCCGGGCATTTGCTCATGACAGACCGTTTTTTGAGAACCGACAGCATGTACAAACTCGAAGTCCAAGATCTGCATAAACGTTACGGCAGTCACGAAGTGCTCAAGGGCGTATCGCTTGCTGCCAAGGCAGGCGATGTAATCAGTATCATTGGTTCCAGTGGCTCGGGCAAAAGTACGTTCCTGCGCTGCATCAACCTGCTGGAGCAGCCGCACGCCGGTAAAATCCTGCTGAACAATGAAGAGCTCAAGCTGGTGCCGAACAAGGAGGGTGCGCTCAAGGCCGCCGATCCCAAGCAGCTGCAGCGCATGCGTTCTCGCCTGTCGATGGTGTTTCAGCACTTCAACCTGTGGTCGCACATGACCGCGCTGGAGAACATCATCGAGGCGCCCGTCCATGTATTGGGCATGTCCAAGAAGGATGCGCTGGAGAAGGCAGAGCATTACCTGGCCAAGGTGGGTGTTGCGCATCGCAAGGACGCCTATCCTGGGCATATGTCCGGTGGCGAGCAGCAGCGCGTGGCCATTGCCCGTGCGCTGGCGATGGAGCCAGAAGTGATGCTGTTCGACGAGCCTACCTCGGCGCTTGACCCGGAGCTGGTGGGTGATGTGTTGAAGGTGATGCAGTCGTTGGCTCAGGAAGGCCGGACCATGGTCGTGGTGACGCATGAAATGGGCTTTGCCCGTGAGGTGTCGAATCAGTTGGTGTTCCTGCACAAGGGCTTGGTGGAAGAATGTGGCAACCCGCGTGAAGTGCTGGTCAAACCGCAATCCGAGCGTTTGCAGCAGTTCTTGGCAGGTAGCCTGAAATAATCTGCCATTGAGGCTCAGCAGGGCTGCCGCTTTGCACCAAAACAGGTCATGCTGCGTGTCGGTTGCAGTTTGACCTTTGTCTCATCCACGGTTTCGGATCGTCCTTTATGACCACCCAGCGCATTGCTTTTCTCATTTGGCCCAGCACCAAGGCCCTGACCCTGGCGCTGGCCGAGGAGGTCTTGCAGGTTGCCCAGAAAGTGCATCCTGAGGTGGTTTATGAGTTGCGTTTCCTGCAGGCGGAGGCGCCTGTCGAAGGCGCTTGGCGTTTGCCGGGCGAGCCTTGGGCGGGGCGTCTGGAAGGCTGTCACAAGCTCTTTCTGCTGGCGGATGAGCCGCCTCAGGCTATCAACTCGGCGCTGGGCAGCGCGCTCAAGCAACTGGTGCGCGCAGGTTGTGTGATTGGTGGCTTGTCTGCCGGTATCTACCCGTTGGCCATGCTGGGCTTGCTCGATGGTTACCGCGCAGCTGTCCATTGGCGCTGGCAGGATGATTTCAACGAGCGCTTCCCCAAGGCCATTGCGACCAGTCACCTGTTCGACTGGGACCGTGACCGCCTGACGGCCTGCGGCGGCATGTCTGTCGTGGATCTGCTGCTGGCGGTGCTTGCGCGTGATCACGGTGCGGAGTTGGCCGGCGCAGTCTCCGAAGAGCTGGTGGTTGAGCGTATCCGTGAGGGCGGTGAGCGCCAGCGTATCCCGCTTCAGAATCGTTTGGGCTCAAGCCATCCCAAGCTGACCCAGGCGGTGCTGTTGATGGAGGCCAACATTGAAGAGCCGCTGACCACTGACGAAATTGCGCAGCATGTATGCGTATCTCGTCGGCAGCTAGAGCGTATCTTCAAGCAATACCTGAACCGTGTTCCTAGCCAGTACTACCTGGAGTTGCGGCTGAACAAGGCGCGGCAGATGCTCATGCAGACCAGCAAATCGATCATTCAGATTGGTCTGTCGTGCGGCTTCTCCTCTGGGCCGCACTTTTCCAGCGCCTATCGCAATTTTTTCGGTGCAACGCCGCGTGAAGATCGCAACCAGCGCCGCAGCAGCAGCCCCTTCGAACTCTCTTCTGTGCCCGCCGAACGCGGTTGATTCCCCAGTGTTGCCTCGGCAGTAAGCCACTCCCCTTATAGCGATCTCTCGGTAAATGTGCGGCGACAGCATCGGTTCGGTTGTCGTCGGGTCGAGTGCGCGTAATGTCTGGGCCGTTGGCGTGGGGCCGCTCCCGTGAAACAGGTTGTCGTGCTGATGCGCACGCCCGGAAATTTCTCCATCTGCCCTTGAAGCGGAATCTCCCCGTCGACAGCTCGCACCGTTTAAACTGCGCCTTTGCGACCCTATTTGTCGCATTGCCGAAAGCCTTGTTAAAACAGGGTTTGGCGCTATAAGAAGTTGTCGCTTGGCGGCAAGGACAGGCGCCAATCTCTCCTTACAATCCCCCCATCGCTCGCCAGTTTCAGGCAGGCGTTCCTCTTCAGGAGACTCCGATGTCCGTTGAGCAAGCTCCGGTGCAACGCGCCGATTTCGACCAGGTAATGGTTCCCAACTACGCACCGGCGGGTTTCATTCCCGTGCGCGGCGCGGGCTCCCGAGTCTGGGACCAGGCGGGCCGCGAGCTGATCGACTTCGCGGGTGGTATTGCCGTGAACGTCCTGGGGCATGCCCACCCCGCACTGGTTGCTGCGTTGACCGAGCAAGCACAAAAGCTGTGGCACGTTTCCAACGTCTTTACCAACGAGCCGGCGCTGCGCCTGGCGCGCAAGCTGGTCGATGCTACCTTTGCTGACCGTGCGTTCTTCTGCAACTCTGGCGCTGAAGCCAACGAAGCAGCCTTCAAGCTGGCGCGCCGCGTTGCTCATGATCGTTTCGGCCCTGAAAAGAACGAAATCATCGCGACCGTCAACAGCTTCCATGGCCGTACCCTGTTTACCGTGAGTGTGGGTGGCCAACCGAAGTATTCCGATGGTTTCGGGCCGAAGATCACGGGTATCAGCCATGTGCCGTACAACGATCTGGAAGCACTGAAAGCGCAAATTTCCGACAAGACCTGCGCTGTCGTCATCGAGCCCGTGCAGGGCGAGGGCGGTGTGTTGCCGGCCGACAAGGCGTACCTGCAAGGTGCCCGTGAGCTGTGCGACAAGTACAACGCACTGCTGGTATTCGATGAAGTGCAGACCGGTATGGGTCGCTCCGGCGAGCTGTTTGCCTATATGCACTACGGCGTCACCCCGGACATCCTTTCCAGCGCCAAGAGCCTGGGCGGTGGTTTCCCGATCGGTGCCATGCTGACCACCGAAGAACTGGCCAAGCACCTGGCCGTCGGCACCCATGGCACTACCTACGGCGGTAACCCGCTGGCCTGTGCGGTCGGTAATGCCGTCATCGATATCATCAACACCCCTGAAGTGCTGGGCGGCGTGAAAGCCAAGTCTGATCGCTTCAAGGTGCGCCTGGAGAAGATCGGCCAGCAGTACGGCATCTTCAGTGAAGTCCGTGGGCTGGGCCTGCTGCTCGGTTGCGTGTTGTCCGATGCCTGGAAAGGCAAGGCCAAGGACGTGTTCAACGCGGCCGAAAAAGAAGACCTGATGATTCTGCAAGCTGGTCCCGATGTGGTGCGCTTCGCGCCAAGCCTGGTGATCGAGGATGCCGATATCGATGCTGGCCTCGACCGCTTTGAGCGGGCTGTTGCCAAGCTGACCCAGGGCTGATTGCTCTCTGTTCGCTGGCCCTTGCGGGCCAGCGAAACTGATTTCCGCGGCCTGTGCACCTCGCACGCGCTGCTTTTTTCGTGCCGACGGCTGTCGGCCTGTTTTCCCCGAAAAGGAGTGGCACCATGCTGGTGATGCGCCCCGCGCAAATGGCTGATCTAGGCGAAGTACAGCGTCTGGCTGCCGACAGTCCCATTGGTGTCACGTCCCTGCCGGACGATGCCGCACGTTTGAGCGACAAGATTGCCGCCTCTGAGACCTCCTTTGCTGCTGAAGTCAGCTTCAATGGCGAAGAGAGCTACTTTTTTGTGCTGGAGGACACCGCCACCGGCAAGTTGGCCGGTTGTTCGGCAATTGTGGCATCGGCGGGCTATTCAGAGCCGTTCTACAGCTTTCGTAACGAGACCTTTGTCCACGCCTCGCGTGAACTGAAGATCCACAACAAGATTCACGTGCTATCGCAGTGTCATGACCTGACCGGCAACAGCCTGCTGACCAGCTTTTATGTGCTGCCGGAGTTGGTGGGAACGGGATGGTCCGAGCTTAACTCTCGCGGACGTCTGTTGTTCATGGCTTCTCACCCTGAGCGTTTTGCTGATTCGGTGGTTACCGAGATCGTCGGCTACAGCGATGAACAGGGCGACTCCCCGTTCTGGGATGCCATTGGACGTAACTTCTTTGACCTCAATTATGCCGAGGCCGAGCGCCTGTGCGGCTTGAAGAGCCGGACGTTCCTGGCCGAGCTGATGCCGCATTACCCGATCTATGTGCCGCTGTTGCCGGATGCCGCGCAAGAGGCCATGGGCCAGGTTCACCCGCGTGCGCAAATCACCTTCGACATCCTGATGCGCGAAGGTTTTGAAACGGATCACTACATCGACATTTTCGACGGTGGCCCAACCTTGCATGCGCGGGTTTCGGGTATCCGTTCGATTGCCCAAAGCCGCGTGGTGCCTGTGCGTATCGAGGAGCAGGTGGCCAAGGGTGGGCGCCCGTATCTGGTTTCCAACGGCCAGTTGCAGGACTACCGCGCCGTATTGCTGGAGCTGGACTGGGTGCCTGGCAAGCCAGTCAGCCTGACGTTTGAAGCGGCCGATGCCCTGGGTGTTGGCGAGGGCGCCAGCGTGCGCCTGGTTGCGGTTTGATGCCTGCGGTTTGATAACCGAGTATCCAGGTCGAGTTTTGCGGCGGGCCATAGGCCGCCGCCCGAGGAGATAGCATGATCGTTCGTCCCGTACGCAGCAGCGATTTACCTGCGCTGATTGAACTTGCGCGCAGCACCGGTACCACTGGCCTGACGACCTTGCCGGCCAATGAAGAGCGATTGTCACACCGGGTAGGTTGGGCTGAAAAAACCTTCCGTGGTGAAGCCGAGCGGGGCGACGCGGACTACCTGTTCGTGTTGGAGAACGATGCGGGCGAGGTGGTCGGCATTTCGGCTGTCGCCGGCGCAGTTGGCTTGCGCGAACCTTGGTACAACTACCGGGTCGGTCTGACCGTCAGTGCTTCCCAGGAGCTGAACATCTATCGGGAGATTCCGACGTTGTTCCTGGCCAACGACCTGACCGGCAACTCTGAACTGTGCTCGCTGTTTTTGCGCAGCGACTACCGTACCGGTCTGAATGGTCGTCTGCTGTCCAAGGCGCGCATGTTGTTCATCGCCGAGTTCCCAGAGCTGTTCGGTAACAAGATCATTGCCGAAATGCGTGGGATGTCCGATGCCAATGGCCGCTCGCCATTCTGGGAGAGCCTGGGTCGACATTTCTTCAAAATGGAGTTCAGTCAGGCGGATTACCTGACCGGTGTAGGCAACAAGGCTTTCATCGCCGAGCTGATGCCCAAGTTTCCGCTCTACACCTGCTTCCTTTCGGAGGCAGCGCGCAACGTCATTGGTCGTGTGCACACCGACACCGAGCCGGCGCTGGCCATGCTCAAGAGCGAAGGTTTCAGCTACCAGGGCTATGTCGACATCTTTGACGCGGGCCCGGCCATTGAATGTGAAACCCGCAAGATTCGTGCTGTGCATGACAGCCAGGCGCTGGTGCTGGCAATCGGCACGCCGGGTGACGACGCCACCCCATACATTATCCACAACCGCAAGCGTGAAGACTGCCGCATTGCCGCAGCGCCTGCTCGTCTGGCTGCCGGCACCCTGGTGGTCGATCCACAAACCGCGAAGCGCTTGCGCTTGAACGCTGGCGATCAGGTCCGCGCCGTACCCTTGTCCGCCCGGGAGGCCCAATAAATGACTACCCATTACATTGCTGGCGCGTGGTTGGCAGGTCAGGGCGAGGCCCTGGAGTCGCATAATCCGGTCACCCAGCACGTGATCTGGAAGGGGCAGGGCGCTACCGCCGAGCAAGTGGGCGAGGCCGTCAAGGCGGCGCGCCAGGCGTTTCCCGACTGGGCCCGGCAATCGCTGGACGCCCGTATTGCGGTACTTGAGGCCTTTGCTGCGCGCTTGAAGGCCAATGCCGACGAATTGGCTCGCTGCATCGGCGAGGAAACCGGCAAACCGCTTTGGGAGGCGGCTACCGAAGTGACCAGTATGGTCAACAAGGTTGCCATCTCGGTGCAGAGCTACCGTGAGCGCACGGGCGAAAAAAGTGGCCCGCTGGCCGATGCCACCGCCGTACTGCGACACAAGCCCCATGGCGTGGTGGCGGTATTTGGCCCCTACAACTTCCCGGGCCACCTGCCGAATGGACACATCGTGCCAGCGCTGTTGGCAGGCAATACCGTGGTGTTCAAGCCCAGCGAGCTAACCCCGAAAGTGGCCGAGCTGACCGTCAAGTGCTGGGTCGAAGCCGGCTTGCCTGTGGGTGTGTTGAACCTGGTTCAAGGTGCTCGGGAAACCGGTGTCGCACTGGCGGCCAATCCGGGTATCGATGGTTTGTTCTTCACCGGCTCCAGTCGAACCGGCAATCTTCTGCATCAACAGTTTGCCGGTCGCCCGGACAAGATTCTTGCTCTGGAGATGGGCGGGAACAACCCGCTGGTGGTCGATCAGGTACAAGACCTGGACGCCGCGGTTTACACCATTATCCAGTCTGCGTTCATCTCTGCTGGCCAGCGCTGCACGTGTGCCCGGCGCTTGCTGGTGCCGCAAGGTGCGTGGGGTGATGCGTTGCTGAAACGCCTGGTGGCGGTTTGCAAAACCATTTCGGTGGGGGCTTTCGACCAGCAACCAGCACCGTTCATGGGTTCGGTGATTTCCCTGGGCGCGGCCAAGGCGCTGCTTGATGCACAAGCTCAACTGCTGGCTAACGGCGCGGTGTCGCTGCTGGAAATGATTCAGCCACAGCCCAATGCGGCCTTATTGACGCCAGGAATCGTCGATGTGACGTCGGTAGCCAATCGTCCTGACGAGGAGTTCTTTGGTCCGCTACTGCAAGTGATTCGCTATGCCGATTTCGATGCAGCCATCGCCGAAGCCAACAATACCCAGTATGGGTTGGCTGCCGGCTTGCTGTCGGACTCCGAGACGCGCTACCAGCAATTCTGGCTGGAAAGCCGTGCGGGTATCGTGAACTGGAACAAGCAACTGACCGGCGCCGCCAGCAGCGCACCGTTTGGTGGAGTGGGTGCCAGCGGCAACCACCGTGCCAGTGCCTATTACGCGGCCGACTATTGTGCTTACCCGGTGGCTTCGCTGGAGACCGCCAGCCTGAGCCTGCCTGCAACCCTGACGCCCGGCGTCTCCCTATAACAACAGGTCCATGGAGTCTTGCCGATGAAATCCTTTGAAGTGAATTTTGATGGTCTGGTAGGCCCGACGCACAACTATGGCGGTCTGTCTTACGGCAACGTCGCGTCGCAGAGCAACAGCCAGCAGGCCTCCAACCCCCGCGAAGCGGCCCGTCAGGGTTTGGCGAAGATGAAAGCCCTGATGGAAATGGGCTTTACGCAGGGTGTATTGGCACCGCAGGAGCGCCCGGATGTGGCAGCGCTGCGTCAGTTGGGCTTTGTTGGAACCGATGCCCAGGTGATCGCGCGGGCGGCCAAAGAAGCCATGCCGTTGCTGGTGGCATCCTGCTCCGCTTCGAGCATGTGGGTCGCCAACGCCGCAACCGTGAGCCCAAGTGCCGACACCGCCGATGGTCGTGTGCATTTCACCGCAGCGAACCTCAACTGCAAGTATCACCGCAGTATTGAGCACCCCACTACCAGTCGGGTGTTAAGCGCCATGTTTGCGGATCAGCGGCACTTCGCGCATCACGCTGCGTTGCCGGCTGTCAGCCAGTTCGGCGATGAAGGCGCAGCTAACCACACTCGTTTTTGCCGTAGCTACGGTGAGCCTGGTGTCGAGTTCTTCGTGTTCGGTCGCAGTGCCTTTGATACCCGCTACCCCGCACCGCAGAAGTACCCGGCACGTCAAACCCTGGAGGCCTCGCAAGCGGTCGCTCGTCTGCATGGCCTGAGTGAAGAGGGTGTGGTCTACGCTCAGCAGAATCCCGCTGTAATCGATCAGGGTGTGTTCCACAACGACGTGATCGCGGTGGGTAATGGTGAGGTGTTGTTCTATCACGAGGATGCCTTTCTGGGCACCGATGCGATGCTCGCCGAACTGCAAGCTAAACTGGCTAAACGAGGCGGCAACTTCAAAAGTATCTGTGTGCCGCGTGCTCAGGTGTCTGTAGAGGATGCAGTGCGCTCGTACTTGTTCAACAGTCAGTTGTTGTCGCGTGCCGATGGCTCGATGCTGCTGATCGTGCCTGAAGAGTGCCGCAACAACGAGCGCGTCTGGGCGTACCTGTCGGCGCTGACCAGCCAGGGAGGCCCGGTGACAGAGGTCAAGGTATTCGACCTCAAGCAGAGTATGCAGAACGGAGGTGGCCCGGCCTGCCTGCGGTTGCGTGTCGCGCTCAATGAAACGGAACTGGCGGCGGTCAATCCAGGCGTTATCATGACGGCGCCGCTGTATGAAACGCTGACCCAGTGGGTTGACAAGCATTACCGCGATCGCCTGAGCGAAAGCGATCTGGCCGACCCGCAGTTGCTGGTGGAGTGCCGTACGGCGCTGGATGAGCTGACCCAGATTCTGAAGCTGGGCTCGGTCTATCCATTCCAACTTGAACCTTGAGAGAGAATTCGACTATGTCCGACGCCCTGCAGCTGATCCTCGAAGACGATGACGGCACTCAGCTGGAAACCTCCTGCACCCGCTTTGCGGTGGTCTGGCAAGGCAAGGAGGTATGGATTCAGCAGGATGGCCGCGGTCAGTTGCTGATCGGCGTCGACGTCGAAGAAGACGACGCCGAGTACGCCAACCTGCTGCTGCGCCCGCTGGCCACCAACCTGGTCAGCCTGCAGCTGGAAATGGAACCGGCCGATGCCGGTGAAGACGACGATCACGTCCACGGCCCAGACTGCGGACACCATCACTAAGGACACGGCCCATGCTCGCCCTCGGCAAACTGCTTGACCTGACCCTGGCCGGTCGTGAACCGGCGGAGAAGACTCAGACGACTGTCGAGGGCGTGCGTATGCGCTGGCTCGGCGAAGGTGCACTGGAAGTGTGTCCTCCCAAGGCTCGCGACAATGGCATGGACCTGCTGCTTTCAGCGGGTATCCACGGCAATGAAACAGCCCCCATCGAGTTGCTCGATGAGTTGCTGCATGGCATTGCCCGCGGTGATATCAAGCCGCGCGTACGGATGCTGTTTCTGTTTGGTAACCCCGAAGCCATTCGTCGCGGCGAGCGTTATATCGAGCAGGACGTCAATCGCCTGTTCAATGGGCGCCATGAGTTATCCAGTGGTACAGAAGCCCTGCGTGCCGGCGAGCTCGAGCGCTTGGCTGCGACATTCTTTAGCGTGCCGGGACGTATGCGTTTGCATTACGACCTGCATACCGCGATCCGAGGTTCGAAGATCGAGCAGTTTGCGCTGTATCCCTTCAAGGAGGGCCGCCAGCACTCGCGTCGTGAGCTGGCGCGCTTGCGTGCTGCGGGTATGGAGGCGGTATTGTTGCAAAGCAAGGCCTCCGTTACGTTCACGGCCTATACCTACGAGCAACTGGATGCTGAGGCATTTACGTTGGAGCTGGGCAAGGCGCGACCGTTTGGTCAGAACCAGCAGGTGAACCTGCAGCTGTTGGAAAAGCGTCTTAAGCAAATTATCGAAGGTGACGAGCCGAGCGCAGAAGGTGAGCTGCTCGATGGCTTGCAGTTGTTCAGCGTTGCTCGCGAAATCATCAAGCACAGCGACAACTTCCACCTGCACCTGCCTGCCGATATCGAAAACTTCTCCGAACTCTCCAAGGGCTACCTGCTGGCCGAGGATCTGGCCGAGACGCGCTGGATTGTGGAGGAAGAGGGGGCTCGTATCATTTTCCCGAATCCCAAGGTCAAGAATGGCCTGCGTGCCGGCATTCTGGTTGTGCCAACCACGCCGGATCAACTGGGCTGAGCGAGCGTCGCCAGTATCGGGTTCGTGCTGTTGCCGGTGGCGTCGGCCCCGCAGAAGGGGCCGGCGTTCGGGTTGGCGTGTGGATTATACGGCGCGTTTTTGCGGTACTTCGTTGCGGCGAAGCGCGCGCAGCTTCTGCAGGGTGTCGGCACAGGTCTTCGCGGCCTCGGCACCCTTCACCAGGAAGTGCTCGAAGTAGAAGGTCTGGTGTTCGTCGCCCGCGTGGAAGTGGTGCGGCGTCAGTACCACCGAGAACACCGGTACTTCGGTTTCCAGTTGAACCTGCATCAAGCCGCTGATCACCGACTGTGCCACGAATTCATGCCGGTACAGGCCACCATCGACCACCAGGCCCGCGGCCACAATGCCGGCATAGCGGCCTGTGCGTGCCAGCAGCTTGGCGTGCAGCGGGATTTCAAATGCGCCGCCGACTTCGAAGAAATCGATGTCGCCAGGTTGATAGCCGTGATTGCCCATCTCTTCGACAAAGGCCTTGCGTGCCTGGTCGACAATATCCTTGTGCCAGCAGGCCTGAATGAACGCGATACGTTCCTGAGGATGGCTCTTGCTATCGATTGCAGTGGGTTGCATTGAAATGGACTCCTGTTTGTATGAGAAACAGGGCATCTGGATCGAAAGGGATAGTCGGCATGCAGGTAGGCAGCCGTAGGCACGCAGGTACCTATCCCGTTCTCTCTTTATCCGGACTATGACCGTCGGCCCCGGAATCACACCGGGTCTGCTGACCTTGCAGTGGTGCTGCAAGCGCTCGCGGGCTATGCGCATTCTGCGCAATTACCGCCGGTGGGGAATTGCGCCCCGCCCTGAGAACGTCGCCGTCAGCGGCTGACGGCAGGGGATTATTAGCACAGTTTTCCGGGAAACGTATAGCCTGCTAATGATATTGACGTCTATGAAAGACATTTCATCCGAGAACCCTTGCCAATTGGCGGGGCGATCCTCCGTAATGCCTTGTCAGTAGGGGAAATCAGGCTTTAGCATCCCGGGCATGCTTGGCGGAGGTAATTTTGCCGCTTTTGTTAGTCATTGCCGTTACAGGTTGTCCAATTGACGGCTTCTATCGCATAAACACACTGTACCCAGGCCTCAGGCCCGATATAATGCGGCCCTTTGCCGTCGTTTCGTCAATTTGACGCAAGCATTTGCCTCTGGCCGCCGTTTCCGTGGAAGAACCTATGAAAAGCGCAGAAATCCGT
The DNA here is from genome assembly GCF_002753995.1 of Pseudomonas sp. HLS-6. NCBI lineage: Bacteria > Pseudomonadati > Pseudomonadota > Gammaproteobacteria > Pseudomonadales > Pseudomonadaceae > Pseudomonas > Pseudomonas sp. HLS-6. The sequence goes on from NZ_CP024478.1 coordinate 1,536,383, forward strand.
GAAGCCTTCCTTCGCTTCTTCGAAGAGCAGGGACATACCCGTGTCGCGTCCAGCTCTTTGATTCCGGGCAACGACCCGACCCTGCTGTTTACCAACGCCGGGATGAACCAGTTCAAGGACTGTTTCCTGGGCCAGGAAAAACGTGCCTATACCCGAGCTGTGAGTAGCCAGAAGTGCGTACGCGCCGGCGGCAAGCACAACGACCTGGAAAACGTCGGCTATACCGCACGCCACCACACGTTCTTTGAAATGCTGGGTAACTTCAGCTTTGGTGACTATTTCAAGCGCGATGCAATCACCTTTGCCTGGAACTTCCTGACCTCGGAAAAATGGTTGAACCTGCCCAAGGAAAAACTGTGGGTAACGGTCTACGCCAGCGACGACGAAGCGTATGACATCTGGACCAAAGAGGTCGGTGTTCCGGCTGAGCGCATGGTTCGCATCGGTGACAACAAGGGAGCGCCATACGCGTCCGACAACTTCTGGACCATGGGCGATACCGGCCCGTGTGGTCCTTGCACCGAGATCTTCTACGATCACGGCCCGGAGATCTGGGGCGGCCCACCTGGCTCGCCGGAAGAAGATGGTGACCGTTACATCGAGATCTGGAACAACGTGTTCATGCAGTTCAACCGTACTGCTGACGGCGTCCTGCACCCGCTGCCTGCGCCGTCTGTCGATACCGGTATGGGCCTGGAGCGGATCAGTGCGGTCATGCAGCACGTTCACTCCAACTACGAGATCGACCTGTTCCAGAGCCTGCTTGCCGCATCGGCCAAGGCGATCGGTTGCAGCAACGACGCCCAGCCTTCACTCAAGGTTGTGGCCGACCATATTCGCTCCTGCGGGTTCCTGATCGCCGACGGTGTGTTGCCGTCCAACGAAGGTCGTGGCTATGTATTGCGGCGTATCATTCGTCGCGCCTGCCGTCACGGCAACAAGCTGGGCGCCAAGGGCAGTTTCTTCTACCAGATCGTGGCTGCGCTGGTGGCCGAGATGGGCGAGGCCTTCCCTGAGCTGAAGGCGCAGCAGGCGCATATCGAGCGCGTCCTCAAGGCGGAAGAAGAGCAGTTCGCCAAGACGCTCGAGCAGGGCTTGAAAATTCTCGAGCAGGACCTGGCTGAACTCAAAGGCAGCGTGGTACCTGGCGACGTGGTATTCAAACTCTACGACACCTACGGGTTCCCGATGGACCTGACGGGCGACATCGCTCGTGAGCGTAACCTGACCCTGGATGAGGCTGGCTTCGAGCGTGAGATGGATGCTCAGCGTGAGCGTGCGCGTTCTGCAAGCGCCTTTGGTCTGGACTACAACAGCCTGGTCAAGGTTGATGTAGCCACTGAGTTTACCGGTTACACCACTACCGAAGGCAATGCCACTGTCGTAGCCCTCTATAAAGATGGCCAGGCGGTTGAGCAGTTGGCTGAGGGCGAGCAGGGCGTTGTGATTCTGGATACAACCCCGTTCTATGCCGAGTCCGGTGGCCAGGTGGGTGACACCGGTTACCTGCTGGCCGGCGGTGCACGGTTTGATGTGCGTGATACCACCAAGACCGGTGGTGCGTTCCTGCATCATGGTCAGGTTGCCAGCGGCAGCCTGAAGGTTGGGGAGCAGGTTCAGGCTCAGGTCGATGCCGATGTGCAGCATGCTACCTCGTTGAACCACTCCGCCACGCACTTGCTGCATGCAGCGCTGCGTCAGGTGCTCGGTGATCACGTACAACAGAAAGGCTCGCTGGTTGATAGCCAGCGCCTGCGTTTCGACTTCAGCCACTTCGAGGCGCTCAAACCTGAGCAGCTCAAGGCGTTGGAAGACATCGTCAACCGCGAAGTGCGCAACAACTCCGAGGTGCAAACCGAAGAGACCGATATCGACACCGCCAAGAAGAAGGGCGCCATGGCGCTGTTCGGCGAGAAGTATGGCGACAGCGTGCGGGTGCTGAGCATGGGCGGCGATTTCTCCGTCGAACTGTGCGGCGGTATCCACGCCAAGCGTACCGGCGATATCGGCCTGCTCAAGATCATTAGCGAAGGTGGCGTAGCCTCCGGTGTGCGTCGTATCGAGGCGGTCACCGGTGCTGCTGCGCTGGCGTACCTGAACGCCGCCGAAGAGCAGCTCAAGGAAGCCGCGCAACTGGTCAAGGGCAGTCGTGACAACCTGATCGACAAGCTCTCGGCTGTGCTTGAGCGAAACCGTCAGTTGGAAAAGCAACTGGAGCAGTTGCAGGCCAAGGCCGCCAGTGCTGCGGGCGACGACCTGTCGAGCGCGGCCGTCGACGTCAAGGGCGTCAAGGTGCTGGCTGCGCGCCTTGACGGCCAGGATGGCAAGGCGCTGCTGGCGCTGGTCGATCAGTTGAAGAACAAACTCGGCCGCGCAGTGATCCTGCTCGGCAGTGTGTATGAGGACAAGGTCGTACTGGTAGCGGGTGTGACCAAGGACCTGACTGGCCAACTCAAAGCCGGTGATTTGATGAAGCAAGCCGCTGCGGCGGTGGGCGGCAAAGGGGGTGGGCGTCCGGACATGGCGCAAGGCGGCGGTGTCGACGCTGCTGCGCTGGACGGCGCACTGGCCCTGACCGTGCCATTCGTAGAGCAGGGCGTCTAAGACGCGAAGCTGCCCGTCGTCTAGTGGCGGGCTGTTGATTGATTGTTTATTGGGTGCCCTTCACGGGCTGAGGCGGCTTTGAAATGGCGTTGATCGTACAGAAATTTGGCGGTACCTCGGTCGGCACAGTCGAGCGAATCGAGCAGGTTGCCGAGAAGGTCAAGAAATTCCGCGAAGCCGGCGATGATCTGGTGGTTGTACTGTCGGCGATGAGCGGCGAAACCAATCGCCTGATCGATCTGGCCAAGCAGATCAGCGATCAGCCGGTTCCACGTGAACTGGATGTGATCGTCTCCACGGGTGAGCAGGTGACCATTGCCTTGCTGGCCATGGCACTGATGAAGCGCGGCATTCCTGCCGTGTCTTACACCGGTAACCAGGTGCGGATCCTCACTGACAGCGCGCATAACAAGGCGCGCATCCTGCAAATCGATGATCAGAAGATTCGTGCCGACCTCAAGGCTGGCCGTGTCGTTGTGGTTGCTGGTTTCCAGGGTGTCGATGAGCACGGCAACATCACCACCCTCGGGCGTGGTGGTTCCGATACCACTGGCGTGGCCCTGGCGGCTGCACTGAAGGCTGATGAGTGCCAGATCTACACCGACGTCGATGGTGTCTACACCACTGACCCGCGTGTGGTGTCCCAGGCTCAGCGGCTGGACAAGATCACCTTCGAAGAGATGCTGGAAATGGCCAGTCTCGGTTCCAAGGTGCTGCAGATCCGTGCCGTCGAGTTCGCCGGCAAGTACAACGTCCCGCTGCGCGTGCTGCACAGCTTTCAGGAGGGTCCGGGTACCCTCATTACTATTGATGAAGAGGAATCCATGGAACAGCCGATCATTTCCGGCATCGCCTTCAATCGCGATGAAGCCAAGCTGACCATTCGCGGCGTACCTGATACCCCAGGCGTTGCTTTCAAGATCCTCGGTCCTATCAGTGCGGCGAACATTGAAGTCGACATGATCGTGCAGAACGTCTCGCACGATAACACCACCGACTTTACCTTTACCGTGCACCGTAATGACTATGCCAAGGCGCAGCAGGTGCTGGAAAACACGGCCCGTGAAATCGGCGCCCGTGAGGTAGTCGGTGATACCAAGATCGCCAAGGTGTCCATCGTCGGTGTCGGTATGCGTTCGCACGCCGGTGTTGCGAGCCGCATGTTCGAAGCGCTGGCAAAGGAGAGCATCAACATTCAGATGATCTCCACTTCCGAGATCAAGGTCTCTGTAGTTATTGAAGAGAAGTACCTGGAACTGGCTGTGCGTGCACTGCACACGGCCTTCGAGCTGGACGCGCCCGCCCGCCAGGGTGAGTAAGGCTCCTGCCTAAAAAGGGCGCGGCATGGCCGCGCCCTTCGTTTTTTTGACTGGCGTGAGAAACCTGTCCTTTTACTTGCGCTGGTCAATACTGAGGCGTAGGTCGGCAGCCCGTCCCGGTTGTAGGCTGAAGCCCTCTTTTTTGCAGACTGTTATCCCTGAACTGAAATGCGTGAGGAGAAAGGTATGTTGATTCTGACTCGTCGGTGCGCCGAGAGCCTGATCATTGGCGATGGCGAAATCACCGTGACCGTGCTCGGCGTCAAAGGAAATCAAGTGCGAATCGGTGTGAATGCCCCCAAGGAAGTGGCCGTTCACCGTGAGGAAATCTACCTTCGGATCAAGAAAGAGAAGGACGAAGAACCAACCCTTTAATTTTTCTCAGTTTTTTTTCAAAAAAGAGTTTGCAAACGGGGAAGGGTCTGGTTATTATACGCCCCGTGTTGCGGAGAGGTGGCCGAGTGGCCGAAGGCGCTCCCCTGCTAAGGGAGTATACCTCACAAGGGTATCGGGGGTTCGAATCCCCCCTTCTCCGCCATTATTCAAGTAGGGCGCTGTAATCTGGATGAATCGCTAAGTCGTTGAATTTAAACGAAAAAGTGGTTGTCAAAATGATTCTGCGAACTATAATGCGCTGCAAGAATACTGCACTCATAGCTCAGCTGGATAGAGTACTCGGCTACGAACCGAGCGGTCGGAGGTTCGAATCCTCCTGAGTGCACCATGTTCCGAAGTCGCTTTAATTTTTTGAAGTGGTTTCAGAATAAGCCAGTGGTAATCTGGTCTAAAAATACCAACCTGCACTCATAGCTCAGCTGGATAGAGTACTCGGCTACGAACCGAGCGGTCGGAGGTTCGAATCCTCCTGAGTGCACCATATTCAGAAATCGACTTCGGTCAATGAAGCGGTTTCGGTCTAAAGCCAGTGGTGATCTGGTCTAAAAATACCAACCCGCACTCATAGCTCAGCTGGATAGAGTACTCGGCTACGAACCGAGCGGTCGGAGGTTCGAATCCTCCTGAGTGCACCATATATCAGAAAGCCCGCATTTTATGCGGGCTTTTTGTTTTCCGCGAAATTAATTTTCTCGTAAAGCGCAATGGCTAGATTGTCAGTTAGTGCGCCATCTTCTTGTGCTGATATCTCAGGCGATGTGCTTTTCTCTGTGGCAGTGCCGTCGTATTAGTGTATCTGGATGCGGTCGAGCTTTATGTTGCAAGCGACTGTTCTAGTCAAGATTTTAAGCGCTTCGATTGTTCAAGCAGTGTATGATTGCGCCCGTCAGCCCCGCCGGGGCTTGTGGAATACCACCATGGACTTACCCAGTAGTTACTCAATAGCTGATTTTGCCAATCACGATCTGACTGATTGATCCTCCCGGCGTGCTCCCTGCTGGGAGTGGAGTTCGCCTATGACTGAAATCGAAGTAAAAAAGACCCAAGATAGCCTGCAGGATCGCCTGGCCCAGGTGGTTGAGCTGTTGCAGCGCCAGCGTGTTGTTGAAGACCTCACGCATCGCCAGGAAGGTCATCATCATGACCTGGTTGAAAACCTGGTTCATCGACAGAATCTGGTCGAGCTGCAGCGCAAGCTCGACGATCTGCACTCTGCCGACGTCGCCTATATTCTCGAAGCGTTACCGCTCGATGACCGATTGACCGTTTGGCAGTTGGTCAAGGCTGAACGTGACGGCGACATCCTGCTCGAAGTGTCTGACTCGGTTCGAGAAACCCTGATCGCCGACATGGACGATCATGAGCTCCTGGCTGCGGCCAAGGAGATGGATGCTGACGAACTGGCAGACCTTGCCCCAGAGTTGCCGCGCGACGTCGTTCACGAGCTCATGGAGAGCCTGGATGCTCAGCAGCGTGAGCGTGTGCGTTCTGCCCTGAGCTATGACGAGGACCAGGTCGGTGCGCTGATGGACTTCGAGATGGTGACCATTCGTGAGGATGTCAGCCTTGAAGTGGTGTTGCGTTACCTGCGTCGTCTGAAAGAGTTGCCGGGGCATACCGACAAGCTTTTCGTGGTCGATTATGACGGCATCCTCAAAGGCGTCTTGCCGATCAAGCGTCTGTTGGTCAATGACCCGGAGAAAAAGGTTTCCGAGGTAATGGCGAGCGATCCGGTGGCCTTCCACCCTGAGGAAGACGCTTACGATGCGGCGCTGGCATTTGAACGCTATGACTTGATCTCTGGCCCGGTCGTTGACAAAAACGACCGCCTGATTGGTCGTCTGACCATTGATGAAATGGTTGACCTCATTCGGGAGGAAAGCGAAAGCGAAGTCCTGAGCATGGCGGGTCTGCGCGAAGAGGAAGATATCTTTGCTTCGGTTTGGCGCTCGCTGCGTAACCGTTGGGCCTGGTTGGCCATCAACCTGATTACTGCATTCGTGGCCTCTCGTGTGATTGGCCTGTTTGAGGGGTCGATCGAAAAACTGGTGGCGTTGGCCGCCTTGATGCCGATCGTGGCGGGTATTGGTGGTAACTCTGGTAACCAGACAATCACCATGATTGTTCGCGCCATGGCGCTCGATCAGGTGAGTCCGGGGAATACGTCGCGGCTAATGCGCAAGGAACTGGCGGTTGCCCTGATCAACGGCCTTATCTGGGGTGGTGTGATAGGTATCGTGGCGTTCCTGCTTTACCACAGCTGGTCTCTGGGTGTGGTGATGACTGCTGCAATGACCCTTAACCTGTTGCTTGCTGCGCTGATGGGTGTGCTGATTCCGATGACTCTGGTGCGTATGGGGCGTGATCCGGCAATGGGCTCCAGCGTGATGATCACGGCTGTAACTGATAGCGGTGGCTTCTTCATCTTTCTGGGGCTTGCCACGATCTTTCTGCTGTAAGTGTGCTTGGCTCAGGTACAAAAAAGCCCGCAATGATGCGGGCTTTTTTGTGTGTGCGTGATTCAGGAGGCATCAGCTGCCATTTCTGCATCATGGGCGATCAGCGCGACCAGTGCATTCTGTTGGCGGTGGGAGAGCTGGCGAAAGCGTTGCAGCAGTTCGCGTTCGTGCAGGGACAGCTCAGGACTGTCCAGGCGCATGCTTAGCTCATCGCCCAGAGCTCCTTCCTGGATCAGACTTTGCTCCAGGCGAGCGATGATTTCAGAGTTCATGCTGCGATGGTGGTTGCGCGCAACCTCAGCAATGCGCTCACGCATTCCGTCGGGCAGGCGGACGACGAATTTGTCTGCGGTGCGGCTTGAGTAGATAGCCTGTTTCATTGGGCGCATATAATTGACCGGTTTTAGTTCAGGGGAAGCGGTTCTTGAAATTGGCCGCACGGTGACGTTACGACCACTGTTGGGGCCAAATGTTCAACCTGAATTGCGAATGAGGCGCTTATGATGCCTCACAATCGCCGGTTCCTTGGCGTCAATTCTGTGACAAATAATGAGCTGGATAAAGGCTATTTGCCAGTACCAATTATCAGAAATGCGTACTGGTTTTGAAAGTTTTCATTTTTTCGCTTATCCGTTTGAGTGGTAGCTTTCTCCTCGCGCCGGCAAATGGCAAGAATGGCGCGGTAGAAAACTCTAAAATTTGCGTGGTTTCCTTAACTTAAGAGCATAGTGGCTATGCAGCATGACGCAAGTGACGATTGCTTGACAGTCCAGACGATCCAGGCCGGTCGATTGATCTACCTCATGGGGCCTTCCGGGGCTGGCAAGGACAGCCTGATCGAAGCGGCTCGTCCCGTTCTTCACAGGCAGGGCGTAATCATCGCGCGGCGTGTGATTACCCGGGCGGCGGAGGCCAAGGGGGAGGATGCTCATGGGGTTACCTGGCAGCAGTTTGAGTTGCTCTGTGATCAGAAGGCGTTTGCGCTGCATTGGCAGGCTAATGGCTTGTCCTACGGTATTCCGGCGCAGATCGATGCCTGGCTGGAAGAGGGGCGGCATGTGCTGGTCAATGGTTCCCGGGCCCACTTGGTTGAGGCCCGCAGGCGCTACCCGAGCTTGTTGCCAATCTTGCTGACCGTTGATGCCAGAGTGCTGCGTGCGCGTTTGCTTGGGCGCGCGCGCGAAAGTCTTGATGACATCGAGCGTCGTCTGGAGCGTGCCCGTGCCTTGGCTTGTGTCGAGGATCGCTCGGTGCGTGTTCTGGATAACTCCGGTGAGTTGCTTGATACCGTTTCGCGCTTGTTGATACTGCTGGGCGAGGAGGGGGTGTTGGCTGCGAAGGCGTAAATAAAGCCTACAGCTAAAAACCCCTACGGATGACATGACAAATGTCGGTGTGCTGGGTAACATGCTCGCCGACTTGCGCTGCGCAGCATTCGCTGCCGGTTTCTGCGTCTCAGTAGCTCAATTGGATAGAGCATCCCCCTCCTAAGGGGAAGGTTGGCAGTTCGAACCTGCCCTGGGACACCATATGCCTCAACGTAGCCTGGAATGATCACGACCGTCTCTGGCAGGTGCCCTGCAGGGAGGCTGTATGGAGAGGCATGTTTCGGTCGGTTTGTTGATGTGAGCTGCTGCTTATATATGGCTAGGGTGAGCAGGGCTTGTTAAGCATTTGAAGCCTAAAGAGAAAATCTGAAAAAACTCGAAATAATTGCTTGACGGGTGCTTCGAAAAGCGTAGAATGCGCGCCATCGGTTGAGACGAAAAGCTCTTAACCAACCGCTCTTTAACAATCGAATCAAGCAATTCGTGTGGGTGCTTGTGAAATCAGACTGATAGTCAAAAAGATTATCAGCATCACAGGTGACTACACGAGAAATCGAAATAGTCATTTGAGATTGCTGAGCCAAGTTTAGGGTTTTCTCAAAACCCAAGCAGTATTGAACTGAAGAGTTTGATCATGGCTCAGATTGAACGCTGGCGGCAGGCCTAACACATGCAAGTCGAGCGGATGACGGGAGCTTGCTCCTTGATTCAGCGGCGGACGGGTGAGTAATACCTAGGAATCTGCCTGATAGTGGGGGACAACGTTTCGAAAGGAACGCTAATACCGCATATGTCCTACGGGAGAAAGCAGGGGACCTTCGGGCCTTGCGCTATCAGATGAGCCTAGGTCGGATTAGCTAGTTGGTGAGGTAATGGCTCACCAAGGCGACGATCCGTAACTGGTCTGAGAGGATGATCAGTCACACTGGAACTGAGACACGGTCCAGACTCCTACGGGAGGCAGCAGTGGGGAATATTGGACAATGGGCGAAAGCCTGATCCAGCCATGCCGCGTGTGTGAAGAAGGTCTTCGGATTGTAAAGCACTTTAAGTTGGGAGGAAGGGCAGTAAGCTAATACCTTGCTGTTTTGACGTTACCGACAGAATAAGCACCGGCTAACTCTGTGCCAGCAGCCGCGGTAATACAGAGGGTGCAAGCGTTAATCGGAATTACTGGGCGTAAAGCGCGCGTAGGTGGTTCGTTAAGTTGGATGTGAAATCCCCGGGCTCAACCTGGGAACTGCATCCAAAACTGGCGAGCTAGAGTAGGGCAGAGGGTGGTGGAATTTCCTGTGTAGCGGTGAAATGCGTAGATATAGGAAGGAACACCAGTGGCGAAGGCGACCACCTGGGCTCATACTGACACTGAGGTGCGAAAGCGTGGGGAGCAAACAGGATTAGATACCCTGGTAGTCCACGCCGTAAACGATGTCAACTAGCCGTTGGAATCCTTGAGATTTTAGTGGCGCAGCTAACGCATTAAGTTGACCGCCTGGGGAGTACGGCCGCAAGGTTAAAACTCAAATGAATTGACGGGGGCCCGCACAAGCGGTGGAGCATGTGGTTTAATTCGAAGCAACGCGAAGAACCTTACCAGGCCTTGACATCCAATGAACTTTCCAGAGATGGATTGGTGCCTTCGGGAACATTGAGACAGGTGCTGCATGGCTGTCGTCAGCTCGTGTCGTGAGATGTTGGGTTAAGTCCCGTAACGAGCGCAACCCTTGTCCTTAGTTACCAGCACGTTATGGTGGGCACTCTAAGGAGACTGCCGGTGACAAACCGGAGGAAGGTGGGGATGACGTCAAGTCATCATGGCCCTTACGGCCTGGGCTACACACGTGCTACAATGGTCGGTACAGAGGGTTGCCAAGCCGCGAGGTGGAGCTAATCTCACAAAACCGATCGTAGTCCGGATCGCAGTCTGCAACTCGACTGCGTGAAGTCGGAATCGCTAGTAATCGCGAATCAGAATGTCGCGGTGAATACGTTCCCGGGCCTTGTACACACCGCCCGTCACACCATGGGAGTGGGTTGCACCAGAAGTAGCTAGTCTAACCTTCGGGGGGACGGTTACCACGGTGTGATTCATGACTGGGGTGAAGTCGTAACAAGGTAGCCGTAGGGGAACCTGCGGCTGGATCACCTCCTTAATCGACGACATCAGCTGCTTTATAAGCTCCCACACGAATTGCTTGATTCATTGAAGAAGACGAGAAGGCCGGTTTCCTGATTAGGAAACGCGGTTACCTAGTCTGTCAAAGCTTAGAAATGAATATTCGCGTCGAATATTGATTTCTGAACTTTTTCAGAATCGTTCTTTAAAAATTTGGGTATGTGATAGAAATAGACTGAATAGCACTTTCACTGGTGTTTATTCAGGCTAAGGTAAAATTTGTGAGTGTCTCTTAAGTCTTAAGAGTATTGCGAATTTTCGGCGAATGTCGTCTTCACAGTATAACCAGATTGCTTGGGGTTATATGGTCAAGTGAAGAAGCGCATACGGTGGATGCCTTGGCAGTCAGAGGCGATGAAAGACGTGGTAGCCTGCGATAAGCTTCGGGGAGTCGGCAAACAGACTTTGATCCGGAGATCTCTGAATGGGGGAACCCACCTAGGATAACCTAGGTATCTTGTACTGAATACATAGGTGCAAGAGGCGAACCAGGGGAACTGAAACATCTAAGTACCCTGAGGAAAAGAAATCAACCGAGATTCCCTTAGTAGTGGCGAGCGAACGGGGACTAGCCCTTAAGTTGATTTGAGATTAGCGGAACGCTCTGGAAAGTGCGGCCATAGTGGGTGATAGCCCTGTACGCGAAAATCTCTTATCAATGAAATCGAGTAGGACGGAGCACGAGAAACTTTGTCTGAATATGGGGGGACCATCCTCCAAGGCTAAATACTACTGACTGACCGATAGTGAACTAGTACCGTGAGGGAAAGGCGAAAAGAACCCCGGAGAGGGGAGTGAAATAGATCCTGAAACCGTATGCGTACAAGCAGTGGGAGCCTACTTGTTAGGTGACTGCGTACCTTTTGTATAATGGGTCAGCGACTTATATTCAGTGGCGAGCTTAACCGAATAGGGGAGGCGTAGCGAAAGCGAGTCTTAATAGGGCGTTTAGTCGCTGGGTATAGACCCGAAACCGGGCGATCTATCCATGGGCAGGTTGAAGGTTAGGTAACACTGACTGGAGGACCGAACCGACTACCGTTGAAAAGTTAGCGGATGACCTGTGGATCGGAGTGAAAGGCTAATCAAGCTCGGAGATAGCTGGTTCTCCTCGAAAGCTATTTAGGTAGCGCCTCATGTATCACTGTAGGGGGTAGAGCACTGTTTCGGCTAGGGGGTCATCCCGACTTACCAAACCGATGCAAACTCCGAATACCTACAAGTGCCGAGCATGGGAGACACACGGCGGGTGCTAACGTCCGTCGTGAAAAGGGAAACAACCCAGACCGTCAGCTAAGGTCCCAAAGTCATGGTTAAGTGGGAAACGATGTGGGAAGGCTTAGACAGCTAGGAGGTTGGCTTAGAAGCAGCCACCCTTTAAAGAAAGCGTAATAGCTCACTAGTCGAGTCGGCCTGCGCGGAAGATGTAACGGGGCTCAAACCATGCACCGAAGCTACGGGTGTCACTTAGGTGACGCGGTAGAGGAGCGTTCTGTAAGCCTGTGAAGGTGAGTTGAGAAGCTTGCTGGAGGTATCAGAAGTGCGAATGCTGACATGAGTAACGACAATGGGAGTGAAAAACTCCCACGCCGAAAGACCAAGGTTTCCTGCGCAACGTTAATCGACGCAGGGTTAGTCGGTCCCTAAGGCGAGGCTGAAAAGCGTAGTCGATGGAAAACAGGTTAATATTCCTGTACTTCTGGTTATTGCGATGGAGGGACGGAGAAGGCTAGGCCAGCTTGGCGTTGGTTGTCCAAGTTTAAGGTGGTAGGCTGAGATCTTAGGTAAATCCGGGATCTTAAGGCCGAGAGCTGATGACGAGTGCTCTTTAGAGCGCGAAGTGGTTGATGCCATGCTTCCAAGAAAAGCTTCTAAGCTTCAGATAACCAGGAACCGTACCCCAAACCGACACAGGTGGTTGGGTAGAGAATACCAAGGCGCTTGAGAGAACTCGGGTGAAGGAACTAGGCAAAATGGCACCGTAACTTCGGGAGAAGGTGCGCCGGTGAGGGTGAAGGACTTGCTCCGTAAGCCCATGCCGGTCGAAGATACCAGGCCGCTGCGACTGTTTATTAAAAACACAGCACTCTGCAAACACGAAAGTGGACGTATAGGGTGTGACGCCTGCCCGGTGCCGGAAGGTTAATTGATGGGGTTAGCTAACGCGAAGCTCTTGATCGAAGCCCCGGTAAACGGCGGCCGTAACTATAACGGTCCTAAGGTAGCGAAATTCCTTGTCGGGTAAGTTCCGACCTGCACGAATGGCGTAACGATGGCGGCGCTGTCTCCACCCGAGACTCAGTGAAATTGAAATCGCTGTGAAGATGCAGTGTATCCGCGGCTAGACGGAAAGACCCCGTGAACCTTTACTATAGCTTTGCACTGGACTTTGAATTTGCTTGTGTAGGATAGGTGGGAGGCTTTGAAGCGTGGACGCCAGTTCGCGTGGAGCCATCCTTGAAATACCACCCTGGCAACTTTGAGGTTCTAACTCAGGTCCGTCATCCGGATCGAGGACAGTGTATGGTGGGTAGTTTGACTGGGGCGGTCTCCTCCTAAAGAGTAACGGAGGAGTACGAAGGTGCGCTCAGACCGGTCGGAAATCGGTCGTAGAGTATAAAGGCAAAAGCGCGCTTGACTGCGAGACAGACACGTCGAGCAGGTACGAAAGTAGGTCTTAGTGATCCGGTGGTTCTGTATGGAAGGGCCATCGCTCAACGGATAAAAGGTACTCCGGGGATAACAGGCTGATACCGCCCAAGAGTTCATATCGACGGCGGTGTTTGGCACCTCGATGTCGGCTCATCACATCCTGGGGCTGAAGCCGGTCCCAAGGGTATGGCTGTTCGCCATTTAAAGTGGTACGCGAGCTGGGTTTAGAACGTCGTGAGACAGTTCGGTCCCTATCTGCCGTGGACGTTTGAGATTTGAGAGGGGCTGCTCCTAGTACGAGAGGACCGGAGTGGACGAACCTCTGGTGTTCCGGTTGTCACGCCAGTGGCATTGCCGGGTAGCTATGTTCGGAAGAGATAACCGCTGAAAGCATCTAAGCGGGAAACTTGCCTCAAGATGAGATCTCACTGGAGCCTTGAGCTCCCTGAAGGGCCGTCGAAGACTACGACGTTGATAGGTTGGGTGTGTAAGTGCTGTGAGGCATTGAGCTAACCAATACTAATTGCCCGTGAGGCTTGACCATATAACACCCAAGCAATTTGCGTCGAAACGACCAGATTGCGGTGTTGTGAAGACGAAACGAACCGAAAGTTTGCGACTCACAACTATCACATACCCGATTTGCTGGAGCGTCGAAAGACGGTCTGGTACACAGAATTTCTTGACGACCATAGAGCATTGGAACCACCTGATCCCATCCCGAACTCAGCAGTGAAACGATGCATCGCCGATGGTAGTGTGGGGTTTCCCCATGTGAGAGTAGGTCATCGTCAAGATTAAATTCCGAAACCCCTATCTGCACATGCAGGTAGGGGTTTTGTCTTTCTGGCCTGGAAACGTCGCCAGTGATGCCGCCTCCTGTAGTTGCTCCCCCTTTCTTGCCTTTCGCTTGGTACCATTCAGCACATGTTTATGACGCTTTGATGGCTGGAAGGTTTTTGTGAATGTTATACGTCGCTGGCTACAGCACCCGCATGCTCGTCTAACTGCTCTGGTCGGACTGGTGCTGCTCATTCCGTTGTGCCTGCGTGCAGCGTTAGGTTGGTCTGATGTATTTGGATACCTGTCCGACATGGCCATCGGCAGTCTACTCATTGTGTTACTGCATCAACGGCCGTGGTGGTTGGCGCTTCCGGTGTTGCTGGTGTGGAGCCTGTTGACACTGGCTGCTGCCGAGCTGGTCAGTGCAGTGGGGCGGCTGCCGAACATTACAGACGTGCACTACCTGGTCGATCCTCAGTTCCTGGAGAATTCTACTGGAGGCGGTTTCGCTCAACCCTGGCTTGCTGCCGCGTTGTTGATCGGCCTTACGGTATGGCTCATCACCCAATGGACAGCCCCTTCGGCGTTGTCCCCTCGTTGGTCTGGCAAAGCCTGGGCTGCACCAATATTGTTATTGATTGCCCATTGGGGGGGGCAGCACCTGCATGCCTCCGATGCAGACCAATGGCATCAGTTCAATCTGCCGCATCAGCTTTTGGCTGCCAGTGTTGGCGATCTTCAGACGCGAGCGCAAGAGTGGTGGGAGGGCGACGTTACCGAGGTTGCTCCCCAGATGGCAGGGCTTACGCAGCTGGATCTGAATGGCGAAAGGTTGCTGCCAGCCGCGGGGCGCGCACGCAACGTGCTGATTATCGCGCTGGAAGGTATTCCTGGCGCCTATGTTGGGGTCAATCGTCAGGCGTTGCACAGCCGCTATCAAGAAAACCTGATGCCTAATTTGACGCGCTGGTCAGAGCGCGGCATGAATACGCCGGACTATGTGCTGCACAGCCACCAGACGATTCGGGGGCTGTACGCCATGCTGTGCGGTGATTACGACAAGCTCGACAATGGTACGCCGAAGGGAGTCGAGATGCTGACCCAGAGCGAGCGTAACCAGGCGTGCCTGCCTGCTCAGCTACGTAAGCACGGGTTTGCCACGCACTACCTGCAAGGTGCAGGTCTGCGTTTCATGGCTAAAGACAAGATCATGCCGCACATCGGCTTCGAGACTACGCTGGGCCTCGATTGGTTTACCAATGCCTCGTATCTGCATTTTCCGTGGGGCAAGGATGACAAGGCGTTTTTCGAGGGGGCAATGGATTACGTTGGGCAGTTACAGAAACAGCCGAAGCCCTGGATGCTCACCCTGCTGACCGTTGGAACACACCAACCGTACTCCGCGCCGGAGGACTACCTGCAGCGTTATGACACGCCCAAGCAGGCCGCCGTGGGTTATCTGGATGATGCGCTTGGGCAATTCCTTGCGGGCCTTGAGCGCCAGGGTATCTTGAAAGACACACTGGTGGTTATCACCTCGGACGAATCCCACGGTATCGATGGGGTTCGGCTGGCTTCATCCTGGGGGTTCAACCTGATGCTGGCTCCTGAACAGGAGCAGTTGCCCAAGGTGAAGACCGGCGTTTATGGGCATGTCGACCTGAGTGCCTCGATACTCGACTATTTTGCGTTGCCTGTACCGCAGGCCCTGAGTGGTCGCTCGCTGTTTCGAAACTATGAAACGGGTCGCGAGATCATGTCATTCACCAATGGCAAGCTTCGTTATCACGATGGCCAGGGGACGTTGACCGAGTGCGATTTTCAACAACGCTGCCGATACTACGCCAGTCCAGGCTTCATTGAGGACCGGGTGACCTTGCTTGGACAGTATGGCGGTAAGCGCGCTCGACAGATTGCGGCACGGGCTGCTGCCCTGGATCAGACGCTGCTGCGCACACCATTGAACCAGCACTATCAATTTGGCAGTGCCGCCATCATCCCACTCAAAGCGCAGATCGACGATGACTGGGCAGATAACCTGATCGGTGCCCAGTATCTGGAAATGCCCAAGGGGTCACATACGCGTGTGCGCCTGACTGTGCGCTCTGCGGACCCACAGCACAACGCCTACATCCTGCTCAAGGCCAAGCAGTTGGAGCAGGATGTGCCTCTGGCGCTGCCTGCAGAAATGCTTGTTACACCGGATCAACCGCTGGAGATGGATTTCAGTTTCTATAACCCGGAACCGCGCAAGGCATTTTCCTTCCATCTTCTGGGTTATGGGCAGGGGGCTGTTGAGGTGAGCGACTTCAGTGTTGTCACTGAGTCAACGGCGCAGCAGGAGGGGCTGGATGAGGTTTCGGAGGAGAGCATTGCTCAATCCAGCTAGACCTTGCCACCTACAGACAGCAGGTTTGCTTACCTTGTATCGCAACCCTATCAGTTAGCCGGCACGGTTATGACTGGCGCCTGTGGTGCTACTCCTGTCTCGGCCAACGAGAACAGGACGAGGATAAACAGGAACTCTGATTTGGAACGCATGTCTCGGTCGTCGATCCAGAACCAATAGCCGCGATAGGGTACGGCGGCATAGGCATCTGCGGGGCGGGTCGCACTTGAATGGATACTACCAGTGGCTGGTCCCACAGGCTATTCGGGTCTGGCTCGGGAGGCGCCGGGTTCGCCCGGCCCTCCTGCAAATGAATCGGCGGTACTTCGGCTGTTGCGGCGAGCTCCACGAATATTTCCGACATGGAGCGGGTGAGCAACGCTACCTCGGTGTCGTTGCGTTGCACCATGCCGAAGGTCAGTGCCAGCTCAGTCGCATCGGGACGCAAATTCAGGATTTCCCGTACGGCACGACTGTCGTTGCTGACTGCTTCGGGGACGCCACGGTTGACAATGATCAGCGTATTTTCTTTGTCGCCAGGCTGGTTGATTCGCATCCCCAAGGCTTCTGAACGTTGTATTCGCCTGAGGGTTTCAAGCATCTGATAAAAGCGTGGATCTGCTGCGCGTGCGCGGACGGTGGAGGCCGACCGGTTGTATACACCGTTGACCGCTCGTGTGGTCAGTTGCAATACCCGATCAATGGGGTAGCCCGCCTGGATCAGAGAAAATACTGCGGCAGGGGAAAGGGGTTGCAACAGGTAGCGGGAGAACTTCTCCCCTGAGATGGGTGTGTAGCTGATGGTTGGGCGATCGGTATAACGGCCATAGGCACCGATTGCCTGGCTGTTTCCGTCATTGGGCCATCCGGAAAACCAATTGGCTCCCAGGCTGACCTGGCTCTCCATGGCGCTGGAACTGATCACGGATGACACATCCAGATAGACCGGAGCATCGCCATAGCGCAGCTTGACGATGTTGAGCAGCGTCTGCTCCTTCCAGGTCGTGGCCAGTGCACCGCCATAGTCGGTTCGATCACGTTGCACCGAGGCCGGCCCCAGGGTGGTGCACCCCGCGATGTAGAACGCTGCGGCGAGCAGCGTAGCGATACGGGTGGGGCTCAGTAAGCACTTGATCTTCGGTACAGAGGGGGGCATTACTCCTCCTCGATCAGCGCTTTGATCCGCCCGGATCTTTCTGCCGCCACCAGCGCGGCATGGTCTTTGGCGTTTTGATTGGCATAGGCCATGGCAAATTTGCCGATGGCTTTGTCGAATTCATCCGATTTGCCCAGATAGCCGCTGATCATTGCGGCATCACCCGATTTGGCATGTGATCGAGCCAGTGTCATACCGCACATCTCTGCGTACATCTTCAGCTGTGCTGCCGTCGCGCGTTCAATAGGTGCCGACATTTTCATGTCCCGCAACTGCCGAACAAAAAAGTGGCGACCATTTTTGCCTTGAGTCCACCCCAGAAAAATATCGCTGGAAGACTGCATCAAGCGCTGCCCGGTAACCACGCGCTGACCGTTGTTTGCGTAGGTGCTCTTGCCCGCATAAGGTTCAAGGACGGAAGGGCTCGCTTCCTTGAACTGCAGGAGCAGTGGGTGGTTCTCCGCAGAAAAGAACAGGCTGACAAAACAGTAGGTACCGACACTGCCGATACCAACGGCCTTGACCGCAATATCTTCCATGCGGTAGCGATCGAAAAGCACCCGGCGTTCATGGGGTAGAGAAATCCTGTAATCCTCCAGTGCTATTTTGACGTTCTGCTCAAAGTCCTTTTCATACACGTGAAACAGTATGGGCGGTTGATCGATCAGGCGTCGCCGCCCGCCGACCTCGCCGCTGATGGTCGGATAGAGGTAGTCACCGACACGGGTCTTGGCTTTTGCAATCAACTCTTCCCGATTCCTTCTGGTTTTTGAGTTGGGTGACATCTCAAGAATCGTTTGGGCATCGAGACGGTCATACCAGACTTCCAGCGGGCTCATTTTTGAACATCCACGCAGGCGCTCGCGGTAAGCACGAACACATTCGACTGCGCAGGCTTCAGCTTCCTTGGCGCTGAACTGGTTATCGCGTGCCGCTACCGCAAAGCTGATCGCCAGACGTTTGACATCCCACTCCCATGGCGCAGGAAGTGTTTCGTCGAAGTCGTTGATGTCGAAAATCAGGTTGCGCTCGGGGGTCGCAAATAGTCCGAAGTTCAATAGATGACAATCGCCGCAAGCCTGGACGTGGATGCCGGTACTCGGGGTCATGGCCAGGTCATGGGCCATCAGGCCGTCCGAACCTCGTAGGAAAGTAAACGCGCTGCGTAGCATGCGCCCATAGCGAATGGGTACCAGGCTGGCAAGTCGGTAGCGGTTGGAGGCTTCGAGAATGTCGATCGGGTTGCGGTGCTTGCGTGGTGGCTTCCATACCGCATGGCTGGACAGCGGTACTTTCTCACGCAGGCTTTCGCCCTGGTGAAGGCGTTCTTTACGTGAGCGGAAGCTGGGCTCCAATACATGGGTTGCCGATTTTTTCGCTGCGCGTTTGGTCGATGATTTCTTGTTGGAAGGCATTTTTACTCCTGTGCGCAACACTCTTGAACTCACCTGTCAGCCTGGCTTGTTACCCCTGAATCAACCTTCCAGTATGGTAAATGCGGCATCGCGAGGAGCCGTTTGGGGGGCCTCACTCAAGCGTAGCAGCTTGGATCGGGTGCGTAGGATGCGCATCGGGGCGTGTGCACTGCACCTGTTTTCCATGTTGCCCTGCTGTCACCGTGTTCGTGCAGAACCTGTTTGAAAAGCTAAAATCACGGTGCCATGCGGTTGTATGGATCAGTTGCAAGGGGCAGCAGGTTTGCCATTCTTGGGGCATCACTATGTTGCACAACATGCTGACAGGCTTACCGGTAATGCTGTTGTGCCTGATTCTGCAGGCGCTGTTTGTTGTGCTCACGCTACGTCTTTACCTGCGCCTGCGGCCGCAGAGTGGCAAAATCGGCCCTGTGACCAGCATCATGTTGTTGTCGCTGGTGATGTCGCTGATGCTGTTTGGCAACTTCATCCAGATGGCCCTGTGGGCCGTGCTGTATCTGCTGCTAGGCGAGTTCACCGACTTTTCTACAGCGGTTTATTTCTCTGGCGTAACCTTTTCCACGGTCGGTTATGGCGATGTGGTGTTGTCAGAACATTGGCGCCTGCTCAGCCCGCTGGAGGCTGGTAACGGCATTCTGATGTTCGGTGTCTCGACGGCAATGATGACCGCCACACTGGCAGACATTATCAAGCGCCATAACCGTTGATCCCGTACCAGCGTCGGTACTGTGCTTTAGTCTATTCAGTTCAGTGGAACAAGCGGTAAACAGGGGGAATGGCGGTGAGTCATGAATCCACACACACGAAGGTAGTGCCTGGCGAATTTGCTGAAGAGCAACTGAACACGCTGCTGGATCTGATCAGCGATGGTATCTGGGACTGGAATGCCAACACAGGTCATGTCTACCGCAACCCGGGTTGGTACCGGATGCTTGGCCATGCCAGCCATTCGCTGGACAACACGGTGTTCACCTGGGAACGTCTCATTCACCCGGAGGACTATCCACGGGTGATGGCGCATTTTGAGGCCTACCTGAACCAGCAGGTCGATGAGTACCGCATTGAGTACCGTTGTCGTCGTCGGGATGGCAGTTACCTGTGGGTCGAAGACCGCGGCCGTGTGATCGCACGTAACGCTGACGGTTCGGTTGCGCGGATGCTTGGCGCCCATCGCGATATCGACGATCGCAAGCGCCTGGTGCAGCAACTCGAGCAGAAGAATCACTCACTGGAAGCCCTGGTTGCTGCGCGAACCCGCGAGTTGTCCTGGGTCAATGAGCAACTGCAGCGCCAGCTCGAAGATAATCGCGTTCTGGCCGAGCGCGACGCGCTGACGCTGGTTGCCAACCGTTATCGCCTGGAAAAGGTGCTGCGCCAAGAGTGTGAGCGCTCTCGACGGTTTCGCCAGCCGCTTTCATTGGTCGTCATCGATCTGGATGATTTCAAGCTGATCAATGACCGATATGGTCATGTCCGAGGCGACCGGGTACTCCTTCAGGTGGTCGAGTGCATCAAGACCTGTTTGCGCTCACAGGACCTGCTCGCGCGTTGGGGCGGCGATGAGTTCATGATTGTCATGCCCCACAGCACGCAAGCGCTTGCCCGTGAGCGGGCTGGGTGCATCCTGCAGCAATTGAGTCTGCTTCCCGCTGTGGGGGAGTATCGATTGACTGCCAGTTTCGGTGTGGCTGAATGGGCGAATGAAGAACTGCCAGAGCAATTGGTCAACCGCGCCGATCAAGCGTTGTACAGTGCCAAAGCTGCAGGTAAGAACCGGGTCGGTTGAGCTCGTCGGTATCTGGAACGCAAAACGCCCACCTTGCGGTGGGCGCTAACGCGTGTGGCGCAGTGCTGGGTTACAAATGCAGAGCGTGCCCCAATGCGCGCAATGCTGCTTCCTGTACGGCTTCACCCAAGGTCGGGTGCGCGTGAATGGTGCCAGCGACATCTTCAAGGCAGGCGCCCATCTCCAGTGACTGCGCGAAGGCTGTGGACAGCTCCGAAACGCCCACGCCCACCGCTTGCCAGCCAAGAATCAGGTGGTTGTCGCGGCGCGCAACCACGCGTACGAAGCCACTTTTCGATTCCAGGGTCATCGCGCGACCGTTGGCCGCGAAGGGGAATTGCGCAACGATGCAGTCCAGACCTTCCTGCTGCACGTTCTCCGGCGTTTTGCCGACCACTACCAGCTCCGGATCGGTAAAACACACGGCGGCAATGGCTACCGGCTCGAAGCGGCGTTGCTTGCCTGCAATCAGTTCGGCAACCATTTCACCTTGTGCCATTGCGCGGTGCGCGAGCATCGGCTCACCGCTCAGGTCGCCGATCGCCCAGACATTGCGCATGCTGGTTTGGCAATGTGCATCGATGGTAATGGCGCTGCCGTTCATTTTCAGGTCGAGGGACTCCAGATTGAAGCCCTGCGTCCGTGGACGGCGACCAACAGCCACCAGTACCTGATCGGTAGCCAATGACAGTGGCTCACCGGCCGGGTCGCGCACATTCAGGCTCTGCGTGGCAGCATCAAAGCCTTCGACGCTGTGCTTGAGGTACAGGGTAATACCGAGTTTTTTCAGCGACTCGGCTACCGGTTGTGTGAGCTCGCTGTCGTAGGTTGGCAGGATCCGCTCACGGGCTTCGATCACGCTGACCTCGACGCCCAGTTTGCGGTAAGCAATACCCAGCTCAAGGCCAATGTAGCCGGCCCCGACGACAGTCAGGCGCTTGGGCAGATGAGTGGGCGCCAAGGCTTCGGTGGACGAAACAATCGGGCCGCCCAACGGCAGCATGGGCAGTTCGACGCTGCTGGAACCGGTGGCGAGCAGCAGGTGCTCGCACTGGACGCGCAGGTTCTGGCCATCAACCTCGACCGTTTTGCCGTCAAGGATGCGCGCCCAGCCGTGGATCACCTTCACGCCGTGCTTTTTCAGCAGGGCCGCGACCCCGCTGGTCAGGCGATCGACGATACCGTCTTTCCAGGCAACGCTTTGCGTAATGTCCAGAGTCGGCGGTGCGACATGGATACCCAGTGCTGAGTGCTGGCTGTGGGCGTGGGTCTGGTGGAACTGCTCGGCGACATGGATCAGCGCCTTGGACGGAATGCAGCCGATGTTCAGGCAGGTTCCGCCCAGTGCCTGACCTTCGATCAGTACGGTCGGGATGCCCAGCTGGCCGGCACGAATCGCCGCCACATAGCCGCCGGGGCCGCCACCAATGATCAGCAGGGTGGTGTTCAGGGTCTGTTGCATGATCACTCCACAAACAGGCTGGCGGGTTGTTCGAGCAGGCCTCGAATGGCCTGAATGAAGAGCGCTGCGTCCATGCCATCGACCACCCGGTGATCGAACGAGCTGGAGAGGTTCATCATTTTGCGCACAACAATTTGGCCTTTGACGACCATGGGGCGTTCGACAATGCGGTTGACACCGACAATGGCCACCTCTGGGGTGTTGACCACTGGTGTGCTGACAATCCCGCCTAATGCGCCGAGGCTGGTCAGGGTGATGGTTGAGCCGGAAAGCTCCTCACGGCTGGCCTTGTTGGTGCGCGCAGCGGTAGCCAGCCGAACGATTTCGCTGGCATTGGTCCACAGGCTGCCGGCTTCTGCGTGGCGTAACACCGGCACCATCAGGCCGTTGTCGCCCTGGGTCGCGATGCCAACATGCACGGCGCCGTGGCGGGTAATGACCTGTGCCTCATCGTCGTAGTGCGCATTGATTTGCGGGAAATCACGCAAGGCCACGACCATGGCGCGGACCAGGAACGGCAACAGAGTCAGTTTGCCGCGGCTGTGGCCCCATTTTTCATTGAGATGGACGCGCAGTTCTTCCAGCGCTGTGACGTCGATTTCCTCGACGTAGCTGAAGTGTGCTACCCGACGCTTGGCATCCTGCATGCGCTGGGCGATCTTGCGGCGCAGGCCGATCACCGGAATTTGTTCGGCATCGGTGCGCTTGGCGTAGCCGCCAGGTACGGAGGTGGACGTTGTGGTCGGCTGCGCCAAAAACGCATCCAGGTCTTCATGCAGGATACGTCCGGCAGGGCCACTGCCCTGCACGTAGCGCAGCTCGATACCGGCATCCAGCGCGCGTTTGCGTACGGCGGGTGATGCGAGTGGCCGCTCGTTGGCCTCACGCGCAACAAACGGCGCCGGTTCGTACGATGCCGCTGTAGCAGTCGGGGCTTTGGGAGCTGTAGCTGCTGCTTCAGGGGCAGGGGCTGGCACAGCCGGGGCCACGGTTGCCTGGGGCGCCGCAGCAGGTGCCGAAGTGGCTTCTTGCAGGTTGCCGGCACCCTCGACTTCGATGCGTATCAGCTCGCTGCCCACGGCCATGACTTCACCGGGCTGACCGCCAAGGGCCAGCACCTTGCCGCTGACAGGAGAGGGAATCTCCACTGTCGCCTTGTCGGTCATGACGTCAGCGACGACCTGATCTTCGGTGATGGTGTCGCCGACTTTGACGAACCACTCCACCAGCTCAACTTGTGCGATGCCTTCGCCGATGTCCGGCATCTTGATGACGTGCGTGCCCATTCAGACCTCCATGACCCGTTTCAATGCCGCGCCCACTCGTGATGGGCCGGGGAAGTACGCCCACTCCTGTGCGTGCGGGTAGGGGGTGTCCCAACCGGTGACGCGTTCGATCGGCGCTTCAAGGTAATGGAAGCAATGCTCCTGGATCAGGGCGACCAGCTCGGCGCCAAAACCACAGGTGCGGGTGGCTTCATGCACGACTACGCAGCGACCGGTCTTCTTCACGGAGTTGACGATAGTTTCCAGGTCCAGCGGCCATAGGCTGCGTAGGTCGATGACCTCGGCGTCGATCCCCACTTCTTCGGCGGCCACCTGGGACACATACACCGTGGTGCCATAGGTCAGTACGGTAACGGCTTTGCCTGGGCGGGTGATGGCGGCCTTGTCCAGCGGCACGGTGTAGTAACCGTCCGGCACGGCGCTGGCCGGGTGTTTTGACCACGGGGTTACCGGACGGTCGTGATGGCCGTCGAACGGGCCGTTGTACAGACGCTTGGGCTCGAGGAAAATCACCGGGTCATCGTTCTCGATCGAGGCGATCAACAGGCCCTTGGCGTCGTAAGGGTTGGATGGCATGACGGTGCGCAGGCCACACACCTGAGTGAACATCGCCTCAGGGCTCTGACTGTGGGTCTGGCCGCCATAGATACCGCCACCACAGGGCATGCGCAGGGTCAGTGGGGCGATGAACTCGCCGGCTGACCGGTAGCGCAGGCGGGCCATTTCCGACACGATCTGGTCGGAGGCGGGGTAGAAGTAGTCGGCGAACTGAATCTCCACGACCGGGCGCAGGCCATAGGCACCCATGCCCACGGCGGTACCGACGATGCCGCTCTCGGAGATCGGCGCATCAAAAACGCGGGATTTGCCGTACTTGTTCTGCAGGCCTTCGGTACAGCGGAACACGCCGCCGAAGTAGCCGACGTCCTGGCCGTAGATCACCACGTTGTCATCGCGCTCTAGCATGATGTCCATGGCCGAGCGCAGGGCCTGGATCATGGTCATTGTGGTCGTCGCCATGGCCGTTTCCAACTGGATATTGTTGTTGTGATCGTTCATGTCAGATCCCCAGTTCCTGGCGTTGCCGACGCAGGTGCTCAGGCATTTCCTTATAGACGTCCTCGAAGATGGACGCCGGGCTTGGCATCTGGCCGCCCGCAAGGGTGCCATACTGCTCAGCCTCTTTCTGCGCGGCGATGATCTCGGCTTCCAGTTCGGCGCTGACTTCCTGATGCTCTTTCTCGGACCATTGGCCGATGGCAATCAGGTGTTGTTTCAGGCGCATGATCGGGTCGCCCAGCGGGAAGTGGCTCCAGTCGTCGGCCGGGCGGTACTTGGAGGGATCGTCCGACGTCGAGTGCGGGCCGGCACGGTAGGTCACCCATTCGATCAGGCTCGGTCCCATGCCGCGCCGCGCACGTTCTGCGGCCCATTGCGAGGCCGCGTAGACAGCAATGAAGTCGTTACCGTCGACCCGCAGTGAGGCAATCCCGCAACCCACGCCGCGGCCGGCGAAAGTGGTGGATTCGCCCCCGGCGATGGCCTGGAAGGTCGAGATAGCCCACTGATTGTTCACCACGTTGAGGATCACGGGTGTACGGTAGACGTGGGCAAACGTCAAGGCCGTGTGGAAATCCGACTCGGCGGTAGCCCCGTCGCCGATCCAGGCGGATGCGATTTTGGTGTCGCCCTTGATGGCCGACGCCATGGCCCAGCCTACGGCCTGCACGAACTGGGTCGCGAGGTTGCCGCTGATGCTGAAGAAGCCGGCGTCACGCACCGAGTACATGATCGGCAGTTGACGGCCCTTGAGCGGGTCGCGCTCGTTGGACAGCAGCTGGCAGATCATGTCTACCAGCGATACATCACGCGCCATCAGGATGCTTTGTTGACGGTAGGTCGGAAAGCACATGTCGGTGCGGTTCAAGGCCAGGGCCTGAGCGCTGCCGATGGCTTCCTCGCCAAGGCTCTGCATATAAAAGGACATTTTCTTCTGGCGTTGGGCAACCACCATGCGGTTGTCGAACAACCGCGTCTTGAGCATGGTCCGCATGCCTTGGCGCAAGACCTGCGGCTCAATGCCTTCGGCCCATGGGCCGAGCGCGTTACCTTGGTCGTCGAGCACGCGGATCAGGCTATACGCCAGGTCTGCAGTGTCAGCGGCTTCAACATCGATAGGGGGTTTGCGAACCTTTCCGGCGTCGTTCAGGCGCAGGTAGGAAAAGTCGGTCTGGCAGCCTGGCCGGCCTGTAGGCTCGGGCACATGCAAACGCAGGGGGGCGTACTCGTTCATGCTTTTTTACGCTCGCTCTGTCTTGTGTTTTTGTGAGCTTTGAAGCGGTCGCTACTGACGTTGGCTTGTGACCAGGCAGTCAGTCTTGTCCTACATCATATTCCCGAGCCTGAAGAATATTTTTCTGATGTTCATTGCCTTTACGATAGCTTGCGGATAAATATTCTTTATAAAGATAAAAAACAGGTGAGTTTTTCTCATGCGTAAACTGGATCGCACCGATATCGGCATTCTCAACAGCCTCCAGGAAAATGCTCGTATCACCAACGCCGAGCTTGCCCGCTCGGTGAATCTCTCCCCGACACCCTGCTTCAACCGGGTCAAGGCGATGGAAGAGTTGGGGGTGATTCGCCAGCAGGTGACCTTGCTGGCGCCCGAGGTGTTGGGGCTGGATGTCAATGTGTTCATCCACGTCAGCCTGGAGAAGCAGGTGGAGCAGGCGCTGCATCGCTTTGAAGAGGAGATCGCCGAGCGCCCGGAGGTCATGGAGTGCTACTTGATGACTGGCGATCCTGACTATCTATTGCGGGTGTTGTTGCCCAGCATCCAGGCGCTGGAGCGCTTTCTCGATTACCTGACGCGCCTGCCGGGTGTGGCCAACATTCGCTCCAGCTTTGCCCTCAAGCAGGTGCGCTACAAGACCGCCTTGCCATTGCCTGCCAACGGCCTGACCCTGCGCGGGTAGGTGTAGCGTAATAATTGACACTACGTCGATTTGATCAAAGGCAATACCGCTTTTTATAGCTATTGCTTAAGGCAGCTGCGCTTAAGTGCTTGATATTTTGAACGGCTGGTGCTTATTTTGTACACGTCGCCGTTCGCGGCTTGCTAAAACAATAAGGATCAAGTCATGACGAGCAATGGCCAACGTTCACTCGCCGAGCGATTGACGGGCATTGATGAAATCGAATGCGTCACTCCGGACCTGAACGGTGTGCCTCGCGGGAAGGTAATGACCGCCGAAGGTTTCCTTGAGGGGCGGCGCTTGCAGATGGCTCGCGGGGTGTTGTTGCAGTGCATCATGGGGGGATACCCACCAACCCGTTTCTACGGCAGCGATGATGGTGACCTGGCACTTGTTCCTGATCCTCAGCAGATTCATCGCTTGCCGTGGAGCGATACACCGCGTGCCTTGGCCATTTGTGATGCGGATGACTTGAGCGGCGAAGGCTGCAGATTGTCTACCCGGGCACAACTCAAGGCGGTGATTGCACGTTATGCGGCGCATGGCTTGAAACCCGTGGTTGCGACCGAGCTTGAGTTTTTCGTCTTTGCACCGAGCAGCGACCCGACTCAACCCTTCCAGCCGCCTGTTGGCCTGGATGGTCGACGCGAAGATGGCGCTTCAGCCTTCAGCATCAGCTCCAACAATGGTTTGCGTCCGTTCTTCAATGAGGTCTATCGCTGCATGGAAGCCCTTGGGCTACCGCGCGATACCTTCATGCATGAAATGGGTGTCAGTCAGTTCGAGATCAACCTGTTGCACGGTGACCCGCTGCTGTTAGCCGACCAGACCTTCCTCTTCAAGCACCTGCTCAAGGAAATCGCACTCAAACATGGCCTGACGGTCGTTTGCATGGCCAAGCCACTGGCCAAAACCCCAGGCAGTTCCATGCATATCCACCAAAGCCTGGTGGACATCGACAGTGGGCGTAACGTGTTCAGTGACGCCGAGGGTCAAGCGACAGACACCTTCTATCATTTCATTGGCGGCTTGCAGGCATGCATGGCCGACTTTACGGCGCTGTTCGCGCCTAATGTGAACTCCTACCAACGCCTATGCCATCCGTACGCCTCACCGAACAATGCGTGTTGGTCCGAAGACAACCGTGCTGCTGGCTTGCGTATTCCGGCGAGCGGTCCGGCTGCTCGGCGGGTCGAGAACCGTTTGCCGGGGGCAGATACCAACCCTTACCTGGCACTGGCGGCCAGCCTGGCGGCGGGCCTGCACGGTATCGAGCAACGGTTGGCGCCCGCCCCGGCGATTCAGGGTGAATTTGAGGTGCCGGACAACCTGTCGTTGCCGTGTACCTTGCATGCGGCGCTGGAGCGCCTGAAGCGCAGTGCGCTGGCTCGCGAGCTGTTTGGCAAGGAGTTCATCGAGGGCTATATCGCCTCCAAGACCCTGGAGCTGACCAGCTTCTTCGATGAAATTACCCCGTGGGAGCGCCGAGTGCTGGCAGCCCAGGCGTAAATGGCGCCTTTTAAGGCGCTTGGGGAATAGCAGGTGGCGAAACAATGTTTGACGATTTGTCGGCGGTGTTTCCCACCTGTTTTTGTGTCTACTGTTGTTGCTGCGCCGTCGGTGCTTTTTCACTTATGCTTTCAGCCAGTTTTTCCACCTGCTAAAGGAGCCAACCGGGACGCCGATGCGACAGATCTGGAAGTCTTTCCGCGCGCTGTATTTTGCCGCTCTGATGATGTTGATTGGTTCGGGCCTGTTAAGTACCTACCTGGCCCTGCGCCTGGCGGCCGATCAGGTTGACAGCCTGTGGGTCGGTGCCTTGATGGCGGCGAACTATTTCGGTCTTGCCCTGGGCGGCAAGATCGGTCACCGGCTGATTGCCCGCGTCGGGCATATTCGGGCCTACGCCACGTGCGCCGGTATTGTGGGGGCGGCGGTGCTGGGCCATGGCCTGGTCAGTTGGCTGCCAGCCTGGCTCCTTCTGCGGGTCATCGTCGGTTTGGGCATGATGTGCCAGTACATGGTCATCGAAAGCTGGCTCAATGAGCAGGCCGATGCCAAGCAGCGGGGCGCCGTATTCAGCGGTTACATGATCGCGTCGTACCTGGGGCTGGTGCTGGGGCAACTGATTCTGGTCGCTCATCCGCAGTTGGGGCTGGAGCTCCTGATGCTGGTGGCGATGTGCTTTGCTCTGTGCCTGGTGCCGGTGGCACTGACCCGTCGTATTCACCCGGCGCCGCTGCGTCCGGCGCCGCTGGACCCGCGCTTTTTCATCAAGCGCGTACCGCAGTCGCTCAGTACTGTGCTGGGGTCAGGCCTGATCGTTGGCTCGTTCTACGGTTTGGCGCCTTTGTATGCGGCCAAGCAGGGCTTGAGTACCGAGCAGGTTGGTATCTTCATGGGGTGCTGTATTTTTGCCGGGTTGCTCGTGCAATGGCCGCTGGGCTGGTTGTCCGATCGTTATGACCGCGCCGTGCTGATTCGTGGTGTGGCAATCGGTTTGGCGGTAGCAGCGTTGCCGTTGGCGATTTGGCCGAGTGTGCCGATGGTGGTGCTGTTTGCTGCCGGTTTCCTGGTGTCGCTGCTGCAGTTTTGCCTGTACCCACTGGCAGTGGCATTCTCCAATGACCATGTCGAGAGTGAGCGGCGTGTTTCATTGACCGCGATGCTGTTGGTGACCTATGGCGTCGGCGCCAGTATCGGTCCGCTGGTCGCGGGCGTGCTGATGCAGCAGTTGGGCGATCAGATGCTCTACGCCTTCTTTACATTCTTCTCGCTAGTACTGGTTTGGCGGATTCGGCCTCAGGCCGTCACCAACTTGCATCAGGTCGATGACGCGCCATTGCTGCACGTAGCGATGCCTGCAGCCAGCTCACCCTTGGCCGCGGCACTTGACCCGCGGGTGACTGAGCAGGACGTCCAGGATCAAATGCAGGCGCCTGTAGCGGCAGAAGACACCGAAGCTGAAGAGCAGCAGGCGGAGGAGGGAAGAGGGGAGCCGGCAAAGCCTGTGTAGGTGCCAGTGTTGCGCGATCCGGGTGTCGAGTATTGAGCTCGCACCCGGTCAATGCCGTTGCCGGTAGCACCGGCTCTTGCAACTGCTACTCAGTAGTCGTCTTTATCGAAACGACGTGCTTCACGCTGCAACTGGTAAACAAAGCTCTCTACCTTGCGTTGCATTTGCCCATTCAGGTTGTGGAAGCGTACGCCTGCAAATGTGGTGTTGAAGCGTTCTTCAAAGTGCAGGTGACGCAGTTCAACCGCCGTTGTGGTGGTGCCAAACAATTGGCTGGCGCTGAACTTTTCGTACACTTGGCCGAGTTGCAGGCGCTCTTCGACATTGCCTTCGAAGCGCAGTTTGCAGCCCGTCGCCGAGATGTCCAAAAGCTTGCCCTTGAGAGCACCTTCACCCTTGAGCTTGTCACCGCTCAGCAATACATCCACCAACTGCGATAGCTTCAGCGCCGCGCGGAAGGCATTGCGACGCTGGTGGTAGGTGACTTCCAACGGCAGGGCGCCGTGATAGCTACGGTGGCCATCAGTTTCCTGGATAGTCAGCGGCGTGCTGGATTCCCAGGCAATACGTACACCGTCATGAAAACCTTCGACACGAAACGGCTCGCCATTTTGCAAAAAGCGTTCGCCGTCACGCGGGATCATTTCGTCCAGCGCCAGTTTATTGGTCTCCCGGTCGACTTCTACCACGTAGCTCTGGAAGCGCTGGCTACGCTCATGAAAAGTAATGATCAGCGGATCATGGCTCTCTTGCAGCTGCCGCAGGTTGGCGGCGATTTCCATTGGGGTGGTCAACACCTTGGGTGGCTGCGGAGCATCTACTTCATTCAACACGGTTGATCAATCTCCAGACTAAAACACACACGCAAGCGCAGGCATTCTGCCAGCATGCTTCGCACCTTGGTATAGGTTAATCACACTTGGCTGAGTGTGCGAGGTTTTGCGAGGGGCGAGGTGGATCCGCGGCTGTCATACAGTGACGGTGACTCGCCACCATTGAGAATTCTAATCTGGTTGGCCGTGGTCGCTTGCTGAATCTGGATGGAGCGACCATTGATCTCGTTGGCAGCCTGGCACTGGGCCATGATCTTTGCCAACTCTTCGAGTTTTTCCAACATCTGCTTGCCGAGCGGCGACTGACTGGCAAGGGTCTCGAAACCGCTGCGGTCAGGGCTCAGGCCAAGGTTGGCGAGGGCCTGGCTGCGCCGACGCCCCTGCTGATCAAGTAGCACCACCAGCGATTGCTTGCGGGCCAGGATGTTCTCCAGCAGCGACATATCGCGGCCGTGCAAGGCTATCAGCTCGGTTTGCAGTAACTCGAGCAGTTCTTGCGCTGGAGCAATATCATCTTCGATCAGTTGCAGCAGAGTAATGTCGTGCATGGCTGGCTCTTGGTATTCAGCGTCCTGAAGTCAGCGCGCCAGAGGGCTAGCGCTGTGCTTCGAAATTAAGCAGTTTGCTGGCGATACGGTTGCTGTCGATCTTATAGCTGCCGTCGGCAATCGCCTGCTTCAACTCGGCCACTCGGCCGCTGTTGACAACGGGTTGCTCGCGCAGCTTTTCGCTGATCTTCTGCAACTGCTGTGCCTCTTGGCTCAGGTGTACGGTTTCCCCGCTCTGGGTGCTGGCGGCAGGAGCAGTGCTGGCAGATGCAGCGCTTGAACTGTTTTCCTGGCTGCTGCCGGTGCGCGCACCGCCCGTCACGGACGGGGAATTATTCAAACGACTGAAGTCGATGACCATGATTGAAAAACCTCTGGGTATTGGACGCTTGCCTTGTTTTCGGCCAACCCGAAAAAAACTTTAGGCGCAAATGCACTGCGGCATGCGCGGCAAGTCCTTGGCCCTGACAGAGGACAGTTTAGGAAAAGCGCTGTTTGATCGCCAGCGTTGATCTTGCCTCGGCTTCCTTACATGGCGACTTCCACCTGCCCGGGCCCGGTTACCCGGGCTTTTACCACGCGTTTGGAGTTCAGGTTGCGTACCCTGATCTGCTCACTGAGGCTGCCCTTGCTCAGGGCTTCACCTGGCATGCGTACACTGAGCGTGCCGCTACGTGCGGTAATCACGACATTGTCACCTTTACGTACGACTTCGGCCTGTTCAAGGTGTGCGGGGGTGAGCACCTGGTCGATGACCGCTGGTCGGATAACCTTTTGCCCCACGGCCTGGTCCAGTGAGCTGAGAAAGCCTTGGCTCAGCAAGCCTACATCGCGTTCGCGCAGGGCCACGTCCTCTTCTGAAACGATGCCTTCGCGCTTGAGCGGGCGGGTGGCGGTGACCACGTTGCGAAACAGGCGTACCTGGGCGGGCACGAACACCGTCCACGGTGAGCTGCCGTCACAGCGCACGCGCACGGTCACACGTCCCAGGGGTTGAGCCGGGCTTTCCAGTGTGGCGTTCAGCTGCTGGTCGCATACGGGCATGCGCAGTCTAGGGTCCAGGTTGTTGACCTGGATCTCGTAGCGGCCTTCGGTCTGGCTGGTTGCCAGATAATCTTCCACAGAGAATTCAAGAAAGCCTTGGGTGACACCGATAAGCTGTTCAGGCAAGGTAAAGTTGTCAGCCAGAGGTCGAACGCCAGGGGCCAGTAGGCACAGCACAGCAAGGATGCGGGGCAGGCGGTGGGGCAGGCGTCGGAAAAATGTCGTTTTCGTGTTCATACAGTTAAAAAAAGCAAGGCGCGTGCCGACTAGGTACGAAGCCCCAAGCTTTGGTGAAGGAGTCTGGTATGGCTGGTGTAATGGATTCGGTGAACCAGCGTACTCAACTGGTGGGGCAGAATCGCCTCGAGCTGCTGTTGTTTCGTCTTAATGGCGAGCAGTTGTATGGGATCAACGTGTTCAAGGTGCGGGAAGTGTTGCAATGCCCGAACCTGACCCTGTTGCCCAAATCCAGCCCGGTAGTACGTGGTGTTGCGAATATTCGTGGGGCAACCATCCCGATTCTTGATTTGGCGATGGCGACCGGCTTGCCCGGTCAGAATGACGACATGAGCAACCGTTTCGTGATCATCACGGAGTACAACACCAAGACCCAAGGGTTCCTGGTGCATTCGGTCGAGCGCATCGTCAACATGAACTGGGAAGAGATTCATCCGCCACCCAAGGGGACCGGTCGTGATCACTACCTGACGGCCGTCACTCGGGTCGACAACAAGCTGGTGGAGATCATCGACGTAGAGAAGATCCTGGCTGAGGTCGCGCCGACGTCCGAGGCGATTTCCGAAGGTGTTGTCGATGCCGATGTGCAGGACAAGGCGGTCATGCTGCGGGTGCTGACGGTGGATGACTCTTCGGTGGCTCGAAAGCAGGTCAGTCGTTGCCTGCAGACGGTCGGTGTCGAAGTGGTGGCGCTTAATGATGGTCGTCAGGCGCTCGACTACCTGCGCAAGCTGGTGGACGAAGGCAAGCGTCCGGAAGAAGAGTTCCTGATGATGATTTCCGATATCGAGATGCCGGAAATGGATGGCTATACGCTGACGGCGGAGATTCGTAGCGACCCGCGCATGCAAAAATTGCACATCATCCTGCATACTTCACTTTCTGGCGTATTCAACCAGGCCATGGTGAAGAAAGTGGGCGCCGACGATTTTCTTGCCAAGTTCAGGCCGGATGACCTGGCTCAGCGGGTTGTCGACCGGATCAAGGCTACGCATTAACGGCCAGGGGCTTTCCCTGGCAGTACACACGATTATAAGAGGCGGCATCATTGTCTACGGGTAATTTGGATTTCGAACAATTCCGGGTCTTCCTGGAAAAAGCCTGTGGCATCCTGCTCGGCGAAAATAAGCAGTACCTGGTTTCCAGCCGTCTCAACAAGCTGATGGAGCAGCAAGGTATCAAGAGCCTGGGGGAGCTGGTGCAGCGCATTCAGACTCAACCGCGCAGCGGTTTGCGCGAGCAGGTGGTGGATGCGATGACCACCAACGAGACCCTCTGGTTTCGTGATACCTATCCATTCGAGGTGTTGAAAAACAAAGTACTGCCTGAGCAGATCAAGGCAAACCCTGGTCAGCGTCTGCGTATCTGGTCGGCAGCCTGTTCGTCCGGGCAGGAGCCTTACTCGATTTCAATGGCGATCGACGAGTTCGAGCGTAGCAATATTGGCCAATTGAAAATGGGCGCGCAGATCGTTGCGACCGACTTGTCGGGCTCCATGCTGGCCAACTGCAAGACCGGTGAGTACGACAGCCTGGCTATCGCGCGCGGTCTTTCCCAAGAGCGTCTGCAGCGTTACTTCGACCCGAAAGGGGCGGGGCGTTGGGCGATCAAGGCGCCGATTCGTAGCCGTGTCGAGTTCCGTGCGTTCAACCTGCTGGACAGTTATGCAAGCCTGGGCAAGTTCGATATCGTGTTTTGCCGTAACGTGCTGATCTACTTCTCGGCGCAGGTCAAAAAAGACATCCTGATGCGTATTCATGGCACGCTCAAGCCGGGCGGCTACCTGTTCCTGGGGGCTTCCGAGGCGCTCAACGGTCTGCCGGATCACTACCAGATGGTTCAGTGCAGCCCGGGTATCATTTACCAGGCCAAGTAAGCACCAGGCCAGTCAAGCAACACGCCCAGCCAGCGGCGACAAAAAACAGGCAAGTTCGGTATCACCTGCGGTGCAGGGGTTCCGGCCTTGCCTGTTTTCGTTTTTGCCGCGTGCGTTCTCCCGCCGCATTGCCGCTTTGCTGGCGCCAAGCGGAAATCCTTTGCCGCTTTTCTGGCATTGCCGCTGCCGGCAATAGGCTGATGTGCCCGGTTTTGTTGGGTTTTGTTTTTTGGCATGAGACTTGCTGTAGCTCAGACAACGAACAATCCGGTCAACCTTTGAAGGTTTCCCCGACATGAGCATCAGTTTCGATAAAGCGCTCGGCATTCACGAAAAGGCATTGGGCTTTCGCGCTCAGCGTGCCGAAGTGCTGGCCAACAACATCACCAACGCCGATACCCCAAACTACAAGGCGCGTGATCTGGACTTCTCCGAGGTGTTGGCGGCGCAGGCCGACAAGGCTAAAAACGGCACCTTTTCGTTGGAGCGGACCAACAGTCGCCATATCGATGCTGAAGGTTTGAGCATGGGTGAAGAGGCGCTGAAGTACCGCACCCCAATGCAGCCGTCGGTTGACCAGAACACCGTTGATGCGCAACTGGAACAATCCAGTTACGCCGAGAACGCGGTGGGTTTCCAGGCCAGCTTCACGCTGCTCAACAGTAAATTCAAGGGGCTGGTATCGGCCCTGCGCGGAGAGTAATCCATGTCCCTTGCCAGTGTATTCAATATCGCCGGTAGCGGCATGAGTGCCCAGACCACTCGGCTCAACACCGTCGCCAGTAACATTGCCAACGCCGAGACCGTCTCGTCGAGCATCGACCAGACCTATCGCGCACGCCATCCGGTGTTTGCCACCACGTTCCAGCAGGCGCAGAGCGGTGTCGGGCAGTCGCTGTTCCAGGATCAGGATGCTGCAGGTCAGGGCGTGCAGGTGTTGGGTGTGGTTGAAGACCAGAGCAATCTGGAGGCGCGCTACGAGCCGAATCATCCTGCGGCAAACAAGGACGGCTACGTCTACTACCCGAACGTCAATGTGGTCGAGGAAATGGCTGACATGATTTCCGCCAGCCGTTCGTTCCAGACCAACGCTGAGCTGATGAACACTGCCAAAACCATGATGCAGAAGGTCCTGACCCTGGGTCAGTGATAAAGGACTAAATCAATGGCCAGCATTAACGATACGACCACCGGCGTGAATCTGAACGACGTTCTGAAAGCCTCCGGTACCAGCTCGACGAGCACCAGCAGCAGTAGCGGTATTACTGCGGCTACCAGCAGCAAGACTGGCTCTGGCCAGGCGCTCGGCAAGGATGCGTTCCTGCAGTTGCTGGTGACGCAGATGCAGCACCAGAATCCGCTTGAGCCGCAGGGCAACAGCGAGTTTGTTGCGCAGTTGGCGCAGTTCTCCAGCCTTGAGGGTATTACCTCGCTGAACGAGTCGGTGACGGCGATCTCCGGCACCTTCAAATCGTCTCAGGCGTTGCAGGCCTCTTCGCTGGTGGGGCGCTCGGTTATCGTCCAGACCGACAAGTCGGTGGTCGATACCACCAAGAGCTTCACTGGTAGCGTCAGTGTCCCGCAGTCGGTCAGCAACCTGTCGATCAAGATCACCGACAAAGACGGCAAGACCATCAAGACCATCGAGTTGGGCGAGCAGTCGGCGGGCAAGGCCGACTTCGTCTGGGATGGCAAGAATGATGCGGGTGACGTGGTTGATCCGGGTACCTACACCTTTGCTGCCAGCAGCAAGATCGACGGTACCGCTACCGCCCTTACGACTTACCTGCCGGCCACGGTCAGCAGTGTCACCTTGAGCCAGACTGGCGGCGAGATGATGCTCAACCTGGCAGGCCTGGGCACCATTGCGCTGTCCAAAGTCCAAACTATCGGTATATAGAGCCGGCGTACACGGCACAAGGAGTGAAAGATGTCATTCAATATCGGCCTTAGCGGTCTCTATGCAGCCAACAAACAACTGGACGTAACGGGCAACAACATCGCCAACGTTGCGACCACTGGCTTCAAATCCTCGCGCGCAGAGTTTTCTGACGTGTACTCGGCAAGCAAGCTGGGCGTGGGTAGCAAGACCGTGGGTAATGGTGTGCGCCTGGCGGCGGTATCTCAGCAGTTCGGTCAAGGCGACATCAACAATACCGGCAACGTGCTGGACATGGGTATTCAGGGGCAGGGCTTCTTCGTACTGAGCGATAACGGCTCGCTGAGCTACACCCGTGCCGGCGCCTTCCAGACCAACAAGGACAACTATGTCGTAACGTCCGATGGCATTCGTTTGCAGGGTTATGCCGCTGATGCCAATGGCAAGATTGTCAATGGTGTACTGACTGACCTGAAAATCGACACTTCGGCCCTGGCGCCCAAGTCCACTAGCCTGATTGATCAGGGTATCAACCTGAACTCCTCGGCGGACGACATTACGGCTACGTTCGATCCGGCTGATACCAGCACCTACACCAAGACCTTTGCCACCAAGATCTACGACAGCCAGGGTAATGAGCATGTCATGGATCAGTACTACGTGAAGACGGGGCAGAACTCGTGGTCTGCATACACCTTGATCGATGGGCGTAACCCGCAAGATCCGACCTCTACAGATCCGCTCTCGGGCACTATCACGTTCAATCCTGATGGCAGTGTCAAGGCCATGACGGGTAGTGAAAGTTACCCGACGCCAGACACCAGCTTTGAAGTGACCAACAACGTCTTTGTTCTCAAGGGCTGGGTGCCGGCTGCCAAGGACGCCTCGGGTGCCTGGGTGTCGAACGGTTCCGAGGGGAATGCGACGGGTATTCGCCTCGACATGACCTCGACCACTTCGTACAACACCGAGACAACCCGTCTGTCGCAATCTCAGGATGGTTATGCAACCGGTATCCTGTCCAGCCTGAGCATCGACTCGACGGGTGTCATGTTCGCCAGCTTCAGCAACCAGCAGTCCCGTGCAATTGGTCAGGTGGCAATCGCCAGTTTCGCCAACGAGCAGGGTCTGGAGCAGATGGGTGGCACGCGTTGGAAAGAAACCTTCTCGTCGGGTATCCCGGGTATTGATGCGCCGAAGACCGGTACCCTGGGGGCCATCACCTCCAACGCGCTGGAGGCCTCCAACGTCAACCTGACCCAGGAGTTGGTCGAGTTGATCAAGGCGCAGAGTAACTACCAGGCCAACGCCAAGACCATCTCGACTCAAAGCACCATCATGCAGACCATCATTCAAATGACCTGATGGGCGCATGAGGCAGTGATGCAAAGCCAGGCCCCTTTCTCATGGAAGGGGTTTGTCGTTTTTGAGGTGCTGAACGATGTTGAAACGATGGGTGGGGGTGGGCGTTTTGCTGGGGGGGCTGCTGCTTGCAGCGCAGTCCTGGGCCGGTATGGCGGCCTGGTACTGGTGGGAAAGCCAGGCTACTGGCCGACTGGTGTGCGCGCAGGTCTCGCCCGGTGAGGGCTGGCGGCTGTTTTCCGGGCCCTACAACAACGGTGCCTGTCGCGATAACTGATCCGGGACGCTGCCTGGATTCTCCTGTTGCCGTCAGGCAATGAGGCGAGGTTTTGCCGCTGCCGGCAGAATGCCGCCGAGAATTTGTCTTCTGTTTTCTTTCTGCTGGCCATGAGGTGGGGAAAGGCCCCGTAAATGCAGCACTTTTGATAGTCTGCGGGGACTTGGTTCGATAATTGCTTCTAGCAGCGCAGAGCAGCGGTGAACGGCAAATGTTCGCCAGCGCAGCGGAGGATGACTGTGGACAAGATGCTTTACGTGGCCATGACCGGCGCCAGCCAGAACGCGCTGGCGCAGAAGGCCCATGCCAACAACCTGGCCAACATTTCCACCAGCGGTTTTCAGCGTGACCTGGAGCAGGCGCGTTCGATGCCGGTGTTCGGCGACAGCTTTCCGGCGCGAGCCTATGCCATGAGCGAGCGTCCGGCGACGGATTTCACGCCGGGTGCCTTGCAGGAAACCGGGCGTGACCTGGATGTTGCCGTCGGCGGCAACGGCTGGATTGCGGTGCAGGCGCCGGATGGCAGCGAAGCCTACGTGCGCACCGCCAGCATGAACATCGATGCGCTGGGCGTACTGCGGGCCGGTAATGGCATGCCGATCATGGGCAATGGCGGGCCGATTGCCGTGCCGCCCGAGCAAAAGGTCGAGATCGGCCAGGACGGTACCGTCAGTATCCGCGCCATGGGCGAGGGGCCGCGAGTCATGGCTGAGGTCGACCGGATCAAGCTGGTCAACCCTGACCTGAAGAACATGACCAAGGGCCTGGACGGCATGATCCACACCAAGAGTGGTCAGCCCGCCGATGCCGATGGCTCGGTTCAACTGGTGTCGGGTTTCCTTGAGGCCAGTAACGTCAATGCGGTCGAGGAAATGACCTCGGTGTTGGCACTGTCCCGTCAATTCGAACTGCACGTCAAAATGATGACCACGGCCAAGGAAGGCGATGAAGCCATGGCGCGTGTTTTGCAAATCGGCTAATTACACAGGCGTAGCGCCGTAAAACAGGCGCTTCAGGAGAACAGCATGCTTCCGGCTCTTTGGGTCAGTAAAACAGGTCTGGCCGCTCAGGACATGAACCTGACGACCATTTCCAACAACCTGGCCAACGTTTCGACCACAGGCTTCAAGCGCGACCGCGCCGAGTTCCAGGACCTGCTCTATCAAACCCGTCGCCAAGCGGGCGCTCAGTCCACTCAGGACAGCGAACTGCCGTCGGGTCTGCAACTGGGTACGGGTGTGCGTATTGTCGGCACCCAGAAGAACTTCAATGCCGGTAGCCTGCAGACCACCGAGCAGCCGCTGGACATGGCGGTCAATGGCCGTGGTTTCTTCCAGATCCTGCAGCCTGATGGCACTGTTTCCTATACCCGTGACGGTACGTTCCACCTGAACTCCGATGGTCAGATCGTCACCGCCAATGGCTTCGCCCTTGAGCCGGCGATTGTCGTGCCGCCTGATGCGCAGACCTTCACCGTCGGCATTGACGGTACCGTCTCCATCACCACCGCAGGCAACCCGGCTGCACAGGTGATCGGCAACATCCAGACCGCCGACTTCATCAACCCGGCCGGCTTGCAGGCCGTGGGTAACAACCTGTTCCTGGAAACCGCTGCCAGTGGCGCGCCACAGGTGGGTACCCCAGGTCTGAACGGCTTCGGTACCACGCTGCAGAACACCCTGGAAAACTCCAACGTCAGCACCGTGGAAGAGCTGGTGAACATGATCACCACACAGCGTGCTTATGAAATGAACTCCAAGGTCATTTCCACTGCCGACCAGATGCTGTCGTTCGTTACCCAGAACCTGTAAGTGATGTTCACTGGGGCGCTGGTACAGTGCCTGTTACACCGTGAGGTTAGAGTCATGAGTCGTTTGTTTTCCGTACTTGCCCTGGGTGGGGTAGTGTTGTTGGCCGGTTGCGTCGCGCCGACGCCCAAGCCCAACGACCCGTACTACGCGCCGGTATTGCCGCGCACACCATTGCCAGCAGCGGCTAACAACGGCTCGATCTACCAGGCCGGTTTCGAGCAGAACCTGTATAGCGACCGCAAGGCGTTCCGGGTCGGTGACATCATCACCATCACCCTGAATGAGAAAACCCAGGCGAGCAAGAACGCCAACTCGCAGATCGCCAAGAACAGCAAGGCCGACATCGGCCTGACATCCCTGTTCGGGACTGTGCCCAATACCAATAATCCATTGGGTTCTGGCGACCTGTCCCTTGAGGCGGGCTACAGTGGTGACCGCACCACCAAGGGTGACAGCAA
Source organism: Pseudomonas sp. HLS-6 (assembly GCF_002753995.1). Lineage (NCBI taxonomy): Bacteria > Pseudomonadati > Pseudomonadota > Gammaproteobacteria > Pseudomonadales > Pseudomonadaceae > Pseudomonas > Pseudomonas sp. HLS-6. The sequence goes on from NZ_CP024478.1 coordinate 1,575,934, forward strand.
GGCCGGGCAGGGCAACAGCTTGACCGGCTCCATTACCGTGACCGTGGCTGATGTACTGCCTAACGGCATCATCGCTGTGCGCGGCGAAAAATGGATGACGCTGAACACCGGTGACGAGTTGGTGCGTATTGCCGGCATGGTCCGTGCCGACGATATCGCGACTGACAACACGGTGCCTTCGACTCGCGTCGCCGACGCCCGCATCACCTACTCGGGTACCGGTTCGTTTGCCGATGCGAGTCAGCCAGGGTGGCTCGACCGCTTCTTTATCAGCCCGCTTTGGCCTTTCTAGGTTCGGATAACCATGCTCAAGTTCAGTCGGCTGATTGCCGCGACGATCCTGCTGTCCACGGCGTTTGCTGTTCAGGCCGAACGCCTGAAGGACATCGCCAGTATTTCCGGGGTGCGGACCAACCAGTTGATTGGTTATGGCCTGGTGGTGGGGCTCAATGGTACGGGTGACCAGACCACCCAGACACCGTTCACCCTGCAGACCTTCAACAACATGCTGTCGCAGTTCGGCATCAAGGTGCCTGCCGGGTCGGGTAACGTCCAGTTGAAGAACGTGGCTGCGGTGTCGATTCACGCCGACCTGCCACCGTTCGCCAAGCCGGGCCAGTCGGTGGACGTTACCGTTTCCTCGATTGGTAACTCGAAAAGCCTGCGTGGCGGTAGCCTGTTGATGACCCCGCTCAAGGGTATTGACGGTAACGTCTATGCCATTGCCCAGGGCAATCTTGTGGTCGGTGGTTTTGATGCCGAAGGCCGTGATGGTTCCAAAATTACCGTCAACGTTCCGTCGGCAGGTCGTATTCCTGGCGGGGCTACGGTTGAACGTGCAGTACCGAGCGGTTTCAACCAGGGCAACAGCCTGACCCTTAACCTCAATCGTCCGGACTTCACCACCGCCAAGCGCATTGTCGACAAGGTCAACGAGTTGCTGGGGCCGGGTGTGGCACAAGCGCTGGACGGCGGCTCTGTGCGGGTGACCGCGCCAATGGACCCTAGCCAGCGGGTCGATTACCTGTCGATTCTGGAAAACCTGGAGATTGATCCAGGCCAGGCGGTGGCCAAGGTCATCATCAACTCGCGTACGGGTACGATCGTCATCGGTCAGAACGTCAAGGTATCGCCCGCGGCGGTTACCCACGGTAGCCTGACGGTCACCATTACCGAAGACCCGGTGGTCAGCCAGCCAGGGCCATTTTCCAATGGCCAGACAGCGGTCGTGCCGCGTTCGCGTGTGAACGCCGACCAGGAAGCCAAGCCGATGTTCAAGTTCGGCCCGGGCACCACGCTGGATGAGATTGTACGTGCGGTCAATCAGGTGGGCGCAGCCCCAAGTGACCTGATGGCGATTCTTGAAGCCCTGAAACAGGCCGGCGCGTTGCAGGCCGACCTGATTGTGATCTAAGGCGCTGGCTATGGATATGCCCAAGGGTGGAGTTTCCGCAGGCGCCGATACCGGGGCCTACACTGACCTCAATCGACTTAACTCGTTGAAGGTCGGCGACCGTGACAGTGACGCCAACCTGCGCAAGGTGGCCCAGGAATTCGAGTCGCTGTTTCTCAACGAGATGCTCAAGTCCATGCGGTCGGCCAACGACGTGCTGGCCAAGGACAACCCGCTCAACACTGAGACCACCAAGCAGTACCAGCAGATGTACGACCAGCAACTGTCGGTCAGCTTGTCTCGGGAGGGCGGTGGTATCGGTCTGCAGGATGTGCTGATGCGTCAGCTGTCGAAAACGAAATCCACGGCTGCGGCGCACGCAGGCAGCAGCCCGTTCCCGCATGTGGAAGGGCAGCAACGCGCACTGTGGGCCGCACGCGTGGCGGAACCTGTGCGCTCAGAGCAAACGGCTTCGCGTAACGACATGGCGTTGCTCAATCAGCGCCGGTTGAATCTGCCCAGCAAACTCACTGATCGCCTGCTGGCCGGGATCGTGCCGTCGGCGGGTGCAGCACCGGCTGCGACGCCGGGCAACACGCTGGCCAATCGCTCGGGTGCCGTTGGTGATGCGGTGATCAAGGGTGACTGGGAGCCGGCACAATCCTTCGGTGCGCCAGGCAGCATGCGTATTTATGGTCGGGCCATGGCGCAGCCACCTCTGGCACCGGCCAAGCGTGCCTTCGGTTCGTCCGATGAATTTGTCGCGACCATGCTGCCAATGGCCGAGCAAGCTGCAGCGCGTATTGGTATCGACCCGCGTTACCTGGTGGCGCAGGCGGCGCTGGAAACCGGTTGGGGCAAGTCGATCATGCGCCAGCCGGATGGCAGCAGCAGTCACAACCTGTTTGGCATCAAGGCGACGGGTAATTGGCAGGGTGGTCAGGCGCGAGCGATCACCAGCGAGTTTCGCAATGGGCAGATGGTCAAGGAGACCGCTGCGTTCCGTTCCTATGACTCGTTCCAGGACAGCTTCCATGACCTGGTGAGCCTGTTGCAAAACAATTCGCGCTATCAAGAAGCGATCAAGTCTGCCGATAAACCAGAACAGTTTGTGCGAGAGCTGCAGAAGGCCGGTTATGCAACCGATCCTGATTACGCCAGCAAGATCTCGCAGATCGCGAAACAAATGAAGTCGTACGAAAGCTTTGCTGCGATTGACACTTCCACGAAATTATAAGGTTTGAACTATGGCGAGCTTGATCAACATCGGCGTATCGGGGCTTGGAGCCTCGCAGTCGGGCCTGTTTACCACGGGTAACAACATTGCCAACGCCGACGTTGCCGGCTACTCACGCCAGCAGAACGTACAAAGCGCCAAGAGTTCAATCCAGAGCGGTAATGTGTTCATCGGCACTGGCACGACGCTGTCCGATGTTCGTCGGGTGTACAACGCGTTCCTTGAAAACCAGCTGAGAACCACCACTTCGCTGAACAGCGACGCATCCGCGTACCTGAATCAGGTTTCACCGATCGACAACCTGTTGTCCGATGCTGATACCGGTATCACCGGAGCGTTGAAGAGCTTCTTCACGGCGCTGCAGAGTGCATCGGCCAAACCGACCGAAGACGCCTCGCGGCAGTTGCTGTTGACCAGTGCCCAGTCGCTGAGCAAGCGCTTCAATACCATTTCCGCGCAGCTCAACGAGCAGAACAGCAACATCAACGGCAACCTGGCGTCGATGGCTGACCAAGTCAACAAGCTGTCAGCCACCATTGCCCAGTACAACGATCAGATCTCTCGTGTTTCGGCCGTGCAAGGCAGCCCCAACGACCTGCTCGACCAGCGTAACGAAGCCGTGCGCCAGCTCAACGAGTTGGTCGGTGCTCAGGTGGTCGAGCGTGAGGGTAACTTCGACGTTTACCTGGCCAATGGTCAGCCGCTGGTGCTGGGCAAGACCATCAATACCCTGGAAACCGTGCCGAGCAAGACCGACCCTACCCGGATGAGCCTTCAGCTCAACCGTGGCAGTACCAGCATGGACATCACCTCCAGCATTACCGGCGGTGAAATGGGTGGCCTGCTGCGCTACCGCAGCGAGGTGCTGGATCCGTCGATGAACGAACTGGGGCGTATCGCCCTGGTGGTTGCCGACAGCATCAACCAGCAGCTGGCCCAAGGCATCGACAAGAACGGTGAGTTCGGCGCAGCATTGTTTGGCGATATCAACAGTGCAGCCTTGATCAGCCAGCGCAGCATTGCCCAGGCCGGCAACAGCGCAGGCTCTGGCAATCTGGATGTGACCATCAGCGACACCGGCAAGCTGAGCACGTCCGATTACCAGGTGACCTTCAGCAGTGCGACCCAATATACGGTCAAAAAGCTGCCAGACGGCGATGCCCAAGGGCCTTACGACATCACGGCAACCCCCCTGCAGGAGATTGATGGCTTCAAGCTTGCCCTCAATGGCGGGGCGCCCAGCGCCGGTGACAGCTTCAAGATCACCCCGACCCGCAACGCAGCAGCCAAGCTCGACACGGTGTTGACCGATCCCAAGCGTATTGCCCTTGCGGCGCCCTTGTCGGCGGTCAGCGGCTCCGGCAATCAGGGTACCGGTGTTATCACCCAGCCCGAACTGACCTCGAAGCTGGATATCTATGATTCGACCCAGCGCATTGATCTGCAGAACGGCCTGAAGTATTCCACGCCGGTGAAGTTGGTTTTTGGCGACGAAACAACCAACCCGCAATCCTACAAGCTGTTCGATGCCAAAGGCACCGAATTGTCCTCCGGGACCATTATTCCGGGCGAGAGCAACACGCTGCAATTAAGCGTGCCGATGGTCGATGCCAGTGGCAACCCGATCATGGATGGCGTTACTCAGAAAACCTTCAATTTCGAAATGACTGTCGCCGGGTCACCGAAAGAGGGCGATAACTACACCGTGTCGCTGACCGGTGCAGGCTCTGCCGACAACCGCAATGGCCAGGCGGTGATTGACCTGCAAACCAAGGCCACGGTTGAAGTCGGGGCTAACGGTAAGGGCATCAGCCTGACCGATGCCTACGGCAAGCTGGTTGAAAACGTGGGTGGCAAGACCGCGCAAGCGCAAATGGACAGCAATGCGACGAATGCCCTGCAGACCTCGGCCAAGGCAGGCCGTGATTCGCTTTCTGGTGTCCAGCTCGATGAAGAGGCCAGCAACCTGATCAAGTATCAGCAGTACTACACGGCCTCGTCGCAAATCATCAAGGCTGCCCAGGAAATCTTTACCACGCTGATCAACAGCCTTTAAGGAGTCGTAGACCGTGCGTATTTCTACTTCCCAGTATTACGAAAGCAGCACTTCAACCTATCAGCGCAACTTCGCCAATGCGGTGAAGTCGGGTGAGCAGGCCAGTGACAACTTGCGTATACGTACCGCAGCGGATGACCCGGTCGGCGCAGCGCGGCTGTTGCAGCTGGAGCAGCAAAGCAACCTGTTGGGCCAGTACGGCGATAATACGACCAACGTGCGTAACTCGCTGGGCGCCTCTGAGGGTGTTCTCAATGGCATCAGCGCCATTTTGCAGCGGGTCAATGAGCTGGCTATCAGCTCGGGTAACGCCAGTTTCACCGATGCGGATCGCAAGGCCAATGCCCAGGAGTTGGGGCAGCTTGAAGACCAGCTCTATTCGCTGATGAACAGCCGTGATGAGAACGGTAAATACCTGTTCTCCGGCTCGCGTGGTGATACCCAGCCGTATGTGCGCAACTCGGATGGCACCTACACCTATCAAGGTGACCAGGGCACCTTGAACTTGCAGGTGGGCGACATGCTGTCGATGGCGACCAATGAAAGTGGTTATGCCGTGTTCGAACAGGCGCTCAATACCAGCCGTAGCGAGACGAACCTGATTTCGCCTGCTGTTGATGATGGCCGGGTTCAGTTGTCCGATGGTCAGGTGTCCGGCAGCACCACCTATAATGACCGCTTCCGCAGCGGTGAGCCGTATACCATCACGTTCCTCAGCAGCACGCAGTTCAAGATCACCGACGCGTCCAACAACGACGTCACGTTGGAGGCCACTCAAGGCGGTACATTCGACCCGGCCTCCAGCAACAAGATGATCAGCTTCCGTGGTGTTGATATGCGTCTGGCTATCAACTTCCAGCCGGGCGACAGCGCCAACCCTGATGCGGCGATTGCGGGACACACTTTCACGTTGGCAGCCAAGCCCGATTCTATTTCGGGCTCACGCAGCCCAGGCAACAGCTCTGCGGCGCAAGTCACCAATGCCTCCATCACCGATGCAACGGCTTACAACAGTGCCTTTCCGGGTGGCGGCGCCATTCTGAAGTTCACCAGCGCCACCGACTTTGAGCTGTATGCTCAGCCGCTCACCGCTAACAGCAAGCCGGTGTCGACCGGTACGCTCAGCGGTACCACCGCCACGGCAGCAGGGGTGACCTTTGACCTGGCCGGTGCGCCCGCAACAGGTGATCAGTTCTCCATTCAAGTCGATACTCATCAGACCCAGAACGTCCTTGATACTATTGGTCAGTTGCGTAAGGCATTGGCTCTGCCAGTGGATCAAGACCCATTGGTCAAGCAGCAGTTCCAGGCGGCGCTGGATTCGGCTATTGGCAACATTGCCAGCGGCTCAAACCAGATTGCCTCAGCGATCAGTGATATTGGTGCGCGTGGTGCGGCATTGGATGTTCAGGCTGAAACCAATGAAAGCCTGAAGATTGCCAACACCAAGACGCAAAGCTCGATACGTGATGCAGACCCGGCTGAAGTGCTGATTCGCCTGAACTTGCAGCAGACCATGCTGCAGGCCTCTCAGCTCGCGTTCAGCAAAATTTCGTCGTTGAGCCTGTTCAATCAGCTTTAATGCCCTTCCTAGCGTTAACGGTTCGTGCGTCTACCCAGATAGCCTAGGCACACGAACCTTCTTCAAGGTTCTCCATGGTGCACGAACAGTATCTCGTTAGTATTGTTATTCCCGCGTTCAATCCTCGCTTTTTCGCCATGGCCTTGCAGAGTGCCTTGGGGCAGACACAGGAATATTTGGAAGTACTGGTCTGCGATGATAGCGAGGGGGATGAAATCGAGGCGATTGTGCGGTCTGCGCAAGGGCGCGTGCCTGTACGTTATGTGCGCAACCCGAAGCGGCTCGGCTTTGTGGCTAACCTGATTCAAGCTGTGGAGCTAGCCTCAGGCGAATTGGTCAAGGTGTTGTGTGATGATGATCGCCTGCTCCCGCTGTGTGTCGAGCGGCAAGCGAAAGTACTGCAGGACCATGCTGATGTCAGCCTAGTGCTGGCTCAGCGAATGTTTGCAGATGCTGACAACTATGTTTTGCCGATGCGCCTTGCAAATACGCGTTTCGCCAGCATCGACAGCCTGTTCAAGGGTGATGATATCCTTTCAGTGCTCGATGGGCGTCCGATCAACTTCTTGGGGAATTTCTCCTCAGCGCTGATGCGTCGCGAACAGGCGCTACAGTTGCTACGGGCGTTGACACGGGAAGAGCCAGGTTTTGTTGCCCTGCTGGATCAGGCATTGTTCATTTGTCTGATGCGGCGTGGCAACCTGGTGATGCTCAGTGATGTGTCTGCAATCGAGCGTTTGCACCCAGGGCGCTTGAGTAAACAGGTTTCGGTGGCCCAAGCTTTTAAGGAAGAGTGGAATTGGCTGCAGCAGATGGTGGCTCAGCGAGCAGGGGAGGCGGCTCCGGCTAGTGGCTGGGTGCGTTATGTTCCACTGGACCAAGCTCAGCAGGTACCCCGACACTGGCGAGAGCTGAGCCTAGTGCAGTTGTTGAGCAACTGGCAGACCTGCATGCTTGGGCGAATTGGCAGTGGCTGTGAAAGTTACGGTGAACTATTTCAGCAGTGGCTGGGAGAGCGTCGACTCAGTGCTGTGCAGCGGCGCTTGTTGCCGCAAACGCTTGCAGCCTGGCCGCGCCAGCCACGTATCGTGCCGTTGGTGCTGGATCTTGAGGGAGATGCCGAGGGATTAAGCCAGACGCTGTACAGTATCGAATCACAGCTCTATCCAGCTCAGCAGTGCGTAGTGTTATCCACCGGAAACAGGGCTACTTCTCTTTCAGTTAGGCAGGTAGCCCTTGAGGTGGATTGGCCGGCTCAGGTCAATCGTTTGTTGGATACGTTGCCCGAGGCCGATTGGATCTATCTGTTACGCGCCGGGGATCGGCTCAGTGAGTCGGCATTGCTGGTGCTCTCCGAACGTATAGCGGTGCTGCCCGGCCTCGCTTGTGTTTACAGCGACGAGGCTGCGTCGGTCGATAGTGAGCCTAGTGAGCCTGTATTCAAGCCAGATTTCAATATTGACCTGATGCGCAGCTACCCCTACGTTGGGCGTGCTTTAGCCTTTGATCGCAATGCGGTAAAGGAACTCGGTGGGTTTGATGGGGCATTTGGTGAGCTTGCTCCCCATGACTTGATCTGGCGGTTGGTCGAGTTGCGCGGCCCGCAGGTAATCGAGCACATTGCCGAGATTCAGTTGGAGTCTGCATTCCGTTTCGCACAATGGTTGTCTCTTGATACAGTAATCGAGCAGAGCGAGCGGATTCTGCGGGCGCACTTGAACCGTTTGGGTCTAGCTCATCATGTTCATCATGACGAGCTGCCTGTGCTTAATCGGGTTGAGTATATCCATGATGCCCAGCCATTGGTTTCGATTATTGTGGTTTGCGGTGAAGACCTTGAAGCGTTACAGCGCTGCGTGCTAAGTGTTTTTGAGCATACTACCTATTCTCAATATGAGCTGCTGATTGTTGCCGGTGCCGATGTCGATCCAGTGATGGCTGGTTGGGTTGAGGCGATGTCGGGTTTGGAGGGCGCAACGCTGCGTGTATTGCAGGTGCCAGCTGTTTGCGATACGGCCGAACTGATCAACGCTGCTGCTGACCAGGCTCGGGGTGACTACCTATTGATGTTGTCAGCAGCCCTGCAGGTGTTTGAAACACAGTGGTTGCATGAGTTGCTGATACACGCCCAGCGACCGGAAGTAGCGGTGGTCGGAGGTAAGGTCCTAGATGAGCTTGGCAAGATTGTTCATGCAGGCATGGTGTTGGGGGTAGGCAGTGCTGCTGGTCCGGTCTGTGCTGGGGAGGACGGCGAGGGGCGTGGCTACTTGCAACGTTTGCAGGTGGTGCAGAACTGGAGTGTTGTGTCAGGGGAATGCCTGATGGTGCGCAAGACGGTGTTCGAGAGTCTTGGGGGGCTTAATGCGCCGCAGTTTGGCTGGGGGCTTAGTGAGCTTGACCTGTGCCTGAGGGCAAAGGAAAGCGGTTATCTGGTGGTATGGACGCCTTACTCACGCTTGCGCACTGCTTTGCGTCGATCGGTGTCGGCGATCTCGGAGCAATACCATGAGCAAGAGCAGTCTTTTTGCGAGCGCTGGTTGCCTATTGTCGTCCGTGATCCGGCCTACAACCCCAACTTGGGCTTGATAACAGCCAACTTTAGTCTGGAGCCTAGCCAGCATGGTAGTTGGAATCCATTGTGCGCTAGGGCGCTGCCTTCGGTGCTAGCATTGCCGATCAATGCCTCGGCAGTAGGCCACTATCGAGTCACGCAGCCTTTTCGTGAGCTAGAAGCTAAAGGGCTGGTGGTGGGGCGTATCGCCTATGAGGCGCCTAGCATCGTGCAACTGGCACGGATGGCCCCGGATGTCATCATCGTCCAACTGCGCCATAACGACGAGTCGGTGCGTGACATTGAGCGCATGGCAAGATTTTCCAATGCTCGACGCATTTTCGAAATTGACGACTATGTGCTGAGTGCACCTAAGAAAAATACCCATGCACGCAACAAACCTGCCGATATCGAGCATCATCTGCGTAGGGGGATTGGCCTGTGCGACCGTGTTGTGGTGACCACGCAGGCGTTGGCTGATGCCTTGTCTGATATGCACCGGGATATTCGTGTTGTGCCAAATATGCTGGCTCCGCATCTCTGGCTGGGCTTACAAAGTCGTCGGGGAACTTCCAGCAAGCCGCGTGTGGGATGGGGAGGGGGCACTAGTCACAGTGGTGACCTAGAAATCATCGTTGATGTGGTGCGCGAGTTGGCGGATGAAGTGGAGTGGGTATTTTTTGGCATGTGCCCCGATGAACTCAGGCCTTACGTCCACGAGTTTCATCCTGTAATTGGCCTGCAGGCCTATCCTGCCAAGCTGGCCAGCCTGAACCTCGACTTAGCGCTAGCTCCTTTGGAGTTTCATGTTTTCAATGACTGCAAGAGCAATCTGCGTCTACTGGAGTACGGTGCTTGCGGCTATCCGGTGATCTGTACCGACACTGAGGCCTACCGCGGCTACCTGCCATGTACACGGATCCGCAGCAATACTACCAGGGAGTGGCTTGAGGCTATTCGCATGCACCTTAATGATCCAGTTGCGAGCTACCGCATGGGTGATGAGCTTCGCGAGGTAGTGCTGCGCGACTATGTGCTGCGTGATAGTAATTTGCAGCAATGGGTCTGGGGTTGGTTAGCAGACTAAGCCAGAGTGGCTGCCTTGGCGGGGTTCTCAGTGTACTTGGCGCAGTTCCTGCAGGAGTAGGGGTAATCGTCATAAATCCTTTACCCCAGCTCCATGTGGGCGCGGAAAGAACACAAGGAAACCGATGAAGGCAGTCATTTTGGCGGGTGGTCTCGGCACGCGGATCAGCGAAGAGTCGCACCTCAAACCCAAACCGATGATCGAGATCGGTGGCAAGCCAATTCTTTGGCACATCATGAAGCAGTACTCTGCGCACGGTATTCACGATTTTGTGATTTGCCTGGGCTACAAGGGTTATGCGATCAAGGATTTTTTCGCCAACTACTTTCTGCACACCTCTGATGTCACCTTCGACATGCGCAACAACCGCATGGACGTTCATCAGAACTACAGCGAGCCGTGGCGCGTGACGCTGGTGGATACCGGCGAGGAGACAATGACAGGTGGCCGTTTGCGTCGTGCCGGGCGTTACCTTGAGGGCGAAAAAGCCTTCTGCTTTACCTACGGCGATGGTGTTTCTGACCTGAACATCGGTGCGCTGGTCGATTTCCACCTATCCCATGGCAAGTCGGCAACCGTGACGGCCGTGCAGCCGCCTGGTCGTTATGGCGCTTTGCAGTGCGATGGTAATCAAGTGTTGGGTTTTACCGAGAAGCCGCGGGGCGATGGTGGTTGGATCAATGGCGGCTTTTTTGTCTTGTCGCCAACGGTGCTATCGTACATCGCCAGTGACTCGACGTCCTGGGAGGCCGAACCACTGACCCGTCTGGCCAATGAAGGTCAGTTGCAGGCGTTTCAGCATGATGGCTTCTGGCACCCGATGGACACCCTGCGTGACAAGAATCATCTGGAGCACCTCTGGCAGAGCGGGGAGGCCCCATGGAAACAATGGGACTGAGTTCGGCATTCTGGAGCGGCAAGCGCGTTCTGGTGACCGGTCACACCGGATTCAAGGGCAGTTGGTTGGCGCTGTGGTTGCAGAGCATGGGCGCGCGGGTCACCGGGTTTGCACTGGACCCCGCCACTGAGCCGAGCCTGTTCGTGCAGGCGCGTGTGGCTGAGGGGATCGACGACCGCCGTGGCGATATTCGAGACCTGGGTGTGCTGCTAGACCTTGTCGCCGATGTACAGCCCGAAATTGTCTTGCATCTGGCTGCGCAACCCTTGGTGCGTGAAAGTTATCGCGACCCGCTGGGAACCTATTCAAGCAACGTGATGGGTACCCTGAATCTGCTTGAGGCAATTCGTCAGGTGGGCGGGGTTCGCGCTTGTGTGCTGGTGACCACCGACAAGGTGTACGCCAATCAAGAATGGGTGTGGCCGTACCGAGAGAATGAAGCCCTCGGTGGGCATGACCCCTACAGCAGCAGCAAAGCCTGCTGCGAGATTCTGGCGCAGTCTTATGCAGCGTCGTTTTTCCCTGTCGAGCAGTACGCTGAACATGGGCTGGCCCTGGCGACGGCGCGGGCCGGTAATGTATTGGGCGGTGGAGATTTTTCGCCGGAGCGCTTGATTCCCGATGTGCTCAAGGCGTGGTCCGGCGGTGAGCCGGTGACCTTGCGGTATCCTCAGGCCGTACGGCCCTGGCAGCATGTCCTTGAGCCGCTGGCGGGTTACCTGCAACTGGCCGCGGCGTTGTACGAGAAAGGCCCCGATTATGCAGGCGCGTGGAACTTCGGTCCAGGCGAGGCGGACATGTGCAGCGTCGGCGAGGTGGTTGCTACACTTGCCAGTCAGTGGCCACACGCACCGGGTGTTCAGGTCGAGAAGAGTGACTTGCACGAGGCGGGGTTGTTGCGCTTGGACAGCAGTCGCGCGCGCAAGCTATTGAACTGGCAGCCACGCTGGTCGCTGCAAGAGTGCCTTGAGCAGACGTTGGGTTGGCATCTGGCCATGCGCCGTGGCACGGACATGCGTGGGGTCACCTTGACTCAACTCAGCCTGTATCAGGAGTCGCTGTGAGTCAGTACGCTCTTCATCCACTGCCTCTGGGTGGCCTGTTCCGTGTCGAGCACCGGCGCCATGAGGACGAGCGTGGTGCGTTTGCGCGGCTGTTTTGCGAAGGCAGCTTGCAGGCCTTCGGGCAGCCGTTTCACATTCGTCAGATCAACCACTCATGTACCGTCGGGCGCGGTAGCGTACGGGGTCTGCATTATCAAAACGCCGAGCAGCCTGAAGCCAAGTACATCACCTGTTTGCGCGGTGAGGTCTGGGATGTGGTGGTGGACTTGCGCCCAGCGTCGCCGACGTTTCTGCAATGGCATGCCGAGCACCTGTGCGCAGGTGATGGTCGCAGCCTGTTGATCCCGGCCGGATTTGCACATGGTTTCCAGGTGTTGAGTGAGGGGGCCGAGTTGCTTTACCTGCACAGTGCGGACTATGCCCCACAGCATGAGGGCGGCTTGTCGGTACACGACCCGCGGTTATCCATTGCCTGGCCGTTGCCTGTCAAAAACCTGTCTACCCGAGATGCTGGTCATCTCTGGCTTGATGATCGTTTTGCTGGAGTGTCTGTATGAAGTGCCGAGGTTGCGGCAGCGCCCTGAGTCTGCCCTTGATCGATCTGGGCACCGCGCCGCCCTCCAATGCGTACCTGCGTGCCGAGCAATTGGCTCAGGCTGAACAGTGGGTGCCGCTCAAGGTTGGGGTCTGCGAGCAGTGCTGGCTGGTCCAGACGGAGGACTACACACGTGCCGAGCAGTTGTTCGATGCTGAGTATGCCTATTTCAGCTCCTACTCCAGTACCTGGTTGGCACACGCCGAGACCTACGTTGCGCAGATGGTCGAGCGTTTCGGGCTGTGTGCTTCCAGTCGGGTGGTGGAAATTGCCGCCAATGATGGGTACCTGCTGCAGTATGTGGATCATCGTGGCATTCCGTGTCTCGGGGTAGAGCCTACACACAGTACGGCGCAGGCGGCTCGGGCCAAGGGGCTGGAGATCCGTGAAGTATTCTTCGGCCGTGAGACGGCATTGCAACTGGTTGCCGAGGGCTGGTCGGCAGACCTGATGGCGGCTAACAACGTCCTGGCCCATGTGCCCGATATCAACGACTTCCTGAGTGGGTTCACGGCCCTGCTCAAGTCCGCCGGTGTGGCGACCTTCGAGTTTCCACACCTGCTGTCGCTCATGGCTGAGCATCAATTCGACACCCTGTACCACGAGCATTACTCCTACTTGTCGCTTACCGCGGTAGCGACCTTGTGCCAGCGTAATGGGCTGGACATCTTTGATGTCAGTGAGCTTGCTACCCATGGCGGCTCTTTGCGGGTGTTTGTCCAGCGTGTCGATGGCCAGCGTCGCGAGCGACAGGCGGCGGTGCAGCGCCTGCTGGACCTCGAAGCATCCGTGGGGGTGTGTACTCCAGACTTTTACGCGACCCTCGCGCCCGCTGCGCAGCGTATCAAGCATCAACTATTGCGTTTTCTGCTTCAGGCCAAGGCCGAGGGCAAGCGTGTGGTGGGCTACGGCGCTGCCGCGAAGGGTAATACCTTGCTCAATTATGCCGGCGTGAAACCGGACCTCTTGGCGTGGGTGGCTGATGCCAATCCGCATAAACAGGGCAAGCTCCTCCCGGGTAGCCGGATCCCGGTCGTTGCGCCTGAGCAGTTACGGCATGAGCAACCGGACTATGTGCTGGTATTGCCTTGGAATCTCCTGGCTGAGGTCAGCGAGCAACAGGCTCATGTGCGTGAATGGGGCGCTCGTTTCGTGATTGCAGTACCGGAGTTGAAGGTCCTGTGAGTGCGCTGAATGTATTGGTAACCGGCGCTACCGGTTTTGTCGGGCGCCACCTGGTGGCTGCGTTGTTGGCGCGCGGGCATCGTGTACGGGCATTGGCGCGTGATGCCAGCAAAGCTGCCGACATGCCGTGGATCGACGATGTCGAATTCATTGCGGCCGATATCCATGGCCCGCACGCTACTGTTGCGACCTGGGTCGAAGGTATTGATGTCCTGCTTCACCTGGCCTGGCCCGGCTTGCCAAATTATCGAGCGCTGTTCCACTTCGAGCATAACCTGATGGCGGACTATGCCTTCATCAAGCAAGCCGTTGTAGCGGGTGTGCCGCAGGTGCTGGTGACTGGCACCTGTTTTGAATATGGCATGCAGAGCGGGCCGCTTGATGAGCGGTGTGAGCCTCGGCCGGCCAACCCCTATGGTGTGGCCAAAAATACGCTGCGGGTCTTTCTCGAGGCGCTGCAGGGTGAGCATCCCTTTACCCTGCAGTGGGCGCGTCTGTTCTATCTCCATGGTTCCGGGCAGAACCCAAACAGTTTGCTGGCGGCACTGGACCGCGCCATTGATGCTGGCGATCCGAGTTTTCCAATGTCGGGCGGCGAGCAGTTGCGGGACTACCTGGCCATTGAAGTCGCAGCCCGGCACCTCGCTCAGCTCATGGAGTACAGGCAGTTTTCTGGTGTTATCAACTGTTGTAGTGGCAAGCCTGTGTCGGTTCGGGCCTTGGTCGAGCAGCGAGTTCGCGAGCGTCATTCGGATATTACGTTGAACTTGGGGCATTACCCCTATTCGAGTCATGAGCCAATGGCATTCTGGGGTTCGACTGAGCGTTTACGAGACCTGACAGGAGAGCGGGATGACACATGAGCTGTACCGGGCGCAAGGCTTGCCCGTTTTGCAGAACCGTACTTTTGCGACTGCCGAAGAGGCGCGCGCCAGTGGATGCGCGGACATCGTGCTGGTACAGGATGCGCAGAGCGGTCTGGTCTTCAATCAGGCGTTTGATGCCGAGAAGCTTGTCTACGACGCGAACTACCAGAACGAGCAGGCGCATTCGACGCAGTTTCAGCGGCACTTGAGGGATGTCGAACAGATTCTTGCTCGTCACTTCAGTGGGCAGCGCTTGATTGAAGTCGGTTGCGGGAAAGGTTACTTCCTGGAGATGCTGCGTGAGCGGGGCTACACCATCACTGGCGTTGACCCTTCCTATGAAGGTGATAATCCTGATGTGATCAAGGCACCTTTCACGCGTCAGTTGGGATTGTCCGCCGAGGGTATTGTCTTGCGCCATGTTCTGGAGCACATGGCTGATCCGCAGGCATTCCTGAGTGAAATTGCCGCCGCCAACCAGGGTGGAAAAATCTACATCGAAGTACCGTGCTTTGACTGGATTGTCGAGCACCATGCATGGTTCGACGTGTTCTACGAGCACGTCAATTACTTCCGGCTTGACGATCTGCGACGGCTCTTTGGCACGGTTCACGAAGCCGGCCATCTGTTTGGCGGGCAGTACCTTTATGTCGTTGCCGACCTTGCCAGTTTGCGCGCGCCGCGTACGGGCTCATCCCTGCTGCAAATGCCGACGGGCTTCACCGCAAGCCTCGACCGGGCGGTACAGATCATCAAAGACGCTCCCGATCAGCGCGCAGCGATCTGGGGCGCGTCGTCCAAGGGGGTTATCTATTCACTGTTCCTGCAGCGCGCTGGCGTTGCCTTGGACCATGTGGTCGACATCAATCCGGCCAAGCAGGGGCGTTACCTGCCGCTCAGTGGTTTGCGCGTGTCATCGCCGCAAGAGGCGCTGGATAGCCTGCCGGACGGCGCAAACCTGTTTGTAATGAACTCGAACTACCTCGAAGAAATCAAGCGCATGACCGATGAGCGCTATGTCTACCACGCCGTAGACAGCGCCTCGTTTCAATGACAATCAGTGAGACCTCACATGACCAACAATAACGTACATCAGGCTTTTGAAGCTGAGTGCAAGGCAGAGATTGAAGCTCAGGGCCAGAACGAAACGCTAAAAGGCCTGGCGCGTGACTTTTTTAATGAATCGGCCCGGCATAAGTACAGTTATCACTTCTCGTGGATGGGGCGTCCCATCATTCAATTGCCTCAGGACATGATGGCAATGCAGGAGCTGATCTGGAACATCAAGCCGGACCTGGTGATCGAGTGTGGTATTGCCCATGGCGGCTCGATTATCTACTACGCCTCGCTGCTGGAGCTGCAAGGGCACGGTGAGGTGCTCGGTATCGACAGGGATATTCGCCCACACAACCGCCAGGCTATCGAAAGCCATCCGATGTTCAAGCGTATCCGCATGATCGAAGGGTCCAGCGTTGATTTGGCAGTCGTCGAACAGGTTCGTGCGTTGGCGGTGGGCAAGAAGGTTATCTTGGTACTCGATTCCAACCATACCCATAAGCATGTGCTTGAGGAGCTGCGGCTGTATGCACCACTGGTTTCGCTGGGCAGCTACTGCGTAGTGATGGACACGGTGGTTGAAGACATGCCGGCCGATGCTTTTCCTGATCGTCCCTGGGGGCCAGGTGACAACCCGAAGACTGCGGTCTGGGCCTATCTGGAGGAGAACGGCGACTTTGAAATCGATCGGCAAATGAACGACAAGCTGTTGATTAGTGTGGCGCCGGACGGCTATCTGCGTCGGGTTCGTTGAATTCTCTGGTCTAAAGCGCACAGGCCCCAGTGGCTGGCAGGAAAGTGATATGCACGTTGAACACATTGCACAAGAAGGCGCGGCGCTGAAAGAGCGTTTCACGCTGGTCATTATCAGTCACGAGCGGTCGGCTTTCTTGCGTCGTACGCTGCAGTACTACCAAGGCTTTGGCGGTAAAGTGCTGGTACTGGACTCTTCGCGCGAGGCGGCAGACGCGCTTGCCCGGGATTATCCTGAAGTGGATTATCGCCACCTGCCAGCGTTCAGCTACAAGGGCCTTCAGGACAAGCTGGTCTATGGCGTGGCACAGGTCAACACGCCTTACATGGCCTTTGCTGCCGACGACGATTTCCTCCTGCACGATGCGTTGGCTGAATCCGTAGCCTTCCTTGAGGCAAATCCCGAGTATGGGTTATGCCACGGTTACGGCATGATGTACCTTGCGCGTGGCACCGAGGTGAACTTCTATCGCCGAGATAAGCGGGTTTGCGAAGACTATAGCTCCGACGATGCTGAGGAGCGGGTCATTCAGTTCCTGGAGCAGTTCCTACCACCATTCTATGCAGTAACCCGTACTGACCTATTGCAACAATGGTACATGCTGCTGCCGCCAGGTACTGGCTTTGAATGGCAGGAGATTGGTCACAGTTTCTACTTGTTGGCGTGTTCCAAGGCTCGGATTCTTCCGATTCCTTACGTCGTGCGTGAGGTCAACTATGAGCGATCTGAGCACCAGTCTAACGTGCTTACTGTGCTCGCGCTTCAGGATCCGAAATCGGTCGCGGGGCGTGATGAATTCGCCGAGTTTCTCGCGTCGATTCCTACCGGTTTGAGCGGGAAGGGGACTGCCCAGGCCAAGCAGATTGCGCTCAAGAGCTTCGCAGCCATGGCTGAAGGCCTGCTGGGTGGTCGCTCGCTTGAGGGCTGCATGATCGTGCGCTCCAGCTGGAGTAAACCTGATCCTGAGCCTGTACGGTTTTTTGGAGAGCGACAGTTCGTCGAGATGCCTTTCTACAACAAGCCAATGTTTGATCTGCTGGCCGAGTTCGAGTTTCTCATTCATGCGATGCCGGCAGGGCGCCTTCAGCTCAAGGAGCTTGAGCCTATCTTGCTGCGTCAGTGGGAACTTATGCAGGTGCATGCCAACGACGACGACCGCACGATCCGCGGCCGCCTGTGGGAAGCACTGGGCTTGAGCCCATTCAACCGCACCGTTGTGCAGCGTTTGCTGCAGTCGTTTTTGGCGACTGGTGAGGAGGCGGACGCAGCACCATTGCAGGCATGGCTTGAGCGCCTGGACGGTGTACCGATTTACGACAGCCAGGCGTTGCTCGACAGCCTTCCTTCAGGGCGACTGCTCAACTGGTTGGAAGCGCGCAATCCAACGCCAGCCCAAGTCAGCCAGGCTCGTCAGCGTCTGGCTCATCATGCCGGTGGTCCGACCTTTGGCATTCTGCTGTTGGACCTGGAAGCCGACATGTTCAAGCTGCAGGCGACCTTCGACAGCTTGATGGCGGGCCATTGCAAGGCTTTCAAGGTTGTGGTAATGACCACGGGCGATTTGCCTGCCAACACGACACCGGATCAGACCGTACACTTTGTCAAGGTCACGGCTGGGGATCATATCAACAAACTCAACCGGGCGATCAACACGCTTGGCACCGATTGGGTGATCCTTGCCGAGGCTGGCGACCGTTTCACCGCTGGCGGCCTGCTGCGCGCCAGTCTGGAGTTGCTGGAGGCCGACGGCTGCCGTGCAGTGGCAATGGACGAGGTCATGCGTCAGGCCGACGGAACCTTGGTGGAGGTGTTGCGCCCTGGCGCCAGTCTCGACATGCTGCAGAGTGTGCCGGGGCTTATGGCGCGGCATTGGCTGGTGCGCCGCGAGTTGCTACTTGAGGCGGGCGGTTATGGCGCCGAGTTCGCTCAGGCGCTGGAATTCGACCTGTTGCTCCGTCTGATTGGGCAGGACGGCTTGGCCGGGCTGGCGCACCTGGCAGAGCCGCTGCTGATCAGCCAGGCGCGAGATGTTGACGCCAGTGAGCACGAGCGTGCAAGCCTGGCGCGCCAACTGGCGCAGCGTGGTTATGCCGCGCAGGTCAGTTCTGCGAAACCTGGCACTTACCAGATCGACTACCGTCATGAAACACGGCCGCTGGTATCGATCGTCCTTCACTGCCAGGACAATATGGAGCAATTGCAGACCTGTCTGGTCAGTGTGCTGCAGCGTACCCGTTACCGTAGTCACGAGATTGTCATCGCCGACAACAACAGCCAGTCGCCAGAGTTGCTGGCGTGGTTGGCGAGCCTGAGTGCGGGTGGTGATCGTATTCGCGTGGTGCGCAGCGAGCGCACCATCAGCCCGTCGGCAATGACCAATCTGGCCTGTCAGCAAGCTGCTGGCGAGTACCTGGTGTTGCTGGCCAGCGATGGTGAGGTGGTCAATGCCAATTGGCTGGAAAGCCTGCTTAACCAGGCGCAGCGCCCAGAGGTTGGTATCGTGGGTGGCAAGTTGCTCGACGCTGCCGGCACGGTCACTCAGGCTGGCCTGGTGCTGGGCTTTGGGCCTGGGGTTGCGCCGGCTCTGGCAGGTGAAGGCAAGGAGGCGCCAGGCTACATGCGACGCCTACAGGTCGAACATAACGTTTCGGCTGTATCCGCTGCGTGCCTGATGATCCGCAAGGAACTTTATCTGACGCTGGAAGGCCTGGATGAAGCTGCGTTCATGGCGCATTACGCCGATGTCGATCTGTGCCTCAAGTCCGCTCAGGCGGGTTACCTGACGGTATGGACGCCACAGGTGCAAGTGATTCATCACGGCACGGTCATGCATGAGGAAGCGGCTCTGCAGGCGTTGCGTGAGAAGTGGCCGGGTTATCTGGAAAACGATCCGGCCTATAACGCGAGCCATGCGCGCACGGGCAAAACCTTTGGCCTGGGTGCTCCAACGGCTGTGGAGTGGGAGGTGCTGGTCGGTTAACCGCCCAGTACGCCACTGATCAAAAGCCACGAACGCCTGGGTGCGTTCGTGGCTTTTTTTGTTGTAATCCATTGGTCTGGGTGTTGTTGGCTTGTCAGCAATTCGGCAAATTAAGCGTGACCTGCGAGTCATATCGCGCATCTTCACTGTATATTGTCAGGACCGGGAATCGCCCTGCCATCCGGTATGTGCCTGCCAGGCATGCCTGGCAGCCTGCTTCGCCGCGTTTTTTGGTGGCAAACATCCCTGATTGTCGGTGCCTCTCCACTGTGCGAGCGGCGGGTATTCAGTTGTTAATTAATGGGAAGCCATATGATTGGCATTAAAAGCATCGCCAGTTACGTGCCGGCCGCTGGCGTGGACAACTACGCTCAAGGCGCAAAATTCGAAAAAGATGAAGCTTTCATCCTGGGCAAGATCGGTTCCGCTTTCCTGCCACGCAAAGACGTCGCTCAGGAAACCTCGGACCTCTGTGTAGAAGCTGCCAATGCCTTGTTTGCGGCCAACCCGCAGCTTTCGCGTGAATCCATCGATGCATTGATTGTCGTCACTCAGAATGGTGACGAAGAAGGCTTGCCGCATACCGCTGCCATCGTTCAGGACAAACTGGGCCTGCCGACTCATGTGGCTGCGTTTGATATCTCGCTGGGCTGCTCGGGCTACGTCTATGGTATCTACGCGCTCAAGGGCTTCATGGAAGCCACAGGCCTGAAGAACGGCCTGCTGATCACGGCTGACCCTTATTCGAAGATCGTCGATCCGGAAGACCGCAATACCACCATGCTGTTTGGTGATGCGGCCACTGCTACCTGGATGGGCGAAGATGCACCGTGGCAGTTGGGTAAAGCCAAGTTCGGTACCGACGGTTCTGGTGCGGCACACCTGAAGGTCACTGATGGTGTGTTTTTCATGAACGGGCGTCAGGTGTTCAACTTTGCCTTGCTCAAGGTCCCGGCCCACCTGCATGAGTTGCTGGGTGAAAGCGGCCTGCAGCCTGCAGATATCGATGCGTTCTGTATTCATCAGGGCAGCGCGGCCATCGTCGATGCGGTTGCGCGACGTTTCGAGGACGACCCGGGGAAGTTCATCAAAGACATGGTCGAGACGGGTAATACCGTGTCGTCGAGCATTCCGCTGTTGCTGGAAAAGCACGTGCTTGAGTCGGGTTTCAAACGTGTTGCATTGAGTGGTTTTGGTGTTGGTCTGTCCTGGGGGTCGGCGATCCTCCAGCGTGCGGACTAGGCATCTGCCGGTGAGGTAAGTACTTTCTGCTGAAAATGAAAACGCCCGATGCACTGCATCGGGCGTTTTCATTGTCAACTGCGGCTAGTTGCGCAGCGCCCCGTCTCGGAGGTTTTGCGATCCTGCTGCTTGGCAGCGGTAAGTATTGCCCGTGTGCACGTTTGTTGGGCGGAAGGGGCGGGTCTGCAGTCCATTGCCTGAAGAGCAGCACGTCCAATTGAATTATGCGTTAGACGTGGAAGTAACCTACGCAAGAATCGAACGGTAGGCGCTTGAGTTCGATTTTGTTAAGGTCGAAGACTTCGCGTAGTGCTTTGGTTTCGCCCGGGAAGTTGCGATAGGCGACTTCGTCCAGCACCACTATCGCGCCTTTTGGCATGTAAGGCAGGAAGGTTTCCAATGCGACCTTGGTCGACTCATACAGGTCTGTGTCCAGGATCAGCATTGCTACGACCAGATCCGGGCGGGTCTTTACCCACTCTGGCGCGGTCTTGCAGATATCGCCCTTGACCAGTTCGCAGCGCGGTATGCGGTTGACCGGACGCAGCAGGTCGTTAGCATTGATCATGTCCTGAATCAGTGACTGGTCGGTGTCAGAGAACATGGTCTCGTTGACGTCGGCCGGGTCTTCGTCCTTGTTGATACTCTGGAAGCCCTCGAACGTGTCGAAGCCAATGATCGAGCGGTTTATCGCATAAGGCTCCAGAATCATCGACAGGTGCATGTAGAGCATCAACGAGTTGCCCTTGTACACGCCGCACTCGATGATCGCGCCTGGAATTTCTGCGACCTTCTTGAATAGCTCCATGCGCGACAACGCGGCGGTCACGCCGATGCGGTTGGCGAACACGAAGGGGGCGTCGGCCACGTACTCTGCGTTTACGCGCTTGAGGATGCCTGAGCGGGTTTCGTTATATTGTGCCTCGGCAGGCGTAATGCGACGCTTGGTCATTATTGGATTCCTTGGAAGTTCGAGAAGTCGTGGGCGTGAAAATAGTCTTTGAAGCCGGCACCGACATCTGGGCACGCGCTGTCTACGTTGATCGCGCCGCGTTTGTGTTTCAGGTCGTCGATGTGCATCAAGCGGAAATCCACGCTGAAGCGGGTGTTGTCGGTGTGGTTGGGAACAGTGCCATGCAGGTGTGAGCCGGAAAAAATCAGCATTTCACCGGTGTTGGCGGCGATGCGTACTTCCGAAGCGCTATTGATCTCTTCCTGAGGAACGGGGTGTACCCGCCGCTCTTCGGTGAGGTTGTCCTTGGCGAGATAGCGCTGGGTGTTGATCCACTCAGACAGGCTCCAGTCGGCCGAGGTGTTGTTCAACGGCACCTCGAAGTACGCCGGGTTGATCATCATGGTCTGCTCGGGTTCGATGGTGTAGACCGGCATCCAGGTGTTGATCTGGCAGTCGACGCTGCCGTACCAGGTGTCTCGGTGTGGCTTGTAGGCGTAGCTGACGCCAGCGTGCAGGTAATTGTAGTTGGGCACAACGCGAACGCGCGGTACATCGAAAATGTAGTCCTTAGGGTCAACGCCGATTTCCAGGGTGAACGCGCGGATAAGCTCCTTGGCGCGCTGGCTGTTGGTGAATTGGCCCTTCAGGCGGGTCACCCGCGCAACGAACGCTTCGACTGGCATCATGCGGTGCAGTGCCTGGTGATTGGTCTCGCCGTCAAACGCGCTGGTAATGCTCTCTTGGGCAAAGGCGCACAGCTCTTTGGCCGAAGCGAGTTGGGTATTGAGGAAAATGTCACCTGCGTAAATGGATTCTTTGAAGTCAGCTTTCTTCTGAAGCTGATTGATGTACAGATTCACGGTTCCCCCTCCTGCGTTCATTGAGTCTCATATAGGTCGGCATGAGGCTAACAAACTGAAGTCCAATTGTACTGAATCAGTTTTGCTCAAAGGCGGCCGTTCTCGATGTGAGTTGGGCATAGTGATTGCTGACGCCCCCCCGCTTTTTAGCAAGGGTTTGTATATCCGGTCATTCTCTTCCGGGGCTCAGGTTTACTGATGCTGGGCTTGGCAGAAAAGGAATCAACGCTAGGGGCGTGAACTGAAAGGGCTTCCTGTTGTTGGCTTGCTAGCGATGCAGGTGCCGCATGCATGCGAGCGCTTCATGGGGGCGTTGTGTGGCGTGAGGGTGGAGGGTGGAGGGTGGCGCTCTTTTTATGGCGTCAAACCCTTGATTTTATTGGGCTGGCACGATGCCAGTAAAAATTTTCAAAAAATCCCTAAAGCAACGTGCCTTGACGACGATAACTATTACGAAGGTTCTCTAGGCCAAACCCGGCGGTTGCCAAGGCCGGAAGCCGCAGTATCCCACAAACGAGGAATTCGTCATGGCATTAACCGTAAACACCAACGTCACTTCGCTGGGCGTTCAGAAGAACCTGAACCGTGCTTCCGACGCGCTGAGCACCTCGATGACTCGTCTGTCTTCCGGCCTGAAAATCAATAGCGCCAAAGACGACGCTGCTGGCCTGCAGATCGCTACCCGTATGACCTCGCAGATTCGCGGTCAGACCATGGCTATCAAAAACGCCAACGATGGTATCTCCATCGCCCAGACTGCTGAAGGCGCGATGCAAGAGCAGACCAATATTCTGCAGCGTATGCGTGAACTGGCTGTTCAGTCGCGTAACTCCTCTAACAGCACTCAAGATCGCGCTGCGCTGAACAAAGAGTTCGGGCAGATGTCTGATGAGCTGACTCGTATTGCTAACAGCACGCAACTCAACGGCAAGAACTTGCTGAATACTACGGCGACAATGACCTTTCAGGTTGGTTCCAATACCGGTACTGAAAACCAGATTTCCATCACCCTGGCTGATCTGACTGCCGCCACTCTGTCTGTTGGTACTGGCGCAATTGCAATTTCCGGTGCTGACTCCGATATCGCTGCTAACTTCAGTGCTGCTGTCGACAAGATTGATGCTGCTTTGCAAACAATCAACACCACTCGTGCTGACTTGGGTGCTGCGCAAAACCGTCTGACTAGCACCATCAACAACCTGCAAAACATCAACGAAAACGCCGAAGCTGCTCGTGGTCGTGTACAGGACACAGACTTCGCTGCCGAAACTGCCCAGCTGACTAAGCAGCAAACTCTGCAACAAGCGTCGACTTCGATCCTGGCTCAAGCCAACCAGCTGCCATCTGCCGTACTGAAGCTGCTTCAGTAATCGCCTGATGGTTATCGGCGGGGGAGTGCGTTTTTGGCGCTCCCCCGCCTTTTGCATTAAGAGGTGACAGACATGGATATGAGCGTGAAGCTGAACCAGTCTTACCCGGCGGTGCGACCCACCGAGCAGGTCGCCGAAAAAGCCACGGCAAAACAGAGTGAGCCGTCGCGGGATACAGCCGACAAGGGTGTGCCCGATACCGATAAGGTGAAGAGCGCTGTCAAGGAAATCGAAAAATTCCTGGCCTCAAACCGACGAAATCTCGAGTTCTCCACGGACGAAGAATCCGGCAAGATTGTGGTCAAAGTCATCGCTAGCGAGACAGGTGAACTGGTTCGCCAGATTCCCTCGGAAGAAGTCTTGAAGATTGCTAATAGCCTCAGCGATGTAAATAGCCTGCTGTTCAACGCGAAGGCCTGAACTGGCAGACTTACCATGTGTTCGCTAGTCTCGCTGGGCTAGGGAAGCGCGAAACCTAGAGGGATTAAGAATGGCAAGTCCAATTACCTCCACTGCAGGCATCGGCTCGGGGCTGAATATCAGTTCGATCGTCGAGGCGCTGGTCAACTCCGACACGGCCGCCAAGCAGGCCCAGATTACCCGGCAGACGACCAACAACAAGGCCTATATCTCCGGTGTAGGTGCGCTCAAGAGTGCGCTGGCAGCTTATCAGGCTTCCATGAAGAAGCTGAATGACAGCACAGCGCCTGCATTCAATGCCTATGCTGCCACGTCTGCCAATGAGAGTGTTCTCAAGGCTACGGCAAGCAACACTGCAGTTCCCGGTACCTATGAAGTCAATGTCTCCCAATTGGCGACGGGCTCCAAGGTGGCCAGCAGGTTGTATACGACGGCCGAAGGTGGTGCTGCGACCCCGATTCCGAAGGGCGACCTGACCATTGAGCAGAACGGCAAGACCTATACGGTAAGCATCGGTGATGGCGCCACGCTGCAGAGCGTGCGTGACTCGATCAACGACGCCCTTGCAGTGAACGGCATCAGTGCGAACATCATCAATGAGGCGGGTGGTTCGCGCCTAGTGTTGGGCTCGACGACTACCGGTGCTGGTTCAGATATCAAGGTGACGGGGGGGGCTACTGGCATTAGTATCGATGGTACCAAGCCCATGGCTACCAATGGTTCCGGTTACATTAGTGCGCTTGCTCAGGACGCGAAACTGACCATTGACGGTCTGGCTGTCACGAGCAAATCCAATACCGTCGAGAATGCTATCAGTGGTATTACGCTTGATCTCGTTGCAGTGAGCTCGGGCGCGGCTACCACTAAGGTAACAGTCGGTGCCAACAATGACGGGCTGAAAGCTTCGGTGCAGCAGTTCGTCGATGCTTACAATACGATGGTCAAGGCGGTCAATGCGCTGACGGCGACCAGTACAGATGCCGATGGCAATACGGTGCTCGGTTCGCTCACCGGTGACCCTACCACTCGTTCACTATTGGCGGATATTCGTAGTGAGTTGGCGACCATTGGTTCAGGTGATCGCCTCACATCGCTAAGTCAGTTGGGTATTAATACGCAAAAAGACGGTACGCTTGAGTTCAATGGCACCAAATTCACCGCTGCCATGAATGACAAGAAGCTGGGCAGTGAGGTGCAGGAGCTGTTCACGGGTACCAATGGTGTCTTTGAGCGGATGAACAAAGCGATTGATCCCTACATCAAGACTGATGGTGTTCTGACTTCGCGTACCAATAATCTGAATGCGCTGCAGAAGCGGCTTGATCAGCAGCAAGAAGACCTTGATCGTCGTGTCGAACTGCTCACAGCTTCGCTGACCAAGAAGTACATCGCCATGGATACCGTGGTGGGCAAGCTCAAGGCGCAAGCCAACAGCATCACCTCGATCTTTGATGCGATCACTGCGCAGCAGAAAAACTCCTGATCGATTGGCGGTGCCAAAAGCCCGGCGTCACCCTTGGGGTGTGCCGGGCTTTTTGCGTTGTGGCTAAAGTTTTTTGACACGCTGTCGATATAGCCGGTATACGAACCCTTTTGTGTGACGAGGTAGAACATGAACCCTATGTTGGCCCTTCGGCAGTACCAGAAAGTTAACGGCCAGGCGCAAACCTCCGAGGCTAGCCCGCACCGTTTGGTACAAATGTTGATGCAGGGCGGCCTGGACCGTATTGCTCAGGCCAAGGGCGCCATGGCGCGCAATGATATTGCCCAGAAAGGCATCCTGATCGGCAAGGTCATCGGTATTATCGGTGGCTTGCGCGAAGGCTTGGATCTGGAAAATCATGCCGATTCACTGGCGGACCTGGACAGCCTGTATGCTTACATGAGCAAGCGTCTGGTCGAGGCCAATGTGCAGAACGATCCGGAAATTCTCAACGAGGTCGCTCGTTTGCTGATTACCGTCAAGGAAGGCTGGGACGCAATTGGCGAATAATTCGCTTGCGCCGAGGAGGTTGTGATGAGCGCCGTGCTCGAGCGTATTGAACAAACCCGCGATGCATTGCTGGGTGCATTGGCCAACCGTGATTGGGATGCGATTAGTGATCTGGATGTGAATTGCCGTCTTTGCGTCGATGATGTGCTGGGCGAGCCAGAGCTGGATGAAGCTGTGCTGCGCATCAAACTTGAGGAGTTGCTCGGTGTCTACCGGCAATTAATTGAGGTTGCAAGTGGTGAGCGTCAAACAATAGTCGATGAACTGGCACAGATCCGACAAGCCAAAAACGCGGCAAAGGTATACCATCTCTTCACTTGACGCTGGCCGATTCGAGAAAGAAGTGCGCCATAAATTTGACTGTGTGCGGCTTTTTGACTTAACTAGTGGCTGTTTTCTAAATGTTGACGTCCAAGCACTGACAGTTCAGTCGGAATGATGTCGAGCAAGCCCTGTACGTGGGGCGCTGAGTTGACTAGGGAAGTTGCTATTGCATGTGGCGTGAAACCAAAATTCTCCTGATCGATGACGACAGTGTTCGCCGCCGCGATTTGGCGGTGGTCCTGAATTTTCTCGGCGAAGACAATCTGTCCTGCTCAAGCCAGGACTGGCAGCAGGTCGTCGAGTCGTTGTCATCCAGTCGTGAAGTACTTTGCGTCCTGATTGGTGCTGTGAATGCTCCGGCAAGTCTTTCGGGCTTGCTTAAGACAGTGGCGGCCTGGGATGAGTTCCTTCCCGTGTTGCTATTGGGCGAAATTTCTTCGGCCGACCTGCCCGAAGAGTTGCGCCGCCGCGTGCTGTCCAGTCTTGAAATGCCGCCCAGCTACAGCAAATTGCTGGACTCGTTGCACCGTGCCCAGGTGTATCGCGAGATGTACGATGCCGCCCGTGAGCGTGGCCGACAGCGTGAACCGAACCTGTTTCGCAGCCTGGTCGGCACCAGCCGTGCAATCCAGCATGTGCGGCAAATGATGCAGCAGGTGGCCGATACCGACGCCAGTGTGTTGATCCTGGGCGAGTCGGGCACCGGTAAGGAAGTGGTGGCACGCAACCTTCATTACCATTCCAAGCGTCGCGAAGCGCCGTTTGTGCCGGTCAACTGCGGGGCGATCCCGGCAGAGCTGCTGGAAAGCGAATTGTTCGGCCATGAGAAGGGCGCCTTTACCGGTGCAATCACCAGCCGTGCCGGGCGTTTCGAATTGGCCAATGGCGGCACCCTGTTCCTTGATGAAATTGGCGACATGCCGCTGCCGATGCAGGTCAAGTTGCTGCGGGTGTTGCAGGAGCGAACCTTCGAGCGCGTGGGTAGCAACAAGACCCAGAGCATCGACGTGCGAATCATTGCGGCTACTCACAAGAACCTCGAGAGCATGATCGAGGTGGGCTCTTTCCGCGAAGACCTGTACTACCGGCTTAACGTTTTCCCGATCGAGATGGCTCCCCTGCGAGAGCGTGTCGAAGACATCCCGTTGTTGATGAACGAGTTGATCTCGCGCATGGAGCACGAAAAGCGTGGCTCTATCCGCTTCAACTCGGCGGCGATCATGTCGCTGTGCCGCCACGGTTGGCCGGGCAACGTCCGCGAGCTGGCCAACCTGGTCGAACGCATGGCGATCATGCACCCTTATGGGGTGATCGGGGTTTCCGAACTGCCCAAGAAGTTCCGTTATGTCGATGATGAAGACGAGCATCTGGTTGACAGTTTGCGCTCCGATCTTGAGGAGCGCGTGGCAATCAATGGGCACACGCCGAGCTTCTCCCATCACGCCATGCTGCCGCCTGAGGGGTTGGACCTCAAGGATTACCTCGGCAGCCTCGAGCAGGGCTTGATTCAGCAGGCGCTGGACGATGCCAGTGGTGTAGTGGCACGTGCTGCGGAGCGTTTGCGTATTCGGCGTACCACCCTGGTCGAAAAAATGCGCAAGTACGGCCTGAGTCGACGTGAGGGTGACGAGCAGGCAGAAGATTGACGCCTGGCGGGTGGCGACACGGGCAGAACACCTGCTGTCGCCACCAATGCCCCCATTTTTTGCAGGGCTGTAGAGCCCGTCACCCTTGGCTCCTGCCGCTCCTTCAAGGGTTCGTGGTCTTGTCTTGAAAGTTATCCGGCACGGCTATTGCTATACCGCTGGCAACATACCGTTTTATGACGGTCAGCCACGCGAGAGTGCACGATGCCCCACGCCGCTACCATCTCCAGTCTCCCTGAGGTGAAGGGAGCGAACACCTCTGAGCAGGACAGTCGTAATGGTCTTGAGCAGGCCTTTGCCCTGTTCGACCAGATGTCTACGCAGCTCAGTCAATCCTACAACCTGCTTGAGGCGCGCGTCACCGAGCTCAAGGGTGAGTTGGCGGTGGTCAGTGCCCAGCGAATGGCAGAGCTGGCCGAGAAAGAGCGTTTGGCCAACCGCCTGCAGAATCTCCTGGATTTGCTGCCGGGTGGCGTCATTGTAATCGATGGGGCGGGGCGGGTGCGTGAAGCCAACCCGGCCGCACGTGAACTGCTGGGCGAGCCGTTGGATGGTGAGCTATGGCGTCACGTGATCGCTCGCAGCTTTGCGCCGCGTGAAGATGACGGTCATGAAGTGTCGTTGCGTGATGGTCGACGTCTGTCGATTGCTACCCGCTCGCTGGATGCCGAGCCGGGTCAGTTGGTGCTGCTCAACGACCTGACTGAAACCCGTCACCTTCAGGATCAGCTTGCACGTCATCAGCGTCTGTCGTCGCTGGGGCGCATGGTCGCTTCGCTCGCTCATCAGATTCGTACCCCGTTGTCGGCGGCCCTGCTGTACGCCAGTCACTTGGCGGATCAGACCCTGCCTGCGCACACTCAGCAGCGCTTCGCCAGTACGCTGAAGGAGCGTTTGCACGAGCTGGAGCATCAGGTGCGCGACATGTTGGTGTTCGCGCGGGGCGAGCTGCCGTTAACTGATCGCCTGACACCCAAGGCACTGTTTCAGGTCTTGCAGCAGGCGGCGCAGCCCCAGGTTCAGGGGCATCTCGTGCGCTGGCAGTGCGACAGCCATCTGGGCGATCTGTTGTGCAACCGCGATACGTTGGTGGGGGCGTTGCTCAACCTGATTGAAAACGCTGTGCAGGCCAGTGCGGGCCAGGCCCGTTTGAAAATTCACCTGTACCGCCGAGAGCAGCTTTTGCATGTGTGCGTGAGTGATGCTGGGTCTGGTATCGATGCGGGGTTGCTCGCGCGCTTGGGTGAGCCGTTTCTGACCACCAAGGCGACCGGCACCGGTTTGGGCTTGGCGGTAGTCAAGGCGGTGGCGCGTGCGCACCAGGGTGAGTTGCAGTTGCGCTCGCGTCCCGGGCGAGGCACCTGTGCCCGTGTCAGCTTGCCGTTGATCGGTGCGCAGGAGGGTATGGCGTGACGGCAATCAAGGTGTTGCTGGTCGAGGATGATCGGGTGCTGCGCCAAGCGCTTGGCGATACCCTGATGCTCGGTGGTTTCGACTATCTGGCGGTGGGCTCGGCAGAGGAAGCGCTGGCGGTGGTTGCTGAACAGGCCTTCAGCCTGGTGGTCAGTGATGTGAACATGCCGGGCATGGATGGTCATCAGTTGCTGGAGCTGTTGCGGGCGCGCCATCCGCAGTTGCCCGTACTGTTGATGACCGCCCATGCCGCCGTTGAACGTGCGGTGCAGGCCATGCGCCAAGGGGCTGTCGATTACCTGGTCAAGCCATTCGAACCTCGCGCCTTGCTGGATCTGGTAGGGCGCCATGCCGTGGGCGCGTTCGACAAGGCAGAGGGCGATGGGCCGGTGGCGCGTGAGCCTGCCAGTGCGCAACTGCTGGAGTTGGCGGCGAAGGTTGCGCGCAGTGATTCTACGGTGCTGATTTCTGGTGAATCCGGTACCGGCAAAGAGGTGTTGGCGCGCTACATTCATCAGCAGTCGCCGCGGGCCAGTCAGCCGTTTGTGGCGATCAACTGTGCGGCGATTCCCGACAACATGCTTGAAGCAACCTTGTTCGGGCATGAGAAGGGATCATTTACCGGGGCCATTGCTGCTCAGGCGGGGAAGTTCGAGCAGGCGAATGGCGGTACCTTGCTGCTCGATGAGATTTCCGAGATGCCGCTTGGCCTGCAGGCCAAGCTTTTGCGTGTGCTGCAGGAGCGCGAGGTGGAGCGGGTTGGCGGGCGTAAGCCGATTGCGCTGGATATTCGCGTAGTTGCAACCACCAACCGTGATTTGGCCGGTGAAGTGGCGGCTGGACGGTTCCGCGAAGACCTCTACTATCGCTTGTCGGTGTTTCCCCTGGCCTGGCGCCCCTTACGTGAGCGCAGTGCCGATATTCTGCCGCTGGCCGAGCGCTTGCTGGCGCGCCACGTCAATAAAATGAAACACGCTCCGGTGGTGTTGTCGCCCCGTGCGCAAGCGTGCCTGCAAGCGTATCCGTGGCCTGGCAACGTGCGGGAGCTGGACAATGCTATTCAGCGTGCGCTGATTCTGCAGCAGGGTGGCGTGATTGAGGCTGAGGATTTTTGCCTGGCCGGCGCTTTGCCCACACTGACGCCAACTGCAGTCGAGCCACAGTCGAGTGCGCCGTCGCTGAGCGCGCCCGAAGCCACTGGGTTGGGTGATGACTTGCGTCGGCATGAGTTCCAGATGATCATCGACACCCTTCGCGCCGAGCGCGGTCGCCGCAAAGAGGCCGCCGAGCGATTGGGCATCAGCCCGCGAACCCTGCGTTACAAGCTTGCGCAAATGCGTGATGCGGGGATGGATGTCGAAGCCAGCCTGTACGCCTCGGGCGGGTAACGCCGCGTTTATTTAGAGTTTTTATTCGGCTCGCACACGTAGCTGGCACTCTTGTTGCTGAGTCCAGCGTATCCGCTGCGTGAGTGTCAAAAAAATGCGGGCCGTCGGAGAGAGAAGTCCATGAGCCAAGGTGTTGAATTTAATCGATTGATGTTGGACATGCGCGCCATGCAAATGGACGCGATGTCCATGCCCAAGGCTGCGGCGCCAGCGTCTGAGCTTGGCTCCAGCAATTTTGCCGACATGCTCGGCCAGGCGATCAACAAGGTCAGCGACACCCAGAACGCGTCTACGCAACTGGCCAACGCGTTTGAAGTCGGCAAGAGCGGCGTCGACCTCACCGACGTCATGATCGCTTCGCAGAAAGCCAGTGTTTCCTTTCAAGCCTTGACCCAGGTGCGCAACAAGCTGGTGCAGGCCTATCAAGACATCATGCAGATGCCGGTTTAAGGGCGAGATTGAGTCATGGCCGAAGCAGTCGTCGATAACGTGCCAGCCAACAGCAGGCCACCAGCACCCAAGCCACCCCTGTTCGGCTTGTCGTTTCTGGAAAATATTTCGCAGATGCCGGTATTGCGTCAGGTCGGCTTGCTGGTCGGCCTTGCCGCGAGCGTTGCGATTGGCTTTGCCGTGGTGCTCTGGTCGCAACAGCCCGACTACCGTCCGCTGTATGGCAGCCTCACCGGCATGGACACCAAGCAGGTCATGGAAACACTGGCCGCTGCTGACATTCCGTACAACGTCGAGCCCAATTCGGGCGCATTGCTGGTCAAGGCCGAAGACATTTCCCGTGCCCGGATGAAACTGGCCGCTGCGGGTGTAGCGCCGAGCGATGGCAATGTCGGTTTCGAAATCCTCGACAAGGAACAGGGGCTGGGGACCAGCCAGTTCATGGAAGCGACCCGCTACCGTCGCGGCCTGGAAGGTGAGTTGGCACGGACCATTTCCAGCCTGAGCAACGTCAAGGGTGCGCGGGTCCATCTGGCCATCCCGAAAAGCTCGGTGTTCGTGCGCGATGAGCGCAAGCCCAGTGCCTCGATTCTGGTTGATTTGTACCCAGGGCGTGGCCTGGAGCCTGGCCAGGTGATGGCCATTATCAACCTGGTAGCAACCAGCGTACCGGAGCTGGAAAAGTCTCAGGTCACCGTGGTTGACCAGAAGGGCAACCTGCTCTCCGATCAGGTGCAGAACTCTGAACTGACCATGGCCGGCAAGCAGTTCGATTACAGCCGCCGCATGGAAAGCATGCTGACCCAGCGCGTACACAACATCCTGAACCCAGTACTGGGCAATGACCGCTACAAGGCTGAAGTGTCCACCGACGTCGACTTCAGTGCTGTCGAGTCGACCTCTGAGCAGTTCAACCCGGACCAGCCTGCCCTTCGCAGCGAGCAGTCGGTCAACGAACAGCGCTCGAGCAGCATGGGCCCGCAAGGTGTGCCTGGGGCGCTGAGCAACCAGCCGCCCGGCCCAGCTTCTGCGCCACAGCAGACCGGCCAGGCACAGGCCGCCGCTGGCATGATTCAGCCAGGGCAGCCGCTGCTTGACGCCAACGGTCAACAGGTCATGGACCCGGCAACCGGCCAGCCGATGCTCGCACCGTACCCGGCAGACAAGCGTCAGCAGTCGACCAAGAACTTTGAGCTGGACCGCTCCATCAGCCATACCCGTCAGCAGCAGGGGCGTCTGACGCGCCTGTCGGTAGCGGTGGTGGTCGATGATCAGGTCAAGCTCGATCCTGCGACCGGCGAAGCCACGCGTACGCCTTGGGGCGCCGAAGATTTGGCGCGCTTTACCCGACTGGTCCAGGATGCGGTGGGCTTTGATGCCAGTCGTGGTGACAGCGTCAGTGTGATCAACGTGCCGTTCGCTGCCGACCGTGGTGAAGAAGTCGTCGATATTTCGTTTTACTCACAGCCCTGGTTCTGGGACATCGTCAAGCAAGTGCTCGGCGTGCTCTTTATCCTGGTGCTGGTATTTGGTGTGTTGCGCCCTGTGCTCAACAACATCACCGGTAATGGCAAGCAAGCTGCTGGCGATAGTGACATGGAACTGGGCGGTATGATCGGTCTGGATGGCGAGTTGGCCAATGACCGGGTAACCCTTGGCGGTCCGCAAAGCATTCTCTTGCCGAGCCCGAGCGAGGGCTATGATGCTCAGCTCAATGCAATCAAGAGCCTGGTGGCCGAAGACCCGGGTCGCGTGGCCCAGGTCGTGAAAGAGTGGATCAACGCCGATGAGTGATAACAGAGCGGTTACCGCCAAACTGACCCGTGTCGACAAGGCCGCTATTCTGCTGTTGTCGTTGGGTGAGACTGACGCAGCACAAGTGTTGCGACACATGGGCCCCAAAGAGGTCCAGCGGGTCGGTGTGGCCATGGCGCAAATGGGCAACGTGCATCGCGAGCAAGTCGAGCAGGTGATGAGCGAGTTCGTCGAGATCGTCGGCGACCAGACCAGCCTCGGCGTCGGCTCCGACGGCTACATCCGCAAGATGCTCACCCAGGCGTTGGGCGAAGACAAGGCCAACGGCCTGATCGACCGCATTCTGCTGGGCGGCAACACCAGTGGCCTGGACAGCCTGAAGTGGATGGAGCCGCGTGCTGTAGCCGATGTGATCCGTTACGAGCACCCGCAGATTCAAGCCATTGTCGTGGCCTACCTCGATCCGGATCAGGCTGGCGAGGTGCTGAGCAACTTCGACCACAAGGTGCGCCTGGACATCATCTTGCGGGTATCGTCACTGAATACGGTTCAGCCAGCGGCGCTCAAGGAACTGAACCAGATCCTCGAGAAGCAGTTCTCGGGCAACTCCAATGCTGCCCGGACAACGCTGGGTGGTATCAAGCGTGCTGCGGACATCATGAACTTCCTCGACAGCTCCGTCGAAGGCCAGCTCATGGACGCGATCCGCGATGTGGATGGCGACCTGTCCGAGCAGATCGAAGACCTCATGTTCGTCTTCAACAACCTTGCCGACGTCGACGACCGTGGCATCCAGGCGCTGTTGCGCGAAGTGTCCTCCGACGTGCTGGTTGTTTCGCTCAAAGGTGCTGATGAGCGGGTCAAGGACAAGGTCTTCAAGAACATGTCCAAACGTGCCTCGGAGCTGCTGCGTGACGACCTTGAGGCCAAGGGGCCGGTTCGCGTCAGCGATGTCGAAGCGGCACAGAAGGAAATCCTCACCATTGCCCGACGCATGGCCGAAGCCGGAGAGATCGTGCTTGGCGGCAAAGGCGCCGAGGAAATGATCTAACGACCCGCACGCCGGTGTCGGCCTTTTTCGGGCCGGCGCCAGCGGTGGGATCAATGCGATGCCGGTAGGTGCGCGGTGTCTGCATCGCTGGCACGCCAGTGCCGATACGGTGCTTTATTTTGAGCGCGTGGAATCATGTCGACCAACGAGCATTTAACTGAACTGATTCGCGCTGGCGACCTGGAAGCATTCGATCGCTGGGCTTTACCTTCGTTCGACCCGGAGCCAGAACCCGAGCCCGAGCCGGAACCCGAGATCGTCGAAGACGAGATCGAGGAAGTGCCGCTGGAGGAGGTCCAGCCGCTGACCCTGGAGGAGTTGGAGAGTATCCGTCAGGAGGCTTACAACGAGGGGTTCGCTACCGGTGAGCGTGAAGGTTTTCACAGTACCCAGCTCAAGGTTCGGCAAGAAGCCGAAGTGGCCCTGGCCGCGAAGCTGGCCAGTCTTGAACAACTGATGAGCAACTTGCTTGAGCCGATTGCCGAGCAGGACGTCCAGATCGAAAAGTCCCTGGTGCACCTGGTTGCGCACATCACTCGGCAGGTCGTTGGTCGCGAACTGCGCACCGACTCCAGTCAAATTACCCATGTATTGCGCGAAGTCCTGAAGCTGCTGCCGATGGGGGCGGAGAACATTCGTATTCACGTCAATCCGCAGGATTTCGAATTGGCCAAGGCGCTGCGCGAGCGCCACGAAGAAAATTGGCGCCTGCTTGAAGATGAAGCGCTGCTGCCGGGTGGTTGCCGCATCGAGACCGCCCAGAGCCGCATTGACGCGACCATGGAAACCCGTATCGAGAAGGCCTTGGCACAACTGTTCGATCAGTTGCACGATCAGAGCCTGCACCCGGCAGCGCCAGACCTGACCATCGAGTTGGACACCCCCGATGCGCCTTGACCGTACCAGCTTCGGCAAGCGCCTTGGCACCTATGCCGAGGCAATTGCCTTGCCGTCACAGCCGGTTGTCGAAGGGCGCTTGTTGCGCATGGTTGGCCTTACGCTGGAGGCCGAGGGCCTGCGTGCTGCCGTCGGCAGCCGGTGTGTGGTCATCAATGACGACAGCTATCACCCGGTGCAGGTTGAGGCCGAGGTCATGGGCTTTTCCGGCGGCAAGGTGTTTCTGATGCCGGTCGGCAGCGTGGCGGGTATTGCGCCAGGCGCGCGGGTAGTGCCGCTGGCTGAGAGCAGTCGCCTGCCGATGGGTATGAGCATGCTCGGGCGGGTGCTTGATGGTGCCGGTCGTGCGCTGGACGGCAAGGGCGGCATGCGGGCTGAGGATTGGGTGCCGATGGACGGCCCGACGATCAACCCGCTCAACCGCGACCCGATCAGCCAGCCTCTGGATGTCGGCATCCGCAGTATCAATGGCCTGCTCACGGTGGGTCGTGGCCAGCGTCTCGGGCTGTTCGCCGGTACCGGCGTGGGCAAGAGTGTGCTGCTGGGCATGATGACCCGCTTTACCGAAGCCGACATCATCGTTGTGGGGCTGATTGGTGAGCGGGGGCGTGAGGTCAAGGAGTTCATTGAGCACATCCTGGGTACTGAGGGGCTGAAGCGCTCTGTCGTCGTGGCCTCGCCTGCCGATGATGCACCGCTGATGCGCTTGCGGGCTGCCATGTACTGTACGCGTATCGCCGAGTATTTCCGCGACAAGGGCAAGAATGTCCTGTTGCTGATGGATTCGCTGACACGTTTTGCCCAGGCGCAGCGGGAAATTGCCCTGGCCATTGGCGAGCCTCCGGCGACCAAGGGTTATCCGCCCTCGGTGTTTGCCAAACTGCCTAAGTTGGTGGAGCGCGCCGGTAATGGCGAGGCTGGTGGTGGCTCGATTACTGCGTTCTATACCGTGTTGTCCGAAGGTGACGATCAGCAAGACCCGATTGCGGATTCGGCGCGGGGTGTACTCGACGGCCACATCGTGCTGTCGCGGCGGCTGGCTGAAGAAGGGCATTACCCGGCCATTGATATCGAGGCCTCCATCAGTCGTGTGATGCCGCAGGTGGTCAGTCCTGAGCACATGGGGCAGGCCCAGCAGTTCAAGCAGTTATGGTCACGCCTTTCGCAAAGCCGCGACCTGATCAGTGTCGGCGCCTACGTTGCCGGGGGCGACCGCGAGACCGACCTGGCGATTTCGCTGCAACCGAAGTTGGTGCACTTCCTGCGCCAGGGGTTGAACGACAACGTCAGCCTCGCTGCGAGCGGCGAACAGTTGGCCAGTGTGTTCGCGCCTGTCGCGCCGGGCTGATAGATCATGGCCCAGCCCAGTCGAGCGGCGCGTCTTGCGCCCGTGGTGGAAATGGCCGAGAACAATGAGCGGCAAGCGGCTCAGCGACTCGGTCAGTTTCAGCAGCAGGTGAACATGGCACAGGCCAAGCTGGCCGAACTCGATCGTTTTCGCGAAGAGTATCAGCAGCAGTGGCTGCAGCGCGGCGGGCAGGGGGTCACGGGTAACTGGTTGATGGGTTACCAGCGTTTTCTTAGTCAGCTGGACACGGCCATGGCCCAGCAGCATCAGAGCCTCACCTGGCACAAAAGCAACCTGAACAACGCCCGCGCTACCTGGCAGCAGGCCTATGCGCGGGTTGAAGGGTTGCGCAAGCTGGTGCAGCGCTACATAGACGAAGCGCGGATGGTTGAGGACAAACGCGAGCAGAAATTGCTCGACGAATTGTCCCAGCGCCTGCCTCGACATGATCGTTACTGATCTTTGACCGCGGTTCGGGTTGCCGTTGTGGGGGGAGGCTGCTACACCTTCTTGTGTCTGCAATTGCCATCATCGAAGGAATCGCAAAATGGCTGTGGAATCCGAGCTCTCCCAGGACGGGAAATTGACCATTCGCGTTAAAGGTCGGTTTGACTTCGGCAGGCATAGGGAATTTCGAGAGGCATACGAGCACCTAAACTCCGCTCCGCGCACTGTCGTGGTCGACCTCAAGGAGGCGACCTATCTCGACAGTTCTGCGCTGGGGATGTTGTTGCTGCTGCGCGACCATGTGGGTGGGGACGAATCCCGGGTCAGCATGGTCAATACCAGTTCGGATGTGCGCAAGATCCTGGCGATTTCCAACTTTGACAAGCTGTTCGACATCAGTTGAGCGTTAGTATGCCAAGCCAGGATATCTTGACGGTGCTGATCGCCGAAGACAGTGCGACTGATCGGTTGCTGCTGGCCACTATTGTTCGCAAGCAAGGGCATCAGGTATTGATGGCCGAAGACGGCGAGCAGGCGGTGGCTGTGTTTGCTGCGCAGCGACCGCACCTGGTACTGCTCGACGCGTTGATGCCGGTCATGGATGGTTTTGAGGCGGCGCGCAGGATCAAGCTTCTGGCCGGCGAAACCTTGGTACCTATCATTTTCCTGACCTCGCTAAGTGAAGAACAGGCGCTGGTGCGTTGCCTGGAGGCGGGTGGGGATGACTTTCTGGCCAAGCCGTATAGCCAGGTGATTCTGGCGGCCAAGATCAAAGCCATGGAGCGCACGCGTCGTTTGCAGGAAACGGTGCTTGAGCAGCGAGACCAGCTTGCCCATCATCACCGTCACTTGCTCAATGAGCAGCGGGTAGCGAAGGCCGTATTCGATAAGGTGGCGCATGCCGGCTGCCTTGGCTCGCCGAACATCCGTTTCCTGCAATCCCCTTATGCGCTGTTCAATGGCGACTTGATGCTGGCTGCCTTTACGCCGTCTGGGGATATGCATGTGCTGCTGGGCGATTTCACGGGCCATGGCTTGCCTGCCGCCGTAGGCGCCATGCCCTTGGCGGAAGTGTTCTACGGCATGACGGCCAAGGGGTACGGCCTGGCGGAAACCTTGCGTGAGATGAATGCCAAGCTCAAGCGCATCTTGCCGGTGGACATGTTCTGCTGTGCCGTGCTGCTCAATATGAGTTTTCAGCGGCGTACGGTGGAGGTCTGGAACGGCGGGATGCCTGATGCCTACCTGCTGCGGGTCGGTGGCGGTGAGCCGTTGCCGCTGGTGTCGCATTTTCTGCCGCTGGGTGTTCTTCCGCCTGAGCAGTTCGATGAGCATACGCAGGTACTGCCCATGACGGTGGGTGATCGCCTGTTTCTACTCAGTGATGGGGTTGTTGATACCCGTGATGACAATGAGCAGTTGTTCGGTGTCGAGCGCTTGCGTGAGGTGCTCATTGCCAATCGGGTGCCGGAGCAGTTGTTTGACGATATTCAGATGGCGTTGGCACGTTTTGGTGGGCATCCACGTGATGACGTCAGCATGATGGACCTGTGCATGGTCGAGCATCACGCGCTGTCGCTGCCGCCGCTGGCGTACACCGACAGCGGGCAGTCCAGCCCGTTGGACTGGTCGCTCAATCTCGAATTTCGTGCCGAAAGCCTCAAGCGCTTCAACCCGCTGCCTTTCCTGTTGCACCTGCTGCAGGAAATTCACGGTTTGCGCGCCCAGAGTAGCGAACTGCACAGTGTGCTCAGCGAGTTGTACTCCAATGCGCTGGAGCACGGCGTGCTGGCGCTTGATTCAAGGCTCAAGCGAGATGCCTGTGGGTTTACCGAGTACTACCGCGAGCGAAACAGACGTCTACAGGCCTTGCAGGAAGGCTGCATCCGGCTGCGTCTGCAGGTGGAGCCGGCCGCCTCGGGCGGGCGGCTGACCATCGAGGTCGAAGACAGCGGTGCGGGCTTCGATGTCGAGCGCGTCCTTGGCTGTTCGCAGGGCGGGCATGGGTTTTATGGCCGGGGCCTGAGCTTGATACGTGGTTTGAGCCAGCAAGCGCAATGGTTTGATGGCGGGCGTCGTGCGTGCGTAGTGTTCGCTTGGGTGTCTGAGGCATAATCAAGCTTGATCAAGGAGTGAGCAAGTGTCTGACAATCATATTGATCGCAAGGTACTGAGCGATTTGCAGGAAGTCATGGAAGATGGCTACTTGTACTTGCTCGAGACTTTTCTCTCGGACTCCGAGACGCGCCTCAGCCAGCTCCATGAGGCCAAGAACGCCGAGGAGTTGGGGATGGCTGCCCATAGCTTCAAAGGCAGTACCAGCAATATGGGGGCAGTGGCGCTGGCCGAGCTGTGCCGGCAGCTTGAAGAACGGGTCAAGCAACGTCCGCTCTACGGCATCGAGGACCTCATCAATCGTATTGATCGTGAGTATGCCGCGGTTCGTCAGCTGTATTGCGCGGAGCGTCAACGGGTTCAGATAGGGTGATGTGTGTGGCTGGCGTGGAGTGTTGCTGCGTCCTGGCGTGACTTTTGCAGCGTCTTTTCCATTCCTGTATCAGACACGCTGCCGCGGAGACTCTTTCATGCCTGTCGCCACAAACCCATTGCTGCAATCGGGCTCCGTCGCCAATTCATCGCGCGCATCAGGTGCGTCATCGGACAAGTCGCAGCAGGCGCTTGGCGACAAGGCTTCAGGCTTCTCCCAAGTGCTTTCGCAATCCAAGGACAAGGTCGCGGGCGGGCCTTCCTTTGACAAGCCGTTCGCGCCAGCCAACACCGCCAGCAGTGGCAATTCCAAGGTGGACGGGCAGCAGAAAGTTGCCGGTAGCGGCAAAAGCTTGCCTGCCGATAACGCGAGTAAAAAAGAGCTTCAGGGCCAGGATGACGCACAGGTTGCCGACACGGCGCCGGCGCAAGATGCTGTAGCTACAGAGGATTCAGCCGATCAGGCCGACCCGCAGTTGCTTGATCCGAGCCTGGTTGCCGGCCAGGTCACCGATGCCCAGCCAGGGGCGCAATTGATTCAGGCTCAGGCCGAGGCGGTGGCGCCTGTGGTGCAGGCTGCGCAGCTTCAGGCGCAGGTGCAGGCGCCCGCCAGCGATAGCGCTCCACAAGAGCCGCCTTTCGATCCGGATGTCGATCCGCTTGCCGATTTGCCAACGCTGCGCCTTGCGCTGGAGCAGAGTGCTCAGGCCCAGGGAACCACATCGGTGAATGCCGCGCCAACGGGCAAGTCTGCTCAGCCACAGCCAGAAGCGACGCCGGGGCAGTCTGCCGTCAATACACTGGCGGCCATCGTCGACAAGCCGGGTGCTGAGGCGGAGCAGGGCGAGCCGGGCGAGAAAGCCTTTGGCGCGCTGATGGATGATGGCCTGAAAGATCTCAAGGGGGCTGCCAGTGACACGCGTGTCGATAACT
The DNA here is from genome assembly GCF_002753995.1 of Pseudomonas sp. HLS-6. Taxonomy (NCBI): domain Bacteria; kingdom Pseudomonadati; phylum Pseudomonadota; class Gammaproteobacteria; order Pseudomonadales; family Pseudomonadaceae; genus Pseudomonas; species Pseudomonas sp. HLS-6. The sequence goes on from NZ_CP024478.1 coordinate 1,616,217, forward strand.
TTGCCGAGCGCTTGAGTGCCTTGACCCAGGCGGTAACCGCCAAGACCGCCAATGCCGTGCCGGTTCCGGCCGCGCCCCTTAATCAGCCGCTGGCGATGAACCAGAGCGGCTGGACTGAAGGGTTGGTCAACCGCGTCATGTACCTGTCCAGCCAGAATCTGAAGTCGGCCGATATTCAGCTTCAGCCTGCTGAACTGGGGCGCCTCGATATTCGCGTCAACCTGGCGGCGGACCAGCCAGCCCAGATCACCTTCGTCAGTGGTCATGTGGTGGTTCGTGATGCGCTGGAAGGGCAGGTTCATCGTCTGCGTGAGTTGTTTGCCCAGCAAGGCCTGGCGCAACCGGATGTCAACGTTTCCGATCAGTCGCGCGGCCAGCAGCAGGGTGCTCAAGAAGGCCCGCGCCTGAGCGGCGTTGCCGGGCGACGCGGTGAGGCGGGTGATGCCGCAGAGCAGGCGGAGGCTGATGCTGGCGTCAAGGCTGTCGAGCGCCAGGTAGTGATCGGTTCCAGTGCAGTAGATTATTACGCTTGATGTGAGCCGCGGCGCCTCGCGTAAAGCCCCTGCAGGCGCCGGCCCTCCAAGGGCGATCTTGCCAGCGCGCCATGGATTCCATCGCCTGTTCCGGGAAACTGGCATAACACTTGCTGAACCCTCGCCATCTGAGTGAAATCTCGTGTGAGTGACGGATTATTGGCATGGCGAAGAACGACGCAGTGAAAGACCCCGCCTCGAAAGGCAAACTCAAACTGATCCTGTTGTTGGTGCTGGCATTGCTCCTGGCGATTGGTCTGTCCGTGGGGGCAACCTGGTTCTTCCTGCACAAGGCCGACAGCAAGCCTGAGGCAAGCCCTGCGCAGGCGACCAACGTCAAGCCGGCAGCGATCTACGAACCCCTGTCTCCTGCATTCGTAGTCAACTTCAACCAGAACGGTCGTCAGCGTTTCATGCAGGTGAGCATCACCATGCAGGGCCGTGACCAGGCTGCGCTGGATGCACTGAAAGTGCACATGCCGGTGATCCGCAACAACCTGGTCATGCTGTTCTCGGGCCAGGGCTTCGATACCCTGGCAACCCCGGTCGGTCAGGAAATGTTGCGCCAGAAGGCCACTGCCAGTGTTCAGGAAGTGGCGCAGAAGGAAGTTGGCAAACTGGTTGTTGACCAGTTGCTGTTCACCAATTTCGTATTGCAGTAGGAGCCCAAGATGGCCGTGCAGGACCTGCTGTCCCAGGATGAAATCGATGCCCTGTTACACGGTGTCGACGATGGTCTGGTGCAAACCGAAAGCGCCGCTGAGCCCGGTAGCGTCAAAAGTTATGACCTGACCAGCCAGGATCGGATCGTCCGCGGACGCATGCCGACCCTGGAAATGATCAACGAGCGTTTCGCCCGTTATACCCGTATCAGCATGTTCAACCTGTTGCGTCGCTCTGCCGACGTGGCGGTAGGCGGGGTTCAGGTGATGAAGTTCGGTGAGTACGTGCATTCGTTGTACGTGCCGACCAGCTTGAACCTGGTGAAGATCAAGCCGTTGCGCGGCACGTCACTGTTCATTCTTGATGCCAAGCTGGTATTCAAGCTGGTGGACAATTTCTTTGGTGGTGACGGCCGTCACGCCAAGATCGAAGGCCGTGAATTCACCCCGACCGAGCTGCGCGTGGTGCGCATGGTGCTGGACCAGGCCTTCGTCGACCTCAAGGAAGCCTGGCAGGCGATCATGCCGGTCAACTTCGAGTACATCAACTCGGAGGTCAACCCGGCCATGGCCAACATTGTCGGTCCGAGTGAGGCGGTGGTGGTCTCGACCTTCCACATTGAACTCGATGGCGGCGGTGGCGACCTGCATGTGACCATGCCGTACTCGATGATCGAGCCGGTGCGCGAGATGCTGGATGCCGGCTTCCAGTCTGACCTGGATGACCAGGATGAGCGTTGGGTCAAGGCCTTGCGCGAAGACGTACTGGACGTCAGCGTGCCGTTGAGCGCGACGGTAGCCCGGCGTCAGTTGCGCCTGCGCGACATCCTGCACATGCAGCCCGGTGACGTGATCCCTATCGAATTACCCGAAGAGCTGATTCTGCGGGCTAACGGCGTGCCGTCGTTCAAGGCCAAGCTGGGCTCGCACAAGGGCACCCTGGCCCTGCAGATAACCGATCCGATCGAGCGTCGCTAAGCGGCGCTGCTGGTTTACCCCCCGAATTGATTGCCCGTCGAGGACAAAATGGCTGACGAAAACGATATCACCTCCATGGAAGATCAGGCGCTGGCCGATGAGTGGGCCGCTGCCTTGAGTGAAACTGGCGAGGGCGGTCAGGCCGACATCGATGCCCTGATGTCCGGCGGTAGCTCCACGCCTGCTTCGGGCCGCCTGCCGATGGAGGAGTTTCCTTCCTCGCCACGCAGCAATGAACAGGTCAGCCTTGAAGGCCCGAACCTGGATGTGATCCTGGATATTCCGGTGAGCATTTCCATGGAAGTCGGCAGTACTGAAATCAACATCCGTAACCTGCTGCAACTCAACCAGGGTTCGGTGATCGAGCTTGATCGCCTGGCCGGAGAGCCGCTGGATGTGCTGGTTAACGGTACGCTGATTGCGCACGGTGAAGTGGTTGTGGTCAACGAGAAGTTCGGTATTCGTCTGACTGACGTGATCAGCCCGAGCGAACGTATCAAGAAGCTGCGCTAAGTGAAAAACACTCTGCTCAAGGGCCTGGCTGCGGCCGGCCTGTTCTGCGTCGACGTGGCCCTCGCGGCGCAGCCGGCGGTGACGGCGTCCGCGCCGGCTGCGCCGGGAAGTGTCGGTGGGCAGTTGGCGCAGTTGGTGCTGGGCTTGCTGTTGGTGGTGGGGTTGATCTTCTTTCTGGCCTGGCTGCTGCGCAGGGTGCAGCAGGCTGCGCCGCGAGGCGATCAGGTCATTGAGATCATCGGTACGCGGGCCTTGGGGCCGCGCGACCGCCTGCTGCTGGTCAAGGTAGGCAATGAGCAGATTTTGCTGGGGCACTCGCCTGGCACGATCGAAGCGTTGCATGTGTTGCGTGAGCCGGTCGAAGTGCCGTCGGGTGCGCGACAGGCTACACCGGAATTCGCTCAGCGCCTGATGGAGTTGCTGGGCAAGGATCAGAAGGACAAGACGTAATGGGCGCATTGCGCATGATGTTGACGCTGCTGCTGCTGATGCTGGCGGCGCCGTTGGCCTTGGCTGCCGATCCGCTGTCGATCCCGGCCATTACCTTGTCCAATGGGGCGAATGGGCAGCAGGAATACTCCGTCAGCCTGCAGATCCTGTTGATCATGACGGCGCTGAGTTTCATCCCGGCGTTCGTCATCCTGATGACCAGTTTCACCCGGATCATCATCGTCTTCTCGATTTTGCGCCAGGCCCTGGGCTTGCAGCAGACTCCGTCGAACCAGATCCTCACCGGCATGGCGCTGTTCCTGACCATGTTCATCATGGCCCCGGTGTTCGACCGGGTGAATCGCGATGCGCTACAGCCTTACCTGAACGAGACGCTTACCGCGCAAGATGCGATTGCCAAGGCCGAAGTGCCGCTGAAGGATTTCATGCTGGCGCAAACCCGGCAGAGCGACCTTGATCTGTTTATGCGGCTGTCCAAGCGTACCGACATCGCAACGCCCGACCAGGCGCCGTTGACGATCTTGGTGCCCGCCTTTGTGACATCTGAACTGAAGACGGCGTTTCAAATCGGCTTCATGATCTTTATTCCGTTTCTGATCATCGACCTGGTGGTCGCCAGCGTACTGATGGCCATGGGTATGATGATGCTCTCGCCGTTGATCATCTCGTTGCCGTTCAAGATCATGCTCTTCGTGCTGGTGGACGGCTGGGCGCTTATCATTGGTACCCTGGCCGGCAGTTTCGGCGGCGTCTAGGAGAATCGCGCATGACCCCGGAAGTCGCTGTCGACCTGTTTCGCGATGCGCTGTGGCTGACCACGATGATGGTGGCGGTGCTGGTAGTGCCGAGCCTGCTGGTCGGCCTGGTGGTCGCGATGTTTCAGGCGGCCACCCAGATCAACGAGCAGACCCTGAGCTTCTTGCCGCGGCTGTTGGTGATGTTGGTGACCCTGATCGTGGTAGGGCCGTGGTTGGTTCGCACGTTCATGGAGTACATCCTGTCGCTGTACGGCAGTATTCCGCAGCTGATCGGTTGAGTACGGCATGCTCGAGTTGACCGATGCGCAGATCAGCACGTGGGTGGCGTCGTTCATCCTGCCGCTGTTTCGTGTCGCTGCCGTACTGATGACCATGCCGATATTCGGTACCACCTTGTTGCCAGCCCGCATCCGGCTGTATTTCGCGGTGGCTATTACGGTGGTCATCGTGCCTGGCTTGCCGCCTCTGCCTGAGGTCAATCCCTTGAGCCTCAGTGGGCTGCTGCTGATTGCCGAGCAGGTGATCATCGGTGCCTTGTTCGGTATGGCGCTGCAGCTGTTCTTCCAGGCCTTTGTGATTGCCGGGCAGATTGTTGCGATTCAGATGGGGATGGCGTTTGCCTCGATGGTCGATCCGGCCAACGGCGTCAATGTCGCGGTGGTCAGTCAGTTCCTGACGATGCTGGTGACCCTGTTGTTTCTGTCGATGAATGGCCATCTGGTGGTTTTCGAGGTGCTCACCGAGAGTTTCACCACCTTGCCGATTGGCAGCGGTCTGCTGGTCAATCATTTCTGGGACATGGCCGGGCGCCTGGGCTGGGTATTGGGCGCAGCACTGCTGCTGGTACTGCCGGCGATTACCGCACTGCTGGTGGTCAACATTGCCTTTGGCGTGATGACCCGCGCCGCGCCGCAGTTGAACATTTTTTCCATCGGTTTTCCCTTGACCCTGGTATTGGGGCTCGGGATTTTCTGGGTCGGTCTGGCCGACATTCTGTCCCATTACCAGTCATTGGCCTCCGAGGCGCTGCAATGGCTGCGTGAACTGGCGAGGGCGCGCTGAGCATGGCTGAGAGCGAGAGCGGTCAGGATAAAACAGAAGACCCCACCGACAAGCGCAAGAAGGACGCTCGTGAGAAGGGCGAGATTGCGCGCTCCAAAGAACTCAATACGGTTGCCGTGACCCTGGCGGGCGCGGGCGGGTTGCTGGTCTTCGGCGGTGCGTTGGCGGAAACGCTGATGGAGCTGATGCGGATCAATTTCACCTTGTCCCGCGAGGTGCTCATCGACGAGCGCTCCATGGGGATCTTTCTGTTGGCCTCGGGCAAGATGGCCATACTCGCCACTCAGCCGGTGTTGCTGGTGCTGCTGCTGGCAGCGATCATCGGGCCTATTTCCCTGAACGGTTTTTTGTTTGCCGGCAGTAGCCTGGCGCCGAAGTTCAGCCGAATGAACCCGATGTCGGGGATCAAGCGGATGTTCTCCATGCATGCGCTGACCGAGTTGCTCAAGGCGCTGGCCAAGTTCTTTGTGATCTTGCTGGTGGCCTTGGTGGTGCTGTCTTCAGATCGCGACGACCTGATTGCCATCGCGCACGAGCCGCTTGATCAGGCAGTCATCCATAGCGTTCAGGTGGTGGGCTGGAGTGCCTTGTGGATGGCGGCGGGTTTGCTGCTGATCGCCGCCGTGGACGCGCCATTGCAGCTATGGCAGGCACACAAGAAGCTGTTGATGACCAAGCAGGAAGTGCGTGACGAGTACAAGGACAGTGAAGGTCGCCCCGAGGTCAAGCAGCGCATTCGACAGACCCAGCGTGAGATGTCGCAGCGTCGAATGATGGCGGCGATTCCCGAAGCCGATGTGGTCATCACCAACCCGACGCACTATGCCGTGGCACTCAAGTACGACCCTGATAAGGGCGGTGCGCCATTGCTGCTGGCCAAGGGTACTGACTTCATTGCGCTGAAGATTCGTGAAATCGCGGGTGAGCACAAGATCCAGATTCTTGAGTCGGCGGCGTTGGCGCGTTCGATCTACTACTCCACCGAGCTTGAGGAAGAAATCCCGGCGGGCCTGTACCTGGCGGTGGCCCAGGTGCTGGCCTATGTCTTCCAGGTCCGCCAGTACCGTGCTGGCAAAGGCAAGGCGCCTGACCCCCTCAAGGACGTACCGATTCCGCCGGATTTGCGTCGGGACTCCTGATCCTACCCTGATGTGGTGGCGTCCTGTGGCCAGCCGGCTTGCCTGCGATTACCGCACCGCATACGTTCTGATTCCCCTGAAAGCCTCTTATTGCGTGACAGACGCAAAGTTGGAAGGCTTCTTGCAGAGGCAGCGCCACGCGCCTTCGTGGCGTCAAAAGTTTGCTTGAGAGGAATACCGGTGGATCGCACTCAGTTAATCAACAGCGCCCGTAGCAACCTGGCCGGCCTTGGCCGAGGAAACCTGGGTGTGCCGCTGTTGCTGCTGGTGTTGCTGGCAATGATGATGTTGCCGATCCCGCCGTTTCTGCTCGACGTGTTCTTCACGTTCAACATTGCCCTGTCGATTGTGGTCCTGCTGGTGTGTGTCTACGCACTGCGACCACTGGATTTTGCTGTTTTCCCGACCATTTTGCTGGTGGCGACGCTGCTGCGACTGGCGTTGAACGTAGCGTCGACGCGGGTGGTCATGCTCCATGGTCATGATGGTCACGCTGCGGCCGGTAAGGTGATTCAGGCCTTTGGTGAGGTGGTGATCGGCGGTAACTACGTGGTCGGTATCGTGGTCTTCGCCATCCTGATGATCATCAACTTCGTCGTGGTTACCAAGGGTGCAGGGCGTATCTCCGAAGTGAGCGCGCGGTTTACCCTCGACGCGATGCCGGGCAAGCAAATGGCAATCGACGCCGACCTCAACGCCGGCCTGATCGATCAGGCCCAGGCCAAGGCGCGCCGCTCCGAGGTGGCTCAGGAGGCTGAGTTCTATGGTTCCATGGACGGTGCCAGCAAGTTTGTGCGCGGTGACGCCATCGCCGGCCTGCTGATTCTGTTCATCAACCTGATCGGCGGTATGGCCGTCGGTATGTTCCAGCACAACATGACCTTCGCCGATGCGGGCAAGGTGTACGCCTTGTTGACCATTGGTGACGGTTTGGTGGCGCAGTTGCCATCGCTGCTGTTGTCCACCGCTGCGGCGATCATGGTGACGCGTGCCTCGGGTTCCGAGGACATGGGCAAGCAGATCAACCGGCAGATGTTCGAGTCGCCGAAGGCCCTGGCGGTTTCGGCCGGGATCATGCTGGTCATGGGCCTGGTGCCGGGCATGCCGCACATTGCCTTTATCGGCTTGGCGGCGCTGGCCGGTGGTGCCGCCTACATGGTGTGGCGCAAGCAGAATCAGGCCAAGCTCAAGGCGCAGGAAATGGCTCAGATGCAGCAAGACCTGCTGCCGTCTCCACAGCGAGCCATGGAAACCAAAGAGCTGGGTTGGGATGACGTCACGCCGATTGACATGATCGGCCTGGAAGTGGGCTATCGCCTGATTCCGTTGGTCGACCGCAATCAGGGTGGGCAGTTGTTGGCGCGGATCAAGGGCGTGCGCAAAAAGCTCTCCCAGGACCTCGGTTTCCTGATGCCGACGGTGCACATCCGCGATAACCTCGACCTTGCGCCAAGTGTCTACCGCCTGACGCTCATGGGGGTCATCCTGGCTGAGGCGGAAATCTATCCTGACCGGGAACTCGCGATTAACCCGGGGCAGGTCTTTGGTACGCTCAATGGCATTGCCGCCAAGGACCCGGCCTTCGGCCTGGAGGCCGTGTGGATCGACGTGGGTCAGCGCAGCCAGGCCCAGTCGCTGGGTTATACCGTGGTCGATGCCAGCACCGTGGTTGCTACGCACTTGAACCAGATCCTGCACAAGCATTGCCATGAGCTGATCGGTCACGAAGAGGTTCAGCAGTTGCTGCAGGTATTGGCCAAGGGCTCGCCGAAACTGGCCGAGGAGTTGGTACCGGGCATCATGTCGCTGTCGGGGTTGCTCAAGGTGTTGCAGGCGCTGTTGTCCGAGCAGGTGCCCGTGCGCGATATCCGCAGCATTGCCGAAGCCATCGCGAACAACGCCGGGAAGAGTCAAGATACCGCCGCTTTGGTGGCTGCGGTGCGCGTCGGATTGTGTCGCGCCATCGTGCAAAGCATTGTCGGCACTGAGTCTGAGCTGCCAGTCATCACGCTTGAGCCAAGGTTGGAACAGATTTTGCTCAATAGTTTACAAAGGGCCGGGCAAGGTCAAGAAGAGGGCGTTCTTCTTGAGCCAAGCATGGCTGAAAAGCTTCAGCGTTCGTTAATCGAGGCTGCCCAGCGTCAAGAAATGCAAGGGCAACCAGCGATCTTGTTGGTCGCAGGGCCGATACGGGCAATGTTGTCGCGTTTTGGTCGCCTGGCAGTACCGAATTTGCATGTTTTGGCGTATCAGGAAATACCTGACAACAAGCAAGTCACCATCGTTGCCACAGTAGGCCCCAACGGCTGAGGTAGTGGGTTATGCAAGTTAAGCGTTTTTTCGCAGCCGATATGCGTCAGGCCATGAAGTTGGTTCGTGATGAACTGGGGGCTGAGGCCGCCATCATCGGCAACCGACGGATTGCTGGCGGTGTCGAGCTGACGGCTGCGCTGGACTACAAGTTGTCTGCCTTGTCGCCACGTGTTCCCAATGTCGAGCTTGAGGACGAACTGCGCAAGACTCAGTCGCGCATCGTCACTGCCCAAGCCGAATTGAGCAGCCGCGTCGAGGGTGACGAGACGGCGAATCGCCAGTTGTTCGCCGGCCTGCCATTGACTGCATCGGAGCCGCTGATCGAGCCGCATGTCGATGAGCCGGAGCGCCCTCGGGTCGCGCCAGCGCCTGCGGTAGATCAGCGCCTGTTTGACTCGATGCGTAACGAGCTGTCTGGTTTGCGTGAGTTGCTGGAAGTGCAGCTGGGTTCGCTGGCGTGGACTCAACTGCAAGGCAGTAAACCGCAGCAAGCGAGCCTCTGGCGCCGCCTGCAGCGTATTGGCTTGTCGGGACCGCTGTCGCGCGAGCTGCTTGACCTGACCGCCGAAATTGAAGAGCCACGCCATGCCTGGCGGATGTTGCTGGCCCACCTGGCGCGGATGATCAGCGTGCCGGAAGTCGATCCGATCGAAGAGGGTGGGGTGATCGCCATGGTCGGCCCGGCGGGTATGGGCAAGACCACTACGCTGGCGAAGTTGGCAGCCCGCTACGTGCTCAAGTACGGCGCGCAGAACCTGGCTCTGGTGAGCATGGACAGTTTCCGCATCGGTGCCCAGGAACAACTGAAGACGCTCGGGCGTATCCTCAATGTTTCGGTCACCCATGTCGATCCGGGGCAGTCCTTGGGGCAGGCGTTGGAGCCCTTGCTGCGCAAGCGCGTGGTACTGATCGATACCGCAGGTTTGCAGGCCAGTGATCCGGCCCTGCGCATGCAGTTGGAGACGCTGGCCGGTCGCGGTATCCAGGCGAAGAACTACCTGGTGTTGGCGACGACCAGCCAGAAACAGGTGCTGACGGCGGCCTACCACAGCTACAAACGCTGCGGGCTGGCCGGTTGCATCCTGACTAAACTTGATGAAACCGCCAGCCTCGGTGAGGTGTTGAGCCTGGCGATCAGTCATGAATTGCCGGTGGCCTATCTGACCGATGGGCCGCGCATTCCGGATGACTTGCACTTGCCGCGCCGCCACCAGTTGGTCAGCCGCGCGGTCAGTGTGCAAATGCAGGACGAGCCCAGCGAGGAGGCCATGGCCGATATGTTCGCTGATCTCTATCACGGCCCTAAGCGTGTTGGCTGAGGTGTCGGTGAAGACGTTGCAAAGTATCTACATCAATGGTCTGCCAGGCATTTTTCAGGTGTTTGAAAGTGCAGCCAGTCATGTGGCCTCGGTCTAAGCAAGACAAGGTAAAGAACAAACATGGGTAGCATGCATCCCGTACAGGTGATCGCCGTGACCGGCGGCAAAGGTGGCGTTGGCAAGACTAACGTGTCAGTGAACTTGTCACTGGCGTTGGCCGAGCTCGGCCGTCGCGTCATGCTGTTGGACGCCGACCTGGGCCTGGCTAACGTCGACGTGTTGCTGGGCCTCACGCCCAAGCGAACCCTGGCCGACGTTATCGAAGGGCACTGCGAGCTGCGCGACGTGCTGCTGCAGGGGCCGGGTGGTGTGCGCATCGTGCCAGCCGCTTCGGGTACGCAAAGCATGGTTCACCTGGCGCCCGCTCAGCATGCCGGCCTGATTCAGGCGTTCAGTGATATCGGCGACAACCTCGATGTGCTGGTGATCGACACCGCTGCGGGTATTGGTGACTCGGTGGTCAGCTTCGTTCGAGCGGCCCAGGAAGTGTTGCTGGTGGTCTGTGACGAGCCCACCTCGATTACCGACGCCTATGCGTTGATCAAGCTGCTTAACCGTGATTACGGCATGAACCGCTTCCGCGTGCTGGCGAACATGGCGCAAAGCCCTCAGGAAGGGCGCAATCTGTTCGCTAAGTTGACCAAGGTCACGGATCGCTTCCTCGATGTCGCCCTACAATACGTCGGTGCAGTGCCGTATGACGAGTGCGTGCGTAAAGCCGTGCAGAAGCAGCGAGCGGTCTATGAAGCCTTTCCGCGTTCCAAGTGCGCGTTGGCGTTCAAGGCCATCGCCCAGAAGGTCGATAGCTGGCCGCTGCCAGCCAACCCACGCGGCCATCTGGAGTTTTTCGTCGAGCGTCTGGTGCAGCCGACCAGTGTGGGGCCTGCTCTATGAGTGCCAGCGGTTTCCGGATGTACAGCAAGGCTTCGCGTGACGCGCAGTATGAGTTGGTCGAACGCTACGCGCCGCTGGTCAAGCGCATCGCTTACCACCTGTTGGCGCGTTTGCCCGCCAGTGTTCAGGTTGAAGACCTGATTCAGGCCGGCATGATCGGTTTGCTTGAGGTGGCGAACAAGTATGACTCAAGCAAAGGTGCCAGTTTTGAGACCTATGCCGGTATTCGCATCCGCGGTGCGATGCTGGATGAGGTGCGCAAGGGGGATTGGGCGCCGCGTTCGGTTCATCGCAATACCCGCATGGTCAGTGATGCAATTCGCGCTGTTGAAGCAAAAACAGGTCGTGACGCTAAAGATCATGAGGTTGCTGCCGAACTTCAATTGAGTCTCGATGATTATTACGGGATTTTGAATGACACCTTGGGCAGTCGCCTGTTCAGCTTCGACGACCTGTTGCAGGACGGCGAGCATGAAGGGCTGCACGAGGACGGCGCCAGCGCCCAGGTCGAGCCTTCGCGCGATCTGGAAGACGAGCGCTTTCAGGCAGCGTTGGCAGATGCGATTGCCAACTTGCCTGAGCGTGAGCGGCTGGTGCTGGCGCTGTATTACGACGAAGAGCTGAACCTCAAGGAAATCGGCGAGGTGCTTGGGGTCAGTGAGTCGCGGGTCAGCCAGTTGCACAGCCAGTGTGCTGCACGCTTGCGTGGGCGGCTGGGAGAATGGCGCGCGCGTTGATTGCTGGGTTTCATGCAGTCGTGAAAATGTTGTGCCGGATTTGATTGAGTGCGCGTTCAGCGCTGAGCGCGTTAAAGACTGCTTGGAGGTCTAATTGGACAAGAACATGAAAATCCTCATCGTTGACGATTTTTCGACGATGCGGCGGATCATCAAGAACCTGTTGCGTGACCTGGGCTTCACCAATACCCAGGAAGCGGACGACGGCGTCACTGCACTGCCAATGCTGCACAGCGGTAACTTTGATTTTCTGGTAACGGACTGGAACATGCCTGGCATGTCCGGCATCGACCTGCTGCGTACGGTGCGCGCTGACGAACGCCTGAAGCACCTGCCGGTGCTGATGGTAACGGCAGAGGCCAAGCGTGATCAGATCATTGAGGCGGCTCAGGCTGGCGTTAATGGTTACGTGGTAAAACCATTCACGGCTCAGGTGTTGAAAGAAAAGATCGAGAAGATCTTCGAGCGCGTCAATAGCTGAGGTACGCCACGGGGGCGCTTATGGAGCATAAACAATCGTCGTTGGGCGACTTCGAGTCGACACTGAAGAAACATGCCAACGAGCTTGTCGATAGCCTTGAACGAGGTAAATTCGGCGACGCGGTACAACTGATCCATCAGCTGAACCAGACCCGTGATCGTGGCCTGTATCAGGAAGTCGGCAAGCTCACCCGCGAGTTGCATAGTGCGATCGTCAGTTTTCATATTGACCCGCAGATGCCGCAGGCTGAGGAAGTGTCGCAGATCACCGACGCCACCGAGCGCTTGTCCTATGTGGTCAAGCTCACCGAGGGCGCGGCTAACCGGACCATGGACCTGGTCGAGCAAAGTACACCGGTGCTTCAAGAATTGAGTGCCGAGGCAAGTACCTTGAGTGCCGACTGGCAGCGTTTCATGCGTCGAGAAGTGGCTGCGCCGGAGTTTCGCGAGCTGGCGCGTCGCGTTGACAGTTTTCTGACGCGCAGCGAGGCAGGCACCCGTGAAGTGGCAGGCCATCTCAATGACATTCTGTTGGCTCAGGACTACCAAGACCTGACCGGCCAGGTGATCAAGCGCGTCACGCAACTGGTTACCGAAGTAGAAAGCAATCTGCTCAAGCTCGTATTGATGGCCAGTCAGGTCGACCGCTTTGCCGGTATTGAACATGACCACCAGCAGCTACGTGCTGAAAAAGATCAAGAAAAACATCCGACTCGGGGTGAAGGTCCGCAGATTCATGCCGATAAGCGTGAAGACGTCGTGTCCGGTCAGGACGATGTCGACGATCTGTTGTCTAGCCTGGGTTTTTAGGGAGCACGTTTAATGAGCTTCGGCGCCGATGAAGAAATCCTCCAGGATTTCCTGGTAGAAGCCGGCGAAATTCTTGAGCAACTGTCCGAGCAATTGGTCGAGCTGGAAAGCCGGCCTGATGATGCGGATCTGCTCAATGCAATCTTTCGCGGCTTTCACACTGTAAAAGGGGGCGCCGGCTTCCTCCAGCTCAATGAGCTGGTGGAGTGCTGCCATATTGCCGAGAACGTGTTCGACATTCTGCGCAAGGGTGAGCGTCGCGTTGACTCCGAGCTGATGGACGTGGTCCTGGAAGCCCTGGACACGGTCAACAGCATGTTCGGCCAGGTCCGCGAGCGCAGCGATGTGACGCCGGCCACGCCAGAGCTGCTGGCTGCGCTGGCACGTCTGGCTGAGCCGGCTTCGGCCCAGCAGGCCGCCGCACCCGAGCCTGAGCCAGAACCGGTTGCCGAGGCGCCCGCTGAGCAAGCGTCTGGCGACATTACCGATACGGAGTTCGAGCAACTGCTCGACTCGCTCAACGCCGTCAAGGCCGAGGCCGAGGCGCCTGCCGCTCCGGCAGCAGCGGCGGGTGATGAAATCACCGATGCCGAATTTGAGTCATTGCTCGACCAACTGCACGGCAAAGGCCAGTTTGCTGCCGACAGCCTTCCCACACCTGCTGCGCCTGCGTCGGCAGCGGTTGTCGAGGCAGGCACTGAAGCCAGCAACGAAATTACCGACGACGAGTTCGAAGCGCTGCTGGACCAGCTTCATGGCAAGGGTACCTTTGCTGTGGATGCACTGCCGGCCGCGGCTGTCGAGCCCGCTGCTACCGAAGCGTCGAGCGACCATATTTCCGAGCACGAGTTCGAAGCGTTGCTCGATCAGATCCACGGCAAAGGTAAATTTGCCGAGGGCGCAGCAGCAACGGCCTCGGTCGCAGAAGCAGCAGTAGCCAAGCCTGAGGCCAAACCTGCGGCCAAGCCCGCGCCCGCTGCAGCACCTGCACCTGCTCCCGTCGCCAAGCCAGCTGCCGCTGCAGCACCTGCGCGTCAGGCCTCTCCGGCGTCAGCCGACAAGCATGCCGCCAGCGAAGCCGAAACCACGGTGCGCGTCGATACTGCCCGCCTCGATGAGATCATGAACATGGTCGGCGAGCTGGTTCTGGTGCGTAACCGTCTGGTTCGCCTGGGCTTGAACAGCGGCGATGAGGCCATGTCCAAGGCGGTGTCGAACCTTGACGTGGTCACCGCTGACCTGCAGACCGCGGTCATGAAGACCCGCATGCAGCCGATCAAGAAGGTCTTCGGGCGCTTCCCGCGCTTGGTTCGTGACCTGGCGCGCCAGTTGAAGAAAGAGATCAACCTGGAGCTGGTGGGCGAAGAGACCGACCTGGACAAAAACCTGGTCGAGGCCTTGGCCGACCCGCTGGTTCACTTGGTGCGCAACGCCGTCGACCACGGTGTCGAAACACCGGAAGAGCGCGAAGCCGCGGGCAAGTCGCGTGGTGGCAAGGTCGTATTGTCGGCTGAGCAGGAAGGCGACCACATCCTCTTGTCGATCTCTGACGACGGCAAGGGCATGGACCCCAACGTGCTGCGCGCCAAGGCAGTGGAAAAGGGCCTGATGGACAAGGATGCAGCCGATCGCCTGAGCGAGTCGGACTGCTACAACCTGATCTTCGCCCCGGGCTTTTCCACCAAGACCGAGATTTCCGATGTGTCTGGCCGTGGTGTCGGCATGGACGTGGTGAAAACCAAGATCTCCCAGCTCAACGGCTCGATCAACATCTACTCGGCCAAGGGCCAGGGTTCGAAGATCGTGATCAAGGTGCCGTTGACCCTGGCGATCATGCCGACGCTGATGGTCATGCTGGGCAATCAGGCCTTCGCGTTCCCGCTGGTCAACGTCAACGAAATTTTCCACCTCGACCTGTCGCGTACCAACGTGGTTGACGGCCAGGAAGTGGTGATCGTACGCGACAAGGCGTTGCCACTGTTTTACCTCAAGCGCTGGTTGGTCAGCTCTGCCGCTCATGAAGAGCAGCACGAAGGCCATGTGGTGATTCTCTCGGTGGGCACTCAGCGGATCGGCTTCGTCGTCGATCAGTTGGTCGGCCAGGAAGAGGTGGTCATCAAGCCGCTGGGCAAGATGCTGCAAGGCACCCCTGGGATGTCGGGCGCCACCATTACCGGTGACGGGCGCATTGCGCTGATCCTCGACGTTCCGAGCATGCTCAAGCGTTACGCTGCCCGGCGTATTTGATCCCGGTGGCGCGGTCTTTCGACCGCGCCCCGTAATGGAGTGTTTATGGCAGTCAAGGTCCTGGTGGTGGATGATTCCGGTTTCTTCCGCCGCCGTGTCTCGGAAATTCTTTCAGCGGACCCGACTATCCAGGTCGTGGGCACCGCGACCAACGGCAAGGAAGCGATCGACCAAGCACTGTCGCTCAAGCCTGATGTCATCACCATGGACTATGAAATGCCCATGATGGATGGCATCACTGCCGTTCGGCACATCATGCAGCGTTGCCCGACGCCGGTGTTGATGTTCTCCTCGCTGACCCATGAAGGTGCTCGCGTTACCCTTGATGCACTGGATGCCGGTGCGGTGGATTACCTGCCGAAGAACTTCGAGGACATCTCGCGCAACCCGGAAAAGGTCAAGCAACTGCTGTGCGAAAAGGTTCATACCATTTCCCGCAGTAACCGCCGCTTCAGCAGTTTCGCCACGCCAGCTCCGGCTCCAGCGCCCAGCGCCCAGCACAGTGTCAGCAGCATGGCGTCGCCAGGCCTCTCGCGCCCAGCGCCTGCTAGCGCGCCAGCACGTGCGGCCGCACCCAGCTCGCCTGCACCCAAGCGCAAGTCCTACAAGCTGTTGGCCATCGGCACGTCGACGGGCGGCCCGGTTGCCCTGCAGCGCGTACTGACCCAGCTGCCGGCAAACTTCCCGGCGCCGATCGTATTGATCCAGCACATGCCGGCGGCGTTCACCAAGGCGTTTGCCGAACGCCTGGACAAGCTCTGCAAGATCAGTGTCAAGGAAGCCGAGGACGGTGACGTGTTGCGTCCTGGCCTGGCGTTGCTGGCTCCTGGTGGCAAGCAGATGATGGTCGATGCGCGGGGCACGGTGAAAATCCTCCCGGGCGACGAGCGCCTGAACTACAAACCGTGCGTGGACATTACCTTTGGTTCTGCCGCGAAGTCCTACGGTGACAAGGTATTGGCCGTGGTGTTGACCGGCATGGGCGCTGATGGCCGCGAAGGTGCTCGCCTGCTCAAGCAGGGCGGCAGCCAGGTCTGGGCTCAGGATGAAGCCAGCTGCGTGATCTATGGCATGCCCATGGCGATCGTCAAGGCCAATCTGGCGGACGCGGTGTACGGCCTGGATGACATCGGTCGGCATCTGGTCGAGGCGTGCGTCTAATGGATGTCTTGAGCCTCATCGGGATCATCCTGGCCTTTGTTGCCATCATCGGTGGCAACTACCTGGAAGGCGGCCACCTGTCTGCGTTGATCAACGGCCCTGCGGCGCTGATCGTGCTCGGCGGCACGTTGGCGGCTTCGCTGCTGCAGTCGCCGATGAGCGCTTTCAAGCGCGCGATGCAGATTGTCATCTGGATCCTGTTCCCGCCACGGGTTGACCTGGCCGGTGGTATTGATCGGGTAGTCAACTGGAGCCTGACGGCGCGTAAAGAGGGCCTGCTGGGCCTGGAAGGGGTGGCTGACGCCGAGCCCGATCCCTATGCGCGCAAGGGCTTGCAACTGCTGGTCGATGGTGCGGAGCCGGAAGCGATTCGCAGCATTCTCGAGGTTGATTTCTACACCCAGGAAAGCCGTGATATCCAGGCTGCAAAAGTGTTCGAGAGCATGGGCGGCTATGCGCCAACCATCGGCATCATCGGTGCGGTAATGGGTTTGATCCATGTGATGGGCAATCTGGCCGACCCGTCCCAGCTGGGCAATGGCATTGCCGTTGCGTTCGTGGCGACGATCTATGGTGTTGCCAGTGCCAACCTGATCCTGCTGCCGGTCGCCAACAAGCTCAAGGCGCTGGCCCTGCGTCAGTCGCGTTACCGGGAAATGCTCCTGGAAGGCCTGTTGTCGATTGCAGAAGGTGAAAACCCGCGTTCGATCGAGTTGAAGCTTCAGGGCTTCATGGAGTAATACATGGCTCGTCGTCGCGCCCCCGAGGAACATGAGAACCACGAACGCTGGCTGGTGTCGTACGCCGACTTCATTACCTTGTTGTTCGCCTTCTTCGTGGTCATGTACTCGATCTCCTCGATCAACGAGGGCAAGTACAAAATAATTTCCCAGGCCCTGCTCGGGGTTTTCAATGACCCCGAACGGAGCATGCGGCCGATTCCGATTGGCGATGAGCAGCCGCTCAGCGTCAAGCCAGCCGAACCGCTGATCCGCGATAGCGAACAGGTCGATGCCGGGCTTGCTCAAACCAACAGCGATCCACTCAAGACCATCACCAACGATGTTCGGGACGCCTTCGGTGATTTGATCAAATCCGATCAGATGACGGTGCGCGGCAACGAGTTGTGGGTGGAGATCGAGTTGAACTCTTCGCTGCTGTTTGGCAGTGGCGACGCCATGCCCAGCGACGCGGCCTTCAATATCATCGAAAAAGTGGCGCGGATCCTGAAGCCTTTCGCCAACCCGGTGCATGTCGAAGGGTTCACCGACGATTTGCCGATTCGCACGGCGCAGTACCCGACCAACTGGGAGCTGTCGTCGGCGCGTGCGGCCAGCATTGTGCGCCTGTTGGCGATGGAAGGCGTTAACCCCGCACGTATGGCGTCGGTGGGCTATGGCGAGTTCCAGCCGATTGCCAGCAATACCACGGCAGAAGGGCGTGCGCGCAATCGTCGGGTGGTGCTGGTGATCTCGCGTAACCTGGAGGTGCGCCGCAGCCTGACCGGTACGGGCAGTGCCAATGCCACGCCAGATGCAGCAATGAAGCGAGCTGGCACACAAACTGCACCGCGAGTGGTATCACCGACGGTCGGGGCCAGCCCCGTCAATTCCCCGTCACCGACCTTATAACCGATCCCGGTAGGGCAGGTTGCCGTAGCGGGAGGAAGCAGCGCAATGAGAGTCTGGGCAGTAGCCAATCAAAAAGGTGGCGTCGGCAAGACCACCACGTCCATCGCCTTGGCCGGTTTGCTGGCTGATGCGGGCAAGCGCGTGGTCGTGGTTGACCTCGACCCTCACGGGTCCATGACCAGCTACTTCGGGCACAATCCCGATACCCTGGAGCACAGCAGCTTCGACTTGTTCCTGCACAAGGGCACTGTCCCCGAAGGCTTGCCGGGGCAGCTGCTGCTGCCGACCAGTCACGACAATATCTCGTTGTTGCCATCGAGTACCGCCCTCGCCACCCTGGAGCGTCAGTCTCCCGGGCAAAGCGGCCTGGGCCTGGTGATCGCCAAGAGTCTGGCGCAGCTGTGGCAGGATTTCGACTACGCCATCATCGACAGCCCACCGTTACTCGGCGTGTTGATGGTCAACGCCCTGGCTGCCAGCCAGCAACTGGTGATTCCAGTGCAAACCGAATACCTGGCGGTCAAAGGCCTGGAGCGCATGGTCAGCACGCTTGCGATGGTGAACCGCTCACGCAAGCAGGCGTTGCCGTTCCATATCGTGCCGACGTTGTTCGATCGGCGTACCCAGGCTTCCATGGGCACGCTGCGGGTGCTGCGTGACAGTTACCCGGAACATATCTGGCAGGGCTACATCCCGGTTGATACGCGCCTGCGTGATGCCAGCCGGGCCGGTTTGACGCCTTCGCAATTCGATGGCAAAAGCCGTGGCGTAACCGCTTACAGGGCGCTGCTCAAGCAGTTGCTTACCCACAACGCCGCAGCGCAGGTGGCTTGATGACTCGCCCCGCGCTGATCGCCACCCGGCCACAAATGGCCCTGCAATCCTACCTGGATGGCTTGTTGCAGGAAGCGACCGAAGAGCTGGAGCCGCCGCGTGTTGAAACGGTTCGCCCGCCTGTCGAAGTGCCAGCGGAACTGGACGAATTTCAGGCTGCCGTGCTTGAAGAGCAGGTGCGTGATGCCAAGCGCCAGCCGTCTGTATCGGTAGAAGTCACCACAACGGTCTTTGCCGAGCCGAGCCGGCTGGTAATGCCTGTTATCGCGCCGCCGCTGGAGGTCACAGTAGCACCAGCGGCTCCGGTGGTTGAGGCGCCAGTGCCGGTTGAACCCTTGGTTGAGGTTCATCTGCCGCCTGCGCTCAATCCGCCAGTGCCTCCGGCTACCACAGACGGTCGCCCAGCCTGGGCTGCCGAACCGTTTGAATGCCTGTTGTTCGATGTCGCCGGGCTGACGCTGGCCGTTCCGCTGGTCTGCCTGGGCTCGATCTACTCGCTCGCGGGTCAGGAACTGACACCGTTGTTCGGCCAGCCTGACTGGTTTCTTGGCATTCTGCCGAGCCAGGCCGGCAACCTGAAAGTGCTGGACACTGCCCGTTGGGTCATGCCGGACCGCTACCGCGATGATTTCCGTCAGGGGCTGCAGTATGTGATTTCGGTGCAAGGCTACGAGTGGGGGCTGGCGGTGCATCAGGTCAGCCGTTCGCTGCGCCTGGACCCAAGCGAAATCAAATGGCGTAGCCAACGTGGCCAGCGGCCATGGCTGGCCGGTACCGTGATTGAGCATATGTGCGCGTTGCTGGATGTCGCCGAATTGGCTGAGCTGATTGCCAGCGGCGCGGTCAAGCAGATGCACAAACAACCATAAATGATGGCCGCACCGCGTGCGGTCACACTGAGCACACCGCCAACGGCGGATTTTGAGGGTTAGGGGAATGAAAAAGACATCTGCACAAGGTTCCGAAGATCCGATTCTGCAGTGGGTGACCTTCCGCCTGGACAACGAGTCCTACGGCATCAATGTGATGCAAGTGCAGGAAGTGCTTCGCTACACTGAGATTGCGCCTGTGCCGGGTGCGCCGAGCTACGTGCTGGGCATCATCAACCTGCGCGGTAACGTCGTCACCGTGATCGATACGCGTCAGCGCTTTGGCCTGGCACCGACCGATGTCAGCGACAACACCCGTATCGTCATCATCGAAGCGGACAAGCAAGTCGTTGGTATTCTGGTCGACAGCGTTGCCGAAGTGGTTTACCTGCGCCAATCGGAAGTTGAAACCGCGCCGAATGTGGGCAACGAGGAATCGGCCAAGTTCATTCAAGGCGTATGCAACAAGAACGGCGAGCTGCTGATTCTGGTTGAGTTGGACAAGATGATGACCGAGGAAGAGTGGTCAGAGCTGGAGAACATCTGATTTGATTTTCGAGGTTGCAGTCATTTTTCTGGCGCTGCTCTGGGCGGTGAGCCTGTGGCTGTTTCTGGGGTATAGCAAGCGCCAGCGTGAGCTGGCCTCGCAACAGGCCCAGGGGGATGCGCTGCGCGATCAGCGCATCAAGGACTTGGCCAAGCGCCTGGACGACTACCAGAATGGCACCGTGCGAATGGGCGAAGCCCTGCATGAGTTGCGTGCGGTCGTGGCACCGTTACCTGACAAGCTGATGCAGTTGGAGCAGCGCGACCCCAACAGCCTGTCGTTTGCCCAGGCCGAGCGCTTGGTCGGCATGGGTGCCAGCGTCGACGAACTGACCCAGTCCTGCGGCCTGACCCAGGCCGAGGCAGAGCTGATGAGTAAGCTGCACCGCGGCTAAGCATCCAATCAGCTGCATCAAGGCCAAGATAAACCGCCGTTTACCTTCACGGATAAGCGGCGAGGTCCTGCGTGGGCTTTGTTTGTCAGTGCGCGAAGTGGCAGGCGCTGCAGGGTGTCCCTTCAGTAGGCTGAGTGGAGCCATCGCGGCCACAGACACGCATCCCCCTGATGAAAGCAGGCATATCCATTCGCGATGTCGGGCCTGATACCCCGTTTCCCTTTACAGCGGTGCCTTCAGGCCCAGTGCCTGTGGCGTTACATCCCGTTCCTGCGGTCCCTCATCTACAAAATCCACCGGCACCTTGCCTTTGAGTTGCCAGGCGAAGGCGATGATTTCGGCGATGGTCAAGTACAGCGCTTCGGGTATACGGTCGCCCAGTTCCATCCGTGCCAGCAGTTTCACCAGGTCGGCGTTTTCATAGATGGGCACTTCGTGCTCGCGCGCCAGGGCCAGGATCGCCTCGGCCAGTGCGTCATCGCCTTTGGCCGTGAGGGTGGGCGCTTGTTGGCCGTCGTAGCTCAGGGCAATGGCCTGGCGGGGTGTTTGCTCAGTCATGCGTTTTCATCTACCCAACGTTGTTCCAGGCGTGTACGCGGCCCTTGCGGCGGCGTGCCGTGATGACAGTTCAGCTCGCCGACGCTCAGCCCCCGTGCTAGTAAACGAGTGCGCAGCTCGCTCAGCTGGCTTTCGATCAGGCGCACTGTGCTGGGCAGCTCGGCCCACAGCTGGCTCGACAGGCAGCCCTGGGCAAGCTGCGCCTGCACTTGCAACGGCCCCAGCGGGCTGAGGTCGAACGACAGCTCAATCTTCCAGAGCATTTCCAGAGGGTCGCGCTTTTCACGTTCCGGGTCGGCCTGTTGTTCAGGCGTTTCTTCGCGCTGCAGCTTGACCTGCAAGGGCATGAAGTCCTGGCCAGTGCGCAGCGGAATTTCCAGTTGCCAGGTGGTCTGCAGGGTGCCGTCGGCGGTACTGCCGGTTTGCTCCAGGCTAGCCAGTTGATGGCTTTGCAGTCGAGAGACGGCCGCCGCCGCGAGGCGCAGCACGTGCTCAAGGTCGCCTTCGCCCTCCAGGCTTTGTAGCAGTCGCGAGGGCAGGGGGAAGCTGGAAGGGGTGATCCGTGCACCCACCTGGCCGAGCATACCCAATGCGTTGCGCAGCATGCCCGGCATGGCCTGGGACAGGGTGGTCGCTGCGGTGGCGGGGTTGAATGGGGTGCTGGTGGGCAGCCCCGGCAGTATCTGTGCGATCAGGCGTACTACCTGGGCCTTGAGGTCCGGTGCAAGGCCGCTTGGCAGGCCGTTGAGCAACTTGGCTTCCAGAAACAGGCCGCTGTTGTTCATGGCGTGGGCCAGGCCCTTCGCATCGCTGAGCTGGCGTACATCCGGCAGGCTGGCAAGCAGCGTGTCGATACGGGCACGCAATGGGGCAGGTTGTTGATCATCGCTGGCGATCCGTTGCAAGGCCGCCAGCAGACCTGGTAATGATGCCTGGCGGGTTTGCTGGCTGCTCAGGTGTTGGGCTATTGCCAACTGGTCCTGGCGACCACTCAGCGGCATGAACGACAGCTGTTGTTCACTGCGTACGACGGCGCTGAGCAAGCTGCCCAGCGGCAGCGGGCGCGGGCTGTCCACGGCCAGCGTGGCGCCTGCCTGGACAGTATTGAGCAGGCTCACCAGTGAGCGGAACACGCTGGCCTGGCCGTTGGCCTGGGGCAGGGCCTGGCTGGTCAGTACCTTGCCTTGCAGCAGGGTGCCGACCGGCAACTGGCGGGTGTCGATCTGGGTCAACGTGGTGACAGTACTGGCCTTGGCCTGTTGCACGCCAATAGCCAGGGCCGAGGCGCTGGGCTGGCTGACGGTAAGCTGGGTGCCTTGGGCCAGCGGCTGGCTGCTGTTGGCTTGTACATTGGTTTGTCGCCCGCTGTCCTGGGTCAACTTGATCAATAGTTGGAAGTCTTGACCATTCTGCTTCAGCGAGAGAACTTCGGCGTCTGCCGTTTCGCCGGGGGCCAGCAGGCCCTGCTGAGGCTGCAAAAGCCTGAGCAGTTCGCCGGTCATGGCGGCACCGCGCGCCTGTGGATTGGCCAGTGCCTGCGTGCCGACGCTGTTGATTTCGCCTGTCATCAAGTTACAACCTGTCGAAATAGCCCTCTTTGCAGTAGGACATGGCATGTATAATGCGGCCCGAACTTTCGGGGAGCCTTGAGCTCGCGGTCTGGTGCTCTTTTGAACAGACCAGTCGGCCGCGTCACCGTTCCAGTATAACGGCCGCGCCGGGACCGACTTGAGACAGTCATCCGAACCAATAAGGCAAACCTGTGACCCCTCAACTCGAAGCGGTGGATCTGGCCTGCGAGCGCGACTGGCGAATGCTCTTCGAGCATCTCGATCTGCAGTTGGCCGCCGGCGACATGCTCCAGATCAGCGGCCCCAACGGCAGCGGTAAAACCAGCCTGTTGCGGTTGCTGGCCGGTTTGATGCGCCCGACCAGTGGCCAGATCCTGGTTCAAGGCAAGCCCTTGGCTGAGCAACGCGGCGAACTGGCCCGGCTGCTGCTGTGGATCGGCCATGCGGCGGGGATCAAGGACCTGCTGACGCCAGAGGAGAACCTTGCCTGGTTGTGTGCCTTGCACCGCCCGGCCGGGCGCGAGGCGATCTGGCAGGCACTGGCGGCGGTTGGCCTGCGTGGCTTCGAGGACGTGCCTTGTCATACCCTGTCGGCCGGTCAGCAGCGTCGCGTAGCCCTGGCCCGGTTGTACCTGGACAGCCCGCCGTTGTGGATTCTCGACGAACCGTTCACCGCACTCGACAAGCAGGGGGTGGCCCAGCTCGAAGCGCATCTGGCACACCACTGTGAAACGGGTGGCATGGTGATCCTCACCACGCACCACACGCTGGAGCGCAAACCCTCCGGTTACTGTGAACTGAACCTGGGGCAGTGGGCCGCATGAGTGTATTTGTCCTGTTGCTGAGCCGCGAAGCGCGGCTGCTGTGCCGTCGTCCGGCCGAGCTGGCCAACCCCTTGGTGTTCTTCGCCATCGTCATTGCACTGTTTCCTTTGGCGGTCGGTCCTGAGACACAATTGTTGCAAACCTTGTCACCTGGGTTGGTGTGGGTGGCTGCACTTTTGTCCGTCCTGCTCTCGCTGGACGGGCTTTTTCGCAGTGATTTCGAGGATGGATCACTGGAACAGTGGGTCCTTTCGTCGCACCCCCTGCCTCTTCTGGTTTTGGCCAAGGTGCTGGCACACTGGGCCTTTTCCGGCCTGGCACTGGTATTGTTGGCACCGCTGCTGGCCTTGATGCTCGGCTTGCCAAGTGCCAGCCTGCCCGTGCTGCTGGCATCACTTTTGCTCGGCACCCCGGTGTTGAGCCTGTTGGGCGCTGTGGGTGCAGCCCTGACAGTCGGCTTGAAACGTGGTGGCCTGCTACTGGCGCTGCTGATTCTGCCGTTGTATATCCCGGTGTTGATTTTGGGCAGTGGCGCGTTGCAGGCGTCGCTGCAAGCGATGCCGGCGACCGGTTATCTGCTCTGGCTTGGTAGCCTGACCGCCCTGGCAGTAACGTTGGCACCCTTTGCAATAGCGGCTGGCCTGAAGATCAGCGTCGGCGAATAATGAGGTCTGGGCTCGCTGCCCAGCAAAGACCCTGGATGTACCGTGATGAAAAGCAGCGCAATCAGCTGGACGTGGTTTCATAAACTGGGTTCGCCCAAGTGGTTCTATTCCATCAGTGGGCGGATGCTGCCGTGGCTGGCGATCGCCGCCGTGCTGCTGTTGACGGTCGGTGTGGTCTGGGGCCTGGCCTTTGCCCCTCAGGATTACCAACAGGGCAACAGTTTTCGCATCATCTACATCCATGTGCCTGCCGCCATGCTGGCACAGTCCTGCTATGTGATGCTGGCAGTGGCCGGCGTGGTCGGCCTGGTCTGGAAAATGAAGATCGCCGACATTGCATTGCAGTGCGCTGCTCCCATTGGCGCCTGGATGACCGCCGTGGCGCTGGTTACCGGCGCCATCTGGGGTAAGCCGACCTGGGGCAGCTGGTGGGTCTGGGATGCCCGACTGACGTCGATGCTTATCCTCCTGTTTCTGTACTTCGGTCTGATTGCCCTGGGGCAGGCGATCAGCAATCGTGAGAGCGCGGCCAAGGCCTGTGCAGTGCTGGCGATTGTCGGGGTGATCAATATCCCGATCATCAAGTATTCGGTGGAGTGGTGGAACACCCTGCACCAGGGCGCAACCTTTACCTTGACCGAAAAACCGGCGATGCCGGCGGAAATGTGGTTGCCGTTGCTGCTCACGGCACTGGGTTTCTACTGCTTCTTCGGCGCGGTACTGCTGATGCGCATGCGCCTTGAAGTACTCAAGCGCGAAGCCCGCAGCAGTTGGGTGAAAAGTGAAGTCATGAATACCCTGGGTCGGGAGCTGGCACGATGAGTTTCACCTCCTTCAGCGATTTTCTCGCCATGGGCCACCACGGCCTGTATGTCTGGTCGGCCTACGGCATTAGCCTGTTAGTGCTGGCGATCAACGTCGCGGTGCCAATCCTGGCCCGTCGCCGTTACCTGCAAGAAGAGGCGCGCCGTCTGCGCCGGGAGAGCAATCAGTGAATCCGCAACGCAAGAAGCGCCTGTTCATCATTCTCGGCCTGCTCGCCGGCCTCGGCGTTGCCGTGGCACTGGCATTGAGTGCCTTGCAGCAGAACATCAACCTGTTCTACACCCCAACCCAGATCGCCAATGGCGAGGCGCCCCTGGATACCCGTATCCGTGCGGGTGGCATGGTTGAAAAAGGTTCCCTGCAACGTTCCGGTGATTCGCTGGACGTGCGTTTCGTGGTCACCGACTTCAACAAGTCCGTGCCCATTACCTACCGCGGCATTCTTCCGGATCTGTTTCGCGAAGGGCAGGGCATTGTCGCACTCGGCAAACTGAATGCCGAAGGTGTGGTAGTGGCGGACGAAGTGCTGGCCAAGCACGATGAAAAGTACATGCCGCCAGAAGTGACCAAAGCCCTGAAGGAAAGCGGTCAGGCTGCGACTGACGCTGGCCAGGCCGGAGGCAAACCATGAACGCCGCGTTGGTAATCCCCGAACTGGGCCAATTGGCCATGATCCTGGCGCTGTGCTTTGCCTGCGTCCAGGCCAGTGTGCCATTGCTGGGTGCCTGGCGCGGTGACAGCCTGTGGATGAGCCTGGCACGGCCTGCGGCCTGGGGCCAGTTCGCATTCCTGGCCTTCGCCTTCGCCTGCCTGACCCACGCCTTCATGACCGATAACTTCTCGGTTGCCTATGTCGCCAGCAACTCCAACAGCGCCCTGCCTTGGTACTTCAAGTTCAGCGCGGTGTGGGGCGCTCACGAAGGGTCGTTGCTGCTCTGGGCGCTGATCCTCGGCGGCTGGACCTTTGCCGTGTCGATCTTCTCCCGGCAGTTGCCACAGGTGTTGCTCGCCCGCGTGCTGGCGGTCATGGGCATGATCAGCGTGGGCTTCATGTCGTTCCTGATCGTCACCTCCAACCCGTTCCAGCGGTTGTTGCCGCAGGTGCCGGCCGACGGTCGTGACCTCAACCCGCTGTTGCAGGATGTGGGCCTGATCGTTCACCCACCCATGCTCTACATGGGCTATGTCGGTTTCTCGGTCGCGTTTGCCTTCGCCATCGCCGCGTTGCTCGGCGGTCGTCTTGATGCGGCCTGGGCGCGCTGGTCGCGGCCCTGGACCATCATCGCCTGGGCCTTTCTCGGCATTGGTATCACCCTGGGCTCCTGGTGGGCCTACTACGAGTTGGGTTGGGGCGGCTGGTGGTTCTGGGACCCGGTAGAGAACGCCTCTTTCATGCCGTGGCTGGTCGGCACTGCCCTGATCCACTCCCTGGCCGTGACTGAAAAACGCGGCGTGTTCAAGAGTTGGACGGTACTGCTGGCCATTGCCGCATTCTCGTTGAGCTTGCTGGGTACCTTCCTGGTTCGCTCGGGCGTGTTGACCTCGGTGCATGCCTTCGCTTCCGACCCGGAGCGCGGTGTGTTCATCCTGATGTTCCTGCTGTGCGTGGTCGGCGGCTCGCTGACCCTGTTCGCGCTGCGTGCGCCAGTCGTCAAGAGCCAGGTTGGCTTTGCCCTGTGGTCGCGTGAAACCCTGCTGCTGGCCAACAACCTGATACTGGTGGTCGCGGCCTCGATGATCCTGCTCGGCACGCTGTATCCGCTGGTGCTCGACGCGTTGACCGGGGCGAAGCTGTCCGTCGGCCCACCGTACTTCGATGCGCTGTTCCTGCCGCTGATGGCCCTGTTGATGGTGGTGTTGGCCATAGGCGTTCTCGTGCGCTGGAAAGACACCCCCGGCAAATGGCTGCTGGGCATGCTCACCCCGGTACTGGTCGGCAGCGCCATTCTGGCGCCGATCGGCGGGCTGATCGTGGATGACTTCGATTGGCCAGTACTGACCACCTTTGCCCTGGCGGCCTGGATCGTGCTTGCCGGCGTGCGTGACCTTCTCGACAAGACCCGCCACAAGGGTGTGTTCAAGGGCATGCGAAGCCTCACCCGCAGCTACTGGGGGATGCACGTCGCTCACTTCGGCCTGGCGGTTTGCGCGCTGGGTGTGGTGCTGTCGAGCAACAACAGTGCCGAGCGCGACCTGCGCCTGGCGCCGGGCGAGTCAGTGGAACTGGCGGGCTACCACTTCATTTTCGAGGGCGCCAAGCATTTCGAGGGGCCGAACTTCACCTCCGACAAGGGCACGGTTCGGGTGGTCAAGGATGGGCGTGAGATCAGCGTCCTGCACCCGGAGAAACGCCTCTACACCGTGCAGCAATCGGTGATGACCGAAGCGGGCATCGATGCCGGCTTCACTCGCGACCTCTATGTCGCCCTAGGTGAGCCGCTGGACAACGGCGCCTGGGCCGTACGGGTTCATGTCAAACCGTTCGTGCGCTGGATCTGGCTGGGCGGTCTGCTGACGGGCCTGGGTGGCCTGCTGGCCGCATTGGATGGACGTTATCGGGTCAAGGTGAAAAGCCGTGTACGTGAAGTACTGGGCATGTCTGGAGCAACTGCATGAAGCGTTGGATCATGGTGCTGCCGCTGGCGGTGTTTCTGCTGGTGGCGGTCTTCCTCTATCGCGGGTTGTACCTGGACCCGGCTGAACTGCCTTCGGCAATGATCGGCAAGCCGTTCCCGCATTTCTCCCTGCCAGCCGTGGAGGGCGAGAGCACCCTGACCCAGGCCGACCTGCTGGGCAAGCCGGCACTGGTCAACGTCTGGGGTACCTGGTGCGTGTCCTGCCGGGTCGAGCACCCGGTGCTGAACAAGCTGGCCGAACAGGGCGTGCGGATCTACGGGGTCAATTACAAAGACGACAATGCGGCGGCGCTGAAGTGGCTGAAGGACTTCCACAACCCGTATCAGCTCAATATCCGCGATGAGCAGGGCACCCTGGGCCTGGACCTGGGTGTATACGGCGCGCCGGAAACCTTCCTGATCGATGCCAAGGGCATCATCCGTCACAAGTTCGTGGGTGTCGTCGACGAGACTGTCTGGCGCGAGCAACTGGCGCCGTTGTACCAAGGCCTTGTCGACGAGGGCCGGCAATGAAGCGCTGGCTAGCAGCGGCCTTACTGGGCCTGAGCCTGGCCGGCGTGGCCCAGGCGGCAATTGATACCTATCAGTTTGCCGATGATGCTGAACGTGAGCGTTATCGCGACCTGACCAAGGAACTGCGTTGCCCCAAATGCCAGAACCAGGACATCGCAGACTCCAACGCACCCATTGCCGCCGACCTGCGTCGGGAAATTTTCCGGATGCTGGGCGAGGGCAAGAGTAACCAGCAGATCATCGACTTCATGGTTGACCGTTACGGTGATTTCGTCCGTTACAAACCGGCTCTGACTGCGCGTACCTGGTTGCTGTGGTTCGGCCCCGGTGCACTGCTGCTGGGCGGCGTCGTGGTGCTTGCGGTGATCGTGCGCAAGCGCCGCGCCCCGGTTGTGAACGGCACCGCCGACCTTTCTCCCGAGGAGCGTGAGCGCCTCGCCAAACTGTTGGAAAAAGAACAGACCCATGACTGATTTCTGGCTTGCTGCAGGCCTGCTGTTACTGGTAGCCCTGAGCTTTTTGCTGATCCCGGTGCTGCGCGGACGTCGTGCGCAACTGGAAGAAGACCGTACCGCACTGAACGTTGCCCTGTATCAGGAGCGCGTCGCCGAGTTGCAGGCGCAACAGGCTGCCGGTGTACTTAGCGCCGAACAACTGGCGAGTGGGCGTGACGAAGCGGCCCGCGAGCTGCTCGACGATACCGAAAATGCCGAGCCTGCACGGCTGGCTCGCCTTGGCAAACCGCTGCCACTGCTGGCTGCGGTATTGGTGCCATTGATGGCCCTGGGCCTGTACCTGCATTTTGGCGCCAGTGACAAAGTGGCCCTGACCCAGGAATTTGCCCAGGCACCGCAGTCGCTGGAAGAAATGACCGCACGCCTGGAGC
This sequence comes from Pseudomonas sp. HLS-6, assembly GCF_002753995.1. Lineage (NCBI taxonomy): Bacteria > Pseudomonadati > Pseudomonadota > Gammaproteobacteria > Pseudomonadales > Pseudomonadaceae > Pseudomonas > Pseudomonas sp. HLS-6. The sequence goes on from NZ_CP024478.1 coordinate 1,645,086, forward strand.
GCGCCGTTGCTGCCCAGCCTGATTCGGCCGAGGGCCTGTACTTCCTTGGTCGTGCCTACATGGCGCAAGAGCGTTCCGCCGATGCCGCCAAGACCTTCGAGCGTGCCGTGGGCCTGGCCGGGCGCCAGCCCGAGCTGCTCGGGCAGTGGGCGCAGGCGCTTTACTTTGCCAACGGCAAGCAGTGGACCCCGCAGCTGCAGGGGCTGACCGACGAAGCCCTCAAGGCTGATCCGCAGGAAGTCACCAGCCTTGGGCTCTTGGGTATTGCCGCGTTCGAAGGTCAGCGCTATCAACAGGCCATTGATTACTGGAACCGCCTGTTGGCGCAACTGCCTGCCGGTGATGCCTCCCGTGCGGCGCTGGAAGGCGGTGTGGCACGTGCTGCCGACAGGCTCAAGGCCAGCGGTGTTGAGCCCGTAACAACCCCTGCCGTCAGCGACAAGGCACCGGCGCGGCTCAAGGTACGGGTCGAACTGGCGGCAGCGCTGAAGGACAAGGTTCAGCCAGGTGACAGCGTGTTTATCTTTGCCCGTGCGAGCGAAGGCCCGCCCATGCCGTTGGCAGTGAAGCGGGTGACGGTGGCCCAGTTGCCCATCGAGGTCGAATTGGCGGATAGCGACGCAATGATGCCGAGCATGAAACTGTCGAACTTTCCTGAAGTCCAACTGGTTGCGCGCGTCTCTCGCGCAGGCCAGCCGACCAAGGGTGAGTGGATCGGCCGCAGTTCGCCGCTGGCCAGCAGTACCGAGGCGCAGCAGCACCTGACCATCGACAGCCCGGAGCCTTAAGCGAGTAGCCTCATGAACAGCACCGTACGCCTCACCCTGATTACCCTGTTTCTGGGCCTGAGTGCGTGTACGGTGCAGCAGCCTTCGACTTACCCTGAACCGCCCATAGGGCGTCAACCACCAGGGCCGGTGATCAAGCCGACGCCGCGCCCGGGCACAGTGCCGAGCAAGCCAACCGTTACCCCTTCGCAGAAACCGATGCCGCGCACCTCGGCCAGCTTCGCACCGCCACCCGGCGGTGCCAGCCACTGGGACCCGCGCCTCGGGGTTTACGTCCTCGAAGGCCAGACCAACACCTTCTACCGACAGCGCACCTACTACCGCTGGAATAACGGCTGGAGCTGGTCGACCAGCCTCCAGGGGCCTTGGCAGGAAACCGACAGCAGCGGTGTTCCGGGTGGTCTGGGACGGGCCTTTTCCAACTAGTCCGTGCTGGCGCACAATGCGCCCTCGCGGACAGTTCTGGAGCAAGGCATGACAAAGACGGTACTGGTGCTGGTAGAAACGGTCGACGACTACCTGCACCTGCTGCGCAACAACGGTTTCAACCTGATTCTTGCGCAGACGCCAGCGCTACGGCGCGAGGCCATTGCTCGCCATGGCAGTGAAATCGATGTGGTGCTTACGCGCGGGCCGCTGGGCCTGCATGCCGATGAAATGGCGGCATTGCCACACCTGAAAATCATCTGCGTGATTGGTGCCGGCTATGAGCAGGTTGACCTTGCGGCAGCGGCAGGACGCGGCATCACCGTCACCAATGGGGCGGGCGCCAATGCATCGACGGTGGCTGACCATGCCATGGCCCTGCTGTGTGCGGTGGTTCGTGATATCCCCCGTGCCGATGCTTCAACCCGTCGTGGCGAGTGGAACCGGGTAATCAGCCCATCGCTGGCCGGCAAGCGTCTGGGCATTCTCGGCTTGGGGGCAATTGGCCAGGCCATCGCCAAGCGTGGCGCTCTTGGTTTCGACATGCAGGTCAGTTATCACAGCCGCCAGCCACGTAGCGGCCTGTCCTACACCTATTGCGACAGTGTGCTGGCGTTGGCACAGGCCTCGGATTTTCTGGTGGTTGCCACGCCGGGTGGTGCCAGTACCCGGCACCTGATCGACGCCACGGTGCTGGAGGCATTGGGTGAAGCGGGCTTCCTGGTGAACATCGCCCGGGCCAGCGTGGTCTGTACCGCCGACCTGGTCGATGCGTTGCAGCGAAAGCGTATCGCCGGTGCTGCGCTGGACGTTTTCGATGAAGAACCTGCGGTACCTGAAGCGCTCAAGGCACTGCCGAATGTGGTGTTGACCCCGCACGTTGCCGGGCAGTCGCCGGAAGCGGCGGGTGACACGGTGCGTCTGGTGCTGCAGAACCTGCAGGCGTTCTTTTCCGGTAAGCCTGTTCTGACCCCGGTCACCGCCTGATACGCACCACGCAGTAACACGCGGGCGTGGTCAACCGTTCGCCATCAGCCAGTCCGCAAAGACCTTCGCCGCAGGCGAAGGCATCACCTGTTTGTCGTGCACCAGGTAGTCAGCCTGCCCGGTATGCACGACAAAGTCCGAAACCGCGCGGATCTGCCCACTGTCGATCCGCTCGCGCGCCATGAACTCCCAGCCCAATCCCACACCCATGCCCTGCATCACTGCATCGAACACCAGGTTGACCTGGTTGAATGTCACCGCGTCGGCCGGTGCTTTGTAGCGCACGCCCTGATGGTTGAACCAGTCGTGCCAGTCCAGGCAGTTCCAGGCTGAGGCGTCCAGTTGAATCAGGGGCAAGGCCTGCAGCTCACTGAGTGAGTGCACCGCTGGCAGTGGGCGTTGGGCACTGACAATCGGATAGATGCATTCGTCAAACAGCTTGTTGGCCTGCAGCGAGCGCCAGCGGCCATGACCGTAGAGGATGCCGAAGTCGTAGTCGGCGATCACGCTCTCGCTGATCTCGTTGCTGGCGTGAATGTTCACCGTCAGTTCGGGGTGTTGTTCGTTGAAGCGCAACAGGCGCGGGAACAGCCAGTACTGCGCCACAGCGTGTGTACAGATAACGCTGACATTGCGGCTGCCATGACCGCTCTTGAGCCGCAGCACATTAGCCAGCAGGCTCTCCAGCAGGGGTTCGACGATGGCATTGAAGGCGGTACCGGCCTGGGTCAGGGCAATACCGCGTGCGCGCCGCTCGAACAACGGCGCCGACAAGTGATCCTCCAGCACCTTTATTTGCTTGCTGACTGCGCTTTGCGTCAGGCATAGCTCGCTGGCAGCGCGGGTAAAGCTGCCAGTGCGGGCGACCGCTTCAAAGGCAATCAAGGTGTCGAGAGGCGGCAAGTGTCGGTTGAAGCGGCTCATGTTCCAGGCCTGCGTTTACGGAATGCCCTGATCATAAGATCGAAGGCTGACGGGGGAAAGGTATTCCATATGGGAATGGCTGCATGCCGAATGATCTTTTGTCGAGGGGCGTGTGAGCGGCTAGCCTGCGCGCATCAATCCATCAAGAGGTGTGTGCGGTGAAACGGGGTGTGGCCTATGCCGGCGTGGCCGGAGCGATGTGGGGAATGGTACTGATGGTGCCGCAGTTGTTGCCGGAGTTCAGCCCGGTGCTGCTCAGCTGCGCACGCTTCGTACTGTTCGGGGTGATTTCGCTGGTGCTTGCCATTCCCCTGCGTCAGGCCTTGCGCAAATTGACCCTGAGCGACCTGTGGATGCTCACGCGGCTATCAGTGATCGGCAACCTGATCTACTTCATTTGCCTGGTGGCCGCGATTCAGCGCCTGGGCGTGGCGCCAGCTTCGCTGATTGTCGGGGTACTGCCCTTGACCATCACCCTGTACGGTCGCCATGACAGCGGCGCAATTGCCTTGTCGCGGCTGGCCGGCCCATTAGGTTTGATCCTCGCCGGCATGCTCTGTATCAACCTGCAAACCTTCGCCGTAGAGCCGGGCGCCATGGCTGACAAGTTTATCGGTGTGCTGTACGCCTTGGGTGCGCTGCTGAGCTGGACCTGGTACGCCGTCCACAACAGCCGCTACCTGAAGCAGTCCGGGCATTTCGACAGCCACCAGTGGTCGGTGTTCTGTGGTGTGGCCACGGGCCTGTTCAGCTTGCTGCTGGTCGCTGCGATCTGGCTGTGGCAACCGGCTCAGTTGCACGTCGAGGCGCCGGCTGGCCGCTGGAGCCTGTTCTGGCTTTACAGCCTGGGCAGCGCCTTGTTTGGCTCGTGGTTGGCCGCCTTGCTGTGGAACGCCGCGTCCAAGCGGATGCCGTTGACTATGAGCGGCCAGTTGATCGTATTCGAAACGCTGTTTGCCCTGCTGTATGCCTTCATCTGGCGGCACAGCGGCCCGAGCGTGCTGGAAGCCGCCGCGATTGTGCTGGTGATTGGCGGCGTGTGCTGGTCGATGCGTCAGCATGAACCCCAGCGGGCGGTAAGCGTTGCCTGAACTGAGGGTGTTGCCCGGGTTTATAGATTGCCGAGATCGGCTGGGGCAAGGGTCTGATGGTGGCACTCGTGCAGAGCGTCGATTTCCTGCGTGGGCTTTGTTTTTCAGTGCGCGAAGTAGCAAGTGCTGATGGGCCATGTATGGCGCGCCCACACGGGAGCGATGGCGTAAGGAAGGAACCCGAAGCGCAGCGCAGGGCCGGATGTAGGGACGAGGGTTTTGCCCACTTTTGTGCCGTTCAAAAGTGGGTCGCCGTAAAAGGCGAAACCAGCCGGTGGTGTCACTGCAGGGAATGGATATGTTCGCGAGACAGGTGCCACAAATTACAAACCTGTATCGCCGCTGGTTTTTGTCGGTGCTTGCCAAACGTGCGCATTCCTGAGAAAAGGCTGCGGCAATAGCGTACGTACGTTTCAACGAGGACAAGCATGAGCAGCGAACTGCAAATTACCGATATCCAGGTGGGCGAAGGCAAGGCCGTGGTCAAGGGGGCCTTGATCACCACCCAGTACCGCGGCTTTCTCGAAGACGGCACACCGTTCGATTCTTCCTATGAGCGGGGCAAGCCGTTCCAGTGTGTTATCGGCACCGGGCGCGTGATCAAGGGCTGGGACCAGGGCCTGATGGGCATGAAGGTTGGCGGCAAGCGCAAGCTGTTCGTGCCATCGCACCTGGCCTATGGCGCACGCAAGATGGGCCCGGTGATCAAGCCTCACTCGAACCTGGTCTTCGAGATCGAATTGCTGGAAGTACTGACCCGCGACGATTGACCGCGGCCCCAGGCTGGCACGGCCATTACCCACCCGGCTGTGCCAGTGCGTGCCCACTCTACCAGCCATCTGTTTTTAGGTTTCTTGCCCCTCCTTTGAGCTGATTTTTTGTCTGTCTGTAGGACAAGATTGGTAGCATAGTGCTATCGACTTGGTCTCGTTGCTCGCGTCTTCGGACACTGGGTTCTTGCTCGGTCGACGTGTTAATGGACGATTGGCGGCAATGAGTGCAATGACCCTAGATAATTCAGATGTGATGTACAGGTTGCTGGTGCAGGGTGTGGTCGATTATGCGATCTACATGCTAAGCCCAGAGGGTACCGTGGCGAACTGGAACGCCGGTGCCGAACGCGCCAAGGGGTATCGGCAAGAGGAAATAGTCGGTCGGAATTTCGCGTGCTTTTACTCCCCGGAGGAACAGGCCGCAGGTGTGCCTCAGCGAGGGCTTGAGATCGCACGTCGTACGGGCCGCTTCGAGGCCCAGGGTTGGCGTTTTCGCAAAGACGGAAGCGCGTTCTGGGCGAACGTGGTCATCGACGCCATTTACGATGAACAGGGCGCGTTCATCGGCTTCGCCAAGGTCACCCGTGATATCACGGAGTTGCGTAACCGAGAGCAGCAACTGCTCGAGGCCAAGGAGCTGGCTGAACGTTACAGTGAACAGATGGCATCAATGTCGATGTTCCTGGATACCGTGATTGCCAATATCCCCTCCAGCGTTGTGGTTCAAGATGCCGTGACGCGGCAGATCCTGTTGGCCAACCGACAGGCTGAAACACTGTTCGATTGCCCGCACGCGGACATGGTCGGTAAACGCAGTGAGGAATGCCTGGCCCCGCAGATAAGCGAATATTTTGAGCAGCTAGCGGACATAGCCCTGCTTACCGAGGTTGCACACCGTTCTGAGGACCAGCTTGAGACACCGCGAGGTACTCGCACGCTGCGCTCACGAGCACTGAGCATTCATGGCCATGAGTCAGGCAAGCGCTACTTGATGTTGATTGCCGATGACATTACCGAAGAGAACGCGGCCAATGAAAAGATTCGCTTTCTGGCGCATCACGACATCCTGACGGGCTTGCCCAACCGCGTGCAACTGCGCCAGCGGCTGCATGACGCGTTGCTCCTCGATAACCTGATGTCATGTGTGACAGCAACCCTTTGTCTGGACCTGGACAACTTCAAGAACGTCAATGATGCCCTCGGGCATCAATACGGCGATGAACTGCTGCGCCAGCTTGCCGAGCGATTGCGCAAGGTCTTGCGCGGCCACGACACCCTGGCCCGTCTGGGTGGGGATGAGTTTGCGGTAATTCTTCCGGGCCTTTCAAAACCTGCTGATGCAGCGGAAGCGGCTCAACGGCTGATCGAGGCGGTAGAGCCGGAGTTCCTGATCGATGGGCATCGCGTATCGGTGGGGATCAGTGTGGGGATCGCCTTGGCTCCGGGTGATCACACCACCCCGGAAAAGCTGCTGCGTTATGCCGACATGGCGTTGTATGAAGCCAAGCGCAATGGGCGTAACTGCCATGCGTTTTTCCGGTTGGATATGGATGAGGCGGCGCGTAACCGGCGCACCATCGAACTGGAGCTGCGCGATGCGATTGCCAACGAACAGTTGCAGTTGTACTACCAGCCGATCACGGATCAGGACCACACCGAGGTGGTGGGATACGAAGCGTTGATGCGTTGGCGTCATCCTGTCAACGGTCTGGTCGGGCCCCTGGATTTCATACCGATTGCCGAAGAGTCCGGCCTGATTCACGAAGTGGGAGCATTGGCGCTGAAGGAGGCATGTCGTGAAGCCGCCAGTTGGCCGGGCCAGCAGACGGTGGCGGTAAACCTGTCACCCATGCAGTTCAGAAACAGCCAGTTCGTTGCGCTGGTTGAACATGCGCTGAAGAGCTCGGGCCTTGAACCTCATCGGCTGGAACTGGAAATCACCGAATCCGTGTTGTTGGAAAATTCGCTGGGCAACATTGAAGCCCTGCGGCAGATCAAAGCCTTGGGCGTACGTATTGCCCTGGATGATTTTGGTACGGGTTATTCGTCATTGGGCTATCTGCGCTCGTTTCCGTTTGACAGAATCAAGATCGACAAAACCTTTACTCAGGATATGGAGCGCAGCCGTGAGGCGCTGGCCATTGTCAGTGCAATCACCGGTATTGGCAGAAGCCTCGACATCCAGACCACCGCTGAAGGTGTCGAAATCCGTACCCAGTTCAAGGGCCTCGTGGAGCAAGGCTGTTCTCACTTCCAGGGTTATCTGTTTGGCCGGCCTGAGCCTGCCGAACGGCGCCTGGAGAGCATTTCCTCACTGATCTGACGCAATGGAGACGTATCGCATGGATGCTGTTGTACAGCAGGAACCTACCGGATGCGGCATTGCCGCCTGTGCTGCCCTGGCACAGATTGATTATGGCCAGGCGCGGCAGGTGGCCAATGCGCTGGGTATCGTTGCCGAGGACCGCGCGCTGTGGTCGGACACTCACTATGTTCGCCGTCTGCTCGGCGAACTGGGTATCGTTGCGGCCCCTGAGCAGCACCCCTTTGACGGCTGGGAGGCGTTGCCCGACCGCGCCCTGTTGGCGATCAAGTGGCGGCTGGTGGCTGGCCGGCCTTTTTGGCATTGGGTTGTCTTCGTGCGCGATGCAGAGGGCTGTTTTGTGCTGGACTCAAAAAAAGCCCTCAAGCACAACCGGCGCCAGGATTTCGGGCGCATGAAGCCCAAGTGGTACATCGCGGTGCCTCGTTGAGGTTGATGGCCCTTTGCCTGTTCTGTGACCGTTAGTGTGTCAGGAATGTCGAATGGGGGAATTGTTTCCCTTGTTGGCGATCTCGCCAGGTTACTCGGGGCGTGACACAACACCTTGTGCGGCATTACGGGCAGTTGCCATGAGGGCAGCGTACGGCCGAGGCAGGGTTCCAGGGTCGTTTTGCATCAGTTAAAGGATGAGTGTTGATGCTTTCGATTTACCACCTCAAACCGCGCTTCCAGCGCGTACTGCGTCCGTTCGTCACCCGCTTGCACCAGCGCGGCGTGACGGCCAATCAGGTCACCGTGACGGCGGCAGTTGTTTCCTTGCTCATTGGGTTGCTGGTGGCACTGTTTGCCAGCCGGGCCTGGCTGTTTGCCCTGATACCGGTGTGGATGTTCCTGCGCATGGCCCTCAATGCCGTGGATGGCATGCTGGCCCGTGAGTTCGGTCAGCAGTCCAGGCTGGGGGCTTACCTCAATGAGCTGTGCGATGTGATCGCCGACAGTGCCTTGTACCTGCCGTTTGCCCTGCTGGTCGGGGTGTCGCCATTGCTGGTGGTGTTGGTGGTGGTGTTGGCCGTGATCAGTGAATACGCCGGGGTACTGGGCCTGATGGTCGGGGCTGAGCGCCGTTACGACGGGCCAATGGGCAAGAGTGACCGTGCCTTTGTTTTTGGCGTGCTGGGCGCAGGTGTCGCCAGCGGCCTGTTGAGCAGCGTCTGGATCAACGGCCTGTTGGCCCTGGTATTGGCCCTGCTCGTGTACACCATCGTCAACCGTGTCCGCCAGGGGCTGGCACATCCTTGCACCTCCATCAATCCAACGGAATGAATCAATTGATGCGCGAAGCCCAGCAGCAGTCCTTCAGTACCCATGACAACGTCAGCCTGTTTTACCGCCACTGGCCGGCGGTTCAGCGCGATGAGGCCACGCCACGCCGGGCGCTGGTGCTGTTCCACCGAGGGCATGAACACGGTGGGCGCATGGCTCACCTGGCCGACGAGCTGGACCTGCCGGGCTTCGATGTCTTTGCCTGGGATGCACGCGGTCATGGCGAGTCGCCGGGCGCGCGGGGCGACAGCCCTGGCTTTGCCACCAGCGTGCGCGATGTACAGACCTTCATCGAGCATATCCGTGACCAGTACGGTATTGCGGTTGACCACATGGCGGTGGTTGCGCAAAGCGTCGGTGCGGTATTGATCGCGACCTGGGTTCACGACTATGCGCCGCCAATACGTGCACTGGTTCTGGCTTCGCCGGCCTTCAAGGTCAAGCTGTATGTACCGTTTGCCCGTACGGGCCTGAAGCTGATGCGCGCCTGGCGCGGCAACTTCTTCGTCAACAGCTACGTCAAGGCCAAGTTCCTCAGCCATGACCCGCAACGCATTGCCTCTTACGAGAGCGATCCCCTGATTACCCGGCCGATTTCGGTCAACATGCTGCTGGGGCTGTATGACGCCGCCGAGCGGGTGGTGGCTGATGCGCAGTCGATCCAGACACCGACTCAACTGCTGATCTCCGGTGCCGACTTTGTCGTGCACCGCAAACCGCAGGAGCAGTTCTTCGACCGGCTGGGCAGCGTGTGCAAGGAAAAACACATCCTGCCAGGCTTTTTCCACGACACCCTGGGGGAGCTCGAGCGCGCACAGGCTACCCAGCGTATGCGCCGTTTCATTTTGCGCAACTTCGCCGAGCCTATCGTCAGGCCGTCATTGCTCGACGCCGACCAGATCGGCTGGAGCTGCGCCGAGTCCGAAGCCCTGGCCGCACCCTTGCCGCTGAACTCGCCGCGTGAACTGTATTGGCGGGCGACTCGTGCCGGGCTGAAACTGGGGGCTACGCTCAGTGCCGGGGTCAAGCTGGGTTTCGACACTGGCTTCGATTCGGGCAGTACCCTGGACTACGTCTACCGTAACCAGCCCACCGGCAACTCGCCGCTGGGCCGCCTGATCGACCGCAACTACCTGAACGCTATTGGCTGGCGCGGTATCCGCCAGCGCAAGGTGCACGTCGAGGAGCTGTTGCGCCAGGCGATGGCATCGTTGCGTGAACAGCAGCGCCCCGTGCATATCGTCGACATTGCTGCCGGGCATGGTCGCTATATCCTCGAATCGTTGGAGCAGGGCGCGCAACGGCCTGAGTCGATCCTGCTGCGCGACTACAGCGACCTGAACGTACGTGATGGTTCGGCCCTGATCGAGCAGAAAGGGCTGGGTGATATCGCCCGCTTCGTCAAAGGCGATGCCTTCGACCGCGAGGACCTGGCCGCGCTGGAACCCAAGACCCTGGCCGTGGTTTCCGGGCTCTATGAGCTGTTCGCCAGCAATGCCATGGTGAGTGATTCGCTGGACGGTCTGGCCGCTGCAGTGGAAGCGGGGGGTTACCTGGTGTACACCGGGCAGCCTTGGCACCCGCAACTGGAATTCATTGCCCGCGCCTTGACCAGCCACCGTGAAGGGCAGGCCTGGGTTATGCGTCGGCGCAGCCAGGTTGAAATGGACCAACTGGTTGAGCGTGCCGGTTTCCGCAAGGTGACCCAGCGTGTGGACGAGTGGGGTATCTTCACCGTGTCTCTGGCTCAACGGGTGTCGTGATGGCGCCTGTTGAGGCAAGGGAGGCCGGGCTGTGGAAGCGCGGTGTGCTCTGGCTATTACTGCTCGGGCCACTGTTTTTCGCCAGTTACGGCTTCGCCAACCGGTTTACCGGCCAGCGTGATGATGTTGGTAACCTGGTCTTTGCCTGGGAACAACACCTGCCGTTATGGCCCTGGACAATCGTGCCTTACTGGTCGATTGACCTGCTGTACGGTTTGTCATTCCTGCTACCGGCCAGTCGCCGCGAAATGGACCGGCATGGTCTGCGGCTGCTCAGCGCGCAGGTGATCTGCATTGCCTGTTTTCTTCTCTGGCCCCTGCGTTTCACCTTCGAGCGCCCACCACTTGAAGGGACGTTTGGGCTGATGTTCGACCTGCTGATGGGCTTCGATAAACCCTTCAATCAGGCGCCTTCGCTGCACATCACCTTACTGGTCGTGCTCTGGGCCTGCTTTGCCCGGTATGCCCGTGGCGTCTGGCGCGTTCTGTTGCACGGTTGGTTCGTGCTGATTGGTCTGTCGGTCCTGACTACCTGGCAACACCATTTCATTGATGTGCCGACCGGTGTGGCCGCGGGCTTGTTCTGCCTGTGGCTCTGGCCCAGCGAGGGGCAAAGCCCCTTGCGTACGCTGCAACTGGCGACCGACCCGAAACGCCGGCTGTTGGCTGTGCGCTACGGTCTGGGCAGCGCGGTGCTGGTGGCGCTGGCCTTGACCCTGAAAGGCAGCGCACTGTGGCTACTGTGGCCGGCGCTGTCGTTGCTGTTGGTGGCGCTGAACTACGCCCTGTTCGGTGCCGAAGGCTTTCAGAAGCGTGCGGACGGGCGCCTGTCAGCCGCTGCGCAAGGGTTACTGGCGCCTTACCTGCTGGCTGCCTGGGTCAACTCCCGGGTATGGACGCGGCAGCACCCACATCCCGTTCAGGTCGCTGACAACGTCTGGCTTGGGCGAATTCCAGCCGCCGGGCAGGCCCAGCCGTTTGCCGCGATCGTAGACCTGTGTGCGGAGTTGCCGGTCGACAGCCGTGGCAAGGCCTATCGCAGCTTCCCGGTGCTCGACCTGACGGCGCCAAGCGCAGCCCGCTGCGAGGCGGCGGCGCAGGCCATCGAGGCCTTGCGCCAGCAGGGGCCGGTACTGGTGTGCTGTGCGCTGGGTTACTCGCGCAGCGCAACGGCGGTGGCGGCCTGGTTGTTGTACACCCGCCGTTGCCGCGACATCGACAGCGCCCTGGCCTGTGTGCGCAAGGCACGACCGCAGGTGGTGCTGGCCCAGGCTCAGCGCCAGGCCCTTATGCCTCTTGCAACGGTGGTGTCCGATGGCTACTGAGATGCACCTGAAGCTGGTCGTCAACCTGCTGCGCCGGGGGCGTGACCTGGACCGGTTTTCCACGGTGCTGACGGGGGTGGCGTTGCTTGTCGGGTTGGCGCCGTTGTTTGGGGTTGCACCTTCGTTGTTTGCTGCGCTGCTGGCCTCAGCCTTGCTGTTCTGTGGGTTGGTACAAAAGTACTTCGCCCTGCGGGTTGCCTTGGATGCCGACCTGTTTACCTGCTTGGCACAGCCACCACAGGCCTTTGACCTGAAGGCCGAGGCCCTTGATAGCGCATTGCACGAGCTGGGCTTGCAGCCTGCGGCAACGGGTTCCAGAAGCCTGTTTGAACGTAGCCGGGGCGCATTGCGCTTGCTTCGGTTCCAGGCGTTCTGGGTGTGTGCGCAATGCCTGATCGTGCTCCTGGCGTGCCTGTGCATGCCGTGGCTTTCCCTCATCGCGTAAGGAATTCTCGATGCTTGTTTCTCTGGTTGCCTTCGCCATAACCTCCGGTGCGCGGCTGCTGACCGGCGCACGTGCACTCTGGCTGGGGTGTAGCCCTGAGCCGGTGCAACGTATCTATTTTGCCAACCACAGCAGCCACGGTGACTTCGTGCTGTTCTGGGCCTCGCTGCCCGCCCATTTGCGTCAGCGTACCCGCCCTGTGGCCGGTGCCGATTACTGGCTAACCGGGCGGTTGCGGCGTTTCCTGATCCAGCGGGTGTTCAACGGCGTGCTGATCGACCGCCAGCATGCGCTTCCAGACAGCCAGCCGTTGCAGGCGATGCTCGATGCGCTGGAGCAGGGTGACTCACTGATCCTGTTCCCTGAGGGCACGCGCAACCTCAGCGATGAAACCTTGCTGCCGTTCAAAAGTGGCCTGTACCACCTGGCGCGGCAACGGCCAGACATCGAGATCATTCCGGTGTGGATCGCCAACCTCAACCGTGTGATGCCCAAAGGCCGGGTGTTGCCGTTGCCACTGTTATGCACCTTGAACTTCGGCGAACCGATCTCGCTGGCGGCGGATGAGAGCAAGGCCATGTTCCTTGAACGATCACGGGACGCCTTGTTGGCCCTGGCAAAGGAGGGGGGCTGAAATGGACAGCACAACACTGCAACTGTTTGCCGGTATTGGCGGCATTCTGGTCCTGGCCACGGTCGTCGGCCAGCTCCTCAAATGGCGCGCCTCGGCACCGAACCCGGTGATCGACAACCTTAATGCCCGCATCAATGCCTGGTGGGTGATGGTCGCGGTGATCGGCATCGCCTTCATGATCGGTCAGGTCGGCGTGATCCTGCTGTTCTATGGCGTGTCGTTCTATGCCCTGCGCGAGTTCATGACCCTGACACCTACCCGGCGTAGCGACTATCCGGCGCTGGTGGCCGCGTTCTACTTTGCCTTGCCGGTGCAGTACCTGTTGATCGGGATGGACTGGTACGGGCTGTTCTCGATCTTCATCCCGGTCTACCTGTTCCTGCTGATGCCGATCCTGTCGTCACTGGGCGGCGACACCACGCACTTTCTGGAGCGCACCTCGAAAGTCCAATGGGGCCTGACGATTGCGGTCTACTGCGTGTCCGCCGTGCCCGCGTTGCTGACCCTGGATATTCCAGGCTATGAAGGGCGCAACCTGTTGCTGATCGCCTGGCTGATCCTGGTGGTGCAGCTGTCGGACGTGTTGCAGTACGTCTGCGGCAAGCTGTGGGGCAAGCACAAGATTGCGCCTAACCTGTCGCCGTCGAAAACCACCGAGGGCTTCTTCGGCGGCATCGCGCTGGCGACCCTGATCGGTGCGGCGCTTTACTGGATTACCCCGTTTGCGCCCTGGCAGGCCGCGCTGCTTGCGTTGGTGGTGTGCCTGCTGGGCTTTGCCGGTGGCTTGGTGATGTCGGCCATCAAGCGTGATCGTGGCGTCAAGGACTGGGGGCACATGATCGAAGGCCACGGCGGCATGCTCGACCGGCTGGATTCCGTCTGTTTTGCCGCCCCAGTGTTTTTCCACCTGGTGCGCTACGGCTGGAGTTGAACCGGCCATTGGCCATTCAATTCATCGGCGGTAAACGGCGCTTGACCGGGGTCTTCTTGACGATGGCGGTGTTGGTCTCGGCATGGCTGTTGAGGCGGTCGAGCAGGGTGTCGAGCTGTTCCATCGAGCGCACATGCAGGCGGGCAATGAAGCAGTCGTCACCCGTGACCTTGTCGCATTCAGTGAACTCGGGGATGGCCTGGATCTGCCGTTCGACCTCCTGCAACTGGCCCGGCAGGGGGCGGATACGCACGATGGCCTGCAACTGGTAGCCAAAACTGCGTGGGTCGACGTCCACCGTATAGCCCTTCAGTACGCCGCGCTCTTCCAGGCGGCGCAGGCGCTCACTGACACTCGGCGCCGACAGCCCGCTGAGCTGGGCCAGGGCCTTGAGCGAGCGTCGAGAGTCTTCCATTAGGGCGTTGATCAGCAGTTGGTCGATGTCGTCAGTCATATCCGCCTCGTTAGGCAAAAAGGAAAAAGTGCCTTGATAAAAAAGGTTAACGCCAAGTTTAGCCTGCTTTTTCCGCTGGAATGGCCACCTCGGCGCTCGTCATACTTTGTCCATCGTATCGGAGGTGAGTGATGGACAGTTCAATACGTCGTGGGTCGCTGGAGATGGTCGCCGCCATGTTGATTTCGGGGACCATCGGTTGGTTTGTGCTGGTGTCCGGGCAACCGGTGCTGGATGTCGTGTTCTGGCGTTGCGTGTTCGGTGCCGGCACCTTGCTGGTGATTTGCGCGCTGTTCGGTTTCCTGCGCCCGGGTATCCTCAGCCGGGCTACCTTCGCCTTGGCGGTGCTCAGTGGCGTGGCCATCGTCGGCAACTGGGTGTTGCTGTTCGCCTCCTATTCAAGGGCGTCGATTGCCATTGGTACAGCGGTGTACAACGTCCAGCCGTTCATGCTGGTGGCACTGGCCGCAGTGTTTCTCGGCGAGAAAATTACCCTGCCGAAAGTGTTCTGGTTGAGCATTGCCTTTGCCGGCATGCTGGCGATTGTCAGCGCTCATGGTGCTCAGCAAGGTTCGGGGGATGACTACCTGGCGGGGATTGGCCTGGCCTTGGGGGCAGCATTCTTGTATGCCGTTGCCGCGTTGATCATCAAGCGTCTGAGCGGCACGCCACCGCACCTGATCGCGTTGATTCAGGTCGGCACCGGCGTGTTGCTGCTGGCGCCCTGGGCCAACACCAGCGGGTTGCCGCACGACGCGAGCGAGCTGGCCAGCCTGGTGACATTGGGTATGGTTCATACCGGGCTGATGTACGTGCTGCTGTACGGCGCTATTCAAAAACTGCCGACCGCCCTGACCGGTGCCTTGTCGTTCATCTACCCGATTGCGGCGATCTTCGTCGACTGGCTGGCCTTTGACCATCGCCTGAGCCTGCTGCAGTGGCTGGGTGTCGCCGCGATCTTGCTGGCGGCGGCCGGTATGCAGCAGGGCTGGTGGTTCAAGCCGGCAAGGCCAGCGCCCGGGGTGGGGGAGTCGGGTTAGAATAGGCCGCTTTACAGCCTCGATCCTTGCCATGACTTCTGTTATCGACACCCTGCGCGAACACCTGCTCGACGCCCTCAACCCCGCTCCGGCGGAAACCCGGCGCCTGTTCCATGGCCGCGGTCGCTGCTGGCCGGGGCTTGAGCAGATCACCGTCGACTGGTTGCAGGGCGTGTTGTTGGTGTCATTGTTTCGCGAACCGCCTGAGGGCCAGTTGCCGGCCCTCGAGCAGATGCTGCTGGCGCTGGCGGCAGGCCCGCAGTGGCCCGGGCAGGCGATTCTTATTCAACACCGCTATCTGCCGGACAGCCCGGGGCATTGGTTGTTGGGTACACCTAGCGAGCATTGGCTGATCGACGAAGACGGCCTGCGCTACAAGCTCGACCTGGGCCTGAAGCAGAACACCGGGCTGTTTCTCGACATGCGCCATGGCCGTCGCTGGGTACGTGAACAGGCGGCGGGCAAGCGCGTATTGAACCTGTTTGCCTACACCTGCGGTTTTTCCGTGGCGGCGATTGCCGGTGGCGCCGAACAGGTGGTCAACCTCGACATGGCCAAGGCCGCCTTGAGCCGTGGGCGCGATAACCACCGGTTGAATGAGCATGAACTGGCGCGGGTAAGCTTCCTCGGCCACGAGTTGTTCAAGTCCTGGGGCAAGGTGCGCAAGGGCGGCCCCTATGATCTGATCATCATCGACCCGCCGACCTTCCAGCGTGGCAGCTTTGTCCTGACCCACGACTACAGCAAGATCCTGCGCCGCTTGCCGGAACTGCTGACGGAGCAGGGCGTGGTGCTGGCGTGCGTCAACGACCCTGCCATTGGCCCTGAGTTTCTCATCGAAGGCATGGCCGCCGAAGCGCCACAACTGCATTTCGTCGAGCGCCTGAGCAACCCGCCGGAGTTTCCTGACAACGATCCGGCGGGCGGCCTCAAGGCACTGGTGTTTACCCGAGGCGTCTAGTGGTTTTGCGCGTCACGGTGCGCGTTCAGGTTGTGGCTTTCGATGCCGTCGAGCACGGCATCGACCAGCCCTTTGGCCATTTGCACGGAATGCAGCGTGCTCCAGGCAAAGCCACGGCCCGTTTCATCGGTGTACTGCACGGCCTGAGGGCACGTATCGATGGCGCACTTGAGGAAAAGCGCCGCATGGACCAGTGCGTCTTCAGCACTGATGCCCGGTCGCACGGTAAACAACGGCGGGTGGCCTTCGCACTCGCCAAAGGTGGTTTCGGCTGTTTTGGCAAAAAGAAACGCGGGGGGATCGGGGACGATTTTTTTCACGATGAACTCCTGTATTGAACTGGAGCTACCACCTGAATCGTCGCCAAACGAAAGGGTGGCAGCTGTACGCAGGTTGGCGAACCGGTCAACACAGGAAATCCGGCAGGGCCGAAGCCCTCCCGCGCACAGCCACCATAAAAACGACGCAGACGTCTAACACGCCAACCATCGAAATCGGGGCATCTCTGCATATATTCCCGGGTCGCCAAACCCGATCGCTGAAACGTCAGCGACCGTTCGAGACTACGTGCGAAGCGCTTCCCCGTGCAATCATTCGAGGTGGACAGAGGTTGTAGGATAATTCCTATGGCTGGGTTCAGCCAATAAGGTGAGAGGGCAGATACGCACCCTGTTGGAGTTGGCTTGCCAACGATGCCGACACCGCGCACTCGTTGGCACCCCGCCAAAGCCATCGCAGGCAAGCCTGCTCCCACCGAAAATGCAATGTTCTTGGCGTTGTAATGGAGCTGCCACATGCTCGTCGCCAAACGAAATGGGTGGCAGCCGTGTGCAGGTTGGCGAACCGGGACGACACCAGGATAACCCGGCAGGGCCGAAGCCCTCCCACACACGGCCACCATAAAAAATGCACTTATGCCTGCTGGCATCTGCGCGCTCTAATGGTTGCTCGTTGGTATCGTTTCCCAGGTCGCCAAACCCGATCGCTGAAACGTCAGCGACCGTTCGAGACTACGTGCGAAGCGCTTCCCCGTGCAATCGCTCGAGGCGGACAGAGGTTGTGGGATAATTCCTATGGCTGGGTTCAGCCAATAAGGTGAGAGGGTATATGCGCACCCTGTTGGAGTTGGCTTGCCAAAGCCATCGCAGGCAAGCCAGCTCCAACAGAGATTGTAGGAGCCGGGCTTGCCCGCGATGCAGGCGCCGCGTACTCATTGGCACCCCACCGAAACCATCGCAGGCAAGCCAGCTCCAACAGGGATTGTAGGAGCCGGGCTTGCCCGCGATGCAGGCGCCGCGTACTCATTGGCACCCCACCGACGCCATCGCAGGCAAGCCAGCTCCAACAGGGATTGTAGGAACCGGGCTTGCCCGCGATGCAGGCGCCGCGAACTCGTTGGCACCCCACCGAAACCATCGCAGGCAAGCCAGCTCCAACAGGGATTGTAGGAGCGGGTCTTGCCCGCGATGCAGGCGCCGCGTACTTGCAGGCAAGCCTGCTCACACAGAATGCAGTGTTCTTAGCTTACTGCCCGGTGTAGATCTGGTCGAAGACGCCGCCGTCATTGAAGTGGGTCTTTTGTACGGTACGCCAGTCGCCGAAGGTCTTCTCTACCGAGAGGAAGTCGACTTTCGGGAAGCGGTCGGTGTATTTGGCCAGTACGGCAGGGTCGCGTGGACGCAGGTAGTTGTTGGCGGCGATTTCCTGGGCCTCGGGCGACCACAGGTACTTCAGGTACTCTTCGGCGGCGGCACGGCTGCCTTTCTTGTCGACCACTTTGTCGACCACGCTCACCGGTGGCTCGGCTTCGGCGGAAACGCTCGGGTAGATCACTTCAAACTGATCGCGCCCAAACTCACGGGCAATCATCTCGGCTTCGTTCTCGAAGGTCACCAGCACGTCGCCAATCTGGTTGGTCATGAAGGTGGTGGTGGCGGCACGGCCGCCGGTGTCGAGCACTGGCGCCTGTTTGAACAGTTTGCCGACAAAGGCCTTGGCCTTGTTCTCGTCGCCACCGTTCTTCAGCACATAGCCCCAGGCCGACAGGTAGGTGTAGCGGCCGTTGCCCGAGGTTTTCGGGTTAGGCACGATGACCTGTACGCCATCCTTGAGCAGGTCTGGCCAGTCTTTCAGGGCTTTCGGGTTGCCCTTGCGGACGATGAACACGGTGGCCGAGGTAAAGGGGGCACTGTTGTTCGGCAGGCGGGTCACCCAGTTGTCCGGGACCAGTTTGCCGTTGTCGGCCAAGGCGTTGATGTCGGTGGCCATGTTCATGGTGATGACATCGGCAGGCAGGCCGTCGATCACCGAGCGTGCTTGTTTGCTCGAGCCGCCGAAGGACATCTGTACGGCGATTTTTTCTTTGTGCTCGGCTTCCCAGTGCTTCTGGAAGGCGCTGTTGTAGTCCTTGTAGAAGTCGCGCATCACGTCATAGGAGACGTTGAGCAGGGGTGGCGCGGCCTGGGCCAGGTTGCCCAAGGCCAGGCCTGCGGCGAGAAGCGAGGCACTGAAGAGTTTTTTCACTGCGCATTCCTTGTTCTAGTGGGGTTAGCGGCATTATGCCTGCGACTATAGCGGTTCGGCCTTAGTCGATAAAAGATTAAAAAGTGATCTGTTTATTCGTTTTTCTTGAACAGTGCGTTGCCGCAGCGTGAGCAGAATGCGGCGTCTTGTTCGTGGTTGTCTTTTTGGCAGACCGGGCAGCGGTGTTGCAGCTTTTCACCGCGCATGGCGTTGGCCAGTTCGGCGGTGAAGATGCCGGTGGGGACGGCAATGATCGAGTAGCCGGTGATCATCACCAACGTTGAAAGTACCTGGCCCAATGGCGTCCTGGGCACAATGTCGCCGAAACCTACCGTGGTCAGGGTGACGACGGCCCAGTAGATGCTGGTGGGAATGCTGGTAAAACCATGTGCCGGGCCTTCGACCACATACATCAATGTGCCGAAGACGGTCACCAGGGTTGAAACGCTGAGCAGAAATACAATGATCTTCTGCCGGCTGCCTTCCAATGCCGCGAGCAGGTAGTTGGCTTGCTTCAGGTACGGGCTCAGCTTGAGTACACGAAAGATGCGCAGCATGCGAATGATACGGATGATCAGCAGGTACTGCGCATCGCTGTAGTACAGGGCCATGATCCCCGGCAGTATCGCCAACAGGTCGACCAGGCCATAGAAGCTGACTGCATAACGCAGCGGTCTCGGCGAGCAGTAAAGGCGCACCACGTACTCGATCAGGAAGATGGCCGTGAAGCCCCACTCGATACCCGCCAGTAGCCCCGCGTAGTCACGGTGGATTGCGTCGATGCTGTCCAGTATAACCGTCACCAGGCTGGCGAGGATGACCAGCAGCAGGATGCTGTCGAAGCGTCGCCCAGCGGCAGTATCGGTTTTAAAAACGATGATGAAGAGCTGTTCGCGCCAGCGCGTAGGGGTATCCATAGGCTCTATCCAGTGAAGTATGGAGCAGAGCCTAGGAGCTGGTACTTAGCTGTGCAAGCGACGTGAGCCGTGGGCAAGCGGTTGGCGCACTGCACGAATACCGATATGCAGCAGCCAGCACGCCAGCACGAACGGTGCAGTCAGGCCCGGTACAGCGAGGTGGGTGAAGCCCGGTTGCAGCAGAATCGCCAGGGCGATGGCCAGCAGTGGGCGCCAGGGCTGGCTTCGGGTCTGGCTGAAGGCGAGCGCGGCGAGTGCGGCGTTGAAGCCATAGAGGCCATTGAAGGCCGCATGGGGTTCACCGCCAGCAAGCAGTGCCACGCTGCCGCCGAGGGCTGAGCCGAGCAGGGCCCAGGCTGCGGCGTAACGGTTGGCGATCAGCAGGCCGAGGGCAATCAGCAGGCCGGCCAGAGGCTGGTCGAGCAGGAAGATCTGGCCCATGCCACGGGCGAGGGCGAACAACGGGTTGCTATCGACGGCTGTGTTGTTCACGGCCGGCTCGCTAAGCGCCAGTGTGGCCCAGCCGAGCAGTACGAACGGTGCGGTATAGGCCGGCAGCCAGCTGTTGGGGCCCGCGCGCTTGAGCCACTGGTGGACGAGTATGCTGCTCATGCCGCTTGCGGCAATGATCAGGGGCGGCAGGATTGCCGTCCAGGGCAACGCGTGGCTGAGCAGCAGGCCAATCAGGACGCCGTTGTAGCTGTACAGGCCCGCTTGGCGGTCGCTGCGGGTGTAGCCACGGCGCTGGGCAGTGAGCAGCCCGGCCAGCGCTCCCAGCAGGGCGCCGCCGATCAGGTCGGGGGCCGTCAGCAGGATGGCCAGCAGGCAGAACAGGCCGCACAGCGGGTTGCGCTGCAGCAGTACCTGGCTGAAGCCGTTGAGCAAGGCCGTGGCCCAGTCGGGGCACGGGTTCACGAAATTCTTGGTGTACATGGCAGTCGGTCTGGGGTGAAACGTATTTTGGGGTTGCTCTATCGCAGACAAGCCTCGCAGGCAAGCCAGCGCCAACACACAGGTAGGCGCTGGCTTGCCTGCGATTTGTTGTCAGATCAGTGTTTCGATCCGCAGTGAGTTAGTTGATCCTGGCTTGCCGAAAGGCACACCGGCGGTAATCAACAGGGTGTCGCCACGCTCGGCCATGCCCTGCGCCTGGGCAATTTCCAATGCGGTGGAGCAGACTTCGTCAACCTGACGCAAGCGGTCGTTGACCACCGAATGCACGCCCCAGGCAACGGTCAGGCGGCGTGCGGTGTTCAGGTTCGGGGTCAGGTTGAGGATCGGTGAGCGTGGCCGCTCGCGGGCCGTGCGCAGGGTCGAGTTGCCCGACTCGCTGTAGTTCACCAGGACGGCAATCGGCAGGATGCTGCTGATGCGCCGGATTGCGCAGCTGATGGCGTCGGACACGGTCGCCTCGGCCTGGGGCCGGCCAACATCAAGCTGGGCCTGGTAGTCCGGGCCGCTTTCCACCTGGCGGATGATCTTGCTCATCATCTGCACGGCTTCGAGTGGGTAGTCGCCCGATGCGGTCTCGGCGGAGAGCATCACCGCATCGGCGCCTTCGGCTACCGCATTGGCAACGTCGGTGACTTCTGCACGGGTCGGTGCCGGAGAGAAGCGCATCGACTCGAGCATCTGCGTGGCCACAACCACGGGTTTGCCCAGTTGTCGGCAGGTGCCGATGATGCGTTTCTGGATGTGCGGCACGCTTTCGGCGGGCACTTCTACACCCAGGTCTCCCCGGGCAACCATGATCGCGTCACTCAGTTCGGCGATGGCCTGCAGTTGGGTGACTGCCGAGGGCTTTTCGATCTTGGCCATCAGGTAGGCGCGGTCGCCGATCAGTTCGCGGGCTTCGCGGATGTCCTCGGGACGCTGTACGAACGACAGGGCCACCCAGTCCACACCCAGGTCGAGGCCGAAGGCCAAGTCGCGACGGTCTTTGGCGGTCAGCGGGCTCAGGTCCAGCACGGCCTGTGGCACGTTGACGCCTTTACGGTCGGACAACTCGCCACCGTTGAGCACTTGGGTTTCGATGGCGTCGGCGTGCTTGGCGGTTACTTGCAGACGCAATCTGCCGTCGTCGACCAGCAGGTCCATGCCCGGTTCCAGCGCGGCGATGATTTCCGGGTGTGGAAGGTTGACCCGGCGTTGATCGCCCGGGGTTGGGTCCAGATCCAGGCGCAGGGCCTGGCCGCGTTGCAGCTGGACCTTGCCTTCGGCAAAGCGGCCAACACGCAGCTTGGGGCCCTGCAGGTCCATGAGGATGCCCAGCGGGTAGTTCAGTTGTTGCTCGACTTCGCGGATCCACTGGTAGCGTTGGGCGTGGTCGGCATGTTCACCGTGGCTGAAGTTGAGACGGAAGATATTCACCCCGGCCTCGACCAGTTGACGAATGTCGTCGATGCCATTGGTCGCAGGGCCGAGGGTGGCGAGGATTTTGACTTTTTTGTCAGGCGTCATGTTGGGCAGTCTCAAGAATCAGGATGGCGCGGAAGTCGTTGACGTTGGTCCGGGTCGGTTCGGTAACGATCAAGGCATCGAGCGCTGCGAAGTAGCCGTAGCCGTTGTTGTTGTCCAGCTCGTCGGCAGCCGACAGGCCCAGGGCTTCGGCGCGGGCATAGCTGTCGGGGGTCATAAAGGCCCCGGCGTTGTCTTCCGAGCCGTCGATGCCGTCGGTGTCGCCCGCCAAGGCGTAGACGCCAGGCAAGCCCTTCAGGCTTTCGGTCAGGCTCAGGAGGAATTCGGCATTGCGCCCGCCACGGCCATTGCCGCGCACGGTCACGGTGGTTTCACCGCCAGAGAGGATCACGCACGGTGCCGGCAATGGCTGACCATGCTGGACGATCTGCCGGGCGATACCGGCGTGAACCTTGGCCACTTCCCGCGACTCGCCTTCAAGGTCGCCTAGGATCAGTGGGTTGAAACCGGCCTGGCGGGCTTTGACCGCGGCCGCTTCCAGCGACTGCTGGGGGCGCGCGATCAACTGGAAGTGGCTGCGGGCCAGGGCGGGGTCACCGGCTTTGACGGTTTCCGAGGCGGGGTTGTTCAGCCAGTCGATGACCGCGGCCGGTGCCTGGATGTTGTAGCGCTTGAGAATCGCCAGCGCTTCTGCCGAGGTGCTGGGGTCGGCCACGGTGGGGCCGGAGGCGATGACCGTGGCCAGATCGCCCGGTACATCGGAAATCGCATAGGTGTACACCGTGGCCGGCCAGCAGGCCTTGGCCAGGCGGCCACCCTTGATCGCCGAGAGGTGCTTGCGCACGCAGTTCATCTCGCCAATGGTGGCGCCGGATTTGAGCAGGGCCTTGTTGATCTGTTGCTTGTCGGCCAGGGTCAGGCCGTCTGCTGGCAGTGCGAGCAGGGCCGAACCACCGCCAGACAGGAGGAATATCACCCGGTCGTCGGCACTCAGGTCACTGACCATCGCCAGCACACGCTTGGCCACTGCCAGGCCGGCTGCATCAGGTACCGGGTGGGCGGCTTCGACTACTTCGATTTTCGAGCAGTTGGCGCCGTGGCCGTAACGGGTGACGACCAGGCCTGAGACGTCGCCTTGCCAGTTTTTTTCGACCACTTCGGCCATGGCGGCGGCGGCTTTGCCAGCGCCGATGACGATGACGCGACCGCTGCGATCGCTGGGCAGGTGGGGCTCAAGGACATGGCGCGGGTGGGCGGCTTCGATGGCCGTGGCGAACAGTTCGCGCAGAAAGTGTTGCGGATCGACCGACATGGCAGGCTCCCAATCGTGTTGTTCTGTGTCTGTCTGAGAGGGCGGTGTCGTCTGCAATCGCCGCCAGGGCTGGCGCAGGTAGGGCGGCCTTGGCGGCGGTGAGGGCCGTAGTGACGACACCTCATCTCACGGTAGAGCAGGTCTTACTTGTCGCCACGGATCGAGAAGTTGGCCATGTGCTCCAGGCCTTTGATCAGTGCCGAATGGTCCCAGTTTGCACCACCGATGGCGGCACAGGTGCTGAACACCTGTTGGGCGTTGGCAGTGTTGGGCAGGTTGATCGACAGCTCTTTGGCGCCTTGCAGGGCCAGGTTCAGGTCTTTCTGGTGCAGGCTGATGCGGAAGCCTGGATCGAAGGTGCCCTTGATCATGCGCTCGCCATGCACTTCGAGGATCTTCGAGGAAGCAAAACCGCCCATCAGGGCTTCACGCACCTTGGCAGGGTCTGCGCCGTTCTTGGCGGCGAACAGCAGCGCTTCGGCAACGGCCTGGATGTTCAGGGCGACGATGATCTGGTTGGCAACCTTGGCGGTCTGGCCGTCACCATTGCCGCCGACGCGGGTGATGTTCTTGCCCATGGCCTGGAACAGTGGCAGTGCGCGCTCGAAGGCATTCGGGCAACCGCCGACCATGATGCTCAGGGTCGCGGCTTTGGCACCGACTTCGCCGCCGGAGACCGGTGCGTCGAGGTAGGTGGCGCCGGTGGCCTTGATTTTTTCTGCGAAGACTTTGGTTGCAGTCGGCGAGATCGAGCTCATGTCGATGACGACTTTGTTCGGGCCAACACCCTGAGCCACGCCGTTTTCACCGAACAGGACGGCTTCGACCTGCGGGGTGTCCGGCACCATGACGATGATGAATTCAGCTTCCTGAGCCACTTCTTTCGGGTTGGCCAGGGCGACGGCGCCAGCGGCGAGCAGTTCAGCCGGGGCTACGTCGTGGTGGGTGGAGACGAACAGGCTGTGGCCCGCTTTCTGAAGGTTCTGAGCCATTGGCAGGCCCATGATACCTGTGCCGATAAATCCGATTTTAGCCATGAAAAATGCCTCTTGTAGTTGTATGCATACGGCCGGCGCGCAACGCCTCTGGGGCGTGAGTGCGCGTTAGAGTGCGTTGTGGGTCTTCAGCCAGACCAGGCCTGCTTCAGTGGTGGTCAGTGGCTTGTACTCAGCGCCGACCCAGCCCTGGTAGCCAATACGGTCCAGGTGCTCGAACAGGAAGCGGTAGTTGATTTCACCGGTACCCGGTTCGTGACGGCCCGGGTTATCGGCCAACTGGATGTGGTTGATGCGCGACAGGTGGGTTTCCATCGTGCGCGCCAGGTCACCTTCCATGATCTGCATGTGGTAGATGTCGTACTGCAGGAACAGGTTGCTGCTGCCCACGGCGTCCTGGATTTCCAGCGCCTGTTGGGTGGTGTTCAGGTAGAAGCCGGGGATGTCGCGGGTATTGATCATCTCCATCACCAGCTTGATGCCCTCGGCCTGGAGCTTGTCGGCCGCGTACTTCAGGTTGTCGATGAAGGTTTTCTTCACCGTGGCGCAATCCGGGCCTTGTGGGCGAATGCCGGCCAGGCAGTTGACCTGGGTGTTGCCCAGTACCTTGGCGTAAGCGATGGCCAGGTCGACACCGGCACGGAATTCTTCAACACGGGCCGGGTCGCAGGCGATTCCGCGGTCACCCTTGGCCCAGTCGCCGGCCGGCAGGTTGAACAGCACTTGGGTCAGGCCGTTGGCGTCCAGTTGCTGCTTGATTTCAGCCGAGCTGTAATCGTACGGGAACAGGTATTCGACCCCGGTGAACCCGGCATCGGCGGCCGCTTTGAAGCGGTCGAGGAAGTCCTGTTCGGTGAACAGCATGGACAGGTTGGCGGCGAAACGTGGCATGGTTGTCTCCTTGCAAAGTAAGGGCCCGCTGCCGCGAGGGCAGGGGCCGCTTGTGCGATCAGTCGAGCAGCGAAATCGCAGTCGGTGCATCGTTGCCGACCAGCGCCAGGTCTTCGAATTCGTTGACGGCGTTGATTTCGGTACCCATGGAAATATTGGTCACACGCTCGAGAATCACCTCGACCACAACCGGTACCCGGAACTCTTCGGCCATCTTCTGGGCCTTGAGCAGGGCCGGCGCGATCTCGCCCGGCTCAAAGACGCGGATCGCCTTGCAACCCAGGCCTTGAACCACGGCAACGTGGTCAACACCGTAGCCGTTGAGCTCCGGCGCGTTGAGGTTCTCGAACGCCAGCTGTACACAGTAATCCATCTCGAAGCCACGTTGGGCCTGACGGATCAGTCCCAGGTAGGAGTTGTTCACCAGTACGTGGACGTAAGGCAGATTGAACTGCGCGCCGACGGCCAGTTCTTCGATCATGAACTGGAAGTCATAGTCGCCGGACAGTGCGACCACCTTGCGGGTCGGATCAGCCTTGACCACACCCAGCGCGGCCGGAATGGTCCAGCCCAGTGGGCCGGCCTGGCCACAGTTGATCCAGTGACGTGGCTTGTAGACGTGAAGGAACTGGGCGCCGGCGATCTGCGACAGACCGATGGTGCTGACGTAGCAGGTGTCTTTGCCGAACACCTGGTTCATTTCCTCGTATACGCGCTGTGGCTTGACCGGCACGTTGTCGAAGTGGGTCTTGCGGTGCAGGCTGGCTTTGCGCTGTTGGCAGTCTTTCAACCACTCGCCACGGCACTTGAGCTTGCCGGCGGCTTTCCACTCGCGGGCCACTTCCAGGAACATGTCCAGCGCGGCGCCCGCGTCCGAGACGATACCCAGGTCCGGGTTGAACACGCGGCCGATCTGGGTGGGTTCGATGTCGACGTGGATGAAGCGACGACCTTCGGTGTAGACGTCCACGGAACCGGTGTGGCGGTTGGCCCAGCGGTTACCGATACCCAGCACCATGTCGGATTTCAGCAGGGTGGCGTTGCCGTAGCGGTGCGAGGTCTGCAAGCCGACCATGCCGACCATCTGTGGGTGATCGTCAGGGATGATGCCCCAGCCCATCAGGGTTGGAATCACGGGAATGCCGGTCAGTTCAGCGAACTCGACCAGTTTCTCGCTGGCGTCGGCGTTGATGATGCCGCCACCGGCGACCAGCAGTGGGCGCTCTGCGCTGTCGAGCATGGCCAGGGCCTTCTCGATCTGCACGCGGTTGGCCGCAGGCTTGTGCACGGGCAGTGGCTGGTAGGCCTCGATGTCGAATTCGATTTCGGCCATCTGCACGTCGAACGGCAAGTCGATCAGTACCGGGCCTGGGCGACCGGAACGCATTTCATAGAAGGCTTTCTGGAAGGCGTAAGGCACTTGGCCGGGTTCCAGAACGGTGGTCGCCCACTTGGTTACCGGCTTGACGATGTTGGTGATGTCGACGGCCTGGAAGTCTTCCTTGTGCAGACGAGCGCGAGGTGCCTGGCCGGTGATGCAGAGGATCGGGATCGAGTCTGCCGAGGCGCTGTACAGGCCGGTGACCATGTCGGTACCGGCTGGGCCGGAGGTGCCGATGCACACGCCGATGTTGCCGGCCTTGGTACGGGTGTAGCCCTCGGCCATGTGCGAGGCGCCTTCAACGTGGCGAGCGAGGACGTGATCGATACCGCCGACTTTTTTCAACGCCGAGTACAGCGGGTTGATCGCTGCGCCCGGGATGCCAAAAGCGGTTTCAACACCTTCGCGGCGCATCACCAGAACGGCTGCATCAATTGCTCTCATTTTGCTCATGGTTTTGTGACTCATTGGTTTTGTAATTGTATACAAATGGCTTTGCGTCAGAGTGTATTCACGGTATGTGGCTCTGGTCAATCCATTTTCATCGGCTGCCAGTGCTTTGCTCGTCGTGCCGATAGAAAAGGCATTTTGTCCGATTGTGATCATCTGGCGAAAATTATTGTATACAAAAATATTCTCCATTGTGTTCTATTTGTCGTATTGGATTTTCACTTGCCCCTCTGGGCTTCTAACAACAAGAGGACCTGTCCATGAACGCTCTGACCTTGAAAGTCGCTGTCAGCCTGGTAAACGGCGCCATTGCCGCCGGGCGCAAGATCTCGGCTGCACCTTTGACCATTGCGGTGCTCGACAGCGGTGGTCATCTGCTGGCCCTGCAACGTGAAGACGGTGCCAGCCTGCTGCGTCCGCAGGTGGCAATGGGTAAAGCCTGGGGCGCCATTGCCCTGGGCAAGGGCTCGCGCTTGCTGGCGCTGGACGCGCAGCAGCGCCCGGCGTTTTTCGCGGCGCTCAATGGCCTGGGCCAGGGCGCCGTGGTTCCGGCGCCGGGTGGGGTGCTGATCCGTGATCAGAGGGGTGTGGTGCTGGGAGCGATCGGTATCAGTGGTGATACCTCGGACATCGACGAACAGTGCGCGATCAGTGCGATCGAGGAGGTAGGGCTGACCGCGGATGCGGGCGTGGCAGCCTGAGGGTAGCGGCGGGTTGTCAGCGCGTGCGCGGCGCTCGTCTGGTGAACTGCTCCCAGATCAACCGGTGGTATGGGCGTCGGGGGCGCAGCCCTTGAGTACCAGGCGAATGATGGTCTGTGCCGCGGCCTCATAGTCGGCATCGTCCAGCTTGGCTTTGCCGGTGACGACGGAGATCTGCCAGTCGAAATCGGCGTAGGTCTGGGTTGCGGCCCAGATGCTGAACATCAGGTGGTGTGGGTCGAGCGGGGCGATCTGGCCGCGGTCGATCCAGCGCTGAATGCACGCGATGTTGTGCCGGGCCTGCAGGTTGAGTTGTTCAACCTGTGTCGGGCTCAGGTGCGGCGCACCGTGCATGATTTCACTGGCGAAGACCTTGGAGGCAAAGGGCAGGTCGCGTGATATGCGGATTTTTGAGCGAATGTAGGCGCTCAGCACCTCCTCAGGCTCACCCTCGGCATTGAACGGGGTGGAGGCCTGCATGATCGGCTCGATGATGCTTTCCAGCACCTCGCGGTAGAGGTTTTCCTTGGACTTGAAGTAGTAGTAGACGTTGGGCTTGGGTAGCCCGGCCTTGGCCGCGATGTCGCTGGTCTTGGTGGCGGCGAAGCCCTTTTCGGCGAATTCTTCGCTGGCTGCGCGCAGGATCAGCTCTTTGTTGCGCTCGCGAATGCTGCTCATGATTGGCGCTGTTCCTTGTGTCGGGCCGCAGGCGGCCCAGGCCTGGGCAGGCGGTGGCGCATGGTAGCACCGGGTTTGCGCGAGGCTCAAGGCTGCCACTTTCACGCACAGTCACGCTATGCTTTGGGCCTTTCAACTCTCTGGATACGCAAGCATGGCAGGAAGCAGTCTACTGGTGCTGATCGACGATATCGCCACCGTATTGGACGATGTCTCAGTGATGACCAAGGTAGCGGCGAAAAAGACCGCCGGGGTTTTGGGTGACGATCTGGCGCTCAATGCTCAGCAGGTCAGTGGCGTACGCGCCGACCGGGAGTTGCCCGTGGTATGGGCCGTGGCCAAGGGCTCGCTACTGAACAAGGTGATTCTGGTGCCTGCGGCGTTGGCAATCAGCGCCTTCATCCCGTGGGCGGTGACCCCATTGTTGATGGTCGGTGGCGCCTACTTGTGTTTTGAGGGGTTCGAGAAGCTGGCGCATAAATTTCTTCACAGTGCAGCCGAGGACGATGCCGGCCATGCCGCCCTGAGTGAAGCGGTGGCCGACCCGTCAGTCGACCTGGTGGCCTATGAGAAGGACAAGATCAAAGGTGCCGTGCGTACCGACTTCATCCTGTCGGCGGAAATCATCGCCATCACCCTGGGTGCGGTCGCTGGCGCGCCGTTGACACAGCAAATCGTCGTGTTGTCGGGTATTGCCTTTGTCATGACCGTAGGGGTGTACGGCCTGGTTGGCGGTATCGTCAAGCTGGATGACTTTGGCCTATGGCTCACGCACAAAACCGGGCGGGCCGCCCAGACGATCGGCAAGGGCATTCTGCAGGCCGCACCGTACTTGATGAAGGGGCTGTCGGTCGTTGGCACGGCGGCGATGTTTCTGGTCGGGGGCGGGATTCTGGTGCATGGCGTTGCGCCGCTGCATCATGCCGTCGAAGCCTTCAGTGACGGGCGGGGCGGGGTACTGACCTCAAGCCTGCTCAATGCGGGCATCGGTATTCTTGCTGGTGCCGCCGTACTGGCCGTGGTATCGCTGGCCAGCAAGCTCTGGCGGGCTGCAAGAGGCTAAGGGCGGCGCCCTGTTCATGGGCGCCGCGTCAGCTCAGTCAGTTTTTACCGGCTGTCTTTTCGCTGTCTTCAGGCACCCACTCGAGCAGGTGGTGCTTGAAGCCATAGCTGGCTGCCTGGTAGTAGGTAATGGCGCGCTTGATCAGCGGGTTGTTGCTGTCCCCCACCACCTCACGGCTTTCGCCCAGGGCCTGCTCATGAAGGCGCAGGCCGTCGCGAGGGCTGAGGATGGCCAGGTCCTGGCCATCGAACAGGCCCAGGTGCTGGTAGTTACCAATCAGTACGCGCGGTGGCAGTGTGTCTTCAAGCATCAGGTTGCGGCCGAAGAACGTCGAGGTGTAGCTCATGTTCAACAGGCCAAGCAGGGTAGGCGCCAGGTCGATCTGGCTGGCCAGTTTCGATTCCTCACGCGCTTCGATCAACTTCGGCCCGTAGATGAATAGCGGGATCTGGTAGTTGCGCACCGGCAGGTCCTCTTTACCTGCGCTGCCAGCGGTATGGTCGGCAACGAAGATGAACAGGGTGTTGTCGAACCACGGCTTGCTGCGGGCCTGCTCAAGGAAACGACCGATGGCGTAGTCGGTGTATTTCACCGCACCTTCACGGCCATCGCCAGACGGGATATCGATACGGCCGTCAGGGTAGGTGTACGGGCGGTGGTTGGAGGTCGTCATCAGTTGCAGGAAGAACGGCACCTGATTGGCGAAATCGGCGTCTGCCAGCTGCATGGCCTGGTTGTAGAGGTCTTCGTCGGACATGCCCCAGGCGTTCTTGAAGCTGATGTCGCTTTCTTTCACGCTGCTCTGGTCAACAACCCGATAGCCGTTGCCACTGAAGAACGCGTTCATGTTGTCGAAGTAGCCACGGCCACCGTAGACGAACACGCTGTCGTAGCCGGCTTCACTCATGTGTTGGCCGAGGCTGGCGAAACCGCTTTCACGACCCACGCGCTTGACGATCGAGCGGCCAGGGGTTGGCGGAATCGACAGAGTAATGGCCTCCAGGCCACGGTCGGTCCGGGTGCCGGTGGCATAGAAGTTGTTGAAGTACAGGCTCTGTTTGCGCAGGGCATCCAGGTTTGGGGTCAGGTTGCGGTTATCGCCGTTGCTGCCCATGTACTTGGCGCTGAAGCTTTCAATGGTCACCAGGACCACGTTGGGTGTACGCGCCGGTGCGTTGCTGGTGATGGTGCGGCGAATATCCAGGGGTTCCTTGCCGACGAAACTCGCATCGGGTTGGCGCAGCTCGCTCTGGATCTGCGCGTTCACATCCTGCTCAGGCAGGCTGCTATAGAACTGCGGGTAATCGAGTTCGTTGTTGCGGAACGCTGCGAAGAACTGGTAAGGGCCGTTGCTGGCCAATTCATGTTGGTAGGCATTGCCGCCTTGGCCACGCGGGCGGTCCTGGTCGATCACCTGCACGCACAGCCCTGCCAGCACGGCCAGTACGGCAAAGCTCATCAGGCGCTGGCGAAAAGCGGGCACCGGTGCATTCAGGGCCCGCTTGAGCGGTGCGCGCAGTGCCAGGCTCAGGGCAATGGCGATAACGGCCAGGATGCTCAGCAGCAGGCCGATCGGGTAGGACTCGAGGATGTTGTTCAACACTTCATCGGAATAGACCAGATAGTCGACAGCAATAAAGTTGAAGCGCACGCCGAACTCGTCCCAGAACAGCCATTCGGCGACAGCAGTGAACAGCATCACGAACACGCTCAGCACCATGATGCCCTGCAGGAACCCCTGATGTGCTCGCGAGCGCCACAGCCGCGCAGGGCACAGCAGCAGGTAAAGGCCCAGTGGCAGTGCGGCATAGAGCAGGAAGCTCAGGTCGTACAGCAGCCCGATACCGAAGATCGAGAAGACATTGCTCCCGGCCTCGTTCAAGTGGCTGAAAAACAGCACGCCTCGGGTGAGCAGAAAAATCGCCAGCCATACTGAGGTCAGTAGCAAGAGGTAGCGTTGGGGCGCTGATTGTGGAGCGCGCATATGAATTCCTTTTGTCTCTCTTCATGCCTGGCCACTACAGGCACAGCAGTGGTGCACCCGCTGTAAATACATTGTGGTGTCGAGTGTTTGTGGTCGCGGCGAAAAGTAGCGACTGCGAAGAGAAAAAAACGTCAAAGCAATGCTAGGCGCGTGTGAAAAGCTGAACGACGACGCGTTAGGCGTAACAAGCACACATCGCTTGCACGCTCTGTTTGTATAGCAGTGACATCGATACGTGCCAGGGCTGCGGTGTTAAACGCTTTGGCCCTGGCTGTCGCGGCTCAACCGATCAGAAGTGCACTTTGACCAGCAGGCTGGTGGTGTTCTGGTTGGTGTCGAAGGCCGGGGTGTCTTCGATACCGTACTTGTCTTTCCAGTAGTCGTATTCGACACCCACGTACAACTGCTTCTCACCCAGGCTCAAGGCCTTGCCCAGATCGTATTTGATCTGTGGGTTGAAGTGCAGGTTGGCGTGGTAGGTGCCACGGTTGCGGGTTTCGTCGTTGTCCACGACCCAGTCCATGTAACCATCGATCAGAACGTCGGATTTGCCCATCGGGATGGTGTAGGACCATACCGGAGTAATTTGCCAGACGTTATCGCCTGCGCGGCTGCCTTCGGTGTTGCGCTGGTAGAAGTTCAACTGGAAGTAGTCGAAGCCTGGAATCGCCAGGTCGAAGCCCGGGCCGATCAGGTACGACTCGTTGTCGCCTTCACCGAACTCGTAGGTCATGGCCAGCAGCACATCCTTCACTGGGCCGAACTCAAGTTTCTGGTCGAAGATCTTGCCGAACGACAGGCGAGGGGTGAATTCGCCGTAGTAGGTGTTAGGGCCGGCGTTCGAGTCTTTCTTGCCGTTGTAGAAGATCTTGTCGATGAACAGGAAGTTGTCGCCGTACTTCCAGGCGTCCGCATGTTCGAAGGTATAGGTTTGCTGGATCTCCGGGTTAACGGTGAAATCCTTGCCGTACAGGTAGGTCAGGCTGTTGTTCTGCCATTGCAGCAGGTCGCCGGCCATGGCGCTGCTGGCAGCCAGCAGGCCACCGGCGAGGATCAGGCTATTACGGGTACGCATGGTGTGCTCCAAAGGTTGATTTCTCGTTGTTCTGTTGTCGGCATTCTCGAGTGATGCCGTTTGTTGACTTAATGGTCGGTTTTTCGGTTCGGCGCAGCGATACAGCAAGGGTTGCGCCAACCTTTCGGGGCGCGCGCAATCAGCGTGTTCGACCGTGCTGTGAACCGATGGAAAAGAGGCGCTTCAAGCGGGCGAGGCGTCTGTCGAGCGCCTGTATTCGTTGACGGGTGGGTCAGCAAACCCGGGCGCATGCCGTCTTGCCCTGTATAAAAGGGCGCGCAGATTACTGGCTGGGCGGATAGCTGTCCACGCTGAAGTGATGGATGCCGCGAGGGGGAGGTGCGCAGAGGCGCCGACTGACGGCGATATTGACTGATCCGTCAGCAAACGAGGGCAGGATGCGGCCTGCCCTCGATCGAAGGGCGCGCAGCGTGGGGCTGGCGCGCCGGCCCTTGAGTGCCCTGTTCAGGGGCACAAGGGGTTGATACTGTGCACTCAGTCAGCTTTTAGAAGTGCATTTTCACCAGGAAGCTGGTGACGCTTTCATTGGTGTCAAAGCGCTGAGTGTCCTCGATGCCGTACTTGTCTTTCCAATAGCTGTACTCCACGCCCACGTAAAGCTGCTTGGCGCCCAGGTTCAAGGCTTTGCCCAGGTCGTATTTGACCTGTGGGTTAAGGTGCAGGTTGGCGTGGTAGGTGCCACGGCGAGTGCTGTCGTTGTCAACGACCCAGTCCATGTAGCCGTCGACGAGGATGTCGGACTTGCCTGCGGGGATGGTGTAGGAGAACGTCGGTGTGATCTGCCATACGCGATCGCCCGGGCGGCTGCCCTCGGTGTTGCGCTGATAGAAGTTCAAGGTGAAGTAGTTGAAGCCGGGAACTGCCAGGTCAAAGCCTGGGCCGATCAGGTAGGCCTCGTTATCACCTTCGCCAGACTCATAGGTCATGGCCAGCAACACGTCCTTGATTGGGCCGAACTCGAATTTGCGGTCGAAGATCTTGCCAAACGACAGGCGAGGGCTGAATTCGCCATAGTAGGTGTTGTTGCCTTTGTTACGGTCGGTTGCGCCGTTGTAGAAGGTCTTGTCGACGAACAGGAAGTTGTCGCCGTATTTCCATTTGTCGGCGTGCTCGAAGGTCACCGTTTGCTGGATGGCGGGGTTGACGGTGAAGTCTTTGCCGTAGAGGTAGCTGATGCTGTTGGTTTGCCAGAGCAGCATGTCTCCCGCGACTGCAGGCAAGGCTGCCAGCAGTCCGCCGCCCAGCAGGAGAGATGAAGTGATCCGTTTCATGGTGTGATTCCCGGCTGTTGTTATTGTTT
This sequence comes from Pseudomonas sp. HLS-6, assembly GCF_002753995.1. NCBI lineage: Bacteria > Pseudomonadati > Pseudomonadota > Gammaproteobacteria > Pseudomonadales > Pseudomonadaceae > Pseudomonas > Pseudomonas sp. HLS-6. Next base: position 1,678,923 of record NZ_CP024478.1, read on the forward strand.
GTTTGCGGTTTTTTGGCGCAAAGCGCCCCGATCGACCCGCTTCTACGGGTCGACGGTCGTGCTCGAGGTATGCCGGGCGGCGAGCGCCGCCCGCCGGTTCAATGCTGGTGGGCAGTTTCGTTATGGGCTGCGCGCTCGACACCACCGAGGATGTTGAACAGCAGGTTCAGGATCAGCGCACTCACGGTGGCCATGGCGATTCCGCTGTGGGTGATGGGCTCCATCCACTGTGGCATTTGTGCAAAAAACTCCGGACGTACCACCGGGATCAAGCCCATGCCGACGCTGACGGCCACCAGCAACTGGTTGCGGCGGTCGCCGATGTCGGCTTCCTGAAGAATCTTGATACCCGTGGCGGCTACCATGCCGAACATGGCAATGGAGGCCCCCCCCAGAACGGCGGGCGGAATCGAGGCGATCAGGAATGCAGCTTTGGGCAGCAGGCTGAGCATGATCAGGAAGGCGCCTGCAACGATGGTGACGTACCGGCAGCGCACACCGGTCATTTGCACCAGGCCGATGTTCTGGGCAAACGAGGAGTGGGTGAAGGTGTTGAAGAAACCCGCGATGAAGGACGCACCAGCATCACACAACAGGCCGCGACGGAGCATGCCCGGGGTGACTTCACGGTCGGTGACCTTGCCCAGTGCGAGGAACATGCCGGTGGACTCAACGAAAATGATCACCACCACCAGGCACATGGACAGGATTGGCGCCAGGCTGAATGTCGGCATGCCAAAGTGCAGGGGCGTCACCACCTGCAGCCACGGCGCTTGGTCCAGCCCGGAAAGGTCGACCATGCCGATGGAGCCGGCCAGCATGTAGCCAACGCCCATGCCGATCAGCACTGACACATTGACCCAGAAACCACGCATGAAACGGTTGATGAGCAGGATGATTGCCAGCACCAGGCCAGCAACCATCAGGTAGACCGGTGAGCCGAAGGGTGCGGCACTGGCGCCGCCACCGGCCCAGTTCACCGCGACCGGGAACAGCGACAGGCCGATGGAGGTGATCACGGTACCGGTTACCAGAGGCGGGAAGAACCGCACCACCTTGGACATGAACGGCGCGATCAGCATGCCGAAGAAGCCGGCAGCGATGGTCGCACCGAATATTCCCTGCAGGCCTACACCGGGCATTCCGGCCATGGCGACCATGCTGCCGACGGCGGCGAAGCTGGCGCCCATCATGACCGGCATGCGGATACCCACGGCACCAATGCCGAACGACTGAATGACGGTAGCGACACCGGCAACCAACAGATCGGCATTGATCAGAAAGGCGACTTCTTCACGGGTCAGGCCACAGGCCTGGCCAATGATCAGCGGCACCGCGATGGCGCCCCCATACATCAGTAATACGTGTTGCAGACCCACCAGGATGAGTTGCGGCAGTGGCAGTGGCTGTCGTGGGGGCGCAACGGGTATGGACGCCTTGCGTGACTTTGACATGCAACACCTCGGTTTTGTTTTTATTGTTCATTGTTCTGCGACGCCGAGCAGGACGCCGGTGGGCGGCTCTTGCGAGCCGCCCGGTGCATCAGTTGGTTGGAGCGCCCTTGGCGATCCAGGCGCCGATCAGTTCACGTTCTTGCTGGGTCATCTGAGTGATGTTACCCAACGGCATGATCTGGCTGGCGACGGCCTGGGCCTGGATGCGCGGTGCCAGTTGCTGGATTTGTTGCGGGGTGTCGAGCATCACGCCCGCAGGCGCAGTGCTGAACAGTGGGCTGGTCGGCTTGGCCGAGTGGCACACGGTGCAGCGTTCCTGAATGACATTGTGGATCTTGTCGAAGTTCGAGGTTTCTACCGAGGCGGTGGCAGGCTTGGCCGCTTCCTCGGCTTTGGCCGGAGCCGGCTCGGCGGCTTTCTCAGCAGCAGTCTTGCCGCCCAGTGCGGTTTCCGGCAGCGGTTGGTACTCGATTTTCGCTGCAGCCTGCTCAGGCGCTTTCGGCATCGGCGAAGGGCCGGTGACATAGGCCAGGCAGATCATTGCCAGGGCGCCGACAGGCAGGGTCCAGGCGAACTTGTTGCTGTCGTGACGGGTGTTGAAGTAGTGACGTACCAACACCGCAGCCACCGCGATACCCGCCAGGATCAACCAGTTGTACTGGCTGCCGTAGGTGCTCGGGAAGTGGTTGCTGATCATGATGAACAGCACCGGCAGGGTGAAGTAGTTGTTGTGACGCGAGCGCAACAGACCCTTGGCCGGCAGCACTGGATCGGGGGTGCGGTTCTGCTCGATGGCCGCGACCAGCGCACGCTGGGCCGGCATGATGATGCGGAACACGTTACCGACCATGATGGTGCCGATGATCGCACCGGTGTGCAGGTACGCACCACGGCCGCTGAACACCTGGCTGAAGCCGAAGCAGGCCGCGATAACCAGCACGAACAGTACCAGGCCCAGCAGGGCAGGGCGTTTGCCCAGTGGTGAGTCGCAGAGGAAGTCGTAGATGAACCAGCTGGCGATCAACGAGCCGACACCAATGGCCACGCCTTCTGCGCCACTCAGGCCGCTGCCCGGTGCCAGCAGGTACAGGGTCGGGTTGGAGTAGAACACCACGCACAGCAGGGCCACGCCCGACAGCCAGGTGAAATACGCTTCCCATTTGAACCAGTGCAGGTTCTCCGGCATTTTCGGTGGAGCCAGCTTGTATTTCTCCAGGTGGTAGATACCACCGCCGTGGATGGCCCAAAGGTCACCCGACAGGCCCTCGCGCGGGTTGGCGCGGTTAAGGTTGTTTTCCAGCCAGACGAAGTAGAACGATGCACCGATCCAGGCGATACCGGTGATCATGTGAACCCAGCGCACGCTCAGGTTTAGCCACTCGAACAGATGTGCTTCCACAGTATGTACCTCTTTCCGATCACCGATTTCCGATGACCAGTCTTCTCTTATTGGTGGGGGTTGAGGATCAGCAGCTCATCCTCATTGAAGAAATGTTCGTCGCAGTTGTTGCCGGAACCACTGCGATCAACCACCAGGAAGTCATCCCGCTTTTCGATCGTCAGCACCGGGTGGTGCCAGACGCCGCGATGGTAATTAATGCCCTGCCTGCCATTACTGGCAAAGGCACGGACCAAGCCCGATACAGGTGCATCGCCAAGAGGCGCGACCACGATCAGAAAGGGATTGCCGAGCAGCGGAATGAACGCTTGGCTGCCCAGCGGATGGCGCTCCAGCATGCGGACGGTCAGGGGCATGTCCAGCGCGTCGGCGCGGAAGATGCTGATGATCGCCTTGTCGTCGGGCTGGGCGGTTTCTACCGTGGCCAGACGATGGAAGCGCATGGTCGAGCCGTTGTTGATCATGAAGTGGTCGCTGCCGTCGGTTTCGATCACGTCACCGAAGGGGGCGAAGGCTTCTTTGGTCAAGGGCTCAATCACTAAAGTGCGCATGCGGATCTGTCTCTAATTCTATGTTGTTGGGGCTGTCGCTCTTGCCCACAACGCCGGCTCTCGGGAGCCGGCGTTGTGGGTGATCAGGGGCAGCGCTTACTTCGCGACTTTGCCCAGTACGCGCAGACGGCTGATACCGCCATCCGGGAACACGTTGATCCGGATGTGGGTGATCGGCCCCAGGTCATTGATCTGCTCCTGGAAGCTGTGCTCGGCGTGCATCTGCAGCTTCTGGCTTGGCAGCAGTTCGCGCCAGAACAGGCTCTGGGTTTCGATCTGGCTGTCGGTACCGCCCTTGACGAATGCGCCCTGGATCGAGCAGCTGTCGGGGTAGTTGCCTTTGAAGTGCAGGGTGTCGACGACAACCTGCTCGACCACGCCAGCATGGCCCAGGGCAACGATGACCCAGTCATTGCCTGGGGTGCGGCGGCGCGCGGTTTCCCAGCCGTCGCCCATGTTGATGCCACGGCCCGGGTTGAGGATGTTGCTCATGCGGCCGAAGTGTTCGTCGGAGCAGGCCAGGGCACGACCACCGTTCAACGCTGCTGCCAGGTCGACTTGCTCGTTGTCGCCTACTGCCGACCAGTCACGGAATGGCACGCCGTACACACGCAGACGGGCAACACCGCCGTCCGGGTAGATGTTGAAGCGCAGGTGGCTGAAGGCCTGGTCGTTGTTGATTTCGTGGTAGTGGTGGCTGTTGCCTTGCAGCTCGACGGCCGACAGCACTTCAACCCACTGGGTTTGTTCGGTCGGGTCGCCTTCAGCGACGAAGCAGCCTTCCAGGGACGCCGAAGGTGGGAAGTTGCCGGTGAAGAACGAGGTGTCGATGTCGACGCCCTTGATGGTGCCGGGAACGCCCAGGCGGATCACCGCGCTGTCGAAGCCTTCGAAACGCTTGCGGCGCGTTTCCCAGCCGTCCATCCACTTGCCGTTGTCGTCGAACACACCCTCCTTCCACACGGCCGGTGTCGGCTGGAACAGGCGCTCGGCAGCGGCGAACCACTCATCGGTGACCGAAACGATCTTGGTGCCCAGGCGCGCGTCGGCCAGGTTGACGAATTTCTCGAAGGGTACGGCGTATGCTTTCATTTTTTCTTGTCTGCCTTGAATGGGTGGCTGGGGATGCTTGCAAGGCCCTGGGTACGCGCTGCGTTCATGAGCGCACTCGGGCCACGCTCACTAAAGCTGCAGTAATCGGAACAGGGCGATCAGGTTGATCTGCGCCAGCGCTTCCTTGAACTCGGCCTCGACCGAGTTATGGATGCGCGTTTCGAACGCGGCGAGGATCTGATGCCGGTTGCTGCCTTTTACCGCCATGATGAAGGGAAACTTGAACTTGGCTTTGTAGGCGTCGTTCAGCTCGGTGAAGCGTTGGAACTCTTCGGCCGTGCATTGGTGAATACCGGCGCCAGCCTGTTCGTGAGTGCTGGCTTCGGTCAGTTGGCCCTGGACGGCCGCTTTGCCGGCCAGGTCCGGGTGAGCGTTGACCAGTGCCAGCTGGCTGGCAGGGTCGGCGCTCAACAGGATATCGCTCATGCGTTGGTGCAGATTTTCGATCTGGTCCAGCTCCTGGCGCTGGCCCAGGTCGAATGCCTTCTCGGCAACCCATGGCGAATGTTCGTAGATATCGGCGAAAGCTTCGACGAACGCGGTGCGGTCGAGGGTCGAAGGCTTCAGCGTCTTGAAGTCGGTCATTATGCGTTCTCGGCGTTGAAAGGGTGGGTGGCATGCCAGTGGCGGGCGATGTCCACGCGCCGGGCAAACCAGACCTGCTCATGGCTTTGTGCGTATTCGACAAAGCGCTTGAGGGCTGCCAACCGGGCAGGGCGGCCGACCAGGCGGCAGTGCAGGCCGATGGAGAGCATCTTCGGTGCCTCGGCACCTTCGGCATACAGCACGTCGAACGCGTCCTTGAGGTACTGGAAGAACTGCTCGCCACAGTTGAAACCCTGAACCTGGGTGAAGCGCATGTCATTGGTGTCCAGGGTGTAGGGGATCACCAGGTGTGGCTTGCCGGTCGGGTTGTTGGGTTCCCAATAGGGCAGGTCGTCGTCATAGGTGTCGCTGTCATAGAGGAAGCCACCTTCCTCCATCACCAGGCGGCGGGTGTTTGGCCCGGTGCGGCCGGTGTACCAGCCCAATGGGCGCTCGCCGGTCAGTTCGGTGAGGATGCGGATCGCTTCGAGCATGTGCTCACGCTCCTGAGCCTCGTCCATGTACTGGTAGTCGATCCAGCGGTAGCCGTGACTGCAGATCTCATGGCCGGCTTCAACCATGGCACGGATCACGTCCGGGTGGCGCTGGGCGGCCATGGCCACGGCAAACACGGTCAGCGGAATGCCGGTGTCCTTGAACAGTTTGAGCAGGCGCCAGACGCCTGCGCGGCTGCCGTACTCGTAGAGCGATTCCATGCTCATGTTGCGTGCGCCCTGCAGCGGCTGGGCGGCAACCATTTCAGACAGAAATGCTTCCGACTCTTTATCACCGTGGAGGATGTTGCGTTCGCCACCTTCTTCGTAATTGAGCACGAAAGACAAAGCGATGCGGGCGTTCCCCGGCCAGCGCGGATGGGGTGGAGTATTGCCGTAACCGATCAGGTCGCGAGGATAATCAGCGCTCACTGCAGTCTTCCTTCTTGTACGTGAAAACGGGGGTAGAGTGGCCTGTGTGGTGTATCGACCACGCTGATGGAGTGATTGTATACAACTTTATTGTCAGTTTGTAAGCCTGTTTTTTCGCATTTCTTTCCTGGCCCGCCACCCCATGCCCCTGCAATAAATCTGCCGGAATGGTCAGATAATGACGTGCTCGTCATTGTTCTGCTTGGGTTTGCGACTGATGGCCTGTTTGCTGGGCGAGGTGGCTAAGCTAACAAAGAAGTCGGAATTATTGTGTACAATTTTCAATAAAAATGTCTTAATAATCCAACAGCCGTACGCTGCCGTGCTTGCATGCGGTGCGATACGGGTATTTTTTGCCCACAGATCAAGAAGAGGCGAGCAACCTTATGGGACGTTTGACCACGCATGTACTGGACGCCGCGCATGGCTGCCCTGGCAGCTCGATCAAGGTCGAGCTCTACCGCGTCGAAGGCCAGCAGCTAGAGCTGGTGACCACTGCCCTGACCAACAGCGACGGTCGTTGCGACGCACCGTTGCTGCAGGGTGACGATTACCGCAGCGGTGTCTACCAGCTGCAGTTCAGTGCCGGTGACTACTACCGTGCACGCGGCGTGAAGTTGCCTGAGCCTGCGTTCCTCGATGTGGTCGTTCTGCGTTTTGGCATCAGTGCCGAGCAGGATCATTACCACGTTCCATTGCTGATTTCGCCTTATAGCTACTCGACCTACCGCGGAAGCTAGCAGGTCAGCCAACAGAATCTTCGTAGGTCCTTGCCCGCTCACACTGCGGGCTTTTTTTTGCCTGAAGGAAAAGCATTATTTATCTCACATGGTTTGAGCGGCTGTTTTGAAATGTCGGCTGGGTCGCTTGCGCAGGGTGTGCAGGCGCCATTCGATAGCAGGGACACAGACCATGGATGTAGCAATTCCTCCTCACTTGCTCAGCAACACTGAGGCGTTGGCAGCGTTGGAAAAGGCTGCGGCGCTCTGGACACAACAGGGCAGCGCGCTGCCGGACATTGTGCCGCTGCTCGCAACGGCCTTTGATGATGAGCTCAAGCGTCAATACCCGCAGCTTGAACTGGATGCGCGAAACACCTGGGTAAAAACCTTTTCGCTCACGGATAACCCGGAGCACTGCACCTTGCAGACGAACAAGACCCTCGAGCAGGTAATGCGCGAGCGCCTGGTGGGTGCCGCAACGGTGTATGACGAGGGCTTGTCAGGGATTTACGCCGATGGTCGCGAGGATGATCAACCCGGAACGCGCATGGCCGGCACGCGCGGGCTGGAGGGGGCCATCGACACGTTGACGCTCAAGCTGGGTTATCTGTATCGGGATGCAGTCACTGCCTACTGGAACGCCGCGACAGCGGAGCACACCTCACGCGACCAGCAACTGGCTGATGCCCTGGCGCAGGCGTTGCACCTCGACGCGGCACGGCGCTTGAGTAAGGACGAGCAGGCGTTGTTGAGCAGCGCGCTGTCGACCCCGGCGGACAGCCGCAGGGCTTTTTTTGCCTACAGCCTTAGCCTGTTGTTCGAGGGGGCAGAGGCCGCGCACCTGGCCGGTGCATTCATTCTTCGCAGGCAACCGGTGGCCGATGCGTCGCAGGCGGACGCTGTTCCGACGCTGCTGTACCTGCCGGGTGACGGGCTTTCCAGCCATGGCTCATTGGGCGAACTGTTCGATGCACTCTTGCCGCGCCGTGAACAATGGTCGGGCTTGCTGAGCTTGAGCCATCAACGCGCACTGGATGGCCAGCGTCGTATCGAATGGCAGTGCCGGGAGATCGTCGGCCACCTGCTGACTGACGTTGTACAGGCCCAACTGAAGTGTCAGCAGACAGATATCATCGACATTCTGCAAACCCGCCGCACGACCTTCGCGTCGTATCAGGTGCTGTTCGAAGGGCTGGCAGCGGCTACCCAGCGGATCATCGTCAACGGCCCACCCGGCATGGCCGTGGTGTGGCACGCAGAACACGCGGCCTATGAGGCCTACCGGCAGTTACCGTATTGGATGAAACTGTGCAGTACCGAAGAGCGGCAGCGCTACGTCGACAAATTGCAGGCCTATCAATACGCTCAGGAGGATCTGTGTCAGGCGCTGGGCAAGGCCGAGTCGCCAGAGCAATTTGCCCGTGTCACGGTGGCGTTGCGCCTGCGCGAAGCGCTGGGCGTTGACCTGGACCCCGATCAGCTGTGGGTCACCACCGAGCGTCGTTTGCCGGTAACCCGTGAGGTCTATACCGAGCAGGCATCGGTGAGCAGCCTGGCCCTGTACGGGCTGCACCCTGGGGATGAAGCCCAGGCTTCTGATTTCATCACGGGCAGCACCTTGCAGTATCAAGGCCTGCCGGTTGAGCAGGTGTTCGAAGGGTTGACCCCTGCAACGCTTGCCCCAGTGCTTGCCCCGCTGCAACTGAGGAGCACATTTTCTCGACAGTGGCGTGAAGCGATCACGCCAGGTGTTCTCCAGCGCATGCAGGTCGTGATGTCGCTACGGCTACAGGCCTCGCTCTGCGCTGCGGGTTTTCAAGGCATCCTGGCCGAGGATCAGGTTCAGGCAGTCGGGGTGTTGCACACACCGTTTGTCGAGCAGACGGCGCTTCGTGCGACGGCTTACCTGTTAAAGATCAACGGCGCCGAGTTGGCGGATGTCATGGTCTTTTGCTTGACCCAGGCCGATGGCGAAGCTGCCGGCCTATTGCTTTATGCCCCAGATGTGCCTGGCCGCGAGCCGTGGCTGAAGGTGCTGGATGAGCGCCGCTTGTTGCACGAAATTGTCGGTTGGACCGCTGTGCCGGCACTGCGCGACTACCTGTTGGCACGCGTTCCGCAAGCCGCGCGTAACGCCTTGGACAACGTGTTGAGTGCCCTGGCGCAGAAGCCGGCTGCCGAGGCCGATTTTCTTACGCTCTCGCCTCAGGTCGACTATCCGACTGCCTTGCAACGCCTAGTCGCGCTAGATGTCGAGCTCACCCAGGCGCGCTTTGACGCCCACACGCCGGCCTGGTACCGCGATGCGCCGCTGGCTGAGCGGCAGCAGTTGCATGCACTGGAGACGCAGGTCGCCGCTGCCTCGCAACGGTTTACCGAGCAGTCCTTGCTGCAGGTTCCGGATTTTGAAAGCTTCGTCAAAGCCCAGGCCACGGAAAAAATCAATCAGCTGCTGGGTACACCCGCGGGCACGGTCGACCCGGACACGATCATTATCACCTCGCCCCGGGAGCGGGCTACGTTCACCCACTTGTTGCGCAATGGCTATGACGACTCGATCAGCCTGACGCAAGCCACGCTGGACACTTCTGCGACGTTTGAAGGCCCGGAAGGTGTTGACCTCTCGCCCCTGCGGCCGGAGAACGTCTCGGGCGCTATTCGCGGCCAATGGGTGGCGGACCGCTACATTCAAGTGCTGCGCGATACGCTGCTGAACCCTGAGCACGAGGGCTATGCCACCCGCCGACAGGCCAGTGTCACGCTGACACAGTTGCAGATGTCGGTTGCAGCCCTGCGCAGCAAGCTGATGGGGCAGATCACTAGCGAGCAGTACGCCTGGTTGAGTCAAACGTTGAGTTCTTTTCAGCGCGAGGATGCGCCGACACGCCTGGCGCATCCGGTGCATCTGCTGAACTTCAATCTTGAAGCGGTATTCAATACCGCTGAGTACCCCTGGCTGGCGTACCTGGGCCATCTGTCGTGGATGAACGAGCACTTGGGGACGGTGGAAACCGTCGAAGGCAACTACGTCATGCTGGCGCCGGAGAACACCGGTCAGCCCGCCTTGTTGTACACCCCCGATGCGCCGGATGGCCTGGCATTCCGTGAGTTCCAGTCATTCGAGGCGTCCCTGGCCCATGCCGGCATGGGGGATTATTACAAGGACCGCATGCGCCACAAGCTGGGTCGCTGGATGTCCTATAGGCTGCACGCCGTCAGGCGTGGTGCTGCTGCGGGGCCGGTGCTGTCGAGTGCGCCAATCATGAGCCTGCAGAAGGCCTTCCACGACCAGCGAATCGAACGCAAGATGACCGATGTGGCGGACCTGGAGCTCGGTCGGGCCGACATGATCAGCCGTATTACCTGGACTGGGGTCGAGTTGGTTGCCACGGCAGTCACACTGCCATTTCCACCGGCCAGCTTTGCGGTGGGTGCGTTTTTTGCCCTCAAGGAGTCGGCCTCGGCGATCAAGGCACTGGCCGATGGTGATCGCGCCAAGGCCGTGCAGCACGCACTGTCGTCGGCCTTCAATACCTTGGGGGCCTTGGGCGACATGAAGCACGGGTTCAAGGGGCTGGGCAAGCTCTGGAAAATGCTGCCTCATGCCTCTGACGTCAGCACCACGCGGATCGCCTTGGCGGGTAACGATGCGCTGCACGGTGTTGCGCCGCCGTTGTCGAACAGGGTCATTGATCGCTCGTTTGCGCTCAAGCAGCGGCCTAAAGACCTGACCTTGCGCACCGATGGCGATTTTAACGGCGTGTATGAGGGAGAGGTTGGCGCGGACGGCTTCCCGCACTACTACATTACCGATACGCGGGGCCGCTACTATCAGGTCCAGTACAAGGGTGGCGTGGCCCTTGAACCCTGGCGCATCGTCGAAACGCGACGCCGTGGCTACGGTCCTGCGGTGCGGCGCAATATCTTGGGACACTGGGAAGTGTCGTTTGACGTGGGGTTGCGCGGCGGTGCACCGCAAACCCCGGCTGAAGTTATCCAGCAAGGTTTGCAGACGGTGACGCGCGAAGACGTGCAAGTGCTTGCAAACCAGCTCGGGCTGCCATCGCAATGGACGCTGGAGGCGATCCTGGAGGTTTTCCGTCGCTTTACCCTTGATGAGGCCGCGCAGGTCTTGCGGCGTTTCAGCCTGCCGGCCGATGATCCCGACCTAGCACGTTTGCTGGCCGATCAGTTTGTTCAGCACAAACGCTTTCCTGAGTGGGCCTTGCAGTTCCTGCCAGGTCGCATACCGGACCCGGCCTGGAAGATGATTCAGCGCGCGGAGCCCGGGCAATCGCAGGCAGCAGCCGAGGCGTTCCTGCGTCGTTTCAATTTCACCGAGGGCGAGCGAGCCGCAAAGGAGTGGGCGCTTGCGCTGCACTTCGAAAGCCGAGGCTACTTGCCATTCTGGAGCATCGAGCATCTGCCGCCAGCGACAGGCGCGACAGTACCCGTCATTGCACCCCTTCACGGGGTTTCCAGGGTTCAACAGATGTTCGACTGGCGCAGTTGGAGCACCCCGGTTGATGGCCCGCTGATTGAAACTGCCAGCAACTCGGGCATTTTCGTTAGCGCTCAAAACACGGCGCGGCGTGTGATCCAGGTGGATAATGCGTACTACGAGGTGCTCGACGACGGGGTTGAGCTCGTGGCCGATTGTGCGGTACTCAAGCCGCCTCCGAGCCTGGACGGCGTTCTGCCGCGTTATCATCGGATGCAGCGCGTCAATGGCGTCTGGTCGCTCGGTTCAGGGCTTCGCGTTGATCACATGATGTACACCATCAAGCGCCGTTTCCCGCAATTGACCGATCAGAGCACCAAGCAGTTCTCTCGGCGCCTGATGGAGTCGGCCAGCATAAACGGCAAGCTGACCGCTGCCGGCGTCCTCAAGCTGGACCTGTTGTTGGGTGTGCTGGATAACCCGCTGACTAAAAATGGCGCGTCCGTCGTCGACCCGTTCGGGTGGCTGCGCGGTCGTCCGGAGGTGGCAGCAGGGGCAGGGTTCAGTTTGCACAGTGAAACGGCCCGGTTTACCGCGGTGGAGTTTGTGGTTTCAGAGGAACAGTTTGCACGGGCCCCGCTGCATGCGGTTGTCCGGGATGTGCTGACGGCAAACTATTACACTGTGGGCCAGGTCTTCAGTGATCAGGCCTTCGGGCCGGGGCAACTGCTGGTGCGTTGCAACGGCTCAGACCGGCTCTACCTGGTGATCGTCAGGCCAACGCACGCGTCGCATGTGTACCCGCTCTCGTCCAGCACGCTGAAACGACTGATGGCGTCGATGGATGCCGAGACGCGCCAGGCGCTGCGTCAGGCCCGGGCGGCGAAAGAGCTGGTTGTGCTGATGGCGGGCAAGCGCGTCAGTGCTTCTGGCAGGGATGAAGGGTTGGTCTTTATCAGGCCGCAGTTCGCCTGAGGTTCTGCCCCGTTGCCGCCAGGCGGCAGCGGGGCAGGCAGTGGTTTAGCGGCTCAGCAGTGCGGCGACGCCCGCGCCGCCGAACAGCCCGGCGCTGATCCGGTTGAATCCACTCTGCCCCTTGCCGGAGCGCAGGTAGCGGGCGGCACCTTGCGCACCCAGGCCGTAGGCCAGCTTGCAACCCAGGTCGAGCAACGTCCAGGTGGCGATCAAGACCAGCAATTGACTGAGCAATGGCTGCTCTGCACTGAGAAATTGCGGCAGGAAGGCGGCGAAGAACAGGATATCTTTCGGGTTGCTCGCGCCCAGCGCAAAGGCGCGCAGGAACAGGCCGCGAAAGCCTGGCGTCGGCATGGCCTCAGGCACATTGGCGCCCTGCGAGGGTTGGCGCGATTGCTGCCAGCTTTGCCAGGCGAGGTAAAACAGGTAAAGGCCGCCGACAATCTTCAAGACGCTGAACAGCTGCTCCGAAGCCATCAACAGCGCCCCCAGCCCCAGTGCCGAGGCGCTGAGCAGGCAGATCGACGCAATGACACCGCCGAGAAACGCAGGGTAGGAGCGACGCAGGCCATAGTTCAGGCTGTTGCTGATCATCAGCAAGGACAACGGGCCGGGGATCGCAATGACGATCAGTGCCGCGCCACAGAACAACAGCCAGGTTTCCACACTCATTTATTTTCTCCTTATGTGCGAAGGCCTCACCCGAAGGCGAGGCCGTTTTTACTGCGGTACAACCGTTACAAAAACATGAACTTGGCGATGAAAATGGCGCACAGCACCCACAGGCTCGCCGAGATTTCCCTGTATCGCCCGGTGCCGGCCTTGAGGGCGACATAGGTGATGAAGCCCAAGGCAATGCCGTCGGCAACCGAAAAGGTCAGGGGCATCATGATTGCGGTGACGATCGCCGGGATGCTGTCGGTGGCTTCATCCCAGTTGATGTGGGCCATGCTGCCCATCATCAGCATGGCCACGTAGATCAGGGCACCAGCGGTGGCATAGGCCGGGATCATGCCCGCCAGAGGGGCGAAGAACATGGCCGTGATGAACAGCAGGCCAACGACCACGGCCGTCAGGCCGGTGCGCCCGCCTGCGGCCACCCCGGCCGCGCTCTCCACGTAGCTGGTCACCGGTGGCACACCCACCACCGCGCCGAAGACGCTGGAGGCGCTGTCGGCTTTCAGTGCGCGGGAAAGGTTTTCGATGCGGCCCTCGGCGTTCACCAGGTTGGCGCGCTGCGCGACGCCCATCAGGGTGCCGGCGGTGTCGAACATGTGCACGAACAGAAACGCCAGGACCACGCTGATCATGCTGACGTTGAACACCCCGGCCACATCCATGGCCATCCAGGTGGGGGCGAGGCTGGGAGGCAACGAGAAGACGCCGCCGTATTCGACCAGCCCCAGGCCCCAGCCGGCCAGCGTGACAGTGATGATGCTGATCAGGATGGCGCCGAACACCCGCCGATAGCTGAGTATCGCGATCATCAGGAAGCACACTGCGGCCAGCAGGGGGGCGGGTTCGTGCAGCGAGCCGAGCTTGATCAGGGTGGCAGGGCTGTCGACGACAATGCCGGCGGTTTTCAGGCCGATCAACCCGAGAAACAGCCCGACCCCGGCACCCATGGCGTGGCGCAGGCTGACCGGGATACTGTTGAGCAGCCACTCGCGCACGCGTGACAAGGTCAGCAGCATGAACAGCACGCCGGAAACGAACACCGCCCCCAAGGCCGCTTCCCAGGTGTAACCCATGGTGCCGACGACCGTGTAGGTAAAGAATGCATTGAGGCCCATGCCCGGTGCCAGGCCGACCGGCCAGTTGGCGTACAGGCCCATCAACAGGCAGCCCAGGGCGGCGGCGATGCAGGTGGCAACGAACGCCGCACCATGGTTGATCCCGGCATCGGCCATGATGTTCGGGTTGACGAAAATGATGTACGCCATGGTGATGAAGGTGGTCATGCCGGCAATCAGCTCGGTCTTGACGGTGGTGCCATGCAGCTTGAGTTTGAAAATCCGCTCCAGCCAGCTCGTTTCGAGCGGTGGGGCAAGATCCAGCGTAGGGGCTTCGGATTTGCGGCTTTCCACAGCATGTACTCCTCAAGTCTTTTCTTGTTTTGCAGAGCCAGGCCTGCGCACGCACTGGGGGGCTCTGTGAGAGGGTAGGGTGGCAGGCGACCGGACTGCTTTATTGACCTTGAAGTCAGGAAGTTGCACGCTGCGATTATGCTTTTGTATACAAATAAATCAAATAATGTTTTATGTGGTGTGTGCATATTATTTGGCAATACAGCTATAAAGGCTATCGCTACCTGCAGAATTGCTGCTGGCTGTGTACAATGTGGCAGTACCGATTCCCTTAAATTTTCTATTCACGGCTTGCCAACGACCTACTGTGCGGTATTACAGTTCGGATCCAATTGCCGGTTATCTGCCCGAGAATCCATGAACGAACAGCTGCAACCCCTCAAGAAACCCGCGCGTGTTGGCAAGGCCGGCCGCAGCGGCACCCAGGACGACATCGTTTACGCACATATTTTCGAGGCTATCCTCGAGCAGCGTCTGGCGCCGGGTACCAAGTTGAGCGAGGAAGCCCTGGGCGAGATTTTCGGTGTCAGCCGCACCATCATTCGCCGCGCGCTGTCGCGTCTGGCCCATGAAAGCGTGGTGCTGCTACGGCCCAACCGAGGTGCCGTGGTTGCCAGCCCCACGGTAGAAGAAGCCCGCCAGGTGTTCTTTTCCCGGCGTCTGGTCGAGCGGGCGATCACCGAGCTTGCGGTTCAACACGCTACCGTCGAGCAGTTGAACGAACTGCGGCAAATGGTGCGCGATGAGCGCGACAGCTTTTCCCGGGGCGACCGCGGCGCCGGTATTCGCCTGTCTGGCGAGTTTCACCTCAAGCTGGCCGAGGCTGCTGGCAATGCCCCGCTGATCAGCTTCCAGCGCAGCCTGGTGTCGCAGACCTCGCTGATCATTGCCCAGTATGAAAGCGGCAACCGCTCGCACTGCTCCTATGACGAGCACATGCAGTTGATCGACGCCATCGAAGCCCGTGATGCGACGCTTGCGGTCAACCTGATGATGCACCACATGGACCATATCGACAGCAAGCTCAACCTCGATGAGGACAGCGCGTCCGATGACCTGCATGCGGTGTTCTCGCACCTGTTGCAGACCAAGAAACGTGGCAGCGCGGCCTCGACCAAAGGCTGATACGTCTGCCAGGGTTGGCACTCCAGCAGCTCTGGCTGTTCTGGGTGGCGCCGCTGATCGGTGCAGTGATCGGCGGCGCACTGTATCGCGGCCTGGCGCGCGAGCCTTAGCGGCTCAGCGTTGATGCACGCTGCGACCGGCCGCAAAGGTTTCGCGGACGGTGCGATCGTCGCCCAGGGTCATCAGCACGAACAGTGTCTCCTCGATGCTGTTCGACTGCTGCAGGCGGTAGGACAGCAGCGGTGTCGCGTTGTAGTCGAGCACCACGAAGTCGGCATCACGGCCCGGCGTGAGGTTGCCTATGCGCTCCTCCAGGCACAGGGCCCTGGCGCCGCCCAGGGTAGCCAGGTACAACGATTTGAACGGGTTGAGCCGTGCGCCCTGAAGCTGCATGACCTTGTAGGCTTCGTTGAGGGTGTTGAGCAGCGAGAAACTGGTGCCGGCGCCCACGTCAGTGCCCAGGCCGACCTTCACCTTGTGCTGTTCGGCTTGCGGCAAGTTGAACAAGCCACTGCCGAGAAACAGGTTGGAGGTCGGGCAGAAGGCCACGGCGGAGCCGGTTTGCGCCAGGCGCTTGCACTCGTCGTCGCACAGGTGCACGCCATGGGCAAAGACGGAGCGCTCGCCCAGCAACTGGAAGTGATCGTAGACATCCAGATAGCCCTTGCGCTCCGGGAACAGTGCCTTGACCCATTCGATTTCCTTGAGGTTTTCGCTCAGGTGGGTGTGCAGGTACAGGTCGGGATACTCGCCCAGCAGTTGCCCGGCCAAGGCCAGTTGTTCTGGCGTGCTGGTCGGGGCGAAGCGCGGGGTAACCGCATAGTGCAGTCGACCCTTGCCGTGCCAGCGCTCGATCAGGGCCTTGCTGTCCAGGTAGCTGGACTCGGCGGTATCGGTCAGGTAATCCGGTGCATTGCGGTCCATCATCACCTTGCCGGCGATCATCCGCAGGTCCAGGCGCTGCGCCTCTTCGAAGAAGGCATCCACCGATTCGGGGTGGACACTGCCGAACACCAGCGCGGTGGTGGTGCCGTTACGCAGCAGTTCCTTGATGAAACGCTTCGCGACCTGCTCGGCATGGGCCTTGTCGGCGAACTGCCGTTCGCAGGGGAAGGTGTAGGTATTGAGCCAGTCCAGTAGCTGCTCGCCGTAGGAGCCGATCATGCCGGTCTGCGGGAAATGGATATGGGTGTCGATAAAGCCCGGGGTGATCAGGGCATTCTCGTAGTGCACCACGTTCAGGTCGGCCGGCAGTGTAGGCAGCAATTCACTGGCGTGGCCAATGGCGCTGATCTTGCCATCTTCGACCACCAGCAGGCCGTCTTCAAAGTACTGGTAGGACGCGCCCACACCGACTTCGGCGGGGTCGTCGAGGCTGTGCAGGATGGCGGCACGGTAGGCGTTGGGTTTTGCGCTCATGAGGCTCTCGTCATTGGGCTTGGCTGCGCCGCGAGGGCGGCAGCAGTTGGGCAATGGGGCCAGCATTGGCGGCAGCGTTGTGCTGGCCAAAGCTGGCGTTGTAGGTGGCAATGATTTCGGCGGCGATGGACACGGCGATCTCGATCGGCAGCTTGCCCTTCACCTCGGCAATCCCCATCGGGCAGCGCATCCGCTGCAGCCGCTCCGGGGTGAAACCACGTTCATGCAGGCGGTGCTCGAACTTGGCCCGTTTGGTTTTCGAGCCAATCAGCCCGAACCAGGTGAAGTCATTGCGTTTAAGGATGGCCGCCGTCAGCTCCAGGTCCAGTTGATGATTGTGGGTCATGACGATGCAGTAACTGCCGACCGGCAGGTCGTCGACTTCATCGACCGGGTCTTCGCTGACGATTTTGCTGACCCCTGCAGGGATCGCCTCGGGGAACTCCTGCTCGCGTGAGTCGATCCAGCGAACCCGGCACGGCAAGGCGGCCAGCAAGGGTACCAGCGCCCGACCGACGTGGCCTGCACCAAATACCGCGATCTGCGCCTGAACCCGGCCCATCGGTTCGAACAGCAACACCGTGGCGCCGCCACAGCATTGGCCGAGGCTGGCGCCGAGGCTGAAGCGCTCCAGATGGGGCGCCTGGCGCCCCTCGGCGAGCATCTGCCGAGCGATGTGCAGGGCTTTGTATTCCAGGTGGCCGCCACCGATGGTGTCGAACAACTGCTCGGCACTGACCACCATTTTGGAACCGGCGTTGCGCGGTGTCGAGCCGCGCTCCTCGATGATGGTGACCAGTACGCAGGGTTCACCGCGTGCCTGCAGGTCGGCGAGGGCGTTGATCCAGGTGTGCATGTTCAGTGACCTCCTGGGTGACCGTAAGGCTGTGCGGGCGATAGGGCGGTCATGGTGCTGCTGTCTCGGCTTCGGTGCGCGGGTGCGCCGCCATCGCCTTGCGCATTTGCTCGCAGCCCCAGAGCACGCGCTCCGGTGTGGCCGGGGCGTCGATCAGCGGTTGCTCACGGTAATCGGCCAGGCTGGCCACGGCATCCTTGATGGCACACCAGACGGCGATACCGAGCATGAACGGCGGCTCGCCTACGGCCTTGGAATGGAACACCGTGTCTTCCGGGTTCTTGCGGTTCTCGACCAGGCGCACCCGCAGGTCGATCGGCATGTCGGCCACGGCCGGAATCTTGTAGCTGGCCGGGCCGCTGGTCATCAGTTTGCCCTTGGCGTTCCACACCAGCTCTT
Source organism: Pseudomonas sp. HLS-6 (assembly GCF_002753995.1). NCBI lineage: Bacteria > Pseudomonadati > Pseudomonadota > Gammaproteobacteria > Pseudomonadales > Pseudomonadaceae > Pseudomonas > Pseudomonas sp. HLS-6. The sequence goes on from NZ_CP024478.1 coordinate 1,696,975, forward strand.
CGGTGGTCAGCCAGCCCATGCCCTGGACGAAACCGCCTTCCACCTGACCGATGTCGATGGCCGGGTTCAGTGACGCGCCGACGTCATGCAGGATGTCGGTGCGCAGTACCTTGTACTCGCCGGTCAGGGTGTCGACGATCACCTCGGCGCAGGCCGCGCCAAAGGCGTAGTAGTAAAAGGGGCGGCCACGGGCCTGGCTGCGGTCGTAGTAGATTTTCGGGGTCTTGTAGAAGCCGGTGCTCGACAGTGAAACCTGAGCGAAGTAGGCCTGCTGCACCAAGGCGTCAAAGGTCAGGATCTCATCGCGCACACGCACATGGCCATTGTGAAACACGACGTCTTCCGCGCTGACCTTGTACTGCCGCGCGGCAAATTCGATCAGGCGTTGCTTCAGGGTTTCAGCCGCGTTCTGCGCAGCCTTGCCGTTCAGGTCGGCGCCGCTGGACGCCGCAGTCGGCGAAGTGTTGGGCACCTTGTCGGTGTTGGTCGCGGTGATCTGGATACGCGAGATATCGACCTGGAATACTTCGGCCACCACTTGGGCAACCTTGGTGTTGAGGCCCTGGCCCATCTCGGTGCCACCGTGGTTCAGGTGGATGCTGCCGTCGGTATAGAGGTGTATCAGCGCACCGGCCTGGTTAAGGAAGCTGGCGGTAAAGGAAATACCGAATTTTACCGGTGTCAGGGCCAGGCCTTTCTTCAGTATCGGGCTGTTGGCGTTGTAGCGGCGAATCGACTCGCGGCGCTCGGCGTAGTCGCTGCTGGCTTCCAGTTCTGCGGTGATCTCTTCGAGCATGTTGTGCTCGACGGTCTGGTGGTAGTGGGTGACGTTGCGCTCGGTCTTGCCGTAATAGTTGGCCTTGCGCACCGCCAGCGGGTCGAGCACCAGATGGCGGGCAATACGGTCCATCACTTCCTCGATGGCGACCATCCCCTGTGGGCCGCCGAAGCCCCGGTAGGCGGTGTTTGAGGCGGTGTTGGTCTTGCAGCGGTGGCCGTTGACCGTGGCGTCGCCCAGGTAATAGGCGTTGTCGGCGTGGAACATGGCGCGGTCGACGATGGACGCCGACAGGTCGGGCGAGCAGCCGCAGTTACCGGCCAGTTCGAAATTGATGCCCTGCAGGCGTCCACGGTCATCGAAACCGACATCGTATTCGACGTAGAAGGGGTGACGCTTGCCGGTCATGACCATGTCTTCCATGCGAGGCAGGCGCATCTTGGTCGGCTGGCCGGTCAGGTGCGCGATCACCGCGCAAAGGCAGGCCGGGCTCGCCGCCTGGGTTTCCTTGCCGCCAAAGCCACCGCCCATCCGGCGCATGTCGACCACCACCTTGTTCATCGGTACATCGAGCACTTCGGCGACCAGATTCTGCACCTCGGTGGGGTTCTGGGTCGAGCAGTAGACGATCATGCCGCCGTCTTCGGTAGGCATCACCGAAGAGATCTGGGTTTCCAGGTAGAAATGCTCCTGGCCGCCGATATGCAGGGTGCCCTGCAAGCGATGGGGTGCATCGCGCAATGCGCTGGCCGAGTCCCCGCGCCGGTGGGTGTGGCTGTCGAGGACAAAGTGCTTTTTGCGCAGCGCTTCGACCACATCGAGCACCGGCTCCAGGTCTTCGTAGGTGATGATCGCTGCCAGCGCGGCGCGGCGCGCGGTGTCGAGGTCGCGTGCGGCCACAGCCACCACCGGCTGGCCGACGAACTGCACGGTGTCGATGGCCAGCAAGGGGTCACCCGGCAGCAGCGGGCCGATGTCTTTCAAGCCCGGTATGTCTTCGTGAGTAATGGCAATGCGCACGCCCTCGAAGGCGTAGCAGGGCGCGGTGTCGATACTGACAATGCGCGCATGGGCACGGTCGGACAACCGGGCATACACATGCAACTGGTTCGGGAACTCCAGGCGGTCATCGATATACACCGCTTCGCCGGACACATGCTTGTCGGCGCTGTCGTGCTTGACGCTGCGGCCTACACCGCTGGTCATGTCCTGGCTGAACAGGTCGGCCAGCTCTGCCTGGCTCTTGGCGACGTGAGGATGGTTAGACATAAGCGGTCACCCGAGTCTCGATGTGCGGTGTTTGCAGTTCGATGAAGTATTTGCGCAGCAGGTTCTGCGCACTGAGCAACCGGTACTCCTTGCTCGCGCGAAAATCCGACAGCGGCGTGAAGTCTTCGCTCAAGGCCTGGCAGGCCTGTTCAATCAGTGCCTGGCTCCAGGGCTTGCCTGTCAGCAGCGTTTCACAGGCCTGGGCGCGTTTCGGGATGGCCGCCATGCCGCCGAAGGCGATGCGTGCCTCGTGGATGACGCCGCCTTCGATGCGCAGGTTGATTGCCGCGCAGACCGCCGAGATATCGTCGTCCAGGCGCTTGGACAACTTGTAGGCGCGGAACGCCCAGCCGGGCGAAGCCTTCGGCACGATGATCTTCTCGATGAACTCGCTCTCCTGGCGGGCGGTGATGCGGTAATCGATGAAGTAGTCTTCCAGGGCCAGGGTGCGCTGGCTGTCGCCTTTGCGCAGGACGATCTGGGCGCCCAGGGCGATCAGCAGGGGCGGGGCGTCGCCAATCGGTGATGCGTTGCCAATATTGCCGCCCAAGGTGCCCTGGTTGCGGATTTGCAGCGAGGCGAAGCGGTGCAGCAGCTCGCCAAAGTCGGGGTACTCGGCGCTCAGCGCGCCATAGCAGTCGGTCAACGGCGTGGCGGCACCAATCTCGATATGCGCGTCGACGTGCTCGATGCGCTTCATCTCGGCGACGTTACCGACGTAGATCATCACCGGCAGGGTCTTGTGGAACTGCGTCACCTCAAGTGCCAGGTCGGTACCTCCGGCCAGCAGGCGCGCTTCCGGGTGCGAGCCATAGAGCTCGGCCAGGTCGGCCACGGTCAGTGGAACCAGGCAGCGTTTATCGCCGCTGTTGAGCTCGCCGGTTTCTTTGGGCGCAATCGCCTTGAGCCGGGCGATGGTTTGCGCCTCGGCGGCATCGAACGGGTCGGCTGGCGGCTGGCAGCAGGCCTGTTCTGCGGCTGCCAGAATCGGCCGGTAACCGGTGCAGCGGCAGAGGTTGCCGGCCAGCGCCTCCTGGGCCTTGTGCAGGTCCGGGGCGTCGCTGTTCTTCTGCAGGGCGAACAGCGACATCACCACGCCGGGCGTGCAGAAGCCGCATTGTGAACCGTGGCAGTCGACCATTGCCTGTTGAACGCTGTGCAACTGCCCTTGGTGTTTGAGCCCTTCAACACTGATCAGTTGTTTGCCATGCAGCGCCGACACAAAGGTCAGGCACGCATTCAGGCTGCGATAGCGCAGGCGTTCGAGGCCGTCCTGATCCGCATGGCGCTCAGCGACCACGACAGTGCAAGCGCCGCAGTCGCCGCTGGCGCAGCCTTCCTTGGTGCCGGGTTTGCCCAGGTGTTCACGCAGGTATTCAAGCACTGTCAGATTGGGGTCCAGGGCGTGCTCACTGCGCAGCTCCTGATTAAAGAGAAACTGGATCACGGAAGGCCTCACAAGCGAATTATTGTTGTTGAGCGGGGTTGTGCTGACTCTAAGCAGGCCTGACTTTTCGGTCAACATCTTTCTGACTTGTGGGTCAGGAAAATGATCGAAATGGCGCCTGGTACGCTCTACACCTGACTTTTTAAGCATAGAACGGGCCGAGAGGCCCTGCGCGAGTGGGGGGCAAGTGCGCTACAATCCCGCCCTTGTGCACCGTTCAAAGAGTTTGAAGGAAAACCATGACGTTCAAGGCGCCGGACAGCCTCTCCGAGCAAATTGCCCATTACCTGGCCGAGCGGATCATTCGCGGCGAGCTCAAACCCGCCGAGCGTATCCAGGAGCTGAAGGTCACCCAGGCGCTGAATGTCAGCCGCGGCTCCGTGCGTGAGGCGCTGCTGATTCTCGAACGCCGGCATCTGGTCACGATCCTGCCGCGTCGCGGCGCGCACGTTACCGAGCTAAACGAGCACAATGTACGCAGCCTCTGCACGCTGATGAGCGAGCTGTACATCCTGTTGGGCAATGCCGTTGCCACGCACCTGCGCAGCGACACCGAGCTTGCTCCGTTTCTGGTCATTCAGCAGCGTTTGCGCGCTGCCTGCGAGCGCAAGGACATCAAGGCATTCGTTGAAGACAGCTTCGCGGTAATGCGCGCGGCCTATCCGTTTGCCAACAACCCTTACCTGCAGGAAACCGTCGAAAACCTGCAGCCGGCCATGAGTCGCACGTATTACCTGGCGCTGGATCAGCGCAAGGCCGAAATGGATGACTTCCTGGTGCTGTTCGCGCAATTGCTCGAGGCCGTGGTTGCACGTGACCTGCCGCGCATCCGCAGTGTGCTGGTCGAGTATTGTCAGCGCAGTTGCGACCTTGTGCTGACGGCGCTGGTACCTGCCTGAGCATGCGCCTCAAGTGCATTCGCCTGGCCGGGTTCAAGTCCTTCGTCGACCCGACCACCGTCAACTTCCCCAGCAACATGGCGGCCGTTGTCGGGCCCAATGGCTGTGGCAAGTCCAACATCATCGACGCGGTGCGTTGGGTGATGGGCGAAAGCTCGGCCAAGAACCTGCGTGGCGAGTCGATGACCGATGTCATCTTCAATGGTTCGACCAGCCGCAAGCCGGTCAGCCAGGCGAGTATCGAGCTGGTCTTCGACAACAGCGACAACACCTTGGTCGGCGAGTACGCCGCCTATGCGGAGATCTCCATTCGCCGCAAGGTCACCCGAGACGCCCAGAACACCTATTTCCTCAATGGCACCAAATGCCGGCGCCGTGACATTACCGATATCTTTCTCGGCACCGGCCTGGGGCCACGCAGCTACTCGATCATCGAGCAGGGCATGATCTCCAAGCTGATCGAAGCCAAGCCCGAAGAGCTGCGCAACTTCATCGAAGAAGCCGCCGGTATCTCCAAGTACAAAGAGCGCCGCCGCGAAACCGAGAACCGCATTCGCCGTACCCATGAAAACCTCGAGCGCCTGACCGACCTGCGCGAAGAGCTTGAGCGCCAGCTTGAGCGCTTGCACCGCCAGGCCCAGGCTGCCGAGAAGTACAAGGAATACAAGGCCGAGGAGCGCCAGCTCAAGGCGCAACTGGCGGCACTGCGCTGGCGCGCACTGAACGATCAGGTGGGCCAGCGTGAAGCGATCATCGGCGATCAGGAAGTGGCCTTCGAGGCATTGGTCGCGGAACAGCGCAATGCCGATGCCAGTATTGAGCGCCTGCGTGACGGTCACCATGAGCTGTCTGAACGGTTCAACCTGGTTCAGGGGCGCTTCTATTCGGTGGGCGGTGATATCGCCCGGGTCGAGCAGAGCATCCAGCATGGCCAGCAGCGCTTGCGCCAATTGCAGGACGACCTCAAGGAGGCCGAGCGTTCGCGTCAGGAAACCGAGTCGCACCTGGGGCATGACCGCACGTTGCTGGCAACCCTGGCTGAAGAGCTGGAAATGCTCGAGCCCGAGCAGGAAATGACCCTGGCTGCTGCCGAAGAGTCTGCCGCGACGCTGGAAGAAGCCGAAGGCACCATGCATGGCTGGCAGGAGCAGTGGGACAGCTTCAATACCCGTTCGGCCGAGCCGCGCCGTCAGGCCGAAGTGCAGCAGTCGCGCATTCAACAGTTGGAACACAGCCTGGAGCGTCTGGCCGAGCGTCAGCGCAAACTGGGCGAGGAGCGTGACCAGCTCAGTGCCGACCCTGAAGACGCGGCGATACTGGAGCTGGGCGAGCAATTGGCCAGCAGTGAACTGCTCCTTGAAGACCTGCAACTGGAAGAGCAGCAGGCCGTCGAGCGGCTTGAGGCGCTGCGCGAACAGTTGCAGCAGGTTGGCAGCGCTCAGCAGCAAACCCAGGGCGAGTTGCAGCGCCTGGGTGGTCGTCTGGCCTCGCTGGAAGCCTTGCAGCAGGCCGCGCTGGACCCGGGCAGCGGCACCGCTCGCTGGTTGCAGGCGCAGGGCCTGGCGCAGCGTCCGCGACTGGCCGAGGGCTTGCGCGTCGAGCCGGGCTGGGAACTGGCGGTCGAGACCGTGCTGGGCGCTGACCTGCAGGCCGTGCTGGTCGATGCGTTCACCGGCCTGGACCTGGCCAGCTTCGATCAAGGCGCATTGCGCCTGCTCGATGTACGCGGCACTGCGACGAGCCTGCCGGGCAGTTTGCTCGACAAGGTTCAAGGCCGTGTCGACCTGGCCCCGTGGCTGGGGCAGGTACGCCCGGTGGAAGATCTCGATGCGGCGTTGGCGCTGCGTGGCCAACTGGCCGAAGGGCAGAGCCTGGTCAGCCGTGACGGTTATTGGGTTGGGCGGCACTTCTTGCGGGTGTCGCGTGCCAGTGATGCCGAGGGCGGGGTGCTCGCCCGAGGGCAGGAGCTTGAGCAACTGCGCCTTGAGCACGAAGCCTTGCAGACCGAACTGGAGCTTCTGGACGAGCAACTGCTCACGCTGCGCGAGCAACAGCGCAGCCTGGAGGACGGTCGCGAGCAGATCCGTCGCCGGGCACAGGACGAAGCGCGCCAGCAGGGCGAGCTCAAGGCGCAGTTGTCGGCGGGCAAGGCGCGTGCCGAGCAGCTGGCGCTGCGCCGTCGCCGTCTTGACGAGGAATTGAGCGAGCTGCTTGAGCAGCGTGCCATCGAGCACGAAAGCCTCGGTGAATCGCGCTTGCAACTGCAGGAAGCGCTTGACCTGATGGCCCAGGACACCGAGCAGCGTGAGCTGTTGCTGGCCCAGCGCGACAACCTGCGCGAGCGGCTTGACCGGGTGCGTCAGGAGGCGCGGCAGCACAAGGACCACGCCCACCAGTTGGCGGTGCGTTTGGGCTCGCTGCGTGCCCAGCACGACTCCACGCGTCAGGCGCTGGAGCGCCTCGAGTTGCAGTCCGAGCGGCTGACGGAAAAGCGTGAGCAGTTGACGCTGAACCTGGAAGAGGGCGAGGCGCCGCTGGAAGAGCTGCGGCTCAAGCTCGAAGAGTTGCTGGAAAAACGCATGAGCGTCGATGACGAAATGCGTCAGGCGCGCCTGCACATGGACGAAGCCGACCGCGAGTTGCGCGAGGCCGAGAAACGTCGCAGCCAGGCGGAGCAGCAGTCCCAGTTGCTGCGCGGCCAGCTTGAGCAGCACCGTATGGAATGGCAAGGGCTGAGCGTTCAGCGCAAGGCCCTGCAGGAACAACTGCACACCGATGGCTATGACCTGCACGGCGTGCTCGAAACCCTGACCGAGCAGGCCAGCGAGCAGGAAGCGGCGCTTGAACTGGAGCGTATCGACGGGCGTATCCAGCGCCTGGGCGCTATCAACCTGGCGGCCATCGATGAGTACCAGCAGCAGTCCGAGCGCAAGCGCTACCTGGACGCGCAGAACGACGACCTGGTCGAGGCGCTGGAGACGCTGGAAAACGTCATCCGCAAGATCGACAAGGAAACCCGTAATCGCTTCAAGGATACCTTTGATCAGATAAATGCCGGTTTACAGGCACTTTTCCCAAAAGTTTTCGGTGGCGGCAGCGCTTACCTGGAACTGACGGGCGAAGATTTACTCGATACAGGGGTGACGATCATGGCGCGCCCGCCTGGGAAGAAAAACAGCACCATCCACCTGTTGTCCGGTGGGGAGAAGGCGTTGACTGCCCTGGCGTTGGTGTTCGCGATCTTCAAGTTGAACCCGGCACCGTTCTGTATGCTCGACGAAGTCGATGCACCACTGGACGATGCCAACGTGGGGCGTTATGCCCGGCTGGTAAAAGAAATGAGCCAGACCGTGCAATTCATCTATATCACCCACAACAAGATCGCCATGGAAATGGCCGATCAATTGATGGGGGTGACCATGCACGAGCCCGGTTGCTCGCGCCTGGTGGCGGTTGATGTGGAGGAGGCGATGGCCATGGTCGACGCCTGATCGGGTGCCATAAAGCGTGAACCTGCGCTTAATGGACCTGTCAGTTGCGACAGACGGTGTAAAGTTATCTTTGGTCGTGCTAGCTTAATGGCAATTTTTATTACGCGTGGGCAAAACGCCTGTCAGAACATAGAGTTGGCGCCACGTTTTAAAGGGCTTTAAGCCCTTTATTTATCAGCATTTTTTACAGAGGCACGGGATTACATGGAAATCGGTCTGCGCGAGTGGCTGATCGTCATCGGCATTATTGTCATCGCCGGTATTCTTTTTGACGGCTGGCGTCGTATGCGTGGTGGCAAGGGTAAGCTGAAATTCCGTCTGGATCGCAGTTTCTCCAACCTGCCTGACGAGGAGAGCAGCCCTGATGTGCTGGGGCCTTCCCGTGTGCTGGACAATCACAAGGAGCCGGAGCTGGATGAGCATGACCTGCCGTCCATGAGTGCGCCGCTGCGTGAACGTGAGCGTGAGAGCAAGCCGAAGTCTTCCAAGCGCAACAAACGTAACAGCGAGCCGCAGCAGGGCGACCTGAACCTGGCCGCTGAGCCACGTGAGCCGGACCTGTTCGTCGATGCGTCCGATGACTTCCCGGACGAAACACGCACCAAAAGCACCGGCTTTGGCGCTGCCAATGCAGGCAAAGAGTTGCCACCGGTAGAAGAAGTGTTGGTGATCAGCGTGATTTCCCGTGACGAGGGCGGCTTCAAGGGCCCGGCGCTGCTGCAGAACATTCTTGAAAGCGGTTTGCGTTTTGGTGAAATGGACATTTTCCACCGTCATGAAAGCATGGCCGGTAACGGCGAAGTGCTGTTCTCCATGGCCAACGCAGTCAAGCCAGGTGTATTTGACCTGGACGACATCGACCACTTCAGCACGCGTGCAGTGAGCTTCTTCCTGGGCCTGCCGGGCCCGCGTCATCCGAAGCAGGCATTCGACGTGATGGTGGCGGCTGCACGCAAACTGGCCCACGAGCTCAATGGTGAGCTCAAAGATGACCAGCGTAGCGTCATGACCGCGCAGACCATCGAGCACTACCGCCAGCGCATCGTCGAGTTCGAGCGTCGGGCACTGACCCAGAAGCGTTGATCCCAAGCACCCTAAACACTCAAGGAGCAGCCACGGCTGCTCAGGTTGCTGACAGCCCCCCTGTGTGATCTTCGTGGGAGCAGGCGTGCCTGCGAAGCGATCGATGGGGTGCCCGTGAATTCGCGGCGCCTGCATCGCAGGCACGCCTGCTCCCACCGTGAGAAAACCGCTGAAAAGCGGGGATGTGTCAGCAGCCTGGGCAGCCAGGGTTGCTCTTTTGCATGGCAAGAGAACACGAACATGACCGTCGAAACCCGAATCCTCGCACTGCGTGCCGAACTCCAGCTGCACAACCGGCGCTACTACGAGCAGGATGCCCCGAGCATTCCGGATGTCGAGTATGACCGCCTGTTCCGCGAACTGCAGGCCCTGGAAGCAGAACACCCCGAACTGGTGACAGCCGACTCGCCCACCCAGCGTGTCGGTGGCGCAGCGCTGTCGGCCTTCAGCCAGGTGCGCCATGAAGTACCGATGCTGAGCCTGGGTAACGCTTTCGAGGAAGGCGACCTGCGTGACTTCGATCGACGGGTGGTCGAAGGGCTGGAGCTGCCAGCGGGCGACCTGTTCGGGGACGGCGCGGCCGTGGAGTACAGCTGCGAGCCGAAGCTCGATGGCCTGGCGGTCAGCCTGCTCTATCGCGATGGCCTGCTGGTGCAAGGCGCAACCCGTGGCGATGGCACCACCGGCGAAGACATCAGTGTCAACGTGCGTACCGTGCGCAACATTCCGCTCAAGCTAGAGGGGGCAGGGTGGCCGGCCGTTTTGGAGGTGCGCGGTGAAGTGTTCATGTCCAAGGCGGGCTTCGATCGGTTGAACGCCTGCCAGATCGAAAACGGCGGCAAAACCTTCGCCAACCCGCGTAACGCCGCCGCAGGCAGCCTGCGTCAGCTCGACTCGAAAGTCACCGCGAGCCGGCCGCTGGAGTTCTGCTGCTATGGCCTGGGGCAGGTCTCGGCAGACATTGCCGACACCCATGTCGGCATTTTGCAGCAACTCAAGGCCTGGGGCTTGCCGATCAGCCACGAACTGAAACTGGCCGTGGGCGTGGCGCAATGCCTGGACTACTACCGCGACATCGGCCGTCGCCGCAATGACCTGCCCTATGAAATCGACGGCGTGGTGTTCAAGGTCAACAGCCTTGCCTATCAGCGCGAGTTGGGTTTTCGCGCGCGTGAGCCGCGTTGGGCGATTGCCCACAAGTTTCCGGCCATGGAAGAGCTGACCGAAGTACTCGACGTGGAATTTCAGGTGGGCCGTACCGGCGCGGTGACGCCAGTGGCGCGCCTGAAGCCGGTGAAGGTCGCCGGGGTCACGGTAGCCAACGCGACCTTGCACAACATGGACGAAGTCGACCGGCTGGGCTTGCGGATCGGTGACACGGTGATCATCCGCCGTGCTGGCGACGTGATCCCTCAGGTCATGCAGGTGGTGCTGGAACGGCGCCCGGCAGATGCACGCCCGGTTCATATTCCGCACACCTGCCCGGTGTGTGGTTCGCACGTCGAGCGTACCCAGCTGGTCAAGCGCAGCAAGGGCAAGGAAACCGTCAGCGAGGGCGCCGTCTACCGCTGTGTCGGGCGCCTGGCGTGTGCCGCGCAGGTCAAGCAGGCGATCATCCATTACGTCTCGCGCCGCGCCATGGACATCGACGGGCTGGGTGAGAAAAGCGTCGAGCAACTGGTCGACGAAGGCCTGATCCGTTCGCCTGCCGATCTCTACAGCCTGACCTTCGAACAGATCGTCGACCTGGAAGGCTTTGCTGAGTTGTCCAGCAAGAACCTGCTGGCGGCCATCGAGCAGAGCAAACAGCCAGCGTTGGCGCGGTTCATTTATGCCTTGGGTATTCCTGATGTCGGCGAAGAAACCGCCAAGGTGCTGGCGCGCTCCCTGGGTTCGCTGGCGCGGGTGAGGGTGGCGTTGCCTCAAGTGCTGACCTACCTGCCGGACATCGGCCTGGAAGTGGCCCATGAGATCCACAGTTTCTTTGGCGACGCCCACAACCAGGCGGTCATCAACCAATTGCTCGGCGCCGGCATCGCCTTGCAGGATGAAGGCGAGGTGCATGCCGAATTCGCTGCCAGCACCACCCTGGCAGGCCTCATCGAAAAACTGAACATCCCGGGCATTGCCGCGACCGGCGCCAGGAACCTGGCCGAAAAAGCCGGCAGCCTCGAGCAGGTGATTGCGCTGAGCCGCGACTGGCTCGAACTGAGCGTCATGAAAGGCCTTAACGAAAAGGCCAAGCAGGGCTTGCGTGAATTTTTCGCTGTACCGGACAACGTAGCCCAGGCGCTTGCCATCGAGGCGCAATTGTCTGAGTTCGGCATGCACTGGGCCAGTGAGAAAAAAGTCGCCGAAGGCTTGCCGCTGGCCGGCCAGACCTGGGTGCTCACCGGTACCCTGGAGCGCATGAGCCGCGACGTGGCCAAGGTCAAGCTGGAAGGGCTGGGCGCCAAGGTTGCCGGCTCGGTCTCGGCCAAGACCCACTGCGTGGTCGCCGGCCCCGGCGCAGGTTCCAAGCTGGCCAAGGCCAATGAACTGGGCCTTCAGGTGATGGATGAGGACGCCTTTGTCGTCTTTCTCGCCAGCCACGGCATCGAGGCATGAAGCCAAGTCCTTGAGAAACGTTGGTTTTTTCTTGAGGCAGAGGTTGTAACTTGGCGCAAGACCGGTACAATGGCGCGGCTCGTCGCTTGATGAGCTGCGTAGTGGTGGCCCCATCGGTCCCCCCGCAACGATTACCCGTCAACCTGGTCAGGCCCGGAAGGGAGCAGCCATAGCGGGAACATCGTGTGCCGGGGTGTGGCTGGTGGGGTCGCCTCCATTTAGAAAGTCCCCCCTCCTTATATTTCCTCTCTCAGACAGCGCTTTTGCTGTGTGAGCGGTCTGCTTTTCGACGATTGAGCCGCCTGCTGCCTGTCCTCTTGCACAGCGTAGACGACACCGGATGCAATTTTGCCCCCGCTCCGCTAGCATTAGCCCTCTTCAGCTTCTGGATCGCGACGGTTTTCGATGAGTTATCAGGTTCTTGCACGTAAATGGCGTCCGCGCTCGTTCCGCGAAATGGTCGGCCAGACCCATGTGCTCAAGGCCCTCATCAACGCGCTGGACAACCAGCGCCTGCACCACGCCTACCTGTTTACCGGTACCCGGGGTGTGGGCAAGACCACCATCGCGCGCATTATTGCCAAATGCGTTAACTGCGAAACCGGCATCACCTCGACCCCGTGCGGCACCTGTTCAGTCTGCCGGGAGATCGACGAAGGGCGTTTTGTCGACCTGATCGAAATCGACGCCGCCAGCCGGACCAAGGTCGAGGACACCCGCGAGCTGCTCGACAACGTGCAGTACGCCCCTAGCCGTGGGCGCTTCAAGGTCTACCTGATCGACGAAGTCCACATGCTCTCCAGCCACTCGTTCAACGCCTTGCTCAAGACGCTGGAAGAGCCGCCGCCTTACGTCAAGTTCATCCTCGCCACCACCGATCCGCAGAAACTGCCGGCCACGATCCTGTCGCGCTGCCTGCAGTTCTCGCTGAAAAACATGACCCCGGAGCGCGTCGTCGAACACCTGAGCCATGTGCTGGGTGTCGAGAACGTACCGTTTGAAGACGATGCGCTGTGGCTGCTCGGTCGCGCCGCCGACGGTTCGATGCGCGACGCCATGAGCCTGACCGACCAGGCCATCGCCTTTGGTGAAGGCAAGGTGTTGGCCGCCGATGTCCGGGCGATGCTCGGTACCCTTGACCACGGTCAGGTCTACGGAGTGCTCCAGGCACTGCTTGAGGGCGATGCCAGGGCATTGCTCGAGGCGGTTCGGCAATTGGCCGAACAGGGCCCGGACTGGAGCGGTGTGCTTGCTGAAATGCTCAATGTGCTGCACCGCGTGGCCATTGCCCAGGCCTTGCCCGAGGCGGTCGATAACGGCCAGGGTGACCGCGAACGCGTGCTGGCACTGGCGCAGGCACTGCCTGCCGAAGATGTGCAGTTTTACTACCAGATGGGCCTGATTGGCCGCCGTGACCTGCCGCTGGCACCCGACCCGCGCAGTGGTTTCGAGATGGTGCTGTTGCGGATGCTGGCCTTCCGTCCGGCCGATACCCCGGACGCACCTAGGCCAACGCTAAAGCCACTGGGGATCAGCCAGGCCACAGCTGATTCCACGGTAGCAGTGGCTGCGGCCACCGCTATGCCGCCGGTACAGGCGCCCGTGGCCGTGGTCGAGTCACCAGCCCCTGTGCCGGTCTTGCCGGTCTTGCCGGCTGAGCCTGAGCCTGAGCCGGTTGCAGAACCCGCTCCCGTTGTGTCGGCACCGGCTGAGGCCGAGATCGATCTGCCGTGGAACGACCCGCCCATGGCGCAGCCTGCTGTAGAGCCAGAGCCAGAGCCAGAGCCAGAGCCAGAGCCAGAGCCAGTCGCTGAAGCGGACGTGGTCGAGGCGGCACAGCCTGTTGTTTCAGTAGCCGCGCCGGTGCGGGAAGCGCCACCACCGCATGATGATGCCAGCTACAGCCCGGCGGGCATGGAGCGTGACGACGAGCCGCCGCTGGACGAGGATTACTACGAACCTGAGCTGGACCCAATGGGCTACAGCTACCTGGACGAACTGGCCAGCGAAATGGTGCCCGCCGTTGCCGAGCCTGAACCGGTAGTCTTGCCGGCAGCCCAGCCGGCCACCGGGCTTGCGCTGCAATGGTTGGAAATGTTCCCTGCGTTGCCGGTTTCCGGCATGACCGGCAATATCGCCGCCAACTGCACCCTGATGGCCGCCGAGGGCGACAATTGGCTGCTGCATCTGGACCCAGGGCAGGGCGCGTTGTTCAACGCCACCCAGCAACGTCGCCTTAACGACGCGCTGAACCAGCACCTGGGGCGCAACATCAACCTGGTCATTGAACTGATCCAGCCCCAGCAGGAAACCCCGGCCCAGGCCGCTGCGCGTCGCCGTGCCGAGCGCCAGCGTGATGCTGAAGCGTCAATTCATGCTGATCCGTTCATCCAGCAGATGATCCAGCAGTTCGGTGCCGTGGTGCGTGAGGATACTATTGAACCTGTGGACGCTTTGGTTGGCCAAAGCGAGTAACTGAATGACACTGACGGCCTGGAGCGTGCTCCTGGCCGTATTCCGTAATGTGATACTTGAGGTGATCCCCATGATGAAAGGTGGCATGGCCGGCCTGATGAAGCAGGCACAGCAGATGCAGGAAAAAATGGCCAAGATGCAGGAAGAACTGGCCAATGCTGAAGTGACCGGTCAATCCGGTGCAGGCCTGGTCAGCGTGGTGATGACCGGGCGTCACGACGTCAAGCGCATCAGCATCGACGACAGCCTGATGCAGGAAGACAAGGAAGTCCTCGAAGACCTGATCGCTGCCGCCGTCAACGACGCGGTACGCAAGGTCGAGCAGAACAGCCAGGACAAAATGGGCAGCATGACCGCCGGCATGCAACTGCCGCCGGGCTTCAAAATGCCGTTCTAAGGCATCAGTCGTAAAAAATGCCAGGCCTATGCCTGGCATTTTTTTGTCTGAACATTAGAGATTGCTTGTAGGTAAATGATGCGAAATTGAAAATCATGAGGAAAATTCCTACGTCCTTCGAGCTCTGCGCCTACATAAGCAGGGCGGAAGGATGTCGATAATGTGCGCATTGGTTGGCAGCGACTGCGATCTGAATGATAGCGCTGCAGGCCATGAACAGGGGGCGCCGGTTGGCGTTTCTGTTAAGCCTTACTAACCGCTTGAATTCGTACATTATCAAAGGTGCATATCATGAAATACTGGATCATCCCGTTCGCCATGCTCGCTGCCGGTAGCGTTTTTGCCAGTAACACCGTTCGCAAGCAAGTCGAAGTCATTGCCCATATTCCGGCCGCTGCGTTTTATGTTGTGGCTGAAAACGGCTGGGATACTCGGGTGCAAGAGTTGAGCTACAACGTGGTAACCGAAACGCTGAGGCCCGTCGTTCAGCGCCTGATTGCCAAGAGCACCACCGGGGCCATTGAGGCCCGGCTTGAAGGCCCGGCCCAGATGAATAGTGGCGCCGATGCAATCAACCTTAATGTCAGCATCAATGGGGTTGATCTGGACAATACCGCCAAGATTGTGGTGCCTGAGAGTCAAAGGGGCAACCAGGTGTTCATTCCGATCGAAATCTCTGCCCAGGCGGGCCCTTATGCGCCGGGTAGTTACTCGGGCATGGTCAACATGACCTTTGAAACACCGCTTGTTTCGCGCTGATTGCGCAGCATATAGCGCTTCTGACAAACCTGGGGTTCGCACTTGATGCAGTGCGAACCCCAGGTTTTTTCGTTTAGGTCTACGGCACCCCACCGAAGCCATCGCAGGCAAGCCTGCATCCTGTAGGAGCGGGTCTTGCCCGCGATGCAAACGCCGCGCACTCACTGACACCCCGCCGACGCTATCGCAGGCAAGCCAGCTCCAACAGGCCCCGCGCCAGCTGTAGGAGCGGGTCTTGCCCGCGATGCAAACGCCGCGCACTCACTGAAACCCCACCGAAGCCATCGCAGGCAAGCCAGCTCCAACAGAGCCCGCGCCAGCCTGTAGGAGCCGGGCTTGCCCGCGATGCAGGCACCACGAACTCACTGGCACCCCACCGAAGCCATCGCAGGCAAGCCAGCTCCAACAGGCCCCGCGCCAGCCTGTAGGAGCCGGGCTTGCCCGCGATGCAAACGCCGCGAACTCGCTGGCACCCCACCGAAGCCATCGCAGGCAAGCCAGCTCCAACAGAGCCCGCGCTAGCCTGTAGGAGCCGGGCTTGCCCGCGATGCAAGCGCCGCGTACTCGCTGAGACCCCACCGAAGCCATCGCAGGCAAGCCTTGCTCCTACAGAGTGACCGTGTTGCCAACAAGTGTGGCAGGCGCTGCGTGCGTGCTGATACCCCACTGATCCTATCGTAGGCAAGGCCTGCTCCTACAAAGGTGTAGTCACGGCTTATGCGCTTATCGCGGGCTTTAGTAAGAATATTCCTACATTTTCTGAGCTTAGTACCTACATCTTGCGTGTAAAGCAATCGCCATACTGTGCGCATTGGTTAGCAGTGATGAATGTCTGACAGATAGCGCTGTAAGCCATAGACAGAAACTTGCTTATGTAAGGCTGTCGATTGCATCAAACCCATTGTTTCTCGAAATTCCCTGTGGAGTTCATATGAAGAAGTTCCTGGTTGTTCCTTTCGCCATGCTCGTTGCTGGCAGCGCCTTTGCTGTTGATACGAAAAGCAAGACGGTTGATATCACTGCTAATATTCCAACCGATGCATTCTATGTTGAGGCCGACACGGGTTGGGATACTGCCCCTCAAGCATTGCCTTATAACGCAGTTACGCAAACTTTGACGCCAGTCCAGCAGCGTTATGTTGCCAAGAGCACCACGGGTGCCATTAGCGCCAAACTCGACGGTGTGCCGCAAATCAACAGCGGCGCAGACGCCATTCTCCTTGATGTTGAGTTTAACGGCATCAGACTGACTACTACCAGTGCGGAAGTTATCCCGGCTACCGCTGCCGCTACAGAATCGATCGTGGGGTTCAAAGTTGCTGCCCAGCCCGGTCCATATCAGCCTGGTAACTACAGCGGCACTATCAATATGACGTTTGAAACTCCGGATCCTTGATGTTCTAGCTGTAACCGCTACACCGTCTCTAGTTTGAATGCCTGGGGGTATTGTGTTCCCCTTCGTGCCCCCAGGCTGCTGTTGCGCTTTTCCCGTTTAAACCTCCCCATCTTTAATTGTTCGCGCTTGTTTTTGCGCGAGCCGGGGACTTATTGCCCGAGAGATGATCATGACAACTTTTCCGTACGCCAAAAGTTTGTTAGCGCTTGCACTTGCCGGTGCATTGAGCATTGGGCTGGGTACGGCTCAGGCCAACCAGCAGCCCTCGAGCGCAATCTCGCTGCTGACCCAGGCCCAGGGCCTGCCGGCGGAGTTTCGTGATCATTTCTTTGATGTACCCCTGGCCGTACGGGTCGACCTCGACGGCCGTTTCATGGCAGAAGCCATGCTGGTACTCAGCCGTGACGAGAAGGTTCAACTGCTTGAGTACACCGATACCCACGAGTCGGAGGTTTCGGCGCAGGTGTTACAACAGTGGTTGGCCACTTTGAACGAACCGCAGCCGTTGGGCGATTGCACCAAAAAATGCGCCAATGGCCTTTTGGCCCTGCATTACAGCCTGGCCAACTCGCAGCTGTCGATTCTGACCCAGGCCGCCGAGCGTGATGCCAGCCTGGCGCGTTTTCATGCCTTGCCCGAGCAGGGCAGCCACGGCGTGCTGCTGCGTAACCAGTTGAACCTTTCCGGCGGTGAGCGCGACGTGCATGGCACCTACACCCTGGAAGGTGTAGGCAGTGTAGGGCAGTGGACCACCACGGCCCGTGGCCAGGTGGACCGCAGTTCGGGCACCGGCGGCCAGATGCAACGCTACCGGGTCAGTGACCTGCACGCCGACCGCCTGGTCGATGACCGGTTCTACCGTTTGGGCTACTTTGCCCCGAGCGCTCAAGGGCTTACCCGTCAGCCGAACACCCTGGGCAGTCGCCCGGAGGGCATCGTAGGGTTCATGTTCGGCTCGAACGACAGCCTGGTGATCAATGACGGCCAGGCCAGCACCACCCCGATCTACGTCACGCCCAACCGCCCGGCCACGGTCGAGGTGTACCGTGATGGCTCGTTGATTTACACCCAGGCCGTGCAACCAGGCCTGCAAACCCTCGACACGCGCAGCCTGCCGGGGGGGATCTATGAAGTGGAAGTGCGCCTGATTGAAGATGGCGAGATCACCTCGCGTAGCGAAGAGTTCGTGTACAAGCCGCGCAACTGGTCGAACCCGGACCAGCGCTGGCGCTACAACGCCTACCTGGGGCAAAGCCAGGACCTGTTGAGCAATTGGCAGGATGACCGGGCCAAAAGCCTTGGCGCCGGGGTGATGGCCAACTACCTGCTGCACCCACGTGCCGTGCTGGGGCTTTCTACCGAGCGCGTCAACGACGCCATGCAGTACGGCACCTCGCTGGATTGGGACATCAAAGACAACGTCAAGCTGTACGGTAACCTGCATCACACCGAAAACCAGGGCAATGGCTACGACCTGCAAAGCATCTATGCCCACAAAGGCGGCAGCGTGGTCCTCAGCCACAGCCGTTCCTGGATAGAGACCACCACCGGTAACTCGGTAGACCGCCTGAACAGCCGTGCCAAGCGTGAAGTGCGTGAAACGCAACAGAATTCGCTCAGCCTGCAGCAGCGCCTGGACGACAAGAACAGCGCCAACCTGCGGGTTAACCACAGCACGGGTGCCAACTCGGGTGTGGGTGTCGACTTGTCCTGGGTGCGCCGTGGCATGGTCATGGGTTCGGATGCGACCTGGCGTTTCTCGGTGTTCGACCGCCCCGGCAGTGCCAGCAGCGGTGGGGCGCGTAACCGCGGCGTCGATGTCAGCCTGACCATGAGCCTGGGCAGCGATGGCAGCCGTGCCTATGGCAGCCTTGGCAGCCGCACTGGCCGTGACGGCAGCCGCGAGCACAACGCCTCGCTCAGCTATCAGCAGCAACTCGACCACGGCGTGCTGCGCAGCGTGACCGGTACCCTCAACGCCGACAGCTTCGGCGTGGGCGTTGGTTCCAGTGCAGAGCTGCAGGGCCGTGCGATGTCCGGTTCTGCCCACCTGCAAACCTCATCGTTCAACAACGAACTGAGTGGCGGCCTGAACCTGCAAAGCACCGTGGGCATTGGCGGCGGCGCTGTGGCCATGACCGGCGACACCGGCCTGATGCAGTCGGCGATGGTGGTGGATGTCGAGTCCGACTTCACCGACCTGGAAATGCAGGCTTACGACCAACAGGGCTTGGCCAGCACCCTCAAGCCGGGGCGCAACCTGGTCCCGGTGTCGGCGTACAAATCCGGCAACCTGCAGTTCGACTTCAACGGCGATGCGGCGCCTGCGGCGGTAATCCAGCCGGCCTCGGCCAGCTACCACCTGAACAAGGGCGGTGTGGCGTACCAGAAAGTGCGGATCATGCGCACCGTGACTGTGATCGGTCGGTTGCTCGACAAGAGCGGCGAGCCGCTGCGTGGCGCGATGGTGATCAACCATGCCAGCCGCAGTGTCAGTGAGGCCGATGGGTTCTTCTCGGTGGAAATGAGCGAATCCACGCCTACGCTGGAAGTGCGGCACAAAGGTGGCCAGCAGTGCTTCCTGCGCCTGGACAAAGACCGCTACGAGCGTGAGCACGATGTGTTGCTGGTCGGCGACCAGACCTGCACGCCCGAGCGGCTGGCAGCGGCAGAGCCCGCCAAGGCGCCAAGCGCCAAGCGTGGCTAACCTTGACGACAACGACGATGGAGAGGTCGGTATGAAACCGATGAAAACAATGCGCCTGGCGGCGCTTTCGCTGGCCTTGCTGGGGGGCGCCGAGGCCGCGTTGGCATCCGAGGTGACGATTACGGCGGAGTATCGGCCTTCTACTACGAATACGCGGTTTAAGAATACGACACCTATTAGTGGATTTTGTAATGCTTGGCCGCACAGGCCTGAGTGTTCGGCCGATAATTATTCGGTAGGGCTGGGTATTGATTATGTTAAGAAAAATTTCAGGCTTGCGCCTGATATGTTAGATCAATTCTATGTTTCTCTGCCTGGGGCAGTAGACTTTCAAGTTAGAAATACTGCTTCCAGTGAAACGCATGCGTTGAATTTCTCAGTAACTAATTTTAGTGCCCGTGTCGATGGAGGTACTGCTGAGCTTCCTTCGCCAGTCTACACTCCCTATATATCTGGGGGGTGTACTTATATTGTTGTGAACGGTAATGCTGCTTGGGGGCGCTTGCTTTGGCGTGTAAATAATCCTGAGAATCCGACGCCATGCCACTCAACATCTGATTGGGGGCCTGCGGGAGGGGAAGTAAACTCGCCGGTTACTGAGTTTTCTATCGGCTATACGCTGACGACACCCAACCCCCTTGCCATGGGTGCCGGTATCTATGAGGGGCAAATTCAATTCAGTGTTGGCAGCAACGGGCAGCCAGGGGATATTGGCCTGGGTAATGGCGTCTCGGGCAACCCGCCTTCTACCGTGACACTTAACTTTGTACTCGATGTACAACACGCCTTCGAACTGCAGTTCCCGGCCAACTCCGACAAGGTGATCCTCGAGCCGCCAGGTGGCTGGATGCGCTGGCTGAATGGCGGGCCTGCGCCCGAGAAGTTGGTGCGCGACCTGCCGTTCCGGATTACCAAAACCGGGCCGATGTCTGTTTTTATGGAATGTGAGTACCCAGTCGGCCTCTTATGTGGTGTTCGAAACCCCCGCAATAATCACATTGCTGCGTTGGATATAAAAATGTCGCTGCCCGGGGGGCTTCAGCTCCATAACGGCCAGGCGGTAGAGCGCCACCCGATCCCGACCGGGCGCACGATGCCGCTGCGTGTCGAGACGGTGACGCCGGTGTTCAACCAGCCCGGGGCGCTACATTTTGCGACGGCCCCTGGTGAAGCGGCAGCGATGGTGCAACACCCGGGAGACACGTACCGTGGGAATGTCACGGTGGTGTTCGATGCCTTGCTCTAGCACCTGGGGTGCGAGGTGAGGCGGCTCAAGAGGAGCGTAATGGCAATGATCAAACGTCAGTTGTGGGCAGCGCTGCTGCTTGGCCAGGCCTGTGTGGCGCAGGCCATGCCCGAGCTTTACGTCGGCACGTTGTATGACTACCTGGGCGCAGAGCGCAGCACGATGCAAAAGCGCTTGAACAACATCGGCAGCTCAACGGCCTTTGTCAGCGTGTCGGTGGCCGAGATGCATTTCGACCACGACGATAAGGTCAAGGAAACCCCGCTGGATGGCCAGGACAGCGGGCAACGGGCGCTGGTGGCAACGCCTTCGCGGTTGATCATTCCGGCCCAGGGCATGCAGAACGTACGCCTGCTGTTTCGCGGTGACCGGACGGTGGAGCGCTACTTTCGCCTGCGCTTCAAGCCGGTGTTGCCCAAAGGCGAGGATGAGTTTGCCCTGAGCAAGGAAGAAGCCGCCCAGTACCAGAAAACCCTTGCGGCGGACGTCAGTGTGCTCAAGGGCTTTGGCACGGTACTGCTGGTGGCACCGCGTAACGTCCGCTATGCCACGGTGCTGGATGACCAGCCGCGTATGTTCCGGGTGCGTAACAACGGTACGGCGTCGGTGGTGTTGGAGTCGTTCAAGGACTGTGACAGCAAGGGCGAGCAGTGTACTGCCCCGTATACCTACCATGTGCGGCCCGGGAAGGTGCGTGAGTTCACCAAGCAGGCCGGGCGCACGTACCAGTTCGAACTGCGCGAAGGCGAGGCCCTTAAACCCTACGCGCTTAAAGGCTGAGTGTGTGTTGTTGGCAGGCTATGCGGCGGCCTTGGGCAGGTAAGCCCAGGTGCGTTGGCATTGTCGGGCCTGTATCTGAGAATTTTTTAGCGAGCCTAATATGAAAAAGTACTTGGCTATCCCGTTAGCATTGCTCGTCGCGGGCAGTGCAATGGCAGTGGATATTCGGAAACAGGTTGAGGTCATTGTTCAGGTTCCGTCGCAGGAGTTTTATGTCCAGGCCGAAGGCGGTTGGGACCAGCGCAGCCAGGCGCTGAGCTATAACGTGATGCAGCAGCGCCTGCGGCCGTTGACCAAGCGCTATATCGCCAAGAGCGTTTCGGGGGGCATCCAGGCCAGGCTGGTCCAGCAGCCGGTGATTACCAGTGGTTCGGATTCAATCCCACTCACTGTGAAGGTGAACGGCAGAGAGCTGAACCTGATCGCTCAAGAGGTGCTTTCGGCCGCCGACAGCAGCGTGCAGGCGTACATGCCGGTGCAGATCTCTGCCGCTGACGGGCCCTATGCGCCCGGGCATTATCAGGGGTTTGTCAATCTGATCTTTGAAACACCCTTGTGAGTGATGTGGCGCCGGGCGCTGAGCTTGGGATGTGTGGTTTGGCAGTGTCTTTGGTAGTGCCCTTGGTAGGAATAGTCCTACACCTCTAGCGGAATAGCCCGGTATGTCCGCGGCTGTTTGTTTGGAAGAATCTGCCTCGCCGGTTAGGGATCATTGCATGCCGGTTAGTTGGTTGTTTCCAAATACCATTAACAAGGGTTTATGCCATGAAAAAACTACTGATCATTGCCGCTGCACTGTTATTGCAACCCTGGGCTGCCCAGGCGATGCCACGCCTGAACATCGGCGCCCTGAACGATTATCTCGATGCCTCCAAGACCACTCAGGTCAAGCGCATCTACAATGGCGGCACCTCCACGGCGTTCGTCAAGGTCAGCGTCTGGGAGCTGGTGCGTGGGCCGGACGGCAAGTTCCGTGAAGTGTCCCTCGATGGCCAGGACAGTGCCAGCCGCTCACTGGTGGTAAGCCCCGCTCGGTTGATTATCCCTGCCTCTGGCATGCAGTCGGTGCGTTTGCTGTACCGGGGTGAGCGCGACCGCGAGCGTTACTACCGCCTGCGCTTCAACCCCGTGGTGCCTGAGGTTGGTGATGGCTTTGAGGTGAATGCCGACGGTGCCAAGGACTACAAGGACAGCCTGGAAGCCGGTGTGCAGGTCATGGCGGGTTTCGGTTCGCTGTTCTACGTACGCCCAACGAACACCCAGTTCAAGGTCGATATAGATGAGCGCCAGGGCAAGCTGGTGGTGCGTAACAATGGTAACGCAACCGTGGAACTGGACCGTTTCCGTGCCTGTGAAAGCAAGGGCAAGAACTGCGCCTCTGCCGTTGTACACCGTTTGCTGCCAGGGGCTGTGCTTGAGTTCGATAAAACCGGCGGGCGCAGCTATGCCTTCGACCTGATCGAAGGCGAGAAAAAGACCGAAATCGAACGCTAGGTAACCCTTGGGCAGGGTGGCGGGGGCGTTGCCGTGGATTTGACGCCACCCCGGCAGCCGGGTATAAACCGCGTTTAGTCGCGTTCAGGCCTTTTCCCATGAGCTTCAGCCCACTCATCCGACAGTTGATCGACGCCTTGCGTACCTTGCCGGGTGTCGGCCAGAAAACGGCGCAGCGTATGGCGCTGCACTTGCTGGAGCGTGACCGCAGTGGCGGTGCGCGCTTGGCGCTGGCACTAAGCCAGGCCATGGATGGGGTTGGGCATTGCCGCCAATGCCGAACCCTGACCGAGCAAGAGCTCTGCCCTCAATGTGCCGACCCGCGTCGTGACGACAGCCTGCTGTGTGTGGTTGAAGGGCCGATGGACGTGTATGCGGTGGAGCAGACCGGTTATCGGGGGCGTTACTTTGTGCTCAAGGGGCACTTGTCGCCGCTCGACGGTTTGGGCCCTGAGGCTATCGGCATCCCGCAGTTGATGGCCCGCATTGCCGAGCAGAGCAGCGTGCGTGAAGTGATCCTGGCCACCAACCCGACGGTGGAAGGGGAGGCGACTGCGCATTACATCGCCCAGTTGCTGGCTGACAAAGGCGTCGTCGCATCGCGCATTGCCCATGGCGTGCCGCTGGGTGGAGAGCTGGAACTGGTCGACGGCGGTACCTTGGCGCATTCGTTCGCCGGGCGTAAACCAATCTCGCTTTAGTTGCTGCACGAAAAGCATCGCACTCACAGACACCGCGCCGAGGCCATCGCAGGCAAGCCAGCTCCAACAGGGCCCGCGCAACCTGTAGGAGCCGGGCTTGCCCGCGATACGGACGCCGCGCACTCACTGGTACCTCACCGACGCCATCGCAGGCAAGCCTGCTCCAACAGAGCCCGCGCCAGCTGTGGGATTGGGTCTTGCCCGCGATACAGACGCCGCGAACTCGCTGGCACCCCACCGAGGCCATCGCAGGTAAGCCAGCTCCAACACGGCTCGCGCTGTAGGAGCGGGTCTTGCCCGCGATGCAAACGCCGCGAACTCGCGGACACCGCGCCGACGCCATCGCAGGCAAGCCAGCTCCAACAAAGCCCGCGCAACCTGTAGGAGCGGGTCTTGCCCGCGATGCAAACGCCGCGAACTCGCGGACACCGCGCCGACGCCATCGCAGGCAAGCCAGCTCCAACGGAGCCCGCGCAACCTGTAGGAGCGGGTCTTGCCCGCGATGCATACGCCGCGAACTCGCGGACACCCCACCGACGCCATCGCAGGCAAGCCAGCTCCAACAGGCCCCGCGCCAGCTGTAGGAGCCGGGCTTGCCCGCGATGCAAACGCCGCGCACTCGCTGGCACCCCACCGACGCCATCGCAGGCAAGCCAGCTCCAACAGAGCCCGCGCCAGCCTGTAGGAGCCGGGCTTGCCCGCGATGCAGGCACCACGCACTCACTGGCACCCCGCCGAGGCCATCGCAGGCAAGCCAGCTCCAACAGGCCCCGCGCCAGCTGTAGGAGCCGGGCTTGCCCGCGATACAGACGCCGCGTACTCGCGGACACCCCGCCGAGGCCATCGCAGGCAAGCCAGTTCCAACAGGCCCCGCGCCAGCTGTAGGAGCGGGCCTTGCCCGCGATACAGGCGCCGCGCACTCACTGACACCCAACCGAGGCCATCGCAGGCAAGCCAGCTCCAACAGGGCCTGCGCCAGCTGTAGGAGCCGGGCTTGCCCGCGATGCAAACGCCGCGAACTCGCTGGCACCCCACCGAAGCCATCGCAGGCAAGCCAGCTCCAACAGAGCCCGCGCTAGCCTGTAGGAGCCGGGCTTGCCCGCGATGCAAGCGCCGCGTACTCGCTGAGACCCCACCGACGCCATCGCAGGCAAGCCAGCTCCAACAGAGCCCGCGCTAGCCTGTAGGAGCCGGGCTTGCCCGCGATGCAAACGCCGCGCACTCGCTGGCACCCCACCGACGCCATCGCAGGCAAGCCAGCTCCAACAGAGCCCGCGCTAGCCTGTAGGAGCCGGGCTTGCCCGCGATGCAAACGCCGCGCACTCGCTGGCACCCCACCGACGCCATCGCAGGCAAGCCAGCTCCAACAGAGCCCGCGCCAGCCTGTAGGAGCCGGGCTTGCCCGCGATGCAGGCACCACGCACTCACTGGCACCCCGCCGAGGCCATCGCAGGCAAGCCAGCTCCAACAGAGCCCGCGCTAGCCTGTAGGAGCCGGGCTTGCCCGCGATGCAAACGCCGCGAACTCGCTGGCACCCCACCGAAGCCATCGCAGGCAAGCCAGCTCCAACAGATCCCACGCCAGCCTGTAGGAGCCGGGCTTGCCCGCGATACAGACGCCGCGCACTCACTGACACCGCGCCGAGGCCATCGCAGGCAAGCCAGCTCCAACAGAAAGTGCAACCTGTAGGAGCCGGGCTTGCCCGCGATGCAAACGCCGCGCACTCGCTGGCACCCCACCGAAGCCATCGCAGGCAAGCCAGCTCCAACAGGCCTGCGCAACCTGTAGGAGCGGGTCTTGCCCGCGATGCATACGCCGCGAACTCGCGGACACCCCACCGAAGCCATCGCAGGCAAGCCAGCTCCAACAGGCCCCGCGCCAGCTGTGGGAGCCGGGCTTGCCCGCGATACAGACGCCGCGAACTCGCGGATACCCCACCGACGCCATCGCAGGCAAGCCAGCTCCAACAGGCCCCGCGCCAGCTGTAGGAGCCGGGCTTGCCCGCGATACAGACGCCGCGTACTCGCGGACACCCCGCCGAGGCCATCGCAGGCAAGCCAGCTCCAACAGGCCCCGCGCCAGCTGTAGGAGCCGGGCTTGCCCGCGATACAGGCGCCGCGCACTCACTGGCACCGCGCCGACGTTATCGCAGGCAAGCCAGCTCCAACAGAAAGTGCAACCTGTAGGAGCCGGGCTTGCCCGCGATACAGACGCCGCGCACTCACTGGCGCCGCGCCGAGGCCATCGCAGGCAAGCCAGCTCCAACAGAAAGTGCAACCTGTAGGAGCCGGGCTTGCCCGCGATGCAGACGCCGCGTACTCGCGGATACTCCACCGACGCCATCGCAGGCAAGCCAGCTCCAACAGGCCCCGCGCCAGCTGTGGGAGCCGGGCTTGCCCGCGATGCAAACGCCGCGAACTCACTGGCACCCCACCGAGGCCATCGCAGGCAAGCCAGCTCCAACAGGCCCCGCGCCAGCTGTAGGAGCGGGTCTTGCCCGCGATACGGACGCCGCGCACTCGCGGACACCCCACCGACGTCATCGCAGGCAAGCCAGCTCCAACAGGCCCCGCGCCAGCTGTAGGAGCGGGCCTTGCCCGCGATACAGGCGCCGCGCACTCACTGACACCCAACCGAGGCCATCGCAGGCAAGCCTGCTCCAACAGAGCCCCGCGCCAGCTGTAGGAGCGGGTCTTGCCCGCGATGCAGATACCGCGCACTCACTGGCACCCCACCGACGCTATCGCAGGCAAGCCAGCTCCAACAGAGCTCGCGCAACCTGTAGGAGCGGGGCTTGCCCGCGATGCAGACGCCGCGCACTCACTGGCACCGCGCCGAGGCCATCGCAGGCAAGCCAGCTCCAACAGATCCCACGCCAGCCTGTAGGAGCCGGGCTTGCCCGCGATACAGACGCCGCGCACTCGCTGACACCGCACCGACGCCATCGCAGGCAAGCCAGCTCCAACAAAGCCCGCACCAGCTGTAGGAGCCGGTCTTGCCCGCGATACAGACGCCGCGCACTCACGGACACCCCACCGACGCTATCGCAGGCAAGCCAGCTCCAACAGGAACCGGGCTTGCCCGCGATGCAGTCACTAGCCATCACAGGCACTCAGTGGTTCAGAGCCAGACGGCATCCCAGTGAGGGTAGTCGCCAATTTTTTGAACCAGCCCGGCGCGCAGTGGGTTGGCGATGATATAGCGGGCAATGGCCCGAACATCTTCTTCGTGGCGTAACGCGCGGTCGTGGAAGCCTGCTTGCCATAGCCGGCCCGAACGTAGGCAGGCCTTGTTTATTGCGCAGGTGCTTCGCGATTTGAGCTGCCGCATCACACTGCTCAAGGTTGTCTGTTGCAGTTCCATCAGCCAATGGAAGTGATCGGGCATTACCACCCAGGCGAGTGATCGCGCAGTGCTTGCCTGTTGTGCATGGCGGAACTCAGCGACCAACAGTCGTGCGAGCCTCAGGTCTGTGAAGATAGGTGTTCGATGCGCTGTGACGCTGGTCAACAGATACAGCCTGCCAGGTTCGGAAAACCTGCCCCGACGAAGGCGGTGGGAGTTTGGACGGTCCATGTCTATCTCCTTTTAAGTCCTACCATACAAGCAGGCTTGCCTGCGAGGGTGCCTGGGCTACTGTTCACTCAGGGAGAAGGTGGTCAGGCAGAACGTCGGAATGCCCGCCGCCTGCAGGCGCTGTGAGCCGCCCAGTTCGGGCAGGTCAATGATCGCTGCGGCTTCAAACACCTGGGCGCCGGTGCGGCGTATCAGGTTGGCCGCGGCCAGCAGCGTGCCACCCGTGGCGATCAGGTCGTCGAAGATCAGTACCGAGTCACCTTCGCACAGGCTGTCGGCATGCACTTCCAGAAAGGCTTCGCCGTATTCGGTCTGGTAGCCTTCGGTCAGCACGTTCGCAGGCAGTTTGCCTTGCTTGCGGAACAGGATCAGCGGTTTGTTCAACTGGTGGGCAATGATCGCGCCGATCAGAAAGCCACGCGCATCCATGGCGCCGATATGGCTGAACTCAGCTTCGACGTAGCGTTCGATAAAGGCGTCGGCGACATGGCGCAGGCCTCGGGGCGATTGAAACAGCGGGGTGATGTCGCGAAACACGACGCCGGGCTTGGGGAAGTCCATTACCGGGCGGATCAAGGCCTTGAGGTTGAAAGTGTCGCTGGGCATGGTGCGGGTATCCTGAGGAACAAATGCCCATCAGTATACCCGCTTATACGCGGTGTTCAGCCTTCCAGGGCGCCGCCCGCCAGGGCACACAGCTGGATTGGGTCCACGATGCGCACTTCCTTGCCTTCGGCTTCGATCAGGCCGTTCTGCTGGAAGCGGGTAAACACCCGGGACACGGTTTCCACCGCCAGGCCCAGGTAGTTGCCGATTTCGTTGCGCGACATGCTCAGGCGGAACTGGTTGGCCGAGTAGCCGCGAGCACGGAAGCGCGCCGACAGGTTGACCAGGAAGGTGGCAATACGCTCGTCGGCGGTTTTCTTCGACAGCAGCAGCATCATTTGCTGGTCGTCACGGATTTCCCGGCTCATGACGCGCATCAACTGGCGACGCAATTGCGGCAGTTGTACCGAGAGTTCGTCCAGGCGCTCAAAGGGAATCTCACATACCGATGTGGTTTCCTGGGCCTGGGCCGATACCGGATAGGCCTCGGTGTCCATGCCGGAAAGCCCGACCAGCTCACTGGGGAGGTGGAAGCCGGTGATCTGTTCTTCGCCGCTGTCGCTCAGGCTGAAGGTCTTCAGTGCGCCTGAGCGTACGGCATAGACCGAGCCGAAGTTTTCGCCCTGTCGAAACAGAAACTCGCCTTTCTTCAACGGACGCCCGCGTTTGACGATGTCGTCCAGTGCGTCCATGTCTTCCAGGTTGAGTGACAGGGGGAGACACAGGGGCGCCAGGCTGCAATCCTTGCAATGGGCTTGGTTGTGAGCGCGTTGTTTAACTGGCTCAGACATTTCATCAGTCCTTGTGGTAAAGCACACATAAGCCATAAGGGTAACTCAGCAAATTCCCTGAAGCCAGTGCGCTATACAAGCTGTTGATCGGTGTCTGTGCCCCCTCATCGTCAAATGACCCGCGAGAAACGCTGGCGGTTGTGCAGGTCCAGGTAGGCGTCGAAGACCATGCACACCGAGCGCACCAGCAAGCGGCCCGCTGGCAGTACCGTGATGCCTTCGGCGTCGAGGCTGATCAGGCCGTCCTTGGCCATGCCTTCCAGTGCCGGCCATTGGTCCTTGAAGTAGCCGCGAAAGTCGAGGGTGAATGCTTGTTCGATGGTCTCGAACTTCAGCTCGAAATGGCAGATCAACTGCTGGATCACGGCGCGGCGCACGCGGTCATCCTGATTGCAGATCAGCCCGCGGCTGGTGGCCAGTTGTGACAGGGTCAGGCTGTTCTGGTATTCGTTCAGGTCGCTGCTGTTCTGGCAGTACAGGTCGCCGATCTGGCTGATCGCCGAAACACCCAGACCAATCAGGTCGCAGTGCCCGTGGGTGGTGTAACCCTGGAAATTGCGCTGCAAGGTCGACTCTTCCTGGGCGATGGCCAGTTCGTCGTCCGGCAGGGCGAAGTGGTCCATGCCAATGTAGCGGTAGCCGGCAGCGGTGAGCTGTTCGATGGTGTTGTGCAGCATCTCGAGTTTGGCCGCAGGGGCGGGGAGGTCGTTGGCGTCGATCCGCCGTTGCGGCATGAAACGCTCGGGCAGGTGCGCGTAGTTGAACACCGAGAGCCGGTCTGGTTGCAGTTTGATCACTTCCTCGACCGTGCGGGCAAAACCTTCCGGGGTCTGCTTGGGCAGGCCGTAGATCAGGTCGAGGTTGACTGAACGGAACTGCAGGGTGCGCGCTGCCTCCATGATCGCACGGGTTTGCTCCAGGCTTTGCAGGCGGTTGATGGCCCGCTGTACTTGCGGGTCGAGGTCTTGTACGCCAAGGCTGACGCGGTTGAAGCCCAGTTCGCGCAGCAGGCCCATGGTCGACCAGTCGGCTTCGCGCGGGTCGATTTCGATGCCGTAGTCGCCGGAGTCGTCGTCCAGCAAGTTGAAGTGCTTGCGCAGGTGAGCCATGAGCTGGCGCAGTTCTTCGTGGCTGAGGAAGGTGGGAGTACCGCCCCCCAGGTGCAACTGCTCGACCTGTTGGTTAGGGTCGAGGTGGCAGGCAATCAGCTGGATTTCCTGCTCCAGGCGCTGCAGGTAGGGCTGGGCGCGACCACGGTCTTTGGTGATGACTTTGTTGCAGGCGCAGTAGTAGCAAATATTGGCGCAGAAGGGCACATGCACATACAGCGACAGTGGGCGCACCGCTCGACGGCTGTCACGCAGGGCGTGCAGCAGGTCGAAGGCGCCCACCTGGCTGTGCAGTTGCACGGCAGTTGGGTAGGAGGTGTAGCGTGGGCCTGCCAGATCGTAACGGCGAATCAGGTCAGAGTCCCAACGAAGTACGTCGAGCATGGAGGCAGTCCCTAGAGATGCGGCAATGTTTGAAGTCTAGGGAGCGATTCGCAACGGGGTGTTGATTTGCATCAACGCCGCTTCAGTGGCCCATCAGCCAATGCTGGTGCGGGCCGGGCAGGGTCCAGAGGCCGAAGAGGATCACCAGCAGGCCGCCCGCGATGCGCACGCCCCGTTTACGCAGTACCGCGCGGGTGCGTTCGGCAGCAAGGCCGGTGGCAAGCAGGACCGGCCAGGTGCCGAGGCCGAAGGCGAGCATCAGCAAGGCGCTGTCGAGGGCATTGCCCTGGCTGGCGGCCCACAGCAGGGTGCTGTAGACCAGGCCGCACGGCAACCAGCCCCAAAGTGCGCCGAGCAGCAGGGCGCGTGGCGCGCTGGACACCGGCAGCAGGCGGTTGGCAATCGGCTGGATATGCCGCCACAGGCCACGGCCAAGGCCTTCGATACGGGTGAGGCCGCTCCACCAGCCTGCCAGGTACAAGCCCATGGCAATCAGCAGCAGTGCCGCCACGACGCGCATGCCGGTGGCGAGCGGGCTATTGCCCAGTGCCCAGCCTGCCAGGCCGAGCAGCAGGCCGGCGGTGGCATAACTGAGGATGCGGCCCAGGTTGTAGGCCAGTAGCAGGCGCAGGCGACGGCTGCGTTGCTCCTGCGGGATCGCCAGGGTCAGGGCGCCCATCAGGCCGCCGCACATGCCCAGGCAATGGCCGCCGCCGAGCAAACCCAGAATCAGCGCCGAACTCAGCAGGGGCAGCAGGTCAGCCACGGGGTGGGGCGCCTTCGTCTTTGGCGCTGGCGGTTTTTTCAGCCGCTTGCGTGGTGTCTACGGCCGCCTGGTGTTTTGGGTCCTGGTCGTCGAACAGGATGCTGTGGGCCGGGCCTTCGAGGTCGTCATACTGGCCGCTGTCGACCGCCCAGAAAAAAATGTACACGGCGATGGCAACGATCAGCAGCGCAGCAGGAATCATGACATAGAGCGCGGGCATGGAAATCTCCTGGTCAGGCCGTCGCGGGGCGAGAGGTGGCAGGCGCGGCCTGGGCCGAATCACCGGCGACGCGGGTCAGGCGCAGTGCGTTGAGCACCACGATCAATGAGCTGATCGACATGCCGACCGCCGCCCAGACCGGTGTGATCCAGCCCAGTGCCGCGAACGGCAGCATCAGGCCATTGTACAGGCTTGCCCAGAGCAGGTTCTCGATAATAATGCGGCGGGTGCGCCGGGCCAGGGCGAAGGCATGCACCAGTGCGTCCAGCCGATTGGACAGCAACACGGCATCGGCGCTGGTCTTGGCCAGGTCGGTGGCGGAGCCCATGGCAATGCTGATGTCGGCGGCTGCTAGTACCGGCACGTCGTTGACGCCGTCGCCGAGCATCAGCACCTTGTGCCCCTCGCGTTGCAATGCCTTGAGTTTCTCCAGTTTGTCGTCCGGGCGCAGGCCGCCGATGGCCAGGTCGATGTTCAGTTCTGCCGCGACGCTGGCGACCATGGGGGAGCTGTCCCCGGAGAGCAGCAGGGTTTTCCAGCCGCGGGCCTTGCACGCCGCCACCAGGTCGCTGGCGTCATGGCGCAGACGGTCGTCCAGGCCAAACCAGGCCAGCGGGCCTTCGGTGTCGCCGAGCAGTAGCCATTGCCCGGCCTCATTGGGCATCGGCGGCACGGTACTGCCGCTGAGGGCACAAACAAAGGCGGGCTGACCGATACGCAGCCACTGCCCGTCAACCTGGCCCTCAAGGCCGAGGCCGGGTGAGGCCTGGACTTCGTCAGCGACGTGTTGGACGCGACCGAAGGCGCGGGCAATCGGGTGCTCGGAGCGGTTTTCGAGGGCAGCGGCCAGTTTCAGGCAGTGATCGGCGTCGGCGTTGCCGAGTGGGCGAATACTGCGCAGGGTCAGGCGGCCTTCGGTCAGGGTGCCGGTCTTGTCGAAGATCACCGTGTCGATCTGGTTCAGGCCTTCCAGCACATGGCCGCGGGTGAGCAGCAGGCCCAGCTTGTGCAGGGTGCCGGTGGCGGCGGTGAGTGCCGTGGGGGTGGCCAGCGACAGGGCGCACGGGCAGGTGGCAACCAGCATGGCCAGCACGATCCAGAAGGCCCGGTCGGCATCCAGTTGCCACCAGAGCAGGCCGATTGCAACCGAAGCGATCAGGGTGAACAGCAGGAACCACTGTGAGGCGCGGTCGGCGATCACCGCCAGCCGGGGCTTTTCCGACTGTGCCCGCTCCAGCAGGCGGACAATGGCAGACAGCCGGGTGTCATGGCCCAGTGCCTGTACTTCGACGGTGAGCACGCTTTCCACGTTCAGGGTGCCGGCGGTCACGGCATCGCCGGGCTGGCGCGGTTGTGGCAGGTACTCGCCGGTGAGCAGCGATTCATCGACGCTGGACTGGCCGTCAAGGATGCGCCCATCGGCGGGCAGCACGGCGCCCGGGTGGACCAGCACGCGGTCACCCACGTGCAGTTCGCTGAGCAGGATGCGTTCGCTGTTGCCCTGTGCGTCCAGGCGCAGGCAGGAAGCCGGGAGCAGGTTGACCAGTTGCGCGGTAGCCGCTGCGGTTCGTTCGCGGGCCCGTCGCTCCAGGTAGCGGCCGGCCAGCAGGAACAGGGCGAACATGCCGACCGCGTCGAAGTACAGCTCGCCACTGCCGGTGATGGCCGTCCAGATACCGGCACCGTAGGCCAGGCCAATGGCCAGTGACACCGAGACGTCCATGGTCAGGTGGCGGGTACGCAGGTCGCGGGCGGCGCCGCGGAAGAACGGCGCACAGCTGTAGAAGACAATCGGGGTGGTCAGGAACATCGCCACCCAACGCAGGATGGTGTGCAGTTCCGGGCTGAGGTCAATGTTGAACTCCGGCCAGGTGGCCATGGTTGCCATCATTGCCTGGAACCACAGCAGCCCGGCAACGCCCAGTTGGCGCAGGGCTGTACGGTTTTCGTTGGCCAGTTGCTCGGCGGCGCGGTCGGCCTGGTAGGGGTGCGCGGCGTAGCCGATCTGGCGCAGTTCGGCGAGCAGTTTTGACAGCGGGAGTTGGCTGTCGCTCCAGTGTAGTTGCAGGCGGTGGTTCGACAGGTTCAGTCGGGCCTCGGCCACGCCGGGCAGGTTGCGCAGGTGCTTTTCGATCAGCCAGCCACAGGCGGCGCAACTGATGCCCTCGATCAGCAGGGTGGTTTCGGCCTGTTCGCCGATGTGGCGCACGAATGGTTTCTGGACGTCGGGACGGTCGTACAGGGCCAGTTCATCGACCAGTTGCAGGGGCAGTGCATCAGGGTTGGCGCTGGCTTCGCTGCGGTGCTGGTAGTAGCTTTCCAGGTTTCCGGCGACGATGGCTTCGGCGACTGCCTGGCAGCCCGGGCAGCAGAACTGGCGCGGTTCACCCAGTACCACAGCGGTGAAGTGGCTGCCGCCAGGGACGGGCAGGGCGCAGTGGTAGCAGGGGGTGGGGCTGGTCATGGTGTCTATCGCAGGCAGTTCAGGACGGGCACGGCCGG
Source organism: Pseudomonas sp. HLS-6 (assembly GCF_002753995.1). Classification (NCBI taxonomy): domain Bacteria; kingdom Pseudomonadati; phylum Pseudomonadota; class Gammaproteobacteria; order Pseudomonadales; family Pseudomonadaceae; genus Pseudomonas; species Pseudomonas sp. HLS-6. Next base: position 1,730,458 of record NZ_CP024478.1, read on the forward strand.
CCCCCGCAGGGGCCGAGCGTGCCAGCGATGATGGCGAAACTCATTGTTCCAGGTGTTCGGCGCCCTGAAGGGCTTCATCGCCCAATACCAGGGTTTTGTCGTGGCCGACCTGTTCTTCCTCGAACAGGCGCCAGACGTGCTCGTCCTGGCTGCCCAGCAACTCCACGAAACGCCGACCTTCTACCTTGTCATTGAGCTGGCCAAGGTAGCGGCCGGGTTCGCTTTCACTGCGTACCAGTTCAATTTTGCGGTCTTTCTCGGGCTGCGTTGGCGAGATCAGGTTCAACTGCAGGCGTTGCGGCTGGCTGTCGCCCTGCAGGCGCAGGTCCACTTCGCCGGTGAGCTCGTCCAGGTGCACGCTGGCCTTGAGCTTGAGCGTCTGCGCCAGCAACTCGCGGTCGAGTGAGCGGTTGATGCCTTTGCCGGCCTCGTAGTAGTTGTCGTTGACCAGGTTGTCCGGGTTGTTTACCGCGATGCCAACCATGGTCAGGCTGAGGGTCACCGATGTGGCCAGAATGCCAATGATGATCCAAGGCCAGAGGTGCTTGTACCAGGGGCTTGCGGCAGTTGCTGAACGCATTGGCAGACTCTCTTATCGAATTTGCGGGCCGATGAATCGGCTCTTGGCTTCAACCTGGACGTTGCTGTCATCGGCGTCGCGCAGGATGAAGGTGACTTCGTTGGTGGTCGAGGGCAGTTGTTCCGGTGCCATCGACAGTTGCACGGGCAGGCTGACGATATCGCCGGCAGCGACGCTGACTTCACGCACGGCTTCAAGCTTGAGGCCTGGCAGGCCGGCGGCATCGAGCACGTACACGTGATCGCGCTGGTCCTTGTTCATGACTTTCAGGCTGTAGACGTTTTCGATCCGGCCCTGGGCGTTTTCACGGTACAGGACGCGGTCTTTGCTGACGTCGAAGCCAACCAGCGAACGCATGACGAAGGCGCTGGTCAGCAGGCCGATCATGGTCAACAGCACGATGGCGTAGCCGATCAGGCGTGGGCGCACCATGTGGGTTTTCTGCCCCGACAGGTTGTGCTCGGTGGTGTAGCTGATCAGCCCGCGAGGGTAGTTCATCTTGTCCATGATGGTGTCGCAGGCGTCGATACAGGCGGCGCAGCCGATGCACTCGATCTGCAGGCCGTCACGGATATCAATGCCGGTCGGGCACACTTGAACGCACATGGTGCAGTCGATGCAGTCACCCAGGCCTTTGGCCTTGTAGTCGATATCCTTTTTACGCGGGCCACGGGTTTCACCCCGGCGCGGGTCGTAGGAGACGATCAGGGTGTCCTTGTCGAACATGACGCTCTGGAAGCGGGCGTACGGGCACATGTAGATGCACACCTGCTCGCGCAGCCAGCCGGCGTTGCCGTAGGTGGCCAGGGTGAAGAAACCCACCCAGAAGTAGGCCCAGCCATCGGCCTGGCCGGTGAAGAACTCTACCGCCAGCTCGCGGATCGGCGAGAAGTAGCCGACGAAGGTCATCCCGGTGACAAAGCCGATCAGCAGCCACAGGCTGTGTTTGGCCAGTTTGCGCAGGAATTTGTTGCCGCTCATCGGTGCCTTGTCGAGTTTCATGCGCTGGTTGCGGTCGCCTTCGGTGACCTTTTCGCACCACATGAAGACCCAGGTCCAGACGCTTTGCGGGCAGGTGTAGCCACACCACACCCGGCCGGCGAAGACGGTGATGAAGAACAGGCCGAAGGCCGCCACGATCAACAGGCCAGAGAGCAGGATGAAATCCTGCGGCCAGATGGTCGCGCCAAAGATGTAGAACTTGCGCTCGGGCAGGTTCCACCAGACGGCCTGGTGGTTGCCCCAGTTCAGCCAGACGGTGCCGAAATAGAGCACGAACAGTACTGCGCCGCCAACCATCCGCAGGTTGCGGAACAGGCCGGTGAAAGCGCGGGTATAGATTTTGTCACGAGAGGCATAGAGGTCGACGCTGTTGTCGGCTTTCTTGGCAGGCGGTGTGACGTCGTGTACCGGAATCTGGTTGCTCATCATTGAGTCCCACGGCAGTGGAAAAGTGCCACGACCCGTACCTGCGGGCCGCAGTCAAAAGCTTGATGCTCTAGGGCGCATGATACGCCTGTACTGGCATTACGGGGGAGGGGTGCGACTTTTGGCCGCGTTGGGTAAAGCTTTGCGATAGTGTAATGGCATGTGTCAATTGACGCAGGTCACGAAGCCGGTGATCGCGCAATCCGTCACGGCCTAATGGGTGTAAAAAAGCCCCGTCAGCGCAGGCTGGCGGGGCTTCTTTCAGCCGATCGAATTACTTCGCGTCGGTCGCCTTGTCGGCTTGGTGCGACAGGCTGTAGACGTAGGCGGCCAGCAGGTGAACCTTGTCGTTACCCTGCAGGTCCTGCTGGGCAGGCATCTGGCCCTGACGGCCATAACGGATGGTCTGCTGCAGTTGAGCAAAGCTCGAACCGTAGATGAACGCCTGTGGGTGAGTCAGGTTCGGTGCGCCCATGGCCGGGGTACCTTTACCTTCAGGCCCGTGGCACGCCACGCAGTTGGCAGCGAAGAGCTTCTGACCGTTGGCCGGATCGGCTTTCGCGCCTTCTGGCAGGGTGCGGCCATCGAGGTTGGTCAGGACAAAGGCCGCCACGTCGGCTACGCCTTGCTCGCCAATCACTTCAGCCCAGGCCGGCATCACACCATGACGACCGGCCATGATGGTGGTCTTGATGGTTTCCGGCTCGCCGCCCCAGCGCCAGTCGTTGTCGGTCAGGTTCGGGAAACCGTAGGAGCCCTTGGCGTCGGAACCGTGGCACACCGAGCAGTTGGAGGCGAACAGGCGGCCACCCATTTTCAGTGCTTGCGGATCCTTGGCGACTTCCTCAATCGGCATGGCAGCAAATTTGGCGAAGATCGGCCCAAACTTGGCATCCGAACGCGCCATTTCCTTTTCCCACTCGTGAACGCCGGTCCAGCCAGGCTGGCCGTTGGCGAACTCGGTTTTCTTGTCGTTATCCAGGTACTGATAACCTGGCAACATACCTTTCCAGTTGCCCAGGCCGGGGTACAGCACCAGGTAGCCCAGGGCAAAGATGATGGTGCCGACGAACAGCATGAACCACCATTTCGGCAGTGGGTTGTCGTACTCCTCGATACCATCGAAGGAGTGGCCCACGGTTTCATCGGTGGCTTCGCTGCGCTGGCCCTTGCGGGTGGACAGCAGCAGCCAGGTCAGGGCGAAGATGGTGCCCAGACTCAAAACGGTGACGTACAGACTCCAGAAGGTAGTCATTCGTTGTTACTCCTAGAAGCTCTCGCTTGCGCTTGCTCGACGTGCTTGATGGCCTCGGGATCATCCGCGAAAGGCAGCAAGGTCGCTTCGTCGAACTCAGACTTGCGTCGAGAACTGAATACCCACAACGCCAGGCCAATGAAGGCCACCATCACCACGACGGTGCCCAGGCCACGAATCATCCCGATATCCATCAAGGTCACCGTTTGCTTTTGATGATGGTGCCCAGCCCTTGCAGGTAGGCAACCAGGGCGTCCATTTCAGTCTTGCCCTTGACCGCGTCGCGGGCACCGGCGATGTCTTCGTCGGTGTACGGCACGCCCAGGGTGCGCAGGACTTCCATCTTCTTGGCGGTTTCCTTGCCGTCGAGCTTGTTCTCTACCAGCCATGGGTAGGAAGGCATCTTCGACTCAGGCACGACGTTGCGCGGGTTGTACAGGTGCGCACGGTGCCAGTCGTCGGAGTAGCGACCGCCGACACGGGCCAGGTCCGGGCCGGTACGCTTGGAGCCCCACAGGAACGGGTGGTCCCAGACGCTTTCACCGGCAACCGAGTAGTGGCCGTAGCGCTCGGTTTCAGCACGGAACGGGCGGATCATCTGCGAGTGGCAGCCGACGCAGCCGTTGGCGATGTATACATCACGGCCTTCCAGTTCCAGTGCGGTGCGCGGCTTCATGCCTTCGACCGGCTTGTTGGTGACGTCCTGGAAGAACAGCGGGACGATCTGGGTCAGGCCGCCGATACTGACGGCGATGACCATGAAGAAGGCCAGCAGGCCGATATTCTTCTCGACTACTTCGTGCTTCATCAGTGAGCTCCAACTACGATCTGAGCGGCGGCTTCAGCTTCTGCCGGCTTCGAGGCGCGTACGGTACGGTAGACGTTGTACGCCATCAGCAGCATGCCGGAGGCGAAGAACGCACCGCCCAGTGCACGGACGATGAAGCCTGGGTGGCTGGCTTGCAGCGCTTCGACGAAGGAGTAGGTGAGGGTGCCGTCATCGTTGATTGCACGCCACATCAGGCCCTGGGTGATACCGTTGACCCACATCGAGGCGATGTACAGCACGGTACCGATAGTGGCCAGCCAGAAGTGGGCGTTGATCAGGCCGATGCTGTGCATCTGCTCGCGACCGTAGACCTTCGGAATCAGGTGGTACAGGGCGCCGATGGAGATCATCGCTACCCAGCCCAGAGCGCCGGCGTGTACGTGGCCGATGGTCCAGTCGGTGTAGTGCGACAGCGAGTTGACGGTCTTGATGGCCATCATCGGGCCTTCGAAGGTCGACATGCCGTAGAACGCCAGCGATACCACCAGGAAGCGCAGGATCGGGTCGGTGCGCAGCTTATGCCAGGCGCCCGACAGGGTCATCATGCCGTTGATCATGCCGCCCCAGCTTGGTGCCAGCAGGATGATCGACATCGCCATGCCCAGCGACTGGGCCCAGTCTGGCAGGGCGGTGTAGTGCAGGTGGTGCGGGCCGGCCCAGATGTACAGGGTGATCAGTGCCCAGAAGTGCACGATCGACAGGCGATAGGAGTAGATCGGACGCTCGGCCTGCTTGGGTACGAAGTAGTACATCATGCCCAGGAAGCCGGTGGTCAGGAAGAAGCCCACGGCGTTGTGGCCGTACCACCACTGGATCATTGCATCGGTGGCGCCGGAGTAAGCCGAGTAGGACTTGAACAGGCTGACCGGCAACGACATGTGGTTGACGATGTGCAGCATCGCGGTAACCACGATGAAGGCGCCGTAGAACCAGTTACCGACATAGATGTGCTTGGTCTTGCGCTTGACGATGGTGCCAAAGAACACAATACCGTAGGTCACCCAGACAATGGCCAGCAGAATGGCGATCGGCCACTCCAGCTCTGCGTATTCCTTGGTCGTGGTGTAGCCCATCGGCAAGGTGATGAGTGCACCGACGATCACGGCTTGCCAACCCCAGAAGGTGAAGGCCGCAAGGCTGTCAGAGATCAGTCGCGTCTGGCAGGTACGCTGCACGACGTAATAGGAGGTGGCAAACAGCGCACATCCACCAAAGGCGAAAATCACCAGGTTGGTGTGCAGCGGGCGAAGGCGTCCAAAGGTCGTCCAGGGCAGGTCCAGGTTCAGCTGGGGCCATACCAATTGCGAGGCAATGAAGACACCAAGCCCCATGCCAAGGATCCCCCAGACCACCGTCATGATGGCGAACTGGCGGACTACCTTATAGTTATAAGCAGTCGGACTGATTGCTGTGCTCATTCTAAGGTTCCACGGTTTGGGTGTTTTTTTAGGGTAAAAATCGGCGCAAGTATGTATAAACCGTGTGGTTATTGCAACGCGATGGCATCCGCGCCGATCCTTGCCAGAGCGTGTGTTGCGGCCCTTTCGAGCTTTTCTGGCGCGAAAATTGTACACAGTTAATTTACTTTTATGTGTACGATTTTTCGGTTTTTATTACCGGACAATCGCGCGGATGCACCGTTTGTCGAAACGGCTGTCGGGTCGAGGATGGCTGACATGAGCCGCCCTATCAGCCTTTGCGCCGAATCGTTGGCGGTGAGTGCCCCAGAAAAGTGCAGCAGGACCGCTCATTCCACCCACTGTGGCAACAAGCTTAGTTCCAATTGATGGCGGTGCAAGGCGAGGGTGTGCCTGGCTGCGACACTTGGTCGCAAGGCGGGGGGAAGGAGGGGGGATAAGCCGCCGCACCCCTGAAGGTGCGGCGTTTTTAGTCAAGCCTCAGTTACAAAATCATTTCACTTGGCAGAGGCCTGTTCGTTCCCCTTGGACAGGCTGTAGACGTAGGCGGCCAGCAGGTGAACCTTGTCGTTACCCTGGATTTCCTGCTGGGCAGGCATCTGGCCCTGGCGGCCGTAACGGATGGTCTGCTGCAGTTGGGCAAAGCTCGAGCCGTAGATGAACGCCTGTGGGTGAGTCAGGTTCGGTGCGCCCATGGCCGGGGTACCTTTGCCTTCAGGACCGTGGCAGGCCACGCAGTTGGTTGCGAAGAGCTTCTGGCCATTGGCCGGATCGGCTTTCGTGCCTTCTGGCAGGGTGCGGCCATCGAGGTTGGTCAGGACAAAGGCCGCCACGTCGGCTACACCTTGTTCGCCAATCACTTCAGCCCAGGCCGGCATGATGCCGTGACGGCCATTGAGGATCGAGGCCTTGATGGTCTCCGGCTCGCCACCCCAGCGCCAGTCATTGTCGGTCAGGTTAGGGAAGCCATAGGCGCCCTTGGCGTCGGAGCCGTGGCACACCGAGCAGTTGGAGGCGAACAGGCGGCCACCCATTTTCAGGGCTTGTGGGTCCTTGGCCACTTCCTCCACTGGCATGGCGGCGAATTTGGCGAAGATCGGTCCGAACTTGGCGTCTGCCTTGTCCATCTCTTTCTGCCATTCGTTAACGCCGGTCCAGCCGTCCTTGTAGCCAGGCAGCATGCCTTTCCAGTTACCCAGGCCAGGGTAGAGGATCAGGTAGCCGACCGAGAACATCAGGGTGCCAACGAACAGCCAGAACCACCACTTGGGCAGCGGGTTGTCGTATTCCTCGATGCCGTCGAAGCTGTGGCCCATGGTCTGGTCGGTGGAACCTTTGCTTTCGCCTTTGCGTGTGGCCAGTAGCAGCCAGGTCAGGCCAACCAGGCTACCGATTGTCAGTACGCAGATATACGTACTCCAGAAGGTGGTCATTGCCGGGTACTCCTCAAGGCGGATTCATTGGCGGTAGGGGGCAGGCGATCATCGGCGAACGGCAGCAGGCGTGCCTCGGCAAAGTCACGGTCGCGGCGGGCGTTGAACACCCAGAAGGCCAGGCCGATGAAGGCAATCATCACCAGCAGTGTGCCCAGGCCGCGTAGCTGGCCGATATCCAGTGTGAAGTCCATGGGGCTTACCTCTTGTTCTTGATCGCGGTGCCGAGCACCTGCAGGTAGGCGACCAGGGCATCCATTTCGGTCTTGCCCTTGACCGCGTCGCGGGCACCGGCGATGTCGGCATCGCTGTACGGCACGCCGAGGGTGCGCATGGTGCGCAGCTTGGCCTCGGTGTGCGTGCTGTCGACCTGGTTGGCCACCAGCCATGGGTAGGCGGGCATCTTCGACTCAGGCACGACGTTGCGCGGGTTGTACAGGTGCGCACGGTGCCAGTCGTCGGAGTAGCGAGCGCCGACACGGGCCAGGTCCGGGCCGGTACGCTTGGAGCCCCACAGGAACGGGTGGTCCCAGACGCTCTCACCGGCAACCGAGTAGTGGCCGTAGCGCTCGGTTTCAGCACGGAACGGGCGGATCATCTGCGAGTGGCAGCCGACGCAGCCTTCGCGGATGTAGATGTCACGGCCTTCCAGTTGCAGTGCGGTGTAGGGCTTCATGCCCTCGACCGGCTTGTTGGTGACGTCCTGGAAAAACAGCGGGACGATCTGGGTCAGGCCACCGATGCTCACGGCGACCACCATCAGCAGCACCAGCAGGAAAACGTTCTTCTCAATAGTTTCGTGTTTCATTTCGCTTTCCTCAGGCCAGCTGGGTGGCGGCGTCGGCTTCGGTTTTGGCCGGAGCGGCGACGGTCACGGTGCGCCAGGTGTTCCAGGCCATCAGCAACATGCCAGTCAGGAAGATGGCACCGCCGACGAAGCGCACGATGAAGCCAGGGTGGCTGGCGACCAGGGTCTCGACGAAGGAGTAGGTCAGGGTGCCGTCGGCGTTGACCGCGCGCCACATCAGGCCTTGGGCGATACCGTTGACCCACATCGAGGCGATGTAGAGCACGGTGCCGATGGTGGCCAGCCAGAAGTGGGCGTTGATCAGGCCGATGCTGTGCATCTGCTCACGACCGAAGACTTTCGGGATCATGTGGTACAGCGCGCCGATGGAGATCATCGCGACCCAGCCCAGGGCGCCCGCATGTACGTGGCCGATGGTCCAGTCGGTGTAGTGGGACAGCGCGTTGACGGTCTTGATGGCCATCATCGGGCCTTCGAAGGTCGACATGCCGTAGAACGCCAGCGATACCACCAGGAAGCGCAGGATCGGGTCGCTGCGCAGCTTATGCCAGGCGCCCGAGAGGGTCATCATGCCGTTGATCATGCCACCCCAGCTTGGGGCCAGCAGGATCAGCGACATGACCATGCCCAGCGACTGAGCCCAGTCTGGCAGGGCGGTATAGTGCAGGTGGTGCGGGCCGGCCCAGATGTACAGGGTGATCAGTGCCCAGAAGTGCACGATCGACAGGCGATAGGAGTACACCGGACGTTCGGCTTGCTTGGGCACGAAGTAGTACATCATGCCGAGGAAGCCTGCGGTCAGGAAGAAGCCTACGGCGTTATGGCCGTACCACCACTGGACCATGGCGTCAGTGGCGCCACTGTACAGTGAGTAGGACTTGGTCAGGCTGACCGGCACTTCCAGGTTGTTGACGATGTGCAAGATGGCCACGGTAATGATGAATGCACCGAAGAACCAGTTGCCCACGTAGATGTGCTTGGTGGTGCGTTTCATCAGCGTGCCGAAGAACACTACGGCGTAAGCGACCCATACGATGGTGATCAGCAGGTCGATTGGCCATTCCAGCTCAGCGTATTCCTTGGAGCTGGTGAAGCCCAGCGGCAGGGATACGGCAGCCAGGACGATGACCAGTTGCCAGGCCCAGAAGGTGAACGCGGCCAGACGCGGCGAAAACAGCGTGGTCTGGCAGGTGCGTTGCACCGAGTAGTAGGAGCTGGCGAACAATGCACAACCACCGAAGGCGAAGATCACCGCGTTGGTGTGCAGCGGGCGCAGGCGCCCGAAGCTGGTCCAGGGGAGGTCGAAGTTGAGTGAAGGCCAGACGAGTTGCGCGGCAAGAAAAACGCCGAGTCCCATCCCGACTATCCCCCACACCACCGTCATAATGGCGAATTGGCGGACCACCTTGTAGTTGTAGGCGGTACTGCTGGTTGTGTTCATGTATGGGTTCCCATCCACGGTTATAGGCAGACTTATTAGCGAGGCAAGCATGAGTAATGGGCAATTGGCCGGTATTGACGGGGATCAATGGGCGCAACGGGTTGCGGCGCGTGGCTGGCGCTGGAATGCCCCGCAAAATCAGGGGGATAAACCCTGTCGCGACGTGTTGATTCTGGCCCACGGCGCAGGCGCCCCCATGGACAGCGCGTTCATGGAAGACATGGCGCAAAGGCTTGCGGGGCAAGGGTTGGGGGTGTTGCGCTTTGAGTTTCCCTACATGGCTCAGCGGCGGCTGGATGGCGGCAAAAGGCCGCCGAATCCGCAGGCGGTACTGCTCGAATACTGGCGCGAGGTGTACTGTCAAGTGCGACCATCGGTCGCTGGGGTGCTGGCCATCGGTGGCAAGTCCATGGGCGGGCGCATGGCGAGCTTGTTGGCCGATGAACTGGGCGCCGATGCACTGGTTTGCCTGGGGTATCCGTTCTATGCGACGGGCAAGCCAGAAAAACCTCGGGTAGCGCATCTGGCAGCACTGAAGACGCCGACCCTGATCATTCAGGGCGAACGTGACGCGCTGGGCAATCGCCAAACGGTGGAGGGGTATGCGTTGTCGTCAGCCATCGAGCTGTGCTGGCTGCACGCCGCTGACCATGACTTGAAGCCACTCAAGGCGTCGGGGTTCAGTCATGCCGATCATTTACAGACGGCGGCAGACCGGGTTGTGCGCTTCATTGATGAAGTGAGTGCCGGGGTCAGGGCAACCCCGGCGACGATTGCTTAACCGCGGTACTCGCAAAGGTAGGCGGTGTCGACGGCGACTTTCAGTTGGAACTTGCTGTTGGCCGGTACATTGAACTGGCTGCCAGCGCTGAAGGTTTCCCAGTTGTCGCTGTCTGGCAGCTTGACGGTCAGGGCGCCGGAGACCACATGCATGATTTCGCGCTGGCTGGTACCGAACTCGTATTCGCCCGGAGCCATCACGCCAATCGTGGCTGGACCTTCGGCGGTGCCAAATGCGATGGATTTGACCGTGCCATCAAAGTACTCGTTGACTTTAAACATGGGCGACTCCTGAAAAGGGGGGAAAAAGGTTGGCCAGTATGCCCAAGCGCCCGGTTGCCGTCATCCGCTTTCAAATGCCGCTGGCAGGCAGGGTCAACGGTAGCAGGCGCGCCGTGTTGCGGGCATCTTCCAGGGCGCGGTGCTGCTGCCCGCAAAACTGCAGGCCGGCCAGTTGCAGCGCGCCATTCAGGCCGAGTGGACGTTGCAGGTGTCGGGCCTTGGCGAAGCGCTGTTTCAGGTTGATATGGGGAATGTTGGCCAATAGGCTGTCGACCTCATGCTGTTGCCATTCCTGCAGCAACTGCTTGCGGTCGTAGTCCCCCCAACTGACCCAACCCTCAAGGTGCGGCTGATGGTGGCTGAGCCAGCGCTCGAATTGTGCCCAGACCTCCATGAACGAGGCTGCCGTATCGACATTGGTCTGGCTGATATGGGTCAGCTCGCGGCAGAACGTGGTCAGTTGGGGGCGACGCCGTGGCCGTATAAACCGCTGGAAGTGGTCCACCTCCCGGCCGTCGCGGTTGACCAGGCTGGCACCGATTTCAATGATTTCCATTTCCGCGACTGGCCAGCCACCGTCGTCAGTGGTGGCTTCCAGGTCGATTACCAGCCAATGCCCCATCATTCGCTTCCCATCCAATATGCTGGCTAGAGCGTAGCCAATGCGCGGCGTTTAGGATATCCCCTGTTTTGGCAGCGGTGGCGCCCTTGCTGGCCTACTCTTTGGTTGTGCAAACGTGGTAAAACGCCTAGCTTAAAGGGCGTCCACGTCCCGTCCGTCGAGAGTGTGTAGCCTTGAAGTCCGTGCCATTGCCGCCGCTATTGTCCGCTCTGCTGCTGTTTGCCATGGCGTGGCTCGCTCCGTCGGCAAGTGCCTTCGAGGATGTTGAGGTCCGGGTGGGCGCCGCGCATTTCCCTCCTTACACGGTACGCCCCGAGCAAGGCGCTGATACAGGCTTGTTGCCGCAACTGATCGATGCCCTCAACCAACTGCAGCAGCAGTACCGCTTCGTTCTGGTGCCCACGTCGATCCCGCGACGCTTTCGCGACTTCCAGCACGGTCGCATCGATATGGCGATCTTCGAGAACCCTGAATGGGGCTGGCAACAGATTCCTCATGCCAGCGTCGACATGGGGCTTGAGGATGCCGAGGTGTTCGTTACCCATCGCCTGCCTGGCCGTGATCAAGCGTATTTTGCCGACCTTCAGGGCAAGCGGCTGGCACTGTTCAGTGGCTATCACTACGCCTTTGCCAAGTTCAACTCAAACCCACGCGACCTGGCTGAGCTTTACAACGCCACGCTGACCTATTCCCACGACAGCAACCTGTTGATGGTTCAGCGCGACCGGGCGGATATTGCCTTGGTTACCCGTTCGTACCTGTCGGATTACCTGGCGCGTAATCCTGGCAGCGCTGAACAGCTGTTGGCCTCCGAACGAGTGGATCAGGTTTACCATCACTTCGCCCTGTTGCGCCCCGGTGCACCGATCAGCGGCGAAGCGTTCCAGGGGCTGCTGCAGCAACTGCGCGACAATGGAAAACTGGCGGGTATTTTCAAGCCGTATCAAATCCACGTCGCGAAGTCGCGTTGACGCCGTTGCAGGCCTAGCCTGCCAACACACCTGTACAGCACTCAATCGGTGCGGAAGCGCCCCACCAAGGTGTTCAACTCGCTTGAGATCTGGGTCAGCGAGCGCGTGGTGGTCCTGGACACACTGGATACTTCACTGATACGACTGGCATCGCTGTGAATGTCGGCGATATGGCGGTTGATGTCTTCGGCCACGGCATGTTGTTCTTCGGCGGCGGTGGCAATCTGGGTATTCATATCCTTGATCGTCGTCACGGCCTCATGCACACCGGCAAATGCTGCCTCCACCTGAGCCGTAAATTCGACCGATTCGTTTGACTGCACCAGGCTGTGATGCATTTCCATCGCCACGCTCTGGCTGCTGCTGACCAGTTTGCCGAGCAAGCCGTTGATCTGTTCGGTTGAATCGGAGGTGCGCTTGGCCAATGCCCGCACTTCGTCGGCCACTACCGCAAAACCACGTCCCTGATCGCCTGCGCGTGCGGCCTCGATGGCGGCATTGAGCGCCAACAGGTTGGTCTGCTCAGCGATACCGCGGATGGTGTCGAGAATGGCGGTGATACCCTGGGTATTGTGCTCCAGTTGGCTGATCGACTCCGCGGCCTGACGAATACGGTCCCCCAGGCTGCCGACCTGGCTGACCATGAGCCCGATAACCTGCTGGCCTTTGTGCGCCTGGTCCTGGCCGTGCTGTGCGGCTTCAGCGGCGCGATTGCAGTTGATCGCCACTTCATTGGCGGTGGCGACCATTTCATGGAACGCAGTAGACACCATGTCCACCGCCGTCGACTGACGTTGTGCCGTATCGTCGAGCTGGCTGGCCTGGACACCGATAGCCGCAGCGCCTTGTTCGACCTGCGCGCTGGACGCGCGAATATCCTTGATCAAGTTCTGGATACTGTCGACAAAGCCATTGAAGCCCTTGGCCATTTGCGCGGTTTCATCGTTGCCCTTGATCTGTAAACGGCGCGTCAGGTCGGCCTCGCCGCTGGCAATATCGCGCAAGCCCGCTGAGGTTGTGTTGATCGGTGCAATCAGCACGTGGGACAGTGCTACGCCGCACAGCCCGAAGATCATCACCAGGACAGCGCCCAGCAATGTGATCACCCACACCAGGTGCCAGCCGCCAGCGTTGATTTCGCTGCTCTCGATCAGGGCAATGTAGGTCCAGCCCAAGGTTTGCGACTTGTACACGCTGGCGTTGTAGTCTTTGCCATCCAGTTGCACGGTGTAGAAACCTGCTGGTTGGTTGGCAAGAAAGGCATACCCGTCACCCAGGCTCGCCAGGGCTTTGAAATTGTTGGTGGGGTGCATTGGGTCGGCCAGCACGTTGCCATCACTCTCCACTAACAACAGATAGCCGTTGTTACCAAAACGGATCTTTCCGGCCACTTCGGTCAACTTGTTCAGCGAAACGTCCAGCGACACGACACCCGTTCCGCCATCGGCATCGATAAAGGTCTGTGCCGTGGAAACAATAACGGCGTTATCCTCGGCAAACGTATAAGCCTGCGTGCGAACAGGCTTGCCATTGCCCGTAAGGGCGGCCTTGAACCAAGGCCGTTCACGTGGGTCGTAGTGGGCGCGGATATCTGACTCTGGCCATTGCAGATAATGCCCCTGGCTCGTGGCCGCATAGACGTAGGCGTAACTGGGGTGCGATTTGCCCATCTGTGCGAACAGCTCATAGATCGCAGCGCCCACCCCGCTATCAGGGGCGTGCATCTTCGTCACGTGTGATGTTTCGATATAACGCTGAAGGGTATTGTCGGCGGACTTCAATACCTGCGTCTGACTCAATAGCGTGACGTTTTCTGCGACACTTTCAAGGAAGAAAGAAAAGGCATTATCCACTTCATGAATTTGTTTAATGCTGCTCTGGTTGAACTGTTCGCGTTCCCTGTTCATCGCCTGGTTGGCGACAAACAACGTAATCATCAATACGGGAATCAACGTGACGCCAATAAAGGCGGCTATGAGTTTGAAGCGAATCGTCATACAACCCTCTACTTTTTATTATTTGTGTTGTCCGGGTGAATTAGCTGTTTCAGAAAAACGTGGCGGCCCATTGAAAGAACAACCTGGGGATGCCGTCCTTGAAGTACGCAAAAATCGCCAATCGAGCGGTGTACGTCAGCAGTTTGGCACGCCTGAGCCCAATAAAATCGGCGAGGGCGGATCTGATCAATTTCAGGTCGGACACGTACAAAAACGGCGTGTGGGTATCTGCTGCAATGCTTCTCGGGAATCCGTCAATGCATGCGTTGCATGGGCGCATTCAATTCAATGTTTATGTTGCAGCGGCGGGGCTGAGAGGAAGAGGGGCGTTGACGGTATTCCTCCTCTGTTCGCGTACCCAAACAGAAAAAAGCAAGAGGCGAGGCCAGAAGGACAGAAGCAACTTTCCATCACCGAGGAGAGACAATAATGAAAAAAAGCATCGACCTTTCACGCCGTACGTTCATCAAAACCAGCAGTATCCTGGCGGGTACCGCCGCACTTTCCAGTTTCCTTCCGATGAGAAGTTTCGCGGCAGCGGAAAAAGAGCTGGTTATCCTGGCATGGGCCGGGCACGCCGAACCGGATATCGTTGCCGATTTCGAGCGCCAGTATGGGGTCAAGGTCCGGGCCAAGTACTATACTGGCGGGGATAACATGCTCGGGTTGATATCGCAGTCCCCGCCCGGCACCTTCGACCTGATCCTGTCTGATGCCGAGTACGTGCAGCAACTCAATGCCGCTGAATACATTGAGCGGCTCGATCCCGCCGACTACCCCTTCGACGATTTCTACCCCGAATTCCAGCACTTCCCCGGGCACTGGAAAGGCGATGAACTGTACTCGGTCTTGATTCGCTTCGGCTTTCTCGGCATCGCCTACAACACTTTGCTTGTTCCTGAAGCCAAGGTGCGCAGCTACAGCGTGTTCTGGGACGACAGCCTCAAGGGCAAGGTCGGGCACTTCGATTGGCACTTGCCCAACCTGGGGCAGATCAGTTTGGCCAATGCCAATGCGCGGCCCTACGACATCGATCCCGCGCACTGGCAAAGCGTCAAGCAGAAGATGATGACCCTGCGTCCGCAGATCGGCGGGTTCTTCGATTATGGCGGAACCTTCTCGTCGCTCAAGAACGGTCAGATCCATGCGATGTGCGGCATCGGCGACTGGATCACAGGTGTGTTGCAGCGCTCCGGCGCGCCGCTGAAAACCGTGGTGCCGGAGGAGGGAGGGTTGCAATGGACGGAGTCCTACTGCATTGCCAAGAACGCGCACAGCCCGGAGCTGGCGAAGAAGTTCATCCAATACATCACCTCGCCGGAAGGCCAGGTCAAGTCGGCGAAAATGGCCGCCTATCCCGCACTCATCCCCAACAAGCGGGGGTGGGAGCTGCTGAACAAGACCGATCCCGCCGAAGCCAAGCGTCAAGGCATGGTGCTCGGTCAGCACAACGTCATGGATGACATCCGTGCAGGTCGCATCAAGTACCGCGAGCTTCCGGTCCAGCAGAGCCTGGAGGACTGGAACGACTTCTGGTCCGAATACAAGGGTGCTTGACGAAGCGTGCGGAGGTGGTCGCAATGATGTCAAACAAGTTAAAGATTTCGCCGCCTGTGGTTACCAACGGCAGCACGGTGCAGCCGCGTGGCGGCAGAAGGGGCTTGCGCTTGCCCGGGTACGGCCTCAGCTTCTCGATGCCGATACTGATCTGGCAGTCGGTCTTCTTCGTATTCCCGCTGGCGTTTCTGGTGGCGATCAGTTTTTGGGTCGTACGCAACTTCCGGATGGTGCCGACGTTCGAGTGGCTGAACTGGAGCTACATGCTCAGCCGCGGGTTCTTCTGGGACGCCTATGCCCATACCCTGGCGATGGCTGCGGGGGCGGCAGTGCTGATCAGTGTGGTGGCGTTGCCCTGCGCCTACACCATCGCGTTCAAGTTCCGTGAGTCGGTAAAACAGTTGATCGTGCTGTTGCTGATCACACCGTTCTTCACCAGCTATCTGGTGCGCACCTATTCATGGCAGGTGTTCCTCAGTGATAACGGCATCCTCAATGCCGCGCTGGGCCAGTTCGGGCTGGAACCCCTGACAATGCTGAATACTGCGTTTGCAACCTATGTCGGTTACTTCACGCTGTGCTTGCCGCTGGTGGTTTTGCTGCAATTGTTCAGCCTGATGTACATCGATCGTTCGCTGATAGAGGCCGCGCACAATCTGGGTTGCGGGCGGATACGCACGGTGTTTCTGGTGGTGGTGCCGTCGGCACGAATCGGTATCGTCGTCGCGGCGCTGTTCTGCTTCATCCTGACGTTCGGTGACTTCGTCAGCCCGCTCTATCTGGGCGGTGGCCAGCCGCCGACCTTGAGCACGCTGATCACTGATACCACCAAGTCCGGCCAGCAATGGCCACGTGCGGCGGTGATTGCAACGATGATGATCGTTACGTTGTTGATCACGGCTTTCGCAGCGGTTCGCTTCGCTTATCGGAGGCGTGCATGAACGAGCATCGTCTGATCAACCTGGTGCTGCGCAGTTACGTGGTGCTGGTGTTTGTCTTCATCTTCACGCCGATTGCCGGCAGCGTCGTGTTCTCATTCAACATCGACCGTTTCCCGTCCTTGCCATTGGGTGGTTTCAGCCTGCACTGGTACGAGACCATCGCCGCCGACCCAGCGGTGTGGCAGGCATTCAAGAACAGCCTGATGGTGGGTGTGGTGGTGTCCCTGGTGTCGACCGTGCTGGGCTTCACCGCGGCCTATACCGACTACCGCTATCAGTTCTTTGGCAAGTCGATCTACATGGCGCTGGCGTTGCTGCCGCCGACCATTCCGGTGGTGATCATGGGGTTGGCCATGCTGGCTTTCCTGTCGCGGGTCGGGCTTTCCGGCGAGATCTACGCGGTGATGATCAGTCACGTGGTGATGTGTGCACCGTTCGCGATGGCGGTGATCCGGATGCGCCTTGCGCAGATGGATCCGAACATCGAGGCGGCGGCTTGGAACCTCGGTGCCAATCAATGGAAGGCCATGCGCTTTGTAATCCTGCCGTTCACCGCCCCAAGCATCTTCGCTGCGCTGTTCGTGACCATGGCTGTTTCTTTCGATGAGTTCGCCGTCGCCTGGTTCGTGTCCGGGCTCAACGAAACGGTTCCGGTACGCATCCTGAATACGTTGCAGGGGCAGGTGAGCCCGACCATCAATGCGATCGGCACGATTGTCTTCATCACGACGATGACGTTGGTGATCCTCGCACAACTGCTGCTGATGCGGCGAAACAAGCCTGCAACGGTTTGATGTCACCCTGGTACATAACTGGACCCGAAGGATTTCAGCCATGACTCAACCGCTGGTGGTATTCGATAACGTGGTCAAGAATTTCGGCAGTTACCATGCTGTCGAGCGCATGAACCTTGAAATTTACAAGGGCGAGTTTGTTGCGATCATGGGCTCGAGCGGCTGCGGCAAGACCACGACGCTGCGCATGCTCGCCGGGCTCGACAAGCCGACTGAAGGCGAGATACGTCTCAACGACGAACGGATCAACGACCTGTATTCCTGGGAGCGGGAGACGCCGCTGGTTTGGCAGAACCTGGCGCTGTTCCCGTTCCTCAATGTGGTCGAGAACGTCGAGTTTGGCCTGCGGATGCGCGGCATGGCGAAGGCCGAGCGACGCAAGAAGGCGCTGCAATGGCTTGAGCGGCTTGGCTTGGAAGAGTTTGCCATGCGTGACATCAGCCTGCTCTCCGGCGGCCAGCGTCAGCGTGTGGCGCTGGCACGCTCGCTGGTCACCGAGCCATCAATCCTGTTGCTCGATGAACCGCTGAGCGCACTCGATGCTCATTTGAGCGTGCGCATGCAGGGCGTGCTGACCGGGCTGCAGAAGGACCTTGGCATTACCTTCGTCTACGTCACGCACAGTCAGTCCGAAGCCTTCGCCATGGCCGACCGTGTGGTGATCATGAGTCGGGGCAGGGTAGAGCAGATAGGCTCGCCGAAGGACGTTTTCCTGGAGCCGCACAACCGCTTCGTCGCCGAGTTCATTGGTGGCAAGAATATCCTCTGCGGCACGGTCACAGGTTTCGACGAGAGGGGGCTGGTTCGTGTCGGCTCGCAGCACGGTGAGTTTCTTGCGCGGCGACCGGAGGGCAAGGCGATCGCTGCTGGCGAGCAGGTCACTGTCTGCCTGAGCGCCGAGCATATCAACCTGACCCTGCACCCCAGCCGGTCCAACCGCCTGGCCTGTACCGTGGTCGGTGAAGAGTTCATTGGCTCGATGGTGAATATCTACCTTGATGCCGGCGATGGGCTTGAACTGCAGGTGCAGAAACCGCATGCCGATTACAACCGACTTGGCCTGCGCAATGGACAAGACATCGTTGCCGAATGGGACGGCGCGTGTGCGTTGATCCTGCGCGGCGATTGAGCATCGGGGCACGCACGGCGTGCATGTTCCCCAACGGGGCAGTGCACAAAACAAGGCTACCGCTGTACCACGGCAGTAACTATAGTGGCGCGCGGTTCGGCGCTTGAAAAACATGAAGATAATAAGACACTTACAGAGGGTGTGTGCATGAACAACAGCGTAGTGATCGGCGAACTCACCTGGCCAGAATATGCGCAGAAGGTGGCCGACGGTTGCCCGATATTCCTGCCCGTCGGCGCATTGGAGCAGCATGGCCATCACATGTGCATGGAGGTCGATGTCCTGTTGCCGACAGCGGTCTGCAAGGCGGTAGCGTTCAATGTCGATGGCCTGGTTTTGCCCGCGCTGGCCTATGGGTACAAGTCTCAGCAAAAATCGGGGGGTGGCAACCACTTTCCCGGAACGACGAGCCTTGATGGCGCCACGCTGACCCATACCGTTCAGGACATCATTCGAGAGCTGGCACGTCATGGTGCGCGCAAGCTGGTGTTGATGAATGGGCATTACGAAAACTCGATGTTCATTGTCGAAGGTATTGACCTTGCCCTTCGCGAACTCCGTTATGGCGGCATCAACGATTTCAAAGTGGTGGTGCTGTCCTACTGGGACTTCATTAACGACCCGGCCGTGATTGAACAGCTTTATCCCGAAGGTTTCCTCGGTTGGGATATCGAACATGGCGGTGTCTTCGAGACGTCGCTGATGCTGGCCCTGCACCCCGACAAGGTCGATCTGAGCCGTGCTGTCGACCATCCCCCGGCCACCTTCCCGCCGTATGACGTCTTTCCCATCATCCCAGAGCGCACGCCGGCATGTGGAACCCTGTCTTCCCCTAAAGGCTCCAGCCGCGAGAAAGGCGAACTGATCCTGAGTGTCTGTGTCTCCGGTATCAGCGCCGCAGTGCGGGAGGCGTTTGATCTGACAACATAAGAGCACCCGTGAGCGCCGAAACAACAACCTGCAGCTGATTCTTCACCCTCCTAAATAGAATAAAAAGGGTAAATATCATGTCCAACAGCTCCACTCTGGCCCCAGGCCTCAAGCAGCGTCATGTCACCATGCTCTCTATCGCCGGTGCCATTGGTGCCGGCCTGTTCATCGGCTCAGGGCATGCCATCGCGTCTGCCGGCCCCGCGGCGATTCTGGCTTACATTTTTTCCGGCACGCTGGTCGTTCTGGTCATGCGTATGCTGGGCGAAATGGCAGTAGCCTCACCGGATACCGGATCATTCTCCACCTATGCCGAGCGGGCGATGGGACGTAGCGCAGGCTTTACCATCGGCTGGTTGTACTGGTGGTTCTGGGTGTTGGTGATTCCAATCGAAGCCATTGCCGCCGCTGCTATTCTGCACGCCTGGTTCCCTGCGGTGCAGACGTGGGAGTTTGCAATTGCGGTTACCGCGCTGCTGACGGTAACCAACCTGTTCAGCGTGGCGCGTTATGGCGAGTTCGAGTTCTGGTTCGCCATGCTCAAAGTCATTGCGGTATTGGGCTTCATCGCCATTGGTGGGCTGGCCCTGGCAGGCGCATTGCCCGGTAGAGAGGTGAGTGGCGTCATGGAGCTGAGCAAGACGTTTGGTGGCTTCATGCCTAATGGCATGACCGCTGTCATCGGCGCGATGCTTACCACCGTATTCAGTTTCATGGGCACGGAAATCGTCACGATTGCAGCGGCTGAATCCCAGAACCCGGCCAAGCAGATTACCCGCGCGACAAACTCGGTCGTCTGGCGCATGGGTATTTTCTACATTGTCTCGGTCTTCCTCATCATCTCCATTGTTCCCTGGAATGACCCCATGCTTCGGGAGGTGGGTTCTTATCAGCGAGCGCTTGAGCTGATGAACGTTCCGCAGGCGAAGATGATTGTCGATATTGTGGTACTGATAGCGGTGGCCAGCTGCCTCAACTCAGCCATCTATACGGCCTCGCGCATGGTCTACTCCCTGAGCAAGCGTGGAGATGGCCCGCAAGTGCTGCAGAAAACTACATCGTCGGGTGTGCCCTATGTGGCGGTACTGACGAGCACCGCCGTCGGCTTTCTGACGACCGCGCTCAATTACTTCGCGCCCGATGAAGTGTTCTCGTTCCTGCTTGCCAGTTCGGGCGCTGTCGCACTGCTGGTGTACCTCGTGATTGCGGTTTCTCAGCTCAAACTTCGCAAGAAATTGAATGAGTCGGGGCAGCACATTGCATTCAAGATGTGGTTTTACCCATGGCTCAGCTACCTGGTCATTTTCTGTATCTTGAGCATCCTGACCGTTATGTTGATGTTGCCAGAGCATCGTATGGAAGTGATTGCTACCGGTGCGCTCACGCTGTGCATCGTCTGCATGGGCTCAATCTTCAACGCCAGGAAGACTGCTGTGCAAACCATTAAGGTCGCTTCGACAGAAAGCGTTTGACGCCAGACCTCGCTGGCGCCCTCTATCACTGACCTGTATACGGCCTGCTCTCAGAGCAGGCCGGCTTTTTCCTTCCCCCGCCGCCAGTGCTTCTGGCGCGCCTGCTTCCCCTTCGAAACGACATGGACCCACGCCAGGTGGGCGCCGAATGTAAACAATCGAGGGTCGAATTCAGACAATGTCGGCGGTGTTGTAGATCTGATAATCCACCCAAGCGCGCTTAATTCTTGCGCAGAGGTGGCAGGTTTTGATGACAAATACCACTATGGCAATCGACGATAAACAGCACGGTCCGCATGAGCGCGTACTTGAGTCGGTGGGCTTTTTGCTGGTCAACAACTTCTCCCTGATGGCCATGTCTTGCGCCGTTGAGCCGCTACGCCTGGCCAATCAGTTGTCGGGGCAGGAGCTCTATCGTTGGCACACCTTGACCCTGGATGGTCGCCCGGTATGGGCCAGCAATGGCCTGCAGATATCTCCCAACGCGGCTGCCAGTAATGCACCAGCAATGGACGCACTGTTTGTGTGTGGCGGCAAAGGCATTGAGCGCAGTTGTACTGCTGAACAGGCGTCCTGGCTCAAGTCACAGTCCGAACAGGGGCTGCACTTGGGCGGTGTGTGCTCTGGGAGCTGGGCCTTGGCCGCAGCCGGCCTGCTTGATGGTTACGATTGCAGTGTCGACTGGCCCTACCTGATGGACATGCAGGAGGGTTTTCCTGGGGTCACCCTAAGCGCGCAATTGTTTGTGATTGACCGCGATCGTTATACGGCCTCAGGCGGTACCGCTTCCCTGGACATGATGTTGCGGTTGATTGGCGCGGGGCATGGGTCAGAACTGGTGGCGCAGATCTGTGAGACCCTGGCCTTTGATCACCGGCGCAACGAACAGGGCCATCAGCGCTTGCCACTCAAGCACATGCTGGGGCATGCGCAGCCGAAACTGCAGGAAGTCGTGGCGTTGATGGAAAGCAACCTGCGCGAACCGCTTAGCCTCGATGAACTGGCCAGCTACCTGAGTGTTTCCAGGCGGCAGTTGGAGCGGTTGTTTCTGAAGTATCTCTACAGTACCCCCATGCGCTATTACCAGAAGTTGAGGTTGATGCGGGCACGGCAGCTGCTCCGGCAGACGGCGCTGCCGGTGATGCAGGTCGCGACTGAGTGCGGCTTCATTTCAACCCAGCATTTCTCCAAGCGCTACCGTGAACACTATGGCGTTCCCCCCAAGGATGAGCGCGTGCATCGTCGTCGCATGAGTTCCCCGCCGCTGCATTGAGGGCATTACTGGCGCGACACCTGTCCGGCCCCGAGATTTCTCGGGGCCGGTTTTTTTTGGCCGTGGTGTCCACGATTCGGATCTAACCAATTTCGGGTCGGGCACGTACAAAAGATGCCCCTGGGTATCTGCTGCAATGCTCCTCACGGACCCGGCCAAAAGCGGTGTACCGAATCGCTAACAATGACAAGGAACACAGACGATGCAAATGCCAAAAACAATCCAGATCCGCAACGGCGATAAAGTCCAATCGACCTTTTCCGAGCAGGAATATGCCGATCGCCAGGCCAAGCTGCGTGCTTATATGGCGGCCCAGGATATCGATGCGGCGGTGTTCACTTCCTACCACAACGTCAACTACTACAGCGATTTCATTTACTGCTCCTTCGGCCGCCCTTACGCGTTGGTCGTGACCCAGGACAAGGTGGTGTCGATCAGCGCCAACATTGACGGTGGTCAGCCATGGCGTCGTACCGTGGGCACCGACAACATCGTCTACACCGACTGGCAGCGTGACAACTTCTTCGTCGCCATCGAACAAGCGCTTCCCAAAGCGGGCCGCATCGGTATCGAGTTCGACCATCTGAACCTGCAGAACCATGCGAAGCTCGCTGCGCGTTATCCGCAGGCGCAATTGGTCGACATCGCCGCACCCTGCATGCGTATGCGCATGATCAAGTCCGCAGAAGAACACGTCATGATTCGTCATGGCGCGCGCATCGCCGACATCGGCGGTGCGGCGGTAGTCGAAGCATTGCGTGACCAGGTACCTGAATACGAAGTGGCATTGCACGCTACTCAGGCGATGGTGCGCGAGATCGCCCGCAGCTTCCCTGAAGGCGAGCTGATGGACACCTGGACCTGGTTTCAGTCGGGCATCAACACCGACGGCGCCCATAACCCAGTGACCAGTCGCAAGGTCAACAAAGGGGATATTCTGAGCCTCAACTGCTTCCCGATGATCGCCGGTTATTACACCGCCCTTGAGCGCACCCTGTTCCTCGATCACTGCTCCGACGAGCACCTGCGCTTGTGGAACGTCAACGTCCAGGTCCATGAAGCGGGCCTGAAGCTGATCAAGCCTGGCATGCGTTGCAGCGACATCGCTCGAGAGCTGAACGAGATCTACCTTCAGCACGACCTGTTGCAGTACCGTACCTTCGGTTACGGGCATTCATTCGGCACCCTCAGCCACTACTACGGCCGCGAGGCGGGCCTGGAGTTGCGCGAGGATATCGATACAGTACTCGAGCCAGGCATGGTGGTGTCGATCGAGCCGATGATCATGCTGCCTGAAGGCATGCCGGGTGCTGGTGGCTATCGCGAACACGACATCCTGATCGTCAACGAGCAGGGTTCGGAGAACATCACCAAGTTCCCTTACGGGCCAGAGAAGAACATCATCAAGAAGTAAACGTGATACGCCGCACAGGGATGTGCGGCTTTTTTTTCCCTGGTCAACGTTGCCAGGGGAGAAGCGAGCCAGCCCTACATTTCGCCGGAAATAACAATAAAAAGGGTACTTGTCATGTCTACCACCTCCACGCTGACGTCAGCCCGGTTTCATTCACGCGAGCAAGATGCTGAACGGCAGGCACTGCGCAAGGCAGCGCGTGCCAGTTTCATGGGTAACTTCGTCGAATGGTTCGATTACGCCGCCTACGGCTATCTGGCCACAGTCATCGCCGCCACCTTTTTCCCGCAAACCGATAAAGCCACGGGTTTGCTTGCAACCTTTGCCGTATTCGCTTTGTCCTTTATCGTTCGCCCTCTGGGCGGATTGGTATGGGGGCACTTCGGTGACAAGTATGGGCGTCGAAATGCGTTGTCCTATTCCATCCTGATCATGTCCATTTCGACGTTTTGCATCGGTGTCCTGCCCACCTATGGGCACATCGGCTTGTGGGCACCGGCGTTGCTATTGCTTATCCGACTGGTCCAGGGTTTTTCTGCTTCCGGTGAGTACGCCGGTGCTTCGGCATTTCTTGCTGAGTATGCGCCACAAGGCAAGCGAGGGCTGTACACCAGCATCGTGCCGGCGAGTACTGCCGCAGGGTTGCTGTTCGGCGCGGCCTTCGTTGCGGGCCTGCATGGCCTGTTGAGCAGCGAAGACATGCAAAGCTGGGGTTGGCGCGTGCCGTTCTTGTTGGCAGCACCTTTTGGCCTGGTCGGCCGTTACATCCGCATGAGCCTGCAGGACACCCCCAAGTTCCTGGAAATGGAGCAGCGCCTGGAAAACAAGGAATGTGCAACAGCAGCGCCGATCCGCGAATTGCTGACCGTGCATCGTCGCAGCGTCATCATCGGTATCGGCGTCACCTGCCTCAACGCTGTGGCCTTTTACCTGTTGCTCAGTTACATGCCGACCTACCTGTCGACGGAAATGGGGATGAGTGAGAGCGACTCCTTCATTGCCTCGACCGTCTCACTGGCGACCTACATCGGCCTGATTTTCCTCATGGGCAAACTGTCCGACTTCTTCGGTCGCAAGACCATGCTGGTCATGGCGTCGGTGTTGTTCCTGTTACTGACGTTCCCATTGTTCGGCATGCTGGATCATCAGCCATTGGTGGTCATTCTGATGATCCAGATCATCTTCGGCGCCATGCTGGCCATGAACGACGGTACCTTGCCGAGTTTTCTCGCAGAGATTTTCCCGACCCGGGTGCGCTTCAGCGGCTTTGCCTTCAGCTTCAACATCGCCAACGCCTTGTTTGGTGGTACTGCGCCGTTTATCGCCACGTGGTTGATCCAACTGACGGGCAACAAGATGGCGCCTGCCTGGTACTTGTTGGCGGCAGCCTTGGTCGCGCTGGTGGCGATGCTGTCGGTGCGGGAAACAGCGCATGCAGCGCTGCGGGATTGATTGATTCGCCAGGCAGGCCTGCGATGCAAACACCGCGAAGGTACTGGCACCGCGCCGATGCCATCGCGGGCAAGCCCGGCTCCTACAGCTGGCGCGGGCTCTGTTGGAGCAGGCTTGCCTGTGATGCAAGCACTGCGAAGGCACTGGCACCACAGCGATACGATCGCGGGCAAGCCCGGCTCCTACAGGCGGCTCGGTCTTCGTTGGAGCAGGCTTGCCTGCGATGCAAGCACCGCCAAGGCACTGGCACCACAGCGATGCCATCGCGGGCAAGCCCGGCTCCTACAGGCGGCTCGGTTTTCGTTGGAGCAGGCTTGCCTGCGATGCAAGCACCGCGAAGGCACTGGCACCACAGCGATGCCATCGCGGGCAAGCCCGGCTCCTACAGGCGGCTCGGTTTTCGTTGGAGCAGGCTTGCCTGCGATGCAAGCACCGCGAAGGCACTGGCACCACAGCGATACCATCGCGGGCAAGCCCGGCTCCTACAGGCGGCTCGTCTTCGTTGGAGCAGGCTTGCCTGCGATGCAAGCACCGCGAAGGTACTGGCACCCCACCGATGCCATCGCGGGCAAGCCCGGCTCCTACAGCTGGCGCGGGCTCTGTTGGAGCAGGCTTGCCTGCGATGCAAGCACTGCGAAGGATGCCATTGCAGTTCAAGACTGCGTTCCAAAGACGTTACTGCAATGCGCCTTTTTTGCGCTCGCCCATGGGGGACAGGCCAAAGAATCGGCTGTAACACTTGGAGAAGTGCGCAGGCGAGGCGAAACCGCAGGCCAGGGCGATATCGCGTACCTGGGACTCACTGCGCAGCAGCAACTGACGCGCCCTCGACAAGCGCAATTCCAGGTAGTACTGGCTCGGGGTACGTTGCAGGTACTTGTTAAACAAACGCTCCAGTTGCCGCACCGACACATCGTTCAAGGCGGCCAGTTCATCCAGCCCTACTGGCTCCTCAAGATTGGCTTCCATGATGGCCACCACCTGGCTGAGCTTGGGTTGAGACGTGCCCAGCTTGCTGCGCAACGGTACCCGTTGCTGCTCGCGCGCGCCGCGCACCCGGTCACACAACAGCAGCTCGGCAGCCCGCGCGGCGATCTCTGAGCCGTTGGGTTCGCGGGCGACCAGTTGCAGGATCATGTCCATGGCGGCGACGCCGCCTGAACAGGTGTAACGGTCGCGGTCCAGTTCGAACAACTGATTGGAAATGATGATCCCGGGGAAACGATCCTTGAGTGCTTCGATGTCTTCCCAGTGAATGGTGCAACGGTAGCCTTTGAGCAGGTCAGCGCGGGCCAGCAGGTGGCTTCCGGTACAGATCCCTCCCAATGGGATGTGTTGATGGGCCAGCTTGCGCAGCCAATTGAGCAGTGGTCGGCTGCTGTGGTCGGAAACGATAGGGTTGGCGCCTACGACGAAAAGAATGTCGAGGTCGGGTGCGTCTTCGATGGCGTAGTCTGGCAGCACGCGCATGCCGTTACTGGCGGTCACCGGGTCGTGATTGGCAGCAATGATGACGGTCCGGTACAAGATTTGATGCGCGGCCATGTTGGCGATGCGCAGGGTTTCCACGGCCGACGCGAAACCGATGGTAGTGAAGTTCGGCAGCACCAGAAAACCGATGGTCTTGACCGGCTTTTGCGCCTTGGTCAAATGATCCGCAGCGGCTGTGCCCTTCAATGTCTGGGCCATGTTCTTTCCTCTTATGCATCGGTAATGCGTTCTCCGGCATTAGCATCGAGACATCGCAGTACGGGTTATTTTTCTTGTTGTCCCTGCCTGCTTCCAGGCGTTCGGATAGTACACCTTGTGGGGGCGTGGTGCCTGACCCTTGGAGGGATTGCCGGGCATTTGGATGTCGATATCAGACAAACATGACACCTGTCGTTTTTGCACAATCGGCTCAACAAAAAAAACAGCGACGGAAGGTCTCCGTCATGAGGAGAGAGCATGTTCAGTAAAAACGATCAACTCCAGGGTTATGACGATGCACTGCTGGCGGCGATGAATGCCGAAGAGCAGCGTCAGGAAGATCACATCGAACTGATCGCCTCGGAGAACTACACCAGCAAGCGCGTGATGCAGGCCCAGGGCAGCGGCCTGACCAACAAGTACGCCGAAGGCTATCCGGGCAAGCGTTACTACGGCGGTTGTGAGCACGTGGACAAGGTCGAGCAACTGGCGATTGACCGTGCCAAGCAACTGTTCGGTGCCGACTACGCCAACGTTCAGCCGCACTCCGGCAGCCAGGCCAACGCGGCGGTGTTCCTCGCCCTGCTGCAGGCCGGTGACACGGTGCTGGGCATGAGCCTGGCCCACGGCGGCCACCTGACCCACGGCGCCAAGGTCAGTTTCTCCGGCAAGCTCTACAACGCGGTGCAATACGGCATCGATACTGCCACCGGCCTGATCGACTACGACGAAGTCGAGCGCCTGGCGTTGGAGCACAAGCCGAAAATGATCATCGCTGGTTTTTCGGCCTACTCGAAAACCCTCGA
This sequence comes from Pseudomonas sp. HLS-6, assembly GCF_002753995.1. Classification (NCBI taxonomy): domain Bacteria; kingdom Pseudomonadati; phylum Pseudomonadota; class Gammaproteobacteria; order Pseudomonadales; family Pseudomonadaceae; genus Pseudomonas; species Pseudomonas sp. HLS-6. The sequence goes on from NZ_CP024478.1 coordinate 1,757,759, forward strand.
TTTCCCACGCTTCCGTCAGATCGCTTACAAAGTGGGCGCGTACCTGTTCGTCGACATGGCGCACGTGGCCGGTCTGGTCGCGGCCGGGCTGTACCCGAACCCGCTGCCGTACGCCGACGTGGTCACCACCACCACCCACAAGACCCTGCGCGGCCCACGTGGCGGCCTGATTCTGGCCAAGGCCAACGAAGAGCTGGAGAAGAAACTCAACGCGGCGGTGTTCCCCGGCGGCCAGGGCGGGCCCCTGATGCACGTCATCGCGGCCAAGGCCGTGTGCTTCAAGGAAGCCCTGGAACCCAGCTTCAAGGCGTATCAGCAGCAAGTGATCGACAACGCCCAGGCCATGGCTGGCGTGTTCATCGACCGCGGCTACGATGTAGTGTCCGGCGGCACCGATAACCACCTGTTCCTGGTCAGCCTGATCCGTCAGGGCCTGACCGGCAAAGAGGCCGATGCTGCCCTGGGTCGTGCCCATATTACGGTGAACAAGAACGCCGTACCGAATGACCCACAGTCGCCGTTCGTCACGTCCGGCCTGCGCATTGGCACCCCGGCGGTGACCACGCGCGGCTTCAAGGTCAGCCAGTGCACCGCACTGGCCGGCTGGATCTGCGACATTCTCGACAACCTTGGCGATGCCGATGTCGAGGCCGATGTGGCGAAAAACGTGTCGGCACTGTGTGCAGACTTTCCGGTTTACCGCTGAGTGGTTGAGGAGTAACTGACTATGCAACGCTACTCGGGCTTCGGCCTTTTCAAGCACTCGCTGAGCCACCATGAAAACTGGCAGCGCATGTGGCGCACGCCGACCCCGAAAAAGGTCTACGACGTGGTGATCGTCGGCGGCGGCGGGCATGGCCTGGCCACGGCCTACTACCTGGCCAAAGAACACGGCATCACCAACGTTGCGGTGGTCGAGAAGGGCTGGTTGGGCGGTGGCAACACCGCCCGTAACACCACCATCGTGCGTTCCAACTACCTGTGGGACGAGTCGGCGCACCTCTACGAACACGCCATGAAACTCTGGGAAGGCCTGTCGCAAGACATCAACTACAACGTGATGTTCTCCCAGCGCGGCGTCTACAACCTGTGCCACACCCTGCAGGACATGCGCGATTCGGAGCGTCGGGTCAGTGCCAACCGGCTCAACGGTGTGGACGGCGAACTGCTCAACGCCCAGCAAGTGGCCGACGAGATTCCGTACCTGGACTGCTCGAAGAACACCCGCTACCCGATCATCGGTGCCACCGTGCAGCGCCGCGGCGGTGTTGCCCGTCACGACGCCGTGGCCTGGGGCTTTGCCCGCGCTGCCGATGCCTTGGGCGTGGACCTGATTCAGCAAACCGAAGTCACCGGTTTCCGCAAGGAAAATGGCGTGGTCATCGGGGTTGAAACCAGCAAGGGCTTCATTGGCGCCAAGCGGGTCGGTGTGGTCACCGCCGGTAACTCCGGGCACATGGCCAAGCTCGCCGGCTTCCGCCTGCCGCTGGAGTCGCACCCGCTGCAAGCACTGGTGTCCGAGCCGATCAAACCGATCATCGACAGTGTGATCATGTCCAACGCCGTGCACGGCTACATCAGCCAGTCGGACAAGGGCGACCTGGTGATCGGTGCCGGTATCGACGGTTGGGTTGGCTACGGCCAGCGCGGCTCGTACCCGGTGATCGAACACACCCTGCAGGCCATCGTCGAGATGTTCCCGATCCTGTCCCGTGTGCGCATGAACCGGCAGTGGGGCGGCATCGTCGATACCTCGCCGGATGCCTGCCCGATCATTTCCAAGACCCCGGTCAAGAACCTGTTCTTCAACTGCGGTTGGGGCACCGGTGGCTTCAAGGCCACGCCGGGTTCAGGCAACGTCTTTGCCGCCAGCCTGGCCAAGGGTGAAATGCACCCGCTGGCTGCGCCTTTTTCCATCGACCGTTTCTACAACGGCGCACTGATCGACGAACACGGCGCTGCCGCTGTCGCCCACTAACAGGAGAACCTGACCATGTTGCACATCTTCTGTCCCCACTGTGGCGAGCTGCGCTCCGAAGAGGAATTCCACGCCGCTGGCCAGGCGCACATCCCGCGCCCGCTCGACCCGGATGCCTGCACCGATGAGGAATGGGGCACCTACATGTTCTTCCGCGACAACCCACGCGGCCTGCACCACGAACTGTGGATTCACGCCGCCGGTTGCCGCCAGTACTTCAATGCCACCCGTGACACGGTGACCTACGAAATTCTGGAAACCTATCCAATTGGCGCCAAGCCACAAGTGACCGGCAAAAACACCAGCCCGCAGTTGGCAGTCAGTGGTCAGGGAGAAAAGGTATGAGCCAGGTCAATCGCCTGTCCAACGGCGGTCGTATCGACCGCAGCAAAGTCTTGAACTTCACCTTCAACGGCCAGAGCTATCAGGGCTATGCCGGTGACACCCTGGCGGCCGCGTTGCTGGCCAACGGCGTGGACATCGTCGGGCGCAGCTTCAAGTACTCGCGCCCTCGCGGGATCATCGCCGCCGGTGCCGAAGAGCCGAACGCGATTCTGCAGATCGGTGCCACCGAAGCCACCCAGGTGCCGAACGTGCGCGCTACCCAGCAGGCACTGTATGCCGGCCTGGTGGCCACCAGCACCAATGGCTGGCCGAGCGTGAACAACGACGTGATGGGGATCCTGGGCAAGGTCGGCGGCAAGCTGATGCCACCGGGCTTCTACTACAAGACCTTCATGTACCCGCAGTCGTTCTGGATGACCTACGAGAAGTACATCCGCAAAGCGGCCGGCCTGGGCCGTTCGCCGCTGGAAAACGACCCGGACACCTACGATTACATGAACCAGCACTGTGACGTGCTGGTGGTTGGCGGCGGCCCGGCTGGCCTGGCAGCGGCCTTGGCGGCTGGCCGCAGCGGCGCCCGGGTGATCCTTGCCGATGAGCAGGAAGAGTTTGGCGGCAGCCTGCTCGACACCCGTGAAAGCCTCGACGGCAAGCCTGCCGCGGAGTGGGTGGCGGCCGCCGTGGCCGAACTCAAGGGCATGCGCGAAGTGACCTTGCTGCCACGGGCCACCGTGAACGGCTACCACGACCACAACTTCCTGACCATCCACGAGCGCCTGACCGACCACCTGGGCGATCGCGCACCACTGGGGCAGGTGCGTCAGCGTATCCACCGCGTGCGTGCACGGCAGGTGGTGCTGGCCACTGGCGCCCACGAGCGTCCGCTGGTGTATGGCAACAACGATGTGCCGGGCAACATGCTGGCTGGCGCCGTGTCGACTTACGTACGCCGCTACGGCGTGGCACCGGGCAAGAAACTGGTGCTTTCGACCAACAACGACCACGCTTACCGCGTTGCGCTGGATTGGCTTGATGCCGGGCTGACCGTCGTGGCGGTGGCCGATGCCCGTCATACACCGCGCGGTGCGCTGGTAGAGGAGGTGAGGGCACGGGGGGTTCGTATCCTGACGTCCAGTGCCGTCATAGAGACGCGAGGCAGCAAACGGGTCACCTCGGCGCGTGTTGCGGCCATTAATGCGAGAGCCTTTAGCGTGACCAGCCCAGGCGAGTGGCTGGAGTGCGACCTGGTGGCCAGTTCGGGCGGCTACAGCCCGGTGGTTCACCTGGCTTCGCACCTGGGTGGCAAGCCGGTCTGGCGTGAAGACATCCTCGGCTTCGTGCCGGGCGATGCCCCGCAGAGACGCGTCTGCGTCGGCGGCGTGAACGGTGTCTACAGCCTCGGCGATACCCTGGCCGATGGTTTTGAAGGCGGTGTACGGGCTGCAACCGAAGCCGGTTTCAAGGCGGTCACCGGCGTACTGCCCAAGGTGCTGGCGCGCCATGAAGAAGCTACTGTGCCGCTGTTCCAGGTGCCGCATGACAAACCCACGGCACGGGCACCGAAGCAGTTCGTCGACCAACAGAACGACGTGACGGCCGCGGCTATCGAGTTGGCCACCCGCGAAGGTTTTGAGTCGGTCGAGCACGTTAAACGCTATACCGCGCTGGGCTTTGGTACCGACCAGGGCAAGCTCGGCAACATCAACGGCCTGGCCATCGCCGCCCGTTCGCTGGGTATTGGTGTGGCGCAAATGGGCACCACCATGTTCCGTCCGAACTACACGCCGATCACCTTCGGTGCGGTGGCGGGCCGGCATTGCGGTCACCTGTTCGAGCCGGTGCGCTTCACCGCGCTGCATGCCTGGCACGTGAAAAACGGTGCCGAGTTTGAAGACGTCGGCCAGTGGAAACGGCCGTGGTACTTCCCGCGCAAAGGCGAAGATATCCATGCCGCCGTTGCCCGTGAGTGCAAGGCGGTGCGTGACAGCGTCGGCCTGCTCGACGCCTCGACCCTGGGCAAGATCGATATTCAGGGCCCGGATGCCCGTGAGTTCCTCAACCGCATCTACACCAACGCCTGGACCAAGCTGGACGTGGGCAAGGCCCGTTACGGCCTGATGTGCAAAGAAGACGGCATGGTCTTCGACGATGGTGTCACGGCGTGCCTGGGTGAGAACCACTTCCTGATGACCACCACCACCGGCGGCGCGGCACGCGTACTGCAGTGGCTGGAGATCTATCAGCAAACCGAATGGCCAGACCTGAAGGTGTACTTCACCTCGGTCACCGACCACTGGGCGACCCTGACCCTGTCCGGGCCGAACAGCCGCAAACTGCTGTCGCAGGTCACCGATATCGACCTGGACAAAGACGCCTTCCCGTTCATGAGCTGGAAGGAAGGCAAGGTGGGCGGGGTGCCGGCGCGGGTCTTCCGGATCTCCTTTACCGGTGAGCTGTCGTACGAAATCAACATCCAGGCCAACTACGCCATGGGCGTGCTGGAGCAGATCGTCGAAGCGGGCAAGCCCTACAACCTGACCCCGTACGGCACCGAAACCATGCACGTACTGCGGGCCGAGAAGGGCTTCATCATTGTCGGCCAGGACACGGACGGCTCGATGACCCCGGACGACCTGAACATGGGTTGGTGCGTCGGGCGGACCAAGCCGTTCTCCTGGATCGGCCGTCGTGGCATGAACCGTGCGGACTGCGTACGGGAAAACCGTAAACAGCTGGTCGGCCTCAAGCCGGTCAATCCGACCCAGTGGCTGCCTGAGGGGGCGCAACTGGTGTTCGATCCGAAGCAACCGATCCCGATGGACATGGTCGGTCACGTGACCTCCAGCTACGCCGCCAACTCGCTGGGCTATTCGTTCGCGATGGGTGTGGTCAAAGGTGGCCTCAAGCGCATGGGCGAGCGCGTGTTCTCGCCGCAGGCCGATGGCAGCGTGATCGAAGCGGAGATCTGTTCAGCGGTGTTCTTCGACCCGCAAGGCGAACGGCAGAACGTTTAAGGATTGACGCGCACGTGTGGCGCCGGCGCGGCCGGCCCCACACGGATCGCCCTACAGCATTTGATATTTCAGGCAGGTTTGAAATGAGCGCAATCAACGTTTACCAGCAACACCCAGGCAACGCCGCCAAGGCGCAATCGCCGCTGGCCCACGCCGACTTGCCGAGCCTGGTTGGCAAGGGACGCAAGAACGCCGGTGTCACCCTGCGCGAGAAGAAGTTGCTGGGCCACCTGACTATTCGTGGCAACGGCCACGACCCGGCCTTTGCCGGTGGTGTGTTCAAGGCCATCGGCCTTGAGCTGCCCGTGGCCCTGACCGTGGTCGCCAACGGCGACATGTCGCTGCAGTGGCTCGGCCCGGATGAGTGGCTGTTGATCGTCCCCGGTGGCCAGGAGTTCGCCGTCGAGCAGAAACTGCGCGACGCCCTCAAGGACCAGCACATTCAGGTGGTCAACGTCAGCGGTGGCCAGACCCTGCTGGAACTGAGCGGCCCGAACGTGCGCGAAGTGCTGATGAAGTCCACCAGCTACGACGTGCACCCGAACAATTTTCCGGTCGGCAAAGCGGTCAGTACGGTGTTTGCCAAGTCGCAACTGGTCATCCGTCGCAGCAGCGAAGACACCTGGGAACTGCTGATTCGTCGCAGCTTCTCCGACTACTGGTGGCTGTGGTTGCAGGATGCAGCGAACGAGTTCGGTCTAAACGTTATAGAGTGATGGTTTCGTGGATTAACGTCGCTCCTGCAGGGCATTTCAAAATCCCTGCAGGAGGGCGTTTATCTGAAAAAGCTACACCATCGTAGTACTTCGATCTTGAGAGGCTTATGCGGTTCTACTCTCCAAAAACTGGGCTTGCAGCGCTACGTGGTTTTGATCTATCGGCCGACGCGATCACGATACTGCCAACGGCTGCCGACTATCGACGTTGTCTGCTTGAACATATTGCCTCTGCTCAGCAACGCATCTACATCACCGCCTTGTACCTGCAGCAGGACGAGTCCGGTCAGGAAATCATCGACGCCCTCTATCAAGCCAAGGCGGCCCGTCCAACGCTGGATATCGTTGTGGTGGTCGACTGGTTTCGCGCGCAGCGGGGTTTGCTCGGGGCAGGCAAGCAACCAGGCAACGCGGCCTGGTACCGCGCCGAACGAATGCGTCGCGAGGTGGACGTGCCGGTCTATGGCGTGCCCATACAAACCCGAGAACTCTTCGGTGTGCTGCATTTGAAAGGCAGCATCATCGATGACTGCGTGATCTACAGCGGTGCCAGCATCAGTAACGTCTACTTGCACAAGTTCGACAAGTACCGCCTGGACCGCTATCACGTACTCCGCAACAAACCGCTGGCCGACTCAGTGCAGACGTTGATTCAAAACGCCTTGCTGGGCTCCAGAGCGACGCATCGACTGGATGTGCCCGCGCCACCCAGATCACGCACTTTGCACCGGGCCATCAGGGCATTTCGGAGTCGCCTCAAGCGTGCCGCCTATGATACGTCGGCAGGGAGCAGCGAGCATGGTGGGCTGCGGGTGATTCCGCTGCTGGGTGTTGGCAGGAACAACCCCCTGAACCGAGCCCTGTGCCAATTGGTGGCCACCAGCCAAAAGCGCCTCACACTCTGTACGCCCTATTTCAACCTTGCGCCGGTGCTGACGCGCGAAATCGAACGTGCGCTCAAGCGTGGTGTCACCATTGACATCATCATCGGCGACAAGACCGCCAATGATTTTTTTGTCCCACCCGAAGAGCCGTTCACGTTGAGCGCTGCGCTGCCTTACTTTTATGAAAGCAAACTGCGTGGTTTCGCCCGCAAGCATCATGAGGCCATTGCCCGTCATCAGTTGAATCTGCAATTGTGGAAAGACGGCAATCACAGTTTTCACTTGAAAGGGGTGTGGGTAGACCAACGCTATACCCTCTTGACCGGCAATAACCTGAACCCCCGTGGGTTCCGGCTGGACCTGGAAAATGCCTTGCTTATCGACGACCCCAAGGCTGAATGGGCAATGCAGCGTGATGAAGAGCTTGCACAGCTCTCACGCCATACCACACGGGTTGATAGCTACTCGGCATTGGACTCCCTCACCGATTATCCGCCGAAGGTGCGTACGTTGTTGCGGCGAGTCAGGTATGCCCGGATTGGACGGTTGTTGTATGGCATGCTTTGAACGTCGGCCCCAACCCATCGGTTCGCACATGTACAGCCACATCGCGTGCCCTTGATGTGGCTGTAGCATGTCCGCCTGGGTTATGGCGCGATCACAATCGGCGTGCCATTCGGTACCCGTGACCAGATCTCCCGCACTTCTTCGTTGGTGACGGCGATGCAGCCGTTGGTCCAGTCCCAGCGTCGATGCCACTCGCCGATCCCGCCCCAGCCATTGAGCAGGCCGTGGATCATGATGTTGCCACCCGGCTCGACATTGGCCGCGGCAGCCCGTTGCTTGTCTTCGGCATTCGGATAGGAAATGTGCAGGCTCAGGTGGGCAATCGATTGTTCGTTGCGCCAGTCGATGGTGTAGCGGCCTTCAGGGGTGCGCTCGTCGCCTTCGGCCTGCTTGTGGCCGACCGGGTTCTTGCCCAGGGAAATGTTGTATTCCTTGAGCACCACGCCGTCTTTGAGCAACTGCATGCGCTTTTGCGCCTTGTAGACCATCAGGGTGTCGGCCTGCTCGCTTGCTGTCGCCATGTCAGGCGCAGTGCCGGAGCCATAGCGCATGGCGTAGCGCGTGTAACCGTAGGCCGCCATCGCCAGCACACTGACAACGACAAGGCTTTTCAACAGCAGGGAACGCATAGGGTAAACACTCCGTGTGAAGCATCCTGAGATGCTGGCTCCATGGGCCACGGGTGTTGCACAGGTACCCTGGCCCTGACCGGTTGATTCCGGCCGGGGCGCATTCTGCCGAGGGTTGGGCCGTGACGCAAACCTGTGGCCGCTGCACGGCCCCCGGCTTGCGACTCAGCGCTTGCCGAAGATCTTGCCGAGCATCTCGGGCGCTGGTGCACCTTGTTGTTGCTGCAGTTGCTGATTGTCGTCGAGGTAGAAAATCGCCGGGGTGGCTGACAGCCCCAGTTCATCCATCAGGGCCATGTTGGCGTCGAGCTTGGCCTGTACCTCGGCCGGGATGCTCGGTAGCCCTTTGAGGGTGCTGGCCTTGCCGGCCTTTTCATGTTGTTGCAGGGCGCTTTGTGGGTCGTTGCTGGCCAGCAGTGCCGCCGATTTCGCCGGGCTGTCTTCGCGGATGATGCCGACCATGATGTGCCGCAACTGCACCTTGCCGGATTCGACCCACGGCCGCGCCTGCTGCCAGAACAGGTTGCAGTAGGGGCAGTTGGGGTCGCTGAACATGTAGACAATACGCGGGGCATCGGCCTTGCCATCGGCGATCCAGCTGGCTTTGTCCAGTTTTGCCCAGATCGCTTTGGCCATCGGTGCGTAGACCAGCTTTTCCAGCGGCTCCAGGCTCAGGTCCTTGCCTTGCTCATCGAACAGGCTACCGACCAGCACGTGCTTGCCGTCGGGCGTCAGGTACAGAGCCATACCGCGGTTCTGGTACTCGGCGGCGAAACCCCGCATGCCATTGGGCGCGTCGAATTCACCTTTGATGGTTGCGCCTTTGGCCTCGATCTTCTGAATGGCCATGGGCAGTGTTTCGGCATGCACGGCATACGTCGGCAGCAAGCCGAGCCCCAGGGCCAGGCTGAAGGCGAGTGTGGCAGGCATTTTCATGGTGTGTTCCTTGTTGAAACAGTGGAGGCGGCGTTGGCGCGCTCAAAGGATTCCAGGGCGTGGCTCAGGCTGGCCCTGGACAGTTCGCCCAGGTGGCTACCGTGCAGGCGGCCGTCGGCGGTGTAGAACAACGTGGTGGGCAGCGCCATGGAGCCCACTTGCTGGCCCAACTGACCGCCTGAATCGAACAGTACATGGGACAGGTTCAGGCCAGTGGTTGCCAGAAAGTTACTCACGGTTTGTGGCGACTCCCCTTGGTTGACGAACAGAAACAGTACGTCCTGACGTTCTTGCTGGGCGTGTTGCAACACCGGCATTTCCCGTCGGCAGGGCGGACACCAGGTGGCCCAGAGGTTGATCACCAGCGGCTGCCCACGGTAATCGTTCAGCGCCACCGCACGGCCTTGCGCATCGCGCAGGCTGATGGGCGGTAATTGCGTGTTCTGTTCATACAGGTGGCTGGCGAGGCTTGTCAGTGCCCAGAACAATCCACCACTCAACAGCCCCCAAGCCAGTGGCGTGCGCAGCCGTGGCTTTCGCCAGCCCTGCCAGAGCGCGCCCAGCAGCACCGCGACAATCGCTGGCCAGAGCAGAAAGCCGCCATCGCGAATATCGACGATTTGCAGTGGGTCTTCCTGGTAGATCGACCAGTAGTGAATGACAAATGCCAAGCGTGCTACCAGTACACCCAGCAAAAACAGGTTGAACAGCGTTGACTCGGGGTTGTCGCCGTTGCGTCGTGCCACCCGCCAGCCGACCAGGGTGGCGATGGCCAGTGCGCCGAACAGCAGCAGGTGCTCGAGGCCAACAGCCAGTGGCCCGATATTCACAGTCAGCATCAGCCTTGGCTCCGGGTTTCAGACCAGTGTTGCAGGAAGTTCAGCGCATCGATTTCACCGGTGATGCGCCGTGCCCGGCGTTCGTCGCCCTCGGGGCCGATCCAGATCAGGCTGGGTGGGCCAGGTACCGCATAGCGCTTGAGCAGTTCACGGCTGGGCGGGGCGTCGGCGGTAACGTCCAGGCGCAGCAAGCGTACGCCGTTCAGCGCTGCCAGCACATCGTCGCGTGCGAACACCTGTTTCTCCATGACCTTGCACGACACGCACCAGTCAGCGTAGTAGTCCAGCAGCACCCATTGCCCTTGTGCGGTGGCGGCGTCCAGCTCTCGCTGCAGGCTCGCCGGGTCGCTGACGGTGGTGAAGGCATCGGCGCGGGTTGCCTGGGCTTCAGCGTTGCTGGCACCGGTATAAGGCTCCAGTGGTCGCCAGGGATCGCTGCCACCGGCTGCTGCACCGACCACCATAAGGCTGCCCCACAGCCCGAACAGCAGTGCCAATGCCTGTAGCGGGCGTTGGGCCTGCAAGGTTGTCCAGGCGGCCCAGCCCAGGGCGATCAGCCAGGCACCGGCCAGGCCCAGCCACAGCGTCGGGTCCAGCACGGCCCGCAGGGTGTAGAGCGCCATGGCCAGGAACACAAAGCCGAAGAACCCCTTCACCCGCTCCATCCAGGCGCCTGGTCGCGGCAGGTAGCGGTTACCCAGGGTGACCAGCAACAGCAAGGGCAGGCCCATGCCAAGGCCGAGGGCAAACAGCACCAGTGCGCCCTGCACGGCATTGCCGCTTTGCGCGATGTAGAGCAATGCGCCGGCCAGCGGTGCGGTCATGCACGGCCCCATCAACAGGCCCGACAGGGCGCCCAGCAACGCAGCACCATAGAGGTTGCCGCCACGGGTGTTATGCCCGGCCCGTTCAAGGCGATCACGCAGCCAGGCGGGTAACTGCAACTCGAAGGCGCCAAACATTGGCAAGGCCAGTACCACGAACAGGGCTGCCAGGCTGCCGAGCAGCCAGGGTTGTTGCAGCCATGCCTGAAGGTTGGCGCCCAGCAGGGCAGCAATCACACCCAGGCCGGCGTACACCAGGGCCATGCTCAGTACATACACCGCCGCCAATGCCCAGCCACGGCGAGCGCTGGCGCCGTTACCCAGCACCAATCCGGCGAGGATCGGCAGCATGGGCAGGGAGCAGGGGGTAAACGCCAGCAGTACGCCCAAGCCAAGAAAGGCCAGCAGGCTCCAGAACAGCGTACCGTGTTGCAGGTCGCCGGCCAGGGCCTGGTCGCTTGCCTGTTCGCGCCCTCGGTCAACGGCATCGGCAGGGGTGAGGGCCACCGTAGAGGTTTGCGGTGGGTAGCACAGGCCGGCGTCGGCGCAGCCTTGCCAGCCGACGCGCAGTTGGCCACTGGCATGGGCTGGCAAGATCAGTTCAAGTTCACCTCGGTACACCGGGCTTTCACCGAAGAACTCGTCTGTGTGGGTTTGTGCCGCGGGCAGCGCGGGGTGTTGTTCAGTGGGCAAGCCATCGAATTTCAGGCGCTTTTGATACAGGTAATAACCGTCGGTGATCTGCCAGTGCAGGCGCGTCTGGCCAGAGTCGAGCCGTTCGCTGCTGAACACGAAGGCTTTGTCGACCGCCAGGAAGTCCGGTTGAGCAAACGGCTTGGCGAAAGGTTGGGCCAGGCTCAGGTTGCTGAACAGTACCAACAGGGTCATCAGAAAAACGCGCATATCAGGTCCTTGTCAGCGCTATCACTCATTCAGCTTGCCGCCGGGTGATTAACCCAAAGTTAACCGGCTGCAGAAACGGCCGTCGCCCGATGCGCGACGGTTCGAGGCTGACGCGGCATAATCCTCGGTTAATCCGCCTGCCCTTCAATAGGCCTTTTATGATCGAGACTGACCATGCACGTATTGCTTTGCGAGGATGATGACCTGATCGCCAGCGGTATCGTCGCCGGGCTTGGCGCTCAAGGCCTGACGGTCGACCGCGTAGCCAGCGCGGCTGCGGCCCAGGCCATGCTCCAGGCCGCCAGCTTCGATGTCATGGTCCTCGATCTGGGCCTGCCCGATGAAGATGGGTTGAAACTACTGCGCCGTCTGCGTCAGCAGGGTGAGACCTTGCCGGTGTTGATCCTCACCGCACGGGACGCGGTCAGCGACCGGGTCGATGGTCTGCAGGCCGGCTCCGACGACTACCTGCTCAAACCCTTCGACCTGCGTGAGCTTGCCGCACGCCTGCATACGTTGATGCGGCGGATGGCGGGGCGTGCGGTGAACATCATCGAGCACGGCCCCTTGAGTTACGACCCGAGCAGCCGCGAAGCCCGCCTGGGCGGGCAGCCGGTGGACCTGTCCCGGCGTGAGCAGGCCTTGCTCCATGCCCTGTTGCATAACCGTGGCCGTGTCTTGTCCAGCGAACAACTCAAGGACAGCGTCTACGGGTTCGGCGATGAAGTCGAGAGCAATGCGTTGAACGTGCATATCCACCACCTGCGGCGAAAACTGGGCAGCGGCATTGTCGAAACCGTACGTGGGCTGGGCTATCGCCTGGGGCCCGCCCAACTGCCTGAAGAGGCGGCGCGATGAGCCTGCGTTTACGCCTTAGCCTGATTCTCGGCACGGCATTTGTCGTGATCTGGGCGTTTGCTGCTGCCTGGATGCTGCGCGACCTGCGCCAGCAAATGATGTTTTCCCTTGATCAGCGGCTAGTCGCTTCGGCGCGAATGGTGGCCGGCCTGATCGACCAGTTGCCGCAACCGTTGACCAGCAAGGGCGAGGGCACGCAGCTGAGCGCGGACCAGCTGAGTATCCCCGATGGCATGGCCTGTCAGGTCAGTTCCCTGCGTGGTGAGATCCTGGCGCGCAACCACAGCCACGGCGAGCAACCTCTGGATGACGACCGGGTCGGCTTTCATGATCAGATGATCGACGGCGCATCCTGGCGCAGCTTTACCTTTGCCCGTGGCGATGTACGTATTACCACCGCGGACCGTCATCAAGAGCGTGAAGCCTTGAATCGCTCGATCCTGCTGGCCGCGTCGGCACCGGTGCTGGTGGCCTTGTTCGGCACCCTGGGCCTGCTCTGGCTGGGCTTGGGCAGGGGCCTGGCGCCGCTGAACCGCATGCGTGATGCCTTGCGTAAACGCAGCCCCGATTCACTTGAGCCGCTGCAGCTACGGGCCATGCCCAGTGAGCTGCAACCGTTGCTGGAAACCCAGAACCAGCTGTTTCTGCGCATTGGCCAGACCCTCGAACGCGAGCGCAGGCTGACCGACGATGCCGCCCATGAACTGCGCAGCCCGCTGACAGCGATCAAGACCCACTTGCAGGTCGCGCGGATGACCGATGGTGCGGTCCGTGAACAGGCGCTGGAGCACGCCGAGCAGGGCGCCGATCGCATGCACCGTACCCTGGAGCAATTGCTGCTGCTGGCGCGGGTAGAGGGCAGTCTGTCGTTCGACGATGGCGTGCAATGCAACGCCGAACATGTCGCACGGCAGGCGATTCAGGACATCGGCCAGGAGGGCGCCAGGCGTATTGCGCTGCACCTGGCCCCAGGAGCGGGCGAGTTATACCTGGACATGCCATCGCCCCTGGCGGTCGCGGCATTGCGCAACCTGCTGGAAAATGCGCTGCGCCACACCGTTGGCAGTGCGCCGGTGGAGTTGCAGGTGCAAGTGGACGGTGAGCGTGTCGGTTTCAGGGTGCGGGACCACGGGCCGGGTATTCCGGCACAGCACCTGGAGTACCTGACCCAGCGCTTCTGGCGCACTGGCCAGAGCGATGGTTGTGGCTTGGGCCTGGCGATTGTTCAGGCGATTGTCCAGCGTTGTGCCGGCTCGCTGGATTTCGACAGTCGCAGTGATGGTTTGCGGGTGTTGTTGCAGATTCCCCGCCGCGTGTAAGCGGTGATAGCATGCGCGCCCCATGACTATCCAAGACTTCCACCAGCGGCTCGCCGCCCTAGGCGCCAAGCCCGTGCATATCGGGCGTATCACCCGTGCCTGGCTGCGCGGCGTGCCGCTCGACACGGGCACCCGTCGCCAGAAAACCGAAGACTTCCTGCCCTTGAGCGTGCGGCAGGCACTGCCACAGCTGAGCGCCGAGCTCGATGGCCTGGCGCGGCTCAGTGCCGAGCACCCCGGTGGCGATGGTTCGGCGCGCCTGCTGGTGGAGCTGGCCGACCGACAGCAGGTGGAAAGCGTATTACTGCCACGCGGTGGTTTGTGCGTGTCCAGCCAGGTGGGCTGCGCGGTGGGTTGCGTATTTTGCATGACCGGTAAAAGCGGCCTGCTGCGGCAACTGAGCACCGCCGAGATCCTGGCGCAGGTGGCACTCGCCCGGCGTTACCGTGCAGTCAAGAAAGTGGTTTTCATGGGTATGGGCGAACCCGCTCATAACCTCGACAACGTGCTGCAGGCTATCGACCTGCTGGGAACTGAAGGCGGCATCGGCCAGCGTAACCTGGTGTTTTCCACCGTGGGCGACCTGCGCGTGTTTGAGCGCCTGCCGCAACAGCAGGTCAAGCCGGCGTTGGCGTTGTCGCTGCACACCACCAATGCGGCGCTGCGCCAGCAGTTACTGCCCCGCGCGCCGCGGATCGACCCAGAAGAACTGGTCGAGTTGGGCGAAGCCTATGCGCGGCAAATCGATTACCCGATTCAGTACCAGTGGACGTTGCTCAAAGGCATCAACGACAGCCAGGAAGAAATGGACGGGATTCTGCGCTTGCTCAAAGGCAAGTACGCGATCATGAACGTGATCCCCTACAACAGCCTGGAAGCCGATGAGTTCCAGCGGCCTGACGCGGACCGCATCGAGCAGATCATGCGCTACCTGCACAGCAATGGCGTGTTGACCAAAGTACGCAACTCGGCGGGGCAGGACATTGACGGTGGTTGCGGCCAGTTGCGGGCATGGGCGGCAGACCTGATGCAGCGCAAGCGTGCGCATGCATCACCGTCGCTGCTGCTTGCTGGTGAGCGATAGTGAAAATTCGCTGTTTCAAGTAGGACATTTCCCAAGCATACTTTTCCGGCGTTCTTGCCGTTGTGCCTGTCATTGGTGCGGACTAGTCTTGCCGAGTCGTTGCCCATTCAACGACCGGATTTAGCAGTCCGAACATGAAGTCAGGCGCAACACGCCTCCATAGTCATTGCAACGCTTACGTCTGCGATGCTGCTCTATGGCGGCTGTGCGTGGGGCACCCTCGGGTGCGCCGGGTACCTGACTTCCCGGTCTGCTAACCCGCGTACAGCTGCCACCTAACTCGTTTAGCAGCGATTCGTGGCAGCTCCACTGAAAGTCAGGAGTTGCGCCATGATCAAGCTCACGCCCGATCCCCCCGTATTGCGTGTTCGTCAGGACCTTCCTTCAGAGGTCGCCTTGCTGCATGCCTACAAACACCTTGCATGTGCGGTTGCGGCCACGCGACAAGCCCTTGAGCACAGTGGCTCGCGGGCCGAGGTATTGATTCAAGGCGTCTTCCACCAGGTTGAAGTGGCTAAAGAACTGGTTGAGGTTTCGCTGAAAAACCTTCGGCATTAGCGTAAGGCTGTCAGCAGCCCGCGATCTGCGGGCTTGCCCATAAATCCCCCAAGGGTTGGATTTGTGTCCAACTTCTTGGGGGCAGTCCAAGGGGTAGGAGCGGGCTTGCCCGCGATGGCATCAACACGGTGCCAGTGAGTCCGCGGCGCCCGCATCGCAGGCGAGCCTGCTTCTCACAAAATCCTCGAGTGCTTTTTACGGCCCTTTCGATCAATTTCGGAAGCGTCCTACATCCATCCCGTGGCTTGATTTGTTAGCGTCCGTGCCTCGCAGCAGCCACCGGGGGACCAGGGATGTTCTCAGCCGCCAATCACGCGCACTTCAGCCTGACGATCGATGACCTTCAGCACGACCTTCAGGTGCTGTCATTCACCGGCACGGAAGCCATCAGCACACCCTATGCCTTTGACGTGGCCTTGGTCAGCGAGCGCGCAGACCTTGAGCTTGAAACCTTGCTGCACAAGCAGGCTTTCCTGGCGTTCAACGCGCAGGGCGCTGGCATTCACGGGCAGGTTTATCGCGTGTCGCAGGGCGATGCGGGCAAGCGCCTGACCCGCTACAGCCTGAGGCTGGTGCCGCAACTGGCCTACCTCGGGCTGCGCCGCAACCACCGGATTTTCCAGCAGCGCACGCTGGCGCAGATCATCGCCCAGGTGCTTGAGGAACACGGCATCCTCAGCGATGCCTACCAACTGCACCTGGAAAAGACCAGTACCCCACGGGAGTACTGCGTGCAGTACGGCGAGTCCGACCTGCACTTTCTGCAGCGTCTGTGCTTCGAGGAGGGCGTGAGCTATACCTTCCGGCACAGCCGCGCCGGGCACACGGTGGTGTTCAGTGACCACCAGACCTTTTTCCCCAAACTCGGCCAGCCCACCCCCTACCAACAGGACAGTGGCCTGGTGGCCGACGAGCCGGTAATCAGCCGTTTCAACCTGCGCGTGGAAGCGCGCACCCGGCGCACGTTCTGGCGCGACTACGACTTCGAGAAATCCAGCTTCGTGCTCGAGGCCGAGCGTCAGGCTGATACGACCTACCCAGAGCCGAACCCGGAGGATTACACCTACCCCGGTGGTTTTCTGCAGGGCGAGGAGGGCAAGCGACTCAGCCAGCGCGCCCTGGAACGCCACCGGGCCGAGCACCGGGTCGCCGAGGGCCGAAGCGACCAGCCGAGCCTGGTGACGGGCCATCTGCTGGAGCTGTCCGGCCACCCGTGCCAGGCCTGGAACGACCTGTGGCTGCTGACTGAAATTCAGCATGAAGGCAAGCAACCGCAAGTGCTGGAGGAGAGCATGACTGCCGACTGCGCGGCGGCGGATGACGGCTTCTCGCAGGGCTATCGCAACCACTTTAGCGCCACCCCCTGGGACGTGTTCTACCGTCCGCAGCAGGCGTACCACAAGCCCCGTGTACTGGGCAGCCAGACGGCCCGGGTCACCGGCCCGAAAGGCGAAGAGGTCTATTGCGACGCCTATGGCCGGGTCAAGGTGCAGTTCCACTGGGACCGTGAGGGCCAGCACAACGACCAGAGCAGTTGCTGGCTGCGGGTCGCCTCGGGCTGGGCCGGCAATGGCCATGGCAGCGTCAGCATTCCGCGGGTGGGCATGGAGGTATTGGTGGTCTTTCTGGAGGGCGACCCGGACCGTCCGCTGGTCAGCGGTTGCCTACCCAATAGCCTCAACCCGGTGCCCCATGCCTTGCCGGCGAACAAGACCCGCAGCGTGTTTCGCAGCCGCAGCACACCGGGTGGTGGTGGCTACAACGAACTGCATGTGGAGGACCGCAAAGGCCACGAACTGATCTACCTGCGCGCCCAGCGAGATCTGGAACAGAAGGTCGAGCGTGACAGCCGGCTGGAGGTGGGCGGTGAGTACGCGGCCCGGGTCGCGGGCAACAGCATCACGGTACTGGAGGCGGAGGAGCACCACACGGTCAAGGCGGATCGCAAGGTGCAGCTCAAGGCCAATGAGTACCTGGAGGTGGAGGCCAGCAGCCACACTCGGGTTGGGCAGACGCTGGCGACAGAGGCAGGGCAGGAGGTGCACCTCAAGGCGGGCGCGAGGATGGTCCTCGACGCAGGGGTAAGCCTCACGCTGAAAGCCGGTGGCCAGCACATCGTGATTGGCGCGGGCGGCATCTTCAGCAGCAGCGAGATTCAAGTGGGCGGCGCGCCAGTAACGGGCACGGCAGTGGCCTCGGCACAGGCAGAGCAGGTAGAGGCATTGGTGGCCATGGCACTGGATTCACAGCAGCAGGCGCTGCAGCGAGCGGCGCAAAAAACGGCGGGTGTCTGTGCCATATGCCAGAAGCTGGCGGCGCTCAAAGCATGAGCGGCGCTTACCTGTTGCTCGACAGCCTGCAGATTCAGCACCTGCCTACACGCCTCGCACAGCTGGCACCTGATGCCCCGATGCACCTGTTGTACCTGAACACGGCGTATGCCGACCTGATCGACTGCAGCCCGATACTGATCCCGGTTGTGCCGGACAGCGACCTGGCGCGCACCTTTGCCATGACCTGGCGAGCCAGTGCCGGCCTCTGGCTGGAAACCGACGTGGATGAGTATGAACTGCTCGAACACCTGCGCAGCCTGGTACACGTGCGGCTCGATGGCGGGTGCAGCGCGTTCTTCCGTTACGTCGACCCGCGTATCGCTCGCTTGTGGCTAACGGGCCTGACGCCTGCCGCCCGTGATCGGGTAATGGGGCCGATCCGCTGTGTTCAACTGCCTGAGGCCGATGGCAGCGAATTACGGATTACCCAGCACAACCCCGAACAACCCAGTGCCCGTTACGCCAGCACACCCTGGCTTCACCTGAGCAGCGAGCAACTGGCACATATCGTTCAAGCCCAGCGGGAGGGCTTCGATCATCGGCTTGTCGAGCACGGCCTGCGCCATTTCCCCGACTGCTTCGAGGGCCTGGATGAGCCAGCTCGGCGTCAGTGGGCAATGGCCTGCCGCCGCAGTGCCGAGCGCCAGGGGTTCAGCGCGGAAGACGAGGTGATGTGCTGGGTCGCGCTTTACGCCCGGTTTGGCGAGGCATTTCCCGATGGCCCGGAGCACGGTGTGTACCGAAAGCGCCTGAAGGAGCCAGGCCTGCTGCCTGAACAGCGCTTGAGCAACCTGCTGACTGAATTGTCCCAACACCCCCTCCACCATAAGGAGCGCATGGAATGAGCGCCGAAAAGAAAGCCTATGTCTGCCAGCTGGCCAATGCTGAGCGGGACGCCAGGGCTCATCCCCATGTCGACATCAACAGCCCGGTCGAGCTTTGCCAAGCCTCGCAGCCCGAGATCTTTGTCGTTCCGGTGCGCTACGCCCTGGCCGAGGAGTGGGCCAGCCACCCATGCTGCGACCCTGGGGTTGTGCCGCAAAGCCATGCCATGGCGGCGCGCCGCCTGCGTTGCGGTTACCTCTACCTGTGGCACCAAGAAGGCCCGCTCAAGCGCTATGCGGTGGCCGACAACGGCCTGTTGCTGGAGCAGTCGCTCCACGACGCGCCTGGCCGTGTGTCCAGCGGCACCCTTGTCGGCCTGGCGCTGGATAAACACCACGACGCCTGGATGAGCTTTACCGAACACCCCATCGGGCCTGAACAGTGTGCCCGGCTGAGTGAACGCAAAGTGCGCGACCGGCACATGCGCCACCTGGATCTGCGGCAAGTGGCCGACACCCTGCAGGCGCCGCATTGCCCGCCCTGGGAACACGCCGACCAGGTGCTCGCCGAGCTACTGCCCGAGAGTTATCTGCGGGCACTGGCCATTGAATATCAGCGCACGGAGTACGCGCAGCACGCCGAAATCCTCGGCGATCAGATGATCGCGGCACCCACACCAGCCAGCATCAAGGCCTACACCGATGCCATGTACCACAACCAGGAGCGGGCCAAGGCGGCGGAGCAGTACGCCGAAGTGAGCGCCGACACCCCGCCCACCGGTGAATGGAGCGCCGAGCGCTGGGACGCCCTGCAGGTCAAGGACTGGCTGGCGACCATCCACGCCCAGGCCAAGGCCCTGTACCGCGTGTTCGCCTGCCTGGACGATGAGCTGGGCGTGCTGCGCGACATCAACCATGAGCAGGAGCAGGTGCAAACCCGCCATGAGCAGTGGACCCAGGACAACACCCTGCGCCTGAGTGTGGGGGGCTTTGTTCGCAGCCTGATCACCGAGGATGCCGCGGAAGTGGCGGGCCGGCTGCGTTACGTTTACCACAAGAGCAACGACAGCGGCCCGGGCCGGGAAATCGAGTTCAGCACCGAGCAGGGCGACATTCTGCTCAAGGCTCACCGGCGCCTCGACGAGTTGCTCAAGGAAGAACAACTGATCGAACAACAACGCGGGCACACCTACAGCTCCCGGCAGGCGGATGAAAAACTCTGGGCGCTGCGCGAGCAAATCGCCGAGGCCACCGCCCCGGTTCGTGCTTTCATTCCGATTGACCTGTACAACGAAGTCGAAACCCTGGTTAGCCAGTACCGCGCTGAAAAAGTCACCCACCTCACGGAGCGGGCGGGCGCCCGGGTCGAGGAATACATCGACCTGCCGGCCCTGAACACCTGGCTCGACCACACCGCACCGGCCCACTACGCGCAGATCAACGAGCGCCATACGCTGCTGTATGCCGACCGCGACCTGTATTTAAAGCGTCACCACCGTGCGACCTGGTGGGTCGATTATGACGACAGCGGCACCCGTGCCTGGCTCGACCGCCTGGCCACCGCCTGCCTCAGCGCCCAGTGCCTGCACGACAAAGGCGCCGAACAATACGCCGACTATGTCCGCAGCCCCGACCCCGGCGTGCTGCGCCAGTTGTTCTTCGCCTGGAGCCCAACCCTGGAAGCGGCGCTGAACAGCGCCACGCGCCACAGCGAGATCCTCGGCGCCCTGGCCCAGGAAAACCGCAGCAACGCCTATGAAGCGCTGGCCAAGGCCCTGGCGCCGCTGAGCCGGGCGGTCCTGGACGATATCGGCGCGCGGGCCAGTAACCCCCATGGCGAGTGGAACACCCTGGTCAAACGCCTCGGCGCGGCCTTGCTGCGGCTCAGGGGCAAGGAAGCCATGGCCCTGAGCCCGACCTGGAACAGCCTGCTGGTGGCGATCAAGCTGGGCACGGGGGCCGGGGCGCGCTGGGGCATGGAAGCTGGCAAACCGGTACTGCGCCTGTTTGGTGACTCGGCCGAGGAACTGTGGCGCTGGGCCCAGTCGACCGGGCGGGCCATTGGCCTGGGGCAACCGGCGGGCATCTTCAACAGCAAGGTGGTGCAAAACAGCGGCGGCTTGATCGCCCTGATGGTGCTCCTGCTCAACAGCTGGAATGCCAATAGCTACCTGAGCCAGGCCAGTGCGCTGGAGGGGATGGACAAGCAGCGGATCAACGACACGATTTCCGCGACGCTGTATGCCGGGGCGGCGTTGACGGCGGTGGTGGATATGCAGATTCGGAAGGGGTTGGGGGTTAAGGAGTTTGGTAGGGGGAGATCGATGGCTCCAGTCCTAACGCTGTTTGGTGGTGTTATTGGTGGGTTGTCATTTTATGCAGCATTTAAAGAATTCAGCTCACTACAAACGCAACTGGAAAACTCCCACAACTCTATAGATCCGTGGCTGGACATGCGCCACTCCGTCGTTGGCGCTCAAGTGGCGGTTTTCGGCACCCAAGCATTACTCGGTGTAGCCTATACCGCCAGGGCTATCGCCGGTGTCATGACCGTCGATGCCGCAATTGCGGGTTTTTCACTCTGGATGGGACCTGTCACGATCCTGATCGCCGGGCTGGGTGTGCTGTACCTGATCGCCTGGTTTTTCCAGCAAAAGCCCTTGCAGGCCTTTCTCGCCAACTGCTGCTGGTCCAAACGGCGGGCGCGCGACCTGGGGCCCGTTTCGCCCGAAGCGCAGCAGCAGGAGTTCGCCCAGCTGTACTGCCTCCTGTATGCGCCGAAGGTCAGTGTTGAGGTGCTCAACACGCTGACCTATTCAGCCCATCCCTACATTAAACGCAGCCTCTCGGTCATCAGCAGCCTGACTCTTGACCTGCCGGGTGCGGAGCCCCACAGCACCTACCTGGCGCTGGCCATGATCGGTGACCCGATCGATCGTGATACCTGGGATATGCAACTGGAGATGAACCCACTCAGCACCGTGGCACCGCCGCGCTTATGGTGCGATGTCGGTAAGTACTGGCTGGCGGAAAGCCGCTGCAGTTGGATACCCCACCAAGAGGGGCATGGCCTGCGTTTGCACGGTGAGTTTCGCCTGTCGAACAACCTCAGTTCAAACCCCGCCAGTGTTTCGCTGCGCGTGTACTACCGGACACCACTGATCTCGCTGCTCGGCGAGGGCGCCTTTGTCGGCGGCGAACGGGGCGTGGCCTTTACCATCACCCATCAAGATGGCGTCGTCGCCCTGCGTGACGATCCTACTCCCGGTTTGGACAGTGCCCGGCATTACCTGTTGAGTGACCAGCAGCAATGCTCGCGCTACCTGCAGCCGACGTGGCGAAAATGAGTAGACCGGCAGCCGGTACAACCCAAAAACGCTTGTTCTCACAACGTGATTACCTGGCACCCCTGCCGATCCCGACCGGTGAACCGCCGGCGGATGTACTCAACACCATCTGGCGCAAGAATGAGGTGTTTCTCGATATTGGGAGCTACAGCATTGGATCAGGGGTGATGGTCATATGGCCCCTTGCGATGATGTTTCTGATTATGGGGTATTACTCTTGGGATGATGACCTCTGGTACATCTTCGCTATCGGAGCAGGACTCATCGTTGGTGTTCCATCATTTATTTTGATCCAAAGCCTGTTCCGTCCTGTCCCCTTGCCGTTGCGCTTCAATCGCCAACGCCGCGAGGTCTGCGTTCCCCGCGAAGACGGCGAATACTGGATTGTGCCGTGGGAATCGGTGACCGCAGCAGCCGTCCAGCATTCGACCGTCAGCCAAGGGGGCCGAATGGAAATGGGGCTGTTATTCATCGGCTTTGACAACCCCGATCCAAATGCACAGGAAGGCAACCAGCATTTCAGTCTGGGTTTCAACTGTGGCGGCGGTACTACGGCGATGGCCTTGTGGGAGTGCATGCGCAGTTACATGGAAGTCGGGCCGCAGGCAGTTCCTGATAGTCGGGTTGGGGAAATACCTTATGAAAAGACGCAAATAGGCTCAATCGTCACCAGCTTGCGTAAAGGTGATGTGTTTGATGTGTTGCACGGGATATTTTTCATCACCGTCTTTGGAACCTGGTTGGCAGAAAAAGCACAGAACCTGAAATTGTCTGCACCACCGGACCTGCCGTACCCCGAAATCAGCGAATGGTCAAAACCCTTGCCACCCGAACAGTGGGCCAAGCGCTCACCTGAACTGGAAGCGGCCATTGCTGAGCGTGAGGCGGAGCTGGCGGCAAAGTTGGTGCCTGCCTCGTACCGGGAAAATGATGAGTAGACCCGCAGCCGGTACGACCAAAAAGCGCCTGTTCTCACAACGTGACTACCTGGCCCCCCTGCCGATCCCGACCTGTGAACAGCCGGCGGATGTGCTCAACACCATCTGGCGCAAGAATGAGGTGTTTCTCGATATTGGGAGCTACAGCATAGGGGCGGGGGTGATGGTTTTGTGGCCCATGATAATGCTGTATCTAGGCTTGACGCTTGGGTTTAGAAATATTGCGCCAGACTTCAGTTTAATCATGTTGATTGGTGGAGGCATTATTACGGGTATCCCCGCACTGATCATGATCCACGGCCTGTTCCGTCCAGTTCCCCTGCCATTGCGTTTCAATCGCCAGCGTCGCGAGGTCTGCGTCCCTCGCGAAGACGGTGAGTACTGGATTGTGCCGTGGGAATCGGTGACCGCAGCAGCCGTGCAGCATTCGACCGTCAGCCAAGGGGGCCGAATGGAAATGGGGCTGTTATTCATCGGCTTCGACAACCCCGATCCCGATGCACAGGAAGGCAACCAGCATTTCAGCCTGGGTTTCAACTGTGGCGGCGGTACCACGGCGATGGCCTTGTGGGAGTGCATGCGCAGTTACATGGAGGTTGGGCCGCAGGCGCTACCTGAAGCCAACGACTTTGCAGGTGCCCGCGCAAGGCTTAAAGGGCGAAACGTCTTCTGGGGCGAATGTTGCAATTACATGGATGGCATTCGCGAGTATGCCGTCACTGGGCGCATGCACAAGGCACTATGGCTGGTGTTTGCCCTGTTCGTGTTCGGCGCGCCGTTGGCCTTCATGCTGCAAACCTGGAAGCTCTCACCCCCACCGGACCTGCCGTACCCCGAAATCAGCGAATGGTCAAAACCCTTGCCACCCGAACAGTGGGCCAAGCGCTCACCTGAACTCGAAGCAGCCATTGCTGAGCGTGAGGCGGAGCTGGTGGCGAAGTTGGCATCTGCGTCGAGCCGGGAACGGCATGAGTAGATCCGCAGCCGGTACGACCAAAAAGCGCCTGTTCTCACAACGTGACTACCTGGCACCCCTGCCTATCCCGACCGGTGAACCGCCGGCGGATGTACTCAACACTATCTGGCGCAAGAATGAGGTTTTTCTGGATATTGGGAGCTACAGCATTGGATCAGGGGTGATGGTCATATGGCCCCTTGCGATGATGTTTCTGATTATGGGGTATTACTCTTGGGATGATGACCTCTGGTACATCTTCGCTATCGGAGCAGGACTCATCGTTGGTGTTCCATCATTTATTTTGATCCAAAGCCTATTCCGCCCAGTCCCCTTGCCATTGCGTTTCAATCGCCAGCGTCGCGAAGTCTGCGTCCCTCGCGAAGACGGTGAGTACTGGATTGTGCCGTGGGAATCGGTGACCGCAGCGGCCGTCCAGCACTCGACTGTCAGCCAAGGGGGGCGAATGGAAATGGGGCTGTTATTCATCGGCTTTGATAGCCCCGATCCCGATGCACAGGAAGGTAACCAGCATTTCAGCTTGGGTTTCAACTGTGGCGGCGGTACCACGGCGATGGCCTTGTGGGAGTGCATGCGCAGTTATATGGAAGTCGGGCCACATGCAGTTGTTGACCGTACCGCTCGGTTTCATCGCCCCAAGGGCATCCTGGCAACATATATCGACGACTGTTTTGAGGCCGCAAAGCGTAAGGGCTGGTTTTTGACGCTGCTGTGGGAAGGTTTTTTCGGCCTGTTTATTTTCAACACACTGCTGATTGATGTGTTGGAACGCTGGAAGCTCTCACCCCCACCGGACCTGCCGTACCCCGAGATCAGCGAATGGTCAAAACCCCTGCCACCCGAACAGTGGGCCAAGCGCTCGCCTGAGCTGGAAGCGGCTATCGCTGAGCGTGAAGCGGAGCTGGCGGCAGCGGCCTTGTAACAACTTTCGGAAGCGTCCTACATCCCTCCAGAAGGCCATCTGCTAGCGTTCGAACCCTTCGTATTCGAGGCGCTACGGCAGGCGCGAGCATGCCGTTTACTGCTACTGCAAAAAGGACAGGGACTGTTTGCAACCACCCATCACGTGCGATGCGGTCAGGCCTTCAGTCGCCTGGGCACGGCTCTCAGGTGTTGACCTTTAGCGACAGTCGGGGTGCAAAAAATACGGGCGTGAGTGAAGCACGGCCAGAAAAGCCAGGTGAGGGATCAAGTGTTTTTTGCCGGAGGGATTGCTTTGGATGATGGGGTCAAGCACAGCGCAGCCGAGTGGGATGACAACCCATTGCTTCAGCGCTTGCCACGCCTTCGTGCGGCGATGGTGCGGTTGGGGCTTGTGTGTCTTGATCGCGAGTGGCGAGGCCAGGAGGCCGCGTATCGGTTCCGGTGCAGTCGCAACCACGTGTTCAGCAGGGCGCTTCTGGTCATTTCGAGCCCGCGGTCAGGAGGGTGTCGGGTGTGTGTGGCACAGGATCGTGATCGGCGCTTGTTTGCCCGGGCCGAATGCGCGGGTGTGACCTGCCTGGAGTCGGCGTGGCTGGGCATTGATGCAATGCACCGCTTTCGTTGCCCGCAGGGGCATGAATGGCGCCGCAAGGGATCTCACGTGCTGCGCAGTGCCAATTGCCCGACCTGCGGGCACGAGAAACACAGCCAGCGCATGCGCCGCAAGGATGGTCTGCTCAGGTTGCAGCAGGTAGCTGCTTCGCACGGTGGAGTCTGCCTGGCCGAGGTCTACGCGGGTGGGCATCAGGCCTACGCGTTCCGCTGCGCCCAGGGGCATGTGTGGGCGTCGGTGGGTAATGAAGTGTTGAGGCGCACCTGGTGTCCGGAATGTGCCCGGCTGCGCAAGGTGGTCGAGTATCGTCTACGGGATGGCCTGGCGCGGTTGCAGCGCAAGGCGGCAGAGCGGGGCGGCGTTTGCCTGGCCGATCGCTACGAGGGGTCCGCTGCCCGCTACCTCATGCGTTGCGCAAAGGGGCACGAGTGGCGTGCGACGGGTAAGCGGCTTCTTCGCGGAACCTGGTGCACTGTGTGCGTCCATGATGCCAAGCGCTTGAGCATTCGTGATGCTCAGCGGGAGGCGCAGGCGCGTGGCGGGCAATGCTTGTCCACGACGTACGTCAACAACAGTACCAAGCTTCATTGGCTGTGTGATCGCGGGCATAGCTGGCATGCCCCGCTGGCAACCATCAGGGCCAGGCACTGGTGCCCGGAGTGTGCATGCATGTCGAGGATCAGCAGTCGCAAATCCAAGGCTCGATCACGCTATGTCGAGGCGTCGGCGTCCGTTGCCGATGAGTGGCTATTTGCCGCGTCTCAGGAGTAGCGCCCGATCTTCGCTGCTTTCATGTCCAGGCAGTCTTCAGGCCGTAATCGTCTAACGCAGTATCGGTTGTCGCTTGTCCAACGGGGTGGAGGATGCCTCGACTGGGTATCGGGCGGTGTCGACTTGATTTCCTCGGGTTTCCCGACTTCTATCAATACAGACCCATCATTTGGCGATGTGCTCGCCATAGCCAGCCATTGAATACCGGCGCTGTAATGGTCAAGGAGTTGTCACTCAGTCCTCAACCTTGGTCGTTGATGATGCCAAACAAAGCACTGCGAATCCTGATTGCCGATGAACACCCCACGCAACTTCTGCAATTGGAGAAGATGCTCAATGGCATGGGCTATTACCGGATCGCGCCAGTGCGCACCTTCGAAGAGTTGCAGCACCTGGTGCAGAATGCGTTGCAGCCCTTCAATCTGTTGATCGGCAATATAGACCTGGCCAGCCATGCGGGGGTCGATCTGGAGCGCTTTTGCCGTGTTCATGCGCAGATCCAGCACGCCTTGCTCTATGAATCGCAGCATTTGAAAATTCCCGCTGTGCCCGCCGGGAAGCGCCAGGCGGTGAGCGTGAGGCTGCCGAGGGTGCCAGACAACGAGTCGCTGGAGGCGTTCATGGCGATCATCGACGCCCCGATGGTGATCGCACGTCTGCCGGGCCCTGGAGGCAGTGCCAGCGTGCCCAAGCATACCGGGCGCGGCTCCAGCCTGGGACCGACGGTCTTTTCCCGGCAATCCTGAAACTGTTTTTGCTATCCTCTTGCGCCTGCCCCGCGCGCCAGGATGCGCGTCGACTGTTTCTCGACCACGGACCTGCCATGACTGCCTCCCACCCTGTGAGCCCGCTGCGGCTGTCGCGTAGCGACCACAAGACCCTCAGCCTGGCCGCCCTTGGCGGCGCGCTGGAGATCTACGATTTCATCATTTTCGTGTTCTTCACCCTGACCCTGAGCCAGCTGTTTTTCCCGCCGCAGATGCCAGAGTGGCTACGCCTGCTGCAAAGTTTCGGCATCTTTGTCACTGGTTATCTGGCTCGTCCATTGGGCGGCATTCTGATGGCGCACTTTGCCGACCACCTGGGGCGCAAGAAGGTGTTCAGCCTGAGCATCTTGATGATGGCGCTGCCCTGCCTGCTCATCGGTGTGATGCCTACCTATGCCGAGATTGGCTACTTCGCGCCCCTGCTACTGTTGGCCTTGCGCATTTTCCAGGGGGCTGCGGTCGGCGGTGAGGTGCCCAGTGCCTGGGTGTTCGTCGCTGAGCATGCGCCCCCTGGGCGTCGTGGCTATGCCCTCGGCTTTTTGCAGGCGGGGTTGACCTTTGGCTACCTGCTGGGCGCTCTGACCGCAACGGCGCTGGCGCAGCTGTTCAGCCCTCAGGAGATACTCGATTACGCCTGGCGACTGCCGTTCCTGCTTGGTGGTGTGTTTGGGGTGATTGGCGTTTGGCTGCGTCGTTGGCTGAGTGAAACGCCGGTGTTCCTGGCCCTGCGCGAGCGCCGTGAACAGCCAGTGGCGTTCCCCTTGCGTACGGTATTGCGTGAGCATCGCCAGGCGCTGGTTCCGGCGGTGCTGCTCACCTGCGTGCTGACCTCGGCGGTGGTGGTGCTGGTGGTCATCACCCCAACGGTGATGCAGCAACGGTTTGGCATGACGGCCGGCCATACGTTTGCCCTGAGCAGCATCGGGATTGTCTTTCTGAATATTGGCTGTGTACTGGCTGGCCTTTTGGTTGATCGGATCGGTGCCTGGCGCGCCTTGACGATCTACAGCCTGTTACTGCCGCTAGGTATCGCCAGCTTGTATGCCAGCCTGATCGGTGGCTGGGGCTGGCCTGGGTTAGCCTACGCCTTGGCGGGCTTGAGCTGTGGCGTGGTCGGCGTCGTGCCTTCGGTGATGGTCAGCTTGTTCCCGGCTCAGATTCGTGTGTCGGGCATTTCCTTCACCTACAACATCGCCTATGCCCTGTGGGCCAGTGTCACGCCGCTGATGTTGATCGCCTTGATGCCTTGGAGCCCTTGGGTCTGTGTCGGTTTTGCTTTGGTCATGGGAACGGTCGGTGCCGCCGCGGCGGTGTATTTTGGCGCCAGAAACGATGGGGTGTTTGCCGACGAGGCGTTGCAGTGTTAAGCGGGCAATGAGCAACAAAAAGCCCCCTCGACCTGAACGGTGAGCGGGCTTTTTAGGCGCGCGGCTTACATGTTCGGGTAAGTCGGCCCGCCAGCACCTTCCGGTGCGACCCAGGTAATGTTCTGCGAAGGGTCCTTGATGTCACAGGTCTTGCAGTGTACGCAGTTCTGGGCGTTGATCTGGAAGCGCTTGTTGCCGTCTTCCTGGGTGACCACCTCGTAAACGCCGGCAGGGCAGTAGCGTTGAGCGGGCTCATCGTACAGCGGCAGGTTGGTCTTGATCGGGATGTTCGCGTCCGCCAGTTTCAGGTGGCACGGTTGCTCTTCTTCATGGTTGGTGCTGGAGAGGAACACCGAACTCAGTTTGTCGAAGCTGAGTTTGCCGTCTGGTTTCGGGTAGTCGATCCTGGTCGAGTCGGCGGCCAGCTTGAGGCAGGCGTAGTCCGGCTTGGTGTCGTGCAGGGTGAACGGCAGCTTGCCGCCGAACCAGTTCTGGTCGACATAGTTGAAGGCGGCGCCCAGCAGCGGGCCGAACTTGTGCATGGCCGGGCCGAAGTTGCGGCTGGCGAACAGTTCTTCATAGAGCCAGCTGGCCTTGAACGCATCGACGTAGGAGGTCAGCTCATCGCCGCCTTCCTTGCCAGCCAGCAGTGCTTCGGCCACGGCGTCGGCGGCGAGCATGCCGGACTTCATCGCGGTGTGGCTGCCCTTGATCTTGGCAACGTTCATGGTGCCCAGGTCGCAGCCGATCAGTGCGCCACCCTTGAAAACCATTTTCGGCAGCGAGTTCAAGCCGCCCTTGGCCAGGGCGCGGGCGCCGTAGCTGATGCGCTTGCCGCCTTCAAGGTACTGCTTGAGTACCGGGTGATGTTTCAGGCGCTGGAACTCGTCGAACGGCGACAGGTAGGCGTTGCCATAGGACAGGTCGACGATCAGACCGACCACCACCTGATTGTTTTCCAGGTGATAGAGGAAGGAGCCGCCGGTGTTTTCGGTCGCCATGATGTCCAGCGGCCAGCCAGCGGTGTGAACCACCAGGCCTTGTTGGTGCTTGGCCGGGTCGATTTCCCAGATTTCCTTCAGGCCGATGCCGTAGTGCTGCACGTCGGCTTCGCTGTCCAGGTTGAAACGCTTGATCAGTTGTTTGCCGATATGGCCACGGCAGCCTTCGGCGAACAGGGTGTATTTGCCGCGCAGCTCCATGCCTGGGGTGTACAGGCCTTCTTTCGGGTTGCCTTCGCGGTCGACGCCCAGGTCGCCGGTGATGATGCCGCGAACCACGCCATTTTCGTCGAATAGCGCTTCCTGGGCGGCAAAGCCCGGGTAGATTTCCACGCCCAGGTTCTCGGCCTGCTGCGCCAGCCAGCGGCACAGGTTGCCCAGCGAGATAATGTAGTTGCCTTCGTTGTGCATGGTTTTCGGCACAAACAGGTCAGGTACCTTGACCGCGCTGTCGGCGTTCTTCAGCACGTAGATGTCGTCGCGCTTGACCGGCGTATTCAGTGGGGCGCCCAGTTCTTTCCAGTCTGGGAACAGCTCGTTCAGTGCGCGCGGTTCGAATACGGCGCCGGAGAGGATGTGTGCGCCGACCTCGGAGCCTTTCTCGACCACGCAGACGCTGATTTCGCTACCGGCTTCGGCGGCCTTCTGCTTCAGTCGGCAGGCGGCGGACAGGCCTGCCGGGCCAGCGCCGACGATGACCACGTCGAATTCCATGTATTCGCGTTCCACAGGTTCTCTCCTACTCAAGGCTCATCGTTTTTTCTTTATTGGCGGGTGCCAGGCGGTCACCGATCAGGCGTAAGGGGCGATGCCTTCGCTGTAGCTCGGGCGATGACGGACTACACCGCTTTCTCTTGGCCGCGCATTATATCTACACCACTTGCGTGGTCCAATACAAACGTTTGTTTGAATTTGCCGCAGGCCAGTAAAATCAAAGAGGCGCGGCTTGAAGCTGGCCGGTTTGCCGTATTGACCGGATTGGGTGTTACGGTCAAGATACGAGCGGTTTTACGCTCGCCGTAGGCTGATCGTAGGATGCAGGAGCACCCCTAAAACCTGGCAAAAAGCAGGGCAGTTAAGCCAAAACCTGCTTTGTAGTGGAGTTTACACGCCACGACACAGAATGACCCACGGGTTTTGCTAATAAAAGGTCAAAAAAGGACTGATCAGTCAGTTCCGCTTGGCCTGCCCGAAATTGTTTTTAGAGGTGCCCTTGTACCCACGCGCAATCGCCGGGCCCGCCCCAGGCGACATTCTTTTCACCGGAGAGTAACGAGGAATCCATGAAGGTTCTTGTAGCTGTCAAACGAGTGGTCGACTATAACGTCAAGGTTCGCGTCAAGGCGGACAACTCCGGCGTCGACCTTGCTAACGTCAAGATGTCCATGAACCCCTTCTGCGAGATCGCTGTGGAAGAGGCCGTACGCCTGAAGGAAAAAGGCGTGGCGACCGAGATCGTCGTCGTTACCATCGGTCCGAGCACTGCTCAGGAACAACTGCGTACGGCGCTGGCGCTGGGCGCCGACCGTGCCATCCTGGTCGAGTCCGCTGAAGAGCTCAATTCCCTGGCCGTGGCCAAACTGCTCAAGGCGGTTGTCGACAAGGAGCAGCCACAGCTGGTGATCCTTGGCAAACAGGCCATCGACAGTGACAACAACCAGACCGGCCAGATGCTGGCAGCGTTGAGCGGTTTCGCTCAGGGCACCTTCGCTTCCAAGGTTGAAGTTGCCGGTGACAAGGTCAACGTCACCCGTGAAGTCGACGGCGGCCTGCAGACCGTTGCGCTGAACCTGCCAGCCATCGTTACCACCGACCTGCGCCTGAACGAGCCACGCTACGCTTCCTTGCCCAATATCATGAAGGCCAAGAAGAAGCCGCTGGAAACCGTTACCCCGGACGCCCTGGGCGTTTCCACCGCTTCCACCACCAAGACCCTGAAAGTCGAAGCGCCTGCTGCACGCAGCGCGGGTATCAAGGTCAAGTCGGTTGCTGAACTGGTCGAGAAACTGAAGAACGAGGCGAAGGTAATCTAAATGACTATCCTGGTTATCGCTGAACACGAAAACGGTGCCGTTGCCCCGGCTACCCTGAACACTGTTGCCGCTGCTGCGAAAATCGGTGGTGATATTCACGTACTGGTTGCTGGCCAGGGCGTTGGCGCCGTAGCGCAGGCCGCTGCGAACATCGCTGGCGTCAGCAAGGTGCTGGTCGCCGACAACGCTGCCTACGCGCACCAGTTGCCAGAAAACGTTGCGCCGCTGGTTGCCGAGATCGGCAAGGCCTACAGCCACGTGCTGGCACCTGCGACCTCCAACGGCAAGAACATCCTGCCGCGGGTTGCCGCACTGCTGGACGTTGACCAGATCTCCGAGATCATCTCGGTTGAGTCGGCCGACACCTTCAAGCGTCCGATCTACGCGGGCAACGCCATTGCCACCGTGCAATCGAGCGCTGCGGTCAAGGTCATCACCGTGCGTGCTACCGGCTTTGACGCCGTTGCTGCAGAAGGCGGTTCGGCGGCTGTGGAAGCGGTTGCCGCTGCCCACGACGCCGGCAAGTCGGCGTTTGTCGGTGAAGAGCTGGCCAAGTCCGATCGTCCTGAGCTGACCGCTGCCAAGATCGTCGTTTCCGGCGGCCGTGGCATGCAGAACGGCGACAACTTCAAGCACCTGTATGCGCTGGCCGACAAGCTGGGCGCTGCGGTCGGTGCTTCCCGTGCCGCCGTCGACGCCGGTTTCGTACCCAACGACATGCAGGTCGGCCAGACCGGCAAGATCGTTGCGCCGCAGCTGTATATCGCTGTTGGTATCTCCGGTGCCATCCAGCACCTGGCGGGTATGAAAGATTCCAAGGTGATCGTTGCGATCAACAAGGATGAGGAAGCGCCGATCTTCCAAGTGGCCGACTATGGCCTGGTGGCGGATTTGTTCGAAGCCATCCCAGAGCTGGAGAAGCTGGTTTAATCCAGCGGCTTCACTTATAAAGAGCCCGGTTGTTGCGGGCTGGACAGGTTATCCTGCCCAGCCCGCGATAACCGGGCTTTTCATTTTTCGGCGGGTGCAGTCAAGGAGAGGGTGGCATGGGGTGGTTTGGCCGGATGAGTGCAGTCACTGCGTTGAGTGTTGCGTTGATGCCGACATGGGCGCTCGCAGTCGGCAAGTGTGAACGCCTGGTTGCCACCGGTAGCCCGGATGCACCTCCGTACCTGTGGCAAGACCCACAAGACCCACGGCACCTGATCGGTGCCAGTGCCGATCTGCTCAAGCAGGTGGCGGATGAGCTGGGCCTGAAGATCGAGATTTTGAGTGCCGGCAAGCGCAGTCAGGCGCTTGAGGAAGTGCGTAGCGGCCGGATGGATATCCTCGTGGATGCGCCGCTGACGGTCGCCGAGCTCACCTCGATGGACTTTATCCATCCTCCGTTGCTGCAAAACGAATACCTGGTCTGGACGCGCCATGATGCGTCGTTGGCTTATGAAAGCCTGGCAGATTTGGCGCTGCACCCTGGAGCGATTTCGCAGAAGGCGCGCCTGACCCCAACCTTTGAGGCGTTTACCAAGACACACTTGAAGCTGGAGGTTGTGGAAAATCTGACGCATGCGTTTCAAAAACTCTTGCTGGGTCAGGTGGACTACGTGCTTGCAGGGCGTTATGCCGGCATGGCCATGGCGCAGACATTGGGCATGGGCAAGGACCTGACGGCGCGTGATGTGCCGGTCGACCGCCCCGGGCTCTATTTGGCTGTATCGCATAACTCAGCGTGTAACGATGCCTGGTTGCGCGGACAGCTGGCAAAAAAACTGACAGAATTGCCGGTTTCTGGTGTAACCCAGGCTGTACTGCAACGCAATGTCGAGCGCTGGAAAGCGCAATTGCAGCAACCGCTCGATGCCCCCAAACCGTAGGAAAATTGTGTGAGAACTCGACCGCTATTCGCGGCCTTGGCCATCATGGCCCTGGCCGGTTGCGCCGCCGACCCGGCACCCCATGAGCAACTTCGTTTGTCCGAGCAGGCGCTGGAGCAGGCCAAGGCCATTGGCGCCACTGACGAGGTGGCAGAACTCAAGCTTGCCGAAGCCAAGCTGGCACGGGCGCGGGTCAATATGTCCAACGAGTCCTTTCGTGACGCTCGTGTTCGTGCAGAGCAGGCCGAGCTTGATGCGCGTTTGGCTGAAGCACGCGTGTTGACTGCCAAGAGTGAAGAACAGCTCAAGGTGCTGCAGTCGCGTGTTGATCGTCTACGTAAACAGTTGGGGGAGCAGCAGTGAGTTCGATCAAGCCTTTGGTGGCGCTGCTGGTGTTGGGAGCCGTTGGCCTGCAGGGGTGCGCCAGTCAGCGCAGTGAAGCGTCGCTTGAGCAGGCTGCAGCCAGCTTTCAACAGGTCAAGAATGACTCCAGCGTGCTGCGCAGTGCGCCGCGTGATGTGATTCGTGCCGGTGAGTCGCTGGGGCGCGCAGAGCGTCTGTCGAGTTATTGGGGGAGCGGCGCGGACGTGCGCCATTACGCTTACCTGAGCCAGCGTTACAGTGAAATCGCGCGTGAGCACACGAACCTGGTGCTCAATCAGGAGCGTCAGGCCAAGCTGGAACTGGAGCGCCAGCGTTTGCAACTGGCCTTGCGCGAGGCCAAATTGGCCAGTGTTCAGCAGCAAGGTAAATGGCTGGAGGCGCAGATTGTCAGCCTGGCGACCATGCAGAGCGATCGTGGCTTGGTAATGACGCTGGGGGATGTGCTGTTCGATACCGGGCGCGCCGACCTGAAGAACTCCGCCAATCGTACGGTGCTCAAACTGGTGCAGTTCCTTCAGCTCAACCCCAAGCGTACGGTACGTATCGAGGGTTATACCGACAGCACGGGCACCCCTGAGGACAACCTGAAGCTGTCGCGAGATCGCGCTCAGTCGGTTGCCGACATGCTGATTGATTTGGGTGTGGACGAAAAGCGCATTCAGGTCGAGGGTTATGGCGACCAGTACCCGGTTGAGGCTAACGCCTCGGAGCGCGGCAGGGCGCAGAATCGACGGGTCGAGATCGTGTTTTCCGATGAGCAGGGGCGTCTCGGCGCTGAGCGCTGAAGCTGAGCGCTATGCACAAAGCCCGGTGGCGATTAAGTCATCGGGTTTTTTTTCGGCCGCGGTTGATGGGTTAGGGCGCACGTTACGGGTGCTGTCACGCAACTGTATTGTTGACTATTCTGTAATCTGTGCCAGTACACTTCGCAACTGTTACGGTATTCTATTACCGGAGAGTTCGCCTAAAAATAACGAGATCGTCCGCGTGCCGAGAGTTCACCATGACCAACCTGTTGCTCTACCAGCGTATTGCCCAGCAACTGGCGGAGGATATCCGTCGGGGTGTCTATCAGCCGGGTGAGCGGGTGCCGTCGGTGCGCAAGATGAGCGCGCAGCTCAATGTCAGTCATGCGACGGTGCTTCAGGCGTATGCCAATCTTGAAGACCAGGGTTTGATCCGGGCGCGTCCGCAGTCAGGTTATTACGTTCACCAGACGCCGGCGCTGACGGCGCCGACACCGGATATCGCCAGGGTCGAGCGGCCGGGTTTGGTTACCCGTAGCAGCATTATTCAGCAGGTTCTGGTAGAGGCGCGCCGTGATGGTGTATTTCCGCTTGGTGCGGCAGTGCCCCATGTCGACTACCTGCCGGTGAGGGCATTGCACCAGCAGTTGGCCAAGGTTACCCGCTTCCATAGCCCGCGGGCCTTTAGCTACATGTTCAGCCCGGGGTTTGAGCCACTGCGCAGGCAGATCGCCATTCGCATGCGCGATGCGGGTGTGGTGGTCGACCCCTCCGAAGTCGTTGTCACGCATGGCTGTGTCGATGCCTTGCAGATGAGTCTGCGGGTGTTGACCCGTCCTGGTGATCTGATCGCTGCCGAGTCGCCTACTTACTATGGGTTGCTGCAGTTGGCTGATCTGTTGGGGCTGAAGGTCATCGAGATTCCCAGTGACCCATCTACCGGTATCAGTCTGGAGGCGCTGCAGTTGGCCGCCAACCAGTGGTCGATCAAGGCGCTGGTGCTGACTGCGCGTTTGAGCAATCCATTGGGTGGGACCATTCCTGAGGACCGTCAGAAACAATTGCTGCGGCTATCCTCGGACTTCGATATACAGATCATCGAAGATGACATTTATGGCGAACTGATGTTCGAGCAGGGGCGTACCAAGGCACTCAAGGCGTTTGATCGACTGGGGCGGGTTATCTACTGTTCGAGCTTTTCCAAGACGCTGTCGCCCGGTGTGCGGATTGGCTGGATGATTGCCGGCAAGTACCAGGACGAGATCCAGCGCCTGCAAACCTTCACTACCCATTCAGCTTGCAGCGTGACGCAGATGGGTGTTGCTGCGTATCTGGAAAATGGCGGGTATGATCGGCACTTGCGTTTTATCCGTCATGAGTATCGCAAGAACCTCAGTGCCTATCAGTTGGCCGTGCAGCAGTACTTTCCCGAAGGTACCCAGATGACGCGGCCTACCGGTGGCTTCATCCTCTGGGTCAGCCTGCCGGGGCGGGTCAATACCCAGGAGCTGCATGTGCGGGCGCTTCAGCAGGGCATCAGTATTGCGCCAGGGCTGATTTTCAGTAATACCGAGCAGTTCAACCATTGCATTCGTTTGAACTGCGGGATTCCCTGGAATCGTGAGTCGGAGCGGGCGCTGATGACCCTGGGGATGCTGGCCACTCAGCTTTGCCAGGAGTCGGGTAGCAGTAGTTTCTTCTAGGGATGGGTTTGTCAGTTTTCAGGGAACGCAGAGCATTATCCTTTTTACGAGTGTCCGTTGTTGCCTATGAAAGCCTTGTGTTGTGCCGGTTTGTTGTTGATGTCGATGGCCGGTTCTCTGGTTCCGATGCATGCCTGGGCGAGGGCGGACGCTGTCGCGGAATCGTCGCATCCGACGGGCACCGCCAAGGTGGCGAGCAAACCTGTCGCAAAAGAGGCTGTGCCGCATGCCAAGGCGGGCTCTGCGTCCACTCAGAAATCTTCGGGCAAGACCACCAGGCGCAAGCATGCGGATGCCATTGCGGCGCCATTGCCCACGCCTCGATTGGACCTTAGCCTGCCTTTGAGTATGGTTGGCGGGCTGCAACCGGGCAGCGCAAGCGAAGCTCAGTTGCATCGCCCGCTCTTGCCGGCCATGTTTGGTGAGAAACCCAAGGAAGAAAGCCCGTTTCAGCTCAATGGTCGTCTGCTCAGCAACGAAATGCAGCTGCAACTGCGCAACGACAGCCGTCAGGATGTCGAAGGTGCGGCCATCGAATTCGAGTTCAAACAGTAAGCTCGGGCCTGACTGATTGGTCTGTTTTCGTCCTGTGATATTTCATCCCGCCGGTAATTTCAAACGACCGTTTTAGCGGTTACTATCCCGACGTGTTCATCCATTTTGATTCCGAGGTACTGCCGTCATGAAGTGTCGTGAAGGCTGTGGCGCCTGCTGCATTGCTCCGTCCATCAGTTCGCCGATACCAGGAATGCCCAATGGCAAGCCTGCTGGCGAACGCTGTATCCATTTGTCTGTCGTCAACCTGTGCGGATTGTTCGGTAAGCCCGAGCGCCCAGCTGTGTGCTCGGCGTTCATGGCGGATGTGGAGGTGTGTGGCGGTGATCGCGATGAGGCGATCAGGATCCTGGGGTGGCTGGAGCAGATGACAGCAGCTTGAATACGTAGATCTTCGACAATAAGGAACAAGAGCATGGGATCGTTTAAGCGGATGGCGTTGGTGTGTGCTGTAGGTGCGTTGCTGGCGCCTCTGGCGCAAGCGGAAAGTTGGCAGGTGGCAAAGGATGAGCAGGGCATCAAGGTGTCCCTGAGTGAGGTGGAGGGGTCCAAATACAAGGCTTACCGTGGGGTGACCTTGATCAAGGCCAATGTCGCCAAGCTGCGTGCGTTGCACGAAGATGTGGTCGGGGCCTGCGCCTGGATACATGAATGCAAGGTGCAGAAGTTGCTCAAGCGTGAGGGTAACCAGACCTGGACCTACACCCAGTTCAATACGCCTTGGCCGGTGACGCCGCGTGATTCAATTCTCAAGGTAACCACCGAAGATGCGGTGGATGGCAGTGTTGTGCGCAAGCTGGAAGGGTTGCCCAGCTATTTGCCTGAAGAAAAAGGTTTTGTGCGGGTGGCTCAGGTCGAGGGCTTCTGGAAGTTCGAGCCTAAGGGTGACGGCACCGAAGTCACCTATCAGGTGCACACCGAGCCGGGTGGTAGCGTGCCGTCCTGGTTGGCGAACAGTTTTGTCGTAGAGGCGCCGTTCAACACGCTGAAGGCATTGAAAGAGAAGGCCGAGAAGCCCTGACTTCACGGCGAACAAAAAAGGCTGCCCGAGGGCAGCCTTTTTGTGTTCAGCGCTGCAGGGCAGGGCTTACTTGCGGTCGGACAGCTTGACGATGTCGCGTGCTTCGTAGCCGGTGTACAGCTGGCGCGGACGGCCAATCTTGTACGGGCTGGAGAGCATTTCTTTCCAGTGCGAGATCCAGCCGACGGTACGTGCCAGGGCGAAGATCACGGTGAACATGCTGGTTGGAATGCCGATCGCCTTGAGGATGATCCCCGAGTAGAAGTCGACGTTCGGGTACAGCGAGCGCTCGATGAAGTAAGGATCGGTCAGGGCGATCTCTTCCAGGCGCATGGCCAGTTCCAGCTGCGGATCGTTGGTGATGCCCAGCTCGCGCAGGACTTCATCGCAGGTCTTTTTCATCACGGTGGCGCGCGGGTCGCGGTTTTTGTAAACGCGGTGACCGAAGCCCATCAGTTTGAACGGATCGTTCTTGTCCTTGGCCTTGGCGATGAACTTGTCGATGTTCGAGACATCGCCAATTTCATCGAGCATGGTCAGTACGGCCTCGTTGGCGCCGCCGTGGGCAGGGCCCCACAGTGCAGCGATACCGGCGGCAATACAGGCGAACGGGTTGGCACCCGAGGAGCCTGCCAGGCGCACGGTGGAGGTCGAAGCGTTCTGCTCGTGGTCGGCATGGAGGATGAAGATCCGGTCCATTGCCTTGGCCAGTACCGGGCTGATCGGTTTGATCTCGCACGGGGTGTTGAACATCATGTGCAGGAAGTTTTCCGCATACGACAGGTCGTTGCGGGGGTACATCATGGGTTGACCCATGGAGTACTTGTAAACCATCGCCGCCAGGGTCGGCATTTTCGCGACCAGGCGTACCGCGGAGATTTCGCGGTGCTGCGGGTTATTGATGTCCAGCGAGTCATGATAGAACGCCGACAGGGCGCCAACCACGCCGCACATGACCGCCATAGGGTGCGCGTCGCGACGGAAGCCGTTGAAGAACGACTTCAGTTGCTCGTGAACCATGGTGTGGTTTTTCACGGTGCTGACAAACTGAGCCTTCTGCTCGGCGTTCGGCAGTTCGCCGTTCAGCAGCAGGTAGCAGGTTTCCAGGTAGTCGGATTGCTCGGCGAGCTGTTCGATAGGGTAGCCGCGATGCAGCAGGATGCCCTTGTCGCCATCAATATAGGTGATCTTCGACTCGCAGGATGCGGTCGCCATGAAACCGGGGTCGAAAGTGAAGTGACCCGTGGCCCCCAACCCTCTAACGTCGATAACATCGGGACCAACGGTGCCGGTTAAAATGGGCAGCTCGACGGGGGCTGCGCCCTCGATGACCAACTGCGCTTTTTTGTCAGCCATGTGGCCTCCTATTAATGCTTGAAATCATCAGACAGACCCCCCACGCAGGGCCCGCACCACTATAGTGAGATAAATTCGAATGTCAATTTGCCTAAAGCACGGTTGTAAAGGGCTCTGGGCGCTGTTTTTCCTCGAAATTGCTGCCCGTTTACGCCTTTTGTCGGGTAAAGGCAATGAGCTATTTGGGCTAGGCCTTTTCGTTGTCATTAGTAGCCTAACTGTCTATACTCGGCACCCGACCGCCAGGGGCTTTGAAGCCTGTGTTGCTGGGGTCGTCACTCCCTGGGTGGTGGGTACCTGACCAGTACACTTACCAACAACTTTGCCCTGCTTGCTAGGGGCTCTTCAGTGTGAAAAAAGCCGTGAAAAGCCAACGACCTGTAAACCTCGACCTAAGGACCATCAAACTCCCTGTCACTGCTTACACGTCCATTCTTCACCGCATCTCCGGTGTCATCCTTTTCCTGGGCCTGGCCATCATGCTTTATGCATTGGGCAAATCCCTGGGTTCCGAGGAAGGCTTCGGTGAGGTGAAAGCGTGTTTGACCAGCCCGCTGGCCAAGCTTGTGATTTGGGGTCTTCTGTCCGCCTTGCTGTATCACTTGGTTGCCGGTGTGCGCCACTTGATCATGGATATGGGCATCGGTGAAACGCTGGAAGGCGGCAAACTGGGCTCGAAAATTGTCATCGCCGTCTCCGTGGTGGTGATTGTTCTGGCAGGAGTGTGGATATGGTAACCAACGTCACGAACCTCTCGCGTTCGGGCCTCTATGACTGGATGGCGCAGCGCGTTTCTGCGGTCGTTCTCGCGGCTTACTTCATTTTTCTGATTGGCTACCTGGTCGCGCACCCGGGAATGGACTACGCCCAGTGGCACGGTCTGTTCTCCAACAATGCGATGCGTATTTTCAGTCTGCTGGCACTGGTGGCTCTGGGCGCTCACGCCTGGGTCGGCATGTGGACCATCGCGACGGACTACCTGACGCCAATGGCGTTCGGCAAGTCGGCGACTGCAATACGTTTCCTGTTCCAGGCTGTATGCGGTGTTGCGATGTTCGCGTACTTCGTCTGGGGTGTGCAGATTCTCTGGGGTATCTGATTCATGGCTAACATTCCTACGATTTCTTTCGACGCCATCATCATTGGTGGTGGCGGTGCCGGCATGCGCGCTGCGCTGCAGCTGGCTCAAGGTGGTCACAAGACTGCTGTAATCACCAAGGTCTTCCCGACCCGCTCGCACACTGTATCGGCCCAGGGTGGTATCACCTGTGCAATCGCTTCGGCTGACCCGAACGACGATTGGCGCTGGCACATGTACGATACTGTCAAGGGTTCCGACTACATCGGTGACCAGGACGCTATCGAATACATGTGTCAGGAAGGCCCGGCTGCGGTCTTCGAGCTGGATCACATGGGCCTGCCGTTCTCCCGTACTGAAACCGGTCGTATCTACCAGCGTCCGTTCGGTGGTCAGTCCAAGGACTTCGGTAAAGGTGGTCAGGCTGCACGTACCTGTGCCGCTTCCGACCGTACCGGCCACGCACTGCTGCACACCCTGTATCAGGGCAACCTGAAGGCAGGCACCACCTTCCTGAACGAGTGGTATGCCGTTGATCTGGTCAAGAACCAGGATGGCGCATTCGTCGGTGTGATCGCGATCTGCATCGAAACCGGTGAAACCGTTTACATCCGTGCCAAGGCTACCGTACTGGCCACTGGTGGCGCGGGTCGTATCTATGCATCGACCACCAACGCCCTGATCAACACCGGTGACGGCGTTGGCATGGCGCTGCGTGCCGGCGTGCCGGTGCAGGACATTGAAATGTGGCAGTTCCACCCGACTGGTATTGCCGGCGCTGGTGTACTGGTTACCGAAGGTTGCCGTGGTGAAGGTGGTTACCTCATCAACAAGCACGGCGAGCGTTTCATGGAGCGTTATGCGCCGAACGCCAAAGACCTTGCCGGTCGTGACGTTGTGGCCCGTTCCATGGTTAAAGAGATCATCGCTGGCAACGGCTGTGGCCCGAACGGCGACCACGTGATGCTCAAGCTCGATCACCTGGGTGAGGAAGTGCTGCACAGCCGCCTGCCAGGTATCTGTGAGCTGTCCAAGACCTTCGCCCACGTCGACCCAGTGGTCGCGCCGGTACCGGTCGTTCCAACCTGCCACTACATGATGGGCGGCGTTGCCACCAACATTCATGGCCAGGCCATCACCATGAACGCTGACGGTGCAGACACCATTATCCCGGGCCTGTTCGCGGTCGGTGAAGTGGCGTGCGTATCGGTTCACGGTGCAAACCGTCTGGGCGGTAACTCGCTGCTCGACCTGGTGGTATTCGGTCGCGCTGCTGGCCTGCACCTGGAAAAAGCCCTGAGCGACGGTATCGAATACCGTGACGCCAGCGATACCGACGTCGACGTCGCGCTGAACCGTCTGCGCAAGCTCAATGAGCGCAACACCGGTGAAGACGTTGCTACCCTGCGTCGTGAGCTGCAAAGCTGCATGCAGAACTATTTCGGTGTATTCCGTACTGGCGAATACATGCAGAAAGGTATCAAGCAGTTGGCCGATCTGCGTGAGCGTATCGCTAACGTCAAGATCAACGACAAGTCCCAGGCCTTCAACACCGCGCGTATCGAAGCGCTGGAGCTGCAGAACCTGCTGGAAGTTGCCGAAGCGACTGCTATCGCTGCTGAAACTCGTAAAGAGTCTCGCGGTGCTCATGCCCGTGAAGACTTCGAAGATCGCGACGACGAAAACTGGCTGTGCCACACCCTGTACTTCCCGGGTGAGAAACGTGTTGCCAAGCGTGCAGTCAACTTCGCGCCGAAAACCGTGCCTGCTTTCGAGCCTAAAGTCCGGACTTACTAAGGGTGGCCGCCATGTTGCAAGTCGAAGTTTATCGTTACAACCCGGATACCGACTCTGCGCCTAAAACTCAGGTGTTCCAGGTCGATACCGGTGGCAAGGATCTGATGGTGCTGGACGTATTGGCACTGATCAAGGAGCAGGACGAAGGTTTCTCGTATCGTCGCTCCTGCCGCGAGGGCGTTTGCGGCTCCGACGGCATGAACATCAACGGCAAGAACGGCCTGGCGTGCATTACGCCGCTGTCGTCGGTGGTCAAGGGCAACAAGCTGGTGATTCGCCCGCTGCCTGGCCTGCCAGTCATTCGTGACCTGGTCGTCGATATGAGCATCTTCTACAAGCAGTACGAGAAGGTGAAGCCTTACCTGCAGAACGACACGCCGGCTCCGGCCATCGAGCGTCTGCAGTCGCCAGAAGAGCGTGAGAAGCTGGACGGTCTGTACGAGTGCATCCTGTGCGCTTGCTGCTCGACTTCCTGCCCTTCGTTCTGGTGGAACCCAGACAAGTTCCTCGGTCCAGCTGCACTGCTGCAAGCCTATCGTTTCCTGGCTGACAGCCGTGACACCAAGACCCAAGAGCGTCTGGCGTCCCTGGATGACCCGTTCAGCGTGTTCCGTTGCCGTGGAATCATGAACTGCGTAAACGTTTGCCCGAAAGGTCTGAACCCGACCAAGGCAATCGGTCACGTACGTAACATGCTGCTGCAAAGCGGTACCTGATTTTAA
This sequence comes from Pseudomonas sp. HLS-6, assembly GCF_002753995.1. Classification (NCBI taxonomy): domain Bacteria; kingdom Pseudomonadati; phylum Pseudomonadota; class Gammaproteobacteria; order Pseudomonadales; family Pseudomonadaceae; genus Pseudomonas; species Pseudomonas sp. HLS-6. Next base: position 1,800,340 of record NZ_CP024478.1, read on the forward strand.
AATGTTGTACCCGTAGTACGCCGAGGTGCGGGCCATTGCCCGCACCAAGGTGAAACCCGAGCGAAGGCCCAAAAAGCCCTAGCTTTTACCTATGAAGATATGAGACCAGCAGGGGCTTCCGGGCTGGTACCCGGAAAATCTGTAGGATCCTCGGTGGCTTGGTTCGGTCGCTGTACTCGGACTTTTCCAGGCTTTCTGTGGCTCTTGCCGATCTGTCCCCTAACCGAGGGTGACCAAGCATGCAAGAAAGCGTGATGCAGCGCATGTGGGATAGCGCCCACCTTTCAGGTGGTAACGCTGCATATGTGGAAGAGCTCTACGAACTCTACCTGCACGACCCTAACGCTGTGCCAGAAGAGTGGCGCACTTACTTTCAGAAGTTGCCCGCCGAAGGCAGCACTGCTACCGATGTATCGCACTCTACAATCCGCGACCATTTCGTTCTGCTGGCAAAGAACCAGCGCCGCGCTCAACCGGTTTCTGCCGGCAGCGTGAGCAGCGAGCACGAGAAGAAGCAGGTTGAAGTACTGCGACTGATCCAAGCCTACCGTATGCGCGGCCACCAAGCTGCCAAGCTCGACCCTCTGGGGTTGTGGCAGCGCCCTGCGCCTGTAGACTTGTCGATCAATCATTACGGCTTGACCAATGCCGATCTTGATACGACTTTCCGTGCCGGCGACCTGTTTATCGGCAAAGAGGAAGCGAGCCTACGCGAAATCTTCGACGCTTTGCAGCAGACATATTGCCGCACCATTGGCGCCGAGTTCACTCACATCGTCGACTCCGAGCAGCGCAGCTGGTTCCAGCAGCGTCTGGAGAGCGTACGTGGTCGCCCAGCTTTTTCTGCAGACGTTCAGAGCCACCTGCTCGAGCGCGTCACTGCAGCTGAAGGTCTGGAAAAATACCTGGGCACCAAGTACCCAGGCACCAAGCGTTTCGGCCTGGAAGGCGGCGAGAGCCTGATTCCGATGCTGGACGAGCTGATCCAGCGCTCCGGTTCCTATGGCACCAAGGAAGTCGTGATCGGCATGGCCCACCGTGGCCGCTTGAACGTTCTGGTCAACACCTTCGGTAAAAACCCGCGCGACCTGTTCGACGAGTTCGAAGGCAAGAAGAAGGTCGAACTGGGTTCCGGTGACGTGAAGTATCACCAGGGCTTCTCCTCCAACGTAATGACCGCCGGCGGTGAAGTTCACCTGGCCATGGCGTTCAACCCATCCCACCTGGAAATCGTCTCGCCAGTAGTGGAAGGTTCGGTGCGCGCCCGTCAGGATCGCCGTAACGACAGCGTTGGTGACAAGGTTCTGCCAATTTCCATCCACGGTGACGCGGCATTCGCCGGTCAGGGCGTGGTCATGGAAACCTTCCAGATGTCGCAGACCCGCGGTTTCAAAACCGGCGGTACTGTTCACATCGTGATCAACAACCAGGTTGGTTTCACCATCAGCAACCCGCTGGACTCGCGTTCCACCGAGTACTGCACCGACGTCGCCAAGATGATTCAGGCGCCGATCCTGCACGTTAACGGTGACGATCCGGAAGCGGTCCTGTTCGTGACTCAGCTGGCTGTCGACTACCGTATGCAGTTCAAGCGTGACGTGGTCATCGACCTGGTCTGCTACCGCCGCCGTGGTCACAACGAAGCTGACGAACCAAACGGCACTCAGCCGTTGATGTACCAGCAGATCGCCAAGCAACGCACGACGCGCGAACTGTATGCCGAGAGCCTGATTCAGGCCGGTCGTCTGGACGTCGAGCGCGTACAGGCCAAGGTTGACGAGTACCGCAATGCGCTGGATAACGGCCTGCATGTGGTCAAGAGCCTGGTCAAAGAGCCGAACAAGGAACTGTTCGTTGACTGGCGTCCGTACCTGGGCCATGCCTGGACTGCGCGTCACGACACTCGCTTTGACTTGAAGACCCTGCAGGAACTGTCGGCCAAGTTGCTGGACCTGCCGGAAGGCTTTGTGGTTCAGCGTCAGGTTTCGAAGATCTACGAAGACCGTCAGAAGATGCAGGCCGGTGGCTTGCCAATCAACTGGGGCTACGCCGAAACCATGGCCTACGCGACCTTGCTGTTCGAAGGTCACCCAGTGCGTATCACTGGTCAGGACGTTGGTCGCGGCACCTTCTCGCACCGCCATGCGGCGCTGCACAACCAGAAGGACGCCAGCACCTATCTGCCACTGCAGAACCTGTATGCCGGTCAGCCGAAGTTTGACCTGTACGACTCCTTCCTCTCGGAAGAAGCGGTACTGGCCTTCGAATACGGTTACTCGACCACCACGCCTAACGCGCTGGTGATCTGGGAAGCCCAGTTCGGTGACTTCGCCAACGGTGCCCAGGTCGTTGTCGACCAGTTCATCACCAGCGGTGAGCACAAGTGGGGCCGTCTGTGCGGTCTGACCATGCTGCTGCCTCACGGTTATGAAGGGCAGGGGCCTGAGCACTCCTCGGCACGTCTGGAGCGTTACCTGCAGCTGTGCGCCGAGCACAACGTTCAGGTTTGCGTACCGACCACCCCGGCTCAGATCTACCACCTGCTGCGTCGCCAGGTCATTCGTCCGCTGCGTAAGCCGCTGATCGTCCTGACGCCGAAGTCGCTGCTGCGCCACAAGCTGGCCATCTCGACGCTGGAAGAACTGGCCGAAGGCTCGTTCCAGACTGTAATCCCGGAAATCGATACCCTCGATCCGAAAAAGGTTACCCGCCTGGTTCTGTGCAGCGGCAAGGTCTACTACGATCTGCTGGAAAAACGTCGTGCCGAAGGTCGTGAAGACATCGCCATCGTGCGTATCGAGCAACTGTATCCGTTCCCTGAGGACGATCTGGTCGAAATCCTCGCGCCTTACACCAACCTGAAGGATGTGGTGTGGTGCCAGGAAGAGCCGATGAACCAGGGCGCTTGGTACAGCAGTCAGCACCACATGCGTCGCATCCTGACCCGTCACAACAAGGACCTGGTCCTTGAGTACGCTGGTCGTGACGCGTCGGCAGCACCTGCCTGTGGTTACGCTTCGATGCACGCCGAGCAGCAGGAAAAACTGCTGCAAGATGCTTTCACTGTTTAATGCCACCGCGCACAAGAAACCGAATTTAAGGAACCATTGATAATGGCTATCGAGATCAAAGCCCCTACTTTCCCGGAATCGGTTGCCGATGGCACCGTAGCCACCTGGCACAAGAAACCGGGCGACGCCGTCAAGCGTGACGAGCTGATCGTTGACATCGAGACCGACAAGGTCGTTCTGGAAGTGCTGGCCACTGCCGACGGCGTGCTGGGCGCGATCGTCAAGAACGAAGGCGACACCGTTCTGTCTGACGAAGTACTGGGTTCCATCACTGAAGGTGCTGCTGCCGCTGCTGCTCCGGCCGCTGCTGCCGCGCCTGCCCAGGCCGCTGCTGCTGTTGAAGCCGGTGAAGAAGACCCGATTGCTGCGCCTGCCGCACGCAAGCTGGCCGAAGAAAACGGCATCGATCTGGCCAGCGTTGCTGGTACTGGCAAAGGTGGTCGCGTTACCAAGGAAGACGTTGTTGCTGCCGTTGCTGCCAAGAAAGCCGCTCCGGCCGCTGCTCCAGCTGCCAAGGCTGCTGCCCCAGCCGCTGCCGTACCGGTCATGGCCACTGGTGACCGCACCGAGAAGCGCGTACCGATGACCCGCCTGCGTGCCAAGGTTGCCGAGCGTCTGGTTGAAGCTCAGTCCAACATGGCGATGCTGACCACCTTCAACGAAGTCGACATGACCGAAGTCATGGCACTGCGTTCGAAGTACAAGGACCTGTTCGAGAAGTCCCACAACGGCGTTCGCCTGGGCTTCATGTCGTTCTTCGTCAAGGCTGCTACCGAAGCGCTGAAGCGTTTCCCAGCGGTCAACGCCTCGATCGACGGTAGCGATATCGTTTACCACGGCTACGCCGACATCGGTGTTGCCGTGTCCAGCGACCGTGGTCTGGTGGTACCGGTTCTGCGTAACGCCGAACTGATGAGCCTGGCTGAAATCGAAGGCGGCATCGCCACGTTCGGCAAGAAAGCCCGTGACGGTAAGCTGTCGATCGAAGAAATGACCGGCGGTACCTTCACGATCACCAACGGTGGTACATTCGGTTCGATGATGTCGACCCCGATCGTTAACCCGCCACAGGCGGCGATTCTGGGCATGCACAACATCATTCAGCGCCCAATGGCAATCAACGGTCAGGTCGTGATCCGTCCGATGATGTACCTGGCGCTGTCCTACGATCACCGTTTGATCGACGGTAAAGAAGCCGTGACCTTCCTGGTGACTATCAAGAACCTGCTGGAAGATCCGGCTCGTCTGCTGCTCGATATCTAAAAACAGCTGCACGTTGCAAGGGGCCAGCTTCCTTACGGAAGCGGGCCTTCTTGCAGCCTGAAGCTTGTGGCTTGTAGCTAAAAGGAATCCTTTATGACCCAGAAATTCGACGTAGTAGTTATCGGTGCGGGCCCTGGCGGCTATGTAGCCGCCATCAAGGCCGCACAACTTGGTCTGAAGACTGCCTGTATCGAGAAGTACACCGACGGCGAAGGCAAGCTGGCCCTGGGCGGTACCTGCCTGAACGTTGGCTGCATTCCTTCCAAGGCGCTGCTGGACAGCTCCTGGAAATACCACGAAGCCAAGGACGCATTCGGCGTTCACGGTATCACCACTGGTGAAGTGAAGATGGACGTTCCTGCGATGGTTGGCCGCAAGGCGAACATCGTCAAGAACCTGACCGGCGGCGTTGCTACCCTGTTCAAGGCTAACGGCGTTACTTCGATCCAGGGCCACGGCAAACTGCTGGCTGGCAAGAAAGTCGAAGTCACCAAGGCTGACGGCACCGTTGAAGTCATCGAAGCCGAGAACGTGATCCTGGCTTCCGGCTCGCGTCCGATCGACATTCCACCGGCTCCGGTTGATCAGAAAGTCATCGTCGACTCCACTGGCGCCCTGGAATTCCAGGCAGTGCCTAAGCGTCTGGGTGTTATCGGTGCTGGCGTTATCGGTCTGGAACTGGGCTCTGTCTGGTCGCGCCTGGGCGCTCAGGTTACCGTTCTGGAAGCGCTGGACACCTTCCTGATGGCTGCCGACACCGCCGTCTCCAAGGAAGCCCTGAAGACCCTGACCAAGCAAGGTCTGGACGTCAAGCTGGGTGCGCGTGTGACTGGCTCCAAGGTCAACGGCGAAGAAGTCGAAGTGACCTACACCGACGCCAACGGCGAACAGAAAATCACCTTCGACAAGCTGATCGTTGCGGTCGGCCGTCGTCCAGTGACCACTGACCTGCTGGCAGCTGACAGCGGCGTGACCATCGACGAGCGTGGTTTCATCTTCGTCGACGACTACTGCGCTACCAGCGTACCGGGCGTCTACGCCATTGGTGACGTGGTTCGCGGCATGATGCTGGCGCACAAGGCGTCGGAAGAGGGCATCATGGTTGTCGAGCGCATCAAGGGTCACAAGGCCCAGATGAACTATGACCTGATTCCTTCGGTTATCTACACCCACCCGGAAATCGCGTGGGTCGGCAAGACCGAACAAGCCTTGAAGGCTGAAGGCGTTGAGGTTAACGTGGGCACCTTCCCGTTCGCGGCCAGTGGTCGTGCGATGGCTGCCAACGATACCGGTGGTTTCGTCAAGGTTATTGCCGACGCCAAGACCGACCGCGTACTGGGTGTACATGTGATTGGCCCAAGCGCCGCCGAACTGGTGCAGCAGGGTGCAATCGCGATGGAATTCGGCACCAGCGCCGAAGACCTGGGCATGATGGTTTTCTCCCATCCGACCCTGTCCGAAGCGCTGCATGAAGCCGCGCTGGCTGTGAATGGCGGTGCCATTCACGTAGCGAACCGTAAAAAGCGTTAAATAATAAGAAACCACGGCGGACGGCCCGTCGTGAGTCTTGCTTGCATGACTCACCGCGGAAAGTTCGCCGGACTCGAGTCTGGTGAGGCAACTTTCCAGGCAAGCAGTCACAGGTGGCGCGGCACCCGAAAGGGCGCAGCGCCGAAGCGCAGTACCTAACGAAGACGGTAAAAAGAATGAATCTTCACGAGTATCAGGGTAAGCAGCTGTTCGCTGAATACGGCCTGCCAGTTTCCAAGGGTTTCGCAGTCGATACCCCTGAAGCTGCAGCAGAAGCTTGCGAAAAGATCGGCGGTACCGAATGGGTTGTAAAAGCCCAGGTTCACGCTGGCGGTCGCGGTAAAGCGGGTGGCGTTAAGCTGGTTCGCAGCAAAGAAGACGCAAAAGCGTTCGCTGCACAATGGTTGGGCAAGCGTCTGGTGACCTACCAGACTGACGCCAACGGTCAACCAGTCACCAAGATCCTGGTCGAATCCTGCACTGACATCGCCAAGGAACTGTACCTGGGCGCTGTAGTCGATCGTTCGAGCCGTCGCATCGTGTTCATGGCGTCCACCGAAGGTGGCGTGGACATCGAGAAAATTGCTCACGATACCCCTGAAAAAATCCTCAAGGCTACTATCGATCCACTGGTTGGCGCTCAGCCATTCCAGGGTCGTGAACTGGCGTTCCAGCTGGGTCTGGAAGGCAAGCAGGTTGCTCAGTTCGCCAAGATTTTCACCGGTCTGGCCAAGCTGTTCAAAGACCATGACCTGGCACTGCTGGAAGTGAACCCGCTGGTGATCAAGGCTGACGGCGATCTGCATTGCCTCGATGCCAAGATCAACATCGACGCCAACGCCATGTACCGTCAGCCTAAGCTGAAGACCTTCCACGACCCGTCGCAAGACGACGCGCGTGAAGCCCATGCTGCCCAGTTCGAACTGAACTACGTGGCACTGGAAGGTAACATCGGCTGCATGGTCAACGGTGCTGGCCTGGCCATGGGTACCATGGACATCGTCAACCTGCACGGCGGCAAGCCAGCCAACTTCCTCGACGTAGGTGGCGGCGCAACCAAAGAGCGCGTAACCGAAGCGTTCAAGATCATCCTGTCCGACAGCAATGTCGCTGCAGTATTGGTCAACATCTTCGGCGGTATCGTTCGTTGCGACATGATTGCCGAAGGCATCATCGGCGCAGTGAAAGAAGTCGGCGTCAAAGTGCCGGTCGTTGTTCGTCTGGAAGGCAACAACGCCGAACTGGGCGCTAAAGTACTGGCAGAAAGCGGTTTGAACATCATCGCGGCAACCAGCCTGACCGACGCTGCTCAACAAGTTGTCAAAGCTGCGGAGGGCAAGTAATGAGCGTCCTGATCAATAAAGATACCAAAGTCATCTGCCAGGGCTTCACTGGCTCGCAGGGTACTTTCCACTCCGAACAAGCCATCGCCTACGGCACCAAGATGGTCGGCGGCGTGACCCCAGGCAAGGGTGGTACTACCCACCTGAACCTGCCGGTGTTCAACACCGTCAAGGAAGCCGTTGCTGCCACTGGCGCCGACGCTTCGGTCATCTACGTTCCAGCGCCTTTCTGCAAGGACTCGATCCTGGAAGCGGCGTTCGGCGGTATCAAGCTGATCGTCTGCATCACCGAAGGCATTCCAACCCTGGACATGCTGGACGCGAAGGTCAAGTGTGACGAGCTGGGTGTTACCCTGATCGGCCCTAACTGCCCAGGCGTTATCACACCGGGCGAGTGCAAGATCGGCATCATGCCAGGTCACATTCACTTGCCAGGCAAAGTCGGTATCGTTTCCCGTTCCGGCACCCTGACCTATGAAGCCGTCAAGCAGACTACTGACGCCGGTTTCGGTCAGTCCACCTGCGTTGGTATCGGTGGTGACCCGATCCCAGGCTCCAACTTCATCGACATCCTGAAACTGTTCCAGGAAGACCCGAAGACCGAAGCGATCGTCATGATCGGTGAGATCGGCGGTTCCGCTGAAGAAGAAGCTGCTGCCTACATCAAGGCTCACGTGACCAAGCCAGTGGTTTCCTACATTGCTGGTGTGACTGCTCCTCCGGGCAAGCGCATGGGCCATGCTGGTGCAATCATCTCCGGCGGTAAAGGCACTGCAGACGAGAAATTCGCTGCCCTGCAAGACGCTGGCGTGAAAACTGTCCGTTCGTTGGCGGACATCGGCAAGGCCCTGGCCGAGCTGACCGGTTGGGCTGTCAAGTAAGCTTCGGCTGACTGACTGCTTCAACCACAAAGGCCACCTTCGGGTGGCCTTTGTGTGTTCTGGGTGATGCGCTAGCGGCGGGGGGTATCAATCCCGGCATTTCCAGACGACCTGCACATTCGCACATCGGACAGGCGCCCCTGCAGCCGTGCGTTTCCGGCGTAAATTCGTTAACCTATGCACTCATTTTGTGCCCGCTCCTCAAAAGGGAACGACACGCTAAACGGGTCTGGCTAATCCGGTCAGACAGCATTTCCCTCACCCAAGGGGAAATCCCTCTCTAAATCCCGATTTCAGTAGTGTGGTATTTCCTTAATGAAAGTGTTGAAAGGCCAGGACATCCTGGCGCTTGGCTTTATGACGTTCGCGTTGTTCGTCGGAGCTGGCAATATTATTTTCCCGCCTATCGTTGGTTTGCAGTCCGGCCCTCATGTCTGGATGGCAGCGCTGGGTTTCCTGGTTACCGCGGTTGGTTTGCCGGTGATCACCGTGGTTGCACTGGCCAAGGTTGGCGGCGGTATGGACGCCCTGAGCAGCCCGATCGGCAAGGTCGCAGGTGGTCTGTTGGCGGCGGTCTGCTACCTGGCTGTTGGCCCGCTGTTCGCGACCCCGCGTACGGCTACCGTATCGTTTGAAGTGGGTATCGCGCCATTGGTGGGTGAAAACCCGGTTGCGCTGTTCCTGTATAGCCTGGTGTATTTCCTGGTCGTGCTGGCTGTGTCGATGTACCCCGGCAAATTGCTGGACACCGTAGGCCGCTTTCTTGCGCCGCTGAAGATTATCGCCCTGGCAGCGCTTGGCATCGCGGCATTCATGCTGCCTGCCGGCACGATTGGCGAGGCTCAACCCGCTTATGTGGCCGCACCGTTTTCCCAGGGCTTCATCAATGGTTACCTGACCATGGATACCCTGGGTGCGTTGGTGTTCGGTATCGTCATCGTCAACGCCATCCGCTCGCGGGGTGTCGAGTCGCCGCAGCTGATTACCCGTTACGCCATTATCGCCGGCCTGATTGCCGGCGTTGGCCTGGCGCTGGTGTATGTCAGCCTGTTCCGTCTTGGCGCAGGCAGCCACGACATCGCCATGGGGGCCACCAACGGCGCCGCCGTACTGCATGCCTATGTGCAGCATACGTTCGGCTCGCTCGGTAGCACGTTCCTGGCCGTTTTGATTGCGCTGGCCTGTCTGGTGACTGCGGTTGGCCTGACGTGCGCATGTGCTGAGTACTTCAGCCAGGTGCTGCCTCTGTCCTATCGTACTCTGGTGGTCATTCTGGCAGTGTTCTCGCTGGTGGTGTCGAACCTGGGGCTGACCAAGTTGATCCTGTTCTCGATTCCGTTGCTGACGGCCATCTACCCGCCGTGCATCGTGCTGGTCGGCCTGAGCTTCTGCAAAGAGCTGTGGCATTCGTCGGCGCGTATTCTGGCACCTGTGATGCTGGTCTCGCTGCTGTTTGGCCTGGTCGATGCCATCAAGGGCACGTCGCTGGCAAGCTGGTTGCCTGAGTCACTGGCGAACCTGCCGCTGAGCGAGCAGGGCCTGGCCTGGTTGGTACCGAGTGTGGCGACCCTGGTCGTGGCGGTGGTCTGCGACCGCCTGCTCGGCAAGCCGCGCGAAGCCCTGGCCTGAGCCGATAGCGTTCGCCCAAGGTTGACGCCGGCCACAAGCCATCGTGCGTCAGCTTAGGCAGATGCCCAACCCCACATCCGATAAAGATGTGGGGTTTTTCGTTTATGGGGTGTGACGTGTCTTTTTTTGTGATAAAGCGTCGAAAGGCCATCGACGCACTTTACTGTGCGCGAAACCTCTCGATCGGGACCGTCCATGAGCTTCATTCAAAGCAATCTGATTAATCTGCTGGCTGTTTGCTGGTTCGTTGTCTGCTGGGGTGGCTACACCCGTTATGCCACCTGGAAAGGCCGTGATACGGCGTGCCTGGCCAGTGTTCTGCACCTGTACCGCGAAGATTGGATGCGCCGCATGTTGTTGCGCGACAACCGGATTGCCGATGCCAGTGTGATCGGTAACCTGGAGCGTAACGCCTCGTTTTTCGCTTCCAGTACGCTGATTATCCTCGCTGGCATCCTGACGGTGCTCGGTGCATCGGACCGGGCGCTGTCGTTGCTGGCTGATTTGCCGTTGGTGCAGCAAGCGTCGCAGAGCATGTCCGAGATCAAGTTGCTGTGCCTGGCAATGGTCTTTATCTATGCCTTCTTTACCTTCAGTTGGTGCATGCGCCAGTACAACTTTGCGGCCGTATTGGTGGGGTCTGCGCCGATGATTGGCGAGCGCCATGTCAGTGAGCAGGAACGTAAAGCGTTTGCCTCGCGTGCGGCACGGGTTGTTTCCCTGGCGGCCAACCAGTTCAACTTCGGGTTGCGCTCTTACTACTTTGGCCTGGCCTTACTCAGTTGGTTCATCAACCCCTGGTTATTCATGGCGACGAGTGCAGGTGTTGTGTTGGTACTTTACCGTCGGGAATTCCATTCCGATGTGCTCGAAGTTATGGTGTTTACCCCGACAGAAGCACCCATGCCTGAGGTCAATAAGGAACCTCTGGTTTGAACCGCTAGTGTGTTGTGCATTGTTATTGATGTTCAGGTCGACGTTACATGGGTTTTGACAGGCACAGGTTTTGAAAGGCATAAAAAAACCCGACAGTGTCGGGTTTTTTTTTTGCCGGGCGGCTGCTTAGTTAGCAGGCTTGGCTGGCGTTGCTTCTGGTGCTGGGGCAGCAGGCGCAGCAGCTTCAGCTTGGTCTTTGGCAGCTTCGACGGTTTCTTTAGCAGCATCGACAGTTTCTTTCGCCGCTTCGTTCACTTTATTCTGAGCTTCTTCGACTTTCTGTGCAGCTTGCTCAGCAGCCTTAGGTGCTTCTGGTGCTTTGGTTTCTGCAGCTTTGTCACAAGCAGCCAGACCCAGGGTAGCGGCCAGCATCAGGGCATAAGCAAAAGGTTTACGCATGGGGTGTTTCTCCTGGTGGAATACAGTTACTTGAACCCTTTGAGTTCAAGGCTGAGGAATAAGTTCCGCATACGATACAGATATATAACTGTTGGATCCATATAGACTTTTTTCTAGGCTTGTGCATCGGCGCAGATAACGACGGGGCTGAAGAAGATGAGTGAGACACCATTAATGGCGCAGGCTCAGCGCTTTCTTTCTGCACTGCGTCATTGTCAGTTACTGGACATGCGTGTCGAGCGTGCCGATGCTGACGGTATGACACTGGTTCTGCCCTACGCACAGAAAATTGTCGGTAATCCACAGACCGGTGCGATTCATGGCGGCGCCTTGACCACCCTGATGGATACCACCTGCGGCATGGCCACGCTGTGCGTGTTGCCGGTGTTCGAGGTGTGCCCGACCCTTGATCTGCGTATTGACTACATGCATCCCTCGGAAGCGGGGAAGGATATCTACGGCTACGCACAGTGCTATCGCGTCACCCGGGACGTGATCTTCACCCGAGGCATGGCGTACCAGGATGATCCGCAGCGACCGATTGCGCAGGTGGTGGGTACCTTTATGCGCTTGGGTAAAGGCGTCAAGGGCGGGCAGGGGTTCGCCAGCCAACTCAAGGACGGTCTGCTGTGATTCCGCGTGAGGTTCATCAGCAGCTGCGCGCGGCCCATGCCGAGGGCAACTATGCGCAACTTCTGGATCTGATCCCCTATGCCGGGTTGATCGGTATCGAGTGCAGCCGTCAGGGTGAAGACTTGTTGTTTCGTCTGCCTGCCAACCCCGACAACATCGGCAATCCCTTGTTGCCCGCCATTCATGGGGGCGTGATTGCCGGGTTCATGGAGCTTTCTGCCGCCCTCTATCTGCTGATTTTCAGTGAAAGCGCGGCCATACCCAAAATCATCGACTTCTCGGTCGACTACCTCCGGGCCGGCTACTTCCGTGATACCTATGCCCAGTGTCAGCTCTGGCGTCAGGGGCGACGAGTGACCAATGTCGCGATTACCGCCTGGCAGGGCAGTCAGGCCGAACCCATCGCCACTGCTCGCGCGCATTTCAAGATCGAAGAATTATTGCCGCCCTTGAAATAGTGCGCAGTGCCCCCATCTGTTGTTCATCCCGCTGCAACGACCAGGCGAGGGTGCCTATCGCGCTTGCCTGGTCAGTGGCCACTGTCAATAGATTGGAGTTTTGAAGACCATGAGTGTGGAAACTCAAAAAGAAACCCTGGGCTTCCAGACCGAGGTGAAGCAGCTGTTGCACCTCATGATCCATTCGCTGTATTCGAACAAGGAAATTTTCCTTCGCGAATTGATTTCCAACGCCTCCGATGCAGTGGACAAGCTACGTTTCGAAGCCCTGTCCAAGCCTGAGCTGCTTGAAGGCGGCGCCGAGCTGAAAATCCGTGTGAGCTTCGACAAGGAAGCAGGCACCGTTACCCTCGAGGACAACGGTATCGGCATGAGCCGCGAGGATGTGATCACGCACCTGGGCACCATTGCCAAGTCTGGCACAGCCGATTTCATGAAAAACCTCACCGGTGACCAGAAGAAAGATTCGCACCTGATCGGTCAGTTCGGTGTGGGCTTCTACTCCGCATTCATCGTCGCCGACAAGGTTGATGTGTTCAGCCGTCGTGCCGGCCTGTCCGCTGCCGAGGGTGTTCACTGGTCCTCCAAAGGTGAAGGCGAATTCGAAGTCGCCACTGTCGAAAAGGCCGAGCGTGGTACCCGTATCGTCCTGCACCTGAAAAAGGACGAGACCGAGTTCGCCGATGGCTGGCGCCTGCGCAACGTCATCAAGAAGTACTCCGACCATATCGCCTTGCCGATCGAGCTGCCCAAGCAGGTCGAGGTTGCCGAAGGTGAGGAGAAGCCGGCCGAAGCATGGGAAACCGTCAACCGCGCCAGCGCCCTGTGGACCCGTCCGCGTACTGAAATCAAGGACGAGGAGTACCAGGAGTTCTACAAGCACATTGGTCATGACTTTGAAAACCCGCTGGCCTGGAGCCACAACAAGGTCGAGGGCAAGCTTGAGTACAATTCGCTGCTGTACGTACCGGCCCGTGCGCCGTTCGATCTGTACCAGCGTGAAGCACCGCGTGGCCTGAAGCTGTATGTGCAGCGTGTGTTCATCATGGACCAGGCGGAGTCGTTCCTGCCGTTGTACCTGCGCTTCATCAAGGGCGTGGTCGATTCCAATGACCTGTCGCTGAACGTGTCGCGGGAAATCCTGCAGAAAGACCCGATCATCGACTCGATGAAGTCGGCACTGACCAAGCGCGTTCTGGATATGCTGGAGAAGCTGGCGAAGAACGAGCCTGAGCAGTACAAAGGCTTCTGGAAGAATTTCGGTCAGGTCATGAAAGAAGGCCCGGCTGAAGACTTCGCCAACAAGGAAAAAATCGCCGGTCTCCTGCGTTTCGCTTCCACCCAGGACGACAGTGGCGAGCAAAGCGTTTCCCTGGCCGACTACCTGGCACGCGCCAAGGAAGGTCAGGACAAGATTTACTTCCTCACCGGCGAGTCGTACGCGCAGGTCAAGAACAGCCCGCACCTGGAAGTCTTCCGCAAGAAAGGCATCGAAGTGCTGCTGCTGACCGATCGTATTGACGAGTGGCTGATGAGCTACCTCAGTGATTTCGACGGCAAGCAGTTTGTCGATGTTGCGCGCGGTGATCTGGACCTGGGCAAGCTGGACTCCGAAGAGGACAAGAAGGCTCAGGAAGAAATCGCCAAGGAAAAAGAGGGCCTGGTCGAGCGCCTGAAAGGTGCGCTGGGCGATGCTGTCAGCGAAGTACGGGTTTCCCATCGTTTGACCGACTCGCCAGCCATCCTGGCTATCGGTGAGCAGGACCTGGGCCTGCAGATGCGTCAGATCCTCGAGGCCAGTGGTCAGAAGGTTCCGGACTCCAAGCCGATCTTCGAGTTCAACCCTAGCCATCCGCTGATCGAAAAACTGGACAACGAGCAGAGCGAAGACCGTTTCGCCGACTTCTCGCATATCCTCTTCGATCAGGCTGCACTGGCCGCGGGTGATAGCTTGAAGGACCCGGCGGCGTATGTACGCCGTTTGAACAAGCTGTTGGTTGAGCTGTCGGCTTAATCCGATGTAAGAGAAAACCCGCTTCGGCGGGTTTTTTCATGGGCGTCCTATGCAATTTCGGAGGTCGTGATGAACGCAGTCGTTATCGAATCGCTGGTGTATCAGCTTGATGGCAAACCCTATGAGAGCCGTTTGCTGTACGCGCCAGGTAGTGGCGCACAACCGGGGTTGATAATGGCCCCGAACTGGATGGGTGTCGGGGCTGGCGCTGAAGCTATTGCCCGTGCAGTTGCGGCGCGCGGTTATGTGGTGTTGATTGCTGACCTGTACGGGCAGGCGGTACGCCCCGGCAATGCCGAGCAGGCCGGTGCGGCGATGATGCCGCTGAAGAATGACCGGCTCGAACTGCGCAAGCGTATGCAGGCGGCGCTGGCGCAGTTGCGTGAACAGACGCGCGCTGCGCTGCTGCCTGGGCAGTTGGCGGCGTTCGGCTTTTGTTTCGGCGGTTGCTGTGCGTTGGAATTGGCCCGTGATGGCGCTCCACTGAAGGCGGCGATTTCCTTCCATGGCACACTGGACACTCCGCGCCCGGCTGATGCAGCCAACATCAAGGGCGCGGTGCTGGTCTTGCATGGCGCGGACGATCCGTTGGTGCCCAGGGAGCAGTTGCCGGCATTCGAGGCTGAAATGAATGCGGCAAAGGTCGACTGGCAGTTGCTCAGCTATGGTGGAGCGGTGCACTCGTTCACCGATCCGGCAGCGAATACCCCAGGCATGATGATGTATGACGCCAGGACCGCCACGCGGGCGTTCCAGGCCATGCATAACCTGCTCGACGAGGTGTTCCAGGCGTAAGCGCTGGAAACGCGCCAGGCAACAGTCTGCTGCTTGGCGCGCGCTTTACGGCAGCGCAATGCGCTCGTGCTCTCCGGGTACGGTCGGCCAGTCGCCGGCTGCCCAGCGTGCTCGGGCCTGCTCGATCAGCGCCGGGTCGCTGGCAACGAAGTTCCAGTTCATCCGTCTCGGCCCATCCAGCGGTGCGCCGCCAATCAGCACCAGATGGCATTCGCCTTCGGCGCACAGCGTCATTTCCTCGCCTTCCGGCAGAACCAGCAGGCTGCAGGGCTCTATCGGTTCGCCATTCAGGCTCGCTTCGCCTTCAAGCAGGTATACCGCACGTTGCTCATGTTCCGTCGGCAGGGGCAGTGTGGTCGCCGCCTGCATGCGCACATCGGCATAGAGGGTGGGCGAGAGCACCGGAACCGGAGATTCCAGGCAAAAGCCTTTGCCGGCGATCAGGCGGATGCTGACCCCCAGGGTGTCATGCGTTGGCAGGCTGGCGGCGGTGTAGTGGCTGTAATGCGCTGGGCCCTGTTCGGCATGTTTCGGTGATGCCAGCCAGACTTGCAGGCCGTGCAGGCGTGAGCCGCTGGCGAGCAGGTCCGCAGGCGTACGCTCGATATGGGCTACGGCGCTGCCTGCCGTCATCCAGCTGACCTCGCCAGGTTTGACCCGTTGCTCTGAGCCAAGGCTGTCCTTGTGCAGGATCTCGCCTTCAAACAGGTAGGTGAGGGTGGACAGGCCGATGTGCGGGTGTTGGCGGATGTTCATGCCGCTGCCAGGGGCGTAGTCGGTCTTGAGCATATGGTCGAAAAACACGAACGGCCCGACGCTGCGGCACCTGGCCGATGGCAGTGGGCGCAAGATGGGCTGGCCTTCGACGTCTTCGGCCTTGGGGCGAATGATAAGGGGAGTGCTCACGGTGTACTCCATGGCTGTCGGATAGCCTAGGCAGCATAGCGTGTCTGCAGGCGTGTCCGTTGGCAGCGTTAAAGCGGATGCAACATGGCTATCGGGGTAGCAGAAACAAAAACGCCCCGAACCAGTCGGGGCGTTTTGCGTAAGGTGTTAAGCCTTACTTGCCTTGCCAGCGCTTGAGCACCAGGGTGGCGTTGGTGCCACCAAAGCCGAAGCTGTTGCTCATGACGGTGTCGATCTTCGCGTTTTCGCGGGTTTCGCGCAGGATCGGCATGTCAGCCACTTCTGGGTCCAGCTCCTCGATGTTGGCGGAGCCGGCCATGAAATTGCCTTCCATCATCAGCATGCAGTAGATCGCTTC
Organism: Pseudomonas sp. HLS-6; assembly: GCF_002753995.1. Taxonomy (NCBI): domain Bacteria; kingdom Pseudomonadati; phylum Pseudomonadota; class Gammaproteobacteria; order Pseudomonadales; family Pseudomonadaceae; genus Pseudomonas; species Pseudomonas sp. HLS-6. The sequence continues at coordinate 1,816,556 of NZ_CP024478.1, forward strand.
GTGAACGCCTGCGGCGCCCAGGGAGTGACCCGACAGGCTCTTGGTCGAACTGATGGCAGGTGCCTTGTCGCCGAAGACTGCACGAACGCCCTTGATTTCTGCGACGTCGCCGACAGGTGTCGAGGTGCCGTGGGTGTTCAGGTAGTCGATCGGGGTGTCGACAGTGGACAGTGCCTGCTGCATGCAGCGAATGGCGCCTTCACCACTAGGCGCAACCATGTCGTAACCGTCGGAGGTCGCGCCGTAGCCAACGATTTCCGCGTAGATTTTTGCGCCACGGGCCAGAGCGTGTTCCAGCTCTTCGACCACGACCATGCCGCCACCACCGGCGATGACGAAACCGTCACGCTTGGCGTCGTAGGCACGGGAGGCTTTCTCCGGGGTTTCGTTGTACTGGCTGGACAGGGCGCCCATGGCGTCGAACAGGAACGACTGGCTCCAGTGTTCTTCTTCACCACCACCGGCGAAGACGACGTCCTGCTTGCCCATCTGGATCTGCTCCATGGCAGCGCCGATGCAGTGTGCGCTGGTAGCGCAGGCCGACGCGATGGAGTAGTTCAGACCCTTGATCTTGAACGGTGTTGCCAGGCACGCAGAAACGGTGCTGCTCATGGTGCGGGTTACACGGTACGGGCCAACACGCTTGACGCCTTTTTCGCGCAGGATGTCCAGTGCTTCCATCTGGTTCAGGGTCGAGGCGCCGCCGGAGCCTGCGATCAGGCCGGTGCGCGGGTTCGAGACCTGGTCTTCGGACAGGCCGGAGTCCTTGATCGCTTCCTGCATCGCCAGGTAGGCGTAGGCAGCGGCGTGGCCGACGAAGCGGTAAACCTTGCGGTCGATCAGTTCTTCGAGGTTGAGGTCAATGGAGCCGGAAACCTGGCTGCGCAGCCCCATTTCCTTGTATTCCGGGTTGAAACGAATGCCCGGGCGGCTTGCACGCAGGTTGGCGGAGACGGTCTCTTTGTCATTGCCCAGGCACGAAACGATGCCCAGACCAGTGATAACGACGCGGCGCATGCGAATAACCCTTAGAAATTGTCAGTGGAGGTGAATACGCCGACCCGAAGGCCTTCGGCGGTGTAAATCTCGCGGCCATCGACTGCCACCGAACCATCGGCAATGGCCATGTTCAGCTTGCCCTTCAGGACGCGCTTGATGTGGATGTTGTAGGTGACTTTCTTGGCGGTCGGCAGTACCTGGCCAAAGAACTTGACCTCACCCGAGCCCAGGGCGCGGCCGCGACCTGGCAGGCCTTGCCAGCCCAGGAAGAAGCCAACCAGTTGCCACATGGCGTCAAGGCCCAGGCAGCCAGGCATCACCGGGTCACCTTCAAAGTGGCAGGCGAAGAACCACAGGTCCGGGGTGATATCCAGCTCGGCGACCAATTCACCTTTGCCGTACTTGCCACCCTCTTCGCTGATATGGGTGATGCGATCCACCATCAGCATGTTCGGGGCGGGCAGTTGCGCGTTACCTGGGCCGAACAGCTCACCGCGACTGCAGCGCAGCAGGTCTTCCCGAGTAAAGGCGTTTTGTTTGGTCATGCGAGCTCCTCAATAATCCGGTGCGGCAGGGGCGAATCTTCCCGGCCGACCCAAGGCGTTTGGGCCTGGGGCGGCAGCCTACACATAGACTATTGCGTTGTAGTGAAAGTCACAGCACAGGGACGAAGATGTACACTTGTGCACTGAAATTTTTTTTCAAGACCTCAATCGGCCTTGATTCAGTCTCTAAGACTGCCGCAATTTAGCATTTATCGCCAGTCGCCGCTGCGTCAGCGGGTAACCAACGTTGCAGAATTTGCTGTAAATCTGTGCGTTTGAAGGGTTTGGTCAGGTAATCGTTCATTCCGGCGGCCAGGCAACGTTCGCGATCACCCAGCAGCGCATTGGCGGTCAAGGCAATGATCGGCAAGGCTTTGTCCTTGGGTTGCTGGCGAATTCGACGGGTGGCTTCGTAGCCATCGATCACCGGTAGACGGCAATCCATCAGCACGGCGGCAAAGCGCTGGCGAGCGATCTGGGTCACGGCCTGAGCACCGTCGACGGCCACGCACACTTCATAGCCCAGGCTGCGCAGCATGGCTTCGATGACCGTCTGGTTGACCGGGTTGTCCTCCACCAGCAGGATTCGCCGGCCCTGGCCGTTGTCCTCATCGACCTGCACGCTGGGTGACAGTGTGGGTTGCGGTTTTACCGCGAGGGCCAAGGGAATCTCAAGGGTGAAGGTTGAGCCCTGGCCTTCGCGGCTTTCGGCGCGCAGGTTGCCGCCCATGCGCTCTGCCAGGGTTCGGGCAATCGACAGCCCCAGGCCCGTACCGCCATAACGCCGGGAAATCGAGCTGTCCGCCTGCTGGAAGGCGACGAACATCATTTCCAGGTGTTGGCTGTCGATGCCGATACCAGTGTCGCGTACTGCGCAACTGAACCAGATCAGTTGGCGGTCGAGCACTTGCCAGCGCGGTTCGATTTGCACCGTGCCACGTTCAGTGAACTTCAAGGCATTGCCAATCAGGTTGACCAGTACCTGGCGGATGCGCGTCGGGTCGCCGACCACCTGCAATTGCTCGATGCCGGGTGGCATACGCAGTTGAAGCTCCAGGGCGCGCTGCTGGGCCGTGTGCAGGAACGCCTGGGTGCAACTGCCAATCAGTTCGGCCAGGTTGAAGGTAATGTGTTCAAGTTCAAGCGTAGTGCTCTCGATCCGCGAGAAATCAAGAATGTCGTTGATGACCTTGAGCAAATGGCCGGTTGACTCCGTCGCCACGGCCGCATAGTCGGCCTGTTCTTCGCTCAGTGGGGTGGTTTCCAGTAACTGCAGCATGCCCAGCACGCCGTTCATCGGTGTGCGCAGCTCATGGCTCATCATTGCCAGGAAGTCCGATTTGGCCTTGTTCGCCTGTTCGGCTTCTTCGCGGGCCTGAACCAGTTGCGCGATGGCCTGTTGCTGTTCGTGGCTGGCCTTGGCCATGGCGCAGGCCAGATTGTTGATGTGCCGGGAGAGGTTGCCCAGTTCGGTGTCATCCAGCACCGGCAGTGGTGAGGTGAAGTCGCCTTGCTGGATCGCCTTGACGGCCTGGCTCATGTCGCTGATGGGTTTGGCCAGGCTGAGGGCAAGGCGGCGGGCCAGCAGGAAGGTGAAGATCAGGGCGAACAGGGCGAGTATCGCCGCCTTGATCACGATTTCCTGTTGCCGTTGGCTGAAGGCGTTGTTGGACATACCGACGATGACCCGGCCCAGGTAGTCGTCCCCTGGGGCCGAGGCAGGCAGGCTGCTGTTATGCAGGAAGTCGTTGTCCAGGGGGATCTGTTGCAAGCGTATTGGCGCCTGGAACACTTCAACCGGTTGTGTGGGTTTGTCGTTTTCGTCGGGTTGCTCGACATGCACCAGAATATGGTTGGCGCTGTCCTGAACCTCCAGAAAACGCACGTGGGGGATGCTCAAGGTGGCCCGCATCAGGCTTTCGAGCACGTCCTCGTTACCCGCGATCACGCCGTACTCCGATGCGGGAGCCAACTGGTTGGCGATCAACTGGCCGGTGTGGTTGAGTTCCTGGCGCAAGTCCTGGATCCGCACGAAGGTAAAGAAACCGATCAGCAGCAAGGTCAGCAGCAGGGCGGGGCCAAGGCTGATGATCTGCGTGCGGGTATGAATGTCCCGGCTCAGGCGCAGGTTCATGGTGTGGGCTCTCCTTCGGCGACGACCTTGGTTGCCGCAGCCGGTTCAATCGGCTCAATCCCCAGGGCGCGGGCCACTTGAGGGTTGCCGATGACGCCAAAACGCTCAGGGTAGTGGGTGCGCGGCCATTTGGTCGGTGCCTGGTCGAGCAGGCGGTCCAGCACCCGCAGCCAGTCGTGCTTGTTGCTGAAGGTGCTGGCCAGGCCGCCGGCCTTGACGAACCCGGCCGTGGGGCCGATCAGGGGCATCTGTCGGGCGTAGCTGCTGAGCAGGAGGTTCTTGACGGTACGCGGGTTGTACAGGCCTGGATCGTCCATGCCGAGCACGACGTCACTGCCCTGCAGCAGCGCTTGCAAAGGGCGATTGTCGCGAGGATCCGGCCAGGCTTGGGCGTTGATGTGCAGGCCCAACTGCTGTGCGCTCTGGTTCAGCTCATCGAGCAGGAAACGGCTTTGCTCGCTATAGAGCACGCCGACCCGTCGAGCATGTGGCAGCAGATAGCGAATCAGGCGCAGTTGGCGTGCAGGCGACGGGTCGCTCCACAGCAGGCTCAGGTAGTGTGGGGGCACACGCCCAAACCGTTGGTTGGCCTGCACTCGGCTGATGCGCATCACCAGTGCCGGTGGTCCGGTGGTTTCACCGAGGCGCCAGTCGAGGGCGGCGGTGTCGAGCAGAATCAGCCGGGTTGTCGGCTTTATGCGTCCCGGCGCAGGCAACTCGGCCACCGGCAGGAAACGTACCTGGTCAGCACTGCGCCGTTGTTCCAGCGAGTGGACAAAGGCGCGCACGCCCGGGCTTTCTGTCGCGGCCGTCAGCAGGATGTCGTGTGCCGCTGCCGTCAGCGGCCACAGCCAGGCCAGCAGCAGTGCGCTCAGAAGCCTGCGCATCAGCGCGCGAGCTCCGCGTCGACAGGGTGATCCTGAGCTGTTACCTGGTTGCCCAGAGGGCGTTTTTCAGGCAGGGGCTGACCGCTCACCGCGAGGGTCGGCAGCATAAGAGCGCATGAAGGAAGAGGGCCAAGTGACACGGCGCGGCCTTATTACGGATATAAATCGGGCATGTTAACCGAGTAGCCGGCATTTTCCAGTTGTCTGAGGGCAACCCCGGCCATGATTCGCATATCTGGCGCTGGCTCTGGCACTATCGCGCCGTATAATGCGGACGTCGCCACATTTTTGGCATTAACGGATTGAATATGACTGAACAGCAACCGGTTGCAGTTCTGGGTGGCGGTAGTTTCGGCACCGCGGTGGCGAATCTGCTGGCCGAAAATGGTGTCCGGGTACGCCAGTGGATGCGCGATCCCGAACAGGCCGAGGCCATGCGTTGCAATCGAGAGAATCCGCGTTACCTCAAGGGCATCAAACTTCACCCGGGGGTAGAGCCGGTTACCGACCTGTTGGCGACCCTGCAGGGGAGCGAGCTGATCTTTGTCGCGCTGCCTTCCAGTGCATTGCGCTCAGTGCTGGCCCCCCATGCCGGGCTGCTTAGCGGCAAGATGCTGGTCAGTCTGACCAAAGGTATCGAGGCCCAGAGCTTCAAGCTCATGAGCCAGATCCTCGAGGAAATCGCCCCGCAGGCGCGTATTGGCGTACTGTCCGGGCCGAACCTTGCGCGCGAAGTAGCCGAGCATGCGCTCACTGCGACGGTGGTTGCCAGCGAAGATGAAGCGCTCTGTCGCAGCGTTCAGGCCGTGCTCCATGGTCGAACCTTTCGTGTCTACGCCAGTAGCGACCGCTTCGGTGTCGAGCTGGGCGGGGCCTTGAAGAACGTCTATGCCATTATTGCCGGCATGGCTGTGGCCCTGGGTATGGGCGAGAACACCAAGAGCATGCTGATCACCCGTGCACTTGCGGAAATGACCCGCTTCGCCGTCAGCCAGGGCGCCAACCCGATGACCTTCCTTGGCCTTGCTGGGGTGGGGGATCTGATCGTCACCTGCTCCTCGCCCAAGAGCCGCAACTATCAGGTGGGGTACGCACTGGGCCAGGGCTTGAGCCTGGAGCAGGCAGTCAGCCAACTGGGTGAAGTGGCCGAGGGCGTCAATACCCTCAAGGTGCTCAAGGTCAAGGCCCAGGAGTTGCAGGTCTACATGCCGCTGGTGGCAGGGCTTCATGCGATCCTGTTCGAGGGGCGTACCCTCAATCAGGTCATCGAGTTGTTGATGCGGGGCGAGCCGAAGACTGATGTCGACTTCATTTCCACCAGCGGTTTCAACTGAACGACAGGAGCAGTAGATGAACGAATCCCCGAAACAGGCCCAGTGCGAATCGATCGGTCTGCGTATCCTTTGGATGCTGGTGTTCCTGATTGTGTGGCAATTGGCCGAGCTGCTGCTGGGTGGCCTGATACTGGTGCAGTTGGTCTATCGACTGATCTACGGTGCGCCAAGTGCCAGCCTGATGAATTTTGGCGACAGCCTCAGCCAGTACCTTGCGCAAATCGGTCGTTTCGGCAGCTTCCACAGTGACCAGAAGCCGTGGCCATTTGCTGACTGGCCAAGCCCGCGTGCGCCGGAAGGTGAAGCACCCCACAGCGTACCTGCGGCTGCGCATCCGGTGCGTGATGAGGAGCCGAAGCTATGAAGCTCTGGGTGCTGCGTCATGGTGAGGCCGAGGCGCGGGCCCATAGCGATGCCGAACGCCGCTTGACCGCGCATGGTCGTGAGCAGGTGTTGCGCAGTGCCGCGCAGTTGCTCGGGCAGCCGTTGCAGGCTGTCCTGGCCAGCCCTTATGTGCGCGCGCAGCAGACAGCCCAGCTGGTCTGTGACGCGTTGTCCTTCGACAAGCCCTTGATCACCGTACCGTGGTTGACCCCAGAGAGCGAAGCCGACCAGGTGATCACCGAGCTGGACAAGCTGGGCCTGGAGCATGTGCTGTTGGTCAGCCATCAGCCCTTGGTCGGCACGCTGGTGGGGATGCTTGAACAGGGTCATCGACGCGATCCGCAGCCGATGAGCACTGCCTCGCTCGCCGAGCTTGAAGGTGACTGGCCGTTGGCTGGGTTGATGACCTTGCGTAGCCTGAGTCATCCTTGAGCACGGCTCAACCCAGAATAATAAAGGACTCGCCCATGAGCATCTGGTACACCCAGCCTGATATCGACCAGCTTAATCACCAGCAAAAGAACACCATTGGCGAGGTACTGGACATCCGCTTCGAGTCGTTCAGCGACGATTCGCTGACGGCCAGCATGGTGGTCGATCACCGTACCCGCCAACCGTTCGGCTTGCTTCATGGTGGTGCTTCTGTGGTGCTGGCCGAAACCGTCGGCTCCATGGCCAGCTATTTGTGTATCGATCCGCAGAAGTTCTACTGCGTGGGCCTGGAAGTCAACGCCAACCACCTGCGTGGCTTGCGCAGTGGTCGGGTCACGGCAACGGCGCGGCCGGTGCATATCGGACGCAGCACCCACGTCTGGGACATTCGATTGAGTGCCGAAGAGGGCAAGACCAGTTGCATTTCACGGCTGACGATAGCCGTCATCGCGCTGGGCGAGGCTGCCCCCAGCCGTTGAAGGTACGGGTGATTCAGGCTGTTGCACCGGTATCACTGTTCTATTGACCTGATTGCCGTCTCTGATGGCTTTTCCGGACATTGCCCCGCGCCGAGTCGGCGCGGACAATGACGCCATTACTCCTCTCGGACAGGCGGCCATGTCGCAGCAGATCTTCTTCGCTCATGCCAATGGTTTCCCCTCGGCCACCTACGGCAAGCTATTCGCTGCGCTGGCGCCGGACTATCAGGTCAGCCACCTGCCTCAGCATGCCCACGACCCGCGCTTCCCGGTCAACGATAACTGGCAGAGCCTGGTCGACGAGTTGATCCACCATCTGCAACAACAGCCTGCGCCGGTCTGGGGTGTCGGGCACTCCCTGGGCGGGGTTCTGCACCTGCATGCGGCAATGCGCTGCCCACAGTTCTACCGCGGCGTGGTGATGCTGGACTCACCGGTGCTGACGCGCGCTGATGAGTGGCTGATTCGCACGGCCAAGCGCTTTGGTTTTATTGATCGCCTTACCCCGGCCGGGCGTACGCTGGGCCGACGTGAGGCGTTTCCGGATCGAGAAACCGCACGGGCCTACTTCACAGGCAAGAGCCTGTTTCGCAACTTCGACCCCGACTGCCTCGACGCCTATGTGCAACATGGCCTGCAGGAGGCGGACGACGCGTTGCGCCTGCGCTTCGATCCGGCCACCGAAATCAGCATCTACCGTAGCTTGCCCCATATCAGCCCAGGGCAAGTCCGCCAGGTTTCGATCCCGCTGGCAATGGTGCGGGGCAGTCATAGCCGAGTGATCAAGCGTCATCATGCCTATGCGGTTCGTCGCATGCCGCGCGGCGAGTTTCACAGTGTGCCGGGCGGGCACATGTTTCCACTGGAGCGACCGACCGACACCGCCAGCCTGCTCAAGGGGCTGTTCGACCGCTGGCAGGAGCACAGCGTATGACCGGCCCAATCGAACAGGTGCGTCTGAACCTGGGGCATGTCGAGTTGGCGGCGCAGCTGTTTGGCCCGGCCGATGGACGCCCGGTGATTGCGTTGCATGGCTGGTTGGATAATTCCAACAGCTTTGTACGGCTGGCACCGAAGCTGACTGGGGTGCGTATCGTTGCGCTGGACCTGGCCGGGCACGGTTTGTCCGGGCACCGCCCGCCAGGGGCCAGCTATGCCTTGTGGGACTATGCCTTCGATGTGTTGAAGGTCGCCGAACATTTGGGCTGGGAGCGCTTTTCCCTGATGGGGCACTCCTTGGGGGCGATTGTCTCAGTGGTGCTGGCGGGGGCCGTGCCTGAACGTATCGCTCGTCTGGCCCTGATTGATGGCGTTGTCCCGCCGACCGCAGGGGTTGAAGACACTGCCGAGCGCATGGGCATGGCCCTGCAGGCGCAACTGCGCCACGGCAAGAAGCCAAAACCGGTGTATGCGGCACTGGAGCAGGCCGTTGAGGCGCGCATGAAGGGCGTGGTGGCGGTGAGTCGCGAAGCGGCAGGGCTGCTCGCCCAGCGAGGGTTGGAGGCCGTCCCGGGTGGTTTTACCTGGCGCAGCGACAGTCGCCTGACGTTACCTTCAGCGCTACGCTTGAGCGATGAGCAAGCGCAGAGCTTTGTGCGCCGCATCGCTTGCCCTGCACAATTGATCGTGGCCGCCGACGGTATGTTGGTGCGGCACACTGCCTTGCTTGAGCAGCTACCCTTTGAACAGAAACAACTGCCGGGTGGCCACCACCTGCACCTGAACGATGAGGCGGGTGCGTCCCTTGTCGCAGACTGTTTCAATCGCTTCTTTGCCATTCCTTGACTTGTAGCAGGCAACTGTCGAGGCTTGGCGGGTTGAACAGGGAGACAACCATGACCACGTGTGACACTGCCTCACCTCGCGGCGCCCTTCAGGGCGTGGCGTGCCGATGAATATGATGACGAGCCTGAAATCTGCTGTTTCCGCTCTGGCCTTGCTCGTTGCCTGGCCGCTGGTTGCCGCTGAGCTGCCGGTGCCAACGGATGCCAAAGCCGTTGATCAACACGCAGCAACGGAACTGGAACGCGTCTACCCGCTGGGCGCCCTGCGCAAGATCAGCGGCCAATTGCGCATGGAGAACAAGATTGAGGGCCGAGGCCAACTCAGCTCGGTGACCTGGCAGCTGCCCGTCGAGCGGACCGCCAGCGAGGCGTTCACTCAAGCGCGAGAAGCCTTGCAGGCAGAGGGCGGCTATGCGCTGTTCTGGTGTGAGGCGCGTGACTGCGGTGAGAGCAACCTGTGGGCCAATGAGGTGTTCGGTAATGCGCGGCTCTATGGCTCCGACGAGCAGCAAGCCTTTGTGCTCCTGCGTCTGGCTGCGCCAGCTCAGGATACCTTGATCGCCTTGTACGGCATCACACGTGGAAACAAGCGGGCCTACCTGCATGCCGAGCAGTTTGTTGCCAATGCGCCCCTGGCGGACGTTTTACCAACCCCGGCAACGGTGCTACGTGAACTGCGCAGTACCGGCAAGCTGGACTATCCCGACCTTGGAGGGGAGCCGCCAGCAGACTGGGTTGTACTGCTTGGGCGAAGTTTCAACCTGGACAGCACCCTGCGTGTCACACTGGCTGGCGCCCAGGCTGAAGCCTGGCGCGAACAGTTGATCAAGACCGGTGTGCGCGCGGCGCGGCTGGAAGTTGGTCAGGGCAGCGCAAGCGGCCTGCACGTTGAATTGATTCGCTGATCAGGGAACATCATGCTGAGTAACGACCGCCTGCTGGTACAGATCCTCCTGCTCGGATTGCTTGGGGCTGGCCTGTGGGTCATGGCGCCATTTTTCTCTGCGTTGCTCTGGGGGGCGATCCTGGCGTATGCCAGCTGGCCGTTGATGCGCCTGTTGACGCGGCTGCTGGGCGACCGAGAGACCCTGGCGGCGGCGTTCCTGACCTCGCTGTGGATTTTACTGGTGGCCTTGCCGCTGGTCTGGCTGGGGTTCAACCTGGTGGACCACGTTCGCGATGCTACGGCGTTCATTCGAGACGTACAGGTTGACGGCCTGCCTGATGCGCCGAGCTGGTTGGGCAGTATTCCATTGATCGGCGGACGCCTGGTGGGTATCTGGGTCGCTGTCGACCAGCAGGGTGTGGCCATGCTGGCCAATCTCAAACCGTACTTCGGTCAGGTCGGGAACTGGCTGCTGGCGCGCAGTGCCCAGATTGGCAGCGGTATGCTCGAAATTGCCCTGAGCCTGGTGTTCGTGTTCTTTTTCTACCGTGACGGGCCGCGTCTTGCGGCGTTTGTCCTGAGCCTGCTGGGCCGCCTGATCGGTGAGCGTGCCGGCTACTACCTCGACCTGATTGCCGGCACCGTGCAGCGTGTGGTCAATGGTGTGATCGGCACGGCGGCGGCCCAGGCGTTGCTGGCATTGATCGGATTCTTGATTGCAGGCATACCGGGTGCGCTGGTGTTGGGCATCATTACCTTCATGCTCAGCCTTATCCCCATGGGTCCACCACTGGCCTGGATACCCGCCACCGCGTGGCTGGTCTGGAAGGGGGAATACGGTATGGCGGTGTTCCTGGGCATGTGGGGCACGTTCATCATCAGTGGCGTCGACAACGTGCTCAAACCCTACCTGATCAGCCGTGGCGGTGACCTGCCGCTGGTGATTGTCCTGCTCGGTGTGTTTGGCGGTTTGTTGGCGTTCGGTTTCATCGGCCTGTTCATTGGCCCAACCCTGCTTGCGGTGGCCTACAGCCTGCTGCTGGACTGGGTGCACAGCAAGCCGGACCAGCCGCGCGCCTGACCCGCTGTAGCACCGTCAGTGATCTTTACGCACTCTTTATGCCTTCATCGGGCACTCGCTCTCGTTCCTTTACAGCCTCTCTTCCGACAATGACCGTCAGCGGCACTGTGCTGCGAGACGGAGAGTTGTGATGAGCATTCTGGACGGGGTGTCACTGCTGCTGGCAGTGGCGTTGTGGGTTTATCTGATGGCCGCGCTGTTGCGCGCGGACAGGGGCTAGGAGTGGCCATGCACAGTTACGATTACGCGTTGCTGTTGGCATTTTTCGCCATCGTCTTGTTGCCGGCACCTTGGCTGGGCCGTTTCTATTACAAGGTGATGGAAGGGCAGCGTACCTGGATGACGCCGATTCTGGGGCCAGTGGAGCGGGGTTGTTATCGCATCGCAGGTGTCGATCCGGGCCGCGAGCAGAGCTGGCAGAAGTACGCGCTGGCCTTGCTGGCGTTCAACCTGGCTGGTTTCCTGATGGTGTTCGGCGTACTGCTGCTGCAAGGTTACCTGCCGCTCAACCCGCAGCATTTGCCGGGACAAGAGTGGTCGTTGGCATTCAACACTGCAGTCAGTTTCATGACCAACACCAACTGGCAGTCCTACAGCGGTGAGGCGTCAGTCAGCTACCTGAGCCAGATGCTTGGCATGACCGTGCAGAACTTTGTCAGTGCCGCGACGGGCCTTGCCGTGCTGGTCGCGCTGTGCCGTGGCATTGCCCGACGCTCGGCGAGCACGGTGGGTAATTTTTGGGTCGACATGACCCGCGCAACCCTCTATGGCTTGCTGCCGCTGTGCCTGGTACTGGCGTTGTTGCTGGTTTGGCAGGGCGTGCCGCAAACCTTCAGTGACTACGTCAAAGCGCTCACCCTGCAAGGCGTCGACCAGCTTATTCCGCTGGGGCCGGCCGCCAGCCAGATCGCAATCAAGCAACTGGGTACCAACGGCGGCGGCTTCTTCGGAGTCAACTCGGCGCATCCATTCGAGAACCCGAGTGCCTGGAGCAACCTCTTCGAGGTGTCTTCAATCATCCTCATCCCGGTGGCCCTGGTGTTCACCTTTGGCCATTACGTCAAAGACCTGCGCCAAAGCCGGGCGATCATCGCCTGCATGCTGGCGCTGTTCCTGATCGGTGGGTCGACTGCGCTGTGGTCCGAGTACCAGGCCAACCCGGCATTGAACAACCCTCAGGTCGAACAGACGGCACCGCTTGAAGGCAAGGAAAGCCGCTTTGGCACCACCGGTAGCGTGCTGTGGACGGTCACCACGACAGCGGCGTCCAATGGCTCAGTGAACAACATGCACGACAGCCTCAACCCGATCAGCGGCATGGTGGCGATGGTCAACATGATGGTGGGCGAGGTGATTTTTGGCGGTGTGGGTGCCGGGCTCTACGGCATGCTGCTGAACGTGTTGATCGCTGTGTTTCTGGCGGGCCTGATGATTGGCCGCACACCTGAGTACCTGGGCAAGAAACTGCAGGCGCGTGAAGTGCAATTGCTGGTAGCAACCTTGCTGGTGATGCCACTCGGGGTACTGGTGCTGGGTGCGCTGGCAACCAGCTTGCCTGGCCCTGCAGGCGCGGTGAGCAACCCGGGTGCTCATGGGTTCAGCCAACTGCTGTATGCCTACACCTCGGCCAGTGCCAACAACGGTTCGGCCTTCGCCGGGCTGGGTGCGAATACCACGTTCCACAACGTGATGCTCGGCCTGGGCATGCTGATTGGCCGCTTTGGCTACATTCTCCCGGTACTGGCCCTGGCCGGCAGCCTGGCGCTCAAGAAAACCGCGCCGGTAGGGCAGAACAGCTTTCCGACCCATGGTCCGCTGTTTGTCACCTTGCTGTTGGTCACCATCCTGTTGATCGGTGGCCTGACCTTCCTGCCGGCCCTGGCCTTGGGCCCGGTCGCTGAACACCTGAGCCTGGGCTTCTAAGGAGCGAATCATGAACATGCCGATTCCTGATGTGAATGCGGTGCCGGCCGAACAGGCCCGGACGACTTTTGCTGCGCTGTGGCGGCCAGCCTTGGTGCAGGCGTTCGTCAAACTTGATCCGCGCCAGTTGAAACGTGCGCCGGTGATGCTGGTGGTCGAGCTGACGGCGGTTTTCACCACCGTGCTCTGCCTGTTGCCCGACAGCGCTGTGCCGACCCATGTGGCGCTGCAAATCGCCCTGTGGCTGTGGTTCACCGTGCTTTTCGCCAACTTTGCCGAAGCGTTGGCCGAGGGGCGTGGCAAAGCGCGCGCCGACAGCCTCAAGGCGGGTAGCCAGGGCCTCAGTTGCCGGCGTCGTAACGCCGCTGGCAGCTATGAAGTGGTACCGGCGACGGCGCTGCGAAAAGGTGATGTGGTCAAGGTGCTGGCCGGTGAGATGATCCCTGGTGACGGCGAGGTGCTTGAAGGTATCGCCGCTGTCAACGAAGCAGCCATTACCGGTGAGTCTGCGCCGGTGATTCGTGAGTCGGGCGGCGACCGCTCGGCAGTTACCGGCAACACCCGGCTGGTCTCTGACTGGTTGTTGATCAAGATCACCAGCAACCCCGGTGAGTCGACCCTGGACCGAATGATTGCCTTGGTCGAAGGTGCTAAACGGCAGAAAACGCCCAACGAGATCGCGCTGGACATCCTGCTGATCGGCTTGACCCTGATCTTCCTGGTGGTCGTGGTGACCCTGCAGCCATTCGTCTATTTTGCCGGCGGTGCGATTCCGCTGGTGTTCCTGGTGGCGCTGCTGGTGACCTTGATTCCGACCACCATTGGCGGCTTGCTCTCGGCCATCGGTATCGCCGGCATGGATCGCCTGGTGCGGCTGAACGTGATTGCCCGCTCCGGGCGTGCAGTGGAGGCCGCCGGTGATGTGCATGTGTTGATGCTCGACAAGACCGGCACCATCACCTTCGGCAACCGTCGTTGCAGTGCCCTGCATGCCGCGCCAGGGGTGAGCGCTCGTGAACTGGGCGAAGGCGCCTTGCTCGCTTCGTTGGCCGATGACACCGCTGAAGGCAAATCGATCGTCGAATACCTGCGGCAGTTGCACGACTTCAGCGAGCCGCAAGCCAATGCGATGACGGTGGTGCCGTTCAGCGCCGAGACACGCTTGTCGGGGGTTGATTACCAGCAACGCCGTTACCGCAAGGGTGCAGTGGACTCGGTGCTGGCGTTCGTCGGTATGCAGCGCCTGGAAATGCCTGTTGCGCTGTCCAAGGAAGTCGACAAGATCGCCCAGAGCGGCGGCACGCCGCTGCTGGTTTGCATGGACAAGCGTCTGCTCGGCGTCATCCACCTCAAGGATGTGGTGAAGCCAGGTATTCGTGAGCGTTTCGCCGAGCTGCGCCAGTTGGGCATCCGCACGGTGATGGTCACGGGCGATAACCCCCTGACCGCTGCAGCAATCGCTGCTGAAGCCGGGGTGGATGATGTACTGGCTGAGGCCACGCCAGAGAAAAAGCTGGCGCGCATTCGTCAGGAGCAGAATGACGGGCGCCTGGTCGCCATGTGTGGCGACGGTGCCAACGACGCACCGGCACTGGCACAGGCAGATGTTGGCATGGCCATGAATGACGGCACCCAGGCCGCGCGCGAAGCCGCCAACATGGTCGACCTGGACAGTGACCCGACCAAGCTGCTGGATGTGGTGCAGGTGGGCAAGGAGCTGCTGGTCACCCGTGGGGCGTTGACCACCTTCTCGATTGCCAACGATGTGGCCAAGTACTTCGCCATTCTTCCGGCCCTGTTTGCTGCCATCTATCCGCAGTTGGGGGTGCTGAACCTGATGCAACTGGCCAGCCCACAGAGCGCAATCCTGTCGGCGATTGTCTTCAACGCCTTGATCATTGTCGTGCTGATTCCGCTGGCCCTGCGAGGGGTGCGGGTGAAGGCTGCCAGTGCCGCTCACTTGTTGCGTCGCAACCTGCTGATTTATGGGCTGGGCGGACTGATCGTGCCGTTTGCCGGGATCAAGTTGATCGACCTGCTGCTCAATGCGTTGCAACTGGTCTGAACCGAGGAATTGAACATGACTACGCTAGTACGTCCGGCCTTGAGCCTGATGCTGTTGATGACGCTGATCACCGGCGCGGTTTACCCACTGGTGGTCACCGGTGTCGCCCAGGTGGTTTTCCCCGAGCAGGCCAATGGCAGTTTGCTGCGCGACGATCAGGGGCAGGTGCGCGGTTCATTGCAGATTGCCCAGGCGTTCCAGGGTGATGCCTGGTTCCAGTCACGGCCTTCGGCGGCGGATTACGCCACCGTGGCCAGTGGCGCCAGCAACCTGGCGCCGAGCAACCCGGCACTGGCTACCCGTGTGAGCGAGGCGGCTGCACGTGTCTTCACGGCACAGCAGGGGCCCGTGCCCCTGGCATTGCTGACCACCTCCGGTAGCGGCCTGGACCCGCACCTGCCACCGGCGGCAGTGGCTTATCAAGTGCCTAAGGTGGCAGCGGCGCGGCAGGTTTCGGTGCAGGCCTTGCAAGGTCTGGTCGAGCAGTTCACCCTGCAGCCGCTGGTTGGCCCGCCGGTGGTCAATATTCTGGCCCTCAATATGGCGCTGGACCGACTGGCACCTGCGTCGAAATAAGGACAAGCCGTAACCATGAGTGATTCCGAACGCGCCGATGCGTTGTTGGCCGAACTGCCGCGTGACGGTCGTGGCCGACTGAAGGTGTTCCTGGGGGCTGCACCCGGGGTGGGTAAGACCTATGCAATGTTGCAAGCCGCACACGCCCAGCTGCGTCATGGGGTCAAGGTGGTGGCGGCGGTGGTCGAAACCCATGGTCGTGCCGAAACTGAAGCGTTGCTTGGCGGGTTGCCCCAGCAGCCGCGTGTGCGCTCGGAATACCGTGGTGTAGTGCTTGAGGAAATGGACCTGGACGGCCTGCTCAAGGCCGCTCCGCAACTGGTGCTGGTGGATGAGCTGGCCCACAGCAATGCGCCGGGCAGCCGTCACGCCAAGCGCTGGCAGGATGTGCAGGAGCTGTTGGCGGCTGGCATCGACGTCTACACCACGGTCAACGTGCAGCATCTGGAAAGCTTGAATGACCACGTGCGTGGCATCACCGGTGTGCAGGTGCGCGAGACGCTGCCGGACTGGGTGCTGCAGGAAGCCTTTGAGCTGGTATTGATCGACCTGCCGCCGCGTGAGCTGCTGGAGCGCTTGCGCGAGGGCAAGGTGTATGTGCCGGAGCAGGCCCGCGCGGCCATCGATGCCTTCTTCACCCAGACCAACCTTACCGCGTTGCGCGAGCTGGCCATGCAGACGGCTGCCGCCCAGGTCGATGCCGATCTGGCACACGGTTACCGCAAACTGGGGCAGGATGCACCAGCGTTGCGTGGGCGGTTGTTGGTCGGCGTCGACGGTGATGCGCAGGCTGAGCGGCTGGTGCGTCATGCCAGTCGCGTTGCGCAGCGTCGGCATCTGCCCTGGAGCCTGGTGCATGTCGACAATGGCCGCTTGCGCGATGAAACAGCCCGTCAGCGTCTGCAGGCTGCTCAGCGGTTGGCCGAGCGCCTGGGGGGCGAGGTGGTGGTGCTGCGCGCCGGCGAGGTGGCCAATGCCTTGATCCAGCATGCGGCCGAGCGCCGGGCCAGCCTGGTGCTGGTCGGGCAGTCGCGTGATCGGCTGCGCCGTCGCCTGTTTGGTGCCGGGGTGGCTGCACGGCTGTTGCGCGAAGCCCATGGCCTGGAAGTCAACGTGCTCAACCGCGATACCCAGCCCGAACCTGTGCGGTTGCCTGTGCAGGGGGAGTGGGTCTGGCGGCATTACCTGTTGGCGCTACTGGCCACGGTGTTGGCGAGTGGCCTGGCCTGGGCGGTTGCCAGTGTATTGGCGTTGCCGAACATCTCGTTGGTGTTTCTTGCTGCCGTGCTGCTGGTGGCAGTACGCAGCAGCCTGGGGCCTGCGCTGGCCTGCGCCGTGCTGTCGTTTCTGAGCTATGACTTCTTGTTCATCCCGCCGACATTCTCCTTCAGCATCCAACGTGAAGAGGATGTCCTGACCTCATTGTTTTTCCTGTTGATGGCGGCCTTGACCGGCAACCTGGCTGCCCGTCAGCGTCGGCAGCTACAGGCGCTGCGTGAGACCCAGGAACAGACCAACCAGTTGCTCGGCCTGTCGCGTAAATTGACGGCAGCGACTGATCGCCAGGCGGTGTTCACTGCTGCCGGTCAGTACCTGGACAGCCCGCACGATTTGCAGGTGTGCCTGCTCGATCGTGATGCCGAAGGCGCCCTGCGGGTGGCCAGCGGAGGTGCATTGCAGTTCAGCGACAATGAACGTGCCGCTGCCGATTGGGCCTGGCAGCACGATCAGGCTGCCGGGCTTGGCAGCGACACCTTGCCCAATGGGCGTTGGTGGTGGTGGCCGTTGTCTGCAGAGGAGGGGCCGTTGGCCTTGCTCGGCGTACGTCCACGTGAGGGGTATACGCTGACGCCGCAGCGACGACGTATGCTCAAGGCCCTGAGCCAGCCACTGGCGCAGGCGCTGGCGCGTGCTCGCTTGGCCGATGAGCTGGAAGCGGCGCGTCTGCACGGTGAGACCGAGCAGCTGCGCAGCGCCTTGCTTGCCTCGGTCTCCCACGACCTGCGTACCCCGCTCACCGCCATGCGAGGCAGCATCGACAGCTTGCTGGCACTGGGCGAGGCCATCCCTCTGGAAGATCGTCGTGAGTTGCTTGAAGGCACCCGCGACGAAGCCGAGCGGCTGGACCGTTACATCCAGAACCTGTTGGACATGACCCGGCTGGGCCACGGCGGGCTGACGCTGGCCCGCGATTGGGTCGCTCCGGCAGACATCGTCGGCAGTGCCTTGAACCGCCTGCGTGTGGTGCTGGCGCCGTTTCAGTTGCGTGCTGAAGTTCCGCCGGACCTGCCCTTGTTGTACGTTCATGCGGCACTGATCGAACAGGCGCTGATCAACGTACTGGAAAACGCCGCACGCTTTTCACCCCCTCACGGGCGACTCGAACTGTGTGTAACGGTCGAGGAAAAGATGCTGTGTTTTGCTGTCAGCGACCAAGGCCCCGGTATTCCACCGAATGAACGTGAACGGATTTTCGACATGTTCTATACCGCCGCCCGGGGGGATCGTGGCGGGCAGGGCACCGGCCTTGGCCTGGCGATCTGCCAGGGCATGATCGGCGCCCACGGTGGGCATATAAGGGTTGCCGAGGGCATTGATGGCCAGGGCACCTGTATCACTCTATGCTTGCCGCTCCCGGCCCAACCTGAACTGGACAGCGACACGCCATGACCCAGACCGCGACCTTGCTGGTCATCGACGACGAACCACAGATTCGTAAATTTCTGCGCATCAGTCTCAGCTCCCAAGGCTACAAGGTAGTGGAGGCTGCGACGGGTAGCGAAGGGCTGAGCCAGGCGGCATTGACCCGCCCGGACCTGGTGGTACTTGACCTCGGGCTCCCGGACATGGATGGGCAGCACGTGCTGCGCGAGTTGCGCGAATGGAGCCAGGTGCCGGTGCTGGTGTTGTCGGTACGGGCCAGCGAAGTGCAGAAGGTCGAGGCGCTGGATGCGGGTGCCAATGACTATGTCACCAAACCCTTTGGTATCCAGGAGTTCCTGGCGCGGGTTCGCGCGCTGCTGCGTCAGGTGCCACGGTCGGTAGCCCAGGAATCGGCGCCTTGTTTCGGGCCGTTGACCGTTGACCTCGCGTTTCGTCGGGTGACCCTCGACGGTGTAGAAGTGGCATTGACGCGTAAGGAGTATGCGCTGTTGGCGCAGTTGGCCAGCCATCCGGGGCGGGTGATTACCCAGCAGCAACTGCTCAAGGACATCTGGGGACCAACCCACGTCGATGACAGCCACTACCTGCGGATCGTGGTTGCTCATGTACGGCAGAAGCTGGGTGACGACCCCACCTCGCCGCGGTTTATCGTGACAGAGCCCGGCGTGGGCTATCGATTGATTGGTCCAGACGGGATATGAGCGCCTGGGTTTTGTAGGTGCCAGCCGCGCTTAGCGCCGCTCCCCTTCATAGTTGTCCAGGGTATCGCTGGCGATCTGCCGTCCCAGCGCAATCAGCTCCGGTGCCTTGTAGAACTCGAAGAAGCGGCAGACCCGTTTCGGAACGTTGATCAGTACATCCGGCGGGTAACCGGCGATTTTGTATTGCGCCAACGACGTCTGCATCACCTCGAAGCTCTGGTTGATCAGGTCCAGCAGCGATGCGGGCCCAACGTTATCGATGATGAAGGAGCCGCTGGCGGATTTCGGTGCGCCATCGATTTCTGGAGCGGCTGCCGGTTGCTGCGCTTCAGGGTCGGCGGCTTCGCTGAGCCAAGGGTTGGGGGCTGGTGTGATCGGGCTGATTTCCTGATCCAGTTGCATCAGGTGCTCGGCCTGTTTACGCCGAAATGGCAGGTGCGAACCCAGCGAACTGATCAGGTGGTCAAAGCGCATTTTGAAGGCAGGGGGGCGCTCAATGATCGGTAACTGGTAGTGTTTCTGGTTGGTTGCATTGAGGTTGACCGCTATGATCAGGTCGCAGTGGCTCGACACCACGGGTATGATCGGCAACGGATTGAGGATGCCGCCGTCGACCAGCATGCGGTTGCCTTGCACGACAGGTGTGAACAAACTGGGAATTGCCGCCGAAGCACGCATCGCCTGGTGCAGGCAGCCTTCCTGAAACCAGATTTCCTGCTGGTTGGTCAGGTCAGCAGCGACGGCGGTGTAGGGGATCCGCAATTCTTCGATGTTGATCTCTCCGACGATCTTGCGGATTTGGCCGAACACCTTTTCGCCCCGAATCGCCCCGAGACGGAAGCTCACATCCACCAGACGCAGCACATCCAGGTAGTCCAGGCTTTCAATCCAGTTACGGTATTCATCGAGCTTGCCCGCTGCATAGATGCCGCCAACCACCGCGCCCATGGAGCAGCCGGCAATGCAGGCGATATCGTAACCGCGACGCTCGATTTCCTCGATGACGCCGATATGTGCATAACCTCGAGCACCACCCGACCCTAACACCAGTGCTACACGTTTACTCATGGTTGCTCCTGGGCGGCATTCGACCGTCAATGGTCTAACAATGCACCTAATCGTAGCTGTGCTTCAATCGATAGATGCGCTGCGATAGGCTGAGCGCGGCACTTTTGCACAGCTGTGCCGTCGAAGTCTCCAACTTGATTTCTTTTTGTTGAGGTATTGCTGATGAAAGCTTGGATTACCCTGCCGCTGATTGCCCTGGCCCTGAGCGGTTGTGCCGGTAAAACGGCCTATCGCGACAGTTGTGCCACCCAGCTCGACGCAGCCTGGAAAGAGCTCGACCTGGCCAAGGCCGAAGGCTTTGCCGGCACGGTAAGCTACTCTAAGGCTTTGTCACTGTTGACCGGTGCCAAGACCCAGCAACAGTTCGAGGCATTTGACGGCTGTACCAACAAAGCCGAGAAAGCCCGCTTCTATATCCGTGAATCCCGCGCTGGACGTTGACCCCCTCAGGAGTAGGACATGGCGGCAATGCTTGATCATGTAATCGTCCAGATGCTGAGCCTGCAGGTTCGCTTGATGGCCTGTCAGGCGCGCCTTGAGGCCAATACCGACAGCGAGGCGTTGCATGATTTGCGCATCAGTGTACGGCGTCTGCGTAGCCTGCTAAGGCCCTTGCGGGGCTTGCCCGGGGTTGATCAGCTGGAGCATGCCGCTGGCAAACTGGGCGAGCTGACAACCCCGTTGCGCGACCGCGAGGTACTGGCCGCTCAACTGCTGGAGCGTGGTCAGTATGCTGCTGCCCAGCGGCGCCTGGAGAAAGAGGGCGAGGTGTTCGCACAGGTAGCTGTCAGTGCTGATCTGCAGCGTGTGCAGGCGATCATTGATGCGTTTCCGATGTTTTTACGTGCCGCGCAGCGTCAGAAGCTGATTCGCCGCTTGAGCCAGCGCATCGACAAGCGTTTGCGGGGGCAATGGAAAGACGTGCATAAGGCGCTCAACGACCCTGACCATGATCGTCATCGCTTGCGCTTGTTGATCAAGCGGGTGCGCTATGGTGCCGAGGCCTATCCGCAGCTGGAGTGCCTGAGTGATCGGCTTCAGCGGCAACTCAAGGGCGTACAGGGCGATCTGGGCGACTGGCACGACCTGGTACAGTGGTTGTCACAGGCCGAACAGCAAGGCGACCTGGCACCCTGCGTCACGCACTGGCAGAACCAGTTACGTGATGCAGAGATCCGCGCCGACCAGAGCCTGGCGAAACTGCTGGCTGACATGGAACGTCGCTAAGCCGATCAATTGCCATGGCCTGAGTCGTTTTGCCTGGCGTCAGTGGCGGTGCCCTGGCGTTGCAAGGCAAGCGCGGCGAGGAGGGCGATCACCCCCACGGCCAGTACGCCCAGGTCCACATTGAACAGGCCGGCCAGCACCATCAACGTGCCAAGGATGAACAGTGGCACGGCAATCAGGTGGAGCGCCAGTTTGGTTGGATGGTGGTGGTAGTGTCGCCATTGCCAGGCGTGCACGTTGGGTAGGCGTTTGCTCATCGCAAGGCTCCTCAGGCAGTTACGTCATACCTGAAGAATAGTTTGGCCCCCGAAGGGGGGCCAATGCGACCTCTCTATTGAGGTTATAGCTTGAGCTGGCCGATGGCTTTGCTCAATTCGCCGGCCAGGGTCGCCAGTTCGCTACTGGTGGTGGCCGAATCGACGGTCTGCTGCACGGTTTCTTCGGTCACGTCGCGAATACTGACCACCGCGCGGTTCATTTCTTCGGCCACCTGGCTTTGCTGTTCAGCCGCGACAGCAATCTGGGTGTTGCTTTCACGCATCTGTGCCACGGCACTGGTGATTTCGGCCAGGGCTTCACCGGCTTCTTGCGCTTGCTTGACGCAATCGTCGGCCTTGTACGAGCTTTCCTGCATGAAATCCACGGCATCGCGGGTGCCGGCCTGCAAGGCGGCGACCATGGTGGTGATCTCGTCGGTGGAGGTTTGTACGCGCTTGGCCAGATTGCGCACTTCGTCGGCGACCACCGCGAAGCCACGGCCCAGGTCGCCAGCACGTGCGGCCTCAATGGCCGCGTTGAGGGCCAGCAGGTTGGTTTGTTCGGCGATGCTATGGATCACGCTCACCACACCGTTGATCTTCTGGCTGTCTTCGGCAAGCTGGTGGATCATCTCAGCGGTCTGCTGCACGCCACTGGACAGCCCGGCGATCGAGGTTTGTACCCGGCTGACCACTTCCTGGCCGCTGCCTGCGAGGGTGTCGGCGGTCTGCGACAGGTCGCGTGTGGCGCCGGCATGCTGAGCGATGTGGTACACGGTGGCGGACATCTCGTTGATCGCTGTCGCGGCCTGGTCGGTTTCACTTTGCTGGCCGAGCATGCCGTGGCGTACCTCGCTCATGCTCGTGGCCAGGCGTGCGGCGCCGGAGTCAAGCTGCGCTGCCGTGCGGGCGACGGTGTTGACGACACGGTGGTAGGTGGTCTGCATGGCGTTGAATGCCGAAGCCATCTGCCCGACCTCGTCACCGCAGGCCAGGGGTACCCGGGCCGAAAGATCACCGGTTTTCTCCACGTGGAGCATCACGTCCTTGAGTGTGTTGAGCTGGCTTAGCAGGAACCGGATCAGCAGTTGCGAGGCGCAGAGCATGGCCAGCATCAGGATCAGTACGCACACGGCATAGTTGGCGAAGCGGTCGCTGAACACTTGAATCAGACTCGGGGCCTGGGCCAGCACGGCGACCTGTTGACCGTCGCGGCTGATGACCTGGGCGCCAATCAGTGGGTTGTCACCCAGCACTGGGAAACGGTTCAGCTCGACCCAGCCTTGTGCAGCGCTCAGGGCGGGTAGGGCTTCACCATTGAAGCTCGGGGTTTGCCCGGCACTGATGCTCAGATAACGATGGTCCTGAGGCAAAGGCTGACCGGCAGGCCAGGTGGCCAGCAGGCGAGCCTCCACCTGAGCCTTGTTCTGGGCTTCCTCGGCCCGGGCCTGTTGTTCCAGATGCACGGCATACAGCACCAGAAACAATGTTGTGACGAAGGCGACAGCGTTGACGGCCCAGAATTTGTACTTCAGGGAGATATTGCTAAGCCAGGCACCCATGGTAGGTCTTCTCTGATTGAGCGGAAATATTTTTGGCAAGGTGCCATCATTTTGCCTTCGCTTTTACGGGTAAGTCTTGATATGCGTCAAGCAATCTCTGGCAGGTTGAAGAAGGCCCGGGCGCAGTCGGTGGTATGGGCGGCCAATTGCTCCGGGGTTTCGCCGCGATGACGCGCCACTTCATTGAGCACTTCGGGCAGAAAGGCCGGCTCGTTGCGACCGCTCTTCGGCTTGGGCCGCAGGCTGCGCGGTAGCAGGTACGGGGCATCGCTTTCCAGCATCAGTCGCCCGCGGGGAATGCTGCTCATCAGTGGATGGAGGTGGGTGCCTCGGCGCTCGTCACAGATCCAGCCGGTGATCCCGATATGCAGGTCCAGGTCAAGGTAGCCGAACAGCGCGGTGCGCTCACCGGTGAAGCAATGCACCACGGCGGCAGGCAGGCGATCGCGGAAATCCTTGAGGATCTGCAGCAGACGCTCGCTGGCATCGCGTTCGTGCAGGAACACGGGCATCTGTAGCTCAACTGCCAGGCTCAGGTGTTCCTCCAGGACTTTTTCCTGTTGTGGGCGCGGAGAGAAGTCGCGGTTGAAGTCCAGCCCGCATTCACCCACGGCACGTACCCGTGGTTGCTCCAGCAGTGCGCGCAGTTGCCGTGCACTGTCTGTTGTCCAACTGCTGGCGTCGTGTGGGTGGATACCGGCGGTACTGAACAAGCGCAGGCCCGGTTCATCAAGTTGCTGGCACAGCTCCAGTGCCTGTTCGCTACCCGCCAGGCTGGTACCTGTCACCAGCATCTGACATACACCGGCGGCTTGGGCACGCTCAAGCAATGCCGCCTGCTGGCCGGCAAAGCTCGGGTTGGTCAGGTTGACGCCGATGTCGATGAGTTGCATGGTCCTACCTCGGGGTATTGGCTTTATATGCCTGAAAAATGCTGAAAAATAACAACAAATCAAAGATTTTCAACAATGCCTGATCGTGTTCTGCGCGGATCCCTGTTGGCTTGCCGACGATGCAGCTGTCTTGAACGCCTTGGCACCCCGCCGATGCCACAGCAGGCATGCCTGCTTCATAGGTTTTTTGTTTCTGAGTGTGTTGACAGCCCGCCCGCCGCTTCTCTAGGATGCTGACTTGCGCCGATTTAAACAGCTACTTGCGGGGCGCAGGACACTCCCTGATGGGTGACCGAATACCGCTAAAACGCTGGTTCGGTGACGCCTCCCACCGCAGCCCAGCGGGATCTGCGAGGCGGAGAAATACTCCATGAGTTGCCCACGTACCAGTGTTTGCCTAAGCCCTCTTCCTGCCAGCCAAGCGGCGCGTACGCCACGTATTCTGCTGGGTGGCCAGCATCAACCGACACTCCTGCGTTACCTCGATGGCTGGCCACGCCGCAAAGGCCGCGCTACGGCCTTCCTGATCCAGTTTGCCGCCCACAACGTTGCACTGAGCGGCTTCGCTAATGACCGTTTCGATTTGGCAGTGGTGCAGTCGCCCTCGGCTGAAGAGGCCGCAGAGGTCATCGGCCATTTGACCCGTATTGCTCGCCAAGGCCTGATTACCCGCGCCTGACCCGCCTTTGTCCGCGCCGTGACCTCAAGGTGCGGCGCTGGTGTTCAGGGGTAGTCGATTTCGACGATGTAAACGAGTTGCTCACCAGTGGGTGTCTGCACCCGTACTTCGGCGTCCAGCGCCTTGCCGATCAGGGCTCGGGCCAGCGGTGAGTCGATGCTGATCAGGCCCAGTTTCAGGTCCAGTTCGTCCGGGCCGACGATACGGTATCGTGACTGCTCCCCGTCCTCGTTCTCGATGGTGACCCAGGCGCCGAAATACACTTTGTTCGGGTCGCTGGGGCGCTCACTGACAACCTTCAGGTTCTCCAACCGTTTGCTCAGGAAGCGGACACGGCTGTCAATTTCGCGCAGCATTTTCTTGCCGTAGGTGTACTCCGCGTTTTCCGAACGGTCGCCTTGCGCTGCCGCCTCGCTCACGGACTGGGTGACCTGGGGGCGGCGCACGTGCCACAGTTCATGTAGCTCAGCGCGCATGCGTGCTTCGCCTTCAGGCGTGATCAGAGCGGTGCCGGCAGTGCGCGGTGGGCGATAACGACTCATGGGGCAGGGTGTCTCTTGGTGATTGCCTGGTATAGGTGGCGGTCTGTTGATATGAGCATCGCGAGTCTATCAGCCCTCGCGCAGCACGGTCAGTGGGCTGGCATTCAGCGCACGGCGCGTGCCGTATACCCCGGCGCTACCAATCAGCAAAGCGCCCAGTACCGGTAGTACCAGCAGCCAGGGATGCGGGCTCCATTTCAAGTCAAAGGCATAGTGGTACAGCAGCAGGCTGATCAGTTCAGTGCCGAGTGCGGCAAGCAGGCCGCTGGCAGCACCGAGCAAGCCGAACTCGATACGTCGGGTCTTGGTCAGCAAGCGGCGACCGGCCCCCAGTGCCCGCAGCAGTGCACCTTGGTGAATGCGTTCGTCGAGTGTCGCCTGCAGGCCAGCGAACAGCACTGCCAACCCCGCAGCCAGAACAAACAACAGCACGTACTCCACCGCCAGGGTCACCTGGCCAAGGATGCTGCGCAGTTGATTGAGCAAGGCGTCGACCTGAAGGATGGTCACCGCCGGAAAGGCGCGGGACAGGGCCACGAGTTGCGCGTCATTGCCAGGCGCCAGGTAGAAGCTGGTCAGGTAGGTGGTCGGCAGGTTTTGCAGGGTGCCGGGCTGGAAGATCATGTAGAAGTTGGGCTGGAAGCTGTCCCAGTTGACGGTGCGCAGGCTGCTGACCAGCGCCTCGCGTTCCATGCCGCCAATGCTGAACGTCAGGTGGTCACCGAGCTTGAGCTTAAGGCTGGTGGCCAGATCGGCTTCAACTGAGACACCGGGCAGGGCGTCTGCCGGGGGCGTGGCCTGCCACCACTGACCGGAAACGAGGGCGTTGCCCTGTGGCAGATCGGCTGCCCAGGTCAGGCTCAGGTCACGCTGGATGGCGCGATCGCCGGTAGAGTCCTTGCTGACGATTTGCTGCACCGCTTGGCCGTTGATGTGTGTCAGGCGGCCGGGAATCACCGGGTACAGCGGTGCTGCTTGGGCGGAGAACTCGCTCAGGCGGTGGGCGAAGTCAGCTTTGTCATCCGGCAGGATGTTCAAGGCAAAGTAGTTCGGCGCGTCTTTGGGCAACTGGTTTTGCCAGGTGTCGAGCAGTTCGCCGCGCAGCAGTGCGATCAGCGCCATGGCCAGGAGGATCAGGCCGAAGGCCAGTGACTGGCCCGCCGCGCCCAGCGGATGGCGCAGCAGTTGACCGAGGCCCAGGCGCCAGGCTAGCGGTGCGTTGGCCAGCAGGCGACGCAGGCTGCGCAAGCCAAGCAGCAACAGGCCGCCGAGCAGCAGGGCAGCGATCAGGCCGCCGCCCAGCAGGGCAAAGGTCAGTAACAGGTCCAGGCTCAGCCGCCACATGATCAGGCCCAGGGCGAACAGCGCTGCGCCATACACCAGCCAACTGCTTGGTGGGACGGGCAGCAGGTCGCGGCGCAACACGCGCAACGGCGGAACCCGGCCCAGGGCGGCAAGGGGAGGCAAGGCGAAGCCCGCCAGCGCCACCAGCCCGGTGGCAATGCCGGCCAGTGCCGGGGCAATACCGCCTGGTGGAATCTCGTTGGGCAGCAAGCCTTTGAGCAGCTGGAACAGGCCAAACTGGGCGAGCCAGCCCAGCAATGCGCCGCTGAGGGCCGCAGCGCCGCCAAGTATTGCCAGTTGCAGGCAGAACAATGAGAGTGCCTGGCGCCGCGAAAGGCCCAGGCAGCGCAGCAGGGCGCTGGCATCGAAGCGCCGGCTGGCGAAACGGCTGGCCGACAGGGCCACGGCCACGCCTGCCAGGAGCACGGCCACCAGGCTGGCCATGTTCAGGTAGCGTTCGGCCTTGCCCAGCGCACCGCCGATCTGGCGGTTGCCGTCACGTGAGTTCAGCAGTTGCTGGTGGGCGGCCAGCGCCGGTTTGATAGCCTGCTGATAAGCGCTCAGCGCGGCCGGTACGCCGCGCCACAGGTCGCGGTAGGTGACCCGGCTGCCGGGCTGAACCACGCCGGTAGCGTCAAGGTCGGCCAGGTTGATCAGTACCCTGGGGGTCAGGCTGTAGAAGTTGCCGGCGCGGTCCGGTTCGTAGGTCAGCACCCGGCTCATGCGCAGGCTCTTCATGCCGACGTCAATGCTGTCGCCGATTTTCAGGTTCAGCGCTGCCAGCAGGCGTGACTCAACCCAGGCCTCCCCCGGTGCCGGACCTGTGCCGGGTGTTTCTGCGGCATAGGGCTCTGCCGCGCTGCGCAGTTCGCCGCGTAGCGGGTAGTTGTTGTCCACGGCCTTGACGCTGGAGAGCTGGATACCGCTGTCGGCAGCGATAACACTGGAAAACTCAACGACACGGGCATGTTCGAGACCTTGGTCGATACCGGCGTTGATTTGCGCTGTACTCGCCGGTGCGCTGCCTTGCAGCACCAGGTCGGCCCCCAGGAACTCGGTGGCGCGTAGCAACATGGCACCGTTCAGGCGTGCGCCGAAGTAGCCGATGGCGGTGCTGGCGGTCACCGCAATGACCAGGGCAAAGAACAGCACGCGCAGCTCGCCTGCACGGGCATCACGCAGTAACTGACGAAACGCCAGGCTCAGCAGACGGAAAAACGACAGATGTGCCATCAGGGCTCCAGGGGGGTGACCAGGTGACCGGCATCCAGGTGGATCAGGCGACGGCAGCGTTTGGCCAGGCGTTCGTCGTGGGTGACCAGTACCAGCGTAGTGCCACGTTCCTTGTTCAGTTCAAACAACAGGTCGCTAATGCGTTCGCCGGTGTGGCTATCGAGGTTGCCTGTCGGTTCATCGGCAAACAGCACGGCAGGGTCTGCGGCAAAGGCCCGGGCGATGGCCACTCGCTGCTGCTCACCCCCGGAAAGCTGGCGTGGCGAATGGCTCAGGCGCTGGCCCAGGCCAACCCGTTCCAGCAGGCTGCGAGCGTGTTCGCGGGCGTCGCGACGGCCGTCGAGCTCCAGGGGCAGCATGACGTTCTCCAGTGCACTCAGGCTGTCCAGCAACTGGAACGACTGGAAAACAAAACCGACATGTTCGGCACGCACCTGGGCGCGCCGGTCTTCGTCCAGGCTGCCAAGATCATGCCCGGCCAGGGTGACAGAGCCGGCGCTGGGCAGGTCCAGGCCGGCAAGCAGGCCGAGCAGGGTCGACTTGCCTGAACCCGAGGCGCCAACGATGGCCAGGCTGTCGCCCTGTTTCAGGTCCAGCGACAGTTCATGCAGGATAGTCAGATCGCCTTCCGCGCTGGGAACCACTTTGCTAAGGTTCTGCGCAATGAGAATGCTGGGGCCCATGGAGAATCCGATGCGAGTGTGGATATTGAGTGCCGGTCTGGCCTTGCTGTGCATGGCACAGCTTGCCACGGCGGGTACCGTGTTGATCGTCGGGGATAGTATCAGCGCGGGTTTCGGCCTGGATACCCGTCAAGGGTGGGTGTCGTTGCTGCAGGCGCGCCTGAAAACCGAGGGATTCGACAGCCAGGTGGTTAACGCGTCAATCAGTGGCGATACCAGTGCAGGGGGCCAGGCGCGCCTGCCAGCGCTGCTTGCAGAGCACAAGCCCGCGCTGGTGGTGCTTGAGTTGGGCGGCAACGATGGCCTGCGCGGGCAGTTGCCGGCGCAATTGCAACAAAACCTTGCTGCGATGATCGACAGCTCCCGCGCTGCGGGCGCCAAGGTGGTTCTGCTGGGCATGCGCTTGCCACCCAATTATGGCGTTCGCTACACCGAAGCGTTTGCCAGGGTTTATGACAATCTGGCCAAGGATAAACAGGTCCCTCTGGTGCCGTTTTTTCTCGAGGGTGTGGGCGGCGTGCCCGAGCTGATGCAGGCCGATGGGCTGCATCCGGCACAGGGAGCACAGCAGCGGCTGCTGGATAATGCCTGGCCGGTGATAAAACCGCTGCTTTGACGCTTTTCTAGTGATCGGCTTTCGGCTAATGTTGCGCCCCCGATTTGGAGCCCTCAATGCCGCGTCCCGCCTGGTCCCTGTATGCCTATCAATTGATCGAGCCCGACGAACAGCTTGATCTGTTCGCCTGCCAGGAGATCCGCGTTCATCTGGTGGCCCGTCAACTTGAGCTGGGGTGTTCGGCAGACCGTACCTTGTGCGGTACGTTGTTGCCTGCTCAGCCGCGGTGGTCCGGGGTAGAGCGTTCGATCTACCGTGACCGGCGTCTGTGTCCGCTATGTCGGGCGATTCTCGATGCCCAGCGGCGTGGCACACGGCCGGTGTGGCCGCAACTCTGACAGTATTTGCCTGTCATATGCGCACGTAACCGTTCACCCCGATGTCTCCCGGTCAGGCGGGGGCGGGTGTACAATCGCTGTCTTGCCCCTATTGAATTAGCGAAGGATTTTCCGGATGTTGTCGCGCTTTCCCGCCGTCACCCGTTGCCTGTCTATTGCCGCCGTGCTGGCGACAGGTTCCGCCACTGCCCTGGAGCTGCCTCTGCCGCCGCCCGGAGAAGACGTCGTTGGCCAGGTCCAGGTTATCAAGGCCAAGTACGAAGACACCTTCGCCGACATCGGCACTGCCAATGACCTGGGTTACCTGGAGATGGTTGCTGCCAACCCCGGTGTCGACCCATGGCTGCCGGGTGTGGGTACCGAGATTGTTCTGCCAACCCGTTACGTCCTGCCGCCAGGTCCGCGGGAGGGTATCGTGATCAACCTGGCTGAGTACCGTATGTACTACTTCCCGAAAGGGCAGAATGTGGTGCATACCTTCCCGCTGGGTATTGGTCGCGAAGGTTGGGGTTCGCCAATTGCACAGACCAAGATCACTGCCAAGACGCCAAACCCGACCTGGACGCCACCGGCTTCGATTCGGGCCGAGCACGCGGCCGATGGTGATCCTCTACCGGGCATTGTACCGGCCGGGCCGGACAACCCACTGGGGCCGTTCAAGTTCACCTTGGGCGTACCGGGTTACCTGATTCACGGTTCCAACAAGAAGTTCGGTATTGGCATGCGTACCAGTCACGGGTGTTTCCGCATGTTCAACAACAACGTGCTGGCCCTGTCGAAGATGGTGCCGGTCGGCACCCCGGTGCGCATCATCAATGAGCCTTACAAGTTCGGCATCAGTGCGGGCAAGGTTTATCTTGAGGCGCATACGCCGCTGGATGACAAGGGCAATCCCTCGGTGGTCGACAAGCACACTGCGGTTATCAATGCCTTGCTCAAGCGTCAGGATCTGGCCAATAACCTGCGCATGAACTGGGACATGGTGCGCGATGTTGTTGCTGCTGAAGACGGCATGCCAGTGGAGATCGCTGTGCCGGGCGCAGCCCCCGCGTCGATGGTTTCCAGCGTGCCGCTCGAGATCCAGTAATACGCCAGGGTGCTGCAAGGGCCTGCCATTGTGCAGGCCTTTTTTTTTGCGCGTGTATCTCACTGACTCATCAATAGCCTGGGGGAGTCGCCCCACCGTTTCTATCGTTCACAGCCGATTCTGCATCCTGGCGCTGCCACTGATGGGGCGTCTGCTACCCAAGGCGTTGGTGGAGCAGATCCTGAGCAGGCGGTGTGGCCTGAGCGTAAAGCTGTAAAACGGCTCTGTGGGCGCGTGCATCCAGCATGTAAAGACGCTCGCTGCTCTTGCGAATCGTCTTAGATGCAGCGAGCCTGAACCCTCCAAAAACCAGATCGAAAAGTAACCCTGTAATCAGCCAACCTCTTACAGACAGCTCCTGCATTCCACACCACCATTCCTTGCGCTTCAAAGGATGAAGCGACAGCACCTGGTGCTGCTAACCGTCAAGGAATGACCTATGGATGATTTGCCACTGTACGAACAAAACCTGATCAGCTACGACCCGGAAAATGGCCTGCCGATACCGCGTTGGCTTGATCCTTCTGTGAGCAGCGAAGATCTGGCGGCCCGCGAACTGGCTGAGTTGCTCGGGTTTTGCATGAAGCCGGAACTGCTGGATCCTGCCAGGTACATCAATACTGAAATAGAACGAATGATCGAGGCCTCGAGCGCATCGCAGGCGACCAAAGAAAGGCTGAACATTCTCAGCCCCATCAAGGTGACTTTCCGTGAGCGAGCGCCTTCAGGAGGCGGGTTGGTCGGCACCATCGCCCCCTCTCCCTTACACACCCAGGCCTTCGAGTTGAAACAGATCGTCACGGGCCAGCATTACGTCACGCTTAAAGACAAGGTGATGATCAAAGTCATCTGGCCGAAAGACTTTCCATCGGATCTGATCTCCGCTCTGGAGTCTGTAGACCTGCAGTCCGATTACAAGAACCGGGTGATCGAGCATTACACTCACCCGGACATGGAGTACATGTACAAGATGCTCAGCGAGCAGGTGCTGAAACGTCACCTTCAGCATCATGCGGGCCTCCCCACGACGTCAGTCAGCAGCCAAAACCTGATCAAGGCGTATCAAAACAGTCAGATCCAGCCAAAACGTGTTTACTTTCGGGACAAGTACGTCGTCACTCAAGCCGTCTGCCTAGAAGCTCGCGGATCCATGGCCGGCGTTGAGCCTCATGCGGCCCTTCTGGTTTTTTGCGGCGAGCCGGACGATCAGGCGGTCTTCGAGCTTCCCGGCGATGGGCTGAAGAGAAGGGAAGTCATTGAAGCATCAGAGCTAATGGAAAAATACGTGCTCAAACGCCTTTCGATCTACGACGGTCTCAGGTTCAAGAAGTTTGACTTGAAGTATCAGGGCATCGAGAAGCGCAGCAATGATTACCTGCGGGACGCATCCCTGACGTTTCATGACAGCGACGACATTATTTCGCATCTGTCCTTCACCAATCTGGAGAGACTGGTCTCTGATATCGATACGCTGGTCTTCACATACACCGAGCGTCTGGTCGATCAAGGGCTTGAGCTCTTCGGCGCAGTATTGAACATCGTATCCGGGGGCGCGGCCGCGCCGACAATTGGCGCAGGGCTGGCTGGCCGAATGCTGTTGGCTTCCTTGCTAGGATTGTGTTCAGCGGGTATCGAGGCGACCAGAGGTATGTTGGCAGATCGTCCGGAGGACGCTGACAAGCACTACAAAGCGGCGATGATCGCGGCGATCTTGGAAATCGTGACCGTCATGATCCCCAAGACAGCCTCGATAGGGCTTACCAACACCAGCAAGAATGCGATATCCGGGAACGTCCTCAAACGCATGAGGTTCGAAGGCGTGACGCCACCTCTTTATCACGACATCCGGCTCATCAACCGGAACGTAATTCCCTCGGAGTTAGGCGCCATGCACCTGAAGCGGCGCCTGCTCGAACGTCTGAGCCAAGGCCCAACTGCGGCCCAGGACATGATTTATGAATACGCACGGTGCATGAAAAAGACAGTGGAGAATCACAAACTCATCATTTACCGGGGCCAGGTATTTCGTGGCGATATGCGCACCCCCGAGGTCATTTTCAGAGACGGCTTCCAGCTTCGCACGCCAGTCTCGGAGATCAAGAAAGACATTCATCAAATCACGGGCGTTCGGGGAGGCTTCGGCGGAGGCCGCAATGCACTGGATCCTGACGGGAAAGGCATCTCTACTTCGGTGTTCTATTACAAGGAACACACGGGGGCTTTTGTCTACGGCGGGAAACGCGGGGGCTATACGTACGTCGTCGACACCATCGACATGGATGGCTACCACCTCTACGCCAATCACCACATGGCCAAATACCCTAACTCACGGCAGATCAACTTGAGCCCAACGGAAATCAACTTCGGAGACAACATTGCCGGTGACATGATTTTGGGCGCCTACGACCAATCAGGCCGATTTATCCCCAACGACTTCGGCCTGGAGATGTTCGCACGACGCAGAGCCAGCGAAATAGAAAAGCAGCTGATGGAGGCCGCCACCCGAGCAGTGGGTAAAGCTCAATCACATGTTGCCGCCCAAGCCCTGAAAGATGACTCGAAGTCTGATGCGAGAAACCGGGATTGAGAGCTGTCAACGTCGTTCGTATGACGCGGCATCTGGCAGAAGCGGTCATTCAAGCTTGCGAGCGCCTTTTCCGGTAGTCCGTGATGAACCAAAAAAAAGCCGGCCCACAAGTGGGCCGGCTTCATAACAATCCCGAAAGATTATTATTTGCGGCTGGCTTTTTCCAGCATGCGCAGAGCGCGCTCGTTAGCTTCATCAGCAGTCTGTTGAGCTTTTTGAGCTGCAGCCAGAGCGTCGTCAGCTTTACGATAGGCTTCATCAGCACGAGCTTGTGCACGAGCTGCTGCGTCTTCGGTAGCAGTCAGACGAGCTTCGGTTTCTTTGGATACGCTGCTGCAACCGGTAGCCAGAACTGCGGCCAGAGCCAGAGCAGAGAATTTCAGAACGTTGTTCATCGTGTTCCCCTTCAAGGACTTTCTATTAAAGAGCCATCTCTCAACAAAGAGAAACTGGCCGGCGTACATACTACCCATTACTTGTAGTAAGTAAACTGACACAGCGCAAGAACTGGAAAAAAATTACGCTTCTGTCGAAACCGACACAGTCGCTGTATGAAAAGCATTCAGCTTTAGACGGTCCAGGTTGCAGTATCTAGTGTAAGGCGTTGTTTTTTGTTGAACTAAAGGTGACTTTAACGGTCATCCTTCGTCACAGGACTAGAACATCCGGTAACTGTCAGTGCCATTGAAGGGTGCGACGTTGGCGTGCTGCTAGTGCGCGATTTTTACGATCAAGCGCCTTGAGCATCTGTACCCAGGGCGCCTACTATTTGTGACGTGCTCAGCTGCCAGAGAACGACCAGGCTCTTCTCCTTGTCCAACTGGGGCACGGGGTGGCGTAGAGGTTCCTTCGCCGGACAAACATCGGTAAGGTAGGGGTCAAATACAAGACCCGCGAGGAGTAGTGATGAGCGAGGCGTTGTCCATCCACCATGACCAGGCTGGTCATCAGTTCGAGACCAATGTGGACGGTCATCGTGCGTACCTGACCTACATGGATCTGGGGAAGCAGACCCTGGATATCTACCGTACATTCGTGCCCAATGCGTTGCGCGGTCGCGGCATTGCGGCTGCACTTACCGAGAAGGCGCTTGAGTACGCCGATACCATGGGCTACACGGTCATTCCATCCTGTTCCTATGTCGAACGCTATATGGAACGGCATCAACGGCAGTCGTCGAAAGCCTGAATACCTGCCAGCAACCGCGGCAAACACAAAAACGCCGGGCATTTGCCCGGCGTTTTTGTGTGCGTGCTACTAGCCCCGTTGACGCTTTGGCAATACATCCTTGAGCTTGGCGTGCATGCTGCGCAGCGTGTTCGCCGTGGTGTCCCAGTCGATGCAGGCATCGGTGATCGAGACGCCGTACTGCAGTTCGGAAAGGTTTTTCGGAATCGCCTGGCAACCCCAGTTCAGGTGGCTCTCGACCATCAAGCCAATGATCGACTGATTGCCTTCGAGGATCTGGTTGGCCACGTTCTCCATGACCAGTGGCTGCAGTGCCGGGTCCTTGTTGGAGTTGGCATGGCTGCAGTCGACCATGATGTTCGGCTTGATCTTGGCCTTGGTCAGTGCCTGTTCGCAGAGTGCCACGCTGACCGAATCGTAGTTTGGCTTGCCGTTACCGCCGCGCAGTACCACGTGGCCGTAGGCGTTGCCTTTGGTGGTGACGATGGAGACGCCACCTTCCTGGTTGATACCCAGGAAGCGGTGAGGGCTGGAGACCGATTGCAGGGCGTTGATCGCTACGGTCAGGCCACCGTCGGTACCGTTCTTGAAGCCGACGGCCGAGGACAGGCCCGAAGCCATTTCACGGTGGGTTTGCGATTCAGTGGTGCGCGCACCAATGGCCGACCAGCTGATCAGGTCCTGCAGGTATTGTGGCGAAATCGGGTCGAGTGCTTCAGTTGCGGTTGGCAGGCCCATTTCCGCCAGGTCCAGCAGCAGTTGGCGGCCGATGTGCAGGCCGTCCTGGATTTTGAACGAGTCATCCAGGTACGGGTCGTTGATCAGACCTTTCCAGCCCACGGTGGTACGCGGCTTTTCAAAATACACGCGCATGACCAGGTACAGGGTGTCGGACACCTCTGCGGCCAGTACTTTCAAGCGTTCGGCGTACTCGTGGGCGGCCTTGATGTCGTGAATCGAGCAAGGGCCGACGACCACGAACAGGCGGTGGTCCTTGCCGTCGAGGATATTGCGCACCACTTCGCGGCCCGCAGTCACGGTTTTCAGCGCGGTGGCACTGAGAGGTATTTCCTTCTTGAGCTGATCGGGGGTGATCAAGGTCTCGTTGGAGGCAACGTTAAGGTCATCGATCGGTAAATCAGCCATCGTGTTACTCGTCAGGTCACGGATGCCGGCCGCCAGCGATCCCCGTGCGGCGGAGCAGCATGATTTAACGCAGCGGGGGAGCCGAACCTTAGCGCGTTACACCGTGGCTCGACAATGGGCAAGGCCCGCTTTCCTGTGTGGGAACGCGCATAAAGACCGGTCGAGTGCGACTAAAGTGGCAGCGGGCGTGGTTGCAGCACCCGGTTCGCCTCCAGGCTGGCTTCCGAGAACTCGGTGGCGTGCCGGGCTATCCACTCCTGAGCCAGGACTTGCAGGTCGATGTCTTGAGCTTCATCGCCGGCGTGTTGTTGGCAATAGTGCTGGATCTGGCAGACCTGTTCGCTCATTCGTGCACCGAACAGCGCTTGCTCATCAACAAAGGCAATGCCGACCCGGTAGCCTTGTGCCTGCTTCTGGCACCAGGCGACGTAACCCGGGTAGCGGGCATCTTCGCCGAGGGAAGGGATGATCATTTCAACCGCCATGCCGCGGCGGTAGGCCCGTGGATGGTTGCAGGCTACGCCGCCCAGGCTGATAGTGTGGAGTCGCTGGCGGAACAGGCTGGGTGACGAGCGCAAGGTCAATTCGACCGGAACGTCATCGGGGTGAGGCAGGAATCCACGCATATCGACTCCGTGTCGATTATTTGACCTTGTTTGGCTGAGTATAGTGAAGGAAAGTGAAGCGGTTGATTTACGTATGAAAGCTGATCAAAAAACAATCAGTCCAGGGGTGGTGATGGAAAGGGCGCAACAACGCATCGGTATTATTGGTACCGGCGCCATCGGTGGTTTTTATGGTGTGATGCTGGCTCGTGCCGGGTTCGACGTGCATTTTCTGTTGCGCAGTGAGTTTGCGGCGGTCAGTGAACAGGGGCTGCAAATCGACAGTGATGTTCACGGGGTGTTACGCCTGCCGTCGGTGCAGGCCTATAGCGATGCTGCTGAAATGCCACCCTGCGACTGGCTGCTGGTCGGTGCCAAGACCACCAGCAACCCGGCCCTGGCACCCTTGATCGCTCGGGCGTGCAAAGCGGGTGGCAGCGTCGTGCTGCTGCAGAACGGGTTGGGTGTCGAAGAGGCGTTGCGGCCTCTGTTGCCCGCTAACCTGCACCTGCTCGGAGGCTTGTGTTTTGTCTGCCTCAATCGCACGGCGCCGGGGGTGGTTCGGCATCAGGCGTTGGGTGCGGTGAACCTTGGCTATCACAGTGGCCCGGCGCAGGATGTATTGGCACGTCAGGCGCGAGTGGAGTCAGCTGTGGCGCTGTTTCATGCGGCGGGTATCGAGTCCCGTGGCATGCTCAACCTGGCTCAGGCGCGTTGGCAGAAGTTGGTGTGGAACGTGCCGTACAACGGCCTTTCGGTGTTGCTCAAGGCCAGCACCAGCGCGCTGATGGCGGATGCGTCCAGCCGAGCACTGATTCAGGCGTTGATGTGCGAGGTGGTGGACGGGGCGCGTGCCTGTGGCCATGTCCTGCCAGAGGGGTACGCTGAGGATCTGTTTGCCATCACTGAGAACATGCCGGATTACTGGCCGAGCATGTACCACGACTACGCTCAGGGGCGGCCGCTGGAGTTGGCTGCCATCTATGCTGAACCACTGGCGCAGGCGCGTCAGGCCGGTTGCCAGCTGCCGCGAATCGAAGCGCTGCATCAGGCGCTGGCATTTATTGATCGGCATAACCATTGATACCCCCCAGGAGTGCAGCATGAGTAAAGGTCTGGTCGACAAGCTGGTGGTGGCCATTTCCTCGCGGGCGTTGTTCGACCTGAGTGAAAGCCATCAGGTGTTTCTGGCGCAGGGTGTGGAAGCCTACCGGCAGTACCAGATCGACCATGAGGATGAGCTGCTGGAGCCGGGCGATGCGCTCCCGCTGGTGCAGAAACTGCTGGGTTTGAATGACAGTCTCGGTCAGCAGCGGGTGGAGGTGGTGCTGGTGTCGCGTAACAGTGCCGACACCGGCTTGCGTGTGTTCAGTGCCATCGAACATCACGGCCTGGGCATTTCACGCGCCGCCTTTGTCGGCGGCCGCAGCCCTTATCCGTATCTGGCGGCATTTGGTTGCCACCTGTTCCTGTCGACTGATGCCGAGGACGTGCGCCGTGCGCTGGAGGCCGGTTTTGCCGCCGCGACCATTCTGTCTGGCGGTGCCCGGCGAGCGGCCAGCGATGAACTGCGTATCGCGTTTGATGGCGACGCGGTGTTGTTTTCCGATGAGTCGGAGCGCGTCTACCAGCAAGGAGGGCTAGAAGCCTTCCAGGCCAACGAACGCCAGGCGGCTCGCCAGCCGTTGGGTGGCGGCCCGTTCAAGCCGTTCCTGGCCGCGTTGCATGTGCTGCAGAAAGAGTTTCCGCAAGGCGCCTGCCCGATTCGTACGGCACTGGTTACCGCGCGTTCTGCACCCGCCCATGAGCGGGTGATCCGTACCTTGCGCGATTGGGACATCCGTCTGGACGAGTCGCTGTTTCTCGGCGGCCTGGACAAGTCGGCTTTTCTTGAAGCGTTCGCCGCCGACGTGTTCTTCGATGATCAGGCTGGGCATTGCGAGCGCGCCCGAGGTGTGGTCGCGACGGGGCATGTGCCTCATGGTGTCAGCAACGAGCACGCGCCCGGTTGAGCCCGGCGGCGCTCGCCGGACGGGGGCTGCGCATCACCTTGACGCTGCTAAGCTGAAGCGTGCGCTGCCGATTCGGCAGTCGAGGAGGGCAAATGATCCATTCGATGCTGTATGCCACAGACCTCGGTGTGTACGCGCCTTATGTCTTGCAGCATGCGCTGGCGTTGGCGCGAACCTTCAACGCGGAATTGTATGTGATTCATGCGGTTGAGCCGATGGGGCAGTTCGCTGAATCACTGCTGCAGAGCTACCTGGACGAACAGACCCTGGATGAACTGCATAGCCAGGGTGTGAACACGGTGATGGCCAATATCGAACAGCGGGTGCTGGATACGTTTCGTGATGAATTGGGTGGGCATGAGGACCTGGCCCTGATCCGTGCCGTGCGGGTGCGTCAGGGGGATCCTGCTCAGGTCATTCTGGAGCAGGCTCAGCGGCTGAGTGTCGATTTGCTGATTGTTGGCAGCCATTCCCGTGGCGCAGGGGTGTCGATTCCGCTGGGTCGGACCGCGGCGCGTGTGTTGCAGCTTTCGCCAGTGCCGGTGTACATGGTCCCATTGGCCCAGCATCTGGGCCGGCGCAAGGGGTGAGCGGTAAGTGAGCGAGGCTGTAGGAAAACCGGTGAAATAGTTCTAGATTTATTCTTCAAACCACTAATATAGTTATAACCCGTCGCTGCTGCCGGTGACGCCCAGCTGATTTGAGGGATACCTATGAAGCTTCAACAATTGCGCTACATCTGGGAAGTGGCGCACCACGACCTCAACGTCTCCGCGACAGCACAGAGCCTGTATACCTCCCAACCTGGTATCAGCAAGCAGATCCGTCTGTTGGAAGATGAGCTGGGTGTTGAGGTTTTCGCTCGTAGCGGCAAGCACTTGACGCGCGTCACGCCGGCGGGTGAGCGGATTATTACCACGGCTGGGGAAATTCTGCGCAAGGTCGAGAGCATCAAGCAAATCGCCCAGGAATTCTCCAATGAGAAAAAGGGCACCCTTTCGATCGCAACGACGCACACCCAGGCGCGTTACGCGTTGCCGCCGGTGATCAGTAACTTCATCAAGCAATACCCGGAAGTAGCGCTGCACATGCACCAGGGTTCGCCGATGCAGATTGCCGAGATGGCGGCTGATGGTACCGTCGATTTCGCCATTGCCACCGAGGCCCTGGAGCTGTTCGGCGACCTGGTGATGATGCCGTGCTATCGCTGGAACCGTTGTGTGGTCGTGCCGCAGGGGCATCCGTTGACCAAGCTGCCCAAGCTGACGCTGGAAGTGCTGGCGGAATATCCGATCGTGACCTACGTCTTTGGCTTTACCGGCCGCTCAAAGCTCGACGAAGCGTTCAGTCACCGTGGCCTGACCCCGAAAGTGGTCTTTACCGCTGCCGATGCTGACGTGATCAAGACCTATGTTCGCCTTGGCCTGGGTGTTGGTATTGTCGCCAAGATGGCTGTTGATCCCAAGCTCGACAGCGATCTGGTGGTGCTCGATGCCAGCGAGTTGTTCGAGTCCAGTGTGACCAAGATCGGTTTCCGCCGCGGCACGTTCCTGCGTGGGTTCATGTGCGACTTCATCGAGAAGTTCGCCCCGCACCTGACGCGTGAAGTAATGGCCAAGGCCATTCAGTGCCACAACAAGCAGGAACTGGAAGAGCTCTTTGAAGGTGTTGAGCTGCCGGTCCACTGACCACAACGTGGTGCCACAAAAAAACCGGCCATGGGTGCCGGTTTCAGTGCTGAGAAAGCCAGCCGCGCAGAGCATGTGATTTTTGTGTCAGGCTCGCCTGCGGTGGTATCGGCGGGGTGTCAGTAAGCGCGCGGCGCCTGCATCGCGGGCAAGCCCGGCTCCTACAGCGGGCGCGGGCTCTGTTGGAACTGGCTTGCCTGCGATGGCCTCGGTGCGGTGTCCGTAAGCGCGCGACGTCTGCATCGCGGGCAAGCCCGGCTCCTACAGCTGGCGCGGTCTTTGTTGGAGCTGGCTTGCCTGCGATGGCCTCGGTGCGGTGCCCGTGAGTTCACGGCGTCTGCATCGCGGGCAAGCCCGGCTCCTACAGCTGGCGCGGGGCTCTGTTGGAGCTGGCTTGCCTGCGATGGCGTCGGTGGGGTATCCGCGAGTTCGCGGCGTCTGCATCGCGGGCAAGCCCGGCTCCTACAGCTGGCGCGGGGCTCTGTTGGAGCTGGCTTGCCTGCGATGGCGTCGGCGGGGTGTCCGTGAGTTCGCGGCGTCTGCATCGCGGGCAAGCCCGGCTCCTACAGGCTGGCGCAGGCTCTGTTGGAGCTGGCTTGCCTGCGATGGTGTCGGCATCGCGGGCAAGTCCACAAGGGGTACCCTTCAGATCAGCCCTTGCTGATCAGGTTGCCTGCATGCAGGCCGCATTCTTTCTGGGTTGACTCTTCCCACCACCAGCGGCCTTCGCGCTCATGCTGGTTCGGCAGCACCGGGCGGGTGCAGGGCTCGCAGCCGATGCTGATAAAGCCGCGTTCATGCAGGCTGTTGTAGGGCAGCTCCAGCATGCGGATATAGCCCCAGACTTCTTCGCTGGTCATCTGTGCCAGTGGGTTGAACTTGTACAGCGTGTGCTCTGCTGTGGAGAAGGCACCGTCGATTTCCAGCGCGGCTACCTGGCTGCGGGTGCCCGGGCTTTGATCGCGACGCTGGCCGGTGGCCCAGGCGCTTACCGTGGCCAGTTTGCGGCGCAGTGGTTCGATCTTGCGGATACCGCAGCATTCGCCGTGACCGTCTTTGTAGAAGCTGAACAGGCCCTTTTCCTTGACGAAGGGCTCGAGCTTGCTGTGGTCGGGAGAGAGGATTTCGATCGGCAGCGAGTAGTGCTCGCGGACCTGATCAATGAAACGGTAGGTTTCCGGGTGCAGGCGACCGGTGTCGAGGCTGAATACCTTGACCTGCTTGTTCAGTTTCCAGGCCATGTCCACCAGCACCACGTCTTCGGCGCCGCTGAAGGAGATCCACAGGTCGTCACCGAAGTGCTCGAAGGCAAGTTTGAGGATGTCTTGCGGTGACTTGCTGGCGTAGGTCGCGGCCAGGGCGGCGACGTCGAAGGGTTGGCTCATCAGGCGGCTTCCGGTCTGTGAATGGCGCTTTGCGCTCGTTTAGGCTGATCTTAACAAAAAATGTCTGGCTAGACGGTTTGCATTGAATGACTGGCCGGGCTGTCGTCAGAAGAAGGCAGATGTGCTTCAGAGTTGCCCCAAGGTATCGAGCAGTACCTTTACCTTGGTGATCGACTCTTGGTACTCGGCTTGCCAATCCGAATCGGCGACCACTGCGCCGCCGCCCCAGCAGCAGGCCTGGCCGTCCTTGATCAGCAGGCTGCGGATCGCAATGGAACTGTCCATTTCGCCGCGCACGTCGATGTAAATCAATGAGCCGCAGTACAGTGCTCGTCGGCTGGGTTCCAGTTCGTCGATGATCTGCATGGCGCGGATTTTCGGCGCGCCGGTGATCGAGCCGCCGGGGAAGCTGCCGGCGATCAGGTCCAGCGCGTCCTTGTCGGCTGCGAGTTGCCCGGTGACGACGCTGACCATGTGGTGGACGTTGGGATAGCTTTCCAGGCTGAACAGTTCCGGGACTTTAACCGTACCGATTTCACAGCTGCGGCCCAGGTCGTTGCGCAGCAGGTCGACGATCATCAGGTTTTCTGCACGGTCTTTGCTGCTGGCCAGCAATTGGGCGGCATTCTCGGCGTCTTCGACAGTGTCCT
The DNA here is from genome assembly GCF_002753995.1 of Pseudomonas sp. HLS-6. Classification (NCBI taxonomy): domain Bacteria; kingdom Pseudomonadati; phylum Pseudomonadota; class Gammaproteobacteria; order Pseudomonadales; family Pseudomonadaceae; genus Pseudomonas; species Pseudomonas sp. HLS-6. The sequence goes on from NZ_CP024478.1 coordinate 1,858,220, forward strand.
GGCTGCGCGGTCGGGTGCCCTTGATCGGGCGTGTTTCTACCTGGCCGGCGTGTACCTGGATGAACCGCTCGGGCGAGAAGCTCAGCAGGGCGCTGCCGTCTGCCAGTGCCCGGAACCCGGAGAACGGCGTAGGGCAGGCGCTGCGCAGGGCGCGATAGGCGTGCCAGGGATCGCCCTGGCACGGTGCTCGGAAGCGCTGGGTGAGGTTGATCTGGTAGCAGTCGCCCGCATGGATGTAGTGCTGCACGCGCTCGAACGCCTGGCGGTACTGCTCGGGGGAAAGATCGCCGCGCATTGGCGCCTTCAGCGTGAAATCGGCCTTGTCGTCGGTGACAGCTGGTGCGTGGAACAGGCGCAGCAGGCGCTGTGCTTCGTCAGGTGCCAGGCTTGGGTGAAACACCAACTGGGTGGTGCTGCGCTGATGGTCGCTGATCAGTGCCCAGGCATACAGCCCCAGGCCGGCATCCGGCAGGTCCAGGTCATCCACTGCCAGCGCTGGCAGTGTTTCAAGGCGTCGCCCGAAGTCATAGCTGAGGTAGCCTATGAGGCCCCCGGCGAAGGGCAGTTGCAGATCATCGGGCAGGTCTGCAGTACCGAGGCGCTTCAGGCTGTCGCGCAGGCGCTGGAGATAGTCAATGCCGGTTTCGCCATCGTGGGGTGACAACTGCTCTACTGGCCAGGCGCTCAGCAGGTCATAACGCCCTCGGCTGGCGTTCGGGCGGGCGCTGTCGAGCAGGATGGCGCCAGGTGCCTGGCGGACACGGGCAAAGTAGTCGGCAGGGTCGGCCTGGTAGGGCAGGGGATGAACGGTGCAGGTGGGCATTCGCATCAAGAGCTGTCAGGGCGGGGAACGGATTGTAGTCCTCCGCAGGCGTCGCTCCTAGAGGTGTGCGCGCAATTGAGGCACCCGATGTCGCCCTGAGGGTAGGTTTGTACCCCCCTCAGGGCGTTGCATCAGTTGTTCGGCACGTGGCCAAACAGCTCCTGGGTGAAGCGAACCCGCTCTTCCACGGTTTCCTTCACGCCGTTCTTCGCCAGGGCTTCCAGGTGGGCCTCGATGGCGTGGGTGCGCTGCGTCAGGCCGCAATCGTTGGCGATCTGGATGTTCAGGCCGGGGCGGGCGTTGAGCTCAAGGATCAGCGGGCCCTTGTCCTGGTCCAGCACCATGTCGACACCGATGTAACCCAGGCCGCACAGCTCATAACAACCGGCGGCCAGCTTCATGAAGCCGTCCCAGTTTGGCAGTTGCACGCCGTCTACCGCGTTGGTGGTGTCCGGGTGCTTGCTGATGATGTTGTTCAGCCAGGTGCCGCGCAGGGTGAGCCCGGTGGCGAGGTCGACCCCGACCCCGATGGCGCCCTGGTGCAGGTTGGCCTTGCCGCCAGACTGGCGCGTCGGCAAGCGCAGCATGGCCATGACCGGGTAGCCCATCAGCACGATGATTCGGATGTCCGGTACGCCTTCGTAGCTGATGCTCTTGAAGATCTGGTCGGGGGTGACCCGGTACTCGATCAGTGCCCGGTCGCGGTGCCCGCCCAGGGAGTAGAGGCCGGTCAGGATGCTGGAGATCTGGTGCTCGATTTCCTCGTGGCTGATGATCTTGCCCGAGACGGTCCGGTAGCGGTTCTCGAAACGGTCGGCGATGACCAGAATGCCGTCGCCACCAGCGCCTTGGGCCGGCTTGATCACGAAATCACTGCGCCCGCCGATGATCTCGTCGAGCTTTTCGATCTCTTTCTCGGTGGAGATGATACCGTACATTTCCGGCACATGAATGCCGGCCTTGATCGCACGCTCCTTGGTGATGATCTTGTCATCGACGATCGGGTACAGGTGGCGCTTGTTGTACTTGAGGACATAGTCCGCATTGCGCCGGTTGATACCCATGATGCCCCGGGCCTCCAGGGCTTTCCAGGTTTTCCAGAGACCGAACATCAGGCGTCCTTCACAAAGGCTTTGAAACGGACCAGCTCCGTCAGGCGGTAGCCGCGATAACGGCCCATTGCCAGCATGAAGCCCACCAGAATCAGCAGTACCGCCGGGAAGGTGAAGACGAAGTACACCAGTTCCGGCACGCTCATCAGCAGGTGCGCTAGCGAGGCTGCGAACAGGGTGCCGACGGCTACTTTCATCGCATGGCCACCGCCGCGCTCCTCCCAGGTGATCGACAGGCGTTCGATGGTCATGGTCAGGATCACCATCGGGAACAGTGCGACCGACAGGCCGCGCTCCAGGCCCAGCTTGTGGCTGAACAGGCTGATGGCGGCAATCAGTACCACGACGAAGGTCAGCACCACCGACAGGCGTGGCAGCATCTGCAGCTTCAGGTGCTCAAGGTAGGAGCGTAGCGACAGGCCCAGCGCGGTAATGATGGTAAACAGGACGATGCCGAAGCCCAGTTGGGTTTCGCGGAAGGCCAGGGCGATCAGTACCGGGGTAAAGGTGCCGAGGGTCTGCAGGCCGATCAGGTTGCGCAGGACCAGGATCACCAGTACGCCAATCGGGATCATGACCATGATCATGAACGTCTGCTGGGTCTGCAGGGGCAGGCCGTACAGTGAGTACTCCAGGAAGTCGGCGTCGGTATTCTCGTCGGTCAGCTTGGCCAGGCGGATGGCGTTCATCTCGCTGTTGTTCAGGCTGAAGCTGACGTTGGCTTTCTTGCCGCCATCGACGGTGATCAGGTTGTCATCGCCCGTCCACCACAGCAGGCGGTCGCTCGGCAGGCCCTGTTCGCCGGTGTCCGGGTTGAAGTACAGCCAGTCGGTGCCGTTGAAGCTGCGCAGCCACAGTTCAGGGGTTTGTGGTTGGTCGGCCAGCAGGCGGATGGTATGGACTTTTTCAATCGGTACGTGGGCAATCGACAGCAGCAGGTCGATGATCTTGGCCTTGTGCAGGCTTGAGGTATCGCCGGCCAGCAGCAGCTTGACGTTGTCATCGTTGACGTTGTTGACGCGCTTGATGGTCTCGCTGACAAAGGTCTCGACGTCTGCCGAATGCTGGCGGATAGGAGCCATCAGCGCTTCGGCGGCGATCTTCTCCGGGCCTTCGACGGGCAGGCTGTCACGGAAGGTGGGACCTTTGGCCTTGGGTTTTTCGGCGCTGTAGCGCTTTGTCAGTACCAGGCGGTAGTAGAGGGTCTGGTTGCCGCTGGCGCGGCGTGCCGACCAGGTCACCTTGCGGTTGCCATCGACGCGGTTGACGCTGACGCCGTAGTTGTTGGAAATGAAGCTCTCGTTGAGGCTGACGTAGTCACTGCTCAGCGGTGGCACGAACATCTGGACCTTGACCGGGTCTTTGGCGCTGGCGACGAACTCGACCTTGGCGTCGATGTTCCACAGGTCGTCCGTCTCGTCTTCGGTGACCGGAATGCCGAGGAAGAAGATCTGGTAGGCCGTGACCAATACGCCCAGCAACACCAGAACGGTGATCAGGACTTTGAGGTGGAGGGTAAGAGAGCGCATCGGTTTTACTCTGCGGTGTGAGCGGCGGTGGCGCAGGCGGGTTTGCCGGCAGCGTATTTAAGGCTTGGGTCGACCAGGGCATCGAAGTGTTTCAGGGCTTCGGAACCGATCAGCAGCGGGTATTGGAACGCACTGCGGTCAGTGAGGTTCACTTCAATGGTGCGCAAGGCGTTCCCCATGCAGATATTCAGGGCAATGACGGGGCGGGCGGTGTACGCCTTGCCTTCATCCGGGTTGTAGTCGCCGGCCCGTCGCTTGATTTTGCTGACGCGGGCCAGTGGACGTTCTATCGGATGCGAATGCGCCGCATCGATGGCCAGGTAGAAGCGCACCCAGGATTCGCCATTGCGCTTGAAGCGCTTGATGTCGCGAGCGCTGAGCGAGGCGGTCTTGGCGCCGGTGTCGAGCTTGGCGGCAACCTCAAGGTCGATGTCGGCAAGGCGGGCGTATTCGTTAAGGCCGTAGACCGTCTTGTCATTGGCTTGGCTCAGCGCCGGCAATAAAGAAAGGCTGAGCAACAGTAGAAGGGGCGTGAGTCTCATAAATCCTGGCGCGGTGCTGTGCGATGTTCGGGTCAAGGCGACTGGCAGTACTGCGCAACCTTCCTCGTTCATCTGCCATAAAAAGATGACAGACACACTATCCATGCCCCAAAGGAGGCGGCGGCATTCTATCACGCTGGTGTGCATGTGCCAGCGGCTGGCATAAGACAACATGGAAGACCTCCATGTTCGTTATTAGACGATTGTCGACAATGTTTATTTTGTCTTTGACTGGCGAGCGTTATTTGGCTAGTTTTGGCTCTATTGATTTTGAAGGTGTCGACAATATGCTGGACGCAAGCCAAGCACCCGGCGTTACGCAGGATGACTCGGAAACCCTTTCCGAAAACGTTTTCCGGCGCATTCAGGCGGCCATCGTCAAGGGCGAGATCGCCCCAGGCAGTAAAATTTCCGAGCCTGAGCTGGCGCGCACCTACGGTATCAGCCGTGGGCCATTGCGTGAGGCGATTCACCGCCTGGAGGGCCAGCGCCTGCTGGTGCGGGTTCCCCATGTCGGTGCACGGGTGGTTTCGCTCAGCCATGCCGAGTTGATCGAGCTGTACGAAATTCGCGAATCCCTGGAAGGCATGGCCTGTCGCCTGGCTGCCGAGCGAATGAGCGTAGCCGATATCGACGAACTGCGCCGGGTGCTTGATACCCACGAGCGCGACGCTACCTTCCAGGCCGGGCTGGGTTACTACCAGCAAGAAGGCGATTTCGACTTCCATTACCGAATCATCCAGGGCAGTGGCAACCGCACCCTGGTGCAGATGCTCTGTGGCGAGCTGTATCAGCTGGTGCGCATGTACCGCATTCAGTTCTCTGCAACGCCCAATCGGCCACGCCAGGCGTTCGCCGAGCACCACCGTATTCTCGATGCCATCGCCGACCGTGACGGTGAACTGGCCGAGCTCCTGATGCGCCGCCATATCGGCGCCTCCAAACGCAATATCGAGCGTCATTACCTGGACGCCAACAGCCCACGAGGTGAGTCATGAGTCAGAAAAGCAGTCCCGGCCAGCGCTTTCGCGACGCGGTCGCTACCGAGCATCCTCTGCAAGTGGTAGGGGCGATCAACGCCAACCATGCTCTCTTGGCCAAGCGTGCCGGTTTCAAGGCGATCTACCTGTCCGGTGGCGGTGTTGCGGCCGGCTCCCTCGGCCTGCCTGACCTGGGTATTACCGGCCTGGACGACGTGCTGACCGACGTACGCCGTATTACCGATGTGTGCGACCTGCCGCTGTTGGTGGATGTCGACACCGGTTTTGGCTCTTCGGCGTTCAACGTGGCGCGTACCGTCAAGTCGATGATCAAGTTCGGCGCGGCCGCGATTCACATCGAGGATCAGGTGGGTGCCAAGCGCTGTGGTCACCGCCCTAACAAGGAGATCGTCTCTCAGCAGGAGATGGTTGACCGCATCAAGGCCGCTGTTGACGCACGTACCGATGACAGCTTCGTGATCATGGCGCGTACCGACGCGCTGGCCGTAGAAGGCCTGGAGTCTGCCCTGGACCGCGCAGCGGCCTGCATCGAAGCGGGTGCTGACATGATCTTCCCAGAGGCGATCACTGAGCTTGAGATGTACCGTACCTTCGCTGCCCGGGTGAAAGCGCCGATTCTGGCCAACATCACCGAGTTCGGCGCGACCCCGCTGTACACCACCGAAGAGTTGGCCTCTGCCGATGTTTCGCTGGCGCTGTACCCGCTGTCGGCGTTCCGTGCCATGAACAAGGCCGCTGAAAACGTCTACAACGCACTGCGTCGCGACGGCACCCAGAAGAATGTTGTCGACACCATGCAAACCCGCATGGAGCTGTACGACGCCATTGATTACCACGTGTTCGAGCAGAAGCTCGATGCCCTGTTCGCTCAGAAAAAGAGCTGAATGAAGGCTTGAACCTGTAATCAGCTTACGTTTCCCATAACAAATTCAAGATTGGAGAAAAGCAATGGCCGAAGCAAAAGTACTCAGCGGTGCCGGCCTGCGCGGTCAAGTTGCCGGGCAAACCGCACTGTCTACCGTAGGCCAGGCCGGTGCCGGCCTGACCTACCGCGGCTATGATGTGCGCGAGCTTGCCGAGCACGCTTTGTTCGAAGAAGTTGCCTACCTGCTGCTCTACGGAGAGCTGCCGACCAAGGCGCAACTGGCTGCCTATCAGAGCAAGCTTAAGACCCTGCGTGACCTGCCGCAGGCGTTGAAGGAAGTGCTGGAGCGCATTCCTGCCGCCGCCCACCCTATGGATGTCATGCGTACCGGCTGCTCGGTACTGGGCACCCTGGAGCCTGAGCTGACGTTCGAGCAGCAACGTGAAAAGACCGATCGCCTGCTGGCGGTGTTCCCGGCCATCATGTGCTACTGGTACCGCTTCACTCACGACGGCGTACGCATCAATTGCGTCAGTGACGAAGAGACTCTGGGTGGTCACTTCCTGCACCTGCTGCATGACAAGAAGCCGAGCGACCTGCACGTCAAGGTGATGAACGTTTCGCTGATTCTTTATGCAGAGCACGAGTTCAACGCCTCGACGTTCACCGCCCGTGTCTGTGCCTCGACGCTTTCGGACCTGTATTCCTGCATCACTGCAGCCATTGGTTCGCTGCGTGGCCCGCTGCATGGCGGTGCCAACGAAGCAGCCATGGAAATGATCGAGCGCTTCTCTACGCCTGAGGACGCCATCAGCGGCACCTTGGCCATGCTGGAGCGCAAAGACAAGATCATGGGCTTCGGTCATGCGATCTACAAAGAGTCCGATCCGCGTAACGAAGTGATCAAGGGTTGGGCAAAGCAGTTGGCCGATGAAATGGGCGATACCGTGCTGTACCCGGTATCCGAAGCCATCGACAAGACCATGTGGGAGCAGAAGCGCCTGTTCCCGAACGCCGACTTCTACCATGCCTCGGCTTACCACTTCATGGGTATTCCGACCAAGCTGTTCACGCCGATCTTCGTGTGTTCGCGCCTGACCGGCTGGGCTGCTCACGTCTTCGAGCAGCGCGGCAACAACCGCATCATTCGTCCAAGCGCCGAGTACACCGGCGTTGAACAGCGTAAGTTCGTGCCAATCGAGCAACGCTGAGAAGGGTGAAGCTGAACAGGATGTGCTTGCAGGCCCCGGCAAGGCCGGCTCCTGCAGGCGCTGTTCAGCGTTACCTACCGCTGACCTTTCCGTGATTGAGTCCCGTGCCATGAACACAGCATTTCGCAAGAATCTGCCCGGCACCCGCCTGGATTACTTTGACGCCCGTGCGGCTGTCGATGCAATTCAGCCCGGCGCCTACGACAAGCTGCCCTACACCTCCCGCGTGCTGGCAGAAAACCTGGTTCGCCGTTGCGACCCGGCCACCCTGAACGCTTCGTTGAGCCAGTTGATCGAGCGCAAGCGCGACCTCGACTTCCCCTGGTTCCCGGCGCGGGTGGTGTGCCATGACATTCTCGGCCAAACCGCGCTGGTCGACCTGGCGGGTCTGCGTGACGCCATCGCCGATATGGGCGGTGACCCGGCCAAGGTCAACCCGGTAGTACCGGTACAACTGATCGTCGACCACTCGTTGGCCGTGGAGTGTGGTGGTTTCGATCCGGACGCCTTCGCCAAGAACCGCGCCATCGAAGACCGTCGCAACGAAGACCGTTTTCACTTCATCAACTGGACCAAGCAGGCGTTCAAGAACGTCGATGTGATCCCGCCAGGCAATGGCATCATGCACCAGATCAACCTGGAGCGGATGTCGCCGGTGATCCACAGCACAGACGGTGTGGCCTTCCCGGATACGCTGGTCGGTACTGACAGCCACACCCCGCATGTCGACGCACTGGGCGTAATCGCCATTGGTGTTGGCGGCCTTGAGGCCGAGAACGTGATGCTCGGTCGTGCGTCCTGGATGCGCCTGCCGGATATCATCGGCGTCGAGCTGTCGGGCAAGCCACAGCCAGGCATTACTGCCACTGACGTGGTGCTGGCGCTGACCGAATTCCTGCGTAAGGAAAAGGTCGTGGGTGCCTACCTTGAGTTCTATGGCGAGGGCGCGCGTGCACTGACCCTGGGTGACCGTGCAACCATCTCCAACATGGCCCCGGAGTATGGCGCCACGGCGGCGATGTTCTCCATTGACCAGCAAACCATCGACTACCTGAAGCTCACCGGTCGTGAAGACGAACAAGTGAAGCTGGTCGAGACTTATGCAAAGGTCGCGGGCTTGTGGTCCGACAGCCTGGCGCATGCCGAGTACGAGCGTGTGCTGCGTTTTGACCTGTCCAGCGTCGTGCGCAACATGGCCGGCCCGTCCAACCCGCACGCTCGTGTGGCAACCAGCGACCTGGCCGCCAAAGGCATTGCCGGTCAGTGGGAAGAAGTCCCTGGCCAGATGCCCGATGGCGCTGTGATTATCGCTGCCATCACCAGCTGCACCAACACCAGCAACCCGCGCAACGTTATTGCTGCCGGCCTGCTGGCGCGTAACGCGAACAAGCTGGGCCTGACCCGTAAGCCGTGGGTGAAGTCCTCGCTGGCGCCAGGCTCCAAAGCGGTAGCCCTGTACCTGGATGAAGCCGGCCTGACGTCCGAGCTGGAACAGATGGGCTTCGGCATCGTGGCGTTCGCCTGCACCACCTGCAACGGCATGTCCGGTGCGCTGGACCCTAAAATCCAGCAGGAAATCATTGACCGCGACCTGTACGCCACGGCAGTGCTTTCGGGTAACCGCAACTTCGATGGTCGTATTCACCCGTATGCCAAGCAGGCCTTCCTGGCATCGCCGCCGCTGGTGGTTGCTTACGCCATTGCCGGTACTATCCGTTTCGATATCGAAAAAGATGTGCTGGGCGTGGTCGATGGCAAGGAAATCCGCCTGAAAGACATCTGGCCGACTGACGAAGAAATCGATGCCGTGGTCAAGGCATCGGTGAAGCCAGAGCAGTTCCGCAAGGTCTACATTCCGATGTTCGCCATCCACGAAGACACTGGCCCGAAAGTCGAGCCACTGTATGACTGGCGCCCAATGAGCACCTACATTCGTCGTCCGCCATACTGGGAAGGCGCGTTGGCGGGCGAGCGCACCCTCAAGGGCATGCGCCCGCTGGCGGTGCTGCCGGACAACATCACCACGGATCACCTGTCGCCATCCAACGCCATCATGCTGGACAGCGCTGCGGGCGAATACCTGGCCAAGATGGGCTTGCCTGAAGAGGACTTCAACTCTTATGCGACCCACCGTGGCGACCACCTGACCGCCCAGCGTGCGACCTTCGCCAACCCGAAACTGTTCAACGAAATGGTTCAGGAAAACGGCAAGGTCAAGCAAGGTTCGCTGGCGCGGATCGAGCCGGAAGGCAAGGTCACTCGCATGTGGGAAGCCATCGAGACCTACATGGAGCGCAAGCAGCCGCTGATCATCGTCGCCGGTGCCGACTACGGTCAGGGTTCGTCCCGTGACTGGGCAGCGAAGGGCGTACGCCTGGCCGGTGTCGAAGCCATCGTTGCCGAAGGTTTCGAGCGTATTCACCGTACCAACCTGGTGGGCATGGGTGTCTTGCCTCTGGAGTTCAAGCCGGGCGTCAACCGCAAGACCCTGGGTATCGACGGCACTGAGACCTTTGATGTGGTGGGTTCGCGTACCCCGCGTGCCACGCTGACGCTGGTGATCAACCGCAAGAACGGCGAGCGGGTCGAAGTGCCGGTCACTTGCCGTCTCGATACCGGCGAAGAAGTGTCGATCTACGAAGCGGGCGGTGTATTGCAGCGCTTTGCCCAGGACTTCCTCGAGTCGGCTGGCGCCAAGTGATGTAGGCGCCTGCAGGGGCGGCAGTGTTTGCCCCTTCAGGCACACCGCTGATTATGTGGGGGGCGGCCATGCCGTCCCCTGCGACGGGCGAGCAGTATCCAACAGGACAAGATTCCCATGGCTCACGTACCGCAGATCAAGATTCCCGCTACCTACATCCGTGGCGGCACCAGCAAAGGCGTGTTCTTCCGCCTTCAGGATTTACCCGAGAGCGCCCAGATCCCGGGCGCAGAGCGTGACGCGCTGTTGCTTCGCGTGATTGGCAGCCCGGACCCGTATGGCAAGCAGATCGATGGCATGGGTGGAGCAACCTCCAGCACCAGCAAGACGGTCATCCTTTCGCGCAGTATCAAGCCGGATCATGATGTCGATTACCTGTTCGGTCAGGTCTCCATCGACAAGCCATTTGTCGACTGGAGCGGCAACTGTGGCAACCTGTCGGCAGCGGTCGGCTCGTTTGCCATCAGCAGTGGCCTGGTCGATGCCAGCCGCGTGCCGCAGAACGGCATCGCGACCGTGCGCATCTGGCAGGTCAATATCGGCAAGACCATCATCGCCCATGTACCGATCACCGAGGGTGAGGTTCAGGAGACCGGTGACTTTGAGCTCGACGGTGTGACCTTCCCGGCTGCCGAAGTACAGCTTGAGTTCCTCGACCCGGCTGCCGAGGAAGAGGGCGCTGGTGGTTCGATGTTCCCAACCGGCAATCTGGTTGACGACCTCGAGGTGCCGGGTGTCGGCGTGCTCAAGGCGACCCTGATCAACGCCGGTATCCCGACCATTTTCGTTCAGGCCGAAGCCGTAGGCTGCACGGGCACCGAGCTTCAGGACGCAATCAACGGCGACCCAGAAGCATTGGCCAAGTTCGAGACCATTCGTGCTTACGGTGCGCTGCGTATGGGGCTCATCAAGCACCTGGACGAAGCTGCCACGCGTCAGCACACGCCGAAGGTTGCGTTTGTTGCGGCGCCTGCTGACTACATCGCTTCCAGTGGCAAGCCGGTCGCGGCGAAAGACGTCGACCTGCTGGTTCGTGCGCTGTCCATGGGTAAGCTGCACCACGCCATGATGGGCACAGCGGCGGTTGCCATCGGTACCGCTGCAGCCATTCCGGGTACGCTGGTGAACCTGGCAGCCGGTGGTGGTGCGCGCAGCGCTGTGCGTTTCGGTCACCCTTCGGGTACCTTGCGGGTAGGCGCTGAAGCTGTTCAGGAAAACGGCGAGTGGACAGTGACCAAGGCCATCATGAGTCGCAGTGCGCGTGTATTGATGGAAGGTTGGGTGCGTGTGCCCGGCGACGCCTTCTAAAAGCGTCTAGCGTGCTTTTACTGTCGCCGACAAGGCGTGCTTCCCAGCGGGAGCAAGGCTTGTCGGCGATGCTGTTTTCAGTGCGAGCGTAACCGCGGCGCCCGGCATAACCTCAAATGGGGTTACAGGTATTTGAGAATGCGCCCTTGAAAATGCACAGTGTCCCCTGTTTCCGTGTTCAGGAAGAGCGTTTGTGCAGATCGGGCTGCTGGGGTAAACGAGCTCCAGAAGCCGCCTCTTGGTTCACTCACTGCTGAGACGCGGTAACCGCGCTGATCGCGCAGCACGAACTCGAACGTTGCGGGGTTGTCGTTGTCGCCCTCAAGCTCGACTTTCCAGAAGTCGCAAACCTCGGCCACTTGATAGAACCCCAGATAGCCATTGCGGCTCACGCCGACCTTTGCGCCACTGTAGGCGCCGTCGGGTGCTGCGCTGATGTTGTAATGGATGCGATCTTCAATGTGTTCGATGAAATCGAAACGAAAGGCCACATTGGGTTCGTCCTGCTCACTCTGTATAAGCCAGCCATCCCCCGCAACAGAGTTATCCTTCAGATACCCAACCGGGTAGAGGTACTCTCCTGTTGTGCTCACCAGTGTGGCAATAAATGATTTTCCGCTGATGTCGGCCATGTCAGGCTTCCTGTGCTGGTTGTGGTGTTAAGCGCGTCCTTGGCGCTGGGCCAACATAAGCCAGTGGAAGAGCCGTATTCAGTCGGAAACACACCCTGAGCGCTTTTATGCGCGGGGTGTCAGTGAGTACGCGGCGCTTGCATCGCGGGCAAGCCCGGCTCCTACAGGGTTGTGTGGCAGGCTTGCCAGCCCTGTGGGGCTCAGAAAAACAAATGCCCCGACAGGTCGGGGCATTTGTTTTGTAGCTGCTGCAAGCTGCGTTTTCACGCAGCCTGCAATGGCTAAGTCAGCTTAGGCTTGAACGACCGGGATGTTGGCGTTCGCAGCGGCTTCACGGAACTCAGCGATCTGGTCGAAGCTCAGGTAGCGGTAAACGTCGGCAGCCATGCTGTCGATGTTCTTCGCGTACGCCATGTACTCCTCGACGGTCGGCAGTTTGCCCAGGATGGACGCGACTGCAGCCAGTTCGGCGGAGGCCAGGTATACGTTGGCACCATCACCCAGACGGTTCGGGAAGTTACGGGTCGAAGTCGACACAACGGTCGAGTTCGCAGCAACGCGAGCCTGGTTACCCATGCACAGCGAGCAGCCCGGCATTTCCATGCGCGCGCCAGCCTTGCCGTAGATGCCGTAGTAGCCTTCTTCGGTCAGCTGGTGAGCGTCCATCTTGGTTGGCGGCGACAGCCACAGGCGAGTTGGGATCGAGCCTTTGACCTTCTCCAGCAGCTTGCCGGCAGCGCGGAAGTGACCGATGTTGGTCATGCACGAACCGATGAACACTTCGTCGATTTTTTCGCCCTGTACGGTCGAGAGCAGACGGGCGTCGTCCGGGTCGTTCGGGGCGCAGAGCACAGGCTCTTTGACGTCGGCCAGATCGATTTCGATGATCTCGGCGTATTCGGCGTCCTTGTCGGCTTCCAGCAGAACTGGGTTGGCCAGCCAGGCTTCCATCGCTTGGGCGCGACGTTCCATGGTGCGTGCATCGCCGTAGCCTTCGCTGATCATCCAGCGCAGCAGGGTGATGTTCGACTTCAGGTACTCGGCGATCGCTTTTTCTGGCAGCTTGATGGTGCAACCTGCAGCGGAACGCTCAGCCGAGGCGTCAGACAGTTCGAACGCTTGCTCGACAGTCAGTTCGTCCAGGCCTTCGATTTCCAGGATGCGGCCGGAGAAGGCGTTGATCTTGCCTTTCTTCTCGACGGTCAGCAGGCCTTTCTGGATGGCGTAGTAAGGGATGGCATGAACCAGGTCACGCAGGGTGATGCCAGGTTGCAGTTTGCCCTTGAAGCGCACCAGGATCGACTCTGGCATGTCCAGCGGCATGACGCCGGTGGCAGCAGCGAAGGCGACCAGGCCGGAACCGGCCGGGAAGGAGATGCCGATCGGGAAGCGGGTGTGCGAGTCGCCGCCGGTGCCGACGGTGTCAGGCAGCAGCATGCGGTTCAGCCAGCTGTGGATGATGCCGTCGCCTGGACGCAGGGACACGCCGCCACGGGTGCGGATGAAATCCGGCAGGGTGTGGTGGGTGGTGACGTCGATTGGCTTTGGATAGGCCGCGGTGTGGCAGAACGACTGCATGACCAGGTCAGCGGAGAAGCCCAGGCACGCCAGGTCTTTCAGCTCGTCGCGGGTCATTGGGCCAGTGGTGTCCTGGGAGCCCACGGTGGTCATCTTGGGCTCGCAGTAGGTGCCTGGACGAACGCCAGTCACGCCGCAGGCCTTGCCGACCATTTTCTGTGCCAGGGTGTAGCCTTTGCCGGTGTCGACAGGCTGCTCTGGTTTCTGGAACAGGTCGGAAACCGGCAGACCCAGCTCGGTACGAGCCTTGTCAGTCAGGCCGCGGCCTACGATCAGAGGGATACGGCCGCCAGCGCGGACTTCGTCGAGCAGCACCGGGGTCTTCAGTTCGAAGGTGGTGATGACTTCGTCGGTGCCGTGCTTGCAGACTTTACCGGCGTGTGGGTACACGTCGATCACGTCGCCCATGTTCAGGTTCGATACGTCGAACTCGATTGGCAGTGCGCCAGCATCTTCCATGGTGTTGTAGAAGATCGGAGCGATTTTCGAGCCGAAGCAGAAACCGCCAGCACGCTTGTTCGGAACGTACGGAATGTCGTCGCCGAAGAACCACAGAACCGAGTTGGTTGCGGACTTACGGGACGAGCCGGTGCCAACCACGTCGCCGACATAGGCAACCGGGAAGCCCTTGGCTTTGACTTCTTCGATTTGCTTGAGCGGGCCGATTGCGCCTTGTTGCTCAGGCACGATGCCGTCACGCGCCATTTTCAGCATGGCCAGGGCGTGCAGCGGGATGTCAGGGCGCGACCAGGCGTCCGGGGCAGGGGACAGGTCGTCGGTGTTGGTTTCGCCAGGTACCTTGAAGACAGTCAGGCTGTACTTCTCGGCGATGGCAGGCTTGCTGGTGAACCACTCACCGGCGGCCCAGGATTCCAGAACGGCCTTGGCGTGAACATTGCCGGCCTTGGCTTTTTCAGCCACGTCGTGGAAGGCATCGAACATCAGCAGGGTGTGCTTGAGCTGTTCGGCAGCAACAGCCGCCAGTTCGGCGTTGTCCAGCAGTTCAACCAGAGTGGCGATGTTGTAGCCACCTTGCATGGTGCCCAGCAGTTCGACGGCGCGTTTCTTGTCGATCAGTGGGGACTTGGCTTCGCCCTTGGCGACGGCAGACAGGAAGCCGGCCTTGACGTAGGCGGCTTCATCCACTCCTGGTGGAACGCGGTTGGTGATCAAGTCGACGAGGACGGCTTCTTCGCCAGCAGGGGGATTCTTCAGCAGCTCGACCAGGCCTGCGGTTTGTTCGGCGTTAAGCGGCTGGGGCACGATACCCTGGGCGGCACGCTCTTCGATGTGTTTGCGGTAGGCTTCAAGCACAGTTATTACCCTCATCAGTGGTCCCAAATGGGTGTCCGGGACGCTCATCCAGAAATTCCGGTACCCATGCGCAATACGGCTTTTTGGGCCGCGTAGCCAGGGTTACAGGAAATCCTTACAGAAGCTGCTTTCAAAGTTTTACGCCTGTAGAACGGAGGCTGATGAGGGCTGGCGCGGGCATTCGACTGTCGAATCTCCCGCACCAACGCCGTTCTACCGGATGAACTGTGCTCGTGACGCTTTGAAAACAGCTTCTAACGGACATTGGCGCCTTTAAAAGGCCGGATGATTCTACGGTAAAAAGTCGACAAAGGTAAGGCGAGTGCAATGACTTTGCGGGGTGACCACCGTTAGACAAAGGGCTAACATGGCGGCCTGTCCTGTCGCCTCGCTGTTGATCCCCCATGCCCAATCATTCCATCAAGACGCCTTGCGTCGGCCTTTGCTCCACTGTCTACGGCGACCTGGTGTGCCGCGGCTGCAAGCGTTTTCATCATGAAGTGATCCAGTGGAACGGTTACAGCGAAGAGGAAAAACGTGCGGTCTGGATGCGCCTGGAGCAACTGTTGGTGCAGGTGATGACGGCCAAGCTGGAAGTCTTCGATAGTGCGCGCCTGCGCCAGCAACTGGAGCAGCGACAGATTCGCTTCGTGCCGCAGCAGTCGGAGTATTGCTGGGCGTATCAACTGATTGCCCGAGGGGCGCGGGTGATCCGCGATGTGGAAGCCTACGGCATGGTTCTGCTGCCGGAGTTTCGCGAGTGGGAGTTGCCGCAGTTGCGCGATGCGATTGATCGCGAATTCTTCCTGCTGTCCGAGGCCCACTACCAGCGCTATATCGCACCGGGCTTTTTGAAGAACGGGCTGGGCTGATACAGCGGGTCGGAGCCGGCGATGCCGGCTCCGACGGTGGCTAGCCTTTGGCCAGTTCTGCCAGGTGGTCGGCAGCTTCTTCGCTTTTGAGCACCAGTACATCGCTTTCCAGTGCGTCGAGTACCACCTCGGCAGTATTGCCGATCAGGGCGCCGGTGATGCCTGTGCGGGCCACCGTGCCGATCACGGTGAGCACGGCGTCCAGTTCTTTCACGTAGTGAGGAATCAGTACATCGGCCGGGCCTTCGGCGACATGCAGGCGTTCGTCGCTGATATCAAACTCCGCCTGGAACGCCTTGCACTCTTCGCGGTAGCGGGCCTCGATGGTCTCCTTGAGCTGATAGATCGGGTCGGCTGCCGAGAGCATGGGCGAGGGGTGGGCGCTGACGACATGCAGTTGGCCTTTGGCCAGGGTGGCGATTTCATAGCTGTGGTCGACGATGCGTTTGTGCAGGCGGCGATGGTGTTCATCATGGTTGCCCACATCCACAGCCGCCAGAATGACGCCGTTGGTCCAGGGCCTTTCGTGCTTGACCATCAGGACGGCACACGGGCACAGACGCAAAAGCTTCCAGTCCGATGGCGTGAGCAGGGCTTTTTTCAGCGGGTTGTCCGGGCGATGCTCCTTGATCACCAGTTCGCAGCCCTCGGCCTGCTGCACGTCGATGATCGACTCGTGCAGGGTGTCGTGCCAGGTCTGCTCGTAGGTGACATTGTTGTAGCCATCGTCGTGAAGCTGGCTGCACAGCAGGCTGAGCAGGGCGCTGTGGTCTTGTTTCTTGTCGCACATCAACAGGTGCAAGCGGGCACCTGTGGCGCCGGCGATGAGTTTTGCCCGGGTCAGAGCCCGGCTGTGGGCGTGCGTCGGGTCAAGTACCACCAGGATGCTGCGGACGGCTTGCATGAGCATGAACTCCCTTCTTCAATAGCGACCAATGACTGACTATAGTCGGCGCTCGATGGATCGGGTGTTGATACACATCAAGCATAGCCGGTGGTGATCGTCGCCTGCGTGCGTATAATTGCCGGCTTTGTCGTCGTCCTGTCCGTGAGCACCATGCACCTTATTCCCGAAATCGATGCGTTCCTGGCCTGCCGTACCCCTGATGCCTGGGTGGAGGCTGCGTTGGCCGATCAGGAGACGATGCTGATCGACCACAAGAATTGTGAGTTCAAGGCTGCCAGTACCGCCATGAGCCTGATGGCCAAATACAATACGCACATTGACCTGATCAACATGATGTCGCGCCTGGCCCGCGAAGAATTGGTCCACCATGAGCAGGTGTTACGCCTGATGAAGCGGCGCAAAATCGCCTTGCGGCCGGTCTCGGCAGGTCGCTATGCGTCGGGCTTGCGGGCGGTGGTGCGTAACCATGAACCAGTAAAGCTGGTCGACACCCTGGTGGTCGGTGCCTTTATCGAGGCGCGCAGTTGTGAGCGTTTCGCTGCCGTAGTGCCGCACCTGGACGAGGAACTGGGCAAGTTTTATCACGGCTTGCTCAAGAGTGAGGCTCGGCATTTCCAGGGCTACCTGAAACTGGCCTATCAGTACGGTGAAGAAGCTGATGTTGACCGTGCGGTTGAGAAGGTTCGGGCGGCCGAAGCGGAGCTGATCACCGCGCCGGACAACGAGTTCCGCTTCCATAGCGGCGTTCCCAGCTGGCAGTAACGGCCCGCACGCGAAAAGGGGCATGGCCCCGGCCTTGTTGGTGATGGTGTCACCGGCATGCCTCTGCCCGAGCAGGGCGTGCCGACGACAGGTGTTCAGCGGAAAGCGAACGGTGCCAGTTGAAAGCCTTGCTCATCCACCTGCAAAGCCCAGCCCTGACGGTCCCAGTCCCCCAGTACGATACGCCGTGCTGGCGTATTGCCCAGCGCCAGTTTGTGAATCGCCGGGCGATGGGTGTGCCCGTGCACCAGGGTGCGCACGCCATGCTGCTGCATGACCCGTGGCACTTCCTCGGGCGTCACATCGACAATGTCGTTGGCCTTCATGCGGGTTTGCGTACGGCTTTCGCTGCGTAGCTTGCGCGCCAGTTTCTGGCGTGTACTCAGCGGCAAATGCCGCAGAACCCACAGGCTGAGCGGGTTGCGCAGGTAGCGGCGCAGCTTCATGTAGGCCAGGTCACGGGTACACAGGCTGTCGCCGTGCATCAGTAACACCGGTTCACCACCCATTTCGACCACGCAGGGATCGTTCAGCAAGGTGCAGCCCGCCGCCTTGCAGAACGCCTGGCCGATCAGGAAGTCGCGGTTGCCATGCATCAGGAAAATCTGCGTGCCACTGTCGCTCAAGGCGCGCAGGGCCTGACAGATGGATGCCTGGTAAGGCGTCATGGCGTCGTCGCCGATCCAGGCTTCGAAAAAATCGCCAAGAATGTACAGCGCCTGGGCCTGTCGGGCGCGGCCCTCAAGCAGATCAAGAAACGCCCGGGTAATGTCCGGGCGTTCTTCTTGCAGGTGCAGATCGGAGATCAGCAGTATCACTCAATGATCTCGGCTTTCTCGATGATCACGTCGTCTTTCGGTACGTCCTGATGGCCAGCCTTGGAGCCGGTAGGGACGGCCTTGATCTTGTCGACGACGTCCTGGCCTTCGATCACTTCACCGAACACGGCGTAGCCCCAGCCTTGCACGTTCTTGCCGCTGTGGTTGAGGAAATCGTTGTTGGCAACGTTGATGAAGAACTGCGCCGAGGCCGAATGCGGCTCCATGGTACGGGCCATGGCGATGGTGTACTTGGCGTTGCTCAGGCCGTTGTCCGCTTCGTTCTGGATGCTTGGACGCTTGTCTTTCTTTTCTTTCATGCCAGGCTCGAAACCGCCGCCCTGGATCATGAAGTTGCCGATGACGCGGTGGAAAATGGTGTTCGAGTAGTGGCCGGCGTTGACGTACTCGATGAAGTTGGCCACGGTGATCGGGGCCTTTTCGGCGTTCAGTTGCAGGACGATGTCGCCGTGGTTGGTGCTCAGTTTGACTTTGGACATGCTGAAATTCGCTCTTTTCAAGGCAATTGAAATACGTTGCGCAGGATCGCGTAATAACCCTGACGCTCAGTCTACAGGCGGCGATACGCGGTTCGCGGCTGTTTTTTTGCAATGGCGGTCAATATTCGCGCCTGTTTGTCGGTGCTGACCTGTCGGCAGCTTGACTGCTTCGGCTATGATAAGCGCTTTGATTTAGTCGGCCTACCCTGGTCGTGTACCCGTATTCAAGGATCCTATGAGCAAGCCCACTGCTGACACCGCTCCCAACGCCGCTGCCAAAGGCGCTCCCGCTGTCCCTGCGAACTTCTTGCGACCGATCGTGCAGGCTGACCTGGACTCGGGCAAGCACAGCAGCATCGTCACCCGTTTCCCGCCAGAGCCCAATGGTTACCTGCACATCGGCCACGCCAAGTCGATCTGTGTGAACTTTGGCCTGGCCGAGGAGTTCGGTGGTGCCTGTCACCTGCGTTTCGATGACACCAACCCGGCCAAAGAGGACCAGGAGTACATCGATGCGATCCAGAGCGACGTCAAGTGGCTGGGCTTTCAGTGGACCGGTCCGGTGCGTTATGCCTCCGACTACTTCGGCCAGCTCCATGCGTGGGCCGTCGAGCTGATCAAGGCCGGCAAGGCCTATGTCTGCGACCTGACCCCGGAGCAGGCCCGCGAGTACCGTGGCAACCTGACCGAGCCAGGCAAGAACAGCCCGTTCCGTGAGCGTTCGGTCGAGGAAAACCTGGACCTGTTCGCCCGCATGAAGGCTGGCGAGTTCAAGGACGGCGAGCGTGTACTGCGGGCCAAGATCGACATGGCTTCGCCGAACATGAACATGCGCGACCCGATCCTCTATCGTATTCGTCACGCCCATCACCACCAGACCGGTGACACGTGGTGCATCTACCCGAACTATGACTTCACTCATGGCCAGTCCGACGCCATCGAAGGCATTACCCATTCGATCTGCACCCTCGAATTCGAAGGCCACCGCCCGTTGTACGAGTGGTTCCTGGACAACCTGCCGGTGCCGGCCAAGCCGCGCCAGTACGAGTTCAGCCGCCTGAACCTGAACTACACCATTACCAGCAAGCGCAAGCTCAAGCAGTTGGTCGACGAGCAGCACGTCAACGGCTGGGATGACCCGCGCATGTCGACGCTGTCCGGTTTCCGTCGTCGTGGCTACACCCCGGCTTCGATCCGCAACTTCTGCGACATGATCGGTACCAACCGTTCCGACGGTGTCGTCGACATGGCCATGCTCGAATTCAGCATCCGTGATGACCTCGATCGTACCGCACCACGTGCGATGTGCGTGCTGCGCCCGTTGAAAGTGGTCATTACCAACTACCCGGAAGGCCAGGTCGAGCAGCTCGAACTGCCATGCCATCCGAAGGAAGACATGGGCGTTCGTGTCCTGCCGTTCGCTCGCGAGCTATACATCGACCGCGACGATTTCATGGAAGAGCCGCCAAAAGGTTACAAGCGCCTGGAGCCTGCCGGTGAAGTGCGCCTGCGTGGCAGCTACGTGATTCGTGCCGACGAGGCCATCAAGGACGCCGACGGCAACATCGTCGAGCTGCGTTGCTCGTACGACCCGGACACCCTCGGCAAGAACCCGGAAGGCCGCAAGGTCAAAGGCGTCATCCACTGGGTGCCGGCGGCTGAGAGCGTCGAGTGTGAAGTACGCCTTTACGATCGTCTGTTCCGCTCCGCCAACCCGGAGAAAACCGAGGAGGGCGGCAGCTTCCTGGACAACATCAATCCCGATTCGCTGCAGGTGCTGAGTGGTTGTCGGGCGGAACCTTCTCTGGGCAAGGCCCAGGCTGAAGACCGCTTCCAGTTCGAGCGCGAAGGTTACTTCTGCGTCGACATGAAAGACTCCCAACCGGGCCGCCCGGTGTTCAACCGCACCGTGACCCTGCGCGATTCGTGGGGCAGCTAAGGAATCCTCGTGCTTACCATCTACAACACCCTGACCAAGAGCAAGGAAGTCTTCACCCCGCTGGAAGGCAACAAGGTACGGATGTACGTCTGCGGCATGACCGTGTACGACTTCTGCCACCTGGGCCATGGTCGCAGCATGGTCGCGTTCGATCTGGTCACCCGCTGGCTGCGTTATAGCGGCTACGACCTGACCTACGTGCGCAACATCACCGACATCGACGACAAGATCATCAACCGTGCCAACGAGAACGGCGAGTCGTTCGACGCCTTGACCGCACGCATGATCGACGCGATGCATGAAGACGAGCGCCGGCTGAACATCCTGCCTCCAGATCAGGAGCCGCGTGCCACCGATCACATCGCCGGCATGCACGCGATGATCCAGACCCTGATCGACAAGGGCTATGCCTACGCGCCGGGTAATGGTGACGTGTACTACCGGGTCGGCAAGTTTGTCGGCTACGGCAAGCTGTCGCGCAAGAAGATCGAAGACCTGCGTATCGGCGCACGGATCGAGGTTGACGAAGCCAAGCAGGACCCGCTGGACTTCGTCCTCTGGAAAGGCGTCAAGCCGGGTGAGCCGAGCTGGCCGTCGCCATGGGGCCCAGGGCGTCCAGGCTGGCATATCGAGTGCTCGGTGATGTCCACCTGCTGCCTGGGCGAGAGCTTCGACATTCATGGTGGCGGCAACGACCTGGAGTTCCCGCACCACGAGAACGAAATCGCCCAGAGCGAAGCGGCAACCGGCAAGCCATACGCCAAGGCCTGGATGCACTGCGGGATGATTCGCATCAATGGCGAGAAGATGTCCAAGTCCTTGAACAACTTCTTCACCATTCGCGATGTGCTTGAGAAGTATCACCCGGAAGTGGTCCGTTACCTGCTGGTATCGAGCCACTACCGCAGCTCGATCAACTACTCCGAAGACAGCCTGCGTGAGTCCAAGGGTGCGCTGGAGCGCTTCTATCATGCACTGCGTGGCCTGCCGCTGGTTCCGGCGCAGGGTGGCGAAGAGTATGTCGAGCGCTTCAAGGTCGCGATGAACGACGACTTTGGCACGCCTGAAGCCTGTGCGGTGCTGTTCGACCTGGTACGCGAGATCAACCGTGTGCGTGAAGCTGAGCCGCAGATCGCTGCCGGTCTTGCTGCTCGCCTGCGCGAGCTGGCGGGGCTGCTGGGTGTGTTGCAGCTGGATGCCGATGACTTCCTGCGTGCGGGCGCCGAGGGTCGTGTCGATGCCGCCGAGGTTGAAGCACTGATCCAGGCGCGTCTGCAGGCGCGGACCAACAAGGATTGGGCCGAGTCCGACCGTATCCGTGATCAGCTGACCGCCATGGGCGTGGTGCTTGAAGACAGCAAGGGCGGCACTACCTGGCGCCTGGCTGACTGACCAGCTGCGCCCTCGCAGGCAAGCCTGCTCCCACTGTGGGAGCGGGTCTTGCCCGCGATGCAAATGCCGCGCACTCATGGACACCGCTCCGACGCCATCGCAGGCAAGCCAGCTCCAACAGAGCCCGCGCTAGCTGTGGGAGCGGGTCTTGCCCGCGATGCAGGCGCCGCAAACTCATGGGCACCCCACCGATGCCCTCGCCAGTGCTACCGGCGACAATGCAGCACGAGCTTGGCGCCACCCAGCGCGCTTTCTCCTATCTCCAGATCGAACCCATGCAGGTCGACGATCGCTGCAACGATCGACAGGCCCAGGCCAAACCCTGGGTGCCGATGACCTTCCTCGCTGCGATAAAACCGTTTTAACACCGCCTGGCGCTCGTCTTCCGGAATGCCGGGGCCGCTGTCCTGTACCTCGATATGCACGCCCTGTGCATCGCTGTGGGCGCTCAGTGCGACCTGGCCGTGGGCCGGGGTGAACTTGATCGCATTGCTCAGAAGGTTGGCCAGTGCCTCGAACAGCAATTCGCGGTCGCCGTGCAGGCTGGGCAGTTGGTTGGGTAGCTGCAGGCTCAGGTTGATTTCGCCGTCTTCAGCCAATGGAAGGTAGAAGTCGTACAGCTCCAGCAGCAGTGCATGCGGGTCCAGTTCGACGAACCCGGCACGGCGTTGACGGTCTTCCAGTTCGCTGATGCGCAGCAGGCCGCGAAAGCGCGCCATCAGCGTGTCGGTTTCCGCGATGGCGTGGTCCAGTTGCTGGGTTTGTGCGGAGTCGTCGCCCGCCTGTTGGCGAATGCGGTACAGCTGGGCGCGCAGGCGAGTGAGGGGGGTACGCAGGTCGTGGGCAATGTTGTCGCAGACACCCTTGACCTCGTGCATCAACCGTTCGATACGGTCGAGCATGGCGTTGACGATGGCCGCCAGCATGTCCAGCTCGTCACGCCGCGAGGACAGTGGCAGGCGGTGTGTCAGGTCGCCGGCGACGATCTGTTCGGCGCTGGCCTGGATCGCCCGGATGCGTTTGAGCGGGCGACGGCGCAGCAGGTACCAACCTGCGATGCCTGGAATGATCGTCAGTGAAAGCCCCCAGAGCAGGGCATGCAGAATGATCCGGGTGACTACGAATAGCGAGCCATTGTCACGTACCAGAACCAGCCAGCGGCCGTCAGGGACCCTCAAGGCCACGGCATCGCAACTGTCCTTGGGCAAGTGGGGCGCATCTTCATCCAGGCAGCGGCCAAGCTCATGGATTCTGCCATCCAGGCCCAGCTCCGGGGGAATCTTGCGAATCTCGCCACTGAGTGGGTTGAAGGCTGCATCGAACAGGCCGTAGGCATCGAAGCTGCGCTCCTCGAAGGCCTGGCTGGCAATCAGCGCATCATCCAGTTGTTTGCCGCTCATGTGTGCAAACAGGTGCTGGCGTTGTTGCAGCGAGTGCCGGGTGAGTTTGTTCAGGTAGCCGGACACCTCAAAGTACAACACCCCCATGAGGATGCTGCTCCAGGCCACGAAAAGGAAGCTGTACAGCGCCAGCAGGCGACTTGTGGATGAGCTCCAGCCCTTAGACGGGTTCGGCAATGGCATAGCCGGAGCCCCGCACAGTGCGAATCAGCGGCACTTGGCCCGGGGCGTCGATTTTCTTGCGCAGGCGACCGATATGCACGTCGATCAGGTTGGTGCCGGGATCAAAGTGGTAGCCCCAGACTTCCTCGAAAATCATCATGCGGGTGATGACCTGGCCGGCATGGCGCATGAGGAACTCCAGCAGCTTGTACTCGGTCGGTAACAGGTTGAGTGCCAGTTCGCCGCGTCGGGCTTCGTGGCTGATCAGGTCCAGTTCCAGGTCGGCGACCTGCAGGCGAGTCTGTGTGATGCCGGTGTTGTTTCGGCGCAGCAGCACTTCGACCCTGGCGGCCATCTCATCGGACGCAAATGGCTTGGTCAGGTAGTCGTCGCCGCCGGCGCGCAGGCCACGTACCCGCTCATCGACATCGGAGAGGGCGCTGATCATCAGGATCGGCGTGGTGATCTTCAGGTTGCGCAGCGTGGTGACGATCGTCAGGCCGTCGAGCTCAGGCAGCATGCGGTCCAGCGTGATGAGGTCATAGCTACCGGCGATGGCCTTGGCCAGGCCTTCACGGCCGTTGTTGGCCCAGTCAACCTCCAGGCCATGGCTGGAAAGTTCGGCGACGATCTCCTGGGCGGTGACAGCGTCGTCTTCGATAGTCAGTACGCGAGGCATGCTTTTACCTGGGCGGCGAGTGGAAGCTCGATTGTGCCAAAGAATAGGCGGTGCTCGGGTTAAAGAAAAATTCATCTAGCCGATTGCCGGTACGGCCGAGCGCTTCAGGCCAGAAAAAGAAACCCCGCCGGGAGGCGGGGTTCGGAATCAGGCGACCTTGACGATCCAGCCTTCCGGCGCTTCGACATCGCCACTCTGGATGCCGGTCAGCTCGTTGTAGAGCTTCTGGGTTACCGGGCCGACATCGGTCTCGCTGTAGAACACGTGCAGCTTGCCGTTGTACTCGATGCCACCAATCGGGGTGATCACCGCAGCGGTGCCGCAGGCGCCTGCTTCGGTAAAGCGGTCGAGCTCGTCGATCAGTACGTCGCCTTCGATCACGTTCAGGCCCAGGCGCGATTTCGCCAGTTCGATCAGCGACAGGCGGGTGATGCCAGGCAGCACCGAGGCGGACTTCGGCGTGACGAATTCGTTGTTCTTGGTAATGCCAAAGAAGTTGGCCGAGCCGACTTCCTCGATCTTCTTGTGGGTCAGTGGGTCAAGGTAGATGCAGTCGGCGAAGTGGGCTTTCTTGGCTTCGGCACCTGGCATCAGGCTGGCGGCGTAGTTACCACCGACCTTGGCTGCACCGGTGCCTTGTGGCGCGGCGCGGTCATAACTGGAGATCAGGAAGTTGTGCGGCTTCATGCCGCCCTTGAAGTACGAGCCAACCGGGATCGCGAAGATCGAGAAGATGAACTCGGGCGCGGTACGCACGCCGATGTTGTCGCCTACACCAATGACGAACGGGCGCAGGTACAGCGCACCCTTGCCGTAGGGCGGAATGAAGCGCTCGTTGGCCTTGACCACTTGCTTGCAGGCTTCGATGAAGGCTTCGGTCGGTACCTGCGGCATCAGCAGGCGCGCGCAGCTGCGCTGCATGCGCTGGGCGTTCTGGTCAGGGCGGAACAGGTTGATCGAACCGTCCTTGCAGCGGTAGGCCTTCAGGCCTTCGAAACACTGCTGGCCGTAATGCAGCGCGGTGGAGCCTTCGCTGATGTGCAGGGTGTTGTCTTCGGTCAGGGTGCCCTGGTCCCACTCACCGTTGCGCCAGTGTGACAGGTAGCGCTTGTCGGTCTTGATGTAGTCGAAGCCCAGCTTGTCCCAGTTAATGCTTTCGTTACTCATGGCACCCTCGATCGGTTGGCAAATGCCTGGTTGGTCAGGCGACGCATCTTGCGCAGGCAGCCACGATAATACATCCCGTGCAGATCGGAAACGCCTAGACGTGCATATTGGACGTGCATAGGTGTCTCTTGCTGCACGGTCTCGGCAATCCGCGCCCGGTGTTCGACTAAGGTCGTGGGGCTGATGCGCCGATCATGTCCCAGGCTCATCAGCCATGCACCAATTGCCCTTACCAGTCTCGGGGTTGTTTCTTGCTCAGTTTGAGCAGGCGTTCTACCCCGATGGGCTCCTCGGCCATCAGGGGGATCACTGCATAGCGTCTGGCGTGCTCACTGGCCACGTGCTCGATTTCCCTGAGCTCATTCTTTGCCCGTCTACGAAGCAGGGGCGATTGGGTTGTGGTGGCCGCGATGCTGTTGTTGATCACCCATGCCCAAGGCTCAATGCCAGCACGCCGCAGGTCGGCCTGCAGGTTGGCCGCTTCAAGTACCGGTGTCGTTTCAGCCAGTGTTACCAGCAATACCTTGGTTTTCTTCGGGTCTTGCAACTGCATCATCGGGGTACTGAAGTGCATGTTGCTGCCTTCCATTTGTCGGGCGATATCGCGGTGGTAGGCGCCCGTGGCATCCAGCAACAACAGGGTGTGCCCGGTGGGGGCTGTGTCCATGACCACAAACCGCCTGCCGGCCTCCCGAATGACTCTGGAAAACGCCTGGAAGACGGCGATCTCTTCAGTGCAGGGCGAGCGCAGGTCTTCGGCCAAAAGGGCTTTTCCCTGTTCATCCAGGGCCGCGCCTTTGGTGGCCATCACGTGATCGCGATACCGTTGGGTTTCAACCTTGGGATCAATGCGGCTGAGGGTCAGGTTGCTCATTGAACCGCTCAGGGTGTCGGCCAGATGCGCTGCCGGGTCCGAGGTGGTGAGGTGAACCGGCAAGCCCCGGTGGGCCAGTTCCACGGCCACCGCCGCCGCCAGGGTGGTTTTACCTACGCCACCTTTGCCCATGATCATGACCAGCCCGTGGCCATCCGCGGCGATGTCATCGACGAGGTCGCTCAGGCTTGGCGCATCAATGCGAACGGCGGGGGGCTGAAGGCCTTCAGCGTCACCCTTATCACGCAACAACTGTTTCAAGGCTTCAATGCCGACCAGGTCGAAGGCTTTCAGCGGCAGTTGATCCAGCGGAAGTGGCTTGAGTACGTCAGGCATTTGGGCAAGCGCCGACTGCTCCCGTGCATACACCGCTGCAGCCAGTGGGTCTTTTTCGGCTTCGCTGCCGGGCAGCACGCCGTTGACCACCAGGTACTGCTCGCGAAGGCCGAGGGCGGCGAGTTCTTCATGGGTGTGGGCCGCCTCGCGTAGCGCGGCATTTTGTGCCCGAGCGACCAGTACCAGCCGCGTGCGTGCCCGGTCGCAGAGCGCCTCAACGGCCTTGCGGTATTGGTCATGCTGTTTGTCGAGGCCCGCCAGCGGTCCAAGGCAGGAGGCGTCGCCCTTGCCAGCATCAAGAAAGCCACTCCAGGCACCAGGGAGCTGCAGCAGGCGAATGGTATGCCCGGTGGGGGCGGTGTCAAAGATGATGTGTTCATAGGTGTCGGTTTGTCGGGAGCCGACCAGTAGTGCTGTGAACTCGTCGAAGGCCGCAATTTCTGTGGTGCAGGCGCCAGACAATTGCTCTTCCATGTTCTTCACGACACTGGCCTCAAGCACGCCTCGGGCAGGGCCGACAATGCGGTCTCGATAGGCCTGCGCTGCAGCCTGTGGGTCAATTTCGAGCGCTGACAAATTGGCCACCGAGGGCACCGGGGTGATGTGGTTGCCAATGCTGATGCCAAACACTTGTCCAACGTTAGACGCCGGGTCGGTACTCACCAGCAGTACGCGTCGACCTTGTGCGGTGAGCTGCAATGCCGTGGCGCAGGCAATCGAGGTTTTACCCACACCGCCTTTGCCAGTGAAAAACAGAAAGCGCGGAGCATTTTCAAGAAACTGCATGAGGTGTTCCCTGTCGACGGTTCGGCAATCGCCAAAACCTGTGTTTGGAAATAAACGTGCGCATCAGTCTAGTGCCTGTCAGGGCAAGGCAATCACAGGGTGCCAAGGTTTCTTGCTGCGGGACCTGCTCCGGGCTTGATTCGTCCTGACCTTTTGACAATAAGTTGTACAAAAAAGCGTCGCGGCGTCGCATTAAACTGTACAAAATCATTTTTATGTACAACTATTTTGAAATGCCGCTGTGCATGCAGTACCGAATGCCAGAGAAACCAACATTTCGGCGTTGTCAGAAAAGGTAGAGCCATGCCATGGACAGACCATCATTGCCCTTGCTGCGTCAGTATCTGACGCACGTGGTCGAACGCAGGACGTTGGGCTTGTTGTTCAGCGCCCTGTTGCTGTGCAGCCCCGGTGCTTTCGCCAGTTGGCAGGCGCTGCTGCCCGGTGGTCGTTTGATCGGTAGCGCCGAGTTTCGGCTCTATGGTTTTCGTGTGTACAACGCGAGCCTGTGGGGCGCTTCGGCCCAGGTGGACTATCAGCAACCCTTTGCGCTTGAGCTGACCTATCACCGGTCGATTACCCGTGCCCAACTGGTAGACGTCAGCGTTGATGAAATACGTCGACTACGGGGCGGGTCGGTCGATGAAGCGCAACTCAAGCTGTGGCAGGCACAGATGGCGCGGGCCTTTGTCGATGTCGAACCGGGGCAGCGGATCATCGGGGTGTTCTTGCCCGGTGCCGGTGCGCGGTTCTACGTGGATGATCGTTTGCATTACGAGGTCGCAGACCCTGCGTTTTCGCGGGCGTTCTTTGATATCTGGTTTGACCCGCGTACACGTAACCCCGAGTTACGCCAGCGCTTGCTGGGCGGGCAATGACGATGAGGGTAAGCATGATGTGGAAGTCCTGTCTGCTGGCGTGCTGCTTGCTGTTGAGCAGTTGCGGCAACGTCGAAGTCGATCATTACCGCAACGAGTCGCCCGCTTTGGACTTGCCACGGTTCTTTTCGGTGCCGGTCCAGGCCTGGGGCATGTTCCAGAAGCGTTCGGGCGAGGTGGTCAAGCGTTTCCACGTGACCATTGAAGGGCGGATGGAAGGGCGCGTGCTGATCCTCGATGAGCGCTTCGTTTACAGCGATGGCACCCGTCAGCAACGCGTTTGGCGCCTGACGCCGAAGGGGCCGGGGCGCTGGAGCGGTACGGCGGGCGACGTGATCGGCGAAGCTGAAGGTCAGGTGGCCGGTAATGCACTGCGTTGGCGTTACACCCTCAACCTGGAGGTGGACGGCGCGTTTTATCCGGTGCAGTTCGATGACTGGATGTACCTGATGGATGACAACACACTGATCAATCGCTCGTTCATGTCTAAGTTTGGCCTGGAGTTGGGGCAGGTGACCCTGTTCTTCCGGCGCGGCGGGGGTGAACCATGAACAGCCTGCCGGAGGGCTATCGGGCATTGGTGATCGGTGCGAGTGGGGCGATCGGTGGTGCTTTCGTTGATACGCTGCGTGAGGATCCCCGGTGTGCCGCCGTGCATGGCCTGGGGCGTGGAACACACCCGGTACTGGATTTGACCGACCCTCAGAGCATCGCCATGGCCGCACAGTTTTATGAAGGCCAGCCACCGTTTGATCTGATCGTCTTGGCTGCCGGTGTTCTGTACGGTGAGGGCTTCATGCCGGAGAAGGCGCTGGAGTCACTGAACCAGGCGCAACTGTTGGCAACGTTTCAGATCAATGCCATTGGCCCTGCACTGGTGTTGCGGCACTTTCTGCCCTTGCTCGGGAGTAACGGGCTGCTGGCGGTACTGTCGGCCAAGGTCGGTAGCATCGCGGACAATCACCTGGGTGGCTGGTACAGCTACCGGGCCTCGAAGGCGGCGTTGAACATGCTCCTTAAAACGGCAGCGATCGAAGCTGCGCGGCGTTGGCCCGGCAAGCGCCTGGTTGCGCTGCATCCTGGCACTGTTGCTTCAGCCTTGTCGCGACCTTTTCGTCCGGAAGCGCGGGCTCCGCGTGACGCCGTGGCGGACATGCTGGCCGTGCTTGACGGAGTCACCGCCGCCGACAGCGGCAGTTTTTTCAGCTACCAGGGCGAACGTTTGCCCTGGTAGTTCCACTGTGGCACCTCTAGACGGGGCTATGCCCCTGGGAGCGTCAAGCATGAACCTTCAGCAACTGTCAGGCTTTGCCGATGCCGGGCGCATTGACGAGCTCAATCTGGTTTCTCTTGAAGGCGGTATCTATGTCTTGCAGGCACTGATGGAGGGAAAGCTGCACCCGTTGCTTGACGAGCAGGGACACAACCTCTGCCTGCGCTCGACGACTCACGCTCGAGAGGTGTTGCAGCATTTACCTGAAATCCCCTGCCTGCTGGTGCAGAAGGTGGTGCATGACGAAATGTGCGGGCTGGGTAACAGTGCTGATGCGCCGCTGAAACTGCCGTTCTCCATACGCTCTACCTGGTAGTTGCAAGGAAGCGGCGCGTGGCCCGAAGCGGTGCCCTTGGCACCGCTTATGTCGTGCTTCTAGCCACGCGGTGCAAGGCGGGTAACAACAGCGCCCAGAGTAGCGCCAGCAGGGTCAAGGATGGCCAAAGCCCATAGGGTAGGCCGACGTCTGCCAGGCGTGCACCGGCATAGTAAGACAACGGCCCGCCCAAGGCGCCGACAAGTGCCGCCAGCCAGAGGCGGGATGCCGTCCAGGCCAGGCTTTGGCGCAAGGTGCTGGCGAACAGCAGCCAGAGCATCGCCAGCCAGCCCGGCAGTACCCAGCGCGGCTCACCGAAATCGAACACGCCCAGGTTCAGTAACAGGCTATCCAGCGTCCAGCCACAGGCAGCGATTTTCAGCAGTTGGCGACATTCGCGTATCCGTACCGGAGCCCACGCCACGTGCAAGGCCAGGCATCCCAGTGCCAGCAATAGCCAGGCCGGGTGCCGTGCGCCAAAGATACAGGCTGCCCAGCCGATCTGGAACAGCACGGCATTGCCAATCAGGCGTCGGTTCATCCTCAGGCTTCCAGTGCCTCCAGCAGCGGCGCGGGACGGGCATCAGGTTTGGCCAGGACCAATTGGGCCACGCCGATACCGCGTTCCAGGAAGCCACCCTCGCAGTAGCAGAAGTAGAACTCCCACATACGTTGAAAGGTTTCGTCGTAGCCCAACAGCTGCAATGCATGGCGCCCACGGCAGAGGTTTTCGTGCCAGTGGCGCAGGGTCCGCGCGTAATGCAGGCCGAAGTCTTCCAGGTGATGGACGTTCAGGTCAGTGTTACGGCTGGCAACCTCCAGCATGCGGCTCAGCGAGGGTAGGGCACCACCGGGGAAAATGTAGCGCTGGATGAAGTCCACCGAGCGTCTGGCCTGTTCATAGCGCTGGTCACGGATGGTAATGGCTTGCAACAGCATCAGACCATCGTCCTTGAGCAGGCGTGCGCACTGTTGGAAGTAGTTGGGCAGGAAACGGTGGCCCACCGCTTCGATCATTTCGATCGAAACCAGCTTGTCGTAGCGCCCCTCAAGGTCACGGTAGTCCTTGCGCAGCACGGTAATGCGCGCTTGCAGGCCTTGCTCGGCAACACGCTTGCAGGTGTAGGCGTACTGCTCTTCGGACAATGTCGTGGTGGTCACACGGCAGCCGTAATGAATGGCGGCGTAGAGCGCCATGCTGCCCCAGCCGGTGCCGATTTCCAGCAAATGATCGCTGGCTTGCAGGTCAAGCTTGCGACAGATGCGCTCCAGTTTGTTCAACTGTGCCTGTTCGAGGCTGTCTTCTGAGCTGCGGAACATTGCCGCCGAGTACATCATGGTCGGGTCCAGCAGGTGCTCGAACAGTTCATTGCCCAGGTCGTAGTGTGCGGCAATGTTGCGCTTTGAGCCCCTTCGGGTATTTCGGTTCAGCCAATGCAGGCCTTGAACCAAGGGGCGACCAAGGCGCGCCAGGCCGCCTTCCATGGCGTCGAGTACGTCAAGGTTGGCGACGAACAGGCGAACCACTGCGGTCAGGTCAGGGCTGGTCCAATGACCATGTACGTAAGCTTCCCCGGCGCCGATCGAACCGTTGGTGGCGATCAGCCCCCACAGTGCATCATCCAGCACCTGAAGCTCGGCCATCAGGCTGGCATGGGGGTCGCCGAACATCAGGCGCTGGCCGTCTACCACGACGGTCAGTTGGCCTTTGCGCAGTTGCGCCAGTTGGCGCAGCACCAGGCGCTTGAGCAAGCCTGTGCTACCGGCGGCGAGGGCTCCGCTTTTGGCAACGGCCAGGTTAGGGCTCTTCATGGTCAACGTCCTCGCTACGGTTACGGGCGACACGTAAATGTCGCTGGGTGTTGTAATGGGAAAAGATCGGCGTGCGCTTGAGCAGCAGGCGCAGGGCTTGCCAATAGATGGCAGTAACGGTTTTCGCCGACATCCAGGGGAAGGTGAGCATTTGGCGGTGCAGGGTGCTGCGGGTCAGTGCTATGCGGTTCAGACCAAGACCGGCTTCAAACACCTTCTGTGGCCCATGCCAGTCCTGCATGGTGATGTTTAGGTGTTGCCCGGGCGCGGTGAAGCGCATGCGGTACTCCAGGTCGGGTGGCAAAAATGGCGAGACGTGAAAGGCTTTGGCGACGCTGAACTGCTGCACGCCGTGTTCATTGCACGGCAGCACATAGTGGAAGCGCTCGCGCCAGGGCGTATTGGTGACTTCGCACAGAATCGCCGCGAGCGTGTCATGCTCGTCGAAACAGAAGAAGAAACTCACCGGGTTGAAGGCCAATCCCCAGTTCCGCGCCTGGGTCAACAGGCGTATGGCGCCACCCGGGGCGTAACCCAGGGCCTCCATGAGCAGCAGATTGACCGCATCGGCAAGCGCCATGCCGTTGCGTGTGTAGCGTGGCAAGTAATCCTGTTCGCGGAAGCTGAACGCCGAAAACCGCTCGCGCCCGGCAAACGGGCTTAATGCAAACAATGCATCCTGCTCGGCCAGGTCCAGGTACAACATGCTCATGCGGTAGCGAAAGGCATGCGCGCGCGGAGACAGTCGCCGGTGGCTGACCCAGCCTTCATACAAGGCGCTGTTCATAATCGTTCACCGAAGTGCTGAGCCACCTTCAGTGCACTGACCACGCCATCCTCATGGAAGCCGTTGGCCCAGTAGGCGCCGCAGTAATAGCTGTGCTGCAGGCCCATCAGTTCAGCGTGACGAGCCTGGGCCGCAAGGGCTTCGAGGCTGTACTGGGGGTGCGCGTAGCGATAGCGACCGAGCACCTGTGCCGGGTCAATGGCGTCACTCTGGTTGAGGCTTACGCAGAGGGTGCGTGGTGCGTCCAGGCCTTGCAGGATGTTCATGTTGTAGGTCACGGCCGCTGGGCTGTGCTCGGGGCCACCCAGGCGGTAGTTCCAGCTCGCCCAGGCCAGGCGACGGTCGGGGAGCAGGCGCGTGTCGGTATGCAGCACGACATCGTTTTGCGCATAACGGATGGCGCCGAGTATCTGTTGTTCCTGTTCAGTAGGCGTTTCCAGCAACGCCAGTGCCTGGTCGCTGTGACAGGCAAATACCACCTTGTCGAAGCGCTCGGTGCCGACAGCGCTTGTGATGCTGACGCCCTCGGTGTCACGGCGTACGCGTTGCACCGGGCAGTTCAGGCGGATGTGCTTGGCGAAGCTGGCTGTCAGCGGCTTGATGTAGGCACTGGAGCCGCCCTGGATAACTCGCCATTGCGGGCGGTTGGTGACGGAGAGCAGGCCATGGTTGCGAAAAAAACGTACGAAGAACGCCAAGGGAAAGCCGAGCATGTCGGCCAGTGACATCGACCAGATCGCCGCCCCCATCGGCACGATGTAGTGTTCGATGAAGCGATTGCCGTAGCCACGCTGTTGCAGGTAGCTGCCGAGGGTCGTGCTGGCGTCGATGTGCTGGCGGTCGAGGTCCAGTGGTGCTTCGCGGTTGAAGCGCAGAATGTCCCGCAGCATTCCCCAGAACGCCGGTGAAATCAGGTTGCTGCGTTGAGCGAAGAGGCTGTTGAGGTTATTGCCGTTGTACTCCAGGCCGGTCTTTGGCTCATGTACCGAAAAGCTCATCTCGGTGGGGCGTGAGGTCACGCCCAGATGGTCCATCAGGGCGATGAAATTCGGGTAGGTCCAGTTGTTGAAGACGATGAAGCCGGTGTCGACCGCATAGTTCTGCTCGTTCAATTGAACGTTTACGGTATGGGTATGGCCGCCTACTCGCCCTTCGGCCTCGAATACGGTGATGTCGTGGTTACGCTGCAGCAGGTAGGCTGCCGTCAGGCCGGCAATTCCGCTGCCGACGATTGCAATACGCATGGGGTCAGGACTCCTGGCCAGGCCGTGCAAGCCGCTTGCCCAGTGCCAGTTGCCAGTGTTTTGGCAGGTGGCCGAGCAGCTTCAGGCAGGCGATAAACAGTGCTGGAAACGCCACTTCATAAGGACGGCGCTCCAGTTTTCGGGCGATGTGGCGAGCGGCTTTTTCCGCCGACCAGCGCAACGGCATGGGGAAGTCGTTGCGTCGTGTCAGGGGCGTGTCGACAAAACCCGGGCTGACCAGCGTGACCGCGATGCCTTGGGCATCCAGGTCGATCCGCAGTGAATCGATCAGGTAGCGCAGGGCCGCTTTGGAGGCACCGTAGGCACCTGCTCGCGGGAGGGGCAGAAAGGTCACTGAACTGCCTATGGCCACCAGGTGCGGCTCATGGCCGCGTTGCAGCAGGGGCAGTGCGGTCTCGATGGTCAGGCTGGCGGTAAACAGGTTGGCTTGAACCACGCGCATCACCAGCGCGGCCTCGAAGTGGTCGGGCGTCAGATATTCGCAGGTACCGGCATTGGCGATGACTTGATCCAGCGCGCCCCAGTGTTGAGTGATGCGCTCGCCAATTTGCCTGACCTGATTGCTGTCGAGCAGGTCGCCTGGCACGAGCAGAACCTGCCCGGGGAAGCGTGTCGCGAGTTGTTGCAGTGGGGCCGTGCTGCGTGCGGTCAGTGCAAGCTGATGGCCTTGCTCAAGCAGCACTTCGGCCAAGGCTGCGCCAATCCCGCTGCTGGCGCCGGTAAGCCAGATCCGCTTCATGCCAGCCTCCGCTTGAGCCCGCGGATCACGCTACCCAGCAACGGCAGGTGTTCGTAGAGCAGTGCGCCGGCATCGAAGTAGTCGCGGTGATAGTAGACCTTGTCTGCCCACCGCACATGGGAGCACCCGGTAACGCTGACAGGCGCTCCACCGCGCAGGCGGGGGTGACGGTAGGTCATGGTCCAGCGCAGGTAGCCTGAACCTTCGGCGACGGTGTCATGGCCGTGGAACTGGAAGCTCAAGTCCTCGACATTGGCATACAGCTCGGAAAAATAACGCTGCAGGGCGTTCAGCCCATTGATCTGATGCAGCGGGTCGATAAAGCACACGTCAGTGCTGTAGAGGCTTGAAAGGTGCTCCAGGTGGTCGCGATCCAGGGCGGCGAATCGCTCGGCGAACTGCTGCAGGAAGGTCGACATCCATAGGCCTCTAACTTGTACATCTGTAGGAATTTGTACAAGTTAAGGCTAAGGCAATATCTGTACAAGTCAATTTTTTTGTATAGATATTTTTTGTATCAATTTGGAGTCATTGCCAGCCTGTCCTCCAGCGCTCGCTGTCGCGAAGCTCGCGCCAGTCCAGCCATTCGCTACGACCGCTGTAGATGGCTTGGAGCTCGATCTTCAGCAATGTGCCTTGTTCGTCATGCAGCAGATCGGTTACCAGAAAGTGTTTCTCTCGATTGAGTGGTGTGCAGGCTGTCCATTTGGACAAGGCCAGCTTTCGTGGATTGAAGCGGTTCATGGGAGCTCCTGCCGGTAACGCGTTCGTGTTCAGGGAGGGCGTCGGCGCAATGGTTGTCGAGTTATATTGTACAAATATATTTTCATGTACAAGCCTATTTTGCGTTGGGTGCTGTGGCGGTGTTGGGGCTTGCAGCCGCTATCTCGGCCTGTTCCAGATGTTCCGGTACCGAGACGGACCAGCCGAGCTCAAGGCTGATGCGGCGGCGCAGGGTATCGGCTGCCGCCGGTTCACCATGCACTACATAGGTGTGTTTTGGCGGGCGCTTGAAGCCACGCAGCCATTGCATGATTTCATCGGCGTCGGCATGTGCCGACAGGCTCTCCAGGGACACCACTTCGGCTCGCACCGGAACATCTTCGCCGTGCAGTCGAACGGAGGGCGCACCGGCGATGATCTGTGCACCCCGGGTGCCGCCTGCCTGATAGCCGGAAAACAACAGGGTGTTATGCGGGTTGGGCGCCAAGGTCTTGAGGTGGAACAGCACTCGTCCACCAGTGGCCATTCCGCTGGCGGCGATAATCACGGCTGGGCCACGCTGTTGGTCCAGGCGTTTGGATTCTTCAACGGTGCGCACGATGTGGGTGACGCGACACATCGACTCGCATTCGCGTGGGGACAGCCGGTGTTCACTGCAAAATCGCTGATACAGCACCGTCGCATCTGTCGCCATGGGGCTGTTCAAATAGATCGGCAGGTCAGGAATCGCGCCGCTCTGTTTAAGGCGCGAGAGGTGATACATCAGCAGTTGGGCACGGCCCACGGCAAAGGACGGAACCAGAGTAATGCCATGGCGCAGGGCTGTGCGGGTGATGACGTCAGCCAATTGCTTTTCGGTTTCTTCGGGTGGGTGCAGGCGATCACCGTAGGTGGATTCAACGAACAGGTAGTCGGCCTCTTCGATGAGCTCCGGGGCGAGCATGATCGGGTCGTTGAAACGGCCCAGATCACCGGAAAATACCCAGGTAGAACCGTCGGCGATGATCTCCACGGTTGCCGCCCCAAGGATGTGACCGGCAGACCTCAGGTGTATCCGGACGTCGGCGAGAATGTCTTGTGGATGGTGCAGGGCAATGGGGCGAAAGTGCTTGAGGGCGCGCTTGGCGTCGTCCTCGGTGTACAGCGGCAGCGCCGGATGGTGTTTGGAGAAGCCTCGTCGATTGGCGTATTCGGCCTGTTCCTCTTGCAGGCGACCGCTGTCGAGCAACAGGATCCTGGCCAGTTCACAGGTGGCCTCTGTGGCGTAGATGGGCCCGCGGTAACCGTCCCTCACCAGTGCCGGGATGTAGCCGCTGTGGTCCAGGTGAGCGTGGGTCAGGACGATGGCGTCCAGGCTGCGCGGTGGTATGGGGAACGGGGCCCAGTTGCGTACCCGCAAATGTTTGTAGCCCTGAAACAGCCCGCAGTCGACCAGTACGCGCTGACCGTTATGTTCCAGTAGGTACTTGCTGCCGGTAACCGTACCGGCGGCGCCGAGAAACGTGACGTGCATGGCGTGTCTCCTCAACAACCCTGCCAACAGGCTGATACCACGCGCTGTGGCCAGGCTGGTTGTTCCCGCGTGCCCGCCCGGCAGTTCGTTGTCGGGCCTTGGCATGGGCGACGCGTCACGTACTCCAGTGATGCTCCATCGCCATGAGTGCGGGCATGTCCAGAATTTCCACCTCGCGCCCCGCAAAGCGAACGATCTGCAAATCGCGCAGGCGTGCCATGCACCGGCAGATGGTTTCGAGCCTCAAACCCAGGTATGAGGCAATGTCTTCGCGGGTCATACGCAAAACAAAACCCAGTGCCGAATAGCCACGCATGGCATAGCGTTGGGATAACTGTAGAAGAAAAGCGGCGAAGCGCTCATCGGCGTTCATGTTGCACATCATCAGCAGCCGCTCATTGTCCCGGACGATCTGCCGGCTCATCAGGCGGTTCAGGGCTTGTTGCAGAGCGGGGCAGTTGCGGGCCAGTTGCTCGATCTGGTGATAGGGGATCGGGCACACTTCGCTGTCTTCCAGCGCCAATGCGCTGCAGGCATAGCGCGAGGTGCTGATGGCATCAAGCCCCATCACTTCACCGGCCATCATGAAGTCGGCAACCATGCCGCGGCCGTGGGCGTCGATCAAGGAAATCTTGAAACAGCCCATGCGTACGGCGTAGAGGTAGGTTAGCGGATCATTGGAATGGTAAAGGGCAGCGCCTTTCTTGATGCGCATGCGCTGTGAGATCAATGAATTGAAGGTGTCGCGCTCGGCATGTGAGCAGCCACCCGGCAAACAAAAGGCGCGTACTGCGCATTGAGCACAGGAAGCGCCTAACGAGAACAGCCTGGTGCGTGAAACGGTGGGCGTTGTTTGCAGTTCTGCGTGTTCTAGAGCGACTGCGTTATTGTTAGGTTGCATAGCGTCTTGCTCCATGGGGACGCGGTGAACTTCTGAAGGAGAGACCACTTGGCACTAAGACCTTGCAGTGGAGTCATCGCTGGAAGTCGACGTGCAGTGGGTGAGTGATGCGCTGCCTGGGAGCAGGGCTGGAGGATGTGCCGTGCCAACGGGTGGGCGGCGCGCAAGGTGGCAGTACGTGTGGTGCTTTGATTCGGTCTTCCAGACGCTGCACGAAACAGGTGGCTTCTGCTTCGCTCCGAAAGGCCACGACCCATGTGTCCAGATGAACCAGCCAGCGGCTGGTTGGTGTGTCCTTTTCGAGTTCGATCAGCATGACGACTCTCCTGTCGACGGATGTCGACGGTTACAAGGCGTGTTTCAAATGTCCTTTTTTCAAGAGCCTGAGTGTAAAAAGGCCTTCGTTGAAGGTGAGGCTGAAGTTGTTCAGCGATACCGAGGCAGGAAGGCGGTGTGAGGAGCGAAACGGCCCGGCGCACAGTGATGCGTCGGCACGCCGTTGAACGGCCCAGCCACTGAGCACCAGGTGTTTAGGGCTCAGGTCCAGGTGCAGGTCTTCAATATTCAAACCCTGCAGGTGGGCGTAAATCGTAAAGTTCGTCCTGCTGTTGGCGGCCGCCAATTCCGGGTTGCAGGGCAGCTCCACTTCGCGGCGTCGCAAGGCCGCCATGTCCGGTAATCGTGGCTTGCTCATCAGGGTTGAAAACATTTCGCATGCTCCCGGTCACTGTAGGGGGAACAGCCTCCATGCCTGAAACTATACGGTTTGGTGCTCTATGCGTTTAGCTACTGCTCAAGGCGTAATGGCGACTTTCATGACCCCGTCACGTTGGTGGGCGAACAGGTCATAAGCGGCTTCGATATCGTCAAGTTTGAAATGATGGGTGACCAGCGGCTTGAGGTCGACGCGACCACTGGCGACAACGTTCATCAGGCGGCGCATCCGTTCCTTGCCGCCAGGGCACAGGGTGGTAACGATACGGTAGTCGCCAAGGCCGGCAGCGAATGCATCGACCGGTATGCGCAAGTCGCTCGAGTACACGCCCAGGCTTGAAAGCACGCCACCGGGGCGCAGAACCCGCAGTGCCGACTCAAAGGTGGCCTGCGTACCCAGTGCCTCGATGGCGACATCGACACCGCGTCCATCGGTGAGCGCCATGATCTGATCGACTACATTGCCGACCTTGAAGTCGACGGTGTGGGTAACGCCCAGCTGTTTAGCGACCTGCAGCCGTGCAGCAACGGTGTCAACGCCGATGACGGTGGTGGCTCCCATCAGCCGGGCACCGGCCGCCGCGCATAATCCAATCGGGCCCAGGGCGAACACCGCAACGGTATCACCGATTTGCACGCCGCCACGCTCCGCACCGGAAAAGCCGGTGGACATGATGTCGGGGCACATCAGCACCTGCTCATCGGTGAGGGTATCGGGTATCGGGGAGAGGTTGACCATGGCGTCCGGTACCCGCACATACTCGGCCTGGCAACCATCGATGATGTTGCCGAACTTCCAGCCTCCCGTAGCACGGAAGCCATGCCGTGTGCCGGGGCCATCCTGGGATGCGCAGCCGCACAGGCAGGCGTAGCTATGGCCACTGGGCGTGATTGCGCCAGCGATCACCCGCTGTCCTTCGCTGAACCCCAAGACTTGTGAGCCGAGTTTCTCGATGATCCCGACGGGTTCGTGACCAATGGTCAGCCCTTTGGCGACCGGGTATTCACCGCGCAGGATGTGGACATCGGTGCCGCAGATCGTGGTGGTGGTAATGCGCAGCAGTGCATCCAGCGGTCCAATCTCTGGAATTGGCTTTTCATCCAGAACAATACGGCCTTTTTCAACGAAGATTGCCGCTTTCATTTTCGCCATGGCTGTGTCTCCTGAGCGCAGCGCATCGGTTCTGATCACTCTCAACAGGCTGCTCCTGGTGAGGGGCTGAAAGGTTGATCTGGATCAATGAGTATGGCCCTGAAATCGTGGATCCGCGACCGTGTGTCGTTTTGCCGGTAAAAGAAATACGGACTCTGACCCACATCAAGCCGCAGGGGGCGGGTGGCCGCAGGATAGGGCGTGAATTGCCTTTGGGCAGCACGCTTCCTGCTTGAAGGGCTGCAGGCCAACTTCCGTCTAATGAGAGGTGCGTCATGACCATGCAAAAACATCTTATGTTGGTGTCCTCGCCGTTGATGAAAGCCGGCCCGGCCTTTGACAGAGCCTCAGCCTTGGCAAAGGCACGGGATGAACCGCTGCATATTGTCGCCTTCGACTATGTGGAGGGGCTCGCAACAGCGGGACTGGTCAATGCTGAGGCGCTGCAGCAGATGCGCGAGGGTTATGTGGAGCGGCACCATGCCTGGCTTGAGGACCAGGCCCGGCCAATGCGCAAGTTGGGTATCGAGGTCACGACCGAAGTGGTGTGGGCCGAGCAGGTATTGCCGGAAATTCTGGCGCACCTGCGTGAGGAGCCGATTGATCTGGTGATCAAGGAGGTCGAGCACGAGTCACGCCTCATGCGCG
This sequence comes from Pseudomonas sp. HLS-6, assembly GCF_002753995.1. Classification (NCBI taxonomy): domain Bacteria; kingdom Pseudomonadati; phylum Pseudomonadota; class Gammaproteobacteria; order Pseudomonadales; family Pseudomonadaceae; genus Pseudomonas; species Pseudomonas sp. HLS-6. The sequence continues at coordinate 1,898,152 of NZ_CP024478.1, forward strand.
CGATGTTCACTACCCTGGATGTTCATTTGCTACGCGAGTGCAAGGCGCCATTGCACTTTGTGTGCAAAACCCGCAATGCGTTGCCGCGCAGGATTGTGGCTGCTGTTGATCCCTTCCACCCAGACGACCAGTACAAGGGTTTCAATGACCGGATCATTTATGAGGCGCTGAAACTGGCGATGCAGTGCAAGGCTGAAGTGCATCTGGTGTATGCCCATGACCTTTCGTCGATGGGAACGGGAGAATACGGTTTTTCCACTGGTTCGATGCTGTTTTCCTCAAGCCTGGCGCAGAAGGTTTACGATATTCAGGGGGAAAGCTTCAATGAGCTGGCCGAACGCAATGGTATCCCCCCTGAAAATCGGCACATGATTGTCGGTAACCCGGCAAAGGTCTTGTCCAGCTTTTCCGAAACCCGCGATATCGATGTCATTGTCATGGGGCGTGTGCATCGGCGAGGGGTGAGCAAAGGCTTCGGCAGTACGGTGGAAGATGTCTTGTACCGGATGCCCAGCAGTGTGCTGGTGGTCACCCCTGAGGACTTCGATGGTTAATGGTCACCCGGTTTGGCGCGCCCCGGTGAGCCGGGGCGTGTGCGGGACGGTTAGCGGCTCAGGTCGAGTTCATGGGTCAGTTCGCTGAACTGGCCGTTGTCATAGCGACTGGTAAACCCCAGCTTTTTCGCCAACCGATGCATGCCGTAGTTACTGGCCAGATCCAGTGAGATCATCTGCTTGAACCCATTGCGGCGGGCAGCCTCGATCAGGTGCTGCATCAATAGTGTGCCCAAACCCCGGCGTTGCCAGTCGTCGGCAACCGCTACGGCGCATTCGCAGTGTTTCTCCCCTGGTATGGCCGCATAGCGGCTCACACCGACTTCGTGCAACTCGCCGTCGACATGCGCCAGCGCGACGTAGGCGACACGGTCGTGGCCATCCAGGTCCATCAACTGGTCGAGCAGGGTGAGGTCTTCTCGGTTGAATCCGCCCATGAAACGAGCGCGACGGGCTTCGGCCGACAAGTGCCTGACAAACTGGAATTCGCGCAGGCGATCACGCTCCTGTAACGAACGAATCAGCACATGGGTGCCGTCATTCAAGGCTTCTATCCAATGCTCTTCGGTTTCACCCTGGCATAGCGCGGACAGGGCTTTGTGCTGGCTTGGATCAGTCGACATAGTGATGCTCCCAGATGGCAAGGAGGGTGGAGGCCTGTTGGAAGGTGTACGACGATCAGCCGCGTTGCGTCTGATTTACATCAAGTCTTCAGTCCTTCGTGCGGTTGGGCTGCAGGCTGTGAGTGGGTGGCGGGGCGCGGTTCAGAAATCGTTCCATGCAGGCCATTTGCTCAGCGTCGGTCACTGCTGAATAGGTGGCAATGTTGAACCACTGGCTGTGTAGCAGGGCGAGGCGGACAACCCCGTTTTTCTCCATAAAGCGTTGGGAGATGCACTGGCATACCGGGCCCACCAGGTAGGCCAGTGCCTGTTCCTGCTCGTTGGCGACCAAGGTGCTGGTTAATTGGGTAACGCAGGTGGCGACAATTGCTGCGCCAGCGCGCGCTGCCAGATAGGCCGTTGCGGTGTATCCGCCGACGAACAGCAGCATGATAAGCGTGAGCAGGATCAGCTCGTGAGGTCGTCGACGGCGCACAGGGACGGCTCTCTCCGGCGCTTTGGGTGATGTATCGGCTGGTGTACTGGACGCTCGCGCGCAAGCCAGGCCGACCAGCCAGCAGGCCGTGGTAAAGATCAAAATCACTACCAGCAGCGCCAGCCACAGCCTGTTGAACACGTCGAACCCAGTGATGATCGCCAGCACGCTGACGAAACCCAGACCACCGATGACAAAGCCGAGCCGTGCCAATGCGTCGATCAATCGGGCTTGTCGTTTGTCGACCTTCATGGCATCGCCCTCGTGCGCCTACCCACCTCAAGGGTAGTTCGCCGCGCAGCCTGTGTTTGGTGCATGGCTTGCTGCGCCACAACCACGCACGTCGGTAATTGGCCCACAACCTGCATTGGCCCCTGCATCGATAGCTGATCGATTGGTCAAGCACGTTGTGCGCTGTTGTCGTGCATGAGGTGAGGGTTGTTTAACTGTACCTGTGGCCTGCTCGCCCTTTGGGCACGCAGTGCCCAGTGTTCACCGGGGCGGAATGCATGTCTGTTGCTGAACCACTCGACGCCGCTTGCATTCCTGCAGGCTGGAGCGCCGAGCTCACGCTGCGTTTTGTTCGTTGTGACACGAAGACCTGTATTGGTGCGCGGCGTCACTTCGGACCTCTTTTGGTGCAACGTCCGTTCTACCCGGAGGGCGCGCCGTGTCACGTGTATGTGCTGCACCCGCCGGGCGGCGTGGTGGGGGGAGACCGCCTGGCGCTGGATATCCACCTGGAGCCAGGCAGCCACGCGCTGATGACCATGCCCGGCGCTACCAAGTTCTACCGCAGTGCCGGCCCGACTTCGATCCTCAAGCAGCATTTTCACCTGGCAGAAGACAGCATCCTGGAGTGGCTACCTCAGGACAGCATCTGCTTTCCTGGCGCCCGTGTGTTGTTGCAGACCCACTTTAGCCTGGCCCCCGGTGCCCGTCTGCTGGCGTGGGAAACCCTGTGCCTTGGGCGTCCGGTGATGGGCGAGATCTTTAGCCATGGTGCGCTGGACAGCTGCTTGCACATCGACATGCCTGATGACCCAGGCCTGCATGAACGCTTGCGCCTCGAGGGCGGGCGCCTGGGCAAACTCGGCGGCTACCCGCTGCTGGCGACGTTCTGCGCCGCTCCGGCTGACCCGGAGCTGTTGGAACAGGTCCGCGCCCTGATCGACGACCTTGCCGCTCCCGCCGGGGCAACCCTGCTGGGGCAACTGCTGGTGGTCCGCCTGCTGGACCACGACAACCAACGCCTGCAATCCACCCTGCAACGGCTGTGGCACGCCTTGCGACCTGCTGTTGTCGGCCTGCCGCCGTGCCCGCCACGCATCTGGGCTACCTGAGAAAACACACCATGGAACTGACGCCAAGAGAAAAAGACAAGTTGCTGCTGTTCACCGCGGCGTTGCTCGCCGAGCGGCGCCGCGACCGAGGGCTGAAACTCAACTACCCCGAGGCCGTGGCGCTGATCAGCGCCGCCGTAATGGAGGGTGCCCGGGATGGCCGTACGGTCGCCGAGCTGATGAGCCTGGGCCGTGAAGTCGTGGGTCGTGAGCAGGTGATGGAAGGGGTCGCAGAAATGATCCACGACGTGCAGGTGGAAGCGACCTTCCCCGATGGGACCAAGCTGGTCACCGTCCATGACCCGATCGTCTGACTGTCGCTGCTGGAGAACGCCATGATCCCCGGAGAAGTACTGGTCGCCGACGGCGACCTCGAACTCAATACAGGCCGCGAAGCGCTGCGTGTCAGCGTCGCGAACCACGGCGACCGGCCAATTCAGGTCGGGTCGCACTACCACTTTTATGAGGTCAACAACGCCTTGGTATTCGACCGTGAAGCCACCCGCGGTTTCCGCCTGGACATCGCCGCCGGTACAGCCGTGCGCTTTGAGCCCGGCCAGTCGCGTACCGTCAACCTGGTGGCATATGCCGGCAAACGGGAGGTCTACGGTTTTCAGGGGCGGGTGATGGGCAAGCTGGAGACAGGCGCATGAGCCGAATTTCTCGTCAGGCCTACGCCGACATGTTTGGCCCCACCGTCGGCGACCGCGTGCGTCTGGCCGACACTGACCTGTGGGTGGAAGTCGAGAAGGACTTCACAATCTACGGTGAAGAGGTGAAGTTTGGCGGTGGCAAGGTGATCCGCGATGGCATGGGCCAGGGCCAGATGCTCGCAGCAGACGCAATGGACCTGGTGTTGACCAATGCGCTGATCATCGACCACTGGGGCATCGTCAAGGCCGACATCGGCGTCAAGCACGGTCGCATCGCGCGCATCGGCAAGGCGGGCAACCCCGACGTGCAGCCGGGGGTAACCGTGCCGGTAGGGCCTGGCACCGAAGTCATCGCGGCCGAGGGCAAGATTGTCACGGCCGGTGGCATCGATTCGCACATTCACTTTATCTGCCCGCAGCAGGTCGAGGAGGCGCTGACCTCTGGCGTCACCACCTTCATTGGTGGCGGCACGGGGCCGGCCACGGGCACCAATGCCACCACCTGCACGCCGGGCCCTTGGTACCTGTCGCGCATGTTGCAGGCCGCTGATGCGTTGCCGATCAATATCGGCCTGTTGGGCAAGGGCAACGCTTCGCGGCCCGAAGCCCTGCGCGAACAGATCGAGGCCGGTGCCGTGGGTCTCAAGTTGCACGAAGACTGGGGCTCGACGCCTGCAGCCATCGATTGCTGCCTGAACGTGGCTGAAGAAACTGACGTGCAGGTGGCGATCCACAGTGACACCCTCAACGAATCCGGTTGCGTCGAGGACACCCTGGCGGCCATCGGTGATCGCACCATCCATACCTTTCATACCGAAGGGGCGGGCGGTGGACATGCACCGGACATCATCCGTGCCGCTGCCTTCGGCAACGTGCTGCCATCCTCGACCAACCCGACCTTGCCGTACACCGTCAACACGGTGGATGAGCACCTCGACATGCTGATGGTCTGCCACCACCTTGACCCGAGTATTCCCGAGGATGTGGCCTTCGCCGAATCACGGATTCGCCGCGAGACCATCGCTGCCGAAGACATCCTGCACGACATGGGCGCTTTCTCCATGACGTCGTCCGACTCCCAGGCCATGGGCCGCGTCGGTGAAGTGGTGTTGCGTACCTGGCAGGTCGCCCACCAGATGAAACGGCGGCGCGGCCCTCTGGCACCCGACACCGCCCGCAACGACAACTTCCGGGTCAAGCGCTACATCGCCAAGTACACCATCAACCCGGCACTCACCCATGGCATTGCCCATGAGGTGGGCTCGGTCGAGGCTGGCAAGCTTGCCGACCTGGTGCTCTGGTCGCCGGCGTTCTTTGGCGTCAAGCCGTCGCTGGTAATCAAGGGCGGGATGATTGCCATGGCGCCGATGGGGGACATCAACGGTTCGATCCCGACCCCGCAACCGGTTCACTACCGACCGATGTTTGGCGCCCTGGGGGCTGCCCGACATGCCACGCGCATGACCTTTTTGTCCCAGGCGGCGGTAAGCCGTGGCGTGGATCAGGCGTTGGGCCTGCGCAGCCTGATTGGCGTGGTGAGCGGCTGTCGTCGTGTGCGCAAGGGCGACATGGTGCACAACGGCCTGCAGCCAACGATCGAGGTGGACTCACAGACCTACGAAGTACGCGCCGACGGCGAATTGCTGGTGTGTGAACCGGCCAGTGTGTTGCCCATGGCGCAGCGTTACTTCCTGTTTTGAAGGAGCAAGCATGATTGTCTTAACCCACCGGGTAGCGGATGCGCCGCGAGTCAGCGGCACCGTCACCCTCGCTCTCGACACCCGCATCAAGAGCCGCGTGCGCATCACCCTGGACGATGGCCGAGAGGCTGGCCTGATGCTGGAGCGTGGCCAACTGATTCGCGGTGGCGAGCTGCTGGCAAACGAGCAGGGCACAGAAGTGATTCGGGTACAGGCGGCCGCCGAGCAGGTGTCAACGGTGCGTAGCGACGACCCGTTGCTGTTGGCGCGTGCGGCCTATCACCTGGGCAACCGCCATGTGCCATTGCAGATCGAAGCCGGTTTGTTGCGCTACCAGCACGACCATGTGCTGGACGACATGGTGCGAGGTCTGGGCTTGCAGGTTGCCCAGGAGCAGGCGCCGTTCGAGCCAGAGGCGGGCGCTTACCAGAGCGCACCGCATAGCCATGACCATAGCCATGCCCACGACCACCCCTTCGTGCGTGTGCCCGGCCACGCCCACCCCTGAATTCGACCTGGAGACACCCCCATGAAAAAGACCCTGGCCCTTGTACTGTTGCTGACTGCGCTACCGGCCTTCGCCCATCCGGGGCATGACACCTACCCGCTGCAGGACGGCCTGCTGCACCCGCTGACCGGCCTTGACCACTTGCTGATGTTGCTGGGTACCGGTGTCTTGGCCGCATTGACCGGCCGCACCCTGGCACTGCCGTTGCTGACCCTGAGCGCCATGTTGGGTGGCGCCGTGCTGGGCCATCTACTGGGTGGTGTGCCGGGTATGGAAAGCATGATCATTGGCTCGTTGCTGGTTGCAGCTGGCGCACTGCTGTTGCCGAGCCGTCAGGGCTTGCTGGCACTGGCCATGCCACAGTTTGCCCTGTTCCACGGCTGGGCCCACGGGGTCGAGGCCAGCCCTGGTGCCTTCTGGGTATTCAGTGCCGGTTTCGTGGCCGTCAGCGCCATGCTGTTGTGGGTGGGCTTCGTCGGCGGTTGCCTGCTGCGTCGCCATAGTCGCCTGCAACACCTCTTCGGTGGAGGCTTGCTGGCGGGTGCAGCACTGGTGCTGGCCGGCTGATGAGTACTGATCTCAAGCTGCTGCGCCTGCTGCAGTTGGCCAGCCCCAACCTGCCGGTAGGTGGCTTCACCTACTCGCAAGGCCTGGAGTGGGCGGTGGAGGCGGGCTGGGTATGCGGTGCCGAAGGCTTTCGCGCCTGGCAGCGTGAGCAGCTCGAAGACACCCTTGGCCACCTCGACTGGCCACTGCTGGCGCGCCTGTATCAGGCCTGCTGTGACGATGACGCCTCGGCGTTCGCCCATTGGAGCCAGTTCCTGCTGGCCAACCGCGAAACCGCCGAGCTGCGCCTGGAAGAGCGCCAGCGTGGCATGGCTCTGGCCCGGTTGCTGGATGGCTGGCAACTGTGTCAGGCGCCGGCATGGCGCCCGAGCCTGGAACTGACCCAACTGGGCGGCATGGCCTGGCTGGCCGCGCACTGGGGCATCCCGTTACGTGACCTTGCCCTCGGCCACGGCTTCGCCTGGCTGGAAGGCGCGGTAATGGCGGGGGTCAAGCTGGTGCCCTTCGGTCAACAGGCTGCCCAGAGCCTGCTACGCGACCTGTGCGGCGAGCTGCCTGGCGTGCTGGACACGGCCCTGACACTCCCTGACGCGCAACTCGGGGGTGGCCTGCCGTTGCTGGCCATCGCCTCGGCTCGTCACGAAACCCAATACACCCGATTATTCCGCTCCTGAGGAAACTGCCATGCAAAGCTACAAGCAACCCCTGCGCGTTGGTGTCGGCGGTCCGGTCGGCTCCGGCAAGACCGCATTGCTCGAAGCCCTGTGCAAAGCGATGCGCGACCATTACGAGATCGCCGTGGTGACCAACGACATCTACACCAAGGAAGACCAGCGCATCCTTACCGAAGCGGGCGCCCTGGCCCCCGAACGTATTGTTGGTGTGGAAACCGGTGGCTGTCCGCATACCGCCATCCGCGAAGATGCTTCGATGAACCTTGCCGCAGTGGAAGAGCTGGCGCGTAAGTTTGGCAACCTGGAAGTGATCTTCGTCGAGAGTGGTGGCGATAACCTCAGTGCCACTTTCAGCCCGGAACTGGCCGACCTTACGGTGTACGTGATCGACGTGGCCGAGGGCGAAAAAATCCCGCGCAAGGGTGGCCCGGGTATCACCAAATCGGACTTTCTGGTGATCAACAAGATCGACCTGGCGCCCTACGTGGGGGCTTCACTGGAAGTGATGGAGCGTGATACCCAGCGCATGCGCCCTGCGCGACCCTGGGCGTTCACTAACCTCAAGACCGGGCATGGGCTGCATACCGTGATCGACTTCATCGTCGAGAAAGGCATGCTGGATGCCGCTCGCGCCTGAGGGCACGTACTGCCGAGCCTGGTTTCTACCCTGTTGTAGGGGCCGGGTTTGCTGTCGATGAACACATTGAATCATTTGCAATATTTACATGAGAATCATTACCAAATTAAAATCGATGCCATTCACACCCCTTTGAGCATCGCCTTTGAACGCCGTATCCAACCTGTTTTCTCGTTCACCTTCCGCTCCCTTCCTGCTCTGTGCGCTGACCAGCGCCATGCTGTCTGTTCCGGCTGCTGCCGAACCTGCACAGACCACACTGCCTGCGACGCAGATCGCCGCCGAGGCTTCCGACACGGCAGAAGGTTACCGTGCCAGCAGTGCCAGTACGGCGAGCAAAAGTGACGTTCCACTCAAGGACGAGGCACAGTCGGTCAACGTGGTGACACCGCAGACCATTGCCGACTACAACGTTCGCTCGCTGGACGATGCCATGAAGTTCGTCAGTGGTGTCAGCCAGGGCAATACCCTGGGCAACACCAAGGACTCGCTGGTCAAGCGCGGGTTTGGCACCAACGACGACGGCTCCATCCTGCGTGACGGGGTACGCTCGGTGGTCTCGCACAACTTCAGCGCCACCACCGAGCGCGTCGAAGTCCTCAAGGGGCCGGCCTCGCTGCTGTATGGCGCTATGGAGCCTGGCGGCGTGATCAATGTGATCAGCAAACAACCCCAATACGTGCGCAGCACCACGCTCAGTGGCTCAGCCTTCAGTGAAGGTGGTGGCAGCTTTGGGGTGGACACCACCGGCCCTCTGGGTGATACCGGCCTGGCCTATCGCCTGGTAGCCGAGCGGCAGAGTGAGGACTACTGGCGTAACTACGGGGTCGACCAGCATACCCTCATTGCGCCATCGCTCAGTTGGACCGGTGAGCGCGCCAGCCTCACACTGGCCTACGAATACAACGATTACACGAGCCCGTTTGACCGTGGCACCGTGTTTGTCGATGGGCATCCCGCCAGCGTCGACTATGACAAGCGGCTGGATGAGCATTGGGCAAAAACCGAGGGGATCAGCGAAACTGCCACGGCGCGGTTTGAGTACCAACTGAGCGATGCCTGGAAGACCCGCCTGACCTACGGCTGGAATAACGACCGCTACAGCCTGGCGATTGCCCAACCCTCGGCACTGTCTGCCAGCGGTGTACTGCAGCGCCGGGCCAATGGTGGGCTCTACGATTACGAAACCCGCTATGCCAGCCTGGACTTCATTGGCCAGCAGGTATTTCTGGGGCAACAGCACGACCTGCTGATCGGTGCCGAGCAGGAAGACTCTGACAAGTTCCGCGGCAAGACCTACCGCAATGCCGTGGACAAAGACTTCAATATCTATTTGCCGGTTTACGGTGGCATGGATAAGCCAAGCCTCATCAGCCAGGCCGACAGCAACCTGAGCAATCAGCTGACCTCCACGTCGCTCTACCTGAAAGACAATTGGCACCTGAACGATCAGTGGATTCTGGTCTTGGGTGGCCGTTATCAGCATTACGACCAGTTCAGCGAACAGGGGCTGGGCAGCAAGCGGAAGTTGAACCGTGACAGCAATGGCGCCACCTTCCTGCCGATGCTGGGGGTGGTTTTCAAGGTCAATGACGACCTGTCGCTTTACGGTAACTACAGCCGTTCATTCGTGCCCAATGACGATGTGGACGACAATGGCAATACCTTTGATCCTGAAGAGGGGCGTAGTTACGAAGTCGGTGCCAAGTATGACCTCGCGCCTGGCCTCAACCTGAACCTGGCGCTGTTCGACATCGAGAAGAAAAACGTTGTGACCCCTTCGGCAGTAACCGGTATCAACGAGGCGGCGGGCAAGGTGGGTTCCCGTGGTCTGGAGCTGGATGTAACCGGGCGCATTGCCGAGCGCTGGGACATGATCGGTACCTATGCCTACACCCGAACCGAGATTCTTGACGACCCGCAAAATGAAGGTAATCGTCTGGGTCAGGCGCCTGAACACGTCGCCAGCCTCTACCTGAGCCACCACTTGCAGGTGCCTGCGGGGCTGGGTGACTGGCATGCGGGCGGCGGTGCTCGCTATGTCGGTGACCGCGCCGGAAACAACGAAAACACGTTCTACATGAGCAGCTACACGGTGGCGGATGCGTTCTTGCGCTGGGACGTACCGATGGCGGGGTACAAGACGCGCCTGCAACTGAACGTCGACAACCTCTTTGACAAACACTACTACCCATCGAGCACCGGCAGTGCGTTGCAGGTCAATGTGGGCGAACCCCGTACGGCCAGGCTCAGCGCCAGCGTCACCTTCTAGCGTAATCGCTGTGTGAGTTGGCTTGCCAACGATGCAGACGCCATCGCAGGCAAGCCAGCTCCAACAGAGCCCGCGCCAGCCTGTAGGAGCCGGGCTTGCCCGCGATACAGACGCCGCGAACGCACTGACACCCCTCCGACGCCATCGCAGGCAAGCCAGCTCCAACAGAGCCCGCGCCAGCTGTAGGAGCCGGGCTTGCCCGCGATACAGACGCCGCGAACTCACGGATACCCCACCGAGGCCATCGCAGGCAAGCCAGCTCCAACAGAGCCCGCGCCAGCCTGTAGGAGCCGGGCTTGCCCGCGATGCAGACACCGCGAACCCACTGACACCCCACCGACGCCATCGCAAGCCAGCCAGCTCCAACAGAGCCCGCGCAACCTGTAGGAGCCGGGCTTGCCCGCGATGCAAACGCCGCGAACCCACTGACACCCCACCGAAGCCATCGCAGGCAAGCCAGCTCCAACAGAGCCCACGCAGCCTGTAGGAGCCGGGCTTGCCCGCGATACAGACGCCGCGAACTCACGGACACCCCTCCGACGCCATCGCAGGCAAGCCAGCTCCAACAGAGCCCGCGCAACCTGTAGGAGCCGGGCTTGCCCGCGATGCAGACGCCGCGAATTCGCGGACACCCCACCGACGCCATCGCAGGCAAGCCAGCTCCAACAGAGCCCGCGCCAGCCTGTAGGAGCCGGGCTTGCCCGCGATACAGACGCCGCGAACGCACTGACACCCCACCGACGCCATCGCAGGCAAGCCAGCTCCAACAGAGCCCGCGCCAGCCTGTAGGAGCCGGGCTTGCCCGCGATGCAAACGCCGCGAACGCACTGACACCCCACCGACGCCATCGCAGGCAAGCCAGCTCCAACAGAGCCCGCGCCAGCTGTAGGAGCCGGGCTTGCCCGCGATGCAGGCGCCGCGAACTCACGGGCCCCCCACCGAGGCCATCGCAGGCAAGCCAGCTCCAACTGAGCCCGCGCCAGCCTGTAGGAGCCGGGCTTGCCCGCGATGCAAACGCCGCGAATTCGCGATCACCCCACCGACGTCATCGCAGGCAAGCCAGCTCCAACAGAGCCCGCGCCAGCCTGTAGGAGCCGGGCTTGCCCGCGATGCAAACGCCGCGAATTCGCGATCACTCCACCGACGTCATCGCAGGCAAGCCAGCTCCAACAGAGCCTGCGCCAGTCTGTAGGAGCCGGGCTTGCCCGCGATGCAGACGCCGCGAACTAGTGATCACCCCACCGACGCCATCGCAGGCAAGCCAGCTCCAACAGAGCCCGCGCCAGCCTGTAGGAGCCGGGCTTGCCCGCGATGCAGACGCCGCGAACTCGCGGATACGCCACCGACGCTATCGCAGGCAAGCCAGCTCCAACAGCGCCCGCGCCAGCCTGTAGGAGCCGGGCTTGCCCGCGATACAGACGCCGCGAACTCACGGACACCCCACCGACGCCATCGCAGGCAAGCCAGCTCCAACAGAGCCCACGCAGCCTGTAGGAGTCGGGCTTGCCCGCGATGCAGACGCCGCGAACTAGCGGATACGCCACCGACGCTATCGCAGGCAAGCCAGCTCCAACAGAGCCCGCGCAGCCTGTAGGAGCGGGTCTTGCCCGCGATGCAGGCGCCGCGTATTCAGTGGGCCAGGCACCACAGATCCAGCGCTCGGACGGTTACCTAAACAAGAAAATTCCCCGGTCGAACCTCACCAGTGCCTTCCAGCACCGGTATCTGCGCCTCGTCCTTCAGGTTCACTCCCGACAACTGCCGCCGCCAGGCCTCGCGCATCAGGTAACCCAGTTTGTGGGTGGCCATGGCGTAACTCAGCCCCTCCAGCCGCACATTGGAGATGCAATTACGCGATGCGTCGTTCAAACCCACCCGTGGGGCATAGGTGAAATACAGCCCGAGGCTGTCCGGCGAGCTGAGCCCGGGCCGTTCACCAATCAGAATCACTACCATGCGTGCGCCGAGCCGTTCAGCCACTTCATCGGCAACGGCCACGCGGCCTTGTTCGACCAGGCAAATCGGCGCAACGTTCCAGCCTTCATCCTTGGCCAGTGCTTCGATACGCTGGAGCATCGGTAGGGCATGACGGTGTACCGCCAGCGCAGACAGCCCGTCTGCCACCACCAGGGCCAGGTCGACCCCTTCCGGTTGAGCCTTGGCGTAGTCGCGCAGTTGCGCCACCGACGCTTCGTTCAAGCGCCGGCCCAGGTCGGGGCGTTGCAGGTAGGTGTGCCGGTCTGGCGCGGCGCTGTGCAGGGCCAGGCTCTGCCCGCAGCCTGCTGCCAAACCGGCCAGGTCAAAACGCAGGTGCACCGCGTCACGGGCCTGGGCATGGGCGTACTGGAAGTCGAGTTGTGCGGCCGTGGGCAAGCTGGTGCCTGCACGGCCCAGGGCAATCCGTGCCGGGGTCAGGTTGCGCAGCTGTTGCCAGGGGTCGGGCTGGGCTGGGCTTTTGGCGTTATCGTCCATCGTTACCTCTACTTCAACTGTGCCAGGGCGTTGCGAAACAGCGGTGGTACGCCGCTGCCCAGGCGTACCTGGCCGTCGCGTTGTTGCAGGATGTCCATGCGGGCCAGCCACGCCTCAAACTCCGGTGCCGGTCGCAGGCCCAGAGCCTTGCGCGCATACAGGGCATCGTGGAATGAGGTGGTCTGGTAGTTGAGCATGACGTCATCGGAACCTGGAATGCCCATGATGAAGTTGATCCCCGCCACACCCAACAAGGTCAGCAGCATGTCCATGTCGTCCTGATCGGCTTCGGCATGGTTGGTGTAGCAGATATCGCAGCCCATGGGGACGCCGAGCAGTTTGCCGCAGAAATGATCCTCCAGCCCGGCACGGATGATCTGCTTGCCGTTGTACAGGTATTCCGGGCCGATGAAACCGACCACGGTGTTCACCAGGAACGGGTTGAAATGCCGGGCCACGGCATACGCGCGAGCTTCGCAGGTCTGCTGGTCGACACCATGGTGAGCGTTGGCCGAAAGGGCGCTGCCCTGTCCGGTTTCAAAGTACATCAGGTTGTTACCCAGGGTGCCGCGTTTCAGGCTCAGGCCCGCCTCGTAGCCTTCCTGGAGAATGCCAAGGCTGATGCCGAAACTGCTGTTGGCCGCTTGGGTGCCGGCGATGGATTGAAACACCAGGTCCAGTGGCACGCCTCGTTCAATTGCGGCCACTGAGGAGGTGACATGGGTCAGCACGCAGGATTGCGTTGGAATGTCGTAATGCTGGATGACCCCATCGAGCATCTTCAGCAATTCGCTGATGGCACTGAGGCTGTCGGTGGCCGGGTTGATACCGATCATGGCGTCGCCATTACCGTACAGCAGGCCGTCGAGCAGGCTGGCGGCGATGCCAGCAGGATCATCGGTCGGGTGGTTGGGTTGCAGCCGCGTGGACATCCGCCCACGCAGCCCCACGGTATTGCGAAAACGCGTGACCACGCGGATTTTCTGCGCGACCAGCACCAGGTCCTGAACGCGCATGATCTTTGAAACAGCGGCCGCCATCTCTGGGGTCAAGCCGGGCGCCAGTGCCTTGAGGCTGGCTTCGTCGGCTTCGTCACCCAGCAGCCAGTCACGAAAGCCACCAACCGTCAGGTGGCTGACCGGTGCGAAGGCCGCAGGGTCGTGGCTGTCGATGATCAGGCGTGTAACTTCATCCTCTTCATAGGGGATCAGGGCTTCGCTGAGAAAGCGCTTCAAGGGCACATCGGCCAAGGCCATTTGTGCCGCTGCACGTTCCGCGTCACTGGTGGCAGCGATCTCTGCAAGACAGTCGCCAGAGCGCGCCGGGCTGGCCTTGGCCATCAATTGCTTTAGGCTTTCAAAACGCCAGGTCGTGCCGGCGACTGTATGCACGAAGCTCATGGTGTGTCTCCTTACTCGCTGGCCAGTGCCACGGTGCCTGCGTTCTGGCTACGTACCGCGACGCAGAACAGCATGCCAATCGCCATCAGGCCAATGAAGATCCCGCAGATCAAGGTGTTGAACCAGACCATCGCCACCAGGCAGACCACCGCCAGCAACAGCGCAATGGCCGGTACCACCGGGTAACCCGGGGCACGGAAGGTGCGCTCGAGGTCGGGCTCGCTGCGACGCAGTTTGAACAGGCTGAGCATACTGACAATGTACATCACGATAGCGCCGAACACCGACATGGTGATCATCGCCGCAGTCAGGGTCATGCCCTGCAGGTTGATCAGGCCGTCGCTCAGGATGGCTGCGATACCGACTACGCCGCCGGCCAGAATCGCCCGGTGCGGGGTGTGGAAGCGCGACAGCTTGGCCAGCCCTTTGGGCAGGAAACCGGCGCGGGCAAGGGCGAAGAATTGCCGCGAGTAACCCAGAATGATGCCGTGAAAGCTTGCCACCAGGCCGAACAGGCCGATCCACACCAGCATGTGCATCCAGGTCGAATCGTTGCCCACGACCGACTTCATGGCCATCGGCAACGGGTCGTTGATGTTGGCCAGTGTGCGCCAGTCACCCACGCCACCAGCGAAGATCATGACGCTGATGGCCAGGCTTACCAGGGTCAGGATGCCGGCGATGTAGGCACGCGGAATGGTGCGTTTCGGGTCTTTCGCTTCCTCGGCGGCCATGGCGGCGCCTTCGATGGCCAGGAAGAACCAGATGGCGAAGGGGATCGCGGCGAAGATGCCACTCAGCGCGCCCAGGCTGAAGGTGTCGGCGCCAGCCCAGCCACCCAGGGCAAAGCTGCTGAAGCTGAACGCGGGTGCAACCACGCCCATGAACACCAGCAGTTCCAGCACCGCGAGGATGGTGACCACCAGCTCGAACGTAGCGGCAATGCTCACCCCGACAATGTTGAGGGTCATGAAGACAAAGTAGGCGCCCACCGCGGCTACCTTCGGATCAAGGTTGGGGTACTGCACATTCAGGTAGGCGCCAATCGCCATGGCGATCGCAGGCGGTGCAAAGACAAATTCGATCAGCGTCGCCATCCCGGCGATCATCCCCCCGGTCACACCAAAGGCGCGCAGGCTATAGGCAAAGGGGCCGCCGGCATGAGGGATGGCGGTGGTCAACTCGGTGAAGCTGAAGATGAAGCAGGTGTACATCACTGCGACCAGCAGGGTGGTCACCAGGAAGCCCAGCGTACCGGCGGTGCCCCAGCCATAACTCCAGCCGAAGTATTCGCCGGAGATCACCAGCCCGACCGCGATACCCCAGAGGTGCAGGGTGCCTAATGTTGGTTTTAGTTGTGATACGGCCATGGTATGTCCCCTTGAAGGTGTACCCGAAAAAATGCCTGGCTGGGAGCATAACCACAGGCCTGCGCTCAAGACTTGACCGACCGGCACGGCCATAATTGCATTCGGTCAACTTTCGCCAAAGGCGCACGGATGGCGCGGACGGCACCGATCATGCCCTCACTTGGGGCAGGCCGGAATCACCCTGCTCAGTGTCACCGAGCGGCAACGGGTGCAGGCGCCACGGCCTACACACTGCCCATTGCACCGAGTATTCGGGTAGCAGTTTGGGGTGTTGGCACACCGGCAACATCCTGTGCTAAAGCGTTTATGCACAAAGGTACGGTATTTGCTTGAAGGGGTGATCGCATTCTTTACACGGTAACAGTTGCCATGTTCCAGTCATCCCTTGCCCAGGCTCCCCTGAATGCCCCTCGTGCGAACAATCGAGGTGTGCTCTCGGCGGCTGCCACTGGTATGGATGCCTTTATCGTCAACCATGGCGGTGACCTGGACCGGGTGTTCGGCCATGCCGGTATCGACCCGGAACAACTCCAGCATCCGACCTTGAGCCTGGCCTTGCCGAACTACTGTCAGGTACTGGAAGAGGCGGCGCAGCAGACCGGGTGCGATAATTTCGGCCTGCG
Source organism: Pseudomonas sp. HLS-6 (assembly GCF_002753995.1). NCBI lineage: Bacteria > Pseudomonadati > Pseudomonadota > Gammaproteobacteria > Pseudomonadales > Pseudomonadaceae > Pseudomonas > Pseudomonas sp. HLS-6. The sequence continues at coordinate 1,914,023 of NZ_CP024478.1, forward strand.
TTACGGCGAGCAGTTCCAACCTCAGGCGCTTGGCCTGCTGGGGTATGTGGGGCTCTGTTCGGCCACCCTGGAGGACGCGCTGATCAACTTCGCGCAGGCCTTTCCCTATCACCAGCACAGTACCTTGATCCGCCTGGTTGATCAGGGCGAGTGCTACAGCTTCGATTACCAGATCCACCACAGCGCTATCCGCCAGCGGCGTCAGGACGCCGAGCTGACCATGGGCATGGCGATGAACCTGGTGCGTCATGTACTTGGGCCGAAATGGGCACCGCGTGAAGTCGCCTTTGAACACGCCCGGCCACAAGACTGGCATGAGCACCGTGAGGTCTTCGACGCACCGGTGTATTTCGAGCGCTCCTGTAACTCCATTTTGATTCCCAAGCGCGAAATCGCCGGCAAGGCCATGCCTGGCCATGACCCGGTATTGCTCACGCTGGTCAAGGATGCGATTCGGCAACTGGGCGAAACCAACGCCGGTCCGGATCTGTTGGAGCAGGCGTGCCAGGCCATCATCACGCTGCTGCCACAGGGTGATCCGAGCCTGGACAGCGTTGCCGATCAACTGCAACTGCCGCACTGGTTGCTGCAGCGTAAATTGCGTGAGCAGGGCCTGAGCTTTACCCAGTTGCTGGATCAGATCCGCCAGGACCTGGCCTTGCAGCATCTGGGGCAGCAAAACCTGAACATCTCCGAACTGGCACCACTGCTGGGTTACTCGGAAACCAGCGCATTTTCCCGCGCCTTCCGCCGCTGGTTCGGCGTCAGCCCGCGCCAATGGCGCAGCGAGCACTAGGCCCGCACAACCCTGCACGCGTTACGCTAGCCTGCCCTCAATGCCCACAGCACGTCCAGTACGTGTTGCGTAGGTCGCTCAACGTCGCCGGTACGGTGGGCAATGCCCAGTTGGCGCCACAACAAGGGCTGTAGTGGCCGCATGACCACCCGTGTATCGGGCAATGGCGTGTCGGCTTCATGGGGCAGCAGTGTTGCGCCATAACCGGCCGCGACCAGGCTTTTGATGGCGTCGTTGTAGTTCAGTTGAATGCGTGGTGTCGGCTGGTGGCCGTCGTTGGCGAACCACTCGGACGTCAAGCGTGAAAGCCGTGTGCTGTTGTCATTCAGGATCAAGGGCTGGGTGGCCAGCCAATCGGGGGTGACGACCTCCGGGCACGCCCAGCGCGCAGGCAGGAACGCCATGACCGGGTCGCGTCGCCAGGGTTCGATTCGCACGCCCTTCGTTGCCGTTTGCGGGAGCGCGATCAGGCCAATGTCCAGCGTGCCTTCGACCAGTTTCTTCAGCGTCTCTTGCGAGGTCAGCACGGCGACCTGGACGTCGATCTCCGGGTGCTGCTGGCTCAGGGTTTCCAGTGCCTGCGGCATCAACTGGGCGATGGCTCCGGTCGAGGCACCCAGCCGTACGCGGCCAGCCAGCCCCTGCACCTGACGCTGCACCTCCTCAAGGGCTTGCTCGGCATCGGCCAACAAACGCCGTGCACGCTCCACCAGTGTTTCGCCAATCGCCGATGGCTGAACGCGCCCCCGTGTACGCGACAACAGCCGGGCGCCAACCCGTGATTCCAGATCGGCGATATGCAAGCTGATCGTGGGTGGCGCAAGGTTCAGCACCCGAGCGGCCTCGGCAAATGAGCCCAGGTCGGCAATCGCCACCAGCGTGCGCAGGCGGTCCAGGCTGATTTCACGCATGGCGAGTTCCTTGGTCAGAAAAACTGAATGTGATCGTTTGGAAATTCAACTTTTCCTATCTTAAGCCAGCATCGAAGATTAGGCCTGCTGATTTCTGACGTTCGAGAGCACTTCATGACCACTCCTCTTGTATTCATCGATGGCGACCAAGGCACCACCGGCTTGCAGATCCACCAGCGCTTGCGCGGTCGGACCGACCTGCGGTTGCTCACGCTCAGTGCTGAGCACCGCAAGGATGCAGCTCATCGCGCCGAAGCCATCAATGCCTGTGACATTGCGATCCTGTGCCTGCCCGACGACGCTGCACGTGACGCGGTAGCGAGTATCGAAAACCCCGCGGTACGGGTGATTGATGCCAGTTCGGCGCACCGCACCCACCCGGACTGGACCTATGGCTTCGCGGAAATGAGCCCGGAGCAGGCGCAGCGCATTGCGACGGCGCGGCGTGTCAGCAACCCCGGTTGCTACCCTACGGGGGCGATAGGCTTGTTGCGCCCACTGCTAGAGGCGGGGCTGGTGGGCGCGGACTACCCGGTCAGCGTGCATGCCGTATCGGGTTACTCCGGGAGAGGGCGCGCGGGGGTGGAGGCGCATGAGGGGCAGGGCGCGTCGCTCGCACCGGCATTCCAGGTGTATGGGTTGGCGCTGGCGCACAAGCATGTACCGGAAATTCAACAGCACAGCGGCCTGAGTGAGCGGCCGATGTTTGTGCCTGCCTATGGGGCGTTTCGGCAAGGCATTGTGTTGACCATCCCCTTGCAGGTTCGGTTGTTGGCTCCGGGCACGGATGCGCGGCAGTTACACGCGTGCCTGCAGCAGCATTATGCCGGTGCGCGGTACGTGCAGGTCATGTCGATGCATGAGGCCAAGGCACTCACACACCTGGATCCGCAGGCACTCAATGGTACCGATCAATTGCGCTTGATCGTCCTGGAAAACGAACCTGCGGGGCAGGTGCTGTTGGCGGCCGTGTTCGATAACCTGGGCAAGGGCGCGGCGGGCGCTGCCGTGCAAAATCTGGATTTGATGCTGGTAGGCGCAGGCCACCCTTTACCGTCACGCCGGTAAGGGTGGCCTGCTCACGCCGTGGCGACCATGAGCTGCCTTGCCGCAATCAGGCAAGGTCGAATCGGTCAAGGTTCATCACCTTGTTCCAGGCTGCCACGAAGTGACGCACGAACAGCGGCTGTGCATCGCGGCTGGCGTAGACCTCGGCAATGGCCCGCAGCTGTGCGTTTGAACCGAACACCAGGTCAACGACAGTGCCTGTCCATTTGAGGGCACCCGTCGACCGATCACGCCCCTCCAGTACACCTTCAGTTACAGCGGATCTCTGCCAGGTCGTGTTCATGTCGAGGAGGTTCACGAAGACATCATTGGTCAGTGTTTCAGGCCGCTGAGTGAACACGCCGTGCGCAACCTGCCCGACGTTGCAGTTCAGGGCGCGCAGGCCACCGATCAGCACCGTCATCTCGGGTGCGCTGAGCGTCAGTTGGTTCGCCCGGTCCAGCAGCAGCTCGGCTGCCGATTCTTCAAGCCCGCTGCGCAGGTAGTTACGGAAACCGTCGGCGCTGGGCTCCAACACGGCAAAGGACGCCACATCGGTCTGCTCCTGCGACGCGTCGGTACGGCCGGGTGAGAACGGCACGGTCACCTCATGGCCAGCCCGTTTCGCCGCAGCTTCTATGGCTGCGCAGCCGCCCAGCACGATCAGGTCGGCCAGCGAGACGTTCTTGCCACCGGCCTGGGCGTTATTGAAGTCCTGCTGGATCGCCGTCAGTGTGTGTAGCACCTTCGCCAATTCAGCAGGTTGGTTGACCGCCCAGTCTTTCTGCGGCGCCAGGCGAATGCGCGCCCCATTGGCACCACCACGCTTGTCACTACCGCGGAAGGTGGCGGCCGATGCCCATGCCGTCGTAACCAGTTGCGCGATCGAAAGGCCGGATGCCAGAAGCCGGGCTTTCAGGGTTGCAATGTCCTGCTCCCCGATCAGTGGGTGATCCACCGCTGGAACAGGGTCTTGCCAGAGCAGGGGCTCCTGGGGAACGAGCGGGCCCAGGTAGCGAGAAACAGGCCCCATGTCCCGGTGGGTCAGCTTGAACCAGGCTTTGGCGAAAGCCTCGGCCAGCGCCTGAGGGTCTGCGTGGAAGCGTTTTGAAATCGGCGCGTACACCGGGTCCATGATCAGTGCAAGGTCGGTGGTGAACATGATCGGTGCGTGGGTTTTCGTCGGGTCATGTGCGTCCGGTACGGTACCGGCGGCAGAGGCCTCCTTGGGCGTCCACTGGTGGGCACCGGCAGGGCTCTTGGTGAGCGTCCACTCGTAGCCGAACAGGTTCTCGAAGTAGTTGTTGTCCCATTTCACCGGGTTGGTGGTCCAGGCACCTTCCAGCCCACTGGTAATGGTGTTGGCGCCGTTGCCGCTGCCAAAGGTATTTTTCCAGCCCAGGCCTTGTTCTTCGAGCGTCGCGGCTTCCGGCTCGGGGCCTACATACTGGCTTGGATCGGCGGCGCCGTGGGCTTTGCCGAAAGTGTGGCCGCCGGCGATCAGGGCGACGGTCTCTTCGTCATTCATGGCCATGCGGGCGAACGTCTCACGAATGTCCCGTGCTGCCGCGAGCGGGTCCGGGTTGCCATTCGGGCCTTCCGGGTTCACGTAGATCAGGCCCATCTGAACCGCACCGAGCGGGTTTTCGAGCTCGCGATCACCGCTGTAGCGCTCGTCTGCCAGCCACTTGCCTTCCGGCCCCCAATAGATGTCGTCTTCGGGCTCCCAGATATCGACACGTCCACCGCCGAAACCGAAAGTCTTCAGGCCCATCGAGTCCAGGGCGACGTTACCCGCGAGCACCATCAGGTCAGCCCAGGAGAGACTGTTGCCGTACTTCTGCTTGATCGGCCAGAGCAACCGCCGTGCCTTGTCGAGGTTGCCGTTGTCCGGCCAGCTATTGAGCGGCGCAAAGCGTTGCGCACCACCTCCCGCGCCACCGCGCCCGTCAGCGATACGGTAGGTGCCTGCGCTGTGCCAGGCCATGCGGATGAACAGCGGACCATAGTGGCCGTAATCGGCGGGCCACCACGCCTGCGAATCTCTCATCAGGGCATGCAGGTCTTTGATCACCGCATCCAGGTCGAGGCTTTTGAACGCCTCGGCATAGTTGAAGGCTTCGCCCAGGGGATTGGCCTGGGGGGCGTGCGAGTGGAGGATTTTCAGGTTGAGTTGATCAGGCCACCAGTCGGCATTCGAGGGTGCACCGGCTGTGGTGTGTTTGCGAGCGCCGCCCGCGAACGGGCAGGTTGCTTCGTTAGACATGATGCTCTCCTGTGATGTCCGGTTATCCGTCAACTCAGCGTGGAACCTGACGGTGGCGCCAGCCAATAGGTTTTCAGTATGGGATTCATAGTAGACAGGGAAGGTGAACAGTCTGGCGCTTTCGGATGTTTAAAATAATCGACTGGTGGCGGTGGGGAAGGTGTCTTTTAAGCCACCAAAATCCGCTTTACCCAAAAAAACGTCGCATTTCGTCTTTTTTTATCCAAATTCCAGCGGTAATTGTTTGACATATTTAACGGCTTTGGCAGACTGCAAAGCCGTTGTCATAAGCGGTTACGATTTCCTCGTGCTGGTTACAGATGAGCCGTCGTGCCGCCTGCGATACGCAAACAAAAACAACATAGTCAGTCGCGCTGCCCCTGCACGAGCCATGCTCGTCAGCCCGGTGTCGGACGAGCCAACGGAAAGTACAAATGCTGATTTGGTTTGTTGCGCTTTATCTGCTGCTCACGGTAGGTGTCGGTTTCTACGCGTCCACTCGCGTGAAAAACTCCAGGGATTTCGCTGCCGGTGGTCGCAGCATGTCCTTCCCGCTGGTCGCCGCGATGGTATTCGCCACCTGGTTCGGCTCTGAGGCCGTATTGGGGATACCTGCTACCTTCATTCAGGAAGGTTTCGCCGGCATTGTCGAGGACCCGTTCGGTTCCTTCGGCTGCCTGATGTTGGTCGGCCTGATTTTCGCCCGGCCCCTCTACCGCATGAACCTGCTGACGCTCGGTGACTTCTTCCGCAAGCGCTTTGGCCCGAACGTGGAAATGATTACCAGTATTGTGATCATCCTCTCCTACCTTGGCTGGATTGCCGCACAGTTCACCGCACTGGGCGTGGTGTTCAACGTGCTCTCTGACGGCGCCATCAGCACCACCCAGGGCATGTTGATCGGCGCGGTGATCGTGCTGCTTTACACCTTGTTCGGCGGTATGTGGTCGGTTGCGCTGACAGACTTCATGCAGATGCTGATCATTGTCGCCGGCCTGGTTTATCTGACCTGGCTGATCGGTGACATGGCGGGCGGGCCTGCCGCGGTCATTTCCCATGCGGCCAACGAAGGCAAGTTCAGTTTCATGCACAGCTTCGAGCCGAAGGACTTCGTTGCCTTCATCGGTGCTGCGGTGACCATGATGTTCGGCTCGATTCCGCAGCAGGACGTTTATGCGCGGGTCATGTCGGCCAAGACCGAAAACATCGCAGCGCGCGCATCGATGGCAGGCGCCTGTTTCTACCTGGCCTTCTGCATGCTGCCGATTTTCCTGACCTACGCGGCCTCGATGATTGATCCGGCGATGGTTCAGCAATGGCTGGCTGAAGATGCCCAGATGATCCTGCCGCACCTTATCCTGGAGCGGACCCCATTGTTCGCCCAGATCATGTTCTTCGGTGCGCTGCTTTCGGCGATCATGTCCACGGCCTCTGGCACACTCCTGGCGCCGTCGGTGACCTTTACCGAGAACGTGCTCAAGCGCTTTTTGCCCGACATGAACGACAAGCAGTTCCTGCTGGCCATGCGCCTGACCATCCTGGTGTGCGCCATGGTCACGTGCCTGTTTTCGCTGTTCTCCAATGCCAGCATCTACGAGATGGTGGGCAATGCCTACAAAGTGACCTTGGTCGCTGCTGCGGTGCCGTTGTTTGCCGGGCTGTTCTGGAAGCGCGCCACCACTCAGGGGGCTCTGGTCTCGATGGGCTTGGGTATGACGTCCTGGCTGTGGTTGGAATACACCCACACCGATGCTGACTTCTGGCCACCGCAACTGGCCGGGCTGCTGTTCGGCTGGCTGGGCATGCTGCTGGGGTCGCTGTTGCCGCAGATCTCGACTGCCCGCGCCCCGGTTCGCGAGCGCGTGGTGGACAACGCCTCAGGTGCTGTTACTGTCGAGTAAGCCTTGCGATAACGAGCCGATTGGCTGACGGTACGAATGAACGGGCAGTGCGCAAGCGCTGCCCGTTTTTTTACGCGCAAACCAGACACGCCTGCCCGTGAGAATTTCAAACACGGCGAAAACTTCTGTGAACACATTTCTGCAGTCGATGTCGCAACGCCGGGCAAATGGGTCATTTCTGCGAGAAGTAGTGAGTAAAACGCACGAAAACAACGGAAATTCAGCGCCAAAATAGTGGCACATTAATTGCTGACGGGGCCTCGTATGGTTCGACAACTATAAGAGGGTCCAATTGCTATGCCCATCACTTGCGTTGCTTTCCAGTCTGTCGAGGTATCCTCGATTGCCTGCCAATGGCGCTTCACACGCCTCATGTCCTCAGCGTATGAAGAGAGCCAATGCTATGTTTTTTAAGTATTCCTTGCGCACGCAAATGCTGACGCTGTTGGGCGTCGGCCTGATGCTGGTGTTGTGTTCAGCATTGGTGTGTTTCAGCCTTTTCGCTAACAGCCTCACGACCTACAACGCGTTGCTGACGCGCTCTGCTCAGGCATCGAAGTATGTCAATGAAGCCAGCCTTGCATTCAAACGCCAATCTCAGGCGTTCAGTAGCGCAGAGCGTGGCCTGGCGGTGTTTGAAGCTGAAGAACGCAAGGTCAGGGAGTGCTTGGCCAACGTGCTGGCGCTGGATATGGATCTGTCGCTAAAGGCCAAGGTCAATGACCTGCTCAGCGCACATCAGGTATTCGGCGATCAGTACCGTGAGCGTCACGACGCCGTTGCGACCACCGGTGTGGACAACGGTACGGATCGGCCCGTCAGTGAGCAGATGAATGCCTTGGTGGAGCAGCTCTATCAAGACACCCAGACCCAACTTGGGCAGGTCGATGCCCATGCCGAGCGTATTGGCTGGGTCGGTACCCTGGCGCTGATGATGGTCAGTGTGCTGACGTGGCTGTTGGGCATGTGGTTGATCAACCGCAACCTGATCACACCACTGCGTGGTCTGATGGCGTCTATCGTCCAGCTCAGCCAAGGTCATTTTGGTCAGCGGATCAACAGTCAACGGGGCGATGAGCTGGGGCGTCTGGCGAAGGCGACCGACGCGCTGCATGACGTGCTCTCGGACACCTTCGCCGGCCTGAAACACGGCACCCGGCAACTGGACACCGCCAGCGACGAACTGAAGACCATTGCCAGCCAATTGGGGCAGGGCGTTGAAAATCAGGGGTTGCGTACCGATCAGGTGGCGACTGCGATGCAAGAAATGGCCTCTGCGGCCCAGGAGGTCGCCAGCCATACCGCACAGGCAGCCCGTGCCGCTGACGATGCCGAGAACGCCACTCAGCAGGGCGAGAAGGCCATGCTCGGCATGGTCAAGAGCATCAATGACATTCGCGATGAAATTACCGGTACGGCCAGCGTTATCCATCGCCTGGAAGCCGACAGTGGGCGCATCGGCGAAGTGCTGGCGGTAATCCACAGTATTGCGGAGCAGACCAACCTGCTTGCGCTCAACGCGGCTATCGAAGCCGCCCGAGCCGGCGAACAAGGCCGAGGTTTTGCCGTCGTGGCCGATGAGGTGCGTAATCTGGCGCAGCGTACTGCGCAGTCAACGGCAGAAATCAATACCATTATTGATGCCGTGCAAAAAGGCGCGGAGCGTGCGGTGCAAGCGATCGAAAGTGGTAAGCGCAGCAGCGAGAATGGCGTCGAGCAAGTGCGGCAGGCCGGCGAAATTCTCAGTGGCGTTACTGGCGCGGTGCAGACCATCCGCGATATGAGTCAGCAGATCGCCACCGCCGCTGAAGAGCAAACGCTGGTCACGGAAGATATTTCGCGCAACCTGTGCGAGCTGGTGGCGATTGCCGCGAGCAATCAGGAAAGCGTGCGTCGTACTGAAGGGGCCAGCAAGAATCTGCACCATGTGTCCAGCACCTTGGCTGAGCTGACCGGGCGACACCACGCCTGATTCGGCAGTGACTCATTTTTTTTACAGTCTGATAGCAATTTGACCTTTCTGAGCTAACTTCAAATAGCGAAACAGTTATTTGTGCTCAGCCGGGGGGTTGGCCTCGCTTCAGGATGGTTAGGCAGTTCGCAGACCCGACGGATGGCTCGTTATGACTGGTCGTTTCAGCTGAACCACATAAGGGGGGGTGTTTGGCACGACGATCACTGGAGGGCTCTAGCAGCGGTGGCGAGTGTGTCCACGCTGTGCCAGCCCACTGTGGATTTTCCAGACGTCACGGCGTGCGCGGATCGCGTGTCGTGGCGGCAGGGGACCGGCAGTGGTCATGCAAGTCGTGTTGAACCGATCTTCTAGCAAACTGCCCTGACCGGACAAGGAAGCAGAGAATGACCAATAATTACGCGCAAGTACTCAAACGAGTGGCTTGGACGTTGATTGTTGCTGGTTTACCCGCTGGGACGACGTTGGCCGCGGGGAAAAACTGCGCAGATCTGGCGGCACTGCCAGCCGTGGTCGAGGTGGGTGAAGGCATGCAGACTGCCATGCGCTCCCCTGAGGCCATTACCCGATTGGCCATAGGCGATCCGAAAATCGCTGATGTGCACCTCAATGGCAATGATGCATACCTGCTTACCGGTATTGCTCCCGGAACCACCAGCCTGATGGTCTGGACGGCATGCTCCAGTGCGCCTCGCCAGAGCATGGTGTTCGTCAAGGGCAAGGCTACGTCCTCCTTGGGTAGCGCAGTCTTTCCTGAAGGCAACGAGGTGCTGACCAGCCAGGTTCAGACCGATATTCGGTTTGTCGAAGTCAGCCGCACCAAGTTGAAAGAGGCCAGTACGTCGATCTTCGGCAAAGGCGGCAGTTTTCTGTTCGGCTCACCGGGCACTGTGCCTGGCGTGACGGTGACGCCCGGGCAGATTGGTAGCCTGGCACCCAACATCCCTCTGGATAACGGCAGTTTCAACATCGGGATCGGTGGCGGCAACGTACTGGGGTTGATCAATGCGCTGGAAGGCAGTGGCTTTGCCTATACCCTGGCCCGCCCCAGCCTGGTGGCGCTGAGTGGGCAGAGCGCGAGCTTCCTGGCCGGTGGTGAAGTGCCCATCCCGGTACCGAGCACTGGCAGCGACAGTATTTCAATCGAGTACAAGGAATTCGGTATTCGTCTGACGCTGACACCAACGGTGGTTGGGCCGGGCCGTATCAACCTGAAGGTGGCACCGGAGGTCAGTGAGCTCGATTTCAACAACGGTGTGTCCATTTCCGGCACGGTTGTACCGGCACTGGTTGTTCGTCGTACGGACACCAGTATTTCCCTGGCGGACGGTGAGAGCTTCGTGGTCAGCGGCTTGATCAGCACGACCAACACCTCTGCTGTGAACAAGTTGCCTGGCCTCGGAAACATTCCGATCCTGGGTGCCTTTTTCCGTGACTCTACGATCAAGCGTGAAGAGAAAGAACTGCTGATGATCGTCACCCCGCATCTGGTGCAACCGCTGGCGGTCAATGCCCAGCTTCCTACACTGCCCGGCGAGCAGATGCGTAATTACGATCCGAACTGGTTCCGCATGTACTTCCTGGAAGACGGTGACTTCGACCACCGCAGTGGGTTATCACAATGAGCCAGCCCATTGCAGCCTCTTTGTTGACGAACACATCCCACGACACCGTGCTGGGCGGGGTTGGCCTTACGGCCATCGCCCGCTCGTTGTGCGTTTCCCGGGAGCGAAAAATGAAGGTGATCATTGCAACGTTGGGCCTGGTGATGCTGAGCGGCTGTGCCACGGGCGGTGGCTCCGATTGGTCGTCACTCAGTGCCCCGGAAAGCTGTGCCAAGGTCAGCTCCGATCAGGAGCTGTCGCTTAGCCTGGCCGATGACATGATCCGTGAGGGCAAGCTGCATGCGGGCCTGGCCAACTTGCAGCGGCTGCCGCAGGACCTTCCCGCCGTGCGTTTGCGCAAGGCCAAGATCTACCGTGTATTGGGAGAGGCCGAGGCCGAACCGTTGTTTCGCAGTTTACTCAGTACCTGCCTGGCGGCTGAAGGCGAACACGGCCTGGGGCAACTGGCGGTGGCGCGCAATGATAGCGAGAAGGCCTTGGCTCACCTGCAACGGGCGGTACGCATGTCGCCCACTGACGAAAAAATCCGTAACGACCTAGGCGTGATCTACCTTAACCAAGGGCGCCTTAAGCAAGCCCGCTTCGAGTTCATCACGGCCATGGAGTTGAAGCAGTCCGATCAATTGGCGGCCGTTAACCTGGTGACCTTGATGATTTACCAGGGGAACTGGAAGCAGGCCTCGGAGTTGGTCAGCCGTGTCGGCCTGAGCCCGGCACAAGTCACTGAAGCCCAGGCGCGAGCAGAAAAACTCAAGAGTAGGAAGAAGGCCACCGCAGCGCCTGCCGATCAGGTAGCAGCGGTCAATGATCCGGCATAACCGAGTGCCAACTCGCCACCAATGCAGAGGTAGTGATGAAACAGACTATGCTCATCTGCCTGGGAGCCGCGTTGCTCCCCCTTGCAGCCCAGGCCATCGAACCTGGCCCATCTTCCCCACAACAGCAGGTCACCGAAACCTGGCTGCAGTTGCAGCGTAGTAACCAGATGGCTTCGCCGAATCTGCAAACCGTGAAACCCGCTGAGCGTGAACTGAGTCTGCAGCGCCTGTTGGACAGCTACAAGCACCCCATACCCGAGTTTTACAAAGAGTATGGTCTCTCGTCATCCAAGGGGAAGTAGGCTGCAACGGCGCAGGATGCGCCAGTGTTCGGGGTTGAAAGAGCAGGGTGACAGGGTGCAGGTTGGGTGATTCAGGTGGGTAGACATCACATCATGGCGGCGGCGGGGTAGCGTAAACAGGCTCCCGCCGCCGTTTTGCTTTGTGCGCATGGTGATCAGCGTTTCGCAGCCTCCCTATTGAGTCATTCAAAAGGCTGCGGCATGCAAAAGGCCTCGGCATTGCTGCCGAGGCCTTTTTCTACTCGTTGTTAAAGCTTTCCGAATACCTTGAACACGCCGATGATTGCAGGGCCTATGGCCACCAGGAAAAAACTTGGCCACAAGCACAGGATCAGTGGGAACACCAGTTTTGTCCCGATTTTCGCGGCTTTCTCTTCGGCCAGTTGCGTGCGACGGTCACGAAATTCCTCAGCATAGATGCGCAGGGTGGTACCCACGCTGGTACCGAAGCGAATGCTCTGTGCCAGCAGGCTCACCAGCCCGCGAATGTCCTCCAGCCCGGTACGTTCGGCAAGGTTTTTCAAGGCCTCGGTGCTGGGGATGCCCGCGCGGATTTCGGCGTTGACCAAGGCCAGTTCCATGGCCAGGTCAGGCTGGCTCACCGCCATTTCTTCAGACACCCGCTCGATGGCCTGGGGCAGGGCCAGGCCCGACTCCACGCACACCACCATGAGGTCCAGGGCATCAGGAAAGGCAATCAGCAAACGGTTCATTCGCGACTGCGCGCGATGCTCGACATAGAGTGCTGGCGCCAGCCATCCTACACCTAGCGCTAGTAGCAGCAGGCCGACACCGAGCATCAGCGACAGCTTCGGAATAAGCGGTAATGCCAAGGCTACAAGGCCCATCAAGGTCAGGGGCAACAGCAGGCGAAGCGCCCAGTAGGTCTGTACGGCCGACTGAGCGCGATAACCTGCGTGTGTCAGCAGTACCCGTGTCGCCGAGGCTTGCCCTTGCTCACCGGTGTTGAAGCGCTGCCCCACCTGTTCCAGCATCAATTGCAGGTTGCTTGGTGGCCGTTGCCCGGCAATTTCTGCACTTTGGCCGCGCTTGATCAGCATCAGTCGGCGTTTGACCGGGTCTTGCAGCCCCAGAACCAGCAAGGTCATGGTCGTTATGGCAAAGACCACACTCAGGCCGATGGCTGCCGCAAACAACAGGCGCGTCAGTTGTTCGTTGCCCACCCAATGATTGATCAGACTCAGTAGATACTCCATGGTCTTACTCCCTAGGTCTATCGGTACTCAAACCTGAATCCGGATGATCTTGCGTATCCAGTAGATCCCGATCAGCATGGCAACAAAGGCGCCGAGGACCAGTTTTCGACCCAGAGGCTCGTTGATCAGCAGGGGCAGATAGGTCGGGCTCGACAGCACGATCGCTGCGGCGAGCACAAAGGGCATCGACACCAGTATCCAACCTGACATACGCCCTTCGGCGGACAGGGTCTTGACCTTGCGTTGAAAGCGAAAGCGCCCGCGAATCAGGCTGCTCAGGCGATCCAGTACTTCGGTCAGATTGCCACCTGTTTCACGGTGGATCAGCACTGTGGTCACCAGCATCATGACCGTCATGCTGGGTACGCGTTCCAGCAGGCCGAGCATGGCCCGGCGTACATCGTTGCCATAGTTGATGTCGGCGAAGGTCAGGCCGAACTCATGGGCGACCGGCCCTTTGTGCTCATCGGCGACCAGTTGCAGGGTCTCGTTGAACGGATGGCCGGCGCGCAGCGCCCGGCACATGGCATCGAGCGCATCTGGCAGCCCCTCTTCGAAGCGGGCAAAGCGCTTGATGCGGTCATTGGAGATCTTCAGTATCGGTAGCCAGAACACCACCATCGCAGCAGGTACTGCCACCCACCAGGTGCGCGTGATCAACCACAGTACAATGCCGCTTGCCAGTGCCAGCGTCAGCCCAAGCAGCAGTACCCGATAGGCACGGTATTCATGCCCGGCCTGTTCGATCATCTGGGCCAGGGCCTCCATCGCTGGCAGTTGCTCTAACCACGCTTCCAGTGGCGACAGGCGCCGCAAGTATTTTTGCCGTAACACCGACTGCATGTTCGGCAGGTCATTGGCGCGCTCCAGCATGTTCAGGCGACTGCGGATGCGCTTGCGCACCTTGCCCGCTTCGCCAAACACCGGAACGGTCAGGCCCTGGCTGAGGAGGAAGATCGCCGTGAACACCATGCCAAGGAAGGCCAGGACGAACTCGCTGGGGATCTGGTTCATGATTTTTCCTCCATCCATTCCTGCCGGAACAGGCTGAGCGGCAGCTCGATACTCCGCTTGGCCAGCGTTTCGCGGAATGCCGGGACCATGCCGGTGGGGCGAAACTCACCCAGTACCTCGCCTTTTTCGCCGATGCCATTGCGTACGAACGAGAAAATCTCGGTCATGGTGATGATGTCGCCCTCCATGCCGTTGATCTCTTGCACGCTGACCAGCCGCCGGGTGCCATCCTCCTGACGCTCCAACTGGATGACCACATCGATGGCCGAGGCGATCTGCTGGCGCAGCGCCTTGATCGGGAAGGTTGCACCGCTCATCGACACCATGTTCTCGATTCGGCCCAAGGCGTCACGTGCGGTGTTGGCGTGAATGGTGGTCAGTGAGCCGTCGTGACCGGTGTTCATCGCCGTCAACATGTCCAGTGCCTCGGCGCCGCGCACCTCGCCAATGACGATGCGGTCCGGGCGCATCCGCAGGCTGTTGCGCACCAGTTCACGCTGATTGACTTCGCCGCGCCCTTCGATGTTCGAAGGGCGGGTTTCCAGCCGTACCACATGAGGCTGTTGCAACTGCAACTCGGCCGAGTCTTCGATGGTGACGATTCGCTCGTTGTGCGGGATGAAGCTGGACAGGACGTTGAGCATGGTGGTCTTGCCGCTGCCGGTACCGCCGGAAATCAGCACGTTCATGCGCCCGCGAACGATAGCCTTGAGCATCAGTGCGATGGCCGCCGTCAGGGTGCCCGTCTGCACCAGGTTTTCGGTATTGAGCAAGTCCACGGCGAACCGGCGAATCGACATGCTGGGGCCGTCGATCGCCAGGGGAGGGATGATGGCGTTGACCCGCGAGCCGTCCTTCAGGCGTGCGTCCACCAACGGCGAAGATTCATCAATGCGCCGGCCCAGGTTGGACACAATGCGGTCGATGATGTTCAGCAGGTGTTGATCATCGCGAAAACGCACGTCGGTTCTTTGCAGCTTGCCAAACCGCTCGACGTACACCGAGGCGTGGCCGTTCACCAGGATGTCGGAAACACTCGGGTCGGCCAGCAGTGGCTCAAGCGGGCCAAGGCCCAGCACCTCGTCGGTGATCTGCTTGATGATCAACTGGCGACCACTGGCGCTGACCGGTGCCGAGTTCTCGTCAAGCAAGCGCTGACTGATCTCTTTGATCTGCCGACCGGCTTCGGCGGCCTCCAGCGTGTCCAGCAAGGACAGGTCCATGACCTTGAGCAGCTGCTGGTAGGTCTTTTCCTTCCATTCGCTCTCCACCGGGTTGAGCTTGCTCCGGGTCTCGTAGAGGATCTCCGGTGCAATGTTCTCCCAGGCCATCAGTACCTGAGTGCAGTCCTGGCTGTTGGCCGGTGCTGCCGTTTTGTCTGCCGTGGCCTGGTTGTTGGCCTGCTGACGCAAGCGATTACGAAAGTCGCTGAGCATGGCTTACCCTCCAAACAAACGGCCAAAGGTACGTTTAAGCAAGCTCTGTTCGCAGGCCTCGATCCCGATCAGGTTCTGGCTCAGTTCGCGCAGGGCAAGGTTGATGGCTGACCGTGGTGCATGCCGTTCCAGCGGCACCCCGGTGTTCAGGCTTTCGCTGACCACCGCAAAGTCATTTGGGAGCTTGTGCACCTCCGTGCAGCGCAACGCCTCGGTCACATCCTTGAGGGTGACGGGGGACGTCTTGTTGTAGCGGTTGACCACCACCTGCAGTCGACTGCTCGACACGCCCAGGTCGTCGCGCAGGATGCGGGTCAAGCGCGTGCCGTCTTTCAGGTGGCTCAGGCTTTGCTGCAACACAATGTAGATGCGGTCAGCCTGCTCCAGGCTGATGCCGGTGAGGTGGTCGATTTGCCGCGGCAAGTCCACCACCACCCAGTCGTAGCTACTGCGGGCCAGGCGCAACAGATTCTCCAGTTGCTCCAGGCGCACGTCCTGCTGCAGGCACAGTTCATCGGTACGCCCGCCCAGCACATGCAAGGTCGGGCTGTAGTGGCTGCAAAAGCCGCGCAAGGCGATGCTGTCCAGGGTATCGGCCTGCTGAAGCACCTCCATCGGGCTGTGTGTCGATTGCACATCCAGGCTGTGGCCGACGCTGCCGAACTGCAGGTCCAGGTCCAGCAGCAGGGTTCTGCCACCCTGGTTACTGAGCTGATGGGCCAGGTTGCAGGCCAGCATGCTGGCCCCCGAGCCGCCCTTGGCATTCATGACCGCAATCAGTTTGCCTTCGTTTCCTCGCTCTGCCCGCGCCTCCATCTGCATGCGCCCAAGGGCCGCCTGCAGCTCTTCGGGTTTCACCGGCTCGGGAAGAAAGTCACGGGCGCCGGCCTGCATTGCCAGGCGCATGCCCTCGCGTTCATCCAGGGGGCCGCACACCAACAGCGGCGGGCGCTCCTTGAGTGGATGCAGCAGCAGGGCGGCCAACTCTTCGCGCCACAAATGGCTGACGTGCAGCAGCAACAGGTCCGGCATGTGGTCCAGCCCATACAGCGGGTCGGTATGGCCGTTGCTTACCAAACGGGTGCTGACCTGCAGGTTGGGCAGGCTCTGGCTGATGGTTTTCATCTGGTTCAAGGCTGTCGCATCGCGGCCACTGATCAGCAGGCGCAGGCCTTGCCGGTCAGTCGCGGTGACGACGGGGGCTTCACGTGTGCTTAACATGGCGTGATCTCCGGTACTACGTTTGCATCGGGTTGCCTGCCGAGGCTCTCGCGCGGCATGGTTGACCTGAACACCGGCAGCACGAAGGCGCCGTTGAATCCAGGAATCAGCAAGTTGAAACTGAAGTTCGTCACCTGCAGTTGCACATAACGGATGGCGAGAAAACCGTTGGCGCTGGTGAGGTCGTCAGGGTTGGCGATCACGGCACCGTCCTTGTCCAGGTAGATCAGGTTCAGGTTGGCACTGGTCAGGTTGCCAATCAGGCTGCTCGCGCCGCTGTTGTCGGCGGCATTGAACATTGCGCGGCGCAGAATGGTCGGGTCTTTGATGTTGCACACCGCGGCCAGGCGCGCCCCCCGGCGCACCGTTTCATTCAGCGCATTGACGGTGAAGTACAACCGGCCTATTTCCAGCACGCCGAACAGCAAGGTGAACAGCACCAAGCCGGTGATGGCGAACTCGACGACATACACGCCGCGCATGCGTTTGCGGTTCATCATAAGGCCCTCATCACAACGGTGGAGGTCAACGTCAGGCCCAGTGGTGTACTGCTGCCATAGAGGGCCGGCAGTGCGCTACCGATCACAGGCACAAAGGTATAGTTAATGCTCACCTGCACGTGCTCGGTACCTGCTGCAGCCACCGTGACATTTCCAGGCGTCAGCCCGGGCACGACCGAGGGGTAACCATTCGGGTTGGCAGGTACGCCGTACACCGCGACGTTTTTGGTTTTGGACAACAGTGCATCGCTCAGCTCGAGTTTGCCCTGATTGGCGTCCCACGCCTGGCTGGCGACAAAGCGCCCGGCGTCACGGCTGGCCTGCATCAGGCTGTTGTACTGGAACAGCATGCGGCCGAACTCGCCGAAGGCCAGCATCAGCAGCGCCAACAACGGCAGGGTAATCACCAGCTCAACCATTGCCAGGCCACGCTGGGCCTTTGAGGCGTTGAATCCACCGCGTCTCATAGAGCCCCCTACGAATCGGTACTGGGTGTCTGTTGGTTATCGATGTAGGTCTTGTACAACTGGATGATCTGCGGGCCGACATCATCAGTCGGCGTGGGGCCTGGCACGCCGTCGCCCTCGCACTGGCTAATGAATTGGCCGAAGATCTGCGACTCGTTGCCCTTTTGGGCTTCCGGCTGCATCACGAAGAAACAGCCAAAACCGAGCACCGGTATCGATGACGCACCGTCGTTCTTGCCCGAGCAGTCACCGATGACGATCTTCAGTACCCGCCGTTCATGCACGCCATTGGATAGGCAGCCACTCCCAGTGCCAGCGGTGCAGTTGGCCGAGTCCTGTTTCCAGTCGTTGTAGTCGTACAGGGGGCCACCGGTCGTAGACAGGTTGCCGTTGGCGGCAGTGACCGGCTGGTTGTTGTATTCGATCCTATTCAACGTATCGTTGTAGGTCAGGGACTTGGGGTTGACCGTAACGACCAGGTCAGGTGGATAGTCAGCGGCACTGAGGCCTCCCTTGTACTCGTTGAAGCGCGTATTGAGGCCCTGAGCGGACGGCCCGACGGTGTTGCCCGGCTTGGTCGTCACGTTCGATCCGATGCTGTTGCACTGATTGATGCCGCCGGCCAGGCCGTCCCGCACTGTGTTGCCGCCCGAACCGAAATCGAGCAGTTGAAAGTTCCCTGGGCCGATCGCCGAACTGTTGTTCGCAGCGGTTTTCAATACCTGCAGATCGCCGAAGCTGTACCCCCAGAACATTCCGCCGCTGGGGTTGTTCTGTGTGGGGTTGCCGCACACCATCAGCGGGGTAAGCTCACAGGGGCTGGTTGGGCTTGGCCCGGCAGTGGCGATGGCGGCGACACTCTTGGTCTTGTCTGCGCCATTGCCCAATGTTTGGAAAGCCCCCCAGAAAAAACCGGTCAACGGGTAGTTTGCCACCGTGACTCGCACGTAGCTGGCATTGGCCGGGCCGGGAAAGGAGAACGGCCCGTAGACACTGGATGCCAGTTCCACCTTGGCGAAGTTCGCGACATTGTTGCCAACCGCCTTGGCCAGCTCCTGGTTGCCCGTCGCGTTGGCATTGCGGCTTAGGGTGTCCAACGCGGCGGTTTGCGCCAGGCTGGCGGCGCCGGTTGCGCCAAGCACTGCGTTGAGTGTCTTGGCCCCGCTCAGCGCTGCCGCATCCACCGCATTTTGCAGGCGTGTCTTGTTCACCAGCATATGGCTGCCGTCCAGCGCCAGGGCGGCCATCAACAGCACCGCGGCCATGGCAATCACCACCATCACAATGATCGTGCCGCGCTGACGCTGCGCAAACGCAGTGCGAGGCTGTTTGATTCGCGCGTTCATCATCACGCCCTCCCGTCTGGCCGATGTGGAACAGGATCACTTACAGCTTGGCTCTCACTTCATTGACTTCGATGCCACGAATCACGGTGACAGCGCTGCTGTTGCCAGTGCCTTGACGGCGTACTACCGGCCGGACAACCGGGGCTGGAGCCGGTGGCTGGGCCATTGCAACCGGTTGGGTGACGGCCGGGCGTGGCTGATTGTCCAAGGGGTTGCGCAGGGCCAGTTGCAGCTTGCCGGCAGCCATGCCCTTGACCAGCACTTCCGCTTCCTGTGGCGTCATTTCCAGGGTGACGGCACGGACAACCACGGGCTGCGTCTTGTCGGTGCTGGCTGTTTGGTCCACTGCCAACACCCGCAAGTCTTCCAGAATGGTTTTGGACTCGGCATCGCCACTGTTGCCGGTCTGCCGGGTTGCCAATACGTCGACCCGGTTACCTGGTAGCAAGAACCCGCCGACACCGACTACGTCGTCTACTCGTACCGAGATGGCGCGCTTGTTGGGTTCGATCAGCGATGCCAGGGTGCTGCCGCCGAGGTGCTCGGCCAGGCGCGCAGCCCGCAGGATATCGCCGCGCAGCATGGAGAAGGTGGCGATCTTGCCCACCACTTTGTCAGGGGCGTCGAAGGCATCCTCGGGTACAGCATCCTTTGGCATGCGCACCACGGCCACTTGTTGGGCTTCGACCATCTGGCCGAAGGCAATCTCTGTGGTGGCGACCACCACGCTCTGCTGGTTATCGTCTTCCTTGGCATTGAGTTTCGCGCTCAGCCAGTTGTTGGCCATCCAGGCCGCACCCAAGCCCAGGACCAGGGACAAGGCAATCAGGGGAAACGTACGAGAGCTCATGTTGGTAACTCCTTAGCCAATGAAGTCGAGCTGAACGAAGTAGTTGTGCCAGGCCCACTCCAACTCCGCTGTTGATAGCGGCCCGGCATTGCCCAGATAACGCTGACGGTCGATTGCCATGCTCAGGAGGTCACGGGGATGGCACGGTACCAGCGGCATGTTTTCCGCTTCGTAGAGTTCCTCCAGGGCATAGCGCAGCAGCTTTGGGTCATGAGGGATACCCAAGCGTTCTGTTTCCTGGATCCAGATGCGTTCGTACTCGCTGGCTTGCGGGTAGCCGAATTGAAGCTTGTAGCCAATTCGGCGCAGAAACGCCTCGTCGGCCAACTCCAGCGGGTTGAGGTTGGTGGAGAACACCAGCACCAGGTCAAAGGGCAATTCGCAGTGCCGCCCGCCACCCAGGTTGAGGAAGTCGCGCTTTTCCTCCATGGGGACAATCCAGCGGTTCAGCAACTCGGCCGGGGCCATGCGCTGGCGGCCCATGTCATCGATGATGAGCATTCCGTTGCTGGCCTTGAGTTGCAATGGCGCCTGGTACTGACGCGAGTCGGGGTCGTAGCGCACATCCAACTGCTCCATCGTCAACTCGCCGCCGGTGATGACCAGGGGGCGCTCACAGCACAGCAGGCGACGGTCGATGCCTTCGTTGAGCAGCAAGGTGTTCTGCTGTTCGTCATCATCCTGCAGGCGACGGTGTACCTGAGGGTCGAAGATTTCGATCACGGCATCGTTGATGGCGATGGCATGGGGTACCCAGATGCATTCGCTGAACAGGCGGATCAGCCGGCTGCTGATGTAGGTCTTACCGGTACCGGCCGGCCCATAGATCATTATGGCGCGCCCGGAGTTCAAGGCCACGCCCAGTTGGTCAAGCATGCTCGGGGCCAGTATTACCGAGCTAAACGAGCGACGCATGTCGTTTGCGCCGATGCGGCCATGGTGAATGGTCTGAACCTTGAGCAGCGAACGGTAAGTACTGACCGGAAAGGGGGCTGCGCCGATATAGCCACTGCGCGCCAGGGCATCACGTGCCGCGCTGCGGCCGCGCTCAGTCAGGCCATAGCGCAAGGCCTGGTTGCCGGCCTGCCCGAGGACTTCGACGCGTCCATCCTTGCGCAAGAACATCAGGATCTCTTCCAGTACCGCACCGGTGAGCGCCAGGCGCTCTACCAGCCGCGACATGTCCAGTACACCTGCATCGTGCAGGTGCTTGCAGACCAGATCGCCCAGCAGGTTCTCCGGCAACCCGGTTTCAAGCACCGTACGGGGTTGCGGAGCCAACCGCTGGATTGCGCTGCGTTCCTGGGGCGAAATACGGCTGTTGCTGATGGCGTACATAGGGTTCTCCTGAACTACTGGCCCAAAGGTAGCCAGAAGATGCTGGCCAAGGTGCCGAGCAATACGGCGACCGAATACGGGAAAGGCTTGCCTGCCACTTCATCGGATGCAGGCGCAAAATAGGCCCTGGCTCGCAGCATCAGCCAGTAACGGCCGAAGGTTTGCTGCACCTGGCCACGCACGAAGATAATCAATACCGCGCACACGCCCCCGGCAACCAGGCTCAGTGCCGCCACCCAGAGTGCGTTTTGCGGGCTGAGAAAAGAGCCGACCATGGCCATTAGTTTGACGTCGCCGGCCGCCATGCCGCCCAACGCGTAGAGCGGCAGGAAAACGGCGAAGCCGACCAGCAGGCCCAGCACGCCATAACCTGCCCCCATTGCACCCGAGGCATACGCCTGGCTGCCCACCCCCAGGATCAAGCCCAACAACACCAAGAGGTTAGGAATGCGGTGGCGGCGAATATCGCTCGCCACCGCTATCCCGAGCAGCCCAAGCAAGAGTGCGACAGCGACTAACTGCTCTTTGCCCATGACTGCAACCCTCTAATTAGATTTAGGTGTCAGGAGGTCTCTGTATCAATCAGCACGGGGTGCCTGTCACTGCGCAACCAAGGCTTGTGATGGCGTCGTTTACGTTCTCACCCAAGGTAACGAACGCCGTCACAGCGCCCAGCGTTATCAGTCCACCGGCCACTGCATACTCCACAATGGTCAGGCCATCTTCGTCTTTGATGAACTTCAGTACCGAAGTTTTGATGGATTGCAGGTTCATGGTATTCACCTCGCTCAAGTGCTTTGGTAGTAAGAGCAGTGCGCTTTGACTGCCTGGTTGAACAGTAGTCAGGGGGCGCAGAAAGGGGTTAGGAGATTTTTGCAGACTGTTAGGATTTTATTGCTGTCACAGCGCCATTATTGGCGAGTGGCGGGTTCAGAAGAGAAACAAATAGGGTAGAACATGGAGTGGAATCGATATGAGAATGGTTTCTGCTGCCGCTGGCGTAAATAGAGCAAACACTTTAAAAGTGTTGTAGCACTCAGGTCAAAAAACAGCCCGTTCTTGGTGGTGCAGATCAAGGTGGTACGTAATGGTCTAAGCAGTGGCGTTGATATCAGGACTTGATCTGCTCATTGGCGTAACGCTGACGATACTATTCAAGAAGGAAAAAGCATTTCGCCAAGGCCTGAAAGCAGCAAAAGGGTGCATGGAGTGTTGTTTTTTGACGTTTTGCTCTTGGTGCGGGCTATTTTCGCCATTTTGTTGACGTCAAGCGTTGGTGGTTCGTTCAGGCGGAGACCCTGACGGGCTATTGGCCAGGGCACAATGACGTGTTGTTTGGGAACAGTTTTAGTTGCGAAGTTCCAATGGGTTACCTGATGGAACAGG
Source organism: Pseudomonas sp. HLS-6 (assembly GCF_002753995.1). NCBI lineage: Bacteria > Pseudomonadati > Pseudomonadota > Gammaproteobacteria > Pseudomonadales > Pseudomonadaceae > Pseudomonas > Pseudomonas sp. HLS-6. Next base: position 1,936,436 of record NZ_CP024478.1, read on the forward strand.
TGTCGGGAATACTGTTGGAAGTCCGCATTGATTATCGATGAATCAGGATATTTTTCTGTTGTTGCTACTGCTGGAGTGCTAATAATGGCACCGGGCTACTCAAGGAAGGGAAGGGTTCAAGATGTGCAATGGAGCCGATGTGAAAGTGCTGAGGGCATGGCAACGGGTATATGTGAAAGACGAGCGAAATTTTTGTAATAACAATTCTAACGGTATAGAGCGCGATGATGAGTCTTTATCAGAATTGGATCCATCATACTTCTGGCCTGATGGCTAAATGGCTTGGGGCGAAAGAGTGGGTTAGTCCTATGGGCAGGCTAACGCCATGAGTGTCGAGGCGGCGAGAAAGCCGTACCTTTTATGGTTCGATCTCACCCACGATCATTCGACTGAAGCGCTGATGATGCAGTTTCAGCCAGCCTGTGAGTGTCGTCTGGCAGCCGGTAATTCCTTTTCCGAAAAGGACTACGAACCACAGCCGGACATGATCTGCATGCATTACGACCGTCCCGACATGCCAGGGCTCAACCTGCTGTTGGAGATCAAGCGCAAGGCGCCGTCCATACCGATCACCATGTTCACCGTGCAGCACTCTGAAGAGCTCGCGGTCTGGGCCATGCGCTCGCGGGTCTGGGAATACATGGTGCTTGCCCTCTCAAGCACCGAGATCAATCGTTTTCTGCATGCGTTGAGGCAACTGTGCGACGTACGTCGCCAGGCCGGGGCGAGCAACAAGGTATTGCAGATCGAGCACGGCCCATCGCTGCCGGACAGTATCCGCTTGACGGCGGAGCACCAGAAGCACCATGCCTTGCATGACGTGCAGTTGTACATTGACCAGCATTTTCGCGACAGCATCGACCAGAAAGTCCTGGCCAAGCGTTGCGGCATGACCACCTTTCGCTTCAGCCGCGTATTCAAGGAAGTGAATGGCCTGGGTTTCATGGAGTACATCCTTAGCAAGCGCATGGACTGCGCCAAGGAGCTGCTCCACAACAGCCAGATGCCCATTACCAGCATTGGCTACGAGGTTGGCTTCAAAGACCCATCCTACTTCGCCCGCGCCTTCAAGCAGTGCGCAGGGTGTACGCCTAGTGAATACCGCCAGGCGTCTCAAAGCGGCCTGAAACCAGCGCCTGTACAAGAGCCGGAAGTGAAACAGGAACCGTACGACGAGCTGTCGGACGTCATCGGTAGCCTGTCGCTGAGTGCTGAGTGCTGAGTGCTGAGTGCTGAGTGCTGAGTGCTGAGTAGCGTTATCGCCGGCATTGCCGGCGATAACGCTGATGGTCAGGTCACAACCCGGTAGCACGGCTCATACGCCGCTCCGCCCGGCAGTTTCATCCTGTGCTGCTCGACGAAGGCCTTCAGCAGGCGGTCCAGCGGCTGCATGATTGCCGCGTCACCGTGGATTTCATACGGGCCGTGTTCTTCGATCAGACGAATGCCTTTGTCCTTCACGTTACCCGCGACGATGCCGGAGAAGGCGCGGCGCAGGTTGGCCGCCAGTTCGTGCGGCGGTATGTCACGGCTCAGTTTCAGGTCGGCCATGTTGGCGTGGGTTGGGTCGAACGGGCGTTGGAAGCCTTCGTCGATCTGCAGCAGCCAGTTGAAGTGGAAGGCGTCGTTGCGTTCGCGGCGGAACTGTTTGACGGTCTTCAAGCCTTCGGTCATTTGCCTCGCCACTTGGGCCGGGTCGTCGATGATGATCTGGTAGTGACGCTGTGCCGCTTCACCCAGGGTGGCGCCGACGAACGCATGCAGTTGGTGCAGGTAGGCTTCGGCGCTCTTTGGCCCGGTGAGGATGACCGGGAATGGCAGGTCCTGGTTGTCCGGGTGCATGAGGATGCCGAGCAGGTAGAGGAACTCTTCGGCCGTGCCGGCGCCGCCCGGGAAAATGATGATGCCGTGGCCGACGCGGACGAAGGCCTCAAGGCGCTTCTCGATATCCGGCAGGATCACCAGTTCGTTGACGATCGGGTTGGGGGCTTCCGCAGCGATGATGCCCGGCTCGGTCAGGCCCAGGTAGCGTCCGCTGTTCATGCGCTGCTTGGCATGGGCAATGGTGGCGCCTTTCATCGGGCCTTTCATCACGCCGGGGCCGCAGCCGGTGCAGATGTCCAGTTTACGCAGGCCCAGTTCGTGGCCGACCTTCTTGGTGTACTGGTATTCCTCGGTGCTGATCGAGTGGCCGCCCCAGCACACGACCATTTTCGGTTCGAGCCCAGGGCGCAGAGTGCGGGCGTTGCGCAGCAGGTGGAAGACGTAGTCGGTGATGCCTTGGGAGTTGCTCAAGTCGATGCGCAGGCTGTCCAGCTCGTTTTCGGTGTAGACGATGTCGCGCAGGGCGCTGAAGAGCATTTCGCGGGTGCTGGCAATCATTTCGCCGTCGACGAACGCGCCGGCGGGTGCGTTGATCAGCTCCAGGCGCACGCCACGGTCCTGCTGGTGGATACGAACTTCGAAATCCTGGAAGGCGTCGAGAATGGTCTTGGCGTTATCGACGTGGGCGCCGGTGTTGAGGATGGCCAGTGTGCACTGGCGGAACAGTTGGTAGATGCTGCCCGAGCCGGCTTCGCTCAATTGCTGAACTTCGCGCTGGGACAGCGTTTCCAGGCTTCCTTTGGGACTTACCGACGCGTTGATTACATTTCTTGGGATCATTGTGTAATTCCTTTAAACGATGCCAACCTGCCTGGGGTGGCCTGTGGCATTCGGAGGGTTGACACCGAACGTCGCCGCACAGGGCAGGTACTTTTCAAGCGCTCGGGCGATAACGCAAACACGGCTCTCTGGTCCTCCGTCAAATGTGCGTTCAGGTTATGGCTGATACCTCGTCGGGCTGTTGCCAGTAACCTGAAAGCACTGTGTGTTCAGGCGGTTACATTACTAATGCCACATTTCGCTGGGGCCTGTCTTTGAAAAAATACGTGAAAGGTGTGTCCTGGTACGCCCGTGCCGGGTACTGCCCTTGACGCTGGGGCAGGAGGCAGGTTGCGTTTGTGCTGTGCAGCCGGGCTGAGGGGGAGGGGCGTCGATTTGAGCATAGGCCGTGGAGTGAGGAACATTGCAGAAATTGCCGTGCCTTTGTTAGTGTATGAAACGTATACGTTGCATATATGGAGCCTCATCGTGGGTATCGTCAAGATTTCAGAACAGATGCATGAAGACCTGCGTCTTGCCAGCAATGCACTGAGCCGCTCGATCAATGCGCAAGCCGAGCACTGGATGCGCATTGGCATGTTGGCCGAGCTGCACCCGGAACTGGATCACAGCGCAATCTGCCGCCTGCTGATTCGTGCCGAACAGGCGGGTGGCCTGCATTTGGGCCAGCTTTCTGCACTGGCCGCTGCTGCATCTGGCGCCCGCGTCAAAACCGCCGTGGAGGCTGGACAATGAGCAAGAAAATTACCCTCAAGACACCTGCCGAGATTGCCATGGCGCGTGTGGCCGGAACACTGGCTGCCGAGGTATTGGCGATGATTGCGCCGCACGTCAAACCGGGCGTGTCGACCAATGAGCTGGACCGCCTGTGCCATGACTACATTGTCAACGTACAGAAGGCCATACCGGCCAACGTCGGTTACCACGGCTTTCCGAAAACCATCTGTGCGTCGGTCAACCATGTGGTCTGCCACGGCATTCCCTCGGACAAGCCGCTGGAAGATGGCGATATCGTCAACATCGACATTGCAGTCATCAAGGACGGTTGGTTCGGTGATACCAGCCGCATGTATTTCGTCGGCAAGCCCCGGCCTGAAGCCGAACGTCTGGTCAGCACCACCTATGACGCAATGTACGCCGGCATTCGCGCCGTGCGCCCGGGCGCTACGCTGGGCGATGTCGGCCATGCCATCCAGCGCGTGGCCGAGCAGGCCGGCTACAGTGTCGTACGCGAGTACTGCGGGCACGGTATCGGCAAGGTCTATCACGACGAACCACAGGTACTGCACTACGGTACGCCGGGGCAGGGGCTGACGCTCAAGCCTGGCATGGTGTTTACCATCGAGCCGATGCTCAATGCTGGTAAACGGCATGTGCGCACCCTCGGCGATGGCTGGACGGTCATCACCACCGACCGCTCGCTGTCGGCGCAGTGGGAGCACATGGTTGCGGTGACCGAGAACGGCGTTGAGGTGCTGACGCCCTGGCCGGAGGGTGCGCTGAGCTGACCGATCGTGCTCAGCTTCGCCCAGCATTGTGTTTGTCAGTGCGGCTGTTCTGTCTGCGCCCGAGGGTTGCCAAAGCGCTTGCGGTAGGTCGAGGGTGAAACACCCACGACGGTGCGGAACGCCACACGAAAGCTTTCTACCGAAGCAAAACCACAGGCCTCGCTGATGCTGGCGATGTTTTGGCTCGTGCTCTCCAGCAGATCCCGGGCACGGGAGATGCGTTGCTGTTGTAACCAGGCTTTTGGCGCAAGGCCTGTGGTTTCCCTGAAGCGGCGCAGGAATGTGCGCTCGCTCATGGCTACCCGGCTTGCCATCTGACAGATGCTGATGGGCTCTTGCAGATGTTCCCGTGCCCACTGCAGCACACGGGTCAGTTCGTTGCGTGGCAGTGTGCTGACCGGTGTGTGAATGAACTGGGCTTGGCCGCCTGTACGCTGCGGCGCCATCACCAGGCGTCGGACGACCGAGTTGGCTACATGGGTGCCGTGATCGCGAGCCACCAGGTGCAGGCAGGCGTCGATGCCTGCGGCACTGCCGGCTGAGGTGATCAGTTGCCCCGCATCTACGTAAAGCACATTCGGATCGACTTCAATCTTCGGAAAACGATGCGCCAGTTCATCGGCGAACTGCCAGTGGGTGGTTGCGCGTTTGCCGTCCAGCAAGCCAGTGGCGGCCAGCACGAACACGCCCGAGCAGATCGACAGCAGCCGTGCCCCGCGTCCGTGAGCCTGGCGCAAGGCTTCCAGTAGTGGCGCTGGTGGTAGGTCGTGACGGCTGCGCCAGCCTGGAACAATGATGGTTCGCGCACTGTCGAGCATCTCCAGACCTGCGTCAGCAATGATGCGAATGCCACCCATGGCATGCATGGGTCCGTCATCTACCGCGACAACCTGGTGTCGATACCATGGGATGTTCAGTTCCGGACGGGACAGCCCAAAAATCTCCACCGCGATACCGAACTCGAAGGTACACAGCCCTTCATACGCCAGGATGGCGACAATGCCAGGTGGAGAATGCATTTGGCGAAAAGTTTCCGGTTGTTGTCGGTTTCCGCACTGTAGCCGAGTCCGTTGCCTCCCTACAATCCGTGCCCTGGAACATGCTCCGTAGCGTTGATCACCAGGGGCTTTGAGTAACGGAATTGCGTTGCATCAGGTCATCAGTTGCGCGCGGTATGACGTCTTTTTCCAGGCGTCGCTCGTTGGTGCCTGGTCCTTTCATTCAAGGAGTCGACATGAAAAGAATTGCCGTGGTTGGCTGTACCGGCGCTGTGGGCATGACGATGCTTGAATTGCTGCAAAACACCGCTTTTGAGGTGGTGTGCATGGCGTCGTCACGCTCGGTGGGCAAGCCTCTGCAGGTTGGCCAGCAGCAGTACCGAATCGAGCCGTTTTCTGTAGCCGCCTGTGCTGCTTGTGACATTGTCTTTCTTTGTGTCTCAGGAGCGTTTGCCCTTGAGCACGGGCCGACGCTGGCCAAGGCGTCCATTGTCATCGACAACTCTTCTGCGTTTCGCTATCACGCTGAGGTCCCCTTGCTGGTGCCGCCAATCAATGGTGGGCGTTATGCCGGTGAGCGTTTGATCGCCAATCCCAATTGCTCCTCGGCCATTGCCCTGATGGTGCTTGGGCCTTTGCACCAGGCTTTTGGCTTGGAGAGCGCAATCATTTCGACCTACCAGGCGGCCAGCGGCGCAGGCCAGCCGGCGATGCTCGAGTTGCGCGAGCGGGCGCGTCGCTTCAGTGATTACGGACAAGACAACAGCAGCGAGAACTTTGCCCATAACCTGGCATTCAACGTCATACCGCAGGTCGACGTTTTTGAAGAAAACGGTTACACCCGTGAAGAGATGAAGGTGGTATGGGAGCTGCGCAAGGTGCTCAACGAACCGCAGTTAGCTATTAGCACCACGGCAGTACGAGTACCGACACTGCGCTCGCATGCCGAAAGCCTGAGCCTGAAGTTTCGCCAGCCGATCCGCTCGCTCAGTGATGTGAGGAAAATGCTGGCTGAGGCTTCCGGGGTCGAGGTGGTGGACGACCCTCTGCAAGGGCGTTACCCGATGCCGATGACGTCTACCTACAAGCACGCTGTAGAAGTGGGGCGTATTCGTTACAACCTGATCTATGGCGAATACGGCCTGGACCTGTTTATCAGTGGCGATCAGTTGTTACGTGGCGCCGCGCTGAACGCATTTGAAATCATGCAGCAGGTGATGGATTAGCGCAGCGCGCTACGCGATACCAGTATGCCCGGCAGCATCGGCGCCCAGAAACTCAGGCCGCGAAACAGCAGCGTCGCGGAGAGTGCCACCGGCAGTGCAATGCCCGCCCAATGCAGGGCACTGACCGCGCCGCCTTCAAATACGCCCAGCCCGCCGGGCGTTATACCGATACTGCGCAACGCAGGCCTTCCTGTTCCAACGCGTGATACTGGGCATGAATCGCTAGCCGGTCGGCCTCGCTCATGGGGCGGGCCTGGGCATCGGGGCCGCTTTCATAGTGGCTGTTGAAGTACGCCAGCATCAACGGGCGGTCGCTAGGCTGGCCCAGTGGGTCGACATGCCGCTCCAGGTGGCTGACCGCTTCGGTCAAGGTGCCGGCCTTGTCGATGCACAGGACGTCCTTCGAACCCAGGTCCTGGATCGCCGAGAGGCGTATGACGATCATGTTCTTGCTCGCCATGTCAGCGCCCCTGTCATGAACCAGGTCGCAGTCAGTGTAGTTCGCGTGAACAGGGTGGCGTCCGATCAGGTGTCATAGGCAAAGGAAGCTGCGCATGGCTATGATTGAACGCCATGACAGCCTCTTTTCCGATCCGCCAACCCTGTCCACCCGGTGCCTGCGACTGTGACCGCGAACAGTTGCTGGACAGCCCTGGTGCCGATCAGCGCATCCTGCTCCTGACCCGCCAGGAGGAGAAGCGCCTGCTCGAGCGCCTGGAAAACCTTGAAAGCCTCGCTGACCTTGAGCGAATGAAGCGGCGCATGCATGAACAACTGGGCATCCGTCTGGATATTGCCCCGGGCTTCAATGAAGTGCGTACCATGCGCGGCATCGGTATTCATATCGGTGCGCAAACCGGGTTGTGCCGTAAGACTCGTCAATCGATTCCTGCCGCTATCCGCCGGGCATTGGAGCGTCGACCCGAGATTGCCTATGAGTTGCTCAATGCCCACGACCTTCTGCGTGATGCTTGAGGTGCCCGTGGGTCACTGAATTGGCTCGGCAAGACGTGCAAGCAAAAAGCCATTCCTTTGGATATGCGGTATAAATTGTGCTCGCCGTTTCGGCAGTATCGACAGAGCTGAACATGCTGAGTCATCTGAAATCCCAAGCGCTTGGCCTGTGCAGACCCGCAAATGCGCCAGGTACGTTGCCGGACAAGCGTTTTGACAGTCTTCTACGTATTGCCCGCGGCCATTTTGGGGTTGTCGATGCCTTGTTCCTGCCTGAAGCGGTAAGCGAGTTGTGGGCGGATACGCATGAGGGCAGGGCGCTGTCAGGGCTGCCTGATGTGTTTTCCTTGGGTCGATACTTTTCCGCGCATGATGAGGTGTTGGTCATCCCCGATACCGTTGCAGACGGGCGTTTTCGCAGGCCATTGCACGACACCTGCAACCGGCCGGTGCGTTTTCTGGCCGGCTGCCGGGTCATCACCCCTGCGGCAGAGTCGGTTGGTTTTTTTTGCCTGCTTGATGATGCCCCTCGGGACATGACTGAAGAGGACCAGGCATTTCTGCGCGACCTGGCCCGTTTGGCTGCCGAGATCATCGAACGTGATGGCACACAGGCCCGCCTGGAGGAAGAGGTCAACACCCTGCGTGAAGGCGAGCGCCGCATGACGCTGGCGATCGCCGGTAGCGGAACCGGTATTTGGGATCGTGACATTCAGGCCGGTGAAATCTATTACTCCGCGGGCTGGAAGGCCATTCTGGGCTATACCGATGCCGAGATTTCCAATCGTATTGAAGACAGTTACACGCGTATCCACCCGGATGACGTCGATTACGTAAGGGCTGCCATTCGCGCGCACTTTGACCAACAGACAGCAAACTACGAAGTCGAACACCGTATTCGCTGCAAGGATGGCCGCTACAAATGGATTTCCAGTCGGGGCCGGGTGGTCAGCCGCGACGCGGACGGTACACCGCTACGAATGATCGGAACCACCACTGACATTTCAGCCATCCGTGGCATGTCGGAGCGGTTGCAGCAGACGGTCGACCTGCTCACCAACCTGACCAATGAAGTGCCCGGGCTGGTCTTCCAGTACCAACGCACGCCCGCAGGCGACTCGTCGTTCTCTTATGCCAGTGCCGGTATTCAGGACATGTATGAGCTGACGCCGGAGCAGGTCGCCACCAACGATGCGCCCGTCAATCGGCTCATTCATCCCGATGACCTTCCGGGTTACCGGATGTCGTTTGATGTGTCGGCAGCAAGCCTGACACCGTGGCATTTCGAGTACCGCGTCTGGTTGCCCCGGCAAGGCTTGCGCTGGCGCCAAGGTGATGCCCGGCCTGTTCGGCTAGCGGATGGCAGCACCCTCTGGCATGGATTCATCACCGATATTACCGAGCGTAAGCGGATCGAGGCAGAACTTCATGAGTTCGCCACCGTGGACTTTCTGATCCAACTGCCCAACCGCCGGCATTTCATGATGCAGATCGAGGCTGAGTTGATGAAGGTGCAGCGTGCCCTTGACCGTCGCTCGGCCGTGTTGATGTGTGACCTTGATCATTTCAAATTGATCAACGATCAATGGGGGCATGCTGTCGGCGATCAGGCGCTCAGGCATTTTGCAGCCATCGTGCGGGATCAGCTCAGCGAATGGGACCTGGTGGGCCGCGTGGGGGGTGAGGAATTCGCCGTTGTGCTGAGTGGCAAGGACATCGCACAGGCAAGCGCTTTTGCTCAGCAATTGCAGCAGCGTATTACCGAGGTCCCATTGCGGGTTGGCGACCAGCGCATCCCTCTGACCGTCAGCGTGGGGGTTTCGGCCATCATGGCCAGTGACACCAGTGCCGATGCCGCGCTGTCACGGAGCGATGAGGCGTTGTACCGGGCGAAGAAAAACGGCCGCAATCGTATCGAGTGCTATTGACCGGTGCGCGGGTTGCGCAGGTAAACGCCAGCGGCTCAGTCGTACTCGGCTTCTTCATGTTCGCCCAGCAGGCGCCGTTGCCGTGGTGTGGCCGCGTCCACGACTGCAGGGTTGAAGCGCCAGTACAGGTAGGGTGAAAACTTCTGGGCCACCATGCGTCGGCCATAATGCACCTGCAGCAGGTAGCGGGTGCGGTCGAGCGTGCGGTTGTCGCTGCCCGCGTGCCACAGCTCGCTGCGAAACATCAGCACGTCCCCGGCCTCGCACAGCACCGGCTGTGCCGGTTGGCCTTGCCACTCATTTTCACCTGCCGCCGGTGGTCGCCCGGCGCGGTGGCTTCCCGGTATTACACGCGTGGGGCTGAGGTCGGCATCGATCGTGTCCAGGTACAGATGTGCGGTACAGATCTGCATTGGCAACTCGAATGCAGGGTCGGCCAGCAGGCTTTGCGGCAGGGCCATGGCCAGGTAGTCCAGGTGCAGTGCAGCGCCGATGAAGCCAGGGTGGCAGCGCCAGGCGGTCTGGCCAATGATGTGACAGTCCTCGCCCAAGGCTGCTTCGGCCAGTTCGATAACCCCGCTCAGGTCGAGAAACGGCAACCACAGTGGGTCGCGGTTGAACACGCATTTGTAATGTTCAAGCAGGCCGCTGTAATCCCAGTGTTGGGGCTTGAGATTATCGATTGCAGCACGCAGGGTGGCGATTTGCGCAGCGTTCAGCACGCCGGGCAGCAGGACGAGGCCGTCTCGGTGCAAGGCTGCCAGGCGGCTGGCGGTCTGTGTCGGCAAGCGATCGGTGGTGGCCATGGCGCGTCCCCGTGTAGCGCGGAAAGCACCCCTTCATACTGGCACCCTGTACGGTGCTGCGCCAGGCGCATCCACACTACACTGAGAGGACCGTTGATTCAGAACGATAGGCGCTGTGAGCGTGGCAGGTGGCATCAAGGCCCTGTCGGTGTTTGCGCCTGGCTGCGGAACTCTCTGGGGCTGGACTGGACGTGTTTGCGGAAGAACCTGCTGAAGTAGCCGACATCGGTGAAGCCCAGGCCGTGTGCGATCTGCTTCACGCTCTGACTGGAATGGGCCAGCTCGCGTTTGGCTTCGAGCACCAACCGAGCATTGATTACGGTCATTGGTGTCATCCCCAGTTGCTCCTGGCACAGTCGACCGAGGGTAGCCGCGGTGACGCCGAGTTCATCGGCGTAATCGTTGAGCGAGCGATGCTGGCGAAAGTGCACGTCTACCAGCTCACGAAAGCTGGTCACTTGCTGGCTGCGACGGGTGTTAGCGGTTGCGGGTGAAGGATCGCCTACCGCGCTGAAACGCATGAACTGGATCACCAGGGCCAGCAGCAGCGACATGCTGCAGGCGACATGCTCGCGGGCGCGATTATGGTACTCCTCGTACAAGGCCAGGCACAGCGGGAGGAGTGGGTCTTGCGCTGGTGACCAGTGCGGGATGGCTATCACCTGTGGTTTGAGCAGTTGCGGTAACAGCGTCGGGCATAGCATGCGGGTGATGCTCTCCAACGGGTGTTGCACGGCCGTTATAACATGCCCCTCGACCGCCCCGGCCCAAGAGAAACCATGCACGATCTGCGTGGGGATGAACAGTATGCAGGGGGCCTGGACGCTGACTTTGACATTGTCCAGCAGGACTTCACCGGCGCCGCTCTGCAGGTAGAGGATCTGCAGCAGACCCTCGTGGCGATGCGCTGAGATTTCCCAGTCGTGGGCGCCGGAGCGCTTGGAAATCGACTCCACATGCAAGGATTCATGCCATGCCGGCTGAGGTGATTCACCGTAGAGGGCGTAGTTGGGGATCTTGTTCATTGTTGTTATGAGTACTCTCGACCGTCAGGTCCTCGGTACTTTTACCCTAACCAACCTTCAGGGCATCAGGCAACTCTGTCTGCCAGGTGCAGCATCAGGCCGGGTGCGGGTGCGCAATTGTCGAAAAAGTCTGGTTGGTTGTGGGTTTTGTCCATTCTGACCAAGCACCTGATGCCCCTATGCTCTGGCTCACGTGAAGGAGCTGCCTGGCTTCCCTTTCGCGTCAGTCGCGGCCCGGTGCCGCGTAACGATGGCGGCTTGCTGCGCCGCCGCGCCTTCGAGACATGCTGGAGAGCGTCATGAATAACAATAATCAAGCGAGCAACTGGTTGGGCCTGAAGTCCGCCGTCTGTGTGATCACCGGCGCTGCCGGCGGCATAGGTGCGGCCATCGCCAGTGCGTTGGTGGAGCAACAGGCCCAGGTGGTGTTGCTCGATCGCGATGCCGACGGCTGCCAGGCTCTGGCGGCCTCGTTGTCCGAAACGTCTGCCACTGAGGTGGAGGCTCTGAACTGCGATATCGCCGACTCGCAGAGTGTGCAGCGTGCCGCCGACTGGGTCAGCGAGCGCTTTGGGAGTTGTGACGTGCTGATCAACAATGCCAGTGTGCTGCAACCCGGCAGCCTTGCAGACATCAGCCTGGCGAGCTGGAATCGGTTGCTGGAGGTCAACCTCACCGGTTACCTGTTGTGCTCCCAGGCGTTCGGGCGGCTGATGCTGGCCAATCAGGCGGGCAGCCTCGTTCATATCTCCTCGATCGCCGCTCATTTTCCGCAGACCCACAGTGGAGCCTACAGTGCAGCGAAGGCCGGGGTGAGTATGCTTTCACGGCAGCTTGCCGCCGAGTGGGGGCCGCAGGGTATTCGCAGTAATGCGATCTGCCCTGGGCTGATTCACACGCCGCTGTCTGCAGCGTTCTACGCCGATCCCAAGGTCGAGCAGCAGCGTAAGGCGATGACGGCCAATCAGCGTATTGGCCAGCCCAGCGATATTGCCAATGCCGCGCTGTTTCTCGCCAGCCCACGGGCCAACTATGTCAATGCTACCGAGCTGACCGTCGACGGCGGCCTTGAAAGCATGTTGATGGCGTTGATTCCGCGTCCCGGTTACGAATCCCCGGCCACCCGCCGCTAGCCCAGTCGAGCCTGCAACGTTGCGCACCTCAGTGCGCGGCGGGCGCTTGCCTGCGGGACATGAACACGGAGATAACGACAATGACACGAATGAGTTCGACGGCGACACAGACCTGCGATGTGCTGGTGATCGGCGCGGGTGCGGGTGGCCTGGCCACTGCGATTGTCGCCAAGAAACAGGGCCTGGATGTGATCGTAGTGGAGAAGGAGGCCTTCTTCGGCGGCACCACGGCGTTTTCCGGTGGTGTGTTGTGGGTACCCTGTAACCCGCAGGCCAGTGCCAGTGGTATCCAGGATAGCCGCGAAGCTGCGCGGACTTACCTGCGCAATGAAACCGGCGATTATTTTGACGCCGAGGCGGTTGACGCCTTCCTCGACAATGCAACGGCCATGGTGTCGTTTTTCGAGCGTGAGACGGCCGTCAAATTCGTGCCGACGCTGTACCCAGACTATCACCCTGACGTGGCTGGAGGGGTCGATATCGGTCGTTCGATCCTGGCCGCGCCTTTTGATATCCGTCAGCTTGGGGCCGACATGGCCAGATTGCGTCCGCCGCTGAAGACCATCACGTTCATTGGCATGATGTTCAATTCCTCGAACGCCGACCTGAAGCATTTTTTCAATGCCACCAAGTCGCTGACCTCGTTCATCTATGTGGCCAGGCGTCTGGCAACGCACATCAAAGAGCTGCTGTTGTACCGTCGCGGCATCAACGTCACCAGCGGCAACGCCCTGGCGGCGCGTCTGGCCAAGTCCGCGCTGGACTTGGGTATACCCATCCATACACAGACTGCTGCGCGCCAACTGTTGCAGGAGCGGGGGCGGGTGAGTGGCGCGCTGCTTAACAGCGTGCACGGTGAGTGGCGTATTGATGCGCGGTGTGGAGTAGTGCTGGCCGGCGGTGGCTTTTCACATGACCTGCAGCGCCTCAAGCAGGCCTACCCTCACGTCAAACGTGGCAGCGAGCACTTTTCGCCAGTGCCAAGTGGCAACACTGGCGATGGTGCGCGCATGGCCGAAGCGGTCGGTGGCCAGCTTGAGATTCGCTTCAAGGATGCCGCCGCCTGGATGCCCGTGTCCAAGGTACCTATGGGCGATGGCAGGTTCACCGCGTTCCCGCACCTGCTCGATCGCTACAAGCCTGGGGTCATCGGTGTGCTGCGCAACGGTCAGCGCTTTACCAACGAGTCCAATTCCTACCATGACGTCGGCGCGGCGCTCATACGCGCCTGTGCGGATGAGCGTGAAACGGCCATGTGGTTGGTCTGTGATGCTCACGCCATGGCCAAGTATGGCCTCGGTTATGCCAAACCTGCGCCGATGCCACTTGGCTCTCTACTGCGCAATGGCTACCTGCTCAAGGGGGACAGCCTGGCTGAATTGGCCCGCCAGGCGGGTATCGAAGCTGCTGGGCTGGAGCAGACGGTGAGGCAGTACAACCTCGGCGCGGAACAGGGCGAAGACCGCGAGTTCGGCCGCGGCAGCACCTGCTTCAACCGCTACCTGGCGGACCCACAGCATCAGCCGAATCCGTGCGTGGCGCCGATCGGTAAAGGTCCGTACTACGCGGTGAAGGTCATCATGGGTGACCTGGGTACGTTTGACGGGATCAAGACCAGCGTTGTGGGTGAAGTGCTCAACGAGACAGGCGCAGCCATTCCCGGGCTGTATGCCGTCGGCAATGACCGCGCGAGCATCATGGGCGGCAACTACCCGGGCGCAGGCATTACCTTGGGGCCGATCATGACCTTTGGCTACATCACCGCTCAGCACCTGGCGCAGAGCTTCAGGCCGCAGGCGGACAAACCCTCACAACAGGAGGTTGCATGATGAACCACAAAGCCATCGTCGATCACCGCATCTACACCATCAAGCCTCGCGGTATGGCCGAGTTCATCGAGGTATTCGAACGTCTGGCCATGCCTGTTCTGCTCAAACACCTGGGGGCACCTCTGGCGTTCTACAGCAGTTGCATCGGGCCGCTTAATCAAGTGGTGCATCTATGGGGTTATGACAGCCTGGATGACTTCGAGAAACGTAGTGCGGCGCGTGACCGTGACGAGACGTTCGCGGCTTATCTACAGGCATCGGCGCACCTGATCGTGGCTCAGGAGACACGCATCATCAAGCCCGTGCATTTCCAGAGCCTCAACCTGTTGTAACCAGGCCAACAATGCCGTGCGAATCGCTTCAACAATAAAAAAGCGGGTGCCGCAGCATGGCTGTCGAGCACCCCTACAAAAATAGAGGTGAACGTGGTGGATAAAGTTCAAGCAATAGACGTGCGTGAATTGATCAACAACCGGCCCGTCGGGGCTTATCAAAAGTGGGTGGTTTTTCTTGGCTTCCTGATCATCGCCCTGGATGGCTTTGATGTGGCGATCATGGGGTTTATCGCCCCACAATTGAAAATGGACTGGGGCCTCAGTCATCAGGACCTGGGCCCGGTACTGAGTGCCGCGCTGATTGGTCTGGCATTGGGGGCGCTGGTGGCCGGGCCTTTGGCTGATCGCTATGGGCGCAAGATTGTGCTGGTGGTGAGCGTGTTCTTCTTCGGTCTATGGACACTGGCCACGGCCTTTTCCCCTGACCTGACCAGCATGGTGATCCTGCGCTTTCTGACGGGGCTCGGGTTGGGTGCAGCGATGCCCAATGCCTGTACGCTGGTTTCCGAGTTTGCCCCGGATCGCAAGCGCTCGTTCATGATTACCCTGGCGTTCTGCGGCTTCTCCTTTGGCGCTGCCGCAGGCGGCTTTGTCTCTGCCTGGATGATTCCCAACTTCGGCTGGCAAAGCATGCTTGTACTCGGCGGTGTCGCGCCGTTGCTGGTGGCACCGCTGCTGTTCTTCAAGCTGCCAGAATCGGTGACGTTCCTGGTGATCAAGCAGGCACCACAGGCGCACATTCGTCGCATTGTCGACAAACTGGCGCCTGGCGTAGCCAGCGCCAGCTCAACCTTCTGCCTGCCGAAGGCTGCGATCGTGAATGCCAGTGCTCCACAGATCGTACTGTCGGCACAGTACCGCTTCAGTACCCTGATGTTATGGAGCGGTTACTTTCTCGGTCTGTTTCTGGTCTACCTGTTCAGCAGTTGGTTGCCGACGCTGGTCAAGGAGGGTGGCGGTTACAGCGTGGCCGACGCAGCCATCGTTACGGCGATGTTCCAGATCGGCGGCCCCGTGGGTTCCCTTGTGCTGGGTTGGGCGATGGACCGCTGGAGCAAATACGGGGTGTTGATCTTCAACTATCTGGCCGGCGGCCTGGTGATTTTCGCCATCGGTCAGACCATGCAGCACTTTGCGTTGATGTGCGCCGCAGCGTGGATGGCGGGGTTCTGCTTCAACGGCGGCAGTGTTGGCCAGAACGCCCTGGCCGCGTCGATCTACCCGACTGAAGCGCGCGCAACCGGCGCCAGCTGGATGAGTGGTGTGGGTCGCTTTGGTGCCATCCTCAGTGCCTTTGCCGGGGCGCAGATGCTTAGCCTGGGCTGGTCGTTCGCGCAGGTGTTCAGCGTACTGGCGATTCCGGCGTTGCTGACGGCCTTGACTACCTATGCTCAGGGGCGGCGCGCAGCGGCTCTGGCCCGGCCCGGGGCTGTGCGACTGTCGCCCCTCTGAAACGATGCTGCTACTGGCTGTTCAGCCACTGGTGCAGGCCCCGCAGAGACGCTTAGACTTGTGCTTTACCGCGCAGCCATCGGCTGCGCACTCACAGGGAGGTGAATATGGCGTTTCCACACGATGAGCGCGCTGCGCTGCTGGATGTAAAGGGCGTTGGCCCCACCGTGGTCGACCGGTTGGAGCAGTTGGGTTTTAACTCGCTGGCTCAGCTGAGCGAGGCCAACGCGCTGGATATCGTTACCCAGGCGGCGGCATTGGTGGGTTCCAGTTGCTGGAAGAACAGCCCGCAGGCGCGAGCGGCGATCGCAGCGGCGATTGCCCGGGCGAAGGCAGTGCAGGGCTGAGCGGTTTGCGCTGCTTGCGGGCAGGCATTGACGACGCAACGCACCTGCGCGAGGCTTGCGGCCATATTGGACAGAGGGTTCACACGATGTTGATCGACGCCACCCAGGCCACGCTGCTGGTCATTGATGTTCAGGAAAAACTCATCGGCGCGGTGACTGACCCGGCGGGCACCGTGGCCCGTACCCGCTGGTTGCTGGCTGCCACCGGTGAACTTGGCTTGCCGGTGGTGTTCTCCGAGCAGTACCCCAAAGGCCTGGGCTCGACGCTGGCGGCACTCAAAGAGGCGGCACGCAATGCCGAGGTGGTCGAGAAACTGCATTTTTCCTGCGTGGCCGCCAACTGCCTGCCGGCCAGCCTGCTCGCCCGTGATCAGGTCATTGTCTGCGGTATGGAGACCCATATCTGCGTACTGCAAACCGTCCTGCACCTGTGCGAGGCGGGTAAGCAGGTGTTTGTCGTCGAGGATGCCTGCGACTGCCGTAGCCCACTAAGCCAGGCTGCCGGTGTGCAGCGTATGCGTGATGCCGGGGCGCAGATCGTCACCCGTGAAATGGTGCTGTTCGAGTTGCTGGGCAGCGCCGGCCACGAGCAGTTCCGGCACATCAGTAAAACCTACCTGGTGGGCGAGCAGCCCTGAAACCGAGGCCCTTGCGTTGCAGGTGTCGTCTATAGCACCTGCCATTCTCGAGTAGGGAACGCCATGTTGTTTGTTGTCATGCTGGGGGGCAAGCACCCCGGCGCCAAGATCGAAGTCCACGATGTGGTTTTCGCTGTTGCCCCAAGCCTGGAGGCGGCTTATCCGCAATTGCGCGAGCAGTGGTTCGGCAGCCCCAAGGGCTTGCATATCGACTCCTGGCTTGAGGTTGATGGGGCTGAGGGGTATGTGTTGCACTGGTCCGACCTGCAGCCAGCTGCGGGTGATCCACGCTTGTACTTCATCAACCTTGGGGGTTATGAGCCGGGCAGTTTTGGCGAGGCTCATCGCTACCTGCTGGTGGTCGCGTGCAGTCCGGCGGAGGCCAGGCTCAAAGGCAAATTGCAGATGGCCCGAGACTGGCTCAAGCCGCATACCGATGCCGTGCTGGATGTCGATGACTGTATCGCGATTGATCAGGTGGGTGGACGCTACGTGCAATTGGTCGCGGGCGAACATGCACCCATTGCGCAGTTCAGCGATTACATCATTCTCTCCTGACGTGCCTGTGAGGTATGGCTGTGGCCTATTGATCTGAATTAGAGTGCGCGTTTTTCCACCCTCGATTTCTACAGGATGTTCCGATGAACACGCGTGCCCTCGTTTCCTTTTGCTCGACCCTGGCGTTGAGCAGCGTTGCGCTGTTGGCCCAGGCACAGGCCCAGGCAACGGTGGCTCAGGTCTTCAATGGCGAGATGCTGGGCAGCAGCCTGGGCTATTTTGAATCGGTTGCAGGTGTTGCCCAGGCTTCGGATGGCGATACCCACAGCTACCGCGTGCAAGGGTGCGAGGTTACCGCAACGGCAGCGGGCGGGAAGGTCAGTGCATTGCGCCTGGCGTTGTCGCCTACCTGCAAGGCTGACTTGAGCAGCTTTATCGGTACTTTTGCTCCGCCGGGCAATGAACCGTTGACGTTCGGTGCGCTTAACCGCTCTACAGGTGGCCCGATGGCGTTTTATGCAGACTGCCTGGACCTGTGTGGTAACGCCTATGATCCGTCGGTCTATGCCCTTTGGGAGGGGCCACATGCGGTCAACTTCACGCAAGTGATGCTGGAAGTGGTATTGGCGGGTGATCAGGCGGTCAACGCGGCCTACAACTGGCGTGACGCGATCAGCAAGGCCAAGGGGGACGACTTCGTGGTCGATACCCGCTTCAACTGCGAGCGTACGTTCGACCCGGCGGCGATGCATCATTTCCAGGGTGTGGAGGTGACGGCCGTGACCATTGGTAGTGGGCTGAGCACGCCCGGCTGCTGAAACCACGGCGGTATCCTTGCGGGTGGTCCATGACTTCACTTCGATTGCTGTTGTGCCTTGCTGTGTTGCTCGTGCTGGCCGGTTGCGCCTCACCGCGCACCACCCAGCCTGCCAGCCCTGCCGAGTTGCGGGCTCAGATCGCTCGCCTGTTGCCGGCCAACCTCGCCGATCGCCAGGGTTGGGCGAAGGATATTCAAGTTGCCTTTACCCACCAGGGCATTGCCGCAACCCGCGACAACCTGTGTGCTGCGCTGGCGGTCACTGAACAGGAGTCCACCTTCCAGGCCGACCCCAGCGTGCCAGGTCTGGGGCGCATCGCCCGTGAAGAAATCGACCGTCGTGCCGCCAGGCTGCATGTCCCGCAGTTTCTGGTCAATGCGGCGCTCAATACCCGTTCACCGAGTGGCAAGAGCTACAGCGAGCGCCTGGAAACGGTGCGCAGCGAGCGGCAGTTGAGTGCAATCTTCGATGACCTGATCAGCACCGTGCCCATGGGGCGCACACTGCTTGGCGGTCTCAATCCGGTGCGCACCGGCGGGCCGATGCAGGTGAGCATCGCCTTTGCCGAACGCCATGCCAAGGGTTACCCCTACACGTACACCGGCACGATCCGACAGGAAGTGTTCAGTCGCCGTGGTGGGCTGTATTTCGGGATTGCTCATTTGCTCGCTTATCCGGCGAACTATGATCGGCAACTGTACCGTTTCGCTGATTTCAATGCCGGTTGGTACGCCAGCCGTAATGCGGCGTTTCAGCATGCCGTCAGCCGGGCATCAGGTGTCAGTCTGGCGCTCGATGGCGACCTGATCGCCCCGGGTGCGATTCTGCCGGGAGCGACAGAGCGGGCCGTGAGGCAGTTGGGTGATGCGCTGGACATGCGCAACCCAGCGATCCGCAGTCAGTTGGAGGAAGGCGACAGCCTGGCATTTGAAAGCACTCGCCTGTATCGACGCGTGTATGCCCTTGCCGAGCAGCACGAGGGCAAGCCACTACCCCGTGCGCTGCTCCCGGGGATTGTGCTGGAAAGCCCGAAGATTACCCGCACGCTGACCACCGCCTGGTTTGCCAACCGGGTCGAAGCGCGTTACCAGCGTTGCATGCAGCGTGGTTAGGGGGACCACCGCCAGTGTCGGTACGGGCAAAGCCAGGCGGGCTAAAGGTTTGACCCGTGCGGTCGATAGGCTGACTAACGTAAATACCATCAGGACGATAAGCACATGGTCGGAATCAATACGCTGGCGGCCGGCATCAGCATCAACGGCAGCCCAAGTGCAACCAATGTCAATGGCGTCAGTATCAATGGCGCGGCGCCTGCCGAGGCGACAGCTACAAGCGGCGTCAAGGCCGACCTTTCCCAGGTGCGGGAGAATGGCGAGGCCAAGGCCAGTGGTGCCAGCACAAGCGACAGTGAGCCAGCACACATCAAGCAGTTGCGTGAGCAGATAGAGCGGCTACAAAAGCAGTTGGCCGAACAGCAGAAGCAATTGCAGAAAGCGATGGCCAGTAAGCAGGAGGAGACAGCCAAGGCGGCTGCGGTGATGGCCGCCCAAAGCGCCGTTTCAAGCACCATGGCCGCTATTCAGGTCGCGACCAGTGCCTTGCTCGAAGCCCTGACCACCAGCGGAGGCAGCAGTTCGGGTTCGCTGGTCAGTACCAGCGCCTGATACTGGCCTTGGGGCCTGCCATGTACAACACCAGGCAGGCCCTGTAACCCTTCAGTCGGCGACTGGCCGGTTCTGGGTCCGCTCTGACTTGTAGCGCATCGCCACGGCTGGCGCTGCGCTTGCCTTGCCGGTTTCCATCCACTGGCGCAGGCGGCTGGCGTCGGCAAAGTGGGTGTATTTGCCAAAGGCGTCGAGAATGACCATGGCCACTTGCCGGTCAGCCATGCGCGTCAGCAGCACCAGGCAATGTCCCGCCTCATTGGTGAAGCCGGTCTTGGTCAGCTTGATGTCCCAATCACTCTTGTTGACCAAGTGGTCGGTGTTACGAAAGCCCAAGGTGTATTTGGGTTTGCGGAACGCCACGGTCTTCTCGCGTGTGGTGCTCAACTCGCTCAGCATCGGGTAGTTGCGCGCGGCCAGCAGCAGCTTGCTCAGGTCGCGGGCGGTCGATACGTTGTACATCGACAAACCGGTCGGTTCGACATACCGCGTGTGGGTCATGCCCAGTGCGCGGGCCTTGCTGTTCATGGCCTTGATGAACGCATCGTAGCCGCCGGGGTAGTGGTGCGCCAAGGTTGCCGCCGCGCGGTTTTCCGAGGACATCAGGGTAATGAGCAGCATCTCTCGACGGTTCAGCTCACTGCCGAGTTTGACCCTGGAAAAGACGCCCTTCATTTCCTTGGTCTGCGCAATCGTGACGGGGATCACCTCGTCCATGCGCTGCTTGGCGTCGAGGACTACCATCGCGGTCATCAACTTGGTGACCGATGCGATCGGTCGCACGACGTCGGCCTTGTTGGCGTACAGCACCTGGTTGGTCTGCACGTCGATCAACAGAGCACTGCCGGATGCCAGGCGCAGCTTGGAAGGGTCACGTTGAACTTGCGCGGGTGGTTGGGCAACAGCATTCGACGAGACTGCGGCGGTACCTGTGAGCAATAGCAGCAGACTTAAAATCGAAAGAGAGGTTTTCACGTTGGCGCTCACTAAATGTTGGTATGTCGTTGGCTGTGCAAAGGTTTTCGGTAAAAAACCGTTACATTTTAGGAGTATGGCTCAGGGGCTGTCGATTGCCCCGGAATCATTAGGCCAAAAATGAAACAAATTTAACCTTGTCCCATGCGTGTACCTATCAGCCGCGTCTCCAGCTTCCCGACTTCCGACCAACCTGCTGATGAGCTGAGTCAGCGTGCGTAGGTAGAGCGTAGTACGGAGGCAGTCGATCTGAAGGGTTTGGCGACATGAGGCACGTTGCCTGTTCACGCTTGGCATACTGTGCCTTCAGCGCATTTCAGGAGATCCGCATGACCCCCAGTAAAGACACCGTCTTGTGCATGTCTCTGGCAGGCCGTCCTGGCACCTTTGGCGTACGTTTTCACAACCACCTGTATCAGCAGTTGGGGCTGGATTATTACTACAAGGCCATGACCACCACCGATCTGCCCGCAGCCATCGGCGGGATCCGTGCCCTGGGCATTCGCGGTTGCGGTGTGTCGATGCCCTACAAGGAGGCCTGTATTGCCTTGATCGACGAGCTGGACCCATCGGCTGCGGCCATTGACTCAGTCAACACCCTGGTCAATACGGCTGGGCACTTGAAAGGCTACAACACCGACTATCTGGCAGTACGCCAACTGCTGGCGCGCCATCGTCTGGATCCGGACATGAGCTTTGCCTTGCGTGGCAGTGGGGGCATGGCCAAGGCCGTGGCCTGCGCATTGCGTGATGCCGGCTTCGCCAATGGCACCCTGGTCGCGCGCAACGAAGCAGCGGGGCGGCGACTGGCGCAGGTGTGCGGGTATGGCTGGCAAACCGAGCTTGGTAACCTGCGTGTACAGTTGCTGATCAATGTGACACCGATTGGCATGGCCGGTGGCGATGAGGCGGATCAGTTGGCGTTCGCGCCCGAGGCGATAGCGGCTGCACAGTGGGTGTTCGATGTGGTGGCGATGCCGGAGCAGACACCGTTGATCGTGCAGGCACAGGCGCTGGGCAAGCCGGTGATCACTGGTCTGGACGTGATTGCGCTGCAAGCGCTGGAACAGTTCGTGCTGTACACCGGGGTAAGGCCAACGGACGAGCAGGTCGCCGCGGCAGTGGCGTACGCACGAATGCCATCGCCAATGTTGGCGGCGCCTGCAGCGTTGTAGGCGTATTGTCGGGCGCCTGCCGTTGTCGGCCCGGCCACCCAGGCCGTGTGTGTTACTCCAGCTGCGCCAGGCGCTCTTCCAGCGCGGTAATACGGGCTTCCAGCGCTTCGATACGTTCCAGCGACACCGCGCTGGCGGTCGAGCGTTCCGGCCCTTGCTGCCGTGCTGCGAGGATGGCTTCGATGTCTTCCGGATCGCCGAATGCATGGGTGTACCGGTCTTCCCGCTGGCCGGCCTGGCGCGGCAGGTGCAGCGCAAAACCGCGTGCAATCAGGCGTTCAAGTTGATGCACGACCTGCTCGGCATCGTCAAAGTCGTGCATGCGGTTGCTGCGGGTCAGCAGCTCGTTGACGGTCTGCGGGCCGCGCAGAAACATCAGGCCAAGCAACGTCACTTGTGCCGGAACCAGCTCCAGGGCCTTGTCGATACGGTGTTCCCAGC
Source organism: Pseudomonas sp. HLS-6 (assembly GCF_002753995.1). Taxonomy (NCBI): domain Bacteria; kingdom Pseudomonadati; phylum Pseudomonadota; class Gammaproteobacteria; order Pseudomonadales; family Pseudomonadaceae; genus Pseudomonas; species Pseudomonas sp. HLS-6. The sequence continues at coordinate 1,958,850 of NZ_CP024478.1, forward strand.
GGTCGGCGCGGCTGCCCATCTGCAGGCGGGTCATGCCTTGGCTTTCCAGGGCGCGCAGGCTCTGGCCGACTTGGCCTTGACTCAGGTTCATCACCGGCTCACGGCTGGTTTTCTGGTTGCAGGCCAGCACCAGGGCGTTGAGGGTCAGTGGGTAGGTTTCGGGGTTGGTGGCCTGTTTCTCGATCAGCGAGCCGAGAATACGGACTTCGGTGCTGGTGAAGCGGGCAGGGGAAGCGGTTTCGTGTTCGGCGGACATGGCCCTGTCTCTATTCGAGGAAAGGCTCTAGCCTAGGTGCGGTTGACGGTAAAACACAAGCAGCCGGTGCCCGGGCACCGGCTGCAGGGTGATGGTCAGGCGCGAGCGGCTTGACGCTCTTTGGCCTGGCAGGCAGCGGCGGTGAAGAGTACGTCGGTGGAGGAGTTCAGCGCAGTTTCTGCCGAATCCTGTAGTACTCCGATGATGAAACCAACTGCTACCACTTGCATGGCGATTTCGCTGGGGATGCCGAACAGGCTGCAGGCCAGAGGAATCAGCAGCAGCGAGCCGCCAGCCACGCCGGAGGCGCCGCAGGCGCACACCGCCGCCACCAGGCTGAGCAGTACGGCGGTCGGCAGGTCTACGGTGATGCCCAAGGTATTTACCGCTGCCAGGGTCAGGACGGTAATGGTGATGGCGGCACCGGCCATGTTGATGGTTGCACCCAGAGGGATCGATACCGAGTAGGTGTCTTCATGCAGGCCCAGCTTGTTGCTCAACGCCAGGTTCACCGGGATGTTGGCGGCCGAGCTACGGGTGAAGAAGGCGGTGATGCCGCTTTCACGCAGGCACATGAACACCAGTGGGAACGGGTTGCGACGGATTTTCCAGAACACGATCAGCGGGTTGACCACCAGCGCGACAAACAGCATGCAGCCGATCAGGACGGTCAGCAGGTGCAGGTAGCCGATCAGGGCATCAAGGCCGGACTCTGCCAGGGTCGAGGCGACCAGGCCAAAGATACCCAGCGGCGCAAAACGAATGACGACTCGTACGATCACGGTCACGCCGTTGGACAGGTCTTCCAGCACGGTTCGGGTCGTCTGGCCAGCATGGCGGATGGCAATGCCAAGGCCGATGGCCCACGCCAGGATACCGATGAAGTTAGCGTTCATCAGGGCTTTGACCGGGTTGTCTACGGCGCTCAGCACCAGGCTCTGCAGGACCTCACCAATGCCACCCGGAGCACTCAGCGAGGCCTCGGAGGTGCTCAGTGCCAGGTGGGAAGGGAAGGCCATGCTGGCAGCTACCGCAACCACCGCAGCCGCAAAGGTGCCCAGCACGTACAGCACCAGAATCGGACGGATATGGGTTTCCTGACCATGACGATGGTTGGCGACAGACGCCATGACCAGAATGAACACCAGAATGGGGGCGACAGCCTTCAGCGCGGAGACGAAGACCTTGCCAACAAAGGACAGGTTTGCTGCGGTTTCGGGTGAGATCAACGCGAGGGCGATACCAGCAATCAGGCCAACCAGGATCTGTAGCACCAGGCTGGTTCTATTCAACAGGTTTAGAACGGGGGTCATGGCAGGTGTTTCTCTGTCTTGTTCAAGGTTTTCGGCAGTGCCGAAACGTGGCGCATTGACGGCGTCTGGATGGCAGGGCCGCGAAAAAGGGCGCGACTTTAGCACAGTGTGCAGCCGAGGGTCGCTGCACGGTGTCGGAGCGTGGTGCGGGCGTGTAGTATGCCCGCCCTTTTGGCGCGGCTGTGGCCGCGTGCTTTCTGTGTTGGAGTGTGGATGTTACTGCCTATCCTGTTGCTGGCTGCGGCCGGCTTCACTGTATTGACCACGGAGTTCATTATCGTCGGGTTGCTGCCGGGCATTGCACGAGACCTGCAGGTCAGTGTTTCCCAGGCGGGGCTGCTGGTGACCTTGTTCGCATTCACCGTGGCCTGTTGCGGGCCGTTTCTCACCGCGTGGTGCGCGCGCTTCGATCGAAAACGACTGTTTGTCGGAATTTTGTTGGTGTTCGCGGCCTCCAATGCGCTGGCGGCGGTGGCTTCGAACATCTATGTCATGGGCTTGGCGCGGTTGATCCCGGCGCTCGGGTTGCCGGTGTTCTGGGCATTGGCCAGTGAAACGGCGGTGGACATCGTCGGCCCGGCTTACGCTGGACGTGCCATTGCCAAGATCAGCTTTGGTGTGGTGTGTGCGACGGTGTTTGGTATTCCGGTCGGCACCTTGATTGGTGATGCCCTGGGGTGGCGGGCTGCTTTTGCGGTGCTGGCCGTGCTGGCGCTGGCCAAGGCGTTGTTGTTGTACGGCTACCTGCCACGCACCCCACGTCAGACGCCGGCCTCGTCACTACTCGGGCAATTTGGCATCCTGCGCAGCCGTTTGTTGCAGGGGCATGTGCTGTTGTCGGTGCTGGTGTTCAGCGGCATGTTCACGGCGTATACCTACCTGGCCGATATGCTTGAGCGTTTGGCCGGCTTCGATGGCAGCAGGGTGGGGTGGTACCTGATGGGGTTTGGTGCGGTCGGTTTGGTCGGCAACAGTCTGGGCGGCCGTGCCGTGGATCGTCATCCTCTGCTGGCGTCCAGTGGCTTCTGCGCCGTGATGGTCATAGGCTTGGTTGCGGTGGTGCCGAGCATGCAGTCCACGGTGGGCCTGATGTTGGCGTTGGCCATTTGGGGGGCGACCCAGGCCGCGCTGTTTCTGGTTTCCCACGTGCGCCTGATCAAGGCCGCCCCCAAGGCGCCGGCGTTTGCGGCTTCTCTCAATATTGCCGGGGCCAATCTTGGCATCGGCCTGGGGGCGATCATTGGCGGTTGGGTCATCGATACCCTGGGCTTGGCCCGCCTGGGGTTGTCTGCCGCGGTGTTGATCACGTCGTCGGTGATCCTGGGGCTGTGGTTGATGAGCGCGCGGTTCCAGCCAGAGGCCAGTTGAACAGCTCGCGTCGGGCGCCTTCGGTGATGGCAAGAATGCCGGGGTGCTTGACCTTGCGTTCCACCGAGATGGCATAGAACGACTCGATCACGGCATCCGTCTGGCCGATCAGCTCGACGCCGTACTGTCGACAGACCTCGTCGGCGATGACGCTGGGGGCGATGAATATTCCGCTGCCTGACTGCCCGAAGGCTTGCATCAAGGCGCTGTCATCGAAGTCACCGATGATCCGTGGTTGCACATTCTGTTCGGCAAACCAGCGCAGCAAGCGGCTGCGTACCACGGTTTCCTGCCCGGGTATCAGCAGTGGCGCATGTTGTAACCCTTGAGGAAAGTTGGCCCCGTAGCGCGCGGCCAACGTGGCGGTGGCAAAGAAGCTGATGCCGCATTCTCCCAGTTTCTGGCTGTAGCCTTTGATGTCCAGGTGGCTGGGCATTGGGCTGTCGGAGATGACCAGGTCCAGGCGCTGAATCGCCAGGTCGGCAAGCAGGCGCTCCAGCTTGTCTTCACGGCAACTGATGCGCAGTGGGTCGCTCATTTCCATGGTGGGGGCAATCAGCCGGTAAACGATGGACTTCGGCACCACATCCGCAACGCCAACCCGAAACAGGATCTGCTTTTCTTCTGGCTGCGTACGCAGCAGGGCCTCAAGTTCTCCGCCGATCTGGAACATGGGCTCGGCATAGCTCAGGGCCTGGCGACCGGTTTCGGTCAGTTCCAGTTGACGGCCTACCCGGCGAAACAGCTCTACCCCATAGGTTTGTTCCAGCAGGCTGATCTGTCCGCTGATGGTTTGCGGGGTCAGGTTCAGTTGCTCGCAGGCGCGCACAATGCTGCCGGTTTTGGCCACGACCCAGAAGTAGTGCAGCTGCCTGTAGTTGAGCATGAGGGCTCTCACTTCGTAAAAACCGAAGTATAACCCTTAAAAAAACGAATTTTCCTGATGTATCTCGGTCTTTAGAATGCATTGCTATCTAAAGCGCCGGCTTCAGGGCTGGCCGTTACAAGAGGAAAAAACATGCTTCACTTCAAATCGATTGGTACGCCGTTGGTGCTGGTGCTGGCGTTGTTTGCCATCAGCGGCTGTGAACAGGCAGAAAAGTCCGCCCAGCAGGTGCTCAATCAGGCCGCACAGTCGGCCAAGGAAGCCATCGACAAGACCAACGAAGCGGCTCAACAAGCCTTGAGCGAAGCCACAGGTTCGCAGGCAGAGAAGAAGCCTTCTGACACCGAGCGCGATGACAGCACTCAAGACATCTGATTCAACCAATCCCCCCGTTCAGGACTGATTCATGGAATACCTGTTAGAACTTGCTGCAAGCCCTACCGCCTGGGTCGCCCTGGCCACCTTGGTGGCCATGGAGATTGTCCTGGGTATCGATAACCTGATCTTCATTTCCATCCTGACCAACAAACTGCCTGAACAGTACCGCTCCAAGGCGCGGCGCGTGGGTATCAGCATGGCGCTGGTGATGCGTCTGGCGCTGCTCAGTACCGTTGCCTGGATCGTCCAGTTGACTGAACCGGTGGTTGACGTGTTTGGCCAGAGTTTCTCCTGGAAGGACATGATTCTGATCGCGGGTGGCCTGTTCCTGTTGTGGAAAGCAACCACTGAAATTCACCACAGTGTTGATCCCGTGGCACAGGAAGACGCCAAGGCCTCGTCGACCATTACCCTTGGCTTTGCTGCTGCGATTGGCCAGATCCTGTTGCTGGATATCGTCTTCTCGATCGACAGCATCATTACCGCTGTGGGCATGACCGAGCACTTGCCGATCATGATCATCGCCGTTATCAGTGCCGTGGTGGTGATGATGGTGGCCGCTGATCCACTGGCGCGCTTCATCAACGACAACCCGACTGTCGTGATGCTGGCCCTGGGCTTCCTGATCATGATCGGTATGACCCTGATCGCTGAAGGCTTCGGTGTCCACGTGCCAAAAGGTTACGTTTACGCGGCCATGGCGTTCTCGACGGCGATCGAAGTGCTTAACATTCTGTCGCGACGTGCTCGCACGAAGCGTGAAGAAATCTCGGCCTGATTACTGATTCAGGCGTGACGGCCGGCGCCGGGTTAACCCGGGCCGGCCGTTGTCGTTTCTGTGGGGCTGAGTCAGTGTGCGTGGGCGTGTCGGCGCTGGCGATGAGGCACGCCTGCCGTCATATCCCGGGGTTGCAGGTGAGGGTGATGGTGGCGACGCGTGATGCGCAGTACGCCCCAGAGCATTGCGGCCGCGACGCTCAGCCAAGCGCCGATCAACATGAAAATCGCCAGTGTCAGGCTCATGTGTGCCTCCTTTTAAGCCGGGCAGGCTCTTGCGCTTGCCCCATGCAACAGTCTAGCTGTTGTTACATGGCAAGCCATTGACCTATGGTCTAGCTCCTTGGTCTGCTTTGTTCTAAGCCGTACGCGGGCTATACCGCGAAGCGCTGCCGGCCTATGATCGCAGCCGAGGCCGGGCGCTGCCTGCCTGGCGCCAGAACAAGCGAGAGTCCATGCCTGTATTTCCCATCGCATCCCGTCGTCTGTTTGCGGCTGTGGCCGTAACCCTTAGCCTGGCTGGTTGTGCCAGCCCCTTCTCGTCTCAGCTCAATGGCATGGCGCAGCGGGTTGAGTTGAGCGGCGTGCCGTATTTCCGTGGCAATGCGAACCAGAGTGCCTCAATGGCCTTGGCGGCGATATTGTCTCAACAGGGTGTGAGGATCACGCCAGGTTTGCTTGATGGCCCGCTGCATTTGCCGCAAGACGTCGACAAGCTGCCGGAGTCAATACCGGCTGTAGCGCGTGAGTACGGGATGATGGTTTACCCACTGGACCGTCAGTTGCCGGCGCTGCTAACGCAGGTTGCTGCAGGTAATCCGGTATTGCTGCGTTACAGTGAGGGGACAGCGCTGTGGGGCGAGCCGCGGTATGCCTTGCTGGTCGGTTACGACCGCTACAAGGAACGCGTGCTGCTGCGTTCGGGCAATAATCGGCGCTTGCTGATGGGCTTCGACAGCTTCAATGCTGCCTGGCAGAAGGAGGGCGCCTGGGCTGTGCTGGTACAGCAACCTGGGCAGTTGCCGGCGCAGGTAGACCGGCAGCGCTGGCTCAAGGCAGCCAATGATCTGGCCCAGGCAGGCCAGGAACAGGCTGCCCGCCAAGCCGTCAAGGCCATTGGCCCGTGACGGCTTGAGCGGTAGGCGTTAAACGCCGAGGCGGTCGCGCAGGCTGTAGTACCAGGCACCGATGGCGCTGAACGGTACACGCAGCAATTGCCCGCCTGGGAACGGATAGTGCGGCAGCTCGGCAAACGCATCAAAGCGTTCTGCCTGGCCGCGCAGCGCTTCGGCCAGCACCTTGCCTGCCAGATGGGTGTAGGTCACACCGTGACCACTGCAGCCCTGCGAATAGTAGATGTTGTCGCCAAGACGGCCGACCTGAGGCAGGCGCGACAGGGTCAGCAGGAAGTTGCCGGTCCAGGCGTAGTCGATCTTCACGTCCTTGAGCTGCGGGAAAGCCTTGAGCATTTTCGGGCGAATGATCGCTTCGATATTGGCCGGGTCGCGTGCGCCGTACACCACGCCACCGCCGAAGATCAGACGCTTGTCAGAGGTCAGGCGGTAGTAGTCGAGCAGGTAGTTGCAGTCTTCAACGCAGTAGTCCTGTGGCAGCAGCGAATGTGCCAGGTCGGCATCCAGCGGCTCGGTGGTGATCACCTGGGTGCCGCATGGCATCGATTTGGCAGCCAGCTCCGGCACCAGGTTACCCAGGTAGGCATTGCCGGCGACAATCACGAACTTGGTGCGGACTTTACCCTGAGGGGTGTGTACCACGGGGTTGGCACCGCGTTCGATGCGCACGGCAGGCGACTGTTCATAGATCTTGCCGCCGAGGGATTCAACCGCTGCAGCTTCGCCCAGCGCCAGGTTCAGCGGATGGATGTGCCCGCCGCTCATGTCGAGCATGCCGCCGATGTAGCTGTCGCAACCGACGACTTCACGGATGCGGCGCTGGTCCATCAGTTCCAGCTGATTATGGCCAAAACGTTCCCACAGGCGTTTCTGTGATTCCAGGTGGCCCATTTGCTTGGAGGTCAGGGCGGCGAACACGCCACCGTCTTTCAGATCGCACTGAATGTTGTATTTGGCGACGCGCTCACGAATGATCCGGCCGCCTTCAAACGCCATCTGCCCTAGCAGTTGTGCCTGTTTGGGGCCGACAGTGCGTTCAATGACGTCGATGTCGCGGCTGTAGCTGTTGACGATTTGCCCGCCGTTGCGGCCAGAGGCACCGTAGCCGACTTTGGCAGCTTCCAGGACAGCAACCTTGAAACCGTTTTCAAGCAGGAACAGTGCGCTGGACAGACCGGTGTAGCCGGCGCCGATCACGCAGACATCGACATCAATTTCTTCCTGCAAAGCTGGGCGCTGCGGAACAGGATTGGCCGATGCGGCGTAGTAGGACTGAGGGTAGGGGGTGTGCGCCATGGGGGTGGACCTCTGTTTTATATTTTTTACGTATGAGCTGATCCTATCAACAATAATTAACACCCGCTAGCGGGGTGTTTAAAATTCTGAAAACGACCAACCCACAAATATTTTTAATATTCAGTGAGTTAGCGCGAAAAAAAGAGTTGACACCATTCGTCAATTCCGTAGAATGCCGCCTCACAGCAGGCACATAGCTCAGTTGGTTAGAGCACCACCTTGACATGGTGGGGGTCGTTGGTTCGAGTCCAATTGTGCCTACCAAATCAGGCCGCTCCTGTTGGCGGCAGCAAAAAAAGGCGATCCGAAAGGGTCGCCTTTTTTGTTTGGGGCGATTTTTTGCGTGTTCAGGGCATGCAGCAAAAGTTTGATTTATTTGCATATTTCTATTTACGGGTTGTAAAAACCTGAGTAGAATGCGCCCCACAGCAGGCACATAGCTCAGTTGGTTAGAGCACCACCTTGACATGGTGGGGGTCGTTGGTTCGAGTCCAATTGTGCCTACCAAATTAAATCCACTTTAGTGTGGTAGCAAAAAGGGCGATCCGAAAGGGTCGCCCTTTTTGTTTGTCCGGGGAAATAGATTTGAAAGCCGTGCGGTGTGGGTAGGGCTATTTCAGTTCGGCCGTCGTCACCGTGTGCTTGAAGTGATGTCGCCACAGGTTTATTCCCAGTGCCCCTGAGCGATCCAGGGATGAGCCTCGGGTCAGGTCGGTAATCAATGTCGGTTGCAGCCCCGCATCGAATAGCACAAAGCCCGCCGCCAGCACGCAGGTGTCCGTCTGGATGCCGCATACCAGGACACGGTCCGGTTTCAATTGCTTGAGGTGGTTGAGGGTCTCGCTGGAGAGGCAATAACCGTACTTGGCGAACACCCTGTCGGCCGCGATCAGGCAGCGCTCGTTTTTGGCAGGATGCCAGCCAAGTTGGCGTTGGAACGGGGTGTGGTGCTCGTCGTGACGCTCTACTGTGGCGACTGACGGCATGCGCCCGAGGAGTGTGTTGATGCCTTCGACCAGCCACTGGGGTGGGTTGAAGGAAGGTTGTACGTCAATGATCAACAGTACCTGGTGCATAGCCGTCCTCTCGATGGGAATGCTGGTCGATTGTAACTGCCGTTGCCTTGCAGGTGCTAAAATCCGCCGCTGGCATTCAGGAGATAGGCGCGTGCGCAAAGTGGCGGTGGTAATGGCGATGCTGGCGTTGGCTGGCTGTGAGAATGATGTAGAGCGCGCTCACAACAAGGTCGCCGAGCATTTGCAAAGCCCGAAAACGGCCAAGTTCGCCAATGTTCGTATTAATGAGCAAGGGGATATTTGCGGTCAGGTTCGCGGCAAGGATGCGGCGGGCGTGGTGGAAGCCTATCGCAGCTACGTGGCGATCAAGCAGGGTGCCGAGTACGAAGTGATCATCGATCAGGACGGTAACAACCTGCGCCTGCGCGAGATCTGCGGCGGCGCCGACCTGCAGCGCAAGGCTGAAGCGCTGGCCGACCAGCCGGCTGCTCAGGGCTGGGATGTCGAAATCATTCAGGGGGCGAACATGGGTGCGCTGACGGATATGACCGCGCGGCTGATCGAGCGTGGCATCCCGTCGTCGGTGGTTTACCGCGAGGGTAAGCCGGTGGTGCTGCTGGGCCCCTACGCCGACAAGGCGGCAGCGCTGGCGCAGAAAGCCGATGTCATGGCGCGCCTGGGTATCGACTCGGTGGTGATCCAGCACGACGCACCGCGATAGTCGCGCCGCGCCGGTTGCGGGTGAATGCCGGGCAGCGCCTGCTGGCAAGCGCTGCCCGGCGCGTCAACCGCAGGCCTTCATGTTGACCGGCCCGACAAACTCGTTGCCGTGGCCCATGACGCACGCCACCCGCTGGTTGCGCTGAAGCTCCCAGGCTTGAGGTGGGTAGGTCTTGTTCCAGGCTTCGTACAACTGGCGATCCTGTTTTGACAGGCGCAGGTTGTATTGCTTGCTCATATAGAAGTAGGTGCGTGCGATCATTCCGCGGATGGATGGGCGCGGCATCACCTTCTTTGCCTTGAAGTCGATCTGGGTCAGGCAGGAACCGTATTGTCCGTGTTGCTCGGGCAGCCAGCCAAAGCTGAAGTTGCTGCGGTCACCGTTGACCTCGCCGATGCTCGGTACCAGGTTGTGCAGATCGGCTTCTGCGCGCTGATAGACCTGATCATTGCGCGAGCAGTTCTTGCGCCCGCCGTCCTGCCAGCACTGGCGCTGATGGCCGATCTGCCAGGCCGGCACAATATGTTCCCATTCTATTCGCGCGGCGCGGTTGGCGTTCTTGCGTGGCACATAGCCGCAGGCTTCGAGGTCGACACGGTTGCCGTTGTACTTGCAGCCACAATAGAACTCGGTCGATTGCGGGGCGTACAGTTTCCAGGCGACTTTCTTGGCTTCGCTGAAGGTGCGTGGGGCGTCGGCGTGGGCGGCGAAACTGAACAGCAGGCAGGATACTGCAAAAATCTTGAATCTCATGCGTGCTCAGTCTTCCTTCGGTACAACCCAGAAAATCTGAACGCCGCCATCATCGCGATGCGCGAGGGTGACGTTATCGTTCTCGGCGATTTCTTCGAGCAGGGTTTCCCAGTCGTCGGGAGATTCATGTTCCAGGCGAAAGATCAGTGCTGACCGTGCTTTCTGTGCGGTCGGCGAATTGATGATTTTCTGGATGCGCAGGCCGAGTTGCTCGTAACTGCTGGCGGGGGTCGATGCAGAGGAAGTGGTTGCCACGGAGCGTTCCTTGTTTTTGCTGTATGTGCATACAGTATTTTACTGTAGGCCATTTCGCAACACCTTGTGGGTGTAGGAGCGCTTCAGACAATGCATGCAGCGATTTGCTGCATGCCTTTGAAACTATTTTTACGCGGTGATGCCCGCCGTAGAGCGGCGGGCGGCCGGCAGGCGGGGATCAGTACTCCCAGAAGATCCGCTGCAGCTCTTTGCTGTCCTGGGTCTTGGTCAAGGCAACCATTGCCAGAATGCGGGCTTTTTGTGGGTTCAGGTCATGAGCGACAACCCAGTCGTTCTTATCGTCCGGTTGCTCGGCGTTACGCAGCACGAACCCGCCGGCATTGACGTGGGACGAACGAATGATCTGTACGCCATTCTTGCGCAACTCCTGCAAGGCAGGGACTACGCGGGAGGAGACAGAGCCGTTACCCGTGCCGGCGTGGATCAGTGCCTTGGCGCCGTTCTGTGCCAGTGCTTTGTAGGCAGTGTCCGTCACGTTGCCGTAGCCGTAGGCGATATCCACTTGGGGCAGGCTGCTGATCTGCTTGATGTCGAATTCCGAATCTTGAGTGTGGCGCTTGGCCGGAAGGCGGAACCAGTAGGATTTGCCTTCAACCACCATGCCCATCGGGCCCCAGGCGCTCTTGAAGGCCTCGGTCTTGATGTTGACCGACTTGCTCACGTCACGACCGGACTGAATTTCGTCGTTCATGGTGACCAGCACGCCTTTGCCGCGGGACTGCTTGTCACTGGCCACGGCCACGGCGTTATAGAGGTTGAGCATGCCGTCAGCGGACATGGCCGTGCCTGGGCGCATCGAGCCGACTACCACGATAGGCTTGTCGGTCTTCTCGACCAGGTTCAGGAAGTAGGCGGTTTCTTCGAGGGTGTCGGTGCCGTGGGTGATGACGATGCCATCGACATCCTTGCTGTCGGCCAGTTCGGCGACGCGCTTGCCCAGTTGCAGCAGGTTTTCATTGGTGATGCTTTCTGATGCGATCTGCATGACCTGCTCGCCACGGACGTTGGCCAGGTTGGCCAGCTCCGGTACGCCTGCGATCAGCTTGTCGACGCCCACTTTAGCGGCCTGATACGTCGCACTGTTGGCAGCGCCGGCGCCTGCACCGGCGATGGTCCCGCCTGTGGCCAGGATGACCACGTTGGCCAGTTTCTGTTGATTCTCGACGTCCTTGGCATTGGCGCCTGCAGGCAGGAGCAGCAGCAGGGCCAAGGCACTCGGTACAAAGGAGTGGAACGCAGCTTTCATTTTTGTTCTCGCTTATTGATTGAAGTGCGGTGTTGCCAGGCAAAGAACAGCAGAAAGCGTACCAGTTCACTTGTCTGGATTTAACGTATTGTTTTTATTGGAGATTATGGGTGCCTTAAGCGTATCTTCTGGTGTTTTAGGGATCGGCTTCCCGAATTTATCTGTATTTGGCTGTTCGGTTTTCCGATCTGTTTAAAGGATAATTTCCCTGCTTGGCCTCGCCGTCAGGTGATGGCGGGGGTATTTGACAAAGGTGGCGGGCATTTCCATAGTGAAGTAATGCAAACGTTTGCTACTTGATAACAATAATGTACCGGAGTGATTTCATGACGTTGCCCTTCACCGGACGCCTGCTCGGGGCTGTTGTGTTGAGCGCTCTCAGCGCTTTTATTCCCGTTGCCCACGCGGTCGAACAGGCTGCTGTGAAGCCCAGGGTTGCCTTGGTCATGAAGTCCTTGGCCAACGAGTTCTTCCTGACGATGGAAGGCGGTGCCAAGGCCTACCAGAAAAGCCACGCAGGTGAGTTCGACCTGGTGTCCAACGGTATCAAGGATGAGTCCGATACCAGTAACCAGATCCGTATTGTCGAGCAAATGATCGTTTCCCAGGTTGATGCGCTGGTGATTGCACCTGCCGATTCCAAGGCGCTGGTGCCGGTGATCAAAAAGGCCATTGATGCCGGTATCACGGTGGTCAACATCGACAACCGCCTTGACCCGGGCGTGCTCAAAAGCAAGCACCTGAGCGTGCCATTCGTAGGGCCAGACAACCGCAAGGGCGCTCGTCTGGTGGGTGACTACCTCGCTGCAAGGCTCACGGCCGGTGATCAGGTTGGCATCATCGAGGGCATATCGACGACCACCAATGCGCAGCAGCGTACGGCCGGCTTCAAGGACGCGATGGACGCGGCGCAGATGAAGATTGTCTCGGTGCAATCGGGCAGTTGGGAGATTGACAAGGGGCGCGCCGTAGCGTCGGCCATGCTCAACGAATACCCCGATCTCAAGGCCTTGCTGGCCGGCAACGACAGCATGGCGCTGGGTGCGGTCTCTGCGGTGCGGGCGGCGGGCAGGACGGGTACGGTGCAGGTGGTGGGTTACGACAACATCTCGGCAATCAAACCGATGCTCAGCGATGGTCGGGTGTTGGCCAGTGCTGATCAGTTCGCTGCCAGGCAGGCTGTGTTCGGTATTGAGGTGGCGCTGAAGATGCTCAAGGGGGAGTTGCCGCAGGTGGATGCTGACAATGTCATCCAGACGCCGGTTGAGTTGGTCAAGGCGCCGTAGCCTTCATTTCCAGTGAGTACCCTGTATGCCTGCGACTGAGGATATCGTGCTGTCAGTCAGCGCTGTGGGCAAAGCCTATGCGCAGCCTGTACTAAGCAATATTGACCTGGCCCTGCGCCGCGGCGAGGTCTTGGCCCTGGCGGGGGAGAACGGTGCCGGTAAAAGCACCCTGTCCAGGATCATTGCAGGCCTGGAGCCGCCCACGGCCGGCCGGATGCAGTTCAATGGCAAGCCTTACCTGCCTGGCAGTCGCGCGGCAGCCGAGCGGTTGGGCGTGCGTATGGTCATGCAGGAACTGAACCTGTTGCCGACACTCTCGGTGGCTGAAAACCTGTTTCTCGGCAACCTGCCCAGTCGCGCCGGTTGGATCGACCGCAAGCGTTTGCGCGTACTGGCCCGGGCGGCTATGGCACAGGTCGGTCTTGAAGCGGTCGACCCGGATACGCGGGTGAGTGAGCTAGGCATCGGTCATCAGCAAATGGTCGAAATTGCTCGCAGCCTGATCGGTGACTGTCATGTACTGATTCTGGATGAACCGACCGCCATGCTGACGGCGCGCGAAGTGACATTGTTGTTTGCTCAGATCGAGCGCTTGCAGCGCCAAGGAGTGGCGATTGTCTATATTTCCCATCGACTGGAGGAGCTCAGGCATCTTGCTCAGCGAGTCGCCGTGCTGCGTGACGGTCAGTTGATATGCGTTGAGCCGATGCAGCGTTACAGCAGCGAGCAATTAGTCAGCCTGATGGTGGGGCGCGCGTTGGGTGAGGCGATTGACCTTGGCGAGCGTCGTATTGGCGAGCCGATTCTCACGGTCGATGGGTTGGGGCGGGGAGAGATGGTGTCTGATGTGTCCTTCGAAGTGCGCAGTGGCGAACTTTTCGGGCTCTACGGATTGGTCGGTGCCGGGCGTACGGAGCTGCTGCGATTGATTTTCGGCGCCGACTCGGCCGACCAAGGGCGTGTCGCTTTAGGTAACCCGCCCAGGTCGGTACACCTTGCGTCCCCGGCTGAGGCCGTGCGCGAGGGTATTGCGCTGATCAGCGAAGACCGCAAGGGCGAGGGCTTGCTGCTGTCTCAATCCATTACGGCGAACATTGCCTTGGGCAACCTGTCGGCGGTATCTCGAGCGGGTGTTGTCGACCGTGATGCGGAGCAGGCCTTGGCGCGACGGCAGATCGAAGCGATGCAAATACGTTGTACGGGTGCGGATCAGGTTGTGAGTGAGCTCTCTGGCGGGAATCAGCAGAAGGTTGTGATGGCGCGTTGGCTGGCGCGCGACTGCTCGGTGTTGCTGTTTGACGAGCCGACCCGTGGTATTGATGTGGGGGCCAAGTTCGATATTTATGGTTTGCTCGCCGAGCTCGCTCGTCAGGGCCGGGCGTTGGTCGTGGTTTCCAGCGATCTGCGCGAGTTGATGTTGATCTGTGACCGTATCGGTGTGCTCTCCAGAGGGCGCTTGATCGACACATTTGAGCGTGACACATGGCGTCAGGATCAGCTGCTGGCGGCGGCCTTCGCCGGTTATCAAGGGAGCGCTGCATGAGTACCTCGCCAGTTCAAGCCTCGGCTGCTGTTGCAGGCACGCGCGGCGGGCGTTATCAGGGTGTGGGTGCTTACTTGGGCCTGGCGGGTGCGCTGCTGATATTGATCGTGCTTTTTTCGCTGTTGAGCAGCCACTTTCTTTCCTACGCTACCTTCAGCATCCTGGCTAATCAAATTCCCGACCTGATGGTGCTGGCGGTCGGGATGACCTTTGTATTGATTGTCGGCGGCATCGATTTGTCGGTTGGTTCGGTGCTGGCGCTCGCGGGTTCCATCGTCAGTGTCGCCATCCTCGGCTGGGGCTGGAGTGCGCTGCCAGCGGCGTTGCTCGGCATGGCCTGTGCGGCACTGGTCGGGACCGTTACCGGCTCGATTGCTGTCGCTTGGCGAATTCCCTCCTTCATCGTTTCGCTGGGTGTATTGGAGGTTGCGCGTGGCGTGGCCTACCAGATGACCGATTCGCGCACGGCCTATATCGGTGATGCCTTTGCCTGGCTGTCTGAGCCCTTGGTATTCGGTATTTCGCCCGCCTTCGTGATTGCCTTGCTGGTGATCGTGGTTGCTCAGTGGGCGCTTGTGCGCACGGTGTTCGGTCGCTACCTGATCGGCATTGGCACAAACGAAGAGGCTGTGCGCCTGGCGGGCATCAATCCGCGCCCTTACAAAGTGCTGGTGTTCTCGTTGATGGGGCTGCTTGCCGGGTTGGCCGCACTGTTTCAGATTTCCCGGCTGGAAGCGGCCGACCCCAATGCGGGCTCTGGGCTGGAGCTGCAGGTAATCGCCGCTGTGGTGATCGGCGGTACCAGCCTCATGGGTGGGCGCGGCTCAGTCATCAGCACCTTTTTCGGCGTTCTGATCATTTCCGTGCTGGCTGCAGGGCTGGCACAGATTGGCGTCTCGGAGCCAAGCAAACGCATTATTACTGGCGCGGTGATTGTTATCGCTGTGATCCTCGACACCTATCGCAGCCAGCGTACACGCAGGCGGAACTAAAAATGGCAACGATTAAAGATGTAGCGGCCTTGGCGGGGATTTCCTACACCACGGTGTCCCATGTGCTGAACAAGACCCGGCCGGTCAGTGAGCAGGTTCGACTGAAAGTCGAGGCCGCGATTGCTGAGCTCGACTATGTGCCCAGCGCAGTGGCGCGCTCGCTCAAGGCGCGCAGCACTGCCACGATTGGCTTGCTGGTGCCCAACAGTGTCAACCCTTACTTCGCCGAGCTGGCCCGGGGTATTGAGGATGCCTGTGAGCGCAACGGCTACTGCGTCATCCTGTGCAACTCCGATGACAACCCGAAGAAGCAGCGCAGTTACCTGCGGGTGTTGCTGGAAAAGCGAATCGACGGTTTGATTGTCGCGTCGGTAGGGGAGGATGGCGACCTGTTGGAAAGCTTGCAGACGGTGCGCGCGCCGATGGTGATTGTCGACCGTGCCCTTGATGGGGTGGAGGCCGACCTGGTGCGTATCGACCATGAGCAAGGGGCATACATGGCTACGCGTCACCTGCTTGAATTGGGGCATCGAGACATTGCCTGTATCAATGGGCCTGCCAGTACCAGTGTTGCGCGGATGCGCCTGGCGGGTTTCACGCGTGCGCTGGCTGAAGCGGGCATTACAGTGGTTGAGGGCAGGGTGCTTGACAGTGACTTTTCCGGCCTTGGTGGGTATGGCGCTGCGGCAAAGCTGTTGGGGCAGAACCGGCCAAGCGCAATTTTTGCAGCCAATGACATGATCGGTATCGGTGTGTTGCGAGCGGCTGCCGAGCGCAATATCTGTGTGCCCAGTGAACTGTCGGTGATCGGTTTCGATGATATCCAGCTGAGCCAGTACGTTTATCCCGCGTTGACCACGGTCGGCCAGTCGATCCGTGAGTTGGGCGAAATCGCGGTTGAGCGGTTGCTGCACCGTATTGCTGAGCCGGCCGGTAGCGCTGTTGAGCAGCGCATTGTGACGCCGAGTATCGTGCTGCGTGAGTCGACGGCACCGCGTCCGGACACGTTTACTGATTAGCGCAGAGGGCGCGGAGCCATGCAGGCGAGCATCGTGGTGGTTGGCAGCCTCAATATGGACCTGGTCGTGCGAGCTGAGCGCTTGCCCAAGGCGGGTGAAACCCTGGCGGGTGAGTCTTTCACCACTGTGCCCGGTGGCAAGGGCGCGAATCAGGCGGTGGCCGCTGCGCGGCTTGGTGCGCAGGTTGCGATGATTGGTTGTGTGGGGGATGACGCCTACGGCGTGCAGCTGCGTCAGTCGCTGGCCGCTGAAGGTATTGATTGTCAGGCAGTCAGTATCAGTGCCGAGACCTCCAGTGGTGTCGCGCTGATAGTGGTAGGCGCGGCAAGCCAGAACGCTATCGTGGTTGTTGCGGGTAGTAATGGGCAACTGCTGCCTGAGTCGGTACAGCGTTTCGATACGTTGCTACAGGCCGCCGAACTGATCATTTGTCAGCTGGAGGTGCCCGCCCTGACGGTACTGCATACATTGGAGCGTGGTCATGCATTGGGCAAGGTGGTGATTCTCAATCCTGCTCCGGTGGCAGGGCCACTGCCATCGAATTGGCTGGCGTTGGCCGATTACCTGATTCCCAACGAAAGCGAGGCGGCAGCGCTGACGGGGCTGCCGGTGACGTCCCGCGAGACTGCCGAGGGCGCTGCGCTGAAGCTGCTGGCGCTGGGTGCGGGCAAGGTGATCATTACCCTGGGTGGCGAAGGTGCTGTGTTCGCCGATGTTCAGGGCGTTGAGCATTTTCCTGCGCCGAACGTGCAGCCTGTCGACACCACGGCGGCAGGAGATACCTTTGTGGGTGGTTTCGCTGCGGCCCTGCTGGCTGGGCGCGGTGAGCGTGAGGCGATAGCCTTCGGTCAGCGTGCTGCTGCGTTATCGGTAACGCGAGCGGGTGCGCAGCCCTCCATTCCGCGTCTTGGTGAGCTGGAGTCGGTATGAGCGATGATGTCAGGTCCTGAGTGTGTCGCCATGCTCGGGCGCGTAACGTCCGAGTATCTGCTCGATGAAGGCGCGAGCGGCATCGCTGCCCAGTTCCTTGACGAGCAGGTCGATGGCAATAAGGGTTAACTCTTCGGGGGTGCCCGGGCTGTAGGCGCTTTGACCGTCGGGCCATTTGACCTTTATGTCGGCGTCTATGTAGTGGCTTGCCATGGAAGTCTCGAAACGCGTGTGCAGGTGATGAGGATTCGAATGCCGCACCCTGGCGTTCGAAGGGGAGGTTCGATTGCCCTCCGCCAGTGCTGGCAGTAAATCATGCGCCTGATTCGATCGCACTGCGACTTAGGAATAAGAACCGCTACGTGGCAAACTATTGGTGTTTTGATTCCCAGGTGATCCCGTGCAGATTGATCTGAACAACCCCGAGCAATTTACCCTTGAAGCCGTTCGCGAGCTGCTCGCGTCCGGGGATGGCCGTATTCACAATCAGTTGCGGGTGAATCGGGCAGGGCAGGCCTGGCTGTCGCCAGTGGTGGGTGGTCGTGAGCTCGAGGGGTTGGCCTTTCGTCTGGAAACCTGGGCTGCCGGTTCCGGCTGTGTAGGGGCGCAGGCTGCCGTTGATGAGCGTTGGGTGCGGCAGGTGTTCAAGGTGCTGCAGGACAACTGGCCGACGCCTTCATCCGACTACATCGACCTTTATTAAGCGTGCAAAATCCGGTCACGATTGCAAGTTTCCCGTCGAGGGTGGCTCAGGCAGACTGTGCATGCTTTGAAACAAAAAGTGATGAAAGCTGCCTGCTCGGGCAGATTCTAGTTTTAAAAGGAGAGTTCATGTTCCGCATTCGTGCATCTTTGGCCGGTATGTTGGCGGCTGTCGTTCTGGCAGGTTGCAGTGCCACCGGTTCTTCAACGAAGGCGCCTGAAGTGTCCGCGCCAGTGAACAGCGATGGTCGTTGCCAGGCCAGTGCCGCTGAATTCGCCGTCGGCAAGCAGGCGTCCGCTCAACTGCTGGAGCAGGCGCGCAAGGCCAGTGGTTCGCAGTTGGCACGTGTGCTCTCGCCGCACGACATCATGACCCTGGAGTACCGTTCCGAGCGGTTGAATCTCAATACCGATGAACGCGGCGTCGTTATCCGCGTCAACTGCGGCTGACACGTTCGAATTTCAGGCACAAAAAAACCCGTCACCAGGACGGGTTTTTTAATTCGTACTGATTACTCAGGGCGAACTTGTGCAGCCTGCATGCCCTTCTGGCCTTTCTCGGCAACGAAGGAAACGGTCTGGCCTTCTTTCAGGCTCTTGAAGCCGTCAGATTCGATGGCCTTGAAATGAACGAACAGGTCGTCGCCGCCACCTTGAGGAGTGATGAAGCCGAAGCCTTTCTCATCGTTGAACCACTTTACGGTGCCGGTTTGGCGATTGGACATGGGTGTATCTCCAGGAAACATGATTTTCAATAGTGCGGTGTTGCCGAGGCCAACAGGGTGCACGGGGGTATCATAGTCTAAATATGCGTCCGTGGCGGCTTTTACCTTTGCATAATGCTGATCTGAGGCAAGTTTATTGTCGGATTCTCTGTTTTGAGCCTATTTTTTGGGGGCGCAGGCGGCTCTGACCGCATCCTGGGCTCGCTTCACGAGGGCTGCATCCACACCGGTTCTGCTGTCCAGTTGCTCGATTTCCTGGGTGGTGAAGTTTTTCTCGATGGCGTTTGCACCGCAATCACAGTGTATTTTTGCCGTGGTCATGGTCATGCCGGGTTGCGCGGCGGCGGCGGTAATGCACTGATCCAGGTAATCGCCTTTCTTGCCGGCAGGCCAGGCGCCCGCCTGGACGCTCAGGGGCAACAGCAACACGCCTGCGGTGGTCAGGGCCAGTAGGGACTGAATTCGCATGCCGGACACTCCTATTCGATCGGGTCATTCAAGAGTAGGACGCTTCTTTAGGCTCTGAGAGGAAAAATCCGCTCTGGTTCACCACTTCTGAAAAAAAACAGAATTATTTCTGCGTGTTGTGGCGTGTGAGCCGCGATCCGTAAAACGCTTTGTGTTAGCATCGGCGGCTTATAGATTTTTACCTCCAGTCACTCTGGTTCGTTCCCTGGCAGGCCGTTGGCTTCTGTCACTGTGAGACAGGCTTTCTTTTTGAAAGACAGGGGCGGATCGCGTACTGGCTCATCCCAACCCACGTGACCTTTGGTAGGGGTCACCACTAGGAGAGGAGGCGCCATGCCCATTATTACTCTTCCCGATGGCAGTCAACGCTCGTTCGACCAGGCGGTTACCGTCGCCCAGGTCGCAGCATCCATTGGTGCAGGTCTGGCCAAAGCCACCGTCGCCGGCAAGGTCGACGGCAAGCTGGTCGATGCGTGCGATCTGATCGAGAACGACGCCCGCCTGCAGATCATTACCCCCAAGGACGAAGAGGGGCTGGAGATCATCCGTCACTCGTGCGCTCACCTGGTCGGTCACGCCGTCAAGCAGCTGTACCCGACCGCCAAGATGGTGATCGGTCCGGTCATTGACGAAGGCTTCTATTACGATATCGCCTATGAACGTCCGTTCACCCCTGATGACATGGCTGCGATCGAGCAGCGCATGCAGCAGCTGATCGACACCGACTACGACGTCATCAAGAAGGTTACCCCGCGCGCCGAGGTCATCGAGGTGTTCAAGGCCCGTGGCGAAGACTACAAGCTGCGCCTGGTCGAAGACATGCCGAACGAGCAGGCCATGGGTCTGTACTATCACGAAGAATACGTTGACATGTGTCGCGGCCCGCACGTGCCGAACACCCGTTTCCTCAAGTCGTTCAAGCTGACCAAACTGTCCGGTGCCTACTGGCGCGGCGATGCCAAGAACGAGCAGCTGCAGCGTGTCTACGGCACTGCCTGGGCAGACAAGAAGCAGCTGGCTGCGTATATCCAGCGCATCGAAGAAGCTGAAAAGCGCGACCATCGCAAGCTTGGCAAACGCCTGGGCCTGTTCCATACCCAGGAAGAAGCCCCGGGCATGGTGTTCTGGCACCCGAATGGCTGGACCCTGTATCAGGTGCTTGAGCAGTACATGCGCAAGGTGCAGCGTGACAACGGCTACCTGGAGATCAAGACCCCGCAAGTGGTCGATCGTACCCTGTGGGAGAAATCCGGGCACTGGGCCAACTACGCCGAAAACATGTTTACCACCGAGTCGGAAAGTCGCGATTACGCGATCAAGCCGATGAACTGCCCATGCCACGTGCAGGTGTTCAATCAAGGCCTGAAGAGCTACCGTGAGCTGCCGCTGCGTCTGGCCGAGTTCGGTGCTTGCCACCGTAACGAGCCGTCCGGTGCGCTGCATGGCATCATGCGTGTGCGCGCCTTCACCCAGGACGACGCCCACATCTTCTGCACCGAAGAGCAGATGCAGGCCGAAGCCGCTGCGTTCATCAAGCTGACCCTGGACGTTTACGCCGATTTCGGCTTCAAGGACATCGAGCTCAAGCTCTCCACGCGTCCTGAAAAGCGTGTTGGCTCCGATGAATTGTGGGATCGCGCCGAAGGTGCACTGGCCTCTGCATTGGACAGCGCTGGTCTGGCCTACGACCTGCAGCCAGGTGAAGGCGCCTTCTACGGGCCGAAGATCGAGTTCTCGTTGAAAGACTGTCTCGGTCGTGTCTGGCAGTGTGGTACCCTGCAGCTCGACTTCAACTTGCCGATCCGTCTTGGCGCTGAGTACGTGTCCGAAGATAACGGTCGCAAGCATCCTGTCATGCTGCACCGTGCCATTCTGGGCTCCTTCGAGCGTTTCGTCGGCATTCTGATCGAGCACTATGAGGGTGCATTCCCTGCCTGGCTGGCGCCAATGCAGGCGGTGGTCATGAATATCACCGACAAACAGGCAGAATTTGCGCTGGATGTTGAAAAAACCCTCAATGAAAGCGGATTCCGTGCCAAGTCCGACTTGAGAAATGAGAAGATCGGCTTTAAAATCCGCGAGCATACGTTGCTCAAGGTTCCCTACCTTTTGGTTATTGGGGACCGGGAAGTCGAAACACAAACCGTCGCTGTGCGTACACGTGAAGGTGCTGACCTGGGCTCGATGCCTGTCGCGCAATTCGCTGAATTCCTCGCACAAGCGGTTTCCCGGCGTGGTCGCCAAGAATCGGAGTAATCATTATTAAGCGTGATATGAGACAAGATAAACGAACTGCACCGAAGGCCCCGATCAACGAGAATATCTCGGCACGCGAGGTTCGGTTAATTGGCGCTGACGGCGAGCAGATTGGCATCGTCTCGATTGATGAAGCGCTTCGTATCGCTGAAGAAGCGAAGCTGGATCTGGTAGAAATTTCTGCCGACGCAGTCCCGCCTGTCTGCCGAGTCATGGACTACGGCAAGAGCCTTTTCGAGAAGAAAAAGCAGCAGGCTGCAGCGAAGAAAAACCAGAAGATCATCCAGATTAAAGAAATTAAGTTTCGTCCAGGGACGGAGGAAGGGGATTACCAGGTAAAACTACGCAACCTGGTACGTTTCCTTACTGATGGGGACAAGACCAAAATCTCTCTGAGATTCCGTGGTCGTGAGATGGCTCACCAGGAGCTGGGTATGGAACTGTTGAAGCGGATCGAAGCTGATCTCGCGGAATACGGAACCGTCGAACAGCATCCTAAGATGGAAGGACGCCAACTTTTGATGGTCATCGCCCCCAAGAAAAAGAAATAACCACCAGGGCACGGCAGGCCTTGCGGTTATGTTTATCCACTGAATGCGGAGTATCCGAACATGCCAAAAATGAAAACCAAAAGCGGTGCCGCGAAGCGTTTCCTGAAAACCGCTTCCGGTTTCAAGCACAAGCACGCTTTTAAGAGCCACATCCTGACCAAAATGTCGACCAAGCGTAAGCGTCAACTGCGTGGTAGCAGCCTGCTGCACCCGTCTGACGTTGCAAAAGTCGAGCGCATGCTGCGCGTACGTTAATTTCGGTCAAAGATAGAGGAAGTTACTCATGGCTCGTGTAAAGCGTGGCGTCATCGCTCGTAAGCGTCACAAGAAAATCCTGAAACTGGCTAAAGGCTACTACGGCGCTCGCTCGCGCGTATTCCGTGTTGCCAAGCAAGCGGTCATCAAGGCAGGCCAATACGCCTACCGCGACCGTCGTCAGAAGAAGCGTCAGTTCCGCGCTCTGTGGATCGCTCGTATCAACGCTGGTGCTCGTAACAACGGTCTGTCTTACAGCCGTTTGATCGCTGGTCTGAAAAAAGCGTCCATCGAGATCGACCGTAAGGTTCTGGCTGATCTGGCAGTGAACGAAAAAGCGGCGTTTGCTGCGATTGTCGAGAAGGCTAAAGCCGTTCTGGCTTAAGTACCCACGACAATCATTCGCCGTCGACATTGGCGGCGAATGTTAAACGTCATAAATAGGGGAAGAGCCTGTAAGCTCTTCCCCTATTTCGTATCTGGAGTCTGTACATGGAAAACCTGGATGCGCTGGTCTCCCAAGCCCTGGATGCTGTGGAGCGCGCTGAAGACATCAATGCCCTGGAGCAGATCCGGGTTCAATTCCTTGGCAAGAAGGGCGAGCTGACTCAGGTGATGAAGACCCTGGGCAACCTGCCAGCCGAAGAGCGCCCGAAAGTCGGCGCGCTGATCAACGACGCCAAGGAACGTGTTACCGAGGTGCTCAATGCCCGCAAGGCCGCCTTCGAAGAGGCTGAGCTCAGTGCTCGTCTGGCTGCCGAATGCATTGACGTGACCCTGCCGGGCCGTGGCCAGACTTCCGGTGGTTTGCACCCGATCACCCGTACCTTGGAGCGGATCGAGCAGTTCTTCACCCATATCGGTTACGGCATCGCCGAAGGCCCAGAGGTCGAAGACGACTACCACAACTTTGAAGCGCTCAACATTCCTGGCCACCACCCGGCGCGGGCAATGCATGACACCTTCTATTTCAATGCGAACATGCTGCTGCGTACCCACACCTCGCCGGTGCAGGTGCGGACCATGGAGTCCACTCAGCCGCCTATCCGCATTGTCTGCCCTGGTCGCGTCTACCGTTGCGACTCGGACCTGACCCACTCGCCGATGTTCCACCAGGTCGAAGGCCTGCTGGTTGATCGCGGGATCAATTTCGCCGATCTCAAAGGCACCATCGAAGAATTCCTGCGCGTGTTCTTCGAGAAAGAGCTGGCGGTACGTTTCCGTCCATCGTTCTTCCCCTTCACCGAACCGTCGGCTGAAGTCGATATTCAGTGTGTGATGTGCAGCGGCAAAGGCTGCCGTGTCTGCAAGCAGACCGGCTGGCTGGAAGTCATGGGCTGCGGCATGGTTCATCCGAACGTCCTGCGCATGTCTGGCATCGACCCTGAAGAGTACCAGGGCTTCGCCTTCGGCATGGGTGCCGAGCGCTTGGCCATGCTCCGTTACGGCGTCAACGATTTGCGTCTGTTCTTCGACAACGATTTGCGGTTCCTTGCGCAATTTCGCTAGGTCGCGCACCCGTAACGAATCTTTCAGGAGAGCAGAATGAAATTCAGTGAAAAGTGGCTGCGCGGTTGGGTCAACCCGCAGGTATCCCGTGACGAGCTGGTTGCTCGTCTGTCCATGGCTGGCCTTGAGGTCGACAGCGTCACCCCGGCAGCCGGCCAGTTCAGTGGCATCGTCGTAGGCGAGGTGCTGAGCACCGAACAACACCCGGATGCCGACAAGCTGCGTGTCTGCCAGGTCAGCAACGGTAGCGAGACCTTCCAGGTCGTGTGTGGCGCACCCAACGTTCGCCCAGGCCTGAAAATCCCGTTTGCCATGATCGGTGCCGAACTGCCGGGCGACTTCAAGATCAAGAAAGCCAAGCTGCGTGGCGTTGAGTCCAACGGCATGCTGTGCTCGGCTGCCGAGCTGCAGATCAGTGAAGAAAACGACGGTCTGCTGGAGCTGGCTGCCGATGCACCGGTTGGCCAGGACATCCGTGAGTACCTGGACCTGGACGACGCCAGCATCGAGGTCGACCTGACCCCGAACCGTGGCGACTGCCTGTCCCTGGCTGGCCTGGCCCGTGAAGTCGGCGCCCTGTATGACGCGCCAGTTACTCGTCCGGCTGTGCCTGCCGTTGCTCCGACCCATGATGACGTTCGCTCGGTCGAGGTGCTGGCCCCGGCTGCCTGCCCGCGTTACCTGGGGCGCGTTATCCGTAACGTCGACCTGTCGCGTCCGACCCCATTGTGGATGGTTGAGCGCCTGCGCCGGGCCGAAGTTCGCAGTATCGACGCTGCCGTCGACATCACCAACTACGTGATGCTTGAACTGGGCCAGCCGTTGCACGCATTCGATCTCGCTGAAATCAACGGCGGTATCCGTGTGCGCATGGCCGAAGAGGGCGAGAAGCTGGTCCTGCTGGATGGTCAGGAAGTTGCGCTGCGTAGCGACACCCTGGTCATCGCCGACCATGAGCGCGCTCTGGCCATTGCGGGTGTAATGGGTGGCGAACACAGCGGTGTTTCCGCGACTACCCGTGACATCTTCCTGGAAAGCGCCTTTTTCGAGCCGATTTCGGTGGCTGGCAAGGCCCGTTCCTACGGCCTGCATACCGACGCCTCGCACCGCTACGAGCGCGGTGTCGATTCGCAACTGGCCAAGGAAGCCATTGAGCGCGCTACTGGCCTGCTGCTGGAGATCGTCGGCGGTGAAGCCGGCCCGGTCATCGAGGCGGTCAGCGAGCAGCATCTGCCAAACGTTGCGCCGATCACCCTGCGTGCCGACCGCATCAATCAGATGCTGGGCATGGAAATGGACAGCGCCGAAGTCGAGCGCCTGCTCAATGCTCTGGGTCTGAAAACTTCAGGTGGAGCAGGGCAATGGCAGGTCGAGGTGCCAAGCCATCGTTTCGACATCAGCCTGGAAGTCGACCTGATCGAAGAGCTGGCCCGTCTGTACGGCTACAACCGTCTGCCGGTTCGTTACCCGCAAGCACGCCTGGCGCCGCAAGCCCGTGCCGAGTCGCGTGGCGAGCTGCCAGCACTGCGTCGTCTGCTGGTTGCTCGTGGCTATCAGGAAGCGATCACCTACAGCTTTATCGACCCTAAACTGTTTGAGCTGTTCAGCCCAGGCGTCGAGCCGCTGCTGCTGGCCAACCCGATCTCCAGCGACATGGCGGCCATGCGTGCCTCCCTGTGGCCAGGTCTGGTCAAGGCCCTGCAGCACAACCTGAACCGCCAACAGGATCGTGTGCGCCTGTTCGAAAGCGGCCAGCGTTTCGTTGGTCAACTGGACGGTCTGCAGCAGCAACCCATGCTTGCCGGCGTGGTCTGCGGTAGCCGTATGCCTGAAGGTTGGGCCAATGGCCGCGACAGCATCGATTTCTTCGATGTGAAGGCAGACGTTGAAGCACTGTTGGGCTTCTCTGGTTCGCTGGGCGATTTCACCTTTGCCGCTGGCAAGCACCCGGCACTGCACCCAGGCCAGACCGCACGCATCGAGCGTGATGGTCGCGAAGTAGGCTACCTGGGCGCCATCCACCCAGAGCTTGCGAAAACCCTGGGTCTGGATCGTCCGGTGTTTGTTTTCGAACTGGTCTTGGGTGATGTGGTTGAAGGCCGCCTGCCGAAGTTCCACGAGCTGTCGAAATTCCCGGAAGTACGTCGTGACCTGGCTTTAATTGCAGGACGTGATGTAGCTTCGAGCGCAGTGCTTGAGGTAATCCGTGAAAATGCAGGCGAGTGGCTTACAGACCTCAGGCTGTTTGACGTCTATCAGGGTAAAGGCATTGATCCCGATAGAAAAAGCCTGGCTGTTGGCTTGACCTGGCAGCATCCATCGCGCACTCTTAATGACGATGAGGTGAACGCTGCGACTCAAGACATCCTCACCTCGCTCGAACAAAGGTTGAACACCACGTTAAGGAAATAGCGTATGGGTGCTCTGACGAAAGCTGAAATGGCCGAACGGCTGTACGAGGAGCTGGGCCTGAATAAACGTGAAGCCAAGGAATTGGTCGAACTGTTTTTCGAGGAAATCAGGCACGCTCTTGAAGACAACGAGCAGGTCAAATTGTCCGGTTTCGGCAATTTCGACCTGCGTGACAAGCGCCAGCGGCCGGGCCGCAACCCGAAAACGGGTGAAGAGATCCCGATCACGGCACGTCGCGTCGTCACCTTTCGTCCAGGGCAGAAATTGAAAGCCCGAGTTGAGGCTTATGCTGGAACCAAGTCATAACGACGAGCTTCCGCCGATTCCTGGCAAACGCTACTTCACCATTGGTGAAGTCAGCGAGCTATGCGCGGTAAAACCGCACGTGCTTCGTTATTGGGAGCAGGAATTTCCTCAACTCAACCCGGTCAAGCGCCGCGGAAACCGCCGGTATTATCAGCGCCAAGACGTGCTGATGATCCGGCAGATCCGCGCCTTGCTATACGACCAGGGTTTCACCATCGGCGGCGCGCGGCTGCGCCTGTCGGGTGATGAGGCCAAGGATGACACCACCCAGTACAAACAACTGATTCGGCAAATGATTGTCGAACTGGAAGATGTACTGGTGGTTCTGAAGAAATAACCCGGCAAAGGATCAGGAAAATAATACTTCCAAAATTCAAAAGCTTAAGGTACATTCTTCAACGTTCTCAGCAACATCGAGAGCGGGTTTAGAGCCCAGTCGGGGCGTAGCGCAGCCCGGTAGCGCACTTGCATGGGGTGCAAGGGGTCGAGTGTTCGAATCACTCCGTCCCGACCATATAATTCAATGACTTAGCCCAACCTTCACAGGTTGGGCTTTTTCATGCGTGGGGACTTTTTCGGGACATCATCCGATTTTCCTCTTCAAGATCGTTAACACCGGCCCACGCGAGTCGGTTGTTGATACCATGTTCGCAGCCTCAATCAGCTTGCCCAGCTCAGCGCCGGAGTAGTGGCTGGTGATGCTGCCGTTCTTATGCCCGAGCAGTGACTTCCGATCTTCTTCAGTAACTCCTGCGGCACGCAGTCGGCGTCCGAAGGTGTGTTTAAGATCGTGGATCCTGATCGAGGCGTACCCAGGGTGAGCGGGGCGAAGGTTTTCCTCCTGCCAGAGTTTCGCCGCTCTCACCCGCGCCTTCTTCCAGGCTGAGTCGTTCATGCGGTGCATTGCGGTGCCGTTGTATGGGAAAACCCACTCACGGCTGATTCCGCGCTGCTTCTCAATGATCGACTTGGCCACGCTGTTCAATACCACCAGGCGTTCATCGCCATTCTTTACGCCCGACCGGGCGTGCCTCCCGCCGAAGTCAGCTGGTATCAGGAAAACACTGGTACCCAGTTCCGGTACCGATATCTCCCAATCCCACCTCAGTTTGCATACCTCCTGCTCCCGACACCCAGTGTTCACCTTGAACAGGGCCATCGTCTGCAGGTGGCCTGGAAGTTCACCAAATAGAATCGACTGCTCTTCCCATGACATTGGGTAGGGCTTTCGGCTCGACTTCTTCTCCTCCAGCTTTTTCAGCATTGGCACGCTATCCAGCCACGGCCGGCGATCATCATCCCGCCACTTTCGAGCACACAGGGTCAACACCCTGACTGCTCGCTCGATCGCGATGTTGATCGTCCGGTTGCTCACTGGCTTCTGCACGCGCCCATCATCCAAGACCTTCGCCGTCTGCCGATCCTTGATGAACGGTTCAAGTGCTTGGTCATCGATATGGGTGAGCGGCAGATGCCCGATGAATGGGTGAAGCTGTTTCATGCACAGCGCTGTCAGGTGAATGGATGGCTGGTCCTTTGATTCCAGGAGGTAGCGAGTAGCCGCTTCCTCCCAGGTCCTGACCTGACGAACCCCATAAACCTTCTGCTGCCGAAGCTGCTCCAGCTTGTGAATCAGGTATTGCTCTGCTTCTTCCCGGTCACCAGTGCCAGTGCTCTCTCGAATTCGCTCCCCCCTGTAGACTTTGTCGATTTGCCAGACACCGCCTTTCTCGTAGAGACCGGTGATCGTTTTTCGCGCCATATGGTGTCTCCTCGGCGCTCGCTGCGGGGCCGATTGTTGTCCTGAACCGATGCTTTTTCAATCGACTTTGCCTGCACATAGGCGTCTGCCCACTCGTCCAGCTCTAACCGGTCGAAGGCAACGCCCTGTTTTCCAATTGGAAACTCCTGTACGTGGGGTCTTACTGTTTTGTTGAATTCATCTCGGCACATGCCGAGGTAGCCAGGGGCTTCGCCGAACCGGATGAATCGCGGGGCGATGGCTGAAACCCTGGCTGCAGTTGCGTTTGCCATGAGGGCAAGTCTCCACGCCGCGCATGGCGGCAGAGGTGGTTATTCCCAGTCGTGACTGAGCTTTGGATTGATTGGTGGAGTGCACTGCAGCGTTGCGAGCTCGAGCAGGGTGAAGTGGCCGTCCATCCAGCCCGCCGTGTCGATGTGGTACACGTTCCCAAGCGCTACTGGCTGCCTAAGCGGTGTGTGCCCGACCACAAGGGCGCGCAGCCCATTGACTCCATTCGTTGCGCCATCCTGAATTCGCGTCCGTGACCACATGCAGCTGTTCTGTACCAGCTTGAGCCGCTTGGCACTTTCCGGCGCCTCCAGCTGCTGGCGAAGCTCGTCCCATGACTGGAACGGACAGTCGGCGTGAACGATTCCGATCAAGCCTTCAGTCGTCTCGACCTCGATGGCGATTGGCAACTCACGAAACTGGGCGGCAAACTCGCGCTGCTCATCCCAGGCCAGGCCAGCGAACCAGCTGCCGCCGTTGTAGACCCAGTTCTCCACGTCGCAGGTATCGAACCGGCAGACGTAGTCGTCATGGTTGCCGCGTACAGGGTGGAACCAGGGCTTGCCCAGCCACTCGAGTACGTCGCGACACTCAGGCCCACGGTCGACCAGGTCGCCAACGCTGAATAGCCGGTCAATCTCAGGGTCAAACGCTACGGTATCCAGCGCAGCCTGCAGCCGGGTGAAATGCCCATGAATGTCGCCCACCGCGAAATCGCGGCCAGCCGTATTTGCGGCGAAGCGCTTGATGCGCATCACCTCGATGGTTTCGAGCATGAAGCCTCCGGGATGGCGGCAGAGGTGGGGAGGGTTAGTAGTCGGTGCTGGAGCTTGAGTTGCTATCGCTCGAACTGGATGAGCTGCAGCTGTCGCTCGACGAGTAGTTGCTGCCGCTGTCATACCCGCCAGAGCTGTGGCTTGAGCAACTGCTATGGGATCGGGACGGCTCGTAGCTGTCGACCTGGTTGACCGGGTTCAAGGGGCTGAACGGGCTCAGGGGGTTGAGCGGGTCAAGCATCGGGTCTGGTCTTCCGGCAGCCGGGCTACGGCCAGCGGTGTAGCCGGTTGATGGCTGTGCAGAGGGTGCCTGGCGCTGCGGCTTTGCCTTGCGGCGAAACAGGCGGGTCAGGAAATTGGGCATGACTTCGTCCTCGCCTGCCTACCGGCAGGCTTGAGTTGTTGTAGGGGGAGGGGTTAGGCGCGGCGCTTCATGAAGGTGATCCAGTGCGTTTTCTCGCGCTTACCGGACTTGTGGCCAAACAGCGGCTTTTCATCGGTCAGAGCGAGCAGCTCGCTTACCAGCACCTGTGTTTCATTCCACTTGAAGATCAGAATTCCTTCCGGCTCCAGCACCCTGAAGCACTCGGCAAAGCCTTGGCGGATGTCTTCGCGCCAATCGGATGTGAGCACTCCGTACTTGGCGCGCATCCAGCTATCGACACCGGCGCGGGTTAGGTGAGGCGGGTCGAACACTACCAGGCGGAACGTCGAGGACTCGAACGGCAAATGCCGGAAGTCCATCAGCACATCGGGCTCCACCTTCAATACTCGGCCGTCGCATAGCAGGTGCTCTTCATCACGGATGTCGCCGAACAGTGCGCGCTGGTCCTGCTTGTCGAACCACATCATGCGGCTGGCGCTGCAGGGGTCGAGGACTCTGGCTGCCGCACTCATTGCAGCAGCTCCTTCGGCACCTGGACGGTATCACCGAGCTCGAACTGGACGATTGCACGCATGGCTACGATCAACGGACTGTCGGGATGCTGGAACGCTGTTCGGCGATGCTTGCGCTCCTTGCCGAATATGGTCGACCCCCAATGCCCGCTCTCGTACCATCCATTGCGCTTGTCGAACGATCCGAAGTTGCGGTGCACCATGTCCGTCGGTGGTGTGAGTAGTACCTTGTACTTCTCGATCAGCGGGCCACCTATTGCCCAATCTGTTGACGGCGAGTACTTCCCGCCAAAGTCAGGCTTGTAGACCCGCCAGTCGGTTCCATAGTGGGGAGCAGCGATAGCAACGGGTACTACTTCAACTTGGGCGACCACCCAGTCCAGCGCCGCCCCAGTCAGGTCGGTTGTTTTCACTTCGATCAGGTCTGTCATGTTCGACCCTCCTTTCGGCGCTCCACGTCGATCTGGTCGTACAGGGCATCCACTCGCTTCTGTTTGCGGTTGATCGCCTCTGAACGCTTCAGGTGTTCCGATATTGCCTTGCTGTACGGCTCGATCTTCTCGATGAGCCGCAGCCGTTCATGGGGGCAAGTCGACTCATTGAACTTCCGGGCCAGACGGTCGCGCTCACCGAAATCGATGTGGTCGAGGGCGCGATTTTCTTTTTCCATTTCGGCCAATACATCCGCCGACTGCCGTTTCCAGCGAAGGTAAAGAACGTCGCTTTTCTTCGGCTTGAGGAAAAAATGTTGGGACCTGATCCAGTCCAGCAGGTCATCCTTGGTCATTTCGTCGAGCACATCCTTTCGAGAACTATTGCTCACAGCGAATACCTCTCTTCATTCCAGAGCGCAGGCGCCTGTGTAGGGGTAGGGGTGTCTTGTTCGTGCGGGGAAAACTGGCGCTCGTTGCCGGCCTGTAGCTGGCTGTCGGGGATGCAGCTAATGCCGACCCCATTCAGCAGGTAGCAGGTCACACCGCGCTGGCTGTCGTGCTGCACATCGATGACGTTCTCGGTTGCGCTGGCGCCGGTGGCCAGCAGCAGGAGGCAGAGGGCGAGGCGGGTCATAGCAGCGCTCCACTGGCCTTGGCCAGGCGTACGTCTTCCTCGGTAACGGTGTGCAGGGCCATTTTCTCGATGGTGAAGAAATTCGGCTGGCAGAACTTGCGGGCCCAGGCCTCAAGTGGCTCCAGCGCCTGCTCAAGAGCAGCTTTCGCCTCGTCGTCGATGTCCGGGTAGTTGTCGACCCATTCGCCTGCATCGCTTCCGGCGGCTTCTTCAAACATGTGGTCGAGCAACTCTTCGGCGTCAGGCAGGAACCCGACAGGGTCTGCTTTGCAGACGATGCCGGTGTGCACGATGTCGCCTACCTTGAAGCCGCTACCAAGTCCCTCGCCGAAGCTTGTGTGGTCTTCCGCGCGGCCGTAGTTGTCCCGGAGCAGTTCGGCAAGGCTCGGATAATCCCATGTCCCGTCGTCGCCACTCACCGACCAGGCTTCCTCTGCTTTGCGGCGCGCCCAGCTCACGCACGGGCCGTCTTCGGTGTCGAAGATCCCGAGCAAGAACCACTCGGGGCCTGGGGATTCTGGCTCCCACCCGAGGCAATGGCACGCGCCGTCGTCGTAGGGGTGGTGATCGGAGATGTCCGCTTCCATGTGCCACTGCTTCAGCTCCAGACCCTGCTGCACGAGCCAGGCTTTGAAGGCGGCCAGATCCTCGTCGAAGTCCGGCTCATCGGGGTGGCTCCACCAGCCGTCCTGATCGCGCTCGACGGCTACACGTTGGATCAGCTTGATTTCTTCAGACATGACTTCGTCCTTGCCGCCATATCGCGGCTGTTCAATAGAGGGGAGGGGGTATTTTTGCGAAAGAGTACAAATGTACTCTTTGGTCAATTTGGCTTGGTGTCGGCGTTCAGGGAGTCATGGAAAGCAATCACTGCTCGATTGTATGCAGCTGAACCCTGCACGCTCATGCCGATGATTCGCAGCAGCTCTCGCGCTGAGTGCTCCTGCTCGGCTAGCTGGGCGCGTAGCCTGTCTCGCTCTGATTCCACGGATTTAAGTTTGGTCTGAAGGCTCAGCGCAATCTGACTTGGCCGCTCAACCTCGATAGGATCGGCGTGGGTGTAGAGCTGGATAACTTCCGTACCGAAATAGCCAGCCCCGTACCCTGGGTGTTTGTGCTCAACGCAGTCGTCAAGAAGCAAAGCATCCACCGGCTCGCCCTGGTGCTGCTCGGCTGGCTGGGCTGCTTCGTACCCAGCGAGGAACGTCAGGTAGTCGCTGTGGGTGCGCTGGTCGGTGAAGCCAGTTCTGTCCTTGGCCAGTTCCTTTTCGCCCAGGCCGAGTGGGTTGTCGCGGATGAACAGGTCGCGCGGGTCGGTGTTGCTCGATCGGTTTTCTGTGGGCATGGGGATACCTCGCGGCTATAGTGCTGCCAATTTATTAGGGAGGGTGATGATGTCGAGTGAGGAAATCTGCATTGAAGCGCTGCGTCGCTCGGACGAAAGAACAATGTTGCGACGGGCGGAACGTATGGTCGCTATTTCTCGTGTTATTGAGGGAGTTAGCTATTGCGGTGTCGATGAGCCGATTGCGATGATGAGAGATGCTGGCGCCAGCTACATAAACGGATGTTTCGTGACCTCGATGATTTCCGCAATGAGCAGTATCGAGCACATGCTTCTGTTAGAACTCCATGATCGCGGGTTTACTACTCATAACAAAAAAAATGTAGACTCTATGTCTAAAGGTATTTCCTGTATGCGCGATGTTACCACTGGTAATGAGGCGCTACTTGATACTTTGGATGAGCTAAATAAATTACGTAATGCCTATGTGCATCCTCAGAAAGAAAACTTCCATCGTCGAAGAACTAATCGAGCGAAAAAAGCCGGCACCTCAGTAGATGAAATTTCGCAGCAGGATGCATTCTGCGCTATTGAGGCCATGTATCAAGTTTTTAACCTGACTTTAAAGAATCTGTCATGCGCTGAGTGGGTGAAGTTTGTACCTACTTAATAATATCAGCCTCTGCCAATTCACAAAAGAAAGAGCAGGCTGGAATCTTCTCGTTACGCCGCACTGGGCCATCGCCGAGGTCTCGTAGGGAGAACCTCACGCTGGTGGTGCGGTTGCGGAACAAGTATGAGCCTTCGCCCAGGTCGTCCTGAATGACGCACAGCGCCTCGAACTGTTCGGGAAAGTCCTGCCGTATGGCTCGGAAATAGCCTTCGCCGCCCTTCACGCAGCCAATGCAGTTGGCGTTGTCATAGCCCATCCGGTACATCAGCGGCAGTTCAATACCGGCGCGCAGCAGGATCGCCTTGCAGTCGTCTTTGCCCAGGCCTCGATCGATCAGTGGGGCAATCACGGGGCGGTCAGGGTTTCGTTCTCGGAAGTCCTCCAGACGTCCCACTTCTTCTGCTGTGTATCCGAACACCATCACGTCGCCGGGCTGTTTCCAGGTATCGAGCAGACGCCGCTTGAGGATCTTGGTGCATGGTGCGCCGGTGCGACCCTTCATGTACCGCTCGCGGCGAAACACCTCGTGGGCGTCGGCGCCGTACTTCTCATCACGGAGCACGGTGATGGCCTGGCCGAACCAGGCTTCGCAGTCGGCTGCAAAGCGGCGGTTGTCTTCATGCTCGTTTGCGAGGAAGGCGTTGACGATCTGAACGTCGTGGCTCGCGCCGTACTCGGCAAGGGCCAGCTTGGTGGCCACCGCAGAAGCTGCTCCGCAACTGAACTGGCATACGATTCGATTGAGCATGGTGGCTCCTGGCCCGTATATTGGTAAATCCCATCGGATAGGGTGACAATGAATGAGTTTTAGAACAGCATTGGCTTTGATTTTTACAGTTCTCTATGTATGCGGTTTTGGCTTCATCGCTATTTGTCGTCAAGACGAGTTAGTCGGCCTCTCTCTAAATGAGTTGGGGGATTTTCTTGCTGGGGCTTTTGGGCCGCTAGCGCTTTCGTGGTTGGTATTTGGGTACTTCCAGCAAGGAGATGAATTGAAGCAGGGCACTGAGGCGCTTCTTCTCCAAGCTCAGGAGCTTAAGGAGTCGGTTCAGCAACAGTCGGAAATGGCGGCAGCAACGAGATTGTCATTGAGAAACAATGAGAAGGCATTGGAGCCCATACTCCATTTGAATTTCATGTCCTCGGCTCCCGCCTTCACTTCAGAAGGTCACGTATATAAAGATCAGTTTTCATTAAGTAACTCTGGAGCGTACTGTGAGGACTTGGTTGTCCGTGCCTCCCTAAATAGCGTGGAGGTCGCAGTGAAGTCGTCTCAGGGGCTTGCGGTGGGGAGAACTTTTAGTTTTGATTTTATTGATATCCTGGATGATGATGTTTACTACGATTTTGATGTGTCCTACCGAAAGTCAAATGGAACTACTGGGCGTCAGAGCTTCGAAGTGTCGAAGAGATATTCGAATGGGGAGCTGCAGTTGGTTGTTGAAAAGCAGTATTTAGAGGTGTGACGTCCATTGCCGCCCTCGCCGGGGTGGCGTGATTCGTTGAAGTGGGGTATTGGTGGTTGAACCAAAATCTTGGTCGAGGCGGGAGGCCCCATTGAGGATTTACAGAGGCGTTAGCGTTTCCCGAGATGCGGAAAACGGTGGAAAGCTTGCAAGCAGAGGCGCGAGCGACGAGTTAGAGGCCGAGTGCGGGGATGACAACGTGCAGTTTGGGACAACTGCTTTGGAGTTCGGGCGCTCCCCATCCAATGCTAGGTACTTCCACAATGTTTGCAGTTCGACCTATAGAACCTCTTACCTTTCATTCACTTCTGATGAAAAGGTAGCGAGGTGGTTCGCCACGTACGAGAATTCGGAAGAGGGCTGGATCTACGTTACCGACACTGAGTTGCTTGCGGAGTGTGGTGTAGAGTTTTTTGATAACCCAGGAGAGGTTATGAATGCAGAAGAATCGGAGATCTTAGTGAATCTTCGCGACCTAGCTGAATTGCCGCCCCGTCTGATTATCGACAAATACAAGGTCGCCCCGAGCGCCTAGCCCCACAGAGCTTGCATTCAGGCGGCCTTTCGAAGCGAAAGCACCTGCTGACGCGCGGCTTCGTATTCGCTGGCCAGTATCTCGATAAGGCCGTCGACTTCGCCTGCCTCCGCCTTGCAGCCAAGGTTCAGGTACACGACACCTTCGTGATCAAAGCAGACGCCACCAGTCATCCAGATTCTGCCGGTGTTAACGCCAATGACCTGCCACATTTCGTCCCGGTCGATCGCGTCCGGGCAGTGCTCCTTCCAGAGATCTAGCAGGCGCTGGTGCTCCAGCTTCTCGGCTGTCCTCACCTCCTTGCCGCTGCCTTTTACGTGCTTCGCAGCGCGGCGCAGGGCGCGATAGCCGTATTCGTCCGGCCGACACCAGTGCACATCTAGCGTCGTGCTGGCGCTGAGCTTGATGCCGCCGACGTAGTTGCGGGAGCCGCTGTACATCGGCGATGCTGCGCCACCAAAGACCCGGCCCAGTTTCTCGCGGCGTGCATTCCAGGTGGCTTTCTTCTCGTCCCAGGCTCGCACTGCAGCCAGGACTTTCGGTGATTCGGTTTTGTAGAAGTAGCTCATGGCTTTCTCCAGGCATGCGCCGCCCTCCGTGCTGGTGGCGGCATGGTGGCAATTTGATTTTGGATGGGGTATTACGGATGACCGGCACGGGGCCGGCGAAAAGGAGCTTCTATGTCATTGCTGCTGGACAGGTATTACAGTCATGAAATTGCCCTTGAAGAAGGGTTGACCGCCTACGTGCATTGCGACTGGATCAATAGTGAGCCGGGGCATGTTGCAAGCGAGGCTCGCATCGTCGTTCGCCAAGGCGATACGGAGAATCAGATAGGCCGTATCAAGGGTCCAATCCAACGCGATGACGCAAATGAACAAGGCACAAAAATAGCCGAAGCGTGGTACGCCAAGCAGAAAGGCCTGACTACCGAATAAAGTCTGGGCCGATGACCTCGTCACCTGGATCCTGCTGAATCATCAGCATGCTCTTCCGGTCGAAGGCCAGTGCCAGCCTTGGCGAGATTCTGATCTCGTGCCGCGGCGGGGTGAGAAACTTCGCCGCGTGCAGCCTGCCCAGAGCATGGATGCCGTGAATCAGCGCCTCGATCATCTGGCTGTAGGTGGTATCAGCCCAGGCGCAGATGGCGCGCAGGTGCTGGCCGGTTCGCTTCCTGGCTGACAGCCGCAGCGGCTCAATCCGCGCCACAGAACGGTGAGATTCGATTTCGTGGCGCGCGATCCGGAATAGCGCGTGATGCCCGAGCGCTTCGATGTGATGAATCATCAGCGTCATCGCCTCGCCCTGTTCCTCGATCCCGGCCCACTCCATCAGTTCCAGCAGGGCCTGTTTAGTCCCTGGTCGAACCTTCAAGCGCAGGTCTTCTTCCTGAAGCTTGGCGGCCTTCAAGCGGCGGCGCTCGTCGCGCTGTGTTTGCGTCATCGCCATTCGGTACCCCCTTCAATCCGCTAGGCGGCAAGTGAACCTGTGCCCGGCGCTGGTGGCGCTGCAGGGCCATTCGTTTGAGTTTCATGGGATAGTTCCATATCAGTGTCGTGCCAACCCGCGAGCCACCACCCACCGTCTACAGTCATGTTGCCGTAGGGCTGGGAGAGGCGGCACTTCCCATCTTGGCGGCAGGCCCGGCCCTGGTAATAGGCCGTGGGATAGATGAGGCGAAGCCGTCGAGCCTTCATGATGATTCTCGACTGGAGGCTTCACGTCGTTCACCCCGCTTCGGGAAATCGATGTCGAACGCTTTGAGGATTCGAACCAGTGTCCCGTTGCCGATCCCGATCTTCTTCTCCACCTGGTGGCGAGTCAGGCCGACATCCCGAAGGGCGGTGATTCGTTCTGCCAGCTTCGCGTCTGCCGCCGCGTCGGTGTATGGCGTCTTCCGCTTACCCTGGCAGCCCGGGGCAAACGTGAAGTCTTCCCGCTGCGACATCGTCCACAGGGTGTTCTGCGGGATGCCTAGCTTCTGGGAGACTTCCCGGCAGGTCATCTTTTTTGCCATTTCGGCGATCAAGGCTGCACGCTCTTTTGAGCGCTGTTGCCGGGCGCCGTACTGAACGCCTTTCGGGATCTTCTGGGCTGGCTCTGGGTGCCGCCGGAAGGGAAGCGGCTTGTAGGTGAATCCAGCCAGCTCGACTGCCTGACCTCCAGATGCGAAGAAGGCAGCTTTCGCTGCCTCCAGTTGCGCCTGGTGCTGGGCGCCGATGAGGATTTGGTTGTCGGTCATGCCGCCACCTGAGTCAGGGTTACCCCCGCCATGTTGAAGTTTGAACCCTTGGCAGCGACGATCGCGTCGAGTGCCTGCCAGTTGACGGTAAGCACATCGATTGGCACCTCGCCCTTGGCCACGGCCTTCACCAAGGCTTCGAAGTCTTTGACCTCGGCCTGATAGGCGAGCGGCTTTGAGGCGGTTGGTGCTGCCGTCTTCGCTGCTGGCTTGGGTTGCGTCGGTACCGATGTAACTGAATTGGAGGCTTGCCCTGTTGCCGACGCGGCAGCAGGCGCCTCAGTTGCTTTGGCTTCCGCCTCAAGGCGTGCTGCCTCGGCGCGCTGTTCTTGCTCCAGGCGCTCGCGCTCTTCCCGGCGGATTTTCTCGCGCTGGGCTTCGGCCTTCTGCTCCTCGGCCTGCTGATGCTCGCTGATGCGCACCTTGATCAGCGCGACCAGGTCTTCGTTATCCTTGAGCACCAATTGCTGGGCATCGTTGAACAGGAAAGCGTGGTCCTTCGCCAAAGTGCGCAGGCTCTCCAGGTTGGCGCGGATACCGTCGCCGATCTGGCTGGCTTCGATCTTGGCCCGGGCCAGTTCAGAGTCGGCAGCATCGCGCAGACTGGTGATGGTCTTCTTGCCCTTGATGGCGCCTGAAAGATCAACTGGTACAGCCGGCAAGCGAACCTTGCCTCCAAACGATTCGTTGATCTTGTCGATGTGAGCCTGCAGCGCTTTGGCAGCGGTGATCACGATCTCATCTCGAATGGCGACCTTGCGCGCCTTGACCAGCTTATCCAGCTCCAGGCGCTTCAGTCGCACCTGAGCGCTGATGTCTTCGATGGTCTTGAACAAGACGTCGATGCTTTCGGTTTGGCTCAGAGCGTGCTGCTTGGCAGCTTCAAGGCGGTTTTCTACGTCGCCGCACCACTTGACCGTTTTCTCGGCGTCAGCAAAGTGCTGATCGGTTTGCAGATCAGTGTTGATGCCTTCAATGACGGCCAGCGAGTGAGCTTTGAACTGCTCCAAGTTGCTGGCAGTAACCATGCCGGTGACTTCGATGCGCAGCGCTGGCAGCGTTTCAGGGGTATTGCCAACGACCTCGGCCACCGCCGCGACTGGCTCAAAAGAGGCGAGGTCGGCTTCAAACTGCTTCCAGCCCTCGACCAACTGCGCGGCCCGGCCAGCAACCGGGAAGTACTCCAGTGAAACGAAGTTGGCTTCAGTGCCGTCGGAGCAAACGAAGATCGCTTTCTCGGCACCGCTGACCAACAGTTGCTGTTCGAGCTGCCAGTAGTAATGCGGCTCCAATTCACCGGCGCGTACCTGGGCAACCAAGGACTCGTTCCAAAGCTTATGCTCGAACAGGGTCTCGCCAAGCATGGTCATGCCGTCCATGGAGGCGAGCAAGTTTCCTTCAGTACCGACCACCGGGAACAGATCCTCGCCGATCATGCGCTCGACAATTGGCCGTGCCAGTGCCTCTGTCTCGTGGCCTTTGTCGAAAATGCGCTGCTGAGAAGGCGTCACCTCCGGGGCGATGCCGGTCTTCTTCAGCTTCAGCAGATCAGTGCGGGTCTGGTACTTCGAGGCACCCATCATGGCCGGCGCTTCTGAGGCGGTGAAGTGCTGGGTGCGCAGCGAATGCCACTCTGGTGAGCCCTGGGTTACGTTGTGAATTTTCATACCTGCTCTCCTTCGATGGGCGCGAGACTTTTGATCGTCTCGACCTGTTCTTCGCTTAAGGTGTATTTGCTGGTGATCGTGGCGATGATCTTGTCTGGCGACGACTTGCCGGAGTCGACAGCGCTGCGCCATTTCGGGAGGTTCTCGGCAAGCTTGTCGTCGGGGTAGGGTGGAAGTTCGTCCTGGGCAGCCTCCCTGCGAGGGGAAACGTCACGAACGACCGGTGCGCTTTCTTCCAGCTCATCCGGGCTGTATACGCCGAGGATCACGTCAGGGCAGTACAGGCGCGACCAGCGCTTGGTGGCCAGATATGCCAGTTGCTGACGAGGGTCGTCTGCCCAAAGAGTGCTGTTACGGGTGCGGGCTTGAGCCAGCAGCAGCTCCAGAACACGCGGCTCGTCCTCTCCGCGGAAGGTTGCCCAGAC
Source organism: Pseudomonas sp. HLS-6 (assembly GCF_002753995.1). Classification (NCBI taxonomy): domain Bacteria; kingdom Pseudomonadati; phylum Pseudomonadota; class Gammaproteobacteria; order Pseudomonadales; family Pseudomonadaceae; genus Pseudomonas; species Pseudomonas sp. HLS-6. The sequence goes on from NZ_CP024478.1 coordinate 1,998,289, forward strand.
TCGGACGCCCAGGCCTTCTTCATCCCCAAGCTTCCAGCCAGGGACACGGTACTCGCCCTTGTCCCCATTCTTGATGGTGAACTTGCCAATCACCTTCGACCAATCGCCGAACCACTCGTAGTGCAGTCGGTCGATCACCGGTGCGCAGGTGGTAATCACGGCGTTCACCAGTTGAGCCTCATAGCCAAGTACGCCATTCACCAGGTGAGTTTTCTGGGCGACCGCGAAGGGGTTCATCTTCCACTGCATGGACTGCATGACGACAGCCAGGCAGTCCGCGGAGTTTCCGTTGAAGTGCTTGGGCAGGGTTGCGCGACCCAAGGCCATGACCTCTGCCAGGCGCATCATCTTGTCGAGGCTGTCGCCGTCGAGAACCAGTGCGCTGGTGCTGGTTGCTGCGTGAGGAAGGACGTGAAGGGTTTGTTCGTGCGCCACCGGCGCGATGTTTTGTGCGGACATGACGATACCTCGCGCTCCTTGCGGGGCGCTGATTTTTAATGGGCGGGATTACTGAGTGATGGCGCTGGCCAGAGTGCTCAGCAGCATCCAGCCAGTGAAGAAGGAGAGGGCGAGGAAGCTTCCGCGCCAGTGGGCGATGCGGCGGGCGCGCTGTTCGGTGGTCACGCCGCGTCGTCCTCTCGCTGCGCAAAGCGATCCAATGCAGAATCGGCTGCAAGCTCTTCGGCGCGGGCCCGTCCGTACTCATTTGCCCAAGGTCGAATCAGGGCCTCCGCAACATCGTGCAGAGCTGTAGGGTGCCCACCTTTTGACTGGCCAAGCGCTTCGCACGCGAGATCGTAGGCTTTGCCGTGGACGCGGCGACCATCGGCGATGATTTCGCAAATCATCTGCTCAATCGGGTACTCGCGGTTGTCTGTGAGCAGCGGAGCAATATGCTCTTGAGCACCAAGGTGTTCGGCCAGCGCCTCCCACAGCGATTGTGGGGTAACAAGAGCAACCGACTTACCGAGTGGGCGCGGCGCTGTAACGTTCTGGCCGCAGATCAGCATGTTGATTGCATCGTGGAGCCAGTTCGGCCCCTCGGAGGTTTCCAGAAATTCAGTCATGGTCGCTTCTCCGCTTCAAGTCGACGCGCCAGTGCGCAGGCTTCGTTGTGGTCGCGGCGGAAGCCGATAACCTTTCCGGTCTGGCTATCCACCACATGGAAGAAATCGCGGCCTGCAGGCTTTACCTGGAGGCGGAACTTGATGACCGGCATAGCTCGGCCAACCTTCTTGTAGAACTCGGCAGTTGCGAGCACGGAGCGCTCATGAAGAGCGGCAATGATCTCGCGGCGAGCTTGAATGCGTTGATGCATGGTCGCCTCCAGATGGTGGTGGGTTACTCGGTGGGTGGCGCCAAGAAAGGCTGCCAGTGCGTTACCCGGTGCTCGTATCGAGAACCGTCCATGTAGCGCCAATCAATGCCGTTCCAGCACAGGAAGTTCGATCCATTGGCGAAGGGCTGGGCGCGGCGTGCCGGCGTGTAAGTCATCACGCGTGCCTTGCCGCCACCCTTGGGCAGTTCAGGCATGCGTTCAGAGCACTTGATCCAGCCGCTCATGGCTCTTCTCCACGGCGCCGACGCTCGCTTGCCATTTCCATATCCAAATCATGTCGCTCCTCACTGATCAGTTCAGCTACGGCATTTTCGATATTGGTCATGGCCTGCTGCTCGTCAGTGGCGCGGCGAATCATCACGCGCAGCAACTGAATGGCCGCATCAAGGCGTGTCGGGTAGACATAGGCCGAAAATCCGCTGCATGAAGGTTCTTGAATCATGATCTGGCCGGAAACGTTCATTCCGCTCATTGGGTGATCCTCATGACCGCATTGGCCAGGAGCCAGGCACGGGTGACCAAACCCAGCCGAGAGACTGGCCTGGCGCCTGCCAATGCGGTCGATGGTTATGGGGAAGTGGAGCGCACGGCAGGATTCGAACCTGCATCCTTCCGCCCGTTGGCGGGGGCTCTATCCAGTTGAGATTACGCACGCTTCAGGGATGCGGGATGCATCGGTGATTTGATCTGGCGGGTCCGTCTCATCTGCACCGGGTGCGATCCAGTGCTTTGCAACCACGTTGCCGCGCTTAGATGCTTCGTCGCAGATCAAATCCCGATTCACCCTGCGATGGGGAGCAGGGCATCGGGCAGTTAACGTCAGGCTGACGTGGCGCTGGTTGTTCAGTCGTCTTCGCCTTGGGCCAACATCTTCTCGATGTCGTCGGCGGCTGGTTTCTTCCAGTTCTTGATCTGGCCCGTTTCCAGGTCGATGTTCAGAATCAGGTAATCGCCGTAGTGCTCGCCCGGAAAGAAGTCGGGCACGTAACCTTCGTAGCTACCGACTTCATCGCCCTGAGCGTCTTGCAAGCCTGCAGCGAAGCCGTTGCGCACCTTGATGTGAAGCCGAATCTCGGTCACGTCGACCTGAACCGTTTTCTGCTGGTTGATCTGCATGCTGCATCCCTCTGTTGATTTCCCGTCTGGCCCTGTCGCCAAGGCCAGCCAGTGAAATCAGTGGAAAACGACAGCACCGCCGTCAGACGCAACCTCGAATGCAACCTTCCACTCTTGATACTTTTCCCAGAAGTAGCCTCCAACAGCCTCGGCTTTCTCAGCTAAATCCGCGTAGTCCTTTGCAAGCTTGGCGCTGACGACTGGTCCGATGGTGCCGTCGCAGTCTGAGAACAGGATCTGCTCATAAAACGGGCCTTCGCCCGCTCGGTTGGCGCCACCAAAATGAGGGAAGCGTTTCTCGTATTCGTCGCTCGGGCTTGCGTCCGGCGTGTAACCGGCAAGCTTCGCCAGTTCATCGCGCCATGCGCTGTAACGACCGTAGCCGGTGCTCAAGCCTGAGCCTTCCTCGCCGAGCTTGTAGGTCATGCCCTCTTTCAGGCCCTCGGCACGACCCGGAAAGTCCTTGTTGAAGTAGAAGTCGCGGTAGTTGTCGTAGTCGACCAGGTCGCCGTGCTCGTCGCGCTCGGCGTCAGGCGCCTCTACCAGTTTGCTGAATGCAGAAACGTCCAAGCCCATTGCTCATTCCTCCAGTGGATTCCCCCTGATGCGCCCCGCTTGAGGCGCACCGGGGAATCGTCTGTCATGCCGAATACTCGTACCAACTATTCAGCTCCTGTGTTCCATTGCTGTTGTTGAACCTCCAGATGAGTCGGTCAACTACCGCGCCGTCGCGGAAAATGCAGATGTTTTCCTCGACCTTCTCGCACCATCCGATGAACTCACCGGCAGGTCTGGTCATGTGCTTTGCGCTTGCGAAGACGCGGCAGCCGCGCATTGGCTTGAAGAACCGCATCATGCGTACATCCTCACCGTCACGTAGCCGATGCTGGCCACGACGTGCTCCCAGCGGTTGAAGTAAACGATGCCGCCGAACTTTGTGATCGCGGCCTGTTTGACCTGCTGCACGACCGATTCAACACGCTCGCCCTGGTCGGGAAGAGCAAGCCATTCCAAGCGTTTGCCGTTACTGAGGTGATTGTCGATGTAGAACTGAGCCATTTCGTCTTCCCCCAGTGGATTCCCAAAGCACCCGGTCGCCCAGGTGCTTCAGTGAATCTGTTGGTGTTTCTCCGCACCCGCTTACCAGGTCATTCACTCAGTTCGGTCAACACCGAAAGTGCTGGCGAGCCTTTTGGTATGCCTCGTGCGCAGCTTCCGGCGTTTTGTGCCGGCCAAGAAAAATCGTTTTCCCGCTCACCTTGATTGATGCCATCCAGAGTTCTCGTCGCCGGTCGAAGGCGACACCCTTGAAACCTGACCGGTTGTTGGAGTGAACGCCGCGATTTACTGAGTTCTCAGTTCTATTGCAGTCGCGCAAATTCACTGCCCGGTTGTCGTCCCGGTTGCGATTAAGGTGATCAATCTCGCCTTCCGGCCAGCGCCTGTTATGCATGGCGAACGCTATCCGGTGGCAGCGATAGAACACCCCTTCGATACAAACCACTCGGTAGCCTGAAGGCTTCAGTGATCCGGCTATGGACCCTGCGATGGCTCTCGAAGAGGTTGATATTCGCCAGATCAGGTTTCCCGTATCCGGCTCGTATGTGAAAAGCCTGTCCAGCTCTTCGAGCTGAATCATGTTCGTCTTCATGGTTGTCCTCGCATTGAAAGCGAGCTCGTCGAGAACGCTTTCGATGTAGCCCTGATTTGCGCCAGGGCTATGAGCGCTGCATGCAGCTATGCGGGTCGTTCGCACAGTTCAGCTATCGCTTCGTCCGCCGTCGGGGTTGTTCCCCGCGTTGGTTGCCTTTCGGGGCAATCGGATCGCCGGTCGCCGCAGGAAGCTGCATGGTCTGTTTGTTCATCGGTTTACTGACCTCCCACCGATGGAGCCGGGAGTGACCTAACCGGCTGGGCCGGGTAGTCGTTCATGGCGCTGACTGTTAAAGAGCGGTTGGCCTTGAGGGCCTGCGCGGTCCCTGTTGGGTGACTGCGATGGAGTGAAATTTAGCCTCAAGCTAAACTTGCGTCAATAGCTCAAAGCTAAATTATTTTCGCTGGGCGACAAAGTGCCCGCCGCGTAGAAGGATCGCCGCTCAGCTTATTTTTTTGGCTGGATGGTCTTTACCGGAGATTTAGCACTGAGCTATGATTTGCTTCGACCTGTACGGATATACAGTAATCGAGGTATTGCAATGAGCAAGAAGAAAAAGGACACGACGCAGCAAGAGCGCCAGGAACTGACCGGAGTTGAGCGCCTTGGATTGCGTGTATCAGCGATGATCAATTCGCCTATGGCGCAGCTTGGGAGGAGGGTGCTGATTCACCGTCTGGATACTGACAGCGACGAAGCGTGGGATGCGGTGATGGAGTTGCTGGCCGAGACCGACGGCATTGAGATGACTTTCAACGATGACGGATCAGTGATTCTGCAATGGGAAAAGCAGAGCGAGGAGGATCAGGTGATTGAACAGTACGATGCCGAGGTTGCAGATGAGGCGGCGCCGTTCTGAAGGCACAAAAAAGCCCGCTCAATGGCGGGCTATGGGAAAAGGTAGGACGAAACTATTTGGAGAACTTGACCTCAGTAGCCAGGGCCTGCTTCGCAGCCTGATAGTCCGACTTCGCTCGATGGTCTGGCAGGCGATATGGACTCATTGATGAAATATAGGCGGACCACTTGGCGTACAGATCCTTGCTCAGCTCAAGTTGCTTGGCAGGCACCTTCGCCGCTTTCAGTCTGGTCACGGCCTCATTGCCTTGGGTGTGAGCGAACTTAACGCATTCCATGAAGGAGTTGCTGTACTCGGCCTGCAGATCTCGCAGGCCGTACCGAACTGCATCGCGCCCGAGCATGGCTTCTAGGTCGCACTGAAACGCCGGCATGTCGAGCTGGCTGGCGAAGTTGGTCGCCTCAGGCGAATCCTTATCGTAGGTGTACGGTCGCGGCTTGAAGACGTGCGGCTCATTCTTGGCAGGAGCTGCGGTGTATTCAGAGGATGGCGACTGAACAGGTGCGCAGCCGGCGAGAACGGAGGCAGAAATCAGAAAGGCAGATAGGGTGGTGCGCATAACTCTCTCCTTGAGGAAATTCCCCATCCTACCATCCAGGCCATGCACCATCATCTTGGCTGTAGCCCGCATGCATTGGTGTCTAATTGATATCATTCCTATACAATCACCGACGGCCGGTACTCGGCTAAACCAATGACGGCAAAATAAATAATGAGTGCTCGCAATGAAGATTCGGATGATGCTAGGGAGTGCCGCAATCGTGGCAATGGTGGGTCTTCAGGGGTGTGCGAGCATCCTCGGTGAGTCGAGGTACCCGGTAGCAGTTTCAAGCGCACCGGTCGGAGCTTCATTTGAGATCACTGACAAAAATGGCCAGCTTGTGCATTCGGGGAATACGCCAAGTACCGTGACGCTGAAGTCCGGGGAAAGCTACTTCTCAGGCCAAACCTATACCTTGCGCTTCAAGAAGGAAGGCTATCCAGATAAGACGATGGAGCTGGATTCAAGCGTAAGTGGCTGGTACTGGGGGAACATACTCTTTGGCGGCCTGATAGGTATGCTGATTGTTGATCCCAATACTGGCGCAATGTACAAGCTGCCTGAGTTCGTCTCCGCAGATATGGGCAAGCCAGTTGCGAGTGCGCATCCTACCGATCTGAGCATTGCATCTATCGATGCATTGACTCCCGCTCAACGTGAAATGTTGATTCCGCTCAACTGATTAATCATGTCTTTCCGGGCGGTTGAAGCAGAGCCGCCCACGCCATCACCAAGACAACAAAAAGCCCGCACTTGGCGGGCTATCTGCGAGGGAACACTGATCTTTCAGCTGGCCTGAGTGTAGTCGGATTGCCGAGGATTGCGAGACCGTTTCAGTCTTCAGGTTCAGCCGGTTCTTCAGGTTTCCACCTGGCAATCAGGTCAGCCATCAGCTCGGCAATGGTGTCGGCATTGTCTGCCAGTACTTCAAGATGCTCACTGGCTCGTTAATACGTTTCCGTAGAGCCGCGCTGATCGATCCAGGTGTTGATTTCTTCTATGGCGCAGCCGAGAGCCTCCCCAGGCTGTATTACGTCGCAGATCTTCATTCCGGCACGGAGACAGGTGTCTTCGTGCGAACAATCAGTCCCAGGTGCACTTCCTCTGCATATCCAGTAAGCCTTTCCTCGCCATCCTGAAAGATGCGGCACATTCTCAGAACGGCTTGGGCATCAGCATCATTCCCGGCCAGGCTTAGTCGCTCGGCGATCCTTAGCAGCTCAACCGCTGACCACTTCAGGTCAGATGCAAGGCCTTGGAGGTCGCGGCGTAGATCTTGGTTGGGTTTGGTGAGGGGCATGGCCAAAACCTCCGGCGCACTACTGCGCCATGATTTCCTTGTACCGTTTTTGGTACTCGTCATAGGGTAGGTTCTGGTCGGTGAGCTTCTGTAACTGAACCTTCTTGTATTCTTCTTTAGAGAGCGGCTGCTGTGCAGGCTCGGTCGTTGGAGTTGCGATTACCTGGCCAGATCCGCCCTGCGCTGGGAACGCTCCCGGGATGTGTGGCACGGTTATGACTTTGCCGTCTTTCAGCTCAAAAGAAACCACCTGGGATCCGCCAAAGGCGCTGGCATGGCTCCAGATCCACATCTGTGAGTCACCCTTGGATACGACGGAGTAAGGGCGGCCCATCAAATCCATAACCTGCTGCTCGGTCATTCCGACCTTTACCTGTCGGGCTTCATCGAAGGTGAAAGGGGTTCCTGCGCAGGCGGCCAGAAGAACTGATGCTGCGATGATTAAGCCAAATCTCATACGTTCATCCTTGTAGTAAAGATCCTGTGGGGCTCAAAGATCCCCGCTGCGCCAGACTGATGATCCGGTTGCCGTTTGACTCAAACCAGGTGCGCGTTCCACACCAGCAGCACTCTGGCCTGGATGTAGGTCTCTTCCCTGCGAATCATCCGATCCTTGTGCTTAGGGTTGTCAGAGATCATCTCAAAATGATCCTCATCAGCGATCTGCAGCCGCTTGATGTAGTCGTGACCACCCCAAGAGAAGTAGTAGATCCCATCGCCAACGAACTCTCGGATGCTCACGTCAACGATCAAGGGGTCACGATTCTTGATCGTAGGCGCCATCGACTGACCCCACCCGGTAACCAGCTTGAGGTGGTAATGCTCGGTGAATTCAACGCCGAGCTCTCGCAGGTGCTTGGGGCTTACTCGCACATCCTGCAGCATCTCTGGATAGTCGTGGGCTAGCTGCCCGTCACCCATCGAGCCGCGAACATCGTAATGAGCGATCCACACCTCATCACCAACCAAACCAGGTCGGGAAAAGTCAGCTTTGGTAACGCCGGTATCGGCAGGCTCTTCCGCTGCGGCCAGCAATCGCTGCCGGGTCTCCTCGGGTATGCCTTTCCCGCTTTTGGCGAGCATTTGCTTTACCAGATCGGCAGCCGATAGCTTGCCGTCGCCGGCTTCGGCGCGAGGCTTCCCCGCTTCATCGCCGGTTGGTATCGAGTCAAACCAGCCTCTCGGCAAGCCCTCAATTCCCTCGATTCTCCGGGCCACATCGTCGCCCAGGTTCTTCGCTGTCTTGTCGGAAAGTATCTGGCTCAGATGCGCAGGAGCCATCCCCCAGCGCTCGGCGCAGGAGCCTTTCCTCTGGCTGCCGATCAGCTTCACCAGGTTGTGTTTGCGAATTTCGTAGATATCCATGGCGACAAGAATGCCAGCGTTTAGCTTACTGCTAAATGTGCGCACAGCTAAATTATCCTTGCTCATAAATTAGCCATGAGCTAAATTTCGCTTTATGTGTAAGGAGAACCCTCATGAATGATCACCTCCGTGAATGGTTGGGTGGAGCCACAAACGAGCGCCGGCAGGAAGTAGCAGCCGCTGCCAAGACCACTGTCGGACACCTATGGCAGCTCGCAGGTGGTCATCGCAAAGCATCTGTCGAACTGGCCGAGCGCCTTCAGGACGCCTCGAGCGGTGAAATCACAATCGCCGGCCTTCGTCCCGACCTAATTTCGTTTGCCCGTAAAGCGCTCAAGGGCGCTGCCTAACCCTTTCAATAGCAAGGAGCAATACCGCATGGCATATCACGACCAAAGTCACCTGAAAGACCGGGAGATTAAGTCGCGTTACGACGAGGAAACCTACGAGGCGCTGAAGGCCGTGGCGCGACTCCACAAGCTGCAGCTGGCTGTATTCGTGCGCATGTGCGTCGAGGAGAAGCTGGAAAGCATCATCGAGAGCGATGTTACCGACAAAAGCCAGATGGCCTGAAGGCCCGGAAGGAGGCCTACGTGCCCGAAACCACGATCTGCCACGGGATCGATGGACGCCTCTACGAGAAGCTTGAGCGGTTGGCAAATAAGGCGGGCGTCTCGCCTGAACAGTACGCCGCACAGCTTGGAGCAGAGCGTTTTTTCGAGAAGACCAGGCCAAAAGGTGCCGGAAAAATCCGGAATCTACCGGTGCCAAAGCGAGGTTCGGACTCAATAGTCCCTGAAAAAGGCGGGACTGATGAAGACCTCAACTAAATCACCAAATCGCAGGCACAAAAAAACCGACGGGCAAGGTCGGCTTTTTCAACTGCATTCGTTACAACACTGTGAGGTCGATTATGCACACCCATCACAATGATGTACAGACCCTCAAATATCCCGCGCCACGAAATGCGAACTACGAAAACGTGGCGCGCACGATGTCGTCGCGTGAAATTGCAAGCGTCACGGGTAAGCGTCACGACAACGTGAAGCGCGACATCCTGGCAATGCTCAAAGACCTGAAAGCCGATGTACTCAGCTTTGAGGACATCTATCTGGACGGTCGCAACCGCGAGCAAGTCCAGTACCTTCTCGACCGCGAGCACACTGACTGCCTCCTGACCGGCTACAGCGCCGGGCTGCGCATGAAGGTGATTCGTCGCTGGCGCGAACTGGAAGGGCAGTCCGAGGCGCGCCAGGCCGTCATGGCCAATGGCACCAAAGTCATCGGCGAGATCGCCATCATGGAGTGCTTTACGCGCCTCCTGAAGCCCGCCGCGTCATGCCAGATGCAGATGCTGGCCAAGATCGCTGAGAACAACGGCCTCGATCCGAAGTTCCTGCCCAGCTATGCCGTGGACGCGCCGCCGGATGCAGCAGGCGGGGGATCGCTGCCGACCAAGGCGCTGACCTCCTTGCTGAAGGACAACGGCATCCGCATGTCGACAGCTTCCTTCAACAAGGCCCTACAGCAAGCTGGTCTGATCAAGGTCATGCAGCGCAAGAACTCCAAGCAAGAGATGGTCACCTTCTGGTCGATCACCGAAAAGGGCCTGCGCTACGGGAAGAACCTAACCAGTCCCCAATCCCCACGCGAAACACAGCCTCACTGGTATGTGGAGCGCTTCGCTGAGCTCGCCTCTCTGATCGGGAAGGCCTGACATGCAATTCACCGTGACGATCAACCAGGCAAAAGCGCTTGAGTGGGGTTTGAACTCCCAGCAGGCGCTGCTGTTCGCGTTCGTCTACGGCTGCCCAAGCTGGGCCAAAGCGCTCAAGACTGATGACGGGATCTTCTTTGCTCTGAGCAAGGCCAAGATCGTGGAAGAGCTGCCTCTGCTGACTGACAAACCTGACACGGCTTATCGGATGCTGAAAGCCCTGGAGGAGGCGGGTCTGATTGAGCTTTCCAGCACTTCAAACATCACTCTTTTCCGCCTGACCAAGAAGGCTGCCGAGTGGAACAAGAAGCAGGATGGGTCGGAAAAATATCCGACCCCACCAGATACTAAAGGTCGGAAAAAAATCCGATCTACCTCGGAAAAATCTCCGAGCAAGGTCGGAAAAAAATCCGAGCAAGGGTCGGAAAAATATCCGACAAATCAGGATACCAATAATCAGGATACCAATCAGGGTACCAATCACAGTTCGCAGGAAGGTTCGGACGAGCCGAACCAACCTGCCGGGAAAGTGGTTGCACTGATCCCTGTTGGGGGCGAAGAGCCGCGCTGCGAAATCCCGGCGGACATGCCAGGCCCGAAGGACCAGTCCTGCAAAACCTTCAAGGCCTGGGCCAACTACGCCATGGCCTACCGCAAGCGCTACCACACCTGGCCGGTTTGGAATGCGAAGGCAGGCGGGCAGATGGGCCAGCTGATTGACCGCCTGGGGATTGAGGTTGCCCATCACGTAGCCGCGTTCTACCTGCGCATCAACGACGCCAAGTTGATCAACGGCTGCCACAACCTGGGCGACCTGCTGGCCAAGGCCGAGGCCTACCACACCCAGTGGGTCACCAACCGCCAGATGAACTCCACCACTGCCCGCCAGCAGGAGCAGACCCAGGCGAATATCAATGCGGCCCAGGAAGCGGCTGACGCGATCCGCAACGGCCAAGGGGGTAAGCGCAATGCTTTCCTCTGACGAACAAGCCGAACTCGCCGTGGCCATCTGCGCCACTGCCGAGGCAATGGGGCAGGCAATCAGCGCTGGAGGCGCTCAGCTCATCGCTGAGGACCTTTCGGCCTATGAGCCTGGCGTGATCATTGGCGCACTGCGCGCGTGCCGTAGAGAGCCTGCTGGGCGCCTTTCGCTCGGCATGGTCCTCAAGCACATCCACGCGGCCGACACCCGACCCGGCAAGGATGAGGCGTGGTCGATCGCCCTGGCGGCGAGTGATGAGCACGAAACCGTGGTGCTCACCACCGAAATCCGCCAGGCCATGATCGCCTCCGAGCCAATCCTTGAAGCTGGCGACAAGGTCGGCGCCCGGATGGCGTTCATGAGCGCGTACGAGCGCCTGGTCAGCTTCGCCCGCGCCGAGGATCAGCCGGCCAAGTGGGAGGTGTCGCTGGGTTACGACGCTGGGCGCCGGGTGACGGCCATCGAATCCGCCGTCCGCGCCCAGCTCATCACCCACGACACCGGGGCCAAGTACCTGGCCGACCTGCGCATCGCTCCGATCACCGATGACGGCCAGGCCATTGCCGGCCTGCTCACCGGCGAGGTGCGCCCGCAGGCCAGCGCCAAGACCCGCGAAAAGCTTGCCGAGGTGCGCTGCATCCTCAAGGCGGCCAAGGCAAAGAAAGACCGCGAGCGCGCCAAGGAAGATCAGCGCCGCCGCATCGAAACCTACCTGCGCAAGCGGCAGACACGCGCCGCAGTCGCTCAGTTGAACATCAAGCGCGCCGGGCAGCCGGCCGGGGAGGGGGTGTGATGGCAGACGCAATCATGATCTACGGGTGGATTCACACCACCTTCTTCGGTTTTTTGGTCGGCCTAGCGGCTGAAAACGCAAAGGGCTGGCAGCACTACCTGTTCCTGTGGGTTCTGTCACTTGGATGGCCCGTCATTGTTGCCTGGAAACTGCTATGCAAGCGCAAGGAGAAGCACTGATGGACACCAACAAGATTACTGCGCTCAAAGCGCGCGACATTGCCCGCGCCAAAGACCCAGCTTTCGCCGTGGATACCATCCTGGCCGGTGTCGCCAAGGCCGCCGAGGCTGGCAAGTATGAATACACGATTCGCGACTACGGGTTCGGCACCAGCTGCTACTGCAACGAGAAGGACTACCCGGAGCTGTGCAAGGCAATCCTCAAGGAACTGCGTGGGCTGGGCTATCGCTGCACCGTGCGGGCCGTAGAGCGCCAGTTCGTGGATATGTGGCTTGAGGTTCGCTGGGATGAGGTGGCGCCATGACCATCGACAAAGCACAACTCAAGGCGCTGGCCGAGGCTGCAACACCCGGCCCTTGGCATGCAGAAAACGATCGGCACGAAGGCTCTATCAACGCGGATTATCGTCACATTGGGATGGTGAGCATGTTCTGCCGGGTTCGCGAAGACGTAGAGCGCAACTTTGCAAACCAGCGCTTCATCGCCGCCGCAAACCCCGCCACTACCCTGGCACTGCTTGCAGAGATAGAGCGTCTTGAGCTGATAGGCCGCATCTCCTGCAACTTTGACGGCTACAAAGCTGTGCTGGACGAGCTCGACCAACTCAAGGCCGAGAAGAGTCTTGCTGAGGAAGCACGAGACCTCTATGCCGCCGACAAGAAGAGCCTGGCATTTGCGCTGAATGATGCGAGGGCAGAGGCTGAAGCGCTGCGCAAGGCGCTTGCTGACTGCGCCGTCTCGCTCAAAGGCGAGATGCTCCAGAAATTTGGTGATCGGCAGCCCGAGGAAATGCATCCAGTCACTCGCCGAGAATACGACCGCGATATGGCCGAGGTGGCCGGATTCCAGGCCATGGTCAAGGAGGCATCCCATGGCTGACCGTATCAGCGTCAACAGCACCACCAAGCTCTCTGAGGCGGTGTCCAAGCCTCGCCACTTCTGGTCATCCGGCCCATCTCGCGTGCGAGAGGTGTGCCGATTGGCCTACCTCTTCGCTACAGAGCTTTCCGTGGCAGGGGCCATCGAGATAATCGTCCGGCCGGTCAAGTCCCGACGCACCCTTGAGCAGAACGCGAAGCTCTGGGCCATGTTGGCCGACATCTCCCGTCAGGTGGAATGGCCCGTCAACGGCGTAATGCAGAAGCTCGATAGTGAGGACTGGAAGGCGCTCATGACCGCTGCGGCCCGCCAGGAGGTGCGCATGGCATCTGGCATCAACGGTGGCGTCGTGATGCTGGGTGTTAGCACCCGGCGGATGACCGTGGCCGAGCTGGGTGACGTCATCGAGTGCATGTATGTGTTCGGTTCTGAGCGCGGCGTGCGCTGGAGCGAGCCCAAAGGAGAGATGCCAGAGCAGTGGGAGGCGGCGGCATGAGCGAGATTTGGATTGAGAGCAAAACCTTGGCAGGGCGCTACATGGTGTCCTCGCTAGGACGAATTAAACGGATGGCTCATGTTTCCACCACCCTCTCCGGCATCACCAAGAGCTATCCAGAGCGCTTGATTCAGCGTGCCAAGTCCAAGGACTACCCGAGGATCATTCTCAAAGTTGACGGCAAGGCAAAGGCATACCTGGTTCATCGCCTTGTTGCCGAGATGTTCGTGCCAAACCCGAATGACTTGCCGTGCATCAATCACAAGGATGGCGACAAGAGCAATCCGCATCCTGAAAACCTCGAATGGTGCACCCATCAGGAGAACATGGCGCATGCAGCAGCCACAGGCCTTAGCGACTGCGCTGTGCCAGTTCAGTCAGCAAAGCACGGGCTGGGCATGTGGTTCCCCTCGCTGGAGTCGGCGGTGCGCCATACCGGCGTGAGCAAGCCGTGCATTTGTGCGGCGGCGAAGAAGAGACAGAAGACTGCGGGCGGCATGGTGTGGGACTACGCCGCGTCAGGCATGTTCTTCGGTGATCTGCTGGGGGAGGAGGCCGCGTGAGGACAGCTCTCAAGGAAGTGAAGCAGAAGACCTGCAAGGCCTGCGGCTCTAAGTTCCGCCCATCGCTATCGACGCAGAAGGCGTGCAGCGTGAAGTGCGCCCTGGAGCTTGCGCCGGTGAACCAGGACAAAGCCCGCAAGGCCATCGCCCAGCGCGAGCGCCGTGAGATCAAGGTGCGGAAGGAGAGGGTGAAGTCTCGTGCCGACCATGTGCGCGAGACACAGGCCGTATTCAACGAGTGGATTCGCTTGCGTGATGCCGCGCTGCCGTGTGTGAGCTGCGGTCGTCACCACGAAGGCCAGTACCACGCTGGCCACTACCGAACCGTAGGGGCAAACCCAGAGCTGCGCTTCGAGCCGCTGAACGTCTGGAAGCAGTGCGCACCCTGCAATAACCACAAGTCTGGCGACATCGTGAACTACCGGATTGAGCTGGTGAGGCGGATCGGCGCCGACCGAGTCGAGTGGTTAGAAGGCCCTCATGAGGCCCAGCGCTACACCATCGAAGACCTGAAGGCCATCAAGGCCGAGTACCGGGCAAAGATCAAGGAACTGAAGGAGCAGGCAGTATGCAACTGAACAGCGCACGCCAAGCCTGGCACGACTGCACCTATACCGCCTGGGACAGCCAGGGCGCATTCATCGAACAACTGGGTTTGCTGGGAGCGATGGTGCAAACCACTGACAAGCAGCGCAGTGCGAGTCATGCAGTTCACCAGGCGCTCGCCGGGAGGGTGCAGTCTGCGATCGGCAAGCTGCATGGTCAGGTCCGCGCCTTCGGCGACTTCATGTACAGCCCGCGGATGGATGACGACACCCGCGAGACTGCCGAGGAGGTTATCTTTAACCTGGTGCAGAGCAAGTCACCGCGCATGACCGCCGCCAAGCGCGAAAAGCTCGAGTACGTGGTGAAGGGGGTTATGACCCGGTACCGCTACATGCACCAGGGCGGGCAATCGGCCAACGCTGACCCGCTGGAGTCGCCGGAGAGCTTTCGTGCCTGGCTGAATGCCCACTACGGGATCAAGCTGGAATCGGTCCGTTGGGAGCGTGAGTGGGGCGGATATGTACGTCTGGTCTTCGACTGCTGCGAGGACGTAGACAAGATGGCGCTCGGGCCGGTGGCGGCTGTAATTTACGAAATGAAGGAGGCCGCTTGAGGGCCTATTGCGTTCCCGCTCGGCTGATGGCATGATTTCGCCATCGTGATAATTTCGCCTTTGGCGAAGATCACAAAAAGAACCCGGCCGCCGCGCCGGGTTTTTTATTGCCTGCAGAAAAGTTCACTGCAGCCAGGGCAGCCTCCGGGAAGGCCTGGACACTGATTAGCCGGTAGTGCAGTGCTACGGAAAAACACCGGCAGCCCGCGCACCCTGACCTCATATGCTTCTAGGGTGGCGCGAGATCGTATCGACGAGACTGGTGCAATGGGGTGCCAGCGCTGGGATGGTCTTCGGCGGACAGGTGGGGAAAGACCCACACAAGCGGGCAAGCAGAAGGTTTGCCGCCAGCCTTCCAAGCTGAGCAGAGAAGGGTTCGATTCCCTCTGTCCGCTCCAAACATTGGCAAGTAGCACAGCGGTAGTGCTCCCGGCTGTTAACCGGGCGGTCGTAGGTTCGAATCCTGCCTTGCCAGCCAAATTGTCCTGAAGCATTGGCGGTTGATGCGGTCGACTCATAATCGACTGAAGGGGGTTCAACTCCCCACGGGACAACCATGCATGGCGCGTCGAGCGTCTGCGCCTGCCGCAATGGGCGAGCACGTATGTGCGGCCTTGCGGAGGCAAAAAGACTCGACCGAACTGGGGGAGGAGCCCGGTGCCAAAGGAATGTGGCGCTCATAGGTGGGCAAGCGGTCTTGAAAACCGTGCTACTGGTAGCGGTAAGGGTTCGACTCCTTCACTTTCCGCCAAACTCGCCGTCATAGCTCAGTTGGTAGAGCGTCCGCCTTGTAAGCGGAGGGTCCAGGGTTCGAGTCCTTGTGTCGGCACCAATTCGTTATGTGCTGCTCCGCACGCTTGCCCGGTCCCTCAATAGGGTCCCGCCGGGCCTTTTATTCCAAGGACACCCCTATGGCCGAACCAACAAGCGCCGCTGCCAGCGTAGTGCTGGGCAAGTACGGGTTGGTGATGGCTGCATTCATCGGCTCGATCCTCTCACTGGGATTCCTGAAGGACCTAACCCGGTTCCAGGCCGCCACTGCGGTCGCCACCGGATTCGGCTTCTCGGTCTACCTGACCCAGCCCGTCACCGCCTGGCTTGCCCCAAAGCTTGAGCTTGCGGTCACCGATGATCTGCTGTGCGGGGTTGCCTTCGTGCTTGGCCTCACAGCCATGAACATCATCCCCGCGATCAAGGCTGCCATGGGGTCGTTCGTCACGGCGCGAGGTGCCTGATATGAACAACATCCTGGTTTCAGCGATGACGGCTCTGGACGTGTTCCTGTGCGTCATGGTCGTGCTCGCTGCATGCGACTACCTACGCAAGGTCCGCCCCGTGGATCAGCCGCTGCTGAGTGTCGCCTTCTACCTGGTGGCCATTGGCGGGTTCGGTGCATTCGTCACCGCTCTGCAAGGCCACTGGGTCAATCCATTTGGCGTGGTGCTTCACGCTGGGGTGGTGGCCTATGCCTGGGCAAGGCGCGGCCACGTCTTCAGCTGATCCGCGCCACAAATTCGACATGCGCCGTTTTGTGGCGCGACCACCAGAGGATCCACCATGGACAACCAGCACAAGAAAATCACCGGCTACCGCGACCTCACCCAAAGCGAGATCGACGGCATGAACTCGATCAAGGCCTTGGAGGCCGATGCTGGCGAGCTGTTCAAGCAGATCGGCCAGATCGAAGGCGTGGATCAGCGCACCTTGGCCCTGGCCAAGACCAACCTGCAGCAGGGCTTCATGTGGTTTGTGCGCTCGATCGCCAAGCCGGCTGACCCGTTCGCCTGACTCACCTCTCGCCACACTCAGTCTGTGCGCAGACCGGAGATATCCAATGAAGACCGAATACCAAGTTCGCCCAGTTACTCGATACATCGTTACCCGCTATGCCCTTGACGGCGCAAGCGAGGGCGGCGCCCAAGGCGCCTCATCCGTAGCGGTGGGGGAGTTCGATAACGGCCAACAGGCAGATCTGGTGGCTGATGCTCTGGTCGCCAAGGATCAGGCTGATGGGATCGAGTCCAACCGAACCTGTCACGGGCTGAGTCTGGGCGAGGTTATCTCTGGTCGACGTATTGGGGTCTGACCTATGCCTGCGCCATCCAGCTTCCATCGCCACGCTGACGGACGCGGCCCGCGCCGGGTATTCGTCAACGGTCACAAGGTCGAGAACGTTCTCTGGTGCGATACCGCTGCCGGAGTGTGCGTTTATGCGCCTCGGCCGGTAAAGGTCAAGCGCCCGGGTCGGGAAGAGATCTACACCCGCCAGCTACGCGGGATCGTCACTGTGGAGGCTGCATGACCACCATCGCCTACAAGGATGGCGTGATCGCCTATGACTCCCGCCAGACCCGCAGCGGCTCCATCGTTTCCGATGACTGCCAAAAGCTCACCGTCGTGGATGGCGTCAGCTTCTTCCTGTCTGGTGCCGTGTGCGACGAGAAGGCCCTGATTGCGGCCTACTTCGGTACGCCTTCGCATGTTCCGGTTGAGTGCTCGGGCTATGTGGTGGATGGCGGCAGGCTGCAGATGGTCGGCCATGACGACAAGACTGGCGTATGGCGGCAGGATCTCGACCCGGCCAATCCCGACGCCATCGGCAGCGGCTCGGCCTATGCCCTGGCAGCAATGGACATGGGCGCAAGTGCCGAAGAAGCGGTGCGCGCCGCGATGAAGCGTGACATCTACACCGGCGGGAAGGTTCGGACTATGAGGATTGACCAGCATGGAAAGGCCAGTTCCTCCGGCTGATCTCCTTGATCTGACCGAGCTTTCTATGCTCGGTACCCGGATTCAGCCGGCCCCCGAGGTTGGCGAATGGGTTCAGGCTGCGATCCTCAGTGAGGGTGGCGAGCTGCACAACCCTGACCATGCCCACCTGATCGACGCGCCGCTTCGCTTCCTGTGGGCTTCAGCCTGCTTCGAGAAACAAGGTCGGACGGTAGTTGGCCAGGCCGAGGCGGTGATGTTCCGCGCCGGCGGATGGCAGAAGGCCCGACAAGAGCAACAGATGATCGATTGGTTCGGTGAGGTGCCGGGCTTCGTTATCACCCTGGCTGCTGATTACTGCTCCCAGTGCTCCGACACCGAGTTCTGCGCCTTGGTTGAGCATGAGCTCTACCACATCGCTCAGGCGACCGATCAGTACGGCGCACCCAAGTTCACCCAGGAAGGTCTCCCCAAGCTACAGATGCGCGGACACGACGTTGAAGAGTTCGTGGGTGTGGTTCGCCGCTATGGAGCAGGAGAAGACGTACAGCAGCTGATCGAAGCTGCAAGCCGGCCGCCTGAGGTGGCCAAGATCAACATTTCGAGGGCCTGCGGAACCTGTCTGCTCAAGTCTGCCTGACCTTTGACAGACCTAAGACGGAATTGAACCTATGGCGGCCCTGAGCAACGAGGTGAAAGCCTTTATCGTTCAGGCCCTGGCCTGTTTCGATACCCCCGCACAGGTGGCGGCCTCTGTCCGAGAAGAATTCGGCATCGAGGTGAGCCGCCAGCAGTGCGAATCGCATGACCCGACCAAGAGCGCAGGTCGAGATCTGGCAAAGCGCTGGCGGACCCTGTTCGACGACACGCGCAAGCGGTTCCGTGAAGAGACATCCGAGATCCCTATCGCCAACCGGGCATTCCGGCTCCGTGCGCTGGGAAGGATGGCCGAGAAAGCCGAGTCCATGAAGAACATGGCGCTGACTGCCCAGCTATTGGAGCAGGCGGCCAAGGAAGTAGGCGACGTCTATGTGAATCGCCAGACCAAGAACGAGAATCCCCACGACAACGTGCCGCCCACGCGGGTGCAGGTAGACGTAGTGGATGCGAGGAAGCCTGATGCCGTCGTTGAACGTTCCCCAGGCTAATTTCCTCCGGATGGAGAACAAGTTCCGCGGTTTCGTTGCTGGGTTTGGCTCGGGCAAGACCTGGGTAGGCTGTGCCGCGCTATGCAAGCACGTGTGGGAATGGCCCCGGATCGACTCCGGCTACTTCGCCCCGACTTACCCGCAAATCCGCGACATCTTCTTCCCGACCATTGAGGAGGTCGCTTTCGACTGGGGCCTGAAGGTCAAGACGAAGGAGAGCGACAAGGAGGTCGAGTTCTACAGTGGCGGCCAGTACCGCAGCACGACGATCTGCCGCTCGATGGAGAAGCCCCAGACCATTGTTGGCTTCAAGATCGGGCATGCCCTGGTCGACGAGCTCGATGTTCTGCCCGCGCTGAAGGCTGAGCACGCCTGGCGCAAGATCATTGCCCGGATGCGTTATAACGTGCCTGGGCTGAAGAACGGCGTGGACGTGACCACGACCCCTGAGGGGTTCAAGTTCGTCTACCAGCAGTTCGTGAAGCAACTGCGCGAGAAGCCAGCCCTGCAGGGCATGTATGGCCTGGTGCAGGCCAGCACCTTCGACAACGAGCTGAACCTGCCGCCGGATTACATCCCATCGCTGATGGAGTCGTACCCGGCGCAACTGATCCTGGCCTACCTGAACGGCCAGTTCGTCAACCTCAACGCGGGGTCGATCTACCACGCCTACGACCGGAAGCTGAACTCCTGCTTCGACACCGTAGAGCCTGGAGAGCCTCTGTTCATTGGCATGGACTTCAACGTCGGCAAGATGGCTGCGATCACACATGTGAAGCGGCCAGACGGCAAGCCAAGGGCGGTGGATGAGCTGATCGACGGCTTCGATACCCCGGACATGATCCGGCGCATCAAAGAGCGCTACTGGCGACACAGCGGCCGGGACTACGAAAAGACCTGCGAGATCAGGATCTACCCGGACGCCTCGGGCGGGTCGCGGAAGTCAGTGAATGCCAGTGAAACGGACATCGCCATCCTGCGCCAGGCAGGCTTCAGTGTCATCGCTCCCGACGCCAACCCGCCGGTGAAAGACCGCATCAACGCCATGAACGCGATGTTCTGCAACGCGAATGGCGAACGCCGCTACCTGATTAACCCGCTGCGCTGCCCGACCTATGCAGACGGCCTGGAGCAGCAGGTGTGGGCGCCCAATGGTGAGCCAGATAAGAAATCAGGCGTCGACCACGCGAACGACGCCGGCGGCTACTTCATCCATCACGACTATCCGATTGAGCGACCGGTCTTCACGACCCAGCCTTTGAGAATGTGAACATGAGCGATAACCCGAGCTTCACCCTGCCAGCTGTCGACGAGATGCGCCGATACTGGGCGGTGATCTCTCCGCTCATGGGCGGGACCATGGCCATGCGCGCTGCTGGCCAGGCGCTGCTGCCGAAATACCCAGCAGAAGACGATGAGATCTACAAGTCTCGCCTTGCCCAGTCCACCTTGCTGCCCGCGTACTCTGAGACGGTCGGCAACATGACCTCTCGGGTGTTTGCGGAGCCGCTGCAGCTGGGCGACGACGTTCCGGCCGAGATTGCGGAGATGGCAACGGACATCGACCTGGCCGGAAACGACCTGAACAACTGGTCGGTGGAGTTCTTCCGGAATGGCTTGAGCCACGGCCTGTGCCACGCGTTCGTTGATCATCCAGCCTCTGAAGCCGGCCGCACCATGGCGGAAGAGAAAGCCGCGGGCGTCCGCCCATATGCTGTCATGGTCAAGCCTGAGCAGGTTCTCGGGTGGAAGGCAAAGGGCGGCGTGCTGACCCACATTCGCTACATTGAGGCGATCGAGGAAGAGGATGGCGAGTTCGGCGTTGATGTCGTCTTGCAGATCCGCGTACTTGAGCCAGGCTTGTGGAGAATCTACCGAGCCCCAAGCAAGGGTGGCACCTGGGCAGTTCATGACGAGGGTGTCACCAGCCTGACGTACATCCCATGGGTGACGTTCTACACCGGTCGCACCGGTTTCATGACTGCCAAGCCACCGCTGCTTGAGCTGGCCCACCTGAACGTGAAGCACTGGCAGAGCCAGAGCGACCAGGACAACATCCTGCATGTCATTCGCGTGCCGATTCTGGTGCGTATCGGCATTCAGGCCCAGTACGACAATCAGGGCAAGGTCATCCCGCCAGAGTTCAAGGTTGGCACCGGCTCACTTACCGATCTGCCGAAGGATGGCGACCTCAAGTATGTGGAGCACACGGGCAAGGCTGTAGAGGCCGGGCGCACCGCGCTACAGGACTTGCTGGATGAGATGCGGATGGCAGGTGCCAAGCTGCTGACCCCGGACAAGTCTGCGACCAAGACCGCGACACAGGCCGAGGAAGAGGCTGCTCAGGAGCTTTCGCCGCTGGCCCGCATGGCTCACCAGTTCGGTGATTGCCTGGGGCAACTGCTCCAGTTCATGGCTGATTACCGTGGCCAGGGTGATGGCGGCACCGTCGAGATGCACGGCAACTTCGACGTTGACTACATGCCTGAGGTTTCGCTTCCGACTCTGGTGTCCATGGCCAACGCCGGCATGCTTTCGAAAGAGACGCTGTTCGCTGAGATGCAGCGCCGCGGCGTGATCAGCGACGAATACGACTGGGAGAAAGAGCTGGCCAAGATTGAATCCCAAGGCCCAGCCCTCGGGGCGATCTGATGAAAACAGCAAACCAGCAGCTGATTGACGAGCTGATTGGGCATGAGGTCGACCTGTCCAGGTTGAGCAATGCCCAAGTCGTCGCGGTCATCAAGATCCTGAACGGTAACGACACTGAGCTGCGTGCCGCGTTGGTGGCTGCTATCGAGGCGCTGGGTACAGACCTGAGTGCTTCGGCCGTGGATGCCGCGCTGTTCCGGGTCAACCAGCTGAACAGCGACACCTTCGCCCAGGTTCGCCAGGCTATGACTACGCTGACTGATGGCGTGGCCACCTACGAGATCGCGTTCCAGCTGAACCTGTTCGAATCGATCGTGCCAGCCCTGGTGCAGGCCAAGTTCCCGATCCAGGTTGCACAGTTCAGCCAGGTGAGGGCGCAGGCCGCAGCCAGGCCGTTCCAGGGGCGATTGCTTTCCGAATGGATGGACGGCATCGAGTCGGACCGAAAGGCGCTCATACGCAACGCTGTGCGCGCTGGCGTGGTAAACGGACAGACCACAGCTGAGATCGTGCGAACGATCATGGGCACCCGGGCCGAGAAGTACGCGGACGGCCTCTTGCAGCGCCCGCGCCGGGAAGTGGAGTCGGTAGTAAGGTCCGCTGTGTCGCACACCGCAGAGACTGCCAGCGACAAGGCATTCGAGGCCAATAGCGACATCATCAGCCATGTTGAGTGGCTGAGCACGCTGGACAATCGGACATCGACAACCTGCCGAATCCGAGACCGCTTGCCGTACACGCTGGGCTCCTACCGGCCCATTGGGCACAAGGTGCCTTGGCTGGCAGGGCCTGGGCGGATCCACTTCTGCTGCCGCTCGACCAAGCTGCCGATCCTCAAGAGCGCCTTGGCGCTGGGGATCAGCGACGCTGCTACCCGGGCGAGCATGGATGGCCAGGTACCGCAGCAGACCACCTACGCGGAATGGCTTGCCCGCCAGCCTGCCGCGCGCCAAGACGAGATTCTCGGGCCGGAGCGCGGGAAGCTGCTGCGGCAGGACAAGCTAAAGCTGCAGGACTTCTACAACGACCGTGGAAAATTTTTGTCTTTGGAAGAGCTGAGGGCGAGGCTGCTGTAGGCGGGGTATAATGAGCGAGCCGGCAAGTGCTACCAACACAAGCCGGCTCTAACCAATACCTGATCAAGAGAGGATCAAGGCGAATGGCTGAAGGTATTCTACGGGACCATACGGTTTATGGTCTACGCGACTCCAGAGATGGAGAGATCAGATACGTTGGGCAAACCTCTACCTCATTGAGGAAAAGGCTTCGCTGTCATTTAAGCGAGGCCAGACTAGGGGCGGACCCCAAAAGCCAGTGGATACGATCCGTGCTCGCAGAAGGCGGGTCGGTTGAGATTTTTCCCCTAGTTGAGAGGGCGGAAAAGGACGTTGATGAAGTCAATCAGATCATGCTTCACGAGGCAGCTGGTCGAGATCTTTTGAACCTCACCGGCGGCGGTTCTGGGCTGATGAATTGCCGGGAGTCAACGCGACTCAAGATCGCAGAGGCTACTGTCCTGAGGTTCAGCGATCCGGCGGAGCGAGAGAAAACGTCAGTCTCAACAAAGGCCGGGATGGCAAAACAAGGGGTTGTTGAGGCTCTATCAACTGCCGGAAAAGTGAGATGGTCAGACCCTGAGGAAAGGGCCAGGCAGTCTGCTAGAACGAAGGCAGTGTATTCAGACCCCGCTATGAGAGCTGCCCAGTCCGCAAGGCGAGCAAAGATGACTGATGCACAAGTGATCGAAGCCAGGACGATGCGCAAGAACGGAGCAAGCCTGGCGGAATTGTGCAAGCGTTTTGGATTGGCAATCGGTCCGATGAGCATGCTGTGCAACGGGAAAACATTTAAGCATCTGCCGATTCCGTAACGGAACCCTCGAATACAAATCAGCCTCGCTATATGCGGGGCTTTTTCGTTCCTGACACTCGATGAGCTCCGGGAGCGCCTGTTGTAGCCCGCGCCACAAAACACCAAAGCGCCATTTCGTGGCGCGCAATTGCAAAGCCTCGCCCAGTGCGGGGCTTTTTCATGCCTGCGGTTCGGATGGACGGGGCGACCTGGGGCCGGATGGCTCACCAACAGGCCGGATGGCCAAGAGAGACGAGATGAAACTCAAAACCGTTGAAGTGGATGGCAAGCAGTACGCCGAGATCCAGGATGGCAAGCCGGTGTACGTCGAGGACGACGGCAAAGAGGTCGCCTTCGACGCTGTAGGCACCCGCAACACCATCACCCGGCTGAACGCCGAGGCCAAGTCCCACCGTGAGCGTGCCGACGGCTTCGAGAAGACCGCGAAGGCCTTCGAAGGCATCGAGGATGCCGCTGCGGCACGCAAAGCCCTGGAGATCGTCGCCAACCTCGACGCCAAGAAGCTGGTGGATGCCGGCGAGATCGAGAAGGTGAAGGGCGAAATCAGCAAAGCCTTCCAGACTCAGCTGGACGAAGCCAACACCAAGGCACAGACCTTCGAGCAGCAGCTGTATGCCGAGAAGATCGGCGGCAGCTTCGCACGCTCCCAGTTCATCGCCGAGAAGATGGCTGTTCCTGCTGACATGGTTCAAGCCGCGTTCGGAAGCAACTTCAAGATCGAGGAAGGCAAGGTCGTCGCTTATGACGCCCAAGGCCAGAAGGTCTTCAGTCGCTCCCGCCCGGGCGAACTGGCCGACTTCAACGAAGCGCTCGAAACCCTCGTCTCGCAGTACCCGCACCGCGATCACATCCTCAAGGGCACTGGTGCTCAAGGCACAGGCGCCCACACGACCAATGGTCAAAAGCCCCAAACCAAGGGAAGCCTCGGCGGTGACAAGGCAGCACGCCTGGAAGCCATCAAGGCCATGACTGCAGACGCTTAAGGAGCCAACATGGCACTTTCGAACATGAAGGTATTCAACGAATACCTCAAGCAAACCACCATCGAGACCCTGCAGCAGGACGTTGAGAAGTTCAACGCCGCGTCTGCCGGCTCGATCCGTCTTACCACCCAAGGTATCGACGGTGACTTCCTGCAAGAATCGTTCTGGGCTGGCCTGCATAGCGCTCAGCGCCGTGTTGACCGCTATGCCGCGAACGGCGCCCAGTCCTCGACCCCGCTGGCTCAGAAGCAGTATGACGCGGTGAAGATCGCCGGCGGCTTCGGCCCGATCATCTGGGAGCCCGCGCAGTTGTCTTGGGTTCAGAAGAACCCGGAGGAAGCGCTGGAGGTCATCAGCCGCAACCTGTCCGAGTCGATCATGTCGGACCAGCTGAACACCGCCATCGCAGCCCTGGTCGCGGCCATCGGTAACCAGTCGGCAGCGGTGAACGACGTATCTGCCACCGCCGGCATCACCTACGTTGGCATCAACAACGCCCACGCTCTGTTCGGTGACGCATCCCAGCGCCTGGTGGCTCAGGTCATGACCGGTGCCATGTATCACAAGCTGATGGGGCAGAACCTGGCCAACGCTGAGCGCCTGTTCACCTTCTCGGGCGTCCAGGTGGTCGACATCCTCGGCAAGGCGGTCATCGTCACTGACGCTGCTGCGCTGTACGAGGCTGGCACCCCGAACAAGGAGAAGGTGCTGAGCCTGGCCGATGGCGCAGCGGTGGTGATGGACGGCTCCGACCTGATCACCAACATCGAGACCTCCAACGGCAAGGAGCGTATCGAGACCACCATGCAGGCCGACTACACCTTCGGCCTGGGCCTCAAGGGCTTTACGTGGGATGTGGCAAATGGCGGCAAGTCGCCGACCAACGCCGAGTTGTCGACCGGCACTAACTGGGACCTGGTGGCTAACAGCATCAAGGCCTCGGCTGGCGTGATCACTATCGGTGACGCCACCAAGTAATCGGTACTGCGCCCTTTGGGGCGCATTCCCCAGGAGATCGTCATGAGCGAGAAAGTGATTTACGAGAAGCACCCGGTCAGCCCCGAGCGCAAGGCCGAACTGCGCCAGAAGGGCTACAAGATCATCGACGCCCGGTTCGCGCCGGATGGCTATGAGCATCCCGAGCCGACCAAGGAGGCCAAAGGCTCCAAGGCTGGCAAAGCGACCGCCGAGAAAAAGGCCGCAGAAGAAGCCGAGCTGAAGGCAAAGCTGCAGGCCGCCCTGACCGAAAAGGGTGTGCAGTTCAGCCCTGACGCCGGCCTGGAAGACCTGCAAAAGCTGCTGGATGAGGCCAAGTAATGACCACCTACATCACCGTCGAGCAGGTAGACGCCCTGCTTGGGGCAGGCTGGGCGCCCACCGACCAGAAGGCCCGGGCGGTGCTGATGGCCAACACCTGGCTCACCAATCTGAGCCTGCCTGAGTTCGATCCGATCCCGGAAGACGTGGTTCAGGCTGGCGCGGAGATCGCCAAGGAGGCTGCGGCTGGCAAAATCTACGGCAGCAAGGAAACCGGAGTGCTCAGCAAGTCGGTCAACGCTGACGGGGTGTCCAGCAGCAAAACCTACTCGGAATCATCCCGCGCCATCAGCGCTGGCGAGTCGTTCGCGCTGGCGCTGCTGGCGCATTACCTGAACAGCAGCGGCCAGACAAAAATCGTGAGGGGCTGACATGGGACTTCGCGACGAGTTACAGGCCGACCTGGCCGAGGCCTTTGATACGGACTTGGCTGATGCGGTCGTGGACTTCACGGGCGAATACATGGGGCCTGGTGTAGTCGATCCAGTCACCGAGGAGAACACCGCACAGCCGGTTCTCTACTCAGGCCGTGGCGTGCTCTCGCGCTACGAAGACAGACGGATCGACAACATCAACATCCTTGTTGGCGACCTGCGCCTGACCACGCTGGCCAACGAGGTCACGGATATCCCCGATGTCGGGCATACGATCACCGCTCCTGACCTCATGGATCGGACACAGCAGGTGGTCTACCTGGTGAAGACTGTTCGCGCCGACCCGGCATCGGCCACTTACCGACTGCAATTGAGGAAGTAGCCATGGCCAAGAGCAGGGGATGGAGCACGCCGCCCAACCTGTTCGCTGGTGTGGTCGAGGAGCAGCTTGCCCTCAGGGTCAGGACGATCTCCGCCGAGGTGCTCCAGCTCATCCTGTTGGCGTCACCGGTCGATACCGGGCGTTTCCGAGGCAACAACATCGTGAGCATAGGAGCGCCTGTCTACACAGCTTCAGCCGAGGCCGATCCCAAGAGTGACGAAACCTTTGCCCGAGGCTTGTCAGTCATGACTGGCCTGGAGCCTTACACGCAAGTGTTCATCCAAAACAACCTTGTGTATGCCGTCCCGCTTGAAGATGGCCATTCGAAGCAGGCTCCCGCCGGTATCTACGGCGTTTCCTTCAACAGCGTCGCGCAGAAGTACAGCTCATGACCTTTGAACAGATCCGCAGCATTGTCATCACGCGCATGACGCAGTGGACCGGAATACCCGCTGCAAACGTCGACTACCCGAACAACTCGCAGCCATTCGATCCGGCAGGTAAAGCCATCTGGGCGAGGCTGAGTGATATCCCGGGCCTTTCCTCGGCCCCTGAGGTTGGCATTGGCCCATGCATGCGCCGCACTGGGTTGATCGTGATTCAGCTGTTCGTGCCGACCTACAAAGGCACGCTGGCAATCACGCGGGCAGCAGACACTCTGGTCCAGCACTTCCAGTTCTACAGCGACCCTTCCGGCCCGTTCGACTGCTTCGCGGTTTCGGCCAACGTCATCGGCGACGACGGCAACGGCTGGTACCAGGTCAACTTGCAGATCCCTTACCGGGCCTACTGAGTCCCGACCATCCACCGCCACATGGCGGTTTTTTTACGCCTATTGATAGGAGAAACACCCCATGTCCAGTGGTGCCAAGGTCTCTACCGCGTGGAAGCGCGAAATTACACCCGGAATCACCCCGCCAGGCGACTGGAATGTGCTGACCCGCGTCAGCTTCGGCCTTGTGCCGACGTACAACACTGAAGGGAACAACGAAATCGGCGCAGACCGCATGGCCCAGGGCACTGCCCAGACCACCGTGGATGTTGGTGGTGATATCGAAACCAAGCTCCGCTACGGCGCGCTGGACGAGTTCATGGCTTCCTGCTTCGGTAAGGACTGGGTCGGCAACGTGCTGACCATGGGTAACGACCGCATTTCGTTCTCCATCGGCTCCTACGCCAGCGACATCGGTGTTGCCGCTATCGCCCGTGGCGCCCAAGTCGCGACCATGAATTTCGAGGTACCAAACGACAACGAAATCACGGTCACCACTACCTTTGCGGCCATCGCCTGGGATGACAAGGCTGACAACACGTCGTTCATCCTCAACCCGATTGCCGAGGCCCACCAGCGCCGCTATGGCTTCAAGGACGTCACCGGCCTGAAGATCAACGGCGTTCAGCTGGGCGAGGACAATGCCTGCGTTGACAGCTTCAGCCTGCAGTTCGACAACGCAGTCCAGACCCAGCGTTGCATCGGTAACGGCAACCCGTTCCCGGGCAACATCATCCCGACCACGTTCACCCCGTCGGGCAGCATCACCCTGAGCTGGTCGAAAACCGCCTACCAGTACTGGAAGGCCCAGCAGACCGGCGACGCACTGAGTTTTGAGTTCACCCTGAACAATGGCGACGGTGGCTACACCTTCTTCATTCCTGAGATGGAAGTGAGCGGCGACTGGCCGGACGGCGGGTCGACCGACATCATTCAGGTGGAACTGAGCTACACCGGCCGCCGCGTGCCGCCAACCATCACCCGTCTGCCTGCGCCCATCACTATTGCTGCAGCAACAGTCACCCCGGCGACCGCCAGCGTTGCAGTAGGCGAGACCGTGGACCTCGAGGCCGTGGTGACCCCGGTCGGCGCCAGCCAGTTGGTTACCTGGACCAGCTCAGACGAAACCAAGGCGAGCGTCAGCGCCACTGGCCTGGTCACCGGCATTGCAGCCGGTACCGCCACCATCACTGCGACCAGTGCAGCAGACGGCACTAAGACCGATACCGCTGTAATCACTGTTACCGCTTAACCCTTTGCCCGGCGTGCCCTGCGGTGTGCGTCGGGCCTTTTACCGCAGAGGAATACCATGGGCAT
The DNA here is from genome assembly GCF_002753995.1 of Pseudomonas sp. HLS-6. NCBI lineage: Bacteria > Pseudomonadati > Pseudomonadota > Gammaproteobacteria > Pseudomonadales > Pseudomonadaceae > Pseudomonas > Pseudomonas sp. HLS-6. Next base: position 2,026,758 of record NZ_CP024478.1, read on the forward strand.
CACGATTGCGAACAAGCCAGAGCTCGACATCAACGGTACTCGTTGGGTGGAAATCGCACCTGGCGCGAAGATCCTGGTCGGCTCGACAGCGAGCCCTTTGTACAAGTCGAACTACGCACTGATTCAGCGGCACCTGGCATCCATCGACATGCAAACCCGTGTCGGCACCAAAGACTTCAGCATCGCTGATGCCGCCCCAGTTGTGTTTGAGCAGGAAGACGAAATGCTCGTCGATCTTGTCTCTACGCACCTGATCAAGGCCTGGGAAGGAATCGACGAGGTAGATAATCCTGGTGTTCCTGCCCCTTACTCGCCCGCGCTCTGCAAGGCGTTGATCCGGCAAATGCCTAATGTGTATTTCCTGGCCATCAAGACTGGCAGTGACATCGCTCGCCGCATTGAGGAAAAGGCCCAGGTCACTGCGGAAAAGCAGTAGCGGCATACCTGTGGGGGCGGGAGTGGGCTGGCAAGGCAAACGAAAAGAAGCGCTGGCGGCATGAAAAACTGGTCGGCAAAGTGCCGAACGCGCCAGAGATCGACGGCGTTACAGCTGAGATCCTTGAGGCCTACGGCTCGATTAGCCGAACCCGGCAGTACGTCGGCATGGTCGGCGCACCGGCGCCAATCTCACCTTCAGCCATCACCGACTACCTGAACCGCTACCCATCAGCGATATGCCGCGAAGAGTTCGACGCCGCCATCTTCGCCCTTGACGACGAATTCCGCAGGCATTGGGAAGAGGAGCAGGAAAAGAGCAGGCCGAAGACACCGCCGAAGAAATGACAGCCCGCCCAGCGGGTTTTTTTACGCCTGGAGAATGCTATGGCGCAGGAATCCCGCCTTGCGGTAACGATTGATTCGCGCGGTGCCAAGCGCAATGCGGACGATCTGACGGACTCCCTTAAGGGCATGGAGCGCGCCGGCGAGGGAGCTACTTCAAGCACTGAAGGTCTGTCTTCGAGCCTTGACGAACAGCGCAAAGAGCTATCGCAACTGCTCGGCCAGATCAATCCAACGGTCTCCGCACTCGGTCGCCTGGACGACATGCAGGAGAAGCTGGCCAAGTTCAAAAAGGCTGGCATCGTCGAGAGCGATACGTTCGTCGAGTACTCCGACCGCATCAACGTGATGCGCAATGCCCTAGGCGAAACAGCCGACGGCATGAACGCCACGGGCATGTCGGCAAAGCAGATGCAGAACAACCTGCGCATGCTGCCTGCACAGTTCACTGACATCGCTGTCAGCCTGCAGAGTGGTCAGGCTCCATTGACAGTGCTGCTGCAACAGGGCGGCCAGCTTAAGGACATGTTCGGCGGCATTGGCCCTGCCGCCCGCGCAATGGGTGGCTACATTGCCGGCTTGGTCAATCCATTCACGCTTGCAGCAGCGGTTGCAGGCGCGCTGGCCGTAGCCTATTACCAGGGTTCGGAGGAGTCTGAGCGATTCGCCAATGCCCTGATTGAGAACGGAAACGCGGCCGGCACCAGCGCAAACCAACTGGCCGACTTGGCAAATCAGGTCGCCAGTACCGGAACCACCGTTGGCGCTGCGTCTGGCGTGCTCACGCAGTTGGCTGCTGCCGGTAACCCGCTGACCTCGATGTACGCTGAAATCACCCAGGCATCCCTAGCGTGGTCGAAGCAGACGGGGCGCGACGTGACCGAGGTTGTGAAGTCGTTCAACGACATCGCGAAAAACCCGGTGGAGGCGATCAAGAAGCTCGACGGCGAGCTGAACATCCTGACCGCATCGCAGTACGCCAATATCGTTTCCCTGCAGGAGCAGGGCAAGACGATGGATGCAGCCCGTATGGCGGCTGCCCTCTACTTGGAAGAGATCAACGGAAGATCTGCCAAGATCAAAGAAAACCTAGGTGATATCGAAAACCTTTGGAACGGCATTGCTGGCGCCGCAGCCAAAGCATGGGACTCCATGCTTGCCGTTGGCAGGGATCAGACTCTAGAAGATCAGATCGCCAATACCGAGAAGATTCTTGCAGGCCGTAAACAAGGCTTCCTGTCGTCTTTGTTCAGTGAGGATGACGCTTCCACCAAGTTCCTCGAAACCAAGCTGACGCAGCTTCAAAATGCTCTGGCAGCAAACACAGCCAAGGCTGCTGCCGACGCCAACAACAAGGCTATTCAGGACGCGGGAAAGAAGGCCTCCGACACGATCAATGCCACCTACAAGGCCGGACAGTCGCAAACGGAAAAGCTTCAGTCCCAGCTGAAAGACCTTGATAAGGCTAGAGCTGCATCACTCGCTGCTGGTAGCTTCAGCGCCGAGCAGGAGGTGAAGTACGCTGGCGCACGGAAGAACATCGAGCAACAAATCGCTGACATCAAGGAGCGTGAGGCGAAGAAGAGCAAGCCCAAGGCAGCCAAGGAAAACAACCGAGGCGTATCTGAGGCAGAGAACACCTTCGCCAAGCTCTACAACCAATACGATCCTGCTGCTCAGGCTGCTCGAGCACTGACCAAGGAGCAGGGCCAGCTTCAGTTGGTGCTCGACAAGGGCAAGATCAGCCAGGAGGAGTACGGAAAGGCTCTCGCCCAGTCCTCCATCAACTACGCCGCCGCCATTAAGGGAGCTAGTGGTCTGACTGCTGCCGAGCAGTATCGAGCCCAGGTGCAGAAGCGCCTGGCGAACGAGCAGGAAGGCTACAGGGTAGAGGCTGCCTCGGTTGGAATGGGCGACCTACAGGCTGATCGATACCGGCAGCGCGTTCAGCTCGAGAGGCAGATGAACGATGAAATCATCGGTCTGCAGGACAACCTTAGGCTGGCCGAGAACGCCTCACAGCGCGCCGCCATACAAGAGCAGATAAAGATCCTCGAAGAGACCAACCCGGCTAGGCTTGAGGCCCTGCAAAAGGGCTGGGCGCAGATGGATCAGGCCATGCTCAACCCTATCAATGGGTGGACGGCTGCAGTCCAGAACTTTGGCAACCAGGCAAGAGACATTGCCGGTCAGACGCAATCGATCTTCTCCAGCGCCTTCAACACCATATCTACCGATATCACCAGCGCGATCATGGATGGCACTTTGTCGTTCAGTACGCTGGGCGACATCGGTAAGGCGGTGCTACAGCAGATTTTGGCCGGGTTCATCAAGATGGGCGTGCAGATGGCCATGAACGCCGCGCTCAGCGCAACGATTGGCGCATCGACTACTACGGCAAACATAGCCCTGGCAGGAACCACTGCTTCGGCATGGGCTCCAGCTGCGGCGATGGTGTCTCTTGCAACGCTTGGTACTAACGCCGCTCCAGCGAACGCTGCGCTGATATCGACAACAGGGGTTGCGTCTGGGCTTGCTGTAGTTCCTGGCTTTGCAACTGGCGGCTACATCTCAGGCCCAGGCTCAGGAACGTCCGACAGCATCCCGGCCCGCCTCAGCAATGGTGAGTTCGTGGTGAATGCTCAGGCCACCAAACGCAACAGGTCGCTCTTGGAGGCGATCAACTCGAACGAGCGTGTTTCGGTGCGTGGTGATGGCGGAAGCCTCACGGTTCAGTCTGGCGGCACCTCTGACTCAGGCCGGCAGTCTGGCGGGAGTGGCGGCGGTCTCAGCATCCCAATTCAGGTGACGGTTCAAGCGCAGCCAGGAATGAGTGACGCTGAAGCGCGGCGCCAAGGCCAGCTGGCTGGCGAAGGTGTTCGTGACATCGTTCGGCAGGTCATACAGGACGAGCAGCGCCCCGGCGGCATGCTCTCATAGGAAAACCCATGGAAACGCTACCTGATGTTGGCCGCAGTCCAGATTACGGCCTGACCGCCGGAGGCACCTTTTCGCGGGATGTGACGAATTTTGGTGACGGATACGAACTTCGGCGTTCGGCTGGTCTTCAACCGTTTCGCCGGGAGTGGGGGGTGAGGTGGTCGTTGCTGACTGAAGATCAACGCAACACCCTGCGCGACTTTCTGAACGCCAGGCTCGGCGTGGAAGCCTTCCAGTGCACTGTGCCGGGTGAGGGCGTTTTGCGGGTCATCTGTCAGGACCCGCCGTCATCCAGTCACGACACCTATGGCCGCTTCACGTTGAACGCCACCTTCACCGAGGACCTGAACCCATGACCCCTGCAATTATTGCCACGGACATGCAGCGCCTGGAGCAGGACGCCATTGTCGTCATGTTCGAGATGGACGCCACGCAGTACGGCGGTGAGATCATGCGGTTCGCCCCGTCATTGGTGGATGGGCAGCCGATCATGTTCGGTGGCCAGCAGTACCTGCCATTTCCGATCACCGCTGAAGGCTTTGAGTGGAACGGGAAGGGCACGCTTCCCCGGCCAACGCTGACTGCTGCTGCAATGGATGTGGCGTTCTTATCGCTGGTGATTTCGGCGCAGGATCTGGTCGGTGCTCCAGTGCGCCGCCTGCGCACCTACCGCAAGCACCTGGATGACGGTACCGATCCTGATCCCGAGGCGCTGTTCCCGGTCGACTACTACGTCATCGAGCGCAAGACCAGTCAGAGCCGCCGGCAGATCCAGTTCGAGCTGTCGGTACAGATGGACCAGGAGGGCCGAATGATCCCGGCCCGTCAGGTGTTGCGCGACTCCTGCACCCACCGCTACCGCTGGTGGGATGGTACGCAGTACCGGTACGAAGGGGTGACCTGTCCGTATGCCGGGAGTGGCGAGTGGGCCGAGAGTGGATCTGTCGCCGCTGACGGTGGCGATCGCTGCGGCAAGCGCCTGTCCGACTGCAAGCTGCGCTTCGGTCAATATGGCGAGCTGCCGTTTTACGGCTTCCCTGGTGTCGGGAGATACAAGTGATGTTTGAGCAGTATCGCGAGCAACTGCAGCGTGAGGCTATTGCTGCCTATCCGGAAGAGGCCGTATGGCTCATCACCCCGGGCAAGTGTCGGCGAGTGAAGAACATCGCTGATGAGCCGACCAAGACGTTTCGCGTCTCCAAGCAATCAATGGCGGCCGCCGTGGCGCGTGGCCTGCTGGCTGTCGTACACAGCCACCCGGATTACCCGGCCTGCCCGAGTGCCGCCGACATGCGCGGCCAGCAGGCGGCCGGGGTGCCATGGGGCATCGTAGCCACTGACGGTGAGCGCGCAACCGATCCAGTCTGGTTTGGTGATTCGGTCGAACGCTTGCCGCTGATCGGTCGCGGTTTCCGGCATGGCGTCACCGACTGTTATGCGCTGATCCGCGACTACTACCGCCTGGAACTGGGGATCGACTTGATCGAGTTCCCGCGTGACTGGGAATGGTGGCTCAACGGCGGCGACCTGTATCAGGACGGCATTGCGCCGGCCGGGTTCCGGCGTATCGAGCAGGCCGAGGCCCAGCCGGGGGATATGTGGATCGCACAGGTGCGGTCACCGGTACCGAACCACGGCGGAATCCTGCTCGAGCACGGCCTGGCCCTGCATCACCCCAGCGCCCACGAACCGGTTGACCCCGCGCAGCTCTCTCGGCGCGAGCCGATTGGCCGCTGGCTGCCCCATATCACGATCTGGCTCAGGCACAACTCACGATGAAGACCATCCACTTGCACGGCGCACTGGGCTCCCAATTCGGGGGCCCTTTTTGTTTGGATGTGCGCGACCCGGCCGAGGCCGTTCACGCGCTCTCGGTCCAGATCGCAGGCTTCCGGCAGGCCATCGAGAAAGGTCACTGGCACGTTATTCGCGGGCCACTGGATGGCGGCGAAGTACTGAGCGAGGAAGGCCTGTCGGTGTCTCTCGGCAACGCCACCGAGGTGCACATCCTGCCAGCTACCGAGGGTGCTGGCGGGGTATGGAATGCCGTCGTTGGCGTGACCATGGTCGCGCTCGGTGTTGCCACCGGTAACTACAAGATGGTGAAGAAGGGCTTCAACAAAACCTCTGATGGCATCACTGGGTTTTTCTCCCAGTCGATCAAGAGCGGCAGCTATGCAGGACGTGAGTCTGCTGATGAGCGCCCATCGTTCCTGTTCGACGGCCCGACCAACACCAGCACCCAGGGGCTTCCGGTCCCGATCATCTATGGGCGAATCAAGACAGGATCGGTCGTTATCAGTGCTGGGCTGACCAGTGAGGAGGCCTAATGATTGGGCAGATTTATGGCGCCAAGGGCGGCGGGAAGGGTGGTGGTGGATCATCGAGAACCCCGGTGGAGGCGGCTAATACCCTGCGCTCTGCGTCGACGGCGCGGATTATCGACCTGCTCGGTGAGGGGCCGATTGTCGGCCTGGCTGATGGGTTTAAGTCGATTTTTCTGGACGATACCTCGCTGCAGAACGCTGATGGCAGTTACAACTTTCAGGGCGTCACGGTCAACAGGCGAACCGGAGAGGCGAATCAGTCGCGCATCCCCGGCTTCCCGAGCATCGAAACCGAGGTTGATGTCTCCACCCAGATAAAGTTCGGTGTTCCGCTGGTCAGGACGGTATCCAACCTTGCCGCAGATGCGGTGCGGATCAAGATTCGAGTCCCCGCATTGACCTCTCAAAGCGCTGTTACCGGCGACATCAAGGGCTCTAAGGTCGAGGTGGCCGTTGATGTACAGCCTGGCACTGGTGGCTGGGAACAGAAAGCTGTCATCCGCATTTCAGGCAAGACCACGTCCCCATACGAGCGTCAAACCCGGGTCGCCCTGACTGGCCAGGGGCCTTGGAATATCCGGGTGCGCCGGATCACCGCCGATAGCACCGGTGTAAACGTGCAGAACGAAAGCCACTGGGCGGGATACACCGAAATCATTGATGCGCGCCTGACTTACCCGGACAGCGCGCTGATCGGCCTTGAGGTGGATGCCCGGCAGTTCGGCTCTGACATCCCCTCGCGCTCATATGACGTGAAGGGCCGCATCATTCGGGTGCCGAGCAACTATGACCCGTTGACGCGCAAGTACACCGGGCTTTGGAACGGCTCGTTCAAGCTAGCCTGGACCGATAACCCGGCCTGGATTTATCTCGACCTCGCGACGCACCCGCGTTACGGCGCCGGCCTGCAGAACGTGGACAAGTGGTCGCTGTACCAGATCGCCCAGTACTGCGATGAGCTGGTGCCGGATGGTTACACGGGTATGGAGCCGCGCTTTACCGTCAACACTGTACTGGCAGATCAGGTTGAAGCCATCAACGCGTTAAACCAGCTGGCCAGCGTCTTTCGGGGCATGACCTACTGGGGCAGCAATACTGCTGTGGCCGTGGCGGACATGCCGAGCGATCCAGTCAAACTGGTTTCTCCGGCCAACGTGATCGATGGCGAGTTTGAGTACAGCGGTACCGGTCTGCGCGCTCGGCACTCGGTTGTCCTTGTTACCTGGAACGACCCGGAAGACGGGTACAAAAAACAGGTCGAGATCGTCGAGGATGCCGACGCGATCCGGCTGTTCGGCTGGCGGCAGATTGACGTTACCGCTTTTGGCTGCACCTCTCGCGGACAGGCGCACCGGATGGGGCGCTGGCTGCTTTATAGCGAGCGCGCTGAAACCGAGACGATTGAATATACGGCTGGTACAGACCATGCCGACCTTCGCCCAGGCGACATCATCGCAGTCTCTGACCCGTCTATTGCCGGCGCTCGCCTTGGTGGCCGTGTGCGTGTGCCTGGGTGGGCGAGCCTGACCCTGGACAAGGTGCCGGAAGAGGTTACGGGCAGCGACTGGTATCTGGATGTGATGCTGCCGAACGGTGTCATTGAGCGCCGTCAGGTCTCCACATTTACCGGGGATACGGTCAACTTGGCCGCGCCGCTAAGTGCCGTGCCGATAACTGCGGCCATGTGGGTACTGTCGAGCCTGTCGGTCGAGCCGCGGCTGTTTCGCGTGGTCGGTGTCTCGGAGAGTGAAGGCGCGCGCTACAAAGTGATGGCTGCTGAACACGACCCGGACAAGTATGCCCGCGTTGAACTGGGCCTTAACCTTCCGGATCGCGACACTTCACTGATACCGACAGGGGCGTTGCCATCGCCGCCCAGCATCAGCGTGGAGGAGTACCTTTACCGTGCCGGGGTTTCGGTTCTTTCGGGGGCATACGTCTCGGTGACAGCCCCGGGCGATCCGCGTATCAGCCTGTATGAGTTTCAGGTCATGTGGCCGGGTGATGAGGACTTCTCGCCACTGATCACTCAGCCTGGCGTTACGGCTGACCTGCAAGGAACGATGGCAGGCGAGTACCAATTCCGTGTCCGCTCCCTGAGCGTGACCGGTCTGCGCTCACCCTGGCGCAGCCTGACTGTTGCGCTCCAAGGGCTATTGCGTCCGCCTGCGGATATCACCGATCTTCGTTTGACGGTGAATGCCGGACAGATATCGCTGTGGTGGCCACCGGTGCCCGATCTGGACCTCAGCCACTATGAGATTCGTTACAGCCCGGCGCTGTCCGGTGTTACCTGGGCCAGCGCGCAGACCGTTCTGGATCGGGTAGCTGCTGGTGTCAACAGCGCAATGCTGCCGGCTCGGCGTGGCACCTACCTGGTGCGGGCGTTCGATACCAGCGGTATCTCCAGCCTGAACGCAATATCCAGCACCTCGGAGATTGCTGATCTCGATAGCTACAACGCCGTCGAGGTCGTCGAAGAGGGGCCAATGTGGTCGGGTGAGCACGTCAATGTCAGCACCTCGGGTGACCAGCTACAGCTCGACAGCCGCGACCCAATTGCGTCATGGGCCAGGCTATCGGACGTTATCAGCATGGCATACGGTACGTCTGGCTTGGCTGAAGAGGGCTGGTATCACGCCAATGAGATTGTCGACCTCGGTCATGTGTACACGTCCAGGCTTACCAGTGAGGTGCTGGCCTTCGGTTTCGACATTCTTGGGACTATTGCGTCTTGGGTTTCTCTGGCGGAAATCGACCGCTTGGCCAATGCCGATCCTGGCCAGTGGGGGCTGACCCTTGAGGTGTCGCAGAGCAGTACGCCTCAGCCAGCACCGCCGAGCGACTGGACGCCGTGGGCTCCACTGACCATTGGCGAGCATACCGCCCGGGCATTCCGATTCCGCCTGCATCTGCGCAGTTTTGCACCGGCGGTCACCCCAAGCGTGAGCCAGATGCGCATCACCATCGATATGCCAGACCGGGTAGCCGGTGGGCAGGATCTGCTGTGCCCGGTTGGCGGCCTGCGCGTCACCTTCGATCCCGCTTTCATGGTGCGGCCATCGCTGGCGGTAGATGCGCAGGGGCTTGATGTAGGGGATCGCAAGAGCATCACCGGCATTGATGACAAGGGGTTTGATGTCCAGTTCTTCGACAGCGCCGGCAACAGCGTAGCGCGCACTTTCGACTATCTCGCCAAGGGCTATGGCCGGCGCGTGTAATCAATCAGGAGACACCATGAGTCAATTCGATTTCGGCACTATTGATCCGAACTCAAAATCTGGCCCGCAGCTGGCGCTGGACTTGAACAAATTCCGCGATGCGCTGAATAGCTCCCATCGTGGAAGTGCGCGCCCTGCCTATGCTCAAGCCGGTATGTTGTGGGTGAGAGAGACTTCGAGCACGCAGTGGGATTTGATGCTTTTTGATGGTGATGCTGACTTTGTTCTGCGTAGCATTAATCCAGAAACAAACACCTTGATTCTGATCCCTCAGGAGTCTGTTCAAGGGCTAACGGCTCTGGCTCAAGGCTTTGCAGATATAGGTCAGGCCTCTGAAGCAAAAATTGGCCTTGCTAAAGTTGCAACGCAACAACAAGCTGATGCTGGCACGGATGACCTAAGTTTTATTACCTCGAAAAAGCTCGCGGCGAGGATAGCTAACTTTACGAGAACGGCTTCTGAGACTGTTTCTGGATTCGCTAAGATTGCTACTCAAACACTGGTTAATGCGGGTGCAGATGATTCAGCTTATGTAACTCCTAAAAAACTTAAAGCTGGTTTTGTATTTTCGTTCGGTACATCAGGATATATCGGACTGCCATCTTGGCTTGGCGGATTCATGGTGCAGTGGGGGCGTGTCAGTGGGGCTGTAGGATCGGTCGTTCAAGCGTTTCCAACATCGTTCTCCAGTAACTGCTATGGGGTCGTGGGTGGTCCGATTTTGAATTCTCTAAGCCGTGTTGAAAGCCTGAACGTCAGTGCTTTGGCTGCCATGAACTTTACGTGCAGTCGCACCTATGTTGCTGGCGGTACGGCGGCCAGCTCAAGCACGGATCACTTTTTCTTCGCGTGGGGGGTATGACATGAAGTACGCCATTTTTGATCCTGTTACTTCGGTTCTGATTGGTCGTTTCGACAGCGAGCGCTGCGATGTGCCAGAGGGTGCCATTGAAATCAGCGAAGAGACGTTTTTGCGCTCGATCAATGAGCGTGATGGTCAGTGGGTTCTAAGCACAGGCGGCGAGGTGATCAAGGCCTCGTTCCCCGCTCGCACGGCAGAGCAACTGGCTGATGACGAACGCATCTGGCGAAATGGAGAAATAAATGCCACGCAGTGGCTTTCCGCTCGGCACCGCGACCAGCAGGAAATAGGGCGCGGTACTTCGCTGACGGCTGAGCAGTTCCAAGAGCTGCTGGTTTACATGCAGGCGCTACGCGACTGGCCACAGTCAGAGCAGTTCCCTGTGATCGAGCACCGACCCGTGGCGCCGCCCTGGATCGCCGAACAACACCAATAAAGCCCCGCACTGTCGGGGCTTTTTTTCGCCTGGAGAAACCATGGCCAAGATTTCTGACTCTCTGGCGGGTAGCAAGAATGCGCTCGCCTTCCTCGACATGCTTGCCTGGTCGGAGGGCACCTCGACCAGCAAGTACACCCACAACGATGGCTATGACGTGATTGTTGGCGGCCTCAATAGCCCGAACACGTTCACCGGCTATGCCGACCATCCAGGCGTTCTGGTGACCGTGAACACGAAAGGGTTGAAGTCGACCGCTGCAGGGCGATATCAGCAACTCCAGCGCTACTGGCCGCACTACCGTGATTTGCTGAAGCTGCCGGACTTCGGCCCGGTCAGCCAAGACAAGCTGGCTTTGCAGCTGATCAAGGAGCGCGGCGCGCTGGCGGATGTGCATGCCGGCCGTATTGAGGCCGCGATTTCAAAGTGCCGGAACATTTGGGCCAGCTTGCCAGGAGCGGGCTACGGGCAACATGAGCGCAAGCTGGACGACCTGATCGCTCACTACATTGCCGCTGGCGGGAGGCTGGCATGACCTGGTTGAGAGCGCTTGGCGCGCTGGCAGTGTTGGCGCTGGTGGCACTGGCCTTCTGGTCCACTTACCAGCACGGCCGCTCAACCATGGATGCTGAGTGGCGGGCAACGAGTGCCGAACAGGCCGAAGCATTCCAGCGAGAGCGCAACCAAGCCTCTGTTGCCGTCCTCGACTGGCAGGAGGACGAACAGGAAAAGCGCCGAGCGCTTGAAGACCGCCTGCAGGTAAATGACGAAACCCACTACAAGGAACTGCTCGATGCCAAAAAACTTCAGGATCGCTTGCGCGACCGCCTTGCTACTGCTGATTTGCGGCTGTCAGTCTTACTCGCCGGCCCCACCACCGCCACGAGTGGTAGCGGTGGGGTGCGAGAAGCCTCCGGCTCCAGCGGCATGGTTCATGGAGGCGCGCGAGCCGAACTTGACCCAGCGCATGCTCAACGAATTGTCGCCATCACCAGTGACGGTGATGAAGGATTGATCGCTCTGCGGGCATGCCAGGCATACGTGCGTGACCTACGCTATAAATATGATTCTGTACCGCCTTGAGCCTATGCTTTGGAGACTGTCGTGCATCGATCAGATGAAGAAGTCGAAACGGCCGTCGTATTGATGCGTAGAGCAATGGAGGCTATCAAGCGTTATCACTTGGCCGGGGAAGCTTGTACGCCCTCGGAGATAGAGCGGCTCCGGATGGAAGCGGATTTACTGATTAAATCTGCACAGGAGTACCAGCTTCGCATGTTTGAGGGGTATCCCTCCTAGGCCCACTGAGATGGCGTTCTTTCCTATATAAAGGCGGGGGTTTTGATGGTGCTTGATGAGGGGATCAAAGTCAGTGAGCCGCTACTGCAACAGGCTCAGGAGGCGCTTCGCCGCTACCGGGAAGCGCTAGGCTCGGCACCCCCAGAAGAGGTCGAACGCCTTGGTCTTGAGGCTGTATCGCTGATGCAGACAGTACAGGCGTACCAGCAGCGGGACTGGGAGCTTGGCTTTAAAGGACGTACGGTTGCCAGCCAAGTCTCCGACTACACTCAAGTCGATTAAATGAGAGGGGCACAGTCATGGATGACTTGGAAGAGAAGATGAAAGCCGGTGAGCCGTTATGGCAGCAGGTAGTGGATGTAATGCGCCGACACACCGAAGCCAAAGGCGTTCTCCCCCAGGAAGAGGTTGAGCGGCTTCGCCTTGAAGTCGAGTCGCTGATGCAGGCCGTGATTGAGTACCAGCAGCGGGTACTGGGTGGCTTGGTAAGTACGTTGCACTGAGGTGGTGTGTACGGTTGGAAGGATGCCGAACTGGTAGCCGCCGAAGTCTCGGTCTGCGCTATCCATTGAATCGAAAGAATAGTTTCGTTTTCTCCTCTGAAGGATAGCTGTCGCATAAAAACGAAGGTTTGCTTTCGTTTGGCAACTCGCAACCCAGAGGCTGAGCAGGCCTGATCAATCTCGGGTGATGCTCGGTAAGAGTGGGTGGTGTTCGTTCGGCAGGACGCCGGAGAGGGGGCGGAAACCCGTGGGGACTTTTTCGGGGATCCGTTACATCAGGTAAAGCACAGTGCGGCACCGTTTGCAGCGAGCGGCCACACAAGAGCTTGTTTTTAAAGGGTTTCCATGACCAATGCACGCATGGGGTGCAAGGGGTAGAGTGTTCGAATCACTCCGTCCCGACCAAAAATCCCTAGAAAATCCAAGCACTTACGGGTGCTTGGATTTTTTTATTTCTGCCATTTTTGATGGCTGATCTAACAATGACCGATCTGGTTGCCAATTGGTTGCCAATTGAGATTGGCTTTTCTGTATTGTGCCTATATGTATCCATGCCTCCGTTGTGTTGGACGTCCATTTGCGTCTGTCTCAACGGACAGGCAACACCAGGCACCCGCCCCCCATTTCTGAGGTGCGAGTTTATTTCGCCAGTTACCTAAGCTCATCAAGGGTTTGCGATGGCACCAATGCTTCTTACCGAGTATCAACGCCTTTATATTGCCTGGCTGCTCACTCGGCGTGCGGCTGGTGATTCGGTTGAGTCACTTGCCTCGACCCTTGTCGACTCACAGGTTGATCTTAATCCCCATCAGGTCGATGCAGCGCTTTTTGCCTGCCGCAATCCCCTGTCACGCGGGGTGATCCTAGCTGACGAGGTGGGCTTGGGCAAAACCATCGAGGCCGGACTGGTGATCTCGCAGCGCTGGGCCGAACGGAGACGGCGCATCTTGATCATTGCTCCCGCTAATCTGCGTAAGCAGTGGCACCAAGAGTTGCAGGACAAGTTCAATCTGCAAGGTCTGATTCTGGAAGCCAAGAGCTACAACGCGCTTCGCAAGCAAGGCGTTGGAAACCCTTTCGTGTTCGCCAATGGCCCGGTGCTCTGCTCTTATCAGTTCGCCAAAGCCAAGGCGAAGGACGTCAAGGCCATTGCCTGGGATCTGGTGGTGCTGGATGAAGCGCACCGTCTGCGCAACGTCTACAAGAGCAACAACGTCATTGGCAAGACACTGAAGGATGCATTAGCTCATGTGCATTCCAAGGTGCTACTGACTGCAACTCCACTGCAGAACTCGTTGCTCGAACTGTACGGGCTGGTGAGTATGATCGATGACCGGGTTTTCGGTGATGTCGACAGCTTCCGCGCCCAGTTCGTCAATACCGACAGGGCGCAGGCCTTTGGCGGTTTGCGGCAGCGCCTGGGCAGCATCTGCAAGCGCACTCTACGTCGTCAAGTGCAGCAGTATGTTCCCTACACAGCAAGACGGGCGATTGTTCAGGAGTTCGCCCCCAGTCAAGAGGAGCGCGAGTTGTCTGGTTTGGTGGCCGACTATCTGCGCCGCCCGAACCTCAACGCCCTACCCGAAGGTCAGCGGCAACTGATTTCCCTGGTGCTCTGGAAACTGTTGGCGTCTTCGACTCACGCGATCGCCGGTGCGCTGGATACCATGGCCAGACGCCTGCAGGGTAATCTCGATAAGGCGGCTGAAGTCATCGACCTTACGCAAACGCTGGACGAAGACTACGAATGCCTCGATGAGCTGGCCGACGAGAGCGAAAAAGAGCTGGATAACGATGAGGCAGTGGTCCTTTCGGCTAGTGAGCGGGACGCCATCGCGGCTGAAATCGCTGAGCTGCAGCATTTCAAGAGCCTGGCCACCAGCATCCGCGAGAACGCCAAGGGCAAGGCGCTGCTGGTCGCGCTAGAGCGTGCCTTTGCCGAACTCGACCGCCTTGGAGCAGCCCGCAAGGCTATCATCTTTACCGAGTCGCGGCGCACTCAGGATTACCTGCTGTCGTTGCTGGTCGATACGCCCTACGGCGATGGCATCGTGCTGTTCAATGGCACCAACACAGATACTACGGCCCAGCGCATCTACAAGGACTGGCTGCAGCGCCACGCGGGCGGTGATCGCATTACTGGCTCCAAGACAGCCGATACCCGCGCAGCGCTGGTGGAGCATTTCAAGGAGCGTGGTACCGTCATGATCGCCACCGAGGCGGGTGCCGAAGGTATCAACCTGCAGTTCTGCTCGCTGGTGATCAACTACGACCTACCCTGGAACCCACAGCGCATCGAGCAGCGCATTGGACGCTGCCATCGCTACGGCCAGAAGCATGACGTGGTGGTAGTGAACTTCGTCGACCGCAGTAACGAAGCGGATGCGCGAGTCTACGAGCTGCTGGCCGAAAAATTCCAACTCTTCGAGGGCGTATTCGGCGCAAGCGATGAGGTGCTGGGGTCCATTGGTTCCGGTGTCGACTTTGAACGCCGCATTGCCGACATCTACCAGAATTGCCGTGAGCCCGAAGAGATCAAGCGCAGCTTCGAGCAGCTGCAGCTGCAACTGTCCGGGGAAATCAGCGAGGCGATGGTCAAGACCCGCCAGGTATTGCTGGAGAACTTCGACGAAGAGGTGCAGGACAAGCTGCGTATCCGGGCGGAGGACAGCAGCGCTACCCGCAATCGCTACGAGCGCCTGCTGCTAGACCTGACCCGCGCCGAACTGGATGATTATGCCCATTTCGGGGGTGACAGCTTCGAGCTGCATAAGCTACCGGCAGGCAGCGCTGCTGGCATTGCCCTGGGGCGTTACGAACTGCCGCGCCGTACCGGCGAGTCGCATCTGTACCGTCTCGGCCACCCTCTAGCCGCTTGGGTGATCAAAAAGGCCAAGAGTCGTCAGCTCGATCAGCAACCCGCAGCCAGACTGGTGTTCGATTATGCCGCCAATGGCAGTCGGATTAGCGCTCTGGAGCCGTTACGTGGCCTGCGTGGCTGGCTAACTTTGAAACTGTTCTCAGTTGAGGCGCTGGGCAACCTGGAGCAACACCTAGTGGTGTCTGCGGTGACAGCGGATGGACAGGCGCTTCCCGAAGATGATCCGGAAAAGCTGTTGCGCCTGCCGGCACGCCTGGAACAGGGCGAGCGTGGTGCTGCAGCGGCACTGCTGGCCGGGGATCTGGAAGAGCGCAAGAGCCACCTGTTACGCGAGATCAACCAGCGCAACATGGGCTACTTCGAGCAGGAGGTCGCCAAGCTTGACGCCTGGGCTGACGATCTCAAGCTGGGGCTGGAGCAGGAAATCAAGACGATTGATGGTGAAATCAAGGAGTTGCGCCGTATCGCAGCAACTGCGGCGACTCTGGAGGAGAAGCTCGGCTACCAGAAGCAGCAGCGCGAGCTGGAAGGCAAGCGCAGCAAGCTGCGCCGCGAGCTATATGCGCGACAGGATGAGATCGAAGAAGATCGCAATGCGCTGATCGATCAGTTGGAGCTGCAGCTACAGCAGCAGGTACAGGAAGAAACTTTGTTCAGTGTAGAGTGGGAGGTGAAATGACTGACCGAGACGACCGCGCCGGAAGACATCAACGATAGTCCGCAGACTGCGCCTTCCAAGCGTATCGTTGCCGCCATGCAGGGCTACCAGAAGACCTTACATGGGCCGCTGATCGCCGGTGATATCGGACTGGATGAGAACGGGCGGGGTTTCCGCACTTTTCGCTGTGGCTGGAAATAATTGAATCGCTTGTATTGTTGCCGCTGACCGAAAACTGACCCAGTTTCGCCCATTGTGCTGACTGAAAACTGACCCAGGTGTTCCACTGTACCTGCTCAATTTTTGAGCAGGAGAACACAGGGTGATCAGCATGGAGATGATGGGCAAAATTCGGCGGATGTATGTAAGCGTCCAGCCAAGTCACCTTCCGCAATCCCGCATTAAGGGCGATGGTGTCCGCGTATTTTTAAGCGGACGCGATAGCCCTTATCGCCGGGATTTCCATGCGCCAACGAAGCTCTTACCCCAAACCGTTCAAGGCCCAGGTTGTTCAGGAGTGCCTGCAACCTGGTGCGACCGTCTCCAGCGTGGCCATACGCCATGGCATCAACGCCAACGTCATTCGCAAGTGGCTACCGCTTTATCGGGATCAACTGCCAGCGGCGTTGCCGGCGTTCGTTCCTGCGAGGGTTACGCCCAAACGACCAGCTGAAGCAGCGGTGATTATCGAGCTACCGCTGGGCGCGCAATCGGTCACGGTGAAATGGCCAGCCTCCGATCCTGAAGGTTGCGCCCGCTTTGTCCGTGGGCTCGCCCAGTGATCCGCGTGGATAGTATCTGGCTCGCCACCGAGCCGATGGATATGCGTGCGGGTACTGAAACCGCGTTGGCCCGCGTGGTGGCGGTGTTCGGTGCGGCGAAGCCGCACTGCGCCTATCTGTTCGCCAATCGCCGCGCCAACCGCATGAAAGTTCTGGTGCATGACGGCGTGGGTATCTGGCTCGCCGCGCGGCGCTTGCACCAGGGCAAGTTTCATTGGCCAGGCATCCGGCACGGCTCGGAAGTCGAACTCGACACCGAGCAACTTCAGGCTTTGGTACTGGGGTTGCCCTGGCAGCGAGTCGGCGCAGCCGGCGCGATCACAGTGCTGTAGCACCTGCCATTAGCCCATCGGTTTATCTCCGCTGACCGCCTGCTCTGGCACAATCAGCGGCATGACTTCCTCGCCCAATCTCGACCAACTGACACCTGACCAGCTGCGCGCACTGGCCGCGCAGTTGCTCACGCAAGTCGATGCGATGGGCAAAAAGATCCACCGCGATCAAACAGTCATCGAGCAGCTCACCCACGAAATCGCATGGTTCAAACGGCACAAGTTCGCCAAGCGCAGCGAGCAGCTAAGCCCTGATCAGGGCAGCCTGCTTGATGACCTGCTCGACACCGACATCGCCGCCATCGAGGCCGAGCTGAAAGCCGTCAATCCTCCGGTTACCCCAGCCGAACCACGCCAACAACCCAAGCGCACACCGCTGCCACCGCAATTTCCGCGCACCGTGATCCGTCACGAGCCGGAGAACACCCAGTGCGCCTGCGGTTGCCAGCTTCAGCGCGTCGGCGAAGACGTCAGCGAAAAGCTCGACTACACGCCGGGCGTGTTCACCGTCGAACAGCACGTGCGTGGGAAATGGGCCTGCCGCCAATGCGAAACGCTGATCCAGGCGCCCGTGCCGGCCCAGGTGATCAACAAGGGGATCCCTACCGCCGGCCTGCTGGCTCACGTGATGGTGGCCAAGTTCGCCGACCACCTACCGCTGTACCGGCAGGAGAAGATCTTTGGCCGTGCCGGCCTGGCCATCGCTCGTTCGACACTGGCACAGTGGGTCGGGCAAACCGGCGTGCAGCTCCAGCCCCTAGTCGATGCGCTGCGCGAAGCGGTGCTTGCCCAGCGCGTGATCCATGCCGACGAAACCCCGGTTTCGATGCTCGCGCCCGGCGAGAAGAAGACCCACCGTGCCTACGTCTGGGCCTACAGCACCACGCCCTTCGCCGATCTGAAGGCCGTGGTCTACGACTTCAGCCCCAGCCGTGCCGGCGAGCATGCGCGCAATTTTCTTGGCCAGTGGAATGGCAAGCTGGTCTGCGACGACTTCGCTGGCTACAAGGCCAGCTTCGAGCAAGGCATCACCGAAATCGGTTGCATGGCTCACGCCCGCCGCAAGTTCTTCGATCTGCACGCGGCGAACAAAAGCCAACTGGCCGAACAGGCGCTGCACTCTATCGCTGGGCTGTACGAAGTCGAACGCCAAGTGCGCGACATGAGCAATGAAGAACGCTGGCGAATACGGCAGGAAAAGGCTTCACCGCTCCTCGACGCACTACATGACTGGATGCTGGCCCAGCGTGATCTTGTGCCCAACGGCTCAGCCACGGCGAAAGCTTTGGATTACAGCCTCAAACGCTGGGTAGCGCTGACGCGCTACCTGGACGATGGCGCTGTGCCCATCGACAACAACCAAGTCGAGAACCAGATCCGCCCGTGGGCTCTAGGTCGCTCCAATTGGCTGTTTGCCGGGTCGCTACGCAGCGGCAAACGGGCGGCGGCAATCATGAGCCTGATCCAGTCGGCGCGGATGAATGGGCATGATCCGTATGCCTATCTCAAGGATGTGCTAACGCGACTGCCGACGCAGAAGGCCAGCGCTCTGGCCGAGCTGCTGCCGCACAGCTGGGTATCCGTCGGCAAGGTGTAATGCCCGTTCGCTTACGGATGTATTTCCGCGACAAGCTGTCGTTGCATGAGATAGCCAAGCGCACCGGCCTGTCGCGCAACACCATCCGAAAATGGGTCAGAGCGTCGGAGTCCAAGCAGCCGGTTTATCAGCGTCGAGCCGTGTTCAACAAGCTCAGTCCCTTTCACGAGATGTTGGAGCAGGCGCTGCGGGCTGATGCCTTGAGGGCCAAGCAACATCGTCGCAGTGCCAAGGCGCTGCTGGCCATGATCCGCGCTGAAGGCTATGACGGCGGCTACAGCCAGCTCACTGCCTTCGTTCGTCATTGGCGCGGAGAGCAAGGCAAGGCGGTACGGGCATTTGTGCCGTTGGCGTTCGCATTGGGCGAGGCCTTCCAGTTCGATTGGAGCGAGGAAGGCCTGCTGATTGGCGGTGTTTTCCGACGTGTCCAGGTCGCGCACATGAAGCTATGTGCCAGCCGAGCCTTCTGGCTAGTGGCCTATCCCAGCCAAGGGCATGAAATGCTGTTCGATGCCCATACCCGCTCATTCGCCGCCATGGGCGGCGTGCCGCGTCGCGGCATCTACGACAACATGAAAACGGCGGTCGACAAGGTCTCCAAGGGTAAAGGCCGCACGGTCAACGCTCGCTTCATGGTGATGTGCTCGCACTACCTGTTCGACCCGGACTTCTGCAACGTAGCGTCCGGCTGGGAAAAAGGTATCGTCGAAAAGAATGTCCAAGATAGTCGGCGCCGCATCTGGCTGTCTGCCTGCGACAATACCTTCCATAGCTTCGAAGAGTTGAATGCCTGGCTTGCCCAGCGCTGTCGGGCTCTGTGGCACGAGCTGATCCATCCGCAGTACAACGGCCTCACCGTTGCAGAAGTCTTAGAACTGGAGCGCGTCGAAATGATGCCGATGCCGACGCCTTTCGACGGTTATGTAGAGCGCACGGTTCGCGTTTCCAGCACCTGTCTGATCAACGTGGCCCGCAACCGCTATTCAGTACCCTGTGAGCGTGTTGGCCAGTGGGTCAGCAGTCGGCTCTATCCCTCGCGAATCGTCGTGATTGCCGATGATGGTGTGATTGCCAGCCACGAGCGCCTGTTTGATCGCGATCAGGTCAGCTACGACTGGCAACACTATATCCCCCTCATTGAGCGTAAACCGGGAGCCCTACGCAATGGTGCCCCGTTTGCCGACCTACCCAAGCCACTACGCCTGCTCAGGCGCGAGCTGCGGCGGCATCTACAGGGTGATCGGGTCATGACCCAGGTCTTGGCCGCCGTGCCCGTCGCTGGCCTGGATGCTGTCCTCGTAGCGGTTGAGCTGGTTTTGGAATCTGGCAGCCTGAGCGCTGACCACATCCTCAATATCGTGGCCCGTCTGACCGCCCGTGAAGCACCACCCTCGGTCGAAACCAACCTGCAACTGAAAGTTACCCCTATCGCCAATACCGCGCGCTATGACCGGTTGCGCAGCACAGATGAGGAGGTGCGCAATGCGTGATCTTACAGAGGAACTCAAAGACTTACGCCTGCACGGCATGGCCACTGCCTGGGCAGATCTGGCCGCACAAGGTGAATCCACCACCGCCTCATCGAAATGGCTGATCGAGCATCTCCTCGATCAGGAACACGCCGACCGGGCAGTGCGCTCGGTACATCATCAGATGAATATGGCGAAACTGCCCATGCGCCGCGATCTTGCTGGCTTCGACTTCGGTGTATCCAGCGCTGATGCCCGGCTGATCAAGGAACTGTCCACTCTGACCTTCACCGACACAGCTCAAAATGTGGTGTTCATCGGCGGCCCTGGCACCGGTAAAACGCACCTCGCCACCGCCCTGGCGGTGGCCAGCATCACCCAACACAACAAGCGTGTACGCTTCCACTCCACGGTCGATCTGGTCAACCTGCTGGAGCGTGAGAAGCACGAGGGTAAGACAGGGCGTATCGCCCGAGGACTACTGCGTGCAGATCTGGTAATCCTTGATGAGCTTGGCTACCTACCTTTCAGCCAGAGCGGCGGGGCCTTGCTGTTCCACTTGCTCTCTAAGCTTTACGAGCACACCAGTGTGATCATCACCACCAACCTCAGCTTCGCCGAATGGTCGAGCGTATTTGGCGACGCCAAGATGACCACGGCCTTGCTCGACCAATTGACCCACCACTGCCACATCGTCGAGACGGGGAATGAATCGTACCGCCTGCAAAACAGCACCTTAGTGGCCAAGACCAAGATCCAGGCGAGGGAGCGCAGGCGACAGGATATCGAGGAGGCGGAGGACGACCCGTTTTGACCTCTTTGGGCTGGCCTTGCTGAGTGCAGGGTCAGCACTTTTACGACGCTGTCGACTGCTAGGCTTATCCACAATTGCCGGGGTCTAAATCGGCAAGCAGCCCTGGGTCATTTTTCAATCGGCAGGGTGGGTCAATTTTCAATCAGCGCCGACAGGTGGCATCGACGATGGTGCCCTGGCGCAACGACAGGCCCTTGTCGCGCAGGTAATTGTTGATGGTTTCCAGAATCCCCGAGGCCAGTTCGTGCTTCTCCAGCAGGTGCCGGAAATTCATGATTGTCGTGTCTTCGGGGATCGGAGCACTGAGCGTCAGACGAGCGAACTGGCGCATCGAAGTGATCTCGTACAGCGCCTCTTCCATGGCGGGATCGCTCAAAGAGAACCAATTCTGCAGCAGGTGAATGCGCAGCATGGTTTCCAGAGGATAAGGCTTGCGGCCACCGCCAGCCTTTGGGTAGTGAGGCTCGATCAACGCCACCAGTCCACTCCACGGTACCACCTGTTCCATCTCGGCCAGGAAACGCTCGCGACGGGTTTGCTTGCGCTTGCCGGCGTACTCGAAATCGGAAAAGCTCATCTGACTCATGGGATGGCGGACTTGTAGAAGGCAGTTGGACGGAGGGCTATTTCAGCACAGGTCAGATGGCCTGTGCTGACTTGATCGGAGAATCCCTAATTCGCCCAGTCTAGGGGGCTATAGATCGCCAGTCATCAGTAGCTCTCTCAGTATGCTGAGATTTTTCCTGATTTCAGCTTCTACCTTTCCAGAATAATCAAGTGCCTCAAGCGTATTCTTTGTTTGGTTCATTGCCTCTGCTATTATATCAATGGCAGTTTTTCTTGATGCTGCCATATTTTCTAGAGTCTGTTCCCCTGCATTTAGCATTGTTACGATATCTTGTTTGCTTAACTTATCATAATTCACGCTACGGAGTTGCTCTAGTATTAACTCTTGATCCGACATATATGATCCTCTTTATTATTATCGATTTGTTGTTTATGATAATATTAATTATTTCATTAATCCAGAAAAAACAGCTGGGATAGTGTATCATAAAAAATATATTTCGAGCGAATGGGGAAAGTCGGTCGAGCCATGCGCATAACCAATCCATGGCATTGGACGCACAGTATATCGTTACCGGTGGATAAATGAATTAACCGCTCAATCCACTAGGTTGCGACGACGCAATCAGTTCGTGGACGGTGCGGTTTATCTATTACCCCCTCTAGATAAATGAGCAGGGACAAACTTCGCCACCCAAGATGGCACTTTTTCTACCGGCATGGGTTTCGCAATACCATAGCCTTGCGCTACATCACAACCTAGGTTCATCAGCAACACTTCGTGCTCAACCGTTTCCACCCCTTCAGCAATAACCTCGCGGTTAAACGATTTCGCTAGGCCGATGATCGCCTTAGTCAGCCCCAAGCTGTCTTTATCGATGAGTATGTCGCGTATAAAAGATTTGTCTATCTTGATTGACTGCGTGGGCAGTTGTTTAAGGTAGCTCAGCGATGAATACCCGGTTCCAAAGTCGTCCAACGAAAATGTCACACCCAGATCCTGGCAAGCAATGAGGCACTGAGTGACATGTGATAAGTGTTCTATCACCACTGATTCGGTAATCTCAATATCCAACATCTGCGGCAAAACATTTGGGTGGCTGTCCAGCAAAAACTTTAGGGACTTTACAAAGTTTTCTTTTTTGAAATGTATTGCTGCAATGTTTACACTCACAGACCACGAATGACCCAAGTCCGCCCATTGTTCTATTTGACTGAGCGCCTGATCTATGACCCACTCGCCGATCTCCACGATCAGATCGCTCTGCTCAATCAACGGTATAAAATACTGCGGTAATATAAGTCCATCTCGCGGATGCTGCCAACGCAATAGTGCTTCAAAACCAATCACTGCCCCACTGCTCAAACTTATTTTTGGTTGATAATGCAAGCATAACTCACCATCATGTAACGCTTGGCGAACCCGTATTACGGTATCAAAAGCTGATTTATCCATCTTATCTTTTGATACATCAAACAAATGGAAACAGTTACGGCCACTTTGTTTGGCCTTATACATAGCCTGATCGGCATGACGTAGCAGTGTATCGGCATTCTCATTATCGTTTGGATAGAGCGTCACACCGATACTGGCGGAAATATTAATGCCTATGCCATCGATGATGTAGACGGCGGAAAGGGCAGCTAAAAGCCTCTGCAGGGCGCTTTCCAACACCTTGGGATCCCGCACACCCAAAATCAGCACGAACTCATCGCCTCCCAAACGGGCTACGGTATCTTCGATACGCATACTATGTTTCAGGCGATCAGCCACCGCCACTAACAGACGATCACCTATCTCGTGGCCATAGCGGTCGTTAATCTGCTTAAACCCATCGAGATCAAGCATGCCCACGGCAACCGTGCTGCGCTGGCTCTTTGCTTTGACAATAGCCTGATCAAGCGCTTTGGACAGCAAAAAACGATTTGGAAGACCCGTCAGCTCGTCGTGCTCAGCCTGCCATTGCAAGGTTTCCAGAAACTTCCGCTTTTCGGTCACATCGAAACGAATGGAAACGTATTTCTGCACCCGCTGGCTGGCATCATCGTACATGGGTACAATGGTGCTCGCTACCCAATACAGGCTGCCATCCTTTTTACGGTTGCAAATTTCACCTTTCCATACCTGCCCACGTGAAACTTTTTTCCACATATCAATAAAGAACTCAGGGGGATGCTGCCCTGAGTTTAGTATGCGGTGGTTTTGCCCAATCAACTCCTGTGCGCTATAGCCAGAAATATCACAGAACTGTTCATTGACATAGGTGATTATTCCGGATTTATCGGTTTCCGAGAAAATAGCTGCCGCATCCACCGCTGCACGGTATCTTGCACTCATATATAAACCTAATTCACCAAAATAGTCATAAGGTCACTACCTGTTGAACCGTTCAACCAACGAGTTTAAACCACGGGATGTACTTTCAAGTTCGCGGCCACGAATCACGGCGGAGTTAGCATTCTTCGCTGTTCTCTCAACCGTTCCCGCTACGTTATTAATCTGCCGAGCAATATCTTCAGCGACACTAGCCTGCTCTTCTGAAGCGGCTGCCATTTGCTGGCTCATACCACTGATCCGTTCAACAGCATCGCGAATGCCTTGGAGAGCACACTGCGCCTCTATAACTTGCTGTACACCGTGGTCGGCCTCGCGAATACCGAGTTTGGCAATGCTCACAGCCTCATCTGCGCCTTTTTTAAGGGTTTCAATGACGCTTTGAATTTGTTGAGTCGATACGCGGGTTTTAGCGGCCAAGGCCCGGACTTCATCAGCTACTACCGCAAAACCACGACCCTGCTCACCAGCCCTAGCCGCTTCAATTGCAGCGTTGAGAGCGAGTAGGTTGGTTTGATCAGCAATGGCTTGAATCACCCCCGCAGCAGCCATAATTTGCTGGGTTTCATTGGCAAGGTAATCCACAGCAGTGCTGATATTCGTGACGGTACTGGCCAGCAACTGAATGGCCTCACGGGAAGTACCGGCGACTTTATCACCTTGTTCAGCCAGTTCATTTGCTGCTTGCGCTTCCATGGCGGTTTTTTGAACATGCCCTGCCACTTCGTTGATTGAGGCCGCCATCTCCGTCATGGCGGCTGCCGTCATGTCCGTTTCCGCTCGCTGCTCCAGCAAGGCATTTTCAGTTTGGTTCGAGAGTAAGGAGGAATGCGCAGCGGCTTCAGCCACTTGGCTGGCCAGATCGCTTAGCCGAGTCAGTGCGGTTTTAAGGCGTGCATCCTCACTAATCAATATCATTTCCAACTGCGCTGAAGGGCCATACGTATCGCTGTAAGTGATGGCGCTAATCGGATCTGAAAAAGCGTCAGGGGCGCATTTCATGATATGACTCAACTGATGTTCCAGCCGCGTATAGGACCACCATCCTGTAACGAGAAAGAGCACGGCAGTTACCGCTTGTGCTGCCAGGCTTGGCAGCACGCTAGCCGCACCTATTGCCAACGCAGCCGCAGTTGCAGGTAAGACCATCCTCCTCATGAATGCCGCATAATGACGATTTTGGGGAATGGAATTTTTACCTGCACGCAACCGGTCATACAGCTTTTGTGCGCGATCAATTTGCTCCCGAGTCGGCTTGACTCTAACGGACTCGTAGCCTGTTAAGCGGCCATCTTCGAGAATAGGTGTCACATACGCACTGACCCAATAGAAGTCACCATTCTTGCAGCGATTCTTGATGATACCCATCCAGCTTTTGCCAGCCTTCAGATAGCCCCACATCAGCCCGAAAACAGCTGGAGGCATGTCGGGATGACGAACCAAATTGTGCGGACTGCCCAACAACTCTTCACGAGAATAGCCACTTATTCTCATAAACTCGTCATTCACATAGGAAATATTCCCATTCGTATCCGTGGCAGAGATCAATCGCTGCTGGACTGGAAATATTTGTTCAACGGTTGTGACAGGCAGGTTCGAGCGCAAGATGAGTCTCCATGAGTAATAATGGTATTATGCCATAAGGCGTGACTAAGGAAACTCCGAACAAGTTGCTCATCAGTCGGAAATGGGCGGCTTAGGGATGCCGAAAAGCCCGATTTCAGACGCTGATTATTGGATAACCAAGGCAAAGCCTTGGTTATCCGGACTCACGGGCGCACCTCTCCCGCACCAGACAATAATTGGCGGCGTGCCATCCACAGAGTCGACATTTGACGCCAGGTTCAATCCAGCTCCGCAGCAGCGGATCAGGAAGCGGATCAACGGTGCGGCCAAGATAAATACCAGCAGAAGCACCATCGCAGCCGGATCTGGCAATCATGGATTAGCTGAAGGCGTTCAGGACAGCCGGCACAGGCGGGTAAGTCGTCTGCCCACTTGATCTACCGAATAGCTTTTACCAGCAAGGCCACCGCAACCACTGCAGATACGATGGCAAACCCTTTTTGTAAGTTTGGCCCCGACAGCTTGGCAGCGACCAAGCGCCCGCAGATCATGCCGGCTAATGCTCCAATGGAAAATGGGATGGCAACTGCCCACTGCAAATGCCCAGTTGCCGAGCTTGCAGCAACGCCGGAAATTGAAACCAGCGCAATAACGGCTAGAGACGTTGCAAGCACTGACTGTGCTGTCAAATTGGTGTATCGCTGGAGCGCCGGCACCATCACAAAGCCGCCGCCCACGCCGAGCAAGCCAGAGAGCCCACCCGCGACAATGCCGGAAACGGTGAGAGCCCATGCACAAGGCCTCGTCCAGTTAAGCTTTCCTCGGTTCACGTCCAACTGACAAGGCGGTGGTTTGGATGTGACGGGGGGCTTCGACTCCGAGGAGCATGCGAGCGATCGTTGATAGACCCGGAACGCAACGTACATCAGCACGATGGCAAACATGATCGTCAACGGACGGTTAGGCGTGCGCTGCGCCAGCCAGAGACCAAGTGGAGAACAGACGATCCCCGCACCTGCAATTAAAAGCGCCGCTTTATAGCGGACGGTGCCATTTTTGAGTCCCATCACGGCACCCAGGGTCGCGGCTAAACCGACAGCCAGTAAACCAATTGGCCCAGCCTCCGCCATGCTCAACCCCACTCCAAACACCAGCAATGGAACAGCCAGTATTCCTCCGCCAGCGCCGGTCAGCGCCAGAATAACGCCAACAGTAAGCCCGAGCAGTAAGACGATGATCATCTCAGTCTCCTTGCTTTCAGATCTGATTCACAGGTCAGCCAACTCGGGTTTCGCCATCCACTCACGGCCCTTGAGCATTCCCTTCCAGTACAGGGGAGGAAGAAGTCGCTCCTTGAGCAGCCACGCCAGCCTCGTTGGCCGGGTACCGTCAATCAGCCAGGACGGGAAGCTGGGAGCGACCTTTCCACCATAGGTGAACTCAGCCAATACGATCTTGCCGCGCTCAACCGTCAGCGGGCAGGAGCCATAACCGTCGTAATGGGCGCCACCTTTCGCTTTGCCCATTGCAGCCAACACATTGTGGGCAACGACTGGCGCCTGCTTGCGGGCTGCTGCAGCGGTTTTTGCGTTGCTGGAGTTGGCGGCGTCTCCCAGCGCGTGAATATTTACCCAGGTTTTATGGCGCAGAGTGGCGGGGTCGACATCAATCCAACCAGCTGCGTCAGCTAGAGGGCTGACCCGAACGAAATCCGGCGCAATCTGCGGTGGCACTACATGAAGCAGATCGAAGTCTCGAGTAACAAGATGGGCGCTGCCATCCGGGTTGACGCAGTTGAACGTCGCAGTCCGCGCAGGCCCATTCACGCTGGTGAGGGTGTTGCCGAAATTCAGGTCGATACCATAGGCCTTGATGTATTCCATCAGTGCGGGCACGTAGTCGGGAACGCCGAACAGCACCGCGCCGGCGCTGCAAAACTCGATCTCGACTTTGTCCAATACACCGGTACGTTTCCAGTGATCAGCAGAGAGGTACATGGCTTTTTGCGGAGCCCCGGCACATTTGATCGGCATGGGCGGTTGCGTGAAAATGCCTCGGCCACCCCGCAGTTGCTGCACCAGTTCCCACGTATAGGGGGCAAGCTGATACAGGTAGTTTGAAGTCACGCCGTTGCGGCCAAGGGTGTCCGACAAACCTTCGATTGCATGCCAATTGAGCTTGAGGCCAGGGCACACGATCAGTTGCTCGTATTTGACGACCCTGCACCCTTCAAGAACGACGGCATTTCTCTCGGGTTCGAAAGCGGCGACCGCCGACTTGATCCAATGCACACCGCGAGGGATGGTCGAGGCCATCGTGCGGGCAGTTTGTGGCGCATCGAAGACACCACCGCCGACAAGTGTCCAGCCAGGCTGGTAGTAGTGCACATCGGCCGGGTCGATGATGGCAACGTCGAGTCCAGGTTCTCGTGCAAGCAAACTGGAAGCAGCCGCGATACCTGCCGCACCGCCTCCGATGATGACCACGGCATGCTGCGCCTCGGCCAGTTCGACCGGCGTGCGCCCCTGATTCGCGATCCGGCGAATGACGCCTTTCATATCGAACCCGGCTTTTTTGGCCGTCTCAACGATGTATGGCAGGGGTTGTCGACCCGCTTGTGACAGTGCCCACATCGTTGTCGAGCGCATACCGGAACGGCAATAGGCCAATACCGGTTTTGGAAGCGTTTCAAAGAGCTTGCCGAAGGCAATACCTTGCTCATCGGTCACTTTGCCTGATTCAGCAGGAAGGTAGTGCGCCTCAATACCGATCGCTTGGGCCGAACGTTTGATTTCGGCAAACAAGGGCTGATCGCTGCCTTCACCATCGGGCCGGTTACATATAATGGCGCGAAAACCAGCTTCTTTCAGTCCAGCCAATTGGTCGGGAAAAATTTGCTCTGATACAGACAGTCCAGGCACAAGGCAACGAATGTCCATGAGGGTCTCCGTTA
This sequence comes from Pseudomonas sp. HLS-6, assembly GCF_002753995.1. Lineage (NCBI taxonomy): Bacteria > Pseudomonadati > Pseudomonadota > Gammaproteobacteria > Pseudomonadales > Pseudomonadaceae > Pseudomonas > Pseudomonas sp. HLS-6. The sequence goes on from NZ_CP024478.1 coordinate 2,055,080, forward strand.
TAGGTATGTTTCTTATCGGTTGTTCGGGGATGCAACGTCAGGCGACGTTGAGCGGGATTTTCAGGTAACGCGTCCCGTTCGATTCGGGCTCAGGAAAGTGCCCGGCTCGCATGTTTACCTGAACCGATGGCAGGATCAGAGTAGGCATGTCCATCGAGGCATCTCGCTTAGTGCGCATCGCCACAAACTCCTCCTCACTGATCCCGTTACGCACATGAACGTTGTGCGCGCGTTGGTCTGCAACGGTGCTGACGAATTGCACCTCGCGGCCCCCTGGCTGATAGTCGTGGCACATATAGAGCAACGTATTGGCCGGCAGGCTCAGCACCTTGTTGATTGACTGGAACAGCGTGCGCGCGTTTCCACCGGGAAAGTCACAGCGTGCAGTACCGTAGTCGGGCATAAACAAGGTATCGCCAACAAATGCGGCCGTTTCGGTGCCGTCGCTGATCACATAAGTCATACAGGCCGGCGTATGGCCGGGTGTATGGAGAGCCTGGCATTGCAGCGTGCCGATGGTGAACGGTTCGTCATTGACGAACAGGTGATCGAACTGACTTCCGTCACGGGGCATCTCGCCAGCGGTATTGAACAGCGTGCCGAACACCTCCTGCACCGTCGAAATCTGGCTGCCGATCCCTATTTTCCCGCCAAGTTTCTCCTTCAGGTATGGTGCTGCCGTCAGGTGGTCTGCGTGGACGTGAGTCTCGAGAATCCAGTCGACTCTCGCACTGAGTTCTTTCACCCTTGCAATCAATTTGTCGGCAGAGGTTGTGCCGGTATGGCCGGACTTAGGGTCGTAGTCCAGTACGCTATCGATCAACGCGCAGTGGCGGGTCGCCTCATCCAACACAAGATAACTGACGGTATTGGTAGCAGGATCGAAGAATCCTTCGACGTGAAGTTTTACACTCATTGGCCTGTCTCCTTAGGGGCTTTTACCAAGCCGCTCACACTGAGGACTGACATAGCAATAAGCCTGCCAGACTCAAACGGAGCCAAGATATGGTCATATCTACTTGATTTTATTGATTTTATTTTTCAGTACGGTTTTGTTTTTTCTGTATTCACCTGGATTCACTGCCATTGGCAGTGCCTGTTGACAGAGGTGGCAGTGCCAGAACAGGATGAATGGACTGTCAGGAGCCACGATGAAGACTTACTTGCCCACCCCGACCCACCTACTCCCGCACTCGGATCAAGTGCAATCATTGGTTTCGTTCCTTGAGCACGAACCACAGCCGATGATCGTGCTTGATCCGAACTACAACATCCTGGCTGCCAACACGGCCTATCAGCGGCAGTTTGGCAGCGCTGACAAGCCCTTTATCGGCCATAAGTGCTATCAAATCTCACACCACTACGACGTTCCTTGTGATCAGGCGGGCGAGAACTGCCCGATGAAAAAAGCGCAGGAAATGCGCGGACCGGATCGTGTCCTGCACATTCACCACACGCCTCGCGGCCCGGAGCACGTCGACGTCGAACTACGCCCGATTCTGGACGACCACGGTGTTATCACTGCCTATGTGGAGCGTCTCACGCAGGTTCGCAGCGCCTCAGCGCGCCCCAGCAACGAAGGCCTGGTTGGCCGCTCGCCGGCCTTTAACCTTGCCCTGTCGGAACTGCAGCGGGTGGCCCCATCCATGCTGCCGGTACTGCTACTGGGCGAGTCCGGTACGGGCAAAGAGCTGTTCGCCCGCGCCGTACATGAAAACAGCGATCGAGCCACGGGGCCCTTCGTCGTCGTCGATTGCTCGGGATTGCCCGAAACGCTGTTTGAGAGCGAACTATTCGGCCATGAAAAAGGGGCATTCACCGGGGCCACCACGCGCAAGCCCGGACTGGTTGAAACGGCCCAGGGCGGCACCTTGTTTCTCGATGAGATTGGTGACGTTCCACTCGCCATGCAGGTGAAACTGCTGCGCCTGATCGAATCGGGCACCTATCGCCGTGTCGGCAGTGTCGAGACCCTTCACGCCAACTTCAGGTTAATTGCCGCGACCCACAAACCCCTTGAAAAGATGATGGAGAACGGAGAATTCAGGCAGGACCTGTACTACCGCATCAGCGCCTTCCCCATTCAGTTGCCCCCCTTGCGCAACCGGGTTGAAGACATTGGTTTGCTTGCGAATTCATTTCTACAACGTGCCAGTACCGGCAAGCGCCGGCTGACAATAGAGGCGGAGGCTCTGACACAACTACAGCGGCACTCCTGGCCCGGCAATATCCGCGAATTACGCAATGTGCTGGAAAGAGCCAGTCTGTTCGCTGACGATGGAGTGATCCGCTCCACACATTTGCCCCAGGCATCGGTGGCGATATCGCCTCAGCCCCCCGCCTCAACGCCTTTCGACGGCAGCTCGCTGGCGCAGATACTGGCCACCTTCAAAGGTACCCGCAGTGAACTGGCCAGGCACATGGGTGTTAGCGAACGCACGTTGTACAGACGACTGAAAGAGCAAGGTTTGGCCTGATCAATCGCCCTCACGCCCCACGACTGCCAACGACTGCCAATCGCTGCCACCCTGGCAGGTTGGCAGCGTGCTCACCCGGCAAGGCCTGCCGCACCTGCCAGAAATCACCGCTAAGCCACTGTTTTTAAAAGATAAAAAAGTAAAACAACCCCTTGGCATGCCGTGTGCATATTGGCAAGTCATGACCATTTTCGACAAACGACTTCGACGCCATCTGCTCACGGCAGTAGTGATCAAACTACTGGTGCTGACAGTGCTGTGGTGGCTGTTCATCCGGGATTCGCACGTCAGTGTCGACCCGAACATTATCGGCAACCGTTTCGGAGTACCCACCTTGACTCAAGGGGCAAGCAAGTGATTTCAGAACACCTGGTAGATTTGTCTCGGCTGCAATTCGCAGCCACTGCGCTTTACCACTTTCTTTTCGTACCGCTCACGGTTGGCATGGTGTGGCTGTTGGTCATCATGGAAAGCGTCTATGTGATGACCGGCAACGTCATTTGGAAAGACATGACGCGTTTTTGGGGCAAGCTGTTCGGCATCAACTTCGCCCTGGGGGTGACAACCGGTATCACCCTGGAATTTCAGTTCGGTACCAACTGGGCGTATTACTCGCACTACGTGGGCGATATCTTCGGTGCGCCGCTGGCCATTGAAGGCCTGATGGCGTTCTTCCTTGAGTCGACCATGATCGGTCTGTTCTTCTTTGGCTGGGATCGCCTGAAGAAAGAGCACCACTTGCTTGTCACGCTGCTGATGGCCATCGGTACCAACCTGTCGGCACTGTGGATTCTGATCGCCAATGGCTGGATGCAGAACCCGGTGGGTTCAGAGTTCAGTTACATCACCATGCGCATGGAGATGGTCGATTTCTGGGCAGTGGTGTTCAACCCGGTGGCCCAGGCCAAGTTTGTGCACACGGTGTCCGCCGGTTATGTCACCGGTTCGATGTTCGTGTTGTCAATTTCCAGCTGGTACCTGCTCAAGCGTCGTGATGTCGAGTTCGCCAAGCGCAGTTTTCGGGTGGCGGCGGCTTTCGGCCTGGCCTCGGTGCTCAGCGTCATCGTGCTTGGGGATGAGTCGGGGTACACGGTGGGTGAGGCGCAGCAAACCAAGCTGGCGGCCATGGAAGCCATGTGGGAAACCAAACCCGCACCGGCAGGCTTAACCTTGCTGGCCAGCATAAATGAAGCCGAGTCCAGAAATAACTGGGAAGTCGACGTGCCATGGGTAATGGGCTTGATCGGCACGCGCTCGGTCAGCAAGCAGATCCCGGGCATTCATGACATCAAAGAGAAAAACCGCGAGCGCATTCTGCGTGGCATTACTGCCGTCAATGCGCTTGAAGCCCTGCGGGCCGATCGCACCGACAAGGCGGCGTTCGACACCTTCGAAGCCTACAAGACGGACCTGGGCTTTGGCCTGCTGCTGAAAAAGTACGTCGAGGATGTCAACCAGGCCACACCGGCGATTATCGACAAGGCAGTGAACGATACCGTACCGCGCGTGACGCCGATGTTCTGGGGATTCCGGATCATGGTCGCCCTTGGTTTTGCCATGCTCCTGCTGTTCGGGGTGGCCTTCTGGAGCACCTTGCAATCGGCCTGTACACGCCGCCGCTGGCTGCTGCGCTGGGCACTCTGCATGCTGCCTGCGCCCTGGATTGCCTGCGAGCTGGGCTGGTTCGTCGCTGAATACGGCCGTCAACCCTGGACCATCTATGGCGTACTGCCCACCCACATGAGCGTCTCCACCCTGAGCATCAATAACCTCTATGGCTCGCTGGCTGGATTCGTGGCTTTCTACACCGTGCTGCTGGTGGTTGAAATGTTCCTGATGGTCAAGTTCGCCCGTCAAGGGCCCGGCAGCCTCAGAACCGGCCGTTATGCTCACGATGCCAACCTGAAGGAACTCCACCATGCTTGATTACGTCACCCTGAAAATTATCTGGTGGGCACTGGTCGGCGTACTGCTGATCGGCTTCGCCATCATGGACGGTCATGACATGGGGGTCGGCACCTTGCTGCCCTTTGTAGGCCGCTCGGACCTGGAACGACGCGTAGCGATCAACACCGTAGGGCCGCACTGGGACGGCAACCAAGTGTGGTTCATCACTGCCGGCGGCGCACTGTTCGCGGCGTGGCCGGTGGTGTATGCCACCGCGTTCAGCGGGTTTTACTGGGCGATGATTCTGGTCCTGTGGGCCTTGTTCTTCCGCCCGGTGGGCTTCGACTATCGCAGCAAGATCCACAATGCCAAATGGCGCAGCATCTGGGATTGGGGCCTGTTCGTCGGCGGGGCCGTGCCGCCACTGGTGTTCGGGATCGCCTTCGGCAACCTGCTGCAAGGCGTACCGTTCCACTTCAATGACATGCTGGTATCGACGTACACCGGGAGTTTCTGGCAATTGCTGAACCCCTTCGCACTGCTGACCGGTGTGGTGAGCAGTGCAATGATCACCTTGCAAGGCAGTACCTACCTGGCGCACCGCACTGAAGGCGTTATCCAGGCCCGCGCCATCAAGGGCGGGGTCGGCGCAGCGCTGGTGCTGCTGTGCACATTCATCATTGCTGGCGTGTGGTTGCAGTCGATCGAAGGCTATCGCATTACCTCGGTAGTGGACATCGCCGGGCTGCCGGACATTCTCAACAAGACCGTGGTACGCGACGCCGGGGCCTGGATGGCCAACTATGACCATTATCCAGCGTTGTGGCTGCTGCCCGCGCTGGGCATGGCCGGCGCCGTCGGTGCCACGCTTTTGCTGCTGATGCGCCGTACACTCGCCGCGTTTGTCGCCTCGTCGCTGGCGGTGGTCGGGGTGATCAGCACCGCCGGTGTGTCCATGTTCCCGTTCGTCATGCCGTCATCAACCGTGCCGGCGGCCAGCCTGACCGTGTGGGACAGCGTGTCCAGCCATCTAAGCCTGGCAATCATGTTCTGGGCAACGTTGATTTTCATGCCGCTGATCGTGATCTACACCTCGTGGGCCTATCGCGTCATGCGCGGCAAGGTCACCGTGGCACAGATCAAAGCCAACGAACATTCTGCCTACTAAGGCCCTCAGAGGAGCAAGGACCATGTGGTATTTCGCCTGGATGCTGGGAGTCGGTTTTGCCTTACTGCTGGCCATATTGAATGCGATGTGGGGCGAGACCGAAGCCGGTCGTGCCCAGAGTGACCGTGACGAGGCACAGCCATGATGACGCGGGTCGCCGACGCCTCGGCGTCCTCACGCCTCCACCCGCTGAGCCTGCTTATCGCGATCGCGATCATGCTCGTGTGTACGCTCTATCCGCCGCTGATGGCGGCCCCGGACGGGAAAGCTGATCACGGGCTGGCAACGGCCATGTTCGTGGCGATGAGTGTGGCCTTTGTCAGGGGCGTGGGCTTCGTGCCGCGAGCGTGCGTTTGGCGCTGGCTGTTCTCGGGCTGGACCTGCTGTGTTGCGCTGGCACTGGCTTGCTGGGTAAAGTTTGCAAATTGAGGGCTGATGACTGAACTCTTGAGTTCTCAACATAAAGACAGTAGCACTACCTATTTCCAGTTAGGGAAATCCTGAAGAAGACTTCCCGATTTTGCCAAAATGCCTGGACTCCACCTGCCGAGTTTTCCGATGTAGTAACTGACCTTCGCCCATGCCGAATACGCCGGCAAGAGTAAGCAGACCCGCAAAGAGCTGTTTCTGATCGAGATGGTTCAGGTGGTGCCGTGGAAGGGTTTGATTCCGTTGATCGGGCCGCATTACCCGAAGGGCGAAGGTGGTCGTCCGGCGTATCCGCTGATGGCGATGCTGCGCGTACATTTGATGCAGAACTGGTTTGGCTACAGCGACTCGGCGATGGAGGAAGCGCTGTACGAGACGACCATCCTGCGCCAGTTTGCCGGACTGAGCCTGGAGCGCATTCCGGATGAAACCACCATCCTCAACTTCCGCCGCCTGCTGGAGAAACACGAACTGGCTGCCGGCATCCTGGCTGTGATCAATGGCTACCTGGGAGACCGAGGTTTGTCGTTGCGCCAAGGCACTATCGTCGATGCCACGCTGATCAATGCGCCAAGTTCGACCAAGAACAAGGACGGCAAGCGTGACCCGGAAATGCACCAGACCAAGAAGGGTAACCAGTACTGTGTGTCACGAACACAGGTCGTATGACCTGTGATGCTGTACCGAAGATGGAAGTAGGCCTTCCGAAGTCGGCTTGCAGGAGCAGGCTTCAAACCACCCGGTGCTGCTGCATCCAAAAGGTGCGGTGGTGAGCGACCGAGGAAAAGTCATCCCATGATGATGGCAGGTGAGTATGGAGAAGATGAGCGAGAGCAAACCGTCCGATGACGCATCGTTATTCCCTAAAGTGCTGTCGAAACTGAGGTTGAGTATTGGCTTCAGGACGAGTTGGGGCGTTACCTGCTTACGGCCCCAGTGGCAGCCGGTGTAAAGGCGGCATGATCTTCATACAGGCTTGGGTACGGAACGTGAGAACCTTGTTCCAGATGCAAAGGAAAATGACAAATGGCTAAAACCATGAGGAAGAATACCAATGCTGGAATAAGGGGCGGAGCCTCCTGTAGTAGTGATGAAGGCTTTGTAATGAAGCTGGAGCGAAGGGGAGGCGTTATCCTGTCAACGAACGCCGCCAACCTCAGGGGATGAGCGGTGTGAGTTCGAACAAACCTTACAACATAGCGAAGCGCGTGATATGGGAGGCCTATCAGCAGGTCAGAACCAACCGGGGAGCTGCTGGAATCGACGATGAGACCATTGCCGATTTTGAGCGGAACCTGCCGAAGAATCTTTACAAGCTATGGAATCGAATGTCGTCGGGGTCTTATTTCCCGCCGCCGGTCAAGGCTGTTGAGATACCGAAGGCATCGGGGGGTATACGCAGGTTGGGAGTGCCGACGGTCAGCGACCGTATCGCACAAACTGTAGTCAAACTCCTCATCGAGCCAAAGCTGGATGCGCTTTTCCATCCGGACTCATATGGATACCGACCAGGACGTTCAGCCAAACAGGCCATAGCGATCACACGCGAACGCTGCTGGCGATACGACTGGGTGGTGGAGTTTGATATCAAGGCGGCTTTCGATCACATTGATCATGAACTGCTGATGAAAGCGGTGCGAACCCATATCAAAGAGGATTGGATACTGCTGTACATCGAACGATGGCTGGTTGCTCCATTCGAGGCAGCAGATGGCGTTCGCATTCAACGCGAACGTGGCACCCCGCAAGGCGGCGTGATCAGTCCCATGTTGATGAATCTGTTCATGCATTACGCCTTTGACGCATGGATGCAACGAAATAGCCCAAACTGTCCTTTTGCCCGGTATGCCGATGATGCGGTAGTGCATTGTCGTAGCCAGAGGCAAGCAGAACACGTGATGCGTTCAATCGCTTCACGTCTAGCGGTTTGTGGCCTCACGATGCATCCCGAGAAATCGAAAATCGTGTACTGCAAGGACAGCAATCGACGCGCAGGGTATCCGCATGTGAGCTTTACCTTCCTTGGTTTCACTTTTAGACCTAGGAAGGCAATCGGCCAGCAGAACAAGCTTTTCACCAGCTTCCTTCCGGGAGTCAGTGCGCAAGCGTTGAAGCGGATGCGGCGAGCAGTGCGCGAGTGGCGGGTCAGCCGCCAAACTCATGTGACGCTGGCTGCTGTGGCTCGGCTTTACAACCCAGTGATACAAGGTTGGTGGCAGTACTATGGCGCGTTCTATCGGACGGCCATGCTTGGTATCTTTCGACATATCGATAGCGCGCTCAAGCGTTGGGCCGGTCGTAAGTACAAAATACTTCACGGGCGCAAGCGGCGTATATCTGAATGGTTGGACACGGTGCATAAGGCTGCCCCTCGACTGTTTTATCACTGGCAAGTAACCGAGCAACAGGTTGGATAACGGGAGCCGTATGACGCGAGAGTGTCACGTACGGTTCTGCGAGCGGCTACGGGGGCAGTTCCTGTGGCCGACTCACCACTTCGGCATGAAGGCCCACATCGGTGTGGATGACGAGTCGGGGCTGGTGCATAGCGTGGTTGGCACGGCGGCCAACGTGGCGGACGTCACCCAGGTCGACAAACTGCTGCATGGCGTGGAGAACGTCGTCTGCGCCGATGCCGGTTACACCGGGGTCGAAAAGCGCTCAGAACATGCGGGCCGCGAAGTGATCTGGCAGGTCGCGGCGCGTCGCAGCACATACAGAAAACTCGGCAAGAACAGCCCGCTCTACAAAGCCAAGCGCAAGATCGAAAAGGCCAAGGCGCAGGTGCGGGCCAAGGTCGAGCACCCATTCCGGGTGATCAAGCGCCAGTTCGGTTACGTGAAGGTACGCTTCCGCGGCCTGGCCAAGAACACCGCGCAGCTGATGACACTGTTCGCACTGTCGAACCTGTGGATGGCACGTCGACATTTGATTGCCACCGCAGGAGAGGTGCGCCTGTAATATGGGAAATGGCCATTGCGAGATGCTCGCGACGGCCAAAAAAGGAGGATTGAGTGGGCTATCTGTCCGGTTTTTGATCGATTGTCCGCTTTCAAAATCGGCAAGGGCTGAAGTTGGCGCGAAATATCCGGCTACTTCAGACCTTCCCTCGGTGATATTGGTTCTGCTTTTAACGATATGCCATTGTCGTGCCCGGTAGAAGGTAATTAGGGATTAAGCTGTACGATGGTGTGAGTATTCGGCGGTCACCCAGCCGAATACTTGATTATGTACGTGCCCTACAGCCTACGGAAGGCTGTTCTCTTATGTTGATCTTATTTGATGGATGCTTGAATATCGTCAGTACGGGAAGTGTCCCATGCCGAAGGTTCGTGCTCTGGTTGGCTTTATACGCAGATATTGCTCCTCCTTGGCTAGATAGCGCATTGTGTTTATGACGTTTTCGCAAGCCTGCGTATCGGCTCGCTTAATGGTGCCGATTCCGAGTTTTGTATATTTTTGTTTGTCTGCGTTGCAGTTGAAAAAGTAACCCCGTCCACCCGTTATTTTCTCCCAGAGAGCGCCTATCTCCTGCGCCTTGTGCCAGTCACTATAAACGTGCGCGCTGTTAAAGAAGAAGGCAGTATGGATGTGGAAGCCTTTGTTCTTGCCTTGCTCTACAGACCAAATATAGCCAGTTTCATATTCGAAGATCGGATTGCGTTCGCGAGATCTAATCAGAGTTGCTAAGTCTTTGAATAGATCTTCGATACGTAGTAAAGGGTCAACTATTTCCAAATAATGAAGGTCTACTCGAACGACGACAGTACGTGAGTAGCGGTTAAGTACTGCGCGGGTGTAGGTTTCCACGTCCGCTTCGCGCTGTCGTGCTTGGTAACTACGGTCACTCGCTTTGCGCCTGTATCCAGGCTCGCGCGTTAGCTGCCTGACTCTGTTTACTAACTTGTTCATAGAACTGTGAAAGCTGAGGTAATAAAGGCCCGTAGGGTCTAGGCATACGGGACCAACTGGGCTGCGCTCAAGACCGACTTCACTACAAGCTCTCCAAAATAATTTGAGGTGCTCACTATATTCGTAGTGGTCCGTGTGGATGCTGAGCAGATGCTGAATGTTGAAGAAAAGCCCAGACAGGCTGCTGAGCTCTATGTGCTCATAACCAGTGGTGCTCTCGGTAATATGAAAGGCTGGTTCGCTAGTGTTCTCAATCATCTTGACGATATTTTCGATCTGAATCGAAGCTCGTGATTGCGAAGTGTTGAATGGTGCTTTTGGGGTTTTGTTGTTCATGAAAGTTACTGATAAGTTGTGAAGACCATATCAGTAACTTGTTGTGTGGGATTTTACTGGCTCCAGTGCTTTGCATGTGAGTGCGTGCTATTTTTTAAGTTATTGTTTCTTCTGGTAAGCTGTATTGTTAGATTGATGTGGATCAAAAGCTGGCCCAATATAAATAAAACCAAGTTACATTTTATTTTTTTATCGTGATGTTGGGGTGTCGGCCTGTGAGTTTGTCGTGTTTCTTTGGGGGATTACAAGTTTATTTGTGTGGGAGTTATCTGAGATCGCGATCGACAATCAGAGGTGACAAAAAATCGTGGAGGAGCCAGTATCGACAGCCGTTGATCTGTCCAAGCAGGGATATACTAATCGGCACCAACCAGAGCCAAAGGGCGTACCTCCAACCGTAAGCGCGCCATGAACCCCACATTCAAGACGCTTGGCTGATCCCGGATGCTGTGCTCCCGATTTCTTTCTGGAGCCCGCCCGCCATGATGCGCCCCGACGCCAAAGTGGAAAAAGTCTACCTCTACCCCAAGCCCGTAGACTTTCGAAAATCCATCGACGGCTTGGCCGCCCTGGTCGAACTGGACATCAAGGTGGCCGTGTTCGACCCTGTGCTCTTCGTCTTTCTGAATCGCCACCGTAATCGAGTGAAAATACTTTATTGGGGTGTGTCACGAACGCTGGCGTCAGCCAGCGATGCTGTATCAAAGATGGGAGTAGGTCTCCCGAAGTCTGCTTGCAGGAGCTGGCTTCAAACCACCCGGTGCTGCTGCGTCCAAAAGGCGTGGTGGTGAGCGACCGTTGGAAAAGGCGCCAATGAAGGCGTCAGGTACGTATTGAGAACCCGAAGCCATTTCGGTGGCACAAGAAGGCCGAGGACATCCTTGCCTCAGTCGCTCGCGCGGCGCGAGCGCTGGGCAAATGATTTTCAGTGGTATTTCTGAAACACCACACTAGCATCACAGCCAATGGCAGTCTATTGGACATTGTTAGTGCTCAAGGCAATCCCTTCCCGCCCCAGTTGTTTGACGCTGTACATGGCCTGGTCCGCCGCCTTGAGCAACGTATCGAGGCTCTGGCCATGGATCGGGCATAGCGAGACTCCGATACTGCAGGAGACGAACAGTTCTCCTGCGGTTGTCACGATAGGCTTCCCGATAGCCTCCAGCATCCTCTCCGCCATGATCGCCGCATCCTTGGGGCTGGCAAGATCCGTCATCAGAACAACCAATTCATCCCCCCCGTAGCGCGCTACGGTGTCACACGAACGTACTTCCTGAAGCATGCGATCAGCCACAGCACGGAGAACCTGGTCGCCGAGCTCATGGCCGTACTTGTCGTTGATTTCCTTGAAATGATCCAGGTCGATCACCATCACGGCAAACGAAACCCCATGTCTTTTCCAACGCGAGAATGCCTGATCGAAGCGATCGGCAAAAAGGTAGCGGTTGGGCAGTTGGGTGAGCACATCGTGGGTTGCGAGATAGGCCGAGCGCTCGTGCTCACGCTCGGCAATTTTAATAGCCTTGAAATGCCGAATCAGTACAATCGGCATGAGAACGAGGGCCACGGCTAAAGCCGCCAAGATCATCAGCGTTTCCTTAGTAAGGACATCCGTTAGACGCAACTGGCGCTCAAACAACAAGGTCATGGGTTGCGAAGCACTCCTGATCTCGACTCGGTCGTTCAGACTCGGTAGGAATAGACGGTCCAAGAAGTCAACCTGCTCGGTCTCCGTTGAAAACACATTGTTTTCAGAACCGGCAGCGGTCTTCAGGACGGCACTGATGCCAACCAAGGGGTCTACATTCGCATGATTCACGGCCTCCAGTAACGAGCCCGTCTTGATTAATAGCAACGCCACCATGGTACTGCCGAAAAAATTGGGCCGAGAATGCTCTCGCGCCTGTTCCGGTCGACTGACTGATTGCATCAGAATGTAGGCGTTCCCGCCTTCATACATCGAGAACACCGGCGATACGACAGGCTTCAGATTATTCTGGGTCTGGGCCAGCGCGTAGGACAGATAGCCGACGGTTTCCAGTTTTACGCCGTATATCGCATTGGCTTCCGAGCGTACCGGATACATGAACAGCACAGGCCAAGTCTTGCCGAGATATACCTGGCGCTGGGCAGGTTGGTGGGTAAGACTCGGGAAATCCTTAAACTCAAAGTCCGGTCGCCAGGTGCGGCGCAACAGCGCTGCAAAGGCCGTCTGCTCGGACATGGGCATCCCCCGTGCTACCTCAAGCATGTAAATATGAGGGTACGCGGCCAAAACGGTTGCGGCATAGTGGGCCGCAGCATCCGCGTCACTCTGATCGACAGCCTGGAGAAATGCTGAGAAGCCCGCCAAGACAGCTTCATTGCTATCCAGTTGATTGCGCACGTCACTGGAAATATTCTGCACGTATTCGGAGAAGCGCGTTTCCCAGCGGTGAATCTCGGATTTCAACAGCAACTGGGCCGAGAAACCAATGAGGCCGACGGCCAAGATGATCAATCCCACGAGAGAACGCCGGTGATTAGTCAGCATCATTCCTATCCCACAACGCGTAAATGGCACATCGTGCCTTGGCCAGTTTCTATCAAGTCTATTGGAACTGAGACTGGATGCCTCGGATGCTGGTGATTGCTTGGGAGCATTGGGCTCACCGAAAAATTAAGTCGGCAGAACCTCTGCTTCTGGTTGATTGAAGCCATCTCATTACTCATTGCCAAGATGCATGTGGGTATCCAGTCGTTAGCTGGACTTAACGCAAAAAAATAAAGTGCCTCGTCAGCCGCCTCGGTGGCGGCCTTTGGACTCAGCCAAAGGCAACCATAGAGGCGGTTAGCCATTTTTTTTACAAATATCCTCGTTCGGCCAACGACACGCAACCTTCATGGCCAACCACCACATGATCCAATAGGCAGGTGCCGACCATGTTCAGAGCGTTCTTGAGGGTGATGGTCAGGGTCCGATCGGCTTGGCTGGGTTCTGGGTCACCGGAGGGATGATTGTGAACCATAATGACGGCCGCAGCATTGTGCTCCAAGGCGATCTTGACCACCTCTCTCGGGTATACGCTCGCGCCATCCAGAGTGCCTCTGAACAGTTCTCTAAAGCTTATGACCCGATGTTTTGAGTCGAGCAGCAGCAGGGCAAAGACTTCATACTCGTGGTACTGCAGCAGGGTTTGTAGGTGACTGAACACCTGCTTCGGCTCAGTCAATGCCCGGCCTTTAGACAGACGACTCATGGCCAGTTGTTGCGCCATCTGCAGGATGTCGGCCTCGGTGACGGGTGATTCCATGACGTAGGTGCCACTCGCTTCTCCGACTTTGAGCTTGTGATATTTCATGACGGTATTCCTGTAAGAATGGGGAAGGCTGGGGAGGTTGAGCAGAGCGTTACTGGACGGAAGGCCTAGTGCTGTGCTCGATAGCCTGAGCCTCCAGCTTCTGAGCCAGTGAGGGCTTTGACGGCGCTGCCGGTTGGGCCTCTGCCTTGCTGGGTGGGGTTTCAGCAGTGGGAAAGAACTCCTCGACAATGGCGCCACTGTCCTCCTCGCTGTCTTCAAAAGCGCCATTGTTAAAACCTTGCCGGGCTGCGTGATCCAAGGCGCTCTGGTCAAAGCCCGAGGCTTGCCTGGTTTCCTCCAGTTGCTTGGCGGCCAATAGGGCGTCTTCTAAACTCAGTCCACTGCGCACCGTGATATCGACGTAGAAGATCGGCGTGCCGTGGCTCTGACGGGTGGATTTGCCACGCAGACGCAGCTCCAATGGCAGGCAGGCCAGGCGATTGCCAGAGATGGCTTGCAGGTAATGCAGGCGCGCTGCCAAGGTGCGGATGCTATTGAATCCAGTGGTGCGGAAGACAAAGCTGCCCAGTGGGTCGTCATCACCAATCACCACGTTTAGCCGACCGTAAGGCTTGCAGGCATTGCCTTGGGCCAGTGGGCAGCCATCGGGTGAAGGGCAGGGCAGCGACTGGATACCGTCCTTGGTCAAACGCTTGCAAGTTTCACCATTGCCGACGCACAACGGCCTGCCGGTAGTACGGTCGAACAGGCTGTAGTCCGCGCGGAAGTTGAGGTCCGGTTCGTTGAACAGCAAACGAATCGGAATGCTGCGCAGCTTGCCGTCCTGGCCATTGCGCAGTTCCTCATTGAGTGGGTGCAGCAGCCAGCCGTCTCGGCTTTGGACTTGCGAGGTGATGGTGAACTGATCGTCCTTCTCCGGCAGGCGCTTGCCGTTTTTCTCGACGACTTTGCCGATGGAAATGCGACCGAGCACCGGCGGGGTGATGGCAAAACCTTTGAGCATGGCGGTTATCCTTGATCTGAAAATAAAAAAGCCACCGGGACATGAGCGGTCCGGGTGGCTAGGGTGAGCAGGTTGTTTCAGGCGATCAGGAAGCGACGAGTGCCTGCTTTGGCCTTGGGGTAGCGAGCCTGCAGGTAGGGCTTGTCTTTGAGCATCTGTTCGACATCCAGACCAATGCTGTCCTTGGATTTCTTCCAGCTGATGTAGCCCTCGGCAAACTCTGCACGGGTGGCTTCCCCCATGGCCTGCTGCAGAACCTGCTTGAGCTGCGCCTCACGCGTTTCCTGCTGAGCAATGTGCTGACGAACAGACTTGAGCTCCAGGAAGGTGCTGGTCAGTTCCGTGTGCTGGCTGAAGTCCAGAGTCTTTCCGTTATCCTCGGGGTAGAGGCAGCGCAATGCCGCTTCCGCAGACGCTGTGCCATCGGCCGGTGGAGGGGTGTCGCTGACGACGTAATCCCAGAACAGCCGTTCCAGATCAATCAGCCGAGCAATCAGTGCCTCGTCGCGGGTGATGCGATGGATTTCCAGATGCTGACCACCGAGCAGGACCGCCACATCAGCGGCCTGCTTGCCAGTGACGGCGAGCTGGTGCATGACTTGCAATTGCACATACTCGGGCACGCCCTCTTTCCAGAGGCGTGCCCCGTTTATGCCGGCAGTCTTGCACTCTAGGATCTGCACATCGTCGGTACCGATCACCTCGCGGTCGATATTGGCGAGCATCCAGGGCAGCGCCGGATCGGGATGCTGCAGCACCGCGTTGATCCGTCGGACCTTGTGCTGGCTGCGCTTGCTGTAATGCCAGGCCACGATAGGCTCCAGCACATTGCCCCAGTACAGCGGGCTTTCCTCATCGTGAGGATCGACCTTGGGCATGCTGGCATCGCGACCGGTCTTCTCCAACCACAGCTCAAGCTGCGACTTGTAGGGATTCAGACCCACCGCAGCGGCAGCATCCGAACTGCCGATGCCTTGCTTGCGGATCTGCAACCAGTCCTCGCGGGGCAGCTCCTTGGTGCTGACCAGGCGCAGGGCGGGGCGTTTCTGGCGGGTGCTGCTATTCAATGACGTTGCTTTCATCGTCTTTACCTGCTGGTATAAAAAACGCCCGACCAGCACATGGCTGACCGGGCGCAAGGGGTGAGGTAAGTAAGGGTTAGGCGGCGAGTTGCAGAGCGGCATCCAGGGCGCGTTGTTTGATCTGTGCTCCCTGACCGAACCATGCCGAGTCCAGGCGGTACTCGTTACTGCGGGCACGGCGCTCGTGGTCGACGTACTCGGTCACGGCATTGAGCAGGCCCCAGGCAGTGCCGCGTGCTGAGTCCAGTTGGCTGCCACGACCACGGCCCTCGTACAGTTCCTGGACCTTGCGTAGGGCGCGCTCGTTGGGCAGTTGCTCCGGCAGAGCGCCGGTCGGGCTGGTCTCACACATCACGGTCATGAAGTAACCCAATGCTTCATGCCATTGCACTTTGCGTTCGGCCAGTGCTCGCATGCGGTACATGAAGTCGTCCCATTGCGAAACGGCGATACCGAGTTGCTTCTTCACTATCTTCGGATCGAAGCGGGTGTTGTGTGGCACCTTGATCGCCCGGCTGCTGCCATCGAGGGCGATGGTCAGGGTGTTATTGCAGACTACCCGCACGGTGGTTGGTGTTGCCGTGGTGGCCAGGGTGCCATCGCAGGAGGTCGCCAACAGCAGATAGCCATTCACCTGATCGTTACCCCTGAGTTCTGTGCCTTGCCCGGTACGTGCCAGCGCCCAGAACTTGCGCCCACCCTTGAGTACGCCGGCCGTTTCCAGCTCGTATCCGGAGGCCTCGGTCAAGTCGCGATAAAACTCCAACACTTCACGCGGCTGTACGGTGTGATAGCGCTGGGAGACCACCGAGAGCGGAGCTTTGGTGTCGGAACGGTAGAGCACTTTCTGTTCGGGGAAGGAGTGGATAGTGCCAAGGTGACCGACAGTATCCGACTTGAAGTGCACTGGGCTTTCCTGGATCTGCCAGTCCATGCCAGCTTCACGTTGCCAGACCTCGATGGGCTGCTTCTGGGGGAGTTGATTGCCCAGGCCATGCCACGGGGTAGCGCCAGCGTAGGCCATGGTTTCTATGAGATGTGCCATTAGAGAGCTCCTTGTCGGAACGCGCAGCATTCAGCATAGCGCCCGGCCCTTGTGGGATGGGTGCTAAGCCATGCGGCTATGTGATAAGGGGAGGGGATCGGATGATGCGATTAGGTGAGGTGTGCAGGATCAGTGCTCGGCTTGGGAGAATGCCTGGCCGCAGTTAAGGCATTCGTAGTTGTCGAGAACTCGGGCATCAATCTCTTCGCCCATTTTGGCTCCGGCCAAGCCACCAGCGGTACCGCCTGCTAAGCCACCGAGAATCGCACCCGCCAAGCCACCGAGAGTCATTCCTATCGGACCAGCAATAGCTCCCAGTGCAGCGCCAGATTGTGCGCCAGTCATGGCGCCTGCAACACCGCTTGCAGTGCCTCCGACCGTACCGGCGATGCCGCCGAGCTTACGAGCATGGTTGCGAGCGAAAACGCGCAGAGAACCACATGAAGGGCAGCAAATAGGCATAATTCGGACTCCTGTAAAACTTAAAATTAAATAGAAGGCGCAAGCGCTAATTGCTTGCTCTCCATTGCGTAATACAGGTTTGAAATTATTTTGATTAAGATTTTTATGATTGCAGCTACGGCAGAGTCGTAGCTGTGTGATCAAGGCCTTGAATATGCCTGGTTTTTACGGCGCTGCCGTATAAATCAAATTGTAACTTTCCTATTCTATTTTTCTGGGTTTGCTTTTATTGGTCTCATAGTCCGGCTGGTGGTGAAGGATAGCTGACGGCGGTTTTCGCAATCTATTGATTAGATGCTTTTAAGTCCGGGTTCCATTGCAATGGTATGGTACGGCGTTGCCGTGCCTCATTTCAACAGCATGGGGTTAGTTAAATGAGCTATAGCGATTATTGGCGTCGTAAATTTCTCGCCGAACATCCTGAGTATGAGCAACAGTCTGAGGAGCTTCGGTATGAGTCGATGGAGTCATCTCTATCTGTACGGGCTGCTCCGCTCCCATGGCATGCGAGGGTAAATACAGCGCCGGAGACAAATTGCACATTACCTTTACCTGGAGCTGCTTCGTCTAATTTCGAGGTCTCGGAGATCTTCCTGCATAAACGGCCAAAGATGTGTCACGGCGTCACGCTAGACTCAAGCATCATCAGGCTTGCATGTTGCTTGCGCCAACGCTTGAAGCTAACCCAGCAAGAGCTCGCTGCGCATTTGGGGGTCAGCGCTCGCACGCTGCAGGACTGGGAGCAGGGGCGACGTCGGCCCACTGGGCCTGGAAAAGCCTTACTGCAGTTGTGGATCGACCGCCAATCAGTGGCCCCCTGAGTCGTTCTGACTGAGAGTCAACGTTTTTCCTGGCTATGGGGCGACTGGTTTCCAAAGGACGGAAGGGATCTGAACGGCAAGCAAGGCTGCTATTCCTGCTATTAGTAGCAGGAATAGCAACTGCAATGGTGGTCCCGGCTAAATCCGGTGGGGCGGGGACAAGCTGCTAGGATGAGAATTTCCAAATCACAGAAATCATAAGATGTCAATACATCTGCTTGGTGTTGGAAAACCCATTTAGCACCCCTGACGACTCCGAGTGGCACTGACTGTAGAGTCCTTCCCTATTGAGTTCGCAACTGAAGAGGGCGTGGTGATGGGCAACGAAAGTAGTGGTAAATCAACGTTAAGAATTTTACGCATTCGGCAGTTGCGAGAGTGCATTGGGCTGAGTAGATCTACAATTTATGACCGGCTAAATCCAATGTCGCCTAGATACGACAGTACATTCCCAAGACCAATTAAACTAGGAAAGTTTGCGGTGGGTTGGGTTGAGGAAGATATATATCGGTGGATTGAATCTAGGATCGAAGAGGCCAGAAAGATTTTATCGTGATCTCTGAAGGTGTTTAATTTATGAGTTTCTCTAGCTTTGGGTCTTGGGGGGCCTCTGCTTTGGAGGAAGGCTTTCCAAGGTATATGTCTTTACCGGTGATAGTGAGTGCAGTGGATGAGGCGGAAGGGCATATAAAGGCCCCGAGGGCACTCGTTTTTTCATCTGCTCTGACGGCGATCGCTACAGCTTCTCAAGGTTTGATTGATGTTTGTAAGCCGAATGGGCAAATAGTTCCAGCATCGCTGATGCTGCTGACGATTGCGAACTCTGGAGAGAGGAAGTCTACGGCGGAGAATATATTTCTTAGAGGAGTTCGCCATTTTCAGGATGAAAAGGATTTGATTTATCTTAAGGAGCTTTCTGATTGGAATGCGAAGTGGTCAGTCTGGGAGGCTCGCCGGAAGGCCATGTTGAAGGAAATACTTCATTCAGCTGATGAAGAGGAAAGTGAGGAATATCGGATATTTATGGCGCATATGGGTAGTGAGCCGGTCAAGCCTAGACGTTTTAAGTTGATTTACGAAGATGCTACTTCAGAGGCTTTGTTTTTTGGGTTATACCAGAATATTCCTGCAGCAGGGCTAATTTCTAGTGAGGGTGGGGGAGTGTTGACTGGCAAGGCATTTAATGATTTGTCGAAGCAGAATGCCTTGTGGAGTGGGGATGCAATAACTGTTGATCGAATAACGTCTGAAAGCTACGAGCTAAGAGCTCGTCTGACGGTATCGATAATGGTTCAAGAAAAAACTTTCTTGAGTTATATGGCGAAGAACGGAGAGATATCACGGGGATCTGGTTTGTGGGCTAGGTTTTTGGTTTGTAATCCAAGATCGACCCAGGGAACTAGGTTGATTGGTGGAGGGGTGGCCACTTGGAGTTGTTGCGAGAAATTCTCTGAGCGCATTGGGGAGATACTTAAAGAAAGTGTTGGATTTTTGATGGATCCTGCTAGGTCAAGGTTAGTGATTAGGTTTTCTCAGGAGGCGGCTCAAAAATGGATTGAAATTTTCAATGCGGTTGAGTCGGCTATTGGGCCGGGAGGAAGGTTTTTTGGCATGGGTGATCATGCGTCAAAGTTGGCAGACAATATTGCAAGGGTGGCTGCATTGTTTCATTTCTTTGAGAGAAGGAGTGGTGATATAGCTCTAGAGACCTTGGATGCTGCTGCCGATGTGTGCTTTTGGTACTCTGGCGAGTTTCTGCGTTTGTTTTCATCGCCGCCTCAGGAAGAGATCGACGCACAAGAATTGGATGACTGGTTGCAAGTATGGCGTGAGGCGGGTGAGCGATTTGTAGCAAAGAATATTATACTGCAAAAGGGGCCCTGGAAGTTGCGAAAAGTAAAGCGTTTAGATTCTGCTATTGAAGTGCTCACTGCGCAGGGTAAGGTTTCTCGGTCAAAATTTGGAAAAATCACATATCTCGATATTTTTCCTGAGTATTCGATAAGTAATTTTTCTTCTAGAACTATTATCTCTCCTTACAAGTCTTCAATTTAGGGGTATAGTTCCTGCGTGATGTTGTGTCGAGATCAGGGTAGGTGTCGATGTGTAAATTTGTTTTGATTATTTCGATTATGATAAATAGCCTGAAAGTCTCAGTCTCTTGCTGGTGTGTTGTAAGTTTTGCCGTTTCTTGTAAGTCGAGAGCGCCACCCGTTAGGATGGCGTTTCATTATAGGTTAAAATCGTTCACTGGAGGTTCTGGATGACGTCATCCACCGATCGGACCTCCACTAGCTGCTCTGCGTAAGTTTGCAGTTGATCCATGTCGTTTGAAGCTTCCAGCTTTTCAATTGCTGATGTCGGCAAATCCCCAAAGCGCTGCTTAAGTTGCAGAATTAATGTGGCTCGTACGCCTTCAATACGTCCCAGGGTGCGTGCGGCGTCTAGATCCATCTGGCGTGACTCTTCCGTATCCTGCTTGGGGAACGAATGGCGCAGGGAGTGTCCTAGCTGTAAGCGGTCTCCATTCAGCCGGCTGCGTTCTTGCACACCCCTTTTTTTGGAGATTTCGAACAGGACGTTACGCACTAGATGCTTCAAGTCATCAGGATTGGCGATATCTAGTATCTCGTATTCGCTATTGACTTTGAAGATGCGTGTTGCCATCTTGTCAGCTGCAGTGGTTTTGTCTAGTTTTTGGAAGTTAGGGTTTCTATAAAGCATGCCCTTAACCATGGCGTGAACAAGTTGCGTGGTAACATTGTTGGAGGGTCTTTGATTTTTAGTATTTCCTCCCTTTGCTGCCTTTACTCCATAATGCTTGCCCTCAAGGTTTTTGAGTGCTTCGAACATCGCCAAGTGACGATTGGCCACTGTCAAGGCTGTGATCATGTCCTCTACGCGAAGCTCGCATGTGGCGGTAGCTCCTGGCGTGCATTGTAGTAGCACGTAATTGTCGTGGAGAAACGTTACATAAACCGCTTGCTGTAGGGCAGCATTGGCATGCTTACCCAATTGATCTGCAATCGCGACCTTGCCCTGGCGGATGGTCAGGTCGACGTCCTTTTCTTTTTGCGGTTGGATCTCAAAGCTTTCTATCATTTCATAAAGTCTTTGCAGCTCTTGCGTGCGCAAAGATGGGGCTTTTTTCTGTAAGTCAAACACACGCTGAGCCAACTTTATAGCTTCGGTGCGTAATAGTGTCGCCGTACGCATGTATGGCATGTCTGGTTTCGATTCACGTTCATTCCGGAATGACATGTTCATGCTCCTCTTGTTCGTAGTGGCGTGGCTCAGCTTGAGGTAAGTTTCAGTAGCTCAGTCGACGTCCAATGAGATCAAGCGTTTGTTGCTAGAGGTCTCTTGTGGTTTCTGCGGGCGATAAAGGTGCAACAAGATCTACTCTGGAAGTGGGGTGGTGAAGGTCTGAGGTTATTTGGTGCAAATGTAATCCAAGCTTGTGCCAAGCGTCAGCCATTTCGTTTGTATAGCTGTGACGCTGATAGGTGCGTTTAACCTTGTTTTCTTCTGTGTGATTCAGACAGCGCTCTGCTACTTCAGGAAGTACTCCCAATGCAGTCATGATGGTGGCGCCGGTGCGCCTCAGATCATGTGGGGTCCATTTTCCTCCACTCAATAGGAGAGCTTGTGCTTTGGCGCTACGATTACTCATCACTCCCTGATCAGGCTGGCGCTGCCTGTCGCCAAGTTGCTTGGTTACGGTCTTGGAACAAACTGGGCCGCTATCTTCCGTGTTGGGGTAGCACCAAGCAGAGCGACTGTTGAGTGCTCTGGTTTTTTCGAATTGCTGAATAGCAAATGAAGAGAGCGTGACACTGTGCGCTTTACCGTTTTTGCTGTTTTCTGCCGGTATAAACCAAATGCCTTTGGTGAGATCGACGTGCTCCCAGCGTGCGTTGAGCAGTTCACCAATGCGACAGCAGGTGGAGAGGGCAATCCAAATTGCAGCTTCGGTGGACGGAAGTAGGCCGGCTTCAGGAGTGAGCTGGGCCAGGGCGCGGATCTCATCATCGCTCAGCACGCGGTCGCGTTCGACATCCTTGCCACCAATCTTGGCCTTGCGGATGCTGGCAGTCGGATCGTGCTCAATCAGATCTCGATCCACTGCGAACCGGAACATTTGTCGCATCAGGCTAAAGATCAGTTTGGCCATACGGTTGACGCCACGAGCGAGGAGGGCATCGGTCACTTCGGTGACGTGCCCTTTTTTTACGTCAGCCACGGCTATTTTGCCTAACAATGGCAAAACGTCCTTTTCAAACATACGGCGAACTTCGGCTCCACCATCCTTGCGGTTGATCAGGTCGACTGTGGCCCAGTGTTCGAATAGTTCGGAGACGCTTTTTCTTGCGGCCTGTCGGGCTTGTTCCGCTTCTGCGGCTGCTTTTTCTGCTGCTAGGCGAGCGAACTCGGCGTCCCGGGTGGCCACGCGCGCCGCCTCTTCAGCTTCAAAATGCTCCCGGATATCCCGAATTCCTGCCTTGTGCAGGCCGGCAAGTTCCTTCGCACGTTGGCCAGCTTCGGCCAGGGTCATGGTTCCCTCAAGCCCCTCACGGCTGTAGGTGCCGATGGGATAGGTGATACGTTCACCGATGCTGTTCGCGTAACGGAAATAAAAGAGGCGTTCTCCGCTGGTGGTGATGCGAGCAACCAGGCTGCCATGCCCCCAGATGGCAACTTCACTGAGCCACTTGTCACTGGCGCCGGGTTTGGCTGTCATTTGTCGATCTGTAATCTTGGCCATCTGGTTAGTTTTCCCGTTGCCAATTGGTTGCCAATTGAGATTCTCTGGTTGCCAATTCGTTGCCAATTGAGATCGGCTTTCCTCGAATCTCTTTGGGCTATTTTGGACGGGAAAATGGATAAATGCCAGTAAAACCAAGGGGTTGAGAATTCTGTTTCGG
The DNA here is from genome assembly GCF_002753995.1 of Pseudomonas sp. HLS-6. NCBI lineage: Bacteria > Pseudomonadati > Pseudomonadota > Gammaproteobacteria > Pseudomonadales > Pseudomonadaceae > Pseudomonas > Pseudomonas sp. HLS-6. The sequence goes on from NZ_CP024478.1 coordinate 2,077,929, forward strand.
ATCAGGCTGAATCAGATAGGATGGGGATTTACCTTTATGGGGTGCAAGGGGTAGAGTGTTCGAATCACTCCGTCCCGACCATTAAATTCAATGACTTAGCCCAGTTCGGAAACGACTGGGCTTTTTCATGTGCGTGACTTTTCGGGTGACTCGGCCTTTTTTTCACGCAGTCCCGTTTTTCTTCCGCTCAGGTCGCCTATGTATCACGCGCCGCGACCAACTGCCGCTGCAACAGCTTGCTAGCACTTTATTGAACTTACGGGGGACCTTGATCTTCAGCGGGCCTGCATCGAGTGCCTTCTGCGTTTGTGCTGCGCCACATAACCACGCTGGAGCCAGATCCAGAGGTTGGTGTAGCGCCCGCCGCTTTTGGCCCACTGGTAAGCCCTGAGGGCCAGGCACGGCTCGCGCAGCGGCATTCTCGAGACATCCTGGAGCGTTCGGCTGCCCGTCATCACTCACGCTGTGATCAGGCACATTGGCAATCAATGACTATGCTATGGCGTACCCACAAAGCGCTGTGCCTTGGTATCCGTCGTGTTGTTCTCTCAGCCATCACATGGAAGAGTAAGTCTATGAAGCCAATCCGTTCCCTTGCCTGCACTGTTGTTCTTGCTTCCATCATGTCCGCTACCAGCTTTACGGCCCTTGCCGCCGATGTGCCGTTGGGCGGTAGTGCGATAGAAGGCCATGTCGTTACGCATGTGCTGGCCGTTGATGCGGCGAATTATCAGGTCACTATTGAAGGCGCCGACAAAAAGCCGGTGACTATCCAGCTAACGGATCAAGCCAAGGCTTTGCACAATTTGAAGGTCGGCGACAACGTTGACATAACTGTTGTTCGCTCAATCGCCTACGTGCTCGACACCAATGTTGGGGGGGCGCCTGGTGTCAGCAATGAATCAATGACCACCCGCGCCGCCAAGGACAATCCTCATCCGGGTGGTGAGGCGGTTCGCCGGGTCAAGGTGACGTCGAAGATCACTCACATTGACTTGAAAAAACATGAAGTGACCTTGCTGCCTCCTGAAGGAAAAGTGACAGTCCTCAAGGTTGAGGATCCCGAACTCCAGGCTCGAATGAAGAACCTCAAGGTCGGTCAGACGGTCAATGTCATTTACACCGAAGTACTGAAGGTTAAAACCTCACGCTAGCCGTGCAGGCTGACAGGCAGAAGCCTGAACGCAGCAGTATGTGCGTGCCCGTACCGGACGAGGTACTCACCGGCGTGATACCTGCGTCTGGTTACGGCCTGAGTTTTTGGCAATGTAAAGCGCTTTGTCGACTCGCTCGATCAGATCCGGTAATGCTTCGTCAGGCTGGAGCTCACCCAATCCAATCGACAAGGTAATACAGCCCGCGTGTTCATGTTGGTTGTGCTGAATGGCCTTTCGGCAGCGTTCGGCCAGCGGCAGTGATTGGTCCAGGTCGCAGCCACTGAAAATAAGCAGGAACTCCTCGCCACCCCAGCGTATGACACTGTCGTTAGCCCTTAGTGCACCAATCATGCTGCGCGACACCGCTTTTAGGACAGTGTCGCCGGCAGTGTGTCCCCAGGTGTCGTTGACGTGTTTGAAGTGGTCAATGTCGGCCAGTGCGATCGACATGGGCAGCTTGCTACCACGAGATTGCATGTAGGCCTTTTCCAGTGCCAACTCTCCAGCTGCTCGGGTTAGTGCGCCGGTCAGTCCGTCGAAGCGCACCATTTCACGAAACATCTGCTCTTCGAGTATACGAGTGGTCAGGTCGCGAAAAATGCTCACGTAATGGGTGATGTTGTCTGCCTGGTCAGTGAGTGGGGTTATTGTCTCGTCACAGTAAATCAGTTCGTTGTTCTTGCTGCGATTAACAAAGGTGCCTTTGTAGGAGCGGCCCTTTTTCAGGGTCTCCCACATGTCTTTATAGAGTTCAGGATCTTGTTCTCCAGACTTGAGCATGTTCGGATTGCGGCCGAGCACCTCCGTAAGCCCGTATCCTGTGATCTTTTCGAAGCCTTTGTTGACGAATTCGATGGTGCCACTGGCGTCCGTGATAACGACGCCATCATCGGTTGCATTAAGTACGTGGGCGAACAGCTGGGTCGTATTTTGGGCGGCCATCAGGCTGCTGATGTCCTGCTGTATCGAAATGAAATGCGTGATTTCGCCGGCCGTGTTGTGTACTGGGGAAATATTCCACTCAACGGTGTAAGGGCGTCCATTCTTGCGGTAGTTGATTGTCGAGCCTTGAAAATGGGTGCCATCCCGCAGGCACTGGCGCAGCCGATCAATCACCTCGGGATTGGTCGCCGGCCCTTGGAGTATACGAGCGTTACGTCCCAGTAACTCATCTTCGCGATAGCCAGTCATTCGCAGGAAAGCTTGATTAGCGTAGAGAATACGATGCTCGCCTTCGTCAGCGTCTGTCAGTAAAACGGCATTGAATGACTGATCAAGTGCAAGTGCAATCACGCTCGGATCGATGTGACTGGCAATGGTTTTCATATGCGGGGAACACTCCCTGTCTGAGCCGGAGCTCGATGGTGGCAGGTTGTTGGTGCTGATGCAAAATGACGCAGTCGGCTGGGCGCGTTCGATGGTTATGGGCTGATAGGCCATCGCGCTCCGGTAATGAGCTGGATAATCGTTTTTTCACCTCAACATCTGCTCCAGAATGGTCTGTACCGGCCCGCGGGAGTCAGTTGCTGATACCATGCTCGCAGCTTCAATCGGGTGCCCGAGCTCAGGCTGCATCAAACGCTGGTGAGGTAGTCTTGGATGAATCTCTTGCTCAGTCGTTGAAGCTAATCGGCACCGCCCAGCAGCTCTCTAATCCGGGTGCGGCGTCTGTTGTCTGGTATTTTCCTTGGGGCATGTCATGAATGATTTTGAAAGTGCGTCCATAAGAGCGCTGGCCTTTCTGCGTCGCACGCTAGGCTTCCAGCTGTGCATGGTGACCCGAACCGAGGGCAACGACTGGACGGTATTGCACAGTGACGACCGGGGTTATGGTGTCGTTCCTGGCGACGTCTTCAATTGGGACGACTCCTTCTGCAGTGAGATGGTCAAGGGGCTTGGGCCAAACATTGCCTCGGACTCAAGCCAGGTCCCTGCTTATGCCGCTGCCGAAATAGGCCGGAAAATACCAATTGGAGCCTACATTGGCGTGCCGCTTCTGCTTGCGGATGGACGCTTGTTTGGGACGTTGTGCGGCATCGATCCTCAGTCCAAGCCCGATAGCATTTCCGAGCATCAGGGACTGATTGAGCTGGTGGGCGAAATGCTCAGCACGATTCTGCAGATGGAGCTCAGGGTCGACGAAGAAGAGAGGCGGGCTGAGCGTTATCAGGCTCAAGCGCTCACAGATGCGTTGACGGGGGTCTACAACCGTGCGGGATGGGTTCAGCTTCTTGCCAAGGAAGAAGCGCGCTACCAGCGTTATCGCCAGTCTTCTGTTGTGATCGTCGTCGATCTGGATGAGTTGAAGGCCATTAACGACCGCGATGGTCATGCCGCTGGCGATGTGTTGATCAAGCGTGCAGCGTTTGCATTGCAGAAGGCGTCCAGGGCTGAGGATATTGTCGCAAGGCTGGGGGGCGATGAGTTCGGCATCATTGGCGTCAACTGTGACTGGGGTGGTGGTCTGGCGCTGTGCGAGAGGATCAAGGAAACGCTTGAAGAGGAAGGCATCAAGGCGTCCTATGGACTTGCCGTGACCAACAAGACTGTCCGTATCTCCGAGGCGCTGACGATTGCAGACCGTGCAATGTATGAGCAAAAGCGCCAGCGCAAGTCTGCTGATGCCGAACGGCTTCAGGGTATGCACGGCGTGTAACAGCCTTATCCTGGAGCGTGCGCGCGCTAGGCGGGCACGCTCGGTGCGTTAGCTCAAACGCTTCAGGAAGTGATGGCAGGCAATCTGATAGTGGCGCTGCATGTAGAGCCGATGAGCCGCGCCCCGGTCAGTTCCAACACCGGAGTCAAGGTGAACGGCTGAACAGCCCAAGCGTTCTGCTTCTGCCTCTACCCAGGCAAGCAGCGCTGAACCGAAACCGTTTCCGCGCCATTGCGGGAGTGTTGCAATGTCGACGACGTAAAGCGACTTTCCTAACCAGAGGGAGTGCTGGATTCGATAACCCAATGCACAGACTGCATTGGGCGACTCATCGGTCCAAAGTCCGATCAGGTTGTAGCCATTCGGACGAAGAAACGCATCAACCTGAGTAACAATTTCAGTCGCAGAGTATCGCGGCCATAACTCGCATAGGGCCGCCGCAGCCATCGCTGTTTCACCGGCACTTACGGTTTTGATTGTGAAGGACATGAGTGTCTCCGTGGCTGTCCATGCAAATTTGACGGTTATTTCCCAGGCGGCCTGATTGCTAACACTTGTAGTTTGCTTCAATCAGTCTCCCCTTGGTGGCGTGAACATGCTTGATCAGCAACTTCTCCAGTTGCTCCCACAGTGCCGGTTCAGTACTGAATGCCACGTTGAAGCGCATCCAGCCTGTGGCTTGTGAGTCGACCATGAACAACTGCCCGGGGCCGAGCATGATGCCGTGTTTGAGGGCTTCGTCAACCAGCGCGGCACTGTCGGGAATGGCCGGGTGACGGGTCCAGATGTACATGCCTTCATCTGAATCGACAAACAATTCGAAGCCCAGCCGGGTGAGCTGGCGGCTGACTTCCTGTTGCGCTTCCGACAGGCGTTGGCGCATGCGCTTGAGGTGTTTGCGCCATCGGCCATCGGTGATAGCCGCATACACCACGCGTTCCATGACCTGTGAGGTGGTCAGGCCCGAACGCATCTTCAGGTGCAGCAATTGCTGCATCAGCGAGGGGTTGGCCAGCATGTAGCCGACGCGCACGTTGGGGGAGATGCTTTTGGAATAGCTGCCGACGTACACCACCTGTTGCAGATGATCGAGGCTGGTCAGGCAGGGCAGGGGCTCGGCGATCATGTCGGCGTAGAGGTTGTTTTCCACAATGCGAAAGCCGTGCTGCGAGGCGAGTTGCAGCAGGCGGTGCAATTGCACGAGGGGCGTGCGCGAGCAGGTCGGGCTGTGCAGGTGCGGCTGGGTGAAAAACACCGTCGGGCGGTGGTGCGCGAGTAGCCGTTCGAGGTGGTCCAGGTCATAGCCGGCCGGGGTGCGCGGTACACCGATCAAGGTGGCCCCCTGAAAGCGCAGGATGCTCATCAGGTTGGGGTAGCCGGGGTCGTCCACCAGCACCACGTCGCCCGGTTGTACCAGCGTGCGCACAGCCAGGTCCAGCGCCTGGCTGCCGCCATGGGTGAGCATCAACTGGGTAGGCGGCACGACGATGCGCAGGTCCTGCTGCAAGTTCTGGGCGGTGAGCGTGCGCAACTCCAGCAGCCCCATGGGGTCGCCATAGCCACTGAGCTCCATCACGCTGCTGGCAACCTGACGCAAGCCTCGACGCAGTCCGTCTTCGAACATCCAGTCGTTTGGCAGCCAGCCGCAGCCGGGTTTGAAGGCCAGTTGCCGGCTTTCAAAAATCTGCTGCAAGTACCACTCGGAGTTAAACGTGGGTTTGACCGGGCGCGGTTTGCTGGCTTGTGCGTTGATCCGCTCGTTTGCCGAGCGGTTGACGAAGAAGCCCGCATTGCCCCGACTGATCAGCAGGCCTTGGGCGACCAGACGGTCGTAGGCTTCGACTACGGTAAACGTGCTGACCGAATAGGTGGCGGCGAAGGCGCGAATCGACGGTACTTTTGCGCCGGGTTTGAGGGTGTTGTTCTCGATCAACTCACGCAGCCCATTGATGATCTGGTTGACCAATGGGGGCGATGCGTCGGGTCGTAATTCAAACATGGGGAAGCTGTGCCTTCAAATGAGCGTACCACCAAGCACCTGCAGGAAAACGGAGTGTGCTGCATCGGCGACCTGTACAGTGCAGTGACGATTTGTGCGCGCTGTGCATGGCTCTTGGCGTCAGACATTTTTACATTAGGTGTCAGTTATCGCCAGACCAAAGCCGTTGAAGCTTCATGAACAATCACAATCTATCCGATGCTTTTCCGACGGAGAGTGCTCCGTTCACGTCTTTTCCGCTGATGTCGTCGCCTATTGGTGCCGTTCATCCGTCCCTTGCACCACACCTCAGGCCCACCGGACGAGCCTGAGCACGATAGAAACCCTGCCCAACGCGGCCGTTTGTCGGCTCGGGCACACCATCGTGCACACAATCAGACAGCTGATGCAGAGGTGAACGCGACGACCGTCGTGCTTTCACGAGTTTCCTTAGATAAAAAGAACACGAGGTAGACTACTGATGGACGCAACATCCACATCCACTTCCACAGCGAAGGCGGAGCATGAGAGCAAGCTCAGTGCTTCGCTCAAATCGCGCCACCTGACCATGATGTCGATTGCCGGGGTCATCGGCGGCGCATTGTTCGTCGGCTCTGGCAGTGTGATCCACAGCGCTGGCCCGGCTGCCGTACTCGCCTATCTGGCCGGTGGCATCCTGGTGGTGCTGATCATGCGCATGCTTGGCGAAATGGCCACGTCATCGCCTGATACGGGTTCGTTTTCCACCTATGCCGAACGCGCTATTGGCCGTTGGGCCGGTTTCACCATCGGTTGGCTGTATTGGTGGTTCTGGGTCATCTTGATGGCGTGGGAAGCCTACGTCGCAGGCAAGATTCTGCACGGCTGGTTCCCTTCGGTGAGCATCAATACCTTCACGTTGATCGCTACCCTGACGCTGATTGGCGTCAACTTCTTCAACGTCAAGCACTACGGTGAGTTCGAGTTCTGGTTCGCCCTGATCAAGGTGGTGGCCATTGTCTGCTTCCTTGTGGTCTGTGGCATGGCCGTGGTCAATTTGTGGCCGACCGGCGAAGTGCATGGCATCAGCAACCTGACGGCGGTGGAAGGCTTCATGCCCAATGGCATTGAGTCAGTCGTTGTGGCCATGCTTGGGGTGATGTTCGCGTTCCTCGGTGCTGAAATCGTTACCATCGCTGCGGCCGAATCGAAAAACCCTTCCGAGCAGATCGTCAAGGCGACCAACTCGGTGGTTTGGCGTGTATGCCTGTTCTACGTGGGTTCGATCTTCCTGATCGTAGCGCTGGTGCCGTGGAACGATCCGCTGCTGGGCCAGTCTGGCTATGGTTCTTACCGTCGTACGCTGGAGCTGTTGGGCATCCCTGGTGCTGAAATGGTGATGAACTTCGTGGTTCTGACCTCGGTGAGCAGCTGCATGATTTCGGCGCACTACACGGCCTCGCGCATGCTGTTCTCCCTGGCGACCCGTGGCGATGCGCCGGCGATCTTCAAGATGACCCGCGCCGGCAGCGGCGTACCGGTATTCTCGATTCTCGGTTCATGCTCGGTAGCGGTGTTTGTTGCCCTGATCAACTTCAGCGACACTCTGCGGCCCAAGGATGTACTGGACGTACTGATGAACACCACCGGCATGATTGCCATGCTGGTTTATCTGGTGATCGCATTCTCGCAACTGAAAATGCGTCGCAAGCTGGAAGCCGAAGGTAAGCAGATTCGTCTGAAGATGTGGCTGTTCCCTTGGCTGACCTACCTGGTGATTGCGTTCATCATCGCGTGCCTTGTGACCATGGCTTTCGTTGATGAGTACCAGGTGCTGGTGATCTCTACCGGTATCGCGTCCATCGTCGTGGCGCTCATGGGTGTAGTGGTTCACCGTCGTGCTCTGAAAAACAAGGCTGCCTGAAGCAGCCTCCCTTCCTGGGCGACTTCGGTTCGCCCGGATCCGCGCCTGGCGTCAGCCAGGCGCTGCGCGTAACCGGTGCCTGTCAGCTATTCAGGCGCCGGTAAACGTCGATTTCGCGCTTTTCTCAAGGCCCTACCGGTAAAGACGCCGGACACTGGCCCAGCTAACCGCCCAAAATACTGTTCACAGATGATGATCTGTACTGCTTGTTTGCAGTGCGCTGGTCATGCTGGAAGGTGGCTGTACTGTAACGTTAATAGTTGACCAACTTAGGGGGGCTAACAGGCATTGGCGAGATATTGATTTGAAATAGTCGTCTGCCTGGTTAATTTCAAGAACGTATACGCCACCTGTGGCTACTTGGGGGTATGAATGAGTCTGTCAAGAATGTGACGACATGACGCTATATGTTATTGGATCCAATGAAGATGATTGATTATCAAGGGGAATGAGATTTATTGCTATCACGGTTGTTGCGGCGCTTGCATGCCGTGGGCATAGACTAAAATGTGAGCCCAGCAATTCATGGGTTGTGTTTAAACATCATGACAATGAGTTGCCGTTGGTCGGGTGCCGTTAAAAGAGAGACCTCCAGAAACTCAGCGCTACTATATTGATATCAGGCTTGGTGTTTCTTTTTACTGAGAAAATGCTTGGTATATAGGGGTTTCTATCCCTTGCGTTTGCAAGGGAGGGGGAATGAAGTGGAGCCGGTCACTCTAGCTATTCGACATCTGCGCGATGAGCAAATGCTGCTGCGGCAAGGGGGGCTTTACTGGCTGTCCATTGACCATGTGAGCGACGCCAAAATATTGGCATTTCAGTTTCTGGAAGGGCTAGGGCACATTCAAGCGGCCACTTTGGTGTGCTTCAACCAGGACCCCCAAGAGGTTGTTGCCCCGTTGGGACGGCACGCAGGCCCCGCCACGTTGAGGCTGTTTGAAGTGCCTGAGGCTTCAATCAGATCGGCGCTCGAATCGTTGAACCATGAATTGAGCCGAGCCGCGGTCAAAAAGGGCAGCCCAATCGTTTTGATGCTGCCTGCAGCCACTTGGCAGGGGTTCGGCAGCCAGAATTTGCAACGCTGGTGTGAGAGCCTGGCAACCTGGTTGGATAGGCACGGCTGCACATTGCTGGTGCTGTGTCATGGCCAGGCTCCGAAGCTTCATGCACATTTGATAAGCCTGAATGAGCGGCTTTCCGGGCTGGCGCGGCTCTATCGTCGTGACGGTGTTAGCCGTTATCAACTGAGTTATTGGCACAGTCCGCTGGGCGTGTGCAGTGAGCAGGAGTTTGAACTGGAGGCACATCCTGAGGGATTCGCTCTGGCCTTGTTCGAACGTACCAATCCGCAACCCGCACAGAGCGAAGACCAACGGCTCTACCTGGCGCTGCGCTCGGTGCTGGAAGGCATATCACCCTTGTCTCATCAGTGGAGGCAGTTCGATAACTATGACGACCTTTTTCTTCAGGCAAGCCGGGCAAAAGCTGCAAGCGTCATAGTGGGGGTGACGAACAATCTGCAAGTCGAGGAACTCGCCCAGCGATTGTATGAGTTGCGCGAGAGCTGCGGCATTTCGCTGAAAATCATCGTACGGGAATTGGCCGCTTGCTTACGCTATCGGGATGAGCGTCTGTTGGTGTCCTGTGGGGCGAATATCATCGTGCCCTATGGGGTTTCGCCAGCCTGTTTCTTCAGTTTGGTTGACAGTGTTCAGGGGCAGGTTTGGCGGCATAGCCTGAATATCAAGTTAAACGAGTTGTTTGAGCGGCTCCGGCCTCCGACGGTGTGTGGTGTGGTCTCACCGCACCAATTCATCTCGATACTGGACCCGATCTATGAGCGTGACGCCGGGGAAGTCAGCCATCAATTGTTGAGGTTGCAGCCGCGCAATGACATGGCGGCTGAGCAATACCTCGACCAGATCGATCTACGTCGTCTTGGCGATATTGCATGTGTGCTCGACGGTGTGTTGTACCTGTTTCTGTTTGCGTGCAGGGCCGATGGCGTGGCCAGTGCACTGGCGCGGATTTTCCGATTGCCTTGGTACGACCTGTTCAGTGAGTGCCAGTTTTTGTTTGGTATTGAAGGTTTACCACGCAAAGCCTTGTTGGATACAGCGGTTCCCCAGGTGAGCGCCCGGCTGGCTTCGGTTGATGCCGATACAGGGGCGGTAGTGGATACGCAGCGCAGTAATACCTACACGCCGCGGCCTATGGTCTTGCCCGTCACGGAGTATCGCCCATGAGCACCTCCGATCTACTGCAGGTCATTGCGCTCAGCAGTGTACTGACATTGGCACTGGTTGTTTTTTTCAGGAGTTTCTGGCGTTCGCTTACGACGCTGTTGCGAAGTTGCTTGCGGCCCCGTTACCTGAAGTCAAAAGGCCTGCGTCGTCGCGTGGCGGCCACCGCGGTAAAGGGTGAATCCGATGAGCCAGCTTAAAGTCATTCCGTCTCAGCCTGTACGACGCAACACCGGTTTGGGGGTGTGGAACGTTTATTTTCTGATCAAGTTCGTCATGCTCTGGATGGGGTACCTCAACCTGCAGATACTGCCCAATCTGGTCTTTGCCGCTTTTTTGTTGGTGCCTCTGAATAATCGAAAACTGGAGATCCTGCGTGCCCTGATCGCGCTGCCAGTGGGGGTGATGCTGTTCTATCAGGACACCTGGTTACCGCCTTTGGCTAACGTGTTGAATCACCCGGGGCTGATGTCCTTCTCCACAGCGTATTTTCTCGAACTGGCGGGACGCTTTATCAATTGGAGTCTCTGTGGCTGGTTGCTCCTGGTGATGGTGCTGTACCGTCTTGTGCATCAGTGGTTACGGGTAACAACGTTTACCCTGATCGGTTTGGCCTGGTTGGGTGCTACAAGCTTGCTGGCCTTGCAGGCCCCCTCTGAGCAAGCCGTTGCGATGGTTGCCTCGCCAGGGGTTGCTACCAAGAAAGTAATGGTTGCCGATCCCGACAATGAAACCCTTAACCGCTACTTGCAGGATTTCTATACCACCGAAGCAACACGTCGTGTCGAGTTCAAACCGCCGATTACAGACTCACCGCCGTTCGACCTGCTGTTGATTAACGTGTGTTCGTTGGCCTGGGATGATATCGACACGGTGGGCCTGCGTGACAACCCGCTGTTCCAGCAGATGGATGTGGTATTCGACAACTTCAACTCGGTCACGTCTTACAGCGGGCCGGCAGCCATTCGCTTGTTGCGTGCCAGTTGCGGCCAAGCAAGCCATACCGCCTTGTACAAGACACCGCCAGAACAGTGCCTGTTGTTCGACGAGCTGAGCAAGTTGGGTTTTGCCAGTGAAGTGTTGCTTAACCACTCCGGTGAGTTCGAAGGTTTCATTGACAGGGTCCGCACTCAGGGTTCACTCCCGGCGCCTGCCGTGGATATCCATATGCTGAAGAACCCGATAGTCAGTTTTGAAGGCTCGCCTATCTGGCGTGATGGCGAGGTCCTGGATAAGTGGTGGCAGCACCGTGAAAGCGAGAGCCAGTCGCGTGTGGCGCTTTTTTACAACACCATTACCTTGCATGACGGTAACCGCATGCTCGCCGCCGACGGAAGCTCAAAGAGCGCCGACTATAAAGTGCGTGCGCAGATGCTGCTCAGTGACTTGAGCGGCTTCATCAAGCAGTTGGAGCAAAGTGGCCGGCGCGTGGTGGTGGTGATTGTGCCTGAGCATGGTGCCGCCCTGCACGGTGACCGCATGCAGATTCCTGGCATGCGCGAAATTCCAAGCCCATCAATCACCCATGTACCCGTCGGTATCAAGCTGGTAGGGATGGGCGCCAGTCCACGCACCGGCCCCTTGCATATCAGTGAACCGAGCAGCTTTCTGGCCCTCTCGGAAATCATCAGCCGTCTCTATGTCGCGCAGGCCCAACCGCAGGGCCTTGACTTGACTACCTTGCTGACTGGCCTTCCGCAAACACCGGTGGTTTCAGAGAACGCTGGGACCGTAGTGCTTGAGTATGCCGGCCGACCTTATGTTCGAATCAAGGAGAATGGCGCATGGCTGCCTTACCCGCAGAAACTCAATTGAATTCGAAGGTGTTGTTGCGCTACGAGCACACTACCGACATTGCTCAGCTCAAGGTTTGCCTGCAATTACCTGATCTGGAGTATGTCGATGTTTCCGCTCAGCTTGAACTCAAGGGTGCATTGCAACGTTGGCCGTTGCTGGCGGCTGTCAGCGAGGTAGCGCAGCACGAGGAACGGGTGTTGCCGCTCGAACGCCAGGAGGCGAAATGATTTCCTTGAGCGTACGCGGCGTACGCGGCGGGGTTGGCAACAGCTCGCTGCTGGCTGCCCTTGGCCATGCATTGCACCACCTCGGCCAGTCCGTCTTGTTGGTGGATATGTGTCCTGAGAATCTCCTGGGCTTGCATTTCAACCTGTCAGTTGGCGAGCGCGGTGGTTGGGCGCGTGCGCTGCTCGATGAGCAGAACTGGGAGGATCAGGCCTGGACGCTGCAACCGCAATTGTGCCTGCTGCCTTATGGACAGTTGGATCATCCAGAGCAACAGCAGGTTGAGCATCGTTTGTCTAAGGACCCTGACGTTTGGGCACGACGCCAGGCGGCCTTGGCCAAACATTTTGACTGGATGCTGTTCGACTTGCCTCAGCGTTTGCCCGGGCATGCGGAGGTCGGTAGTTGTGCATTACAGATTCAGGTCGCCGAAGCTGACGCGGCGTGCCACGTGCTGTTGCATCGCGCTGAAGCACTGGATGGCTATTTGTTGGTTAATCGATTCGAGCCCGCCAGTTTGCTTCAACGCGACCTGCTACTGATTTGGCGAAGGCTTTTTGGCGCACGAATGCTGCCATTGGCGGTCCACAATGATGAAGCCATGCGCGAGGCATTGGCGCTCCAGAAGCCGCTTGGGCAACATTCGCCTGCCAGCCTTGCGGCTCAGGATGTGCTCAGCCTTGCCACCTGGTGCCTGGCTCAACGCCAGGAACGACCATGATCACCCGTTGGTTTCCCTACGCTCATCTGCGCCAACGGCATGGTTGCAACCCGTTGGTGGCATTTCTGTTGGCGACAATGAACGCACTGGCCTGGCTGGTGCTGCCGCTTGAGTCGCCCGCCTGGCGAAGCGTGCTTGATCAGCCTATGCGCTGGTATCCGCACCTGGCCCGCAAGACGCCGAGCCTGGGTGACCCGATACGCTACACCATACAAAGCCTCTGGCTGCTACTGATTCGTCCGTTAGGGCGGGCGCCCCGTAAAGCCCGTGAGCCGGGGTTGCTGCAACGCCTGGCCGGGCTCTGCCGGCAGGGATGGGCGCGTGTCGTCGAGGTTCTGGAGCAGTTGCCCGAGCGTGTTGTACAGCGCACGCACCTGCATCAGGGGACACATTGGTGGGGCGGGCTAGGGCGCCCTGTTCGATACCTGCTTGATGGCGTGATTGCCGTGATAGCGCTTGGCTTGGCGCTGCTGTGCATCACCGAACCGTTTGGCCTGCTCAATCAGACGATTTTCGTCATTCTGCTCTGGGGATTGGCCATGCTGATTCGGCGAATCCCGGGGCGCCTCCCTACATTGATGCTGATCATGTTGTCGGTCATCGTCTCCTGTCGTTACCTGTGGTGGCGCTACACCGCGACGCTGAACTGGGATAAACCATTCGACCTGGGCTGTGGTGTACTGCTACTGATGGCTGAAACCTACTCGTGGGTAGTGTTGATCCTGGGCTATATCCAGACCAGTTGGCCGCTTGAGCGCAAGCCGGTACAACTGCCCAGCGATGTGCGCTTGTGGCCGACAGTTGACCTGCTGATTCCCACCTACAACGAAGACCTTGCCGTGGTTCGAGGCACCGTTTACGCAGCACTGGGCATCGACTGGCCACGTGACAAACTCAAGATCTATATCCTGGATGATGGCCGGCGCGAGGTGTTTCGACAGTTCGCCGAGGAAGTGGGTGTCGGTTACATCGTTCGTGACGATAATACCCATGCCAAGGCTGGTAATCTCAATAATGCGTTGGGTCATATAAACGGCGAGCTGGTAACGATCTTCGACTGCGATCATTTGCCGGTGCGCTCATTTTTGCAGCTGACCGTGGGGTGGTTCCTGCGTGACCCGAAGCTGGCGTTGGTACAAACCCCGCATCACTTTCTTTCGCCCGATCCATTTGAACGCAACCTGAACCTGTTCCGCCGCAGCCCAAATGAAGGCGAGCTTTTTTATGGGCTGGTCCAGGATGGCAATGACCTGTGGAATGCTGCATTTTTCTGCGGTTCGTGTGCCGTGCTACGGCGCTCTGCACTGGATGAAATTGGCGGTTTTGCCGTGGAGACGGTAACCGAAGATGCCCACACGTCGCTGCGTCTGCATCGTCATGGCTGGAACTCCGCTTACATACGTGTACCGCAAGCGGCCGGTCTGGCCACGGAAAGCCTGTCGGCGCATATTGGCCAGCGTATTCGCTGGGCGAGGGGCATGGCGCAGATTTTCCGCACCGACAACCCGTTGCTCGGGAAAGGCCTGACGCTCCTTCAGCGTATTTGTTACGCCAACGCAATGCTGCACTTCCTGGCCGGTCTGCCACGGTTGATTTTCCTCACTGCGCCACTGGCGTTCCTGCTCCTGCATGCCTACATCATTTATGCGCCGGCGTTGATGATCCTGTTGTACGTATTGCCGCACATGGTTCACGCCAGCTTGACCACCTCCAGGATGCAAGGGGCCTATCGTCGGACATTCTGGGGCGAAGTCTACGAAACGGTGTTGTCGTGGTACATCGCCCGCCCGACCACCGTGGCACTGTTCAGCCCCAAGAAGGGCAAATTCAATGTCACGGCCAAGGGTGGCCTGATGGAAAACAATCAGTTTGACTGGCGCATTGCCAAACCGTACCTGATCCTTGCACTGCTCAACCTGGCAGGCCTGGTTTTCGCGGTCTGGCGTTTCATCTATGGCCCGGCAAACGAGTACAGCACGGTACTGATCAGTGGCACCTGGGTGGTCTATAACTTGCTCATTATTGGCGTGGCGGTCGCTGTGGCCGCCGAAGTGCGTCAGGTGCGCAGTACCCATCGGGTCCAGTCGAAACTGCCTGCGGCGGTGCGCCTGGACAGCGGTCATTGCTATCCGGGGATCCTGCATGACTACTCCGATGGCGGGGCATGCATCAACGTCAATGCCGACCTTTCCCTGTCGCCAGGCGCGCGTATCTCGGTGCTGATGCAGCGTGGTGTTCGAGAGTTCCTGTTTCCCGGCACCGTGACGCGTAGCCAGAAAGGCACCATCAGTATCCGTTTTGCCGAGATGTCGGTGCAGCAGAAAATTGACTTCGTGCAGTGCACATTCGCCCGCGCCGATGCCTGGTTGGGCTGGCGCGAGGCGTTCAAACCCGAGCAACCGTTGTACAGCTTTATCGGGATTCTAAAAATGGGTGGGCGCGGCTACAGGCGGCTGTTCAGCTATTTGCCTTCGTGGGCCTCGCGCTTGATCAATCCGGTCTTGCGTGTGTTGCGCTGGCTGGCAAGCTATCTGCCGCGCGTGCCGACCCATTCCCCCAGCACTTCTAGCGAACCGGTGACCACGCAATGAGCCGAACTCTCAGGACATTCTGCTTTACCAGCTTTCTGCTCCCGGCCCTCGGCTTCTGCCTGGCGCAGGCTGAACCTCTGACGCCACAGGCCTCGACACCGAATGAGGTGAGGTCATCACTGAACGGGCTTCCAAGTTGGAGCAAAACGCTCAGCTTCGAAAAGTTGGGGCGAAGTTCCGACAGCTTGTTGCTGGGTATTCACAACAGCGATCAGATTGTGTTCAGCATGCGTCATGACCGGATCGCCAGTGATGTTCGCTTGCAATTGGAGTACACGCCTTCACCGGCGCTGCTACCACTGGTCTCACACCTTCGGGTTTACCTCAATGATGTCCTGATGAGTGTGGTCCCCATCGCGAAAGACCAGCTAGGGCACAAGACAACTCAAGAGCTCATCCTTGATCCTCGCCTGGTCAGCGACTTCAATCGGGTGCGCCTGGAGTTCGTCGGGCACTATTCAGAGCTTTGCGAAGATCCCGCAAACAGTGCGTTATGGCTGAACGTCAGCCGTACCAGTCACTTGCTCATCCAGGAGCAGGCGCTGTCGCTGCAGAACGATCTGGCCTATTTTCCGATGCCGTTCTTTGATACGCGAGGGCAGGACCAGGCGATGGTAAACATGGTGTTCGCTGAGTCACCCACGTTGGGTGAACAGCGTGCAGCGGGCATATTGGCGTCTTACTTCGGTAGTTTGGCCGGTTGGCGTGGCACACAGTTTCCGGTGTTGTTTGACCAGTTACCGGCGGTGGGCGAGCACAACAGGGCAATGCCCTCGATCGTCTTTGCCAGCAACGAACATCGGCCAAAAATGCTGGCAGACCTGCAAAAGTTCCCGCTGGTCCAGGCGCCATCCATTCAGATAATTGATAATCCCGCTGACGCTTACAGCAAGGTGCTGCTTGTGCTGGGGCGTAACGAAGACGACCTGGTCACTGCCGCGCAGACCCTCGCACTAGGGGGGGGATTGTTGAGTGGTTCGCAGATGACCTTGGACACGGTCCGGGACATACCGCGACGCCAGCCTTATGACGCGCCGAACTGGATGCGCACAGATCGCCCCGTGCGTTTCGCCGAACTGATCAAGTACCCCGAGCAACTGCAAGCCAGTGGCTTGCGGCCGCAGCCGATCAGCCTTGAAATGAAACTCCCGCCGGATCTTTTTTTCTGGCTCAATCGAGGCGTACCACTGGAAACGCGGTATCGCTACACCGTGCCATCAACCAATGATGCATCGCAGCTCAATATCAGCCTGAACAATCAGTTCATCAGCAGTTTGCCGCTGGGTAAGAACAGCGGGGATGTGATCAAAGGCTTGAGCGCGATGGTGCTGTCCAGCGACTCGATCGACGCCAGCCACAAACTGTTGGTGCCGTCGTTAAAAATCGAAGACCGCAACACCCTGCGTTTTGACTTTAACTTTGCCAGTACCTTGAGCAGTGCCCAGAAGGGCCATTGCCAGACGTCCTTGCCGTCGACCAATCAGGTGCTGATCGACCAAGAGTCGACGATTGATCTTTCCGGCTACCATCACTACCTCCGGATGCCGGACCTGGGTGCCTTCGCCCGCAGCGGTTTCCCATTCAGCCGAATGGCCGACCTCTCGGAAACCATGGTGATGGTGCCCGCTCGCAGCGATGCCACGCAGATCAGTACCTTGCTTGAAACCCTCGCATGGATTTCTGCGCAGTCTGGCCTGCCGGCCTTCGGGTTACGATTGTCAGACGACTGGAAAGCGGTCGCTAACATCGACGCGGATCTGCTGGTGATGAGCCAGATGCCCCAGAACCTGCGCAAGAGCCAAGACCTTACTCAACTGCTCGACCATACGCGATCATCGATTCTGAATGCCTCACGCCAGCAGGCAGGTGGCGCGGGCATTGCGTATGCCGGTGAGTCTGTAGGTGAAGGCATCCCGGCATCTTCGATCGCCAATGCACCGCTGGCTGCGGTTATCGGGTTGCAGTCGCCATTCAATGCCCAGCGCAGCATTGTTGCGTTCCTGGCCAACAGTGATGAGGACCACCAACTGTTGCGTGATGTGCTCAACGACACTGGAAAACTGGACGCGATGACCGGCTCTGTGGTGTTGATTCGTAGCAGTGGCGTTAGCGGCCAGCAGGTGGGGGACCAATATTTCGTCGGGCATCTGCCATGGTGGATGTTGGTGTGGTACCGACTTTTCGATCAACCTGCCGTACTCGCAGCTGTAACGAGTATGAGCATGCTGTTGGGGGCTTTCCTGCTGTGGCGCGTCTTGCAGTGGGTCGCACGTCGGCGTCTGGCGAACAAACCGTGAGGTTGCTCAAGGACATGGGGGCGCTTGCACTGGCGTTGAGCGTTGTGGTGCCGGTCAGCGCCAGCGAATGCCTGTGGCCCGCCTGGGAGGGTTACAAACACGCGCTGTTGAGTCATGACGGGCGTGTCATTGATCGTTCCTCGAAGCAACAAATTACGACCTCAGAGGGGCAGGGGTATGGGATGTTCTTTGCCCTGCTGGCCAATGATCGGGACAGCTTTGCTCAGTTGTTGCGCTGGATCCAGAACAACCTTGCCGAGGGTGATCTGAGCCGACACTTGCCGGCCTGGAAATGGGGCAAGGATCAGCACGGTCATTGGTCGGTGCTCGATACCAACAATGCCAGTGATGCCGACCTGTGGATCGCTTACAGCCTGCTTGAGGCCGGGCGCCTGTGGGGGCGGGAGGACTATGTGACGCTGGGGCGCAATATGCTCTGGCGCAGCGCCGCGCAAAGCCTGCGTAAACTGCCAGGTCTGGGTTTGATGCTATTACCTGGCGACACAGGTTTCGAGACTGCAGAGGGCTGGCGCCTGAACCCCAGTTACTTGCCGTTGCCGTTGCTCGCCCGGTTTTCCCTGGAGTCGCCGATTTGGGCTGAGCTGGCAGACAACACACGACGGATGTTGCTTGAGGGAACGCCCAAGGGCTTTGCCCCTGACTGGCTTCTCTGGCGCGAGGGGCAGGGCTGGAAGGTGGATGCTGTTAAAGGCAGTGAGGGTAGTTACGATGCGATCCGGGTGTACTTGTGGCTCGGTATGCTGGCGCCGGATGCCCCCGGACGAACCGATTTGCTCAAGCACTTCCTGCCAATGGTCGAGGTAAGCACTCGTGACGGCTTCCCTCCAGCGTCTGTCGACAGTGCAACCGGGGCTCACACCGGTATTGGCCCTGTTGGCTTTTCGGCAGCGCTGTTACCCTTGCTGGCCAGTGATCCGACGTCCGTCGCGGCGTTGCAGGCGCAGCGTCAGCGCCTGCATCAGGAGCCGCCTCAGGCCAATGCGTATTACAACCAGTCGCTGACAATGTTTGGTCAGGGGTGGGATGACCATCGTTATCGATTCAACAAGGAGGGCCGGCTTGTGCCGAGCTGGGTTGATTCATGCAAAGAATAAGAACGTGGGGACTGTTGTTTAGCTGTCTATCGGGTGCAGCGCTGGCCCAACCAATGAGTAGCAATGATCAGCAGCAGTGGTTATTGGAGCAAGTCCGTATTGGCGAGGCGTCTTACCGTGAAGACCTGGTGCGTGACTCCTTGGCACGTCTGGAGTTGATCGCGCCCAACGACCCTGAAGTGCTGCTGGCCAAGGTGCGTCAGGCGTTGCAGCAAAAAAATCCAGCGCTGGCAGAGGCGCGCGTGGCGCAGTTACGCAGCCAGGCGCCAGGTTCCCCGCAACTGCAGCATGCTGAGGACCTGCTGATGCTGCAAACGCCGGAAGGGCAGAAGCGCTTGCAGGAAGCACGCTTGCTGGCGGCGGCGGGGCGCGCTGAAGAGTCGGCCAAACTCTATGAGCAACTGTTCGACAAGGGCCCGCCCGATTTCATTACAACCATGGAATTCTGGAGTGTTCGCAGCAATATCCCAGCCCAGCGCGATATGGCTATTGAGCACTTGTATGAACTGGATCAGCAGTACCCAGGCAATGTCGAATTGCAAAAGCTGATGGGCAGGCTGCTGACTGCGCAAAAACGTGATGCGGAACGCGAGTACAAAGCGCTGTTGGATATGCCGATGGGCAGTGAAAGTGCGCAGGCCTGGCAAGGCTTCATCGAGCACTACCGTCATTTGCCGATCAAGGAAGATGCCCGAAACCAACTGCAGCGCCAGCAGCAACTGCTGGGCGATCCTGCCTGGCGTGCTGGTATAACCGGCAAGAAGCTGGTTGATGAGGGGAAAAACGCCAATGCCGAAGCGGACTTGCGTCGTGCCTTGATCAAGTATCCCGAGGACCCCAGCCTGCATGGGGCCCTGGGTATTGCCCTGATGCGTCAGAAAAAGTACGAAGGCGCATATGACGCATTTTCCAGTGCGTTGAGCAAAGAGCAGGATTCCCGTTGGATCAGCAAGTGGGCCGATCTCAAGACAGCCAACTATCAATGGATGCTGTTACAGAAAGGGGATGCCGCATTAGAGCGAAAGGAGTACAGCGCCGCTCAGGGCTTTTACCAACGTGCCCATGATGCCAAGCCCGGCGATGCCGATGCCCTGGTCGGGCTGGCTGCTGTCGCCCGTGCGCAACAGCGTGATACGCAAGCTGAAACGCTGCTGCTCAAGGCACGTAAACTCGAGCCTGGCAATGGCAGTGTCGTGCGTGCACTGGTGAGGCTTTACCAATCACAATCGCCGGGCAAGGCAGAAGCCTTTCTCGACAGCCTGTCGCCGTCCGAACAGCGAGAGTTTGCCGCCTTGCGCGATAGCTTGGCGCTGGATCGGCTCAAGGCGCAGGCTGATGCGGCGGCACAGCGTGCCGACTGGGCACAGGTGGCTGCTTCATTGAGCAAGGCCAGGGTATTGGCGCCAGACGATCCGTGGTTGACCTATCGTTTGGCCAACAGTCAGCGTGAGTTGGGGCAACGCGCAGCTGCCGATGACAGTTTCCGTCAATTGTTGCAGCGCAAGGGGCAGGACAGCGAAACCCGCTACGCCCATGCCCTCTACCTGGCCAGTGATTTGCGCGATGCCGAGGCTCAGGATTCGCTCTCGAAAATACCCGTATCGGCATGGACCGATAACATGCACGAACTGGCCAACCGGTTGCGTCGTCGCCAGCTGCAAGCCCAGGTCTCGGCGCTGCGTGAGGGCGGTCGGGAAGATCAGGCTGAGGCTTTGTTGCTGCGTTCAGCCACGGTTGACGACTACGCGACGCTGGCTGACTGGTCATTGCAGCGGGGCGAGTATGCCAAGGCTCAACGTTACTATCGGACTGTTCTGGAGAAGGAACCACAGAACGCCGACGCTCAGCTGGGGATGATCGAAACCCTGATCGCCAGTGGCCAAAAGGCATCGGCGCGTCAAGCACTGCAATCACTCAAGCCTTCCCAGGACGCGGCGTATCAGCGTCGGCTGGCCAATGCCTGGGCTGCGGTGGGCGAGCGTGACAAGGCCAATGCGGTGTTCGCCCAGTTGATGAAGACACCACAGACCGACCCCGTGATATACCGTGATGCGGCTCGTTCGATAGCCAAGGATAACCCTCAGCAGGCGCTGGACTATTACGCACGGGGCATGGCGGCAGCTGGCATGCTGACCCCCGAACAAACCGTACCAAGGGATGATCGAGCCCTGACCTTGGCGAGCCGCGAGCAAGACGGCGATGATTGGTTGGCAAGCAGCTTGCGCAGTGATGTCGACAAGCTGTACCAACAGACGAGCCCGACGATCACCCTTTACCACGACTACCTCTGGCGTACCGACAACTCAGCGTCAGGTATCTCCGATCTGGTGACCCAGACCAGCATCGTGCGGGTTGATACGCCGCTGCTTGAAGGGCACGGCTTCCTGCAGGCGGAAAACATTGACCTGAATGCCGACAGCTTCAAGACCAACGCCGATGGACGTACCACGACGGACTTTGGCACCTGTTCGGCACAGTTGCGTAGACAGAGTACGGGAGCCGTGTTGCCCAAGGGGTGCGTGAACGAATCGCAAAGTGTCAGTGGCCCTGCCATGGCACTGGGCTGGAACAACGCTCAATGGTCTTTCGACCTTGGCCGTACGCCGGACACGTTTGAAATTCCCAATTGGCTGGGGGGCGTCAGCTACGGCAGTGATTGGCACACACTCGGCTGGCGGTTGACTGCCTCGCGGCGGCCCGTTTCCAACTCCGTGGTGTCGTATTCCGGCGCTGTCGACCCTAATACCGGGATTCGTTGGGGGGGCGTTACATCCAATGGGTTGACCCTGAGCCTGAGCCACGACCAGGGAGGGGTTGACGGTATATGGGCCAGCCTTGGTAGCTACTGGCTACGTGGTAAAAATGTCGAGAACAACCAGAAGCGCTCGGCGATGGCAGGTTACTATTACCGGCTGATCGATCGCGCCGATGAGCGCCTGCGTACCGGGTTGACCCTGATGTACTGGGGTTACGATAACAACCAGGACGAATACACTCTGGGTAACGGTGGGTACTACAGCCCGCAGAAGTACTACTCAGTGAGCGTTCCGCTGAACTATAACTGGCGCAACAGCGACTGGTCGGTGCGTCTTGAAAGCTCGGTGGGCTGGTCTTACGCCAATACTGATGCCAGCTCCAGTTCCAAGCTTCAGAGCTTGGTACGCAACGCAGGTTATGACGTGCTGAACGGCAGCAGCCTGACGTCGAGCTCGGGTAGCAGCAGCGGCTCCAGCATCCGCCTCCAGGGCTTGTTCGAGCGTCGGCTCACGGATCACATGGTCCTCGGGTCGGGCATTACCTGGCAGCACAGCGACGCTTACGCGCCCAGTACGGTCGTTCTCTACCTGCGCTACAGCTTCGATGTCTGGCAAGGTAACCTGCCGTTACCGATAGAGCCGGTGACACCTTACGCTGACTTCCGTTAGTCGTCGCGCGAACAGCCGTTCTGCCCCTTGTGATCTGCGACGCTAGTCGCAGATCATTCATCTGCATTTTTAAACGCTTCTAGACTGCTGGTTTGCGCCAAGTCACCTGTTGCCACAGGTGATAAAGCGCTCGCGTCCCATAAGGAAAATTTCCTGGAGGCAGGTTAATATCGAGCTAAATCAAATTAATAACATCCGCTAATGCAACTTGCCATCATCTACAGGGAAGCCAAGTGAGTAAACGTCCTACCAGGACAGGATTGCGTCAATGGATATGGCGAGCATTTGTGCAAAGCGCGTTGATTCCGCTGGTGTTGGTGGAAACGATACTGATCGCTTGCTATATGTTCAGTAACCAAGCCGTTCGCGAATCCCAACTCGAGTACCTGGAGCACAATGCAGTCGACAGCCTCAGCGCTACCGCCGAGCAAAATGCACGTATTGTTCAAGACCAGCTCGGGCATATTGCCGGCATCACGGGCATGTTCGCGCAAATGACAGCCAACGCATTGCGTACCCCTGCTCAGGGAGCAATGGAAAGCCTGGAACGCACGTCGGGCGGGGCGCTCTTCAGCCCGCACGACCTAGGTGGAGCGGCGTCCTTCTACTCGTCTGTAACGCCCCCTTCGCGCCAGGACCTGAACAAGGTCAGGCGACTGGCTCAACTTGATCCGTTGATGCGTGAAATCAAGCGTCACGAGCCGCTGGTGGCGAGCCTTTACTTCAATAGTTGGGACAGCTACAACCGCATCTACCCCTGGATTCGCGCTGACCAGCAGTACCCACATGATATGCAGATTCCAAGGTACAACTTTTACTACCTTGCCGATGCCGCACGTAATCCGCAGCGCGCTACTCGCTGGACCGATGTCTACCTTGACCCGGCAGGGCATGGTTGGATGATGTCGGCGATCCAGCCGGTCTACGCAGGAGACTTCCTCGAAGGCGTTGTGGGCCTGGATATTACGGTGGGCGGCATCCTCGATGAGATCGGCAAGCTCAAGGTGCCGTGGGGCGGCTACCTGATGCTGGTCAGCGGCGACATGAAGATCATGGCGCTGCCGCCTGATGCAGAGCATGAATTCGCGTTGCGTGAGGCCCCCTCGCAGGACACGCTGAAAGCACTGCAAGGCGATCACTTGAGGTCTGACGATTTCAGCCTGACGCAGCGAGCGGATTTCAATGACCTTGTGGGGGCGCTCACCCGGCAGAGCAGCGGCAATACCGAGGTGACGCTGAGCGGCCGGCCGCACTTGGTCGCCTGGAGTGAAATACATCCAGCCGGCTGGCGTTTGCTGGCGATTGCCGACAAGCGGGAGGTCATGGCCGCGACCAACAATCTGGCCAGCCACTACCGCAACATCGGCTATTTGATGATTGTCGGGTTGGTGGTGTTCTATCTCGGGTTCTTCACGTTCATGTGGGTTCGTGCCCGCACGCTCAGCGAACGGCTGCGCCGTCCCATCGGTGACATTGGTGAGATGTTGCGGCAGATCGGTCGCGGCGTATGGCATCCACAACGTGCCGCGTCGGATATTCAAGAGTTGGACGACATGGCCGGTGATGTGCTGTCCATGGGCAAGCAACTTGCTGCCAGCGAGGCACAACGTAACACGGCCCAGCAGCACCTGAACCTGGTCGTGGAGAGCATAACCGCAGGTCTGTGGGAGTATCGTCTTGAGGACGACGTTCTGTTGCTGCACGGTGAGCTCTGCCAACGCTTCAACCTTGCGGGCTCAGCGCTGACGCGAGCGGCCTTCCATCGTCACGTCTATGCTGAGGATATCCCGGCCCTGGATAAGGCGTTGGATGCACTTAGCCAGGGGCACACGTCGCGAGTCGATCTGGAACTGCGCCTGTTGCGGGCGGATGGAACGCCGCTCTGGTTGCTTTGCCGGGGCCGTCTGATTGATGAGAATGGCGCTGAGGCACGTGTTGCAGCAGGAACCTTCGTCGACATCGATACCCTCAAACAGGTGGAAGAGGATCTGCGTCGCCGCACATTGGAGGCGCAGGCCGCAAGCCAGGCCAAGTCGCGCTTCATCTCCAGCATGAGCCATGAGCTGCGTACACCGCTCAATGCCATTTACGGTTTCGCCCAGTTACTCCGCATGCAGGCGGATGAACAACAGGCCGAGGCGCAGCCACTGAACGAAATCCTTGGGGCCAGCGAGCACCTCACGCATCTGGTCAACGACTTGTTGGACTGGTCTAGCCTTCAGGCCGAGACACCGCGCCTGCAACTGCAGGCCGTTGAGGTGACTGGCCTGATGCGCGAGTGTGCCGAAATGGTCCGCTCCCAGGCCGAGGCTGCCGGGTTGCACCTGGTGCTACAGCCGACGCAAGGTTCACTGAGTGTGCTGGCTGATGCCCGACGTTTGCGTCAGGTCCTGCTTAATCTGCTGTCCAACGCGATCAAGTACAACCGCCCTGAAGGGCGCCTGCTAATGGGCGTGGAAACCTGTGGTGATCGGGTTCGGTTGTTTGTCGAGGACGGCGGGTACGGTATTGCCCCGGAGTTGCAGCATGCGCTGTACGAGCCCTTTCAGCGGCTTGGAAAGGAAAACACGACCATTCAGGGCACAGGTATTGGCCTGGCGTTATGTCGCGAGCTTGCTGAACTGATGGGCGCACGTATGGGGCTGTGCAGTGAGCCAGGTGTTGGCAGCCGCTTCTGGATCGATTTGGCCCATGCCAATGCCCGCCCGGCACCTGCGCCGCGGTTGTACTACGTGGGTGACGACGATATCACCCGCCACCGCATTGACACTGCGCTTCAGGGAATGGTGACGCTGGATGCCGGGAGCATCGCCGAGTGCTTGTCACAGGTTCGAGCCCAGGGGGCTCCGGCCATACTGCTGGTCGATTGCGACCGGCAGGGCAGCGAGCTCGGCGAAGCACTGCAACAACTGCGATGTTTGCCCGGTGGCGATGGGATGCTTGTGATTCTGCTGGGTTCTTGCCCCAGGTCATTGGCGATGCTGGGGTGTGAGTTTCAGGCGGCACTCAAGCAACCTCTCGCGTCGGATGAGCTGCGAGTGTTGGTCAGCACACTGCTGCAACAGGAGCGTCTGGATGTTCACTGATGTGCCCACGGATACTCGCATTGTCATTATCGACGACGTCGCGGTTAACCTGCGCTTGCTTGAGTCCTGAGGCACGAGCGGCACCGTTCAGTTGCAAAAGTTTTGCACTGTGCTCACGGACACCAATGCCGGGAATTCCTCAGGGGTCAGGGTTTCTTTCTCCAATAGCAGTCTTGCGCCGGTATCCAGATCGGTCCGGCGCTGTTCAAGCAACGCCTTGGCTCGACTGTAGGCATCCTCAAGCAGCGCTCTGATCGCCAGGTCGATCTCGCGCGCGGTATGTTCCGAATAGTCCTTGTCGCGTGCGGCCAGCAGGTTTTCTCCCAGGTAACTTGCGGTGTGCCGCTCCAGCACGGCCTGGCCGAGGGTTTCACTCATGCCAAAACGGGTAACCAACTGCCGGGCGATGTCGGTGGCCTTGGCGAGGTCGTCGGCGGCCCCGGTGGAGATTTGGCCATAGACGATGAATTCGGCAGCACGCCCGGCCATGAGCACGACCATACGATCTTTCAGCGTTTGGCAACTGACCAGGAAGTGATCGGCGTTTGGACGTTGCAGGGTGTAGCCCAGGGCGCCGACCGCACGGGGTACGATGGAGACCTTATGCACCGGGTCCATGCCAGGCAGCGTTGCTGCGGCCAAGGCGTGGCCCATTTCGTGATAGGCAACCACCTGGCGCTCCTGCGGCAGCAGCAAGCTGCTTTTGCGCTCCACGCCGGCAACGATTCGTTCCACTGCGGCAGTGAAGTCATCTAGCGTCACGGTCTGGGCGCCGCGTCGGGTTGCGACGATCGCGGCTTCGTTGACCAGGTTCGCCAGGTCTGCACCGGTAAAGCCCGTGGTGATGTCGGCGATACGTTCGCTATTGATCGCTGGGTCTACCGTGACGTTCTTCAGGTGGACCTTGAGAATCTCGCTACGGCCTTTGCGGTCAGGCCGGTCGATAATGATCTGCCGGTCGAAGCGACCGGCGCGCAAAAGGGCCGGGTCGAGGATTTCGGGGCGGTTGGTTGCTGCCAGCAAGACCACCCCTTCACGCGGATCGAAGCCGTCCAGTTCTGCCAGCAACTGATTGAGTGTCTGCTCTTTTTCATCGTTGCCACCAAAGGCACCGACCCCGCGCATTTTCCCCAAGGCATCCAGTTCATCGATAAAGATGATGCAGGGCGCGGCAGCACGGGCCTGCTCGAAGAGGTCGCGCACCCTGGCCGCGCCCACGCCCACGAACATCTCGACGAACTCCGAGCCGGAAATGGAAAAGAACGGTACACCCGCTTCACCGGCCACGGCCTTGGCGACCAAGGTCTTGCCGGTGCCTGGAGGCCCGACCAACAGGATACCTTTTGGGATGTGGGCACCCAGGCGAGCGTACTTGGCCTTGTCTTTCAGAAAGGAGACGATTTCGACCAGCTCGGCCTTGGCCTCGTCAATCCCCGCCACATCCGCGAAGGTCACGCCCGTCTCTTGCTGGACGAAGATTTTTGCCCTGGATTTCCCGACCCCCATCAGGCCGCCCATGCCTTGTTTTCCTGCCATCGAGCGCATGATCAGGTTCCAGCCAAACAGCAACAACATCAGTGGCATGAGCCAGCCCAGTAACTGGCTGCCAAAGGAGCTTTCCGGTATGCCGGTAAAGCGGATATCGGCTCCGGACGCACTGAGCTCAGTGGCCAAGGCGGGGTCGACCCGTACCGTTGAAAACTGCTTATGGCCGTTGATCGGTTCTTCCAGTGTGCCGGAAATCTGCTCCCGCTCGATCTTCAGGTCCGTGACTTTATGGGCCTCCAACAGTTGGAGGAACTGGCTGTAAGGAATGGGTTCTACCGGATTCCGATTGGACTGCATGAACTGCAGCATGACCAGCGCGATAAAGGCGAATGCAAAGAATGCAAATTCCCAGCGAAAGTTCTTCATGGTTGCGGCTCGTCATGAACCGCGCAGCCGCGGACGGGTTCAAGTGATGGCATGGCCCACTTCCTTTAAGGTTTCGATGCTTCAACCATAGAACAAAGCGTAGCTGGCGGAGCAGTTTGGCTATGCAGGAACATCTCGCCTACGCTTGATCTGTTGCATCAACCCTTTTGGGCCGAATGCCCAACATTGATTGCCCTGGTTGAACAAGCGGGGCATGTCGCACTGGGGGCACCCTTGAAGTCGATTCAACGGTATGCGAGCGCCGACAGCTTCTATCATCTGCGCCTGGCGTCGCTGAGCGACACGGCGCCAGTTCGTCCACGGTTGCAATCGTGACGTGACCACTGTGCCGTTCATGTCGCAATTGCCCTATCGGGCCCTGTTGATAGTGTCCGCTATCACGTTGTTGGCCGGCGGGTTGCTCTACCTGAACGCGCAAGTTGCACTGGCGCATGGGCTGTGGCTGGCGGGGGTGTTGCCGGTCCTGCTGGGGCTTGTCATTGATATCGTCAAAACCCTGTTGCGTCGTCAAGCCGGGGTTGATGTGCTGGCCTTGCTGTCGATAGGCCTGGCGCTGGGGCTGGACGAAGTCTTCACGGCAGCGGTCATTGGCCTGATGGTGGCCAGCGGTCGCGCGCTGGAGGATTACGCCCAAGCGCAGGCTCGCCGTGAAATGACGGCATTGCTGAACCGAGCCCCACGCTTGGCTAACCGTTATGAAGACGGTCAGTTGCGGCAAGTCAGCCTTGATCAGGTGGTGCCGGGCGACAGATTGTTGGTGCGCAGCGGTGAAGTGGTACCGGTTGACGGTACCTTGAGCGGCACGGCAGAGCTGGACGAGTCCACCTTGACCGGGGAGTCCTTGCCTGCTCGGCGGCTGTCCGGCGACACCGTGCGCAGCGGGGCCATCAATGCCGGTGCGGCGTTTGACATGATGGCGAGCGCCAGTGCTTCCGATAGCACGTTTGCCGGGATCGTCCGGCTGGTTGCCGCGGCACAAGCAACGCGTAGCCCGGTCACCCGGCTGGCGGACCGTTATGCCCTGTTGTTCGTACCGCTGACGCTGGCCGTGGCAGGCGCGGCCTGGTTTTTTACCGGCGACCCGATTCGGCTGCTGGCGGTACTGGTCGTCGCAACGCCGTGCCCACTGATTCTGGCGGTGCCGGTGGCGATCGTTTCCGGCGTGTCCCGCTGTGCGCGCAGAGGGGTGCTGGTGAAAGGAGGCGGTGCGCTGGAGCGGCTCGCTCAGGCCAACATCCTGTTTTTCGACAAGACCGGTACCCTGACGGGGGGCAATGCGCGCCTCGTTGCCATTCAGTGTGAGCCAGACACCGCTGCCGAGGAGATACTGCGCCTTGCAGCGTCCCTGGAGCAGGCCTCCAACCACGTGATTGCCGCTGCGGTAGTGGCTGCGGCACGTGAGCGCGGCCTTGTGCTTTCAGTTCCGACGCAAGTGGCCGAGGAACCGGGGGCGGGGGTGTCTGGACGGGTTGATGGCAAGGCAGTAAGCGTCGGTAGCTTTGCCTATGTGATGCGCTCCACTGCGCCGGCAGCCTGGAGCCAGTTGTTTCTTCAAAGCCTGAGGTACGACGGCGCATGTGGGGTGTTTGTCGGGGTTGAGGGCGTGATGCTCGGGGCGCTGCACCTGACCGACGAGATTCGGCTGGAAACACCGAGAGCCCTGCGCCTGTTGCGCAGAGCGGGGATAGAGCGCTTCGTGATGCTGACCGGCGACCGGCAAAACGTTGCCGAGTCGATCGGCGCCGTACTCGGTGTGAGCGAGGTCCTTGCCGAGCAAACGCCTGGCGACAAGCTCGCTGCTATCCAGACGGCGCGCCGCCATGGTGTGGTCATCATGGTGGGCGACGGCGTGAACGATGCCCCGGCGCTGGCGGCGGCCGACATCGGTGTCTCCATGGGCGTACGCGGCGCAGACGCCTCGTCCGAGGCGGCGGATGTGGTGTTGCTGGTGGACCGTCTGGATCGCCTGGCGGAAGCACTGATCGTGGCACGTCGAACGCGCCGCATCGCGGTTCAGAGCGTTGGTGTCGGCATGGGGCTGACACTGGTGGCGATGATCGCTGCAGCGTTCGGCTATCTACCCCCTGTCGCAGGCGCCCTGTTGCAGGAGGTGATCGATTTGCTCGCGATCCTCAGTGCGTTGCGTGCTCGCCAGGTGGGGGCGGCACGCCCAGCGGGCGTGTTGTCGAGCGAGCAGTGGGCACAGTTGCAGGTTGAGCACCAACAGCTCAAGCCCGTGCTGGAGAGTGTCAGGTCCCTGGCCGACCGCCTTAACAGCCTGTCCGGCCCGGTCGCGGCAGCTGAACTTGCTGCGTTGAACGAGCGTTTACTGAATCAGCTAGTGCCTCACGAGCGCCAGGACGACACTGAGCTGTACCCACGCATTGCCATCCTGACAGGGGGTGATGACCCGATGGCGGCGATGAACAATACACACCGCGAGATTTTTCGTATTACCCGGCGGCTTGCACACATTGCACAGGATCTGCCGGCAGAAGGGCCCGACCCCGCCTACCTGCAGGAAATCCAGCGGCTCTTGTACGGCCTGGATGCGATTTTGCGTATGCACTTTGCTCAGGAAGAGGAGCTTTATCACGCGTTCAGGGACAGTGCCTGAGTTGCCTGCCACACATCCGGGAGCGTCTGGAAATGTGGGCTTTTTTGATAAAAGTCAAGGCTGCCTGGGGGCATTCATGGAGGCTGTCAGTACAGGTCGGTGGCTGAACTACCCCGGAGTGCAGGCTGATGGCTCACACAAAAATTCTCTTCCGTTCCGCTGCGCGCGAGAAGATTCTCTGCGGTGCGGCGCAACTGGCAGATGCGGTTCGGGTGACCCTCGGGCCCAAATCGAAATCGGTGCTGATCCAGAGCAAATGGGGCAACCCCATCGTGTGCAATGACGGTGTGACCATTGCCAAACGGGTCGATCTGCAGGACCCCGAGGAGAACCTCGGTGCGCAGATGCTGCGTCAGGCGGCCGAGCGTACGGGCGATGCAGTGGGGGATGGCACCAGCACCTCGACCTTGCTGGCCCATGCGATCCTCGCCGATGGCATACGCAACGTCGTCGCGGGCGCCAGTGCCATTGACCTCAAGCGCGGCCTGGACCGTGGGTTGGCGCTGGTGATGCAGTCGCTGCTTGACCAGTCGCGTCCGGTGAGCTCCTTCAAAGAGAAGGCCCAGGTGGCCACACTTTCGGCTCATAACGATGCCAGCATCGGTCAATGGGTGGCGGATGCCCTGGAAAAGGTCGGTATTGAGGGCGTCGTCAGCGTCGAAGAGTCCAAGACCACCGAAACCATGGTCGAAGTCATGGAGGGCATGCGCTTCGATCGCGGTTATGTCTCGCCGTATTTTGTGACCGATACCGAGAAAATGCAGGTGGAACTCGATGAGGCTTACCTGCTGCTCTGTGACCACAAGATCGGCCTTCTCAAAGACCTGCTGCCATTGCTTGAGAAGGTTGCTAAAAGTGGCCAGCCGTTGGTGCTGATTGCCGACGACATCGAGGGTGAAGCCCTGACCACGCTGGTCGTCAACCAGATTCGCGGCGTATTGCGCGCAGTGGCGATCAAGGCCCCGGGGTTTGGTGACCGACGCAAGGAGATGCTCCAGGACATTGCCGTCCTGACCGGTGGAACGGTGATTTCCAGCGAGCTGGGCATTGAATTGGAACAGGTCGAATTGAGCCAGTTGGGGCAAGCGCATCGTGTCGTTGTACAGAAGGACAGCACGGCACTGATTGGCGGCGCGGGTACGCGTGAGGCGATTGAGGCGCGGCTGCAACACCTGCGTCAGCAAATGGAGAGCACCACCAGCGACTATGATCGCGAGAAACTTCAGGAGCGCCTGGCCAGGCTGTCGGGCGGTGTTGCGGTGATCCGTGTAGGCGCACCTTCCGAAGCCGAGATGAAAGTCCGCAAGGATGCCCTGGATGATGCCATTTCAGCGACGCGTGCGGCCATTGCCGAGGGCATCGTCCCTGGCGGTGGGCTGGCGCTGCTCAAGGCTATTCCAGTGATTGCGGCCGAGGAAGCGACCAGTGAAGGGGACTTCAAGACGGGCCTGCAGATTCTGCGCCGGGCTTTGGAGGCACCGGCGAGGGTGATTGCGGAAAACTCTGCGGTAGATGCCGGGGTCGTCGTCGCGCGCATGCTCGCAGAGCCCGCCAACATTGGCTTTGATGCCTCCAGCAACCGCTACGTGGACATGTTTGAGGCCGGCATCATCGACCCGACAAAGGTGGTGCGCATCGCCTTGGAAAACGCGGTGTCAGTGGCCAGCATCCTGCTGTTGACCGAAGCCACCATGACCGATATCCCGGAAAAGGAACCATCACCGTCCATGCAGCTCCCTGAGTGACAGGCCCCCGCACCTGTCGCTCAGGATGGGGCTTTGCATTAACCGGGCAGGGCACTCAAGAGGTCAATCATGCATCCGACGCTTATCACCAAAACCATGGGCGAGTGCCCGGTGACACCGAATTGGCTCGATAGCAGGCAAGCCCGGGAAAGGTTTTCCTGGCAGGCGCAAGCAGCCGAGTTGGCCGGATTGCCGGGCGGAGGGTTGAACCTCGCCTTTGAGGCCGTTGACCGGCATGCGCTGGGCGAGCGCCGGGAGCATACGGCATTGCGGCTGGTTGAACGTAACGGCGGTTGCCGAGACATCAGCTATGCCCAACTGAGCCTGCTGAGCAATCGTTTTGCCAGCCTGCTGAACCGCTTGGGTGTGCAGCCGGGCGAGCGCGTGTTCATGCTGTGTAACCGAGGGCTGGAGTTGTACCTCGGCGTGCTTGGCGGCTTGAAGCTTGGTTGCGTGGTATCGCCACTGTTCTGTGCATTTGGTCCCGAGCCGATCGAAACGCGCCTGCGCCTTGGCGAGGGTCGCGTGCTGTTGACCACTGAAGCGCTCTATCGACGTAAAGTCGCGGCCATTCGTGAGCGCTTGCCCGCGCTCCGGCACGTGCTGCTCTATGACGAACAGGGCGCCGAGATCGAGCCGTTGGCCGGCACACTCCGCTTGCAGCCGTTGTTGGACGAGGCCGATGAGCAGTTCCCGGTTGCCCAGACTACCCCTGACAGCCCTGCGCTTTTGCACTTCACCAGTGGCACGACGGGCACGCCCAAGGGGGTGCTGCATGTTCATGGCGCGGCGTTGACTCACCGGGTCACGGGCAAGTACGCGTTGGATCTGCACCCTGATGATATCTATTGGTGCAGCGCCGATCCTGGCTGGGTCACGGGTACCTCCTATGGCATTTTCGCGCCCCTGTTGCTGGGGGTGACCAGTGTGGTCGACAGCAACGAGTTCGACGCCGAGCGCTGGTACTGCATGCTTGAAGCCCAGCGGATTACGGTCTGGTACACGGCACCGACGGCGATCCGTTTACTGATGAAAGCCGGCGCAGCACTGGCGCACAACCATCATTTTGACTGTTTGCGGTTCATTGCCAGCGTTGGCGAGCCGCTTAACCCAGAGGCGGTCTGGTGGGGCAAGGAAGTGTTGGGCCTGCCGATCCATGATAATTGGTGGCAGACCGAAACGGGCGGCATCATGATTGCCAACACCGTGTCGATGGACATCAAGCCCGGCTCCATGGGCAAGCCGCTGCCGGGCGTGGACGCCGCGATTGTCTCGCTCAATGCAGATGGCACCTTGTGCTTCCTGGCAGATGAAGAGGTCGGCGAGTTGGCCCTGAAACAGCCGTGGCCGGCGATGTTTCGTGCCTATCTCGGACAGGAAGCGCGTTACCGTCAGTGTTTTGTCGGTGACTGGTACCTGAGCGGTGACCTGGTGCGTCGGGATGCTGATGGCTATTACTGGTTCATTGGCCGTAGCGACGATGTGATCAAGTCGGCCGGACACCTGATCGGCCCGTTCGAAGTCGAGAGCTCGCTCATGGAGCACCCGGCCGTGGCGGAGGCGGCGGTGATCGGCAAGCCCGACCCTTTGTTGGGTGAAACCGTGAAGGCCTTTGTCTCCCTCAAAAGCGGCTTCACAGCCAGCCCGCAATTGCATGACGAGTTGCTTGGTCACGGGCGCAAGCGGCTGGGCGCGGTGGTCGCGCCCAAGGAGCTGGAGTTCGTCGCGCAACTGCCACACACCCGCAGCGGGAAGCTCATGCGGCGCCTGCTCAAGGCAAGGGAACTGGGCTTGCCCGAAGGTGACACCTCCAGCCTGGAGAACCCGTCATGAGCACGCAGCCGTTGCCCTATGCAGACGATGTGCTGCTTGCCTTGCTCCGTGACATGCTGCGTATCCGCCGTTTCGAGGAGCGCGCCGCCGAACTCTATGGCGAAGGAAAAATTCGCGGTTTCCTGCACCTTTATATCGGTGAAGAGGCGGTGGCTGTTGGCGTCATGCATGCACTCGGCGCCCACGATGCGGTGGTCTCGACCTACCGTGAGCATGGTCACGCGTTGCTCAAAGGGGTGCCGATGCAGGCGATTTTCGCCGAGATGTATGGGCATCAGGAAGGATGCTCACGCGGCCGCGGCGGCTCGATGCACCTGTTCGATGCCAAGACCCGTTTCTACGGCGGCAACGCGATTGTTGCGGGTGGTTTGCCGCTGGCGGTCGGGCTGGCCCTGGCCGACCGCATGCAGGGAAAGACCGATGTCTCGGTGTGTTTCTTCGGTGAAGGGGCGATGGCAGAGGGTGCATTTCACGAGTCAATGAACCTGGCAGCACTCTGGCAACTGCCCGTGCTGTTTTGTTGCGAAAACAACCTCTATGCCATGGGTACCGCGTTGTCGCGCTCACAATCGCAAACCGACCTGTGCGCCAAGGCTGCGGCCTATAAGGTCGCGACTCAGTCGGTGGATGGCATGGACGTGATTGCCGTGCATCAAGCCACGAGCGCAGCCCTTGAGCATGTCCGGGCAGGGCGTGGTCCTTACTTCCTGGCGTTTCAGACCTATCGGTTTCGCGCGCATTCCATGTTCGACCCGGAGTTGTATCGCGACAAGGCGGAAGTGGAGCAATGGAAGGCACGCGGGCCGATCCACACCTACAGCGCACGGCTCAAGGCGCAGGGCGTGGTTGACGAAGCCGGTTTTCTCGCGATCGCGGCCCAGGTGGAGGCGCAAGTGGAGGCCACGATTGCCGATGCCGAGGCCGGCAGCCTGGAGCCGCTTGAGGATCTGTACCGCGATGTGCATACCCCGCAGGCTGCGCCATGAACCCGTCCATGACCTACCGTGAAGCCCTGCGCGAGGCCTTGCGCGACGCGTTGGAAAAGGATTCCCGGGTGTTCCTGATGGGTGAGGATGTGGGGCGTTACGGTGGCAGCTATGCCGTCTCCAAGGGGTTGCTTGAGGCGTTCGGCCCCGAACGCATTCGCGACACGCCTTTGTCCGAACTGGGGTTCGTGGGCGCCGGTATCGGCGCGGCGCTGGGCGGCATGCGCCCGATCGTCGAGATCATGACGGTCAACTTCAGTTTGCTCGCCCTGGACCCGCTGATGAACACAGCGGCGGCCTTGAGGCATATGTCCGGTGGGCAGTTTTCCGTGCCGCTGGTGGTGCGTATGGCGACGGGTGCCGGGCGCCAACTGGCCGCACAGCATTCGCACAGCCTGGAAGGCTGGTACGCCCATATCCCTGGGTTGAAAATTCTTGCGCCGGCGACCGTCGAGGATGCGCGCGGCATGCTCTGGCCGGCCTTGCAAGACCCGGATCCGGTGCTGATCTTCGAGCATGCTCAACTCTACAACCTCGAAGGTGACCCAGGTGATTGGCAACACGTGGATATCGGTAGCGCGAAGGTTCGCCGAACAGGCAAGGACCTGACCCTGATTGCCTATGGCGGCACGCTCGGCAAAGCACTGAAGGCAGCCGAGCAGCTGGCCGGGGAGGGCATTGATTGCGAGGTCATCGACCTGCGCGTGCTGCGTCCTCTGGATGACGCCACCCTCATGTCCTCAGTTGGCAAGACCCATCGCGCACTGGTTGTCGATGAGGGCTGGCGCAGTGGCAGCCTGGCTGCCGAAATCATTACACGGATCGTCGAACAGGCTTTTTTCGAGCTGGATGCGCCACCCTCAAGGGTGTGCAGTGCCGAGGTACCCATTCCCTATGCCCGGCACCTCGAAGAAGCCTCGCTGCCACAAGTCGCGACAATCGTCGCCGCCGCCCATGAACTGTGTCGAGGGACGTGAACATGCATAGCGCAACGTGTCGCGCGCGCAGGCAGAACTGGGGGCGCACACCATGATCGAGTTCAATCTGCCGTCACTCGGTGCCGACATGGATGAAGGCACCTTGTTGGAGTGGAAGGTCCAGCCGGGTGAAGTGGTCAAGCGAGGTCAGGTGATTGCTGTTGTCGACACGGCCAAGGCCGCGGTAGAGGTTGAGTGTTGGCATGACGCTACGGTCGCGCAATTGTTGATTGAGGTTGGCACCAAGGTACCGGTCGGCACACCGATTGCGCTGTTGCTGGCGCCAGGTGAGCAGGCACAAAGCGCGCCACTCACCGCTACCGGCAGCACCGCCACCGGCAGCGGCCATGGACGGGTTGAAACGCCCAAAGCCGTCGCCGGCCGACCACGGATTTCCCCGGTGGCCCGCAAGCGCGCGGCCGAGCTGGGCCTGGATGTCACGCTGCTTGGCGGTAGCGGACCACACGGTGTGATCACGCTGGACGATGTCGAAGCGGCCGCTCGTGCTGCAACGCCACCGGACCGGAACCAGGCCATGCGTCAAACCATCGCCATGGCCATGAGCCGTTCCAAGCGAGAGATTCCGCACTACTACCTGTGCGAGACCCTTGAGCTGGGCCACGCCATGACCTGGCTGCAGGCACACAATGCGCACTGTCCGTTGCAGGAGCGCTTGTTGCCCAGCGTACTGCTGTTAAAAGCCGTGGCCCTGGCACTGCGCACGTACCCCCGGCTCAATGGCTTCTGGCGCGACACAAATACCTTCGAGCCTGCAACCGGCAGTGATCTTGGGGTGGCGATCTCGCTGCGCCAGGGCGGCCTGCTTGCGCCGGTCTTGCACGATGTCGCTGACAAGTCATTGCCCCAGTTGATGAGTGAACTGACCAGCCTGGTGGAGCGTACGCGCAGTGGCTCCTTGCGCAGCTCCGAGCTCAGCGGTGCGGGCCTGACGGTGACGCTGCTTGGCGATCAGGGGGTGGACACCGTCATTGGCGTGATCTACCCGCCCCAGGTGGCGCTGGTCGGCTTCGGGCGGATCAGTGAGCGGCCCTGGGTGCGTGAGGGGCAACTCTGCGTGATGCCCACCGTCGTCAGTAGCCTGTCTGCCGATCATCGGGTCAGCGACGGCCACTATGGCGCGCGGTTTCTCGTTGAACTTGGTCATTTGCTACAACAACCCGAGAACCTTTGAGGCATGCACACATGGATCGACAATTGATCAGCAGTGAGGTTCTGAACGCCTTGAAAGGCATCGCGCCAGAGCTGGAGGTCGAGCACCTGCGCAGCGACCGGTCACTGCGCGAAGAGGTTGATCTGGACTCCATGGATTGGCTTCGCTTTATCGAAGCCTTGAACAAGCGCGTCGGCATCGTCATTCCCGAAGCCGATTACCAGCAGGTACAAACCCTGGATACGCTCGTTGACTATTTGTTGCAAAAGGGCACGACGAGCGCGGATCCGCCCTTGATAAGCCCTTAGGAAGGTGTCAGATGAACCCTAGTCCTTCGCTGCAAATGACCTTGCGTGACAGAACGGCTGCCGGCCGAAGCCTGGTGGAGCCGTTGCTGAAATACGCACAACGGGATGATGTGATTGTTCTCGGCCTGCCACGCGGTGGTGTTCCGGTTGCCTACGAAATCGCCACCGCTCTTGAGGTTCGCCTGGACGTGATGCTGGTCCGCAAGCTGGGCGTGCCCTCCCATGAGGAGTACGCCATGGGTGCCATTGCCAGTGGCGGTATACAAATCGTCAATGAGGACGTGTTGCGGTCCAATCACATTGATCAGGTTACCCTCGACGCCGTGGTCGAACGGGAAACCCGTGAGTTATCACGCCGCGAGCACGCCTACCGGGCAGGGCGACAGCCCTTGAACCTCAAGGATCAGGTGGTGATTCTGGTCGATGACGGGCTGGCCACCGGGGCCACAATGATGGCGGCGGTACATGCCGTACGGCGACACAACCCGGCGCACATTGTCGTTGCCGTGCCTGTGGCGGCACTGGACTCTGCCGAGGCCTTGCGCAGTGAAGTGACCGAGCTGGTGTGCCCGCTCACGCCTGAGTGGCTGGTGTCGATCGGGCAATGGTACCTGGACTTTTCCCAGACATCGGACGGCGAGGTCATCGACCTGCTGCAGCGTGCCTGGCAGCGTGAATCTGGGGTGTGAATGGCACCGTTTTATGGGGAGCAAGCCGCTGTTGAAGCGGCTGCGTGACCCCTACACGCCAAACGGATAGGTCTCGTCTTCCGGTTCCAGCTTCTGGGACTTCGGCAGTGGCAACGCTGTGACCGGAAGCGTCTTTTCAAACCACACCATTGCGTCGAATTGGTCGGCCAGTACTGCCTGAAAATAGTGGCTTTCGCGTTCACTCTGCGGGCGGTAGATGACACCTATGGCCCGTTCCAGCAGCGACATGGACAGCGCGTCGCGCAGATCCTCTCGTTGCGGATCACGCCAGTCGGTCAATGAGCGGGCCACGCCGGCCTTGAGAAATTGCTGTTCCCAGCTATCGGCACGTGAGGGGCGCACATCCTTGATGTGCATGTCGCCATCCCAATCATCGGCCGCCGCTACCTGACCCTGATCGGTGCTCATGCCGATCAGCACCACGTCCCGACCATAGGCGCTGCGGCACAGTTGGCCAATGTTGAATTGTCCCTTCCAGCCCATCTCCGTGGCACTTGCATTGCCGATATGGGAGTTGTGCGCCCACACCACGGCTTTGGCTTCAGCACCCCGATGTTCGAGCAGCGCCTGCAAGGTGTCGAACATATGCCGGTCGCGCAGGTTCCAGGAGGCGCTCGAACCACGATAGATGGCGCGGTAGTACTGTTCCGCCGCCCGGATGACTTGTGCATTCTGCCGGGCATCGAAAAAGGCTTCATCGTCCTTTACCAGCCCGGCCAACTGCTTGGCCAACATGACGTTCAGTTGCTCGACCACCGCTTGCTCACAGGGCATTACACCTGCACGTTCGACAAAGTGACCATACAGGGTCGGATCATCCTGCCAAGGGGTCAGACAGCCGTAGCGTTGCCGCGCTTCATGGGCCAGCAGCGGGTCGACACCCTCCAGATAGTGCAGCACCTCCCGAATGGAGTTGCGCAAGCTGTAGACATCCAGCCCACGGAACTCGACACGCCGCTCCGGGGCCATCGAGTGGTTGTACTGGTGTAGCCAGTGGGCAAAGGTTTTCACCTCGGTATTGCGCCACATCCAGGTAGGAAAGCGGCTGAAGATATGGCGCTTCCAGGCCGTTGGTGCCAGCCCGCGCACATAGCGGTCAACGTGGCTGGCATCTGGCCAGTCTGCTTCGACGGCAATGATGTTGAAGCCGTGCTGGGTTATCAGCCGTTGAGTAATCGCCGCACGGGCCCGATAGAAGTCCGAGGTGCCATGACTGGCTTCGCCGATCATGACCACCCGCGCATCGGCGTAGCGGTCAAACAGCGCGCCGAAGGCTTCTGTCTCCAGCGCTGGCAAAGGTTCAGCGTAATGGCGTAACAACGGCGCAATAGCGGCCTGGGCGCTGTTGGCGCGGTAGGCATAGGGTTTCTTCAACATGCTGTGGGTACTCCCGGACGTGGGCTTTCGTCATTCAGGTAGCACTGTGCCTGACGCAGCAATTGCCGGGCTTTATCGGCTTTCAGTTGCTGCAAGGCACAGTCCTGCTGGCGCACTGAGCCGTTGGCGAGGGAAAAACTGCGAGTCGCGGCCCTTAATGAAAGAAAGAATGCCAAGGGGCGGCAGTCTTCGTTCATGTCACCGTGTTGCAGATAGCTGTTTAACAGGCACACCGCCAGAGGGTGCAGGCCATGATGGTCCAGGTCCATTAACACGAATGCCACGTCGTAGAGCCTGTCGATACAGGCGATTCGCTCGCTGAACTCAATACCGTCGAATAACGTCGGGTGCCCGTTGTACAAACAGATGTTGGCCAGGCGCAGGTCGCCATGACAACGCCGCACTCGTCCCTCGCGTCGGCGCTGTTCCAGGCATTGGGTCAAGCTGACGAGTGTCGAACGGCTGGCACTGTAGAGGTCATTGACCGCGTCCATCGCCAAGAGCTGCGGATAGCGGCACATTTCCCGATGGTTCTTTTCAACTTCCCAGGCCAGGTCATCCACGCGACCGAAGGCTGGGGTAACCTCGGCGCTGGCATGAAACCTTGCAATCTCCGCTCCCAGTTCAGTGATCAGCGGCTCGCTCAGTCGACCCTCAACGGCCATGCGGTCGAACAGCGCTTCCTGAGGAAAGCGCCGCATGACCACCAACCAATCCACGACCTGGCCGTCACCGTCGAATGCCAGTTGGCCATCTGATTGGCGTGTGATCGGGCATAGGCGCAAATACAGGTCTGGGGCTGTCCGGCTGTTGAGTCGCAACTCAGCCCGGCAGGCCTGCTCGCGGCGTTCCAGGGTCAGGAAATCCAGCGCAGCATACGCCACTGCGAGCTTGAGCTTGTAGGCTCGATCCGCGTGGAGAAACACTCTGGAACCGTGGCTCTCTATGCAGATGACCGGCTGCTCAGGCCCTGGGTAGTTGCCGGGGCATGAGAGAAAGGCAATGACCTCGTCCTGCGAGCTGCTCATGGTCGTCTCGATGGGTAGGTAGCCGTTGCAACTACTCTATCCAAGACAGGTCCGGGCCTTTTGACATTTGTCAGAAAGGTGGATTTGCCGCCGTCTACAGGACACCAGACGACAAAAAGCCCGCGTAAGGCGGGCTCTCTGCGACGGGTCGCTGATCCATCAGCTACAGGCAGTGTGCGCTTGCGGTGCTGACACCACCATGGGCAAAAGGTCGTACTGTCAGAGCGTGCGGTGCAGCTGCCGCACTCGCGCAGGGCCTTCAGGGGGTGAGGGTGGTGGCGGGGTAGAACAGGATATTAAGGACGAAGAGCATTACCCAGAAACCGATTTCCAGGGTTTCGGTGATCGGTTGGATACGCTTCAGTGCGCCATAGACATGCACGACGAACATCAGGCCGAAGACCATGAACAGTAGGTCGAAGGCGTAGCTGTAACTAGTGCCGGTCATGACCGAACGCAGCATGGCGGCTTCAATGACCAGAATGAATGCGCCAAGGCAGCGTCCGAAGTAAATGGCCAGGTGCTGATGGTCCGGGATCGTCCAGCGCATGGCTTTGGCCCAGGCAATAGGCGCAATGAAGATCGGCAGCGCGAAGAAAAGCG
The DNA here is from genome assembly GCF_002753995.1 of Pseudomonas sp. HLS-6. Taxonomy (NCBI): domain Bacteria; kingdom Pseudomonadati; phylum Pseudomonadota; class Gammaproteobacteria; order Pseudomonadales; family Pseudomonadaceae; genus Pseudomonas; species Pseudomonas sp. HLS-6. Next base: position 2,118,416 of record NZ_CP024478.1, read on the forward strand.
TGGTCACGATCATCAGGGTGGCGATGTATTCCTTGCTGTATTGCGCATAGTAGCCAAGCATCGACGAACTCCTTGTTCCGATGGCGCAGTGAAGCGCCACTCAATCGCTGTTGTTGTTATGGAGGGCCTGTTCTGCGCGGCAAGAATTGCGACCGGCCTGTCGGGCTGTCAAGCATACGGGGGCTTTCCAGTACCAAAGAGGCAGGGGGTACGACTTAAGGTGTGGGCGGCAACAGGGTGACCAGATGCGCGATGGGCGTACCGACGGCAGAACCTACGCAAACGCTGCGGTGATGGTCACCCTGGTGGTCCTGAAGGCGCTTACTTCAAGGTTTTCAGGTAAGCAATCAGGTGTTGGCGGCTCTGCGCGTCTGCCTGGCCGGGGAACATCATCATGTTGCCCGGCAGCAGGGTGGCAGGGCTGCTCAGCCATTTGTCCAGGTTGGCTTCATTCCACTGCAGCTTGGCGCCTTGCAGTGCGGCAGAGTAGCTGAAGGCGGGTGCTTGGGCGCTGGCACGGCCGAACACGCCATGCAGGCTTGGGCCCATGAGATTCTTGCCCGCTTCGGGGCTGTGACAGAAGCCGCACTGGGCGGTGAACAGGGTTTTGCCCTGGGCGGCGTCGCCCTGAGCCAGGGCCAGAGGGGCAGCCAGCAGCAAGGCACTGGCAGCGAACAGTTGCGCGTAGTTCATGGTATTTCCTAGCGGTAAAAACCGCCCCGCCGAGAGGTTCCGGCGGGGCATCAAGAGCAATCAGAACGGGTTGGCGAGGTCGATGCCCGACTTGCCTGGCGCCAGAATGTTGTTCGGGTCCAGGGCACGCTTGAGTGCATGCTCAACCTTGCGCTTCACCGGGCCGTAGCTCTGCGCCACACGCTCCTGGAAGGCGGTGTTGACGCGGTACACGGCGTAGCCTTCGCTCTCGAACACATCCAGCAGTTCGGCGAAGCAGGCGTTGGCGCGCTTGGTCTCTTCCGGGTTGGTGCGGTCGTACAACACGTCGATGACGTGGTGCATGTCGCGCCAGCCGACGATGAACTCGCCGACATAGTCCAGTCCGTGCTTGTTGAGGATCTTCTTGGCCAGCGCCTGCTGCTTGTTGCACTCGCTGCCACGGGCCTGGCTCACCGGGGCGAACCACATCGAACCACCGCCGCCACGCCAGTTGTACAGGCCGAATTCCTGCAGGTTTGGCACACCCGACATCAATTGCGCGCGGTACTTGAACGGCTGGGTGTCACCGGCTTCTTCCTGGGTGACGATGCGGCCTTTGCCCAGCTGTTTCAGGGCGCCGGTGACGATCTTCCAGTTCACATCGACCTGTTCCTGAGTGCCGTAGAGCGCGGCGTACACGTTCCAGGCACCGAGGTTCTTGTCTTTCTGGATCTGCTTGAGGATCGCGTCGGAGGTCGCGCCCGGCTCCGTGGTGTAGTCGGCACGGCGGGTGTTGCAGGTGGAGGCTTCCCAGAGTACGCCGGCGATGACCACCGAGTTCGGGATGACCTGGGCAATACGCAGGGGGCGGATGAATTCGACGATCTCAGCGATGTCCGACTCGTTCTCGAACTTGATCTCGAACGGCTTGAACACCGGTGGTTTTGGCATCAGCCAGAAACCCATCTTGGTGCAGATACCATAGTTGGCCTGGGTGAACATGCCGTCCAGGGTTGGGCCGTAGCCCCATTTGAACACCTGCCAGGCCTTGTCGCCCTTAACGCCGCCCATGCCGGTACGGTAGACGTCACCGTTGGCCAGTACCACTTCCATGCCGCACTGCATCAGGAAGTGCTCACCGTAGGGGGTGTAGCCCACGCCACGGTCCATGGTGTTGCCCAGCGGGCCGGCGATGGCCGACGGCGCGGAGAACGACAGCATGAGCGGCAGGTTGTTTTCCTGCAGGTAGTCGTACAACTGCTGGTAGGTCACACCCGGTTCGACCAGTGCCGTACACAGCTCTGGGTCGACATGCAGGATCTTGTTCATCTTCTTCAGGTCGAGGATCACCTGGCCGCGTTGGCCTGGCGCCGCCGAACCGTAGCCGAAGTTACGGCCGGTGGAGATGGTCCATACCGGAATCTTGTGTTCGTTGCAGATCTTCACCACGCCTTGCACCTGCTCGACGGTGGTGGCGGTGACGGCGGCGGATGGCGTGTGTTCGGCGTTGTCCACGGCCATCATGATCTTGGTGTAGGGGATCAGTTGATCGTCCTTGACCAGAACATTGTCCTCGCCCAGCAGCTTACGGAACTTGGCGATGGCTTGCTGGAAGTTGGCAGCATCGACGCCGCGCGGGAGCAGGGTGTTGTTGGTTTGCTCAGTCATCTGTTAGCTCCTTCAAGCTTCGATCGAGAACGAAACGAAATTGCCGGTCAACGGCGATGGGCGGCTGGCCACCAGGGGTGCCTGTCCGCTGTCGGCGCTGCCCATTACTGCCAGGGCGTAGCCGAGCGTGGCGGCCCATTGCTCGGAACCGGCGCGGTTACGGCTGGCGGCGCCCATCTGCAGGGGGGCTTTGTTGCCATGCAGGCGCTGCTCGCTGAGGCTGAACCCGGTGCCACAGGCGTTCAACTGCAGGCCCAGCTGCGGGGCGCAGCCGCTGGCCGCTTGGGCGCTGAGCAGGCGGTGCTGCGAGGCGGTGGCCGTTGCGTTGTGCTGGCCCAGCCATTGCACCCGGGCACCTGTGCTGCGCGCCAGGCCTACGATCAGCGCGGCGCTGGCATCGTCGACCAGGCCAATGATGCGTTGCGGCTGGCCACTGCGCAGGCGCTTTTCCAGGCCGAGGATGAAGTCCAGGCTGAGGTCGGTGCGCTGCACACTGACCTGCCTGGCGGCTGGGCTGGCGTTGATCCCCTGGAGGAAGGCCGACTCAGCGACATTGCCACTGACCAAGGCCAGGGTTGGCAGCGCCGGTCGGGCCTGGCCGCCAAGCATGGTGTTGGCCATGGCCAGGCTGGAACTGCCCATGGCAACACCGGCCAGGCCGCCCAGGGCCATACCCTTGAGCAGGAAACGACGTTCGACGTTCATGACGCGCTCCTTAAGGTTTGGCCGCTGGCGCAGACGCTTTGGAAATGTAGTCGGCGACCTGTTGCAACGAGTTGTCGTCGATGAACGAAGCAGGGAAGGCCGGCATGGCACGGAAGCCGTTGCGCACCACGGCGGTGATGTACGCCGGTGGCAGTTGGCGACCCTTGATCACCGGGCCGACCTTGTTTTCATGGCAGTGGCCGCAAACCTTGGCGTAGACGTTCTCTCCGCCTTTCCAGACGCCATCACCATCGGCGGCGGCATTACCGGCAAGCACGACAAAAGGCAGGGCGAAGCAAGCCGCGAAAGTCCGTTTCACAGCTGAGCTGTTGAGGAGTGATGACATTTCGTACTCCATATTTTTATTGGTAGGTTGGTTCATGGGAGCCTTGGGCCGGATCAGAAGGGATACGGACGAGGGGCGTGTTGCAGGGTGATCCAGTGATCAGTGGTGAACTCTTCAATGGCCCAGTCGCCATTGAAGCGGCCAAGGCCGGAATTCTTCTCGCCACCGAACGGTGCGTTGGGTTCGTCATTGACCGGGATATCGTTGACGTGGGTCATGCCGGCATGAATACGCTGGGCGAACTGCACGCCGCGCTCCAGGCTGGAGGTGAACACCGCGCTGGACAGGCCGTACTCGCTGCGGTTGGCCAGCTCCAGGGCATGCTCGGCATCACGGGCGGACTGAATGCCGACCAGTGGGCCAAAGATTTCTTCCCGGGCGATCTCCATGTCGGCGGTCACGTCGCCGAACACATGCGGTGGCATTACATTGCCCTGGGCTTGCGCGCCGACCAGCAACGTGGCGCCCTCGGCGATGGCCGTGTTGATCTTCTCCTGAAGGCCGGCCAGTTGCTTGGCGTTGATCACCGGGCCGACTACGGTTTCGGCCTTGCTCGGGTCGCCGTAGGGCAGGGCTTTGACGCGCTCGACGAAGCGGCGGGTGAAGGCTTCCAGCAGTGGCTGTTCGACGATGATGCGGTTGATCGCCATGCAGATCTGCCCCTGGTGCAGGAACTTGCCCACCACGGCGGCATTGACGGCCTGCTCGACATCAGCGTCGGCCAGGACCACGAACGGGCTATTGCCGCCCAGCTCGAGGGCAACGTGCTTGAGGTGTTCGCCGCCGCTGGCAATGCGGCCGATGTTGCGCCCAACCTGAGTGGAGCCGGTGAAGGAGATGAACGCCGGTACAGGGTGCTCGACAAAGGCATCGCCGATTTCTGCGCCAGAACCCACGACCACGCTGAGTACGCCAGCTGGCAGGCCGGCTTCTTCGAAAATACGCGCCAGCAGCAGGCCGCCGGTGACCGGGGTATCGCTGGCCGGTTTGACCACCACAGCGTTGCCCAGGGCCAGGGCGGGTGCCAGTGAGCGGGCGGTCAGGTGCAGGGGGAAGTTCCACGGGCTGATGACACCGATCACGCCCAGTGGCATGCGGTAGACGCGGCTTTCCTTGCCCGGGATGTTCGACGCAATGATGCGCCCGTGTACGCGGCTCGGCAGGCTGGCCGACTCCAGGGTGATGGCACGGGCGGCGCCCCACTCGATCTGGGCCTTGATGCGGGTACTGCCGGACTCCCGGATGATCCAGTCGATGATTTCTTCGCGGCGTTCGTCGAAAATCTTCACCGCATTGAGCAGCACCTGGGCGCGCACGGCGGGCCCTTTGCTTGCCCACTCGGCCTGGGTTTCGCGTGCCTTGCGGTAGGCCGCGTCCAGGTCTTCGCGATTGGCCAGGGGAATGTCCAGCAAACGCTTTTGGGTGAAGGGGTCGAACACTTCCAGCGAGCGACCGGCGCTGCCGGCACGCCATTCTCCGGCGAGCGGCTGCAAGTCAAGGTTCTGATAGGCAGGGCGAGTAGCGGTCATGATGTTCTCTCTTATAGAACCGAAAGGTCATCCATCAGCGGCTTGAGCGCCGCTGGCCGAAGGCTTCCGGCTGGTCGTGGTACGCAGGGTTACGGTTCAGCCTTGCAGCTGATGGAGGGCACCGAGGGCACTGTCCGGGAGGTCGCACAAGGAGATTAGCCACACCGGCAAGGTGCAGCGGGTGTCAAGCGCGAAGTGGGCAGTGGTCATGTCGGGGTCACCTGTATTTTTTTTATCGATGTGCACGTGACCTGTGACTAACAATTATCGTGCCACGCGGCTTAAAATTATTTTTTCCCTTTTAAAACAGTCTCTTGCGAGAATTTTTAGACGCAGCAGGATGTCGCGGGCAGGAGGGTTTGAAGCGGCAGGTGCGGAAATTTATGCAGAGAAGTCGCAGGCTGTCGAAAGCTCGGCAGTGCGCTGAATGAAGAAAAATTGTGCGGTTATCGGACGAAAGTGCCTGAAGGGGGGGGCTAGTCGTCTGCCTGCCGATTGACCCGACGGGGGGGCTGGGCATACTGAAAGGCTACTTATCTGCCTTCTGTTGATTGCCTATGACTCGTACAACAACAACCAGCAAGACCGGCCGTCCTGCGGATGAGGATTTTCTCAAGCAGTTACTCGGTCGACAGAAGCGCCTGATCGTTGATCGGGCCAGCCAGTTCGGTGCCAGTGGTTTGCCTTCCGCTGAACAACTGGCTGAAACCGTGGCCTTCGCCCCACAGGATGGCAGTATCTGGCTGTGCGGCCAGCGCATGATGCTGCTGCAGGGCTCGGCGTTCGGGGCTATTCGCCGTGAACTGATTGACGCACTGGGGTTTGACAAGGCGCGTGGCTTGCTCACGCGTATCGGCTGGCAAGCCGGTGCACGCGATGCTGCGCAGGTCAGCGAGCAATGGCCCGAGGGTGATCACGCCAGCCTCTACAGCGCCGGGCCGCGGTTGCATATGCTTGAGGGCATGGTCAATGTCGAGGTCGTGCGTTTCGAGATCGATTCCAGCGCCGGGCACTTCTACTCCGAATTCCTCTGGCACAACTCCCTGGAGGACGACGAACACATTGCGGTCTACGGCTTGGGTGGCGAACCGGCCTGTTGGATGGAGATCGGCTATGCCAGCGGCTATGCCTCGTCGCTGCTCGGGCGTCTGGTGGTCTTTCGCGAGGAGGAGTGCCGCGCCATGGGCCACCAGGCCTGCCGCATCGTCGGCAAGCCGGCCGAGCAGTGGGAGGATATCGACGTCGACCTGGCGTATCTGGACGCGGGCGACTTCCTGAGCCACAGTGCCTACAGCTCAGGTACCGAGACGACCCTCGCCGAACTCGACGTACCGCCTGAGGGTAAACAGCTAGTGGGGATTTCCGCTGCCTTCGTCGCGGCCAGTCAGCTGTTGCAACGCGTAGCACCGACCCAGGCCACGGTCCTGCTGACCGGCGAGTCTGGCGTGGGCAAGGAGTTGTTTGCACGTACCCTGCATCAGGCCAGTTCGCGGCACCACACGCAACTGGTGGCCTTGAACTGCGCAACCCTGCCAGAGAACCTGGTGGAGGCCGAGCTGTTTGGTGTCGAGCGCGGGGCCTTCACCGGGGCTGACCGTTCGCGGCCCGGGCGTTTCGAGCGGGCTGATGGCGGTACCTTGTTCCTTGATGAAATTGCCACGCTCAGCCTCAGTGCGCAGAGCAAGATTCTGCGTGCCTTGCAGGAAGGCGAGATCGAGCGGGTAGGGGGTACGGCGCCAATCGCGGTCGACGTACGGGTGATCGCCGCCACCAACCTGGACTTGCGCCGTGAAGTCGAAGCCGGACGTTTCCGTGAAGACCTGTTCTATCGACTGAACGTCTTCCCGATTCACTTGCCGCCGCTGCGTGAACGTCGCGAAGATATTCCGCTGTTGATGAGCTACTTCCTGCGTATCTTCAGCCAGCGTCATGGTCGTCAGTTGGCCGGTTTCAGCACGCGCCTGGTCAATGCACTGCTAACCTATCGTTTCCCGGGCAATATCCGCGAGTTGCAGAACCTTATCGAGCGCGGTGTGATTGCTGCTGGTGACGGCGAGGTGATGGACGTTGTGCACCTGACCGAAGCCGGGGCGCCGCTGATGGCGACGGCGATCGGCCTGACTGCCGAGGGGCGTCTGTCGGCGACGCGAGCCGCTGAGGAGGCTGTATCGCCCGCCTCGGAGCCTGCCGTTGAGCCTGTGGCCGATGGTGCGGCCGAGGAGCCGGCGTTGGCGAGCCTGCAGGACTTTGTCTCGGGACGCCAGCGGGTCTTGAGCACCTCGCTGGAAGAGATCGAACTGCGCCTGGTGCGCCTGGCGCTGGAACGCTCCGGTGGCAATGTGACTGCGGCCGCACAGATGCTCGGCATGAGCCGAGCTCAGGTCAGTTACCGCCTCAAGGGTGGTTGAAGTCCTGTAATGCGATAAAAACGCCCCGCAACCTGTACGGTTCGGGGCGTTTTCATTACGGCCTGCGGGGGCGGCTCAGAGCGCGGTGGTGAACTTCAGCCAGTATGTCTGGCCTTCGGCGCGGTTGCGCACGCCCGATTCGTCCTGCCACTTGGCACTCAGCGACCAGCCGTTCTTGCTGGTGTACTGCACTGCTGGGCCAATCGAGAAGGAGCGGCCACGGTTGCCGTCGTTGGCGTCAACCAGGGCTGCGGCGGCGCAGTTCGAGGCGCTGCATTTGTCATCGCTGATCTGCTGATAGGCGTGGCCGCCGACACCGAGTACCCAGCCATTACCCAGGCCCCAGCCGAGGGTGTAGTCCGCATGCAGTTCGCGGCCAGACTGGTAGTGGGTGTCCTTGTTCTCGAAGTTGTAGTCGTGCATCAGGCGCACGTCGGCATTGAAGCCGTTGGGGTCCATGTAGGTCATGGCATACACCGCCTGCACGGTGTAGTAGTTGTTGCCCAGGTTGACCAGGTCGTTCTTGTCGTACTCGCTACCGGTAGGCAGCACGAAGTCGACGCCCACGGCAGTGTGGAACTTGTCACTGTGGTGGAAGCCGATCACCGGGCCGAGGTGCGCGTCACCGATGCCGCGCTTGTGGTCGTGCGGACCATTCTTGACGTTCAGGCGGATATCGTTGAGTGGCAGCAACGCATGAAAGCCGAGGTTGCCACCCAGGACCTTCTGCTCGGTAACCCAGACAAAACGTGGAACGATGGTGGTCACGCGCAGGTCGATGTCAGCCGCTTTGTCGCCGGCGTTGTCGCGCAGGGTGTCGGCCAGGTAGTTGCCGACGAACACCTGGCCGTACGTGCCAGGTGGCGGCAGGATACCCATACCGTAGTTTTCGATGCCCATTGGCCAGGATGAGATACCGCCTTCAGTGGCCTGAACCTGTGAAGCCGTGCTGGCCAGCAGAAGGGCAGCAGTGAGCGCAAGGGGTGTGGCGAGGGTGAATTTCTGATGCATGAGAGGGTCAGCCTTATTGTTATGAGTCATGCGCAGAGGGTTTTATGCCGCTGCGCAAGGGGGACGCCTCTCAACTACCGTGCCAGTTTTTATTTTTATTTTTTAGTCTTTAAAATCAATAAGTTACGATTTAATGGCTAATGTTTATGCGCTTTGCATGCCTGAAAGTGGCGGTATTTATTAAGAAAATTCGGCTGACTGCGAAAAACTCGCGGGTGTTCAGGCGCCGCTTTCGTGGTGCCCGGCCGCTTGGCGGAATGCGTTTGGGGTCTGGCCACTGAGGCGGCGGAAGAAGCGTGAGAAGTAGGTCGGGTCGCTGAAGCCCAGGCTGTCGGACAACTGGCTGATGCTCATGGTGGTGTAGATCAGGCTGCGCTTGGCTTCCAGTAGCAGGCGTTGGTGAATGATCTGCAGCGCTGTCTGCCCGGCCAGTTCTCGGCACAGGGTATTGAGGTGCACGCTGGAAAGGCCGACACGGTGGGCGAAGTGCTCCACTGAGAGATGCTCCCGGTAATGCTGTTCCACCAGTTTGATAAAGCTGCTGAGCAATTGCTGGTTGCGTTCGCCACGGCTACTTGGTTGCCTGTTCTGCAGGCCTTGGCGGCTGATCCAGACCATCAGCACATTGACCAGGGAGTGCAGCAGCAGGTCGCGTGCTGGCGCGCTGCCTTCATACTCCAGGTGCAGGGCTGTGAACAGGGTATTGAGGGTACGGCGATCACGCCCGACCGGGTAGCAGCCGGACGATGCCAGGACGGTCAGTGGCGCGCCCAATTGTGCCTCCAGCTGCGCGACCAGTGGCGCGCCGAGGGTGAGTACGTAGCCCTCGATATTTTCTGAAAACTGAAAGCCATGCACGGTCAGCGGCGGCGTTACCTGGATCGACGCTTCCAACACCTTTGTACGCCGTCCCTCGACCTCGACCATCGCTTGGCCACGCTGTACGTAGAGCAACTGGAACAGGTCGGCGTGACGGTGTGGCTTGATCTCCCAATGGTGCAGGCTACTGCGTTTGGGGATCGACTCGCAGTGCAGCAGGTCCGGGGTTGGCCATGCCTGGTTTTCACCGTACAGCTTGAATACGGGGATGCTGGGAAGGCTGGTTTTCATCGTGCGAAGCGACCTGGCGGGTGAGGGTAGAGGGGTGTATTGGTTCGTTCGATAATCGAACCGTATTTTCAAAAGTGCAATTCATGGGCGAAATATCACCTTTTTTTCCAGTTTTTGTAAGTAAAAATGCAGGGGCCAAATAAAACAATAACCTCCAGTCGTTGCCCGAAACCGGCTGGAGTGCCCATGTGAGATCACAGTAATGAAAACTCAGGTTGCGATTATCGGTGCCGGCCCTTCTGGACTTCTGCTGGGTCAACTGCTGCACAAGGCTGGCATCGACAACATCATTCTTGAACGTCAGACACCGGACTATGTGCTCAGTCGCATTCGTGCCGGTGTACTGGAGCAAGGCACGGTGGACATGCTCCGTGAAGCCGGTGTTTCCGAGCGTATGGACGCCGAGGGCCTGGTTCACGACGGCGTCGAGTTGCTGGTTGCCGGTAAGCGCATTCGCGTTGACCTCAAAGCGCTGACCGGTGGCAAGACCGTGATGGTCTATGGCCAGACGGAAGTCACCCGTGACCTGATGGACGCTCGAACTGCCAGCGGTGCGCCGATCATCTACTCGGCCGAGAATGTGCAGCCGCACGAGATGAAGGGCGAGAATCCTTACGTCACCTTTGAAAAAGGCGGCGAAACCTACCGCATCGATTGTGACTACATCGCCGGTTGCGACGGCTTCCACGGTGTTGCCCGCAAGAGCATCCCGGACGAGATCCTCACCCAATACGAGCGCGTGTATCCATTCGGCTGGCTGGGCCTGCTGTCAGACACCCCACCGGTCAACCATGAACTGATCTATGCCCACCATGACCGTGGTTTCGTCCTGTGCAGCCAGCGCTCGCTGACCCGCAGCCGTTACTACCTGCAAGTACCACTGACCGACAAGGTTGAAGCGTGGTCCGATGAGCGCTTCTGGGATGAGCTCAAGGCGCGTCTGCCGCAGGATGTGGCCGACAAGCTGGTGACCGGTCCATCGCTGGAGAAGAGCATCGCCCCGTTGCGCAGCTACGTGGTTGAGCCGATGCAGTATGGCAAGTTGTTCCTGGTGGGCGACGCAGCTCACATCGTGCCACCGACCGGCGCAAAAGGCCTGAACCTGGCCGCCTCCGACGTGTGCTACCTGTACCGCATCTTGGTCAAGGTCTACAAGGAAGGCCGCACCGACCTGTTGGAGAAGTACTCGGAACTGGCGCTGCGCCGTATCTGGAAAGGCGAACGTTTCAGCTGGTTCATGACCAACCTGCTGCATGATTTCGGCGACCACAAAGACGCCTGGGACCAGAAGATGCAGCAAGCCGACCGTGAGTACTTCCTCAACTCCCATGCCGGCCTGGTCAATATCGCCGAAAACTACGTCGGCCTGCCTTACGAAGACGTCGAGTAATCAGCGTGTTGGGCGCCCGCAACCTGGGTGCGGGCGTTGCACTGTGCAAACGGAGACTGAATCATGGGTGTGTTTGACTGGAAACACTGGCTGGTCGTGTTGATCGTGGCGGTGCTGCTGTTTGGCAGCAAGCGCTTGAAGCACCTGGGTGCCGACTTGGGTGAATCGATCAAAGGTTTTCGCCGTTCGGTGAACAGCGAGGATGATGTACCGGCGCCGGCAGTCGCGTCGGCGCGGGTTGAAGGAGAAGCCCGTGAGGCTCAGCACGCCGCACGCGAGGAACACCCTGGCAACCGCTGACTGACGCCTCGCTGAAACCATCGCAAGCTGTAGGAGCCGGGCTTGCCCGCGATGCAGACGCCGCGCATTCACGGACACCCCACCGAGGCCATCGCAGGCAAGCCAGCTCCAACAGGCCCCGCGCCAGCTGTAGGAGCCGGGCTTGCCCGCGATGCAGACGCCGCGCACTCGCGGATACCCCACCGACGCCATCGCAGGCAAGCCAGCTCCAACAGAGCCCGCACCAGCTGTAGGAGCCGGGCTTGCCCGCGATGCAAACGCCGCGCACTCGCGGATACCCCACCGACGCCATCGCAGGCAAGCCAGCTCCAACAGAGTCCGCGCAAGCTGTAGGAGCCGGGCTTGCCCGCGATGCAGGCGCCGCGCACTCACGGATACCCCACCGACGCCATCGCAGGCAAGCCAGCTCCAACAGACCCCGCGTCAGCTGTAGGAGCCGGGCTTGCCCGCGATACAAACGCCGCGCACTCACGGATACCCCGCCGATACCATCGCAGGCAAGCCAGCTCCTACAGAGCTCGCGCCAGCTGTAGGAGCGGGTCTTGCCCGCGATGCAGGCGCCGCGCACTCACGGATACCCCACCGAAGCCATCGCAGGCAAGCCTGCTCCAACAGGCCCCGCGCAGGCTGTAGGAGCCGGGCTTGCCCGCGATCACGCCGGCAGGCGACGTCTTTGTCCTATTGGTTTTCAACACCCGCGAAAGCTGGCAAGGCATACTCGTGTGGCATGTGGCTTACTTAACCAATGAGGCAAGGATGAGCGATATTTTCACCACTCAGGAGGCCGGCGTCCTCACGATTGCTTTTAACCGTGAAGCAAAGAAAAACGCCATTACCGCGACCATGTATGACGCGCTCAGCGAGGTGCTGGTCAGTGCAGCGGCTGACCGTGAGGTTCGCGTGGTGCTGATTCGCGGCAGCGAGCAGGTCTTCTCTGCCGGCAATGATCTTGGTGACTTCATCGCGCATCCGCCCGCGACCGAGGATGCCCCGGTCTGGCGTTTCTTGCGCACCTTGAGCGCATTTCCCAAACCGATTGTCGCGGCCGTCTGTGGTGTGGCGGTCGGTGTCGGCACGACGCTGTTGCTGCACTGCGACCTGGTCTATGCGGGCACCAACGCCCGTTTCAGCGTGCCTTTCGTCAGTCTCGGCCTTTGCCCGGAAGCCGCGTCCAGTTTGCTCTTGCCCAAGCTGTTTGGTCATCAAGGCGCTGCCGAGGCGTTGCTGACCGGCGAGCCGTTCGATGCCGAGTTTGCGCTGCAGTCGAAGCTGGTCAATCGCGTGCTGCCACCGGAAGCGGTCCTCGACTTCGCGTTGTCCCAGGCACGCAAGATTGCCCAGCAACCGTCGAGTGCTGTCATGGAGACCAAGCGCCTGCTGAAACTGGCAGATGCCAGTGACGTGCTGGCACGCATCAATGAAGAAGCGAAGCGCTTTGCTCAAATGCTTGACGCAGAGGCCGCCCGTGAAGCCATCGCGGCCTTCACCGAGAAACGTAAACCGGATTTCAGCCGGTTCTGATCGAGGGATGGGCAGCCGTGTTTGAAGAGGCTGCCCATCGACGAAAACACGCGTGGTTCAAGGCTTACAGCGCGTGGCTATAGGCCGTTCTGGAGGCGTGGGTCGAGGTCCGGATCAGCAACAGTACGGAGCCAATGACCGGCAGGCTTACCAGCAGTAGCGCATAACGCAAGGACTGCTGGCCAAGCAGGGGTTGCAGCATGTCGCTGAACAGGCCGGTCACCAGCGGCCCGATGCCGACACCGAGCAGTGTGCTGACAATGGTTTGCAGGGCCATGGCCGTACCGCGCCGGTTGGACGGTACCAATTGGGTGACGAGGTTGTAGGACGGCGCTACCCACCAAACGGCGAAGAAGCTGTAGAGCGCACACCACACCATCGCCGTTGGAATCGGTACGCTGCCGAGCGTGACCAGCACGGTGTCGGGCCAGAGCAGGTAGGTGCTCAGGGTGGCGATGGCGGTCAAGTGACCCAGCACCGGAATCGAGAGCTGCCAGTGCGGGTTGCGTCGGCTCAGGCGGTCGCTCAACCAGCCGCTGAACAGGCCCCCGACACCGGCGGCGGTGCCGCAGATGACCCCAGCCAACAGGCCAGCATGTTGCAGCGAGAGGCCGTGGGAGCGTACCAGGAAGCTGGTGTTCCACATGCCAATGGCGTAGGAGCTGAGCGTGGTCAGGCCGCCCGCCAGTATCAGGCAGCGATAGGCAGGCAGCGCCCATAGCTTGCGGGCTTCAGCGCCCATGCCGAGCAGTGGCGCATGGGCATGGGCGGGGGCAGGGCTCAGGTCCCAGCGCCCCCGTACCGGGTCACGCACCACGATGGCCATGATGGCGGCAAACAATAGGGCGGGCAGGCCAAGGGCAATGAATGCTGTACGCCAGCCATACACTTCGACCACCCAGGCACCGATACTCAAGCCGATGATCGAGGAAAACGTTGGCGCGGCGGTGAAGCAACTGATGGCGAGCGAACGTCGATGCGGTGGATACAGGTCGGCGATCAAGGACAGGGATGCCGAGGTCGTTGGTGATTCGCTGACCGCGACCAGCATCCGGGCAATGGCCAGAACCAGAAAGCTGCCGGCCAGCCCGCAGGCCATCGTTGCCAACGCCCAGAGCAGGCACGACAGTGCGAGCAGGCGCGTACGCGGCAGACGATCCACCAGACGTCCCGCCGGCAAGCCCATCAGCGCATACACCGCCGCGAAGGCCAGCCCGGAGATCAGGCCCATGGCCGTGTCGCCAACCCCGAACTCCGACTTGATTGGCTCAATCATCACCGCAAGTATCTGGCGCCCGACAAAGTTGTCGGCGAACACCAGTGCCAGCAGCAACAACAGGCCGTGGCTGCGCCAGCCGACCGAGGTGGCCGGCATGACGGTTGCGCCGGTCGTCATCGCGGCGCCCAGAGATCGGGCAAGCCGGGGTCGCTCACTACAATCAGGCGCTTGAGCAAGACCTTGAGGGCTTGCGCGTCGGCACTGCCGAGCTTGGCCGACAGTTCTTCCTCCACCACCTTGGCCAGCGCCAACTGTTGCAGCGACACCTCGCGGCCGTTTGCCGTGAGCACGAAACGCAACTGATCGGCATCGCCCTCGATTGCCACCAGGTGCTGGCGCTCGAGAAAGCGCATGCCGGCCAGTGTGACCTCATGGCCGGTGTAGCTGACAAAGGTGTTGATTTCCTCAAGGCTCAGGTTATCGCGGATACACAGCACCGAGAGAATGAAAAAGGCCTGTTCGTCCAGCTGCTGGTTGCTCACCATGCGCCGCAGGGCATTGAGCACCTGGTAGTGCCCGCGCCCGAGCAAGTAGCCGAGCAGGTCTTCGGTGTAGCTGCATTCCGGTGGCGGCGGTGTGGTTGCCAGGCGCAGCTCGCTGCGCGGCTTGCGGGTGGCCAGCGCATACTGGCCGCTCTGGAACGCCAGCGGCGCCCGGTCGCTGTGATCGAAGGCCAGCACTTCCCCGACAAAGATCACATGGTCGCCGCCCTCATATTGGAAGGCAGTACGGCATTGAAAGCGTGCGGTGCAGTCTTGCAGCAAGGGCGCCTCGCTGACGCCATTATCGAGTTGGACTTCGGCAAACTTGTCTTCGCCCTGGGTGGCGAAGCGCCCCGAGAGTTTTTCCTGTTCGGTGGACAGGACATGCACATTCCAGTGCTTGCCGTTGCTGAAAACCGGCAGGCTGCGGGCGTTCTTCGACAGGCTCCAGAGCACCAGTGGCGGGTTGAGCGATACCGAGTTGAAGCTGTTGGCGGTGATCCCCACCGGTGAGCCGTCTTCGGCCTGGGTCGTGATGATCGTAACCCCGGTAGTGAAGGTACCGAGCGCGGCGCGGAAGGCCTGGGGATCGAAGCTGGCGTTTTGCATAGCCATGATAGACCTCATGGAGTGGAGTTTTCGTGTGGCCAGTATTGGTCGCCGCAGGGCGCTGTACATCGTCTCAACGGACTAACGCTTTTGTTCGATTCTCGTCCGATCGGACGAGGCGCCGGGCGTCGCCCCGCGACTAGTGTGGCCTCATGCGCATCCGGCGCTTCCGGGCCTTGGGGCCAGCACCAGCGAGGGGACACGAATGAGTTCAGCCACGTCATCCGTACAAGCGCTTTTGAGCCTGTTATCCCGGCAAAAACAAGCCTTTAACAGCGCCGGCGCAGTCAGTGCCGACACACGTCGTCGGCGTCTTCAGCAGGTGATCGACCTGCTCGTGCGTCACCACGGTGTGTTGACCGAAGCGATGGATCAGGATTTCGGCGGCAGGCCTGCAGGCTTTTCCCTGATGAACGATGTGCTGGGTTCTCTCTCGTCGCTCAAGCATGCGCGGGACAACCTGCACCTATGGATGCAGGACGAGCCACGCCCGGCATTCGCGCCCTACGACCAACTGGGCGCCAAGGCCTGGGTCATGTATCAGCCCAAAGGGACGGTGGGCATCATTGGTACCTGGAACGCCCCGCTGTTTACCTTGTTCAGCCCGCTGGCTTGCGCACTGGCGGCGGGTAACCGGGCGATTCTCAAGCCGTCGGAGGTGGTTCCGCGTACCGCTGAGTTGGTAGCGCAGTTGTGTGCTGAGCACCTTGACCCGCTGGAGATCGCCGTGGTCACGGGGGACGCGGAGCTGGCGGAAGGCTTCACTGCCCAGCCGTTCGACCACATGGTGTTTACCGGCAGTACTGCGATTGGTCGCGCTGTGATGCGTAATGCTGCGCAGAACCTGGTACCGGTGACGTTGGAGTTGGGCGGTAAGTCGCCAGTGATCATTGCGCGTAGTGCCGACCTGAACAAGGCGGCGTTCAGTATCGCCGCAGCCAAAGCCTGTAATGGCGGGCAGATCTGTATCAATCCCGACCTGGTGTATGTACCACAGGCGCACCTTGAAACTTTCCTCAGCGCCTTGCGCAGTGCCTATTGCGAGCTCAACCCCTCGGTTGCCGGCAACCCGGATGTGGTGGCAGTGGTCAATCAGCGGCATCTGGCCCGTGTCGAAGGCTATGTGGACGAGGCCCGGGCCCTGGGGGCTCGCATCGAAAGCCTGCCGGAGGCGTTGGCGGTTGATGCCGAGGACCGTCGCCGGCCCCTGCGTGTGGTGGTCAATCCGCCGGGTGACAGCCAGATCATGCGCGAAGAAATCTTTGGCCCGGCCATGGTGGTGCTCACGTATGAAGACCTTGATGGGGTGATCGCCGACATCAACGCCCGGCCACGTCCGCTGGCGCTGTACTACTTCGGTGAGGATCAACAGGAGCAGCAGTGGATACTGGAGCACACCCTGTCGGGCGGCGTCACCGTCAACGACGTGATGATGCATGCGGCGATGCACGACGCGCCGTTCGGCGGCGTGGGCGCCTCTGGCATGGGGCATTACCACGGCCGTGAAGGGTTTCTTGAGTTCAGTCACCTGCGCACCGTGTTCAAGGCGCCTGCGCATGACCCGCGGCGTGAATGGGGCCTGCTGCCGCCGTATGGCGAGCATTACCTCGCGGCCATGATGGCCATGGTCACCGCTGACTGACTCATTGTGCATGGGGCGCTCGGATGAGCGCCTTGTCGCCTCTACGGGGTTTACCGTTGCTTATGTTCAACGCGATCACTATTGCCCAGCGCCTGTGGTTCTGGGCGTTGTTGGCCACACTGTTGTTTATCGTTGCGGTCGGTTTTGGTGGCTATGGCCTGCAACAGGCCCGTGACAGTCTGCGTACCATCAATGAAGACAATCTGGCGACGCTGCTCACTGTCGGTGAGGTCCAGCACCGTCTCGACGAAAGTCGGCGGCTGGTGTTGCTTGCCATTCAGCATGACCCGGAAGGCCCGCTGGTGGCGGCGTTCGACCGCTCGATCGATGTGACGCTAGCGGCCATCGAAGCCAACAATCACGCGCTCGCTCAGGTGTGGGCCAGCTACCGCCAACGCCCCTTGTCCAGCCATGAGCAGCAGGTGGCCGAGGCCTTCGATGGCCATTACCAGGCGTGGCTGGGTGAGCTGGAGCTTTTGCTGGAGTCCTTGCGCGCGGGTGACTATCGGCTGTCCGGCATCATTTCTTTCCTGCGCATGGCTGAACCTGCTGGCGATGCGGCGGGTATTGAACTGGGCAAGCTGCAGACGTTGCAGAAGGAAGCGGCTGCGCGGGCATACGACCTCGCCCAGCAACGCTATCGCTCGACCCTGCTGGCGTACCTGGTGCTGGCGGTGGTGGGGGTTTTAGCTGGCAGCGTTACCGCGTTCTCGACCTTGCGTCGCCTGAGACGGGCTTTTGCTCAGGCGGGCGCCAGTGTGCGCGCGATTGCCAGTGGCGACCTGTCGCAGCCCATCGAGGTCAAGGGGCGCGATGAGTTTGCCCGGATGCTGGGTGATATCGCGACGATGCGCGACAGCCTGCACGGGTTGATCTCGCAGATGCGCTCGTTGGTGCAGCGTGTCAGTCACGAAGCGGCCCACATGGCCGAATCGGCAGAGCTGGCCTCGTTGGCTGCGCAGCAGCAGGCTGACGCCGTGCGCGGCATCTCTTCTGCAGTTGAGCAACTGTCGGGTTCAATCAGCGAAGTCGACACCCAGGTCGGGGTTTCGCGCAACATCACGCATCACTCGGCGGGGCGCTCGGGCAAAAGCGAAGGTTTTATCCGCGATATGGCCCATGGAATGAACCGCATCAGCGACGTGATCAGCGACACCGTCGTGCATATCCGTGAGTTGGAAGTGTTCTCCGGCGAGATCAGTACGGTGCTGAATGTGATTCGCAGCATTGCCGAGCAAACCAATTTACTGGCGCTGAACGCCGCCATCGAGGCCGCAAGGGCAGGAGAGCAGGGCCGTGGCTTTGCCGTGGTGGCCGATGAGGTCAGGCTGTTGGCGCAACGTACGGCCCGTTCAATCGGCGAAATCGACCTCACGGTACAACGCATCCAGGAGGGGACCCAGGCGGTGGTTGGTGGGATGGACCGGGTGATCAGTCGGGTGCGTGATGGGGTTGGGCTGGCAGAGGAGGCCGGCGACTCGGTGGCGCAGATCCGCAGTGGTACTGACGATGTGATTCAAAGCGTCGACACCATTGCTGTGGTGATCGCCGAACAGGTATGGGTTACCCAGGAGATGGTCGCGCGCGTCGAGAGCGTTTCGGCCGGCACCGGCGTGCTCTCGGCCAATGCCGGCCGCAGTGCCGCGGCGGCGTCAGACCTGGAGCAGTTGGCGCGGGCACTGGACCAGTTGTCCGCCAGGTTCAATGTCGTCTGACGGGTCTAGTCCGCTTTGACGATGAGAGCGCCCCGGTCAGCCGTGATCATGGGATGCACACCGCCAGCGTCCCCGTATCGTCGTCGGCGGTCTTTCCTGACCTCAGCTAATGGCATAACAACAATGACGGCTCAAGTTCAGTCTCAAACCCACTACGACGTGATCGTCGTTGGTTCGGGTGCAGGTGCGATGACGTCGGCGGTCTTCCTCGCCGACCAGGGTTTCAGCGTGCTGATCGTGGAAAAAAGCGACAAGTACGGTGGTACTTCGGCTATTTCCGGCGGTGGGATCTGGATCCCGAACAATCACTACTTTGCTCGCCAGGGCGGTAACGACAGCTTCGAGTTGGCGATGCGCTACCTCAAGGCCGCGGCTGGCGAGCACGTCGATGATGCGCGCCTGCAGGCCTACCTGGACAATGCGCCAAAGATGATCGAGGCGCTCACCCGTACCAGTCGGGTACGTTATGCGGTGGCTGCCAAGTACCCGGACTACTACCCGCATTTGCCTGGTTCGCTGCCCGGAGGACGCACCCTCGACCCCGAGTTGTTCGACACCAGCCTGCTCGGTGAGGAACTGGACAACCTGCGCAAGCCGTCACCCTCGACCTTGCTGATGGGGCGTATTGCCTGGACTGCCCGGCATGCACACAAGGCCATGGCCCGCAGCTTCGGCTGGCGCTGGCTGATCATGGGCCTGATGCTGCGTTACAAGCTGGACTTCAAATGGCGGCGCAAAAGTAAATTCGACCGCCGCGCAGCCCTTGGCAGCGCGTTGGTTGCGTCACTGCGTCGTTCTCTGATGGACCGTAACGTGCCGTTGTGGCTGAACACCGATTTTCGTGGGTTGCTCACGGAGCAGGGCCGGGTCACCGGGGTCACGGTGCAACGTGAGGGTCAGGAAAAGCAGCTGCATGCGCGTTACGGGGTGATTCTGGGCTCCGGTGGCTTCGAGCAGAACCAGGCATTGCGCGAGCAATACCTGCCCAAGCCGACCCGCATGGCCTGGAGTGCGACGCCACCGGGCAACAACACCGGTGCTGCGTTGGAAGCGGGGATCGCCCATGGCGCGGCGACCGCGTTGATGGACTGGGCCTGGTGGGCGCCGACCATTGCCGTGCCAGGAGAGGAAAAACCGCGCGGTATCTTTGCCGAGCGTGCATTCCCCGGGGCAATCGTGGTCAACGGCGAGGGGCAACGCTTCGTCAACGAAGCGGCTCCGTACCTGGAGTTTGTCGATGCCATGCTCCGCGACAATCAGCGTACAGGCGGAAAGTCCGTACCGGCCTGGGTGATTTTTGACGGGCATTTCCGCTTCCACTACGCCATGGGCCCGTTGATGCCGGCCCAGGTCATGCCTGACAGCCGTCTGCGCAAGGAATGGTTGAACACCTTGTACTGGAAGGCCGACACCCTGGCGCAACTGGCCGAACAGATCGGCGTCGATGCAGCGGGCCTTGAGCGCACAGTGGGCAAGGTCAACGACTATGCGCGCACTGGCCAGGACCTGGACTTCGACCGTGGTGGCAATGTGTTCGACCGTTACTACGGCGATAGCAATATCAAGCCCAACCCGTGCCTGGCGCCCCTGCGCAAGGGGCCGTACTACGCCATGCGCCTGGATGCCGGTGACATTGGCACCAAGGGCGGCTTGCTGACCAACGAACATGCACAAGTGGTGCGCGACAACGGTACGCCCATCGACGGCCTGTACGCGATCGGCAACTGCTCCGCGTCGGTAATGGGTACCAGTTATCCGGGGGCGGGCGGCACCCTCGGGCCGGCGATGACCTTCGCCTATGTCGCTGCCAACCACCTCGCCAGCCAGCGTTAGGAGCCGTCATGGACATGTCTGATAACAGCACCTGTACGGCGATTCAGGCGCCATTGTGCGTTGCCGACAGCAGTAGCGTGGCATGGGATGAGCAGTGCGAAGTGCTGATCATCGGTTGGGGCGCGGCCGGGGCCTGTGCGGCACTGGAGGCCCGCGCCAATGGCGCCGATGTGCTGATCGCCGACCGTTTCACAGGTGGCGGCGCCAGTGCCAAGAGCGGTGGCGTCGTGTATGCCGGTGGGGGGACCCGGTATCAGCACGCCGCAGGCTTCAGTGACACCCCCGAGGCCATGTTTGATTACCTCAAGCACGAAACCCAGGGCGTGGTCAGCGACGAGACCCTGCGGCGCTTTTGTGCGGACAGCGTGGCCAACCTTGATTGGCTGGAAAGCCATGGTGCGCCTTACGGGCACCAGATGCCCCCAGGTGGCAAGACCTCCTATCCACCCGACGGCTACTTCCTCTACTACTCCGGCAATGAGTTGGTACCGCAGCACAGCGGCCCGTTGCCTCCGGCGCCACGCGGCCACCGTACGGTCGGCAAAGGCCAGTGTGGTGCAGTGCTGTATGCGCACCTCAAGGCGGCTTGCCTGCGCGCCGGGGTGCGGCCACTGCTGCAATCAGCCGCCAAGCGCCTGGTACTTGACCAGGAGGGCCGGGTGATCGGTGCCGAGCTGTGGTGCCTGCCGCCGGGCAGCAAGCAGGCGAAGCTGCACGCCCGGTGGGCTGCCCGTGCCGAGCGCTTGCAGAACTTTTCCCCGGCCTACTGTGACAGGTTACGCCTGCGGGTCAGCCAACTGGAGCGTGAGTTCGCCCGCCCACGGCTGGTCAGGGCCCGGAACGGGGTGATCCTCAGCACGGGTGGGTTCATCTTCAACCGCGAGCTGATCAAGCAGCACGCGCCGAAATTTCGCCGCAACTTCAAGGTGGGCGCCACCGGCTGTGACGGCAGCGGCCTGCGCCTGGGCGTGAGTGCCGGAGGTGAAGGCGCTGCGCTGAATCGGGTGTCGGCCTGGCGGTTCATCAATCCGCCCTACAGTTGGCACAAGGGCATCGTGGTCAACAGCCAAGGCCAGCGTTTCTGCAACGAAGAGGTCTATGGCGCAACGCTGGGCCAGCCGTTGATGGAGGAGCAGGGCGGCAAGGCCTGGCTGGTGCTCGATGCCCCGTTGCGCAAAAAGGCGATCCGGGAGGCACTGTTCGGTGGGTACTGGTGGTTCCAGAGCGTGCCGGCGCTGGCGTTGATGCTGCTCAAGGTGAGCAAGGGCAAGAGCCTGGAACAACTGGCTACGGCCACTGGCATGAAGGCCAGCGCGTTGCGCCAGTCGCTGCAGGCCAACAATGCGGCTGCGCGTGGTGAGGCGCCCGATCCATTCGGCAAGTCGCCAGGCGGTCGCCAGGTGCTTGAGCAGGGCCCGTTCTACGCCTGCGACATTTCCGTGACCAACCCGGTCTTCCCGCTAGGGGCGTTGACCCTGGGCGGTTTGCGGGTGGATGAAGGCAACGGGGCCGTGCTGGATACCCAAGGGCAGCCCATCGCGGGCCTTTACGCTGCTGGCCGCACTGCCTTGGGTATTCCCTCACACCTGTACATCAGTGGTCTATCACTGGCCGATTGCGTGTTCTCCGGGCGTCGCGCCGGGACGGCAGCCGCAATCAACCCTGCACAGCCACTGCAACATAACCGCGCACACGAGATGAGCTGATGACGATCAAGGAGAACAACATGCCCGGACGGGTTCATGGCAAGGTGGCGCTGGTGACTGGCGGTGCCAAGGGTATTGGCCGTGCCAGTGCACGCTTGTTGGCGGCTGAAGGCGCCCAGGTGCTGATCAGCGACATCGACGTCGTTGCCGGTGAGGCACTGGCTACCGAGATCGGCCCGGCTGCGGCGTTTATCCGCCATGACGCCAGCAGCGAGACTGAGTGGAAGCAGGTCATGGCGCACCTGCGCGAGCGCTATGGCCGCCTGGATATCCTGCTCAACAATGCCGGCATACTGCTGAGCGGTTCAATCGAAGAAACTTCGGTGCAGGACTGGCAGAAGGTCATGCGGGTCAATGCTGACAGTGTGTTTCTCGGCTGTCGCGAGGGCATTGCGCTGATGAAGGAGGGCGGTGGTTCGATCATCAACCTGTCGTCGATTGCGGCGCTGGCCGGGCGTGATGATTTCATGGCCTACAGTGCTTCGAAAGGCGCTGTGGCGGCCTTGTCGCGTTCAGTGGCGGTGCTCTGCCGACGTCGAAAGTACCGGATCCGCTGCAACACCCTGCACCCGGACGGCGTACTCACCGACATGACCAGTGGCGGCTTCCCGCAGGGCGTCGACCCGGTCCGCCTGACCATCGACAGTGACCCGATGAACCGCATGTGCTTGCCCGAGGATGTGGCGGCCAGTGTGCTGTTTCTTGCCAGCGATGAGTCCCGGGCCATCAACGGCGTCGAACTGCGCATCGACAGTGGGCAGATGGTGATGAGCATCTGAGTGTCACGTTAGTGCTTGATTGCACAAGGCCGCTTGCCTGTTGAAACGGGCAAGCGGCCTTGTGCTGTGTTGCAGTGCTGCGTTCTTCCGAGTGGATGCCGTTCAATGCCCCTCGAATTGCGCCGGGCGCTTTTCGATAAAGGCTTGCATGCCTTCTTTCTGGTCCCGGGAGGCGAACAGCAGGGCATTGGCCTTGCGTTCCAGTGCCAGGCCGGCCTCCAGCGGCGCATCCATGCCGGCGAGAATCACTTCCTTGATCTGTTCGGCGGCCAATGCCGGCATCGCCGCGATGACGCGGGCCAGCTCCAGGGCGTGAGCCTGGACCTGGTCATCGTCCACCAGGTCACTGACCAGGCCGGCCACCCAGGCTTCTTCGGCGCTGATCGGTTGCCCGGTCAGGGCCATGCGCATGGCCTTTACCTTGCCCACGGCGCGGACCAATCGCTGGGTACCGCCAATGCCCGGCATGATGCCGATACGAATTTCCGGTTGGCAGAAGCGTGCGCTGCGCCCCGCGACGATCAGGTCGGCAAGCATCGCCAACTCGCAGCCACCGCCATAGGCGTACCCGCAGATCGCCGCGATCACCGGTTTCGGGCAGTGCTGAATCGGCGCCCAGACCCGTTCGGTATGGCGCCGGTAGATATCGATAGGGCCGACGCCGGCCATGCTGTTGATATCGCCGCCTGCGGCAAACACCTTGTCACCGCCCGTCAGCAGGATGCAACGCACCTGCGGGTCGGCACTCAGTTCGCTGAAGTAACGCGACAGCAAGGCTTGCAACTCCAGGCTCAGGGCGTTGGTCGCGTGCGGACGGTTGAGCCGCAGCAGGGCTACGCCAGGCAGCGGGCGTTCGAGCAGAACCGGTGGAGCGGATGAATCAGGCATGAGCGTCCTCGTGAGCCAGGCGTCAGGTGAATGCCTGCCAGTGTCACGGCCGGACGGTGATGATTCATCGTCCGTTCAGACGAAGAATGGGCCTGGCTTTGTCCCTAGAGTGAACCCTGTCAGCAGAATTAAGGAGCGCGACATGGGGCTGCATTCGGGGCTTGATTACAGTGGCAAGGTGGTGCTCGTCACCGGCGGTACCAAGGGCATTGGCGCGGGCATTGCGCGTGAGTTTCTGGCGGCCGATGCGCAGGTGATCGTCTGCGCCCGCTCAGCGCCTGAGCAGGTGCCGACGCTGGAGGGCAAGCGCGCCATCTTCATCCCGGCGGACGTGCGCGACCCGGACTCGCTACAGGCGCTGTTCGACACCATCAGTCGCGATTTTGGCCGCCTTGACGTGGTCATCAACAACGCAGGCGGTAGCCCGGCAGCCGAGGCCGCCAGCGCATCGCCACGTTTTCACGACAGCATCATTCGTCTCAACCTGATCGCGCCTCTGAATGTCGCCCAGCACGCCAACCGCCTGATGCAGGCGCAAGTGCAGGGCGGTTGCATCGTGTTTATCGGCAGCATCAGCGCCTTGCGCGCCTCACCCGGGACTGCGGCCTATGGCGCGGCCAAGGCTGGCGTCCTGTCGCTGGTGCAGTCGCTGGCGGTGGAGTGGGGGCCGAAGGTTCGCGTGGTCGCGGTCAGCCCGGGCCTGGTGCTGACGGAACAGGCTCACCTGCATTACGGCAACGACGCCGGTATCGCCGCCGTCAGCGCCGGTATCCCGGCCGGTCGCATGGCCGTGGCGGCGGATGTCGCCAATGCCTGCCTGTACATCGCCTCGCCGCTGGCCAGCTACGCCAGCGGCTGCAACCTGCTGCTGCATGGCGGTGGCGAACGTCCGGCGTTTCTCGGTGCGGCGCAGGTTCTGCCCACCTGATCGACCCATGGTGGCGGCCGGGTCCGGTTGCCGCCCTCAATTTGCAGGAGACGACTTTGGCTGATCCACAATTGCTATCCAATGTGCGCGCCCTAGTGGGGCGCCAATACGGTCGTGTGTATGCCTGGGATGAGGTCAATGCACCGATGATTCGTCAGTGGTGCGAGATCATGGGTGTCGAAAACCCGCTCTACACCGATCCTGCGTTTGCCCTCGGCACGCCCCATGAGGGCTTGATTGCGCCGCCGGCGATGTTGCAGGTGTGGACCATGGAAGGCTTCCATGCCAACCACTATCCGCCAGGTTCCACCGACGAAAACCCCTATGAAGTGCTCAAGCTGTTCGAGCAGTACGGCTATAACTCGGTCGTGGCAGTGAACTCCGAGCTGAGCTTCACGCGCCCCTTGCGCCTGGGTGAAAAGCTCTACTACACCACCCGCCTGGATGCGGTGGGCGATGAGAAAACCACCGCCTTGGGCACGGGCTTCTTTGTCACCCTGGTGATGAGTCACTTCGTCGAAAAGGCTGGTGGCGACGAACCGGTAGGCGAGTTGCTGTTCCGCGTGTTCAAGTTTCGCCCGGCCAATGCTCAGCCAGCAGCGCCTGCGCCGGCCGTGGCCGCTGCACCTGCCAAGGCCAAGCGCCCGCAACCGGGCATCAGTGACGACACCCGGTTCTTCTGGGAGGGCTGCGCACAGGGCCAACTGTTGATTCAGCGTTGCACGGCCTGCGCCACCTTGCGCCATCCACCCGCGCCGGTCTGTATCCAGTGCCACAGCTTCGACTGGGACACCGTCCAGGCCAGTGGTCGCGCCAGCCTCTACTCGTTTGTGGTCATGCACTACCCGGAGGTCGCGCCGTTCGATCACCCGAACCCCATCGGTCTGATCGAGCTGGAGGAGGGCGTACGCCTGATCGCCGGGTTGGTCGGCATTGAGCGTGAGCAGTTGCAGATCGGCCAGCGTCTGCAGGTCGAGTTCCAGACCTTCGATGACGCGCTGACCTTGCCCCTGTTTCGGCCCGTCGGCGCGTAGGAGTTGACCCCATGAATTTTGAATTGACCGAAGACCAGCGCGCGATTGCGCAGATGGCTGACAGCCTGTTTGTCGACCACTGCCACGACGACTACCTGCGTCGCTGGGATACCAGTGGTGAGCCGCTGATGGCTCCACTCTGGGCGCTCTGCATTGAAACCGGGCTGCACGCCTTGGCGATTCCTGAGTCCCATGGTGGCAGTGGCCTGGGCATGACCGAGCTGATGCTGGTGTTGCAGGCTCAGGGCAAGGGCTTGGCACAGGTGCCGCTGTGGCGGCATCAACTGGCCGCAGCGACCCTTGCCGAGTTCGCATTGCCCGAGGTCGCGGCCTGGGCCGAAAAAGCCGCGTCGGGTGAAGCCATGCTGACCCTGGCCATCGATGCCCTTGGCAGTGCCTGCGGCATCGAGCTTCAGGCCCGTTCGTGTGCCGAGGGCTGGGAAATCAATGGTCGGGTTGCGGCCGTGGCCCTGGGTGAACAGGCACAGGCGGCACTGGTGCTGGCAGACGTAGACGGCCAGCCGCGGTTGTTGCTGCTCGATCTCTCGGTCGCACAGGTAACCCGTGTGCCAGCGGTGCTTACCCACGGTGAAGCCGTGGCCGATGTGCATGTCGAGGGCCTGCGCGTTGCGGCCCCGCAGTTGCTGCCCAGTGCCGCCCTGGCCTGGCTGGAGCCGCGCAGCGTGGCGGCCTTGGCCGCGTTGCAGTTGGGTGTCAGCGAGGAGCAGATCCGCCGCACCGTGGCCTATGTCAGTGAGCGTCAGCAGTTCGAGCGGCGTATCGGCAGCTTCCAGGCGGTGCAAATGAGCATGGCCGATGCGCATATCGCCCTTGAGGCCCTGCGCAGTGTGCTTTGGCAACTCTGCTATCGCCTCGACGCCGGTTTGCCGTCGCCGTCGGAAGCGCTGGCTACCGCTTATCTGGCGTGTGAAGCGGGACATCGCATCGGCCACATCGCACAGCACGTGCATGGCGGTATCGGCGTCGACCTGACGTACCCGATCCACCGTTTTCTCTATTGGAGCCGTGCCCTGGGCCTCGCCCTGGGTGGTTCGGCGGCAAGCCTGGAACGTCTCGGCGATTGGCTGAGCGATAACGACAAGCTGGGATGGAAATATGACCTCGAAGAACACCAAGCGCTTTGAAGACGTGCGCCCCGGCGAAGTGCTGCCTGAACTGGCGGTTCCAATCACGGTCGGCCTGATCACCGGTGGAGCGATTGCCACCCGGGATTATTTTCCGGGGCACCATGACTTGGAGGCAGCCCGCGCACTGGGCTCACCGCATATCTTCATGAACATCCTGACCACCAACGGGCTGGTGCAACGTTATGTCGAAGGCTGGACGGGGCCGTTGGCCACGTTCACCTCACTGAAAATCAAGCTGGGTGCACCGAACTACCCCGGTGACTGCATGACCTTCAGCGGCAGCGTGACCCGCCAGGATGCCGACACCCGTACGGTGGAAGTCACCCTCAGCGGCAAAAATTCCATGGGCAACCACGTGACCGGTACGGTCGCGCTGGTCCTGCCCTGACAGCCGGAGACACAGACATGACGACTTCGTCGATATCCGGACGCGCCGCGATAGTTGGTTTGGGCGCGACCGAGTTTTCCAAGAACTCCGGGCGCACGGAACTGCGCCTGGCCCTTGAAGCCACGCTGAGCGCGCTGAAGGATGCGGGCATTGACCCCTCCGAGGTTGAGGGCTTCAGCTCTTACTCGGTGGACAAGGTTCCGGAATACGAAATTGCCCGCCTGTTGGGTTGCAAGGACGTGAAGTTCTTTTCGCAAGTGCCCCACGGCGGTGGTGCGGCGTGTGCGCCGATCATGCACGCGGCCATGGCGGTGGCCACCGGTGTGGCAAAAGTGGTGGTGGTCTACCGGGCCATGAATGAGCGGTCCTGGTATCGCTTCGGCACCGGCACGTACGGTTTCGCCTCGACGCCGATCTTCGAGAACGTCAACTACGGCTGGTACATGCCTCACGGCTTCCATACGCCGGCGGCCTGGGTGGGCATGTTTGCTCAACGCTACATGCACACCTATGGAGCCACGTCCGAGGATTTCGGTCGGGTCGCAGTGGCCGTGCGTGATTTTGCCGCGACCAACCCCCAGGCGTTTTTCTACGGCAAGCCGATTACCCTCGAGGAGCACCAGGCCTCGCGCTGGATCTGCGAACCGCTGCACCTGCTCGACTGCTGCCAGGAGTCCGATGGCGCCGTGGCCATGGTGATCACTTCGGCGGAACGTGCCCGCGATCTGCGCCAGAAGCCGGTGATGATCAAGGCCGGTTCCCAGGGCATTACTGACGGTCAGCAGATCATGACCTCGTTCTACCGTGACGACATTACCGGGCTGCCGGAAATGGGCGTGGTGGCCCGTGAGCTTTATCGCCAGTCAGGGCTGGGGCCGGAAGCGTTTCAGACCGCGGTGATCTATGACCATTTCACCCCGTTCGTGCTGCCGCAACTGGAAGAGTTCGGTTTCGCCAAGCGTGGCGAGGCCAAGGAGTTCATCCGCGCGGGCCATCATGCCCGTGGCGGCAAGTTGCCGATCAACCCCCACGGCGGACAACTGGGCGAAGCCTACATTCATGGCATGAACGGAGTCGCCGAAGCGGTACGGCAGGTGCGCGGCACCGCAGTCAACCAGGTGCCGGCGGTAGAAAACGTGCTGGTCACTGCCGGTACCGGCGTGCCGACCAGCGGCCTGATTCTCGGCGCGGCCTAAGGAGGCGTTATATGTTCGTTGATCTGACTCCTGAACAACACGCCCTGCGCCACAAGGTGCGGGACTACTTCCAGGCGCTGATGACCCCGCAGCTGCGTGAGCAGTTGCGTGGCCAGGAAGGCGGCGAGCTGTACCGGCAAACCATTCGGCAAATGGGCCGCGACGGTTGGCTGGCCGTTGGCTGGCCCAAAGAGCATGGTGGCCAAGGCTACGCGGCCACTGAGCAGTTGATTTTCTTTGAAGAGGCCAACATTGCCGGTGCGCCATTGCCGTTCGTGACCATCAGCACTGTTGGCCCGGCCCTGATGACCCATGGCAGCGCGCTGCAAAAGGAGCGCTTCCTGCCGGGCATCGCTGCGGGCGAGATCATGTTTGCCATCGGCTACTCTGAGCCGGACGCCGGCAGTGACCTGGCGGTTCTCAAGACCAGCGCACGCCTGCAAGGCGATGAGTTCGTGGTCAATGGCAACAAATTGTGGACGTCCGGTGCCGATGCGGCGGACTACATCTGGCTGGCGGCGCGCACTGACCCCACGCAAGCGCGTCACAAGGGGATTTCGATCCTGATCCTCGATACCCAGGCGCCCGGGTTCTCCACGACACTGATCCCGACCACCAGCATTGCCACCACCGCCACCTATTACGACAACGTGCGGGTGCCCAAGGACATGCTGGTAGGGGAGCTGCACGGTGGCTGGAAGCTGATCACCGAGCAACTCAACCATGAGCGGCTTGGGCTTGGCTCCTGGTCGGACAAGGTGGTCGCCTTGTTCCGCCGTGTCTACCTGTGGGCGCGTTGCCGTGATGAACAGGGCCGACGGGCCATGGACAAGGGCTGGGTGCGCAGTTCGTTGGCAGAGTGTTATGCCCGCCTGGAAGCGATGCGCCTGATCAACTTGCGTATCGCTGCCGACCTTGAGCAGCAGCGCATGGATGTGGCCCTGAGTTCGACCACCAAGGTGTATGGCTCCGAGTCGGCCATCGAGATACTGCGCAAGCTCGCCGCCATTCTCGGCGCCAACGGTTCGTTGCGCAGCGGCTCCTCAGCGGCGTTGTTGCAGGGCGAGCTGGAGTACGAACTGCGCTCTTCGGTCACCCTGACGTTTGGCGGTGGCACCAACGAAATTCAGCGTGAACTGATCGCCCAGTTCGGCCTGGGCATGCCACGTACCCAACGCTGACAGCGCCCCGCGCCGCTCAGCTAATACAACAAGAACAGTACCCGCTCCGGACTGAGTCCGGGGCCGGGTCGAGGGTGAATTTCATGAGCACGATTGAGCAATTCAGGCACGAGACCCGTGCCTGGCTGGAGGCCAACTGCCCCTTGTCCATGCGAACCGCCATGGCGGAGGGCGAAGTGGTGTGGGGTGCCAGCCAGCCGCAGTTCCCCAGCGAAGACGCCCGGTTGTGGTTTGAGCGCATGCGTGACAAGCGCTGGTTCTGCCCCGAGTGGCCCGAGGAATACGGCGGTGCGGGCTTGAGCGAAGAGCAACTGGCGGTACTTGAGAGCGAAATTCGCAGGCTCAAGTGTCGGCCGCCCCAGATCAACCTGGGCATCTGGATGCTTGGGCCGGTGCTGCTGGCATTTGGCAGTGAGGAGCAGAAGCGGACGTTATTGCCGCCCATGGCCCGGGGTGAAGTGCGCTGGTGTCAGGGCTTCTCAGAGCCTAACGCGGGTTCCGACCTTGCCAGCCTGAAAATGGCGGCCCGTGATGCTGGCGACCACTTTGTCGTTGACGGCAGCAAGATCTGGACGTCCTACGGCGATAAATCCGATTGGATGTACGCTCTGGTACGAACCAACCCCACGGTGCCCAAGCATGAAGGTATCAGCCTGATCGTGCTGGATATGCGCAGCCCTGGGGTCAAGGCGGTACCGATTGACCTGATCAGCGGCAAATCGGCGTTCTGCCAAGTGTTCTTCGATGGGGTGAAGGTGCCTAAGCAGCAACTGATCGGCCCCTTGGATGGCGGCTGGAACCTGGGCAAGTACCTGCTGCAGCACGAACGCAAGGCCATGTCGAAGTTTGGCGAAATCAGCCTGCCCTCGCATTTCCATTTGCTTTCGCTGCTGCGTGAGTACCTGCCGCGCCCTCAAAGCCAAGGCGAACAGGCGCTGCATGCCCGCGCCGTGGCCTGCGCGATGAATGAACACGCCTATGGCCTGACGGTTCAGCGCATGACCGAAGAAGCCAGGTTCGGTGACGACGTCAGTGGCCTGATGTCGATCATGAAACTGGTGCACACCGAGCAGGAGCGCGACAAGTTCGAAGTCCTGCTCGATGCCATGGGCGGGCATGCCTTCGGCTGGCAAAGCGAGGCCTTCAGTGCCCAGCAACAGGCGATTACCCGGGCCTGGTTGAACAGCTATGCCCTGACGATTTCCGGTGGTGCCTCGGAGATCCAGCTCAATGTCATCGCCAAGCGCGTGCTTGGTCTGCCCGATGCAAAGAAAGGAGTGACACCATGAACCTGCGCTACAGCGAAGAGCAGCGCTTGCTCGCCGACAGTGCCCGGGATTTTCTCGCGGCGCGCAGCCCGGTCGCGGCCCAGCGTCGGCTGCGCGACGAGGGCTCGGTGCTCGGTTTTGATTCGCAGCTGTGGCAAGCCGCCGTGGACCTGGGCTGGAGTGCGATTCCATTTCCGGAAAATTACGGGGGCCTGGACTTTGGCTGCATGGGGCTTGGGCCGGTGTTCGAGTCTATCGGTCACAACCTGGCGGCCACGCCCTTGCTGTCGAGCGTGGTGCTGGGTGGTTCGCTATTGCACCTGGCGGGCAACCCGCAACAGCAGGACCGCTGGCTGAATGCCCTGATCAGCGGCGAGAAACGCCTGGCCCTGGCGCTGGATGAACAGTCACGTCATAACCCGTTGGGTACGGCCCTTGAGGCGGTGGTCGAGGGCGACGGTTTCCGTTTGCGGGGTGACAAGTACTGGGTGGTCGATGGGCTTGGCGCCGATGCGTACCTGCTGGCTGCGCGTACCTCGGGGCATGCGGGTGAGGCACAGGGGATCAGCCTGTTCCTGGTACCTGCCGATACCCCTGGCCTGAATTGCAGCGCCTTGCCGTTGATCGACTCGCGTAACTGTGCGCGGCTACGGCTGGACGGTGTGCAACTGGGCAGTGACGCACTGTTGGGCACGCTCGGTGATGGTTGGGCCGCGCTGGATACCGCGCTGGACCGCGGCCGTGCGTGCCTGGCCGCAGAACTGTTGGGCATGGCCGAGCAACTGTTCCAGACCACCCTCGACTACCTCAAGACCCGCGTGCAATTCGACACGCCGATTGGCTCGTTCCAGGCCCTGCAACACCGTGCCGCCCAGTTGTACGTCGATCTGGCCCTGGCCCGCAGCGCAGTCATGGCCGGGCTGGCGGCCCTGGACGACGCCAGCCTCAGTGTCGCCGAACGTGGCCGACTGGTCAGCCTGGCGAAGTGGAAGGCCGGTGATACGGCAATCAAGGTCAGCAATGAATCCGTACAGATGCACGGTGGCATCGGGGTCACCGATGAACTGGATGTCGGTCTTTACCTCAAGCGTGTGCGCGTTGCCCAGGCCTGTTTGGGCGACCGGGATTTTCATTGCGAACGCTATTCGGCCCTCGACGAGGCCTGCGCCTGAAGGCGCGACGTCTCGGTTGCCCTGGAGAACGACACATGAGCATTGAACGATGGCAAACCGCCTGGCAGCAATTGATTGCACCGGGCTCGCCTTTTGAAGTGGTAAGCCCGGCGGAGGGTGGTGCACGTTTTTTTCGGCACACCGCACACAACCTGGTGGAAGCAATTGATGCCGGTCGTGTGCACGGTGAGCGCGAGTTCCTGGTGTGGCAAGCACAGCGGCTGACCTTTGCCGAGTACTTCGATCAGGTTGACCGGCTGGCAGGGCAGATGGTCGCCTGTTTTGACCTGCGCCCCGGCGAGCGGGTTGCCATTGCCATGCGCAATCAGCCGGCCTGGCTGGTGGCATTCGCCGCGATCCAGCGTTGCGGCGCGGTGTGTGTACCGCTCAATAGCTGGGGGCTGCGTGACGAGTTGCTGCATGGCTTGCAAGACAGCGGTGCCCGCGTGCTGCTGTGCGATGAACCGCGGCTGAGCGTGCTGCAAGACGACCTGGCCGGCGACCAGTTGCCAACGATCGTTGTGGGAACGGAACGTCAGGTACAGCTGCCCGAGTACTGTCTTCGCTATGAAGACCTGTTGGCCGACGCGCGCTTGCCTGTTCCAGTGGTGAATATTGACCCTGATGCACCGGCACTGATCCTCTACACCTCCGGCACTACCAGCCGGGCCAAGGGCGTGGTGTCCAGCCACCGAGCGATCTGTCAGGCCCTGACCGCACTGGAGTTCCAGAGCGCATTCTGCGCGCTGAGCTCACCTGAGCTCATCAGTGGGGTGATCCAGAGCGGCTACCCACCCACCACCCTGATGGCGGTTCCACTGTTCCATGTCAGCGGGTTGCATGCGCAGTTCCTTTCGGCAATGCGCAGTGGCCGGCGTTTGCTGCTGATGTACAAGTGGGACGTCGAACGCGCCCTCGATCTGATCTGTGAGGAGCACTGTACCCAGTTCAGTGGCGCACCGGTCATGATGCAGCAACTGCTCGCATCGCCACGCTTTGGCTCCGAGCAGACCGCCAGCCTGTTCGGGCTGGGCCTTGGGGGTGGTGCGTCCTCCAGTGGTTTACTGGCCGAGATGATCGCACGCAAGCCCGAGGCCATTTGTGGCAGCGGTTACGGCCTGACGGAAAGCAACGGCATCGGCGCGGCCATTGGGGGCGATCAGTTCGTCTACAAACCGGCAACGGCCGGTTGGCCATTGCCGATTGTCGATGTGCGCATTGGCGACGACCCGCGGCAGCCGTTGCCCAACGGTTCCAGTGGTTTGATCTGGCTGCGTTCGCCAACCCTGATGAGCGGCTATTGGAACCTGCCGCAGGCCAGCGCCGAGGCCTTGCATGACGGGTGGCTCGACACGGGGGATATCGGCTACCTGGACGAGGAGGGGTTTCTTTGCATTACCGGGCGGCTCAAGGACCTGATCAACCGCGGTGGCGAGAAAATCTCGGCGGCCGAAATTGAAGCCTGTGTCAGTGAAATGCCCGGTGTTGACGAGGCGGCGGCATTTGCCATCCCCGATCCGGTACTGGGTGAAGCCGTGGCGTTGGTCATTCACGGCAATACCGGGCAGATGCCCGACCAAGGGCAGGTCTGTGCATTCATTGCCCAGCGGCTGGCGGGCTACAAGGTCCCGGCGCGGGTGTACTCGCAGGCTGAGCCACTGCCACGCAACGCCACCGGCAAAGTGCTCAAGAGCGCGCTGAAAGAAAGGTGGAAGCACCTTGATTTTTAGTCTTTCCGGACGATGTTGGCGCCGTCAGAACACGAACAATAGGCCCATACCCGCAAGCCTTATCAGCGAAGGAGGCAATACATGAAAATAACAAGAACAGGTGTCATGCTCGCAGCCGCATTAACCGCCAATGCCGGGATTATCGGTAGCGCATACGCCGAGGTGTCGCCTCAGGAAGCCGCCAAGCTGGGCAAGGAACTGACCTGCGTCGGTGCCGAGCAGGCCGGTAATGCTGCAGGAACCATTCCCCCGTACACCGGCAAATACCTCGGTGAGGTCCCCGGCTGGAATCACGTGAAGTTCTCGGGTGACCAACCTGTGGACCCTTACGCGTCGGAGAAGCCGATCCTGGTGATCACCGCACAGAACATGAGCCAGTACGAGGCGCACCTGACCGAAGGTCAGAAAGCCCTGCTGAAGAAGTACCCGACCACCTACAAGATGAACGTCTACCCTGGGCATCGGGATTTCCGTTACCCCGATTATGTGTGCCGGCGGGCGATGCAGAACGCACTGACTGCCAAGCTGGTCAATGACGGCCTGGGCATTGAAGGGCTCGGTCAGGTGCCGTTCCCGATTCCGAAAAACGGCATGGAAGTGCTTTGGAACCATCAGTTGCCGGCGCGCGCCTACACCGAGGAAAAGATCAGCGACCTGGCGTCCGTGTTGCCCAACGGCAGTATCGGTTGGGGCCGTGCCCATGCGCGCAACCTGTCGCAGGCCAACTCGCCAACGGTCGAACCCAAGACCGAAGACAAGGTCCAGGCGATGAGTTACAACACCACGCTGAAACCGGCCCGTGACAACGGCGTGATCAGCATTGCCCATGAACCCTACAACTTCGCCACCGAATCCCGCCAGGCCTGGGCCTATAGCCCGTCGACCCGACGCGTCCGGCAAATGCCGGGCTACGGTTATGACCAACCGATGATCGGTACCAACGGGACCATGACGGTCGATGAGGACCGGTTGTTCAACGGCGCGCCGGAACGCTACACCTGGAAACTGATTGGCAAGCGTGAAATCTACAGCCCGGCCAACGCGTTCAAACCGAATGCGGGGAACATCAAGTACGCTGACATGCTCACGCCCAACCACCCCAATCCTGAGTTCATGCGTTATGAGCTGCGGCGTGTCTGGGTGGTGGAGGCTGACCTGAAGGAAGGCTATCGCCACGTCTATGGCAAGCGGGTGCTGTTCATTGACGAAGACACCTGGAACGCGGTCATGGCCGATAACTACGATGCCCGTGGGCAGCTGTGGAAGCATGCAATGATCAACTACTACTACCATCCGGACATGAGCGGCTGGCAGGCAGGTTCACAGTTTTTCATGGACTTGAACTCGGGCCAGTACACCGGCTACGGGATGACCAACGAGGCGAAGAAGGGGCCGATCCTCAACGAGAGCAAGTTCACGCCGGACATGTACACGTCCGACGCGGCGCGGGCTATCGGTCGCTGATCGTTACACTGTAGTGGCTGCACCTTGAAGCCCTGCCGGTCTCCGGCAGGGCTTTTTTCTGTCGGCGCAGACGCCAGTGTTACGCCATCGGCGTACACAACTCCACAAGCAAGCCATCGGGACAGCGCAGGTACGACACGGTTTGCCCCCAGGGCTTTTGCTCGGGGGCCTTGAGCTCGGTTGCTCCGCAGGCCAGTGCCTGGGCGTGGGCGACCTCGACAGTATCGGTGGCGAGTGCGATTTCCATGCCCAGCGGCCGGGCTGATTCAGCCGCCACGACCAGCCCCTCTGGCAGGTTGGCCTGGCCCAGCGCCCGTGAAGCGAAAGCCAGGGTGGTGGCACCGGTGTCCAGTTCGCCATAGTCGCCAGACTCATGCAAAAAGCGCCGGTTAATGCCAAAGGCCTGTTCAAAGAACGCCAGCGATGAGG
This sequence comes from Pseudomonas sp. HLS-6, assembly GCF_002753995.1. Taxonomy (NCBI): domain Bacteria; kingdom Pseudomonadati; phylum Pseudomonadota; class Gammaproteobacteria; order Pseudomonadales; family Pseudomonadaceae; genus Pseudomonas; species Pseudomonas sp. HLS-6. Next base: position 2,153,929 of record NZ_CP024478.1, read on the forward strand.
CGACATCGGGTACGTAAAGAATGGTGTAGGCAAATTTCATGGGCAGTCCCTGACCTTGAGTTGATCCAGTTGATGTGTGTACACGTTTTCAGCGGGCCTTTGGCGCCGCGGTTTTCTTTGGACGTTTGGCGCTGCTCGATGGTTTACGCGCTGCGGCCTTGCGTTTCTTTTTCCAGGGGGCGCTGCTACCCCCGGCTGGAACTGCCGGGCCGCTGATGTTCAGGCTGAGCCCGGCACATCGCTCGACCTGCTTGCTCATCCATGCCGATTGCTTGGCAACGAATTCCTCCAGGCTCATCTCGCCGGTTTGCACCATGTCCAGTGCCTGCTCCCAGATAGCCGTAGTGCCTGGGTCGGCAATGGCCCGAGGTACGGCGTCGATCAGGCTGCAGGCTGCTGGGGTGGCCGACAACGCCTTGCCGTTCTTCACCAGGTAGCCTCGGTCGAGCAAGCCCTGGATGATTCCGGCACGGGTCGCCTCGGTACCAATACCGGTGGTGTCCTTGAGCTTTTGCTTGAGCCGTGGATCGTCGACCAGTTTGGCGACGTTCTTCATGGCCTTGATCAGATCGCCCTCGGTGAACGGTTTGGGCGGCTGGGTCCAGAGGTCCTTGAGATTGACCCCGGCCACGGCGCAGTGCTGGCCTTTGCTCAGTGCCGGCAACACCTGCGCTGCCGGCGCTTCGCGACCTTTGCCTGGGGTCAGGGCTTCGGGTAGGGCGCGGCGCCAGCCGGGTTCGACGATACGCTTGCCAACGGCGCGCAGGGTCTGACCGGCACAGTCGAAGTCGACCTCGGTGCGGTCGTATTCGTGGTTGGGCAGAAACTGCGCCAGGTAGCGTGCACGGATCAGGCTGAACACCGACTTGTGCTTGCTCGGCAAGCGCCCCAGGTCGATGGCCGCAGCGGTAGGGATGATACCGTGGTGGGCGCTGACCTTGGCATCGTTCCAGGCGCGTGAGCGGCGTTGCGGCTCCAGATAGGGTTGCAGTGCGGCCAGGCTGGCGTCGGCCCGGCCCAGTGCGGCGAGAATGGCCGGGGCCTCGCTGTGCTGGCTCAGCGGCAGGTAGCCACAGTCACTGCGTGGGTAGGTGATGACCTTGTAGGTTTCATACAGCGCCTGGGCAATGTCGAGGGTTTCCTGGGCGCCCAGGCCCAGCTTTTTCGAGCAGAGCTCCTGCAGGGTACCGAGGTCGAAGGGCAACGGGGCGGCTTCGCGTACTCGCTCCGTGCTGACGTTCACCACCTCAGCGCTGGCCGCGCCGCCAATGGCCTCGGCGGCTTGCTGTGCCAGTACCGGGTTGAGGCAGCGGCCCTGATCGTCACAGGCGTCTTCCGGGGCGCGCCACTGCGCGGTAAAGCTCGCATTGGCGCTGCTCAGCGTCACCTCGATGGCCCAGAACGGTACCGGCACGAAGTCGGCTATGCTGCGGTCGCGGTCGACCACCAGGCGCAGGGTAGGGGTTTGCACCCGGCCAACCGGCAACACGCCCTGGTACCCGGAGCGACGGCCGAGCAGGGTGAACAGGCGACTCATGTTCATGCCGATCAGCCAGTCGGCCCGTGAGCGACCCAGGGCCGAGTGGTAGAGGCTGAACGTAGCGGCACCGGGCTTGAGCGCTGCCAGAGCCTTGCGGATAGAGGCATCGTCGAGTGCCGATAACCACAGGCGCTGAATCGGCCCACGGTAGCGGCAGTGCTCGACCAGTTCACGGGCGATCATTTCACCTTCGCGGTCGGCGTCGGTAGCGATGACCAGTTCACGGGCTTCGCCGAGCAGGCGTTTCACCGCCTTGAACTGGCTGGCGGTTTTCGGTTTGACCAGCATCTTCCACTGCTGCGGCACGATGGGCAGGTCTTCCAGTACCCAGCGTTTATAGCGGGCATCGTAGGCGTCGGGTGGTGCGGTTTCCAGCAGGTGACCGATGCACCAGGTTACGCAGAGGTCGTTGCCGACCCAGCAGCCATCACCGCGCCGGTTGGCGCCGAGGACTTTGGCGATGTCCTTGGCCTGGGAGGGTTTTTCGCAGAGAAAGAGGCGCATGGCCGATGATGAGTCTGGCGGCTATAGAAGTTGCATAGCATGCGCAGGGTGGCGGCGGGAGGCAAGCATTATCTGTATGGATGTACAGTTTATTGTATCTGCGGATTTGCCAGGGGCTGAGCAATCCGCGGGTGCGGTCTTGCCAGCTGCCTGATCCTCGCAGGTTGGGGGAGCGAGCCGTGCCCGCGATGCAGGCACCGCGAACTCATGGGCCCCCACCAGTAGCAACCCTGCTAACGCTACAAGACCCGACTCAGCCTTGTGCAGAGGCCTTCAGCGCCTGCGCCAGGTCGGCCAGGATGTCGTCGCTGTGCTCGATGCCAATGGACAGGCGTACCATGTCACGTGGCACTCCGGCCTTCTCCAGTTCTTCGTCGTTCAGCTGGCGGTGGGTCGTGGAGGCCGGGTGGCAGGCCAGCGATTTGGCGTCGCCAATGTTCACCAGGCGTACTACCAGTTTCAGCGCATCGATGAAGCGCGCCCCGGCTTCCTGGCCGCCCTTGATGCCGAACGAGAGGATCGACGCCGGCTTGCCACCGGTGTAGCGCACGGCCAGCTCATGCTCGGGATGGTCCGGCAGGCCGGCATATTTCACCCAGGCGACTTGTTCATGCTCACGCAGGTAGTTCGCCACTTTCAGGGCGTTCTCGGTATGGCGCTCCATGCGCAGGGCCAGTGTTTCCAGGCCTTGCAGGATCAGGAAGGCGTTGAACGGCGACAGTGCCGCACCGGTGTTGCGCAGGGGTACCACGCGGCAGCGGCCGATAAAGGCTGCCGGGCCGAAGGCTTCGGTGTAGGTGACGCCGTGGTAGGACGGGTCAGGGGTGTTGAGCAGGGCAAAACGCTGCTTGTGTTCAGCCCAGGGGAAGTTGCCAGAGTCGATCACGATGCCGCCGATGCTGGTGCCGTGGCCACCGATGTACTTGGTCAGCGAATGCACGACGATGTCGGCACCGTGCTCGAACGGGCGGCACAGGATCGGGGTGGCGACGGTGTTGTCGACGATCAGCGGCACGCCATGGCGGTGCGCGGCGTCGGCCAGTGCCCGGAGGTCGACGATGTTGCCCGCCGGGTTGCCGAAGGACTCGCAGAACACTGCCTTGGTCTTGTCGTCGATCAGTGCCTCGAGCGCGGCAATGTCGTCATGGGCGGCGAAGCGGGTCTGGATGCCGAAGCGCGGCAGGGTGTGGGCCAGCAGGTTGTAGGTGCCGCCGTACAGTTTGGCCACCGAGACGATGTTGTCGCCGGCCTCGGCCACGGTCTGGATGGCGTAGGTGATGGCAGCCATGCCCGAAGCCACGGCCAGTGCGCCGACACCACCTTCAAGCGCGGCCATGCGTTTTTCCAGGACGTCGTTGGTGGGGTTCATGATCCGCGAGTAGATATTGCCAGCCACCTTCAGGTCGAACAGGTCGGCACCGTGCTGGGTGTCGTCAAAGGCGAAGGAGGTGGTCTGGTAGATCGGTACGGCAACAGCCTTCGTGGTTGGATCGGGGCTGAAGCCCGCGTGAATGGCTAAGGTTTCCAGCTTCATACAGTCGTTCCCTGAGCGTTCGGTTGGAGGAGCGTGAGCATGGGCCGCAGTGTCTGCGTCGGTCAAGAGCCGCCAGGCCTGCTGAAACGCTCCTCCTGCGACTCACTCGCCTGGTGTGTGCATGCCCGCGCGTCTGAGCAGTTGCCTGCAGCGTTCAGACAAGTGCAGCACCCGCAGGTGCTTGCCGGCATTGGCATAGCGTTCGCGCAATGTCTTCAGCGCGGCGATTGCCGAGTAGTCGACAAAGCTCAGGTGGCGGCAATCGAGCGTCACCTGGGCCGGGTCGTTGGCCGGGTCGAACTGGTTCAGGAACTGGGTGGTCGAGGCGAAGAACAGCGTGCCATGCAGTTGGTAACGCTTGCTGCCATCGGCTTCCAGATGGCCGTCTGCGTAAAGCTCGCGGGCTTGCTGCCAGGCAAAGTTCAGGGCGGTAATGATGATCCCGCACAGCACGGCGGTGGCCAGGTCGGTGAACACCGTGATGACGGTCACCGAGATGATCACCAGTACGTCGTTCAAGGGCACTTTGTTGAACACCCGCAGCGAGGCCCAGGCGAAGGTCTGTTGCGAGACCACGAACATCACCCCGACCAGCGCGGCCAGCGGGATACGCTCGATCAGCGGCGAGAGAAACAGCACGAACAGCAGGATCATCACCCCAGCGATCACGCCCGAGAGGCGACCACGGCCACCGGAGCTGAGGTTGATCACCGTTTGGCCGATCATCGCGCATCCACCCATGCCGCCGAACAGCCCTGAAACCATGTTGGCTGCACCCAGTGCTACGCACTCGCGATCCGGGTAGCCACGGGTTTCGGTGATTTCATCGGTGAGGTTCAGTGTCAGCAGGGTTTCCAGCAGGCCGATCAAGGCCATCAATATCGCATAAGGGGCGACGATGCCGAGGGTTTCAAGGTTCCAGGGTAGCTGGGGCAGTGCAAATACTGGCAGGCCGCCGGCAATGTGGGCCATGTCGCCCAAGGTGCGGGTCGGCAGGTCAAGCAGGTACACCGCAAGGCCGACACCCAGAATTGCAACCAGCGCCGGTGGCACTGCGCGGGTGAGGCGCGGCAGCAGGTAGACGATGGCCATCGTCAGCGTGACCAGCCCGATCATCAGGTAGAGCGGGGCACCACTGAGCCAGGCCTCTGCGCTTTTGAAATGCTCCAGTTGGGCAAGGGCAATGATGATGGCCAGGCCATTGACGAACCCCAGCATCACCGAGTGCGGCACCATGCGCACCAGTTTGCCCAGCCGCAGCAGGCCGAAGGCGACCATGATCAGCCCACCCAGCAGCACCGTGGCGAGCAGGTACTGCACGCCGTGCTGCACCACCAGCGCCACGATCACCACCGCCATCGATCCGGCAGCGCCGGAAATCATGCCTGGTCGCCCACCGAACAGGGCGGTCAAGGTGCAGATAATGAATGCACCGTACAACCCCATCAGCGGGTTGAGGTGCGCGACCAGCGCGAAGGCGATGCATTCGGGCAGCAGGGCGAAGGACGTGGTAAGGCCGGCCAGGGCCTCGGCGCGTAGGCGAATGGGTTTCATGGGGTACCTGAAAAAAACCGACCGGCGAAAGCGGTCGCGGTCAACGGTGTTGGCAAGAAGGGGAGCGGATCTTACGCAATTGGAAATGTCACGGCCAGCCCGCTGGTTGGCCGTGTTGTCTTGAGTGCCGCGTACCGTGGCGGCTAGCCCTGTTTCTTGATAATCACGTCGGTAATGCTGGCTGGCGCTTCTGAATAGCGAATGAACTCCATCGAGTAACTGGCCCGGCCCTGGGACATCGAGCGCATGTCGGTGGAGTAGCCGAACATTTCTCCCAGTGGCACTTCGGCACGCACCACCTTGCCCGCCGGGCTGTCGTCCATGCCCTGGATCACGCCACGCCGACGGTTGAGGTCGCCCATCACATCACCCATGTATTCTTCCGGTGTGACCACTTCGACCTTCATCACCGGCTCCAGCAGCACTGCACCGCCTTTTTGCGAAAGCTGCTTGGTGGCCATCGACGCGGCGATCTTGAAGGCCATCTCGTTGGAGTCGACGTCGTGGTACGAGCCGTCGAACACCGCCGCTTTCAGGCCAATCAGCGGGTAGCCGGCCAGTACGCCGTTCTGCATCTGTTCTTCGATGCCTTTCTGGATGGCCGGGATGTACTCACGGGGGATGACTCCACCGACCACTTCACTGGTGAATTCCAGGCCTTCCTTGCCTTCATCGCTTGGCGAAAAGCGAATCCAGCAATGACCGAACTGGCCGCGACCACCCGACTGGCGGACAAACTTGCCTTCGATCTCGCAGGTATTGCGGATTTTCTCGCGGTAGGCCACCTGGGGTTTGCCGATGTTGGCATCGACGCCGAACTCGCGCTTCATGCGGTCGACGATGATGTCCAGGTGCAACTCACCCATACCGGAAATGATGGTCTGTGCGGTTTCCTCGTCGGTCTTGACCCGGAACGACGGGTCTTCCTGGGCGAGTTTGCTCAAGGCGATGCCCATTTTTTCCTGGTCGGCTTTGGTCTTGGGCTCCACGGCCACCGAGATCACCGGGTCGGGGAAGTCCATGCGCTCAAGGATAATGGGCTTGTTGATGTCGCACAGGGTATCGCCGGTGGTGACATCCTTCATGCCGATCAGTGCGGCGATGTCGCCCGCGCACACGGCCTTGATTTCGGCACGCTGGTTGGCGTGCATCTGCACCATACGCCCGACCCGTTCCTTCTTGCCCTTGACCGAGTTGAGTACCGCATCGCCTGAGGACAATACCCCGGAGTAGACCCGGACAAAGGTCAAGGTACCCACGAACGGGTCGGTGGCGATCTTGAAGGCCAGGGCCGAGAAGGGCTCGTTGTCGTCGGCGTGACGCTCCAGGTGCTTGTCTTCGTGTTGCGGGTCGGTGCCGTTGATGGCCGGGATTTCCGAAGGGGCCGGCAGGTAGTCGATCACCGCGTCGAGCATCAGCGGCACCCCCTTGTTCTTGAACGATGAACCGAGGATCGTCGGCACGATCTGGTTGTCCAGGGTGCGCTGACGCAATCCTGCCTTGATTTGCGCCGTACTCAGTTCGACACCGTCCAGGTACAGGCTCATCAACTCGTCGTTGGCTTCGGCGGCGGCTTCGATCATGTGGGCACGCCATTCTTCTGCCAGTGGCCGCAGCGCGTCGGGGATTTCCTCCTCGCGGTAGCTGGTGCCCTGGTCATCGTCGTTCCAGTAGATCGCTTTCATCTTCACCAGGTCGATCTGCCCGACAAAGTGCTCCTCGGCGCCGATGGCCAGTTGAATCGGCACCGGGTGGTGCCCCAGGCGCTTGTCGATCTGTTTCACCACCCGCAGAAAATCGGCGCCCTGGCGGTCCATCTTGTTGATGTAGGCCAGGCGAGGCACCTTGTATTTGTTGGCCTGGCGCCAGACGGTTTCAGACTGCGGCTCGACGCCATCGGCGCCGCTGAAGACCACCACCGCACCGTCGAGCACGCGCAGCGAGCGTTCGACTTCAATGGTGAAGTCAACGTGGCCGGGGGTGTCGATGATGTTGAAGCGGTACTTGTTCGGGAACTGCTTGGTCGAGCCTTGCCAGAAAGCCGTGGTGGCTGCCGAGGTGATGGTGATGCCGCGCTCCTGCTCCTGGGCCATCCAGTCCATGGTCGCGGCGCCGTCATGCACCTCGCCCATTTTATAGTTGACCCCGGTGTAGAACAGGATGCGTTCGGTGGTTGTGGTCTTGCCGGCGTCTACGTGGGCAACGATGCCAATGTTGCGGTAGAGCTCGATGGGGGTGGTGCGCGCCATGATGGGTCACCTGTACGTGTGCGTGCTAGGTATTCCCAAAGTAGCAGAACAATCGACACCCGGCGGGCGCCACCCGGACATACGGCGCCTGTCAGACCTCAACCTTGTAGTTCAACCCCAGCTCATTTCCCGGTAGGCCGCGAATACCCCAGTTCTCCCGCGGGGTTTCAGACAGGGTAATTTCCACATCCTGGGCGCTGATGCCGGTGCGTTCGCCGATGTACAGGAACAACAGGCGAATGAGTGCTTTCTTCGCCTGTACCGAACGGCCCTCGAACAGGCTGATCTCAATGATGGTGTACTGGTGTGAGCGGTCGTCGGGGTAGAGGAAATCCGCCGGGTCCAGCGCAATGAAACGTTGGAAACGTTTCTCGACCGGATACGCCAGTGCAGCCATCACTGCGGCATGAATCGCCTCCGACAGTCCTGTGCGGTGGCGCTCCAGTGTCGAGCGCAGGCCATAGACCTTTATTTGTGCCATGGGTAATCCATCCTTGGAAATGTGCTGGGTCAGATTGTGGTGCTGGTTGCGAGGTAAAGGTCCTTTTGCCACTGCGCAAAGCGTTCATCCAGGCGTGGTTTCAGCCTGTCGAAGTTGTCCCAGGTGTCGGCCACACTGCTGGGGCGATCACCCTTTGTCGCCAGCAGGTCCTGGCAGTCGGCGGCAAACTGGCCGTTCTCGATGGCCTGGTAGTGGGCGACGAAGGCATTGCCCTGGCGGTTGAGGTCTTCAGCGTTGAGCCTGCTGTCGCAGCACTGGCGAAAGAACAGGCCGGGCGTGAGGGTACGTTCAACCAGCGAATTGATCTCGTAGTCGAAGTCTGCCTGAAAGTTACGGCTGGTCAGGGACCGTTGCACGGCCCAGGCGACGAACAGGGCGGTGTGGGGCAGTGTGGCAAGGGCTCGCAAGGAGGCGTCATCGTACGTCATGGGGCTCATCCTTTTTTGAATCATTATTCTTCCAGGGCAGTTAGCCTACACCACAACGCTGCCTGCTCGCAGCCAAGGCCCCATGTATCACTATGACGAGTAGGGGTGGGCAGGCGCAGTGCTTGCAGGCGGATGCCTGGACGCGGGTCCGCGAGCCGCAGGTTCAGGTCGCACGAAACTCCCAGACAATCTCTACCACACGCACCGCCAACAGCATGTAGACCAGGCACAGGATGACCTGCAGGAGCAGTGGATGGCGGGCCTTGGACAGCTTGCGCAGGCCGTCGGCCATGTTCAGCAGCATCAGAAACACGGCCAGCGCTATCAGCCCGACGCCGGCCATGTGCGCTGCGAACAGGCCGAAATACACTTGGCCATCACCGGTGAGCGTGCTGCTGCCCGCCGCCAGCAGCAGTGAGCACATGAGAAAGTTGCGCAGGTTGTCGAAGACGTCCTTGTTCAGCCCATTGTCCAGCAGACGGCAGATGTGGCGCAGCAGTTCAGCCATGGCAAGGCTCCGCGAGGTGGCGAGGGTGCCTTGAGTATGGCTGCTGTTTCAGAACACCTGGCGCAGTAACCAGTACAGGCTACCCGACAACAGAATCGCCGCCGGCAGGGTCAGTACCCAGGCCATCAGCAGGTTGGCGATGGTCCGTAGCTGCAGGCCCGAGCCATTGGCGGTCATGGTGCCGGCCACGCCAGAGGACAGCACATGGGTGGTCGAAACGGGCAAGCCATATAGGTCTGCCGCGCCAATGGTGAACATCGCGACCAGTTCGGCGCTGGCGCCCTGGGCGTAGGTCAGGTGGGTCTTGCCGATTTTCTCGCCGACGGTCACCACGATCCGCCGCCAACCGACCATGGTGCCCAGCCCGAGGGCGATGGCCACGGCAACCTTCACCCAGAGGGGAATGTAGTGCGTGGCATCGTCGATCTGCCGTTTGAAGTCTTGCAGGGTGGCCTGGGTCGCCGGATCAAAGTGGATCAGCTTCTGCTTGTCCATCAGGCGAATGGCTTCGCTGGTCAGGTACATGTCGTTGCGCACATTGGCCATGGCCTCGGCCGGTACGCCGGCAAAGGAGCCATATCCCTTGACCTCTTGGCCAATCAGGCCGGCGAGCGTGGCCAGGGCGGGTAGCAGATCGGCATTTGCCTGCTGGCTGCGAATGAAGGTGGTCAGGGTCTGTCGCGGATCGTCGGGGGCCGGTTGTGGCGCCGTGCGCACCAGCGCCTGTTGGGTGGCCTCGGCCACGAAGGCGAATTGCACGGATTGTTCAGCGGGCATGGTGCGGTTCAGTGCATAGGCCATCGGCAGGGTTCCGACCAGAATCAGCATGATCAGCCCCATGCCTTTTTGCCCGTCGTTGGAGCCATGGGCGAAGGACACACCGGTACAGGTCAGGATCAGCATCCCGCGAATCCACCAGGGCGGTGGTGCGTTGCCGACGGGCGCCTGGTACAGCGCCTTGCGCTTGACCAACAGGCGCAAGGTCAGCAGCAACAAGGCCGCGCAGACAAAACCGACCACCGGTGACAACAGCAACGAGTAGCCGACCTTGCTGGCCTGGGTCCAGTCTATGCCGCTGGTGCCGTTGCGACCGTGCATCAGGGCATTGGCCACGCCAACGCCGATGATCGAGCCGATCAAGGTGTGTGACGATGAAGCCGGCAGCCCCAGCCACCAGGTTCCCAGGTTCCAGACAATCGCCGACAGTAGCAGGGCGAAGACCATCGAAAAGCCGGCCGACGAGCCGACCTGCAGGATCAGTTCCACCGGCAGCAACGCGACGATACCGAAGGCTACTGCGCCACTGGAGAACAGTACGCCGAGGAAATTCCAGCAGCCCGACCAGATCACGGCGAACGAGGCCGGGAGCGAATGGGTATAGATGACCGTGGCCACCGCGTTGGCGGTATCGTGGAAACCGTTGACGAATTCGAACCCCAGAGCGATTACCAGGGCTACGCCCAGCAGGACAAAGGGTGTCCAGGTGGTAATCACCGTGCCACTGGCACTGACATCGCGAAACAGGCTCCAGGCGGTGTACACCAACCCGGCCAGCAACAAGGAGAAAAACAGGGTCAGCGTGGCGCGGCTGGGAGTTTGGCTAACGCTTGAAAGTGCAGAGCGTGTCGCCAGTGTCGGGGTGGTCATGAGAAGGGGTCCAGGTAGCGTTTGCCATGAAGGAACGAGCCTTGCGTGACCAGCATAGAAACAAATAGTTAATACGATCTGATCTTGATCAAGTAAACCTGGAAGTGCGTACGTTTTACTGACAAGCGTTGTATCGTCCACAGCGTCCGTACAGTCGCTGATACGCTGTTGATTCCTTCGTCGGCAAGGCCGGCATTTTTGGTTGATCGTTTAATGACCCTGCAACTGATTCGCGCTACTGACCAGCACTTGCCTTTTGCTCGCGCGCTGACGTGCGACAACATGCTGCCGTATTACCGGGAGTACGACCTCCTGTGGATGGATGAAGCCTTTGATCAAGCCTGGACCTGGCGTGAGCAATGGCTGATCGTCGAGGGCGAGCAGTTACTGGGTTTTTGCAGCCTGAGCCAGGATGCCCGGGCGCTGTTCATTCGCGAGCTGCAGGTGATTGCAAGCGCCCGGGGGCAGGGCGTCGGCTCCTGGGCGTTGGAGCAGTTGGCGGTCTGGGCGGCAGCGCGGCGCCTGCCGTTGTTGCGCCTGACCGTATTCAAGAGCAACCCGGCGCAGGGGTTGTACCGGCGCCGGGGCTTTGAAGCGGTGGGTGAGGACGATTGCTTTGTGCGCATGCAGCGCGTTATTGCACGGCAGCCACCTGGCTGACGCGAATCACCTGGTGCTGACGCAGGGTGGCGTCGAGCAGCAGGCTCTGTACGGGCAGCAAATCGCCGATCAACAGGTTCTGTAGCAGGGGTGTACCGTTGAAGCGGTTAGGCCCCAGGTCCACCTGGCTCAAGCCTTCGACCCGCACCACCGCCTTGCCGACCTGGCCCAGGGTGTTGCCGCTAAGAATCAACGGGCCGGGCAGGGCGCTGGCATTGCGCAGGCTGACGGCATATTCCGGGGTGTTGCCAATACGGTTGTTGATCAGCGTTGCCGCGGCGACTTCACTGGCATCTATCGCGCTACCCTGGCTGCTGCCGATCAGGTTGTCGTCAATCAGCAACGGTGCAGTGCCCGTGGGTTGCAGGCTGCGCAGCAGGATACCGTTGCCCCGGCTGGCGCCGATGCGGTTGCGGCTCAGTACGAGTGCACCGTGTTGTTCGCTGACCTCGATGGCAGCCTTGTTGGCGCCAAGGATCAGGTTGCTCTCGACCAGCGCCCGGGTGTTGCCACGCAGGCGGATGGCGCTGTTGTTGTCGACGCCGCGGATCTGGTTCTGGCTGATCAGTGCCTGGCTGTCGCGGATATCCAGGGCGTATTGCTGTGAGTGCTCAAAGCGATTGCTGTCGAACTGGGCCAGGGTATGTTGCAGCTCTACGGCACTGAGTTCGTTGAACTGGCTGTTACGCACCAGCAGCGTCGCCGGTCGGCTGTTGGCGGGTTGCTGCACGCTCAGGGCGGTACTCAGGCCACGCGACAGGTTGGCGTTGTAGCCCAGGCGGTTGAGGGTCGAGTTCAGCACCTGGGTGTGGCTGCCAGCCCAGGCCACCACAAACGGCCGCCAGGCCCGGTCAGTACTGCCTGGTTTGTCGCCCGCGACGCTCTCCAGGCGAGACTGGTTCAGGCCCAGCCAGCCCTGGTTGATCAGCGCTGTACCGGAGTAGCTGTACAGGTACAGGCTGGTGCCTTCGAGCACCAGGCCACCGTCGCTGGCGATCATCAGTGGGTAGCTGAGCAGGTAGCCGTCCTTGTAGCGTTTGAGGATGCGCTCGTCCTTGAGGGCGTCATGCAGTTGCGCAAGGGTGACGCTGCCACCGCGAATCAGGACTGCGTTGGGGTGGTGCGCCTGATAGCCGGCAATGGCACGGAACAGGCCGTTGTTGACGAACGGCTCGAACGGCCAGCTACCGCCCTGGGAAGAGAACATTGGTTGCAGGCTGACACTGCCGCGTCCGGCAGGGCGCGGGCGTTCAGGCATGTGCATCTGCACAGCCTCACGGGCCTGGGCCTGCAGCTGTTGCAGGTGTGCTTGGTGTGCTGCCGTGGCAACGGTGCTGAGTGACTGCTGCAGCGGCAGGCTCTGGCTGGCGGCGTGAGCGCTGCCAGCCAGCAACAGCGCCAGGCAGGGAAGGTAGAGGTGACGGGCAAACAAGGCCATGGCGGTTCGTCCTTGGGTTACGGCAGTTTGGGGTATAACGGCTTGAGCGGGCCGCCGAGCTGGCTGTAGTTGTCGACGTCGCCGTCTTCGCTGTCATACAGCTGACGCGCCAGGCGGTTGTCCGGGGCGCGTTGCAGGAACGGGATCAACCAGGCCAGCTTGTACGGCGCGACATCGGTCTGTGACTGGCCCTTGAGTTCCGGCAGGTTGCCGGGGTCAAGGATGCTGCGCGCGGCAAAGTTGGCCAGCAGTTCCAGGGTTTGCTGATCCTCGCTGCTCCAGGGCAGGTGGTTGGCCCGCGCCGACTCGGCCAGCAGCACCAACGGCACCAGGGCGTACTGGCTGTAGGTCGCGGCCAGCTTGCTGCGCGCCACTTCCAGCGGCAGGTAGGCATAGCTGCCGTCGCTGCTGCGCACGGCCTGCTGCAGGCCTCGGCGCAGGTTGCCGTCGGCCCACTGGATGAAGTCGTCGCGCTGCACCAGCATGCCGGTCGCGGCGACTGCCCAGGCGGCCCAATAGTCATGGTTGTTGAACCAGGTGAAGTCCGGCGTCTGGCGCGGCTGGTACTCACGGATGACCAGCTCGCCAAGGCGCTCGAACCAGGTGTTTTGGGCGGGCGAGAGCTTAACCTTGCCATTGCTCGCCGCCTGGGTCAGCAGCAGGTTCGAGGCCATGGCGGCGACCGCCCATTTACGTGCGGCCATGCCGGTGCTGCTGGCGTCGGGGTTGAGCAGCGCGCCCGCCTGGGCCCAGCGCTCCAGCCACTGGTCCTGGCAGGCCAGGGCCATGTTGGCTTCTTGTGGGGTTTTGGCCCGCAGGAAGCGTTTGTTGGCGTAAATCAGCCCACCGATGAACGCTTTGACCTGCTTGCCGACCTTTTCCGTGCCAGCGTCCGGGTCGCTGCGCAAGGTCGATTTGCTGGCGTCGCTCTGGTCGTACTTGCTCTGCAGTTGCAGGTTGCCGGTGTAGGGCGGTGGCGGCTCTTTACTGCAGGCCAGGCTGCGGTAGTCGGCAATCATCGCCGACTGCGCGGTGGCCTGAGCCGGCCAGATCGAGCTGGCGGCCAGGCTACTGCCCAGGTGCAGCGCGGCGCACAGGCCAAGCCCGGCGACGCTCCAGCGTTTTACAGGCATAGTCGGGTTTCCACTTCAGTGGCAGCAGTGCCGGGTTTGGTGGGTTCAAGAAACACCGAGAGCAGGTTGGCGCCGGCGAATTCCTTGGCCTTGCTCAGTTCCAGGTAGTACTGCCCGCCGGTGACGGCTGCTTCGCGGCGGAACCAGACCTTGTCGCGGGCGCCGTTGTCGTAATAGACGATGACGTAGAAGTCCTTGACGTTCTTGTCGCTGATCTTGATGTCGAGAAAGCCCTGGCCACTGCTGAGGTTCTTGCGTGCCTCACCGGCATTGCTGAGCAACTCGATGCGGTCACTGACCTTCAAGGCCGGGCGCTGCACGTGGTTGCCGAGCACTGCGGTAGAGGTCGAGCAACCGCCTTTGATCGCCGGAATCAGTTGCCGATACATGGGTTCGGACTCTAGCTGATAGTTGGCGGGCAACTCCCAGATGATCAGCTTGGGCGGCGCCTTGGGCTTGTAGTTGTCCGAGAGCAGGTATTCCAGCAGTGAGCCATCCTGGCCGACGCCGGGCAGGGCGTAGTTGAGGATGTCCACTTCCAGGTACTGCTTGAGGTAGCCGTCGAAGTTGAACTGCTTGCTCTCGTCCTCGCGCGCGGCCGAGTTACTGTCACCGACCAGAATCACCTCTGGGTCCGGTGCTTCGTCGAACAGTGCGTTGGCGTCGTCGGCCATGGGGATGGTCTGGTAGCCACGCACGTACTGGAAGCCATAGTTGTTGCCGCAGATATAGCTCATCGCCAGGTTCAGGGTGCCGTCCTTGGGCACCATGACGCCAGGTTCAGTGCGGTACTGCTTTTTGCTCAGTTCGGCATAGAACGGTTGCCGGCGCACCTCGTCGGCCAGCAAGCGTGCAGTTGCCTCGGCACCACTGGGGGTCCAGTGGTGGTCACGACGAAAGAAGTACTCGCCCTTGGGCGGGGTGTGCACCAGTTGCATCATGTCGGGTACCACTGCGCCGGCACTGCGCAACTGTTGCAGGTAGCTGCTCAGATTGCCGCTGGCCCGGGCGAAGTCGAAGCCATGCAGTTGGTCGGGATAGAGCTTGTCGCGGTGCATCAGCCCACGGGTGGGCTGGATCGCCATGGCGACATGGATACCTTGTTGGCGGAACGCAGCCATCAGCCGGGCAAACTCTGGACGCATCGGCGCCGGGATACCGAAATCGTTGGTCAGGTCGACCATCGAGCGGAACAGCCAGCGGTTTTTGCCCGGGACAATTTCACGCATCAGCTTCATGCGCCCTTCGGCGTACTTCTGCGGGTCGCTCAGGGCGGGGCAGGTCATGCACTCAAGGCTCTCGCAGGCAGCACGTTTGCCGGTTTCAGTTGCCGTGGCGGGCAGGCTGAAGCAGGCAAGGGCGGCGACAAGGCCCAGGGGGAGTAAAGTCTTCATGTGCGCGATTCATCATCCTGTTGAACAAGGGCAGTGGTCATTCACTCGCTGGGGTCAATGCTGTTGGCCAGGCTCAGGCTGCGGTAGCCGCTGCCTTGAGGCAGCAGCACGTAGCTGTAGGAGCGACCTTTCTTCAGGAACAGTTCCTCGAACCTGGCCACGTTCTGTTCCTCGACATAGGCGGCGAAGCCGATCTTGATTTCGTTGACCATGCGGCTGCCGGTCTGGTCCTTGCCCAGCGGGTCGATGATCACGTGCTTGCCGTCGACGGTTTTCAACGCCGCCTTGGCCGGCGTCAGGTTGTAGAAAGCGACCTGGGCCTTCTTCGGTTCGTTGACGTACTTGTCGGCAATCAGGGTGAGGCTTTCGCCGTCATAGACCACGGTACTGGCGGCGTTCTTGATCAATTGCGGCTCGATCGACTTGCTGCCGACCGCGATCTTGTGTGTACCGGCAGGGGTGAAACGGTAGCCGCTGAGTTGCCCGGGGGCGACCTTTTGCGGGGTTACCTTGCCGCTCAGGGTCACCTCGATGTTGCTGTTGCTCAGGTTCAATACCCGAACAAAGGCCGAGTCGGCCGGGGCCACGGCGTCATACAGGTCGGCGTTGCCTTCGGCGGCGATAACAATCGGCGCGTTGAGTACGCCAAGGGCCAGAGCGCTGGCGGCCAGGAACTGCTGCAAGGTACGGGTCATGGGGATCTTCCTTTAAAAGTGTTGGGGCTGGGCGGGGCGGCTCAGTGAACCGATCCGGTGGGCAAGCAGGGTGCGCAGCGGGAACTCCCAGACCACGGTGTCGATCTGGGGATTGGCCAGTTGGTCGCTCTGCAGGAATTGGCTCATGGCCTCGAATGGCCCGCGGGCCTCGACGGCGACACTGAGCAGGTCGCGGTTCAGTGCTTCCTTGAGGAAACCGACGAAGTTCCAGTCATCGATCTTGCTGTAGCTGGTGCCGACCAGCAGCAGGCTCTGGTGCTCCTCGGCGAACAGCTCATCGGCGTTCTGACTGGCCTTGAGGGTTTCGTAGACAGCGATCGAATTGGCACCGAACTGCGGAGCCAGGGGGCTTTGCCCGAACTGGATGTAGTTCATCAAATCGCCCTTGACGATTTTTTCCGCCACCTTGTTCGACACGTAACGTTCGTCACCGAGCAACTCAGGCCGTTGGCGGGCCAGTTCATAAGCGGCCAGGCGGGCGCCTTCCGGGCTCCAGTGGGTGTCGGACTTGAGGAACAGTTCCGGCCCTTCCAGGTGCTGCAGAAAGCTTGAACGCACCGGTGTGACGACGATTTGTCGTGCCTGAAGCTGGCCGACGAAACGGTCATACAGGCTCACCACACGCGGGTCGAAGGGGTGTTGGGTGTGGGCCGCATAGATGTCCAGCTTCATGGGCAACGGCAGTACGATCAGCTGCTTGTTGTGCTGTTTGAGTTGCTGCTCGACCGCGGCAATCTGTGCCAGTTGCCCCTCAATGTTGGCGTCCAGGTCGTTGGGTACGCGGTACTCCTGGTTGGTGTAGAGCCAGCCGTCCTTGCCCAGCACCACACCTTTGGTGCCTTCGCCAAACAGTTGGTACTGGGCGTTGGCCCACAGGGCTACCGAGGGTTCGCGCAGGAAGAAACGCTTGTCGTAGGCTTGCTCGAACTTGCGCAGCAACTTGCCATCGACGAACAGCGTCCAGGCGTCGCTCTGGTTTTTTGCGAAACTGAAGACGGGCGGTAGCGAGTAGATGAACATGCCCGCCAACACCAGGCAGAACAGAATGCCGTTGACCTTGCTTGCCGAGTTGAACACCGGGTACATGGCAGTCTCCTAGAACTGGAAGTACAAGAAGGGCGAGAAGGAATGCGCCGCCAGGCTGCTCAGCGCCAGGCCGAACCCGCACCACAGCAGCACGGCCTTGAGGCCGCCGACGTGGCGCATGAAGTAGTGCTCCTTGTTGCCGGCGTAGTAGCGCACGTTGTTGCTCCCGGCCAGGATCAGCCAGCACAGCGCCACCGCGGCAAAGGACATGGCCATCTTCGACGCGCCGAGGACGTAAAGCTCCAGTGAGCCGAGGCCGTTGAAGCCGAACAGTGCCTGGTAGATGGCCAGGCTATGGCGCAGGTCGTTGGTGAAAAACAGCGGCATGCTGAGGATGATCAACAACGCCGTGCGCAGGTTGCGGCCCAGGTGGTAGGGCGTGGTGATCTTGGTCGCCAGGTCGAATTTGCGCTCGATCACCATGCCGAAACCGAAGAACAGCCCCCAGCAGATGAACGCGAAGCTGGCACCGTGCCACAGGCCCGACAGCAGCATGGTGTAGACCAATGCGGGCAGGGCACCGGCAATGCGTTTGCGTACCAGCGGCATGTACACGTAGTCACGCAGGAAGTGCGCCAGGGTCATGTGCCAGCGGGCCCAGAACTCGGTGATGCTCTGCGAGACGTAGGGCTGGTTGAAGTTCTCCGGAAAACGAAAGCCCATCATCAGGGCCAGGCCCAGGGCCATATGGCTGTAGCCAGCAAAGTCGAAGTACAGCTGCAGGGTCGAGACCACCAGGCCGAACCAGGCATCGCTCAATTGCAGGGTGCCTTCGCTGACGAACAGCACGTTGATCGGCGCCAGTTGGTCGGCGATCAGCACTTTCATGATGAAACCGAGCATGAACCGGCACACGCCCAGCGAGAACAGCTCCAGCGAATGGGTCCGCTGGCGCAGTTGTGGGGCCAATTGGCTGTAACGCAGGATCGGCCCGGCAACCAGGTGAGGGAACAATGCAACGAACGCGGCAAAGTCGATGAAGTTGTTGGTCGGCGTGGCGTCCTTGCGGTAAATGTCGACGATGTAGCTCAGGGCATGGAACACATAGAAGGAGATGCCCAGCGGCAGGAAAATCGTCTCCAGGGTAAAGGTATTGATGCCCAGCGGTGCGAGCAGGGCGGCCAGCACTTCGGCGCCGAAGTTGGCGTACTTGAAGTAGCCCAAGGTCGAAAGGTTGCCGATGATACCGATCCACAACAGGCGAAACGCCCAGCGTTTGTCGCCGGCATCCAGGCGTGCCTTGATGCGCAGGCCGAACCAGTAGTTCCAGTAGGTGATGGCGACGAACAGCAGCAGAAAGTCCGGGCGCCACCAGGCGTAGAAGATGTAGCTGGCGGCCACGATCACCGTTGAACGCCACTGCGGCCGGGCAAGGAAGTACACGGCCAGGAACAGCGGCAGGTAGAGGAACAGAAAGACGTTGGAAGCGAAGATCATCTCGGGGCCCGTCCTTAGTAGCTGATCACGACGCCGAGCGTCAGCTGATAGTCATCGCCGGTGTCCAGCGCGTTACCTGCATTCAGGTAGCTGGCGCTGACCAGGGTGTTGACGTCCAGGTGTTTGCCGTCGATGGCCACGGGAAACATTTTCCAGTAGTAGTTCAGGTCGAGCATCTGCCCGACGGTCTTGCCACCGGTATGGCTGCCTTGGGTGATGGCCTGATTACGCGCACTGCGCTGATCACCGTCGATGCGGATCGGCAGGGTGCCTTCGGCGTCGCGCAGCTTGAGCTCGGTGAGCCTCAGGTCCAGGGCGCTGCGTGGGGTTGGCTGGGTTTCCAGGGCAAAGCCGTAGTAACTGAGGTTGCGCAGGTCCAGGCTGACGAACGAACTGGTCAGGCGGGTGCTGTAGGAGCCTTGTCGGGTGATACGGTCAGACTGGATGGTGTTCAGGCGAAAGCCGTCGTTATCATCGCTGGGCTTGTCGGTCAGGCCGCCGCGCAATGCCAGGCGTGGGGTCCAGGGCAGGTCGTGGAAGCGCTTGCCAATCTCGCCCAGTGCCGCCCAGCCACGGGTATTGTTGCCGGTGCTGGTATTGCCATTGCCATCGGTGTTGTCGATCTCGCCGTCGAGCCCGGCCAGCTCCAGGTGGTAGTCGCTGAACAGCGGGCTGACCTGCAAGTCATCGGCCTTGAAGAACAGCCCGTAGCGCATGCCCTTGAAGTCGTAGCGGTCTTCAGGGTCGTGGCCGCTGTGGTCGTCCTCATGCATCAGGCGTACGCCCGCCCAGTTACGCTCGCTCCAGCGGTAGGCATACTCACCCATCAGGTAGGTGGTGCGTTCTTCGCTGTCGGCCAGGGTGTTGACGTCACTGTTGTAGTTGTAGAACTTCTGCGCCACGGCGAGGAAGCCATGGGAGAAGGTGTCGTTGTAGTTGAAACGCAACGACTCAAGGCTGTCATCCCACCAGATCCCGTAGTCGTCAAAGTAGCGCTGGCGGCCTGCCGACAGTGAAAAACGCGGGTCGTCACCCAGCAGGTTGCGTTTGACGTAGAGCTCGCGCAGTTCGGCGTACCAGCCTTCGGGCTGCTCGCGGTCGAAGCTGTTGGCGTTTTCATTCTGCACACTGATTGCCTGGCTGGAGTCATAGTCCAGCCACAGGCGGCCGTAGACCTGCCACTTGGCCCAGCGTTTTTCCGGTGAGTACCAGGCGAACGAGGGCTCGTAGCGCAGGCTGTAGAACATCTCGCGACTGCGACCGACCTGGGAGTTTTCCGGGCCGTAGCCGGTTTGCACGGTGAGCTTGTTGAAGAACTCGGAGGTAATCACCGGCTCGCTGCCATCGTTGGCGGCAACCCTTACCGGTTCACTGCTGTCGGCTTCCGGGCCGGTGATTTCTTCGGCGGCCAAGGCTGCGTAAACAGGGGTCAGGGCGAGCAGGGCGCCGAACAGGGAATGGTGCGCTTTCACAGGGTAGCCTCCTTCAACAGATCGTTACGGGCCACCAGGGCGCGTTCGATGTCATCCTTTTTCAGGGTTTTTTCCAGGCGTTTGAGCAGGCTGCGGGCGCCGTTTTCGCCCAGGTCCAGCGCGACCCGTGCATAGGTGTAGGCCTTGACCGGGTCATGGCAGATCGCCCGGCCATAGGCATGCAGGGTCGCCATGCGGTACCAGGCCGCGGTGGAGCCGTCTTGTGCCTGTTGCTGGAAAATCGCCAGGGCTTTTTCCTGGTCGGGCTCGTCCTCGACGCCCTTGCTGTAGTACTCGCCAAGCAGCAGTTGGGCATCGGGGTAGTGGCTGGCGATCAGTTCGTCGATCAGCGCACGGGCTTTGTCCGGGTCTAGGGTGAGCCAGTTGTTGACCATGTAGAACGAGGCTTGCAGTGCCTTGGCCCGGGTTGGCTCCCGGGTCTTTACCTGGTCGATCAGGCTTTGGGTTTCCTCGGCGTTGTGCTCGGTCGGGTTGGAAATCATGTAGTTGGCCTTGGACACCATCGCCGGGACGAAGCCGCGTTCCACCGCGTTGTCACGCCAGCGGTGTGCTTCGGCGGTGGCAAGATCAAGGGCTTCGGCCTCGGCCTTTTCCTGGGCCAGTTGCTGTGGGCTCGGTTGGGCTTTGTCCGGGCCCATGCCATTGGCCTGGCGCTCGTAGCGGTCGGCGTCCTGTTCGGCGCGGCGCACGCTGGTAATGCTGTCGAGCAACGAACCGATACGGTGAACGATGTCCACCGGCAGTTGTGGCCGCTCGGCCTCCAGGGTTCGGGCGAAGGCCGGGAAGGCCGTGTCCTGATCCTCGCCAAGGAAGCGGTAATAGCGGTCGATGGCCCGCAGGTCAGTCCGCACCGCCTGTTGATAGCCTCGCTCGGCCGCGGCACGATCGCCCTGGCGCTCGGCCAGAACGGCGCGGTACAACGCAGGGCGGCAGTTGAGCAGGCACGACTGCTCGTACAGGCCAAGCACTTGCGCCGCTTCATCGGTTGGCACCAGTTCCGGGTACACCAGGAACACTTCCAGGGTTGTGCTGGCATTACGCGGATCGAGGTTGCTCGGGTAGCGCGTCAGCGCCTGTTCAACCCAGGCGCGCTGGCCCTGGCGCAGGCTCGGGCTGCGGTCGAGCAGGCGCGCCAGTGAAGCCAGCGCCGGGACCAGCCCGCGCCCGTCGGCAAAGGCTTCGCGGTACAGACGAATCACTTCCTGGCGGCTGGCACCTTCACTGCTCGACAACAGGTCGCCCAGCAACAGCTTGGACGCCAGGTCACCACGCTCGGCCAGCACGCGCAGATCAGCCGTGACCTCAGCGCTGGGGTCTTTGTACAGCGCATAGCGGATTTGCTCCAGGCTCTGCCCGGCCAACGCCGGGGCAGTGCAGGCCAGGGCGCCGAGCAGCAACCAGGTGGGCGTCATCGGTTTCATCGCTCGGCCCTTAGCGCGACAGCGACGGCAGACCGAGGAACAGGTCTACTGACACCGGTTTCAGATAGGCCTGGGCTGGCAAGCGCGTGTCCGGACGGATCGTCAGGGCCAGGTTCTTGTTCAGCTCATCCACCCGCGAGTCCACCACCGTGCCGGTGAAGCGCTCGTCGAGGCCGAACACCTGCAGGTCGACCGAGGTCACCCGGGACATGTCGGCGAGCTTGTCGAACGGCACGTTGGCGGTGACGAACAGGTCTTCGTTTTTCGGCAGCAGGTGCATGAGTGGCGCCTGCTTGTAGCCGAAGCCGTCCAATGGCTTGCTTGGGAAGTACACCTGGCAGTCGCACGGGCTGTTGATCACGGTTTCGATGGTGGCGCGACCGAGCAGGGTTTGCAGGTCGCCGGGCGACAGGTCGGCGACTGCCTTCATGTCGGCCGGGCTGGTAAAGCTGGTCGCCAGTTGCGTTGAAATGCTCGCTACCGGCTCGCCGGCCTTGACCTCGGTCTGCCCCGGTTGCAGCAGGAACTTCACATAGCCGTTGTCGGGCATGCTGATGACCTGGGCATTGGCCGACACCTGGGCTTGCAGCGCCGGGATGCGAAACAGTAGCAGGTAGCTCTTGTAGGCAACAAAACTCAGTGCAGCGATCCCGGCGGCGGTGTACAGCAGGGTGCCGGTCATGGCCTTGAGGCGGTCGCCGGCCGAACGCGCGCTGGCATAGGTGTGCTTGCGTTCCTTGATGTAGTTCTCGCGTTGCATCACGTTGAACAGGCCATTGATGTCGGCGATTTCGCCGGACATGTAGGCGGTGATGATGTAGCGCAGGATGTCGCGCTTCTGGGTATCGAGGTCGACGAACTGTGCGCCGACCTCCTGGCCGCGCTGGGACACGATCTTGACCTTGCTGTCGATATTCAGGTCGATCTGATTCAGTCGCAGCTTGATCGAGGCGTTGTACAGGCTGCCGATCTTCAGCGGGTCTGCATGAACCAGGCCGATACCGCCCAGGGAAATGTCCTGCAGCGTGCTCTCGAATGAGGGTTGGCCCGTTGCGCTGAGCAGGACCCGGGCATTGAGTTTGGTGCGCACGTACTGACGTTCGTCGATCGCTTCATGGACCACATTGGCCGGTACTGTTGGGGTGCTGGAGCTACTCATGACAGGCGCCTTTCCTTAACGTTGCGTGAGTTCGAGAAGAACCGAGATGACCCCGAAGAAGATCGCGATGGAGGAACACAGCATCGCTTTGGAGGACCAGCGGTTCAGGGCTGCATCGAAGTTGACGCTGCCGTTGCTTAATGTGGTTTTTTGTCGGGTCCAGCGCTGTTGGTCCATGTGGAACATTGCGTAAACCTTCATCACCGAGCCGACGATCTGGTTGTAATAAAGAACGAACGGGTACACCGGGCTGACCGGGTGCCCGGCAAACAGGAACATCACCGTGACCAGGGTGCGCGACAGCAGCACCCAGAACAGGTACACCAGCAGGTACTGGATGCCGAACACCAGGCCTGCCACCACCGATGCAGTCAGGCCCATCAGGCATGTCCACATCGATACCCGCTGATCCAGCAGCACATACAGGGTGAACAGCCCCAGTCGCGCTCGCCCGAGCAGGTGGGTGGCGCGGAAGTTCTGCCGCAGCGAGTTGCCGTACCAGCGGAACATCAACTGCCGGGTTGCGCGCCAGAAGCTGTTGTCTGGCGGATGCTCCACAGTCAGGGTGTTACTGTCGGGCACATAGAAGGTGTCCCAGCCAGCGCGCATCAGGCTCAACCAGGATGACTTGTCGTCACCGGTGAGGAACTGGAAGCGGCCCAGGCGCCAGTGTTCGAGGAAGTCGGCTTCGACATCCTTGATGAACTCGGGGTCGGTCATCACACTGGCACGGAAGAACGACAGCCGTCCGGTCAGGGTCAGCACGCGGTGCGACAGGGCCATCGAGCACATGTTGATGTGCCGTTGGACAAAACGCATCGAGTGCCATTCGCGCATCAGGCGGCTGCCTTCGACCTCGCAGAACTCGTTGGTGGTCAGGCCACCGACATTGGGCAGGTAGGCAAACAGCTTGACCGCACGTTCGACACAGCCGGGCAGCATCATGGTGTCGCCATCGACCACGCCGACCACCGAGTCTTCCATGGGCATCTGCCGCGACAGTGCGCGAAAGGCATGCGCCAGACCATCACGCTTGCCGGTGCCGCGGGCGCGGACGATAACCAGCTTGATGTCATCGCGGCCCTGGACCTCGTTACGCATGATGTCCTTGATGAAGTGCTCGTCGCCTTTCTCGACGATCGAGGCGATGATCGTGCACGGTACCTTGAGCCGCTGCACTTCCTGGAATACCGACTGGTAGACCTTGAAGGTGGTATGGGTCGGGATACGGAAACTGGTGACCACCATGAACATGTGGGCTGGTAGCGCTGCATCGCCCATGCGCTCGACGGCCTTGCGAATACGTGGAAACTTCCAGTGCAGGAAGTACATGCCGCGCAGGTAATGGACAATGGCGTTGCCATAGCGCCACATGCCCAGGGTGCCGATGATGAAAATGAACAGGTGGTGACTGGGGTCCAGGTACTGCGGTGCAACCATTTCCGAGGCCAGCGCGACCAAGCCGAACAGGCATGCCCAGGCGCAGAAGCGTGCGCTTGCCCTGAGCATGCCTGAGTGACTCGCAGGTTGGCCTGACTGTCGTTCCATGTGTTCGTCTCTCCTTGATGGTGGCGGCGCCTGCCGGCGACACGGCTGCACGTCGCCGGCCCGCGAGGCGGGCAGACGATGGCAGGTCATGTATGGCGGGTGCCGGCTGCTCTCTTGGTGGAGCGTTCAGGCTTACCAGCAGATCCCTTCACGGGAGGCGTCACTGGTGTGCGGCATGAAGCCGACCAGATCGACGATCTGCTTGTTGTCGTTGCGCTCCAGCGCCAGGGCGAAACGGTTGTCGTTGTTGCCGAGCACGATCACGTCCGAGTCGTCGATGACCTGTTGCAAGTCGTTGCAGAGCAGTGAGGAGACGTGCGGGATTTTCCCTTCGATGTAATCGCGGTTGGCGCCGAATACCCGTGCGTACTCCACGTTGGCGTCGTAGATGCGCAGGTCATAACCTTTGCCGATCAGCATTTCGGCCAGCTCTACCAGCGGGCTCTCGCGCAGGTCGTCACTGCCAGCCTTGAAGCTCAAGCCGAGCAGGCCGACACGACGCTTGTCGAAACCGGTCACCAGGTCGAATGCGTTCTGCACCTGGCTGCGGTTACTGGCCATGATCGAGGCAAGCAGTGGATGCTCGACGTCCAGTTGGCCGGCGCGGTAGGTGAGGGCGCGAACATCCTTGGGCAGGCATGAGCCACCGAAGGCAAAGCCGGGGCGCAGGTAATAGCGTGACAGGTTGAGTTTGTGGTCCTGGCAGACCACATCCATCACTTCACGGCCGTCGACGCCCGAGGCCTTGGCAATGTTACCGATCTCATTGGCGAAGCTGACCTTGGTCGCATGCCAGACGTTGCAGGTGTACTTGATCATTTCGGCGACTTCGATCGACTTGCGAATCACCGGTGCGTCCAGGCCCTCGTAGAGCGATTGCAGCAGCTCGCCAGACTGGCTGTCGAGCTCACCGATGACGGTCATCGCCGGAAAGTCGTAGTCGTTGATCGCCGTACTTTCGCGGAGGAACTCCGGGTTCACCGCGACGCCGAAGTCGACGCCGGCACGTTTGCCGGACGAGGCTTCAAGCAGGGGGATCACCACATTCTTCACCGTGCCGGGCAGCACGGTGCTACGTACCACAACGGTGTGCCGCGAGGGCTTGTCACGCAGCGCTTCACCGATCTGGCGACACACAGCCTCCATGTAGACCAGGTCCAGGTCGCCGTTCTTCTTGCTCGGGGTACCAACGCAGAGTAGGGACAGGTCGGTTTCCAGTACTGCGGTCTGAACATCGGTGGTGCCACGCAGCAGCCCTTTGCGCAGGCCCTCCTGCAGCAATGCCTCAAGGCCAGGTTCAACGATGGGTGATTGGCCCTTGTTGATCATCTCGATCTTGGCCTCGGAGATATCGACACCGATCACCTGATGTCCGCGTGCCGAAAGGCAACCGGCACAGACAGCCCCAACATAACCCAATCCAAAAATACTGATATGCATAGTTCCCTCTCTCCCGGTTCATCGACTGATCCGGGATCGTTAGTTAGACATGTTTATAGGGCGGCAGGCGCACGCTGACAGACAGCGCGAAGTTGTATTGCGCAGGCGGTTTTTCTGTCTTTTTTACATCCTATAAGACGACTTTTAATACTTGCAAGTGGCGAGTGCCTACAAAGTTGATAAGTGGTCAAATTAAATCGATTAACTTTAAAAAACTGTTAAAAATCAATAACTTAAAGTTTGATGTAAGTTGGGCGTCAAAAAATTGAAAGCTTTTTTGTGGTGGTTTGTTGGCGTCAAAATGTCTGCTTAAGGCGTTTTTTTGGCCTGAAACATTGAGGTGTGTTCATTTTTTGGCGCGTGCGCTCGCGCAGTGTCAGTGCGCGCAGTTCATGTGTTTTTTATAGTGTGTGGTGGGCCGCTGCAGCTAACTTCGATAACATTCAATACTCTGTAATACCGCTGTGATAGGGAACTTCTGCGTTGCCAGAATTAATGTTCAAACACTAACGGTGTGTGGGAATGAGTGGCGTCATGTCGGGCTGTCACGGGCTGGCTTGTGTTGCACGCTGCATCGCGTGCATAGTTCAGCAGCGCTTCATTACCTATTGTTATTTTCAGGGAGCCCCCCTTGGGGGTGTCGTGTAAGGGATTTTGTATTCAGATGACTGGAATCGGTTCGCGTATCAGGGAAGAAAGAGAGCGGCTTGGGCTGACTCAGCGTGCTTTTGGCGACATCGGTGGTGTCGAGCCCAATGCTCAGGGCAAATACGAGAGTGGTGAGCGAACGCCCAAGCTGGACTATCTGGCCGCTGTGGCAGGGCGCGGTGTCGATGCCTTGTATGTGCTCACCGGGGTGCATACTCCGGTGACGGCCAAGGGCTTGTCGTCTGCTGAAAGCCAGTTGCTCGATTGCTATCGAACGTTGCCGCAGGCCGATCAGGAGGCTGTGGTGCAATTGCTTCACAGCCTGTCCAGGGGGATGCAGCGGCCCGCTGTGGGTGTAAGGAAATTGACGTCGGTATCGTGACGCTTTCCGTTAGGATTCGTGCCGGGTTTTTTGTTAGAGTGGCGGGATCCAATTTAAGACCGTAACGCGAGGTGTCAGCTTGATTAGGGTCCTGGTGGTCGATGATCACGATCTGGTGCGTACAGGCATTACCCGAATGCTGGCTGATATCGACGGTCTTCAGGTGGTCGGCGAGGCGGATTCGGGCGAGGCTTCATTGAAGGTCGCGCGTGAGTTGAAGCCGGATGTCGTCCTGATGGACGTCAAGATGCCGGGGATCGGCGGCCTGGAAGCCACCCGCAAGCTGCTGCGTAGCCACCCTGATGTGAAAGTGGTGGCGGTAACGGTCTGTGAAGAGGACCCGTTCCCGACGCGTTTGCTGCAGGCTGGAGCTGCGGGCTACCTGACCAAGGGCGCCGGGCTGGATGAAATGGTTCAGGCCATACGCCTGGTGTTTGCCGGGCAGCGTTATATCAGCCCACAGATCGCCCAGCAGCTTGCACTCAAGCCGTTCCAGCCGCAGGGTTCGCCTTTCGACGCGTTGTCCGAACGAGAGATCCAGATCGCGCTGATGATCGTCGGTTGCCAGAAGGTACAGATCATTTCCGACAAGCTGTGCTTGTCGCCGAAAACCGTGAACACGTACCGTTACCGTATCTTTGAAAAGCTTTCGGTCACCAGCGACGTCGAACTGACGTTGCTGGCGGTTCGCCATGGCATGGTCGACGCCAATCTCTGAACATGATCCCTGTTTTTGACTCAAGCGCCTTCCTGGCGACCTGCAGTGGTCGCCCGGGCGTCTATCGAATGTTCGACGAGGACGCGCGCCTGCTTTATGTAGGCAAGGCGAAGAACCTCAAAAAGCGCTTGGCCAGCTATTTCCGCAAGACCGGTCTTGCGCCGAAAACGGCAGCGCTGGTGGGCAAGATCGCTCAGGTCGAAACCACCATTACCGCCAACGAGACCGAGGCGCTGCTGCTGGAGCAGACGCTGATCAAGGAATGGCGGCCGCCTTACAACATCCTGCTACGTGACGACAAATCCTACCCATACGTCGTGCTTTCCGAGGGTGAATACCCGCGCCTGGGCATTCACCGTGGCGCCAAGAAGGCCAAAGGCAAGTATTTTGGGCCTTATCCCAGCGCCGGAGCCATTCGCGAGAGCTTGAACCTGCTGCAGAAAACCTTTCTGGTGCGCCAGTGTGAAGACAGCTATTACAGCAACCGCACGCGGCCTTGCCTGCAGTATCAGATCAAGCGCTGCAAGGCTCCGTGTGTCGGTCTGGTTGAGCCGCAGGTGTATGCCGAGGATGTACGTCACTCGGTGATGTTCCTGGAAGGGCGCAGCCACCAACTGACCGATGAGTTGAGTGCGGCCATGGAGCGTGCAGCCATGGCCCTGGAGTTCGAGCGCGCGGCTGAGTTGCGCGATCAGATTGCCTTGCTGCGGCGGGTCCAGGACCAGCAGAGCATGGAGGGCGGTAGCGGTGATGTCGATGTGATAGCCGCGTTCGTCAACCCGGGTGGTGCCTGCGTACACCTGATCAGTGTGCGTGGCGGGCGGGTACTGGGCAGCAAGAACTTCTTTCCGCAGGTGGGTATTGAAGAGGACGTGGCCGAAGTCATGGCCGCGTTTCTCTCGCAGTATTATGTGGGGAACCCTGAGCGCGACCTGCCGGGCGAGCTGATCGTCAACGTGGTGCATGAGGACTTCGAGGCGATCACCGCCGCGATCCATAGCCTGCGTGGCCGCGAGTTGAGCATCAGCCACCGAGTTCGCGGCACGCGCGCGCGCTGGCAGCAACTGGCGGTTACCAACGCCGAACAGGCGCTGATGGCGCGCTTGGCCAACCGCCAGCACATGGCGGCGCGATTTGAAGCACTGGCTCAGGTGCTCAAACTCGACGAGATCCCTCAACGACTGGAGTGCTACGACATCAGTCACTCCAGCGGTGAGGCGACCGTGGCGTCCTGCGTGGTGTTCGGGCCGGAAGGCCCGCTCAAGTCGGACTACCGTCGCTACAACATTGAAGGCGTGACGGCTGGCGACGACTATGCGGCCATGCACCAGGCCTTGACCCGACGCTTTGCCCGGCTCAAGGAAGGCGAGGGTAAACTGCCCGATATCCTGCTGGTGGACGGCGGCAAGGGCCAACTGAACATGGCTCGGGATGTACTGCAGGAACTGGCCGTACCCGAGCTGATTCTGCTGGGCGTGGCCAAGGGCGTTACGCGCAAGGCCGGCTTTGAAACCCTTTACCTGAATGATGCCGCCCACGAGTTCACGTTGCGCGGGGATTCCCCGGCGCTGCACCTGATCCAGCAGATTCGCGACGAGGCCCACCGGTTTGCCATCACCGGCCACCGTGCTCGACGCGGCAAGGCGCGGCGTACCTCCAGCCTTGAAGGTGTTGCCGGGGTAGGGCCCAAGCGTCGTCGCGACCTGCTCAAACACTTCGGTGGGTTGCAGGAATTGGCCCGTGCCAGTGTAGAAGAAATCGCTAAAGCACCCGGAATCAGTAAAAAGCTTGCTGAGTCGATTTATGACAGCCTGCATAGCGAGTAGAATGCCCGCTCACTTTGCAGCCAGTTGTGCCGATGAATATTCCTAATTTGCTTACCGTTCTTCGCGTCCTGCTCATACCGATCTTCATTTTGTTGTTCTATATGCCTTACCACTGGAGCTACCTTGCCGCCAGCACGGTCTTTGCCATTGCCGCAGCGACCGACTGGCTGGATGGCTACCTGGCCCGGCGCCTGCAACAGAGCACACCGTTCGGTGCGTTTCTCGACCCTGTTGCCGACAAACTGATGGTTGCGGTAGCGCTGGTATTGCTGGTTCAGGTGCATGCCAACCTGTGGCTGACCTTGCCCGCGGCGGTCATCATCGGGCGCGAAATCGTTGTTTCGGCGCTGCGCGAGTGGATGGCCGAGCTTGGCGCCCGCGCTCATGTGGCGGTGTCGAACCTGGGCAAGTGGAAGACTGCGGCGCAGATGCTGGCGCTGGTGATCCTGTTGGCCAACCCGCCGGTGCTCAACTTCTGGGTGGTGCTGGGTTACTCGTTGCTGATGATCGCTGCGGGCCTGACCTTGTGGTCGATGCAACAGTACTTGCGGGCGGCCTGGCCACACCTGCGGGACGGTTCAGAAAAAAAATAAAACTTTTTTGAATCAAAGGCTTGACGAGGTTTTTAAAATCGCTAGAATAGCTTCCATCAAGACGACGCGGGAATAGCTCAGTTGGTAGAGCACGACCTTGCCAAGGTCGGGGTCGCGAGTTCGAGTCTCGTTTCCCGCTCCAAATTTGGTGCAGCGAATCTTGATAGCTTCATAGAAAGGTGCGCTGCACATGAAAAACCCCAAGGTGAAAGCCTTGGGGTTTTTTGTTTTGCGGTATATCACTCGACTTTTATCCGGATCGCCTTGGGCGGCGAGATGAGGCTGGCACAGTCAGCCATCACGCCTCACTAGCAGCAGACAATCCAGAACGGCCGTTGTTTAAGGCGATTCGCTTTTTCGGTAGAGCGAGGTGGAGCACGAGACGAGCATTTGGCCTCTGACAGGTTCAGGAGGTCACCATGGCACTCTCGGAGATGGCGATTCGGCATGCCCGAGTTACTGGCAAGGACTACACACTAGCGGATAGCGACGGCTTGTTTCTCGGCGTCACGGCTCAAGGCGTGAAGATCTGGCATTTCCGCTACTACTGGGCCGGTCGGCGGAAGCGCATGTCGTTTGGTAGTTATCCGCAAGTTGGCCTTCGCGATGCGCGCACGCGGCGAGATGAAGCAAGAGTACTCATTGCTCGAGGCACCAATCCGTGTGAGCAGCGCCAGGCAGTCCGCCTCTCCAGTGACCATACTTTCGAGACCGTATTCAATCAGTGGGTCGCCTTTCGCCGCCTGAGTCTCAAGGAGGGGAGGCAGAGTACGCTGTCGCAAATCTTGCGCATCTTCGCCAAGGATATTTTGCCCTGCGTCGCTGAGCGCTCCATCTACGACATCAGCCGTCAAGTGCTGATGGAGGTGCTGGATCGTATCGAGTCTCGCGGTGTGTTTACCACGGCGGAGAAGTGTCGAACCTGGCTCAATCAACTGTTCCGCTATGCACTGAAGTGCTTGCGATTTTCGAAGCACTGCCCGCGTTAGATAATTGGGAAGTGTGTCGCATGCTGAGCGAGCCTCATGCCAAATTGGGCGGAGATGCTCCGAGCAATGTTGTAAAGTTCGAAAATTTTGATGAGCTATTGAGCCTGGTAATTTCCATGTGCAAGAGACGAAAATGCCCGCAATAGTGATTTGCCGCGAGGGGCAGCTATCGACGCGTAGCTGCCCCTCGTGGAGTATACCTAGATATAGCTATTGACCGATCCCATGAGTTCGATCGTATCCACTGACACCAGGCGCGATCCACCCTTCAGGCCGCTGCTCTGCTTCGTAGATTTCCACCAGTAGTGGATAGCATTTCGCGGTGTCAGACGAGTGTTCGGCTGAGCAGTCACCGCCGGGGCAGGCAGAAAGGCAGCCAAGCAGGTCGATTTCTGCAAAAAATTCGAGATAATCGCCAGGTTGCACTGGGCTGGCCTTCATGAAGTATTGGCCCGTGTCGCGGGTGAATCCGGTGCACATGAACACGTTTAGAACATCATGCACATGTGTCTCGGCGTCATGCGGTGCTAGTCCTGTTGATGCAGACAGCGCGCGGGTCAGGTTGGAATGACAGCAGTAGTGATATTGACCACCATGACTGAGTAGATTATGGGTGTAGGGATCGCAGCGCGTACCGATCACGTCGTGGACTGAGCCGCCGTATTCATCAAATCCATACCAGTCGAGCGTGTCATGGGTGATGGTCGCCATGGGGCGCAGATTGGGAAAGC
The DNA here is from genome assembly GCF_002753995.1 of Pseudomonas sp. HLS-6. Taxonomy (NCBI): domain Bacteria; kingdom Pseudomonadati; phylum Pseudomonadota; class Gammaproteobacteria; order Pseudomonadales; family Pseudomonadaceae; genus Pseudomonas; species Pseudomonas sp. HLS-6. The sequence goes on from NZ_CP024478.1 coordinate 2,185,207, forward strand.
TGGAGAACAACTGATCGCCGACTCCCAGGTGTGTACCATTCAATGCTCGGGTCTTGCCCGTATAAAACCGCTCTGTGAGGTCATGTTGGTTGAAGAGGTTCAGATCGCCGACCTGCGGCCCTTCAGTCGAGACAATGCGAAAAAAATATCCCGCTGGAACGGTGAAAGTTGCTGCATCGCGGGCCGGCACCATTACGGTTCTGACATGCTTGAGTCCGTCGCGCAACGCGCGGTAAGTGCCGATGTCCGGACGGGGTAATGTCTCGACCGGGTAGCAGAGTACCGGCTTGATTGACTTGCGCTGTGCGGCGTCATTCGGGGCCTTGGATAGAGGTGTGGGCTTCATGCGCTTCTCCTTTGGGGTGTGCGTGGCCATGTCTGTGGGTTACCCACGGGTAGGGTGGCTCAGTAGGTCGAGCAGGGCATGCTCGGAATCGTCTAAGTAACGAGTCATGGCTTCGGCTGCCTCGTGGCGGCGGCCAGCAGCAAGTAGGTCGTGGATCTCGCAGTCTCGTTCCAGCCATGGGCGCTGGAAGTTTTCTTCGTCAGGGGCCACGGCGAATACCAGACGCATCTGCGCGGCGATGTTGGTGAAGAAAGCGTCCAGCAGTGGGCTGCTTAACAGTCCGACGATGTGCTGGTGAAAGCGCAGGCTGTGGGTGCCGAAGGCCTGCCAGTCTTCGCGGTCGCGGGCCAGCTCGGCTGCCTCGATAGCGCCGAGCATCGAGTCGGATTGGTACTCGCGCAGTGGCTTGCTGCCTAGGATTGCCTGGATCTCCAGAGTGCGGCGCACCAGGAACAGATCGCGCACTTCAGCCAGGCCTATGCGGCGGACCATCACGCCCTTGTTGCGCACGTAGCTAGTCAGTCCCTCTCTGCCGAGTTGGTGCAGGGCCTCTCGCACGGTGTTGCGCGAAGCGTTGTAGCGGCTGGTCAGCTCGGCTTCAACCAGGGCCATGCCGGGCAGCAAGCGCCCACCAATGATGTCCTCGCGCAGTTCGCAGGCCACCTGGTCCGCCAGCGACAACACTTGCACTGTGGGGAGTTTGTTGTTCATGCCAACTGTACGTCCTTCAAGAAGCGCCCCATGCGTTCGCTGCGGTTGTCGAGCAGGTCGCGCGGTGCGCCGGCCTGGACGATTTGTCCGCGCTCCATGAACACCACGCGGTCGGAGACTTGGAAGGCAAACTTCATTTCGTGAGTGACGATAACCATGGTCATGCCTTCGCGGGCCAGCTCTTCGATCACCTTGAGCACGTCGCCTACCAGTTCCGGATCAAGGGCCGAGGTGGGCTCGTCGAACAGCATCACCCGCGGGCGCATGGCCAGTGCCCGGGCAATGGCCACACGCTGTTGCTGGCCGCCGGAGAGTTGGTGCGGGTATTTACCAGCGTGATCCCGCAATCCCACCTTGGCCAGCAGCGATAGGCCCAGGGTGCGCAGTTCGGCCTCATTGGCGTGCCTGTGATGGCGTGGTGCGAGCATGACGTTCTCAAGTACAGTCTTGTGTGGGAACAGGTTGAACCCCTGGAACACCATGCCGACCTGGACGATTCCTTCCAGGTGCAAGCGGCTGGACAGGCTGCCGCCGTCTTCCAGGCGACCACGCAGGAACGGCCTTCCGCACAGTTCGACCTGGCCGCGGTCGAGGCCTTCCAGGCCATTGAGGGTGCGGATGAGGGTGGTCTTGCCGGAGCCTGACGGACCGATGATGGAAACTACCTCGCCGAAGCGGATGTCCAGGTCGATACCCTTGAGCACTTCGAGCTCGCCGTAGTGCTTGCGTGCTCCCAGTACTCGCAGGGCGAAATCACCATGGCGCGTGGCCAGAGGGGCGGTCGGCAGGTGAGCGTGGCTGTCCGGGACGGGCCGGGGGGTGCGCTGGCTGACGTCCAAGTGGCGTTCCAGGCGTTTGAGCAGGTAGCTGAACACCGTGACGATCAGCACGTAGTAGAACGCGACCGCCAGCATGGTTTCCATTACTAGAAAATTCTGGGTATAGAGCTGTTGGCCCACCAGCAGGATCTCCGACAGCGAGATCACCGACACCAGTGACGTCAGCTTGACGATGGTGATGTATTCGTTGGCGAGTGTCGGTAGTGCCACCCGAAGCGCCTGAGGGATCACGATCAATCGCTGAGTGCCGGTGTAGCCGATACCCAGTGCCTTTCCAGCCTCGAGTTGGCCTTTGGCCACGGCCAGTAGCCCGCCCCGATGAATTTCCGCGATATACGCCGCTTCGCTCAGCACCAAGGCGATCAGGCCTGCCGCATAGGGGTTGGAGAGCAGCACGCTGGTCGCTGGGAATATCTGGGGCAGGTTGTAGACGAAGATCAGCAGCACTAACAGCGGAAGGCTGCGGAAGAACCAGATGTACAGCGCTGCGGCGCGGTTGACGATGCTGTGGCGCGACTGTCGGGCCAGGGCGAGGATAAAGCCCAGTACGATGCCCGCCAGCCAGGTTTCGACGCTCAGTTCGACGACCGTGCCGACCGCCTTCCAGAAGTCACCGTTGACCAGAAGGCCTGCGGTGTAATGCCAATCAAATTGCATGCTGTGTGCTCCGGGTTACTGCGAAACCGCTTGAGGGCCCTGGCCCAAGGCCTGGGCAACGTCGGTTGGGCTGGGTTCGCCCAAGTTGTAGCGGCTGAGTAGAGTCTGGTAGTCGCCGCTTGCTTTCATGGCGGCCAGGCCTTGATCGAGTTGCTTGAGCAGCGCGTCATTGCCCTTGCGAACGGCAAGGCCGATGACCACTGGGTAGATCAGCTTCTGTGAGCTGAGGGTGATACGACCCTTGAGTTTTTCAGCGGTGATGGCGGCCACGGCAGCGTCTTCGAACTGCACGTCCACGGCCTTGGCTAGCAGGGCCTGAGCGGCTTCAGGGGAGGTCGGGAATTCGCGGGAGTCGATCGGCGCCTGGCCGTTGGCCTGGCAGTAGCTTTTGGACAGAGCCATCAGCTTGGGAATCCACGAGCCGCCCTTGATCGAGCCGACGCGCTTGCCGCACAGGTCTTCGGGGCGCTGCGGGCGGAAGCTGTCGTCGGCACGCACCATCAGCGAGGCGCCACTTTTCAGGTAGGGCACGAAGTCCACTTGAGCGGCGCGCTCAGGGGTGACGTACAGGGCCGAGGCCACCACATCGAACCGGCGTGCATTCACGCCCATTACAAGGTTGGCGAAGCGGGTGTCATGGAACTGTGGCGTGAGCTTGAGCTGCTGACCGAGCTGGGTCATGAACTCAGGGTCGAAGCCGGCTGGCTTGCCCTCGGCAAGGTAGGTGTAAGGCGGGTAGGTCAAGTCTGAACCGATACTCAGGTGCTTGGGCTGCAAGGTGCCGTCGGCGGCGTGCGCGGTGGCGACGAGAGTCAGGGTGAGGGTTAAGGCTACTGCGCGAGACATGGGGGACGCTCCACTTATGATTGTTCAACAATCGATGTGGTTTGTATTATCAATATTTGTGCCATAGCTGAAATTTTTGGCATGTAAACTTAGTTCGTCTTGCAACCTGCACCAAAAAAGCCCAGAAGTGTTACGCGCAGAAACAAAATGGCGCGTGTGTCGTTTCTCAGAAACATCTGAGAGAGCGAATGGGTAGTATCTCTGCGGTATCACACCATACGTCCATATTCACCCATCGCCTTCCCGCCCGAGTGAGCTAGGCCACCGGGCTCGCAGCACTTCGAGCAGGGCGAATGCGGTGCTGCCCTAGGCGCAGATCGACAGGCGCCATCGCTGCATGCCACGTCAGGTGTGGTGCAGCGTTTCACGTTCGGGCAGGGGGCTGGCTTTCAGTGCCTAGAAATCATTGACGTTCAGGGTCCACTCCGAAGCAACAACGCTGAGGTGCTGCTGGCAGCGGCATTGGCTGGAAAGGGGGATCGTATTTTTTCCTTCCTGGCTATTCAGCAAAGAGTGCTTCAGGAACAAAGAGTTGATCCGGCTTCTGCCCGAATGGGAAGGCTCCGTGGAGGCGATGCCAAGTCAAATACACCTGATATCCCCCGAGAACCGGCTTCGCTCGCGAAAAGTGTGATTGGTTTGGGATTACTTTCTGAACGCCATTGGCACGCCTCCTTACTGGGATGACTTGGAGTGACAGCCTGGCTATGCGCGGGCGCTTATCCAGCGCTAACCCGGCGTACGCCCCTATACAGCGTCAACGTCGTCCGCTCGGCGCCGTTGGCTCAGGTTTTGGCTGCAACTGGCCCTGTCGAGTAGCAGGCTGTCCCCTTAGAGTCCTGCAAATGACTTCTGTTGGGATGGGGCCGCATGTTCATGTTTCTGTCGTTCTTCGCTGGCGTGGTGCGCGGTTACAGCGGGTTTGGCTTTGCCATGGTGCTTACACTTGGCCTGCTGACCCGCCTGGCTCCGGCCCAGGTAATCCCTGTGGTACTGATGCTAGACCTGGTGTGCAGCGTCAGTCTGTGGCCAGGGGCGTTGAAGACCCTTCATACCGGGGTTGGTGCTCGTTTGATTGTCGGGATGTTGCTGGCGGTGCCGCTGGGTGCCTTGGCCTTGGCCAGGCTTCCTGAGCAATGGATGGCTCCCGTGGTAGCCGGGTTGTGCTTTCTGGGGGGGGGGCTGGTACTGATCAAGCCCCCCGTGCACAAGGTGTCGAGGGCATTGGCGACCCATTGGGCCTTGCCTGCCGGTTTGGCATCTGGGCTGGTCACGGCCATGGCGTCTGCCGGCGGTCCTCCACTGGTGGTTTATCTGCTGCGCAGCGGCTTGTCGACAGCGAGTGTGCGGGGAACGGCTATCGTGTTTTTCGCAGCCAGCAGTGCTTGCGCCCTGGTCAGTCTGTGGTTGCTGCATGCGCTGAGCCGCGACCAATTGAGTCTCGCTGCGACATTACTGTTGCCGGCGCTGGCGGGCAATCTGATGGGTCAATGGTTGTTCCGCCGCAAACCCATGTCACTGCAGCTGGTGATCGGCGTGCTGCTGGTGCTGTTATCTGCGGCGACGCTGATCAGTCATTTCATCTCTGCATAACGCACTGAGGCAGTAAAGCCCGTGGCGTGTTGACGGCCCGGCACAATCTGGCGTTTCCCTCAACGGTCTTGAACGACCGCAATTAGCAACCAGACCTGGCCAAGTCGGGCTCAGCAAACCGCTTCAGCTATGCTCGATCAGCATGACCGCAAGGGTGTTCGACTCCAGCGCCTCAAACACATGAGGCTGATTCGCCGGATATCTCATGTAGTCCCCGCTTCGCAGAAGCGTTGGTCCACTGGCCGGGCCAGCATAGGCGCAGCCCTGACAAACAAACACATGTTCAAAAGTACCCGTCGGGTGCGCCTGGGATCGATGTGGCTGGCCGGGCTGAGCGATCACCCGGTACATGTCACGGCGTACACCCGGCGGGCAGTCAGCCAAGAGCGTTGCTGCGTATTCGGCATCGTCCGCGATGACAGGCGATCCTTCCCCTGCGCGAATCACTGTTACCTGTTGCACAGGCTGCTCGAAAAAGCGCGTGACCTGAATGCCCATGGCTGTGGCCAGTGACCATAACGTTTCGATGCTGGGGTTGCCGGATCCTGATTCCAATTGCGAGAGCGTGGACTTCGCGATGCTGGCGCGGCGGGCGAGATCGCTTACTGATAGTCCCGCCTGCAAACGTTCGCGTCTGATCGCATTGGCGAGGAGTGTGATGGGGGTAAGATCGTTCGTTATATCGGTCATTTGTTCGTTATGAATTGACTTGACTGGTCTGTAGCGGCCATTATGGCATCCGATTGTTCGTTTTGGTGTACTGCGGTTGTTCATCATTCCATGAATGACCGTGCGCAAACAGGATGTTGCAGAATGAAGACCCACTCGCGTGGAACCCTTGAAATGATTGCCGCCATGTCCATTTCCGGCACCGTCGGGTGGTTTGTGGTGCAGTCTGGCCAGTCCGCTTTGTCGGTGGTGTTCTGGCGCTGCCTGTTCGGTGCTGGCGTCATGAGCTTGGCCTGCTGGTGCCTGGGCGTCTTGCGCAATGTTCGGGTGACGCAGCGGCAGTGGGGCTGGATGCTGCTAGGCGGTGTAGCGCTGGTCTGCAACTGGTTGCTGTTGTTCAGTGCTTACGATCAGGCATCCATTGCCGTTGCCACGGTGGTCTACCACACCCAGCCGTTCATGCTGGTGGCGTTGGGAATACTGCTGTTCGGCGAACGGCTTTCGACAACCGGGGCAGGGTGGTTGATGCTGGCTTTCCTCGGCATGCTGCTGATTGTTTCCTCCACGTCTGGCGCAGTGGGCGAACATTACCTGACGGGTGTCGCGCTTGCCCTGGCTTCGGCCTTTTTCTACGCGATCGCTGCAATCATCGCCAAGCGCCTGAAGGATGTGCCGCCACACCTGATTGTGCTGGTGCAACTGCTGGTCGGCGTAACCATGCTCTGGCCTTGGGCGCATATGCCCGATGCGACTGAACAGGCGCAGACGTGGGGGTATCTGATTACCATCGGGGCGGTACATACCGGGCTGATGTCGACACTGCTGTATGGTGCGATCCAGAAAATTCCTACCGCGCTGATTGGCTCCCTGTCATTCATCTATCCGGTGGTGGCCATTCTGGTCGACTGGGTGGCTTTCGACCATGCGCTCAGTGCTCTGCAGTTGGCGGGTGCGGTGGCCATCCTGCTGGCTGCTGCCGGGATGAACCTCGGGTGGGGTTGGCCCAAGGGCGGCAGGCCAAGGCGGTCGTCAGAGGGCGGGCCTGCTGCCCGGGCATGAGTCGCACCGGAGCAGCCAAACCCTCGGTGCGTTGTCTTGCGGTGCCCGGCACAACCTGGGCATTTCCCTCAGCTGTCGCGATCGACTGCAAATGGCGACCAGGCCTGGCGGCTCGGCATGATTTCCAGACGGTTGATGTTGATATGGTCGGGCAGGGTGCAGACGTAGAAAATCTGCTCGGCAATGTCCTCGGCCGTCAGCGGTGTTGTGCTGCTGTACAGGGCATCTGATACAGCCTGGTTACCTTTGGTGCGCACCAGGGTGAACTCGGTCTCGGCCATGCCCGGTGCAATGTCGGTGACCCGCACGCCGGTGGCGATCAGGTCGCAGCGCAGGTTGTAGCTGAACTGTTTGACGAAGGCTTTGCTCGCGCCATAGACGTGGCCGCCCGGATACGGCCATTCGCCGGCCACCGAACCGAGGTTGACGATGCTGGCGCCTTTGCCGGTTTCCAGCAGCTTGGGCAGTACCGCGTGGGTCACGTTGACCAGGCCGGTGACATTGGTGTCGATCATGGTGTGCCAGTCTTCCAGCGCAACGTGCTGTGCGGCTTCCGGCGCCAGGGCTAGCCCGGCGTTGTTGATCAGGCTGTCGATCTGACGAAAGCCTTCCGGCAGGTCGTCGACCATCTGCTGCACGGCCTTGGCGTCACGCACATCCAAGGCTGCGATATGCACCGCAACCTTGCTACCCAGTTCTTCTTGCAGCGCTTGCAGACGCTCCAGGCGCCGGCCGCTGAGGACCAGCGACCAGCCCGCTTCGGCGAAGCGCCGTGCCGTGGCCCGGCCGAAACCCGATGTTGCACCTGTGATGAATGCCACCTTGTTCATGTGTTACCTCGTTGGATTGTATCGAGTGCCCAGCGTGGGGAAAGACGTTGCGACGGGTGCAGGGGTTGTTCGGCCGGTCAGGCCGATAGCTCCAGGAATTTGCGTACCCGTTCGGTCTCCGGGTTACTGAAAAACTTGGTGGGCGGCGCCTTTTCGATGATCAAGCCCTTTTCAAGAAACACCACCTGATCGGACACGGCACGGGCGAACTCCATTTCGTGGGTGACCACAATCATGGTGTAGCCCTCGCGGGAGAGATTCTTCATGACCGTCAGCACTTCGCCGACCCGCTCGGGGTCGAGGGCCGAGGTCGGCTCGTCGAACAGAATCACCTCCGGGCTCATGGCCAGGGCACGGGCAATCGCAACCCGCTGCTTCTGCCCGCCGGAGAGGGTGAAGGGGAAGGCATCTTGCTTGTCGGCCAGCCCGACTTTTTCCAGTAATTCAATGGCGATCACCCTGGCTTGCTCCTTGGGCATGCCTTTGACGTAGATCGGTGCCTCCATGACGTTCTGGATGACGCTCAGGTGCGGCCACAGGTTGAAGCCCTGAAACACCATGCCGGTCTTGGCGCGCAGGGTAGCCAGCTCCTTGTTGTTCATCTTGCGTCCGGCCTGTTCATTGACGCCGATACGCTGGCCAGCGATATGAATGGTGCCGCGGTCGGGTTCTTCCAGCCAGTTGATGCAGCGCAACATTGTGGATTTTCCCGACCCGGAAGAGCCCAGCACGCTGACCACCTCGCCCTTGTTGACCACTAGGTCGATGTCGCGCAAGACCTCGATGTCGCCAAAGCTCTTGGACATTCTCTTGATACTGACTGCGGGTACAGCGGCAGGGGGTGTGTATTCAGACATAGTCGAACCCTCGTTTGGCGCCGAACCGGGCGGCGCGTTTGAGTGCCAGTTCCAGGCAGATGCTGATCAGCCAGTACAGCGCGATCACCACGACGAATGCCTGGGTTGGAATGAAGTAGGTCGATTGCACCGAGTTGGCTGCTGCCGTCAGCTCCTGCACGGTGATGATGGTCAGGAAGGCGGTGTCCTTGAGTGCGATGATCAATTGGTTGCCCAACAGCGGGCGGGTCTTGATCACCAATTGCGGCAGGACGATCCGCAGGTAGAGCCGCAAGGGTGTGAAACCATGGGCCTTGGCGGCTTCCACGTAACCTTCGGGCATGATCAGGCGGCTGCCTCGCAGAATTTCGGCGAAGTAGGCTGCGTGGTAGATGATCAGCGCCAGCAGCCCGGCGGTCCATGCGCTCAGGCGCAGGCCCAGTTGTGGCAGCCCGTAGTACAAGAGGTAGGCGAGGATCAGGAAGGGCAGTGTGCGCATCAGGTTGATCAGCAAGCGCAGTGCTTTGGACAGGGCGCTGTCGTCCTCCAGTTGGTAGACCAGCACGCAGCCGAGCACGAAGGCGCAGATGATTGAGAGGCTGAACAGCCCCAGTGTGGCGATCAAACCGTTGAAGAAAATCTCGCGGGCGTCCCAGAGAATGCTCCATTCAGTCATGTCGATGGCTCCTTACATGGCCAGACGGTTGGCTTTCTTTTCTGCCATTGCCTGCAGCTTGAGCAGGACGCTGATAATCAGCATGTACAGCAGTGCGGCGGCAAGGATGGGGGGCAGTGGCTCGTAAGTTACCGCTGAGATGCGGTTGGTCACGCGGGTCAGGTCGACAATGCCGATAACGGCGATGGCCGGGCTGCCCTTGATCAGGAACGACATTTCATTGACCAGGCCGGGGAGGCTGCTACTGATCATCAGCGGCAGCATGATGCGACGGAAGAACACCCGGCTGGTCATCCCGCAGGCCAGGGCCGCCTCCTTCTGCTCGCGGGAAAAACTGAGAAAGGCCGCTCGCCAGATCTCCGCATTGAAGGCGGCGGTATTGAGGGTCATGGCCACGATCGCGGCGCTGTTGCGGTTCATGTTGATGCCGAAGGTCGGCGCCGAGAGAAACAGAAACAGTACAAAGGTCACCAGCGGGGTGGCACGGGCCAGACTGATATAGAGCACCAGCAGTTGATCGACAAAGGGAATTCTGGCCATGCGCACCAAGGCGATGCCCAGCCCTAACATGACACCAATGGCAATGGCGATACCGGAGATCCAGAGGGTCGTCCAGGCGCCTTCGAGTAGCAATAACCAGGCTTGTCCGTTCATGCCTCAGGTCCTTGAATAACGCGAATAAGATGGGCTCTGCCAGGGCTTTGCCGGGTGGCTATCAGGTCAAGCAACGCCTTACAGGGAGCAAGGGCGGCGAGACGCCAGGCCCTCGATCAGAAACACAAGCAAAATCGGGCCCAGGTGCCTCGCCCGGCCGTTCAAGGCAGGGCAGGCATTGGTTGATGCACAATGACTCACTGCATGCCGGCGAGGGTATGGAACTGTCCGACATCGGTGATCGGTGCTTTCGGCATGTCCGGGAATGCCTCTCCGAACCATTGGGTTTGCAGCGCTGCCAGACGGCCATTGGCACGGATGTGATCCATGAAGCCGGTGAGGAAAGTCAGCAACTCGGGGCTGCCTTTGGGCACCGGCCAGGCGGCGAACCCGGCACCCGACACTGCGATGCCCTTGGCGAATGTATCGCCACGGGTTTTCACCAGGTCATTGACGGAAATCAGGGCGTTGATCGCGTAGTCCAGCCGGCCGTTGGCCAGGTCGGCGTAGACCTCCGGATAGGAGGGGTACTCCACCACCTTACCGATTTCGCAGCCTTGGGCCGCCATCATTTTCTTCAACTCCGGCAAGCGAGCCAGCAAGGCACTGCCGGCCTGTAGCCCAACGGTTTTGCCGCACAGGCTGGCAATGTCGCTGAGGCGCGTGTCACCGGCGCGCTTGACATAGAAGTGCTGGGCGGAAGCGAAGGGCGGGGCGAAGTTGAAGACGCGCAGGCGCTCGTCGGTCACCAGGGCGCCAGTGAAGGCCAGGTCGTACTGACCTGAGGACACCGAAGCGAGCAGGCCCGTCCAGGGCAGGATGTCTTGCTTGACGTCGAACTTCTGTTCTTTGGCGTAGGCCTTGAGTTCGACGAGCAGGTCCTTGTGGAACCCCTCGGGCTTGCCGTCGACGATGAAGTTGAACGGTGCATAGTCGTCCTCAGTGGCCACGCTCAGGAAGCCTTTGCTTTTGACATCTGCAAGATCTGCCTGGGCGCCGAAGGAGGCTGACAGCACCAAGGTGGCGAGGGTCATCTTGCGCAACAGACCCAGGGACTTGGCTGAGATCGAATCCTTGCTTGAGTGCTTCATGAGTATTGCTCCAATTGTCAGAAGGGGGTGAGCCTGACCGCCTTCGCCCGGGGGTCTTGTGCTGGCCTGGACTCAACCATAGTGAGGCGCTCCGGCGCAGCGATAGGGGCAGTTCGGTGCATTCGACTGGCCAGCCAACAAGGCAAAAAGCATGGCGCGCTATTTGCTTTGGTCAGGGGTCGGTAAGTGAGTGGAGGGGCTATGATCGATCATCTGTTCCACCTGGATTTTGACCAGCAACGCGGCCTTCAGGAGCAGCTCAGAGAGTCGTTGGTGTCAACCATTCTGGGCGGCGGGTTCCCGGCAGATGAGCCGTTGCCGTCCTGTCGCAAGTTGTCCCAGCAGTTGTCGATTTCCCGCAATACCGTGGCGTTGGTGTACGAAAGCTTGCTGGACAATGGTTATCTGGTCAGCCGCCCGCGTAGCGGCTATTACCTGCACCCGGATTACTGTGGGGCCGAGTTCGACGAAGCCTTGTTGTGCTTCACGCCTGTGCGTCAACCGGGTGGTTGCGACGATGGCAGCAGTGAGCGCGCACCGGATTGGGCCGCCCGTTTCAAGATGCTCCCCAGTTTGAAGCACGGGGTGTTGCGGCCCAGCAACTGGCCGAGCTTTACCTATCCCTTCATCTATGGTCAGCCGATCCAGGACTTGTTTCCTCTGGAGCGCTGGCGGGAGGTCTCGCGCAATACCCTGCGCGGTGAGCGCGACCAGGGGTGGATGCGCGACCGTTTCGACCGCGACGATGAAATGTTGATTGAACAGTTGCGTACGCGGGTCTTGCCCAAGCGCGGAATCTGGGCACGGCCCGACGAAATCCTGGTGACCTTGGGGTCGCAGAATGCGTTGTACCTGCTGGCGACCCTGTTGATGCGCAATGGCGTCAAGGTGGCCATCGAGAACCCCGGTTTTCGTGATGCCCAGAGTATCTTCGACCTGCAAGGGGCTCAGGTGCAGTTGCAACCGATCGACGAGCAGGGGCTGGTGGTTGATGCGCGTCTTGATGATTGCGAGTACCTGTATGTCACCCCAGGTCACCAGGTGCCGACCGGCATATCAATGAGTGCCCCGCGCCGGGGTGAACTGTTGCGCCAGATCCGCCTTCACGATCAGGTGCTGATCGAGGATGACTACGATGCAGAGCTCAACCTCGACAACCATCCCCAACCGGCACTCAAGGCCAGCGACAGCAACGGTCGGGTGATCTACCTGAGCAGCCTGTCCAAGGCATTCTCGCCGGGCCTGCGTATGGGCTACATGGTGGCTGACGCCGAGCTGATCGATGAACTGCGGGCCTTGCGTCGGTTGATGTACCGTCATCCACCGCTGAACAATCAGCGGATGCTCGCCGAGTTTCTCGCCCAGGGCCATTACGATGCACACCTGAGGCGCTTCCGCGAAGAACATGCCCGCCGTCGTGAGACGTTGCACGAGGCCATCAGTCAGACGCTTGGCATGTGTCGGCCGATTGGCAGCGAAGGTGCCAGCGCTTTCTGGCTGGCAGCCCCTCCCGGTGTAGATACGCAAAAAGTAGCTTGGGCCGCGGCCCAACAGAGCGTACTGATCGAGTCAGGTTCGCAGTTTTTCTTTGATCAGGCACCGCCCGCGAACTTCATGCGCTTGGGCTTTCATGCCATTGATCCCGAGCGAATCCGACCGGGCATTCGTCAACTGGCGCAGGTACTGGAAGGCTTCTGAGCACGACAGGGCGGCATCGGCCGCGCCGTCTCAGAAGTAGGCGCCCGGCAGTCGTCTGGAGGATGCTCTGCCGGGCGCACAACGGTGTATCAATGGGCGTGCCTGGCTGAGAACTCGCCAATCACTTCATCGAAGATCCCCAGTGCCTGGGTGACCTGTGCAGGATTGACGATACACGGTGGTACGACGTGCAAGCGGTTCTCCACGATGAACGTGAGCAGGCCGCGCGCCTGGAATGCCGCTTTCATCTGGGCCATAACAGGGGCGGGCAGCGGTGTCTTGAGCTTCTCGTCGCTGACAAATTCCAGTGCCCAGAACAAGCCGATCCCCCGGGCCTCGCCGATCAACGGGTACTTGTCGGCCAAGGCACGAAGGCCTGGGCCCAGCAGCTCTTGGCCGATACGGCGGGCGTTGTCGACAATGCCTTCTTCGGCCATGACGTCCAGGGTGGCAACAATGGCGGCCATGGCCAGTGGGTGACCGGAATAGGTCAGGCCACCGGGGAAGAAATGGTTGTCAAAATAGTCACAGACAGGTTGGGAAATCATCACGCCGCCAGCGGGAATGTAGCCAGAGTTGACCCCCTTGGCGAAGCAGATCAGGTCAGGCACCACGTTGAAATTGTCCAACGCCAGCCAACTGCCCGTGCGACCGAAACCAGCCATGACTTCGTCGAGAATCAGCAGCATGCCAAACTCATCGGCCAAGCTGCGCACGCCTTCCAGGTAGCCCTTGGGCGGAACCAGAATCCCGGCGGTACCTGGCACCGTTTCCAGGAGAATGGCTGCAATGGCGTTGGGGCCTTCGCACTCGATCACGCGGCGCAGGTGTTGCAGCGCACGCTGGCATTCCTCTTCTTCATCGGTGGCGTGAAATTCGCTGCGAAACAGGTAGGGATTGAAGAAGTGCACGTGGCCCCGGGCGAATTCGTTGGGTACCCGCCGAGGATCGCCAGTGGCAACAATCGCGGCACCCGTGCTGCCGTGATAGGAACGGTAGGCCGAGAGAATTTTGTCGCGGCCAGTGTAGAGACGCGCCATGCGCATGGCGTTTTCATTGGCGTCGGCGCCGGCGTTGGTGAAGAACACCTTACTGAAGTTGCCAGGGGCGTGGGACAGAATGCGTTTGGCCGCCTCGCCGCGCATCAGGTTGGCTGTGGCAGGGGCCACGGTCACCAGTGTGCCGGCCTGCTCCTGGATGGCGGCAATGACCTTGGGGTGTTGATGGCCGATATTGGTATTGACCAACTGGCTGCTGAAATCCAGGTACTGGCGCCCTTCGTAGTCCCACAGCGTGCAGCCTTCACCGCCAGCGATTACCAGCGGGTTGAGGTTGCCTTGAGTGGACCAGGAGTGAAAGACGAATTGGCGATCCAGGGCATGGACGTATTCGTTGGAAACCGGTTTGTTCATGTTCAACCTCTCGACTGGCGATGATGTGCCCGTGGGTTCACGTGCCTGGCTTCACCATAGAAACAATCGCCGAGGTGCCTGTAGGGCCAGATACAGGGAACCGCCGGGTCAGGGCGCAACCTGCGCACGAGCGGCGCTGGAGAACCGTTTCGCCCTGACGGTGGGCTGCTTTGACAACGCCCGTAAAGGTCGCAGAGACGCGCGGACTGACACGACCAATCCGTCCAACTGTCCCTTGGCGTGCTGGGGAATCTGGCTAGTCTTCCCGGTACCTCTTCATGACTCAGGACCTTCGACCATGGCACACGCTTTTGAAATCAACCGCACGCCCAGTGCACTGGCGCTGGCGGGCACGCTGGACAGCCCAGAGATTCGTCAGGCCCGAATCGACCTGGCTGCCTGCTTTCGCATGGCGGCCCGGCTGGGAATGGGCGAAGGCATTTGCAATCATTTTTCCTTCGTACTGCCTGGGCACCGGGACCTGTTTCTGGTTAACCCTTATGGCCTGGCGTTTGCCGAGGTTACGGCCTCGTCGCTGCTGATCTGCGATTTCCACGGTCGCGTGGTGGCGGGAGAGGGCCAGCCTGAGGCCACGGCGTTCTTCATTCATGCCCAACTGCACCGGCTCAACCCTCGGGCGACTGCAGCCTTCCACACCCACATGCCGCACGCGACGGCGCTGTGCATGCTGGAGGGGCAGCCTTTTGCCTGGGCTGGGCAAACATCGCTGAAGTTCTATGAGCGCCTGGCCGTGGACGAGGATTACAACGGCCTGGCGCTGGACGCCACCGAAGGCGAGCGCATCGCCCGAGCGGCGGGGGCGGCGGACGTGTTGATGCTGAAGAACCATGGCCCGCTGGTGCTGGGGCCGAGCATCGCCGAGGCCTGGGATGACCTGTACTACCTGGAGCGGGCCGCCGAGGTGCAGCTCAAGGCAATGGCCAGCGGCAGACCCTTGCAGCGTGTACCCCATGAAGTTGCCAGTGCGGCCTGTCGGCAAATGCTGATCGGCAATGCCGAGAGTGCACGCCTGCATCTGGAGAGTGTGAAGCGTCAATTGATGCGCACGGAACCTGAGTTCGCCGTGTAGGGCCGACGACGGCCCCTGCTGGTCAGTCTTGCGACCCTGGGCGATCCGGTCAATTGTCGAACACAGTTGTTCGACATGATCTAAGCTCCTCAAAGGTTGGCTTTACGAGCAGGGGTCTCAATGCGAAGCACACCTGAAAACAGTCTGAAAAGTGCGCTGAAAACCTGTCGAGACAGCTTTGTTTTTGTTGGTTTTGCCAGCTTTTTTATCAACGCACTGATGCTCGTTCCTACCTTCTATATGCTTCAGGTATATGGCCGAGTGATGAGCAGCGGAAGTCTGACGACCCTGGCAATGCTGACGCTGATCATGACCGGGTTGTTGCTCACGCTCGGTTCTCTGGAGTGGGTTCGTTCGCGCATCATGGTACGGGTCAGTACCCGGCTGGATGTGTTGCTCAGCCGCCAAGTCTATAAAGCCAGTTTCAAACGGGCTTTGGACAGTGGCGGCATGGATGCTTCGGCACAGCCCCTCAACGACTTGACGGGCTTGAGGCAGTTTCTCTCCGGTAACGGATTGTTCGCCTTCTTCGACGCCCCCTGGTTGCCGATTTATATCGCGGTGATGTTCCTGTTTCATCCCTGGTTTGGCTGGGTGGCGACAGGCAGTGCGCTACTGTTGTTATCACTCGCATTTCTCAATGAGAGGCTGACGGGGCCGGCACTGGCCCAGGCCAACAAGGAACATATCGGCGCGACGCTCTACACCACGAAGAACCTGCGCAACGCAGAGGTGATCGAGTCCATGGGCATGCTTGAAACCCTGATGGATCGTTGGGGGCGTCGGCAAAGAAACGTTCTGTTGTTGCAGTCCATGGCGAGCGATAGAGGGGCTATTGTCAGTACGCTTTCCCGGACTTTCCGGCTCCTGGTGCAATCACTGGTGCTGGGGCTGGGGGCGTACCTGGCGGTGGACCATCAGGTCGGAGCCGGTATGGTGTTTGCCGGGGCCGTGCTACTGGGGCGTGCGCTGGCCCCCATTGACCTGATCATCGGCAGTTGGAAAGGCTTCATTGCGGCGCGTTCGCAATACCGCCGTCTGAACGACATCCTCGACAAGCAACAGACGCAACCCGAGCGTATGTCTTTACCTCCGCCCCAGGGGCACGTGCAGGTCGAGAATCTGGTTGTCGCGGCACCTGGCTCGAATACACCTATCATCAAAAACATAAGCTTCAGCGTCCCTGCCGGTTGCGTGGTGGGAATCATCGGCCCAAGTGCCGCCGGCAAGTCGACCCTGGTCAGAGCATTGATAGGGGTGTGGGCGCCGCAGCATGGGGTCGTCCGGTTGGATGGCGCGGATATCAGCGCCTGGGACAAACAAGAGCTGGGCCCATATATCGGGTACTTGCCTCAGGACATTGAATTGTTCGAGGGCAGCATCGGCGAAAACATTGCCCGCTTCGCCGAGGTCGACTCGGCAAAAGTCATTCTGGCTGCCAAGACCGCTGGCGTTCACGAAATGATTTTGCTGTTGCCTGATGGCTACGACACTGTGATTGGCAGCGAGGGGGTCATGCTGTCGGGCGGGCAGCGCCAACGCATCGGATTGGCCCGTGCCCTGTATGGCAGCCCTAGGTTGATTGTGCTTGACGAGCCCAACTCCAATCTTGACGACGTCGGTGATCGTGCCTTGGCGGCAGCTATCCAGCAGTTAAAACAGACTGGTGCGACGCTGTTTGTGATTACCCACCGAACCAATATCGTCTCGCAACTTGACCGGCTCATGGTCATGAACGCTGGGGTTGTCAGCCTATTTGGGCCTCGCGACCAGGTGCTGGCCGAACTCAACGCAAGGCAACAGCAGGCACAACGGCATGCCATGCCTGCAGGTGCCAGTGTTGCTGCGGTCGATACCGGCAAGGACGAAGACAATGAATCCTAAGATGCCCGACCGGCAAATTGACAGTCTCGCCGACCTGCCAACGTCGGATCGTAAAGTACGCCGGTTGGGCGTCGTCATTGTCAGTGTGACTTTCGGCCTGTTCGGCACCTGGGCGTCTTTCGCGCCCCTCGACGGGGCCGCTTATGCGCCGGGTGTGGTCACGGTGCAGACTTACCGCAAAACCGTCCAGCATCTTGAAGGGGGCATTGTCAAAGAGGTACTGGCCCATGACGGCGACATCGTCAAACGTGGTGACCCGCTGATCATTCTTGATGATGCCCAACTGCGCTTTGAATACGAGATGACCCGAAGCCAGTTGGTCGCGGCCAAAGCCATGGAGGCAAGGCTTATCGCCGAGCGCGACACGCTGTCGGCGATCGGTTTTGGTGACGTGGTCGATCCCACGAGTTCGCGCGGTATGGAAGCGCGCCAGAGCGAGACCCAGGTATTCAATGCTCGACAGGGCTCGCGGCTGGGCCAGATAGCAGTATTGCGGGAGCGCATCGGGCAGTTGCAGCAACAGGTCAAGGGGCTGGAATCGATGATCGACGCCAAGATGCATCTGGAGAAATCCTACAGCGCTGAAATCGATGAGTTGACGGACCTGCTCAAGCAGGGGTTCGTTGATAAACAACGTCTGCTCGAGCAGGAACGCAAACTGGGGATGCTCAGGTCTGAGGTGGCGGATCACCGTTCCACAATCAACCGTACGCGTCTGCAGATCAACGAAACACAGCTGCAGATTCTGCAGATCGACAAGGATTTCAATGCCGATGTGGTCAAGCAGCTGGCCGAGGTTCAGACCAAGATATACGACTTGCAGGAGAAAACCTCGGCTCTGGAAGACCGGCTCAGCCGTATCGTCATCCGCGCACCCGACGCAGGCATGGTGATTGGCATGACAGTGCACACCATTGGTGGTGTCGTGCGCCCGGCAACGCCACTGCTGGACATCGTTCCATCGATTTCCGAGCTGATCATAGAGGCTCAGGTGACGACGCTGGATATTGACCGTATCGCCATCGGCAAGCGTGCCGATATCCGTTTCAGCGCGTTCAACAGCGCGACCACACCGGTGATCGAAGGCGAGGTCACCGGTGTATCGGCTGACCGGCTGACCAATGAGAAGACCGGGGCCGCCTATTACCTGGCTCGGGTTCGGGTAACCGAGAACGGCGTGCGTACCTTGGGTGAGCGCAAGTTGTTGCCGGGGATGCCGGCGGACGTGTTGATCATCACGGGCCAACGCACGCTGTTGCAGTACTTGATGCAACCGGCTCGCAACGCTCTCTCTCAATCGATGATCGAGGAATGACCGTGGGCACGTCGGCCATTTTGTTGGGTAGTGCGTTCATGGTTGCGGCGGGCGTTGCCTTGGCGCAAACCCCTGCTGTCGTATCGAAAGGGGTCAGTGCCTCGACGTTTTCCACCGACCTTGTGCAGCTGTATCGGGAGGCGCGGCTGGAGGATCCGCAGGTACTGGCCTCTTTTGCGCGAGCCCAGGCGGGTCAGGAACATCAGCGCGAGGCCCTGGGAGCGCTATTGCCGCAAGTGTCGATTAACGCAGGGATGAACCAGATTCACCAGGAAAACGACCTGATACAGCAGAGTTACGATAGCGAGAGCTACAGCCTGGTGTTGCGTCAGTACCTCTATAACAAGGCCGCGTGGGAGAACTATAAAAAATTTCAAAGCCTGGCCAAGCAGTCCGAATCGGAAGCGCTGGATGCCCAGGCGGAGGCGACAGTGGAATTGGCGAGGCGTTACTTCACGGCATTGGCGGCAGAGGATGAGCTGGAGTTAGTGATAGCGGAGCGTCTAACCACGCAAAAAAGTCTGGACCGGATCAACGTGTTGTACGAAAAGCAGTTGGCCTTGATTACGGATCAGCTTGACCTCAAGGCCAGGGTGGATTTGCTCGCGGCGCAGGAGCTGGATGCCCGTAACCAAGCCATTATCAGCCGCGAATCACTGGCAGAGATTGTCGGTCGCCCCGTCAAAGAGAGGCTTAATCGGATTCGTGATGACGTGCAACTACAGGTTTCTGCGCAGAGTCTGGAAACCTGGGTTCGCGAGGGAATCGCGTCAAACCCTGCGCTCAAGGCTCGCGAGAGCGGGGTCGAAGCAGCGAACGCCGCGTTACGCAGTGGCAAGGGCGGGCACTATCCGACCTTGAGCCTGAGCCTGAGTGCTCAACAGACCAACGAAGGTTACAACAATTCCCTGACGCCACGTACTGACAGTTATGTTGCGGGCGTTGGCATTCAGGTGCCGCTGTACAGCGGCGGCTCGACCTCGGCGCGGGTCCGTGGGCTCTATCAGGATCAAGTGACTGCCGAGCAGGAACTGGAAGCGATTCGGCGTCGGGTGGTCAAGGAGATCACCAGCGCATACCTCACCGCCAGTTCGAACGGTGAAAAGATCGAGGCGAACCGCCTGGCGTTGGCCTCTGCACAGTTGTCGAGGGTAGCCGCAGAGAAAGCGCTGAACTATGGAATGGTCAATGCCGTCGATGTACTGGCCAGCGTGCGTAACGAGTTTCGCGCTCGGCGTAACCTGCTCAAGACGCAATACGAGTTCCTCAGTAATGTGTTCAGCCTCAATCGCTGGGCGGGAAAGCCGTCGGCCGAAAGTGTCGAAAGTGTGAATGGCTGGTTGAGTCCCCGCAGCGCTGGCCAGGATGTCGTGCGTCCCTGATCTCGCCAAGCCACGACCGTCTCTTGTAAGCACTTTTGTTGGATAACTGTCCCGTTACCCCTTCCGATTCCGATTGAACCTTCACGTTGGCCATCCTTCGCTCAAGCCGGCATTCATCCGCACGTTCATCCAAGTGGCGTGACGGTTGGCCAGTACAGAGGCGCCGAGCGGCGGCACTGCACCATGCCCCTACAACCCACATTAAACGCGTTTGGCGTGCCCGTGCGCGTACCCAGGGCCGACCAGAGGGGCTCGTTGAGGCAGGGTTTGACGTTAAATTGACGCCATCGTTTTTTTGTACATTTTCACCCGCCATTCGTCGGTTGATTGACGTTTTTGGGCGGGGCAGGCTGTGGCTGCAGGCCGTCGCTGGTGAGCCTAAGGTCTTGATTTTGCGAGACTAGAGTACGTTTTGAGAGCATCGGTCGAGCGACGTGTAGGAGGGGTGAGTCGGTGGCTGGCGGTTAGGTGGGCTGGCAGCATACCGTGCTGGCCTAGACTCAGTTTACCGGCTTAGGGAGCACATCATCATGCGCAAGCTATTGATAGCTATTCCTATTTGTGTTGTTTCGATGCCGTTGTCCGGCTTATGGATATATTTGCAGCCCCTGCTGGTGCAGCCGGTGGAAGCCCATGCTTTCAACATGTGGGCGGGTACCGTCTTTCAATAGGGGGCAGAAAGAGAATGCCTGAACACAGAAAACCAATACGGGTGATGCTGATCGATTGTCGCCCTCTTGTTCTGATGGGCCTTCACGATTTGATCAATGCCAGAAAGCCCCGGATGGAAGTGAGCGGCCAGGCCACCACCTACACCAATGCGCTGGACCTTGCCGATCAGTTGCGCCCAGACGTTATTTTTTTCAGTTTCTTTCCTGATGCGCTTAACCCGCTGGAGGTTGTCTCGGGGCTCACCCGCAGCGCGGAAATGAAGGTGCTGGTGCTCAAGGGTTTGTACGAATCCATTCCCGTTGCCCAGGCGATAGAGGCGGGCGCACGCGGTATCGTGCTTGCGGAAGACCCGACGGAGTCGATCATCCAGGCCATCATCAAGGTTCACCATCGCAACATCGGGCTGGATAGGGCGTGGGCCGGTGGGCTCTCCGGCTATGCCGCGACCGGGCATATACCCTTGAGATGCAATCTGGAACAGGCGAAACAGGCGCGGCTGACACTGCGCGAGCGGGAACTGATTCGCGCCATTGTGGATGATCCGTCTGCCAAATACATGGGCATCGCCGAGCGCCTGGGCATTAGCGAACACACGGTACACAACCACCTCAGCAACATCTATCAAAAGCTCGATCTCATCAATCGAATCGATTTGCTCATGTACGCAATGAAACATGGGCTCACCAGCAACGGAGAGCCGCCTGAGTCCACGTGAGTGGAGTCGGATTGAGCCTCACGCAAGAACCGCGACCTGAAACGGCTATGGGTGCATGGCGCGCTGCTGTGTTGCCGTTCTTTGTTGTGGCGCTTGACCATCCAGAGTGGGTTCGGCCATGCAGGTCTTGTATTCGATTGCCAGGAAGCAATGCGAGGGTGGTTTCTACGCCACCCTCGCATCCTGTACTACGCGCAGTACCTCAGGCACCGCCAAACACAATGTCGCTATTCAGAACATCGACTCCGACCAAGGTGATCGTCGTTGTTTGTCCGCCGGACTCGGCAATTGTCACGATGCTGTCTGCACCGGCGTTGTTGATTGATTGGACAACCGCGTTCTGGTCGCCGTTGAGCACCAGCGTGTCTCGGTGGCCGGCGGTCACATCGAAGCCGGTGACCTGATACTGGTTCTCCGTGAGTGACAGATCGACGTTGAAGGCATCACGCGCACCGCTTGTTCCAACCAGCGTGAAGTCGAAGGTGGCGTTGGCACCATCGTTGGCAAACAAGTCGGCGTTAAAGGTACTCGTCGCCGAGTCCCCGTCCTTGTCGGTCACCGTCGCGTTGAACGTCAGCTTGACATCACTGGCCAGGTTCTCGCTTTCCTGAATGAACTCGATCACCGGTATCTTGATCTCGCCTCGGCCCATCGTCAGCTGAACCGCGTCGATCAGTGCCGTTCCTTCCCTCTCGATGAGGAAGGACACCTGTCCACCGGCCTCCGGTGTCAGGGTATTCACTTCGATGAGGTCAGAGAACGTACCATCCTCGTAGTAAATCCTGTAGTACAGGTCTTCTGTCGCGGTGTTGTATCCCCCCACGGAGTTGTCGATGAAGACCTTCATTCCCGTCAGCAGGGTCTCTGGGTTGATGACGAAGCTCTCATCGGCAGCGCTGATTGCTGCCAGGTTATCTCCTTGGAACAGGTTGTTGGCAACGCCGATGCCGGATGTGCTGACGTTCATCGATGCAGGATCGATGTACGACGGTAACGGGTTAGTCTGCAGCGCTGCTTCCGTGGGGTCGTAGGCTCCGAGCCCGATACCGGACAGGATGTCCGTTGTAGACGCAAGCGCTTTTGCGGAAAAGAAGACAATTTCCTCAGATGCAGAAGGAATGGTTGGATCATTTGTCTCCGGAATCAACAGCGTGCGAACCGGATCAGGACCGCCGGCAGCAAGTGAGCCGTCGGCACTGCTGAGCACCACCGTCGAACTGAAGCCCTGAACCAGATCCAGTGCATAGCTGCCATTGGCAAACACGGTCAGCGTGTAGTCGACGCTGGTATCTGCTGTTTGAGCATTGTTGTCAAAGTCACCGGTCAGCGTCCCTGCGAATTGGTACGCGCCATTGGCATCCGGTGAGGGCGATAGCTCGGTGAGCGTGCCGGTCCCGGTCGTTGTTGTGTTGTCTGGCCTGACAAGCGTGAACTCACCGTTCACCAGGGAGACATCCAGACCGGCCGCACCTAGCCCGTCGGCTCCGTCCGACTTATCCCAGAACCCGTATTGTGCAAGGACGCTACCGGTCCCGATCAGGTTGCCGAACGCGAGTGTCGGCGTGTCGTCGTCAACGGTGATGACCAGCTTGTCAGCGGCGGCGGTGACGGTGTCGCCGTCCTTGTCGGTGGCCTGCAGCAAGCTGCCCAGGTTGATGGTGATGTCGTTTTCGTCATTGCCGGCTGCATGGTCCAGCGGCTTGAGCAGGGTGAAGGAGTAGGCACCGGCAGCGGTGAGGCTGAAGGTGAATACATCGACCACACCGGCCTTGGCCGTGAGGGTGTTGCCCACGACGCTGTACACCAGTGCCACGCCGCCCGAGCTTAGCGCTGACAAGCCACTGGTATTACTCGACAAGCCATAGCTCAGCGGCGTGTCGGCACCGGACTGGAAGATGCCGGTTACGCTGCCACTGGCGGTGGTTGCCTCGCCGGCAACGTCGCCGATCCCGCCGGGGATGCCGTTGGTCAGGCCGTCTTCATCGACCGTTCCGGTTACAGGGGTGCCGGTTGCCGTTGGGGTGTCGTCGTCAACGGTGATGACCAGTTTTTCAGCGGCGGCGGTGACGGTGTCGCCGTCCTTGTCAGTGGCTTGCAGCAAGCTGCCCAGGTTGATGGTGATATCGTTTTCGTCATTGCCGGCTGCATGGTCCAGCGGCTTGAGCAGGGTGAAGGTATACGCACCGGCGCTGGTGAGGCTGAAGGTGAACACGTCTACCACACCGGCTTTAGCCGTGAGGGTGTTGCCCACGACGCTGTACACCAGTGCCACGCCGCCCGAGCTCAGTGCCGGCAAGCCGCTGGTGTCACTCGACAAGCCATAGCTCAGCGGCGTATCGGCACCAGACTGGAAGATGCCGGTCACGCTGCCACTGGCGGTAGTCGCCTCGCCGGCAACGTCGCCGGTTCCGCCGGGGATGCCGTTGGTCAGGCCGTCTTCGTCAACCGTTCCGGTTACAGGGGTGCCGGTTGCCGTTGGGGTGTCGTCGTCAACGGTGATGACCAGTTTTTCAGCGGCGGCGGTGACGGTGTCGCCGTCCTTGTCAGTGGCTTGCAGCAAGCTGCCCAGGTTGATGGTGATGTCGTTTTCGTCATTGCCGGCCGCATGGTCCAGCGGTTTGAGCAGGGTGAAGGTGTAGGCACCGGCGCTGGTGAGGCTGAAGGTGAATACGTCCACCACACCGGCCTTGGCCGTGAGGGTGTTGCCCACGACGCTGTACACCAGCGCGACGCCGCCGGAACTCAGTGCCGGCAAGCCGCTGGTGTCACTCGACAAGCTGTAGCTCAGCGGCGTATCGGCACCGGACTGGAATATGCCGGTTACGCTGCCACTGGCGGTAGTCGCCTCGCCAGCAACGTCGCCGGTCCCGCCAGGGATGCCGTTGGTCAGGCCATCTTCGTCGACGGTGCCAGTCGCTGCCGTGCCGGTTGCCGTTGGGGTGTCGTCGTCAACGGTGATAACCAGTTTTTCAGCGGCGGCGGTGACGGTGTCGCCGTCCTTGTCGGTGGCTTGCAGCAAGCTGCCCAGGTTGATGGTGATGTCGTTTTCGTCATTGCCGGCCGCATGGTCCAGCGGTTTGAGCAGGGTGAAGGTGTAGGCACCGGCGCTGGTGAGGCTGAAGGTGAACACATCGACCACACCGGCCTTGGCCGTGAGGGTATTGCCTACGACGCTGTACACCAGGGCGACGCCGCCGGAGCTCAGTGCAGGCAAACCGCTGGTGTCACTCGACAAGCCATAGCTCAGCGGCGTGTCGGCACCGGACTGGAAGATGCCGGCCACGCTGCCACTGGCGGTGGTCGCCTCGCCAGCAACGTCGCCGGTGCCGCCAGGGATGCCGTTGGTCAGGCCGTCTTCATCGACCGTTCCGGTTACAGGGGTGCCGGTTGCCGTTGGGGTGTCGTCGTCAACGGTGATGACCAGTTTTTCAGCGGCGGCGGTGACGGTGTCGCCGTCCTTGTCAGTGGCTTGCAGCAAGCTGCCCAGGTTGATGGTGATATCGTTTTCGTCATTGCCGGCCGCATGGTCCAGCGGTTTGAGCAGGGTGAAGGTGTAGGCACCGGCGCTGGTGAGGCTGAAGGTGAATACGTCCACCACACCGGCCTTGGCCGTGAGGGTGTTGCCCACGACGCTGTACACCAGGGCGACGCCGCCGGAACTCAGTGCAGGCAAGCCGCTGGTGTCACTCGACAAGCCATAGCTCAGCGGCGTGTCGGCACCGGACTGGAAGATGCCGGTCACGCTGCCACTGGCGGTGGTCGCCTCGCCGGCAACGTCGCCGATCCCGCCGGGGATGCCGTTGGTCAGGCCGTCTTCATCGACCGTTCCGGTTACAGGGGTGCCGGTTGCCGTTGGCGTGTCGTCGTCAACGGTGATGACCAGTTTTTCAGCAGCGGCGGTGACGGTATCGCCGTCCTTGTCGGTGGCCTGCAGCAAGCTGCCCAGGTTGATGGTGATATCGTTCTCGTCATTGCCGGCCGCATGGTCCAGCGGCTTGAGCAGGGTGAAGGTGTAGGCACCGGCGCTGGTGAGGCTGAAGGTGAACACATCGACCACACCGGCCTTGGCCGTGAGGGTATTGCCTACGACGCTGTACACCAGGGCGACGCCGCCCGAACTCAGTGCCGACAAGCCGCTGGTGTCAGTCGACAAGCTGTAGCTCAGCGGTGTGTCGGCACCGGACTGGAAGATGCCGGTCACGCTGCCACTGGCGGTGGTCGCCTCGCCAGCAATGTCGCCGGTGCCTCCAGGGATGCCGTTGGTCAGGCCATCTTCATCGACGGTGCCAGTCGCCGCAGTACCGGTTGCCGTTGGGGTGTCGTCGTCAACGGTGATGACCAGTTTTTCAGCGGCGGCGGTGACGGTGTCGCCGTCCTTGTCAGTGGCTTGCAGCAAGCTGCCCAGGTTGATGGTGATGTCGTTTTCGTCATTGCCGGCCGCATGGTCCAGCGGCTTGAGCAGGGTGAAGGTATACGCACCGGCGCTGGTGAGGCTGAAGGTGAACACATCGACCACACCGGCTTTAGCCGTGAGGGTGTTGCCCACGACGCTGTACACCAGTGCGACGCCGCCGGAACTCAGTGCAGGCAAGCCGCTGGTGTCACTCGACAAGCCATAGCGCAGCGGCGTGTCGGCGCCGGACTGGAAGATGCCGGTTACGCTGCCACTGGCGGTAGTCGCCTCGCCAGCAACGTCGCCGGTCCCGCCAGGGATGCCGTTGGTCAGGCCATCTTCGTCGACGGTGCCAGTCGCTGCCGTGCCGGTTGCCGTTGGGGTGTCGTCGTCAACGGTGATGACCAGTTTTTCAGCGGCGGCGGTGACGGTGTCGCCGTCCTTGTCAGTGGCTTGCAGCAAGCTGCCCAGGTTGATGGTGATATCGTTTTCGTCATTGCCGGCCGCATGGTCCAGCGGTTTGAGCAGGGTGAAGGTGTAGGCACCGGCGCTGGTGAGGCTGAAGGTGAATACGTCCACCACACCGGCCTTGGCCGTGAGGGTGTTGCCCACGACGCTGTACACCAGGGCGACGCCGCCGGAACTCAGTGCAGGCAAGCCGCTGGTGTCACTCGACAAGCCATAGCTCAGCGGCGTGTCGGCACCGGACTGGAAGATGCCGGTCACGCTGCCACTGGCGGTAGTCGCCTCGCCGGCAACATCGCCGGTGCCGCCGGGGATGCCATTGGTCAGGCCGTCTTCGTCAACGGTGCCCGTGACAGGGGTGCCGGTTGCCGTTGGGGTGTCGTCGTCAACGGTGATGACCAGTTTTTCAGCCGCGGCGGTGACGGTATCGCCGTCCTTGTCGGTGGCTTGCAGCAAGCTGCCCAGGTTGATGGTGATGTCGTTTTCGTCATTGCCGGCCGCATGGTCCAGCGGTTTGAGCAGGGTGAAGGTGTAGGCACCGGCGCTGGTGAGGCTGAAGGTGAACACATCGACCACACCGGCCTTGGCCGTGAGGGTATTGCCTACGACGCTGTACACCAGGGCGACGCCGCCGGAACTCAGTGCAGGCAAGCCGCTGGTGTCACTCGACAAGCCATAGCTCAGCGGCGTGTCGGCACCGGACTGGAAGATGCCGGTCACGCTGCCACTGGCGGTGGTCGCCTCGCCAGCAACGTCGCCGGTGCCGCCGGCAATGCCATTGGTCAGGCCATCCTCATCGACCGTGCCAGTCGCCGCAGTACCGGTTGCCGTTGGGGTGTCGTCGTCAACGGTGATGACCAGTTTTTCAGCGGCGGCGGTGACGGTGTCGCCGTCCTTGTCAGTGGCTTGCAGCAAGCTGCCCAGGTTGATGGTGATGTCGTTTTCGTCATTGCCGGCCGCATGGTCCAGCGGCTTGAGCAGGGTGAAGGTATACGCACCGGCGCTGGTGAGGCTGAAGGTAAATACGTCCACCACACCGGCCTTGGCGGTAAGGGTGTTGCCCACGACGCTGTACACCAGTGCGACTCCGCCGGAAGTCAGTGCAGGCAAGCCGCTGGTGTCAGTCGACAAGCTGTAGCTCAGCGGCGTATCGGCACCGGACTGGAAGATGCCGGTCACGCTGCCACTGGCGGTGGTCGCCTCGCCGGCAACGTCGCCGGTTCCGCCAGGGATGCCGTTGGTCAGGCCATCTTCATCGACGGTGCCAGTCGCCGCAGTACCGGTTGCCGTTGGGGTGTCGTCGTCGACGGTGATGACCAGTTTTTCAGCAGCGGCGGTGACGGTATCGCCGTCCTTGTCAGTGGCCTTCAGCAAGCTGCCCAGGTTGATGGTGATGTCGTTTTCGTTGTTGCCGGCCGCATGGTCCAGCGGTTTGAGCAGGGTGAAGGTGTAGGCACCGGCGCTGGTGAGGCTGAAGGTGAACACGTCCACCACACCGGCCTTGGCGGTAAGGGTGTTGCCCACGACGCTGTACACCAGTGCGACGCCGCCGGAAGTCAGTGCAGGCAAGCCGCTGGTGTCACTCGACAAGCTGTAGCTCAGCGGCGTATCGGCACCGGACTGGAAGATGCCGGTTACGCTGCCACTGGCGGTGGTCGCCTCGCCGGCAACGTCGCCGGTTCCGCCGGGGATGCCGTTGGTCAAACCGTCCTCGTCGACGGTGCCGCTCGCAGGCGTGCCGGTTGCCGTTGGCCCATCGTCCTCGAAGATGATCTTGGAGCCGATTTCAGCGGTCGAAGTCACCGCTTGGCTCAGTGTGACACTACCGATATCGAAATCGGCGTGGTTATTGCCCTTGGCATCGACGGCTGCACCGTTCTCGATGAGTACACGGTTGTGATTCTGCGTTGTGGTGTATTCAATCTTGTAGCCGGCCTTGATGCCAGTGATGGTGGCAACGCCACCTGTAAAACTGATGGTAATGCTCGGATCATCCACCGATCCGTTTGAATTCTCGATCACCGCCCCGGTACTTTTGTTGATGATGCGAACATTAGTGATTGCAACCGATGCATCACCTGCGTACCCGTTGACGAAGTTCACACCAGGTTCAGCCGCCGTGTTGAACGCGCTGATTTTTACGATGGCACTCTTGCCGCTCTGTAGCTGAACGACGTCGAAGCTGGCAGCCTTTGCATTGAACATGCCGGTGAAGTCGATGTTGGATTCGACATCTGCTTCGTTCTGGTCAAGGTTGGGAATGGTCACATTCTGCCTGGCACCCGTGACGAACGTAAAACGGATGCCCTCTTGTTCCACAATCATCTGATTGTTGGTGCCAAAGGTGGTCGGACCACCCGCTTGGCTGGTATTGATCGTGTCACCGGTGGTTATGTTGGCGCCGCTTGACTGGTCCGCGGGGTCCTTTCCGGTCGCGATGATGGTGGGGTCTGTGATCCGCAAGACACCGCCGTCGTTGACCACTGTCGGGTTCGCCGTGGTGAACATGAGGAAGAGGTTCTGGCCGGAGGGCGCATTGGCCAGGCTGAATGTCAGATCCTGACTGGCGCCGACGAAAACAATATTCGTGAGATCGATCGGGTCGTCAGGGTTGCTGGCATCTGGATTCTTGAACGGTTCGTACTGCACGGTCCAGATTTTGCCGCCGGTGACCGGCGATCCGGTTTCTTGAATATAGGCAGCGAACACGATCTCACCGGCTGGGCCGCCGGCGCGGCCCAGAACGATGTTGTTGTTGGTCTCATCCGTATAGAGAAGGATATTGGTGCCATTGAGGGTATCCAGTCCGCTGTCCAAGCCATTGAGCGCCGCGCCAAGACTGTCGGTGAAGCTCACATCGGTAATGTTTGCTCCGGGCGTAGGGGTGATGGTGAACGCATCACTGCCGGTGTTGCCAGCAGCCCCGGTATAGCCACTCAAGGCAGCCCCCGTCGCGGTACCTGCCCCAAGTGTTGTCAAGCGTGCCGAGAAGATCGACGGCAGGGAGGCCACCAGAATGTCATTGTCGTTAGCATCTTCTGCAGGGCTTGGAGTGGCTGTGCTGTTCTGCAACCCGGCTGTTTCGTCCAGCGTCACATTCGCACCGGTCGCCACGATGCTTGGGCCGCTGTCCGTAAACGAGGTTGTCGCTACGGCGTCGTCGCCGGTACCGAACACACCATCGCGGCCCGCAGCGCTGGCGGTGAGCAGAAACCTGGCATCTGCCGAGTCGTCGGGGTTTACGTACCACGAGGTGGTGACGCTGCCATTGACCTGGCCGTCGAGATCGCCGGTACCACCGTCGGTCACATACCAGGGGTCGTGCCCCTCGCCAGTATCGGTGTTGAGTACATCGTCAGGCGTGCCCCACACGCTGTCTGCGCCAGCGTCGGTGACGTGATCCACCTCAAGCTTCACGGTACTGCCGGCGGCGAACCCGCTGGCCGTAATGATGGCTGTGCTGCCAGGAGCGTAGTCTTTCAGGTCGGTGGTGACCGTCGGCGCAGTCAGGGCGGCGGGATTGCTCAGGAATGTAAACGTCGTGCTGTCGTTCGCTTTGAAACCTTGGGTGAAGGGCGAAAGATCTGCACCGGTGTAACCGGCTAGGTCGTTCTTCAGGGATGAGCTTTTTTTGTAAATAGTCATGACTTTCTCCAGACAGTTTTCAGTCTTCGAGACCTGACCGCAGCCCCTTTCTGCTACATGCCACAACTATGTAAAAGCGCCGGTGATTGCGCATTGGCCGATACTCCTGGGCGCGCTGGGAGTTTCGGACTACTTGGGGAAGGGGAAACGGGATAACGAACAGGGATGGCGGTCGCGCGGCGCTGACTGCCCGTTCAGGTGGTCGGGTGCGTTCTTCTGGCACGGTAGAGCGCCGATCAACTGTCCATGCACGAACAGTTGATCAACAGGCTGTCGCCACGCAGGCACGAGTCGGTGGCATAAAAATGTTGATAACTATCTGAAAATTAACAGATTTTATCTGTTGGCACGGATCCTGTTACACAGCTTGCAAACGCACCGGATAGTGGTGCGAAGCTGAGTAGACAGGAGCAGCCCAGTGCCACGTGAAATGCAGTTGAGCATCGTTGAGATGAGCGGTCTGGGCCTTCCAGGAGTTGCCTATGACGGTCCATGAGCTGAACACCCGGCCGCTTGACGTGGTGCCGGACTTTGCCCTGTCGGCGCTGCGTCGCTGGGCCAGGGAAAAACCGTTGCAGATCGCCCTGCGTCATCGTCGCCAAGGCACTTGGAAGGCCTGGCGCTGGATCGATGTGTTGCGTGAAGTTGAACGGTGCGCTGCCGGCCTGCGTCAGCAGGGTTTTGTGCCTGAAGCGCGGCTGCTGTTGTGCGGTGCGATTGAGCCGTCCCTGCTGATCCTGGCAATCGCGGCCCACAGCCTGGGTGGATACAGCGCAGTCATCAGCCCGCAGAGCCGTGGCGAGGTGTTGCAGCGGCAGTTGCGCCTGTTACGACCGGATTTTGCCTTCGTGCAGCGCCGCGAGACCGTTGCGCACTGGCGTCTGGCCGGGCTTGACTCGCTGGCGCCACTGCGACTGTTCTGCGCCCAGGCCAGCACCGCACCGCACGGCGCGTTCCAGGTATTGCCCTTGGCGACACTGTTTAGCGGTGAACCGTTGTATCACGCTCGTCAGGGGTGGGCTCAGACCGCTCGTGATGCGGTGGTCTGGGTTGATGAAGGCACGGAGTGGGCCCAGGGCCTGGCCCATGTGCTAAGCCGCTGGCTGGAACGTGGCGAAGGTTTTGCCTTTCCGGAAACCCGTGAAACGGCGAGCCGCGACCGCCGTGAAATCGCCCCGACTGCACTGTTGTTATCTGCTCAGCGTGCACAGACACTGGCTGAGGAAATCGAGGCACGGCTGGCACCTCAAGGCAGTTGGCGCCGCCGCTTGTGCGACTGGACCCAGGCGAATCCTCGGCGTGGCTTGCGCCGCTGGATCAAGTCGCGGGTGCGCCATTTGCTCGGTTTCCAGCGGGTGGCCCACATTGAACACCCGGCCAATGCCGAGCGTGCCCCTGGCCGGCTGTTGTGGCTGCACGAGGACCTGGAGCGTGTCGCATGAGTACGCTTCTTGAAGTCCGCAACATCTCCCTGTCGTTCAAAGGCGTGAAGGCCATCAACGACCTGTCGTTCGCCGTGCGTCGTGGCGAAATCTGCGCGTTGATCGGCCCCAACGGCGCGGGCAAGAGCTCGCTGTTGAACATCCTCAACGGTGTCTACCGTGCCGATGCAGGCGAGCTGGTGTTCGATGCCGAGCGGCTGCAGCGCCCGCATCCCCTGACGGCAGCGCGCCTGGGCATCGGCCGCACGTTCCAGAACAACGCGCTGTTCAAGAACATGAGCGTGCTGGACAACCTGCTCACTGGCCTGTCGCGTTTCCAGCGCAGCTTTTTTCTCGAGCAGGCGCTGGGCTTGCCACGGGCCCGGCGCGAGGCGCGGGTGTTCGCCGAACGTGCCGAGCAGGTGTTGGAGTTCCTGGAGTTGCAGCCCTGGCGCGACGTCGCGGTGGGCAGCCTGGCATATGGCCTGCAAAAGCGCGTCGAGCTGGGCCGCGCCCTGATCGCCCAGCCAACGCTATTACTGCTCGACGAACCCATGGCCGGCATGAATGCCGAGGAAAAACAGGAAATGAGCCGCTTTATTGCGGACATCAACCGCGACCTGGGCACCACGGTGATTCTGATTGAGCATGACATCAAGGTGGTCATGGACCTCTGCGCCCACGTCGTGGTGCTCGACTACGGGCGCAAAGTCGGTGATGGCACGCCCGCTGAAGTGCAGGCCAATCCTGACGTAATTGCAGCCTACCTGGGGACCGTGCACTGATGAATTTCTTCTTGGAAACCCTGATCGGTGGCTTGCTCGCCGGCACCATGTACTCGTTGGTAGCGATCGGTTTTGTGCTGATCTACAAGGCCAGTGGCGTGTTCAACTTCGCCCAGGGCGCAATGCTGCTGTTTGCTGCGTTGACCTTTGTCAGCCTGCACGAGCAGGGCGTGCCCTTCGTGCTGGCGCTGGCCCTGACCCTGGTAGTGATGATCATCGGCGCCCTGCTGATCGAACGCCTGGTATTGCGGCCGTTGGTCAACCGCTCGCAGATCACCCTGTTCATGGCCACCCTCGGCCTGTCCTTCATCGTCGAAGGGCTGGCGCAAGGGCTGATGGGCGCCCAGGTACGGGCGCTGGACCTGGGCATCGAGGATATCCCGTTGTTCGTGGGCGAGGTCATGATCAGCCAGTTCGACCTGGTTGCTGCCGCGGTTGCCGCAGTGCTGGTCGCGCTGTTGGCGCTGCTGTTCAACCGCACGCGAATCGGTATAGCCCTGCGTGCGGTGGCAGACGATACCCGCGCGGCCTTGTCCATTGGCATCAACCTCAACCGCATCTGGCAGATTGTCTGGGCCGTGGCCGGGATGGTCGGGCTGGTGGCCGGCTTGTTGTGGGGCGCGCGTCAGGGGGTGCAGTTCTCGCTGTCACTGGTGGTGCTCAAGGCCTTGCCGGTACTGATCATCGGCGGTTTCACCTCGATTGGCGGAGCCATCGTCGGCGGGCTGATTGTGGGTGCTGCCGAGAACCTCGCCGAGGCCTATATCGGCCCGCTGATTGGCGGTGGCATCACCCCTTGGTTCGCCTACTTCCTCGCCTTGGTATTCCTCTATATCCGCCCGGCCGGCCTGTTTGGCGACCGTGCCATCGAACGAGTGTGATCGTATGACCACGACTACTGCGCGCCTCACCGCCAGCTTTGACGATGCGCCCCTGACCCTGGTACGTCGGCGCTGGCCCCTGGGCCTGGCGCTCCTGCTGCTGGTGGCCTTCGTGGCCTTGCCGCTGCTGGGCGATGACTACTGGCTCAATGCAATCCTGATCCCGTTTCTGGTGCTGTCGCTGGCCGGCCTGGGCTTGAACCTGCTGACCGGCTACACCGGCCAGACGTCGGTCGGCGCTGCGGGTTTCATGGCGGTCGGCGCCTTTGCCACCTATGGCCTTTTGCTGCGAGTGCCGGGTATCCCGCTGCCGTTGGCGTTGGTGGGCGGCGGGTTGATTGCCGCGTTCCTCGGCATGCTGTTCGGCATCCCCAGCGCAAGAATCAAAGGCTTCTACCTGATGGTCACCACACTTGCCGCACAGTTTTTCATTGAGTGGGTGTTTGCCAAGTTTCCCTGGTTCTACAACTATGCGTCGTCCGGCACCATCAGTGCGCCGCGCCTGGAACTGTTCGGCTACAGCCTGGCCACACCGGTTGGCCGCTACCTGCTGACCCTGAGCTGTGTGGTGCTGCTGACCTGGGTTGCGGTGAACCTGGTGCGCAGCCAGATCGGCCGCAACTGGATGGCGATCCGCGATATGGACACGGCCGCGGCAGTGATCGGCATCCCGGTGGATCGCTACAAGCGTCTGGCGTTTGCGGTCAGTTCGTTCTACCTGGGCATTGCCGGTGCGCTCTGGGCGTTCGCCTACCTGGGGACGGCCAGCGCCGGCAGCTTTGATATCAACCGCTCGTTCCAGATCCTGTTCATCATCATTATCGGCGGCATGGGCAGCATTGCTGGCAACTTCGTCGGTGCCGCGTTCATCAGCCTGATGCCGATCTTTCTCAACCATGCCGGGCAGTGGTTGTTCGGCGGCAATGTCGATGCCGGTCAGTTGCAGAACCTGCAAAAAATCATCTTTGGCACGCTGATCATCGTGTTCCTGATCAAGGAACCGGAAGGCCTGGTACGCCTGTTCGGCAACCTGCGCGACCGGCTCAGGACCTGGCCACTGCGCTTCTAGCGCGATCAAGATTTCCATGCACCTTGACCCGACCACGGGAGGGGACGAACCACACTCCATCTCAAAGAAGTGAACGACATGCGTAACCCCCTCCAGCGTACCCTCATCAGCGCCTTGTTTGCGCTTGGCTTCCAGTCCCTGCTGCCCGCGGTGGCGCAGGCCGCCAGCAATGAACAGTTTGTGCCCATGGCCACCTACCGGGTCGGCGCCTATGCCTCCAGTGGCATCCCTTGGTGGGCTGGCGAGATTGACTATTTTCGCTACATCAACGAAGTCGAGGGCGGCATCAATGGCGTCAAGCTGGTCTGGCAGGAGTGCGAGACCGAGTGGAGCGTTGATCGCATCGTCGAGTGCTACGAGCGCTACAAGGGTGGCTTGAACGGCGCACCGACTGCGTTCTTCTTCACCCACAGTACGCCGGGCTCGTATGCGTTGATGGAGAAGGGCGCAGCTGACCGGATCCCGCTGATCGATGGTGCGGGCGGGCGTACCGAGTCCACCGACGGCAGCGTGTTCCCCTATGCGTTCCCGCTGTTGCTCAATTACTACGGTCAGGCATCGGTGGGTATCAACTACATTGCCCAGCGCGAAGGCGGGTTCGACAAACTCAAAGGCAAGAAGATCGTGACCGTGTACCACGACTCTGCCTATGGCCGCGAGACCCAGGCGCCGATGGCGTTGCTGGCGCAGAAGTACGGCTTTGAAAACATCCAGATCCCGGTGGCCGATCCGGGTAACGAGCAGTCCGCGCAGTGGCGCCAGGTGCGCCAGATCAAGCCGGATTGGGTGTTTCTGCGTACCTGGGGCGTATCCACTCCGGTCGGCATCAAGACCGCAGCACGCTTCGGCATTGCGGTCGATCGCATCATCGGTGACGTCTGGGCCGGTTCCGAGGCTGACGTGATTCCGGCCGGCACCGCGGCCAAGGGCTACCAGGCGCTGGCACCGTTCCCCGGTGGCGCAGAGTTCGAGATTCACAAACGCCTCAAGCAGTACATCCTCGACACCGGCAAGAGCGATCTCAAGGACCCAGCCTACTTCGGCAAGGTGTACTACAACGTCGGCTTGATCAACGCGGCCATCGCGGTCGAGGCATTGCGCACTGCGCAAACCAAGTTCGGCCATCGCCCGTTGAATGGCGAGGAAGCTCGCTGGGGCTTTGAACACTTGAACATCGATGCGGCGCGCCTCAAGGCCAGCGGCTTCGAGGGCTTGCTCCCGCCTTTGAAACTGTCGTGTGCTGATCACGAGGGCGGTGGTGCCGCCCGCGTGCAGCAATGGGACGGGGAGAAGTGGCAGTTGGTGACGGGCTGGCTGCAAGCCGACCGCGATACGCTGCGGCCGCTGATCGAGGCCAAATCCGCCGCCTACGCCAAGGAAAAGGGCATCACCCCACGTGATTGCGCGGCCGAACAGTAAGCCTGCCTGCCTCATGAAAGCACCTGCCCGCGGCACCCCTTGGGTTGCCGCGCGGCGAAAGGACGAGAGAGAACCCATGATCCTGAATGCAACCCTCAAATACAGCGCCACCGCGCTCGCCCTGGCGCTAGGCCTCTACTCGGCATTGCCACAGCCAGCACAGGCCGCCGCCACAGAACAATTCTTTCCCCTGGCCACCTACCGCGTCGGCGCTTATGCCTCCAGTGGTATTCCGGTGTGGGCCGGGATGATCGACTACCTGCGTTACATCAATGAAGTGGAAGGCGGCATCAACGGCGTCAAGTTGGTGTGGCAGGAATGCGAGACCGAATGGACGGCGGAGAAGGGCATCGAGTGCTATGAGCGCTTCAAGAACGGCCTCAATGGTGCCCCCGTGGCTCTCTATCAGCCCAACGGAGCACCCGCTGCGTACGCCCTGGCCGACAAGGCTGCCGCTGACAGGATTGCGCTGATCACACTCGGCTATGGCCGCACCGAGGCCACCGACGGTAGTGTGTTCCCGTACAACTTCCCGGCCATGTTGACCTTCTACAGCGAGGCGTCGGCATTCATCAACTACGTAGCAGCGCGCGAGGGTGGCCTGGACAAGCTCAAGGGCAAGAAGATTGCCACCGTCTATCACGACTCCGCCTACGGCCGTGAAACCCAGGGGCCGCTGCAGCTGCTGGCGGAAAAATATGGTTTCGAGAACATCCAGATCCCGGTGGCCGATCCTGGGAACGAGCAGGCTTCGCAGTGGCGTAAGGTGCGCCAACTCCAGCCGGACTGGGTATTCCTGCGTACCTGGGGCGTGTCCACGCCGGTGGCGATCAAGACGGCGGCGCGCTTCGGTTATCCGGTAGACCACATTGTCGGCGACATTTGGGCCAGCTCGAATGAGGACGTACTGCCCGCGGGCGAGGCGGGCAAAGGCTATCTGGCGCTGACACCCTACCCAGGCGGTGCCACTTTCGATATTCACCAGCGCATCAAGCAGCACATTCTCGACAAGGGCAAAAGTGACCTCAAGGACCCCAAGAGTTTTGGCAGCGTGTACTACAACTCCGGTCTGGTGAACGCGGCCATCGCGGTAGAGGCGATACGCGCCGGGCAGAAAAAATTCGGCAACTGCCCACTCAATGGTGAAGAGGGGCGCTGGGGCCTGGAGCACCTGAACCTCGACGATGCACGCCTCAAGGAGATCGGGTTTCTGGGCCTCATGCAGCCGCTCAAACTGTCGTGTGATGACCATGAGGGCGGCGGTGCAGCCAAGGTACAGCAGTGGGACGGCAAGCAGTGGAACCTGATCACCGACTGGGTTCAGGCCGACCGAACGACCTTGCGCCCGCTGATCGATGCCAAGTCTGCCGAGTACGCCAAAGAAAAAGGTGTTCAAGCACGCGATTGCGCGGCTGAGCAGTAAGTGATGCCTGCCTGCGTGCCGCGATCCTGAACGGTGCGCCCTGAACTTAGTAGAAGGTGCGTATAGATGAATACAGTAACCCGTCCTGATGTCGAGCGTGCCGAACTGCTCGCCGTCGAGGACATCGAAGTGGTCTATGACGGCGCCATCCTCGCGGTTGTCGGCGTTTCCCTGCGGATCGAGGAGGGCGGTATTGTCGCCCTGCTGGGGGCCAACGGTGCAGGTAAAAGCACCACGCTCA
The DNA here is from genome assembly GCF_002753995.1 of Pseudomonas sp. HLS-6. Taxonomy (NCBI): domain Bacteria; kingdom Pseudomonadati; phylum Pseudomonadota; class Gammaproteobacteria; order Pseudomonadales; family Pseudomonadaceae; genus Pseudomonas; species Pseudomonas sp. HLS-6. Next base: position 2,221,924 of record NZ_CP024478.1, read on the forward strand.
AGGCTATCTCCGGCCTGGTCCAGGCCGACCGGGCGCGGGTTACCCGCGGCCAGATCCACTTTCGCGGGCAGGACACCGCCGGCGTCGCGGCCAATGTGCTGGCACGCCAGGGCATTGTCCATGTGCTGGAGGGGCGTCATGTGTTTGCCCATCTCACCATCGAGGAAAACCTGCGCAGTGGCGGCTTTTTGCGCAACCCCTCCAGGCGAGAGCTGGAGCAGGACCTGGAGCGGATCTACACTTGGTTTCCGCGGTTGAAGACCAAGCGCAAGACCCAGGCGGGGCTGACCTCGGGCGGCGAACAGCAGATGCTGGCCATTGGGCGTGCGCTGATGACCCGGCCCTCCCTGGTGTTGCTTGATGAACCGTCCATGGGCCTGGCACCGATCATCGTCGAGGAAATTTTCGATATCGTTGCCCAGCTCAATGCTCAGGAAGGCGTGAGCTTTCTGGTGGCCGAACAGAACATCAATGTTGCGCTGCGTCACGCCAGTTATGCCTACATTCTGGAGAACGGCCGGGTGGTGGGTGAGGGCGCCGCCAGTGAGTTGGCCGCCCGCGAAGACATCCAGCATTTCTACCTCGGTGGCAAGGCCGACTGAGGCACGCCACGCACTCGTTTTCCTCTTCTCCCGATGGGTGCCTGTGCGCCCATCGGTGCGGTTTTCTACCGTACCCCGCAACTGATCTCTCCTTTTCCAGCCCGCATACAACATGACTTTCCGCGTGCGAATCCGCCTGCGGTGGATGGCGTTCGGCTGTGCCTGACGGTATTCGGGTGTCGACCTTCGAACGTGCTGTGTGGCACGCAACACTGATCGGTCAGTTTGCCCGTTGGTAAAATTCACGTTTCTCAGGTTTGTATTTTAAGTTATTGATATATAACGATTAATTAATTGGCATGGTTGTTGAAATAGTTGAGTGAACAGCGCCTGCACGGGCGTTACATACGCAACTACTAGGACCTTGCCATGCGTTTTGGAAACAACCATCGAACAGCTCTTTCATTGACCCTTGCCCTGGCCAGCCCGGCCTTTGCCGCCAGCGAAGAAAGCGAAGGCTTCCTTGAGGGCACTCAGGTACATGTGCTCAACCGCAACTACTTCTTCAGCCAGGACTACCGCAACGGCGATTTCGCCCGCAACCCCAATACCGGTGAACGGCAGAGCCAGCACCGCGAATGGGGGCACGGTGTGATCGCCGATTTGCAATCCGGTTTCACTCAGGGCACGGTTGGCTTTGGCCTGGATGTGCAGGGTGTATTGGGCCTCAAGCTCGATGGCGGTAATGGTGTGGTCGGCAACGGTGTGGGTGTACCTGGCATCGTTTCGCGCTCCGGTGCCAACTTCGATGGCGAGCCCAAGGATGAGTACAGCAAGGTCGGCGCGGCGCTGAAGGTGCGGGCCTTCGACACCGAAGTGCGCTACGGCGATGTGCGCCCAACCAGCCCGGTACTCTATGCCAGCGATATCCGCCTGTTGCCCCAGACCTTGCGTGGCCTGGTGTTTCGTAACACCTCCGTGGAGGGCCTGACCCTGCAGGGCGGCAAGCTTGAGTCGAGCAGCGATCGCAACGCCAGCAACCACCGTGGCGACCTCGGCACGGTGTACGCAGGGCGCTTCAAGGGCGCCAACGATGTGATCTACCTGGGCGGTGACTATGTGTTCAACGACCAACTGAGCTTCAAGTTGCACACCAGCCGACTTGACGACATCTGGAACCAGTCATTTGCCCGCTTCGATTTTGTGCAGCCGATCAACGAGGCCCTGAGCGTCAACACCGGCCTGAACTACTACCGCACCCGCGACAGCGGCAAGGCGTTGGCCGGCAAGATCGACAACGACTCCTGGAGCGCCCATGCCGGGCTGGGTTATGGCGCCCATGCCTTCAAGTTGAGCTACACGCGGATCGACGGTGACACGCCGTTCGACTATGTCTGGAACACCTACGACCTTGAGTTGGATGCCGCATCCCAGATATCGGACTTCAACAACCCCAACGAGCGTGCCTGGGAGGCGCGTTATGACTACAACTTCGTTGGCCTCGGTGTGCCGGGCCTCACCCTGACCACGCGTTACGTGCGCGGTACCGACATCGATGGCAGCCGCGCCGGGGGTGCCTACAGCTACTACAGCGGCATCAAGGATGGCAGCCACTGGGAGCGCAACGTCTGGATCAAGTATGTGGTGCAGAGCGGGCCGGCCAAGGACCTCTCATTCAACCTGATGCAGGCCACGCACCGTGTCGGCGGCGATCACGTGGCCGAGTCCAACATTGACGAAGTGCGTTTCATCGTCGAGTACCCGCTGGATTTCCGCTTGTAAGCCTGTGCTGTAGCCCTTTCTTACCTGTACCGCATGGAGTAGTCACGCATGACCGATAGACTGCATACCCGCCTGCCCGAGCAGGCCGTTTCAGCGCCTCGGCGTCCGGCTCATATTATTCGTAGTGATGCCGAAGCCATTGAGGTGGCCCAGCGCCTGGCCCAGGATTTTGCCCAAGAAGCCGTTGCGCGTGATCGCGAGCGACGTTTGCCGTGGGCGGAGCTGGACCGCTTTTCCGAGAGTGGCCTGTGGGCCATTACCGTTCCCAAGGCCTATGGTGGTGCTGGCGTGTCCTACGCCACGCTGACCGAGGTCGTGGCAACCGTTTCAGCGGCGGACTCCTCGCTGGGGCAGTTGCCGCAGAATCACTACGGTGTGATCAACAACCTGCTGTTGACCGGGAGCGAGGCACAGCAACATCACTACTTTGCCAAGGTGCTTGCCGGCTATCGGTTCGGCAATGCGTTCTCCGAAGCCAAGAGCAAAACCGTCACTGCGTTTGAAACACGCATTCATTTTGAGGGCGACACCGCGGTGCTGGAGGGCGAGAAGTTCTACTGCACCGGCGCGCTGTTCGCTCACATTGTCCCGACGGCGGCGGTGGATGAGCAGAACCGGCCGTTCATTGCGTTTGTGCCACGGGATGCGCAAGGGCTGAGCATTGTCGATAACTGGGATGGCTTTGGGCAGCGCACCACCGCCAGTGGCAAGGCATTGATCGACCGCGTACGCGTGCCGCTCAGCGCCGTGATTCCGGCCTGGAAAGCCTATGACCGACCCACCGCCGATGGGCCGGTGTCGCAGATCATTCAGGCTGCAGTGGACACCGGCATTGCCCGAGGCGCGTTTGCCGAAACCCTGCGTGTGGCGCGAGAGGCGCGCCCGTGGGTCGACAGTGGTTTGCAGCACGGATGGCAAGACCCGCTGAGCCAGGCTGCGATTGGCGACCTGGCCTGGCGCCTGCACGCTGCCGAAGCGATCCTCCAGGCGTCCGCCCAGGCCGTGGACCTTGCGCTTGCGGAGCCTACCGAAGCAAGCGTCGCCCACGCCTCGGTGGTTGTCGGCCAGGCCAAAGTCCTGTCTACCGAGATCGCCTTGTTGGCGTCGACCCGGCTGCTGGAACTGGGAGGCACGCGCAGTGTGTCTGCCAGCCAGGGGCTGGACCGTTTCTGGCGTAACGCGCGCACGCATACGCTGCACGATCCGGTGCGCTGGAAATACCACCTGATCGGCAACCAGCGCCTGAACGGCGTCAATCCACAACGTCATTCCTGGAACTGAGGACCTGCTTATGTCTCACGCTCATACACTGGCCGACCTGGGGTTCGCGCAAAATGTTCAACGTGCGCTGGTCGAACACTTGCAAGGCAGCCCGTTGAAGGACGATACCCTGACCATCGCAAGTATTGGTGACCTGGAGGTGCGTATTGCTGCCGCCGATGCGTTGCTGGCGCAGGCCGGGCGCTCGTCGGTCGAGGCCGCCACCGCACGCTTGGCTGCCGCAGAAGCGGCACAACGGGCGAGTGAACTGCAGGTCGAACTGACCGGAAGGCAAACGCCGCGCCCGTCGATTGAGGGCGATGCCGTACCGTTGTCGCAACTGCGCCGTCGCTTGGGCGACCACTACCTTAACGGTGTGGCACTGACCTGAGCAAAACACACCTGCCATCCCGAGGGATCGGCATGGCAGGTGTGTCATTCGCCTTGTGAACATATCCATTCCCTGCAGCGGCACCACCGGCTGGTTTCACCTGAGCAGGCTTGCCTGCGATGGTATCGGTGGGGTGCCCGTGAGTTCGCGGCGCCTGCATCGCGGGCAAGCCCGGCTCCTACAGGGATGGACTGTGCGATTGCTTCAGCGCAGTGTCAGCAAGTCCGAGGCGTCTGCATCGTTGACAAGCCAACGCCCACAACGATCCACACAGAACACTGCATTTCCTGTAGGAGCTGGCTTGCCTGCGATGGCGTCGGCGAAGTGCCAGCGAGACCGTGGCGTCTGCATCGTTGGCAAGCCAACTGCTACAGGGGTGGTCAGGACGGGTCCTTGAATACGCGGCGACCAAGGTAGCTGAACGACAGCACCAGCAGAATCAGTGCGCCCGTGGCCACCTGTTGCCAGTAGAAGTTCCAGCCGATCAGCAGCAGGCCATTGGCGGTGATGTTCAGGAACAGTACGCCCAGCAGTGTACCCGGTACGTTGGCCCGCCCATGGCGGTTGAGGGTGGTGCCGATAAATACGGCGCCGATTGCATTGATCAGAAAGGCGTTACCCGACATCGGTACGTAGGCATTCACTGTGCTGCTCAGCAAAATACCCGCGACTGAGCAGGCCAGGGCGCACGCGATGAACACCCGGGCGGTGATGCGCTGCACCGGCACACCGCTGTAGCGCGCGACCTCCGGTTGTTCGCCGATGGCCAGCACCTGACGGCCGAAGCGGCCTTTGGCGAGCGCTACACCGTAACCCGCCGCCAAAATCGCAACGATCAGTAGCGGCAGCGGAATGCCGAGCACGACGATGCTGGCCAGGGCAGGGCGTGCCTGTGCAGCCAGGTAGATCGGCTGGCCGCCGTCGGAGAGCAACTGCTGCACGCTGGTGCCGATAAAGAGCATACCGAGCGTCGCCAGAAATGGCGAAATACGCAGCCCGCTGATCAACACTGCGTTGAACATGCCGGTCAGGCCGCCCACCAGTATCGCGGACACGATTGCCGGCAGCAGCCCAAAGCCGGCATTGAGCGATACGACGAACGTCAGTGCAGCCAGATCCACCGCTACGCTCACCGAAAGGTCGATACCGCCAGCGCTGATTGCCAGCGTCATGCCGATGGCGACGATGGCCAGGAGGGCGAAGTTGTTGAGCAATACACTGCTGAGGTTGCCCACACTGAGAAAACCGGGTGCATTCACCGCGAAAAATACCAGCAGCACCAGGAACAAGACGGGCAAGACCAGGCGCAGCCATTGACGACTGATTGATACCGAGGCGGTGCTGGGTAGCACTGTGGTTGATTGGTTCATGTCACGACCTCCCACGCAGCAGGCTTGAACTGGCGACGACCAGCAGAATCAACACACCCTGTACACCGTTGACCCAGAAGCTGGAGATGTTCAGCAGTTGGAAACCATTGACCAGAAAACCCACCAGCAACGTGGCCAGCAATGTACCGCTGATGCTCGGGCGCAGGCGTCGGGAGAACACGCTGCCTAGAAAGGCGATGGCAACAACCGACAGCAGCATCTCCCCAGAGCCGGTGGTGCTGCCACTGAACCAGGCGGCCGAACAAAACGACGCCAGGCTCCCGCACAGACCACTGAGCAGGTAGCTGGAGAACTGATAGACCGCCACAGGCAGGCCTGCTGCGGTCGCTGCTTCCGGGTACTCGCCAACGGCATACAGGCGCAGGCCGTAACGACTGAACTGGATCAGCAGCGTCAACAGCAGCGCGGCCATGAGGAACACCCAGGCCAATGCCGGCTGCCCCAGCCAATGACCAAAACTGAGCAGCTCCAGTAGCGCTGACTCGGTTGGCAGCACGGTATTTTCCGTCAGTACCAGCTCCAGGCCGGCAATCAGGTTCATGCTGGCCAGCGTCGCCAGCAGTGGCGGCAGGCGCAGGCCGACCACCACCAGGCCGTTCAGCGCACCGATGGCCAGGCCACATGCCAAGGTCAGGGCGATGCTGCTGGCCGCACTGGCGCCCGCGTTGTTCAGCGTGGCATAGACGGCGGCCGACAGCCCGAGATTGGCCGCCAGCGACAGGTCAAGGCCGCCAGATACCACGTTGGAGCCGCCACCGATGATCACGATGGTCAGCCCGAAAGCGAGGAGGCCGAGGATTGCAGACTGCGCGAAGACATTCGAGAGGTTGGTGGGTGAAAGGAAGTTTTGCGCTGTACTGGCAAATACCAGCAAGATCGCCAGGAACGCCAGCGAGGCGCCATGGCGCAGCAGTTTCAATTGCCAGCGGTTCGAGCGTCGTGGGACCGACACGCTGGCCAGGGAGAGATCAGTGGACATAGTCGGGTTCCTGTTGATGATGTGTGCCGGACGCAAGCGCCAGTAGCGTGTCGCTGTCGAGCTCGGCGGCCTTGCGTTGCGCAATGATGGCCCCTCGGTGCATGACATAGACGCGGTCGCACAGGCCCAGCAGCTCGGGCAGATCGGACGAAAGCAGCAAGACACCGGCGCCTGGCTCCACCAGCTTTCCGATCAGACGGTAGATCTCCACTTTGGCGCCGATGTCGATACCGACGCTGGGTTCGTCCAGCAGGTAGAGGGTCGACTGCCGGCTCAGCCATTTGGCCAGCGCCACCTTCTGCTGATTACCACCGCTGAGCTGGCGCACCCTGGCCTGCGGCCCGGACGTCTTGATCAGCAGATGCTCGATCAGGGCTTGGGTTTCCTGCTGCTCGCGGCGTTCCGACAGCAGCCCAAACCGGGTGAAGCGTGAGAGGCTGGCCAGGGTGCTGTTCTCCTGAACGGACAGGTCCAGCGCCACCCCTTGCCGGCGGCGCTCTTCCGGCAGCAGGGCAATGCCTTCGCGCACGGCCTGATGAGTACTGTTCAACTCGACAAGTTGCCCGTTCAGGCGAATCTCGCCCTGTTGCGCCGGGTCCAGGCCGAACAGGCTTTTCAGCAGCTCCTTGGCGCCGGAGCCCACCAGCCCGGTGAGGCCGACGATCTCGCCACGGCGCACCAGCAGGTCGATATCGCGATAGGCATGCCGCTTCTGCAGGCCGCTCACCTGCAGTAGCGGCTCGCCCAATGCGACCGGCTGCTTGGGGTACATTTCGGCCACTTCGCGGTTGACCATCAGGCGCGTAATTTCTGCCAGCGATGTGCTGCGCGGATCGACCTCGGCGACATCACGCCCATTGCGCAACACGGTCACCCGGTCACACAGGTGTTCGATCTCTTGCAGGTAGTGAGAGATGTAGATGATCGCCAAGCCCTGATCACGCAATCGCTTGACGATGCGCAGCAATTGCTCAACCTCGCGTTGCACCAGCGCTACGCTGGGCTCATCAAATACCAGCACCTTGGGTTTGGCGATCAGTGCGCGGGTAATCTGCACCACCTGTTGCTCGGCACTGCTCAGCTCACCGATCAATGCATCCGGCGGCAATTTCAGGTCGAAATACGCGTCAAGCAGGCGTTCGGCTTCCCGCTGTTGCGCACGGCGATCGACGAAAGGGCCGCGGTGTATTTCCTGGCCGAAGAACAGCGCCTCGCTCACCGTGAAACTGGCGGGCAGCAGTCGCTCCTGGTGAATGAACTGAATGCCGAGACGTGCCACCTGGCGCGGCGTGAAGTGTGTGTATTGCTGACCGTCCACCCACAGGCTGCCGGCATCCGGGCGATGAATGCCGGCAAGCACCTTGATCAGGGTCGACTTTCCAGCACCGTTCTCACCGACCAGGCCATGCACGCTGCCACGCTGGACGCGCAGACTGGCATCGTCCAGCGCCCGCGTGACGCCGAACTGCTTGGTCAGGTTGCGAAGCTCCAGGGCAGGGATGTTGTTCAAGCATCACCCCTGAGGCGGCGAACGTCATCGACGTTGTCCGCTGTGGTCAATAGTGTCTCGACGAAGGTTTCCTTGGGCAGGTCGTGCTCACCTGCCAGGTAACGGGCGACGTTGTGTACCGCCAGGCGTCCGATCAGTGCCGGTTGTTGCGAAACCACGGCGGCGACCGGCGTATTGGGTTGTTTAAGCAGGTCCAGTACTTCCGGTGTGCCGTCGACGCCGTAGGTCTTGATCTCGGTGCGCCCTGCGTCGATCAGCGCCTGGCTGGCACCCAACTGCGGCAAATCCCAGGCCGTCCAGATCGCATCGATCTCGCCCTTGGGGTATTTGTTCAGCAGCGCGGCGACTTGACTGCGGGCGTCCTGCACGGTGTTGGGGATGACATCACGCAGCTCCGGCTCGAGGAACTCGATTTGTGGGTAGAACTTGGTCACGAGCTTTAACTGGTCGTAACGAATACCGCAGCTTGGCACCCCATAAAAGCCATTGAACACCAGCACGCGTCCCTTGCCGCGCAGGTCCGCCACCAGCTTCTTGGCCAGGATCAGGCCGGTGCTCCAGTTGTCCGCCGAGATGGTATTGATGGCGTACTGCGACGGCACCTCGATGGTGAACAGCGGAATGCCGGCCGCCGCAATACGCTTGAACCAGGGGTCGATGATGCTCAAGGTGCCCAGCGTGTGGATCACCGCATCAGGCTTCTGGGTGACCAGGTTCTGAAGCTGGGTGACCATGGCCTTGTCGTTGCGCCCCGCGTCCAGGGTGATGGGCGTTCCGCCCAGCCTTTTTACCTCTTCGACCTGCGCGGCGAACGCACGGCTATCGAAGTAGATGCTGGTGCCCACGGTACTGATGGCAATGCGTTTGCCCGCCAGTGAAGGCACCGGTGCGTCGCCGCTGGCGCTGCCACTCGGGGTGGCTGCTCGGGCCAGGGAAGAAAGACCAAGGCCGGCAGCCAGGGTAACGCCAGCGCCCAGCAGGGCGCGTCGGCCGATATCGAAATTACTTTTCTGGCTCATTGGTCACCTCGCAGTTGTTGCATTTCATCCAGGTTGTTTGCTGTGGTCAGCAGGGTGGAAACGTGGGTTTCCTTAGGCAGGTCTTTTTGCCCGGCCAGGTAACGCGCGACATTCTGTACTGCGGTTTTTCCGATCAAGACGGGTTGCTGGGCAACAACGGCGCCGATGGGCGAATCGTCTCGCTGTATCAGGTCGAGCACTTCCGGTGTGCCATCGACACCGTAGGTCTTGATCTCGGTGCGCCCGGCGTCAATCAGCGCCTGGCTGGCGCCCAGTTGCGGGATGTCCCAGGCCGACCAGATGGCCGCGATCTCACCTTTTGGGTACTTGTTGAGCAACGCCGCGACCTGCGAGCGGGCGTCTTGCACGGTGTTGGGGATGACGTCACGCAGCTCGGGCTGAATGACCTTCAGATCAGGATGGTCGGCCAGCGCCTTGATCAGTTCGTCATAGCGGATGCGGCATACGGGCACGCCATAGAAACCGTTGAACACCAGGATGTTGCCCTTGCCACCGGTATCCTTGACCAGTTGCTCCGCCAACAAACGGCCCGCTGCGTAGTTGTCCGAGGTGGTGTTGTTGATGCTGTACTGCGAGGGCGCATCGATGGTGAACAGCGGGATGCCGGCGGCCTTGATGCGCTTGAGCCAAGGGTCGATCACGCTCAGCGTACCCAGCGTCTGGATAACGGCATCAGGTTTTTGGGTGACTACGGTTTGCAGTTGCGTGACCAGGTTTTTGTCGTTTCGGCCGGCATCCAGCGTAATGGGAGTACCGCCCAGGCGTTTTACCTCGTCGACCTGAGCCTGGAACGCCTTCACGTCGAAGTAATGGCTGGTGCCGGTCATGCTGATGGCGATGCGCTTGCCTGCCAATGACGGCACGTCGTCACTGGCGTAGGTGTTGGCGCCAAACAACAACGTGGTGCTGAACAGAATTTTCAGAAATTTCATCGTATTCCTCTTCAAGGCATGTACAGCTCGACCGGCCACTCAACGATCAGTAGTGGCCGGCACATTTCTAGGCTGAGAGGAACAAGGCGAGAACCATGCCATGTTTAAAAATGCTTTTAAAACAATGACTTGGCTGTATTGAGCGGTAAGGTTGGAAGCACTGCACCGAACAAAGTGCTGAATGGCTGTTCGGGACCGAACAGCACGCAGGCGGTGATGCGCGGGTGACGGGGTTTAGCGCAGAACCGAACGGCCTGGGGGTGGCCGTTCAGTTGCAGTGCCGCGCGTTTGCGCTGCTGCGGTGTGCGAGGGCGTCAGTCGGGTTGCTGCATGCTGCCTGTCTTGTTCAAGCGTACATGCCAGCTCAACGCCTGGCTCAGGTCGTGGGGGGTATGTCCGCCCAGCAGGCAGGCGGCGCTGAAGTAGTCATCGAGGGCCGCGCGGTAGTCTGGGTGTACGCATTGATCAATAATCACCCGTGCCCGCTCTCGAGGCGCGAGGCCCCTCAAGTCAGCCAGGCCGTGCTCAGTGACCAGAATATCCACGTCGTGCTCGGTGTGGTCGACGTGGCTGACCATGGGCACTACGCGTGAAATGTTCCCGTCCTTGGCAATCGACTTGGTCACGAAGATCGACAGGCGAGCGTTGCGGGCAAAGTCCCCGGAGCCGCCGATGCCGTTCATCATTTGGGTGCCGCAGACGTGAGTGGAGTTCACGTTGCCGTAGAGATCAAACTCCAGCGCGGTGTTGATTGCGATGAGCCCCAGGCGTCGAATGACTTCCGGGTGGTTGGAGATTTCCTGGGGGCGCAGTACCAGGCGGTCAGCGTACTTTTCCAGGTTGCCGAAGACTCGCTCGCCGCATGGCCCGGACAGGGTGATGGAGCATCCCGAGGCAAATTTCAGCTTGCCGGCGTCAAGCAGGTCAAACGTGGAGTCCTGCAGGACTTCGGAGTATTGCACCAAGTCGTTGAAGGGCGCGTTGATCAGGCCACACATCACGGCATTGGCAATGGAACCCACGCCCACTTGCAGCGGCGCCAGGTTTCTGGGCAGGCGGCCCATTTCCACCTCGTGCTCGAAGAACCGCACCAGGTGGTCGGCGATGGCCTGCGTGTCATTGTCAGGCGGCAACATGGTCACGGTCGCCTCGGGCGAGTTGCAGATGACGATGGCGGCGATGCGTGACGGATCGATGTCGATTGCCTGGCTACCGATGCGCTCGTTTGAGTGGCGAATGGGGATCGGGCCACGGTGAGGGCGATCTTGAGGCAGGTAGATGTCATGCAACCCCTCGAAATGCGGATTGCTCGCCAGGTTGAGTTCGACGATTACCTGCTTGGCCGCCAGGGCCAGGCTTGCCGAGTTGCCCACCGAGGACGTAGGTACGATATGCCCTTGCTCGGTGATGGACACCGCTTCGACGACCGCAATATCCGGGGTGGGCAGGAAACCATCGCGCACCTGCTCGACCACTTCCGAGAGGTGTTGGTCGATGAACATGACGCGCCCTTCGTTGATGGCTTTGCGCAGTACGGCATCGCCTTGAAAGGGCATCCGCCGTGCCAGCAGGCCGGCTTCGGCCATTTTTCCATCCAGCCCTCCGCCAAGGCTGGCGCCGGTAATCAGGTTGATTTTCAGTGGCATGCTCTTGGCCTGCTCGATCAATGCCAAGGGGACCGCTTTGGCGTCTCCCGCACCGCCAAAGCCACTCATGCCGATGGTCATGCCGTCTTTGATGAGCCGTGCTGCCTGCGTCGCACTCATGATTTTGTCGTGCAGGGAAGCCAGTCGAATACGCGAAGCGTGCATGGGGAAAACCTCAAATAGGGGAGAAATGGACGGGCTACCGGGCATCAAACGCCCAGTGGGTACGCGCGTCATTACTCAGCTGGGCCGTTGCGAAGCGCTGCTCGCCTGATTGTTCTTGGGGGTGGGCAGAAGGGGAGGCCGACACGATCAAGGCGGGTATCGCTATGTTTTGGGGCAAACGTGTGTTGCAAACGTGCGGTGACCGTTAAAGGCCACCGCAGTGGTTCGCAGTGCCAGTCGTTACTGGGGGCTAGTCAATGAACGCGCAGTCAAAATTGTTCGTCGTCCAGGGCCATGATGCTTCTGCTGCCGCTGCCAATGGCGGTCAGCAGGGCATGCACGCGCGGCAGCAGCTGTTCGGCATAGAAGTCGGCAGTGACCTGCTTGGCTTTCAGGAACTGAGGATCGCCGCTGCCGGCGTCGAGCAGGGCTTGTGCGCTCAAGGCCGAGCGAGCCATCAGCCAACCGCCGCAGAGGTAGCCGAACAGCATCATGAAGTTCACGCTGATGCTACCTGCCAGGTGCGCGTCGTTTTTCGCATTGTCGAGGAGAATGCGCAGGGCCTGCCGGCCAGCGCCCAAGGCACCTTCCAGTGCTGCAGCCTGATTGGCGAGGTGCGTCGAGCGTTGCAGCACAGCGACGGTTTCGCCGATATCGTCCAGCAAACGGCTGATCAACTGGCCTTCGTTGAGCAGTGTCTTGCGCCCGACCAGGTCAAGTGCCTGGATGCCGGTGGTGCCTTCATAGATGGTCAGGATACGGGCGTCACGATAATGCTGGGCGGCGCCGGTTTCTTCGATGAAGCCCATGCCACCGTGAATCTGCACGCCGAGGGAGGTCACTTCTTGCGCCATCTCGGTCAGCCACCCCTTGACGATGGGGGTGAGCAGGTCGACGCGACCTTGATGCAGCTTTGCCGCGTCTGCGTCAGGTGCGTAGGTGGTCCGGTCCACTTCGGCGGCAGCCACCAGTGCCAGGGCTCGCATTGCCTCGATGGACGCCTTCATCTGAAGCAGCATGCGCCGTACATCCGGGAAGTGGATGATCGAGAAGCGGCTACCGTCCTTGCGCGTGCCTTGCAGGCGGTCCTTGGCGTACTGCAAGGCGTGTTGGTAGGCGCGTTCGGAGATGGCCAGGCCTTGCAGGCCAACGCTTTGTCGAGCGTGGTTCATCATGGTGAACATGCACGCCAGCCCTTGGTGTGGTTCGCCCACCAGGTAACCGATGGCGCCACCGTTATCGCCAAAGCTCATGACACAGGTCGGGCTGCCGTGGATGCCCAGCTTGTGCTCCAGCGCGATGCAGCGGGCATCGTTGAGTACGCCTGGCTTGCCTTGGGCATCAAGCAGGAATTTAGGCACGACGAACAGCGAAATGCCTTTTACGCCGGCCGGTGCATCTGGCAGCCGGGCCAGTACCAGATGGACGATGTTCTCCGTCATCTGGTGGTCGCCCCAAGTGATGAAGATTTTCTGCCCGCTGATCAGGTAATGGTCGCCCTGAGGGATAGCACGGCTCTTGATCGCGGCCAGGTCTGAACCGGCATCCGGCTCGGTGAGGTTCATGGTGCCGGTCCATTCGCCACTGACCAACGGGGCAAGGTAGGCATCACGCAAGGCGGGCGAGCCGTGGTGGGCGATGGCCTCGATTGCACCTTGCGTCAGCATCGGGCAGAGGGCGAAGGCCATGTTGGCCGAATGCCAGATTTCATTGACGGCAGTGCCGATCACATTTGGCAGGTTTTGGCCGCCCCAGATTTCCGCTGCAGTCAACGAAGGCCAGCCGCCGGCCTGGAACTGCTGATAAGCATCGGCGAAACCGGGAGTTTCCTGAACGCCGTGCTCGCCCAGACGTGCGCCCTGGGTGTCGCCAATCCTGTTGAGCGGTGCCAATACGCCAGAGCCCAGACGACCGGCTTCGGCCAGAATCGCGGACACCAGTTCATCGTTGATGTCATCCCGATGTGCCGATGCACACAAGGCTTCAAATTCGACCAGTTGCTGCAGGACGAACTCGCTGTCGCGATAGGGGTGGGTGTAATCACTCATTAAGACATCCTCTTTAAAACGATGTGTCAGGCCGACCGTGCTGTTCACGCTGCAGGGGCCAAACGTCGTGGTCGTGTCATGGGTATTGGGTGTTGGAAGCGTCAGGCCTTGCGTTGAACTGCGCCCGATAATCGACCAAATTGGCCAGATGCGATGGGGCGCTCGCCCCAACCGTCATGGGCTTGCTGGCATTGGCCACAGCCGGCGCCCGGTGCATGAAGCCGCACTAATGGGGGCAGTGTGAGCCGGTAATTCTGTAGGGCAGAGGGCGCATATCGGCCGCGCTTCAGGCCGTTGGCGTGCACGCTGGGCGCAACGGATGTCGCCTGGCGCAGGTACATCAATGCGTTTAGCCTGCAGTTCTTGCGCGGACGAGTAGCTGTCCCTGGCGTTGTAACCGCGTTTACTGCTTGCACGTGCACGGACGGGTTCCTTGGGAATTGTCGGAAATGGCAGCGTTTTACCCGCATCAGTCAGGCCTCTGCTGACGGTCGCTACCTTCCATTGGAAGGGCCCTTGGCGACAATAACGAAACCAGTCGAAAAATAGACATAAACGGACAGCGGTATAGCGGTAGACTTCGCCGATGTGATGCAGGGATTTGTCTTCGATGGGTATAGAGCGCTATTCCATTTCCATTCATTTCGCCCGAATGCTCATGAACGCCGGGCGCCGCCTTCAGCTTGACGAGGCGGTGCTGCTCAATGAGGCGGGCCTTAATCGACGCATGTTGGAAAATGCCCATCTGCGGATCACGCCTGATCAATTCAGTCGCTTGATGCGAGCGGTCTGGCGTTTGGCCGATGACGAGTTTCTGGGCATGGGCGCGCAGCGGTGTCGGCAGGGCGTGTTCGCCATCATGGCCAAGCAGGTCGTTCATTCACGTAACCTGCACTCGGTGTATTACAAGCTGAGCCACTTCTACAATGTGGTGAATGACTCCTTGCACCTCGCGCTTGATGTCGTCGGTGATGAAGCGGTTTTTTCGATGAGGCTCAAGGATCCGGCTCAAGACCCGGACTACCTGCTCAGAGGTTTTCTACTGCTGTTGTGGCATCGTTTTCCAAGCTGGTTGATTGGCCAGCGGATTTCGCTGAAGCATGTTGCGTTTGACCATCCGGCCCCCAAACACCTGACAGAGTACCGCTTGATGTTTCCCTGTCCGGCGAAGTTCGACCAGCCGGTGACCTGCCTGGTGTTCGATGCGGCGGCACTCAAGGCGCCGCTGGTGCAAACACCCGAGGCCCTCAGGGTTCATTTGAAGCGAGCGCCATTCGACTGGTTCACTCGGCCGGCCTATTACCCCGTCTATACACGGCGGGTGCTGGATTACCTGGAGCGCTCGGAAAATCTGGCTGAAGCCACCATTCAGCATGCGGCACTCGCGTTACACCTCACCGACAGAACACTGAGGCGAAAGCTCGCGGCTGAGGGAAGCCAGTTTCAACGGCTCAAGGATGGTGTGCGTCGGGACATGGCGATCCATTACTTGAGCCAGACGTCGATGTCGATCAGTCTTGTTTCCCAAGCGCTGGGTTTTTCTGAGCCTTCCGCATTCACTCGGGCGTTCCGGCAATGGACAGGGGAGCTGCCGAAGACCTACAGGGATGTCGCTCGTGATAGAAAATAGTCGGCAATGGTTTTCTGGCCAGTCTGTTCGACCCAAGTCGCGCTTCAGCCTTCTTGCGGTTCGATGGTAAAGTCGCCGCCATGAAACTCGCCCGCTCAGACCGCTCACTCATTGCCTGGATGCTGTACTTCAGCGTTCTGTTCAATGTGTTTGCCTGCGGTTTGGGGCACGGGCAGGTGATGGGGCTGGAACTCAATGGCTTGGATGGACAGTTCTGTGCCTCCCTCGGTGGCAAGGCCCCCAGCCCGAGCACCGACCTCAGTAACCCTTCGGCCAGCGGCTGGGGCGCCAGTTTTTCGTGTCCGATTTGCTCTGCGCTAAGCCTTGGCATCGCCATGCTGTTCTGCCTCGGCTGGTTGCTACGGCTGGGGCAAACACAACGTCCCGGCCGTGAGCAACGCTGCAAGGCGCCCCCGCGTTATTCCTGGCCCTCGGCCAATCCTCGCGCATCCCCTCTGATTTAACGCTCGCAGGCGGACGGCCTTATTGGCCGGTGACCGCTGCAGGCCTTCGTCCGCTGTTCGCCTTGCTGTCGCCCATGCGCCACAGCGTGGGGGCGGGTGTTTGATTGTCATCATCCTTAGGGTGTTGCATGCAGGGTGGAATGAGTAACGCCAGTCAGCAGAACGTCTGGGTCGCGGCGTTTCTGGCGATTGTGCTGAAGGCCATGGCGCTGCCGATGGCCGGTGCTTTTGGCGCGTTGAGCATTGAGCAGTTGCTGACGGGCAGCTTTTGCTCGGCGGGCAGCGTGCAGCAGGCCACGCTTGTGCTCGACAAACAGCAGCCATCCTCTGCGGGCAAGGCTGACCACGTCCATTGTTGCTGTTCTCAGACGCTTGAAGCCTTATTCATTCCGCCAGCGTCGATGGCGCTGATCGGTGTTATCGCGACGTCACCGCGGCCGTTCACGCAGTCATTGTTCTGGTTATCGCCCCGTGCCCGCTGGCCGTCGATCAACCCCCGAGCGTCTCCTGCTCGTCACGCATGACCGGCATTTTCTGCACACCCGAATCGGGTGTGCCCATGGTTAATGGTGACAGGGTAAGGAGCGCAACATGGCGCGTGGTATTGAAGGTTTGAATCGCCCATTGGGGAGGCTCATATGCGAGCGCTAGCGGTTCCGTCAGGCGCCTCGCGATTGGTCAGCAAGGCTTCCCGACTGGGGAAAAAAGGGGATTTTCTGCTGCCGTTTCCCGACTACCCCAGCAACGCACGCAGCTTCGTGCACCTGGATGCCCGTTTGCTGCCGTACTGGCACACGTTGTTCGATGTGTGCCCGGCGCTGCTTAAGCTCGACCCTCCGGATGGTCTGAATATCTTTCGTGGTTTCATGACCTGGGCGTACCGCAATCATCCGCCACTGAACTGGACGTATTACCTGAGCGTATGTCGCTGGCTGCTTGGCTCCAGCTACCGGGCACGGATCAACGATGCGCACATCGAGTCGTTCATGAGTGCTGCGGCGGCGCGTTGGATCACTACCGATGACAGCCTGGCGCGCGGGCTGGTCTTGGCCTGGCAAGGTTCAGCGCAAATGCTGTTCGACTGGAAGGTGGCCCCTCGTCCGATGCTCGCGCCCGATGTGGAGCAGGAAGAACTCCCTCCCGTGCCGTGGGACTTTGCCTGGTGCCCACTGACAGGTAAGGGCGGCACGGGGTTTCGCAGGTGGTTGCCGGTACCCTGAGTAGCGCTTGCCGGATACGTCGGTGGCGAGCCAGCCTGTCGGCTTTGTGCGACAGGCTGCCGCATCCCTGGCAGCCGCCCATAAAGCGGCTTGCCTGGGAGGCCCTGGCATGGCTTGGCCGTGGCGGGATGTCGCAGGTCAGCGCCAAGGCAGCCTCATGCTAGAGTCCTGGACGACGCGTTGATTGCTCTTGGCAGGGTACGCCGCGGCACTGAATGTCAGGGGGCTGTAATGACCCTGGCATTTTTTATGTTCCAGGAGCCACACCTGATGCGTTCATTAACGTTGAGTGTTGTTTTCGTCGTGCTGGCGTGGCTGGCAGGCTGCGCGGGCAACAAGCCGGAAACTGCAGATGTACAACCCGTGACCATTGGTTTTTCACTGCTGGCTGCTGGGCGGCCAGTGCACTGCGGGGCGATGTTCGGGCCTTTGGGGCACGATCAAAAACGCGTGTGGTTACATGATGCACGCTTCTATGTCCAAGACGTTGCATTGATCGATGAAACCGGGCGCCAAGTACCGCTGCGATTAAGCCTCAATGAGTGGCAAAACGCTCAGGTTGCCTTGCTCGACTTTGAGGACGGTACTGGCCATTGCAGTGGCGGTACGCCCGGCACCAACACCACGGTTGTGGGCACGGTACCTGCCGGGCACTACACCGGGCTGGTCTTTACAGTGGGCGTGCCAGAGGCCCTCAATCACACCAGCACTGAACTGCAAGGCCCGCCGCTGGACCTGGCCGCCATGGGCTGGAGTTGGCAGGTCGGGCGCAAGTTCGCCAAGATCGAGGTCGATCCCGAAGGAGGGGTGACCAGGGCCGATGGCTCGAAGGCCGCCACCTGGTATCTACACCTGGGCTCGACCGGTTGCACGGGCAACCCGGTTACCGGGGAGACCGTGTCTTGCCCGCATGGCAACCGTGTTTTATTACGCATGAAGGGCTTTGAGCCGAGTAAAAAGGTGGTCACACTGGACCTGGCCACCCTGTTTCAAGGCAGCCAGCTGTCCAGGGATGAGGGTGGGGCCGTGGGTTGCATGAGTGGCCCCGACGATCCTGAATGCGTGGCGGTACTCGAACACCTGGGCGTGCCGCGGGAGTCAGGAGCACTATCTGCCTTCAGGGCACAGCCCAAGCCATGAGTGCGCGCCGGTTGGCGATGTGTCTGGGCGTGCTTGTCGGCAGCAGCGCAGCGCTGCCGGTGATGGCGCAAACGTGGTCATGGAACCTGCCTTCCCATGTGCCGGAGCCTCGGGTACCTGCAGATAATCCGATGTCGACGGCCAAAGTCGAGTTGGGGCGGTGGTTGTTCTTCGACACCCGCTTGTCTGCCGACGGCAGCCGCTCATGCGCCTCTTGCCACCATCCCGATCGGGCCTTTACCGATGGCCGTGCGCGCTCGGAGGGCATGGCCGGGCAGTTGACCCACCGAAATGCGCCCAGCCTGGCCAACAGTGCCTGGAATGCCACCTACAACTGGGCTGCGCCTGCGATCGTGTCGCTGGAGCGACAGATGGAAATACCGCTGTTTGGCGATGATCCGATCGAGATGGGTGTCAATGACAACAATCGCGCACAGATCCTTCAGCGCCTGCGTGACGATCCGCTGTACCTGCCCCTGTTCCGGCAGGCCTTTCCAGAGCAGGCAGCACCGCTGAGCATGGCCTCGATCATCAAGGCGATTTCAGCGTTCCAGCGCAGCATTGTCTCGGCGGACAGCCGCTACGACCGTTATCTGCAGGGTAAGCAGGCCCTGAGCGCCGCAGAGCAACGTGGCATGACGCTGTTTTTCGGTGAACGAGCGGAATGCCATCACTGTCATGGCAGCTTCAATTTCAACGATCAGGTGGTACATGCCAGGAGCCGTGTGGTGGAAACGCCGTTTCACAACACCGGGCTCTACAACATCGACACCGCCGGTGGTTTCCCTTTTCCCAACCGCGGCCTGTACGAAAGCACCGGCAAGCCCGAGGACATGGGCGCCTTTCGTGCGCCTGGCTTGCGCAACGTAGCCGTCACCGGGCCTTACATGCACGATGGCAGCATCGCTAGCCTGGAGGAGGTGATCGACTTTTATTCTGCGGGCGGTAGGGTGATTCGTTTTGGCCCCAATCAGGGAGATGGACGGCTCAATCGGCACAAGAGCGGCCTGATAGCCAGGCTCGACCTCAGCGATGAGGAAAAAGGGGATCTACTCGCGTTTCTGAAGGCCCTGACGGATGAAACGCTGCTTAAAGACCCGCGCTTTTCCGACCCCTGGAAGCACAAGCACTGAGCCGTCATTGCCTGCGCAGGTTGCACTCAGCAGGACGTCCGGCCCGCGACAGTACGACGCAGCTCGTTTACGCACGGCTGCCGTGAGCGGTCAATAAACGTGAGGGCAGCAAGCCGTCCGCGCGTGCTGGCCAACACGGCCAAGCCGTGCGGCGGGCTGTCGCAGTTTTAGCAGCAAGCCCTGAGGCACTAGAGTCGCGCCGTCCGTTGACAGGGTAGTCGCAGGCGCCATCCAGAGCGCTTTATCAGGGCTTTGTGGAGCATGTCGGACGGCTGCCGCCAGATTATCGAGCGAGCACCTTCATGGTTTTAAAACAACGTCCTGGCCCTGCGCCACTGGGCTGGTCCCTGGTATTGATCAGCGTGTTCAGCAACGCTGCCGAGCAACCACTGGCCTTGCCGGAAACCACCGTCGTCGGCCAACGTGAGCCCGGCTATAAAGCCGAAACCGTCAGTGGATTCAATAAAACCCCGCTCAGCCCACGAGAGGTTCCTCAGTCGCTCAGTGTGGTGACGCGTCAGCAGATGGACGACCAGGGCATGGTCAGTGTCCCCGACGCCATGCAGCAAGTGACCGGCGTCACCCTCATCGCCAATGACACCTTGAGCTACCAGTATTTGTCCCGTGGTTATGCGTTGGGCGTGATGTACGACGGTGTGCCTTCCTACAACGGTATGACCCCTTCCAACCAGTTCGACTTGCCGCTGTACGAGCGCATCGAAGTGCTCCGGGGGCCTTCCGGCCTGCTGCAGGGCGCGGGTGAGCCTGGCGGTGTGGTCAATCTGGTCAAGAAACGGCCCCTGGATCATTTCGCTGCCAACTGGGCACTCTCTGCCGGTTCCTGGGATACCTACCGCCGTGAGGGCGATATCAGCGGGCCGCTGAATGACAGCGGTAGCGTGCGCGGTCGCTTGGTGCTGTCGAGCGAGGATCGCCAGTACTTCTACGATCGAACCAGCAGTGACAAATGGTTGGGGATGGCCGCCCTTGCTTACGACCTGAATCCGCAGACCACACTGGACGTTTCCTATAGCACCCAAGAGCAGCAGGTGCAGGCGCCCTGGTCTGGGTTACCGGCGTATGACCTGGTGGATGCCAAGGGGCACTACAGGTTGTTGGATGTGTCACGCTCAACCTTCCATGCCCCTGACTGGGGACGGCTGAGTTACGACACCCATGAGTGGTCGGCCAGCCTTGAACATCGCTTCGACAACGAATGGGTACTCAAGGGCGCGTTCAACCGGCGGGAACAGTACCAGAACTACAAGTACGCCTATGCCTCATCGGGCCTGGCGCCACTGACCGATACCCTCCGCTACAGCAGCATGCAAGGCGCCTACAACTACACCCGCGAAGGCATGGACGTGTTCTTGAGCGGGCCGTTCGCGTTGCTGGGGCGTACCCACAACCTGCTGCTGGGGGCCAACGCTGAGGTGTACAACAGCCGTGGCCGCTCGGGGCGTGGTGTGGGGGGGAGCACAACCTTTGACGGGCTTGACGACCTGCCCGAACCGACGATTGCGTACACCTCGGGCAGAGAGAGTGAAACCGAACAGTACGGTCTCTATTCGCGGCTGAACATTAGCCTTGCCGATCCGTTGACGCTGGTGCTGGGGGCTCGCACCACGACCTTCAGCAGCCGTACCCGCGACGTTGCGCCATCCAATGCCTCGGACTGGCGAGACGGCGCTGAAGCCGATCAGCAGATCAGCCCTTACGGCGGTGTGCTGTACGAGTTGAACCCGAACATCACCTTGTACGCCAGCTATACCGACATTTTCGTACCGCAGACCCAACTGAAGGCGGATGGCAGCGTGCTCAAGCCGCGTGAAGGGCGCCAGTATGAAGTCGGCAGCAAAACCGAATGGCTGGAAGGGCGCCTGGGGCTGTCGTTGGCCTGGTTCAATTTGCGCGACGAGAACCGTGCCTACGCCGATCCGGCTTATCCAAACGACAACTACTACCTGAACGCCGGCGAAGTAGAGAGCGAGGGCTGGGAGCTGGAAGTGAGTGGCAAGCCCGCCGCTGGGCTCGACCTGTCGGCAGGCTATACCCGCCTGGAGACGCGCTACCTGCAAGCCCGGGAGAACCAGGGGCGAACCTACTCGATCCAGACGCCCAAGGACCAGCTCAAGCTGTGGAGCAACTACCGCTTTGACGAGCAGAGCGCCATGGCGGGATTCAGTGTCGGCCTTGGGGTACTGGCCAATGGTGCCACACAGAGTTCACGTGGCTGGCGCGACGAACTGGTGAACAGTGGTTATGCCGTGGTCAACGGCCGTATCGGTTACCAATTGGACAAACAACACAGCGTCGATCTGCACATCAACAACCTGTTGGACCGCACCTACTACGCCTCAGTCGGTACCCCCAACATCTACAACTTCTATGGTGAGCCGCGCAGTTTTACGCTGACCCTGAGAGGGGCGTACTGAGTGTGTGACGCAGGTTGATCTCGACGGGCTGTAAACCCCTTGGTCGCGATGTATCCTTCATCCAGGACTGTATGAGGTGATCAGCGTGCAACCCGCGGGGATTTCTACACGATGAATGCGCTCAACGACGAAGGACCGTCTTTGCCTGTAGTGCAATCTACTAATGCCACGGTGCGTCGCCGCTCGTTGATTGCGGGTTGTGGCGCCCACGCTGTCCATGATGGCCTGACCGACGTTATCTATGTGCTGTTGCCGATCTGGCAGGCGCAGTTTTCCTTGAGCTATGCCCAGATCGGCCTGTTGCGTGGTGCCTACTCGGGGATGATGGCCGGTTTCCAGTTATTGGCAAGCCGTGCCGCGAGGCGCTGGGGGAGAGCACGCCTGTTGGTGGCCGGTACCGCACTTGCGGGGCTGGCCTATGTGTTGGCAGGGCAGGCTGGTGGGTTGAGCCTGCTGTTGATGGCGCTGTTGCTGGGGGGATTGGGTGCGAGCACTCAACACCCACTGGCGTCTTCGTTGATTACGGACACTCACGAGGCGGACGGGGGCGTCAAGCAAGCGTTGTCGCAGTACAACTTCGCTGGGGACATCGGTAAAACGCTGCTGCCGGGCGTTGTCGGCCTGCTGCTGATGCTGATCAGTTGGCGCGCCAGCGTCACCCTGATGGGCCTGCTCGGCCTGATGGCTGCGGGCCTGCTGTGGTGGCTGATTCCGGCGCAGGCGCAGCCCGCGTCGGCTCAGGGTAAAGCCTTCGCGGCAAACGCCGGGCGGGGTTCTGTCGGCGGGTTGCGTGCCCTGGTCCTGACCGGCACGCTGGACAGCGCGGTGCGGATGGGGTTCCTCACCTTCTTGCCGTTCCTGCTGCAAGCCAAAGGGGCCGGGACGGCAGGCATAGGGTTGGCGCTGATGATGTTGTTCGTCGGTGGGGCGTTCGGCAAGTTGCTGTGCGGCTACCTGGGCGTACGCATTGGCATGATGAAGACCGTATGGCTGACCGAGTTCTCTACCGCTGCGCTGATCATCTTGGCGGTGTACCTGCCGTTTTACGGCCTGATGGCGACCCTGCCGCTGCTGGGGCTGGTGCTGAACGGTACGTCGTCGGTGCTCTATGGCACCGTGCCGGACCTGGCCGGCCCAGGCAAGCGCGAACAGGCCTTCGCCGTGTTCTACACCGGCACGATTGGTGGCGGTGCGCTGGCGCCAGTGGTGTTTGGTCATCTGGGCGATATCACGGGGGTGCCCTTCGCCGTGATCATCGTGGCCACCACCTTGTTGCTGACGCTGCCGTTGTCCTGGTACGTGCAGAAAGGCCTGGACGCAGAACCTGTCGTGGCCTGAAAAGCGGGCAGGGCGAGCGCCACTGCCCGTTTTACCGTTAGCGCATTTCCGGCCTTGAGCGGTCGGCCTCCATACCACCGAGCAATGCCTGCGCCAGCCCTTGAGCCATCGTTGTTTCGTTATTGATCCGCCAGCAATTCCATCATTCGAGTGATGTCTTTGCGGCCCACCTTTGAGGCCGGTATAAACGCACAATAGGGGTGGCCAAGTGGGAGCGACACCGACGACAAGCTGATCAAACGCCCCGCATCCAGGTCAGCTCGAGCAATAAGTCTATGCCCTAGAGCAATACCAAGGCCCAGGCGCGCCAGCGAAACCGACAAGCTGGACAGGCCACATCGTACGCCCTGCTTCGGGTCGGGGTAGTGGTTGCTGGATATCAGCGAAAACCAATCGTGCCAGGTGGGGCCTGACGCATAGCTGGCACCCCAGTGGGTATGGATGAACAAGTTCTGGGGGATCTGCGAGAGGTCAAACTCGTCATTACCATGAGCCGACCAAAATTCAGGTGTACAGACCGGGACCACCTCATCGCGTACCAGGTGTATGGCCGTCACGCCAGGGTAATGGTAATCGCCATAACTGACTCGAATGTCAATGTCATGACGAATCAGGTCTATCGGATCGTCTTCAACCCGGATATCTACCGCCAACTGCGGATAAGACTCTAGGAGTGTTGAAAGCTTTGGTGCGAGCCAGGACTCTGCCAATGAAAAGGGAACACTGACAACCAGTCGTCGTGAGTGTAAGTCCCCCTCCAAGATACGTGTTGTCATGGCGGCGATGTCGTTCAACGCACGGGAGGTCTGCGGATAGATGGCATGCCCGGCGTCTGTCAGCGTGATGCGGTTTCCGGTTCGCACAAAAAGTTTGCGCTCCAGGAAGTCTTCAAGGTGTTTGACTTGCTGGCTAACTGCAGCCGCGGATACGCCCAGTTCTTCAGCTGCCAATACGAAGCTGCCCATTCGTGCCGCAACCTCAAAAGCTTTGACGGCATTCAGCGGTGGTAGACGGCCCATGTTGCTCCCCTAGCAAAAGATTTTCTAATGGTAAGTTAACAATTACTGCCGTTGTGAGAAAGTTTTTCTCGCGGTACGTTCATGCCTCACTTACTAGGAGGTACCTATGCGAGACATTCTAGATTTGGAGCGCTATCCGCTGGATCAGGAAGGTAGCCCCGAATGGCAGGCGATGGTCGATCGAGCCGCTGTTGAGTTGCAAGAAACGGGGATGTTCAATCTGACGCAGCTGATGAAGCCGTGTTGCCGCTGACCGAAAACTGACCCAGTAGAGGCTGTTCTGCCGACTGAAAACTGACCCAGGTGTTCAACTGCTTCTGCTCAATTTTTGAGCAGGAGAACACAGGGTGATCAGTATGGAAATGATGGGCAAAATTCGGCGGATGTATTTCCGCGACAAGCTGTCGCTGCATGAGATAGCCAAGCGCACCGGGCTGGCGCGCAACACGATTCGCAAGTGGGTCAGAGCACCTGAGGCCAAGCAGCCGGTGTACCAACGCCGCGCGATCTTTAACAAACTCAGCCCTTTTCACGTCACGCTAGAGCAGGCGCTAAAAGCCGATTCGCTGCGCCCCAAGCAACAGCGGCGCAGTGCCAAGGCGCTGTTGGCGCAAATCAAAGCCGATGGTTATGACGGTGGCTACAGCCAGCTCACCGCGTTTATCCGTGCCTGGCGAGGGGGACAGGGCAAGGCGTCGCAGGCCTTTGTGCCGCTGACCTTTGCTCTTGGCGAGGCGTTTCAGTTTGACTGGAGCGAGGAAGGCTTGCTGGTCGGCGGCATTTACCGGCGTATGCAGGTGGCACATCTGAAGCTGTGTGCCAGCCGTGCGTTCTGGCTTGTGGCGTATCCGAGCCAGGGCCATGAGATGTTATTTGACGCCCATACACGCTCGTTCGGCGCCTTGGGCGGCGTGCCGCGCCGGGGCATCTACGACAACATGAAGACCGCCGTCGACAAGGTCAATAAGGGCAAAGGCCGGGCGGTGAATGCACGCTTTGCGGTGATGTGCGCGCATTACCTGTTCGATCCGGACTTCTGCAACGTCGCCGCTGGTTGGGAAAAGGGCATCGTTGAAAAGAACGTGCAAGACAGCCGCAGGCGTATCTGGCTAGACGCCCAGGACTGCCAGTTTCACTCCTTCGAGGAACTCAATGCCTGGCTGGGCCAGCGCTGCCGCGCGCTTTGGAACGAGCTGACGCACCCTCAATACAGCGGTCTGAGTGTGGCCGAAGTGCTGGAGTTGGAGCGCGCTGAACTGATGCCTGTGCCAGCGCCATTCGACGGTTACGTCGAGCGGCCTGCGCGGGTCTCCAGCACCTGCCTGGTCAGCGTCGGGCGCAACCGCTACTCGGTGCCGTGTGAGTACGCGGGTAAGTGGGTCAGCAGCCGTTTGTATCCGACGCGAATCGAGGTGGTGGCTGACGACGCGCTGATCGCCAGCCATGTCCGCTTGCTGGATCGCGACCAGGTCAGCTATGACTGGCAGCACTACCTCCCGCTGATCGAACGCAAGCCCGGTGCGCTGCGCAACGGCGCGCCCTTTGCTGATCTGCCGGCGCCGCTGCGTCAGCTTAAGCACGGTCTGGGGCGTCATGCCGGCGGTGACCGGATCATGGCGCAAGTTCTGGCTGCCGTACCGGTCGCCGGGCTCGATGCCGTGCTGGTAGCCGTTGAGCTGGTACTGGAGAGTGGCAGCCTGAGCGCCGAACACATCCTCAATGTCGTGGCACGGCTGACAGCATCCGAACCACCACCCAGCGTCGAAACCCACTTGTCGCTCAAGGAAGCCCCCGTCGCTAACACGGCGCGCTACGACCGCCTGCGTGGCCAGGTCGAGGAGGTCGGTCATGCGTGATTTGATGGCGGAACTCAAGGAGCTGCGCCTGCACGGCATGGCCACGGCCTGGGCGGAGTTAACTGCACAGGGTGAGTCGAACACAGCCTCGTCCAAGTGGCTGCTCGAACACCTGCTGGAACAAGAGCACACAGATCGCGCCATGCGCTCGGTGAGCCACCAGATGAACATGGCCAAGCTGCCGATGCACCGCGATCTGGCCAGCTTCGATTTCAACGCCTCTAGCGCCGACGCACGCCTGATCAGCGAGCTGGCCAGCCTGGCCTTTACCGACACCGCGCAGAACGTGGTGCTGATCGGTGGGCCAGGCACCGGTAAAACCCACCTAGCCACCGCGCTGGCCGTGTCCGGCATCACCCGGCATGGCAAGCGCGTGCGCTTCTACTCCACGGTCGATCTGGTCAATCTGCTGGAGCGCGAAAAAC
Organism: Pseudomonas sp. HLS-6; assembly: GCF_002753995.1. Taxonomy (NCBI): domain Bacteria; kingdom Pseudomonadati; phylum Pseudomonadota; class Gammaproteobacteria; order Pseudomonadales; family Pseudomonadaceae; genus Pseudomonas; species Pseudomonas sp. HLS-6. Next base: position 2,248,270 of record NZ_CP024478.1, read on the forward strand.
ACGACGGCAAAGCCGGGCGGATCGCCCAGGCACTGCTGCGCATGGATCTGGTCATCCTCGACGAACTGGGTTATCTGCCGTTCAGCCAGGCTGGCGGTGCGTTGCTGTTTCACCTGCTGTCCAAGCTGTACGAACACACCAGCGTGGTGATCACCACCAACCTGAGCTTCGCCGAATGGTCGAGCGTGTTCGGCGACGCCAAGATGACCACCGCCCTGCTGGATCGGCTGACCCACCACTGCCACATCGTCGAAACCGGTAACGAGTCCTATCGCCTGCAACACAGTAGCTTGGCGGCCCAGGCCAAGATCAAATCACGGGAGCGAAAGCGTAAGGACGGCCAGGAACCGGAGGACGATGAGTCGTTCTGATTTCATGGTGACGACGGCCTGCTGCATGGCTGCATGTGGCAGGTCTTCAACAGCTGAACTGGGACAGCGAGGGAGTGGGTTCAAAAGCAGCTGCGCTGGTAGACTTATCCACAGTTGCTGGTAACAAAATCAGCAATCCGCCCTGGGTCAAATTTCAATCGGCAGGGTGGGTCAATTTTCCATCAGCGCCAACACCCAACTGCTGGCAGAGCAAAACGAACTGGCGGCAGACGCCGCGAATGGCCTTGCTGTTATCTTTTCGGAAGTTGGCGATGGTCTTGAAATCGGGCATCAATCGCCCGGTTAACCACATGAGTTCGACGTTGCGCTGAGCTTCTCGCTCAAGACGCCGGCTCGATTGAATGCGGTTTAGATAGCCGTAGATATAGATCTTCAGCAGGATCGAAGGGTGGTAAGCCGGTCTTCCGGTTTCGGCTGGAATGACGCCATCAAAACCTAGCGTGGCTAGGTCGAGTTCATCGACGAAAACGTCAACCACCCGAACCGGATTGGTATCGCTGACGTAGTCGTCGAGGCTTTCGGGAAGTAAGGTGCTTTGACCTCGGTGTTCACCCTGGATAAACCGTTTCATGGGCGTCCCATACGCTGAGATTCTCGGAAATCATAGCAAGGGTTTACCGGTGCGTTTTTACACACTCTGGGCCAACAGCGGACGGTGGATACGCCTAGAAAAACGGTGCGATTCACTGAATCGGGGGGCATTGCTATGAGTGATGGGCGGCAGCTTCCGTAAATGTCTTTGAGGCAAGCCCCCGGATGCATGTGTCAGCTTGATTCTGCCCTGGGTGCACATGGTTATTTCTGGCCGATTGCTGCCTGCCGCGATCGGTTGAAACCGACCCAAAAACGACAGTCAGATGTAACTACCAAATTAGGTTCGACTCAGGACGTTTCAACGTACTAATTCTCCAAACCATCAGCCAACCGTTGCTGGAAACCAACCAATCCATGAATTTTGCTGCTGTGCGGGTCATAGACCCATTCATGGTCGAACAGGCTGGTTAAACGTTGACTCATAAAGCAATCGCCAACCACTAAGGAATAGAAGCGGTGGCCATGCTTGCGCTGCTGTTCAATTTGCTGACATATCTGCCCTGGCAAGCTAGCCATGATGAAGTCTGAAATCATCAATAGGTCAGCACGCTCATAGGTCTCGTTTTGTATCACACCTAGCGCATGATTCAATGCTGGAATGGCATCCGTTCCGCCGTGGAAGGACATACCCAGAAACTTGATCAAGGCCTCCATGCCAAAGTCGTCTCCAAGATCCAGCGTCTCGATACCTGTGGAGAAATTTATCAAATAGCACGCACGTTTCTGCTGCTTGGCCTTGCCTGCGATAAACAGCGCCACGGCTTTGGCAACCGTCTCAGGCATACCGCTCATAGAGCCACTGGTATCGACACAAATCACCATTGGCCCTTGTTTAGCCACCTCTTCAACGCTGCGTAGCTCTTCTCTTTGGTGATGTTGTTGAGCGCACTGAATACCCTGCATGTCAAAACACATCAGGCGTGACTCGACGTACTTGAGATCGAAAAGAATGGAAGTTTCGGGGTCAGCCAGCAGAGCCAGTTCGCTGGGCAGCACATGCTCGATATCACGCCCCAAACGAATACCAATGATCTCTTCCTGCGAATTGATATCCGGTAATCCAACGTCCTGCTTATAATGCACCTGGGTTCGTTCGATGCGTTCTGAAACCTCCAACTGACGCAGTTTGCCTAGCAGATCACATAGCGACCTAACGCCAGGATCATTGGCCAAGTATTTGGCCCAACGTTGAAAGCGCTCTATCTCCTGTGCAGACAGGTTGACCTTGGACAGATCAAGGAAAATACCAGGGTCCAACCCCAGTATTTCCAACTGCTGGTGAAGCTGTTGCAGTAACTGCAGAAATGCTTCGAGCTCCTCCATGAACTGCCGGCGCAGTACGGATATACGCTCAAGCTCCCACTCTGCACGTGCCTTATCCAAGGCTTTTTGCCATTCATCACGCAAAAGACGAGCGCTGACAGTGCTATCTGTCTGGCGTTTTTCCGCAATCTTCTCAGTGTCCGTCACAGCCGCCAATTCACGCTGCCAAAAAGATTGATTGTCGGGCAGCTTGGCTGCATGGCACAGAGCAACATAGTCCTTAACAGCCGCTGCCAGTTCTGCACTCAAAACAGGAGGAGACTGGTTCCGGGTTTGCCAGTTCGATAGCTGTTGCTCATATGACGCAAAGGGAAAATCTGCTTTCAGTTCAGCAGCCGAAGCCGACTGCCATAGTCGAACTCTCTCGGCAACATGGCCTGCAATCGAACCAGAGCTATCCAGCAGTGATGCATATGACTGCCTCAATGAGGTGATAGCTATCTTGGCTTCGACGGCTATTTGATCTAGCGACGGCATAGTTCTTCCAGTCGCTCACAGTCCTTGATCCGAAGTTGTAACCCATCAATTTGTTCGGAAATACCAGTAATTGCTAGGCTGGTTTTATCGCCAGGTACAAATGGGGATGCCAGCTTTGACTTATGGTTTTTGGCTTTTTCCTCAACATTTTTAAGCGCGTCGAGTAACTTTTGACGAATTCCGGCGACAGATTTAGTTAGCGAGGATCTTAAGCGATTGTTAACGTCTTCTTTTTCGCATCCCTTGTGAAAAATTATTTTGGGAGTGAACTGCATTTTTTTATATTCATTGCGACTATACCTGCTGTTTAGGCTGACAAGGCACGAGCCTTGCCCATCAAATCCGCAGATCATATCTGAGATTTCATTGCCTTGATCGTCGACAGGGTGAAACTCTATTTTTTCTTTATACATTTCTTTGCTTATAAGAAATTTGCGATTTTCCTCTCTTGCTCCGCTGCGATGAATGTTGGATATAAATTCTAGCTCTCCGACAAAATACTCATTTCCTCCAATATTTTTTGTTGCATAAACATCTGCTGAGTAATAAAGCTCATTTTTTATTTCTATATCGAGTGCATCTTTCTCTTTATCAAGTCCAGCCAGATCTATACCGCAGTCAAAGCCGCAAGCCTTCACCGCTTCTGCGACAATATCCCAGACAGCCTGACGATTTTCGTCATGCGTCCACAGGCAGTGTTGCAGCAGCAAAGCATCGCTGTGGTTGGTTTCCCGGCGGTCGTTAAAAAAGGCTGCAGCCTTCATCAGCATTGCCGCGCGCTGCCAGCGGCGGTCGGACACATAAACCTTGAGCGTTTCGTACTGCTGCACTAACTGCCCGCGGATCAAATGAATGATGGTCAGCGTCTCTGCCGAAAGCTTGACCTCGTGCAATTGCGCCATCCACTCCGACCACTCAGTCGGCGTAACCCGCAGAGCCGATGGAATGTCGATTTTGGCTGCGGTTGGTTTGCTATTCAGTAACTGATCAAAGTGTTGACCTTCACGAATAGGCCCCACCATCAGCCGTAGAATAAAACGGTCGTACAAGGCTTCCAGGCCCTGATTGGCGCCTGGTGTTTCGTTTGATGCAGCAATCAGTGCCTTGAGTGGGGCTTTCTCATTGGCTTCACCGTTGCGAAATACATGCTCGTTAATCAATGTCAGCAGGGTGTTCAAAATAGCGGGGCTGGATTTCCAGATTTCATCCAAGAAGGCGAAATCGGCTTTAGGCAGGTAATTGTCTGTTTTACGAATGTAGTGATCTTCTTTCAGCGCCTTGATGGACACAGGACCAAAAACCTCTTCGGGTGTACTGAAGCGGTTCATCAGATACTCGAAATAAATCGGCTGCTCAAAGGCGCAAGCTATACGGCGAGAAATCAGACTCTTGGCGGTACCTGGTGGCCCGTATAGAAAAGTGTTCTGCCCACAGAGCGCCCCCAGCAGGGACACCGCGATGATCTCTTCACGCTCAAACATGCCTTCGCTAACTGTGATGACCAAATCCCGAATACGCTTTTGAAAACCCACATCCAACTCCTTGAGTTCGCTCGGCAGCCATCATGGCCACCAATGGTCTAGTCCGGCTGCCATTCTGACGGAAATGAATTTATGTTTCAGTCACCGCGCGTGTTAGTAGTGATAGGTTAGGATCTCATGACCGTCAGCGACGGTTATTAGAGTAGTCATCTTTTAAAATTTATTGCAAAGCTCTATGGCTGCTTTTGGTTGTGGATTCTTGCCCGTCATGAGAAGTCGAAAACGACCCGAAGCAACCGCTCATGGCATCTACGAAATCAGGTACGATGTAGTGATTTGTAACTTATTGAAATTGTTAGCTTTTAAAATTGGATGGGTACAGCGGGCTCAAGGGGGCCAGCGCACCCGAATGCCCCCCCTCGCGCAACCGCCAGAACACGAGAAATAGGCACTCTCGTGCGAAGCGTGCGCACAGTAGCGGATATGTGGACAATAAGGCGGCCCCAACTACAGACAAAGGAAACGCGCGCATGTTGAACACGGATGAACCGGTTATCGGGCTGGTCGATGCCTTTGGTTCGGGGGCGGGTTGTATTGGTAACACTGAGCAATGGACGCTGGTGTTCTACCTGGCCGCCTGGAAAAGCCAGGACGGTACCCTGACGCAGCAGCGGCAGCGTTGTGAGATGCCGGTAGAAAAGAGTGCAGTCGAACATTGGATGCGTCAGGTCCGTGCCTTCAGTCAGCATACCCTCCATGTGCAGGGGGAGACGGCGAGCGGCGCGGTCCTGGTGCGCAGTATCACGCCTTGTCAGGCCGCCGATGCCGAGCTGAAACGCGTTGCGGACGACCTGCAAATTCCTGTGCGGTTGGATACCCCGGAATTTGGCGTGCTTGAGCGGGAAAAGTGCTCCGATCAGTTTGAGGGGACGGCGCTCTGGAACGGTTCAGAGATCAACCTGCTGTTGCGTTGTGCCGACCCTGAGAGCCCTCAGGCTGTCATCTCGCTGGCTGCGGGCCTGTTTCAGGCACAGCAGCAGTGGCATCGTCGTATCAGCGATTTTGCGTTGAGCCAATTGTTGCCGCTGAAGAACGAACACTGGCTTGGCGAGGATGAAGCGCAATGCACTGCTGCGGACTTCCTGTCACGCATGAAGCTGCTGACCATCGAGATCGACGACGCCGGGGATTTCACCTTTTGGCATGAGGACGGTGAGTTGTTCTTCGGCCATGCCATCGAGGTGCGCGGCAATCTGGTCGATGGGCCGACGGACGCCGATATTCCTGGCTAGTGTGCCGCTGCGTTTCAGCCCCCGCTGGCGGTCAGGATGCTTGCCACCTGCCGTGGTTGGCAGTTGAGGTAGGCCGAGGATTTCAGCCAGCGTTGGTCGGGGTACCAGGAGAACATGAACTGGCCGCCCTTGAGTTTGTCGATAACCTGGCGCGCCACTTGTGGTCGAACAGCCGGGCAGCCCTGGCTGCGGCCGATACGGCCCTGGCGCTTGCTCCACAAGGGGTTCACATAGTCGGCGGCATGAATCACGATGGCACGGTCCCGCGCCTGGTCGTTGAAGCCCGGCTCCAGGCCGTCCATGCGTAGCGAGTAACCGTGGGTGCCCTCATAGCTTTCCTGGGTGCGGAACAGCCCTAGGCTGGACTGGTAGCTGCCTAGGCGATTGGAAAACTGGGTGGCGAAATTTTCCCCGGACTTTTGTCCATGGGCGACCAGGTCGCGCAGCACCACAGTCTTCTTGTTCAGGTCGAAGATCCAGAGCCGGCGTGCCGTGGAGGGTTGGGAGTAGTCGATCACGGCCAGGTGTCGCGCTTGCCGGGCGCCGTTATTGACGGCACATTGCATGGCGCTCAGGGCGCCTTTTAGCGCTTGGGGATTGAGTTCTGGAGCGGCCTGCGAGAGGCTGTCATACAAAGCAGGGTTGTTTGTGTTGGCGGCGAACGTTGGCGTGCAGATCACGCCCAAGGTTGCTGTTGCCAGAAAAAGTCGGCACAAAAAGGTCAGCATGTGTGAAGAGTCTCCCTTGCCACTTTGACTCCTGACATCGTGTCGTCCACCTCGGCAGCCTAGCTTGTACACTGGCCCGATTGTTTGTCGTATCTGCTGCAAAGGTTGACCGTCAACCGTGACGGCCATGGATTGGAGTAAAGCAGTTGTTCAAAAAGTCCGCATGTTACTTGAGCATTTGCTTGCTCGCTGCGCCATTGGTCGCGTTTGCCGAAGTGGCGCCCGCCGAGAATCAAAGCCCGCTGCAATTAGCGCTCACCCAATTGGCGGTCGCGTGCCCGGGCCTGGCCAAGCACGTGGACACGCCGACGCAGGCGCTGCTGCAGGCCTTCTATCAGCAGCAACAGGGCCTTGCGCTGTGGTCGGTCAACGGGCGCGTGGCGGCCTTGCAGGCTGAGTTGCAGCGCTTGGCCGACGATGGCCTGGACCCGGCCAACTACGCGTTGCCGGCTGGCAATGGGGCGGGCGACGCGCTGTGTGCTGATATCCAGATCAGCCAACAGTACCTGCAGGCTCTACAGGATCTGCACTATGGCCGTTTGCAGCAGGCGCGTTTCGAGCCCCTGTGGCATGCCAACGAGGTACAACGCGACCGACAGGCCGAGGTGCTGGCGCTCGCCGGTCCGGGGCTGCAGAACATTGCCGGGGCCTTTACCCAGGCCCGCCCGAGCCTGGAGCAGTATCAATACCTGCGTCATGTGTATGCCCAGCAGCGCCAGCAGCCGTTGCCCCACTGGCAGTCGCTTGCCAGCGGCCCGTTGCTGCGCCCGGACATGCAGGATGAGCGGGTGCCGCAGCTTGCACAGCGGTTGTTGAACGAGGGCTATTTGAGCAGCCTCCCGGTTACCGTCGATTCGCACTACAGTGCCACGCTGGTCAATGCGGTGAAAAATTTCCAGCTCAGCCATTCGCTGCAAGCGGACGGGGTGATCGGGCCGGGAACCTTGAACGAGTTGAACGTCAGCCCGGCGGCGCGGCGCGAGCAGTTGCGCATCAACCTTGAACGCTTTCGCTGGCTGGCCCAGGAAATGGAGCCTACCAGCCTGTTGGTCAATGTCGCGGCGGCCCAGTTGATCGTCTATCAGAACGGGGTACCGGTATGGCAGACGCGCACGCAGGTGGGCCGTGCCGAGCGCCAGACCCCGCTGCTGAAGTCCCAGGTAACGCGGCTGACCCTGAACCCGACCTGGACGGTGCCGCCAACCATTCTGCGTGAAGACAAGCTCCCGGAAATCCGTCGGGATCAGGCCTTCCTGAGCCGCCAGAACTTGCAGGTGCTGGACAGCGATGGGCAGCTATTGGCGCCGGAGGATATCGATTGGGAGAATCCCGGCAACATCCTCTTGCGTCAGGGTGCGGGGCCGAGGAACCCGCTCGGGCAGATGGCGATTCGTTTCCCTAACCCGTTTTCGGTGTACCTGCACGACACGCCCAGCCAGGCGCTGTTCAACAAAGGGCCTCGCGCGTTCAGCTCGGGTTGTGTGCGGGTCGAGCACGCGTTGCAGTTGCGCGATCTGTTGTTGAGCCCGCCCGAGCGTGCCCGCACGGACCAACTGTTGAGCACCGGGCTTACCCATGAGTTCCGCCTGGCAACGCCAGTACCGATTGTGCTCACTTACTGGACGGCTCAGGCCGACAGCCAGGGCAAGGTGTCCTATGCCCCGGATATCTACGGGCACGATGCCGCATTAATGGCCGCGCTGGCGGCGAAGCGCTGACGCGGCTGGGCAAAACGCCCGATTTTGTTCTGTTCACGGCCATGATGCACCAGCGCGTAGCGGCGAGTACCTTCCGCTACGCGCGCTCTCATCCCTGTACCTCGATTCCTTCGGTGTCCCTGTCGATCCATGCGGTTTTTTGTTACCTCCTTGGAGGTAATGGCAGGCAGTTTGGCAGATAGATTGCTTTTACCTTCGGGAATGAAATTTTCTTTTTGGGAAATTTTGTTGACGAACCTGAGGCTAGGGGCGGGCGATTGATCGCACGCCACTTATGAGAGCAATGCTGCATCACTGTTGAGGAATACACATGAACGGTTCTTTCAGAGGTGGCCGATTGGCGGCGGTCGCTGCGCTCACGTCAGTGACGCTCCCTACGTGGGCGGCGGATCAGCCGCTTGCGCTTAACAGCGGTGACACCGCCTTTGTGACGACGTGCGCGTTGGTGGTGTTGTTGATGACCTTGCCTGGCTTGGCGTTGTTCTATGGTGGCCTGGCACGTAGCAAGAATGTGCTCTCGATTCTGATGCAGGTGTTTTCAGTTGCATCGTTGATGTCGGTGCTGTTTGCGATTTACGGCTATTCCCTGACGTTCACGTCAGGTGGCGAATGGCAAGCGGTTATTGGTGGGCTCGATAAACTGTTTCTCAAGGGCGTAGGCCCCGACGCACTTCAAGGCACCATTCCTGAGTTGCTGTACTTCTTGTTCATGCTGCTGTTCGCGGCCATTACCCCGGCGATCATCTGCGGCGGTTTCGCTGAGCGGATGAAATTTTCGGCGGTCATGGTGTTCATGGCCATCTGGTTGACGATCAATTACCTCCCCATGGCGCATATGGCATGGGGAGGCGGTTGGGTGTTCGACCTGGGTGTTCAGGACTTCGCGGGCGGTAACGTGGTGCACGTCAATGTCGGCATTGCATCGCTGATCGGCGCCTTCCTGCTGGGGCGCCGTCGCGGCTACGGAACCTCGGCGCTGGCGCCGCATAACATGACCATGACCATGACCGGTGGCTCGATGCTGTGGGTGGGCTGGCTGGGTTTCTGTGGCGGTTGTGCATTGGTGGCCAATGGTTTTGCCATGCTGGTGATGGTCAACACCATGCTCGCCAGCGCGGCAGGGGCGTTGGCGTGGTTGTTCGTCGAGTGGAAGCATCGTGGCAAGCCGAGCATGCTGGGGGCGTTGTCCGGGGCTATTGCCGGCCTTGTCGCGATCACCCCGGCCTGCGGTTTCGTAGGCCCAATGGGGTCTATCCTGCTGGGTTTGATCGTTGCGCCGATCTGCTTGTGGGCCGTGGAAAAACTCAAGCCGATCCTGGGGCTGGACGACGCATTCGATGTGTTTGGCGTGCATGGCGTTGGCGGTATCGTCGGCGGTTTGCTGACCCCGGTGTTCGCCATGACCTCTCTGGGCGGGCTGGGTTTCAGCGGGGAGCGCGGCGTGCTGGATCAGTTGTTGGTCAATGGTGGCGTCTTGGCGTTCAGCATCCTGTTCTCGGCGGTGTCGAGCTTTATCGCCTTCAAGGTGGCCGCCGTGCTATGCCGTGGCCTTCGTGTCGACGAAGAACATGAAGTGGACGGTCTGGACCTGTCGTCTCATGGTGAAGTGGGCTACAAGTACTCGAATTAAGGAGCGCACTCATGAAAGTGATCACTGCGATCATCAGGCCTTTCAAACTCGACGATGTACGTGAGGCCTTGGCCGAAGTGGGGGTGACAGGGTTGACGGTGACCGAGGTCAAGGGCTTCGGTCGGCAGAAGGGGCACTCCGAAATCTATCGGGGCTCTGAATACGTTGTCGACCTGATTCCCAAGATCAAGCTTGAAGCGATTGTCACCGATGCGCTGTGCGAGGCAGCGCTGGAAGCCATCATCAACGCTGCACGCACGGGCAAGATCGGGGATGGCAAGCTGTTCGTCACCGAGGCGTCACAGGTTGTCCGGATTCGTACCGCAGAGGTTGGCGCCGACGCGGTCTGAGCCTCGAGGGTGGGCGAAAGGGGCGACCTGTGGATGCAGGTCGCCCCTTTGCATCACGGTTGATGGTCGGTGTTTTTCAGGGTGTTGTTATGACCGCTCTACAGATTCGCACCGTCGGGGTCACGGACATCCAGGTCCATGACATCTACCTGGGCCTGGGTAGCAACCTACGCCGGCAATGGCATTTGAGTCAGGCGTGCATCGCGTTGCGGGCGTCGCTGGGGCCATTGCGTTGTTCTCCGGTCTTTGAAAGCAGCGCGGTCGGGCTAGAAGCACCGGCCTTTTTCAATATGGTCGTGCAGGCGCAGACCACCCGTTCCCTGGCCTCCCTGGTTGCTGAGCTCAAGGCGCTGGAGGCGCATTTCGGCCGCTGCCGGCAGACCCCGGAGCAGGTCAGCCTGGACATTGATCTGTTGATGTATGGCGAGCAGGTTGGACAGTTCGGTGACCTTGAGTTGCCACGGCCAGAGATCCTGGAGCAGGCCTTTGTGCTTAAACCCCTGGCCCAGCTGGCGCCAACCTGCCGGCATCCGCGCAATGGGCAGACGTTCAGCGAGTTGTGGAACGGCTTTGTCGTAAACGCGCCGCTGACCGCGGTTGAGCTGAGTTTGCCGTCGCTGGGCTGAGGGCGGTATCGGTGAAGGGGCAGGTGAGGGCGCCTGCTGCGCAAGAGCCACCGACATCTCTGCCGGTGGCCCGCGTCTGTGGCAACGGCTGGCGAGTGGGGCTCAGCTGAAGATGACGGTCTTGTCGCCGTTAATGAACACCCGGTGCTGCAAGTGGTACTTCAGTGCTTTGGAGAGTGCAATGGTCTCGGTATCCCGGCCGATTGCCACCAACTGCTCGGCCTGGTGGGCGTGGTCAACACGCTGTACTTCCTGCTCGATGATCGGGCCCTCGTCGAGGTCGCTGGTCACGTAGTGGGCGGTGGCGCCGATCAGTTTAACGCCACGTGCGTAGGCCTGGTGGTAGGGTTTGGCACCCTTGAAGCCGGGCAGGAAGGAGTGGTGGATGTTGATTGCGCGGCCAGACAGCTTGCGGCAGAGGTCGTCGGACAGAATTTGCATGTAGCGCGCAAGCACCACCAGGTCGGTTCCGGTTTCCTCGACGATTTTCATCAGTTCGGCTTCCTGCTGGGCCTTGTTGTCTTTGTTCACCGGCAGGTAGATGAAGCGGATACCCTCGCGTTCGGCCATGTGCCGCAGATCGAGGTGGTTGGAGACAACAGCGGTGATCTCCATGTGGAGCTCGCCTTTGTGATGGCGGTACAGCAGGTCCACCAGGCAATGGTCGAACTTGCTGACCATGATCAGCACTTTGGGCGGCTGGCTGGAGGAAAACAGTTCCCACTGCATCTCCAGTGGCGTGGCAACGTCAACGAAACCGCTGCGCACACGGTCGATGTCGGGCTCGCAACCGTCGTTGAAGCGGAACACCGCGCGCATGAAAAAGCGCGAGGTGACTTCGTCGTCAAACTGCGAGAGTTCGCTGATGTAGCACTGTTGGTTCGCAAGGAAGGTGGTGACGGCGGCGACGATACCCGAGCGTGCCGGGCAACTGATTTTCAAGACGAACTGGTTCATGGCGGGGTGATCCAATGGAGGGAATGGGTGACAGCACACGGGGCGCGCGGCTGCGGCCCCGTGTGTCGGGTTAGCCTTTGGCGGTACGTTTTTTCTTCTCGGGGTCGTCGAACGGCATTTCATGGGCGATGGCGCTGGCTTCCAGGCTGCCTTTGACCACCAGTGGCGTGCCATGCACGGCGATGGCGGTGTCCATTCGGGCGATGGCCAGGGAACGTTGTGTCAGGCGTGAGTACATAGGGCAGGTGATAACGCCGACCTGCTTGCCGTCCTGCCATAAGGTATCGCCTGGTTCGGCGGCGAGTGGGGCGTCTATCAGTACGCCGAAGATCTTGAAACGCTCCTGACCTTGCAGGCGATAGTGCTCGTGGGCGCCGCGAAAGTCCTGCTTGCCTGGCGAGACGGTGAAGTCCAGGCCCAGCTCCCAGAGCGTGTCCCCGGCTTTTTCCTGCGCAAACGGGTACATCTCGGAATTGTCATAGGGGAAGAACAGCAGGTAGCTTTCGGTGCGCAGCCAATCCAGGGCGAGGAACGCACAGGGGATGATGCCCAGAGGATGGCCTTTCTCCAGAATGGTGTCCCAGATCAAGGGGGCATCGGCGGCCTTGCAGAAGATCTCATAGCCGCGTTCGCCGGTGTAGCCGGTGCGCGAGATCATCACCGGGCGACCGAAGAGTGTGGTCTGGACATGGTGGAAGTAGGGCAGGTCGCGAATGCCCGGCACGTGTTCGGCAAGGAAGTCCACCGCCAAGGGGCCTTGCAGCGAGAGGTCGTGGAGGTCGTCATCGAACAGCACGGCGACCTGGCGCCCCGCCGCCTGGCGAACCAGCATCTCATGGCCGTTGCCTGCCCCGTGCACGACCATGAAGGCGTTAGGGCCCGTGCGATAGATCACGCAGTCATCGGCGAACTTCCCGTCTTCGTTGAGCATGCAGGCATACACCGACTTGCCCGGGTAGACCTTGCTGATATCCCGAGTGGTGGCGTAGCTGAGCAGGCTTTCGGCGTGAGGCCCGACGTAGTGGACTTTCTTCAGCCCCGAGACATCCATCAGGCCAGCCTTGGTACGGATCGCCTCGTGATGGTCGGCCAGGTCCGAGGCGTAGGTCCAGGCGGTGCCCATGCCGTTCCAGTCTTCGAGCGCGGAGCCCAGGGCCAGGTGTCGGTCGCGCAGTGCGCTGATGCGCCATGAATGAGCCATTGATCGTTTCCTTCTAACGGGTCGTTGAGAGAGTCAGGCGTGTGGGTCGAACTGGCTGAGCCACTCCAGCAATGGCTGGCGGTAGCGGGTCATGCCCTTGTAGTCGGCGATGGGGGCGGGCAAGTCGCGTAGCACGCGATGCAGGCGCTTGGCCCAGGCGGGGTTGGTGACGAGTTCGTTGAGGCTGATCAGGTAGGTACGAATACTGAACATCAGCCCGTTGCTGCGCGGCAGGCGCGCCATGAATTGCAGCTCGACCCGCAGGTGCACCAAGGCCCCGGCGTTTTCTGCGGTGACGGTGCTGCGGTCGTGGCCCCATTCATGGAAGGTTTCCGGCGAAGTGTCCATGCGCGGATTGATCGTCAGCGTCCAGTTCAAGCGGCGTACCGGCTTGTCCACTTGAATGTTCAGCAGGTATTTCAAGGCACGGTCAAACACGCCCAGTTCATGCGCCATGGGCACTGGGGTGTGCCATTGCTTGAAACTCATGCCGGCGTCGAAGGCCAGTGACCAGTCCGCCGGGCTTGTGACCATGCCCGCATCCATGAACAGGTCGTTGTCGCGCTGGTCGAGCAGGGCGATATCCCCCTGAACCTGGCGGGTAATGAACTCCAGTGGTTCGCAGGGCAGTGTGTCGGGATCACCAAAGGTAAAGTGCTGATCGATACCCAGAACGTGGTTCTGCCAATGCCATTGGTCACCGGTACGGGTGAGGCTGAATAGCGTCGGGTAGTCGTTGCTCAGGTGTTCCATGAACATCTGCAGCGCGTCCCAGGAAGCCGTCTGCATATGTGGCATGACCAGATAGCGGCGCGGGTCTTGCTGCACTACCCGCGCCCGCTCGGCCATCTCGGAGCGGTAGTGCTCGTCAATGTCGAACCAGTGCTCGAACACCGAGCCCGGCTCGCGGGGCGTGGCCGGTTCGATGTTGACCGAGTACATGTACTGGTCTTCCGGGAATGGGAACGGAAAACGTGCGATCGCTTGGGCACTGTTGCTAAAGGTGAAGTCGTCGCGGTACGTCTCGATGGGTTTGAGGGTCGGTGTCATGGCCAGGCTCCAGGCAAAAGTCAGAGGTCGAGCACCAGCGAGCTGCCACAGCCGCGGGACACACACGGCATCAGGCGGTCAGCGCGCTCGGTAGCGGCAAGGAAGTGGTCGCGGTGGGTTACATCGCCCGTCACGTAGCGGGTCACGCATTGCCCGCAAACCCCGCCACGGCAGAGGTTGGGAATTTCGACAGCATTGGCCTCGAGGGCTTCGAGCAGGCTTTCGTCAGCGCCGACCTCGATACGCCGTCCGCTCTGTGCCAATTCAACGCTGAACGGTACGCCGGGTTCGGCGCTGCTGAAGGCTTCCCAGTGAATACGTCCGTCCGGCCAGCCCAAGGCACTGGCCTGTTCCCGGACGCTGGCCAGCAGTCGCTGCGGCCCGCAGATGTACAGGTGGCTGCCCAGTGGTTGGTTGCTCAGGATCGGTGCCAGGTTCAGTGGCCGCTCAAGGCTGTCGTAGGCATGCAGCCTGTCGCCCAGGCGCGTGGCCAGCGGCTGCACATAGGCATCGGTGAGGCCGCTGCGATAGGCGTAGTGCAGCTCAAATGAGGCGCCTTCGCATAACAGGTGCTCGCTGTAGGCCAGAAACGGTGTGATGCCGATACCCCCGGCGATCAGGATGTGATGACGACCCAGGGTATGAATGGGGAACAGGTTGGCGGGGCGAGAGACGTTCAGCACGTCGCCCACCTTCAGGGTTTCGTGCAGGTACCTTGAACCGCCGCGTGAGTGTTCCTGCAAGCGCACGGCAATGCGATAGGCCGTGCGGCCTGCAGGTGCGTTCAGCAGTGAGTAGGCATTGCGCAGGGTGCGTTGTGCCAGCGGAACATGTACCTGGATATGGCTGCCTGCCGAGTAAGGGGGCAGGGCGGTGTCGACGGCTTCAAAGGTGATCTCGCGAATCACCGGGGTGATGTTGATGGCAGCCTGCACGCGTACCTGGATAACGTCATTCATGCTGGCAACTCCGAGTAGGGTGCGTCTGCATTCAGGCAAACGCCCAGGTAGGCACCCAAGCGTCGTGAGAAATGCCCACGCACCTCCAAGGCAACAGCGCAGGCCGGGCATTTCACCGCGTCGGCCAGCGGGTGGCTGTGCACGCTGGAGCAGTGCACACAGTAAACAAGGCGTTGCACAGTTTCGGTTGGGGCGCAGAGGCTGATTTCGTCGTTCGACAAACCGTGCGTGATGGCCTGTGCATGGATCGCCCAGATGAAGGCTTCGCTGCCGAGCACATGCAGTTGCACACCCACATGCAGGCGTGCAAAGCGCTGCTCCAGGACCTGCTGCAGGCTCTGCAGCGAAGGGCTGTCCGCGGCTCCCAGAACAAGGCAGTCGACCTGTCGGGTTTGCACCAGGCGGCTGACCAGTGCCTGTGTGCGCGGCAAGTCACTGCCGTCGCTGATCACAAGGTGGCACTGGGCATCGGGATTGATTGCCATGGGCGGGTAGTAAGGGACGCTTTTGAATGGAGCATGGGGGCTTGCCGTTGAGTTGGCCATGTGCGCTCTCTGCTGGGTGGATCACCCTGGCAAGCCTGAAGGACTGGCCAGGCGGGATAGGCTCATCAGTGGCAGGGTCAAGTCGTAAGGTCGCGTGCAACGCTTTGATGCAATCGAGGCCTTCAGGCCTTCTGTTGGTGCGCGCTGTTTCGCCTCGGGCAGCGCCTGCGCCTTGCACGGGTGGCTCAGGGCGCTCTTTCCTGTTGGTGGATATAGTTTCCTACAGGGAATTACCTGGCAATTCGCTCATTGGGAGTACCTCTTAAGGGGTAATGCAAAGGGGTACGGAACTTGCTCATTGATTCATCCTGCAATGACACCGCTGTCGGCATGCAGGAGGAAGGTCTTTGACGGATTGTCCAATGAGCGAGTACGCGGCTATCGACCAGAAGGCGTTGGCGTTACTGCAAACCGAGTTGCTGTTTGCCCTGCTGGGTGAAGAGGACGTCAATCTGCTGCTCGAGGGCTTTGTTGCCCAAGCCTCCAGCCTGCTTGTGGGCGCGAGCCTGCACCTGGACCTGCACATGCCGGCCGCGCCCGAAGACGAACGTGCGGTCAACGTTCACGTGCCCGGCCAAGAGGGGCATGGACGGTTGACGATGAGTGTCGTGGAGGCCGCTCCCGAGGGTGCGCGGACGCTGCTGCTGGAGCTTGCCCGCTTTATTGAGCGCGTGTTGCTGAATGCATTCAAAGGCTCCCTGCTATCACCCGGCCAACGTGCAGTACCGCAGTCGATGATTGCCCGGGAATTGCATGATGGGGTCGCCCAGGAGCTGGCCTATCTGTCACTGCAGACCGCTCGGCTGCAGCGTCGTATACAGCAGCCAGACAAGGCCTTGGCCATCGTCGAGGTGCTCAAGGGCGGGCTGTCGAGGTTACAGCGGCAAGTCCGCGAACTGATCAGTGAAGCGCGGCTGACCATGAACGGCAAAACCCTGCGTGAGTCTCTCGGCGAATCCGTCGAGGAGCTCTCACGGCGCAGCAACATGGTGTTTCATCTGGACAACCGATTGCCCGATGGGCTGTTGTCGGGCGACGTCGAACTGCAACTGCTGCAAATTGTTCGCGAGGCACTGGTCAACGCGCTGCGCCATGCGCGGGCGCGCAATGTCTGGATCAGCCTTGTCCGTGACAATGCCGCCGGGGTGTTGATGCATGTCGAGGACGATGGCATCGGGCTGCAACCGGCTTCACGTGAGGTTGGGCATTTTGGCATGTCCATCATGCAGGAACGGGCGGCGCTGATCGGCGCCGGGTTTGAGGTCGGGGCACGCCAGGGTGGAGGCACTCGCCTGGCGCTGGTGCTCCCAGCTGAGGCATTTTCCTTGAGGAGTCACCCATGAATCACACATCGATCGTCTTGATTGATGACCATCCCTTGTTCCGCCGTGGCCTTTCGGAAATGTTCGCCGACAGCGGCGACCATGAAGTGGTCGGGCAGGCGGCAGAAGGGCTGCTGGGGATCGACCTGGTGCTGGGGCTCAAGCCCGATTGCGTCTTGCTCGACCTGCACATGCCTGGCATGACGGGGCTGCAGGTGCTTGAGGAGTTGAACCGGCTCAAGTGTGAATGTCAGGTGATCGTGCTGACGGCCTCGCTTGACCGGGTGGAACTGGTCACCGCGTTGCGCCTCGGGGCTCAGGGCTTCTTGCTTAAAGACACCGATCCCGAGGTTTTGCTCGACTATGTCCGCTGTTGTGGCCGAGGCTCGGCGGTGCTCAACGAGAGCCTGGTGGCCTTGCTCGCGGATGCTTCCGGCACAGCCGTCAGCGATGCCGCAAGCGCGGCCCATGGCCAGTTCGCGGGCCTCACCGAGCGGGAGAAGCAAACCCTCAACCTGCTTGCCCATGGGTTGAGCAACAAACTCATTGCCCGTGACCTGCGGATCAGCGAGGGGACGGTGAAGGTGTACGTGAAGAACCTGATGCGCAAATTGCAGATGCGTTCGCGCCTTGAGTTGGCGGCCTGGGTTCACCAGAACTGTGCCACCCAGTTTGTCGGAGGGAGGACCAATGCCGTTCACTGAGTTCGCGAGCGTGGCCAACCTGCTGGATGACTTTCCTGTCGCACTGGTGGTGCTCGATGGCGAGGCACGGATCATCGGGCACAACGCCCACTGGTCACAGCGTATGACGCCGACGGTCGGCAGCCTGCTCAGCGATGCGGTTCACCATGAAGACCAAGCGCTGTGGCAGGCCTTCATCGCCCGTTGGCAAACGCCAGAACCCGTAGCGCAATCCCTTGAGCTGCGGCTGATCGATCAGGGCAACGGGGTGCTCTGGTGTGAGGTGTATTGCCGGTTCAAGGCCGGCTGTGCCCTGTTGTCGTTTCAAGACCGCACCTCTCGGCGTCAGCAGGAAATTCAATTGCTGGCCAGCCATCGCAGTGCCAGCGACCTGTTGCACAACTTGCCGTTCATGATTTATCGCGGCCGGATCAATCGTGAGTGGAGCATGGAATTCGTCAGTCGAGGGTGTGAGCAACTGACCGGTTTCAGCGCGCAAGCTATCGAGGACCGGGACGCCGGCGGCTATGGTCGGCTGATCTTGCCGGAGTACGCTGATTACATCTGGTATGGCGTACAAACCGCATTGCTCCGGCGCGAACCGTATTCGCTGACGTATCAGATCCGTTGCGCCGATGGCACGGTCAAGTGGGTGCAGGAAGAGGGCACGGGCATTTTCACCGATGGCGGCGAGGTGCTGGGTATCGAAGGCGCGATCTTTGAGGTGCGGCCAGTCGCCGCTGGCTAGCCAGCGGCGATGGACCTTGTGGCGTCGGTAGGTGTTCCGGTGAGCGTGCCGGGTCAGGCACGCACGCGGCTCTTGTCCGGGTCATAGAAGATCGGCGCACAGACCGTAGCGTCGATGCGTTTTTGCAAACCATCGACTTTACCCACCTGCAGCGCTTGGCCAGGCTCCGCGTAGGCCACATCCACCCGACACAGGGCAATATTGCTGGCCAGCAATGGCGAGCGACAGGCGCTGGTGATAACACCGACCTGCGCGCGCCCGTGGTACACGCCATCACCATGATGAGCCACTTCATTGCCTTGCAGTGTCAGCCCGACCAGTTTGTGCGTGGGATGCGCACTGCGCCGCAGCAAGGCCTCACGGCCAATAAAGTCATCGGTCTTGCTCTTGAGTGGCACACTGAAACCGATACCGGCCTCGAACGGATCGGTTTG
This sequence comes from Pseudomonas sp. HLS-6, assembly GCF_002753995.1. Classification (NCBI taxonomy): domain Bacteria; kingdom Pseudomonadati; phylum Pseudomonadota; class Gammaproteobacteria; order Pseudomonadales; family Pseudomonadaceae; genus Pseudomonas; species Pseudomonas sp. HLS-6. The sequence goes on from NZ_CP024478.1 coordinate 2,266,780, forward strand.
GTCGGTGAACTCGTAGCCCGCAAAAATCAGCCCAGCCTCGATGCGCAGCATGTCCAGGGCCTCCAGCCCCAGGGGCACGATCCCCAGGGGTTGGCCCAGGGCCCAGATACGGTCCCAGATCTGTTCCGCATCCTGCGGTGCGCACCATACTTCGTAGCCCAGTTCGCCGGTGTAGCCGGTACGGGAAACCATGACCGGGCAGCCGTCGAAACCGTCCAGTCGTCCTACCAGAAAGCGGAACCAGCCCAACGTGTCCAGCCCGGGTTGAGTGGCGGGTGTCCAGATCATCTGTTTAAGCAGCTCACGGCTCAGCGGGCCTTGCACCGACAGGTTGTGGATCTTCTCGCTGGCGGACTTGACCCAGACTTTCATGCCGAGCTTTTGCGCCTGTTCACGTAGCCATACCCCGGCGTACTCTTCGCCGCAGATCCAGCGGAAGTTGTCCGGGCCAAGGCGCAGCAATGTGCCGTCGTCGAGCATGCCGCCATGCTCATGGCACATGGCCGAGTAGACCACTTGGCCCACCGCCAGGCGCCTGATGTCGCGGGTCAGGCAGTACTGCAGCAACGCCTCGGCGTCGGGGCCCAGGATCTCGAATTTGCGCAGTGCGGTCAGGTCCATGACGGCAACGCGCTCACGGCAGCCGTAGTACTCGTCGATTGCCCCAAAACCATCGAAGCGCAGCGGCAGCCAACAGTTGCGGTAATTGGTAAAGCTGCCGGTCAAGGCGCTGGTGCGGGAGTGGAATGCTGTCTCTTGGGTCAGCACTGGGTCGGCATCCGCCGTTTTTCGATTGGCCATGGCGATAGAGAATCGTTCCTTGTCGGCGTAGACACGAATATGGATATCGGTCGGGTTCCAGCCGTTGGCCGGGTCGATGTCATCGGGGCAGGAGGAACTGGCACAGATCAGGTCGTTCATGGCCCGCATCAGGACGTAGTCACCCGGCCGCGACCAGGGCTCATCCATGACCATCTGTTGATGGGCGTCGATGGCCGTATTGAAAAAGAAGTTGATCGCCGGCCAGCCGCTGCGAGCCTGTACACCATGAGCCTGCAGGGCACGGCTGAGGTTGTCGCTGCAGTTGTCATGGGCAAAATAGCCATGGCTTTCGTAGTAGCGTGCGGTGCAGGCCAGGGCAAAGGCGTCGTGACGGCCAACCGTATCGCGTACAACCTCGAGCATGGGCCGCATCTGCCGATCGAAGAACTTGGCGAACAACCCAGGGGCTGGATAGGCATTGCCGTTCAGGGTGCGGGTAACGGTCTGGTCGAGGTCGAACTCCAGGCCCTTGTCCAAGTCTCGACGGTTCAGGGCAACGAAGTCCGAGGACTGGCGCCCGGCGACATCGATGACCTGGATGTACTGCCCCTTGCTCACGGCATAGCTGCGGGCGCTACCGGCAGGCAAGGTGAATTCGTCCACCAGGTCGGCCAGCGGTTCTGGTAGCGTGGGCACATGGACCAACGAGGGATTGGCACGATGCACCCGTATCCGCAGTTCACTGGGCGTTTGCTGGGCGTCCACTGACGTTGCGTGAGCCGGCGCGGCAATGATCAGCAGCAGTGGCTCGCCAAGGGTGAACTGGCGACTGTAGCCTGCCGCCGAGTCGATGCTCCACAGCATCCCTGCGCCAGGCAGGCGCTGGGTGTCGAAGCCACGTTTGGTGAGTGCCTGCAGTATGCGCTGTACCTGTCGGCTATTGCCTGCCAGCGCCTGTTGGATAAAGCCGAAACCGCTGCCAGCGATCAGCCCCAGGCTCGCCAACGCTGGGTTGATCCTGGTGCTGAAGGCCATGACTTCGCAGGGCTGGAGGCCCTCGACATCAGTTATCTGCAGGGTATCGCCCGGGCCCAGCTCGACCAGTGTCAGGCCGCCGCCGTTGACCCGGTAGTGCTCGGTCGCCGCTGTCTGTTTGAGCAGCCCGGGTTCCCATGGTCGTGAAATACGCGGTGCTTGCATGCCGCTTCTCCTGTGTCCTGAGTACCTGGGCGGCTTAGCTGGCGGATTTGACGGTAACGTGTGGCTCGCTGAGGTAGGCCTCCATTGAGTCGTCCAGCGCCTCGAGCCAGGGGGTATGGTGGGGCGGTGACTGGGTGCCGGTCATCAGCGAGCGATAGGACTTATCACGGTAGCCCATGATGTTGGTCGCTTTGTCGTGCTTCCATTGCAGGAAGGTTTCGTTCACTGCCGGGATATCGAAGCTTGGGTAGTCCGTTGCGTCCACCAGTTGCTGGATGTACGCCCCCTGGTACTCGAACATTTGCTGGTTGGTTTGCAGCTCGGCTTCGCGTGCTTGCCATTGCAGGCAGTCGGCGTTGCGGGTGGCTGCGTCAGGCAAGGCGATACGCTGCAGGATCACATCGCGCGCATACCAGGCTTGAGCATCAAACATGTTGAAGGAGTACCACTGGTCCTGCATCCCGAGGTAGATCAGCTTCGGGTTGGGTTCCCAGAAGATCCCCTTGTAGAGATTGCGCGGCCAAAGGCGGTTGTCGGTTTTCAGACTCAGCGATTCAGGCAGGAACGGGAAGTGGTGCTTGTACCCGGTGCACAGAATCACCGCGTCGATCGGCTTGCTGGTGCCGTCGATAAAGTAGGCCCGGTCGTTCTCCAGGCGTTGTAGCAGGGGCTTTTCTTCCCAGTTCGATGGCCAGTTGTAGCCCATGGGCGAGGTACGATAGCAACTGGTGATACTGCGGGCGCCATACTTGTAGCACTGCGAGCCAATGTCCTCGGCAGAGTAGCTGCTACCGACAATCAAGAGGTTCTTGTCTTTGAATTCCAGTGCTTCGCGGAAGTCATGGGCATGCAGAATACGCCCGGCAAACTGTTCAAAACCTGGGAAGTAGGGGACTATTGGCGTCGAGAAGTGCCCACAGGCATTGATCACGTAATCAAATTCTTCCAGGGTCTCGGTATCGTTCTGGTAGTCATGGGCCAGAACGGAGAAGCGCTGAGTGTGCTCATCGAAGCTGACCTGACGCACCACCGTGTTGAAGCGGATGTAATCGCGTACGCCGGCTTTCTCGACGCGGCCCTTGATGTAGTCCCAGAGGACTTCACGGGGAGGGTAAGAGGCGATCGGTCGGCCAAAATGCTCTTCAAAGGTGTAGTCGGCAAACTCCAGGCACTCTTTCGGCCCGTTCGACCAGAGGTAGCGGTACATACTGCCGTGGACCGGCTCGCCGTTTTCATCCAGGCCGGTGCGCCAGGTGTAGTTCCACATGCCGCCCCAGTCTTGTTGCTTTTCGAAGCAGACCAGTTCGGGAATGGCAGCGCCTTTGTCCCGAGCCGATTGAAACGCCCGAAGTTGTGCCATGCCGCAGGGGCCTGCACCAATAATTGCAACGCGTGAGTTCATGGGTGTGCCTCTTAGTCCGAATTGACATCAGCGTGTTCCGCATCAGTGATGCGATAATTCCTGTCCGGAAAAATACTTGCCCAAAAGGAATCTCTGCTCAATCCGGAAAAAGAGGTATGCCTAAAGAGGTAGCTTGATAGAAACCACTGGCGATATACCCACAAAGAGGTATCTGTGTGGCGCGAAGCCCCTTGTTATAGTCCGACAGGCGTTTGCTCCCACGCACTCGCCAGAACAACGCGAGCGAGCGTAGTGTTCACTGTCAGGAGAAGTCGCCATGTGGTTCAGACATTCCGCAACCGCGCTGGCCGTTGAACTTACCCGCATGATGAAGTGCCTGTTGGTCGAACAACCGGCAGATATCAGTCAGGCCGTGGGGTTGAAGCGTCAACCTGAATTGCTTGCCGTTTTTCAGGCATTGAGCGAGCAATGGCACGCTCATCTGCAGTGGCAGCGTCAGGCTGCCATGGTGCCGACGGCGCCTTGCAGCGCCGAGGACTATCAGCGTTTGCTCGCGCAATTGGCCGATGTCGAGCATCAGCGTCTTGAACTTGAGGCCGAGTTGGCGCATTGCCGCGAAGAACGGGCGGCAACGGCCGAGTTGCAAAATCGTCGGGTAGAAGATGAGCAGGCGTGGGCGCTTACCAGGCAGGCGCTGACAGAGGGGTGTTGGGACCTCACGGTCGTTAATGGTGATGCTGATCATCTGAAGAACATAATCCGGTGGTCTGACCAGTTTCGCCAGCTTATCGGCTACAGCCCTGAAGAGTTCGCAGATGGTTGGGACAGTTTTTTTGCCGTTGCGCAGCCGCAGGACCTGAAAAATGTCATGCGGGTGTTTGCTGAGTGCACGGCCAAAAACTCGGCTCAGTCTACCTACACCGTTGAATACCGCATGCGTCACAAAACCCGCGGTGAAACCTGGTACCGCGAGCGTGGTTGTTGCCTGCGCGATGCTCAAGGTGTGTTGCTCAGGGTAGTGGGTGCGGTACGTGACATCAGTGATGAGAAGGCTGCTGAAGCACTGCGTACCCGTGAGCAAGACACGATAAGGAACACCTATGGAGAAATCGCCAAGGTGGCAGGTGCGATCAAGGGGATTGCCGAACAGACCAACCTGTTGGCACTGAACGCGGCCATCGAAGCCGCCCGTGCTGGTGAGCAGGGGCGTGGTTTTTCTGTGGTGGCCGATGAGGTTCGCAACCTGGCCAAGCGTACCCAGGAGTCGGTGCAGCAGATTCAGACGATGCTCAAACGAGACGAGTGAACCGCCATCACCTGCGCATGGGCTAGACAGTCGTCATACGCAGTGATGCGGTGTAGAGGCACTTGGAATGTTAATGTTATAAGATAACATTTGTTTCCGGAATCAGGTGCCTCAGCATGTCGCTTCTCGCGTTGGAGAAGGCCCCGGCGGGCTTTCGTTACCCCCTTTCACAAGCACTCGATGCCCTTCCCTGGAATGAGCAGGGCTTGATTGCGGCCATTGCACAGCAGCATGACATGGGCCAGGTACTGATGCTGGCCTGGATGAACCGTACGGCATTGGAGCAAACCCTGGCCACCGGGCGGGTGAGTTACTGGTCGCGTAGTCGGCATCAGCTGTGGCGCAAGGGCGATACGTCCGGGCATGTCCAGCAATTGATCGAAGCGCGTCTGGACTGCGATGGCGATGCCATCCTGCTGCAGGTGGAACAGCACGGGCCTGCCTGCCATACCGGGCGCCCAAGCTGTTTTTACAATGTGATTTGCGGTCAGCAGATCGAGGTACAGGGTGCGCCGGGAGGTAAGCCGTGAGCAGTGTGCTGATCCGTAATGCCCGCTTGGTCAATGAAGGGCGCATCGTCGACGCTGACCTGCTGGTTGCCCATGGTCGTATCGAAAAGATCGCGGGCAGCATTCAGGGGCGCAACGCCAGCGTGGAAATCGATGCCGCCGGGCAATGGTTGCTGCCCGGCATGATCGACGACCAGGTGCATTTTCGCGAACCTGGCGCACCGCACAAGGCCAGCATCGCCAGCGAGTCACGCGCCGCCGTGGCCGGTGGTATCACCAGCTACATGGACATGCCCAATACCCACCCGGCAACGCTGGACCTGAACGCGCTGGCCGACAAGAAGTCCCGCGCTGCGCGCAGTTCGGTGGCCAACTACGGCTTTCACTTTGGCGTCAGCAAGGACAACCTTGAGACGGTAGCCCGCCTTGACCCGCGCGAGGTGGCGGGGGTGAAGGTGTTCATGGGCGCGTCTACCGGCGACATGCTGGTCGATGACCCGTTGCTGCTGGAGCGGCTGTTCGCCTGTGTGCCGACCGTGCTGTTGGCCCATTGCGAGCACACGCCGTCGATTCTTGCCAATGAAGCACAGTTTCGCGCGCGCTACGGTGACCTTATCAGCCCCGCGCTGCACCCGCAGATTCGCAATGTCGAGGCCTGTTTTCGCTCATCAAGCCTGGCGGTGGAGCTGGCGCGGCGTTTTGGTACGCGGCTGCACGTGCTGCACCTGAGCAGCGCCCGTGAGCTGGCACTGTTCGAGGACAAACCGCAGGCTGAAAAGCACATCAGCGCCGAAGTCTGTGTGCATCACCTGGTGTTCGACGACCGTGACTATCCAGCGTTGGGCAACCGCATCAAGTGCAACCCCGCGATCAAGTCCCAGGCGGACCGCGATGCCTTGCGCCAGGCCTTGTTGGGCAATCGCCTGGACGTGATCGGCACCGACCATGCCCCGCACACCCTTGAGGAGAAAAGCGTGCCTTACAGTCAGGCACCGTCCGGCCTGCCTTTGGTGCAGCACGCGTTGCCAGCGCTGCTGGAACTGGTTGAGCAAGGCCTATTGCCGCTGACACGTCTGGTGGAAAAGACCAGCCATGCCGTCGCTGAGTTGTTCGCGATTTCGGAGCGGGGTTACCTGCGCGAAGGCTACTGGGCGGACTTGGTGCTGATCGAGCGCCTGGCGCAGCCGCGCGCCGTCGACCTCGATCCGTTGCTTGCCCATTGCCAATGGACGCCGTTCAGCGGTCGAGCATTTCATCACCGAGTGGCCACCACCCTGGTTTCGGGACAGTTGGCCTGGCACCAGGGCCGCCTGTTCGATGATTGCCAGGGCCTGCCGCTGTCTTTCACCCCTCGCCGGTAAATGCCCCTGAGAGGCGTGGATAGAGGCTATGCCTGAGGCTGCTCACTGGCGGCCAGCCTTCGACCCTGAGTAGCATGACGCCGGCAAGACTTGCCAGCATGGCGGTGTAAGCGCAAGCTCTGGCGCTTATGCGGTATCCCCACCTCAAGGACGCAGTGAGCTGCCATGGTCGCGCATACGCCAACGTTGTTTGCCTCCGTTGCCCTTGTGGCAACCATCATGGCGTTCTGCTTGATTCTCGTGGCCCAGTACAACCAGCGTGACGGTGTATTGACCACCGGGGTCGGCTTGCTTGCCCATGCGGCTGCCTATGTTTGCTACACCCTCTATGGGCACGGCCCTTTGTGGCTCACCTATGGTGCTGCCAACACCTTGTTGTCGATTGCGCTGGGTTACTACGCCATCAGCATCTTCCGGATTCGTGACCTGACGGTGCCCTGGCTTCGCGTGTTCAGCCTGCCGCTAGTCATGCTGGTGTCGATGGCGCTGCTGATCGACACCCTGGAACTGCGCATGTTGGCGGCATCGCTGGTGCTGATCCTGCAATGCCTGTTGATTGTTTGTCTGGCCTACCGGTACAGCGAGCCCGGGGGCAGGGCGCAGGTGTTGCTGATTATCGGCGGGAGCATCAGCCTGATCGGCCTGGGCATGCGTGTGGTGGCGATCCTGCTCGGCGGCGCAGCCGAGATGCAATATAACGTCAGCAACCTGACACAAACCATTTCCGTGAGTATCGGGACGGCGACGGTGATGATGTACTCACTCGGCCTGGTGTTGCTGTCGAAGGAGCGCAGCGAGTCGAAGCTGCAGCACATGGCCCATCGTGATGTCTTGACCGGCATGCTCAATCGACGGGCGATCCTGGAGCGGTTTTCGGACGAACTGGAGCGCGCGTATCTGACCAGGGCCAGCCTGGCGGTGGCGATGATCGACATCGACCACTTCAAGCAGATCAATGATATTCACGGTCACCTTGTTGGTGACTCGGTGCTTGTCCATTGTGCGCAGCACTTGAAGAAACGTCTGCGTCATGCCGACATCATTGGCCGTTACGGCGGCGAGGAATTCCTCGTGCTGCTGCCGTCCACCGATGCCGAGGGTGCGCTGGCCGTTCTCGACGCACTGCGTATGTCATTGGCGAGGGCACCGGCGGTGGTCGATGGGCTGAGTATCCCGGTGTGCTTCAGTGCCGGCGTGTGGTGCGGCACTCCCGAGCCAGGCGACAGCACGGCGAACCTGATTGCCAGGGCCGATGTCGCCCTCTATGAGGCCAAAGCCTCCGGCCGAAACACGGTGCGGTTGGCACCTGCTGCAGCGCAAGCCTCGGAAGGCTATGCCCGTGACAGTGTTCAGGCACCCGGTTAGCGCGCTTAGAAGAAAAAATGTGAACAAGGGGTTGCCAAGGTCAAAAAACGAGTACATAATCCCGCTCACTCCACAGGGAGTCAGCAAAAACTCTTTAGATAACAAAGAGTTGAAGCGAGTTTGAAGCAGCGATAGCAGCTTCGGACATTTGAGGCCGAGTAGCAAAGTGGTTATGCTCCGGATTGCAAATCCGTCTACGCCGGTTCGATTCCGACCTCGGCCTCCATATTCAAAAGCCCCGCAGATTAAGGTCTGCGGGGCTTTTTCGTTGTGGGCTGGAACGCAAAGTGTTCCGCAACTTTTGCCATGTGTTCCGCAACTCAGCCCTACCGAGTAGGGCTGACGATCTCTCCGACGCGCCTGTAAACGTCTTTTGTGATCTTCTCTTTCGAGTGCCCCAGCAGCCTGCTGGCATGGCTGATGTCCTCAATTTCAGAAGCCGCTTTCGGGCGTATGTCCTTGAACATGAACTTGCGGATCCGGTCGGCTAGCTCTCGATCTCCGGCGTGTTCGATCTGTGCTGCTGCGCGTTCACGGGCCTCACTGAATCGGTTTCTCAGCATTTCCCAGCTCATGCGCAAGCCTGACTGATTGGTGATCAGGCGCGAACTCTTGATGCCGGCTAGTGCTCGCCGCTCCAGCAGATCGTCAATGAACCGTCCCAGGCCGGAAGGTTGGTCCCCGTCGGTTAACCGAATACGAAGCCGCTTGTCTGTTTTGTTTTGTCCGACGAACAAGTACTCGTCGGTCAGGTCGGCAGTCGATACCTTGAGCGTGTCGGCGGGGCGTTGACCTGTCAGGTAGGCAAGGTCCATGGCGTCCTTCAGCTCTTGAACGGCTTCACTGTAAACGGCGTCCCATACCTGGTCAGTAGCGTAGTAGTCGCGCACCTTTTCCTTGTTTCGACGGACCTTAAGGCAGGGGTTCCTGTCTGCAAAACCCCATTCAACGGCAATCGTAAAGACGTGCGAAAGCAATGCGATCTCTCGGTTCGCCCTTGTCTTGGCAGAGCGGGCATCGCGATACTGGGCAACCACTGGTGGCGTAATCGACTCGATTGGGGCCTCATCAAACGCCTTTCGTAGGTTCTTCAGCTCGTAGCCATTGTCTTTTTGGGTGCGGGGTTTCTTGGTCGGAATGATTTCTCGCTCGTAGCGATCAAACAGTTCCCGCATCAAGCTCATGACCTTCGGCATGGCTTTCTGCTCGAGCCGTGCCCACTCAAGCTTGGCCTCAGCCAAGTCCTGTCCCAGAGGTATTTCGACCCGCCTGCCTTCTGCATCCCGGCCGCAGTAGTAGTAAGCCACCCATAGCTTCCCACTCTTTCTCTTTCTGGCCCGCCGGATCATTCGCTCCGGCAGGTCTCGATTTTCCTTTTTTCTCTTGCGCATTCGTTATCCCACCCGCGACAGGTCTAATGTCCAGGTGTCCGCCACAGCATTGGTTGCTGAAGGCTTTACACCGGCAAGCTTCAGGCGGGCGTACACCCTGCCTATAATCGGGCGTCTTGCTCTGTTCAACGCGTACTGCCAGCCGTTGTTTGTTAGCCAGGTGATCTGTTTTGACGGCTTCTGGTACCCAGTAATTGCGGCCACTTCTTCTTCACTAAGGGTCTCAGCCTGAACAGTGTCTCCCTGCCACTTACTCATCGTCTGGTCCCTCAAAGAAGTGCTTAGCAGCGTGCAGGGTCGGCATATTCATCACTGTTCTCCCTGCAGGCTTTTCAGTAGCGACTGCAGTTGCTTGAACTTGGCCAATCGTTCGGCATTGCCTTCGCGCTCAGCCTCAACGGAAAGTGCAACTTCCTCGATGCGTGCTGCCAGTCTTTTCAAGCGCTGGCTGAAATCTTCAGCAACCGAAATCACTTCGTGAGACAGACTGGCCAGCACATCAAGCGCACCAGCTTCGGATTTCTTTGTGGCTGATACGACCTTCAGTGCTTCTTTTGGCATGTCCTGTTCCTTCTTTCTTGATGGTGCTGTTTTCGGCGTGACGCGCTGGAAATGCCCGCTGATCGGCTCACGGACTAGGCCGGCTTCTTTCAGTTCGCCAAGGCACCTGCGCACAGCTCGGTTATCTGCGGCTGTGCCGGTGGTCCGTAACAAGTGATAGATGTTCGAGCAATGCCAGTGCTCCTGGATCGGTACCGCCTGGAAAATTTTCTGTGCCAAAGTGGACTGGCTATCCAACATTTGCTGGTGACGAGATGCGGTCATAGCCATTAGCTCTGCACCTGCGTTCGGTCCAGGCGCTCGATCTCGGCCAGGATCAGGGCGCAGGCCTTGACCAGCATGCGGCGTGGGGCTTCCTTCTTTACTGGCCAGCGACAAATGTTATTCAGAGGGGGCCATTCTGGAGTGGTTCCAATCCCAAGCAGGGTGATTACAGCAGCGGCTTTGGCCAACTCACCGGATTTGTAATGTTCGTCGTGCTCCGGCGTGTAGCCTTTTTCCTTAATCTGTCGACGCCGTTCGGCCAGTACTTCTCGAGCTGCGGTGGCATGTATGTTGGCGCGAGGCTTGCCGTGCCAGACTGGATGATCAGCATTGCGCGTCTGGGCATTGCTACCGCATTCCCCGCAGACCCAGCTAGCGGCGTCTGCGTCCAGTTCTGCCAGTTTTGCGCGCAAGCTCTCGCACTCGGCGCCGGTTTTGGCCAGCTCCCCTTCAAGTTCCTCGATCTCAAGTGCATGCAGTGCGTGCCGTTTTGCGAGGCCATCTTCAAAGCCAGCGGTGCTAGCGCGGTGGCGGGTTGTGGCGAACAGGAACGGGAGGAATGCTAGAGTGAACAACCAAAGGGCTACAAGGGCGAGGATGTAGTGCTGCTGTTGCATGTGCTGCGCTCCGTATAGGGTGCCCGCCGCCGTGATCTTTGGTGAGAGGTCGGCGGCGGGCGATGGTGTTACTTGCCTACGCTGAAGGTGCCCAGGGTGAGGGTGGCTGCGCTGCCGACTTCCTGGCTGAGGACTGCTTTGAACTCTTGGGCGATTTCTTCCTGCTGCACTTCTTTGCCCACCCAGCGGAGCTTGAGCGCTGGTTTGTCGCCGCCAGTCAGGATGCTGAGCTTGAGGGTAAAGGTGCGCTCGCCCAGGCCTTCATAGGGAGCGAAGGTGAAGTGCAGGGCGTCGATGCGGATGTCATCGCTGGCCGCTTCGATGCTGTCCATGGCGCTGCGTGAGGCTCCGAAGTTGTGTTCGGAGTGGTTCGCGGCGGAACTTGCCTTGATGGTGATGTTGCGCACGGCGTTCACAGCCGCGCCGATGGCGAGCTGGGTGCCAGTGTCTTGGATCGCGGCCAGGCTGGCGTGCCAGTCTTCCATCCATTCGGCCAGCTCGCGCTGAGTGAGCTGCTTGCCGGCGATGGCAGTCAGCGCCTGGTAAGCGGCGGTTGGCTTCAGCGCCAGTTTGGCCAAGTCGTCGCCATGGCCCGGCAGGTTTGAGTCACCCAGGTTGAAGAAGACAGTGCAGCTCATGCTGTCCTGATCGACAAAGCCTCGAGCGGTGGTCTCCGAGGATTGCGCCAGCACGTAGTCCGCGAAGTCGTGAAGGCTATTTGTGTTCAGCATTCCACGGAAGCGCGACCGATGCAGCTGGAGGTGTTCCAGGCTGCGGACCTGGACGTTATCCGGTAGGGCGACTACGGGCACATGAGTCAGCGGCAATTCTCGCGCTGCTGCTGCGTTGTCGATGATCAGTTCGAGGGTGTCTTTATTCAGGGACATCAGGTATTTCCTTTTTGGTGAGAGGTTTTGGTGCAGCACGGGGTTTAAACTTCGCGGGCCTTGACCGGGGCTTCGTCGCGGGTAAACAGCTGTGCGGTCGGGTCTGTCTGGAACAGGGTCAGCCCTTGAGCTGTTACGTAAAGCGGAGTGTCCAGGGTGGTGTCTTCGCGGCGCTTGCCACGCTTGGTGGGCTCGACAAAGTCCAGGGTGTGGCTGATGGCGACTTGGTTGCTCTGGCCGATCTGTTTGATCTTGAGCTTGATGGTCACTTCCCCGACCTTGCTGTGGTCAACAACGCCGGCGGCAACGTCCGAGAGGGCGCGGCCAATCTGCTGGCTGAATACGCCAGCATTGAGTGAGTTGAAAAAGTCGTTGGTATCAGTTGCTTTCATGTGCTGTGCTCCTGGTTAATGCCCCTGTAGGCCGGGGCCGCCGTCATGCTGCTTGCTGTGCCTGTGCATCCAGGTAGGCGGCAAGGTCGTGCAGATAAACCACAGGCTTGGCGCGTGCCGAGCCGTGCAGCTTGGTGAGCTTGAGTTTGATCCGGCCTGCCCTGATCTCGTCCCGCAGATGGCGATCGGTTCGGATGTGCGGAAAATAGTGCTCCCGAATAGCGGTCAGAGTTGGGCAGGGCGTTGTCCATTGGCGGCGTAGCTGGTTAAGCGTGTCGCTCATGGGGTCTCCCCACGCCCCTCAGTGGGCGGCAGCAACTTGAGGCGGATCAGTTCTGCCAGCCCCTCTTTGGTCTTTCCTGATGCGGCTGCGCAGACTTGCCCCTTGGCATCGGCTACCACTGCGCCCAGAGGGAACTCTGGCGAGTTGGTTGGCGTGACGTAGGCAACCTGGCCTTCAGCGATCACCTGTTCTACGCAGCGAAAGGCTTCGATCAGTTCGACTGCTGCTGGGGGAAGACCCTCCAGCAGTGTTAGGGCCTCAGCAGCTGCACCGGTGAGAGTGGCGCGACTGATCACCGTAGGGTGATTGAGGAACATGGGTACCAGCTTCAGGGCACCGACTGCAGAGGTGATAGCGTTTTGGCTCATGCCACGTTGTCCTTGCTCTGTTGGGTCACTTCGATGCCGAGTTGCTTGGCGAGCCAGGCGACGCCTTTCTCTTTCACGATGACCACGCTGTAGTGGCTGAAGGTGTTGATGCTGGGGTTCCAGCGGCTGCGTGCGTCGACGTACATGTAGCCCCGATCTCGGTGTTTGCTTGCAAGCTCGCCGGATTGGGTCAGGATGCCGATTTCACGCAGACGTTTACGGAATGTCCGTGGCTTCAGGCCGAGCAGGGCGGCGGTCGCGTCGAGGGTTCGATTCATGGCTGTGCCTCACGCTGCAAAGCGCTGAGCGCGTTTAACCAGCACATGTACGAACTCGTCGATCTGGCCGTACAGGTCATCCAGCGAACCGATGTTGTGCAGCACCAGGTCGTTGTCCTGAATGCCAATACCTAGTTCGCTGCTGTGAGGATTGACCTCTGGGGTGTCAGGGCGGATGAGGTGAATAACCACGCCTCCACGCTTGCGGACAAACTCGGCTTCATTCTCGAAGCGCAGATCGCTGATGACGAAGCCCGATGCGGTGTCATACGTTTCAGCCAGGAATGCGAGATTTTGTTCTGCGACCAAGAGCCAGAGTTCCGGGTGGACCAAGTTGCGGCCCCACTCTGTACCGATGGATTGCATCAGCTCGCGTGGCGATTTGCCGAGCCAGCCAATCGACTGCTCCTTGCGATCACCATCAAAGTCGCAGGGGCTCAGGTTGAAGATGTTCATCAGGCCGTCACGCAATGGGTCTGCGAACGCGTATGCCTGGAGATTGTGAGTGTTGACCAGGTGCTTTGCTGCGGTGTCTTTGCCGGAGCGGGCGCGGCCAGCGAGGCCAATCAGAAGTTTGGTCATGCTACGTCACCCCCGAATGGGGCGCCGATGGCATTGCTGGCTTTTACGGCTTTGGCGCGGCCTTTAGGGGAGGTGATGATCAGCAGGCCGGTACGGCGCTGGATAGCCTCAACCGCTGCGCGGGAGCTGCAGGCGGCTGGGTGCAGGTACACCTGGCAGGGTGCGTTGTGCTGTGTGGAATTCATGTCACGTACTCTGTGGTGAGGGGGTACGCGACAAAATTAGTGCCACTGCTTTATTATGTCAACAGTGATACTTATATTTTGGTGTAAAAATTAGGGCGCTTCTCGGCGCCCTATGGTTACAGTAGTACGGAATACCAGAAAACCTTGCCGATTACCTGAATGTGGGACTCCACGTAGTCTCCATCGTAACGCTCGTCTGGATGCTCATCGGAATTGTAACTCCGCAGACGTAGGCCACCACCAGGCATCCTATAGAGCAGCTTCACGCGCAATTGGCCGTCATGATTGATAGCGTACATTTTGCCGTCCTGAACCTGAGTCGCTGCGGTATCTACTCCCACAGTACTTCCGTCAGGCAAGACGGGTTCCATGCTATTGCCGGTAACCGGGACGCAACCGGCAGATGCTGGGTCGATCTGCTTTCTTTGCAGCGTCCGTTTACCAAAGCGCAACTTACGGCCATTTGTCTCCAGCATAACCTCTGAACCCTTACCAGCTGACAGCTCAACTTCCTTGAAAAATGGCAGCTCTACTTCGTCGCTACCGAGCGGCGTGCTGTCGTCCCAAACCTCGATTGGAATGAGTTCCGATCTGATCTCGGGCTTGGATGCTTCACCAATGCTTGGGGCAAAACTATCGTGTGGGGCTCCCAGTACTGGCATACGTGCGAGCTTTGCCAGGCGAGGGCTGACTTCGTCGATCTGGAAATTTAGGAATGCGGCGAGTCGGTACAGGGCGCTAATGTTCAGTGGAATTTTGCCGTTCATGTACTGGCTCACCACGCTCTGACCAGCCCAGCCACAGGCATCTGCAAGCTTCTCTTGGGTTAGAGAGGGATCCTCACGCTTTCTAGCCTGATAGATAGCCTTGAGGCGCGCAGCTTCAGCGCTTCGTATTTCGGGGGTCGGAGTAAGCGGGTCGTAGGTCATACCATCAAATTTATAAGCGAAGCTTATTTTAACCAAACAGTAGGGCTGATTTTTTTGCTTGCGACAATAAAGAAGTAACACTAATATCTGTTGCTGGCAGCCTCTCGAGGACGTAGGTATGAGCAACGAGATTGGTATTCCCCTTTGCGAGTTCGCCAAGGGTAGAACGCAGCCAGAGCTTGCTGCACTGCTGTGCGTATCGCAAAGCGCGGTATCACAGATGATTAACTCGGCTCGCGACATAAGGATCAGAGTCAACGATGCCGGGGAGTGTACGGCCGTGGAAATACGGCCCATTGGAAATCGCAAAAAAACGAATGCTGCTTAAAAGACGCCGGGCCGGGACCCTCTCACCACAAGATCACCCCGGCCCAGCTACGACGACACACAGCACATGCACATCGGTCGTAGTCATAGGATAGGGCGTGCCCGCTTTTATGGCTACACCGTAAACAGGGGATTTACGGTTATGAGTCGCACAGACCTACTGCCGGACGCTGGTCCGGTTCTGTCTTTGCGTCAGGCGCTTTATCGTGCCGGGCGCGACTTCAAGGGCGGTGTTACCGCTCTTGCCTTTCAAATGGTAATCGACAACGACGCCTTACAGAAAAAGCTGAAGCTCGATGAGGAGCGCCGGTGGCTCACCCCAGATGAACTGGAAGAGGTCATTCGCCTTACGGCGGATCCGCGATTGCTGGATGCACTTGTGCGCCCGGCAGGTGCTGTGTGGTACCGCCCGGTACCAGTGCCTGCGACCCATGAGGCTCTGAAGGCCGTAGGCAAACTACTGGAAGAGGCTGGAGAGTTTGTTGCCAGCATGCACGATGGTGCAGCCGACAAACGATGGGAGCAGCACGAAGTGCTCGACCTGGAGCAGCGCGGTATGGACGTCATTCGCGAGGTGCTTGGCATCATGGCCGGCGCACGTAAATCGATGGAGGACCGTCTCCATGGCTGACATCGCTGATCTGGCCAATGAACAGGCCGACTACCACTTGCAGGTCGCGCTGGGGCGCCACAAGCGCCAGGGCGCCAAGCCAAGTGCCGAGTTCTGTGTTGATTGCGATGAGTCCATTCCGTTGCGTCGTCAGCAGTCTGTGCCAGGCTGTGAAACCTGCATCAGTTGCCAGGAACTGCGGGAGCGTTGCAGATGACTGAGCGCAATGGAATGCCTATATCTGCTTGGGCTCGGCGTTACATTGAAACATTCGGTCTCGCGTTGGTGCCGATCGAGCCCGGCGAAAAAGGACCCAAAGGCAAAGGTTGGAACCAGCCAGGTGGCTACATTACCGACGCTCAGGCAGCTGAGGCATTCTGGCAAGACAACCCATCGCACAATCTTGGTGTCGTACTGGGGCCGAGTCGGGTCTGTTCCCTAGACGTCGACGACGTTGAATGGACCCGCTTTGTCTTGCGTGAACAGCTGGGGATGGATCTGGATGCGCTTGCGGAGGCTCACCCTACGGTGGTGGGAAACCCGGCGCGTTTTCGTGTGTTGTTCCGAGTACCCGACGGCATTGATCTCACCCGTCACTCCTTGAGCTGGCCCAATCAGAGTGATCCCGATGGGGCGATATGGAAAGGGCTGATGGCCCAGGCTAAGGCCGCGAAGGATGCTGGTGATTTTGAGCGCGAAGCTGTAATGCGGGCAGCTGCGGATCCTTTTAAAAAGTTCACTGTGCTCGAGCTGCGAGCAGGCCTAGTTCAAGATGTCATGCCGCCTTCAATTCATCCTGGTACCGGTAAGCCTTACACCTGGCGAAACCCGCCAAAGCCAGAGGGGCTGCCGGACTTGCCGTCCGATCTGTTGGCGATCTGGCAGGGTTGGGACGAGTTCAAGCGTGGCGCTGAGGCAGTTTGCCCGTGGGTGCCCAAGGCTGCGTCAATGGCGAAGCCCGCAGTTACAGAGCCTCACCGCATAGCCCCTCGCAGCGGTCGTGAGCTGCCCAAGGTGATCGACGAGTTCAATCGTTCCCACGACATTGAGTCGCTGATCACTGCGCATGGCTATACACGCCACGGTGCCAAGTGGTTGTGTCCTCACAGCAGTAGCGGTCTGCCCGGGATCACCATTACCGATGGAAAGCTGTACTCCCATCACAGTTCAGACCCGCTGGCCAACGGGCATCAAAACGATGCTTTTGATGTGTTTTGCGTGCTTGAGCATGGCGGTGACGTGCAGGCTGCAACCCGCGCTGCTGCTCGCATTCTCGGGTTGAATGCTCCCGTTCGAGTGCCTGCGCCGCCACCAGTTGGTGAGCTTCCCCGCGCCCCATCAGACGACAGCGATCCCGGCGCGGGCCGCTCCTCTGACAATGGGGGCGCGGGGGAGGGTGATGCTCTAGGTATCGAACAATTGCGCCGCCGCTTTGCCTTGGTCGAGGGAACCACTCATGTGTGGGATCTGGATAAGACCAAGGTAATGAAGAAGTCGGGCTTTGAGGCTCTGGTCGGTAAGGCTTTGGCCAAAGAGTGGATCGAGCGGCAAGACAAAAGACTGATTTCGCCTGATCAGGTACAGGAGTTCGAGCAGGCGCGGCGCATGACCACCAAGAAGGGCGGTGCGCTGCAGATGTCGCCGATCGACAGGTACGTCTATATCGACGGTACCAAGGATGTTTGGGACCGAGAAAAGAAGCGCCGTATCGCTGAGGGTGCTGTCAAGATGGCGTTAGGAGATGCCTATGCGCTATGGCTGAACAGTGCGGAAAGGCGGGTTGTCGATGTCGACCATATCGTCTTCGACCCAACTATGACCAAAGACCCGAATCTCTACATCAATACCTTCGAGGGGCTGCCTCTTGAACCTGTGAGAGACGACGCAGCCTGTGAGAACTTGCGCTGGCTGATTTCGTTCCTTTGTAACAATGACGAGCGGGCCGCCGACTGGCTGACCAAGTGGCTTGCATACCCATTGCAGCACTTGGGCGCCAAGATGGACACCGCTGTGTTGATGCACTCCATCATGGAGGGCTCCGGTAAGAGCCTGCTGTTCGCTGATGTATTTGGTGCCCTTTATGGGCAATACGCCGCGACCGTCGGACAGACGCAGTTGGAAGGCAGTTTCAACGCTTGGCAGAGCCGCAAGCTTTGGGCTGTGTTCGAGGAAGTTGTCAGCCGCGACCAGCGCTACAACCAAGTCGGCAAGATCAAGCACATGATCACCGGCAAGACGGTGCGTATGGAGTCGAAGTTCATTAATGGCTGGGAAGAGTCCAACCACATGAACGCCGTCTTTCTGAGCAATGAAATCCTGCCTTGGCCGATCAGCGACAGCGACCGGCGCATGCTGGTGATGTGGCCCACGGAAACCTTGCCTGTCGAACGACAGAAAGCCATTGGGCATGAGTTGGCGAACGGTGGGGTGGCTGCGTTGTATGGCTGGCTGCTGAGTGTCGACCTTGGCGATTTTAACCAGCGCACGAGGCCACCGAAGACTGAGGCGAGGGAGCGTTTGGTTGCGCTGAGCCGGGCTGCTTGGCAGACCTTTCTGCACCTCTGGCGGTGTGGTGACCTGGGGCAGGGTCTGTGGGGCAGTTGCACCACTTCGGACTTGTACGCGCTGTTTCTGGAATGGTGTCAGCGCAACAAGGAGCATTCGATGAGTCAGACGAAGTTCTCTCTGTTCATCAGCTCGGTCGTGGAAAAGACGCGGCCCATTCCCTGGACAGATGGCAACAACAGAAGGTTTGCCGCGTTCTTTTTCCCTGATGACCCCGAGGCTTCCCTGCCCCCATCACTGACAGCGGCCGACCTGGGCAAAGCTGTTGTCGCTTGGCGTGCCAATGCCAAGTTGGCAGGTTGGAATGTGGATGCCTGGGACCATGTGAAGGGGCTTGCCGCATGAGTACGACCTTGGGTGTGGTGGGTGTGTTGGGTTTGTGTTGGGTGGAATTGGTTGTGGCAACACACTGTAAGTGCGCATTTTGCGCGGATTTGCGGTGTGCTGATTGGGGTGTGTTGGGTTTTGCGTCGCGCACGCGCATGCGCGTTGTATTCAGGCAGGGTAATAAGGAGAAAAACATTCCACATGCGAACCCTCAAAAACTCAACAAACCCAACACACTAAACACAGAGCCTCTGAATCTATTGAAATCATTGGTGTTCGGTTGTGTTGGGTTTGTGTCGGGTAGTGCTGTTTTGTGTTGGGTACAGGTTTTTTGGGGGATTCAGGGATGATTGACGACATCGAGAGCTTGATGCGGCATTGGGGCGAGCAGCACGCCCGGCTCGGCCACGAAGCCAGCCTGGGCAGCCAGATGGGCGCGATCATGGACTGGAAGGGCAGCGCGCCGCGTGGCACGCCAGGTACTCGTCCACTCCTGGGTGGCGGATCGGGGATGGACTACGCAGCCGCAGAGGTTGATGCAGCTGTTGCTGAGTTGGAGCGCCGCGATGAGCGCGGGCAGAAACTGGCGCACCTGGCCCGACTCCGTTACCGCCATAGCGTGACGGTGCGTGAACAGATGCAAGAGATTGGTCTGGCTGAAGGGGCGGACCGCACTTATCGCAATTGGGTTCAGGCGCTACACCAACAGGTCGTGGTGATCCTGATGGCTAGGCAAGGTGTGGTTCGCGGCTATACCGTTCGTCGGAGTGACATGCGTCAGAGTTGCGCCAAAGTTGCGTCAAAGTCGCGTCGAAGCGAATGACCGAAAACTGCCTCTTTTCGGTTTTTCCGGTAGGGGGTAAAACGTCGCCACGATATGCGAATTGCGCTTAGGCGCTCCCCAGGCACTGTGCTGTGCAAACCCGCCCCGAGTTGTCGGAGCATCGAGAACCCTGCCATCTGGCGGGGTTTTCTTTTTTCGGCGCCGTGCATTCGACCTATGAGGCCCTCATGACCAATGAGCAACAAGCGTTAATCGAAATGCCAATCTGGATGGTCGTCGTGCTGTCCCTGGTTGGCGGCGTGTCTGGTGAAATGTGGCGGGCTGACAAGGCTGGTGCAAGGGGCTGGGGTTTGGTGCGACGCATCGCGTTGCGGTCAGGTGCCTGCATTGTCTGCGGCCTGTCGACCATCATGCTCATGTACTCCATGGGCGTGTCGATTTGGGCGGCAGCATCCATTGGTTGCCTGACGGCAATGGCCGGTGCCGATGTCGCCATCGGGCTTTACGAACGCTGGGCCGCCAAGCGCCTGGG
The DNA here is from genome assembly GCF_002753995.1 of Pseudomonas sp. HLS-6. Lineage (NCBI taxonomy): Bacteria > Pseudomonadati > Pseudomonadota > Gammaproteobacteria > Pseudomonadales > Pseudomonadaceae > Pseudomonas > Pseudomonas sp. HLS-6. The sequence continues at coordinate 2,286,528 of NZ_CP024478.1, forward strand.
CGTTTGCGATGTGCCTCCGCCCAGTCACCCTGGTGCTGAGTAAGACGAGCCATCCGGGCTAGCGGACTGTCTCGATCCTGCTGTCGATTAGGTTAGCAGTCGACCTCCTTGATGGTGGGGTTGAACGTGTCCGCGTAGTAACCGCGCACTTTAATCGCTTGCAGCACGTCGTCTTTGTTTATGCCGGTGGGCAGTTCGTCGAAGTCAGCATCGATGTCGCGAGTTGGTTTCAAACCCACCAGAAAGGCCGGCTCGTTAATCGATAGCTTGTGAATGTCCTGGCCCTTTTCAACGATCAGAAGTTTCTCAAGCGCCTGATCGCGATAGATATCTAACTGCATTGTTAAGTCCTTTTTGATGAGAGTGTCGGGCTGACGCTTCTCAACCGGACTTGTTATCACGATTGATCTTTCTTTCACAGCTCGCCATGTCGGTGAGCCATTCGTTAATGGGGTGTGCCTATGAGTAAGCAGGTTTTCTCTGTTTTTCTTCCTGACCGTCGTTCGCCTATTCGCGTCGAAGCTGAAAAATTCCGTTATTTCGGTTGCGAGCTGGCGCTGGAGAATGGCGATGAAGTGGTTGCGCGCTCTTCTGATCGCGGCTTCGTTGTTCGTGACGACGCGGTCATTGATTTCGACTCGGGGCTTGAAGCTGCCCCGCTCGCTGTTTCTGAGATTAAAAGCCATCCTGCCCCTGTATGGCCGTTTTTGGCAGGTGTCGGTGCGGCATTGGCTGCCCTCTATGGGGTCGCGAGCTGGTTGGTGTGATGAGGTGCCTCGGTCGCTGCTGGCTAGGGCCGGGGAGGCCGGGGACCCTGGGGGATTTTCCAGGGTACGGGGTCGGAAACCCGCGGGAAAGTGTTAGCCGCAGGGGTGCCAGCTTACTGAAATTCAATCCATTGAAATTGAAAGGTTCCCATTGAAAAGCCGTTGAAAAAGGAGGGCTCATGACAGAACCGCTTTACATGTCAAAGAGCACCTTCGCGGCTCGTATCGGAAGGTCGCCAAGTTACATCACCTGGTTGAAGGATAACGATCGGCTGGTGCTGTCGCCCGATGGCAAGAAGGTCGACGTCCTTGCCACCGAGGCCCGTATCCACGAAACCGCTGACCCCAGCAAGGCCGCTGTAGCTGCTCGACACCATCAAGACCGGCTTCAAAGAGACGTTTACAGCCAGCTAAGCCCATCGGCCGAGCCGATTCCCACGGCTGCGCCGGAGCATCTGCCTTCGGCTCAGCTACCTGACTTTCACAAGGCTCGGGCATTGCGTGAGCAAAGTCTTGCCGCGATGAGCGTCATTGAGTTGCGCACTAAGCAGGGGTCATTAGTTGAGCGTGAAGCTGTCGAAACAAGCGCATACAACGCTGGCCGATTGCTGCGCGATCAACTGCTACGGCTGTCGTCTCAGCTGGCATCGGAGCTGGCGTCCATGACCGATCCTTGGGAGATCGAACGGCACCTGACGGCGGAGTTGCGTCGTACGCTTGAAGACGCTGAGCGGCTCTCTACGTCAGATCTCCAAAAAGCAATTTCAGCGAGCTAACTTCATGTCTGCCGAATTCCCTGACGGTGCAGAGGTGTACCGCGAGTCGTTTTTCCGTGGCCTTAAACCGGACCCAGACCTTTGGGTCGACGAATGGGCCGATGAGTACATGCGGATTCCAAAGGATACGGGAGCGCCGGAGCCCGGCCAGTATCGCACTGCGCGCACCCCCTATGCCCGTGAGCCTATGCGTTGCTTGTCTCCGGCCCACCCGTGCCGTCGGGTGGTCACAATGGTGGCCTCGCAGTTGATGAAAACCCAGATCGCCTTGAACTGGATTGGCGCCCTGATCCACATGGCCCCTTCAAACATTCTTGCTCTGCTGCCCAACTTGACCCTGGCCAAACGTGTATCTGGGCGCATCAAAAAAACGATCAAGGCAACACCCGTTTTGAGTGAGCGTGTTGCGTCCATCCGTTCTCGCGATACATCCAACACGATGGACACTAAAGAGTTCGAGGGCGGCTCTTTGTACGTCAACACCGCAGGTTCTGCAGCCAACCTATCCGAGCTTTCTGCACGTTACATTTACGGGGATGAGGTGGATCGCTGGATTAACGATGTAGGCCAAGAGGGTGATCCGGTTGCGCTGGCCGAGACTCGAGCAACAAACTTTGGTCGCAACGCAAAGATTTACTTTTCCAGCTCCCCAACCATCAAGGGCGAGTCACGTATTGCAGCCCTCTTCGAGGCCAGTGATCAACGCTACTACTACGTACCATGTCCCACTTGCGGCTTCATGCAGGTGTTGGAGTGGGAGCGGCTGCTCTATGGGGAAGACTTCAGCAATGTGCATTACCAATGCGCCGGTCCAGAGTGTGATGTTCTCATCGAGGAACATCACAAGAGCACCATGCTCGCTCGTGGCGAATGGCGTGCCCATGGTAAAGAAAACTCTCAGACGGTCGGTTTCCACCTGAACGCACTGTATTCGCCAATCGGGTGGCTGTCTTGGAAGTCGCTGGCAATGGAGTTTGAGGAAGCAAAGAAAGAGCAGAAAAGCGGCGAAATGGGCCTGATGCAGGTGTTCTATAACACTCGTCTCGCAAAAGTGTGGGATAGCGCGCAGGAGCAGACCAAGGCCGAAGTGTTGCGTGACCGTGCCCGCCTGGAGCGCTATACGCTCGGTTCAATGCCGGCTGATGTGCTGATACTGGTAGGTTCGGTAGACGTGCAGGCCAATCGTCTCGAAATGATGGTGATGGGTTTCGGTGTTGGCATGGAGCGTTGGCTTGTTGATTTTCAGGTGATATGGGGTGATCCATCCAAGGAGAGCACCTGGTTATTGTTGGACGAAAAACTCAAGGCACGCTACCGACACCCATGCGGCGTGGGTCTGGCAATCCTCGCGGCTGGCATTGACTCGGGTGGTCACCACACCGATGAGGTCTACCAGTTTTGTCGCCTTCGCCGGTGGCGCAACATCTTTGCTGTGAAAGGTGCCAGCAAGCCAGGTAAGCCAGTGATCGCCCAGCGCCCGTCAATGATGGATGTGACGTGGAAAGGCCAAACCGAACGCAACGGTGTCGAGCTCTGGTTTGTAGGTACAGATACGGCGAAGGACTGGATTTACAACCGCTATCCATTTGAGTCTGGACCTGGTGCGCTTCACTTCCCTAATGATCTGCCAGATGAGTTTTTTGATCAGTGCGTAGCGGAGCATAAGGTCGCTCGAAAGGTTAGAGGCCGAGTGCGCACCGAGTGGGTGAAAGGGCATGGGGTCAGGAACGAAGGCCTAGACCTGATGGTGTATTGCCTTGCCATGGCTCATTACTTGGGCATCAATCGTTATCAGGCACACGACTGGGAGCGGGTGCGTCAGGCCTTGGCCCAGGCGGGCCTCTTTGATGAGCCTGAAGCGAGCAAGCAGGCCAATGCACAACCCTCAGTCACTGCTGAGGCTCAAGTAGATCACCCGGTACCAGCACCGCCGTCACCAGTCCGGCACACGGCCCCTCCAGTTACCCGACCAGCACCGCAACCCTTGCAACGCCGCGCTTCAACCAGCGGCTATCTGAAGAGACGTTGATATGGCCTACACCCAGAAGCACCTCGACGCCGTCGAGGCGGCGATCGCACGCGGTGAAAAAACCGTGCGCTACGCCGATCGTACCGTGGAGTACCGCTCGGTTGACGAGTTGCTCCAGGCCCGCGACGTCATTCGTACCAGCCTGGCCAATGCGGCTGGGCCGCGCTCCCGCGTGGTACGGTTTTATCACGGAGGCAAGGGATTGTGACGACACGTTATCCCACGCTGACCCGCTCCGGGTTCCTCCTGCCTGAGCGGCTCAAGGCCAGTTATGAAGGCGCCGCCGATGGGCGGCGTTCTGCAAGCTGGGATGCGCCCGACCTGGGCGTCAACAGCCTGATCATGCCGGCCTTGCGCAATCTGCGCTCCCGTTCTCGGGCAGCAGTGCGTAATGACCCGTACGCGGCCAACGCGATTGATCGCCGCGTCAGCAACCTGATCGGTACCGGCATCACGCCTCAGCCTCGGCTGAAGGATAAAGAGCTGCGCACGCTGCTGCAGGAGGTTTGGGAGGACTGGGTCGACGAGTCCGATGCCGACCAGTTGACTGACTTCTATGGCCAGCAAGCCCTGGTGGCCCGCACCGTCGAGCAGTCGGGTGAGTGTTTCATTCGTCTGCGGCCACGTCGGCAAGAGGACGGTCTTGCGGTACCGCTGCAACTGCAGTGCCTGGCCCCTGAGTTTGTCCCGCACGACAAGTTCGAGGTGACCAGCAACGGCAACGTTATCCGCGCCGGGATCGAATTCAACGGATTCGGTCAACGGGTGGCCTACTGGGTATATCGCTCGCACCCCAGTGACCTGGCCTCGCTCAACGCGGGGCATAACCTGTTGGTGCGTATCCCGGCCAGCCAGATGCTGCACATCTTTGAGCCCGTCGAGCCCGGCCAGTTGCGTGGCGTGCCCCGACTGGCGCCGGTGCTCAAGCGCTTGCGTAGCCTGGACAACTACGACGACGCAGTGCTGTTCCGCCAAGAGGTGGCCAACCTGTTTGCCGGCTTCATTCGCAAGCCTTCTGCCGATGGCCCGCCGATGTTGGACCCGGTCACGGGGGCTCCGATTAAGACAGGCGCTGATGGGTTCACGCCTATGGTGGCGTTGGAGCCCGGCACCATGCAGGAGCTGCTGCCCGGGGAAGAGGTCGAGTTTTCCTCACCACCAGATGGTGGCAACAACTATCCCGACTTCATGCGGCAGCAACTGATGGCTGCGGCAGCCGGGGCGGGGCTGCCGTATGAGCTGATGACCGGCGATATGCGTGAGGTGAACGACCGGGCTATTCGCGTGGTGCTCAACGAGTTTCGTCGCCGGTTGGAGCAACTGCAATTCAGTGTGTATGTACACCAGTTGTGTCGCCCCGTTCGGGCGGCCTGGCTCGACATGGCTGTGCTATCCGGCGCGTTGCCACTGGATGACTACGCGCAGCGGCGGCGCGAGTACTTGCGCACGCGCTGGGTGCCACAGGGCTGGGCCTATATCCATCCCGTTCAGGACGTGCAGTCGCGGACGATGGAAATCAATGCCGGCTTGGCCTCGCGTAGCGAGATGTGCCTGCGCTCCGGTACCGATGCCGAAATTGTGGACGAAGAAAACGCCGCCGATGCGGCGCGTGCCCATGCCTTGGGCCTGAACTACAGCACCTTGTCGGCCTTCGATGAGGATCCCGACGAGAAGGAGAAACCATGAAACCGCTGATGCCGTTTCGCATTTTCAACAAGGCCAAGACCGCCTTGCCGGTCGAAGATCAACACTGGTACCGGATCAAGGCGGAAACCCAGGCTGAACAAACGACCATCGAGATCTATATCTACGGCGAGATCGGTGGCTGGGGCATCACGGCCAACCAGTTCATTCAGGACCTCAAGGCTTTGGACGACGGAGTCTCTCCCGTGGTCGTCGCGTTCAACACCATCGGTGGCGACTTGTTTGACGGCCTGGCCATCCACAATGCGCTGAGCCGTTTGGGCGAACGCTGCACCGCACGCATTGACGCATTGGCCGCCAGTGCTGGCAGCGTTGCGGCGTGCGGGGCACACCGTATGGTCATGGCCTCCAACGCCATGTTGATGATCCACAACCCCTGGACCTACACGGCAGGCGATGCCGAAGACCTGCGCAAGGTCGCGGATGTGCTCGATCAGACCTTGGAGGCCATCATTGCGGCCTATAAGGCGAAGTCACCTGACATCGACGATGCCGAGCTGCGACGCATGGTCAACGCGGAGACCTGGCTGACGGCGCAGGAAGCGCTGGCCTTGGGGCTGGCCGATGAGATCGGTAACGGTGTCGAGGTCAAAGCCTGCCTTGGACAGGGCGCCGCTATGCAGCGCTACCGACAGACGCCCAAGGCGTTGCTCGACCAGCTCAACGCTGTGGTGCCCGAGCCAGATCCTACAGACCCACCGGCTCAACCCGATCCCGAAGATCCGCCGAGCTCGGACGTAACCAACTCGGCCAAGCTGGCCCTGATGATCACCCAAGCTTGCGCAAAGGCAGGCATCAGCAACCTGGTCGAATCGTTGATTGCCTCGACCAAGTTGGCCGACGAAGCCACGGTTCAGGCCGCAATCACCCAGGCCAAGAGCGTGCGTGACCTGTGTGTCGCGGCGCGATTGCCTGAGCTGGCAGTCGAGTTCGTCAAAGCTGGCTTAGACAAGCAAGCCGTGCAGGCACGGCTGTTCGACAAGTTGGTCAGCAGTGGTAAGGGCTTCGAGATCGACAACAGCCTGCCACCGGCCGATGACGAGCCTGAGAAGGTCAAGGCTCAGCTACCCAATCCCAGTTCGATCTGGTCTGCCCGTCGGCAGGCAACGGCTGGTAAATCCAACTCCAGCAAAGGAGCACGTCCATGAGCAATATCAAACAAGAGCCGGTACACGCCGGGGAGTTCCTGCTTAGCGAAGGCGCCGGGAAGATCTCCCGCGAGGCCATCAACGTCGTAGCGGGGCCTGCAGTGATGGCCGGTCAAGTCCTCGGCATGGTCGCCGCCACGGGGGAGTTTGCGCCATACAACCCGGCTGCTGAGGATGGCAGCGAGAATGCCGCCTGCATCCTTTTTGCCTCGCTGGGTGAGTCCGATGTGACGCGGCGCGGTCGTGCAGTAGTGCGCTTGGCCGAGGTGAGCGAGGTCTTGCTGACAGGCCTGGACCCGGATGCCGAGAAAGCCCTGGCCGCCAACTTCATCATCGTTCGCTGACGCGCTCGAAACCTTTTTCTAGACCCCGCCCTGAGCGGGGTTTCTTCTTTCTGGAGTACCCCATGGCTGATATCGCCATTTTTGAAGACGACGCCTTTGGTGTCGCTGCGTTGACCGCTGCCATCAATGAGCAGGAGTTTGTCCCTGGTCGCCTGGCCAGCCTCGGCTTGTTTGAAGAGGAGGGCGTGACCACCCTGACTGTGCAGATCGAGAAGGACGGTGACAAGCTGGCCTTGGTACCGGCTGGTGAGCGCGGCACCTCTGGCTTGGTGGTTGGTGGCAGCAAGCGCATTTTGCTGCCATTCAACACTATTCACCTGCCCGAGCGCTTTACCATCAAGGCGGATGAGATCCAGGGCATTCGTGCCTTCGGTACCCAGACCGAGCTACAGGCGGTTCAGGATGTGGTCAACAAGCGTCTCGACAAGGCGCGTCGCCAGTTGGATGCCACCCACGAATTTCATCGGATGGGAGCGCTTAACGGCAAAGTGTTCGATGCTGATGGCAAGACGGTGTTGCTGGACATCTATGATCGCTTTGGCGTCCAGCGCCAAACCATGTCGATGGGCCTGAATGATCCTGAGACCAACGTGCAGGTGCAGTGTGTTGAAGCGCTCGACATGCAGGAAGATGCACTGGGCAACGTCACCACGACCTCGTCGCGTGCTTTCTGCGGCAAGACCTTCTGGAAGAAGTTGATCGCGCATAAATCTGTGGTCAGAACCTACGAAGGTAGCCAGCAGGCAGCGGCCCTGCGCGGTGATGCTCGCGAAGCCTTTGAGTTCGGCGGTATCACCTGGGAGCGCTATCGCGGCAAGGTCGCTGGTATTGCGTTCATTGCTGAGGATGAAGCCCGCCTGGTGCCAGAGGGTGTTCCTGAGATGTTCCTCTCGGCCTATGCACCGGCTGACTACATGGAGACAGTCAACACCCAGGGGCTGCCGTACTACAGCAAGCTCGAACCCTTGCCGTTCGGCAAGGGTGTTGCCGGCGAGGCTCAGTCCAACCCGTTGCACATCTGCACCCGGCCTCGCGCAGTTATTCGCCTGACGCTCTGATCATGGGCTTTCGCGACCTGATCGACAGTATCGATGGCGCAGTATTTGAAGCGCTTGGCGATACCGCTTACATCGAGGGGCGTGAGGTGCTGGGCATATTCTCGGCACCTTGGCTGCAACCGAAGTTTGGCGGCATCAACACGGCCTTGCGTGAGCCGCACCTGGTGATTCGTGTTTCAGACTCGGCCGGTGTCCAGGTGCGGCAGCAGGTCCGCGTCGAGTTGCCTGCCCATGATGGCGGTGGCGAATACACTTTGACCCGCCTTGAGCCTGGTGGTGATGGACTGGTCACCTTGATTCTGAGGATCAACCCATGAGCGTTGGCAGCTATTACAAGCAGTCAGCCAGCCAGGGCATGATCACCCTGCAGGCTAATCCGGAACACCTCAAGACGTTTCAGGACTTCTCAGTTCTGGTACCCAAGGCGATTGCTGCGGCCCAGCGGCGAGCGATCAACAAGACCCTGCGCTGGCTGCGTACGCACATTGCGCGGGCCGTCAGCCAGAAGGAACGAATTGCGGTCACCGCTGTGCGGCAGCGTTTGCGTGCGTACCCAGTGAGCGGCAAGGGTCAGGGCAAGCTGTGGTTCGGGATCAACCCCATCGAGGCCAGTCGCACCGGCCGGCCCAGGCAGTCTCGGGCTGGCGTGTCTGTGGCGGGGCGCCGCTATAAGGGGGCGTTCTACAAGAAGGTATACGGCGGTCAGGCTGACATCTGGATCCGTACGGCCAGCAAACACTTTAGGGCCAGCGACTACCCCGACAGCGATGTGTCGATGGTGGACGGGGTCAGCACTGGCTGGATCTCTGAAGGCGGCAATGACAGTCGATTCCCTCTGGCCAAGGCCAAGGTCTCGCTTGAAGACGTTCGCCCCCAGTTTGAGTCTTGGACCAATCGTGCTCACCACCGGCTGCTCGAGGTCATGCAGCAAGAGCTGAACTATGAGCTTCAGAAGTACCTGGGGGGTATAAAACGTGTCTGATGAGCCGTTTAGCTTGGATGTCCTGTATGACGCCATTGAACAGCATATTCGCGATGCCATCGCGGGGCTGGCCTATGTGGGGACCATGCCGGACATGCTTGAGCGCGTAGCCCTTCCGGCAGTGGTGTTGGAGCTTACCGAGCTGGAGCCCGGAGAGGATCAGGGCACTGGCGAAGTGGCCCTGATCGCTCGGTTTGAGGCCCGTGTGATTGTGGGGTCTGAGCTCGAACAGTGTCATCAGAAAGCCGCATTCGCTGCGTCCCAGCTTGCGGTGCTGCTGCGCATGCAGACGTGGGGCTTGGCTGTTGGGCATGCCGAGTTTGTGCGTGCAGCACAGGACTGGACGCGCCCCGAGCTTGATGGCTATGCCGTCTGGGTTGTTGAGTGGACTCAGCCGATCTGGCTTGGTACGGAGGAATGGCCTTGGCCGGATGAATTCGGGGGTTACCTGAAATTCACCGACTACCCGGACGATCAGGAGGGGGCCGCATGAGTTCAGCCGTTGCCGAGCATGACCGCATGATCGCATGCCTGATCATTCCGTGCCGCGTAGTCGATGTTGATTTGCTTGAGGCGATGGTGCGGGTTTCTGACGGTGCTGGCTGGACCAGTGCCTGGGTGCGTTGGCACAGCCAGGCCGCTGGCAAAGCCCGTCATTGGCGAGTGCCAAGCATGGGTGAGCAGGGCATTTTGAAATGTCCCAGCGGCGACCCCGCGCAGGGTACTTTCGTTCCAGGGCTTTACGGTAACGCCGGTGCCCCGCCGGACAACCGCGACCACGTCGAGGTGTGGCGCTTCGATGATGGCGGTTCGCTGGTCTACGACTGGAAAGCCAAGAGTTACACCATCAGTGTGCCCAGCGGCACCGTGGCCATCAAGGTCGGTGGCAGTAGTGCGGTCGTTACGGATAACGCGATTGATGCTGCAGCCGCCAACATCACGTTGACTGGTGCCGTACATATCAACGGCCCGTTACGGGTAACGGGCGACATCAACGGCGACGGAAAGATCATCGACGCCGGTGGCAACACCGCAAACCATAAGCACTAGATCAACCCAAGCCCGCCAAGTGCGGGCTTTTTCTTACCTGGAGAAATCATGGCAAAACCAGATGAAGACTCAACACCGGCTGAGCGGCTGCCTACTCCGGCGGGCGTATCGAAGCCAGGCAGTACCGGCCTGTTCCGTGACACTGCCTACACCTCCCGCGTGTTGATCCTGCCGGATGGTCGCCAGTTGGCGGTCGCCCGTGGCCGGGTATCGGTGCCGCCTGACGACATCGTCGCCCTGGAATACCTCGGCAAACACCCGGACATGAAGCCGCTGCAGGAGTAATCCCATGATCGGAGTGGACCGACGCACAGGCCAACCGCTGTCTGGCATCGAGCATCTGCGGCAGTCCATCGAAGACATTCTCAGCACACCCATCGGCAGTCGGCGCATGCGCCCAGAGTACGGCAGCAAGCTACGGCGCTTTGTTGACCTGCCGGTAAACGACGGTTGGAAGAGCGCGGTTCAGGCTGAGGTGGCGCGTGCGCTGGGTCGCTGGGAGCCGCGCCTGAAGCTGGAGCGCGTTCGGGTGATTGCCGTAGTGGGCGGCAAGATCACGTTCCAGCTGAATGGGCAGTACCTGGGCGACAGTGCAATTTTGGAGGTGACGGCATGAGTACCGTGGATTTGTCGGCGCTGCCCGCGCCCCCGGTGCTGGAAGACCTCAACTTTGAAGAGGTCTATCAGGAAGACCTTTCGACCTTTCGGTTGCACATGGCTGATAACTGGAGCGCGGGAGTGGAAAGCGACCCAGTGACCAAGCTACTGGAAGTCGGTGCCTACCGGAAGCTGGGTAACCGGGCACGGGTCAACGATGCCGCCAAGGCGCTCATGCTGGCTCATGCCAAGCGAGGCGACCTTGATCAGCTGGCCGCTAACGTTGACCTCGAGCGGCTGGTGGTACAGGCCGAGGATCTGACGGCCGTTCCGCCCGTTGCTGAAGTCCTGGAGGAAGACGACGCCCTGCGCGAACGGATACAGCTGGTGTACGAAGGCCTGACCACGGCAGGGCCACGCAACAGCTACATCCTGCACGCGCGCAATGCCTCGGGCCTGGTGGCTGACGCTTCGGCTGAGAGCCCTTCACCGGCGACGGTTGTGGTTACGGTGCTTGGCTTGCTCGGTGACGGTGTGGCCGACGACGAGCTGCTGGACGTGGTGCGCGACGGCCTGAGTGACGAAGACGTAAGGCCGCTGGGTGATCGGGTGATTGTGCAGTCTGCCGAGATCCTGCCGTATCGCATTGATGCCGTGGTTTACATGGCCGGTACTGGTTCGGAGAACGAGGCCATTCTTGCCGAGTGCGAGAAGCGCCTGAAGGCGTGGATCAATCCACGGCGCCGGCTCGGCGTCGAAGTGTCGCGCTCGGCCATCGATGCGCAATTGCATATCAATGGCGTGGTAAGGGTGGAACTGACGGGCTGGGCGGATATAAAGCCCACCAAAGCCCAAGCGGCCTGGTGTACTGGCCTTGACGTTGTGCGGGGGCGGTAGACATGAAAAGCCTTCTTCCGCCCAACAGCACATCACTGGAGCGGGCGATTGAAGCCGCTGCCTATGAAAGCCCCGAGATACCCCTACGGACGCTGTACAACCCGGACACCTGCCCAGCGCATTTGCTGCATCAGCTTGCATGGGCCTGGTCGGTCGACCGCTGGGACGAAACATGGTCGGAAGCGGTCAAGCGCTCCGTCTGCCGCTCGGCGTTCTTTGTGCATTCCCGAAAGGGCACCATCGGCGCGATTCGCCGCGTGGTCGAGCCCTTGGGCTATCTGCTCAAGGTCACCGAGTGGTGGCAGACCGAACCCATGGACGAGCCCGGCACCTTCGCCCTGGAGGTGGGCGTGCTCGATACCGGCATCAGCGAGGAAATGTACGCCGAGCTGACCGCGCTGATCGATGACGCCAAGCCGGTCAGTCGGCACATGAAGGGGCTGAACATCAGCCTCGAAACGCCCGTGAACAGCTATGTCGGTATTGCGGTGTATGACGGCGATCAGATCGACGTGTACCCGTGGGAAAACCCCGATATCGACGTGCAGGTGCAGGGCTTCCAAGGCGTGAATGACTACACCCTCGACGAACAGGATGTATACCTGAATGGTTAATCAAAACTCGATCTTCGGCGGCATGCTGACTACGGTCGGCGCCGCCAAGAAAACCAACTGCGATGCCCTCGGGGTGCCGTGGCAGCCGAGCCATATGTTGATCGGCGATGCCAATGGCGCTGATCCGGTACCGAACCCGGGGCAGACCAAGCTGATCAATCAGGTCTACCGCGCACCGCTGAACCAGCTGTATGTGTCGCCGACTGACCCGAACGTGCTGGTGGCCGAGCTGGTGCTGCCGCCCAATGTCGGTGGCTGGTGGATTCGTGAGCTGGCCCTGGAGGACGTCGATGGTGTTTTCTCGGCGGTGGCCAATTGCGCACCGAGCTACAAGCCGCTGCTGCTGCAAGGCTCCGGTCGTAACCAAGTTGTGCGGATGCACATCGTTACCAGCGGCACGGCCAACATTCAGCTCAAGATCGATCCGAGCGTCGTGTTGGCAACGCGTGAGTACGTTGATACCGCGATCATCGCTGCCCTGAACAAACAGGACTTCAAGAATTCGGTGCTGGTAGCGACCACCGAGGCCATCACGCTCAATGGTCTGCAGTCCGTTGACGGCATTCCGGTACCGGTCGGCGCTCGGGTGCTGGTCAAGAACCAGCTTGTAGGCAAGGACAATGGCTTCTATGTAGCAGCGGCCGGTGCATGGGTTCGTTCGGTTGATGCCGACGCCAGTGTAGAGGTAACGCCCGGCCTGTTCGTTCACGTCGAGCAGGGCGCGACCAACGGCGACAGTGTCTGGCAATTGACCTCCGACGCACCGATTACCCTGGGCACTACCGCGCTGACATTTGAGCAGGTGGTGGGGCGTACCGGTGTCGCAGCGGGCACCTACACCAAGGTGACCATCGACAAGAATGGCCGTGTAGTTGCCGGGACGAACCCGACAACATTGGCGGGGCTTGGTATTACTGATGCGTACACCAAGCCCGAGGTGGATTCGATAGTCGCCCAGTCCTCGGCGCTGCCGGTAGGTTCGGTGCTGGCGTTTACGAAGGCCGCCGTGCCGCCAGGGTTCCTTGAGCTTGATGGCAGCGTGCAAAGCAGTGCTGCTTATCCTGATCTGGCCGCTTACCTCGGTACGACGTTCAACCAGGGCAACGAGCCTGTCGGTTACTTCCGGTTGCCGGATTCGCGTGGCGAGTTCCTACGGGGCTGGGATCATGGTCGAGGAGTCGATGCGGGTCGGGCTTTGAGCAGCCTGCAGCTTGATGCTGCGCAGAAAATAACTGGCAAGCTCGGCCGCGTCGTTTCTACTGCTAGTGAAACAGATACGAGTGGACCGTTTACGCCAGGCGACGTGCTAAACGGCATTACCTCTGGCTCTGTAGCCTTGCGATACGTGAACTTTGACAACTCGCTAGTTGCTCGAACTGCAGCTGAAACTCGTCCTCGTAACTTGGCAGTCATGTGGTGCATCAAGGCCTGGAATGCGCCGGTCAATCAGGGGAACATCGACGTGGCGGCCCTGGCACCCTTAGCGGCCAAGGCAACTGAGATCAACTTGGGCGTATCGAAGATTGGTTCCCAGGCACAGGTTGATGCCGGCGAAGTAGACGACGTGATCGTTACACCCAAAAAATTGCGCTGGGGGTTCAATGCGATTTGGGGGGTTAATGGTGGGATTGCGTTCCCGTCGTGGCTCGGTGGATGGATTGTGAACTGGGGGCTTCAGGCCTCAGCACTGTCAGGGACTATCAGCTATCCCATTGCGTACACGACCAGAGCATATGGGATTCAGGGTCAGTACACCCACGCTACCCCGAGCAATGTCAATTACAACATCACATTCAAGGATCTCGCGCTCTCTGGCTTGTCCTCTGTTCCATTCGTATCGGGGATCGCTAACCAATTTCAATGGTGGGGGTTTGGTAAATGAGCAGGTTTTATAGCCCCTCTACGGGGTCGATCTACTTTGCTGCCGTACACGCTTTGATGCCTGATGACGTAATACCGATCGACGCTGAGACCATTGATAAGGTGATTGCAAATCCCCCTATGGGGAAGATGCGTGCGCACCGGCAAGACGGCACCCCCTACCTTGTCGATCTTGTTCTGACCCCTGAAGAAGTTGCCGCGCTGGAGCGCGCATGGCGAGACAGTGTGCTGGCCCAGGCGGTCTGGTTGAGAGATCGCCACCGCGATCAACTGGAAATCGGCGGTAGCACCACGCTGACAGCTGAGCAGTTCCAGGAGCTGCTGGTTTACATGCAATCTCTACGGGATTGGCCGCAATCGCCTGACTTCCCATTGACCGAACACCGGCCAGTGGCGCCGCCCTGGATCGCCGAGCAACACCAATAACGCCCCGCACTGTCGGGGCGTTTTCGTTTCTGGCTTCACCCTTTCAAAAGCCCCGCACGCCGGGGCTTCTTCATGTCTGGAGATTGTTCTATGAGCTTCTTTCACGGCGTTACCGTAACGAACGTCGATACGGGGTCGCGCACGATCTCGCTGCCGTCGTCCTCGATCATCGGTCTGGTCGACACCTTCACCGAGGCTCCGGCCTTCAGCGCCAAGGTTAATGACCTGATGCTGATCACCAGCGAGCGTGAAGCCATCGCGGCGTTTGGCCCCGACTCGGCCATCACCAAGGCCTGTCAGGCCATCTACCTGCGCGCCAAGGCCGTGATCGTCGCCTGTGGCGTGGCCAAGTTGGAAGACCCCGCGCAGCAAACCTCGGCGATCATCGGCGGTGTCAAACTCGACGGTACCCGTACCGGCCTGCAGGCGCTGCTCGACGGCAAAAGCCGTTTCAACGCGCAACCGCGCTTGCTGGTTACCCCCAAACACAGTTCGACCCTTGCGGTCGGTACCGCGCTGGTGGCGCTGGCTGACAAGCTGCGCGGCCTGGCCATCCTCGACGGGCCGAACACCACCGATGAGGCGGTGATGGAATACGCCGAGAACTTCGGCGCGAAGCGTGCCTACCTGGTCGACCCCGGTGTGCAGTATTGGGATACCACGGAAAGCGCAACGGTCAACGCTCCGGGCTCGGCCTGGGTGGCGGGCCTGTTCGCCTGGAGCGATAACGAATATGGCTTCTGGGCCTCGCCGTCGAACAAGGAGTTCGTCGGTATCACCGGCACCACGCGTCCGGTCGAGTTTCTGGACGGCGACGAAACCTGCCGTGCCAACCTGCTCAACAACGCGAATATCACCACCATCATTCGTGATGACGGCTTCCGCCTGTGGGGCAACCGTACCCTGTCCAGCGATCCGAAATGGGCGTTCGTTACCCGTGTGCGGACGATGGACATCGTCATGGACGCGATCCTCTACGGCCACAAGTGGGCAGTCGACCGCTCGATCACCGCGACCTACGTCAAGGACGTGACCGACGGCCTGCAGGCGTTCATGCGCGACCTGAAGAACCAAGGCGCAATCATCAACTTCGAGGTCTTCGCGGACACCGAGTTGAACACCGCCAGTCAGCTGGAGCAGGGCAAGGTGTTCTGGACCATCCGTTTCACCGATGTGCCGCCTGCCGAAAACCCAACCTTCCGGGTCGAGGTCACCAATCAATGGCTGACCGAAGTCCTCGATGCCGCCGCTTAAGGAGCGCACACCATGGCAATGATTCCTCAAACCCTGGCGAACATGAACCTGTTCGCCGACGGCATCAGCTTCCAAGGCGATGTGCCCAGCCTGACCCTGCCCAAACTGGCCCTCAAGACCGAGGAACACCGTGCCGGTGGCATGGATATGGCGGTCGAGCTTGACCAGGGCATGGAGAAGATGGAGGCCGGGTTTGTCACCACCGGCGTGCGGCGTGAGTCGCTGAAGTTCTTCGGCCTGGCGGATAGCACGGCGTTCAATGGCACGTTCCGGGGTTCTTTCAAAGGCCTCAAGGGCAAGATCACCCCGGTCGTGGTCACCCTGCGCGGCATGCTGAAAGAGGTCGATCTGGGCGACTGGAAGGCCGGAGACAAGGCCGAGATTAAACACAACGTGGCGGTCACCTACTACAAGCTGGAGATCGATGGCCGCGTGATGTACGAAATCGACCCGCTTGGCATGAAGCGCGTTATCGATGGTGTCGACCAGCTCGCCGCCCAACGTTCGGCCCTTGGCCTGTAAGGAAAACCCCCGATGACTCAAGCAAAGAAAACCCCTAGCTGGCTGACCCTGAGCGCTGACCGCGTGGTGGTCAGGCTCTCCCGCCCCGTTGAGGCCAATGGCGTGCAGGTTGATAGCTTGTCCCTGCGAGCGCCGACAGTGCGTGACATTCGCAACGCACAGTTGACTGCAGGCACTGACGAAGAGCAGCGCGAACTGAACCTGTTTGCATCTCTGGCCGAAGTCAGTCCAAAGGATCTGGAGGGGGTGGCGCTGAAGGACTACA
This sequence comes from Pseudomonas sp. HLS-6, assembly GCF_002753995.1. Taxonomy (NCBI): domain Bacteria; kingdom Pseudomonadati; phylum Pseudomonadota; class Gammaproteobacteria; order Pseudomonadales; family Pseudomonadaceae; genus Pseudomonas; species Pseudomonas sp. HLS-6. The sequence goes on from NZ_CP024478.1 coordinate 2,302,842, forward strand.
GCCGTCTGCAGACCGCCTACTTTCGCCTGGTGCAAGACGACGAACTTTGACCCGACCGTGCAAAAGATGGTGGCAAAGCGGCTCGCCAAGGAGCTGAACTTTTCCGCCGCCGAACTCATGACCATGTCGTTTTCCGACATGGTCTGGTGGCTCACGGATTGAGCCTGCTTTCGCACGCATAGGGGGTTCCGATGGCGAACAAGATCGCGTTAGGGCTGGTGATCGGCGGCGCCGTCAGTGCGACGGTGGGCGCCGCCTTCAGTACGGTCAAAGGCCATATCAAAAAACTGGAGCAGCAGGGCAACAACGCCAAGGTGTTGAAGAACACCATCGGCGAAACCATGCGCTTACGTGATGAGTGGAAGAAAGCGCATGACAGCGGCTCGGCCTCGGCCAGTGGCCTGCTGCGCAAGCTGGAGTCCAATCTGGACAGCCTGCGCAAGCAGGGCGTGGAAGTCGGGCGACTGGCCAAGGAGTACCAAGCTCTCGGCCGGATAGCCAAGGGCGCTGATCTGCAGATGAAAGGCCATCAGCAGATCGAGCAGGGCAAGGCCAGCCTCAAGTCGGGGATTGGCCAGGCGGTAGCCGGTGTCGGTGCGGTGGCGGTACCGACCACGATCAGCGCGGGCTATCAGGCGATCATCCGCGACATTGCGATCAAGGCCGACGTGGCCAACAAGCCACAAGAACAGGAAATGACCCGCGCCATTATCCAGACCTCGCAGGATACGGGGATGGGGCGCAATGACGTGGCTGACCTGGTGAACCAACTGGTCGGCGCCGGTATGGAGCTGGACAAGGCGCTGGCCTATGCGCCGGTGGCGGCGAAGTTCGCCGTAGGCCAGGGGGCAAGCGGCGTCGATACAGCCAATATGATTCAGGCGCTGCAGCAGAACGCCAAGATCAGCGACCCCAAGGTCATGGAGAAAGCCCTGGAGGGCATTGCGCTGCAGGGGCAGGCCGGTAGCTTTGAAGCTGCCGACATGGCCAAGTGGTTTCCGCAACTGCTCGCTGGCATGGAGAAGCTGGGTATCAGTGGCCCGGACTCGGTTGCTCAACTGGGTTCGATGCTGCAGGTGCAGATGAAGACGGCCGGCAGTTCGGATGAAGCGGCCAACAACCTCAAGAACTGGATGGAGAAAATCGGTTCGGGGGATGTGGTCAAGGCCTACAAGGATGCTGGCATTGACTACAACGGGTCGCTGAACACCGGCATACAGAACGGTATGTCGACGCTGGAGTCGAGCTTTGCCCTGGCGCAACGCTACGTCGAGGCGACCAATCCCGAGCAGGCCAAGAAGATGGCCGAGGAGACGGCCAAGATCAGCAAGGAGACTGATCCGGCCAAGGCCCAAGCCATGCTCGATGCGCTGGGCAAAGCGCTGCGTACTGGCGATATCTTCGCTGACATGCAGGTCAAGGCGGCGCTGACTGCCTACTCAGCCAACCGAGGCTTGTACGAGAAGCTGAAAAACGACGCCAAAGACGCCACCGGCATTCTCGACAAGAACCTGGCCGAGCGCCGGGAAACCTCGGCGCAGATGTGGACGGAGATGGGGCATGCGGTGGACGACAGCATGCGTGCCATTGGCGATGCCATCCGCCCGGCAACGGACATGGCAGCGCAAGGCCTGACGTGGGTGGCCCGTTCGCTGACCCGCGTTACTGAATCGGCCTCGCCGCTGGTACTGGGGGTTACTGCACTCGGCGCCGGTTTCATCGCCCTGAAGAACGCGATGGCCGTGCTCAAGATCGGCAAGGGCATGCTCAACGTCGCCCGTGGCTCGATGATGGGCGACCCCAAGGTCGTGCAGCGCGTGTTCGTCACCAACGCCCCGGCGTCTGGCGGGGGCGGCGGCGCGGGTGACCTTGGCGATGCGGATGGCAAGCGTGACAAGCGCAGCAAGGGCGGCAAGGGGCGCGCCGGTGGCGGTCTGAGCGTCGGCAGCGTGGTCAAAGGTGCAGCCGCCATCGCGGTTGTTGATGCGGGCATGAAGGCCGTCGACACCTACCAGAACGCCGAAACCCGAGACGAGAAAGCCGAGGGTTATGGCGAGGCGGCAGGCGGTCTGGCAGGAACTCTGGCGGGTGCTGCTGCCGGTGCTGCGGTAGGCTCACTGGTGCCGGTTATCGGTACCGCCGTGGGCGGTGTGGTCGGCGGTATCCTGGGCTCAATGGGCGGGACGGACCTCGGCGGCTGGCTGGGTAAAAAGCTGTTCGGGGGCGAGGATGATCCGGCTGCTGAAGCACCTGCTGCGGTACCGATCTCGCTGCTCAAGCCGGTTCAGGTTGGTCCAGCCGTGCCAAGCCTTGGTGCGACGGCGCAAGCCTTTGCCCCGAAGGCCGGGCCGATTGCTGCTCATGCGGTTGGGCCCGTGTCGCAACCCGTCGTGGCCTCAACGCCGGTGTCCTATGACCCGCGCGACCCTGGCTCAAAAGATCCGTTCCTGCTGCCCGCGCTGACCAACAAGGTCAGGTATCCGGGCGCCGCACCGGTGCGGCCTGATTCGCTGCCACCGCCGCCAAACATGGGGGATGTGGTGCGCTCGATGGCGGTGGCCAAGCCTGCTGCCGAGGCGGTACCGGCGATCCTCAAGGCGCCGGAGGCGAGCAAGCCCGAGCCGAAGCCGGAGCCGCCCAAGATCGACCAGCAGTTCACGTTCTCCCCGGCGCTGTCTGTGACGGTTCAGGGCGATGTGAAAGACCCGGCGCAATTGGCTCGGGATCTCTCGCCGCACCTGCAACGCATGTTCGATGACTTCAGTCGCCAGGCTGCAGCCCGTCAAATGTTTGATGCCCCGCATGTGGGCTAAGGAGGTGTTATGGCCTATGCCGAGCAGATGCAGTCGGCGCTGAAGTCCCTGGTGGCAGCGGGTGAAGCAGGGCGTCGCAATATGGACGACATGCTGGGCCCCATGAACGGTGCCATCAGCGACATGACCGGCGCGGCCTCGGAGCTGGAGAACGTGCCGTTCGTGGGGCCAGCTCTGGGTGAGAAGCTGCAGCGGACCATGCGCGGTATCAACGCCGCGCAAGCCAAGGTCGGTCAGGTGGTGGCCACCTACTCGCGGGCTACCACTGCCATGTCGCAAATTCAGGAGCGTATGGGGGCAATGAAGGAGCAGGCGGCCCGAGCGGGCGCTGCGATCAACCGCATCGCTGGCAAGGTCAGTCCGTCCCTGGCCAACATCCTGCCGACCGGCAGCTTTGCCACCGAGATGACACCAGCCGCCGAGGCGGTGAAGCCGTTCCCGCACCTGCTGATCATTCAGCCGCTCAAGCCCGAGGCGCAGCCGTACTACTTCAACCTGGACACGGCGGCCTTTGATGAGCTGCGCCGGCAGACCGCGTTCCGCTGGGCGGGTCAGGAGCGCCTGACGCGCAGTATCGCCCAGCAGGCGGTGGGGCAGGGCGAGGACAAGCTGAGCCTCAAGGGCGCGATCTACCCGCTGTTCAAGGGCGGGATCAGGCAACTGGACACGCTGCGCAGCATTGGTCGACAACTGCAGCCACTGACCCTGACCACGGGTTACGGCGAGGTGCTGGGTAACTGGTGCCTGCTCAGTGTCGCCGAAGACCAGAGCGCACTGCTCGCGGGTGGCATCCCGCGTAAACAAGGGTTCTCTCTGGAGTTTGTAGCCTATGGCGACGATATGCAGAACGTCTGACGGGGATCTGCTCGACACCCTGTGCCAGAACTATTACGGGCACCTCAACGGCTCTGTCGAGGCGGTGCTCGATGCCAACCAAGGTCTGGCGGATGAGCCCCAACCGTTTCGGGCTGGGGTGCTGATCCGCCTGCCTGAGCTGCAGGCGGTGACCGAGGAAGTCATTCAGCTGTGGGATTAGCCACGGCGTTACGCGTCACGGAGCCCCGCCCAGTGCGGGGTTCTTCATTTCTGGAGCCTGAACAATGCAACCTGTTTTCCGCATCGTCGCTGACAGCAAGGACATTACCTCGCTGATCAACGACCGGCTGTTGCTGCTGCGCACCTCGGACAAGCCCGGTATGGAGTCGGACGAGTTTGAGCTGCGTATCGATGACCGCGATGGTGCTGTAGCGCTTCCCAAGCGCGGCGCGAACATTGAGGTTTACATGGGCTATGCCGGTCAGTCGCTTGCGCGCCTGGGGCGGTACACCGTCGATGAGGTCGAGGTTTCAGGCCCGCCTGACAGCATCGTCATACGCGGCAAGGCCGGTGACATGCGCGGCAGCGGCAAGACCACGCGCAGCGGTAGCTGGGAAGGCGTACCGCTGCAGCAGATCGTGCGGGACATTGCAGCGCGCAATGGCTGGCAGCCGGTGTGTTCAGTGCAAACCAAAGTCCCCCGCGTCGACCAGCTCAATGAGTCGGACTTTAACTTTATCACCCGACTGGCTAGGCAATACGACTGCACGGCCAAGGTCGCTGACGGCAAGTTGATGGTGATGCCGCGACAGGGCGGCCAGAGTGCGAGCGGCAAGACGCTGGGTGTCGTCGTGATCAAGCGCAGCGACGTCAGCCGTTGGCAATTCCGCTTCAGCGACAAGACCACGCACAAGGCCGTGCAGACCAAGCATCAGGACAAGAAAAGCGGAAAGCTGCAGGTGGTCGACCTGGGCAATGATGAATCGCCCGCCGGCTTGCCGCCCGTGCATACCGATCGGCATATCTACCCGAACAAGTCCGCCGCCGAGCAGGCCGCCAAGGCGCGCCTGGCCGCGTTCAACCGCAGCACGGCAGGTGTGCGCCTGGAGATGGCGGGGCGTGTCGATCTGTTCGCTGAACGGATGATCAGCGCCCAGGAGTTTAAAGCCGGGCTTGATGGTGAGTACCTGGTCGATTCGGTCGAGCAGGTGTTTACCCAGTCCGGTTGGTCCACCACCGTCGAATGCAACGGCGGCAAACAGGGCAAGGCCAAGGCGAAGGGCAGGAAGAAAAAGAAAGCGACCAAGCCGCTCAAGGTTGTGCAGCTCTAACCCCTATCGGCCGCAGCGCGGCCATCATTGGAGAACACCGTATGCCTATCACTGCGCAGCAGCTGCTGCAGATCCTCCCCAACGCCGGTGCAAAAGCCGGCGTTTTTGTTCCTGCTCTCAACGCCGCCATGGGCAAGTACGGCATCGTCACCCGGCTACGGATCGCGGCCTTCGTGGCCCAGATCGGTCATGAATCCGGGCAACTGCGCTATGTGCGCGAACTCGGTGGCGACAGCTACCTGGCCAAGTACGACACCGGCAAGCTGGCCAAGGCCTTGGGAAACACACCTGCGCCTGACGGTGACGGTCAAAAGTACCGGGGCAGGGGGCTGATTCAGATCACAGGGCATGACAACTATGAAGCCTGCAGCGAGGCGTTGTTTGGCGATAGTCGTTTGCTCAATACGCCGGAGCTGCTGGAGCACCCGGTTTACGCGGCTTTGTCGGCTGGCTGGTTCTGGCATCGAGCAGGCCTGAACACCTTGGCTGACAAGGGCGATTTTCTGCTGATCACCAAACGCATCAATGGCGGTACCAATGGCCTGGCTGAACGCGAAGCCTTGTACGCCACTGCGCTAAAGGTGCTGCCATGAAGTCGCTGGGCCTGTGTGTTGTGCTGCCCATCGTTCTGCTGGCCCTGTTGCTGGGGCTTGCGCTGGGTGGTTTAGCTGCATGGAAGTGGCAGGCCAATAGCTACGACAAGCAGCTGGCCAAGCAGGACGAAGACTTCCAACGAGAGCGCAACGAAGCCTCTTTGGCCGTGCTCGACTGGCAGCGGGACGAACAGACAAAGCGCCGAGCGCTTGAAGACCGCCTGCAGGCGAATGACGAAACTCACTACAAGGAACTGCTCGATGCGCAACAACTTCAGGCTCGCTTGCGTGACCGCCTTGCTACTGCTGATTTGCGGCTGTCAGTCTTACTCGCCGCCCCCGCCACGGGTGGTAGCAGTGGGGTGCGAGAAGCCTCCGGTTCCAGCGGCGTGGTTCATGGAGGCACGCGAGCCGAACTTGACCCAGCGCATGCTCAACGAATTCTCGCCATTACAGGCGACGGTGACGACGGATTAATCGCCCTACAGGCCTGTCAGGCCTACGTGCGCGAGCTCGTACATTGAAATGAAAGGAGCGAGCCGAGTGGATGCGTCAACATCCGCTCAGCCCGCCGAACCCGCAGACCCTTCCTGCAAGTCCAGCCCAGGCTCCTGCTCCGTGCACAAAGCGCCGCGAGCCTAACACCTGTTTATCCATACAGTAAAGACTTGCTCTCAAATGACGACTCCAATCATTCCCTGGATGGGTGGCAAACGCCGCCTGGCCGACCGCTTGATCCCTCTCTTTCCCCCTCATGAATGCTACGTCGAGGTCTTTGCCGGTGGTGCTGCGCTGTTCTTCATGCGCCCGCAGCCCGCGCCGGTGGAGGTACTCAACGATCTCAACGGTGATCTGGTCACCCTCTACCGGGTGGTGCAGAACCATCTGGAGGAATTCGTCCGCCAGTTCAAATGGGCCCTCAGCTCGCGCCAAATTTTCGAGTGGCAGAAGATGACCCGGCCAGAGACGCTGACGGACATCCAGCGTGCCGCCCGGTTCTTTTACCTGCAGCAGCACGCTTTCGGCGGCAAGGTGACAGGGCAAACTTTCGGTACCGCGACCACCGGCCCTGCCATCAACCTGCTGCGCATCGAGGAAAACCTCTCCGCCGCCTGGCAGCGCCTCGCCGGTACCTACGTCGAGAACCTGCCCTGGTTGGAATGCGCCGAGCGCTACGACCGGGCACACACGTTCCATTACATGGACCCACCGTACTGGCAGACTGCTGGATATGGCCTCGACTTTCCCTTTGAACACTACGAGCGCATGGCCGAGTTCATGCGGCGCTGCAAGGGCAAGGTGATGGTGAGCATCAACGACCACCCTGACATCCGGCGTGTTTTCGAGGGCTTCCATTTCGAGACTTTGGATATCCGCTATACCACCGCGAACCAGCGGCAGGGTAAGGCCGAGATAACCGGTGAGCTGGTGATCATGAACTGGGCGCCGGCTGAGCTGGGAGGGCTGTTTTGATGCTCTCGACTTATGACCTGGTGTTCTGGCTGCTCGACGCCTGGCGAGCGTTTCACGACATAGGGAGCACCACGCTCGGCCCTTGATTGCGCACATTGCCTATGGCTGGATCCACGCGGTACCACTCGAACACGTCAGGGGATTCGCCGAAGTTCAGGGCCATCTGTTCGGCCTGCTCCTTGGGTGTTGCTGGATTCAGCCACTCACGGGCCAGTTCGGGGGCTAACACAACCGGGCGCCTGTCGTGTACATCGACCATCCCGCCAGCCGCGTCGGCGGTGATGATCACGAAACCGTCGTGATTATTGGGTTCAGAGTTGGCCAGGCCTAGGTCCGTACTGAACTGGCCGATTGCGGCGCATAGTGCTGGGCGCCCATCGCGGCGCCTGATCAGGTACGGCTGCTTTTTCGGCCCACCTTCATCGACCCACTCAAACCAGTTGTCTATTGGAGCGATGGCCCTGTGCGGCCAGATCGCCCGAAAGAACGGGCTGTGCGCAACCTTCTCCACTCGGGCATTGATTGGTGCTGCTCGATCTTTGGCCCAGTGCGGCCGCCATCCCCAGCGCACGAGATCCGCGTGCATCTTCTCTTCTTCCAGTCGCAGCAGGGCTACCCGCGTCGTTGGCACGACGTTGTAGCGTTCCAGCGGCTGGTCCCCAATGCTGTTCACTAGAGGGTAGGGCATGCTCAGGGCGTCCACGAAGTCGTGGATACCGTGGTACTGGCTCAACCTTCCGCACATTTTGACTCCCGCCTATCAGAAATCTCCCACATAAAAATTGACCGCAAGGCTCGTAAAACGTTAACTGTATATTTGTACAGTATTTTTTGGAGTCGTGCGTCATGAGCTATTCCATCATAGGCCCAATCGCCGAGGGCGGTCTGAAGCTGCCCCTGTGCCTGTTCCAAGTGCCAGCTGGGTTCCCTTCGCCAGCGGCTGATCACATCGAGGCGCACATCTCCCTAGATGAAGTGCTCAACATCCGGGCACCTCATGTGTACCTGGTATCCATCACAGGTGAGAGCATGCAGGGCGCTGGGATCTTTGATGGAGACCTTGCGGTGGTCGACCGCTCGCTTGAGCCTGCGCACGGGAATATTGTTGTTGCGTTGCTGAACAACGACCCGGTGTGCAAGCGGCTGTGCATCCGAGGCAAGGACGTGATCCTGCTGTCCGAAAATCCTAAATACCCGCCGCGCTACGTTCTAGAAGGGGACGAGCTGTCGATCTGGGGCGTGATCACCGGCAGTGTACGCAGCCATGTCTAAAGCGCCTGTGTTTGCATTGATTGATTGCAACTCGTTCTACGCATCGTGCGAGAGGGTGTTTCGACCGGACCTGGCCAAGGTGCCGATTGTCGTGCTGAGCAATAACGACGGCTGTGTCATTGCACGCAGCTACGACGCGAAGCCCTTCGTGAAGATGGGGGAGCCGTACTTCCAGATCAAACACAAGCTCAAGCAGCATGGCATCGTGGCGTTCTCCTCGAACTACGCCCTGTACGGCGATATGAGCGAGCGGGTCATGACCCTGATCGAATCTATGGTCCCGGCGGTCGAGGTCTACAGTATCGACGAAGCGTTCGCCGATCTGACCGGCATGATTGGTCTGGACGAATTGGGGCGGCGGATCCGCAGCCAGGTGCTTCGTTGCACTGGTATTCCTGTCGGCGTCGGTATTGCTGGCACCAAGACCCTGGCCAAGCTGGCGAACCATACGGCCAAGCGCCTGCAGGCGCAGACCGGTGGTGTGGTCAACATTTGCGACGCGTTCAAACGCGACTGGGTGCTACGTAACACGGCTGTATCCGAAGTGTGGGGTGTAGGCCGTCGCTTGAGCGCCCACTTTGAAGGCATGGGCATCAAGACAGCAATGGACCTGGCCAAGGCTGACCCGTGGATGCTGCGCAAAAAATTCAGCGTGGTAGTCGAGATGACCGCTCGCGAGCTGGCCGGTACTCCTTGCCTGGAGCTCGATGAGCCCGATCCGCCAAAGCAGGAGATCTGCTGCAGCCGAATGTTCGGCAAGCGCCTGCAGGCATTGGCGCCAATCAAAGAGGCGGTGGCCACCTACATGATGCGCGCCTCGGAAAAGCTGCGGGCGCAAGGCTCTGTATGCAAGAAGATCAGGGTGAGCATTCGCACTGGCATGTTCAGCCCTGATGAGGCCAAGTACGCCAATGGGGTGCTCGTCGAGTTGCCGTACCCGACTGACGATGTACGGTTACTGACGAAGGCTGCGGTTGATTCGCTTGAGCGCGTGTTCCGTCCTGGCTTCAATTACAGCAAAGCTGAAGTCCTGCTGATGAACCTCAGTCAGCGTGGCCAATATACAGACGACCTGTTCGCTGCGGCTCAGCCCACTGAAGCCAGTCGGGTGATGGCGGTGCTTGACCAGATCAATGAACGATGGGGTAGGGGAACGCTTCGATCCGCTAGCGTGCCGGTGGATCCTGGCTGGGGGATGCGTCGAGAGATGATGAGTCGGAGTTATACAACACGGCTGGATGAACTTTGGAAGGTTAGTTGTAATTAATTCATGTGTGAGGCGTTTTTATTTGTCGTGCGTTAATAATCTTGGAGTGGTTGATATGTGATGGCTTTGTATTTTGTAAGTTTGCTTGTGCGTCGAAAGTGCTAGCGGTTTCTGTGCTGATCAATTTTCTTTGGGCGCCAGTTGTGGATAATATTCAAAATGCTGGTCTGGTAAAGTTGCTGGGTTTATAAGTTGATATTCTTCATTGCTTGCTGCGTTAAAGGCTGGGTTTTGAGTGTGCGCTTGTTTTTGGTGTTATAATGTGCCGCTGTGGTGCGTTTTGGTATCACTTCATACTGCTCCAGTTTATCCCAGCGTAAGCCCCGGCCTACGCTGGAGTTTTAGGAGTTAAAAAAATAGTTTTATCATGTCTGAAGCTGCATTAAGTCCGCCTCTTCCATCGCTACCGCTTTTTGGTAGTGTGAATGTATATCGTGAATCTTCCTGGTATGTTAGCTTTAGGTGCTTCCCTTCGTCGCTGATTTCAAAGCCTAGTTTTTCTAGTGTTGTGCGTGTTCGAGATGACATTTCGCGGTAGCCCCTTAATGTTTCTCTAATAGTATGAGATATTTCTGTCGAGATTTTTTTTGGCGCTGGTTGATTTGCTATGCTTTGGAGTATGTGGAGGCGTCTACTATCCTCTGGTACGCGCTCACATTGATCGCGTAAAGCGTCTAAGATAATCCACAGAATCTCGTCGTCAAAAAAGTCTTCTTCATCGCCGATATTTATTTGTAGTCCGCCTTGTACTGGGTTTTTGGATCGTAACGCTTTGGAAACTCCTTCCAGTCGATGAACTTCTCGCTTTAATGTTTCTATTTGTTCTTCTTTTGCTTTGATCTCTGCATCAAAAGCTTCGATGTATGCGCTAACATCCAACGATTCTTCGCTTTTTAGTTTTTGAATAAGCTTCCGATTTTTTGTTTCTCTAAGCGCCTCTATCGAACACTCTCTCAATGGCATGCGTTGCGAGATCATGGATCTGAGTTCGGTAAATATTTCAACTTCAAAAGCTTTCGTGCTTTTGTCGCTGCTCTTTCTGTGTATTGATACGCCGCCATCAGAAGGCCAATAAATTCCTATTGCGCCTCCATATACATTTTGGGAGTTAACATATGTGCGTAGCTTGTTAGAAAAAGCTCTGTTTGGCTCAACTACTACATGGGCGAGCCCTGAAAGGCTTCGTGCTAATCGATCTGGTATGGCGGCACAAAATCCCGAGTGATACTTTGTTATGAGAACGATGGGAAGTCTATTTCCAGTTTCTCCATTAATCAGGTCAGCGGCGTACTGTAGGTCTATTAAGGTGTCTTTGAGTTCAACGTGCTCATGATTTACTTTGAGGTCGCCGTCAATCCCGCCGCCATAACGATCAATCAATCGGATGATGATTAGTGGTTTCTTTATTTCAGGGGTTTTGGTGGTTGCGATAAATGAGTTGCAGTAAGCTTTGACGTTTACCCATGCCTCGCCGGTTTGAGGTAGCGTAAGAAAACTTACAGTAGTCACCCAGGCGTGACTTTGATCTTTCTTGGTGTAGACGAAGGAGTGAATTTGCATTTTTTCGTCATCAGCATACTCGAATTCTATGGTTTCTCTTGGTGCGGTTTTTTTAAACTCAGCTACTTTAATATTTTCCAGTAATTGGGATTGCGTAAAATTCGTGTGAGGCGATTCGCTAATCCAATATAAACACTCTTCCAGAATCTGAATGGGAGTTGTTCCATTCGCAAGCGGAAAGTCTGTCGAGAAAATTTGCATACGTCGTCCTTGTGGTGGCTATTTGCTAGCAAATCTATCTGAGCCTCTCGGCAAGAGCAATCAGAAAAAACATCAAATTCAAGTGCCGTCAGCTGTAGATCATAAGAGGTTCAGCCTCTACCACTCGGTCATGCCAAAGCGGAGCGTTATCCGCATCGAAGCTGACAGCTTCACTCACTACGGTTGCGAGATGGTGTTGTACAAAGGCGATGTAGTGGTTGCGCGTTCCTCTGATCGCGGTTTCGTTGTGCGTGACGATCTAGTGTGCGAATCCGACAGTGTGGATCAACTTGCTCCGGCCGCGGTGACTGAGTTCAAGGTCCGTTCCGTTCCGCTCCGATTTGCCATTCCTGGCAGGTGCGGCTATCCGGTGGGCGTTCGATGGCTTCCATTTTGAAGCTTTGGAAATTCGTTACAGCAACACGAACCAGTGGCAAGGAAAGGCCGATGTCACCGACGAGCAGGTAATCATGAACTGGGTGCCTGCAGCTTTGGGTGACCTATTTTGATGCGGTGCTGTTGCGTTTGGTGGGGCAAAAATCGGGCAATCTGTACGCCAATCTATGCCATTTAAAGCTGATTAGACGTTCTCAAGACTTATAAAGAAAAGCCCGGAAGCCACTTATTTAGTGGGACTTCCGGGCTTTTTCGTCAATGCCTGAGCATAATCGGGGTGTGAAAATTCTTTTCAGTCGTGAATACAATTAACGCGCAAGTTCAATAAAAATGTCACGTTGCCCAAGTGGGTAATTGTCATGTGAATTCATCGATAGCATCCAATAAGGTCGGCATATCAGTATAGGGGTTCAGATGGTGCGGTTTGGTGCGCCCCGTCTGAGCACTAGCTAATGCCCTTTCATTGATTCTTATTGCGCGTTGTCGTGCTTGTGCTATGTTGGGTTTTAAATGATTAAAAATGTCTAGGCTTGCCTTGTGGTAATCTTGTCCAATAGTGTCCTTGATGAGGCGCTTTAAATTACTATTTGTGATTAAATCATCAAAGCAGCTGTAGGCAGTGGAGCTGTCAATAAAGTGTAATAATATCCATTGTTCAAAGCATACATTGGTTAGAGCGATATTGATGTCGTTGTCTTTTGCTCTTTTGTATGCCTGGTCATGTAGTTTGTCGTCATACTTTGTTATGGATTCTCGGTCATAGACCACCCAGAATACATCACCCTTAGGTGTTGAGTTGTTGCGCTTTTGGCTAATAGCAACATCTACCAGTTCGACAGGTGTGTTTTTTCTTGTCTTCTCAATGCATATTACGTTTCGCAAAGCCCGGTCTTCAAGGGTGCCTATGTACCCTGTGATATAGTTAGGTTCTGTTTTCGCTCCCTCACAATAAATATGCATTTTTCGGGGGAGCTTCCTAATTGCTTTAGCCCTAGGTCTAGGCATGACGACCTCGATGAATTTAAAGATTGGCAGCGAAAAGTTCTTTAATTTTTTCGTATTTTATGTGGGGTAACGCGCCGAATCTACCTTCGTCATACCAGTCACTATAAGGGCTATTAGATTTCACCGTGCTCTTGTCAAATTCATCGAGGGAATAAAATGAGGTGGCGCCTTCACTTTTTTCGGTGAACCAGATTTGGTCTCTACGCATGAGTTGGGGGGACATAAGTTTTATGTCATGAGTGGTGAAAATCAACTGAGCGTTGTTTGTATTGACGGTTGGGTCGTTGAAGAGTCGAATTATAAGTTCGGCCAAGTGAGGATGGAAGCTACTGTCAAGCTCATCGACAATAAGAACCGATCCCAATAAAAATGAGGAGATAAGTAGCGGTAGGAAACTAAAGAGGCGTTGAGTGCCGTACGACTCTTCGGTTAGTGGGATTTTTATCACTTTTCCTTCGTCTGATAAGTGAGAGAAGTTAAATTGATATTTGCTTCTATTGATTATCTCCTCTCTAATTTCCTTTGGGATATACTGTGGTATGCTTGCCTTGATTTCTTCTAGATGTGCGTTTTCTTTGCGCTCGATGCCAATGATGCCGGTATCAATCCCTGCTAGGAAATCGCTGATTGTATTTAAAGAGTCGTCATTATCTAAAAAACTTCCAGTGAATAACGGGGAGTTTGGCTTTATGTGCAGAAGTCTTTCAAAGTACTGGTAGACAGATCTTACAATTTCTGCTCCGGCCGCGTTATTGCCTGCTTTGCCAAGATAGCTATTATTTGGAAAGAAAGGAATTCGTTTTTGGCCGCCCTTATAGTGGCTTCCAAAGCTAATTGTTTCCCAAGTGTCTTCGGGATCGCGCCTGAAAATATTTGCTTTCTGCCGGGTTGGATAGAAATCTAGACTTTCCGAAATAATTTTATATTTGGTGAAAGAGATCGCGTAATTGTATCTGAGGCCGTCGGCGTTTAGAAATTCAACTTCAAAGCTGATTGGGGCATTTGCATTTTCCTTAGACAAGCAGTAGGGCTCGTAGCATGGTATTGCAGCTCCTTCCTTCAGGTCGTCAGTTGAGGAAATTAGAAAGTCTAATGCGACAAGTCCGAGAAGTATGTTGGATTTTCCCGACGCGTTGGCGCCAAAGATTCCAGCTGTTCGCAATATATTTACTTTATCGTTGTTAGTGGAGCATATGTTGCTAAGTAAGTGGCTCTTTGGATTCTCAACATTCATGCTGAGTGTTTGCTCATCGCGTATGGAGCGAAAATTGCCTACTGTAAAGTCGATGATCACGTTAGCTTGCTTCCAGTCTTGGTGGCGTTTTTGAACAAAATTTTCCAAAAATCGCTTGAGTAAGCGATTAGACGCGTTTTCATACAAAAGTCAAGAATTTTTGCTTTGCTTTGCTTTGCTTTGCTTTGCTTTGCTTTGCTTTGCTTTGCTTTGCTGTGGTGCACTCAGGAGGCGCGGCGGCTGCGCGTGGACCAGGGAAACTGTGGTGCTTATCACGCTGTGTTGAGTTCCGCGCGGAGAAATCGCAGCCGGCCTCGAAGTTGTTGGCGCCCGAGTTGGCCTGGTACAAAAATGGGACAGCCGTTTATGGAGCAGTACAGGGGCTTTTGTTTTCAAGGTATTCAGGAAAGCAAAGCCCAATCTATCGCGGCTCTGATCATTCCGCTGCCAAATGCTGGCACGGGCCGCTCAGTAAGACTTGAGAGTGCTGCCGCATGCCGAGAAGCACCGGCAGGTTTAAGATCGCAAGCGCTGTATCCCAACCCAGATCGCTTCGCTATGTATATCTAGTGTTGTGAGGGCTACCATTACATTGTCGTGGATGTGAGTCGAGCCACGCTGACTGACCCAGAGCGATACTTCTTCCAGCGCCGATCTGATGGCGGTTTGGTTCATCATCAGCAGTTCCAATGTATCGGCGGTAATAGTCGCTTTCTCGTCCATGTGTGATGTCCTGAATCCTTTGAGAGGGAGCTTTTAGGGTAAATTTAGGGCAAATACCAAGCCGTACTAGGCTAAAGCGGGCCATGTGTACGATTGAGACTAGCCGCGTTTTTTGGCCTTTGGCGGCCCGCGCGCAAATAGCTGAGCTTGAATCGTTACGCGTCGAAGCGCTCGGGTGCCATGCTGAAGGGATCTAATAGCCTTGGTCGGCACTCCAGACGAACATGCCTACGCTTCGCCAGCCCAGCCAAGCGTCTTTGACAGCAGCAGTGACGAGATCAGAGAGGGTGAAAATCTGTTCCGCAACGAATTTCCGTGTCCGCGTATTCAGCGGCTTGCAGAGGTGCTGAACCTCCACTGATGCGGAATCAATTTATCCATAACCTATTGAATTTATTAGGTTTGCAGATCGGATTGCAAATCCGTCTACGCCGGTTCGATTCCGACCTCGGCCTCCATATTTGAAAGCCCCGCAGATTAACGTCTGCGGGGCTTTTTCGTTGTGGTGCGGAAAGCCAAGAGTTCCGAAACTTTGAGGGTGGAGTTCCGAAACTTTCCTACTTCGAAGGCTTGGCGATGGCGCCGACCCGGCGGTAAACGCGCTCGGTAATGCCTTCCTTCGAGTGCCCAAGAAGCAAGCTGGCATCGCCCAAGTCTGTGATCTCCGAGGCCGCCTTGGGCCGGATATCGCGAAACTGGAACTGCGCGATCCGGTTGGCCAGCTCGGGCTGCTTCTCACTGATGGCCCTCAATCGGGCCGACTCCCGCGCCTCCTGCCACCGGTTGCGCAGCATCTCCCAGGACAGCCGCTTGCCGCTGGCGCTCAGGATGAAAAACGGTGACAGGTGGTCTCGGTTCCTGAGCTTAATTCGCTCCAGCAGCGTACCAAGGCTGTTGTTCACCCCATCCACTTCCAGGATGATCCTCAGTCGCTTGCCCGTCTTGCCTTGGCTGACCAGCAGGTAGACCCCTTCTACATCGTCCTTCCGCATGGACAGTACATCCGCCGGCCTCTGGCCAGTCAGGTATGCCAGGTCCATCGCATCCTTCAGCTCCGCCGGGGCCTCCTCATACACCGCTCGCCATACCGCCTCGTTGGCATAGTAATCGCGCGGCTTCTCTTTGTTCTTCCTTACCCCCAAGCATGGATTCTGCTGCGTCGTCAGGCCCCATTCCCGGGCCGTGTTGAATACGTGCGACAGCAGCGCAATCTCGCGGTTGGCTCGGGTCTTCGCAGATCGACTATCTCGGTACTGCGCGATCATGGCCGGCGTGATGGCATCGATCGGCGCCGAGTCGAACACCGTGCGCAGCTGCTTCAGTTCGTAGATGTTGTCCTTCTGGGTCCGGGGCGCCTTCTTGGGCAGGATGTGCCGCTCGTACTGGTCGAAGATCCCCTTCATGGTTGTGAGCTCGGCCGGCACGGCTTTCGCCTCCAACTCGGCCCATTTGAGTTTGGCCTGGGCCAGATCGGTACCGAGGGGAATCTCCTTGCCAACCGGGTCGCGGTAGTAGTACCCGACCCATACCTTGCCGTTCTTCCTGGTGCGCTTGCGCCGGTAAACTCCCGGCGGCAGGTCGCGATTCTCGGTACTTCTGGGGCGCATTTCATTTCACTCGGGAAAAGTCAGGTGTCCATGCCGTGGTCGGCAAGGGTGGAGGTGTAACAGGCAGCACGCCTACCGTGACGCCTAGCTTCATGCGGGCGTACTGGCGGCCCACCAGGGGGCGGCCGCCGCGGCTCTCGACAAAGTGCCAGTGACGCTCATTTAGCCAGCGGCGCTGCCAGCCCCTGGCCTTGTATCCGGTCAGTTCAGCCAGTTCTGTGTCCGAAAGGATTTCGGTTTCCATGGGATAGGCTCCACGCCGCGCATGGCGGCAGAGGTGGGGAGGGGTTTAGGCGGGGGTCTTTGCTATAACCGTCTTGGCATCAGCGATGATCTGGTTCAGTGCCTTGAGGCCTGCGTAACCGTCATAGCAGTTCACTGGGTAGTCCAGATCCCACTGAACTAGGCGTCTGAGCAAGGTTTCCATTTCTTCCTGCAACTCACCCTCGGCCCGACCGATTTCCCAGAATTGCTGCCCCCAGTGGTCTGCCGGTGGCGGATTGGTGTTTTGCTTACCGAAAGCCAGTGCACCGACGATCGAGTCACACAGGTCGGCCTTGTAGTCGTTGTCACCGTCAATGCTCAGGCCGCGCCGACGGAGGGCGCTTACCACCTCGTTTTTATCAAGGCCCTGATCTTCGATGACGATGTCCCGCTCTGGCTCGCCCGGGGTATAAATCACCAAGGCCAACTTGGCGCCTGGTAGGCAATGCTCGCTGAGTTTGACCAGCGCATCATTGGCTGCTTCGTGGAATCGCTGAACTGCTGACATAGGGATACCTCGCCCGCCTATCGGCAGGCTTGAGTTGTTGTAGGGGGAGGGGTTACTGAATTTTGCCGGTTAGGCGTTCGCGCCATGTCAGGCGCCGGGGTAAGTGCTCACGGTCATCCACCTCGACCACTACATAGGCTGTGCGGTCGAAGGCGGCATCACGTCGCGCAGCAAGAAGGCACGCTTCGTCATCAGCAGCTTCATGACTGGTTGCGTTCAGCTCATGCACGTTGAAGCCTTTGCTATGGACGTGCCATCCGTGGATCACTGCGATGAACCTGCTCATAGCCTCGGCCCGTTCGAGATCGGGAGGCAGAGGGCGAGGCGGGTCATTGCTCGACCTCAGCAGATTCTGGAATTTCCTCGAACTTGTAGGTCTTGATGACCCTTTCCTCGACGCCGGCGACCTTGATGAACTTGGCCTCATCCACCCACGGGTAGGCATTCGGCTCGCCGTGCTTGCCTCCGCCGCTCATCTCGCAGAAAGCCAGGGCCCGGCCATAGGGCAGGATGAAGGCTTTAACGTCGATCTCGTAGTTACGATTCCAGCTGTAGTGGCACCAATACGGGATTCCGTGAACATCTTCGGCCTCGTAGCGCACCTCGTTGATGGCGTCGTCATGCTCGTTTTCGTCGAACAGAGCCTCCAGCAAATCACCTGGTGCTGCGGCCAGAAAAGCCAGGTCGATGTCGATATCCTGTCCGTCATCGTCGGTGAGCGTGTAGGTGTAGCCGAACTCAAGTCCTTTGCGCATGACAAGCAGCTTGGCCAGTTGACTTGCAGTGAGCGTGCTCAGGGTTTCGTGGATATTTGCATCAAGCATAGGGATTCCTTGGCCGCCATATCGCGGCTGTTCAATAGAGGGGAGAGGGGTATTTCCAGATGGAGTACAAATGTACTCTTTACTTTATGCGGCCTTCAGTAAGGCCTCAATCACGCGCTGCCCGGCCAGCGGCGGCACAGCGTTGCCAGCCATGTGCATGGTCAGCCGGTGGTTGTCCGGACGCAGGGTGTCAGCCGGGAACGACATCGCGGCCAGTGCCTCGCTGGCGCTGAGCATCCGCATGCGGTCGCCGTCGACCAAAGCCCAGCGATCAAGGGTGGTAATGGTGCCGATCGGCCGGCTTATGTCGCGCCCGGTGGTGCCAGAGCCTTTGCCGTAGTAGGGCATGATGAATCGCTCGCCGAAGCGCTGGCGCCCGTTGCGTACCCGATCAAGCGTAGCCTGGGCCCGGCCTGGTTTCTCGATCTGTGACCAACGCCCGGCATCGAAGTCGAGGAAGCTGGCTGCCGGCACATGTCGTTCCTGCGGCAGCTGCAGCATCAGCGGTGCCTTGCTGCGCGTCAGGACCATGAACAGGCGCACCCGGTGCTGCGACACGCCGAGGTCGGCGCAGTCCACGATGTGCGGAGCTGCCTGATATCCCAGCGCCTGTACCGCTTGCAGCCAGGCCGGGTAAAGCACCCAGTCGGTGAACTCCGACACGTTCTCGATCACCGCCGCTTGTGGCTGGTGGAACTCAAGGGCCGATACCGGCGCCCAGGCCGTGGATCGTGAAGCGTCGTGCTCCGGGTTTCCCGACTTCTTTCCCCGTGCCTTAGCGTGGCCCTGGCAGCAGGGCGATGCCAGCAGGATATCGTGCGCCGGCACCTGCTCCCAGCGTGCCTGGTGCAGGTCTTGGCAAGCGTGCTGCGTTTCGGGGTGGTTGGCGCTGTGCCATTCAACGGCTACCGGCCAGTGGTTTGCCGCCCAGAGAACCTGGACGCCTGCGGCGCGCGCGCCGGTGCTCCATCCGCCGAGGCCGGCGAACAGATCGATTGCTGTTGTCATGTTTTCCTCGGGTAGGTCTTGGTCAGATTTCCATTGACGACATGCCCGCGCCGCAACACCAGATTGGCCAGGGCGGCGCGGTCTTTCTGACTGTGGCTGGCTTGAGTCATCAGTCCGAAGTAGCTGTTGGCGGTTTCGCGAAGCTGCTCAGGTGGCGCCGCTGCGGTCCGCTTCATAGCCTGGGCCACTGATCGTTTCCGAGTAGTGCGGCGCCATGGCTTGATGACATGGCCAACGAAGTCGACGCCGCGCTCAACCGGCTGCAGGATGGTCTTCGTCGGGTTTAGCTTGGCGCCTAGCTTCGGCAGGAAGGCTTCGATCTCGGCCAGCCATGCGTTCAACTGCTGCGGTGATTCGTGCAGTAGAATGAAGTCATCGACGTAGCGGACGTAATGCCTGACCCTAAGCCGGTGCTTGCAGAATTGGTCCAGAGCATCGAGGTAGACGTTGGCGAAGAACTGCGATGACAGGTTGCCAATTGGCAGGCCAAGGTATTCAGGCTGCGCAGTGAGGCGTTTGTGCTGCGGAACTCGGTTGAACAGGTGCGCCGGGCTGCGGGTCAGATAATCCCAGCGCGGGTCGTGCATCAAGATCTGCTCGGCCAAGGCCAGCCACCAAGGCTCATCAATCTTGGCCGCCAGTTGCTGGCGTAGCACCTGCTTGTCGATAGCGACGAAGAAGTTGGCCAGGTCGCACTTCAGGTAGAAGACCGGCTTCGACCAGTTCTGCGTGGCGCTGCGGATCTTCGACTCAAGACGCTTGGCGGCGTAAAGCGTGCCGCGCCCTGGGATGCAGGCACAGCTGTCCGCTATGAAGCTGGCGTAGAAGCGCGGGGCCACATGGTTGTACAGCAGGTGGTGAACGATCCGGTCCCGAAAGTCCGCTGCCCACACCTCCCGGGCCTTGGGTCGGGTTACGACGAAGCAAATAGAGCGGCCTGGCCGGTATTGGCCGGTTACCAAGTCGCTGTGTAGCGTTGTCAGGTTCCGTTCCAGGTTCATCTCGAAAGCCAGTGCGCTGGCGCTGTTGCGCTTGGAGCGTCGGCAGTCGTAGTAGGCCTGGACTAGATCGCTGAACGGGTATGGCGTTGAAGCTGCGGACGGGGCGGACGCGGAGCTCGTTGTTCTTGTCGTTGTTGTTCTGATTGCCATCATCGAAGTTCATGTTGAATGCGTTGTTGGCGGAGCGCTGCGACCAGTCGTGCTATCTACGTCGCCCTGCCGAATCTTCAGCAGGGAAACTGCGCTGGACCTGCGCGACGCTTTAGGTCGGCGGTATCCAGGGTGCGCATGGCGGTGACCAAAGGTCAGCGGCACGACCAGGTTCAATTCGCACAGACCAGAAAGCCGTAACTCTCAGGTAGCGGGCGCGGTTGGGGTTGAGCGCTTCCAGGCGTTGGCCTGCTTTCCGATTGAGGTGGTGACCTCCATCGTCTTTGCATGTTGCGAGACGCTGATGAAGCGACTTTCTTTGAACAGTCGCATCAGGAACTCAATCACCTGGACTTTCTCGACGAGCTGGATCAGGTGAGGATGCTTATCCCGTGTGGCATTGGCCCGGGCGATCAACATCAGGACATCGATGCACTCATCGATGACGCGCTTGCCGAGTGACTGTTTCAGGTCGCGTGGTATGTTTCGGGTCAGGTTCGTGGCCATTTGCAGCAGGCCAAGCGAGGCCTTGTATATCTGCAGGTCCATGTGCATTGCCATTCGGCTCGCCCTCCAAGAGCGACCGGCCGCAAGCGGCCGGATTAAATAAACGAATCAATCAATGAGCGACCTGCGGACGGGGCGGACGCGGAGCTCGTAGTACTTGCCGTAGCCGTGCTGAGTGCCACCAACGAAGTGCATGCAGAACGCGTAGTCGGCGGAGCGCTGCGAGCTTGACCAGTACCAGCGTGCCTGGAAGGCTTCCGGAGAGTCTTCGCGGAATGCCACGATAGCTGTCTGCGTAGGCGATTCCTCGGTGTACAGCAGACCAGCCGGAAGGCTGTTGGGGTTATCGCCATCACGGTTCCAGCAGTAGTTCTCGCGGCTGGTCGGCTTGAAGTGGCGGTACTGCAGCTCCTGCACGTCACGAGCAGGGATCGCCCAGTCGGTGAAGCCACCGATATCCAGAGCCAGCACCTTCTGAGCCAGATCGCTGCCAGCGGCTGCCATGGACTCAGTGTTCGCTCGGCTGTCGGTGAAGCTGTCGGCGCCTTCGATCTTGACGCCGTACTCGCCCCAGGCACCGACCAGTTCATGCGCTGCACCGGCAGTGATGTTGGCGTAGCGCTTACCACCCTCGACGGTGACGCCAGAGAAGAAGCCGCCCTGGAATGGCTGGCCGATCTCGGGAAGCTGTACTGCAGGTGCCACTTTCTCTACTGCGCTCATGTGCTGCTCCTTTCTGAAGGCAACAAAAAAGGCGCTGATGCGCCCTGATTTGAATGAATGAAGGATTAAATAAACAACCTGCGGACGGGGCGGACGCGGAGCTCGCCGCCCTTGCCGATGAAGTACTGATCGCCACCATCGAAGGTCATGGTGAATGCGTAGTAGGCGGAGCGCTGCGAGCTCGACCAGTAGTAGCAGTCCTGCGCGAACACCTCGGGGCAGTTCACCCAGCAGTGATACAGCTCGGCCGCTGCCGGCAGGTAGAAGTCGTGATGACCATCAGCCTTGTACTCAGCACAGGCGTTTGCGGCTGGGTGCTGGGTTTCTTCGTTGCAAAGCCATTCGGTGTTGGCCTTGCCGTCGGTCTTGCTGGTCGACTTCGATTCTTCCCGGTAGCCGCCCCATTCGTGGTCGCCAGCGTCGGCAGCAGCGATGATCAGGTAGTGCGCCGGCACATCACCACGGGCCGCTACGATGCCGCCGTTGATACCGCCCTGGCCCGGCCATGGCTTGCCGACAGCAGGGATATCAGTAAGCGCTGTGGTTTCAGCCTTCATGGCGCCACTGGCTGCGAGGGCCGCACTGAGCACGGCCAGGGCTGGCATGGCTGCCTTTGGCGAGGAATGAATGTTAAGGGTGAGGTTCTTAACGTAAATCGATTGCATGATGATTCCTCGGTGCGGGGTTACTTCGCGTCGAAAGTGCCAAGGGAGAGCGAAGCGGCCGCCCCTACTTTTTCATCGAGCACCGCCTTAAATTCTTGGGCGATCTCTTCGCGCTGCGCTTCTTCGCCAATCCAGCGCAGCTTCAGTACTGGCTGCGCGCCACTGGTGATGACAGAAACGCGCAGTCGGATTACCTGCTCGCCCAGACCCTCGAACGGGATGACCTTGAAGTCCAGCCAGGCCGGCAAGGTTTCTTTGCTGCTGGCCTCGATCTGATCCATGGTGCTGCGGCTGGCGCGGGTCTCGCCAACTGCGTGATCACTTTCCGACGAGGCCTTCACAGTGATAGTGCGTACTGCAGCGATTGCCTTGGCGATCGACATGCCGCTGCCATCTTCGGCCGTTGCCACCAGGTGCTGGTGCCAGTCTTCAATCCAGTCGCTCATGGCCTTCTGGTTCAGAGCCTGGCCACCCACCGCCTGTACAGCGGCGAACGCTGCCGAGGCCTTCAGGCGCAGCACGGCTCGATCATCGGCGTGGCCCGGGTTCAGTGGGGTGCCGATGTTGAAGAGCACAACGCAGCTCATGGCGTCCTGGTCGATGAAGCCTTTGGCGTCAGGCGCTGCGCGCTCCACGACGTACCCGCTGAAGTCAGCCAGCGAATGGGTGGAGTAGGTGCCACGGAAGCGGCTACGGCCTGCCTGGAAACGTTCCAGGTCGATAACTGTGGCGCTTTCAGGAACCAGAACGGTCGGGGTGTTGGTCGGCAGGACTTTGCCGGCGGCGGCCAAGGCGTTATCGGTGATGAGCTGGACTGCTTCTTTGCTGAGAGACATTCGTGTTTTCCTTGCGAGCGATGAGGTTAGTTGCGGGGAATTACAGGTGCTTGTTCACGACTGAACAGCTGGTCGTGCTTTTCGGGGAACAGGGAAAGCTTGCCGCCGACGCCGACGTGCATTGGTGTATCGAGGCTGGTGTTCTCGCTGCGGGTACCGCGCTTGGTTGGCACCTTGTAGTCGAGCTTGTGCTTGATCTTGACCTGGCTCGACTCGCCAATCTGGCTGAAGTCGAGAGTGATGGTCAGCTTCCCGGCTTTGCCGTAGTCCACGACGCCGGCGGCGACTTCGGAAAGGGCGTGGCCGATCTGGCTGGCGAAAGCGCCACCGTTAAGCTCCTCGAGGAACTCGGCTGTATCGGTTGGGGTTGGCATGATTTCGTCTCCGTGGGCAGGATGCCGCTGGGTGGTAGGTCGATATGCTGCTGGCGCCGGCCATGCCGGACGCGGCTTGAAATTCGGCGGATCATGGGTGGCACACCTCCAGAGCCTGCTGGCGTGTGCCGGTGGCGGGCATGACGCAAAGCTGCTGATTGTTGGTGCGGTAGATGCCCCAGGCTGTGCTGGTTGCTCTGGCCATGCAGGCGGCATACTTGATCGCCTCCAGGTGGTTGGTAGTGGCGATGATCATTGGTCGTGCTTCGCTCTACTGCTGATCGGCCTGGCAGGGAAGTCGATCTCGTAGTCGCTGATCAGGCGATCCAGCAGCTTGTCGCTGATACCCATCTGCTTGGATGCCTGGTAGCGCGATAGGCCGCCATTACGCAGCGCCTTCAGTTGCTCCAGCTTGGCCGCATCTGCCACCCGGTCGATGGCTCGACCCTTGCCGCGCCGTGCGGTGCTGACCTTGAACAGGAAGCCGCCTTGCTTGGCGATACGATGCAGCGTGGCCGTGGAGTAGCCGGTCGCTCTGGCCGCTTCGTTGTAGGTCATTGTCTTGGCCATCTCGCGTATCTGCTCGATGCGCCTGGCTTCTTCATCGCGGTGTTTCAGCGCTGCTGCCTTGCGTTCGCCGACCGGTAGCTGGTTGTTGAACTGGGCCTGCGGTCGAGGGACGTACTCGAATGGCTTTCCCACGGTCACCTGACCACCATCAGCGAAGAAGCGGTCGATCTTCGCGTTAAGGTCAGCCAGGATCTGATGGCGCGGATCTGGGATAGGTTCGCCGATCATTGCCGTGGTACCAGTTTCTGGTCTGTTGCAGTCTCCATGGCTTCAACGAATACCATCGCCGCCTTGTAACTGAAGCAAAAGCCTTTGGTCTTACCGGTGGCCAGCTCCACGACGTGATAGGCCTTGCCCTTGGTGACCACTTGGTAGCGCACTCTCTGCACGGGTGCTGGTCGACCGATCATTGCGTAGAAGTCCGTAGTTGCGAGGTGGGCGCGCAGGCGAAGGGCAGCCAAGCCCTCCACGCGCTCCTGCATGGCTGGGTGCATGTTGGATTCCTCTAGGTTTTGATGCCCGTCGACCGGGCGGGGAAGGGCTAGCCGGTGGTGGCTGTATTGGAGTGTGATCTGGCCGGTACTGATCTCCGGCTTGGCGGCCTAACTCTCTGATGTCTCAGTAGCTAGCCAACGAGACTAGGTTTGCGCATCAGCCTGCGCATCCAGATCACACCCCGATGCAGCCTGGTGATGGGGGACCAGGTGATCGGGCAGTTAACGTCAGGCTGACGTGGCGCTGGTTGTTCTTTGGCGGAGTCAGGCAGCTTCTGGGCTGCACTTCTCCGCCTGGATTCGCTCGTAGATCTCTTCACGATGCACGGCGACCTCTGCCGGCGCTGCGATCCCCAGCTTCACCTGCTGGCCCTGGACGCTCAGCACGGTCACGCTGATGTCGTCATTGATGCGGATGGTTTCGCCAATGCGGCGGGTGAGTATCAACATGGTCCTTCTCCTTGGTTGTCATCCCGCTGCCCACTCAGTGAATGGGCAGAAGTGATGCTCTATTGCTGCGTGCGTAGCTCGCTGCGCGGAACCCAGCCTGCGCCGGTTTTCACCATGCAGCCGACAAACGCTGCATAGCGCGTCTCACGCTCGGTTTGCTGGCCGTACCAAGCGCAGGATGTTCGATTGATCAGGTTTCCGGCGATCACCAGGAACGCCAGAAAAGCGACCATCACCAACAAAACGCCTTTTGCTGGGTTGGCGGAGAGCCAGGCGGTCACAGATAGTCCTTGAGGCGCACGTTCAGCTTCGCCGCTGCGCGTTCCAGCACCTCGATTTCCGCCGGCTCGATCTCGCCGTCTGACTCAGCAATGGTCAGCATGAAGTTGATGACCGTTTCGGCATCGCCAGGGGTGTGGGCCAGGTCGCCCAGCTCGCGCTCGGCGTTCATGCGGATGATGCGAGGGCCGCCCTCATTGAAGTCAGCCTTGGCCTTGTCGATCAGGTTGCCCAGTTCGGGCCCGAAGCCCTGCAGCTTCGGTTCGTTGCGCAGCAGGCGATCGATCTTGTCCAACTCAGCCGGCTCGATCTCGCCGTCAGCTGCGGCGACGTAAAAGCAGCCGTAAACGATGGCCTGCAGCAGGTCCCGGTTTTCCAGCTTGCCCAGTGCGGCGCGAGCCTCGCGGCCTTTGCCGAACAGCTTTTTCAGTCCCAACATGGTGAATCCTCTGGCGTGGTGGTTGATTTCCCGTCTGGCCCTGTCACCAAGGCCAGCCAGTGAAATCGGTCATGCATGCATCTGCACCGTTACGAAGCCATTGCTGGCCACGACATGTGTCCAGCGCTTGAACCAGACCGCGTCGCCGAACTTCTTCATCGCTGCGCGGCGTACCGCGATCACGATGCTTTCGACTGTCTCGCCCCTATCAGGCAGGGCAAGCCACTCAAGGCGCTTACCGTTGCCTATGTGTGATTCGATGTTGAACTGAGCCATGTCCCTATCTCCCGATTGATTTCCCGGATATCACTCAACGAGTGGCATCTGGTGAAATCCCGGCCTCGCTACTGGCGACAGGCCGGGTGTGTTGCATCAACGGTGATCAGTTCGCTTCCCCGCTGCTGATTGCAGGTCCGCGATTCGCTGGGGTGGGCCGCGAGCTTCCTCCAGCGCCGTCAATCAGCGGTGACGGCGCCTTCAAAGGTCCATACGAGATGCAGCGCTAAAGCTCTGTTTGGCCCCGGTTGAGTGGGTCAGGGCTGCATCAAGTCCGGCGCCCCTCATAGCCGAAGCTCAGGGCGCTAATTCTGAAACTGGTATTCCTGGGCTCCGTTACTCGCCACGGTTGGCTGGGCGCATTTCTTTCCATACGTTTACGGTTTGGGCTGCCATCACTACTCAGATACGGCGCAGCAGGGTGGGAGTCGCCCACGCCCGGTGCGTCAGTCTTTTCGCTGGCTGGCAGCCTTTCTGCGGTTGGGTTGTTAAAGAGCGTTTGGGTTGCCCCTGGCATCGCTGTCTGGCCGGCAGTTTTCCGGCAATGCGATAAGTTCAAATGCAAGCGAACTTGCATTAATAAAAGCATGCTTGTGGATTAAATGCAAGCAAGCTTGTGTTGTTTTTCATTACTGTATATCCGTACAGTTACTTGGAGTGATTGGAAGTGCCCACGCTAGGAGAGAGGTCAAAGCATCAGGAGTTGACTGGCTTGGAGAAGCTTGGTCTGAGGGTTTCAGCGATGATCAATTCGCCACTGGCCCAACAGGGGAGGAAGGTGCTGATACACCGGCTAGACACGGATACCGATCAGGACTGGGAAGTGATGATGGATCTGCTTGCAGAGACTGACGGCCTGGAAATGACCTTCTGCGATGACGGGTCGGTGATCCTGGAATGGGATGCACCAACTGACGACGATCGGGTGATCGAGATGGAGTGGGAGGTGGAGTCGGTGGAGCGGGAAGAGGAGGCGCCTTTCTGATTTAAACGGGCAAAGCAAGCTGCGAGAGAACCTTGTTCTGCTGATGGCATAATGGCATTTGATTTTTGACCTGGCACTGGAGCTGACAATGCCAAAGGATATACAGCCTTACCCTGTTGTTTCCGAAAAAGCCATGCTGTTCGCGGACGATGGCGTCGAAGTCAGCTTGAGATTCGATCCCGAGGAGCAGTCGATTTGGGCTACTTACCAAAACATCGCTGACCTCTTCGGGGTGGATGTTTCGGTCGCGAAAAAACACGTAAAAAATGTCTACGTCGATGAAGAGCTAGAGAAGATAGCAACTAGTGCAAAATTTGCACTAGTTCAAATTGAGGGTGGACGACCGGTTCAGAGAGAGGGCGTACTGCATTTCAATCTGGATATGATTATTTCCGTCGGCTATCGAGTGAACGCAAAGAGAGCGGTTCGGTTCCGTCAGTGGGCAACCAAGACTCTTAAGGCTTTCATTGAACAAGGCTACGTCATCAACGAGAAGGCTTTACGGGAGTCCCCCGAAAAGCTGAACCAGTTGGCGGCTGCCGTGCGAGCCCTTCGCTCGGAAGAGAAGCAGGTGTACGCCAAGGTCCGGGAGTGCTTCAAAATATGCTCCTCTGACTATGATCCTGGATCTAAGCAGGTCAGGAGTTTCTATGCGCTTCTGCAGGACAAGTTTCATCACGCAGTAACAGGCATGACGAGCTCCAAACTTATTCTCGATCGGGCCGATCATCATGCGGAAGGCATGGGCGTTCAGACGATGCGTGGCGATTTCCCTACGCTTGATGAAGCCAAGACGGGCAAAAATTACCTGCGTAGCGATGAGCTGTATCGACTGCACATCCTGTCGGAGCAATTCATGCTTTTCGCCGAGGGGACAGCGCTTGCGAAGCGCGAGATGACAATGGACTCTCTACACAAACAGCTAGATCGACTGCTGGTCCTCAACGACTATCCGGTTTTCAGCGGATATGAAGACTTCATCAAAGAGGAGGCGGTGAACCATGCAAAGCAAGAGCTCGGCCTCTATAAAAAACGCAAGAAGATCGAGGCTTTAGGTTATGCGTACGACGAGGAAGCCCTGGCCGCTGGTGAGTATGACGAACTGCTGATCGAGCATTGAGGTATTGAGAGCTGGATAGTGACCCCTGTCCAGCTGCTCATGTTGCCTCGGTGCAATATCATTAAACCTTGCGAGCATTCCACACAAGAAGCACCTTGGCGTGGATCGTTACGTCGTCGATCCGTGCCTCTAGATCCTTGTTCTTAGGGTTGTCAGAGATCAGCCACACGTGATCTTCATCCTTCCGCTGCAAGCGCTTGATGAGCAGGTCGCCATGCCAGCTCAGCACGTATACCCCTTCACCTGCGTAGTCATTGACGCCACGGTCAACAATCACGGGATCCTTGTCGTTGATCGTGCCCTCCATGCTCTGGCCCCATCCAGTGATGATCGCCAGGGCTTGAGGGGAGGTGTAACTCACGCCCTTATCACGCAGCAGCTCCTCGCGAATGACCACGTTCCGGATTACTTCGTTGTACTCTGGAGGCAGCTGGCCATGGCCCATTGCGGCGCGTACGTCGTACTGTGGGATCGAGATATCGCCTTCTGTAGCTGTATTAACGGCAAGCAGATTGCTGCTGTCGCCTGACCCAGAAGGATCAGCCTCTACAGCCTGGATTATTTTCCGGCGCGCCTCATCCGAAAGACCTTTGCCATGCTTCTCGAGCATGCGTTGAACCAAATCCGCCGATGACGTTGGTGCAGACTGACGACTGATCCCCGTCGGTCCAAGGTCACGCTTGCGCGGCGGCTCGTCTTTGCCTGAAAGAAGCCAGTCCACAGTTGTGTCGTAGCCATCTGCGATTGCTACTAGGTTCTCGTTTTTGATGTTCTCGGTGTCACCCGCAAACCACTGGCGAACGGCTTCGTAGCTGATGCCGCATGTGGTTGCAATGTCTCGTTTCACGCTACGAACGCCGATCGTGGGCTTCCTTGCGAGTACGAGTTTCGTGATTCGGTCAGTGATTTTCATGAGGGCAATCTACAAGAGTGCTTGTCAAGCATGCTTGTTTTGTAAATACAAGCATGCTTGAATATGAAGGCAAGCAAAGGAGGTCGTCATGACCAAAAACCAAGCAATTCAACATTTCGGGTCCATCTCGGTGTTGGCCAAAGCTCTTGGTGTCACCTATGAGGCAATTCGCCAGTGGGGTGAGGTACCGGAGCTGCGGCAGTACCAGATTGAGCGAATTACCAAGGGTGCCCTCAAGGCTAAGCAAAAGGGCGAAGCTGCCTGAGCACGAACCAAATTATCTGCCGGCAGGCATTACGCCACCACTGAAACAGAACTGGGATTTTACGAATGGACAAGTTTTTGCGGGCCTGCCACGACGCAGTAAAGGACAACGATGCCAAGACCCTGAGCGCAAAGATGGGCGTTCCCCACGTCAGTCTGCTGCAGCGCGCTAACCCGGATAACGATGCTCACCACCTGACCATCGAGCATCTGTTCGGGATTCTCCTGCATACCGAAGACATGCGTCCGCTGAAGGCGCTGGCGGATTCGTTCGGTTTCGACCTGGTAGCGAAGGAAGCACCAGTTCCCAAGGCGCTCACTGCAGCAATGATCAGCGTCGGTAAGGAAGTAGCCGAGCTGACTATCGCTGTGCACGTCGCACTTGAGGACAACCACGTTTCCCAGATCGAGAAAGCCCAGATCAGTAAAGAGATTGATCACGTCCGCAAGAGCCTGGACGAGATGGCGGCATCGGTTAAGGCCGCCTGATCGCGAGCCACAGCAGCACCGAAACACCATCGGCGGGGGCCGATGAGCAACAACGGCGTAGTCGGCAGTTGAGCCGCTCGCACCAGGAAGACCATTAAGGGGAAGGAAATGGACGGCAGTACATCAGGACGCGCGGGGACATTGAACGCTGAGGGCGGTAGCTCAGTCGGCGGGATTGGTCACGTCTGCGGGAAAGCAATTGCCTGAATCGCAGGCACAAAAAAGCCGGTGGCTAGACCGGCTTCTTCAACAACATCGTGGAGTCGATTATGCACACTGCAATCGATGCAGGCAATAGCGCCACTGTCGCGTCAGGTTCTGGCATCACCGCGAATCTATCGCGTCAGGTCATGTCGTCGCGAGAGATCGCCGAGCTGACCGGAAAGCGTCACCCTGACGTCAAGCGCGACATCCAGGCCATGGCGAAAGACTTGAAGGAAGATGTGAGCAGTTTTGCGCGCATCTATCTTGACGGTATGAACCGCCAGCAGACCGAGTACCTGCTGGACCGGGAGCACACCGACTGCCTGCTGACTGGCTATAGCGCTGGCCTGCGCATGAAGGTGATTCGCCGCTGGCATGAGCTGGAGGGCAGGGTGGTCGCTCACCTTCATGTGCCGACGAACTTCGCCGAGGCCCTGCGCCTGGCTGCTGAGCAGGCCGAACAGAATCAGCAACTCCAGCAGGTCATCGAAAAGCAGGCCCCGAAGGTAGCTGCTATCCAGCGTCTCGCTGGCGCTGGCGGAGCGATCTGCATCACTGACGCGGCCAAGCACCTGCAAGTTCCGCCCTCGAAGCTATTCGCCTGGCTACAGCAGCATCGCTGGATCTTCCATCGCAACGGATCGACGCGCTGGATCGCTTATCAGCCTCGCATCAGCGCCGGTCTGATGGTCCACAAGGTCACCGCCCTGAAGCCGGATGCCGAAACCGGTGCCGATCGCGCTGCGTATCAACCCCTCGTCACCCCGAAAGGCCTTGCTCTGCTGGCCGAAAAGAATATTGGAGCCTCGCTGTGAGTGTTCAAGCTATGACCTGGGCGCTCTCTCGTCGCGACCTCGGGAAAGACTCAAGCGCACGCCACGTGCTGCTGTGCCTTGCCAACTATGCCGGTACCGATGGCCGTGGCGCCTTCCCATCGGCCAAGACCTTGACCGAAGACACGGGCCTCTCTGAGCGCACTGTGCGGTCGAAGCTGGATCTACTGGAAGAGAAGGGCTTGATCGTTCGAGGTAACCAGGCACTGGCTGCTGTGTACATCGATCGTCACGACCGCCGCCCTGTGGTTTACGACCTCCAGATCAAGCGGGGTGCAGTGGCTGCACCTCGTAACGAACGGGGTGCAACTGACGACACGGGGTGCAACGTACAGCAGAACGGGGTGCAATCTACGACAGAACGGGGTGCAGCCATTGCACCCAATCCGTCACTTAACCATCAAGTAACCGAAGAGCAGCAGCCGCGCGAGTTGCAGGATGTGATCGCCGATCAAGATCGCCAGGCGCTGGAGTCCCAGGACTACCTGCAGCGGTTCGCCATGTTCGCCGAATGGAATCCACCGGTCGACAAGGTGTCCGTCCAACTGACCCTGGCCGGCCTCACCCTCGAAGCGCTCACCGAAGAGGCGCTGAAGGGCTTCCTGGGCTTCTTCGTCGCTAGACCCAAGGTGTTCGACAGCAATGGCGGCTGGTGCTTCCGTCTGGCCAAGTGGCTCAAGAGCGAGAAGGCCAAGGCTGCAGCCGAAGCAGAACTGGACGAGACCAAATCCAACTGGGCACAGAAGGGGGTGCGCCTGTGACCGCGACCAATGTTCGACAACTCCTCGCCAGTCGCAAAACCGATCCAACCTACCAGCCACCGGCTGAGCCAGGCCATGTACCGATTGATCCAGCAACCCAGCAGGTCATTGAGGATTTGTTCCTACGGTTGCGCGGCGCCTGCGGCGCTTGGCGCCAATCTTGGCCAACACCTTCCGTGATGGATGCGGCCAAGCTGGAATGGCTCGGCGAGTTCATGCGTTCCGGGATCACTCGCCTCGAGCAGATCGACCACGGCATGCGCGTGCTGAGCGCGAGCAAGTCCGCGTTCGTTCCGGCGCCGGGCGTGTTCGTCAGCTGGTGCTTCGCGCCGGAAGGCTTGGGCCTGCCCAGCGTCGAAAAGGCCTACGCCCAAGGCCTGCGCAACTGCCATCCAGCTATGCGTGGATCGGCGAAGTGGATGCATCCAGCCGTTTACCACGCAACTGCTGCCGCCGGTTTCCATAGTCTGCCGCTGATGTCGCGTGAGCTCGGGCTGAGCTGCTTCGAGAAGCACTACCTGGCGCAGTGCCGGAAGATTTGGAAAGGCGAGAGCCTGGGGCCGGTACCGGTCGCCGAGCTTGCTGCACCGCCCGCGCCACGCACTCTCGATGTGGGGCGTGCCGCGCTGCAGGCGCTGCGTGCGGGTCGAGGTGCACGCGCATGACCGATCCGATGCTGGCTGCGCCTGACCTCACTGAGTACCGCTGGGCGCTATACGCCTGCGGTCACCTGCTGGACCTCACCAATAAGCCCCAGCCGCCTGTTGGCCTGTACCGCGACGAAGCGTCGGCGCGAATTCATGGCCTGCGTATGTGGCCATCCACTTTCACTGTCATCGATCTTCACGGAGACGACCGCCCATGAAGCAATCCAAGCTGACCAAAGCCGCGCGCGGTCGGGAGTGCCAGGTGCGCATTCCAGGCGTTTGCAACGGCAATCCCGAAACCACCGTGCTGGCCCATTACCGGATGTCCGGCACCTGCGGCGTCGGCATGAAGCCGAATGACCTGCAGGGTGCTCATGCTTGCAGCGCCTGCCATGACGCTTGTGATGGCCGCAGCAACGTTGTCGACCGTGAGACGGCTCGCCAATACCACGCCGAGGGTGTCATGCGCACGCAGGCCGTCCTGATCCGTGAGGGGGTAATTGCTGCATGAAGACCGCCAAGCCAGCGCTATTCGGTACGAAGAAGCCCCGTGCCAAGCCTGTCGACCGCGAAGGCCTGGAGCAGGCCGCGCTGATGCGGGAAATCGAGCTCCGCTACCCGCAGGTCTTTGAGCTGATCTACCACGTGCCGAATGGTGGTCACCGGCACAAGCTGGTGGCGGCCAAGTTGAAGCAGCAGGGTGTGAAGGCCGGTATCCCTGACCTGGTGCTGACCATGGCGCGTGGTGGTTTCTTCGGCCTGTACATCGAGTTCAAGGCAACCATTGAGCCTGCCCCCGTGTCGGCCAGTCAGTCGGCCTGCTTGCGCCGGTTGAATGAGCAGGGCTATCTGGCGGTCGTTTGCCGGGGGCACTTCGATGCCATGGAGCAGATCCGGGCATATCTGCGCATGGCGCCGACCAAGGTGGCCGCATGAGTGCGACGCGGGAAGTGAAGTTCAGCGAGGCCGAGCTGCGCCGCCAGGCTTCCGATAGGTCTGTGCGCGACCTACGCGATCCTCGCCACCCGGGCCTATACCTGCGCTTCTGGAGTACTCGCGACCGTGGCACCTGGCATCTGGTGCGCGGTAAGCGGTGGGTGCCAATCGCTCGCTGGCCAGACCTGAGCGTTGCGGCGGTGCTGGAGGTGCTGCCGGCACTGCGGCAACGCCTGATGCGTGACCCAGCCACTGCGCCGGTTGCTTCGGGCATGGATACCGTTGGCCGGCTACTGGACTGGTACGGTGACCGGATGTCCCGTGACCGCTCGCTGTCGGCCAAGCGTAAGGCCGGCGCTCGCTCCGCCATCGCCCGGCACCTGAAGCCGCGCCTGCATTACTTGACGATGGTTGATGTCTGTGCCGACAGCCTCGACAAGCTTCTGATGTGGCCGTGTCAGGCCGAAGTGTCGCTATCGTACCTGCGCCAGATGTTCGCGCTGCTGCTGACTGCCTTCCGCCAGGCCCTGCAGTTGGGCCTCATCGATCGCAACCCCATGGCCGGGATGCGCTTTAGTGATTTCACCAAGGCCAAGATCCTGCCCAAGGCAGCGCGCCTGCGAGACGTGCAGCTTCCTGAGGTGATTCAGAAGCTGGTCCAGGCGTTCGATGCAGCGCCCGGTGACGCCATGCTCGCCCTGATGATGCTTGCCCACGGCACGCGGATCGGTGAAACCCGCCGTGCGCGCTGGAGTGACATCTCGCTGGCAGCGGCCGAGTGGTTCATCCCCGCAGCGCACACGAAGACCCGCACCGAGCACCGCTTGCCGCTGACTGCTCAGCTCAGGGCGCTGCTGGTCCGCTATCGAGCTATCCAGCAGGCTCATGGTTACGATGGAGCCTACCTGTTCCCGAGCCGCCGTGGTCAGCCGCTGAGTGAGGCTCAGGCCAGTGCCGTGTTCACCCGGCTGGGGAAGGGCGCCTGGACCAGCCATGACCTGCGCAAGGTCTCCCGCACCACCTGGACCGACCTCGGTATCGACGGTCATATCGGCGAGATGCTGCTCAACCACTCGCTAGGCAAGATTGCCAGCACTTACATCCACACCCAGGCTATGCAGCAGCGCAGAGCGGCTCTGGAAAAGTGGCACGCGTGGCTTGACGGTATCGGCTTCAGCGCCATTCACGGCCTTAAAGAGGCCTTATCCGAGATTTCACGGAATCGCATGCAGCCCGCTAATGGCGCAGCTTCAAGCAACCTTACCGAATTTGTTATTAGCGAGGATTCAAAGGCATGAAAAAGAGCCATGGCCCCGCCTTCCGCAAGCAGGTGATCGAACTGGCCCAGTGCCCAGCATGCCGGGGGGTGGCGGTCATCGAAGGGGTGTTTCACGAGATGGCCTGCGTGCAGTGCAACGCCTCTGGCTGGGTAGTGGCAGCGACTGGTGAGGCGCTACCGGTGGATGAGCTGGTCACCCAGTTGAGCCTTCGTTTGCAGGCTGCTCAGCGGCAGATCGAACAGTTGAATAAGCCAGTGCTCATGGGGCCGGCTGCGCAGTACCAACAGAACAACCGTCGCGGTGCCGGCGGAACGAATTACACCGGGGATTGAGGGGAAGGACATGATCTATAGCAGCGTATCGGGGGCGGTAGTCGCGGCATTGGCAGCAGGCGAGAAGGGCGCTGCAAAAGGGCAGGCATGGCAGAAGCTGTATAAGGCCGCCGAAGAGGAGGCCGGCTGCCTGGCCTCGTTGAGCAGTCCTTCACATGGTCTGGATCGTACCCAGGTGGATTACTGGCTTTCGGCGCGCCTGCATCACCTGCTGATCCCGCGACACTGGGATGCCCTGGTGGCGAAGTACAGCACCAGTAAGGTGAAGAAGGTTCAGGCGATCACGGCGGTGAGGCCTCTTATTGCCAGCCCGGCACCACAGCTATTCATCTACAAGGCGGTGACGGCCTGGGCGATCCCGAAGTTGAAGGGCGCTCGTCGAAAGGCCCCGCGCTCGGTGTCAATTGAGGTCCCGCTGGACGCTTCACCATGGCGCCGGGAGGCGACGGTAAATGCTGCAGTCGCTGCAGGTCAGGCAGAGAGGCGCCGGATCGAGGCGCTGGAAGAGGATGTGATCATTCTGGCGGACAGCTTCTACGACATGAACACCTGGGACCTGGACGCTACATCCGAGCCAACACGGCGCCGCTGGAGAGCGCAAATCAACGAGAAGCTCGACGGCATGGTAGATGACGCCCTGGCTGAGGTGCGGGTGATTCTGGAGGCCGAAGGCCTGCTGATGAAAGACGCCGCATGATTGCTTGTTGACATCAGTGAGCAACTGAGCGAAATTATCCCCATCCTGTCATTCCTGCGCGTGTTGAGGAGTGGCTCTAAAAAACCCGGCCATCGTGTCGGGTTTTTTGTTACTAAGGTGGTCTCCCATCTGTCGAAAATTTTCGTTTTTCGACATCCGCGCCACGAAATCATTAATTTGCAAATTGTGGCGCGAACATCGCGGATTAGAGACAACTTTGAGGGCATAGTGACACTATGTCACCGAAATATCGGCCGAACAGCGCTAATTTCCCTCGAAATTGGATAGAACTCCCCCTAGATTTGCTAGTCGAAACGTTGCATAACGTAGATACGTGACGCAGAATGCGCCCCGTTTTTGCAACCGACTGCCTCAAGGAGAGGGACATGACTCTGGATTTCAGAACGTTACGCTTGGTTTTTTCGGGCGCGATCGTTGGCGTAGCGATCGCCGGTCTGCTTGGCTTCGACACTTCGTCCTTTGGGGCGGCTGGTGTGGCCTCCCTCATTGGTGCAGGCGGCACCGTTGCCGCGCTGAAATTTGTGGCCATCATCTGAAATGCCTCTCGACTTGGGCCTAGATGCCTGGACTGTTGTAGTAGGCTTCATTGCGGTGGTCCTGCGATATTTGATGCAGGGATTCAGCGTTAAGAAGGATGAGTGCGTGGTCGCTTTTCTGAATGGCGCTACGATTGTTCCCTTTGCAGTCTTGGTTTCATCGGCCTTCAGCCCTGACTTCCTTGAGCTGGCGATGACCACCAAAGGCTCCATGGCACTGGCGGGTGGTGTCGGGATATTTTCAGTGGCAGGCGACGTGCTCGCTCCCAAGGATCTGCGCCGTCGCTCTCGTACACAGGTAAACGAGGCCTAGCAATACCATTTACCCTCGGCATTTGGCCGAATAATAATTTTTGAGCCCTGGCATTTGCCGGGGCTTTTTCGTTTATGCAGATGACGTGCGCAGGCAGCTGCGCTAAGTCGGTAGTGGCGTCGATCAAAGCCGTGCGCTCCCTGATCGGCTACGCGATGAGAGGCTGGGGTACGTGACCCAGCGATCCAGCCCATCAAGCCGGGTAAGCACCGGCCCTCTGCACCCATACGAGCCTTGGCACCTGCCGGGCCTTTTAACTTGCGCTCCCTGCTACGGGAGGATCTGAGATGCCAAACATGCCCGACAAACCAGACACCTGGCTGCTTGTGCTCGCCTGGCTGAGCCAGCACGCCCCAACCATCTATGCTGGTGCTCTGTCGTTTGTCGTCGGCGCACTGCGGATCATTTACGGTGGTGGCACGCGGCGGCAGGCACTGCTCGAGGCCTCGCTATGTACCCTGATCACCATCGGCCTTATCCCGCTGCTCGAGTACTTCGGTCTGCCCCAGAACTTCGCAACGGCTGCCGGTGTGTTCATTGGCTTTCTGGGAGTGAAGAAGATTGCTGATTTGGCTGACCGGTTTGCCGAGTTCAAGCTGCCGCGTCGGGGAGCTGATCAATGACGCTGCCTTCGCCAGGCGTTGAAAAACAGCCAAAGCCCTATAGCTACCGCTGGCAACAGGCCCGATTGGGTTGGCTGCATAAGAATCCTTTGTGCGTTAGATGTGAGAAGACAGGGCTCGTCGTGTCGGCCACCGTCGTCGACCACATCAAACCACACCGCGGTGACATGACCCTGTTCTGGGATCGGACCAATTGGCAATCGCTGTGCACCAACTGTCATAGCTCCTACAAGCAACGCCTTGAGAAGTCAGGACGCGAGGTTGGGTGTGACGTCAGCGGAAGGCCGCTGGACCCACGGCACCACTGGAATCGGCCCTCCTGAAAGCCTCTGGGCGCTGCGGGGCCCCATGATCCAGGGTAGGGGGGGTGAAAATGTTTTTCTTGAAAACTTTCCTGACCGTTCGCCCCCCTTCGTGCGCAAAGCCGCGAAATGAAATGATTTTTTTTGGGATCAAAAAATGGCTGGGAGACGACCGACCCCGACAGAGCTGAAGCTGGTCAGGGGGAATCCCGGCAAGCGCCCGATCAACAAGAAAGAGCCACTGCCAGCCAAGCGCATTCCCAGCACTCCGGCGCATCTCACTGATGAAGGTCAAGTGGCCTGGGGGCGACTCACTGTCCTGCTCGATCGCATGGGCGTGCTAACTGAGGCAGACGGCTTTGCGCTTGAGCGACTCTGTGATTGTTACTCCGAGATTCTCGCTTTACGCGAACTTGTTGACGCCAATGGGCGAACCTACGAGACCACCAGCACCCAAGGTGAGCTGGTGATTAAAGCGAACCCTGCTGTTGCCATGCTCGCTGACGCCGACCGACGCTTTAAAAGTTACCTGGTCGAATTCGGCCTCACCCCAGCCGCCCGATCTAAAGTCCAGATAAAAGCCGATGACGACCAAGAAGACCAGTTCGCGGAGTTCTTCGGTTGAGGATCCTGCTACCCAGTATGCGCGTGAAGTGCATTCCGGTGAGCGAGTCGCCGGGCCGGACATACGAAACGCATGCGCCCGTCATCTGAAGGACTTAAAGGAAGGGCATAAGCGCGGGTTGGTTTGGGATCTGGAGGAGGCCAACAAGGCCATTCGGTTTTACCGCACGGTCCTGAAACTGAACGGCGGTGAGTTCGAAGGTCTGCCATTTGAGCTGTTGCCTTGGCAGAAATTTATCGTCGGCAGCATTTTTGGTTGGAAGACCAATGATGGTTACCGGCGCTTTCGCGTGGTTTACGTCGAGAGTGGGAAGGGCTCAGGAAAGTCACCGTTAGCCGCCGGAGTGGGGCTGAAAGGCTTGGTCGCAGACAATGAGGCACGGGCCGAAATCTACGCGGCGGCGACGAAAAAAGACCAGGCGATGATCCTGTTTCGAGACGCCGTTTCGATGGTGCAGCAGTCGCCGGAGCTGACGAAGCGCCTGGCCTGCAGTGGCACCGGTCAGAACATCTGGAACCTGGCTTACCTCAAGGCTGGATCGTTTTTCCGCCCGATCAGCTCCGACGACGGTCAGTCAGGTCCCAGGCCGCACATGGCGTTGATTGACGAGGTGCATGAGCACAAGACCAACCTTGTCGTGGAGATGATGCGAGCCGGCACCAAGAGTCGTAAACAGGCACTGATTTTCATGATCACCAACAGCGGCTCAAACAAGCGCGGACCGTGCTGGGAGTATCACGAGTACGGGTCCAGGGTTGCTTCCGGCGCGCTGATCGACGACGGTTTTTTCGCCTACATCTGCTCGCTGGATGAGGGTGATGATCCGATCAAGGATGAAAGCTGCTGGTTCAAGTCGAACCCGTCACTGCAGGACGCCGATCTACCAGGCATGAAGTACTTGCGTGAACAGGTGACGGAGGCGCGAGGGATGCCGAGTAAAGAGGCGATGGTTAGGCGGCTGAACTTCTGCGAGTGGACGGGCGCCGAATCGCCCTGGATCTCATGGGATGTTTGGAGCCAGGCCGAAGAGCGCGTACCTATGTCGGTCCTGCGAAATCGCCCGTGTGTAGGTGGACTGGACCTGTCCAGCACCACTGACCTTACATCCTTTGTGTTGCTGTTCTATCCGACCTATGAGGATCCGCACTGGCGGCTGCTTCCGTATTTCTGGATTCCCGATTTCGAGCTGGATAAACGTGAAGCGAGGGACAAGGTGCCTTATGCGGCCTGGATCAAGTCGCGGGATCTTGAAACAACGCCGGGTCGAGCCATCAGCAAGCTGCATGTACTTCGCAGGATGCAGACCATTTGTGACTTCTTCCAGGTGGACAAGATTGCTTTTGACCGGTGGCGTATTGAAGACATGCGTCAATTGATGACTGAGTACGATATCGCGCTGCCGCCGCTGGTTGAATTTGGGCAGGGCTTCAAGGATATGGGGCCAGCGGTAGACGAATTTGAGCGCCGCTTGCTTGGGATGGCCGAACTCAGGCCTGAAGGTGGCGATTCATCAGATGAACTCTTTGATGATGCACCCCCAGTCGAAACGGTGGAGTCCTTGCGTCATGACGGTAACCCAGTCATGACCTGGTGTGCGGGTAACGCGGTGATCGTTTCTGACCCGGCAAACAACCGCAAAGCAGATAAGGCCAAGGCTACCGGGCGAATCGACGGGATTATCGCGGCCATTATGGCGACTGGTATCAGCGGGGCAGTCTCAAGCGGTAGCAGTGGCACATCCATCTATGACGAAGGAGTCGGGGTTTGAACATCATCGCAATTGCAGCGTGGCTGGCTGGTCTGTTCGGCTTCGGCCTGCTGGTCGGCGGGGTCGCTCTGATTCATGTGCCCACTGCTTTTATCATTGCGGGGCTTGGCCTGATTGGCTGGGCATGGCTGGCTGACAAGGCTGCCGCCCGTGCTCAATTCAAACGCAATCCCGAAGGGGGCTGAGCATGTTCTTCAGCAATCTGCTTGGCGCCAATGAGGGTGCAGTTTCCGAGGGGAGTAGCGGCTTCTGGCGCGGCCTGATTGGCTCTGGTCGGTCGGCCGCAGGGGTGACTGTCACGCCGGACACCGCTTTGGCAATCACGGTTCTCCAGAATTGCGTCACGCTGTTGGCAGAGAGCATTGGCCAGTTGCCGCTTGAGATGTACCGCCGGCTCGGGGATGGCAAGCGTGAGGTCGCTTCAGGTCATCCGCTTTACGATGTGCTGCGCTACCAACCCAACCCGTGGCAGACACCCTATGAGTACCGCGAAGCCGGGCAACTGGCATTGGGGTTGAGAGGCAATTGCTACAGCTACATTGAGCGGGGTGATGACGGCGCAGTGAAAGCGCTTTATCCACTTCACAACGATAAGGTGCTGGTCCTCAAGGGCGGAGATCTCCGGCCGGTGTATCGCATTGGCGGACATGAGCCGTTGCCTATGCGCTTGATACACCATGTGCGTTGGCACACGAAAAACCATTACACGGGCCTGTCGCCCATTGAGTTGCATGCAGATGCGGTCGGCTTGGCCCAGGCGGTTAGGCAGTACGCGGGCAAATCATTCGCCAACGGTACCGCCGTCAGCGGTGTAATTGAGCGACCGCGGGAGGCGCCGCCAATTAAGGAACAGGTCAGCATCGACCGTATCCTCGATCAGTGGGGGACCAAGTTCTCAGGCATCGACAACGCCAAGAAGGTCGCGATGCTGCAGGAGGGTATGACCTTCAAGCCGGTATCGATGAATAACGTTGATGCCGAACTACTGGGCATCCTCAAGGCTACCGGCCTCGATCTGGCGCGGATCTACAAGATCCCCCCTCACATGGTTAACGACCTGGAAAAGGCCAGCTACAACAGCCTTGAGCAACTGCTGATTCAGTACGTGATCTTTGCCTTGATGCCATGGGTCAAGCGGCATGAGCAGGCGATGATGCGCGACTTTTTACTGCCGGCCGAACGGCGGGAGTACTTCATTGAGTTCAACCTTTCCGGCTTGCTGCGAGGCGACCAGAAGAGCCGCTACGACGCATATGCGATCGGTCGCCAATGGGGATGGCTGTCGATCAATGACATTCGCCGCCTGGAAAACATGCCGCCGGTGGCCAACGGTGATAGCTACCTGCAGCCGCTGAACATGACTGATGTGGCGCATGGCCTACCCAACATGAACAACCCCGACGTCCGCGCTCAGCTCGAGCAGCAGCGCGACGACATCTTGAGGATGCTTGCCGCATGAAACGACATCTGCGCGCCGCCAGTCTGCTGTTCAATCAGCCGCTGTTGACCACCCCCGATATGCTGGATATGGCTGTGCGCTGGGCCAACCAGACGATGAGCCTGAATATCGTCAATTTGAACATGGGAGGAGCGGCAGCCGATCCCAAGCTGTTTTATGACGATGAGGATTACCAGGCGCAGCAGGATCGCCGCGAAGAGCAGCGCCGTGCTGCGATCGCCCAAACGGGTGTTGAGGTGATTCCGGTGCACGGGGTGCTAGTGAGTCGCGGCAGCCATCTGAATGCTTGCGAAACGATGACCAGCTACGAGGGGTTACGTGCAGCGCTGAATCAAGCGGTGGCCGACCCCATGGTCGAACACATTGTGCTCGACATTGACAGCCCAGGCGGCAGCGCAGTCGGAGCCTTTGAGCTGGCAGCGGATATTCGCACAGCAACCAAGATCAAGCCCATCACCGGCTTGGTCAACTTCATGGCGTACTCTGGTGGCTACCTGATTGCAGCCGCATGTACAGACGTAGTGGTCAGTCTGACCTCTGGCGTGGGGTCCATTGGCGTGATTGCCAGCCACATGGACCGGTCCAAGATGATCGAGGGTATGGGCGTCAAGGTCACCACGGTGTTTGCAGGGGCGCACAAGAATGACCTGAGCCCAAACGAGCCGATCACTGATCAGTCACTTCAGGTGCTCAATGAGATTGTCCAGGAGAGCTACCAGCTCTTCACGACCCATGTTGCCGAGTACCGTGGTCGCGACGTGACCGACATCATTGCCACTGAGGCCGGATGTTATCGCGGCGCGACTGCCATTGCTGTTGGCCTCGCAGATCGCCTGGAGTCACCGCAGCTCGCGGTAGATAACTTGTCTCAAGCCGTCGCCATCAGTCGCGCGCAACGACAGGGCGGCGCTCAAGCACGACAGCGAATCAGTGTGCAGGCCTCAGCCTTCGCCATTCAGTCTCAACTCTGACCGCGTTCGCGGCAGTGATCTCAACCGCCTATTGGCGGTTTTTTTATGCCCAGGAGGCAGTATGTCCCTCGTAACTCAATTGCGTAGCGAACGCGCCACTATCAATGGCCAGATTCAGGCGCTGGCCC
Source organism: Pseudomonas sp. HLS-6 (assembly GCF_002753995.1). NCBI lineage: Bacteria > Pseudomonadati > Pseudomonadota > Gammaproteobacteria > Pseudomonadales > Pseudomonadaceae > Pseudomonas > Pseudomonas sp. HLS-6. The sequence continues at coordinate 2,344,708 of NZ_CP024478.1, forward strand.
AACTTGAAGCTGCGGGCACCTCGCTCAGTGCAGAGCAGTTGGCCCAGTTCGAGCAGCTCAGCGTTCAGTTCAACAGCCTGACCGACAAACTTTCTCGAGCTGAAGCCGCCGAGCGAATGGCCGCGACCAATGCAGTGCCCGTCGATGAGAGCGCTCAAGGCCTGAATGGTCCGCCCGGCAACATCAGTGGCCCATTTACTGCCAAGCCTGTGCCAGGTGCCAACATGGCGCAGATGGTTCGCGTGCTCGCTGCAGCGCGCGGCGATCAGCATGCCGCCGCCAAGATGGCGAAGGATTCAGGCTACAGCCCTGAAATCGCCATGGCTCTGAGCACCGTTACTCCGGGTGCTGGCGGGGTTCTGGTGCCGCAAAGCTTCTCCAGCGAAGTAATCGAATTGTTGCGACCGAAGTCGGTGGTGCGCAAGCTCGGCGCTGTCTCCTTGCCGCTGCAAAACGGGAACCTCACAGTACCGCGAATTAAAGGCGGCGCAGTCGTCGGCTACATCGGTACCGAGGAGGATATGCCGGCTACCGATATGCAGTTCGACGATCTGAAACTGTCGTCGAAAAAGCTGGCGGCCCTGGTTCCGATCAGCAACGACCTGCTTGCGTACTCGGGCACCAACCCGAGCGTTGATCGTCTTGTCGTCAACGATCTGACTGCCTCTGTAGCAACGGCAGAAGACCTGTCCTTCCTGCGTGGCGCAGGCACCGGCAACCTGCCCAAAGGGCTGCGTTTCTGGGCGCCGGCTTTCAACGTGTTCGCGGCACCGGCAGCAGTGACGCTTGAGGCTGTCGAGTTTGCCTTGTCTGCCTTGATCCTGCGCCTGGAGAATGCCAACTCCAATATGACCGCTCCCGGCTTTGCCATGGCGCCGCGTACCAAGCGCTGGCTCTCGGCGCTGCGTGATGGCAATGGCAGCAAGGCCTATCCAGAGCTGGACCAGAACATGCTGAAGGGCTTCCCAGTAGGCTCCTCTACCCAGATCCCGATCAACCTGGGGGCCGATGGCGATGCCTCGGAAATCCATTTCGCAGACTTCGCGGACTGCTTCATTGGCGAAGACGACGCGATGGTCATCGACTTCAGCAAGGAGGCTACCTACAAGGACGGCAGCGGCAACGTCATCAGCGCCTTCCAGCGTGATCAGACGTTGGTGCGCGTGATTGCCAAGCATGACTTCGGCCCACGGCACGTTGAGTCGGTGGCAGTGATGACCGACGTCAAATGGGGCAGCACCCTCTAACACACCCGGCCCGGAGCTCCGGGCCTTCCATGACTCAGTTTAGGGGAGCATCCCATGTCCAAAGTTATCGTTACCTTTGAAAAAAACTGGCGCGGTTACGCTGCCGGAGAAACTGCAGGCTTTGATTCCAGCGTTGCAGATAGCTTGATTGAGGCAGGCTACGCCATTGAGGCTGACAAGAAGGCTTCAAAAAAGGGCAAGACTGGTGCGAATAGCAATGCACCCAGTGCGGCACCGAGTAGTGCCGGAGCAGATGAGTCCGGTACCGGTAGCAAGCCAGGTGCGGAATCGGATGCTGATGGGAAGCCCTGATCATGGCGCGCCGTATCGCCTACACGGGGCCGCCTGTGCTTACGCTGGAGCAGGTTGCGTATCAATGTCGGGCTGAGCCGGAAGATCTGCAATCAGAGTTGATCGAGCAGATCATCATTCCCGGTGTTACCGCGCAATGCGAGTCGAAAACTGGCGCCGCGATTCGGGCTGCCCTGTACGAAGAGGACTGGCCTGAGCACTACGCCTCGGGGCACTCGCTGGATATTGGGCAGGTAACACAGGTTGAATCAGTTCACCTGCTGGACGACGGTGAAAGCCCTGAGCTGTTTTCCGGTGCGGTTGAGGTTCGTTCCAGTGGGCGGGAAAGCTATCTGCATTTCCCTGGTGGCCGGCCATCAGGTGCTCTGCGTATTCGATACCGTGCGGGCGTGAACATTGAGGCCTACCCCGGAGTGTTGAGTTGGTTGCTGATGGCGGCGGAAACGGTATTCACCCACCGGGGGCTTTTGGTCATCGGGCAAACGCTGGCCGAAGTCCCGGCGAGTTTCGTCGACCACCTGTTGGCGGATATCACCGTGCCGCCGAGGTTCTAGCCATGGCGATCAGAGAGCCTTCCTCGGGCGAGCTTCGCGCTCGCATGGCTGTTCGAGTTCGTGTCGACAAGCCAGCAGGCGCCGGCCTGGCGCCTGAGTTCACCCACGTTTGCAACCGCTGGGTAAAGGTTGAGCCGCTGGGAACGGCGACCTATGCCAATGCTCAGCAAACCGGCAACAAGATCACTCACCGCCTTTACTGCCGTCACATTCCGGGTTTGGACTCTGCGCATGAACTTGTTTGGCATGATCGGGTGTTTCGCGTCCGCCGGCCAACCGATCTGGCGGGGCGCATGGTGTGGTCGGTGATCGAAGTTGAGGAGCTGGGGCCAGATGGTCCGCCGGCCAACGAAGGGGGAAGCGATGAGCAATTCGGTTTCCGTTGATGGTTACCTGCATATCGAAGGCTTTGAAAAGTTCGACTTTGAAGCCTTCAACAAGCGCAAGGTTCGGGCAGGCATGCGCAAGGTTGGTGCCTTGGTTACTGGCCGTGCGCAGATGAACCTGGCGCTTGGCGGTGGGCAGGCGGGCTACCCAGAAAGTCGAACCGGCGCGACGGTCGATTCGATCAGCTACAAGGTGTCGCGCTCTGGCTTTCTGGTCCGTATTGCGCCGACCAAGACCGAAAGCATGGAAGAGTTCTATCCCGCGTATCTGCACTATGGGGTGCGGCTTGGGTCCAGGCCTCGGGCGCTTGCCCCGGGTAAGGGGCGTGGCAAGAGTAATCGCCGTGCCAGTGGCCAGCGGCAGGCGTTGGTGGCTGCCCGGAAAGGAAACGGGTGGCGCATCACGCCGCGAGACAACTACATGACCGATGCCTTGGCGGATACCAAGGCGGACGTCCAGCGCATCTTGCGGCAGACCTTTGCCGATGCGTTTTTGAACTGACGCCCCAGGCGCCGCCCAAGCCCCGTAATGGGGCTTTTTTGTGCCCGAGAGGAAAGCATGCGAATCACCCCAGTGATCGAGCAACTGAAACAGCGCTGCCCGTCTTTTGAAAGCCGGGTGGCGGGCGGTCTGGATTGGGACCCGGTAAAGGGCAGTGCGCTGATGAAGCTGCCTGCAGCGTATGTGATCCCCACCGGTGACGGGGCCGATGAGCCGGAGCAGCAGAACGTCATTGTTCAGCAGGTCAGGGACGCCATTGATGTGTGCGTCGTACTGAAGAACTACGACGAGCGCGGGCAGCAGGTTGCCGACCAGTTGCATTTGGTTCGGGCCAGTCTCTGGCGTGCTCTGGTTGGGTTTGAGCCTGATAAGGATTACGGGCAACTGCTGTATGACGGCGGGTCTTTGCTGCTGATCGACCGTGATCGGGTGGTTTACCGGTTCCGGTTCTTTGCTGACTTCCAGCTAGGCAACTTAACCATTGGGTCTGGTACCAGCCCGGAAACGTGGCAGGCATGCACGCTGCTGGGCCTTCCTCCGCTGGAAGGGGTCGACACGTCGTTCGACTTTATCGACCCCGTGGTCGACCGCAATGTCGCCCCCGAGGGGCCTGACGGGCGTATCGAAATCAAAACCCGAGAGGACTTATCTCAATGACTCAGATTTACCTGAAGCCGGTAGCGGGGCGTGACAACCCGATGCCGGAGAAGGGCGGCGAACTGCTGCCCGAAGAGGGCGCCTATGTGCCCCGCAACGCGTACTGGGTGCGCCGCCTGAATGCGGGTGACGTGGTAGAAGCCAAGCCCAAGAAAGAGGCCAAGGTATGAGCGTCGGTTTCAGCAACATTCCGTCTGATATTCGTGTCCCGCTGTTCTACGCCGAGGTTGATAACTCGATGGCGAACAGCGGCGCCGGTGCCGGACTTCGCCGCCTGATCATTGGCCAGGTCAACGACAACGCCGATGCCGCCGAAATCGGTAGCCTGGTGCTGGTGTCGCGTACCTCTGAAGCCATTGCCATCGGCGGCGCCGGCTCGATGCTGGCCGCAATGCACCAAAAGCACCGCGCTATCGACATTGCCGGTGAGGTCTGGTGCCTGCCGTTGAAGGTCGACACCGGCGTGGCAGCGACCTGCAGCGTTACCGTAACGGGCAACGTGACAGCGGCGGGCTTGATCAATCTGTATGTGGCTGGCCAGCGTGTGCGCTCTGCCGTGGTTGCCTCGGCGTCGGCTGAGGCCGTGGCCACCGGCTTGGCGACCAGCATCAACGCCGCCACTGAGCTGCCTGTTACCGCTATGGCTGCAGGCGCTGTCGTGACGCTGACGGCAAAGTTCAAGGGTGACCTCGGCAACGACATTCAAGTCGAGCTGAATCGCCTGGGCCGCGTCAATGGTGAGGTGACACCGGCAGGCCTGGTGCTGGAAGTCACTGCCATGACTGGCGGTGTCGGTTCGCCTGACATGGCCATGGCGCTGGCGGCGCTGGGCGATGAAGAGTTTGAGTTCATTACCCAGCCCTGGACCGACAGCGCTACGCTCGATGACTGGAAAGAAGTCATGGATGACAGCGCCGGTCGCTGGTCGTGGGCCAAGCAGCTCTATGGCCATGTGTACAGCGCCAAGCGCGGTACGCTCGGCCAGTTGGTGGCGGCAGGGCGCTTGCGCAATGACCCGCACATGACGATTCACGGCTTTGAGCCCGGCGTGCCCCAGCCCGTCTGGGAGGTCGCGGCGCAGTGGGGGGCACGCACGGCGGTGTTCATCAGCGCGGACCCGGCTCGGCCCACGCAGACCGGTGTGTTGGGGGCTATTGCTCCCGCTGCTGCGAGCGACCGTTTCATGCTGTCCGAGGCGGATTCCCTGCTGAAAAGCGGCATCGCTACGGCATCGAGCAGTGGCGGCGAGTACCGCATTCAGCGCGCCGTGACGACCTACCAGCGTAACGCCTTCGGCCAGCCGGATGACTCCTATCTGGACAGCGAAACACTGCACCAGTCGGCGCACGTTATCCGCTACCTGCGCAGCCGGATTACCAGCAAGTACGGGCGCTGCAAGCTGGCCAACGATGGCACCAACTTCGGTGCTGGCCAGGCAATCGTCACGCCGCTGGTGATCCGTGGCGAGCTGATCGCGGCGTACCGCGAGCTGGAGCGCGCCGGGATCGTTGAGAACACCGAGCTGTTCAAGGCGCAGCTGATTGTCGAGCGCGACGCGAGCAACCCGAACCGCCTGAACGTGTTGTTCCCGCCGGACCTGGTCAATCAGTTGCGCGTGTTTGCGCTGCTCTATCAGTTCCGCCTGCAGTACGAAGACGCGGCGTAACCCTTCCACATCCACCCCGGCCCGCCTTGTGCGGGCTTTTTTATGGGAGATCCCTTTATGGGTCAGAAAGTCGCGGGCACCTGTTACATCAAGGTCGACGGCGAGCAGTTGACGATTACCGGCGGCGTTGAGGTGCCGTTGTCCAAGTTCAAGCGCGAGACGATTACCACGGGGGTGTTCAAGGAAGAAGACCTGACGCCCTATGTGTCGGTCGATGCGGTCAAAACCCCGGGTTTCCCTCAGGCGAAGCTGGAAAACGGCACCAACATGACGGTCACCGCCGAGTTCAAGGACGGCAGTTGTTACGTGCTGTCCGGTGCGTATGTGGTGGACGAAATGAAAATGTCTGCCGATGACGCAAAGGTTGCGATCAAGTTCGATGGTATTTCTGGAGACTGGCAATAATGAGCACTACTACCCATAAGTTGGCCGTACCGATTCAGGCTCACGGTGATCAACTGACCGAACTGACCCTGCGTCGCCCAACCCCTCAGGAAATTCGCAACATCAAAGTGTTTCCCTACGTCTTGGGCGAAGACAATCGACCAGTTGCCGAAACTGAAGCTGCATCGAAGTACATTGCTGTGTGTGCCGGCATTCCCCCCAGCTCGGTTAACCAACTGGACATTTTCGACCTGAACACACTGGTGTGGATGGTCATTGGTTTTTTCCTGAAGCCGGCGACGAAAGCCCCCGATTCCGAAGCCCCGAGCAACTGACCGAGTTGGTCTATGACCTCGCCTGGTTCTGGAAAGTGAACCCGAACGAGGTCATGAACTGGCCGTTAGACCAGTTGTTTGAGAGTGAAGAAAACGCGTGGCGAATCCAGGCGATGTTAGGGGGCGGCAATGGCGGATAAGTTCCAGCTAAAGGCGCTCATCACTGGCGTCGACAAGTTGTCGCCGGTGTTGAGTGGGGTGCGCAAGAACGCAGCCGTTCTGCGCAAGCAGTTGAATAGCTCAGGCCTCGGCAAAATCACCTTCATGGATGCGATTCAAGGGGGTGCCATTGCGACCCCTTTTGTCATGGGGGTTCAGGCTGCCATCGGCTTTGAAAGCGCGATGGCCGACGTCAAGAAGGTCGTCAACTTTGAGACGCCGGCCCAGTTCAAGGAAATGAGTGAGGACGTGCTGAGCATGTCCGAGCGGTTGCCGATGGCTGCCGAAGGCATCGCGCAGATTGTCGCGGCGGGTGGTCAGTCGGGTATCGCCCGGGAAGACCTGAAGCAGTTTGCTGAAGACGCGGTGAAAATGGGTGTCGCCTTCGACCAGACGGCTGACGAATCCGGCAAGATGATGGCAACGTGGCGCACGGCGTTCCGCTTGACCCAAGATGGCGTGGTAGAGCTGGCAGACCAGATCAACTACCTGGGGAACTCTGGGCCAGTCAATACCAAGCAGCTGTCCTCGATCGTGACCGAAGTGGGGGCGCTGGGTGAGGTAGCGGGCTTTTCCTCGGCGCAGATCGCAGCGATTGGCGCCACGATGGTCGGCGTGAAGCAGGATGTTGCGGCTACGGGCATCAAGAATTTCATGCTGGCCATGACAAAGGGGACGGCTGCGACCAAGTCACAAGCCGAGGCCTTCAAGTCGTTGCGCCTGGACTCCAAGAAAGTCGCGGAGGGCATGCAGAAGGATTCGCAGGGCACCATGCTAGACCTGCTCAAGCGGATTTCCGAAGTGGACGCGGCCAAGCGTCCGGCGCTGCTGACCAACCTGTTCGGCAGTGAGTCAGTGGCGGCAATTACCCCGCTCTTGACCAACTTGCAGCTGTTGAAAAGCAATCTGGCCAGTGTTGGGGATTCGACGAAATACGCCGGTTCCATGCAGGGAGAGTACACGTCTCGGGCGGCTACGACGGCAAACGCTCTGCAGCAGTTGAAGAACCGCGTGACCCGGCTGGGCATTACGGTCGGTTCTGTACTACTGCCGCCGCTTAACGACTTCATGGCGACGGTCGGGCCGATCATCACCGGCGTGACCCAGTTGGCCGGCGCGCACCCGTGGCTGATCAAGAGCATCATCGGCGCAGCGGTCGGCTTCACCGTGTTGCGCTTGGCCACGGCGGGGGCTACTGCAGCACTCGTGCTGATGGATGGCGTGGCAAAAATGAGCGTTATCGGCCTAGTTGTGCGTGGTGTTGCGATTGCAGCGGGTGTGCTGATTGCGAACTGGTCGACTGTGGCGCCTTTTTTTTCGGCGCTATGGGAGCTTATCAAGGCATATACAGTGCCCGCCTGGGATGTCTTCAAGGCGTTCGCTTCCTGGACGCCGCTAGGCATGATCATCGAAAACTGGGAGCCGGTATCCAAGTTCTTCAAAGATCTGTGGGATACGGTCAGTAAGTACATCGAACCCATTATGAAATTCATGGGGATGGATGACGGCGGCGAGGGCATCACGGCCAAAGTTCAGCGCGCCGCTTATGCCAAAAACCAACTAAACGGCGAGGTCTTGGGGCAGGGGGATGGCGCCTTGTTGGTGGCCAACGCAGGCGCCCAGGCCGCCGCTAATCAACAGGCCATGGCCGCTCGGTTCAGCATTCCATCTACTGGTGATTTGCTAAAAGCGCCAGTGCCTGGAAGCCTGAATGAGCCGATTGCTCAAGCCCCTGAGTTGATGCCAGAGGCCACGAGGGTGGCCAGCCTGATGCGTAACCCTGCCAATCAGCCGTTGCCCGGCATGGCGCCATTGGCGTTGGTTAGTGTGGTACCGGGTACTCAGATTGCTCAGGCTTCGGGTACTGGTCGACCAAGTCTAAGCGCGGGTGGCTCGGCCTTGCCTGCAGGAAGCCTGCCGCAAAGCCGTGGCTCGTTGGTTCAGGCTGCTGCTGCGACAGCCGCGGCTCGCACCGAACTGGAGGGGTCAATGGTGGTGCGCTTTGAAAATGCACCGCCGGGCATGCGTGTTGATCCTGCGAAGACCAATCAACCTGGGCTGTCGGTAAGCCCGTCAGTCGGTTATCGCTCATTGGGTAGGGAGGCAGGATGACGACGTGGCGCGATCAACTGCACCCGGCTTCGTTTCGCGGCGTGGCGTTTCTGGTCGACAGTGACGCTACGCCAGTCGGGCGGCGGGTGCAGGTCCACGAATACCCCCAGCGGGACAAGCCGCTGGTGGAGGACATGGGCAGCAAGACCCGCGAAATCAAACTGACGGCCTTTATCGGCGGTGACGATTGCCTGGATCGGCGGGACGATCTGCTCAATGCCCTGGATAAACCCGGGGCGGGCGAGCTGGTACATCCGTGGTTCGGGCGCTTGCTGGTCACCGCCGGGGATGGCTGCCAAGTTTCGCATGAGCGCCGCGAGGGCGGCATCGTGCGGTTTGAGCTGGTGTTTATCGAAGCCGGGGAAAAGGGCTACCCGGTCGGGGTGCCGAAGGCATCTCGGCAGGTAGAGGCGTCCAGCGAGAGCTTTCTGGAGTCCGCGCTGGCCCGCTACAAAGCTGCAATGGCGGTGGTCAATCGGGCACGCATGGCGGTCACGGCACTGCAGAACAGTATCGCCGGGATTCAGATGGCGATTCAGCGGGAGTTTAGCCAGGTGCTTGGCCTTGTCAGTTCGGCTGAGGCGCTGGCCGACATGCTGATCAATGCCCCGGGTAATTTCTCGGCCATGATCCGGGCGCAGTTTTCCAGCGTGGGTGGCAGCACTCGGTCGTCGGGTTACAGCTGGTCGCCGTCGTCCAGCAGCTCGGCCACGGTGGCGGCTGACCCTGAATTTGCCAATACCGTGGCGCGCCTGGCGAGCACCGAAGAGGTCTTTTCGGGGTTCGTGGATTCAGGTCGTGGCATCACGTCACAGCTTGAGCTGGCCCGGCAGTTGATGGCCGAGCAGCAGTTCGATGACCTGATGACCAACCCGCCGGGTGGGCTGGCGACAGCCGCTGCCGTCAAGGCGGCACGGGAGTTGATGCGTGATGCCTTGATCGTCAAGGCAGTGCGGGCAGCGGCACTGATGCCGGTGGTGTCGGCGCCTGCCGTACTGCCCGGTGTTCCAGCCTTGGTGCAGCAGGTGGCGTCACCCCTGGGGCGGCCAGAAGTACCGGCAGCAGATGACGTGATTAGCCTGCGTGATGGGCTTAGCGCGGCGCTGTGGGAGGCCGGGCTGTCGGCATCGCATGAACACTTTGAGCTGATCGAGGCGGTGCGAAAGCACGTTAAAGGGCATCTCTCCGAGGTGGCCCGCTCTGGCGTTCGCCTGGTTGAGATTGAGCCCAAGGAAAGCCTGCCCGCGTTGGTGCTGGCCTATCAGTGCTTTGGCGACGCATCCCGCGCCGCTGAAATCGTTACGCGTAACAAGGTGCCGCACCCGGGGTTTTTGCCTATCGGTGTGCTGCACATCGCCCAGGAGTAACCCATGGACCCGTTAAACGCTGTCACGCTGCGCGTGAACGGCCTGGATTATCGCGGCTGGAAGAAAGCCAGCATCAGTGCCGGCATCGAGCGACAGACCCGAGATTTTTCGCTGGATGTGACGTGGCGCTGGCCGGATCAGGCCGAGGAAATCCCGGTAAGGCAGGGCGACTTCTGCGAGGTGTTGATAGGTGATGACCTGGTGCTGACTGGCTGGGTCTTCGCCACCCCGGTGAACTACGACAGCAAGACGGTGAACCGGGCGATCAGCGGGCGTTCGCTGACGGCTGATCTGGTCGACTGCTCGGCGATCAATCAGCCCGGGCAGTGGCGCGGCCAGAGTGTGCAGCAGATCGTTCAGAGCCTGGCCGAGCCTTACGGGGTCAAGGTGCTGAGCCAGGTGGCCGAGACTACCAAATTGGCTGAGCACAGCATCGAGCCCGGGGAGACGGTGTTTGAGTCGATAGACCGGCTGCTAACGCTGTCGCGGCTGCTGTCCACCGATGACTCCCGGGGGCGCCTGGTGATCATCAACCCGGGCAGCGCGGGGCGGGCGGTTGACCGGCTGGAACTGGGCCAGAACATCCTGACCGGCTCGGCGTCGCTCGACTTTTCCGGGGTGTTCTCCGACTACAAGGTTGTTGGCCAGCGTTCGGGCACGGATGACGAACACGGCGCCAAGGCCTCCGAGGTACAGGCTGAAGTCACGGACCCGCGTGCGGCGCGTAAGCGGGTGCTGATGATTCACGAAAGCGGCCAGATGACCCCCGGCCTTGCCGAGGCGCGGGCGAACTGGGAGCGCGGCAGCCGCATGGGTAAGGCGCTGACCCTGCAGTACAAGGTGCAGGGCTGGCGGCAGTCGAACGGGGCACTGTGGCTGCACAACATGATTGTGCGGGTGGTCGACCCTTGGGTCGGTATCGACCGCGACATGCTCATCAGTGAAATCCAGTACAGCCTGGATGAGAGCGGCACCGTGGCCAACATCACGGTGGCCCCGCCGGACAGCTTCGACCCTGAGCCGAAAGACCCGTACAACAGCCGCAAGCTCAAGAAAGGCGGCAAGGCGGACAACTTTGAATACTTGATCCCAGCAGATTGGAAGCCCGAGCAATGAGCGGACTAAAACAGATTTTGGCCCGGGGCGTGGTCACGCTGGTCAAGGCCACGAGCAAGATGCAAAGCCTGCAGATGCGCCTGTTGGCCGGTGAAGTGAAAGACGGCATGGAGCACTTCGAGCCCTATGGCTTCACCTCAAACGCGCACCCGGGCGCCGAGGGGATCGCGCTCTTTGTGGGGGGCGACCGTTCGCACGGCGTGGTGGTGTGTGTCGCTGATCGACAGTTTCGCCTGCAGGGGCTGAAAAGTGGCGAGGTGGCGTTGTACACCGACGAGGGCGACCGCCTGCACTTCAAGCGCGGGCGGGTGATCGAGGTCGAGACGCTGACGCTCAAGGTCAAGGCCGACACCGCTGTCGAGTTTGACACGCCGGTGATTCGCACCACGGGCCGTATCGAGTCTGCGGGCGATCAGGTGGCTGGTGGTGTGAGCCAGATGCAGCACGTTCATGAAGGCTCGGACAAAAAGCCAGTGGCAGGAGGGTGATATGCCGCTGATTGAAAGCGACGACACCGACCGGGCTTGGCGTCGGGCAACAGAGATCAGTCTTTTGACCTGGCGCCGTGCAAGCCCTGATGACCCGCTCGATGACGCCCAGCGCTTTGGCTGGTGGGGCGACAGTTTCCCCACGCAGGCCAACGACCGCATTGGCTCACGCCTGTGGCTGTTGCGCCGGCGGACGCTGACGGCGGACACCGAGCGGGATGCTCAAGCCTTCGCCCGCGAGGCCTTGGCCTGGATGCTGGAAGACGGGCGCGTTACGGCCGTGGGCGTAACGACGACACGCGGTGTTGACCGGCTGGCAATGCGGGTGGTGTTGACCTTGCGCGATGGCCGAACCATCGACGTTCCATTTGAGAATTTATGGGTGGTGATCAATGCCGTTTGAAACCCCAAGTTTGCCCGCGCTGATCAGCCGGGCGCAGTCTGACCTGGGCGGCTCGGCCCTGCTGCGATCCGACGCCGAGGTGCTGGCTCGGGTGCAGGCGGCGGCTTCCTTCGGGCGCTACGGGCATCAGGAATACATCGCCGCGCAGATCCTGCCGGACACAGCGGATGAAGACACCTTGCGCCGAATGGCCCGGGTGCGGCTCAAGCGTGACCGCTTGGAGGCGGTGGTTTCCAGTGGTGCTGCGACCTTTACCGGTGCAGCCTCGGCGCTGCTCGATGCAGGCGTGCTGCTGCAGCGTGATGACGGTGTGCGCTTTCGGGTGACGGCCAGCGTTGTCTTGGCCGGTCAGAGCGGTACGGTCAAGCTGGAAGCCTTGGAGGCCGGGCAGTTGGGTAATACCCCAGCCGGTACGGTCCTGCGCTTGATCTCCCCGGTGCTGGGCATCAATGACACGGTGACTGTCGATGCGCCTGGCCTGCAGGGCGGTACCGAACAAGAGAGCATTGAGGGGCTGCGCGCCCGGGTGATTCGCTCGTATCAGGTGATCCCCCACGGCGGCAACCAAGATGACTATGTGACCTGGGCGTTGGAAGTCCCGGGCGTCACCCGTGCCTGGCTTGTGCGGCACTGGATGGGGCCGGGCACGGTTGGTGTGTTCTTCGTCCGTGATGGTGATCTAGACCCCATCCCCAGCGCCGCAGCCTGCGAAGAGGTGCGGGCATACATCGAGAGACAGCGCCCGGTCACGGCTGAACTGTACGTACTGCCGCCCCTGGAAAAGCCGGTTCAGTACGAACTGAAGATTATCCCCGACAGCGGCGCAGTACGCCGGGCAGTGGAGGCTGCCCTGGTCGATCTGCACAACCGCGAGTCGGACCTTGGCGCCGGTCTGCTTTGGACGCACATCGGCGAGGCCCTCAGTGGTGCGCTAGGTGAGCGTGATCATCAGCTGATCAGCCCGGCTGCCGACGTGGTAGCGGCGCGCAACGAGATGCTGACCTATGGGGGTGTGCTGTGGCGATAAGGACCGCCTCCGACTACTACGCGCAGTTACGGGCGTTGCTGCCGCCCGGTCCCGCGTGGGACAAAGAACTGAACCCCGAAGTGGACAAACTGCTGCAGGCCGCCGCCCAGGAGCTGGCCCGGGAGGATCTGCGCGCCGCCGACCTGCTGGAGGAAAGTTTTCCCGAAACCGTTCGGGAGCTGATCCCCGACTGGGAGCGGGTCATGCAGTTGCCTGATCCCTGTTTGGGGGATTCGCCCAAGTTTGAGGATCGTCAGCTGGCGGTGCGCCGCCGTCTGGTCGAGGTCGGTGGCCAGTCACCGGCGTACTTCGTTGAGCTGGCCATCAGTCATGGCTACCCCGAGGCCCGCGTAATTGAGCACCGAGCCCCACGTTTCGGGCGCTCACGCTTCGGTACGGCGCACTTCGGTACGTGGGTCGCGCAGTTCATGTGGACGCTTGAAACCGGGCCTCGGCGCCGCCTTGGTCGCCGGTTCGGCGTGAGCTACTTCGGCGAGCAATTCGGCGGCAATCCAAGCGGCGCCCTGGAGTGTGTGCTGCGCCGTAGTGCGCCGGCGCATGCAGTTGAATTTATTAAGTATGGTGAGGACTGAATGGATTATCCAAAGAGCGTGCCCAATGTCGGCCTGGTGGATGGCCAGTTTGCCGACGAAAACCCCGCAACCGGTCAGGTGGGTTCCCTGATCCCTTCTGCCTGGGGTAACGCGGTCACCCAGGAGCTGCTGAACGTGATCAAGGCGGCAGGTTTTGCGCCTGCCGAAGGTCAGACCAACCAGTTGCTCAAGGCCATTCAGGGGCTGGTGTCTCAGGGCATTAAAAACTCTGTCCGGGTTGCAACCACGGGCGCCATTGCACTGAGTGGCATCCAGACAATCGACGCCATTGTGCTGGTGGCCGGTGACCGGGTTCTGGTGAAGAATCAGGCCAGCGGTGCACAGAATGGTATCTACGTCGTGGCTACTGGAGCATGGGTGCGTGCGCCCGATGCTGACGAAAGCGTCGAGGTGAAGCCGGGCATGCTGGTCGGTGTGGATGCCGGGACGGTCAACGGTGGCTCTGTCTGGCGGCTGTCCAATGCTACGCCGCCAACGCTGGGGACCACGGCACTGACCTTTGAGCAGGTCTTTGGCAAGACCGGGGTAGTTGCGGGTAGTTATAAAAGTGTCACGGTGGGTACTGATGGTCGTGTTACGGGAGGCACTAACCCGACTACCTTGGCCGGCTTTGGCATCACCGACGCCTTTACCAAGGCTGAAAGTAATGCGGCCATGCAGGCGGCAATTGATGCCTTGGTGGGCTCTGCTCCAGATGCATTAAATGCTCTCAATGAGTTGGCAGCGGCCCTGAACAACGACCCTCAATTTGCTACCAATGTGCTAAATCTGCTGGCGGGCAAAGCGGACAAGGGGAACACTCTCGCGGCCTATGGCATCACGGATGGAGTCAAGTCGGCAACGAGTGCCGGTGCGCTTGCGAAGTTCAACGCCATCGTACCAAGCAATTTCTATTTTGGTGCTGGAAGCGCTTCAGCGGGCGCCACCCCGGGCGCACCTCCGGGCAGCTCAAATGGTGCATTAGGCATTATTGCGATTACCCCGCGCGCTGACTTCACCTACTACCTAGTGTTTGAGTACAGCACGACAAAGGCTGTTAGCAATGTTTGGATCGGTCGCTACGCCAGCACGGGTGAGCTGTTCTGGCTGTCGCTTTTAACTGGTGAGTTTGCCACTCAGAGCGATGCTGAGACGGGTACTGACGAAACCAAGCCAATGAACGCTAAGAGGGTGTGGCAGGCCATCACCAAGCGAATCGCCAGCCTGACGCAGGTCAACGACGGTGCAAACGACACCACGATGGTCACTCCAAAAAAGCTGAAAACTGGAGTTGCTTACTCGTTTGGGTCTTCCGGGTACATCGGTCTACCGTCCTGGCTTGGCGGATTCATGGTGCAGTGGGGCCGAGTGAGTGGGGCTGCTGGGTCGGTCGTTCAAGCGTTTCCCACGTCGTTCTCCAGTAACTGCTACGGGGTGATGGGTTGCCCTATCTTGGGCAGCCTGAACCGTGTGGAAAGCCTAAACGTCAGTGCGTTGGCTGCCATGAACTTTACCTGCAGCCGTTCTTACTCTGCCGGTGGTACAGCAGCAGGCTCGGCTACCGAGCACTTTTACTTGGCATGGGGGGTATGACATGAAGTACGCCGTTTTTGATCCTGTTACTTCGGTTCTGATTGGTCGGTTCGACAGCCGGCGCTGTGACGTGCCTGAGGGCGCCATTGAAATCAGCGAAGAGACGTTCCTGCGCTCGATCAATGAGCGTGATGGCCAGTGGGTTCGCAACAGCGATGGGGGCGTGATTAAAATCCCATTCCCAGCTCGCACGGCGGAGCAACTGGCTGATGACGAACGCGCCTGGCGAAATGCTGAAATAAATGCCACGCAGTGGCTTTCCGCTCGGCACCGCGACCAACAGGAAATAGGGGCTGACACCACACTGACGTCTGATCAGTTCCAAGAGCTCTTGGTCTACATGCAGGCGCTCCGCGACTGGCCCCAGTCGGAGCAGTTCCCCGTGATCGAGCACCGACCCGTTGCACCGCCCTGGATCGCCGAACAACACCAATAGAGCCCCGCACTGACGGGGCTTTTTTTCGCCTGGAGAAACCATGGCCAAGATTTCTGACTCCCTGGCTGGCAGCAAGAATGCGCTCGCCTTCCTCGACATGCTGGCGTGGTCGGAGGGTACCTCGACCAGCAAATACACCCGCAACGATGGCTATGACGTGATTGTCGGCGGCCTCAACAGCCCGAACACGTTCACCAGCTATGCCGGCCATCCTGGCGTTCTAGTGACCGTGAACACGAAAGGGCTGAAGTCGACCGCTGCAGGGCGATATCAGCAGCTCCAGCGCTACTGGCCGCACTACCGTGATTTGCTAAAGCTGCCGGACTTCGGGCCCGTCAGCCAAGACAAGCTGGCCTTGCAGCTGATCAAGGAGCGCGGCGCGCTGGCGGACGTACATGCCGGCCGCATTGAGGTCGCGATTTCAAAGTGCCGGAACATTTGGGCCAGCTTGCCAGGAGCGGGCTACGGGCAACATGAGCGCAAGCTGGACGACCTGATCGCCCACTACATTGCTGCTGGCGGGAGGCTGGCATGACCTGGTCAAGAGCACTTGGCGCGCTGGCAGTGCTGGCGCTGATTGGCCTGGCCTTCTGGTCGACCTACCAGCACGGCCGCTCAACCATGGATGCCGAGTGGCGGGCGACGAGTGCCGAACAGGCTGAAGCCTTCCAGCGAGAACGCAACCAGGCCTCTGTGGCCGTTCTCGACTGGCAGGAAGACGAGCAGGAACAGCGCCGAGCGCTTGAAGACCGCCTGCAGGCAAATGACGAAACCCACTACAAGGAACTGCTCGATGCGCAACAACTTCAGGATCGCTTGCGTGACCGCCTTGCTACTGCTGATTTGCGGCTGTCAGTCTTACTCGCCGGCCCCACCACCGCCACGAGTGGTAGCGGTGGGGTGCGAGAAGCCTCCGGCTCCAGCAGCATGGTTCATGGAGGCGCGCGAGCCGAACTTGACCCAGCGCATGCTCAACGAATTCTCGCCATTACCGGCGACGGTGACGAAGGACTAATAGCCCTGCAGGCCTGTCAGGCCTATGTGCACGAGATCGTGCATTGAAATGAAAGGAGCGAGCCGATCACTGAGAGATTGCGGCTGTCTGGGTGATATCGCCGTGCTACTATCGTCGGCTTTTTATTACCCAGTCGGTATCTTTCGTGATGCTCCCTATTGTTCGAGTTTCCATGCTTGCTCGTGCCTTATTGCTAGTACTGGCATGTGTTGTAACCGCACCAGCATTCGCCATGCAGATATTCGTCAAGACCCTCACTGGCAAGACAATTGCGTTGGAGGTGGAAGCTAATGACACGGTCGAGAATGTCAAATCCAAGATTCAGGATAAGGAAGGCATTCCTCCCGACAAGCAGACCCTGAAGTTTGCCGGTAAAACGCTGGAGGAGGGCCGTACTCTTGCGGATTACAACATTCAAAAAGAGTCGACGCTTCACCTTGTGATGGTGCAGGTCGTATTGCAGCCGAGTGGGCTAGATGGACTTGTCCGACAGGCAAGTGACGTGTCAAGACTCGCGGTGGGTTCTGCTGTTTTAGTACTGAGCGGGAACCACGGGCACCCATTGGATTTTCGCGTTGCCGCCGGTAAGCAAAATTGCGCTTGGCTGGCCGGAGATTGGGGCGGGGATGACTTGGGCGGTGGGGGCAGCTCGGTTGGGGTTGCTGAGGTCGGAGGGTGCCAGCGTCTTACGGAAAGCGGCGCGCAGCTTGGGCTTGCAGTAGGTAAGAGCCGTGTACGCGATAGCTCTGGAGGGGCGAATTCCATCAAAGAGCAAGGAACCTACCTGCTGGTGGAGTTCATCGCGCCAGTGACCGCGTTGTCACCTGATCTTTGGTCGACTCTGACCGGGTATTACAACCATGGTGATGCTGACATGCGCCGTGGTTATTCGACGCTTTCAGGGAGCGATGGCTCAAGCGCTACTCCAGGGGTCGATACCGTGGCGTTGCGTAGCCGGTTGGACTGGGACGCTCTATGGCGGCCCATGGGTGTGGAGCTCTCACCCTATGTAGACTTGAACTATGTGCAAACGCGAGTTTCATCCTATAACGAGGCCGGTGGTAGTCAGGTCATGTCGCTGGGTGAACGCAATCACAGCATTTCTGAGCTTCGGCTCGGGATGAATGGCAAATACCTTTTAGCGGATCACCTTGAGTTGCTCGCAGGCATTGAAGGGGTTCGCCGTGTTCATGATGATGCTGACCCGATAGACGCCTATTGGGGGTCGCAGCATTTCCGCCTGGACGCAGAACAAAGCGACCGAGCCTGGATGCGCGGTCAGCTCGGAGTTGCGTGGTTGATGCTGGATAGCCGGTTGATGTTCTTGCTCAATGCCACCAATGAGGGAGAGCAGCCAGCACGCTGGGTGGCTATGAGCTGGACAGGTTCGTTCTGACACGACCGCGACGAACCGTCGCCTCTAGCCCCAAAACCTTTGCCATGAAGGAAAACATTGCCAGGCAAGCCTCACTGCCTATATTTCAGTCTATTAAATGATCTGGATACAGTCATGGACGACCTGGAAGAGAAGATGAAAGCCGGTGAGCCGTTATGGCTGCAGGC
Source organism: Pseudomonas sp. HLS-6 (assembly GCF_002753995.1). NCBI lineage: Bacteria > Pseudomonadati > Pseudomonadota > Gammaproteobacteria > Pseudomonadales > Pseudomonadaceae > Pseudomonas > Pseudomonas sp. HLS-6. The sequence continues at coordinate 2,362,623 of NZ_CP024478.1, forward strand.
AATGGATGCAGTACGCCGATACAACGAAGCCAAAGGCGTTCTCCCTCGGGAAGAGGTTGAGCGCCTTAACCTAGAGGCCGAGTCGCTGATGCAGGCCGTGATTGAGTATCAGCAGCGGGTACTGGGTGGTTTGGTGAATACGTTGCACTGAGGTGGTGTGTGCGGTCGGCAGGATGCCGAGCTAGTAGCCGCTGAAGTCTCGGCCTGCGCTATCCATTGAATCGAAAGAATAGTTTCGTTTTATACTCTGCAGAATAGTTACCGCATAAAAACGAAGGTTTGCTTTCGTTTGGCAGCTCACATCCCCGAGGCTGAGCAGGCCTGATCAATTTCGGGTGATGCCCGGTAAGAGGGGGTGGTGTTCGTTCGGCAGGACGCCGGAGAGGAAGGCAGAGTGATACCAATTCTGATACCAAACTTTGCGTTTTGGTGGGGGGGAGAGGGGAATTTGGCCCAGCAAAATCAACGCATAGACACCCGCTAACACCAATCCCATACGGCATGGTGATGTTAGCGGTGGTGTTTTGTATGCCGGAGGTAAGTAGACCGTTTTATTGTCAGCATTGATCCCCACCCCCGAATAGGTACTGATTGTTGCCACTTAGTCAGGAAAGCGTCTAGTTTCGGCTTATGCTTGTTGCTAGGCTAGTACCGATGATACTGAGGCAGCCATAAGCCGACGGGCCTTTGAAATTTCCAGTTCGTACTTGCCATCAGGCTCATAATAGCGAGCGGCTTCTACAGCAAGGCTAACTGGGCCATAGTAAATAATTGAGAGCCCGCCTTCATTGTATTGGATCATCATAAGGTCATCGACTTTGTCTATTGTTGATTTTCCGATAGGGACGAAGCCGGTCTTTTGCGCTGTAGTCTTTACGCTAACTCTTCGTTCATTTTTACAGATTACGTCGAAGCCATGCTGATTGGTGATGTTTGCGAGAGTACCGCCGACTTTCAGTGCGCAATAAAACTCACCAAGTCGTCCAATCAGATGGCGAACTTCCGTTGGCTTAACGCCAAACTCGGCTGTCTCTAACTGAATTAATTCAAGGTACTTGTTGAAGAGTTGCTGTATGCGGTCCGTCGTTACCATTTGAGCTCTGCTGTGACATTGGGCGCGGAGCCTCAGTACAGCTCCCGAGCGCGTTGCGCCAAGGGCGCTGATATTGTCTTCGGAGGCTAACGTAAGGCAGCCATTCAGTCTACCTTTTGTATTGGCGCTGCGTACATTCTTGCGGATGACGATGTGGTCAGGGTGGCGTGCGTAGGATGGGTGAAATCAGTTCCAAAACTCAGAGTGAGCACCCTTGTAGAATGCGGCTTTCAGGGCGACGGTAGTCTAAAAGTTTTGGAACTGAAAAGCGGCTCAAGGCCGCAGCGGGCGGGATTCTTTCTATCGGATTGCAAATCCGTCTACGCCGGTTCGATTCCGACCTCGGCCTCCATATTTGAAAGCCCCGCAGATTAACGTCTGCGGGGCTTTTTCGTTGTGCGCCGAAAATTACCGAAGTCCCAAAACAAATTAGGCGTAGTCCCAGAACTAGATCACTTGGAAGGCTTCGCGATAGCGCCTATGCGCCGGTATACGCGCTCTGTGATCCCCTCTTTCGAGTGTCCCAGCAGCACGCTTGCATCGCTCAGATCGTTGATCTCCGACGCTGCCTTCGGTCGGATATCGCGGAACTGGAACTGGGCGATCCGGTTGGCGAGGTCCGGCTTTTTCTCGACCTCGGCCTTCACCTTGGCGGCCTCACGGGCGTCCGCCCACCGGTTGCGCAACATAGGCCAGCTCATACGCTTGCCGTGCTCGTTGACAATGAAGAACGGCGAAAGGTGCTCGCTGGTTCTGCGCATGATTCGCTCAAGCAGCAGGCCCAGGCTGTTTTTCGCCCCTCCACTTCCAAGACGTAAGGGTCAATTACGTACCTGACGTGACAAGTAATCAGTCGATCATTCCATTGAATATTGGAAAAACATATTTTACACATGGTATATGCCAGACAGTCTATAACCGCTTCGGGTCAGCTTCTTCCTCTGGCTTACACCCGGTAACCAAGTCAAACGTAAGCCGGGTAATGACATCGGCATTGTCTGTCAGCATCTCAAGATGCTCGCGGACTCGCTCATGCGTGTTCGTTGAGCCTCGCTCTTTAAAGCACATCGTCTAAGGGTTGAATCGAGGCTCAAGAAGCTCTTTCAACAACGCTCTACCTTGAGGCCAATCACCGAACCCATTGGCCGAACTGATATGTCCTTGGTCTCCGATGTTCACCAGACGGCTGCCCCAGGCATCAGCACATCGCAAGCTGAAGTCTGTATCTGCATAGGGGTCATTGGTGCTTGCGACAACAACACTAGGGAATGCGAAACGTTTCAGCTCCAACGGACTAAACCCCAGCGCCTTGTTTGGAAAAGTTGGGCGATCAGGGTCAGGTACGGCAACCAGTAAGGCGGCTCGGATCGCTGTGTGTCTACTCTGCGCCCAATGGGCAACCTGCAAGCAGCCGAGACTATGGGCTACCAACACCGTGTTAGGTCCAGTTCGGCGAATAGCAGCCTCCAGATTATCGACCCATTTTGCGCAAACGGGGCGCTTCCAATCTTGCCCCTCGATACACTCCATAGAGGTATCGCTGTTGGCCCATATTGTTTGCCAATGCCCTGGTCCGGAATTGCCAATGCCTGGTAGAAGCAATATTGAAGGTGTCATTTCTTGTTTCTCGGAAGTGGTGTCCGCAAAATGTAGCGAATGAGGCATCGACCGTGGATGGCAAGTCATTTGAAATGAAGTACCTTTGACCGATGACTCATCGGATTATTCAGCGGGGAGGGCGCATGGGGCTTGATAGCAAAGACCTGCAGATTCTGGAGGCTCTACAAAAAAATGCACGGCAAAGTCTGGCATCGTTGGGTAAACGCATTGGGCTTTCGCAGCCAGCTATGAGCGAGCGAGTCCAGAAGCTTGAAGCTGCTGGTGTCATAGAAGGTTATTGCGCTCGAATAAATTTGCGTAAGGTAGGACTAGGTCTGCAAGCAATCCTACGCGTTCGCACAACCCATCAGCACATCAAGCATTACCTGGATTTATTTAATGACATACCTGAAGTTTTAGAAGCAGACAGGATCACCGGGGAGGATTGCTTCATCGTTCGCTGCGCGTTTTCTCAACCCGCTGACTTGGAGTCCATAGTCGATGCGCTGGCTGTCCATGGTTCAGTCACAACCTCGCTGGTTCTGTCCAATGCTGTACGCAAACCGGTACCTGTACGTTCAATAAGTGGGTCAGACAATTAACTGTCTGCAAGATGGGGTTGTCCATATTTCAAGGTCCTTCCTGTAAGTCCTCCTGCGGGGCTTTTTCGTTGTGGGCTGGAAACCGATAGTCCCAAAACTTTTAGAGGGCAGTCCCAAACTTTCTCATTTTGAGGGCTTTCTGTACTGGGCAACCATGGCAGGGGTGATGGCGTCGATTGAGGCGTTAGAGAAGGGCGGGGATTGGATCGTCCGGCATGGTGTTTCCTCCGTTTCGAAGCAAACGTAGCAGGCACAAAAAAGCCCGGCGCTTGGCCAGGCTCTCTGTAGACGGGGCCAAATCCCTTTGGCTGAACTCATTATGTTCTGACGGTGTTACGAGCGGATGACAGGGCAGTGAAAAGCCCGTAAAGACGGGTCTACTTCGTTTGGTAGTTGCCTGTTGCTGGGGCGTCTGTGGAAACCGGTTTAACGCTTATTTCCTTAGTGCAGTGTCACAGCCCTGCGACTTTCGCCAATCCTGATTCGGTCCAGCGCCCGGTTTAACGCATCCAAGGCATCGAGGAGGGCTTTCGCCTCGGCCTCGCGGCCATCGCCCCAAAGGCGTTCAGCCATTTTGTTCAGGGCCTGAATGGATTTTTCAATGTCAGCAGCGGTTGCTGTGGCGGTGTCTGTTGGCGGCTTCTTTTTCGGCATTTTTAGAGACTCTGCAGCGCCCACAACAATGCCGACCGTCCGGCAATTCTCGTCAAGCGGCTCAATCGGGCATCCAGGGGGCAGCGGCTTCAAGAAAAATCTCCCCTCACATCCTGAAGTATGTCTGGAGAGTCGTGCGTAACCTCGCCATCCCTCATGGCGACAGAGCCAGCCTTTAGCTTGCTGCTACAGAGGGCCGCTTGAGGGCCTATTGCGTTCCCGCTCGGCGGGGAGCATGAAAAACCCGACCACCGCGTCGGCATTTTGTATGTGTTTTCCATCCCTCTGACTATTCTCAACTGACCTGAGATGGCAGAAGAGAACGTGAATATGAAGCGGAATTGGAACTACATCAAGGGCCTTCTTGAGCAAGTTGAACGGGCCAACAGAAAAGGGGTTCTTCAAGAGGATGCCCTGAAGGGAGCGCTAGGCCCGGACATTCATGATCACGCCAAAAAGGAACAAGGGACCCATGCACTCCAGCTCATCATCAAGGAAGCGTTTGTGGAGTACACCTTGGATGCTGCAGGCGTTGAGACGTTGATCTCTCTCACATGGAAAGGCCATGACCTGCTTGACGACATGAGAGCGAACGTTGCCAAGTACGAGTTCAAGTCATTTGGTTAATTCTTATCTTTCTAAGCTCCGTCATCGAACGGGGCTTTTTTGTGCCAAGGAAACACGATTCACTGCAGCCAGGGCAACCTGCGGGGAGGCCTGGGCACTGGTAGCCTGCACACCTGCATAGAGTCGTTCTCTGCCTAGCCTGATTACAACGCAAACCTAGTCAGATTTCCTGGCGGGGGCCATGAGCGAATTGGCCTCTTGGAAGCTGATGGCGTTACTGGCGAAGTTGAACGTCCCCATGGTTTTTACCTCCAGCGCCGCGCGGATAAACTCACCCAGTGCGGCCCGGGCCAATGAACTACCGAGGCTGATTCTTCGGACGCCAACCGCTGCAAGCTCATCCACGGTGAACGTAGAGCCTGCCAAGCCCATCACCACGTTGACTGGTTTTTGTAACGCCTCGCACACCCGCTGGATAGCATTCAAATCGGGCAGGCCGGGGGCGAAGAGGACATCGGCTCCAGCCTGCTCAAATGCAATGAGTCGGCGAATGGTGTCGTCCAGATCATGTACGCCAGCACTGAAGTTTTCAGCACGCGCCACAAATACAAAAGGCAGTGACAGGCTGCGTGCAGCCTCAACACCCGCAATAACTCGCTCCAGCGCATGGTTGAATGCGTAGATTGGCGCTTGCGGGTTACCCGTGGCGTCTTCGATTGAACCGCCAACGAGACCAATTGCAGAAGCCATGCGGATAGTTTCGGAAACCTCCTCAGGTGAGTCTCCAAATCCGTTTTCAAGGTCGGCACTGACAGGTAAATGGGTTGCCTCGACGATGCTTTGAGCATTGGCAAGTATCTCCTCGCGCGACACCGCGCCTTCCGCATCCCGACGGCCCAGGCTAAATGCCAGACCGGCACTGGTCGTTGCCAAAGCCTCAAACCCCATGGACGTCAGAATTTTTGCGCTGCCAGCGTCCCACGGGTTCGGCAGGACAAGGGGGTGTCTGCGCGTATGAAGCGCTTGAAACGCCAAAGCTTTATCCAGGCTATTCATGTAGGTTCCAGTCGTTGGTTTGAGCAACAGCCAGGTAGCCATAGCCGAATCGCTGATGTCGGCGGTGTGCTTCGCTCAGCCAGGCGTAAGCAGCCAGGCTGAGCAGAGCGTCAATCAGGTGCAGTTGCGCAGAGCCTGATAGTCGAAGTCTTTCATCTTCGCCCAACCAAACACTTTACCTGCATCGCGCTCCGGGTCAGCGGCGTCGTAATCAGGAACCGTCAGTAGCTGCACAAAGCCATTTGCTTCCGCGCCAATGGTGAATGCGCTGAACGTCTTCAGGACAGAATTGCCAGCCTGAGCATTGGGTTCGCTGAAAATTACAACGTTTTGCTTGAACTTCAGACTTCCATCTTTGGCAACGGTCGTTTTAGGGTAGACGCACTGGCCAACATTGCTGGATGCAGAGGCCATGGCGGGTCCAAAGGCAGCCAGTGCCGCAACCAGAATAAGCTTTTTCATTCTCGATCCTTGACGCTTTAACGTGGAGTCGCCAAGGCTATCACAGTGATGTCTATTTGATATCTCTTCGGTTCCAACACTCGATGTGAACACCCCAGTGGCATGCGGCCTGTAGGGCTGCTCGCCAGTTCTGATCGCTTCTCGTTGAGTATTTTCACCGCATCCGAAACAGTCCTCAGCCGCTCACCCGGGTGGCTATTTGAGGTTGGATGGGGTATTACGGGTAACCGGCATTGGGCCGGGCCAAGGAGGTTGTTGTGAGCCTGAATCAAGCGCAAGTCGACGCGGTAGAACACCTTCTGATGGCTTTCCTGAAACACTCCGAGAATGCCCAGATTGTTGCGAAGGTGTACGAGGACGCGTATGCGTCCATCATGGGGAGCGATGGGCCGGCAGGCACAGCGGAAAAGATGGCCTCCCTTGAGCACTTGAATAACCTTCGGTTGCAGGCCAAGTAGTCAGCGTTTCCGGCGGGTTCTCAGAGCCTCGCGCTTGCGTAAATGCCCACGCTTGCGCGCCACAGTTGGTGATGCTGTTATGTGTGGCGCGCAACGGCAGCTTTTCGCTAATGGCGGCTCCATTTCTGGCCGCTTTACACGCTAATGAGCCCCTCTAGATATTGCACCGCGTGCCCTGATACAAACACCCGGCCTGCCTCAATGCGGCAGTCCAGCACACCGCGTCGGCGTGAGGCCTGCAACGCTAACAATCGCGATTTCTTCAAACGCTCTGCCCAAAAGGGTGCCAACCCCGCATGAATGGATCCGGTGACCGGATCTTCGTCACCGCCGTTGGCTGGCCAGAAGTAGCGCGAGACAAAGTCGTACTGCTCACCTGGTGCCGTCACGACCACATCACGCGGGCCCAATTCGATCAATTTGTCGAGCTGTGGCACCACGGTCTCGACCTGCTGTTGATCGGCATAGATGGCAAAGTAGGCTTGTCGGTTGACCCAATATTCGCTGGGCGTGATCGAAAGACCTTCCACCAATTGGGCAGGCACATCAACAAGCGGCTGAGGCGCGAGCTCAGGAAAATTCAACTCGATCTCACCGCTGGGTAACTGCGTCACCGGGATCTCTCCAACCGCCTTGGCCCAGAACGTGATGCATTTGGAGACACCCGGTTGGTTGAACAGCACAAAAGCGCTGGCCAAGGTTGCGTGGCCGCAGAAGTTGATCTCGGTGAGTGGTGAGAACCAGCGAATCTCATACTGCCCGTGCGCGTTACGGACAAAGAACGCTGTTTCCGGTAGCGAGTTTTCAATCGCAATTGACTGCATCATCTCTACGGGAAGCCAAGACTCAAGGGGGACTACGGCTGCAGGACTGCCGGAGAAGACTTCGGAAGTAAATGCATCGACTTGGTAGAGTTTAAGGCGCATGAGGAGTCCATTCGAAACAGGGGGGAACGGTACGTTAGCAAGAGGGTTCCGTGTCCAGTAGTGACAGACCTGTGTTTTTTGGAGGATACAGCCGCTCATTTGGATACGGGTTGAGCGCATACGCTGAAGTCACGTCGGGGCTTTTGGGCCTACAGTCTTAAATGTCTGCGATTGATAAGGAGTTCAAATGAACCTGTTGTCTTCGACCTTGCCGCCACGACACGTTGCTCTGCTGGGTTATGGCGGCTTGCTGCCGTTTATCGGTCTGGCGCTGCTGCTCCCGTTTTCTCTTGAATATCGGCCGTTGTGGTCGGTGGCGCTGGTCACCTACGGCGCGGTCATCCTGAGCTTCGTTGGCGCCTTGCACTGGGGCTTCGCCATGACCGTGCAAGACCTGAGCGCCGAGCAGCGCCGCGACCGGTTCATCTGGAGCGTCATCCCGGCCCTTGTCGCGTGGGCTGCCACGTTACTGCCGGTGTCCTGGGGGTGTTTGCTGTTGATCGTCGGGTTTGTTGCCCACTATTGGCAGGACCGGCAGCTGTTTCGGGTCATTAGCTTGCCCGTTTGGTATCTACCGATGCGATTGCGGTTGACCAGCGTGGCGAGCCTCTGCCTGCTGCTTGGCGCGGGCGTTATGGCGACCCACTCGTGAAGCCGCGAGAGCCCGGTTCGTCGTCTGTGCCGGGCAGTCGTTTGTCGCGGCTGATACGTTTTGGCAGCTTGGCCTCGGGCGTTGCGAGCGGCATGCTGGCCGAAGGCGCTCGGCAGTTGGCACAAGGCAAACGTCCGGCGCTCAGTGACCTGCTGTTGACGCCTGGCAATGTACAACGCGTGGCAAATCAGCTGTCGCAACTGCGTGGCGCCGCCATGAAAGTCGGGCAGTTGTTGTCGATGGACGCAGGCGATTTGTTGCCGCGCGAGCTCAGCGACATCCTTTCCCGTCTGCGCTCGGACGCGCATCCGATGCCCATGAGCCAGCTGGTGGCAGTTCTCAACGAAAGCTGGGGCAAGGGCTGGGAAGGGCGCTTCGAACGGTTTTCCTTTACCCCATTGGCGGCGGCGTCCATCGGCCAGGTTCATGCGGCGCAAGGCAAAGACGGCCAACGGCTGGCGATCAAGGTGCAATACCCAGGCGTGCGCGAGAGCATTTCCAGCGATGTGGACAACGTCGCTACCTTGCTGAGCATCTCTGGGCTGCTGCCTAAAGGCATGGACGTTGCGCCGCTGCTCGAAGAGGCCAAGCGTCAACTGCAGGACGAAGCGGATTACCTCAAAGAGGCCGAGCACTTACGGCACTTTCATCAACTGTTGGCCGACAGTCCTGACTTTCTGGTTCCTCGTGCGTACACCGAGTTCAGCTCGCCAACCATTCTGGTGATGTCTTTCGTCGATGGGGTCGCGATGGAGTCATTGGAGCACGCGCCTCAGGCAGAGCGCGACCGGATTATCGCGTTGCTGTTCGGCCTGCTTATGCGCGAGGTGTTCGAGTTCCAGTGCGTGCAGACCGACCCCAATTTTGCCAATTACCGCTATCAGCGGGACACCGGCCGGATGGTGTTGCTCGATTTCGGCGCCACGCGCCGTTATGCCCGCAACAGCACCGAGGCCTTTCGTCGCTTGCTGATTGCAGGCCTGCGTGAAGACCGCGCCGCCATCACCGACGCCGCGCTGGCCGTCGGCTACTTTCAGCCTGAAACCCTGCCCAGACATCGGGCGTTGCTGACCGACCTGATCGCCCAGGCCTGCGAGCCGCTGCGGCATCAAGGCGCCTATGACTTTGCGGCCTCTGACCTCGCCGTACGCCTGCGCGATGCCGGGTGGAAACTGGGCGCCGACCGCGACTTCTGGGGCACTCCGCCGGTGGAGGTGCTGTTTTTGCATCGCAAGATGGGGGGCTTGTACCTGTTGGCCGCGAAGCTGAAGGCGCGGGTGAATGTGCGGAGCCTGTTTGAGCCTTACTTGGTTTGAACGTTTTGCGTGCAAACAGCTGGCAGGCAATGCTGCTCACCTAAGGGCAACGCTGCAATTCCTTGCCTGCGCCGCAAGGCTTTTCTAGCCCCAACGGGGCTCAGCCATACAGATGTTGGTGTACGGCATAGGGTTCGCTGCGCTCACCGCGGTGGGATTTGCGCTCATGGGTGTGTTTGCCACAGCGCTATCGCAGTGCCTGCGTCAGCGACCGCGACTCGTCAATGGGCTGAACGTGGGGGCGGGGCTGACCTTTGTCGCGTCGGGTATGTCGATTGCTGCGCTCTCTCAGAAGTAGCAGTCGATGCGCCGCCGTACGTGATGAGCGAGTGTTTATGGAACCAAAAGCCTCTGGAGCGTCTACATTCCAGAGGATCATCACTTTCTGAGAGTACGGATATGTTCAGATCTCGCGCGTTGATTGCAGCGGTTACCTGTTTGACGCTGGTTTTCGGTTCTGCCACGGCTGTGGCTGATCCTGGTAATGGCAAAGGGCAAGGTGGGGGCAAGGGAAACCCGCACAATAGCCAGGACTACGGCAACCAGGGCGGTCATGGCAACAACGGAAAAAACTCAGGAGGCAGTGACTGGCATAATGGCCCCAGCATCAACCGGGCAAGTGTCCTGGGCATCGTTGGTGGCTATCGAGATTACTGGAGCCCAGGGCCAGCCTTGCCACCCGGCATACAAAAGAACCTGGCCCGCGGTAAGCCGCTTCCGCCGGGAATCGCTAAAAAGCTCGATGGTCGGCTGATTGGCAGGTTGCCTCACTATGATGGGTACGAGTGGCAACAGGTGGGTGCTGACCTGATCCTGGTTACGCTGGCAACCGGGCTCATTTATGAGGTCATCAACGGTGCTTTCGATTGACGATTGAGTGATCACCGTCACAAAGCACAGCCGTCCGTCGTGAGGGCGTGAACTGTTGAGTGGTTGGCGCGTCATAGGACGTGCAATATCAACCTTCACGGAAGCCATCATGCGTTTAAAAAACAAGAGTCTCGTTGCTGTAATGTCGTGCGTCATGGCGCTTGCAGCTGCCCCATTGCTCCCTGCTGGCCTGTCCATCATGGGCTCCGCTTATGCGAAGGATGGTGGTGGTCACGGTGGCGGTAATGGTGGTGGTCATGGCGGGGGCAATGGCGGCGGCAATGGCAATGGTGGTGGTCACAGTGGTTCAGGCCACGCCGGCAACGCTGACAGTAACGGTCGTGGTAAAGGGCTGGACGCTGATCATGCCGGCAAGGCTGTTCGCGACCATGGCACAAGCGGCAACCACTTCGGCAGTGATCGCAATAGTGATCGCGGCCATGGCACCACGACGTCTGGCATTGCCCATTCCAAAGATACGCGCGGTGTCACTAAAGCCACTGCAATTTCGACGTCTACCCCAGGCGACCACAATTCGAAGGGGTTGAGCAAAGCAGGGACGTCGGGATCGAAAAAATCGCATTGAAATTGATGGAAGGTCTTCAGGACTGATGCGCTGACCTGAACGTCTGGCTGAGCATTGCAGTTTGCTGCTTGAGTTCCTGGCTTCAAAAGCCCCGCAGATCAACGTCTGCGGGGCTTTTTCGTAGAGGGACGGGAGGCGGTTGTTTCTGGTTCTTGGCAATTGGCCACTATTTGAGTGCCTGCCGAGTTCTGATGCTGATAAAGTGGTCGCCACAATCACTTTGGGAAGGAGATCCCGCATGAAGTCTGCTTTAGCATTGGTGTTCACAGCCGCTGTCGCTGCATCCGTGACCGGCTGCGTGGTACAGAGCACCTATAGCAAATCTGTAGCAGTTACCAAGGATGCAACTGGCCGTGTGGTCCAGACCGTAGAGACTGAAACGGTTGTTCAGCCAGGCCAAGGCTATCCGATTCGCCTGGAAAAAATTGCTGGTGTTCAGCCTTAACAGTGGGGCTGGCGACAGAGTGTTTGAACACTCGGCTTGTGCCTAACGCTGTCCATGTAAAGAAATAGCGCCGTTTGTCTTTATAAAGGAAACGGCGTTTTTTGGGGCGCGTGATGTGGTTGATCGAGTGAGTTCAATCACTCCAAGGGCTGAAGTGACTGCACTATGGTCTTGCGCGGTCCTTTCAGTCGCTTTTCGTGAGTGGGGGGCTGCCTTAACCAGGCCAATCATCCCTGGCGCTGAGCAACCCAGTAGTCATGCAGTGCGCGGGCAGCCGGCTCGATGGCCTCTACCTGCAAGCGGTGCCGAAGCACATCCAAGTCTGCCGGAAGTTCGAAGTTGTCTTGTTCGGCGCAGGTGCTGATCGCCTGGAACAGTGCCGCTTGAGGTGCTGGCAGCTCAGGCCAGTTGCCTACGGCGACCCCGCGCAGGTAACCGAAGCACCATTCTTCAGCCAGCGTGAGTGCCTGGCCCTGGTGTTCGGTCTGTTCAAAGCGTGCCTTGAAGGCTTGCGCGTCGAGGGCCAATTGCGAGGCCAGCGTGTTCATGTGGCGTACGCTCAACTCAATGAACTGCCTGCACTCCTCAGGGCTTTCCCAGTCCGGGTTTTGCCCGCCCCAGATGGCCGGGAACCACTCGGCGATGTCCACCTGCACAGGGCTGGAGACCAGCGCGGTGAAGTAGCCGTCGAGTTCGGAGGGGTTGAGCACTGAGTGATCATCGCCGTACTTCAGCAAGGTGTCTTCGATAAAGGTGAAGTCAGTGGCGTCTAGGGGATGGGTGTGCATGGGGCTGTTCCTCGGTCTACGCGCGTAACGTGAGAGCGTCGCTTGAAAAAGGCGTGGAGGATGGCGCTTCTGGCGGTTTTAATCCAGCCCGGCTTGTTGGGGCCACGCTGACCTGCAACGTACCCAGCCCTCTGGATGCGACCACCGCTCGATGTGTGCGGTGGTCATGTGGAGTCGTTAGAACGGAACGGCCACGGTGAGTTGGCTGTAGACGTTGGTGCCGTTGCCGCCCACCTGGTTGCCGCCGTTGGTTTCATCCTTCTTGGGTTGGTACAGGCCAACCAGCGGGCTGATCACCAGGTGCTCGTTGACCGCCCATTCGACGTACAGGTCCAGTTCGCGAGCGTCCAGGTTCAGCGCATTGCTCTTGTGCAGGGTGTTGAAGTCGAAGTACAGCGCGCCGACGGTGACGTTTTCCAGCGGGTTGGCCTTAAGACCAACGTGGTGCACGCCGGTGTTGCTGTTGAACGGGCCGGAGTAGTTGGCGGCCACTTCACCCTGGAACCAGGTGCCGTAGCCGGTGCTCAGGCCGTTGAATAGCGGGTCCCAGCCTTCGGAGTAACGGCTGTAGCGGTAGGTCAACTTCGGTGCCCAGGCGACATCGGCAAAGGTGTAGCCGGCCTCGGCGTACCAGGCTTTTTCGGCGCCAGCGTCCTTGTCCTGCCAGGCGTACTCGAAGGCGAAGCTGGCGTTTTCGATGCCTGCGTTGCCTTCGCCGCGCAGGCTGTAGACATCCATGCCATCACGTTGCTTCTGGAAGTCGCTGGCCCATTGCTCGCTGACACCCAGGCCATGAATCCAGGTCAGGCCCAGGGTGCCGACGTCAGCGGTGTAGTCCAGGGTGCCGGCGGCCAGTTCGGTCTCGGCCTGTGCGCGGTTGTCGGATTTGAGCCAGAGCATGCTGCCATGCAGGCCGTCCTTGCCTCCCAGGCGCAATACGGCGGTGCGGTCAAAGGCATGACGGGCGGCAAGGTAGTAAGCGCCGCCACGGTTCAGTGCGCCGTCGGCCGGGCCGTTGCCCAGGTTCGGGCCGTCGTCGTTAAGCAAGAAGCCGCTGCCGATCTTGACCACCTGGCGGCCTGCGGAGATATCGACACCGTCCTTGCCCAGCACCGGGAACAGATCGGCTGAACGCCAGCCCAGGTAGGCGTCTTCAATCTTGGTGGTGCGTTCGGAACCGTCGGTATTGCCTGCCGCGTCGCCGTCACCCCAGGTGCCCGAACTGACCCAGTTGAGTGCGCCATAGGCCGTACCGTTGCCGCCCAGCCCTTGATCGCCGCTGACGCCGTACTTGATGAAACCTTCCCGCCAGGTGGAGCCACCCGTTGTGCCATCGTAGTTCTTGCGGCTGTTGAACAGGCCATAGACCGCGAGAAAGTCGGCGTTCAGGTGTGTGTCGTCGTCGGCATACAGTGCGTAAGCCATGGCGGTCTGGCTGGTGGCGAGTGTGGCGACGCTCAGGCCGATGGCCTGTACCCACGGCAACAGGTGAATTTTTTTACCCATGAAACTCTCCCTCGTTTTTTCTTCGTAGCACGGACGGCTGCGTTTTTTGATTGAAGGACTACCTTGTTCAGACAAGATCGTCGTCGCGTGCTGGCTGGCGACGGGCTATTAGCGCGTTGTTGTGGGGGGCAAGTCTTGTTCGTGGCTGCCAGTGCCCTTGATCCCGGCGGCCAGTGTCGGCAGTTGCTCGGCTGCCGCCACGGTCGCGTGTTGCTCAAGGATGTTGCGGGGCTGAGGCCTGGGTTTCAGGTAGCGTTGCACCGCCGTCGACAATGAGGGTTTGCCCGGTGATGTAGGCAGCCCGCTCCGAGGCCAGGAACAGCATGGCGTTGGCGATGTCCTGCGGTTCGCCCAGACGACCCAGGGGAACACCCTGAGCAATGCGCGCATTGAGTGCTTCATCGCCCAGGTTGGCCATTGCAGGTGTACGCACCATGCCCGGTTCGACTCCGTTGACCCGCACGTTGCAGGCGGCCAGCTCCAATGCCGCGCTGCGGATGAAACCGTTGACCCCGGCCTTGGACGCGGCGTAGTGGCTCAGCCCCGGAAAGGCGACCCGGGGACCGGTGACCGATGAGGTCACAAGGACAGTGCCGGCGCCCTGGCGCTGGAACAGTGGCAGGGCGCCCTGGGTCAGCCAGAACAGTGCCGAGAGGTTCACCGCCAGTGTGCGCTGGAGGACCTCGGGGGTGATCTGGGCGAACGGTGTCAGGGGAAAGTAGCCTGCGTTATGCACCAGCACATCCAGCCGCTCAAGGCGTGCGAGCAGGCTGAAGATTGCCCCGGGGGCCGCCAGGTCGATGCCAATGGCTTCGGCCGTTCGACCTTCGGCCTGCAATGAAGCCACCAAGGCGTGCGCCTGAGCCAGGTTGAGATCAGCGATCAACACCTTGGCACCACTGGCGGCGAAGCCCTCGACGATGCTGCGGCCTATGCCTTGTGCGCCGCCGGTGACCAGGACGGTCTGCCCGCTGAAGTCGAAGTGTGTACTCATCAGGCACCCTCCAGGTGGGTGTAGGCCAGGGTCGGCACATCGACGATGCTTGAGCCGCCGTCCGCAGCAATGACCGCCCCGGTGATGATCGAGGCCTGGTCGCTGATCAGAAATTGGCAAAGCGTGGCGATTTCGTCGGCACTGGCCGGGCGCCGCAGTGGCACATCGGCGGTAACCCGACGGTAGGCCGCCTCCAGATCTTCGTGGTAGTGCTGCATCAATGGCTGCATTTCCTCATCGGCCATGGGCGTGCGCACCCAGCCTGGGCAGACGCAATTGACCCGCACGCCCAGAGGGCCGTAGTCGCGCGCCAGCGACCGGTTGAGGCCGATCAGCGCGTGCTTGCTGGTGGTATAGCCGCACACTTGCGGGCCCGCAGCGAGAGCGGCAATCGATCCCATCAGGACGATGCTGCCGCGTCGCTCGATCAGCAGCGGAAGGCAGGCGCGGGCGCTGTGGAAGGCGCTGTCGAGGTTACTGCGCAGCGCTGCATGCCAGCCGTCGTCGGAGGTGCCCAGCGCCGCACCAAGGCCATGCCCACCGGCGCAGGCGATCAGTGCGTCGAGGCCACCGAAGCGCTTGCGGATCTGCTCGATGAAGCCGGCCCAGGCCTGGCTGCTGGCGGCATCGCCGACCAGCACCAGCGCGCCCGTTGCGGCAGCGACCTGTTCCAGTGCTTCCCGGCGACGACCGACCAGCACCAGGTTGGCGCCCTGGTCGGCCAAGCGTCGCGCGCAGGCTGCACCGATCCCGGTTCCGCCACCGGTAATCAGGATCGTCTTAGTCATGCGCGTGGACCGTGGTGTTGACCAGGTTGCAGTAGGAGGACACCGGGAAGTTCGACAGTTCATCGAAACTGCCGCCGGCATAGCCGAAAATCTTGCCGTCGCTGCGGTGGTTTTTCAGGTCGATCATCACCAGGCCCAGCGTTGGCACGATCTTCTCGCGCCAGACGAACAGGTAGAGCTGATCGGCGATCTTGTAGTAGTGCGCGCGGTCGGTGTCGCACAGGCCTTGTTCGACACCTTTCAGGCACTGCCAGGCGTAGTAGTGTTCGTTCAGGTAAATGTGCTCGTAGACCTCGGTCGGGCTGTAGCGGTAGCAGTTACGGATACCGACCAGTTCTTGCGTCGGTGCATGCGGGCAACTGCCTTCGCGCCATGGTGTGTCCAGGCTGCCGTGGAAAAATTGTGCGTCCACGCGGGTCAGGCTTTTCCCGGCCAGGGCCAGGTGGTAAAGGCCCTCATGGGTTTCTGGTTCACGCGGCAGACGGCCGATAACGGCGGTAAAGGAGTGTGTCAGGGTGTCCAGTACCAGCGAGATCGACCAGTCCTGGCCGTGCTCGCTCTTGAGGAAATCCACCAGGTAGATCCCCGGGCGTATCGAGGTCGCGCGGTAACTGGCACTGCCGCTGGAGTGGCCGTCGGCGGCGGCCCAGTGCAGCTGTTCGGCGTCGAAGCGGTGGACGATTTCCCAGCCATTGGCGAAGAACAGGTTGAATTGCTTGCCGGTCAGTTCGGCGAGCTGCGGCAGGATAAACGCTTCGGGGGCGAAGCCCTCGGCCAGGGCGCCTACAGTGATCCAGTCTGAGTGGGGGGTATTCATGGTGGTTGCTCGTGCGGTGGAAGATGCACGGATGGTGCCTCCCGCTGGCGCACGGCGGTATCAACCAGAGGGTTGAGTTCCAGTGTTTTCCGGGAGGAACAGTGCCCCGACCAACTCGGTGCGGTTTTTCACGCCGACCTTGCGGAACAGGTTGATCAGGTGGGTTTTCACCGTTGGCAGGCCAAGGTCGAGATGGCGCGCCAGTTGTTTGTTGCTCACGCCTTCCTGTAACAGCACGGCTATCTCGCGTTCGCGTGGGGTCAACCGTTGCAGGCGATCATCCCTCGGCGTGTTTGGCAGCTGACGCGCCGCTAGTTGCATCAGGCCGTGCAGCGGTAACAGGCTTTGCAGTTCGTGCGCCTGGAACAGGCCCAGACCGCTGCAGCGCAACAACGACAGGCCGGCGGCCGGGCGGCCATCGACGTGGGCAATTACCTCGACCACGTCCACCACCTGATGCTGGTTGAGAAAGCGCTGGTACCGGCGGCCGTTCGCCTCGCTCTGGTAAGCCAGGCCTTGGCGCAGCGACACCACCGGCAAGCCGATGGCCATGCAGTTGCTGGGTTGCAGTGGGTCGAGGTGACGGTAGTGCTCCAGGTAGGTCTGGTGCATGGGCGCTTGCATGCCCAATAGCTGGAAATCACAGGCTTGTAGCTGCGTGTCGATGCGATAGAACGCCCCTAGCGACGTGGGTACCTGCTGGCTGAAGGCGTGCAGGCAGTGTTGGCCGAGTGCTTCGGTGTAGGCAGGCATGGTGCAGTCTTCGTCCGCAGCAGGGGGTTAACGGCGGCCAGACCAGAAGCCTGACAGTTGGTGCCAGCTTTTGCCGGCACTGAGCAGCAGTGGCCGGAAATGATCCTTGCCATACACCTGAATACGTCTGACCGAACTGATCAAGTCGTAGCGCGCCGAGCCTTCGCTCATGCCCTCGGCCAACACCTTGCAAATGATGTGGCTGGGGGTGACGCCAAAGCCCGAGTAGCCCTGCACGAAGAAGGCATTGGCGCGGCCGGGCAGGGTGCCGATCTGCGGGAACAGGTTGGGGCTGCAAGCCATTGGGCCACCCCAGGCCAGGTCGATGTTGACGTCCTTCAGGTACGGGAAAATCTTCAGCATCAGCCTGCGGTTCCACGCTTTCAGGTCAAGCGGGATGTGCTCGATGAACGGTGTGGCTGAACCGAACAGCAGGCGATTTTCACGGGTGACGCGGTAGTAGTCGATGATCGGCCGAATGTCGCTGTAGGCCCCACGGATGGGGCTGATGCGCTGGATCAGTGCGTCCGACAGCGGCTCGGTCATCATCTGGAACGCATAGGTGTTGATCGTGCTCTTGTGCAGCTCGGGCTCCAGCTTGTTGAGAAAGCTGTCGCAGGCCCAGAGCAGTTTGCTTGCCTTGACCGACCCTTTGGCTGTGCGCACGGTGATCCGTTCGCCGTAGGACACCTCCAGTGCCGGGCTGTACTCGAAGATCTTTACGCCATGACTGGCCAGTGCCTGGGCTTCCCCCAGCAACAAGTTCAAGGAGTGCACGTGACCGCCGCCCATGTGCAGCAGGGCGCTGCTGTAGGCGTCCGAGCCGATGATCTGCTTGACCTCGGCGCCGGCCAGGAAGCGGATCTCGTGTTTTGAATCTAGGGACTTGAACGCTGTTTCCCAACTGCGCAGGGTCTTTTCCTGGCGGCGGTTGAAGCCCATGTAGCCATAGCCGTGGCAGAAGTCCGCGTCGATGGCGTACTTGGCGATACGCGCCTTGATGATGTCGGCACCGAGGTCACTGATCTCGAAGATCGAGCGCAGGCCCGCTTCGCCGACATCCTGCCTGATCTTTTCCAGGTCGTGGCCAATGCCCGCCATGATCTGCCCACCGTTGCGCCCGGTGCCGCCAAAGCCCAGGTAGCGTGCCTCCAGCACAACGGTATTGGTGATGCCTTTTTCGGCTAGCTCCAATGCGGTGTTGATGCCGGAAAAGCCACCGCCAATGACCACGACATCCGCTTCCAGGTCGGCTTGCAGGTCCGGGAAGTGCAGGTCGTACTTCCTGGTCGCTGTGTAGTAGGTTGGCGTTTCGATGTTGATCATGGCTGCCACCTGGAACAAAGGTTGTGAGGTAAAACAGGATGCACCCTTTGAGGCGACGGTGCGGGCCTTGGCCGTCAAGCGAGCTAGAGGTGTAACCGTTGATCTTGAGTCTAGTGGCCGAGCAGCGTGCTGACGCGTTCGACGGCGGCCTCGGCACAATGGCCATCGACGGCTTCGGAGGCACCGGAAACGCCAATGGCGCCGATTACCTGCCCCTCATGCAGGAAGGGTGCGCCACCACCAAACAGGGCCATATTGCGTTGCAGCGGCAAGCCTTGGCGGACGCCCTCGGAGCACTTCTCCAGGCGGGCTTGCCAGCCCTGCGTGGCGATGCCGAAGCCCACGGCCGTCAGTGCTTTGTTCAGGGCAATGTCCTGCGATGGCCGGGGCGCCCTGTCCATGTGCGCGCTGTGAATCGGCAGGCCGCTTGGGTCGACCACGACCAGGCTGATGCGTACCTGTTCTTCTTCGGCTTTTTCCAGGGCCGCTTGCAGCGCCTGCATGGCCAGTCGCAGGGTGATGGTGGGTTGCTGGCGTAGCAGTTCGTTCATGTCGCGACCTTGTCTGTTCAGTGATCGGTTGAAACGGCCGGGTGCGTGCTCAATGCGTTTCGCTGGGCTGTGCCTGTTGCCGGGCGCTTCGGCGTTGCGCCAGCAGTTGCCAGGCGCAGTAAAGCAGGAGCAAGGCGCCGGCGATCTGCATGGCCCATGGGCCGCCAAAGCGTGCCGCGAGCAGGCCGGCGAGCAGGCCACCGATGGCGTCGAAGCCGAAACGGGTCGAGGTGTAGAGCGATACCACCCGGCCACGCAGCACTTCAGGTGCCTGGCTCTGCAGCAGGATGTTGGTGCCGACGTTGTTGATCGTCACGCCGAAGCCCAGCACTGCCATTGCCGCCAACGACAGTGCCAGCTGGGTACTGGCCGCAAACACCAGCAAGGCGACGGCACTGGCGCCGGCGGTGGCGATGATCAAGCGCTGCAGTTGTTCGGCGGACCGGTGAGCGGCGAGCAGCAGGGTCGAAAGCAGCGAGCCGAACCCGGCCGCCCCCCAAAGCCAGCCCAGCGTCCTCGCATCACCGGCGAAGATGTCCCGGGCGAACACCGGCAGCAGCACGGCGTAGCTTGAGGCCGTGATGTTCACGATCAGTACCCCGAGAATCAGGCCGCGTACCGATGGCGTCTGCAAGGCGTAGGTCAGGCCTTCGCGGAAGACGCTGCGCATGCTGCCATTGGCGCGCACACCGGCGCTCATGCGCACGGCCAGCAGGCCGGTGATCAGTGCGCCGTAGGACAGCGCGTTCAGGGCGAAGCACACCGCCTCGCCGGTCATGCCGAGCAGCAGCCCGGCCAGCGGCGGTCCGACGAAGCGTGAGCAGGTAAACAGCGAGGCATTCAAGGCCAGGGCATTTGGCAGGTCGTCGACATCATCGACGAAACGGCTGAGCAGCGATTGGCGCAGCGGTGTGTCCACGGCATTCAGCACGCCCAGGACGAACGACATGAGCACGATCAGGTTCGCGCCAATGTGGCCGCTGTAGGTCAGCAGCGCCAGTAACAGTGCCTGCAGGCCCAGCAGGCTCTGGGTCAGTATCAGCAACCTGCGTTTGTCGTGGCGATCAATCCAGGCCCCGGCAATCGGGCCGACAAACAACTGTGGCAACAGGCTGGCGCAGGTGGTGATGCCCAGCAGCGCTGCGGAATCAGTCAACCGGTAGACCAGCCAGGACAACGCCACCATCTGCACCCAGGTGCCTAGCGTGGAAATCGCATGGCCAACGAAGTACAGGCGAAAGTTACGGTGGCGCAGCGCCCGGATCGAGGAGGGCCAGCGAGACGACGTGGAAGGTTGGGGGTGGTTCACGACAAGGCGCCCGTCAGCGGCTGATAATGTTCACATATTAACTTAGTGTGCCGTCCTGTCATGCGCCTGTGCCAACAGATTATTCGCCTTGCACCGCGTTCAGTAGCGAATCATCACCGACTTCAGTTCGGTGAAGTCATCGATGAAGGCCCCACCGAATTCACGGCCGATACCCGAGGACTTGGTTCCGCCAAAGGGGACGGCCGGGTCGAGCAGGGTGTGCATGTTGACCCAGACCGTGCCGGCTTCGATTTCCGGTACCAGGCGCAGCGCTTTGGACAGGTCGTTGGTCCATAGGCTGGCGCTCAGGCCGTAGGCGGTGTTGTTCATCAGCGCCAGCAGTTCCTCTTCGGTGTCATACGGGAAGAAAGTCGCGACCGGGCCGAAGGTTTCTTCATTGAGCAGGGTGTCGTTCACCGAGTTGGCCAGGATGATCGTCGGCTCCACGTAGCAGCCGGGGCCTTCGCTGATCTGGCCGCCATGAATGATGGTGCTGTTTTCGGCGCGGGCGGTAGCGAAGAACCGGGCCAGTTTCTGCTGGTGTTGCTTGTTCGCAACCGGGCCAAACTGGGTGCTTTCATCCAGTGGCGAGCCAACCTTCAGTTGTGCCAGGCGTTTGGACAGCGCGTCCATCATCGGCTCGATCTGCGAGCGGTGGACGAAGAAGCGTTCTGCGGCGGCGCAGATCTGCCCGGAGTGAAGGAAGCCGGCTTCGATCATGCCATTGACGGCCTTGTCCATATCGACGTCAGGCAGAAAGCCCGCCGAGTTCTTGCCGCCCAGCTCCAGGGTGGCACGGGTCAGTTTGGCACCCATCGCGCCTTGGCCCACGGCGATGCCGGTCGGGACCGAACCTGTGAAGGACACCTTGTCGGTGCCTGGGTGCTCGATCAGCGCCTTGCCGACACTGCCGCCGCCGGTCAGCACGTTGAGTGCTCCGGCAGGCAGGCCCGCTTCACTGGCCAGCTCGGCGATGCGCAGGATGGTCAGCGGGGTGAACTCGCTTGGTTTGATGATGATGCTGCAACCGGTGGTCAAGGCCGAGGCCAGCTTCCAGATCGCGATCATGGTGGAGAAGTTCCACGGCACAATGCCGACCACCACGCCAATCGGTTCGCGCAGGGTAAAGGCGCTGTAGCGCTCGCCAGCAAAGGAGGGCAGCGACGGGGTGATGGTTTCGCCAGTGATCTTGGTTGCCCAGCCGGCGTAGTAGCGCAGGAAGTGGGCCGCCTGATCGACCTCGAAGGCGCGCGAAACGTGGATGATCTTGCCCGATTGGCAGGTTTCGATCTGCGCCAGCTCCTCACGGTGGCGCTCCAGCAGGTCGGCGAGCTTGAACAACACGCTGGCGCGTGCCGCCGGGCTGGTGCGTGACCAGACCTTGAAGCCGCGATTGGCCGAATCGACGGCGTGCTCGACATCGGCCTGGGTCGCATCGCTGACCTGCGCAATCGCCTCGCCAGTGGCCGGGTTCAGCACCGTGAGCCTGTTCGTTGAGCTGCTGGCGACATAACCGCCGTCGATGTACAGGCTATGGTCGCGCTCAAGGAAGGCGTTGACCGAGGGAAGCAGTGCGATATCGCTCATGCTGGGCAGACTCCAGGCAGGGAAGCAGGCGGCGGCTTGCCGCGCTGAAATAGACGTATGGCACGAGCTTACCCGGCGCTGGCGGGGCGATCTTGACTCTGCCTGTCAGCGACATGTCTGTGCCTGCCATCAGGCAGGCAGGCGGCTGCTGTCGGATATGGCCTGAAGGGGGTGTTGGCTATGGAAAGTACAATCTTCCATCTGGAACGTGCATTTTCCTGGGCGAGACTGCCTCGCATACTGGCCCGGCATTCGTAAGTGAGCGGCGCCTGGTCTACTGCGTCCAGCGCTCAATGCCGCAGCCAAATGGGTTTTGGCTGCGGCAGGTCACTTGGGTCCAATAATAATGAGCCAGACCATGAAAAAGCCAAACTCCTTGCTGGAAGATCTCAAGTCCATTCTGCCAACCATCGCCGCTAATGCGGACGAGGCCGAGAAGGCGCGTACCGTACCTGCCGAGAACATTGCGCTGCTCAAAGGCACTGGCCTGCACCGCGCATTTCTGCCGAAGAAGTTCGGTGGCCTGGAAATTTCCCTGCCCGAGTTTGCCGAGTGCATTGCACTTCTGGCCGGCTCCTGCGCCAGCACCGCCTGGGCCATGAGCCTGCTGTGCACCCACAGCCATCAGTTGGCGATGTTCCCGGCCAAACTGCAGGAGGAGATCTGGGGCAGCAACCCCGATGCCACCGCCAGCAGCAGCATCGCCCCGTTCGGGCGTACCGAAGAGGTTGAAGGTGGCGTCACCTTCAGCGGTGAAATGGGCTGGAGCAGTGGTTGCGATCACGCCGAGTGGGCGATTGTCGGCTTTCGCCGCAAAAACGCCGAGGGCATTCAGGACTACTGCTTCGCCGTGTTGCCGCGCAGTGACTACCAGATCCGCGATGACTGGTACGCTGTCGGCATGCGCGCCAGTGGCAGCCGCACCTTGATCATCGACAACGCCTTCGTGCCTGAGCACCGTATCCAGAAGGCCAAGGACATGATGGAAGGCAAGTCCGCCGGCTTTGGCCTGTACCCCGACAGCAAGATTTTCTACGCACCTTATCGCCCGTATTTCGCCAGTGGCTTCTCCACCGTGAGCCTGGGCATTGCCGAGCGCATGCTTGAGGTCTTCCGTGAGAAAACCCGTAACCGTGTGCGGGCCTACACCGGTGCTGCCGTAGGTGCCGCCACCCCGGCGCTTATGCGTCTGGCCGAGTCCACCCATCAGGTCGCCGCTGCCCGCGCCTTGCTGGAAAAAAGCTGGCAGGACATTGCCGAGCACAGCGAGCGCCACGAGTACCCAAGCCGCGGCACCCTGGCATTCTGGCGGACCAATCAGGGCTACGCTGTAAAGATGTGCATTCAAGCGGTTGATCGCTTGATGGATGCGTCTGGCGGCGGTGCGTGGTTCGAGAGCAATGAAAGTCAGCGCCTGTTCCGTGATGCGCACCTGACCGGTGCTCACGCCTACACCGACTACGATGTCTGCGCGCAGATCCTCGGCCGCGAACTGATGGGCCTTGAGCCTGATCCTTCGATGGTCTGACTCAGCGTTTTTTCTCGTCACGCGTATCGAATAACAACAAACGAGGCTGTCGTCGCGACAGCCCGGGAGTCTTGCATGTCCACCCTTACTGAAACCACCTTCGACGCACGGGCCTTCCGCCGGGCGCTTGGCAACTTTGCCACGGGTGTCACCGTAGTGACGGCTGCCGATGCCAGCGGCCGCAAAGTTGGCGTGACCGCCAACAGCTTCAACTCGGTGTCCCTGGACCCGCCACTCATCCTGTGGAGCATCGACAAGCGCTCGAGCAGCCTTGAGGTGTTCGAGGAGGCCAGCCACTTTGCGGTCAACATCCTGGCGGCAGACCAGATCGACCTGTCGAACAACTTTGCCCGCCCCAAGGATGACCGCTTCGCCGGGATCGTCTACGAGGCCGGTGAGGGTGGCGCACCGCTGCTCGCGGATTGCTCAGCGCGTTTCAGTTGCGAGAAGTACCAGCAACTGGACGGCGGGGACCATTGGATTCTGGTCGGCAAGGTAGTGGCGTTCGATGATTGCGGGCGTTCGCCACTGCTGTATCACCAAGGGGCCTACTCCATGGTGTTGCCACACACACGCATGACCAAGCGTGAGGAGGGGCAGCCGCCCAGCAGCAACTTCCAGGGCCGTCTGAGCCATAACCTGTATTACCTGATGACTCAGGCCTTGCGGGCCTATCAGACCAGCTACCAGCCTCGGCAACTGTCTACCGGCTTGCGCACCAGTGAGGCGCGCATGCTGATGGTGCTGGAGAACGATGCGGGGCTGGGCCTTGCTGACCTGCAGCGCGAAGTGGCGATGCCCGAGCGCGAGATCGTCGAGGCTGTTGCCAACCTCAAGCGCAAAGGGCTGGTGTCCGATGACCACGAGCGGGTGGTGTTGACGGGTAAGGGCATTGAAGAAACCGAAGCCCTGTGGGCGATTGCCCGTGAACAGCAGGACAAGGTGTTTGGTCAGTTCAGCGAAGAGCAGATCGAAACCTTCAAGACTGTGCTCAAGGCGGTGATCAAGCGCTGACGCCCTGGCAGCGGCGAACAACTACACTTGGCACGGCGGCGCAAGACGGCGATTTGGGAATACGGTCAACTCACTATCCCCCCGACTGGATAGCCAAACGGTGCGCTGATGTTTTTCAAACGCAATCACTGGGCAGGTGAGTTGACTGAGGTCTTGCTGCAAATAATTGCCGGCCAGCCCGGTGCGGCGCATCAGGCGCCGTTGCTGGCCAGCCATCCGCAGTTGCGGGCGACGCTGGAAACCCTTGGCGTCGAGCGCCAACAGGTCGGCCAGCAGTTGGCGCAGGCGCAGGCCACTGCGGCAGAACTGGCCACCCGGCTCGATCAGGAACAACACCATCTGCAGAGCGCACAGGCGCAGCAGACGCTTCTGCAACAGCGTTGCGAGGCGCTGCAGGCCGCGTTACTGGATCAACAGCACGAGACCCAGGCGCTTGTTCAACAGGCACAGATCTGGGCGTTGTTGCAGTCGACCCTCACCGAAGGCACCTGGGGCATCTCGGTCGCCCATGGCGATGTGCGCCATCCTTCCAGCTCAATGCGTATCTCTAACCCGTTCCGTGCACTGATGGGCTACCTGCCGCAGGAGTTGCCCGATGGTTGGGACGCGCAGGTCAGTATCACGCACCCGGACGACCTGGCTGAGATCATGGCGGTTTTCGACCGGGAGATCCTCAAACCCGGTGGTAGCGGTGAGTATGTGTTCGAGTACCGGATGCAGCACAAGACCCGCGGTTTTATCTGGTGCCGTGAGCGTGGTCGTGCGGTACGTGATGAACAGGGCGTGCTGACCCGTGTGTTGGGCGCGGTGCGCGACATCAGTGACGAGCGCAGTGCACAGGCCAGTCACGAACAGATGCTGACCCAGAATCAGGCGACTTACGCGCAGATCGCGACTGTTGTCGGGGTCATCAAGAGCATCGCCGAGCAGACCAACCTGCTGGCCTTGAATGCCGCGATTGAAGCGGCACGTGCCGGTGAGGTGGGGCGCGGCTTCTCGGTGGTCGCCGATGAAGTGAAGAAGCTTGCCGAAAGTACCCGCCAGGCCACCCAGCAGATCCAGGCCATGTTGCACCGGCAGTAAAACCAGCGAGGTCGGTTGCAGGCAAGCGCTCGACCTTCATATGTGGCAGGCTGCAACAAAGACGACGGCAGCCTCGGGCAAGACGATGAGCGGAGGCGAAGCGCACAGTGGACGTACACGGTGACAACCCGCACCTGGAAGGGGCCTTGCAGGTTGACGGGTTTTGTCGCCATTTATGTCACACACTGAAGTCAGGGGCATTATCCAGATGTCAATCAATAAAAAGCTCACCGAGCATCTGAATCGCGGCACCGTCGGATTTCCCACGGCACTGGCCAGTACGGTTGGTCTGATCATGGCCAGCCCGGTCATCCTGACCGCAACCATGGGGTTCGGGATTGGTGGCAGTGCCTTCGCGGTGGCCATGGTGATTGCCGCTGTCATGATGCTGGCTCAGTCGACGACCTTTGCCGAAGCAGCCTCGATCCTGCCAACCACCGGCTCGGTCTACGACTATATCAACTGCGGCATGGGGCGCTTTTTCGCCATTACCGGTACGCTTTCAGCCTACCTGATCGTCCATGTCTTCGCCGGTACCGCCGAGACCATCCTCTCAGGGGTCATGGCCCTGGTGAACTTTGAGCACCTCAATACCCTGGCCGAATCCGCCGGTGGCTCGTGGTTGCTGGGTGTGGCGTTCGTGATCGTGTTCGGCATTCTCAATGCCTTTGGCGTCAGCGCCTTCGGTCGTGCGGAGATCATCCTGACCTTCGGTATGTGGACCACCCTGATGGTGTTTGGCCTGCTTGGCCTGATCTCTGCGCCGGCAGTAGAGTTGGACGGCCTGTTCGGTGAGTCGTTGGTGGGCACCGACCTGATCACCATCCTGTCGCTGGTTGGCATGGCCATGTTCATGTTTGTCGGCTGCGAGTTCGTCACGCCGCTAGCCCCGGACCTGCGCAGGTCTGCCTCGGTGATGCCCAAGGCCATGGCCCTGGGGTTGCTGGGTGTGGCGTCGTGCATGTTCATTTATGGCGCGGCAATGAAGCGTCAGGTCGAGAACATCGTGCTTGATCCGGCCACCGGGCTGCACCTGTTGGACACGCCGATGGCCATTCCGAAGTTTGCTGCCCAGGTCATGGGTGACATTGGCCCGCTGTGGCTGGGTATCGGCTTCCTGTTCGCCGGCGCTGCGACCATCAATACCCTGATGGCCGGCGTACCGCGGATTCTCTACGGCATGGCGGTGGACGGTGCATTGCCCAAGGTGTTCACCTACCTGCATCCGCGCTTCAAGACGCCGCTGCTGTGCATCCTCGTCGCGGTACTGATTCCTTGCCTGCACGCCTGGTACCTGGGGGGTAACGCAGACAACATCCTGCACTTGGTACTGGCTGCGGTCTGCGCCTGGAGTACGGCCTACCTGCTGGTGACCCTGTCGGTGGTCATCCTGCGCATTCGCCGTCCTGACCTGCCACGTGCCTACCGCTCGCCGCTCTTCCCGCTGCCACAGATCCTCTCCAGTGTCGGTATCCTGCTGGGGATGTGGTTCATTACCCCACCGGGCATGAACCCCGCCGACATCTACGTTCCATTCGGCATCATGCTGGCGGCCACGGCAGCCTATGCGCTGTTCTGGACACTGTGTGTGCAGAAGGTCAACCCGTTTGCCCCGGCACGGGTCGAAGACGTCCTGGCGGTGGAGTTCGCCAACGAGCCTGGCATTCACGTTAGCGGTCATGTCCATCATGCTAGCAAAGCTGTTTGACCTGTTCAGCGCCCAGCGGGCCCCGGCCGGTTACCGGCCAGGGGTCACCCTGGAGTTGCTGCGGCGTAACCTGGGAATACACCGTTTCCACTTGGCGGAGACGGGCCGTGCCGAGTTTGATCTGGGGGCGACGGGGCTGCGCGTGCAGGTCAGCGAGCGTACTCAAGCGCAGTTGCTGATGCATCTGGTCATGACCGAGTTCCGTCTCCAAGTGCCTGCCTTTGAACAGGGCAACGTCCACTTTGATCTGCACCATACTGGCTCGCTCAAGCGTACCGGTATTCGTTGCCGCTACCGTAGCGGCGACCGGACGCTGTTCGAGGCCGTGTCGAAGCGGCTGCTGGGCGACGCCAGGCTCAGCGCGGCGCTGATGCCGCTGGATTTCAAGCACCTGAGCATCGAATACGCGCTCAATGGCTGGACGGTTACTCTGGAACACATGGGGGGCAGCGAAGTCGTCAACCGTATGCCTGCCTTTCGTCGCTACGTAAAATTCAGCAGCGAACAGAAAGTGCTGCTCGAGCATACGCTGACGGCTCTGCAACGCGTGTTACTGGCACGTTAGCCAAAGGGTGGCATGAATACTGCTCCACATTGCGTGATGGATTATGGTTGTGCGCTCATTGGTAACATGTTAACAATTGAGTCATAAAAATAAGTTCGCGTGTGGAGGTATTCATGAGCATCCCCCAGCTTGATGGCAACAGACTGGAGCGTTGGACCACAGCCATGCAAAGTGTCTGTGGCCGTTTCGAGACCGAGTTGGCGTTTAACCGGTCGTTGTTCATCGGTGAAATATCGACCAGCCTGCGGGCTGGTCTGCAACTGTCCAACCTGCGAACCAATGCGGGCAACATCAAGCGCTTTGGTGACAACCCTGACCGTGACGATGACCAGCATTGTTTCCTGGTCAGCCAGCGTACCGGTTATTCGCAAATCACTCAGGGGGGCGTCAAAATCCAGCTTGCGCCGGGTGAGATGCTCTTGATGGACTCTGTCGGCCCCTGCGAAATCACCCCGTTCGGTTTGATTGAACACACCTCGTTGTCGTTGTCGCGCACTGAGGTGCGCAAGCACCTGAAAGGCCAGGGCGAGACCTTTGGCAAAATTTCCTCCAGTAACGCGTGTGGCCGCATGTTGCATGTGTTGATGGATGAGCTGTGCAAGGACACCGATGAGCACTCCTCGGCCAATGCGCAAGGTGATGCGCTGCAGAGTGCCTTTATTTCATTGCTCAGCCCGGGTTTCGAGCGCGCCGACGCCAGTAGCACTTCGTTGACCGTCAATGGTGTCAACCTGCGCAGCTACGTGCAGAAGGTGATCGATGAATCACTGACCCAGCCAGGCTTGAGCCCGGCAAGCCTGGCCAGTCGCTTGAACATTTCGGTGCGCCACCTCTACCGTCTGTTTGAGGAGGAGGGCGACAGCGTTTGCCGCTACATTCAGCGTGCCCGCCTCAAACGCAGTGCCGACGACCTTTCCAACCCGTTCCTGAAGACCGAATCGATTACCGCCATTGCCTACAAATGGGGGTTTACCGACTCGGCGCACTTCAGCCGCTCGTTCAAGAAGCAGTTCGAACAATCGCCGAAAGATTTTCGTGCTCACGTACTCAGCGCCGCTATGGCCGGCACGGCGTAACCGATAACCTAATCACTCGATAGCACGTTTACCCAGGACGTCCGTATGTCGTCGGCAAGCTCGGTGCGCACTACCTACCTTTCGGTCGGTAGTGTCATTGGGTGAGCCGGTACGGCAGTGAATGCGCGGTGCTTGCATCGTTGGCAAGCCAACTCCCACAAAGGGGTGCCGCAGGCTTTGAAAGCGGCTACGTTGGCTGGAAAAAACAAACCCCCGCTGAGAAGCGAGGGTTTGTTGGTGAAGGGGAGCCTTGAGACGGGTCAGACGACCGCGAAGTAGTGCTTCACAAAGCTCTCGCTGACGACTTCCCAGAGCACCGGCGTGCCCTTGGTCACGAACCAGCTGTCGCCGGCTTTGTAGCGCGTGCTCTGGCCGGTGGACTCATCAGTGAGCAGCACTTCGCCGGTGACGACCACGGCCTGTTCGTTGAATGGGTAGACCATGCGGAACTTGCCTTGGGTCGTGCCGAAGTAGGCGCTGCTGACCGGATCGGTCGGTGCACCGAAGGTCATTTTGCCGAAGGCTTTGACTTCGCCTTCCAGAATCTCGGAACCCAGGTCGGCAACGGTGCCCCAGGCGTCGAGTTCGGACAGCGCAATGTTGTTCTGTACAGTTGTAAGGGTCATGGCAGTGCTCCAGTGAGTGAACGATAAGGGGTTTCAACGCCGGCCGTTGAAGTAGCCGGACAGCTGATGCAGGCTTTTGCCGGCCGTCAGCAGCAGGGGGCGAATGTGGTCTTTGCCGAGGATCTGGGCGTGTTTGACCGAGCTGATCAGGTCGTAACGCGATGAACCTTCGCTCATGCCCTCGGCGAGGATTTTGCAAATGATGTGGCTCGGGGTGACGCCGAAGCCCGAGTAGCCTTGTACATAGAACGCATTCGGGCGGCCGCTGAGTGTGCCGATCTGCGGGAACAGGTTGGCGCCGGTGGCCATTGGGCCGCCCCAGGCCAGGTCGATCTGCACGTCCTTCAGGTACGGGAAGATCTTAAGCATCAGGTTGCGGTTCCAGGCCTTCAGGTCCTTGGGGATGTGTTCGATGAATGGTGTGGCGGCACCGAACAGCAGGCGGTTCTCATTGGTGACCCGGTAGTAGTCGATGACTGGGCGAATATCGCTGTAGGCACCGCGGATCGGGCTGATGCGCCGGATCAATTCGTCGGACAGCGGCTCGGTCATCAGTTGGAATGCGTAGGTGTTGATGGTGCGTGCGTGCAACTCTGGCTCCAGCTTGTTGAGGAAGCTGTCGCAGGCCCACAGCAGCTTGCGCGCTTTCACCGAGCCGCGCCCGGTACGCACGGTGATCTGCTCGCCGTAGCTCACTTCCAGGGCCGGGCTATGTTCGAAAATACGTGCGCCCAGGCCGACCAGCGCTTTGGCCTCACCGAGCAGCAGGTTCAGCGAGTGCACATGGCCACCGCCCATGTGCAGCAGGGCGCTGCTGTAGGCGTCCGAGCCGATGATCTGCTTGACCTCGGCGCCGGCCAGGAAGCGGATTTCGTCCTTGCTGTTGATCGATTTGAAGTCTTTCTCCCAGGCGCGCAGGGTTTTTTCCTGGCGGGCGTTGAAGCCCATGTAGCCATAGCCGTGGCAGAAGTCTGCGTCGATGGCGTACTTGGCAATACGGTCCTTGATGATGCCGGCGCCCAGTTCGCTGATCTCGAAGATCTCGCGCAGGCCTTGCTCGCCGACACTGCTCTTGATCTTCTCCAGGTCGTGCCCGATCCCGGCCATGATCTGCCCGCCATTGCGGCCCGTACCGCCAAAGCCCAGGTAGCGTGCCTCCAGCACCACAACGTTGGTGATGCCTTTTTCGGCCAGTTCCAGCGCAGTGTTGATGCCGGAGAAACCGCCGCCAATCACGACGACGTCCGCTTCAATGTCACTTTCCAGCGTCGGGAAACTGAGGTTGTATTTCTTGGTAGCCGAGTAGTACGTAGGCGTTTCGATAGTGATCATGGCGCAGCCTGAACGGTTGAATTGGCACGACGGCAGGGCTTTTCGCAAGCACTGTCCCCTGGGGCCTATTAAGTTCCTAACGAGCGGTAGGTGTCTTGACTCTGCGTGCCGACGGCTTTGATCCGGCCTGCCAGCGCAGGCGTTTCAGGCCGGGCCGCTTGACGGCAGCCCTTGCATTTCGGATGATCGTTTCATGAATACATTAATGACCTGTCGCAGCGACTATTACGGCTACCCGCTCACCCCATGAGGCGGTAGTTGCTGCGTGCACCCGATCCGCCTGAGGCGAATCGGATAGTGCTCCCTTCTCCTCGGGCCTTACCCCTGGAGACAGCAATGAACGACACCCAAGACCGTTTGATCGACCACCTGCAGGCGCGGGGCTTTATTCACCAGAGTACCGACCTGGAAGCCTTGCGCACGCACTTGGCCACGGGGTCAAGAACGATCTACCTCGGCTTTGATGCCACCGCCGACAGCCTGCACGTAGGCCACCTGCAAGGCCTGATGCTGATGCGCTGGCTACAGAAGGCCGGGCACCGGCCGATTCTGTTGATCGGTGGCGCCACGACCCGTATCGGTGACCCGAGCTTTCGTGACGAGAGCCGGCCGATCCTCAGCGAAGCGCAGATCCAGGCCAATATCGCTGGCATTACCCGCACTTTTGGCCGTTACCTGAACCTGGGTGAGGGCGCTGGTTTTGTCGTCGATAACGCGCAATGGCTCGATGGTATTGGTTACCTGCAGTTTCTGGATCAGGTGGGGCGCTACTTCTCCATCAACCGTTTGCTGACCTTCGACGCGGTTCGCCAGCGCCTGGAGCGCGAGCATTCATTGTCGTTTCTTGAGTTCGGCTACACCCTGCTGCAGGCCCACGACTTTACCGAGCTGGCGCGCCAGTACGATTGCACTGTGCAACTGGGCGGTGCTGACCAGTGGGCCAACATCATCAATGGTGTGGAACTGGGGCGCCGTCGCGACAACCGCCAGCTGTTTGGCCTGACCATGCCGCTGTTGACCAGCAGCGATGGCAAGAAAATGGGCAAGTCGGTCAGTGGCGCGGTGTGGTTGGACGGTAGCCGCCTGGCACCGTTCGATTTCTGGCAGTTCTGGCGCAACTGTGATGACCGCGATGTCGGGCGCTTCCTGGCGCTGTTCACCGAGCTGCCGCTGGAGGAGATTCAGGCGCTCACGGCGCAGGGCGGTGCCGCGTTGAATCAGGCGAAGTGCGTATTGGCTGACCACGCCACGGCGCTGGCCCATGGCGAGGCGGCGGCACAGCAAGCCCATGCGGCGGCAACCGCTGTATTTGCCCACGGTGAGGCGGCGGAGCTGACCACGCTGAATATTTCGCGCGCCCAGGTGCAGGCCGGTATCAGCCTGGCCGAGTTGCTGGTCGAGACGGGCTTGCAGGCATCACGCTCAGCGGCACGTCGTCTGGCTGAGGGGCGTGGGCTGCGGCTGGATGGGGAGCTGGTTGAGTCGGCTGAGCGGGAAATGGACCGGCAGGCCAGCCAATGGCGGGTAAGCCTGGGCAAGAAACGCCATTTCGACATCAAGGTGGTGGGCTGACGCGAGCGGGGTTTAGCAGAAACACGGCCTGCTCAGCAGGCCGTGTTGGTCAATGGACCTGGCCGTTACTTGATACCCAGGCACATGTACTTTTGCTCGATGTAGTCATCAATGCCGTACTTGGAGCCTTCGCGGCCCAGGCCGGATTGCTTGATGCCGCCGAAGGGGGCCACTTCGGTAGAGATCAGCCCTTCGTTGACGCCGACCATGCCATATTCCAGCGCCTCGCTGACGCGCCAGGCACGACCGAGGTCGCGGGTATAGAGGTAGGAGGCCAGGCCGAACTCGGTGTCGTTGGCCATAGCGATGGCTTCTGCTTCGGTGTCGAAGCGGAAGATCGGTGCCAGTGGCCCGAAGGTTTCGTCACGGGCCACCAGCATCTGCGGGGTTACATCGCCCAGCACGGTAGGCTCGAAGAAGTTGCCGCCCAAGGCATGGGGCTTGCCGCCGGCGAGCAGCGTCGCGCCTTTGCCCAGCGCATCGTTGATGTGTTCTTCGACCTTGGCCACCGCCTTGGCATTGATCAAGGGGCCTTGCTGGACGCCGTCGGTATCGGCACTGCCAACCTTGAGCGCCTTGACGGCGCTGGCGAGGCGTTCGCTGAAGGCCTCGTAGATGCTGTTCTGCACCAGAATACGGTTGGTGCAGACGCAGGTTTGCCCGGTGTTGCGGAACTTGGAGCCAATCACGCCTTCAACAGCCGCATCCAGGTCGGCATCGTCAAAGACGATAAAGGGCGCATTGCCGCCCAGTTCCAGGCTGACTTTCTTGATGGTTTCAGCGCATTGCGCCATCAACAGCTTGCCGATACCGGTCGAGCCGGTGAACGAGAGCTTCTGCACCAGCGGGTTACCGGTCAGCTCCGCTCCGATCTCGCGCGAGCGGGTGCCAGGCACAATATTAAGCACGCCTGCAGGAATACCGGCACGCTCGCCCAACTCGGCTAGCGCCAGTGCCGACAATGGGGTTTCCGAGGCCGGTTTGACGATAACGGTGCAGCCTGCCGCCAAGGCCGGGCCGACCTTGCGGGTGATCATGGCGTTGGGGAAGTTCCACGGGGTAATCGCGGCGACGACGCCAATCGGCTGCTTGATGACCAGCAGGCGACGGCCTGGCTTGTCGTGAGGAATGACGTCGCCATAGACCCGTTTGGCCTCTTCGGCGAACCATTCGATAAAGCTGGCGCCATAGGCAATTTCGCCACGGCTTTCTGCCAGCGGCTTACCCTGTTCCCAGCTCAGCAGGCGCGCCAGGTCTTCCTGGTTGGCCATGATCAGCTCGAACCATTTACGCAGAATCGTGCTGCGCTCTTTAGCGGTTTTGTCGCGCCAGGCCGGCAGGGCCGCATGAGCAGCGTCGATGGCGCGGGCAGTTTCGGCCTGGCCGAGGGAACTGACGGTAGCGATGATTTCGCCGTTGGCCGGGTTGCTCACGCTGAAGCGGGCATGGTCGTCCGCCTCAAGCCATTGGCCGTTGACGTAGGCGTGCTCGCGTAGCAGTTTCAAGTCGTTGAGTGTCATGGTCATGCTCAGCAGTTAGTAGACGCTGCCGCCCGCGCTGGTGGGCGCGGCGCAGCCTTTGAATTTGCCGGCCAGGGCCTGCAGGCCACGCATCAGCACGGTGGTATCGACACCGACGGCGACGAAGGCTGCGCCCAGTTCGATGTAGCGTCGGGCAAGTGCTTCGTCAGCGCTCAGAATGCCGGCGGCTTTGCCAGCCTGCTGGATCCGCACGATGGCGTCTTCGATGGCCGCCTGGACTTCGGGGTGGCCGGGGTTGCCACGATGGCCCAGTGAGGCACTGAGGTCGGCCGGGCCGATGAACACGCCGTCGACGCCGTCGACCGCTGCGATGGCGTCCAGGTTGGCCAGGCCTTCACGGTTTTCGATCTGCACCAGCAGGCACATCTGCTGGTCGGCGTGATCCAGGTAGCCGGGAATGCTGTTCCAGCGCGAGGCGCGGGCCAGGGCGCTGCCAACCCCGCGAACACCTTGCGGCGGGTAGTGGATGGCGCGGACCAGTTCGCGCGCCTGCTCGGCGCTTTCGACCATGGGCACCAGCAAGGTCTGGGCGCCGATGTCCAGCACCTGCTTGATCAGGGCGGTATCGCCGATCACCGGGCGAATGATCGGTTGGCTCGGGTAGGGCGCCACGGCTTGCAACTGGCCGAGCATGCCGCGCAGGTCATTCGGGGCGTGTTCGCCATCGATCAGCAACCAGTCGAAACCGGCATTGGCCGCCAGCTCCGCGCAATAGGCATCGGCCAGGCCGAGCCACAGGCCGATCTGGGCTTCGCCACTTTTCAGGCGTTGCTTGAAGGTATTGATGGGCATGTCCATGGGCTGCTCCTCAGACAAAACGGCAAGCGATGGAGCCGAGCATGTCGTAGTCGACATGGAAGGTATCGCCTGGGTTGGCCGCAACCGGACGGGTGAATGAGCCGCCAAGAATGATCTGACCGGCTTCCAGGGTGACGTCATACGGCGCCAGTTTGTTTGCCAGCCATGCCACGCCCTTGGCCGGGTGGTTGAGTACGGCCGCAGATACGCCGGACTCTTCGATCACGCCATTGCGGTAGAGCACGGCAGGTACCTTGCGCAGGTCGATCTCGGTCGGGCGCACGGCCCGTCCGCCCATGACCACGCCGGCGTTGGCGGCGTTATCGGAGATGGTGTCGAAGACCTTGCGGGTGGCCTTGGTCTGCGGGTCGATCTGTTGAATGCGCGCGTCGATGATTTCCAGCGCCGGGATTACCCACTCGGTGGCGTCGAGCACGTCGAACACGCTGACGTTCGGGCCCTTTAGTGGTTTACCGAGGATGAACGCGAGCTCCACCTCGACCCGAGGCACGATGAAGCGGTCGAAGGGAATGTCGCTGCCTTCTTCGAACATCATGTCATCGAGCAGGGCGCCGTAGTCCGGTTCGGTGATGTTCGAGGACACTTGCATGGCCCGTGAGGTCAGGCCGATCTTGTGCCCGACCAGCTTGCGACCGTCCTTGATCTTCTGCGCTACCCAGGCGCGCTGGATGGCATAGGCGTCTTCGATGGTGATGGCCGGGTGTTCGAGCGAGAACTGGCGGACTTGTTCGCGCGAGCGTTCAGCACGGTCGAGTTGGGCAGCGGCTTGCAGAATCAGGCTGTGGTCAAGCATGGAAAAGGCTCTCTTACTGTGGATTAACGATGGCAGCCCGGGTGCGCAGCACCAGGAAACCGCCCAGAGCGATGAACAACGCCAGTACATACAAGGCCAGGCTGGCGCTGTGCGTGGTGTCGCGCATCCAGCCGATCAGGTAAGGCGCAAGAAACGAGGCGATGCTGCCGAACGAACTGATCAGGGCGATGCCGGCCGCCTGGGTACTGTTGGAAAGAAATGCCGGTGGCAACTGCCAGAACATCGGCAAGGCGGCACTGGCCCCCATACCGGCGACAACCAGACCACTGAGCACCATGACCGGATTGGTGGGTGCCAGGCCGGCCACTGCGATCCCCAGTGCCGACATCAGCAGCGGTACGCACAGGTGCCAGCGGCGCTCCCGGTGACGATCCGAAGAGCGTCCGCAGGCGATCATGAACAGGCAGCCGAACAGGTAGGGCACGGCGCTGAGCAGGCCGACCTTGCCGTCGCTGCCGATGCCGGCGCCGTGAATCAGGGTGGGCATCCAGAACGCCAGCGTGTTGACCGCCAGCATCACCGCAAAGTACACGGCGACCAGTAGCCAGACCTGCGAGTCCTTGAGGATGCCGGAGAACGAGGTAATGGACTTGCGTTGCTCTTCATGGCTGAGCTGTTCGCGCAACTGACGTTTCTGCTCGTCGGACAGCCAGTTCACGGTTTCGAAACTGTCAGGCAGGCACTTGAGTACGATCAGGCCCAGCAGTACGACAGGAGCGCCTTCGATCAGGAACATCCACTGCCAGCCACGCAGCCCGGCAAACTCATGGAAACGCTCGAGGATACCGCCCGACAGCGGGCCGCCAATTACCCCGGCCATCGGTACGGCAATGGCGAACAAGGCGGTGACCTGCGCACGGCGCCCGGCCGGGTACCAACGGTTGAGAAAGACCAGGATGCCGGGGAAGAAGCCTGCTTCGGCCACACCCAGCAGGAAGCGCAGTACGTAGAACCCGCTCGCGCTGTCGATCCACAGCATGCCGGTGGAGAGCATGCCCCAGACCACCATCAGGGTGGCGATCCAGCGGCGCGGGCCAACCCGGTCCAGGGCCATGTTGCTGGGTACGCCGAACAGTGCGTAGGCGACAAAGAACAGGCCTGCGCCGAAACCGTAGACGGTATCGCTGAAGTGCAGGTCGGTGCTCATCTGCATCTTGGCGAAGCCAATGTTGATGCGGTCGAGGTGGGCAAACAGGTAACAAATCAGCAGCAGGGGCATCAGTCGCCAGGTGACGATGCTGTGGGTACGGTCCTGGGTAGCGGCGGTGATGCCTTGAACGCTATGGGCTGTGTTCATGATCTTGTGCTTTTTATTAGAGAGATCAGGGGTAAAGGCAACGAGGTCAGTTGCCTTGTGATTTGAGGAACGCGTGGACGTTGTTTTCCTTGAAGTTCAGGACCTCGTGCAGCTCGATCATCTCGAAGGACAAGGCCAGCAGGCGTTCGGCCTGCAGGGGCGCAAAGTGCGCCTTGATCACCTCGAACAGGGCTTCGGCGACACGCTGGCGGGTGGCCAGGTCCCGGCCATGGCCGACTTTCAGGGTCATGTGCACGAAGGCATAGTCGTGCTTGCCATCGGCCATGCGCCAGGTATCCAGGCGAACGGCACGGCTGCGGATGCCGCCCAGTGGGAACACGCCACTGGCGCCCAAGGTGGCATGAACCTTCTCGAACAGGCCGGGCAGGTCGGCCTGCTCTTCGAGGTTGTCGGTGTACTCGGCAATGAAATGCGGCATGGGAACTCCTCTGCGCCGGGCAGCCTTGAGCCTGTCGCTCAAGGCTTGCGCTACGTTAAACCGGGAAGATGGCGTTGATTTGGCCGGTACCAGAGCTGCCGAACGGCTCGGTGAGCACCTTGACAGGCTTGTTGTAGTCGGCACCACCGAGCAGGCCCAGGAGCATCGCGGTGTCATGCATGCCGCCTTCGCCAAAGCAGTGCGCGGCGTAGTCCGGGAGCATGGCGCAGAACTCCTTGAAGCGGCCTTGCTTCCACAGCTCGACCACGCGCATGTCCATCTGCTTGTCGAATTCGCGGGTCCAGTTGTGGATGTTCGCTTCAGCGTTGCGGTCGTCCGAGAAACGGTGCGACAACGAGCCGGAGGCCAGCACCAGGACCTTGCGGTCGCTCTTTTCAATGGCCCGGCGTACGGCGGCGCCGAATGTGAAGCTGTCTTCCAGGCGATGCCAGGCACACCAGGCCGCAACCGAAACGACATTGAATTTTTGCTCGTCCGGAACGTCCATGTGCATGTAGCGCATGGGCACCAGGGTGCCGTACTCCAGCTCCAGGCTCGGAATGTTGTGGGCCAGGGTGCGCACGTCGGCGGCATTCGCCTCGGCGGCGATCAGTTCACCCAGTTCCGGGCAGCCGGGGTACTCAAAGTGCATGTCCTTAATGAAGTGCGGCAGCTCGTTGCTGGTGTAGATACCCTTGAAGTGTTCGCCACAGTTGACGTGGTAGGCACTGTTGACCAGCCAGTGCACATCGAACACGACGGCGGTATCGGCGCCCAGTTCGCGCGCGCGGCGGCCAATCTCCTTGTGGCCGGCGATGGCGGCTTCACGGCAGCCATGGTGTTTGCCCGGTAGTTCGGAAAGGTACATCGATGGCACATGACAGACTTTGGCTGCCAGGACGACTTCGCCCATGATGAAACTCCTGAAAATTGTTCTTGTTGTGCGTTGTAGGAGCCGGCCTTGCCGACAATGTGCTCACCCTATACAGGGTGCTGTCGTTATCGCCAACAACGGCGGCTCCCGTGCGGGTATCAGACGCCCCAGCGTGGAATGTGGTGGCTGCCCATGGAAATGCACACGTTCTTGATCTCGGCGAACACTTCGAAGCTGTACTGGCCGCCTTCACGACCGGTGCCGGAACCCTTCACGCCGCCGAACGGCTGGCGCAGGTCACGCACGTTCTGGCTGTTGATGAAGACCATGCCCGCTTCGATGCCACGCGCCAGGCGGTGGGCCTTGCCGATGTCCTGGGTCCAGATGTAGGAGGCCAGGCCGTATTCGGTGTCGTTGGCCAGTTGCAGTGCTTCGGCCTCGTCCTTGAACGGGATCAGGCAGACCACAGGGCCGAAAATCTCTTCCTGGGCAATGCGCATCTTGTTGTTCACGTCCGCGAATACCGTCGGCTGGATGAACTGGCCGCGGCTCAGGTGCGCCGGCAGGTTGGCCGGGCGCTCCAGACCACCGGCGAGCAGGGTGGCGCCTTCTTCGATACCGATCTTGATGTAGCCGGTGACCTTGTCGTAGTGGGCTTGAGTGATCATCGAGCCTACTTGGGTTTTCGGGTCTTGCGGGTCGCCGACGATCAGGCGCTTGGCACGGGCGGCGAACTCGGCAACGAATTGCGGGTACACGCTTTCCTGGATGAAGATCCGGCTGCCCGCGGTGCAGCGCTCGCCGTTCAGCGAGAAGATGGTGAACAGTGCCGCATCCAGTGCGCGCTCAAGGTCGGCATCTTCAAAAATCAGCACCGGCGACTTGCCGCCCAGCTCCATGGAGTACTTCTTCAAACCGGCGGTCTGCATGATCTTCTTGCCGGTGGCGGTGCCGCCGGTGAAGGAGATGGCGCGCACATCCGGGTGACGAACCAGGGCGTCGCCGGCGGTGGCGCCGTAGCCCTGGATCACGTTCAGCACGCCGTTGGGGATGCCGGCTTCAACGGCCAGGCGACCCAGCTCGTTGGCGGTCAGTGGCGACAGTTCGCTCATCTTCAGGACGGCGGTGTTGCCCAGTGCCAGGCACGGCGCCGTCTTCCAGGTGGCGGTCATGAACGGCACGTTCCACGGCGACACCAGGCCGCATACACCCACTGGCTGGTACAGGGTGTAGTTGAGCATCTGGTCGTCGACCGGGTAGGTGTGACCGTCCATGCGGGTGCAGACTTCAGCGAAGAAATCGAAGTTGTGCGAGGCGCGCGGGATCAGCACGTTCTTGGTCTGGTGAATCGGCAGGCCGGTATCCAGGGTTTCCAGTTCGGCCAGGTGTGGCACGTTCTGCTCGATCAGCTCGCCGAGTTTGCGCATCAACCGCGCACGTTCCTTGGCCGGGGTGTTGGCCCATTTCGGGAACGCTTCCTTGGCGGCGGCAACGGCCTGTGCGACTTCTTCAGCACCACCACTGGCGACTTCACCGATGGCCTCGCCGGTGGCCGGGTTGTAGTTGACGAAGGTGTCTTTGCTCTCGACCTCGCGGCCGTTGATCCAGTGTTTGATCATGGTGTTCAAGCCTTTTTGTTCTTGAAGAAGTCAGTTTCACTGACAATGCGGTTGACCAGGCGACCGACGCCCTCGACTTCAACTACCACCTCATCGCCTGGCACGACATCGGCCAGGCCTTCAGGTGTGCCGGTGGCGATCATGTCGCCCGGCTGCAGGGTCATGAAGCTGGAGAAGTATTCGATCAGGTAGGGGATGTCGAAAATCATGTCCCGGGTGCTGCCTTCCTGTTTCAACTCGCCGTTGATCCAGGTGCGCAGTGTCAGGTTGCTTGGGTCTGGTACGTCCGCCACATCGACGATCCATGGGCCGACCGGGGTGGTGGCGTCACGGTTCTTCACCCGCAGGTTGGGGCGGTAGTAGTTCTCGAGGTAGTCGCGGATCGCGTAGTCGTTGCACACGGTGTAGCCGGCCAGGTACGCCAGGGCGTCTTCGCGCTTGACGTTGCGTGCCGGTTTGCCGATCACCGCCACCAGTTCGCACTCGTAGTGCATGTAGGCGACGTTGTCCGGGCGCCAGGTGGTCTGTTTATGGCCGGTATAGGTGCCGGGCGACTTGATGAAGGCCAGTGGCTCGGTCGGCGGTGCGAAAGCCAGCTCGGCGGCGTGGTCGGCATAGTTCAGGCCCAGGGCGAACATGCTGCCGGTGGCCGGTGGCAGCCACTCGACCTGGTCTTCGTTGATACGGCGACCATCGGCCAGGTGCAGGACGTTGTCGGCGTCGACCGTGGCGAGGTGAACCTCGTCTTCAAAGCGGATACGGGCGTGTTTCATGAGGGCTCCTCTTACTCGGCCACGATGTGGTTAACGAGGCGGCCCAGGCCGCTGATTTCGACTTCGACGCGGTCGCCAGGCAGTACATCGACACGGCCTTCAGGGGTGCCGGTGATCAGCAGGTCACCTTCATGCAGGGTCATGAACTCGCTGAGTTCGGCAATCAGCTGCGCCACCGAGCGGACACAGTTGGCGGTGCTGTTGGACTGGCGCAGTTCACCGTTGACCCAGAGCTTGATATCGAGCGTCTGAGGGTTGGCAACCTGCGAGGTCGGCACCAGCTCCGGGCCGAACGAGCAGAAACCATCACGGCATTTGGCTTTCACGGCAGGGCGGTAGTAGCTGTCTTCCGGAAGGCTGAATTCGTTGACGATGGTGTAGCCGGCCACATAGTCCAGCGCATCTTCGACACTGACGCGGCTGGCGTCCTTGCCAATGACCACGCCCAGCGCGGGGCCTGGTTGCAGGTGCTCGATGCCTTGGGGGTAAACCACTGCATGGTCATGCTGGTTACGGGTGTTGGGGGTCTTGATGAACAACACCGGTTTGACCGGCGGTTGCTTGTAGGGCGGCTCGTTAAAGGCGGCGAGGTGCTGATTCAGCAGCCCCTGATAGTTCAGTGCAACGCCGAACAAGGTGCCGGTCGCAACGTCATGCAGGGCACGGCTCATGCTTTTCTCCTGGCAGGGGCAGGACATGGGCTGCCCTGCGTCTATTTGTTAATGTGTTATCGTTATAATTAATATGTTAACGACCGTCAAGGTATTTGCCATCGCGTCGGCCTTTACCGTGGCAGTGGTACGATGGGCAAACGCCGCGTGACTTGCGAACAGGTCCAGCGTGGCGACCAAGAACAGCATGAGTAGCCCGCGATGAAAGATCGCCATCCGATTCCAAACATCAACATCGGCAAGGTGTACGACCAGCGCTACAGCGATAGCGAAGTGCATTACGACAAGCTGGGTAATCTCGCCGGCTTTTTCGGCCGCAACATGCCGGTGCACCGGCACGACCGCTTTGTTCAGGTGCACTACGTCAAGAGCGGTACGGTGCGGGTTTATCTGGATGACCAGCAGTACGTGGAGGCGGGGCCGATGTTCTTCCTCACGCCGCCGACCATCCCGCACTCGTTTGTCACCGAAGCCGATGCCGACGGCCATGTCCTGACCGTGCGCCAGCAACTGGTCTGGCAACTGATGGAGGCAGAGCCCGGCTTGATCCCGGGGCCGCGTTTGCCGGCTGCCTGCGTGGCCCTCGGTCGGCTCTCGGGGGCGTACCAGGAAGAGGCGCGTCGCCTGGAGTTCCTGTTCGAGACATTGCGCGAAGAAAACAGTCAGTCGTTGCCTGGCCACGCTTCGGCACTGTCGAGCCTGACGCGCTTGATCATGATCAGCCTGTTGCGGCTGTGCGCCAATTCGCTTGAGGCAACACCGGCTCGGCACGAAGACTTGCAGATCTTCCACCGCTTCAATGAGTTGATCGAGCGCCACTACCGCGAGCACTGGGCGCTGTCGGCCTATGCTTCGGCCATCGGCGTGACCGAGGCGCGGCTCAATGACGTATGCCGACGCATCGCTGACTTGCCGTCCAAGCGTTTGGTGCTGGAGCGGGTCATGCAGGAGGCGAAGCGGCTGCTGTTGTTTACCGGCAGTTCGGCCAACGAGATCTGCTATCAGCTGGGCTTCAAGGATCCGGCGTACTTCAGCCGGTTTTTTCAGCGTTACGCGCAAATCACGCCAGGCGAGTACCGGCAGCGTCAGGTGGGCTTGCGATAGGGAGTGCATGGCGCCTCTGCCTTTTTTATTGGCCGATGGTGGCGCCTGCAGGGCTGCGCGGAAATGGCTTTTCCGGGTGATGTATTGCACTTTTCATGACGGGTAGGCGGTAGGGCTCTTCAGTTGCATAGTTAATATGCTAACGTTCTCGTCCCTGTTCGTCGGTGTCTGTGTGCCCATGACTACTGTTGCCCGTCCCGATCGCTTGCTTGTGCTGCTGGCTGCGCTCGTTGCCTTTGCCCCGTTGTCGATCGATACCTACCTGCCCAGCTTGCCGGAGATCGCCAATAGCCTGGCGGCCAGCCAGACGCAGGTGCAAATGACCATCGGCGTTTTTCTGCTCGGCCTGTGCGTCGGCATGTTGTTTTACGGGCCGCTTTCAGACCGCTTTGGTCGCCGCCCGATTCTGCTGGCCGGCCTGGCGCTGTACCTGCTGGCCAGTGTCGGCTGCATGGCCGCATCCAGTGTTGAGCAGTTGATCGCCTGGCGTTTCTTTCAGGCGTTGGGTGGTGCCGCAGCGTCGGTGCTGGCCAGGGCCATTGTCAGGGACCTGTATCCGCTGAATCAGGCGGCGCGAGCGCTGTCGTTGATGCACCTGGTGACCATGATCGCCACCCTGGCGGCACCGCTGGCGGGCAGTGCGCTGCTGAGCCTGAGTGGTTGGCGCAGTATATTCGGCGCATTGCTGCTGTTCTCGGTGCTGTGCCTGTTGGCGTCGCTGCGCTGGATCCCGGAAACCCACCCGGCCAGCCGCCGTGGCCGTTCAGTGGGCGCTGCGTTTGCCGCCTACTGGCACATTGGCACGCAACGTCGGGCCTTGGGCTGCATGCTGTGCATGGGGTTTTCCTTTGGCGGGATGTTTGCCTTCATCACCGCCTCACCGTTCGTCTATGTGGAATATTTTGGCGTTTCGCCAAGCGACTACGCCTGGCTGTTCGGGATGAACATCGCTGGAATCATCGTCATGACCTTCGTCAACGCACGGCTGGTCACTCGGGTGGGAACGCTACCGATGCTGGGCGTAGGCGCGGTGTTGGCGGCGCTTTCGGGGGTGGCCTTGGCTGTGGTCGGCTTCACCGGGGTGGCCGGCCTGGCGGCAATGGCCACGTGCATCCTCGTGTATGTAAGCGTTACCGGGCTGTTGGGTGCCAACAGCGTGGCGCGTCTATTGGCCCTGTACCCTCAGCAGGCTGGCGCCGCCGCTGGTTTGGCGGTGTCTGGGCAGTTTGCCTGTGGCGCCGGTTTCAGTGCGCTGGTCAGCTACTTCGCCAATGGCACGCCATTGCCGATGTGCCTGGCCATAGCGGCTGCCGGTGTTGCCAGCCTTGGTGCGTTCCTGCTGATCTATCTGGGGCGTGGCGAGGCGTGTTCGGGGTTGGCAGGCCAGTTCCAGCCGGGGAGTGCCCCTGGAGGTCGCCAAGGTTCTAGTGGGTAACAATTTGTATTTTGTTAACATGTTTATTTTTCGTAGGTGCCCTTGCTGCCACTTCGGGGCACCCTTAAACTGCCACCTCATTCATTGTTTAACTCAATCATGGCTATTCCCAGACCTTCCCTGACCCTCACGTTGCTTCAGGCACGTGAAGCGACCATGTCCTTTTTCCGCCCTGCGCTGAACGCCCAAGACCTGACCGAGCAGCAATGGCGGGTCATCCGTATCCTGCGTCAGCAGGGCGAGCTTGAAAGCCATCAACTCGCGCACCTGGCGTGCATTCTCAAGCCAAGCATGAGTGGTGTGCTCAAGCGCCTGGAGCGCGATGGCCTAGTGTCACGGCGCAAATCCACGGAAGACCAGCGGCGTATCTTCATCAGCCTGACCGTGCAGGGCCATCAGTGCTTCCTGGAAATGAGCGAGCAGATGGAGCGTAACTACCAGGAGATCCAGCGTCAGTTCGGTGAAGAGAAACTCGACCAACTGATGGGCTTGCTGAACGAATTGAAGAAGATCAAACCCTGAGCGCGGGGGTTCCTGAAGCGAACCATTGACGATTACGCCAAGCACGCCTATACAGGCGCCTTGGATGTATTGGCTCAATGCAGGAACCCTTCATGAACGACGAGATTGATATTCACGAACCCGAGCACGATCACCTGCTCGATCATGAGTTCGATGAAGACTTCGATGCGGTAGAGGCTGAAGCCAACCCGCTGTTCGACCACGCCGATGACGACGACAGCGAAGACGACGACGCCGAGTGGGATGAACTTGATCGCGAAGATCAAGAAAGTTGGGAGCGTAACCTCGACTGATCGCTGGCCGTGATGCCTGCTTGCCACGGCCCCTTTCCCATACCCGCACGTTTAAAAACCCTCAGGACACGCTG
The DNA here is from genome assembly GCF_002753995.1 of Pseudomonas sp. HLS-6. Classification (NCBI taxonomy): domain Bacteria; kingdom Pseudomonadati; phylum Pseudomonadota; class Gammaproteobacteria; order Pseudomonadales; family Pseudomonadaceae; genus Pseudomonas; species Pseudomonas sp. HLS-6. Next base: position 2,407,107 of record NZ_CP024478.1, read on the forward strand.
CCATGAGCCAGCCACAAGGCCCCGTCATGCCTAATGTTTGTGCAAATTCTCCTCAAGACGATGCTGTTTACGAACAGCAGGCGGATGTTCTGAGCGATGCGGCATTCGCGGACGTGAGCAGTGCACCCAAGGCTATCGAGGTGATCTGCCGGTTCATCCGCTCCTATGATCAGCACCGTCATGAGATGCCGCTGGCGCAGTGGCTGGTGCACGAGTTCAACCAGCAGCCAGACCTGTGGGCGAACAAGGCTGAGGCTGAACGTGTCGCGCAGGTGCTCATTGATTCGGTAACCCGCACAAACCAGCACAAGGCCTCGCTGCAGCAGCACCTGGACATGGGCAAAAGCGCGACCAACTGGCTGGCCAGGGAGTTGGAGCAGGACGCCCAGCGTAACCCCGACCTTAACCTGCCGGACTACGCCGCTCAGGTGCAGGGGATGCTGCAGTCGGCCAATGCTGCGCTGTTGCCGGGGATGCAGCCGGACATCCGCCAGACCACGCTGCCCAGTGAAGTGCTGCGCCCAAGTATCTGGGACGACAACGCCCGGCTGGCGGTCAGTAAGGAGATCAACAATCAGGCGCTGCTCAATGCGGCGCTGAATGCCTCCTGCCACGGTGCACGCATTCTCGGCCAGCGGGCCTGGAACTGGATGCGGGGTGAGGAAAACGCACCGGCCAGCGAGGCCCTGCAGGCATTTTTCGACAGCTCGCTGAAGTCGGCCCAGCACGTCGGCGCACAGGTTGCCGTTTCGGGCGGGGTGCTGGTGGCCGCCAAGCGCGGTTGGCTGGGCCTGCCCGCTGAAACGCCGGTCGAGGTGATTGCTGCAACGACCTATACCGGTCTTGAGCAGGCCAAGGCGCTGTACAAGTTGGGGCAGGGTGACATCCTTGCCGACAGTGCCATTAATGCCATCGAACAGACCACGCTGGTGGCCGCGCGATCATTGGCGCAGATGGCCGAAGAAAAAGGCGCAGAGCTCGGCACGCAGTGGGGCATGTCGCTAGGCGCAGCGTTTGGCCCTCAGGGCGTGGCCGTGGGTGGCATGTTGGGCGGTATTGCCGGGCGTCTTGGTGGTAAGGCGGTGGGCGCACTCATTGAAAAGGGCGGCCGGAAGATTGTCGAAGTGGCCAGCAAGGTCGTCAGGAAAGTCAGCGAGGGGATCAGGGAGGCGGTGTCGGCGTTTGCCGATGGCGTGAAGAATTTCGTCGGTGGGTTGTTCAACTGAGGTGATGTCGATGACGAACAAACCGGTATTTTCGGCGCAACTGGAAGCGCAGTTGCGCGCCGGTGCCCCCGCCATTTTCATCCACTCCGCCGAAGAAGCCCGTGTCGATCAGTTGCTGATCGCGCTTCAAGAGCGGCTCGGGCTCAAACGTATCCATGAGTGGAACCTGGGCCATGGCTGGGTCGACTTCACGAACAAACAGCCGCTGAGCAACCCGGACTCTGGCACTACCGAGCTGGAGCATGCGCTGCTTCAGTTGCTGGATGCAGACCTGGAGCAGACGCTGATTCTGATCAAGGGGGCGCGGCTTGCGCTGGAGAACAACCGCCTGGCGATTGCCCGCCTCAAACAATTGCTCAACCGAATCGAGCGTGGCCATGCCATTGGTTGTTCGGTCATCCTGGTGTCCGAGTCGGTGTGCATCCCTGCTTCGATCGAGTCTCAAGTCACCTTGTTGCCGCTTCCACTGCCGGATCGCGAGGACATTCAAGCGCTGCTGGCGCAGGCCGATGCCAGTGGGCAACTGACCCTGCCAGGCGATCTGGTTGACCTGGCGGTGTCCGGACTGAGCGGGTTGACCGCCAGCGAGATCGGCCGGTTGTTGCGGATAGTCAGCCTGCAGACGCCGGTGCTGACTGAGCAGGGGTTGAAAACCATGCTCCATGAGAAGGAACAGATCATCGCCAAAAGCGGTGTACTGGCGTTGGTTCGCGTCGATGAAGCGCCGGACGACATCGGCGGGCTGGAGAAGCTCAAACACTGGCTGGCACAACGTGCGGCCATTGTGTCGCAGTTGGACAAAGCCACCCGGCAAGGGGTCAAGGCACCGAAAGGGGTACTGATTGCAGGCATGCCCGGTTGCGGTAAATCGCTGACCGCCAGGGTCGCTGCCAGCCTGTTCCAATTGCCCCTGCTGCGCCTGGATATCGGCTCGCTGCTGGGGAAATACGTCGGTGAAAGCGAGCACAACATGCGTCGCGCCTTGAACATGGCGGAGATGGTCAGCCCGTGCATTCTTTGGGTCGATGAGCTGGAGAAGGCCTTTGTCGGCATGGGCGGCGGCAATGCCTCGGAAGTCACTGCGCGGCTGCTGGGCTACTTCCTGACCTGGATGCAGGAGAAGACTGGAGCGGTGTTCGTCATTGCCACCGCCAATGACATCAGCGCACTGCCACCTGAGTTGTTGCGCAAAGGCCGTTTCGACGAGATTTTCTACGTCGGCTTCCCCAACGCGGTGGAGCGCGAACATATTCTGAAGATTCACCTGCGCAAGGCCCGCCAGCCGGTGGACGGCTTGGACTTGCCTGAGCTTGTCCAGCAGTGCCGTGACTACTGTGGTGCGGATATCGAGAACGCGGTCAACGAAGCCCTGGCCAATGCCTTCATTGCTGGCAGCCCGCTGACGCAAACGCATTTGGCCGAGGCTATCCAGTCCACCATTCCTTTGCGGGAAACCTTGCGCGAGCAGGTTGGTAAGTATGAAGAGCTGTTCGAGAAGCTCAAGTTGCGCCCGGCGTCCGAGTATCAAGGCTTGAGTGTGGCACAGATGATCAGGATGGCCGCAGACCCCAATCAGGTGAAACGTGAAGAAGTGGCAAGCAACCCCGATTGCCCGGACGATCAACTGGAGAAGCTGGCGGGTGATTCGCAACGCAGTGTGGTGAAGGCGGTTTACGAGAACCCACGCTGCCCTGAGCGGCTGTTGACGATGCGTATCAACATTGCACAGAACAGCCCGCTCTACGATGTTGAACTACTCGCGTTGGCCTGCCTGAACGATAACGCGCCAGAAGATTTGCTGGTGCGTCAGGTCAAGGACGGGCAGGTTGCCAGGGAGCTGCGGGCCAAATTGGCCGGTCGCGTGAAAGGCCCGATGCTGCTGCAGTTGTTGGCGAGCGACCCGGAGGTTGAGGTGCGTCGAGGGCTGGCGAGCAACCCGGCCCTGCCTGAAGTCATGCAGTTGCAGCTGCTCAAGGACAAGGATACCTCGGTCGTGGCGGCGTTGATTCTCAACCCTTCGTTGGCGAGTGGCGCAGAACGGCAACTGCTTGAACATGGCGACAGCAGTATCAAGCAAGCCTTTGCCAAACGCCCTGAACTGACCGAGGCCGAGCAGCAGCTGTTGCTGAAGAATGCCGATGCGGCACTGAAGATCATGCTTTCGCTGCATCCGAAGCTGGCGCACGGTGTGCAGTTGCTACTGGCCAAAGACCCGCTGCAGAGCGTACGGCTCAACCTGGCCGGGAATCCGGGCTTGAGCAAGGCGACGCAGGTGGTGTTGGCTGGGGATACGTACGGCGCTGTGAAAGTGGCGCTGGCCAAGAACCCGGGGCTATGCCTGGATGACGCGGATCAACTGAGCTTGAAGAAATACGTCCTGGAAAACCGCCATTTGGCAGGTGGCTTCGGTGTCGGAGTAGGGGGCTCGCTGGCAGGCGTGTTCAGCTGGTCTGGCAAAACGAGCTAGGTCGTTTGCGCGTCTGCGAAAAACCAACTACGGCGTAGATCACAGCCAAGTATCGTTTCAGCACGGGCAAAGTGTTTTATCCCGATTTTGCCCGTCATTTCCCGACATTTTTTGTCACATTTCGCCACTGTTAAAATTTCTTCCTGCTCTTCATGTTATTACCGTTTACGTAAAGGTAATCTTCGTCTAGTGTTTGCGTTTACGTAAAGGGAAGAACACCCGCAGCGCCATAACCAATAAAAATAATCAAGGTTAGAGGGCTACACATGTCACCAGAGTTCGTGTTGGAAACACGTGGCTTGACCAAGGAATTTCGCGGTTTCACCGCGGTCGACTCGGTAGATCTACGTGTACAGAAGGGACACATCCACGCGCTGATCGGGCCTAACGGGGCCGGCAAAACCACCGTATTCAACCTCCTTACCAAGTTCCTCACGCCCACCCGTGGCGAGATCCACTACCTTGGCAAGCCGATCACCGGCATGCAACCCAACGAAATCGCCCGTCTTGGTCTGGTGCGTTCTTTCCAGATATCGGCGGTGTTCGGCCACATGAGTGTGGTGGAAAACGTGCGGGTAGCGCTGCAGCGCAAGTTGCGCAACTCGTTTCATTTCTGGAAGTCCGAACGCAGCCTCGACGCCCTCAATGAGCGTGCGTTGCAGATGCTGGATGACGTCGACCTGCTCTCCTATGCCGATACCTTGACCATCGAGTTGTCCTATGGGCGCAAGCGCGCGTTGGAGCTGGCGACCACGCTGGCGCTGGACCCGACCGTGCTGTTGCTCGACGAGCCGACCCAGGGCATGGGCCACGAGGACGTTGAAATGGTCATTGGCCTGGTGCGTCGCGCGGCAGTAGGGCGCACCGTACTGATGGTGGAGCACAACCTCAATGTGGTCAGCCAGTTGTGCGACCGCATTACGGTACTGGCGCGTGGTTCGATCCTCGCTGAAGGTGACTACGCCAGTGTTTCGGCAAATCCGCAGGTGCGTGAAGCCTACCTGGGCAGTGAAGCAGTCTGCCTCGAGGAGGCCCACGCATGAGCAGCCTGAACGTTCCGGATTTCGAGCAACTGCGTATCAGCGACCTGCATGCCTTCTATGGCGAGTCGCATATCCTGCACGGCATCGACATGCAGGTACGGCGGGGTGAACTGGTCACCTTGTTGGGGCGCAACGGCGCGGGGCGCTCGACGACCTTGCGCGCGATCATGAACATGGTCGGCCGCCGCACCGGCTCGATCATGGTCAATGGCAACGAAACCATCGGCATCGCCGCTCACCTGATCCCGCGTCTGGGGGTCGGTTATTGCCCTGAAGAGCGCGGTATCTTTGCCAGCCTCAACGTCGAGGAAAACCTGCTGCTGCCGCCAATGGTGCGCAGCGATGGCATGAGCCTGGACGACATCTACGCGATGTTCCCCAACCTTTATGAGCGCCGTTTCAGCCAGGGCACACGCCTGTCGGGTGGCGAGCAACAGATGCTGGCGATGGCGCGCATCCTGCGCACCGGGGCCAATCTGCTGCTACTCGATGAGATCACCGAAGGCCTGGCCCCTGTCATCGTGCAGAAGCTGGCCGAGGTGTTGATCAAGCTCAAGCAGAAGGGCCTGACCATCGTACTGGTGGAGCAGAACTTCCGTTTTGCGGCGCCGCTGGCCGATCGTCATTACCTGATGGATCACGGCCAGATTGTCGAGGAAATCAGTGCTGCCGAGCTGGATGCGAAACAGGAACTGCTGAACCGCTGTCTCGGCGTCTGAGCGCCGTTTAACCCCTGTGCTGTTTACGTCGGCGTGGCGTCAGTCATGCCGGGCGGGGGTCGCTTTGCCCTTTACAACAACAATAACTGTGGAAAGTGGGTGAACTACATGAAGGTTTTCCAAAAGACTGCTTGCGCCATGCTCGCCTCCGGCCTGATCGCCGGTGCTGCCCAGGCCCAGATCAGCGACGATGAAATTCGCATTGGTTACCTGGCCGACATGTCCGGTACTTACCGTGACCTTTCCGGCCCGGGCGGCCTGGAGGCGCTGAACATGGCGGTCGAAGATTTCGGCGGTCAGGTCAATGGCAAGAAAATCGTGGTCTTCAGCGCCGACGACCTTAACAAGCCGGATGTCGGTGCCAACACCGTGCGTCAGTGGGTCGATGAGCGCAATGTCGACATGGTCACCGGGATGGTGGCGTCCTCGGTCGTGCTGGCGGCAAGCAAGGTGGTGGAACAGTCCGGCAAACTGGCGCTGATCTCCGGTGCGGCCGCCTCAAGCCTGACCAACGAATATTGCTCGCCCAACCACATCCACTGGACCTATGACTCCTACGCCCTGGCCAATGGCACGGCCAAGTCGGTACTCGCTTCCGGGGGCAAGAACTGGTTCATCCTGACCGCCGACTATGCCTTCGGTCATGCGATGGAGAAGGACATCACCAAGGTCGTCCAGAGCGACGGTGGCAAGGTGGTTGGCACGGTTCGCCATCCGTTCCCCAGCAGTGATTTCTCCTCCTACATCCTCCAGGCCCAAGGGTCTGGTGCGGATGTGATTGCCTTCGCCAACGCCGGTGCCGACACGGTCAACTCGCTGATGACCGCAAGCCAGTTCGGTGTTGCCCAGTCCGGGCAGAAGCTGGCGGGTATGGTGGTGTTCCTCAACGACATCCATGCCATGGGCCTGGACGTTACCCAAGGGTTGATGCTGACCACGGGCTGGTACTGGGACATGAATGATGAAAGCCGTGCCTGGGCCCAGCGCTACTACAAACGCTTCGGCAAGATGCCGGGCATGGTTCCGGCGGGCATCTACTCGGCAACCACGAACTACCTGAACGCAATCAAGGCCACCGGCAGTGACGAGGCGCAGGCGGTACGAACCCAAATGATGGCCACCCCGGTCAATGACATGTTCGCCAAGAATGGCAAGATCCGCGCTGACGGCCGCATGGTTCACGACATGTACCTGGCGCAGGTGAAAACCCCGGCCGAGTCGAAGGGGGAGTGGGACCTGTACAAGATCGTCAGCACCATTCCTGGCGATGAGGCCTACCGGCCGATGTCCGAAAGCACCTGCAAACTGCTGCCGAAAAGCTGACCGGCAACTGAATCAGGCTACGCGCCCGGTTGCTTGCAGCCGGGTGTCACGGACTTCCAGCGGATGGTAATTCATGACTATCGTATTCGGCATTCCCCTGAGCGTACTGCTCGGTCAACTGCTGCTCGGGCTGATCAACGGGACGTTCTATGCCTTGCTCAGCCTGGGCCTGGCGATCATCTTCGGCTTGCTGCGGATCATCAACTTCGCCCATGGCGCCCAATACATGCTCGGTGCGTTCGCGGCCGTGCTTGGGCTCAATTACCTGGGTGTGAACTACTGGGTCGCCCTGGTGCTGGCACCGTTACTCGTCGGCGCGCTGGGCATGCTCATCGAGCGCGGCCTGTTGCGGCGCATCGCCGGTGAAGACCACCTCTACGGGCTGTTGCTGACCTTTGGCCTGGCGCTGATCGTTGAAGGCACCTTCGTCAAACTGTTCGGTGTATCCGGTTCCTCCTACCCCATGCCTGAGCAACTCAAGGGCGGCGTCAACCTGGGCTTCATGTTTCTGCCCATCTACCGCGCCTGGGTGGTGGTAGCGGCCTTGGTGGTGTGCCTGGCGACCTGGTTCATGATCGAGCGCACGCGCCTGGGTTCCTACCTGCGTGCGGGTACCGAAAACCCGAAATTGATGCAGGCGTTCGGCATCAACATGCCGCTGCTGATCACCCTGACCTATGGCTTCGGTGCTGCCTTGGCGGCCTTCGCCGGCGTATTGGCTGCACCGATCTACTCGGTGACGCCGACCATGGGCGCCAACCTGTTGATCGTGGTGTTCGCCGTGGTGGTGATCGGCGGCATGGGTTCGATCATGGGCGCGATTGTCACCGGCCTGGCCATGGGCCTGATCGAAGGGCTGACCAAGGTGTTCTATCCAGAGGCGGCCAATACCGTGGTGTTCCTGGTGATGGTACTCGTGTTGCTGGTTCGTCCTGCGGGACTGTTCGGGAAAGAGGTGTGACGATGACGAGTCTGGAGATCAAGCAGGGCGCTGGCGTCCTGCAACCGAATGTCGTACAGGAGCGTCGTCAGGCGGCGGCACGGCGCAAGCGCTGGTTCTACCTGGCGCTGTTGGGCGTAGCGCTGCTCGCACCACTGGCGGTGTACCCGGTGTTCCTGATGAAACTGCTGTGTTTTGCGCTGTTTGCCTGTGCGTTCAACCTGCTGCTGGGCTATGCCGGGCTGTTGTCGTTCGGCCACGCGGCGTTTCTCGCCTCGGGCGGCTACGTCACGGGTTACGTGCTGAGTGCGTACAGCGGCCTGGGAACCGAGTTGGGCATTCTTGCCGGAACCCTGGCGTCCACCGCGCTCGGGCTGGTGTTTGGCCTGCTGGCGATCCGGCGCCAGGGTATTTACTTCGCGATGATCACCCTGGCCTTGGCGCAGTTGGTGTTCTTCATCTTTGTCCAGGCGCCGTTCACTGGTGGTGAGAACGGTCTGCAGGGCGTGCCCCGTGGGCAGTTGTTCGGGGTCTTCGACCTGAACAACAACCTGACCCTGTACTACTTCGTCCTGGCCGTATTCGTGTTCGGCTTCGCCGTGATCCAGCGCACGATCCATTCACCTTACGGCCAGGTGCTCAAGGCCATCCGCGAGAACGAACCACGGGCGATCTCGCTGGGCTACAACGTCGAGGCGCACAAGCTGCTGGCCTTTGTGATTTCCGCAGCGTTGACCGGCCTGGCCGGTTCGACCAAGACCGTGGTGTTCCAGCTGGCCTCGTTGACCGACGCGCACTGGCACATGTCCGGCGAGGTGATCCTGATGACCCTGCTCGGTGGCGTCGGCACGGTGTTTGGCCCACTGGTCGGCGCCGGCATCGTGGTCACCCTGCAGAGCTACCTGTCCAATGGGCCTTTGGGTGAGTGGGTGCATGTGATCCTCGGTTTGATCTTCGTCATCTGCGTGCTGTTGTTCCGGGTCGGCATCGTCGGCTGGGTGCTGAAACTCGCACGGCGCAATTTCTAAGGGCAGCGTTGCAGGCAACGCTGGGGGAATACCGCACAGACGCTGGTCTGGGCTTGGTACGGGTGCATCAGCACGCTAATAAGAAGAGAGACCTATGAGCGCAATTCGTTCTACCCGCATTCTGTTGTTACCTGGCCTTGCCGGGGCCATTGGCGTTTGCTCACCGGCGTCCGCTGCGTTTCTGGAGGACAGTAAAGCCAGTGTGGAGATGCGCAACTTCTACATGAACCGCGACTTCCGCCAGCACGCGGCGCCGCAGAACAAGGGTGAGGAATGGGCGCAGGGTTTCATCATGCGCTATGAGTCCGGATTCACCGAGGGCACCGTAGGCTTTGGTGTCGACGCCTTGGGCCTGCTCGGGGTCAAGCTCGACTCAAGCCCCGACCGTGCTGGCGCAACCGGCTTGCTGCCGCGCGGCGCCCAGTCGAAGCGGGCACCTGACGACTACAGCGAGCTGGGGCTGGCCGCCAAGGTCCGGGTATCGAAATCCACCCTCAAGGTCGGCACCCTGATCCCCATGCTGCCGGTGCTGACGCCGAACAACTCGCGCCTGCTACCGCAGACCTTCGAGGGTGGTTGGCTGAACTCCATGGACCTCAGTGGCCTGACCTTCGACGCCGGGCGCCTGACTCAGGTGAACCAGCGCGACTCGACCAACCGTGAAGACATGACCCTGATGAAGGGCCCTCGGCGCAATATCGTCACCACCGGCAAGGCGACATCGGACAAGTTCGATTTCGTCGGTGGTACCTACGCCTGGAGCAAGACGCTGAGCACGGGTTACCACTACGCGCAGTTGGAAGACCTGTACAAGCAGCATTTCCTGACGTTGGTGCATGTATTGCCCATCGCCGAAGGGCAATCCTTGAAGTCTGACCTGCGTTTTGCCGATGCCAGCGATGATGGCCGCAGCAACGTCGACAACACCTTGCTCAGTGGCATGTTCACTTACACCCTGGGGGCTCATGCTTTTGGTCTCAGCTACCAGAAAATGAACGGTGATACCGGCTTTGCCAACGTTCAGGGTGCCGACCCTTACCTGGTCAACCTGGTGCAGATCAACGACTTCGCCAATCAGGACGAGCGCTCCATGCAAGCCCGTTACGATTACAACTTCGCGGCCTGGGGTATTCCCGGCCTGACCTTCATGACCCGCTACGTCAAAGGTGATCAGATCGAGCTTGGCGCGGCAGGCGGCGAGGGCAAGGAATGGGAACGTAACACCGATATCGGCTATGTCGTTCAAAGTGGTCCACTGAAGAACGTCGGTATCAAATGGCGAAATGCAACCTACCGCTCCAGCTTTGCCAGCGACATCGACGAAAACCGCCTGATCCTCAGCTACAGCCTGCCGCTCTGGTAAGTGCGGTAACGTGCTGAACAGGGCCCGACTCGGCAACGATCGGGCCTTTTTCCTGCGTGGTTGTGAATAGCTGCAGCGATGACGCAAACAGACTATCGGGTGGCAGTTGCGGGTATGACGGGCCCGCGCATAAGGCTATGCTGTTTCGACATATTACAAGGCGTGCGAGGGAAGGATGCCAGTCAAGGATCTGCTGTTGGCGTTGGTGGTGATCATCGCCTGGGGTGTCAATTTCGTGGTGATCAAGGTGGGCCTCGATGGGCTACCACCCATGCTGCTGGGCGGGCTGCGCTTTTTGCTGGTGGCGTTTCCGGCGATTCTGTTTATCAAGCGTCCCGCGCTTCCCTGGCGTTGGCTGATTGCCTACGGCGCCACGATTTCGCTGGGCCAGTTTGCCTTCCTGTTCGAGGCCATGGGTAACGGCATGCCACCGGGGCTGGCGTCCTTGGTGTTGCAGTCGCAGGCCTTCTTCACCCTGTTTTTCGCCGCCATTTTTCTTGGCGAGCGCCTGCGTGTGGCCAGCGTGCTGGGGCTGCTGGTGTCGGCGGGTGGGCTGGTGTTGATTGGCAGTGAAAATGGTACCAGTGTCCCGGTTTTCGCCCTGATCCTGACGTTGTGTGCTGCCGCCAGTTGGGCGATAGGTAACATCATCACTCGACGCTTCGGCAATGTGGACCTGGTTGCATTGGTCATCTGGGGCGGCTTGATTCCACCGCTGCCGTTTTTTGCGTTGTCCTGGTGGCTGGAAGGGCCGGCGCTGATTGAAGCTTCGCTGCGGGGTATCGGCCTGAGCTCGATCCTCTCGCTTGCATACCTGGCCTTTGTCGCCACTATGATCGGCTACAGCCTGTGGAGCCGGTTACTGTCGCGTCACCCGGCGGGCAAGGTCGCGCCATTTTCGTTGCTGGTACCGGTGGTGGGGCTCAGTTCCTCGGCGCTGCTGCTGGATGAGCGATTGAGCGATGTGCAGTGCTGGGGCGCATTGCTGGTCATGGGCGGTTTGTTGATCAATGTGTTTGGCCCGCGCCTGCTGCAGCGTTTGCGTACAACTCAAGCGCAAGTGTCCTGAAGCGCGGGTGGCCTGAAAAAAAACACCCTGCGAAGGCGTAGGCCTTGCAGGGTGTTTTGGTGTGACTCAGCGTTGCCCGCATCTGCGGGCTTTCGCTATCAGCGGCGGCGGAACAGCGGCAGCGGCTGGTCGGTGGCGGCCTGATAGGTCACCGAGAAGTCCTTGAGGCTTTCCAGGGCTTCGTACGGGTCCTTGTCGGCACGTACCGCGAAGGCATCGAAACCACAGCGGGCCATGTAGAACAGCTGGTCGCGCAGCACATCGCCGATTGCGCGCAGCTCGCCCTTGAACTGGTACCGGTCACGCAGCAAACGTGCGTTGGAGTAGCTGCGGCCATCGGTGAATGCCGGGAAGTTCAAGGCGATGACCTGGAACTGGTCAGCATCTTCACCGATTTCCTCGGCTTCTTCGTCGCTGTCCAGCCACACGCCCAGGCCGCCATCGCGGGCCTTGAGGGCATGGGCGTGATCGCGCCACAGCTGCAGCGGTACGATGTAGTCGTCGCAGTTGCTCAGCTCGTCCAAGGTGACGTCCTTGGGCAGCAGGTGCCAGGTTTCGTCGACGACCTGGTTGTTCTTAATGATTCGCTGCATAGACGCGCTCCTTGAAGGGGTCAATGCCAATACGTTGATAGGTGTCGATGAAGCGCTCGTCTTCGGTACGTTGTTCTACGTACACGTCGATCAGCTTTTCGATCACATCCGGCATGGCATCCTGGGCGAACGAAGGGCCGAGGATTTTGCCCAGGCTGGCATCGCGGCTGGCGCTGCCACCGAGGGAAACCTGGTAGAACTCTTCGCCTTTCTTGTCCACACCGAGAATACCGATGTGGCCCACGTGGTGGTGACCGCAGGCGTTCATGCAACCGGAGATGTTCAGGTCCAGCTCGCCGATGTCGAACAGGTAGTCCAGGTCATCGAAGCGGCGCTGGATGGACTCGGCAATCGGGATCGACTTGGCGTTGGCCAGGGAGCAGAAGTCGCCGCCCGGGCAGCAGATGATGTCGGTCAGCAGGCCGATGTTCGGGGTGGCGAAGCCATTTTCGCGCAGCTCAAGCCACAGTGCGTGCAATTGGCGTTGCTCGACGTCGGCCAGAATGATGTTCTGCTCGTGGGAGGTGCGCAGTTGACCGAAGCTGTAGCGCTCGGCCAGGTCGGCAACGGCGTCCAGTTGCTTGTCGGTCAGGTCGCCTGGGGCCACGCCAGTCGGTTTCAGCGACAGGGTGACAGCCACGTAGCCTGAGCGTTTGTGCGCACGGGTGTTGCGCGCACGCCAGCGGGCGAAACCTGGGTGTTGCTGCTCCAGTTCGGCCAGCTCGTGGTCGAGGTTTTCCAGCGCCTTGTACTCAGGGTCAACGAAGTGCTTGGCGACGCGGTGCAATTCGGCTTCGGTCAGCGTGGTGCTGCCGCCACGCAGGTGAGCCATTTCGGCATCGACCTTCTCGGCGAACACTTCTGGAGTGAGCGCCTTGACGAGGATCTTGATCCGCGCCTTGTACTTGTTGTCGCGTCGGCCGTAGCGGTTGTAAACCCGCAGGATGGCATCCAGGTAGCTGAGCAGGTCCTGCCACGGCAGGAACTCGTTGATAAATGCACCCACCACCGGGGTACGGCCCAGGCCGCCACCGACCAGTACACGGAAACCCAGATCGCCGGCTGCGTTACGCACCGGTTCCAGGCCAATGTCATGAACTTCGATAGCGGCGCGGTCGTTGACCGAACCGTTGATGGCGATCTTGAACTTGCGCGGCAGGTAGGCGAATTCAGGGTGGAAGGTGGTCCACTGGCGAACGATCTCGCACCATGGGCGCGGGTCGATCAATTCATCGGCGGCCACACCGGCAAACTGGTCGGTGGTGACGTTGCGCAGGCAGTTGCCGCTGGTCTGGATCGCGTGCATCTGCACGGTAGCCAGTTCGGCCAGAATCTCCGGAATGTCTTCCAGTGCCGGCCAGTTGTACTGGACGTTCTGCCGGGTGCTGATGTGGGCATAGCCCTTGTCGTAGTCGCGCGCGATCTTCGCCAGCATCCGCGTCTGACGCGACGTCAGCTGGCCATAGGGCACCGCGACCCGCAGCATGGGGGCAAAACGTTGGATATAGAGGCCATTCTGCAGGCGCAGGGGGCGAAACTCTTCTTCACTGAGCTCACCGGCCAGGTAGCGTCGGGTCTGATCACGGAACTGCTTGACGCGGTCCTCGATGATCCGCTGATCGTACTCGTCGTATACGTACATAAGGGTCCTGTTTTCAGGCTGCAGGCAGCTAATCGCGCGCACGGCCGCGCACTCCGGAGCGGAGCTGTGGAAAGATATCAGCTTGTGTTTATGCGCAAAAGTGAAGTTTTTGCATATGCAAAGAACCATTTGGACTAAGTGAGACTGTGTTGCGTTTAGCCATCGGGCAGGTTGGGGGCGTTATACTGCGCCGCTTTATTCTGTGCGAGCCTGTTCCCCATGCTGAAAGCTCTGGCTAGATGCCTGTTGCTGAGTCTGCCATTGGCAGCCAATGCTCAGGTGCCCTCGGTGGTTTTTTTGAACCCGGGGTATTCCAATGAGACTTTCTGGCTCAGTTACTCGCGCTTCATGCAAGCGGCTGCCAGTGATCTTGGCATGCAGTTGCGGGTCGAATACAGCGAACGTGAGCCGGCGCGTGCCATGACGCTGGCACGGCAAGTGCTGGAGGGGCCGCAGCGCCCTGACTACCTGGTGCTGGTCAATGAGCAATATATAGCGCCGGAGATCATTCGCCTGTCCCGTGGCAGCGGGGTAAAGCTGTTTCTGGTCAACAACGGTTTGACGCCCGACCAGACGCGGCTCATTGCCGACAGCCCGGACAAATACCCGCAACCTATCGCGACCCTGGTCACAAATGACGAGGAGGCGGGCTATCGCATGCTCACGGCATTGATTGCCCAGGTGCCGGCGCCTGCGAAGGGCCAGCAAATCGAATTGCTGGCGTTTTCCGGGATGAAAATCACCCCGGCCTCGCAACTGCGCGAGCGCGGCATGCGTCGGGCGCTTGCCGAGCACCCCGAGGTGAACCTTCGCCAAGTGGTCTATGGCGGTTGGGGTCGGGAACGGGCGTATGAGCAGGCCAGTCAGTTGCTGCATCGCTATCCGAACACCCAACTGGTCTGGTCGGCTAACGATGAAATGGCCTTTGGCGCGATGCAGGCGTTCGAGGAAGCCGGGCGCAAACCCGGCAAGGATGTCTACTTCAGTGCCGTCAACAGCTCGCCAGAGGCCTTGCAGGCGCGTATCGACGGGCGCCTGAGCGTACTCATGGGTGGGCATTTCACACTCGGTGGCTGGGCCATGGTGTTGTTGCACGACGATGCGCTCGGGTTGCCGATCAGCCGCGATGGCCAGCATCGGTACCAGGTGCCTGTGCTTCAGCTCATTGATCCCGCTCGAGCCCGGCGCTGGCTGAAGCTGGTCAACGAGCCCGACTATGGCCTGGACTTCAATCGTTTCAGCGCCGAAGGCAAGGCGCGCAGTTTTCGCTACCCATTCCTGACGGCGCCGGTGGACTACTAGGCTCTGTACGAAAAGCCTTGATACTCGGTGATGCTGCGTTGAAAACAGCCTCGGAATGCTCATTTACAACCCGTAAACTCCGCTTCCTCGGCTGTTTTCGCCTTGCCTGACCTTCGTCTCAAGACTTTTCATACAGACCCTAACCGACGAACAGCCAAAAGACCTGGCTTGAGCAAAGGGCATCGCTGGGCTTAACTGCTACAGGTGTCATGCATTCCCATAACCACTACAAGAGGCGATGCAATGGGAAATTCAACCAAGTCGGTTAAGAGTGACAGTCATGTCGACGCTTGGGCGACACTCTGCCTGATCATCCTGGTGGTCGTGACAGCCGTGTACTGGGTCAGTCATCAGTGACATCACCCGCTGGGTAGCATGAGACCGCCTGCAGCATGGAACCTGCGGGCGGTTTGCGTTTCAGGCGGCGGTCAGGTGCAGGGCCAGTTTTACCAACCCCAGCAGTACCAGAATAAACAGCAAGGTGAACAGCGTACCCAGGACAATGAAGTGACTGGGTTTGCCGTGGGTGAAATCGCGCGCGCGGTTCTTGTTGCTCTGCACGCCGAAGGCGGCGGCCAGCACGCTTTGCAGCATTTGCCAGAAGGTCGGTGGCTTGCCTTGGGCGGGGTCGTCCATGATCAGCTCCTGTGGGCGGAAGGCCTGTCCACAGTGTAGCCCCTCAAGGAGCGTCTGCGGGGCGCGACACAATGTCGACCCTGCAACCGCCCATACCGATGACCGATGCTTAAGCGTCGTACCCCAGGTTGGGTGCCAGCCAGCGCTCGCTGACGCTCAGGTCCTGGCCTTTGCGCGCCGTATAGCTCTGCACCTGATCCTTGTCGACCTTGCCCACGGCGAAATACTGTGCCTGTGGGTGGGCGAAGTACCAGCCGCTGACCGCTGCTGCCGGGAACATTGCATAGTGCTCGGTCAGGGTGACGCCGCTCTGGCCTTGCTCGCCGATTTCGGTACCGTCGAGCAGTTGGAACAGGGTGCCTTTTTCAGTGTGGTCCGGGCAGGCGGGGTAGCCAGGGGCCGGACGGATGCCCAGGTACTGTTCCTTGATCAGCGCTTCGTTACTCAGTTCCTCGTCTTTGGCATAGCCCCAGTACTGCTTGCGCACCTGTTCGTGCAGCCATTCGGCGCAGGCTTCGGCCAGGCGGTCGGCGAGTGCCTTGACCATGATCGAGCTATAGTCGTCGCCTTTGTCCTGATAGGCCTTGGCGACTTCTTCGGCACCAATGCCGGCGGTGGTGATGAAACCACCGACATAGTCGGTCACGCCGCTGTCTTTCGGTGCCACGAAGTCGGCCAGGGAGAAGTTGGGCTTGCCGTCGGTCTTGATGGTCTGCTGGCGCAGATGGTGCAGCAGGGCCAGTGGCTGGCCATCCTGTCCATAGACTTCGATGTCGTCGTGGTTGACCTGGTTGGCCGGCCAGAAGCCGAACACTGCCCGGGCGCTGATCAGTTTTTCATCGATCAGCTTGCGCAGCATCTGTTGGGCGTCTTCGTACAGCGCCGTGGCCGCTTCGCCGACGACTTCGTCGGTGAGGATGCGCGGGAACTTGCCCGCCAGGTCCCAGGAGATGAAGAACGGCGTCCAGTCGATGTACTCGGCCAGTACGTTCAGGTCGATGTTTTCCAGTACCTTGGCGCCGGTGAAAGTCGGCACGACCGGCTGATAGCCAGCCCAGTCGAACGATGCCTTGGCCGCGATGGCCTGAGCGTAGCTCAAGCGCTCGGTGCGGGCGCTGCGGTTGGCGGTACGTTCACGTACTTCGACGTACTCCTGGCGGGTCCGCTCGACGAAGCCGGCTTTCAGCTCCTTGGACAGCAGCTGCGTGGCGACGCCGACGGCACGCGAGGCGTCAGTGACGTATACGACGGCGTCGTTGCTGTACTTGGGCTCGATCTTGACCGCGGTGTGCGCCTTGGAGGTGGTCGCGCCGCCGATCATCAGCGGCAGGTGGAAGTCCTGACGCTGCATCTCGCGGGCGACATGCACCATTTCGTCCAGTGACGGCGTGATCAGCCCGGACAGGCCGATGATGTCGCACTTCTGCTCGCGGGCCACTTGCAGGATTTTTTCGGCCGGCACCATCACGCCGAGGTCGACGATGTCGTAGCCATTACAGCCCAGCACCACGCCGACGATGTTCTTGCCGATGTCATGCACGTCGCCTTTTACCGTGGCCATGAGGATCTTGCCCTTGGCTTCCGGCTTGTCGCCTTTCTCGGCTTCGATGAACGGAATCAGGTGGGCCACCGCCTGCTTCATCACCCGTGCCGACTTGACCACTTGCGGCAGGAACATCTTGCCGGCGCCAAACAGGTCACCCACCACGTTCATGCCGCTCATCAGCGGGCCTTCGATGACCTCGATCGGACGTGCGCACTGTTGGCGGCATTCCTCGGTGTCCTCGACGATAAACGCAGTGATGCCTTTGACCAGGGCGTGCTCCAGGCGCTTGCCGACGGGCAGTGAACGCCATTCCTCGCTTTCGACTTCCTTGGTGGCGCCGCCACCCTTGTAGTCATCGGCGATGGCCAGCAGGGCGTCGGTGCCTTCGGGGGTACGGTTGAGTACCACGTCCTCGACCCGTTCGCGAAGGGCAGGGGGGATCTCATCGTAGATCTCCAACTGACCGGCGTTGACGATACCCATGGTCAGGCCGTTCTGGATCGCATGGTAGAGAAACACCGAGTGGATCGCTTCACGGACCGGGTTGTTGCCCCGGAAAGAGAACGACACGTTGGACACACCGCCCGAGGACAGTGCATGGGGCAGGTGGTCGCGGATGTAGGCGCAGGCTTCGATGAAGTCCACGGCGTAGTTGTTGTGTTCCTCGATGCCGGTGGCCACGGCGAAGATGTTCGGGTCGAAAATGATGTCTTCCGGCGGGAAGCCCACTTCATTGACCAGAATGTCGTAGCTGCGTTGGCAGATTTCACGTTTGCGCGCGGCGGTATCGGCCTGGCCGACTTCGTCGAAGGCCATCACCACCACGGCAGCGCCATAGCGCTTGCACAACTTGGCGTGATGCTTGAAAGCGTCGACGCCTTCCTTCATCGAGATCGAGTTGACGATGCCCTTGCCCTGAATGCACTTCAGGCCCGCTTCGATCACCTCCCACTTGGAGGAGTCGATCATGATCGGTACGCGGGAGATGTCTGGCTCGCCGGCAATCAGGTTGAGGAACTTGACCATGGCCGCCTGGGAGTCGAGCATCCCTTCGTCCATGTTGATGTCGATGACCTGGGCGCCGGCTTCGACCTGCTGCAGGGCGACTTCCAGGGCTTCGGTGTAGTTTTCTTCGCGGATCAGCCGGGCGAACTTGGCGGAACCGGTGATGTTGGTACGCTCACCGACGTTGACGAACAGCGAGTTGCGGTCGATGGTGAACGGTTCCAGGCCCGACAGTCGGCAGGCCTTGGGGATGTCTGGAATAGCCCGTGGTGGGTACTTGGCCACTGCTTCGGCAATCGCCTGGATGTGCGCAGGCGTGGTCCCACAGCAGCCGCCGATAATGTTCAGGAAGCCGCTGGCGGCGAACTCTTCAACGACGGCGGCCATTTCCGCCGGGGTTTCGTCGTACTCGCCGAACGCGTTCGGCAGGCCGGCGTTAGGGTGTGCAGAAACCTGGGTGTCGGCCTTGCTCGACAGTTCTTCCAGGTACGGGCGCAGGTCCTTGGCACCCAGGGCGCAGTTCAGGCCCACCGAAATCGGTTTGGCATGGCGTACCGAGTTCCAGAACGCTTCGGTCGTCTGCCCGGACAGGGTGCGGCCCGAGGCATCGGTAATGGTGCCGGAAATCATGATCGGCAATTCGACATTGTCTTCCTCGAACACCTGCTGCACGGCGAAGATTGCCGCTTTGGCGTTGAGAGTGTCGAAGATGGTTTCGATCAGGATCAGGTCGGCCCCGCCTTCGATCAGGCCACGGGTGGCCTCGATGTAGTTGGTCACCAGTTCGTCGAACGTGACGTTGCGGTAGCCGGGATCGTTGACGTCCGGGGAGATCGAGCAGGTGCGGCTGGTCGGGCCGAGCACGCCGGCTACGAAGCGTGGGCGATCCGGGGTTTCCAGTGTCTTGGCGTCGGCCACCTGGCGGGCAATGCGGGCGCCCTCGACGTTCAGTTCATACACCAGCGCTTCCATGCCGTAGTCGGCCTGGGAGATCTGCGTGGCGTTGAAGGTGTTCGTCTCCAGAATGTCGGCACCGGCATCCAGGTACGCTTTCTCGATTGCGGCGATGACGTCGGGGCGCGATAGCAGCAACAGGTCATTGTTGCCCTTGACGTCGCTGGGCCAGTCGGCGAAGCGCGTGCCACGATAGTCGTGTTCCTCCAGACGGTAGCTTTGGATCATAGTACCCATGCCGCCATCGAGGATCAGGATGCGCTCTTTGAGTGCTTTCTGAAGTGCTTGGAAACGAGCGCTGCGGTCAGACATAGGACTACCTGGTCGGGCAAAGACAAAAGTTGCGGAATAATAACAAAGCTGCGCGGTTTTTAGACGTGTCACTGATTTGCATGAATTTCATTCATGTTGGCACGGTGCTGCCACCGGTAGAATCGTGAGGCTTTTAATTTCCAGGACAATTGGCACATGGTGCATCGTTTACTTGCCGGCGCCGTCGCGCTGCTGATCAGTGGCATGGCGTTGGGGCAAGCGCCTCAATCCAGCCCGGCTATTTCCTATACCCGGGACATTCAACCCATCTTCACTGAGAAATGCGTTGCCTGCCATGCCTGCAACGATGCCGCCTGCCAGCTCAAGCTGGAAAGTGCTGAAGGCGCCGAGCGCGGCGCTTCGAAGGTGCCGGTCTACGAGGGCAACCGCACGACTGCAGTGCCCCCGACCCGATTGTTCTACGACGCCCACAGTGTCGATGCCTGGCGGCGCAAGGGCTTCTACTCGGTGCTGGATAACCAGGGCAGCCAGGCCGCGCTGATGGCGCGGATGCTGGAGCTGGGGCATTCAACCCCGCTGAAGCCAAACGCCAAGCTGCCTGAAGACATCGTGCTGGGCTTGAACCGGGAAAATGTCTGCCCGCTGCCCGGCGAGTTCGACGCCTATGCCAAGGCGCATCCCCGTGAGGGCATGCCGTTGGCGGTCACCGGCCTGACCGATGCCCAGTACCAGACCCTGCAGCGTTGGTTGGCGGCGGGCGCGCCAGTTGAGCACAACCCGATCCAGCCCAGCGCCAAGGAGGCGGCACAGATCCAGGAATGGGAAGCGCTGCTCAACAGCCCGGGTTCGACCGAAGCGCTGGTAGGCCGTTGGCTGTATGAACACCTGTTTCTGGCACACATTTACTTTGTTGGCGGGGAGCCGGGGCACTTCTTCCAATGGGTACGTTCCCGTACACCCAGTGGCCAACCCATTGACCTGATTGCCACGCGTCGGCCCAACGATCCGCCTGGCACCGACTTCTACTACCGGTTGATGCCCGTACAGGGCGTCATCGTACACAAGACCCACATCACCTACCCGATGGGGCCGCAGAAGCTCAAGCGTGTCAAACAGCTGTTCTACAGCGGCGACTGGCACGCGGCTGCGCTGCCGGGCTATGGTCCACGCCACCGCGCCAACCCGTTCGAGACGTTTGAGGCAATCCCGGCGATAGCGCGCTATCAGTTCATGCTGGATAACGCCGAGTATTTCGTCCGCACCTTCATTCGCGGCCCGGTGTGCCGTGGGCAGATCGCCACGGATGTGATTCGTGACCACTTCTGGGCGCTGTTCCAGGAGCCGGCCCATGATCGCTACCTGACGGATGCCAAGTATCGCGCTGAAGCCACGCCATTGCTGGCAATGCCTGGGCAGATCGACGATGTTGGCAGCATCTTGACCCTCTGGCACACCTACCGTGACAAGCGCAACGAGTATGAAAGCCTGCGACGGGAAGCCTATGCCGACATGCCGGCGCCTAGTTGGTCAAGCCTATGGGCGGGTAATGACAACGCCTTGCTGACCATCTTCCGGCATTTTGACAGCGCCTCGGTCAACAAGGGCCTCATTGGTGACGTGCCGCTGACCTTGTGGCTGTTCGATTATCCGCTGTTCGAGCGTACCTACTATCAGCTGGCGGTGAACTTCGATGTGTTCGGCAACGTGTCGCACCAGGCCCAGACCCGGCTGTACTTCGATCTGATCCGCAATGGCGCCGAGGTAAACTTCCTGCGCCTGATGCCGGCCAACAAGCGTGGTGCCATCCTCAGCGATTGGTACCAGAACGGCGGCAAGGTGAAAATGTGGATGGACTACGAGGAGATCGATACCAGCACCCCGAGCGCCCTGAAGCTGGACAAGCGTGACCCGAAACGTGACTTTGGCCTCAAGCTGATCGAGCGGACCGGTAGCCTCAACGCAGCTCCTGACCCGATCAATCGCTGCCATGGCGCCTACTGCTCACGGCCACAGATGACTGAAGAGTTCCGCGATGTCGAACAGTCTCTGAGCCGCTTGGCTTCGCGTCCTGCAGCAGGGCTGAAAGTGATCAACCAGTTGCCGGAAGCGACCATGCTGCGTATAGAAGGCGAGGGCGGCAAGCGGCAGGTCTACTCCATGCTGCGCAACCACGCCCACAGCAACGTTGCCTTCATGCTGGGTGAGGAGTCGCGGTACCAATTGGGGTTGGATACCTTGACCCTCTACCCCGGCGTGATGAGCAGCTACCCGAACTTCATGTTCAATATTCCGGCCCGGGATGTACCGGAGTTTGTCGAGGACATGGAAGCGGCCCGTGACGACACCGCCAAATTCGAGCGTATTGTCATGCGTTGGGGCGTACGCCGCAGTCATCCGCAGTTCTGGCAGTATTTCCATGACCTGAGCACCTACATCAAGGAAACCGAGCCGGTGGAAGCGGGTGTACTGGATATGAACCGCTACGAAAACCTCTAGGGCGATTCTCCCTTCATCAGGCCGCTTCCGGCGTTTGGGCTTTCTGCTCAGGACGCCCGAAGCGGCTGTTGTTTCCCGACAAAAATACTGGGACTTTGTTCGCGCGTCAGGTTGGCGTAAACTGCCGCCAAGTCTGTGAGGAAACCACTTCAATGAGTGCCATAACGATTACCGATGCTGCGCATGATTACCTGGCTGACCTGCTGTCCAAGCAGAACACCCCAGGCATCGGCATACGCATTTTCATCACCCAGCCGGGCACCCAGTACGCCGAGACCTGCATCGCCTACTGCAAGCCGGGCGAAGAGAAGGCCGAAGATACCGCCCTGGGCCTGAAGAGCTTCACCGCCTGGATCGATGCGGTCAGCGAGCCTTTCCTTGAGGATGCCTTGGTCGACTACGCGACTGACCGCATGGGTGGTCAACTGACCATCAAGGCGCCGAACGCCAAGGTTCCGATGGTCAATGCCGACAGCCCTATCAACGAGCGTATCAACTATTACCTGCAAACCGAGATCAACCCGGGGCTGGCCAGCCATGGCGGTCAGGTCAGTTTGATTGAGGTGGTTGATGACGGCATTGCCGTACTGCAGTTCGGCGGTGGTTGCCAGGGCTGCGGCCAGGTTGACGTGACCTTGAAAGAAGGCATCGAACGTACCCTGCTTGAGCGTATTCCCGAGCTCAAGGGCGTACGTGACGTCACCGACCACTCTCAGAAAGAGAACGCCTACTACTAGGGTGTTTGCGACAGATTGACAAAGGCCTGGCGCTGCCAGCGCCTTTGCGCGTTAGCGCAGTCGATCAGTCGGAAAAGAAGGGTAGGCGTGTCATTCGCAACAAATGATGGTCGCCCCTGTATCGCCAGCAAGGTTGGCTCTCAGTGTGAGTTGGCCTTGCTGGCGATGCATCGCAGCACTCAGGCTGCGATTTCAGGCTTTTTTAGTGCAAGACGCACGCGTTGGCGGCAGGCATCGCCGAAGGCCTGGAACATCTTGACCGAGTCCGGGTTTTTCGCAGCTTGCCACTCCGGGTGCCACTGCACGGCGAAGAGGAACGGCGACAGGCTGGGTGCATGGACGGCTTCGACCAGGCCGTCTTCGGCGTGGGCGATAGGCTCAAGGCCTTTGCCGAGGGTTTTCAAGCCCTGGCCATGCAGCGAGTTGACGCGAATTTCATCGGTCTGCAACAGTTCACGCAACCAGCTGTTCGGTGCAAGGCGTACGCCGTGTACAGCCTGGTACTGGATGTCCACTGGGTCTTCCGGGTTTTCCCGATGGTCGTTGAAGCCTGGTTCGGCATAGACCTTCTGATAGATATCGCCACCCAGCGCGACGTTGATTTCCTGCATGCCGCGGCAGATACCGAAGATTGGCAGGCCACGCGCAATTGCGGCATGCACCAACGGGATGTCGAACAGGTCGCGAGCCTTGTCCTGGGCTTTGCCTGGGGTGTGGTTTTCCTGGCCGTAAAGGCTTGGGTCGATGTTGCTGCCCGCACCGGTCAGGTAAACACCGTCGGCCATGTTCAGGTATTGCTCAAGGTCGTCGGCACCGCAGCAGGTCGGTACCAGAACCGGTACGCAACCTGCCAGTTCGACCAGTGGAACGATGTACTTGTGGGTCATGACCTGGTAGTCGTGGCCCTTGCGCTCCTGGGCACCCATGGTCATCAGGACGACGGGCTTGCGGAGGGTCTGATTCTTATTGCCAATGTTGCTGTTGGGCATATGTCACCTTTGGACAGGCGCAGCCTGTCATTGTTGTGCAGGCGCATCGATACAGCCTGATGCTACCTGAGGTTTCGAGCACTGCCGGAAGGCACGCAATGGCCTGTTTCCAGTCGAAACCTGTTACATAGCTTGCCAGCGCCGTTAAATATGTCAAACAGCTTTGTGTAAAATTATTGCTTAGTAAGCTACTAATTTTGCCGTTAAGCTTGCTAAGTGTTTGAAATATAGAGGTAATTTTTGATTTTTGTAGTTCATTATATTTAACGTTTTTGGCGCGCGCTGCGGGAGTATGGGCCTTGGCGAGACAGGATCGCGCAAGGCCCTTGGCTCAGTGCAGGATCTGCGCAAGGAAGCCTTTGGCCCGTGCGCTTTGAGGGTTGTTGAAAAACGCCTCAGGCGGGCTGTCCTCGATGATCTGGCCACCATCCAGGAACAGTACGCGCTCTGCCACCTGGCGGGCGAACCCCATCTCGTGGGTAACGCACAGCATGGTCATGCCGGTGTCGGCCAGCCTTACTAGCACGTCCAGTACTTCGGCGACCATTTCCGGGTCGAGTGCCGAGGTGGGCTCGTCGAACAACATGATTTTCGGTTTCATGCACAGTGCCCGTGCAATCGCCACCCGCTGTTGTTGCCCGCCAGAGAGCTGGCTGGGGTACTTGCCTGCCTGGCTTTCGATGCCGACCTTGTTCAAGTAGAAACGTGCGCGCTCCTCGGCTTCCTGGCGTGACAGGCCACGCACGCTCATGGGCGCCAGGGTGCAGTTGTCGAGCACGCTCATGTGCGGGAACAGGTTGAAATGCTGGAACACCATGCCGATCTCGCTGCGTACTTGAGCGGCTTGGCGGGTGTTTTCGGCAAGGTCGGTGTCATTGACCCGAATCGTGCCCTTTTCAGCGATCTCCAGGCGATTAATGCAGCGGATCAGTGTCGACTTGCCCGAGCCTGAAGGCCCGCAGAGGACGATGCGCTCGCCTTCGCGTACCTGCAGGTCGATATCGCGCAGTACATGGTAGGCGCCGTAGTACTTGTTCAGGCCTTCAATCTTCACCACGACGTTGCGTGGGTCGGGCTGGGCGATGGGTTGGGCAGAGGCAAGGCTCAGGGGGCTAGGCATTGTTATTGTTCTCCCGAAGTCAGTTGAAGCGCTGTGCACTGTAGGGCGCAGGGTCGGTGAAAGGCTTGGCACCGGTGATCATTTCCGCCAGCAAGCGGCCGCTGACCGGGCCCAGGGTCAGGCCGTGGTGAGCATGCCCGAAGTTGAACCACAGGCCTTTGTGACGCGGTGCCGGGCCAATGACCGGGCGCATGTCCGGCAGGCATGGACGGCGCCCCAGCCAGGGCTCGGCTTCGATGCGCTCGCCGAGAGGGAAGAGCTTGCGTGCGATGGCCTCGCAGCGTTCCAGCTGGATTTGATTGGCCGGCGCGTCGCTGGCGGCAAATTCGATGCCGGTGGTCAGGCGGATGCCCTTGACCATGGGGGCCAGTACGAAGCCACCCTGTACGTCGCAGATCGAGTGCGTCAGCTCGGCACCAGCGCGGGGGCGATAATGGGCGTGGTAACCCCGCTTGATCTCCAGCGGAATGCTGTAGCCCAGCGGCTTGAACAGATCGGCGGCTTGCGGGCCAAGGGCGATGACGACCTCAGCTGCGGTGATCGGCCCCTGGCGGCTGTCGACCTGCCAATCGCCGGCCACCTGGCGCAGGGTGCGGGCGTCGCCATGAATGAACTGGCCACCGCGTTTGACGAACAGTGCGGCATAGCCGCGCGTCAGGCCACCTGGGTCGCTGACTGTTTTGGGGTCTAGCCAGTGGATGCCGCCAACGACGTTTTCGCTGAGATCGACTTCGCGGGCGTGCAGTTGTTGGCGGTCGAGGATCTCATAGCGCAGGCCGTAGGGCTTGAGCGCGTGGGCCTCATCCTGTGCAGTGGCAAAGGCCTCGGCATTGCGGTACACCTCGATCCAGCCCTTGGCCTTGATCAGGTCGCCGAGTTCGGCAGCTTCGATCAGAGCGTCGTGCTCCTCTACGCAGCGTTCCACCAGTGGCAGCATGGCGCGGGTGGCTACGGCGACACCGGCAGGCGAGGAGTTCTGCCAGTACTTGAGCAGCCAGGGGCCAGCCTTGGGCAGGTAGCGCAGGCTGTAGCGCACATCGGGTTGGCGATTCAGGCTGTAGCGCAGCAGGCGGGAAAGCTCGCGGGGGAAGGCGTAGGGGATCACGCTGGAGCGCTCGATCAGCCCGGCGTTGCCGTGGCTGGTGCCGCTGCCGGGCTCGGCGCGGTCGATCAGAATCACCTTGCGCCCACGGGCTTGCAGGTGCAGGGCGGTGCTGACGCCGACGATACCGGCGCCCAGAACGATGGTTTGGCATTGCATGGAACGGTCCTCGAAAGGCTGCACGGTTTAGCGCAGGTGACGGCCCAGACGGCCTTCGATGTGTTTGAGGCTGCGTCGCACGATCTCGACGATCAGCAGGTAGAGCACTGCAGCCCAGAGGTAGATCTGGAAGTCGAAACTGCGCGAGAAGGCCAGTTTGGTGATACCCATCAGGTCATAGATGGTCACCAGCGAAGCAATGGCGCTGGCCTTGATCATCAGGATCAATTCGTTGCCCAGTGGGCCAACGGCGACAATCAGTGACTGGGGCAGGATGACCTTGAAGAAGGTGGTCGAGCGCTTCAGGCTCAGCGCCTTGGCGGCTTCATACTGCCCGGGAGCGACCGCCATCAGGCTGCCGCGGAAGATCTCGGCTTGGTAGGCGGCGGTGTTCAGGGTGAACGCCAGCAGGGTGCAGTACCACGCCTCGCGGAAAAACCACCAGAGCCCGACGTCCTGCCAGAAGCCCTTGAAGGAACTCAGGCCGTAATACAGCATGAACAGTTGGGCCAGCAGTGGCGAACCGCGGAAAAAGTAGATATAGCCGGCACTCAGGCGCTGCACGACCAGGTTGTTCGACAGCCGCGCCAGGGCCAGCAGCAGGCCGAGGATTGCGCCGAGGGTGAACGAGATTGCCACCAGTTTGGCTGTCACCAGCAGGCCATCGACAAAGCGCGGGCCGTAGCGCTCCAGCAGCTCGGGATCGAGGAACAGCCTTAGCAGATCATCGAAAGTCATGGGCGTGCGCTCCGCAGGTGGCGACTGAAATACCGCTCGATAACGCTAAAGGCGCGTCCTGACAGGGCCGAAAACAGCAGGTAGCCAAAACAGGCGACGGCATAGAAAAACATGGGCTCCTTGGTAACGCTGACCGCCAGGTTGGTCTGGCGCATCAGGTCCACCAGGGAGATGGTCGAAACCAGCGACGTGTCCTTGAGCAGTGACAGCCAGTTGTTCGACAGGCCGGGCAAGGCAATACGTACCAGTTGCGGAAACACCACTTTGCGAAAGGTTGTGGTCTTGCTCAGGCCCAGCGCCGCCGATGCTTCGTATTGGCCCTTGGGCACGGTCTTGAACGCTGCCAGCCAGATCTCACTGGAAAAGGCGGCGAAGACGAAGCTGAAGGCGATCATCGCGGCCAGGAAGGTGTTGATCAGCACTTCACCTTCATAACCCATGGCGGCGAGGATTTTCTGTGCTGCTATCTGGCAGCCGTAATAGATGATCAGCAGGGTCAGCAGCTCTGGCAGGCCACGGAACACGGTGGAGAAGACGGTAGCTGCAGCCTTCGGGAAGCGCTTTGGCGAGCGGGCGGCGAGGGCGACACCCAGCCCCAGGGGCAAGCCAATGGGCAGGCAGGCCAGGGCCAGGCTGATGGTGACTACGGCGCCGGCCAGCAATGCCTGGCCCCAGCCGCCGCTGGCAAACGACAGCAGTGACAGTTGTTCGATCATGCTCGAACCCTCTTTTTTGACCGTGCAGGAGCCGGTATGGCATCGACGCGTTGTCACCGCGATCTAGGCCTGGCGCCTATCGCCGGCAAGGCCGGCTCCTGCAGGGATGTGGGGCTTATTGGTAGATATCGAAGTCGAAGTAGCGGCTGGAGATCTTCTGGTAGGTGCCGTCGGCGACGATCTCGTCCAGCGCCTTGTTCAGGCGTTCGCGCAGGGCGTCGTCGTCCTTGCGAACGGCGATCGAGGCATCGGCGGTGGTGCCTTTGACATCGCCAATGAACTTGCAGCAGTCCTTGCCGGACTTGTTCAGCCACTCGATCAGCGGAAACTTGTCGGCAATCACGCCATCCAGGCGGCCTGCGGCGAGGTCGGCGTTGGCTTCATCAAGGGTAGGGTAGAGCTTGACCTCGGCGCCGGCCTTGCCATAGACGTCTTCGGCATAGATGGCCTGGGTCGAGGACGATTGCGCGCCCACGGTGTAGCCCTTGAAGTCGGTCTGCGCGTCGGTGATCTTGCTGTCCTTGGCCACGGCGACCGAAAGGGGGGTCTTGTAGTAGTGGTTGGTGAAGGCGATCTTCTTGCGGCGCTCTTCGGTGTTGATCATCGACGCGACCACAGCATCGTATTTCTTGGCCATCAGTGCCGGAATGATCCCTTCCCAGTCCTGGGCGACCAGGGTGCATTGCACCTGCATGCGTTCGCACAGGGCGTTGGCGATATCGACGTCGAAGCCGTGCAGCTTGTTATCCGAGTCGACGTAGTTGAAAGGGGGGTAAGCGCCTTCGGTGGCGATTTTCAAGGTTTCTGCCTGGGCTGCGCCGATTCCGGCGAGCATCAGTACGCAAGCGCTTGCAAGGTGGACGACTCGTTTCATCATGTACCTCGATTGGTATTTTGCACTCTGGCTATTGTTTGTTCGTTGACGTGTAGCCAACGAATTCGTTGTGTAGAGCGGCAGTGGCTTCCAAGCGTTTTTCAACATCCGGTCCGAGTTTCTTGCAGACCTCGTTGACCATCAGGTGTACCCACGACAGCATCGTCGCGGTGGACTCCCAGAACAGATTGAAATCGGTGGGTATACGAAAGACTTCGTCGGCGTGGGCATCGGCCCAGTCGCAGAAGGTGTCGGTAACCAGTGTTACCGGGATGCCCGCTTCCTGTGCCTTGCGACACAGGTTCAGGGCATGGCGTGAGTAGCGGCGCGCCTCGAACACCACCAGGGCACAGTCGTCTGGCTGGCTGAGCAGCACGTCGCCAAAGTGCCCGGCGCTGCCATCGACGGCGTGCACGCCATCACGCAGGTATTGCAGCAGGTGCACCATGCACAGGGCGATTCCGCGCTCGGTCTGAAAGCCGGCGACGAATATCTTCCGTCGTTCAGAGAGGCGTTGGGCGACGCTGTGCCAAAGCGCGGTGTGGCTGTATTCATGCACCCGCACCAAGGCTGCGACTTCCAGTTCAAAGCTGCGAGAGGCACCTTCTTCAGACTCGCGCCGTTGTTGGCGGAATTCTTGCAGGCGATCACCAACCAGCCAGGGGCCATCGCCCAGGTCATTCTTGAGGTCGTGTTTGAGCGCCTTGAAGTGTTCATAGCCCAGTGCGCGGCAGAAACGGCCGACACTGGACTCGCTGATGCCAAGTTTGTCGGCGATGCTGGCAGCGGTCTGGAAAGGCAGTTCATGCAGGTTGCCCAGCATGTAAGTGGCGATCTTGCGCCCAGACGCCGAGGCGTTCTGCAGGCTGCTTTCCAGGCGTTGTTTGATCGGTTGGCTCACGGACGACTCTCACGGCGGTTGCGCTTGGCGAAGAAAATGAATGTTTTCTGTCATCAAGTCAACATTTGACAGATAGCTGTCACTGCGCGAGAGTTTCCAGCCTGCTCATCGCTGTAGCCCAGTCCAATTCCAACAAGGGAGCTTCAGATGTCCGCACGTCCTGATACTGCAGTCGCGCACCTTGCCTTTGCCGAACTGCAGGCTTTGCTGCATCGGATATTCGTTCGTCATGGTACCAGTGAGGCCGTTGCCGACGCGCTGGCGTACAACTGCGCCAGCGCTCAGCGTGACGGCGCCCACAGCCACGGTGTTTTTCGCATTCCGGGGTATGTATCGACCCTGGCCAGTGGCTGGGTAGACGGCAAGGCGCAGCCAGACGTCGAAGATGTCGCCTCTGGTTATGTCCGGGTTGATGCCAGGGGTGGTTTTGCTCAGCCTGCACTGGCCGCTGCCCGTGGGTTGCTGGTGGAAAAGGCGCGCAGTGCCGGTGTGGCGGTGCTGGCCATTCACAATTCCCACCACTTTGCGGCCCTGTGGCCAGACGTAGAGCCGTTCGCCGAAGAGGGGTTGGTTGCCCTGAGCGTGGTCAACAGCATGACCTGCGTGGTCCCTCATGGTGCGCAGCGGCCGTTGTTTGGCACCAATCCGATCGCCTTCGCTGCACCTTGCGCGGGCAGCGACCCCATTGTCTTTGATATGGCCACCAGCGCCATGGCCCACGGCGACGTGCAGATTGCTGCGCGCAAGGGAGAGCAATTGCCGGAGGGTATGGGGGTGGACAGCCAGGGTCAGCCGACTTGTGACCCCAAGGCGATTCTGGAGGGTGGGGCGCTGCTGCCTTTTGGTGGGCACAAGGGTTCGGCGTTGTCGATGATGGTCGAGCTGCTGGCAGCAGCGTTGACGGGCGGTAACTTCTCGTTCGAGTTCGACTGGTCGCAGCACCCCGGTGCGAAGACGCCCTGGACCGGGCAATTGATCATTGTCATCGATCCTGCCAAATCAGTGGGTAATCGCTTTGCCGAGCGCAGCCGCGAGCTGGTGAGCCAGATGCATGAGGTGGGCTTGAAACGTATGCCGGGTGAGCGGCGTTATCGCGAGCGCGAGTTGTCGGCGCAGCAGGGCGTGACCCTGACGGTGCAGGAGTTGGAGCAGTTGCGAGCCCTTGCGGGAGAGCAATGAGCCGATGACGGCGATGCGGGGCCGTGCAGTGCTGCACTGACGAGTTGCACGCGAAGACATGTTCCTTGGCGTTCAGTACAGGTATCCTCGCGACAGCTGTTAGTCCGAACTGTCCTGACCCAAGGAGCTGCACGCTGTGTTCAAACATGTTGATGCCTATGCCGGCGACCCGATTCTCTCGCTGATGGAGACCTTCAAGGCCGACCCTCGTGCCGACAAGGTCAACCTGAGTATCGGTCTGTATTACGATGCTGCCGGTGTGGTACCGCAACTGGGCGCTGTGGCCGAGGCGGAAAAACGCCTGGCCGGCCAGCCTCACCAGGCGTCGCTGTATCTGCCGATGGAAGGCCTGGGCAGCTATCGCCAGGCTATCCAGACCCTGCTGTTCGGCGCCGGTCATCCTGCGGTAGAGGGTGGACGTGTGGCTACCGTGCAGACCGTTGGCGGTTCGGGGGCATTGAAAGTAGGGGCTGACTTCCTCAAGCGTTACTTCCCGGAGTCGCAGGTCTGGGTCAGTGATCCGACCTGGGACAACCACCGCGCAATCTTTGAAGGTGCAGGTTTCAAGGTCAACACCTACCCGTACTTTGATCAGCAGAGCCGCGGGCTGAATTTTGACGGCATGCTCGCGACGTTGCAGACCCTGCCGGCCAACAGCATTGTGCTGTTGCACCCATGCTGCCATAACCCTACCGGTGTCGACCTGAGCCAGGCGCAGTGGCAGCAGGTGATCGAAGTGGTCAAGGCGCGCAGCCTGATCCCGTTCCTTGACATTGCCTATCAGGGCTTTGGCGAAGGCCTGGTAGACGATGCCTACGCCATCCGTGAAGTTGCCCGTGCAGGCGTACCCTGCCTGGTCAGCAATTCGTTCTCGAAGATCTTCTCGCTGTATGGCGAGCGCGTAGGCGGCTTGTCGGTAGTCTGTGACGATCTGGACAGTGCACAAAGTGTATTGGGCCAGCTCAAGGCCACCGTGCGTCGCAACTATTCCAGCCCACCGAACTTCGGTGCCCAACTGGTCGCAGCCGTGCTCGGCGACGCGGGCCTGAATGCCCAGTGGGAAGCCGAAGTGGAACAGATGCGCCTGCGTATTCTTGAAATGCGCCAGGGGCTGGTCGATGCCTTGGCCGCGCTGTTGCCGGGTCAGGACTTCCAGTTCTTCCTGCGTCAGCGTGGCATGTTCAGCTACACCGGCTTCAGCGTTGAGCAGGTTCGTCGTCTGCGTGACGAATTTGGTGTGTACCTGATCGATAGCGGTCGGGTCTGCATGGCGGGCCTGCGCCCGGACAACCTGCAGCAGGTGGCGAAGGCGTTTGCTGCGGTGCAGCGTCAGGCGTAACGCCGCGCCTGTGCTGACACCTCACTGATACCCTCGCAGGCAAGCCTTGCTCCCGGCGCTCACCGAGCCGCGTGGGGGCTGGCCTGCCTGTGATGAGGTAGTACCTGTTTGACGTTGTTTTCCTGGGTGATGTTGCACCAAGTGCAACCGTTCCTCTGGTAGCACTTTGCAAGTGCAACCAATCAGCGCAAAATCGCGCCCCCTTACTATAGGTTGGGAGCGATGAGGCGTCTGTTTCGCAGCTCCTGGCCCTGTTGTAGTCTTGCGAGTGGAGTTGCACCCGGATGAACGAGCAGGCCCCAAGCGTTGATCAGCGCTTTGAATCGACCCCCGTTGCCCTTGGCAACTGGGCCCGTCATGACACCACCTGGATGCTGGGCCTGTTCGGCACGGCTATCGGCGCAGGCACCTTGTTTCTGCCGATCAACGCGGGTCTCGGCGGTTTTTGGCCGCTGTTGGTCCTGGCGCTGTTGGCATTTCCGATGACCTTCTTTGCTCACCGTGGGCTGACCCGTTTCGTGTTGTCAGGTCGCGATGGCGCGGATATCACCGAGGTTGTAGAGGAGCACTTCGGGCTCAAGGCCGGTGCCTTGATCACAATGTTGTACTTCTTTGCGATCTTCCCGATCTTGCTGATCTACAGCGTGGCCTTGACCAATACCGTCAGCAGCTTCATGGAGCACCAGTTGCACCTTACGCCGCCGCCGCGTGCGGTGCTGTCCCTTGTGCTGATCCTCGGTTTGTTGGCCGTAGTACGGTGTGGTGAACAGGCCACCGTCAAAGCCATGAGCCTGTTGGTGTACCCGTTTATCGTCGCCCTGGCGTTTCTGGCGGTGTTCCTCATTCCCCATTGGAACGGCGGCATCCTGACGACGGCCAGCGAAGTTCCGTCGGCCTCTGCGTTTCTGCATACCCTGTGGCTGGCGATTCCGGTGATGGTGTTTTCGTTCAACCACTCACCGATCATCTCGGCCTTCGCCGTCGACCAGAAACGCCGTTACGGTGTGAACGCTGAGCAGCGCAGCGGGCAGATCCTGGCCCGTGCCCACTTGTTGATGGTGGTGATGGTGCTGTTCTTCGTGTTCAGTTGCGTATTGACCCTGACGCCAGCCCAACTGGCCGAAGCCAAGGCGCAGAACCTGTCGATCCTGTCGTACCTGGCCAACCATTTCAGTAACCCGACCATTGCGTTTGCCGCGCCGCTGATTGCCTTCGTGGCCATTTCCAAGTCATTCCTGGGTCACTACATCGGTGCCAGCGAAGGCCTCAAGGGCATGATCGTCAAAAGCGGCTGGCGCCCGGGTGCCAAGGCGCTGGACCGGGTTACCGCAGCGTTCATGCTGGTGGTGTGCTGGATCGTTGCCACGCGCAATCCAAGCATCCTCAGCATGATCGAAACCCTTGGCGGGCCGGTCATCGCAGCCATTCTGTTCCTGATGCCGATGTACGCCATCCGTCGTGTACCTGCCATGCGTCAGTACAGCGGTGCGCTGTCCAACGTGTTCGTGGTCGCGGTGGGCCTGGTGGCCATTTCGGCGCTGGTGTATTCGCTGTTGGGCTGATGCCTTGTGCTGAGGGCCAGGAAGGCCCTTCAGCGCGGCCCCGCGGGGTATCAGGTCCGACATCGTGAATGGATATGCCTGCTTTCATCAGGTTTGGTGGGCGTGTTTGTGGTGGGTGGCACTCGCCTTCGCGAACATATCCATTCCCTGCAGTGGCACCACCGACAGGTTTCGCCTTTTACGGCGACCCACTTTTGAACGGCACAAAAGTGGGCAAAACGCCCTGTCCCGACATCCGGCCCTACGCTGCGCTTCGGGTTCCTTCCTTACGCCATCGCTCCCGTGTGGGCGCGCCGACGGGCCATCCATGGCCCATCAGCACTTGCGAGGCATCCCTGCCTCGCACCCCACTACGCGACGGCTCCACTCAGCCTCCTGAAGGGACACCCTGCAGCGCCTGCTACTGCGCGCACTGACAAAAAAGCCAATGCAGGAAATCCACTCTATCCACTAAGGCGTCTGCCTTTCCGGCAGTGCTTTTTTCATACGCTGAACCCGCAGCGCAGCGCAGCGGAGGGCCGGATGTTGGGACGAGGGTTTTGGTCACATTTGCCCGACAAGAGTGACACGCCGTAAAGGCGGAACGGGGCATCAGGCCCGACATCGCGAATGGACATGCCTGCTTTCATCAGGAGGGTGCGTGTTTGAGGGCGCTTGACCAATCCCGCTAATTGGGCGAACAGTATGCCGAGGGCCGGGTTTAAGCTTGCAGATTGTCTACAAGAATTGTCTGAAAACTCAACAATTTTTGTCTGCCCATAGGTGACGGGGCACTTTCGTGGTTAACTCTGGTCCTTTACTCAACTCCCGCATAAGGACTCCGTTCATGGCTCAAGTGACTCTTAAAGGCAATCCGGTTCAGGTCAATGGGGAACTGCCGCAGGTTGGCACCCAGGCACCTGCGTTCAGCCTGGTCGGCGCTGGCCTGGCTGATGTGTCGCTGAAAGACTTCGCCGGCAAGCGCAAAGTGTTGAACATTTTCCCGAGTGTCGATACCCCGACCTGCGCCACGTCCGTGCGCACCTTCAATGCCAAGGCCAACGATGTCGCCAACACCGTTGTGCTGTGCATCTCGGCTGACCTGCCGTTTGCCCAGGCCCGTTTCTGCGGTGCCGAAGGCCTGGAAAACGTCAAGAACCTCTCGACCCTGCGCGGCCGTGAGTTCATCGAAAACTACGGTGTTGCCATTGCTGACGGCCCACTGGCTGGCCTGACGGCACGTGCCGTAGTGGTTCTGGACGAGAACGACAAGGTGCTGCACAGCGAGTTGGTCAAGGAAATCGCCGAAGAACCAAACTACGACGCCGCCCTGGCTGCGTTGAAGTAACGTTGAAGTAATCCGACGCCATCGCCGGTAATACCGGCGATCAAGGCGTATGGATTTGCAAGCGTTTGTAACGGCCTGGCCTTCGTCCAGGCCGTTTTTATTTATAGTTCAGCATCTTGCCTCTGTCAGCGCTAAGTAAATTGCCGGTAAAGGCGCTTTGCTTAACGGTCTCATCTGCTTATCGTTCAGCCTTCTCAAAAGATATCCCTGCGCACAATGGTCGATCACCCAATGCATGCTTCTGCTTCCCGTTCCCCTCGTCCCTGGCTCGTTGGCCTGCTGATCCTGTTGCTGGTCGTCGGCCTGTGTTGGTGGCTGTGGCCTTCGACACCGGTAAAAGACACCAGTATGGCGCCAGGAAAGGGCGGTCGACCGGGCTTCGGGGCCTTTGGTGGGCCGGTGCCGGTGCGTGTGGCGCCTGCTACCGTGGCGGACTTTCCGGTGTACCTAAAGGCATTGGGCACGGTTACGGCCACCAACACGGTGAACGTGCGCAGCCGCGTGGCCGGTGAGTTGGTAAAGGTCAACTTCCAGGAGGGGCAGAAGGTGAAAGCCGGTGATCTGCTGGCTGAGATCGATCCGCGCAGCTACCAGATCGCCTTGCAACAGGCAGAAGGCACCCTGGCGCAGAACCTGGCACAACTGAAAAATGCCCAGATCGACCTGGAGCGTTACAAGGGCCTTTATGCTGAAGACAGCATCGCCAAGCAGACCCTCGATACCCAGGCGGCCTTGGTTGAGCAGTATCAGGGCACCATCAAGACCAATCAGGCGGCCGTTGGCGATGCCAGGCTGAACCTGGAGTTCAGCAAGATCCGTGCGCCGATCGGTGGTCGTCTTGGCCTGCGCCAGCTTGATGTCGGCAACCTGGTGGCGGCCAACGACACCACGGCGCTGGTGGTCATCACTCAAACCCAGCCGATCACCGTCGCCTTTACCTTGCCCGAGGCCGAACTGTCGACGGTGCTTGCGCGTTATCGCAGTGGCGCCAAGCTGGCGGTGGAGGCCTGGGATCGGGGGGATCTCAAGCAGCAGGCCGTCGGGGTGCTGAGCAGCCTGGACAACCAGATCGACACCACGACCGGTACCCTGAAGTTCAAGGCACGCTTCGAGAACCAGGACGAAGTGTTGTTCCCCAACCAGTTCGTCAATGTGCGCTTGCTGGCCGATACGCTGAAAGACGTGGTGTTGGCCCCGTCGGCAGCGATTCAGTTCGGTACCGAGGGCTCCTTCGTGTATGTGATGGACGGCGACAAGAAGGTGCGCATCCGCAAACTCAAGGTCGGTGCCAGCGATGGTGAGCACACTGTGGTGATCGAGGGCCTGGCCAAGGGCGAGCGGGTGGTGCTGGAAGGCACCGACCGTTTGCGTGATGGCAGTGATGTGGATGTGGTCAATGACAGTTCCGAGGTGCCAGCGACCCCCGGCCAGCACTTGCAGGGGCAGGAGCAGCAGGATGCCTCGGCGCGCCCGGGTGCTCAGGGTGCCAAGGGTAAGGCGGGCGCATGAACCTCTCGCGGCTGTTCATCCTGCGCCCGGTGGCGACCACACTGAGCATGCTGGCTATCGTGCTGGCGGGCCTTATCGCCTACAGGTTGCTGCCGGTGGCGGCTTTGCCGCAGGTCGATTACCCGACCATTCGGGTCATGACGCTTTATCCCGGTGCCAGCCCTCAGGTGATGACCAGCGCTGTCACCGCGCCGCTTGAGCGCCAGTTCGGGCAAATGCCCGGGCTGACCCAGATGGCTTCCACCAGCTCGGGCGGTGCTTCGGTGCTGACCCTGCGGTTCAGCCTGGACATGAACATGGATGTCGCCGAACAACAGGTGCAGGCGGCGATCAACGCTGCCAGCAACCTGCTGCCCAGCGACCTGCCGGCGCCACCGGTGTACAACAAGGTCAACCCGGCCGATACCCCTGTGCTGACCCTGGCCATCACCTCGAAAACCATGCTGTTGCCCAAGCTCAATGACCTGGTCGATACCCGGGTCGCGCAGAAGATCGCGCAGATCAGCGGGGTAGGGATGGTCAGCATCGCCGGCGGCCAGCGCCAGGCGGTACGCATCAAGGTCAACCCCGATGCCCTGGCGGCGGCCGGGCTTAACCTGGCCGATGTGCGTACATTGATCGGTGCGTCCAACGTCAACCAGCCCAAGGGCAACTTTGACGGCCCGACCCGGGTGTCGATGCTCGACGCCAACGACCAGCTGCGTTCGCCCGAGGAATACGCCAACCTGATCCTGGCCTACAACAATGGCGCGCCGTTGCGGCTCAAGGACGTTGCCGAGATCGTCGACGGTGCCGAGAACGAGCGTCTGGCGGCCTGGGCCAACCAGAACCAGGCAGTGCTGCTCAATATTCAGCGCCAGCCGGGGGCCAACGTCATTGAGGTGGTCGACCGGATCAAGACCCTGCTGCCGTCGATTACCGACAACCTGCCAGCCGGCCTTGATGTCGTGATACTCACTGACCGTACCCAGACCATTCGGGCCTCGGTCAAGGACGTACAGTATGAGCTGTTGATCGCCATCGCCCTGGTGGTCATGGTCACCTTTGTCTTCCTGCGTCGCTTGAGCGCCACCTTGATTCCCTCCATCACCGTGCCGCTGTCATTGATCGGCACCTTCGCGGTGATGTACCTGGCGGGCTTCTCGATCAACAACCTGACGCTGATGGCACTGACCATTGCCACCGGCTTTGTGGTGGACGATGCCATCGTCATGCTGGAGAACATCTCCCGGCATATCGAAGAAGGCGAAACGCCGCTGCAGGCTGCGCTCAAGGGCGCCCGGCAGATCGGCTTTACCCTGGTGTCGCTGACCTTCTCCCTGATTGCGGTATTGATCCCACTGCTGTTCATGGCCGACGTGGTGGGCAGGCTGTTCCGTGAGTTCGCCATTACCCTGGCCGTGGCCATCCTGATTTCCCTGGTGGTTTCGCTGACACTGACGCCGATGATGTGCGCGCGGCTGCTCAAGCGTGAACCCAAGGCAGAGGAGCAGAGCCGCTTCTACCGTGCTAGCGGCGCCTGGATCGACTGGATGATTGGTCATTATGGCCAGGGTTTGCAGTGGGTGCTGCGTCACCAGCCGCTGACCCTGTTGGTGGCGGTGGCAACCCTGGGCCTGACCGTCGTGTTGTACCTGATGGTGCCGAAGGGGTTCTTCCCGGTGCAGGACACCGGGGTTATCCAGGGGATTTCCGAGGCGCCGCAGTCGGTATCGTTCGCCGCCATGAGTGAGCGTCAGCAAGCCTTGTCGGCGATCATCCTCAAGGACCCGGCGGTGCAGAGCCTTTCGTCGTATATCGGGGTTGATGGCGACAACGCAACGCTGAACAGTGGCCGCTTGTTGATCAACCTCAAGCCGCACAATGAACGTGACCTGACTGCGGCCCAGGTGATCCAGCGTCTGCAGCCAGAGGTCGACAAGCTGGTCGGTATGCGCCTGTTCATGCAGCCGGTGCAGGACTTGAGCATCGAAGACCGGGTCAGCCGCACGCAGTACCAGTTCAGCCTGTCATCGCCGGACGCCGAGTTGCTGGCGCAGTGGAGCGGCAAGCTGGTCGATGCCTTGCGCCTGCGGCCGGAACTCACTGATGTTGCCAGCGACCTGCAGGACAAGGGCTTGCAGGTGTACCTGATCATCGATCGCGATGCGACCGGACGCCTGGGTATCAGCGTTGCCGACATCACCAACGCGCTCTATGACGCCTTCGGGCAGCGCCAGATCTCCACCATCTACACCCAGGCTACCCAGTACCGTGTGGTCTTGCAGGCTGCTGACGCTGCCACCCTTGGCCCACAGGCGCTGGAGCAGGTCTACGTCAAGAGCGCCGATGGTGGGCAGGTCCGCTTGTCGAGCCTGGCACGTATCGAGCAGCGTCAGGCGCAGTTGGCAATTGCCCATATCGGCCAGTTCCCGGCAGTGATGATGTCGTTCAACCTGGCGCCCGGTGTTGCGCTGGGCGAGGCGGTCAAGGCGATTGAGCAGGTGCAGCAGAACATTGGCATGCCGCTCGGGGTGCAGACACGCTTCCAGGGTGCAGCCGAAGCGTTCCAGGCCTCGCTGTCGAGTACCTTGTTGTTGATCCTGGCTGCCGTGGTAACCATGTACATCGTGTTGGGGGTGCTCTACGAGAGCTACATCCACCCGGTGACGATCCTCTCGACCTTGCCGTCTGCTGCGGTCGGGGCCTTGCTGGCCTTGCTGCTCAGTGGCCATGACCTGGGGATGATTGCAATCATCGGCATCATCCTGCTGATCGGTATCGTCAAGAAGAACGCGATCATGATGATCGACTTCGCCCTGGAGGCTGAACGTACCCGCGGTGTTGATCCACAAACGGCGATCTATGAAGCGGCGTTATTGCGTTTCCGGCCCATTTTGATGACCACCCTCGCGGCGCTGTTCGGCGCTGTGCCGTTGATGCTGGCTACGGGCTCCGGCGCAGAGCTGCGTCAGCCACTGGGCCTGGTGATGGTGGGAGGCCTGTTGGTCAGCCAGGTGCTGACGCTGTTCACTACGCCGGTGATCTACTTGTATTTCGATCGGCTGGCGCGGCGTTTCAGTGGTCGCAGTGCCGCGGGAGTGCCGGTATGACGTTGGACTGGAGCTGCCGCCGATGAACCTGTCCGGCCCGTTTATTCGCCGTCCGGTGGCGACGATGCTGTTGAGCCTGGCGATCATGCTGCTGGGGGGCGTGAGTTTCGGCTTGCTGCCGGTGGCACCGCTGCCGCAGATCGATTTCCCGGTGATTGTGGTGTCGGCCAACTTGCCGGGGGCCAGCCCCGAGGTCATGGCCTCGACCGTGGCGACCCCGCTGGAGCGCTCGATGGGCGCCATTGCCGGGGTCAACACCCTGACCAGCCGGTCCAGCCAGGGCTCAACGCGGGTGATTCTTGGTTTTGAGCAAGGGCAGAATATCGACGCCGCTGCCCGCGAAGTGCAGGCGGCGATCAATGCCTCGCGCAACCTGTTGCCCAGCGGCATGAAAAGCATGCCGACCTACAAGAAGATCAACCCGGCCCAGGCACCGATCATGGTGCTGGCGCTGACGTCCAGTGTGTTGCAGAAAGGTCAGTTGTACGACCTTGCTTCGACCATCTTGTCGCAGAGCCTGTCCCAGGTGCCCGGGGTTGGGGAGGTGCAGATTGGTGGTAGCTCGCTGCCGGCGGTGCGCATCGAGCTGGAACCACAGATGCTTAACCAGTATGGCGTGGCCCTGGATGACGTGCGCGAGACCATCGCCAACGCCAACCAGCGCCGGCCCAAAGGCTTCGTCGAAGACAGTGCGCGCAACTGGCAGGT
The DNA here is from genome assembly GCF_002753995.1 of Pseudomonas sp. HLS-6. Taxonomy (NCBI): domain Bacteria; kingdom Pseudomonadati; phylum Pseudomonadota; class Gammaproteobacteria; order Pseudomonadales; family Pseudomonadaceae; genus Pseudomonas; species Pseudomonas sp. HLS-6. The sequence continues at coordinate 2,446,784 of NZ_CP024478.1, forward strand.
TCAGGCTAACGATCAACTGTACGAGGCCAAGGATTATGAGCCCCTGGTGATCCGTTACCAGGACGGTTCGGTGCTGCGCCTGAGCCATGTGGCCAAGATCAGTGATGGCGTGGAAAACCGCTATAACAGTGGCTTTTTCAATGATCAGGACGCGGTGCTGCTGGTCATCAACCGCCAGACCGGGGCCAACATCATCGAGACGGTGGCGAAGATCAAGGAGCAGTTGCCGGCCCTTGAAGCGCTGATGCCGGCCAGTGTCAAACTGGATCTGGCCATGGACCGTTCGCCCGTGATCAAGGCCACCCTCAAGGAGGCTGAGCATACCTTGCTGATTGCGGTGGCCCTGGTCGTCCTGGTGGTGTTCCTGTTCCTCGGCAACCTGCGCGCCTCGCTGATTCCGACCCTGGCGGTACCCGTATCGCTGGTGGGTACCTTCGCAATCATGTACCTGTGCGGTTTTTCCCTGAACAACCTGTCGCTGATGGCGCTGATCCTGGCTACTGGGCTGGTAGTGGACGATGCCATCGTGGTGCTGGAAAACATTTCCCGGCACATCGATGAAGGCATCGAGCCGATGCGTGCTGCGTTTCTCGGGGCCAAGGAGGTGGGTTTCACATTGTTGTCGATGAACGTGTCGCTGGTGGCGGTGTTCATCTCCATCCTGTTCATGGGTGGCATTGTTCAGTCGTTGTTCCGTGAGTTCTCCATCACCCTGGCGGCCGCGATCATCGTCTCGCTGGTGGTGTCGCTGACCCTGACACCGATGCTCTGCGCCCGCTGGCTCAAGCCGCACCCGGTTGGCCAGCAGACCCGCCTGCAGCGGTGGAGCGAGCAACTCAACCAGCGCATGATGGCCGGTTATGACCGCACCCTGGGTTGGGCACTGCGTCATCGTCGGCTGACACTCATCAGCCTGTTGCTGACCATCGGTGTGAACATTGCCCTTTACGTCGTGGTGCCCAAGACCTTCATGCCGCAGCAGGACACCGGCCAGCTCATGGGGTTCGTGCGTGGTGACGATGGCCTGTCGTTTTCGGTCATGCAGCCGAAGATGGAGACCTACCGTCGGGCGTTGCTCCAAGACCCTGCGGTGGAAAGTGTCGCTGGCTTCATCGGTGGCAACAGCGGCATCAACAACGCCATGGTGTTGGTACGCCTGAAGCCGATCAGAGAACGCAAGGACTCGGCACAGAAAGTCATCGAACGTTTGCGCAAGAACATGCCCAAGGTGCCGGGCGGGCGCTTGTTCCTGATGGCGGATCAAGACCTGCAATTTGGCGGTAGTGGGCGCGAGCAGAGCTCTTCACAGTTTCTCTACACCTTGCAAAGCGGCGACCTGGCCTTGTTGCGCGAGTGGTACCCGAAGGTTGTTGCCGCCCTGAAGACCTTGCCAGAGCTCACCGCGATCGATGCGCGTGAAGGCAGCGGTACCCAGCAAGTGACGCTGGTGGTCGATCGCGAACAGGCCAAGCGCCTGGGCATAGACATGAACATGGTCACTGCGGTGCTGAACAATGCCTACAGCCAGCGGCAGATCTCGACCATCTACGACAGCCTGAACCAGTATCAGGTGGTGATGGAGGTCAACCCGCAGTACGCGCAGGACCCACGTACCCTGGAGCAGGTGCAGGTGATCACAGCGGCAGGCGCGCGCGTGCCGCTGTCGGCGTTTGCCCGCTATGAAAACAGCCTGGCCAGCGACCGGGTCAGTCATGAAGGGCAATTCGCCTCTGAAGACATCGCCTTCGATATTGCTGAAGGCTACAGTCAGGAAGCGGCCATGGCCGCCGTGGAGCGTGCAGTGGCCAAGGTCGGCCTGCCCGAAGAGGTGATCGCCAAGCTGGGCGGTACCGGCAATGCCTTTGAGGAAAGCCAGAGAGGCCAGCCGTTCATGATTCTCGGCGCACTGCTGGCGGTGTACCTGGTGCTGGGCATTCTGTATGAAAGCTACATTCACCCGCTGACCATTCTGTCGACGCTGCCGTCGGCCGGGGTCGGTGCCTTGCTCACGTTGTACCTGGTGGGCAGCGAGTTCAGCCTGATCTCGTTGCTGGGGCTGTTCCTGCTGATCGGGGTGGTGAAGAAAAACGCCATCCTGATGATCGACCTGGCCTTGCAGCTGGAGCGGCATGACGGGCTGAGCCCCGAAGAATCGATCCGTCGCGCGTGCCTGTTGCGTTTGCGGCCGATCCTGATGACCACCCTGGCGGCCATCCTCGGTGCGCTACCGCTGTTGCTCAGCGGTGCCGAGGGTGCCGAGATGCGTCAACCGCTGGGCCTGACCATCATTGGTGGGCTGGTCTTCAGCCAGATTCTCACGCTTTACACCACCCCTGTGGTCTACCTCTACCTGGACCGTCTGCGCCATCGCTTCAACCGTTGGCGTGGCGTGCGTACCGATGCTGCTCTGGAAACCCCGCTATGACTCAACGCCCGTTACTTTCCGACCGCACCCTGCAGCAGTTGCTGGCCGCTCGAGGCTCACGCTTGCTGGCGACCGGCATGTGCCTGGTGATGCTCAGTGCCTGTACCCTGAGCCCGAATTACCAGCGCCCGGAAACCCCTGCGCAAGCGCCGTTCAAGTATGCCGAAGGCTGGACACCGGCAACGCCGTCCGATGCATTGGCCCGAGGCGCCTGGTGGGAACTGTATCGCGATAGCCTGCTCAACGACCTGATCGTGCAACTCAATGCCAACAACCAGACGGTCGCCCAGTACGAGGCTCAGTACCGTCAGGCCCAGGCCTTGGTGCGCAGTGCTCGCGGCTCGCTGTTTCCCAGTATTGACTTGAGCGCCGGCAAGACGCGCTCAAGCCAGGGCACCGGTAGCAGCAGCTCGAGCCTGAGCAATAACAGCAGTGGTATCCGTAATACCTACAGCACCCAACTGGGCGTGAGTTGGGAGGCTGATCTGTGGGGCAAGCTGCGCGAGGGGCTGGCTGCCAACGAGGCCAGTGCTGAAGCGAGCCTGGCCGATATGGCGGCGATTCGTCTGAGCCTGCAGTCGGAGCTGGTGCAGAATTACCTGCAACTGCGGGTGCTGGATGAGCAAAAACGCCTGCTTGAGGCGACTGTCGAGGCTTACCAGCGTTCGCTGAAAATGACCGAGAACCAGTACCGTGCCGGCATCTCCGGCAAGGATGCCGTGGCTCAGGCACAAACCCAGCTGAAAACTACCCAGGCTGACCTGATCGATCTGATCTGGCAGCGTGCCCAGTTGGAAAACGCGATTGCCGTATTGCTTGGCAAGGCACCGTCCGAGTTTGCCTTGGCGGCGAGCGATCGCATCCCGGCGTTGCCTCAGGTGCCGCTGGCCTTGCCGTCACAACTGCTGGAGCGTCGTCCCGACATCGCGTCGGCTGAACGCAAGGTGATGGCCGCCAATGCCAGTATTGGCGTGGCCAAGGCGGCTTACTTCCCCGACCTTAGCCTTAGCCTCAGTGGTGGTTACAGCAGTAGCAGTTTCAATGACTGGGTCAGCCTGCCGAACCGTTTCTGGTCGGTCGGGCCGCAACTGGCCTTGACCTTGTTCGACGGCGGCAAGCGTGCCGCTGAAGTCGACCGTACCGAAGCGGTCTATGACCAGACCGTCGCCCAGTACCGGCAGACGGTGCTGGACGGTTTTCGTGAGGTGGAAAACTACCTTGTGCAGTTGAAAGTGTATGAGGATGAGGCCCAGGTACGTAACGAGGCGCTGGCCTCGGCCCGCGAGTCGTTACGTTTGACCAATAATCAGTACAAGGCGGGCTTGATTGGTTACCTGGATGTGGTCAATGTGCAAACCACAGCCTTGAGCAATGAGCGCAGTGTGCTGACCTTGTTGCAGGGGCGTCTGGTGGCCAGTGTGCAGTTGATCGCGGCCCTGGGTGGTGGTTGGGACACACAGACGGCGTTCGCCCCGCAGCCTTGACGGTTCTGTCAGCGAGGGTGGCGGTACGGTGCCCGCTTTGGCACGGTGCCGCAGCCCGCGCAGGTTGGAACGTACCCACTGAAACTCCGTGCGTTTCGCTAAAGCTTGAGTACAATCATCGGTTTTATCGGGCCTCAACACAGGTCCTCCAACCCGGTTGTCAAAGGCCTCATGTTGATTGGTAGTTACTCCCCCTCGCTGGTATTGATTTCCCTGTGTGTGGCCATCCTTGCATCGTATACCGCGCTTGACCTCTCCGGCCGCATCGCGACGGCCAAGGGGCGTGCGGTACACCTGTGGATGGGCGGAGGGGCCATGGCCATGGGCTTTGGTATCTGGTCGATGCATTTTATCGGGATGCTCGCCTTCAGCCTGCCGATCCCGCTGGGGTATGACATCACCTTGACGGCCTTGTCATTGCTGGTTGCGGTGTTGTCGTCGGGTTTCGCCCTCTGGCTGGTCAGCCAGCCGCGCTTGCCTTGGCGTACGTTGGGGCTGGGTGCCCTCATCATGGGTGCCGGCATCAGTTGCATGCATTACACCGGCATGGCGGCCATGCGCATGCAGCCGGGCATCGATTACGACCCCGTGTTGTTCTTGGCCTCCTTGCTGATCGCCGGGGGCGCATCGGCGGCGGCGCTGTGGATCGCATTTCGCTTGCGCCTGCACACGCCTTATGTTCGTCAGTTCCGTGGCTGTGCCGCCGTGGTGATGGGGATTGCCATTGTCGGCATGCACTACACCGGCATGGCCGCGGCCAACTTCGCCGATGGCAGTTTCTGTGGTGCCCAGGGCGGTCTGAGCGGCAGTGGTCTGGATTATCTGGTGTTGATCACCACCCTGGCGGTATTGGCCGTGGAGTTGTTGACGTCGGTGCTGGATGCGCGCCTGGAAGCGCGCACGGCAGAACTGGCGCGCTCGTTGACGCTGGCCAACGAGGAACTGACCCAACTGGCCTTGCATGACACCTTGACCGGGCTGCCCAATCGTACCTTGCTGGCCGACCGGATCGATCAGGCCATCAGCAAGGTGGCGGAGCAGGGCGGCTGTTTTGCCCTGATGTTTATTGACCTGGATGGCTTCAAGCCGGTCAACGATGCCTTCGGTCACCATACGGGGGACCAGTTGCTCAAAGAGGTTGCCTTGCGTCTGCGCGGGCACCTGCACAGCCAGGATACCTTGGCGCGTATTGGCGGCGACGAGTTTGTCTTGCTGGTAGAACTGGATGAGCCGGATGATGCCCTGGGTGTCGCGACCAAGCAGGTCAACCTGATATCGCGACCGTTTCGCATCAGCGATCAAAACCTTCAGGTATCCGCCAGCATCGGTATTTCCCTGTACCCCGGCAACGGCACCGATCAGCACGAGCTGCTGCGCAATGCCGATGCGGCGATGTATCACGCCAAAAGCGCGGGCAAGAACGGCTACAGCTTTTTCGATGCGTCGATGAACAGCAATGCCCGCTTGCAGCTGCAATTGCTTCAGGATCTGCGCATGGCGCTGGAGCAGGGGCAGTTTCGTCTCTTCTACCAGCCCAAGTTCGATGCCCAGAAGTGCCAGCCCATTGGCGCGGAGGCCCTGCTGCGCTGGGAGCACCCACAGCACGGTCTGTTGCTGCCGGATCGTTTCATTGTGCTGGCGGAAAAGACCGGCCTGATCATCCCCATCGGGGATTGGGTGCTGAATGAAGCGTGCCGGCAAATGCGCCTGTGGATCGATCAAGGTTATGCCGATTGGCGTATCGCCGTGAACCTGTCGGCGATCCAGTTCTGCCATGCCAGCCTGGTCGAGAGCGTTGCCGGGGCATTGGCACGGCATCGCTTGCCGCCCAATACCCTGACGCTGGAGATTACCGAGACCACTGCCATGCGTGATGCCGATGCCAGTTTGCTGGTATTGCAGCAGCTCTCGGACATGGGCGTGGACTTGTCGATCGACGACTTTGGCACGGGCTACTCCAGTTTGATGTACCTCAAGCGGCTGCCGGCCAACGAGCTGAAAATCGACCGCGGTTTCGTGCGTGATCTGGAACAAGATGGCGACGATGCGGCCATTGTTTCGGCAATTGTTGCGTTGGGCCAGGCGCTGGGCTTGCGCATCGTTGCCGAAGGGGTGGAAACCGATCGGCAACAGGACTTCCTGACGCGTTTGGGCTGTGACTCGCTGCAGGGCTATCTGTTGGGTCAGCCGCAGTCCGCCGAAGACTTCATGGCCAGAATCGAGTCGGCCAGCCAGGCCGGTGTACCGGCCTAGCTGTCATGCCGAGTGCAAGGTGCTGGACGGTGCAAAGGCATCGAGCTTGGCCTCCACGGCCTCGATGATCAACTCGACATCGGTAGCCTGCATCACGGTGGCGCAAGGAATGCCGGTAATTGCCAGCAAGGTTTCGCCCGTAGCGCGGTCAAACAGGCGGGCTACCATGCTGCTGGGCGCATCCATGCTTGCCTCAAAGCCTAATGGATGGAAATGCCAACGCATTACCTGACAGGCGTTTGGAAACGTCAGTTTGCTCATGCTGGCCTCCTTGATTTTCAGCGTCACACGGTGTGTTGGCTATTTCTCAGGGTACAGCGCGACCCTAACCATAGCATTCACTGGGGGGTTGTCCGGGACCTGAACGCGGTTTATCACCGGATTTTTGACCCTGGTCATGGCCCTTCGTTCGGATAGTTTTTCAACGCAAACGTTTGTCTTTGGGGGTTGAGCCGCCAGGCACACGGCATTCTGCTATTTTTACCGGCAGTCGGCTGGGATGCCCGCCTGGAGGTTTCTGACCAGCGGTACGCCCGAGGTGTGCCATCAGTCAAGGAGCCTTCCATGCAGTATTCAACCCTGACCCAACGTATAGCCGGTGATGGTGCTGCCGTCTGGAACATTCATTACCGAGCCTTGGAACTGCAGCAGCAAGGCCGTGACATTTTGTTGCTGTCGGTTGGCGACCCTGATTTCGACACGCCGAAGTCGATTGTCCAGGCGGCGGTCGACAGCCTTGCTGCAGGCGATACTCATTATTCGGATGTGCGTGGCAGCCTGGCCTTGCGTCAAGCCATTGCCCACCGACATGCACGGCTCAGCGGGCGAGCGGTGGATGCGCAAGAAGTCGTCGTGCTGGCCGGAGCACAGTGTGCACTGTACGGCGTGGCCCAATGCGTGTTCAATCCCGGGGATGAGGTGATTGTCGCCGAACCCATGTATGTCACCTATGACGCGGTGTTCGGTGCTTGTGGGGCCAAGGTGGTGCCCGTCGCGGTCAAGCCCGAAAAGGGGTTTTGTATTGAACCGGCGGATGTCCGGGCGCTGATCACCCCGCGCACGCGGGCCCTGCTCATCAATAGCCCGCACAACCCTTCAGGCGCCAGCCTGCCACGGGCCACATGGGAGCGCCTGGCGCGGCTGTGTATTGAGCATGACTTGTGGCTGATCTCCGACGAGGTCTATAGCGAATTGCTGTATGACGGCGAACATGTCAGCCCGGCGAGCCTGCCGGGTATGGCTGAGCGTTGTGTGACAATCAACAGCCTCTCCAAGTCCCATGCCATGTCCGGTTGGCGGGTAGGGTGGATGATCGGTCCGCCAGCCCTGGCCGATCACTTGACGCACTTGGCCCTGTGCATGCTCTATGGCCTGCCGGACTTCATCCAGAATGCGGCTCGGGTGGCCCTGGAGCACGAACTCCCAGAACTTGTGCAGATGCGCGAAGCCTACCGCGAGCGGCGTGACCGGGTGTGCGCCAGCCTGGAAGGCTGTGCGGGAATCCGTGTGCATAAGCCGGATGGCGGCATGTTCGTGATGATCGATATCCGTGAAACCGGCTTGAGTGCCCGGGCCTTCGCTGAGCGCCTGCTGGAAGAGCATGGTGTGGCGGTGTTGCCCGGCGATGCATTCGGCCCCAGTGCCGCAGGGCATCTGCGTCTGGGCCTGGTACTGGACAGTTCGCGACTGGTGTTGGCCTGCCAGCGCATTGCACGCTGTGCGGTGCAAGCGCTTGAGGGGCAGGGCCCGTCAGCTCAGTAAGCCGGCAGCAATATTGATCGTGAAACCCAGGATGGCCGTATTGAAGAGAAAACCGATCAGTGAGTGCGCCAATACCACGCGGCGCAGCTCACGCCCGGCGACGCCGACATCGGCGGTTTGTACGGCCACGCTCAGGGTGAATGAGAAATAGTGGAAGTCCCAGTAATCGGGGTTGCATTCGCCATCGACAAAACGCAACAAGGGTGCCTTTGCCTCATCGGTGTAGAACAGCCGCGCATAGTGCAGGCTGAAGACAGTGCCGATCAACAGCCATGAACCGCTTACGGTGAGCCCGGTGAAGGCATAGCGCAACAGCTGTTGGCCATTCTCCAGGCCCCGGCTGCCGACCAGTTCGAGGGTGACGGCGGCCAGGCTGGCGATGGCGGCGATACTCACGGTGAACAATACCAGACCGGCATTTTCGTCTTCGATGCTGGCCACCTTGCGAACCCGTTCCGGGTTGGCTCGCAGGGTCAGCCAGAGCACCAGTGCCAGGTAGAACCAGACACCGATGTTCCAGCCAATCAAGATGTGCTGGATCAGGTCATGTGCGGGAATCAGTATGCCTGCAATAGCGCCCAGTAGAGCCGCTGCGCTCAAGCGTGGATGAGTGTGTGCCAGTTTGTGAAATGCCATGCTGCCTCGTTTTGTTGGATGCCTGCGCAACTCTAGCCTATACCTACAGAGCCTTCCTTTGCGCGCCATGGAGCGAGAGCATGAAAAGAGCGTTGATCGTCGGTACGCTGTGCCTGAGCGGGCTTGTTCTGTCCGGCTGTTCGAGCAAAGTCGTCGAACCGGAGCAATATTCCGGTTTCCTCAGGGACTACAGCCGTTTGACTGAGAACACATCGCCTTCCGGGGCAACGGTGATGCGCTGGGTGGACCCTGACCTGAAGGTTGGCCGTTACACGAGCGTCTACATCGAGCCCAGCCAGTTCTACCCCAAACCTCAGGCGACCGAGCGTATACCGCAAAGTACCCTGCAAGGTATCACCCGCTACTATGACGCAGCACTCAAGCGAGAAATCAGCAAATCGATGCCGCTGGCCACGGGGCCTGGCCCAGGCACTATTGTCGTCAGGCCGGCAATCACTGCGGTCAGCAGCAAGACCGAAGGCTTGAAACCGTATGAAGTGATTCCGATCGCCTTGGTTGCTGCTGCTGTGAGTACCGCTTCGGGAATCCGTGACCAGGAAACCGAGATCGCCACCGAAGCGGCATTTCTCGATGGTGGTAATAACAAGGTACTGGCTCAGGTCGTGCGCAAGGGCAGCGGCAAACCCCTGGAGAATGAAAAACAGGTATTGGTCCCGGACGATGTCAAGGTCGTACTGGATGCGTGGGCCTCGGACCTGAACCTGTCGTTCCAGAAACTCAAGTCCCATTAGGTTCGTTGGTTTGTCCTGATGTCGACTGCTCGACCGGGGTATCGGTTTCCATGATGGGAGGGCTTGTCGGCTATTGGCAGCAGCGTTACGCGGGATGAGTTACCATCCGCCCGGTGCCAGGTCAAAATGCTTGGCAATCAATGACCTGGCTCTGGCCTCAGATCATGCTAGCGCTGCTACAGGACCTCCCGTTTTGCCCGATTCACTGCATAACCCGCTGCTGCAATACCTTGCGCGCCTGGCGCCCTCCAGCCAGTTGACCATGAAGTACGTCCTGCAGGATGCTGCCGACCGGCTCGGCTTTGAGGATTGCGACATTGCCGAGGTACCTTGGCACCTGCTCGACCCCGCACATGTCACCTCGCTGGTGGCGGCGCTGCGTGCCGACGGTTTTACCCCCAACACCTCATCGCTGTATGTCAATGCGGTACGGGGCGTCATGAACGAGGCGTGGCGGTTGAGCCTGATCAGCCACGAACACCTGCTGAAAATTCGCACGGTGAAAGCGACCCAGGGTGTACGCCTGCCCGTGGGGCGAAACCTCAAGCGCAGCCTGATACGCGAACTCATGGAGGTGTGCGCCGCTGACCCACGCCCACAAGGGCTACGCGATGCAGCGGTAATTGCCTTGCTCTATGGCACAGGGATGCGCAAATCCGAGTCGGTCGATCTGAAACTGTCGCAGATCGACTTTTCCGAGCGCAGCCTGCAGGTGCTGGGCAAAGGCAACAAACAACTGATCAAGTATGCGCCGGCCTGGGCGTTCGACAGGCTCAATGCCTGGTTGGCCTTTCGTCGTTCGCAACTGCCGGAAGGGCAGGCCGATGACGACTTCCTGTTCAACCGCATACGACGGGGCAGCCATATCACCCGCGAACGCATCACCAAGCATGCGATCTATTACATCGCCCGCCAGCGGGGGCAGCAGGTCGGGGTGAAGATCATGCCCCACGATTTTCGCCGCTCGTTCATTACCAGGGTGATCGAAGAGCACGACCTGTCGATTGCCCAGAAACTTGCGCACCACAGCAACATCCAGACCACTGCCAACTATGACATGCGCGACGACAACGAGCGGCGGCGGGCGGTGGATCGTTTTGATATGTAGCGGTCGGCGTCGCGAGCTTCCCGCTCAGTGGATGCTCGAGGCCAGCTCGAAGATCGGTATATACATCAGGATCACGCCGAGCAACCTTCGGCTATCTGCGCACTGGCGCGTCCTGTGCAACGACGGCTGCGCGTGTGGCAGCGGGGCGTTCTGTACCGGCCCTCGGGGTGCTGTGTATTGCCTGACGCCAAGTGGCAAGAAAAGCTACCGGCGTCACTGAGCCTGGTTGGACATCCCGTCGATCAATGCCCACAAGCGGGCATCGGTGAAGTCCTCCACCACCAGTTGCGCGCCAGCGGCTAGCAGCAACTCTGGCCGTTGGCTGGTGCTCAGGCCAACAGTGAAAATGCCGGCCTTGCTGGCTGCCGTTACTCCAGGAATCGAGTCTTCGAACGCCAATGCGTATTCGGCGCGCGCGTGCAGGCGCTCAAGGCCGGTGAGATAGGGCAGGGGGTCGGGCTTGGCACAAGGCAGTTCCTCGGCCACCAGGATATGTCGAAAACGCCCGGCCATACCCATGGCGGCGAGCATGTGCTCGGCGTTGGCCCGTGGTGCATTGGTGACGACGGCCATGCCCAGGCCGGCAGCCTCGCCATGCGCAAGCAGGCGTGACAGGCCGGGTGTCGGTTGCAGGCGTGGCGACAAGGCGCGAAAGCGCTCCTCCTTGCGCTCGGCGAAGGCCCGGTGCTCGGCAACCGAGCGTTCCGGGAACAGGTAGCGGCACAAATCGGCATTGGCCCGGCCACTGACATGCGCATCGAACTCTTCTTCGGTAAAGACCCGGCCTTCTTCGAGCAACAACTGCTGCATGGCCAGCAGGTGCAGCTTGTCGGTATCGGTCAGGGTGCCGTCGAGGTCGAACAGCAGGGCATTGAGCATGGTGGGTTTCCGCTACAGGTCTGATGGCGACGATCATAACGGACTCATTTCGCCTTGAGGCGATCAATGGGGCTGGTCAGTGATTTACGAAAAGAGTACAAATGTACTCCATGACTAGATTATCGCCCAAACGCACCGCCATCCTGACCTTCATCCGTGAACGCATTGCCGAGCACGGTCAGCCACCGAGCCTGGCCGATATCGCCCAGGCCTTTGGTTTTGCTTCGCGCAGTGTGGCGCGTAAACACATTCAGGCCCTCTGCGAGGCGGGGCTGATAGAGGTCACGCCGAACCAGGCACGCGGTATCCGCCTGGCCGGTGTGTTGCGTCGGCCCGAGGTGCTGGAGATTCCGGTGCTGGGGCAGGTGGCGGCCGGGCGACCGATTGGCCCGGATATCGATATTCATGAGCAATTGCTGCTGGACCCGCAGTTGTTCAGCCGTACCCCGGACTACCTGCTCAAGGTGCGTGGTGACTCGATGATCGACGACGGTATCTTCGATGGCGATTTGGTCGGCATCAAACAACAAGCCGATGCCCGTGACGGGCAGATCGTGGTTGCCCGCCTGGACGGTGAGGTGACCATCAAGCGCTTCCAGCGTGCCGATGGGCATTACCGCCTGTTGCCACGTAACCCGGCCTATGCGCCGATTGACGTTGGCCCCGAACATGAGCTGGTGATCGAAGGTGTGTTCTGTGGCCTGCTGAGGCGCGGCTGATGGGTGCCGTGGTCAGTCTCGACGGGCTGCTGGACACGCGCCAGGTCTGGAAAGGGCGGCCGGTTGCCCCACCGCGTGAGGTACAACCCACCGGGCATGCGCCGCTGGATGCAGCCTTGCCCGATACCGGCTGGCCGTCCGGGGCGCTGACCGAAGTGCTGCTGGCGAGTGCTGGCAGTGGCGAGCTGCAGTTGCTCTGGCCGAGCCTGGCGCGCTTGACCACAGGCGGCGAGCGGGTGGTGCTGGTAGCGCCACCCTATATCCCGTATGCCCCTGCCTGGCAGGCCGCTGGTGTCGACTTGCGCTGGCTGTCGCTGGTGCAGGCCGACCCGAGCGAGGTACTCTGGGCCACCGAACAATGCTTGCGCTCGGGCAGTTGCGCCGCAGTGCTGTGTTGGCCGCAGCATGCCGATGATCGGGCCCTGCGCCGTTTGCAGGTCGCTGCCGAAACGGGCCAGGCCCTGGCATTTGCCTGTCGTCCTCAACACGCGGCGTTGAACCCTTCACCGGCGGCCTTGCGTATTGCCGTCGATTGCCAGCCAGCACAGTGGCGGGTGCTCAAGTGCCGTGGCGGACGGGCACCGACAACCCCCATTGCTGCGTGCTGGCGAGGCTGATGCACCATGCTCTGGGCCTGTATCCTGCTGCCGCAGCTGGCACTCGATGGTGTACTGCGCGGGCGTGATGAGCCCGACGCACCGTTGGTATTGATCAGCGGGTCTAGCCAGCGCCGGGTGTTGCAGGCCGTCAACCCGGCGGCCCATGCCCTTGGCTTGCGTGCGGGGCAAACGCTGAGTACAGCGCAAGCCCTGGCCCAGGGGTTTACGTGTGTTGAGCATGACCCCGCAGCCACGGAACACTTGCAGCAATTGCTTGCGGCCTGGGCGTACCGCTTCAGCTCGCAGGTCAGCCTGGATTACCCCCGAGCCCTGTTGCTGGAGGTCGAGTCCAGCCTTGGGCTGTTCGGGCCCTGGCCTGTGTTTGAGGCGCGCTTGCGTGAGGAGTTGACGGCCCTCGGTTTTCGCCATCGCATCGTGCTGGCCAGCAACCCGGTAGCCGCCCGGATGCTTGCCAATGGGCATGACGGGCTGACCGCTTTCTGCCCCGAACAAACCCGCGCCGCCTTGGTACGGATGCCCGTTGAGCGTATCGGTCTACCGCCGGACGCCGCCACGGCGCTTGTGCGCATGGGGTTGCGCCGCCTGGATCAGGTGCTGGCGCTGCCGCGTGATGCGCTGGCCCGACGTTTCGCCGCGCCGGTGCAGTTGCATCTGGATCGGCTGCTGGGTCTGCGGGCCATGGCATTGACGTGCTACATGCCGGCAGACCGTTTCGATGCGCGGCTGGAGCTGAATTTCGATGTTGAATCCCATCAGGCGCTGTTGTTCCCCTTGCGCCGGTTGATCAACGACCTGACGGTGTTCCTGGTCGGACGGGATGTGGGGGTTCAGCGCTTTACGCTGCACCTGGAGCATGCCGAGGTCGAAGACACCCGCGTGGTGGTCGGCTTGCTGGCGGCTGAGCGTGAGGCGGGCATGTTGTTCGAGCTGGCCCGTGGGCGGCTGGAGGCGCTGCAGCTAGCGGCACCTGTGCGTAATCTGCGTTTGCTGGCTGAGGATTTGCCACGTTTCGTACCGCCGCTGGCAGAGCTTTTCGAAGCCCGGCCGCAGCAGTACCAGCCATGGGAGCAGTTGCGCGAGCGGTTGCGTGCGCGCCTTGGCGATGACGCCGTAGGGACGCTGCAGGTGCAGGCAGACCACCGTCCCGAGTGCGCCTGGTACTCAGGGGAAGGGCGTTCGGCTGACGTGTCGCTGCCGGCTGCGCCGCGTCCTGGCTGGTTGTTGGCCGAGCCGCAAGCGTTGCTGCCTGAGGGTTTGCAGGTGTTGGCCGGGCCTGAACGTATCGAGTCCGGTTGGTGGGACGGTGACGATATACGCCGTGACTATTACCTGATTGAAACCGCCAGCGGCCAGCGCGGCTGGGCCTACCGCAATGTCGGCGACAGTCGTGCGCTGTGGTTGCAAGGCTGGTTCGCATGAGCGTTGCTTATGCCGAACTGCACTGCCTGTCGAACTTCAGTTTCCAGCGCGGCGCCTCCAGTGCGCAGGAGCTGTTCGAGCGTGCCCGCCAGCAGGGTTACCAGGCTCTGGCAATCACTGATGAATGTACCTTGGCCGGTATTGTGCGGGCTTGGCAGGCAGCGAAGGACAGTGGCCTCCCGCTGATCATTGGCAGCGAAATACGCCTGGAAAATGGCCCGAAACTGGTGCTGTTGGTGGAGGACCTGTGTGGTTATCAGCACCTGTGCAGGCTGATCACCCTGGGGCGTCGTCGGGCAAAGAAGGGCGAGTACTGCCTGTACCGCGATGACTTCAACAGCCCTCTCCCGGGGCTGCTGGCGTTGTGGGTGCCGGATGACGAGCGTGACGCCAGCAACGGCCACTGGTTGCGTGAAGTGTTTGCTGAGCGCCTGTGGCTGGCGGTGCAGTTGCACCGTGGCCCGGACGACCGCCAGCGGCTGGCGAACCTGCTGGCGCTGGCCGCTGAGACCGGCATTCCTGCGGTCGCCTGTGGCGATGTGCATATGCATGCCCGTGGACGTCGGGCCTTGCAGGACTGCATGACCGCTATCCGCCATCACACGACCGTGGCCGAGGCCGGGCACCGTCTGTTCGCCAATGGCGAGCGACACTTGCGACCGTTGCAGCACCTGGCCGAGTTGTACCCACCCGAATTGCTTCAGGCCAGTGTGCAAGTCGCCGAGCGCTGCCAGTTCGACCTCGGTCAATTGCGTTATCAGTACCCTCGGGAAGTGGTGCCGCACGGCCATACCTCGACCAGTTGGCTACGTCAGTTGTGCGAGCACGGTCTACGTTGGCGCTGGCCTGAGGGTGTCGACGACAAGGCCCGTGGCATGCTGGAGCATGAGCTGGCCCTGATCACCGAGCTTGGTTACGAAGGGTACTTTCTCACGGTCCATGACATCGTGCGGTTTGCCCGCGAGCAGGGCATCCTCTGCCAGGGGCGGGGCTCGGCAGCCAACTCGGTGGTGTGCTTCGTGCTGGGTATCACCGAACTGGACCCCATGACCTCGCACCTGTTGTTCGAGCGTTTCCTCTCCCGCGAGCGTAACGAGCCTCCGGACATTGATGTCGATTTCGAGCACGAGCGCCGCGAAGAGGTGCTGCAGTATGTGTTTCGTCGTTATGGGCGTCATCGCGCAGCGCTCACGGCCGTGGCCAGCACCTACCATGCCGCCGGTGCCGTGCGGGATATTGCCCGGGTGCTGGGGTTGCCGCCCGATCAGATCAACGCATTGGCTGATTGCTGTGGCCGTTGGAGTGACCGTGTGCCGTCTGCCGAGCACCTGCGTGAAGCGGGTTTCGACCCTGAAAGCCCGTTGTTGCACCGGGTACTGGCACTGACGGGGACCTTGATCGGCTTTCCCCGGCACTTGTCCCAGCACCCGGGCGGTTTTGTCATTTCCGAGCAGCCATTGGACAGCCTGGTGCCGGTGGAGAACGCGGCCATGGAAGACCGTACGGTGATCCAGTGGGACAAGGACGACCTCGACCTGGTCGGGTTGCTCAAGGTCGATATCCTGGCCTTGGGCATGCTCAGCGCCTTGCGTCGGTGTTTTGACCTGCTTGAGCGCCATCGTGGGCGTCGCTTGAGCATCGCCACGGTGCCTCCCGAGGATGCAGCGACGTATGCCATGATCGGTCGGGCCGATACCATCGGCGTGTTCCAGATCGAGTCGCGGGCGCAGATGGCCATGTTGCCGAGGCTCAAGCCGAAGACGTTCTATGACCTGGTCATTGAAGTGGCGATTGTTCGCCCTGGGCCGATTCAAGGCGATATGGTCCACCCCTACCTGCGTCGCCGCAACAACGAAGAACCTGTCGATTTTCCTTCGCCCGCGCTGGCGAAGGTGTTTGAACGCACCCTTGGCGTGCCGCTGTTCCAGGAGCAGGTCATGGAACTGGCTATCGTCGCGGCAGGCTACAGCCCGGGCGAGGCCGATCAACTGCGTCGCTCGATGGCCGCGTGGAAACGTCATGGCGGGCTGGAGCCGCACCGTGAGCGCTTGACTCGCGGCATGCTCGACAACGGTTACACCGAGGCCTTTGCTGCGCGGATCTTTGAGCAGATCAAGGGTTTTGGCAGTTACGGATTTCCCGAGTCCCATGCGGCCAGCTTTGCCTTGCTGACCTACGCCAGTTGCTGGCTCAAGTGCCATGAGCCCGCTATTTATGCCTGCGCGTTGATCAACAGTTGGCCGATGGGCTTCTATAGCCCGGACCAGATTCTTCAGGATGCGCGGCGACATGGCATCGAGATTCGCCCGGTGGATGTGTGCCACAGCAACTGGGATTGCAGCCTGGAGCCGGTCACCGATGATGCCTTGGCGATTCGTCTGGGGCTGCGTCAGGTGCGAGGCTTTCGTGAGGAATATGGCCGGCGTATTGAGCAGGCGCGCGCCGTGAAGGCATGGGCCGATGTCAGCGATCTGAGCCTGCGGGCCGGTCTGGATGCACGCGCACGTGAGTTGCTGGCCGATGCTGGAGCCTTGCAGGGGCTGGTCGGGCACCGTTACCAGGCACGCTGGGAAGTGGCGGCGGTTCAGGCCCAGTTGCCGTTGTTCGCCGGGCTGGCGGCGCCTTCAGACGAGGCGGTGGCCTTGCCCGCGCCAACCTTGGGTGAGGACCTGTTCGCCGACTACAGCAGCACCGGCACGACCCTGGGGCCGCATCCATTGGCCTTGCTGCGGCGTCGCCTCGAAGGCCTGGGTTGTCGCAGTTCGCAGCGGCTGGTCGAGTTGGCTCATGCTGACAAGGTCAGCGTCGCCGGTATTGTCATCGGACGACAACGACCGCAGACCGCCAGTGGGGTGACTTTCGTCACCCTGGAGGACGAATTCGGCATGATCAATGTGGTGGTCTGGCGCGCGCTGGCCGAGCGTCAGCGCCGCATCTTGGTGGGGGCACGGCTGTTGCGGGTGGTGGGGCGGCTGGAGTGCGAGAGTGGGGTGCGCCATGTGATTGCCCGACGCCTTGAAGACCTCAGCCCGCTGTTGAGCGGGCTGGACGTGCGCAGCCGGGACTTCCATTGATGTTTCAGCGCGTCGCCCAGCGCCGCTTGCGGGTCGATGCCTGCGCAGCGAGCGGAAGAGGGTCTATTATTTTTTAAAACCAATTAATCAATGAAAAAAACAAAATTAACAAATGAGTCTGGAGGGGTGAAGATGGCCCAGACGCTCCTCCGACACCTGAGGTCGGTTCTACAACTACAAAAGGCGGATCAGCATGGCCGGACTGGACAAGCGCGTAGCAACCTATGAAGAGGCCCTCGAAGGCCTGACCGACAACATGACGGTACTGGCCGGCGGTTTCGGCCTGTGCGGCATCCCGGAAAACCTCATCACTGAAATCAAGCGCCGTGGCGTCAAGGGCCTGACCGTTGTCTCCAACAACTGCGGTGTCGATGGGTTTGGCCTGGGTGTGCTGCTGGAACAGCACCAGATCCGCAAGATGGTTGCTTCCTACGTAGGTGAAAACGCCGAATTCGAACGCCAGTTGCTCAGCGGCGAACTGGAAGTGGAATTGACCCCGCAAGGCACCCTGGCGGAAAAAATGCGCGCTGGCGGTGCGGGTATCCCGGCGTTCTATACCGCCACCGGTTACGGCACCCCGGTTGCCGAAGGCAAGGAAGTGCGCGAGTTCAATGGGCGCAAGTACATCATGGAAGAAGCCATTACCGGCGACTTCGCCATCGTCAAGGGCTGGAAGGCCGATCACTACGGTAACGTGATTTACCGCAACACCGCACAGAACTTCAACCCGCTGGCCGCTACGGCCGGGAAGATCACCGTGGTCGAAGTCGAAGAAATCGTCGAGCCAGGTGTCCTGCTGCCCAGCGAGATCCATACCCCAGGCATCTATGTCGACCGGGTAATCGTCGGCACCTTCGAGAAGCGCATCGAGAAGCGCACTGTCAAAGCCTGACCCGCCCCCGCACAGAACAACAAAGAGATCCTGACCATGGCACTTACCCGCGAACAAATGGCCCAGCGCGTCGCCCGCGAACTCAAGGACGGCTACTACGTGAACCTGGGCATCGGTATTCCGACCCTGGTGGCCAACTATGTCCCGGCCGATATGGACGTGATGCTGCAATCGGAAAACGGCCTGCTCGGCATGGGTGAATTCCCGACCGAAGCACAACTGGATGCCGATATGATCAACGCCGGCAAGCAGACCGTAACGGCGCGCCGCGGCGCTTCGATTTTCAACTCTGCCGAGTCCTTCGCCATGATCCGTGGCGGCCACGTCGACTTGACCGTACTGGGTGCTTTCGAGGTGGACGTGGAGGGCAACATCGCCTCCTGGATGATCCCGGGCAAACTGGTCAAGGGCATGGGTGGGGCGATGGACCTGGTGGCCGGTGCCGACAACATCATTGTCACCATGACCCACGCCTCCAAGGATGGCGAGTCCAAGTTGCTGTCGCGCTGCAGCCTGCCGCTGACCGGTGCAGGCTGCATCCGCAAGGTACTCACCGACCTGGCTTACCTGGAGATCGAGAACGGTGCGTTCATCCTGCGCGAGACCGCTCCGGGCGTCAGCGTCGAGGAAATCATCGAGAAAACGGCCGGTAAGCTGATCGTCGCGGACGATGTGAAGGAAATGACCTTCTAAGCAGTCGTTTTATCTTGACCGTACCGGGCCTGTCGCCCGCAAGACGGGTTCCTGCAAAGAGCGGAGCCTGCCTTGCGGGCGGGCATTGTCAGATCAGTTGATCCAGCAACGCCTGCAACTGCATACGGCCAGTTTCATTCAGCCCGAACACCGGGCGACGCGGCTCGCCCACGGGCAGGCCGGTTAGCGCCAGGCCGGCCTTGATGGTTGCCGGCAAGCCACCCTTGAGAATGAAGTCGAGCAATGGCAACTGTTGGTAGAACAGTGCTTTTGCGCGCTCCAGATCGTTGGCTTGTACTGCCTGATAAAGGGCCAGGTTAAGTGCCGGAATCAGGTTGGCGGCGGCAGTACACCAGCCTGTCGCGCCTGCCACGAATGCTTCCAGCGCCAGTGGGTTGCAGCCGTTGTAGAACGGCACCTGGCCTTCGCCGAGCACCTGCAGTTTGTGCATGCGCTGGATATCGCCAGTGCTCTCTTTGACCATGGTCACGTTCTCCACCGTCTTGACGATGCGCAGAATCAGCTCCACCGACATGTCGGTGCCGCTGGTGGCCGGGTTGTTGTAGAGCATGATCGGCACACCAATGCTGTCGCCAATGGCCTGGTAGTGCTGGAGAATCTCCGCTTCACTGAGTTTCCAGTACGCGGTCGGCAATACCATGACCGCATCGGCGCCCAGGCGTTCGGCCAGTCGCGCACGGCGTATGGCGCCGGCAGTGGTCAGGTCGGAAACACTGACGACCGTTGGGACGCGGCCGTCGATGTGCGCCAGGCTGAACTCCGCCACCTGATCCCATTCGTGATCACTGAGGTAGGCGCCTTCGCCGGTGCTGCCCAAGGGCGCGATAGCGTGAGCGCCGCCTTCGACCAGACGATCGATAGAACGACCCAGCGCGGGCAGATCAAGGCCTTCGCCGTCTGCGGTAAAGGGCGTGATGGTGTAGCCGATGATGCCGTGAATTGCGGTGGACATGGACGAGGCTCCGATAAGAATGTGATCAGTTCAGGCAGTCGGCGTGCTGGCGCAGGCTTTGCCGGGCATAGTAGTTGAAGGCGGCAACGTGGCGCTTGGGGCGGGCGATCCAGTCATGGGCTTCACGACCAAGTGCCGGCTCGATCGGTTTGATCTGCCCTGCGGCCATGGCCAGTAACTGCAGCTTGGCGGCACGCTCGATCAGCTGTGCTATCACGCAGGCCTCTTCAACACTGGCCCCCGTCGCCAATTGGCCGTGATGCGAGAGCAACAGCGCCCGCTTGTCACCCAGTGCGGCGCTGATGATTTCGCCTTCTTCGTTGCCCACCGGTACCCCGGGCCAGGCCTCCAGGAACGCGCAGTCTTCGTACAGTGGGCAGAGGTCCATATGGGAGACCTGCAGGGGAACTTCCAGCATGGACAAGGCCGCGACATGGGTCGGGTGGGTGTGAATGATGCAATTGATGTCCGGGCGAGCACGGTACACCCAGCTATGGAAGCGGTTGGCCGGGTTGGGCATACCATCGCCTTCGAGCACTTCAAGGTCCTCATTGACCAGCAACAGGTTGCTGGCCGTGATTTCATCGAAACCCAGGCCCAACTGTTGGGTGTAATAGGTCCCGGGCTGCGGGCCACGTGCAGTGATTTGCCCGGCCAGACCGGAGTCGTGGCCATGCTCAAAGAGAATCCGGCAGGTGAGGGCCAGCTTTTCTCGGGTAGTCCACGTATTATCGGCAAGCGAGCCTTGCATGTGCGCAAGGGCCTGCTTGATCAATTGATCCTTGGGCAGTGTTAATGTCTTGGCCATGGAGATGTCCTGTGCAGTAGTCATGGGTGTCAGGGAGGTATGTCGCCGGGTTGCTGGGAGGTGGCGCGGCGACACGCATATGACACAAAAGATGCTATATGACACAAAGTGTCATTGACAAGGCAAAATCGCACACGCCTGTGGGGATCTACGGCTTCGCATGTCTATCCGATTGAAATTATTGAGAAAAAAATTGGGGATAACGCTGGAGGCGCTGGCTGAAAAAGCCGGTATGACCAAGAGCTACTTGTCCAAGGTCGAGCGCGGCCTGAACACCCCTTCGATTGCCGCTGCCTTGAAACTGGCCAGTGCGTTGAACGTCAAGGTTGAGGAGTTGTTTGCCGCTGACACGCCAACGCAAGAGCGTTATAGCCTGGTGCGCAGCCACCAGCGCCAGTTGCTGCCAGGTGCCCGCGAGGTCTCCGGCTATGCCGTGCTTGCCAGCCAGATCAGCCATCGCAGCCTGTTGCCGTTCATGCTCAGCCCGCCAAGCGAGTTCAGCGATTCAACATTCAAGGAGCATGAGGGCGAAGAGTTCCTGTTTGTTCATGAGGGCCAGGTAGAAGTTGACTTCATGAACGAGCGGGTCATTCTAGAGCGCGGTGATGCGCTGTATTTCAACGCACAGACACCGCATCGATTGCGCTCGCTGGGGCCACAACCCGCGCAGTTGCTGGTGGTGGTGCATGAGATGAACGGGTAGACGAGCCTTCAGGACCTGAGCCAGCCATGAGCATTCATTCACAATTCTGGCGTGACCCGGCCTTGCCCTTCATTGAGGCCCGCAGCGTGCAAGACGGACGCAAGGTCTGTTATGCGCGACATTCCCACGCCGGCTTTTCCATCGGTGCCGTCACGGCGGGGCGCAGCACCTACCTGAACGGTGATCACTGGCACGAGATCAGCGCAGGCACGGTGGTCATGATGAACCCGGGTACGGTGCATGCCTGCAACCCGATTGCCGATCAGCCCTGGTCCTACCTCATGCTGTATGTCGATATACCCTGGCTTGAGCGATTGGGATTTCAGCCATTGGCGGCGACCCATACCACGTCGGTACAGGTGTACAGCGAACTCTTGAGGCTGTATGCGTGGCTGGTTGATCCAGCACGCAGCCCCCAGGAGAAGGCCGCGGCAGCAGAGGCATTCTTTGTCCAACTGCTGGATCAATTGGGGCCCGTTTGGGTCGAGCCAGCGCAGGGCAACCAGCGTCTGGAGCGTGCCGCCGACTATATTCGCCAGCACTGCACCGAGCCGCTGAAACTGGAGGACATCTGTCAGGCCGCCGGGCTATCGGCGTCTTACCTGATTCGGGCCTTCAAGCAGCATTACGGCCTGACGCCTCACGGCTACTTGCTTGACCATCGCATCCAGTATGCCCGGGCGCAGTTGCGTCGGGGGCGGCTGATTGCCGAGGTGGCCGCCGACGCCGGATTTGCCGATCAGGCCCACCTGCAGCGGGCTTTCAAGCAGCACCTGGCCGCCACGCCCGGGCACTACCGTTCAGCCGAGTAACAGGTAGATCGCGCTGGCCACTAACAATAGCGCCAGGCTGCGATTGAACAGGCGCATGCGTCGTGGGTTGTTCAGGTAATGGCTGATGACACTACCGGCCCAGGCCCAACTGGCGACAGACAGATAACAGATCACGAAATACAACCCGGTGAACTGCCACAGCAGGCCGACCTCGCCCTCGCCGACGTACGCGCCAATACCGGCAACGCTCGCCAGCCAGGCCTTGGGGTTCAGCCATTGCAGTGTTGCCCCGTAGAGCATGGAGGGCGGCTCTTCACGGTTCCCTGCGCCAAGCTCGCCATTGTCGCTGCTCAGCTTCCAGGCCATGTAGAACAGAAACAGCACACCCCCCGCCTGCAGCAGGCGGGCCAGGCCGGGCCAGTGGCGTAACAGCTCGTGAAGGCCAAGCCCGACCAGCACCAACAGCAGGCAAAAGCCTAGCGTCGCCCCCGTGACATGCGCCAGGCTGGCGCGCAAACCATGCCGGGCTCCGGCACCGAGGGCGACGATATTGACCGGGCCGGGAGAAATCGAAGCGGCCAGCGCAAAGGCGGCCATGGATAACATCAGGCTCATAGTGACCTTCTGGGTTAAGGGGAACGGTCACATAGCCTAAGCAGCAGGGGAGGCAGGGTATTGAAGAAAATCACCCTGGTGAGGCGTCATGGAGGAGGGCGTTACAGCTTTTGTAATAGTTTCCCGCTATATCAAGAGCACCTGACGCTTGTAGGATAGATGTCCCTTATTGATATCAAGGTTGATATGACTTCGTTCTCGGAGCCCCCCAGTAGCTGGCCGTCCTGGCCTTTCTCTCGTCCCTGTGACGCCTTGCTTGCGAGTACCTCCCCATGGAATGGCTAGCCGATCCCACGGCCTGGCTGGGCCTTGCCACGCTGATTGTCCTGGAACTGGTACTGGGCATCGACAACCTGGTATTCATCGCCATCCTTGCCGACAAACTGCCGCCGCATCAGCGTGATCGCGCGCGGGTGATTGGTTTGAGCCTGGCGCTGATCATGCGCTTGGGCCTGCTGGCCAGTATTTCCTGGATGGTGACCCTGACCGCGCCGCTGTTCGAGATTCTCGACAAGTCGTTCTCCGGGCGAGACCTGATCATGCTGTTTGGTGGTGTGTTCCTGTTGTTCAAGGCCACCATGGAGCTGCATGAGCGCCTTGAGGGGCATGTTGCCCAGACAGGCGGAACAGTTCGTCACGCGGCTTTCTGGCCCATCGTGGCGCAGATTGTGGTGCTCGACGCCGTGTTCTCGCTGGATGCCGTGATTACTGCGGTGGGTATGGTCGAGCACTTGTCGATCATGATGATCGCGGTGGTGTTCTCCATCGGCATCATGATTGTCGCCAGCAAGCCGCTGACTCGCTTCGTCAATGCCCACCCGACCGTGATCATGCTCTGCCTGGGCTTTTTGATGATGATCGGCTTCAGCCTGACGGCCGAAGGCCTGGGTTTCCACATACCCAAAGGTTACCTGTATGCCGCGATTGGTTTTTCGATTCTGATCGAAGTGTTCAACCAACTGGCCCGTGTGCGCCGCAAGCGCAGCCTGCAGCAGCACCGACCACTGCGTGAGCGCACCGCCCATGCCGTGCTGCGTCTGCTCGGCGGGCGCCGGCTCGAGGCAGACGAAGTCGGCGAGGAGATCGCCGATCTGGTCGAGGGTGGAACCGAACAGGTGCTATTCGATCGCCGCGAGCGTGTGATGATCAGTGGCGTGCTGAACCTCGCCGAGCGCCCGATCAAGACTGTGATGACGGCTCGGGCCGAGGTCGATGTCATTGACCTGGCACAATCGGCAGAGGCGATTCGCACGGCACTGATGCATTCGTCCTATTCGCGTTTGCCTTTGATCCGTGATGGGAACGTCGAAGAGCCGTTGGGTTTTGTGCACAAGAAAGAACTGCTCAAAGAGCTGCTGGCCGGCAATGAGCCAGACCTGGAGCGCCTGGCGCGCACACCGTTGCATGTGCTGGAAAGCTTCAGCGTGCTCAATGCCCTTGAGCAAATGCGCAACCAGTCGACTCACATCGCCTTTGTGGTGAACGAGTTCGGCGATTTCACGGGTGTGCTGACCATGACCGACATTCTTGAGTCGATTGCCGGCGAGTTGCCGGATGCCAGTGAGATCGAGGGGCCGGACATCGTCGAAGGCCCAGAGGGGTACCTGGTCAACGGCGCCTTGAACCTGAGCCAGATTCAGGCCCGTACCGGCTTTGTAGCCAAGGCCACCGAGGATTACCAGACCCTTGCGGGCCTGGTCATGAGCTTGCTTGACCGGTTGCCGATGGTCGGCGACAAGCTGAACTGGAACGGCTGGCAGCTCACGGTGGTGGCGGTGGCCGAGCGCAGGGTGCGGCAGGTGCGCCTTACGCCAGGCGGCGACGCTGACGCAGCAGGTGCTTGATGCCCTCAAGCACCAGCACCACCACAGCCAGCCAGATCGGGATATAGGTCAGCCATTGGTCGGCGTCGATGCTTTCACCCAGCATCAGCGCTACCGCGACCAGCAATACCGGCTCGACATAGCTAAGCAGGCCGAACAGGCTGAACGCTAACAGCCGGCTGGCCAGTACGTAGCAAATCAGGGCCAGCGCGCTGATCACGCCGAGCAGCGGGATCAGCGCGTAAAGCCCCGGATGCTCAACCAGATCGGCCGCCGACAGTGGTCCCTGTACAATGAAATAGAGTGCCGCTGGCAGCAGCAGGCACATGTCGGTCCACAGCCCGCCCAGGTGATCGGTGCGCAGTTTGCGCCGCAGTACGAAATACACAGGGTAGCCGCCGGCCACCAGCAGGGTCTCCCAGGCGAAGCTGCCATGTTGGTAGAGCGCGTGGGCAACACCGGCCATGGCGCAAAGCACGGCCAGTTTTTGCAGGCGTGACAGACGTTCGCCATAGACCATGCGCCCGGTCAGCACCATGCTCAGCGGCAGCAGGAAGTACCCCAGGGAGACTTCCAGGCTACGACCGTGTAGCGGTGCCCAGAGAAACAGCCAGAGCTGCACGCCCATCAGTGCCGACGTGGCGCACAAACCCAGCAGTAACACCGGCTTCTGACGGATTCTGGCGAGTAACCCGATGACCAGTGACCAGTCCCTGGAAATCAGCATGAACAGGGTAACGCAGGGCATTGTCAGCAGTACGCGCCAGCCGAAGATCTCCTCACCGTCCAGCGGGCTGAGCAGCGAGGTGTAGAAATACATCACGGCAAACAGGAACGAAGCCATGACGGATGAAACGATACCTTTGGACAAGGGTGCCTCTAACTAACGCAAGTGACAGAACGGTTGACCTGCAATGATCTCAGGGGCAGGAGGGCTGGGCAACCGCAGGCTCCTTTTTCTGGTGGGCCAAGGCGTCGATGAAACCGTTCAGCGGCAAGGGCTTGCCGAACAGGTAGCCTTGCTGGAAGTCCACTTGGCGTTGGGCCAGGTAATCCCGTTGCGCCTGTGTTTCTACGCCTTCGGCAACGACGCCCATGTCCAGCTTGTTGGAGAGCTCGATGATGCTGTCGAGAATGTGCAGTGACAAGGCATCCACACCGATCATGCCGACAAAACTCTTGTCGATCTTCAGGTAATCCACCTTGAACTGGCGCAGGTAGGTCAGGCTCGACTGACCCGTGCCGAAGTCATCCAGGGCAATCATCACCCCCAATTCGTGCAGCTTGGCGAACAGGTTGAACGTGCAGTCGGTGGGGGTTATCAGCGTACGCTCGGTCAGCTCCAGGGTCAGCCGAATGCGCCCAGTTGGAAAGGCCGCCAGCAGCTTCTGGCAGTCATCGTAGAGCGCCAGGTCCTGGCAGTGGGCTGCGCTGATATTGATACCGATATGAAAACCTTCCTCGAAGTTGTGCGCATGGGGTGCCAGTTGTTCAGCGACCTGCTGCATCAGGCGACGGGTCATTGGGATGATCTGGCCACTGTGCTCGGCGCAGGGAATGAACAGGTCAGGACGTACCAGGCCGTCACGCGGGTGCATCCAGCGCATCAGCACTTCGACGCCGGCCCAACGATAGTCACCCTGGCGTACGACGGGTTGAAAGTACGGCACGAATTCATCTGCCTCGAGTGCCCGTTGCAGTTCGGCCCGAGGCGAATTGGCGCGTTTCAGTTGCCAGTTGCAGGCTACTCCGGCAATGATGCCGAGGAAGATCAGCAGGCCGAACAAGGGGCCGTACTGGCGTTGCATCAGGCGCCATACCTCGCCCTCCGGGTAGCCGCTATGGACCGTGAAGCTGAAATGCGAGGACTTCAGGGCTGTCGGGGCCACGGCAAAGTCTGGCACGGGGTCGTTGCGCACCCGGCCGTCAGTTCCCATCCAGTGCGTGCCCACCTTTACACGCAGGTCGGAATCCGGGTCGATCAGGCGCAACAGGTGTATCAAGTGATCGCCATCGACGGTTGTGATTGCTCCCTTGCTGCCTTCACTGAGGCGGTAGACCAGCAGCGGGTGCCCTGGGGAGACGGAGTTGCCATCCATCAGCCAGAGGCTACCGTCGGTATAGTCGCCTGGGTTGACTGCTTCGCGGTAGCTGCCGAACAGTGAGCTGCAGTAAAGGACATCGTCGTAGAACAGGTTGGTCGAACGAACGAAGGTGCCCCGCGTGACCTGTTCACGCAAGGGCAGCTTGACTTGCTCGCAAGGTTGGCCCGCCAGCGGCAGCAGGTTGCGTGCGGCCTGGGCGATGTTGTCCAGCACCCGGTCGAACTGTTCGATGGCGTGCTCTGCGTTGAGCTGTGCTCTGGCTTGCAGCTCTCGCTGTGCCTGCCAGTTCAGCAGAAGCACGCCGCAAATTACCGGAATGAAACCCACCAGCCAGGGCAGCAGGACGCGTCCAGTGGAGCGGCTGCGGCGTTTTCGCGAAAGGGGCATGGTTGACTACCTGTCATGGCAAAGGGTCCTTCGTTGGCAAGCATAGCGCTTGCCCCGCCCGCCTGTGATAGCGGGTGTGGCAGTAGTCTATTATGGCTACAGTGTACTCACCATCCTGATAGGGCACCGGCGTTGTCCGAGAGTGTGCCCTGCAACCCCCATGGCCGTGCAAGCAGTGGCGTGAACTAAAGTGCGGACAAATGTTTTTACGCCATGTAGAATCAGGTTACGCATACAATAATAAGGTTCTCCGCCTCCGGGGAATCAAACCCGCCGAGAATGGGTCCATATGAAGTGTCATGGGTTCAAACTGATCTTTGGTGACTACCTCGCACGCAGTGTGAGGGGCATCTCCTGCGCGCCACCCCGTCTGCTCGACATCGATAGCAATTGAACCTGTTTTTACCGTATTGATGAGGACACGAGCATGGCTGATATCTTTGACAACCCGATGGGCCTGATGGGCTTCGAATTCATCGAGTTTGCTGCACCGACCCCCGGGGTTCTGGAGCCGATCTTTCAGATCATGGGCTTCACCAAAGTGGCGACCCACCGCTCCAAGGACGTCCATCTGTACCGCCAGGGCGGTATCAACCTGATCCTCAACAACGAACCCAAGAGCATTGCCTCGTACTTTGCTGCCGAGCACGGTCCGTCGGTGTGCGGCATGGCGTTTCGCGTGCGTAATGCCCACGAGGCGTATGCCCGTGCACTGGAACTGGGTGCGCAGCCGGTGGAAATCGAAACCGGGCCAATGGAGCTGCGCCTGCCAGCGATCAAGGGGATTGGCGGCGCGCCACTCTACCTGATCGACCGCTTCGAGGAAGGCAGCTCGATCTACGACATCGACTTCAATTTCATTGAAGGTGTCGACCGTCATCCAGAGGGTGCGGGCCTCAAGATCATCGATCACCTGACGCACAACGTTTATCGTGGTCGTATGGCCTATTGGGCGGCGTTCTACGAGAAGCTGTTCAACTTCCGCGAGATCCGCTACTTCGATATCAAGGGCGAGTACACCGGCCTGACCTCCAAGGCCATGACCGCACCGGATGGCATGATCCGCATTCCGTTGAACGAAGAATCGTCCAAAGGTGCAGGGCAGATCGAAGAATTCCTGATGCAGTTCAACGGTGAAGGCATTCAGCATGTGGCCTTCCTCACCGATGATCTGCTCAAGAGCTGGGATGCCCTGAAAAAACTGGGCATGCGCTTCATGACCGCACCGCCGGAGACCTACTACGAAATGCTTGAAGGCCGCTTGCCTGGCCATGGCGAGCCGGTAGAAGAGCTGAAGGCGCGGGGCATTCTGCTCGACGGCTCCTCGCAGCCTGACGACAAACGCCTGCTGTTGCAGATTTTCTCGGAGACCCTGATGGGGCCGGTGTTCTTCGAATTCATTCAGCGCAAGGGTGACGACGGTTTCGGTGAAGGTAACTTCAAGGCACTGTTCGAGTCGATTGAACGTGATCAGGTACGCCGTGGTGTATTGGCTACCGACTGATTACCGATAGCGTGATACACAAGAGGCCAGCGTTCGTACGCTGGCCTCTTTGTTTTTCAGGTGATGATGCCTGCTCGTGCAGCCCTAAAGCTTGCGGTTGCGTCGGGAAAACAGGCTCCAGTACACAAAGGCGGAGGTAATGATGCCGACCAGTAGTAGCGAGGGCGCACTGGCAAGCATGTTGCTGCGCACTTCCTGCCAGGTGCTACCGTCCGCAAAGCCGCTGTGTACGATAAAGCCGTGTTTGTGGGACACGACGTGAAGGTACTGTTCGTTGATGTTGGTGTGGCTTATATCTTCGACAATGTCCGTCGCTGACAAGTATTCCGTACCGAATTGAACGACCACGGTCGCGGGCTCCTTGATGGCACTGATCATTTGCTGCAAAAGTAAGCCGTTGGTCAGCGCCAGTACCCCGAACGGGTATTCCTGAAGGCGGTAGTACAGAACTGGGGAGTCGGGTGTTACCTGGTTACCGGCGGCCAGCAACAGTTTCTGGTTATGGAAAGTGCCTGGGTCGACGATGATTTCGCTCTCTCCATGTTGAGTGCTGCAGTAGGCGCGGTTTTCTCTCAGCAGCACCAATGAGCGCAGATTCGGCTCGGAGACGACTTCCACGCGCAGTTTGGGCATTGCTTTATCACAGGCCAGCTCTGCAAGACTGAGCACTTTACTGCTGGTAGTGTGCAGCGTTTCGATAACGGTCTCGATTCGATCAAGCGCTTCATGAGCGGCTTTTTCAGCCGCCTCCAAATGCTTTCGGTCTACTTGCAGGGCAATGATCAGCAGGCCGCTGGCCACAGGGGTCAAACCGATCAACATGATCGTCAGGAATTCGAGCAGGACACGGCCTGCGCGTTTTTTATGGATAGCCACGGTTCACCTCTGGACGCTGAGTGAAAGCCAGGGCTCGTATGCCCCGTAGAGGGGCGTTGCGAGCTTTTCGACTGTGTCGTCAGCATAAAGGGTGTTGTGGGGCGCTCCTGTAGTCCCTGAAAACGATCCGCCGTGGTATCGGTCAACAGCGTTGGTCAGGCGTATCGGTCAGGCACGCGGCAGTGTTGCCAGTACCCGCTGCGCTACTGCCGCAGCAGATGCCGGATTTTGCCCGGTAATAAGCCTGCCGTCCTTTGAGTCAACGGCGACAAAGGACGCCCAGGGCTCTTCAGCTTTCTGATAGAGGCCGCCGCGTGCGATCAACTCGGTTTCCGTTAAAAACGGAACGGTTTTGTCCAACTCTGCCAGTTGTTCTTCGATATTGGAGAAACCCGTGACCTCACGGTCCTTGACCAACAAGGTGTGATCGCTGAGCTTGATGTTCAGCAAGCCAACGGCGCCATGGCACACGGCCGAAACAATACCGCCGTTGTCAAAAATCGTTCCAGCAATGCCTTGCAATGCCGTGTTTTCCGGGAAGTCCCATATCACGCCATGACCACCGGTGTAATAGATGGCATTGTAGTCCTGCACCTTGACCTGCTTTGGGTTCAGGGTCGTGCCCAGCCTGTTCATGAAGGCCTTGTCTTCATACCAGGCCCAATCGATGTCGGCAGCCATGCTCAGGCTATGTGGGTCGATGGGGACATAGCCACCCGCAGGGCTGACATAGTCAACTACCAGGCCCGCTTGTTGAACCGTATCGACAAAATGCACCGCTTCGCCCAACCACAACCCTGTGGCGCGTTTGAGTGAGGGGTATTTGGCAGTATTGGTCAACACCACCAGGATTTTCTTGCTCATTACGCTCCTCCTTAGACGATCGGCGTTTTGACGTACACCGGCAGCTCAATCTCGGACTTTTGAGCATAGCTGTCGGCTTGAAAGGTGCCATGGTGACTGCCGCGTTAATGGCCTTGTGCTAGTGTTCATTTATCCAAATGCCATTGAGTCAGCCTTATGAGCACTAACCATTCGTCATTCATGCAGGCGGCTATCGATGAGGCCCGCGCCGGTCTCGCCGAGGGCGGCATTCCGATTGGCTCGGTGATTGTCTATGAGGGCCGGATTATCGGGCGCGGCCACAATCGTCGGGTGCAGTCGGGCAGTGCAATCCTGCATGGCGAAATGGACGCCTTTGAGAATGCCGGTCGCCAGCCTGCCAGCGTGTATAGGCAAGCCACCCTTTACACCACATTGTCACCCTGCTCGATGTGTAGTGGGGCGATTCTGCTCTACGGTATCAAGGAGGTGATCATCGGTGAGAACAGTACGTTCATGGGGGAGGAGGCCCTGCTCAAGTCGCGGGGCGTGAATTTGCAAGTGTTGCAGGATCCCGACTGCATCAAGCTGATGAACGATTTTATCGCCGATAACCCCAAGTTGTGGAACGAAGATATCGGTCTATAAGTTTCAGTTGCAGCATTTGAGGACATGGAGTCGACAATGCGCATGACGCACCTTGCCACGCCGCTCATGCCACCGAGCGAAATGGGTGAAAAAGTCAGGCAGTTCCCTTGGGAAGACACGCCGCTGGGGCCTATCTTGAGCTGGCCCGCGACCTTGCGCATTGCGGTGGATATGCTGCTGGTATCAAAGGTGCCGACGTGTCTGGTGTGGGGGGCGCAACTCTCCACGATCTATAACGACGCCTTCAACGAGATGATGGGCAAGCGCCAGGTATTGGGCTGCAGTTTTGATGACGTGCTGGGTGAGAGTTGGGAGAAGGTTGGCCCGATCCTGTTCAAGGCGCTTTCGGGTGAAGCGACGCTGCTCGAAAACCTTCCGTTGATCATCAACCGTAATGGGGCATCAGAACCCAGTTACTTCACCTTCAGTTGCACGCCTGTACGGGATGAGAGTGGCGCCATTGTCGGGGTGCTCGACAAGGTGATCGAAACAACGGCCCATGTTCAGTCCGAGCAGCAATGGCGCATGCTGGCGTTTGCCCATGAACAGCAAGTGCGGGCGCGCACCGCCGACCTTGAGCATCTCTGGCAGTTGTCAGGTGGCATGGCGCAGGATGTGAAAAACCTGCTGGGCGGTATTTGCTCCAGCCTGGCATTACTGGAGCAACGTTTGGCGCAGGGGCACCTGGAGCGTCTGGACACCTGTATTGAAAGCGCCAGGGGGGCGGCAAACCAGGCCGTTGCACTGGCAGATCGGTTACTTGCCTTTTCTTGTTTCCAGGCGCTTGACCCTCAACCTGTCAATGTTACTCAACTGATTGATGGCATGGCAGCAGTGTTAAGCCAATCCCTCGGCTCGCAGATCACCCTGCAGATGCACCTGGAGCTGTTGCCCTGGACGGTGCTGGTGGATGTCGAGCAACTGCAGCGCGCGTTGCAGAGCCTCTGTTTGAATGCCTGTGATGCCTTGCCGAACGGCGGCAGGGTGATCGTCAGCACCGGCAATGTGCGCTATGACGCGTGCGAGCAGGGCCATGACGGCCTGCTGCCTGGCGATTACACCTACGTGCAGGTAGAGGATAACGGTTGTGGCATGGGGCCTGAGGCTGTGGTGCGAGCCTTCGAGCCATTTTTTACGGGCAAGTCTGCAGGGCAGGGGCATGGACTGGGGTTGGCGATGATCTACGGTTTTGTCCGGCAGTCGGGGGGACGCGCCTTGATCGAGTCCGAACCTGGCAAGGGCACCCGGGTAAGACTGCTGTTGCCTCGGCACTTGACTCAGGATTGAGTGTTGCGCAATCGCCGCAGCGCTCAGAGGCCTTGTTGTACCAGCGGATCGTCTGGGTTCTGCTGTTCCAGTTGGGCCAACAGAACCTGTACATTCTGCAACTGGCCGGTTTCCTTCCAGTAGTTGATCAGCAAGACCCTGGCCTTGCGGTTGGCCGGTTGTCGGGCAAGGATGGTTTCCAGCTGTTTCTGTGCTGCATCGGTCTGGTCGAGGTCGTGCAGGCTGGTGGCCAGGGTATAGCGGTAATCGTTGTTGGCCGGTTCAAGCTCAAGCGCTCGGGCAAACGCCAGCAGTGCATATTCATCCTGATGATGACGCAGCAGCCAGAGGCCCAGCTCATGTTGCAGGAAGGCAGACTCGGGGTGGCGCTGCAGGGCCTTGGCCAGCACCTCGCGAGAAGCGTCAGTATGGCCTTGGCGCTCAAGCAGGCGCACCTGGGTTGCCAGTGCCTGCAAGTCATCGGGCGCCAGGCTCAATGCGCGCTCCAGTGCGATGCCTGCCTGGTCGAAGCGTTGTTCGTGCATGTACAGCCGTGCCAGATGCACTTGAGCGGAGGGGGCGTCGACACTTTGCAGTACGTGTTGGTACTGTTCCAGTACATCCTGCAACGGGCCAAAGTACAGGCCGATTTCATCAGGGCTGAGCCCCAGCAGGGCGTCGGCAGCGGCAAAACGTACGCTTTGATCCTTTTCATCGAGCAACGGCCCCAGCAACAGGCTGCGCTGCGCTGCCGGAACCAAGGCGGCAAGGCTGGTGATTGCGGCGCGGCGTACCTGCGGGTCTTCATGCTGCAGGTCTTTGCTGGCCAGCTTCAACGCCAAGGGAGAAGGGTAGTTTGGCAATTCGGCATGCAAGCTGGCTCGGCGGATGGGCGACAAGTCGTTGCGGGCCAGTTGCTGGTAGAGCACGCGTGCGGCGCCTGGCAGGCCGTCATGGGCCTGGGCCAAGGCGTTAGCGTAGCTGTTTGTGAGCGCTGGGGAAGGCTCAGGGCTGTCGTCGCGCCAAAAGTAATTGCCCAGCCCGAGAACAATGAGCAGGGCCAGACTGATCAGCGTGTAAGTTTGACGCTTGGGCATGCTGAATCCGCGTGTACGGCTGGAGCCAAAAGGGCAGCTTGTGGCAGTGCGCTGTTGGAGTCAAATCGGTTGTCGGCGTGACGCCTGGGGGCGGGCAATTCCAGGCCTGATAAAAAAGCCCCGCAAGCCATGAGCTGCGGGGCAAAGGGTTGGTTTGCAACCAACCAAAGGAGCCGTTGCGTCAGTGCGCCGAGGCGACGGTTTCGGCTTGCCAGCCTCCACCCAGTGCCTTGTAGATGGCGACGACACCGCTATAGAGTTCAACTTCCGCTTGGGCCTGGGCATCTTCGGCGCTGAGCCGTTCACGCTCGGCATCCAGTAGCACCAGGTAGTCCACCGTACCTTCGCGGTAGCGAATGGATGCCAGCTCGGCCGCCTTGCGACTGGCCTCACTTTGGCGCAGCAGCGCAAGCAGGCGTTGCTGGCGCTTGCTGTAGTCGCTGAAGGCATTTTCCGACTCTTCCAGGGCGAGCAACACCTGCTGCTCGTAGCTGGCCAAGGCGCCTTCGGCTTCAGCATTGGCCCCGCGCAAGCGGGCTTTGACGCTGCCCAGGTCGAAGGCTGCCCAGGTAATGCTCGGGCCCAAGGCCCATGCCTGTGCTGCCGAGGAGCCCAGTTGGGAGCCGCGTGCGGCCGTGAAACCGAGAAAACCGCTCAGGCTGACCCGTGGGAACAGGTCTGCGGTTGCCACCCCGACATTCGCGGTCGCCGCCGCCAACTGGCGTTCGGCACTGCGGACGTCTGGGCGGCGCTTGAGCAGCTCGGCAGGATCACCGATCGGCAGCGCCTTGGCGATGGCGGGCAGTTGCGCCGGGGACAGGTCGACGCTCAAGGTGTCCGGACGCTGACCCAGCAGGGTGGCGATACGGTTACGTGCCCGTACCTGTTCTGCCTGCAATTGCGGCACCGTAGCTTCTACTGCGGCCAGACGCGCATCGGCACGCACCACATCCAGCTCATTGCCGACGCCGGCCTCGTTCAGGGTCTGCGTAATGGCCCTGGAGTCCTGCTGGGTTTTCAGGTTGGCCACGGCGATCTTTTCACGCAGCTGGGCGCCGCGCAGCTTGCCGTAGGCATCGACCAGCTCGGCGATCAGGCTGACCTGCAGCTGCTGCAAGTCGGCTTCGGCAGCATCCTGCTGCGCCTCACTGGCTTCCAGTTGCCGCTGGATGCGGCCAAACAGATCGAGCTCCCAGGCCATATCCAGGCCCAGGTCATAGCGCTCGCTGTTGACCCGATGGTCGCTCTGGCCTGGAATCTGGCCTTTACCCAGATCACTGCTGGCGCGGCTGGTCACGGTTGGCAGGGCATCGTTGCTGACGTCATCGCGGATCGCCCGCGCGGACTTCAGGCGGGCGAACGCCACGCGCAGCTCACGGTTATCGGCCAGCGACTGAGCCACCAACTGGTTCAGCACCGGGTCATCGAACTGGCGCCACCAGGCTGCTTCAAAACGGTTGCGGTCGAAGGCTTTAGGCGCCTCCGGCTGGTCCGCTGCACTCAGGTGTACCGCTGCGGTATCGGGTGCGCGGTAGTCTGGCCCGACCGCACAGGCGGCAAGGGCCAGCACCAGCAGGCTGGGCATCAACAGTTTAACGTGGCTCATGCGTGCTGCTCCCGCTGGGCAACCCGGGCCGCCTTGCGGGCCTGGCTGCGTTCGACATAACGACGGATCAAGACAAAGAACACCGGGGTCAGCAACAGGCCGAAGAACGTTACCCCGATCATCCCGGAGAACACCGCGACACCCATGGCATGACGCATTTCAGCACCGGCACCGGAAGAGAACACCAGTGGCACGACACCCATGATGAAGGCGATCGAGGTCATCAGGATGGGCCGCAGACGCAGGCGGCAGGCTTCCAGTACCGCTGCCAGCGGGTCGAGGCCTTCTGCCTGCTTATCCTTGGCGAACTCGACGATCAGAATCGCGTTCTTGCAGGCCAGGCCCACCAACACGATCAGGCCGATCTGGGTGAAGATGTTGTTGTCGCCACCGGACAGGATCACCCCGGTAATGGCCGACAGCAGCGTCATGGGCACGATCAGGATCACGGCCAGTGGCAAGCTCCAGCTTTCGTACTGGGCTGCCAGCACCAGAAAGGCCAGCAGCACACAGAGCGGGAAC
This sequence comes from Pseudomonas sp. HLS-6, assembly GCF_002753995.1. Classification (NCBI taxonomy): domain Bacteria; kingdom Pseudomonadati; phylum Pseudomonadota; class Gammaproteobacteria; order Pseudomonadales; family Pseudomonadaceae; genus Pseudomonas; species Pseudomonas sp. HLS-6. Next base: position 2,482,027 of record NZ_CP024478.1, read on the forward strand.
ACGAACAGCGCGGTGTTGCCGGCAAGGATCTGCTGGTAGGTCAGTTCGGTCCATTCGAAGGTCATGCCGTTGGGCAGTTCTTCCTTGAGCAGCTTCTCCATGGCTTTCTCGGCTTGCCCGGAGCTATAGCCTGGCGCTGCGGCACCGTTGATTTCGGCCGTGATAAAGCCGTTGTAGTGCATCACCCGGTCGGGGCCGGCGGTGTCGCTGACCTTGATGAAGGTCGCCAGCGGGATCATCTCACCTTGGTTGTTGCGCACCTTCAACTGGCCGATCTGCTCGGCATCAAGGCGGAACTGCTGTTCAGCCTGGACGTTAACCTGATAGGTGCGGCCAAAACGGTTGAAGTCGTTGGTGTACAGCGAACCCAGGTAAATCTGCAGGGTGTCGAAGATGTCGTTGATCGCCACACCATGGGTCTTGGCTTTTTCGCGGTCGATAGCGGCATCGACCTGTGGCACGTTGACCTGGTAGCTGGTGAACAGCCCCGCCAGCTCCGGTACGCCCCGGCTCTTGGCGATAATGTTCTGGGTTTCCTTGTACAGCGCTTCATACCCCAGGTTGCCACGGTCCTCGATCTGCAGGCGGAAGCCGCCGATGGTACCCAGGCCCTGTACTGGCGGTGGGGGGAAGATCGCGATGTAGGCGTCCTGGATGTCCGCGAACTGGGCATTCAATGCGGCAGCGATGGCGCCGGCCGACTGGCTGGGGTCCTTGCGCTCATCGAAGGGCTTGAGCGGAGTGAACACGATGCCGCTGTTCGGGCTGTTGGTGAAACCGTTGATCGACAGGCCCGGGAAGGCGACCGCATCGGCAACGCCAGGCTGCTTGAGGGCAATCTCGCTCATCTTCTTGATCACCGCTTCCGTACGGTCAAGGCTGGCCGCATCGGGCAACTGGGCGAAGGCCACCAGGTACTGCTTGTCCTGAGCCGGGACGAAACCGGTTGGCGTCGAGGTAAAGCCCAGCCAAGTCATGACCATCAGCCCGCCGTAGACGAACAGGGCAATGCCGCTGCTGCGGATAACCCGTCCCACGGTGCCCACGTAGCTGTGGCTGGCGCGTTCGAAGAAACGGTTGAACGGGGCGAACAACCAGCCGCCCAGCAGGCGCTCAAGTGCCTTGGAGAAACGGTCCTTGGGCGCATGGTGGTCTTTGAGCAGCACCGCTGCCAAGGCTGGCGACAAGGTCAGCGAGTTGAAGGCCGAGATCACGGTGGAAATGGCGATGGTCAGGGCAAACTGCTTGTAGAACTGCCCGGTGAGGCCGGAAATGAACGCCGCCGGTACGAACACCGCGCACAGCACCAGTGCCGTGGCGATGATGGGCCCGGTCACTTCGCCCATGGCGCGCTTGGTGGCTTCCAGCGGGGTGAGGCCAAGGCCAATGTTGCGTTCGACGTTCTCCACCACGACGATGGCGTCGTCGACCACGATCCCGATGGCCAGCACCAGGCCGAACAGCGACAGCGCGTTGAGCGAGAAGCCGAACAGGTGCATGACCGCAAAGGTACCGATCAGCGAAACCGGCACTGCCACCAGCGGAATGATCGAGGCGCGCCAGGTCTGCAGGAACAGGATGACGACCAGTACCACCAGGATCAGCGCTTCAAACAAGGTATGGACGACCGCTTCGATGGAACCACGGACGAACACGGTCGGGTCATAGACGATGCTGTAGTCCATGCCTTCAGGGAAGTTCTGCTTCAGCTCGTTCATCTTGGCCCGCACTTCATCGGAGATCTCGATGGCGTTCGAACCTGGACGCTGGAAGATCGGGATGGCGACGGCGGGTTGGTTGTTCAACAGCGAGCGCAGCGCGTACTGGCTTGAACCGAGCTCGACCCGGGCGATGTCTTTCAGGCGAGTGATTTCACCGTCGGCACCGGAACGGATGATGATGTTCTCGAACTCTTCTTCGCTGACCAGACGGCCTTGGGTGTTGACCGACAGCTGGAAGCTGGTGGTGCCCGGTGCGGGTGGCGCACCCAGTTGCCCTGCGGCAACCTGACGGTTTTGCTCACGGATTGCGGCCACCACATCGCTGGCGGTCAGGTTGCGCGATGCGGTCTTGTTCGGGTCAAGCCAGACCCGCAGCGAATAGTCGCCCATGCCGAACAACTGCACGTCGCCGACACCGCCCAGGCGTGCCAGCTCGTCCTTGATGTTGAGGATCGCGTAGTTGGACAGGTAGAGCATGTCATAGCGGTTATCCGGCGAGGTCAAGTGCACGACCATGGTCAGGTCGGGCGAGGCCTTGTCGACGGTAATGCCGATCCGCGTCACTTCTTCGGGCAGTTTCGGCTGGGTTCGGGTCACGCGGTTCTGCACCTGCACTTGCGCGTTGTCCAGGTCGGTGCCCAGGGCGAAAGTGATGGTCAGCATCAGCTTGCCGTCGGCGGTGGACTGCGAGGACATGTACAGCATGTTCTCCACGCCGGTGATGGCCTGCTCCAGTGGCGCGGCGACGGTTTCACCAATGACCTTGGGGTTGGCGCCCGGGAAGTTCGCGCGCACTACCACCGTCGGTGGTACCACTTCCGGGTACTCGCTGATCGGCAGCTGGAACAGCGAAATGCTGCCAGCGATCAAGATCAGCAGTGACAGCACTGCGGCGAAGATCGGCCGAGTGATAAAAAACTTGGAAAAATTCATCGGTGGTGTCCCTTAACCGCGTGGTGCCTGGTTACTGGCGAGCTTGACCGTGGTGTTGCCCATCGGTTTGCCCTGAGTGCTGGCTTCAAGTGCCTGACGTTGCCGGGCGAGGGCGGCCAAGGTCGCTTCGCTGGCCATCGGTGTGTCCTGCGGGGTGACTGGCGAGCCAGGGCGAACCCGCTGCAGGCCCTTGACCACGATGCGCTCGTCCTTGTTCAGACCGCTACGAACGATGCGCAGGCCTTCCAGCTTCGGCCCCAGTTCGACCGCGCGATAATCGGCCTTGTTGTCCTTGTCCATCACCAGCACGAACTTCTTGCCCAAGTCGGTACCGACGGCTTCGTCGTTGATCAACACCGCAGAGTAAGTGGCACTGCCGACCAGCTTCAGGCGAGCATACAGCCCGGGGGTGAACTGCCCGTCGCGGTTGTCGAACACGGCACGGCCGCGGATGGTGCCGGTCTTGGGGTTCACCTGGTTGTCGACGAAGTTCATCTGCCCCAGGTGTGGGTTGCCCTGTTCGTTGGACAGGCCGAGGTACACCGGGGTGCTCTGGCCACGCTGACCGTCGCGGGCCAATTGGCTGTATTTGAGGTAGACCCGCTCGTCGGCATCGAAGTAGGCATACACCTTGTCGGTGGAGACCACACTGGTCAGCGGCGTGACATCGGCGCTGACAATGTTGCCTGCGGTGTACTGGGCGCGGCTGACGCGACCGCTGATGGGGGCGGTGACGCGGGTGAAACTCAGGTTCAGCCGGGCCAGGTCCAGTTGTGCCTGAATCGCCGCGACGCCGGCGCGTGCTTCTGCAGCGGCGCTGGTGCGCGACTCGGCCAGCTCGGCGGAAATCGCATTGCTGCTGCGCAGGCGCTCGCCACGTTCGGCTTCGTTGGCGCTGCGGGTGGCGGTGGCACGGGCTTGCTGCAGTTGTGCCTCAAGGCGGCGGACTTCGGCCTGGAACGGGCGCGGGTCGATCTGGAACAGCAGGTCGCCTTTCTTCACCTGAGCGCCTTCGGTAAAGGCCACCTGATCGATCTGCCCGGAGACGCGAGGCCGAACCTCTACGGTTTCCGGCGCTTCCAGCCGGCCGGTGAACTCGTCCCATTCATTGACAGGCTGCTCCAGCACCTTGGCCACACTGACCGTGGGCGCACTGGGTGCCTGTACGGCTTCAGGGGTACGGCCGCAGGCACTCATGACCAGAAGTGCCAAAGCGGCGAGGGGATAACGCAAGGGTTTGAGTGTCTGCTCCATGGAGAGAATCCGCCAATTATTGAAAGTGGGCGAATTCTGCGTGCTAGAGCGGTCAACAACGAATCGAACGAGGCGAAGGTAACTATCACTGGGAATGATGGATGGTGTTGGATCCCTATCATCAGTATCAGCGATAGGCGTCGCCTGGCCCGTCCAGGGGCGCGTGGTTGGGCATCAGGCCTGCTGGCGGGTCGCTGCTCAAGGGCAGGGCGAAAAATCTGGAGCCTTATGTGGGACTGGATAACCTCACGGACCGGCGTTACTACGACAACTTGCGGATCAATGACAACGCTGGTCGTTACTACGAACCTGCTCCAGGGCGGACGTTCTATGCGGGGCTGAAGGTGCAGTTCTGAGTGGGGGGCAGTGCTCAGCTTGCGGTACACGAACGCGTACCGCTGATTTAGAAATCGATCTCAAGGACTGTCCGGGACCTTAACCGAGTCCGGTTCCTCGAATGCGGAGCGCACGGCTTCCACAACACGTTCTGCCCGGTTAGCGTCGTCCAGTTGCGGATACGCTTTTTTCAGCTTGCCAGATACCTGCCAGCCGTTCTCCTTGAGAGAACGAATGATCCGGCTCGCATCCTGATCCGGCATTTCCAGCACCTCTTTGAGCCGTTCCTGAGCACGCTGGAAAATAACCAGCACACGGGCCTCGTCTGCCATTTCGGTACGGACCGTATGCGCAAAGACCTGTGCCGCGTAAAGAACGCGTTCGGCCAAATCGATAGGATGCTGCGTATCGTTGCATGAGTGGCCGCGAAAACACCTCCAGCGTACGGTCGTAGCGTGTCCGGAAATCGATCGAGCTCGTGATGGTGGCCGACACTGGCAGAATCACGCCATCCGGCACCATGTTATCGCGGACCAGGGTGTCATTGATCAGGAAGCGGTGGATCCGGCCATTGCCGTCCCGCATGGGGTGGATGTATACAAAAGCGAAAGCGATAGCTGCTGCTCGAGCCAGCGGCTCGGCGCCCCGCGTTGCCAGCTCGAATGCTTTCAGGCCTTCGAGCAGTTGCGGCAGCACCTCAAATTTCGGCGCAATGTAGTGCACGATGTGCTCGCGCATGGTCGCTTGCCCTCAAGTCAGGCCCAGGCCCTAGCGGCGCTTGGTGTGTTGGGGCCACAACATGCCAGCATGTGCTCAAGGTTGGGCTTAAGCCTGTAGGTACGCACTCACCCAGTCTTGAAATGCCGAGGCTGTGTGCCTTGCAACCAGGCGTTCAGCCGGTGCTACGGGCCTTTGATCCATAGCGGCAAGCCGGCCTCCTCGATGCTGGACGAGTCCTGATTGGAGACTGCCCATTGATGCTCGATCAGGGTGATAGCCGGCAGACATCGAATTTTCTTGCTCAGACCTCGACCGGTGCGTGTTGCGCCAGCCGACCGGCATGGGTTGGCGCCGGGGCCGCGCCGGGATGGCGTGCCTTGGCGGTTTCACGGCGCAGAATTGGGAGGACCTCGCTACCGAACAGCTCAAGCATTTCCAGTACCTCGGGCAGTGGGATACCGGCATGGTCGAAGAGGAACAGCTGGCGCTGGTAATCGCCGAACTGCTCGCGGAAGGTCAGGGTCTTGTCGATGATTTCCTGAGGGCTGCCGACTGACAAAGGGGTATCGGGCATGAACTCTTCCAGCGAAGGGCCATGGCCGTACACCGGCGCGTTGTCGAAGAACGGGCGGAAACGCTCGCGGGCGACTTGCGACTGGCGGTTGACGTAGATGTGCCCGCCAAGCCCGACGATGGCCTCCTGAGGAGTGCCATGGCCGTAGTAGGCGTAGCGAGAGCGATAGAAGGTGACCAGGCGCTGGAAGTGACCCTTGGGCCAGAGGATATGGCTGGCAAAGAAACCGTCCCCGTAGCGCGCCGCCTGTTCGGCGATCTCTGGGGTGCGGATCGAGCCATGCCAGTCGATGTTTTCCTCCCGCCAGAGCATGGGTAAGCAGACAAGGAGATCTTTCATGCCAGAAGTCATCGCCTATGCAGCCGCTGCCCGTTCCCAGCAGCAGAAGAATAAATTGCTGCGTTCGGTCACTGACTACGTTGCCAGCAGATTCGAAACTGCCCGCGAGCACATGGTGCAGATCGTCAAGGCGCAGCCTGGCGACAAGGCCAGGGGCGGGATCCCTTTCGACGAGCGCTGAAGGCCATACATGCGGCTTATTACAGAAAGATTGTACGAGTACATTGAAATAGTACGTTAATGTGCGTACAGTCGTATTGTTCGATGTCGATACGGACCTCCAGGATTCATCTCACCCCAGCAAGGAGCTGAACATGAGGACAGTGATGCAGTGGCGTGACTTGCCTGCTGAGGCCGAGGAATGGATAGCGCGTATCGAGGCGGTTCGGCCGCTGATTCGGCAGTATCGCGATTACGCCGAAGAACAAGGTGAAGCCCATCCCAAAGTCATTGCCGAGCTGTGCAAGCTGGGCTTTTCCCGTCTGTGCGTGAGCAAGGACTTTGGTGGCCAGCAACGGGATATCCGCGTCATTTCGCAGATCGTACAGCGCCTGGCCGCGCTGGATACCTCGGTTTCGTGGCCTTAGGTGCGGATGTTTTTCATGCCGCGCAGCGAGTGCCGCATCACCAACACCTACGTCCAGCAGGCCGATGGCGATGGCCTGAACGTGCGGGTCGGGCTAGCCGGGTCGATGCTCAACGAGCATGCCGTCAACACGGTCGGGCCAGTGCAGATGCAGGTTGGAGTTTTTCAAATGTTGAATTTCCAGGCGGTCGCCACCAGAGGCGACAGGGAGTAAGTCATGCGGGCGAAACACTATCTAGGGAAGGTAACGGCATCGGTGGTCACGCTTGCTGTGCTGGGCGGCTTGACGCTGCGTTACATGGCTCACGGAGAGGAACCGGCGCCCGCCCCTGCACTGGTACCCGCGGCACTGGCTCTGGTCCGGCAAGTGCCGTACACCTATTACCAGGTCGCCATCGGCCAGATCGAGGCTCGCCAGCAGGTGCTGCTGTCGGCCGAGGTCAGTGGGCAGGTGGTGGCGCTGGCCTTCGACTCGGGCGATCGGGTCAAGGCGGGCAATGTGGTGGTCAGGCTCAACACTTCGCCGGAGGAGGGTGAGCTCACCCGCCTGCGTGGCGAGTTCGAGGCCGCCAAGACCCATTACGCACGGCTGCAGGCGCTGGCGCGCAATGGTGCCGAGAGCCAGCGGGCGCTGGACAGCGCACGGGCGCAGTTCGATGCGGCCAAGGGCAACCTGGAGAACATCCAGGCGCAGATCGCGCAGAAGACCATCCGGGCACCATTCTCCGGCGAGCTGGGCATCCGCCAGGTTCACCTGGGCGACTACGTCCAGGCTGGCCGACCGTTGGCCACGCTCACCGACCTCAACGGGCTGCGGGTCAACTTCACCGTGTCCGAGCGTGACAGTGCCAGCATCGTCAAGGGGCAGGCCGTGGAAGTGGCGGTCGATGCCTGGGGCGGCATGACGTTCGATGGCGTGGTCAGCGCCATCGATCCGCAGGTCAACAATTCCCATGTGATTCGTGTCCAGGCGCTGCTCAAGGACCATCAGGACAAGCTGCGCCCGGGCATGTACGCCAAGGTGAAGGTGCAACTGCCGGGCAAGGACGAGCTGGTCGTGCCGGAGACCGCGATCACCTACAACGCCTATGGCGAGAGCGTCTTCGTCACCTGCGAGGAAAATGGCCAGAAGAAGGTGCGGCGCAAGAACATCAGCATCGGCGAGCGTCGCGATGGCTTGGCGGTGGTGCTCAAGGGGTTGCAGGCCGGTGAAGAGGTGGTGACGTCCGGGCAGATCAAACTGCAGGACGGCGTTGCCATTGAGCCCGTGACCGACACGGTGCGACTGAACGTCCAGCGCTGAGGAGCGATCATGCATTTCACTGATATTTTCCTGCGCCGCCCGGTGCTGGCGCTGGTGGTCAGCACGTTGATCCTGCTGTTCGGGATCATGGCTTTCAGCAAGCTTCCGGTGCGTCAGTACCCGATGCTGGAAACCTCTACCATCACTATCACTACCCAGTACCCCGGCGCCTCGTCGGAGCTGATGCAAGGCTTCGTGACGCAACCGATCAGCCAGGCCGTGGCCTCGGTCGAAGGCATCGACTACCTGTCGTCCACCTCTACCCAGGGAAAGAGCCTGGTGACCGTGCGCATGCAGCTCAACAGCAACTCGATCAATGCTCTGACTGAGGTGATGGCCAAGGTCAACCAGATCCGTTACAAGCTGCCTGAAGAAGCTTATGACCCGGTGATCGAGCGCACCTCGGGCGGCTTCACCAGTGTCGCCTACGTGGCGTTTTCCAGCGAGCAGCTGTCGATGCCCGAAGTGGCCGACTACATCTCGCGAGTGGTCGAGCCGATGTTCTCGGGGATCGATGGTGTCGCCAAGATCAACGTGCTGGGCGGGCAGACCCTGTCCATGCGCCTGTGGCTTGACCCGGACTTGCTGGCCGGCTACGGCATCACGGGCCAGGACGTGGCGGATGCGATCAAGGAAAACAACTTCCAGGCCGCGCCCGGCCAGGTCAAGGGCCTGTATGTGGTCAGCAACCTGCGGGTCAACACCGACCTGAGCAGCGTCGACGACTTCAAGGACATGGTCCTGCGCAACGACAACGGCAACATCATCCGGGTGCGCGACGTCGGTACCGTGGAGCTGAACGCCGCGTCGTTCGACACCAGCGGTGCGATGAGCGCGGTCCCGGCGATGTTCCTGGGCCTCGACGCGGCTCCCACCGGCAACCCACTGACCATCGTCAACGCGGTCAAGGCACTGATCCCCGAAATCGAGAAGACCCTGCCGCCAGGCGTCAAGGTGCAGATCCCGTTCGAGGTGGCGCATTTCATCCAGTCCTCCATCGACGAGGTGACCCATACCCTGGTCGAGGCACTGGTGATCGTGGTCCTGGTCATCTACCTGTGCCTGGGCACCTTCCGCACCGTGCTGATTCCCCTGGTGACCATTCCGCTGTCGATGCTGGGTGCAGCGGTGCTGATGCAGATGTTCGGTTTCAGCCTGAATCTGCTGACCTTGCTGGCGATGGTGTTGGCGATCGGCTTGGTGGTGGATGACGCCATCGTGGTGGTGGAGAACGTTCACCGTCACATCGAAGAAGGCAAGACACCGTTCGAGGCGGCCTTGCTCGGCGCCCGTGAGGTGGCCGGCCCGGTGGTGGCGATGACCTTCACCTTGGCGGCGGTGTATGCGCCTATCGGTCTGATGGGGGGGCTGACCGGGACGCTGTTCAAGGAGTTCGCGCTGACCCTGGCCGGCTCGGTGGTGGTATCAGGCATCGTCGCCCTCACGCTGTCGCCGATCATGAGCACCCGCCTGCTCGATGCCAAGTCGAGCGAAGGCTACATGGCGCGCAGGGCCGAGGCTTTCTTCAGTTGGCTGGCCGAGCGTTATGGCAAGTTGCTGGGCATGTCGTTGTCCATGCGCTGGATCAGCCTGGCCATCGCCCTGATGATCTTCTTCAGCCTGCCAGTGCTGTACAAGTCGGCGCAGAGCGAACTGGCCCCGCTGGAAGATCAGAACATCCTGCTGACCGCGATCAAGGCGCCGCAGCATGCCAACATCAATTATGTCGAGGCGTTTTCCCAGAAGCTCCACGAGGTGTTCCAGGAATTCCCTGAAGGCTACAGTGACTGGGTGGCCAACGGTACCGACGGCTTGTCCAATAGTGTCGGCGGCATCAACCTGGTGGATTGGGACAAGCGCGAGCGCAGTGCCAATCAGATCCAGCCACTGCTACAGCAACGGGTGAGCCAGATCGAAGGCACCAGCATCTTCGTCTTCCAGATGCCGCCGCTGCCAGGTTCCACAGGTGGCCTGCCGGTACAGATGGTGGTGCGCAGCGACCAGGACTACCAAGCACTGTTCGACGTAATGGACAAGCTCAAGGCCAGTGCTCGCAGTAGCGGCCTGTTCGCGGTGGTCGACAGCGACCTTGATTTCAACAACCCGGTGGTCGAGGTTCAGGTCGACAGGGCCAAGGCCAATGCCATGGGTATCCGCATGAGCGACATCGGCAGGACGCTCAACAGCCTGATCGGCGAGAAGTACGTCAACCGGTTCGCCTATCATGGCCGTTCCTACGATGTGATTCCCCAGTCGGTGCCCCAGGACCGCCTGACCCCCGAGGCGCTCAATCGCTACTACGTCAAGGACCAGCACGGCAACCTGGTGCCGCTGTCGACCCTGGCTACCATCCAGGTCAAAGTCGAGCCGAACCTGCGTCCGCAGTTCAACCAGCAGAATGCCGCGACCTTCCAGGCCATCCCGATGCCAGGCGTGACCCTGGGCGACGCCGTGGCCTTCCTGAGCGAGCAGGCCAGGCAGTTCCCGGCTGGCTACACCTACGACTGGCAGTCCGATACCCGGCAATATGTGCAGGAGGGCAACACCTTGGTGCTGACCTTCGCCTTCGCCCTGGTCATCATCTACCTGGTGCTGGCAGTCCAGTACGAAAGCTTCATCGACCCGTTCATCATCCTGATCAGTGTGCCATTGTCGATCTGCGGGGCGCTGCTGCCGCTGGCGCTGGGCTACACCTCGCTGAACATCTACACGCAGATCGGCCTGATCACGCTCATAGGGCTGATCAGCAAGCACGGCATCCTAATGGTAGCGTTCGCTAACGAACTGCAGATGCAGCACGGCATGGGCAAGCTGGAGGCGATCCGGCATGCGGCCGAGGTGCGCCTGCGGCCAATCCTGATGACCACTGCGGCCATGGTGGTGGGGCTCGCACCGTTGATCTTCGCCACCGGCGCGGGTGCCAACAGCCGCTTCGGCTTGGGCCTTGTGATTGTCGTCGGCATGTTGATCGGCACCTTGTTCACGCTGTTCATCCTGCCGACGGTCTACAGCCTGTTGAGCACTGGCAGGCAGCCAAAGGTGCTGCCCGTCGCGGAGCACGACGGCCAGGTCATCGATGCCGCGGCGCGGGGATAATCCAATGTTGAAAATGACACGATGTGCACGGCCGCTGTCGCTGGCGGCCCTGGTGGTAATGGGTGGTTGCGTGAACTACGCCGGCATCGACCATCGTCAGACCCTGCTGACCCCCGAGGGAGCGCCTTCGGCGTCCCTGGCCGACGCGCGGCTGCCAGCCGCGCCCTGGCCGACCGACAATTGGTGGCAGCAGTATGCCGATGCCCAGCTCGACCGTCTGGTGGCCAAGGCCTGGGCGAGCAACCCCGGATTGCAGGAAGTGCGGGCGAGGGCGGACAAGGCCAACGCCTATCAGGAATACTACGACGCCGACTGTGCTCCACAGGTCGATGCCGCAGGTGGTGTTTCCCGCTCGCGGCTGTCGCGCAGCGAGGACTTCGCCGGACAGGGCAATCGCTATGTCAGTGTGCGCAGCCTGGGCGTGACCTTCGACTACGACCTTGACTTGTGGGGCGGCAAGCGCAGTGCCTGGGAGGCTTCGGTCAACCAGGCCCGGGCCGCGGAGGTCGAGCTGCAGTCGGCGCGCTTGCTGCTGGCCGCCAACGTGGTCAAGGCCTACAACCAACTGACCTATGCCTGGGACGTGGTCGACCTGAGTGAGCGTGATCTCAAGCGTTTGCGCAACCTGCAGAGCCTGACCGGTGACCGCTTCCATAACGGTTTGGACAACAAGTCCCAGCTGCAGCGGGTCGATGGCCTGGTGGCGCGCGCCGAGGCGAGCCTGCTGGGGGCGCGCAGCGATGTGGAAATTGCCCGCCTGCAGCTATCGGCCCTGCTCGGCGCGGGCGTTGACGGTGCCCGCGACATCGTCCGGCCCAAGCCGCTGAAAAGCACCGAGGCGGCGCTGCCGGAGAGCCTGCATGCCGAACTGCTTGGGCGGCGTCCAGACATCGTCGCGGCCCGCTGGCGGGTTGAGGCCGAGTCTCGCACGGTGGCCTCGGTGAAGACCCGTTTCTATCCCAACATCAACCTGCGTGCCGCAGGCGGTATCCATGCCATGTCTGGCGACAGTTTCAACGACACCGTCAGCCGGTTCTGGAACATCACGCCAACCGTGACCGTGCCGTTGTTCGATGCCGGTCGCCTGCGTGCCGACCTCAAACAGAGCAACGCCGACCTGGACCTGGCGATCGCCCGCTACAACGCCACGTTGAACACGGCGTTGCACCAGGTCGCGACGTCGGTGACCGAACTGCAGGCCGTCAACCGGCAGATCGGCCTGCAGCGTACTGCGCGAGATACGGCCCAGTCGTCCTTCGACCTGGCTGTAGAGCGGTTTGAAGTCGGGGAAAACAACTTCCTCGATTCGCTCAATATCGAGGAGCAATTGATTGAGGACGAACTGCGTCTTGCCCTGTTGAGCAGCAAGCAGATTGACTTGGCAGTGGGCCTGGTGACGGCACTGGGCGGTGGTTACCAGCCCGAGTCAGTGAACGTTCAGTAGATGCCCGTCTTCCGGCGCCAGGGTTGCATTCTGGCGCCGGCTTTACACCTTGAAACAATCCCTTCATCCGCTCGCATGGTTTTCAACCCTTTGTTTTGCAAGGCACAATGGGTTGCGCCTCAAGGGCCTCCGGTAGCACGTTTGCCGTGTCTGGTTCACGGAGCGCTGCAAAACTGGTGTATAGTCCTATATTGCTCGTACTAACAAACAGTCGCGATTCCAGATGCAGGCAGCCATAGGCTGACGGCCCGAGGTCAATGGGAGGTTGCTTTCCCCCAAGGGCGCGACATGGAATCGTACCTGTTCAATACGAGGAAACCGCTGTGCCGACGCGCTTCCATGCTTCAGTACGCGGTGATCCTTGTAAGGTTATTGAGGTATCGCATGTACACTGCCAACCACCCCAGCATTGAACAGATCCGCCTGGAAAACGTCCTGACAGCACTTGGCAATCCGTTGCGCCTGACCGTGCTGAAGGTACTTTCCGATGGTGAGGAACACCCTTGTGGGCGCATTCTCAAGGGGGCATCGAAATCGACCATGACCCACCATTGGCGTGTCCTGCGTGACAGCGGTGTGATCTGGCAACGCCCTTATGGTCGCGAGAACCTGCTGTCGATTCGCCGCGAAGACCTGGAGAGCCGTTTCCCCGGGCTGTTGAGCTCTCTGCTCGAAGCCGTTGCGAATGACCCGCAGACCGTGCAGGTCATTCGCGACAACGAAGCACGTTTGGAGGAAGGCTGAGTCGCCTTCCTTCCTGGGCGCGCCCCTGGCTCAGATCGCCAGCTTGAGCGGTGTGCCAGCAGGCCCATGCAAGACTGGCCTAGTGACTGGGTAGAGGATGCTGTGGCTGCCCGCGCCGCGGATTTCGTTGATCCGGCAGTCGAAGCCCACCATTGCCTCGTCCATCGTTGGTGCGTCACTGCGGCCGGTGGACCACTTGGTGGCGAGGAAACGCTGTTTCATATCTAGGTGTTTATTGGCGAAAATTCCCGACAGGTGCTGATGGTCGAGACGGCGCTGCCGAGTCGGGCCATGGCATTCATGGCGTTTCATCAACCAGCGAAGGCAGCCAGGCGATCGTGCAGTGGTTGCTGGAGCAGCCGATACTGGCTGGTCTCATGGCGCGGCAGAAGAGCCAGCATGGTTAACTTGAACGGGCGGATGCAGGGCCGACCTATGAATAAGGCCCCACAGGTTTGTCGCAAGCGTCAAAGGCTATCCGGATCCCCAAAGAACATCTGAATCCGCGAACGCAGCCAGCGTTCACCCGGGTCGTTGTCCTGAGCGCCGCGCCAGGCCATGTGCAGCTCAAAGCTGCGGACGTCGATCGGCAGTTCTTCGGCGCGCAAGCCGCCTGCAGCGGTCAGCACTTCGGCGGTGTAGTCGGGCACGATGGCCAGGATGTCGGTGCCGGTCAGCAGGCTACCCAGGCCATTGAACTGTGGCACGGCCAGTACGACATGGCGCTTGCGGTCGAGTTTGGCGAGTTCTTCGTCGATAAAGCCACTCAGGTCACCAGCGAACGACACCAGTGCATGGGGGCGGCAGCAGAAGTCGTCCAGGCTGAGGCTGCCCGGCATGCTGTCGGCCCGCAGCAGCTTGGGTTTGCTGCGCCGCAGTACCTTGCGCTTGGCATTTGCCGGCAGGTCACTGGTGTAACTTACACCCACCGAGATCTCGCCCGAGGCGAGCAAGGCCGGCATCAGAATGTAGTTCACCCGCCGCACGACCAGCACGATACCCGGTGCTTCGGCGCGAATGCGTTTGAGCAGTTGCGGCAGCAGGGCAAACTCGGCGTCGTCGGAGAGGCCGATGCGAAAGACCGCCGTGCTGGTGGCGGGGTCAAAGTCGGCCGCACGGCTGACGGCGGTGGAGATGGAGTCCAGCGCGGGGGAGAGCAGGGCGAAGATCTCTACCGCACGTGCCGATGGCTCCATGCTGCGGCCGGTGCGAACGAACAGCGGGTCGTCGAACAGCGTGCGCAGGCGCGACAGTGCGGCACTGATGGCCGGCTGGCCGAGGAACAGTTTCTCCGCTGCACGGGTCACGCTGCGTTCATGCATCAGGGTTTCGAAGACGATCAGCAGGTTCAGGTCGACGCGGCGCAGGTCGTTACGGTTCATCGCTTTGCTTCACTGGATGGGGCAGGGGTGAATCTTAAGGGGAAAGGCTGCTACCCTGCACCGAATAAATTGAACGTATGCCAGTACCTTCAATCAATGACAGGCATGTCGACTATTAATAGCCACGGATGGCCTAACCAGGAAAGCCCCGATAGAGTTCAGGGTATTAGCGATTCACTTGGCGAGGTTTGCGATGTCCCGCATGATCCGTTTCCACAAGTTCGGTCCGGCCGAGGTGCTCAAATGCGAAGAGCAGGCAGCGCCGACCCCGGCTGCCGGCGAGGTGCAGATTCGCGTCCAGGCGATCGGCGTCAGTTGGTACGACGTGCTCTGGCGGCAGAACCTCGCCTCGTCTCAGGTTCGCCTGCCGGCCGGCATCGGGCATGAGATGGCGGGCGTGGTCATGGCCGTGGGTGAGGGTGTCGATGACCTCGCCGTTGGTGACAAGGTCGCCAGCTTTCCGGCCAGCAGCGCCAATACGCACCCGGTGTACGGTGAAGTCATTGTGTTGCCGCGAGATGCCTTGACGCGCTACCCCGATGTCCTCAGCCCTGTCGAGGCCAGTGTTCATTACACGCCCTTGCTGATTGCCTATTTTGCCTATGTCGACCTGGCCAGGGCCAAGGCCGGGCAGACGGCGCTGGTGACCGATGCCAGCCACTGTGCCGGGCCTGCCTTCGTGCAACTGGGCAAGGCGCTGGGCATTCGGGTCATCGCTGCCACCAAGCAAGCGAGTGAGCGTGACTACCTGCTTGGTTTGGGTGCCGAGAAGGTGATCGTCACTGAAGAGCAGGACCTGCTCATGCAGATCAACAAGTACACCGAAAACCGTGGCGTTGACATGGTGCTCGATGGGCTGGGCGGGCCGCAGATGTCGTTGCTGGGCGATGTCCTCGCACCGCGTGGCAGCCTGGTGCTGTACGGCTTGCAGGGCGGTAACCAGACGCCGTTCCCGGCGTGTGCGGCCTTCCAGAAGAACATTCAGTTTTTCGTTCACTGCATTGGCAACTTCACCGGCAAGCCGGAGCTGGGCATTGTTCAGGACCATGTGGCATTGCAGCGTGCACTGCGTGACATCAACCAGTTCACCGCCGACCACTTGCTGACACCCCAGATCAGCAAGGTCTATCCGTTCGAGGCGTTTGTCGCCGCGCATCGGCATATGGATGAGTGCCCGTGTGGCGGGCGGATTGTGCTGGAGCTTGCTCCTCACTGACGACTGAGCCTGTTGAGCCGCAGTGCCTGTATCGTTTGATTTAATGACAGGCTAGGCCTTACGGTTGCGGTTCGTAAGGCCCTGGCGGGGCATCGGTAGCGCGAACGCTGCTTTCGATCTGCTCTGCCAGGTAATACACCCCGGCCATGACTCCCGAGGCTCGGTTTTCCAGCAGTGTTGCCCATTCTTCGTCCAGGGCGACGTTCAATATGACCCTGAGCTGCTCGACCATTTCAGGCCGCTCACTGTCATGCATCAGCGCACCAACGCCCGTCACTACCAGTGAAATCATCATTCCGGCAACCCGGCCAACGGCGGCCGCCGTTGCGCTCGCCGCACCGCGCACGGGCAGGGTGGACTCCAGTTTTTCGCTGGTGCGTTGTGCAACCGAGGACAACACCGCATCTGCCTGGTCTGCGCCACCTGCGCCCGTCGCGGTGCGCACCTGCGTTACCAGTGCCGCATACGCCGGCAGTTTGCTGACAGGGTTGGTGTAGACCAACTGGTAAAGCGATGCATTGAGGGCAGGGGGTGGCCCCAGGCTGATCGCAGGGATACGGCTGAGCCGCAGGTTGAATTGGTCGGGCGGTAAACGATAGCGCTGCACGATACCCTGAAGTTGCGGACCGAGCAGTTGGGCGTACAGCGCGATGGCTTGTTGCATGACCGCATCGGGATCAATCTCCTTGGCGACCGGCTCCAATACCCGTTCGTGATATTGCTCTTGAAGGTATGCGGCCAGGCGCTTTTCGCCGGGTTCAGTGTCATTGCCGGCGTTCATTTTGTACCAGGCAACCTTGATGGTCAGCCATTGCTGGGTCCAGTAGCTGGTGAACCAGGGAATGAAGTCGGCTTCGGTCTGCTGGTAGACGCGGTCCCGCCAGGCTTTCATCGAGCGGCGTGCGTAGTCTTTGACCGACTCTGTGACTGCCTGCGAAGCACTGACAATTTCCCAGTCCACCTGCTGCCAGGTGGATTCAGGTATCACCACGGGCGCTTGCGTTTCGGGTGCCGGCGCTTTTGAGGCGCAGCCAGGGATTCCCGCCAGCAGTGCAATGATCAAGGTCACGGTCAGGGCGCGTCGATTCAAGACCGCGGTCCCCCAGAAGAGGTTCGAGAATGGGTGGGTTCTGCTATGCCTGAACCCCCGCCCGTACGCTACTTGTTAAGTATAGGTGGCGAACCGTTCGTTCAGCGCCCGTGCGGTACAGCGCCTTCTAATGTGCGCAAGCTGCTGTCCAGTAGCTAACAGCGTTGCATGAGGGCTGTTGCGCGAACAACAGTAGCGGTGTTCTTCCTGAAAAAATATTCAATAAAAACAATTGGATACGATTGGCACAAAAGCTGCTGATAGTCCTGCAGCCTGTCCGCCGGACATACCGAAACAGTGCCTTAGCCGGTGCGGTGTTTAGCCCGCACCCAGGTCCAATCGAAATCGACAAGGAAGAACCGCATGTCAATACACTGGCTTCGCTATGCCGCCCTGGGGGGGCTGCTGCTGGCGGCGAATGGCCTCGCTCTGGCGGCAGACAGCCCTTGGCAAGTGCGCCTGGGCGTCAGCAATATCGTCCCAACCTCCGACTCTGGCAGCATTCAGCCTGGCACGGTCGATATCGACAGTGATGCCGGCCCGACCTTCAACCTGGCGTACTTCCTGACACCAAACCTTGCCATCGACGTACTGGGCGGCTTGCCGTTCAAACACGACATCAAACTGAACGGCAGCAAGGTTGGCAGCACCAAGCAATTGCCGCCGATTGTCTCGCTGCAGTGGCATTTCGCCCCCGACGCCCGTGTGCGGCCCTTTGTCGGTGTCGGCCTGAATTACACCTATTTCTACGACGAGCATCTGGATAACGGCGCCAAGCTGGAGCTTTCCGACTCTTGGGGAGCCGCCTTCCAGGCGGGGCTCGATATTGCCATTGATGACCACTGGAGCCTCGGCGGCGATGTGCGCTACGCGAAAATCGACAGCACCGTGAAGATCGACGGCCAGAAGGTCGGCAGCGTCGATGTCGACCCGACGGTGTACAGCCTCAATCTTGCCTATCGTTTTTGAAGGAAACTCGCCATGACTGAATTGAACACCCCATTGGCCGAGCAGGCCGACGCCTTTATCCAAACCGAATCAAGCACGCCGGCACAGCGCCTGACCAGTGAAGCGCAGGCCATTGAAACGGCCCGGCGCCTGGCCAGCGAGTTTGCCCGTGAGGCCGTTGCGCGTGATCGCGAGCGGCGTCTGCCGGTTGCCGAACTCGACGCATACTCCCAGAGCGGGCTATGGAGCATCGTGGTACCCAAGGCGTACGGTGGGCTGGGCGCCGGTTACCGAACGGTCGGTGAAGTCTTTAAGCAGATCTCGTCGGCGGACGGCTCACTGGGCCAACTGGCGCAGAACCACTTCGTTATCCTGGCCCACATCGCCTTTGACGCCAGTGAGCAGCAGAAGCGCTTTTTCTTCGACCTGGCACTGTCAGGCGCACGCTTTGGCAATGCCTTCTCCGAGCGTGGCAGCAAGCACGTAGCAGACTTCCAGACCCGTATCAGCGCTGAAGGCGACGATTTTGTGGTGAGCGGCCAGAAGTTTTTTTCCACGGGGGCGCTGTTGGCGCACTGGGTGCCGATTGTCGCGGTTACCGAGGAAGGCTTGCCGCACCTGGCCGTGGTGCCACGCAATGCACCGGGGCTGAAGGTGGTGAACGACTGGTCCAGTTTCGGTCAGCGCACCACCGCCAGCGGTACGGTGCTGATCGATCAGGTAAGGGTACCTGCCGCGCAGGTGGTGCCGATCTGGAAGGCGTTCGACCGTCCGACCGCAGGCGGTGCCATTTCTCAGTTCATCCAGGCTGCCATCGATGCAGGCCTTGCCCGCGGCGCGTTCAACGATACCCTGGACTATGTGCGCCGGCATACCCGTCCATGGATCGACTCGGGGTTGGAGAAAGCCACGGATGATCCGTACATCATTCAGCAGGTGGGCGATTTGCAGATTCGCTTGCGTGCCGCTGATGCGGTATTGGACCTGGCGGCTGATGCGATTGACCATGCACTGCGCGAGCCGACAGAAGACAACGTGGCGCTGGCCTCGCTGCTCACCGCCGAAGCCAAGGTGCTGACCACCGAAGTGGCAATCCTGGCCAGCAACCGCCTGTTTGAATTGGCGGGTACCCGGTCGACCCTTGAGGAATACGGGCTTGACCGTCATTGGCGCAACGCCCGTGTGCATACGCTGCACGACCCGGTACGCTGGAAGTACCACATCGTTGGCAACTATGCGCTCAATGGCGTCAAGCCACCTCGCCACCCCTGGAGCTGATCGGCGTGTGCTGGCTAGGCACTGTGTGGTGTAGTAATGCGACGTAAATGTCCTGTTTTTATCCAAACGCTGGCGCCATCAGCGCCCGCTGTGGCGACCAAATGGTCGCCTTTGGGCAGGCGCATCCACGACAGGGCTGTAAGCAGGTCGCCATCAACCTCCACCTCACCGGCCAGCACCAGCATTTCGGCGCCATCCGGGCATGCCATCTCGATGTGCGTGCCTTGCACCCACACTTCCAGGCGTACCGTTTCGTGATTGTCCTGGAACAATGGGATAACGCCTATACCCGGGCGTTGGGCATCCGGTGTCAGTGTTGCGTGGTTCATGTCGATCACGCAGTGATGACGGTCTGCCGGATCGAACTGCCAGAGTTTGACGAAGATGATGCAACCATCGCTGGAGCCGGGTGTGTGCCGCGAGGTTGGAGGATTGCGCACATAGGTGCCGGCAGGGTAGTCGCCATGCTCATCCTGGAACACACCCTCCAGTACGATGAACTCCTCGCCGCCGTCATGGGTGTGAGGGCTGAACTGGCTGTCAGGCGCATAGCGCACGATGGAGGTGGCGCGTGCAACTTCGTTACCGATGCGGTCGAGCATTCGTCGCTGCACGCCCTGCATAGGGGAGTCTACCCAGGGCATGTGTGCTGCGTGCAGCACGATACGCTGGTCGAAGTCGGCGTTGATTTCCATGCAGGGAGTTCTCGTTTTGGCGGCGGTTCGGGTTACCTGTCACCCGTTAGTGTTGTTCCAACGCAGCGGCCGCGCAAGGCGTTAGTACTTGCCGCTGGGTAGCGGGCTCTTTAAATAAAAAACCCTTGCTTTCTGGCAAGGGCTTTTCCACGTCTGAGGGTGGTTATGATTCGACAGTTTCGAGGGTGTTCTTGATGTGCTGAAACAGCGTGTCCTGGCACGTCCGGTATTGGCGTTCTAGTTCATCAAGCTCTTGCATTCTAGAAAGCCAAACCTCGTCGGATACAGTACTTAGATGTTCCACGGTGTTTTGCCAAGTAGCTTTGGCGCAGTCGGTGGCATTCAGCAAGGCTAGGAAGTGTGCGTCTACAGGCAGTGCTTGCGCAGAGTGTTTCCGTGACAACATTAAAAAACCCGGTAATCCATTGATTTAGTGTGGTTAATGTTAACCCTCTGTGAGCAAAAAATCGTGCGGTATACGACGAATGGATAGTGGGCTATCAATCTGTGCGCGGTGTTGTCAGAGGTTTTCCCTGGCCTGTCACAAGGCTTAAACATGGCGTCGGCAAAATGACGTCAAAATGCTTACGTGGCGATATTAAAGTGATATTATCCTGCGCTGGCGATGTGCAGGTCTGAGCTGTGAGGGTGTGCGTATCGGCCCAGGAGCAGATTATTTATAAGCGTATTCACGGATGGCATCGTAAAAAGAACCCTCGGGTTTGTAACTTTCACATACCGCATTCATAACCGCTCAACTTATTCAGGGTTTGCCGTGTGCCTGGCGATTTAACGTCATGAACGCTGCGACGCAGTACCACTCGCCTGAAAATCATCGGATATAAAGTTTTTGCCAGCGCGTTTAACACGTCGTGGCCGCCAAGGATTATGTGCATGTTCAATCAGCTAAAATTCAGCCAGAAAATTCTGCTCGCTGCCGCTGTGGTAGTGGTGATGATTTTCTCCTTATCCAGCCTCTATAGTTACTCGTTGCAGCGCGATGCGGTCAGCAAGAGCCTGGAGAACTATCTCAACGATGTTGGCGGCGCCACTGCCAAGGGCATCCAGAGCTGGCTGGCAGGGCGCATTTTGCTGGTGGAAAACACCGCCCAGTCGATTGTCCGTAACCCGGCACCTGAGGAGGTCGTTGGCCTGCTGGAACAAAAAACGCTGCTGTCGAACTTTGTGTTCACCTACCTGGGTAGTGTTGACGGCCGTTTTACCATGCGCCCGGACAGCAAGATGCCTGATGGCTATGACCCGCGCACACGACCTTGGTACCTGGCCGCCAAGGCGGCTGGAGGCACCATCCTGACCGAGCCCTATGTCGACGTGGTCACCGGCGGGCTGACCGTAGCCATCGCAACGCCTGCAGGCAGCGCGGGCGTGCTGAGCAGCGATCTGAACCTCAACGTGCTGAATGACACCATCAATTCGCTGAACTTCAATGGCTTGGGTTACGCGTTCCTCGTGAGCAGTGATGGCCGGATTCTGGTTCACCCAGACAAGAGCCTGGTCATGAAGAACCTGAAGGATGTGTACCCTCACAATACGCCACGTATCGGCGACAACTTCAGCGAGGCGAGCAACCAGAACGGTACGCGCATTCTCAGTTTTGCCCATATCGACGGCCTGCCTTCGGCTGACTGGTACATCGTACTGTCCGTTGATAAAGCCAAGGCCTACTCGCTGCTCAGCGAGTACCGCACGTCAGCGATCATCACCACGCTGGTCGCGGTCGCTGTGATCATGCTGTTGCTCGGCGTCCTGATCCACGTGCTGATGCGCCCGCTGAACGCCATGGGTGTTGCCATGCGTGACACTGCCAAGGGCGAAGGGGACCTGACCAAGCGCCTGACGGTACATACTCAGGACGAATTTGGTGAGCTGGCCACGGCCTTTAACCAGTTTGTCGAGCGCATTCATGCCTCTATCCGCGAAGTGTCGTCGTCGGCTTTCCATCTGAGCGATGTGGCGACCCAAGTGGTCACGGCTTCCAATTCGTCGATGCTCAATTCCGACGAACAAGCCAGCCGTACCAATAGCGTGGCTGCGGCCATCAATGAACTGGGTGCTGCTGCCCAGGAAATCGCACGCAATGCGGCAGAGGCTGCACACCAGGCCAGCGATGCGCGGGCGCGGGCGGAAGAAGGCCAGAGCATTGTGGACGCCACCATCAAGACGATGAACCAGCTGTCCGCCAGGATCAGTGACTCGTGTGGCAACATCGAGGCGCTGAACGGCAAGACGGTCGACATCGGGCAGATTCTTGAGGTCATCCAGAGTATTTCCGACCAGACCAACCTGCTGGCACTCAACGCCGCCATTGAGGCAGCGCGTGCCGGTGAAGCCGGGCGCGGCTTCGCTGTGGTCGCCGATGAAGTGCGCAACCTTGCCCATCGCACACGAAGCTCGGCGCAGGAAATCCAGCACATGATCGAGGAGTTGCAGGTTGGTTCCAAGCAGTCGGTAGAAACGATGGTAGAAAGCCAACGCGACAGCGAAAGTAGCGTCTTGATCGCCAACCAGGCCGGCTCCAGCCTTGGGGTTGTCACCGAACGTATTGGTGAAATCGACAATATGAACCAGTCCGTGGCCACGGCGACAGAAGAGCAGACGTCGGTGATCGAGGCGCTCAACCTGGACATCAACGAGATCAATACCCTCAACCAGGACGGTGTCGAGAACCTGCAAGCGACCTTGCGCGCCTGCAACGATCTGGAGCGCGAAGCCAACCGCCTCAAGCATCTGGTCGGAACCTTCCGCATCTGATTGCGGCCAGCCGCTGCGCCAAGTGGGCCAAGGCGCAGTGTTGGACGGGTAGGGGCTTGCCCTTACCCGTCCTGGTGCTGGCGTGCGCCGTGCCGCAAACTCATCCAGTTCTCACGACTCAAGCGGTACATGCGCACTAGCCGGCCATGAAACTCGCGTAACTCGAATGTCGTAAAGCCGGTTTTTTCAGCCACCCTCAACGAGGCGATGTGCTCCGGTTCGATGACTACAACGACAGACGCCAGTTGTTTTCGAGCAAAAACGTCATCAACAACAGCGTTGCTCGCTTCGCAGGCAAGCCCTTGGTTCCAGTACCTTCTGGCCAGGCGATACCCCAGATTGGCCTCTTCTGCGCCATCAATCACTTCTGGCCCAACGCCACAAAATCCGACGAGGTCATTCGTGGCTTTTTCGACCAAGGCCCATGGGCCTATGCCGAGCGAGGCGTAGCAGGCCTGGCACCATTCAATAAAACGCCGGGTGGCCTGCTCGTTACATACCCCGCGCACCGAATACCTCATCACCTCAGGGTCGCTCAGCATTGCTGCCAGCGCGGGTAGATCGTGCTGTGATAGATGCCGCCCAATCAGCCTCGGCGTTTCAAATACATGCACTCATCTCTCCTTGTGCCTGCCCTTAAGTTAATCGGCGCGCGGGTGCGCGTCGTCCTTGCATGCAGCGTCAGTCGTCAATACGGTAACATCCTGGCCGCCGCTAGGTAGATCAAGCAACAACCGTGTACCTCTCTGGAAAATAGCGAGTAGCGCCCATGCACCTGCCGAGTGTGAACTGATGACCGCCTTGACTGCCCGAGAGGTGTACCAATGCTTGCGAGACGCCGCCTTGGGCATTCGACCCTTGCAGCGCCTTGACCAGCCGTCTGGGCATGGCCTGTTGGAGGTTGCCATTGAAGGGTGGCAACTGACGCTCGACTTCAGCGGCAACAGCCTGCACCACTGCCTGCGTGGTCAGAGCCCGGATGGTCGTGTAGGGGCCTGCGACAGTTGGCAACGTACCGACCCGGTCAGTTTGCTCAGTACCTGGGAACTGGCCCAGGTTGAGCGGTTGCTGAAGGGCGCCTGAGTCAAGGCTGCACGGGTTCGTCGGCACACTGCTTGAGCTAGTCAATCAGCACCTGTACACGCTGGGGCATGGCTTCGCGGTTGGGGTAGACGAATAACCTGTGGCCACGGCGCTGCGATCAAGGGCTAGTGTCCAGCCAGTAGTGTACGGCCCCGGCTCAGGTAGGCGTCCATTTCTTCGTCCGGGACCATGCTGCCGCCGGTGCCCCACATGATGTGCGTCGCCTTGGCCATACGTGGGTCATCCAGCCCCAGGCGTGCCCTGTAGCCTTGTTGCTCCTGCAACACCCGCAGGAAACCGGGCAGCCCGGCCAGTGCCGAGGGCTCCAGCTTCAGGCCTTCGGTAGCCTCCATCAGGGCCAGCAGGCGGTAGAGTTCGTCATCGGTGACGGTGTAGTAACCGTCGATCAAGCGCTGCATGGCGCGCCCGACAAAGCCTGATGGCCTGGCCACTGCCAGGCCATCGGCGGCGGTGCGGTTGTCGATGCCGACGTCGTAGACGCTGACCGCATCGTGCAACCCGGTGTAAACCCCCAGCAGCATGCAGGGCGAGTGCGTCGGTTCAGCAAACACGCAGTGCACCGCATCACCGAAAACCTGCTTGAGACCGAACGCCACTCCGCCAGGGCCACCACCGACACCGCAAGGCAGGTAGACAAACAGTGGGTGCGCCTGATCTACCGTGATGCCTGCGGCGTCAAGCTGGCGTTGCAGCCGGCGTGCGGCCACGGCGTAGCCGAGGAACAGGTTCAGAGAATTTTCGTCGTCGACAAAATGGCATTTTGCGTCCATCTCGGCCTGTTTGCGGCCTTGCTCCACCGCCACACTGTAGTCGGAGGCGTATTCGATCACCTCGACCCCGCAAGCGCGCAGCCGGTCTTTCTTCCATTGCCGGGCATCGGCGGACATATGCACGGTGGCCTTGAACCCCAGGCGTGCGCTCATGATGCCAATCGACAAGCCCAGGTTGCCGGTGGAGCCGACCGCGATACTGTACTGGGCAAAAAAGGCCCGGGCTTCATCGCTGTCCAGTGTGCTGTAGCTGTCGCCGGGTTGAAGCAAGCCGCCGGCCAAGGCCAGGTCCTCAGCGTGCTTGAGTACTTCATAGATACCGCCCCGGGCCTTGATCGAGCCAGAGATCGGCAGCAGGTTATCGGCCTTCAGCCATAGTCGGCCTTGCATCGGCAGCTGTTGCTCCGCGCACAAAGCAGCCTGGAGCTGGGCCAGCGGCAGCAGCGGCGATTCGATGATGCCGTCACTGGCCTGTGTCTCGGGGAAGGCTGATTGGATAAATGCCGCAAAGCGTTCAAGCCGGGAGGCGGCGTCGCCGACATCGGCGACGTTCAGCGGCACATCACCCAGCGCCTGTGCTGTCGGTGCCAGCGCCGGATTGAACCAGGTGGTTGGTTCAAGACGGATCAATTCGGCGAGCAAAGGATGGTTTTCGCACCCGTTGTCGATCATTTCATTGACGGTCATGTTCTGCCCTTTGTTCTCGTCAGTGCATGAGGTTGTGTAGATCGCAGTTGCAGCGATTAAGCCTCGGACGCTGGGGCTTTACAACGGATGGATGTTCAACGGATGGCTGATCTGTGGTCACCTGTGCAGGTTCGGCAGAGCACGTCGGGCATGGCTTCGAGCCGGTGCCTGTCTGCCAGGCTTGCGCCATCACAAAGGAAGAAGCCTGTTCTGGATGACTTGCTTCATTACCAGGGTGGAGGTCAGCCGCTGCACATTGGGCAGTGTCGAAAGGCTTTCATCGTAGAGCCGCTGGAAGGCCGGCAGGTCCTGAGTGATGACCTGAAGCAGGTAGTCCGGCTCGCCAAACAGTCGCTGAGCGTCGACCACCTGGGGAATGTCAATCAGCGCCGTCTCGAACGCCTCGACGGCGCGCCTGTCGCCCTCTCGGAGCGTTACAAACACCATGGCAGAAAAATTCAGGCCCAGTGCGCCGGGATTCAGCTGTGCGCGATAACCCAGCAACACGCCAGACTCTTCCAGTGCCCGTACACGCCGATGGCACGGGGAAAGGCTCAGGCCCACGCGCTCGGCCAGTTCGGTGACCGATAGACGACCATCTTTTTGAAGCTCAGCAAGAATCTTCCGATCAGTTCTGTCCATGTAGAAGAATCTCCCGGTTAGCGGCACGTACATGATGATATTCGAAAGAAAATTCTAGCAAGATTTCACTAATCTTCCTCGCACCCTTAACGGCTGCACTTTTCTGGCGACCAGATGAGGGCGGCGTTTGATTCACGGAGTGAGGCGATGCAGATGATGATGAGTAAGCAGCAGGGGCGGGTGGCCCGATGACGTTCAGTGTGGTCGTTGCATTCTGGGCTGTGTCGATTCTGTTCATTATCACGCCCGGCGCGGATTGGGCGTATGCGATTTCGGCGGGCCTGAAGGGGCGTGTCGTCATACCTGCGGTGGCCGGGCTGCTGTCTGGCCACTTGATTGCAACCGTGATTGTGGCAGGCGGTGTCGGCACGCTGGTTGCCAGCCACCCGGTAGCCCTGTCGGCACTGACCGTTGCCGGGAGCGCTTATCTGCTTTGGTTGGGCATCAATATGCTTGCCCATCCGGCTACACCGCACGCTGATGCCCGTCAGGCATCGGGCTCCTGGTCGCGCTGGGCAATCAAGGGGCTTTGCGTGAGCGGGCTGAACCCGAAAGTGTTCCTGCTGTTCCTGGCACTCTTGCCTCAATTCACGGATGTCACCGCGCCATGGCCCGTTCCCATGCAGATCATTGCGCTGGGGCTCATACACGCCTTGAGTTGCGGTGTGATCTATCTGCTGGTCGGGTTTGGTTCACAAGCCGTTCTTCGGGCGCGCCCGGCTGCAGCGCACCTCATCAGCCGGCTCTCTGGTGCAACCATGATCATCATCGCGGTAGTGCTGCTCGCCGGGCAGCTGTCCGGTTAATTCTATTTCAGCGAGGCGACACCCGATGAGCGACCAGCCTTCACCTTATGGCAGTGCCCCTCGTGCCCAACAGGCGACCCGCGTCAGAATTTCACACCTGAAACAGATGAAAGTTGACGGCCAGAAGTGGGCGATGCTCACTGCGTATGACATGTACAGCGCCGCTATCTTTGAAGAGGCCGGGATACCTGTCCTTCTGGTGGGGGATTCTGCCGGGAACAATGTCTATGGCAATGAGAACACCCTATCGGTAACCGTTGATGAACTTATCCCGCTGGTACGCGCGGTAACTCGCTCGACACAGCGAGCACTAGTGATTGCGGATCTGCCTTTTGGTGCTTACCAGGCTTCGGTGGAGCAGTGCTTTAACACTGCGGTCAGGTTCATGAAGGAAGCCGGTGCGCACGCTGTCAAACTCGAGGGCGGTATCGAGGTGCTGCCGCAGGTTGAGAAGCTTGCCAGCTCGGGTATCCCCGTCATGGCGCATATCGGTTTTACTCCACAACTGGAACATCAATTAGGTGGATACCGCGTACAGGGTCGTGGCGAAGATGCACAGCGACTGATCGACAGTGCCAAAGCCTTTGAAGCCGTGGGCGCGTTCGCTATCTTGATCGAGATGGTGCCGGGGGACGTGGGTGGCGCGATCACTGCAGCTGTTTCGATTCCTACTGTCGGGATCGGCGCGGGTAACCAATGCGATGCCCAAGTGCTGGTCTGGCAAGACATGGCCGGGCTGCGCACGGGGCGGCTGCCGCGGTTCGTCAAGCAGTACGCCGATCTACGTTCGATCCTTCACACCGCGGCAAGGGACTTTGCAGGTGAGGTAGAGGCAGGAACATTTCCCGGCCCCGAGCATACGTTTTAACCGCCGACTATCAGTAGCCAAGGAACCCCACATGAAAAGCCCGAGAGAACGTGCTGCTGAAGGTCTTCAGGTCGGCGACTGCTTTACAGTATCCCGCTGTTTCTCAGAGGACGATGTTCGTCAGTTCGCACAGATATCTCGGGACTACAATCCGGTTCACTGCGATGCCTGCTATGCCGAACTGCGCAGGTTCAAGGCGCCCATTTCCCACGGTCTTCTGACGGCCAGCCTGCTCACTGAAATCGGCGGGCAGATTGGTTGGCTGGCGACAGGGATGCAATTCGAGTTCAAACGCCCGGTTTACCCAGGCGAACAGATCACGTGCCATTGGCGCATCACTGACATCAACGAGCGGGGGCAGGCAAAGGCCGAGGTGATAATACTCAACGCAGAAGGCGTCACGGTGCTGGAGGCTTTGACCTCGGGTGTGCTGCCGGGCGTACAGGAGCGTGAACGCCTCAAACAGATGCTTTGTGAGGGGGACCCCACCAACGGTGCCGCCACGTCTGTGAGTTGATTGGCGGCCATGAACACCAAGCGGGCAGGGCGCTATGCCACTACCCGCATACACCGCTAGCGTGCTTCCGGCCTTGACCGGTCGGCCTCCATGCCTCCGAGTAACGCCTGCGCCAGCCCTTGAGCCATATCAACGGCCGTGCGCGTGGACCAGAGCAGATGACGGGTTTCGCTGTCGACCACCTGACAGGCCTGTTCGTTGGTGGCGTAGGCGGAGCGTAGCAGGATGGTGAGGTGGATCAGCACGTCTTCGACGTTGAGCCCGGCGCGAACACTGAACAGCGGATCGTGACTGTCTTCGCAGGAACCGAACGTGGCGCAGGCGGTGGTTTTCAGGATGTTGGTGTGCGGGGGATCGGGGACTATCTTGGTCATGGTGATGCTCCTGGAAAATCTGACCGCTGACCTCTTGCGCTAGGTGGACGGTCTCGCTGAGACCCTGTTCAATCATGTTAAGGCTCAATAATGTCAATGGGCCGCTATGCCAAAAGGACGAGGTCATGCTTCTGCAAACCCGCAATTTTATTCTTGAAGCACTTGGCGACCTGGCCATTGGAGATTACAACGCACGCCCCTTCGACTGCGCTTTCGAGTTGCTCGCGGCACCACCAAGCCGCAAGCGTCTGATCATGGTCGGCTTTAACGGCTCTCTTGCCGATGCCGTCCACACCAACGCCGGTTCAATAGGTGCAGGTTACGATCAGCCTGAATTTTCCAATGTTGCCTATGGCCTTGATGGCGGTTGGGGGCCGAAAACCCTGGCTCGGCGCCTGACAGAGTTACCCACCGCACTGGGTTTTGAGTGGCGCGATACCATTTACACCAATGCACTGTTGATGTGCTCCAAAGATGCCGCATCGATACAAAAAGTTGCGCTAGGATCCTCTGCTGCGAGCCTGGAGTCACTGACACGCAAATCAATGCAGTTTTTCCAACGGGTGACGATGTCGCTCGCTGAACCAGAACTGATCATCGCGTACAGCAATGGGTTGGGGAGCCCGTCCGCCGCGAGGATCATGTGGGAGGCATTCGGCAACGGTGAGGCATTGGACCATGTCGATTCGTCTTCCTACCGTGCGACGTACGGGTTCACCGCTACCATCGCAGGGCGGAGGGTACCGGTTGTGGGAATACGGCATATGTCCAGGTTTGTACCAAGCGTTGAGAACATAAAGCTGGCCTGGACAAGGCAACGAGAGCGGGCTTGAAAAGCTGAGTGGCCAGTTAAAGCAAGACAACCAGCCACTCAGCCAGCGCCTCAAGCAATGGTGGAGGTCGAGCTTTTACTCGCGTAAATCTGAAAGAAAGACGTTTCAGTAGGGGGCTCACCACTCAGGCGGGTTTGTTGGTGGTCCAGACACAACAACTCTGCTCCGCGCGTTCGGGGCGTGATGCGTCTGGAGGTTTCGGTCAGTCGTACGCTCTGACAGCCGTTCCGACCTGGCTGAGAGAGGCTTACTCAAGAACGCCTGGATCGCGCCGGATTTCCTCGCGTGCCATGGCCTCCCACAGGAACGGGAAGCCGTTCGTATCGGTGCGCGTTCCGGTTGCGAGAGCGACACTAGCGGGCAATGGTGAGCCGCCACCTAGCGTTTCGACATGCCAGGCCAGACGGCTGCGCCACTCCAATGTGATAGCGCGCAAGTGCGCCTGGCGAATGCCATTGGCCACCACCAGTACGCCGTGGTTTGCGAGCAGCGCCCATTTTTGCGTCCCCAGTGCGTCGACGACAGCTCGGCCCAATGCAGTGTCTTCCACCGTGCCTCGATACTCGTCATAGAGTACCGGGTCAGTGTCAACCAACGCGGATGTCTGGTCGTAAATCGGCGGAATTCGTCCGGCCGCCGACCACACCGATCCCCATCGCGGATGGTTATGGATCACCACGCCCACATCATGACGGGCTACGTGCACATCCATATGCAGATTGATGGCCGGCGTGATGTTCCATTCCCCCTCGATCACCTTGCCTTCCTGATCGAGGCGCACGATATCCGAGGCGGTCACTTCTCCCCAGGTGAGTTCCCAAGGGTTGGCCAGGTAAGTGCCATCGTCCTGGCGAACGGTGATGTGACCGGCGATGTGGTCGTTATAGCCTTCGCGAGATAACACCCGGCAAAGTAGCGCCACGCTCTGGCGCGGAGTCAATTCAGGCAGCAGCGCATAGCGACCTGGCCTGGGTATGTAACGGGTCAGCAAATCGTAGTTCAGTTCATCCTTCAGCATGGCTGTTTCCTTGAGAGTTACGCGTGGAAAGGCCCGCGAGCGAATACCGAGGTACGCTGCATGCGCCGTTGATGCGGTTGATAGTCCAGGATGGCGTTGTGGAGCACGCTGCGGTTGTCCCAGAGCACCATGTCACCCACTCGCCAGCGATGGCGGAAGCCGAACTTAACGTGTTGGCAATGTGCATTCAGGTAGGCAAGGATCGCATCGCTTTCCTGGGTGGCCAGGCCGTCGATATGGGTGGTGTAGGTCGGGCTCAGATACAACGCCTTGCGACCTGATACCGGGTGCTGAATAACCAGCGGATGCAGGTGTCGACGGTTCATGTTGATGACCTCGACATAGCGATCATGCGTGACAACGTTCTGGCGCAATGCGGCCGTCATTGGCCCGTTCATGTCGTGCCAGGCGCCAAGGCCTTCAAGGTAACGCTTCATGCGCTCGGACAACTCGTCGTAAGCCGTGGTCATGCTGATCCAGCAGGTGTCGCCGCCACACGGCGGCAAGATCTGAGCGTGTGTCATGGTGACGATAGGTGGGCTTGGCAGAAAGCTCTCATCGTGGTGCCACATATCGGCGCGGTCGCCCAGCTTGGAGTCGATCACGGTGATCTGTTCAAAACCTTCGCCCAGGTTGGGATAGAAGGTGTGAACTTCAGGCTCACCGAAGTACCGTGCCATTGCCAAATGTTGCTCGGGCCTTAGCCCAGGGACGTGCAGCACTATGGCTTCATGTTTTACAAGTAGCGCCTCAAGCGCCGCCAGCGTTTCCGGCAAAACGATTGAAGCGGGATCTAGATCAAGCACCTCGGCACCCAGGTTTGGGCCAAGAGGCTGGACGCTGAACGATGAAGACATAGGCAATCTCCCGGTAGGGTTGGAATATCCGATCTTATGGGCCGTATCACGCTGCGTTTAGACGTTGTCTGATCGACGAAAATGATCATACTCACGTCGCCAACGTTGAGATATTCGCATTCCGGAAGCCCTGGAATTTGAAGTTAAGTGATTGATTTAAATGGATAAATATATAAATCGTGGTGCGGCGATAAACGCAGCACTCGGGTTTTCATGAGCAAGAGAGGCGATGAAACCACGATGGCCCCAACGTCTAAGCCGGAGCAGCTTCCTGCGTTACGCAAGCGTCCGACTCAATCACGCTCTCGCGCACTGGTCGATGCTGTGGAGCAGGCGTGCCTGCAGATTCTGGATGAAGCAGGCGAGGCAGCGCTGACCGTCGCGCGCATCGCGGAAATATCAGGGGTCGCAGTTGGGTCGATCTACCAGTATTTCCCCAACAAGGACGCGATCGTCGCCTTGCTGTACGAGCGAGTACTCGATGAGGAATCCGAGGCATTATTGAGGCTGCGCGAAAGGTTGGTTGGCGTGCCCTTGAAGTCGGCGCTGCGGGTAATTCTGGCCAATATCATTCGGGTCGAAACACGTCTGTTCAAATTGAACCAGGCGTTTCACTTGCGTTATCACTCGGCCTTGCACCTGGGAATGTGGCGCGGCCCTTATCACACGGCGGGAGAGTTCATCGAAGCGACATGGCTGCCGCTCCTGCACCTTTACCAGGATGAGATCGCTACCGAGCACCCTGCTTTGGCGGCTTACTTGCTCGGGCAGGGACTGCGCAGCGTCATCCGGTCCGTACTGGAGGACATGCCGAACCAGCTCGAATCCCCGGCGTTACTCGATAGCCTGGTGGCCATGGCGCTCGGTTGCCTGCGCCCCTCAACATTCGACTAATACGCCGTCACGCAGTCAGTGTTGGCTAACGCGGCACTCAGGCTGATCGAGTCGTTACGCATGAACAAGGGATGTTATCAGGGCTTCGGGTTGAATATTCCAAGCTGATATCATTCGCCAAATTGAATGCTGAGCAGACACAAATGAACCGTCGTAAAAAAATAAACCAGTTGTTAAAGGCTCATGCCAAAAAGGCGAGTGCCAAACTGGCACCGAAGAACAAGCCTAAATATGTGAGCAAGGCTGATCGATTGAAGCTGGAGCTGGCTGCTGAGTCCGACCAAGACTCAATTAGACCGTAAGCGTCTGCCCCCCCATGCGTTGCAGTGAATGAGTGGCCAACGCTATACGTTTGCTACCATTAACGAACGGCATCGAGATGGAGGTCTGCAGCGTGCAGAGTCGGCCTTCGCCTCCCTGGCATTGACCCACTTGTTGCAAGCCTGCCTGACCACATTGGAGGTGCAATGCGCATTCCATTGTTTTACGCGGTGTCCGCTGCACTCTTCTTGACCGGGTTTTCCTGCTTGGCGCAACCACTGGATGCGACCGAGAGCGCAAACACTGCCGATACAGCGGCTGTCACGGCGGCGGCCAAAGATGCCGTGTTTACCCAGGAACAGCTGGATCAAATGCTCGCGCCCATTGCGCTTTACCCGGACCCGCTGCTGGCACAGGTGCTGATGGCCACCACGTACCCCGGGGAGGTCGCCGAAGCGGTAACCTGGTCCAAAGCACACCCGGACGCCAAGGGTGATGATGCGGTCAAGCAAGTGGCGAACCAGCCGTGGGACCCTAGCGTGCAGGCTCTGGTCGCGTTCCCGCAGGTTCTGGCAACGCTGGGCCAAGATCCCGTCTGGGTACAGCGCCTGGGCGATGCCTTCCTGGCGCAACCCGACGATGTCATGGGCGGCGTGCAACGCTTGCGTCATCAGGCGCAAGCAGCAGGCAACCTTCAGAGCAACCAATATCAGAATGTGACGGTTCAGGCTGCTACGGCCCCGGCCCCCACGAATGCGACCTCCGCCCCCGCTAGCAGTACCTCGACCATCATCATCCAGCCTTCCGATCCGCAGGTGGTGTACGTACCCAGTTATAACCCGACAACCACCTATGGCACCTGGGCCTATCCCGCGTCACCTCCGGTGTACTACCCACCGCCGCCTGCCTATTACCCCGGCTCGGCATTGCTGGCTGGGCTGGCATTTGGTACCGGTGTGGCGATTATCGGCTCGCTGTGGGGCGATTGTGACTGGGGTAATAACGACATTGATATCGACGTCAATCGCTACAACACCATCAATCGAAACAACCAAATCACTCAAAATCAGAACAAGTGGCAGCACAACGCCGTTCATCGCGATGGCGTTCCCTACCGAGACAGCAGGAGCCGCGAACAGTACGGCCGGCAACTGAACGGTGCCAATCAGCGTGAGGCCTATCGTGGTGACAATGCACAGCGAGCCCAGGCCCGTGAGAAGGCCCGGGGTTCCATGGACAAGTACGGTATGGAACGACCGGCCACCAGCAACCGCGAAGCCCGTGATCGCGCGAATGCAGCTCAGCCCGGCGCCTCGGACAACAATCGGTTGCAAGCAGGTAACGACAGGCTGAAGTCGTCTGACAGGGGCCAAGGTACAGCCAGAAACACTCGGGAGAGTCAGCCACCCAGGAATGCCACCCAGGAACGTGGCCAGGGCGAGTTGCAGGCACGCCAGGCTGCGCAAAAACGGCCATCCGCCAGCACCGGCAGTGCCCGCAACAATGTATTTGCCGGAGCTCGCTCGCCGTCCCAGGCTGACGCACAAGCCAGTCGCGGTCGTACCAGCCAGGTATCCGCCCAGCGCCCCAGTGCCTCGCGATCAGCCGGCAACCCGATCAGTCGGCCGTCCAATCCACCTGCGCGTCAAAGGGGAGG
This sequence comes from Pseudomonas sp. HLS-6, assembly GCF_002753995.1. NCBI lineage: Bacteria > Pseudomonadati > Pseudomonadota > Gammaproteobacteria > Pseudomonadales > Pseudomonadaceae > Pseudomonas > Pseudomonas sp. HLS-6. The sequence continues at coordinate 2,515,746 of NZ_CP024478.1, forward strand.
GCGACGTTGAAAAACATTCCTCGAGTAACGGCACTCATGGGCCTGTGCCCTCATGCCTTGGTGATAACCGCCAGCGTGGCATGTTCGTGCATTGCCGCCGCACAGCAGGCATTTTCAACGCCTGAAAAGGCCGCTCAAGCGTTCGTCGAAGCCGTGGGGACGCAGCACGCCGATCAGGTACGTCTAACCGAGTTGCTCGGTGAGGAATGGCGCAGTTTCATTCCGCGCGAAGGTGTTCAACGCGGTGATGTGGATGCGTTTTTGCAGCAATACCATGAACAACACCGCATTGAAAAAACTGGCGATAACAAGGCGCTTCTTTCAGTGGGCAGTGACCACTGGACACTGCCCATACCCCTGATAAAAGGCCAGGATGGTTGGCGTTTCGACATCAAGGCCGGTAGTGCCGAAATCCGTGCACGTCGAATTGGCCGCAACGAACTCGCTGCGCTGCAATCGGTGCTGACCTATCACGACGCCCAGATGGACTATGCATCAGTCGACCGTGATGGTGACGGCGCACTCGAATATGCGCAGAAAATCTTCAGCACTCCCGGCAAGCATGATGGCCTCTACTGGGCGGACGACGACAGCGGTCAGATCAGCCCGTTGGGGCCGCTGTTCGGCAAAACCATTGCCGGTGAAGACTGGCATGGTTACCGCTTTAGGATTCTGGATGGCCAAGGTCCTTCGGCACCTGGCGGCGCCTACAGCTACCTCATCGGTGACAAAATGAGCCGTGGCTTCGCACTGATCGCCTGGCCGGCGAAGTATGCTGACACCGGGGTGATGAGTTTCATGATCAGTCATGAAGGGCAGGTGTTCGAGAAAGACCTGGGGCCTGCTGGTGACAAATTGGCACAGTCGATGAAGCGCTTTGATCCAGATGACAGTTGGAAGGAGGTCACTGTTGATCACGACTAGCACCTGGGGCGGCGGTCAGTAGAAGCGCCTGGCTTTTTATCTGTCGTGCTGATCGTTGTACTTGCGACTGGTACTCTGTGTCGTCTGCCTGCGCGCTGAACTGTCTACCGAGGCCTTGCATGCCACTGTCTATCAGTACCGAAACCTGCTGGATCGATACGCCATACGGGCGACTGTTTTGTCGTCGCTGGTTGCCTTTGAGCATATCAAGCAACACGCAAAAGCCACCGATCATTCTTTTCCATGACTCCCTTGGTTGCGTCGAGCTGTGGCGGGATTTCCCCCAGCGGCTGTGCCAGGCAACCGGGCATGAGGTCATTGCCTATGACCGGCTCGGCTTCGGGCAGTCGGACGCTTACCCCGGGCTATTACCGCTGCACTTTATCCGAGACGAAGCTGAGTGTTTTTTTGCGCACCTCCGGGCCGCGTTGAAGATCGATCGTTTTATTGCCCTGGGCCACAGCGTTGGCGGCGCCATGGCGGCGAGCTGTGCGTCCTTGTATGCACCGGTGTGCATGGGGTTGATTACCCTGTCGGCGCAGGCGTTCGTCGAGGACCTGACGTTGCAAGGCATTCGAACGGCCGAGGTGCAATTCGAACAGCCGGAGCAGATGGCGCGGCTTGAGAAGTATCACGGCGACAAAGCAGCGTGGGTGTTGTCCGCCTGGACCCGTACATGGCTCTCCCAGGCCTTCAGGGCGTGGACTATTGAGCGCACGATTGACGCACTCCATTGCCCACTGCTTGCCATCCATGGCCAGTACGATGAGTACGGGTCGACGCTGCATCCGATGCGTATCGCAAAACTGACGACATCCACGGGTCAGTATTTGATCGTGGATGATTGCCACCATGTCCCCCATCGGGAGGCACCTGAAGCCGTGCTTGAGGCGGTCGGTCATTTTCTCGGTGTTTCCTCGGCGACCGTCCGCACAGCCTGCACGTAGTCCATATGACCGGTCGCCTCGCCAAGTGAGCCTGCCGTAGCCTGAGGTACCGAAACATCCTATTGTTGAGCAGTGGGGGATCACAGAGAGGACCGCGCGATGAGCAACGAACAGGAAGCACCTGAGACACACGGTGTGACGGTGAAGTTACTTGCAACGCTTGACCTTGGCCCTGAGATCGCCGGCATGGCAGGGCGCCAACTGAGAATGCGCCTGGTGACTATCGAACCCGGAGGCGTCTTCGGCCCGATGCACAGCCATAAAGACAGGCCAGGTACCGTTTATATCTTGCAAGGCACGATCACTGACCATCGCAATGGTGTCGCCACGGACTACGGGCCGGGAGTAGGGTGGCCCGAGGACAGGAACACCACCCACTGGCTTGAGAACAGAGGCGCGACTCCGGCGGTGGAAATCTCGGTCGATATCGTCAGACAAGCGTAAATACAGGCCCGACCGTTAATGCGATCGGGCCTGTCAATATCCTCAGCTACTTTGAATTGTGTTATTGCGGCCACAGCTAAATACAGCGTGTTTAAAAGTACAAACGCATTCATTGCCGTATTCATATCAATCGTATCCGCTGGGTGTAAGGCTCACCTGCACCGTGCGTTGAATCTTGAATACCTGAGCCTGCCAGAACGCCGGGTGTGGTGTGAGGCCGTCAGCAGCAACGCGGGTTGCTGCTCTGCAGCCTGGCCTGACGTGGCGGGACCGGCCAGCGGCCATTGCTCAAAAGCACAAGACTTCCAGCCGAAAAGCCGGATAATGGCGGCCAAATCGTTTGGCTCGTATTCAGGTAATCCCGCATGGAAATCAAGGTTAACTTTCTCGACAACCTTCGGCTTGAAGCCAAGTTCGATGACTTTACGGTGGTGGCTGATCAACCTATCCGCTACAAGGGTGATGGCTCCGCACCGGGTCCGTTCGATTACTTTCTGGCTTCATCGGCTTTGTGTGCGGCTTACTTTGTGAAGTTGTATTGCCAAACGCGCAATATTCCCACCGACAACATTCGCCTGTCGCAGAACAATATTGTTGATCCGGAAAACCGCTACAACCAGATCTTCAAGATTCAGGTCGAGTTGCCAGCGGATATTTCCGAGAAAGACCGCCAGGGCATTTTGCGCTCCATCGACCGTTGTACGGTAAAGAAGGTCGTGCAAACCGGGCCTGAGTTTGTGATTGAAGAGGTGGAAAGCCTGGATGCCGATGCCCAGGCATTGCTGATGCTGAACTCAGCGTCAGACGCGAGCACGTACATCCCCGGCAAGGACCTGCCACTGGAACAGACCATCGCCAATATGTCGGGCATTTTGGCGGGCCTGGGCATGAAGATTGAAATCGCTTCGTGGCGCAATATCGTCCCCAATGTATGGTCGCTACACATTCGCGATGCGCACTCGCCAATGTGCTTCACCAACGGCAAGGGCGCGACCAAGGAAAGCGCACTGGCGTCGGCGTTGGGCGAGTTTATCGAGCGTCTGAACTGCAACTTCTTCTACAACGACCAGTTTTGGGGCGAAGACATCGCCAATGCGGCGTTCGTGCATTACCCGAACGAGCGCTGGTTCAAGCCTGGCCGTAGAGATGCACTGCCGGCTGAGATTCTCGATGCGTACTGCCTGGAAATTTACAACCCTGACGGCGAGCTACGCGGCTCGCACCTGTACGACACCAACTCTGGCAACGTAGAGCGCGGCATCTGTTCTCTGCCGTATGTGCGCCAGTCGGACGGCGAGGTGGTGTATTTCCCGTCCAACCTGATCGAAAACCTCTTCCTCAGCAATGGCATGAGTGCCGGTAACACGCTGGCTGAAGCGCAGGTGCAATGCCTGTCGGAAATTTTCGAGCGTGCGGTGAAGCGCGAAATTCTGGAAGGTGAAATCGCACTGCCTGATGTCCCGCACGACGTGCTGGCGAAATACCCCGCTATTCTCGCCGGTATTCAGGGGTTGGAAGAGCAGGGCTTCCCGGTGCTGGTGAAGGACGCGTCCCTTGGCGGGGCGTACCCAGTGATGTGCGTCACCTTGATGAACCCGCGTACTGGCGGCGTATTTGCCTCGTTCGGGGCGCACCCAAGCTTTGAGGTGGCGCTGGAACGCAGCCTGACGGAACTGCTGCAGGGCCGCAGTTTTGAAGGCCTGAACGATTTGCCTCAGCCTACATTTGAAAGCAACGCAGTGACTGAGCCGAACAACTTTGTCGAACACTTCATCGACTCCAGCGGTGTGGTGTCGTGGCGCTTCTTCAGTGCCAAAGCTGATTTCGAATTTGTTGAGTGGGACTTCTCCGGCGAAGGTGAAAACTCCAATGCCGAGGAAGCTGCGACCTTGTTCGGCATTCTCGAAGACATGGGCAAGGAAGTGTACATGGCGGTGTACGAGCATTTCGGCGCAACCGCCTGCCGCATTCTGGTACCGGGCTATTCGGAGATTTATCCGGTAGAAGATCTGATCTGGGATAACACCAACAAAGCGTTGTTCTTCCGCGAGGATATCTTGAACGTGCACCGTCTGGATGACGCCGGCCTGGAAGCACTGGTCGAGCGTTTAGAAGACAGTGAACTGGACGACTACACCGACATAGCCACCTTGATCGGTATCGAGTTTGACGACAATACCGCCTGGGGTCAGCTGACGATTCTAGAGCTGAAGCTGCTGATCTATCTCGCCTTGCAGAAATTTGAAGAGGCGAAAGAGCTGGTGGAAGCCTTCCTGCAGTTTAACGACAACACGGTCGAGCGCGGTTTGTTTTATCAGGCCTTGAACGTGGTGCTGGAAGTACTGCTGGACGATGACCTGGCGCTTGAAGATTACGAAGTCAATTTCCGCCGGATGTTTGGCAACCCACGGATGGACGCCGTGTTGGGGTCAGTGGACGGCAGCTTGCGCTTCTTCGGCTTGACGCCTACGAGCATGAAGCTGGAGGGGCTCGACAGGCACCTGCGTCTGATCGAGAGCTATAAAAAACTGCACACGGCGCGGGCCAATGTGTCGGCGCTGTCCCGCTAATAGCGCAGCCGTGAAAAGCCAGGCACTGCCTGGCTTTTTTTTGTCATGCGTTTGCTCGGCGCCTCTGTATTGTTATCGACGAGAAGCGGACCTTAAGTAAGCGAACGGGCATTACACCTTGCCGACGGATACCCAGCTGTGCGGCAGCAGCTCGGCCAGAGCGCTGGCCTTCTGCGTCGGCAGTCGCGTTAGCACATCCTTGAGATAGGCATACGGATCATGCCCATTCATCCGCGCCGACTGGATCAGGCTCATGATTGCCGCCGCCCGTTTGCCGCTGCGTAGCGACCCGGCAAACAGCCAATTGGAGCGACCTAGAGCCCACGGGCGGATCTGGTTCTCGACTTGGTTGTTGTCGATGGGCACAGCGCCATCGTCCAGGTAGCGCGTCAGCGCTACCCAGCGTTTGAGGCTGTAATCCAAAGCTTTCGCCGTGGCTGAGCCGTTGGGCACAAGATCACGCTGGGCCAGCATCCAGTCATGTAGTGCGTCGAGGAGCGGTGAAGCCTTTTCCTGCCGTATTCGCCAGCGTTCTTCATTGCTCATGTCGCGCACTTGGCGTTCGACTTCGTACAGCCCAGCGATAGAGTGCAGCGCCTGTTCGGCCAGTTGGCTTTTGTTCGCCGCGTGCAGATCGAAGAACTTGCGGCGGGCGTGAGCCATGCAACCGATTTCGGTGATGCCTTGCTCGAAGCTGGCCTTGTAGCCAGCGAAGTCGTCGCAGACCAGCTTGCCATTCCACTGGCCAAGAAAATTGCGCGCATGCTCGCCGGCACGGCTGGGGCTGAAGTCGTAGACCACGGCCTTCAGATCGGCGAAGGGCGTGGTGCTGTAGGCCCAGACGTAGGCACGGTGGGTCTTCTTCTCGCCGGGCGCGAGCATCGAAACCGGGGTTTCGTCGGCATGGATCACGCGCTGGGCAAGCACCGCTTCGCGCAGCGCATCGACTAGGGGCTGGAGCTGCACGCCGGTTTGCCCGACCCACTGTGCCAGTGTCGAACGAGCGATGGCCAGGCCGGCACGGCCAAAGATCTTCTCCTGCCGGTACAGCGGTAGGTGGTCGGCGAACTTGGCCACCATCACGTGAGCCAGCAGGCCGGCGGTAGGGATCCCCTTGTTGATCACCTGGGCCGGCACGGGCGCCTGGATCAGCGTTTCGCATTGGCGGCAGGCCCATTTCCCACGCACGTGCTGTTCGACGGTGAACACGCCCGGCGTGTAGTCGAGCTTTTCGCTGACGTCTTCGCCGACGCGCTGAAGCTGGCAACCGCAGGCGCACTGGGTGTTCTCCGGCTCGTGACGGATCACGGTGCGCGGAAATTGCGGTGGCAGCGGTGTGCGCTTGGGTTGTTGGCGTGGTTCGGCTGGGGTAACCGGAGGATTGACGGCTTTCAGCTCGGCCTCGATGGCGGCGATGTCGGTGTCGAGCAGGTCATCAAGCAGGCTGCCCTGATCAGGGCTTAGCTGCTCGCTGCGCTTGGCGAACTTGTGCCGTTTGAACCATGCGATTTCGTGGGTGAGCTGCTCGATGACTGTTTGATCGCGGTGGATCTTTTTGCCCATCGCATCGACTTGCGTGAGCAACTGCGCGGCCAGTGCGCGCAGCTGGTCAGGTGTCAGTTGGTCGAGATTGGGCGAGGAAGTCATGCCGCTGATTGTGCCAGAGCAGGCGGTCAGCGGAGATAAACCGATGGGCTAATGGCAGGTGCTACAGCACTGTGATCGCGCCGGCTGCGCCGACTCGCTGCCAGGGCAACCCCAGTACCAAAGCCTGAAGTTGCTCGGTGTCGAGTTCGACTTCCGAGCCGTGCCGGATGCCTGGCCAATGAAACTTGCCCTGGTGCAAGCGCCGCGCGGCGAGCCAGATACCCACGCCGTCATGCACCAGAACTTTCATGCGGTTGGCGCGGCGATTGGCGAACAGATAGGCGCAGTGCGGCTTCGCCGCACCGAACACCGCCACCACGCGGGCCAACGCGGTTTCAGTACCCGCACGCATATCCATCGGCTCGGTGGCGAGCCAGATACTATCCACGCGGATCACTGGGCGAGCCCACGGACAAAGCGGGCGCAACCTTCAGGATCGGAGGCTGGCCATTTCACCGTGACCGATTGCGCGCCCAGCGGTAGCTCGATAATCACCGCTGCTTCAGCTGGTCGTTTGGGCGTAACCCTCGCAGGAACGAACGCCGGCAACGCCGCTGGCAGTTGATCCCGATAAAGCGGTAGCCACTTGCGAATGACGTTGGCGTTGATGCCATGGCGTATGGCCACGCTGGAGACGGTCGCACCAGGTTGCAGGCACTCCTGAACAACCTGGGCCTTGAACGGTTTGGGGTAAGAGCTTCGTTGGCGCATGGAAATCCCGGCGATAAGGGCTATCGCGTCCGCTTAAAAATACGCGGACACCATCGCCCTTAATGCGGGATTGCGGAAGGTGACTTGGCTGGACGCTTACGACCTTAACAATAGATGAACAGGAACAGATTGCAGTGATAAAGGGCTTATGAAACTTGCGAATAGATGCTTGCGATCTTTTTACGTTGCAGCGTGCTTGTCAGGGCAGCGACCAACGTCAGAATAGCTCCGGTACCAAGACAGATCTGAGGTGCGGATTCGATTGGGAACAGTTTAAAGAGCAGCGCCATAATCACTGCCCCAGCAGTTTGTCCGAGCAGCCGAGCAGTGCCCTGCATGCCCCCGGTGGCACCACTTCGCTCTATGGGCGTAGATAGGAACATATTACGATTGTTGGCCACATTGAAAAGGCTGAAACCCAAGCCGCACAGCACTGTCAGTGCTACAAGCAGAAGGTATTGGCCCGTCGGTTGGCACAGTGAGGCGGCCCCCAGCCCGGTAGCTAGACACAAGCCGCCTATGGAGCAAAGGCTAGCCATCGAGGCTCGGTCTGCAAGGCGGCCAGCGAGCGGTGCCACGATTGCAACGGTCAATGGCCAGGGAATCATAAAGAGGCCTGCCTTGACCGCCCCTAGTCCTAAGTTGTGCTGCAGGTAAAAGGGCAGTGCGACCATTCCTGTGGTCTGTCCCGCAAAGCAACAGATCGAGGCGATCACTGAAATGCGCAATGAATGGGATCTGAGCAAATCAAGCGGGATCAGTGGCGTTTTTTTGGGCATTTCCCGTCTTACCAGCAACGTCAATTGAATGGCTGAGATGGCCATTAGAGCGCTAGCAAGAACGGGCTTGTCTGTGATGATCCAGGCCGCAATGACCAACGTTGCAAATACACCCGCATTCAACAACACGCTCAGCAGGTCTATCCTGCGAGCAGTGCCCTCAGTGCGAGGTAGTGCACTGGCTGCTATCAGTACCAGCACGCCTAAGGGGAGGTGTACAGCGAAGAGCCAAGGCCAGTTGGTCACCGAGAGTATTGCCGCCCCGATTACCGGCCCCGCTGCCGATGATAGTGCGACACCAAGGGCATTCCAGCCTATCGCGGCACCGAGCTGCCGATGCGGCACTACTGTGCGAAGTAGTGCAATCCCCAGTGCCATGACTGCCGCTCCTCCCAGTCCTTGCAAAAAGCGGGCAGCGATGAGCCAGGTTATGGAGGGAGCCAAAGCACACAACAAAGTGGTGCCTGTGAACAGCGCAACACCCCACCGGAATACCCGGCGATAGCCTATGCTTTCACCCAGTGCAGCGCATGGCAGTAGAGCCATCAGCAGTGCTGTCTGGTAAGCCGTCACAATCCAGACGGACATCGCAGCGGAGACCTTTAACGATTCGGCAATCGTTGGCAGGGCGACGTTTACTATCACCGTGTTCAGTACCACCAGAACCATGGCCGCCAGCACGGAACCGATCGCAATTGCACATAATGGCTCGGGCAGGTCTGAATCCGCATCTGTTGAATGTGGCGAAGGGTATCTTGCCGACGATGCTGACTCAGGTTGTTTGCACGAGCGCAACGGTTCTGCGCAGAGCCGCAACGTCCTGGCGCTATTGGGGCGAGGTTTCACCGTCTTGCCTCCGGCACCCAGGCACCGTCTTGCTCGACATACCTCGTCAGCCTTTGGGCCTCTTTGTCCTCTTTCTTCAGATCCCGTTCGGTAAACCGGAATAACAGCGCGGGCCCAGCTATACAGCGCGTATCGTGAATGTCGCCAGGCAGGTACACCTGAGTTTGTCCGGAGCAAATTACAGTGGAGCCTCGTTTTACGAGTTTCACCCTACCGTCCTGGTCCTTGATCCGGGAATAGGTGCCCATTTCGATAGCACCCTGCTGAACCGCATAAATTACCCATCCTCTTCCATGATCATGTGGAGGTCGATAGAGCCCTTCAGGTTCAGTGTGCGCCAACAGCATGAATCCACTTGTTGGGTCTCTGTAAACTTCTTGTTGCGCCAATGCTTCCAGGTGCAATGTTGCCAACCACTGCTCCGAGATAGGGGTATCCAAGAGTTCATCCAGTTGCTGTTGACAGCCTGCAACTAACTCAGAGCTCAGAGCCCCCCAAATTGACCTGACGTTACTAACGAATTTGTCCAGTGAGTTCATACCTGCTTTCCCGATCTAGTTCACTACGGATGTCCCGATAGCTCGAACTTTAGGTAGCAATGGTGCATGGCGGAAGACGCACCACTTGCACTTTATTGATGCGTTTGACGCCCTATCACCTGCGGGGTGCGCTAACATCAACCCATGACGATTCCAGATTTCAATCTGCTGATTACCCTTGATGCGGTCCTCGCTGAAGGGAGTGTCGCTCGCGCAGCCAAGCGCCTGCACCTTAGCCCGTCGGCCATGAGCCGAGCGCTTTCGCGGTTGCGGGAAACAACGGGCGATCCACTTTTGGTCAGGGCGGGTCGGGCGCTTGTCCCGACACCTAGAGCGCTAGAGCTTCGTGACCGTGTCAGTCAACTGGTGATGGATGCTCAGGATGTGTTGCGTCCCACGCAGATGCTCGACCTCAGTCAACTCGTTAGAACGTTTACCCTTAGGACTAGCGAAGGCTTTGTGGAGTGCTTTGGGCCCGAGCTTATCGCACGCATCGAGGAAGACGCCCCTGGTGTGCGGCTGTGTTTTTTGCAGAAGCCAGACAAAGACAGCCAGCCTCTTCGCGATGGGATTGTTGATCTGGAAACCGGTGTGATAGAACTCTCGACCGCTCCTGAGTTGCGGGGGCAGGCCTTGTTCAGGGACAACTATGTTGGCGTTGTGCGATCAGGACATCCACTTAGTCGTGAGAAAGTAACGCCTACTGAGTATGCTGCAGGCAAACATATCTTTGTGTCACGAGAGGGGCTGGACAAAGGCCCGATTGATGACGCTTTGATGTCTCTTGGACTGACGCGCAAGGTTGTTACGATCGTCGGAGGCTTTTCGACCGCTCTGGGTTTGGCCCGGGGGTCTGATCTGATCGCTAGCGTTCCTGAGCGCCATACTGCAAGTTTGCGCCAGGGGATGCATAGCTTTGCGCTTCCGGTTCGCACCGCAGAGTTCACCGTTTCTTTGCTTTGGCATCCAAGATATGGAGCTGACCCCGCTCATCAATGGCTTCGGAGTCTAGTGCTGGAGATTTGCAAAAGAGGTACTGAGGGCGTTTGATGGCTGCCAATACCAGTTGAAACCGGTCAACTGCAGCCATTCAGGTGCGCAGGCAGAACAGAGGCGCCCCGGGGCGAGCAAATAGCGGGCTCCGGGGCGCAAAGAACTAGGCCGAGAACCCCCCATCAATCGTCAAGCTGGCGCCGGTGATGTAGCCTGCTTCCGGGCCGGCCAGGTAGGCGACAAAGCCGGCAATTTCCTCGGCCTTGCCGTAACGATCCAGTGCCATCAGACCTTTCAGGTACTCGGCGCCCTCACCATCGGCCGGGTTCATCTCAGTGTCCACCGGGCCGGGTTGCACGTTGTTCACGGTGATGCAGCGCGGGCCCAGGTCGCGGGCCATGCCTTTGGCCAAGCCGACCAGCGCCGATTTGCTCATGGCGTACACTGCGCCGCCAGCAACCGGCATGCGTTCGGCGTTGGTGCTGCCGATATTGATGATGCGCCCGCCGTCGAGCATATGCTTGGCAGCTTCCTGGCTGGCGACGAATACACTGCGCACGTTCACCGCCAAGGTGTGGTCAAGCTGCTCCAGGGTGATTTCCTCAGTGTTGCCCCAGGCCAGCACGCCGGCGTTGTTGACCAAAATATCCAGGCCGCCGAAGTGCTCGACTGCTGTACGAATGGCCTGTTGCACGGCTGCGGCATCAGCACTGTCGGCCTTGAGGGCAAGTGCCTTACCACCAGCGGCAACCACTTCGCTGACCAAAACATTGGCCCGCTCAGCAGACGATACATAGGTGAAAGCTACTGCCGCGCCTTCACGGGCCAAGCGTTTGACGATGGCCGCACCGATACCGCGGGAGCCACCTTGAACGAAAGCGACTTTTCCTTGCAGCGTTTGGGTAGAGGTCATGGTGTATCTCCTTTACAGAAAGTTAGTTCAGCCCGACTGCGGTGTGAGCAATCTATTGCCATGGGCCTGCTTAGCTATAGCCTGTTGATCAGGAGCAGGGCCCCATAATCTTTTACGGTTCATCCGGGCGCGGTGTGTCGAGGTGCAGAGTATTGCAGTGGGTGGTTAAGTCAGGATTATGGGCGTCCGCCACTGGCCGGTATTCGAGAACGCAGCGAGAATGGCAGCATAGCCCACACCGGGATTCACCGCGGAACGTGACCCAGGATCAACGGGCGGGTGCGCCTCATCACACGTCAGGCAGCGCCAATACGAGGAGGACCGTGTCTATGCAAACGCGTATCAATGAAGCAATCCAGACGCACTACACCCGTGCGGACTTGGGAGACGTCATACTGACGGCGCTGGAGAAAGCAGGCAAGGACATAAACCACCTCACGCCCGAAGACTTGGCGCCCATCGACCAGTTTCATATCCGCGGCCGGGCGGCGACGCTCGAGCTTGCCCGGGCTGCAGGGCTCGATGCATCAAAGCACGTACTTGATGTGGGTAGCGGCGTAGGCGGGACCTCGCGTTGCCTGGCGAAGGAGTTCGGTTGCCGTGTCACGGGCATCGACCTTACAGACGAGTACTGCCGCGCTGCTTCGATGCTCTCGGCCAAGACTGGCCTTGCACACCTCGTCGACTACCGCCAAGGCGACGCCACCAAGCTGCCATTTGATGACCAGACATTCGATGTCGTATGGACGGAGCATGTGGCAATGAACATCCCGGACAAGACGCGGCTGTACAAGGAAATGCACCGCGTTCTAAAGCCGGGCGGCACGCTCGCTATCTACGATGTACTTGCTGGTCCGTCTGGCCCGGTGCTGTTTCCGGTTCCGTGGGCGCGCACACCGGATACGAGTTTCCTCGTGTCGCCAACTAAGTTGCGCGCGCTTCTCGAGGAAGCAGCATTCACGATTACCGACTGGTCTGACACAACAGAAGCGGCGCGCGCGTGGTTTGTGACCCTGGCCGAGAAGATCCAGAAAGAAGGCTTACCATCCCTTGGATTCCATTTGCTGCTTGGCGCTGATTTCAAGGTGATGGCGCAGAATCAGGGTCGAAACCTGCAAGAGGGGCGGATTGCTCTTGCACAAATCGTTGCGAGGAAGTGAGCTATGCTCGCAGGGTAAGTTTATCCTCTTGGATATGTTTATCGACGGTATCTGCGTGGAGGGTTCAGTCAATTCGCCTCACAGTAGGATATGCGACTGAATCGAAAACTGAATCGATCCTCTTTTTGTACGTGCATGGAGTGACAGCTCCTGGCCCAGAGTGTGTAAAAACGCACCGGTAAACCCTTGCTATGATTTCCGAGAATCTCAGCGTATGGGACGCCCATGAAACGGTTTATCCAGGGTGAACACCGAGGTCAAAGCACCTTACTTCCCGAAAGCCTCGACGACTACGTCAGCGATACCAATCCGGTTCGGGTGGTTGACGTTTTCGTCGATGAACTCGACCTAGCCACGCTAGGTTTTGATGGCGTCATTCCAGCCGAAACCGGAAGACCGGCTTACCACCCTTCGATCCTGCTGAAGATCTATATCTACGGCTATCTAAACCGCATTCAATCGAGCCGGCGTCTTGAGCGAGAAGCTCAGCGCAACGTCGAACTCATGTGGTTAACCGGGCGATTGATGCCCGATTTCAAGACCATCGCCAACTTCCGAAAAGATAACAGCAAGGCCATTCGCGGCGTCTGCCGCCAGTTCGTTTTGCTCTGCCAGCAGTTGGGGTTGTTTGGCGAAAACTTGGTTGCCATCGACGGCAGCAAATTCAAGGCAGTGAACAACCGTGACCGCAATTTCACCAGCGCCAAACTGAAGCGGCGTATGGAAGAAATCGAGGCGAGCATCAGCCGTTATTTGGCTGTGCTCGATGCGGCTGATCGACAGATTCCTAGCGCCTCCGCGCCAGACACTGCCAGCCTGGAAGATAAGATTGCCAAGCTAAAAGCGCATATGAAAGAGCTTCAAGGGATCGAAACTCAGCTCAACGATTCCCCTGATAAACAGGTTTCGCTGACCGACCCGGATGCCCGTTCGATGATGACGCGCGGCAGCGGTATCGTCGGCTACAACGTGCAGACGGCTGTCGATACGCAGCACCACCTGATCGTTGCTCACGAGGTCACCAACAGCGGTTCAGACCGCGACCAACTCAGTTCAATGGCGAAGCAGGCTCGTGAAGCCATCGGCGCAGAAACGCTGTCCGTGGTGGCTGACCGAGGCTACTTCAAGGGTGAAGAGATCCTTGCCTGTCACGACGCAAACATCACGGCCTACGTGCCTAAGCCAATGACTTCAAGCGCCAAGGCTGATGGCCGATTCAATAAAGATGCCTTCGTGTATGACCCGACGAAAAACGAATACACCTGCCCGGCGGGAGAGGCACTGATCTGGCGATTCTCCAGCGTTGAGAAAGGCATGAATATGCACTGTTACTGGAGTTCTAAGTGCCAGAGTTGTGCGCTGAAAACCCAGTGCACACCAAGCACAAATCGTCGAGTAAGGCGCTGGGAGCATGAAGCAGTGCTGGAGGAAATGCAGCGCCGGTTGAACCAAGCACCAGAGATGATGCGGGTTCGAAAACGGACTGTTGAGCATCCCTTCGGTACGCTCAAGCAATGGATGGGCGCAACGCACTTCCTGACCCGAAAGCTGAACGGGGTGAGTGCGGAGATGAGCTTGAATGTGCTCGCCTACAACTTGAAACGGGTGATGAAAATCATCGGCACCGAAGGCCTGTTGAAGGCGATGACGGCGTAAAAGCCCCAGCTTTTGCTGCTCCAAGAGGTGCCAAAGCGCTTCATAAACGCTCTGACGCGCTATTGGCGCTGATCGCGGCTATTTGCTTGGGAAACCGCCTCGCCCAGGAACACTGGGCTGAGGCACCCAAGATGCGAAAGTGTTTTTACACACTCTGGGCCGATTCCTGCCATTCCCAATGACCGCTATGGGTTGTGGATTCAACCGGTCGCGTACGACTGCAATCGATCAAAAGCATCTGCTCATTCGCGGGTTTGTGGGGCGGGTAGAATTCAGATGCCTTGAAGGTCGATGACTCAGCGCTTGTAGAGTAACGCTTCAACTACAACGCCAAACGCTGATGAATGTTCACGGCGATTGGGGTAGTAGAGATGGTAACCGGCAAAGGGTTGGCACCAATCTTCCAACACCCGCACAAGGCTACCGTCGGCTAGCTCTTTCGCCACCATGTCCTCCGGCAGGAAACCCAAGCCACATCCCGCCACGGCCGCACGCAGGATCGGCAGGCTGCTGTTGAATGTCCATTGCCCTTCGACACGGGCCTTCAGTTCGTGACCATCCTTTTCAAAATCCCATTGCATCAGGTTGCCATGGGTGGGGAGGCGCAGATTGATGCAATTTTGCGCCGCCAGATCACCGGGCACCTTCGGCACTGGCCGCTTGTTGAAATACTCAGGTGAGCCCACGACTGCGATGCGCAAGGGTGGTCCGATAGGAACGGCGATCATGTCCTTAGCGACCTGATCTCCCAGGCGTACACCGGCGTCATAGCGTTGCGCGACGATGTCGGAGAGGGCGTAGTCGACGGTGATTTCGACTTTGATGTCCGGATAGTCGGGAAGCACCTTTAAAAGCTTGGGCCACAGAATATTGTTGGCGGCATGTTCGGATGCTTGAATCCGCACATTGCCTGCCGGGGTGTCACGAAACTCGCTGACTGCGGCCAGTTCGAGTTCAATCTCATCGAACCGCGGCGCCATTGACTGATACAGCCGCTGACCCGCCTCGGTCGGCGAAACGCTGCGCGTGGTACGCGTTAGCAGGCGCACACCCAATCGGCTTTCCAGCGCGCGCATGGTGTGGCTCAGCGCCGACTGCGAGACGCCAAGCTGGGCGGCCGCGCGGGTGAAACTGCCTTCGCGGGTGATTATCACGAAGGCTTGCAGGTCGTTGAGATTGGCGCGGGACATTGATGAAAACCTCTCATGAGGGGCGCGGGATTAATCCATGAAAGCAGGTTGCACACGGATGCGCGACCCCCAAGAGAGTTGATTACAAGGTGCGGGCGTAAAACGCGGTCAGTTTGCCAATCGCGGCATCGACATAACGCGGCACCCAATAGGTTTCGATGTGGGTCGCGCCGTCGAGGATAAACACTTCCTTGTCGGTGGTGCCGGTGGCTTTCGGAAAGGCGTCCTGCGTCATGTACAGGCTGTCGGCTTTGCTGCCAGCGATCATCAGCAACGGTTGGTTGATCAGCTCGATATGGTCAGTGGCGTCGAAACGCATCAAGTCGATCAGGCTGCTGGTGGTGTATTTGAAGGTCGAGTTCGGGTGCGCGTGGGTCTTCCAGTAGTACTCATAACCTTGGCGATACAGCTCGAAGGGCAGTTTGGCAATCTGCTCGTCGGTGAGGTTGGCATCGCCCGAATACAGCACCGCGCCGCCGGCCGCCTCTTGCGCGCGGGCTGCTGACGCCTGTTGCAGGCGTTGCTGAATGCTGTCCATTTGCGAGTCGTTGTAGCCGTTGCGACGTACCCGGCCCGAGTTGAACATGCTCACCGTTGCCAGCGATTTGAAGCGTTTGTCGGTTTGCGCTGCCGCCAGCGAATAACCACCGCCACCACAGATGCCGAGCAGGCCCAGACGCTTGTCATCGACGCCGGCAAACTGGCTGATGAAGTCGGCCATGCCGTGAATGTCTTCGATGCGATACGCCGGTTTATCGATGCTGCGCGGCTGACCACCGCTGGCACCCTGATACGCCGCATCGGCCGTGATGGTGATGTAGCCCTGTTCGGCCAGGCGTTGCGCGTACAGACCGGCGACTTGTTCTTTCACGCCGCCATTGGGGTGTGCAACGACCACGGTCGGGTAGGTCTTTTTCGCGTCATAGTTAGCCGGTGTGTACACGTTGGCGGCGATATCCAGACCGTTGAGCTTGTAGCTGACCGGATGGATGTTGACCTTGCCCGGTTCGTTCTTGCTGATCGCGCCGTCGTAGGCGAGGGTGAACGGGTTCTTTTTGTAATCGGCGGCCAAGGCTTCGCCCGCGGAGAGGCCGACCAATGCCGACATGAATGTGGCTTTGAGTGTGTTTTTCACGTGAAGCTCCTGAGCAATCAAAAGGGCGGCAGTGGCAAAAGTATTTGGGTCAGTCCAGCTGGTTTTCTTTGAGGAACTGCGCGACCAGGTCAGCGATCTGCACGTTGTTCAGATCCGACATGGGGAAGTGGGTATTGCCGTGAATGCCGATCTCCGGCAGGTGGATCAGTCGCACATCACCGCCGTGGCGATTGACCGCGTCACGCCAGAGTCGGGCCATTTTCAGGCGTGCGCGCCAACTGTCCTGAGCGGGCAGGTCGACCGCCTGCTCCGGGATGTTGTCGCCGTAAAGGATCAGAATCGGAATGCGCGTGAGAGCCATGAATTGCTCCATCGGCACCGCCGCGCCTTGCACTGTGTCGAACGCGCTGGGAATCGGCGCAGGCACTTCACCTTGAGCGAACACGAAGCTGCTGCCTGGCTCGAACGCAACAATGGCTTTCACCTTGGTGTTCTTGATCGCCGTCAACCAGCCCGGCCCGCCACCTTGCGAATGGGTGAATAAAATCCCCGGGCCGATTTTGTCGAACAGTGCTGACACGCCATCAGAGACCACGCCCATGTCGAACGGCCCGGTGTTCGGCGTCATCGCCCGGAAAAACTGCTCGCGGGTCTGGGCATCCTGTGCCACTTGCACGCCGTTGAAGTAGTTGGGCCACAGGCCGATGCGGAACTGGTTGAACCACAGTTGCTCGTCAGGCACAGGCTTGATTGTGGCCTCGACCATGCTGCGCCCGGCATCGCCACGCCGTGGCTGATCGATCAGATAGACGCCGTAATGGCGGCGCAGAAAGATGTTCTGAAAGCCTTCGCGACCATCGGCGGTAGTTTCCCAGGTCTTGGAAAACTGACCCGCACCGTGCCACATGACGATGGGCAGTTTTCGCGCATCCACCGGGATTTGATAGAAGGCGTATACGTGGTCACCGTGGTAGGTCTGGCCGTTGGGCGTCATCGGTTTGTGCGGGTTGAAGGTGCCCGGTGCAGTTGTCACCGTTCCGCCGGCGGCGAAGCTGCCTTGTTGTTGAATCAGCAACGAGCCATCGGGTTGGTTCGCGCAGGCCGCCAACAGGCTCAACAGCGTGATGCTCAGCAGGTACTTTACAGATTTCATGTCATTTCCCCGAAGCCGCGAGGGCCTGGGTCAACGCGGTATTGGCACGTTCAGCCGTCTGCGCATCGCCGTGTTTTTTCAGCAGTTCCGTGACCTCGAGCAACTGTGCCGTGCTCAGACCGACGCGCAAGCTCGCCGCCATGTGTGAGCGCAATTGCGGCTCGACACCTGGCGTTGCGGCCAGCGCCCCGACGGTCGCCAGTTCGCGGCTTTGCCAGTCGAGGTTGTCGCGCTCGAAGATGTCGCCGAACAGGTGGGTTTGCAGGAACCGGTTGATCACCGGAGCGAACTCGAACACCGGGCCTTTGACCGGGGCGCCGGAGATCCTGGTTTGATTCGCGGTTCCGGCGGCCAGCAGCTCATTCCCGATCGGAATCGCCCGGCTCGGCTCACGCCCCGGCGCGTCTTCGATACCGCGCTGTTTGCGCGTTTGCACCACCGTCATCAGCTCGTTCAAGGCGTTGAGGCTGCGGGGGAAGCCCACATAGGCGTATAGCTGCACCAGAATTTCCCGGGTTTCGCTGATGGTCAAGCCGGCATCGAGCCCTTGATTGAGCGCGGTGTTGAGGTTGGGTATGTCGCTGGTTGCCATGAACGCGGCGATCAGGGGAATCGTTTGTTGTTGGCGCGACAAGGTAGCTGCGCTGGCTGGCGTGCTGGCCATGGTCTGCGATGCCTCGGCTGCTTGAGTGGTAACGCTGAACATCGCCCCGATGCCCAGACAAAGTGCCATGAGTGCGGGGAGTGCAGTGCTATTGCGTGCGTCAGTGGTCATCGTGAAAGGCTCCATCCATTGCGGGTCACTGCGGTGTCACTGGATCGTACGGAGGATGGTTGTTGCGATTAATCCCGAAATTGCGCATGGACTTCTGAGCAGAACTCATGAGTCGACATTGCCATAACCGCTGCAATTCCGGCGCGACCGCGCTGGTGCGGGGCATGGAGGTCGGATGACGGTTTGCGACAAAGGTGCCGGGAGAGCAACTTCGACACATTCCGTAACTTCATTGGCCGGCGTACTGCGCCTCCGATACCTGTTCCGCCCAGGTGACGGTCTTGCCGTCCTCGGCTTCAGCGATGGCGATGTGGGTCATGCCGTTGCTGGCCGTGGCGCCATGCCAGTGACGGGTATGCGGCGGAATCCAGACAGTGTCGCCCGGTCGGATTTCCTGTCGCGGGCCGCCCTCTTGCTGCACGTATCCGACGCCTGCGGTGACGATCAGCGTTTGCCCCAGCGGATGGGTGTGCCACGCCGTGCGTGCGCCGGGCTCGAAGGTCACCGTGCCGCCGCCGATGCGCGCCGGCGCATCACCTTTAAACAGGCCATCAACGCGCACTGTGCCGGTAAAGTTTTGCGCCGCGCCCTTGACCGAGGCTGCGAGCCGTTCGGCGTAACGCGGATTTCGCTGGCGGCCTGGGATTCTGCCGCCATGCATGACAAAGCAACGAGTGGTGCGATCAATCGGTTCATCGGGTCAACTCCGGTCAGGCGTGAAAGCGGCGCCGCACGTGGCGGCGCGTTGGGCAGACTCAGAGACCGGTCATCTTCAGTGCCGATTCCGGCAGGCGTTCACCGTGCACCTGAATCTGCGCCATCTGCTCGTTGATCACGCGCAGATCGTCACTGGTCAATTGAAGCTCGACTGCGCCCAGGTTCTCTTCGAGTCGATGGGGTTTGGTCGTGCCCGGGATCGGCACAATCCACGGTTTCTGTGCAAGCAACCATGCCAGCGCGACTTGCGCCGGAGTAGCGTGTTTGCGTTGCGCGACGGCTTTCACCACGTCGACCAGCGCCAGATTGGCCTTGCGGGCTTCAGGGGAAAAGCGTGGTACAAAGTTGCGGAAATCGCTGGCGTCGAACTGCGTGTGCTCGTCGATTTGACCGGTGAGGAGACCGGCGCCGAGCGGGCTGAACGGTACGAAGCCGATCCGCAGTTCTTCCAGCACTGCCAGCAGTTCCAGCTCTGGGCTTCGCCAGAACAGCGAATATTCGCTCTGTACCGCCGTAACCGCTTGCACCGCATGTGCCCGGCGAATGGTTTCCACACCCGCCTCAGACAGGCCGAAATGCTTGACCTTCCCCTCGGCGATCAGCTCCTTGACGGTACCGGCGACGTCTTCGATGGGTACCTGCGGATCGACGCGGTGCTGATAAAACAGGTCGATGCAGTCGGTGCGCAGGCGCCTCAACGATGCCTCGGCCACGGCGCGGATATGCTCCGGGCTGCTG
Source organism: Pseudomonas sp. HLS-6 (assembly GCF_002753995.1). Classification (NCBI taxonomy): domain Bacteria; kingdom Pseudomonadati; phylum Pseudomonadota; class Gammaproteobacteria; order Pseudomonadales; family Pseudomonadaceae; genus Pseudomonas; species Pseudomonas sp. HLS-6. The sequence continues at coordinate 2,535,544 of NZ_CP024478.1, forward strand.
TTGGTGCCGCCGCCGCGTGCGCCGGTGATCAGGTCGATATCGAAGCCGAACTTGGTAGCGATGACGACCTGCTCGCGAATCGGCTGCAAGGCCTCGCCCAGCAGTTCTTCATTAGCGAACGGGCCATACGCTTCAGCGGTGTCGAACAGGGTGATGCCTTGCTCGTGAGCCGAACGAATCAGCTTGATCATGCCGGCTTTGTCGGCAGCCGGCCCATAGGCCGAGGTCATGCTCATGCAGCCCAGGCCCAGTGCGGACACTTCCAGGCCATTACCCAACGTGCGGATTTTCATGATGTCACTCCGTACAGAATTCGATTAACGCGTGCGGGGGTGATCGCTCAGCCAGGCGTTCACGCGTTCCATAGTCTTGCGCTCCTGCTCACTCTCCATCACAAATCCCTTCAGAACCCTAGCCTTCGGCGCGTGCTCGACCAGCACGCTGCGACTGTTGCCCAAGCCATAACTCCCGTGGGTGTTGAAGGGGATGAGGGTCTTGCCGGTCAGGTCGTGGGCGCTGAGAAAGGCGCGCACGATCGGCGGGGCGGTTTCACCCCAGATCGGAAAACCGAGATAGATCGTGTCGTAGTCGCTGAGGGCGTGAATCTTGCTTTGCAGCTCGGGTTCGAAGCCGCTGTCACGCTCCTGACGCGCCTGCTCCACGGTTTGCAGATAGTCCTCGGGGTAGGCGTGGGTCGGGCGAATCTCGAAGAGATCGGCACTCAGTCCACGCTGGATCAGCCCTGCAACGACGCGGGTATTGCCCGAGCGCGAGAAATACGCGACCAGAATCCGCGAGCCTGAGCGCGGTGTTTCACTAGCGCCTTGCGTGTCGGCGAGCGATAGCAGCGGGGCGCTGGCCAGTGCGGCGATCACCGTGCGCCGCAGCGGATCATGATCGTTGCTCATCGACCGACACGCGCCTTGAGGGCCTCGGGATAACGCTCGCCTTCGATGCGGATCTGCGCCAATGCTGTATCAATTGCCTTCAGTTCGAAGGCGTCGAGCGTGATGTCTGCGCCGCCGAGGTTTTCTTCCAGACGATGCAGTTTGGTCGTCCCCGGAATCGGCACAATCCACGGCGCCTGCGCGAGCAGCCATGCCAGCGCGATCTGTGCGGGTGTGGCTTGTTTCTGCGCGGCGATCTGACGGATCAACACCACCAGGCCCTGATTGGCTTGCAGCGCCGACTGGCGGAAACGCGGGACGACGCTGCGGAAATCGTCGCTGCCGTAAGTGGCCTCCGCCGACACCGTGCCGGTGAGAAAACCTTTGCCCAATGGGCTGAACGGCACTAAGCCGATGCCCAACTCCCAAAGCGTCGGCAGGATTTCCTGCTCAGGCTCGCGCCACCACAGCGAGTATTCGCTTTGCAGCGCTGTGACCGGCTGCACCGCATGCGCACGGCGAATGGTCTGCGCACCGGCCTCCGACAGGCCGAAGTGCTTGACCTTGCCTTCGCCAATCAAATCCTTCACTACTCCGGCGACGTCCTCGATCGGCACGTCCGGATCGACGCGGTGCTGGTAAAGCAAATCGATGTAATCGGTCTTCAGTCGACGCAACGAACCCTCGACAGCGACCCGGATGTGCTCGGGGTGGCTGTTGAGAATCTGCTGTTTATTGTCGTCGCCGAAGGTGAAGCCGAACTTGGTGGCGATGACCACTTGATCACGCACCGGTGCCAGGGCTTCGCCCACGACTTGTTCGTTCAGGTAAGGGCCGTAAACCTCGGCGGTATCGAAGAGCGTGACGCCTCGGTCAACCGCCGATCGGATCAGAGCAATGGCTTGTTGTGTGTCAGTCGCCGGGCCGTAGCCATGGCTCAAGCCCATGCAACCCAAGCCCAGGGCTGACACTTCGAGTGAACTGCTTCCGAGTGTGCGCTTGTGCATTTGGATCTCCCGACATTTGGCGTTGGGAGAACAGTAAGCGAGCTAATGAGCGGGCACTAGACGGTTAAATCGGCAAGGGTTCATGAAATTTGCTCATCAGTCTCAGAAAACGGGAGGTGACGACTGTGTCCTCATGGATACCTAGACGCCCTGAGCAAGTGCTCAGAAACAGGCCTAACTATCGCGTTTGATAGTAAATAATCGAGCGATCGCTTCTGGCCCAGAGTGTGTAAAAACACTTTTGTATCTTGGATACCTCAGCCCAGCGCAGTTGGGCGAGTCGATTGCCCAGGCATTTGCCACGATCAGCACCGGTAACGCCCCAGGGCGCTTATGAAGCGCTTTAGCGCCACCTAGAGCAGCAAAAGCCGGGGCTTTTATGCCGCCAGCGCCTTCAGCAAGCTTTCCGTACCGATGATTTTCATGACTCGCTTCATGTTGTAGGCGAGCACATTGAGGCTCATCTCCGCGCTGACGCCGACCAGCCTACGTGTAAGAAAATGCGTGGATCCCATCCATTGCTTGAGCGTCCCGAAGGGATGCTCAACAGTGCGTTTTCGGATTCGCATCATGTCCGGCGCGTGGTTCAGCCGGATCTGCATTTCATCTAGCACTGCTTCATGCTCCCAACGCCGCACTCGTCGCTGCTTGCTCGGCGTGCACTGAGTTTTCAGGGCGCAGCTCTGGCAGTTCGAACTCCAGTAGCAGTGCATGTTCAGGCCTTTCTCGACGCTAGAGAAACGCCAAATCAATGCCTCACCAGCTGGGCAAACGTATTCATTTTTGGCTGCGTTAAAAACGAAGGCATCTTTGTTGAAACGCCCGTCCGCTTTAGCTCCTGAAGTCATCGGCTTGGGTAAATAAGCGGTAATTTTTGCATTATGGCAGGCCAGGATTTCCTCGCTTTTGAAGTAGCCCCGATCAGCCACTACCGACAGCGTTTCTGAACCAATGGCTTCCCGAGCCTGCTTCGCCATCGAGCTGAGTTGGTCGCGGTCAGAGCCAACGTTCGTGACCTCGTGAGCAACGATCAAATGGTGCTGGGTATCGACCGCCGTCTGTACGTTGTAGCCGACAATGCCATTGCCACGCGTCATCATCGAGCGGGCATCGGGGTCGGTCAGTGAAATCTGTTTGTCTGGAGAGTCGTTGAGTTGAGATTCGATCACCTGAAGCGCTTTCATCTGAGCTTTGAGCTTGGCGATTTTCTCTTCCAGGCGCGTAGCATCTGGCTCAGCGGCGCTTGGCAATTGCCGATCAGCTGCATCAAGGGAGGTCAGGTAACGGTTGATGCTCGACTCGATTTCCTCCATTCGCCGCTTTAGTTTGGCGCTGGTGAAATTGCGGTCGCGGTTGTTCACTGCCTTGAATTTGCTCCCGTCGATGGCCACCAGGTTTTCGCTAAACAGCCCCAACTGCTGGCACAGCACAACGAACTGGCGGCACGCGCCGCGAATAGCTTTGCTGTTGTCTTTTCGGAAGTTGGCGATGGTTTTGAAGTCGGGCATCAAGCGCCCGGTTAACCACATCAGCTCGACATTGCGCTGAGCTTCTCGCTCAAGGCGTCGGCTCGATTGGATGCGGTTCAGATAGCCGTAGATATAGATCTTCAGGAGGATCGCAGGGTGGTATGCCGGTCTGCCGGTTTCGGCTGGAATGACGCCATCAAAACCCAGCGTGGCCAAGTTGAGTTCATCGACGAAGACATCAACCACCCGTACCGGGTTGGTATCGCTGACGTAGTCGTCGAGGCTCTCGGGAAGTAAGGTGCTTTGCCCTCGGTGCTCACCCTGGATAAACCGTTTCATGGGCTTCCCTTGCGATGAAGTTCTCAGAAATCATAGCAAGGGTATGTCCGGGCGTTTTTACACACTCTGGGCCGTTACCTGCCCTCCGCGAAGGGCAGTTTTGGGTAAAGGGCTGCTGGTCATGGATGAGTACTATCGACCCTTAGCAGACGCTTGCAGGTTCTCTATGAATGACCGGTAGTTGTTTGCTCTTCTGCACTGTCAACTGCAGACCAGTACGCCACCCCCTCCAATTGCACATATTCAATGCGGTTCCGTCCATTGTTTTTAGCCGCATATAGCTGCTGGTCTACGGCGTTGATGAAGTCTGTAGGCTTTTCCCACTCACCTGGCACTACCGAGCCCGCGCCTATGCTGACCGTGACGCGGTGACCATGCGGCGATAGCGCATGCACGATGGACTGCCTCTGAATCAACCGCTGGCAGCGCTCAGCAACTCTACGCGCCACCTCGGCATTGGCTTCGGGCAGCAGCACGACAAACTCTTCGCCTCCGTAGCGAGCCACAAGATCGCGAGGGCCATCCAACGCCAAACTCAGCGTCTGTGCAATCGCTATCAAACATTTGTCGCCTTGAATATGGCCGTACAAATCGTTGTACTGCTTGAAAAAATCGACGTCAAACAACAGCAGAGACAGTGGCTGGCGCTCGCGGCGCGCGCGTTCCCACTCCAACTCGAAGCAGCTATCGAAGCGGCGGCGGTTGGCGATACTCGTCAAACCGTCCTTGAACGAAAGCACCTCTAGCTCTTTCTGCAAGCTCAGCAGTTGGTCCTCGGTCTTCTTGCGTTCGCTGATGTCAAACATGAAGCCGATCAGTGCTTCGACCTCGCCTCTGTCATTGCGCACCACGTGCACAACGTCGCGAATCCACACATAGCCGTTGTCCTTGGTCAGCGCTCGGTAGTCCGCCTCATGGTCCACGCCAGCCTGGGATTGTGTTACGCAGAAATTCACCACATATTCGCGATCTTCTGGATGCATGCGCATAGCCCAGTCTTCCACGCTCACCCAACTTTCAGGGCTCCAGCCCAGCAACGCTTCGATCTGAGGGCCGATATAGGCGAATTTCATTGAGGCCCAATCAATCTTCCAAGGAATCGCCTTGGTCGACTCCAGCAAGGTTCTGTACACCTCACTGTCATTAACGAACTCGCTTGCATCGGACATACGCAATAGCCCTCAGAGTCATATCAGTAAGCCACTTTAGCCTTAAGCAGGCAGTCGTGGAAATTTACTGAGTGTGTTGCAACGTCATCTGTCCTGCGACCGATCAGCGATGCGCTCTCACCGGCATTCGCGACTAGAATTCCACTGCCGACCCTTCTAAAGCCAGGTCCGGTTTCAACCCTGCAATGTCAGGTCGCTAGTGTTATTTCCGTCTATGGGATACCGGTATGGCAAATCTGCAAGACAAAACCGAATCCGAAGAGGATCTGGCCCAGATGGTAATAGGGCGGGGCCCCTGCACCTACCTGTTGTTGCTGTTGCTCGGATTGATCCTCCTGTTTCCTTTTCTCGAGGAGGGGATACTGGCCCGCACGTTGCTCGGCATTCTGTTTTCAATCGTGCTGCTGGTGGGCGCCTCTGCCACTCGGCAGACTCGGCGGGGGTTGATCCTCAAGCTGGGCCTGGCGTTGCTGGGGGTTGGCCTTCAATGGACGGCGTTGTGGGCGGAGAGTGTCGCGACTCTTGTCTTTGCCGCCGTATGTTATGCGGCGTCTCTTGCCGTCTCGTTTAGCGGCGTGCTCCGCTACATTCTCAAGCGCGGGCCCATTACAGCCGACAAGCTGCATGGTGCGCTTGCAGGTTACATCATGCTGGCCTTCGTCTGGTCCTTCGTCTATGGCCTGGTCGAGGTATCCAGCGCGGGTTCCTTCGGCCCCGGGCAACTCGACTTCATGCAGCCCGGCTCGTTCTTCAAGCTGATCTATTTCAGCCTCACGACGCTCACGACCACCGGCTATGGTGATGTGATCCCGTTGACTGACCACGCCCGCTCACTGGTGATGGTCGAAGAATTTTCAGGCGTCTTTTACGTGGGTGTTGTCATCGCGCGGCTTGCCGGCCTTTATCCGTCGAATCAGATCAGGTGACGCTCGATTTTGACTGAGTTGTCCCTGATTGCAGACGACCCCGTGAAGGCGATGCAGCGAATGTCCTGGGGGTCAGAGCCCTCCGCCGAAGCGGTACTGCCAGACGATGCCAATGGCATCGTATTCGCTGCCCGTACGGGTATGCCCGCCATTACTCGCGTTCAGCTTTAGCGAATGGTTGCGGTTCAATGGCAGCGTAAGGGTGCATCCGTAGCGTGTATTTTCCTGAAAGTCATGGTTGCCGACCCCATCGACTGAGCTACTTCCGCCCGCGAAATAGGTTGTATCCAGCGACGCCCAAACACCATTGCTAAAGGCATAGATGAGATGCCCTTGTACTTGGTAGATCGGGTTCTGTGACAGCGTGTGGTCGCCGAGGAACTCGTTATTGTCGGTGTAAAAGGTACCCGCGCCGGATAACTCCAGGGTCACTGGCCCCAGGCGTTTGGAAATCCCAAGCTCGGGTTTGAACGACCAGCGGTTGTTGCCCAGGTTCACCAGTTTGTTCGCGTCGTATTGCCCCAGAGGCGCTGTGATCGCCAGGCTGGCGCCGATAATGACATCTTGTTGATAGCGGGGGAATTCAGCCAGGGACATCGCCGGGGCGCCATACAGGTTCACCGAGAAGCGCAATCTTGGATCGATCAAACCCGTGACATTGCGCTCCTTGGGTTCACCGTTGAACAGGGCAGAGCCGCTCAGTTTTGCCTCAGGCACGACGATGTCGAACTTCCCCGAGCGGCCCCAGACGTCGAGGGACCTGGCAAAGGCAAACACGACTGTCTTGATGTTGAGCTTGGCATCCTGGAGCGGAACTGAGGGGTTGGCCGTCACGCTGCCATGGAGATCGCTGTAGCCCATCAGCAGGAAATTGATACCGATCGGCGTATTGGCGTAAGACCTGGGTTCGAGATCCTCTGCGACCGCGTTGGGGGCTGTGATGACGAGCGAAGCGGATGCGAATCGAACCAGCCTGACGACGCAGCGTTTGTGTTTCATCCACGTTTGCTTCCTGTCAGGCCCTGAAGTTCTATGTATTGTTGTAGCGCATCTGGATTTGTTTGGCACTGGCCGCGGCTACCCGCTCCATGTGCTGATCGCTGAGGATGTCTGTGGGTGAGTCGATATCCAGCAGGACACCTGAATCTTCAACCTCTACCGGAATACAGGCATCAGCATTGTCGAGGATGACCTGCCTGCCGCCCTGATCGCCTTGCAGATGAGCAAGCGCTGGCCAGAAGCGCCGACCAAACACCACGGGATGCCCCCGCTGTCCTTGATGGAAGGGCAGGACGATATGGTCGGTGCTGGACAACGTGCGCAGTTGCTTAAGCGTCTGCGCGTCGATCCATGGCATGTCACCGAGCAGAACCGCCACGGCCTTTGCCCCTGAATGCTCAAGTGCGCGTACGCCCGCCGCGAGACTGGCCCCCATCCCGTCATCGGCATGCGCCGCCCACACGATGTCGACCTGGAGGTCGATTGCCAACTGTTCGGGGACGTCACCTGGACGTAGCACCACCCGAACGTCGTCGAACACCTCCCGCGCACGCGCCAGGGTTGCCGCCAGTAGTGATTGCCCCGAACGCAGTCGGGCTTTTCGCTTGTCGCTGCCAAAGCGCTCGGCGCGGCCCGCTGCCAGTACCAGCGCGACACAGCCGCCCTGCGAGCCATGAGGCTGCTGATTACACCTGTCGTGTTGCTCCCTCGTACGCTTGGCCTGGTCCACGGACAGCTCGCCAGGCAGTGCGACATTGTTCTTGGCGGCAAGGACTTCGGCCATGACACTGACCGCGATTTCCGCCGGGGTCTTGCTGCCGATGTAAATGCCGATCGGCCCATGTAAGCGCCTGAGCGACGCTTCGGTCTCACCGAAATGCTCGATCAGTCGCGCTCGGCGGTTCTGGCTGTTGCGCCGGGAACCAATGGCTCCAATGTAGAACGCCGGGCCGTGCAGGGCTTCGAGCAAGGCCAGGTCGTCCAGTTTCGGGTCATGGCTCAGGGCAATGATGCAGGTACGCACGTCAGGTGCGAAGGCCCGGACGACGTCGTCGGGCATGCCGACCACTGTATCGACGCCGGTAACCGTCCAGGTGTTGATGTACTCGGGCCTGGGGTCGCACACCGAGACCTTGAAACCATTGAACTGGGCCATGATCGCCACATATTCAGCCAGTGCGCCGGCGCCAATCAGCAGCATGCGGTAACCCGGGCCGAGTGGGTTGCTGATGCGCTGGCCGTCGAAGCTGAACGGATCTGGCGTGGTGGTTGCTTCGAGTGCGACCTCGCCGGTCGCCAGGTTCAGGTGGCGACGCATCAGCATGCCTTCATCAAGTCGTGCCAGAAGCTGTTCCAGTGCCTGCAGGCACGGTGCGAATTCAAGGACGATCTCCAACGTGCCGCCACAGGGCAGGCCGAAGCGGTGTGCTTCGTCGGTGCTCACCCCGTAGCGAACAAGCTGCGGTGCACCTTCCGGCAAGCCGGGCCCTTCGTAGGCGCTACTGTAGCGGTGAATCAGGTCATCCTCGATGCACCCTCCGGAGACGCTGCCCACGACGCGTCCGTCGTGGCGCAGCACCATCATCGAGCCTACCGGCCTTGGCGACGAGCCCCAGGTACGGACCACCGTCGCCAGCAGGCAGCGCTCGCCGGCAGCGAGCCAATCCCGCGCGGTGCGAAGAACGAGCAGGTCAATGCTTTCCATGGAATCTCCTCAGTGAGCACTTCGGCTTCACAGGTTGAGCCTGAGGCTCGATGTTCATCGGCCTCGCGGCTTCAGGCCTGTCTAGCTGAAGGTGTACCTGGACAACGGCATGCTACGGATGCGCTGGCCAGTCAGCCGCGCCACCGCGTTGGCCACCGCCGGTGCGACTGCCGGCAACGGCGGTTCGCCAATCCCGCCCATCTTCGCGCCGCTCTCGATGATGCGCACATGCACCCGCGCCATGCGCTGCGGTGTCAGGATAGGGTAGAGGTTGTAGTTGCGTGCACGTGGCTGGCCGTTGGCATACACCGCTTCCTCCACGAGGGCCTGGGACAATCCCAGCGCTACGGCGCCATTGACCTGAGCCTCGATGATGGCCGGGTTGACGATGCTGCCCGGATCAATCGCTTGCCAGATATCGTGGACTTTTACCTGGCCCTGCTCGATGGACACCTCGGCAATTACCGCCGCTTCCGAGCCGAACGGCGAGGCCATGGCCACGCCCCGTGCCCGGCGCGAACCATCTTCGGCGGTGAACGGGCCACGTTTCCAGCCACCCGACAGTTCGGCGACCGCCTGCAGGAGATGGGTCAGGCGGTCGTTGCCGCGCAGCAGGTGCAAGCGCAGCTCAAAGGGGTCCTTTTTGCCGTGGTCGGCCAGTTCGTCGAGGAACGCTTCGTAGAAGAAGTCATTCATCGAGTTGCCCACCGAGCGCCAGTAGCCCAGCATTGCCGGGCCTTTGACGTACACCTGGGCGATGCGCTTGTGGGTGATGGCGTACGACTTGCCCGTCAGCCCCTCGAGTGCCGAGGGGTCGAGTCTTTCGCCCTGTTTTCCGGCGATTGCTTCGGTTGGGCCTTCGGTCGCGCTCACGGCTTCAAGCGCTACGGGCAGGCCCTCGGCGTCCAGTGCCGCGCGGAACTTGACCACCGCCATGGGGCGCAAGGCATCGCGCAAAAACTCCTCCTCGCGGCTCCAGATCAGTTTGACTGGGCGCCCGACGGCCTTGGCCAGCAGGATCGCCTGTGGGTAGGGGTTGGCGCTGTCGTAGAGGAAGTGACGGCCGAAGAAACCACCCAGCAGGGGTGAGTGCAGGGTGATCTGTGACGGGTCCAGGCCGGTACGCTTGGCAATGTCGGCGCGGAACATGTCGGGTGCCTGGTTGGGCAACCACAGCTCAAGCGTGCCATCGGCGTTGAAGCGTGCCAGGGCCGAAGGGGGCTCAAGCTGCGCGTGGTTCAGGTACTGGTTGTGGTAGGTGGCCTCGACCTTGGTTGGCGCCGAGGCGAACGCCGCGCTGAAGTTGCCCTCGTTCTCCGCATCGCGGCCCGGGCCCGGCGCACTGGCCAGTCGCTCACGAAAGGCGTCACTGGAGAAGTCAGCGGGCATCGGGCGCAGCGGCGAGTCTTTGCCAGCTTCCTGCCACTCCACCTGCACGGCCTCCACGGCGCGCTTGGCATGCCACCAACGCTCGGCAACCACGGCGACCGCGCCGGGCAGGCGATGAACCGAATGCACGCCCTTCATGGCCTTGACCTGCGCTTCGTTGAGCAAGGCGCCTACGGTCATGCCCAGGCGCGGCGCATGCTGCACGGCTGCGTGCAGCATGCCGTCGAGTTTGACATCAATCGTGTAGATGGCTTTTCCGGTGGACTTGTCGTAACCATCGACCCGCTGCACCGGCTTGCCGATCCAGCGGAATTGGCTCGGATCACGCAGTTGCACATGGGCAGGATCAGGCACCGGCAGGTCCATGGCGCGTTCGGCCAGTTCGCCATAGCTCAGGACACGGCCCGAGGCGGCATGGACCACGCGACCGGGTTCGGTGGTCAGTTCGCCGACCGGCACCTCCAGGCGTTCAGCGCCTGCCTGCAGGAGCATGGCCCGGGCCAGGGCACCGAGGCGGCGCATGGTTGGGTAGCTGGTACGCACCGACATGCTACCGCCAGTGATGCGCATACCGTTGTCCATGACCACGTATTGCTCGCCGGGCGGGGCGCTGTCGACCAGGAAGGTCGCAGGGTCGGCATCCAGCTCCTCGCCGACGATCTGTGCCATGGCGGTAAAAGTACCTTGCCCGCCCTCCATGAAGGGGCTGAGCAGGCGAACAGTGCTGTCCGGGCGGATTTCCAGGAAAGCCGGCACCTGTGTGCCCGCTGCCTGACCGCCACTTGCGGCGGCTTGGGCCCGGGTAAGGCTGATTGGCAGGCCGAAGCCGAGCACCAACGCGCCAGCGGCGGTTCCTGCGGACGCAAGGAGAAACCGGCGCCGTGAAATATTCACCGGTTCTCCGAGCGGGTATGGCTGTCCGTCGGGGCTGCTGAATATGCTGTCGTTCATCAGCTGTTCTCCTGATCGGCCGCTACCTCATGCACGGCGGCCTGGATGGCGTTGTAGGTCCCGCAACGACACAGGTTGGTCATTGCCGCCGCGATCTCTGCGTCGGTCGGATGGGGCGTGTGCTTGAGCAGGGCGGTGGCTGCCATGACTTGTCCGGACTGGCAATAGCCGCACTGGGCGACCTGATGCTTTACCCAGGCGGCGACCACCCGTTTGCCCACCGCATCGGCTTCGATGGCTTCTATGGTGGTGATATCGCGCCCGACGACGCCCGCAATGGGGGTGACGCAGGCGCGCAGCACGTTGCCGTCGACCATCACCGAGCACGCGCCGCACTGTGCCAGGCCGCAGCCGTATTTGGTCCCGGTCAGCCCCAGGTCGTCCCGGATGACCCACAGCAGTGGTGTGTCCGCGTCGGCATCGACCTGGTAGGTCTGTTGGTTGATTCGAAGCTCCATGGCTCACCTGCAATCAGTCGGTTGGTGTCTCGGTTTTCTCGTGGGAGCAATACGCTAGGCGCACGTCATCCAAAGACGCTAGCACAAGGTCGGCCCGGCGATGCCCGCAGGGTATTGCTAAGACCTAGCGATGAGCTTGATAAAACGGGCTATGCCGTAGTGCGCCTGAAGGCAATCAGTCCACCAGGCGCAAGGCGTCGATCACGACCTGCATGGCCCGTGAGGTCTCCCGCTGGGCGGCGTAGTAGAGGTGATAGCCGGGAAAGCTGCGCCACAATTCTTCGAGCACCGGCACTGCCCGGCCCGACGCCAGGTGTGGGCGGGCCAGGTCTTCGGGTACGTACGCCAGGCCCCATCCTGAAATGAGGGCTCTCCTCCGTATGCGACAAGTCCCCAAGGGGACGAAGCTGCCTACTTTAGGTGCTGCTCGACTAGCAGGTAACCCGCATAAAGCGCATGTACCTATGCAAGAAATTGATTAATCAAGCCGACAGGGTGGGGCGCTTCACTCCAGACGCAGTGCTGCGATCAATAGTGACATGGCGCCGGTGGGTTGCCGTCGGCTGGGATAGTACAGGTGCAAGCCGGGCCACATCGGGCACCAGTCATCCAGCAGTCGTACCAGATGCCCGTAGCGCAGGTAGGGCTCGGCCAGTTCTTCCGGCAGATACGCCCAGCCCGGCAATGGCGGCGTCCAGGCAGTCGAAGGTCGTGTTGAAGATCAACTGGCCGTCGACCCGGATGTTCAACCGGCGGTCGTCCTTCTCGAACTCCCAGGGCCACAGGTTGCCATGGGTGGGCAGGCGGATATTGATGCAGTTATGGTGCATCAGATCCTCAGGCTGTTCAGGTGCGGGGTGTCGGGAAAGATAGCTTCTGGTTGCCACCGCAGCGAACCGTGCGTCGGGGCCGATGCGCACGGCGATCATGTCCTGGTCCAGGGACTCACCGAGCCGCACACCGGCATCGAAGCGCTCGGCGACGATATCCACCAGCCCGTTGTCGGTGAATACCTCCACCTTGATACCGGGATACTTGGGCAGGAAGCGCTTCAGCTTGCCCATCAGCACGGTATGAACCGCGTGGTCCGAGGCGGTGATGCGCAGGGTGCCGGTCGGGCTGTCGCGCAGATCATTCAGCGCTTCGAGTTCGGCGTCTATCTGCTCCATTTGCGGCGCCACGGTCTGCAACAACTGCTCACCGGCTTCGGTTGGGGTCACGGTACGCGTATTGCGTGACAGCAACTGCACGTCTCCAGCGTACGCACGGCGTGGCTGACGGCGGTCTGGGACAGGCCCAGGCGTGCGGCTGCCTTGGTGAAGCTCCGTTCCCGCGCCACCGCAAAAAATACGGTCAGGCCGGCAAAAGCGTCGCGCAGGGTCTTGTGTTCCATGGGCTGGCAAACCTCGCATAACCGCATCTGTAGCAGGCTTGGCAACGCACTCGCTCATGGAACACCTGAAAAGCCCTCTAGCTGCCGAAGGATTCCATGAGTACTTGAACCAGCTCTCCACCTTCTGGGGTTGCCCAGCTACCTGCCAGTTCGGCAATCAACTGGTTGGTGGTGGTGAGTGTTACACCGGCCTTGTCCATCCGGCGCAATGCGATGTCATCGGCCATTGCCGTTGGCGAGGCGCCTGCATCGGCGACTACCTGGACTTCATAACCTTCCCGTACCAACGTCAGTGCTGGGTATACGGTGCACACGTCATTGGTTACGCCCGCGATGATGAGCTTATTGCGACCTGTAGCTTTCACCGCAGCAGCGAAGTTTTCGTCATCCATCGCGTTCACGATACCCAGCCGTTTTACGCGGGCGGCAAACGCCGAGGGAAGGATCTGTTCCAATTCGCTCAGCAACGGGCCTTGTGCATATGCTTCCATGCTTGATGTCAACACGACAGGCATCTTCAAAATGCGTGCGGCCTTGGCAAGCATCAGGGCGTTGCGTTTCAGCTCGTCAAAGGGCATGGACTTGGCCCAGCCCATAGTGCCGACCTGATGATCAATCAGCAGGAAGGCGGCATTGTCAGCGCTGAACTTTTCGTACTTCATGGTGATTCTCCTAATCGTTACAGGTGGGTACAACACCCAGTGGTGGGGTCAACGAGCGTGCAGTGTTCCAAAGGCACCGCGCCGGTAGTCGTCTACCGCCTTGGCCAGCGCCTCTGGCGAAGCAAGGGCAAGAGGGCCTTGCCAATACACCGGTTGATTCAACGGAGTACCCGAAAACACCACGGCTTTCGCGTGTCCGTTTTTTGCGTGCAACGTAACCAGTCGATCCGGCCCATGCGGCAGGTTTACCGGGGCTTTCGGGTCAGTCAGGTCAAAGGCATGACCATCGACATGAATCTCCCCGTCAATCGGCATCACGAATGCGACGTGCCCTTCTGGAACGGGAATCTGCACCTCGCATCCGTGCTCAAGGGCGATATCCAGCAGCCGGACGTCCGTAGGGAGTGACAGGGGTGACACTGCGTCCGCAAAGCTTCCGAGGGGCACTCGAACGTTAGCGCCTGCCAGGCGGACAACAGGCGCGTCCTGCGCTTCCAGGCTGAAGACAAAAGGCGCGCCTGCCTGTTTGTCCTCCGGCAGGTTGATGAAAATTTGCAGCATGTGAACCGTCTTGCCTGGTTCGGCTGGAACCTCTTCATGCACCACACCGTTACCCGCCGCCGTCCAGTGCAGGTCACCCGGTTGAATCAGGTTGCGATTGCCCAAGGCGTCGCGGTTGTCGATACCGGTTTCCGAGTCCAGAAACAGGTAAGACACTGCCGAGAAGCCCGCATGAGGATGGGCGGGGAATGTCGGCCCACTCATCCAGGCATGATCTACCCCCAGGAACGGATCGATCGGTTTCGCATACAGGTCGCCACGGAGGCTGAATGCTCTGAACTGGCTGCCGTGATTCATACGCTGCAAGCGGGCGATGGGTTGCATGACAGTGCTCCTCAGGCCCCTTGGGACAGGGTTGGGTAGTCGATGTAGCCTTCAGCGCCCGGTGCGTAGAAGGTGTCCTTGTTTGGCAGATTCAACTCGGCGCCTGCACGGAAGCGATCAGGCAGGTCGGGGTTGGCGAGGAATGCGCCGCCGAATACAGCGGCATCCGCTTTGCCGGTAGCGATCAACGATTCGGCGCTGTCTTTGTTGAGGCCGCTGCCAATCAGGTAGCTGCCGCCGAACAGAGGGCGCAATGCCACGTGGTAGTCGAACGTGGCGCCGAACAGTGCCACGTGCAGGTAGGCCAGGTTCAGACCACCAAGCTGCTTGACCAGATAGGTGTAGGTTTCCTGCGGATCGGCATCGACGATGTCGTTAAAGTTCATCGCGGGGGAAATCTTGATACCCACACGGTCGCTGCCCACTTCACTTATCAGGGCGCCAATCACTTCCAATACGAAACGGACTCGATTCTCAACCGAACCGCCATAGTGGTCATCGCGCTGGTTGCTGCCGGTCGACAGAAACTGTTCAGGCAGATAACCCGAGGCGGCGTGCAGTTCTACGCCGTCGAACCCGGCTTCAATCGCGCGGCGCGCGGCTTGGCGGTAGCCTTCGACAACAGCGGCAATCTCGCTAACGGTCAGTGCGTGCGGTGTGACGAAGTCTTGCAACCCCGTGGCAGTGTAGGTCTGACCCGCCGCCTTAATGGCAGAAGGCGCCTGCGGTTGAGCTCCGTCAGCCAGCAACGACGGGTGTGAAACACGACCGCAATGCATCAGTTGCATGAAGATGCGGCCACCGCGAGCGTGTACGGCTTCAGCGACTTTCTTCCAGGCGGCGACCTGTTCGGCGGTTTCAATACCAGGCGTACGGACATAGCCCTTGCCGAGTCCAACGGGAAACACGCCTTCAGAAATGATCAGCCCGGCACTTGCCCGTTGTGCATAGTAGGTGGCGACCAGATCCTTCGGCACACCCGCATCGTCAGCGCGCGAGCGTGTCATGGGGGCCATGACCATGCGGTTGGAGAGCGTGTAGCGACCTACTTGGACTTCGGAAAACAGAGCGTTCATTTGGGGCTCCTCAGTGGTGATGGAGCCATGATGGATCAATCCGAATACGGGATAAATCCGGTAAAATTGAAATAACTGATCCACTGATGGAGCAATCATTTGGAATATCTCAATGACATGGCCTTGTTCGTCGAGGTCGTGAAGATGCGCAGTTTCCGCGGGGCGGCGGAGTCCTTGGGCATGCCGAACTCGACGCTCTCGCGGCGTATCAGCGGCCTGGAAAAGCAGATTGGCTTGCGCTTGCTCCATCGCACGACTCGCAGGATCGAGCTAACCGAAGCCGGTCAGCTCTACTTCGAGCGCTGCAAGCGCATCGTCGACGAGGCCCGCTTGGCCCATGAGCAGTTGGGCGAGATGCTGGCCCGCCCTGGCGGCTTGTTGCGAGCTTCACTGCCGGTAGACTTCGCCAACATCTACCTGGCGCCATTGATTGCCGAGTTTGCCCGGCTGTATCCCGGCATCAGCTTCGAGTTCGATCTGACGCCACGTCAGGTGGACCTCGTCAGTGAGCCTGTGGACGTTGTCATCCGTATGGGCGAGCCGCCCAACTCAAACCTGATTGCGCGTAAACTCGCAAGCCTGCAACGTTGCCTGTACGCCTCACCCAGATACCTTGAGCGTTCTGGTGAGCCGGACCATCCCTCCCAGCTCATCAACCATGAATGTCTACGGATGCGCGGAGTAGGTGCCGACCGCTGGACGCTGTCCAGCGAGGCCGGTAATGAGCACGTGGACGTAAGAGGGCGATTCGCACTCAACAGTGTGGGGATGCTCAGGCGCCTGGCATCCTTGGACCTGGGCATTGCCTTGCTGCCGGAGGGTATTGCTGCACAGGATGTGGCCAGTGGGGCACTGCGAAAAGTTCTGCCGCAGTGGCAAGCGTCACCGGTATCGGTCTACGCACTGACCGAGACACGGCTGTTGCCAGCCAAGACTCAACGGTTTATCGAGTTTTTGCGCGACAAGCTCGAAACCGCCTGAGCGTCTTAGGCGCGCTTCATAGAGGCTTGGCAGGCATTTGCATCCCCGCAACCATCTCTCGTGCTGCCGCGATGAATGCCGTCGAAGCCCCATTGACCTGGCACGTGACGATCAGCCCCTCACCGATCACGAAAAGCTGCATCGCAGCCACAGACGGTTGCTTGAGCTGTGCCTCGGTACAGATCGTTTCCAGGTAGGCGAGCACCTGTTGCTTATGTTGCTTTGCCAGTTGGTGAGGTGTTTCGCGCTGGTCACTGTATTCAGCAGCGGCGTTGATAAAGGCACAGCCAAAAAAGTCTGGCCCTTGCGCCCAAGCGGCAATGAAGTCGATGTAGGCCAGTGGTCGCAGCGGGCCAGGCGCTGCCTCTAGCGCTGCCTTCATCTGCGCCATGAATTCGGTATGGCGAAGCTGTAGCGCGGCGTCGATCAGGTGTTCTTTGCTCGGGAAATGCCGATACAGCGTTTTCTTGGTGACCCCGGCCACCTGGCTCAGTTGCTCTACGCCGGAGGCGTGGTAGCCCTGGCGGTAAAACAAGCGCAAGGCCGACGCGGTGATGGTCTGGGATGTGCTCATGTGTTCTGGCCTCCTGGGGTACTGGACGTAGTGTACACCGATCGGTTGACATGCATGTATACCGATCGGTATCTTTTGCGCGGTCTAAAGCCTTTCTGGAGTTGCTACGATGCCCATCGGCCCCATCCTCAAATCGAGTGCGCCCCCCGCGCCTTCGCTGCATTTCAGCCTGTTGTCATTCATTGGTGCGGTCATCGCGATTGGTGCCACAGGCTGGCTTAGCCATGTGTCTGGAGCACCCTGGTTGATGGCGTCCTTTGGTGCAAGCTGTGTACTCGCCTTCGGGTTGCCGGAGTCACCCTTGGCCCAGCCGCGCAGCATCATCGGCGGGCACCTGGTATCGACACTGGTCGGGTTGCTGGTACTTCACACGTTGGGGAATTCGTGGTGGGCCGGTGCGCTGGCCGTGGGTCTGGCGCTGGTAGCGATGCAACACACGCGCACATTGCATGCTCCGGCAGGCGGGAATCCATTGGTGGTTTTGGCAGCCGGTGCGCCTTTCAGTTTTCTGCTCACGCCGGTATTGGCCGGCTCAATCGTGATCGTTGCCGTTGCCTGGTGCTTGAACAACGCCCGTAGCCGTTCCAGTTATCCGAAGTACTGGCTATAGGCCGACTGTGCTCAGTTGCGAGGTTCGCTGCTGTCGGTCGAGGCCGGGTGGAGGCCTTGCCGTTCGGCGACAGCGCGTAGTGTTCTCAGGGTAATCATCGGGGCGTCGATGACGAACTGATTGGCCAGCCATGAAGGAATATCCCCTGCAGGATCGGCTTGCAGTTGGTAAGTCACCTCCGTTTCACTGTCGCTTTTGGGCACCATTTTCCATAGGCCACTCAGCTTGCGCACCCGGGTCTGGCCCGGTACGCCAGGCACCATGCCAGGCACGGCGCTGAGGTGGCGTATGACTGCGCCGTCGTCGGTACGCTCAGTGTGTACCTTGAGTACGATGTCGCGGGTATTGGCCGGCCATGGCAGGGCGGTGGTGAGGTAAACCCAGGTGTCATCGCCTTCGACTTTCAACAGGCGCATGTCTGCGCAGGCGTATAGCCATTTGCAGGCGACCCGCAGGTTTTCCTGCAGGTCGCTGAGGGTGGCCACGCTGGCCTTGATCAGCGCTACGCCACGAAAGCGCTGGTAGGGAGAGCCCGGCACGTTGCTCAGGTAGACCTGGATGCCGTCCTCGTTTGCGGCCAGTTGCCAGTCCTCGGCGCTGACCAGCGTTGGGCGGCACAAGCCCAGCATGAGCAACAGGCCCGTGGCCATCGCTGGGAGTAGGTTCATGGTCAGACTCCCTGGGTACTGGCACGTTGAGCCGCTCCGCTGCTGTGAGTCTCCGGTTCTAGGGTTGGGCATACACCTTGAAGAGTTTTTTGGCCGTCTCGCCGGCGCCTCCCAGGTACTTGTCGTAGGCCTGTTCGATTTCGCCGGAACGGTACATCTCGCTGAGTGTGGTATCGACCAGCAAGCGGAAGTTTTCATCGCCGCGCTCCACCATCAATGAGACGGGTGCGAATTCAAAGATACGGTCCAGTATCATCAGCTTTGCGCCCGGGTAATCGGCGGCGACATGGGTTTTGAGCGACATCCGTTCAGAGAAGAACGCATCGGCCTTGCCATCGGCGACCAGTTTTATCCCTTCGTCGTTGTCCTTGACCGTGATCAGTGTGGCAACTACGCCGAGCAAGCGCATTTTCTCGCGGATCCACGCCTCGGAGACGCCGCCACCGGTGGTGACGAAGGTCTGGTTGGCGAGACCACGGTTGACGGTGGCGCGCCAGGTCGGCCCGCTGTGGGCCACCTTGCCATTGAGCACATTGAGTAACGCCTCATTGGCGTTGTCACGCACGACCACGGAAAGCCCGGCCGTGTAGACTGGTATTGAGTAGCTTACGGTTTTGCGCCGTTCCAGTGTCGCCGGTGTTGGCGTACAGAGGATGTCGATCTTGCCCGAGCCGACGGCGCTGGTGGCCTCGGTGATGTTGATGGGCTGGTAGTGCACTTGCAGCGAGGTCAGCCCCAGTTCGGCCTTGACCTTGTCGGCGATTTTCAGGCACAGGTCGATGGCGTAACCGCCGACCTTGTCGCCCTCCATGCTGCTGAACGGTGCGTAGTCTGGCAGGTAGCCCAGGTTAAAGGTGTTGTTGGCGCGAACGCGCTCCAGGGTGTTCGCGCTGGCCACGACCGGCATCAGCGCAAGCAAGCAGGTCATCAGCAGGCTTGCGGGTTTGGTTAACTGTACGTTCATATCCTGTTCCCCGTGTTCAGATGTCTTTGCAGTCCTGACAGCAACGTCTAAGGATTGCCTGCCCTGGCCTGGGCGGTTTGAGGCTCATTGACAAAACGTTTGGCGAGGAAACCGTAGAGCAGGTAACCGACGGCCAGCACCAGAGTGCCACCGAACACGGCGTCTCTACCGCAGGCATAGAGGGCATACAACGAATAGGCCACTGCAACCAGCAGCACGGCGGTATTGCGTGTGTTGACTGCTGATGAAGCCTTGGCCTTGTACATCATGACCAGCAGCCCGGTGAGCGCTGTCACGTAGGGAATCAGGTTGGTCACTGCCGCCAGGTTGACCAGTTTGCTGAACTGGGCACTGGCATTGGGCGAAATGGTCGACAGGGCCATGAGGGTCTGCAGTACGCCGCAGACGATCATGCCGATGATCGGTGCATTCCGTGCGCTGACCTTGCTGAACAGTTTCGGGAACATGCCTTGGTCGGCGGTCATCTTGGCCGTTTGCGCCAGGGTGAACTGCCAGCCCAGTAGCGAGCCTACGCACGCCATCACTGCCAGCGCCATGATGATGTTGCCGACCGTTGGGTTGAAAATGTGCGCATAGACGAGTGCGAAAGGTGCTGACGCGTTGGCCAGCTCAGCGTTGGGGATGATGCCCTGGATGACGGTAGTCGACAGCACATACACCACCGCAGCCCCCAGTGTCCCGAACAGGCAGGCCAGCGGTACTGTGCGTTTGGGGTCTTCTACCGCATCGGAGGCCTGCGCGGCCGACTCCATGCCCAGAAATGCCCACAGGGTCAAGGGAATGGCCTTGCTCACTGCCTCGGAGATCGGCAGGCTGTTAGGGTTCCAGGCCGCGGCCAGCACGTCAGGCTTGAACCAGAACCAGCCGATGATGCACAGGCCTGCCACCGGGATGATCACGCCCCAGACGGTGACTGCACCGATCTTGCCGGTGATGCTGGGCCCGCCAAAGTTGGCCAGGGTGGTCAACCAGAGCAGGCCCACTGTACCGATGAACAACGGAATGGCGCCGCTGCCCAGCCAGGGCACGAATGAGGTCATGTAACCCACTGCGGAAATGGCGACGGCGACGTTGGCGATGGCCAGCGACAGGAAGTACAGGTACGAACAGAGGAAGAACCCGGACTTTGCGTGCGCCTCTTCGGTATAGGCAGACAATCCGCCTGATCGTGCGCAGAAAATGCCACATTGGGAAAAGCAGTAGGCGATGGCCATGGACCCAACAGCGGTCACTAGCCATGACAACAGTGATACTGCGCCGAGTTGGGCCATGCTTGTGGGCAGCATGATGATGCCGGAGCCCATCATGTTGACCGTTACCAGAGTGGTCAGCCCCACGAGGCTCATTTTCTTGCTTGAATCAGCCATCTGAAAACTCCTTACGCTCTCAAAAGCACTGACCCTGATTCCGGCGGTTTACTGCAAGCCGCAGGGGAGGGGGCTAAACGCTATTGTTTGACCACATACACCTTGTAGGTTGGCCGCCCCTGGCCATCACGCTCGATTTCGATGCCATGGTTGTCATGCTCGAAACCCGGAAAGTGACCATCGAACAGCTCCATTGCCAGCAAGTAATCGACGATGGCCTTTTTGTCGGCACCGGCTTTCTCTCCCGGCATCATCAGCGGGATGCCCGGTGGATAGGGAACGATCTGCACCGCGACCGTTCGATCAAGCATGTCGCGTACGGCAATCTGCTCTATTTCGCCACGAACCAGCCTGGCGTAGGTGGCGCGGGGGGAGGCGACCGGGTCAGGTAGCAGGGTGTAGGCAGCATCCATGTTGTGCAGCATTTTCGAGGCAAGCATGTCCTGGTGCATCTGCTCGGCAAGGTCCTTCAGGCCCATGTCGCGATAGCGATCACCATGGCTGGCGACCAGGTCGGGCAGTACCTGTTCCAGCGGCGAATTGTTGTCGTAGTGCCTCTTGAATTCCATCAGGCCAGCGACCAACGTGCCCCATTTACCTTTGGTCACGCCGATGCTGAACAGCAGCAGTATCGAGTACGGTTCCGTCTTTTCCACCACGGTTCCACGACTGGCGAGGAAGGTCGAGACCAAGGGGGCCGGGATACCGCTGGGCTCCATTGCGCCTTCGAGTGTCTGACCGGGCGTAAGCACCGTGACCTTGATCGGGTCAAGCATGCAGTAGTCGTCACCCAGGTCGCCGAACCCGTGCCAACTGGCCGTTGGTTTGAGCACCCAGGCATCGCCTCGGTGTAGCGCATCGGGGTCGATCTCGGCAAAGGGCACGCCGTTGACCTCATCCGGTTGCCAGACGCCAAACCACCAGTCGCCGGGATCGCGCTCACGCAGTTCGTTGCTCAGGCGCACCATGGCCTGGCGGAAGGCGATCGCTTCGCTGATCGACTCGTCGGTGAGGTACTCGCCGGCATCGTCCATCATCTTCGACGAGACATCGATTGACGCGATGATGCTGTATTGCGGTGACGTCGAGGTGTGCATCATGAAGGCTTCGTTGAACAGTGCCGGCTTGACCGGCACCTTGCCTGAGCGGATGTGGATCATCGACGCCTGTGACAGCGCAGCCAGCAGTTTGTGGGTCGAGTGGGTGACGGTGACTGTCGCATCATCGGCATGCCGCTCGCCACGGTGCATGCCGTAGCGTCCTTCATACAGCGTGTTGAAACGCGCATAGGCGAACCAGGCTTCATCGTAGTGGATGCGGTCGACACTCTGGCTCAGCTCTCGGGTGGTGACCTGCACGTTGTAGCACAGGCCGTCGTAGGTCGAGTTGGTCAGCACGGCCAATACCGGGTGTGCCTGCTTGTGGGTTGCCAAGGGGCTGTCGGCGAGTTTCTGGGCCACGGCTGCCGGTGTCAGTTCGCTGCGCGGTACAGGGCCAATCAGGCCGCGTGCATTGCGGCGTGGGCGCAAGTACAGCGGTACCGCACCGGACATGTTCAGCGCATAGTTCAGCGATTTATGGCAATTACGGTCGACCAGTACTGCATCGCCGTCGGTCACGGCAGCGTGCAAGACCATCTGGTTGCTCGCTGAACTGCCGCCCATCGAGAAGAAGGTGTAGTCGGCACCAAACACCCGCGCGGCGTATTTTTCTGCTTCGTCCACCGGGCCGGAATGGTCGTTGAGCGAGCCTAGCTCGCCAACCGAGACGCTGAGGTCTGAACGCAGCATTTGCTCGCCATAGAATTCGAGAAAGCTACGTCCGACGGCGGTCTTCATGAACGCCGTGCCGCCGGTATGGCCCGGGGTATGCCAGGAGTACTCATGGGTGCCGGCAAAATTGACCAGGGCACCGAAGAACGGCGGCAGGATGCTGTCGAGGTAGCGACGGGCAGCCGTTTCGATGCGTCCGGCGATGAATTGAGGGCTGTCTTCAGGTTGCCAGATAATCCCGTCGATGTGCTCGAAGAACGCCAGCGGAATCTGGCCTTGGGTCGCTTGGCTCAGGCCCAGCATGATCGGCAACTGTGCGGTGCGTCGCCGGATCAGGCGAATCAGTCGCAGCGCCTGTTCTGGTGCCGCGTCGCATAGCCCCCAGCCGATAATGGCGCAGCTGTAAGTTGAGTTGGCACTGATGGCGATCTCTGCCTCATCGAGCGACCCCACCAGCTCCACCCCGAGCTCATGTTCATGCAGCGCATCAGCGATGGCGTGGGCGCTGCGCACGATAATGCTGTCGTCGTGCCCCTTGGCATTGATCACGATCAGGACGGGGAAGCGTTGAACCATGTCGGCGGGTAAGCGCGTTTGCGATTGACTCATCGGGAAGGCTCCTTGAGGGTGGATAGCGTGTCTAGCGTCAAGTCTTGAGCACGTAGCCGTAAGCGCGAGTGCGTCCACCGTCCTGTTTCAAATACACGCCTTGCAGTTCCGGCGTGAAACCGGGCAGTTGGTTGATGCCTTCTTCCAGCGCCAGGAAATACTTCAGCACTGCGCCGCCCCATATTTCCCCAGGTACTACGCAGAGCACGCCAGGCGGGTAGGGCAAGGCGCCTTCGGCGGCGATGCGGCCGTCGGCGTCAGCCAGTGCTATGAGCTCGACGTTGCCGCGGATGTACTGGATCTGGGCGTCCTGAGGGTTCATCGCTTTTTTCGGAAAGTGCGCCTTGCGGAACATGTCTTTCTGCAATTGCTGAACGTTGTGCTGGCGGTACAGGTTGTGCATTTCCTGGCACAGCTGGCGGATCGTGTAGCCGCTGTAGCGCTCCTGATACTGCTCGTAGACCGTGGGCAGCACCCTGCTCATGGGGGCGTTATCGTTGATGAACCGCTCGAAACGGGCGATCTGTGCGCCAAGATGGCTCATCTTCGCCCAGTCTTCGGCAGGGGTAAGCAGGAACAGGATCGAGTTGAGGTCGCATTTTTCCGGAACAATGCCGTTCTGGCGTAGGAAATTCGCCAGTATGCCGGCGTGAATGCCGAAATCCGCGTAGCTGCCGTCGGCGGGATTGATGCCCGGTGTTGTAAACAGCAGTTTGCAGGGGTCGATGAAATACTGCTTGTCGGCATACCCTGGGAATGCGTGCCATCGCTCCCCTGGCTGAAACTCGAAAAAGCGGATGTCCTTGGCGATTTCGTCGGTCGGATAGTCCTGCCACGGCCGGCCGTCAATGGTGCCCGGCACGAACGGCCGGACCAGGGTGCAGGCCTCCAGGATCAACTTGCGTGCATTGATGCCGAACTTGATGCAGTCGTCCCACAGCCGCACGCCACTGCGACCGGAGTGGATACGTGCATTGATATCCAGAGACGCGAACAGCGGGTAGAAAGGGCTGGTGGAGGCCTGGGCCATGAACGAGTTGTTCAAACGGGCATGATTGCAGTAGCGCGGCTGCCCTTTGATGTGGCGGTCTTTTTTATGGATCTGCGAGGCCTGGGAAAAACCGGCTTGCTGTTTGTGGACGGATTGTGTGACGAAGATGCCCGGGTCGTTTTCATTCAGATCCAGCAGCAGAGGTGAGCAATCCTTCATCATCGGAATGAACTGTTCGTAACCTACCCACGCGGAATCGAAAAGAATGTAGTCGCACAACTTGCCGATACGATCTACCACCTGACGGGCGTTGTAGATGGTGCCGTCATAGGTGCCCAACTGGATGATCGCCAGGCGAAACGGGCGTGGCAGGGTTGCCTTGTCTGGCGCGACTTCGCTGACCAACTGACGCAGGTAGCCTTCATCGAAACAGTGGGCATCAATACCGCCGATGAAACCGTAAGGGTTGCGCGCAGTCTCCAGGTAAACCGGAGTGCCGCCCGACTGGAGTAAAGCACCCTGATGGTTGGACTTATGGTTGTTGCGGTCGAACAGGACCAGGTCACCTGGGGTGATCAGGGCGTTGGTAACCACCTTGTTGGAGGCCGAGGTGCCGTTGAGCACGAAGTAGGTCTTGTCGGCGTTGAACACCGTGGCTGCATGTTTTTGTGCAAGCAGTGCAGGGCCTTCATGAATCAGCAGATCGCCCAGTTTGACGTCAGCATTACACCTGTCGGCGCGAAACAGTGTTTCGCCGAAGAAGTCGAAAAACTGCCTGCCTGCCGGGTGTTTGCGAAAAAACTGGCCACCCTGGTGGCCGGGGCAGGCAAATGTTGAGTTGGCCGCCTCCGTGTAGTACTTGAGTGCGTTGAAGAACGGAGGCAGGAGGGCGTCCTCATAGTCCTTGGCCGCGGTCTCTAGTTGATGACCGTAATAGTCGGCGTTATGACTGGAGAGTTCGAAAACACCATTGACCTGCAGGAGTACGTCCTGCACACGCTTGTAGTCTTCCAGGGCACGTTTACCGCCTTGTTCGACGGCGAAAAAAATGGGGATATCAAAGCCGTTACGCTTAATGACCTCAAGCGCTCCCGCCAGCACATCGTCCAGCGAAAACACTGCAGCGGCGACGTCGGTGTAGTCGGTTTGATCCAGGGGTACAACGTCTCGAGTGGTATTGAAGCAAGCACGAACCGAATCATTGGCAGCGACTTTCAAGGCGTCCATGAATGGGCCTCTTAAGGGGGTGTGTATGTCGTCTGTTTCAATGGAACAGCAGTGTTTAGGGTGGGTTAATGATTCCGACCCCAAGCCATCGGTTTTATTGGTTATAGATCATGATTGATGAGCGCGTAATGTTTTGTCGAAAGGGTGAACAGCGAGGCTGCACGCTGTCGATTTCATCCACAGAACTTCACAGTCACGTGCCAGCGAGGTCGGGCGTCGATAGGGTCAATGTCATGAAACAATCACGGGTTACCTCGGCAACCACTACCAAGGCCGCCAGAGGCGGGGCTTGAGCCAGTAAGCGTGCGAACCCTAAAGATCCTGTCAGCGATGGACAGGGCCCTGTTTGCCCTTGTGTCGCTGGCTGCCTACCTCAAGCGCTGAGCCACTGTTCGACCTTGTCACGGGAGGGGACGCCCCCTGAGTGAACAACCTTTCCATCAATCACGACGCTGGGCGTGGACATAACCCCGTAGCTGACGATCTGTTGCATGTCTTCGATCTTCTCCAGCTTCACCGGGATGCCTGTCGCGCTCGCCACCTGTTCGATGATGGCTACTGTTGATTTGCATTTGGCACAACCGCTACCCAGAACCTTGATGTCTTTCATAAAAACCTCAATACGTGGATTAAAGCGCGAAGTTGAAGAGGTAACCGACGATGAGAATGCCGACGCCGACGACCCCAATGAAGGTGGCTATCAGGCGAACCTTCAGCACCTTGCGCAAGATCACCATCTCCGGAAGGGAGAGGGCGATGACACTCATCATGAAGGCCAGCACAGTGCCCAGCGCCGCGCCCTTTGCGAGCAGTGCCTGCACAATCGGGATGATGCCTGCAGCATTGGTGTACATGGGGATGCCGATAAGTACCGCGAGCGGAACCGACCACCAGGCTTCCTTGCCCATGAAGCTGGCCATGAAATCCTCAGGCACATACCCGTGAATGCCTGCGCCAATGGCAATACCGGCAAGGATGTAAGGCCATACTCTCCCAACGATTTCACGTACGCTGCTAAACCCGGCATTTATCCGCTCATACAGCGGCATACTCGTGTCACCGGCGGTTGCCTGGATTTTGGGCATTTCACGAACCCAGTCCTCCAGATAGGCCTCCATTTTCAGGCGTCCAATGACCCAACCTGCGACAACCGCAATAAACAAACCCAAGCCCAGGTACAGCAGTGCGATCTTCCAGCCGAACAGGCCAAGCAACAGTGTCAGCGCTACCTCATTCACCATAGGCGCGGAAATGAGGAAAGAGAACGTCACCCCTAGTGGCACGCCCGCTTGAACAAAACCTATGAATAGAGGAACGGCTGAGCAGGAGCAAAATGGAGTAAACACACCAAGTGACGCGGCCATGACATTGGCCATCCCCTCGCTGCGTCCCGCCAGCATTGCGCGGGTGCGCTCAGGCGTGAAGTGGGAGTTGATCATGCCCATCAAGAACACAATGCCGGTCAGCAGCATCAGCACTTTGGGTGTGTCGTAGAAGAAAAACTGTAAGGCGCCGCCAAGGTGGCTATTGCGATCAACCGGAAGCGTTGCGACCAACGCTTCGGACGCAGGAATCAGGGCCTCATACAGTCCGAACCAGACAGACGCGGCCACGGCCAAAAAGAGGCGGGGGTTACGTTCAGGCCAGCGCACAATTACTTCGTTCATGCACACGACTCCCAGGGTGCAGACGCACTAGACCACGGACGAATGGCCAAGAAAGGCTGAAATTTCGTTGACGGTGCTACGTGCGCTGCGTGTTACGCCGATCAACGTGGCAGAAGCCGAACCTGTCCACTCGCCATAGCCGACCAGCCATAGCCTCGGTTCTTGGGTCGAGTGAGTGCCTTCGACGTCAACGCGGCCTTCGGCATTGATTACGCCAAGTCCATTCAGATGCTGCAGGGCTGGCCTGAATCCGGTACACCAGATCACCACATCCACGGCAGATTCAGTTCCATCGGCCCACCTCACGCCGTTGCGAGTGAAATGTTCAAAAGGGCGTACAGATCTGAGAGCGTTACGCTCACGAGCCTCGACAACGGGAGGCACCATGACGATGTCGCCCAACCCGCCGACGGGTTGGTCAATGACACGCCCCTCCTGTTGAGCTTTCAATCGCTCAGTCGCACGCTCGAAAAGTACCCGCCCATCAACATTGTCAGGCAGAAACACCGGTTCAGCAGGGGTTACCCATGTGGTCTCGGCGACCTTGGAAACTTCTGCCAGAATCTGCGCCCCGGAATTACCGCCGCCCACCACCAGCACTTTCTTGCCTGCAAATGCATGTGCTTCAACATAGTGCGCAGAGTGCAACTGCCGCCCAGCGAACTGTTCGGCACCGGGGTAGTGAGGAATGTAAGGGTTGCTCCAGGTACCTGTCGCGCTGATGACAACCTTGGCATCCCAATGCCTGTCGTCAGCGTGTACTCGCAAGCCAGACGCTGTACGCTCCACACGCGAGACCTGCACTGGGCGCTCGACCGGAAACTGGTACCGCTGCTCGTACTGGTTGAGGTACCCGATCACATGATTTCGTGTCGGGTAGCCATCTTGCGTGGGGGGCATCATCCAGCCGGGGATTGAACTCCAGGTGGACGGTGAGAACAGGCGCAGTGAGTTCCAGCCATGACGCCAGGCGCCTCCTGGCGCTTCCTCTGCGTCGAGGATGACGAAAGAAAGTTGGGTGCGGCGCAGGAAATACGCTACAGCCAAGGCTGATTGGCCCCCACCGATGATGACGATGTCTAGTTGACTGCTAAGCGGATGAGCCATGGGAGGGGAGCCTGGAGTCGATGCGGGGCGGTGCCTATTATAGCGACTCCGTTTTGACGCCAACTGATCTGGCTCACAAAGCCATTGCGATTATCAGGCGAAAAAAGTGCATTTGCAGATGGCCATGACTGCTATGCGTTTTGCGTTTCGTGCAAACCACAGGCCTCTTGACTCGCCAACCAGCCAGGAAACGAAGGTGGCGCTTTACTGTATATTTGAAAAATCATATATTCGTTTAACCATATAAGCCCCTGAACTTGGCAATGAGCGCCAAGCCCGATGCTTACCGCCATCCTCTTCACGACAGCCATGAACATATCAAGAGGTTTGTGCTGGTGAAAACCAAACGTCGAGACCCCTATGGCTGACCCCCTGACGCCAACCACCGTATTCAAATGCCTGGCCGATGAGACCCGCGTTCGCCTGATGTTGCTCATTGCTCGTGAGCAAGAGCTGTGCGTTTGTGAGCTCACCTGTGCGCTCGATGAAAGCCAGCCCAAGATTTCCCGTCATCTGGCACAGCTGCGCAATTGCGGTTTGCTTGAGGATCGTCGGCAGGGGCAATGGGTTTATTACCGCCTGCATCCCAACCTCCCGGCCTGGGTGATCGCTGTGCTCAAGAGCACCCTTGACGCCAACCAGCGTTGGCTCAGCCCCGACGCCAAGCGCCTTGACGTGATGGGTGACCGCCCACAGCGCCTTTCTGCTTGCTGTTGAGTCAACGCTTGCCCGAGCTGTGCTCGGCTTTTATGAGATAGCCCGCAGGGCGCACTTGCTCAGGAGTCAATCCGTGACTGAAGAACATCTCCCCAACCTTAATGCTGAACTGGTCGAACTGCCGACTCCCGATAAGCTTGGCAGTACCCTGTTGGCCACGCACAAGCCACGCATCCTGCTTCTGTACGGCTCGACCCGCGAGCGCTCGTTTAGCCGCTTGCTGACGGAGGAAGCCGCTCGCTTGCTGGAGCACTTCGGTGCCGAAACGCGGATCTTCAATCCATCCGGTCTGCCCTTGCCTGACGATGCTCCGGACAACCATCCCAAGGTGCAGGAACTACGCGAGCTGATGCAGTGGTCGGAGGGGCAGGTTTGGTGCTCACCTGAGCGTCACGGTGCGATGACTGCCGTGTTCAAGGCGCAGATTGACTGGGTACCGCTGGCCATGGGCGCCGTGCGTCCGACCCAGGGCAAGACCCTGGCCGTGATGCAAGTCAGTGGAGGGTCTCAGTCTTTCAACGTGGTCAATCAGTTGCGCGTACTCGGACGCTGGATGCGCATGTTCACCATTCCGAACCAGTCGTCGGTACCCAAGGCCTACCTGGAATTCGACGAAGAGGGCCGTATGAAGCCGTCGACGTTCTACGACCGCGTCGTGGATGTGATGGAAGAACTGGTGAAATTCACCCTGCTGTTGCGTGAGCGCTCCGACTATTTGGTCGACCGTTATTCCGAGCGAAAGGAGTCCGCAGAAGAACTCTCCAGGCGTGTCAATCAACGCGCCATTTGAAGGGTTCGTTACTGTTTCGTAATGCCCGTACGTCATTATCAACGGCATCAACAAGTCCGACATCGTCACGTCGTAACTGCCTGCAGGCCGTTGCTTCAAGAGAACAAACACATGCGTATAAAAGTAGGTATCAACGGTTTCGGTCGCATCGGTCGTCTTGCCTTGCGTGCAGCCTGGAGCTGGCCTGAGTTTGAGTTCGTGCAGATCAACGATCCGGCAGGCGACGCAGCAACGCATGCGCACCTGATCAACTTCGATTCGGTGCATGGCCGCTGGTGCCACGAAGCGAGCGCCGAGGGTGATCAGGTTGTGATTGACGGCAAGCGGATCAAGGTGACCGCCAACAAGGCGATTGCCGATACCGACTGGTCGGGTTGCGATCTGGTCATCGAAGCCAGCGGCAAGATGAAAACCGTTGCGGTACTTCAGGCCTACCTGGATCAGGGTGTGAAGCGTGTGGTTGTGTGCGCGCCGGTCAAGGAAAGCGGCGCGCTGAACGTTGTCATGGGGGTTAACCAACACCTGTTCGACCCAGCATTGCACCGTATCGTGACCGCTGCCTCCTGCACCACCAACTGCCTGGCCCCGGTGGTCAAGGTGATCCATGAAAACCTGGGGATTCGCCACGGCTCGATCACCACTATTCACGACCTGACCAACACCCAGAGCATCCTTGATCAGCCGCACAAGGATTTGCGTCGCGCCCGTGCCTCGGGCATGAGCCTGATCCCGACGACCACGGGTTCTGCCACCGCGATTGCCGAGATCTTCCCTGATCTGCGCGGCAAGCTGAACGGCCATGCCGTGCGGGTGCCGCTGGCCAACGCCTCGCTTACCGATTGCGTGTTCGAAGTCGAGCGCGCTACCTCCGTGGATGAGGTCAACGCGTTGCTTAAAGCGGCCGCAGAGGGCCCGTTGAAAAATATCCTGGGCTATGAAGAACGCCCGCTGGTGTCCATCGACTACCGCACCGACCCGCGCTCCTCGATCATTGATGCGCTCTCGACCTTGGTGGTCAATGACACCCAGGTGAAGATCTACGCCTGGTACGACAACGAGTGGGGGTACGCCAACCGTGCTGTCGAGCTGGCCAGGCTGGTCGGTTTGGCAGGCTGAGAAGAGAGTGATCATGCACGCGCTGTCAGCCCTCTCCCCGCAGGTGCGCCAGTACCTGCTGGTCACCGGTAATTACTGGGCCTTTACGCTCACCGACGGTGCACTGCGCATGTTGGTGGTGTTGCACTTCCATGCGTTGGGCTACAGCCCGTTGCAGATTGCGTTCCTGTTCCTGTTCTACGAGATCTTCGGGGTCATTACCAATCTGTTGGGTGGCTACCTTGGCGCCCGGGTGGGTCTGAATCGCACCATGAACATTGGTCTGGGGCTCCAGGTGGCGGCGTTGTTGATGCTTGCCGTACCTGCGGCTTGGCTGACCATCCCTTGGGTGATGGGTGCCCAGGCAATGTCGGGGATTGCCAAAGACCTCAACAAGATGAGCGCCAAGAGTTCAATAAAACTCCTGGTGCCCGACAGTCAACAAGGCACGCTCTACCAGTGGGTAGCGATCCTTACCGGCTCGAAGAACGCATTGAAGGGCGTTGGCTTCTTCCTAGGCGGCGCATTGCTCGCGCTGATGGACTTCAAAAGCGCAGTACTGGTCATGGCGGCGGTCTTGGCGTTGATCTGGCTAGCTAGCCTGTTCTTGCTGAAGAAAGATCTTGGCAGGGCCAAAGGAAAGCCAAAGTTCCGCGACATCCTGTCCAAGAGCCGGGCAATCAATATCCTCTCGGCAGCGCGAATGTTCCTCTTTGGTGCCCGCGATGTGTGGTTCGTGGTGGCCTTGCCGGTCTACCTGAGTAGCGTGTTTGGCTGGGATTTCTGGCAGGTGGGCGGATTCCTGGCTGCCTGGGTGATCGGCTACGGCATTATCCAATCGCTGGCTCCAAACATCACAGGAAAGAAACGCGGCCACGTTCCTGATGGGCGGGCTGCCTTCGTTTGGGCGGGGCTGTTGGCAGGCCTGCCTGCGGCCATTGCCCTGGGGCTCTCGGCGGGCGGCTCTCCGCAACTTGTGCTGCTGGGCGGCCTCCTGGTGTTTGGCGCACTGTTTGCCGTGAACTCGTCGCTGCACAGTTACCTGATCGTTTCCTACGCCAAGGAAGACGGGGTGTCGTTGGACGTAGGCTTCTACTATATGTCCAATGCAATGGGACGATTACTGGGCACTGTGTTGTCGGGCTGGATTTATCAGCGTTACGGGCTGGAGGCGTGCTTGTGGGTTTCCACCGCATTCGTCCTGTTGGCCGCACTGATTTCCGTGGCCTTGCCTCGGCACGCGATTGTGCACTAACGATTCAATCAACCGGCCTGAACCACGCTTGGGTCGGTTGAGCGTACAGAATGACCACCATCGTCATACCCAACGAAGGCTAAATCCGAAGGATCGAATCGATCGCTCGTGTCCATCCGTACATTTCGCAGGCCCACTGTTTGCAGGTGCGACGCGTACAGACGCTCAGAAAAATAGCTGATCAGCAGGGTGCGACGGCGTGCGCCGATTGCGTTCAGGCTGGCGGCATGCACCAGATCGACATCAAACACCAGAATGTCACCCGCAGAGCCTGAAAGCTGCACAGACCGGGACTCGTCGTTGAAGTCGAACGGCGGCGCTCCGTGCTCGGGGCGATGGCTGCCGGGGACGATACGGGTTGCGCCGTTCTCAGGGCCATAATCGTCGAAATAAGCTAAAGCGCCGACGATGTCGCCTGGTCGTTGCGCCGACAAGTCGCGGTGCAGTTGCTGATGGCCGCCACCTGCAAGGGGTTCGCGACCCTCGACCTGTGCGAGGAAGAACCGTTCTCCAATCAGCTCGCCAACCACCGTCAGTACCTGCGGCAGACGACACACCGCCTGAACCTTCGCGTCGGTGTCCAGCAGCGAGTGACGCCAGTCCATGCCGCGCGGCACTGGCCATTGGTCAGACGGCTTCACGCCCGCATCGAACACGGCACGAAGGTCACTCAGCCACTCGCTTGGGATTGCGCGACGGAGCAGCACATAACCCTCTCGATGGAGCTGTTCGCGGTCTGTCATAGCGTCCTCAGTTCTCATCGCCACCAACGCGTCTTGCAGGGTGGCCCGGCGCCAGACTAAAGCAATCGACAAAACCGGCCAATGATTCAGCGCAGCGTTTGCGAGCCCACTACGACGATCAGTCAGGTGTGCCAGCAGGACCTTGACGGTGATGGCGTTGCAACACCAACCGCATGATCCTTAGCAACTGCACGGATCACCGGTAGCATTCTCGCCTTTTTTTATAAACAATAGCGCGCGCAAAACGGCCGCTGCCTGCGGCAGCCATTAGTATTTTCTCTTTGAGCTTTCCATGCCTTCGACGACTGACATCACCCTTGAACTGGTGCAGGCCAGCCCTGATCAAATCGAACTGGTGCGTAACCTGTACCAGTTCTATGCCTACGAGTCCTCGGACTGGGAGCAGGAAGACGTTGAACTGGACGGTCGCTTCTATATCCACGATGAGCACCTGCAGCGCTACTGGCAAGAGCCGCAGTGGAGCGCCAACCTATTGCTGGTCGACGGTTTCATTGCCGGTTTTCTGCTGATCGAGCGCAGTGACTTACCCGGTATCGATGCCCTGGAACTGGCGGATCTGTTCATCCTGAAAAAGTACCGCCGTAAAGGCATCGGGCGTGCTGTAGCGGCCCAGATGCTGATGAGTGCGGAGCATGCCTGGCTGGTGCGTTACTACTATCAGGATGAAGCCGCAGCGGCATTCTGGGGTTCAGTCATGGAGCACCTGCCGCGCGCGGTTCAGGCTATCGAGCCGGATGATGACCCCGAACTGTTGAGCTTCCTGCTACCGCGCGTGGTGCACTGAGTACGCGTAGGGTACTGAAAGCACTGCTAACCTTCGGCCAGGTAATGAAATCTTCATGAAATCGAGGTGTTTTCAGTTTGATTTCTACCGTGCAGGCATTTAGTTTCTGCACGCATTTCGCGGGTTCGCAAGAGGCCCGTCCTGGGCGATGCCTCTAGGCGACATTGCCGCAAGCAAACGAGGAATGACGGTAGCCTGATTGGGGGCTCTTGGCGGTGAGACAGTAAATTGCTGTTTTAAAACCGATTTTTTTGTTTTTGAGGCTTCCCATACAGCGCGAAAGTTGATAAATTTCGCACATTCCTGCAGCAGCACTGGTTCGCAAGCTGCAGAATCTTCAATCGAGTGCATGACACTCGTCGCAACAGATACAGGGGCGTCGCCAAGCGGTAAGGCAGCAGGTTTTGATCCTGCCATGCGTTGGTTCGAATCCAGCCGCCCCTGCCATTTTCTATCAGCATCCACGTATGGCTCAGCGCGCAGATTCTGCTCGAGTTCAGGGTGTTCGTCTTTTCGGGAAGCGCGATCTAGTGTTTCCTGAATCAGCAATATTTACCTCCATGTAAAGTCTCTGGCATAGCACCGATTGGCCCACTGTCTTGTTCCTGTGCCGTGCATTTGATGGCCGGGATAGGGGCCTGTACCGCCCCGATCCCGGCATTTCGATTACTGGCCAGCCGACAGCGGTGGTGTGCGTGGTGGGATCATTCGTTTGTTCCCGGTCGATTCAAACGCGCAAGCAAGGTGCAACAAGTTTGAATCGTCATAGGCACGCCCAGCGAAGGTCAGCCCCACGGGCATACCGATGTCCTTCATCACACCCATTGGTACGGTGACGGTTGGAACCCCGAGGTGGCGGATGGCGAGGTTGCCGTTGGCGACCCATACGCCGTTGCTCCAGGCAATGTCTGCCGCTTCAGGATCGACATCGGCATTTGCCGGCCCAACGTCGGCTACTGTCGGGAAAATCACCGCATCCAGGCCAAGCCGTTCCATCCAGTCTTCGAGGTCGATCTTGCGGGTCTTTTCAAGCCCACGCAGCCCGTCTGGCACGGTAGGGATCTTGTCCCACGGCGTAATCCCGCGCTCGGCCATCCGCACGTATTCGTCCATGCCAGCGGCAAGGTCGCCCTCGCGGTTGGGCAGGGTACCCGGGTCGTGAGGGAAGATCAGTGGGCCGTTCACATCGACCAGACGGTTCAACTTCGGATCACCGTTGGCCTGCAGGAAGTCATCGAACGCCCAGGCGGTCAAGTCCCACAGTTCGTGATGCAGGAACTCTTTGGACACCAGGCCTCGCGTAAACACGGTCGGCGCCCCTGGGCGATCACCCTCGCAATTGGAGACCAGCGGGAAATCGACTTCGATCACTTCAGCCCCGGCGGCTTCGAGTGCCTTGCGAGCGTCTTCCCAGAGCGCAATCACTGACGGGCGGGTATTGATACGCTGCCCGGTCGGGCCACCGATGCCGGGAGCCTCAGCGGTGCCCGCTTCGGGGTCTGCATTGATGTACATGCGGGGAACGCCGAGCCGTTTGCCAGCCAGTGCCTCAGGCTTCGCGGCAAGCGACAGGTAGGAGGCAGGACGAACCGAGGCGACACTCGGAATCGGCACCCAGGGCTGCATCCGCCACAGATCGCCGCGGGTGTCGGGATCTTCTGCGACCACCACATCGAGCACTTCGAGCAGGTCGGCCATGGTTCTGGCGTACGGCACGACAACGTCCATCGTCGGCGTCAGCGGCCAGTTGCCGCGCACCGAAATCACCCCACGCGAAGGCGTATAGGCGCACAGGCCGTTGTTCGAGGCCGGGCCGCGCCCGCTCGACCAGGTCTCTTCCGCCAGGCCGAAGGCTGCGAAGCTGGCCGCGGTGGCAGTACCGGCGCCGTTCGATGAGCCCGATGCGAAGGGGGCGGTGAGGTAGTCGGTGTTGTAGGGGCTCTCCGCTCGGCCGTAGACCCCACGCTGCATGCCGCCGTTGGCCATGGGCGGCATGTTGGTCTTGCCCAGGCAGATCGCACCGGCGGCGCGCAGCCGTTCAATGGTGAACGCGTCGCGATAGGCAATCAGGTCGGCAAATGCCGGGCTGCCAGAGGCGGCGGTGAGGCCCTTGACCAGATAGCTGTCCTTGGCGGTGTAGGGGATGCCATCGAGTGGCCCCAAGGTTTCGCCCCTGGCCCGACGGGCATCGGAAGCCTGCGCGTCCTTGAGTGCGTCAGGGTTGCGAACCACCACTGCATTGAGCGCAGTGGCTGTGCCAGGGGCGTCATAGGCGTCGATCCTGGCGAGGTACGCCTGGACGAGCGCGACCGCTGTTGTCTGCCCGGATTCGAGCGCCGCACGCAGGTCGGCAATGGAAACCTCGGTTACCTCGATCATGCTGCGGGTGCTCCGTCACACGGGGAATTGGATACTGGGATGTCAGTTGTCTGAACAGGGTGTCTCATGTCGGTTCTCATTGCACGGCAGGGGCCGGGCTTGCACGCTGGGCCGGGTAAGCGCTTGGGCGTCCTGTCTATCAACACACCAGGAGCGGGTGCGTTAGTGTAACGGTTTGCTGCTACGGTCGACTTCTATTGAAGCGGCACGTTCTGGCAGTTATTGGTTGCAATACGGCCTGTGACGCACGTCAGTGTGACGTTCTGATAACCATCAGCACATTGCCATTTCCGCCCAGGGTTCAAGGGGGGAGGCACTCCCTCGTCGCACCCCTCAAAAATAATGCAGTTTCCCCTCATTTTTTTGCATTACCGCCAGCGTACTCATCTCCTTCAGAATCCCTGCGCAATCGAGTTTTGCCCCGCATGGCTGCTTGCGCAAGGTGTATCGCTCGGTATTGACGGTGCGTGTTTTTTCAAAAGGTATTTGCTCCTCCCATGTCTACCCGTGGTCTGCGTCACTGGCTGCAGCGCCTTGCCCCGGCAACGCTGAATATCCCCCCCAAAGAATGGTTTCGCGCCGGTCTTGGCGCGTTGCTCGGTGTTTTGCTCGCGGGCACGGTGTGCAGCGCGCTGTTCGGCAGCGCGGTGGCCCTGCATCTGCTGGGGCCTTTGGCGGCGTCGGCCGTGTTGCTGTTCGGGGTGCACTCCGGGGCGTTGTCACAACCGTGGCCGCTGATCGGTAGCTATGTCATCGCCGCATTGGTGGCGCTGGGGCTGCACCACTGGATCGGCCCCGGGCTGCTGGCCGCCAGTTCGGCACTGATGTTGGCCATTCTGCTGATGTGCCTGCTGCGTTGTCTGCATCCGCCGGGCGGGGCACTGGCGGTGAGCCTGGCATTGGCGGACCCCTCGCTCGCTGTACTCGGTGTTCAGGTCCTGGAGCCCGTGTTGCTCAACGCCTTGTGCCTGTTGCTGGTGGCGGTGCTGTACAACCGGGCAACCGGGGTGCGCTACCCAAAGACGGCTGCGCCGCGCAAGGACTTGCACCATACCCTCGACCCATTGCCGAGTGAACGGGTGGGGGTCAGTGGCGAAGATCTGGATCAGGCGCTGGAAGCGTTGGGCGAGTTTGTCGATGTCACCCGTGATGAACTGGAACGAATCATCATGGCCACCGAGCAGCAGGCGTTGAAGCGTAGCCTTGGCGGGATTACCGCAGCCAGGGTGATGTCACGGGACGTACAGTTCGCCACGCCCGGCACCACGCTGGAGCAGGCCTGGCAGCAGTTGTCGGGTCATCATGTGAAGGCTTTGCCGGTGCTCGATGAGACGAAGCGCCTGGTCGGGATTGTCAGCCTGAGTGATTTGATTGGCCCGGCCATGGCCCAGCAACGGTTCAGTTGGCGTGCGCTGTTTGGTCGGCGTCAGCCGGTGCGGCTCGAGACGATCATGAGCCGGCGTGTGGTCAGTGTCGGCAGTCAGCAGCAGGCGGTCACGCTGCTGCCGTTGCTCTGTGAGCAAGGGTTGCATTGCCTGCCGGTGCTGGACGGTGAGCAGGTGGTAGGGGTGATCACCCAGACCGACCTGATTGCCGCGCTCAAGCGTCAGTTGCTCAGCAAAGTGGCAACGGTGCGCTCAGATCTGCGGGTCCCAGCGTTGTGACCAGTCATTGTCGCGGGCGACGACTTCGCGTAATACGCTGAACGCCTGTTGCAGCACCTGCGAGTCGCGTTCGCGGGCATACACCAGGTAGGTGGGGTAGGTGAATTCGGGCGCTTGCGGCACGCGCTCGAACACGCCGCTGTCCAGGTAGGCTTGTATCACGCGTGTGCGAAAATAGCCGCTTCCGCCGTGTTCGAGTATGTACTGCAGGGCCATCGGGCCGAGGTTGAAGCTCAGTGCCGGGCGGGCGCATTCGGGCAAGGCTGCATCGTGCAGGCGGCGGAAGGCATCGCCCCAATCAATGTAGACGTAGGGTTCGGGCGTGCAGGCCTTGCGAATGCGGATCAGCTTCTCTTCCATCAGTTGCTCGACCTGCAGGCCCGGGCCGTAGCTTGGCTGATAGACCAGCACCGCGTCGAGTACCCCTAGCTCCAGCTCTTGCAGCAAGCTGTTGCGCTCGCCGACTTCACAGCGCACGGCATGGTTTGGCAGTTCCCGCTGCAGGGCACTGACCCAATTGAGCATCAGTGGGTTGCACAGGCTGACTTCGCCGCCGATGTGCAGCACCTGATGGCAGCCATCGGGCAGCGGCAGGTCGCGGCGCGCGGCTTCCCAGGTTTGCACCAGTTGGTTGGCGTACACCACGAAGGCTTCGCCGTCGGCGGTAAGGCTGGCGCCGCTGCGGCTGCGCACGAACAGTTGGCAGGCCAGTTGTTGTTCGAGTTTCTGCACCCTGGCGGTGATGGCGGTCTGTGTGACGTGCAAGCGCTCGGCCGCCGAGGCCAGGCTGCCGCAACGGACGATCTCAAGAAAGGTTCGGGCCAGCTCGATATCCATGAATGCACCTGATCAGCAAGGTGGCCATTCTAGTGGTTTTGTCGGGCATGGGGCGAGGTGTGTGGGTGAGGCAGCGCCGGCAAGGCCGACGCCGGTTTGGCAGGGGCGGTGTCAGCCGCGCAATGCACTCAATCGTAGAGTGCCGGCTGGCGGTCCTGATGTACGTGATTGTTGGCGCTGATGCGCTTGTCGCGGGCCTCGCTGAGGTCCAGGTGGGCAAGGATGATCGCAGGGTCGGCAGCGGCGCCGTGCAGTGGCCCGGCCAAGGGGTAGCCGTTGGCATCGACAATCACCGAGCCGCCGACCCAGTCCACACCGCGTTCAGTGCCACGACGGTCGCAGGCGGCGATATACAGGCGGTTGACCGAGGCGTTGGCCTGCACCCGCACCACTTCAGCAGGACGCTCTCCGGCAGGGCGAGGGCCGTCCGGCCAGTTCACGGGGGCGCACAGCAGTTCGGCGTCGGCCAGTGCCGGCAGGCGCACCCATTCGGGAAACTCCAGGTCGTAGCAGATCATCACGGCAATGCGGCCAAAGCGCGTCTCAACCACCGGCGGCGGGCAGTTGCCGGGGGTAAAGAAACGTTTCTCATCGTTCCACAAGTGCGCTTTGCGGTACACGGCCTGCACGCCGTTGGCATCGATCAATGCCGCGCTGTTGTACAGCTCGTCGCGTTCGGTGCGCTCGCAGAAGCCGCCGACGATGACGACATCCAGCTCCGTGGCCAGCACCGCCCATTGGCGCAGGGTTTCACCGTGGGCGGTTTCAGCCAGGCTCAGGGCTTCGGCCTTGTCGATGAAGACGTAGCCGCTCTGTACCAACTCTGGCAGAACCACCACCTGCGCGCCCTGGCTGGCTGCCGCACGTATGGCGGCCAGTGCCTGTTGCCGATTGTGCTCAAGGTCGCCGACCCTGGGGGCCAACTGGCAGCATGCGACGGTGAGGTGTGTGGGCGTTGGTTTCATCGTGTGGCTTCCTCAAGCTGGCGGTCGTTGGCGGCCAGCAGGCGTTGTTCGGCGTTCAGGTCCAGGGTTCGGCAGAGGCGTGCATAGATCACACCGGTTACCAGCAGGCCAACGGCGAAGGCAATGTCGGCACCGCCGAGGGCGGCGGCTGCGGGGCCGGTGTAGAAGCTCAGCGACATGAATGGCACCATCGCCAGCAGGCCGATGCCGTAGGCGCTCAGGCCGGCCTTGCCCCAGGCGCCGTAAATGCCATTGGGATTGAAGATCTCGCTGATCACATAGTGACCCTTGCGCACACCGTAGAAGTCGACGAGGTTCACCGCCGTCCATGGCACCAGGAAGTACAGCATCAACAGGATGAAGGTGTTGAAGCTGCCCAGGTAACTCTCGGGAATCGCCAGCGCGACGATGAAGACGATGGCAGCGATGATGGCAATGCCAGAGACGCGGATTTTCAGTGACGGGGTGACTTTGCGGAAGCTGTCGATGGCACTGATGCTGGTAAGCATCGCCCCGTAGCAGTTGACGGCCATGATGCCGACCAGCGCCGGTATCGAGATCAGTACGGTAAAGGTGCCCAGCCCCGGGATGAACTGGTTGCCCACTTCACGCACGCTGCCGATGGCATCCGGCGATGGCAGGGCCGAGGCCAGGAAGGCGCCGAGCGACATCAGCCACAGGGCCGATCCGGCCGCGCCGAGGTAGGTCCAGAACACCACCTTGCGGGCAGGCGTATCATGAGGCAGGTAGCGCGAGTAGTCAGAGACGTACACCGAGTAGCTGATCTGGTAGCCCGCTGCTGCAGAGAGTTGTACCAGGAAGGCACCCCAGGAGAAGTGTGCGTTGTCCAGGGCCGCATCGGCCTGCAGGGTCATCACGGCGCTGACGGTCAAGGCGCCGAACACCACGATCATCACGTAGGTCAGCCAGCGTTGAACCGTGTGCAGCAGGTCGTGACCCACCACCGCCAGCACCACGGCAACGGCGATGACGCCCAGGTACCAGGGGGCGCGCTGGCCGGGCAGTACGGTGTTGATGGCGTCAGTGGCGAGGATAACGTTGAACACATTGAAACCGATGTACACGAACACCACGGCAGCGAAGGGCACGATGGCGCCTTTGAGGCCGAACTGGGCGCGTGACTGGATCATCTGTGGCAGGCCCATGCGGGGGCCCTGGTTGGCGTGAAAGGCCATGAAGAAGGTGCCGAAGCAGACGCCGATAATGATCGCAAGTATCGAGTACAAGGCGCCGAGGCCGAGTGCGGGGCCGGTGAACCCGGTGACCATGGTGGTGAGGACGAAGTTGCCGGTAAACCAGAATGGAGCCTGATGCCAGACCTTGCCATGGCGTTCGGTGCGCGGCACGTAGTCGATGGAGCGAACCTCGATTTTCGGTCGAGCGGTGACCTTGTTGGCGTTGCTCACTGGGAACCTCATGTCTTGTTGTTGTGTACGCGTGTAATGGGCCCGCACTGGCGGACATAAGTGGGGTGGATGTTCCGACAGTGAGTAAGGTCGAGGGAATCGGCGTAGGGAAATAATTACTTCAGAAATTTCTGAAGTAATACCGGCGGTTACTTGAGACCGGTCATCAGGGCTTGACTTCACGCGCCAGCAAGGCGCGTTTGCGCTCTACGCCCCAGCGGTAGCCCGACAGGTTGCCGTCGCTGCGCACCACGCGATGGCAGGGGATGGCCACGGCCAGTGTGTTCGCGGCGCAGGCCTGAGCCACGGCGCGCACCGCCTTGGGTGAACCAATGCGCTCGGCGATCTGCGCGTAGCTGGCGGTGCTGCCTGCGGGGATTTCGCGCAAGGCCTGCCATACCCGTTCCTGGAAGGCCGTGCCCCGCACATCCAGAGGCAGGTTCAGACCCAGGGCCGGGGCTTCGACGAAGCCAACCACGGTAGCGATCAGTTGCTCGAAGTTGGTGTCTGCGCCGATGAAATTGGCATTGGGGAACATGTCTTGCACGTCGTGCAGCAGCTGTTGCGGGTCGTCTCCCAGGAGAATCGCGCAAATACCCCGCGCGCTCTGCGCGACCAGAATCGAGCCCAGTGAGCACTCACCCACGGCAACGCGGATATCCAGGTGCTGGCCTCCGGCGCGATAATCACTCGGGCGCATGCCAAGCAGGTGGTCCGAAGCCGCATAGAAACGGCTGTTGGAGTTGAAGCCCGCCTCATACAAGGCATCGGTGACCCGGCCGCCAAGTGCCAGTTGCTCGCGTACCCGGCGTGCGCGGTGGGCATTGGCGTAGCCCTTTGGGGTCAGGCCGGTCACGGACTTGAACACCCGATGAAAGTGAAACGGGCTCAAACCGGCATAGGCTGCCAGGTCAGCGAGGGTGGGGAGTTCAGTGCTGCTCTCGATCAGCCGGCAGGCATCGGCCACTCGCGCTGCATGCTGGGCCAGCACTATGGACGGCAAAGCCCCGGCACGTTTCGAGGGACGATAGCCGGCCGCCTCTGCTGCCTCGGGCGTGTTGAAAAACTCGACGTTTTCCGCTCGCGGCAATCGGGCAGTGCTGCCCGGGTGGCAGTACACGCCGGTGGTGCGTACGGCATAGACAAACTGCCCATGGGCGGTCGTGTCACGTGCCAGTACGGCTTGCCAGCGCGGGTCTTGTTCAACTGCAGTGGCCGGCACTGTGGTGCTGTCCTTGTCTGTGTTCATAATGCTGTTCCCGCTGTCAGTGACCTACAGGCTGCACGTTAAGCCGCTACCCGCAGTAAGGCACTCCGACTCTTGCGGTTGAATTCCATAGGCAGCATGAGCCACTCATCAAGACACGATGAATCGCTGCTTCGTCAACCTGCCTTACGGAAGGTGAAGTTGATGCGTTGCGCGCCCATCACTGAATGCAGCGCCTCCTTGATCGGCGCTACACCATGGTAACGCAACCGGTCTTCACCGCCCCAGACCACCACATCGCCATGAAACAGTGGCACGCGTTGGGGCTTGTCAGCCCGGTGATGGCCGCCAAAGAGGAAGGTGGCCGGGATACCAAGAGACACCGAGATGATCGGCCAGGTGTAGTCGCGTTCATCTTTGTCCTGGTGCAGGGACATCCGCGAACCGGGTTGATATTGGTTGACCAGGCAGGCATCGGGCACAAAGTCGGGGAAACCTGCTGCCTTTGCCGCCGCTGTCGCAAGCGCCAGAAACGCGCTTGGAAGTTCCGGCCAGGGCTGCCCGCTGGCGGGGTCGATCGGGCTGTAGCGGTAGCCGCTGCGGTCGCTTGTCCAGCCCAGATGCCCGCAGTTGGTCAGGGCCACGGACATGCTGAAACCGCCTGGGGTGACCATGTTCCGAAACGGCGCGACTTCGCAGATGTGGGCCAGGGCCGGCAGCACTGCCTCGACGAAGGGCAGGGCAAAGCCGCGCAACACGCAGGCCTGGTGTGCCAGGGGTTCCATGGCCTGCGTCGGTGTGTGCAGACCTTCAAACAGATCGAGTGTGCTCATGGTGCTTGCTTCGCGGTTGTGAGGATGCGGCCATTTGGCCCGTCACATCAGCACCAATGTACTCCATTACGTGGGCACCGGGCTCAACTGCGCGCCAGCCCGTGCCCAGTGGTCGGTCAGGCCGCGCGTTCACCGCACAGGTCCAGGGCGAACCAGTGTTCGGCCTCGTCCACACTCAGCCCGGCGCCGAGCAGGGCGAACAGCTTGCCCAAGGCCG
The DNA here is from genome assembly GCF_002753995.1 of Pseudomonas sp. HLS-6. NCBI lineage: Bacteria > Pseudomonadati > Pseudomonadota > Gammaproteobacteria > Pseudomonadales > Pseudomonadaceae > Pseudomonas > Pseudomonas sp. HLS-6. Next base: position 2,578,351 of record NZ_CP024478.1, read on the forward strand.
CTTCCCGGGTCATGCCGCCACCGGAGACCAGGCCGACATCGCGCAGGCGGCTGCCGGCGGCGTAGGTGTCGAACAGTACGCTGCCTTGTGGGCACTGGCTGATGGCCGCCAGCACTACGCCGCGCTGACGCGCTTCACTCAGCACCTGCAGCAGTGCGGCATCGTCGGATGGCCCGGTACCGCTGCCGTAGCATTCCAGCAGCAGGCCCTGGATGCCGCTGTCCAGCACGCTGCGAAGCTGTTCAGCCTGAAAGCCGGGGAACAGTGGCAGCACCGCCAGCTTGACCGGTGTGCGTGGCTGGCGATAGCACAGGCGTGCTGGCAGTGTTTCAGCGCGAGCGCCTTCACGATGACGAGGCAGTTCGGCGAACGCATCGAAGGCTTCGCTGCGTAGTTTGCTGGCGCGGGCACCGTGCAGCAGGGCACCGTGAAAGTACAGGTGTACGCCGTCCTCGATACCCGAGGCCATGATACCGAGGGCACCCCTGAGGTTTTGCCAGGCATCGCTGTTCGGTGCGCCCGCCGGCAGCATCGAGCCGGTCAGCACCACCGGAACATTCAGGCCGAGCAACAGGAATGACAGCGCCGCTGCGCTGTAGGCCAGGGTGTCGGTACCGTGCAGCAGCAGGACGCCGTCGTGGCCATCTTCGACCACGGCGTTGACGATGGTGTCACGCATGGCCAGCCAGTTCGCTTGCTGCATGTTGGCGCTGTCCAGCAACGGTTCCAGTTCAAGCAGGCGCCAGGCGGGTGTCGGGGTATCGGGGTGCTCCAGCAGGTAATCGTGCAAGCGTGCCTCGAAGCCGCTGGCCGGGGCCAGGCCTTGTGGCGTTTGCAGCATGCCGATGGTGCCGCCGGTATAGAGGACAAGAAGGTTCTTTACTGCGCGCATGGGAAGCGTCCAGGCAGATGGAAAGTGCGGTGTGAAAGATCGCGGGAGCGGTGGCAGGGAAGGCCGCCCCGGCATAGGGCGGCCTTCAGGTGGTCACTCAGCGTTGCGCCGGTGCCAGTTGGGGTTCAGCGTGCGCCGGGCTTTCGGCGTGTTGGCCCACGGGCCAGGCTTGCGGGTCCAGGTCGAGGTCGGCGAAGCGTGCGGCGTCGAACACCGGTTGTGCGATACCAGCACGGCGCTGCTCGTCATAGTCGCGCATGACCCGCAGGCCGACCTTGAACAGCATGGCCAGGGCGGCCAGGTTGACGAAGGCCAGGCAGGTCATGGTGATGTCGGCAAAGGCGAAGACGGTAGAGAGGTCTTGCACCGACCCCCACAGGATCAGCAGTACCACCAGGCCACGGTAGGCGATCAGCACCAGGCGGTTGCGGCTGAGGAACTGCAGGCTGGTTTCGCCCAGGTAGTAGTTGTAGAGGATGCAGGTGAAGACGAACAGCGACAGCGCAACGCTGACGAACAGACGCCCCCAGTCACCGACTACCGCAGCCAGCGAGTTCTGGGTCAGGGCAATACCGTCACCTTCAAAACCTGGTGTGTAGAAACCCGACAGCAGGATCAGCAGAGCGGTGCAGGTGCAGATCACGAAAGTGTCGAGGAACACGCTGAAGGCTTGTACCACGCCTTGTGCGGCTGGGTGGCGCACCGCGGCAACAGCGGCGACGTTAGGCGCACTGCCCAGGCCCGCTTCGTTGGCGAAAACCCCGCGCTTCACGCCCATGACGATGGCGCTGCCCAGCAGACCGCCGAATGCCGGGTCGAGGCCAAAGGCGCTCTTGATGATGGTTTCCAGCATGGCCGGCACGTGCTCGATCTGGGTGATGATCACGTACAGGGTGACACCGATGTAGGCCAGGGTCTTGACCGGTACCAGCAGGTCGGACACCGAGGCGATACGTTTGATGCCGCCGATGAACACCACGCAAAGCAAGGCTGCCAAGGCAAAGCCGGTCTGCTGTGGTTCAAAGCCAAACGCGTTTTGCAGCGAGTGGGTAACGGTATAGGACTGCAGGCCGTTGAAGGTGAAGCCATAGGTCACCAGCAGCAACACGGCAAACACCACTGCCATCCAGCGCAGTTTCAGGCCATGCTGGATGTAGTACGCCGGGCCGCCACGGTACAGGCCGTCTCCGTCGCTGCGTTTGTAGACCTGGGCCAGGGTGCATTCAAAAAAGCTGCTGGACATACCGACCAGTGCAGTAACCCACATCCAGAACACCGCGCCTGGGCCGCCGAGGGTAACGGCAATGCCGACACCGGCGATGTTCCCGGCACCGACACGGCCGGCAAGGCTCAGCATCAGGGCCTGGAACGAACTCAGTTGGCCTGCCTGGCCGCGCAGCGATTCCTTGAACACACTGAACATGTGGCCGAAATGACGGAACTGGACGAAACGAGAGCGCAAGGTGAAGTAGCTACCCAGTCCGACGATCAGCACGATGAGGAGTTTCCCCGAAAGGAAATCGTTGAGCGCTTCGAGCATGAAGAGACCTCGATTCTTATTGTTTAAGTGAAAGACAAACGACCGCAACAGTGCGGTGCAGGCATGGCGCGCATGGTTGGCCAAGAAAAGCCTGGTTACAATTTCGCGGGTTGATCTGAAATGATGCGACTTGATGCTAAACTAGCGTCGCTAGCATCAATCGGAAGTGCATCAATGAGTGAAAACCTGGGCGTAAACCTCAAACTGGCTTGCAGCCACTACCGCTCTATCTCGGAGGTTTGCCGCCAGCTGTCGATCAACCGTGGACAGTTCAACAAGTACCTCAGCGGCCAGAGCCAACCGACGCCTTACAACCTCAAGCGCATCGGTGACTTTTTCGGTGTCGAGGATTACGAGCTGGGTTTGCCGCCAGAGCAGTTCGCCCGTCTCATCGGCGCGCGCGTCACCATACTGCCCGGTGCCGGTCAGGAGGACCCGCTGGTCGAGTTGCTGCGTCCTTTGCGTGATCACGGCGGTAACCTGTCGCGTTACTGCGGTTACTACTTCGAGTACTCCAACTGCATGTCGGTGCCGGGCTCGATCCTGCTGTCACTGGTGCACTTGCGCGAAGAGCGAGGTACGTTCCTGTTCGAACGCCAGGAGCGTCAGGAACGTACCAGCAGCATCGACGTACAGGCCGACGACTGGGTGCGTTGCCGCTACCTGGGGGCAGCGTTCCAGCTGCAGGACCGCCTGTTTCTGGTCGACTACGAGTCGTTGACGGTCAACGAGATGAGCCAGACCATCCTCATCCCCAGCTTCAAAAGCCGCATCACCCGCCTCAATGGCCTGAAGACCGGTGTCTCCAGTGGTGACCGGCGCACCCCGACCTGCACCCGAGTGGTGTGGGAGTACCTGGGGCCGGAAATCAACCGTATCAATGCTTACCGTCAGGTCCGCTTGTACCGGCCGGATGATCCGCGCATCGATGATGATGTGCGTGCGCGCCTGGAGGTCGGGCCCATCCGTAACGGTTTGTTCGAGATTGACTGAGCGTCGTCAGTAGCCGGTCATCTCCAGATAACCACGCCCGGGGTTGCTGCCCAACAGTTGCACCGGGCCTTCCCAGTAGGCAACGGTAGTACCCATCCAGGCGTGTGGTTGCAGGGCCGCGACCTGTACGTCCAGGTTGTGCGTGGCGACTTGCAAGCGCCAGCGAGTGGGGAGCTGCTTGCCGTTGTCCTGGCGCGTCCAGGCTTGCGGGTCGAGCTGGATTTGCTCGCTTCGCAACGGCTCGGCGTGGCCGTCGGGGCTGATCCAGGTACCTGCTCGATAGGGCTGGCCGTCGCGTTGGCGCACCTGGAACAGCATCAGCTTGGCGCCGTTTTCCAGGTGAAGGGAGAACCAGTCCCACCCCTGTTGTGTGTTGCTCAGCGGCTGGCTGCTCCATTCCCGGTCGAGCCAGGCGCGTCCCGTGACCGGGTAGCGTTGGCCATGGCGCTCAACCTCGCCACTGACCTGATAAAACGGTTGGCTGTAGTAGTACGACGCTTGGCCCTGGCCAGACTTCTCGCTGTAGCCGCGGTCGCCATGCAGCACCAGCGGCCCTTGGCTGATCAGTTGCAGGCGATAGCTGAAGCCGTTGCCGGTAGCGCGCATCTGCAACTGGTCAAGCCCTTGGCCTGCCGTGCTGGCCAGTGACCAGTCGTCGATCCAGGCACGGAAGGGGTACGCGTCGACACCCGCCTGGCCGATGCCGCCACGGGCAAGGGTCTGGCTGAACTGATGGCTGGACGCGCTGCTCAGCGCGGCGTGCCCCAGCCACACGGTCGGGCTGGACCAGCCGGCTACCTCGGCACCTGGGCGCAAGGCGGAGCGGAACAGGGTCCATTGCACGCCCCAGTCATGCCCTTGCTCGTCGGTGAGATTGGCCGTGACGTACCACCACTCGATGCGGTAGCCCGCATGGGCGCCGTGGTCAGCAGGAAAACTCAGCGCTTGTCCACGCACTACCGGTGTGTAGGTCGCAGTTGCCTGGCCAAGCCCGGCAAAGCCCTCAGTCGCTGGCGGGGCCTTGTCGCACCCGCTCAGCAGCAGGGCACAGGCGATGATCCGGACCTTACGCTTCATCGGCGAATTGCCTCAACAGGTCAGCCGGTTGGCTACGCAGCAGTTGCCACAACGGCCCGATGGCCGCCAACAGGCTGGTCAGCAGGCCCAGTACAACCAACTGCAGCAGTTGTGATGGAAACACCTGCAACGGCAGCCGCCAGCCAAAGGCCTGCACATTGACCACAGCAACCAGGCACCAGGCCAGTAACAGCCCCAAGGGGATTGCCAGCAACACCGTCAGGCCGGCCAGCATCAAGGTTTGCCCCAGGCTCAACCAGGCCAGCGTGCGCCGCTCGACACCCAGCGCCCACAGCGGGGCCAACTGCCCGAGGCGGCTCTGGCCAAGGGTCAGCAAGCTGATGAACAGCGCCACTCCGGCGACCGCCAGGGTCAGGCTGTTCAGCGCAGCGGTGGCGACGAAGGTGCGCTCGAAGACCTCGCGGGACCAGCGTTTGAGGGACGCCTGATCGGTCAGCTGGTTGCTGTCCAGGGCAAACTGTTGTTGCAGCTGCGCCATCAGTGGCGCTACCTGCTGTGCGGCCAGGCGCACGCTCAGGGCGTAGAAATCCGCCTCGGGCCAGTAGCGTTGTAACCAATCGGCACTGACCAGCAGGTGCCCCTTCGGGTTGCCATAATCGGCATACACCCCGACAACCCTGAGGCTGGGCGCTGCAGCCGGGGCAGGCAGTGACAGGCGATCACCCAGGCTCAGGTGAAGGTGGCGGGCCAGTTGTTCGCTGAGCATCACGCCCTGGCCGGTGGCCAGTTGTCGCCAGGCGTCATCCTGTTGCTCAAGTAGCGTCCAGTGCTGCGGGTAGTAAGGGTGATCGGTGATGCCAAAGAGCTGGGCGGGCCACCCCTGCAGGCGCAGTTCTACGCGCCATCGCGGCAGCACGGCTTCGACCTGCGGCTGGGCAGTCAGCCAGTCATTGATCGCCTGCGCTTGTGCAGTATCGCGTGGGCTCAGGTAAAGCTCGGCGGCAAGACGCTGGTCGAGCCAGCTCATGAAGGTCTTGCGAAAGCCTTCGGTCATGCTGCCCACGCCCACACTGGCGCTCAAGGCCAACAGCAGTGCCATCAGGGCAAGGGCCAGCGCCGGCAGCTGTTGGCGGCTGTCGGCGATGAACCAGTGCGCCAGCGGCCGCTGACAGTAGCGTGCGAGCAGCAGCAACGCTGCGTCGAGCAAGGCCGGCAGCAGCAGAGCGGCGCCCAGCAGCAAGGCAGTGATCATCACAAAGGCGATACGCAGGCTGTCACCGAACCGCCAGCAGGCCAAGGCCAGCAGCGCCAGGCCAAACGCCAACAGGACCTGGCGGCGTAACCAGAGGCTTTGTGCCGCCTGCCAGGCGTGTGGTTGTGCCAGGGCCAGCAGTGGCAGGCGAGCTGCGCGCAAAAGGCTGTTTGCTCCGGCCAAGAGCGCACCGAGCAGGCTGATGGTCAGGCCCGTCAGCCACCATGTGGGTGACAGGCTCAGTTGCCCAGCCACCTGCACACCGTAGAGGCCGCGCAGGCTGGCAGCGACGTCATCCAGCAGCAAGGCCGCCAGCAGGTAACCGCTGAGCACGCCAGCCAGACCGCCCAACAGGGCAAACAGGCCAAGCTCAAGTGCCAGTGCGCTGACCAGCGCGGCGAGGCTTACGCCGCAGGCGCGCAAGGTGCGTAACAGGCTGCGGCGTTGCTCCAGGGCCAGGCCAATGGCGGCATGCACGATAAACAGGCCGACCAGGAACGCCAGCAGGCCAAGGGCGCTTAGGTTCAGGTGGAAACTCTCGGTCAGGCGCTGCAAGTCCTGTGCGTCGCTTGAAGTGTGCAGTTGCAACGTGCCAGCCAGGTTGGCCGGCAGGCGCGGTGCGCTGTCGGCGAAGGCCGCTGGCATCAGCAGCCGTGAAACCTGCCCTGGCGCTTTCAGCAGTGTTTGCGCGTAGCCAATATCGACAACGATCACCCCAGGGGCCAATTGCCCCTGCACGTGCAGGGGCGGCAGGTATTGGCCATCTTCGGTCTGCACCTGGGCGCCCGGTTTCAGGCCAAGGCGTTGCAAGGTGTCTGGGCCGACCCAGGCTTGCCCGGGCGGGCCAATGAAGCCGCCAAGGTCGAGTCCTTCGTTGGCTTGCCCGGCGATGGCTGATCCCTGGGGCAGGGTGAGCGGTTCGATGCCGATCAGCCGCACGTTAAGCGCGGCATCACCCACAAGGTTCAGGCGGCCTTCGAGCAGCGGCGAAACGGGCCAGCCCTCACGACGCAGCGCAACATAGACCGCTTGGCCGATGTGCGGGCCTTGGCGTGGTGCCCAATATGCCTGCGCCACGCCGCCGAGTACGGCGCTGGCCCGGGCGTAGTCGGCCCGTGCCTGGGTATTGAGTGCCTGTACGCCGGCCCACAGTGCGGTAGCCAGCCAGAGCCCGGTGAAAATGCTGAAGCACTGCAGCGGGTGGCGCCGCCAGTGGCTGAGCAGGGCCTGGAGGCTGATCCTCAGGCTGCTCATTACACCGCCTGGGGCTGGACACGGCCCAGGTGCAGATAGCATTGCCGGGACAGTCGGGCAGCCAGGCGTGGGCTGTGGGTGACCATCAACAGGCTGCTGCCGGCCTCACCGACCAGCCGCAGGAGCAGCTCGAGTACTGTGTCGCTGCTGGCTTCGTCGAGGCTGCCCGTCGGTTCGTCGGCCAGCATCAGCGAGGGCTTTGCTGCCAGCGCGCGGCCAATGGCCAGGCGTTGCTGTTGGCCACCGGAAAGTTGTTCGGGGTAACGCTCAAGCAAGGGGCGCAGCCCCAGTTGTTCGGCCAGGTAGGTGGCCCAGGCGGGGTCGTGACGCTCTGCCAGGCGCGCTTGAAAGGTCAGGTTCGCGGCCACATCAAGGCTGCTGATCAAGTTGTACTGTTGGAATACCAGGCCAATGCCGAGCCGTCGCCAGCGTGCCAGCTCCGCTTCCCGACGCCCTTGAAGCGGTGTGCCATCGATCAGAATGTGCCCGCTGTCTGCCCGTTCCAGGCCTGCGATCAGGTGCAGCAGGGTGCTCTTGCCGCTGCCGGACTCGCCCATCAACGCCATGCTCGTCCCGTTGGGCAGGTGCAGGTCTACGCCCCGCAGAACCGGCAGTGTGCCTTGGGCGGTGGTGAAGGACTTGTACAGGTTTTCGACCTTTAGCATGGGTAGCACACTTGCACGGGGAGCACCTGAGTAGGGTAGGCCATCCGCTGGATGCTATCGAGGCGTCCACCTCAAACCCGGATCCGCCTAGCCGCTGGGCAGTTCCACCTCCGGGCTAAGGGTACCCAGCCAGGCCACCAGGCCAAGAACGATCACCGCTACCGATAGCTCCAGGACCATGCTGCGCCGCAAGGCGTTGATAGCGCTTTGGTAATGGCCGGTTTGTAGCGAGGTTTCCAGCAGTGGGCTCAACTGGAAGCGATTGAGTGCGGCAAACACCAGCATGCCAGCAAACAGTATGAGTTTGAGCGACAGCAACCCACCGTATGTGCTGTTTGTCAGCGGTTCCAACGTCATCCCGACGATCAGCAGGTAGTTGACGACGCCGGTGAGCACCAGCACAACCACGATCAATGTCCCTGTGACTTCAAAACCCCTGAGCGCCTGGGCCAGTGCCCGCAGTTGCTGGTTTGCTGTGGGGTGATTGGCCTTTAGCAACCAGGCAAAGGCGAACAATGCTCCCAGCCAGCCACCTGCGGCCAGCAGGTGCGCAATATCGCTGGTGAAATGCAGGTAGCGCCTGTAGCCATCGTCCATGGCACCGTGTCCGCTCCAGGCCAGGGTTGCCAGGGCCACTGCGCCACACAGCATCACCAGCCACTGACCCACGGGTGAGTCGCGCCCTACGCCGAGGGCTACGAGGGTCGCGAGGGTTAGCGCGCCGATGCGCAGCCACCACATGTGCCCGACATCGGTTTCCATCAGTACCATCTGCAGCATGTGCGGGTGCAGTTCAGTGAAATCTGAGGCGCCACTCATCGTTTTCGTCAGTTGCAGTATGCCGAGGGCCGACAACAGCACACCCAACACGGCGCCAGTGGCAAGCAGTGCGCTGAAGCGCGCTGCCGAGCTTTCGGCCACAACCTGCGTCGCAGGGCTGTACAGGCGAAAGGCTGCCAGCCCAAAGAGCAGCATCAGGTCGATGCAGAGCACCAGACGCAAGGCGATGTTGAGCAGGTCATCCATGCTCTCAGTTCACCGTGAAGGTAACAGCGCCGGTAATAGGGTGGGTGTCGGAAGATACGGCTCGCCATTCGACCTTGTAGGTGCCCGCACTGAGTGGCGCTGCCGGCGTGATGAGCATGGCTTTCGGGTCACTGCTGCCACTGACCGCGGCTTTGACGGCCATCGGGGCGTGCGCCATACCCTGCATGCCGGTCATCATCAGTTTCGCGCCTGAGAATTGCGTCACCAGGTTCTCGGAAAAGTGCAGTTCGATTTTCGCCGGTGAGGCGACAGTGTCGCCCTCTGCCGGGCTGGAGGAGAGCAGCTTGGGATGCGCTTGAGCGCTGAGGCTGAGGAACAGACCGGCGCTGAGTGCGGCAGCGACGCTGAGTGTTTTCAGAGGGGACATGCAAGGCTCCTGACGGCCTGGGCCGTGGTTGGGTTAGTGTGTGGTGGGCTTCAAGGGGGGGCCGCTGTTCAGAACCACATGCGCACGCCCATCACCAAGCGTGCCTCGCTGCGGTCTTCACCGTCGTCAAGGGCGTAATCGGCGGTCTTGCCATACGTACGATTCCAGGTAACGCCAATGTAAGGTGCAAACTCTCGACGGATTTCATAGCGCAGCCTCAGGCCTACCTCGGTATTGGCCAATCCGGAGCCTGTAGCCCGTTGCGGGTCGTTTTTGCCGTAGAGGTTCAGTTCAGCCGTTGGCTGCAGGATCAGGCGGTTGGTGAGCAATACGTCGTACTCACCTTCAAGTCGAGCGGCCGTTTGACCGTTCTCGCCCACGTAGGCGGTTGCCCTCGTTTCGAGGTCATACAGGGGCATGCCTTGCACCCCCAGTGCTGCCCAGGTCTGGGGATCTCCTGGCTTGAAGTCCTGACGTATCCCGCTGACGACGTCCCACCAAGGGCCGATGGCATGCGCCCAAAGCGCCTGCAGTTCTGCCTTTTCGGTGACACCGTTGCTGCGCTCACCTTCGGAGCGTACCCACAAACGGTTCAGGTCGGTGCCAATCCAGCCGTTCACATCCCAGTTGAGTACGGCGCCATTGTCCGCGTCCTGCCATTCGAGCTTATCGATCGGCACCTTTGAGTTGATCGCGTCATCATGCATTTGATGGCCGCCCGCGCTCTCGAAGACGGCTGCGCGATCAGCGTCGGTGAGCACCGGAATCGGTGTGCGACTTTCCTGCGTTGCACTTGGGGCCATGCCCTGCATAGGGCTGTAATCCATACCCTGCATCTGGGGAGGATCCATGCCTTGCATCGACTGTTCCTGCGCCACCGCCACAGGGAGGTGCAATAGCCCCAGGCTGAAAGCCACGAGGCTTGCGCGCAACGGTTTCGCGGTTTTTTCGATGTTCATGCCGTTCTCCTACTCATCTACCCGTACTTCGCGGAACATGCCCATTTCCATGTGGTACATGAGATGGCAGTGATAGGCCCATCGACCCAGTGCATCGGCGGTGACGCGGTAACTGCGCTTGGTGCCGGGTGGCATGTCTATCGTATGTTTGCGAACCATGAAATTGCCGTTTTCATCTTCCAGATCGCTCCACATGCCGTGCAGGTGTATCGGGTGCGTCATCATGGTGTCGTTGACCAGGACAATACGGATTCGCTCCCCGTACTTGAGCCGAATCGGCCCGGCATCGGCGAACTTGATGCCGTCGAACGACCACGAGAACTTCTCCATGTGGCCGGTCAGGTGCAAGGTGATCGTGCGGCTCGGTTCGCGGCCATCGGGGTCCTGGAAGGTGCTCTTCAGGTCAGCGTAGGTCAGTACGCGTCGGCCATTGTTTCTCAGGCCCATGCCGGGATCACTGAGCTTGGGGGCCGGGGCCATGGTTTGCATGTCTACCAGTGGATTATCGGTTTCAGAGGCTGGGTGGTGCTCCATGCCACTCATCGCGCTCATGTCATGCATGCTGTGCTCAGGCGTTGTGCCTGGCTGGCCATGGTCCATGCTCTGCATGCCATCCATGGTTTGCAGGCCGTCCATGCTCTGCATTCCATCCATGCTCTGCATAGCCCCTTGGTCCATGTTGGTCATATCGCCATGGTCCATGCTCCCATGGTCCATACCGCCCATGCCCATGTCGCTCATGCTGATCTGCGGCCGTGGGTCGAGCGTTGGCACAGGAGCGCTCAGCCCTTCGCGTACGGCGAGTGTGCCCCTGGCAAAGCCGGTGCGGTCCATTGATTGGGCAAAGAGGGTATAGGCCTCCAGGGTCGGTTCGACGAGCACGTCATAGGTTTCGGCCACGGCAATACGTAACTCATCGACACTTACCGGCGTGACGTATTGGCCGTCTGCTGCGACGACGGTCATTTTCAGGCCGGGAATGCGCAGGTCGAAGTAGCTCATGGCCGAGCCGTTGATAATCCGCAGCCGTAGCCGCTCACCCAGTTTGAACAGGCCGGTCCAGTTAGCGTCGGGAGCGTGTCCATTGAGCAGGTAGGTATAGGTGGCTGCACTGATGTCGGCAAGATCGGTGGGGTTCATCTTCATCTGTGCCCACATCTTTCGATCGGCTACAGTGGCGGCCCAGCCGTTCTTGCCGACATCATCAATGAAGTCACCAACGGTACGCTTGTGGTAGTTGTAGTAGTCAGACTGCTTCTTCAGCTTTTTCATGACATGCGTCGGGTTTTCGTCGGTCCAGTCCGACAACATCACCACATAGTCCCGGTCGTAGCTGAATGGCTCGGGTTCCTTCGCGTCTATGACCAGCGGCCCATAGACACCAACCTGTTCCTGAAAGCCGGAATGGCTGTGGTACCAGTAGGTGCCGTTCTGTTTGACCTTGAACTGGTACACATACACACCACCCGGCTCGATACCGTGGAAGCTCAGGCCGGGTACGCCGTCCATGTTCACCGGCAGGATGATTCCGTGCCAATGAATCGAGGTGTTTTCTTTCAGACGGTTCCTGACTCGCAGGGTGACCGTATCACCTTCACGCCAGCGCAGTAGCGGCCCTGGCAGGCTGCCATTGATCGTCATGGCGGTACGTGGCGTACCGGTGAAGTTAACGCCCATTTCACCAATGGACAGATCGAAGTCGTTGCCGGTCAGTACATTCGGCTGGCCAGGGCTGGCAATCGCCCATACTGGCGTGCGCCACAGGCCGCAGCCTGCCAGCAATCCGCCTGCGGCCAGGGCTTTGACAAAGGTGCGTCTGGAGGTCGTGGAAGACATGCCTGTGGTGTCCCGTCAGTCAGAATCTCTCGATTGGAGAGAACGTGTTATCTCAGGGCGGGAGGCATTTTTGCGGATGCCAGGCGCCATGGACATTACGATGCCACAGCGCAATCGGGCAGGTGATTACATTTCAGTCAGGTTGGCTGATTCAGGGCTGGGTACCCTTCGCCCCCTGATCGCTCTCGAGGATATCCGAGAAGCGGCCAATGGCCTCGACCACCTGTTTGGCACCCACGTGAATCGCCTGCATGGCAGCGCCTGCTTCCTCTGCGAGTGCCAGGCCTTGTTCGGCCTTGAGGGTGCTGTCGTGCATGCTTTTGACTGCTTGCTGGGCAAGCGCCTGACTGCGCGCCACCACCTCGCCGATTTCAAGGGTGGAGGTACTGGTGCGTGTCGCCAGGTTGCGTACTTCGTCGGCCACCACTGCAAAACCGCGGCCTTGTTCACCGGCACGTGCCGCTTCGATGGCTGCATTGAGCGCCAACAGGTTGGTTTGCTCGGCAATGGCGCGAATGGCGCCAACAATGCTGCCAATTTCCTCGGACAGCTGACTCAGGGCATTGATGTTGCCGGCGGCCTCCCGAAGTTCCTCGGCAATGTCCTGTACCCGGCTGACCGCCTGGGCAACCACGGCCGTGCCCTGACTGGCGTGCTCATTGGTTTCACGCGAGGTTTCGAAGGCCAGCATCGCCGCCTGCGACTCGGACCGGCGCTGCTCGATTCTCTCAGTGATGTCGCTCGCCAGTTTCATGACCCCGTACAACTTGCCGTCTACGTCGTAGAGCGGGTTATAGGTAGCCTGCAGCCAGACGTGTCGTCCTTGCCTGGCTACGCGCTGGAACAGCCCCGAACGCGGTTCACCTCGGCATAAGCCTAGCCAGAAATCTTTATAGGCAGTGCCGTGCACTTCACTGGGCAGGCAGAAGGTGCTGTGGTGTTTGCCACGAATCTCTTCCAGGCGGTATCCCATGGTGTTCAGGAAGTTATCGTTGGCGTTCACCACCTTGCCCTGCAGGTCGAACTCGATCACTGCCATTGAGCGATTCACCGCATCCATTACGCTGGCGTGCATCTGGTTGCGCAGCGTACCTTCGGTGATGTCGGAGGCCACTTTGATGACTTTTTCAACCTGGCCATTGGCGCCTCGAACCGGCAGGTAAGTGGCCTCCAGCCAGACCGCTCGCCCCGTGCTCGACAGGCGCTGGAACTCACCACTGACAGGCTCGCCTTGTTGCAGGCGGCGCCAGAGTGCCGCGTATTGCGGGCTGTTGGCATACTCACTGGTGCAGAACAGGCGGTGATGGCGGCCCATGAGGGCGCTCAGGGAGTACCCCATCAGGGTGAGGAACAACGGGTTCGCATCGATAATTTCACCGCTAGTGCTGAATTCGATGATTGCCATCGACTCGCGCAGGGCGTCGTGTTCGGCGTCCCGCTCGGCCAGGCGCTGCTGGCAGGCATCCAAGGCGTTTTTCAGAAGGGTGGATTTACGTGTGAACATGCCGGGAGTTCCAGAGAGAAGCGTAGCGTGAGAGTCGCAGAAGGCAATTTGATACTGTCGTACCATTGTGCACCAAAATACTTGTACATAAGTAATTTTATGTACAAGTATTTTGGGGTGAGGTGCCTGGCTGCACCAGGCAATCATGTGGTGAGTGACGCCCGTGCCATGTGCTGGCCCAATCGCTGCACCAAGCATTTGCGTGGGCCACTGGTATTCAATCTGAAAGGTTTTCACTCGTAAATTGAGCTTTAGGCGTAGGCTTTAAAGGGGTATTGCACGCGCAGGTGTTCTGCTTTTCTAGCCAGTCACAGGGCTCTGCCGAGAGGGAGGCGTGTATGCGCAACGAATCGCGTGAGCCGGGTGAACCCGTCAAGCGCCTGTTTTTCGCCTTGCCTTGTGCGCAGGCACAACGTCGAGCCATTGCTCAATGGCGCGGTGCTCTCCACGTGGACAGCGGGCGCCCGGTGCCGGTCGACAATTTCCACGTCACGTTGTTATTTCTTGGTGCCGTTGCGGTAACGCAGGTTCCTGCCCTCTGTGCGGCGGCTGCGACTGTTGCGCGAGCAGGCCAGCACTTGACAGTGCCACTTGATCGCCTGGAGGTGTGGCGTCAGTCCCGTGTGCTCTTGCTGACTTCCGTGCAGACGCCGCTGCTGCTGCGTCAACTGGTCTATGCCCTGCGGGAAGCCATGTTGCCGTTGGGCTTCACTGAGTTGCCCAAGGATTTCCGGCCGCACCTGACACTGATGCGCGACTACCGTACTGCCGTCCCGGAAAGCAGTGCGCCGCCGGACTTTCATTTGAATGCCGGCCATTTCACGTTGCTCGAGTCCCATAAAGGCCAATATCGACCTGTGGGCGAGTGGCGTTTAGGCGGCTAGCTCAGGGTACTGCCACGGCCTTGGTGTTGCCTCGCAGCCACTCGCCGGGTGATCTGCCGAACTGCTGACCGAAAGCCGCAATGAATGCTGACAACGACTCGTAACCGCACGCCAGCGCCACATCGGTCACGCGGTCGCCACGCTCCAGTGCCGGTAGCGCACTCAGCATACGCAGCCGCTGACGCCAGGCACGAAAGGTCAGGCCCGTCTCGCGTCGGAACACTCGGCTGAGGGTTTTCTCCGAAACGCCCAGCTGGAAAGCCCAGGTCGCGAGCCCGGTTGCATCGTCGGGGTGCTCCTGCAAGCGCTGGCACAAACCACGCAGTCGTTTATCGCCGGGCAGCGGTAAACGCATGTCTTCCTCAGGCGCGCTGGCGAGTTGATCCAACAACACCTGCACCAGACGACCATCGGCGCCGTGTTGTTCGTAGTCCACTGGTAGGCCGCTGAAGGTGGAGATCAGTTCGCGTAGCAGCGGGTTGATGCCCAGCACGCGGCAGTCGGTGGTACGCCTGCAGTTGGCAGCCTGGTCCAGGTACAGGCTGCGAATACAGGTGCCCGTCGTGCAGGTCACCCGATGCACGGTGTTGGCGGGTATCCATACCGCGCGATGTGGCGGTACGACGTAGAACGCGTGTTCGGTATGCACTTCCAACACGCCACTGATGGCATGGGACAACTGCGCCCACGGGTGGCGATGGGCGTAGCCGAGCGCAATGTTGGGTAATGCGTGTGCATGGCCGTACACCGGACGCGGCAGCCGCTTGAGCGCGGCGAGGCGTTGTGTGGGGCGTATTGCGTGTTGTCCGTTTGGCGACACTGGCAGCGTTCTGGCGTTAGTCGTAATGGGCCACAGACCGTATCGTCTCGCCCGGCAAGCTTCAAGCCTAACCTCATTTGCCAGGACGCCCGATGAAATCGTTACGTGTGTTGTTCGATAATTTCACCCTTGCGCTGCTCGCAGTGATCCTTGTCGCCACACTGTTGCCATGCGAGGGGCAGGGCGCCTTGGTGTTTGGCGTGTTGACCAACCTGGCCATCGCCCTGCTGTTCTTTCTGCACGGGGCCAAGCTTGCCCGCGCGGCGGTCGTGGCCGGGGCAGGGCACTGGCGTCTGCACCTGCTGGTGTTTGGGTGCACCTTCGTGATGTTCCCGCTGCTGGGGCTGGCACTCAAACCGCTGTTCCTGCCACTGGTTGGCGATGAGCTGTACCTGGGCGTGCTGTACCTCTGTGCTTTGCCAGCGACGGTGCAGTCGGCCATCGCCTTTACCGCACTGGCCCGGGGCAATATTCCGGCGGCAATCTGCAGCGCCGCCGCGTCGAGCTTGCTGGGTATCGTACTGACGCCTGTGCTGGTGGTGCTGTTGATGGGGGTGGAGGGCGAGGGGGCTTCCAGCCTCGATGCGTTGTTGAAGATTGTTCTGCAACTGCTGGTGCCCTTCGTGGCCGGGCAACTGGCCCGACGCTGGATTGGCGCCTGGGTGATGCGTAACGCTACGTGGCTGAAAACCGTGGACCAGGGCTCGATTTTGCTGGTGGTCTATACCGCCTTCAGCGATGCGGTGGTCAGCGGGCTCTGGCAGTCCGTCGCGTTCTCACGACTGTTGGGCCTGACGCTGGCGTGTTGCGTGCTGCTGGCCGTAGTGCTTTGGTGTACCCAGGCATTGGGCCGTTGGCTGGGCTTCAACCTGGAGGATCGCATCACCATCCTCTTTGCCGGCTCAAAGAAAAGCATGGCCACCGGTGTGCCAATGGCTCAGGTTTTGTTTGCCGGGGGTGGCATTGGCGCGGTAATCCTGCCGCTGATGATCTTTCACCAGATCCAGTTGATGGTTTGCGCGGTCTTGGCGCAACGTTATGCGCGTCGCGTGGGTTGAAACTGGGCGAGTCGTTGATTTCAGAACGGTCCTACAGCCAGCCGGCAGGTGGATCTGCTAGCGTTCAAGCTTTTCGGGCTATCGGCCCATGGGGATACTGCTGTGCTCTGTCTGCCCACTGTTCGCTTGCTGTTTCCCGCTGCGGTTCTGCTGCTGACCGGCTGCCAGGCCCAATCCCTGCCATTGCCCAAGAGCGAAAAACTCTCTGCAGAAAAAGTCGCGCAGATCGCGACGACCATCGACCAGACCTACCCGAAGCTGTCCACCGACATACGCACCCAACTGCTCAATACCGTGGTGCAGTCGCTGGACAATATGGTGTTTGTCGAAGGCGGTGAGTTTCAGATGGGGGATTTCGGCTGGAAGTGTGACTATGACCCCAGCAATATGTGCAAATGGCCGTGTGGGGTTGAGACCGAGCGGTTGTGCAATATCAGCATGGATGGGGATGATGATTTTGTTCATCCGGTTAAGTTGAGCGGCTACTATTTTTCTAAATTCCAGACCACGCTAAAAGACTTCGATTTATTTTTTATTGCCCAAGGCAAACCTCTTTTTGATAAAGAGCTACGAAAGCGAGAGGACTTGCAGTTCCGGTACCAGCCTAAAAAACCCGCCTTCCCTCAAGCGTGGCAAGAAGCCAAAGATTACTGTGGCTGGCTGGGCCAGTTGAGTGGTTACCCTGTAGATTTACCTACTGAAGCCCAATGGGAATATGCCGCTCGCAACCGTGGTCAGTATGTGTTTTTTGCTACCGATAACGGTGGTTTGGACTATGGGCGAAATTTTCCTCACCCGGATGAAACGCGTACCTTTGCAGTAGACCGTTTCGTACCCAACCCCCTGGGCATTTACAACCTGTCTGGCAACGCCGTTGACTGGGTCAATGACTGGTATAGTGCGGATTATTACCGTCACTCCCCCGTAGAAAATCCAACCGGCCCAGAAACCGGAACACTGCGCGTGCACAGAGGCTCAACCTATGCCGAAGGGCCGCTACTTTCTGCGAGTACGGTTCGGCGCTGGGCTGATGAGCCTGTAAAAAGCCGATACTTGCCCGGTTTTGGCTTCCGCTGCTCCATACAGTCCGATCAGCCACTCTGAGTAAGTAGCAGACAAGGGCGTAATCATCCGCCCTTGTCACTTTCAGTGCTTACGCTAGCCCTGTGAACCTGCCGCTGCGTTGCGCAGCCAATAGAATGTCCTGCTTGGTGCTAAAAGAGCTCGGCGACCAGGCCATGCGCTCCTCACTGCGTTCGGCTTTCGGACTGACGGCTAGCCCATCAATAAAGCGATTGAAGAAGCGTTGCTCGCGGGCATCGAGTAGCGAGTTGATTCGTGCCAGACTCTCCATGGCATTTACCTTTTGGGCTTTGGGATCGCAGTGTTCCAACACCTCGATAAACTGTCGCCAAGTGCGCACAGCTGAAAGCAGCATAATCAATGCACGCTCCCGACGCTCGTTAAAGCTCCAAACCAAGCTCTCTGACAACAGGTGGACCATGGGACCCATTGTCTCGGGCGGTAGCAGGCTCAGGGGAATACGTTGCCCACCTATCCATACAGCGTGATACTTAAGCAAGTGGTCTGTTAGCCGTTCTGCTTCCAGCTTGGTCGCATTTCTTTCGTCCCACCAAGTAACCATTTCATACAAGCTTTCATGAAGTATTCTCTGGCTCTCATCTATAGGGTGACTAGCGACCTTAAATAGCCCAGATACCAAGTAACTAAACGCATCATCCGTTACACCCAGTAAATACCGGTAATCCACCTCAGCCAACGCCTTGCAAAACAGTAAGGCCAGTTTCCCGACCAGCTCCACGTCGACTACGGTAGTGAAGCCGCCGCCGGCCCCTGGCCCCAGTACTAGCGAACCACTGCAGCGTATAGCCAGCCGGTTCTTCGCAATTTCAATACCAAACTCGCCACTCACGCCAATGCCTGCGGCAACATTCCCCTCCGCCTTGATCTGCGCCAAATCCACCCAGTTGCTGCTGGCATTCGCCTGACCGGGCTCGATGTTGCCAATGCCTTGCAGGTCGGGTTCGATCCATTGAAAGCTGCCGGTCAAGGCGCCACCGGTTTGGGCGCCAGCAAACGCAGTGGCTTTGACCCCGATATAGCCACTTTTACCGACGTCCAGGGTTGGCGTGCCGAGCAAGGCCGTTGCGCCCGCGGGCTGTTCGCGGGGTTTGTACTGTGTCTTTGTTGCCGCTTCCCCCTGTAATTGGGTGCCCACGAAGCAACTCAGCTCCAGCCGGCCACTCAGGCGGAACACGCCCAGGGGGTGGCGCACGGTCTTACCCTCGCCGTTGCGGTAGGTGATGCTGGCCAGGTAGCCGCCCTGGCTGGGGAAGTAGCTGTTGAAGGACACCGCGGCGTCGGCCAGGGAAAATTCGGCCGTGCCCTTGACCCCGACGTCGATCAACCCCTGCGCCGGGTTCCAGCTGTTGATGCCGGCACTGGCGCTGGCGGCGAAGCGCAAGGCCTGGGCGTCGGCCGAGACGGCGTAGCGGGCCGCGTCGGTGGCGTTGGAAGTCCAGGAGACTTCCTGGTGCAAGGTATTGAGCAGGTTGTCCTTGTCACTGCTCCACGAGGCCAGCTTGGCCTCCAGGCTACCCAGTGGCCCTGATTTGCGGCTGGTGCTGATCGCCGACTGAATGTCCTTGATCAGCTCACCGGCCAGTTGCTTGTTGAAGGGTTTACTGGCAAGAGTCTGCGTGCTGATGCGCACTTTCCAGTCGACGCGCTGATGGAACGACGTGCGGATGTAGTGGCGACGGCTCGGGTCGCTGAACAGGATAACTTCCACTACATGCAGGCCGGTGCGCTGCTGATGCCCTTGTTCTGCTCTGCGCTCACGGCCTTTACCGTGTTTGAGGTCGGGCATGGCCGCCGTGGAACGGTTGCTGCTGGCTTCAGCCTGGGCCTTGCGCTGGGCGGCCAATTGCGTGCGCAGTTCGGTGATTTGCGCGTCGATATCCTGCACTTTCTGCTGCTGCAGTTGTTCCCAGTTGCTTTCGCTGCGGCTGCCCGAGAACAGGCTGGGCTCATAGCGTTGGTACCAGTCGCGGGCTTCCTGCAGGGTATGGAGTTGCCCGGACAGATCTTCCTCGGTCGTCGGCGTTGATGTGCTCGGCTCAGCAGGTTCGACCGGCGCCTCACGGGTCAGCACGCCTGCGGCTTTGGCCTTGAGCGTCCAGTCCTCTTTGACGCAGCGGGTGCAACTGCACGCGGCATAAGGCACTTCGATGCGGGCGCAGTGGCTGACGGGCTGGGCGGCTGCCAGCGTTTCGTGCAGTCCATCAGTTCGCGAACGAAGGCGACTTCCTGTTTCAGGGCCTTGGCCTGCGGGGCGGTCAACACGCACAGGTGCGGCGAGCCTGTCACATGGACCACATCAACCAGCTCTTCCTTGCATTCGATACTGCCTTCAATGGAAAGGCAGGTCTGGTCATTGGCAAAGCTGAGGGGCGGCAACGGTATCTGTGATGGTGTGGCGGGCAGGTTGAGTTGCCAGCCTACCTTGATCACATCGGGATCCTTGATGATCGGGTTGAGCGCCAGTACCTCTGGCACGCTAGACCCATTCTGCTGAGCGATAAGCACCAGCGTGTCGCCGGCTTTGACGGTGTAGGTGTTAACCAGCATCTGTTTGTCGTCCTTGTACGTTAGCGGCCCTCATGGCCAACCCGCAGCCCTGAGTGCGCACAGCGATGAAGGTTGTGACGCTAACAAATGCCTATGAAAACCAATGTAGGACCATTCCTAGTGCTGCGACATATCTCTCCGAAAAATCGAGCACGTCATCTGGACTGTCTCCCGTGTAAGCGGCAGCATTGCCGGCGATACACCGATCGCCAGCAATGCCGACTACTACCGCTCTGCGTTCGCAGCCCTTACACACGGGCTTCCAGGATCAGGTTGAAGGGAGTTTCCGTTGCGCGGCGGAACCGGCTGAATCCCGCCTCGTTGAACACCTTGCGCAAGCGTGCCTCTCCGGCCTGCGCACCCAGGCCCAGGCCGACCTCCTGGGACAAGGAGTTGGGCGTGCAGATAAAGGTCGAGGCGGCGTAGAACAGCCGGCCCACCGGGTTGCTGTTCTCTTCCAGGGTGTCGTTGGCGTAGGGCTCGACCAGCAACACGGTGCCGTCCGGTTTCAGTGTTGCCCGGGCATGCCGGGCAGCCCCCACGGGGTCGCCCATGTCATGCAGGCAGTCGAAGTAGCAGATCAGGTCGTAGTCCGCACCGGGATAGTCCTTGGCGCTGGCCTGGATGAACTGCACGCGATCCTCTACACCGCCTTCCACCGCGCGCTGTGTTGCCGTGGCAATGGACGGTGCGTGGTAGTCGAAGCCGGTAAACCGCGACGCCGGGAAGGCCTGGGCCATGATCACGGTCGAGGCGCCATGCCCGCAGCCGACATCGGCCACCTTGGCGCCTGCACGCAATTTTTCGACGACGCCGTCCAGCGCGGGCAGCCACTCCGCGACCAAGTGCGCACGGTAGCCGGGCCTGAAGAAGCGCTCGGTGCCGCTGAACATGCAGGCGTGGTGCTCGCCCCATGGCAGGGCACCGTTGCCACGCATGGCCTTTACCAGCTTGTCCTTGTCGTGGAACAACGCTGAAATCACCACGGCGCCACCGGCGACGTACACCGGCGAGTCCTCTATTGCCAGGGCCATGGCCTGCTCTTCAGGCAGGCGGAACTGGCCCTCGGCATACTCCATGTAGCCTGACGCCGCTTGAGCACTCAACCATTCGCGCAGCAACCGGGCATTGCAACCGGTTTTGCTGGCCAGCGCTTCAGGGGTGGTGGGTTGGCTGTCGGCCATGGCCCGATACAGGCCCAGCTCTTCGCCAAGAATTACGTTGGCAAGCATTGCAGCGGCGCCCATGTCGGTCACCAGCTTGCCCATGAAGTCATTCAGTTTGGCCTCGTCCATGGTGTGTACTCCTTTCAGAAGACCACTATCAACGCAGGCACCGACCAGGTCGGTGACCTCCGGCCGTTACATCGGGAGTGAGGCTTTAAGTATAGTTCCGCACCGTAGTGACGGTGATCCGTTCGGCTCGCGCCCCGTGCTGGCTAGGAGCCGTGTTTGCCGAGTGCCTTGGCGACATCGGCCTGGATCTTGTAGGCCGGCGCTTCCACCGCGTCGTAATCACGGGTGTAGCGGGCGGCAAAGTCATCGACGCCCCATTGCTGGTACTGCTGCACATGCTTGAGCTCATGGGCCCAGAGGGCGACGTTGTTCAGGGCGTCCTGCTCATGGCGAAAGACGATGATGTCCATCAAGGTCACGGCATTCACGTCGGGGTTTTGCAGCATGGCATTGGCGGCGTTCAGCTCCTGGGTATCGCCGACCTTGTAGCGGGCGCTGTCGAGGACCTGGAAGTCGTAGTAGGGTTCAAGTTGCACACGGATGTTCAGCGGAATCGGCTGAACATCATCCGCAGCGGCTGAATTGCGCGACTGCTTGATCCAGCCGGCAAGGCCGGTAGCCGCTATTTGGCCGACTTGCGCAAAGACGGTACCGATCTCTGTTTGGCTGACCGGCGCGCAGAAGCAGCTGCCCATGCACACCTGGTACTGGCCGGTGGGGCATTGTGTGGTGGCGCCAGAGGCGAGCAGGGGGCTGCACAGGGTAATGCTCAGGGCCATCGAACGGCCCAGTGTACGCAAGGAAGCGGCTGGCATGAGGGGTCTGGAACCAAGGCTGATCGGCAGTAAGGGCGGTGGATTCTAGCGAGTGTTCGACCATTGAGAGGGCGGTAAGTTGCGTTGTCGGCCCGCAGTTATCACCTGTGTTCGCCGAGGCCTGGGCCCGCGTGCCATGGCGCTGCCGACGGCCGTGTTGTTCAGCGCAGGGGGGCGGCGTAGAATCCCGGGCATCAGGCCGCACCCTCCATACTCATAATGATCTGTTGACTGCTCGCTTCACCCAGGCCTGCGGCCGTGGGTGGCGATAGCCTGCGCAGGTCTTTTGCGTATGAATTTGAGTTTCGAGTGCCCGTACAGGTACCGGGTTGGTTCTAGACCAGCCCGGCAGCGGCCCCTGTAGGCGGTGTGCTCCCAGAGCGTTGCCCATCTTTTGACAAATACACCCACGGATACGCGTGCCGGTAGTTGGTTGAGCGTGATTGCGCTGGCCCTGGCGGCTTTTATTTTCAACACCACCGAGTTCGTTCCGGTAGGCCTGCTAAGCGCCATCGGCGCGAGCTTTGAACTATCGACCGCTCAGGTCGGCCTGATGCTGACGGTCTATGCCTGGGTCGTATCTTTGACCTCGCTGCCGATGATGCTGCTTACGCGCAATATCGAGCGGCGCAAGCTGCTGGTTCTGCTGTTTGTCCTGTTCATTGCCAGCCATGTGCTGTCCAGCATGGCCTGGAGCTTTGGCATGTTGCTGCTCAGCCGCATCGGTATTGCGTTGGCGCACGCTGTGTTCTGGTCGATCACCGCCTCGCTGGCCGTGCGCGTGGCGCCGCCGGGCAAGCAGGTGCAGGCACTCGGCCTGCTGGCGACCGGCACAACACTGGCGATGGTGTTGGGCATTCCGCTCGGGCGGGTGGTGGGCGAGGCGCTGGGTTGGCGGATGACCTTCATGGCGATTGCCGGGGTGTCCGGGTTAACCATGCTGTGCCTGGCCAAGTCCTTGCCGTTACTGCCCAGCCAGAATTCCGGCTCGCTGCGAAGCCTGCCGGTGCTGTTCAAGCGGCCGGCGCTGGTGTCGCTCTATGTGCTGACCGCAATGGTCATTACCGCCCAGTTTACCGCTTACAGTTACATCGAGCCGTTTGTCGACGTCGTGGCGGCCATGAGCGGTGAGGTGACCACCTTGCTGTTATTGCTGTTCGGTGGTGCAGGGTTGTTCGGTTCGTTGCTGTTCAGCCGCTACAACAACCGCTTCCCTCGCGGTTTGCTGATGGCCTCAATCGCTGCCCTGGCGCTGTGCCTGGCGCTGTTGTTGCCCCTCTCCGGTGGGGTATTGGCGCTGGGTGCGCTGTGCGTGCTATGGGGCGTGGCCATCATGTGTTTCGGGCTGGTGATGCAGGCCAAAGTGCTGAACCTGGCGCCGGATGCCACCGACGTGGCGATGTCGCTGCATTCGGCGATCTACAACATCGGTATCGGTGGTGGAGCCTTGCTCGGTAGCGTGGTGATCAGCCACGTGGGTGTGGCTCACATCGGCGTCGTCGGTGGTCTGCTGGCCGGGGCTGCACTGTTGGTGTGCGTGGTGACCACCTACCGCTACAGCGCGCCGGCCAAGGTTGTTTCGCAGTAGAGTGGCTCAGTAGCTGTTGCGTACTCGCCGGGTAGTACGCCAGTGGGTCAATACCCACCAGTAGACCAGGCCGTTGACCAGCAGCACCACGGCACACAGTACGATCTGGATCGAGGCGGTCAGCCCGGCGGGGTAGATCAACGGCCAGACATAGTGCTCAATAAACCCGCCGCTGTAGCCCGAGCTGCCGGCGGCCTGGCGCAAGGCGTTTTCCCAGGCGGTCAGCGGGCAGGTCAAATGAAAGCCTTCGACCGCTGCGCCCCAGGCAATGGCCGGCACGTGGCACCAGATCAGCGGGCGCCACTTGAGCACCAGCAGTCCGCCAAAGAGCACAAAAAGAATAAACAGCAGATGGAACAGCACCAAACCATCGGCGCCCAGACGGTACAACATGATCACTCCTGAATCGGCTTACGGTCCCTGTTACGCAGCAGGATAATCCAGCTGCCATTACGGGCCGCAGTTTTATTTTAACGGGGCCGCTGGTGCTGCGCCGGTTAACATGAGTGACGGCCAGCCGCGGCTGCGGCTGGCCCCTGGTCGCTGAGATGCCCTTCAAGGTGCTACGTGATAGGGGTTGCGCGGGTCATGCTGCCAATCGAGGAAGGGTTTGCCGTTATCCTGCGCGACCATCTCGATACAGTCCTGCACCGGGCAGGTGATCTGGCAGAGGTTGCAGCCTACGCATTCGGCGTCGATCACCTCGTAGCGGTGGCTACCATCGGGCTGTTTCAGGCTGGCGATGGCCTGGTGCGAGGTGTCTTCGCAAGCGATATGGCAGCGCCCGCAGCCGATGCAGGCCTGTTGGTCGATCCTGGCGATGACCTGGTAGTTGATGTCCAGGTACTTCCAGTCGGTGGTGTGGCCGACGGCCCGCCCGCTGAAATCCCGCAACGTGTGATAACCCTGGCTGTCCATCCAGCGTGAAAGGCCGTCCTTCATGGCTTCGACGATTCGAAAGCCATGCAGCATGGCGGCGGTGCAGACCTGTACCGAACCACAGCCCAGCGCGATGAACTCGGCCGCATCGCGCCAACTGCCGATACCACCGATGCCGCTGATCGGCAGGCCCTGGGTGGCCGGGTCTCGGGCGATTTCGGCAACCATGTTCAGGGCAATCGGTTTCACCGCCGAACCGCAGTAACCGCCATGGGTACTCTGATTCCCGACAATGGGCAGGGCGACCATGCGCTCCAGGTCGACACTGGTGATGGAGTTGATGGTGTTGATCAATGACACCGCGTCAGCGCCGCCACGGTAGGCCGCACGTGCCGACTGGCGGATATCGGTGATGTTCGGCGTGAGTTTGACGATTACTGGCAGCTTGCTGTAAATCTTGCACCAGCGAGTAACCTGCTCGACGTACTCCGGCACCTGGCCGACTGCCGCCCCCATGCCACGCTCAGGCATGCCGTGGGGACAACCGAAGTTCAGCTCGATACCGTCAGCGCCGGTGGCTTCCACCAGCGGCAGGATGGCTTTCCAGGATGCCTCGACACAGGGCACCATCAACGACACGATCAGGGCGCGGTCGGGCCAGTCCTTTTTGACCTGGGTGATTTCGCGCAAGTTGATGTCCAGTGAGCGGTCGGTAATCAACTCGATGTTGTTGATCCCGATAACCTCGCGGTTGGCGCCATAGTGCGCCGAGTAACGTGACGACACGTTGACCGCAGCCGGGTCTTCGCCAAGGGTCTTCCAGACCACGCCACCCCAGCCGGCCTCAAACGCCCTGACCACGTTGTAGGCCTTGTCGGTGGGCGGGGCGGAGGCCAGCCAGAAAGGGTTAGGCGCTTTGATGCCCGCGAATTCGATCGACAGGTCTGCCATTTATGCGGCCTCCACGTGGTTCATCAGTTGGGCATGAATGGCCTGGGCTGCCAGCTTTCCGTGCTGCACGGCCTGGACGGTGAGGTCCTGCCCGAGTTGGGTACAGTCGCCACCGGCATACACGCCGGGAAGACTGGTGCGCATCTGTTCATCGACGCGAATGCGGTCGCCGTCGCGGGCCAGGAGTTGCCCGCTGGCGTCGTTCAGGGCGTGTTCATCGAAGGTCTGGCCGATGGCCTTGAAGATGGCATCGGCGGCCAGTTCGAAGGTTTCCCCGGTAGGCTGCAGGCGACCTTCGTCCAGGTGGGTACGAGCAAAGCGCATGCCGCGCACCCGACCCTGTTCATCCAGCAGGACTTCGTCGGGTTGTGCCCAGGTCAGCAGACGCACCTGATTGGCCTTGGCGATGTCCTGTTCATGTGCCGTTGCGCCCATGTCCGGGTAGCCACGGCGGTACACCAGGTTGACCTCACGAGCACCCAGGCGGGCCATCTGCACGGCCATGTCGATGGCGGTATTGCCGGCACCGAGCACGATGCAGCGCTCGGCCAGTGGCAGTTGGCTCAGGTCGTCGGCCTGGCGTAGTTCGCGGATGTAGTCGGTGGCGGCGAGCAACCCCGGCGCGTTTTCGTTGGCCAGGCCGAGTTGACGGCTGGCGTTCAGGCCAAGGCCAAGGAACACCGCATCGAACTGTTGGCGCAGATCCGACAGGCTCAGGTTGTCGCCCAGTACCTGACCATGGCGTATTTCAATGCCGCCAATCTGCAGCACGAACGCCAGTTCGCGCTGGGCGAAGTCGTCGACCAGCTTGTACTTGGCGATCCCGTACTCGTTCAGCCCTCCGGCCTTGGGCCGTGCCTCGAAGATCACCACGTCGTGGCCATGCCAGGCCAGCCGATGGGCACAGGCCAACCCGGCCGGGCCGGCACCGACCACCGCGACGCGCTTGCCGGTAACGGGCGCGCGCTGGAAAGGGTGGGCGTCGAAGTCAGCGTGGTCCAGGGCGTAGCGCTGCAGCGCGCCGATCAGCACGGGCGCGCATTCCTGATGATGGTTGCGCACGCAGGCTTGCTCGCACAACACCTCAGTCGGGCAGACCCGTGCGCAGCTGCCACCGAGGATGTTGGCCGAGAGAATTTTCTCGGCCGCACCCTGGAGGTTGTCCTGATGAATGTTGCGTATGAAGGCGGGGATGTCGATTTCGCTGGGGCAGGCGTTGACGCACGGCGCATCGTAGCAGTACAGGCAGCGTGCGCTTTCCAGCGTAGCCTGACGGGCATTGAGCGGCGGCGCCAGGTCGCCGAAGCGCTCGGCCAGGGTGGCGTTATCGACGCCGGGTCGGGGGAGGTGATTCAAGGAGTCGATCACGGTGGTGGCCTCTGTTCTGATTGTTAGAGTCACTACGGCCTGTGGGGCAGCGTCACGGCCTTGCTTTCAGCGTTTCACGGCGCTCGGCTTATGCAATTCGGCACGCTTGCTCAACAGGTCGAATACCGCAGGGTAGGCGGGCCGTTCGAGGTAGCGCCCGGCACCGCGCTCGGCGCGCAAGTCACCGTTGGCCCAGACCAAGCGGCCTTGGCTGATGGTGTGGCTGGGTATGCCGCGCACGGTCTTGCCTTCGAAAATGTTGAAGTCGACGTTCTGGTGATGGGTCTTGGCCGAAATGGTCCGCGTGCCCTCCGGGTCCCAGAGCACCAGGTCGGCATCGGCGCCGACGCGCAGGGCACCCTTGCGCGGGAAGAGGTTGAAGATCTTCGCGGTGTTGGTCGAGGTCAGGGCGACGAAGTCGTGCACCGACAGCTTGCCGCTGTTGACCCCTTCATCCCAAAGCACGGCCATGCGGTCTTCAATGCCGGCCGTGCCATTGGGGATCTTGCTGAAATCGTTGCGCCCGGCGGCTTTCTGCTCGGCGCAGAAGCAGCAATGGTCGGTGGCGGTGGTGTGCAGGTTGCCTGATTGCAGGCCTTGCCACAGCGCCTGTTGGTGGCCGATTGGGCGGAACGGTGGGCTCATTACGTAGCCGGCGGCCGTCTGCCAGTCCGGGTGGCGGTACACACTGTCATCCAGCAGCAGGTGCCCGGCCAGTACCTCGCCGTACACCGGCTGGCCCTTGGCCCGGGCGTAGCTGATTTCGTCGAGTGCCTCGCGGGTCGAGACATGCACCAGGTACAACGGCGTACCGAGGGTTTCGGCGATACGGATCGCGCGGCTGGCCGCCTCACCTTCGACCTGCGATGGCCGCGACAAGGGATGCGCCTCGGGGCCGGTGAGGCCCTGGGCCAGCAGCTTGCGTTGCAGGTGGTAGACCAGTTCGCCATTCTCGGCATGTACGGTAGGCACCGCGCCCAGTTCCAGGCAGCGCTCGAAACTGGCTACCAGGGTATCGTCGGCGGCCATGATCGCGTTCTTGTAGGCCATGAAGTGCTTGAAACTGTTCACACCGTGCTGTTGAACCAGTTCGCCCATTTCCTCCCGTACCTGTTCGCTCCACCAGGTGATTGCGACATGGAAGCCGTAGTCGGCGGCGGACTTCTCGGCCCAGCCACGCCACTGGTGGAAGGCTTCGAGCAGCGACTGCTGCGGGTTGGGAATGACGAAATCGATGATTGACGTGGTCCCCCCGGCGAGGCCTGCAGCGGTGCCGCTGAAAAAGTCCTCGCTGGCCACGGTGCCCATGAAGGGCAATTGCATGTGGGTGTGCGGGTCGATGCCGCCCGGCATCAGGTACTGGCCGCTACCGTCGAGTACTTCGCAGCCAGTGGGGACCTCGAGGTTGTCGCCAATGGCCTTGATCAGGCCGTCGGCGCAGAGCACGTCGGCCCTGTATCGCTCTTCATGGGTAATCAGGGTGGCGCCACGGATCAACAACGTCATAGCGAAGCTCCTCACAGGCTTGACCGGTGTTCCGGTTCTACATTTTGTGCCACGGGACGCTGCTGGCAGAATCCTGCCACTGCTGTCAGAAATTGAATCTAGTTGTGCTTTTTCGATTGGGCAAGAATATTTCTAATAAGCTTATTCCTAATTCAAACTACTGATTTTTAAGGATAAAAAGACAAAATCAACAAATTGGTGCAGGCGCTCACCAAATTGACGCACTTGACAGAAAGCCGAAATGGTCAAGATTTCTCATGGGAAATCAGCGGTTTGACCGGGACAGGTGCGGGCCTATGGCAATCACCCAAAAATATTCCCTGCACCCCTTTGGTTCCCCAGGGGCGTACCTGCGTCAGGTGACCGTGAACCCAGTCGCCGTCGGGGTGCGTCCATCGGTGCTGTCGGTGCGGGGAAAGCGGCGTTGTACGCCGTTTTCAACACAATCGCAGCCGCCGTCGCCTGTTTCGGCACGCTTATTGTTTGCCGCCGCTGTGCGTTGGCCGGAGCCGCGATTGTTCAATGCAAGTGCAAGAACTCCAGCCATCGTCACGATGTGCAGACAATCAGAACAACAGTGGAGCGGCCATGCAGCAGATCAAATCGCAAGTGAGCGAACGCGACGGCTTGTTCGAGCTCGACGCCGGCAGTGACGTTCTCGAGAGCCCCCGGTACAACCACGATATTGCGCCGACCAAAGTCCACGAGCGCACCTGGAACAAATGGCATATCACTGCGCTGTGGGTCGGCATGTCGATCTGCGTGCCGACCTACACCCTGGGCGGTGTGTTGACCGCCTACTTCGGTCTGACGGTTGGGGAGGCGTTGCTGGCGATCCTGCTGGCAAACGTCGTGGTGCTGGTACCACTGACACTCAATGCCTTTCCCGGGACCAAATACGGCATCCCTTTTCCGGTGTTGTTGCGCTCTTCATTCGGAATCATCGGCTCCAACGTGCCGTGCCTGATCCGTGCCTTGGTGGCGTGTGGCTGGTTTGGCATCCAGACGATGTTCGGCGGCCTGGCTATCCACCTGTTTTTTGGCGCGATCTCGCCCGAATGGAAAGCCTTGGGCGGCACCGGTGAGGTGATCGGCTTTCTGCTGTTCTGGACCTTGAACCTGTGGGTGGTGTTGCGCGGTGCCGAGTCGATCAAATGGCTGGAAACCCTCTCGGCTCCATTGCTGATGCTGGTGGGGGCTGGGTTGCTGTTCTGGGCCTTGCCGAACGTTTCCATCAGCGAGTTGATGGCGCAACCGCCGAAACGCCCGGAAGGCGCGAGCGTGACCGGTTACTTTCTCGCCGGACTGACAGCCATGGTCGGTTTCTGGGCCACCTTGTCGCTGAACATCCCTGACTTCAGCCGCTACGCGAAAAGCCAGAAGGACCAGATCGTCGGGCAGATCATCGGTTTGCCGCTGACCATGTTCCTATTCGCCGCCCTGGGGGTTGTACTGACGGCCGCATCGGCATCGCTGGTAGGGGAAACGGTGTCCGACCCGGTCAGCCTGATCGGGCACATCCAGAACCCGCTGTGGGTTGCCTTGGCGATGGCCCTGATCATCATCGCCACGCTGTCGACCAACACGGCTGCAAACATTGTTTCACCGACCAACGACTTCCAGAACCTGGCGCCAAAATGGATCGGCCGCACCAGTGCCGTCATGCTGACCGGCGTGGTCGGGCTGTTGCTGATGGCCCATGAGCTGCTGAAAAAGCTCGGCCTGATCGTCTCTGACGTAAGCCTGGAGTCGGTCTATTCCAACTGGCTGCTGGGGTATTCCAGCCTGCTGGGGCCGATTGCCGGAATCATGGTGGTGGACTATTTCCTGATTCGTCGGCAGACCCTGGACCTGGCTGGCCTCTACCGCGACGATGTGTATCCCGCCTGGAACCTGGCCGGTTTCGTCGCCTTCGGTGTGCCCGTGGCCCTGACCCTGTTATCGCTAGGCAGCACGGCGTTCAGTTGGTTCTATGATTACGGCTGGTTTACCGGTTCGGCCTTGGGTGGGCTGATCTACTACATGCTTGGCAGCCTCAAGGCTTACCGCGCTGCGAGCGTCAAAACCAGCGTTTAAACCCCCAGGCCCGTGGAGGCCCGTTGACTGATGCAGGAGATGCACATGCAAACAGCTCAGGACGTTCTGCAATCTACCCTCCACCACGTCGACGGAGGTCGACTCTGGCGTTCACTGATGGAGCTGGCGCAGCTTGGTGCCACCGCCAAAGGTGGCGTTTGCCGTCTGGCACTGACTGACCTGGACCGCCAGGCCCGTGACCTGTTCGTGACGTGGGCGCAGGCTGCCGGTTGTACGGTGACGGTGGATGCGGTGGGCAACATCTTTGCCCGTCGTCCAGGGTGCAACCCGACACTGCCGCCGGTGATGACCGGTAGCCATATCGACACGCAGCCTACGGGCGGCAAGTTCGATGGTTGCTTCGGGGTGATGGCGGGCCTTGAGGTGTTGCGCACCCTCAATGACCTGAAGGTGGAGACCGAAGCGCCACTGGAGGTGGTGGTCTGGACCAACGAGGAGGGCTCGCGTTTTGCTCCGTGCATGATGGGTTCGGGCGTCTTTGCCGAAAAGTTCACCCTTGAGGAAACCCTGGCCAAGACCGATGCCGAGGGCATCACTGTCGGCGAAGCACTCAATGCCATCGGCTACGCAGGATCGCGTGCGGTGACCGGGCACCCGGTGGGCGCCTATTTTGAGGCGCATATCGAACAGGGGCCGATACTTGAAGACCAGCAAAAGACCATTGGCGTGGTGCTCGGTGCCCTTGGCCAGAAGTGGTTTGACCTTAACCTGCGCGGGGTCGAGGCCCACGCCGGGCCGACACCCATGCACCTGCGCAAGGATGCGCTGGTGGGGGCAAGCGCTGTGGTGGCCGCGGTAAACCGCGTGGCACTGGAGCACCAGCCGCATGCCTGTGGCACCGTAGGGTGCCTGCAGGCCTACCCGGGATCGCGCAACGTCATACCTGGCGAAGTGCGCATGACCCTGGACTTCCGTCACCTGGAGCCCGCGCGCCTGGCGTCGATGATCGCGCAGGTCAAGGACGTGATCACTGACACCTGTCGTCAGCATGGCCTGAGCTACACCCTGACGCCGACCGCTGACTTCCCGCCCCTGTACTTCCATGAGCGTTGCGTAGAGGCGGTGCGCAATGCCGCGCAGGGGTTGGGCCTGTCACACATGGACATCGTCAGCGGTGCCGGGCATGACGCGATCTTCCTGGCAGAACTGGGGCCGGCCGGGATGATATTCGTACCTTGCGAAGGCGGGATCAGCCACAACGAAATCGAGAATGCCGCACCGCAAGACCTCGCCGATGGGTGTGCGGTGTTGCTGCGGGCGATGTTGTCGGCAGCGCAGGCCATAGCGCGTGATCGGGAAGCGGCATGATCTCGAATTTACATTATGTGTATAGGGTATCTGCTTGTTTTAATTAGATTAAATTCCAGTACTTAAAGTAAATTCTAGCTTGTTATTTTGACCGATTTCAGGGTTCTGTGACGGGCTTGCCTGCGATGGTTTCGACGGGGCGTCAGTGAATGCGTGGCGCCTGCATCGTTGGCAAGCCAACGTCCCGCAGGGGCAATTCAGGGCGTCGAACGCGGGCTGTGCGTCATGAGGTTGTTTTCATCCAGGCTTTCCTGAACCATCTGCAGAAAGGTTGCCACCAGTCGCCGTGAGCTCTGTTCGCGCAGGCACACCAGGGTTTCGGTCAAGCGTCGTTGGCAGTCGACAATCGGCAGGGCACAAACCCGCGCATCGGCGCCGAACTCGGCCGCCGACACCACCCCGACGCCAATGCCCACCACCACAGCCTCCCGCGCTGCTTCGCGGCCTTCGACCTGAATCGCCGGGCGAATGCGCAGGCCTGCGCGTTGCATTTCTTCTTCCAGGGTTTGCCGGGTCACCGAGCCCGGTTCGCGCAGCACGATGGGCGTGTCATCGAGGTCCTGGAGGCTGATCGAGGCACGGCTTGCCCACGGGTGCTGGTGGGAGACGAAGGCGACCATCGGGTCGTCGCGCAAGGGCACGCAGAGCAGCCGTTGATCGTCGACATCGCGCCCCAGCAGGGCCAGGTCGGCCTGGTAGTTGAACAGGCGCAACAGCGACTCGTCGGTGTTGCCCGTCTCGATCTTCACGCTGATGCCGGGGTAACGCTGGCAGAACCGGGCGATCTGCGGCAGTACGTGTACCGGGGCGTCTACCGCCAGTACCAGGGTGCCGGTCTGCAGCGCGCGTGAATCCTGCAGCAGTTCGTGCGCTTCGTCCTCGCAGGCAAACAGGCGCTGGGTGATGCCCAGCAGGCGCTCACCCAGATCGGTCAGTTGCACCGATCGTTTGTTGCGGTGGAACAGCAGGATGCCGAAACGCTCCTCCAGTTTGCGCACCTGATCGGAGATCGCCGGCTGAGTGAGGAATAATCGTTCGGCGGCACGGGTGAAGCTGCCGTGCAGCGCAACCGCGTGGAAAGCCTTGAGTTGAGCGTGTGAAACGGACATGGCGGTACCTGTTACAAGCTGAGCTTATATTTGAAATACGATAAATCGATTTTATTTATCAGTCAGTAATTGTTTCCATCGCTCTCAGCCCGCTGGCAACATTCGTTCGAGTGTGTCCCGGGCCATGGGCTCTGGACGACAGCGCAAACAACAACCGCGTATCCCCGGGATCCATCTGACCAGGTGATGGCCTTGCTTGGCCGTCACGCAGTGCGCAACACAAGAACAAGACAGGCGTTTTTTCCCAATTCTGCCGGCACACTCAGATTCCGAGGTCAGATTCATCATGAATAAACACATCGCAAGCATCAAACGTTGGCGCATGCAGATCTTCGCCATCACCTGGTTGGCCTATGCGGCGTTCTATTTCACCCGCAAGGCTTTCTCGGTGGCCAAACTGGGCATTGGCGAAGACCCCAGCTTCACCCTCGACAAAATGGCCATGGCCAACCTCGATGCGATCTACCTGACGGCCTATGCCGTCGGCCAGTTCACCTGGGGCATGCTCGCCGACCGCTTTGGTCCCAGGGTGGTGGTATTGGGCGGCCTGGTGATTTCGGCCGCGGCGGCGGTGGTCATGGGGAGTTATGCGACGTTCCCGATTTTCGCCACCTGCATGCTGATTCAGGGCTTGGCGCAATCCACCGGCTGGGCAGGGCTGTGCAAGAACATTGGCAGCTTCTTCCCGGCGGTTCAGCGCGGCCGTGTACTGGGGCTGTGGAGCTCTTGCTACGCCTTCGGCGGCCTGGTCGCCTCGCCGTTTGCCGGCTGGTGGGCGTACACGCTGATTGGCAGCTGGCACGCTGCGTTTTTCTCCAGTGCTGCGGTGGTCGCTGTGGTGGCAGTGCTGTTCTTCTTCCTGCAGCGCAACAAGCCCGAGGACGTTGGCTTGCCGGCGGTTGAGCCGGAGCCGGAAAGCATGGTGCCTGGTACCACCCTGTGCAGCGTCTGGGCACCTCTACGCGAGATTCTGCGCAACCGCACGGTGCTCACCCTGGGCCTGGCCTATTTCATGTTGAAGCCGGCGCGCTACGCGATTCTGCTCTGGGGGCCGGTCATCGTCTTCGAGCAAATGCCGTCGCTGGGCAAGGTTGGCGCGGCCATCGTGCCCACTGCGTTTGAACTGGCCGGCTTGCTCGGGCCGATCATGATTGGCCTGGCCTCGGACAAACTGTTTGGCGCCCGGCGTATGCCCGCCTGTGTACTCAGCCTGCTGGTGTTGACCGTGACGCTGGGGTTGTTCATGGGGGCGATGCACACCGGCAGCGTGATGTTGGTCGTGGCCTTGTTGTTTGTCATGGGCCTGACCCTCTATGGGCCGGATTCGATGATCAGCGGCGCCGCCGCAATTGACTTCGGTACCGCCAAAGCGGGCGCCACTGCTGCTGGTTTCGTCAATGGCTGTGGCTCGGTGGGGGCCATTCTCGGCGGCCTGCTGCCGGGCTACTTCGACACGGTCACGGTGTTCATTGTGTTTGCTGGCTGCGCCTTGTTCTCGGCGCTGGTACTGGTACCGCATTGGAACAGCCGCCCGGCCAGCCTGGCCGAAACGGCAGCCGTCGCACCGAACACATCAATGGCAATCAAGCCAATGCGCACCTGAGTCGACAAGGAGACACACAATGAGGCCGTTCTGGTTACAGCAGGCATTGGACCAGGAAGAGGCGGCGCCTTGTGCGCCGCTGGCCGGTGACAGCCGTTGCGATGTATGCATCGTCGGCGGCGGCTACACCGGTTTGTGGACCGCGCTGATGCTCAAGGAGCAACAGCCGACGCTGGATATCCTGCTGATTGAGGCGGATACCTGCGGCGCAGGTGCCAGCGGGCGCAATGGTGGCTGTGCCTTGTCCTGGTCGGCCAAGTATTTCACGCTGGAGCGGCTGTTTGGGGTTCAGGAGGCGGTGCGCCTGGTCCGGGAGTCGGAACAGAGTATTCGGGCTATCGGCGACTACTGTACTGCCCATGGTATCGACGCCGACTACCGATTGGATGGCACCCTGTACACCGCCACCAACTCCGCTCAAGTGGGGGCGACAGACCGTGTGATCGCCGCGCTGGAGCGCCAGGGCGTGAACTCGTTCCAGCGTTTGCCATTGGCGCAGGTGCAGCGCCTGGCAGGTTCGCACAAGCACCTGGAGGGGTGGTTCTCGCCGGCGGCAGCAACGGTTCAGCCCGGTAAACTGGTACGTGGTTTGCGCCGGGTCGCGCTGCAGCGGGGCATTCGTATCCACGAACAGACTGCGATGACCGGCCTGCAGCAGGGGCGACAATCACAGGTACAGACCGCCCACGGTACGGTACACGCCGACCGTGTGGTGCTGGCCTTGAATGCCTGGATGGCACGGGCGTTCCCACAGTTCGAACGCAGCGTAGCGATTGTCTCCAGTGACATGATCATCACTGAGCCGTACCCACAGTTACTCGAACAGATGGGCTTGAGCACAGGTATCAGTGTGCTGGATTCGCGGATTTTCGTGCATTACTACCACAACACCCCGGATGGCCGGCTGATGCTTGGCAAAGGCGGTAATACTTTTGCTTATGGCGGAAAAATGCTGCCGGTGTTCGATCAGCCGTCGCCCTACGAGCCGTTGTTGCGGCGAAGCCTTGGCGAGTTTTTCCCGGCATTGGCCGACGCACGGATCGCGGCGACCTGGAACGGTCCTTCTGACCGCTCGGTCACCGGCTTGCCGTTTTTTGGCCGGTTGCAGGGCGAGGGCCAGGTGTTCTATGGCTTTGGCTACTCCGGGAGTGGGGTGGGGCCTTGCCATATGGGCGGGCAGATTCTGTCCTCATTGGTTTTGGGGCTCGACAACGCCTGGACGCGCTCGCCGCTGGTCAATGGCCCGTTGGGCTATTTTCCACCTGAACCGATCCGTTACCTGGGGTCGTTGATGGTGCGCAATGCGATCCGGCGCAAGGAGCAGGCCGAAGACCATGGGCGCCGACCCCGCCGCCTGGATGTGCACCTGGCCAGGTTTGCTGCAGCGGCTGGCAAGGCCGACAAGGGTTGAGGCGATTTTTTGTCGATTGCGGCAAAGAGGGCGTATAAACTGCACCCACTTTGCCGGTCGCTACCTGAACCGGCGCTTGAAGCACAGAAAGAGAGTCGACATGGGCGCACAGTGGAAAGCCAAACATAAAGAAGCAGCAGCCAATGCCAAGGGCAAGATCTTCGGCAAGCTGGCCAAGGAAATCCAGATCGCCGCACGCGGTGGTGCCGACCCTGACATGAACTCCCGCCTGCGTCTGGTGGTCGAGCAGGCCAAGAAGGCCTCGATGCCTCGCGAAACCCTGGAGCGCGCGATCAAGAAAGGTGCTGGCCTGTCGGGTGACGTCGTGCAGTACACCCTGGTCAAGTACGAAGGTTTCGCTCCGCATCAGGTGCCACTGATCGTCGAGTGCCTGACCGACAACGTCAACCGCACCGTTGCTGAAATCCGCGTACTGTTCCGCAAGGGTCAGTTGGGTGCCGAGGGTTCGGTGTCCTGGGACTTCAACCACGTTGGCCTGATCGAAGCCAGCCCGGACAGCGCCGACGCCGACCCGGAAATGGCCGCCATCGAAGCCGGCGCCCAGGATTTCGAGCCTGCCGAAGAGGGCGCGACCCTGTTCATTACCGAAACCACCGATCTGGATGCGGTGCAGAAGGCGCTGCCTGAGCACGGTTTCAGCGTCATTTCGGCGAAAATCGGTTATGTACCGAAGAACCCCGTCACCCTCGACAGCGAAGAAAAGCTCGCTGAAGTCGAAGCCTTCCTTGAGGCCATCGACAACCACGACGACGTGCAAAACGTCTACGTCGGTCTGGCAAGCTAATACCTTCCCGTCACACTGCCGGGCAGCCTCGTTGCCTGCCCGGTGGTCGAGACGCCAGCATGGCGTTAACATCGGTCCTACAATTGTTCCCATAACAACAATCAGGACGTTTATGAACAACACCCATGTACTTTCCATCCAGCAGTTGGCCTCGCCCGAGGGTTCCTGCTACGGCTGCGGCTGTTCCCACCCTACCGGTCTGCACGTTGAAAGCCATTGGGCCGAAGACGGCGTGCATGTGCTGTGCAAGCACACCCCGGCAAGTGAATTCCATGGTTGGCCGGGGCTGGTCTACGGCGGCCTGCTGGCGATGCTGGTCGATTGTCATTCCAACTGGACGGCAATGGCCTATCACTACCGTGCCGAGGGCCGTGAACCGGGTAGCCTGCCACGTATCGACTGCGTGACCGGGCAACTGAGCCTGACCTACCTCAAGCCGACCCCCATGGGCGTCGAGTTGGTGCTCAAGGCCCGCGTTGAAGGCGAAGTAGGGCGCAAGAGCCGGGTGATTTGCGAAATCTGGGCCGGTGATGTCCTGACCGTGACCGCCGACTCGGTGTTTGTTCGTGTAGACACCGAACGCCTGCGCCAACAGGCTCACACCCCCGCTTAAGGTTGTACGTCTTTGGAATGGCAGCCCTGTTGGCCGTGCAACGGGGGTGTCGCTCCGGCCCGCCTGTGTTGATGACTTGACCCGTTGAAAAGAGGTGTATACGCTCGCGTCACTCAGAAGCCTACCGACCGTTAGGTTTTGTCTGGGGCGAATTGGAAATCGAGCACATGCATACCGTAACGAAAACGCCATCACCGCCTGTTCGGTTTGCCGTGGCGCTGGCGCTGATCGGCGCCCTTGGCCCTTCGGCAGTCGACATGTACCTGGCCAGCATGCCGGCGATTGCTGCCGAATTTCGAACGTCATACGCCGCCGTGCAGTTGACCTTGACGGTGTTCCTGCTGGCCATGGGCGCCGGGCAACTGTTGTTTGGCCCGCTGATCGATATGCTGGGTCGACGTCGGCCATTGTTGGCAGGGCTGCTGGTGTTCATCCTCAGTTCGGTATGGGCGGCCCGCGCAGATTCCCTCGACGCGTTGGTTGTGGCGCGCTTTGTCCAGGGCTTGGGCAGTGCCCTGACACTGGTCGTGATCATGAGCATGGTGCGCGATGTCGCCGAAGGCGCCCGGGCGGCGCAACTCTTTGCCTTGCTGATGACCATTGAAGGCCTGGCGCCGGTTGTTGCGCCGGCCTTGGGGGGCGTTGTTGGTGCGCACTATGGCTGGCGAATGGTCATGCTGGTGTTGGCCACGCTGGGTGCCGTCGTGCTGCTGAACGCCAGCCTGGTGCTCAAGGAAACCTTGCCTGCAGACCAACGTATGGCCTTTCGACCCAGGGCGTGTCTGCGCACCTATGCAGGGATTGCCAGTGACCGGCAGTTCCTGCGCCCGGCGTTGGCGCTGGCGGCGGTGTTTTTCTTCCTGTTCGCCTACATTGGTGGCGCCGCGTACGTCTATCAGCACCACTATGGGCTGTCGGTCGAGGCGTTTGGCACGCTGTTCGGAGCCACCGGCATTGCGATTTTGCTGGGGGCGATCACGGCGGGGCGGCTGGTGGCGCGCAAAGGGCTTGGTCGGTTGGCGTTGGTCGGCGCTGGCTGCATGTTGCTCGGTTCGCTACTGGTACTGATTGGCGCCGTTACCGCCAGCGGGCTGGTCGGGATCGTCGCAGGCATGGCCTTGGCCATGTTTGGGCTGGGCGTAGCCGAGGCCACGCTGATGTCGATGGCCATGGCTTCACAAACCCGTGCACTAGGCTCTACGGCGGCGTTGCTGGGGGCGTTTCAGTTGATCATTTCGTCGTTCGCCACGCCGTTGTCAGGCATCATGGCGCCTTTGGGCGCATCGCATTGGGCGTTGCTGCTGGCGCTGTCGGCTGCGTTGGTAGCGGTGCTGGTGCGTGCCAGTGTGCGCTGTGCGCCTGGCGAGCGGCCGCACCTGGCCGGGCACTGATGCCCAGGTAACTGTTTTCCGGAGAACGCTGCATGAGAACCCTGTCGCCTTCGGCAGAAAAGATATGCGTGATTGCTGTCGAGCATTTTGCCAACAGCGGCTACGACGCCTGTTCGCTCAATGACATTGCGGTGGCGGCGGGTATGCGCAAGCCATCGTTGTATGCGCATTTCAGCAGCAAGGACGACCTGTTCCAGGCCGTCTTCGAGCGTGCGGTGGAAGCAGAGCGGTTGTATGTCGAGGACTGTTTTGCTCATCCGCATGGCGATGTTCCCGGCGGGCTGTACTGCCAGCGTCTGGGTGAGCGCTATCTAGGGTCGGCGCATTTACGTTTCTTGCTGCGCACGGCGTTTTTTCCGCCGACGGAGCTGCGGGCCTGGATCTCCGCGGGGTTCGAAGGTTATCTGGCGCGGCTGGCGGCGTTGTTCGTTGCACGCATGAAGGCCTATCGGCCGACGTTCGAGGATGAGCAGGCCGTACTCTACCGGGATGCCTACATGGGAATTGTCGACAGTTTGGCGGTGGAGCTGATCTACGCCGGGCCTGAGGCCTATGCCCGACGGCTGGCCGCATTGTGGAAGGTGTTCGAGGATTCATTGGCGCGTAGCGGCGCCGAAAAATAAGACCTTAGTACCATGGCGGCTTCATTGAAGCGGTCCATACTCATCGTTCGCCCTTAAATAACAACAAGCTCAGGGTTCGACATCGATGACTTACCAGCACTGCTATGATCGCTCCATTGCTGACCCCGCTGCGTTTTGGGCCGAGCAAGCCAATGACTTCGCCTGGTACCGAAAACCGACACAGACGCTGACCGAAAACGCCGATGGTACGCACCAGTGGTTCAGCGATGGCCGCTTGAACAGCTGCTACCTGGCCCTTGATTATCAAATCGAGCAAGGCCGTGGCGAGCAAGTCGCGCTGATCTATGACTCCCCGGTAACCCACACCCAGCAAACCTTTACCTACCTGCAAATGCGCGACGAAGTCGCACGCCTGGCCGGCTTGCTGCGCCAGTTGGGTGTGGAAAAGGGTGACGGTGTCATCATCTACATGCCCATGGTGCCCCAGGCCGCCATGGCCATGCTCGCCTGTGCCCGCATTGGCGCGGTGCATTCGGTAGTGTTTGGTGGCTTTGCCGCCAATGAGTTGGCCCTGCGCATCGATGATGCCCGGCCAAAACTGCTGCTGACTGCCTCCTGCGGGTTGGAGTTCGACCGGGTCATTGCCTACAAACCCTTGGTCGACCGGGCCCTGCAACTGGCACAACATCAGCCCAGGCAGGTACTGGTACTTCAGCGCCCGCAAGCCCGTGCCGAGATGATCGAGGGACGCGATCTGGATTGGCAGGCCGCCGTCGCCAGTGCTGAACCGGTCGCGCCAGTCGAGCTGGGCGCTGCCGACCCGCTCTACATCATGTACACCTCGGGCACCACCGGAAAACCCAAAGGTATCGTGCGCGAAAACGGCGGCAATGCCGTGGCGCTGAAGTTCGCCATGCAGCACATCTATGGCATGCAGCCGGGTGATGTCTGGTGGGGGATCTCCGATGTGGGCTGGGTGGTCGGGCACTCGTTGATCGTTTACGGGCCGCTGATGAATGGCTGCACCAGTGTGTTCTACGAGGGCAAGCCGATTCGTACACCAGATGCCGGTGCTTACTGGCGTGTGGTAGAGCAGTACAAGGTTAACGGGATGTTCTGCGCGCCGACAGCGATGCGGGCGGTGCGCAAGGAGGACCCGGAAGGCCTGTTGCTGCGTAAATATGACCTGAGCTCGTTGCGTCAGTTGTTCCTGGCCGGCGAGAAACTTGACTCCAGCACCCACCAATGGCTTGAGGCAACCAGTGGCAAGGCGGTCCACGATCACTGGTGGCAGACCGAAACCGGCTGGCCGGTGACAGCGCCCTGTGTCGGTCTTGATGGCAGTGGCGTGCGAGCGGGATCGAGCAACCGTGCGGTACCGGGGTACCACGTTCAGGTACTGGATGACGACGGGCATTTGCTGGGGCCGAATCAGCAAGGAGCCATCGTCATTGCCTTGCCGTTGCCGCCCGGCTGCAGCCAGACCTTGTGGGGCGACCATGCACGTTACGTGCAGTCGTACCTGCAGACGTATCCGGGTTACTACCATACCGGAGACGGCGGTTACCTGGATGATGACGGCTTTGTCTACATCATGGGGCGCACCGATGATGTGATCAACGTCTCAGGTCATCGCCTGTCGACCGGTGAAATGGAAGACCTGGTGGCCGCGCATCCGGCCGTGGCCGAATGTGCGGTGATCGGTGTCTACGACGAGATCAAGGGCCAGGTGCCACTGGCACTGGTAGTGCTCAAGGACGCGACGCCAATCAGTGAGCAGCAGTTGCAGAGCGAGCTGGTTGCCCGCGTTCGCGAGCAGATCGGCGCACTGGCCTGCTTCAATCAGGTTCGTGTGGTCAAGCGCCTGCCCAAGACGCGCTCAGGGAAAATTCTCCGGGCCGTGTTGCGCAAGATCGCCGATCAACAGCCCTATACGCCGCCATCGACGCTCGATGACCCCGCCGTGCTGGATGAGATCGAGGCAGTGCTCGCCAGCCTTGCCCGGGCAGGCTAACGGGTAGGCGGTACATGGCCTGAGACACAGGCCATGTACCGCGTGTTCTCACTGTTCTGTCTTCTGCTGCAACTGCCCGAGGCGGCTGCGGGTGCGGGCCAGGTCGTTGGCTGTCCCTTGCAGGGCGGCGTCCAATGGCTGTTCGCCAATCAGCACCAGATACTTGTCCTGGTCGTAGAGCACGTCAATCAGGTTGATGAAACGCTGCTGGGCGGCGATCGAACAGTCCGCCAGGTTTGGCAGGCCATCGATGACCCAATGCTCGAAGCGCTGTGCCAATTGCAAGTAGTCGATGACGGCGGTGGGTTGTTCGCAAAGGGCCGCGAAGTCGAACGCAACACGCTCGCCGTCAACTAGCCAGGCCTGTACATCTCGTTTTCCCACTGCAAGGGCGGTGGGCTGCGCCGGTGGCAGGTCGAGGGCAGCACGTTGCTCGGCATTGCCTGGCCACAGGTAGCAACCCTGGGTAAAACGCTGGTGGCTGCCGCTGCCCGGCAGGCCCCGGTAGTCCTCGCCGCCCACTTCGACGACGTGCATGTGCTGTTTGATCAGGCGGATGACCGGTTCGAAACGCTGGTGGTAGAGCGGGTTTGGCAGTAGCCCTTCGGGCGGGTAGTTGGAGGTGACCAGCAGCAGGATGCGTCGCTCGAACAACGCCTTGAACAGTTGGGTGATGAGCATGGCGTCACCGATGTCATGGACATGGAACTCATCGAAGCACAGGACTTTGCAGTCCTCGAGCAACTCGTCAAGGGTGCAGGCCAGCGCATTGTCGGCATGCCGATGACGGAACATGCCGTCGTGCAGCCGGGCGAAGAAGTCATGAAAGTGCAGGCGGCGTTTTTGCTCCAGGGTGATTGCCCGGAAGAATCCCTCCAGCAACCAGCTTTTGCCTCGCCCGACACCGCCATAGAGGTACAGGCTGCGTGCCTGGCCCCGCGCCAGTTGTTCGACCTGCCCGGCCATGAAGCCGATCACCTGTTGCTGGCTGTGGCTCAGGGTATAGCCCTGTTCGTGGGCTTTGTGCTGGAACCACAGGCGCAACTGCTGAGCGGGGCCATCGTTGAGGGTAGAGCCGCGTTGCATTCGCTGGCGCAAGCTGCGCAAGGGGGAGCGAATCCAGGACGAAGAGGGCGGCTTTGCAGTCAACGTGGGGTCCTTGGCTTAAGGGGAACGAACAGCCCACCTAGAGCGAGCGCGGCTAATTTACCCAATAGCGACACAGGCGACCAGCGATCTTGAGCCCTGGGAGTGTTACGGTGCCTTGAGGCTGTCAGTGTGCGGCGCGACGCTCACACAAGGCCTCCAGACTGTCGCGCAGTGCCGCGCCATCATCGTCCAGCGCCGGGCGGGCGTAGAGTGCCAGTGTCAACCCGGCGATGGGCGCGAAGCCTTCATTGACACCCAGTACGCGATGGCTGGGTTCAACACTGCGTGCCGGGATCAGGCTAACCCCCAAGCCTGCATTCACTGCCGCGCTGATGCTGGCCAGGCTGGTGCTGGAGTAACTGATACGCCAAGGGCGCCCGGCCGCTTCCAGCGCATGGATCATTTCCTGGCGATACAGCGCACCTACCGGGAACACCACCAAGGGCACGGGGTCGGTTATCGGGTGTCTGGCACTGCTGACCCAAGCCAACGGTTCCGGCCAGTACGCATGACAGTCACTGTCAGCGCCCCATTGCTTGACCAGCAGCAGGTCCAGTTCGCCATTACGGTACAGGTGCAGCAGCGGCAGGCTGAGGCCGCACTCGACCTCCAGGCGCATACGTGGCCGCTCGGCCAGCAGGTGGCTCAATGGCGTCGTGAGAATTTCGCCCGCGAAGTCATCCGGCACCCCAAGACGCAACGCCACCTCCGGTTGCTGAGGGCTCAGGGCGTGGCGCGCTTCCTCTTCCAGGCGCAGGATGCGCCGGGCATAGCCCAGCAGCCGTTCGCCTGCTTCGGTCGGCCAGACCTGCCGCTGGCTGCGGTCCAGCAAACGGCAGCCCAGGCGTTGCTCCAACCGGATGATCTGTTGGCTGATGGTTGATTGGGTTAGGTGCAGGCGCTCGCCAGCGCGGGTGAAACTGCCGGCTTCGACGACAGTGACGAAGCTGCGCAACAGTAAAGGGTCAAGCATTCGAAATCCCACTGGCATGCATGAAATCAATTAATTTCATACTACCCCGGCGTCTCAGGATAATCACCGGCCTGTGTTGAATCTCATTAAAAGGCGCAAGCATGAACAGCGAAATGAACGCGCACCTGAGTCGGACCGGCGCGCTCGGCTGGCTGTTGGTGGTGGCGGTGGCGATTAACCTGCGGCCGATCCTGACCAGCATCGGCCCGTTGCTGGAGGAGATTCGCAACAGCACCGGCCTGGGTTACCAGCAGGCGGCACTGCTCACCGCGTTGCCGGTGTTGTGCATGGGCCTGGTACCGTTGCTGCAACCCTGGCTACGCCGCTGGCTGAGCGAGCACCACGGGATGCTTGCCGGGCTTGCAGCCATTGCCCTGGCGTGTACCTGGCGCCTGTTTCTGCACAGTGGTACGGCGCTGATTGCCAGTGCCGCGTTGGCTGGCCTGGGTGTGGCTTTTATTCAGGCCTTGATGCCAGGCCTGGTCAATCGTTGGTTCCCCTCACGCCTGGCGTTGGCCATGGGCGTGTATTCGGCAGCGTTGATGAGCGGTGGTGGAATCGCCGCCGTGCTCGGCCCGCGGATCGCGGAAACGGCCGGGCACTGGCAGGCGGGTCTTGGGGTGTGGCTGCTACCGGCGCTGCTGGCCCTGGTCTTGTGGTGCGTGGCGCGCCCCAGCGCGGAGCAGGCGCGTAGTGGGGCAGAGGCCAGGCGACACTTTTTCGGCAGCCGCCGTGCGTGGTTGCTGGCGGGCTACTTTGGCCTGATCAACGGTGGTTACACCAGCATGGTTGCCTGGTTGCCGGCCTACTATCGGCAGATCGGTGGCAGCGCCCAGGGCGGCGGCGAGTTGATTGGCTTGATGACCATTTTCCAGGTGTTGGGTGCGTTGGGCCTGCCGTTGCTGTTGCGGCGTTTGGCTGATCGGCGCCCGGGGCTGTTGGTGGCCTTGTTGTCGCAGTTGCTGGGCTTTATCGGCCTGCTGATGCAGCCTTCATTATGGTCGGGGCTGTGGGTGGCGCTAATTGGTTTCGGCCTGGGCGCCTGCTTCAGCCTGAGCCTCACGCTCACCCTTGAACACTTGCGCGGCAAGCCTGCCGAGGCAGGGGCACTGGCGGCGTTTGTCCAAGGTATCGGTTTTATCATCACCGGCATCATTCCCTACCTGACAGGCTGGCTGCGGGATATTAGCGGCGATTTCCAGGCCTCGTGGTTGTTGCTGACCTTGACAGTGGTACTGATGCTCGTGGTGACCTTGCGTTTTTCTCCGGGTGGTTATGCCGGCGCCATGAGCGAGGAGGGTAAGCGTCAGGCGAGCCCTGTGGCCAGATGATGGGCGGCGGGTGTTTCACCCG
The DNA here is from genome assembly GCF_002753995.1 of Pseudomonas sp. HLS-6. NCBI lineage: Bacteria > Pseudomonadati > Pseudomonadota > Gammaproteobacteria > Pseudomonadales > Pseudomonadaceae > Pseudomonas > Pseudomonas sp. HLS-6. Next base: position 2,622,863 of record NZ_CP024478.1, read on the forward strand.
TGTAACTGAAGGCGTGCCGTTGATCCGCAAAACCTACGCGTGTTCTGTGCGACGCCACACTCAAGGGTGTCAGCCATTTCCATTTGGAGGGCAACCCTCATGAAAGCGCGTTGGGTGTTGGCATCGGCCTTGCTGGCCTGTGCTGCTGTGCAGGCACAAGACGCAGTACCGTTGTATCACTATGGCATGCCGCTTGATGTGGCCAAGGTGGTCAACCTGAGTGAGCCGGAGTCGATGCTGTGTGAGGTGGTAAAGGCACGTATGGTCTACAAGGATTCGGCCGGGCAACTGCGTAGCCTGGACTACCTGAAACTGGCGCAAGCCTGCAACCATGGCGGTTGATCCGCCGCCGTTTATGTTATGGCCTGAGTGCAGTCATGGTGCGGGTAGGTGCTGCTGAACGTCGTTGAGTGACCATGACCGCACACAAGGCTTTTGCCTGAGGTGAGTGAATCGGCGTAGCCTTGCCGTGTCAGCCGCAATGGATTCGCCCATGGCCCCGCGCAAACCCAGTATTCGCCAACGCAATGTCGACAGTATTCTCCTCGCTGCGGAAAAGGTATTTGCCGAAAAAGGCTTTGCCGGCACCGCCATGGCCGACATTGCCGAGGCTGCCGAACTGCCGCGTAGCAATGTGCACTATTACTTCAGTACCAAGGCAGAGTTGTATCAGGCTGTAGTGCTCGGCTTGCTTGAGGTGTGGAAACAGGATGCGCTGTGTTTCGAGCTGTATGACGATCCGAGGATCGTGCTCAGCAGCTACATACGCGCCAAGATGAATCATTCGCGCAGCCGGCCTCATGGCTCCAAGGTCTGGGCCGACGAAATTATCCATGGTGCGCCTAACCTCGGCACAGCCCTGGATGACAGCCTGTGCGGCTGGGCGAAACTGAAGGAGGCGAAAATTCGTCAATGGGTCGAAGACGGACGCATCCTGCCGGTCGAGCCCTCAGGGTTGCTGTACATGATCTGGGCCTCGACCCAGCACTACGCCGACTTCAGCCATCAGGTCAGCCTGCTGAACGCGCATCAGCCCCTTGATGACCTCCAGTTTGAGCGCGCCGTGCAGACCGTCACCTGCGTCATCTTGCGGGGTATCGGGCTGGAACCCTGAGCGGCCCCACTGGCAACGCCTGTTGTGGCATGCTTGCTGGCTTTGGTAACACCGGAATCAGGGAATGAACGGGCAGGATCTCAAGGACAGGCAGCAACTGCAGGCACGGCTTGAAAGGTGTGTTTCCGTGTATGCGCTGATCGACCCGTCTCAGGCGGGTGAGGGTGAAGACACGGTGTTGGATGGGGTTGAGGTCCGCTCGTTTGAGGCCGCCCCGCAATCCCTCGGCTTGGCGCTGAACAGTGAGTGGGAGCCCGAGTCCTGGTTGCTGCGCCTGAGCCCCTTGGCCATGGCGAGCTGGCCAGGGGAACGGCAGCCCGGCCTGAACTGGTTCAAGGTCGACTTCCGCCTGTCGTCATCACCCGATGCACAAGCGTCACTGTATGCCTTCAGGGCGCTTGACGATGCGCGAACGCCTTTGGAAATCCTCGATGTGCAAGTGCTGGACAAAGGCGAGACGCTTCGCAAACTGGTGCGCTTTAGCCAATTGCGCGGCCTGCCGGTTTCCTCCAAAGCGAGTATTGCCGAGTTGTTCCAGCAGGCTACCGATAATTGTGATTGGCCGATGTTGGTCGTGCATGATGTCGGCCAGGCTAACTGGAATTCACTGTATCCCAGTGCGATCTGCCCGTGCCGAGGCAAACACGCCGTGCTGTTCTACGACTGCGGTGTCCCGACAGGGTACAACTATGCCACCTTGCCCAGCCCGCCGTTGGACCCCTTTGCCAACGCGTCAGCCGAGGCACCGGTCATCCTGTCGCACTGGGACATGGACCACTGGGCTGGCGCCGCTGCCGGACAGCCGCTTTTCGGTGGCCGTGGTATTCGCATCGCGTGGGATCCACGGGCGCTTGATCGCCCCTGGATCGTACCCAATCAAGGGCGTGCGCAGAGCGGTCAGCGTGTTTCCAGCATGGGCTGGCGACTGGCGCTCGCCTTGGCGCGGCGGGGTAACCTCTACATCTGGCCGAGTCAGCTCAATGGCGTTGTCAGCCATCAGGGCCATCGCATCATCAAGTGTCAGCCACAGGGTGGCCACAATGACAATAACAACACGGGCCTGGCACTGCTGATCAATGCCGGTGCTTCAAGGCGTGAGCCGCAGTACCTGCTAACAGTGGGCGATGCCGACTACGCGTCGTTATACCTTCATTACCCGCAAGTTCGGGCGTGTGGCTATCGAGGGCTGGTAGCCAGTCATCATGGTGGCAACATCAACAGCGTGCCGCCTGCGCCACTGGATCGCTGGAGCAAGCTGGTTTATTCACACGGCGCCAGGTACCACCATCCAACGCATGCTGCACGACTGGCCCACAGCGCCGCGGGCTGGCAACAGGTCCGCGAAACCCATCAGCGGCGCAATCGTCGTATTCGCGGAGGTGTTCAGCAACAGGTGGGCAGCGTGAGCCTGGGCATTCACGTTGAGCCCTGCCTTTGCGCGCACCTGGGTGTGCCTGCCGATGCCAACTGCCCGATTCAGTAATGCCCGATCCGCTTTAGCGGTCGCCGCGCGCAAACGCGTGCAAGGTCTGGCCTTCCATCCGGTAGCGCACCCACTCATCCTGAGGCTGTGCGCCAATCGAGCGGTAGAACTGAATGGCGGGTTCGTTCCAGTCCAGTACGCTCCACTCCAGGCGGCCGCACCCCTTGTCGCAGGCTTCTCGGGCGATATGGCGCAGCAACTGCTTGCCTGCGCCGCTACCGCGTTGGTCGGGGTGATGTAAAGGTCTTCGAGGTAGATGCCGTTGCTGCCCAGCCAGGTGGAGTAGCTGAAAAAGTACACCGCGTAGCCGATGACCTGGCCATCGCGCTCGCAGATCAGCGCTTTGGCCGTCGCCTCAGGGCTGAACAGGCTGCGCTCGATATCGGCGAGGTTGGCGACCACTTCATGGCGGGCGCGTTCGTAGTCGGCGAGCTCGATGATCAGCTCGAGAATGCGCCCTGCGTCTTCAAGGCGGGCGGGGCGAATGTGCACGGTCATAAGTGAGGTTTCTGCGGGCAAGGGGTGGGCGATCATCGTAACCGTCAGGGAGTGACCATCAACTCCGCCAGCAGGCCAGCACCCACAATGACTGCATGGGTGCTGGCGTTCCTGCGGTCTAGCGGCGCACGCTTGCTGCGTGAATCAGCCTTGGCGTTTTACCACCAGCGTCAAGATGTCGTAGCTGGCCACCAGCTCGCCGAGCTGATTGGTGACTTCGACATCCCAGGCCACGACCCCCTGCGGGATACCCTGTGGGCTCTTTTTGCCCTGGTCGATCTTGCGCTTGCAGGTCAGGCGCGCCTGGATGGTGTCGCCGATGCCCACCGGATTGATAAACCGCAGGGTGTCCAGGCCATAGTTGGCCAGCACCGGGCCGGGTGCGGCGCTGACGAACAGCCCAGCTGCCGCCGATAGCACAAAGTAACCATGGGCGATGCGTTTGCCGAACTGCGATTCCTTGGCGGCGATGTCATCGAAGTGCATGTAGAAATGGTCGCCCGACAGGCAGCCGAAGTTGACCAGATCGGCTTCGGTCACGGTACGTCGATGGGTCAGCAGTGACTCCCCGATCTGCAGGTCTTCAAAGTGCCGGCGGAACGGGTGCACCTCGGTTTCGATCACTTCGGCGCCACGTACGTATTCACCGGTAACCGCCATCAGCATGCTCGGTGAGCCTTGCACGGCGGCGCGCTGCAAGTAGTGCTTGACCGCACGCAGGCCGCCCAGTTCCTCACCGCCGCCGGCTCGACCGGGGCCGCCGTGCTTGAGCTGTGGCAGTGGCGAGCCGTGCCCTGTGGACTCTACTGCCGCTTCGCGGTCCAGCACCAGAAGGCGCCCATGCCATGCGGCAGCGGCGGGGATCGCCTTGGCGGCGACCTGGCGATCATGGGTGACCAGCGTTGCGACCAGGCTGCCTTTGCCGCGAGCCGCCAGCGCCAAGGCTTCGTCCAGATCATCGTAGGCCATCAGTGTACTGACCGGGCCGAAGGCTTCGATATCGTGAGCACCGCCCTCGGCGTGCGGATTGCGCGCCTGGAGCAGGGTCGGGGCGAAGAACGCACCTTCCGCGACGCCTTCGCCAACCGGGGCGAAACCATCGCGCTCGCCGAACAGCAGGTCGCAGCTTTGCAGCAGGCTCTGCACACGTTCAGCGACATCGGCCTGTTGGCTATGGGAGGCGAGGGCGCCCATGCGTACGCCTTCCACCGATGGGTCGCCGACCACCACCTTGCTCAGGCGCTCGCGCAGGCGGGTAGCGACCGCGTCGAAGTGCTTGGCCGGGACGATGGCGCGGCGGATGGCGGTACATTTCTGCCCGGCCTTGGTGGTCATCTCGCGGACCACTTCCTTGATGTACAGGTCAAACTCCGGGTCGTCCGGGGTTACGTCCGGGCCCAGAATCGCGCAGTTCAGCGAATCGGCCTCGGCCGTGAAAGGTACCGAATTGCGGATCAGGTTCGGCGTGACGCGCAGTTTGGCGGCGGTGTCGGCAGAACCGGTAAACGTGACCACGTCCTGGCCCTGCAAGCGGTCGAGCAAGTCGCCGGTGCCGCCGATCACCAATTGCAGGCTGCCGACCGGCAACAGGCCGGACTGATCCATCAGGCGCACGACTGCCTCGGTCAGGTAGCTGGTGGAGGTGGCCGGCTTGACGATGCACGGCATGCCCGCAAGGAAGGTCGGCGCAAACTTTTCCAGCATGCCCCAGATCGGGAAGTTGAAGGCGTTGATGTGCACGGCCAGGCCCGCGCGCGGCACCAGGATATGGCTACCGGCGAAGTGGCCTTGCTTGCCCAGCGGTATGGCCGGGCCTTCATGGACGATATTGCCCGACGGCAGTTCACGGGTACCGATACCCGAGTAGGCGAACAGGGTAGCGTTGCCGCCTTCGATGTCGATCCAGCTGTCGGCACGGGTGGCGCCGCTGTGGTGCGACAGGGCATACAGCTGCTCCTTGCGTTCGCTCAGGTACAGCGCCAGGGCCTTCAGCCGGGCGGCACGCTGCTGGAAGTCCATGGCCATGAGTTCAGCCAGCCCACGGGCCCGTGCGTGTTCAATGGCTTCGGCGAAGTCTGGGCGCTCTTCGTGGCTGTAGGCCAGGATATGGCCGTCCAGGGCGCTGCGCAGGGGTTGAGCGCCGTGCTGGCCGATCCAGCGGCCGCCGATGAAGCTTTGCAAGGTTGGGGCGTGAGACATCAGGTGTTCTCCTACGTGAATAAGGCCGCTGCGCCAGCGCTGGCGCAGCGGGAGGGCGCTTACCAGAGCGCCAGGGTGTAGCCGACAATGAGGCGGTTCTCGTCCACGGCGTTGGTCAGGCCATTGCCGGAGCGGAAGGTGACGTTGCGCCAGCGCAGGCTGACGTTTTTCAGTGGCCCGCTCTGCACCACATAGGCGATATCGGTATCGCGTTCCCACTCACGACCGTTGTCCACGCTGGCCGTCTTGGCGTGACGACCGTCGGTGTAACGGGTCATGAAGCTCAGACCCGGTACGCCGAGGGCGGCGAAGTCGTAGTCATAGCGCACTTGCCAGGAGTCCAGGCCAGCGCGGGTGAAGGTGTTGTAGGTCACCAGGTTGACCACATAGGGGTCACCACCATTGAGGAACGGGAACGCACTGTCGCCGGACTGCTGCTGGAAGTTGGTGCTGAACTTGTGGGCACCGACACCCAGGGTGAACATGCCGTTGAAGTTGCGGTTATCGATGCGCCCGGCGCGTTCGGCGCCGTCTTCACGGCTGTCGAAGTAGCGGATATCGCTGCGCAGGCTTAAGCCTTCGCCCAATGGCCAGGTATGCACCAGACCGACGAACTGCTGGCGGTAGATATCCTCCAGCTTGCCGTAGTAGTAGCTCAGTGCCAGTTGCGGGTTGATTGCCCAACTGCCGCCGGCAAAGTCGAAGGCGTCACTTGTGGCTGCGCCATACCCGATATCGTCACGGCTGGAGGAGTCGCGCAGATTGGTTTTGGTCAGCCGCCCGCCGTTGAAGGTCAGCCCGTCGAGTTCCTGGCTGGTCAGCAAACCACCCTGAAAGGTCGAAGCGAGCAGGCGGGTGTCGTTGTAGACCACCACCGGCAGTAGCGGCTGCAGGGTGCCCAGGCGCAGGACACTCTTTGACGCGCGCAGCTTGGCGGTCAAACCCAGTTCGCTGTAATCATCGTCCGGCTCCAGGCTGTTGCGGCCGTAAGGCAGCAGGCCCGTACCGCGACGATCGCGGCTTGAGTCCAGTTTGATACCCAGTTGGCCCATGGCGTCGACACCGAAGCCCACCGTGCCTTCGGTGAAACCCGATTCGATTTTCGTGGTAAAGCCCTGTGCCCACTCGTCGGCCTTGGCCTGTGGCGCGTTGCTTTGACGAAAATCACGATTCAGGTAGTGGTTACGCAGTTCGATCTTGGCGTGGCTGTCCTCGATAAAGTCAGCCAAGGCCGGTGCGGCGGCCATCGGCAAGGTGAGGCCAGCCAGCATGGCGGCAAGCTGTGGAGCGGAAGCAGTACGTATGTGGTTCATTATTTTTATACCCAACAGTCCTGTGACAGCGTTACGTAATGGTCAGTGTTTACTGGCACCGGCGGCGCCGATTCCGGTCATCGAGCGAATGAACTGGGCCAGGTAGCGGCCGCGTTCTTGCGCTGCTTGTGGTGAGCTGTCGGTCACTGAGAACACCCAGGCGCCAAGGAACGCCAGGCTCATGGAGAACAGGGCCGGGTTGTTGTAGGGGAACAGTGCTTTGTCGAAGTGCAGGACGTTGACCCAGACCGCCGGGCTGAGCACCAGCAGGGCGATGGCCGAGACCAGGCCAGCCATGCTGCCGGCGACTGCGCCGCGGGTGGTCAGGCCTTTCCAGAACATCGAGAGGAACAGCACCGGGAAGTTCACCGAGGCCGCGATGGCCAATACCAGGCCGGAGAGGAAGGCGATGTTCTGCGACTCGAAGAGCAGGCCGAGGATGATCGCCAGAACGCCGATCGCCAGGGTGGCAATACGCGACACGCGCATTTCTTCCTGCTCGGTGGCTTTGCCCTTGCGCACGACGCAGGCATAAAGGTCATGGGAGACCGCCGAAGCACCGGACAGCGCCAGGCCGGCGACCACCGCCAGAATGGTGGCAAAGGCCACTGCCGAAATGAAACCGAGGAACAGGTTGCCGCCAACCGCCTGGGCCAGGTGCACGGCGATCATGTTGCCGCCGCCGATGATCGCGCCGCTGGCATCGCGGTAGGCTGGCTCTGTGCCCACCATGACGATGGCGCCAAAGCCGACGACAATCAGCAGCAGGTAGAAGTAGCCGATGAAACCGGTCGCGTAGAACACGCTCTTGCGCGCTTCCTTGGCGTCGCTGACGGTGAAGAAGCGCATCAGGATATGCGGCAGGCCGGCGGTCCCGAACATCATGCCCAGGCCCAGCGAAATCGCGTCGATCGGGTTGGACAACAGCCCGCCGGGCGCCATGATCGCTTGCCCCTTGGTGTGTACCGCTGCCGCGCCGGCAAACATCGCTTCAGTGCTGTAGCCAAAGTGCCGCAGTACCATGAGCGCCATGAAGGTGGTGCCCGACAGCAACAGCACGGCCTTGATGATCTGCACCCAGGTCGTGGCCAACATGCCGCCGAAGGTGACATAGAACACCATCAGAACGCCCACCAGAATGACCGCATACAGGTAGCTGATGCCAAACAACAACTCGATCAGCTTGCCGGCACCGACCATTTGCGCCACCAGGTACATCAGGGCAACGGTCAGGGTGCCAAACGCCGAGGTCAGGCGCACGGGTGTCTGTGCCAGACGATAGGAGACCACGTCGGCGAAGGTGTACTTGCCCAGGTTGCGCAAGCGCTCGGCAATCAGGAACAGGATGATCGGCCACCCGGCCAGGACACCCAGCGCATAGAGCAAGCCGTCATAGCCATTGAGGAACATCATGGCGGAAATGCCGAGGAACGACGCCGCGCTGATCATGTCGCCAGCAATCGCCAGGCCGTTCTGGAAACCGGTCAGGCCGCCACCGGCGGTATAGAAGTCGCTGGCTGAGCGGGTGCGCCGTGCCGCCCAACGGGTAATGCCCAGGGTGAACAGGACAAACATCAGGAACATGCCGATGGCGTTCCAGTTCAACGGACGGGTAGCATCGGCGGCGAGCGCCAGGTCGCTGATCATCAGGCCCGGCAGCAGTAAGGTAAATACGGGTTTCATTGGGCGCACTCCTGCCGGACTTTGTCGTTGAGCGGGTCGAGTACGTTGTTGGCGCGATAGACGTAGATGCCGGTCAAGGCAAAGGACAACAGCACGATCACGACCCCGACCAGCATGCCGACCGAGGTGACCCCGCCACTCAGGGATTGACCCAGGGTGCTGGGTGAGAAGGCAACCAGCAGGACGAAGCCGTAGTAGATGACAAGCATGGCCAGGGTCAGCGACCAGTTCAGGCGCTGTTTACGCCTGACCAGCTGTTGAAAGTCCGGGTGCTTGCAGATGCTTTCGATATCGTTGGGTGTCATGGCGCTCTCTTGATCTTTTTTGTAGTTGTTTTGGGGGTGTTGCCGGCTTGCAGCAGGGGCAGGCATTGCCAGCCCCTGCGAGTGGATCAAAGCTGGTCGAAATCCAGGACGACCTTGTCGCTGACCGGGTAGCTCTGGCACGAGAGCACGTAGCCGGCGGCCACTTCGTAGTCTTCAAGGGCGTGGTTGCTGTCCATCTCCACTTCACCTTCGACGACCTTGCACTTGCAGGTCGAGCACACGCCTGCCTTGCACGAGTAGGGCAGTTCGGCGCCGATGGCATTGCCGGCGTCGAGGATGCTCTGGCTGTTGCGCGGCAGGTCGAAGGCCAGGGCGCGGCCGTCGCTGATCACGGTGATCTGGCTGACCGCCGAATCTGCCTGGCGTGCTGCCTCGCGAGCTTCGCGACGCTGCTCGTTGCCGGCTGCGGCGAACAGCTCGAAATGGATGCGTTCGGCCGCCATGCCGCTGTCCTTGAGGCGGTCGCGGACGATCTCGGTCATGGCCTGTGGTCCGCAGATGAACGCAGCATCAAGGCGCGGCACATCAAGCCAACGGCTGAACAGTTGCCCACACTTGTCCGCATCAATACGGCCGTTATAAAGGTCGATGTCCTGCTGTTCGCGGCTGAAGACAAAAATCAGGTTCAAGCGCTGCAGGTAGCGGTTTTTCAGGTCCTCAAGCTGTTCGCGGAACAGCGCACTGCTGCTGGCGCGATTGCCATAGAGCAGGGTGAAGTGGCTGTTGGGTTCGGTTTCCAGGGTGGTCTTGATGATCGACAGGATCGGGGTAATGCCGCTGCCAGCGGCAACCGCCAGATAGCGGCCCTGTCGTTCAGGGGCGAGGGCGATGTTGAAGCTGCCGGCTGGCGGCATCACCTCGAGCACATCGCCTGCGCTCAGCACGTCGTTGGCGAAGGCGGAGAAGCGACCACCCGGTACCCGCTTGACGGCCACACGCAACTCGCTGTCGTTGACCCCGGTGCAGATTGAATAGGAACGGCGTACTTCCTCACCGTCCAGCTGGGTGCGCATGACCAAGTACTGGCCCTGGGTAAAACGAAACTGCTGGCTGAGCGTCGCCGGCACGTCGAACAGAATCGACACCGCATCGCGGGTTTCTGTGCGCACTTGCTTGACGGTCAGGCTGTGAAATTGGCTCATGGTGGCTCTCCATCACGCGCTTAGATGCACTTGAAGTAATCGAAGGGTTCGCGGCAATCGCAGCAGCGGTACAGGGCTTTGCAGGCGGTCGAGCCAAACTGGCTGAGCAGTTCGGTGTGTGCGCTGCCACATTGCGGGCAGTTCACGGTGCCGTCATCGCCGAGCAGGCTGCGTTTGTTGGCACTGCCCAGCGGGGGCGCGATGCCGTAGGCCAGCAAGCGCTCGCGGCCGGTGCTGGTGATCCAGTCGGTGGTCCAGGCCGGGTGCAACTGTCGTTCGAGCTGCGGCGCGCTAAACCCTGCGTCTTCCAGGGCCTGACGAATATCGGCTTCGATGACTTCAGTGGCGGGGCAACCGGAATAGGTCGGGGTGACCACGACATGCAAATGCCCGGCATTCCAGGCCAGTGCACGAACAATCCCCAGCTCGACCACGCTGATCACGGGCACTTCCGGGTCCATGACCCGGCCCAGCACCTGCCAGGCCTGGTCGAGGTCGCCGGGCACCGCAGCGCGGGCGCCGAGGTCGCTGGCTATCAGCTCACCAGGTTGCATCGGGGTAGGCTCGTGGCAAGAACTGCATTTCAGCCAGCAGCAAGCCCAGATGCTCGCTGTGCAGGCCCTGACGACCGCTGAGGTAGAAGTGGCAGGCCGGTGCCGGCAAGGGCAGGGTGGCGCTGTCGAACGTTCGCTCGACCTGCTGTTGCCAGGCGGCGGCGATCTGCTGCGGGTCGCCGATAAGGCCCGCCGCGTGCAGGCGCTGCTCGACGGCATCGCTGTCGCTCAGCTCGACGGTAAAGCGCCACAGCTGCGGGATGGCTGCGAGCATGCGCTGGTGGCTTTCCTCTGTGCCGTCGCCCAGGCGCTCGACCCACTCGCTGGAGCGGCGCAGGTGATAGGTCACTTCTTTCACGGCCTTGGCGGCGATGCCTTGCAGGCGGCTGTCGCTGGAGTGGGTCAGGCCTTCCAGTACCGCCAGGTGCCAGGCGTCATAGAGGAACTGCTTGAGCACGGTGACGGCATAATCGCCATTGGGTTGCTCGACCAGCAACAGGTTGCGGTAGGCGCGCTCGTCGCGGCGGAAGGCCAGGTGATCGGCATCGCGACCGTCATTGGCCAGTTCGGCGGCGTACTCCAGCCAGTTGCGGGCCTGGCCAACCAGGTCCAGGCCAACGTTCATCAAGGCCAATTCTTCTTCCAGTGCGGGCGCCCGACCGCACCATTCACACAGGCGCTGGCCCTGGATCAGGGCGCTGTCGCCCAGGCGTAGCAGGTATTGGATCAGGTCCTGGTTCATCTTACATATGCCCCACTTCAGCCGGCAGCTCATAGAAGCTGGCATGGCGGTAGACCTTGTCTTCGGCGGGGTCGAACAACGGGTCTTTTTCGTCTGGCGACGAGGCGGTGATCAGTGCCGAGGGCACTACCCAGAGGCTCACCCCTTCGTTGCGGCGGGTGTACAGCTCACGGGCATTTTCGATGGCCATGGCGGCGTCGGCGGCATGTACGCTGCCGACATGCTTGTGGTTCAAACCGTGCTTGCTACGCACGAAAACTTCGAAAAGGGTCCACTCGGACATCTCGGCTACTCCAGATCAGGCGGCGTTCTTGTTGTGTTTTTTACGGGCATGAGCAACGGCGGCGGCACGTACCCAGGCACCGTCTTCGATGGCCTTGCGACGGGTAGCGAGGCGTTCCTGGTTGCAGGGGCCGTTGCCCTTGAGCACCTCGTAGAACTCTTCCCACTGAATCGCACCGAAGTCGTAGTGGCCGCGTTCAGCGTTCCATTTCAGCTCCGGGTCGGGTGCGGTGCAGCCCAACAGTTCCAGTTGCGGTACGGTCTGGTCGATGAAGCGCTGGCGCAGTTCATCGTTGCTCTGGCGCTTGATCTTCCAGGCCATCGATTGCGCGCTGTTGGGTGAGTGTTCGTCGCTTGGGCCGAACATCATCAGGGCAGGCCACCACAGGCGATTGATGGCGTCCTGAACCATGTCCTTCTGTGCCTGGGTACCGTGACGCATCATGGTCAGGAGGATTTCGTAGCCCTGGCGCTGGTGAAAGCTCTCTTCCTTGCAGATACGGATCATTGCCCGCGAGTAGGGGCCGTAACTGGTGCGCTGCAGCACAACCTGGTTGACGATCGCGGCGCCGTCGACCAGCCAGCCAACGGCACCCATGTCCGCCCAGTTCAGGGTCGGGTAGTTGAAGATGCTGGAGTACTTGGCCTTGCCGCTGTGCAGCTTGGCGACTTCTTCGTCACGGTCGGCACCCAGGGTTTCCATGGCGCTGTACAGGTACAGGCCATGGCCCGCTTCGTCCTGGATCTTGGCCATCAGTTGCAGTTTGCGTTTCAGGCTAGGGGCGCGGGTGACCCAGTTGCCTTCGGGCAGCATGCCGACGATTTCCGAGTGGGCGTGCTGGGAAATCTGTCGAATCAGGGTTTGCCGGTAGGCATCGGGCATCCAGTTCTTCGGTTCGATCTTGATTTCCGCATCGATCTTTTCCTGGAACGCGCGCTCCTGCTCGGACATCTCCTCCAGCGTCTTGAGGCGTTTTACGCCGGTCTCAACCAGTTGTGCGTACATGCTGTGTCTCCAGCCTTGAGGGGTGGGCTTGGGCCTGGCAGTAGTTATAAGTGATACATAATCAAATATCAAATACAAAAATACGTGTCGTATAAAATTTTTGTATCGCTTTTACCCGAACAGCGGGCGAAAAAAAGCCCCGCCGAAGCGAGGCTCTTTTCGTGCTGCTGGAATAGCCCTTATGGGGCGGGTTACGTGCGCTTGTCGAACACCCGGCAGGCCTTGCCCTCGGAGCGTTTAATCGAAAACACGGGCTGCAGCACGATACGTGCACTGATGCCGATGTGGGTTTTGATGTGTCGGCTCAGATCGCCGCACAGGGCTTTCTGCTGATCCTCGCCAAGGTGCTGTTGGTCGGGCCTGAGCTCAACGTGTACATCGAGGCTGTCGAGATTGCCATTGCGATACAGATGCATCTCGTAGCACTCGGAAAGCTGTTTTATTTTCAGGACCTGTTCCTCGATCTGTGTCGGGAACACGTTGACACCCCGGATGATCAACATGTCGTCGCTACGTCCGGTGATCTTGTCGATGCGTCGCATCGGTCGGGCAGTGCCTGGCAACAGGCGAGTGAGGTCGCGGGTGCGATAGCGAATCATCGGCAGCGCCTCTTTGCTCAAGGAGGTGAACACCAGTTCGCCCAACTCACCATCAGGGAGTACCGCCCCGGTCACCGGGTCGATGATCTCGGGGTAGAAATGGTCTTCCCAGACGGTAGGCCCGTCCTTGCTTTCCGCACACTCCATGGCGACGCCCGGCCCCATGATTTCCGAAAGGCCATAAATGTCCAGGGCCGTGATGCCCAGGCGCGACTCAAGGGCGCTGCGTAGTTCAGGTGTCCAGGGCTCGGCGCCGAAAATACCCAGGCGCAGGGCCAGTTGGTGCGGGTCGATGCCTTGGCGCTCGATTTCATCGGCAATGTTCAGCATGTAGGACGGCGTGACCATGATGATGTCGGGCTGGAAGTCACGGATCAGTTGCACCTGCTTCTCGGTCTGGCCGCCGGACATTGGAATCACTGTACAGCCGAGGCGCTCGGCACCGTAGTGGGCGCCAAGGCCGCCTGTGAACAAGCCATAGCCGTAAGACACGTGAACCTTGTCGCCTTTGCGCCCACCGGCGGCACGGATCGAGCGGGCGACCACATTGGCCCAGGTGTCAATGTCGTTCTGGGTGTAGCCGACCACGGTCGGCTTGCCGGTGGTGCCGCTGGACGCATGCAGCCTGACGACATCGTGCATGGGCACAGCGAACATGCCGTAGGGGTAGTTGTCGCGCAGATCGGCCTTGTAGGTAAACGGGAGTTTTGCCAGGTCGTCGAGGCTGCGGATGTCGTCGGGGTGTACGCCCACTTCGTCGAAGCGCTGACGGTACATGGGGACATTCTGGTAGGCGTGACCGAGGCTCCAGCGCAAGCGCTCCAGCTGATGCTGGCGCAGTTGGTCGATGCTGGCGGTTTCCATCGGGTCGAGCACGGCGGCATTGCTGATCTGCATGTTCATGGGTTCACTCAAATTGTTTTTGTAAGGGCCGGGGCTACCGGCCTGAGTGCATGACGCCAAGAATACCTTGGGCGCCATGGCCTGGGGTGTACGTTCAGCCGTCAAGGCGCTCGATGATCAGCGCAATGCCCTGGCCTACACCGATGCACATGGTGCACAGGGCATAGCGCGCCTGACGTTCCTCCAACTCGATCAACGCGGTGGTCACCAGGCGGGCGCCGCTCATCCCCAGCGGGTGCCCCAGCGCGATCGCGCCACCATTGGGGTTGACCCGAGGATCATCGTCGGCGATGCCCAGCTCGCGCAGCACTGCCAGCCCTTGTGCGGCAAAGGCTTCATTGAGCTCAATGATATCCATGTCGGCCAGGCTCAGGCCCGACCGCTCCAGAACCTTGCGGGTAGCCGGTACCGGGCCAATGCCCATGATCCGTGGTTCAACCCCGGCGGTGGCCATCGCCACGACCCGGGCACGCGCTTTAAGGCCATAGCGCTGGGCTTCGGCGCGGCTGGCCAGGAGCAGAGCGCAAGCGCCGTCGTTGACGCCGGAGGCATTGCCTGCGGTGACCGTGCCATTGGCGCGGAACGGGGTGCCGAGTTTCTGCAATTGTTCCAGCGTGGTTTCGGCACGCGGGTGCTCGTCGTGTTCGACCACCTTGGGTGGGCCTTTGCGCTGGGCGATCTGGACGGCGATGATTTCCTTGGCCAGTCGGCCACGGGCCTGCGCCGCGGCGGTGCGCTGCTGGCTACGCAAGGCAAACGCGTCCTGATCGGCACGGGAAATGTTGAACTGTTCGGCGACGTTCTCTGCCGTTTCCGGCATGGAATCGATGCCGTACTGCTGTTGCATCAGCGGGTTGACGAAACGCCAGCCAATGGTGGTGTCGAACAGCTCCGCCTGGCGCGAAAAAGCCTGCTCGGCCTTGCCCATGACCAGTGGTGCACGGGACATCGACTCGACGCCTCCGGCCAGCATCAATCCGGCTTCGCCACTGCGAATGGCGCGGGCCGCACTGCCGATGGCATCCAGGCCCGAACCGCACAGGCGGTTCAGGGTGGTGCCGGGCACGCTCAGCGGCAAACCGGCCAACAGGGCAGACATGCGCGCGACGTTGCGATTGTCTTCGCCCGCCTGGTTGGCGCAGCCGTAGTACACATCGTCAATGGCGCTCCAGTCCAGTTGTGGGTGGCGCTGCATCAGTGCACGCAGCGGAACCGCACCGAGGTCGTCAGCGCGCACGCCACTGAGCGCTCCGGCGTAGCGGCCAATGGGGGTGCGCAGGGCATCAATGATCAATGCGTCGTTCATGCCGGGGTCTCCGTGTTCAGCACGCTGCCGCGCACTTTGTAGGACTTGCCGTGAAACAGGGCGATCAGTTCGCCCTGCTGGTTTTCAATGCGTACGTCGTAGTTGCCGGTACGGCCGCTGCGGCTTTGCTCGGTACACACCGCCGTCAACGTGTCGCCGAGTCGTGCCGGGGCGATGTAGTCGATGCTGCATCCAATCGCCACGGTGGCATCGTTGTAGCTGTTGCAGGCAAAAGCGAAGGCCGAATCCGCCAGGGCGAACAGGTAACCGCCGTGGCAGGTGCCGTGGCCCTGGAGCATGTCCTCGCGCACGCTCATGCCGACCCGCGCACTGCCAGGGCCGGTGGCGAGCAGGCGCATGCCCATGCCCTGGCTGGCCTGGTCGCGTTGGAACAGGGCCTGGGCGCAGCGGCTGGCCAGATCAAGACAGTCATTCATGGAACAGGGCTCCTTCGGCCAGTAGCCGACGCAGTTGCAAAGAAGGACGGTAACGTTCTTCGCCGTAAGCGGCCTGCAGGTTGCCCAGCACCTGGACAACCCGCTCGATACCGATGGCATCCGCCCAGGCCAGAGGGCCGCAGGGATAGTTGACCCCGGCGCACATGGCCAGATCCAGGTCCTGAGCGCTGGCAACGCCTTGCAACAGGGCGTCAGCCGCTTCGTTGGCCAGCATGGCGACGGTGCGCAGTACGCACAGGCCCGGGCTGTCCCGCAGGGCGCTGACGGCGATACCGGCACGGTTGAGCAGTGCGACGACCTGGTCGCGGGCCAGCGTAGTGGTGTCTGCCGCAGTGCTGATGGCCAACCGAGAGGCTTGTTGGTAATCAAGGGCGAGGTCGAGCAGGACCAGGTTGTCCAGACCCTCCTCACGGGCCCGTTGGCTGGCCATTCGACCATCACTCAGCGCCACGGTGGCATCGCCGACCCGCAGTACGCCGCGGCCTGCACGGCGTACCACGCTGATGCCGCTGGCTGCCAGTCGCGTGACCAGCGGCTCGAGCAGGCCGCTTTCGCCTTCCACGATCAGTTGCTCGACCACGGCGGTGCTGTGCAGGTTGCTCGGCTGGGGACGCATAGCACCTTCACGGTAGTCATAAAAGCCAAGTCCACGCTTGCGACCCAAGTGGCCAGCGTCGACCAACTCTTTCTGGATCAATGAAGGCTGAAAGCGCATGTCCTGGTAGTAGGCGTCGAACACTGAGCAGGTGACGGCATAGTTGACGTCGTGTCCGATCAGGTCTGTCAGCTCGAAGGCGCCCATGCGAAAACCACCGGCTTCGCGCAACAGTGAGTCGAGGCTGGCGCAATCGGCCACACCTTCCTGCAGCAGGCGCAGGCTTTCGGCATAGAACGGGCGAGCCACGCGGTTGACGATAAATCCCGGCGTTGAGCGCGCCAGCACCGGTGTTTTGCCCCAGGCACGGGCGGTGGCAAGGATGCAGGCTGCAACCTCTGGATCGGTGGCCAGGCCGCTGATCACTTCAACCAGGGCCATTAACGGTGCCGGGTTGAAAAAGTGCATGCCGACAACCTGGGCCGGGCGTTGAAGGCCTGCCGCCAGGCGGGTGATGGACAGTGACGAGGTGTTGCTGGCCAGGATGCAGTCACTGCGGCACAGGCCTTCCAGTTCGCTGAACAGTGCCTGCTTGACCTCCAGGTTCTCGACAATGGCCTCGATCACCAGCCCGGCATCGGCCAGAGCCTCAAGGCTGTCGGCTGGCTGCAGCCGGGCGATGCAATCGGCCTTGGCGGTGGCCGCCAGCTTGCCGCTGGCAACGCGTTTGGCCAGCTGTTGGTCGATGTTGGCGATCGCCTGCGCGGCCGCGCCCGGACGATTGTCGTACAGCCGTACCGGGTGCCCGGCCTGCGCGGCCACTTGTGCGATGCCGGCCCCCATGGCGCCTGCGCCGATCACTGCGATCAGGGTGTGCGGGTTCAAGGCGGGCATGTTCAGCACCCCTTGAACACTGGGGTGCGCTTGGCCATGAAGGCGCTCACCCCTTCACGGTAGTCTTCGCTACGCCCGGCCAGGCGCTGGAGGTCGCGCTCGAGCGTCAGTTGCTGCTCGAAGCTGTTGTCCAGGCTGGCGTGCAGGCTACGTTTGATCAGGGCCAGGCCATAGGTCGGCTGAGTCGCCAGGTGTCGGGCCAATTTCAGTGCTTCATCACGCAAGTCAGCATCGTCGACACAGCGGTAGATCAAGCCCCACTCCACGGCCTGCTCGGCGCTCAAACGATCACCCAGCAGGGCCAGGGCCTTGGCCCGAGCCATGCCGACCAATCGAGGCAGGGCCCAGGTGCCTGCAGAGTCGGGAATCAGGCCAATCTTGCAGAATGCCTGGATGAAGCTTGCTGAGCGGGCGGCCAGCACCAGGTCGCAGGCCAGCGGAATGTTGGCGCCGGCACCGGCGGCCACGCCGTTGACCGCACAGATAACCGGCATTGGCAGCTCACGCAGCGTGCGGATCAACGGGTTGTAGAAACGCTCGATGGATTCGCCCAGGTCTGGCACTGCTGCACCTGGCGCGACATTGCGGTCGCCCAGGTCCTGACCTGCGCAGAAGCCACGCCCCTCGGCAGTGAGTAACAGTACCCGCGCCTCGCCGCTCTGACGCACTGTCTTGAGTGCCTGGCGAACCTCTTCATGCATCTGGGTATTGAAACTGTTCAGTTGCTCGGGGCGATTGAGGCTGAGGCGTGCAACGCCGTCTTCAATGGAAAACAGAATGTGTTCAAACGTCATGGTGGCTGCCTTTGGTTGCAGGTCTGTCAATGTCGCGAAACGGACGCAGGGGCTTACTGGCCGTTGAAGCGGGCTGGGCGTTTTTCCTGGAAGGCGCGAATACCCTCGTTTCGGTCGGCGGTGCCGGCGAGCAAGGTAAAGGCGTTGCGTTCAAAGCGCAGGCCGCTGGCCAGGTCGAGGTCCTGCGCCTTCAACAGCGCTTCCTTGGCCAGGCGTACCGCCAGCGGGGCCTTGTTGGCGATGGTGCTAGCGATCTGCAGGGCGCGTTCGACCGTCAGCTCTGGTGGTGTGATTTCACTGACCAACCCGGCCTCCAGTGCACGGCGCGCACTGATGGGCTCGCCGCTCAGGACCATCTGCATGGCCAGCGATTTGCCAACTGCGCGCAGTAACCGTTGGGTGCCGCCTGCGCCCGGCATGATCCCCAGATTGATTTCGGGTTGACCGAACTGAGCATCTTCGCTAGCGATCAGGATGTCCGCGTGCATGGCCAGCTCACAGCCGCCGCCCAGGGCATAGCCGTTGACTGCAGCGATCAAGGGCTTGGCGAAGCCGGTGATGCGCTGCCAGTGGGCCTGGCGGGGGTCGTTGAGCATGCCGACGAGGTCGCGCTCAGCCATTTCATTGAGGTCGGCGCCTGCCGCAAACGCCTTGCGGCTCCCGGTCAGCACCACGGCGCGGATGGTGTCGTCGTGGTTGCAGCGTTCCAGTTCGTTCGCCAGTTCGGCGAGCAGTTCGGTGCTGAGTGCGTTCAGCGCCTGAGGGCGCTGCAGGGTGATCAGGCACACCGCCTGGTGGGATTGCACGGCAAGTGTTTGCGGCATGGCAAGGACTCTCGCAAGGCGGACGCGGCCTTTGGCCGGACTGGTTTTTTGGACGGGCCCCAGGGCCGTTTTTCCAGAGTATAGCCACAACGTGATACGTAAATGCAATACTAAAATAAAATAGCGTGTCTTAAATTCGCGGGTCTCTTACTCGCGCCGCTCACTATTTCTGCTGATTTTTGTTGTGGAATTAGTGATTTCTGGATGTTTGGCGCTGTTGCAATGTGATACAAGAAAGACGATTTTGCAGCGAACAAAATTCCAGCTTTAGACGCGAGGAGCGTGCCTATGACGTGTTACAGCCTCGATGAACTGACGCCAGTGGTTGATCCAACGGCTTACGTTCACCCATCCGCCGTGTTGATCGGTGATGTGATCATCGGCCCGCGTTGCTATGTCGGCCCACTGGCCAGCTTGCGCGGTGACTTCGGTCGGATCGTGCTGGAGGAGGGCGCGAACGTTCAGGACACCTGTGTGATGCATGGTTTTCCGGACAGCGACACGGTAGTTGAACGCAATGGCCACGTCGGTCACGGCGCGGTACTGCACGGATGCCGGGTCGGTGCAGATGCCTTGATTGGTATGAATGCAGTAGTGATGGATAACGCGCATATCGCCGCGCGTTCATTCGTTTCGGCCGGTGCGCTGGTCAAGGCTGGTTTCAGTTGCCCAGAGCAATCGTTGGTGCTGGGTTCACCTGCGCAGGTCAAGCGCCGGCTCAGCGATGAGGAAGTGGCCTGGAAGCAGGCCGGTACGCGCGAGTATCAAGTGTTGGCGCAACGCTGCATGGCCTCGCTGCAGGAATGCACGCCACTGAGCGTCGTCGAGGCCGACCGCCGCCGTATCCATGACAGCGGGTTGCGCCCCAAGTCGTCGGGCAGCGCCTGAACAGCGCCCCGGCTGTGCCCTGAATGGTCATTGCTGACTGCCAGGGGTATATTTCTTATTTTTCGACCGGAACGCCCATGTCGTCCCTAGCTCCGCTCACTAAACTGATCGACCGTTTCCAGCAGCAAACGCCCATTCGCGCCAGTTCGTTGATCATCACGCTCTACGGTGATGCCATTGAGCCACATGGCGGTACCGTGTGGCTGGGAAGCCTGATCCAGCTGCTCGAACCCGTTGGGATCAACGAGCGCTTGATTCGCACATCCATTTTTCGCTTGACCAAGGAGAACTGGCTAACGGCTGAAAAAGTCGGGCGGCGCAGCTATTACAGCTTGACCGGCACGGGACGGCGTCGTTTCGACAAGGCCT
Organism: Pseudomonas sp. HLS-6; assembly: GCF_002753995.1. Taxonomy (NCBI): domain Bacteria; kingdom Pseudomonadati; phylum Pseudomonadota; class Gammaproteobacteria; order Pseudomonadales; family Pseudomonadaceae; genus Pseudomonas; species Pseudomonas sp. HLS-6. The sequence goes on from NZ_CP024478.1 coordinate 2,642,835, forward strand.
TCAAGCGGGTCTACGCCAGCACTTTACCGGCCTGGGACGGCTCGTGGTGCCTGGCAATGTTGACTCAACTGCCGGCCGACAAGCGCAAGCAGGTGCGCGAAGAGTTGGAGTGGCAAGGCTTTGGTGCGATTTCTCCGGTGGTGCTGGCGTGTCCACGTTGCGACCGGGCCGATGTGAACGCCACGCTTCTGGACCTCGGCGCACAGGAAGACACACTGCTGTTCGAGACCACTGCACAGGATGTCATGGCTTCAAAAGCACTGCGCATGCAGGTTCGCGAGAGTTGGAACATCGATGAGTTGGCTGCGCATTACAGCGAGTTCATCCAGTTGTTCCGGCCACTGTGGCAAAGCCTGCGCGAGCAGGAGCAACTCGACCCACAGGAATGCTTCCTGGCGCGCATCCTGCTGATTCATGAGTACCGCAAGCTGCTGCTGCGTGACCCGCAGTTGCCTGACGAATTGCTCCCTGGCGATTGGGAAGGGCGTGCAGCGCGACAGTTGTGCCGGAATATCTATCGGTTGATCTATGCGGCAGCCGAGCAGTGGCTGGAGTCGGCGATGGAGACCGCCGACGGGCCGTTGCCGGATGCCAGCGCAGGGTTCTACAAGCGCTTTGGCGGCTTGCCGGTCGGCGCCGGGCCTGGCAGTGAAGCCGATACGGCGGACTAGCAGAAGCTGGCTCAGGTACCGTCTGGCGCGGTCAGGAGGTGCTTGGCCCACGGCCGGTAATGCAATTCAAACACGGCCTGCGGATGGCAGCTTTTGCTGGTTTGCGGTGGTGCGGGGGCGGCCTTGAATGGTTGGCCTTCCGTGCTGGTCTGGCGGAATGCTTCTCGGATGATGCCAATCTCGCAGGCGAGCGCTGCCGCGTACTGCTGGCGGACGAACTCAGGCAAGCGCCCGGTCCCGGCGCCGTCCTGCCACCATACCGTCAGGCCGAGACGGGCCAATGCCTCCAGCCACTGTGCTTGTCCGTTCGGTGACAGCTTGCCAGTGCTGAAAACACTAAGGTGCATGGGGCCACCTGCTTCGCGCAGGAAGGCTTGCAACAGCGTGTGCAGCGCCTCACGGCGGTCGGCCTGTTGGAAGTGCAGGTCATCCAGTTCCATGGGCAGGTACCAACCGCTGACCGGAAGCGCCCAGGTGTCCTTTAGCCGTTGCTGCTGAGCCAGCGATTGGCCCAGTTGTGCTTTCCAGTAGGCGATCAGGCCCGCGCCGTCCAGTTCGTCGATACGCCTGTAGTAGGCGTCGTCCATGTGCAGCCCGAGTACCAATTGCAGGCCCTGTTCATGGGCCAGGCGCAGGCTGTTGGCGAGCCAACCCTGGGCGCCGCCAAAGTCCTCGCTGCCGTAGCGGCTCCATTGCACGATCAGGGTCTGGACGCCCTGGTTTGCGGTTTCGCGCCAGAGGGTGCGCCACTGTGCCGGGCTCAGCGCCGCATCGCGGCTGAGCGGCTGGTAAAACAGACGTTCGTCAGCATTGACCAGAACACTCAGTATCAGCAGTAGCACGCCCAGTACGTATCGCCCCATCAGAAGTTCAACTCCACGCCCAGGAGCACGCCGTTGGCCCGCTCATATAGATTGCCGCCCAGCGCCTGCTGGTATTCGGTGCGAACTGTCAGATGGCCTCGGTAGGCGTTGTAGCGATCGTCATCGAACCACCATTGCCAGCGCAGGCCGAGGCCGGTGCGCAGGTCCTGACGCCAGTCGTTGCCGGGATCCTGGCTGGAAAACGCCAGAAAACCATAGGGCATCAGTGTTTGCGGGCGGGTAGCTGGCAGTTTCCAGGTATGCCCCTGCTGGAATCGTGATGTCCACTGGTGTTCACCAGCATGCGTCCACCAGGCGGCGTCCAGGTAGAGAAACCGTTCACTCCAGTGGTTCTCCTCGACACGCCAGTCATTGCGGTAGTCGCCTTGATCGAGGAACGAAGCAGTCGCGCGTAGCAGCAGGTCATTGCTGCTCTGGGCATTGCCGCGCAGGTCGCCATAGGTGTCAGCGACCTTGCCGGGGCTGAGCAGTTGGCCGAGGCTGAGGCCGCTGTAGTGCTGATCGTCGATCTGGCGTTGCTGGTACAACTCGGCGTACAGGTTCAGGTTGGTGGTGCCCAAGGGCTTGTAGCGCAGGCCGAGCCCGGTCCCCATGCTTTGGGCATAGTGGCTGCGGTCCTGGCCGCCGAACAGCACTCGGCCATACACCGACAGTGTGCTGCCGTTGCGGCTCGGCTCATCACCCAGGGCATGGTCCCACAGGGCTAGCTGAACGTTCTGCGAGGCAGCACGGCGTTGCGGGTTGTTGCTGCGCAGGGTGTCGTTGGTCGAGACGCCGGCCGGCGACCAGGTGCTGGCCACGCTGATGCTGTCGCGTTGCGAAAGGCTCTGATGGGCGCGGCGTTGCCGGTACACACGGGCGGCGAGGTGGGTGTCATCGGTACCGTCGTCCACCATGTTCTGTTCCAGGTCGATGATACGGCGCAGTTCCTGGCGGGCTGCTGCGCTGTTTTCAACCTCGTCGTAGCGCCAGGCCAGGGTTTCGCCAATGCGGTAGTCTTCCGGAAAGTCGTGGCTGGCCTGTATCAGGTAGGGCAACGATTGCCTGCGCAGTTGTGGTGTGTCGGCGGCGGCCAGTCGCACGCCGTAGTCGGCGCGATAGCGCGGGTTGTCGGGGGCGAGCCGTGCCGCTTCTGCCAGCCATTCACGGCTCTGTTGTGGGTCGTTGGCGTGTTGTGCAGTCACGGAGGCTGCATAGTAGTGATCGGCGCGCGGCTGATGGCGCAGGGCTTCGCGTTGCAGGGCCATGGCTTCGGCGAAAGCGCCACGGCGTTGGGCAATGGCCGCGCCCAATGCCCAGTCGTCGGCGCTGCTGTGTGGCGCAGCACGCCAATGCTCCCAGGCCTCTTGAGTGTGGTTGCTGTTCAAGGCGCTACGGGCGGCGGTGAGTCGGGCATTGGCCGTCCACTGCTCGGAGGGCAGTTGCTGCCAGATCCTGTAGGCGGCTTCGGCGTCGCCCGCCGCGTCCAGTGCATAGGCCAATGGCACTTGGCTGGCCGGGTCGCCACGGCGTACGGCCGCCTGGTAATAGGCGACGGCCACTCCGGGGCGTTCTGGCATCGCGCAGCGGCCCAGCGCACGCAACTCACCGATTTCACGAGGTACTGGCGGGGTCGCAGCGCGAACGACCTCGCAGTGACCACTCTGTGCCAAGCGTGCCAGCAGTTGCTCGCGGCTGGCGCTGTCGAGTTGCGGGATCAGGGTTTTCGCACGGCCTGCATCCAGCGGCCTGTCGACGCGGCTGTACAAACCACCTAACCGTTGCAGTAATACCGGTGGCCAGGGGCCTTGGCGACGGTCGTAGGCCTGTTCGAGCAGTTGTTGTGCACGGTCATCCTGATGGTGTGTGAGTTGCAGATAGGTCGCCTGATCCAGCGCCTCCAGGCTACCGTTGAGGTGATAAAGGCGCTCCCAGGCATCAATGGCTTCACCCGGGCGATCGAGAGGAAGCGCCATGGCTTCGACCGGCAGGCGTTGGGCCAAGGCCCTGCGGTCGCTTTGCTCGACGAGCTCCCTCAGTTGCTGACGCCGTTGCGGTTGCTCTAGGTCCTGCTTGGGCAATGCTTGCAGGCAGCGTAGCGCCAGGTTTTTTTGATCCAGCGCGATGGCCCGGTCGATCATTGCCAGGCGCATTTGGCGTGCCGCTTCGGCAGACGGCGGCTTGGCCAGCAGTGCGCTCAGTGCTGTTTCGTCCAGGCGCTGGACGTAGGCATTGGCCAGGCGCCGCCACGGTTCTTCAGGCAACGGCCCGCGCGCGGCCAAAGGCGCGAGCTGTGCGATGGTTTGCTCACTGTTGTGCAGTTGCTCGGCCCAGTTGGCGCGCGCCATGCGCAGCAGACGATCATCACCTTTGCCTGGCAGTTGGTCGAGCCAGTCCAATGCCCGTTGGGCGCCCCCGAATTTGGCCAGGCTCAGGCTATAGGCTTGCCATAAGCGTATGCGTTGCGTGAGGTCACTGTCCGCGATCCAGCGCTCGACCTGGCTTTTACCGGGCGGGTCTTGCTCAATCCAGGTCAGGCGCAGTTGCAGCAGGGTGTCGGCGTGATCTGCGCTGGCGCCAAAGGCTTCGGCCACCTGTTCAGCCTCGCGGTAGCGTCGTTGCCGGGTAAGCGCCACGATCAACAGGGCGCGTGCTTCATCGTTGTTGGGTACTTTCTCCAGCAGGTACCGGGTCAACCGCTCGACCTCTTGCCAGTTGTTGTTGCGCGCCTCGCGGTAGCTGCGGTCCATATAGGGGAAGCTGCGGAATCGCTCAAAACTACTGAGCGGCGCGGCGAGCGTCTGTGAACTGATACACGCCACCAGCAGGCTGGCAGCAATCAGCAGTGGACGTCGTTTCATGCCACTTCCTGCGCCATCTGATAGGCGATCCGCAGCTCGGCGGCCTGCTCGGCCAGCGTTTCCTGAAGAACCTCGGCGGTAATCAAACCGCGCGCCACCAGGTGCTCGCCGATGGACATCTGCTCCGGGTTGTAGTCAATGAGTACCTGATTGAACAAGCTGGTTGGCAAGATGCCACGCACCTGCAGCAGTGCGCCAAGCATGACCTGGTGATGGCTGACCCGCTCAAGGAGCGCAGCGTCGTCCTGATGCTTGGCCAGCACTGCGAGCATTTGCCGCGTGTCCTCCGGTTGCCAGGGGCTGGGGTAGTGATAACTCAATCCCAGGGTGACTCGCCCTTGGGGGGCCAATTGGCAACGTACGGGACGTTTCAACTGGCGACTGATCACCCCTAGCGCTACCTGGCTGACAGGCCCCTCGCTGGCCAGAACCAGCGTCGGGCCGTCTTCAGCGACCGGCAGCACCGCATAAAGAATAGCCAGCCGACGAGGCAACTGGGCAATCAGCGCCGGGGGAATGTTGAACGGGTTGAGCGGCGCCCACGCCATGTCAAATTGCTCGGCAAGTGCCTGGACCAACTGCTCGCTGTCGATCAACCCTCGCAATAGCAGTTCACGCCCCAGGCGCCGGCGTACCGGGCTGGTCAGGGCATCCTGCAGTTGTGCTTCGCTGATCAGCCCCTTGGCGACCAAACGCTGCCCCAACGGTTCGCGCATGGGGGTGGTCAGGGCCGGAAACTCGTGAGTGGTCTTGTCCCAGGCGACCCGTCGCGAGTCGCCCATCTCCAGGACTTGGCGCAGGGCACGCAGGTTGGCGAAAAAATTGACGAAATTGCTCCACATCATTCGGGGTGCCGAAAGCAGGCCCTCAATGATGCCGTAGTAACGGGTGACGAAATAACCGCGCTGAAGCAAACGATTGATCAACAGCAGGCCGTTGAGCCAGAGCAGCGTCGACAACAGGGCGCTGTCGGACAGGATGGACGGGAAGCGCCAGGCGTCGGGTGCGATCACCGTCACCAGCCACATGGCCAGCAATACCAGGAACAACAGGTTAACCAGAAAGCTCAGCAGGTAGGCAAACAGCCCGCGGCGATCGCGCCAGAGGAAGTAGTTGAGTGCCCCGATGCGGCTCCAGCCCAGGTTGCTGGTGCCCTGAAAGACGATCCCCACGATCCAGCGCGACTTCTGGCGGATCGCGTTTCGCCAGTCACGCGGGAAGTGTTCGCGCACGCAGATAACCTGAGCAAATTCACGGCTCATGCCCCAATGCCATTCGCGCTTGAGCGCCAGTTGCGGGTCGCTTATCGAATAGCGGGCAAAGATGCACTTCATGCCTTTGTGCTTGAGCCTGAAGCCGATGTCGTAGTCTTCGGTCAGGCTCTGTACATCGAATGCGATACCGTCGCCGTCTTCAAGCAGTGCCGTAATAGCCCGGCGGCTGAAGCAGGTACCGACACCGGCGCTGGGAACCTGGCCGCTTAGCGCTTCGCGGACAATGACATCCTTGCCATGGTTTTCGGCGAACTCATCGACGTAATGACCTGCCGTGAACCCGTGCCATTGGGGGGCGAAGGGGTAGACCGGTATCTGAATCATGTCCTTGTCGGGCAGCAAGTAGTTGAACAGCCGCAGTTCCATAGGCGAGATGACATCCTCGGCGTCATGCAGGATGAAACCGGCGAACTCGATCCTCGCATCGCGCTGGAAGCGCAGGATCGCGTCGATGATGTTGTTAAGGCAGTCGGCCTTGCTGGTGGGGCCGGGGCGGGCACAGATGACTTTGTGAACATTGGGATAATGCAGGCACACCGCATCGACATCGGCCTGGGTTTGCGGGTCGTTGGGGTAGGTGCCGACAAAAATCTGGTAGTTCTCGTAATCGAGGGTGGAGGCTGCCAGGCGCGCCATCTCGCCAACGACGCCCACTTCGTGCCAGGCAGGCACCATGATTGCCAGCGGTTTTTCCGGTACCTCGAACAGGCGGCGCTCGTCGGCGCGCGCATATTTGTCATAGATGCGAAAGCGTCGTACGAGTTTGCGCAACCAATAGATCAGGTCGATGAACAGATCGTCGAGCCCGAGCAGGAACATCAGGCTGGCCAGTACAATGGCCAGCAGCTTGAGGCCGAACAGCACGTAGGTCAGGGCGTCGACCAGGCCCAGGCTCATGACATCTCTCGCCCGTTGGCGTTGTCCTCGAGCCAGCGGCTCAGTCGTTCGGCAATGCGCTCGCTGGCATGTCCGTCACCGTAAGGGTTGAGCACCCGGCTCATGTGTTGGTAGAGGTCAGGCTCTTCAAGCAGGCGGCTGGTTTCCTTGACGATTCGTTCGGTCTGGGTGCCCACCAGCAACACCGTGCCACCCTCCAGTACAGAGGGGCGCTCCGTTACCTTGCGCAGCACCAGCAGTGGCTTGCCCAGTGCCGGTGCTTCTTCCTGGATTCCTCCTGAATCGCTCAGGATCAAGTAGGCGCGGTCCATCAGCCAGACAAAGTGTCGATAGTCCTGAGGGGGAACCAACAGGATGTTCGGCTGATGCGAAAGCACCGAGTAGACGGCCTTCTGGACGTGCGGATTAAGATGCACCGGGTAGATGAACTGAACCTCGGGGTAGCGCAGGGCCAGCTCGGCGATGGCCAGGCAGATACGCTCAAAGCCATGCCCGAAGTTTTCCCGGCGATGGCCGGTGATCAGCACCATGCGCTGGTCATCGCGCAAAGCCGACAGCGGCGAGCCGATTGCCGGTTTCCAGTGGCTGCTCTTGAGGTGTTCGCGCATCCACAGCAGGGCATCGATGACCGTATTGCCGGTCACTTCGATCTGTTCCAGCACGACCCCTTCGCGCAGCAGGTTATCGCGGGCCTTCTTGGTCGGGGGGAAATGCAGGTCGGCGATGATCGTGGTCAGACGACGATTGGCTTCCTCGGGCCAGGGCGCCTTGAGGTTTCCGGTACGCAGGCCGGCCTCGACATGGGCAATGGGGATATGGCGGTTGAAGGCGCAGAGTGCAGCGATGAAGCTGGTGGTGGTGTCGCCGTGAACAAGGACGATATCCGGGTTCACCCGCTCGTAGTAAAGGTCGAGCTTACCCAGCAACTGTTGGGATAATCCGTTGAGGCTCTGGTTGTCGGTCATGACCTGAAGGTCGATGTCGACGGTCAGGCCGAAGTCCTTCAGAACCTGATCGAGCATCTCCCGGTGTTGCCCGCTGGAGCAGATGTTCAGCGCTATGTCGGGCCATTGGCGCAATACCCTCGCCAGCGGCGCCATCTTGATCGCTTCGGGGCGTGTGCCGAAAACCATCACGACTTTATAGGGCATGTTCGTGCTCCTCATAGCCTCCTTGCGCGTGCTAAAAGTTGTACGGTAATCATGTCCTGTAAAAGTTAGATACAAGCAGGTGCCCGAAAGCTTGTCCAATCGCTTGGTCGGACGCTTGAGGCCCAGCGGGGCAGCAGGCCTGGCACAAGTCGTTGACGTGAGGGGGAGACCTGAGCTAGTTTCCTTCTCATGACTTTACTCCCGCATTTGCCTCAGCACAGCATTATTACCGCCATTATCGTTTTGGCGGGCTAGCTGGCACTTGCACCGAACCCGCCCTGGAGGCGGGTTCTTTCTCTCTCTCCTGGGCACTTTGAAAAAAACCAGGAGTCACCGATGACCAGCCTTACCGCTTGCCCCAGCGTACCCACCGTCTTGACCACGATGCTGTCGGACTATGTGCGCAGGATTCTTGCCGCACCGGTGTATGACCTGGCCATTGAAACACCACTGCAATCGGCCCGTGCACTATCGGCTGCCTTGGGCAACGAGGTGTTGCTCAAGCGTGAAGACCTGCAGCCCACCTTTTCCTTCAAGATCCGTGGCGCGTATACCCGATTGAGTGCCTTGACTGCCGCCCAGCGCGCCTCTGGCGTGGTCACCGCGTCGGCAGGCAATCATGCTCAAGGCGTTGCCTTGGCCGCCCGCGAGTTGGCCATGACCGCCACTATCGTAATGCCAACCACCACCCCTGAACTGAAGGTCGAAGGTGTGCGTTCGCGTGGTGGCCACGTGGTGTTGCACGGTGACAGCTTCCCTCAAGCCCTGGCTCATGCGCTGACGTTGGCCGACACCGAGGGCATGACCTTTGTGCCGCCCTTCGATGACCCGGACGTCATTGCCGGGCAGGGCACTGTCGCCATGGAAATCCTTCGTCAGCAGCCTGGCAACCTGGATGCGATCTTCGTGCCGGTCGGTGGTGGTGGGTTGATCGCGGGGATCGCGGCGTATGTGAAGTACCTGCGTCCGCAGGTCAAGGTCATTGGTGTAGAACCGGCGGACTCCAACTGCCTGCAAGCGGCCATGGCGGCCGGGGAGCGGGTGGTACTGTCACAGGTCGGCAGTTTCGCTGACGGTGTGGCCGTGGCGCAGATCGGTGCGCATTGTTTTGACGTGTGCCGTCACTTCGTGGATGAGGTGATCACGGTTGGCAACGATGAAATCTGCGCGGCGATCAAGGATATCTACGACGACACCCGTTCGATCACTGAACCATCGGGCGCATTGGCTGTCGCCGGCATCAAGCGGTATGTGGCGTCGCGCGGTGTGACGGGGCAGACGCTGGTGGCCATCGACTCGGGGGCCAACGTCAACTTCGACCGACTGCGTCACGTAGCCGAACGCGCAGAACTGGGGGAGCAACGTGAAGCGATCATCGCGGTGACCATCCCGGAACAACCCGGCAGCTTCAGGGCGTTCTGCCAGGCGCTGGGAAAGCGTCAGATCACCGAGTTCAATTATCGCTACTACCCCGGCAAGGAGGCTCGCCTGTTCGTGGGCGTGCAAACCCACCCCCAGCGGGATCCTCGTGCGCAGTTGTTGGCGAGCCTGCGTGATCAGGGCTATAGCGTGCTCGACCTGACGGATAACGAACTGGCCAAGCTGCACATTCGCCATACGGTTGGCGGCCATGCTGGCCCCGGTGCCAACGAACGGGTCTTGCGCTTTGAGTTTCCGGAGCGCCCAGGCGCCTTGCTGGCGTTCCTTGAACGACTGGGCAAGCGCTGGAACATCAGCCTGTTTCACTACCGCAACCACGGTGCGGCTGAAGCCCGGGTGTTTACCGCTCTTGAAGTGCCAGAAGAGGAGCGTGCCGAGTTACCCGCGATGCTGGACGCCATAGGCTATCGCTACTGGGACGAAACGGATAATCCGGCCTACCAGTTGTTTCTGGGTTAAGCCCAGCGTTGCCGCAGATCAACACGCCGTTCAGCCTACAGGTAGATCCTGAGTGCAATCGCACATTGCATGAGGGATCGGACCATGAGCAGTACGTTTTTCATTCCAGCGGTCAACATCATGGGCATCGATTGCCTGGCAGAGGCAATGGATGCCATTGCCGGCTACGGTTTTCGCAAGGCCTTGATCGTCACCGATAGCGGCCTGGCCAAGGCCGGTGTTGCCGACAGGATTTCCGAGCAGCTGGCGGTGCGCGACATCGATGCCGCCATTTTTGACGGTGCCAAACCCAACCCCAGCATCGCCAACGTCGAGCAAGGGCTGGCCCTGCTGCAGCGTGAGCGCTGTGACTTTGTCATTTCATTGGGCGGTGGTTCGCCCCATGACTGCGCCAAGGGCATCGCGCTGTGTGCCACCAACGGCGGGCATATCCGTGACTACGAAGGTGTCGACCGTTCGGCCAAGCCGCAATTGCCACTGATTGCGATCAACACCACGGCCGGCACCGCCAGTGAAATGACGCGTTTCTGCATCATTACCGACGAGGCCCGCCACGTAAAAATGGCCATTGTCGACCGCAACGTGACACCGCTGTTATCGGTCAACGACCCGGCCTTGATGGTAGCCATGCCCAAGTCACTGACCGCTGCAACCGGTATGGATGCGCTGACCCATGCGATTGAGGCGTATGTGTCGACGGCAGCCACACCGATTACCGATGCCTGCGCGCTGAAAGCGATAGCGTTGATCAACGAGAACCTGCGTCAGGCCGTGAATGAAGGCGCCGACCTCAAGGCCCGCGAGAACATGGCCTATGCGCAGTTCCTGGCGGGCATGGCATTCAACAATGCCTCGCTGGGGTATGTGCATGCGATGGCTCATCAATTGGGTGGCTTCTATGACTTGCCGCATGGCGTTTGTAATGCCGTGCTGCTGCCTCATGTGCAGCGTTTCAACGCCAGCGTCAGCGCCACGCGCTTGCGCGATGTGGCCACGGCCATGGGTATCGAAACCAACGGCCTGACCCCGGAGCAGGGCAGTGATGCGGCCATCGCCGGGATCGTCAGCCTGGCACGGTCTATCGACATTCCGGTTGGCCTGGCGGTGCTCGGTGCCCGCGAAGAGGATATCCCGACGCTGGCGGCCAATGCGCTGAAAGACGCCTGCGGTCTGACCAACCCACGCCCGGCGAACCAGGCCGAGATTGAAGCCATCTTCAAGGCTGCGTTCTGATGTAACGTGGCGCCGGTCAGCCCGGCGCCACGTTGATCAAACCACCCATGACAGCAGCATGATGAAGATGATTCCGACCACGGAGAGGATGGTCTCCATCATGCTCCAGGTCTTGAACGTCTGCGCTACGGTCATGTTGAAGTACTGCTTCACCAGCCAGAACCCCGCATCGTTGACGTGAGACAGGATCAACGAGCCAGCCCCGGTGGCCAGTACCAGCAATTCGCGGTTCACCCCGGGAATCATCCCGATCACCGGCGCAACGATTCCGGCGCCTGTGATGGTTGCGACCGTCGCTGATCCTGTGGCGATGCGAATCACCGCCGCTACCAGCCAGGCGAGCATGATGGGCGAAATCTGCGCCTGGACGGCCATCTGCCCGATGACATTGCCGACACCGGTATCGACCAGCATTTGCTTGAAGCCACCGCCGGCGCCAACGATCAGCACGATGGCGGCAGTAGGGGCCAGGCTTTGGTCCAGCAGTTTCATGATCTGCTGGCGGTTGAACCCGCGGGCTGAGCCAAAGGTATAGAACGCCAGCAACAGCGCGGCGAGCAGGGCGGTGATCGGGTGTCCGATCAGGTCCATCCACTGGCGGAAGATGTGCTCGGCGGGCAGCACAACGTCAGCGAAGGTTTTCAGCAGCATCAGGAACACTGGCAACAGCACGGTCATCAGCGTCACGCTGAAGCTCGGCAGGTTCTGCTGGTCGGACTCACGCGCAATCTGCTCCATCAATGCCTGTGAGGGTGAGCCTGGGATATAACGCGAGATGAAGTTGCCATACAGCGGGCCAGCGATGATGGCGGTCGGCAGGGCAACGATCAGTCCGTAGAAAATCGTCTTGCCAATATCGGCATTGAAAATGCCAATCGCCAGCAGCGGACCCGGATGCGGCGGCACCAACCCGTGTACCACTGACAGGCCGGCGAGCAGCGGGATGCCGATCTTGATCAGCGACACACCAGAGCGTCGGGCAACGATGAATACCAGCGGGATGAGCAAGACGAAACCGATCTCGAAGAATAGCGGAATGCCCACCAGAAAGGCCGCGAACATCATGGCCCAATGGACGTACCGTTTGCCGAACGCACGGATCAGTGTCTGTGCGATCTGGTCGGCCCCGCCAGAGTCGGCCATCAGTTTGCCGAGCATGGTACCCAGTGCCAGGACAATACCGACGAAACCGAGCACACCGCCGAAACCGTCTTGAAATGACTTCATCACCTTGGCCACCGGCATGCCGGAGGTCAGGCCGAGGAAGCCGGCAGCCAGTGTCAGGGCGACGAAGGGGTGGACTTTAAAGTGGGTAATCAGCAGCACCAGGCCGATGATGGTGAGGAGGGCGTCCAATAGCAGGTACGTGTCAGTTGCCAGTCCGAACATGGTTCAGAGCCTCATATTGTCTTTATTTTGGGCAGTATGGGTGGTGCTTGAAATGCCTGAGATAGCGCTATCTTTGGTGAGCCGGAAAATCAGCTTTGGTCAGGCTGTTTGCGCCAGTAACGACTCACCGCAGGGCTTTAGCCATTGGTCCACCCTGGTTGCCAACTGATCGACCGGCAAGGTGGCATCCAGCACCAGTGTCAGCGGCTCGTCATGGGGGGCTTCAAGCGCTGCGAATTGGCTGTCGATCAGGCTGGCGGGCATGAAATGCCCTGGACGGGCGCGGACGCGCCGGGTGGCTTCTTCAGGGGACAATTCGAGGAAGACGAAACACAACGCCGGCACGGCATCACGCAAGGTCTGCCGGTAACGTTGCTTGAGGGCAGAGCAGGTGAGAATAGGGCGTTCGCCCGCGGCGATCGTAGCCTGCAGCTCTTCAGCCAGGCGTATCAACCAACCGGCGCGGTCTTGATCGTCGAGTGGAATGCCGGCGCTCATTTTTTCGATGTTGGCTGCTGGATGAAAGGCATCGCCTTCGATCAAGTGCCCACCACTGCGTTCGGCAATAGCTGAACCCATGCGGCTCTTGCCGCATCCAGCTACACCCATTACCACTATCGCGGCCTGGGAAGTGTTCATCGGTACCTCCTGCAGAGCAAGATAGCGCTGTCTTTGGCCGGTAAAAAAATTGGCTCGGACGCTACCTGCTCAGATGTTATTGATTTTGTATTAGCAGTCTGGATGTTCCTTGCAGCACGCACGCAGTTTTGCATTGCCTGACGCATGAGACAGCGCTACCTTAGTGCTCGTTCCCCATTCTTTGCAAGACAAAAATATCAGGCCCATGACCCGAATCGGCTCCCGCACTACCGGTCGTCCCACCCTGGCAGAAGTGGCCAGGCTTTCCGGGGTTTCCCCGATCACAGCGTCCCGCGCATTGCGCGGTGTCAGTACGGTTGCCCCGGAGTTGGTAGAAAAAGTCCAGGTGGCCGCGGCGACACTGGGCTATGTCGCCAACCCGGCTGCGCGTGCATTGGCTTCGGCGCAAAGCCAGTCGGTGGTCGTGCTGATTCCGTCGTTGTCCAACCACTTGTTCATCGACACGCTCGAAGCGATCCATGAGGTCATGCGCCCGCGCGGGTTGGAGGTGTTGATCGGTAACTACCACTACGACCTTGCCGAAGAGGAGAACCTGATCCGCAATTATCTGGCCTATCAGCCCTGTGGCATTCTGCTGACTGGCTTCGATCGCACCGAGGCAGCGCAGCGGATGTTGAGCGCCAGTGCTGTGCCCTGCGTACACATGATGGAACTTGGCAACGCAGAAGGGGTGATCTCGGTAGGTTTCTCCCAGCGCGACGCTGGCCGCGCAGCAGCGCAACACCTGTTGGCCCGGGGGCGACGCCGGCTGGGCTTTATCGCCGCACAGCTGGATCCTCGTGTCATGCAGCGGGCTGAAGGTTTTCGAGAGGTGTTGGCCGAAGCGGGGCTGCAAGCGCCGGAGCTGGAATTGCTGGCACCACAACCCTCATCCATTGGCCTGGGCAGTGAGCTGTTCAGCCAGTTGATTGCCCAACACCCTGACCTCGACGGGATTTTCTTCTGTAACGACGACCTGGCGCAGGGCGCGATACTTCAAGCGTTGCGCCAGGGGATTGCAGTGCCAGAGCGTGTCGCGATGGTAGGGTTCAACGACTTGCCATCATCGGCTCACCTGGTACCCCGGTTGACCTCGATACGAACGCCACGCGCCGCTGTCGGGCGTTGCGCGGCGCAAGCACTGCTAGCGGTGCTGGACGGCAAGAAAGGCCTGCAACCGGCACAGGACCTGGGCTTCGAGCTGGTTGTTCGCGAAAGCACCTGAGCCTAGTGGGTTGGGGTGCGTTGATTCAAATGCGCATCCAGGTCGGTCATGCTCTTTTCCAGTTTCAGGATCAGGGCGTGCAGTTCCTGTTGCGAGGGTTTTCCGGCACAGGCCTGCTCTACTGCTTCACAACACTGCACGACGCCGCGGGCCTTGAGCATTTTGGCCCCCCCTTTGATCCGATGCGCCAGTGCGCGCACATCCTGGTGCGTAGGAGAAGCGCCAAGTGACTGCAGTGCCTCAAGGTCTTTGGCGTTGCTCTCTGCCAGTTCACCCAACAGGCGTGTGATCAGTTTCGGATCGCCCAGCGTCAGGTAGCGCAGGTTGTCGATATCGAAGCCGCTGCTGTCTGCGCTGGATGCGCTGTCTACAGGGCCAAGGCCGCTTGCAGGTGCAGGATCGGCTTGAGGGCCGGCCCCTGTTGTCTGCAACTGGCGGCGCAACTCGTTCAGGCCGATGGGTTTGAACAGACAGTCATTCATGCCGGAGGCCAGGCAGCGTTCTCGCTCTTCAGCTTGGGCATTGGCGGTCAGGCCGAGGATCAAGCAGGGGGGCAGGTTGTTCTCGGCTTCTGCACTGCGAATACGCCGGGTCAGTTCATGCCCGTCCATGATGGGCATGTTGCAGTCGCTGATAACCACATCGAAACGCTGGTTCTGCCAGGCTTGCAACGCACGGCTGCCATCATCCGCCAGGGTGACATCATGCCCCAGCACGCTCAGTTGCTTTTCAAGCAGCATCAGGTTGGCGGGGTAGTCGTCGACGACCAGAATGCTCAGCTTCGGACTGATGCCGTTCTGCGGAGCATCCTCGGTTGGCAGGGTTGCCACGCTACTGGGGTCTACTCGTGGGAGGTAGAGTTCAATACAGATCCGGGTGCCTTGGCCATGTGTGCTGTGCAACGTCAGGCGCCCACCCATGAGTTCGCACAGTGTGCGGCTGATCACCAGCCCCAGGCCGGTACCTTGCTGGGAGCGCTGATGACTGGCTTGCACAAAGGGGCTGAACAAGCGGGCCTGGTCTTCGAGGCTGATGCCGACACCGGTGTCTTCCACGTCAAGCTGCAGGTCCATGTGTGGGTCTGAAGAGGTGCTGTCAGCGCGCAGGCGGACGGTGACATGGCCGTGTTCGGTGAACTTGATGGCATTACTCAACAGGTTCGACAGTACCTGCCGGAAACGCAGGGGGTCGATCAATACCAGGCCGGGCAAGGGCCTTTGCAAGTCAGTTCGCAAAGTCAGCCCCTTGAGCCTTGCACTGCCTTCATGCATGCGCACGGTCGCGTCAATCACGGCCAGCAGGTCGGTCGGCTGAGGGGTCAGGGTCATGTGCCCTGACTCGATCCGGGCGATGTCAAGAATATCGCCGATCAGTTCCAACAGACCATTGGCAGCATCAGAGGCAACCTTCAGTGAAGCGGGGTCTGCGCGATCTTGTTCGGCATCGATGACGGCCAGCTCCAACAGGCCGATGACTGCGTTCATCGGGGTTCGGATCTCATGGCTCATGGTTGCCAGGAAGGTACTTTTGGCCCTGTTGGCTGAATCGGCCTGTTCTTTGGCTTCACGTAACTCTTCAAGCAAGCGTTTGCTGAAACCCAACTGTTCCTGCAGCGCCTGTTCGGCCTCGGTACGTTGTCGAATCAGTTTGCGCAGGTAGTGGTTCCAGAAAAAAATGGCGCCAATGACCAGGCCGGCGCCGATCAGAATCTGCAGGATCAGTGCACGGTAGTTCTGCCAACGGTCGTTGCTGATCAGTGCATTGGTTCGCCAGCGGTTGGTCAACTGGACCATCTCGTCTGGGGGGATGCTCAGCAGCGCCTTGTTAAGAATCGAATGCAGAACCGTGGCATCGGGCGCGGTGGCGAAAGCAGCGGTAACCGGTGTATCACCCAGCGTTGCACAGATCCGTAGACTGTCCTTGAACAACCTGCGGGTGAAGTAGACGGCATTCAGGTGAGTGCTGATAGCGGCATCTGCCCGGCCTTGAGCGACGTACTCCATCAGCGCCATGGCATTGGGCGCCTCGACTAACTGAATATCCGGGTGCTGCTTCAACAACTGATCCTTGAACGCATAGTCGCGCACGACCGCCAGGCGTCGGCCCTTTAGCTGCTCAAGGCTCTGCGGTGCATCCTCGCGCAGGCTGGTGACAATCACTTGGGGATTGGCCAGGTAGGGGCGGGTAAAATTGAGCCGGGCTTGCCGGGACGGGCCATACATCAGCGCCCCTGCGATGTCAGCCTGGCCATGTTCAACCTGCTCGATGATTGCCGATACCGAGGGGGCCTCTACAAATTCGAACCTCAAGCCGGTGCGTAATGTGATCTGCTCCAGCAAGTCAACGGTGATACCGCGAAAGTGCTGGTTGTCATCCATGAACGTAAGCGGCGCGTAGGTGCTGTTCACTGCAACCCGTGCGATGGGGTGTTGTTCAATCCAGGCACGCTCAGTCGCATTCAGCGATGACGCTTCGCGGTTCAGCAGGATGCTCGCATTACCGCTGCTCCAGCGGCGCAGTACGTTCAGGCGGTCGCTGTCTGCGATATTACCCAGGGCCTGGTTGACCAGGCGTAGCAAGGTCTGATTGTCGCGTGACAGCGCGAAGGAAAAGCTGCTTCGATCATTTTTGACAAAATGCGAGATCCGCAAGCTGTCTTGAAAGTACCGGCCAATCAGATAGTCAGAACTGACAACATCACCGAAATAGGCCTCGGCCTGGCCCAAGGCCACGGCAGAAAGGGCGCTCAGGGTCGAGTTGTAGAGTTGCAAGTGTGCCGCAGGGTAAAGCTGGTGAACCTCGGCCTCCGGCAGGTAGTGGTCCACCATGGCCAATGTCACGTTTGCCAGTGGGTCCTCTGTACTGCGGGGTTTGCCCAGTGGGGTGACGATGATGGGCTGGTCATCGGCATACGGCTGGCTCAGGATCAGCGTAGTGTCTGCCGCCTCATAGCCGTTGGCGCTGCCCAGCAGGTCGATGCGGCCTGCATCCAGGGCGGCGATGGCCTCGTGACGGCTTGAGAAACGTTGCACTTCAATCGGAATTTTCAACTGCTCGCCGAGCAGGCCTGCGTAATCTGCAGTCAGGCCCTCATAGTCGGTCTGGCTGAGGTTGATGTCGAACGGAGGGTAGTCCGGCGCCGAGGTGCCCAATACCAGCGTGCGCTTGTCTTTCAACCACTGACGGTCATCCTCCGACAGCGACAAGGGTTTACTACTGCTCAAGGAGCGGGCGAGCAGCGTGCGCGGTTCGCCCTGACTGTCAGCGAAAGAGTGACTGGCTGTCAGCAATACCAGACAGCAGGCCAGAAAGGCCAGCCTTGGGCGCTTCATAGCATATTACGGTTGGCCAGATCGACCATTTCGACCAGCGAATTGACCTGTAGCTTCTCCATGATTCGGGTTTTGTAGGTACTGATGGTCTTTGGGCTGAGCTGAATGTCGTCAGCGATATCTTTGTTGGAGCGGCCTTTGGCGAGCAAGCGCAGCACGACCATTTCTTGAGCGGACAACTCTTCCAGGCGCTGCTTCTCAGTGGTCATCGGGCCGCGCAAGGACATGTCAGGGAAGTAAGAGTAACCGGACACAACCGCTTTCAAGGCCGCCATCAGGGAGTCGGCCGTCTCTTCCTTTTGAACAAAGGCGGAAGCACCTGCATCCAGGCACCTTCGGGCATACAGCTCTGCTGCCTGTCCGGTGTACACCACAATGCGCGGCGGCTGATCCGCTTTCAGCAGACGCTGGATCACACTCAGGCCATCACGGCGTGGCAGCCCAAGGTCAAGAATGACAACGTCGGGCTTGAGCTTTTCAACCAACTGAATAGATTCTGCGCCGTCGCCGCACTCGCCCAGGACCTGGTGCCGCTGCTGTTCCAGCAGCATCTTCAAGCCAATACGAATAGTGGGGTGATCGTCGACGATTAAGACCTTCGCCATGCGCAACTCCTTGTCGTGAATGTGGGCCTTTTCTTGATTTTCTCAGGAAGGCGCGCCAGGCCGTTGTCGGCAAGCAGCTTACGATACGCAGAATAATAGCCAATGAGTATGGAGAGTATAGGAGCGTAGAAAAATACAGGTTGTTTAAGTGAAAAATCCTACGATCAAAGTGAAGCATGCCTAACTGCTATTGGAAAAACCGGAATCGCGGCCTCATATGAAGACGCGCTTCGGTGTGTCCTGCAGTTGAGAGGCTACTTGCTCGAGCGGGTTGGACAGCCGTTTTCCTTGACGATACGTTGTGTCGAAGCAGGGTTGCGCAGTAATGCTGCACCGACACGTGGCGGGCGGGCCGTCAGTTGACCGCCGCAGTTTGGGCAGAGGCCCTTCAATTCATTGTTGTTGCAGTCTCGACAATAAGTGCATTCGAAGGAGCAGATAAACGCATCCTGGCTGTCGCCAGGCAGATCGGTACCACAGCATTCACAGTTGGGACGCAGTTCAAGCATGGTCGACTCCTTCATTCTCAGTGAGTGTGCTGTCGCACACAGGCCGTCTAAGGCCGGTAGAGGTGTGCGTGGCCGGCACGGTACAGCGCCGATTCGGCAAAGGCATCTGCTGCCAGTACCCGTCCTACCAGAATCAATGCAGTACGCCGGAAGCCCTTAGCCTGGACTTGCGTCAGGATATCGTCCAGCGTGCCTTTGACCCAGTCCTGGTCGGGCCATGTCGCACGGTGCACGACCGCGATTGGGCAGTCCCCGCCATAGTGGGGGCGCAATTCTTCGACAATCTTTGCCAGATGCTGCACCCCCAAGTGTATGGCAAGCGTAGCCTTGTGTGCGGCCAGGCTGGCCAGTTCCTCGCCAGCGGGCATAGGCGATTTGTCGGCATAGCGCGTGAGGATGACGCTCTGCGAAACCTCAGGCAGGGTCAGCTCGCAACCGAGCAAGGCGGCGCTGGCGGCAGCAGCGGTGACACCGGGAATGATCTCGAAGGGAATCGCCAGTTCGCGCAAATGGCGAATCTGCTCACCAATGGCCCCATACAGGCTCGGATCGCCACTGTGTACCCGGGCCACATCCTGGCCTTTGGCATGGGCTTCTCGCATGGCCTCGATAATTTGCGCCAGGTGAAGCTCAGCGCTGTTGATCACGGTTTCGGCACGGTGCCCTTCGAGCACGGCAGCGGGCACCAGAGAGCCAGCATAGATAATGACCGGGCAGCGATGAATCAGGCGCTGGCCCTTGACGGTAATCAGCTCCGGGTCGCCGGGGCCGGCACCGATGAAATAGACGGTCATGGGGTGAATCCTGAAGGTAAGGTCGATGCGAGGCGCAGATTATCCGTCAAAGGACGCGCCGCAGGCCAATGCCAGGGTGGCATTAAGGCTGGCATGACGTGGAACAAGGAGCTGTGCAGACATTGCGCCGTAGTGCTCGGCCAATGCAAGTGCAGCACTTTCAGCGACGCCGTAACAGCCGCTGTGGGCGAAGGCGGGGAGCGAACGGTGGGTCAGGCGTGATTCAAAGGTGGCCAACTGGGCAGCGCTGAAAAACAGCAGTGGAATGCCGAGTTGAGCGGCGAGGGCATGCAGGCCGGGCTCCTCGCTTTTCAGTTCGATACTGGCAAGGCCACGCAGGTTATCGTGGCTGAGGCCATGGGCCCGCAGGGTTTGATCCAGTAGATCGCTCAAGGCTGCCACCGAGCAGCCTCGGCGACAGCCCAACCCGGCGAATACTCGTAACGGATTGGGCTGTTCAGGCATTACGCCTGGCTCAGGCGACGGTAGAGCCAACTGCTGATCAAGCCCAATGCCAGCCAGAAGGCAGCGTTGGTCAGCAGTGAAGCGAGTTTGAATTCGGCCTCCAGTGCTTCCGGAGCCAAGGCCTCATGCACGTCTGGCTGCGGTGCACCGATTACATGAGGGATGACCAGCAGTGCGGCGCCCAGTAACTTGAGCAAACCGTTGTTGGCGAATGCAATAAGCCCCAAACCAATGGCGGTGGCCGCTGCAGTACCGATCCACCAGAATTGGCGTTGCGCCAGATCGGCCGCGGCCGTTCCTGGCAACTCCGCTGGCAAGCCCAGCGTGGGCGCCAGGCAGAACACCGCAAAGCCTGCCAGGCCCCACAGTGCGCCTGCGACCCAACCTCCAGGCGCACGCAAGGTATACAGCCCCGCCAGTACCAGGGCAAAACCGACGGCCACTACCAGGTTGCTACCGGTCGTGGACAGCAGCCGTTGCCAGCCGTCTTCGGGGGCCCAGGCTTGCGCATCGTGATGATGCTCGGCGGCACCCGCATCATGGCTATGGGTTTCGACTGCAGGCGCTGCACTCTCGTAGGTTTCCGCCTTGATAATCAGCGGGGTGACCCACAGGCTTTGCAGCAAGGTCAGCAGCAGGGCAGCGAGCAGGCCAGTGAAGCCAGCCGTGCGGGCAATGTGCTTGATCATGGCGCTGTCCCCTTAGTGGCAAGGAAACGCGGCGCTGTGACGGGTGTCATGGGCAGCGTTGTGAACCGCCTCGATGTGCGAAAAACCCGCGAAGTAAACCAGGCACAAGCCCAGCAGCGATGCGCCGATAGCGACGGCCAGGCGCTGGCTGCGAGTGGTGCTGATGGCGGCGGAGTGGCTGTGGGTGGTTGTGACAGGCATGGCGCTTTCCTCTGAGGGGTTATCAGCAGCAGGCATGCGCAAGAACCCCTTGGGCGGACTCACCCAGAGGTTGCAACAGCGCCCGCCCACCGCGGGTTTGTCAATTCTGTACTGGGCCGGTCTCCGGGCTTGCGAGGGCTGGCACAGTGCTCAGCCTGGAGCGTCACCTTCCCATGCCGCGTTGCTGGCACAGTGGTCTAGACGCTTTCCTCGCTTACCGTTGCGGGGGCAGCACCGGAATTGTCGCGCGTAACTCAGGCCGCGACGCACCGGTTTCCCGTTTCACCTCGTTAAAGGCACCCAAACGAAGGCGGTAGCAAATCATGGGCGCAGGTGCGCGTCAATCACAACGACGGTTGACCGACCCTGAACGACTGCGTAGCCTTGCCGTTTCGAGGTTCTCCGGTCAGCCCGGAGCTAAGACGGGAACGCGGTTGAAGCCGCGGCTGCCCCCGCAACTGTAAGCGTTGCAAAGCCTGGCATTGCCACTGCGTAGTTTTGCGGGAAGGCGCCGGTGCCGCTGGTATGTTCGCCAGCACGACGCAAGCCAGGAGACCTGCCTCGGACAGTTTCCGACATTCAACCGGGCGGGGTGATCCGGTAGCGAACGCGCACGGGCACATGACCCCCGTGGTTTTCGTCGTGCCCGCCCGCCATTGCTGCCAAGGGCAACGACATGAAAACACTGGCAAAACTCCCCGTTACCATCGTCACCGGCTTTCTCGGCTCGGGCAAAACCACGCTGTTGCGGCATATGCTCGACAATGCACAGGGTCGCCGTATTGCAGTCATCGTCAATGAGTTTGGCGAGCTGGGCATCGACGGTGAAATCCTCAAGCAATGCAGCATCGGCTGTACTGAAGAAGAGGCCAGCGGCCGGGTGTACGAGCTTGCCAATGGCTGCCTGTGCTGCACCGTGCAGGAAGAGTTCTTCCCGGTCATGCGCGAGCTGGTGGCGCGTCGTGGCGACCTGGACCATATCCTCATCGAAACCAGTGGCCTGGCCCTGCCAAAGCCTCTGGTACAGGCCTTCCAGTGGCCTGAAATCCGTAACGCCTGCACGGTCGATGCGGTCATTACCGTGGTCGACAGCTCGGCCGTGGCTGCCGGTACGTTTGCGGCGTATCCGGACCAGGTGGATGCCCAGCGTAAGCTCGACCCGAACCTGGACCACGAGTCCCCGCTGCATGAACTGTTTGCCGACCAACTGGCCAGTGCCGATCTGGTGGTACTGAACAAGGCCGACCTGATCGAGGCGCATGCCTTGGCAGCGGTACGCGCCGAAGTGGCCGAAGAGCTGCCACCCGCAGTCAAAGTTATCGAGGCCAGCAGTGGCCGTCTACCGCTAGAAGTCTTGCTCGGATTGGCAGCGGAATCGGAAGCGCACATTGACGGTCGTCGCACTCACCATGACAGCCATCATGACGGTGAAGACCATGATGATCATGACCACGACGCCTTCGACTCCATTTCGATTGAGTTGCCCGAATCCGACGAGAGCTTGCTGCTTGATGCCCTGACCCAACTGGTCGTACGTCATGGCATCCTCCGTGCCAAAGGCTTTGCAGCCATTCCGGGCAAGCCGATGCGCCTGCTGATCCAGGGTGTCGGTACGCGTTTCGACAAGCACTTCGATCGTGCCTGGCGCGCAGACGAGCCGCGCAGTACCCGTCTGGTACTGATCGGCCAGGCGCTGGATGGCGCGACACTGGAAGCTGAACTGCGTACAGCGCTGGGCGCCTGACCCATGCACCTGCTGCGGACCCAGCCCGGCGGCTTTGTGCCGGATGACAGTATTGCCGACTTGGGCCAGACCCCCGCCGAGCTGGTTATTCTCTGCAGCGGTGATTCACACCTGGCACTGCTGGCCGAAACGGCCCGGCAATTGCCGGAGGATTATCCCAGCCTGCGTCTGGCCAACCCGATGCAGGTGCAGAATCATGCGTCGGTAGACCTGTATGTTGACCAGGTGCTGCGTCATGCCAAGGTTATTTTGGTGTCGCTGCACGGCGGCATTGGGTATTGGCGTTATGGCGTCGAGCAGTTGGTGGCATTGGCTGCCCAAGGCGTGCAGTTGATCCTGGTGCCGGGCGACGACCGCCCTGATCCGGAGTTGAGCAGCCTTGGCAATGTGCCGGCGGTAGACGCGGAGCGGCTCTGGCACTTTCTGCGGCAGGGCGGCAAGGCCAACGCGCTGAACCTCTTCAAATGCATGGCCAATCAATGGCTCGGACGTGACTACAGCTGGGATGTGCCCCAGCAACTGCCGCGCACGGTGGTGTATCACCCGGAGCGCGAGGCGGCGGTACTGGACGACTGGTTCGCTGACTGGGTAGCCAGTCAGCCTGTGGTTCCTGTCCTGTTCTACCGCTCGCACCTGCAAGCGGCCAATACAGCCTTTATTGATGTGTTCTGCGAGCGCATCCGCGCCGCAGGGCTCAACCCGCTGCCCATCGCGGTGGCTAGCCTCAAGGAAGCCGAGTGCCTGGCCCAAGTGGAAGCCTGGCTGGATCAGGTCGAGGCCGCGCTGGTCATCAATACAACCGGGTTTGCCCAGTCCAGCCCGCAGAAGCCTCACCTTCGGCCATTTCGCCGCAATATCCCGGTGCTGCAGGCCATTTGCGCCCAAGACAACGAACCCGGTTGGCAGGCCAGCGAGCAGGGCTTGGGCGCACGTGATCTGGCGATGCACATTGCCTTGCCGGAGCTCGATGGGCGCATCATCACCCGCCCGATCAGTTTCAAGGACCTGGCGTGGCGCAGTGAGCGCAGCCAGTCGGATGTTGTCTGTTACCGTGCACAGCCGGAGCGTATGGACTTCGTTGCAGAGCTCGCACGCCGCTGGTGTGAACTGGCGCAACTGCCCAATGCCCAGAAGCGTGTAGCCCTGGTGCTTGCCAACTACCCGACCCGTGACGGGCGAATTGGCAACGGGGTAGGGCTGGACACTCCGGCTGCAGCGCTGAACATTCTACGGGCACTTCAGGGGCAGGGTTATCCGGTTGGCGCCTTGCCGGACACCGGCACGGCATTGATCCAAGCCCTGCTCGGCGGTGTCAGTAACGACCTGGAAAGCCTCGATCAGCGCCCTTGTGCACAAAGCATGGCGCTGGAGGACTACCGCGCCGCATTCGCCGCGCTACCGGCGGCCAACCAGGCTGCCGTGCGGGAGCGTTGGGGTGAACCTGAGCAGGACCCGATGTTCCGCAGTGGGCGGATGATGATCGCCGGCCTGCGTTTTGGTCTGACCTTCGTCGGTATTCAGCCTGCGCGTGGTTACCAGCTGGACGCCAGTGCGGTTTACCACGACCCCGATCTGGTACCGCCCCATGGCTATCTGGCCTTCTACTTCTGGTTGCGTCATGGCTTTGCCGCCGATGCACTGATTCATGTCGGCAAGCACGGCAATCTGGAGTGGTTGCCAGGCAAGGGGGTCGGTCTTTCAGCGCAGTGCTGGCCTGATGCACTGCTGGGGCCGTTGCCAAACATCTATCCGTTCATCGTCAATGACCCGGGTGAAGGCGCCCAGGCCAAGCGCCGGACTCAGGCGGTAATCATCGATCACCTGATGCCGCCCTTGACCCGTGCCGAAACCTACGGCCCGTTGCGTGACCTGGAATTGCTCGCCGACGAGTATTACGAAGCTCAACTGCTCGACCCACGCCGAGCCACTGAGTTGCAGCGCGATATCCTCGCGCTGGTCCGTGACAACCATATCGATCGCGAACTGCAGTTGGAAAACAGCCTGGATGACGCCGCTGTCTGGTTGCCAAGGCTGGACACCTACCTGTGCGACCTCAAGGAGTCGCAGATTCGTGACGGCCTGCATGTGTTCGGAGAATCGCCCCAGGGCCGCCTGCGCCTGGACACCTTGCAGGCATTGCTGCGGGTAGAGCGGGGCGATGGCCGTGGTCAGCATGCCAGCTTGCCAAGGGCGCTGGCCAAGGCATTTGCCCTTGGCGTCGATCCGCTGGATTGCGATTTGGGGGGCGCCTGGCAAGGCCCGTGTCCGCACCGGCTGAACGAGGTAAGTGCCGACCCTTGGCGTACGGCGGGTGACACCCGTGAGCGACTGGAACTGTACGCACTGCGCTTGATCGAGCAGGCCTTGGACGGCGTCGTGAACTTGCCGGAAGACCCCTCCTGGAACGATGTCCGGGCGATTCTCGAGGCGCTGGTACAAACCGTCGCACCGCAGCTGGATGCCTGTGGGCCGGCAGAAATGCAGGGCCTGCTCGATGCACTCGATGGGCGATTCGTGCCGGCCGGCCCTAGCGGTGCACCGAGCCGGGGGCGGCTCGACGTACTGCCGACCGGCCGTAACTTCTATACCGTGGACGTGCGCAACCTGCCGACCACGACTGCCTGGCGCCTGGGCTTTGCCTCGGCCAACCTGATACTGGAGCGTCACCTGCAGGACCATGGCGACCACCTGCGTCAGCTCGGGTTGTCGGTGTGGGGCACAGCAACCATGCGCACGGGCGGGGACGACATTGCCCAAGCCATGGCGCTGATGGGCGTACGCCCGGTATGGGCCAGTGGCAGTCAGCGCGTCGATGACTTCGAGATTTTGCCGTTGAGCCTGCTCGACAGGCCTCGGGTTGATGTGACCTTGCGGGTTTCGGGCTTCTTTCGCGATGCTTTCGGCAACCTGATCAAACTGTTCGATGCCGCCGTACAAGCGGTTGCAGCGCTGGACGAACCGGACGACCTCAACCCGTTGGCCGCGCGCGTACGGGCCGAACAGGCAGCGTTGCTGGCAACCGGCGTCGAACCGGAGCAGGCGCGACGTCAGGCAGGGTGGCGGGTGTTCGGGGCCAAACCCGGCTCATATGGTGCGGGTGTACAAAATGCGATCGATGGTCGGCAGTGGAATCGTCGCGAGGACCTGGCCGAGGTTTACCTGAACTACGGCGGTTATGCCTATGGTGGCGCAGACGAAGGTACGCCTGCTCGTGGTCATTTTGCCCGCCGCCTGAGCCAGGTTCAGGCCGTGCTGCAGAACCAGGACAACCACGAGCACGACTTGCTCGACTCCAATGATTACTACCAGTTCCAGGGCGGCATGCTGGCCGCCGTGGAAAGCCTCGGTGGCGCATCGGTGGCCAGCTATCATGGCGATCACAGCCAGCCGGAACGGCCACGCATCCGTACCCTCAAAGAAGAGTTGAACCGCGTCATCCGCGCCAGGGCGTTGAACCCCAAGTGGATTGACGGGGTCAAGCGTCATGGCTACAAGGGCGCCTTCGAGTTGGCGGCGACCGTCGATAACCTGTTCGCCTTTGATGCCACTACGCACCTGATCGACGATCATCATTATCAGGCGCTGGCCGACGCCTACGTACTGAATGGCGAGACACGGGAGTTTATTCGTCAGCATAACCCCGATGCCTTGCGCGATATGACTGAACGCCTGCTGGAAGCCCAGCAGCGTGGCCTCTGGCAAGCACCTGGCGCCTATAAAGAAGCGCTTGAAGAACAGTTGCTGGACGGTGAAGAAGAGAACTGAAATGACTGAAGCTGCACATTTTCCTCTGGCTGCGGTGGTCGGTGCCGATGACCTGAAACTGGCATTGTGCCTGACTGCAATCGATCCGAAGATCGGTGGTGTCCTGATCGAAGGTCCGCGCGGCATGGCCAAAAGTACGCTGGCCCGTGGCCTGGCGGACCTGCTCGGCGAAGGACCATTCGTGACCCTGCCCTTGGGCGCGACAGAGGAGCGACTGGTCGGTACGCTCGATCTGGATGCCGCACTCGGCCAAGGACGCGCGCAGTTTTCACCGGGTGTTCTGGCCAAGGCCGACGGTGGCGTGCTCTATGTCGATGAAGTCAACCTGCTGGCCGACCATCTGGTCGACCTGTTGCTGGATGTCGCCGCCAGTGGCACCAACCGTATCGAACGTGACGGTATCTCTCACCGCCACAGTGCCCGCTTCGTGTTGATTGGCACCATGAACCCGGAAGAGGGCGAACTGCGGCCACAGTTGCTTGACCGTTTCGGATTGAATGTGGCCCTGGAGGGCCAGCCGCTGCCGCAAGCGCGTGGGCAGATCATTCGCCGGCGACTGGCGTTCGACAGCGACCCAGTTGCGTTCTGTGCGCAATGGGAGGAGGCGCAAGCCGCGTTACGACTGCGCTGTCATGAAGCACGTGAACGCTTGTCCGCTATTGCCCTGGACGATCAAGCCCTGGTGAACATTACCGAGCGCTGTTTTGCCGCGGGCGTCGATGGTCTGCGTGCCGATCTGGTCTGGTTACGTGCCGCGCGCGCCCATGCAGCGTGGCGTGGCGCTCAGCACATCAGCGAACAGGATATCGATGCTGTGGCGGAATTTGCCTTGCGCCATCGCCGTCGCGATCATGCGACCGATTCGCCGCAGCCACAGCCGCCCAAGTCGGCAGGCAGTAGCCAGGCACAAGCGCAGTCAGAGGGTCAGTGGGGGGAATTGCCACCGCAGGCAACCGCGACTGGCGTTCGACGCGAGGCGCCCAGCTGGCCAAAAAAGCCCTGAGCATCCGCCCGCCCAAGCATACCGTGGCGGATGCAAGGCCACATGCCGGTCGATTGAAGCGAGGTGAGCGGGGCGCAGCCGTTGCCAGCAGGCAGGGGCGCGTTGCCTGGCCTGCCACGCTGCTCAAAGGGCGCCCACGTCAGCGCTTGGACCTATGCTGGGTTCAGCGTAGCGCCTCACCTCATGAACTGTGGGTGGTAATCGTCGATGCCTCGGCTTCAACTCGCCGCTACAAGGCGTTGAGCCATGCCAAAGGCTTGTTGGCCGAGTTCTTCGATCAGGCCTATCGGCAACGGGCGCGGCTGGCACTGTTGACGGCCAGCGGCAAAGAGCCACGGTGGCAGCGTCAGGGGTTAAAAGCGTCGAGGGCGCTTGGCCCCTGGCTGGAAGCGCTGGGCGCTGGCGGTGGTACACCCTTGCTGGCGGCGCTGGAACAGGCCAGGCAGTGGTTGTTGCAGCGGGCCAAGCGTTACCCGGACGAACAGCGACGTTGCCTGATTCTGACCGACGGACGGCTTAGCGCCTGGCCAGTGTTGCAAGCGTTACCCTGCACCAGTCTGTTGATTGACATGGAAATGGCGCCAATACGCTTGGGGCGCGCTCGTCTGATGGCCGAACAACTACAGGCCGACTATCAACATATCGAGCAGTTCAAACCGTTATAGACTGGCCAATTAAGTGATGGCACTGATAATGCGGTTTGATATCACTGTTATATAGGCGCGCAATAAGTTCCTGCGTGGAAGTGCGTCAGAGTGACGCACTTCCACATTGGCCATACTGCTTATTCAGGCATCGACCACGGTTGTAGGTCGTAGCCTTTTTCGCTCAATTCGGCCCGCACTTCTTCAATGAAATGCGCCAGTTGCGCCGGGTCGGAATAGGTGCTGCTCGAGACTTGCTTGCTGCCGATACGGGTGCTGGTCCGGTCGATCACCGCCAGGCTCAGCTCGCCTGTACCGTTAGGTGAATCCCACGTTACGCATTGGAAGGGTTCAAACGCGTGAGTGGTGATTAGCAGTGCTTCGTTGACACGCAGCGAGGCGTTCATCGGGTCAGGTCCTCTCGTAATACCCAAACATTCATGGAAACCGCTACA
This sequence comes from Pseudomonas sp. HLS-6, assembly GCF_002753995.1. Classification (NCBI taxonomy): domain Bacteria; kingdom Pseudomonadati; phylum Pseudomonadota; class Gammaproteobacteria; order Pseudomonadales; family Pseudomonadaceae; genus Pseudomonas; species Pseudomonas sp. HLS-6. The sequence goes on from NZ_CP024478.1 coordinate 2,671,143, forward strand.
GCGGTGAGTTACTTGTACTGATGCGCGCAAGGCTTGTTCGAGTCACATGGCTTATTAAAAAAAATCAGCGCATCACGCTAACGTGTTGTTTCGCGTGTGTCGTTGGATATTCGGCGGCATAAAAAATTCCAAGCATCGCTTTATTGCCAGCAGCTGATAGACAAACGGTAGTGGGAACTTGACGGTTCGTTGCTACTGTTACAAACGGACCTGCCAACATGCTGTTTTCACTGACTTTCCCAATAATTGGCGTCAAGGATCGTTCATGTTCGAGCCCGCTCTGAGTCGCCGCCTGCTGATTGTTGATCCCTGCGACGACTGCCATCGCCTGCTACCCGGGTTGCGAAGTGTAGGCTGGGATGTCGATAGCTGTACGTTGGCGGCGGCCTCCGAGCAGCGCTGCGATGTGGGCTTGTTGCGCTTGCAGCCGTCGCATCTGCAGCACCCGGATGCCGTGAAGGATTTGATTAGCCGCAGCGGTACTGAATGGATTGCCGTGCTCAGCGCCGAAGAGTTGCGTGCGCAGAATGTGGGTGATTTTGTCTGTGAGTGGTTTTTTGACTTTCACACCCTGCCGTTTGACGTTTCTCGTGTCCAGGTCACGCTAGGTCGCGCCTTTGGCATGGCCCGCCTGCGTGGCAAAGGCACTGTGCATGTGGAGGAGTCCGGGCATGAGTTGCTCGGCGACAGCTACCCGATACGTGAGTTGCGCAAGTTACTCAGCAAGCTTGCGCCCACGGAGTCGCCGGTATTGATCCGTGGTGAAAGCGGCACGGGCAAGGAACTGGTTGCGCGTACCTTGCATCGGCTATCCCAGCGTCGGGACAATCCCTTTGTGGCGATCAATTGCGGAGCGATCCCGGAGCACCTGATCCAGTCAGAGCTGTTCGGTCACGAGAAAGGCGCTTTTACCGGCGCCCATCAGCGTAAGGTCGGCCGGATTGAGGCGGCTAATACCGGGACGCTGTTTCTCGACGAGATCGGCGACCTGCCGTTGGAGCTGCAGGCCAATCTGCTGCGCTTTCTTCAGGAAAAGCATATCGAGCGGGTCGGTGGCAGTCAGCCAATTCCTGTGGATGTAAGGGTCTTGGCAGCGACCCACGTGGATCTGGAATCGGCGATCACCCGTGGACGGTTCCGGGAGGACCTGTACTATCGGCTCAATGTGCTGCAGGTCGTCACGGCGCCCCTGCGTGACCGGCATGGCGATCTGTCGATGCTGGCCAATCATTTTTCCCATTTTTATAGCCAGGAAACCGGCCGTCGCCCGCGCTCGTTCAGCGAGGATGCCTTGGCGGCCATGGGCAGGCACGATTGGCCGGGAAATGTGCGCGAGTTAGCCAACCGTGTGCGTCGAGGCCTGGTGCTGGCCGAAGGGCGGCAGATCGAAGCGCAGGACCTGGGCCTGCACGGGCTTGCCCTTGAGGTGGTTCCGATAGGTACGCTAGAGGACTACAAGCAGCGTGCAGAGCGTCAGGCGCTGTGCGACGTGCTCAATCGTCACAGCGATAACCTGAGTGTTGCTGCGCGCGTGCTTGGCGTTTCACGCCCCACCTTCTATCGGCTGTTGCACAAGCATCAGATTCGCTGACGGATCGCCACTGAGCATTGCCAGTTCTCCGAACGACGCCGAGGCATCGATGTAACGCATCGCGGACTTGGCGTCCTTCCAGCCGACATGACTCATCAATGCCTTCAGGTCCCAGCCGCTGGCGGTCGCCCAGGTGGCGAAGCCGCGACGCAGCGAGTGGCCGGTGTAAAGCGCCGCGGGAACACCGCTGCGCTCGAAAATACGACGTAACAGGCCAATCAGGCTGTTGCTGTTGAGCGCGTGCTCGCCGAGGTTTCCCCACCGGTCAAGTTTGCGGAACACCGGGCCGTAGGCAATCCCCGCAACCTCCAGCCAGCGCAGATAGGCTTGAACCGGGCAGAGCACCTTCAGTGCCGGCGCCTTATGGTGAACACCCAAAGCCTGGCGGTCGGCTTTGCTTTGCGGCAAGTAGATCGACAGGCCGACACCTGCTTGCGCCTGAATGTGTTCGATGCGCAAACGTGCCAGTTCGTCCCCTCGAAAACCTTTCCAGAAGCCGAGTAGCAGCAGTGCGCTGTCGCGGCGAGCGCGTAACAGCCCGGGCATGTCCTGGCAGTGTTGCGCGTGCGTGGCCTCGCGCTCCAGGTGCGCGACCGCACCTTGCAGGTGTTGCAGCAGCAGGGGAGCTGCCTGCCTGGGCTGCGCGGGGTGCAGGCTGCGGATGCCTTTGATCATTTGGCGCACCAGCGGCGCTTTGGTCGGATCGGCAAAGCCCTGGCTGGCATGCCATTGCCCTAGCGCGGCAAGGCGTTGCTTGAGTGTGTTGATCGAGTGCTCGCCCGCGTAGTCGGCCAGATAGCGGGCAATGCTTTCGGCGGTCGCCGGGAGAAAGCCGCCCCAGGTCACCTCGAAGTGTTCTACCGCAGCACGATAGCTACGCCGTGTGTTCTCGCGCACGGCGGCCTGTAGATAGCGATCGACGTTGTTCATTGCCCTTTCCTTGCGAATGCGTACTGCCTGACGAGCTTCAGGTACGCATTCTAGCGTCTAAGATGCGATAAGCCTTGATTATTTAATCTTAGAATTTTGGTTTTTAAGTAATTTCCGAGGTAGTATCTGATATGTAATTACATGGTACGTACCACAATACGAAATCGTAGGAGCACCCATGGCCCGAGGCGGGATCAACAAGGCAGTCGTTCAGAAAGCCAGGCAAGCACTGCTGGCCAGGGGCGAGCATCCAAGTATCGATGCGGTACGTATCGAGCTGGGCAATACCGGTTCGAAAACCACAATTCACCGCTACCTGAAAGAGCTCGAGGCGCAGCAACCGGCCACGGTCGCCAGCACGCACTCGCTAAGCGATGCACTGAGCCATTTGGTTGGCCAACTGGCTGAGCAGTTGCGCGAAGAGGCTGACTGCCGGGTAGGCGATGCCTGCGCCGTGTTCGAGGAAGAGAAACAGACATTGCTGGCGCAGTTGCAGCTCAGCCAGCAGGCCCTTGCGGCGCTGCAGCAACAGCAGCAGATTCAGGCTGCCGCGCTGGCCAGCGAATCCGCCGAACTGGCGACCACCCGCAGTGCCTTGCAGACCGAGCAGACCCGTAATGCCACACTGAATCAGGCCGTAGGTGAACTGCAGGTGCGTTTGGCGGACAAAGACGAGCAGATCCAGTCGCTCGAAGATAAACATCGGCATGCCCGTGATGCCTTGGAGCACTACCGCACGGCGAGCCGTGAACAGCGCGAGCAGGACCAACGCCGTCATGAGGGCCAACTGCAGCAGGTGCAGATGGAGATTCGCCAGTTACAACAGAGCCTGATCGTCAAACAGGACGAGTTGACACGCCTGAATCGCGACAATGAGCGCCTGCTCGTTGAAGCTAGGCAACTACAGCGCGAACGTATGGCATTGCAGGATCAGCATGAACAGCAGCAACAGCAGCTCCAGGCGCTTAATGCCAGCCTCGCGCAGTCACAAGGGGCGCGTGAAGAGTTGCTTCGACAGGCCCAGGCACAGGCCCAGCAGTTGGAAGAAAGCCGCTTGCAACAGGTGCTGCTGGTACAGCGCAGCGAGCACCTGGAAGCGGCTTTAGGCGAGCGTGAAGCTGCACTGAGGCAGCTACATGCAGCCGATCAGCCTATCGAAGATCGGCCGCACAACGACCTGTCACTGCACGACGCCTCAACTTCCAACCGTGGTGAAGATACCGTTGATCGGTGACACATTGCCCCCATACGGCACCGTGGTGCCGGCTGCCAGGGCGATGCTGGCCCATACCCGCTGCATGCTCACATAGCTGGCCAGTCAGTCGACTCGTCGACCAGTGGCTTCAATGGCCGCTCAGCCGCATGAGCGAGCAGGCTCATGCCTAGAGACACAATCACGATGACCGATTTCAAACGTCGCGCCATTTCGCCACTCCTTCCTTGTTCACGAATGGGGTCAAAGTAGGCGCTGCGCGAAGAGGTCGTCTACTGACAGAAATACCAGGGGGGGGAGGGAAATGGTGGTTTGAAGAGGGCCTACGACAGAGGTCGAGCGACGGATTGCTGGAACCGCTGGCCGTTCGCATGACAGAATATGTGACTGCATAACGTTTGCTGAAGGCTCCACTCCCAGGACTGGTACCTTCCCGAAAGGATGGTAATACATGACTGATTTACTGACCCGACGCCAGGTTGTCGCCGGGATCAGCCTGCTGGGCCTGGGTGCTCTCGTAGGTTGTGATAGCTCTGGTGGCTTGTCGTTCAAACACGGTAAAGACATGAGCAATCAGATCCTCGGGCGCTCATTCAAGCTGAAAGACCCTCAAGGCAATGAAACAACCCTGTCGAGTTTCCGTGGCTCGATGCCCATGGTGTTCTTCGGCTTTACCCAATGCCCGGCGATTTGCCCGACGACGCTGGCACGTGCGGTGCAGATCAAGAAACTGATGGGCAAGGATGCCGATTTTCTTCAGGTGATCTTCATTACGCTCGACCCCGAGCGCGACACGCCGCAGGTGCTCGATGCTTATGTAAAAGCCTTCGACCCTTCGTTCGTCGCATTGTCTGGCACGCTGGAAGAGACTGCACAGACCGCCAAGGAGTTTGGCGTGTTCTACGAGAAAGTCCCTAGCGGCGAGACCTACACGTTGTCCCATACGGCAACCAGTTTTGTTTATGACTCCCGAGGCGTGCTACGTCTTGGCCTGTCGCATTCCCTGACGGCAAAGGAATGTGCAGAAGACCTGCTTACTGTTATGGAGGTATGTTGATGCGTTCCACATTCGCTGGCGCGATGGTAGTCAAGCCACTCAACCGCGCCTTGGCGCTGTTCATGCTGCTGGGCGCAACTTTGCCTGCGGTAGCGCAAACCGTCGTTGATGACGCCTGGGTACGGGCCACGGTTCCTCATCAGGCAGCAACCGGAGCATTCATGAAAGTGACTGCCGACAGTGACAGCACGTTGCTCAGCGTTGAGTCCCCGGTGGCCAAGACCGTGCAGATCCATCAGTCGCAGATGAAAAACGACGTCATGAGCATGCAGCCCGTGACGTCGGTGGCGCTGCCGGCAGGAACAGCCGTTACGCTGGAGCCTGCTGGCTACCATGTGATGCTGATCGACCTGGTCAAGCAGATCAAGGAAGGTGACGCGGTACCGCTGACGCTGGTGGTGAAAGATGCCAAGGGCCAGCTGCAACGCATCAACGTCAGCGCGCCGGCACGCGCACTGAACATGCCAGACCATGGCCACATGTCGGGTCACATGCACATGGAGTAATCCTGTTCCAACCGGGACGAGTCCGCGTCGTCCCGGTGCTTCAGAACGGTTCGCCGATGTATTTGAAGGGGTAGTCGATGTCCTTGTACCGGCCGATTCTGCGTTTTGGCAATTTGACCTTCGGCTGTTTGATTTCCTTGTAGGGGATTTGCGCAAGAAGGTGTGTCAGCAGGTTAAGCCGAACCCGCTTCTTGTCCTCCGACGGGGCAACGAACCACGGGGCCCATTGAGTGTCCGTTGCTTTGAACATCTCGTCCCGGGCACGTGTGTAGTCGTCCCAGCGATTGAAAGACAACACATCCATCGGCGACAACTTCCAGGTTTTTCGGCCATCGGTAATTCGTGCTCTGAGGCGACGCTCCTGTTCTTTGGGGCTCACCTCCAGCCAGTATTTGAGCAAGATGATGCCCGAGCGCACGATGTGCCGTTCAAACATTGGCGTCAGCTCAAGAAACGTGCGCACCTGGTCCTCGTCCGCAAACCCCATGACACGTTCGACACCTGCCCGGTTGTACCAACTGCGGTCGAAAATCACCACTTCACCACTGGCCGGGAAATGCGGCATATAGCGCTGCGAGTAGAGCTGGCTTTTTTCCCGCTCGGTAGGTGAGGGTAGTGCGATAACCCGAAAGACCCGCGGGCTGACACGCTCTGTCAATGCCTTGATGGTGCCGCCTTTGCCTGCGCCGTCGCGCCCTTCAAAAACCACCAGAACCTTTGCACCGGTCTCCACGACCCACTGCTGTAGCTTGACCAGCTCAACATGCAATGCCTTCAGTTGCTTTTCATAGGTCTTGCGGTCGAGCTTTTTTTGCGATTGCTTGGCAGGATTGCGCGCTGTAGATTTCTCGTTTTTCATCGTTGCTCCTTTGCGCTACGCAGCTCTATTGGAGTGAAGCGTAGCCACTGCCATCCGATATGCGCTGCCGATAGTCGGCGCCTGAACGGTATGTGTGCTCACTTCACTCAGGGTGTACGACGGACCAGGCGGGCCACCCACGGGTTGGCGCTCAGGCCATGCAACAGCACACTCAGCAGAACGGTACAAATGGCGGTGGCGACCAAGGTGCTGGTGGACGCCAGTGGGTAGTCAATGATCATCACCGCGAAGACAATTGTCGCCAGCCCTCGCGGGCCGAACCACGCCATGAACAGGCGCGTCTCAAGGTCGAAGCGCGTTCCCAGCAGGCACAACAACACGGGAAGCATACGTACGAGGGTCAAGCTGAGCAGGGCGTATAGCCAAATATCCCAGGTCAGGCTGCTCCACGCTTTCGGTATTACCACCGCACCAAATACGCCCCAGGTGAGCACCGAGAGCAGGCTGGCAAACTCTTCGCTGGCCTGAAGCAGGTGATGCTTCTGATCCTTGAACAGGTACCCGGCAAGCAGGCCGCCGACGAATGCGGCAATAAAGCCGCTGCCACCCAGCACTTGCGCCGTGGCAAAGCACAGCACCGCAAGCCCCGGCAGGGTGAGTTGCGACCATACCTGCATTTGCCACTGATGTTTCCAGGAGAGCTTTTGTAGTTGCCAGGCGATGAGCGTGAGAAGTACCCCGCTGAGCGCACCAATGCCCAGCTCTTCGGCGACCAGTTCCAGGGCAAGTAGAACCGGATGCTGCGCTTGTTCCTCAACCAGTAACGCCAGGAAAAGCAAAAGTACCGGTACGCAAATCCCATCGTTAAGGCCGCTTTCTACGTTAAGCCCCTCGCGCACGGGTTCGGCGACCTTCGGATTGGTGACGACGGCTTTTCCCAGCGCCGCGTCGGTAGGCGCGAGTAGGGTTGCCAGGATTGCAAGCTCTATCAGCCGTACCTGCGGGAAGACCCAGAGCCCCACCAACCAGCCCAGTACGATGGTCAGCGGCAGACCGATCAACAGCAGGCGTAACGGCAACCCCTCATGGGCGCGCAGTACCTTGAGGTTTGCATTGGCAGCATCGCTGAACAATACAATGGCCAAGGTCAATTCTGCCAATGCCCTGAGGCCATCCTTGTCTATCCGCGGCTGCAGAATGCCCAAGAGCGCAGGGCCGAGTACGATCCCCACGAGCATGAACACCAGGGGGCCATTGAACAGCCGCTTCTCGAAACGCCCGGCGAAAATGCTGTAAACCAGCAGGAAGGCTGTGAATAGCGCAAGGTTCTGGTACATGTGCGGTTACTGTGGCGATGGACAGGTACTGCGCCCGTCACTGGCTGCTTGTGTAATCAACGTTACCAGCGCTTGAACGTTATGCTGGTGCGCGGCAACCAAGTCCTCAATCGTTACCCCCGAGGCCGTTCTGAATACGCTCCGACAACTCAAGGAGGGCGTGTTGTCCCCTGTGGTCAACGCGCGAAGCCGCCATTTGGTCTCGAGCAAGGCGTATTGCCCAGGCACCGAGTCGAATCGCTGAACATCCAGCCTCAAGCCGATCTTGTGCGAGGCACCATTGCTGGGGAGCAAATCGACAAGCGCACTTTGCAGTTCGTCGGCGAGGCTCGCGCCCCACCATTCTGTCTCCAGAACGGCCAGGCCACTGTTGCCTTGGCGAACGACAATTTGCGGGCGGTCGACCTGCGGCGGCAGACTGAGCCGTTCAATCTGGATATCGAGGTGGCTGGAGCCCGATACGGCGGGGGCCTGGGTTGGTATCAGGGTGTGATAGTGAATCGGATCGCTGCGGCACGCTGTGAGCAACAGTGCCAAAGCGATCGACAATGGTTTGAGCGGTAGCCGCATGGTGCAAACTCCTGCAATCAGTTACGCGAGGGTTCCAGGTTTTCTGCGGGTGCATCCTTGGGTCTGCCGCGCAACAGCGACTCGGGATGACGCCCGAAATAGTCCGACAGCTCCCGCAGGGAGCGCGACATACGCCCCACGTCATCCAGGGTTTGCTTGAGCTGTTCTCGTTGTGGCGAGTCGTCGGCCAGGGTCGTATTTGCCGATTGCAGGGTTTTGCTGATTTCTTGCAATGTACCGTGAACACCCGGCAGCGTGTTGCTGTTGAACTGTTGCAGGCCCTTGCGCAGTTCCACCAGATTACTGTCCAGGTTGTTGGCGATGCGCTCCAGTGGAAGTTTGTCCAGCTTGTCGAGCATTGACTGAAATTTTTCCTGCAGTTGCTCCAGGCTTCCTGGCACCGTAGGCAAGCTGACGGGGCGCGCGCTTGGATCGAAGACCACCTTCTTCGCATCAGGGTAAAAATCCAGCGCAATATACAACTGCCCGGTCAGCAGATTGCCACTGCGCGCCTGAGCCCTGAGGCCATTGTCGATGAAGGTGCCGAACAGGCGTACGCTTGCCTGTTCGTCACTGGGATCATGCTTGAGCGCCTTGAGCATCTTGGCGTGAGCGGGCCCCAAGCGTTGCGGATAGATCACAATGCCAATGTTCGCCGGGAAGCTGTGACGCTGCTCATCGTAGTCCAGGTTGACCGAGACGACCTTGCCGATGTCGATGCCAAGAAACTCCACCGGAGCGCCGACTTTCAGGCCGCGCAGTGCTTCATCGAAACGCAGTGACAGGTACTGCGCCTTGCCGTTAGGTGGGGCGAGGGCGGTTTCCTGGTCGGCAAACAGTTCAAAGGGAGAATCCTCAAGTGCTGGCCGGTCGTCAGGGCTGTAGTCCGGTGCACGAAAGGCGATACCGCCGACCAACAAGGAAGACAACGATTCAGTGCTCACCGCAAACCCATTAGCGCTGAGTTCGACGTCGACGCCGCTGGCGTTCCAGAAACGGGTGTCATTGGTGACGAAGGCATCATTGGGCGCATGGACAAACACTTCAATGTCCACGCCCTTGCCATCGGGCGCCAGGGTGTAGGACACCACCTGGCCGACGGGAATCTTGCGGTAATACACAGGCGAGCCAATGCCAAGCGAACCCAGGTCAGGCGCGCGCAGTGTGAAACGCTTTCCCGGCTCGCCGTAGGTGATGGGAGGAGGCACCTCCAGGCCTTTGAACGCCTTGGATCGCCCCTCACCTTGACCGACATCGGCACCGATGAAGTCACCGGACAGCAGCGTGTCGATGCCAGAAACACCGCCGGCGCCGATGCGTGGACGCACGACCCAGAACTGCGAACCGGTGCGGGTAAAGTGTTCCGCCTGTTTATCCAGTTTCAGGGTTGCAGTCACATTTTTCTGGTCGCTGCTCAACTGGACGTCAGTGACTTGGCCAATCACGACGTTACGGTATTTCACCGGCGTTTTGTTGGCGGTCAGCCCCTCACCGGTCTTGAAGGTGACAGTAATGACAGGCCCTTGTTGCAGCCAGTTATGCACCACCAGGGAAATGCCCACCAGGACTGCAATGATCGGAACAATCCACACCACCGAAACACTGACGCGGCGGGTCTTGATGCTGGGCTGGCCGGGCATGGCTTGGCTATCAGGGGTTGCTGGCTTCATCCATGCGCTCCTCGGTTTTTTTGGGTTCCCAGATCAGACGCGGGTCGAAACTCATCGCCGAAAGCATGGTGAACACCACCACCAGGCCGAAGAAGAGAATTCCCGGGCGCGGTTCAATGTCGCCAAGTGCCTGAAACTTGACCAGTGCCGCCACCAGGGCGACCACGATGACGTCGAGCATTGACCAGTAGCCAATGACCTCGACGAAGCGATAGAGCTGCGCTCGCTCTCTGCGGGCCCAGTCACTCTGGCGTTGTACGGTGACCAATAGCAGGGTCAAGGCGACGAATTTGGTCGCGGGTACGGCGATACTGGCGATGAAGATAATCGAAGCAATGTCCCAGGCGCCGTGCCCCCAGAACTCGATGACACCACTCATGATCGTGCTGTCGGCACCACTGCCGAACAGGCTCGTGTTCATCACCGGTAAAAGGTTGGCAGGGATATAGAAGATCAAGGCGGCAAGCATATAGGCCCAGGTGCGGGCCAACGCATCAGGCTTGCGTACGTGCAGCGCCGCGCCGCAGCGAGGACAGGTGTGCGGGTGATCGGTCATGTCGCAAGCCATGCTGCACGCATGGCACAAGGCAAGGTTCAGCTCTGCGGCGAGTGCAGGCGTGCTCATGGCAACATCTCCCACAGTTCGCGAACATCGCGCCCGGCAACCCTTATGATCAGCAAGCTCAACACAGCGAGGGCAATCAGGCCTATACCGGGCAGCACATCCAACATGCCCGCCAGTTTGAAAACTGCGACCATCGCGCCAAGCAGGCACACCTCAAGCATGCTCCAAGGCCTCAAGGTCTCAAGCCAACGCATGCACAGCTTGAACGCGGGAGAGCGTTTGGTAGCCATTGCAAAGGTCAGCACCCAGATCAACAGCACGAGTTGAAAGAGCGGCGCGATGATGATGGCGATGGCTGCCACGAGTGCAATGAAGGTGATAGGCCCGTTACTCAAGGCCCGCACCGAATCCCAGAGGGTTGCGCTGTTGCTCAGGCCTTGCAGGCTGATACTCATGACCGGGTAGAAGTTGGCGAAAATCCATAGCACTGCCGCCGTAAGGCTCAACGCCAGCCGTTGCTGCAAGGTCATTCCGTTGTAGCGTTGAAGCACTGCGCCGCAACGCTGACACAAGGCTTTCTGATGTTTGGCAAGCGTGACTTTTTCGTACACGCAGTCACAGTGTTCGCAAATGATCAGACGATCAGTTTTCACCATGATCTGTGCTCTAGCAAAGGGCGAGGAACCGCTGTCACTAGCTCAATATAGAAGTGCGCTGCAATTGAGCAAATCCACCGGCGCGTTTTTAATCGCCAAGCGCTACTGTAGCCCCATAATTTTTCACTTTGCTGCCCGCTTGAGGTGGCAGCAGCAGGGGCGGAGTGCCCCCACTGCAAACGGGTGTTCAGAGATCAAACGTGATGCCGGTGTAGAGCGCACGCCCGTCGCCAGGTGAGTGCAGTGACGCATCGGCGCCATCCGGGTCGTACCAGACGTATTCGTAATAGCGGTTTGTCAGGTTCTTGAGCTGTACGTCGACGCTGACCGACTCGGCCACCTTGTAGACAGCACCAAGGTTCATCAACACATAACCGCCGTAGGTACCTTGGGTGTTCTGCCGTTCCAGGTAGTAATTGGTCTGTCCATTCATCCATGCCGTCAACTGCAGGGCAGGTGTAGCCTGGTAGCTGACGCCGGCGTTGTACAAATGATGCGGTACGTGGTCGATTTCCTGGCCTTTACTGTCAGGCAAGGTCGCACTGGGCTGCAGGATCTTTGAATATTGCCAGGCGTAGGCCATCCAGAAATCGATACGCTCATTGGGATACATGTTCACCTGCAGGTCGTATCCCCAGCGCCGGGTTTCACCAACGTTGTCCGATTCTCCGCTCGGGTCGTTGAGACGGCGGCTGACTTCACCAGTGGCCTCCTGTTGCCAATAGGCGATACGTCCATCGACCCAGTCACTCGGGTTGAATTTGACGCCGGTTTCCCAGCCCTCATTGATCGAGGGCTCCAGGTCGGTGGTACGCGGAGGAATCTTGTACGCGGCTGCGCCTGTACCCACCTGAAATGTACGCCCCCAGTTGGCATAAACGCTGGCCACTGCCCAGGGTGAGTAAACAATGCTGAGCTTGGGCTGTTTGATCAGCCCGTAGTCGTTGATGTCGTAATCCGTGCCGGTCATTTCATTGGTGAAATCACCCTGGATTTTATCGACCCGGTAGGCAGGGACGATTTTCAACGACTCGAACGGTTTGATCTCGGCCTGAACATAAGCACCGTACGTGTCAAAGTCGAATGCTTGATCCCGCGTCTGGGATTGGCGCACACGAGACTTGGTTTTGTAACGCTCACTCTTGTTCTGTTGCTGTTGCACATCTGCACCGCCTTCCAACGCAAAGTCATACAACCCGTTGACTTCAGGGCGCCAGGTCAGGGAGGTAAGGGCACCGTATTGGGTTTCATAGGTGTCGCGCTCCTGTTGGGAGCTGGTGCGCCAGTACTGTGTCCAGCGACGGTCATCGTAGGTATTGACGTAGGTTTTAGCCGACCAGGCCAGGCTGTCGGTCAGCTCGGTATCGAAATGCAGGCTGACCTGGTTCATCCGCCGCGTGCCCTTGTCCGTCGCGTTGTAGCTGTTGGTCATAGTGGGATGATGGCGGGCGTCATCTTCTGTCAGGTAGCCGGGCTCCTGAGCTTCGGTTTCATAGTGACGGGCAATCAGGCCTATACGGTAGCTGTCGTCGTCCGGGGTATAGAACCACTTGCCTGACATGGAATACCGGTCAGCCTCGGCATGGTCACGGTAGCCATCGGCTTTCTGGTAGGCAATGAAGTAGTTTTGAGTCCAGTTGCTGCTTTCGATGCCCTTGGCCAATTGGGTCTCTTGGGTATTGAAGCTGCCATAGCGGACCCTGGCCTTGGTGTAGTCACCGCTGGTATGGGTCAACATGTTCACATTGCCTGCGATGTTGTTCAGACCGTAACGCGCATCACTGGTGCCGCGCACCACCTCGATGCTGTCGAGTTCGAGGGGGAAAATCATGTCCATATACGGCATGTTGCCGTCGTTGCTGTTGCTCGGAATGCCATCAATCAACAACTTGACGGCATTCACTTCGCCTTCACCGTTGAAGCCTCGGAAAGAAATTTTCCCCGAGGTAGTGCCTTGGTTGAACTCGGTGAGCATCACCCCCGGTGCGCGGCTGAACAGCTCCCAGCTGTAGTTGACTGGCATTTTTTCGAGGATATCGCCCCCAAGAATATCGACAGAGCTGACTACGCTGCTGGTTGCCAAGGGGCCTGCTGCTGCACCTGAAACAGTGACAGTGCCAAGGGTGAGTGTGGAGTCTTCGCTGCTTGAGGTTGCTGCAACGGCGATTGAAAGTGGATCAAATGCAGACAGGCTGGCGCTGAGCAAGGCAAGAAACGAGTGGGAAACAACGCGTTGTTTTACACGCGGCAAACTACATGGAGCAGGCATAACGCATACGTCCTGATAACCAAGAAAACTCAATCGTGCCAATGGGCGGTGCGAAATCGCCCAGGGCCCGGCAATAAATGCCTTGCCAGATACGGTCTGGAAGGACTGGACTTAGTGATCAGGCAACAGGAGAGGCGCGGGGGTTGAGACGTGGCCAGAGCCGGCGGGGAGACGATGGTGGAAGCACCGGATTACGCAGTTCGGCATCGACAGCGAACAATCCAAAGACATGCCGAACGTATGGCGAAGGCAACGCAGCCTGGCCATTGTGGCCACAGCAGCAATCGCCATGCTGCATACTGATTTTCAGTGACGCGGGTGCATGCGTATCGATCAGTTTGTCGAGCGCAGGCACGCGAGGGGTAGAAGGGTTTGCGGAGCAGAAACCGCCCCACAGCGGCAACTGCACATCTTGCGTCTGTAGCGCACGGCCTATGGGCATGGTCAGCAGGTTGAACAGCACAGCCAGGCAGGCAATCCAGGGGCTTATGCGTTTCAACGAGGCCATTAGGGGAAGGGCTGAGTTATGAAGCCACTATTTAGCCGCAGTGGGGCGCAGATGTAAAAGCGCGTCAGTGTGCCATTTTGTCACATCCGGCGTGAGTGTATTCGGCCACTCCTGGCAACGGCGCGGCGAGCGGCTGGGACAGACGTTCTCTACCATAAAGCGCCAGTGCGACCATCAACGTACTTAGCCAGACAAATATCCCCGACCAAAAGGTATGGGACATAAAGTGCCAGCCTTGCAGCACCCGCGTCGTGCCGAAGACAAAACCAAGCAATAGCGCCCCCATCAACACCTTTCTAGTGTGTTGCCAACGGTAGCGTCGCGCAATGAAGTACAGGGCCAGCATACTGAAGCCACCGGAAGCATGACCCCCTGGCCAACATCTTCCAGGGCCTGCCTTTTGCCACAAAGAGAAGTTATGGAACCACTCCACGCGAATTTCCTTGCCGCCATACAGTGTGGTTTCTACGGGGCAATACACGCCCGTGTGGCTTTTCAGGTAGTGGATAACACCCGTGCTCAGAGAAAAGGCCAATACGACAAACAGAAAATCGCGGCGATAACGGGTGGTAAAGCGCAACACGGGCGCGATACGGGCGGCTTCCAGGGCAGTTGTGACCCGCGATTGGGGATGAGGGGCGAGGCGAGGCCAGATAAACGACAGCAGCGAGCCGATGATCGCTATTTCACCTGTCCAGTCCGGGATTACCCGGGCCCATTTATGAGTGATCTTTTCAAACAGTGTGTTGTGTTCAAGTGGAAACACGCCGGTGACGGGGTCATAGAGCAGATCGCTGAATAAATGGTCAAGGTCTGCCAGGTCGAACAGGACAAACACCGCCAACGCAAACAACAGGACATAACCCACGTTCACCCGATAAAACGCTTCACGCGATATGGCCTGCATTGTTAGTTCACCGCTTGCTGTGCGACTTTCTGCCACTCATCAGCTGAAATGCTACCGAGAATTCGTGGCAGGCCTTTGTCACTGACTGAAACAAACAACGCCTGTGCATAGGCAATCGAGCGTTCGCCGCCCGGCACATTCTGCTCACGTTCAAACTGATCGATACAGCCACTGTGAGTCACCAGCACCAGATTCCGATTGGGCGTCTTGTGCTCAAGCACATTGTTGGCAAACCCCTTGTCGCAGAGCTTCAACCAGTCTTGACTGGCGACCGCATTACCGACAATCCAATCAGCTGTCTGCTGTGTCCTTAGCAAAGGACTGGCGAAAATATCGGTTTGCGCAAGACCAAACGATTTGAGTCCCTTGCCGACCTGTGCAGCGGCCTGGCTACCATTGATGGTAATCCCCTCGGGCGCAGCAAGGCAGGGCGCCTTTGAGCGATCGCAGCGTTCCGCGTGGCGTATCAGTACAACAACTTCGCCTTTTTTCCAGCCCTCATAAACGCCGGCTTTGGCCATCGCACCGCTGGCGCTGAGGTCCGGCACATGCGGCCATGCCATGAACCAGACGGCAAGCGCCCCCAGTACAGCTGCCACCGCAAGGCCAGCGGCAAGTTTGAGAGGGCGCGCGTACTTGTGGCGTAGCGCAAGCGGAAGAGCTTCTGCCCGGCCAATCACTGCGTGCAGCATCATGCAACTCCAGTGCAATATTTTTGAGGGGGCTGCGGCAAAGCACCGCGAAAGAGCGTTGTGCGCAGAAGATAGCGACGCGGGAGGAAATGACTCGTCAAACGGGTGTGAAGGGCGTGTGAAAACGGCTAAGGGTCAGTAGCCGTCAAGCATCTGGCAATTCATCCGCGCGTCCCCACCCGGCAGGCCCGGGCAGGGAACACAAGGGTAGTGTCACTGTGTGACAGAAAGAGGTGTTTTGGGGCAGGCCGTTCCAAGGCCGATCAACAGTGCGCGCCGTTTTGGTTTCAGATAGGGCTCAACCTGCGCCAGCACGCAGGGTTGCAGTGCGTTGAGTTCTGCCGGGAGTGGTGCCTGGACAAACAGCAACCCGGGGGCCTCGGTGCGTGCCAGCGCCTGCTCGGCACTTATCGTCGCAACTGGACGCCCCATGTAATAGACCAGGCGCATATCCGGGGGGAGCAGGCTGTAAGCAGGCAGTTCAGGATGGGCTGCAGCAGCGCTACTGATTTGTGGGAACCCAGCGATCCGATGCGCAAAGGCTCTGGACTCGAAGCCCATATAGAACACGGTAAAGCCCGCCAGCACGACTAGCGGCAGACCGATCATCAGCTTGCGCCAGGCATTGCCCACGCGCGACAACACCTCGCTCCACTGCCAGGCCAGCAGCAATGCAACCGCCGGATAGGTGGGTAGCAGGTACTTGGCGTGTTTTTCGGTAAACAGTGAGAAGAGGACCAAGGGCAGCACACTGCAGCAAAACAGCAGCATCAGCTCGGGGCGTTCGCGAAGGCTGCGCCACAGTTGGCGCGGCTGAACCAGCAACACCAGCCAGAATGGAAAGAAGTCGCCAGCCAGGTACAACAGGTAGGCATACCAGGACTCAGCCCCCTGACCGGAGATTTTTTTGACAATATCTTCATTCAGAATGCCGGCCCAAATGCTCCAGCCCTCCTGCAGCGAAACAGCCAGGTACCAGGAACTACCGATTGCCAAGGCGATCAGCCAGCCCCATCCATCACACAGGTAAGCCTTGGCCTTTGCCGAGCGCGTAATGAGTGCAAATGCCAAAACAGGCGCAGTCACCCACAGTAAGCAAACCGGCCCCTTGGTCAGCAGCGCACAACCCAATAGGGCGTAGCTGAGCCATACCCAGCCCCGACGACCTTCATAAAACAGGTACTGCCAGGCGGCAAGCAGGGCCATGAAACATAGGCCCGTAAGTGTCATTTCAATTTCTGCGCGGCGCGCGAAGAGGCTGAAGCCGGCATTGGCAGCAAGAAAAATCAACGCGAACAAACCAACCTGACGCCCCGCCAGGCGCACTCCCTGCCAGTAAACAAGGCCGCAGCCAAGCGCGGCAAACAGGGCTGACGGCAGGCGCAGGCTCCATTCGCTCAGTGCCCCCAGCATTTGAGAGGACATCAGCGTCAACCAGTAGAAGAGCGGCGGCTTGGAGAGGTACAGATCACCGTTCATATACGGCAAAAGCCATTGACCGGTTTCCAGCATCTCTCGAGAAGTCACGGCACGGCGTGCCTCGTTCACACTCAAGAGCGGTATGCTACCCAAGCCCCAGAACAGCAATAACAAGACCAGCATTAAAGCGATGATGGTGAAGGCGCGTGTTGCGTTGCCGGCAGCAAACTTCATGTGCAACCCCCTCAAACAGCCGCGTCAGGTGTATTTACTGTTTCTTGAACTGGTAAAACAGGTTCGGCTCACTGACCACATACAGGTTGCCATCACTGTCCATCGTCATGCCTTCGGCCTGAGGTGCGCTCTGCTTCATGTCGCTAATACCACCGCGCAGTGAACGAGTGCTGACAAAATTCCCGTCCTGATCCAGTTCGGTGATGGACTTCGATTGATCACTCAGAATCAGCATGTGGCCAGTGGCAGCGTCGTAGTAGCCATCCGACAAATCCCTGGCAAAGACACTGCGATCGACCCACGAAGTAAGGTCAGCCACTTTGATCTTCAGTGGCGCCTCTATCGAATTAATCATCCCGCTGACTTCAAACAGCTGACGTGGATCCCGCTCCTTGATGGCGAACAACCGGTCATGTTCAGCATCGTAGGTCACACCCTCAAACCCTTTGTTTGTATTGGTAAGATTGATCGCCAGGCTGATGAATTGAGTGTCATCGGCTTTGATCGGGCGAACCTCTGTCGGCAGGGTGACCACATTGAGTCGTTGCAGGTCTTCGTCAGCTACCACCACACGGCCGTGACCCAGGTAGGCCAAGCCTTCGGTGTCTTTAAAACCCTCCAGCGGGTAGCGACTGACGATATCGCCAGCCTTGCTCAGTACCAACAACTCCATTGGCGTGTTGTTAGTGATGGCCAGCAGGCGATTCTGATCGTAGTCGTACGTGATGGCTGAGAGATTCCTCAGCGTGCTTTCCACCACCTTTCCATCAATGACCACCTTGTAGTCAGGTAACCAGATGTTCTGACCAGGCGCCGTGTCTCCTGCCCAGGCAGTGCGTAATTGAGCGTAGATCTGCTGATGTATGAAATAGCGTGAGGATGCGGTATAGGCCAACACGAGCACGATCAACAATATCGCTGCGCCAATCCACTTCGGTGTAGCGAGAACCGGTAGCCCACGCGCTGTTTTCCCTGCAACTGAAATCACTGCATCAATCTCCAGGCAATACGAGGTAACCAGGCCGCTGACGGCCTGGTGATCAAATCAAGGAATTACAGGGGGCTGGTGTGCCAGCTGAAGCGGTACACGTTGGTTGGCGGTGCCGGGCGGCAACTACCGTTATCGGCGTCGGCACCGACCAGGAACCACTGCGCGCGTGACGTTTCGCCTAATTTACGAGCCTTGTCTGCCTGGAAGCAGCGCTCAAGTTCACTGGCGGGTACCAGTGCATAGGCCTTGGGATGCTCATGCAACCATAAGGCAGCCTGGTCGATCTTCGATCCGCTAAGGAAGCCAAAGTGGATAATCGGCTGCTTCGCGAACAACCAGTGCCCTTCGCGCCAATTGACAAGCACCAGATCGGCACCTTGGGTCAGTGCGGCGGTCTCGTTCATCAGCGTTTCATGTGGATTGCGACCTTCCTTGTGAGCTTCGACAAAACCGCGAGCAAACCAGAGGCAGAACCACAGGATCGCTACTGCTGTGAAAATCTTGCGCCCCATGGGGCGCTGGCCGAACCAGCGGCGAAGCAACCAAGGCACCAAGGGGGCAGCAACCAAGGCCAGGCCTGGCAGCGCCGGGTAGATGTACAACTTGCGTTTGCCGGTGCTCAAGCAGAAGAACAGCACCACGAGAATGACCCAGCCCAGCAATACCAGCACACGCCCGTCGTGCTTGAGCAGTTGCCGGCGCCACGCCGGTACCAGCCAGGGCAAGGCGAGGAACATCGGCAGCCAATACTGCGGGATTACCTTGACGAAAAAGTACCAGAACGGTTCACGGTGATCCCATGCACTGGCGTAGCGATGAGCGGTTTGGCGTAACAGAATTTCCTTGATATAGGCCAGCTCTGCAGCATTGCCGCTCGACAGCGCCGTTACCACCAAAGGTACTAGCCAGACTGCAATGGCCAGCAGCATGACCATCAACCCCAGCCACCAGCGTCGCCCTTGCCCAGGCATGGCAACCACACCCTTCCAGCCCTTGCTGACGGCATAGGCGTAGGGGATCAACATGAGCGCGGGGACAAAGCCGACCCCTTTACTGATCACCCCGAAGCCCATCGCCGCACAGCCCAGGTAGAACCAGCCCCAGGCGGGACCAAGCAAAAGATGACGAACCAGGCCGTACATGCCCAGCGCCACCCACAAGCATAAAAAGCTGTCGATCTGGCCAGTACGCAGAATACTGTAGGTCTGGTAGGTGGCAAGGAAGAGCAGGGCAGCAATGCGGCCGACGCGGCGGTTCCACAAACGACGCCCGAGATCATGCAGCACTACCGTGGCGGTGACCGCCGAAAGTAGCCCGGGCAAGTACAATGCGACCTTTGGCAGGCCTGTCAACCAGGTGAAGAACGCAACCGCCCACATGAACAACGGCGGTTTATCTGGATAGATTTCAGCGGCACGATGTGGAATGAACCAGGAACCGCTTTGCAGCATTTCCAGAGCCACACCAAGAAAGCGCTCTTCGTCGACATTCATTGGTTGACGCAAGCCGAGGCCGGCGCCCACCAGTACAAGGGCTAGCAGGGCAAACGCGAGGCGTTCAGTCCTGTGGGAGGTGAACATACGCACCAGGCTTATTCCTTAAGCGTTTTGTTACGGGCAATCAGCTGCAGATTGCGCAAGTAGACGATGAAGCCGAAGGCTTGACCGGCGATGAAAACCGGGTCTTGCCGGTAGATCGCATACACCAGCAGCAGTGCACTGCCAAGAATGCTCAAGTACCAGAACCCCACAGGAATCAGGCTGCGTTTTTTGACTTCGCTATAGATCCACTGAAGCAAAAAGCGCCCGGTAAAGACAGCCTGCCCGGTAAACCCCAGTATGAGCCAGAGTGTTTCCCGAGTAATGTTCATACATCCACCTCTTGGGGGGTGGCGTCGAAACGGGTACGGCGGATTAGCCACCAGACACCCAGCAGGTCAAGAATCCCCACCAGTGCACGGTCCAGGTTGCCGTACTTCGAGGTCCCGGCCTGGCGATGGCGGTGATTGACTGGATGCACCAGCATTCGGCATTTATTGCGCTGGATAAGTGCTGGCAGGTAACGGTGCATATGATCGAAGTAGGGCAGGCGCAAGAACGCTGCCCGCTCTATCAGCTTGAGCCCGCAACCGGTGTCTGGCGTAGCGTCCTTGAGCATGCGGCTGCGCAGGCCATTGGCGAATCGCGAAGCCCAGCGCTTGCTGGCCGTATCACGACGGTTCACCCGGTGTCCTGCGACGAGTTTGATGCCGTCGGCATCGCCTTCACTGCCACGAACCAATGCGATCATGCTTGGGATATCGGCGGGGTCATTCTGGCCGTCGCCGTCGAGCGTCACCAGCCAGTGCCCATGCGCGGCCTGGGCGGCGTTATAGATCGAAGTGCTCTGCCCGAGCGAACGCGCCTGATGCAAGATTCTCAACTGATCGAAACCGCCGCTTTTCAGGTTGCGCAGTTTTTCCAGCGTGTTGTCGGTACTACCATCGTCGACCACGATAATCTCGTACGCTTCGCCATCGAGAGCTGCACGTATCTCGTGCAGCAAAGGTGGTAGATTTGCCGCTTCATTCTTTGCTGGAATCAGCACAGAGATGTAAATGTTCTTGCTCATGACGCTCCCGCAACTATTTCTATGGTGTTGTGCCTTGCCTAGACTCGGTAATAGTTTCGGTACCACCTCACAAATTCAGCGACGCCCGTTTGAACTGTAACGGAAGGCGAAAAATCGACCCATTTGGCCAACGCCGAAACATCAGCCCAGGTTTTTTCAACATCGCCTGCCTGCATGGGCAACAAGTTGCGTTTTGCCTTGATACCCAGAGCGGACTCAAGGCACTCAACGAAGTCCAGAAGCTTTACCGGCTGACCGCGGCCAATGTTGTAAAGCTTGCTAGGAACGGCCGGTGCGACGGCGTCCTTCTCTGGCGACTGCCATGACGGAGGTCTTAACCGAAGGCGTACGATGCTCTCGACAATGTCGTCGACGTAGGTAAAGTCGCGTGACATATTTCCGTCGTTGTAGATATCGATTGGCTGGTTTTCGAGGATCGCCCGGGTAAATTTGAACAGCGCCATATCTGGACGTCCCCACGGCCCGTAGACCGTAAAGAAGCGCAAGCCACTGGCCTGAATACCAAACAAGTGGGAGTAACTGTGCGCCATCAGCTCATTGGCGCGCTTGCTGGCGGCATACAGAGAAACCGGGTGATCGACGGCATCTTCGATACAGAACGGTAGCTTGTCGTTCGAGCCATAGACCGAGCTGCTCGAGGCGTAGATCAAATGCCGGGGCATGTGATATCGACAGGCTTCGAGCACATTCAGGAAACCAACCAGATTGGATGAGCCGTATGCATCCGGATTATCCAGGGAATAGCGAACGCCGGCCTGTGCAG
Organism: Pseudomonas sp. HLS-6; assembly: GCF_002753995.1. Taxonomy (NCBI): domain Bacteria; kingdom Pseudomonadati; phylum Pseudomonadota; class Gammaproteobacteria; order Pseudomonadales; family Pseudomonadaceae; genus Pseudomonas; species Pseudomonas sp. HLS-6. The sequence goes on from NZ_CP024478.1 coordinate 2,692,472, forward strand.
CGAGGTGTATTACCTCGCTGAAGGCGTGCGCTTCGAACAAGGCGAGCAATGCTGGCTTGTCGACGATGTCCATGGTTTGAAAACGGAAGTTTTTAAACCCTGATAATGCCTTCAACCGGTCACGCTTGAGCTCAACGCTGTAGTAGTCATTGAGGTTGTCGATACCTAGAACGTCGACACCTTGCTCGCACAAGCGTTTAGCCGTGTGGAAGCCGATAAAACCTGCTGCGCCTGTAATCAGTACCGTCATTCGCTGTCCACCCGCCCACGTCCTATGCCGTAGTAGGCAAGGCCTGCGGCGGCCATGTGCTCGGGGTCAAACAGGTTTCTGCCGTCAAACACCACCCGGTCAGCAAGCAGTTGGGGAACCTGCTCCAGGTCAAGCACGCGGAAATCCTGCCATTCGGTGACGATGACCAACGCATCGGCACCTTGCAATGTGCCTTCCTTGGATGACATTAACTGCAAGTCAGAGCGTTGGCCATAATGACGCTCAAACTCCTGCATCGCTTGAGGATCATGGGCCTGAACCCGCGCACCGGCCTTCCACAAGGCTTCCAGCAACACGCGACTGGAGGCTTCACGAATGTCATCAGTGTTGGGTTTGAACGCAAGCCCCCACACCGCGAAGACCTTGCCGCGCAGTTCGTTGCGATAATGGCGCTGTATCTTTTCGAACAAGCGGTGCTTCTGTCGCTGATTGACCGCGTCTACGGCGCGCAACAGTTGGGTGTCGAAATCCACAAGCTCGGCTGTTTTTTGCAAGGCTGAGAGATCCTTGGGGAAACAGGAACCGCCAAAGCCGCAGCCGGGGTAGATGAAGTCGTAACCAATTCGCGAGTCGGAGCCGATGCCACGTCTGACCATCTCGATATCGGCACCCAAATGCTCCGCCAGGTTGGCCATCTCGTTGATGAAGGAGATTTTCGTGGCGAGCATGCAGTTAGCGGCGTACTTGGTGAGTTCGGCGCTGCGCGCATCCATCTCGATGATTTTTTCGCGATTCCGGCTGAACGGTTGGTAAAGCTCGCGAATCAATTCAATGGTGGCAGGTTGTGCGCCCCCAATAATGATGCGCTCAGGTCGCATGCAATCATTGACGGCGGAGCCTTCCTTGAGAAACTCGGGGTTGCTGACCACTTCAAAACGTAGCGCGCTGCCGTTGGATCGATCGGCAATCATGCTTTTGATCCTGTCGACGGTGCCTACAGGAGAGGTCGATTTATTGATAATGACCTTGTCGTGTGTGGCGTAAGCCATCAGTGTTTCGACCACCGCGAAAACGTTGCGCAGGTCAGCACTGCCGTCCTCACAGGGAGGGGTGCCCACTGCAATAAAGACGATGTCAGCAAAGGCAGTAGCCAACGCGGCGTCCGTGGTGAACTGGAGCCGCCCTGATGCGAGGTTTTTTTCCAACAAAGCTGGGAGACCGGGCTCGAAAATAGGGCAGTGCCCTTCAAGCAGAGAAGCTATACGCTGCTCGTCGACATCCACACAGCACACCGAATGCCCGACTTCGGCAAGGCATGCAGCTTGTGTAAGACCGACGTAGCCGGTTCCAAAAACAGTGACCTTCATCCTTTGCTATTCCTTATCGAAACGCATGCTATAAACCTGGTAGCAGGCAGGCCAAGATGCTTTGCGAGAGCTCTGAAAAAAAATGTCACAAATTTGTTAAAATTTTGTTATTGCACCAAATTAATCCAGAAATACAGGAATGCCGCTCAGCCTTGCAGGGCAAGGTGCGGTTCGCGGTAAACGGCTGGGTGTTTGGCTGAAAGAGGGTAGTAGATACAGTGATTACGGCCAGTTTCGCAGAGCTGGAAATTCGCTTGTGAAGGGGGCGCCCGGGCCAAGAGCCCATAGATAGGCCTGCTTGTGGATGAAGGGGATTGCTCGAGACGGAAAAGGCGTACCGCAGAAGCCGGCCATCGAAACAGGAGGGAAGAGCACTCAGGGCTTGCGTAACGCGCGCGCAGGGTCCCTCGGCTGGAAGGCCGTTGATCGTTAAGGTGGAATCTTTCGCCAAGCCTTCGTACAGCATGCTCAATCACCTTGATCTGCAATGTCCGCCATTTGGGCGTCGGTGACGGCCTGCCGTCGCATTGCATTTCTTGTTTTTATTGTTGGGCCGATAGACCCATGCCTCATCATCCGTCGAACCTCAGCCTAGAGCGTTATGGCTGCGCCGGAGTTGTGCTACATCAGGTTTTCGCATGCTACCTAGCGGTTGAGGAAAATTCCAGCGCAGGAAGACCCGAAACAAAGTGCAACACGCGTAGGGCAAGGGCCTGCACGGAGGAGGGTGTGGCCTTGCCAGGCTCAAGAAGAACGCAGGGTTTCTTACCGTAATAGACTTATAGTTATACGGTTCTTGTTGTATATTCTTACGAATAATAACCAGCGACTATCACGTGATGAGAGAACCAGAAAGGCACGCTACTGCTCTAGCGTTGTACCCAGAGGACACACAAGAAGCGGCGGCCTTGCTGAAGCAAGCTGTACCCCTGATGATGCGTCACAGCATCCCTACCAACCCTGTGCACTACGCGCTTTGGTATACGTACTGTAGAGGGCAGGAGCCCGAGCTCAATCACCAACTGGATCGGCTTGTCCTGGAGGAAGGCGGTTTCCCCGCAGAGTCCGCCACCAAGCTTTTTCGCGACTTCATCATTCGAGACGAGTTGGAAGAGGCCCGCGCCGGGCAACAGCAAGCTATCGACCTCGTTGACGACATGGAGCGTGACGTCTCGCATAGCGTAAAGGTTAACCTGAACTTCCAGGCCAGCCTGGAGCATTGCATAGAGATGCTTGATGAACCGATCGCCTTGCCCAGCATACTGAGCGAGTTGCAACAGAGCACCCAGCTCATACAGGATCAACAGGCGCTTTTTCTCGGCCAGCTGCGCGCGGCCCAAAACGAGATCACCAGTCTGCGAGCAAAGCTTGAACGCGTTCAACTCGCGGCTACGGTCGACAGCCTGACACAGGTATTCAACCGAAACACCTTCACACGCTTGCTGGAGCAAGCACTGAGCAAAGGGCCTGATGGCGTAGCATTGGTCATGCTGGACATTGACCACTTCAAGCAGTTCAACGACCAGTACGGGCATCCACTAGGTGATCGCGTACTGCAGCATGTTGGCCAACTACTCCGCAACGCCCTTCCTCCTCATGGCGTAGCGGCGCGCTATGGCGGCGAAGAATTCTGCGTCATCCTGCAACGATGTGCCGATATTGATAGCGTCTATGCCTTTGCCGAGCAGTTGCGCCTGAAAATCCGAACGCTGCGAATCAAGACACGGAGCACAGATGAATTGCTCGACACCGTGACCGCATCATTCGGCGTTGCCTTTGCCGAAAGTGATGACAGCGTGGAGAGTCTTATCACGCGTGCCGACGATGCTCTGTACCGTGCCAAGCGCAATGGCCGTAACCAGGTACAGTGACATTAGCGAGGGGCTGTCAACAGGGCAGGGTGGCGAGTTGCACCTGCCCTATGTCAGCCGCTTTATCGTGGCGTCTGCAGCATGAAGGCTACACGCCGTCCGGGATCTTCGATTGCATCATTTTTCTTCGATCCAGTCTTCTACCGTCCACAATGAACGTGCCATCCCCCACAGCATGAAGCGTTCGCTGCTCTTTGCGTGAACTGTCGAAGTATGCGGCGATGCCTTCAAGGACAACGATGTTGTATTTTTCGACGATATCAATGACCTTGCATTCGATATTCGCCACGCACTCTTTAATCAAGGGCGCCCTAACATGCTTTCCTTTCACTGGCGTTAGCCCGAACGTTGCAAATTTGTTGGTGTCGGCGCCACTGCAGGTTCCAATACCCACAACATGATCAATCAGATCCACCGTAGGAATTGAAATCACGCACGCCCTGGATTTACTGAGCGCGGCGTATGAGTAGTTCCAAGGCCCCGTGGTGATCGCAATGATCGGCGTAAAGTCAACCACCATGGTCCACGAGAGGGTCATTATATTGTTCTTCTCACCCTCATTCGTGGTAACGAAAACAATCGGACCTGATTCGATCAGCGTGAACGCTTTACTGATGTTCATCTTTTCCATCACGTTGCGCTCACTCCAGCGTTTTTTTAGATCTGCCGTCGAGGGTGACGCCATGACGCAGTACGTCAATACAGAATTCCGCTTCATAAGGCGGAACGTTGCATTCGACAATATCATGGGCAGCGACTTGTAGATGTACACCGACAATATCGGCATGGACTGGTTGTTGACAGACATGCCGGTCGACCAGTACTGCAGTGTAGATCCGGCGAGCGCCGAGTTGCGCGAGATAAGCGCAGGTACGCAGGAGCGAGTGGCCTTCAAAAAGCACATCATCGACAATCAACAAGGTGTTACCCGCGAGGTCTAGCGCACCCAGAAGCGGGTTTTCGGTCAATTGCGTTTGGGTATGCAGCACTTTCAGGTCATCGGCATAGCGCTTGACCTTCAGCGGATACAGCGGCAGTTCCGGCAGGCCGGTCTGACATGACAGAAGTCGTTGTAAACGCTGGGCCAGGGGCTCACCACGGCGCTGGATACCGATCAGTACGGCTTGAGTAGGCGGCAACAGCGCAGCAGCCTGTCTTGCCATCGCCTGCAATATGCAATCGAGTTCATCACTGTCGTACAAACGCAACCGCTGACCCGAAGGTGTGATCGGCATGGCACGCTCCCGTTGAGGGCGACAGATTGATCATAGCCCAAGGGGTGGTGTTGCTTTGGCGATTTCCCATGAAGTAAGGGCAGGGTTAGTAGTGGGGTGAATCACCGTGATTCATAATTTGGCGTACCCGATGGGTCAGGGCGCTTCTACCTATATTTTCGCATCGCCGTAAATATCTTCGATCTGCTGCCCCTGAAGGACCTGTATTGGCTAAGTGCCAGATCAGAGAGGCGAGGACTGCTAATGCGCAGGAAAATCCGCCTTGGCGGCGATGGACCTTCTTCAGCCCCATCAACGGCAGGCGGATGTAAACGGTTTCCGCGGGCTACTGAATCAGCGGCACGCCACTGAGCTTCTGCAACTGGTCGAAGTCGATATCGGCACAGATCTCTAGCACTTTCAGTCCATCGGACGTCACTTCCAGCACGGCCAGGTCGGTGTAGATGCGGCTGACGCAACCGATGCCGGTCAGGGGGTACGTGCACTCGGGCACGAGCTTGCTTTCGCCTGACTTGGTCAGGTGGTCCATCATCACGAACACCTGGCGGGCGCCTGTGGCGAGGTCCATCGCGCCGCCTACGGCCGGGATTGAACCTTCGGCGCCGGTGTGCCAGTTGGCAAGATCGCCCTTGACCGACACTTGGAAGGCGCCCAGTACGGCGATGTCAAGGTGGCCGCCACGCATCATCGAGAAGGAATCGGCGTGGTGGAAGTAGGCGCCACCGGTGAGCAGGGTCACGTGCTGCTTGCCTGCGTTGATCAGGTCATCGTCTTCCTCGCCTGGAGCGGGGCTCGGGCCCATGCCCAGTAGACCGTTCTCGCTGTGCAGGAATACTTCCTTGTCGCCCAGGTAGTTGGCCACCAGGGTCGGTGCGCCGATGCCCAGGTTTACGTACGCGCCTTCCTGGATGTCTGCAGCCACGCGCTGGGCCATCTCGGTGCGGGAGAACTTTTTGGTGATGGTCATGGCAGGCCTCAGACAGCTTTGGCGATCGAAGAAGCGGCAGCGCCGGTAACGGCGACCACGCGCTGGACGAAGATACCCGGGGTGATGATGTGTTCCGGGTCCAGCTCACCGAGTTCGACGATCTGGTCGACCTGGGCGATGGCAGTCTTGGCGGCCATGGCCATGATCGGGCCGAAGTTGCGGGCGGCCTTGCGGTAGATCAGGTTGCCCCAACGGTCACCCTTGTGCGCCTTGATCAGCGCGAAGTCGGCGTGCAGCGGCATTTCCAGAACGTACTGGCGGCCGTCGATTTCACGGGTTTCCTTGCCCTCGGCAAGCAGGGTGCCGTAGCCGGTCGGCGAGAAGAAGGCACCGATGCCCGAGCCCGCAGCGCGGATACGCTCGGCCAGGTTACCTTGCGGCACCACTTCCAGCTCGATCTTGCCGGCCCGGTACAGTTCGTCGAACACGTAGGAGTCCGACTGGCGCGGGAAGGAGCAGACCACCTTACGTACGCTGCCCGCCTTGAGCAGAGCAGCAAGACCGACCTCACCGTTGCCAGCATTGTTGCTGATGATGGTCAGGTCGCGGGTACCGGTGGCGATCAGGGCATCGATCAGCTCAGACGGCATGCCGGCAGTGCCAAAGCCACCGACCATGATGGTCGAACCGTCGGTGATCCCTTCCACCGCGCTGGCGATGGACTCAAATGTTTTATTAATCAAAGCGAGCTCCTGGTTTTCCTGGAGTGTGAGTTGTCGAGCTGGCCCTCGCGCTGCGAAGCGGTGGGCCAATCAGCACCTAGGAAGTATTTGGTGACTGCGCAATAGCGTGCCGCAAGATTGGGCACAAGTAGAGAGACCTAAACGGATGTTGTGCGGTTATCGAACTGTTGTGCGAAATGCGACCATCAGATAGTGCCTGGAGAGCACAGGCAGCCGAGAACGCTTGGCTATGCTGGTTTCCCAGCGGCATTTACGGACAAGGGGCGGTAGCGAAGTATCACCTGAAGGCCATAGAACCCATGCGGGCTGGCATCTTGGGGCGGCAGGTCACCTAATCACAGATGGCGGTTGAGGAGGAGGTTTTATGGGGCTAATTAACGCCCGGAATGTATTAATTCGCTTAAAGGTAAACGCTGTGAACCACCATAGAGCCGAGATAAGGCAGCGTGCGGTTTTCGAGGACTAATCGATGGGGCGATTTATAACTCGACTAAATAGTCATTTAGTCGAGTTATAAACTCATCAAGGGAAATCCTGGCTGGAGCAGGGTAGCTTGGGGCTTTGAACAATCGGTGCTCTTTAAAATGGACCACAAAACTAACCCCCTAGTGCGCAGTACAGACCTCTAAGATCTGCCAGGAGGCGCCGGGGCTAATATCATGGCCCACGTTAGCATTTCTTAGCACACTGTTAAAATTGCAGCCTGCATGAGAGTAAGTGCCCTTGGGGGAAAAATCAACGTAAAACCGCACCCTCTAAACCACTTTTTACGTGTTAACAACAGTAGTTACCACGTAAAAAGTGGCTAACAACGCCCAGAAATAAGCCTCGAAATCGACATTTCACTGTTGGACGCAGCCCATGTGAAAACGCCACGACCTGACGTCGGCTAGTGGGCCTGACGAGCATCAAATCTATTGTTCATTGGATCCCACCACCCGTGAAGTGGTAGGAACAACTTCTTGGATGCTGACCGGTCTCCTGTGACTGCTGCGGGTCAACATCGTCCAGGCTAGCGCACGGCAAACGTCGGACGTCGAACGCAGCGGTGACAGGAAGTAATTTGTGGACTCGGAGGAAAAACGCTGCCGTCAAGGAATTAGTTCCGAAAACGTCCTAAAAATTACTTCCGAGGACTCCAAGCCCTGAAAGGAGCCTGATCCGTCATGAGCCTGGCTTCAAATCTGACCAACCTCGGTCCCGGTAGCTCCATACGAAGGTACTTATAATGTATATTATGTTAAATAATATATCAGGATACTCTTCCCGCGGTTGTGTCCGTTTCCACTAACCTCCGTTGATGCGCCAATCGCGTTTTGAGTGGAAAGCCCCCCTCCAGCACCCTCAAGCCCTTGCATTCCGGGCGCCTCAGCACACCCAACTCTCTGATCTGGCCGGTTCTTTCAACGAAATGAGTGGAAAAATTCCTCCACCACGAAATCCTAACCTGCTGATTTATATAACTTTTCAATAAATCGCTCTAAATGGAATAGCTCCCTTGCCCAAGGAGGAATTAGTGGAATCAGTTTTGACGATACGAAACCTCACCAATCCTGGAGCCCGCGTAGGACAAGGGTTCCAGGGCAATTTGAAGGTTTGAGTGTGTTGCCGCTGACCGAAAACTGACCCAGTAGAGGCTGTTCTGCCGACTGAAAACTGACCCAGGTGTTCAACTGCTTCTGCTCAATTTTTGAGCAGGAGAACACAGGGTGATCAGTATGGAAATGATGGGCAAAATTCGGCGGATGTATTTCCGCGACAAGCTGTCGCTGCATGAGATAGCCAAGCGCACCGGGCTGGCGCGCAACACGATTCGCAAGTGGGTCAGAGCACCTGAGGCCAAGCAGCCGGTGTACCAACGCCGCGCGATCTTTAACAAACTCAGCCCTTTTCACGTCACGCTAGAGCAGGCGCTAAAAGCCGATTCGCTGCGCCCCAAGCAACAGCGGCGCAGTGCCAAGGCGCTGTTGGCGCAAATCAAAGCCGATGGTTATGACGGTGGCTACAGCCAGCTCACCGCGTTTATCCGTGCCTGGCGAGGGGGACAGGGCAAGGCGTCGCAGGCCTTTGTGCCGCTGACCTTTGCTCTTGGCGAGGCGTTTCAGTTTGACTGGAGCGAGGAAGGCTTGCTGGTCGGCGGCATTTACCGGCGTATGCAGGTGGCACATCTGAAGCTGTGTGCCAGCCGTGCGTTCTGGCTTGTGGCGTATCCGAGCCAGGGCCATGAGATGTTATTTGACGCCCATACACGCTCGTTCGGCGCCTTGGGCGGCGTGCCGCGCCGGGGCATCTACGACAACATGAAGACCGCCGTCGACAAGGTCAATAAGGGCAAAGGCCGGGCGGTGAATGCACGCTTTGCGGTGATGTGCGCGCATTACCTGTTCGATCCGGACTTCTGCAACGTCGCCGCTGGTTGGGAAAAGGGCATCGTTGAAAAGAACGTGCAAGACAGCCGCAGGCGTATCTGGCTAGACGCCCAGGACTGCCAGTTTCACTCCTTCGAGGAACTCAATGCCTGGCTGGGCCAGCGCTGCCGCGCGCTTTGGAACGAGCTGACGCACCCTCAATACAGCGGTCTGAGTGTGGCCGAAGTGCTGGAGTTGGAGCGCGCTGAACTGATGCCTGTGCCAGCGCCATTCGACGGTTACGTCGAGCGGCCTGCGCGGGTCTCCAGCACCTGCCTGGTCAGCGTCGGGCGCAACCGCTACTCGGTGCCGTGTGAGTACGCGGGTAAGTGGGTCAGCAGCCGTTTGTATCCGACGCGAATCGAGGTGGTGGCTGACGACGCGCTGATCGCCAGCCATGTCCGCTTGCTGGATCGCGACCAGGTCAGCTATGACTGGCAGCACTACCTCCCGCTGATCGAACGCAAGCCCGGTGCGCTGCGCAACGGCGCGCCCTTTGCTGATCTGCCGGCGCCGCTGCGTCAGCTTAAGCACGGTCTGGGGCGTCATGCCGGCGGTGACCGGATCATGGCGCAAGTTCTGGCTGCCGTACCGGTCGCCGGGCTCGATGCCGTGCTGGTAGCCGTTGAGCTGGTACTGGAGAGTGGCAGCCTGAGCGCCGAACACATCCTCAATGTCGTGGCACGGCTGACAGCATCCGAACCACCACCCAGCGTCGAAACCCACTTGTCGCTCAAGGAAGCCCCCGTCGCTAACACGGCGCGCTACGACCGCCTGCGTGGCCAGGTCGAGGAGGTCGGTCATGCGTGATTTGATGGCGGAACTCAAGGAGCTGCGCCTGCACGGCATGGCCACGGCCTGGGCGGAGTTAACTGCACAGGGTGAGTCGAACACAGCCTCGTCCAAGTGGCTGCTCGAACACCTGCTGGAACAAGAGCACACAGATCGCGCCATGCGCTCGGTGAGCCACCAGATGAACATGGCCAAGCTGCCGATGCACCGCGATCTGGCCAGCTTCGATTTCAACGCCTCTAGCGCCGACGCACGCCTGATCAGCGAGCTGGCCAGCCTGGCCTTTACCGACACCGCGCAGAACGTGGTGCTGATCGGTGGGCCAGGCACCGGTAAAACCCACCTAGCCACCGCGCTGGCCGTGTCCGGCATCACCCGGCATGGCAAGCGCGTGCGCTTCTACTCCACGGTCGATCTGGTCAATCTGCTGGAGCGCGAAAAACACGACGGCAAAGCCGGGCGGATCGCCCAGGCACTGCTGCGCATGGATCTGGTCATCCTCGACGAACTGGGTTATCTGCCGTTCAGCCAGGCTGGCGGTGCGTTGCTGTTTCACCTGCTGTCCAAGCTGTACGAACACACCAGCGTGGTGATCACCACCAACCTGAGCTTCGCCGAATGGTCGAGCGTGTTCGGCGACGCCAAGATGACCACCGCCCTGCTGGATCGGCTGACCCACCACTGCCACATCGTCGAAACCGGTAACGAGTCCTATCGCCTGCAACACAGTAGCTTGGCGGCCCAGGCCAAGATCAAATCACGGGAGCGAAAGCGTAAGGACGGCCAGGAACCGGAGGACGATGAGTCGTTCTGATTTCATGGTGACGACGGCCTGCTGCATGGCTGCATGTGGCAGGTCTTCAACAGCTGAACTGGGACAGCGAGGGAGTGGGTTCAAAAGCAGCTGCGCTGGTAGACTTATCCACAGTTGCTGGTAACAAAATCAGCAATCCGCCCTGGGTCAAATTTCAATCGGCAGGGTGGGTCAATTTTCCATCAGCGCCAACACCCTATCGATTCCTGCCGGCGTTGCCGTGGCGTCTTAGTCTTGGTCTGGCTAGGCTCTGTACGAAATCCCGAGAAACCCAAATGGCGCCCCTTGAACGCTGAGATTTTGTAGAGTCCCCCGCCATCAACGGAAAGGAATTCTGTGATGGCAAAGCGTTACGAACTCTCGGACGAGGCCTGGGATGTGGTCTCCGATCTCTTCATCGAAACCCATGGTCGGGGGCGGCCTCGTTTGAACGACCGACTGATGCTTGATGGTGTGCTCTGGGTGCTCTGCTCCGGTGCTGCGTGGAGAGATATGCCGGAGCGTTTTGGCCCGTGGTCAACGGTGTATCAACGGTTTCGGGGCTGGCGAAATCAAGGGACGTTCGATCAGATGCTCAAACGCTTGCACCTGAGATTGAATGAGAAAGGCTTGATCGATTTGCAAACCTGGATGATCGACTCAACCGCAGTACGCGCAACCCGAGCCTCATCTGGCGCTCGGAAAAAAGGGGGGCTGACGAGCCTGCCGATCACGCTCTAGGCCGCAGTCGCGGTGGCCTGACAACCAAAATCCACATGCTCTGCGACGCCAACGGGATACCGTTGCGCTTCCTCCTATCTGGCGGTCAAGCCAGTGACATCAGCTACGCCCAACCACTGTTGGACGAGGTCAGCATTCCATCGAGCCAACGTGGCCGCCCGCGTAAACGCTGTAAATGGTTGCTTGCCGACAAGGGCTATGACGCCGAAGCGCTACGCCGCTATTGCGACCAATATCGAATGCAGCCCGTCATCCCGCTGCGCTCGATGAAACGCAAGCCCAAGCCTGGCTTACCCAGACTGTTCGACCGGCCCAAATACCGACAGCGCAACATTATCGAGCGCATGTTTGGCTGGCTGAAAGAGAACCGCCGTAAGCGTCCAGCCAAGTCACCTTCCGCAATCCCGCATTAAGGGCGATGGTGTCCGCGTATTTTTAAACGGACGCGATAGCCCTTATCGCCGGGATTTCCATGCGCCAACGAAGCTCTTACCCCAAACCGTTCAAGGCCCAGGTTGTTCAGGAGTGCCTGCAACCTGGTGCGACCGTCTCCAGCGTGGCCATACGCCATGGCATCAACGCCAACGTCATTCGCAAGTGGCTACCGCTTTATCGGGATCAACTGCCAGCGGCGTTGCCGGCGTTCGTTCCTGCGAGGGTTACGCCCAAACGACCAGCTGAAGCAGCGGTGATTATCGAGCTACCGCTGGGCGCGCAATCGGTCACGGTGAAATGGCCAGCCTCCGATCCTGAAGGTTGCGCCCGCTTTGTCCGTGGGCTCGCCCAGTGATCCGCGTGGATAGTATCTGGCTCGCCACCGAGCCGATGGATATGCGTGCGGGTACTGAAACCGCGTTGGCCCGCGTGGTGGCGGTGTTCGGTGCGGCGAAGCCGCACTGCGCCTATCTGTTCGCCAATCGCCGCGCCAACCGCATGAAAGTTCTGGTGCATGACGGCGTGGGTATCTGGCTCGCCGCGCGGCGCTTGCACCAGGGCAAGTTTCATTGGCCAGGCATCCGGCACGGCTCGGAAGTCGAACTCGACACCGAGCAACTTCAGGCTTTGGTACTGGGGTTGCCCTGGCAGCGAGTCGGCGCAGCCGGCGCGATCACAGTGCTGTAGCACCTGCCATTAGCCCATCGGTTTATCTCCGCTGACCGCCTGCTCTGGCACAATCAGCGGCATGACTTCCTCGCCCAATCTCGACCAACTGACACCTGACCAGCTGCGCGCACTGGCCGCGCAGTTGCTCACGCAAGTCGATGCGATGGGCAAAAAGATCCACCGCGATCAAACAGTCATCGAGCAGCTCACCCACGAAATCGCATGGTTCAAACGGCACAAGTTCGCCAAGCGCAGCGAGCAGCTAAGCCCTGATCAGGGCAGCCTGCTTGATGACCTGCTCGACACCGACATCGCCGCCATCGAGGCCGAGCTGAAAGCCGTCAATCCTCCGGTTACCCCAGCCGAACCACGCCAACAACCCAAGCGCACACCGCTGCCACCGCAATTTCCGCGCACCGTGATCCGTCACGAGCCGGAGAACACCCAGTGCGCCTGCGGTTGCCAGCTTCAGCGCGTCGGCGAAGACGTCAGCGAAAAGCTCGACTACACGCCGGGCGTGTTCACCGTCGAACAGCACGTGCGTGGGAAATGGGCCTGCCGCCAATGCGAAACGCTGATCCAGGCGCCCGTGCCGGCCCAGGTGATCAACAAGGGGATCCCTACCGCCGGCCTGCTGGCTCACGTGATGGTGGCCAAGTTCGCCGACCACCTACCGCTGTACCGGCAGGAGAAGATCTTTGGCCGTGCCGGCCTGGCCATCGCTCGTTCGACACTGGCACAGTGGGTCGGGCAAACCGGCGTGCAGCTCCAGCCCCTAGTCGATGCGCTGCGCGAAGCGGTGCTTGCCCAGCGCGTGATCCATGCCGACGAAACCCCGGTTTCGATGCTCGCGCCCGGCGAGAAGAAGACCCACCGTGCCTACGTCTGGGCCTACAGCACCACGCCCTTCGCCGATCTGAAGGCCGTGGTCTACGACTTCAGCCCCAGCCGTGCCGGCGAGCATGCGCGCAATTTTCTTGGCCAGTGGAATGGCAAGCTGGTCTGCGACGACTTCGCTGGCTACAAGGCCAGCTTCGAGCAAGGCATCACCGAAATCGGTTGCATGGCTCACGCCCGCCGCAAGTTCTTCGATCTGCACGCGGCGAACAAAAGCCAACTGGCCGAACAGGCGCTGCACTCTATCGCTGGGCTGTACGAAGTCGAACGCCAAGTGCGCGACATGAGCAATGAAGAACGCTGGCGAATACGGCAGGAAAAGGCTTCACCGCTCCTCGACGCACTACATGACTGGATGCTGGCCCAGCGTGATCTTGTGCCCAACGGCTCAGCCACGGCGAAAGCTTTGGATTACAGCCTCAAACGCTGGGTAGCGCTGACGCGCTACCTGGACGATGGCGCTGTGCCCATCGACAACAACCAAGTCGAGAACCAGATCCGCCCGTGGGCTCTAGGTCGCTCCAATTGGCTGTTTGCCGGGTCGCTACGCAGCGGCAAACGGGCGGCGGCAATCATGAGCCTGATCCAGTCGGCGCGGATGAATGGGCATGATCCGTATGCCTATCTCAAGGATGTGCTAACGCGACTGCCGACGCAGAAGGCCAGCGCTCTGGCCGAGCTGCTGCCGCACAGCTGGGTATCCGTCGGCAAGGTGTAATGCCCGTTCGCTTACGAACCGCCGGATCGTGACACGCTTCGATAAGCTCGCGAAAAGCTATGCCGCCATGGTCTCACTGGCTTGTTCCATGAGGTGTTTGCGACATCTCTTTTCGTACAGAGCCTAAGGCTACGATGAGCTGGCTGAGGGGAGGCGCCCGCCGAGCGCTCCCTCCAACTCCAGCATTAAGGGCAAGTGTGTCCGCCTATTTTTTGTGGACGCGATCACCGTATCCTGAATCGGCAAAACCACGCTTCTCGGTACTCCTCTGTCGTCACCGATCAAGGTGTGGAAGTGTAGGGAGAGGCTGCGTTGCTGTCTCACATCGTCCAGCAAGGTGGGATGCACGCTGTTTGCCAAGCGGACATTAAATTGCAGGCAATAAAAAACCCCAAGGACACATTGTTCCTTGGGGTTTCTCGGTATTAGTGGTGCCCAGAGACGGAATCGAACCGCCGACACGGGGATTTTCAATCCCCTGCTCTACCGACTGAGCTATCTGGGCCGCAGCGAAATTAAACGTTTTTACGGCTGGAGCCCCGCCGCGTCAGGATAGTTGTCGTGTGAGTTGATTCGATGAGTCTTGGTCGGTGGGCGGACGTGAGAGCCGTGTGGCGCGTTATTCGATAGAGCATCGGGAGTGGGTGGTGCGGCAGATGATGCCGCCCTTGAACCGGACGGTGCCGGAGCTGGTGGAAGCGACAGGCATTACTGATGCCACCCTGTATGCTTGGCGCAAACAGGCCAGAGCAGCGGGAGCAGTGGTGCCGGGAGATGGACAGCAGGCCGACCAGTGGTCGAGCCAGGACAAGTTTCGGGTGGTGCTGGAAAGCGCCAGCCTCAATGCGGCTGAGCTGGCGGAGTACTGCCGGCGCAAAGGCCTGTATGTCGAGCAGATCAACGCCTGGCGCGAAGCCTGCGAGCAGGCCAACAGCCTGGCTCAGCCGAGCAAGACCCGGCGCGAACGCGAAGAGGAAAAGGCCGCGAAGAAGCGCATCAAGCAGCTGGAGCGTGAACTACGGCGCAAGGATGCGGCGCTGGCAGAAACCGCGGCTCTGCTGGTGTTGCGAAAAAAAGCCGAGGCGCTCTGGGGGAAGGACGAGGACGAATGATCAGCGCCCCGGATCGCCGTGAAACGCTGCAGTTGATCGAGGACGCCGTGGCGGCGGGAGCGCGGCGGGCGCAGGCCTGCGCCGAACTGGGCCTGTCGCTGCGCAGCCTGCAGCGCTGGCAGCACTGCCCGGAGGATCGGCGTCCTTCGGCACAGCGAGCTGAGCCGGCCAACAAGCTGACCCCGCAAGAGCGCCGCCGCGTGCTGGAGGTTGCCAATCAGCCCGAGTTTGCCAGCCTGCCGCCGCAGCAGATCGTGGCGCGGCTGGCCGATCAGGGCACCTGGCTGGCCTCGGAGTCGACCTTTTACCGGTTGCTGAAGGACGCCGAACAGCAGCATCCGCGCGGCCGTAGCCGCCCACCGGTGAAACGAGCGCTGACGACCCATGTGGCCGACGGCCCGAACCAGCTGTGGTGCTGGGACATCACCTGGCTGCCGACCACGGTCAAGGGCCGTTACTTCTACTGGTACATGATCAAGGACGTCTACAGCCGGAAGCTGGTGGCCAACGAGGTGCATGAAAGTGAAAGCGCCGAGCAGGCCGCCCAGCTGCTACGCCTGGCCTGCCTACGTGAACAGCGAGCAGGCCAGCCGCTGGTACTGCACTCGGACAACGGCAGCGCTATGAAGGGCTCGACCATGCTGGCGGCCATGCAGAACCTGGGTGTGATGCCCTCGTTCAGCCGCCCGCGGGTGAGCAATGACAACGCCTATGCCGAGGCCTTGTTCCGCACGGCGAAGTACTGCCCGCTGTGGCCGGAGCGGCCCTTCGACACGCTGGAGCAGGCCAGGAACTGGGTGAACAGCTTCGTGGCCTGGTACAACCATGAACATCGCCACAGCGCCCTGAAGTTTGTGACCCCGGCGCAGCGACATACTGGCCAGGCGGAAGAGTTGCTGCGCAAGCGTATCGAGCTGTACGAGGCGGCGCGTGCACGGCACCCGGAGCGCTGGAGCGGCAACATTAGGAACTGGGTGCTGGCACCAATCGTGTGCCTGAACCCGGAGCGGGAAGCGGTACTGCAGCAAACATCAAAGGCAGCGTGACACGCTCACGCGACAACTACCTTGAAAATCGCCGGAGCGTCAAGCCCGAAATCAAAAAAAATCAACTAAATCCTATGCTTAGGATTTTCCGTAATGTGGAAAAGCCACGAAGCTATTAGCGCTAAATAAAGCTGATGCCTCTCTCGCAAGGTCGCGAACACGATGAACAATTGAGCCTGATCACACTCAATTGAACACCCATAGCACGCGGGTGAGCGTGTCCGTCAGGTTGGCATAACGGAAGCTTGCATGGGGTTGTAGCTGAAAACTATCGTTTGCGTAGAGCGTCACGGGATCGCCCTCATCCAGCCAGACGGTCAGCTCGCCTTCAAGCACGAAGCAGCCCTGCTCCGAACTGTCGTCCAAGTACTCTTCCCCGCTGGTTGCCCCAGGCTCAAGACGGCTGTCAAGCATGGAGAAGCCTCCAGCTATCGTGGGCGAGACCAGGACATCGGTAATACCACCTCCGAAATACAGCGTACGACGCTCATGCGGACGCGTTACCCAACTAAGGTCACGGGGCTTGTTCAGGTTGTAAAAATAGGCTGTTGATACACCGAGTGTTTCGCTGATAGCCGTCAGGTCTGCCACGGTTGGGCGCGACACACCCCGTTCAACCTGGGAAAGAAAGCCAACCGATCGGCCAATGCGTTGAGCCAGCTCGCCCAGCGTCAGCCCTTTGAATTTGCGCAAGTCGCGAATCAGTATTGCCAGGCCTTCAACTTCTTCGTGCATTTTCATCATTAAACCCATCGATCAAAAAGTGCATGCGCTGCAAAGCCCTTACTCAACGCCTCAAAAAACCGACAACACGAATGCTTGCGCCTTATTGTCCAGGACACGGTTCACATACGCGTCAATCAACACCGGAGCTGCCGAGATTTTTGTGAAACGTGAGGGTAGAGAGGACAAGGCCAATCGCTCCCAAAGCGCTGCGCAGAGGTCGGCCAGGCAAGATGTCAGTATCGCAATCAGCAGGCTGTGAAGCGAGTTTGTGGGCCATGGTTAAGCGCAGCTGTAAAATTATTTAGTTATTTTCATGAAAAAATACATGAATAATTTCACAAATCAAGCGCATCACGAAACTCGGCCGCAGCGTGGAGCGGTGCACGTTGTCGCTAGCGGGGCAAAACCCTGACGATGTACCAGGGCAAGTCAAGATCAAGGGCTCTGAAGGGTGATTCCTTTCAGCGACTGAGCGCAAAGCGAGCAGCTCGGCATGAGTCTGCAGACTGTCAGCAGAATCATGCCGAGGTGCTATGTCTTAATGGATAGCCTGATAGGTCAGGTCCAGGCACTTGCGAGCCTTTTCCACCAATTCGTCGATCTCTTCAATGCTGATCACCAGCGGCGGTGCGATGATCATGGTGTCACCCACCGCGCGCATGATCAGGCCGTTGTCGAAGCAGTGCTGGCGGCAGATCATGCCGACACCCTTGCCTTCGTAACGCGCCCGCGTTGCCTTATCCTTCACCAGCTCGATCGCACCGAGCATGCCCAGGCCACGCACTTCGCCCACCAGCGGGTGGTCAGCCAGCTCACGCAGGCGCTTTTGCAGATACGGCGCGGTCACTTCGCGAACCTGCTCGATAATCTTCTCTTCTCGCAGGATACGCAGGTTTTCCAGGCCCACCGCCGCCGCTACCGGGTGGCCGGAATAGGTGAAGCCGTGGTTGAAGTCGCCGCCTTCGCTGATCACCTTGGCCACTTCGTCACGCACGATCACACCGCCCATGGGGATGTAACCGGAGGTGAGGCCCTTGGCGATGGTCATCAGGTCGGGCTTGAGGCCGTAGTAGTCAGAACCAAACCACTGACCGGTACGGCCAAAGCCGCAGATCACTTCGTCGGCGACAAAGAGGATATCGTACTTGGCGAGGATTTCCTTGACCTTCGGCCAGTAGGTCTGCGGCGGGATGATCACGCCGCCGGCGCCCTGGATCGGCTCGGCGATAAAGGCGGCGACATTGTTCTCGCCGACTTCCAGAATCTTCTTCTCCAACTGCTCCGCCGCCCACACGCCGAACTCAGCTTCGGTCATGTCGCCGCCTTCGCCGAACCAGTAAGGTTGCGGGATGTGCACGATATCCGGGATCAGGCCGCCCTGCTGGTGCATGCCGGCCATGCCGCCCAGGCCCGCGCCAGCCACGGTGGAGCCGTGGTAGCCGTTGATGCGGCCAATGATGACCTTCTTGTCCTTCTTGCCCTTGATCGCCCAGTAATGGCGAACCAGGCGCAATACGGTGTCGTTGCCTTCGGAGCCGGAGCCCGTGAAAAACACATGGCTCATACCTTGCGGGGCTACATCGGCAATCGCCTTGGCCAGTTCCAGCGCTGGCGGATGCGCGGTCTGGAAGAACAGGTTGTAGTACGGCAGTTCCTTCATCTGCCGGCTGGCCACCTCGGCCAGTTCGTCACGACCGTAGCCGACTGCCACGCACCACAGGCCAGCCATGCCATCGAGAATCTTGTTGCCTTCGCTGTCCCACAGGTACACACCCTTCGCCGAGGTGATGATGCGTGGGCCTTTCTCGGCAAGTTGTTTGACATCGCTGAAGGGTGCCAGATGATGATCACGGCTCATCGCTTGCCAGGCAAGCGTTTGCGAATTCTTTTCACTCATCACTTCTCTCCATCAAAATACGCAGCCTGGCTGCGGGGGCATTTTTTTATATTGATAACGGCCAGTTTTCAGGCGGACTTCAACATCAGTTGGCGCAGTACCGAGCGTTGCCGGCAGGCTTTTCCAAACGACTGGAAGATCGTTAGGTAATGCGGGTTTTCAAGTACCTGAAACTCTGGATGCCATTGAACGGCAAGGGCAAAACCCTTGCTGTTTTCAACCGAGATCGCTTCCACCAATCCATCGGGTGCGCGTGCTTCCACCCTTAGCCCAGGCGCCAGTGAATCAATGCCCTGGCCATGTATGGAATTGACATCGATGATCGGCGGCAAGCCCATGCGGTCCATCACGCCGCCCGGCTGTATATGCATCTTGTGGCGTGGGCCATATTGCTTTTCCATGGGTTCACCCTTGACCTCACGATGGTCCATGAACAAACCAGTCTCATGAACTTTCTGGTGGAGGGTGCCTCCCAGCGCCACATTCATCTCCTGAAAGCCACGGCAAATACCGAGCACCGGAACACCCGCCGCGATGGCAGCACGCATGAGCGGCAAGGTCGTGGCATCACGCGCTGGGTCGTGATGGCTGCCCGGCGCACTGGCCGGACCGTTGTAATGGAACGGTTCTATATTGGACGGCGAGCCGGTGAAGATCAGCCCATCCACCAGGTCAATGATGTCGGCGGTATCTATCAGGTCAGCGAGACTGGGAATCACGATCGGCAAACCGCACGCCGCCTTGCTCGCAGCACGGGCATACTTCTCACTGATGGTCTGGGTAGCATGCAGCTCAATTTCGCTGGTGCATGCAGTGATGCCGATAACTGGCACACGTGGCATATCATTCTCCGGCAAATCAATCTTTCGAGTTGTATTCAAACGTGTGGGTAGAGCGTGCGGCGTAACGAGCGCATCAGGACTTACAAGAACCAGCGATATTCGCGCGCATTGATTTCATTCAGAAAATCCAGTTGCTCCTGGCGCTTGTTTTCGCAATAGACCATCACGAACTCACTGCCCAGCCCTTCATTGATCACCGGATGGTGACGCATGGCAGCCACTGCGCTCAGCGCGTCCTTGGGGAAGTCGATGCCGCTCTGGCGGTTTTCGTTCAACGGCGCAATGGGTTCGACGCCGCGATCCAGGCCGTGCTCCATCCCCGTCAGGATGGCCGCCAGTACCAGGTACGGGTTGGCATCGGCGCCAGCCAGCCGGTGTTCGATACGCAGGTTGCGCGGGTCGGACTCGGGAATGCGAATGCACGCATCTCGGTCTTCAAAGCCCCAGCTTGCAAGGCTTGCAGCGTTGACCATCGCGCCGTAGCGGCGATAGGCATTGTGGTTGGGCGCGAAGATCGGCATGCAATGGGGCAGCAATTCCAGGCAACCCGCCACCGCATGGCGCAGGTTGCGCTGCTCGAAGCGTGCCAGGAGGTTGTTTCCGGCCTCGTCGTACAGGCTGACATGCACATGCATCCCGCTACCCGGGGCGTCCAGGTAAGGCTTGCTCATGAAGCTGGCGCGATAGCCGTGTTTCATCGCAACGCCGCGGGTACTGCGACAGAACAGCGCCGACCAGTCCGCCGCACTCAGAGCATCATCACTGTGGGAGAAGTTGATTTCGAATTGGCCAGGGCCCAGTTCCGCCGTGATGACATTCGCCGGCACGCCCTGCTCGTTGGCGACATCGACCATCTCGTGCAACACCGACGAAAAACGCGACAGTCGTTCGATATGCATGTTCGGCTGGTCGTCCTCATCATCGGTCGACGAATCGCGTGGGAACTGTGGCAGGCCTTCCTTGAGCTTGCGATCGAACAGGTAGAACTCAAGTTCGAAGGCAACCACCGGGCGCACGCCACGTCGGACAAGGCGCTCGATCACACGGGCCAGCACTTCACGGGGCTCGAACTCGATAGGCTTCGAGGTGCCGTCCGAAGTGATCAGCATCTGCGCGATCACTTCCTTTTCCCAGCGCACCGGTTTCAACGTACCCGGCACCAGGCGCCGTGATGCATCCGGGTCGCCATCGGCAAAGCAATAGTCGCCAATCTTGTACAGGCCGCCCTGGGTACCCAGCAGTACGCAGTTCTGAGGCAACTTCAGGGGTGCCCCCGCCGCGACTTTCTCAAGCATATCCATGGGGTAGCGCTTGCCATAGAAGTGCCCGGGAATATCCAGCGCAATCAAGTCCACGTAACGTACTTCAGGGTACTTCGCTCGAAAAGAGCGCACTTCAGTCAGCAGATCCGGAAAGATGGCACTCATCTTCTTTTCCTTGTGAGGTGAACGAATTCAATTGAATACCCAGAACACGCGGGTGAGGTTGTCCGTCAGGTTGGCGTAACGGAAATGCGTGTGGGGTTGCAGCTGGAAGCTGTCGTTTGCATGGAGTGTCACGGGGTCGGCGTCTTCCAGCCAAACCGTCAGTTCGCCTTCGAGCACGAAACAGCCCTGCTCCGAACGGTCGCTCAGGTACTGATCGCCACTGGTGGCACCCGGCTCAAGACGGCTGTCGAGCATGGAGAAGCTGCCAGTAATACGGGGCGAGGCCAGTACATCGGTAATACCTGAGCCGAGGTACAGTGTGCGCCGCTCATGGGGGCGAGTAACCCAAGTGATGCCACGGGGCTTACTCAGGTTGTAAAAGTACGCGGTCGATACACCGAGTGTTTCGCTGATAGCCGTGAGATCCGCCACGGTCGGGCGCGACACCCCCTGTTCAACCTTGGAAAGAAAGTCATCCGAACGATCGACACGTTCAGCCAGTTCGCCCAGTGTCAGGTTCTTGAATGTGCGCAGATCGTGGATAAAGATCGCCAGGCCTTCGACTTCTTCGTGCATCTTCATTGTTCAGGAGCATGCCGTGAAAATATTTGAGTTATTTTTCATGAAAAAATACATGAAAAATTTCACAGGTCAAGTCGAACGCTGAATTTGGCCGGACCATTGGTCAAGGCAGGTGCTCGCGCAGCAGCAAGCGCTGGGTGAAATCCAGCGCCAGCTACTCAGGTCATAGGGTTTGATTCAAACGAAGGGGACGGAGCAAAAGCTCACGCTGAAGAGGCAGGCCAAGCGGTCGCTGCGTCCTGGAAACGCCATTTTCTAGCGTCTGTCACGGGGCATCAAAGCAGCCTGTAAATCTCGGAAACCACGTGCATCGTTGCGTCTTCGAGCGTTCCTTCATTGCGGCACAGAAACCAGCCGTGATCGGCAATCGCTCGCTCGAACGCCTTGGTACTCGCGACCTGCTCTTCCTGGGTATGAAGCAGCGTACTGCTCAGCCCGCGCGATCGTGCCGCTGCCCTCGCCCATGAGATATCAGGGGCGGTGACAACCCCGACATGCAGGTCTGGCACTCGCACGTTTCGCTCAATGTTCAACTGCAGAATCTCTGCAAACGGGACTATCCGGCGAAACGCGGCATCCGACGGGTACCAGCGATCGATCAAGATGATGCTGTCCGGTGGCTGTTTAACCAGCACGTGCTGGGAAATCCAGGTACGGCTATCAGCAAAGCGCTCACAAACCCCCAACTCCAAATCCCGGCTGGGATTCCTGACGAGCGTGTTAACGAGGGCCATCGTTTCACCCCTGTAGGGATCGCTTTTTTTCTCGCAAAGTCGGATCACCTTCTTGTTGTCGGCCCTCAGTACTTTCGTAACGGCCTCCAACAGTGTGGTTTTGCCGGTCCCCTTGGGCCCATCCAGAGAAATAAATAACTGACGATTCATTCTTCACATAACGAGTGATATACGTCTTTTCCAAGACTCGAATCGCACAATAGCATTTTGCTTCCTTGACCATTGGATATAAGCAGTGAGGACTGTCAGGTAAAACACCGCGATCGGGCGCAGCTTTGCCCAAGGGAAGTCATCTAGCCCGCGCGATCTGGTGCATAGGCTAACACCCTGCTGTTTTACCCTCTTGACCAAACAGTGCCTTTCCAAAAATTCGATTTGCTCACCCTTGATCAGCACAGCACTGTTTTCTGACGCTCAACACATCCAGCGATAAAAACTAAGCCATACTTTCGTTTTCTTTGAATATCCGGCTCAAATCGTAAAAACGAAGCTATGGCTTAGTTTTCCTTGACTTCATGGGTTTCGCCCACATAATCGCAGTCATAGCTTCGTTTTTACTGACAGCCAGACAGGTTGACCACACCATGAGCGCGCTCGTACAGATCCATACCCCTGATGACTTGGGGAAGGCGGTACGCAAGGTTCGAAAGGCCCAAGGCATCACTCAGTCAGATCTGGCATTGATCGCTGGGAAGAGTCACGTATTGCTGAGAGATATCGAGACAGGAAAAGGCACTGTCTCTCTGGCCAGCGTTCTGCTCGTGATGCAGGAGTTAGGCATACGCCTCTACATGGATATACCCGGAAAATGAGAACACTCGAGGTTGTCATCAATGCGAATCACGTCGCGACGTTGAGAGATACCGCTGGCGTCTGGAGCCTTGAATACACCCCTGAATGGATTGCCAGCGCCGACGGTTACGACTTGTCTCCCGCCCTTGCAAGAGCAAAGGGCGTGATCGTTGATGGTTCTTCAGAGCGCCCTGTTCAATGGTTCTTCGACAACCTGCTACCTGAGGAGCAAGCGCGCTCATTACTGGCCAGCGATGCAAAAATCGAATTTTCGGATGCCTTTGGCCTGCTTGGCTATTACGGGGCCGAGTCCGCCGGCGCAGTGACATTGCTCAACGACCCACACTTGCCAGCGGAGGGTGGGCTCAGACCGCTCCCCGATACAGAACTCAGCGAAAGGATTCGCAATCTACCACGCGTTGCGTTGACCACCGGCGCTCCGAAGCGCATGTCGCTGGCCGGCGCACAGCACAAACTGGCTGTCGTGCTGGAAAATGGCAGCCTGTTCGAGCCTATGGGCAGCACCCCTTCAACCCATATCCTCAAGCCTGATCACTCTCAGCGCGATCTGTATGACGCCACTGCCGTCAACGAGTGGTTTGTGATGAGCATTGCCCAGGAAGTAAAGCTGGGCGTTCCGGCGGTGTACATTCGTCGTGTGCCTGAACCGGTGTACCTGATTGAGCGGTTTGACCGCCGACGGGTGAACAATCGGCTAGAGCGGGAACACGTGTTGGATGCCTGCCAGATGCTGGGGTTGGATAAAAGCTTCAAGTATCAGCAGGCGACGCCTGAAACGTTGCGAAAAATCCTGGGACTCGTGCGGAACGTTGCGCAGACGCGGATACAGTTGTTCAAGTGGTTGGTCTTCAACATCCTGGTTGGCAACAATGATGCCCACCTGAAAAATCTCTCATTTTTCGTGCGTGCGGACTCCTACTACCTTGCCCCTCACTACGACCTCTTGTGCACCGCGGTCTATGGCGAGTCCGCAGCACCTTGGCTAGAGGCCGAACTGGTGTGGAAGCCAGAGGGTATCCGTACGCATGCGGAGGTCACCAGGGCCAGTGTTATCAGCCTGGGTGAAGCCATTGGCGTGAACAAAGCCCTGGCAACCAAGATCATCAATGAACTGGCCGAAGGTGTGAGCAACGCGGCCAGCACAATTCTGAACGAATACGCTCATGCAATGAATGCCGGTGAGAGCAGGCTTGTCAGGCGAATCGTGCATGGTGTGATCGCTGACATGGTGCGACAACTGAAGGATTGAGCGGGATATCTGTGAAACCAGTTGCAGTAGCTACCATTACACATTGCACATCCTTGCCGACGGCGATGCATTGCAGATCGGCAAAGGCACGGACGTACACGTAGCTGTCGTTCACCTTATAACCTGAGGGCGGAGTCAGGCATGCTGTATTTTCAGGAAATGCTGGGCACCGCCGTGTTTGCCATTACCGGGGTGTTGGCGATCCATAAGGTTGGTGTCGATTTGTTTGGGGCCGTGGTACTGGGCATCATCACGGCAATTGGGGGTGGCACCCTTCGAGACCTGTTGCTCGATCAACCGATATTCTGGATTGCAGATTTCAACTACATCTGGGTTGCCTTGTTCGCAGCGCTGATAGCTTTTTTTCTCACCAAGAGACTGCAACGACGCTACCGTCTGTTGCTCTACCTTGATGGCTTCGCGGCCGCCCTCTTTGGGTTGGTCGCCACCGAGAAAGTGCTGGGACTGCATCTTGCTGCGCCGCTGGCGGTGATGATGGGCCTGTTGACCAGTATTGGAGGTGGTATCGCGCGTGACGTTCTGGCCGCAAGGCCCTCGCTGCTGATGTCACGTGAGATCTACGCCACGCCGATCCTGTTTGGGTGCAGCCTTTATGTCCTGTTGCGCAGTGCATTTCCGTCGATCTGGATTGCCGGTTGGGTGGCCTTGATATTCACCTCGGGCTTGAGGTTTCTCGCCATTTACAAGGAGCTGCAAATGCCCGCGATTTTCTCCACCCAGCAAGGGTAAGGACTGGCCCAAGGTCGTGACCGCTCACACGTGATGTGCCGCCTTTCTCGAGATCCGGCGTCGACTCCAGTACTTGCGAAACTCTTCAACCCCGATCAGCGCCAGCACGAACGGTATTAACAACAGCCACACCTGCCAGGAAACCGGGCTGGTTCCCAGCAACTGGTTGCCCCAAGGGGTATAGGCGAACACCAGGATCAGCAAGACCTCGAGCATGACACCCCAGGTTATCAAGCGGTTCCCCCGCAACCCTGTTTGCAGGCAAGACCGGCTTGCGCTACGGCACATGAAGACATTGACGATCTGCAACACGACGATTGCGACCATGCTGGCCGTGGTTCCCTGCAAGTAGAGCGCATCGCTGGAAGGCAGTGCCTGCCCCCACGTCCACCCTCCCCGCGTCAGCACAAAAAAGAACGCTGCCAATGTGCCAAGCGCTTCAACAAGCCCGAGAACCAGATAGCCTCGTAACGCCAAGGCCAGATTGAACAGACGTTGCTTGGGAGGGCGTGGTGGCCTGCGCATGATATCCGCGTCCGCCCGCTCTACCCCAAGCCCCAGCGCGGTCAATGAATCGGTCCCCATGTCGATGGCCAGCATCTGCAGCGGCGTGATTGCCAGCGGAACCCTGGCAAGTGCGAAACACAGATAGGGGATCAGCTCAGCCATGTTGTGGGCCAGGATATAGGTCAGGAACTTGCGGATGTTGTCGAAGACTGCCCGGCCTTCAGCGATGGCGGAAACGATGCTCGCAAAGTTGTCGTCCAGCAGAACCATGTCGGCCGCTTCCCTGGCGACATCGGTTCCCGATACGCCCATGGCGATACCGACATGCGCATGCTTGAGCGCCGGCGCATCGTTAACCCCATCCCCCGTGACGGCAACGATCTCGCCCTTGCCTTCAAGCGCCGTGACAATACGCAGCTTCTGATCCGCCGAAATACGTGCACAGATGATTTGCGGTGCATCGAGCGCCAGCAGTAGCTGGGTATGCGACAGGTTCGTGATCTGCTCGCCACTGAGCACCAGCGGCGACGCAATGGTCACAAGGCCAATCTGCCGGGCAATGGCAACCGCGGTGTTAGGATGATCACCCGTGACCATGATGGTTTTGATGCCGGCCTGCCGACAGGCCATGATTGCCGCAGGCACCTCTGGCCTCGGCGGGTCCTGCAGGCCTGCGAGCCCTGCCAGTATCAAGCCTCGCTCACACGGTTCCTGCCCAGGTGGCAACCATCGCCAGGCCAGCGCCAGGACACGCAACCCTCGATCGGCCATGCGTTCTTGCGCGTTGAGAATGTTCGCCCTCAGCTCGCGTGAAAGCGGTTCTTGGCGCTGCAAATTCCAGGTCGACTCGCACAGCGGCAGCAATTTTTCCAATGCCCCTTTGCACAGCAAAACCCGCCCTTCGGGGAGGTCATAAATCACCGACATACACATGCGAACGGCGTCGAAAGGCAGCTCGTCGATACGCAGCGCCCCATTCCACGGGGCGATCTGTGGCGCGGCCATGTGCATCAGCGCTTGCTCCATCGGGTCGCCACAGTACGTCGCGGTTTCACCCTGCCCGACAAGGCGCACGTTATGGCAAAGCCCGGCAACCCAGAAAAACGGCAGGTTCGCCTCGCACAATGTCGGTGGCAGGCCTTGCTCGACGTCCGGGTACTCACTGCCGTCCAGCCATAGGGTTTGTACGGTCATGCGGTTTTGCGTCAGTGTCCCGGTCTTGTCGGTACAGATCACCGTCACAGACCCCAACGCTTCCACACACGGCAAGTGTCGAATCAGTACCTGCTGGCGAGCCATGCGCTGAGTAGCCAGCACCAGCGCCAACGTCAGTGTCGGCAAGAGCCCTTCGGGTACCATCGCCACAATCAGGCCGATGGCGAAGATCAAGTCTTCCCAGAACGGAACGCCAAACAGGTTGCCCAGAAAGAAAAACAGCACGCTGATGCCCAATGAAAGTGCCAGGATGCTTCGGCTCAGGCGGATGATCTGGAGACGCAACGGCGACATCTGATCACCGCTGACTTGGGTCAGGTGTGCAATTCGCCCGAACTCGGTGTGGAGCCCCGTGGCAAATACGACGGCAGTGCCTTTACCGGACGTGATGGACGTACCGGCCAGCACGATGTTGCGGGCATGCAGCCGGTCTTCACTGTCGCAGGCAGATGCATCGCGCAGTTCGGCAGTGGCTTCGCCGGTGATCGTGGCGTTGTTGACCCGCATGCCAGAGGCTTCGATCAGCCGACCATCCGCAGGGACACTGTCGCCTTCCGCTAACAGCATCAGGTCCCCGGGCACCAGGTCATCAATCATGATCGCTTGAACGGTTCCATCACGTTGTACCTGCACCTGCTGTGGCAACAACTTGACCAAGGCGCTTAAAGCCTTTTCGATGCGGTACTCCTGCCAGTATGAGAACACCCCGCTAATCAGGATGACAGCAACGATAGCCACGCCGAGGCGCCCCATGCCCTCACCGGGTACCTGCCATTCAACGGCAAAGGCCAGCAGTGCGGCAATTCAGAGCACAACGGAGAACAGCTGGGTGAACTCTGCGAGCAATGCCCACAAGCGGTTTCGGCGCTTGGTCGGTGCCACGTGGTTTGGCCCGAACTGCTGCAACCGCCGTTGTGCCTCGCCAGAAGACAACCCTTGGGCCGTGGTGTGGAGGCTGGCCAAGGCATCGGTAACCGACTGCTGATGAATATTCATGTGCGTGCCATTGGTGCCGAAAAGGAATGGACCGTTTCAATCACCCCATCAACAGCAAGTTAAGCTCAGGCAGAACTTGAGTTCAGGAATCCCTTGAGCGCCTTCAGCGAGCGGGTATTGAGCACGTCATGTTTTTCCAGCCAGGCACGGCGTGCCTGTGCGACCCCATACTGCAAATAGGCAAAGTCAGCGCTGCGGTGGGCATCCGAGTTGATGCTGATGAGCACACCTTCATCCTTGGCGTACCGGCACTGCAGGTCCAGCAGGTCCATGCGTTGGGGCTGTGCATTGAGCTCAAGGCAGCAACCGCGCTGGCGGGCAGCCTTGATGATTGCGGGCAAATCCAGGTTCAGCGGGTCGCGCTGGTTGATGAGTCGGCATGACGGGTGCGCCAGCATCGTGAAATAGCGATGATCCATGGCCCGTAACAAGCGTTGCGTCTGCTGGCGCAGTGTCAGGAGAAAATGACTGTGTACTGCGCCAACCACCACGTCCAGCCGGCCCAAGATGTCATCTGGCAGGTCCAGGCTGCCGTCTTCGAGAATGTCCACCTCGATGCCCTTGAGCAGGGTAATGCCCTTCAGACGGGCATTTAGCGCATCAATCTGGTCGATCTGCTTGAGCAACCTGTCGACATCCAGGCCATGGGCGACCCTGAGGGATCTCGAATGCTCGGTGATCGCCAGGTACTCCAACCCGGCCTGTTGTGCGGCCAACGCCATCACTTCCAGGCTGTGACTTCCGTCCGAAGCATCGGTGTGGGCATGCAAATCGCCTTTAAGGTCGCCCAACTCAATCAGCTTGGGCAAGGTGCCCGCTTGTGCCGCCGCAATCTCGCCGCGATCCTCACGCAGTTCAGGTGTCATCCATTCCAGCCCCAGCGCCTGATAGACAGCGCGCTCAGTGGCGCTGGCCACGCATTTTCTTGCGCTGAATACGCCGTACTCACTGAGTTTGAGACCTTGCTTTTGGGCCAGTTGGCGAATCGCAATGTTATGCGCCTTGCTGCCAGTGAAATACACCAGTGCTGCGCCATAGGCAGCTGGTTCGACCACACGCAGATCCACTTGCATACCGGTGCCCAGCACCACGCTGGCACGCGTGCGCCCGCGCACCAGCACAGTGGAAACGTCCTGATGCTTGAGCAAATGTGCGGTGACGTCCACCGACCGCGCAGCGGCAACCAGAATATCGATGTCCCCGACCGTATCGCGCATGCGTCGAACGCTGCCGGCAACCGTGGCAGCCTCAACACCCGGAAGCTGTTTCAGGTAATCGGCAAGCCGACTGGCCACGGGAGCCACAACGGCCAGCGGCAGCCTGCGGTCCCTGCCGATCCCCTTCTGTGCCGCCTGCAGCAGCCGGGCCTCCATCTTTTCACCGAAGCCGGGCACATGACGAATGAGCCCTTCTTTGGCGGCATGGCACAGTTGCTGAACGGATTCGATACCCAGGTCGTGATAGAGGTGTTTGATTCGTCTGGGCCCCAAGCCGGCGATGGAAAGCAGTTCGACCAAACCCGCAGGCAATGCGGTACAGAGCCGTTGGCGTAGCGCACAGTCTCCGGTGGTGACGATTTCATTGATCTTGCCCGCAAGATCAACGCCGATACCACTGAGTTTAGGAAGCGGCTCCCCCCGTGCGATCAGCTCTGCCACCTCGAAGGTCAAGGCCCTCAAGGTCCTTGCTGCATTGCGGTAGGCCCGAATACGGAAGGGATTGGCATCCTCGATTTCCAACAGATTGGCAATATCTTCAAAGACGGCGGCGATCTGATCATTTCCGACCACCTGTCCGGCCGTGGCCGAAGAAGGCAAAGCGGGTGCCGGCTCTTGAAGAGGTGCCACGGTCAGCTTCATAGCGCAATCGACTCGATGGACGTCATCAGATCAGCATTGCCGATCCCGCCAACCTGTCATTGATATACATCAGACATCGCCTGAATGTCGGTTCAAATTCACCCCCTGAAAATGTCGAACGGCTCGATTCTGAGCACCTTGCGTATCCCGACATAACTGGAGGCTGCGGCAATCAGCAGCACCAGGCCGAAGGCCAGCCCCAGGTTCCAGAATGTGATGATCGCGGCATAATTGGGCAGATAGGTGCGTACCGTGACGATCATAACCGTGACCAGGCCGACACCTAGACCGTACCCCGTGAGGGCTGTGAAGGTCGCCATGAAGAGGATCATGTAGATCAGCTCGCGGCCTTTGGCGCCAATAGCCTTGAGGGCTGCAAACTTGTCCAGGTTTTCCAGGATGAAGGTGTAAAACGTTTGCCCCGAGATGGATAGCCCGACCAGGAAACTGATGATGGTCATCGTCAGTATGTTGGTGCCAACCCCGGTCTGATAGATGTAGTACTCGGTGATGCGCTGATTGAACTCTTCCCTGGTCAAGGCGAGATAACCCAACTGGGCAACCTGCAGTTTGATGGCGGCTTGTACGGCCTCGTTCCTGGGCTCCAGCAGAATGTACGACACCGTAAAGCGGGTGGTCGGGATGTATTCGATGGCGCGTCGGTAGGTGGTGTAGAGCGTCGGTACGCCGGTCAATCCGCTGGTCAGCACCTTGGCGATGCCGACGATGGTGCCGCGGTGGTCATTGAGCTCGAAGGCGGTGCCGATCCCGGGGCTCTCCAGTTTCGAATATTCAGTATCGCGAACGACGATAAATGCGTTGTCTGCGTAGATGTCTTCGATAGCCCCCTGTTCAAGCTCAGGGCGACCGAACAGGCTGGTGTCGTCCAGGCCTACCACACTCACCGCTTGATAGGTGCCACTGGCTAACCTTACTTGCGCCCCGCCAATGAATACAGGCACTGCATAGCGCACCTGCTCCATGCTGCGTACAGCATCGAGCAGGTAATCCGGCAGCGGAATGACACTGGTCGGCGTATTCACGGCCGGGTCCATGATCCACATCGCTGCACCGATATTGGTCACCGTCGAGTAGGCGCGGTTCAGAATGCCGGCGAACATTGCAGTCATCTGCATCATCAGGAACACCGAGAACGTAATCCCGACCAGCAACGCCGAAAACTTGGCCTTGTCGTTCACCAGCAGTTTGAAGCCGATTTTCAGGATGCCTGAGTACTTCATGGCATTTGCCTGCTATCGGCGCTTGGGGGTGCATTCCACCAGCCGCCGCCAAGCGCAGCGAACAGCCCGACGGTGTCCTGGTGCCGCTGAGCCAGTGCTTGCAGATAGGCAATATTGATCTGCTGAAGCTGGACGTCGGCCACCAGCAGGTCCAGATAAGTCACCAGGCCGGATCGGTAGTTGGCTTGCAGCAAGCGCAACGCCTCCTCAGCACTGGCCTGCGCCTGCACCTGCTTCAGAAGGACCTTCGCATCGAACTCCAACGCCTTGAGGGCATCGGCCACCTGGGCGAAAGACTCAAGCACGGTCTGTCGGTAATTCGCCGCCGCTTGCTGATAAGCATCAATCGCGGCTTGACGACCAAACCACAGGCTCCCCCCCTGAAACAACGGGATGTCGATCGAGGGGCCGATGCTCCAGAACCTCCCGGCACCGGCGAACAGTGAGCCCAGGCTTGAGCCTGCCGTCCCATAGGTCCCGGTCAGGCTGAAACTGGGAAACATCGCCGCCGTTGCTACGCCGATGTTGGCACTGGCGCGGTGTAGCTTCGCTTCAGCGGACAAGATATCCGGTCGCTGCCTCACCAGTTGCGAAGGCAGGCTGACCGGCAAATCGGTGGGCAGTGAAAGCGCTGTCAGTTCGATCTCGGGGACGCGCACCTCCGTCGGCGCGACGCCTTCGAGGGTGGCCAACAGGTGTT
Organism: Pseudomonas sp. HLS-6; assembly: GCF_002753995.1. Taxonomy (NCBI): domain Bacteria; kingdom Pseudomonadati; phylum Pseudomonadota; class Gammaproteobacteria; order Pseudomonadales; family Pseudomonadaceae; genus Pseudomonas; species Pseudomonas sp. HLS-6. The sequence continues at coordinate 2,723,976 of NZ_CP024478.1, forward strand.
CGGACTGGCTGATTTTCTGCTCAAGTGCCGGCAGCAAAGCCTCGTTCGTGGCAATCAGGCTGCGTAGGCTGAGGCTGTCCGAATAAGGCGCCGTACCGCTACGTACCTGCACCTCAATGGTCTGTAACTGTTGCTTTTGCAGCCCGATCAACTGCTCGGTTGTGCGCAGTTGTGCTGCATAGCCCGCCCGTGCAATGGCGGTGTTGACGACATTGGCGGTCAGGGCGAGGTAGGCCGCGCGGGTCAACCAGGTTTGGTGGTCGACCTCCGCTTGCAGCCCCTCCACGCTGCGGCGCGCGCCCCCAAAGATATCGAGCGTATAGCTGATCGTTCCACTCAGGGTGACAACATTGAACGTCGACCCTGCACTGTTCAGCCCTGGCTGTACCGGAGAGCTACGCTCACGGGTCGCACCAGCACGCGCATCAAGCTGCGGATAGAAAACGCCATGACCGGCCATGAGTGTATTCTGGCTTTGCCGCAGGCTGGCCTCGGCAGCCTGCAGGGTCTGGTTGTTGGCGATTGCCAGGCGGACGACCGAGTTCAGAGCGTCAGACTTGAACAGTCGCCACCAGTCGAACGCAACGTCAGCACCCGGCGAAAAATGTTGCGCCTGGCCCTGCGCAGGGAGGGTGGCCGCTACCGGATTACGCACATAGGCGGTCTGCGGCGGCGCTGCCGGGCGTGAAAAATCAGGGCCTACCGTGCAGGCACTCATCAACATCAGCACGAGCATGGACAGCGCCCGTGCCTGTGGCCACAAAGGTCGATAGACGCTGCACAGGTCCATCATTTGCGTCCTATGAAGACATCCACCAACTGCCCCGGATACACCATCGGGAGGTCTTTTTTCTCGAACCGGAAAAGCACCGGCAACACCCTGAGGTCGACTTTCTCCTGCCGCTGATTGGACAACTGGATTTTCGGCGACACGTACGGCTGTACACGGACAAATTCCAGCGGCACCTTGATGTCCGAGCCATGAATCAGCATCTGTGCCTGGATATGTTCAGGCGCGGGCAAGCGGGTAATCAGGATCTCGTCCACATAGCAGCGTACCGCCAGGTGCGTCTGTTCAGCCCCCATCACCAGCAGCGGACTGAATTGCTGGGTGTACGGATCATAAGCGCCCTGAGGCGATACATAACTGCCCACCGTGGTATTGATAGCCAGGACCACGCCATCCACCGGCGCCATGATCGCGTATTGCGCCAGCGAGGCCTGCGTGGCCTTGAGCGCAGCCTGTGCCTGAGCAGCGTTATTTTTTGCAGTGTCCAGCGTGTCTTTGCTGATGGACTTGGGATCAATCTGGTATGAAGCCACGCGCTTGAGGTACTGATCCTGGGCGGTTCGCAGGTTGGCCTGGGCCAATTCAACGTTTGCCCTGGGCACTGCATCATCGATGCTCACCAAAGGCATGCCGCGGGTGACCACCTGCCCCTCGTGCACCAAGACGTGAGTGACCGGCCCGGAAACCTGCGGATAAATCACGATGTTGGAGCCACCGGACTGCTCGCTTTCGATGATGCCATTGGCATAAATGGCGGTTTCATAGGGGCTACTCGCCGGGGCGAAGGCTGGCGGCAAGGCATGGGGCGTACGCCCGAACAGGTACGCAGCAACCAGCCCGGCCAGTACGCCGACGATCGCCAGCACAAACAGCACCCGGTTCTTCATGATGAAGTCCAGTCAGGTTCGCTGATACGGCCGTCCTCCATGTGGATGATTCGGTCGGCGTACTCGTTGATCCGCACATCGTGAGTGACGATCAGGATGCAACGCTGCTTGTTGAGGATCTTAGACTTTACAAAGGCAATGATCATCTTGCCCGTGTCGCCATCAAGAGAGGCAGTGGGCTCATCGAGAATCAGTATCTGCGGGCTGCCGATGATCGCACGGGCAATCGCCACACGCTGTTGTTCGCCGCCGGAGAGCTTGAGCGGCAGCACATCGCCACGGTCCTTCAGGCCTACCACTTCCAGGCTCTGCTTCGCCTGCGCGATGGCCGCGTCCCAGTCACAATGCTTGAGGATCAAGGGAATCGCGACGTTCTCGGCAGCGGTCAATCGCGCAAAAAGATGGTAGTCCTGAAACACGAACCCAATGCTATTGAGGCGTAACGCTGCCAATTGATCATTGTTCAAGGCCCAGATATCACATCCATTGATATGCACGGTTCCGGCGTCAGGCCTCAGGATCCCCGATATCATGCTCAGGAGCGTGGTTTTGCCGCTCCCGGATGGGCCGACGATGAATACCATTTCGCCAAACTGAGCAACCAGCGAGACCTGGTCGACCGCTTTCATCCGTGCGTCGCCCTCCCCGAACCATTTGGTCAGGCCGCGCGAGACGATCGCTGGATGCGGGGCCGCAGCCGTTTGATCTGAACTCATGGGCACTCACTTGGCTTTATCGCCAGAACACTGCACGGCGCCTGGTGCAGCAGGTACTCGGCAGTGCTGCCCAAGCGTTTGTTCAAACCGCTGTGCTGCACCGTTCCCATGACGATCACGTCAGTCTGATGATCAACTGCAAACGCACAGATACTCGGCAAGGGTGTGCCCTCGATAAAGTGGCAGCGATCCGCTGGAACGCCATTGCGTTCGATCAGGGCCGAAAACGCTTCGTGCTGGGCCTCTGACAACGCTTCGCAGATACCGGTGGCCAGCGGCAATGCACCGACCCCCATATCCATGGCATACACCGCGGCCCAGTCATACACATGGACCAGGTCGAGCTGTGCGTTGCATTGTTCGGCCAGCTTCACGGCTGCGGCGATGATCTGGTCGTTGAAAACCAGGTCCTGCGCTTCACTGCGTAATACATCGACGATCGCCAGCACGTTGCGCGGCCTTGGGTGGAGGGCATTGGTGACCAGATGCACGGGCGCCGGACAATCGCGCAACAACCGCCAATCCAGTGGCGTAAAGAAGATCCGTTTCAACACCGACTCCTCCTGGGCATCCTTGATGATCAGCGCCAAGGGCATTTCATTGACGAAATGAAGGATTTCTTCATAGGGGTCTTGAACCCAGACCACCTCACTGGTGACCTCGATCCGGTGCTGTCTTGCCTGCGCGGCTTGTTCCTCAAGCCATTGTCGATGGCTTTCCAGGTAGCCGTCACGGGCTTGCCGGATTTGCTCGGGGGCAAAAAAACCGGCCACCGCCAAGGCTTCGAGGTAATCGAATGCCACGATATGCAAAGGTAGTTGCATCGCCTGAGCCAAGGCCGTTGCGCGTTCAAACGCAGGCGTACGGGTCATTGATGATGGGGCAATCAAGAGCAAACGCTGGGTCTGGGACATGAGGCACCTCGGCGCGGGGCCATTTCAATGCGAGAACGACCACTCAAGGTTGAGCGCTTCGGGCGCGGACGACTTGATTTTTATCAGTTCGAGGCAAGTCGTTTACGTTGAAGTCCGTTTCGAAGGGGGAATGCAGTGGGCAGGTCACGGGGGCGCCGCGCCAAAGGCCTGGAAATCGCTTTTTTACGACTGAATTTGCCCGTCGAATAATCTCGAACTACAGTTTCAACGCGCCATCGCTCGTGTTTCAGGAGTCTTGTCTTTCACACATCCCGCAATAGCCAGTCAGTGCAGAATGGAGTTCTCATATGGCAATCAGCGCTATCGTCAATGCTGTCTTCAACATCGACAGCAAAACCTACACCGCGTCCCTCAACATCCCGAGTTCCGCCCCCACCAAGGACGCACCTTTCCAGTTCAGCGTGATCTCGCAGGCTCCGACGCCCGATGGAGGTAAAGCACCGGCTCCGCAGACACTGCTCGAGGTCGCCGTAGGCAGTACCAACCAGGTGTTCGTTGCCGTTTCACCGCCCATGGATGTGATTTCCGGTGCCATCGGCAGTGATGTGGTTCAAGACCTGAATGTTGTCGTGTCGGAAGGCACCTACAACCGCGAGAAGCATACCTTCAGCTAAGCAGCGCTCGAATGTGCGACGGGGTGTTCCTGACCACCTCGCCGCATCGAAGCCTATCGTCTGCGGGAGGGCCCTTCGCCCATGGATATCCGCATCTCGGCCCAGTTCGGCTGGTCAGAAATATTTGGTGGAAAATTCAATAGCCAGAGCACCTGCGAACTGGACTTATCGCGGCAATACAGTCTGATCTACGCCGATCTGGCCACTCCTGGCGGCACCGGGCTCGACGTTTTCTCGTTGTTGAATGATGCGTTCGACACGCAACTGCCCACAGGAAAGATCCTGGTGCAGGATGCCGGCTTTTTCACCTTCAGCCATTTTGGCGATGGCGCGCCACCGAGCGGTACGACGCTGCTCAATGTATTCCCTCAGACGCCGGTCCCCATGAGCGTGGCTGAAACGACTCTGTCCATGGACAGCACCTGTGGCTTCTGGCTCACGGTGCGACTCAAGGACATCGAGTTGTTCGACAGCTTGATCCAGATCGGTTATGACACCTCAGCAGGCGCCGGAGACACGCTCTCGCTGTCCGCACTATTGGCCAGCGGCACATCTGCAGGCTCTGCCGTAAAGCAGGCCGTCTATGAGGTGGCCCTGCCGAACTTCAAGTTGTTCGGCATGTTCGGTTTCGAGAACATCAAGGTGGGCTACCAGTTCACCACGGCCAGGCGACTGAGCATCAGCGGAAACCTGACCGTGACGGTGTTCAGCAACGACTATGCCTTCTCCGGTGCGCTGATTTCCGATGACGCAAAGAAAACCGTAACGGCCTGCCTGCAGGCGGCGCAACTTGATGCCACGATACCCTCGCTGTTCGGGGGGGCCATGACCGGCATCTCGTTCTCAAACCTTGTGTTCGGCGCCTATGTCCAGTATGGCGATGCCTCGGCACAGAAGCATTTTCAGGTGCAAGGTTCGGTGAAGGTGGGATCGGCTCAACTCACCGGGCAGATCTACCTGCAAAACGGCACGCCTCAGGTGGCAAGCGTCAAGGTCGACCAGACCCTATCAATCGGCGATCTGTTCAGACAGTGCCTGGGTATCAAGCAGCCGCCCACCTCGCTGATAGACATCACCTTCAAGGCCGGCAGCCAACTCTATTACTGCGCAACCGCAGGCTCCGCGCCGCTGAGCCTGAATACGTTCGCCTGCCCGGCGTCGGGAGGGACAGGCGTGGTGCCCGTCGCACCACCGGCCAGCAGCATTCCGTACCTGCCCGGTTTCAATATTCAGGCTGTTTTTGACCTGACGCTCGTCAGCACCCTCGAAGTGATCGGTAACATTCAGATTGCCAAGGATGGCATTACTGCGTCCATTGCCCTGACCAAACCCATCGACATCTATATTCTGACCATCGCTGCACCGAAGGCGACCAGCGCCACAGGCGGGCCGACGCTGTACATTTCCACGGTCGGCGATAAAGCGTCCATGGGGTTCGCCGGCAGTCTGTGGTTCATGCAAGCGTCATTTGGCGTCGATATCACCGTGGCGGCAAGCAAGAACCAAAGCGGCAACCTGCAGATCGATGGAACGCTCACCGCCCTCTCCGATTACGCCCCCTTCCTGCCCAAGAACACGTCATTGGGGGTGCGCTACAGCAAGGATGGCGGGTTCCAGATTACCCACTGGCCAAACTTTGAATACCTGACCAAGGCCATCGACTTCATCAAGACCCTGCAGAAGCTGTCAAGTGAAGGCAAGCCTGGCTGCGGCCAACTGGCAGATTTCGCTTTCAATACGCTGCTCAAGTCCAGCTTCACCATCAGCGTGTCGTTCAGTACGCAGAGTAACGGCGTAAGCTTGCAACTTGACGGCAATTACACCCTTTTGATCGCCGACACCGCCCTCACTGCTGTGGCGATCCCCTTTCCCGGCATCGTTTCGATCCCCCTGCCCAACACTGCCAAGCTCTCTGAACTAGGCGCTTACATCGATAAAGCGCTTGAACAAGCGGCAGAGTCGTTCGTGCAGGGGCTACTCAAAAACAGCGAAGCCATTGCCACGCTGATCGCCCTGACAGCCGGCAAGGCGGCCGCCTCCTACGCCGCCACACTGGCGTGCCAACATCTGATCGAAGGTGCGGCCGCCGACGCAGTAGCGAGCACCGCAGCGGCGGCACTGGCGGCTGCCGAAGCCGCTGCCGCCGGTGCGGCGGGTGCTGCCGCCGCCGTAGCCGGTACGGTAACGGCTGTCGTGGCGATCCTGAACGGCACTGGCACTGGCACTGGCACTGGCACTGGCACTGGCACTGGCACTGGCACTGGCACTCAGAGTGCTCCTACCCATCCCGCCGTCAATATCAACAACACGGTGGTGACACTGACGTGGGGCGGAGGCCAGGGTAACAGTGGCTATCATGCACAACTGCTCGACAGTGCCGCAAAAGTTCTGCTTGACCAGCCCGGGCTGGCCATCGAGGCACGCCAGACCACTTTCGAGTTCGCCTCCAGTTGGCCTACCGGCACGTACAAGGCCCAGGTGCAGGGCACCAATGCGTCATCCGCCAGCGCCTGGGTTGAGGCGCCGTTTCAGCGCCTGCCGACACCCGCGGACCTGGCCGCTCATCCCGACGACAGCCTCACGCCCCCGAACACTGGCGTAACCTTGAGCTGGACGGCTGTGCAGAATGCCCTGTCATACGTGCTTTCCAGTACCCATGCAGGCAGCACCTGGACGCCGGATCAAACGCTCCAGCCGACGACGCCGGGGCAGGCGCCGCCCACTCGCTGCAATGTGTTGTTCGATACGGTCGCGCCGGCTGGCGACTTCAGCTTCACCCTTGTCGCCCACGGCAACTCTGCCACGGTGCCCAGCCTGCCGACCGAGGCTCTGGTGCTGACTCGCCTCGGCACGCCGGAGAACCTTCAGGCAACAAGCACAGGCGTCACCGCGACCCTTCGTTGGCAGCCAGTCACCGGTGCCTCCGGCTATCAAGCGCTGATCACCGACGCAGACAGCGCCCTTCAGGTCAGCCTGCTGAACGCGAGCACCCAGGGCGACAACCTGATTGCGTTACTGACGCTCAAGGGTGCCCCTGGAAAGTCGCTCGTCTACCAATTGGCCGTGCAGGCGCTACCCGTTGCGGGTCAGTCGAATGTCATTGCCGGGGCACCTTCGAACGCGGTAAACGTTACGATCACAGCGTTTTCGAGCGCCGCCGACATGGCCAAGGCCCTTATCGCCGAAGCAGTCGAGGGGGGGCGATGCGGCCAATTGCTGCTAGACGCGTTCCCGAACCTGAGCCTGGACACCCTGGCCAGCGCCATGGCCCAGGCCGGTTATGCAGCCGCCGACACCAGCAAAGGACTGCTCAGCGCCTGGCCAGACACACCGCCGGCTGCGTTGGCAGCGGCGTTGACCCAGGCCTATCCGGACCCGGTTCAAATCGCGCGGGATATGCGCCGTCAGGGAGCCCCTGGCGCAGATTGCGCTCAGGCCCTGATCAAGGCGTACCCTGTCCTGACCGCCAAGGAGATGGCAAGCGCCATGGCGCAAGCCGGGTATCTGGCCGATGACACGTCAAGCGGATTGAAGGCGGCCTTCCCTGCCCTGTCGCCACTGGAGATGTCCGTCGCGCTAGTGAGTGCTTATCACTGAGGCAAAGAGCATGCGGTCACGCAAAGTGTGCTGATCGCCCCAAGGTCGGGTGGCATTCGACCGCCCTGTACAAACGCACGACCTGCATTATCACTACAAAGGAGCGTCACCATGATGATGGACGTACAAGACATAGTCAGCCTCTTGGCCCCCTTGAAGCAGCAAGGCATGAGCCCGCTTCAGGCGGTGAATGCCCTGCTGTCGCAAGCATCGGCGGGCGACGGTTCGGTTGCGTTGGTAGTGCCCCATGAGGCGATCATCGCCAGCAGTGAAGCCGTCGCACGCGCCCTGACCCAGGTATTCGCGCCACTGAGTCCCGCAGAACTGGCCATGATCCTGCATGAAAGCTACCCCGCACTGTCGGCCCTCGACATCGGCAACGTCATACTTGCCGCCGAGGTTTTTCCAGACACGCCGGCAGCAGTGATGTTAAGCGCCCTGACCGGCGCCGGGTTCGATGCGAACACCGCAGCCGATGCGGTGAATGTGCTTTACCCCATCACAGTCTCGGTGCAATCCAATCAGCCCTGGCAAGCCACCGGGTTGCATGTCACAGGTCGCCAGGACACACAAATCAGCGCACAGGGCTCATGGACCGCCAACCCCGCAACCGGCATGGTGGGCCCCGCTGGCAACCGCGCATTCATCGCCAAACCCGGGTATACCCTGCCCGGTGCACCGGAAGGTGCGTTGGTCGCCAGGATTGGCGACAATGCGCCTTTCCTGGTAGGCACCCTGGGCCAGGCACCGGTCGGGCAGTCCGGGCAGATGCACCTGTGTATCAATGATGACGTCAATGGGATCTATGGCGCTGGGCTGAAGGATAACCACGGGACACTCGAGGTACATATCGTTACCCAACCCAGCTAGTACACAGCCACCAGGCAGCCGTTGCAGATAATCGGGCGGCTGTCTGGCAAACACCCGAGTGGGCTGATCGGGAGCCTGCGCGGTCATTCTGTGCCTGAGCGTTCCCGCTCGCCATAGAGCAAGGTTATGTTGACTCTTTTGTCAGCATAACCCGGTCGGAATCTGATCGGCGCCGTCGCATGAAACAGGTCCGAGTTGAAGATGATTGCCCGGTTGCAGCGATACGGTATGACAACAGGCTTCGCACCTGCGTCTCTCAAAAAGGCCGAGATCCTGTCCCCTTGTCGGTTGTAGGCCTCGAAATCCCAATCCATTGGTGCTTCCACATCATAGATCAGCAGCCCACCAGACGCCTGATCCAGATTCGCCTCATCTGGCGTAATCCAGAAGTTCACGTTCACCGCTGCAAAATCCGCATGAGGGTGCGTTGCAGGTTGGTCATGCCGGTACTTGAACCCCCACATCTGCAACAGCGGATGCCGGCGACCAATCACATTCGGGAATGCCTGCTGGATCTCTTCGGCAATCTGCAACAACAACGGGCAATTGAAGCCGTCCCTGAAGAACGCGCCCAGGCGGTCATAGGCATACCTGTTGGCATGCCAGACGGTGGATTCCAGGCAGAACGTCTGCAACTCCGAGAGTGCTTTCGGCGTCAGGAAATCATCGATTACCACGATACCCAGCGTGCTTGCCAGATAGGCCTTCTCAGCGTCCAGGTTTACCCCAGTGCGCGACAACGCGTTTTCAGGCAGCCTCGCCGCCGGATAATGATGAACGATGCGCCCGTAAGTGCTCTTCATGTGCACAGCGTCACCCACGCGCTGCCTCAACACAGCGTCGTTTTCGTTAAAACACTGAACCGCCTGGCCATAGCAGTCGATGATGCCATCGAAGACCTCGCCCAGCAGGCCGTGACTGCGTAAATACCGGTACTGTTCGAGGTCATGCTGCAGCTTGCCCGTCGATAACCTTGGCTCGGGTATCGTTACCAAGGGCGGATGGGCTGGCATCGGGTGATAAACACTGGCCCGGGTGACTGCGGCATACCGGGTCGCCCAGTAGCCCGCATCGACGAGATCGTTGGCCTTCAATGCCGTGCTGATCAGGTTGTCCAGTATTTCCGGGTCATGCGGGTAGCGCTCGACCAGCACCCGCCACATTGCCCTTGCTTCGTCGAACTTGCCAATGTGGACATACAAATGGGCAAGCAGGTAGGCAAGGTTCGCACGCGCCAGTTCAAATCTGGGGTCACGTTGCAAAGCCGTCTTGTAGCTGGCCAGAGCTTCTTCATTCTTGCCTTGCGCCTGCAAGGCCCAGCCCAGGTTGTTATGAGCCATAGGCCAGTCTGGCTGCTGTTTCGCAACAGCCCTGAAACAGACCTCGGCATCCTCGTAGCGAAGAGAGAGGCACAGCCGGTGCCCCTCTTCGATCTGTGCGAGCCCGTCACCGGCTGCAGGCTGCTCATGCGCAGCCCGACCAGTACCCACCGCTGTGCCATAGCGAGGTGTTTGTGGCGCCAATGCTAGACAAACCCTCGAAACTGCTCCAGATACAAGCTCAGTTGCCTGGCATCGTCTATCGCTTCGTTGACGGTGCTTTCTACTGCGTCATTCCACGCGTGTATTTGCTCCCTGGCGGTATGGGTGTCGTCAAGCGCGGCCCAACTGGACTCTTGAACCTCAGTAACATCGAGCGCCCTTCGCTGACCATTTTCAGAAGCATTGAGCACAAAGTCATAGTTGAACAGAAAGCTGCTTTCTATCAGTTTCGCCAGCATGCCGGTGCATCCAATAAACCCGACATAAACCTCGCCGTCGGTCGTGGCGATCGGAACCCCGGTGGTGGTCACTATCCCGCCAGGCGTCCTCATTTTGCTGATCTGGCCACCGGGCTGACTGTGCTCCTTGAGGCGAGTCTCCAGCGTGCGGGATGTATAGCCGCAATAGACCGGGAAGCACGCGCCGTCCGCGGTCGACGTGACGAAATAGAGAATATAGAGGCCAGCGCTTGTTACTGCCGGGGTATAGGTTCTGGTCATCTTGTAGGATGAGCCGCCATAGGCACGGATAATACCGGTTATGACCCGACTGTCCTGTTCTGCGTTCATGTGCACGTCCTTGTAGCCAGGGGTAGGAAATCATTCGTACAAGAGCATAGCTGACGATTATCCAGCGGCCAGTTCCGCCTCTTTCTGCGCCCTGCGTCAGGGCTGTGGTCGCGGCGACTCCTCACGAGCAGGTGCTCGATGAAAAGACAAATAATTGATAACCATTACCATTAGTGTTACTTTCAGCAGCCCTACTTCACGCGCCCTGACTGCCGGGGCTATTGCGAAAACACGATGTTTGAACTGCAATCGGTCAGCTTCAGTGTTCCCGGACGAACCCTGCTGCACCCGCTGAACCTGAGAATCCCCCACGGCCGCATGGTCGGCCTGATCGGGCATAACGGCTCGGGGAAGTCGACATTGATCAAGCTGCTGGCCCGTCAGCAACTGCCAGCCGAAGGGCAGATCACGCTGGACGGCAAACCCCTGTCAGGCTGGCAGAACCGTGAATTCGCGCGACAGGTCGCTTACCTGCCGCAGCAACTGCCACCTGCCGACAACCTCACCGTGCGAGAACTCGTCAGCCTTGGCCGCTACCCGTGGCACGGCGCCCTGGGGCGTTTTGGCAAAGAGGATCGCGAGCAGGTACAACGCGCCCTGGAGCTCACCCACACGCTCGTCTTTGCCGAGCGCATGGTCGACCATTTGTCCGGCGGCGAACGTCAACGTGTCTGGCTGGCGATGCTGCTTGCGCAAAACAGCCGCTACCTGCTCCTGGATGAACCCACCTCGGCCCTGGATATCGCCCATCAGGTAGAAGTGCTCGCGCTGGTCAAGAACCTGAGCGTTCAGTTAGGGCTTGGCGTGCTGGTGGTGCTCCACGACGTCAACATGGCTGCACGCTATTGCGACCATCTGCTCGCCCTGCATCAGGGGCGCCTGATGGCCGAAGGCAGCCCTGCCGAACTCATGCGCAGCGACACCCTGGAAAACATCTACGGCATCGCCATGGGCGTGCTGCCCCACCCTCAAGGCGGCTCACCCATCAGCTTCGTCTACTGACCCGGAGAGCATCCTGTTGCCTGCCATCGCGCTGCGTGCCGCTCTAACGATTGTGCTCTCTGTGTTGCTACCTGCCGCCTTCGCACAGCCTGTGACCTGGAACGATGATTTTGGTCCCGTCACCTTCAAGCAACCACCACGCCGGGTCGTCGTGCTCGACTGGGGGCTTGTGGAGCAACTGCTGGCCATCGGCGTCACTCCCGTAGGGGTTGGCGAACCAGACGGTTATCGCCGCTGGGTATCGACCCCGACGTTACCGACCAGCGTGGCCGATGTGGGGGCTCGTCGCGAACCTAATCTGGAAGCCATGAGCCAGTTGCGCCCGGACCTGATCCTGGCAACACCCGAGTACGCCTCGATCCTGCCGCTGTTGAACGCGGTGGCGCCGACCATGCTCCTGGCCACGTTCGATGACAGTGGCCAGCCGTTGCAACGCTCGCGGCAGATCACAACGCTGCTTGGGCGCATGCTCGATCACCAAGCGCAGGCGGATGCCCTGCTCAAGCGAGTCGACAATCACTTCGCCGAAGCCCGGGCCGCGCTCGCCGGGCAAGCCCTGGAACCCTTGTACCTGGTCACCTTTCTTGATGAGCGGCACTTGCGCGTCAACGGTGGGCAAGGCCTTTACCAGGCGGTGCTCGATGAGCTCGGTTTACGTAACGCCTGGCGCGGCCCCACCAGTTCCTGGGGGTTTGCGACCATTACCTTGGCGGCACTTGCCACCCCGTCCGATGCACGCCTGGTCCTGTTCGAGCCGTTGCCGGACGCCGCTGCGCTGAATCGCAACCCCATCTGGAAAGCCCTGAGCGCCGTGCGTGAGCAGCGCGTCGACAGCCTTCCTGCCGTCTGGCCCTACGGCGGCGTCAGCAGTGCCGAGCGCCTCGCCCTGCTGCTAAAGCAGCGTTTTGCCCCGAGCGCCCAGCCATGATCCTGCGTTACATCAATCGCCACCCCGCACCGCTACTGACCCTGATGCTACTCGCTGCATTGGCCCTGGCAACCGGCAACCTTGCCACGCACCTGCCCCCTGGCCTGTGGTGGCAAGCCGTCAGCGCCCCCCAGACAGAACAACTCGATCAACTGCTGGTGCATTACAGTTGGCTGCCGCGAATGGCCATGGCCTGGTTGTGTGGCGCAACCCTGGCGCTGACCGGCTGCATACTGCAGCAAGCGTTACGCAACCCATTGGCCGAGCCTGCCACCCTTGGCATTGCTTCAGGCGCGCAACTGGCGTTGAGCATGGCCACCCTGTGGGCACCCGGGCTGCTCGTCCATGGCCGCGAATGGCTGGCGCTGGCCGGTGGCGCGGTGGCGCTGCTGCTGGTGTTCGCCCTGGCCTGGCGCAGAGCCTTCAGCCCGTTGGCACTGATCTTGGGCGGCATTCTTGTGTCGTTGTACTTCGGTGCGGTCAATGCCGGGTTGATGATCATCCACGGCCAGGAGCTGGGGCCGCTGTTTATCTGGGGGGCCGGCTCACTCGTGCAACAGGACTGGCAGCAAGTAGCGTTTTTGCTGCCACGGCTGCTGCCGGCCCTGGGTGTGCTGCTGCTGATTCGTCCGCTGACCCTGCTTGGCCTGGAAGATTCCGGCGCCCGCGCACTGGGCCTTTCACTCAATGGCAGCCGTGTGATTGCCTTGGTGTTGGCCCTGTGGCTCAGCGGCTGCGTGGTGGCCAGCGTCGGCATGATCGGTTTTATTGGCCTTACAGCCCCCAGCCTGTGCAGCATGCTCGGTGCGCGCCGGCTGAAGGATCGACTGTTGTGGTCACCGGTGCTCGGTGCGCTGCTGCTATGGCTCACCGATCTGTTGGTGCAAAGCCTGGAAGGCTTTGACAGCGGCTTCCTGCCCACCGGCGCAGCGACGGCGCTGGCGGGTGCCCCACTGTTGATCTGGCTGGTACAAGGCTTGCGCTTGCGCGGCGATACGCCGCACTCAAGCGCCCACAGCAGCCGCCCCCGGTATTCAAACCGCGTACTGTTGTCGGGCCTGGCGCTGTTGCTGGTCGCCACGGTGATGGTAGCGCTGGCCGTGGGCGATGGCCCGCAAGGCTGGACCTGGAGCCACGGCCCGATGCTTCAGGCGTTGCTGGAATGGCGCACGCCACGGGTGTTCGCCGCACTGGGCTGCGGAGCCTTGCTGGCGCTGGCGGGTTGCCTGATCCAACGCCTCACCGGTAACCCACTGGCAAGCCCGGAACTGCTCGGCATCAGTTCAGGGGCAGCCATGGGCATGTTGCTCGCCTTGATCGCACTGCCCGCTGCCAGCAACGGTACGCTGGTCGGAGCCAGTACCGCAGGCGCCGTGCTCACCTTCGCCGCGTTGCTGGCCTTGAGCCGACGTGACAACTTCTCGCCAACCCAACTGTTGCTGGTGGGCATCGCCGTCGGCGCGTTGTTCGATGCCTTGCTGCAAATACTCCTGGCCAACGGCGACTCACGCGCACAACACATGCTCAACTGGATGGCAGGCTCCACCTACCGCGCCAATGAGCAGACGGCGTGGCTGCTTGGGGGGATGTTGATGCTGTTCGGCGGGCTGTGCCTGATGCTTCATCGCTGGCTGGACATTCTGCCACTGGGTGAGGCCGCAACCCGAGGCTTCGGTGTCAGCCTTCGTGGTAGCCGCCTGGCATTACTGGGCTTGAGTGCGTTGATGACAGCCTGCGCCACGGTGGTCATTGGCCCCTTGAGCTTCATTGGCCTGCTGGCTCCGCACTTGACCCGTATGCTCGGGCTGGTACGGGCACGAGCACAACTGATGGGCGCCATTCTGCTGGGGGCCTTGGTGATGGTCGCGGCAGACTGGCTGGGGCGCAATGTGCTCTACCCTTACCAGATGCCCGCCGGTTTGCTGGCGGCGCTGATCGCGGGGCCCTACCTGATGCTGCAGTTGTGGCGGCGCTGAGCCGTCGGCTCATTCGACGCTCAGGCCGCGCTCAGCCAAGGCATAGCGCAACAACAGCTCATCGCTGATCAGCGGGCAATCGCTACAGCATTCATAACCGGGTAGCCCGTCACGCAGGCAACACTGGCGGCGCTGGCGGATCTGCAGCGGGCCTTGTGGCCCTGGCATCTGCACATAGCGCACCGGCTCGAACAGCCGGTTGCGCTTGCCGTGCGGCCACTCGCGAACCCTGATCAGCGCCTCGCCATGGGCCAGGGTGTCGGTCGGAAAGCCACGCTCGGCCAACACACCGACAATGCTCTCCACATAGTTGCCGGCGTTGCTCCATAGCACCCGGGGCGACAGCTTGACCACGCGTGCCAGTGCATCGATGAAAGGCTCCAGGTTGCCCTCTATCAAGGGTGCAAATCGCTGCCAGGCATCATCAGGCGCTACCCGCTCACCAGGGTTCGGCAATACCAGGCGGGCAGGCAGCCCTTGCGCATCGATGACCACCTCGATGTCGTCCAGCGTGACGGGCAAGTGCCACCCCAGCACCAGGCTTGACGCCACCACCGCAGGCAGCACGATCAGGAAATAGTCCTTGGACCATAAGGAGGCCAAGGCGCGCCGGTCGGCACCGGGATACCCCACGGCATACAGGTCCAGGCACTGTTCAAGCTGCTCGGCTTCAACAAAGCGCCGCCCTGACACCACCGGCTGGTCGCGGGCACTCAGGCTCAGGCCTTCGGCGTATACCGCCAGTTCTCCACAAAACAGAGGGGCCAATACATCGATCAAGAGCTGTACATCCGTGTAAGAGGCGGGCCAAAAGTCATTTCAAAAGGCATTACTGTGCCCGGTTTGCAGGCACAACGCCCAGTCGCTGGCGACAATGACGCAGAGCATCACGCAGGAGAAAATTGATCAGGGTCGGCGAGGCGTCCTCACGGCGTGCGGCTTCGCGCTGGGTATGCCCTTGCAGTTGAGTCATTTCAAAAATGCGCCGGGTGCGCTCGGGCAACTCCAACAAGGCGCGGTGCACCTGCTCAAGCATTGCCCGATGGATAACGGCAGCCTCCGGCGAGGGTTTTGAACACAACAGGACATACGCCTGCTCTTCCCCAACGCTGTGGCAGTTCTCCCAGTGCTGACGCCGCAGGCGGTCGATGGACAGGTTGCGCACCATCCGGTAGAGATAACCCAGCGGATGGGCCACAGGCAGACAAACAGGCTGTTCACACAATTTGAGGTAGATATCCTGAGCAACATCTTCTGCCTGATAACGACAGCCCAGTATGGCGTTGGCTCTGTCGATCAATGCCTGGCGATTGTCCAGAAAAGCCATCAGTAGCTCCGGGTTGTTGTTCGTTCCATGAGTCGTCAAAGCGAAACACCTTCAGGTCAATAAGAAGGGGTGAGTCCGATCGCGAATAATGCTATTACAAACCATTATCATTAGCAATTAATGACAAAGTGTTACTACGCCGCGTTCGAGGCGAATCCGCCTGTGCGCTCATGAAGCCAAAACCACGTGCATGGACCCATCCAGGCACGTGGTTAAGTTGCGCTCAAACCATTCAGGCGCCAGGCAACACCTCAGCCAGGCTGCGCAGGAACGCTGGCTCCCGGACGATTCCGGCATGACTGCCCTCGATCTCCTGCCTGCTTTGCGCCTGCACGCCAATCCCCCGCTCCAATGCGGTCTGCGCAGCCATGGAAACCTCTGCCACTTCGCTTGACCACCAGCACTGCGGTGCCACATCGCAAGGCTTCAATGTGCAGTTAGCCGTCAGACCATTGAGGTGGCGCATCACGGCGAAACCTTGAGCGATATCCCCCTGCTCGATACGCGGCGCATCGCCACGTGATTGTGCGACCGCCCAGGCCAGTACGCCCTCGATCAACTCGGCATCGCTGCAGCCCTCGCGTCGCGCCTCAGCGATACGAGCCTGGACAGCGGCCAGCGGCACATCGCCGAACAACTCCACCAGGTAACGGGCAAAACCGCTGTCCAGGTCGGCGTGCTGCGCCTCACCCGTCGCAGCACCCACGCCAGGAACGAACGGGTCGACCAATCCAAGGAAGGCTACCGGTTCACCGGCCTCACGCAGCAACCGCGCCATCTCCACCGCGAGGGCGCCTCCCAGGGACCAGCCCAGCAGGTGATACGGCCCCTGCGGTTGAACCCGGCGAATCGCCTGTACATAGTCGTGGGCCATCTGCTCCAGAGAGCTGTCGCGCCAGCTCGGCTCTACAAAACTGCGGCACAACAAACCATCAACCTGCCAGGTCGCTTCCAATGCACGCGCCAGGGGGTAGTAACCAAACAGCGTGCCGCCGCCCGGGTGTACACAAAACAGCCGAGGGGCTCCTGCGCTGGCCTGATTGAGAGGCACACGCGGCGACACCTCGGCAGATGCCCCCTGCACCCGTTGCAACAGCTCACTCAAGCGCGGGTACTGCATCAGTTGATCGAGCCGGACCTTCAGGCCCAGTCGGTCTT
Organism: Pseudomonas sp. HLS-6; assembly: GCF_002753995.1. NCBI lineage: Bacteria > Pseudomonadati > Pseudomonadota > Gammaproteobacteria > Pseudomonadales > Pseudomonadaceae > Pseudomonas > Pseudomonas sp. HLS-6. The sequence goes on from NZ_CP024478.1 coordinate 2,740,886, forward strand.
GCAGTGCAGCGGTCAAGGTCAATGCCAACAGCGAATGGCCTCCGAGGTCGAAGAAGTTATCGTCAAGGCCCACACGCTCTACCTCCAGCACCTGCGCCCAGATACGGGCAACAGCCTGTTCGGTATCAGTCTGCGGCGCCCGATACTCGCGGCCTGCTGCAGCGTCCGGCTCGGGTAGCGCGCGACGGTCGAGCTTGCCGTTGGCGGTCAGTGGCAACGTTGGCAACACCACGATCTGTGCCGGGACCATGTACTCCGGCAGCCGTTCGTGCAGGTGGGCCTTGAGCTCGTCCTGAATCGCCAAGTCCGAGCTGGCGACATAGCCCACCAGCCGGGGGCCACCGGCGCCCTCCTTGACCAGCACCGCCGCTTCGTTGACCTGCGGATGGCTCTGCAACTGCGCTTCGATTTCACCCAGCTCGATGCGGAAGCCGCGAATTTTCACCTGCTGGTCGATACGCCCCAGGTATTCCAGGCTGCCATCGGACAGGCGCCGGGCCAGGTCGCCGCTGCGGTACAGGCGTTGGCTGGCATCGAACGGGCTGGCGATGAAACGTTCGCTGGTCAGTTCCGGGCGGTTCAGGTAGCCACGGGCCAGACCGGCACCACCGACGTACAGCTCACCCGCGATACCTACGGGTTGCGGATTCAGGTTGGCGTCCAGCACGTGCAGGCTGAGGTCGGCCAACGGCCGGCCAATCGGGCTCGGGCCTTTATGGGCAAGGTCTTGCGCGGTGATTTCCCGGTAGGTCACATGCACCGTGGTTTCGGTGATGCCATACATATTGATCAAGCGCGGCTGGCGATCACCGTAGCGCTCGAACCACGGCCGCAGGCTTTCCAGTTCCAGGGCTTCGCCGCCAAAAATCACGTAACGCAGGCTCAACGGCGCCGTGTTTTTCTGCGCCAGCGGGATCAACTGACGGAACGCCGACGGCGTCTGGTTCAACACCGTCACGCCCTCGTCGACCAGCAACGCCAGGAACTCTTCCGGTGACCGGCTGGTGAAATACGGCACGATCACCAAAGTGCCGCCATGCACCAGGGCGCCAAAGATTTCCCACACCGAGAAATCGAAGGCATAGGAATGGAACAGGGTCCAGACGTCGTCTTGGGTGAAACCGAAATCGCCCTGGGTGGCCTGGAACAGCCGCTCGACGTTGCGCTGGGTCAACTGCGCGCCTTTCGGTTGGCCGGTCGAGCCAGAGGTGTAGATCACATAGGCCAGTTGCTCCGGGTCGATGGTCACCTGTGGCGCGCTGCACGGCTCATGGGAAAGGTCCAGGGTGTCCAGCGCCAATATCTGTACCGGCAACTGCAGGTCCAGGCTGGACAGGCTGATGACCTGTTGCAGGCCGGAATCCTCGACCATGTAGGCCAAGCGCTCCACCGGGTAGTCCGGATCCAGCGGCACGTAGGCACCGCCGGCCTTGAGCACGGCCAACAGGGCGACGATCAGTTCCGCTGAACGAGGCAAGGCCACGCCGACCAGCACATCGCTGCCCACACCGAGGCTCACCAAGCGATGGGCCAGTTGATTGGCACGCTGCTCCAGCTCGGCGTAGCAGAAGCTGACGCCATGATGACGGATCGCCACGGCGTCAGGGCGCAGGGCAGCCTGTTCGGCAATACGGGACGATACCGGCACGAACGCCGGGAAATGCTGCTGCACTGCGCTCCACTGGGCCAACTGTCGCAACGCCACGGCATCGTTGAGCGGGATACGCCCCAACGCAACCTCGGCATCCTGGGCCATATTCAGCAAGATCTGCCGCAACTGCCCATCCAGGCGCATCAGTGTAGCTTGATCAAAGCATGAACAGTGGTAGCTGTAGCCGATCTCAAGGCGTTCACCGAGGTTGACGGTCAGGGCCAGCGGGTAGTTGGTCATCTCCAACTGTTCCATGGGGCCAAAGCGTGGGCCGCTGTCCGATGCCTGACGCAATGCCGCATCCACCGGGTAGTTCTCGAACACGATCAGCGTATCGAACAGGCCTTGGCCACCCTGCCCGGCCCAGCCCTGTATCGCGTACAGCGGTGTGTGTTCGTGCTCGCGCAGCGCCAGGTTGTCGGCCTGCAGCTTGCGCAAGTAGTCGCCCACTGCCTGCCCGGCGTCGAGCCGAACCAGTAGCGGCAAAGTATTGATGAACAGCCCCAGCCAGGATTCGGCGCCCTCCAGCTGTGTCGGACGCCCAGCCACGGTGACACCGGTGCACACGCTCTGCAGGCCGGTATAGCGTTGCAGCAACAGCAGCCATGCGCCCTGTACCAAGGTGTTGAGCGTAATCCGCTGGCGCTGGGCGAACGTTTGCAGAGCGGCCGTCTGCTCGACCGTCATTGCCTGTTTCCAGTTGCCCGAGCCCTCGCCGGCTGCAGGCGCGACCATGGTATTGGCCAGCAGGCATGGCTCATCGAGCAGGCTCAAGCGCTCACGCCAGAACGCCTCGCTGACGGTTGCATCCTGAGCCTGCAACCACTGGATGTATTGGCGATAACCGCCAGTGACTGGCCGCAGGCTGTGCGGGTCGGCATAGGCCTGCAGCACCTCACCGATCAGTTGGGCGCTACTCCAGCCATCAAGCAGCAAATGATGGCTGGTCCAGATCAGCCGGTAACGTTCGGGCTCGAAACGGATCAGGGTCAAACGTAGTAAAGGCGCCTCGTCCAGCTCAAAGCCACGGGCGTGATCGGCAGATGCGAATTGCTGCAACAACGACTGCACGTCACCCCGGTCACGGTAGTCAAGTACCTGCAATGGCACCGCGACCTGGCGCCGAACCAGTTGCAGCGGCTCAGGTAGATCACCGCGCCAGACAAAGCCCGTACGCAAGATGCCATGGCGTGCCAGCGCTAAATGCCAGGCGGCGCGAAAACGCTCGACGTCCAGATTGTCGACATCCACACAAAGCTGATTCACATAGGTTCCGGCCTCGGGTGCGTACAACGAATGGAACAGCAGGCCCTGCTGCATCGGTGCCAGCGGGTAGATATCCTCAAGTGCATCAGCGCCCAGCGGCAGGCCATCAAGTTGCGACTGGCTCAAACGCACCAGCGAAAAGTCACTCGGCGTCACGCCGCCAGTTCCGGCCTCCAGACAATGGTCGAGCAGTGCCTGCAAGGTGTCGCGGTAGTCATCCACCAGCGCTTGCATACGGGCAGCGCTATGGCGGGAGGTGTCAAAGCGCCAACTCAGGCTCAGCTCGCCGCCATAGACCTGGCCATTGATTTCCAGGCGCCGAGCCGGGCCGGATTGCGCGCCATGCTCACGACCGGCAGACTCAACGGCCAGTTGCAGCAAGCCGCCTTCAGCAAAGCTGCCATCGAACTGGCCGAGGTAGTTGAAGGTGATGTCAGCCCGCGGCAATGCCTGCATCGCGGCCCGGACCTGTGGCGTACCGAGGTAGCGGAGTGCGCCGAAACCGACGCCCTTGTGAGGTAGATTGCGCAGGGCCTCCTTGCAGCCCTTCAGTGTCGTTGCCGGATCGCTGTGAGCGCCAAGGCGCACCGGGTACAGGCTGGTGAACCAACCGACGGTACGGGTCAGGTCGAGGCCATCAAACAACGCCTCGCGGCCATGGCCTTCCAGATCAACCAGCACGCTAGGCTGCCCGCTCCAGGCGCACAGGGTCCGGGCCAGGGCCGTCAGCAGCAGTTCGTCAATGCGCGTGCGGTACGCCGCGTTCGCGGTTTTCAGCAACTGGGCGGTGCGGGCCTTGTCCAGGGTCAGGGTCAGGCTTTCGATACCGCCGCCGGGGGTGCCGTCCTCCGGGAACTGATCCATGGGCCCCGCAAGCTGCTGTTGCCAGTAGGCCACTTCCGTTTGCAGCACCTCGCCGTGGGCAAAGGCCTCCATGTGTTCGGCCCAGTACTTGTAGGCGCTGGTCTTGGCTGGCAACGGTAACCCGGCGTAGGCCTGCTGCAGATCCTCCAGCAGGATGCGCCACGACACCCCATCAACCACCAGATGATGCACCACCAGTAGCAAGCGGGCCGTCCCATCGGCCAGCCGAATATGCACGGCGCGCAGCAGTGGGCCGTCTTGCAGGTTCAGGCTGGCCTGAGCCTGGTCGCAATGGGCGGTGATGTCTTCCTCCGTGGTGGCTTCACGCTCCCAGAGCACGGTCTGCTGGCTAAAATCACGATGGCATTGAGTCCAGCAGTTCCCCTCCTGTTTCCAGCTCAGACGCAAGGCGTCATGGTGCGCCACCAAGGCCTGCAAGGCACGGCTCAGCGCCTGGCTGTCCAGCGGTTGCGCAGCCTTGAGCAGCACTGACTGGTTCCAGTGGTGCCGCTGCGGAATCGGCTGTTCAAAGAACCAGGCCTGAATCGGCGTCAGCGGCACTGCGCCACTGACCGGGCCCTGATCAATGGCCAGCGCACCTTCCAGCGGTTTGGCCGCACGCGCCAGGGCTTGCAGGGTCTGGTGTTGAAACAGGTCTTTGGGCGTCAGCGCCAAACCGGCCTGCCGCGCACGGCTAACCACCTGGATCGAGACGATGGAGTCGCCACCCAGCTCAAAGAAGTTGTCGTGCAGCCCGACCTGTTCCAGCCCCAGCACCTGTTGCCAGATCACGGCCAGTGCAAGTTCTTCCGGCGTGCTTGGCGCCTGATAAACCTGGCTTTCCCACACTGGCTCCGGCAGGGCCTTGCGGTCCACCTTGCCATTGGGGGTCAGCGGGAAGCGTTGCAGCACCAGGATTTTGCTCGGCACCATGTAGTCCGGCAACGCATCCTTGAGCTGTGCTTTAAGTTCATCGCCCAAGCCATCATCGCGGCTCGACACCACGTAACCCACCAGGCGCTTGTCGTGCAGCAGCACTACCGCCTCACCGACGTCGGCATGGGCCTGCAGTCGCGCTTCGATTTCGCCCAGTTCGATGCGGTAGCCGCGCAGCTTGACCTGTTGGTCGATACGCCCCAGGTATTCCAGATTGCCGTCGGCCAGCCAGCGCACGCGGTCGCCAGAGCGGTACAGCCGGCCACCGGTGGTGAAAAACGGGTCGGGCACAAAGCGCTCGGCGGTCAGGTCTGGGCGCTGGTGATAACCACGGGCCAGCCCTTCGCCGCCAATGTACAGCTCTCCCGCCACGCCCGGTGGCAACAGGTTAAGGTCGGCATCGAGCACGTACAGGGTGCGGTTGCCGACCGCACGGCCGATGGGGGCATAGGGTGTTTCGCACGGTACATCGCCGTCGGCCCGCCACAGGGTCGGGGTGACGATGGTTTCCGTCGGCCCGTAACCGTTGATGATGCGCGGCGCTTTCAGGCCACGGCGCAGCAGCTCGAAGGTCTCCCGCGACACCGCTTCGCCGCCGATGGTGCAGGAGCGCAGCCGCAACGACTGCGGATGCGCCAAGGCCCACTCGGCCAGTTGATGGGCATAGCTGGTGGGGAAATAGGCCACGGTAACGTCTTGGTCCACCAGCGTCTGGTAGCTCTGCTCTGCCGAGATCAGCCCCGGGCCACGCAGCACCAACCGGGCACCGAACATCATCGGCGACAACCACTGCTCCACCGCGCCGTCAAAACTGATCGAGGCAAAATGCAGGGCAATGTCGTCGGCGCTCATGCCGTACAGCTCTGCGGCGGCCCGACAGTGCATGCTCAGGGCACCGTGCTCGACGGTCACGCCCTTGGGTTGGCCGGTAGAGCCAGAGGTGTAGATCATGTAGGCGCGTTGCTGCGGGGTGACCGTCAACACGGGCGCCTGTGTTGGCGCGCGGCTCAGGTCCAGTTGGTCCAGGGCCACGACTTCGACACCTTCCGGCCACGTCAGTGCCAGCGCGGCATCGCTCAGCACCCACTTCAGGCCCGCGTCCTTGACCATGTAGGCCAGGCGCTCGGCCGGGTACTCTGGGTCCAGCGGCACGTAGGCGCCCCCGGCCTTGAGGATCGCCAACGGGGCGAGAATCAGTTCCAGCGAACGGTCCAGCGCGACGCCAACCAGGGTTTCCCGGCCCACGCCCAGGGCGATCAAGCGATGGGCCAGCTGGTTGGCACGCTGTTCCAGCTCAGCGAAGGTCAGCGAGCGATCGCCACACACCAGCGCCACGGCGTCGGGACGCAAGGCGGCTTGCTGGCTGATGGCCTCATGCACCAGCGGCAGGTGTGGCGTAACCTCCGCTGGCTGGCTCCAGGTGTGCAGTTGGCGATGCTCGTCATCGGTCAACCAGTCCAATACCCGCAACGGCTGTTGCGGTTGCTCCATGACTTGGCGCAGCACCGCCTCAAAACGCTGAGCAAAGCGCTCGATACTGGCAGGCAGGAACACATCCACGGCATAGGTGAACGACAGCACAATACGCCCGCTGTCGTCTTCGCTGCTGTCCAGCCCCAGGTCAAACTGGGCGGCGGTTTCCACCTGATCCAAGGCTTCCAGGGTCAGCCCCGGCAGGTGAGCCAATGCGCCAAAGCGCTGCCGCTGATGGTTGAACAGTACCTGGAACAACGGGTTGTGGCTCAGGCTGCGTTCTGGATGCAACGCCTCAACCAATTGTTCGAAGGGCAGGTCCTGATTGGCCTGGGCGCCAAGGGCCCGTTCGCGTACCTGCTCCAGCAGGTCGGCAAAGCCTGCGTGGCTATCGACCACGCAGCGCAGCACCTGAGTGTTGACGAACAGACCGATCAACCCCTCGATTTCCAGCCGATTGCGGTTGGCCGTCGGCACGCCGATACGCAGGTCGCACTGGCCACTGGCCCTGTGCAGGCAGACGGCAAAGGTCGCCAGCAGTACCTGGAAGGTCGTCGAGCCCTGTGCCTGAGCGAACTGGCGCAGGCGTTGACCGAAGGCTTCGTCAAGTACACGCCGCTGCTGGGCACCGCGATAGCTTTGCACCGCCGGGCGCGGGAAGTCCCCCGGTAGCTCCAGCACCGCTGAGGTATCCCCCAACTGAGCCGTCCAGTACTCGAGCTGGCGTTGCAGCTCGCCGGCTTCGAGCCACTCGCGCTGCCATTGCGCATAGTCGGCGTACTGCACCGGCAACCCCGGAAGGTCCAGCGCATGGCCTTGAACACTAGCGCTATAGGCGGCAGCAAACTCATCCACCAACACGTTCATAGACCAGCCATCGGCAATGATGTGGTGCAAGGTCAACAGCAGCGCGTACTCGTCATCGGCCAAGGTCAACAGGGTGACCCGAAGCAACGGACCGTTAGCCAGGTCGAAGGGTTGCAAGGCTTCGGCTTCAACGGCGGCAGCCAGGGCTTCCGGGCCCTGCCCGCGCAAATCAATCGACCTGATGGCCAGGGGCGTCGGCGCATCAATCACCTGCCGTGGCTGTCCATCGGCATCTGCGATAAAACGGGTGCGCAGGCTTTCGTGACGCGCCACTAGCCCATCAAAAGCGTTCTGCAGCGCGTTTTGATCAAGCTGACCGCGCAGGCGCAGCGCGCCCGGAATGTTGTAGGCACTGTTGGCCGGCGCCAGTTGCGTGAGAAACCACAACCGTTGCTGAGCATAAGACAAGGCCAGTGGCAGGGTGCGATCAGCCGGGCTGATAGGCATCTGCGCAAACAGGTCGATACCTTTCTTCTTCAAGAGTGCGGCCAGTGCCTTGCGTTTTTCAGGGGCAAGGTCTTTCAAGGATGCGATCAGGCTTTGCATAAATTCAGTTCTGTCCTATTCCGCCAGCAGGGCTTCAAGTTCTTCAGTCGAAAGACCGTCGAGTTCCGCCAATGCCGCATGGATATCGTCTTGCAGTTCTTGGCGCGCAGCCTCGGCGTAAGGGCGCAATGCCTCGACATAACGGGCGAAGGCCTCAAGCTGTGGGTGTTCGAACAGCTCGCGCACACCAACGTCGAGATCGAACTCACGCTTGAGGCGTGAAACGGTCTGTACCGCCAGCAAGGAATGCCCGCCCCGTTCGAAAAAGTGGTCATCAAGGCCTACACGCTCCACGTCCAGTACCTGCGCCCAGATACGGGCGATGGCCTGTTCGGTATCGGTCTGCGGCGCCCGGTACTCGCGGCCTGCAGCAGCGTCCGGCTCGGGTAGCGCGCGACGGTCGAGCTTGCCGTTGGCGGTCAGTGGCAACGTCGGCAACACCACGATCTGTGCCGGGACCATGTACTCCGGCAGCCGTTCGTGCAGGTGGGCCTTGAGCTCGTCCTGAATCGTCGGCGCCGAGCTGGCGACATAACCCACCAGCCGTGGGCCACCGGCGCCCTCCTTGACCAGCACCGCCGCTTCGTTGACCTGCGGGTGGCTTTGCAACTGCGCTTCTATTTCCCCCAGCTCGATGCGGAAACCGCGAATCTTCACCTGCTGGTCGATACGCCCCAGGTATTCCAGGCTGCCATCGGACAGTCGCCGGGCCAGGTCGCCGCTGCGGTACAGACGTTGGCTGGCATCGAACGGGCTGGCGATGAAACGCTCACTGGTCAGTTCCGGGCGGTTCAGGTAGCCGCGGGCCAAACCGGCACCACCGACGTACAGCTCACCGGCAATGCCGACCGGTTGCGGGTTGAGGGCCGCATCCAGCACGTGCAGGCTGAGGTCGGCCAACGGTCGGCCAATCGGGCTCGGTCCCTTGTGAGCAAGGTCTCGCTCGGTGATTTCGCGGTAGGTCACGTGCACCGTGGTTTCGGTGATGCCGTACATGTTGATCAAGCGCGGCTGGCGATCACCGTAGCGCTCGAACCATGGCCGTAGGCTTTCCAGTTCCAATGCCTCGCCGCCAAAAATCACGTAACGCAGGCTCAGCGGCGCCGTACTTTTCTGCGCCAGAGGGATCAACTGACGGAACGCCGATGGCGTCTGGTTCAGCACCGTCACGCCCTCTTCGCTCAGGAGCTTGAGGAAGTCTTCCGGTGAACGGCTGGTGAAATACGGCACGATCACCAAAGCACCGCCGTGCACCAGGGCGCCAAAAATCTCCCACACCGAGAAATCGAAGGCGTAGGAATGGAACAGGGTCCAGATGTCGTCGTGCTTGAAACCGAAATCGCCCTGGGTGGCCTGGAACAACCGCTCGACGTTGCGCTGGGTTAGCTGCGCGCCTTTCGGCTGGCCGGTCGAGCCCGAGGTGTAGATCACATAGGCCAGTTGTTCCGGGTCGATAGTCACCTGTGGTGCGCTGCATGGCTCTGCAGAAAGGTCCAGGGTGTCCAGCGCCAATGCCTGTACCGGCAACTGCAAGTCCAGGCTGGACAGGCTGATGACCTGGTGCAGGCCGGAATCCTCGACCATGTAGGCCAGCCGCTCCGCCGGGTAGTCCGGATCCAGCGGCACATAGGCACCACCCGCCTTGAGCACAGCCAACAGGGCGACGATCAGTTCAGGCGACCGTGGCAGGGCCACGCCGACCAGTACATCGCTGCCCACACCGAGGCTCACCAAGCGATGGGCCAGTTGATTGGCACGCTGTTCCAGCTCGGCGTAGCAGAGGCTGACGCCCTGATGACGGATCGCCACGGCGTCAGGGCGCAACGCCGCCTGCGCGGCAATACGGGCCGAGATCGGCACGAACGCCGGGAAGTGTTGCTGCACCGCGCTCCAGTGCACCAGTTGTTGACGCGCGGTGACATCATTCAGCTCCAGCCGCCCAAGCGGTTGCGCAGCATCACGGGCCATACCGAGCATCAAGCAGCACAGTTGTGCCATCAGCTGCTGCACGGTTGTGTCATCGAATGCTGCACGGTCATGGCTACAGGAAAACGCCAACGCTTCACCCAGGTTAACGGTCAGGGCCAATGGGTAGTTGGTCATCTCCAATTGATCGACAGGGCCGAACTGCAGGGCCTGGTCCTGATGCTGGCGCAACGCCTGATCCACCGGGTAGTTTTCGAACACCACCAGCGTATCGAACTGCGCTTGCCCGCCTTGCCCGGCCCAGCCCTGTATCACGTACAGCGGCGTGTGTTCATGCTCGCGCATGGCCAGGTTGTCGGTTTGCAGGGCGCGCAAGTAGTCGCCCACCGCCTGTTCGGCGAGCGGCTGCTGAATAACCGGCAATGTGTTGATGAACAGGCCCAGCCAGGACTCGACCCCTTCCAGCTGCGTGGGGCGACCCGCTACGGTGACGCCGGCGCACACATGCTCAAGACCGGTGTAGCGCTGCAGCAAAAGCAACCATGCGCCCTGTACCAAGGTGTTGAGCGTGATCCGCTGGCGCTGTGCAAATTCGCGCAGACGATGTGTTTCGTCTTTGGTAAGCCCCCGTGCGCATGCGCCATAACCGCTTTCCTGGCTCTGGGAGACAGCACTGGCCAACAGGCACGGTTCGTCCAGTGGCGCCAGCCGTGCACGCCAAAAGTGCTCACTGGCCTCAACATTCTGCTCTTGGAGCCAGTCGATGTAGTCACGGAAACCGCCTTTGACCGGTTTCAGTGCCAAGGGATCCGCGTAGTGGCGAAGTACCTCGCCAATCAGTTGGGCGTTGCTCCAGCCATCGAGTAACAGGTGATGGCTGGTCCAGATCAGTCGATGACGCTGGTCGCTAACGCGCACCAGGCACAAGCGCAGCAAGGGTGCGTGCTGCAAATCGAAGCCACGGGCGTGCTCTTCGCGTGCCACCTGTACCAGCGCCTTCTCGTCAACGGCGCGTTCACGCCAGTCGAGCACCTGCATCGGCACCTGTAAATGACGATGAACCACTTGTACCGGCGCAGGCAGGTCTTGCCAGGCAAAGCCCGTGCGCAGGATCGCGTGACGCTCCAGTGCAGCCTGCCAGGCGGCGCGGAAACGCTCGACATCCAGGCCGTCGATATCAACACACAGTTGGTTGATGTAAGTACCGGCGTGCGGTGCAAACAATGAGTGGAACAACAGCCCTTGCTGCATAGGCGACAGCGGGTAGATGTCTTCAATTTGACGTGGCGGGACGGCCAGGCTATCGAGTTGCGCCTGGGTCAGTTGCGCCAGTGGGAAATCACTGGGCGTCACACCGCAGGCCATTGGGCTCATGCAGTGATCAAGCAAGCGGATGAGTTCGCGCTGGTAATCGTCCAACAGCACCTGTAACCGGGCACGACTGAAACGGGCAGCGTCAAAGCGCCAACTCAAGCGCAACTCGCCGGCATACACCTGGCAGTTGATTTCCAGCGCAGCCAATGGGGGCGTACCTGCCCCCTGCTCCACCCCTGCCGATTCACTGGCGGGGTGCAGCAGGTCATCGGCGCCGAAGCTGGTGTCGAACTGCCCCAGGTAGTTGAAGGTGACCTGTGCCGCAGGCAACTCATGCAACTGCTCGGCCCTTGCCAAGTAACGCAGGGCACCATAACCAACACCTTTATGCGGCACCTGACGCAGGGTCTCTTTGCTCGCCTTCAGCGTCGTCGCCAGATCGCTGTGAGCGCCAAGGCGCACCGGGTACAGGCTGGTGAACCAACCGACGGTACGGGTCAGGTCGAGGCCATCAAACAACGCCTCGCGGCCATGCCCTTCCAGATCGATCAGCACGCTGGGCTGCCCACTCCAGTCACACAAGGTACGGGCCAGGGCCGTCAGCAGCAGTTCATCAATGCGCGTGCGGTACGCCGTGTTCGCGGTTTTCAGCAACTGGGCGGTTCGGGCCTTGTCCAGGGTCAGGGTCAGGCTTTCGATACCGCCGCCGGGGGTGCCGTCCTCCGGGAACTGATCCATGGGCCCCGCAAGCTGCTGTTGCCAGTAGGCCACTTCCGTTTGCAGTACCTCACCTTGAGCAAAGGCTTCCATATGTTCGGCCCAGTGCTTGTAGGCGCTGGTCTTGGCCGGCAACGGTAACCCGGCGTAGGCCTGCTGCAAGTCCTCCAGCAGGATGCGCCACGACACGCCATCAACCACCAGGTGATGCACCACCAGAAGCAAGCGGGCCGTTCCATCGGCCAGCCGCATATGCACGGCGCGCAACAGTGGGCCGTCTTGCAGGCTGAGGCTGCCTTGCGCTTCGTCGCAATGGGCGGTGATTTCTGCGGCAGAAGACGCTTCGCGCTCCCACAGCAAGGCCTGCTCGTTCGGGGCTCGATGGTGTTGAACCCAGCGGTTCCCCTCCTGCTGACAGCTCAGGCGCAAGGCATCATGGTGCGCCACCAAGGCCTGCAAGGCGCGGTTCAGCGCCTGGCTGTCCAGCGGTTGCGCGGCCTTGAGCAGCACCGACTGGTTCCAGTGGTGCCGCTGAGGAATCGGCTGTTCAAAGAACCAGGCCTGAATCGGCGTCAGCGGCACTGCGCCACTGACCGGGCCTTGGTCAATGGCCAACCCACCTTCCAGCGGTTTGGCCACACGCGCCAGGGTTTGCAGGGTCTGGTGTTGGAACAGGTCTTTGGGCGTCAGTGCCAAACCGGCCTGCCGCGCACGGCTAACCACCTGGATCGAAACGATAGAGTCGCCACCCAGTTCGAAGAAATTATCGTGCAACCCGACCTGCTCCAGCCCCAGCACCTGTTGCCAGATCACGGCCAGTGCGAGTTCTTCCGGCGTGCCCGGTGCCTGATAAACCAGGCTCTCCCATACCGGCTCCGGCAGGGCCTTGCGGTCCACCTTGCCATTGGGGGTCAGCGGGAAGCGTTCCAGCACCAGGATCTTGCTCGGCACCATGTAGTCCGGCAGTTGCTGCCTCAATTCAGCGAGCAAGGTTTCAGCCAGGCTGTCATCCGCCGCAGCGACCACATAGCCCAGCAGATGCTTGCCATTGACCACTACCAACGCTTCGCGAACCGCAGCATGGGCCAGCAGGCAGGCTTCGATTTCACCCAGTTCGATGCGGTAACCGCGCAACTTGATCTGCTGGTCGATACGGCACAGGTACTCCAGTTGCCCGTCATGACGACGGCACACACGGTCACCAGTACGGTACAGACGGCCACCGGTGTTCGAGAACGGGTCGGGGATAAAACGTTCGGCGGTCAGGTCCGGGCGCTGGTAGTAACCTCGCGCGAGCCCTTCGCCCCCTATATACAACTCGCCGATCACGCCCGTCGGAACCGGGTTGAGGTCGGCATCGAGAATATGCGCCTGACGCGCCCCGACCACATCACCCAATGGCGCATAGGCGCGCGTTGACGGCCGACCATCGGCCTGCCAGAGCATCGGCGTGATGACGCATTCGGTCGGGCCGTAGCCGTTGATCAACTGGCAACCCAGCGTCTGCTGGAGCAGGCTCAGGATTTGCGTTGGCACCGCTTCACCACCCAAGGTGCAGAGGCGAACCGCCAGCTTCCGCGGTTCACTGCGCAGGGTGTCGCCCAACTGCTGGGCATAGGACGGCGGCAGATCAAGCAGGCTGACCCGCTCGCTGTCCAGCACCTGCAACAAACGCTCGATGCCCCATACATCCTGCCCGCGCATCACCACCCGTGCCCCAGCGGCCAGCGGCAGCAACCACTGCTCGGCGGCGGCATCGAAGCCCAGCGAGGCGAACAGCAACATCGCATCATCCGGCGTCACCTGATAGATACCCTGCATCGCCGCCAAGTGACCGGCCAATGCACCATGGCTGACAGCCACGGACTTGGGTTTGCCGCTGGAACCGGAGGTATAGATCAGGTAGGCCAACTGCCCGGAATGCACCGTGACCTGGGGTTGGCTGTTGGATTCATGTTGCAGGTCCATCCGGTCCAGCACGTAGGCGCCAATACCCGTCGGCAGGCTCATCTCGGTCAGCGCTTCAGCCAGCACCCACTCAAGACCGGCTTCATGGGCCATAAGCGTCAGGCGCTCGACCGGCAATTCAGGGTCCAGCGGCAGGTAGGCAGCGCCGGCCTTGAGCACGGCCAGCATGGCGATCAAGGCGCGTGGCGTGCGCTGCAGCAACACGCCCACGGGCTGCTCCGGCTGCAGCCCGTCACGGAGCAAGCGCTGCGCCAACTGGTTGCTGTGCGCATCCAGTTCAGCAAAGCTCATGTGCAAGCGTTTACCGTGCTCATCCCAGACCAGTGCCACCGCATCCGGCCGCTCAACCGCGTGTTGCGCGATGCGCTGATGAATGGGCAGTGCACCGCTGTAGCGGCTGGCGACTGCCGGTAGCTGACGCTCGGCGGGCAGTAGCAGGTCCAGGCCTGCCAGCGGTGCGCGAGGCTGGGCCAGTAGTTGCCCAAGCAAGCGCTCGAAGCGCTCAGCAAGGCGGGCAATGCTCCGTGCTTCGAACAGTTCGACGGCGTAGGTAAAACTCAACTGCAATGAACCGTCCGCCGCCTCCAGGCTGTCCAGAATCAGTTCAAACTGCGCGTTACCCACGCGGTTAGGCAGCACTTCGGCGCTCAAGCCTGGCAACTGCCGTAAACCCTCTGCGATTTCACGCTGATGGTTGAACATCACCTGGAACAACGGCGTACGGCTCAGGCTGCGCTCCGGTTGCAGCGCGTCCACCAGCCGCTCAAAGGGCACGTCCTGGTTCGCCTGGGCTTCAAGGCCAAGGGCATTGACCTGCTGCAGCAGTTGCGCGAAGCCCTCGCGCCCATCGACCTGAATACGCAGCACCTGGGTGTTGACGAAAAAGCCGATCAGGCCTTCGAGTTCCAACCGGTTACGGTTGGCTTGAGGAATACCGATGCGCAGGTCACGCTGGCCACTGTGCCGATACAGCAGCCAGGCATAGGACGCCAGGAGCAGCTGAAACAGCGATGCCCCGTGCTGCCCGGCCAATGCGCGCAAGCGTGTGCCGAAGGCGGGTGGCAAGGTCAGTACATGCTTGGCACCGCGCAGACTCGGCATTGCCGGGCGCGGATGGTCCAGCGGCAACTCCAGCAACGGCTGCTCGCCGCCCAGCCTGTCACACCAGTACGCCAGTTGTTCGGCGACCTGTGGGCCGTCCAGCCGCTGCTGTTGCCACAGCGCGTAGTCGGCATACTGCAGAGAAAGCGCAGGCAAACGCGCGGCGCGGTGCTCCTTGGCGGCGCGATACAGTTCGGCAAACTCGTCGATCACAATGCCCATCGAGGCACCGTCGGTGATGATGTGATGCAGGGTCACCAGCAACACCCAGCGGTCGTCCGCACGTTCCAGCAGGGTAACGCGCAACAATGGCCCATTGCCCAGATCAAACGGGCGCAAGGCTTCACGCCGGGCTTCTTCGAGCACGGCGGTGAACGACTGCCCATGCATCGGTACACGGGTGATGGAAATAGGTCGAGGCTCATCAATCAGCTGCTGCGGTTGGCCAGCGGCGTCGAGCGCAAAGCGTGTGCGCAGGCTTTCATGACGCGCCACCAGCGCGTCGAACGCCTGCTGCAGCGCCTGATGATCAAGCGTGCCCTGCAGTTGCAGCGCAGCCGGAATGTTGTAGGCCGCGCTATCAGGCTCCATCTGCGCGAGGAACCACAGGCGTTGCTGTGCGGCCGATAACGGCAACACCGATGGCCGAGGTGCAACCCTTAACGGTGCCTGCGCCGCAACCTGTTCAGGCAACTGTGCGACAGCGCTGGCAAAGCCGGAAAGGTCAGCGGCTTCAAACAGGCAGCGCAACGGCACTTCACGCTTGAGTTGTCGACGAATGCGGCTGATCACCTGGGTTGCCAACAGCGAATGGCCACCCAGCTCAAAGAAATTGTCGTCCAGCCCTACCCGTTCAACACCCAGCACCTGCGCCCAGATCCCGGCCAGGCTGATCGCAGGCTCGCTGTCGGCGGCTCGCCATGCGCGGGCCTGCCATACCGGCTCAGGCAAGGCCAGCCGGTCGATCTTGCCATTGGGTGTCAGCGGCAGTTGCTCCAGCACCACGATCTGCACGGGCACCATGTACTCGGGCAGGCTGCGACGCAGTTCGGCTTTAAGGGTTTCGGCCAGCGTTTCCCCCGCTGAAGCCGCGACATAACCGACCAGGCGCGTGCCAGCGGCGGCTTCTCGGGCCAGCACCACGGCAGCACGCACCTCGGCGTTGGCCAGCAGTTGCGCTTCGATTTCACCCAATTCAATGCGGAAGCCGCGAACCTTGACCTGATGGTCGATACGTCCGAGGTATTCCAGGACGCCATCGCGCCGCCAGCGCACCAGATCGCCTGTGCGGTACAAACGCGCCCCCGGCTCACCGAACGGGTCTGGCACAAAGCGCTCGGCGGTCAGGTCCGGGCGTTGATGGTAACCACGGGCCAGGCCTGCGCCGCCGATGTACAACTCTCCGGTGATGCCGACTGCAACCGGCTCAAGACGCGCATCGAGTACATAGGTCGAGGTCGCGGCGATGGGCCGGCCAATGGGTTGGTTCGCCGGGCTGACGGCGCGCATCGCTTGCGCGGTGGACCAGATGGTGGTCTCGGTGGGACCGTACAGGTTCCATAGCCGGGCACCGTTACTGCCCAGCGCTTCGGCCAGATCGCGCGGCAAGGCCTCTCCCCCGCAGATCAGGGTGTGGCGCGATGACGGCTGCCACCCGCTTTCCAGCAGGATGCGCCATGTCGCCGGGGTTGCCTGCATGACGTCGGCCTTTTCCAGCGCGGCTTGCAGCGCCAGGCCATCGCGGGCCTGTTCGGCACTGGCCAGCAGCACGCAGGCGCCACGCGTCAGCGGCAGGTACAGCTCCAACGCGGCGATATCGAACGACAGCGAGGTCACCGCCAGCCAGGACTGACCGGCAGCGATGCCCGGTGCCTCGGCCATCGATTGCAGGAAGTTGCTCAATGCGCCATGACGGACCATCACCCCCTTGGGTTTGCCGGTGGAGCCCGAGGTGTAGATGACGTACGCCAACTGCTCCTCAGCCACGGCAATGTTCGGGGCCGTGCTCGGCTCTGCGCCAAGGTCCAGTGTGTCCAGATGCAAGGCCTGGATGCCTTGCGCCACGTTCAGGCGCTCTGCGACCACGGTGCTGGTCAGTAGCAGCTCCAGGCCAGAATCTTCGATCATGTAGGCCAGGCGCCCCGCCGGGAACTCCGGGTCCAGCGGCACATAGGCCGCACCGGCCTTGAGCACGGCGAGTAACGCCACTAGCAGATGGGGTGAACGCTCCAGCGAGACCCCCACCCGCGCATCGGGGCCAACGCCCAGCGCTAGCAGCCGATGCGCCAGACGATTGGCCCGTTGCTCCAACTCGACAAAGCTCAGGGTTGTGCCCTCGGCAACCAGCGCAGGTGCATCCCCCTGGCGTGCGGCGCAGGTTTCAATCAGGCGGTGCACCGCTGTCAGTTCCGGGAAGCTGCGGGTGTTATTGGCCAAGGCCACGATGCTGCGACGCTCGTCCTCGTCGAGCAATGGCACTGCGTCCAGTGCACAATCCGGGGTCTGCGGCAGCACCTGCAACAGGCGCAGGAAGTGTCGCGCGAGCTGCTCAATACTGGCCGCGTCAAACAGGTCAGTGGCGTAGCCGAAGGTCAGCCGCAAGACGCCAGCGCTGTCCTCCTCACTGTCCAGGTTGAGGTCGAACTGCGCGTTACGGCTTTCACGCTCGAACGGCTCGACACGCAGCCCCGGTAACCGAGCCAGGGCATCAAGGTCACGACGCTGATGGTTGAACATCACCTGGAACAGCGGGTTGTGGCTCAAGCTGCGCTCAGGTTGCAACGCTTCGACCAGTTGCTCAAACGGCAGGTCTTGATGTGCCTGTGCCCCAAGGGCGGCTTGCTTGACCTGTTCAAGCAAGTGGGCGAAGCCCTGTTCGCCGTCCACTTCACTGCGCAACACCTGGGTGTTGACGAAGAAACCGATCAACCCTTCACATTCCAGGCGCTGACGGTTGGCGATAGGCACGCCAATACGCAGGTCCCGCTGACCACTGTAGCGATACAACAGGACCTGAAACGCCCCGAGCAGCACCTGAAACAGCGTACAGCCGTGACGCTGGGCAAACTGACGCAGTTCATCGCTGAGCGCGGCCGGTACGACCAGCGCATGTTTGCTGCCACGGTAATCGCGCACTGCCGGGCGTGGGTGGTCGGCGGGCAGTTCGAGCATCGGCTGACGCTCACCCAGTTGTTGCCGCCAGTAGGCCAGTTGGCGATCCTGCTCCCCCGCTTCCAGCCAACTGCGCTGCCACAACGCGTAGTCACGGTACTGGATCGTCAAGGCCGGGAGCTCAGGCTCGCTGCCGGCGCTGAACGCCGCATAGGCCTTGGCGAACTCGTCGATCAGTACCTTCATTGACCAGCCATCGGCGATGATGTGGTGCAGGGTTACCAACAGCACATGCTCGTCATCGGCCAGACGCAGCAGGCCAACCCGCAGCAACGCGTCGTGTTGAAGGTCGAACGGCGTCAGGGCCTCGAGCATGGCCGCGTCTCGCGCAGCGCCTTCACGTTTAGCGGCCGGCAAATCGCACAGGTCCTGCTCGCGGATGTCCAGCGCTTGCTGGTTCAGCACGATCAACTGTGGCTGATCATCGTGACCACGCTGAATACGGCTGCGCAGTGTTTCATGACGCGCAACGATCCGCTCGAACGCACGCTGCAGGGCGGCACGGTCCAGTGTGCCGCTCAGGCGCAGCGAACCGGCGATGTTGTAGGCACTGCTCTGCGGCATCAATTGTGCGAGGAACCACAGGCGTTGCTGCGCGTATGACAGTACCCCACTGTGGGCACCGATCCCCGCAGGGATCGGCAGCAGGTTGAGGTTAAGGTTCTGTTCCCCCAAGCGTTGGAAAAACACCCGACGTTTCTCACCGGGCAGCGCCATGAAGCGCTGTGCCAGTTCTAGCGCGACAGTCTGGTCAAGCATGTTCAGTCAATCTCCAAATCGGTGAGAAGTGCTGCCATCCGGCGTGCGGTGTCGGCGTTCAACGCCTGGCTGTGGCAGGCATCGACCTGCGCGCAGAAACGCGTCAGGGTGGTGGCTTCAAAAAGCTCGCGCAGTGCAACCTGAGTACCCAACTGCTGTTGCACACGGGAAATCACCTGGGTTGCCAGCAGCGAGTGGCCGCCCAGTTCAAAGAAGTCATCGTCCAGGCCGACCCGCTCAACGCCTAACAGTTCGGCCCACAGGCTGGCTACAGCCCGCTCGGTATCGGTCTGCGGCGCCCGGTACTCGCGGCCTGCAGCAGCGTCCGGCTCGGGTAGCGCGCGACGGTCGAGCTTGCCGTTGGCGGTCAGTGGCAACGTCGGCAACACCACGATCTGTGCCGGGACCATGTACTCCGGCAGCCGTTCATGCAGGTGGGCCTTGAGCTCGTCCTGAATCGCCGGCGCCGGGCTGGCGACATAGCCCACCAGCCGGGGGCCACCGGCGCCCTCCTTGACCAGCACCGCCGCTTCGTTGACCTGCGGGTGGCTTTGCAACTGCGCTTCGATTTCACCCAGCTCGATGCGGAAACCGCGGATTTTCACCTGCTGGTCGATACGCCCCAGGTATTCCAGGCTGCCGTCGGACAGACGCCGGGCCAGGTCGCCGCTGCGGTACAGACGTTGGCTGGCATCGAACGGGCTGGCAATGAAACGTTCGCTGGTCAGCTCCGGGCGGTTCAGGTAGCCACGGGCCAAGCCGGCACCGCCGACGTACAGCTCACCGGCAATGCCGACCGGTTGCGGATTCAGGTTGGCGTCCAGTACGTGCAGGCTGAGGTCGGCCAACGGTCGGCCAATCGGGCTCGGGCCTTTATGGGCAAGGTCTCTCTCGGTGATTTCGCGGTAGGTCACGTGCACCGTGGTTTCGGTGATGCCATACATGTTGATCAAGCGCGGCTGGCGATCACCGTAGCGCTCGAACCACGGTCGCAGGCTTTCCAGTTCCAGGGCCTCGCCGCCAAAAATCACGTAACGCAGGCTCAACGGCGCCGTGCTTTTCTGCGCCAGCGGGATCAACTGACGGAACGCCGACGGCGTCTGGTTCAGCACCGTCACGCCCTCTTCGCTCAGGAGCTTGAGGAAGTCTTCCGGTGAACGGCTGTTGAAATACGGCACGATCACCAAAGAACCGCCGTGCACCAGGGCGCCAAAGATTTCCCACACCGAGAAGTCGAAGGCATAGGAATGGAACAGTGTCCAGACGTCGTCTTGGTTGAAACCAAACTCACCCTGGGTGGCCTGGAACAGGCGTTCGACGTTGCGCTGGGTTAACTGCGCGCCTTTCGGCTGGCCGGTCGAGCCCGAAGTGTAGATCACATAGGCCCGTTGTTCTGGGTCGATAGTCACCTGTGGTGCGCTCGACGATTCTGCAGAAAGGTCCAGGGTATCGAGCGCCAACACCTGTACCGGCAACTGCAAGTCCAGGCTGGACAGGCTGATCACCTGTTGCAGGCCGGAATCCTCGACCATGTAGGCCAAGCGCTCCACCGGGTAGTCCGGATCCAGCGGCACGTAGGCACCGCCAGCCTTGAGCACGGCCAACAGGGCGACGATCAGTTCCGCTGAACGAGGCAAGGCCACGCCGACCAGTACATCGCTGCCCACGCCCAGGCGTATCAGCCGATGGGCCAGTTGGTTCGCGCGCTGCTCCAGCTCGGCGTAGCAGAGGCTGACGCCTTGATGACGGATCGCCACCGCGTCAGGGCGCAACGCCGCCTGCGCGGCAATACGGGACGATACCGGCACGAACGCCGGGAAGTGTTGCTGCACCGCGCTCCATTGCGCCAACTGCTGCCGCTCGGTAGCGCTGTTGAGCTGCACCCCACCCAGCGCTGTGTCACTGCCAGCCACCAGGTGTTTGAGCACCTGCAGCCAATGTGCGCCCAACCGCTCAATGGTCGAGTGTTCGAAACGTTCGGCGGCATACAACAGGCGTACGTGAACCACACCGTCAGTGTTTTCTTCGGTGTCCAGCACCAGGTCAAATTGAGCACTGCGCTCTGTCAGTTCCAGGCGTTCAAAGCCGAGCCCGCTGCGTTGCGCCAGGCCGGCGATATCGCGGCGCTGGTGGTTGAACAACACCTGAAACAGCGGGTGCGTCCCGGGTGTGCGCTGGCTGACCAGCGTCTCCACCAACTGCTCGAACGGCACGTCTGCGTGGGCCTGGGCGTTGAGGGTGACATCCCGGGCCTGGCCCAGCAGTTCGCCAACCGTCTGCACAGCAGCCAATTGCAGGCGCAGTACCAGCGTGTTGATCAAACAACCCACCAGCCCCTGGCTTTCGCCCTGCTCGCGGCCACTGACCGGCAAGCCGATGCGCACATCGTGTTGCCCGCTGTACCGTTGCAGCAGCAGACCGAAACCGGCCAGCAGCACATGGAACAAGGTACAGCCATTGGTTTGCGCGGTGTGGCGCAGATCCGCGAGCAATGCCCCGTCCAGCGTAAAGCCATGGCAGGCGCCACGCCCCTGCGACAGTTCCGGGCGGGCACGGTCATACGGCAGGGCCAGCGGTTCGCCCGCGTCCTCCAGTTGCGCAGTCCAGTAACCCAGTTGGCGTTGCATTTCGGCGCCATCCAGACGCTCACGCTGCCAGGCGACGTAATCGACGTAGTCCCACGCCAACACAGGCAACTGCGCAGTCCGCCCAGCCTTGGCGGCGGCGTAGCACTCACCCAGTTCGTCCATCAACAATGCCATGGACCAGCCATCGGCGATCAGGTGATGCAGGCACACCAGCACGACGTGGCGGTCCTGTTCAAGCTGCATCAGCGTGACCCGCAGCAACGACGCATGCTCCAGATCGAATGGACGGGCGATCTCGTCGGCGGCTATCTGATGCACTGCAGCAAGGCGTTGCCCCGGCGCTACATGATTCACGTCGACATCGCGCCACTGCGGTCGGCGCCCAGCGACGATCCTGAGTCGCGGTTGCCCGGCGTCATCGAAAAACGCGGCGCGCAGCATTTCATGGCGTTCCGCCAATTGGGCAAAGGCCTGGCGCAAGGCGTCATGCTGCAGTTCGCCGCTCAGTTGCAAGGCACCGGCAATGGTGTAGGCACTGCTTTGTGGGTCCAGTTGCGCCAGGAACCACAGCCGTTGTTGCGCCGCGGACAGCGGCAAGACGCCCGTGCGTGGCAGCCGGGGAATAGCCGGCGTCTCGGGTGCGGCCAAGGCCGCCGGCGCCGGTTGCAATGCCGCCAGGGCAGCAATGGTCGGCATGGCGAACAACTGTTTCGGTGTCAGCTTAAAGCCACGTTTTCTGGCACGGGCAATAATCTGCAGGCTCAGGATCGAGTCGCCGCCCAGTTCAAAGAAATTGTCGTCACGACCGACCTTGTCGCACTTGAGTACCGCCTGCCAGATCTCGGCCAGGAGGGTTTCATGCTCGCCTTGCGGGGCCGCGAAGTGCTGCGCGGAGCTGGCCTCGGCCGGTGCAGTCGGCAAGGGCAAGGCGTTTCGATCGAGCTTGCCATTGGCATTCAACGGCAAACGTTCGAGCAGGATCAGTCGGGCCGGCACCAGATAGTCCGGCAGGTGCTGTGCAAGGCGCTCGCGCAGGCTGTCCAGGTGCAGGTGCGTGCCTGTTTCTGCCACCAGATAGCCCAGTAATTGCGGATGTTCATCGGCGTTCAGGCTGGCCAGTCGCACCGCAGCGGCCGCGACCCCCGGCAATGCACTCAAGCAGGCGGTGATGTCGCCCAGTTCGACGCGGTTACCGCGAATCTTCACCTGATCGTCAGTGCGGCCGAGAAACTCCAGTTGCCCCTCACGCAGGCACACGCGATCCCCCGTACGGTACAGCCGCTCGCCCGGGAATGCAGGCGCGAAGACAAAGCGCTCAGCGGTCTGCCCGGCTTGCCCCAGGTACCCACGCGCCAGGCAGCGACCGCTGAGGTACAGCTCTCCCGGCTGCCCGGCGGGCAACAACCGTTGCTCGGCATCCAGCACCCGCGCAACCACGTTGGCCAGCGGCCGGCCCAGCGGCAGGCGATCGGGTATCGAGTGATCGGCGCCCAGTGCCCAGGTCAGCACGCCCACCGTGGTTTCACTCGGGCCATAGTGGTTGATGATCCGGCAATCCGGACGCAATGCGCGAATGCGCTCCAACAGCGCCCGGTCGCAGGCTTCGCCCCCCACGATCAGGGTATGGCCGGGCAGCACATCGGCTGCGCGCTCGGCGTGCAACAGGCCACGCAAATGGCTTGGCACGATTTTCAATACCTCAACCTGATGGCGCGTCATGTACTCGGCGAAGCGATCGGGGTCAAAGCGCCGCTCCTGCCCGGGCACATGCAGCAGGCCGCCATTACACAAAGCGCCGAACAGCTGGGTATGGCCCAGGTCCGCAGCACTGGTCGACACCAGCGCCATGCTTGCCCCGGAGGGCAATTGCAGGCGCTCGAGAATGGCCTGTACATAGTTGGCCAATGCGCCATGCTCGACCAGAACGCCTTTAGGCTGCCCGGTAGAGCCCGAGGTGTAGATCAGGTAGGCGCCCTGCTCGGCGGACACGCTCAGTGCAGGGGCTTCGGCGCTCTGGCCACTCAGCTCAGCGCTGTCCAGCGCCAACAGCGGATGCGCGCAGGCCTCGGCCAACGTTTGGGTGGCTGCATGGCACAGCAGCAACGCCGCACCACTACCGTCAAGCAGCCTGCCAAGGCGTTCAGCGGGCTGGCGACAGTCCAGCGGCAGGTACACCGCACCGGCCTTGAGGATGCCGAGCAAACCGATGACCAGGTCAACCGATGGCTCGACACACAGGCCAACCGGCGTTTCCGGGCATACACCGCGCTGGATCAGCGCATGGGCCAGGCGGTTGGCGGCCGCTTCGACCTCGGCCCGACTCAGCCGTTGCTGTTCGTCCTGTAGCGCAGGGGCATCGGGGTTCAAGGCCAACTGTTCGGCCCAGCCATCAAGCACCGTCACCCACGGGAACTCACGTGTATCGCCGCGCAGTTCACTCAGCGCGTGCGCTGCATCGCCTGGCAGCGCCAGCGGCAGTTGCTGCACACGCAGCTCAGGTTGGTTGGCCATGGCCATCAGCACCTGCCGCACTTGCAGCAGCAAGCGTTCGATCTGCTGGGCGGTGAACGCAGCGCGTTGGAACGAGAACGTCAGGTGCAGTTGCTCGTCGAGGCTGGCGATCAGGCTCAACGGGTAGTTGTTACGCCCACGTGCCGCTGCCTCGGCCGCCTGATCGTCGAGCAGGCTCAGTTTCAGGCCCGCCGGTTGCTGGCGCAGCACCTCGTCCAGCGGGTAGTTCTCGAACACCAGAATGCTCTCGAACAGTGCGCCGCTCTGCACGCCGTCGCCGGGACGGGCCACGCGCTGCACGTCGGCCAGTGGGCTGTGCTCCAGCGCACGCAAGTCCAGGTTGGTGCGCTGCAAGGCTTGCAACCAGGTCGCCACCGATTGCTCCGTCGGCAGTTGGACCCGCAGCGGCAAGGTGTTGATGAACAGCCCGACCATTTCCTCGACCCCGGCCAGCGGCAAGCCGCGACCAGAAACCGTGATGCCGAACAGCACATCGCTGCTGTTGGCATAGTGCCCCAGCAACACGGCCCAGGCGCCCTGCAACAGGGTGTTGATGGTAACCCCCAGACGCTGCGCCGCAGCACGCAGATGCGCGGTTTCACTGTTTGCAAAGGTGCTGCCGAGTTCGGCATACCCCCGTTGCCCGGATGCCGTTGAAAGGCGACCCGGCAGCGGCGTTGGCGCCGTCCAGTTGGCCAATTGCCCGTGCCAGAAGTCCTGGCGAGCCGCTACGGATTGCCGTTGCAGCCAACCGATATAGTCGGCGTACGGCCGTGAACCGATCGCGCCCGCCCCGGCTGCATGGCCATGATAATGGCCCAGCACATCGCGCAGGATCAGGCCCATGCTCCAGCCATCAAGGGCGATATGGTGGTTGCTCCAGATCATCCACCATTGATCTTCAGCAACACGTAACAGGCCCAGGCGTATTTCACCGGCACGGCGGAACTCGAAACCGGCACGGCGCTCCCCGTCCAGCAGGTCCTGACGACGTTGGCGCTGTTCACTCAGGCTCAGGCCGCGCCAGTCATGGGCCTGCAGAGTGACCCGGGCATGGCGCTGCACCACCTGCAACGGCATGCCGACTTCTTCCCAGTAATAGGCGGTACGCAATACCGGATAGCGCTCGGCAACCCGGGTCCAGGCCGCAATCAATGCCTCCTGGTCCAGCAGGCCTTCGATGAGGAAGCCACGCTGGTAGAAGTAGGCATCCTCGACGCCGTCTTGCAGAGCGTGGAACAGCATGCCCTGTTGCAGCGGCGATAACGGATAGACGTCTTCGATTTCGCGAGCCGCCAACGGCAAGCTGTCCAGTTGCTCCTGACTCAGGCGGGTCAGCGGGAAATCGCTTGGCGTCACCCCGCCCGCCTCGGCGCTCAGGCAATGTTCGAGGACTTCGTGCAACGCCTCGGCGTAGCCGTCCAGCAAGGCCTGCACACTGGCAACACTGTGCTGCGTCGTGTCGAAGCGCCAGTTCAGGCTCAGCTCGGCGCCATGCACTTGGGCATTGATTTCCAGGCGCTTGAGCGAGGGGGCTTGCGCGCTCTGTACTTGCCCGCACGACTCTGTCGCCAAGACGAACAGCCCCTGCGCCGCGAAGCTGGCGTCCAGTTGGCCAAGGTAGTTGAAGGTCACCTGCGCAGCAGGCAACTCAGCCAGTTGGGACGCCCCCGCCAGATAACGCAGGGCGCCATAACCGACGCCTTTGCTGGGCACCTGACGCAAGGCTTCCTTGATTGCCTTCAGGTTCTCGCCGATGCCTTCGAAACGCATCAGGCGTTGTGGGGACAGGCTGGTGAACCAGCCAACGGTGCGGGTCAGGTCGAGGTCTGCGAACAACGCCTCGCGGCCATGCCCTTCCAGATCGATCAGCACGCTAGGCTGCCCGCTCCAGGCGCACAAGGTCCGGGCCAGGGCCGTAAGCAGCAGTTCGTCAATGCGTGTGCGGTACGCTGTGTTCGCGGTTTTCAGCAACTGGGCGGTGCGGGCCTTGTCCAGGGTCAGGGTCAGGCTTTCGATACCGCCACCGGGGGCGCCATCTTCGGGGAACTGATCCACGGGGCCGGCCAACTGCTGTTGCCAGTAGGCCACTTCCGTTTGCAGCACCTCGCCGTGGGCAAAGGCTTCCATGTGTTCGGCCCAGTGCTTGTAGGCGCTGGTCTTGGCCGGCAATGGCTGCCCGGCGTAGGCCTGCTGCAGATCCTCCAGCAGGATGCGCCACGACACGCCATCAACCACCAGGTGATGCACCACCAGCAGCAAGCGGGCCGTCCCATCGGCCAGTCGAATATGCACGGCACGCAGCAGTGGGCCGTCTTGCAGGCTGAGGCTGGCTTGCGCTTCGTCGCAATGGGCGGTGATTTCAGCAGCAGAAGACGCTTCGCGCTCCCACAACACACCCTGTTCGCTCGGAGTTCGATGGTGTTGAACCCAGCGGTTCCCCTGCTGCTGCCAGTTCAGGCGCAAGGCGTCATGGTGCGCCACCAAGGCCTGCAAGGCACGGTTCAGCGCCTGGCTGTCCAGCGGTTGCGCGGCCTTGAGCAGCACCGACTGGTTCCAGTGGTGCCGCTGCGGAATCGGCTGTTCAAAGAACCAGGCCTGGATCGGCGCTAGCGGCACCGCGCCACTGACCGGGCCTTGGTCAATAGCCAACCCACCTTCCAGCGGTTTGGCCGCACGCGCCAGGGCTTGCAGGGTCTGGTGTTGAAACAGGTCTTTGGGCGTCAGCGCCAAACCGGCCTGCCGCGCACGGCTGACCACCTGGATCGAGACGATCGAGTCGCCACCCAGCTCGAAGAAGTTGTCGTGCAACCCTACCTGTTCCAGCCCCAGCACCTGTTGCCAGATCGCAGCCAAGGCCAACTCTTCGACAGAAGTCGGCGCTTGGAAGGTCTGGCTTTCCCACACTGGCTCCGGCAGGGCCTTGCGGTCCACCTTGCCATTGGGGGTCAGCGGGAAGCGTTGCAGAACCAGGATCTTGCTCGGCACCATGTAGTCCGGCAGTTGCTGTTTCAGCTCGCTCAGCAGGGTTTCAATCAGGCCATCATCGCGGTTCGACACCACGTAACCCACCAGGCGTTTGTCGCGCAGCAGCACTACCGCCTCACCGACGTCGGCATGGGCCTGCAGCCGCGCTTCGATCTCGCCCAATTCGATGCGGTAGCCGCGCAGCTTGACCTGTTGGTCGATACGCCCCAGGTATTCCAGATTGCCGTCGGCCAGCCAGCGTACGCGGTCGCCAGAGCGGTACAGCCGGCCACCGGTGGCGGAAAACGGGTCCGGTACAAAGCGCTCGGCGGTCAGGTCTGGGCGCTGGTGATAACCACGGGCCAGCCCTTCACCGCCAATGTACAGCTCGCCTGCCACACCCGGTGGCAACAGGTTAAGGTCGGCATCGAGCACATACAGGGTGCGGTTGCCGACCGCACGGCCGATGGGGGCGTAGGGTGTTTCGCACGGTACATCGCCGTCGGCCCGCCACAAGGTCGGGGTGACGATGGTTTCCGTCGGCCCGTAACCGTTGATGATGCGCGGCGCTTTCAGGCCACGGCGCAGCAGCTCGAAGGTCTCCCGCGACACCGCTTCACCGCCGATGGTGCATGAGCGCAACGTTAAAGGCTGCGGATGCGACAAAGCCCACTCGGCCAGTTGATGGGCATAGCTGGTGGGGAAATAGGCCACGGTAACGTCTTGGTCCACCAGCGTCTGGTAGCTCTGCTCTGCCGAGATCAGCCCCGGGCCACGCAGCACCAACCGGGCACCGAACATCATCGGCGACAACCACTGCTCCACCGCGCCGTCAAAACTGATCGAGGCGAAATGCAGGGCAATGTCGTCGGCGCTCATGCCGTACAGTTCCCCAGCAGCACGACAGTGCATGCTCAGGGCACCGTGCTCGACGGTCACGCCCTTGGGTTGGCCGGTCGAGCCAGAGGTGTAGATCATGTAGGCGCGTTGCTGCGGGGCGACCGTCAACACGGGCGCCTGTGTTGGCGCGCAGCTCAGGTCCAACTGGTCCAGGGCCACGACTTCGACGCCTTCAGGCCACGCCAGTGCCAGCGCGGCATCGCTCAGCACCCACTTCAGGCCCGCGTCCTTGACCATGTAGGCCAGGCGCTCGGCCGGGTACTCCGGGTCCAGCGGCACGTAGGCGCCCCCGGCCTTGAGGATCGCCAACGGGGCGAGAATCAGTTCCAGCGAACGGTCCAGCGCGACGCCAACCAGGGTTTCCCGGCCCACGCCCAGATCGATCAAGCGATGGGCCAACTGATTGGCACGCTGCTCCAGCTCGGCGAAGGTCAGCGAGCGCTCGCCGCACACCAGCGCCACGGCGTCGGGACGCAAGGCGGCTTGCTGGCTGATGGCTTCATGCACCAGCGGCAGGTGTGGCGTAACGCCCGCTGGCTGGCTCCAGGTGTGCAGTTGGCGATGCTCGTCGGCATTCAACAGGGCCAGCTCGGCCAGCGGTCGAGACGCCCGCTCAGGCAACTGCGCCAGCAGGGCCAGTAATCGCTCGGCGATACGCACAACGCTGCGCTCATCGAAGCGCTTGTGCGCGTAGCTGAAGGTCAACACAAGGCTGCCGTCGGCCTGTTCTTCACTGTCCAGGCTGAGGTCAAACGGGGCATCCCCGAGCAGCCGTTGCAGGCCCAGCAATTGCAGGCCCGGCAAGGCGTGCAAGGCACTGTGATCCTGTTGCTGGTGGTTGAATGCCACCTGGAACAACGGGTTGTGGCCCAGGCTGCGCTCAGGCGCCAAGGCGTCCACCAGTTGCTCGAACGGCAGATCCTGATGGGCCTGGGCATCCAGCACCTCGCTGCGCGACTGGCGCAACAGCGCAACAAAGCTTTGCTGTGGATCGACATCGGCACGCAGTACCAGTGTGTTGACGAAGAAGCCGACCACGCCTTGCAGTTCCCGACGCGGACGATTGGCCACTGGCACGCCGAGACGAATGTCACGCTGCCCACTCAAGCGTTGCAGCAAGGCCTGGAACGCGGCCAGCAGTAGCATGAACAGGGTGCTGCCTTCGCCCAGCGCCAGGCGCCTTAACAGTGCAACCCGCGTGGCCGGCACGACCACACTGTAACGGGATGCCAACTGGGATGACTGCTCGCCGGTAACGCTATCGACAGGCAATTCCAGGACCGGCTGTTCGCCGCCCAGGCGCGACGTCCAGTAGTTCAATTGCCGCTGCTGTTCGTCGTCACGCTCAAGGCGCAAGCGCTGCCAATCGGCAAAGTCGACGTAGCCCACCGGCAGCGCTGGCAAGGTCAACGGCGTGCGGTCGCAGGGCTGCTCGCAGAAATGCGTGTAGAGCCGGGCGAACTCGTCGATCAGCACGTGCATCGAGCTACCGTCAGCGATGATGTGGTGCAGGTTGACCAGCAACAACGCCTCATCGTCGGCGCGCTGAAGCACCTGTACACGGATCAATGGCCCGCACTGCAGATCGAACGGCTCACGCATTGCCTGATCGGCTCGTCGGCGCAGTTGCTCCAGGCTGTCGGCAGGCCAATGGTTGAAGGTCACCTGCAAGGCATCGACAGGCAGCAGGCGCAACCAGGGTTGGCCATCGCGCTGCGGGAACTCACTGCGCAGGCTTTCATGACGGGCGAACAATTGGCCAAAGGCCTGCTGTAGCGCGAGGCGGTTCAATACGCCACGCAGGTGCAAGGTCGCGGCGATGTGATACGCGCTACTGTGCGGTTCCAGCTGAGCAAGGAACCACAATCGGCGCTGACCGAGGGACAACGGCAGCGCGCCGCTGCGCGGCAACCGGCTGATCACCTCCAAGGCCGGTCGACCGCTGGCCAGCACGGTGTCCAGCACCGCAGCGAACGCACGCAGGGTGGGCGCTTCAAACAGCAGGCGCGGCGCCAACTGGATGCCGAGTTCATCCTGCAGGCGGGCCAGGCCCTGCATGGCAAGAATGGAGGTGCCGCCCAGGGCAAAGAAGCTGTCTTCGGGTAACACCTGCTCGACCTTCAGCACGTCCTGCCACAGCGCGGCGACATGCGCTTCCCGTGGGCTCAAGGCGGCGGCTGGCGCGTTGCCCGGCTCGCGCACCTGATCGGTCGGGTAAGACGCGTACACGTCATCGCTGCCGGCCAACCACAAGTGGCGGCAGGTCGAGCGCTGCACTTTGCCACTGGTGGTCTTCGGCAATGTCCCCGGCTGCAACAACAGAATCACACTGGCCGGTTCTTGATGGGCCAGCGCCACGCACTCGCGAATCGCGCTGAACAAGGCGGACGGCGTGACCTGCTTCTGAACCGCACGGCTGACTTCCACGGCAATGCCGATACCCTCGCGGCCATCGACCTGCACCGCAAATGCCGCAACACGGCCTTTGCGCAGCAGGTCGATTTGATCCTCGAGGTTTTTTTCGATGTCCTGTGGGTACAGGTTATGCCCGCGAATGATGATCAGGTCTTTGCTTCGACCGCTGATAAACAGCGTGCCATCATGCACAAAGCCCAGGTCGCCGGTGCGCAGGAATGTCTGCTGGCCGTCGCTCACGAAGGCTGCTGACGTGGCCTCGGGATTGCGCCAGTAGCCGTGGGTAACACTCGGCCCGGCAAAGCAGACTTCGCCAACCTGCCCGTCGGCCAGCGCGTGCAGTGAGCCCGGCGCGGCGATGCGCACCTCGTGCTCGGCCACCGGCCCGCCACACCCCACCAGGCAATCGCCCTGCTCTGCGGCAACGGCCTGCCCCTGCGCCAGTTGATCGCGCACGAAGTGCTCGGCGCGCAAGCCCTGGCCTCGTTGACCGGCACTGACGAACAGCGTCGCTTCGGCCAGGCCGTAGCACGGGAACAGCGCTTGTGGGTCGAACCCATAAGGCTCGAACTTCTCGCAGAACGCTTGCAGGGTGTCATGACGCACGGGCTCGGAGCCCGAGAACGCCAGGCGCCAACCGCTAAGGTCAAGGCCGGCCATGGCACTGTCACGCCCCCGCTCGACGCACAGGCGAAAGGCGAAATCCGGCCCGCCGCTGACGCTGCCGCCAAAGCGCGACACCGCTTGCAGCCAGCGCAACGGGCGCTCAAGGAAGTGCCGGGGCGACATCAACACCACTTCGATGCCGCTGTAGATCCCTTGCAGCAGGCTGCCGATCAGGCCCATGTCGTGATACAGCGGCAACCAACTGACGATCACGTCGCGGTCATGAATGCCGAAACCGCTGCGAATCGCCCGCGCGTTGGCAATCAGGTTGTCGTGACCGACCATCACGCCTTTGGGCGTCGAGGTAGAGCCGGAGGTGTACTGCAAAAAGGCCAGGCCGTCAGGATCAATGCACGGCGGCTGCCACAGCGAAGCCAGGGCCGGGTCGAGTACATCGACCGCCATCAGTTCAATGCCGGCCAGTGCCGGCAGATCGCGCTGTAGCGCTTGCAGGCCCGGCAGCAAGGCACTGTCGGTGAGGATGAAGCGTGGCTCGGCGTCGCCGATGATCGCCAGCAAACGCTCAAGGTGCTGTGGCTTGAGCGATTCGGGTGGGTAAGCCGGCACAGCGACACAACCGGCGTACAGGCAGCCGAAGAACGCCCCGACATAGTCGAGGCCGCTGGGGAACAGCAAGACCGCCCGCTCACCGGCCCCTGCACTGCCCTGCAGGGCTGCGCCGACGGTACGGGCGCGTACATCCAGCTGGGCGAAACTGCAGGTCTGGCTGGTTTCGTCGCCATCGACCAGCCAGCGCAGCGCGGTACGGGTAGGTTGCCGCGCGGCGAGGTATTGCAGGCGTTCGACGAAAGTGCTGTCCGCGGGAATTTGCACGCTCATTACATCACTCGCTAAGAAAGAGTAGAAAAGCAGCGCCCGGCTGGGCGGCTGCACAATGCGAAGTCATCAAGAGGCCATCGACCCGTTTCAATCAGCGCGGTGGCCTTGAGCCATTGCTACCACCACCTTGCGCGGCCCTTCGAACGGGTGACGGGCGTGGGCGGTGAGCATGTTGTCGAGCATGAGGATGTCGCCGTTTTGCCAGGGGAAGCTGATCTCCTGTTCGGCGAGTACGCCGCGCACTTCATCGAGCAGGCTGTCCTCGATCGGCGAGCCGTCGGCGTAGTACACGTTGCGTGGCAGGTCGTGCGGTTCGACCACTTCCAGCAGCGACGCACGCACCTCAGCCGGCAAGTTGGAGACGTGGAACAGGTGCGCCTGGTTGAACCAGACGTTGTCGCCGGTGCGTGGGTGCACCGCCGTTACCTGGCATACCTGGCTGGTACGCAGCTCACCGTCCTCCTTCCACTCACAGGTCACGCCGTGGCTGCGGCAATAGGCTTCGACATAGGCCTTGTCGGTACTGCCGAAGACATCTTCCCAGGCCACATCCAGGCCGTTGCCAAAGTTGCGCACATAGCGCAGGCCACGGCGGACAAGGTGTTCGCGCAGGCGCGCATCGATACGCCGGTACACTTCGCGGCTGTCGGCAATCGGCGTGGCGCCGCCAACCGTTGCGGCTTGGGCACAGTAGAACCAGATGCGCATCGGCCATTCGCGGGTGTAAGCCTGCTCGTTGTGCAAAGGGATGTGCTGGTGCTTGGGGTATTCGGTCGAGGTGTAGACGCCGCTCGACACCTTGCTGCGGGGTGTCGAGCCGAATTCGTAGCTGAGCAGCGGATGGCCGAACGCCGCCGCGAAGCCCTGGAATTCATCGATGCCGTTGACGTCGAAACCGCGGAACAGTAGCCCCCCGGCCTGCTCCAGGCGCACACCGGCCAGGTCGCTGAGGGCGGCGAAGTTGGCCATCAGGGGCGCCCGCTCCTGCTGCGGGGTAATCAATAGCGGCAGGCTCTGGCCGGGAATCAATGCCTGGACGTCGACGCCCCAATCGGTGCAACTCATGCGTTCGTGCATCTGTGTAATCCTCCTGAACGCCGCCTCGGCGGCCTGCTGATTCATCCGCACACCCGTTCGCTGCGGCGCAATCGCGCAAGGTGTGCGCGCAGGTGGTCGAGCACCTGGGCTTCACGCGCATGCAAAAAGAAGTGATCACCGACGAATGAGGTGCAACTGAAGGTGCCGAGGGTTTCCCCACGCCAGGCTTGCAGGGCGGCCGCGCCTATCGCGTCGCCATCACCGCCCAGCACGTGCACTGCACACGTCAGGGGTGGCCGGGGTACCGGGGCATAGTTGGCACACAGGCGAAAATCGGCGCGCAGCACTGGCAACACCATCGCCATCAGCTCAGGGCTGTGAATGACCGCTGCAGCCGTGCCGCCAAGCCGCTGCAACTCGTCGATCAGGTCAGCGTCGGCATCCAGCCGCGTGTAACGCTCATCGTCCCGATGACCGGGCGCGCTGGCACCAGAGAGGAACAGTTGCTCAGGTTGCGGCAACCCGCCGTGGCGCAAGGCATGCGCCACCTCGAAGGCAATCAATGCGCCCAGGCTGTGACCGAAAAAGGCGTAGGGCGCATGAAGATCGGCACGCAACTCGGTGACCAGTTGCGCGACCAAAGGCGCCAGTTGCTCGTGCAACGGCTCGCCGAAGCGAGCACCACGGCCCGGCAGCTCGACCGGTCGAACATCGAGCCAGGCCGGCAAGCCGCGGCGCCAGCGTGCATAGCACTGGGCGCTGGCCCCGGCGTAGGGGAAACAGAAGAGTTTTACCACGAGGTCTTCTCCACCAATCGTCTACAACGCACCACAGAACCTGATGCGTGTATGGAACGTTATGCAGAGAAGACGAATGACAATGAGAATAGTTTACAACAAGTACTTCAGACCCTGATCAAGGCCTCGGAGCCAGTTCCAGGGTGTGATGTGCCTGCTGCTCAAGCCGTTTACGCTCGCTGATCATTGGCACCAGGCGACCGTTGGCCCAGCCCTCCAGCATGTCGCTGTAGTGCGCTGAAAAGGGATTGCCTGACTGACCGCTACTGAGGATGAAACCGGACGCTTGCGGATCATTGAGGTCATACACCGCACGCAGGCCTGGCCCGACATCGTCGAGGTACTGCCTACTGACCGGGTCGTAGTAGTAACCGGCATAGTTCACCGTATCCCGACCACCATCGTTGGCAATACTCAGGTTGAACAGCCGCGACAACACCGGTACATCGCCGAACACGGCATGGCGGGAAACGGCCTTATGCGCATCGCCCCACTGCCATCCGCTCATGGCATCGCCGTACTGCTGGCTCAAATTATCCAGCGTTTGAGCCAGGGAATCGCCCAGCATACGTCGGCAGGCCGTGACGCCGTCTGCCTCACCCAGGGCTTCGCCACACCAGCGACTCGCCCCCGCGCGATCCCACAGCACCGAAGCGATAAAGGCAGGGTTGTGTGCGCCAACCTGCTCAAACAGGTCCCCCAGGCGTTCGCCATACAGGCGCTCGGTGAACAGGCGCAACCACTCGGCATAGATCAGCGGCTCGGCGCGCTCACGCAGCATCGCGCCATCCCAGTTGGCCAGGCGTTGCACGGCTTCGCGGGTGCGGGCATCGTGCGCAGGAACCTGCAACATCAACGGCAGCAACTGGCGAGCGACCGGATTGCTGGCGTCCATTTGCATGCGCTGCATGCCGTCGCGCGAATGGTTGGCGCCTTCAGCCAGCAGTTCATGAATACGCTCAGCGCGATACGGCAGTACCCAGTTGGAGGTAATCCAGCGGTTGTAGCCCGGTGGCGTGATTTTCTGGTTTGCGGTGACCAGCTCGCCATTGGCCGGGTCGCGCTGTTGCGGCAAGTCGTCAAACGGTATGAACCCTTGCCAGTCATAGCGGGCCTCCCAACCGGGTGACGGCGCGCGGCCCATAAGGTCGTTATCGGCTTGACGCTGCGGCACCCGGCCGGCAGCAATAAAACCGATGCTCCCGGCCGTATCGGCATAAACGATGTTCTGTTGTGGCGAGTGAAAGTCCCGCGTTGCGGCCAGCAACCCCGAACCATCGACTGCCAGCGCGGCCTTCAACGGGAATTGCAGGGAAAGGTCGTCATCACGCAGCCCGACCCACGACAGTGCCATCACCCCACCCTCGCCCGCCAGGTGCCCGGCGCGCTCCAGCACATCGGAAATCACCGGGCCATGGCGTGTGCTGCGTACACGCAGCAGAACATCGTCGCCATCCTTGACCCGAATACGCTCCTCACGCACGGCAAACGCAGCACTGCCCTCAGGCGTCAGGTAATGGCTGCTGTCGCCGGGCAACTGCTTTTCCAGAAACAGATCGACGACATCCGAATGGGTGTTGGTGAATGACCAGGCGACGTGCTGATTACGGCCCAGAATGACCCCAGGCATGCCCGGCAATGTCGCACCGATGACATCCAGCCCCGGCGCATGAAGTTGCGCCAGGTACCATAAAGTGGGCGCACTGAGCATCAGGTGCGGATCGTTGGCCAACAGTGGCTTGCCACTGTCGGTACGGCTCCCGGCCAGCGCCCAGCTGTTGGAGCCGATGCCCACCGGCTGCCGCTCGGGCAAGGCGGCCAACAGCCCTGCCCATGGGCTGCCAGTGCCGGCATAGCGTTGCTTGAGGTCAGGCAGCGCGGGGCGTTGATCGCCGGGATAGGCGGGCATCAGCTCGGCCACCTGCGCCGGGCTGAACTGTTGGCTCAGTTCTGCCGTGGCCAACTCATCCCAGAGATTGCCGGCCATGCGCCAGGCCATGAGCCGGAAAAACGCCAGCGAGTCGCTTGGCTGCCAGGGCCCTGGGCGAAAGCCGGCAATCACGAACTCTGGCGCCAATACCGGGTGCCCGGCCAGGTAGGCGTTGACGCCTTGGCTGTAGGCGTCCAGGGTGGCCCGGGTATTGGCATCCAGTGCGGCCAGGTTGCGTTCGGCGATGGCCTGCAACCCCAGGGTGCGGAACACCCGGTCACTGGGCAACGCCTGGGCGCCGAATACCTCGGCCAAGGTGCCGGTGGCCATGCGCCGGTTCATCTCCATTTGCCACATCCGGTCCTGGGCATGCACATAGCCAAGGGCGTAATAGGCATCAGCCGGGGTTTTCGCGAACAGGTGTGCGATGCCATCGGCATCACGCAGCACATCGACAGCGGCAGACAAGCCGCTCACCGACACCTTGCCCTCGGTTTGCGGCAACGAGCGCCAGGCGTAGACCGCCATGGTACCTGCCAGCAGCAGTAACGCCGCCAGCAGGAGGATGGCCAAGCGTTTCAGATAGATCATCGGGCTTCCGTTTCAACTGATCGATAGGCAATCACCGGGCGCCCTCAGTCGCTTGCACTGAGGGCTGCCACGGCATCAAGAGAGGCGCGAGCCCGGGAAGGCCCCTGGAGCTCGACAAGTTGGCCGCCGTCCATCTTCAGCAAGCGATCGGCGAGGTGGAAATAGCGCTCGTCATGGGTAATGGCAAACACCGTTTTACCGGTACTGCGCAAGTACTCCAGCACGCCGAGGTAGAACAGCTGACGGTATGCCGGGTCCTGGTCTGCGGCCCATTCATCCAGCAGTAATACGGGACGCTCTTCCAGCGCGGCCAGCATCAGTGCCAGACGCTTACGCTGGCCCTGGGAATAGGCCGTGCTCGGCAATCGCCCGTTGCTGGGCGTCACCTTGTCGCTGAGGGCCAGGCGCTCCAGCCATTGCGCCACCAGCGTCGAATCGGCCGCGGCGCCCTTGCCATCAAGCAACTGGGCAAACAGATGGAAGTCGGAGAACACCGCCGCGAACAATTGCCGGTAGGCAGGAAGTTGCTCTACCGCCAATGGCTGACCATCAAGCAGAATTCGGCCGCTGTCGGGGACGCTCAAGCCACACAGCAGGCGTGCCATGCTCGACTTTCCGCTGCCGTTGCCGCCGATCAGGAACACCACTTCGCCGCGCTTCAGGGTCAGGTTCAACGGCCCTAGCGCAAACCCGCCTTCACCGTCACGCTCGGCGTACCGGTAGCACACGTCTTCCAGCACAAGGTGCTCCCAGTCCGCTGGCAGCGCCTCAGGCAAGGCAAACCCCGCCTGATAGGGTGCCAGCGCCAGGCTGTCGAGTTTGGCCAGCGCGACATTGCCGGCAATCAGCCCAGGCATCGCCCCGACCAACAGCCCCAGCGGTGTACTGAGGTACAACAGGCTGATCGCGAACGTGGTGGCGACGGCACGGTCAGCCCAACCAAAGTGGCTGGCGAGAAAGAAACTCACGCCGATGGCCACCAGCAGCATGACGCTGATCCAGTTGCTGTAGGCACTGTAGAACAGGTCGGCGCGGCTCTGGTGATAACGGTCCGCCTGGGCACTGCGCTCAAACTCCTCCTCATAGACCCGCCGCGCGCGGTGCCGATTGAGGCGCAATTCCTTACGCCCTTGCAGCACGGCAAGGTAACTGCCGTACAACTGATCGGCGGCCTCGCGGGCACTGGCCACTTCCCGGTTGGTGATCCCGAGCAAGCGCCAGGCCACCAACAGTGCCGCCCCGATCAGGGCCAGCGTCGCCAGAAACAAGGGCCAGGACAACCAGGCCAGGTAAGCACTGGCGGCGACGGTCAGTAGTGCGCCGTGAACCACCGCCGGCAGGCGTACGAAGGCTACCGACAAGGCTTGTACATCGACACTGAGGCTGGCCTGGAGTCGCGGCGCCCCCAAGGCGCCGAGACGCTCCAGGGGAGTGTCGAGCATTCGCTTGAGCACGGTATTGCGCAGCGCCAGCACGCCGCGATGACCCAGTGTGGTCATGCCGATCTGCGCAATCACCCCCGAAACCATGACGGCAAGCAAGAGCACCGTGAACTGTGCCAATGCAGGCCCCAGTGCCGTACCGGGTTGAGCCAGACGCTGGTTGATGAACGCGATCACGCCAACACCGATGCCGGCATTCACGATGCTCAGCAGCGTAATGAACAGCGCGAGCCCGGGGTGGCGCCCAAAGAGCATTCGCATCAATCTCATGGCAATGCCCTCCCACGTTGTGCTTCACCCGGGGCAGGCACCGGTAACGCGTAGAGCTGCCCGCCCTCCATTTTCAGAAGCCGGTCAGCGAGGTGAAAGTAATGATCGTCATGGGTAATCGCAATGACGGTCACACCCTGCTCGCTCAACTGCGGCAGCAACTGCTGATAGAAGGCACGGCGATACGCCGGGTCCTGATCGGCGGCCCATTCGTCAAGCAGCAACACACCCCGCCCCTCAAGCACCGCAAGCAGCAGGCCCAAGCGTTTGCGCTGGCCTTGAGACAGTTCCAGATCAAGCAAGCGCGCCTGCTCGATACGAACTTTGTGCGCCATGCGCAGCAGTGCCAGCCAAGCCTGGACAACATCACGCGGGGCATCCTCACCCGCCACGCCAAGGAGCTGGCGAAACAGGTGAAAATCGCTGAACACGGTACTGAACAACTGCTGGTAGGCAGCAAGGTCATGCTCGCCCACGGCTCGACCATCGACCCGCAGGCAACCGGTATCGGGCTGGTAAAGCCCTGTGATCAAGCGTGCCAAGGTGGACTTGCCGCTACCATTGCCACCGACCAGGAACACTCGCTCGCCACGTTGCAGGGTCAGGTCCAGGGGGCCGACAACAAAACCCGAACCGTCCTCGGAGCGGTAGCGGTACGTCACAGCATCCAGTTGCAAGCGCTGCCAACCCTCGAACGCCGTGGCAGCGGGCAGGTCGAAGTCTTCCCGGTAGGGCTGAAGTTGCAAGGCATTCAGCTTCTCCAGCGCCACGTTGGCCCCCAGCAGATTGGGAATCGCGCCCATGCTCGACACCAGCGGTGCGCGCACGAACAGGATCACCACGGCAAAGGTCGACGCCACGGTGTAATCGGCCCAACCGTAGCCACCGACCAAGGCAAACACTAGCGCGAGGCTGGCCAGGATCATGCAGTTGACCCAGTTGCTGTTGGACCAATGGAAGGTATCGGCACGCACCACGTGATGAAAGTAGTCACCGGCACTGGCCAGGTACTCCTGCTCGTACAGGTGCTGCGCCCGGGTGCGGTTCAGTGCCAGCTCCTGTCGCCCCTCGATAACTGCGCGGTAATGCGCGTGCAGTGCATCATCCGCCTCGCGCAACTGGCGCATGTGCGCCTGGGTACGGCGCATCAGCTGCTGGCTGACGACCACCATCAACGCCAGCCAGGCCAGGGTCGCGCCAAACAAGGGCAACGACAACCAGGCCAGGTAGCCAAAAGCGGCCAAGGTGAGGATCGAGCCATAGACGATCTCCGGCAGGTTGATGAACCCGATGGTGATCTTCTGCACGTCGCCGCTCAGGCTGGCCAACAGACGTGCACTGCCCAGGCTTTCGAGACGATCCACATCCGAGTCCAGCACTTGCTTGACCAACCTGCGGCGCAGACCATGAACAAATCGATGCCCAAGGCTGGCGATGAAGGCCTGCACGCCGAAACTCAACGCGAACAGCAATGCCAGCAAACCCGCGAACGCAAGCATCGCACCTTCGACAGCCCCCTCGGCGTCCATCAGGCGGTTCTTGATGAAGGCGATGACGCCAACATTCAGCACCGCGCTGGCCGCACTCAACAGCAACACCCCTAGCAACGGCCAGCGATACTGCCGGTAGATCAAGCCAAGCACCCCCATTCGTCCTCCCTTGGTTTAAACAGGTTGCGAAAAACAGCCTTTGCAACGGCCACTGCCAGCAGCGGTTATGCCCGCGCCTGTCGACCGCCCTCTTCACGCGCATGGCTCCAGGTCAGCGGTGGTGGCACGGGCGTTGTCGCATACAGCGGCTTTTCCGCGATGCTGTTGATGATCACTGCCGATCGCCACGCGGCCAGACTGAGTTGCGGGTCTGCAATGCCATGGGTGTATCGGCCCGCGTTCTGGACGTAAATCCGGTTACTCGCGGGGCCATCCCACTGCGCGGAGTAGTCCTGATTGAGCACCAGGCCACCTTCCTGATCATGGACCAGCCGCGGAATCAAGGCGGCGATGCACTTGGGCAAGGTCTGCTGATAGCCCGTGGCGAGAATCACCTCATCGGCATCGAGGCGTTCGCGGGCACCGTTGAAACCGTTGTGGTTCGTGAGCTGGAAATGGCCGCCGTGGCGCTGCATGGCCACCACTTCACGCTGCGGCAAAATGCGTGCAGGCACCGCTTGCGTGTTCAAGAACTCGTTCTCGTACAGCGCCTGGGACAATTCGCGCAAGGTCACCGGCGATACACCGTCGCCCGCCAGTTTCTGTTGAACCACCAAGCGGCGCTTGTCGGCTTCCGGCAGCGCATAGAATTCACGCACGTAGTCCGGAGAAAAGTATTCGTTGGTGAACGGGGTCTCATCCAGCGGTTCAAGGTTGGCACGGCGCGTGATCCAGTTCAGCTCGGACACCACCCCTCGACGCCCGGAGAGCACATCAAGGAAGATCTCCGCGCCACTCTGCCCGCCGCCCACCACGGTCACCCGCTTACCGGCCAGCGAATGCTGCGCATGCATGTAGCCATGGCTGTGCTGACAATGTTCACCGCCCAGCACGCGCCCCCACTCGGGAATGTGCGGCAGCAAACCGGTCGCGACCACGATATGCCGGGCTTTCAAGGACGGACGATTGGCGAAGCCGATGACAAAATCATGGCCATCGAACGTTACCTCCTGAACGTCGCTGGAAAACGCGACATTGGTCAACTGCTCAGACACCCAGCGCATGTAGTCCGCGTATTCGACGCGGCGCACATTCGTGTATTCCGCATTGATGAATCGGTAGAAGCGGCCTTTGTCGACCAGATAGTTCAGGAAACCATAGCGGCTGGCCGGGTCGACCGGCGTGACCATGTCCTTGAGGTAGGACGTCTGCATGTAGGTGCCGGGCAACATCATCCCGGCGTGCCAGTCGAAACGCGGCCTGCGCTCGAAGAAGCAACTGTTGAGCTGTGCCTGGGGGACCATAAGCGCGGCCAGACTCAGGTTGAACGGGCCGACGCCGATTCCGGCGACATCCAGACGCTTGGCCATTTGCAGCAGTTCCATCACGCGCTCCCTCTTGGTGCCCCCGCGCTACCGACTTCGGTCAGACAAGGAGGCATTGATACATGGGGCGGAGCAAACGCATCCGCCCTTCAATTCCCGGCAGTCGCCGGCCTGTCAGTGGGCCAATTGCTGTTGCAGGCTCAAGGGCCGCATGTCGGTCCAGACGCTGGCGATGTAAGCCAGGCACTCCTGCCGCAGGCCGCGCTTGCCGGCCTCCTGCCAACCTTCGGGAATCGCCTTGTATTCGGGCCATATGGAGTATTGCTGCTCACCATTGACGACCACGACGAAGACTGCGTTTTCACTGTCAAAACTCATAGTGTTCCTTCCTGTCGAACGGAATCATCGAAATGATTCGTAGGCACATGCCTACAACCTGTTTGGGCTTGTCGAGGAAGTGACGAATGAGAATGATTTTAATTTAAGAACAAGCAACCAGCGCCTGTTCGCCGTGGTTCGGGGCATCGGCGAAGAACACTTCACGCGGCAAGATCATCATGGCTGCGCGCTTGTGCGGGAAGTCGAATTCCTTCTCGCGATAGAAACCGGCCCGCTGCAGATAGTTGATCATCTTCGCGTTGTCGGCACGCGGCTCGGCCACCACGCGCTGGGTGCGGGCGTCATCAAGAAACAGGAAGTGCGCCAACGACGACAGCCAGGCACTCACCCGGTGAGCGCCCCGGTAGCGCTGCTCCCCGACCAGCATATGCACGCCACGGTCGTAATCTTGCACGTCGTAGTACGGCGCGATGCGGTCTTCGCGGGCCCAATAGGCCTCGAAGTACGCAAAAGGCTCATCATTGAAGCAGGCGATCAAGGGGTGCACCTTGGGGTCTGCCAGCAAAGCGTCCAGGTACTCGCGATGCGCCTGCTGGCTGCCGGTCATTTCCCAGAACGCAGCTACGCGCGGGTCATTCTGCCAACGGCTGAACACCTCCAGATCCTGCTGTGGATCGAGCGTGCGCAACGAAATCGTCTCAGCGATTTCCGCCACGTAACGTCGATACACTGTGCCAGGCTGACGCGGTGCACGTTGCGGATGGCGCTTGCCATTGCTCAGACGGTACTGCAACGGATACTGGCTGGACGGTGGATAGGCCAGCCAGGGTTGCGGATGCTGGCGGAACAGGTGCTGCGGGCAAATCAATACTTCGCTGTCGGGCGCATGAACCGCCAGGCCTTCGCGCAACAAAAGGCTGACCTGAGCCTGCCCAGTAACCGACAGTGCAAGCTCACGTACCGGGTGCACCAGGAAGGCCGCATGCAAGGCGGCCAGTGTCAGGTCCTTGACCTGCTCGACCTCGCACGGCCGCAGCATCAACCGGGCACGTTGGCCCCCCGTAGCCACGACGAGCGAGCCCACAAAGCGACCTTCGAGGTCGATGTTCAATTGATCACCCTGCTGCTCGATGGACAGTCGGCGGCCATCTACCTGCAGGAGGGATAAAGGAGAAAAAATCATGACAACACCTTGCTTGGCGGATGGGTTCACCCCCTCGATCCTGGAGGGGGCGAAGATGGCTACAGACGCTTACCAGTTGTAGGACACAGAGGTGGAGAGCATGCGCGGGTAACCGTAGTTGCAACGGAACTCCGTGCCTTGGCAGGTGGCATAGTTGTTGTCGAGCAGGTTCTTGGCGTTCAACTGCACACGCCAGTTTTCCAGGTCGTAATGCACCATGGCATCCACCAGGGCATAGGCCGGAATATCCAGTTTGTTGGCATCGTCACCGTAGCTGGAGCCGACATAGCGCACGCCAGCGCCAAAGCCCAGGCCTTTGATATCACCGTTCCTGAAGGTGTAATCCGCCCAGATCGAGGCCATTTTCTCCGGCACGTTGTACGGCCGGTTGCCTTCATAGTTGGTGTCCTTGGTGATCTCGACCTTGTTGTAGGTCAGGCTGGTAATCACGTTGAACGATTCGGTGATGCTGGCAACCGCTTCCAGCTCGACGCCGCGAGACTGGACCTCGCCAATCTGGACCTGCCGCTGGCCGCTCGGGTCGGTTGGATCGGGGGTCGGGACGTCCTTCTTGCGCAGGTCGAACAACGACAGCGTCACCGAGCTGTTGGAGCCCTTGGGCTGGTACTTGATACCCAGCTCATGTTGCTCGCCGGTGGTCGGCTTCATGAGGTCGGTGGTCAGGCCCACGTTGGGGGCGAATGATTGAGAATAGCTGTAGTACGGCGCCAGGCCATTGTCAG
Source organism: Pseudomonas sp. HLS-6 (assembly GCF_002753995.1). Lineage (NCBI taxonomy): Bacteria > Pseudomonadati > Pseudomonadota > Gammaproteobacteria > Pseudomonadales > Pseudomonadaceae > Pseudomonas > Pseudomonas sp. HLS-6. The sequence goes on from NZ_CP024478.1 coordinate 2,783,639, forward strand.
CCAGATACACCACACCTGCGCGGTAGGTCGCCTTGCGGTCGTTACGCTGGTTGGTACCCGCTGCGTTGCGCGCAGTCGCGTAGGCACCGGTACCACCGTCGCTGTCCTGGTTCACACGTGCCCAGTCAACCCGGCCACCCAAGGTAAAGGCAAACTTGTCGATCTTGAACTGATCCTGGGTGTAGATACCCAGCTGACGCACCTTGCTGACCACGTCGTTGGACGTCGCCAGGTCGCTCGGTGTCCAGTTGCCGTAGGTTGGGTTATAGAGATCGAAGGGGTTCGGGTCACCGCCCGGGCTGCCCTGGTTGAAGATGTCGTAGGTGGTGTACTGCATGTCACCGCCCAGGGTGACGTTATGCTCGACAGGGCCGGTGTTGAAATTCGCATGGGCCTGGTTATCCAATGCCCAGCCAGTGACGGTGGTCTTGGAGGTCAACGCACCACGGTAACCCTGGCCAAAGTCGCCTGGTGCCAGGTCTGCCGTTGGTGCAGGGTTGTAATAACCCAGGCCATAAATGGACTTGTAGTCCAGGGTCAAATGGCGGTAGCGGAAATTCTGCTTGAAGCTCCAGACATCGTTGAACACATGATCGAAGGTGTAGCCGATGCTTTCCTGATCGCGATCGAAGTGGTCGAAGTCCGGCTCGCCAGCGAACAGGTCGGTGTCATAGCGGCCCAATGGGTTGGTTTTGACCGTGCCCTCGTACGGCAGGTACTGGAACACCGAGCCCAGGCGCTCGTGCTGAACCTGCGCAAGGACTGTCAGCGAGGTGTTGTCATCGATGTTCCAGGTCAGTGCCGGAGCGATGAACCAGCTCTCTTCGTCGACATGATCGATCTGCGTGGAGCCGTCCTTTATCTGCGCAGTCAGACGCCCCAGGAAACGGCCATCGTCATCCAGCTTGCCGCCAATATCGAACGCACCGACTTTCTTGTCGTAACTGCCGTACTCGGCCCGGATCTCACGGATCGGCGCCGCGGTCGGGCGCTTGCTGACCTGGTTGACCAGACCGCCCGGCGAGCTTTGGCCGAACAGCACCGAGCTGGGGCCACGCACCACTTCAACACTTTCAAGGCTGTAAGGGTCGACACGCCACATGCCGTAGTTGCGGTTCAGCAGGTTCAGGCCATCGAGAAACAGGCCATCGTTGGACTGATCGAAACCGCGGATGTAAATGTAGTCGTTGCGGTTATCGGCGCCGAACGGCTCGGCGTTTACCCCTGCGGTGTAACGCAGGGCTTCGCTGAGGGTTTGCGCATCCTGTGCGTTCATTTGCTTGCGCGTGACCACCGTAACCGACTGCGGGTTTTCGATCAGCGGCACGTTGCTCTTGGTGATGCCCTGCGCTTGAGTGGCGACGTAACCGGTGTCTTCCACCGCCTTGGCCTCCACTGCCGAAGGCGCCAACTCCACATACGTCCCGGAGCCGGTATCGGCTGCGTTCTGTGCGTACGCCACGCCCATCGGCAGCAGCGAGCTCAACGCCGTCACAGCCCCTAGCCCCAGCCACTGTGACGAGAACGCACCGGCCCCGAATTTCCCTGCACTAAACCCCAATTTCATGACGCTCCCCGCTCCCTGTAGACGTTGTTGACTGTCGCTATTGAGAATAGTTTACAGTTGCGAACGCTAACAGGAAACACTCTCCCTACACAAACGTAGGAAACGCCTGAGACGAAGCCGCCACCTTGAAGGTGGCGGTCTAGAGTGGAATTTTTGGGGAGGCCAGCGCGTAGCGACGGCCTTTCAGCGTCGCCTGGATGAAGCGCCCACACGACTTAGACGTGACGGCGAGCGCACTTCCTCTAGTTCGAAATCAAGCATCAACTTATGTGCCTCGGTATTTTGGATAATAGGGCTCGATCAGCACAATAAAGCCCTTCCAGGGTACCACCTGATCCATCTCGATCAGGAAGCGTTCGCGGCGGAGCGACTTACATTTGCCGGCATATAAGGCGTTAAAAATCCGTCAGCTCATATATTTTTTCATATAAGACGGTACATCTCTTTTGACCCGACGTGATTTATTTTCAGTCGTCCAAAATGGCAGAAATTGTACAACCAAGACATCATTCTGCCTTAGATAATTTTCGGTATAAGCCAAGTGACTGACACTTGGCTGAAAATGTCCAGATGAACCTGATAGAACTTGCACAATGCCATTTGTAGCAACAATTGTTCCTGCAGAGATTGGCCAGGAGCTCCCCAGTAGCGATGAGTGCTTGATTCCATCTGGATCATCAACTGTCTCAACGCCAAACATATCGCCACTTTGATCCTGTATGAACTTAAATCTACCATCCTCCCTTGTTGTTAGTGGAAAATTCTTATAGTAAAGCCTTCCATTTATTATGGTGATGCGGTATTGGTCTCTTACGGCAGTAAGATTCAAAAATTTACGATTTTTATTTTGAAGCATGTCCTCTAAAGCTTCTTGCTTTACCATTCGGAGTGGAGATAATGCAGATAGCGGGATTGGGATTCTTTCTGTTGAATCGGTTCTATATAGATCAGCGCCTATCGCTCCCCGCTTGTTTTGCAGCCTATTCAAAATAAACACTCCTTTTTTCATTTAACAACTGATTGACATCTAAAAACAGAACAGTAAATTTCATAGCCGCTGCCTAGCGCGAAATGCGCATCACATATGTGCCATTAAGATTTGGACTGCTCAATTAAACTATTAATGACAGCACAATCAAACCGCCTCACCCCCTGACTATCAAACGGAGCCCCCGCCCGGCCCACACGTAACTGCAAGCGCACTTCTTCGCCCTCGAAATCAAACACCAGCTGACGTGCCTCGGGATCTTCGGTCGGGATTTGCCGTGCCTGGTCGATCAGGCGAAACCACGCCCAGGGCCCGGTGCTTTTGCGGATGAGGGTGCGGCCGTCAAGCAGTGTCACGCTGGCCCGGATTTCACTGCCCAGGGCTTTGCCGGGCCATTCGAACAGCGCCGAACCCAGCGGCCCATGGCTGTAGTTCAAGCGCGCACCGTCATAGTCCAGGGTAAAACGGGCGATGCGCTCGCTCATCATCAGCGGGCTGAGTTCGAATGCCAGCTGTGCCTGGTGTTGGCCCGCCGGGAAAAAGCTGTCGCGCAGCTGTGCGGCGTTCTCCAGGGTGGCCAGCAGTGGCGCACTGACGCCGCCCACCGAAGCGCCCTCGTTCAAGCGCCAGGGGCGTGACCGGGTATCAAGCTGGCCGTCCAAGTGCTGCTCTACAAAGCGCTGCAGCACGCCGTCGGCCGCAAACAGCCGGTTGAAATCGTCCAGCGACACCTGGGTGTCTGAATCGCCGTCGAACGGGTAACGCCCGCTCAGCGCACGCTCACAGAGGGGCGCGACGTCGCTGGCCCATGCACGCTCAAGCACGTGTCGGGTGTGTTGCTGCACGTGCTGCTGACCGACCTGAACGATGTCCAGCATCATGGGTTGAAGCAGCGCGGGCAGTTGCTCCACCTCTTCCCTCAGGCGTTGCAACGAATCGCTGGCGTCCATGGGCACTTTCTGCCGCACGCCCTGTTGGCTGGCGTCGATGAACAAGGCGGTGTCTTTCAAGGCGAGCAGCAACTGCTCGGACGTGCTCGCCGGTGCCTCGGCCGACAGCCATTGGTGCAGGGGCTTGAAATGCTGGGTGACCGGATGAGGCAACGGGGTAACCGCCGGTACCGGTTGAGCCAGGCCGACCCGCTGCTGCAGGTGCTCGCCTTTCTGCAGGGCGCGCTCCAGCAAGCCGTGGGATGGTAATACGGGCGACAGCTGGGTGTGGCGCGCCGCAGCGTGCAACAGTTCCAGCAACGGCGAGTCGCGTTGCGCCAGTTGCAACAACCGACGCGGTACATGTTCGGACTGATCCAGACCGCTGACTTGCAGGTCGTCGAAAAACGCCTCCCACTGTTCGATATAGGCCTGATGGTAGAGCGCTAGCACCTCGTCCTTGATGGGCTTGATGCTCAGCACCTCGGCCTGCCCCATCAGGCGTCGCTCTTGTACAAGCGCTAGCGCCAGCATTGGCTCGACGCGTGCGCTAAAACGCCGGTGCCCCTCAACGGTGTAAAGCCCCGGTACCCCACGGGCCTGGGATTCTCCGCTGCGCTTGGTGAACAGCAACAGGCCGCCCGCGCCCAGTACAGAGGCGATACTGAATTCGCTCAGGGTGCGATCATCCACCTGCTCCAGTAGCTGCCGGTACAACCGGTGAGCCACAGGTTCAGCCGCCAGCTGGTTGCGCGCCTGCTCGATGAGCCCGCGGTCCAGTGGCCGTGGCGTGGACAGTGCCAGGCGTTTGAGCAACCGTTGCAGGTGCTCGTCAAACTGCTGATGCTGCGCATCACTCAGGCGGCTTCCGGCACTGTCGCGAAAGGCGCTGGCGTACCACTCGCCCAGCGCTTGCGCATCAAAGCGCCCTTCACCGCCAAGCATCAGGTACAACGACAGGCTCTGGCGCAGTGTTGCTTCGCTAAGGGTTTGAGCACGGCGTAGACGATCTTCGAGACGCTGCAGCAGATCGGCCAGCACCTGCTGTTCAAGGGCATGCGCATAGGCTTGCGCCGCATGCAACTGCAATTGACGACCGGTCGACCAGGGCAACCAGCCCTGGTCGAGGGTGTGCGCCATGTGGGCGAGCCGATCAAGCCGCAACAGGGTGTCGCCCCCCAGCACCGGGGTGTTGGCATGATGGGGCGCCTGCTGTAACGCTGCTATCTGTTGATCGGCGTGTTCCAGGCGACGGGTCTGATCGCGGTGCAGGCTGAGCAACAGCAGGCCGAGCATCAGGCTGATTGCCGGCACCAGAACGTGTGCCCATGAACTGCCCCATGCCAGCCCCTGGCGCATTGGCGTGCGCAGTCGGCCGGGGCGCCAACAGGTGTGCAACGCCCGCAACAAGACCGGGGCCGGCGATTCGACCGTGGCCGGTTGTGCACTGAAACGCACCGACTGCAGGGCGACCTGGGCAATGCCGCGTTCTTGGGCCAGGGCCGTTTCCAGCACCGCCTGCAGGCTCATGGAGAGTGCGCGCCACATCGGCGTGAAGCCGAACAGCATGGAGCGCACCTGAACATCCGGCTCGCGCTGAAGACGTTCGAGCGCGGTGCTGTGCAGGTCGGCAATCAGCGCCCTCATGCGCGGGCCTAAGGTCGCGAGCAGGTCTCGGTTACGCAGGGCAGGCGCAAACGCCAGGCTCAATTCACGCCGGTCTGCCGCCAGCCACGCCAGCGACTCCGTGTACCCGGGCAGTTGCTCACAACCGCTGACGATCACCTGCACCGACAGGGCGTTACCAAAGCGACTGGCCAGTTCTTCAAGGCGCGCACGGAGCATCAGTGCCAACTGATCGCGTTCGGCGACGCTCGCTTTGTGTAACTGCAGCGCCGACAGCACCAGCAGGATTCCGCGCGGCAGTGTGCCGCCAACCTCAGCCTGTTTGAGCTCATCGAGCAACAGACGCCACAGCCGTGCCTGCTCAGGTTGAGACGGGCTCAGCAGGCTGCCGTTGATATCGAACAGGGCGAAACCGCTCACCGTGGTGCAGCGCAGGTCGTCGTTGGCGTTGCCGCTCAGGCCGAGCAACGGGCCCTTGTCCAGCCCCGGCGGGCCGATCAGCAAGAACCCCGGCAACCTGCCGCTGGCGCGTTGAAACCAGGCCTGCAGCCGCTCGCGCAGCAGCCGTTCCCGGTCCGAACAGGCCTCCTGCGGCGCGGCGTCGATCAAGGGCGCTGGATCGGTTTCCTTTGTGCGCCGACGCCGACGCAGCCATAGCACCAGTGCCAGAACCGCAAGCCCGGCGCAGAGCAGCAGACGGCTCACCACACTGGCCAAGGGTGCGTAACCATCGACTGCCAGACGCTGGCCATGCATCAGGACCAGGTACATCATAACTACAAGGCCCAGCAGCGCCGAACAGGCGAACAGCAGGGTTTTCATGGCGCGCAGAAGCATGGCAGCAACATCCGCAAGTAAAAGGTGTGGGGGAATGCCGTCTCAGTCAGCCTTGCGTGGGATAGGCGAAAATTTCCACGCGACGGTTTCGGGCACGGTTATCCGGGCTGTCATTGGCGAACAAGGGTTCAAGCTCACCACGCCCCTCGGCGGTATAGCGCAGAGGGTCAATGTCATTGCCCACCAGCGCGCGAAGCACGGTCTCGGCACGGGCCAGCGACAATGCCTGATTGGAAATCAAGCGGCTCGCCACCGGCGTGTCGTCACTGTGGCCAATCACCTTGATGTGCACCGGCCACTGCTCCAGTGCAGCGGCAATACGCTTCAATACAGGCTCGTAGAGGGACGCCACTTCGCTACCGCCGGCAGCAAACAAACCGGAGGAACTGATCGTGATGCGCACGCCAAGGCCGTCTTCAAGCAGGTACAGGCGGCCAGCCCGTACGTCTGCGGAAAGCGCCAGGGCCAGTTGCTGCGCCAAGGTGTTCAGCGGTGCCTGCTCCAGTGCCTGCAACCGCACCAGGGTTTGGTAGGAACGGTTTTCCAGGTGATAGGCCAAGCCGGCCGCCAACATCACCAGCAACGCCCCACACCCCCACCAGACATAACGGCGACGGCTGAAGTAGTCATGACGCCAGCCACGCACCGGCTCATCCGGGCTGACCGTAGGCAGGTAGCCGCGTTGCATGCGAATCGTTTCGAACAGGTGGTTACGCCGCAGCGCAAGCGCGGCGCGCCCTTCACTCTGAATGCGGTAGCGGCCCTCCAGGCCAAGGGCCAGGCACAGGTACATCACTTCCAGCAACGGGAGGTTTTCCTCAGGTTTGAGCTCTGCAGCATCGAGATAGCCAAAAAAGCCGTCTCCACCTGAGGTCTGGCCATGGAAGATCATCAGCAGGCTGTGTTTCGACCACTCTCCCCTGCCCCATTCAGCACTGGAGATGGTTTCATCGAGCAGCGTACACATCGCATACTGGGCGCGCTCAACCAGGCTGACCGGTACGCGATCCTCCACCGCCTTCCGATGGAACGTACGCATCTGGGTGACCAGATGGGCGCGCAGATCATCAAGGTCGGGCGCCTGCTCAAGGCTGCGCAGCAGCACGACCTCATACAGCAGGTCACTGGCATGCAGCCCAAGCCCTTCGCTGCTCAGCGCGGGCAAGGCGTCATGTGGCCGCGCTGTCGGGGCCGGCAACGCCGACGCGCCCCAGCGCGCCTTGATGTTTGCAAGAGGGGTCCAGAAACGGCGTTTCATTGAGGCTCCTTGATCGCCCAGAAGGCCAGTTGCAAGCCCGGAAAATCACCGGCCACATGCAGGCCGAAACCGGCGCTGCTGCCAAGTGCCTGCCACAACGGGTTGTCGCGCTGAAGCTCGAAGTAGCTGAAGCCTGCGTAATACGGCAGTTCACGCGGCGCGGCCGGCAGAACACAGACGTTGATTCCGGGTAGCTGCAGGTCGACGAGGTCGGCGACGCGTTCGCTTGGCCCAACCTTCAGGCACGTCGGGAACACCTTGCGCAGTTCGTCATCCGGCACTTGCGCACGCACTGCAAGTACAAAGCGGGCGCTGCCATACAGGCTGGTGTCGAGCACGGCGGCAACACGAATACCGTGTTCACGCTCATTCAAGGCCAGGGGCACTACATCGGTTCCGGCCTGCGCACTGAGGATATGAGCCAGGTCGATCATGACGGGGTCGAAGCTGTCGGCGAGCCGATCATGCCGGTACACCGGATAGGACTTTGGCCGCTTGCTGGTTTCAGAGAAAATCGCCAACTCACCGGCCAGTGCGACCAACTCACGGAACAGGACCTCGGGGTGCAAGCCCGGGTAGCTTGCAAGGTGGGCGAGCATCGGCTCGGCTCGGTTGATCGTCTGCAGCATCAGAAAATGATGAACCTCGGCGATTCCGCCCAGCCCTGGTACACCCATGTTGGTCGCCAACATGTAGCCCCGCTGCCGAACACGGCCGAGGAAGTCATCCACGAATGCCGCCAGCCGCGGCGCCAGGCGCCAGTTCAGAACCGGTGCGATGAAGGCCTCATCCAGGCTGACCTGGCCACCAGAACTGCGTTCAAGCACCCGGGCGACATCCAGGTACACATGTGACTGCTCGACGTCCTGCCGACGTGCCAGGCGCAGGTTGAGCCGGGCAAGCTGCAAGGTCGCCTCTGCGGCACCCTCGGCGGTGCTGTCCTGCACCGTGGCCTCCAGCTGATGGTAGCGCGACAGGCTGTCGGCGGCAGACGCGTGCTCGACGTCAATGTGTGCAGCGCCCGCTCTGGGCAAGGCCAATACCACGTCCAGCCCGCGTGCACCCTCAGGGACCACAAAGCCGGCCTGCGCCAGGCCTTGGCTATCGAGGCTGAACAGCGTGCCATCGGGTAGAACACCTGCACACTCGAGCAACTGGATTCGCCCCAGGAGCAACTGCGCCGGGTCGAGTTTCAATGCGCTGAACCCCCAGACGTTAGCCTGTACCGCTTGCAACCCTTGAACCAACTGCGCCTGCACGTGGCGTTGTTGCTGTTGGAAATGCTGCGGCTGGAGGAACATGCCTTCCGACCAGACAACGCCGTCATTGCTGAGCATGTGTTAAGCCCTCTGCTATTGGAATGGCCTGAACCGATACCCTGTCCCGCGCCAGGTTCACCTTCAGTACCTCGGGGCTTTGGGCTTGAAAGACATCTACCGCGCGCCATTGAGCGTTATCCAGGTCGCGGTACTCCGCTACCACGCCCACCAGGCGCATCTGCGGATGGGGTACGAAAAGGTGTTCGCGCCGTTCGCCAGGGCTTAACTGAAACGTCTCGCGCACGAGCCAGGTCGCATCGGCCGACGACTCATTGGCATGCTCAAGCCGTGACAGGTCCGCCTTGAGGAAGGTTGTGGCATCGCTCAGTTGATAGAACGTGAGCAACACAGGAGACGGACGACCAAAGAGGTTCGGATTGACATCGAGCGCCGCCACAATGTCCACGCGCTTTTTCGGGTCGAGTGGCGCAGGCGCCTGAAACCAGCCAAATGCCTGGCAGCCCTGCAGCAATCCCAGGGCCATCAGCAATGTGCCTCGCAGCACCGTGCGCGGGACCTTTGCAACGGTGTTAGTCGCGGCCATCATCAGCCTCCTTGGGGGCTTTGGTTTTTTTCGGTTTTTGCGGTTGTTTGGGTGACGGCGCCTCTGCGGACGCCGAGCTACCCTCGCCGCCCCCGTTGATATCGACCTTGCCCTTGCCGTCGATGGCCACCATCGCGCCATTGATCGAAACCCCCTTGGGGCCTAACTCCACCGTGCTGGAACCGGCTTTGAGCACCAGCGTCTGGCCCGCTTCAAGGGTGATCGTCTGGCTGCCCTTGACGTCGACACTGCTGGCACCGAGCTTGAACTTGCCGCCAACCTTGATATCGCTGTCTGCGCCGATGTCCAGTGAATGCGCGCCGCCCAACTTGATCTGCTGATCAGCGCCCACCTCAAGCGAGCAACTGCCGTTGATCGCACAGGCCTGGTCGCCACCGACATCAAGCGAGTAGTCCGCGCTGACCCGAGCGTTAAGGTCACTGTCAATGTGCTCGTGGGCGTCTTTCATCACCTGGCGGTAAGCATTGCCGCCTACCTTGAGGTGTATATCGTTGCCGATGTGTTCAAAGGCATCGTTACGCACCGTGATGTCCTGGTTGCGCCCGGCATGGAACAACAACTGCTCGGCGCCAACCTTGTCCTCGAAACGCAGTTCGTTGTAGACATCCTCGGCCCCCAGCGACTGGCTCTTGATGCCACTGCGAGCGACCTGCGCGGGTAACGCGTAGGGTGGCCGCATGCCGCCGTTGTAGAGGCTCCCGGTCACCAGCGGACGGTCCGGATTGCCGTCGAGAAATTCCACCACGACCTCTTGGCCTACCCGTGGCAGGAAAACCGCCCCCCAGCGCTGCCCGGCCAGGGGTTGCGCGACACGCACCCAGCATGAGCAGTTCTCGTTGCGCTGGTCGCTACGGTCCCAGTGGAACTGCACCTTGATCCGCCCGAATTCGTCGACCCACAGCGGCTCGCCCTCCTTGCCGACGACGAACGCGGTCTGCGGACCAACGATCTTTGGCGGTGGGGTCTTGAGTTCGGCGCGGTAGCAACCGTCGCTGCGGATCGCCACGACCTGACAACTGAAACGTGGGCCACTGACGCCGTAGGTCGAGGTCACACAGGTTGCCTGAAGCTGTGCCTGGACGATCAGGTAATGCGTGTTCTGGTTGTGCTCGGGATGCCCCTCGAGGGTGAAGCAGGCCCCGGGCAGAAGATACGGTGCGCAACCTGCTGCGCGGATGCGCTGCTGTTCGGCATTCAGCGCCTGTACCCGAACCTTGGTCGCTGCCTCACCCGCAGTGACGTCATTGAAGTGCCCTGGGTAGTGGTAGTGTTCATAAGTGGCCTGATCATGCGCCATGACCACCGAGGCATCGGCGCTGAGCACGCTGGCTTCGCGGGTGTTGGCCTTGGTGAAATCGAAGTCGGTGGCACGCACTCGACCACTGCACAACACCTGCTCCGGCACCCACGCCGAAAAGCGATTGAACAGCTCGGGCTGGCCTCCACCCAGTTCAAACCGATGATCACCTTCAAGCAGCGTGTGTTCACTCATTGAATCGGTGATCACCAGGCAGTGCCCTTCAGCGGTGTGCCGGAAAAAGTAGTAAAGCCCGGCCTCCTCCATCAGGCGGCTGACAAAGGCGAAATCACTCTCACCGAACTGCACGCAGTATTCCAATGCCGGGTACTGCTCAAGGGGCACGCAGTCCAGGTTTCCCGGGTATACGCTCAGTACCTCCTTGAGCACCTCAGGCACCGACTTGCTTTGAAAAATCCGGCTGTTGCTCGCACAGGTTGCAAACCATAACCAGGGGCGCAGTAAAAACTCATAGCACGGCAGTTGGCCCTGATCCGCCACACGGCGGAAACCACAGATGTGCGCGTGCAGGACACGTGCAGGCGCTTGAAAGTCGTACGGGAGCTCGACGACCAGAGGCTGGCCCAGCCAATCATCGGCCTTCAGTTCGCCCTCCGGGCTCAGGGCCTTGACCGTGTATTCAAACAACTGGCTCAGCCCCTCGCTACCGTCCAGGCCGGCGAACAACAACGCAGTGGAACCTGGCGGCCCGGCGAAGGAGCAGGAGGTAGGGGCGTGTTTTGCAGAAGCGCTAGTCACGTGCAGCCCCTCAGGCAATCATCGTTTTACGGGTACCGGGCTGAACGATCTTGATCACGCCCCCCCAGTTGCACAGGCAGGTGGATTGGCTATGCAGCGCCGGTTGCCCCGCGAGATGGGTCTTGGCAGCGCCGGGTGTCCAGGGCGAGGCCGTTGCCGGCACACAGGGCATTGGGGTCAGTACCCCCATTGCCGCAGACGTCGCGGCGGAGACCGTCGGATTGGCCATCGACGAACACACGCCGAACGGGGCGATGTTGACCATCGGCTTGTGGTCCATGATGTTGGCGGCGGGCTGGCCTTCAACGTTGTAGCGGTTTACCGGCAGTACAGCCAAGTTCGCAGGCGCAGCCCCGAATGAACACCGTAACAACGCCCCCATTACAACTTGTTCTGGCACAGCAGCCCCTCCGCTGAATAATTGGTTACGTTATGCGGCAACCGACACCGATGAAAACGTGAAGCGGTATTTTGGCCAAAACCACGAAGCGTTAAATAGGAAAAATCCGAGAGGTACGAAGGATTTTCAGACAGCGTTTTGTTTAACCCAATGGTTTGACCGCACACCCATTTCATCTATTCACCCGCCAAACTCATTTACCATTACGCCAAACAAGCAAACACCTCGCGCCCACATAGCTAAAAGGCGCGCGGTGTTAAACCGTGTTGTTTTAAAACGAATTTTTAAACCGAGTTGTAGTGAAGCAGCCTCTTTGGCCTGAACCGCGCGCCTTAAAACGGGGACTGCCGACTAAAAAAGGCCTTAGTCATTGGCGAACTCGTAAATAATCCCTGCATCCCCAACCGATAAACTGACCCGTTGAGGCACGGTCTGATTTATTTCGCCCAGCAAGAATGCGCGACTGAGCTGCGGTAAAAGCCCATTCGTCAAGATGGAATCAACCATGCGCCCACCACTGTGTATATCGGTGCACTGGCTGACGATATAGTCCACCAATACCGCGTCATAGTGCAGCGGTACCTGATAGCGCTGTTCTACGCGTGCGGCGACGCGCTTTAGTTGCAACTCGACAATACGGGCCAACATGTCGTCGTTGAGCGCAAAGTACGGAATGGCAACAAGGCGACCGAGCAGCGCGGGCGGGAACACGCGCAGCAGTTCCGGCTTGAGCAGCTGTTCAAGGTCTTGGTCCGTCTCGGTGCCTTGCCGGTTGAACAGCACTTCGGAGCCCACGTTGGTGGTCATCAGGATCAAGGTATTGCGAAAATCGATGACCTGGCCCTCGCCGTCTTCCATCCAGCCCTTGTCGAACACCTGGAAGAACACTTCATGGACGTCGGGGTGAGCCTTTTCAATCTCGTCGAGCAGGATCACGCAGTGCGGCCGACGGCGCACCGCCTCGGTCAAGACACCGCCTTCACCGTAACCGACATAACCCGGCGGCGCGCCCTTGAGCGAAGCAACGGTGTGCGGCTCCTGGTACTCACTCATGTTGATCGTTACCAGGTTGTGCTCACCGCCATACAGCAGTTCCGCCAGGGCCAGGGCGGTTTCCGTCTTGCCTACGCCAGAAGGGCCGGCAAGCAGGAACACCCCTACCGGTTTGCCCGGGTGATCGAGCCCGGCACGGGAGGTCTGAATACGACGGGCAATCGCTTCCATCGCATGAGATTGGCCAATGACACGCTCACCCAGGCGCTCGGCGAGGTTGAGGATGGTTTCAATTTCATTGCGCTGCAGGATGCCCAGCGGAATGCCGGTCCAGCCTTGCAGCACGCTGGCCACCGACTGCGCATCGACATCCGTCAGTACCAGGGCAGGCGCTTCAGACTGGGCGGCGTGCAAGCGCTGCTGCAACGCTTCGGTGCGCTCCAGAAAGGCGGCCTGCAGTTCAGCCTGCTCCGCGCTTGGCGCGAGGTGCTCGGTGCAGAGGCGTTCGCGCAACTGCTGGATCTCGCCGACCCAAGCAGTTTGCGCCTGCCAGCGCTTTTCCAGCTCAGCGCTGTACTGCTGTTCATCGCGCAGTTGCTGCGAAAGGCGTTGCAGACGCTCAGGGTCGAGCAGGCCAATGGCCTGTTCCGTTTGCACCACCACTTTTTCAGCGCGCAGGTTCGCAATGCGCTCGCGGCTGTCAGCCAACTGTGCGGGCATCGCTTGCTGACTGATGCCAACCCGCGCACAGGCGGTGTCGAGCAGGCTGATGGCTTTATCCGGGAGTTGGCGATCGGGCAGATAACGGTGTGACAGGTGGACGGCAGCCACCACCGCCTCATCGAGGATCTGCACCCGATGGTGACGCTGCAAGGTGGGCTGCACACTGCGCAACATGGTGATCGCAACCTCGGGGCTCGGTTCGTCTACCCGCAGTACCTGAAAACGTCGCTTGAGCGCAGGGTCCTTCTCGATGTGCTTTTTATACTCGCTCCAGGTCGTGGCGCCGATCGTACGCAGTTTGCCCCGCGCCAGCATCGGCTTGAGCAGGTTGGCTGCGTCACCAGTGCCGGCCTGACCGCCAGCGCCGACCAGGGTATGCACTTCGTCGATGAACAAGAGTGTCGGTTGCGTGGCCGCCTGCACCTCGTCGACCACCTGGCGCAGGCGCTGCTCGAACTCGCCCTTGACGCTGGCACCGGCCTGCAACAAGCCAATATCCAGCGCCAGCACGCGGGCCCCGAGGAACGCTTCGGGCACGTCACCGGCGACAATTCGCTGGGCAAAGCCCTCGACCACAGCGGTTTTTCCAACGCCCGCCTCACCGGCCAGCAATGGGTTGTTCTGACGTCGACGCATCAAAATGTCGATGAGTTGACGCACCTCCTCATTGCGCCCCAGCACCGGGTCGAGGTTGCCAAGCCGTGCCTGCTCGGTGAGGTCGCTGGTGTAACGCTGCAATGTGCTGGATGCTTCACGGGGCTGGTCCGTTGGTGCTCCGTCACCGGGTACCACGGGCTGCTCCGGTGAACGCTGGACAATTTCGTGGAACTGTTCGAGCAGCGTCTCACGATTGATCTTCTCGAACTCACGGGACATTGCGAACAAGGTATGCCGCAAGCTTCCCGTACCCAGCACACCGAGCAACAAGTGACCGCTGCGAATTCTGCTCGCATCCAGTTGCAGCGCCCCATACAACCAGCCGCGCTCCATGGCTTCGTCCAGCTGAGCGGAAAGGTCGACGACCGAGGCCGCCTGCGCGGGCAAGCGGTCGAGGGCGCTGATCAAATCGCTGGAAAGCGTGCCCGCGTTCAGGCCGAAGCGCTCGTTGATGCGTCGCAGGTCGGAGTCTGGCTGTTGCAGCACCAGCTGGAACCAATGCACCAGCTCGACGTAAGGGTTGCCTCGTACCCGGCACAAGGTTGTGGCGGACTCCATCGCCTGGTAAGCCAAGGTGTCGAGCTTTCCAAAAAGCTTGGCGCGGCTGATGTCAGTCATGGCGCAGTTCCTGTTGTAGTCATTGAAGACGAGCCGGGGTCAGAACACAGGCTCGTGGTTGAGTCGCGGGGCGGTTGCTGGACAACCAGGAGGTCAGGCCAAGGGACAGATTGCCCCCCAGACGCATCGGCGTATTGGCACTCGGTGCGAGCAGCAGTTGCACATCCCACTCAAAGCCACACCCCAGGTAGTCATCCACCAGCCGTGCCAGGTCGCGCAACGCCTCGGTGCCAGGCAAGAAGCGTGTCATATCGGCCAGCGACAGCGGTCCGAGTGTCACGCGAACGCTGTGCTGGACATTCCACGCCCTGCGCCCGAGCAAGGAACTGCGCCCCAGTTGCGCGGCCTCGGTGCCAGCGCCCAACTGCAGTTGATCTGTTGGCGCCAGTGCACTCCAGCGCCCATGCCATTGATGCAGGGTGACGGGCACCTGCAGGTGATCGCGCAACACACCCAGCAGGCCCTCGGCACTGCGTCGCTGGTCGAGGTATTGGCTGGCGTAATAGCGTTCGCTGTGTGGAACGAACGCTTGCACATACTCGGAAAAACGGTCCTGGTTTGGCCGGTCGGCGCAGACAACCGGGCGCACCATTGCCCAGCTGCGATACAACAGGCACAGCAGGCGGTGGTGAAAGATGTCCAGAAAACTGGCCAGTGTTCCGTCGTTGTGGTTAATCTGCCGGGACAAGGCCTCTTCACTGAAGGGCAACGGCATCGGGCCATTGACCCCGGTCAGGCCAAAAAAGGTCACCCGCAACTGTGGCGGCAGCCCCTCGCGCAGTTGCAGGTTGCGCAGCATGGCCGGCTCGAAGGCCAGTGACACCGCCTGGCCCAGGCGCAGTAGATCCTCTCGCAGGTGTTCCGACGTGCCCAGGCGCGGGCGCTGCGGGTCGAGCGCATCCAGGCAGCGCAACGCGCTGAAAAAATCGAAACGCCAGGCCTGACGCTGCAGTTGCTCCCAAGGGCTCACAGGGTCATGCATTGGCTACTCCTCACCGGCCAACGCATGATCATCCCGCGTCCCACGGTGTACAGCACGGTCTGGGTAAACGCATTGATGGCCGCATAGCGGGCGAAAAAGACATCCAGCACCGCACCGAAAGCAACGGTACCAATGCCCTCGCAAGCGGCATCATCGAGGGTCAGATGCAGTTGCAAGCCACGGCCGAACGCTACCGGCCCGCTGCCGGGCAAGCGCTGTGTCAGCGCGGTGGCGCGCAAGGAAACGATGCCTTCAAGCAGGCGCTGCAGCACCGCATCATCCGGGGCGATGTAAAGCGATAGCAGTTCGCGCAACGCCTGTGCCCCGGCCAGTCCATCGTCATTGGCCAGTGGCAGGTAGTTCCGCGACAAATGCTGAATTGCCTGCCAGGGCCCCTCGCCCGAAACCGGCACAGCGAGCGGCGTCGACGGGCCAGCCAGCCTGCGAATGGCCAGTACGGGGGCACTGACATCCAGGACAAAATCGGTATTGCCCTTGCCGAAGCCAATGTGCAACGGCAGGTCGCGGTTTGAGCAGAGTACTTCAGCCGCCAGTTGATGCAGGTCCGGTCGATACGGCGGGTGCTGAGGGTCTACCAGGGCAATCGACAGGTCACTGCCCGCATAAGACGGCTTGCCATGCAGTGCAGCCGAGCGCGGACGGCTGGGCGCCCGCTGTACCTGAAAAAAGCCGGTGCCGGCTGCATTGGTTGCCCGCGCCTGCGGCGAATACAATGGCACAAAGCGCTGGCGCTCGCGGCTGCCGCTAAAGTAGCCGTGCACCTCCAGCACCTGATGAACTTCGTGGTTCAAGGGGTTCGCCTGATCGACCAGCACAGGAATCTCCGGCCGATGGTGCAACACGTTGATGCGATCAGTACGTTTCTGGAACAGGTTCTGCACCGGCGCACAGAACAGATTGAACATCGAACCATCGAGCCCGGCAGGCAGCTGATTGGACAACGGCGCCAACACGATCAGCAGTTCCAGGTGCTCACCGTCGCACCGACGTACCGCCGGGCCCAGCCCGGACAGGTTGATAAAGCGCTGCCCTTCGGGAAACGCCAGAAAACGCCTGAGCAGCGCGAAGCCGGCGTGCCCACTGACGCCACGCAAGGGTTCCTGTGTGTCAGGCGCGCCGTCAAGATTGGCCTGGGTGATGCACGCGGGCTCAATGAATTCGCACCAGGCCGGGGTGTCCTCAACCGGCCTTGCAAGCACACCGACTGCACGCGAGAGCAGCGCTTCGTGAACCGCCAACGCCCCTGCCCCACTCAGGTATACGCACAGCGCCTCCAGAGCAATCTGCTTGAACGTGACGCCCGTGGTGGTTCGCAAGCGCAGCCGCAACACCGAGTGCGCCTGGCCGGTAAACCTGGCAGGCAACCCTGATAGCAGGCTGGTACTGGCAAGGTAGTCGGCAGACTCGATCTGCACCGGCCACAAGGTGACCGGCTGAGTGCTACGCCACTCACACCGCACAGTGCGCCCGTCAAGCTTTGTCCGGCGTGAACTGCACCACCGCCATGGACGGCAGTGGCATTAACGATTGAGGCTGGAGCTGCTCCAGCAGGTTGCTGGTGAACTGCGGAAACTCCGACGCCATCTGCAGTTGAATGCGGGCCGTCAGGAAGCCCAGCCCCTCGAGCAGACGCTCCACACCGGGGTCGTGGCTGTGTTGGGTGTCCAGGCCAATGTGGCTTGCCACCTTGGGGTAGGCCTTGGCAAATTCGGCAGCCCCTTCTCGCAGGAACTGCAATTCGCGCTCGTACAAGCGCAACAGTCGCTCATCCATGCCGCCCCCTGAGGGGTGCTGTATCGAGGTGTACCGCACCACTTTGGGTATTCCAGATGGAGCGAAAGGTGAACGGGTGAGCGACCTCTGCATCGCGCAGTTGCCCCTCGATGACCATCTGTATTTCGAACAGGGGCGCTTCGGTGCGGCTTACCCAGGAAACCTGCAAGCTGTGGCGAATCACCCTTGGCTCGTAGGCCAGAATGGCCTGATGAATACGCTTCACCAGAGCCTCCGGAGAAAAACTGGAGAGTGTCTTGCCCGCAATGCTGTCAATCCCGTAGTTCAGTACAGAACGAGCGACGTAAGGCGCTTGGCTGAGGTCCAGTGTGCTGACAAGCCCACGGGTGTTTAGCAGCGTGCTCAGATCTTCGCGTAAACGGGACAACTGAGAATTTTTGCTTGCCGCAATGTCAGGTGTGCTCGCAGCATGAAAATTCAGGTTTAAACGCTCAAGCAACGTGTGGGCATAGCTATTCATAGGTAAGCCTGGTCACAAGCGATAACTGATAACGCATAGAAATCCAACAGACGTAATCAAAAGGACCAAGGCAAACGCATTTCAAACGCGCCTTGATCCTGATAACCACATTACTTTGCAGCAGCCACGTCGAAAGTTTTGTCCGCCGTACCGTTCTCGGCGGTGCCATCAAATTCATTGTACTTGTAACGGATGCGCGTATAGTTTAGAGAGATGCGTTCAGAAGGCTGACCATCGGTGTGACAGTGCGTCGAGAAAGTACTGATAACTGGGTTAGTAAGTTCTATGCGTAGCAGCTCCTGCAGTTTTTGGTTTGTACCCGAAGCGTGTAGCACAACAATAATAGCCTCTGTAAATGCCGTACCTTTCAACGACTGAATGAAAAACTCCGGCGAACTCTTATCCGCAGACTTCGCAAGAGAAACTTCCGAAATATACCCAGCGAGAAGTCTGCGCTCAGCGCCACTCCCCGAAATGTCCCTAGCTGTATTGAACGAATAAGAGTCAAACACGAGCCATTCCCTATAGCCTTCAACCTTGGAAGTACCCTTAATCTCCGAATAAAACTTTACCAAAATCATATATTACCCCTCGCATATTAAGCAAAAATTGAAAACTTTAAGACTTGACTGACGGCAATTTTGAGACCAGGCGTAACGAAACAGTCAACCCTTCCAACTGGTAGTGTGGGCGCAAGAAAAACTTGGCCCGATAGAACCCAGGGTTAGCCTCATTTTCTTCGACCGTCACCTCTGCCGCCGACAGCGGCTTACGCGCTTTATCGATATCCGTTGCCGTTGCCGGGTTCAGATCGACATAACGCATGATCCAACTGTTAAGCCAGCGCTCTAAATCCGCACGTTCTTTGAACGAGCCGATCTTGTCGCGCACGATGCACTTCAAGTAGTGGGCAAAACGGCACGTGGCAAACAGGTAAGGCAAGCGCGCGGCCAATTGCGCGTTCGAGGTTGCATCGGGGTCGTCGTACTGCTGCGGGCTATGCAGCGACTGCGCCCCGATAAACGCCGCTACCGAAGTGTGCTTGCAATGCACCAGCGGCATGAAGCCGTTGTTTGCCAGTTCCAGCTCACGACGATCACTGATGGCGATCTCGGTTGGGCAGGTCATGTCAACACCACCGTCTTCGCTCGGGTAGGTGTGCACGGGAAGCCCGCTGATTGCACCACCCGACTCGATACCGCGGATCTGCGAGCACCAGCCAAACTGCTTGAACGACTGGTTGATGTTCAGGCCCATGGCATAGGCCGCATTGACCCAGAGGTACTTGCTGGCGTCGCCCTGGGTCACTTCTTCAAAGTTGAAATTTTCCACCGGCGCGGTTTTCGCGCCGTAAGGAATACGCCCGAGAAAACGCGGCAGTGTCAGGCCCACGTAGCGCGAGTCTTCGGAGCTACGCAGGTTGCGCCACGCCGCATGCTCAGGGGTCTGGAAGATCTTGCTCAAGTCACGTGGGTTGGCCAGCTCTTGCCACGAGTCCATCAGCAGCGCGCCTGGGTCGGCAGCGCTGATCAGTGGCGCATGGGCTGCCGCCGCGATCTTGGCCATGGACGACAGCAGTTCGACATCCGGCGGGCTGTTGTCAAAGTAGTAGTCGGCAATCAGTACACCGAAGGGCTCGCCACCAAACTGGCCGTACTCGTGCTCATAGATCTTCTTGAACAACGGGCTTTGGTCCCAGGCCGCGCCTTTGAACTTTTTCAGTTCACGGGCCAGATCGCCCTTGGAGACGTTGAAGAAGCGAATCTTCAGTTTCTCGTCGGTCTCCGTATTGCTGACCAGGTAATGCAAGCCGCGCCAGGACGCTTCGAGCTTCTGGAAGTCGTCGTGATGCAAGATCGCGTTGATCTGGCTCGACATCTTGCTGTCGATCGCGGCGATAAGCGCCTCAATGGTGCTCAGCGTGTCGTCCGCAATCAGGTGCGATGCGCTCAGTGCCTGCTCAGCCAGGGTATGCACCGCAGCGTGCAGCGCTTCACTGGCCCGCTCGCTGCGCGGCTTGAACTCGCGTTGCAGCAGGCTGCCGAAACTATCGGGAGCATCGGTCGTCAGCTGACTGTCAGCGACCTGTATCTGTTCAGTTGCAGCCATGGCGGCTTACCTCATTCAGTGGTTTGGGCAGGAGACTTCGCTTGCGCCAGCAGCGAACTCATGAGCGCAGGGTCCTGGAGCAACTGCGCGACCAGTTGCTCAGCGCCACTCTTGCCATCCATGTAGGTCAAGAGGTTGGAAAGCTGATTACGCGCCTCCAACAACTTGTTGAGGGGTTCGACATTGCGAGCGATAGCGCCCGGGCTGAAGTCGTCCATGCTCTTGATATCCAGGGCAACGGACAGCTGGCCTTCGCCGGTCAGTTCATTCTTGACTGCAAATTTCAACGACGGCGCAATGGCATTCATGCGCTCATCGAAGTTATCAATGTCAATTTCCAGAAACTTCCGATCGGCCACGGACGGCAAGTGCGCAGTATTGGCACCCGACAAATCCGTCAATACACCGTTCACAAAAGGAATTTCTACTGTTTTCTCAGCCCCGTAGAGTTCGACGTCGTAGTCGATCTGAACCCGCGGCGCGCGGTTACGACCAATAAACTTTTGCCCACTATTACTCGACATGACACCCCCTCAAATAGAAACCTTAAACCCTCAATCTTCCTGTTCACCCGCCAACGCGCGCATCTCGCCAACACTTGACGGTGCAAGTTCGGCGATTATTTCCAGAAACTCTTTTCCCGCGAGCCGGCGTACTCTGCGGACCAACATGGGGATCGGACTGCTGGGCTCATGACGGCTGTAATACGCCTCGATCGCCTCAAGCGCGACAACCACCTCCTCTCGCGAGGAAAACGCTATTAACCCTGCGTGTTGGTAAACCACCGGCTGTGGCGTCGGTCGCTCCTCCAGTCGCTCAATGGCCACTGCCTGGGCCGTGTTACGCAACCGGCTGTCAACGACCTGAATCCATTGCTGCAGGAGCAGCACCATGGAATGCAGCGGCGAAACCGCGTCCAGGCCGGTCTTTTCATCCAGGCACTGACCGATATCGACCAACAGCTTTTTAAGGCGCTTCAGCACGCCCAACCCACGCATGAGATCCGCCGAGCAAAGTGGCTCGATCAACCCGGTCAAGCGCACCAGCGAGGCGTCACGCTCCGCGGACTCGTTTGCACTGGCAATCAACGCCAGGTCCGAACAACAGAGGCTCTCGCCCCCTGGGATACGGGCTAGCACTTCGCGGCGCAGCCTGACACCGATGGTCGACGGCACCGCAAGTTCTGCAAGCGCATTGACCCTGACCAACGGATCAAAGTGATCTTCGGCACTGAGCCGGGGATGCACGCTCTCCCAACGCTCCCGAAGCAAAAAGGCAATCAACTGGAGGCCATTGGCAAAGCCCGTCAAGCCCTCACGCTCAAGCCATGCGCGCGCCAGGCAAACAGCCACGCGAAGATCATGTGTGCGCTTGAACAAACTGATGCAGCGCGCCTCGACGGAAATCCAGTCAATGGGTTCAGGGACAAACACATAATCGCCGTATTGCGACTCTTCCCGCACCGTTACTTGATTGAACAGCTCAAGGAACTCTGCGTCGTATTCAAGATGCTCACCACACCCTTCATTGGCAAGCGCAGCAATAAAATTATCCACACTCATGCGTTAGCCTTTTGCAACAAACGTTAGTTGCGAAACCTGTTGATCGGGGCATGACAACATTGCAGCCCAGTCCTTGAATACAAACGAGGAAACGTAAAGAAGCGCTATAAACACGCAACCACTAAAAGTGCAGCGGGCTGTTTTTCAATACCCTGATAGCGACCCAATCACTGAAATGACTGTCAGCATGTTCTATCTGTCGGTGTTTGCCGACGACGCTATTGTGCTGATCAACAGGGGCCGTGAAAGTAGGTTTAGTTACCGCAGCAATGTAGGACGTTTCCCGCGAAATGAAGGCGTCGTTACCCTATTGACCACAGATGCCTGCGCGCCGGGCGCTTTGGTGCATGCATACCCTGGCCAGTACGCTTAAACTGAGCGCGTTAACGCTGCCGTGCCCCGGCACGACAGCCGCAGATGATGACCTCAAGCAAGAGACCCTTAATGGCAAACCACGACCTCACCTTCCTCCCCGATCCTGACCCGGAATCCATCTCGTCGGACGTCGCCAGTTTCGGCGGCGTACTGGTTTCAACGCAGATCCCGACCCGCGCTGACGGCAGCCTGGAGCTTGGCGGCATCGTCGAGCAGAGCGAATGCACCCTGCAGGCACTCAAGGTTGCGCTGGAGCGCGCAGGCAGTTCCATGGACCGTGTGATGCACCTGACCATCTACCTCACCGACATGGCCGACCGTGCCGCGTTCAATGAGGTTTATCAGCGCTTTTTCGCCAGGCCCTGGCCGGTGCGCGCTGCGATCGGCGTGGCGGCCCTTGCCGTTGAAGGCATGCGCGTAGAAGTCACGGCGATGGCCGCCAAGGGCTGAATACTCGGTGCTATCCAGTGGCGGCCCTCCGCGAGCGGCCGCCACCGGGCAGCAGGTGGGTGCCGGTCAAGCGTTTCGCAGCTACAATGCGCGCCTTGACCGTGACAAACGACCAGAAAAACATGTCCCTGCCCAAGCATCACCTGGAATTACTCAGCCCCGCCCGCGATGTTGCCATTGCTCGCGAGGCTATCCTGCATGGCGCTGATGCCGTGTACATCGGCGGCCCGAGCTTCGGCGCCCGCCACAACGCCTGCAACGAAGTGAGTGATATCGCTCAATTGGTAGCGTTCGCCCGTCGCTACCACGCCCGGGTGTTCACTACCATCAACACGATCCTGCACGACAATGAGCTGGAGCCGGCACGCAAGCTGATCCACCAACTGTACGATGCCGGTGTCGATGCACTGATCGTCCAGGACCTGGGCGTGATGGAGCTGGATATCCCGCCAATCGAACTTCACGCCAGTACCCAGACCGACATCCGTACGCTGGAGCGGGCGAAGTTCCTCGACCAGGCTGGCTTCTCTCAACTGGTACTGGCCCGCGAACTGAACCTCAGTGAAATCCGCGCCATCGCCGATGAAACCGATGCGGCAATCGAGTTCTTTATTCACGGCGCGCTGTGCGTGGCCTTCTCTGGCCAGTGCAATATCTCTCACGCCCAGACCGGCCGCAGCGCCAACCGCGGCGACTGCTCCCAGGCCTGCCGCCTGCCCTACACCCTGAAAGACGATCAAGGCCGCGTGGTTGCCTACGAAAAGCACCTGCTGTCGATGAAGGACAACAACCAGAGCGCCAACATTCGCGCACTGGTGGAAGCCGGCGTGCGTTCGTTCAAGATCGAAGGGCGCTACAAGGACATGGGCTATGTGAAGAACATCACTGCCTATTACCGCCAGCGCCTGGACGAGGTCCTCGAAGACCGCCCGGACCTGGCCCGCGCCTCCAGCGGCCGTACCGCGCACTTTTTCGTGCCCGACCCAGACAAGACCTTCCACCGCGGCAGCACCGACTACTTCGTCAGCGAGCGCAAGATCGATATCGGCGCCTTTGATTCGCCAACCTTCACCGGCCTGCCGGTGGGCGTCGTCGAGAAGGTCGGCAAGCGTGACCTGCTGGTAGTCAGCCATGAGCCGTTGTCCAACGGCGACGGCCTCAATGTGCTGGTCAAACGCGAAGTGGTGGGTTTTCGCGCCAACATCGCCGAAGCCAAGGGCGAGTTCGAAGAAGATGGCGAAAAGCGTTACCGCTACCGCGTCGAACCCAACGAAATGCCCGAGGGCCTGCACCAGTTGCGCCCCGGCCACCCGCTGAGCCGCAACCTGGACCACAACTGGCAGCAAGCCCTGCTCAAGACGTCCGCCGAGCGCCGGGTCGGTCTTTCCTGGCGCGCTCGCCTGCGCGAAGATCGCCTGGAACTGACCGCCACCAGTGAGGAAGGCATCACCGCCAGCGCTGCCCTGGACGGCCCGTTCGGCCTGGCCAACAAGCCGGAACAGGCCCTGGAGCAATTGCATGACCTGCTTGGCCAGTTGGGTACTACCCAGTACCACGCTACGGCCATCACGCTGGATGCACCACAGGCGTATTTCATCCCCAACTCGCAGCTCAAGGCGTTACGCCGCGAGGTCATCGATGCGCTGACCATGGCCCGTATCAACGCCCACCCACGTGGCAGCCGCAAAGCCGAGACAGACCCGCCACCGGTATACCCGGAGTCGCACCTGTCGTTCCTGGCAAACGTCTACAACCAGAAGGCCCGCGACTTCTATCACCGCCATGGCGTGAAGCTGATCGACGCCGCCTTCGAGGCCCACGAGGAAACCGGCGAAGTGCCGGTGATGATCACCAAGCACTGCCTGCGTTTCTCCTTCAACCTCTGCCCCAAACAGGCCAAGGGCGTCACTGGTGTGCGCACCAAGGTCGCACCGATGCAACTGATACATGGCGACGAGGTGCTGACGCTGAAGTTCGACTGCAAGCCTTGCGAAATGCACGTCATCGGCAAGATGAAGGGCCACATCCTTGACCTGCCGCAACCGGGCAGCGTGGTGGAACAGGTCGTCGGGCACATCAGCCCGGAAGACTTGCTCAAGACCATTCCTCGCGCCCCTCACTGAGTGATCGTGTAGCGCTCAAGGCAGTCGCAACCGCTCATTTCGGCCTGCACCTACAACAGGGCCCTTGGTTTTCCAAGGGCCCTGTTGTCATTCAAGGGCCTTGTCAGCGAGAAAGCGTGAAGTGGGAAAATACACTTTGAATGTTAACGATAATTACTATTATTATCGTTAACATTCAAATTGCTACCACTCGCCTCCAAGGATTGCGCCTTCCATGCGTCGCACGTTCGTCTCGCTATGCCTGCTTCATGCTGTTACGCCCACCGTGTGGGCTAATCCTTCAAATGAAACCGAGCCACCGCTGGTCGAGCTGCAAGCCTTGAGTATCAATGCCGACGCCGCCGATGCCGAGCGCGCCGACGGCCCGGTGCAAGGCTACAAGGCAACCCGATCGGCCAGTGCGACCCGTACCGACACCGCCCTGCATGAAACCCCGCAGTCCGTCAGTGTGGTGCCACGCGATGTGCTTGAAGACACCGGTTCGACCCGATTGCAGGACGCGTTGGACTACGCTGGCGGCGTTGGCCGGGCCAACAACTTCGGTGGCCAGGGCTTGACCACCTTTACTGTCCGAGGCTTTACCACCGGCGAGTTCTACCGCAACGGTTTTCCTATCAACCGCGGCTACCCGAACGCCCCCGATGCCAACACCGTCGAGCGGCTCGAGGTGTTACGCGGCCCGGCTACCAGCCTTTACGGCCGTGGCGATCCCGGCGGCACCTTCAACGTGGTCAGCAAACAGCCGCAGGTTGAGCAAAAGGTGACTGTCGGCAGCCAGATTGACGACCAAGGCATGCACCGTGCCACCCTCGATGCTACGGGTGCGCTCAACCAGGAGGGTTCACTGGCGTATCGTTTGAACCTGCTGGGCGAAGGTGGCGAGAGTTTCCGCGACAATGTCGAGAGTGAGCGTTACGACGTTGCGCCCGTGCTGAGCTGGCAGGTCAACGAGACGACCCGGATCGTTTTCGAGGGTGACTTCATGCGTAACAACCACCCGCTTGACCGAGGCCTGACGCGCTATGCCACGCAAAAAGGCAGCGCCTCGCGTGATACCAACATCTGGGAAAAAGGCAGCGACAACCTGCTGCACAATGACAACAACATGGCTCAACTGCGCTTCGACCACGCGCTGAACGACGACTGGACACTGGCCGGTGGCGTGCAGATGCTTGACGGCAGCCTCGAAGGCAACGCCGTGGAAGCCAACGCCCTGCAAGCGGACGGCCGCACCCTGGGCCGTAATTTCAACTATCGCAAGCTGGAGTGGACCGACCGGGACGTGCAACTGAACCTGACGGGGCACTTCGATACCGCCGGTTTCGCCCATACCCTGCTGACCGGCGTCGAGTACGAGGACTACGACTACAAGTCGATCATCCAGCGCTCTGCGGCTGGGGCATCGGCGTACCCCATCGATATCTTCGATCCCGTGCTCGGCCAACCCCGCCCTGCCCTGACCCGAACCACAACCCATGACAAGGAAAACCTGAAGACCTGGGCGTTTTTTGTCCAGGACCAGGTAGCTCTGACCGAGCGTCTCAAGGCATTGGCCGGGGTACGCGTCGAGCGCTTCGAGCACGACTACAACAACTACCTGCCCAACAGCAAAGGCTGGGAAGCAGCCGACAACGCGGTCACCCCACGCTTTGGCCTGATGTATGACCTGACCGATACCCTTGCGGTGTATGCCAACACGGCGCGCTCGTTCAAGCCCAACAGCGGTGCCAGCCGCCAGGATGAGGGTTTTGCTCCGGAAAAAGGCAAATCCGTCGAACTGGGTATGAAGTGGGAAGCACTTGAACGTCAGTTGAGCGTCGATGCAGCGGTGTATCAGATCGTCAAGGAAAACGTCCTGACCGTCGACCCAGTCAATGATGACTACAAGGTTGCAGCGGGCGAGGTGCGCAGCCGTGGTCTGGACCTCAACATTGCAGGCAACCTCACGCCCGAGTGGCGGGTTATCGGGGGCTATGCCTACGTTGATGCCGAGGTGACCAAGGACAACTCACTGGAGACTGGGACACGACTGGCCAACATTCCCCGCAACACCTTCAGCCTGCTCAACGTCTATGAGTTCCAGGATGGCATAGCCCAGGGGCTGGGGCTGGGCATGGGGGTCAAGTATGTCGATGACCGGGCCGGGCAGACCAGCGCACAGACCTACACCATGGACCGTTACAGCGTGGTCGACCTGTTGAGCTTCTATAAGCTCAACGAACATGTACGTCTGAACCTCGACGTGAAAAACGTATTCAACAAAGGCTATGACGAAGGCGCGTTCAACAACTACGTCTATCCCGGTGCGCCGCGTACGGTTCAGGCGGGCATCGCCTATACCTTCTGACGCGTCAACGGCATACGGCCCAGCCACTGGACGAGCGGGTACTTGCGCACCGGCTCGTCGCCCTGTTGCGTTTGCTCAATTGCAGCGCACTTCTATAGTGAGCTGATGGGTTTGCGGCACCGTCCGCAACGCCACCCGGTGGCCGACACGGGTGGCGGCGTTCCGATCCCGTTCAGGAGGGACATACGTATGCCTGCAAACCGCTTCCTTGGTGTAAACAGCGGTCACGAGCTGCTGGACGTGCTGATTCGTGCCGGGATGATCGCCGTGCTGGTGAGCTGGTGCTTTCAGATTTTCCAGCCGTTCTTGAACCTGATGCTATGGGCAGTGATCCTGGCAATCACACTTTACCCCTTGAATCAGAAACTCGCGGTCGTATTCGGCAATCGACCGGGGCTGGCCAGCATTCTGCTGATTCTGCTGGGGCTCGCCTGCCTGATCGGCCCGTTGAGCTTGCTGGGGAGCTCAGTCGCCAACTCCGTACAAAACAGCATGCAGACGCTACATAACCAGGCCCTCGAAATTCCTCCACCGCCAGACTCGGTGCGCAGTTGGCCTTTGATCGGCGAAACCCTGTTTGGTATCTGGAGCCGTGCGTCCAATGACTTGAGCTGGGCATACTCGCAGATCGCCCCCCATATCAAAGGGGTCAGCAAAACCCTGCTGGTCCAGCTTGCGGGCATCGGGACGGGCGTCCTGGTGTTTGTCGCAGCCCTCATGATCGCCGGCCTGATGATGGCAAAAGGCGACAGTCTGCAGCACAGTGCAGTGGCTATCGCCTCACGCATTTCCGGCGCCGAGCGCGGCACACAGCTTGCAGCGCTGTGCACCTCCACCATCCGTGCAGTAGCCCAGGGCGTTGTGGGCATTGCCTTCATCCAGATGTTGATGGTGGGTATTGGCCTGGTCGCGATGGGCGTGCCTGCAGCCGGGCTGCTGTCATTGGTCGTGTTGCTGCTGGGCATTACCCAGCTGCCGACGATCTTGATCCTCCTGCCCATTGTGATCTACGTGTTCGCGCATGATGGCGTGAGCGTCGCGACCATCGTCTTCACGGCCTGGATGATATTTGCCGGGCTTTCGGACAACATTCTCAAACCCCTGCTATTGGGACGAGGCGTGGCGGTGCCGATGCCGGTTGTGCTGATTGGCGCCTTGGGCGGGATGTTGAGCAACGGCATCATCGGGTTGTTCATCGGGCCGGTGATTCTGGCGGTGGGGTATCAGCTCTTCATGAACTGGGTCTATCAGACACTGCCAGATGACGGTCCCGACGCAAGTGACACGCCGGAAAAACCGCCCGCCGACTGAGCTCACGGCCACCCGGGCATCTGTGCGTCGGGCTGCGCGCCCAGCAGAATATCGAACAGCGCCTGCGCCGCAGCCGAAAGCTCATGGCCGGGCTTGGTCAACACGCCAATTGCCCGCTCCACCGGATCGCGCAAGGTAATGCACCGTGCGCCCAACTCCTGCATTTGCCTGGCGCACAACGCCGGTACCGTACTGACACCCAGCCCGCTGGCAACCATTCGGCCAACGGTCGCAAGCTGATGGCTTTCAAACTCCACCGCCAACTTCAATTGCCGCGCTTGAAGGTGATCTTCAAGCATCACCCGCACGCTTGAGGGGCGTTGCAAGGTAATAAAGGGCTGCTCAAGCAAGGTTTGCCAGTCGACCTCTTGAAGTTCAGCCAGCGGCGAGTCAAGCGGCACCACGGCAACGAATCGATCACGGTACAGCGTTGTAAACGCCAGTGACGAACTCTGCAGCGGCTCAAAAGCGACGCCCAGTTCCACCTGGCGATCGCGGACCATTTCCACCACCTGCTCGTTGATCACATCGTTTACCGTGACGCCAACCTTGGGGTATCGCGTACGAAAGGTTTTCAGGATCGGCGGCAGCAGGTTGCAGGCGAACGATGGCATCGCCGCCAGGGTGACGCGGCCCC
The DNA here is from genome assembly GCF_002753995.1 of Pseudomonas sp. HLS-6. Classification (NCBI taxonomy): domain Bacteria; kingdom Pseudomonadati; phylum Pseudomonadota; class Gammaproteobacteria; order Pseudomonadales; family Pseudomonadaceae; genus Pseudomonas; species Pseudomonas sp. HLS-6. Next base: position 2,812,346 of record NZ_CP024478.1, read on the forward strand.
GCTGGAGCGTGAACCGCTGGCGGATTTCATCTTCTGCGTTGTCCCAGTCGGCGATCAGACGGCGGGCCAGGGGCAGTAGCGACTCGCCTTCAGGGGTCAGGGTAACCGTGCGCGTGGTGCGGCTGAACAATCGCCCACCCAAGCCCTCCTCCAAGGACTTGATGGTCAGGCTCAGCGCTGATTGCGACAGGTGCAACCGCTCGCAGGCCACGGCAAAACTCAGGCTCTGCGCCACCGCCCAAAAGGCCCGTATCTGCTTGACTGTCATGACTGCTCCTGTATCGCCGCGCTTTATTGAGGTTTATCGATCAATTCATCTTAAAAATCAATTTAACAAATATATGTATTGGCGCAACACTTCAGCACAAATGGCCCTGAACACGGAGAGAGTCAATGCAAGAAGTCGTCATTGTCGCCGCCACGCGCACCGCGATCGGCAGTTTTCAAGGCTCACTGGCCGCGATCCCTGCGACAGAACTGGGTGCTTCGGTGATACGCAACCTGCTGCAACAGGCCGGGATTTGCGGCAGTGAAGTGGATGAAGTCATCCTCGGCCAGGTACTCACCGCTGGCAGTGGCCAGAACCCGGCACGTCAAGCGGCGATTCTCGCCGGCCTGCCCCATGCGGTGCCAGCACTGACCCTGAACAAGGTCTGCGGTTCAGGCCTCAAGGCGCTGCACCTCGGTGCCCAGGCCATTCGGTGTGGCGACGCCGAGGTGATCATCGCCGGCGGCATGGAAAACATGAGCCTGGCGCCTTATGTGCTGCCGGCCGCCCGCACGGGGCTGCGCATGGGCCATGCCAGCATGATCGACAGCATGATCAGTGACGGCTTGTGGGATGCCTTCAACGACTATCACATGGGTATTACCGCCGAGAACCTGGTGGAGCAGTACGCGATCAGCCGTGAAGCGCAGGACGCGTTTGCCGCAGCCTCCCAACAGAAGGCCTGCGCCGCCATCGAGGCCGGTCGCTTCATCGATGAAATCACACCGATCCTGATCCCGCAGCGCAAGGGCGAGCCCATTGCCTTCGCCACCGACGAACAACCACGCAGCGCAACCACTGCCGAATCCCTGGGCAAGCTCAAGCCAGCGTTCAAGAAAGACGGCAGTGTCACCGCTGGCAACGCGTCCAGCCTCAACGACGGCGCAGCAGCGGTGCTGTTAATGAGTGCAGAGAAAGCCAAGGCCTTGGGCTTGCCTGCACTGGCCCGCATTGCAGCCTACGCCAATGCCGGGGTTGACCCGGCAATCATGGGCATTGGCCCGGTCGACGCAACCCGCCGCTGCCTGGAAAAAGCCGGTTGGACCCTGGACCAACTGGACCTGATCGAAGCCAACGAGGCCTTCGCCGCACAGGCGCTCTCGGTAGGAAAAGAGCTGGATTGGGATGCAGACAAGGTCAACGTCAATGGAGGTGCCATCGCGCTTGGGCACCCTATCGGCGCTTCCGGTTGCCGGGTGCTGGTGACCCTGCTGCATGAAATGATCAAACGTGATGTCAACAAAGGCCTGGCCACGCTGTGCATCGGTGGTGGTCAGGGTGTTGCCCTGGCACTTGAGCGCGACTGATCAAGCCGAGGTGCAATAGAACAGCGCCGGTCAGCACAAGCGTGTGCTGACCGGCGTGTTTGCTGGCGTTTTAGCCCAGCAACTGAACCTTGCCACTCGCCAGTTCGTAGACCCCACCGACAATCTTCAAGCGCTTGGCGGCCAAGGCTTCGGTCAACACCGCAGACGCCCCTTTCAGGCGCTCGACGTTGTCCAGAACGTTCTGGCGAATGGCGTTGTCGAGCACATTGCCCGATTTGCCCATCACAGTCTTGACCGAAGGCTCCACGGCTTTGGCAAGCGTGTCGATATGCCCTGGGAAGGTCGTGCCATCGGTTGCCCGCTGCACCCCTGCCTTCACCGCGCCACAGGCTTCGTGACCCAGCACCATGATCACCGGGGTGCCCAGCACCGCTACGGCGTACTCAAGGCTGGCCAGGCCATCGGTGGTAACGAAATTGCCGGCCACGCGCACAGCAAAGATGTCGCCACGGGCACTGTCAAAGGCGTACTCCGGGGCAATGCGCGAATCTGCACAGCTGAGGATGGCCGCAAAGGGGTTTTGCCCGGATGCCAAGGCTTCCCGCTCGGAGAGGAAGTCATGCCGACGGGCGACGCCCTCGACATACCGCTGATTACCCTCCATCAACCGAGACAGCGCCAGGTCGGGCGTGAGGTCATTCTGTGGTTTAGGTAACGGGCCATCCTTGGGTGCAGCTATTGCTGGCATGGCCGGTAGCATCATCGCCCCAGCGGTCAACAAGGCGGCACCGCCACCAAAACGTAAAAACTGTCGGCGACTGGCTTGGCTGGCCGTATTGCGTTGCTCGTTACATTCACACATGGGCATACCTTCTCGGAAGCACGTAAAACGCGCATTTTCCGGTTATCTGCCCCCCGTGAACGCCGGATGATTCTGATAGCTCTGTAGGAGAATTCCTCTTATGACATGTAAAGCTTCAATCCAGTCGACGCCTGGACCGCCAAGCCCCCGCGATGACTGCTTATCGTAAAGCAGCCATTATTCTGCGTATGCGCTGAATGTCGGCCTATATTGAAGGTGTCGATGCCGGTGAAGCGTGCGCGCCTGAAACCTTCATTGACGCACGCTATTTCAGGGAGCTAGCGGACCATCCAAACCGTTGGAGGTGTCACATGAGCCAATATCAGCGCATCTTTCTCATCGCCGGCCAGAGCATGCGCCATTCGCCCGCCATGCAGCGCGCGCAAGCAATTGCCGATGCTACCGGGGCGGCCCTGCACATCACGTTGTTTATCGAAGATGTCGACATTCTGGGCCTGATGAGCGGTGGCGAAGCCTTGCGCAAACAACTGCAGGATGAACACCGCAAGTGGCTTGCCGATGAGGCTGACGTCATGCGCCGCAGCGGCATTGATGTCACCAGCGAAGTGGTGCTCACCCGTACCGTGTACGAAGACATGCTTGAGCAGGTGAAGCGGCTGCAGCCGGACCTGGTGATCAAAGACGTTCACCATGAGTCATTGCTCAAACGTGTATTCATCACGCCGCTGGATTGGCACTTGCTCAGAGAATGTCCGGCTGCTGTGCATTTTGTCAGCCAGATTCAATGCCCATTGCCACGTGTCATCGTCGCTGCCGTGGACCTCGCCCCACAACACACGCAAAACCCGGCCTCAACTACCAACGACTGCATCATGGCGACGGCTACCCGGCTCGCTGAACAATGCGATGCTGAGCTCCACTTGCTGCACGCCTACGATACGGCACACACCCATATCACCGATGCAGGTGCCGGGACGGTAACGATGCCAGGGTTCAACAGTGAAGTACGCAAAGCACTGCAGCATGCGTTCACTCAGCTTGCTGAACATTATGAAATACCGCCTGAGCGACAACACCTTCTTGCCGGATTCCCCGTCAAGGCGATTGCCGAATTTGCCGCGCAGCACCGCGCAGACGTCATCGTCATGGGCAACACCCATCACACAGGTCTTGATAAACGAGTAGGCAGCACCACCGAGCATGTGCTCTATCAAGTGCCCTGCAACATACTGGCAACTCGAGAAAAACTTGAACCCTGAGGAACTGTCCATGTTCACACCCGGTCATCTGCGTCGCAGTAACAACCCGAATATCCCTGGCGTTCCAAAGTTCGACATTGAGGTGTTCTATGAGGTTCGTCATGTTCCCGAAGAAGGCATGCTGATGCACTTCACGATGTCCGGGGAGGTCAATGGTCGTGCTTTTTCCGAAGAGTTCGACATGCACCGAGATACCGCGCACAACTTTGCCAGCCTGATTGCCAAGCATGCGGTCAAAAACGGCGTACCGCCCAATGCCAGCCCAATCATGCGTAATCACAGCGAATACGACGCGATGTTCAAGGATATTCGCGACAAACTGGGTATCAAGCCAGGGGATCCGATCAACCTGGATAACCTGGACAAAGACGGTCTCTGAGCCCTGCCCTGGTCGGTTGATCTACCTGGCACCCACTGCGCAAGTCGCCCCCTGAAGCAACGAGCCTAAGGTGCCCGGTGATCACCGTCCGGATTGGCGGGCGGGCTGTACCATTTGTCTCTGGGCACCCACTTCGCCTCGTGCGGGTCTCCCAGATAGTGCGGCGACATGATCTGTACGCCGTACTCATTGAACACGTCCTGGATATTGGCATGCAGCAGGGTCAACAACTCCGCACGCGGATGGGGTTGGCTCGGAATGGCTTGCGCCACTAACCGGTACTCGGGGTAGAAGTCCGACAGCGCGGTCTGGAACACCTGCGGCGGGGGTTGTTCGAGTACCCCCGTGGTACGCCGAGCAGCTTCCAGCAACATCGCTTCCACCTGCCGCCAAGGCGTGTCGTAGCCAATAGTGACCGTGGTGTCGACGACATAACCAGCCCCTTGCACGGTGCGCGAGTAATTCTTGGTCACCGCATTGGTGATCATCGAATTGGGCAGGGTCAGCACTTCTCCAAGCCCGGTACGAATGCGAGTCGTAAACATCCCAAGCTCCGTCACAGTGCCTTCATGCTCACCGATACGCACAAATTCGCCCGGGCGCAATGTGCGCGTATAGGTCAGTATCAACCCGGCCGCCGCCTGCCCGACCACACTGCTGGCACCTAGCGAGATCATCAGGCCAATCAGTACCGACAGCCCCTTGAAGGCTTCCGTATGGGCGCCCGGCAGGTATGGGTAGGCCATCGCCAGAGCAAACAACCAGATGGCCAGCGAGGTAAGGCGCGTGGTGGGTTGCAGGGTTTCCTCGTTGAGCCAACCGAAAACGCCCGAGATGGCGATACGCCGCAGCACGCTTTTGCTAAAGCCACTGAAGCCCCGAGCAATGAGAAAAATCGCCAGCACAACACCCAGCCGAGGCACAGCATCGATCATGCTCTCGAACAATGACTGGGCAACGCTGAGCAAGTAGTTGTTCAGGCTCTCGCCCCAAGGGCGCGTATACGGAAAGCGTGAAAGCACAAAGCCCAACCACTGATACGTGAGCAACACCACCAGCACCCAACGCAGGAACCACAAGACACGACTAATCAAGGGGTACAGGTAACTGGCGTCGATCAGCGGCATCTGGCCAACCTTCAACGACAGCGCATGCCGTTTCATCAATGCCGGCAGTACTGCAAGCAGCCTGCGACGAATGAAAAAGATCACCCACAACAGACCAAACAGCAGCAGAGAGGCCACCGCACAGGCCAGGGCAGCCCTGAGCATCTGCTGCACACTTCGCGCTTCCCGGGTTTCAGCAACGACCAGACGCAAATTCTCCGCAGCACCCTGTGCCGCTTGCATCACCGACTCGAACTGCAGTTCATCAACGTCCTTGGGAGAGATGATGAAAGCCCGCCTGGGCCCTATCAACACCAGATAGCTGTTCAACATCGGATCGACGCTGACCTCAAGCGAGTCTGTGCTGTCGAGCGCTTCATTGATTACAGCAGTGGCGTGCTTCACCCGCAGCTCCGGCACTTCGCCAAGCAAGGGCACCCGAAAGACCGTGATGGTGCGGTTGGCGATCTTCAGCTCAGCGCTGGGCGGTGGCTCTGTTGGCGTGTCGGCGGCAACACCCAAGGCTGGCATCAGCCAGCAGCACCACAAAAGTATCCCTACCAGCGCCCGGCTACGCATACGCTCTCAACCCCCTCGACACAGACGACCACCGCAGATGGTGTTTTCGCCAGTGTAGTCGCTGTTGCCAGAGGGGCAGCGGGAGCTAGTCCCGAGAGCGGAGTTCAGGTCGACCTTTCCGGGTAGACGCAGGTAACGGCCGAACATGACGGTTCATATAAAGCCTTGTTTTTGGGTGGAGTTATGCCGCCAACATGCAGGACAAATGACGTACAGTCTTCAGGATGAATTCGTTGAGTTATGCACCAGCATGCGAAAAACAGGGCCGTTAACTACCACAGATTACGCAACCTTGGAACATAAAAACGTAAGCTGCAGGCAGCAATAATAAGAAAAACAACTCCAACAACACCCCAATAGTAATGACCCTCAATCGGAACTATTGCCGTCACGCCCCACACAACGAACAACGCATAAAACATCGATGAACCAATAATGGCCAAATACAAACCAAAAATAGAAAAATCAATACGCATGACTTATGGAGCCTCATGAATACACATTATAAAAATCAATATACCCTGCGTTCATAGGCGATATGGAGCACACGACACAAGAGGCCGAGAACCTGTCGCTTCTACCATGGCCGGGGTGCTCAGCGAAAACCCGTCTTGCAGCAGGTGGATGTGCCGCATGGTTTCCAATGGATAAGGCTTACGGCCGCCACCCGCCTTTGGATGGAGCCCTCACAATGAGATAGCTTTGGAACTATCGGTTTTCCAGCCCGCAACGAAAAGCCCCGCAGACGTTGATCTGCGGGGCTTTCAAACAATAGAGGCCGAGGTCGAACCGGCGTAGAAGGATTTGCAATTCGACAGGACGATGATCAGCACGCTGAACTGTGTCATCTGCCGCACACGACGTGTCTTTCTGGGGCCTGCAAGCAATGCTTTTAATCCCTCACAGATCTGTGTAAAACAGATGGGATCCAAAACGCACAGGGGGCTTCAATCATGATCTACCGTCCATTGGGCCAAAGCGGCCTGCAAGTGTCCGCGCTGACCCTGGGCAGCATGATGTTCGGCGAACAGACCAGCGCCGAAGACTCGCTGCGTATCATCGACAAGGCCTGGGACCAGGGCATCAACTTCATCGATACCGCTGACGTCTACAACGGCGGCCGCTCCGAAGAAATTGTCGGCGAAGCCATCGCCCGCCATCGTCAGGATTGGGTGCTGGCCTCCAAGGTGGGCTTCGGCCCCGTGGATGGCGTTCCCAACCGCAGCGGGCTGAGCCGCAAGCATATTTTCAATGCCATCGAAGCCAGCCTGACACGCCTGGGCACAGACTATCTGGACATCTACTACCTGCACCGCGAAGACCATGGCACCCCGCTGGAGGTCACCGTATCCGCCATCGGCGACCTGCTGCGCCAGGGCAAGATCCGCCATTGGGGTGTGTCGAATTTTCGCGGCTGGCGCATTGCCGAGATCGTCAACCTGGCCGAGCGCATGGGTGTCGCAAAACCCGTGGTCAGCCAGCCGTTGTACAACATCGTCAACCGTCAGGCCGAACCTGAGCAGTTCACCGCCGCCGCCCATCATGGCTTGGGCATCGTCCCCTTCAGCCCACTGGCCCGTGGCGTCCTCAGCGGCAAGTACGCGCCCAATGCCACCCCTGACGCCAACAGCCGGGCCGGACGCCAGGACAAACGTATCCTGGAAACGGAATGGCGAGCCGAGTCGCTGGAAATCGCCCAGAAGATCCACGCCTACACCGAAACCAAAGGCGTTGGCATGGTCGAGTTCGCCATTGCCTGGGTGCTCAACAATCGACTGATCAGTTCAGCCATCGTTGGCCCGCGCACCGAGGCCCAATGGGACACCTACAGCGGCGCCCTGTCGGTCGAGATCAACGCCGAAGACGAAGCCTTCATCGAGGCGCTGGTGACCCCGGGCCATGCCTCAACCCATGGCTACAACGATGTCAGCCACTTCGTCAGCGGACGTCTGCCGCGCTGAGTACCGGGCCCAGAAGGTGGCTGATGGCAGCCTTGAGCTTCATCGGCCGCACTGGTTTGTTCAGCAAGCTGTGCCCCAAGGCCCGCACTTGCTGCTTGAGTTCGTTGCTGTAGTTGGCGGTGATCATCAAGGCGGGCAAGGGTGTCGCCCGCCGGGCGTTGATCGCAGCCACGGCGTCAACACCATTGCGGTCGTTATCCAGGTGGTAATCGGCAATCAACAGGTCGGCACCGGCATGGTCGGTGGCCACTTGGCGAGCCAGGTCTGCTTCGCTCAGCGCGGTCACCACTTCGCACCCCCATTGTTCAAGCAAGGTGCGCATCCCCGCGCAGATCGCCGCGTCATTGTCCAACACCCAGATGCGCGCGCCCTGCAGGCGTTCCACAAACGGCTCCAGCGGTGGCGTGGCTATGCGAGTGCGAGGCCCGCGCTTGCTGCGCGGCACTTCAATGGAGAACACAGAGCCTTTACCCGGCGTCGAGCGTACCGCGATCCGGTGCCCTAGAATGCCGGCGATTTTTTCCACGATGGCCAACCCCAGCCCCAACCCGCGATCCTGATCCGGGCGCTGAACATCACCGCGCTTGAACTCCTGGAAGATCTCACCGCGCTTGTCGGCAGCAATGCCGATACCGGTATCCCAAACCTCAATCAACAACCGCTTACCGCGCCGACGACAGCCCAGCAACACGCGGCCTCGGGGGGTATAGCGGATGGCGTTGCTGAGCAGGTTGCGCAGGATGCGCGCCAACAACTGGATGTCACTGCGCACTTTCAGGCTGCACGGTACGTAATCCAACCGTAAACCTTCAGTGTCGGCGATGTGGGCATATTCCGCCGCAAGGTTATCGAGCAGGTCACTCAGCGCGAAAGGCGCAACATCGGCCTTGATCACCCCGGCATCGAGCTTGGAAATATCAACAAGGGTACCGAGCAGGTTCTCCACATCATCCAGCGAGTTGCTGACATTGCGCACCAGCGCCGGGCTGCTGCTGGGCTGCTCCTGCAACGCGCTGGTAAACAATCGCGCGGCATTGAGCGGCTGCAGCAAGTCATGGCTGACGGCAGCGAGGAACTTGGTCTTGGACAGGTTGGCCCGATCGGCATCCTGCTTGGCCTCCCGCAGCCGCGCCTCGGCCGTGCGTCGTTCCTCGATCTCACGCAACAGCTGCTGATTGAGGCTTGTGAGCTCAGCGGTGCGTTCGCGCACCCGCACTTCGAGGTGTTGATAGGCCTGGTGCAAGGCCTCTGCAGTACGCCGACGCTCAGTGATGTCGCGAATCAGTACGAAGATACCAACCACTTCACCACTGGCCAACTGATTAGGGACATAGGAGCGCAGCATGTAGCGTTCCTGGCCGTTGACGTTGGTTTCAGCCATCTCAAAGGTCACGCTCTCCCCCGCCAGCGCGCGTTCAACGTAGCTTTCCAGGCGCTGGCAGTGCTCGGGGCTGTGCGCCTCGCGCAGGCTCTGGCCAAGCATCAGGCCGCGTGGCCAGCAATACCACTGCTCGTACACCTTGTTGGTGAACTCGTAGACCAGATCGGCATTGAGGTAGGCAATGAGCGCCGGTACGTGGTCGGTAATCAGGCGAATCCAGCGCTCGCTTTCGCTCAGTGCTTCAGCATGCTGGTAACGCTCGGTAATGTCGGTGAAGGTGTTGACGAACCCACCTGCGGGCAATGGATGAGTACGTATCTCCAACATGCGCCCATCGTACAGGCGCTGCTCCAGCTCACGGATGGCGCGGCCATTGGCATCGCGACTGGAGGGGGTCAGCAAGGCCAATTCGCTGTCGCCGATCACTTCGGCGAAGTCGCGATGGGCGGCAATCGGTGCCAGCCCGCTGAGTTCGAGAAAGCGTCGATTCCACAATTCGAGAACACCGTCGGCACTGACCATCGCCACCCCTTGGGAGAGGTTGTCGACGGCCCGTTGCAACAGCCGCGTTTTTTGTGCGAGCGCCTGCTCACGGCGCTGGGTTTCACTGAGTTTGACCTCGGTGATATCGGTGAACAGCATCACCCGCCCACCGTCACGGGTCGGGCGCTCGCTGACCTGCAGCCAGCGCCCGTTATGCAGGCGGTACACCGCGTGTTCTTCAGCCGAGCCGCGCAACGCCTCGGCGAACAGGCCGGTGCTGTGCATCAGGCGCTTGACCTCAGCCAGGCGCATGCCACTGATGATGCGGATCCGGCTACCGGCCCAAAAGGCCTTGAACCGGCTATTGAACAACACGATACGCAGGTCCTGATCGAACAACACGAACGCATCCGAGATGCTCTCAATCGCATCGACCAGATGCTGATGGGCCGTCTCGGCGCGCAATCGGGCGTCGCTGAGCAAATGATTGCTGGCCTTGAGTTCAGCCATTGCCTGGTTCAACGCATCGGTACGCTCGCGCACCTGCTCGGCCAGGACGACCGAGTGCTGGAATGCTGCGTAGGAGTCGTCAGGACGCGCAGCCCCCGACTCCAGGCGTTCAATCAGCGCCGCATTGATCCTGGCCAGTTTTTGATTGGCCCGCTGGAGCTGGGCAATCTGCTCCGCTGCGCAAATCTCGGGGCCGTCCAATGGCAACACCGGTGAAGGTCTGGTTGATGTGCATGCCATTGAACTGTTCTCCATAGGAGTTGAAGCCAAGCACTCGGCGTTCGCGCAGGAATGTACTGACGGCGACAAAGTCATCACTGCCTTCAAGCTCCAGGCGACGCAGGAAGCAGTCGCAACCGATGGTCAACAGCAGCGGCCCCAGGCGCTGCTGCAGCCCTTCGAACAACTGCTCCAGGTTGGGTATCAGCGGCCCGGGGTGCATGGCGGTGAGCACGATGCCGTTCTCCACCGCGCAGTAGAAACTCAGGCTCAAGTCATCGTGAACCTGTTGAATGGCCCGTACGTAGTAGCGCTCATTGAGCCGAACGGCCAGCGGGTGCGCAGCAAAGGTCCGATGATTGATCGCCTCGACCGGCACACCGATCAGTTGTGCATATTCCAATGCCGCAGGTTCGGCATTGAGCTCATACACACGGCGCAGGTTGCGGTCAGCCCGGGTGACAACCAGCTTCTCTGTACGTGGCTGGATGTGGTGGGTGGTGAACACCTCGAAATCCAGCCAGGTATTGACCAACAGCACCACTGCCGCGCCCGTGTGGAAGGCGCCGTCAAAATAGACATGGGTGTGGTGCAAGTAGTTGTCGTCGCCGGCCGAACCACCGAAATGCGGGATATCCCCCAGTGCCGCACTGAGGGCAGCGAGGAACATTTCTTCACGACTGGACAAGCCATCAAGCAAGGTCAGGGCGAAGCTGTGACCTTTGATCGGCGCCAGGGTGTTGCCCCGACACCCACCGACCAGGCGCTCAACCATGTGTTGAGCATCGATCAGGCTGAAATGCTGCATGTGATCGACCAGTTCGGCGGCAATGGAAAACTGCCGATGGTCGAAACCCAGCGCCGTGACACACCCGCGACCGTAGCCGTCAGGGGTGATCTCTCCGGCGCTGGTACAACCGGCCAGGCGGATCCCGCCAAAGCTTTGCCCCAACGCCTGGGCCAAGGCTGGCAGGTCGTACTCGGCCGAGCAGAAAAACAGCACAAACCCCAAATGCGGGTGCAGCAGTTGCCGAGCCAGGTCCTGCGCCACCTCGTCGGCGGCTGCGGCCCGTGACATGGCGCTGATGACACCTTCGGCCTGAAACTGCTGCATAACGGCCTCCTGGGTGGGGCGATAGCTCATGGCGGCAGTGTACGAGCGGTGCAGCACAGGCCGAATGCTACTTGGGTACTGGGTTGGCGTGTCGTTGGTTGTAGTGCCGTGGGTGTCAGGCGCAGGCCCTGTCAGAAACCAGAGGCATGGGAGCTCACCAGGTCAGCACGGCCCCCACCGCGAAGGTATCGGTGTCTTCGTTCTGGGCATCGCCCTCATGCCCGGTGATCTCGAACTGGTTGTACTCGGCCACCAGCTTGAGGTTGTCGTTGATGTCATGAAACAAGGCGACACCTCGGGTCTCGTAATCCGCCCCGGTATTGACCGCACCGTTGCCATCATCGTTGGTCTTGCCATAGGACAATGCCACGCGGTTCTTGCCGAACCGGTACGAGCCCTGCATCAGGTAACCCTTGCTGTCCACCTCGCGCAGCGTCGCTTCCCCGGCATTGTTGGTAAAAAACGGATTGATCCCTTTGGCGGTAAAGCCGGAGCCGGTCAGCGAAAAGCTGCCCATCTTGGCCTGCACACCGTAGCCGAGCCCTTTGGAGGTCACCGTATCGACCGTACTGTCGGTGTTCTCCGAAGTCTGGTAGGAGCCGTTGAGCCAACTGTAGATCTGCGCGCCACCGAGGTCGAACTGATAGGTAATCTCGCTCTCGGTACGCGGGGCTTCCTGATAGGCCTTGCCCACATCGCTGTCATCGTTGGTATCAACCGGGTCCATGATCCCCACCGCCACGCGCAGCCCGTCCATCAGCGGCGTGCGGTAGGTAATCTGTGAGGTCGGGAACGGGTATGGATAGCCACTGCCGATGTTGCCGAACGATACCCCGCCACCGTCCACCAGCCCCAAGGTGTCGCTGACCTGGCCATAACCGGCAAGCAACTCGTCGAGCAGGATGTTGGAGCGGGCAAACAGACCGAAGTCCTTGCCGATCAGCACTTCGCCCCACTCGGGGTTGGCCACGGTACCGTAGAACTGCCGGACGTCGATGGCCGTGTCAGTGCCGTTGGTCTCACTGTCGTTGATGGTCACCCAGAACGAAGCACGCCCGCCCAGCTTCAGGTCATCGACCTGACGGGTCATGTTGAAACCCAGGTAGTTGGGCAGAAAGCCCATCTTCACCCGTGACTGGCGCCGATCGTACTGCTCACCCGCACGGTCGACATCGCTGTTGACGTAGAAGGCGTTGATGTAGCCGTCGGTAGCGAAGGTGGTCTGGTCCTTGTCGTACAGCATGATTTCGGCCTCGGCCAAGGGGCTAAGGCCCAGGGCTGCGACGCTGGCGAGCAAGGGCAGGAAACGGGCATTGGCGTTGTTATTGTTGTGCATGGCGCTCTCCGCAAGCAGGGGGACAGGTGTCGGAGGCGATTATCGGAAGCCTGCGCTGGCTGCCCTACACTGCATTGGAGGCAAAGTGCTGCTGCTTTGGCCCGGCGTGACAGGCGGTGGGCCAAGGGCACTAGTACCGCGTACGGCGGTGCCACAACGCTAAAGTGCCAGTACTGTAGGCATAAGGCGTGGTTCGCCATGCAAAAATGCAGATTAGGACTGCAGTTTTGCGGATTGTATTCGGCAAATTTGCACTGCTACGATCCGGCAATCCTTGAAGGCTCATCCACAGCGTGACAATTCATGTGGAAAATCAATAACAAAGCAGGGAGATAGCGATGACCGCGCAAGCCCACCCTCCGGTCTCTGTCGACACGACCCAAGTACTGGCGGAGGTCCGCAACCATATCGGTTACCTGACGCTCAACCGCCCCGCCGGCCTCAATGCCATCACACTGGAAATGGTGCGCAGCCTGCACCAGCACCTCAAGGCCTGGAGCAGCGATCCTCAGGTACGTGCTGTCGTCCTGCGTGGAGAAGGCCCGAAGGGCTTCTGCGCCGGTGGTGACATCCGCTCGCTCTACGACAGCTACAAAGCCGGTGACAGCCTGCACAAGGACTTCTTCGTCGAGGAATATGCCCTTGACCTGGCGATCCATCATTACCGCAAACCGATCCTCGCCTTGATGGACGGTTTCACACTGGGCGGCGGCATGGGCCTGGCGCAAGGCGCCGAGTTGCGTATCGTGACCGAACGCAGCCGCCTGGCCATGCCGGAAACCGCCATCGGCTACTTCCCGGATGTCGGCGGCAGCTACTTCCTCTCGCGCATCCCCGGCGAGCTGGGCATTTACCTGGGTGTCAGCGGCGTGCAGGTGCAGGCCGCCGATGCACTCTATTGCGGGCTGGCCGACTGGTACGTCGAGAGCAACCAGCTGGCCGTGCTGGAAGAGCGCCTGGACAAGCTGAACTGGAGTGCCAACCCACTCAAGGACCTGCAAGGCGTACTGGCCAAGCTCGGCACCCAGGCGCTGGACAATCCGCCACTGGCAGGCCTGCGCCCTGCCATCGACCACTTCTTCGCCCAGCCCGACCTGCCGAGCATCATCGAGCAACTGCGCAGCGTGAGCGTCGCCGATAGCCGCGAGTGGGCCTTGAAAACCGTAGAGATCCTGGAGAGTCGCTCACCGCTGGCCATGGCGGTCACCTTGCAGATGCTTCGTCGGGGTCGCACGCTAAGCCTTGAAGACTGCTTCAAAATGGAACTGCACCTGGACCGGCAATGGTTCGAGCACGGCGACCTGATCGAAGGCGTACGTGCGCTGATCATCGACAAGGACAAACAACCGCGCTGGAACCCGCCGACCCTGGCGGCGCTGGAATCCAAGCGCGTCGACCAATTCTTCGAAGGCCTCTGAGGGCTGGAGTACGCACATGCAAGACCTGGAACTGACTGAAGAACAGATCATGATCCGCGACATGGCGCGCGACTTCGCCCGAGGCGAAATTGCCCCCCACGCCCAAGCCTGGGAAAAAGCCGGCTGGATCGACGATGGTGTGGTCGCGAAGATGGGCGAACTCGGCCTGCTCGGCATGGTCGTGCCGGAACAATGGGGCGGCAGCTACACCGACTACGTCGCCTACGCCCTGGCGGTTGAAGAGATTTCCGTGGGTGACGGCGCCACAGGCGCGTTGATGAGTATTCACAACTCGGTCGGCTGCGGCCCGCTGCTGGCCTATGGCAGCGCCGAGCAACAACAGACCTGGCTTGAGCCACTGGCCACGGGCAAGGTCATCGGCTGCTTCTGCCTCACCGAACCACAAGCCGGCTCGGAAGCCCACAACCTGCGCACCCGTGCCGAGCTGCAAGGCGATCACTGGGTCATCAACGGTGCCAAGCAGTTCGTCAGCAATGCCCGCCGCGCTGGCCTGGCGATTGTCTTTGCCGTGACCGATCCAGAGTTGGGCAAGAAAGGCCTCTCGGCCTTCCTGGTGCCTACCGACAACGAAGGCTTTGTCGTCGATCGCAGCGAGCACAAGATGGGTATCCGTGCCTCCGACACCTGCGCCGTGACATTGAACAACTGCCGTATTCCTGCAGCCAACCTGCTGGGCGAGCGCGGCAAAGGCCTGGCCATCGCGCTGTCCAACCTTGAAGGCGGGCGTATCGGCATTGCTGCCCAGGCATTGGGCATCGCCCGCGCTGCGTTTGAAGCGGCCCTGACCTACTCCCGCGACCGTATCCAGTTCGGCAAGCCAATCAACGAACACCAGAGCATCGCCAACCTGCTGGCCGACATGCAACTGCAGATCAACGCTGCACGCTTGCTTATCCTGCACGCCGCGCGCCTGCGCAGCGCTGGCTTGCCGTGCCTGTCGGAAGCCTCCCAGGCCAAGCTGTTCGCCTCGGAAATGGCCGAGCGGGTATGTTCCAAGGCGATTCAGGTGCATGGCGGCTATGGCTACCTGGAAGACTACCCGGTTGAGCGCTACTACCGCGATGCGCGGATCACCCAGATCTATGAAGGCTCCAGCGAAATCCAGCGGATGCTGATTGCGCGGGAATTGAAGCACTACCCGCTCTGACCGCTACAAGAGCCAGCCTCTGCGGTGAGAGGCTGGCTTGCCAGCGCTACAAACGCCGCGTACTCACGGCCAAACCTCAGCGATCCACCCGGCGCAACACGTCACGTTCATACTGCGGATACAGATGGCTGACGGTTCGGGTCAGCTCATACTGGGTCAGGCTGATCCCGGCAAAGCGCTCAGGGATCGGCGTTGCCAATACCTCGTTCATCTCAAGACCTTGCAGGGCGCTGTCGTGCAGCAACCCATCGAGCCATCCCAGGTAATCCACCATCTGTTCAAAGGGCGCCGAGTCATTGGCCAGCGGACCGTGGCCAGGTACCAGCAGCGTCCAGGGCAAGCCTTTCAACTGCTGCAAGTCCTGCAGCCAGACATCCAGCCCCGGACTATGCGGTGTGGTCAGGGCGCGTTGATAGAACAACAGATCACCGGCGAACAGCACCCCGGTCTTTTCATCGAATACTGCTAGGTCCGCACCGCTGTGGCCGCTGAACGCCAACAAACGCAAAGGGTGGCTGCCAAACACCTGCAGGCCGGGCTCAAGCACCTGGTCTGGCAAGTGCACCTGAGTGCCGCGCATCCAGTCACCCACCAGCCGGTACATGTTTTCGGCCAGGGCGTCGCCCTGCTCCTTGAGCCGCACACCCGTCCCGGCCAGGGCCCCGACAGGCACATCGGCAAACGCCTGGTTACCCAGCGCATGGTCGGGGTGATGGTGGGTCAACAGCACCTGCACGACAGGCTTGTCGGTCACACGGGCGATGGCCTGGCGCAAGGCCTGGCCGTAACGTAGTGACGGCCCCGTGTCGATCACCACGACGCCGGCTTCCGTGACAATAAACGCGCTGTTGACGATGTTTGCACCATTGCTGCGAGAGAAGTTTTCGGTGCTGCCCTCCAGCATCCAGGTGTCGGTGGCGATCTGGCGCGGCATCAGCCGGTAGTCCAGATCGGCAAGGCTCGGCAGGCTGAACGCAGCCAGCAATAGCACTATCAAGCGCATGGGTGGGTCTCACTCCAGGGCAGCATCGAATTGATTGCCGTTGTTGTCGCGCAAGCGTAGCCGTACCGGGCCGGTATCGCGCAGATCGAAAGAAAGGCTGGGGTTCTCACTCACCGCCGGGTACAACACCAGGGTCGCCAACGAGTGCCCGGCGACGTCGAACAGTTCAGCCTGCTCGATGAAAAACTCCGGTGTGCCCGCCACCAGGCCATTGTCCATGGGGTGCGCAACGTGCACGCGCAGGCGACTGAACCCCTCTCGCGGGTAGCGGCCACCCAGTACCTGGCCCAGGCGCTGCTCCCAGTCAGGTTGGCTGCGCACCACGCTGGGCGCCGTACAGCCGCCACCCGCCGCATCGATCAGGGTCGAGCCGACATGCCAGACACCGTCTTCGGTCTGCACGGCTGCGCGCAAGGCCGTAGCCTGCTCAATACGGATACGGATCGCCAGCCAAGGCAACACATGAGGCCCCGGTTGAAAGTCGACGATTGTCGGCAAGGGGTTAAGCTCTGCCCAGGCAATAATGCGCGTAACCTTACCCGGCACGTCACGCGCATCGATTTGCAGCGGTACCTGGCGGGCGTCCTCGGCAAATGGCGGGGCAATCACACGCACCCGCGCATCAAAAAGATAGGGGTCGTCCTTGATCCACTGTTTACGGTAGAACTCCCACATCACCGACGGTACCGGGTCCGGCCCTGGCTCAATGGCCTGCACAGGCATACCGAGCATCAGCAGCGCCAGCAGCAACGGCCCGCGGCTCATGGCTCACTCCTCGACGTGCACGCTGTCCAGGTAGCTGCGTACCGCCCAAAGCGCTTCCTGGCTCAGGTAATCTGCCATTTTCGGCATGTACACACGACCGTCGCGCACCGCGCCGTTGCGCACGCGCTCAACAAACCATTCATCACCGTTCACGCCGGCATCGAGCATGCGCAGGTCCGGTGCAATACCACCGGATTTGGCCTCCAGACCGTGGCAGGCGGCGCAGTTCTGGTTATAGGCAGACGCGCCGATCGAGACTGCCTTTTCCTGTTGTTCGGTGTTGCGATAAGGGTTTTCCGTGCGCCATTCGCTGCCCAGTTGCTCCAGACCGTCGGTCTTGACCGCCTGGGGAACGACGTTGCCATGGGCGAAGACTGCGCCCGCACTCAACAGGCTGCCCGTCACAATCAGGCTCAACCAGGCTTTCTTTACTGTTTTCATTGTTCTGCCCTCGACTTCTCTGCACGATGCACGCGAAAACCTCTCGACTGAAAGGTTCTGCCGGGCATCTTAGGAAGGCCGCAGAGGTGCCCCCATGCTGCTTTGGTGGTCGCGCCTTACTCCCTTGGTAGTAGGGCTTGTGGGGCAGTGCCAAATCATATCCGGGGTGGGAAGTTTTCCCGGGGCAGGCGGGAGTTTTTCCATATCACGCAGCGCAGCAGCGTTCCAGTCTATGCAGGCCAAAACCTCCATTGGGAACACTCACCATGACAATAAGATCGTTACCCGCCGCGCTTTCGCCACTGTCCATCGCCGTGCAGACCGTCCTGCTGGTCGGCAGCCTTGCCCTGGCCCCGGCCGCCCATGCCAAGCCCGTGAGCTGGGAAGACATCGCCAACGACCACACGACCACCGAAAACGTATTGCAGTACGGCATGGGCACCAACGCTCAGCGCTGGAGCCCGCTGGCTCAGGTCAACGACAAGAACGTGTTCAAGCTGACCCCCGCCTGGTCCTATTCGTTTGGCGATGAGAAGCAGCGGGGCCAGGAATCCCAGGCCATCGTCAACGACGGTGTGATCTATGTGACCGGCTCATACTCGCGGGTATTCGCCCTCGACGCCAAGACCGGCAAGCGTCTGTGGACCTACAACCACCGCCTGCCCGACAACATCCGTCCGTGCTGCGACGTGGTCAACCGTGGCGCCGCCATCTACGGCGACAAGATCTACTTCGGCACCCTCGACGCCCGGGTCATCGCACTGAACAAGGACACCGGCAAGGTCGTCTGGAACAAGAAGTTCGGCGACCACAGCGCCGGTTACACCATGACCGGTGCGCCGACCTTCGTCAAAGACCAGAAAAGCGGCAAGGTCCTGATGATTCACGGCAGCTCTGGCGATGAATTTGGCGTGGTCGGCCAACTGTTCGCCCGCGACCCGGACACCGGTGAAGAAGTCTGGATGCGTCCGTTCGTTGAAGGCCACATGGGCCGCCTGAACGGCAAGGACAGCACCCCGACCGGTGACGTCAAGGCGCCGTCCTGGCCGAACGACCCCACCACCGAAACCGGCAAGGTCGAAGCCTGGAGCCATGGCGGCGGCGCCCCATGGCAGAGCGCCAGTTTCGATCCCGAAACCAACACCGTCATCGTCGGTGCCGGCAACCCTGGCCCGTGGAACACCTGGGCACGTACTGCCAAAGACGGCAACCCACACGACTACGACAGCCTCTACACCTCCGGCCAGGTAGGCGTCGACGCCACCACCGGCGAAGTGAAATGGTTCTACCAGCACACCCCGAACGACGCCTGGGACTTCTCCGGCAACAACGAACTGGTGCTGTTTGACTACAAGGACAAGGATGGCAAGCAGTACAAGGCCACCGCCCACGCCGACCGTAACGGTTTCTTCTACGTGGTTGACCGCACCAACGGCAAGCTGAAGAACGCCTTCCCGTTCGCCGACAACATCACCTGGGCCAGCCATATCGACCTCAAGACCGGTCGCCCGGTCGAAAACCCGGGGCAGCGTCCAGCCAAGCCTGAGCCAGGCCAGACGAAGGGCAAGCCGGTCGAAGTCTCGCCGCCGTTCCTGGGTGGCAAGAACTGGAACCCAATGGCCTACAGCCAGGACACCGGGTTGTTCTACGTGCCGTCCAACCAGTGGAAAGAGGAATACTGGACCGAAGAGGTCAACTACAAGAAAGGCTCGGCGTACCTTGGCATGGGCTTCCGTATCAAGCGCATGTACGAAGACCACGTCGGCTCGCTGCGAGCCATGGACCCGACCACCGGCAAGATGGTCTGGGAACACAAAGAGCGCCTGCCGCTCTGGGCCGGTGTACTGGCCACCAAGGGCAACCTGGTGTTTACCGGTACCGGTGACGGCTTCTTCAAGGCCTTCAACGCCAAGACCGGTGAAGAGCTGTGGAAATTCCAGACCGGTAGCGGCATCGTTTCGCCGCCCATTACCTGGGAGCAAGACGGCGAGCAGTACATTGGCGTAACCGTCGGCTATGGCGGCGCGGTACCACTGTGGGGTGGCGACATGGCCGAGCTGACCAAGCCGGTGGCACAGGGTGGTTCGTTCTGGGTGTTCAAGATCCCGGCTTGGGACACCAAGACCGCTCAGCGCTGATGTGAACCTCAGGGGCGCCTCTGGCGCCCATCGCCAGCAATGCCGGCAGCTAGCGCAACGCGTTGTAGCTGCCGGCTTGCCAGCGATAGCCCTCTCACTGCCCCAGGAGACTCCCATGAAGTACCTTCCACTGCTGCTCGTCGTGGCCATGAGCCCCGTCTTCGCCGCCAGTAGCGACACCGGCGACGACACGCCGTTGACGATCAACGGCTGCGTCATCCAGCCCGAAAGCCAGTGCCCCGATGCAGACCTGCGCAATGCCGACCTGAGCAATCAGGACCTGCGCAAGATGAACCTGGCGGGCGCGGATCTGCGCGGGGCCAACCTGCGGCACGCCCGCCTCGACCTGGCCAACCTGGAAAAAGCCAACCTGCAAGGCGCCAACCTGACCCGCGCCAGCCTGCAACAAAGCAACCTGCGCCTGGCTGACCTGAGCGGCGCCAACCTGATAGCGGCGCAAGCCTGGGGGGTCTTTGCTCAGGGTGCCAATTTCAACGATGCCAACCTCAGCGCAGCCTACCTGGAGTTTGGTCGACTCTCCGGTGCCAAGCTGCACAAGGCCAACCTGCAAGCTGCGGACCTGGAAATGACCTGGCTGAGTAAAGCCGACCTCAGGGGCGCCAGCCTGGTCGATGCCAACCTGCAAGAAGCCAAGCTGGGTGAGAGCAACCTGGAACAGGCCGACCTGCGCGGTAGTCGCCAGCACTATGCGAATTTTCAGGACAGCAACATGGAGGCCTGCCAAGGCTGCCCGGTTTCGTGGGACTAAGCGGCAATCCGCAGCAGGCCGGCGTCAATCGCCAGGTGCACCAGCTCGGCCTGCGAGCTGACCTGCAGTTTGCTCTTGAGCAAGGTCAGGTAGTTGGAAACGGTCTTGGCGCTGATACACAACTGCTCGGCAATGAGCCGGCTCGGCGTACCTTTAGCCAGCATCAGGAAGATCTCCGTCTCACGCTGCGTGAGGCCGCGAAGGCGTGCGTCGCCTGCCTGCATATGGTGGGACTGGCAGGCCAGTTGGGTCGCCAAGGACTGTTCGATGTAGGCGTGCCCGGACAGCACCCGACGAACTGCCTCCACCAGTATCTGAGGTTGCACGGCTTTGGACAGGAAGCCGCAGGCGCCGGCATCAAGCGCTTGTCGCACTAGGCTCAATTCGGTGTGTTCGCTGAAAAACAGGATTCGCAACTGCGGTACGCGCTGACGCAGGCGCCGGGTGGTTTCCAGGCCGCTGATACCGGGCAGGTCGAAATCCATGATCAATAACCCTGGCAGTTGCTCCTGCACCCGCTGCAGGGCCTCCTCACCACTGGCCGCCTCGGCAATCGGCAGCTCAGGCAACGCCTCGCGCAAGGTGTGTGCCAGGCCAAGGCGGACCATCGGGTGGTCGTCGACCAGCAAGATCTCCATACAGCCTCCGGCAGTGAGTGGGTTGGTCGTCGCAGGCCTTCATGCTAGAGCTGCCACAACGCGCACAATCTAATACTTTGGTACTGCTTTAGCTGTCGATGGTCGCATTCACAAAGCGTCACGACTGGCCTGTAATGAAGGCATAACAAAAATGAGACTGCCGACCATGTTGCGTGCCATGTCCGCCCTCGTCTGCCTGACGCTATCTGCCGTCGTGGCACTGCCGGTGCTTGCCGAAACGCCGCTGTTTTCCAGCGATGGCTACCGCATTGCCCTGTATCGAAGCCCCACCCCTGCCCACGCCGAACCGGCGCAAACCCTCGACACCAAACAGTTGCAAAGCCTGCTGCGGGAAACACCGGGGCCTGTGCTGATCGATGTCTACCGCCGCACCTGGTTGCATGGCCAGTTCATCGATAGCGAAGCGCATGCCAACCTGCCCGGTAGCCATTGGCTGGCCAACACCGGAGACGGCGAGTTGAGCGCTGACTGGGCGGCCTACTTCCAGAAACACCTGCACCGCCTGAGCGCTGGCGACCGGCAACGCCCACTGGTGTTCTATTGCCGCTCTGATTGCTGGCTAAGCTGGAACGCGGTCAAACGTGCTGCCAGGCTGGGCTACACCCGGTTGTACTGGTACCGTGACGGCATCGACGCGTGGGAGGCCGCCGGGCTGCCACTGAGCGCTGCAACACCCGAAGTCTTCCCCTGAGTTTCCTGCCTGCGAGCATGACCACAACAATAAGGTGCAAAGCCATGTACAAGATTCTGATCGCCGACGACCACCCGCTGTTTCGCGAGGCCATCCACAATGTGATCAGTGACGGCTTCCCTGGCAGTGAAGTGCTGGAAACCGCCGACCTGGATAGCGCCCTGGCGCTCACTCAGAACGCCGATGACCTCGACTTGATCCTGCTTGATCTGAACATGCCGGGCATGCACGGTCTCGGCGGGCTGATCAACCTGCGTAACGAGGCCCCCACGGTACCGGTGGTCATTGTCTCGGCTGAACAGGACAAGCAAGTGGTCCTGCAGGCCATCACCTATGGCGCGGTGGGCTTCATCACCAAATCCTCACCACGGTCGCAAATGACCGAAGCCATCGAGCAGATCCTGAACGGCAATGTCTACCTGCCGCCTGACATCATCCGCACCCAGAAAAACACCAGCCGGCGTAGCCAGAACGAGCCTCAGGGGTTTGCCCCGGAGCTGCTCCAGGCACTGACCCGCAAGCAACTGCTGGTGCTTGAACGAATGACCAAGGGTGAGTCGAACAAGCAGATCGCCTACAACCTCGATATCGCCGAAACCACGGTCAAGGCCCATGTCTCGGCCATTCTGCGCAAGCTCAACGTGCATAACCGGGTGCAGGCGATTCTCAGTGCCGGCGACATCGACTTTACCGCCTACTTGCGACGCTGAGCGGGCAGGTTTATCGCACTCATGCAAAAAGACTATTGAATCCGCGGGCCGCCCTACAGTAAGCTCGGGGACATCAACTGGAGCCAGACATGTCACTTACCACCCTCACTCAAGCACGTCACACCGGTCGCCTCGCGCAGCCGCTGCTGGTTATTGCCGAGTGCGGTAGCTGCGCTCCAGCCAGCTTTTATTTTGGGTATTGGTTTAGCCAACGGCGCCGCTGATACCTACACCGGCGCCCACTTCCAAGGGGACGCCAGGCACAGAGAATACTCAACCCCCGGTCGGCTCCCCGACCGGGGGTTTTGTTTTTGGGCGTCGTACACCACACACATTGAGGAACAGCACATGAACTACAGCACTTATTACCGTTACCCAGGTTGCATCGCGTGGCGATTTAGCCAGTTCCGTTCGGGCCTGCCAGCCGCCGCCGATCGGTCAAACACAGGTGGCAACGACACAGATGATCTTAATCCGGCCCACTGTCGAACACCTCGATAGGGCCGGCTGCGCGGGCCAGAACCCGCTCTTCGCCAAGGATTCCCGAATATGCAATCGTCCAGCCTCGCTCTGCCCCTGACTCACCCGCAACCTCAGGTTGCCGCCAATACCGCTGTTAGCCAGCGCCTGCCCAGCAGCCACATGCTCAAGCAACACCTGCCGCTTTCCAATGCGCTCAGCGCACAGGTCGAGCAGCACCGCCAAGCCGTCAAGGCCATCCTCGAAGGCCGCGATCCACGCCTGTTGGTCGTCGTCGGCCCCTGCTCCATCCACGACCCGCAATCTGCACTGGAATACGCCGAGCGCCTGGCCCATCTGGCCGAACGCGTCGATGACCAGATGCTGCTGGTGATGCGCGCCTACATCGAAAAGCCACGCACTACGGTCGGCTGGAAAGGCCTGGTCTATGATCCGCAGCTGGATGGCAGCGATGACATGCACGGCGGCTTGAACCTGTCACGGCGCCTGATGCTGGACATGCTTGCGCTGGGCTTGCCGATTGCCACCGAGTTGTTGCAACCCATGGCCGCAGGCTACTTCGACGACCTGCTGAGCTGGGCCGCCATCGGTGCCCGCACGACCGAGTCACAGGTACACCGCGAGATGGTCAGTGGCCTGGCCCTGCCGGTGGGCTTCAAGAATGGCACCGACGGCAGTATCGGGATTGCCTGCGATGCCATTCGCAGCGCCGCTCATGGCCATCGTCATTTCGGCATCGATGCCCAAGGGCACCCGGCGATCATCGAGACCCTGGGCAATCCGGATACCCACCTGGTATTGCGCGGTGGTCACAAGGGCCCCAACTACGATCGCCAGAGCATTGAGCAGGCGCGCAAAGGGCTGGAAAGCGTCGGCCTGGCGCCGCGTATCATGGTCGACTGCAGCCACGCCAACAGTGGCAAGGACCCGGCCCGCCAACCACAGGTGTTCAACGAGGTGCTGGAGCAGCGCCTGCAGGGTGACCGTGCGCTGGTTGCGGTCATGCTGGAGAGCCATTTGTTCGACGGCTGCCAGGCACTGGGCAAGCAACCACTGCGCTATGGGGTATCGATCACCGACGGCTGCCTGGGCTGGAACAGCACCGAGACGTTGCTCACCAATGCCGCCGACGCACTGCGCGAGAATGCGCGGGAAAAACCCGGCGCAATCCTGTAGGCTCGCCATTTTAACGCCAAGGAGCCCTGTATCATGGCCAAAGCCACTGCCCGTCACATCCTGGTTGCCAGCGAAGCCAAGTGCAACGAACTGAAAGCCGAAATCGAAGCCGGTGCCGACTTCGCTGAAATCGCGAAGAAGCACTCCACCTGCCCGTCCAGCCGCCAAGGCGGCGACCTGGGCAGCTTCGGCCCTGGCCAGATGGTCAAGGAGTTCGACACCGTGGTCTTCAGCGCACCGGTCAATACCGTACAAGGCCCGGTGAAGACCCAGTTCGGTTACCACCTGCTGGAAGTCACCAGCCGCCAGGACTAAACGTCATCGGCATCCAGCGCACGGCCCCTGTGGGTCGTGCGCCTGGCACTGGGCCTGGAAGGATCGCAGTGCGTTGCCCCGCCGTCGTTGCGTACACTGTCAGAACGAACAGACACACACCGCCAAACGATCAGGCCAACCTTCCATGCGGTCAGCATTCTGCTACGTCCTCGCCCTGCTTTTCGTGCCAATCGCCGCATTGGCAGCGCCTTCACACGCACTGACCGTCTACGGTGAAGCCCCCCGCTACGCCGCCGGCTTCCAGCATTTCGCCTACACCAATCCCGAGGCCCCGAAAGGTGGGACGATGCGCCGCTCGGCGCTGGAAATCGGCCAGTTCGACCATGTGTTGCCCTACATCGACAAGGGCATCGGCGTCAGCCAGGTAGACGGCTGGTTGTACGCACCCTTGGCGGTGCGCAGCGAAGATGAGCCCTATACCGTCTATGGTTTGGTCGCAGAGCGCATGGAGCGTGGCCCGGATGGCTTATGGTTGCGTTTCTACCTCGACCCGCGCGCGCGCTTTGCCGATGGAACGCCGATTCGCGCTGAAGACGTGAAGTACACCTTCGCGCTGCTGATGCGTGAGGGCAACCTGAAGTACCGCACACAGTTTGCCGATGTTGCCGCGGTCGAAGTGGAGCAGCCAGGCCAGGTGCGCTTCCTCTTCAAGAACAATCAGAACCGGACCCTGCCGCTGGACCTGGCAACCCTGCCCGTGCTGCCTGAACACTGGTGGAAAACCCGCGACTTCGCAGCCGGTGGCGGCTTTGAAGCGCCCTTGGGCAGCGGCCCCTACCGCATTGCACACATCGACAATGGCCGCAGCGTCACCTTCGAGCGCAATCGCGACTGGTGGGGCAAAGACCTGCCGGTCAATCGCGGACGCTACAACTTTGACCAGATCCGCATCGAGTACTTCGGTGATACCGATGTTGCACGGCAGGTGCTGCGCGGCGGCGGCTACGACTACAACCGCGAGTTTTCTGCCACCGGCTACACCTTGGGCTACAACGGCCCGGCACTGGACGACGGTCGCCTGCAGCGCGCACACCTGGCCCGAGAAGCACCACAAAGCGCCCAAGGGTTTGTCTTCAACCTGCAACGGCCCGTGTTCCAGGACCGGCGCGTGCGTCAGGCATTGGCCCTACTCTGGGACTTCGAGTGGAGCAACCGGCAGATGATGCGAAACCTGTACATCCGCCAGAACAGCTACTTTGCCAATACAGCACTGGCGGCAACGAAACCGCCAGATGCAGAAGAGCTGGCCTTGCTCGAACCGTTGCGCGGGCAGATTCCCGATGAAGCCTTCAGCCAGGTGTTCGAGGCGCCGAAAACCGATGGTTCAGGCTTGATCCGCGCCCAGCAACTCCAGGCCCTGGCGTTGCTGAACGCGGCGGGCTGGCGAGCTCAAGGCGACCACTTGGTCAATGCCCAGGGCGAACCCCTGAGTTTCACCTTCCTCAATGCCCAAAACGGCTTTGAGCGCTTGTTGCTGCCGTGGAAGAGAACCTTGGCACAGATCGGCATTACCCTGGACATCCGTCGTATCGACGCCTCGCAGTACATCAACCGCGTGATGGAACGCGACTACGACATGATCGTCACCGGCTACCCCGTATCGCCCTCCCCAGGCCTTGAGCTGTACAACTACTTCGGTTCGGCAGCCGCCGACGACCCAGGTTCAAACAACTACATGGTGCTGCGCGACCCGGCCGTGGACCGTTTGATCGACGGCCTGGTAAAAGCCGCAACCCAGGCGGACATGCTGCGCCACGCACATGCACTGGACCGGGTGCTGCAATGGAACCACTACTGGATTCCCAACTACTATCCACCGGGCTCCTCTACCGTGTGGTGGAACCGTTTCGGCCAGCCGAAGGTGCAGGCCAGCAACGACGAGGCGCTGGACACCTGGTGGGAAATCAGCCCCACACCACTGACCAACGCACAGATGGCTGAACGGCTTGGCAAGGGCACCGTGGCCGGGAGCACCCCATGACCGGTTACATCCTGCGACGCCTACTGCTGATCGTGCCAACCCTGCTGATCATCCTGCTGGTGAACTTCGTCATCATCCAGGCGGCACCTGGCGGCCCGGTGGAACAAGCTGTCGCCCGCCTGCAGGGCATCGGTGCTGGCGCCCCGGGTTCCAGCAGCGAAACCCTGCACAGCGGCTCGCGGGCCAGCCGTGGCCTGGACCCCAAGCTACTGGATGACATCAAGCGCCAGTACGGCTTCGACAAATCGGCGCCCGAACGGCTCTGGCTGATGCTGAGCAACTACGCCCGGCTGGACTTCGGCAAGAGCTTCTTTCGCGGCGCAAACGTCACCGACCTGATCCTCGAGAAAATGCCGGTCACGCTGTCCTTGGGCTTCTGGGCGACCTTGATTACCTACCTGGTTTCCATCCCCTTGGGCATTCGCAAGGCGGTGCATCATGGCAGTGCCTTTGACGCCTGGAGCAGCACATTGATCGTGATTGGCTATGCCTTGCCGGCCTTTCTCTTCGCCCTGCTGTTGATCGTGTTGTTCGCCGGCGGCACCTCACTGAACTGGTTCCCGGTCCGCGGCCTGGTCTCGGAGAACTTTGCCGAGCTGAGCCTGCTGGGCAAAGTGGCCGACTACTTCTGGCACCTGGTATTGCCGGTCGGCGCCTTGGTGATCGGCGGCTTTGCCACCTTGACCCTGCTGACCAAGAACGCCTTTCTCAACGAAATCACCCGCCACTATGTACTCACCGCCCGGGCCAAGGGCCTGAGCCAGCGGCGAGTGCTGTATGGCCATGTGTTCCGTAACGCCATGCTGCTGGTGGTGGCCGGCATTCCGCAGGCACTGATCACGGTATTTTTCGCCGGTTCGCTGTTGATCGAGGTGATTTTCTCCCTCGATGGCCTTGGCCGCATGAGCTACGAAGCCGCCGTATCTCGGGATTACCCGGTGGTATTCGGCTCGCTGTTCATCTTCACCTTGTTCGGCCTGCTGATCCGCCTGCTGGGCGACCTGTGCTACACCCTGGTCGACCCGCGCATCGATTTCGCGACGAGGAACGCATGATGTTCAAACCCTCACCGCTTGCCCTTCGGCGCTTCCAGCGTTTTCGGCGCAACCGTCGTGGCTGGTGGTCACTCTGGCTGTTCATCGGCCTCTTTACCCTGTGCCTGGGGGCTGAACTGATCGCCAACGACAAGCCCTTGCTGCTGGGCTACAAAGGCGACCTGTATTTCCCGGCCCTCAAGCGCTACACCGAACAGGATTTTGGCGGGCAGTTGCCCTTTCAGCCCGACTACCGCAGCCAGTACGTGCGCCAGTTGATCGCGCAACAGGGTGGCTGGATGCTCTTTGCGCCGATCCCCTTCAGCGCCGACACCCCCAACTACGACCTGCTGCAACCTACCCCCAGCCCGCCGTCGACAGACAACTGGCTAGGCACCGACGACCAGGCCCGCGATGTGCTGGCGCGGGTGCTCTACGGCACGCGAGTATCGATCCTCTTTGCCCTGGCGCTGACCGCCGTCAGTACGCTGATTGGCGTTGCCGCTGGCGCACTGCAGGGCTATCACGGTGGTTGGGTCGACCTGATCGGTCAACGCCTGCTGGAAGTCTGGTCGGGCTTGCCGGTGCTGTACCTGCTGATCATTCTCTCTGGTTTCGTCGAACCGAACTTCTGGTGGTTGCTGGGGATCATGGCCCTGTTCTCCTGGCTGGCCCTGGTGGATGTCGTTCGTGCCGAATTCCTCCGTGGGCGCAACCTGGAATACGTGTTGGCCGCACGGGCCATGGGCCTGCCTGATCGGCTGGTGATCCTCCGGCATATCCTGCCCAACGCCATGAGTGCCACCCTCACCTACCTGCCATTCATTCTCACCGGCGCTATATCGACCCTTACCGCCCTGGACTTCCTTGGCTTTGGCATGCCTGCCGGCAGCGCCTCGCTGGGCGAATTGGTGAACCAGGGCAAACAGAACCTGCAGGCACCATGGCTGGGCTTCACCGCCTTCTTCGCCCTGGCGCTGATCCTGTCACTGTTAGTATTCATTGGCGATGCGTTGCGCGAAGCCTTCGATCCTCGGGCCTGAGCGGTGCATAATTCCTGACCCGGCCCCAAGGAGCGGTTCATGCACGACAGCGACAACCTCAAGGACTATCAGCGGGTACGCTTACTGGCGATTCGCTCGCTGTTCGAAATCATCGAGCAATCCAGCGAAGGCACGGTGATCGTTGACCGCGATGCACGCATCGTCTGGATGAACGAGCGCTATGCCCGCCGCTTTGGCCTGGAGGATGCCAGCAGCGCCATCGGCCAACCGTGCGAAGCGGTAATCCCCGGCACCCTGATGCGTGAAGTGGTCAGCAACGGGCGCCCCATACTGCTCGACATGCTCGACACCCCCAAAGAACCGCTGGTGGTGATGCGCCTGCCCATTCAGGATGCCAAAGGCGGCGTGATCGGCGCCATTGGCTTCGCCTTGTTTGATGAGCTGCGCAGCCTCTCGCCATTGCTCAAACGCTATTCGAGCATGCAGCAGGAACTGGCCTCGACCCGCTCGCTGCTGCAGGCGCGCCAGGCCAAGTACAGCTTCGCCCAGTTCATTGGCACCAGCGCGGCAACCCTTGAGATCAAACGCCGTGCCCGACGCGGTGCAGGCAGCGATTCACCGGTGCTGCTGCTCGGCGAAACCGGCACCGGCAAGGAACTCCTGGCCCATGCCATTCACGCGGCCTCACCGCGTGCGCACAAGGCGTTTGTCAGCATCAACAGCGCGGCCATCCCGGAAGCCTTGCTGGAAGCCGAGTTCTTCGGCACGGCGCCAGGCGCCTTTACCGGTGCAGACCGCAAGGGCCGCCCCGGCAAACTGCAGATCGCCCAGGGCGGCACCTTGTTCCTCGACGAAATTGGTGACATGCCGTTGCCGCTACAGAGCAAGTTGCTACGTGTACTGCAAGAGAAAGAGTACGAACCCGTTGGCTCCAACCAGGTGATGCGCAGTGACGTACGGATCATCGCCGCCACATCGACAAACCTGGAAGCTGCCATGGCCAATGGCAGCTTCCGTGCCGACCTGTACTACCGGCTCAATGTCTTGCCGATCAATGTGCCACCGCTGCACGCACGGCTGGAAGATCTGCCGGCCCTGAGCGAGGCGATTCTGGAAGACCTGGGTAGCCAGCATGAGCTGGATGGCGAGGCCCAGGCACTGCTGCTCCGGCATGCCTGGCCGGGCAACATACGTGAACTGCGCAACGTACTGGAGCGAGCGACCTTGCTGGCCGATCATCCACGACTCGGCGCGAGCGACATCCAGGCCGCCTTGGGCACCTTGGCGCCGCTGGCGCAACAAGCGCCACAGAAAACCTACAAACAGGCCTGCGAAGATTTCGAGCGGCAGTTACTGACCGATACGTTGGCGCAGTGCGCAGGCAACGTGCCAGAAGCCGCCAGACAACTGGGCCTTGGCCGTTCGACCCTGTACAAGAAAATGGTTGCGCTGGGGTTGTGATCGTCGCCGGCCTTGCGCGCAGCACCTGTCTCTATATAGAGAAATACCATCTCTTTATAGAGACAGTGGCCATAAAGCACTAATCCGGCTTATTTCCAGCGCCACAGCGCACTCAGGCCAATCACTTGTCTCTGTTCAGAGAAAATAGTGCCTCGCATTGCGCTTGAAAACAATAAAACCCTTATATTTCAATACGTTGTAAAACTGGCACGAATCCCGCTATCTCCGTCGCATCAACAAAAACAAGATGCCTCAAGGAGACACTCGATGAGTGTAATCATCGCCCTGGCAGCGCTTGCGCTGCTGATGCTGGCTGCCTACCGTGGTTATAGCGTTATCCTGTTCGCCCCCATCGCCGCGCTTGGCGCGGTGTTGCTGACAGACCCTTCTGCCGTTGCGCCCGCCTTTACCGGGGTGTTCATGGAGAAAATGGTCGGGTTCATCAAGCTCTACTTCCCGGTGTTTCTGCTGGGCGCCGTATTCGGCAAGCTGATTGAGCTGTCCGGCTTTTCCCGCTCGATTGTCGCTGCAGCCATACGCGTCCTCGGTACCCGCCAGGCAATGCTGGTGATCGTACTGGTCTGCGCCCTGCTGACCTATGGTGGCGTTTCGCTGTTCGTGGTGGTTTTCGCCGTCTACCCGTTCGCGGCCGAGATGTTTCGCCAGAGCAACATCCCCAAGCGGCTGATCCCGGCCACCATTGCCCTGGGCGCGTTCTCCTTCACCATGGACGCCTTGCCCGGCACCCCACAGATCCAGAACATCATCCCCAGTACCTTCTTCAACACCACCGCTTGGGCAGCGCCGTGGCTGGGGCTGATCGGTACGGTGTTTGTCTTCTGTGCCGGCATGCTTTACCTGCAACGCCAACGCAACAAGGCCCAAAGGGCCGGCGAAGGTTACGGCACGGATTTGCGCAACGAGCCCGAAACCGCCACCGACCTGACCCTGCCCAACCCACTGTTGGCCCTGTCGCCACTGGTATTGGTGGGGGTGATGAACCTGCTGTTTACCCACTGGATTCCCGCTTGGTACGGCAAGACCCATAGCTTGAGCCTGCCCGGCATGAGCACCCCAGTACAAAGCGATATCGCCAAGCTCACCGCAATCTGGGCGGTAGAAGCCGCGTTGCTGATTGGCATTCTGATGGTGCTGGTGTGCGGCTACAGGGCCATTCGCACGCGCCTGGCAGAGGGCACCAAGAGCGCCGTCAACGGTGCCTTGCTGGCCGCGATGAATACCGCGTCGGAGTACGGCTTCGGTGCAGTCATCGCCTCGCTGCCGGGGTTTCTGGTGCTGGCCGATGCGCTCAAGAGCATTCCCAACCCACTGGTCAACGAAGCCGTCACCGTCACCCTGCTGGCAGGCATTACCGGTTCTGCGTCCGGCGGCATGAGCATCGCCCTGGCAGCCATGTCGGAGACATTCATCGCTGCCGCCAACGCCGCGAACATTCCGCTGGAAGTCCTGCACCGCGTGGCTTCGATGGCCAGCGGTGGCATGGACACCCTGCCGCACAACGGTGCGGTGATTACCTTGCTGGCAGTCACCGGGCTGACCCACCGCGAAGCCTACAAGGACATTTTCGGCATTACCCTGATCAAGACCCTGGCGGTATTCGTGGTTATCGCCACTTTCTACGCCACGGGCATCGTTTAAGGAGCACAACATGAACTTCAACGGAAAGACCGCATTGGTGACCGGCTCTACCAGTGGTATTGGCCTGGGGATCGCGCAGGTATTGGCCCAGGCCGGTGCCAACCTCATACTCAACGGCTTCGGTGACGCCAGTGCGGCCATCGCCGAGGTTGCCCGTCACGGCACCCGCGTGGGCCACCACCCCGCCGACCTGAGTGATGTGCAGCAGATCGAAGACCTCTTCGCCTATGCCAACCGCGAGTTCGGGGGTGTCGATATCCTGGTCAACAATGCCGGCATCCAACACGTCGCGCCGGTTGAGGCCTTCCCCACCGAGCGCTGGGACGCGATCATCGCGCTCAACCTGTCGGCCGTGTTCCATAGCACGCGGCTGGCACTGCCGGGCATGCGCCAACGCAACTGGGGGCGGATCATCAATATCGCCTCGGTGCATGGCCAGGTCGGCTCGGTGGGTAAAGCCGCCTATGTTGCAGCCAAGCACGGGGTGATCGGGCTGACCAAGGTGGTTGGGCTGGAAACCGCCACGACCCCGATCACCTGCAATGCTATCTGCCCTGGCTGGGTGCTGACGCCGCTGGTGCAAAAGCAGATCGACGACCGCGCCGCAGGTGGCATCGATCCGCAGCAGGCGCAACACGATCTCTTGGCCGAGAAGCAGCCGTCACTGGCCTTCGTCACCCCCGAACAGCTGGGTGAGCTGGTAGCGTTCCTCTGTAGTGAGGCTGGCAGCCAGGTTCGCGGCGCCGCCTGGAACATCGACGGCGGCTGGCTGGCCCAGTAAGGCAGGCGCTTTGCCGGGCGGGCTGCGGCCAACACAGCAATTCTGGCTGTCAGCCCCGAGGTTCGCGAATACACTGTTCTCAGGACGATAACAAAGAGGACATGGCATGAACGAGGTGCTCTGGCGCCCGACCGAGGCGCAAATCCAGGCCAGCCCGATGGATGCCTTTCGTCGGCAGATCAACCGTCGCCATGGGGTGCACCTTGACGACTATCATGACCTGCACCGCTGGAGCATCGAGCAGCGCGAGGCCTTCTGGCAGGCCCTGGCCGACACGTTCGAGGTGCGCTGGCATCAGCCACCGCGGCAAGTGCTCGAGGAAGGCCCACACATGCCCGATGCTCGCTGGTTCAGCGGCGCGACCCTGAATTTCGCCGAGCACCTGTTGCGCCGCGACGACCTCCGCCGTGACAACTGCGCCGTGGTGTCACTGCGCGAAGACGGCAGCCGTTTCACCCTCAGCCACACGGAGCTGGCCGCCCAGGTTGCAGGGCTGCAGCGCAGTTTCAAGGCGATCGGTATCGGTGTCGGCGACCGTGTCGCGGCCTGCCTGCCTAACACCTGGCAAACCCTGGTGGCGATGCTCGCCTGCACCAGCCTGGGCGCCGTCTGGTCGTGCTCCTCGCCAGAGTTCGGTACCCATGGCATTGTCGACCGCTTTGGCCAGATCGAACCCAAACTGCTGATCGTCTGCGCGGGTTATCACTACGCCGGCAAAGACATCGACCAGACCGATAAAATCAACGAAGTACTGGCCCAGTTGCCAAACCTTGAGCAGGTGCTGGTGCTGCCGTACACCCGCACGCAAGCGCAGACTGCGGACTTCCACTGCGCGGCCAAGGTCAGCCTGTGGGACGACTTCTATCAGCCAGGCGGTACACCGACGTTTACCCCCCTGCCGTTCGACCACCCGCTCTACATCCTGTACTCCAGTGGCACTACCGGTGTGCCCAAGTGCATCGTTCATTCGGCCGGCGGTGTGCTGCTGCAACACCTGAAGGAACATGGCCTGCACAACAGCCTTGGCCCGGACGACACCCTGTTCTACTACACCACCTGTGGCTGGATGATGTGGAACTGGCTGGTCAGCGGCCTGGCCCTGGGCGCGACACTGGTGCTCTACGATGGCTCACCGCTGTACCCTGACGCGGGACGCCTGCTCGACCTGATCGACAGCGAGTCAATCAGCGTGTTCGGCACCAGCGCAAAGTACCTGACTGCACTGGAGCATGAAGGCCTGCAACCGCAGCTCAGCCACCGTCTGGAGCGCTTGCGCCTGCTACTGTCCACCGGCTCGCCGTTGTCACCGCAGAGCTATGACTACGTGTACCGCGCGTTCAAGCACGACCTGCATCTGGTGTCGATGTCGGGTGGTACCGACATCGTCTCCTGTTTCGTGATCGGCAACCCCACCCTGCCCGTGAGGCGTGGCGAGATCCAGTGCAAGAGCCTGGGCATGGCGGTAGAAGTCTGGAACGATGAGGGCCACCCGGTGATTGGCGAAAAAGGCGAGCTGGTCTGCACCCGACACTTCCCGGCGATGCCGTTGGGGTTCTGGAACGACCCGCAGGGCGAGCGTTTCAAGGCGGCCTACTTCAGCCAGTTTCCCGGTGTATGGGCACAAGGCGACTATGCCGAGGAAACAGCCAGCGGCGGCATTATCATCCACGGCCGCTCCGACGCCGTACTCAACCCCGGCGGTGTGCGCATCGGTACGGCTGAGATCTACCGTCAGGTAGAAAAGATCGACGAGGTGCTGGAAAGCGTCGCCATCGGTCAACACTGGCAGGACGATGTTCGGGTGGTGCTGTTCGTCCGGCTGCGCGACGGTATCGTCCTCGATGATGCCCTGCAAACACGCATCCGCCAGACCATCCGTGCCAACACGACACCACGGCATGTACCCGCAGTGATTGTGGCGGTCAGCGATATCCCACGCACCATCAGCGGCAAGATCGTCGAACTGGCAGTACGTAATGTGGTTCACGGTCAGCCGGTGAAAAATACCGATGCCTTGGCCAACCCCGAAGCACTGGCACATTTTCGCGACCGCGCAGAGCTGCGCGATGAGGCATAATCGGCGCTTTTCTCAGGCGTCACAGAGGTACCTACAGCCATGAAAGCACAGGCCCGCCATATTCTGGTCAAAACCGCCGAAGAGGCCGAGCAACTCAAGCAACGCATTGCCAAGGGCGAAGCCTTTGACGTGCTGGCCAAAAAGTTCTCCACCTGCCCTTCCGGCAAGCGCGGCGGCGATTTGGGCGAAGTGCGCCCCGGGCAGATGGTCGGTGCAATTGACCAGGTCATTTTCAAGAAACCCCTGCGTACCGTGCACGGGCCGATCAAGAGTAAATTCGGTTACCACCTGGTGCAGGTGTTCTTCCGCGACTGAACCCAGCCCGGGCCTCTCCAGCGGCGAGCCGCGGTAACCGTTCACCACCTGTCATTTCTGTCAGTTGTCAGTTTCGGCCATTGGGTTATACCCCTTGGAGCACACAGACGTGCGCCATTGAGGTACTCAAGCATGCGAAAATTTCGCTGGTTCATGACCCTCGGGGCCTTGCCCCTGTTGGGTGACGCCGCTTTTGCAGCCTGCAGCTTCGCCCCGGGGAGTGGCGACGATGCTTACGTGTGTGACAGTGGCATCGCTGCATCGCTGTCCGACACCTCAGGCGACAACAGCCTGCTGATGCCCACGGATGGCACCGGCAGTATTACGGGCAACGTGACCTTTGGCGCTGGACGTGATCGGGTGCAGATTGATTCCGGCACCATTGCGGGCAACGTCGGCCAAGGGGGCGGTATCGACACCTTCGTCATGAACGGAGGACAGATCCAATCACTCACCCAAGGCGATGGCCTCGATACCTTTCTCATGAGCGGTGGGCGCATCGTCGGCGCGTTCGAGGATGGCGACTACGCCATCATGACGGGTGGCCGGATTGGCCGCGTGAACATGAAACTGGACGACAACCTGTTCGACATGTCCGGGGGCAGCATCGACGGCAACCTGGTGGCCGGCTTCGGCAACGATACGATACTCCTCAGCAATGGCAACATCGGCGGCAACATCAGTCTCAGCGGGGGTGCCGACAACGTGACCATCAGCGGCGGCGAGGTCGGTGGCGACGTACTGCTGAGTTTCGGTAGCGACCGCTTCATCTGGAAAGACGGCGGTGTAATCCGCGGCAGCGTGCAAACCGGCCCTGATGATGATCAGGCATTGCTGATCAACCTTGATGAAACACATTTGGCCACTACCCGGCTGATTGATGGCGGCGATGGCAATGACCACCTGATCTTCGACACCAGCAGCCCGGAGGGCGGCGCTCGTTATGTGGGATGGGAGACCGTGTCATTGAATAGTGGCTCAGCGCTCACCTTGAACGATACCCTCTTGCTGGGCGATACAAACAGTGGCACTGGCGTGCTGAACATCGATTCCAGCAGCCAGTTGCTGTCACACAGCGGCGCCGTAGCGCCACTGGCCGCCGGGCAGCACGCCACGCTGAACAATGCAGGGCTGGTCGACCTGAGTGGTGGCAGCGATGCGCAAGGGCGCCTGACACTGACCGGCGATTACATCGGGCTCAATGGGGTTCTCAGACTCAACAGCGTCCTGGCCAGCGATGCAGCCCATTCCGACCGCTTGATCGTCAGCGAAGGCAGCGTTTCCGGCACCACAACCTTGCAGGTCAACAACCTGAACGGCGTTGGCGCGCAAACTGCCCAAAACGGGATACAGGTGGTTGAGGCGACAGCCGGCGCAACCAGCAGCGCCGATGCCTTCCGCCTGGGCTCGTCGCTGTCTGCCGGTGCGTATGAGTACTACCTGTTCAAAGGCGGCGTCACGGCGGGCAGCGAGAACAGCTGGTACCTGCGCTCGAGCGTGATCGCCCCCGTTACAACGGCGGAGCCGGGTGAGGCGCCGCCAGCCCTGAGTGTGCCGGTCGCGGCCCCTGGAACCCCGGCATTACCGACAGCGATCGCCGGTGAGAGCATCCCCCTGTACCGCGCAGAGGTGCCACTGTATGCGGCAGCAAGCCGTTCAGCTGCACTGCTGCCGCGCCTGACCCTGAGTACGTTCCATGAGCGCCAGGGTGAACAGAACCTGCTCAACGAAACCGGGCCGATTGCCGCCGGTTGGGCGCGAACTGTTGGTGATCAACTGCGGCAACGTTGGTCTGGTACGGTTACCCCGAGCCTTGACGGCGATCTGCGCGGCTATCAGGTGGGGCATGATCTGTATGCCGCGCTCGACAATGACGGCTATCGCCACCACCTGGGGCTGTACCTCGGTCATGCCCGGCTCACGGGTGATATCAGCGGTTTTGCCTTGGGTTTCACCGACAATCACGTCGGTGACGTGCGCCTGGATGGCGATAGCATAGGCGCCTATTGGACGCTGGTCGGCCCGCAACAGTGGTACCTGGATGGCGTGCTGCAGTACACCGACCTGGACGGTCGCACCCGCTCAGATCGCGGCGTCACATTGGACCTGAACGGCCACACGATTACCGGCTCGCTGGAAAGCGGCTATCCATTGCCCATGAACAGCCGCTGGGTGGTGGAACCGCAGGCACAACTGATCGTCCAGTCGGTCAGCCTGCACAGTGCCAATGATGGGATCTCACGGATCAGCTACGACAACCAGCACGACATCAGCGCGCGCGTGGGCGCACGCCTTAAAGGCCATTTCCAGGCCGGTCGAGTACCCGTGCAACCTTACCTGCGCAGTAACGTCTGGCAGAGCTTCGGCGGGCGCGACAGCGTCAGCTTCGACGCTGCCGATGCGATCAAGACAGATCACAAAAGCACCTGGATGGATGTCGGCGCAGGCCTCAGCGCCCAGCCAAGCCCATCCCTCAGCGTGTACGCCAGCCTGGATTACGGCTACAACCTCGACAGCCGCCAACAGGAACAGGTCGGCGCCAACCTCGGCTTGCGTGTGAGGTGGTAGCGGGCCTCACGCGCGGCGAGCAGCCAGCAGACCAACACCTGCGCAGGCAAGCAACGACGCACTGACCCGGTTGAACAGCCGGCGCCGAGCCGGCTGGCTGAACCAGCGCTGCATGTACGCCCCCAACCAGGCATAAATGGCAATGGCCAGCCATTCCAGCAGCAGGAACAAGCCACCCAATACCGCAAACTGTTCACTGACTGCAGTGTCGCTGGACACATTGACGAACTGTGGCAGGAACGCGGTGAAGATCAAAATGGCCTTGGGGTTGCCAGCTGCGACCCAGAACTCCTGACGCGCCAGGCGCAGGGTACCGGCATCGCGCTCGACGGCCACGCCGTCTTGCCCGACCGGCGCCCGCCAGAGCTGCCAGGCAATGTAGAACAGGTAGGCCGCCCCCAGCACCTTGATCATCAGGAACAGGTATTCACTGGCGTGCAAGACCACGGCCAGCCCGGTCGCGGCCAGGGCGATCATCCCGGCAAAGGCCAGCAGGCGACCGGCACCCGCCACGCAAGCGGTACGCAGACCGTAGCGGCTGGCGTTGTTAAGGGACAGCAGGTTGTTGGGCCCCGGCGCCATGTTCAAGGCAAAGCAGGCGGGCACAAACAGCAAGAGGCTCGAAAGGTCCATGGGCCACTCCAAAAACCTCAAGACTCTCGCCTGGCCGACCTCACGTCAAGCGTGGCCAACTCCAGAAAAGAGAAATGCCCGTTCAACCAGCCGCCGGTATCGATATGCCAGACATTACCGAGCACCCGCACTGATGGCCCTGGCGTATGCCCGACAATCAGCGCCCGCAAACCCGCGACAGGTGTCGGGTCATTCTGCTGCAAGCGCCGACGTGACCACTGGCAAATGTCCTGCGCAGCTTTCACCGGACCGACAGCTAGTTGATCACACCACGCCTGCCAACTGGGACTCGGGCAGTCGGCGTGCAGCACACCGACCGGGCCAGCAAGCGTGTCGATCTCCAACGCCAGCGGCAAGCGGGCAAATTGCTCGGCATATCGGGCCTGCTCTGCGGCGGGGCTATCCAGGAACCAGGCACCACCATTGGCCCGATACAATTCAACATCGAGCCACTGTCCTTGAACATGGGCCACGGCAAGTGCCTCGTGATTGCCCTGCACGGCAAAGAACCAGGGGCGCTGCAACCAGGCAAGCGCCTCTTCGCTGTCTGGCCCGCGATCGACCAGATCGCCCACGCTGAACAGACGGTCCCTGCTGGCATCGAAGCCAATCAATGCCAGTGCCTGCTCCAACCGCCGAAAATGGCCGTGAATATCACCGACCGCGAAATCCCGGCCCCGTTCATTACGCGCAACGCGCTGCAAGCGTCCCACCGCGCCCCTCCTGCTGATACGAGGCTCAGGTTTTCACGAAGACAATCCAGAACGGTAAAGAATCGATGATCTGCTCCTCGAACGCGAGCTGAACCTGACCAAGGCCGAAAGGGGTTATTTACTTCAAGCATAGCCCGCCCTGAACACGTGCCTTCACGCCTCAGGCAAGCCAATCCGTGACGGAGGTTTGCAAACGGGGAACTACAGGCACTCGTACACAGCACGTTTAACCGACGTATGCCAAGGCGCGCCCTCATAGAAGGAAATCAGGCTGCCCTCACCTTGCCGATGAACCTCAAGGTAGTCACTGGCAGTCACGCTGCCTGACACGCTGAGCTCATAGCCTCTGGAGATCGCCTTGCGATCCACCTGAGCATGCTGCTGTTGCTGCCAGCGCCCCATGACACACGCGCTATAGTCGTCCGGCGACTTTGCCGAGTGCTCTGAAATCGTTGGGGAATTGGGCGTGAGGGCCACTGGCAATGAGCATCCCGCCAGGAGCACGCTGATCATCGCGGCGACGACTGTCTTCTGCATGGCGCACCTTGAGCAAAAGCCGGCACTTTAGATCAAAGCGGCGGGGTTGTGACCTCACCAAAGGTCTAGCAAGGGCGGATAGCCGGCAGCGGCTATTAGCCCACGGCGTGACTGCTGACTTTTCGATTACATCACTTTCACGCAGCCTTCACAGCCCAACGCCTAAGGTCGCAACTGCTCCTTTGGAAACTCCACATCAGCCCGCCTCCCCTAGCGGGCTTTTTTTTGCTCGCCAGGGCTTGAATGCGTGTGGAGACTGGCGGTAGGCATTCGGCGTTACAGCGTTGCCGTTCAGCATCAGGTTGTTGCGATTGCCGGTTCAGGCATCATGTGATGTTGCCGCAAAAGAGATTGACACTCCCGTCCATCGGGCCGGCCCTCAAGACCAGGACATAGCCACCGGAGCGAAGCGCGGCGAGTGAAACAGGCGCTATGGTGGACAGCCGCATTGGCGACGACATAGACCTTGTCGTCATCGACTGATTCATCTCATAGACCGGCTTTGGCCCCATGCGCTCACACGTCCCTGAGTAGATGTACGTGTCGATGTGTACAGGTAATGCCGTACCGCTTGGCACCCCGCCCAAAACAATCGAAAGCCCTGTCCTGTTTCCTGTCGTTGACGACAACAACGCTGATGCCACATGGCCGGTGTTGTACTGAGTGGCGTTCAGAGCAACGTTGACCACCTGATGATCACCCGCTGTTGCCACGCCTGAGAGCAAGCCGGCTGTCACCAGCAATGCCAGTGAGGGTACTCTGTTCATCGTAAGCCTCCTGATTTTTCAGGTTACGTTGACGTGATCCCCCCACTAGATTCTAGCCAGCTAGCATCGGCTTGATTATCTTTCGACGACCGGTCCCACGCTACGCCCAAATGACCGTCTCGCTATTGATTAACGGTATTCGATCAGGGTTGATTTCACGCTCACAATGAAGAAACGTCTGAGTTCTCTCGACATCAAACGCCCGCATGGCCCTCTGCTTCATGATCAGGGATGAAACCCCGAAGTGCCCGCACTCCGGGCATACGAGCTCAATGCCATCCATTTCAGAGTCCACTTCCCGCGCGTCTGCAGAACAGATCAAGCACTTCATGTGTTATCCCCTTAATCAGCACCACACTATAGCCTCGCAACTGCTGATAATTCCTGGTTACGATGCCGCAGATCCGGAGCGCGGCGAAGGATACGGCCCCTTCCCAGATACCCCCAGTGCGCGCTGCTGGTAGTGTTGCACGGCCCGCATCAGCGACTCGGCTTCCAGGCGAAGACGCTCAACCTCTTCAGGTGGCGTCGAAGAATCTCTAGCTTTGTGATACGCGCAAACAGCCTCAAGGGCTCTTTTTAGAAGCTGCTCACCCGCCTTCATCATCTCGGTCAGATCCATGGTGCAACCCCCAGGCTTGCTCGCTCGTCTGGAGTATAGGCAGCGATCTGGCTGCCCCCCCTGCATTTAGGCGCTAATGCCCTGTACCCCAGGGTCCTGGAAAGCCTTCCTGTGCCGTATACCCACCGATCATCCGCCACGGATACACTTTGCAAAAAAACAGCGCTTGAAGAATCAAAGCGGTTATTTCTAGTCTGTCATCAGTGACGCCGGGCCACTCTGACGGCATGCAGCCGCCATGTCGGAGTCATAGTTGGTAAAACTACGACTAACAGGAGAGGCTCATGACTGTCTTACATTCGATCATCTTCGCTGATGTGCTGGGCACTGCCGCCTGGCTCTGGCTGACTTTCCTTGCGATCGTCATCGCATTACTCGCCTTTGACCTCGGCGTCCTGCATCGCGAACACCGAGAAATCAATGTAAAGGAGAGTTTGTTACTGTCGGCGGGCTACATATCCATGGGCTTGCTTTTCTCCGTCTGGGTCTACTTCCAGAAGGGTGCCGACGCCAGTATGGATTACCTGACCGGCTTCTTGATCGAGAAGTCGCTCTCGATGGATAACGTTTTCGTCATCGCATTGATTTTCGGATTCCTGGCCATTCCCCGGGCACTTCAGCATCGCGTACTGTTCTGGGGAATCATGGGTGTGATCGTGCTCCGGGCCATCATGATCGCCTTGGGCGCAGCTTTGATCGCCGAGTTCAGCTGGGTTCTTTATATATTCGGCGCCTTCCTGCTGTTCACGGGTGTGAAAATGCTTTTTGCGTCGATTAACGATCAACCCGATCTGGAGAACAATCGATTCGTCAAATTCCTGCGCAGCCATCTGCGCATAACAGAGCACCTTCACGGACATTCGTTCTTCATTCGTCAAGCGGACAAGACTGGCAAGAAGGTGCTCTGGATTACACCCTTGTTCCTGGCGTTGATTCTGATTGAATGTGCCGATCTGGTATTTGCCATTGACAGTGTTCCCGCCATTTTCTCAATCACCCAAGATACCTTTGTCATTTACACATCAAATATCTTTGCCATCTTGGGCCTTCGTGCACTGTACTTTGCACTTGCCGCGATGATTCATCGTTTTGCCTACCTGAAATACGCCTTGGCTCTAGTGCTCGTGTTCATTGGCGCGAAGATCTTTCTACACGACATCATAGGCAAGGTACCTGCTGCACTATCGCTAAGCGTCACACTTGGGCTACTCACCGGTGGGGTATTGTTGTCACTGTGGAAGACGCGAGTGCGGCCAGGCCATGAAGGCGATCACTGAATTGAGAGCCTGGGCGTGTAGCGCGTGAAACAGGAATTCGACCTGTGAAGGTCGCCCCCACCAAGGGCGACCTCTGCTTGCAAAACTGGGCATTCACGACCGGAAGCCTTACAGCGGGTGGCTAGGCGTTGATTTTGCTGGGCCAAATCCCCCGCTGCCCCCATCAAAACATACAGTTTGGTATCAGCATTGGTATCGCTCTGCCTTGCTCTGCGGCATCCTGCCGAACGAACACCGCCCTCCCCTTACCGATCGTCACCCGGGATTAATCAGGCCTTCTCAAGCGCCGAGCTGTTGGCCACTAAACCAAAACACAGTTTCGTTCTGATGCTATAGCTATCCCGCAGATAAGAAAAAATGATTCTTTCTTTTTAATGATCCCCGGATGAAAAAACCAATAAATCACCAAGGCGCCAGGCATGTTGATCCTCTCGACCTGAACTGCAGTCTGCCTGACAGACCAAGCTCAAACCCGTGCCAAATTTTTCCAATCATATTAATGTGCTACCACCTAATGACTTAGAAGAAATGCTTCATGATCAATGTTGAGCAAATGGCTTTGATTCTGGAGGCTTTGCCGGACCCGGCTTTCATCCTGTCCCGCAGCGGCAAGTATGTCGCCGTGTTCGGCGGCCGTGATAATCGCTACTACCACGATGGCAGCTGCCTTGTCGGCCAGTACATTTCAGACTTGGTCAAGCCTGAGAAGGCAAGCTGGTTTCTCGAACAGATCGACAGGGCGCTCGAGTCGCGAGAGCTATTGATCGAAGAGTACGAACTGAGCAATAGGGATGTGAAAGGCTTATCCGATGAAGGCCCAAAAGAAGCGATCTGGTTTGAAGGCCGTATCCAGGCCCTGAATTTCCTGGCTGACGAGGAAGCAGTTGTGCTCTGGGTCGCGAGTAATATCTCGGAGAGGCACAACCTGGAGGTCAGACTGAGGGAGCTGAGCGATACCGATCAGCTAACCGGCCTTTTCAATCGAAGAAAACTGGAGCAGGACCTCGCTCTTCACTACGAATCATCAGTGCGGCACTCCGTGCCGACGTCCATTTTGATGCTTGATCTGGATGGGCTCAAGAAAATCAACGACACAAAAGGACACCATGCAGGGGATGAGATAATTCTGGCCGCTGCCAACATTTGTAGGTCGGTGCTACGAAAAACTGATACCGCATGCCGCTTGGGGGGTGATGAGTTTGTGCTTGCTCTGCCCAATACCAACCATGGGCAAGCAGTGCAGTTCGCCAAGCGTTTACAGGCGTGTTTTAGAGAGACGCTGAGCCGGTTTTCGGCGGATGGTATCG
The DNA here is from genome assembly GCF_002753995.1 of Pseudomonas sp. HLS-6. NCBI lineage: Bacteria > Pseudomonadati > Pseudomonadota > Gammaproteobacteria > Pseudomonadales > Pseudomonadaceae > Pseudomonas > Pseudomonas sp. HLS-6. The sequence goes on from NZ_CP024478.1 coordinate 2,855,522, forward strand.
CCGTCACGGCAAGCATTGGTGTCACGACTATAGCGCCGGATGATCGCTCATACGAAGACACGCTCAAGCGTGCCGATCGCGCATTGTATGAGGCCAAAGGCATGGGCAAAGACAGGGTGGTTTCTGCATGACAGTCCTGGGCCAAGCCAGAGGGATGCCAGAGCCGGAATTTTCGAGCTTCAGCGATGCGCTGCCTGGTCATACGAAAGGACCTATAGGTCAACCCCCGAGAATTGCCTTACCTGTTCGACCTGAGCTACCGTGATGGCAAAGTGAATCGCCGGAGGAAAGACCCAGCATGAGCAGTCGCGTGGTAACAACCAAGGAAGATCTGAAAAAGGCGTTAAAGGATCGTGTTGAGGTCATCCACATCGCTGCCCCTGATCTGGCTCGTCACGTCAAAACAGTAAAGACCGCGAAAAAAGGAACCGCCATTGCTTGTGCGACCGTCTTGGGCATAGGTGTGGCAAGCGCCTGGAATCCTCTAGGATGGGGAATCGCCGGAGCTGCCGGGCTCACTGCTGCCATGTCAGGCGCTACGGCCGGAGTGCTGATTGCCGCAATCACTGCGCTGACCTTTCTCGGTACGCTTTACCTGGTCATGGTAAAAGATTACGAGCTTGAAACTAACGGCGACTTCAGCGGCAAACAAAAAAACACGCTCGGCGGCTCTGAGGGTGCCGGCGCGTCAACGACACAGCAGGGTAAGGGAAGCTTCAGTTTGACCCTCAGAAAGAGCAAATAGCGGTGACCCATTTCCATCCTGGCCCACCCTACTTTTTTATCTGCAAAAAGTGCAAACATCGCTTCGGGCGAAAAATCCGCCTAGGGGGGATCTGCCCGTCCTGTAAAAGCCTTTTCGTGGAAAGAGATCGATCCATACTCAAGTGAACCGTCTGATGCCAGTGCTGCAGCACAAAGGCAGACGTGCCAGGCCGTTTCCTAGCAGCAGGAAACACAGCAGCTCTGGATGAAGGAACTGCGGATTCGTTATCGGCCGTCGTACAACTGCCGTCATACCTATGCGACAATAGCGGCAATGTCTGGCCTCAACCCCGCCTTTATCGCCCAACAGCTTGGTCATAGCGTGCAGATGCTTCTGTCGACTTATGCACGATGGATCAACTCGACCTCCCATTGGAACGAACTGGAAACGTTGAAGATTGATCCCAATCTGGTCCCAGGCGACATCAGCATCACATAAGTTATTGATAGGTAAGCCCTTTGATCTCCACCGCAAATATCACCATGCAGTTCGGCGCCAAGCCGCTGTTCGAGAACGTCTCGGTCAAATTCGGCAACGGCAACCGTTACGGCCTGATCGGCGCCAACGGCTGTGGCAAGTCGACCTTCATGAAAATCCTCGGCAGCGACCTGGAGCCATCCGCTGGCCAAGTCATGCTGGAGCCGAACGTACGCCTGGGTAAGCTGCGTCAAGACCAGTTCGCATACGAAGAATTCACCGTGATCGATACCGTGATCATGGGCCACGAAGAGCTCTGGCGGGTCAAGGCCGAGCGCGACCGCATCTATTCGCTGCCGGAAATGACCGAAGAGGACGGCATGGCCGTCGCTGAGCTGGAAACCGAGTTCGCCGAAATGGACGGCTATACCGCCGAGTCCCGTGCCGGTGAGTTGCTGCTGGGCCTGGGCATTCCGCTCGAGCAGCATTTCGGCCCGATGAGTGAAGTTGCCCCAGGCTGGAAACTGCGCGTGCTGCTGGCACAGGCGCTGTTCTCGGACCCGGAAGTGCTGCTGCTCGACGAACCGACCAACCACCTGGACATCAACACCATCCGCTGGCTGGAAAACATCCTCACGGCGCGTAACAGCACCATGATCATCATTTCCCACGACCGGCACTTCCTGAACAGTGTCTGCACCCATATGGCCGACCTGGACTACGGTGAGCTGCGCCTGTTCCCGGGCAACTACGACGAGTACATGATCGCCGCGACCCAGTCGCGCGAGCAGTTGCTGTCGGACAACGCCAAGAAGAAAGCCCAGATCGCCGAGCTGCAGACCTTCGTCAGCCGGTTCTCGGCCAACGCCTCGAAAGCCAAGCAGGCCACGTCGCGGGCCAAGCAGATCGACAAGATCCAGCTGGCTGAAGTCAAGCCTTCGAGCCGTGTCAGCCCGTTCATCCGCTTCGAGCAGACGAAAAAGCTGCACCGTCAGGCAGTTACCGTCGAGAACGTCTCCAAGGGCTTCGATGGCAATACCCTGTTCAAGAATTTCAGCTTCCAGGTCGAAGCCGGCGAGCGCGTGGCGATCATTGGCCCGAACGGTATCGGTAAAACCACCTTGCTGCGTACGCTGGTTGGCGAACTGCCGGTAGACAGCGGTGAAGTGAAGTGGACCGAAAGCGCCGAGATCGGTTACTACGCTCAGGACCACGCCTCGGACTTCGAAGACGATGTCAGCCTGTTCGACTGGATGGGCCAGTGGACCCAGGGCGGCGAGCAACTGGTTCGCGGCACGCTGGGTCGCATGCTGTTCTCCAACGATGAAATCCTCAAGTCGGTCAAGGTGATTTCCGGTGGTGAGCAAGGCCGTATGCTGTTCGGCAAGCTGATCCTGCAAAAGCCCAACGTACTGCTGATGGACGAACCGACCAACCACCTGGACATGGAGTCGATCGAGGCCCTCAACATGGCGCTGGAGAACTACCCGGGTACGCTGGTGTTCGTCAGCCACGACCGTGAGTTCGTGTCCTCGCTGGCCACCCGCATCATCGAGTTGAGCGCCAACGGTGTCGTGGACTTCAGCGGCACCTACGATGACTACCTGCGTAGCCAGGGTGTAATCGTTTAACACTCGTAAAAAGCCTGTTTGAAGGCGATGGCGTGCTACCCGGCCCCGTCGCCACAAGCGGGACGCCTATAAAAGCAGGCTAACGGACCGCCAAGATTCGTTAGCCTGCTTTCTTTTTCCCTCGCATACAGCGATGATGGCGTTTCCAAACGCCCATCCTGTGTAGCCATGTCTGCGCTAGAACCCGCCGCACTGCCGGCAACGACGATTACCCGAAAAATCGTCTCGATCATCTTCTATACCTTTATCGCCTTCCTCTGCGTAGGGCTGCCAATTGCCGTGCTGCCGGGTTACGTGAATGAGCAGTTGGGCTTCAGTCCGGTTGTGGCCGGGATAACCATAGGCTTGCAGTACTTCGCCACGCTGGTCAGCAGGCCGATGGCCGGGCGCGTGGCTGATAGCCTGGGCGGCAAGCGTGCAATCATCTACGGCCTGCTCGCCATTGCCCTGAGCGGCCTGGTGACAGCGGCCTCGACACTGCTGGTCAGTATGCCCTTGCTCAGCCTGGCGGTATTGCTGACCGGGCGCGTGCTGCTGGGCCTTGCCCAAGGGTTGATTGGTGTTGCCAGCTTGAGCTGGGGCATCAGCCAGGTGGGAATAGCGCATACAGCGCGGGTAATCTCCTGGAATGGCATCGCCTCTTATGGTGCCATCGCCATTGGTGCGCCGCTTGGGGTGAAACTGAACCAGTTGCTGAACTTCGCAAGCATCGGTCTGGTCCTGTTTGTCCTGGCGACATTGGCCCTGCTGGTGATCCGCAACAAGCCTTCGCTCCCGGTCGTTGCTGGCGAGCGCCTGCCGTTCTGGGCGGCCTTCGGGCGGGTAGCGCCCTGTGGTGTTGGCCTGACGTTGGCATCCATAGGCTATGGCACCCTGACCACCTTCGTGACCCTTTTCTACAGTGAGCGTGGCTGGACCGGCGCAGCCTGGTGCCTGAGTGCGTTCGGGGTCTGCTTCATTCTGTCCCGCTTGCTGTTCGTCAATGCGGTGAATCGATGGGGCGGCTATCCGGTTGCGGTTGTCTGCATGGCGACTGAAGCCGTTGGCCTGGCGTTGCTCTGGCTGGCGCCCTCCCCGCTACTGGCATTGCTCGGCGCGGGCCTCAGCGGTGCCGGGCTGTCGCTGGTCTACCCGGCACTGGGCCTTGAAGCCATCAAACAAGTACCCAGTAGCAGCCGTGGCGCGGGTTTGGGCGCTTACGCGGTGTTCTTCGACCTGGCCCTGGCCATCGCCGGGCCGCTAATGGGCGCGGTAGCTGCACATCTGGGCTATGAATCGATCTTCGGTATCGCGTCATTGCTGGCATTACTTGGAGTCGGGTTGGTACTGCTGCTGTCGCGGCGCAGCGCACATACTCACTGATCAGCCGTACGCCATCCCGTACGGTCCGCTCGCCCAAGCGTCTGACTGAAAAACAACGCCGCCTCCGACTGCAGCGAATGATGAATGCTGGCACGGTCGACGCCCTCGGCGTCGGTGCATAGCGCGGCCATGTGCACACGCTGGGCTTCATCGCAAGGCGCCATGAAAATGAAATGCCCTGCACCGGCCAGTAGCCGGTAATCAGGAGTGCGGGGTAGTTTACGCGCCAGCGCAGCGGCGTTCTTGTCGATTGCCAACAGCTGATCGCGATCACCACTGTAGATCAGCGCCGGTACTTTCACCCCGGCCAGGGCATGACGACCGAACATCAGGCTCAACGGTGCCATCAGCAACAATGCCTTGATCCTTGAGTCTGCGGCGGGCAGCAGGTCGTCACGGTCGGCGATCAGTTGCCCGCGCATCTTGCAGGCGTCAGCATCCAGAGGGCGCTCTTCACAATAACGGCGCAGGCGGTCCAGTTCCGGGCGTGCGCCGGAAAGGATCAACGCGGTTTCACCACCCGCCGAATAACCAATCACCCCGACCTGCTCGGCGTTCACATAGGGCGCCAGCAGCTTGTCGTTCAGGGTTGCGCTGATGGCCGCGCTGATCTGCAGCGGACGCCCATAGAGGTTGCTCAGGGTGCCCAGTCGGCTGTGATCATGGGCATTGTCCCCCGGGTGCACCACCGCCACCACCACAAAGCCCTTGCGTGCCAGTGCCGTTGCCAGGTCATGCAATGCCAATGGCGTACCGGTATTGCCATGGGAAAGCATCAAGAGCGGGAAACGCCCCATCGCAATGGGCGCCTCAAAACCGGCTTCCACCCGATAGCCTTCAACCCGGCTCCAATGTGCTGGCCCGGTTGCCGGGTAAAAGGCCAACGCCTGCATCGGCTGTTCGTCCAGCGGGTCGGCGAGGATCATCCGGTGCAACCCGACATGCCAGCGCTCGCCCGCCTCGCCCGGCAGCGACAACACGATCCCGATCACCGCGAGGATGAACATACCAGACAGACGCTGCATGGCTGACACCTTGTCCCTTTATAGCCAGCGATCAGCATAGGCTGGCGCACTGCGCGCCAGATGAAAACTGAATGAAAAAACCGACTGCCGGTTACCCCGGCAGTCGGCTTATGCGGTGGTTACTCCAAATCAGGCAGCTGCAAACAGCTCGTTATCGATCTGAGCGCGCGCTGCACTCATGGCATTGCTGCGGTGTTCATCGCCATATGCCAAGCCATGAGCGCGGACGAACTCGACATCGGTGATACCAATAAAGCCCAGGAACACCTTGAGAAAATCTTCATGACCGACACCGGTTGGCTGGCCAACATGCAGGCCACCCGAGGTGGATACGACAATGACTTTCTTGCCACCACACAGGCCTTCAGGGCCAGCCTCGGTGTAGCGGAAGGTTTTACCGGCAACAGCGATACGGTCGATCCAGGCTTTCAGTTGGCTGGGAACGCTGAAGTTGTACATCGGTGCGGCAATCACCACGGCATCGGCATCCAGAAACTCTTGCAGTGTTTCGCTGCTCAGTTGAGCTTCGTGCTTCTGGGCGGCATCGCGCAGTTCTTCTGGCGTACCAGCACTGACCAGGGTGGCAGCGGAAAAATGGCTGATGGCATCACTGGCCAGGTCGCGGTAAGTCACTTCAACACTGGCATCAGCAGCCTGCCAGGCCTGCACGACTTCACGGCTCAACTGACGGGAAGCCGAATTGTCGCCGAGGATACTGGAATCGATGTGCAACAGTTTCATGGGTGTTCTCCTGGATTTTGAAGACCGCGAGGCGGCGATCACGATGGAGAGAATCCTACCCAAACAGCGAATAGAGGATTAGTCGGCAAAAATGCGTTAGTTTGTCCTACATACAGAACAGTGCAGGGCAAGCTATGCAAGACCTCAATGATCTCTATTACTTTGCCCGGGTGGTTGAGGCCGGAGGCTTCTCTGCGGCCGGGCGCCTGCTTGGTATACCCAAGTCCCGGTTATCCCGACGCATTGCCGAACTGGAAGAACGCCTGGGGACTCGCCTACTGCAACGCACGACCCGACAACTGAAGCTGACCGGAGTTGGCGAGCGCTACCTGCGTCATTGCCAGGCCATGCTGCTGGAGGCGGAGATGGCCGACGAAGCGGTTGCAAGCATGGTCAGCGAACCACGCGGGCGCTTGCGCGTGTCCTCACCGGTTGCGTTGGCCCATGCATTCTTGCCGGACGTCATCAGCAGCTTCCTGGCACGCTACCCACAGGTACAGCTGGACATGGTGCTGCTCAATCGTCGGGTTGATGTAATCACCGAGGGTATTGACGTTGCGTTGCGCGTACGCGACCAGGGCGACGAAGACCCTACCCTGGTCACGCGGCGTTTGCGCCAGGCACAAATGCTGTTGGTCGCAGCACCGAACTTCGCCGCCGAGCATGTCATCGAGCAACCACAGGACTTGATCAATCTCCCCGTGCTGGGCGCGCTGGAGGCTGACCGCCTGGTTCACCTGCGCCTGCTGGATGCCAAGGGCAATCGCGAGGACCTGGCGCTGGAGGCGAGGCTTGGTATTGATGACTTTGTCGTACGAAAATCCGCCGCCGTTGCCGGCCTGGGGTTCACGGCCCTGCCGATCATGCATTGCGAAGAAGAACTCGCCCGCGGCGAACTGATCCGTCTATTGCCCGAGTGGTCGCTACCCAGCGGCTATCTGCAGGCGGTCTACCCGCACAGGCGAGGTGTACTACCTGCCGTACGCGCCTGGATTGATCACCTGGTCATTTCATTTGAAGCCTGTGGAGAGCGTTATGTCTGAAGACGACGTGGTGCAGTTTTGCCTGAGCCTGCCGGGCGTACAGGACGATTACAAATGGGGGGGCGTCCGGGTGTTCTCTGTGGCCGGCAACAAGATGTTCGCCCTGATCAACCTGGGCCGAGCCGACCTGGCCTTCAAGGTCGACAACGAGCTGTTCCTTGGCTATGTGGACAGGCCCGGTATTCGCCCGGCACCGTATCTGGCTCGCGCCCACTGGGTCAGCATGGAGCAGCCCTACCCCATGGGCCGTGAAGAACTGTGCGATCTGCTGCAACGGTCGCACCAACTGGTGGTACGACGCTTACCGAAGCGTTTGCAAGCAGGCTTGTTGCTCTGATTGGCGCGGGCAGACTCAGCGCTTACTGAAACAGCCTGCCCAACCCGCGCCCCGCCAGCACCAGATAATCAAGCCAGAACACCTGATGCGCGGCGACGATTGCCCAGAAGATCAACTGAAACGACAGTTTGCGGGTCTTGTGCCGAAAGGCCTGCTGAGCCACCAGGGCGCCTGGCCAACCGCCACACAGCTCAACGACGTGAAGCCATTTTTCCGGGGTCCGCCAGGTATTGTTGCGCGCCTTGCGTTTGTCGTTCCAATAGAGGAAGACGCTGAGCAGGCTGGCTGCCGGGTAGAGCACTGCTGGCAACCAGAAATGCCCGCTCAGCAGCATCTGCAGCACACCCCAGGACGGCAACAGGCAGATACCGGCAAACAACGACAGTTTGAGCTTGAGGTGTTGAACCGCGCCTCGGACTGGGGCCGGGCGCGGCTTGATAGCAGCCTGACGCACCCTGTCAGCTCTGCGCCGTTGCCCAGTCGACCAGCCCGAGTTGCCAGGTGGCCAGAATGATCAGGCCGAAGGCAATCCGGTACCAGGCAAAAACGGCGTAGCTGTGGCTGGCGATGAACCGCAGCAACGCACGCACCGAGATCATGGCAAAAATGAACGAGACCACAAAGCCAAGCGCAAACACCGGGAAGTCACCAGCCTGGAACAGTGCACGGTACTTGTAGCCCGAATACACGGCTGCACCCACCATGGTCGGCATGGCCAGGAAGAACGAGAACTCGGTCGCAGCCTTGCGCGACAGCCCGAACAGCAAACCACCAATGATGGTGGAGCCTGAACGCGAAGTGCCTGGAATCATCGCCAGACATTGGGCTACACCGATCTTCAAGGCATCGCTCCAGCGCATGTCGTCTACATGCTCGACAGACACCACATGCTCCCGACGCTCGGCCCACAGCATGATCACGCCGCCCACCACCAACGCCGTCGCAACGGTAATCGGGTTGAACAGGTAGTGATGAATCAGGTCGGCAAACAGCACACCCAGGACCACTGCCGGCGTGAATGCGATCAGCAGGTTGGCAGTGAAGCGTTGCGCCTGGCGTTGGCGCGGCAGCCCAACAACCACGTCAAAGATCTTGCGCCGAAATTCCCAGACCACTGCCAGGATCGCCCCCAACTGGATGATGATGTTGAAGGCCATGGCCCGTTCACCGCCGAAATTGATCAGATCGGCAACAACGATCTGGTGGCCGGTACTGGAGATGGGCAGAAATTCCGTCAAGCCCTCGACAATCCCAAGTATTACAGCCTGCATGGCGGTCCAAAAATCCATCATTCCCCCGTGAAGCGCTGCTCAAGGCAGGCCCCTTCATGTTTTCTAGAGTGGTGTATGCACGGTAAATCACAGCGACAGTGGATCGTGAAACCACGGAAAAGGTTCACGCCCCTCAAGGTTTATCGCTTTGGCGCCGAAATGCTAGCAGACCTGCCGGATAAACGCTGCTGATCTACGCAACAGATGCCTCTGGATCAAGCACTTAGCCCTTGGTCGACTAGGTAAGGGCAGTAAAAACGTGCTTGGATGCACAAGACAATAAAAATACCTGAGTGACCTACATGAAGACTCTACGGAATATGTCGATCAGCCGCAGGCTTTGGCTCATCCTGGTGGTGGCGGTGGTGATGTTATTTGCCCTGGGGCTGTTGATGCTGCGCCAGATTCACGGTGACCTGTACCAGGCCAAGGCCGAAAAAACCCGCCATGTGGTCGAAACTGCTGCGGGCATCCTGACCTACTACCAAGGGCTTGAGGCAAGCGGTAGCCTGACCCGCGATGCGGCTCAGCAACAGGCGCTGAACGCTGTACGCGGCTTGCGCTACAACCAGAACGAGTACTTCTGGATCAACGACCTCGAGCCGAAGATGATCATGCACCCGGCCAACCCCAAGCTCGACGGCCAGGTACTCTCAGGCATCAAGGACCCAGACGGCTTCGCCTTGTTCAATGCCATGGTTGCGCTGGCCAAGGACAAGGGGGCTGGCAGCATCGATTACCGCTGGCCTAAACCCGGGGCGAGCGATCCGGTACAGAAAACGTCGTATATTCAACTGTTCAAGCCTTGGGGCTGGATCATTGGTTCAGGCATCTATATCGATGACATGAAAGCCGAGTTCAACCGGCAACTGCGTGATGCCTCGCTGCTGGGGTTGGCTATTGCGCTGATCATGGGACTGCTGGTCGTAGTGATCGCGCGCAGCATTTCCCGCCCCTTGCAGGAGGCGGTCGATGCCATGGCCACCATCGCCAGCGGCGAAAGCGACCTGACCCGCCGCCTGGACACCCATGGCCGCGACGAGATTACGCAACTGGGGACACACTTCAACAGCTTCACGGCACAGCTGCAGCAGGTGGTCGGCCAATTGCATGACGCTGCACGTGCGCTGGGCCACTCGGCAGTCGAGATGGGCGACAACGCCAACCAGGCCGAGCTGCGCAGCGAACAACAGTCGCAGCAGATGGAACAGGTCGCCACCGCCATCAACGAGGTCACCTACGCGGTACAGGATGTGGCGAAGAACGCCGAACAAGCCTCCACCGAGATGCAAGACGCCCAGCACCGTGCAGAACAGGGGCAGCAGAGCATCCAGGGCAGCCTGCAACGTATCGGTGAACTCTCCGGCACCATTGATGAAGCCGTTGAAGTCATTCAGGCCTTGGCCAACCAGAGCACGAAGATTGGCAGCGTTCTGGAAGTGATCCGGGCCATTGCCGAGCAGACCAACCTGTTGGCGCTCAACGCGGCCATCGAGGCGGCCCGCGCAGGTGAGCAAGGCCGCGGGTTCGCGGTGGTTGCCGATGAGGTACGCCTGCTGGCGCAGCGCACTCAGCAGTCCACCGCCGAAATCCAGACCATGATCGAACACCTGCAGGGGCAGTCCGAAGCGGCAGTCAAGGCCATCGGTGCCAGCAGCACCGCTTCGCGCCAAACGGTTGAGCAGGCCAGTGAAGCTGGTGCCAGCCTCGATGCAATCAGCCAGGTGCTACTCAACCTCAATGCCCTGAACGCCTCGATTGCCAGCGCCACCTTGCAACAATCCCATGTGGTTGAAGAGATCAATCGCAACGTGACCGAAACTGCCGACCTGTCTCGGCAAACCGCCAGTGCAGCACAACAGTCCAGCAGTGCCGGCCTGGCATTGCGCCAGCTCAGCGAGCGCCTTGAACAATTGTTGCGCCAGTTCCACGTCTAAAACCCCGCGCACCTGTGGCGTGTTCTGCGCCACAGGTTACAATCCCCGCCTCTTTCGAACCTGCCTCAAGGAATGCCGATGTCCGGCCTCGAACTGTTCGCCGCCGTGCTCGGCGTCATTGCCGTTTGGCTCACCGTCAAACAGAACCCCTGGTGCTGGCCGATTGGCCTGGTGATGGTGCTGCTGTACAGCGTGGTCTTTTACGAGGTGAAACTGTACTCCGACATGCTGCTGCAACTGGTGTATGCACTGTTGCAGGTCTACGGCTGGTGGCAATGGACACGCCCCGAGCGCCTCGCCGAGGCACGCCAGGTCAGCTCCCTGCAACCTGCCCCGCTGCTGTTTGGTCTGGGCCTGGGCGCACTGGCAAGCCTGGGCTTGGGTGCGGCCATGGCCACCTGGACAGATGCGGCGCAACCCTGGCTGGATGCCACGCTGACGGCCTTCAGCCTGGTGGCGCAATTATGGATGGCGCAAAAGCGCCTGCAATGTTGGGCGCTATGGATTGTCCTTGACGTCGTCTTCGTCGGTTTGTTTGTGTACAAGGCGCTTTACCTGACGGCAGCACTCTACGCCCTGTTCACCCTGATAGCTGTCCAGGGCTGGCGTGAGTGGCAACGCGACCCTGCCTTGGTGAACGCGTGAAAGTGTTGGTGCTGAGCGGCCCCGAGTCCAGCGGCAAGAGCTGGCTTGGCAGCGAAATCCAGGCTTGTTTCGGTGGCGAACTGGTTGGCGAATACGTACGCCACTTCATTGACCGCGAGCAACGTGACACCTGCTACGCCGACATCCCGACCATCGCCCGTGGCCAGTTGGCCTGGGAGGATGCAGCGCGCGGTAGAGCGCCTGAGCTGTTGATCCTCGACACCCACCTGCTGAGCAATCTGCTCTGGAGCCGCACGCTGTTCGGTGACTGCCCACACTGGGTCGAATCAGCGTTGCTTGAGCGCCGCTACGATCTGCACCTGCTGCTCAGCCCAACGTCAGTTGAATGGGTAGATGACGGACAGCGCTGCCAACCGGAATTGGCCCAGCGCCTGGCATTTTTCGAGGAAAGCCGCGCCTGGCTGGAGCAACATCAACAACCGTTCATCACCATCGACGGTGACTGGAACCGACGAAAAAACGCGGTTTTTGATGCGGTTTCAGGTTTGCTGTCCCGCTAAGCCATTGGGTTGTTACATCAGCGATACAGTCCCACCTGCGCTAAACCCCGTTCTTGATGGGTTGCCTCCATGATTGCCTAACAGTGTAAACCTGGCGTAACAGGGTATAGGGTGCCCAGCAGGGCAAGATCTGTCTCGCCAACGTTACAACGCTCTGCCCTCGCCGTCCGCGCTTATCCGCAAGCCGTTGATATTTCTGGATAAACCAAAAGCGGCACGCCTTCTGCTCTCCTTCTCGCAACGCTGATAGGGCCAGCGAACTTGAAGAAGGAACCGCCGCCGTGGGGAATCAGAACAGCAAGCTGCTTCATCTTCTGCTGATGGGATGCGCATTGAGCGCCACCTTCTGCCTGCCCGTTCAGGCTGCCGGGAATGGAGTCATCGTTCTGCAACGCGATGTACAGGCCCGCCCTGCGGTACGTCCCACCGGTACACCAGACCCGCACCCGACTACCGTCAGCGCCAATCCGTCCAAACGCGTAATCGCCCAAACCAATAATGAACTCAGTGACGGCGACTTCGCCAGTGTTGCCAGCGGTTCATCACTGATGACGCGCGTACTGACCCCAGACAACTCCGGCACTGTTCGCGGCCTGGGCGCAGCGCAACAGGTGCGTCTGCCTGGCATGGCCGGCGGCTCCGGGGCGGGCAGCGGTGGCGGTAACAGCATCTCCAATCAGGTCAATCAAAACGTTCAGCGTGGCATGGCGCCGCTGCAGATCCTGACTGGAGGCCGCTGAAATGAGGTACTCACTCCTGTTCCTGGCCCTGTGCAGCAGCGGCCTCGCGCTGGCCGGATCGCCAGTCAAGGACAACGCCACTATCGACACAAGCGGCCAAGGCTACCGCGGCAATATCGCAGTCAACCAGGCAGCGGGCGATCAGCAGCAACAGAACAACAGTCGGGCTATTGCCATCGGCACCAACGCCAATGCCTCAACCCAGATTCGTCAGCACATCGACACTGCCACCAGCCAGGCACGTGATGCCCGGGCCGGTATTGGCGGCAACTCATTCAGCAATGGCAGCGGCGCGCTGGGTATCAACCAGTCAGCCGGTGCCAATACACAACAAGTCAATGCCGTTCGGGTCAGCATCAGTGCCGTCCCGCAGCGCATCGACGACAGCGTCCTCGATCAACAGAACGTGGCGCTGACAAAAGGCTCCGACCCAACTGATCAAGCACCCGGCAGTCGCCAGATCGCGAACAGCGATAGGGCCTTCACCGGCAGCCGTGGAGTGATCCAGTTGAATCAGAGCGCCGGGGTGGGCAACCGAATGGCAAACACCCTGAGCGTACGGGTTGCGGACTGACCCGACAGGTAACCGAGTAACAACAACACTTAACTACCTAAAAAAATGCGGAGAAACACCATGAAACCTAAAATGGCACTTAAGCCTCTGGTTTTCGCACTCGCAGCGGTCATGGCTGTTGCTGCACACGCTGGCGGACGTAATGACGACCACGGTGGTCATAATGGCGGTCACAATGGCGGCCATAACGGTGGTCATAACGGTGGTCACAATGGCGGCGGCCACGGTGGTCATGATAACGTTCTGCTGGGCCTGCTGATCAATGCAGGCTCCCTGGCCAAAGTTGGCGACACCCAAAACAACTATGGGAACAGTGTCACCAACCAAGCCACCGAAAATACCGCCACGATGGATAACTCGGCCAACAACTCTCAGGGCAACCTGGGCGTTAACGTGGCCGCGGGTGACGGCAACCAACAAGACAACGTTGCCGCTATCGCCACAGCCGATGAACGTTTCATCTTCGGTAGCGCTATCGCCGACTCCACCGCAACTCAAAACAACACCGGCAACACCGTTAAAAACTACTCGACCCAGAACGCTGCCGCCCTCAACAACTCGGCCAACGGCAGCTCGGGTAACATCGGTATTAACGTTACCGCTGGCGACTTCAACCAACAGAAAAACAACATGGCGATCGCCGTATCCGGTGGCCGTGTGGCCTCAGCCACAGCGAATGCCACTCAGACCACCACTGGCCTGAAAGTCACCAACAAAGCTGACCGCACCTACGACACCCAGACACTCAGCTCTTCGTTCTCCGCTTCAGGCACCTACCAGGGCAACGGCAAAGGCTGGGTCGGCGGCGACGATCATCATGGTGGTGGCGGCCACAACTACGACGATCGTCGTGGTGGTGGCGGTGGTCATGACGACGACAAACAACCGCTCAAATTCCACGAAGAAGGCACCTTTGTGCTGAGCGGCGTAGCCACCTATCAAGTGCTGACCCCAAGCGGCTGGATCAACCCTGTGACCAACAGCGCTTCGCTGACCAACTCGCTGAACGGCGTGTCGGGCAACGTCGGTGCCAACGTCTCGGCTGGCTCGGCCAACCAGCAAAGCAACTCGCTGTCCATCGCCGCAGGCTGCAAGGCCTGCCTGTAGACGCAACAGTGAACGGGGCCCTTCGGGGCCCCTTTCCTTGCTTTCACAGGGTGTGAAGACCATGCGAATTGCCCTGCTAGCGGCACTGATAGGTTTGGCCAGCGTGGCCGAAGCTGCACAGATGCCAATCGCCGCCCTGCCTGGCGGTACGGTCATTTACAAGCCGGTTCAAAGCCTGCGCGAGCGGCGCTTTGCGGACCTGGTGCAACAGAAAACCGATTTCAGCTGCGGCGCTGCAGCGCTGGCAACCGTACTCAAGCAAGCCTACTGGCTGGACGTGGACGAAGCCCACATCATTGAGGGCATGCTGGCCAACTCCGATCAGGAACTGGTGAAAACCCAAGGTTTCTCGATGCTCGACATGAAACGCTACGTCGAGAGCATTGGCATGCGCGCCCGTGGTTACCGCATCGCACCAGAGAACCTTTCAAGCGTCAGCATTCCGGTTGTGGTGCTGATGGACATTCGTGGCTACAAGCATTTTGTGGTGCTGCAGCGCACCGAAAAAGACTGGGTATACGTTGGCGACCCGGTACTTGGCCACAAACGTTATGCATTCGACGACTTCATCAAAGGCTGGAACGGGATCATTTTCGCCGTGATCGGCCCTGGATACGACAAGGCCAACGCCCTGCTCGACCCGCCCGTACCTCTGAGTGCCAAGAACAAAATCAACAACTTCCATCCGGTCCAGGATGCGGAGTTGATGGAGTTCGGCTTCATTCAGAGTGACTTTTTCTAATGACAAGGGGCATGAAGCTCTGGGGAGATACCCGATGAAGACTTCAACCTTGCTGGTTGCCGCCTGCCTGGCAGCCAGTTTGCCTGCCCAGGCGCAGGTATTTAAACCGATCGAGGTAAAAGACAGCGAGTTAGCCGGTCTGCGCGGGCGCTATGTAATGCCGGGCCGCATCATCAGCTTTGGTGTTGTAATGAACAGCACTTGGCAGAATGCCAATGGCGACCGCATCGGTGCAACGGCCACACTGCATGTTCAGCAAAACACCTTCAAGCCACAGTTCTACGTCTCGCTCATCAACGACAAAGGCACTGGCAACTCCATGACCCCAGGTACCGGTAGCGTGTCCGGTGGTTCAGGGCTAAACAACACTCAGGGCGTTACCCAAACATTGCAGGCCGCCGGTGACTACAACACCGCGTACAACAACGTCTCCATCAACGTGAAAGAGGGCAAGGCCGCAACAGCCAATGGAACCCCCTCAGGACAGGTGCTGGCAGGCGGGTCAAGTATCAGCGGCAGCAACGGCGCTGGCACCCTGAACATCTCGGCAGGCGCCAATGGCATCAAGATGGGCATCAACGCCAGCAACAATCAGGGCTATACCGTGCAGAGCCTGGCCCAAGGCGGCCTGTCACAGGCAGCAGTGCTGCTGGGCGGGAACAACGTTGTCAGCAACATGACCCAGCTCAATGTGGTGCTGCGTGACAACATGCCCACCGCTGGCGCGCTGAACTGCAACCTTGATCAACTCAAGGGCCTTCGCATCTCAGGATATTGAACTACGCTCTGTCTCAACATTCGTAGTTGAAAGGGACGGCTAACCCATGCATCGTTCGTTTTCACTGAAAGCTGCCGTATGTTTAAGCACATTAATCCCGGCGACGTTCCTCCAGGCGGCGCCGGACCCTCAGGTAGAGGCGTTGAAACAGGAACTGCAGGCACTGCGCCAGCGCTATGACGCGCAGCAGCAGGCGCTGATGGTTCTGGAGCAACGCGTTCGCCAAGTCGAAGAGCAACCTGCGGCCCCGCCGCCCAAGCGCTTGACACGCTCACCCGCCTCGCAACCGCGCACGGGCCAGACCGTTGCCGCATCAGGTACTGGCAGCTCCTACGGTGAGTCGCTGAAAGACGACTCGCAACCGGCGCAAAGTGTCTCCAACCTCTATGACGAAGCCAGCGGCTTTTTTGGTGGCGGCAAGTTTAGCGTTGAAACCGGTATTACCTATGCGCGCTACGATACCCGGCAGTTGATTCTCAACGGTTTCCTGGCACTGGACTCGATCTTCCTCGGTAACATCAACCTCGACCGGATCAAGGCCGACAACTGGACCCTCGACGTTACCGGGCGCTACAACCTCAATCAGCGTTGGCAATTCGACATAAACGTACCCGTGGTCTACCGCGAATCCACCTACCAATCCGGTGGTGCTCAAAACAACGCTCAAGGTATTACCGAACAAACCGTTACCCGTGACCCCACCATCGGTGATGTCAACTTTGGCGTGGCGTACAAGTTCCTCGACGAATCGGAAAGCCTGCCAGATGCGGTCTTTACCCTTCGGGTCAAAGCGCCAACCGGCGAAGAGCCCTTTGGTATCAAGCTACTCCAGGATCCCAACAACGACAGCCTGTTCTACCCCGAGGACCTGCCGACCGGCAACGGCGTCTGGTCGATCACACCGGGCATCTCGCTGGTCAAGACATTCGACCCGGCGGTGCTGTTCGGCAGCCTGAGTTACACCCATAACCTGGAGGAGTCGTTCAGCGATATCAGCTCTACCGTGGGCGTGAGCCACCCAGGCAAGGTCAGGCTGGGTGACAGTTTCCAGCTGGGTGCGGGCATCGCTTTTGCGCTTAACGAAAAAATGAGTATGTCATTCTCGGTGTCCGACCTGATTGTCAAAAAATCAAAAATCAATCAAACGGATACCAATGATGGCTGGGTCACTGTGCCCAGCAGCGATGCCAACGCCGCCTACTTCAACGTTGGCATGACCCTGGCAGCCACCGATAAACTGACCATCGTCCCCAACCTGTCGATCGGCCTGACCGACGACGCCCCGGACTTTACCTTCAGCCTGAAATTCCCGTACTACTTCTAAGCATCAAGCACGCCTTGTGGTCGCCTGCAGCTAGCGTCCACAAGGCCAACCTGAGCGCAGCAGTCAAAAATGCAGCGTCGGTTGCTGACTGTTCGGCTGCTCGGCCAACCAGCGCTCAAAGCTGTCGGCCGGCATGGGTCGACCAATCAGGTACCCTTGCCCCTGGTCACACCCGGCATTGCGTAAAAATGCATACTGGGCATGTGTCTCGATACCTTCTGCCGTAATGCGAAAGCCCAACGCGTGCCCCAGGTCAATGATCGACTGGGTAATCGCAACCCCGTCGTCATCATCAGGCAAATCCTTGATGAACGTGCGGTCGATTTTCAGGTGATCAATCGGCAGCACTTTCAGGTAGGCCAGCGAAGAGTAGCCCGTACCGAAGTCGTCGACAGCCGTTGCCACGCCCATCTGCTGCAACTGCGTAAGAATCTCGCAGGCGTGCTGCGGGCTCTCCATGAGCAAGCTCTCGGTAATTTCCACCTCCAGCAATGTTGCAGGAAGATCGTAACGTTGCAAGGCACGAGACAGGCTCTCGACAAAGTTGCTGCGCTCAATCTGCAACGCCGCCACGTTGATTGCCAACGGCCCGGGCAAGCGTTCACGCGCACGCCAACAGGCAAGCTGAGCGCACGCAAGATCGAGCACTTTCTCGCCGAGCGGAATGATCAGACCTGTACGTTCAGCCAGGGGAATGAAATCTGCCGGAGACACCAGGCCGTGCTCTGGATCACGCCAACGCAACAACGCTTCTGCACCTTCGACACGGCCACTGAACAGGTCGATCTTGGGTTGGTACCACAGTTCGAATTCATTCTGCTGCAACGCTCGGCGCAACGCGCCTTCAAGAAAGATCCGCTGCTGCAACTGCTGGGTCATGTCGGGATGGTAGATGCGATAGGTGTTACGACCGCTCTCCTTGGCTGCGTACATCGCCGTATCGGCATGGCGCAGCAAGCTGTCACAGGTGTGCCCGTGCTCAGGGTAGAAGGCGACACCTATACTGCCTGTGACCAGCGCGGCCGTACCCTTGAGGTCGAAGGGCTGCTGCATGGCCAGCAGCAACCCTTGCACCTGCGCCATGACCTGCTCGTCCTGCGGGCAACACAACACAAATGCAAACTCATCGCCGCCCAAACGGCACGCTGTATCCTGAGCCGTGAGCAGCCCGAAGAAACGCTGGGTTGTCTGCTGAAGAAGGAGATCGCCCAACGGGTGACCGAGGCTGTCGTTGACCAGTTTGAAACCGTCGATATCCAGTATCAACACGCCAAGGCGCTCGCCGTTGGCCATGGCGAGTTCAAGGCGCTGCTGGAACAACAGCCGATTAGGCAGCCCCGTCACGGCATCATAATGCGCCGACTGCTCAAGCTGAGCCTGCGAGCGCTTCAGCTCATCGTTACGCTGATGAATCACCTGGTTGCTACGGATCAACTGCGCTACGAACAAGCAGAACACGCCGGTGCAGGCCAGGGAGAACATAAACAGCGGCGAAGCGAACAGGCTCATCGTCGGCCAACCGCCCTGAGGGGTTGCTGCCAACTGCCAATGCCCACCCGGCACATCAACGTTGAGCGTCACGCCAGGCTCGTTGAACAACGTAGCCTGGCCCCAAATGACCGCGCCTTGATCCCCGCGACCGTCGGCGCCCCGCAAGGCCAGTTCAAACGCGCCGTCTTGATCCAGGCCCGCGGCCTTGAGCAGGCGGTCGGTATCGGCAACGATCGAGAGGTTGCCCCAATAGGTATTGCCCGACGGACCACCGACAAACACAGGACGCCGATAGATCAGCCCTCGCCCGCCTTGATAAAGGTCAACGGGCCCGGCCAGCACCGCATGATGACTGTCCCGCGCACGCTGCAGCATCGGGTATTGCGTCGGCAATGTCCGATAGTCCAGCCCGAGCACACGTTGATTGCCCTCCAGTGGGAAGACATCAGCGACAACATCCGCAGGCGCCACAGCGATGTGCCGTATATAGGGCACTGAAGCGATGGCCTGACGAGCCATGTCGTGGAAATGTCCAGGCGTGATGGTGCCATCAGCGCTGATGAGCTGAGCAATCCCTTCGGTTTCGCCGAACGCAGAACGTAGTTGAGCCTCAAGGCCGGCACGCAAGCCTGAAAGCCGCGCACTGGCATTGCCCATCAACTCGCTTTCCTGGCGCTGTACATCCAGATAGCCCAATGTCACCGACAAACCGATGCCCACCACCGCGAAACCGATCGGTAATAGCCTGAACAAAGGCATGCGCATGCTGCGGGGCCAATTCCAGATACGAGCAAACGTTACGGTTCTGGTTGTCATACGCCTGCTTTTCACTGACGGGGCGACAGTTTATCGACCTTTTTCGAACAACATTGAGCGGTGCTGGCTTTTTTTTTACAGGCTGGCGCTATGCTGCAACTGAATCGTTTCACCCACATTCCAACAAGAGGTGCTACGCATGAACCATCTGCTTGATTCACTGTTCCCCAACGCCACCGAAGTGCCTGAAGCCTGGCGTTTGAGTGAACCGCTGGAGCAGCGCGATTACCTGGTCGACGGCCAACTGCAACAGTGGCATGGCCCGCTGGCGACCGTGCGCAGCCCGATCTGGCTGAAAGGCCCTGACGGCGAACAGCAGGTGATTCTGGGCAGCGCGCCACTACTGGATGCCGAGACCGCGCTGACTGCGCTGGATGCCGCCGTACGCGCCTACGACAAGGGTCGCGGCGCCTGGCCCACACTGCGCGTAGCCGAACGCATCCAGCACGTCGAAGCGTTCCTGGCACGCATGCGCGAACAGCGCTCAGCCGTGGTCAAACTGCTGATGTGGGAAATCGGCAAGAACCTGAAGGACTCGGAGAAAGAGTTCGATCGCACCTGCGACTACATCGTCGACACCATCAACGCGCTCAAGGAACTGGACCGCCGCTCCAGCCGCTTTGAACTGGAGCAGGACACCCTCGGGCAGATACGCCGTGCGCCCTTGGGCGTTGCGCTGTGCATGGGGCCTTACAACTACCCCTTGAACGAAACCTTCACCACCCTGATTCCAGCGCTGATCATGGGCAACACCGTGGTGTTCAAACCGGCCAAGTTCGGTGTGCTGTTGATCCGCCCGTTACTTGAGGCGTTCCGCGACAGCTTCCCTGCCGGGGTCATCAACGTCATCTATGGCCGTGGCCGCGATACCGTCAGCGCGCTGATGGCCAGTGGCAAGATTGATGTCTTCGCGTTCATCGGCACCAACAAGGCCGCCAGCGACCTGAAAAAGCTTCACCCGCGCCCGCACCGCCTGCGCGCAGCCCTGGGGCTGGATGCGAAAAACCCGGGGATCGTGCTGCCGGACGTCGACCTGGACAACGCCGTCAGCGAGGCAGTGACTGGTGCGCTGTCATTCAACGGCCAGCGGTGCACTGCACTGAAGATCCTCTTTGTGCACGAACAGGTGGTCGAGCAGTTCCTCGATAAATTTCAGCAGAAACTGGCCGCGCTCAAGCCCGGTATGCCCTGGGAGGCCGGTGTCAGCCTGACGCCACTGCCTGAGCCGGGAAAAATCGAATACCTCGATGGCCTGGTTGCCGATGCCCTCGCCAAAGGCGCCGAGGTGATCAACCCCAATGGTGGCGACAGCCGCGGTTCGTTCTTCTACCCGGCCCTGCTCTACCCAGTGAACGCCAACATGCGCGTGTACCACGAGGAACAATTCGGCCCGGTAGTACCGATTGTGCCCTACCGTGATCTACAGACCGTGATCGACTATGTACTGGACTCGGACTTTGGCCAACAACTGAGCCTGTTCGGCAATAATTCTGCGCAGATTGGCAGCCTGGTCGATACCTTTGCCAACCAGGTGGGCCGTATCAATCTCAATGCCCAGTGCCAGCGCGGCCCGGACACCTACCCGTTCAATGGCCGAAAAAACTCTGCCGAGGGCACCTTGTCGGTCCATGACGCGCTACGCGTGTTCTCGATCCGTACGCTGGTTGCAACCCGATTCCAGGAAAGCAACAAGCAACTGATCAGCGACATTATCCGTAACCGCGAGTCGAGCTTCCTCACTACCGACTATATTTTCTGAACGACAGCAGCACCGCTGACAATCCCGTTGCCCATCGTGAGAATCACTGCCTTGCGTGGGTGACAGGTGACGTTGCGGTGCATTTCGCTTACCTTGCCGACAAAGGATTTCTGGCCAGGACCGTGCATGAGAATCATCGATAAAAACACTACGCTGGTGCGAACCCTTACCGCCGCCGAGTACGACCTGGTTTGTCGCTTTGTCGAAGGCAGCCTGGAAGGTCATCGCCTGTTACAGGCCAACCAGTTCCTGATGAAGGTGCGCGCCGCTGGCCATTGGTTGGCATGCGAATGCCAGCAACAGGTGATGCCGATACTCAATGTCACCCTCAATAGCAACACTGGCACGCTGTTTCTGAAGAACAACCCAGGCACTCCCGAACATGCTGTCGACTGTCCATTCGGCAAGGCAGCACGCGAGGGTGAAAGCACACGTAGCGAACATACTCAGTTTCCAGCGGCATGGCTGCCCCCTGATACGCCACTGCGCTTGATCGGGGACTTTCCTCGCGACGAGGACACCAGCACTGCAAGCGGCACGGGCGAAAAACGCGAACAGCAAAAACTGCTGTCCCTGCTGCTGACCCTGATCGAAGCCAGCGGCCTGAACGTATATGCCACACACCTGAAGAAAGACCTGAGCGGACAGTTCGCCGAGCTGCGCGGAGTCGCCAGCCGCTACCCGTTGGTCGAGCGGGTACCGGCGAGTAACTACCTGGAAACCCGCCTGGACATGAAGCACATGATGATGCTCAAGGCACGTCTGCGAGAATCATCGGCCTTTGGCAACCACCGGCGCTATGGTTTGATCCTCGATTGCGTCAACCAGATCAAGGCACGCAAGGTATTCAACGACCGTAGCGAAGACGGCTTCGACTTCCAGGGGCATCACCTGCTCTGGGGCGGCAGCAAGACCCCAGGGCCGTTGTTGGCGCTGGCGATCTATTCCCCGATCCGGGCAGGCAGCCACTTTTACGAACTGATCCATGTCGCCAGCGTACCCGTACTCTCGCGCGGGCAGCTATTTCCGATCTACCGCGACGAAGAGCGCGAGCCATTGAAGATGCTGCAGTCGCTGATCGACTGGATGGCCAGCAAGGGCGTCAAGGTCATCATGCGCCGACCGGTCATCGGCGCCGAGGTCATGGATGAGCTGGTGCTAAGCTCCGACCAGGACCGCGTGTTGTCCGTATCACTGACCGAACAACCCCTGGGCCCGGAACCGGAGGTCGAACACTTCAAGCGTTACGCCGACTTCAAGAGCCTGGACACCTTCCGCAAGTACGTGGCGGGCTTTTTCATGCGCGAACGCGATTGAGGCGTAGCCATGAACCGGTGATTGGCTGATCGCCATCTTTTTACGATGCCCAGCAGCCTTGGGTGCTGCTGCAACATACCTGGGACACTCACACAGCCCCCGCCACCAGCGAACGGTAACGCATTCCTCAATCTGCGTAGGATTTTTCCCAATCCGCCTGACGTGACCGAATGTGCCCAATCACGAGGGTATGCTTTCCTCCTGCACCGACCAGCACTCATGCTGCCAACTGATCACAGGAGAGAACATGGCTTCCATCAACGCCGCCGTCTTGCCCCCCATCGCCCACGGGAAAATCACTCCACAACCGGTACGTGCCGGATTGGCTGCCAGCCCGGCAAGGCCCGCAACGCTGGAAAGTGTGCAGGTCAACCTGTCAGAAGCGGGCACGAACAAGTCGGCACAAGCGAATGCCAAGAACGCTGACATCGACGCCAGCAACCTGCCCGATAACGTGAAGAAGGTGTTGAAGTCTGTTCGGGAAATCCAGGAGCGGATCAACAAGACGATGGATGAGCTCAAGGCCGTGATGAATGATCACATGCTGCCGATAAAATCGCGTGAGGCGAAAATCAATGGTTTGCAAACAGTATTAGCCTGCCTGACCAGCGACCTGAACAAGGCCACCCAGCTGTTACGCCGGACAGAAAACGAGATGAAACTGTCAACAGCTGAAAAAAGCCTGTCCAAGGCACTGGCCAACCCCTATCGATAACCCGGCACTCTTCATCAGGTGTGCACAAGGGATAGCCCATTGCTGCATGTGAGCCTCAGTTCCTAACAGCTTCCTGACCTTATGAGCCCTCAGCTACCCGCAGCAACACGCGCAGCGGACACTTGTTCGGGCACTGTGGTGCCTTCCTGGGAGCAACCGCACCTAGGTGTGCGCTACGGGTGTATCTTCGGTACGGCTTCAACCGGTTGGCCCGAATGCTGCCGCTCTGCCTGTACATGAGCGACCAGCTCCGCCAAGGCCCGACTGCTGGACAATTCATCGGCGCGAATACCGGCGACGGTCAATGCACGACCGTGCGCATCCTGCTCCAACTGGATGGTCAGCGAGCCGTCATCAAGGCAGGACACCACGCAGTGAGAAGGCAAAAAAGCCTGTTCGATGACCTGACGTAATTCCAGGCTGCAAATGCCGTGTAATGACATGATCAACTCCTGCGTACAAGGTGGTTGAAAACGCAGTAATCCCCCTGTTTTCCGCGCATTTCAAATTGATAAATACGATGCCTGGCAGGAGCGTCATGCACCGCCATTATTCTTGTACAACAACAGCATTGACTCACTGTTTTGTACAACCTTGTACAACCTTGTACAACCTTGTACAGCCCCGATATAGCGCCGTGAAAAGGCCAATGGCCGGGCGCCCCCAAAGGGTCGC
This sequence comes from Pseudomonas sp. HLS-6, assembly GCF_002753995.1. Taxonomy (NCBI): domain Bacteria; kingdom Pseudomonadati; phylum Pseudomonadota; class Gammaproteobacteria; order Pseudomonadales; family Pseudomonadaceae; genus Pseudomonas; species Pseudomonas sp. HLS-6. Next base: position 2,879,256 of record NZ_CP024478.1, read on the forward strand.
CCAGCGTAAAACTCACTTGCCTGCGGTCAAGGTGGTGTAACTGGTGATCAGGTTGCGGTAATCCGGAATATGGTTGGAGAACAGGGTGCCCAGCCCTTCGATGTCGTTGCGCCAGTCTCGGTGCAGTTCACAGGCGACACCGAACCAGGTCATCAGTTGCGCACCGGCAGCCGACATACGGTCCCAGGCCGACTGCCGGGTGATCTCATTGAAGGTGCCGGACGCATCAGTCACCACGAACACCTCGAAGCCTTCGGCAATCGCCGACAGGGCCGGGAACGCCACACACACCTCGGTCACGACACCGGCAATGATCAGTTGCTTCTTGCCGGTGGCCTTGACCGCCTTGACGAAGGCTTCGTTGTCCCAGGCATTGATCTGTCCTGGCCGGGCGATGTACGGCGCCTCGGGAAACTGAGCCTTGAGTTCCGGCACCAAAGGGCCGTTGGGGCCACTTTCAAAACTGGTGGTGAGGATGGTCGGGAGGTTGAAATACTTTGCCAGATCACCCAGCGCCAGCACATTGTTCTTGAACTTGTCCGGTTCGATGTCACGTACCAACGACAGCAGCCCAGCCTGATGGTCAACCAACAAAACCGCTGCATTGTGCTTGTCCAGACGGGTGTAAGGGACGCTCATGGTCTTGCTCCTTGTCGTTGAGGTACGGCGTGCGGATCGCAATACGGATACACCAGACTAGTCGGCGTTGTGGTCGCCGGCCTTGCCTTTGGTCATCTGGCCGAAGCGACCGGCATGAAAGTCGTCAAACGCCTCGGCAATCTCGGCCTCGCTGTTCATCACGAACGGGCCGTAACCGACGATCGGCTCGTCAATCGGCTCGCCACTGAGCAGCAGCACACTGGCATCCTGAGTTGCCTCCAGCAGCACCTCATCGCCGTCACGCTCAAACAGCACCAGTTGTGCCGCACCAGCGCCCTGCTCGCCGTTGACCCTCACCTCGCCGCGCAACACTACCAACGCCGCGCTATGGCCCACCTCGAGCGGCAGCGACAATGACGCCCCGGCGTTCAGGTGGATGTCCCAGACGTTCATGGGCGTGAAGGTCCGGGCCGGGCCTTTATGGCTAAGGTACTCACCGGCGATCACCCGCAGGCTTCCCCCATCGTTGGCCAATGGCACACGCGGGATATCGCCATTGAGCAGGGTCTGGTAGCCCGGCGCTGCGAGCTTGTCGCGTGCCGGAAGGTTGACCCACAACTGCACCATTTCCAGGGTACCGCCGGTGGCCGCAAACGTCGCAGCGTGAAATTCTTCGTGGAGAATGCCTTTGGCCGCGGTCATCCACTGCACATCGCCCGGGCCGATCATGCCGCCTGCCCCCGTTGAATCGCGGTGCTCCAACTCGCCCTGATACACAATGGTCACTGTTTCGAACCCCCGGTGGGGGTGCTGCCCGACCCCACGCCGGGCAGCGGTCGGGGTAAAGGTGTATGGGCCGGCGTAGTCCAGCAACAAAAATGGGCTGATGTGCCGCGCCAGGTTGTCGTAGGTGAACAGGCTGCGAACCGGAAAGCCGTCACCCACCCAATGGGGCTGGGGGCTGCGGTAGATGCCTTGGATCGTTTTCATGGGATACCTCCTCTCGTGCATGGCTATAACAATACGTATGCAACGACAGTGGCGGTAGACCCGCAAAAACGCCCTCAGCGTTCCATCTACAGAACAGTCCGAGCAGGACCGTGCGAGAGAAAAGCCTCGACGCGCTTGGCGCTGTCAGCAGGATGCTCCTGCATGAAGCAATGCCCACCGGGCACCACTGCCGAGGTGACGCAACGGTTCATGCTTACCCAGCGCGCGACCGAGGGCGGTACGAAGGGGTAGGTCTGCTCGCCGTGCAAAACCAGCGTTGGCGTCCTGACCTTGGCCAGTGATGCCCACAACCGCCGTGGAAAGGAACTGAACAATTCCATCTCGCGGCTGGGCCGACACTTCAACGCCACCCCTTCGCCACAATCCGTCAAGGCATGCTCCACATAAGCCTGCAGCGCCGCATCGCTCCAGCCCTTGAAGGTTCCCCTTCCCTGAAGCCCTGCATGGGCAGCGGCACGGTCCGGCCAGTGGCTGCGGCGCGTGGCCGCCTTGCGCGCCAAGGTATGACGACGGTGCATGCCCACCATCGACGCCACGCCCAACACGGCGATCATCGAGCGGCTGAACAGCACCGGATCAAGCAGCACCGCCCGTTTAAACAGCGTCGGTTCATGGGCCAGGATCAAACTGGTCAATACCCCACCGAAGCTGTGCCCCAGCGCAAAACAGGGTACGTCGGCATAGGCGCCACGCCCAGCCACAAAGGCCTCAACAGCCAACTCGGCGGTACGGTTCCAACCAAGAAACGCCCCGCCATGGTCGCTGTCGCCATGGCCCTGGACATCGCTCAGCCACAGATCGAAGGACTCACTGAGCACCTCCAGCATGGGCCGGTAGGCCAGGCAGCAGAAACCGGTGCCGTGCAGAAAATGCAACAACGGCTTGCCACTGGGCGGCGAACGCCAGCCACGCAAGGTGAAACCGGCTGAAGACGGAAAAGACCACGGAACGAGGTGCATGCAGGTCACTGAATACAGGGCGGCACAATAGCCAGGGAGGCTGATTACAACGTCGCCCCCTGGCAAGTTCAAGCACCTTGCGATTTAGTCGGCGTGTTTGTCTGAAATCGCCGGTTCCACGCCTGGCACGCTTACTGAAAACTGTGCGAGGCAAACAACAACGGGTACAGCGAAATCACCAGCAATCCCGCCATCAGCCAATTGAATGCCATCAACCAGCGCGGGTTCTGCAACACCTGGCGCAACGCACTGCCAAACATGACCCAGACACAGACGCTGGGCAGGTTGACCAACGCAAACAGAGTGGCAATGACCATGACATTGGTCAGGTAACCCTGCGCCGGGGTGTAGGTGGTAATCGCACCAACCGCCATCACCCAGGCCTTCGGATTAACCCATTGAAACGCCGCCGCGCCCCAGAACCCCAGTGGCCTGGGCGTTTCCGAGCGGGTCGCCGACAGCGGGCCGGACGTTGCGATCTTCCAGGCCAGGTACAACAGGTACGCGGCACCCACGTAACGCAACAGGGTGTAGAGGGGAGGAAACGTCTTGAATACTTCACCCAGTCCAAAGCCTACCGCCAGCACCATGACCATGAATCCGACACTGATGCCGACGGCGTGAGGAATCGAACGACGCACGCCAAAATTCACCCCGGAGGCCAGCAGCATGGTGTTGTTCGGCCCCGGCGTAATCGAGGACACAAAGGCAAAGAGCACAAAGGCTAGAAGCAGATCGAGGGAGGCAAACATGGCGGCGGCATCCTTGGAGTCGTTGTGTCACGACACTAACGGAGCCCGCAGCGGCAACAGCCATACAGTTACCGGAAAATAGTGCACTACACCTGCGCTGTACCGAACCTGCGTGGTGCCGCCTGCTGACTAGCCACGGGGCAAGCGAATCCTGAACTGCGCACCGCCCAGCGCCGACTGCTCCGCCGTCAGGCTTCCACCCTGGCTCTCGATCGCCCGTCGGCTGATCGCCAGGCCAAGCCCAAAACCACCGGTGGTGCGATCGCGGCTACGGTCCAGGCGGTAGAACGGCTGGAAAATCCGCTGACGCTCCTCAGATGGAATGCCAATGCCGTCGTCTTCCAACGTCAACAGGCAGGCACCCTGCTCGTCCATGTCCACGCGCAACAGCAAACTGCGGTGACAGTAGCGCATGGCGTTGCGTATCAGATTCTGAACCGCCCGCGCCGTGAGCCTCGGGTCGAGCACGAAACGCGGCAAGCCGGCTTCGGCCCGCACCTCCCACTCAATGCCACGGCCATCCAGTTCCTCGGCGAAACTGCCGAGGATACTGTCGACATACTCGGTCAACGACACCTCGACGCGTTCAGCCAACTGCCCTGGTGTCTGCAAGCGGCTGTAGGACAGCAGTTCCAGGACCAGCTCATCCAGTTCCCGCACATGGCCAACCAGCTCCAGCAGGCGCTTGCGACTGGCCGGCGGCACTTCGTCGAACAGCAACACCAGCCCGAAGTCGAGCCGGGTCAGTGGAGTGCGCAGTTCATGGGAGACGGCATTAAGCAATTCACGCTGTTGGGTCAACAAGCGCTCAATATCCTGGGCCATGGTGTCGAAGACCGTCGCCAGGTCGCCGATATCCGAGCGCGGCGAAATGTGCGTACGCTCCGACAACTGCCCTTGGCCCAGGCGCTGGGCCGTCGCCTGTAGCCGTTTCAGGTCTCGCCAGTGCGGCCAGACCCAGAGCAACAGGCAACTGAGCAAGGCAGCGCCGATCAATACGGTAATCCCCCAGGACAACAGGTTGATCTCCAGTGGGTCCGGCGGGTTGCGCAACTCAACCAGCCACTGGTCGTCCAAGGGGGCAATGGCGGTGCTGTAGTAGCCCCATTCGCCCACCCGAACGACAAACTGCCCGGCGCCCAGGCGCGCGCGCTCGACAGGGCTCAGTTCAGTCTCGTCCTGACGGCGCAATTCGACTTCCAGCGGTGCAAAGTCAGCTGCCAACGCTTGCGCCACTTCAGGCCACTGGGTCGAGGGCACGTGCTGGAACTGCTTGAGCATCAAGCGCTGCACACCTTGGGCCTGCTGCAGGTTGTAGGCTTCGTAGCGCTCGTGGAACACGCTCAGGATCAGCTCGGGAATCAGGAAGATGGCCCCGGCGTAGCTGACGATGGTGATCAGGTACAGGCGGACAAGGATTTTCAGCATGGTTCGGGCAGCGCCTTCAGCATTCCCATTCGACTCGGCTGAACAAGTAACCCTTGCCCCACACCGTCTTGATCTTGCGTGCTTCGCCCGCATTGTCGTCAAACTTGCGGCGCAACTTGGAGATGGCGACATCCACCGAGCGGTCAGTGCCGTTGAACTCGATACCGCGCAGGTGCTGCAGGATGCAATCCCGGCTGAGTACCGTGCCGGCATTACGCGCCAGCACCACCAACAGGTTGAACTCGCCGCTGGACAACTCCACTGGTTGCGCGTCCCAGTGCACAGTGCGCTCGGTAAGGTCGATCTGCAGGCCACCGATCTGGATCAGGTCCGAAGCCACTTGAGGTTCATTGACGCTACTGCGCCGCAGCAACGTGCGTACCCGCGCCAGCAGCACCCGAGGTTCACAGGGTTTGCTGACATAATCGTCGGCCCCCATCTCAAGGCCCAGCACCTGGTCATGACTGTCATCACGCGCGGTGAGCATCAGGATGGGCAACACGGCCGACTCGGCACGCAGCAGGCGACACACCTGCAAACCGTCCAGGCCCGGCAGCATCAGGTCGAGGATGACCAGGTCGGGCTTGTTACGGCGTGCTTCCTCAAGCACGTGGTCGCCGCGAGCGATCACCCGGACGAAAAAACCGTTGCGTTGCAGGTAGCTGGCGATCAGTTCGGACAGCGCGCTGTCGTCTTCGACCAAAAGAATATTTGTCATGGAAAGTGCGTAAGCGCAAATAAGTCCGGCAGGATATCGAACCTCGCACACGCGAGGCGGTAATCTTCACACTTTTTCACAGACCGCCTACAGAGCTTAACAGTTGCGCCGGGGGTGCCTGCCTTAGCATGGCCGGGTCATTTTCGGAAGATCCGCATGTCCAGCCCAAGCCCCTCCCGTCTACGCACCCTGCCCGCCCTTGTCCTGCTCGGCCTGGCGCTGGCGGCCTGCGACAAGCAAGCCCCGGTCGAAGAAAAAGCACCGCCACGCCCTGTTTCGGTGGAAACCATGCGTGTCGAACCCTTGGCCATCAGCAGCGAGTTGTCCGGGCGCATTCTGGCCCCGCGCACCGCAGAGGTACGCGCGCGAGTCGCCGGCGTGGTGCTCAAGCGGGTGTACCGCGAAGGCAGCGACGTCAAACAGGGCGAGGTCTTGTTCCGCATCGACCCGGCACCGTTTCAAGCCGACTACGACAGCGCCCGTGCCGCCCTGGCCAAAGCCGAGGCCAACCAGTTCCAGGCGCGCCTGCAGGACCAGCGCTACAGCGAGTTGATCGCCATCAATGCGATCAGCCGCCAGGACTACGACAACGCCCGCGCCGCCGCCCTCCAGGCCAATGCGGACGTCGCCGCTGCCAAGGCGGCACTTGAGCGTGCGCGCTTGAACCTGGGGTATGCCACCGTCACCGCGCCGATTTCCGGGCGCATTGGCCGTGCCTTGGTCACCGAGGGCGCACTGGTCGGGCAGAACGAGTCGACGCCTCTGGCGACGATCCAGCAACTGGACCCGATCCACGCCGACCTGACCCAGTCCACCCGGGAGCTGAACGCGCTGCGCCGGGCACTGCGCGCCGGCGAATTGCAACAGGTCGGCCAGGACCAGGCACGTGCCACGTTGATCCAGGACGACGGCACGGCTTACCCGTTGCCCGGCAAGTTGCTGTTTTCGGACATCAGTGTCGACCCGAGCACCGGGCAGATTACCCTGCGCAGCGAGTTCCCCAACCCTGATCTTGACCTGCTGCCGGGCAGTTTTATCCGCGTTCGCCTGGAACAGGCCATCAAGCAACAGGCAATCAGCGTGCCGCAGCGCGCCATCCTGCGTGACAGCGCCGGCCAACCGCGTGTGCTGCTGGTGGATGCCGAGCAACGCATCAGCGAGCGCCCGATCGTGCTGGGCAGCGCGCAACAGGACCGCTGGATCGTCAGCGAAGGCCTGGTTCCGGGCGAGCGCGTAGTCATCGAAGGCCTGCAACATGTGCGCGTAGGTGATCAGGTGCACGTCACCCCTGCCGCCAAGGATGCCGCTTCTGTCGTACAGACCACTGGCCAATGAGGGCCTGATCAATGCCGCAATTTTTCATTGACCGCCCGGTGTTCGCCTGGGTGGTCGCGCTGTTCATTCTGCTGGCCGGCGCGCTGGCCATCCCGCAACTGCCGGTGGCCCAATACCCTAACGTAGCCCCGCCACAGGTAGAGATCTATGCCGTCTACCCGGGTGCATCGGCACAGACAATCGATGAGAGCGTCGTCAGCCTGATCGAGCAGGAGCTCAACGGTGCCGACCATCTGCTGTACTTCCAGTCGCAAAGCAGCCTGGGCAGCGCCACCATCACCGCCACCTTCGAGCCGGGCACCAACCCTGAACTGGCTCAGGTGGATGTGCAGAACCGCCTGAAGATCGTCGAGTCGCGTTTGCCGCGCGCGGTCACCCAGCAAGGCCTGCAAGTGGAGAAAGTTTCCACCGGGTTCCTGATGCTGGTGACCCTGACGGCTGAAAACGAGTCTCTGGACGAAGTCGCCCTCAGCGACTTCCTGGCGCGAAACGTCATGAACGAGATCCGCCGCCTCAACGGTGTCGGCAAGGCGCAGCTGTACGGCGCCGAGCGCGCCATGCGCATCTGGATCGACCCGCAGAAACTGATCGGCTTCAACCTGACCCCCGAAGACGTCAACCTGGCCATTGCCGCACAAAACACCCAGGTAGCCCCCGGCAGTATCGGTGACCTGCCAGGCCGGGCGACCCAGGAAATAACCGCCAACGTGGTAGTCAAAGGCCAACTGTCGACACCGGAGGCGTTCGCCGACATCGTTTTGCGGGCCAACCCGGACGGCTCGCGAGTAACCCTCGGCGACGTCGCACGGGTAGAGATTGGCAGCCAGGAGTACCAGTTCGGCACGCGCTTGAACGGCAAGCCGTCGACCGCCTTCAGCGTGCAACTGTCACCGGGTGCCAACGCCATGCAAACCGCGACCCTGGTCCGCGCCAAGATGGACGAGTTGTCGCGCTACTTTCCGGCAGGCGCCCGCTACGACATCCCCTATGACACCTCGCCGTTCGTGAAAGTCTCCATCGAACAGGTCATCAACACCCTGCTCGAAGCGATGCTGCTGGTGTTCGCGGTGATGTTTCTGTTCCTGCAGAATATCCGCTACACCCTGATCCCGACCCTGGTGGTGCCTGTGGCGCTGATGGGGACCTTTGCAGTAATGCTCGGCATGGGGTTCTCGATCAACGTACTGACCCTGTTCGGGATGGTGCTGGCCATCGGCATCCTGGTCGATGACGCCATCGTGGTGGTGGAAAACGTCGAACGGATCATGGCCGAGGAAGGCCTGCCGCCCCGAGAGGCCACCCGCAAGGCCATGGGCCAGATCAGTGGGGCCATCGTCGGGATTACCCTGGTGCTGGTCGCGGTGTTCCTGCCGATGGCCTTCATGCCAGGCTCAGTGGGAGTGATCTATCAGCAGTTCTCGCTGGCGATGGCGGTGTCGATCCTGTTCTCGGCCTTCCTCGCCTTGAGCCTGACACCCGCCCTGTGCGCCACCTTGCTCAAGCCCATCGAAAGCGGTCATGCGCAAAAGCGCGGTTTCTTTGGCGCGTTCAACCGACGCTTCGAGCGCCTCACCGACGGCTACCAATCCTGGGTGACCCATGCCCTCAAGCGCAGCGGACGCTACCTGCTGGTATACGGCCTGCTTTTGGCCGGCCTGGGCTACCTGTTCAGCCAACTGCCCTCCTCGTTCCTGCCGACCGAAGACCAGGGCTACACCATCACTGACGTCCAGCTCCCGCCCGGTGCCAGCAAGCCACGTACCGAGCAGGTTGCGGCGCAGATCGAAGCGCACAACGCCGAAGAACCCGGTATCGGCAACACCACGGTGATCATGGGCTTCAGCTTTTCCGGCACCGGGCAGAACGCGGCGCTGGTCTTCACCACACTCAAGGACTGGTCCGAGCGAAGCGCCGAGGACAGTGCAGCGGCCATCGCCGAGCGCGCCACCGCCGCTTTCAGCCAGTTCAAGAACGCAATTGCCTACTCGGTGCTGCCGCCACCGGTCGACGGGCTTGGCACGTCCAGCGGCTTTGAGTTCCGCCTGCAGGACCGTGGCGGTCTCGGCCACACCAACCTGATGGCCGCACGCGATCAGCTACTGGCCGCTGCCGAGAAAAGCCCGGTGCTGATCAACGTACGTGAAAGCGCCCTGGCCGAAAGCCCTCAGGTACAACTGGAGGTAGACCGCAAGCAGGCCAACGCCCTGGGCGTTTCCTTTGCCGACATCGGCACCGTGCTCAACACCGCCATCGGTTCGACCTACGTCAACGACTTCCCCAACCAGGGCCGGATGCAGCGGGTGGTGGTACAAGCCGAGGGCGACAGCCGCAGCCAGGTCGAAGACCTGATGAAAATCCATGTCCGCAACAGCAGCGGCAAGATGGTGCCACTGTCGGCGTTTACCCGCGCCCATTGGGTTTCCGGGCCGGTGCAGTTGACGCGTTACAACGGCTACCCGGCGATCGCGGTGTCCGGTGAACCAGCGCCCGGCTACAGTTCGGGCGAGGCCATGGCAGAGATCGAGCGCCTGGTCAGCCAGTTACCACTGGGCATGGGCCTGGAGTGGACCGGCCTGTCGCTGCAGGAACGGCTGTCCGGCAGCCAGGCACCCATGCTGATGGCGCTCTCGCTGCTGGTGGTGTTCCTGTGCCTGGCGGCGCTCTATGAAAGCTGGTCGATCCCGACCGCGGTGCTGTTGGTGGTGCCGCTGGGCGTGCTGGGCGCGGTACTGGCAGTGACCCTGCGAGGCATGCCCAACGACGTGTTCTTCAAGGTCGGCCTGATCACCTTGATCGGCCTGTCGGCGAAGAACGCGATCCTGATCATCGAATTCGCCAAGCATCTGGTGGACGAAGGCCACGACCTGATAGACGCGACGGTACAGGCCGCGCGCCTGCGCCTGCGCCTGCGGCCCATCGTCATGACCTCACTGGCGTTCATCCTTGGCGTCGTGCCGCTGGCCATCGCCACTGGCGCCAGTTCGGCCAGCCAGCAGGCGATCGGCACCGGGGTAATTGGCGGCATGCTCAGCGCAACGCTGGCCGTGGTATTCGTACCGGTGTTTTTCGTGGTGGTCATGCGCCTGGCGGGCACGCGACGACGCCAGCCTGAGGGTACGGTAAGCCTGGAAAGCTGATGGACAGCCAAAGCCGGTCATGGGATCGTGAGCGGCTTTGGCGCTACAGGTAAACATCATGATCCAGCTTCCGTCGCCCTGCTCCATCCTCCTCTTGGCGGGCGGTCGTGGCCAGCGTATGGGCGGACGCGACAAGGGCCTGATTCCCTGGCACGGGCAGCCCCTGATTGCCCACGCCCAGGCCGTGGTGCGTCCACTGACCGACGACCTGATCATTTCCTGTAACCGCCACGCCGAGCAGTACCGGCCCTATGCCGATCATCTGGTCAGTGACGAATCAGGCGACTATCCAGGCCCGTTGGCCGGTGTGCTCAGCGGGTTGGCCCAGGCGCGTCACCCGTGGCTACTGGTGCTCGCGTGCGATGCACCGCTGATCGACCGCACACTGGTTCTTGACCTGCTGAGCCAGGCGAACGATCAGGGGCGACCGGCGATGATCCGTCAGGATGGCCACTGGCAACCGATGTTCTGCCTGCTGCCGAGCAGTCTGCTCGACGACCTTCGCCAGCGCTGGAGCCAGGGTGAGCGCAGCCTGCTGCGAGCCCTGCTGGCACAGCCACTGCAGGCGCTGGAGTATCCGCTGGACGATCCACGCCTGAGCAACTTCAACTCGCCAGAGCACCTGACGCCATGACTGTCAGCAAGCGCGAACCAGACAAGGAAACGCGATATAGCGACCGCACTCAAGGCCTGAGGTCGTCGAAGAACGCTTTACTGCCATCAACCTGGGACGATGCCCGGGGCAGATTCTGCGCCTCCCCGGTCGGCGTCTCGACATGCCAGTAACAATGCCTGACGGCGCGGGTAACCGCGACATAGGCCAGGCGCAGGACTTCGTCCTTCTGCGCGTTGTCGTAGGCTTCAGGGTCACCGCTACGGCCAAGCCCCGCCTGGCGATAGACCTGGTTCTTGTACGGTGAACGGGTCACGTGCTGGCAGTCGCCAAGCATGAACACCGCATCCGCCTGCAGCCCCTTGGCGCTGTGGTAGGTCAATTGACGGAACCGGCGCTGCCCCGGCGCAAGGCTTTTCTCATGATTGATCAGTGGCTGCAAATGCTCTGAAATCAATGACTTATCACTGCTTTTTCGATACAACATCATCACCGAATCGCCCTGCCGGTAATGCGCCATCAACTGCTGGGCAAGCGCAGCCTCGTCACGCGGCTGTACCGTGACCGGCACCGCATCCTCGGCCGCCAGGCCGCAGGCCTTGGCTTTCTTGCCATTGATCGCCGGCGCCGGCTTAACGATGTGCTCGGCCGCATCGATGATGTGCTGGTGGCTGCGGTAATTGTCGCTGAGCATCACCCGCGTATTGGCTGGCGAGACGAATTCCTTGGCGAACTCCATGAAGTACTTGGGTGAGCTCCCCCGCCAGCCGTAGATCGATTGCCAGTCATCGCCCACACACAGCAGCGACGAATGCTGGGCGGTGCGCCCCACATGCAATGCCGGCCCGCGCCGACGGATTTCACGCAGGCTGGCCCTTAGCCAGGAAACGATCTGCGGCGAGACATCCTGAAACTCGTCGATCATCAAATGCGCCAAAGGCCTGAGCAAGGCATCGGGCAACAAGCGCAGGTTCTCGGGGTTGTTCTCCGAGAACAGGGCGAACATCCGGTTATAGCTCATGATCGGCGGCGACTGCGCCAACAGGTGGTTCTCCAGCGCCCGCCAGTACAGGCTCAACGCCTCGAAGAACAGTGCATCGCTGTCACCTGTTGGAAAACTCATGTTTGCGACTGCCGCGCCCACGTCCAGCCCGAGGTTCTCGATGAACCCGGCAGCACTGACGAAAGCATCCAGGAGCGGCACCGACGAGAGCTCGCCCTTGACCTTGTAGTCAAAGCCCGGCCCGGCCACGGCATCCGTTGCAAGGGAGGCGGTCAAGCGCTTGGCTGCCGAATAGTTTTCCAGCCATATCAAGGGTTTATCACAGAAAGCTTGAAAAAGTGTGCGCTTGATAACCCATTCGGCCCACACCGGTAACTTGGCGTTCGAACGTTTGTAGTCCTTGTTTTCCCCGGGATCGAAGCCCAGTACCACCCAGGCATCGAGTTCGGCAATATGGCCATGGACGTGAAAACGGCTGCCATTGATCTCCACGGTTTCCCGGCGTGGCTCAATGCCCTTGATCGGCCACGCGCCCGCCCTGAACCAGAGGTCTTCAATCGTGTCGCACAACTCCTCGTCGCGCTCGGCGGACAGTTGCGTCACGGCCACACGCTTCTGCACGTCGGGATGATCGCGGTCCAATGCCTTGAGCTGCAAGGCCTGGCGCCGCAGGGACATGATCAACTCGGCAAAGCGTGGGCTGCCCTGCATCAGGTCGCGGTAGCACAGGTTCAGTTGCTGACGCTGGGCATCATTGATACGCAGGTCGAACGGGTTGGTCTCGGCATTCGACTCGCTGCCACCCGGTAACTCACTGCCCAGCGTCTCAAAGGCCCGCAGCTGGCTGAAGCCCGGCAGGCTGCGCACCAGTGGCAGAATCCGCGAATGGAAGGTGCGCACCAACTCGCGGGCCTCTACCGGGCTCAGGTTGATGCCCCACAGGGCAAACACCTGGGTCAGTCGTGCGATGAAGTCCTTGCGCGACTCGCGCGTGAACGTGACCACGGTCATGGCGTCCAGTCCATAGCCCAGGTAGTGACGCAACAGCAGAATACGCAGCACCAGGGACGTCGACTTGCCGGCACCGGCACCGGCAATCACGCAGGTCGAAGGCGTCTCACTGAAGATCATTTTCCATTGCGCAGTACTTGGCTGCGCCTGGGCTGGCAGGCGCTGCGCAACGTCGGCCTTGAAGCGTTTTTTAAGTTCCGTGGTGAGCGGCAGGCGCCAATCGTCGAACAGGCTGTCGTCTTGCCCCGGCACTGCGTGGGCATCGGGGCGAGTATCACGGATCACCAGAACCTGGCGGCCAGCCTCGAAGCCATCGACACGGCCCTCCTCATAACCCTCGCGCAGGCCCTCGGCATGGCCGGTACGTTGACCGCTAGCATGCCCGTGAAACCACGAGTCGCGGTGCTGAGCCTGCAGCCGGCTCAGGCCTCGACCCAGTACACGGGCCAACAACCGTCTGACCCAGGGCAACTGGGCCGGCGGGGTTAATTCCGGGGGGTGCTTGGGGCGCTCGTGTGACACACCGACTCCAACTGAAAAGGGCTCTGCCGCCATGTTCGCTCCATTGACCGCAAAGCACCAGCCGAATGCTTACAGATCAGTCAATTAGGCGATGAAGTGAATCAATCACTGCACCTTAAGTATCTAATAAACCGATTAGAATCAGCCATTATTTACGCTTAATTTCGATCATTAATTGGGCGATCATCGTTCACATAAACCTTGCCGAGGAGATGAATCATGCTGCAACTTCGCCCGTTCGCCACACTGGGCCATGCCAACCACGGCTGGCTGGATGCCCATCATCACTTTTCATTCGCCGAATACTACGATCCCGAGCGCATGCACTGGGGCACCCTGCGGGTCTGGAACGATGACCTGATCGCCGCAGGCAGCGGTTTCCCACCGCACCCACACCGCGACATGGAAATCATCACCTATGTCCGCGAAGGCGCTATCAGCCACCAGGACAACCTGGGCAACAAAGGCCGTACGGAAGCGGGCGATGTGCAAGTGATGAGCGCCGGGACCGGGATCGTCCATAGTGAGTACAACCTGGAGAAGGTTGATACACGCATCTTCCAGATCTGGATCATTCCAGAGCGCAGCGGCGAAGCACCCTCGTGGGGCACCCGTCCATTTCCCAAGGGTGAGCGCGGTGAAGGCTTCGTGACCCTGGCCAGTGGTCGTGAAGGTGATGAGCAGAGCTTGCGCATTCGGGCTGACGCACGGCTGGTCGCGGCTACCTTGAAAGCCGGAGAAAGCGCCGAGTACGTGCTGGACAGCGGACGTCGCGGCTATCTGGTGCCGGCGAAGGGGCTGGTCGAGGTCAACGGTGTGCGCGCCGCTGCCCGTGACGGCCTGGCGATCGAAGATGAATCGTTGTTGCGGGTGACTGCGCTGGAGGACAGCGAAATCGTTCTGGTGGATGTCGCCTGACCGCCCCCCGCCAAGCCTGCTCCCATAGAACCTGTAGGAGCCGGGCTTGCCCGCGATACAAACGCCGCGAACTCACTGGCACCCCACCGACGCCATCGCAGGCAAGCCAGCTCCAACAGAGCCCGCGTAACCTGTAGGAGCCGGGCTTGCCCGCGATGCAGACGCCGCGCACTCACAAGCACCGCGCCGAGGCCATCGCAGGCAAGCCAGCTCCAACAAAGCCCGCGCAGCCTGTAGGAGCCGGGCTTGCCCGCGATGCAAACGCCGCGAACTCACGGATACCCCACCGACGTCATCGCAGGCAAGCCAGCTCCAACAAAGCCCGCGCCAGTCTGTAGGAGCCGGGCTTGCCCGCGATGCAGACGCCGCGTACTCACGGGGACCCCACCGACGCCATCGCAGGCAAGCCAGCTCCAACAAAGCCCGCACAGCCTGTAGGAGCCGGGCTTGCCCGCGATGCAGACGCCGCGAACTCACGGGCACCCCACCGACGCCATCGCAGGCAAGCCAGCTCCAACAAAGCCCGCGCCAGCCTGTAGGAGCCGGGCTTGCCCGCGATACAGACGCCGCGTACTCACTGGCACCCCGCCGACGCTATCGCAGGCAAGCCAGCTCCAACAAAGCCCGCGCAAGCCTGTGGGAGCCGGTCTTGCCCGCGATGCAAACGCCGCGAACTCATGGATACCCCACCGAGGCCATCGCAGGCAAGCCTGCTCCAACAAAGCCCGCGCAAGCCTGTGGGAGCGGGTCTTGCCCGCGATGCAAACGCCGCGAACTCATGGATACCCCACCGAGGCCATCGCAGGCAAGCCTGCTCCAACAGGGCCCGCGCCAGCTGTGGGCGCGTGGCTTGTGCCCGCGATGCAAACGCCGCGAACTCACGGGCACCCCACCGACGCCATCGCAGGCAAGCCAGCTCCAACAGCGCCCGCGCCAGCCTGTAGGAGCCGGGCTTGCCCGCGATGCAAACGCCGCGAACTCACGGATACCCCACCGACGCTATCGCAGGCAAGCCTGCTCCAACAGGGCCCGCGCAAGCTGTAGGCGCGGGGCTTGTGCGCGACCGATGATCAAGAAATGGCGTTGTCGACCAATTCCTGGGCTTCGCTTACCAGGCGCTGCAAATGCGCATCATCGATAAAGCTTTCGGCGTAGATCTTGTAGATGTCCTCGGTACCCGACGGACGCGCCGCAAACCAGCCGTTGGCGGTCATCACTTTCAAACCGCCAATGGCCTGGCCATTGCCTGGGGCATGGCTCAGGATCTGCTGAATCGGCTCACCGGCCAGCTCAGTGGACTTCACCTGCTCCGGCGCCAGTTTGCTCAACAAGGCTTTCTGTTGCGGGTTGGCCTTGGCCTCGACACGCGTTGCGAATGGCTCACCCAGCTCGGCAGTCAGTGCCGCATAGGCCTGGCTCGGGTTACGCCCGGTACGTGCAGTGATTTCCGCCGCCAGCAACGCCGGGATCAGGCCGTCCTTGTCGGTGGCCCAGACACTGCCATCCTTGCGCAGGAACGAAGCGCCTGCACTCTCTTCGCCACCAAAACCGAGTGAACCGTCGAACAACCCTTCGGCGAAGAACTTGAAACCCACCGGTACTTCGTAGAGGCGACGCCCCAAACGTGCCGTCACCCGGTCAATCAGGCCGCTGCTGACCACCGTCTTGCCGACGGCTGCATCGGCGCGCCACTGCGGACGGTTCTGGAACAGGTAGTCAATGGCAACCGCCAGGTAGTTGTTCGGTGCCAGCAGGCCGTTCGGCGTGACGATGCCGTGGCGGTCATGGTCGGGGTCGCAGGCAAAGGCAACGTCAAAACGCTCACGCAGGCCGATCAGGCCCTGCATGGCATAAGGCGAGGACGGGTCCATGCGGATCTGGCCGTCCCAGTCAACGCTCATGAAGCGGAAGGTCGGGTCGACCTCAGTGTTGACCACCTCCAGGTTCAGGCGATAGTGATCGGCAATGGCCGACCAGTAGCGCACACCGGCACCGCCCAGCGGGTCAACGCCCAGGCGCAGGTTGGCACCACGAATAGCATCGAAATCAATCACATTGATCAGATCGCTGACGTAGTTGCCCAGGTAGTCATGGCGATGGGTCGTGCTAGCCTTGAGCGCCTGCTCGTAGTCCATGCGTTTCACGTCTTTCAGGCCATCGGCCAGCAGTTCGTTGGCCTTGGCCTCGATCCACTTGGTGACGTCGCTGTCAGCCGGGCCGCCATTGGGCGGGTTGTACTTGAAACCGCCACTCTGTGGTGGGTTGTGCGACGGCGTGATGACCACACCATCGGCCAGCCCGCGGCTGCGACCACGGTTGTAACAGAGAATCGCGTGGGACACTGCTGGCGTTGGCGTGTACTCATCGTCCTTGGCCAGCATCACTTCGACGCCATTGGCCGCCAGTACCTGCAGTGCGGTAGCCGCTGCCGGGGTGGACAGTGCATGGGTGTCGATGCCGACGAACAGCGGACCATCGATGCCTTTGACCTTGCGATACAGGCAGATGGCCTGGCTGATAGCCAGTACGTGGTCTTCGTTGAAACTCAACTCCAGCGAACTGCCGCGATGCCCGGAGGTACCAAACGCCACGCGTTGGGTGGCGATGCCGGCGTCCGGCCGGCCAGAGTAATAGGCGGTCAGCAGTCGAGGGATATCGACCAGGATCGACGCAGGTGCCGGTTTGCCCGCCAGGGGACTGAGCTTCATGCAAAACCTCAAGAATGGGTGTTCAGGGTAATGAAAGGACACAGTTTACTGGCAGTTTGACCTTAAGGCGACGAGGAAGCTCCCTGCCCTGACGACTATTTTTTTTGCGGTGCCCACCAGCCTGGAAACATCTGCTGTACCTTCTGCTCGGCGAATCGATCATCAATCAGCATGACCACCCCACGGTCCTGCGGGCCACGAATGACGCGCCCTGCGGCCTGGATAACCTTGCGCACGCCTGGGTACAGGTAGGTGTAATCGAAGCCCGCGCCAAACCGCTCGGCCATGCGCTGCTTGATCTGCTCGTTGACCGGGTTGACTTGTGGCAGGCCCAAGGTGGCGACGAATGCGCCGATCAGGCGGGTTCCCGGTAGATCAACCCCTTCGGCGAACGCCCCGCCCAACACCGCGAAACCAACCCCTTGCCCACCTTCGACAAAGCGTTCGAGAAACGCCAGGCGTGCCTCCTCCGCCATCCCTTGCGACTGACGCCATTGGGGAATGGCCGGGTACCGCGTTGCGAGCATTTCAGCCACGTGCTGCAGGTACTCGAAGCTGCTGAAAAACGCCAGGTAGTTGCCTGGTTGCCGGGCGTACTGCTCGGCAATCAGCTCGCTGATGGGGGCAATAGATGCCTGACGGTGCTGGTAGCGCGTCGACACATTGCTCACCACGCGTACCTGCAACTGCTCTGCGACAAAGGGAGATGCCACTTCCAGCCAGGCAGTGTCGCCTGGCATCCCCAGCAGGTCGGCATAGAACTGCCGGGGGCCGAGGGTGGCGGAAAACAGCACAACGCTGCGCGCCGCCGCCATTTTCGGCGCGATCAATGCTGCGGGCAGCACGTTGCGCAGGCACAGGGTGGACAGGCTGCGCCGCCCCTGTGCCTCGCGCTTACTGATGTCGAACAGGAAGTTCCCATCAAAGACCTCGCTCAAGCGGCTGAACTGCAGTGCACGGAAATAGAAGTCCATCAATGCGGGGTCCAGCCCCGACGGGGCCTGATTCATCTGTTCCTGAATCAGCGTCAGGCAGCGCTGCAAGGCCTTGAGAAAGGCCGTCGGCAACTCGGCACTGGCCCTGTAGGGCGCAACCTGGTCATTGTGCAGGGCATTCCATTGACGATTGAGTTGCTGCAGGGCACTGCTCATGCCGACAGGCTTGCTGCGACGCAGGCTCTGCAATAACCACTGATCGAGGCTCGCGCTGTACATCTGACGGGCGCGCTCGACCAGGTTGTGTGCCTCGTCCACCAACACCGCCACCCGCCATTGGTTGACCTGGGCCAGGCCGTACAACAAGGCGCTTTGATCAAAGTAATAGTTGTAGTCGGCGACCACCACATCGACCCAGCGCGCCATCTCCTGGCTCAAGTAGTAGGGACAGACCTGATGCGTCAGCGCCACCTCGCGCAACGCGGCTTTATCCAGCAAGGCGACTTCCCGGGCCGCCTGGCGAGCCACCGGCAATCGGTCATAAAAGCCCTTCGCCAACGGGCAGGATTCGCCATGGCAGGCGCTCTGCGGATACTCGCAGGCCTTGTCCCTGGCCACCAGTTCAAGGCTGCGCAGCGCCAACGTCGGGGCACTGGTCATGACCTGGCGCACCGCCTCCAGCGCCAAGGCCCTGCCCGGCGTCTTGGCGGTCAGGAACAGCACTTTGTCCAGCTGTTGCGGCACGACAGCCTTGAGCATCGGGAACAACGTGCCCAGGGTCTTGCCGATACCCGTTGTGGCCTGGGCCATCAGACAACGACCGGTGCTGACCGCCTTGTACACCGTTTCGGCCAGATCGCGCTGGCCGCTACGCATCTGCGCATAGGGAAAGCTCAATGCCTGCAACCCGCTGTTACGCTCGCTCAGGCGCTGCATCTGCGGGATCGCCCAACCCAGAAACACCGCACATTGCTGCTTGAAGTACTGCTCCAATGCCTCGGCCTGGTAGTGCTGCTCGATACGCGTCTCGCGGTCACTGTCGACATCAAGGTAGACCAGCGCCAGGTGAATGTCGGTCAGTTGCCGCGCGCTGCACAGCAGCCAGCCATAAATGCGCGCCTGCGCCCAATGCAGCTCGCGGTGGTTATGCGGTTGGCTGGCAAGGTCGCCTCGGTAGGTCTTGATTTCCTCCAGGCGGTTGGCTGATGGCGCGTAACCGTCGGCGCGGCCGCGCACGCGCAGTTGCTCGTAACAGCCCTCCAGGGTGACTTCTGCTTCATAGTCGGGCCCGCGCCGAGCAACCACCCGGCGATGCCCGGCCATTCCTTCCTGCGCCGTGGGCGACGGGGTGAAGCGCAGGTCAAGATCGCCCTGTTTTGCGGTGAATTCGCAGAGGGCACGCACCGCGACTACGTAGCTCATGACGCCTGCGGCGCCCATTGCACATGGCAGACCTCGACCGGCAGGCCATGCTCACTGCAGAACGCTATCCAGCGCAGCTGGTTGTCCTGCAGACGGTCGCCAGGCCCCTTGACCTCGATCATTCGGTAACGCCGCGCCTCGGGCCACAGTTGAATCAGGTCTGGCATGCCGGCGCGGTTATGTTTGATATCTTCCAGCAAGCGCCGGAAACACGCGGACAGATGCTCAGCGGGAAGGCACGCCAAGGCCTGCTCCAACAGCGTTTCGTCAAGCACCTCCCACACCACGAAAGGCGACTGCAAGCCGCGCTTCGCCGTATGGTTGGCGCGAATCGTCTGGTGATAGCGACCGTCTTCCAACTGCGCTAGGCAATCGCCAAACAGCGCCTCACGACGTGCGTGGAAACCGGGATCATGAAGGTCCTGAGGGCTACGTTGGAAAGGGTGGAAGAACGCACCCGGCAGCGGCGCGAAAATCGCGTCCCAGCAAAGCAGGCCGAACAGGCCATTGAACAGGCAGTTCTCGACGTAGAACACCTGACCGCCCTCTTCCTCCAGGTGCTGCTGGACTGCCCGCTCGACACCCAGCGTCGAATGCTCGCGAGGCAGGCAGAGGTCGACCCGGTGTACGTCAGGTGCGCTGCGCCTCGGCTGCGCGGGCCCACCCAACTTGCGCCGCAGGCGCGGCAGTACGCGGTCCAACGCCTGCGCTTGCAGTGCATTCAGCGGCTGCTCACTGACCGCCTCGGCCAGATTCAGCGCGGCCGCCCACTGTTCGTCGCGCTCCAACACCCGTATGTGGCGCAATGGCGCCTGCGGGTGCGCACTGAGCGGATAGATCTGCTGGGCCAGCGCCCAGTTACCCTCGCGCTCACACTGCTGGCCCAGCTGGAACAGCAAACGAGCGCGACGGCGTTCCAGCCAGGGGTTAAGGCTGTGCAGGCACTCGGCACGCGCCAGTACCTGCTCGACAGCAACCCCCGCAGCCAGTTGCTCGGCACACTCATGCAGGGCCAAGGCGACCTCGACATCGTTGCGCTCACGCATCGCCCGGGAATCGGCACTGAACGCCACTTGCTCGTAGCGCAGTACGCCAAGGTCAGCCAATACGAATTCGGACCAGTCCTGGTGCAGATTGCCAAAGAACAGCAGGCGCAAGCGGTCGCACAGGGCTTGCAAGCGCCACGCGTAGACAACCTCGGCAAACCCCGGATACCACTCGGACAAACGACGTGGCTCTGGGTACAGAGGTGCCAGTTGTTCAAAAAGCTCGGGTTTGGCCGCACGCGGGCGCGTCAATGCCGTGGCGAAACAGTCAACGATTTCATCCTTGCGCAGCATCTGAAACAGCTGTTCCAGGCTCAGCACGGCATCATCGTCGACCCACGCCAGGGCCACCAACGGCGCCAGTGCCTCGGCTGACGGGCCGATTTCGGCGTATTCCAACTTGCTTTCGCGGAACAACTGCCCCTTGCGCATCACCATGCGCACCAGCATCGCCCGGGCGGCCTGCGGTTGTTGGCCGAACTGGTGAATGAAATCATGCTCCTGCTCCGAGAGCAGATCGGCATAACGCAGCAGCAACCAGTCCAGTACCTGCTGGAAGTTGTGGAGGTAGTAAAACGGATCAGAAACAGGGTGAGCGATCACAGCAGGCAGGCAACCAGAATGTCCAGGCACTGGTTATACATACAGATCAGCTCTCTTGGCAACTTCCCGTGATCAGCGGCTTGCCATGGCCCTGCCAGGCGACAGATCGCTTACCGGGTGACAGAGCGTTTTACTCAACGTCTCGGCTTCAAGCCAGTACAACGTCTGCAAGGTCGACAGCGGCAAGCCACTGATATTCACCAGCCACTGAACAACCGGCTCCGGTGCCCGCTGCTCACGCAGCGCCTTGTGCATGTAGGGCAACGCAACCAGCATACCCGGGTGACACTGGCGCAAAAACGCCTCCAGCCGCTTGCCGCCTTCGATAAAGGGCGCAAACAGCAGGCAGATCAACTGAGCCTCACTCAAGCCATAGGCCTGAGTGGCAAGATCAGCGGCCTGCTGGCGACGCTGTGCCAACTGATCGGCGCCCTGCCACGCTACCAGGACCTCGCGCTGCAGTAGCGGCGACATCTGCTTGCGCTGCATCCGAATACCGGCTCGCTTGAGGTAATCGCTCACGCCGTCCGCGTAGCACTGCCCGTGCACATGCTCGCGCCGAAGGCCCCACAGGTGCGCGCTCAGCAGTGGCGTGACGCAATCCGATTCGCTGAGCACGCACGAATGCTCACTGCACTGGAAACCAAGAAACGCGCTTAACACCTCACACTCCGCGTCAAACGGCTGGTGAACCAGATCATCGATCGCAATGAACCGCAAAGGACGTTGATTGCCGGAGAAGTACTGGGTTTGCAGCGGCAGGCCCAGCAACCGTTGCAGGTGTTGACGCCGCACCGCGCTCAGCGCGTCGATCATCGCCCGGGGAAATGTCGCAACCTGGGCACTGAGGCCAACACCCGCTCGCCTCAGCTTGCGCCGCCCCCAGGCCAGGTAGCGCTTGCGCTCAGGCAAGGGGTCGGCGCTGATGACCGCATCCACACCGCCGTCCCATGCCATTGCATGCCGGTACAGGTCGGCCAGGCCCGCGTAACAGCATCCACAGAATGGGGGGCAAGCCACCCCGCCCGCCAGATGCCCGGCCAACAACAGATCGTTGCGGTCTGCCTGACGCTGGTTTGGCGACGAGAGCTGAGCACTGTCGAACGGCTGCATGACACCATCATCGAGCACCAGCACTTCAACACGCGGATCATCCTGGACAAACAGTGCCGAGTAACCACGCTCGATGTTCGCAATGACGTCAGCGGTTATGCCCGCATGCCGGGCGGTGGCAATGCGCAGGTTGAAGGTCGCGTGAGCGCGAGCCGCAATGCTCAATTGCGCAGCCCGCAGAAATGCCAGGGCATGAACACTGTCTTTGCCACCCCCATGGGCATACATCACTTTGAAGCTACCGACGCGCTCATAGCCGCCCGCGGCGACGATCACGCGCTGGATCAACAGTTGCAATGAAGCGCGCTGAGCCGGGGAAAAGCGCTCCATCAGCCGCTGAAGGACTTGTCGATAGACATACTGCATGGCCTGGTCATGAACGCTACTCATAGTGCTTACCTGCTGTACCGGAAAAGCTGACGACCGTGTTCGACCGCGAGAGCAGGTCGGGAAGAAGAATGAAGGTGGCCATAGATGTTTCCTACAGAGCCATAGGACGTTTAGAGGACAAACGCGCAGGCGCAACGCCTGTCCCAGGCTTTGTCGTGAATCCGCAGAGGTCGCCTGTAATCAGTCGAACAATCATTTCTCGCTCCGTGAGAGGACAGTGAGTGGGGTATCCAGTTAACGTGTCGGACAGGCCGCAGTACTTTTTCCTATTCATTCAACAGTAAGCCAATACGCGCTCATCCGTTTCAGCAAACCGAGTAGGAAATTTCTGAAGCTCACTCAGAGCGCCAAGCGCGGGCGTCTTGGCGCGGGATATCGCAGGCAAGCCCCCTGTGAAGTGACTTGCCTACGACGGTATTGGCGGGGTAAATACCAAGGTGCCAACTATTGCAGTTGGCCATCCAATACAGCGATCTGCTTGAATCCGTCGCCGTCACGCAGCAAAAACACCGCATCCATACCCCGCTGCTGCGCCAAGGCAACGCCTTTATCCGGGCCCAGCACCATCAACGCGGTGGCCCAGGCATCCGCGTACATGCAGCTGGTGGCAACCACCGAAACCGCCGCCAGCGGCGAGCTGAGTGCGCGGCCACGGGCCGGGTCCATGGTGTGTGAATACACTACGCCGTCGCGCTCGACCCAATGCCGGTAGTCTCCGGAGGTGGCGATGGAGGCATCGCTGAGTTCCATGACCCCCAGCACCTCTCGCCGGCCACGCAGCGGCTTTTCAATCGCGATGTTCCAGGGTTCGCCCGAGGGCTTGTGCCCGGCGGCACGCATCTCGCCATCGATGCCGACCAAGTAATGCCTGATGCCCGCCTGTTCCAGGCAGTGAGCCAGTTGGTCGACAGCAAAGCCTTTGGCGATGCCGTTCAAGTCCAGGGTAATGGGCAAGCGTTTACGTACACGCTGAGCGCTGAAGTCGAGTTCAAGGGCCGCAGAGGCGCGGTTTCGCTTCTGGCTACCCTTCACCAGCGGCAGTTCGGCGGATTGGCCGCCCGCACCAAACCCCCAGGCGTTGACCAGGTCGCCCACGCCGATATCGAAGGCCCCCTGTGACTCATGCTCGATACGCAGCGCAGTCGACAAGACCCACAGCAAGGCGTCGGGAATCACCCTCCACGCCCCCACCGGCAAGGCGTTGAACTGCATCAAAGCGGAGTCGGGCTTCCAGGTGGACATCTGCTGGTCCACGGCATCGACCGCCTGAAACAACTGCGCACCCAACACCGCCAAGTCCTGGCCCGCTGGCGCATAGAAGACGGCGCTGTAGCGAGTTCCCATGGTTTCGCCATTCAGGCTGTAGCGCTCAAGCGCCGCCGCTTCAGAACACATCTTCACGGTATCGCCCCTGTACGTTAAGGGTTTCGACGTTCAGGCAAAGGGGTGCCAACAGCCCATCAAACACCTGCCTGACGCTTTCTGCCATTTCACGCCCACCGCAGACCAGCACCTGCGCACCGCTCTGGATGAGCGCCTGCAACTTCAGCGCATCGGCGCGAATACGGTCTTGAACATAAGCGCGCTCCGCACCGCGAGAAAACGCCGTGCTCAAGTGGTGGAGCCGTCCGTCCTCCAGGTAAGTACCCAGTTCGTCCTCATAGAGGAACTCCGTTGTGGCCGAACGCCCACCCCAGTACAGGTTGATCGGGCGCGCCCGGTGGTTCTTGCGGATAAAACCTACCAAAGGTCCGATCCCGGTACCCGCGCCCACCAGAATGACCGGTGCCTGCCCGGCACTGGGGCGGAAATGCGGGTGTTGCTGAACAAACGCCTCGATACGACCGCCAAGCGGCAGCGTATGCAGGTATCCCGAGCACAGCCCCTGCGCATGCCGGCGCACACAGATCTCCACCACCCCATCGCTACGGCTGGTGGCAATCGAGTAGAACCTCGCCTCTTCCCCGCGGCTCGGTACCACACCCAGCAAGTCACCGGGCTCGAACGCTGGCAAGCGGTCTTTGCCCAGTAATCGGGACAGCAGGTTACGACCGCTGCCGGGTACCGGTGCAAAACGCAAGACGGCGGTACTGGTTGCCTCGGTTTCGCCATAGACCACCCGCTCGATCAATTCGAGGCTGCGTGTCGGCACCGAGACGCGTGCCGGTTTCAGCAGCAATTCGACCCCCAATTGTTCGGCAAGGGCACTGCCCCACTGGCTGAAGGCCTCGGCATCGCCACGGTCAACCGTTGCCAAGGGCAGCAACATCGAGCAACCCGCGCCCTGCAAGGCATCCTGTACCCGGTGGGCATAGGCGCAGAACTGTTTGAAACGCGAGTCACCAAAGCCCAGCACCGCAACGCTCAGGTCCGGGCCCAACTGTGCCTGTTGCAGACGCGCCATGAACGCACTGGCGGAGTCCGGGGCGTGGCCGTCGCCGTAGGTCGAGGTCAGTACCAGCAGGCGCTTGGCCTGGCGATAGCGCGGTTGCAAGCTGTTCATGGTGGCGGTATGCACGGCATGGCCAGCGTTCGTCAGCGCATCATGCACGGCACTGGCGAATGCCCAGGTGGTCGCCGACTGACTGCCGACCAACACCACGGTATCCGCCTGTTGCGCGCCGACGTTGGCACGCAGTGTCGGCGTCAGCCTGCGCCGTTGCCACCAGATCAGTGTGCCGGTAATGGCCAACAACGGCACTGCCGACACACACAGGCCACACAGCAGGCTCAACCACCAGTAGCCTTCGCCGGTGTGCAATTGATAGACCGTCTCATACACCTGACGCGTCAGCGTGTGGGCCTGATAATTCAGCAGTTCGCCTGATGCCGGGTCGACGTAGCCATCGCCAGATGCGGTTCTCAGGGTGATGACCCCGTTGCTGTCATTGGGCTTGGGAAACTCCAGCTCACGCAGGTCAGCGATATCAACCGCCTTGAGTGCCTTGAGGTCAGCAACGGCCGCATGCGGGCCTTGTGCAACCTGGCTGGGATAGGCCGGCTCAAGCGCCATGCCATCGTCGATCAGGCCAAAGGTGACGCCGGACATGTACAGGCCTGTCACCGACAGCAGTATCAGCCCCGGCAGGCTCAGGCGGCCAGCGGCCGAGTGCCAGCGCTGAGAACGGTCGCCCGTTGATCGGGACAGCAGCATGCGCCATCCCCCCATTTTGCGGGCCAACAGCACCACACCAGACAGTGACAGCAGCGCCATCGCCAAGGCGACGACACCACTGACGCCGCGCCCCACATCGCCCGAGAAAAACGAACGGTGCAAGTCCCGCATCCAGGCCATAAAGGCACCCGGCTCATAGGACCCAAGCGTTGCCCCTGTGCGCGGATCGACACGCACGGTGTCGCCACCGTGCTTCGAATCGACGGTCACCCGAACTTCGCCTGACGGCGCGCGCTCGATCAGTTCGACACCGGCAACCTGCTGGGTGATCCGCGAGGCGACGACGGCGGCGCTGACACACTGCAGCGGGCTGCCGACATCCAGACGCGTAAGTGTCGGTTGCAGTGCCAGGGTCACACCACTCAGGGCGACGACCATGACCAGCACACTCAGCGCCACACCTGGCCATGAATGAAGTTTGCGCAGCATTAGCCTGTACCTCACCGGTATCAGAGATCGTAACGGAAGCTATCGACGTAACCGTTGCCCGACGTGGCCTTGCCTGAACCTTCGCGGGTCAGCGGCACCTGAACTTCGGCGCTGTTTTCGCGCTTGTCTTCCACCGCAGTATCGATGCGGATTTGATAGCCGGCGTCGATCAATGCATCAGCAATGTCCACCGACACTTTCAGCGTTTCACCACTGCCGACGCTGGCGCCACTGACGCCGTCGAATTCGGCAGCATTCAGGCCGCTGCCACGGGCCCAGTCACGCAGGTGCTTGTAGTACTTGGCCTTCTTGCCGGCCACCCACAGGGTCCGTTCGTACTTGCCCTGGGCATCGGTCAGGTAAATGGCAACATAGGCACCGTTGCCCCGATAGGATTGCAGGGTGCTGGTGAGGGTGACTTCCCGAGCGTGAGCAAATGCTGGGGCAGCGGCGACACCCGCGAGTGCAAGGGAAAAGACAACCTTTTTCATCGAGAAGCCCTCAGGCAGAGGAAAAGATGGCTTCACGATAACGGCCATTACTTAATGGAAGCTGAACAGGCTTTCAGCGGTGCTTAAGGGTTCCTTAAGGTGCTTGTGCACCAACAGCGCGGGTACGGGCCAGGTCAGTCAGCGCGCGTTTTGCCCAACAGCAGGAGCAATGACAGCGCCGAAAACACGGCACCGGCGTAGAACGCCATCGCCGCACCATAGGCTTGCCAAAGCCAGCCGGCAATCACACTCGCCAGCAGCAAGGCCAGCCCACTGACCAGGTTGAACACCCCGAATGCCGTGCCTTTCAGAGCGGCGGGCGTGGTATCGGCGACCAGTGTGGCCAGCGTGCCCTGGCTAAAGCCCATGTGCAGCCCCCACAGCGCAACGCCGACCATCATCGACCAGGCGCTTTGGGCATGCGCCAGAACAACGTCAGCCAGTATCAGCAACACCAGGCTCATGGACAACAGCGACGTGCGGCTCACGCGGTCAGACCACTTACCGACCGGGTATGCCGACACCATGTAGAAACCCGCCATCACCACCATGACCACAGGCACCCAAGTGGCCGCGAAACCTGCCTGCTGTGCACGCAGGATCAGAAACGCCTCACTGAAACGTGCCAGTGAAAACGCCGCACCAATGGCCACGACCCACCAGTATTCGGCGGAAAACTGCTTCAACGAGGCCATTCGCAACGGCGCACGGAAGTGCCGCTCGCCCGCCTCATGGACGGGCTCGCGGATCCCTACCAGTAACAACCCAACGGCCAGCGCTGCAGGAATCACGGCAAACCACAGAACCGACGAAATCGCCCCGGCAAAGACGGTCATCAGCAGAATGGCCAGCAGCGGCCCGAGAAAGGCACCCACGGTGTCCATCGCCTGGCGCAAGCCAAAGCAGGCACCGCGAATGTCGGCAGGCGCCACATCGGCGACCAGTGCGTCGCGTGGTGCGCCGCGTATACCTTTGCCGATCCGGTCCAGAATACGTGCGGTAAATACCACGCCTGCCGAACTGGCCAGCGGGAACAGTGGCTTGGTCAGGGCCGCGAGGCCATAGCCAAGCAACAACAATTCCTTGCGCCGCCCGATGAAGTCGCTGAACGCCCCGGAAAACACTTTCACGATCAGGGCGGTGGCTTCTGCCACCCCTTCGATGATACCTACCGCCAGGATGCTGATGCCGAGCTCACCTACCAGATACAGTGGTAACAGGCTATGCACCAGCTCGGACGACAGGTCCATGAACAGGCTGACAAAACCCAGCGTCCAGACCGTTCGCGGGATACGTGGAAGCGAACGATCGGCCCCCCTGTTCATCGAGTAGCCCCCTGACGATGACCTTGGCCGGCGGGAACACACCCGCCGCGGATGCAACCAGAGCATAGTCGATCGCCCCGCCCGCCTCCTGCGCCTTGGCCCTCGTCATGTTTGGGATTACGCCAGGACCTCAGGCTCGTTCACCGCGGGTTTTACCGTCGCACGGGCGTCGAAAGCGCCACCCGTCAGTACTTGGTCTGCTAGCGTCACCGGCTTTTTCCCAGGCAACAGCGGGAACACCAGCTCGGCAAAGCGAATCGACTCTTCCAAATGCGGGTAACCCGACAGTACGAAACTGTCGACACCCAGTTCGGCGTACTCCTGCAAGCGCGCCGCAACCGTTTGTGGGTCGCCGACCAATGCCGTACCCGCGCCGCCACGCACCAAGCCGACCCCGGCCCACAGGTTCGGGCTGACTTCCAGTTGGTCGCGCCGCCCGCCGTGCAAGGCGGCCATGCGTCGCTGGCCTTCGGAGTCCATGCGGGCGTAGTTGGCCTGGGCGCTGGCAATGGTGTCGTCGTCCAGGTGGCTGATCAGCCGTTCGGCGGCAGCCCAGGCTTGTTCGGTGGTCTCGCGCACGATCACATGCAGACGCACGCCAAAACGCACTGTACGCCCGTATTTCGCCGCACGTTCACGCACATCAGCAATTTTTCCGGCCACCGCAGCCGGCGGCTCGCCCCAGGTCAGGTAGGCATCCACATGCTTGGCCGCCAGCTCATGGGCGGCTGCCGAGGAGCCACCGAAGTACAGCGGTGGATAGGGTGTCTGCACTGGCGGGAAGACGTTCGAAGCCTGTTTGACGTTGACGTGTTTGCCTTGGAAATCCAGGGTTTTGCCAGCCAGCAGTTGGCGCCACACGGTGAGGAATTCGTCTGCTGCTTCGTAGCGCTGGTCGTGATCGAGGTAGACGCCCTCTGCCGCCAGCTCAGTAGCATCGCCACCGGGTACGACATTGAGCAGCAGGCGGCCGTTCAACGCCTGGTCGAGGGTGGCGGCTTGCCGCGCCGCCACCGTCGGGCCGCTCACCGAAGTGCGCAACGCTACCAGCAACTTGATCCGCTGGGTCACCGGCACCAGGCTCGCAGCGGTGACCCACGGGTCCAGGCAACTGCTGCCGGTTGGAATCAACAAACCGTCGTAGCCCAGGCTTTCAGCGGTCACTGCAATCTGGCGCATGTAGGCGTTGGTCGCCGGGCGACCGGACGACGACTTGCCCAGGTAGCGGGTGTCACCAGAGGTGGGTAGAAACCAGAAAATCTCCAAGCTCATAGGTACAGGCCTCAATAATAAATGCGCGGCTGACAGGGCAACCCGTTCTGGCGCAAGGCGCGCGGCATCCGTGCCGTCGGTATGTTGCGCGCGCTCTGCGGCGCGCTGAGCAGCAACGTGGCTGTATGGGACAGCGGTGAGCAAGAGCTGTACCAGTTGCTGCCAGGCCTGGCTCAAAGCCTCTCGGGCCGGAGAAAACCAGCAGGGCGACCAGCGCTCATAGCCCGCTGACGGCGTGGCAACTATTGCCCAGCCAACAACACTGTTGATTGGCTGTTGCCAGGAAAACACCTGCACCGGGAACCCACAGAAAATTCCACAGGTCGCGATCCAGAGCCGCCCGGCACGTCACGGCAACGCCTTAAGCTAATAACTAAAATGTCTTTATTTAATGTTTGTTAGATCAATTACATTCAACACCGCACACACCGATACTGTTGTGCCTTACGCAGCTCAGCAGTGTTGCCAGCCCAACAGCCCGTCTACGACTGAACGGCTGGGCGCCAAACGGGGCGCTACAAACACCGTCTTTTTACTCATAGGCCCGATCATGCAACTACTCACGCTGCCGCCCTCACCCGCACTGGCCACGTCGATCCGCGCCACTGCGCAGGTTTTCGAAGACCCTAAATCGCAAGCGCTGCTGGCGCACCTGCAACAGATCGCGCCCAGTGACGCCAGCGTGTTGATCATTGGTGAAACCGGTACCGGCAAGGAGTTGGTGGCGCGTCACCTGCACAACCTCAGTGCCCGGCGCAACAAGCCGTTTATCGCGGTGAACTGCGGCGCTTTCTCTGAAACGCTGGTGGAAGCCGAGTTGTTCGGTCACGAGAAAGGCGCCTTCACCGGCGCCCTGAGCGCCAAGGCCGGCTGGTTTGAAGAGGCCAACGGCGGCACGCTGTTCCTTGACGAGATCGGCGATTTGCCAATGCCCATCCAGGTCAAACTGTTGCGCGTGCTGCAGGAGCGGGAAGTGGTGCGCCTGGGCTCACGCAAGAGCATCCCGATCAATGTGCGGGTACTGGCCGCCACCAACGTACAACTGGAAAAGGCGATCAATGCCGGACATTTCCGCGAGGACCTCTACTACCGCCTGAACGTCGTCAGCCTGGAACTCAACCCTCTGCGTGAACGACCAGGCGATATCCTGCCGCTGATTCGCCACTTCATTGCCGAGTACAGCCGACGCCTGGGCTACGGCGAGATTGTGATGGATGCCGAGGCCCAGCAGAAACTGGTGAACTATTCCTGGCCGGGTAACATTCGCGAGCTGGAAAACGTCATTCACCACACGTTGTTGATCTGCCGTGACAACCTGATACGCGCACATGACCTGCACCTGTCCAATTTGCGCATAGAGCGCCAGGAGAGCAGCAACCACAACGACAGCGCCGAAGCCTTGCTGGAACAGGCCTTCCAGAAATTGTTCGAAGAGGAAAGCGGTGCCTTGCATGAACGGGTCGAGGCACTGCTGCTGCGCGCCGCCTACCGTTTCTCCCACTACAACCAGGTGCACACCGCCAACCTGCTCGGCCTGAGCCGCAACATCACCCGGGCAATGCTGATCAAAAGCGGCGAGCTGGTGGTCAATAAACGCCAACCCGCACCACGCGAGACCGGTGCCAGGGCATTCAACCTTTCAATCTGAACAGCCGTGATCAATACAAAGAAGCCCGGGGCTATCCCATCGATAGCCCCGGGCTTTTCAGCTTCAACAGCGCAAGCCCCTTCAGCGTGGCGCGAGGTACCCCAGCAACTGCACCCGGTCGGCCAGCGTCGCCGCTTTTGCGATCAGCGCCTCGGCATCGCCCTGAACCGGCACGCCGACCAGCAAGCGCCCTTGGGCGCGCCCCTGAATACGCTCGACACCACCGTGCAGCAAACGGCTCTGGGGCCCCAGAGCCCGGGCAATCGCCAGCAGGTCCACTTCGTGCCGGTGGCCGCTGAACTGCAGGCTCAACAACCGTTCATCCGTCACGGCCCCCGGCCCGGCGTGCAACCGCTGTTGCAGATCGGCAGGTACGTCACTGAGCTGATGGTCCAGCAGGGTGCGGGTGACCTCATGCTGTGGGTCACCGAACAGTTGCCAGACCTCGCCCTGCTCCACCACCTCTCCGCGCTCCAGCACGACCACCCGGTCGCAGATCGCCCGGATGACTTCCATTTCGTGAGTGATCAATACAATGGTCAGGCCCAGACGGCGGTTGATATCGCGCAGCAGGGCCAGGATTGCCTGAGTACTTTCCGGGTCGAGGGCTGAGGTAGCCTCGTCACAAAGCAGGATCTGCGGCTGGTGCACCAGGGCACGGGCAATGCCGACGCGCTGCTTCTGCCCTCCGGACAGTTGCGCCGGGTAGGCCTGATGCTTGTCTTGCAACCCCACCAGAGCCAGCAGTTCGCTGACCTTGCTGGCAATCTGCGTCTTGTCCACCCCGGCCATGCGCAAGGGCAGTGCCACGTTGTCCCAGACGGTTTTCGCCGACATCAGGTTGAAGTGCTGAAAAATCATGCCCACTCGCCGCCGCAACTGCACCAGCTGCGCGGCGTTGTAAAGGCCGATATCCTGATCGTCGATCAGCACCCGACCGCTGCTCGGCTGCTCGAGGCGATTGAGGGTGCGAATCAGCGATGACTTGCCAGCACCGCTACGGCCAATGATGCCAAATACCTCACCGTGACGAATTGCCAGGTTCAGGTTGCTCAACGCTGGCTGGGGATTGCCCGGGTAGTGCTTGCCTACCCCTTGCAGGCGGATATGCGCCGGTTCATGCAGGGTGCTCACCTGTGCCTCGCGACGGGCGGAGGGCGCCGGCGCCAGATCATCAGGTGCAACCTTGAGTGCAGTGTACTGGGTCATCTGAATGGGCTTCCTGACAGCCACGATGCCGACAGGGCTTAGAACCCTGGGGCAATCTGGCCTTTGTAACGGGCAAGGATGAATTCACGCACCTGTGGCGAGTTCAGCGCTTTGGCCAGTTTCTGCACGGCCGGGCTCTGCAGGTTGTCCGGACGGGCGACCAGGTACTCGACGTAGAGGTCCTTGCCCTTCTCGACAATCAGCGCACTGCGGGTGTCGATACCGGCTTCAAGGGCGTAGTTGGCAAACACGAAGGCCAGGTCGACCTGGCTTACCGAGCGCGCCAACAGTGCGCCTTCCAGCTCACGAATCTTCAGTTTCTTCGGGTTCTCGGCGATATCGCGCTGGGTCGCCAAGGTGTTGCTTGGGTCTTTCAGTTTGATCAGGCCAGCTTCATGCAGCAGTACCAATGCCCGGCCTGTGTTGACCGGGTCGTTGGGTATCGCCACCGAGGCGCCGTCCTTGAGTTCCGACAAGTCCTTGATCTTGGTTGAATAGGCGCCAAAGGGCTCGATATGCACGCCGACCACCGGCACCAGGTTGGTGTGGCGGGTCTTGTTGAACTCGTCGAGGAACGGCCGGTACTGGTAGTAGTTGGCGTCGAGGTTCTTTTCTGCCAGTTGCAGGTTGGGCTGGATGAAGTCGGAGAACACCTTGATGTCCAGATCGACGCCCTCCTTGGCCAGTGCCGGTTTCACGAATTCGAGAATTTCCGCATGGGGAACCGGGGTAGCACCCACGACCAGTTTTTCACCCGCCTGCACGCTGAACGCGACCACGGCAGCCAGAATGGCAATAGCCTTTTTCATTACAGTGACTCCTTGAACAATAGAGGATTGGCCGTCGTGGGGTGGACGTGGGGCCACAGTTGGCAGCACTACCCGGCTGCCACTCGGGAGGATATTTTTCAGCGTCGGCTGTAACGCACCACCAACCGGTCACCGCTGACCTGCAGGGCCTGCACCAGGACAATCAGCAAAAGCACGGTGACCACCATCACATCGGTCTGGAAACGCTGATAACCAAAGCGAATGGCCAGATCGCCCAGGCCACCGCCACCGATCACCCCGGCCATTGCGGTGTAATCCACCAGGACAATGGCGGTGACGGTCACGGCAGCGATCAGCCCGGTGCGTGCTTCAGGCAGCAAGGTGTGCCAGATGATCTGCCAGGTGCTGCCGCCCATGGATTGGGTTGCCTCGACCAGGCCTCGGTCGACCTCGCGCAGGGCGGTTTCCACCAACCGGGCGAAGAACGGCGTGCAGCCCACCACCAGCGGCGGAATGGCGCCTGCCACGCCCAGCGAAGTACCGGTCAACAGCGTGGTTACCGGTACCAGAACAATCAGAAGAATAATGAACGGCAACGAACGCAGGGTGTTCACCAGCACCGACAGGCCGCGGTACACACCCGGGGTTTCGTGCAGCTGCTGTTTGCCGGTGAGGTACAGCCACACCCCCAACGGCAAGCCCAACAGCACGGTAAAGCTCAGCGCAGCGCCGAGCATGGTCAGGGTATCGAGGCAGGCCTGAGCGATTTCCCCTCCATTGAGATTGGCGAACAGTTCGTTCATCCCTTCACTCCTCAGTGCAGTCCGCCCTACGACCAGTCATGGCGTGGCGGTTTAACCCCATTGAGCAACCAGTTGCCCACCACGTGGTACTTCCAGCGCACCGGGTCGTGCAAGGTATGCACGCGGGCGTTGCGCCAATGCCGGTCATGGTTGTGCAGGGCCAGCGAGGAACGCGTGCCGCCCAGTTCGAACAGACGGTTACTGGCTTCCAGGGCGATTTCCGTGGTCAGCACCTTGGCTTTGGCGACGGCCACCGAAGCCCTTGCCACCCCGTCTTCGTCCGGCGCTGCCCGCACGCTGTCCATGACCTTGCCGGCGCGCTCCAGCAATGCTTCGGCAGCCTCCAGGCGGATGCTCAGGTTGCCGACCTGGACGATAGTCAGCGGGTCTTCACTGGCCTTGGCCAGCCCGGCGTCGATCCAGGGCCGCGCATGCTCACGCACAAAACGCACGGTGTCGCGCAGCGCAGCCTGGGCAATACCGGCATCAATGGCGGCGGTGGTGATCTGCGCAAACGGCCCGGCCAGGGTCGGGTTCTCGTAAGAGCGATAGGTCTGGAACACATTGAACGCCGGTACCCGCAGGTTCTGCGCCAGTACCGTACCGCTGGCGGTATTGCGCTGCCCGATACTGGCCCAATCATCGACCACGGTCAGCCCATCGGTGTGGCGTGGCACAAACGCCAGGTGCGCCCTGCCCTCGGCATCCAGCGCCAAAACGCCCAGCCAGTGAGCGTAGAGCGAACCGGTGCAGTAACCCTTGCGCCCATTGATGACGATGGACTCGCCATCGTGGGTAAAGCGCGTCTGGATGTCCTGTACCGTCTTGCCGCCCGTCTCGGACAGTGCGTTGGCGAAACGATTGCCCTTGAGCGCCAGGCCGAAGAAAAAGCGCTTTTGTGCGTCACTGCCCTGCAGGCGGATGTCTTCGAGCAAGCAATAGTGGTTTTGTGGAATCTGCCCCAGCGACGCATCGGCCGCGGAAATAATGGCAATCACTTCGGCCAGGGTGGCGTAGGACACCTCAGCGCCACCGAAGGCCTTGGGCACGGTAATACCCCACAGGCCGCTGTTGGAGAACACATCCACCACCTCGGCGGGCACCTGGCGCTGGCGATCACGCTCAGCGTCGCGCTCCAGCAGGAAAGCTGCAACCTTGTGCGCAACGGCAATGGCTTCGGCATCGCTGCGGATGACATGCGCATCCGGTTCAGAAAGTGGGTAGTGCGCGCTGGTCAGGGTGTTCGGCATAGGTTCCTCACGGCTTACTCATCGTCGGCCACCACCTTCGGCGGCCTTTTGATGAGGCACTGCAGGAGCCATGCCAGTATTTTTATCCTTATATTTCAGTAACTTATGGTTAGTGCTGAAATCCACGCAGTGTAAAAAGCAACAAAGTGTTGGGTGCCTGTTGCCTGGCGAACAGTTCGCCAGGAATCAGCGTCCTGCTACGCAGAAAACCCCCGCGATAAACAAAAGCGATACCCGCTTAAAGATTTCCAAGAGGCCGTCCCACGGCCTGCAGCCGTAGACTCACCCCACTCCGCGATGCGGTCAGGTGATTCCTGCCGGTCATCAGTGTTTTCGAATGCCCGGCGGAATTTTCACCACTACAAAAACAAAAGGTGAATGCGCATTCTCAATCAAACTGTCGATGTGAAAGCGTGGATCGACAACCGGCCCATGACAGGCTACCAGTGGCTTATTCTCGGTTTGTGCTTCCTCATTGTCCTGTTCGACGGCTTCGACGTCGCGGTCATGGGCTTCATCGCCCCTTCGCTGATGCAGGAATGGGGGTTGTCCCGTGCGGCCTTCGGCCCAGTGATGAGTGCCGGCATGGTGGGCCTGGCAATAGGTGCCCTGACCGCCGGCCCCTACGCCGACCGCTTCGGGCGCAAGCGGGTACTGGTTTTCGCCGTGACCGGCTTCAGCCTCCTCAGCCTGGGCTGTGCATTTGCCCGCAACCCTTATGAGCTGGCGGCCTTGCGCCTGCTGATCGGTATCGCGCTGGGCGCGGCATTGCCAAACACCACGACCCTGCTCTCGGAATACCTCCCCGAGCGCAATCGTTCACTGCTGATCACCCTCATGTTCACCGGGTTCAACCTGGGCTCGGGTGCCGGTGGGCTGCTGGCCGCCTGGCTGATCCCTCTGCATGGCTGGCAATCGGTACTGATGGCCGGCGGTATTCTGCCCTTGCTGCTCCTGCCCGCTCTTTGGTTCCTGCTGCCTGAGTCGGCGCGTTTCCTGGCGGCGCGCAATGCACCCGCGAGCCAGATCGCCAAGGTCTTGAACCGGCTGGGCGGCACCTTCGATGCGAACACCTGCTTTACCGTTGCCGAACCCAAGGCCCAGCATAAAGCACCTGTACGCATGCTGTTCAGTGAGCGCTATCGCCTCGGCACCCTGGCACTCTGGATGACCTACTTCATGGGCCTGCTGGTGATCTACCTGACTATGGGCTGGCTGCCAACACTGCTGCGTGACAGCGGCCTGAGTATCGAGCGGGCAGCCACCCTGACCGGCCTGTTCCAGATCGGCGGCACCGTCGGCGCCATCGTCGTCGGCTGGATCATGGACCGCCGCAACCCGAACGGCGTCATCGCCACATCCTATGCCCTGGGAGGCACCTTCATCCTCTTGCTTGGGGCCTTGAGCCTGGAGTCGAACTTGCTGGCCGTGGGCGTGATTGCCGCGGGCTTCTTCATGAGCGGTGCGCAAACTGGCCTGAATGCCTTTGCGCCCAACTACTACCCAACGGATTTTCGCGCCACTGGCGTCAGCTGGATGCTCGGCATCGGTCGCTTCGGGGCGATTTTCGGCTCGCTGATCGGTGGCGTGATTCTAAGCTTGGGGCTGGGCCTGCCCACCCTGTTCACCCTCCTTGGCTTGCCGGCCTTCATCGCGGCCCTGGCGATTCTGGCCAACGGTCAGGCAAGGCGCCGCGCCAACCAGACGTTGATCGCGCAATGATCCGCTTCGTTTAAAGGAAACTCACATGGCACGTATTATTGGTGGTCTTGCGGTCTCGCACACCCCAACCATCGGCTTCGCAGTCGATCACGATAAACAGGACGAGGCAGCCTGGGCGCCGATTTTCCAAGGCTTCGAGCCGATCAAGGCCTGGCTGAAGGAACAGCAACCCGATGTGCTGTTCTACATCTTCAACGACCATGTCACATCGTTCTTCTTTGACCATTACGGCGCCTTCACCCTGGGTGTGGACGAGCGCTACGACGTGGCTGATGAAGGTGGCAACCCACGTGCGCTGCCGCCCATCAGGGGCCATGCGGCACTGTCACGGCACATCGGCGAAAGCCTGATGAGCGACGAGTTCGACATGGGCTTTTTCCGCGACAAACCGCTGGATCACGGTTTCTTCTCGCCCATGTCGGCCCTGTTGCCCTGTGAACCCGACTGGCCAGTGGAAATCGTCCCCCTTCAGGTCGGCGTCCTGCAGTTCCCGGTTCCCAGCGCAGCGCGTTGCTACAAGCTGGGCCAGGCCCTGCGCCGCGCCATCGAGAGCTACCCGCAAGACCTCAAGGTTGCGATCGTGGCAACCGGCGGTGTGTCGCATCAGGTGCACGGCGAGCGCTGCGGCTTCAATAACCCGCAGTGGGATGCCCAGTTCATTGACCTGTTCGTCAACGACCCGGTGCGCCTGAGTGAAATGACCCTGGCCGAATACGCCACGCTCGGTGGCATGGAGGGTGCAGAAGTGATCACCTGGCTGATCATGCGCGGCGCGCTGTCATCGACGGTGAAGCAACTGCACTACGACTACTACCTGCCCTCCATGACCGGCATCGCCACGCTGCTGCTGGAAAACCAGGCGCGCCCAGTGCCGGCCGAACTGAACGCACGTCATCTGCAACACATGGGCCGTCAACTGGCCGGTATCGAGAAGCTGGAAGGCACCTACCCGTTCACACTGGAACGCAGTGCCAAGGGTTATCGCCTGAACAAGTTCCTGCACCGCATGATCGAACCGAACTGGCGCCAGCGCTTTCTGGACGCACCCGAAACCCTGTTCGAGGAAGCCGGGCTGAGCGAAGAAGAACGCGACCTGCTGCGCCGACGTGATTGGCGGGGATTGATTCACTACGGCGCGATCTTCTTCGTCCTGGAGAAGCTCGCCGCCGTCCTCGGCATCCCCAACCTGCACGTCTATGCAGCCATGCGCGGGCAAAGCCTGGAAGACTTCATGAAAACCCGCAACCAGCAAGTGCTGTACTCGGTCGCAGGTAAAACCGCACGCTGATCCATGGGCGGGGCCCGCGCGAAAAGGCGAAGGCCCCTACCCCCACCCGCTGCACCAGCGCCCGCCCAGGCCACCCTGCAACAGCCCCATTCGACCTGCCCTGCAACGGGGCGGCGGGCCACGCTTTGCTCAAAAAACGGAGAACAACAACAATGAAAACAACCGTCACCCCTCGCTTGCTCTGCACCCTGGCGATTGCATCTGCACTGCCACTGGAGGGGTTCGCAGAAGGTTTCAGCGATGACGCCAGTGCGACACTGACCCTTCGAAATTTCTATCTGAATCGAAACTTCGTCGATCAGACCAGACAGGGCAAGGCCGAAGAATGGACGCAGAGCTTCATTCTCGACGCCAAGTCTGGCTTCACCCAAGGCACCGTCGGCTTTGGCCTGGACGTGCTCGGCCTGTACAGCCTCAAGCTCGATGGCGGCAAAGGCACCACCAATACCCAGCTACTGCCGGTGCATGACGACGGCAGGCCTGCAGACGACTATGGACGCCTGGCCCTCGCGGCGAAGGCCCGCGTATCGAAAACCGAACTGAAAGTCGGCGAGTGGATGCCCGTGCTGCCGATCCTGCGCGCCGATGATGCACGGTCACTGCCGCAGACCTTCCAGGGCGCCCAGATCAGCTCGCGGGAAATCGACCACCTGACCCTCTACGGCGGGCAAATCCGCGGCAACAGCCCGCGCAACGACGCCAGCATGGAAGACCTGTCGCTGTTCACCCGTACCGCGTACACCACTGACCGGTTCAACTTTGCAGGCGGCGA
Source organism: Pseudomonas sp. HLS-6 (assembly GCF_002753995.1). Lineage (NCBI taxonomy): Bacteria > Pseudomonadati > Pseudomonadota > Gammaproteobacteria > Pseudomonadales > Pseudomonadaceae > Pseudomonas > Pseudomonas sp. HLS-6. Next base: position 2,917,634 of record NZ_CP024478.1, read on the forward strand.
ATACCGGCTGAATCAGGACCGCACGTTGATTGGCCTGTGGAACGCCGAACTCAAGGACATCTACCAGCAACAATACCTGCAACTGCAGCACTCACAACCGCTGGGGCGCTGGGTATTGGGCGCCAACCTCGGCTATTTCTGGGGCAAGGAAGACGGCAGCGCGCGGGCTGGCGAACTGGACAATCGCACCGCTTCCGGGTTGTTCTCCGCCAAGTACGGCGCCAGCACCTTCTATGTCGGGCTGCAGAAAGTCATGGGTAAAGACGAGTGGTTCCGCGTCAACGGCACCAGTGGCGGCGTGCTGGCCAACGACAGCTTCAACTCCAGCTACGAAAACGCCAGGGAGCGCTCCTGGCAACTGCGCTACGACCACGATTTCGCCAGTTTCGGCGTACCGGGCCTGACCTTCATGACCCGCTACATTCACGGCACCGACGTGCATAACAGCAGCACCACGGATGGCACCGAATGGGGCCGCGAGAGCGAACTGACCTACACCGTGCAAAGTGGCAGCTTCAAGGCCCTCAACGTCAAATGGCGCAACTCCAGCATCCGCCGTGACTGGGGCAGCACCAACAGCTTCGACGAGAACCGTCTGATCATCAGTTATCCGCTCAGCCTGCTCTGATCCACCCGCAACAGGCTGGCCGAACGTTCGGCCGGCCTGTCAGCCATCCACCTGCTCGCGAATCGCCTGGCGAATGATCGTCATCATGACCTGCGCGGCGGGCGAATGCAGGCAACCACTGCGGTAAGTCAGGCCAATGGCACGGGTGGTCTGCTTCAGTTGCACCGGCAGGATGCACAGCGCCCCCGAGGCAATGTCCTGCTCCAGTTGGTGGGCGGACACAATGGCCAGCATGTCCGAGCGCAGCAACAGCCCGCGAATGATCGCCAAGTCGCCACTTTCGACCACCGGCCAGGGCACGGCCAGGCCCGAGTCGGTGAACCACGCGTCCAACAATTGCCGCGCCGGCGAACCGGCCCGTGGCAACACCCAGTGCGCCTCACTGAGCGCTTCGCGTCCAACCGGCACGCTGCACAGCGGGTGGTCACGGCGCGCCAGTATGACCATTTCCTCCGTCAGCAAGGCCTCGCCGACCAGGTCCGAGGCATAGTCAGCCGAACGCAACGCCCCCAGAATGAAATCGACATCGCCGGCCCGCAGTTCGGTAGCCAGCAGGTCGAACGGGCTCTCGTTGGTGATCACGCGAATGCCGGGGTGCGCGGCCGTGAGCCGAACGATGGCGTCCGGCAGTATGCGGGTACGCCCCAACGGCAGCGCGCCGACATGCACCACACCCTGCAATGTGCCGCGCATTGCGGTGATATCGGCCTGAATATGCCGCAGTTCGTTCAGCGCACGACGGATCGGAAAGACAATCTCGTGGCTGGCCCGCGTCGGTTGCAAGCCCCGTGGTGTTCGCTCGAACAGCGATTGCCCACAACCACCCTCCAGCACCTTCAGCGCCGCACTGACGGCAGGTTGGCTCAAGCCAAAATGGCGCGCCACCGTCTGCATGTGGCAGGTCTCGCAGAGTTTGACGAACACCTGCAAGCGCCGGGCCTGGAACAGGTAGAGCGGCTCGACCGCTTTGCCCGCTGCCCCCTCCAGCAGGCGTGGCACCGTCTCCAGCTCCGCCAGGACACGCCGTGCTCGGGGCAGCACCCGGGCGCCATAGTCGGTCAGGCGCATGCCGTTGACATGCCGCTCAAACAGCGGCACCTCCAGGCGCGCCTCCAGCTCGGCGATTGCCCGCGTGACCACCGACTGTGCCCGGTAAACAGCCTCGGAGGCCTTCGACACGCTGCCCAGTTCAGCCACCCGAACGAACGCTCGCACCTGCATCAGGTTTGGAAGCTCATCAGCCAACATTCGTGCTCATACCTTCTGGAAGTCTCATGCTGGCGGAACTATGCCCCTGCGTCTTGAGGACATCAATAAGAAAAACGCATACCTCGAACAACTGAACGCATTATTCGCCAGTGGCGCTGAGTGACATGCTTTTCAAAAAGCAGGAGGACACCTCGCCATGATCGATGTACAGAAAACCGCACTGGTCGTCAGCGCACATTCCGCCGATTTCGTCTGGCGCGCAGGCGGCGCCATCGCCCTGCATGCCGCACAAGGCTATGCCGTACATATCGTCTGCCTGTCGATGGGTGAACGCGGTGAGTCCGCCAAGCTGTGGCGCAAGGGCGACATGAGCGAGGAGCGGGTCAAGGCCGTGCGCCGTGACGAAGCCCTGGCAGCAGCAGAGGTGTTGGGGGCCAGCGTCGAGTTTTTCGACATCGGCGATTACCCGATGCGTGCCGATACAGACACCCTGTTTCGCCTGGCCGATGTGTTCCGTCGCGTGCAACCGGCCTTTGTCCTCAGCCACTCGCTGAAGGACCCCTACAACTATGACCACCCCTTGGCCATGAACCTGACCCAGGAGGCGCGCATCATCGCCCAGGCCGAAGGCTACAACCCCGGCGAGAAAATCCTCGGGGCACCGCCGGTCTACAGCTTCGAGCCGCACCAACCAGAGCAGTGCGAGTGGCGCCCGGACGTGTTCCTCGACATCACGGAGGTCTGGGACAAGAAGTACGCTGCGATCCAGTGCATGGCCGGTCAGGAACACCTCTGGGAGTACTACACCCGCGTGGCACTGCAGCGGGGCGTACAGGCCAAACGCAATGTCGGCATCACTTCCAGCCGCAACATTGTCTACGCCGAAGGTTACCAGAGCCTCTTTCCACGGGTTACGGAGAAACTGGCATGAGCGCACTCATCGGAAAAACCGGGATTGTCGTGCGCAACGCACCCCGTGCCGACGCCGCGCTGATCGACGAACTGGGGCGCTTCGGCGTAGCCACGGTGCATGAAGCACAAGGGCGCAAGGGGCTGCTCGGCGCGTCGCTGCGGCCCATCCAGCAAGGGGTGTCGATCAGCGGCTCAGCCGTCACGGTACTGGTGGCGCCGGGCGACAACTGGATGTTTCATGTCGCCGTCGAACAGTGCCGGCCAAGCGATGTCCTGGTCGTGGCACCCAGTTCACCCTGCACCGACGGCTATTTCGGCGACTTGCTCGCCACCTCGCTCAAGGCACGCGGTGTACGCGCACTGGTGATCGACGCCGGCATCCGTGATAGCCACACACTGCGTCAGATGGGCTTCCCGGTCTGGTCCAGCGCCATCAACGCCCAGGGCACGGTGAAAGAAGTGTTGGGCTCGGTCAACCTGCCGCTGGTCTGCGCTGGCCAATTGATCAACCCCGGGGATGTTCTGGTGGGCGACGACGATGGCGTCGTGGTCGTACGCCACAACGAGGTGCATCAGGTCGTAGAGGCCACGCGCAAACGCGCCGACCTGGAGGAACAAAAGCGTGTACGCCTGGCCAATGGCGAACTCGGTCTGGACCTCTACAACATGCGCCAGCGCCTGGCCGAAAAGGGCCTGCGCTACGTCGATAGCCTGGATGAACTGGAGGGCTGAGCATGAGCCAGGTACGTATACCTTGCCTGCTGATGCGCGGTGGCACCTCCAAGGGCGCCTACTTCCTGGCCAGCGACCTGCCCAGCCAACCGACACAGCGCGACCGCCTGTTGCTCGCGGTCATGGGCTCACCGGACAAACGCCAGATCGATGGCATCGGAGGCAGCGACCCGCTCACCAGCAAGGTCGCGATCATCAAGCCGTCTGACCGACCCGATGCCGACGTTGACTACCTGTTCGCTCAGGTACTGGTGGATGAACCACGGGTGGATTACGGCCAGAACTGCGGCAACATTCTTGCGGGTGTCGGTCCGTTCGCCATCGAAAAGGGGCTGGTCGCGATTCACGCAGCCATCACCCCGGTACGGATCTTCATGGAAAACACCGGACAAGTCGCGGTCGCGCAGGTACCGACACCGAACGGTGCCATCTGCTACGCCGGGGAAACCCGGATCGACGGCGTACCCGGTCAGGCCGCGCCCATACTCATCGAGTTCGCGGATGTCGCCGGTTCCAGTTGCGGCGCGCTGCTGCCAACCGGCAATGCGCGGGATGTCTTCGACGGCGTCGAAGTGACCTGCATCGACAACGGCATGCCGGTCGTGCTGGTGCGCGCTGCAGACCTGGGCTGCAGTGGTGAGGAAAGCCCCGAACAACTAGACGCAAACACACTGCTGAAGGCCCGCCTTGAGTCGATCCGCCTGCAGGCGGGACCGCGCATGAACCTGGGTGACGTCAGCGCGCGCAATGTGCCGAAAATGTGCCTGGTCGCGCCGGCGCAGTCGGGGGGTGCCATCAGCACCCGCTCGTTCATCCCCCACCGCTGCCATACCGCTATCGGCGTGTTCGGGGCCGTGAGTGCGGCCACCGCCTGCCTGATCGAAGGTTCTGTCGCACACGCCATCGCGCACCTACCGGGCGGTGAGGTAAAGCGTATATCGGTGGAGCATCCAACCGGCGAGTTCAGCGTCGAGATCCGCCTGCACAACGGCCAGATCGCCGGCTGCGGCCTGATCCGTACCGCCAGGCTGTTGTTCGAAGGAAGGGTCTGTGTACCGGAATCGCTGTCGCAGCAGTGAGCATGAACGATGGGGTCGCACTGTGGTTGCATGCCAGCCAGCAAAGGGAGCGCTGGGCTTCAGCGACCCGACGGTACCTTTGCCAGCGGCATCGTGCCCGTCACGGGCTATTTGTTGGCGATCACTGCGGCGAGTAACGGCGCCGCCTGCTCATCGGTCAGTGCAGGGTGAATCTCCATGCTCATGAGATCCGTCCATTCAAGTGCCCACTTTTGCATCAGCGCGGCATCGCTGGCTTCTGCGATACCGACACCGGTCATGCGCCCGATGGCATGCCAGCGCCCCAGCAGGGTCACACCTGCGGGTGGAGCGCCTCCCGTCTTGAGAAACCGCTCGATTGCCGCGTTACGACGTTCCGACGAAATTGACCAACTGACAATGAACAACATCGGCCACCTCCTGCCAGGGATTGGCACCTGTTTTTCGGTTCGCGCACCGAGCCTGCATAACAACCCAGATACGCTGCGGTTTGTACCGTTTGTACATTGCTCCTGAGTGAACTGAAACACTGCTCCCTTGTGAAGGCATAGCAGCCGCGAGCATTGACCGTACGACCACTGATCCTCTTTCCACGCCGCAGCGCTGGCAGCTCCAGTGTGCTTTACTTCTGCCACCCGAGCGCTGAATGCTTGTGGAGCGTACAGCGCATGGCTTGCGAGTACACTCTGACGACAAGTATTGGGATACCAAGGTTGTAATCAGCGCGACAGGTGGGGCGTGTCATTGACCAGCCCTGGGGGAAACAGCGATGCCTAAGTTGGTTATACCCTTGCCCGACAATGACGCAGCGTTTCTTTCGACGGCCGCCGCTGCGGCGGCTCTTGCAGGAGTGCCTATCGAAACCCTAAACAGTCAGTGTTTTTGCATCAGCCTGGATAAAGACGCCCTGCGCGAGACCCTGGAGTCGACTCTCGGTCAGCCTGGCTTGTTTGAGCTTGTGCAGCAACGCTGCCCCCACCTATTTGCCGCCCATCCGGTCTTTATCGCACCAGCCCACTTGGATCGAATGGCGCAGGTCGTGCGCGCGGTCGAATCAGTCGTTGCACTCCCGGCTTACCGAGAGGAAGTGCTGGCTCACTCTCCTGCTATCGCACGACATGACCCAGGTGGGGCCAAGGGAGTGTTCTTTGGGTATGACTTCCATGTCACCCAGAACAATTTCGGCCTGATCGAGATCAACACCAATGCGGGTGGGGCGATGCTCAATGCAGTGTTATCAAGAGCGCAGCACGCCTGCTGCCCGGCTATAGAGCAGTTGCTGCCACCATCAAGAAGAGCTGAGGTAATTGAGAGCAGCATTAGTGCAATGTTTCGTCAGGAGTGGTCACAGTATGGGCGGGACAAACCGTTGCGCAGTATTGCCATTGTCGATGAGACGCCCAAGCAACAATACCTGTACCCAGAGTTCCTGCTGTTCCAGCAGTTGTTCCAACGCAACGGTATAGAAGCAGTGATCGTCGACCCCTCCGAACTGAGCCTGAGGGATGGACAGCTTTGGCATGAACAGTTGGCCATCGACATGGTCTACAACCGTTTAACCGACTTTTCCCTCGAGGCCGTTGGCAATGCCACACTGCGCCAAGCCTACCTTGAACGAGCCACGCTACTCACACCACACCCGCAAGCCCATGCCTTATACGCAGACAAACGCAATTTGGCCTTACTCTGTGATGCCCAACGATTGAACGCATGGAAGGTTCCACAAGCGACCCAAGATCTATTACTGACCAGCATTCCGCATACCGAAGTCATTACGGCAGAAAATGCTGAGCGCCTTTGGCAGGAGCGCCGGGGGCTGTTCTTCAAACCTTGCACCGGATTTGGCAGCCGGGCAGCCTACCGTGGTGACAAGCTCACCCAGCGGGTCTGGCAGGAGATTATTGCAGGTAGTTATGTAGCCCAAGCCTTGATCCTGCCAGGCCAAAGAACCCTATCAGCCGAAACGACAGTCTCAGTGCTGAAGTTCGACGTTCGTAACTACGCCTATGCTGGCGAGGTACTGTCAGTGGCCGCACGGCTATACCAAGGCCAGACAACCAACTTCCGTACATTGGGCGGCGGATTTGCTCCTGTGTATCCAGGCCCACAAACAGCGGGTTGACGCATAGGCAGTCCTGCAGCTCATACGCTGATAAATACGGCGGGACAGCAAAGTACCAAGCGGTCAGCCCAGGGCATTGGGTCGGCCAAACCGGCGTGCAAGTCCAACCCTCAGTCGATGCACTACGCCATATTCAACGATCACGGCAGTGGTTTACGACTTCAGTCCGAGAAGCGCGGACGAACATTCCCGCAACTTCCTTGGTCAGTGGAGCGCCAAGCTAGAGTGCGACGATTTTGCTGGTTGCAAAGCAAGGAACTCGCGTAGCGAATTTTCTGATTGGCCAATCCTGCGATTTACCGCTGCGCAGGCATGCTGCGGCCAGTGTCGTAACGGCCGTGATTCAGGTCGTATTTGGATGCGCCTCGATCTTACCGGTCAGTATAGTCAACGCCATCCCTATGCCGGAGCACCTTAAATTGGACAATACCCGTGAGCGCTTGATTGACGCGGCGATGAAGCTGTTTCTGTCACAAGGTATATACATGACGGGGGTGATGGCCATTGCCGCGATGGCGGGTGTTACCAAGATGACGCTCTACAGCCATTTCCCTTCCAAGGATGCGCTGATAGTGGCTTGCCTTGAAGAACGTGACCGACGCTGGCGCGAAGAGGTAGCGCGCACCTTGGCAGGGCATCCTGAGCCGGTCAGTGGCATGCTCGCGTTTTTCGATTTGTATCAACGCTTTCTTTTGCAAGATAGCGAGCGTGGGTGCCTGTTCGTCAACAGTGCGGCTGAATTCCCGCAGTTTAGCCACCCTGTGCATTTGGCAGTGAGTAGACACAAGCAAGGGATACGCGAAAATCTTACTGCCTTGGCCATGAGCGCCGGTATAAGCGACCCTGACGTAGTTGCTGAGGGGCTGTTTGTCTTGCTGGAGGGCAGTTTTGTCAGCGGCGCCATGGGCCAGGACGTGCGGGTATTCGACACTGCCCGGCACGTAGCTCATTGCTGGATCCGGAAGCAGCAGGGCCAGCAGGAGCAGAGCGTATGATCCTAGGCTTGTTAGCAGCCATTGCCGCTACTTTTTCATGGTCGCTGCTCTATATCTTTCCGAGTTTGGTCGGCGATTACAGCCTTTTTGATCTGGCCGTGGTGAGCTATGCCTTTGCCGGTTTAGGTAGCCTGCTCGTGCTGTTTGTTTACCGTAGCGAAGTGCGGCAATTGCAACTGAGCGACTGGGCCATTGCCGCATTGCTGGGCTTCTTGGGCTACATCGGCTACTTCTTTCTGATCACCACTGCGGTCTTGGCAGCTGGGCCGGTGATCCCTCCGGTAATGATGGGGTCAGTACCGATCGTGCTCGCGATTGCCGGCAACATGCGAAGTTCCAGCGTGCCCTGGCGCGCCATTGCCGGGCCGCTGCTGGTCGCGGCTTTGGGCATCAGTTTGGTCAACTTGAGCGTGTTTGATTTCAGCGCCGCAAAGGTGGCGCTCCCGACCAATTCGATACTGCTCGGGCTGCTCGCATCGTTAATGGCCATTGGATTTTGGACAGGTTTTGGCCTGCTGAATGAAAGTGCTTTGGCTCAACGCCCACGCATGTCGCCCATGTTGTGGTCAGCCATGCTGATCTTCATGTGCAGCGTCGAAATGCTGGCCTTCATCCCAGTTGGGCTGTACTTGAAACTCTCCCACTTCGCTAGCCATCCGAACGGGTTAGCAGGTACTCAGGCGCTAATCGTATGTGGGTTAATTCAGGGAGTAGGTGCCACCCTTGCAGGTGCCTGGGCGTGGTCAATCGCAACGCGGCGCCTACCCCTAGCTCTAAGCGGGCAATTGATCGCCAGCGGAACCATTTATGCAACTACGATGGGCCTTCTCATTGACCAACGATGGCCCTCTCCTATGGAAGCAGTTGGGACAGGATTGTTATTCGTAGGGGTGGTGTGGGCTATTCACGCCTTTTATCGCAGGCAAACACGCCTCGCGACGCATGGCGGGATAACTGATCTTGGCCAAAACTAATGCGACCGTGCCGATATGGGCATTGCATGTGTCCACTTTGGTTTGATTTGGCGGGGCACTGACGCTTCAGGCTTACGGTGTCACTTGATAGCCGCGCTGCTGCATGCACGTGCTGTAGGCAGAGGATGTACTGGCGCTGTTCTGATCCGCATTGCGCCGGTCCTGGCGCTGCCGCGATCCACCGACCGCCATCCCGGCCACCGCGGCATTCTTGGCCTGGTTCTGCCGGTAGTCTTGCTTTACATCATCGTCGACCCGGTCATACACCTCGTCATGCTGACGCATACGCGCCCCGGCAACCGCCGCCCCCGCGACCGCGCCGGTAGCGGCACCACGGGCACGACCACCCGATTGCGTAGTGTTGGTGCTGCTGACGCTGCCAGCCTGTGCCTGGCAGGCGCTGATGTCCTGCTGGACAGTCTCCGGGGACTGGCCCTTGAGCGGTGTAACGGTCTCGGCCGTGGCGCCAAGGCAAAATAGCGAGAGGAGCGTTGCTACGCAGGGAACAAGGGCGGTTCTCATAAGGGCTCCACTGTCATTTAGCGTGGTCTGAGGATTGAAGTCTAGCGCGACAGCTCGACCATACCCCTACGGCTGGACCTACGGTCTCAAGGGCACCGCGCGGACGCTTCGCGATAGCTGCCCCTGCGCTACTCACTCCAGTGGAAGTTAACCGTGCCGGTTGACGTGCCGGCGAGCGCAATGCTGCGCCGCTGTTCACGGCCATCAGTGCGGGCAATCACAAGGTATTTGTCTGCCGGCAACTGTACATACACCAGCGGCCCTACCTGACTCAGCGACAGTACAGGCTTGCCACTTTCAGTCTGAATCACCAGATCGACATTGCTGACGTACTGGTTAGCGGGCCCCGTTGAAAAGGTCAGGTGCAGGTTATAGCCCTTCGTCTGCTGAAGGGCCGTCGACTCGTCCAGGCCAATGCCTCCGCTGAGGTAGCGGATTCCGTTCTGCTCCTGAGGTTCCAGTTGTACCGCCGAGCTATCGACTGTTTCTTCAGTCGTCGCGTACAGCATCGCTGAAGACAGCCCGAGCAGCAGCGCCAAGGCAAGCCTTGAACGTGTCAGTTTATGAGTGAATATCATGATGACGTGCTCCTTGATGCGCTAGCGCGCATAGGGGTGACAACTACTTGGTTTCGTGGCCGATGATTCCGCCAATCGCGGCGCCGCCGACAGTGCCCATGGTGCTGCCACCGGTCAAAACGGCACCACCGACAGCGCCAACGCCCGCGCCAATGGCCGTGTTACGCCCCTGTGTCGACATGCTCGGACAGCCACTCAGGCTGACGAGCAAACCCACCATCAAGGCGCTATACGTGAATCTGTGCAAGGTGCTCATACTGTTCTCCGACGAATACTGGCAGGGATCTACCTATGACCCAGCATGCGCGTGCCCGTCCGCCAGCGTCTGTGCGCTAGTACACGTAGGCCTATGTGTTTCAGCGAACAGACCCTGTGTCGCCAATCCCTCAAACTCAGAAAACGGAGCGGCACGGTTCGACACCGCGTTCCGATTGGCTCCAAGGCGTAGCGCGAGCAAACGCCCTGCGCTGCCCTGCACTCACGACAAAGGACGTACACCATGGTCATTCATTTCAAGGTCGCCGGGCATCTCGCCTGCGGCCATCACGGCGACAACCTCAGCACCACACTTGAGCTTTCAAAGGTGAAATGCCGCAGTTGCCGCAACACCGATGCCTTCAAGGCAGCCCGCAGAGACCTGCGTAACGCCACGCGCCGTTCCGCACGGCACGCAAAGGGGGCTCACGCCATCAATGACTGGCGCGCGGACTGGCGGGCAAAACTCGCCGCGATGCCCGGTCGTCAGCGACTTCCAAGAGGTTTCCACGGTCAATCGTTCGCCTAGCAGTGCAGGCGGCAACCGTTGGCCGGATGCCTAGTTTCGTCAGGGTATCCGGCTCACACGGGTGTCGAGCCAGACTGTGACGTTCCTGCAACAACGGTGGCAGCAAGGCTCAGGCACTCGCTGCCCCGTACGCTCGACCGCGAAGCCTGTAGACATAATCCGTCAAAATCATATTTGATAATGATTATCAACACGACTACTATCGCCACGCCTGATCGGGCAGTCATTGTGTTTAACAAGCGTGGTCGTTGTGTCAGAACACCGTCAAAAACTTGAACTTTACCTCTCACACCGCAAGGCGCTGGTGGAGTATGCGTCGCCAATCGTGGGCTGTCGGTCCAAGGCTGAAGACGTGGTTCAAGAGGCCTGGCTGCGCTTCAATGACATCAACGCCGATCGAACACCCTTGGCTCAGCCCGTGGGTTACCTCTACCGTATTGTGCGTAACCTCGCCCTTGACCTGAATCGGCGCCTCTCCCGGGAAAACCGTCACCCGGCCAGCGAGGACGAGCTCGAAGGGTTGCCTTCTGAAAATCCTTCGCCAGAATGCGAAGCCCTCTACAGCGATGAGTTGCAGCAGCTTCAAAATGCCTTGGCCCAATTACCCGAGCGATCTCGCCAAGCGTTTGTCATGCACCGCTTGCACGGCATGACCTTCAAGGACATCGCACAACGCCTGGGCATTTCCTTGAGCCTGGCCCATCAACTCGTTCGGGACGCCCTCACCTACTGCGCGGAGCAATTGAGCGATGACTGACAACACGCCAGCGGTACGCCTGCATGCCATTGCAGCAGGTGTTGCCCACACGACCTGCAACGCCCGTGCTTGAGCCTCGCGCCGAAACACCCGCGGCGGTGAACAGTCGTCCTGGGGATCCAGTCTGGGAAACGGCGCTGGACTGGTTCCTGCGCGTGCAGGAAAACCCTGCAGACCAAGCCTTGCACGATGAGCTGCAGGCCTGGCTTGAGGCGTCCCCTGCGCATTTGCGAGCCTATCGCAAAGCCGAGAAAGTCTGGCGGATAAGCGGGCAATTGATGAGCAGCCCCCTGCTCGATTGCCCTTTGCCTGCGCCGATCACCCCACCAGGCGCACGACGTCGCTGGCTGCGCCGCATGGTCGTCAGTGGCGCCGTGGCCGCCTGTGCGATGCTGTTGGTGCTCCCCGACTGGCAAGGCAACACTGCCGACTACAGCAGTCCTGTCGGCGAGCACCGCCAGGTCATCCTGAGCGATGGCAGCGTGGTGGAACTGGACAGCGGCAGCGCTATCGATGTCCAGTTCAGCGCCGATAAACGCCAGGTAACCTTACTGCGCGGGCAAGCGTTCTTTTCCGTCAAGTCCCAGCCTCAGCGCGTGTTCCAGGTATCCGCCGAGGCGATAACCGTCACCGTCACCGGCACCGCCTTTGCCGTCGAGGTGTCGCCCGACACCATTGATGTGAGCGTGGCAAACGGCTCGGTCAATGTCGAAGACCAACGTGGTCATGGCGCCACACTGGAACCGCTCAAGCCAGGCCAGCGCATCAGCTTCTTGCGTCAGGACCAGAGTATTCAACGCGCCTCCATCCCCGTGGAGCAGATTGCGGCCTGGCGCCACTGGCAGATGTTGGTGATCGATCAGCCAGTGAGCGACGTCGTTGCACGCTTGCGGCCTTACCAACCTGGGCTGATCGTCCTCAACGACGAGGCGCTGGGCAAACGCCGGATCACCGCCGCGCTCGACCTGCGCTCGCCACGGCAAGCGTTGCAGGCAGCCATCGCCCCCTTGGGCGGCCATGTGACAACGTTGAGCCCCTACGTACTGATGGTGTCCGGCGCCGACTGAGTCGGTGCACTCCCCTCGCTGCGCCAAACCTGAGCCTGAGCCTGAGCCTGAGCCTGAGCCTGAGCCTGAGCCTGAGCCTGACAATCGCCGTTTCATCGAATCGGCGATTTTTTTATTTATTTCTGGAAATTACGAAAGGTCGAGCGTCATTAACCTGAAGGCTACTGAAAACTATTCGCATTAGCGAACCTGAATTTCACGTCACAGGTACACGAATGTCCCGCTCGAAGCGCTCTGTCTCCTCTACGCCGCAGTCTTTCTTGCCCAAATCCAGTGTGCTCGCCCTACTGATGGCGCTGCCGTACCTGGCGCACAGCGCGCCCACAGCGGCCACCACGGATCTGCTGGCACCCTCGGCACATCGCACCTACTCGTTCGATATACCTGCCGGCTCACTGAGCAACGCGCTGATGCTGTTTGCCCAACAGTCGGGCGTGCAGGTCAGCGTCGAAAGCGCATTGCTGCAAGGGCTATCCTCAGGGAGAGTCAAGGGCCGGATCAGCCTGGAACAGGCACTGGCGCAACTGCTCACCGACAGTAACCTTGCCTGGCAACACAGCGCAGACAACGCCGTCTCGATCCATAGGCGCGAGGCGGCCGATGTGCTGCAGTTGGACAGCACCCGCGTCAATGGCCAGGCCGCTGAGTATCAGGCGGACAGGACCATCGACCGACGAACCATCGAATCACTGCCCAGCGGTAACGGCGACATCACCAGCCTGCTACGAACCAATCCCAGCGTGCAGTTCGACGACGGCCAGCTCTCGGGCAAAAGCCCCGGAGAGATCAGCCCGGCCAACGTCAGTATCAACGGCGCCCGTTACTGGCAGAACCTGTTTGTGGTCGATGGCATGAGCATAAACAACGATATCGACCCTGGTTCGACAACCAACAGTTATGACCAGGTTGAAGGCCGCAGCCAGGGGCTGGCACTGGACACTGATCTGCTGGATGAGATCAAGGTTTATGACAGCAACGTGCCGGCCGCCTATGGCGGTTTCAATGGCGGGGTGATTGAGGCCAATACCCGTAACCCCAGCAAGGAACTGCACGGCAAAGTGTCGACTCAAATGACCCGCTCGTCCTGGACCCGTTATCACCTGGACAAGGACGACCCGGACCTGGATGAGTTCGAGGCAGGATATGGCACAGGCAATCAGCCGGAGTTCGACAAAGTCATCACCCGCGCCACGCTGGAAGGTCACCTGACCGACACGTTTGGCTTGATGGGCAGTTTTTCGCGCAAGGACTCCACCATCCCGACCCGCACCTTTGCCTTGAGCCACAACTCGGCTCAAGCCAGTGAGGAGCAAGAGCAGACGCGCCGCATCGACAACTACTTCTTGAAGTCGGTCTGGCAGATCAACGATGACTGGGGCCTGGATGTCAGCCTGACCCACGCGCCGGAAACAGCGCATACCTATGGCAACAATGCCTTGTATTCGGCCAGGGACACCACGGCAGGCGGCGAAAGCATCGCAGCACGCTTGGTATGGAACGCCCCTCTGGCCAGGGTCGAGCAGAACCTGAGCTGGAGCCAACTGGAAAACTCCCGCTCGTCCGAGTCTGACTACCTCATCGCCTGGCGCTCTTCGACCACCAAGAACTGGAGCAACTCGACCACAGCCAGTGAAGGTGGCCTGGGTGACATCGAGCAGGAACAGAAAAACCTGAGCTACAAGCTCAAGGCCGACTGGAACAGCTTCCGCACCTTTAGCCTTGAGCACACGCTGCAAACCGGCCTGGAGCTGTCACACAGTTCAACAGCCTATGACCGCTCTTCGCCCTATACCAGCTACGCCGTTTCAGGGATGACCAAGACCTCGACCTGTGTTGGCGACGACCCGCTGTGCTCGATCGGCAAGACCGTCAACGGCTGGGATGGGCAGTACGCAAAAACCAAAACCGTCACCCAAGGCAAAATTGACTTCGATACCCGCGCCTGGGCAGTCTTCCTTCAGGACGACATGCGCTGGGGGCGCTTGAAAGTCAGGCCTGGCGTACGTGTCGACGCCGATGACTACATGAATGCGACCACGGTTGCCCCTCGCCTGGCGGTGGAGCTGGACGTATTTGGCGACGGCCAGACCCGACTCACCGGTGGTGCCAACCGTTATTACGGGCGCAACCTCTCCGCCTATAGACTGCGCGACGGCGTTGCGGCCCTGCAGAGCAACTACACACGTGCCAGCCAGACGTCGGACTGGGTCTACACGTCCCGCGTGGCCAACGGCGCCAAATTCAACGAACTGGATGTACCCTACGACGATGAGCTGACCCTGGGCCTGACACACATCCAGTGGAACACCGAGTTCGCGCTGAAGTACGTCAACCGCAAAGGCCATGATCAGATTTCACGGGCCTGGGGCGCCCAGATTGGTCAACCCAGTACCGATACCCAGGTACTGGCCAGCAACTACTTCACCTATTACAACGGCGGTGAGAGCGAGTCCGATATCTACACCCTGACCATCACCCCGCTGCGCGACTTCGCCTTGTGGGGCACACGCAGCAGTGGCCAGCTGGCGCTCGACTGGACCGAAGTGCAAAGCTCAGGGTTGTCCGATTACACCACCAGCATTGGCCTGCTGTATGTCGACGATCCCATCATTCAGTACCAGGGCACCTTCATGAACTATTCGGACCGCCCTGCCGAGAACTACAACCGGCCCTGGACCGTACGCCTGACTACCCTCACTGAGATCCCCCAACTTAACCTGAAATGGGGCAACTTCCTGCGTTACCGCGATGGCTACCGGCGCATTGCCGGCACCGGTGAAACGGTCGCTTACAACGGCCAGCAGGTACGCGTCTGGGAAGAAACCGATTATGCCGCCGCACTGACCTGGGACACCCGACTGGCCTGGGAACTGCCTACTGCCAAGGATCAGGCACTGTTCGTCAATCTGGACGTGAGCAACCTGCTGGATAAAGCCATTGTCAGCAACACAGACAGTGACGACATTGCCACTTACGAGGTGGGCCGCCAGTTCATGGTTGAAGTGGGGTACCGGTTTTGAACGCACCTGCAGATGGACGCCCGTTTGACATGAAGCGACCGCTCAGGCGCACCTTCCTGACTGCGGCCTGGCTCATGGCCTTGCCGCTGGCTGCCGACCCAGCCGATGCCGCCGAACCCTGCGAAGCCGTAGCAGGAACACTGCGCGCCTATCAAGCCTGTATCGGCCAGCTGTACCGTCAACCTGTCGCGCAATGGCCCGCGCCGCAGATTGACCCGGACGTGTCCTGGGAAGAAATGGGCCCCTTGCCTGAGCTGGCCCCCTCTCCGCCCGAGAACCCCTACACGCAAGCCAAAGCGGCCTTGGGTGAGCGTCTGTTCAACGACCCGAAACTGTCCCGCTCCGGCCAGATCGCCTGCGCCTCCTGCCACGAACCCGACGAGGCGTTTGCAGACGGACGCCGGGTTTCCTTCGGCCACGACCGTCAAAGCGGTCGGCGCAACGCCCCCAGCGTGGTGATGAGCGGCTTTACCCGGCACTTGTTCTGGGACGGTCGCAGCAGCAGCCTTGAGGCCCAGGCACTACGCCCCATCAACGACCACGTCGAGATGGCGTTCACCACCGACGAACTGCTCTCACGCCTGAACGCTGACGCCGAGTACCCCGGCCTCTTTGATCAGGCCTTCGCCAGTAAAGGCACGGTCACGGCTGAACGCATTGCGCAGGCACTCGCCACCTACCAGCGCACACTGGTGACCGCTACCCGCAACACCGCGTTCGAGCAACTCCTGCGCGGTCGACCACAACGCATGAGCGACGAGCAACTGCATGGCCTGCACCTGTTCCGTACCCAGGCTCGCTGCATGAACTGCCACTTCGGCCCGAGCCTGAGCGACGATCAGTTCCACAACCTGGGGCTGACCTATTACGGCCGCAAGTATCAAGACCTCGGACGCTACGAAGTGACTGGCAACGTGGACGATGTCGGTGCCTTCCGCACACCGTCACTGCGCCTGCTCAGCAAGACCGCACCGTGGATGCACAATGGTCTGTTCGTCAACCTGGAGGGCACCATCGCCCTGTACAACAGCGGCATGCCTCGACCACGACCGGCCGAGCAACAGAAAAACGATCCGCTGTTTCCCAAGACCAGTGATCGCCTGAAGCCGCTGGGGCTGGACATGGATGAACGCCGGGCACTGATACGTTTTCTCGAAACGCTGTAAAACCAGCGTTTGAGCAGATCTGAGGCCAGGCATCACACGTTCAGCAGGAACATGGCCTTGGCCAGAAACAGGATGCCGAGCATGTGCAACAGCACACTAAGATGGAGCCGCCGTGATCGTGATGCGGTCATGCGGCCGGTGCGCATCAGGTACACCACGCCGATGAACTGCACGAGGATACTCAGGGCCAGGCCGATTTTCAGCGCCATCATGGTCCCAAGGCTGCTGTCCAAGGGGTTGTGCAGCACCGCGCGATACTGCCAGGCCAACCCCAGGCCTGCACCGTAAAGCACCGGTATCACCCAGCGCATGACACTGCGCGCACGCAGGCCCACGGCTTTGGACAACTGCTCGCGCGGGGCCTGCTCCAGTTGTCGGGTCACCCGACTGAGGATCATCACCTCAAAAAAAACACCGCCAATGAAAAAGGCTGCCGCCGTCAGGTGGATAAACTTCAACAACAGGTAACTCATAGCGTCTCCATCAGCCTGGGTGACCATCAGCACGCGTGCGCCAGAGCATGGGCGCATAGCAGAAAAGGTACTGGGCAAACGCCCCCGCCCAGCAGGCAGCCGCCAGCCAAAGTGCCGGCTGGTGCCAGAAACTGACCGCCAATACGCGAAACAGGCTGCCCAGGTTGAGCAATACGAATGCCCAGGCAAACCCCTGTGGCAGCACCAGAGGACGCCCGGTATGCCCCAGCGAGACACGCGCCAACATGGCCAGGATCAACCCGCCCAAGGCGCCGACCGTGAACGCATGCAACGCCAGGCTTACACTGCCGAGCAGGCCGAAATGCCAGAGCGCCATGCCAAAGCAGGCCATTGCCAACCAGGCATACGCCACATGCAGTGACCACAACAACGGCTCCTTCAGCAGGCCACGATCAAACCAGCGCAACAGACGAATACCATGCCCCGCGGCCAAGGCAATAAAGACCAACCCCAGCCAGGCGTGCACCTGCAGCGCAAGCCCCGACGCATACAGGATCGCCAGCGAAACCGTGACAATCAGCAACGCCCAGTCCAGCCAGGCCCAAGGCTGAACGGCAGCCGCACGCCCGAGCCCCCGTTGGGTGAAGAATGGAATCACCCGCCCGCCGATCAACCCCATCATGGCGGCGACCAGCCACACTGCCGCCCAGACGCCTTGGCGCTGCCAACCGTCGTTTGCCTGCTGCAGCCCGAGCTGCGTCAACAGGTCGGCCCCCAACAGCAACACCAGGACCGCCACAATCGGATAGTTACGGGTTTGCCGTACCGCCCACAGCTGATGCGCCATGACCAAGGCCACACAGGCAAAGAACATAAGGTTGGCCGTCATCAGCAACGGTGGCGACCCCGTCCACCATGCCAGCCGAGCCGCCAACCAGATCACCACCAGCACGCCCAAGGACTTGCCAGACAGGCCGGGGCGCCCCGTCCAGGTCTGTACCGCAGTCAGCAGAAAACCGGCAATGATCGCTCCGGCAAAACCGAAGACCAGTTCATGTCGATGCCAGGCCAGCCAACCGCCCAGGGGCTGCGCTGTAATGCCATCCCCCAGCAAGGCGAAAACCCAGAGGGGCACGGCCAGGGCGGCCAAGGTACTGCCAAGCAGAAAAAAGGGCCGAAAACCCAGGCGCAATAATGGCCACGTGCTCATGGCCTGGCGTTTATCGAGAATCTGCATGGTTTCTCCGGGAGGCAGGCCGTTCATCCATCTCAGTCTCGCAGCTCTATGCCCATGTCGCCATGACAGACATCAAGCATTGGGCCACAGATTTCGCCACCTGCTCACCTTGTTCTATGCGACATGGCGGCAACCTTGATCATCAGCGCCTATAGTCCAATCTCCTATCGCTGACAGGGAAGCGTGCGATGCCATCGCGTCGAATTCCACTTTATGTCCACATTGCCTACCTGTTCGTTGGCCTGCTGCTGACCTTCGCCATTCTCAGCAACGGCTATCAGTTTCTGCAGAACCGCGAACAGATGGTCAGTGGCGCGAAAAAACACTTTGAACTGGTCCGTCAGCTCGCCATTTCCGAACTGGACGCCCTCTACCGGCCCACGGTGAGTACAGTGTCATTACTGGCCCATCAGCGCCTGATGCGTGCGCAGACGCTCGAGGCACGCCTGGATAGCCTGCAGTTTCTGGCCGCCGCCCTGGATAGTCAGCCCGCATTGACTTCGCTGTACATGGGCTACGACACCGGTGATTTTTTCATGATTCGTCCGTGGCGCAATGAAGCCGTATTGGTTCCGCTGTTCAACCCTCCCGCCGGGACACGCTGGATCGTGCAGAGTATTCAGGTGATCGACGGTCAGCCATTGGGTGAGCATCTGTTCATCGGTCAGGACTTTCAGGTGATAGAGCGACGAGCACGGCCGGACTACCGCTACGACCCGCGCGGCCGTCAGTGGTTTATCGCCGCTAAACAGCACGGTGATCTCTACGTCACCGATCCGTACGTGTTTTTCTCCACTGGACAGCCCGGCGTGTCCTTTGCCCATCCCACCGAGAATGGCAGCGGTGTTGCGGGGGCAGACATCACCCTAAGCTCGCTGAACGCACTGATGCTGGAGCTTAAAGCCACCCCGGACAGCCGCATCGCCCTGCTCAACGCCATGGGCGAAGTGCTCAGCTGGCAAAAAGGTGCACCGCAGATGCTTGATGACGGCGCTGGCAAACTGCGTTTACCCCGCCTGGATGAGTTGCAGGCGCCGATACTGCAACGCCTGGTCAGCACACTGAACGAGCGCACAGAAGACGGCCTGAGCTTTCAGGCTGCTGGCGACGACTGGCAAGGTATCCGCATTGCCCTGCCCACGGTCGGCGGACAGACCCTGACACTGTTGATGGCGGCGCCCTACCGTGAGCTGCTGGCAGACGCCATCGCACTGCGCAACCGCGGCATGCTGATTGCCTTGGCCTTGCTGGTCCTTGGTGTACTGATGGCCCTGGCCATGGCGCGCCTGGCGTCCAAACCCCTGCAAGCCTTGACCGCCGAAGCAGAAAAAATCGAGCACTTCAACTTCGACGAGCCCATCGAGGTAGAGTCGCAGATTGCCGAGGTGGTCGACCTGTCTCGCGCCATGGGCAGCATGAAAAACACCATTCACCGCTTCCTTGAGTTATCGATTGCCCTCTCCAGCGAGACCAACTTCCAGCGGCTGCTGGCCCATCTGGTACGTGAAATGCAGGAGATCACCAGCGCCGAGGTCAGCCTGATCTACCTGGCAGATGCTGATGCCACTCGTCTGCAACTGGCCCGTGTTCACTGCCGAAACGGCCCGTTCGACGCAGCGCCTGGCAGTGATATCGAGCTTGCCGTGGCCCATGATCATCCCGTGGTACGGGCCATGCGCACGGCCACACCCTGCGCAGTGTCGGCTGATGAGTTGCAGCGCAACTTTCCGCCGTTCAGCAACATCGATCAGCCCTTGTCATTGTGGGTACTGCCGCTGAAGAGCCGGGCAGGCGATCTGCTTGGCGCACTGGCGCTGCTGGTCAACGAGCAGCATCACCCGCTGAGCCCGGAATTGATGGCCTTTGTCGAGGCACTGTCCACAACCTCGGCGGTGGCGCTGAACACCCAGCGCCTGATCGATGAGCAGAAGGTTCTGCTGGAAGCCTTCATTCAGTTGATCGCCGGGGCCATTGATGCCAAGAGCCCCTACACCGGCGGGCACTGCCAACGTGTGCCTGAGCTGACCAAGATGCTCGCACGCGCCGCCTGTGCCGAACGCAGCGGGCCTTTCGCTACCTTCAACCTGACTGAAGAACAGTGGGAGGAACTGCACATTGCCGCCTGGCTGCACGACTGCGGCAAAGTCACGACGCCGGAGTACGTGGTGGACAAGGCAACCAAACTGGAAACCCTGCACGATCGTATCCATGAAATACGCATGCGCTTTGAAGTGCTCAAGCGCGACGCAGAACTGGCCTGCTGGCAGGCAATCGCGGCGGGTGGCGATAGCGATTTGCTGCAGGCCGCACTGGCTGAGCAGTTGCATGAGCTGGACGAGGAATTCGCCTTCGTTGCCCAGTGCAATGAAGGCGGCGAGTTCATGGCCCCGGAGCGCGTCGAGCGGCTACAGCGCATCGCCGCGCGCACCTGGCGGCGTACCCTGTCCGATCGCCTTGGGATTTCCCATGAGGAGAAAGCGCGCAAGAACCTCAACCCGGAGCCGGCACTGCCCGTCGACGAGCCGCTACTGGCCGACAAACCCGAACACATTTTCCCTCGCGGGCCGCGCGAACAGATGCCTGCCGACAACCCTTGGGGCTTCAAGGTCAAGGTGCCCGAACATCTGTACAACCGCGGCGAGCTCTACAACCTCAGCATTGGCCGAGGCACCCTTGTCGAGGAAGAACGCTACAAGATCAACGAACACATCATCCAGACCCTGATCATGCTGGAGAAGCTGCCGTTCCCACGGCACCTGCGGCGCGTGCCGGAGATCGCCGGTGGCCATCACGAGAAAATGGACGGTACCGGCTACCCCAAGGGCCTGACACGCGAGCAGATGAGTGTGCCTGCCAGGATGATGGCGATTGCCGATATCTTTGAGGCGCTCACCGCCGTCGACCGCCCCTACAAACAGGGCAAGACCCTGTCCGAGGCGATCAGGATCATGGGCTTCATGCGCAAGGATCAGCACATCGACGCGGAGCTGTTCGCGCTGTTCCTGCGCTCGGGTATCTATCGTCAATACGCCGAACGCTACATGCCCCCGGCGCTGATCGACGAGGTGGATATTGCCGCCTACCTGTAGCCGCTTGCGTTTATACGGATATCCCGGCCTGCTGCACAAAGGCACGCGCCTGGCGGGTCAGTTGATCGAGGTGCCGGTCACGCTGCTTTTCCGCTTCCACCATCGCTTTCTTGCCCTGTTGCTGAAGCAGATAGGTGTGTATCTGGCGTACCTCCACGGAACGGTAGATGGGCGCTACATCCAGCACTGCCACATGCCCGTGGGTGCTGTGGTCACGGGTGTTCATCAGTACTTGCGGGCCACGCACGCCGATGACCTGAAACCCCATCGACTCGAAGCACGGCACTTTACCGGTAAAGCACGCCAGCTCGGCATGTGGGTAGCGACTCAGCATGGCCTGCACCATCGCCCGGGCAATCCCCTGACGCCGGTGGCTGAGCGGCACGGCCATATAGGCGACCGAGCACGCCTCGGGATCACCCGTCGCGGGCAGGTACAGCAGAAAGCCGACAACCGTTGCCGGGTCGTCGGCATCCAGGGCCACGATCAGCTCGACAGGCATTCCCCTGGAACCGTCCATCGCCTCTAGATAAAGATGAACCTCGTAGCCAACGCCGTATTGGTAAAGCCGGTAGAGCGGGTTGCTCGGCGCAATGGCCACCGCGCTGATGTCCGTGACGTAATCGACGACCATCTGCATGATCTGGCTTCTGATCGCCTCGGGGGGTGGGCTTTCAAGGCGGGTGACAGTGAACATTGCGTTTCGAACTCCGGGACTAAGGCATGCCCATGGCCTGAGACGTTGGCGCTGGGCGCCGACATGATAACCCGTCTTTACGCCGCTGGCCTGCTACACGGCTCACCGATGATGAGGGGGTACCAGAGCAAAACCGCGCTCAACCGCGCAGGCGCCCTGCCAGTGCCGGTATCACTGTCGCTGGCACCGGGCGTGCCAACAGGTACCCCTGGCCCAGCTCGCAGCCCAGCCGTAGCAGTTCGTCGGCGGTGCATTGATCTTCGATGCCTTCGGCCAGGGTTTCCAGCCCCAGCGAGCGCGCCATCTGGATGATCGCTTCGACGATGGCGTGGCCATCGGCGGCGCTGGTCATACCGCGCACAAAGGACTGGTCGATCTTGAGCGTGTCTACCGGCAGCCGACGCAAGTACGCCAGCGAGGAATAGCCGGTGCCGAAATCGTCGATAGACAGCTTGATGCCATAGGATTTAAGGCTGATCAGCGTCGCCAGCACCTGCTCGGTGTCTTCGATCAGGCTCGACTCCGTCAGTTCCAGCTCCAGTGCCGACGCTGGCAAGCCGGCATCGCTCAGCGCCTGCTTGATTACCGCTTCCAGCGAATGGTGGTGCAGTTGCACGGGCGACAGGTTGACCGCGACCCTTGGAATATCCAGCCCACTGGCCCGCCATTGTGCGGCCTGCCGACAGGCCTGCTGGATAATCCAGTCGCCCATTGGCACGATCAACCCGCTTTCTTCAGCCGCAGTAATGAAACGGTCTGGCGAGATCAGCCCTTGGGTTGGATGCTCCCAGCGTACCAGCGCTTCGGCACCGACAATACGACCACTGCCGAGCTCGAACTGCAACTGGTAATGCAGCGTCAATTCATGCTGGTCGATGGCCTGGCGCAGGCTGTTGAGCAGTTGCAGGCGCTCACTGACCTCCAGGTTCATTGCAGCGCTGTAGAAGCGCCAGGTCTTGCGGCCGGCCTGCTTGGCCTTGTACATGGCTGTTTCAGCATTACGCAGCAATTCAGCCGGTGCTTCGCCATCGTGAGGGGCCAGGGCGACGCCGATAGACACTGAGGTTGAGATTGCCTGCCCGGCAATCCGGAAGGGCGCAGCCAGCAGGTCGAGAATGGTTTGCGGTACCTTGGCAATGTCATCGGCATTCACCGGGCCAGTCGGCAGTACAGCAAACTCATCACCACCATAGCGACACACGGTAGCCGTCGCTGGCAACCCTTCACGCAGGCGCTCACCTATTGCCCGCAGCAAATCATCGCCGTGGGCGTGGCCCAGGGAATCGTTGACCAGCTTGAACGCATCGACATCCAGAAAGAGCAAGACGACCGGGTGGTCGTCACCCCGCATACTGACCAGCGCCTGCAGCGTCCGGTCTTGCAGCAATGCCAGATTAGGCAGGCCGGTCAGCGTATCGTAGAACGACATGACCTCGATGCGCTTCTCGGCAGCCTGGCGGTCGGCGATTTCTACAGCAAGACGCTCGTAGGGTTCGCGCACGCTTGAAACAAACACAATGCGGTAGATCAGGCAGTACGAGAGAACCTTATAGAGGTGCCCGGTCAGGCTGTAGAGCTCGTTGACGTTGTGATAGGCGGTGAAGCAAAGCTCCGAAAGAATGGAAATCAGTGCAGCAGCCAACAGGCCATTGGCGTCATAGGCAAGGCTGCGCCGAGCGCGCCAGAAACACACGGAAGCGATGGCCAGCACGCCAATGATGGCCCACTCCATTGCGATCTTGAAGGGCGTCAGGCCCATGCCCTCAACGAAGGTGTGCGGCCAGACATCGGGGAAAAACAGGCCGAGCACGTAAATCACCGCCACCATCACCAATGCCGCGAGCAGCATGGGCAAGCGCGGCGTGCTACTAGTCAGTGGGCGCCAGGAACGGATGGAGATCAGCAACAACGTGCCTGCGGTCAGTACGCGCGATACCAGCCAGAAATTGATCGCTTTTTCGGGAGATGAAAGCGTAACGAACACTGGCATGCCCCTATAGGACAGCACATGTGCCAGATCAAGCAGCGCAATTGAGAGGAACGCACAGCCGAGCAACAACAGGTTACTGGGCTGCCCTGGCCGATAGCTGTGCCAGGTCACCGCGAATACCAGCACCGCAACGGTAATGGCAAAGATTTCACAAATCGAATGCAACGCAACCGGGAACCAGCCGGCACTGACTTGAACCGCAGCCGGCGCAAGCCATACGGCAAGCAGCACCAACCCGAGAACAACGACCATGATCAGGTGGTTACTGTCGCGAGGCTGACGGTCTGTAGCGGGGAGTGTCGGAGAAGAACTGCTCGGATAGGTCATAGGCACAATCAGGCTGTGTTTCCGATAGCAGCATGGATACCGTCAGCTGCGGGCGGGCGCCATTGTATAAGGCGGCCTGAGCTAAAACCATATTTAAAATGGGTTTACTGGTGTCCTTCAAGGCCCTGAAGCCGCGTAAATCAAGGCACGTACGTCCCAACATTGCGACAACCCGCCGGGTTAAAGATTTCTATTCTCACAAGCAATGTTATAGAGTAACTAGCCTTAATGCCTATCAACCCCCGCATTGCGAACGGCCCATGACCCCTGCTCTTGCTCACACCACAACCACTACCACTGCCAACCGGTTGCTCTCGATTGATGCCTTGAGGGGGCTGGTCATGCTCTTCATGTTGCTGGACCACGTCCGGGAGACCTTCCTGCTCCACCGACAAGTGTCCGACCCGATGGACATAACGGTGACAGAGCCTGCGCTGTTCGTCAGCCGGACCCTGGCCCACCTGTGTGCGCCTGTGTTTGTCTTGCTGACCGGGCTGTCGGCTTACCTGTTCGGTGAAAAGTACGCCGGTAAAGGCGATGTGAGCGGTTTTCTGTTCAAGCGTGGGCTGTTTCTGCTGGTACTGGAGTTCACCCTGGTCAACTTCGCCTGGACGTTCCAGTTGCCACCCACGGTTATCTACCTGCAGGTCATCTGGGCGATTGGCCTGAGCATGATCGCCTTGTCAGCCCTGGTCTGGCTGCCACGTCAGGTCCTGCTGGGTTTGAGCCTGCTGATCATTGTCGGCCACAACCTGCTCGACCCGCTGCACTTCCCGGATGGGACGGCGCTGCACGTGCCGTGGGCGATTTTGCATGATCGCGGCTGGATCGAGCTGTCGGATACCCTGCGGTTGCGCACCTCTTATCCCGTGCTGCCGTGGATTGGCGTCATCGGCCTGGGCTATGCCATCGGCCCCTGGTTCGCACGCGGTGCAGCGCCGGCTGCACGCCAACGCAAACTGGCAGGCTGGGCAAGCTTCGGTTTAATTGGCTTTGTTGCCTTGCGCCTGCTCAATGGCTACGGCGAACGCCCCTGGACGGCCGGCGAAGCTCCTTTGCATACGTTGATGAGCTTCTTCAACATCACCAAGTACCCGCCATCCCTGCTCTTCCTTGCCCTGACCCTGAGCCTTGGCCTGTTGCTGCTGCTAACGTTCGAGCGCCTCCAGAAACACAAGGCCATCGGCCCTTTGAGCGTGCTCGGGTCGGCGCCAATGTTCTTCTACCTGCTGCATCTGTACGCGCTGAAAGGGCTGTATGTGCTCGCCGTGGCGCTGTTTGGGCTGAACCAGGGCGACTATTTCGGGTTCGATGGCATCTGGGCCATCTGGTTGACTGCCGGGGTGCTGGCTGTAGCGCTATACCCTGCCGTACGCAGGTTCGCGAGTTTGAAGGCTCAACGCCGTGATATTGCCTGGCTCAAGTATTTCTAGCGGCCATTGCACAGCATCGCCATGGTCGGCCCACGGCGATGCCGAGGCGGGATTAACCCAGCAATTGCGGATCGATCATGTCGCACTCAAAGGCCAGCCAGCCGCCATTCGGTTCGGCATGGCCGTTAACAATCGGGCCGTAGTAGGACAGGCCGTTCTTAAGGGTAATGCACACATGCGTCGGTGCATCCGGCGCCGCCAACTGGCCGGTGAAATGCACCTTCTTCAGGTTGTCGGTCACTGCTTCCAGGCCAATGGCTACGTTTTCATTGTCGACCGCCTCGACCTCTCCCGCGCTTTGCTCAGCGCTGACGGTCACGGTGGCTGTGTCTTGGTACATGCTTGAACTCCATCGGCAGGGCATTCGGCACAGTGCCGCGCCAAAAAGACACTAGGGTAAGCCAGTGACGGCATTAGCTGAAGCGCCTACGCGAAAACATTTAGCCGCGACACGGCCAAGGCGACGGAGAACACCCTACATCAGTTGAGCACCCAGCGCTGGCGAATGCGGTCACTCACCGCGTCGACGATCAACACCAGCGCCAGCATGGCGATGATCACGGTACTGGCCCGCGACTCCTGGAACAGGCTGAGCGTCATGTACAGCATCTGGCCCAGCCCTCCGGCACCGACGAAACCCAGTACCGCAGCCATGCGGATGTTGTTTTCCCAGCGGTACAGGGTGTAGGCCAACAGTTGCGGCCAAAGGTTGGGCAGCATGCCGTAGCAGAACGCCGAAACCTGGCTGCCGCCCTGCAAGCGAATGGCCTGGGCCGCTGCAGTGGGTGTGTTCTCGAAGGCTTCAGCATACAGCCGGCCCAGCACACCCGCCGTGTGCAAGGCCAGCGCCAGGGTACCGGCATTTGGCCCAAGCCCTGCGGCCAATACCATCAGCACCGCCCAGACCAGTTCGGGTATCGCCCGCAAGGCATTGAGCAGCAGCCGCGCGAGCCCTCGCAAGGCCCCGCCGAACAATCCGGCCGCAGGCAATGCCAGAAGCAGGCCCAGTGCCGCCGCCAACAACGTGCCTACACCCGAAATGGCCAGTGTTTCCAGCGCACCTCGCGCAACGGCCTGCAGGTGCTCGCGACTGGTATCAGGAGCGAGGAAACGCGCCGCGTACTCCCCCATCTTGCCCGCCCCGCCCTCACCCACCAGCGCCCACAGATCCAGGCTCAAGTAAGCAAACGATGAAACGATCGCGGCCAATACCGCAAACAGCACCAGCAGGTTGATCAGGCGCCTCATGCCAGCCTCCTGCGCAGCAAGCCACTGAGTTGATCGGCCAGCCAGACCAGCACCAGGAACGTCAGCAACATGCTAGCCACTTCCGCGCCAGCAAACATGCGCATCGACAAATCGATCTGCTGGCCCAGCCCACCAGCACCGACAAACCCCATCACCACCGAAGCCCGAATCGCGCATTCCCAGCGGTAGATGGTGTACGACACCAGCTCTGTACCCGCACAGGGCAAAATACCGTAGAAAAAAGCCCCAAGACGCGTGCTGCCAGCTTGCAGCAACGCATGGGCAGGTCGCTGATCGACCGACTCGAAAATCTCCGCATAGACTTTGCCCAACATGCCGCTGTAGGTAATGGCGATAGCCAGCACACCCGCGGTCGGCCCCAGGCCCACGGCCCTTACGAACAGCAACGCCCAGACGATTTCCGGCACACTGCGCAGAAACACCATCAGCGCACGCACCGGCCAGCGCAGTGCCACAGCCAACGCACTGGGGCGCCCGCCCCGGGAGGCTGCGGACAACGACAACGCGCGGCTGGCCAGCAGGCTGGCCGGGACCGCCAGGAGCAAGGCCAGGGTCATGCCCGCCGTGGCAACGGCGAGGGTTTGCAGCGTGGCGCCCCATAGCAACTCAAGGAACGCCTGGTCATGAGCCGGCGGCCAGAAAGCGCTGACGAAGCTGCCGATCTGACGACGGCTGTCGGCCTGAAACAACACACCGAGGTCGAGTTCGCTCAGGTGCAGCCCCGGCCAGAGCAGTGCCAGCGCCAGCAGGGTCAGCAACAGCCGTGGCGCGGTTGCCGGGTCGCGCAGGTCACGACTCAGCATCGGGGAATCTGCAGGGTCAGCGGCGCAACGGGCTGAACCGGCGAGGTCAGTTGCTCATTGGCGTACAAGGCATCAAGCAAGTCCTCGGTCACTTCAGTCGCCGGTTTGTCGAACACCAGACGGCCTTCACGAATACCGATCACTCGTGCGAAGTGGGCCAATGCCAGGTCTACCGCATGCAGGCTGGCGACCAGGGTAATACCCCGTACGCTGGCGTAGCTGCACAGGGTCGTCAGGCTATGCGCAGCGAGCACCGGGTCCATCGCCGAGACCGGCTCATCGGCCAGCAGCAGGTCCGGCTGCTGGTACAGCACCCGGGCGATGCCAACTCGCTGCAATTGCCCGCCGGAGAGTTGTTGGCACTGCACGAACAGTTTGTCCGCCAGGTCCAGGCTCGACAGCACGGCGCGCGCGCCGGCCACATCGACGGGCCGCAACAGGCTGAGCAGCCCACGCAGGGTCCCCCACTGCCCCAGCCGGCCGGCCAGTACGGTGGTGACCACCCGCTGACGCGGCGGCAAGGGCGGCACCTGATGAATCAGCCCCAGGCGCGTACGCAGCTTTTGCCGCAGCCGCGCCGAAAGGTGCCAGGGCCGCTGGCCGAGCACCTCCAGCTCGCCGCTGCCTGGTTTGGTGGCGGTGGCAATCAGGTGCAGCAAGCTCGACTTGCCAGCACCCGAGGGGCCAATAATCGCCACCTGCTCGCCGGCCTCGATGGTCAGGTTCAGGTCACGCAGCGCTTGCAGCGCACCATGGTTGAGGCAGGCCCCGGTCAGTCGGATCGTCATTTCAGCAGTTCAGCAGCCCGAGCGGCCTCTTCAATACCCGCATAGTTCTCCGGGCGCGTTTCGATGAAACGGGTAGCCGCCTGCAAATCAAGAATGGCCTTGTGCTCGGGGTTGGCCGGATCAAGGGCCAGGAACGCCGCCTTGATCTTCTGCGCCAGCGCCGGGTCAAGGCTGCCACGCACGGTCCAGTTGTAGTCGAAGTACGTAGGCGTCGTGGCGAACACGTGTACCTTGCTGGTATCGACCTTGCCAGCGGCCACCAGTTTGTCCCACACACTGGCGTTGAGCACACCGCCGTCGACCTTGCCCGCCTGCACCCAGGCAGCCGTGGCGTCATGGGCACCGGAATACGCTACGCGGCTGAAGAAGGTTTCTGGCTTGATGCCGTCCTTGAGCATGAAGAAACGCGGCATCAGGCTACCGGAGGTGGACGATACCGAGCCAAAGGCAAAGGTCTTGCCCTTGAGGTCAGACAACTGTTTGACCTGCGGGTCGGCCGTGATGAATTTGCTGGTGAACCGGGCATCCTGCTCGCGCTGTACCAGCGGCGTGGCACCAGGGCTTTTCAGGTGAACCTGGACGAAGGTGAAACCGCCAAGCCAGGCGAGGTCCAGACGGTCACTGGCCAAAGCCTCGACGACCGCCGGGTAGTCGGCCACCGGCACAAACTCCACCTTCATGCCCAATTGCTGCTCAAGATAAGCGCCCAGCGGCTTGAACTTGCGCAGCAGCTCGGTTGGGGCTTCATCGGGAATCGCGCTGACGCGCAAGGTTTCAGTGGCCTGAGCCAGAAAAGCGGAACCACTCAGTACCAGGCCGGCAAGCAGTGCCAGGGTGTTTTTGAGCATGGGAGTTCTCCGGTTCGACAGCGCAATAGGTAGGGCTTACAGGTGCCGAATTATAGGAGTTAGCAGCACAAAGACCAGCTTTGCTAGAATCCGGCGCTATAACTCCTTGAGGTGTGACATGAGCGAACCCATTCGCCTGACCCAGTACAGCCACGGTGCCGGCTGCGGTTGCAAGATTTCCCCCAAGGTGCTGGACGTGATCCTGGCCGGTAGCGGCGCCCAGCATCTGGACCCGAAACTCTGGGTCGGCAATGCCTCACGCGATGACGCCGCCGTCTACGCACTCGATGACGAGCGCGGCGTGGTCTCGACCACCGATTTCTTTATGCCGATTGTCGATGACCCCTACGATTTCGGCCGCATTGCCGCCACCAACGCCATCAGCGATATCTACGCGATGGGTGGCGACCCACTCATGGCCATCGCGATTCTCGGCTGGCCAGTGAACCTGCTACCCGCAGAAGTGGCCCGCGAAGTGATTCGTGGTGGCCGCGCCGTATGCGATGCCGCAGGCATTCCCTTGGCCGGTGGCCACTCCATTGATGCACCCGAGCCGATTTTCGGCCTGGCCGTCACCGGCGTGGTCGAAAAACGCCACATGAAACGCAACGACACCGCCACACAGGGCTGCCGCCTCTACCTGAGCAAGCCACTGGGGATTGGCATCCTCACCACGGCGGAAAAGAAAGCCCGGTTGCGCGAGGAGGACAAACACCTGGCCCGCGACTGGATGTGCACACTGAATACACCCGGCAGCCGTTTCGGCAAGTTGTCAGGTGTTCAGGCGATGACCGACGTTACCGGTTTCGGCCTGCTCGGCCACCTTGTGGAAATGGCCGACGGCAGCAACCTGACCGCACGCATCACCTACAGCGCCGTACCGCGCCTGCCCGGCGTCGATTACTACCTGGCCGAAGGCTGCGTGCCTGGCGGCACGCAACGCAACTTCGACAGTTACGGCGAGAAGATCGCAGCCCTGAGTGATGAACAGAAAAACCTGCTCTGCGATCCGCAGACCAGCGGCGGCCTGTTGGTTGCAGTAAGCCCCGAGGGTGAAGCCGAATTTCTGTCTGTAGCCACCGAACTGGGCCTGACACTGGCTCCGATCGGTGAACTGGTCGAGCGACAGCGGCACGCGGTAGAGGTGGTGTAATGGCTGACAACACCCACGACTACCGCTCACTGTTTATCGATGATGTGCCACTGATGGACGTTCGCGCCCCCGTTGAATTCAACAAAGGTGCCTTTCCCGGTGTAGTCAACCTGCCGTTGATGAATGATCAGGAACGTCAGCGAGTCGGCACCTGCTACAAGCAACGCGGCCAGCAGGCGGCCATTGAACTGGGTCACCAACTCGTCTGCGGTGCTACCAAGGACGAGCGCATTGCCGCCTGGGCTGCCTTTGCCCGGGCCAATCCAAACGGATACCTGTACTGCTTTCGCGGCGGGCTGCGCTCACAGATCACCCAGCAGTGGCTCAAGGACGAGGCCGGTATCGACTACCCGCGTGTAGTCGGTGGCTACAAGGCAATGCGCACCTTCCTCCTTGAGACCACCCAGCAGGCAGTGGCGCAGTGCGATTTCGTCCTGGTCGGCGGCCTCACCGGCACCGGCAAGACCGAGGTGATCCATGCCTTGCGCAACGCCATCGACCTGGAGGGGCTGGCCAACCACCGTGGTTCCAGCTTCGGCAAGCGCGCTACCGGCCAGCCGGCACAGATTGACTTTGAAAACCGCCTGGCCATCGACCTGCTGAAAAAGCGTGATGCCGGTATCGAACAGTTCGTACTCGAGGACGAGAGCCGTCTGGTCGGCAGCTGCAACCTGCCCCTGGAGCTCTACCAGGGCATGCAGCAATACCCCATGGTCTGGCTCGAAGACAGCCTGGAACACCGTATCGAACGCATCCTTCAGGACTACGTCACGGGCCTGTGTGCCGAGTTCATCGCTGTCCACGGCGAGGAGACGGGGTTCGTACAGTATGCCCAGCGCTTGCAAAACAGCATGGCGAACATCCAGAAACGCCTGGGTGGCGAGCGCTACAAGCGTTTCTCGACCCTGCTGCAGGACGCGCTCGATGAGCAGCAACGCAGTGCTCAGGTTGACTTGCACCGCGGCTGGATCGCAGGCCTGCTGAACGAGTATTACGACCCGATGTACGCCTTCCAGCGCGCCAGCAAGGGCGAACGGGTTGAATTCGTTGGCGAACAACAGGCCGTCATCGAGTACCTGCAACAGCGCATGGCACGCCACTAAGCGCTATCAATCGCCCTGCACTACTTCAGATAAGACCTGAGCAGAGCGGCAATCTGGTCGACTTCGGCTTGCCGCTGCTGCGCAGTCAAATCCTCTGCTCCTAGGTGCTCACGAATGTGACCCTCCATCACCTCGGTCATCAAGCCATTGACGGCACCGCGAATGGCCGCGATCTGCTGCAGGATCGCGATGCAGTCAGTGTCCTGCTCCAGTGCCGTTTCCAGTGCCGTTGCCTGCCCTTTGATCCGGCGAACCCGGGTCAGCAGTTGCTTCTTGCCTTTGGTTGTGTGTGCCATTGCATTCTCGCCAATTAGTATACTGGGGTATAGTATGCGAACCCCCTGATATCCCGAGCATGATACCCATGAATTCACTGGCCTCCGAGTACCGGCATTCCCATGTCTTCGACGAAGGGAATCCGCTGGCGGAAAAAAAGACCCGCTGGGCCCTGGGTTTGACCCTGGTGATGATGGTCGCAGAGATCTGCGGCGGCTGGTTGTCCAACTCGATGGCGCTGCTTGCCGACGGCTGGCACATGAGTTCACACGCTCTGGCGCTGGGCTTGTCGGTTTTTGCCTATCGCGCGGCCCGGCAGTTGGCCAACGACGGGCGCTTCGCCTTTGGTACCTGGAAAATCGAGATACTGGGTGGCTACTCGAGCGCCATCGTGCTGCTGGGTATCGCGGGCTTGATGCTGTTCCAGTCCGTCGAGCGACTGTTCAGCCCCAGCCCGATCCATTATGACGAAGCCATCGCGATTGCCATTGTCGGGTTGGCGGTGAACCTGGCCTGCGCCTGGCTGCTCAAGGACGATCACTCGCATCATCACGATCACCACCACGGGCACGCTCATGAAGGGCATGGACATGGGCATGACCACCACCATCACGACCTGAACCTGCGCTCAGCCTACCTGCACGTCATTGCCGATGCGGCGACTTCGGTGCTGGCAATCATCGCCCTGATCGGCGGCAAACTCTGGGGCGCGGTATGGCTGGACCCATTGATCGGAATTGTCGGCGCGGCAATGGTTGCGATCTGGGCCGTAGGCTTGCTGCGCGAAACCGGGCGCGTGCTGCTGGATGCCGAAATGGACGCGCCAGTCGTCGAAGAAATCCGCGAGGTGATCGAGCAGTTCCCCATCCAGGCGGAAATCGCCGACCTGCATGTCTGGCGTGTTGGTAAAGGAAAGTACGCCTGTATCCTCTCCCTCGTCAGCCACGGCTCATTCAACGCCGATGCCGTGCGCCGGCGGTTGAGTATTCACGAAGAACTGGTACACATTACGGTAGAGGTGAATCAGCCCCGCGCGGCGTGATCCACCTCTACGACAACGACAGCCCTGCGTATCACCCGCTAGCGGTGTCGGGCATCAGGACGGGCTTCAGGCACAGGGCTTCTGCGCCTGATCCAGGGCGCGTAGCACCTGGACTTCCGGGGGTGTCGCCAGCCAGCCGCTGATGCGACTGCGGTAGGCCTGAAAATGCGCGCTGTCACGGTGAGCCTCCAGTGCTGCCTGGTCGGCATAGGTCTCGAACAACGAGAACCCGGCGCCACCGTCAAGGTCCGCAAACAGGTCATAGCACAGGTTGCCCGGCTCTTGGCGGGTAGCGGCGACCATCGTGCGCAGCTCCGCCTCAACCTGTGCCTGGTGCTCCGGCAACGCGACTACACGGGCAATGACGTGAATCATCAATACAGTCCTCTCTGCAATATTCAGTGCTGAAGGTCGGCCAGTCTACTGGCTGACCTGATAGCGTTCCAGCCAGTGGGCGTAGGGCGTGGGCAGCACCCAGGAAGGGCGTTCTACCTGCAGTTGCAGTGCCGCCTGGTAGGGCCAATTGGGGTTGGCCAGGTGAGCGCGGCCCACCATCACCAGATCCATCTGCCCCTCGGCCAGGGTAGCTTGCGCGATTGCCGGGCTGTCGATGCCCCACGCAGCAGCCACCGGCAGTTCCGTTTCACGACGCACGCGCTCGGCAATCGGCGCAAGGAACGCTGGCCCCCATGGAATAGAGACGTCCGGCACAGTGAAACCCACGCTGACACTGAGCAGGTCCAGCCCACCCCGGCGAAATGCCTTGGCCAGCTCGATGGACTCTTCCAGCGTCGCCTCGTCGCGACCGTCATATTCAATGACACCGAAACGCGCGGTCAGCGGCAGGTGCTCCGGCCAGACCTCTCGCACCTGCGCCAGGGTTTCAAGCAGGAAGCGGCTACGGTTTTCAAAGCTGCCACCGTAGGCATCATCGCGCTGGTTGCTATGGCTGGAAAAGAAGCTCTGGCCCAGGTAACCATGAGCAAAATGCAGCTCCAGCCACTCAAAACCGGCCGCCAGGGCACGGCGTGCCGCCGCCACGAAGTCCGCGCGAACACGGGCAATGTCTTCGAGGGTCATGGCCTTTGGGGTTTTCGGCAGATGAGTACCGAAAGGAATCGCCGAGGGTGCGAGGGTGTCCCAACCACGGGCATCCTCTTCGCCAATGTGATCGTCGCCTTCCCACGGACGGTTGGCACTGGCCTTGCGACCGGCATGAGCGATCTGAATACCCGGTACGGCACCGGCGCGCTTGATCGCAGAGGCGACCTCAGCCAACGCGTCGGCCTGGGCATCGTTCCAGATGCCGGCACAACCCGGGGTAATGCGCCCTTCCGGTGAAACAGCGGTGGCCTCGACAATGACCAGGCCGGCACCACCACGCGCAAGGCTGGTGTAGTGCGCCAGGTGCCAGTCATTGATCAAGCCGTCAGTGGCGGTGTATTGGCACATCGGCGGGACGGCAATGCGGTTGCGCAAGGTCACGCCCTTGAGCTGGAACGGGGTAAAGAGTGCGGACATGTAATCAACTCGTCTGATGCTGAAACGAAGAGAAGGCAGGCTGAACAGCGCCTGCCTCGGGGGCAGCCGGGTGGCCAGCCTTAGAGCAGCTTGAGCAAGGCGTGGGCGGTGGCATCGGAGGACGCTGGGTTCTGCCCGGTTACCAGCAGGCCGTCGACGACCACATGGCTGTGCCAGTCCTCGGCACGGCTGTACACCCCACCATGGCCTTTGAGCATGTCTTCAACCAGAAAAGGCACCACATCCGTCAAGTTGACAGCCGCTTCTTCGGTGTTACTGAAACCCGTCACCTGCTTGCCCTTGACCAAAGGCGCACCGTTGGCATCCACAGTGTGGCGCAGCACCGCCGGTGCGTGGCAGACCGCACCAACGGGCTTGCCCAGTGCCTGGAAACGTTCAATCAAGGCGATCGAGCGCGGGTCTTCAGCAAGGTCCCAGAGCGGACCATGACCACCGGGGTAAAACAGTGCATCGAAATCATCGGCGTTGACCTGAGCCAAGGTCAGGGTGCTGGCCAGGGCCTTGCGTGCAGCCTCATCGGCCTGGAAGCGTTCAGTGGCGGCAGTCTGCGCGCCGGGATCGTCGCTCTTGGGGTCGATCGGCGGCTGGCCGCCCTTGGGCGAGGCCAGGGTGACCTGCGCCCCTGCATCGAGAAATGCGTAGTAAGGGGCTGCGAACTCTTCCAGCCAGAAGCCGGTCTTGTGGCCTGTATTACCCAGGGTGTCGTGGGACGTGAGCACCATCAAAATGTTCATCGGGTTCTCCTGCTATGGCCGCGGGGCCAGTGATGAGTCAGTGCCGAGGATCTTAGAGCGGGACTCAGGATTCGATAAATCGAACGCAGTGATTAACGGTATTCGATTAATGAATAGCAGGTAGCACCCGTGCTACAGGGCGGTGCCCAGTACCTGGCGCAACTGCGCGCCACGCGCATCGGCAACGTCACTGATCAATGCATAGTTATAGTCACCGCGAGACCAGTAGCGCGCTTGCAGTTCGCCCTCGGTGCGCTCACCACTGGGCATCCGCACATAACGCTCACTGGGAGAGCGCAGGAAAAGGCTGACACGCTCACCGTTTCGGTCCTGGAACAGCAGCAGCGCGGCCGGGCCCTGCTCATTGCTCAGCAACCGTGCCCCTACCGGAGTAAACCCATAGGCCGAGAGGTCCGGCAGATTGCCGGCATGCCTGAAGTGCTGGCCCAACCAGGCCTGCAGTTGCTCTGGGGTGTTTACCGACAAGTCCAGTGAGGATGCATAGGCGAACAGCCGGTGCGCCTGCACGGCGTCGGCCATCGGCGGGTTGCCAGCCATCAGATTGACCTCCCGCGCCTGCCAGCCACCCAGCCCCCCTACGCCCAACGCGACCAGCAGCATCGCAGCACTGGCCCAGCGGCGCTGGCGACGCTGACGCAGGTCGCGGCGAACCCAGGCCGGGTCGAGGCGCGGGTTAGGCGCCTGTTCGATTTGCCCTGCCAGGGCAGCACGCAAACGCCGGGCATCGGCACGCCAGGCATCAAGCTCGGCGGCCCGCTGCGGATGTGCCGCCAGGTACCTGTCTACCTCACGTCGACGTTCGGGCAGCAACCGATCATCGACGTAAGCCTGTAATTCCTCTTCGGATGGGATCAACCGACTCATTTCAACCTCCGCAACCCAGGGGGCAACGGCGTGCCCTCGGTCAGTTCTCGCAGTGCTGCACGGGCCCGCGACAAGCGCGACATCACCGTGCCAATCGGTACATCCAGGGCCTGCGCGGCCTCCTTGTAGCTCATGCCTTCAACACTCACCATCATCAACAAGGCGCGCTGCTCAGCCGAAAGCCTGGCAAAGGCAGCCAGACCGGACTGAGCCTCGACAATATCCTCGGTATTGTTCCCGACCTCTTCGGCCCGCCCGAACCAGCTCAGCCAGCGCATATGGCGGCGCTCTCGACGCTTGCTGTCGAGAAACTGCCGGTAAAGGATCGAGAACAGCCAGGCACGCAAGCTCGCAGGATCACGCTGCTGCGCGCCCCGGCTCAATGCTCGCTCCACCGTTGCCTGCACCAGGTCGTCGGCGCTCGTGCCCTCGCGGGTCAACCACAAGGCGAAACGGCGCAGCCGCTGAAGCATCTCGCGTAGTTGGTCGTCATCCAGTTCGTTCATCGAGTGATCCGTGATCGTCGTGCAGTCAGTGTACGAGGTAGACGGCCGACCGCGAATTTTATTCCAGGCCAATGGAATAAAACTTCAGCGGGTGCGTCCTACCCGCTCATTTACTGACCTGGATAGCACCATGAGCACTCCGCTAAACGGTCGCGCCCGTACGCTGCGCCTGACTGCCATCGGCCTTGGCGTCGCTGCAATGGGCGCAGGCTTTGCCTTTACCGCCGGCTGGATCGGCCCGGACCGGTTGACACCGAAACGTATCGTCGACACCTTCGAAGCTCAGGCCGGACACTACCCTGGCTACCGGAAAAACCACGCCAAAGGCCTGTGCGTCAGCGGCTACTTTGAAAGCAGCGGCCAGGCCGCCGAACTCTCAAGCGCTCGGGTGTTTGCCCAGCCAAGGGTACCGGTTATTGGCCGCTTCGCCATCGGCGGCGCCAACCCGCATAGCGCCGATGCCAGCGTCGCCACTCGCAGCCTGGCCGTGGAATTCACCAGCGATGATGGGCAACGCTGGCGCAGTGGCATGAATACCCCGCCGGTACTGGCAGTGAACACCATCGAGGGTTTCTACGAACAGGTGCTGGCAATGACCCCGGTACCCGCCACCGGTAAACCCGACCCGGCAAGGTTGCAGGCCTTCTTTGCCGCACACCCGGAAAGCGCGGCCTTTCGCCAGTGGGTCAAGGACTATAAGCCCTCCGACAGCTTTGCCAGTTCGGCTTACCACAGCATCAACGCCTTTCGCCTGATCGACACCAAGGGCACCCCGCATTACGTGCGCTGGAAACTACAGCCACTGACCCCGTTCAGTGCATTACCCGCCCAGGTGGAAGACCCGAATTACCTGCAGAATGACCTGCGCAAACGCCTGACCGAAGGCCCCTTGCGCTGGAACCTGCTGTTGACCCTGGCCGAGCCGGGCGATGCAGTCGACGATCCCGCTCAACCCTGGCCTGAGCAACGGCGGCAAGTCAACGCGGGCACCGTGGTCATTGAGCAGGTCGATGCGGCCGAGCAAGGCGCCTGCCGTGACCTGAACTTCGACCCACTGATTCTGCCAACCGGCATTGAACCGTCTGCTGATCCGATTCTCGCCGCCCGCTCGGCCGCCTACTCGGAATCCTTCAACCGCCGCAGCCGCGAAGCGGCCCATTCAGGAGTACAACCATGAACCCCTCCTTCCATCCCCTGCTGCGCGGGCTGCACTGGCTGATGGCTCTGCTGATCCTGAGCATGCTGTTCATCGGTGTAGGCATGATCAGTGACCTGTCACCCCGGCACACCCTGTTGGTCAGCGTACACAAGCTGGTGGGGCTGGCCCTTCTGGTCTTGGTATTGATCCGTATCGGCGTACGCGTGTGCGTTGGCAGCCCCGCGTTGCCGAGCGACCTGCCACCGGCGCAACGCTGGGCAGCCAAGGCATCGCACCTGGTGCTCTACGGGATGATGCTGGCCATGCCGCTGCTCGGCTGGGGCATGCTTTCGGCGGGAGGTTATCCATTACCCCTGCAGTTACCCGCACTGCTGCCTCAGGATATCCGCGTCTACGCCGTCCTTCGCCAGGCGCATGGCTGGCTCGCCTACCTGCTCTTCGCGACCGTGTTGTTGCACTTGGCGGCGGCGTTGGTTCACGGCTTGATCCGCCGCGACGGCGTGTTACGCAGCATGTGGTCGGGACGTGTCAATTGAGCGTGCGCTACTGAGGGCCCGAGTGTGCTTTAATGCGTCGCCATTTATTTTTGACACTAAGGCAGCTATGGATACGGGGACACGACTCAGACTGGTGCGTGAACGCAACAAGCTCTCGCAACGGGAACTGGCCAGACGCAGCGGATTGACCAACTCGACGATCTCGCAGATCGAGCAAAACCGCGTCAGCCCGTCGGTCAGTTCCCTGAAGAAACTGCTCGAAGGCATCCCGATGTCTCTGGCAGAGTTTTTCAGCTTCGATGAACCGCCGCGCCAGGAACGCTTCGTGTTCCGCTCCAACGAACAACCCGACCTGGGCAATAGCGGCCTGCGCCTGTTGCTGGTCGGCGCCAGCGTGGAAGGTCGGCAAATGCGTATGCTGCGCGAACTGTATGCACCCGGCGCAGACTCCGGTGAAGAGCCGATCGTGCATACCGAGGGCGAGGAATGCGGCCTGGTTACCCGTGGCACCATCGAATTGCGCGTCGATGGCCAGGTCAGCGTGCTCAATTCCGGTGACGGTTACTACTTCCCCACCACCCTGCCCCACAGCTTCAAGAACATCGGCCCGGATGAAGCCGAAATAATCAGCGCCAACACCCCGGCGAACTTCTGACGGGCAAGCGCCTGCGAGCGTGAGCCTGCCTGCAAAGGTGTTGACTGGGTGTCAGTGAGTTCGCGGTGTGTGCATCACTGGCACGCCAGTTCCCACACGGTGGCGACGCCACCGCGAAGTCTCACCCTGTTTTCACATCCAGCCCAGCCAGTGCCACCAGGTAGCCGCGAATACCAGCATCAGCAGGTAGCCGATCAGGGTAATCACCACACCGACCCGCGCAAACTGCCTGGCATTGAAGGTTTCGGTACCCAGGCAGACCATGTTCTGCGGCGCGTTGATCGGCAAGATGAAGCCATAACTGACGACAAACCCCAACGCCATGGTCATCCCCAGGCGACTGAAGTCGCCCGGCAGCGTCTGCAGCACGGCAATCAGAATGGGCAGCAGCGCCGAGGTCAGTGCGGTGGCACTGGCGAAGCCGAGGTGGATAAGGATCAGGAACGCCGCAAGAATCGAGAACACCCCCAATGTACCGAGTTGGTCCAGGCCGGTATGGGCCACGACCTGCTGCCCCAGCCACTGCCCGGCCTGCGTCGTGAGCAAGGTAGTGCCCAGGCTGATCCCGACACCGAAGACAATCACCGTGCCCCACGGAATGCGCGACTGCACATCTTTCCAGGTCATCACGCCAAAGCGCGGCAGCAACAGCAAGACCAGCCCGGCGTAGGTGGTCGAGGTCGTGTCAAAGCGATGCAACTTGCCTTCCGTGGCCCAGGCCAGCAGCAACAGGACCGAAACGCCTAGCAAGCGTTTCTGCGCAGACGTCATCGGCCCCAATGCGGCCAACTGATCCGCCACCGCCGCCTTGCCACCGGGAATGCTGTCGCTCTCTGGCGGAAGCATTTTCAGTACCACGACGATCAGCACCAACGACATGAGCACCGCCCAGGGCGCACCGGCGATCAGCCAGTCAATCCAAGACACTCGCCCGCCGAGCATTTTGTCCATGAAGCCCACTGTCAGCAGGTTCTGTGCCGCTGCGGTCTGGATACCGATGTTCCAGATACTGGTGCCCTGCGCAACGATAATCATGATCCCGGCGGCGATGTTTGAGCGCTTGTCGACGCCAAAGGCCGCAATCACCCCCATCATGATCGGCACGACACAGGCACTGCGCGCCGTCGCGCTGGGCACTACCAGGCTAAGCAATACCGTGACTGCGACGGCGCCCAGCAGGATGCGCCGGGTGCTGACACCGACACTGGACAAGGTCACCAGTGCGATACGCCGGTCCAGCCCGGTATGGGTCATGGCCGCTGCAATGAACAAGGCGCCAACCACCAGCGCCAGCGCTGCGTTGGAGAAACCGGTCAAGGCCATGGTGATCCCGGCGGACGAACCGTACGTCACCGAGGGATCGGCCAGGGTCGGTGCCGTGCCAAGCAAGAACGCCATAAGCGAAGTGATCATGATGGCGCTGGCTTCGTACGACACCGCTTCAGTGATCCAGATGACCACGGCAAATGCGAGGATCGCCAAGACCCGCTGCCCCGCCACAGGCAAGTCAGCCGGCAATGGCAGCAACAGCACCGCAATCAAGGCCGCAATACCGACCATAAGGCCCAACGGCAGCGAAGCCTTGGCGGTTTCTGAGGAAGGCGTGGAGGCCGGTGAATGCATGAGGATCTCCCTGAAAGGCATGTGCCGGCCATGATCCGCCATCCCGATGACACCTGCGCTGATGCGGATCAATAAGCCCAGGCCCGGTATTGTCGGACAATATGTAGTGAAGATAAAAAAACACTACAAACCCTATTGACGCCGTTCATCGCCGCTTGCATGATGCAGACGTCTCCCCGATCGGGAGCGCTGGCAAGGGTGTTCCAGACGGCTCAACGGATCCAAGAGCTGTCGCTGGATGGGTACTGCCCAAAAGGCAGAAAGTAGAAGCCCCCTGTTGTGACGCTGCTGTAGCAGCTTTCTGTCAACGCTACATGATTGGCGCCAAGCAATAACTCAACAATTAATGGTGGTTAAGGGGGCTTTAATGATGAACTTGAACAATCAACCTACTATCGACGAATTGGCCCGGCTGTTCGCAGCACGCAAGGACAGTCTCGACAGCCACATTCTCTGGGTCTGCGACTCGGGCGAAGTTCGCATCGACAAGGTCTCGCCGCTGGCTGGTGAAGAAGAGTTCGAGCAACGCAACCCGAACATGCGTGCCCGCTTCAAGATGTACCGCCGTGGCCATGGCTACGTCGGCAAGAAGGCCGCTGCCGATACCCACTTCATCGGTAACGTACTGCAGACCCTGCAACATGAATGGGCCGCCGTACAAAACCAGCCTGGCGTACGCTTGATCGACCGCTACAGCTGATCACGCCATTGCAACGAGAAAGCCCGGCCTGAAAAGGTCGGGCTTTTTTCGTTCAAGGCGGCGCCAGCTCTGGCTACAATGACCCTTTGAGCTCATGAGTCCTGCGGATGAACAAACCTGCATTCGGTACTGGCGATGCATCCTACCAAGCCGCTGGCGGCATTGATGGCCTGCGCCGACTGGTCGACGATTTCTATCGGTTGATGGACGAACGCCCGGAAGCTGCACTCATCAGACGCATGCACCCGCAGGATTTGAGCATGGCCCGGGACAAACTGGCCTGTTTTCTCAGCGGCTGGCTGGGTGGCCCACGGCTGTTCAGTGAGCGTTATGGGCCCATCTCGATCCCGGCATTCCATGCCCAGTGGCCGATCGATGAAACCCATAGCGCCCAGTGGCTTGAGTGCATGGCACAGGCCATTGCCTTGCAACCCTACGACGCGGGCTTTGCCGAATACCTGCTAACGCAGTTACGCGTGCCAGCCCAACGCATTGTCCAGGCCAGCCACAATCGCCACGGCACGCCCTAGGCCTGGCGCCGTAACGTTTGGGTTTCAATCGCTATCGCGCCCGTGGCCAAGGCCCGGGCCCGATCAACCCCCCACACCAACGCCCGGGTCATGCTTTCGC
This sequence comes from Pseudomonas sp. HLS-6, assembly GCF_002753995.1. NCBI lineage: Bacteria > Pseudomonadati > Pseudomonadota > Gammaproteobacteria > Pseudomonadales > Pseudomonadaceae > Pseudomonas > Pseudomonas sp. HLS-6. The sequence goes on from NZ_CP024478.1 coordinate 2,959,578, forward strand.
AAGGCCGGTTCGCGTAGTACTCCTCGACCAACGCCTTGCCGTTGCGGGCATAGATACCCACGAACAACTGTGTAGCGCCAGTACGTGAAAGGCGGGCTTTCACATCAATACTGATGCCGTCGCTGAGTTTTTCATCATGGCTACGGCAGCTCAATTGCCGGTCTGCCCAGCGCCAATAAGTCGCTTCCCTGATACGCATTGAGGTCCTCCTCGATTGAATCGCACCTAGTAAGACACACAAGTGTTACAGCCGCGAGACCAACTGCTCAGGCGTTTGAGCGAGATCAATCAATCAGAAAAAATACCTTGCTCAACAGGCTGTTACCGACAAAAGGCATTAAAAAGCCCCTCATGCAGACGGGGCTATTCTTGACGTGTTCGTTAACGCTTCGGTACCACAACCCTGGGCACGAACTTGGCCAGGCGACGCCGCTGCTGGCTGGCAGGCGGGTTCAGGCCTGACGCATCGTCGGCAGTCATGTTGGCAAAACCGAGCCTGACTGCCGCCTGGCCACAGCGGACCCGGCTATTGATTGGAAACTCGTCCCCATCGTCTTCAATGTAAGGATCACTCATCCTTGCGCCCCCTCCTGCGATAGACCGCTACCGGTAACCCATCGATTACCTGAAAATACCGGCCATCAACAGAAACTGAGACTAGCTGGTCATTTGCAGACTTAAAGTCCGAAATGCAAAAAGCCCGACCAGTTGCCTCACCGAGGACACCGTTGACTCAGCGCCAGCGGCTCAAACGGCTCCACAGGCCCACCAGCGTATTCTCGATCGAACTGCTGGCGGCCAAGCCAACCCGCTCCTGCAGGCTTTTGCGCTCGGCAAAATGCAGGTGATAGAGGTTCGCCTCTCGGGCACGGTCGCTGAGGTACTCATCGCTGGTTTTCAGCTCATCAACCAGATGCTTGTTCAGCGCGGCAACACCCAACCAGACTTCGCCGGTGGCGACCTCATCGATGTGCAACTGAGGGCGATAGCGCGACACGAAATCCTTGAACAGCTGGTGAGTGACGTCCAGGTCTTCCTGAAACTTCTCCCGCCCCTTCTCGGTGTTCTCGCCAAAGACGGTCAGGGTGCGCTTGTACTCACCTGCGGTCAGCACTTCAAAGTCGATGTCATGCTTTTTCAGCAAGCGATTGACGTTGGGCAACTGCGCCACCACGCCGATGGAGCCCAGCACGGCAAACGGTGCACTGACGATTTTCTCGCCGATACAGGCCATCATGTAGCCGCCGCTGGCCGCGACCTTGTCGATGCACACGGTCAGTGGTACACCCGCCTGGCGAATGCGCGCCAACTGCGAAGCAGCCAGGCCGTAGCTGTGGACCATGCCGCCGCCGCTCTCCAGGCGCAGCACAACCTCGTCACGCGGCGTCGCGAGCGTCAGCAGCGCCGTAATTTCATGCCGCAGGCTGTCGGTGGCAGACGCCTTGATGTCACCGTCGAAGTCCAGCACGAAGACCCGGCTTTTATCGTCAGGTGTTTTTTTCTGCAACTTCTCGGCCTTGCCCTGCTGCTTGCGCAATGCCTTGAGCTGGGCCTTGTCGAGCAGGTTGGTCTCCAGCCGCTCACGTAGTTCCTTATAGAAGTCGTTGAGCTTGGTAACCTGCAATTGCCCACCGGCCTTGCGCCGACCCTTGCCACGCAGGCCGGCGAGGGCCGACAGAACAACCAGTATCGCGATCACCAGGGTCGCGGTCTTGGCGAGAAAGCTTGCGTACTCAGCAAGAAACTCCACAGGGGCACCTCAAAGGCTTGAAAGCCCCATTCTACGGGCATCGAGCAAGCGATGTCTAACAAGGTTCTAACACTGTTCTAACACTTTTGATGTCAACAACAACGCCACCTCAGGCAGCGCTGAGGCCACGATGAGGACCATCGAGAGGATCAATCAGGGGTCCTTATCGCCTGCCGCGAGGGGTCCCTATGGCGCCTGCGAGAGGCCACACGGGGGAACCTGCACGAGTAGAAGCAATGAGGTGGTCAAGGAAAAATATCCGGTGAAATGCGAAAGCCTTTACGGTGACCTATGCGTCCACAGTCAGAGGACCACACGGACTACCAGACAGGCCCAGATGATGGCCTGTAAGTAGCCCATGGGGTTCTCTCCTTTCAGATGGTGGTGGAATCAGTAGTCCGGCGAAGAGTTCTCAAGGACCTTCTTGAGGCGGGTCTTGGAAGCTCGATTGGCTTTACCCTTACGGGCCTTCTCCTCGGCCACCTTAAGGTTGATCTCCTCGGCCTTGCTGCGCAGCCAATCCAGACCACGGGGCTTTACGCGCCAGCCTTCCCGGTTACCGAAGTCCGATGAGACTTTCACGAAGGCAGTCTTCTCGAAGCCGGACTTGTGTGGTCGAGGTGAGCCCTCACGGCTCCCGAAGTTGTCCACGGGGTACACAAAGGCGCCCATTGAGACCAAAGCGTCCAGAGCGAGCCGGGGTTGCTGGATACCAGCCACACGACAAGCCTCAGTCCACGTAAGGCCAGCGCCTCGGGCTTTCATGTCGAGGGCCGAAGCCTTGGGCATGTTGGCGTCCAAGAGGACATCCTTGTGGCGAAGCTCACTGAGAGCGTGGTTACGCATAGCAACGAAGGCATCTACGACCATCACATAGAAGTCCAGTGAGCAGGCCATAGCGTAGGCGATGGTTGCCCGTTCGGTCGCGTAGGTGCCCCCACTGTCACCACGAACGGTATGCAAATTTGCACATCGCTCGAAGTAATCACGGTCACGACCACGCCATTGAGCAGGTGGCTTTGTCAGGTCAGGTAGAGCCTTGTTGATTTCAGTGAGGCTCCACAGGCCCTCAACGTTTGGCTTAAAGGTGTGCCCCTCGATAGCGATAGGTAGCAGGGTGTTGGTGTTGTGCATAATGTCAATTTCCTTTTGGTAGAGCCCTTCAGGCCGCACCCACAGCCGGTCATCCAGCCCCCGACAAAGGGAACCGGCGTGGCATGAACGGCGCTATCAGAAAGACTGGATTGATTGAGATGCCCAGCAACGGGCGAGGAGATGGAACAGGCAGATCACGAATGAGATCCCCGCAGGGTTGCCCGTTAAGTGGCCTATCCCAAATGGCTGGTGTTCGACAACAAACACATTCACCCCTGACGGGGCTCGTCGAGTGTCCCTACATACATACGACACTAATTCGACGAGGCAGGCCATCGGCGTCTGCATAGCTGGTCGAATCACTGCGTTTGCGGTACTGCCCCAGGAGGCAGTAGATCTCCCCGTCGAGTGGCACTCCCCCCGAAAGAGCTCGATACGTCTTCTCTACATACATGCGGCGTAAATAAATCGGGCAGTCCTCCGGAGTTGCGTGACTGCCCATCGCGTCGATGAGACGCTGAGGTCGAGACGCAAGGACATGCGGCATCGCCAGCTCGATAGCTTTGACGTAGCGCTGTGACTGTCGGAGTTCCAGGCCAGTGAATTCCTTGACCGTCGCAGCGGTGATCTCTTCGACGGATGCGAAGAGGTCCATCAGCACACTGACGGACAGCGGCTTGGCGGTTTCGGTCGAGCCCTCTTTGCGGTCGTGCCAGTTGAGCCTTGATATGCCTTCGATGATGTCCAGAGTGAACGCAGGGTATCGACCATACTCGGTGGCTGGCCCGACGTGACCCACGAAGGGATTTGCAATTCGCTTGGGTGGCCTGCCGCGCCGTTCGCTGGCGCTCTTCTGCTTGGGTTGCTGCTTGACTATGGTGAGGTTCTTCTGATTGTACGCGTCAATAAGTCGGTCGGCGTTCGCTCCGAGTTGCTGAGAAAGCTCGGCGAGCTGCCCCGGAGAAAGCATGTCGGTCATGTTGTGGCCCTCGTATGGCTGGTTGGCCATAGTGAGGGCTTTTACAATTAACTATTGACTTTTTATAAAAATGCCGAGCTCGAACTTTATGCCGTACATAGTGAGGGTTTTTCCAGACCCGCGAGATGCTCCAGAATCGCCACGTCCGCCATCCTGACCCAGCGTATTGGTCGTGTGTCGATCATCGCGCCACGGGGCTAAGCGATAGCCTCAAAAACTGCGGGCATGAGATTTTTTAGTCATTCCTGACCCTCAAGTCAGCTCAAATAGACATCTTGCCTTGTAGCTAATTTGGCGAAGTCGCTTTTGATGGCGAGGACACGGGCTGACTCGAAAACAGCGGTTTTGAGGGCTCGTTGCGGGAGTTGCCAGATCAACGCCGCGAACTCGACGCAGGGTTACTTGCGGATCACGAGACGGAGCACATAGATGATGCTTTTCGCTATCTGTAGTTTGAATATTTTTTGTATATCCCGAGGGGCCGCTCGATTTCCTTGTGATGCCAGTCCATAACGTTATTGCCGCCCGCCAGCATGCCTTCCTCAAACTCATCAAACCCCAAGATATGAGCCGCTTCTTTGTCTGATGCCAAGGTAAGTCTGGCGATATGGTATGTATGAATGGCTTCCACTGCATCTGCTTTTTCGTAAAATGCCGCGTAAATAATATAAAGGACATTGATGTCAAATTTTCTTCCGCAGAGTTGACTGAAAGCGTCGCAATAACCACTTATATACCCCGCGAGCCATAGGTCAACTATTGCCTGCTTATCTCTATTTCTTCCCCGGACTATGGGGGGTGGTACTCCATCGTTTTGCGATCTAAGAAGAAAGAACTGAGGGCTGAGTGTGGAGCATACGGCGCTAATGAATCTCTCTGTCTCCGGATCGATAATAGTATTCGGATCAAAATGCGGAGGCGTGTTGGGCTCTACTTTCTTTCGCTTCTTCAAAAAACCAAATAAGTTCATTAACTACGCAACCTTGGCTTGGCAAAATAAAGCACATGATAGCAGTTAAGCATCACAAGCAGAGTCACGCGTAAGCCTTGGTCGATGTACCAGGGGCCTTGGGCGCCCTCGTTGGGCAGATAGGAGGCAACGTGGACCGACGTCAGGTGCTGCGGCGTCAAATTGAAGAGGACCTTTGCGAGCGAAGGGAGGAGGTCCGCGATTTCGGCAGGCCCCAGGGCTTCACCTCAACCAAGTCAAAGGCTTTCTTCATGGCCTTATGGAGGATCGAGATTCGATAGGTCATCAAGCTCGATGCCTATGACATTGCGCTTTTCAAAGCAGGCCTACCGGCAAGCGGTAGCCCTTCAACTTTTTTGTAGGTGTCATAGGCGCGTACTACTCCCGAAGGGATCTGCGGGAAACTGATATTGGATTCCCGTATCAGTGAGACCCATACCGAATTTCGGTAGGTCACCCAGCATCACTACTTGGTCAGTAAGGCTGCTCCCAGAGCCTCAGCCATTAAGCCAATCTCAACGCCCCTACCCGCCCCATAGCGGTCATACGTGATCGACCCGGAGCTATGCCCGGTGATCGCATCAGCCACTTCAACGGAAACACCAGCAGCCTTCAAGGACCCTGAAAGATGGTGTCTAAGCGAATGGAATGACAGCCCGGTCTTGGTCTCGGTGCCCAGCACATCACGGATCAGCAAGTTCAGCATCTGCTCGAAGCCACTCTGCGACATCTTGAACAGCTTCCCATTGGCAGACTCAGCGAACGCCTGGAGCGCCTCAAGATCCAGCCCATAGGCCGCTACCAAAGGCACCTTACGAATGCTGAATTTGTTCTTGATGGTCTTCCCGTCATTGATGTTTATGTCCATGACCAAGTGACCATTGATCTCAGCGATGTCCTTCGAGGTGATCTGATAGATCTCCCCGATGCGAGCCCCAGTGATGACCCCAAGGCTCAACCCCCAGCGCTTCCAATCGGTTGCTGGCAGCTTGTTAGCGTGCTCCATGAGCTTGGCTACTTGGTCCGGTGAGAACTCTTTACGCTGGCTCTCAGCACCTTTACGGATCTGGAGCTTGTCCACGAATGCCTTGTTTATATGGGCATTGGCCTCAGCCCACTTAGCGATGGTGGCGAGATGGCTGAGGATCTTGTTCACCGTTGAGACCTGCCGACCCTCCTTCAGGCTCTCCCTCAAGGCCAGCATGTCAGCCCGTGTGTGGGTCGTCATATCCAAGTCACCGAGCAGCCCGCTGATGGTCCGCACAGATGCCGTCAGGTTCTTCAAGGTCGAGCCTTCAAGATCGTCCTTGCGTTCCTCCATGTAGAGGTCCGCGAGATGCTGAAAGGTGGTGAGCTGGCGAGTAGCTAACGTGGTGCAAGTACCTTGAGAGCCGTTAAGAGGGCCTTGAGGATTCGTATATACAGATAGGGACACAGGATCAGGCACGTCAGTGGCGTGCTTCATTCCCTCAATGATCTCCACGATGCCCTCAAGGTCGCCCTCTGTGCGCCTCTCAGCAGCAACCATTATCTTGGTCCCCAACATCACAGCCTTTGCCTGGTCGACCGTCAGAGGCATCGTGTGGGCAATCTCTTCGAGATCTCTACGGAAGTCCGAGTAGACCACTCCCATGCCACCATAGGCCGGAGAGGCACTGATAGGGTCGAAGCGATCCCACACTGAGCCAGCCGAAAGGATGCCCTCTGCGATCTCCTTGAGACGCTCGATGAGCTGGTTCCAAGTGGCATCAGGGTTATCGAGATGGAACGTTCTCAGCGTGGTCAGCAGGTGGTTAGCGGTGGTCACAGCGGTTTGCCTATGGGTCGTCTTGAGTGAGAGCGTGCAGGTAGCTTTGGAGCCCATTGGGCGTATTCGGAGTGTGTAGCGGCCTTGCCTGCGGTAGACCCATGGCGTGGCAAGTTCTAACACTGTTCTAACATTGGTTCGCTTGGCAGTGGTGGTCATATGTGGTCCAGCCCTTGTGCTGCGTGGCTTTGACCTCTGTGGCTCCCCTGTTAGCAAGAAACTCCACAGTAACTCCTTAACATGCCTGCGCCCATACGGCGCGAACCAGAGCTCAAGCATACCGACGCTACCCCGCCCCTGCCAGCGCCTGAAAACACCGGCATCACAGTTCAAACAACCTTTTCAAACGCTTGTATGTTTTTTCATTGACAGCCTGACAGCGGCAACCTAACCTCGCCGAAACCCTTAATTCCGGCAGACGGTCGCAACGTGGGCAGCATTTACCTGATTCGACATGGCCAGGCCTCCTTTGGTGCAGACGACTACGACGTCCTCTCGCCCGTCGGTGTTCGCCAGAGCACCGTGCTTGGCGAACACCTGGCCGAACTGGGCCTGCGCCTGGACCGTTGCCTGGCCGGCGATCTGCGTCGCCAGCAGGATACCGGGCGCCTGGCACTGGCGCGCATGCAGGAGGCCGGCGCCACGGTGCCGAGGCTGGAAACCGACAGCGCCTTCAACGAGTTCGATGCTGATACGCTGATTCGCGCCCTGCTGCCGAGCCTGCTGCCAGACGAGCCCCACGCACTGGATGTCTTGCGCAACGCGGCACAACACCGCAGTGAGTTTCAGCGTATTTTTGCCCTGATTGTTCGCCGCTGGCACACGGGTGACTACCAGCACCCCGAGGTGGAAAGCTGGCAGGGTTTCGTCGCCCGGGTAAATGCCGGGTTGCAACGCGTGCTGCAACAGGCCGAGCATGGCGACAATATCGCGATCTTTACGTCGGGCGGCACCATTACTGCCCTGCTCCACCTGATTACCCGAATGACACCAGACCAGGCCTTCGCACTGAACTGGCAGATCATCAACACCTCGCTCAGCCAATTGAAGTTTCGCGGCAGCGAGGTGGCCCTGGCTTCCTTCAACAGCCAAGCCCATGTGCAGCTGTTGAAGGCGCCGGAACTCATGACCTATCGTTGAGTACCGGCCCATGGTGACCTTTGCCGGTCGCCGAAATCACTTAATAAGGAATGCACCATGACCTCTGTAGCTGATGCCGTTCAAGCCATGAAATCCAAGTTCAACCCAGCTGCCGCTGCTGGCCTGGACCTGGTTTTCGGTTTCAACGTGACCGACGAAGACAAGCACTATGCGCTGATCATCAAGGATGGCACCTGTGACCTGCAGGAAGGCGAAAACCCAGACGCCAACGTCACCCTGGTCATGGACAGCGAAACCCTCAAGGGTATCGTCAGCGGCGAAACCGACGGCATGCAGGCCTTCATGGGCGGCAAGCTGCGCGTTGAGGGCGACATGATGCTGTCGATGAAGCTCAGCGAGCTGTTCCCGGTTTAAGCCGTCTGCGGATGCAATTGAAACCGAAGTGTTGCCTGCTTCGGTTTTTTTTCGCCTGCATTTTGCTGGCCCATCAGGACCGCTGATCGACCGGCAACACGGCCGCCAATAAAGCCCTGCGGCACTTGTTCGGCCCGAGGGCCAGAATTAGATTAGCCAATAATCTCAGGCCTCAATCATAAGGGATAAGCATGACGCTCAACGACCAGTCCACCCAGGTCCGTCCCGGCGAAGAACTCGACGTCGCCCTCATCGACCCTTATCTGAAAGCACAGATTCCCGGCCTGGGCGGCACGCCGCGCATCAGTCAGTTCCCCGGCGGGGCCTCGAACCTGACCTACCTGCTGCAGTACCCGGAACAGGAACTGGTACTGCGCCGCCCGCCTTTCGGGCACAAGGCCAAATCGGCCCACGACATGGGCCGTGAGTTCCGTATCCTCAACCAGCTCAACCGTGGTTTCCCGTACTGCCCCAAGGCCTATGTGCATTGCACCGACGCCTCGTTGATCGGCAGCGAATTCTACGTAATGGAACGGGTCAAGGGCATCATCCTGCGCGCCGACCTGCCGGCAGAGCTGAACCTGAACGCCGAGCGCACCGAAGCCTTGTGCAAGAGCTTCATCGATCGCCTGGTCGAGCTGCATCAGGTCGACTATAGCGCCTGCAACCTGACCGACCTCGGCAAGCCTGAAGGTTACGTACAGCGCCAGATCGAAGGCTGGAGCAGTCGCTACGAGAAGGCATTGACCCCTGACGCGCCGCGCTGGGAAGCCGTGGTCGCCTGGCTGCGCGAGAAGATGCCGGCAGACCACGCGCGCCCCGGCATCATTCACAACGACTACCGCTTCGACAACGTGATCCTCGATGCCGCCAACCCAATGCGGATCATCGGCGTACTGGACTGGGAAATGACCACCCTCGGCGACCCGCTGATGGACCTGGGTAACACCCTGGCGTATTGGATCGAAGCGACAGACCCTGCCCCCGTACAACTGATGCGCCGCCAGCCGAGTAACGCCCCCGGAATGCTGACCCGTCGCCAATTCGTTGATTACTACGCCGAACGGGCGGGCATCACGATCGATAATATTGATTTTTACTACACCTACGGCCTGTTTCGCCTGGCCGGTATCATCCAGCAGATCTACTACCGCTTTTATCACGGGCAAACCCAGGACAAGCGTTTCGCCCCGTTCATCCACATGAACAGACTGCTGGAGCATATGAGCCTACAGGTCATCGAAAAATCCAGCCTTTGACACCAACAAGAAGAAAGGAATTGCCCATGTCCAAGACCCAACTGTTCGACCTCGACGGCAAGATCGCCTTTGTCTCGGGGGCCAGCCGTGGCATCGGCGAAGCCATTGCGCACCTGTTGGCCCAGCAGGGCGCCCATGTCATCGTCTCCAGCCGCAAGCTCGAAGGCTGCCAGCACGTAGCCGATGCCATTATCGCGGCAGGCGGCAAGGCGACCGCCGTGGCATGTCACATCGGCGAAATGGAACAGATCCGCGAGACCTTTGCCGTTATTCGCGGGCAATTCGGGCGCCTGGACATTCTGGTAAACAATGCGGCCACCAACCCGCAGTTCTGCAACGTGCTGGACACCGACCTGAGTGCCTTCCAGAAGACCGTTGATGTGAATATCCGCGGCTACTTCTTCATGTCGGTGGAAGCCGGCAAGCTCATGCGCGAGCACGGCGGCGGCAGTATTATCAACGTCGCCTCGATCAATGGGGTTTCGCCGGGGCTGTTTCAGGGCATCTACTCGGTAACGAAAGCCGCCGTGATCAACATGACCAAGGTGTTCGCCAAGGAGTGCGCCCCGTTCGGTATCCGCTGCAATGCCCTGCTGCCCGGCCTGACCGATACCAAGTTCGCCTCCGCGCTGGTCAAGAACGAGGCCATCCTCAACACGGCCCTGCAGCAAATTCCGCTCGAGCGCGTGGCCGATCCCAAGGAAATGGCGGGTGCGGTGCTGTATCTGGCCAGCGATGCCTCGAGCTACACCACAGGGGTGGCGTTGAATGTCGATGGCGGTTTCCTGTCCTGAGCCGCGCGGCGAGGCGGTTTGTTGGCTTGCCTGCGGCAGCAGGCGCCAGCAAGGCTGGCCCCAGCAGGCACCTGGCGGTACCATGTCGGCCCTTCTGCGCCCTGCCGAATTAAGCCGATTAAATGCCTTTTGAACTCAGCGTTGACCTGACCACCCTCGCCATTCTCGCCGCCGTTGCTTTTGTCGCCGGCTTCATCGATGCCATCGCCGGTGGCGGCGGATTGCTTACCACACCCGCCCTGCTGACTGCCGGCCTGCCACCGCACCTGGTACTGGGTACCAACAAACTCAGCTCGACCTTTGGCTCGGCTACCGCCGGTTTCACGTTCTACCGGCGCAAGCTGTTCGACCCCATTCAATGGCGTCGAGGCCTGATCGGTACGGCGATTGGTGCATTGATTGGCGCGGTCACCGCCCATTACCTGCCCGCCGAGTGGTTGAACAAGATGCTACCGGTGATCGTCTTCGCCTGCGGCGTCTACCTGTTGTTCGGTGGCACGCCCAAGGCGCCACTGGACGCCAACGCGCCGATCAAGAAAGGCAGGCAGTTTCCCCAAGGCTTTTCCCTGGGTTTCTATGACGGCGTTGCCGGCCCTGGCACGGGCGCCTTCTGGACCGTCAGCAGCCTGCTGCTGTACCCCATCGACCTGGTACGGGCCAGCGGTGTGGCGCGCAGCATGAACTTTGTCAGCAACGCAGCCGCACTGTCGGTGTTCATCTTTTCGGGGCAAGTGGACTGGCTGATCGGGCTGTCCATGGGGTCGGCGCTGATGGTGGGTGCGTTTTTCGGTGCACGCACCGCCATCAGCGGCGGCGCCAAGTTTATCCGCCCGGTGTTCATCACCGTCGTGCTCGGGCTGACTGTCCGCTTAGCTTGGCAACACTGGTTCAGCCAGGCCTGAACGACGGGCTACATAAAGGTCAATCAGGTACCGGGCGATAGAGCGGCTTGCTGGCAACGGCGGCAATGCATCGACCCGGAACCACCGGGCATCCTCGATCTCGTCAGGCTGCATGACGATCTCGCCCCCGGCGTACTCAGCATGGAACCCCAGCATCATGGAGTGCGGGAACGGCCAGCACTGGCTGCCGACGTACTGGATGTTCTTCACCTCGACCTGCACTTCCTCACGCACTTCACGAACCAGGCAGTCTTCAGCGGACTCACCTGGTTCGGCAAAGCCTGCAAGGGTGCTGTACACCCCGGTGACAAAGCGTGGTGAACGGGCCAGCAGGATTTCATCGCCACGGGTGATCAGCACAATCATGCTGGGCGAGATACGTGGGTAGAAACGCAGGTCGCACGGCGCGCAGTACATCGCGCGCTCCCAGTGGATCTGTTGCATCGGCTGACCACAACTGCCGCAGAAGCGGTGTTCACGGGCCCAGGTACCGATCTGCGCGGCGTACCCCAGCACCTTGTAAATCTCGAAGTCACCTTCGAGCATGAACTGGCGCAGCCCACGCCAGCTGCAGCCGGGTACGTCCTGCTCGGCCTTGAGCTCCAACAGAAACACCGGTTGCCCATCAAAATAGCCGATGCCGTGTTCGCACAACACCTCCAGGCCCTGGTGCTTGAGCCAATCGCGGGGAAACAAGGCACCGTTATCGTCAACCAGAAAACCCTGGGCACAGCGGGCGACCGCCAAGCCGCCGCTGATGTTCGTATCCAGTACCGCGGTTGTCCAACGCACTGACATATTCCGGTTCCTTGTGCGAGCCCGCGGCTGGGTGGTTTCAGTCGGCGAACTCGGGTTTCTGTTTACTCATGTGGGCAGCCATGGCTACCCGCAGATCGGTGGACTGCAGCATGGCAGCATTCCAGGTGGCGATGTACTCCAGACCATCGTCGATGCGGTGGTCGCGCATGTAGCTGAGCATCTCCTTGGTGCCGGCCACGGCAATGGGGGATTTTCCCGCAATTTCCTTGGCAATGGCAAAGACCCCGTCGAGCAGGCTGGCCTGATCGGTGAAGGTACGGTTGACCAGGCCGATTTGCCGCGCCTCTTCAGCGTCGATGGTACGGCCGGTATAGGCCAGCTCTCGCACCAGGCCATCGCCGATGATACGTGGCAAACGTTGCAAGGTACCGACGTCCGCCGCCATGCCCATGTCGATTTCCTTGATCGAGAACTGTGCATCGCTGGCGGCATAGCGCATGTCGCAGGCGGTGACCAGGTCGATGGCACCCCCCAGGCAGTAGCCCTGAATGGCCGCCAGGACCGGTTTGCGGCACGTGTCGACGGCATTGAAGGACGCCTGCATCTGCAAAATGGTGCGCCGCAGCAGGCGCGCATTGCGGCCAACGTCCTTGCCCAGCTGGTTGGCCACCGAGGCCAGCAGCATCAGGTCGATGCCGGACGAGAAATGCTTGCCCGCGCCGCTGATCACCACGACCCGCACAGCATCGGTATCGTCGATCCATTTGAAAATGTCGATGATTTCCGCCCAGAACGCGGCGTTCATCGCGTTGACCTTTTCCGGACGGTTGATCTGTACATGGGCAATGTTGTTCGACAGTTCGACCTTGAACGCTTGATAGTCGGTCACAACGGCACTCCTCGGGCTAAGGCAGGGTTAGTCGCAGGACTATATCAAGGTGACGGCCGACACCCAGACCGTGGTTTTGCCAAAACAAGGACTACATCCGCCTTGATCTTGCGGCCCACATCCGGCAAGTTGCGCAGCTGTTGAATCATAAGGATACATTTTTCATGTCCCGCTCCCTGGCCGGCGCCCTGGCCCACAATTTTCTCGGGCAGTCGCCACGTTGGTATAAAGCCACCATTTGCCTGTTCCTGCTGCTCAACCCACTGTTGCTGTTTACCCTCGGCCCGGTAGTGGCTGGCTGGGTACTGGTAATCGAATTCATTTTCACCTTGGGCATGGCGCTCAAGTGCTACCCATTGATGCCAGGCGGGTTACTGATGGTCGAAGCCCTGTTGCTGGGGATGACCACGCCACAAACACTGTACGAAGAGCTGCAACACAACTTCCCGGTGATCCTGCTGCTGATGTTCATGGTGGCCGGCATCTACTTCATGAAAGAGCTGTTGCTGTTCGTGTTCTCGCGCATCCTGCTCGGGGTGCGCTCAAAGGCCCTGTTGTCGCTGCTGTTCTGTTTCCTCTCAGCGTTTCTGTCGGCCTTCCTTGATGCCCTCACCGTGACCGCGGTGATCATCAGTGCCGCCGTGGGCTTCTACTCGGTGTACCACCGGGTGGCATCAGGCAACAACCCACGCGAAGAGTCGCTGGTCGATGATGATCAGCACCTGGCCAACCTGCACCATGAAGACCTGCAACAGTTCCGCGCCTTTCTGCGCAGCCTGCTGATGCACGGCGCAGTCGGTACGGCACTGGGCGGTGTCTGCACCCTGGTGGGTGAGCCGCAGAACCTGCTGATCGGTCATGAAATGGGCTGGCACTTTGCCGACTTCTTCCTCAAGGTCGCACCGGTGTCCTTGCCCGTACTGGCCGCCGGCCTGGTGACCTGCGTGCTGCTGGAGAAACTGCGCTGGTTTGGCTATGGCACCTTGCTGCCGGACAACGTGCGCCGCGTGCTCGCCGCCTACGCCGCCGAAGACGATGCCGCCCGGACCTCCCAGCAACGCGCCGCACTGCTGATTCAGGGCCTGGCCGCCTTGATCCTGATTGTCAGCCTTGGCCTGCACATCGCCGAAGTGGGCCTGATCGGCCTGCTGGTCATCGTGCTGATCACCAGCTTCACCGGGATTACCGATGAGCATCGGCTGGGCCGCGCCTTCCAGGACGCCATGCCATTCACCTCGTTGTTGGTGGTGTTCTTTGCCGTGGTCGCGGTCATCCACCAACAACAACTGTTCAGCCCGCTGATTGCAGCGGTACTGGCCCTGCCGGCCGAGCAGCAGCCCGGCATGCTGTTCATTGCCAACGGCCTATTGTCGGCGATCAGCGATAACGTCTTCGTCGCCACGATCTACATCACCGAGGTCAAGCAGGCGTTCCTGGCGGGCAGCATGAGCCGCGAGCATTTCGAAACCCTGGCGGTGGCGATCAACACCGGCACCAACCTGCCGAGTGTGGCCACCCCGAATGGCCAGGCGGCGTTCCTGTTCCTGCTGACGTCGGCCATCGCACCGCTGATTCGCCTGTCCTACGGGCGGATGGTCTGGATGGCCCTGCCCTACACCATCGTCATGGGCGGGCTGGGCTGGTGGGCCGTGACCTATTGGCTGTAGGCCAACAGCACACTTGAGCGCCGAACAGGGCTTCGACAGGCAACCGCCGGTCGAAGCCCTGTTTTTTTCAGCCAATTTTCAGCCAATCGGATGCCAGGCGCGGTGATCCCGTGCCAGCAGTTCATCCGCTGCAGCCGGGCCATCTTCGCCAGCCGCATACGGCTGTACATCACCGCCACACTGCCACGCATCGAGAAAAGGCTGTACCGCACGCCAGCCATTCTCGATGTTGTCGGCGCGCTGGAACAACGTCTGATCGCCGGTCAGACAGTCATAGATCAGCGTTTCGTAGCCCGTTGATGGCTGCATCTTGAAAAAATCCTTGTAGGCAAAGCCGAACTCCACCGTCTCCATGGCAAGGGTTGGCCCCGGGCGTTTGGCTTGCAGGTCAAACCACATCCCTTCATTGGGCTGGATCTGGATTTTCAAGTAGTTGGGCTTCGGCCGCTCGGCATCGCTGTCACGAAACTGCGCATAAGGCGCCGGCTTGAAGCAGATGGCGATTTCGGTATCACGCACGCTCATCCGCTTGCCGGTGCGCAGGTAAAATGGCACCCCGACCCATCGCCAGTTGTCGATCATGACTTTCAGCGCAACATAGGTCTCGGTCTGGCTATGCGGGCCAACCCTGGGCTCTTCGCGATACCCCGGCAGTTTCTTGCGCCCTTGTTTGCCTGCCGTGTACTGCCCACGCACCGAATTTTTCAAAGCCATGGCCGTCGACCAAGGCCGGATAGCCCCGATCACCTTGGCCTTCTCGCTGCGCACGGCATCGGCGCCAAACGCCGCTGGCGGCTCCATGGCAACCATCGCCAGCAACTGGAACAAGTGATTTGGCACCATGTCCCGCAATGCCCCAGTGTGGTCGTAAAACCCGCCACGGCTTTCCACGCCGATGGTTTCGGCTGCGGTGATCTGCACATGATCAATGTAGTGATTATTCCAGAAGGCCTCGAACAAGCCGTTGGAGAAGCGGCTGACAAGAATGTTCTGCACCGTCTCTTTGCCCAGGTAGTGGTCGATGCGGTAGATCTGCTTTTCGCTCATCACCGTGAGTAACGCCGCATTCAGCGCCTCAGCGCTGGCCAGGTCGGAACCGAACGGTTTTTCCACCACAACCCGACGAAAGCCGTTGGATTCGTCGAGCAACCCAGCGCCGCCCAGTTGCCGGGCCACCTCGGCGAAAAAACGCGGGGCGGTAGCCAGATAGAAGATGGCATTGCCCGTGCCGCTCTTGTCGATCCGTTGTGCGATGGCTTGATAGGTGGTCGAGGCGAGGAAATCGCCAGTCAGATAATGAATACGCCTGGCCAGGCGCCCCCATCGCTTTTCATCAAAACAGCGTGTGCCCTCATTACCCTGGTCGCGTTCACGCATGAAGGCTTCCAGACGCGCGGCAAACTCACGGTCGGCGGACGGGTTGTGATCGACCCCGACAATACGCATGCGCGGGTCAAGCAAGCCATCACGCTGCAGGTTGAACAGGGCAGGCATCAGCAGACGTTTGACCAGATCGCCATTGGCACCAAACAGAAACAGCGTGCACGGTTCAGCGGTTTCAGCCTTGGCTAGCGTCATTCGAACTTCTCACTGTGCCCACCAAAACCAAAACGCATCGCTGAAAGCAGTTTGTCGGCATAGGTGCCTTGCTGCTGGCGTGAGCGGAAGCGCGCAAACAGGGCACTCGACAACACCGGCACGGGCACTGCCTGCTCGACTGCCGCATCAATGGTCCAACGCCCCTCCCCACTGTCGGCAACGGCGCTGCTGAAACTGTCGAGTTGCGGATCGGCGACCAGCGCGTTGGCGGTCAGGTCTAGCAGCCAGGACGTGACGACACTGCCACGGCGCCAGACCTCGGCAATCTCGGCCAGGTCGAGGTCAAGACGCTGCTCGGCGGGCAGTGCTGCGCTGGCTTTGCTCTTGAGCAGGTCGAAGCCCTCGGCATAAGCCTGCATCAGGCCATACTCGATGCCATTGTGGATCATCTTCACATAATGACCGGCACCTGCAGGCCCGGCATGGATGTAGCCCTGCTCAGCGCGCCCGAGCGGCCCCGTGCGCCCCTCGGTACGGGTAACGTTGCCAACCCCCGGCGCCAGCGCGATGAACAACGATTCCAACCGTTCCACGATGGCTGCCTCGCCACCGATCATCATGCAATAGCCGCGCTCCAGGCCCCAGACGCCGCCCGAGGTTCCTACATCGACATAATGCAGTTGACGTGTGGCCAAGGTGTCGGCCCGACGGATGTCATCCTTGTAGTGGGTGTTACCACCATCAATAATCACGTCATCGGCTTCCAGCAGGTCGGCCAACCGGGCAATGGTCTGCTCGGTAGCCTCACCGGCTGGCAGCATTACCCACACGGCCCGCGGCTTGTCCAGCAGACCAACCATGTCCTCGAGGCTCTGCGCGCCGCGCGCGCCTTCAACGACCAGGGCATCGATTGCCTCCACGTTACGGTCGTGAACCACTGGAAGATGGCCATGGCGCATCAACCTTCTCGCGATGTTGCCGCCCATGCGGCCCAGCCCCACGATTCCCAATTGCATGACGATGGCTCCACTGGATGTCGGAAAATTCAGCCCGTTGTTGGGCTCAAGATTAGTCCAGAGAGAGGCATTGGCCGTCATAAAGCGCACCGACGCGCGATGACTGACCGGCCAACGCCTGCAGCAGCGCCGTCGTTCACTCAGGGTTGGCCGAGAAACACTTCATCTGCGGTTTTCTTGTCCAGTTTGGCGCGATAGATCGCAATCACCTGCTGGCCGTCGCTGGCCTGCGCTTTCTGCCACTGCAAGCCTTGTCGTCGTTGCTCGCGGGTTTTCACATGGGCAGCGCTGAAGTCACGCTCGGCTGCGTCGGCACTGGCGTAATGAAAATGGGCATACCAGAGCACTTCGCCATCCTTGTCACGTATTTCGTACTCATCCAGGTAGTCCACCAGCCGTTGCTGCTTGTCCTTCAACGGTTTACGCCTGACGGTACGTGCGATGGTGATCGCCTTCTGCTCGTGCAGGTAGGCAATCCGTGCAGCCGTTGGCAGTTGGCGTTTGATCATCTCGATACGAATCCGCTTGCCAGCCTCGCGCATCTGCTCGGACTTGTCCCATAAGGCCTTGTTTATCAATTCTGCAGACTGCCCCGTCACCGCCTCATCGGTCGCGTTGTCACGAATGAGCAGCGCATCGATCTGCGAGTACAAGTCAATCAAGGGCCGAGCCTGCAACACCAGCAGGTCCTCCATGTCAGAAGGCAACTGAGCCGTCAGTGACTGGGCCTGAGCACGCGCAATGGACTGATCGGCTTGACGCAACAGCGCATCGGCACGCCCCAGCAATGTCCGCAGGGCAACACCCGGTTGCGCGGCGGCCTGTGTCCGTTGGGCCATTGGCACCTCGCGCCATACTGACTCGCCAGGGGTCTGTTCATAACTGGTAATGACCGTGTTCTCGATCGGGTCCATTACATCGACAATCGCCGGTTGCCCCGCGTGCCCCTCAGCACGGCGCTGCCCGATGACCAGGCGCTGCCCTCGGGTACGAATCAGCGTTTTACCCCGGCTGGAAGGCCCCGGTTTGGGCTTTGGCGCTTTGGGAAGGTGAGTGATCTGCTCTGCCAGCGCCTGTAATGCCTGGTCCAGGAGTTTATGAATCAGATCGCGCAGCGGCGCCAGCAACGCCTGATGTTCGGCTTCATCAAGGCTTTGACGGTAGTTATCGAGCGTGTCGAGTGATTTTTGGTAGCTTCGTACCGCGTTATCCAACACCTCCACCTGCTCCTGCGCCGACAAGGCAGGGTCCTTCGCATCGATTCTCAACCGACAGGCCAGTTTGGCTTGCGGAACGACCTGTTCCAGCAACACCGTGCTGCTGTCTTCGATCTTCAGCATGATCCCGAGGGCAATCGTGTACAACTGCGTCCCCCGCCAGGCCAGGGAGGATGACAACCCGACCTGAAGCAGTTGAATTTCCGTCAAGTAACGAGGGCCATCAGGAAGCGTTTTTTCCAATACTGGCGCCAGCGACTCCATGGCGTAAGTCGTCTCGGCAATTTCAGTGATTTGGGCCTGTTGCTTGGCACAATACTTCTCCAACAGTGCACGTTCCGGCGTACCGTGCCCCTTGAGCAACGCAGGCAACCCGCCTCGCCCCTCAAAACTGTTGACCAAGCGGTCGATCAACTGCTTGACGCTAAAGCGCTGCAAACGCAGCTCTGAAGACAGTTGCCCCTTGACCAGCATGTGCTGCCTGAGCATTTCGGCCATAATGCGCCGATAGCCGCTTACCGCCGACAGGTCGTTCAGCGTTTGCATGTTGCTGATCACCTGCCCGACCAGTTCGTCGTGCTGACGCAGCCGTTCAATCAGGCTGGCCAGTTCAGCCCCGGATAATTCCTCTGGGCGCCTGGGTGCGTCCCGCAGCGCTTCCAGTTGCGCACGCTGGGTTGTCAGCTCTCCCTGTAACGCTGCAATACGCGCCTGCTTGCTCACCTGGGCCGCACGTATACGCGCACTGCCGTGCATGCCACCGCGCAGGCGTAAACGCAGGTCCAACGCCCAGGTGCCATCGGCCTGACGTTTCAGCCAGGGCCCCGGCTCATCCGGTGTGCGGCTGTCGGCGATGCGTACCCCCTCTTCATCCACTCGCACCGGGTAAACGTCATGGCCGATCTGAACCCAGTTTTTGTGCTGGAAGGAATACACGCCCTGCGCATCCGGCGAGCCGAGTGTGTCGATTGATTTAGCTGAGCGAAAACGTGCCAGCGCCCGAACCTGTGCGCTCGACAACCGGCCTTGAGCCGATGACCAGGAAAAGTCCAACTGATTGAGCACCGTACCGTTACTCAATACCGCGGGCGCCTCTTCAACACGCAGCGATATCGGAGCCTCGGTTGACGGGGGTAACGGCGCAGCCCCTGCAGCCGATGGCCGTACCGGTAGCGGCAGTAACTCCAGGACGTACATCAGGCAGAACAACAGATCGAGCAAGGCCGGTACAAGTTGCGACGGGCTGGTCTGGCCATTGAGCTGCTGTACACCATGGGCAAACGCCAGCGCCCAACCCACAGCGGCCAAGGGACCACGCACAAATGGCAACAGCGTATTGAACAGCAGCCAACTGAGCGTTTGCCAATGTTTTGCACGGTCCTCGGCATTGGAGATGGACTGCAGGTCGGCAATGCGCAGCAGCTGCGCAACAGTTCCTTCATAGACATGCCGAGCGGCCTCACCCGACAGTGCCAGGCTACTCAACACTACAGGTGCCGGCGTTTCGATGAGCTGGAAATCGGGTTCCAGCAGAACCCTTCGCAGGTGCGGCTCGCTGAAACCGCCATGGTCGTAGATCGGCCTTACCAGATCGGCCAAGCGGGACAGGATATCCGCCTGCAACCCTGGGTCAGCCACTATCTGCTCCAACAGTGCCTTGCGCGAGGCAAACTGCAACAGCGGCGTGGCGTGCAGGGGTCGAAACAACAGCAGAGGCCCCGGCGAGGAAGGCTCAATCAAGTAGGTGTTCTCTACCTTGTCTGCCGAGGCGCCCGGTTCAGCGACAAAGGCCAGTGCGGACACCGTTGGCGACGGCCCCGCAGGCGATGACGTCAGTGCAACCGCCAACTCATACCCCGCCTCGGTAAAGCCACATGCACCGCGAATGGTGTTTTCAAGTGCCAGCAACGGCAGTTGCCCATACCATTGGGCCCTGAACAACGGATAGCGCAGTTCAACCTGCGCAGCATCATCACGCAGTTGGTTTGCCAACAAGGCCTGATACTGCGCGCCTGCATCGACGCTACGGACCAGGTGCCTGACATAGTCAATGTCGAACCATTCCGGCAAGGCAGCCGCGCCTCGGGTGCGAACTTCAAGTGCCCCGGGGCGCAAGCTCTCGAGGTTGTCGAGTGCCAGTTGTGTCAGGCTGCGGACGCTGGTTTTAATCGTACCCTGCACCGTCAGGTTGCCAGCGCTACCCAACGCTGCACCGATCACCTCATGATTGAGGACTTCGATCTGCTCGATCGCCACGGCCTGGGCATCAGGGTGATCACGCAGCATTTGTTGCTGCAGGCGCTTTTGTGCAAAGACCTCGATCGTCGGAATACCGTCGAGATAAGAACGGCCACTCATGACCTCCGGTATCTGCGCCACTGTCTTGAGGCACTGAACATAGCGATCCTGGTCGTTTTTGCGTGCGTTCAACAACCACTCCGGGAGATGCCGGGACAGCGCACGTGCATAATCAATGGCCTGCAGTTGCCCGATGGCTTGCATCGAGATCACGCCATCCAGCGTTGCAGCGAAGGTACTGCCATCAAGGTCCGCGCGCTTGCCCATCAGGTCAATCCAATGGAGCTGCTGCTCAAGCAGCAAACGTGCCTGAGCCTCGAACATATCGCCAAGGGTACGGGAAACGGTACAGGCGATCGCACGGTGTTCGGGCCATTGTCCAACATACTGCAGCAACGCCTGGAGTGAGTCGAAGGGTTGCAGATAGCCGCTCAGGTCGTACAGGTACACCTGGGTATTGTGCTCACCCTCCAGCCCACTGATGATCAGGCTGCTCATCAATTCGCCAGCGACCCCATGCTCGCCCGGCGGTACACCCAGCACGTACAGCTTTACCTTGGCCAGTTCGGTAACCCGTGAACGATCCGCCTCGACAGGGTAGCGGGCCAGTTCAGTCAGCAGTGACTGCTGGGTAGCGGTAAGGCGACCCGACGCCTTCGCGACCTGGACTGCGCTTGCAAAATGCTGCCGCAGCCAGTGCTCAGTGCAACTGAGCGGCGTTTGCCCGGTGGGTAATGCGCGGTTCCAGAATTCGACCAGCGCCTGTTTGTACGCATCGAGAAGTGCAGTGCCGCAGGCATTGATCAGCAACTCCACGGTATGCAGATCAAGCGTCAGGGCCTGAGGAAATTCGGAGCCCTGCTCTTGCGTGAGGAAATCATGGCCGGGGGTAAGGTTGCAGGTGATTTTGCTGGCGCACTGCTGGACTACCGCTTGAGCCAGGCTCAGCGCGGTACTCGCCTGGTCAGACACCGGCCCACGCACGGTGACATGCAGGGGGTCGAGCGTCACAGGCAATTGCCGCGCTGCCCATTCTCGGCTCAGTAGTTGCTCGGCCACCGTGCCCAGGGTGGGTCGGGAGGCAACGATCCCGGCCAAGGTCATTGCCTGTGAAACATGGCGCTCGCGCCATTGGGCATAGTGTAGGTCTGTCATCTGAAAAGCCTTCTTGTATAGAACTGAAAGCCCGATTTGAACGCAGTGCTGCCAATGCCACGCGGTATCCTGATACCGCCCTGCAACAAAACCGCTTAACCTTCGCAAAACCCTCGCTAAAGTGACCAGCGGGTCACATATTTCGCTCAAGCTCTCCTACACACATAACGCTGCCCGGATAACGTTTGGGGAACTTGCCCTGTCGCACCGGTCACGCCTGAAAAACGGGCTAACCACCCAGTAGTAACCAGGCCAGGGTTCCTGACAACAGGTACAACCCTTTCGCCCTCAGTCTGAAACACGCCTTCGGCTGAAAGCATCAATGGGTGCGGCGTTTGCATGCAAGAAAACGAACACCTCAACACGACGTATAAAACAGAGAAATCGCTTTACCGCTAATGACCATTTCGGGTGCCATTACACCCGTTTGCATAGGGACGGAGAGACGTATGATTGATGCTGCTGTCGAACCTCATGTAACGCATTTCACTGCTCAAGTCATCGAGCCGGCCAGCCCCCCTTTCGCACCTGCAGCGACGCCATCCAGGCCCGTACCACAGCAAAACCCGAACAAGAAAAAAATCCTGTT
Source organism: Pseudomonas sp. HLS-6 (assembly GCF_002753995.1). Classification (NCBI taxonomy): domain Bacteria; kingdom Pseudomonadati; phylum Pseudomonadota; class Gammaproteobacteria; order Pseudomonadales; family Pseudomonadaceae; genus Pseudomonas; species Pseudomonas sp. HLS-6. The sequence goes on from NZ_CP024478.1 coordinate 2,981,778, forward strand.
CGTCACGTCCGAGATTGCCGACCTGGTCAAGACCGGTGGCTTGGGTGATGTCTCGGCTGCCCTGCCGCGCGCCATGAGCCACCGGCATGACGTGCGGGTACTGATCCCCGGCTATCCGCAGGTGCTGGAAAGCGATAATCCGATTCATCTGGTCGGGGAACTGGGCGGGCACGCCGCACTCCCTCCCTGCAAGATCGGCCGCATGGACCTGGCCGACGGCCTGGTGATCTATGTCCTGATCTGCCCAGAGCTGTACCAGCGCGAAGGCACGCCCTACGGGGCAAACAATGGCCGCGACTGGCCTGACAACCACATCCGCTTCGCCCGCCTGGGGCTGGCCGCCGCCGAGATCGCGGCTGGCGAGGGCATGGTGCACTGGAAGCCCGACCTGGTGCATGCCCATGACTGGCCCGCTGGCCTGGCGCCGGCGTACATGCACTGGCGCGGCCTGCATACCCCAACCCTGTTCACCATTCACAACCTCGCCTATCAGGGGGTGGTCAGCCGGGCGTGCTGCCCGGAACTGGCCATCCCAGAACACGCCCTGCAGCAGGAAGGCATGGAGTTCTATGGCAAGCTGTCCTTCCTCAAGGCCGGCCTTGCCTATTCCAGCCACATCACCACCGTCAGCGCCACCTACGCGCAGGAAATCACCACACCCGCGTTTGGCTGCGGCCTCGACGGTTTTCTCTCGAGCAAGGCGCAGTTGGGCCTGTTGAGTGGCATTCCCAACGGTATCGACGAGAGCTGGGATTCGGCTACCGACACTCACCTGAGCCACCCCTTCAGCCTCAACGACTGGGAGGGCAAAGCGCGCAATACCCAACAGGTGCGCACGCTGTTCGGCTTGCAGCCCAGCGAGGGGCCACTGTTTGCAGTCGTGTCACGACTGGTCTATCAGAAAGGCCTGGACCTGACCTTGGGCGTTGCCGAATACATCGTCCAACAAGGCGGCCAGATCGCGATTATCGGCCGTGGCGAGCCGGAAGAAGAACAGGCCATGCGTGACCTGGCGCTACGTTTTCCAGGGCAGATCGGCGTACGCATCGGTTTCAATGAAACTGACGCCCGGCGCATGTTTGCCGGCAGCGACTTCCTGCTGATGCCGTCACGCTATGAGCCCTGCGGCCTCAGCCAGATGTATGCGCAGCGCTTCGGTTCACTGCCGGTAGCCCGCAATACCGGCGGCCTGGCCGACACCATCGAAAATGGCGTCACCGGGTTTCTGTTCAACGAGTCTACGGTGGAGAGTTACCGCGAAGCCTTGAGCCGGGCCTTTTATGTCTATGCCAAAAAAGACCTGCTGCACGCCATGCGCTGCCTGTCGATGACCCAACCCTTCAACTGGTGCCAAGCGGTAGAGCCCTACGCCCGTTTGTATGAAGCGTTGGTAGAACGCGCCACTCAAGGTCACTCATAAGCACGAGGTAACGGGCATGCCCAAAAGCCCGGCCCAGTTGCCAACCCTCGGTAATCACCTGCTGGAGCACGAAACTAGCCGTTTCGTGCTCCGGGCACCGGAGCCTTCCCATGACTGACCACGCCTTGCTCTTGCTGGCGCACCGTGCCGGCCTGCAAGTGGACTGGACCGACGCCAACGGCCGTCAACAACGGGTCACCGACACCGTCCTGCGTAAAATGCTGGCCGGGTTGGGCCATCCGGCCGACACCCCAGCAGCCATCGAGAAGAGCCTGAGCGCACTGCTCAAAGCCCATGACGCCAAGCATCTCCCTCCCCTGTTGACGGTGGATCTGGGGCAGCCACTGGACCTGTCGCACTACTTTGCCGCAGGCAGCACCTGCCAGGTGACACTGGAAGACTCGCATCAACAGTCGCTGCAACTGGACGCCCACGCCATGCTGCCCGGCACGCTGCCAATCGGCTACCACCAGGTGGCGATCGACGGACGTACCTTCACCCTCGCCGTTGCACCTTTGCGTTGCTACAGCCTGGCGGATGCCTTGGGCACCGATCATCCACGCTGCTGGGGGCTGAGCGCTCAACTCTATAGCCTGCGTCGCCCGGGTGATGGCGGTTTCGGTGACTGCCTGGCACTGGAGGCGCTGGCACGCAGTGCCGCCGAGCGCGGTGCGGATGCCCTGGCTATCAGCCCGGTGCATGCGATGTTTGCCAGCGACACTGAACGCTACAGCCCCTACTCACCGTCCAGCCGACTATTTCTGAACAGCCTGTACGCTAGCCCGGCGATCATTTTTGGCGAGCGTGCCGTACGCCAGGCAAATGAACAGATCGGGCAAGAGGAACTGCAACGCCTCGAAGACCTTCCACTGATCGAATGGCCCAGTGCCGCGAAGGCCAAGCAGCGCCTGCTAGAGGCGTTGTACCGAGACTTCATCCAGCAGGAACATCCGCTGTACAACGACTTCCAGAGCTTTCGCGACACCGGTGGTCAAGCCCTGGAGCATCACTGCCGCTTTGAAGCCATGCTGGAGGCCGCCGCTGAACGCGGCATGGACGCTGACTGGCGACATTGGCCGAAAACCTGGCACAACCCCTACAGCGCGGAGGTCGCAGCCTTCGCCGAGCAGCACGCCGAACGGGTTACTTATCACGCGTTCTGCCAATGGCTGATTACCCGCAGCCTTGAACGTGCCCAGGACGCTGCCCGCAGCAACGGCATGAGCGTTGGCCTGATCAGCGACCTGGCCATCGGTGCTGACGGTGTTGGCAGCCAGGCCTGGAGTCGCCAGGACGAACTGTTGGCCGACTTCAGCATCGGCGCGCCGCCCGACCTGCTCAACCGTGCCGGGCAGAAGTGGGGGCTGTGTGCGTTTTCGCCTGAAGGACTGCGGCGCAATGGCTTTCGCGCCTTTATCGAGATGCTCAGGGCCAGCTTTCAGCATGCCGGGGGCTTGCGCATCGACCATGTACTGGGCCTGCAGCGGCTCTGGCTGATCCCCTTGGACGCCGAAGCAGGTGACGGCGCCTACCTGCACTACCCGCTCGACGACCTGTTGCGCCTGCTGAGCCTGGAATCAGTGCGACACAAGGGCATTGTGCTGGGTGAAGACCTCGGCACCATACCGGAAGGCTTGCGCGACAAGCTCTCCGCACGGGCCATACTCGGCCTTCGTGTGCTGTTGTTTGAGCAGCATGGACATGGCCAGTTCAAGCCGATCCTTGATTGGCCAGACGATGCGCTGGCAACCAGCAGCACCCACGACCTGCCACCGCTGGCCGGCTGGCTGCAGGCCCGCGACATCGATTGGAACCAGCGCCTGGGGTTGATCGACGCCATCACCGAGCGGCACTGGCGCGAAACCCGCGTAGCGGAATGCAAAGGCCTGCGCAGCATTCTGGAACAGAACTACCACCAGTCGCTCCCGGACAGTGATTCGCTCATCGATGCCTGCGTACGCTTTATCGGCCATACCCGCGCGCCGCTGGTGCTGCTGCCACTGGAGGATGCCTTGGGTATTGATGAACAGCCCAACCTTCCGGGTACGGTCAGCGGCCATCCCAACTGGCGTCGACGCTTCGCCCTGAACGCCGATGCCTTGCTCGATGACCCGGACGCCGCTCGCCGCCTCGAGCTGCTGGCGCAAGCCCGTGAACAAGCCTTCGAGCGTGACAGATGAATTCAACCCCGGCGATCTCGGCGCTGCTGCACAGCGGTTTGCCTGCCACTGCAACACCCCGCTTGATCCCGGCACAGAACCGGGACAACACACCTGTGCTTCTACCCTTTGTCTTGTCCTCTGCCAGCTGTTCGGGACGTGCTGACACATTTCCCGTCAATCTCGTTATCCAGCCTATCGCCTGAAACAGGAGCATCAAGATGAGTGTCGAGGAAAAACGCATTAAAGAATTCGCCTACCTGATCTGGGAATCGGAAGGTAAACCCGACGGCCAGGAGCATCGCCATTGGGAAATGGCACGCAAACTGGCTGAAGCCGAAGCACTGGCACCCAAGGCAAAACCGCGCAAACCCAAAGCTGCCGCCAGCGCCCCCTCGCGTGCCAGCCCCCCAAACGCTGACAAGCCAGCGTCGGTGAAAAAACCACGCACCACCAGAAAGCCTGCTGCACAGTAAGCGCACTGCAACGTCGGCCTGCCGCTGCACAGGCCGACGTATGTTCGAGCAAGCGACAGATGAACGGTGAGTGCGTCCGTTGCAGGCACAACATGGCCCGGAACTGCGACCGCCACCACCCACCGGCCCCCATGAAGCAAGGACCTCCATGACGACACGCAAGCCCGCTGCGCCACTCCATGAACCTTCGCGATTGCGTGAGGGCCTGCCCTATCCGCTGGGTGCCACCTGGGATGGCCTGGGTGTCAATTTTGCACTGTTCTCAGCCAACGCAACCAAAGTTGAACTGTGCCTGTTCGACGCTGACGGTCAGGTGGAACTTGAGCGAATCGAACTGCCTGAGTACACCGACGAGATCTACCACGGCTACCTGCCCGACGCGCATCCAGGGTTGCTCTATGGCTACCGTGTGCATGGTCCCTACGCGCCGGAAAACGGCCACCGTTTCAACCCCAACAAACTGCTGATCGACCCCTACGCCAAACAGTTGGTCGGCGATGTGCGGTGGTCCGAAGCGCTGTTTGGCTACACCATCGGCCACCCCGACGGCGACCTGAGTTTTGACACCCGCGACAGCGCGCCCTTCGTGCCCAAGTGCAAGGTCATCGACCCGGCCTACACCTGGGGGCGCGATCAGCGCGTCAACGTCCCCTGGGATCGAACCCTGCTGTATGAGGCACATGTACGCGGCATCAGCATGCGCCATCCGGCCGTGCCGGAGACCCACCGCGGCACCTTTGCCGGTTTGATGTGCGAGGCGTTGTTGAGCCATATCAAACAGCTGGGGGTTACCTCCGTTGAACTGCTGCCCATTCATGCATTTGTCAACGACCAGCACTTGCTGAAAAAAGGCATGAACAATTTCTGGGGCTACAACAGCATCGCGTTTTTTGCCCCTCATCAGCGCTATCTGGCCAGCGGCAAAATCGCCGAATTCAAGGAGATGGTCGCGCACCTGCACGATGCAGGGCTGGAGGTCATACTCGATGTGGTCTACAACCATACCGCCGAAGGCAATGAGCAAGGCCCGACCCTGTCCATGCGCGGTATCGACAATGCCTCCTACTACCGCCTGATGCCCGATAACAAGCGGCTCTATATCAACGACTCAGGCACCGGCAACACCCTCGACCTGAGCCACCCGTGCGTGCTGCAACTGGTGACCGACTCCTTGCGCTATTGGGCTGGCGACATGCACGTGGACGGGTTCCGCTTTGACCTGGCGACCATCCTTGGTCGCTACCATAGCGGCTATGACGAACGTCACAGTTTTCTTGTTGCCTGTCGCCAGGACCCACTGTTACGTCAGCTCAAACTGATCGCCGAGCCCTGGGACTGTGGCCCCGGAGGCTATCAGGTGGGCAACTTCGCTCCCGGCTGGGCCGAGTGGAACGACCGATTCCGCGACACCATGCGCGCCTTCTGGAAGGGTGACGAGGGCCAGTTGACGGACTTCGCCTCGCGTATGACCGCCTCCGGCGAGCTGTTCAACCGACGTGGCCGACGGCCTTTCGCCTCAGTGAACTTCATCACCGCCCACGACGGTTTCACCCTGCGCGACCTGGTGTCCTATAACCAGAAACACAACCTGGACAACGACGAAAACAACCAGGACGGCAGCGACCACAACCTGTCCTGGAACCATGGCGTCGAAGGCCCTACCGACAACCCCGAGATCCGTGCCCTGCGCATGCAGCAAATGCGCAATTTCTTCGCAACCCTGCTGCTGGCCCAAGGCACCCCCATGATCGTCGCGGGCGACGAGTTCAGCCGTACCCAGCACGGCAACAACAACGCCTATTGCCAGGACAGCGAGATCGGCTGGGTCAACTGGAACCTGGATGAAGAAGGCACAGCCCTGCTCGACTTCGTCAAACGCCTGACCGCACTGCGCCGGCACTACCCGGTGCTGCGCCGTTCGCGCTTCCTGGTGGGCACATTCAATGAAGCCCTGGGTGTCAAGGATGTCACCTGGCTGGCAACCGACGGCAACGAAATGACCACAGAGCACTGGCATGACCACCAAGGGCGCTGTCTGGGCATGCTGCTGAACGGACGGGCACAGGCCAGCGGCATCCTGCGCCCGGGGAACGACGCGAGCGTGCTGTTGATCGTCAACGCCTACCACGACCCACGCACCTTCACCTTGCCGGCAGTCCCGGATGGCAACCACTGGCGCTGCCTGCTCAATACCGCCCGGCCTGCGGAGGGCAAGACCAGACGGCTGGCGTTCGGCAGCAAACTGAAGGTCAGCGGCCGTTCTCTGGTGTTGTTGGAACTGCACGCTGCCGAGGATGCGTGATTTCGGGCGTGCTGATCTTCGTCGAGGCGGCAGGCTCGTTTTTTTAGTTTTTACAAATCAGATAGTTAAGCTTTTTCGCACGCCTTGATCATTTTTCGTACCGAAAGACACGAAAAGTGCGCAACAAGGAACGAGCGCGCCAGGAAAGATGCAACACCGTTGCAGTGCACTACCCGGAAGCACTCCTTAGAAATGATTCGAAATAGCCAGCCCCGTTGAAAGACCCACCGGGGCTATCAAAAATGAAGAAATCATAATTTTCAGCACATTAGATGCTCCAACGCACCGCTCACGACACTTTCACAATTTCTTGACGCCCGCCTTGACCTCTCCTTAGCTTCAGGGAGTGAAACCTTACAGAATTTCTCATTCCGAGCCTCTAGCTCGCGGTTTTTAGCGCAAGCCAGAGGTAGGTTTGCTGGCGCGTGTCGCCCTCTGATTTTGTTGTACAGCCCGTGACATTCAGCCAGGCCATTGGCTGTTACAACAGAGGAGATCCGCCATGAAAAAAACATCGAGTCCTTCGGGCTTTGAGTATGTTTTCTATGCGGTTTCCACGTCGCTGCTAATCGCAACCCCTGTGGAAACCCATGCAGTGAGCCTAGAGGATAACGATTCGTTCTACGCACAATCGGCGGACCTGCCGGTTGTGTCGCTGCAACCGGTCAGCGTTGCGGGGTTGAGCCTGAGTAGCCTGAGCGGCTTCTCTGGACGCCAGGCTGAGCGAGCAATACAGGTTCCGCAGGACAGCATTGCCAGCCAATGGGCGCAGTTCCTTCCATCCCCTGGCAAGCCTGCAGGCACTGCACCGTACAACCTTGACGCGCCGAACCAGAACCTGCAGATCAGCCCCGACCTGTTCGTCCGTGAAACCAGTGATGGCAATACTCACCGCGCTGGTTTCTTCGTCGGTCACAGCAACTTGCAAAGCCGCTTTGATGGTATGCGCCCACGCGGCAGCGAACCGAAGAATGCGGTCAAGCTGGAAGGTGAAAGCCTGGGGGTCTATTGGAGCATGACCCATGACCAAGGCTGGCATGTGGATGCTGTCGCCATGGGCACCCGCTTCGATGCCAGCGGCCGCAACGAAAGCGGTACTCGCCTGGACGGTACAGGCCATGCGCTAACCCTCTCGGTAGAAGGTGGCTACCCCATTGGCCTGGGTGACAACTGGGTGATCGAACCACAGGCACAATTGATCAACCAACAGTACTACCCCGGGAACCCTAACCAGGCCGAAATGCTGCAAAGCCACGACAGCCTGCCGAACTGGAGCGGACGCGTCGGCGCGCGCTTGTCTGGACGCTATGAGGTGCGCGGCATGCCGATCGAGCCCTACGTGCGCACCAACGTCTGGTATGACTTCTCCAACGCCGACACCCTTAGCCTCGACAAGGTAGACAAAGTCAGCAGTAGCCGCAGCTCTGCCACGATTGAACTGGGGATGGGCCTGGTCGCGCGAATGACACCCAAGGTGAGCCTGTTCGTCAGTGCCGACTACAGCAGCGTTGTCGACGATAACGCCCTGAATGGCTTGATTGGCAATCTGGGTATACGGGTGCGCTGGTAGTGGCGTGGCCCCATCGTCGGCAACGCCGGTCCTGCATGGGGCTCGGCATACCAGCCCCAGCAGGCGGTAGGCGGCTATGCCGGACGCAGGATCAACACCGCCAGCGGTGGCAGATTCAGTGCCAGTGACCGCGCTTGCCCATGGCTGGCAATCGGCTCACTGGCCACGCTGCCACCATTGCCGTAATTGGACCCGGCATAGCATTCGGCATCGCTGTTGAGCACCTCACGCCAGTGCTCACCGCAGGGTACACCGATGCGGTAGCCCTCACGCGGCACAGGGGTGAAGTTGGCGACCACCAACAACGGCTCACCTTTCGCGCTCCAGCGCAGCCAAGCGTAGACACTGTTGTGTGCATCGTCACCGATCAGCCATTGAAAGCCGCCTGGCAGGCAGTCCTGCTCATGTAACGCGCGCTCCTCGCGGTACAACCGATTGAGGTCCCCCACCAGACGCTGAACGCCCAGGTGCTCGGAGTACTTGAGCAGGTACCAGTCCAGCTCACTGTCGTGGTTCCACTCACGCCACTGGCCGAATTCGCAGCCCATGAACAGCAGCTTCTTGCCTGGATGCGCCCACATGAAGGTCAGGTACGCCCGCAGGTTGGCAAACTTCTGCCAACGGTCGCCCGGCATCTTGTCAATCAGAGAGTGTTTGCCATGCACCACTTCGTCATGGGAAATAGGCAGGATGAAATGCTCGGAGTAGGCATAGATCAGGCCGAAACTCATCTCGTTGTGGTGGTGCACGCGGTGCACCGGATCGTTCTGGATATAGTGCAGGGTGTCGTGCATCCAGCCCATGTTCCACTTGTAGGAAAAGCCCAGCCCGCCCTGCTGAGTCGGCTGGCTGACACCGGGCCAGGCCGTCGACTCTTCAGCGATCATCAGCGCACCCGGCACTTCCTCGGCAACCACCGCGTTCAAATGCTTCAGGAAGTCGATGGCCTCAAGGTTCTCACGACCACCATGACGGTTGGGTATCCACTCACCTTCGTTACGCGAATAATCGCGATACAACATCGAGGCCACCGCATCGACCCGTAACCCATCAATGTGGAAGTGCTTGAGCCAGTGCAGTGCCGAAGCCAGCATGAACCCATGAACTTCGGTACGGCCAAGGTTGTAGATCAGCGTATCCCAGTCCTGATGAAAGCCCTCCAGCGGGTTGTCATACTCATACAGTGCCGTACCATCAAAACGTGCCAGGCCGTGGGTGTCGGTCGGGAAGTGTGCCGGTACCCAATCGAGAATCACACCGATGTCGGCCTGATGGCAGGCGTCGATAAAGGCAGCGAAATCCTCGGCCGAACCGTAGCGTGCCGTGGGCGCAAACAGCGACAACGGCTGATACCCCCAAGAGCCGCCGAACGGATGCTCCATGATCGGCATCAGTTCAATATGGGTAAAGTCCAGGCTCTGGATGTAGGGGATCAGGCGCTCGGCCAGCTCTCGCCAGTTGTAAAACCTTGCAACCTCACCCTCATCGTCCAGCTCGCACTGCCAGGAACCCGCATGCAGTTCATAAATTGACAATGGCGCATCGGTGGCCTGGCGAGCACTGCGATTCTGCATCCAGTAGTGATCCTGCCAGTCATGCTGCAGGTGCCCAGCCACCTTCGACGCCGTGCTCGGTGGCAGCTCCGTGGCCCGGGCCAAGGGGTCGGCCCTAAGCGGCAGGATCCCTTCATGGCCGAGAATTTCGTACTTGTATGCCTCGCCGGGATACAACCGAGGCACGAACACTTCCCAGACCCCGCTGGAATGGCGCAGGCGCATCGGATGCCGGCGTCCGTCCCAGTTGTTGAAATCACCCACGACAGAGACCCGCCGGGCATTGGGCGCCCACACCGAGAAACACACACCATCAATACCGTCCACCTGCATCGGCTGCGCACCGAAACGCGAGGACAGGTCGCGGTGATTGCCTTCGGCGAACAGGTAAAGGTCCATATCACCCAGTAGCGGGCCAAAGCTGTAGGGGTCTTCGGTGATTTGCTCGTCGCCCTCCCAACCGATCTTCAAGCGATAAGCCTGTGCCGTACCGATACGCCCGGTAAACAGTCCCTCTACGTCACCCTGCACCAGGTCGGCGAGCACCTCATCACGGTCACGGGCCAATACCTGTACCGTCAATGCCTTGGGCAGGTAGACCGTGACCCACTGAGCGCCGGCACCATCAAGGTGCGGCCCCAGGACTGCAAACGGATCAGCATGTTCGGCCTTTACCAGCGCCTCGATATCCCGTTGGTCAAGCCGCCCCTGCTCCCGCTTGTGCACGCTCATCTACTGCTCTCCCAGGTACTGATAAGCCCATGCAGACCATGCAAGGATACGGCCAACCGCTTGGGCGGTCGGCGTCATGAGCCCCTGCACCAGCCAACACCCTGGCAGCAGCATAGACGACTGAACGCAGCGTGCGCGCTTGATATGCGCACTGGCGTTAACCGCGCTTGCAGGTATTGATACCCAACAATGCGTACGCCGGGCAAAAGCGGAAAATACCGGTCAATACCGGCACTACGCCGATCCAGCCCCAAACGCCGATCACCCCGGCCAGGCTCAGGCCGATGAGGATCAGGCCAGCGATAACACGCAGGCTACCGTCGATGGTTCCAACATTTGCGTTCATGGTGATCTCCCGATCAATGCGCGCGCCGACGCTCCAGCGCCGCGAACAGCAACATGCCGGCCAGCATGGCCAACACGAAGACAACGCTTTGCCAATGCCCGGTTAACAACACTGCAACCGCCGGCCCCGGACAGATACCGGCAATTCCCCAGCCTATACCGAACACCAGACCACCGACGATCAAGCGACGATCCAGCTCACGCTTGACCGGCAGTTGCATGGGCAGGCCCAGTAACGACGTCGAGCGCTTGCGGGCCACGCTCATAGGCACAAAGGCCACAGCTATCGCTCCCACCATCACCAGTGCCAGCGAGGGGTCCCAGGCACCGCCCAGGTCGAGAAACGCCAGTACTTTGCCTGGGTTGGCCATCCCCGCCAGCAGGAGCCCGATACCGAACAACAGCCCTGCAAGAAACGCTGTCAGCTTGTTCATGCTCAACCTCCCCATAGATGACGCAGGACAAACACCGTGGCAAAACCACTGGCCATGAAACACAAGGTTGCCACCAGCGAGCGCCCAGACAACCGTGAGATGCCACACACCCCATGGCCACTGGTGCACCCGGCGCCATAACGTGTACCGATACCAACCAGCAAACCGGCGCTGACCAGACCAAGCACCCCGTTCTGGAACTCAAGGCTTGGCAGCGCAGCAAAAAGCCCCCAGACCAATGGCGCGACCAGCAGCCCCAACAAGAACAGCGCCTTTTCGCCACGCCCCTCGCCGTCGCGCTGCAACACGCTACCCAGCAGGCCGCTGATACCGGCAATCCGCCCGTTGGCAAGCACGAACAGGCTGGCCGCCAGGCCAATCAGCGCGCCACCGGCCAGGGATGAGCCTGGTGTGAAATGTAACCAGTCGATGTTCACGAAGCCTCTCCTGCACAGAACAGTTGATACAGCGTATTGATCACCGCCAGCGCCGCCGGGCTGCTGATCCGGTAATAGATCTGCTTGCCTTCACGGCGGGTGGCAACCAAGCCCTCGCGACGCAACACCGCGAGCTGTTGCGACAGCGTCGGTTGTTGAATGCCCAGCAGTGCCTCCAATTCACTGACATTGCGCTCGCCCTCGGTCAGTTGGCACAGCAACAGCAGACGATCCGGGTTGGCCAGGGCCTTGAGCAACTGACTGGCCTGGTCGGCATTGGCATGCAGTTGCTGGATATCGAGGGGCTGCACGTGGCTATTCATGTCAGGCGGGCTATTCAATTAAGACAATAACAATCTATTACTTTATATAGTGTATGGCAAGCAAAACGCCACCGGGAGGCGACATTGCATCGCTCCTTGGTGGCGTCTGCTGATCGACGTTGATTTACCCGTTGTTGCCCTGACGCGTGCGCAGCTCCTCGATACTGATTTCGCGCATGCGGAACTTCTGCACTTTCCCGGTAACGGTCATCGGGAACTCGTCGACAAAGCGGAAGTAACGCGGTGTCTTGAAGTGCGCAATACGGCTCTTGCACCACTGCTGCAGCTCGACATCGCTGGCGCTGTGGCCCGGGTGGAACTTGATCCAGGCCACGATTTCCTCGCCATAGCGGTCATCCGGAATGCCAATGACCTGCACATCGGCCACCGCGGGATGGGTGAAGAAGAACTCTTCCAGTTCGCGTGGGTAGATGTTCTCCCCGCCGCGGATGATCATGTCCTTGTTGCGCCCGGCTATGCACACATACCCCCGCTCATCCATCGTCGCCAGGTCACCGGTATGCATCCAGCCTGCCGGGTCGATGGCATCACTGGTTGCCGACGGGTTGCCCCAGTAACCGAGCATGACGCTGTAGCCCCGGGTACAGAGTTCACCAATCTGCCCACGCGGAACGACGCAGCCGTGCTCATCGATGATCTTGCTTTCCAGTTGCGGCTGGGTGCGCCCTACCGTGGTCACCCGCAGCTCCAGCTCATCGTCCGGCCCGGTCTGCAACGACACCGGGCTGGTCTCGGTCATGCCATAGGCGATCTGCACTTCACTCATGTGCATCTCATTGATGACCCGGCGCATCACTTCAATCGGACAGGTCGCACCAGCCATGATCCCCGTGCGCAGGCTGGAGAGATCGAACTCACCACGTTGCGGGTGATCGAGCAAGGCAATGAACATGGTCGGTACGCCATACAACGCCGTGGCCCGCTCTTCACTGACCGTACTCAGGGTCAGCAATGGGTCGAAGGCATCGTTGGGGTAAATCATGGTGCTGCCATGGGTGACGCAGCCCAGGTTACCCATGACCATGCCGAAGCAATGGTACAGCGGCACCGGGATCACCATGCGGTCGTGCTCGGTGAGCCCCAGGCTTTCACCCACCATGTAGCCATTGTTGAGGATGTTGTAATGGCTCAGCGTCGCGCCTTTCGGGAAGCCGGTGGTGCCGGAGGTGTACTGGATGTTCACCGGCTGATCGAACTGCAGGCTGTGCTGACGGGCCAGGTACTCCTGTTCACTGACACCCTCGGCCAACGCAGCCAGATTACCCCAGGCGAGAAAACCGCCCGGCGGTTGTGCCGCAAGGCTGATCACGCCGTGCAGATCCGGCAGACGCTCACTGTTCAACTGACCAGGTGCCTGATGTGCCAGGTCAGGCAACAGCTCGCCGAGCATCTCATGGTAGTTCGAGGTTTTGAACGCATCGGCACAGATCAGCCACTGGCAGCCTGACTGTCTGAGTACATACTCCAACTCACTGGTGCGGTAAGCCGGGTTGATGTTGACCAGGATCACACCGACCTTGGCACTGGCGAATTGGGCAATGCACCACTGAGCGCAGTTTGGCGCCCAGATACCCAGTCGATCACCGGTTTTCATGCCCAGCGCCATAAACGCTTTGGCATGCTGGTCGACACTGTCAGCCAGTTGCTGCCAGGTGTAACGTATCTGCTGGTGACGCACCACCAGGGCCTCACGATCAGCAAAGCGTGAGGCCGTGTGATCGAAAGCCTGGCCGATGGTCTTGGCCAGCAAGGGTTTGTCCTGGCGGCCCTGGGTGTAGCTCGGTTGATTCATGGCGGTCCCTTTTTGTGTTTGTTCTGGGAGCGGATTCAAGCGGCTCTTACTCTGGCGAAAATTTACGTTAACGTAAAGGTCATGGTGCGATTGACAGTTAACAGCGGCAGGTTTACGTTAACGTAAAGGTTAGAAATGAACGGCCACGGTACTGGCCAGTCGCTGAAAAGCCTGCGACACGGACCTCATAGAACACACCTCCCAAGAACAACCATTAAAGGTGCCAGCATGCGTTATCCGACCCTGAACTTTGCCCTTGGCGAAACCATCGACATGCTCCGCGACCAGGTCCAGGCCTTCGTTGCGGCGGAACTGGCGCCACGCGCCGCGCAAATCGACCACGACAACCTGTTCCCCGTCGATATGTGGCGCAAGTTCGGTGACATGGGCCTGCTCGGCATCACCGTACCGGAAGAATATGGCGGTGCTGGCCTGGGCTACCTGGCCCACGTGGTAAGCATGGAAGAAATCAGCCGTGGCTCGGCCTCGGTCGCCCTCTCCTATGGTGCGCACTCCAACCTGTGCGTGAACCAGATCAACCGTAACGGCACCCACCACCAGAAAACCAAGTACCTGCCGAAACTGATCAGCGGCGAACACATCGGCGCACTGGCCATGAGCGAACCCAACGCCGGTTCCGACGTGGTCTCGATGAAGCTGCGCGCTGACAAGCGCGGCGACCACTATGTACTCAATGGCAGCAAGACCTGGATCACCAACGGCCCGGACGCCAACACCTACGTGATCTACGCGAAGACCGATCTGGAGAAAGGGGCGCACGGCATCACCGCCTTTATTGTCGAGCGTGACTGGAAAGGCTTCACCCGCAGCAACAAGTTCGACAAGCTGGGCATGCGCGGCTCCAACACCTGCGAGCTGTTCTTCGACGACGTCGAGGTGCCGGAAGAAAACATCCTCGGCAGCCTCAACGGTGGCGTCAAAGTGCTGATGAGCGGCCTGGACTACGAGCGCGTGGTACTGTCCGGCGGCCCGACCGGGATCATGCAAGCCTGCATGGACATCGTCGTGCCGTACATCCATGACCGCAAGCAGTTCGGCCAGAGCATCGGCGAGTTCCAGCTGATCCAGGGCAAAGTGGCTGACATGTACACCCAGCTCAACGCCAGCCGTGCCTACCTGTATGCCGTGGCCCAGGCCTGCGACCGCCGCGAGACGACCCGCAAGGACGCTGCCGGGGTGATCCTGTACAGCGCCGAACGCGCCACACAGATGGCCCTGGACGCCATCCAGATTCTCGGCGGCAATGGCTACATCAATGAATTCCCTGCCGGCCGCCTGTTGCGCGACGCGAAGCTGTACGAGATCGGTGCCGGCACCAGCGAGATTCGCCGGATGCTGATCGGTCGCGAACTGTTCAACGAATCCCGCTGAGCTGCGATAAGGAAAAGGCGCCCATGGCTATCCTGCACTCCCAGATCAACCCGCGCTCGGCGGAGTTCGCCCACAACAGCGCGGCCATGCTCGAACAGGTTCAGGCCTTGCGCACCCTGCTCGCCCAGGTTCACCAGGGCGGCGGCGCCAAGGCACAGGAGCGGCATACCTCTCGTGGCAAACTGCTGCCGCGCGAGCGCATCGACCGTCTGCTTGACCCCGGCTCACCGTTTCTCGAAATCGGCCAACTGGCCGCCCATGCGGTGTATGGCGAGGACGTTCCGGCGGCCGGGGTAATCGCTGGCATCGGCCGTATCGAAGGCGTCGAATGCATGATCGTGGCCAACGATGCCACGGTCAAAGGCGGCTCCTACTACCCATTGACGGTGAAAAAACATCTGCGCGCCCAGGCGATTGCCCTGCAGAACCGTCTGCCCTGCATTTACCTGGTGGACTCAGGCGGAGCCAACCTGCCGCGTCAGGACGAAGTATTCCCCGACCGCGAACATTTCGGGCGGATCTTCTTCAACCAGGCCAACATGAGCGCCATCGGCATTCCACAGATCGCGGTGGTGATGGGCTCCTGCACCGCAGGCGGCGCCTATGTGCCGGCCATGGCCGATGAAGCCATCATGGTTCGCCAGCAAGCGACCATCTTCCTTGCCGGCCCACCTTTGGTGAAAGCGGCCACCGGCGAAGTGGTAAGCGCCGAAGACCTCGGCGGTGCCGACGTACACTGCAAGACCAGTGGCGTCGCCGACCACTACGCTGACAACGACGAACACGCCCTGGCGATTGCCCGGCGCTGCGTGGCCAACCTGAACTGGCACAAACTCGGCACCTTGCAGCAGCGCATGCCGATCGCGCCGCTGTATGACGCTGAGGAACTCTATGGCGTGGTTCCGGCCGATGCCAAACAGCCGTTCGATGTGCGTGAAGTGATCGCCCGCCTGGTCGACGGCTCGGTGTTTGATGAGTTCAAGGCACTGTTTGGTACCACCCTGGTGTGCGGCTTCGCCCACCTGCACGGCTACCCGATTGCGATCCTGGCCAACAACGGCATCCTGTTTGCCGAAGCGGCGCAAAAAGGTGCGCACTTCATCGAACTGGCGTGCCAACGTGGCATTCCGTTGCTGTTCCTGCAGAACATCACCGGCTTCATGGTCGGCCAGAAGTACGAAGCCGGCGGCATCGCCAAGCACGGCGCCAAGCTGGTCACCGCCGTGGCCTGCGCCCAGGTACCGAAGTTCACCGTGATCATCGGCGGCAGCTTCGGTGCGGGCAACTACGGGATGTGCGGCCGGGCCTACGACCCACGTTTCCTGTGGATGTGGCCGAACGCCCGAATCGGCGTGATGGGTGCCGAACAGGCGGCCGGGGTACTGGCCCAGGTCAAGCGCGAGCAGAGCGAACGCAGCGGCCAGCCATTCAGCGCCGACGACGAAGCGCGGCTCAAGCAACCGATCCTTGACCAGTATGAGCACCAGGGCCATCCCTACTACTCCAGTGCCCGGCTCTGGGACGACGGCGTCATTGACCCGGCACAGACCCGCGATGTCTTGGGCCTGGCCTTGTCGGCGGCACTCAACGCACCGATCGAGCAAAGCCGTTTCGGCATTTTCCGGATGTGACCGATGAGCGACTTCACGACCCTCGAACTGATCAAGGACCCACGCGGTTTCGCCACACTGTGGCTGAGTCGCGAGGACAAGAACAACGCCTTCAACGCGCAGATGATCCGCGAGTTGATCCTGGCCATCGACGCCGTCGGCAACGATGCCAGCCTGCGCTTCTTGCTGCTGCGCGGACGCGGACGGCACTTCAGCGCCGGGGCAGACCTGGCCTGGATGCAGCAATCGGCACAACTGGACTACAACACCAATCTGGACGATGCCCGCGAACTGGCCGAGCTGATGTACAACCTGGCCAAGCTCAAGCTACCGACCCTGGCAGTGGTGCAAGGCGCCGCCTTCGGGGGTGCGCTGGGGTTGATCAGTTGCTGCGACATGGCCATTGGCAGCGAAGATGCCCAACTGTGCCTGTCGGAAGTACGTATCGGCCTCGCCCCTGCGGTGATCAGCCCGTTCGTGGTTCAAGCCATGGGGGAGCGTGCCGCACGCCGCTATGCACTGACCGCCGAGCGTTTCAGCGGCCTGCGTGCCCGTGACCTGGGTTTGCTGGCCGAAGCCTACCCCTTGGCCGAACTGGAACAGCAGGTCGAGCTATGGGTCACCAATCTGCTGCAGAACAGCCCCCAGGCGATGCGCACCAGCAAAGAGCTGTTGCGTGAAGTCGGCCATGGCGAGCTCACCCCTGCCCTGCGCCGCTATTGCGAAACCGCCATTGCCCGAATCCGGGTCAGCGCCGAAGGCCAGGAAGGCCTGCGCGCCTTTCTGGAAAAACGCACGCCAAACTGGCACGTCGAACCCAACAAGAAGGAACCGCGCCCATGAGCCGTCCCACGCTGACCACCCTGCTGGTTGCCAATCGTGGCGAAATTGCCTGCCGCGTCATGCGCACCGCCAAAGCCCTTGGCCTGACCACCGTGGCCGTTCACAGTGCTGTGGACCGCGAGGCCCGGCATAGCCGCGAAGCCGATATCCGCGTTGACCTGGGCGGAGCAAAAGCCGCTGAAAGCTATCTGGATGTCGCGAAGTTGATTGCTGCGGCCAAGGCCAGCGGTGCCCAGGCCATTCACCCCGGCTACGGTTTCCTCTCGGAGAACGCCGGCTTTGCCCGCGCCATCGAAGAGGCCGGCCTGATATTCCTCGGCCCACCGGCTTCGGCCATCGAGGCCATGGGCAGCAAGTCGGCGGCCAAAGCCCTGATGGAAACCGCCGGTGTGCCACTGGTACCGGGCTATCACGGTGAAGCCCAGGACCTGGAAACCTTCCGCGCGGCCGCCGAAAAGATCGGTTACCCGGTACTGCTCAAGGCGACGGCCGGTGGTGGCGGCAAAGGCATGAAAGTGGTCGAACAGGAAAGCCAGTTGGGCGAAGCCCTGGCGTCGGCCCAGCGTGAGGCGCTGTCGTCGTTCGGCGATGCCCGCATGCTGGTGGAAAAATACGTGCTCAAGCCCCGCCACGTGGAAATCCAGGTATTTGCCGACCAACACGGCAACTGCCTGTACCTGAACGAGCGTGACTGTTCCATTCAGCGGCGCCACCAGAAGGTCGTCGAGGAAGCGCCAGCGCCCGGTCTGAGTGAGCAACAACGTCAGGCGATGGGTGAAGCCGCTGTGCGCGCGGCTCAAGCCATCGGTTATGTGGGGGCCGGTACCGTAGAGTTCCTGCTCGACGCCCGGGGCGAATTCTTCTTCATGGAGATGAACACCCGCCTGCAGGTTGAACACCCGGTCACCGAAGCCATTACCGGCCTCGACCTGGTCGCCTGGCAGATCCGTGTTGCCTGCGGTGAGCCGTTGCCGATCACCCAGGCACAGGTACCGCTCAACGGTCACGCCATCGAAGTGCGCTTGTACGCAGAGGATCCGGCCAACGATTTTCTCCCGGCCACTGGGGATCTGACGCTGTACCGCGAGTCGGCTCCCGGTGCTGGGCGTCGGGTCGACAGCGGTGTCAGCGAAGGCGACAGCATTTCGCCCTACTACGACCCAATGCTCGGCAAGCTGATTGCCTGGGGCGAAAACCGTGAGCAGGCACGCCTTCGCCTGCTGGCGATGCTCGACGAGTTCGCCATCGGTGGCCTGAAAACCAACATTGCCTTCCTGCGGCGCATTCTCGCGCACCCGGCGTTTGCCGACGCCGAGCTGGATACCGGGTTCATTCCACGCTATCAGGCGCAACTGTTGCCTGAAGCCGACACGCTACCTGCCGAGTTCTGGCAAGCGGCTGCCGAAGCCTTCATCCAGAGTGAACCGCTGGTACAACGCGATGACGACCGGCATTCGCCATGGGCCACCCACAGCGGCTTGCGCCTGGGCGTGCCAGCGCATATCAGCCTGCACCTGCGCTGCAATACCGAAGAACAGGCTGTCAGCCTTGACCACAGCGCGCCCTCAACCCTGACGCTGCGCGGTGAGCAGTTGGTCCACGAGCACAACGGCTTGCGTCGCCAGCACCTGGCGATCCGCCGTGGCAATACCCTGTATCTGCAGTGGAATGGCGAACTCCAGGCAATCACTCAGCTCGACCCGATTGCCGAAGCCGATGCCAGCCACAGCCATCAAGGCGGCTTGGGCGCGCCCATGAACGGCAGCATTGTGCGGGTCATGGTGGAAGTCGGCCAGGTTGTCGAAGCCGGTACACCACTGGTGGTACTGGAAGCCATGAAGATGGAACACAGCATCCGTGCACCGTATAACGGTACAGTGAAAGCCTTGTTCTGTGAGGAAGGCGACATGGTCAGCGAAGGCAGCGTACTGGTCGAGCTGGAAGGCAGCGACGCGTAATACCACCCGCGACGCCAGTAGCCTGGGAGACCGGCTGCTGGCGCCGAGCGAAGGGTGCCGATCAGAACTTCATCGTGGCCTGCACCACCACACCGATCATTTCACACGCGTCATCGCATACAACCTTGGGATAGGTCGGGTTGAGCGGGCGCAGATAACGCTGCCCGCCTTCCTCGATCAACTGCCGGAAGACCGGCGTTGCACTCGTGGGCAAGCGGGCAATCACCAGTTTGCCGGGCAGTGCCGATAGCCCCGCATCCACCAGGATCAGCATCCCGGCGGGCACACTCAAGCCCACCGGCGCCGTCATCGCATCGCCCTGCACCTCCAGCCAGAACGCCGAACCCTGGGCGTAATAATCGGTGGCTTCAAAACGTGCCTCAGGGTCTTCCACCCCGAGGCTTTCCCAGCGCGTGACCGGGTAGCGAAAATACAGATTGTGCTGTGGGATACGTCCTTCGGCATCTGTAGCCGAATTCTGATCGTCACCATAGGAACCGGAGGATTCGGCGAGTTCGGTAACCAGCGCGAACTCCATTGGCGGCAACCCGAGCACCACCAGAATCTGGTTCATCGTCTCCAGTTTTGGCCGGCGCTCGTTGCGCAACCAATGCCCGACGGCGCCTTGAGTCACCCCAATGCGCTCACCCAACTTTTCCTGCGTGATCTTCAGCTCACACATTCTGGCCCTGACCAGGGCAATCCATTTATCCATTGCTGGCACGATACGGACTGCCCCGAAGCTCTCAATACACAAATTGTAGTATTTAAAACGTCGAAATAAATACATCCCGTACTTATCGTTAATACACCCACCCACAATCGCCACAGGCAGCCCCCATGAGCTCACATTCACCGGATGCACTGGATGCCAAACTGGACAGCGAATCGCTGAGCAGCAGCGACGCCGCCCGACGTGCATTGGACTACTACCTCAACCCCCCACAGCGCGCCGCAGAAATGGAGGCACCGTTTTTTGTCCCGCGCCCCGATCTTGGCCGCCTGAAAGCCAGCGAACACGCCTGCAGCCTGCTGCGCTGTGCGTCGGCAACCACCTATGAAATGGCAGACGACCTCAAAGGGACACGGCGCGACATGGCGCTGTCAGTGGTGCACATCATCAACATGGCATTGGCTCTGGTGGAGCACAGCCTGGGCGAGCGAACTGGCTTGCCGCCAGGAATCGAAAGCACCTGACCCGGCGGGTCAGTAATGGCCCGAATGGGTCATCACGCGGGAAAACAGACACACCGAGAAACCTATTTTCTGCCATGACAGAAAATTCACTTGACCTGTAAATGATAACGATTATTATTGTCAGCAACTGGTCGCGAGACTGGTTGGATAAACTGAAAGCTCACAGGTCGGACTCTCAGGTTATCTCCTCATCAGGCTAATCACGGTTTTTGACCCGGCTTTTTGCCGGGTCTTTTTTTTGCGCTTGTCCCGTCCGAATGGCCGCATTCAAGCACCACGCCCCACCCGTTTTCTTGCAAGGAGCCCGTACCATGACCCCTCTGTTGCTGCCCCTTGAATCCCCTGCCCTCGCCGCCCCGGGTGATCAGGCACTGCTGCAGCGCCTGAAAAAACTCCCGCGCCGCGCTCAACAGGTGTTCCTGCTCAGTCGCCTCGATCAATGGTCGTTTGCCATGATCGCCGAACACCTGGCCGTCCCTCCAAGCACGGTGGAGCGGTACATGAACCAGGTGCTGCAAAGCGTGCAACCCGCCACTGACCCGCTAGCCCGTGAGGCCGGGTACTGGTATGTGCGCCTGCAAAACCCGCAGATTACCGCCAGCGAACGTATCGACTTTCGCCGCTGGCTGGACAGCGCACCCGCCCACCTGACCGCCTTCCATGCCACTGAGCTGCGCTGGCGCAGCCTGCTCGCACCCGCGCAGGTACTGGGCGATGGCCACGGTTACCGTCAGGTTCGTCCGGCACTGTCCCTGGGTGGTTGCTCGGTCGCCATTGCCGTACTGCTCGGTACGCTACTGACACTCGGTTTCTGCGCCTGACGCAGGGGTGTAGAGTAAAGGGCACAACAACGCTGAAGGAGCCTGGTAATGAGCGTGACGCTGTCCCCCCTGCACATCACTTGCGATTTCGATTCCGGTAACATCGTGGTTCGCGATGCCAGCGAGCCCTCTCAGGTGCGCCTGGCGATCCGTCCCGATACCCGCAGCGATCATTTCCAGTGGTTTCACTTCAAGGCCAGCGGGCTGACCCCAGGGCACACACACCGCTTCACCCTGGAGAACGCTGGGCAATCCTCCTATAACCAGGCATGGGACGGCTATCAGGCGGTTGCCTCTTATGATCAGCAACACTGGTTTCGGATACCGACCCAGTTCGACGGCCAGGCGCTGCACTTCCAGCTTGAGGCCGGCGAACAGGAGGCCTGGTTTGCCTACTTTGAACCCTACTCCCGCGCCCGCCACAACCAACTGATTGAACGGGCGGTCAGCCTGCCTGGCGTGGAACTGCTGGCCACAGGGCGCAGCGTCGAAGGGCGCGACATCCCGCTACTGCGCGCAGGCAACGGCGCAGCAGGCAAACGCAAGCTGTGGATCATCGCCCAGCAGCATCCCGGCGAGCACATGGCAGAGTGGTTCATGGAGGGCGTGATTGATCGCCTGCAGGCCAACGATCCAACGGTTCAGGCGCTGCTGAAGGTGGCCGACCTGTACCTGATCCCGAACATGAACCCCGACGGCGCGTTCCACGGGCACCTGCGCACCAATGCTCAGGGCAAGGACCTCAACCGCGCCTGGCAGGACGCCAGTGTCGAACACAGTCCGGAAGTGTTCTTTGCACAGCAACAAATGAAACTGCAGGGTGTCGACCTGTTCCTCGACATTCACGGCGATGAAGAAATCCC
This sequence comes from Pseudomonas sp. HLS-6, assembly GCF_002753995.1. NCBI lineage: Bacteria > Pseudomonadati > Pseudomonadota > Gammaproteobacteria > Pseudomonadales > Pseudomonadaceae > Pseudomonas > Pseudomonas sp. HLS-6. The sequence goes on from NZ_CP024478.1 coordinate 3,004,026, forward strand.
TCACGTCTTCACGGCAGGCAGCGAAGGTACACCAGGCTACACGCCCCGTATCGAGCAACTGGAAAGCGCGTTCCGTGAGCGTTTGTGCCGCCTGACCGCGGACTTCCAGCAGGTGCATGGCTACCCGCGCGACAAACCTGGGCAGGCGAACCTGACCCTGGCCTGTAACAGCGTTGCACAGGCCTATGGCTGCCTGGCACTGACCCTCGAAATGCCGTTCAAAGACCACGACGACGCACCCAATGCCGTTACCGGCTGGTCTGGGCAGCGCTCCAAAGCGCTGGCCAGTGCGGTGCTGGATACGCTAGCGCCGATGGTCGGCGACCTGCGTTGAGTGCTTGCGGTTGGCCCTGGTGCGTTCAGCGCGTCGTGGCCAACCGCAACCGATAGCTTCCCGGGCTCTCACCGGTCCACTTCTTGAACGCCCGGTGAAAGGCACTGGGCTCCTGAAAACCCGTCTGCTCGGCAATTTCCGCGACACTCAGTTCACTGCCACGCAGGCACTCGAACGCCATCGCCCGGCGCACTTCGTCCTTGATCTGCTGGAACGAACAGCCCTCACGCTCCAACTGCCGACGAAAACTGCTGGGGCTCAAGCCTTCCCCCTCGGCCATGGCCAACAATGTCGGCCATTGCCCGTACTGCCGTGCACGCAAGTGCCGATAAACCCTTGCTGCCAGGCCGTTCTGATTACGGTAGCGAATCACCAGCCACTGCGGCGCACTGTGCAGGAAGGTCTTCAGTGCCCCCAGGTCCTGAACCACCGGCAGGCGCAGGTAATCGGCAGCAAATTCGATTTCGGTATGCCCCGCCCCCAACTGCAGGTTCGGCCCCCACAGCAGTGCGTCATCATCCAGCGGTGCCCGGGAGTCGGCCAGCTCCGTGCGGTCGATGCCGATGCGCCGTCCACTCAGCCAGCACAACAGGCTGATCACCAGCACCAGGAAGGTTTCCTCGGCATAGACCCGGGTCTGTGCATCGGCCATCGTCGACTCCAGGCGGATCACCGCGCGCTGCCCCTTGAGGGTCAATACACCCTTGAGGTCACGCAGGAACAGCGCAAAGTAACTCAAACACTGGCGCAAGGCTTTTTCCAGGTTGGGCTCCTGGATCAGGCCACGGCAGATCAAGGCAAAACTGCCCAATGGCATGCCGTGGCTGTCGAGGTGGAAGAACTCGTCATCCAGTTCGTGAATCAGGATAAGCCAGAGCCGAGCGAAGGCCTTCGCCGGCACCCGGGCGCCCGGCTCGTCAAGCAGCTCAACAGCGATGCCGGCCTGCTCCAGCAGCGCAGCCGCGCGCGCAGGCTGATCACGCAAGCCATGAAGCATGACATGAACAAAATACACCGCGACCGAATCGTTTTCCCGCATGGCTGGTTCCGCTGTAACACGCACTGGTATGGCAAAAAATGCCAGCTCGTCTGGACAGTTATGGCATAGGACGACAGCGTCCCTTTGCCTAGACTCGACTGCATCCTGAAGCTGGTGCCCGGCATTCTCGCAGAGCCGAACACTGCCACGCCACGCTTTCGCACTCTGGAGTCGACGATGAACAACCACGAAATCTATGTAGTCAGCGCCGTACGCTCGGCCATTGGTACCTTTGGCGGCTCGCTGAAAGACCTGCCGCTGGCGGATCTGGCCACTCAAGTCTGCCGCGCCGGCATCGAGCGCGCCGGCATCGACCCGGCCCAGATCGGCCATGTGGTCATGGGCACCGTGATTCCAACCGAAGCGCGCGACGCCTACCTGGGCCGCGTCGCAGCAATGAATGCCGGCATTCCCAAGGAAACCCCGGCCTTCAACGTCAACCGCCTGTGCGGTTCGGGCCTGCAGGCAATCGTCTCCGCCGCCCAGAGCCTGATGCTGGGCGATGCCGAAGTCGCACTGGCCACCGGCGCCGAATCCATGAGCCGTGGCCCTTACCTGCTGCCACAGGCCCGTTGGGGCGCGCGCATGGGCGACCTGCAGGGTATCGACTATATGGTCGGCGTCCTGCATGACCCCTTTGAACACTTCCATATGGGCATCACCGCCGAAAACGTCGCGGCCAAACTGGGCATCAGCCGGCAGATGCAGGACGAACTGGCCCTTACCAGCCAGCGCCGCGCAGCCCGCGCCATTGCCGAGGGCCGCTTCGCCGGGCAGATCGTTACGGTCGAAGTCCCTGGGCGCAAAGGGCCACAGCAATTCAGCATCGATGAACACGTGCGCGGCGAGGTCAGCCTTGAGCAACTGGCCGGCATGAAAACCGTATTCAAGAAGGACGGTACGGTCACCGCCGGTAACGCCAGCGGCCTGAACGACGGTGCCGGGGCCTTGGTGCTGGCCACTGGCGATACGGTACGCCGCCAAGGGCTCAAGCCGCTCGCCCGCCTGGTGGGCTATGCCCATGCCGGGGTTGAGCCGGAACTCATGGGCCTGGGGCCGATTCCGGCCAGCCGCAAGGTGCTGGAAAAGGCCGGTCTGACCGTCGCTGACCTGGACGTGATCGAGTCCAACGAGGCCTTTGCCGCCCAGGCTTGCGCCGTTGCCCGCGAACTGGGTTTCGACCCTGAGAAGGTCAACCCCAACGGCTCCGGTATCTCGCTCGGCCATCCAGTGGGTGCGACCGGCGCGATCATCGCGACCAAGGCCATTCATGAATTGCACCGCATCCAGGGCCGTTATGCCCTGGCGACCATGTGCATCGGCGGCGGCCAAGGTATCGCCGTACTGTTCGAACGCACTTGAGCCCAAAGGAGTTTTATACCGTGACAATCAACAACATCGCCGTGATCGGCGCCGGGACCATGGGCAACGGTATTGCTCAGGTCTGTGCCGTAGCCGGCTTCCAGGTCACCCTGATCGACATTTCCGACGCTGCCCTTGAGCGTGGCGTAGTCACCCTGCGCAAAAACCTCGAGCGTCAGGTCAACAAGCAAACGCTGGACGCTGCACAGGCCGAGGCGGCGCTGCAACGAATCAGCACCAGCACCGACTATGCCCAGCTCAAGAGCGCGCAACTGGTCATCGAAGCGGCTACCGAGAACCTTGAGCTCAAGCAGCGCATTCTCGGCCAGGTCGCAGCCAGTGTCAGCGATACCTGCATCATCGCGACCAACACCTCGTCGCTGTCGATCACCCAACTGGGCGCGACCATCAGCCTGCCAGAGCGCTTCATTGGGGTGCATTTCTTCAACCCGGTGCCCATGATGGCCCTGGTGGAGGTGATCCGTGGCCTGCAGACCAGCGACGCGACTCACGCAGCAGCGCTGGCCCTGACCGAAGCACTGGGCAAGACCGCCATCAGCGCCGGCAACCGTCCGGGCTTTGTGGTCAACCGGATTCTGGTTCCGATGATCAACGAAGCGATCATGGTGCTGCAGGAAGGTCTTGCCAGCCCGGAAGACATCGACACCGGCATGCGCCTGGGCTGCAACCAGCCGATCGGCCCGCTGGCCCTGGCTGACCTGATTGGCCTGGACACCTTGCTGGCGATCCTCGAAGCCTTCTACGACGGTTTCAACGACAGCAAATATCGCCCGGCCGCACTGCTCAAGGAAATGGTCGCCGCTGGCTACCTGGGCCGTAAGAGCGGTCGCGGTTTCTACACCTACTGAGGCTATCACCATGCCAATGACCTGTGCCGAACGCGGTGGCTACTATGAAGAGCGGCGCGACAAGGCGCTCGAACTCCTTGCAGTCAAGGGCTTCGGCCAGGTCAGCATGCGCGAACTGGCCAGCCACCTGGGCCTGACCGCAGGCTCGCTGTACCACCACTTCCCGAGCAAGCAGCACCTGCTGTTCGACCTGATCGAAGAGCTGTTCGAGGAGTTGCTGGCCACGCTGCAGCCGCCACGGCGCAGCCGTGGCAGCAGCGAGGACTGGCTGACGAGCGTCATCGATGCGCACTGGCAGTTGCACCGCGAACGTCCGCTGCAGTTTCGTCTGGCCGAGCGTGACCTGTGCTGCCTGACCGACGAGCAACAGGCCCGGATCAAGCACCTGCGCGATGACTACGAATGCCAGTTGCTGCGCCTGATCGCACCGACGGCGGCGCTGTCGAAGGCGGCACGACAGGCGGCCGGCCATGCCATCGCGACACTGCTCAACAGTTTGCCGGGCTGGCTACAGTCGAGTGAATTGCCCGAAGCCCAGCGCCTGACGTTGATGCAGAACCTGCTGTTGGGCGCCATCGAGCGGACGCTGCACGATAGCGCTCAGGTGTGCGCTGCCTGAAGCACTCAGGCGAGCAACTGTTGAATGCGCTCGCCCAGCGTATCGAGGTCGAAGGGCTTGGTCAGGATCGGCGCCTTGCGCGCAATGGCACTGCCGGACTCCAGAATTTCTTCGGGGTAGCCACTGATGAAGATCACTTTCAGCTCGGGCCGCAACTTCACCGCGGGCTCGGCAATATCGACCCCCGAGATCCCGCCCGGCAGACGAAAATCCGTGACCATCAGGTCCAGGTGCGGTTTGCTGGCAAGCATTTCAAACGCCTGCGCACCATCTTCGGCCACCAGTACCCGGTAACCTTCCCTGGCCAGATAATCGTGCAGCACCCTGCGGATCGCCGGCTCATCCTCGACGATCAGCACGACATCTTGTGCATCTTCACTCATATCAACGCCTTGTTTTTCAATTCAATCGCTATCCGACCCCAGCGTCAGGCAGAGGTTGCCTGCTGCCGGTCAATTTCCTGCACGTGGCGTGCCACCTGTAAGCGTACCGCAAAGGTCAGCCCCTTGCCTGCACTCCTGTACGTCGATACCCCTTGCCACCACACGGTTCAGGACTTGCGGTAGATTCGCTCGGCTTTGACCAACGCCTCGAAGCGCTCGCTATAGCCCGAAAAGCTCAGGGTTTCCTTGCTGCCCAAGACCAGAAAACCACGGTGGCACAATGACTCGTGGAACAAACCCAGGGCCCGGTCCTGCAACGGCTTGTTGAAGTAGATCAACACATTCCGGCACGAGATCAAGTGGGTCTCGGAAAATACGCTGTCAGTCGCCAGGCTATGATCGGCGAAGGTCACCTTCTCACGCAGGCTACTGTCGAGTATCGCGCTGCCGTAGGCCGCCGTGTAGTAATCACTGAGCCTCTGCAGGCCTCCTGCCTTTTCATAGTTGCGCGCATACCGCTCCATCGCCTGCATCGAGTAGATACCCTGCCTGGCCCGCTCCAGTGAATACGGGTTGATGTCGGTTGCGTAGATGATCGAGCGCTCCAGCAGCCCCTCCTCACGCAACAGGATGGCCATGGAATACACCTCCTCACCCGTGCTGCAACCGGCGATCCAGAGTTTGATCGACGGCCAGGTACGCAACAACGGCACCACCTCCCGGCGCAATGCAAGGACGTGCTCGGGATCACGGAACATCTCGCTGACCGGAATGGTCAAGTATTGCAATAACGCCATGAAGGCCGCGGGGTCCTGCAATACGCGCGTCTGCAAGGCCGCTACGGTCGCACAGCCGAGCTGACGCAACGCGTGCTGTATCCGACGCGTGATAGAGGCGCCAGAGTAGTTGCGAAAGTCATAGCTGTACGTGAGGTAAATCGCCTCGATCAGCCCTTGAATCTCGATATCGGCACTGCACTCACTGGTCAAATGCGCTCCAGATGCGGCAACCACACGCGAATCAGCGAGAACAATCGCTCCAGCTCTATCGGCTTGGCCAGGTAATCGTTGGCACCGGCCTGCAGGCAGCGTTGCTGATCATCCTTCATCGCCTTGGCCGTCACGGCGATGATCGGCAACTTGCGCCAGCGGGGGTCTTTGCGAATCAATCGGGTTGCCTCATAGCCATCCATTTCCGGCATCATCACGTCCATCAAGACCAGATCGATAGCCTCGTTCTGCTCTAGCCTGTCGATGGCCTCGCGGCCATTACGGCCAACCTCGACAATGGCCCCCTTCTGCTCCAACGCACTGGTCAAGGCGAAGATATTGCGAACGTCGTCGTCAACCAGAAGCACCGTGCGCCCCTCGAACACCCGGTCGCGGCTGCGCGCGGTCTTGAGCATGCGCTGGCGCTCGTGGGACAGCTGCGATTCGACCTTGTGCAGAAACAGCGTCACTTCGTCGAGCAGGCGCTCTGGAGAACGTGCGCCCTTGATAATGATCGAGCGCGAGTACTTGAGCAGGTTGGCCTCTTCATCACGGCTCAGGTTACGCCCGGTATAGACGATCACCGGCGGGAAGGCCCGGATACTGTCCTCGGCCATGCGCTGCAGCAGCTCATTGCCCTGCATGTCAGGCAACTTGAGGTCGATGATCATGCAATCGTAGACCTGCTCGTGCAGCAATTCGAGGGCGTCCTGGGCCATGCCGACCGCCGTGATTTCGATATCCTCATCGCCGATCAGCCGGGCAATGCTGTCACGTTGCAGGTCGTCATCTTCGACCAGCAGGATGTGCTTGAGCTTCTGGGTCAGCGTGGCCTCCAGCCGGCCAAACACCGCCTTGAGCTGTTCTCGACTGGCCGGTTTTACCGCATAACCAATCGCCCCCATGTGCAGCGCCGCCTCGACGCGGTCCTCCACCGAGATCACATGAACCGGGATATGCCGGGTGAGCGCCTGCTCCTTAAGCCGTTGCAACACCGTCAACCCAGAGTGATCCGGCAGGCGCATGTCCAGCAATATGGCATCGGGCACATAACTGACGGCCAGGTCGAACCCTTCATCGGCCGCGTGCGCCACCAGGCAGCTGTAGCCCAGCTCATGGGCCAGGTCGAAGAGGATGCGAGCGAAGTCCGGCTCGTCTTCAATCACCAGAATGCAACGTTTGCTGAACGGCGCTAGCTGGCGGTCATCAGCAAAACCTGGCGCGCGCGGCACTGTCTCTGGCGGCGCACAATCAGCCTGAACCGGCACAACGGATGAACGGATGATAACCGGCGAAACGGTTTGCTCGACAATCGGCTCGTAGCGCTCCGGGAGGATCAGGGCGAACTCACTGCCCTCCCCCAAACGGCTTTCGACGCTGATCTGGCCACCCAGCAACTGGGCCAGGTCGCGGGAAATCGAAAGCCCGAGGCCCGTGCCGCCATAGCGCCGGTTGGTGGTGCCATCGGCCTGGTGAAAGGCCTCAAAGATGGTCTGCTGCTGATGGGCCGCAATACCGATACCACTGTCGCGGACACGAAAAAAAATCCCCTCGCCCGCCTGTCGAGCAATGCTCAGGTTGACCTCGCCATGTTCGGTGAACTTCACCGCATTGGACAGCAGGTTCTTGAGGATCTGCTCCAGGCGTTGGTGGTCGGTGTAAAGGGCTTTTGGGGCCGTGGCGTCGACGTTGATACTGAAGCCCAAGCCCTTGTGCTCAGCCAGCGGTTCGAACAACTGGCGCAAGCGCTCGGTCAGGCCCTCGACCTGAGTGGTCTCCGGGCGCACCTCAAGCTTGCCGGCCTCGACCTTGGCAATGTCGAGGATGTCATTGATCAAATTGAGCAGATCATTACCGGCCGAATAGATCGACTCGGCAAACTTCACCTGTTCTTCGCTGAGGTTTCCCTGTTCGTTCTCAGCCAGCAACCGGGCCAGAATCAGCGAACTGTTCAATGGCGTGCGCAGCTCATGGGACATGTTGGCAAGAAACTCGGATTTGTACTGGCTTGAACGCTGCAGCGCTTCGGCACGTTGCTCCAGCTCGATCTGAGCCTCGTTCAGCTCAGCGTTCTTGCGGTCCAGCGTGTCGCGCTGAAGGGCAAGCGCTTCGGTGCGCTCCGCCAGTTGCTCATTGGTTTGCTCCAACTCTGCCTGCTGGGCCTCCAAATACGCCTGTGACTCCTTGAGCACACGTGACTGTTCTTCCAGTTCCTCGTTGGCGGATTTCAGTTCTTCCTGCTGAACCTGCAGCTCCTCATTGAGCAACTGGGTTTCAGCCAGCACTTCCTGCAAGCGCTGTCGATATCGGGCGCTCTCGATCGAAATGCCCAGGTTATTGGCCACCCGCTCCAGCAACTCGACATCACGCGGCTCCAGCGGACGCAGGAAGCCCAGTTCGACGACACCATTGATCTGACCATCATTGCGGGTCGGGGCTACCAGAACGCTATGTGGCGACCCTTCACCCAGCCCGGAGCTGACCCGCAGGTAGTCCCCCGGCAGGTCGTCCAGACGCAACACGCGTTCCTGCAGCACCGCCTGGGCCACCATGCCCTCATTGCTGCCGATCAGTTGCTCCTGCTGTTCTTGCTCTCGGGGCAGGCCATAGGACGCCACGCGACGCAAGTGGCCCTGAGCATCACGAACATACAGCGCCGCGACCACCGTCCCCAGATACTCGGCAAAAAACTGCAGGGCGTTGCGTCCCAGCAACGGCAGGCTCAACTGCCCCAGCAGTTGTTCGGCCAGGCGGGTCTGGCCCGTGCGTAGCCAGGCCTCTTGCTGCAGGCTCAATGCACTGCGTTGTTGAGCTTCAAGGTTACTGTTGTAACTGCTGGACAACCCCAACAGATCGCGCCGACCAAAATAGGCCAGCATGCCACTGAGCAACACAACGAAGCCCAGGTACAGCGAAATCGAGGCCACCGTCGTGCTCTGCACGCGATCGCTGCGCGCTTGGCGCAGTTGCTGCTCGGTGGACACGAAGGCTTCATACTCCTGGCGGATCTGGTCGGTCAGGCGCTTGCCGTGACCCGCCCGCATCGCCTCGACATAAGCACCTCCGCTGCGACGCAGGTTGATCATGTTCTCGGCAAAGCGATTCCACTCGGCTTGCAGGGACTTTATCCGAGCCACCCGTTCAACCTGTTGAGGGTTGTTCGACACCAGTGCCTGCAGCGAAGCCAGGTCGGCGTCTATCCTGGGTTTGGCCACGCTGTAGGGTTCGAGAAAATGCTCATCACCGGCAATCAGGAAACCACGCAGCCCGGTCTCCATGTCGATGGACAGCTTGATCGACTCATTGGCACTGTTGATCACCCGGTCGGTATGCTCCACCCACTGGATCACTGACAGCAAGTAGCTGATGACGGCAACAAACACCACCGCGCTGAGCAATCCAACACCCAACGGCAAGCTGATATTACGACCCAGGAGCTTGCGAAAACTCCGTTGGTCGATTGCGGTTGGCTGAATCATCCTTAAAAAGCCCCCGTAACGGTGTATCAGGACAAGAGAGTCTGGCGTTCTCTCGAGTAATAGTTCCATTTTCGCAATCGTGCTGTAACGCAACGCACTCGCCAGGGCTGGAGTCTAACCGCTAGAACCCTTGAGCAGCATAGAAAGCATGCCTTTCAGGCAGATTACCGACAATCGCTGCGTGCCCACGTCGGCAGGCTGCACTGTGGTTAAATACGCATTTTTCGCTGAAGGCCGATCGCTCATGCCCGCATCACCGCTCAAGGTTCTCGTTATTGGTTATGTCTGGCCGGAACCGCGCTCGTCAGCCGCTGGCGGGCACATGATGCAGATCCTCGAGAGTTTTCTTGAACGCGGCTGGCAAATCACCTTCAGCAGCCCGGCCACCGTTGGCGAGCACAAGGCAGACCTCGCGGCACTGGGCATTGCCGAACAGGCCATCGTGCTCAATTGCAGCAGTTTCGATCATTTTGTCGCGGAACTGGCGCCCGATGTCGTGCTGTTCGACCGCTTCATGATGGAGGAGCAGTTTGGCTGGCGTGTCGAGAAACACTGCCCTGCGGCGCTGCGCGTGCTGGAAACCTCTGACCTGCAAAGCCTGCGCGATGCCCGTCAACAGCTGTTGCGCCGCCGCTTGATCGAGGGCCTGGACAGCAACGACTTCAGCGCGCTGTTTGCCACCCCGAGCGCGACCCTTTACCGCCACATGGCCAACGCCGACCTGACCCAACGTGAAGTGGCCGCGATCTACCGTAGCGACCTGAGCCTGATGATCTCGGATGCAGAAATCGACCTGTTGACCGCGCATTTCGGTGTTCCACCCGCGCTGCTGCACTGGTGCCCGCTGATGCTCGATCAACCGGCAACCCCTGCACGAGGTTTTGCCGAACGCGCGCACTTTCTCAGCATCGGCAACTTCCGCCACGCCCCGAACTGGGACGCCGTGCTCTGGATGAAGCACAGCCTGTGGCCGATGATCCGTCGACAACTGCCGCAGGCCCAACTGCATGTCTACGGCGCCTACACCCCGCCCAAAGCCACCGCATTGCACAACCCGGCGCAAGGCTTTCATGTACTGAACTGGGCCGAAGATGCCCTGGAGGTCATGAGCGCCGCACGCCTGTGCCTGGCGCCTCTGCGCTTCGGCGCCGGGATCAAGGGCAAACTGACCGATGCCATGCTCTGCGGCACCCCCAGCGTCACCACCCCGATAGGGGCCGAAGCCATGCACGGTGCCCTGCCCTGGCCTGGCGCTGTTGAAGTCACCGCCGAAGCGCTGGCCGAAGCGGCCGTGCAGCTGTACCAGGACGAAGCCCGCTGGAACGCGGCACAACAGGCATGCACGCCGCTCATCGCGACGCGCTTCAACCGGCGCATTCACGCGACCGCGCTGGTCGAACGGATCGAACAAACCCTGGCCGACCTGCCACAACAACGCCTGAACAACTTCACCGGCGCCATGCTTCGTCATCACCAGCACAAAAGCACCCAGTACATGGCCCAGTGGATCGAAGCGAAAAACCGCTTCCCGACACAGGCCTCATAACCGTCGCGCAGCGACAGGCCCCGAGGCGATCACTGCGCCCTCACAGTGATCGCCTTTTCGGAAAGGTCCTACAACAAGTCGTCGGTCCAATCTGCTAGCGTCCAAACCTCTGGCCTTGAGGCCCTTGAGGATGCTTCAGTGTTCTGCCTGCCAACGACTCAATTACTGTTTCCAGTTGCAGTCCTGCTGTTACTGACCGGCTGTCAGGCCCAATCCCTGCCGTTGCCCAAAAGCGAAAAACTCTCCGCGGAAAAAGTCGCGCAGATCGCGACGAACATCGACCAGACCTACCCGAAGCTTTCTACCGACATACGCACCCAACTGCTCAACACCGTGGTGCAGTCACTGGACAATATGGTGTTTGTCGAAGGCGGCGAGTTTCAGATGGGGGACTTTGGGTGGAAGTGTGACTATGACCCCAGCAATATGTGTGAATGGCCGTGTGGGGTTGAGCCAGAGCGGTTGTGCAACATCAGCATGGATGGGGATGATGATTTTGTTCATCCGGTAAAGCTGAGCAGCTACTACCTTTCAAAATTTCAGACCACGATAAAAGACTTCGATCTGTTTTTTATTGCTCAAGGCAAACCGCTGTATGACGCAGAAGATCGTAAGCGTGAGGACATACAGTTCCTGTACACACCCAATAATCCTGCACCGCCCAAAAGCTGGGATGAAGCCAAGGATTACTGCAATTGGCTGGGCAAGCTGAGTGGTTACCCAGTCGATTTACCCAGCGAAGCACAGTGGGAATATGCTGCTCGCAACCGTGGTCAGTATGTTTTTTTTGCTACCGATAACGGTGGTTTGGACTATGGGCGAAATTTTCCTCACCCCAATGAAACGCGCACCTTTGCTGTAGACCGTTTTGTACCCAACCCCCTGGGAATTCATAACCTTTCTGGTAACGCCGTTGACTGGGTTAATGACTGGTATGGTGCGGATTACTACCATCACTCCCCCGTAGAAAACCCAACCGGCCCAGAAACGGGAACACTGCGTGTACACAGAGGCTCAACCTATGCCGAAGGGCCGCTACTTTCTGCAAGTACGGTTCGGCGCTGGGCTGATGAGCCAGTCAAAAGTGGATATTTTCCAGGGTTCGGCTTCCGCTGTTCCATACAGTCCGATCAGCCACTCTAAAACTCTGCACCAAAGCAGCCCTACAGCGCCTACCTCATGTATGCGCATTCGCTGGTCATTGAGTTTGGGAAAGGTCCTACATCCAACCAGTAGCCGGATCTGCTAGCGTCCACGCTTTTCTGACGCTTGGCCCACAGGGATGCTGCCATGTTCTACCTGCCCGCTGTTCGCGTACTTCTGCCTGCATGCGCACTGCTGCTACTGACCGGCTGTCAGGCCCAATCCCTGCCATTGCCCAAGAGCGAAAAACTCTCCGCGGAAAAAGTCGCGCAGATCGCGACGACCATCGACCAGACCTACCCGAAGCTGTCCACCGACATACGCACCCAACTGCTCAATACCGTGGTGCAGTCGCTGGACAATATGGTGTTTGTCGAAGGCGGCGAGTTTCAGATGGGGGATTTTGGCTGGAAGCGTGACTATGACCAGAGCAATATGTGCGAATGGCCGTGTGGGGTTGAGCCCGAGCGGTTGTGCAATATCAGCATGGATGGGGATGATGATTTTGTTCATCTGGTAAAGCTAAGCAGCTACTACCTTTCAAAATTTCAGACCACGATACGCGATTTCGATCTGTTTTTTATTGCCCAAGGCAAGCCGCTGTATGACGCAGAAAATCGCAAGCGTGAGGATATACAGTTCCTGTACAAACCCGACTTGCCTGCACCCACTCAACGCTGGCAGGAGGCCAAAGACTATTGTGGTTGGCTCGCAAAGCTCAGTGGATATCCGGTAGATTTACCCACCGAAGCGCAATGGGAATACGCAGCACGCAGTCGCGGTCAGTACGTGTTTTTTCCTACTGACAATGGCGGCTTGGACTATGGGCGTAACTTCCCAGAACCACGCGAGCGCCATACGTTTGCCGTGGACAGTTATGTACCCAACCCGCTCGGGCTCTATAACATGTCAGGAAACGCTACTGACTGGGTCAATGACTGGTTCGATGAGGACTATTACCGAAACTCGCCCCTGGAAGATCCCAAAGGACCTGATGTTGGAATCCAAAAAATTCGTAGAGGCAGCGATGTAGGCGAAAGCCCATTGCTGACCGCCAGCACTGTACGACGCTTCCCTTATGATCCTGTCAGAAGAGGCTACTTTCCAGGAACTGGTTTTCGCTGCTCCGTACAGTCCCATCAGCCTCTCTAAAACCATGCGCCTATAGTTACCTTCGCTATCCATGCATGCACATTCGCTGGCAAAAGGAGTTTGGGAAAGGTCCTACATCCAACCAGTAGCCGGATCTGCTAGCGTCCAAGCTTTTCTGACGCTTGGCCCACAGGGATGCTGCCATGTTCTACCTGCCCGCTGTTCGCGTACTTCTGCCCGCCTGCGCACTGCTGCTACTGACCGGTTGCCAAGCCCAATCCCTGCCATTGCCCAAGAGCGAAAAGCTCTCCGCGGAAAAAGTCGCGCAGATCGCGACGACCATCAACCAGACCTACCCGAAGCTGCCCACCGACATACGCACCCAACTGCTCAATACCGTGGTGCAGTCGCTGGACAATATGGTGTTTGTCGAAGGCGGCGAGTTTCAGATGGGGGACTTTGGCTGGAAGTGTGACTATGACCCCAGCAATATGTGCGAGTGGCCGTGTGGGGTTGAGCCAGAGCGGTTGTGCCCGATCAGCTTTCGCAACAATGATGATTTTGTTCATCCGGTAAAGTTGAGCGGCTACTATTTTTCAAAATTCCAGACCACGATACGCGATTTCGATCTGTTTTTTATTGCCCAAGGCAAGCCGCTGTATGACGCTGAAGATCGTAAGCGTGAGGACATACAGTTCCTGTACACACCCAATAATCCTGCTCCCCCCAAAAGCTGGGATGAAGCCAAAGATTACTGCAATTGGCTGGGCAAGCTGAGTGGTTACCCAGTCGATTTACCCAGCGAAGCACAGTGGGAATATGCTGCTCGCAACCGTGGTCAGTATGTTTTTTTTGCTACCGATAACGGTGGTTTGGACTATGGGCGAAATTTTCCTCACCCCGACGAATCGCTCACCTTTGCTGTTGACCGTTTTGTACCCAACCCCCTGGGAATTTACAACCTTTCTGGTAACGCCGTTGATTGGGTTAATGATTGGTATAGTGAGGATTATTACCGTAACTCTCCACTGGAGAACCCAACCGGCCCAGAGACTGGCACGTTACGCATCCATAGAGGTTCGTACTATGGTGAAGGCCCGTTAATATCTGCGAGCACTGTTCGGCGCTGGGGTGATGATCCGGTCAAAAATGGATACTTGCCAGGATTCGGCTTCCGCTGTTCCGTGCAATCCGATCAACCACTCTGAATCTAAGTAGCATACAAGGGCGCAATTATCCGCCCTTGTCAATCTCAGCGTTTACGCCAACCCTGTAAACCTACCGCTGCGTTGTGCGGCCAATAGAACGTCCTGTTTCGCGCTAAGAGAACTCGGCGTCCAAGCCATACGTTTTTCGCCACGCTCAGCTTTCGGGCTGACGGCTAACGCGTCAATAAAACGGTTGAAGAGGCGTTGCTCGCGGGCATCGAGTAACGAGTTGATTCGTGCCAGACTCTCCATGGCATTTACTTTTTTGGCTTTTGGATCGCAGTGCTCCAATACCTCGATAAACTGTCGCCAAGTGCGCACAGCTGAAAGCAACATAATCAATGCACGCTCCCTATGTTCGTTAAAGCTCCAAACAAGGCTCTCGGACAACAAGTGGACCATGGGCCCCATTGTTTCGGGTGGTAGCAGGTCCAAGGGAATACGCTGTCTGTTTATCATTACAGCATGATGTTCAAGTAGGTGGTCTGTGAGACTGTCGGCTTCAAGCTTGCTAGCGTTTCTCTTCCCCCACCAAATAGTCATATCCATGAAGCTGGTTTCAAAGGCAGCTTGGACGGCTTCTTTCGGCCCGCTCGCCACTTTAAACAACCCTGATACCAAGTAACTAAACGCATCTCCGGTTACCCCCAGCAAATACCGGTAATCCACCTCAGCCAACGCCTTGCAAAACAGTAGGACCAGTTTTCCGACCAGCTCCACGTCGACTACGGTAGTGAAGCCGCCTCCAGCACCAGGCCCCAGTACCAGCGCACCACTGCAGCGGATGGCCACACGCCTTTCGGCAATCTCGATCCCAAACTCACCGCTGGCGCCAATGCCTGCAGCAAAGTTCCCCTCCGCCTTGATCTGCGCCAGATTCACCCAGTTGCTGCTGGCATTCGCCTGCCCGGGTTCGATGTTGCCGATGCCTTGCAGGTCGGGTTCGATCCATTGAAAGTTGCCGGTCAGGGCGCCTCCCGTTTGGGCGCCGGCAAACGCAGTGCCTTTGACCCCGATGTAGCCGCTTTTGCCGACGTCCAGGGTTGGCGTGCCGAGCAAGGCCGTTGCGCCCGCGGGCTGTTCGCGGGGTTTGTACTGTGTCTTTGTTGCCGCTTCCCCCTGTAATTGGCTGCCCACAAAGCAACTCAGCTCCAGCCGGCCGCTCAGGCGGAACACGCCCAAGGGGTGGCGCACGGTCTTACCCTCGCCGTTGCGGTAGGTGATGCTGGCCAGGTAGCCGCCCTGGCTGGGGAAGTAGCTGTTGAAGGACACCGAGGCGTCAGCCAGGGAAAATTCGGCCGTGCCCTTGACCCCGACGTCGATCAGCCCCTGCGCCGGGTTCCAGCTGTTGATGCCGGCACTGGCGCTGGCGGCGAAGCGCAGGGCCTGGGCGTCGGCCGAGACGGCGTAGCGGGCCGCATCGTTGGCGTTGGACGTCCAGGACACTTCCTGGTGCAGGGTGTTGAGCAGGTTGTCCTTGTCACTGCTCCACGAGGCCAGCTTGGCCTCCAGGCTACCCAGTGGCCCTGATTTACGGCTGGTGCTGATCGCCGACTGAATGTCCTTGATCAGTTCACCGGCCAACTGCTTGTTGAAGGGTTTACCAGCCAGAATCCGTGTACTGACATGCCCTTTCCAGTCGACGCGCTGATGGAACGACGTGCGGATGTAGTGGCGACGGCTAGGGTCGCTGAACAGGATCACTTCCACCACATGAATACCGGTGCGCTGCTGATGCCCTTGTTCTGCTCTGCGCTCACGGCCCAGGCCGTGCTTGAGGTCGGGCATGGCCGCCGTGGAGCGGGTGCTGCTGGCTTCGGCTTCGCCCTTGCGCTGGGCAGCCAACTGCGTGCGCAGTTCGGTGATTTGCGCGTCGATATCCTGCACTTTCCGTTGCTGCAGTTGTTCCCAGTTGCTTTCGCTGCGGCTGCCCGAGAACAGGCTGGGCTCATAGCGTTGGTACCAGTCGCGGGCTTCCTGCAGGGTATGGAGTTGCCCGGACAGATCTTCCTCGGTCGTCGGCGTTGGTGTGCTCGGCTCAGCAGGTTCGACCGGCGCCTCACGGGTGAGCACGCCTGCGGCTTCGGCCTTGAGCGTCCAGTCCTCTTTGACGCAACGGGTGCAACTGCACGCGGCATAAGGCACTTCGATGCGGGCGCAGTGGCTGACGGGCTGGGCGGCTGCCAGCGTTTCGTGCAGTTCGTCCATCAGTTCGCGAACGAAGGCGACTTCCTGTTTCAGGGCCTTGGCCTGCGGAGCGGTCAACACGCACAGGTGCGGCGAGCCTGTTACATGGACCACATCGACCAGCTCTTCCTTGCATTCGATACTACCTTCAATGGAAAGGCAGGTCTGGCTGTCCGCGTGCATGCGCGGGGGCAACCGCGGACGCGAAGGCGTAGCAGGCAGGTTCAGTTGCCAGCCCACCTTGATCACATCGGGATCCTTGATGATCGGGTTGAGCGCCAGTACCTCTGGCACGCTAGACCCATTCTGCTGGGCGATGAGCACCAGCGTGTCGCCGGCTTTGACGGTGTAGGTGTTAACCAGCATCTGTTTGTCGTCCTTGTACGTTATTACAGTTAGAGCCGTTCAAGCGCGTTTAGCTTGTCCACGCTGGCAAGGTCATTACGGGCCAACAGATCGCTGTCTGGGGAGCGATGCCAAAAGCCATCGCCTCGCTGGAGGGCCAGGCACAGCCAGCGCTCAAACTCAGCTACGTGCGCATACCCCGCCTGCCGGGCGCCCAGCAGTTGTCGAAGCACAAACTCGACCGGTTCAGGCATGGGTAACGCCCGCTGATAATCCTGAGCCAGGCGTTGCGCCAGTACCTCAAGTTGTCGCTGTTCCAGACCTGCCTGATGCGCCTGGCTCAGGTACAGCCAACCCGGCGCACGCAGTTCGCCGTCCCACTCGGGGTAAGGGTTGGCGCAGTGACGCCAGCCAAGTTCGTTGCGCCAGGCCAGGTCAGTGCAGGGGCCGATGAAATGCGCCCGCTCACGCTCGTCGAAACTGGTTAGCAACGGTTCGAGCCAGCGTGGATCGAAAAAACGCAGCATCCGCAGGGAGGTGTCGGTGCGCATCGTCAGCAGGCTGCGCCAATGCTCCACGGCCTGCGCAAGGGTGGCGTCGTCCGCCAGGTACGCCACATAACCGGCATCGGCCCGCTCCAGCAGGCCACGGGCGTAGTCGGCGAGTTCGCCATGGGCCGGGCAACGCAGCACATAGGGGCCAGCGGCTTGCAGCCCGGCGTAGGGCGTGCCCTCGAACAATGGCACGCAGCAGGCAGGGGTGTAGCCATAGGCATGCTTGAGGGTGGTCGGCAGGTTCATGTCGAAACAGGCGTCGAGGATGACGCACAGGGTTCCCGACGCAACAGGTGCCTCGAACGGCGAAGTAATGGATGTGATCATGCTGGCTTCCCTGATTGATGAACTGGGCACTCACCCTTGCCGCCGCAACTACAGACTTCGGGTGGTGACAAGGCTCCCAGCACTGCATGCGGTTGGTAAATCGGCAGTCTTACCGGCACCGAGGCTGCAGCCGTGCCGGTCATGGGTGCACCGCCCAGTTGAATTTCCGTACTGCTGAATATCCCTCCGGCGCTGATGACGAGGTGGTGGCCTCCCGCCCTCAAGGTGAGGCTGGCCCCGGCCTCAAGCACTACCTTCAACCCGGAGCTCAGGTGTATCTGTTGCCCCGCCTCCACCACCAGCGTCTGCCCGATCCGGGTGTGGCTGCTGGCCCCCACGTCCAGGTACTCACTGGCCTTGAGCTGAACCTTGCGATCCGCCTTGACCGTGTGGTGCTCCTCCGCCTCCAGTACCGTGATGCTGTTGCCCGCGACCCGGGCCGCGTACTCACCGCCCACCTCCAGCCGGCTGTCACGCTCGACCTTCTGTTCCAGATCTCGCTGGGCGCGCAGGTAGATCAGTTCGTGACCTTTGCGGTCCTCCACATGCAGTTCGTTGTAGCCACCACCACCCGGTGTGCTGCGGCTGCGAAACACGCTGCGGGTCTTGTTCGCCGGCAAGGCATGGGGCACCGGGTTGAGGCTATTGGGTAGGCAACCGCTGACCAGCGGACGGTCCGGGTCGCCCTCCAGAAAGACCACCAATACCTCCATGCCCACCCGAGGAATGCTGACGCTGACATGGCCGTTTCCTGCCCAGCCCGAGGCGACCCGCAGCCAGCAACTGCTCTGGTCGTTGTGCTGGCCCTCGCGGTCCCAGTGGAACTGCACCTTGACCCGGCCATAAGCGTCGCAATAGACCTCTTCGCCTTTCGGGCCGGTAACCCGGGCTGTCTGGCTGCCCAGCACACGGGGCTTGTGGTACGCCTGCTGCGGACGGTAGAACACGTCCCAGGGGGTGGCGCTAAAGTGGTTGCGATAGCCCTGCGAGAAGCCGTCATCCGCCGCCGCGCAGTCGGCAGTCATGCTCTCCTCCAGCACTTGCGGTTGCTTGCCTTCATGCTGAATCTCGGTCAGCAGCCACAGGTCGTTCCAGGCCTGGCACGGGTGCCCGGACAGCTCCAGCAGATGGCCCGTCACCAGGCTCGGCTGGTCGCTTCGGCCCTCCGCTACCCGATGCTCGGCCCGGTGGCGTTCCAGGGCGCGCTGGCT
Organism: Pseudomonas sp. HLS-6; assembly: GCF_002753995.1. Lineage (NCBI taxonomy): Bacteria > Pseudomonadati > Pseudomonadota > Gammaproteobacteria > Pseudomonadales > Pseudomonadaceae > Pseudomonas > Pseudomonas sp. HLS-6. Next base: position 3,022,713 of record NZ_CP024478.1, read on the forward strand.
GAGTCGCTTGCCCTCCTCGCCCTGCAGAAAACCACCGGGGTAGGTGTAGTCCTCCAGGTTCGGCTCCGGGTAGGCCGCATCAGCCTGACGCTCGGCCTCGAGCACGAAGCTGGATTTCTCGAAGTCATAGTCGCGCCAGAACGTGCGCCGGGTGCGCGCTTCCACGCGCAGGTTGAAACGGCTGATTACCGGCTCGTCGACCACCAGGCCGCTGTCCTGTTGGTAGGGGGTGGGCTGGCCGAGCTTGGGGAAAAAGGTCTGGTGGTCACTGAACACCACCGTGTGCCCGGTGCGGCTGTGCCGGAAGGTATAACTGACGCCCTCCTCGAAGCACAGACGCTGCAGAAAGTGCAGGTCGGACTCGCCGTACTGCACGCAGTACTCCCGTGGGGTACTGGTCTTTTCCAGGTGCAGTTGGTAGGCATCGCTGAGGATGCCGTGTTCCTCAAGCACCTGGGCGATGATCTGCGCCAGAGTGCGCTGCTGGAAAATCCGGTGGTTGCGGCGCAGCCCGAGGTAGGCCAGTTGCGGCACCAGCCTCAGGTTGTAGCGGGTCAGGCGCTTACCGGCATCGCCCTGCGAAACGCGGTAAACCTGCCCGTGAATGCCGGCGCCCTGCGCGTTGAACGCCAGGAAAGCCTGCTTGTGCAGCAAGGTTTCAAGCTCAAGGTCTGCGCGTTCGCTGACCAAGGCCACGTCAAAGGCAAAGGGTGTGCTGATGGCTTCCGTGCCGGTGAATGACAGCACCTGAAGGTCGTGCTGAAGGTCATCGATCGTCAGGCTGAAGTGCGCGTGATTGGCGGCTGAGAACATCCCTTGTCCCTATCGCGACGGTGATGGGCGAGGCGCTCGTGCAAGCATGAGCACCCCACATACGAAGGGATTTGACGCTAGCAGGGGTGTTTTCAGAAGGATGTAGGATGCGTCTGAACTCTGCGCCAGACGCGTCGCTAAACAGAATTGTGTGGCCTGTTTTAGTACAGCCGTCGCAGCAAATAGGTGTCCATGATCCAGCCTTTGCTGGCCCTGGCCTGCTCGCGCCGGGAAAGGATCTGTGCCTTGACCTCCAGCAACGGCCCCTGGATCAGGATTTCATCATCCGTTCCCAGATAAGCGCCCCAATAGATGTGCAACTGCGGATCGTCCAGCGTGGCAAAGACCGACTGGGCGTCGAGCATCACCACCACGTTTTCAATTGGCGACACATCAGCCAAACGCCGACCGGGCAGTATCTGCAAGGGCTCGCCAATGCGGTTCAAGGGGATGCAATGACGCGCGGCCAGCGCCTGGACACTGCTGATACCGGGAATGACCTCAAGGGAAAAGTGCCGCGCTTCGATCAGATCGAGAATGCGCAATGTACTGTCATACAGCCCAGGGTCGCCCCATAGCAGGAAAGCGCCGCATTCCCCCTGCTGCAGTTCATCTACCAGCAGTCGCGCATACAAACACGCGCGCAGGCGGTGCCAGCACTGTACGGCCTCGACATAATCCGGTGCCCCGGCGTCACGCAGCGGGTCATCAACCACAACCACCCGGTAAGGCCGATGCACATGCTGCTCAAGCAACTCCATGCGAGAACGCAGCAAGTCATCCTTGCCCGCCCCCTTGTCCAGCAGGAAAAAGACGTCGGCGCGGTTCAGTGCATCAATGGCTTCCAGCGTGATCTGTCGGGGATTGCCCGGGCCGATGCCGATCAGCAGCAGGTGTTTCATCACTGTCGCTCCCAGGAATACACGGTCATTGTCGAACGGCCGCGTATTCCTGGCAAAGCCGTTTACAGCAACGAGAAGTTGTAGCTGACAATCACCCGGGTTTCGTCCATGTCGCGGGCAAATTTTTCGTAGTTGCTGCGGTAGGTAGCGTTACGCAGGCGCACACTGACATCCTTGAACGTACCGCTCTGTACCTGGTACTTGAACTCGGTGTCGCGCTCCCATTCCTTGCCTTCGGCCTGGCTACCCGGCACCTTGATACTGTCGCCGTTGATGTAGCGGGTGAAGAAGGTCAGCCCCGGAACACCCAGTGCCTTGAAGTCATAGTCGTAGCGCAGTTGCCAGGAACGCTCCTGTGCGGCGGCAAAGTCGTTGACCTGAGAATAGTTGACCAGGTACGGATTACTGCCATCGAGGTACGGCATGGCGTTTTCGCCATACATGCGCTGCCAGCCAGCACTGAACTTGTGCCCGCCGAGGCCGTAGCCCAGCATGCCGCTGAACGCACGGTGATCGATACTGCCAGCCTTGGCTGCGCCGATGTCGTCACTCTTGATAAGCCGCAGGTCTGCCGACAGGCTGCCCACGCTCAGGGGCTGGCTGGCGAGCACGCCCAGGAAGTGCTGACGGTAGATGTCGTCCAGGGTCGCAACCTGGTACTGACCCGTGAGCCGCTCATTGAAACGGTAGTCGACCCCAGCCATGTCAAAGTGATCGGCCTTGGTATCGCAGGCGTAGCGCTTGTTCTTGCAATGTACGCGAATCTCTTGTGCATCGGTCGAATCCCGCGCGGTGTAGCGATCCAGGCGCGCCGCCATGAACTTGAGGTCCTTGACCTCTTCAGAGGTCAACTGGGTGCCGTGGAACATGGTTGGCAACAAACGGCCATCGTTGTACTTGAGCAACGGCACATCGGGCATCATCGCACCGTACTTGAGCACGGTGTTCGAGTAGCGCACTTTCCCCGCTACGCCCAACTTTGCATACTGGTCCGCAGAATGCCGGGGGTTGTGGCCACTGGAAGGCAACAGTCCACTGTTACTGTCGCCGGGGCTGGAGTCGAGCTTGAAACCGAACATGCCCAGTGCATCAACGCCAAACCCGACAGGCCCTTCGGTATAACCGGATTGCACATTCAGGATAAAGCCCTGAGCCCACTCTTCACGTTTTGAGCCCCCCTGTTGCGAGCTGGTGTGACCATCGCGAAAGTCGCGATTGAAATAGACATTACGTGCCTCGACTTTGGCACTGGTGTCGTCAAGAAAACCGGCGGCCTGGGCCGAAAAACCGGCAAACAGGGCCACTAGGCCCGCCAGATGGCGCCCTTGGACAAATGGAGAGGGGGGGAACATGAGTTACGACAATCCGAATAAAGGCAAAGAACCAACCGGCGCCCTTCCTGGCACCGGCCACATGCACCGACATACCACCTGCGGCGACCTTAAATTATCGCCAGACCGCTCTAGAACGGGCCATTGGACCTTGGTCTAGACACCTCGGCCGCTCGACTAATCCTCAAATAGCGGAAAGCGCTGTAGTTCAATAGTTCTGCACACCGTCATTATAAAAGCCTAACCGCGGCGCGTTATTTATTGACTACACTGATTATTACTATGACGCCATGCCCCTGCGACCGCTGTGCTTTTCAATACGCTAATGATGGCCGTGCATACAACGCCATTGCAGATAAAGAGGAGTAATGATTGTGTCCCGACTTGCTGAGTTTCGTGCTGCCGAAAGAGCGCTCCAGGAACAGCTTGCTCAACTGGAGGCCTTGAAAAAGGATGCCGGCCTAAAACGTGAAATAGAGTTCGAGCAGAAACTTGTCGGCCTGATGAACAGCTATGGCAAGAGCCTGCGCGATGTGATCGAAATACTCGATCCCAAAGCAGCCGAAAAGACATCGCCCGCCACTGTCCGGCAACGTCGTCCACGCGTGGTAAAAGTCTACGAAAACCCCCACACCGGCGAGTTGATCGAAACCAAAGGGGGCAATCACCGTGGCCTGAAAGCCTGGAAACAACAGTACGGTGCGCAGACGGTCGAGAGCTGGGTACGCCACTGAAAAACGCCCTTTTACTTCACATATTTTTCACATCATCTCTTCCAGGATGAAAGCTGCTAAAGGACTAGCGCCCCATTTGCCCGCTCCGGCGGGCTACTTATTTGATTGCGCCCTGCCGACCCCGTCTGCAGGGCGCAAACCGTTTGCGCAATCGCTTCACTTCCGTATCATGGCCGTCTGACCGTTTCGCTGGCACCACCGTGCCAGCCTTTTCTGCGGAGAGCCCATGAGCTTGCAACATCTCGACACATTTCCTGGCGTCACTGCACAACCGGACGCTGCGACCCAAAACTTCGTGTTCAACCACACCATGTTGCGGGTCAAGGATGTCGCCAAATCCCTGGACTTCTACACCCGTGTACTGGGCTTCAGCCTGGTGGAAAAGCGCGATTTCCCGGAAGCTGAATTCAGCCTGTACTTCCTCGCCCTGGTCGACAAGGCGCAGATCCCCAGCGATCCAGCAGCACGTAACACGTGGATGAAGTCGATTCCTGGCATCCTTGAATTGACGCACAACCACGGCACCGAGAATGATCCTGCGTTCGCCTATCACAATGGCAACACCGATCCGCGCGGCTTTGGCCATATCTGCATTTCGGTACCGGACATCCGCGCGGCCTGCGAACGCTTTGAAGCACTGGGTGTCACCTTCCAGAAGCGCCTGAGCGATGGCCGTATGAAGCATCTGGCCTTCATCAAGGACCCGGACGATTACTGGGTCGAGATCATTCAGCCTACTGAATTCTAAGCGATGCCCCGGGCGCTTGCGTCACAGGGGCACAGACAGCCGAAAGCGCTTCCACCCTCCTGGGGTAGAAGCGCTTTCGGTAATGGTCAGGCTAGGCCTCAGGCTGGCGCCGAGGTACGAATCAGGTGATCAAAGGCTGCCAGTGATGCTTTGGCGCCCTCACCGACCGCAATGACAATCTGCTTGTACGGCACAGTGGTCACGTCACCGGCGGCAAAAACACCTGGCAGGCTGGTCTGACCGCGGGCATCGACCACAATCTCGCCACGCGCGGACAGTTCAACGGTGCCCTTGAGCCAATCGGTATTGGGCAGCAAGCCGATCTGTACAAAGATCCCTTCCAGCGCCAGATCATGCACCACTTCAGTCGTGCGGTCCTTATAGCGCAAGCCGCTGACCTTCTGCCCATCGCCCAGGACTTCAGTCGTCAAGGCGCTGGTGATGACCTTGACGTTGGGCAAGCTGTGCAGCTTGCGTTGCAGTACCGCATCGGCACGCAGTTGGCTGTCAAACTCGATCAGGGTGACCTGAGCAACGATACCCGCCAGGTCGATAGCCGCTTCCACACCGGAGTTGCCACCACCGATCACCGCCACGCGCTTGCCTTTGAACAGCGGGCCATCGCAGTGCGGGCAATAGGCGACACCGCGGCTGCGGTACTCCTTCTCCCCCGGGACGTTCATTTCACGCCAGCGCGCACCGGTAGCAAGAATGACGGTCTTGGCCTTGAGCGACGCACCACTGGCCAGGCGCACCTCGTGCAGGCCACCCTCGGTACCTGGAATCAGCGCGTCGGCACGCTGCAGGTTCATGATGTCGACGTCGTACTGCTTGACGTGCTCCTCCAGCGCCGTAGCCAGCTTCGGCCCTTCGGTTTCCTGCACCGAGATAAAGTTCTCGATTGCCATGGTATCCAGTACCTGACCGCCAAAACGCTCAGCAGCAACACCGGTACGAATACCCTTGCGCGCTGCGTAAATGGCCGCTGCAGCACCGGCCGGGCCACCACCGACCACCAGCACATCGAACGCATCCTTGGCATTGATCTTCTCGGCCTGACGCTCACCGGCGCTGGTGTCGAGTTTGCCGAGGATCTCCTCCAGCCCCATGCGGCCCTGACCGAAGACCTCACCATTGAGGTACACACTTGGCACGGCCATGACCTTGCGTGACTCGACTTCATCCTGGAACAGCGCGCCGTCGATCGCGACGTGGCGCACGCTCGGATTGAGTACCGCCATCAGGTTAAGCGCCTGGACCACATCCGGGCAGTTCTGGCAGGACAACGAGAAGTAGGTTTCAAAGTTGAACTCACCCTTGAGCGCACCAATCTGCTCGATCACTTCGGCGCCGGCCTTGGACGGATGACCGCCGACCTGCAGCAACGCCAGCACCAACGAGGTGAATTCGTGCCCCAAGGGGATACCCGCGAAACGCAGGCTGATATCGGCGCCAGGGCGATTGAGCGAGAACGACGGGCGACGGGCGTCACTGCCATCCTCACGCAGGGTAATCAGGTTCGACAGGCTGGCGATTTCGCGCAGCAGGTCGTGCAATTCACGGGACTTCGCGCCGTCGTCGAGGGAAGCAACGATCTCGATCGGCTGAGTGACCCGCTCCAGGTAGGACTTCAACTGAGTTTTAAGCGTGGCGTCCAACATACGGGCGATTCCTTTTTAAACAGTAGAAAAAACAACGCCCGGGCGAAAGCGCCCGGGCGTTTTGCGGGGCGGTGACAACGTCAGGTGCGGTAGACCGCCCTCGGCTGGTTCACGGTCTTAGATCTTGCCGACCAGGTCCAGCGATGGCGCCAGGGTGGCTTCGCCTTCTTTCCACTTGGCCGGGCAGACTTCGCCTGGGTGGGCGGCAACGTACTGGGCGGCCTTGACCTTGCGCAGCAGCTCACTGGCATCACGACCGACACCGCCGTCATTCAGCTCGACGATTTTGATCTGGCCTTGCGGGTTGATCACGAAAGTACCGCGGTCAGCCAGACCGGCTTCTTCGATCAGCACGTCGAAGTTGCGGGAGATGACGTGGGTTGGGTCACCGATCAGCGGGTACTGGATCTTGCCGATGGTGTCCGAGGTGTCGTGCCACGCTTTGTGGGTGAAGTGGGTGTCGGTGGACACGCCATAGATCTCTACGCCCAGCTTCTGGAATTCGGCGTAGTTGTCGGCCAGGTCGCCCAGCTCGGTTGGGCAGACGAAGGTGAAGTCGGCCGGGTAGAAAAATACCACAGACCATTTGCCCTTCAGGTCAGCTTCCGACACCTCGACGAACTTGCCGTTGTGGTAAGCGGTAGCGTTGAACGGTTTGACCTGGCTATTGATGATAGGCATGAGTGACGCTCCTTCAGGGGTTGAGAAATCTGATGGAGAGAATCCTAGTCACTTATCGAAAAAATCGCTCATTGGCAAAGCTGATGCCGCCGATTGGTTTTGGCTATAAGCCGAAGTGATTAATAGAAGATTTCTGTTTGTATCGCAGGCAAGCCAGCTCCAACAAAAGCTAAACAGCCTGTAGGAGCCGGGCTTGCCCGCGATGCAGACGCCGCGCACTTACTGCCACCCCGCCGACGCCCTCGCAGGCAAGCCTGCTACAAAGGCCGTTCCAACACAGGTGCCTGCAATGGGCGACTGTTAGCGAACAGGCGTGCGCATGGTCACAAACTCTTCGGCAGCCGTTGGATGCACACCGATGGTTTCGTCGAATTGCTGTTTTGTCGCCCCCGCCTTCAGCGCAATACCCAACCCCTGGATGATCTCGCCAGCATCCGGGCCAACCATATGGCAGCCAAGGACGCGGTCCGTCTTGGCATCGACTACCAGCTTCATCAAGGTGCGTTCCTGGCACTCGGTGAGGGTCAGTTTCATTGGCCGGAAACGGCTTTCAAAAATACTCACCTCATAGCCCTGCGCGACCGCCTGCTCTTCGCTCAGGCCAACAGTGCCAATCGGCGGCTGACTGAACACCGCTGTCGGTATGTTCTGGTAGTCAACCTTACGGTACTGCTCAGGCTTGAACAGGCGCCGCACCACGGCCATACCCTCGGCCAGCGCCACCGGGGTCAATTGCACACGCCCGATCACATCACCAATCGCCAGAATCGATGGATCAGTGGTCTGAAACAGTTCGTCGACGCGGATGAAGCCGCGCGAATCAAGTTCGACACCGGTGTTTTCCAGGCCCAGGTTATCCAGCATCGGACGACGCCCAGTGGCGTAAAACACGCAATCGGCGATCAGTTCACGGCCATCGTTGAGGGTGGCCTTGAGGCTTCCGTCCGCCTGTTTCTCGATACTGCGAATTTCAGTATTGAACTGCAGGTCCATGCCGCGCTTTTCCAGTTCCTCCTTCAGGTGCTCACGCACGGCACCGTCGAAGCCGCGCAGGAACAGGTCCCCTCGGTAGAGCAGCGAAGTTTTGGCACCGAGCCCTTGGAAAATACCGGCAAACTCTACCGCGATGTAACCGCCACCCACCACCAGCACGCGCTTGGGCAGGTCCTTCAGGTAGAAAGCTTCGTTGGAACTGATGGCCAACTCTTTACCCGGGATGTCCGGAATTTGCGGCCAGCCACCAGTAGCGATCAGAATGTGCTCGGCGCTGTAACGCTGCCCGTCGACCTCCACTTCATGGGCCCCGGTCAGCCGCGCATGCCCCTCAAGCAAAGTCACGCCGCTGTTCAGCAGCAGGTTGCGATAGATACCATTGAGCCGCTCGATTTCACGGTTCTTGTTGGCGATCAATTGCCCCCAATCGAACTGTGCATCTTCCAGTGACCAGCCAAAACCACTGGCTTGCTCAAAGTCATCGGCGAAATGAGCGCCGTAGACCAGCAGCTTTTTCGGCACGCAGCCGACGTTTACGCAGGTCCCCCCCAGGTAACGGCTTTCAGCAACCGCCACCTTTGCACCGAAACCCGCGGCAAAGCGTGCCGCACGCACACCGCCGGAACCGGCACCAATCACGAACAGATCAAAATCGTAGGCCATCTCAGGTCTCCTTGGCAGGCCATCAGCATAACCCCGGCGACAGCCAGGAACAAAAAAGCCACCCGAAGGTGGCTTTTTCGACTTCAACGGTTACGCCAACAAATCAGTAGGCCTTGCCGGTCTTGTAGAAGTTTTCGAAGCAGAAGTTGGTGGCGTCGATGTAGCCTTCGGCACCACCGCAGTCAAAACGCTTGCCCTTGAATTTGTAGGCCATTACGCAGCCGTTCTGCGCCTGCTTCATCAGGGCGTCGGTGATCTGGATCTCGCCACCCTTGCCTGGCTCGGTCTGCTCGATCAGGTCGAAGATGTCCGGCGTCAGGATGTAGCGACCAATGATGGCCAGGTTCGACGGCGCATCTTCAGGCTTTGGCTTCTCGACCATGCTGTGGACGCGGTAAATGTCGTCACGGATCATCTCGCCGGCAATCACGCCGTACTTGTTGGTTTCCGAAGGATCGACTTCCTGGATGGCCACGATCGAGCAGCGGAACTGCTTGTACAGCTTGACCATCTGGGTCAGCACGCCATCGCCTTCCAGGTTGACGCACAGGTCGTCGGCCAGTACTACGGCAAACGGCTCGTCGCCGATCAGCGGACGACCGGTCAGGATCGCGTGGCCCAGGCCTTTCATTTCGGTCTGACGGGTGTAGGAGAACGAACACTCGTCGAGCAGGCGGCGAATACCGACCAGGTACTTTTCCTTGTCGGTGCCCTTGATCTGGTTTTCCAGCTCGTAGCTGATGTCGAAATGGTCTTCCAGAGCACGCTTGCCACGACCGGTAACGATGGAGATCTCGTTCAGACCTGCCTCCAGCGCCTCTTCAACGCCGTACTGGATCAGTGGCTTGTTCACCACCGGCAGCATTTCCTTGGGCATGGCTTTGGTTGCTGGCAGGAAGCGAGTGCCGTAACCGGCTGCCGGGAACAAGCATTTTTTGATCATAAAAGTCCTTAACAAGGGCTGTGCGTACGAAATTCGGCGCAGTCTAATCAGGCGGCGGTCACCTTACAATGCCCCGCCCACGGTTAGCCGATGCCAAATAGAGAAATACCAGTGTAGATAGTTCCCTGGCCAGGTAAATATTGCACCTGCCGATCACCCTCGACAGGCACAAAATGGCAGGGGCTGAGCTTACTCAGTGCCTTGACCAATCAAGACACCCTCGACCTTTTGCCCATACAGGTTCACGCCATCATTCGCGTGGAACTTCAGACGGGTCTTCTCGATGGAGCCTTCGATCAACCGTGGATCCTGAGGGCGCTCGTGTTTGTTGATGTAAGCCGCCACGTCCCAGGCTTGCTGGTCCGAGAGGCTGCCGGGCTTGCCCAAGGGCATATTGTGCTTGATGAACGAGGTGGCCGTATTGATCCGGTGCATGCCCGCGCCCCAGTTATAGGAGTCCTTGCCCCAAAGTGGCGGCATCACATAGTCGCTGGCAACCTTCTGGCCTTCACCGTTGTTGCCATGACACACCGCGCACTGATCCTTGTACACCTGCTCGCCCCGGCTGAAATCGTAACCCTGAGCAGGTTCCGGTACGTCCGGGTAACCACGCCCGGGTGTCTCGACGCCAATCGGCGCCTTGCTGGCCAACCAGTAGGCGTAGACCGACAAGGCGGTCATTTCCGGGCTATCCGCTGCAGGCGGCTTGCCATTCATGCTGAACTGAAAACACCCTTGGATACGCTCGGCGAAGGTGTTGACCTTGTCGTTTTTCTTGCGATAGGCCGGGTACATGGGGTACGCCCCCCACAGCGGGGCCGAGTTGGCCAGGCGCCCCTGATCAAGGTGGCAGTTACTGCAATTGAGACCATTGCCGACGTAGTTCGGCATCAGCCGCCGAGTATCGACGAACAGGGCGTAGCCATCACGGACCATCTTGCCGAACGCGTTGTCCGGCAGTTCACGTTCGGCAGGAGGAACGAAGCCACTTGCCGTGCTGGCAGGTGGCACGTTCAACTGGGACTGGTCCTCCATGACAACCTGTGCAGCGTGAACACTGCCCATGGACAATGCCAGCGAAGCCAAGATAAAGCGCGTCATTGTTTGCCCTCCTGGCTGCCAAGGTTGGCAAAGTACTCCGCTACCGCCTTGACCTCGTCGTCACTCAATGCCTTGGCTACGCCAACCATGAGCTGGTTGGAATCGTTGCTGCGAGTGCCGTCTCGCCACGCGTTGAGCTGTGCCGCCAGATAGGTGGCCGGCTGATGCACCAGTGGCGGGAAATGCTCGCCGACGCCCACGCCGCCAGGGCCATGGCATTGAACACAGCCAGGAATGCTGCGTGCCCAATCGCCGTACAGCGCCAGCTTCTCATCTGGGCTGCTCGCCATCTGCTGACGGCGGACAAGCGGGGTTTTCGGGGTGGGCATGGCTGCCAGGGCAGCGCTGACTGCCTGGATTTCCGAGGCGCTCAGGGCCTTGGCCAACGGCTCCATGATCGGGTTCTTGCGGCTGCCACTACGAAAGTCGGCCAGTTGCTTGCTCAGGTAGCCGGCAGGCAAGCCTGCCAACCGTGGGAACCCGGCCGCTGCCATGCCCATGCCATCAGCGCCGTGACAGCCCATGCATGCCATGGCGGCGGGGTTCTGGCCGCCTTGAGTGAAAACGTTTTGACCTTCCGTAGCCTGCGCGACCTGAAGCGAGAGCAGCAATGCGCCGCTCGCCAGGATTCGATCCAGTGGGATCATCACGAACTCCATTTTCTAGTTATTAGCTTAGGCACATAAAATATAAGCCTATGAATAGTAGGCCTATATACCGCCCGCTACAAACATTGCGCCAACACTGGAAAAGGAGGGATACCGCACTGAATCGTTCTATCTGGAGACCATCATCGAAACACCGGCCTCAGCCCGAGATACAGTGCGTGGCTGCGGTTTTCACATCCCCCAAACGCATTGGGAAGTTGTTCAGGCGTTCATACAACTTGATGCTGCTGCCACTGCCACGTTTTTCAATATCGAATACCGCTGCAGGCCCAGCGGAAAGTTTTTGCGGCACGATCAAGCGAACCCCATCATGGCGCTCTTCCAGTTGCAAAGGTGCGCGACTGTCGGCCAGCGCTTGCTGGACACAATGGGCATACGCCTGTGGCGACTTGCCTGAAATAACATCCAGGGTCTCGGGGGTTTGCTCAAGCTCTGCCACACTCGCACAACCAGTCAGCGTTACTGCCAACGCTGGGACAAGCCATCTCATCGATACCACTCCATCGAAAAAAGTTCTGACCACGCGCCGACAGATTTGCTCCCTTGATTGGCAGATTTCTCCTAGGTCTGGCGCGAAGGCCGACAGTGTAACCGACATCGTGGTATCGTTTTGATTTGCGAAAAGTTCCGTTGCGGAGAGTCACATGAAATTTGTACATCGGCGCGAACATCTCAATGAGGACGACATTGTCGTTATCGAGTGTTCCCAGCGCTGCAATATTCGCCTGATGAGCGATGCCAACTTCCGCAGCTTCAAGAATGGTGGTCGCCATACCTACCACGGTGGCGCTTTCGACCGGTTCCCGGCAAAAATCACGGTACCCAGTTCCGGCTTCTGGAACATCACCATCGATACCGCCGGCCCGCGCCTGAACAATGCCGCCTCACGCAAGACGACGTTCACCCATTCCATCAAGATCATCCGTCGATCTTCTTCAAAGCTGAGCTGAACATGAGCGACACACGCAAGTACGTCATCCATTACAAACTCGACGATCAACGCCGCTGGGACTTTGCCCAGTTGACTGATGATTCGCTCGAACAAGCTCGAGCCGCACTCAAGACGATGCACGGCGAAGACGCCGAACGCATCACTGAAATTCGCGTCACCCGAGCGCTTTAACCACAGGACTGCACATTACGCCACAAGGAGCACCGGGCAATGAGCCGCTGGCCAGACAGCCGTATCCTCGATTTGCTGGGCATCGAACTGCCCATTATCCAGGCACCGATGGCCGGCGCTACGGGCTCCGCCATGGCCATTGCCGTCAGTAACGCTGGCGGCCTGGGCTCCCTGCCCTGCGCAACCCTGAGCATCGAGCAGATGCGCCAGGAGCTGCAGGCGTTTTCCCAGGCCAGCCAACGCCCGCTTAACGTCAATTTTTTCTGCCACCGTTCGCCAACCCCCGACAGTGAACGCGATGCGCGCTGGAAACAGGCATTAAAACCGTATTACGACGCCTTGGGCGCCGATTTCGAGGCGCCTACACCGGTTTCAAACCGCGCCCCTTTTGATGCCGCAGCCTGCGAACTGGTAGAAGCCTTCCGCCCGGCGGTTGTCAGCTTCCACTTTGGCCTGCCAGACGCCGAGCTGGTAAGACGGGTCAAGGCAACGGGGGCCAAGGTGTTGTCGAGCGCAACGACCGTCGCTGAAGCCGTGTGGCTGGAGCAACAGGGTTGCGATGCGATCATTGCCATGGGCTACGAAGCCGGCGGGCACCGCGGCATGTTTCTCAGCAGCGACCTGAATACCCAGGTCGGCACCCTGGCGCTGGTCCCCCAGGTTGTTGATGCCGTGCAGGTCCCGGTCATTGCCGCTGGCGGTATTGGCGACGCACGCGGCATCGTTGCAGCGTTTGCACTGGGTGCTTCAGCCGTACAGATGGGAACCGCCTACTTGTTCTGCCCGGAAGCCAAGATCTCGGCTGCCCATCGCCAGGCCCTGCACACCCATGCGGAGAGCGATACGGCACTGACCAACCTGTTCACCGGGCGCCCGGCCCGCGGGATTACTACCCGCATCATGCGTGAACTTGGCCCGATGAACCCCGCCGCACCCGCCTTTCCTCTGGCAGGTGGTGCCTTGATGCCACTGCGGGCGATCAGCGAGCCCCAGGGCAATACCGATTTCAGCAACCTGTGGTCCGGCCAGGCGCTGAGGCTGGGCGTTGAACTGCCGGCTGCACAACTCACCCAACAGTTGGCGAACAAGGCCCTGGCACTCCTCACACGCTGAAACAATCCTTCCGGTGTACCTGCGTATCGCTATATATTTACGTACATAGCGATACCCCTTCAGCACACGGAGCCGTGTTTCATGCGTATGAAAGCCCCCCGTTTCGCCCTGGCCCTCCTGGGCGCCGTCGTGACCAGCAGCGCTTGGGCCGATGACGTGCAGGTTGCCGTGGCAGCCAACTTCACTGCGCCCATTCAGGCAATCGCCAAAGAGTTCGAGAAAGACACTGGCCATAGGCTGGTCACGGCCTTCGGTGCCACCGGGCAGTTCTATGCACAAATCAAGAACGGCGCACCCTTCGAGGTGTTCCTGGCCGCAGACGACACCACACCAGCCAAACTCGAAGCCGAGGGCGATACCGTCAAGGGCTCGCGCTTTACCTATGCAATCGGCACGCTCGCGCTGTGGTCAGCCAAAGACGGCTATGTCGATGCCGAAGGCAACGTGCTGAAACAGAACCAGTTCCAGCACTTGGCCATCGCCAACCCCAAGGCCGCACCTTATGGCCTTGCCGCCACTCAAGTACTGCAGAAACTGAACCTGACCGAGGCAACCCGGGCCAAGCTCGTGGAGGGCCAGAACATCACCCAGGCCTATCAGTTCGTCGCCACCGGCAATGCGGAACTGGGCTTTGTGGCGCTGTCGCAGATTTATCAGGAGGGCAAGATCACCCGCGGCTCAGCCTGGGTAGTGCCCGCAGCACTGCATGAGCCGATCCGTCAGGACGCTGTGATTCTGGCCAAAGGCAAAGACAACCCAGCCGCTCAGGCCCTGGTTGACTACCTCAAGGGGCCAAAGGCCGCTGCCGTCATTGCCGCCTACGGTTACTCACGCTAATGCCACTGGACGCCAACGACCTTGCCGCGATCTGGCTGACCTTCAAACTGGCCAGCCTGACCACGCTGATTCTGCTGATCGTTGGCACCCCCATCGCCTGGTGGCTGGCACGCACCCGTTCGTGGCTGCGCGGCCCGATTGGGGCTATCGTCGCCCTGCCCTTGGTCCTTCCGCCCACCGTCATCGGTTTCTACCTGCTGCTGGCGATGGGCCCCAATGGTTTGATCGGCCAGGCCACCCAGGCACTGGGCCTGGGCACTGTGGTGTTCAGCTTCAGCGGCCTGGTAATCGGCTCCGTGATCTATTCCATGCCCTTTGTCGTACAACCCTTGCAGAACGCCTTCAGCGCCATCGGCGAGCGTCCACTGGAGGCTGCAGCAACATTGCGCGCCGGGCCTTGGGACACCTTTTTCAGCGTAGTACTGCCGCTGGCCAAACCCGGCTTCATCACCGCCAGCATTCTTGGATTCGCCCACACCGTTGGCGAGTTCGGCGTAGTGTTGATGATTGGCGGCAATATTCCCGACAAAACACGCGTGGTTTCGGTACAGATCTACGACCATGTGGAAGCCATGGAGTACCTGCAAGCACACTGGCTGGCGGGCGCCATGCTGGTGTTCTCATTTGTGGTGTTGTTGGCCCTGTATGCCAGCCGCCGTGAAAAACCGGGCTGGAGCTAAACATGCACCCCATGATTCATGCCCGCTTGAAAGTGGCCTGGAAGGCGTTTGAACTGAACGTCGACCTGCAGTTGCCCGGCCGCGGGATCAGCGCCCTGTTCGGTCACTCCGGCTCTGGCAAGACAACCTGCCTGCGTTGCCTGGCAGGCCTTGAGCGAGCGAAAGAAGCGTATATCGAGGTCAATGGCGTGGTCTGGCAAGACTCACGCAGGCAGTACTTCCTGCCCGCGCACAAGCGTTCCATTGGCTACGTGTTCCAGGAAGCCAGCCTGTTCAGCCATCTGTCGGTGCGTGGCAATCTGGAGTTCGGACAGCGCCGCACCCCGCCCCGTGAGCGCAAAGTGGCGTTTGAGCAGGCCTGCGAACTGCTTGGCATCGGCCACCTGCTTGAGCGTCAGCCTGATACGCTCTCTGGCGGCGAACGGCAACGCGTAGGCATCGCTCGCGCCTTGTTGACCAGCCCGCAGCTGCTGCTGATGGATGAGCCACTCGCGGCACTCGATGCACCGCGCAAGCGCGAGATCCTGCCGTACCTTGAGCGCCTGCACGACGAACTGGAGATTCCCCTGGTATACGTCAGCCATGCGCTGGACGAAGTGACACAACTGGCTGATCACCTGGTGATCATCGAACAGGGCAACGTACTGGCCAGCGGTGCCATAGCGCCAACCCTGGCGCGCATCGACCTGCCGCTGGCGCAGGACGAAGATGCCGGGGTCATCATCGAAGGCAGCGTCGCACATTATGACCCGGCCTATCGATTGCTGGGGCTGCATCTGCCCGGCACAGCCTTGCAACTGCGCGTCACTCATACGCCGCTGGCGCTTGGAACGTACCTGCGGCTCAAGGTCCGCGCGCGCGATGTGAGCCTCAGCCTGGTCGAAAACGACCATTCCAGCATCCTCAATCGCCTGCCCGTGCGTGTTGGTCAACACCGCATTGCCGACAATGACGCCCACGTGCTGCTCAGCCTTGATGCCAGTGGCACACCATTGCTGGCGCGCATCACCCGCTTCTCATACGACCAATTGGGTATCCATGAAGGGCAGCAGCTTTGGGCGCAAATTAAATCGGTGGCTTTGCTTGGCTGATCACACGTGCCACGCGTTAAAATTCTAGGCTGTTGGGATACGGCATATTAAGATTTTGCTCATGCCTAGCAGAGAAATTTCCCATATTCGTCGCCCCCCCCCTATGCTTGCGTCTGCGGGCAAAGGTGCGTTCCTACGTTTGCATCCGCCCAGTCGCCTCCTGCGACTAAAGACACGCAGCAGAATCTTTGCTCGGAGAATTTATTTTCAACGAATGCGTCTTTAATAAAGGAAAGAGGAAGCGCATATAGTGCGCGACCGGCCTGGGCAACAACGTTGCCAGGCAATTCAAGCTACCAAGGAGAAATACATGCTGATACTCACCCGAAAGGTCGGCGAAAGCATCGTTATCGATGATGACATCAAGGTCACCATTCTCGGCGTCAAGGGGATGCAAGTGAGGATCGGCATTGATGCACCCAAAGATGTACAAGTGCATCGAGAAGAGATTTTCAAGCGCATCCAGGCTGGCAACCCAGCACCAGAGAAAGGAGACGATCAGCACTAACAGCCCATGACTCGAGTCGCACGGATGCGCTTGGTCGCTGAAGACCGGCCATGACCGCAGATCGCATGCCTTTCAGGAGGCCCAGGCGCGCCGATCAACGCCTGCAACTGCAACGTGCCGCCCCATGAGCGAAAAGCCAATAGCCGACTATTGAGGCGTCTCTTGCTCAGGATTTCGTCCTGGAACACGCAGATTCAGCCACAACGGCGTGATAAGTGTGCCTGCCACAAATGCCGGTAACCGTTGACCGTCGGGCAAACCGACTTCAGCACTGACCGTAAACACTATTCCCGCGCACCTGCCAGGTTCAGCAGTAGAAAAGCTGCAACCCGCCGAACTGTGGCAAACCGTAGTTGCCATTGTCCGCGCACCGGCCCTCGGCCTTCCCTTCGCTGCGCAAACACCTGATCAGGCACTGGTAACTTGCTATAGTCCCCCCGCGGCCATAGCAAAGCCCACTGCCGATAAGGGACTAGAGGATAAGGTCTTGGTATCAGACATGCGGATGAAGGGAATTCATGACGACTTGGAGCACACGGCCGAGAAACTTGAGCAGGTTGCGACAACGTTAGCGGGCCATGCGCTCTACCTGCAACACTCGGTACATGCGCAGGATGCCGCGGATATGCAGGGACGAATAGCAGGCTTACAGGCCTCTGTAGATGACCTGCGCGACGTGGCGCAGAGCATTGAGCAGCAACAGCTTGAACAGGGCAAAGCCCCTGCCCGGTTGACTCAAATATAACGATGAGTTATAAAGACGCCTCGATTTTGCGCCACTGATTAGTTGCGCCGAGTGGCTTGATGTAGCTTGCTTTGAGTTGCTTGATGTAGCGCAGTAAAGAAATCGAGCATGCGAGTGTGGTGGAATTGGTATACACAGCAGACTTAAAATCTGCCGGCGTGAGCCTTGCGGGTTCGAGTCCCGCCACTCGCACCATATTAGAGAAGGCGCCTTGATAGGCGCCTTTTTGCTGCCTGCGATTCATCCAGAACAGTCATCCAGCCCTTTAGGCTAACCGCTCCATACAGCCTACAAATGCGGCATCCTGCCGAAACCAATAACAGAAAACACTGTCAGAGCCTTGCAACTAAAAAACCGCGCTGCGGATCAAGGAAACAACAGTGCTGACTCGCCTTTCGCAATTCGCCCTGATCGCCACTTTCCTGGCGTCCTCCGGCTGTTATCACCATCATTACCATGACCGGGATGACGATGGCTGGCGCGATCAGGACCACCGCTACTCGCAAGACCGGGATCACCGCCGTCATCACCGACATGATGATCGCTACCGGGACGAGGACCGCTAAAGCCCTCGCTGACATGTTTGCTGTACGACCTGCCCATTTGAACACTGCCCCCCTTTTCTGAGGCTCATATCATGCGTTTTACATTGCCTACCCTTGCTCTAGGTCTTCTCTTGTCTCAATGCGCGTTGGCTGCCGGCGATGGTACTGCCGCAGTCGGCGGCGGCCTGGGTGGCGCCTTGGGTAATGTCATCGGCCAGCAAATCGGCGGTAGCACAGGCGCAGCGATTGGCGCTGGTGTTGGCGGCGCAGCCGGCAGTGCTGTCGGCGCCAAGAAAGGCAACCGCACCGAAGCTGCTCTGGGTGGCGGGCTCGGTTCTGCGGGCGGCTCGATCATCGGTCACCAGATCGGCGGCTCCACCGGTTCCACTATCGGCGCAGGCCTCGGTGGCGCAGCGGGTGGCGCACTGGGTAACCATCTGGGTGACGATGGCGACAACAACGATGGTGGCAAGCGACACAAGCACAAGCGTCACCACAAGCACGATTGATCCCTCGTGACACAAACCCGGCCTGGCGCCGGGTTTTGCATTTTCTCGACACCCTCTTCACAAACAGTTCACGTCGAGCGCCCTATTCTGGCAATGCTCCTACAGAATCTCCCTTGGCCCGCCCAGTGCGGGTTTTTTTATGCCTGCCCGCCGCCGACCAGTTACTCAAACTGCTGGCCGGGCACTGAGGGCGGCAACAGCGTGCACATTTCATCTGAAGCCGCTGCCCGTCACACCCAATGAAGGTTCGACCACGGACTGATCCCATCAGGCGGTCAAAGCAATGGCGTTGTTCTGGCGGACGCAAAAGTGAAGATGAAAATTCAAACCTGACTGAGTATTCTGACCGGCGGCACTCCGCGGCCAGCAAGCGCCAGGTGACAGTACCTGACGATGTTTTGAGAGGTAGGAATGGGCACCAGGAAATCAAGCAGTGAACTGAAACGCGACCTGAAAGCGGTTGCATCAAACCTGGAACGAACCGCCGGGGAAATCAGCAAACTCGCCGAACGGGTCAAAGACGTCGATGTCGTGGCAGTACTGCACTTGATGAATCGTCTGTACAAGGATTCTGACAGGCTGAAGGCCTACGCAGACGAGATCAAACAAGGAAAAATCGTACGAGGCAAGTCAGATTAAACCCCAACAGGCGTATCCTGTTTTTGAATCAGACCCTGTTCTGGCCGGCAGATACCGATGGAGATGTTCATGCTTGGTGTAACGGACTACAGCGCTTTTGTCATTGCCTTCATTATCTTGCTGGCCATCCCCGGCCCAGGTAACTTCGCCTTGATCACGTCGACCGGCAAGGGCGGAATCAAAGGCGGGCTCGCGGCCACCTTCGGCGTCATCTTCGGTGACCAGGTGTTGTTGTGGCTGGCGGTCGCTGGCGTTGCGGCACTGTTGAACACCTACCCGGCAGCCTTCCATCTGGTGCAGTGGCTCGGTGCGGCCTACCTGGCCTGGCTGGGCGCACGGATGCTGCTGGCAAAACCGGGTACAGCCCCTCTCCGGCAGATGAAGCCCAACCGTTACCTGCGCCAAACCCTGATGATCACGCTGCTTAACCCCAAGGCCATCGTCTTCTACATGGCGTTTTTTCCGCTGTTCGTCGATCCGGTACGCCACCAAGGGCTGGTGACGTTTGCCTTCATGGCCGTGACAATCGCGGTGCTCACGTTTCTGTATGGCCTGATAGCGGTGCTGCTGACTCACTTTCTGGCCGAGCGTTTGCGTGCAAATCCGAAGGTATCCAGCGCCCTGGAAAAACTGGCAGGCGCATGCCTATTGGGATTTGGCATCAAACTGGCTGTGCTTCGCTGAAGCGCCACCTGTTTCAAACACCTCGAGTCACCGACATAAAAAAAGCCGCCAGCGACCAGGCTGGCGGCTAAACATAGCGCAATGAAGATAGTGCCGTCGCCACCGAGGGACCTCTCCCAAGTGACCGCAAGAGTATCTCCTGAACCCGCGTACGGTGCTTGTTCATGCCTGCCAAAGACGTTGCAGCTGCGTGCCACGCGCAAACCTCAGCAGCGCCCACCAAAAACGTAGATATTTTTATTTTTTAGCGATACTTTTAACCGCTTGGCGACCTTAACCGCTGATCCGTCGTCGCCATGCCGAAGTTCTGCCAGCCACATCAGGCACCCCCTGTCTCGCTCAAGCGCTGACAGACCACACATTATAAAAAGCCTCGCTGCGTGCATTTCACACCACCAGGGTCTTAGTCGGAGACTAAACGCCGTGCTGCAAAACCTGAAATTCAGCCACAAGATCCTGATCGCTGCCTCATTGGTGGTGATCGCCATTCTCTCGCTGTTCTCGGTTTACAACGATGTTCGCCAAGGCGCCTACATCGAGAACGAACTGCGGGGCGACCTGCAGAACAACGGAACACTCACCGCACAGAACATCCAGAGCTGGCTCTCCGGACGCGTCGCCCTGCTTGAGTCGATGCAGCAAAACATCGAGCGCGACCTGAGCGATGACTCAATCATCGCAGCCATGTCATTGAAAGCCATCCGTCAGGCATTCGAACTGGCCTACATCGGAACCCAGGCAGATGGCCGCTTCCTGGCCAACAAGCCGACGGACCTGGGCAAAGACTATGACCCACGGGTCCGCCCTTGGTACAAAGAGGCCGAGACTGCAGGCCAGGCCATACTGACCAACCCCTACATGGACCTGGTGAGCAATGAGCTGGTGATGTCGATCACCGCACCTGTGCGGCACGACGGGCGCCTGGCCGGTATCACCGGTGTAGACCTCAGCCTGAAGACCATGACGGACATGATCAACGCCCTCGACTTCAATGGCACCGGCTATGCCTTCCTGGTCAGCAGGGACGGTACGATTCTGGTCCACCAGGACCGCAAACTGGTCATGAAGTCGCTGAAGGATCTGTACCCGAACCATACCCCGGGTATCGACCAGCGCTTTGCCGAAGCTGAAGAGAATGGCAAACCCCGCATCGTCAGCTTCACACCCATCAAGGGCCTGCCCTCAGTCGACTGGTACATTGGCCTGTCAATCGACAAAGACATGGCTTACAGCCAACAACGAGAGTTTCGTGCCAGCGCACTGATCGCCAGCATTGTGGCGGTCGTGGTGATCATCGCCCTGCTGGGGATGCTGATCCAGGTGCTCATGAAACCCCTGAACAACCTTTCTCGCGCAATGGAAAACATTGCCCAAGGCGAAGGCGACCTGACCCGGCGAATCGATGTGCAATCGCGCGATGAATTCGGCCAACTGGCCATCGCCTTCAACCGCTTCGTTGAGCGCATCCATGGGTCTATCCGCGAGGTGGCGTCTACCACGGCTCAGGTCAACAAAGTCGTCAAGCAAGTGATCCGATCGTCAGAGTCGTCAATGAGCAGTTCTGACGAGCAAAGCCAACGCACCAACAGTGTCGCCGCGGCCATCAACGAACTGGGCGCCGCAGCCCAGGAGATTGCGCGCAACGCAGCAGATGCGTCACGCCAGGCGTCAGGTGCCAGCCTGCAAGCCGAGGACGGTGGCCAGGTCGTGGCCCGAACCCTCCAGGCCATGAGCGAGTTGTCCTCGAAGATCAGTGCGTCGTGCCTCAATATCGAGACCCTGAACAACCGTACCGTCGACATCGGTCGAATCCTCGAGGTGATCAAGGGCATTTCCGAACAGACCAATTTGCTGGCACTGAACGCGGCCATCGAAGCCGCTCGGGCGGGTGAGGCAGGACGTGGCTTTGCCGTGGTGGCGGACGAAGTACGCAGCCTGGCACATCGTACCCAGGAGTCCGCACAGGAAATCCAGACGATGATTCAAGAGTTGCAGGTCGGCGCACGCGAAGCCGTGGCAACCATGACGGAAAGCCAGCAACACAGTGAGGAAAGTGTGACGATTGCCAATCAGGCGGGCGAACACCTGAATGGCGTAACCGGCCGCATCGTGGAAATCGACGGGATGAACCAGTCCGTCGCGGCGGCAACAGAGGAACAGACCTCGGTCATCGAGTCACTGAACGTCGACATCATCGAGATCAACAGCCTCAACCAACAAGGCATCTCCAACCTCAATGCAACGTTGCAAGCCTGCAAGGCGCTAGACGAACAGGCCGAACGCCTGAAGACCCTGGTGGACAGCTTCCGCATCTGATCTGATCGACAGGGGCGCCCGTGCGCCCCTGCATCACTGCCCGAGCGTGTCAGGACGCCGGGACAAGCGATACCGCCTTCCCCAACCCTTCACGCTGCATGACCTCAAGAATGATCGGCACGGGCGACATCAGGTGGTTACGCATCATGGTCGTCGCGCGCTCCGTGTCCCGCGCCAGGATCGCTTCAACCAGCGCGGCATGCTCCTTGCGCTTGATCTCCAACGCTTCCTCCGAGAACACCGTCTGGGTCAACCACAGATGGCGGTAGCGCTCGGCCTGATCGAACAGATAGGTGCGCACCTGCAACAAGTGCTTGGAACCGCAGCCTGCGGCGATGGCGCTATGAAAAGCCTTGTGCCGCATATCCCAGACATCGAGGACTTTTTCGCGGGTTTGTACATCCATCACTTTGGACAAGGTATGGGACTGGGCCACGACCTGCGCTTCCCACGCATCATCGCCGCGCTCGATGGCGAGGCCCACGATCATGGCTTCAAGGTTCGCGCGAGCATCATAGATATCCTGAAGCTCCTGCAGCGACATGGACGCAACCCGATAGCCCTTCTGGCTGATGACCACCACCAGATGCTCTGCCACGAGCTGCGACAGCGCCTCGCGTAGCGGGCCGACGCCCAGGTCATAGCGCTCCTTGAGCCCGCTCATTAGCAGCTTTTCACCTGGTTTGAATACGCCGCGAATGATGTCGTGCTTAAGCCGCTCGTACCCACTGAATGCAGAGTTATGCCTGGGGGCGAGGCTTTCCAAGGTACTGCTCCTGAACTCAAAAAAATCAATCATACCCAAACCGCTTGCAGCGGAAAAACATTAGACAAAAAGATTTTCTGTCGCTCAAATTGAAAAATGTAGACATTTTTAATTTGTAGCGATATTTTACTCCTGCCTGATCCAGATCATTGCTGGAAGACGCCTTTTACTACCTCTGCCAGGAGCCTCCATGAACGCCTTCACTCACATTCAAGACCCCGTTATGCCGCTTCCGGTAGAGACCAAGGGCTTTACCGTCAGCCCGTCCAAGCAGTCCCCACGCCTGCTGGAACTGACCTTCAGCAAGGAAGTCGTCGATGCCTTCGTCAGCGCCGTAGCCCAATGGCCGGTACAGGCGCTGGAGTACAAGTCGTTCCTGCGTTTCCGCGTCGGCCAGATCCTCGACGAACTGTGTGAAGGCACACTGCGTCCGGTACTGCTGAACACCATCCTGGATCGCGCTACCGGCGGCATGCTGGTCACCCCGCAGGGCCTGTGTGACGTGACCCAGGCCGACGAGATGGTCAAGTTCTCCTCGGCCATCGCGCACCTGATCGGTCGCTCGAACTTCGATGCCATGAGCGGTCAGTTCTATGCCCGCTTCGTGGTAGTCAACACCGACAACTCCGACAGCTACCTGCGTCAGCCTCACCGTGTAATGGAACTGCACAACGACGGCACCTTCGTCAAAGAGCACACCGACTACGTGCTGATGATGAAGATCGACGAGCAGAACATGGTCGGTGGCAACACCCTGCTGCTGCACCTGGACGACTGGGAAGACATCGACCACTACTTCTCTCACCCACTGGCGCGCCGTGAGATGCGTTTCACCGCACCACCGAGCAAGAACGTGCGTGAAGATGTCTTCCACCCGGTGTTTGACAATGACGACCAGGGCCGTCCAACCATGCGCTACATCGACCAGTTCGTGCAGCCGCAGGACTTCGAGGAAGGCATCTGGCTGAACGCCATGTCCGAGTCGATCGAAGGTAGCCAGAAGAAGCTTTCGGTACCGGTACCGGTTGGCAGCTTCGTACTGATCAACAACATGTTCTGGCTGCACGGTCGTGATCGTTTCACCCCGCACCCGGAACTGCGTCGCGAACTGATGCGTCAGCGCGGCTACATCAGCTATCAGAAGACCCTGTACAAGCGCGGCCAATAATGCGCGCAACACGCTGAAGCGACGAGGCCACCACCGGGTGGCCTTCGTCGTCTCTCCAATAAACCTAATTCAGGTGGGTGCAGGCTAATGGCTATGTACGACTTCATTATCATCGGTGGCGGCATCGTGGGTATGTCCACGGCCATGCAACTGATCCAGGTTTACCCCGACGCAAAAATCCTTTTGCTGGAAAAAGAATCCGGCCCGGCCAAACACCAGACCGGCCATAACAGTGGCGTGATTCATGCCGGTGTCTATTACACCCCCGGCAGCCTGAAGGCGCGCTTCTGCCTGGAAGGCAACAAGGCCACCAAGGCGTTCTGCGACAAGCACGGCATCCGCTATGACGAGTGCGGCAAGCTGCTGGTGGCAACCAACGAGCTGGAAATGCAGCGCATGAGTGCGCTGTGGGACCGCACCGAAGCCAATGGCTTGAAACGCGAGTGGCTGAGTGCTGACGAGCTGCGCGAGCGCGAGCCGAACATTGTCGGCATGGGTGGCATCTTCGTGCCGTCCAGCGGCATCGTGAACTACGCACAAGTGACCGCCGCCATGGGCCGCGAGTTCGAAGCGGCCGGTGGCGAAATTCGCTACAACAGTGAAGTGAACGGTATCGACGAACGTGCGGATGAAGTGCTGGTGCGCACCGACGGCCACGAGTACCACGGACGCTTCCTGATCACCTGCTCGGGCCTGATGGCCGACCGCGTGGTGCGCATGCTGGGGGTCAAGCCGAACTTCATCATCTGCCCGTTCCGTGGCGAGTACTACCTGCTGCCCAAGCAGCACAACCAGATCGTCAACCACCTGATCTACCCGATCCCGGACCCGTCCATGCCGTTCCTCGGCGTACACCTGACCCGGATGATCGATGGCACCGTCACTGTCGGGCCGAACGCGGTGCTGGCGATGAAGCGCGAAGGCTATCGCAAGACCGACATTTCGATTCCCGACCTGTTCGAAACCCTGACGACCCCGGGCATCCTCAAGGTACTGATGAAGAACCTGCGCCCGGGCCTGATCGAGATGAAGAACTCGATGTTCAAGGGTGGCTACCTGAAAGAAGTACAGAAGTACTGCCCGAGCATCGTCAAGAGCGACCTCACCGCCTACCCGGCCGGTGTGCGCGCGCAGGCCGTTTCGCTGGATGGCAAGTTGATCGACGACTTCCTGTTCGTGAACACCAAACGCAGCATCAGCGTGTGTAACGCGCCTTCTCCTGCCGCGACCTCGGCCATCCCTATCGGCGCCCACATCGTCGACAAGGTACGCGAACAGCTTTCCAGTCAGGGCGCCAGCTTCGTCAAGCCCGCCAACACCGCCCGGCCTGCCGTGGCAGCGGCATCCGCCGCGACCAAGTAACGAGGAACTCAACGTGCAACTCAACGATTTGAAACTGTTTCGCCAACACGCCTACATCGACGGCGCCTGGGTAGAAGCCGACAACGGCCAGACCATCACGGTCACTAACCCGGCCACGGGCGAAACGATCGGCACCGTGCCGAAGATGGGCGCGGCCGAAACCCGTCGTGCCATCGAAGCCGCGGACCGCGCGCTGCCGGCCTGGCGTGCATTGACCGCCAAGGAACGTGCGGTCAAGCTGCGTAAATGGTTTGAATTGATGATGGCCAACCAGGAAGACCTGGCCCGTCTGATGACCCTGGAACAGGGTAAGCCACTGACCGAGTCGAAAGGCGAGATCGCCTACGCTGCATCGTTCCTGGAATGGTTCGGTGAAGAAGCCAAGCGCATCTACGGCGACATGATTCCTGGGCATCAGGTCGACAAGCGCCTGATGGTGCTCAAGCAGCCTATTGGTGTAACGGCAGCGATCACCCCGTGGAACTTCCCTTCGGCAATGATCACCCGCAAAGCCGGCCCGGCACTGGCCGCCGGTTGCACCATGGTGCTCAAGCCTGCTTCCCAGACCCCCTACTCGGCACTGGCACTGGCTGAACTGGCCGAGCGCGCCGGCATTCCAAAAGGCGTGTTCAGCGTTGTCACTGGCAGCGCGGGTGAAGTCGGTGGCGAGCTGACCGGCAACCCGATCGTGCGCAAGGTGACCTTCACCGGCTCGACCGAAATCGGTCGCCAGCTGATGGTCGAATGCGCCAAGGACATCAAGAAAGTCTCCCTGGAACTGGGTGGTAACGCCCCCTTCATCGTATTTGACGATGCCGACCTGGACGCGGCTGTCGACGGTGCGCTGATTTCCAAATACCGCAACAACGGCCAGACCTGCGTCTGCGCCAACCGCCTGTACATTCAGGACGGTGTCTACGACGCCTTCGTCGAAAAACTCACCGCAGCCGTCGCCAAGCTCAACATCGGCAACGGTCTGGAAAATGGCATCACCACCGGCCCGCTGATCGACGCCAAGGCCCTGGCCAAAGTCCAGGAGCACATCGACGACGCCGTGAGCAAAGGCGCTCGCGTCGTTGCGGGCGGCAAGCCGCATGCACTGGGTGGCACCTTCTTCGAGCCGACGATTCTGGTCGACGTGCCGCGTAACGCCGCGGTAGCCAAGGAAGAGACCTTCGGCCCACTGGCACCGCTGTTCCGCTTCAAGGACGAGGCCGAAGTCATTGCCATGGCCAACGACACCGAGTTCGGCCTGGCGTCCTACTTCTATGCCCGTGACCTGAGCCGGGTGTTCCGTGTCGGCGAAGCCCTGGAATACGGCATCGTCGGAATCAACACCGGCATCATCTCCAACGAAGTGGCCCCGTTCGGCGGCATCAAGGCTTCGGGGTTGGGCCGTGAAGGTTCCAAGTACGGCATCGAGGACTACCTGGAAATCAAGTACCTCTGCATCGGTATCTGAACCTTTCCTTTCTACATCGGACAAGACCGCAACCCGTTGCGGTTTATGAGGTAATAATGAGCGACACCAACCAATCGCTGCAGCAACGTCGTCTGGACGCCATCCCACGTGGCGTCGGGCAGATCCACCAGATCTTCGCCGAGCGCGCAGAAAACGCTACTGTCTGGGATGTCGAAGGCCGTGAGTACCTCGACTTCGCAGGCGGCATTGCCGTGCTGAACACCGGCCACCTGCACCCAAAAGTCATGGCTGCCGTGCAAGCACAGCAAGCCAAACTGACCCACACCTGCTTCCACGTGTTCGCCTACAAGCCTTACGTCGAACTGTGCGAGAAACTCAACACGCTGGTACCAGGCAACTTCGCGAAGAAGACCCTGCTGGTCACCACCGGTGCTGAAGCCGTCGAAAACGCCATCAAGATCGCCCGTGCTGCCACCGGCCGTACTGGTGTCATCGCCTTCACCGGCGCCTACCATGGCCGTACCCACTACACCCTGTCGCTGACCGGCAAGGTAGTGCCCTACTCTGCTGGCATGGGCCTGATGCCAGGCGGCATCTTCCGTGCCCAGTACCCGAATGAACTGCACGGTATCTCTACCGACGAGGCCATCGCCAGCATCGAGCGCATCTTCAAGAACGATGCCCAGCCGAGCGATATCGCCGCGATCATTCTGGAGCCGGTACAGGGTGAAGGCGGTTTCAACGTCGCGCCAAAAGCTTTCATGCAGCGCCTGCGCGCCCTGTGCGACGAGCACGGGATCGTCCTGATCGCTGACGAAGTACAAACCGGCGCCGGTCGTACCGGTACCTTCTTCGCCATGGAACAGATGGGCGTCGCCGCCGATCTGACCACCTTCGCCAAATCCATCGCCGGTGGTTTCCCACTGGCGGGCGTGGCGGGCAAGGCCGAAATCATGGACGCCGTTGCCCCAGGTGGCCTGGGCGGCACCTATGCCGGCAGCCCTGTGTCCTGTGCTGCGGCCCTGGCCGTCATCGAAGCCTTCGAGCAAGAGCACCTGCTGGATCGTGCCAAGGCCGTGGGCGAGATCCTCGGCACCGGCCTGCGCAAGATCGCTGAGCAGCATTCCAGCATTCTTGAAGTGCGGACCCTCGGCGCCATGGTTGCCGTGGAGCTGTGTGAAGGTGGTGACGTACACAAGCCGGCCGCTGAACTGACCGGCAAGATTGTTGCCCTCGCTCGCGAGAAAGGTCTGATCCTGCTGTCGTGCGGTACTTACTACAACGTCCTGCGCATCCTCGTACCTCTGACCGTCAGCGACGAGGACCTTGCTCGCGGTCTGACGATCATCGGTGAGTGCTTCAACGAACTGGCGTAAGACCTCCACTTGTCGTTGCCCACGTGAACACGAAACAGCAGGGTGGCCGCACTACGCGTGCAGCGGCCGCCCTGCGTTCACGCGGGCAACGACATCGCGTTAAAAAGGTAAGACCATGAACAACAAACATAAAAACAACTTGAGTCACGGGCTTAAATCCCGTCATGTCACCATGCTCTCGATTGCCGGGGTGATTGGCGCCGGGCTGTTCGTCGGCTCCGGACGTGCGATTGCCGAAGCCGGCCCAGGGGCTGTTCTGGCCTATGTCTTTGCCGGCATTCTGGTCATGCTGGTGATGCGCATGCTCGCCGAAATGGCCGTTGCGTCGCCGGATACCGGTTCGTTTTCCACCTATGCAGACCGCGCCATCGGCAAATGGGCGGGGTTCAGCATCGGCTGGTTGTACTGGTGGTTCTGGGTACTGATCATTCCGATCGAAGCCAACATCGCCGCCACCATCATCAACACCTGGGTGCCCGAGTGGGATATCTGGGTACTGTCCCTGATCATCACCCTGGTGCTGACCGCGACCAACCTGGCCAGCGTGAAGAACTATGGCGAATTCGAGTTCTGGCTCGCATTGGTCAAGGTACTCGCCATCGTCGGTTTCATCGCCCTGGGCGCCTGCGCCATTTTCGGGCTGCTGCCCGATGCCCCGGTCAGCGGCGTTTCGCGCCTGTGGGACAATGGCGGCTTCATGCCTAACGGCTTCGGCGCAGTCATCAGTGCCATGCTGATCACCATGTTCTCGTTCCTTGGCGCCGAGGTGGTGACCATTGCGGCCGCCGAATCCGACGCGGCCGAGAAGCAGATCTCCCGGGCCACCAATTCGGTGATCTGGCGGATTACGCTGTTCTACATCCTGTCGATTTTCATCGTCGTAGCCCTGGTACCCTGGAACGATCCGCGCCTGGCCTCCCAAGGCTCCTACGTAACCGTACTGGAAATCCTGGGTGTTCCGCACGCCAAGCTGCTGATCGACGTGGTCGTACTGACCTCGGTGACCAGCTGCCTGAACTCCTCGCTGTACACCGCCTCGCGCATGCTCTTCTCCCTCAGCAAACGTGGTGAAGCACCGGCCTGCGCCCGTTACACCAACAGCATCGGCACACCGATCTATGCCGTGTTGCTGTCTACCGGCGCGGCGTTCCTGACGGTCATCGCCAACTACCTGGTGCCCTCCAAGGTATTCGGCTTCCTGATGGCAAGCTCCGGCACCATTGCCCTGCTGGTCTATCTGGTCATCGCCATCTCGCAACTGCGTATGCGCAAGAAGCTGATCGCCGAAGGCAAGACGCTCAACTACCGCATGTGGCTTTTCCCGTGGCTGACCTGGGGCGTGATCCTGTTCATCAGCGCCGTGCTCATCGTGATGCTGTTCCGTCCCGATCATCAGCTTGAAGTCATCTCCACCGGCGTATTGAGCCTGTTGGTGGTCTGTTCGGGCTTGTTGGTCAGCCGTCGCCATGCCAAAGCCAAGGCCTTGGCTACCGCACAAGGTGGCATCCCTGTCGCGCTGGGGCGCTGACAGGTCCATTTACCTATTTGATGAGTGTTGACGAATGAGCAAGCAAACACTGTCGTTGGCTGAAAAAGATGTCCAGCATCAACTGCACCCCTACACCGATGCCCGCATGCACGAAGAGCTTGGCCCGCTGATCATTGAGCGCGGCGAAGGCATCTATGTGTATGACGACCAGGGTAAGCAATACATTGAGGCCATGTCCGGCCTGTGGAGCGCTGCCCTGGGGTTCAATAACGAACGCCTGATCAAGGCCGCCGAGCAGCAATTGCGCACGCTGCCGTTCTACCACCTGTTCAGCCACAAGGCGCATGCCCCCAGCATCGAGCTGGCGGACAAGCTGATCGAAATGGCGCCGGTCCCGATGAGCAAGGTGTTCTTCACCAACTCGGGCTCCGAAGCCAACGATACCGTGGTCAAGCTGATCTGGTACCGCAACAACGCCATTGGCAAGCCGGCCAAGAAGAAGTTCATCAGCCGCCTCAACGGCTACCACGGCATCACCATCGTCAGCGCCAGCCTGACCGGCTTGCCGGCCAACCAGCGCGGCTTTGACGTGCCGTTGCCGGGCTTCTTCCACGTCGGCGCACCACATCATTACCGCCATGCGCTGCCAGGCGAAACCGAAGAACAGTTTGCCGACCGTCTCGCCGCCGAGCTGGAAAGCCTGATCCTGCGTGAAGGCCCGGAAACCGTCGCCGCCTTCTATGGCGAGCCCTTGATGGGTGCCGGTGGCGTCATTGTGCCGCCACGCACCTACTGGGAAAAGATCCAGGCCGTCTGCCGCAAATATGACGTACTGGTCGTCGCTGACGAAGTGATCTGCGGGTTCGGCCGTACCGGCAACCTGTTCGGCAGCCAGACCTTCGGTATCAAACCGGACGTGATGGTGTTGTCCAAACAGCTGTCTTCGTCCTACCAGCCGATCTCGGCGATCCTGATCAACGATGCGCTGTACCAGGGCATTGCTGACCAAAGCCATTCGCTGGGCACCCTTGGGCATGGTTTCACCGCCAGTGGCCATCCGGTTGCGGCGGCGGTTGCGCTGGAAAACGTGAAGATCATCGAAGAACAGAACCTGGTCGAGCATGCTGCGGCCATGGGCGCGATTCTTCATGAGGGTCTGAACCAATTCGCCGACCACCCACGGGTGGGCGAAATCCGTGGCCTTGGCCTGATTGCGGCGGTCGAACTGGTTGCCGACCGCGAGCTCAAGACCCCGTTCGAGGTCACCGGCAAACTGGGACGTTTCCTGGCCGGTCGCGCCCAGGCGCACGGCATGATTACCCGTAACATGGGTGATGCGATTGCCTTCTGCCCGCCGTTGATTTCCAGCGAAGCGGAGATCCGCCTGATCGTCGAGCGCTTTGCCCGTTCGCTTGACGAGACCGAGCACTGGTTCAACGCCAGCCGCTAAGTCACCGTCATACGCCAGGAAGGCACGTGAACGACAAGCCCCCGCTTTTTAGCGGGGGTTTGTTTTTCCAGGCTGAATCCCACAGCGATCCCCACAGAACACTGCTTTTCCTGTAGGAGCGGGACTTGCCCGCGATGACTTCAGCGCGGTGTCAGCACGTCCGCGGCGCCTGTATCGCGGGCAAGCCCGGCTCCTACAGGTTGCGCGGGCTCTGTTGGAGCTGGCTTGCCTGCGATGGCCTCGGCGCGGTGTCAGTGAGTGCGCGGCGTCTGTATCGCGGGCAAGCCCGGCTCCTACAGCTTGCGCGGGTTCTGTTGGAGCTGGCTTGCCTGCGATGGCTTCGGCGGGGTGTCAGTGGGTTCGCGGTGGCTGCATCGCGGGCAAGCCCGGCTCCTACAGGTTACGCAGGCTCTGTTGGAGCAGGCTTGCCTGCGATGGCCTCGGTGGGGTGTCAGTGAGTTAGCGGCGTCTGCATCGCGGGCAAGCCCGGCTCCTACAGGTTACGCAGGCTCTGTTGGAGCAGGCTTGCCTGCGATGGTGTCGGTGGGGTGCCCGTGAATTCGCGGCGTCTGCATCGCGGGCAAGCCCGGCTCCTACAGGTTACGCGGGCTCTGTTGGAGCTGGCTTGCCTGCGATGGCCTCGGCGCGGTGACAGTGAGTTCGCGGCGTTTGCATCGCGGGCAAGCCCGCTCCTACAGGTTGCGTGGGCTCTGTTGGAGTTGGCTTGCCTGCGATGGCGTCGGGGGGGGTGTCAGTGAGTGCGCGACGTCTGCATCGCGGGCAAGCCCGGCTCCTACAGGTTACGCGGGCTCTGTTGGAGCAGGCTTGCCTGCGATGGCCTCGGCGCGGTGTCAGTGAGTTCGCGGCGTTTGCATCGCGGGCAAGCCCGGCTCCTACAGGCTGCGCGGGCTCTGTTGGAGTTGGCTGCCTGCGATGGCGTCGGGGGGGTGCCTGTGAGTACGCAGCGACTGTATCGCGGGCAAG
The DNA here is from genome assembly GCF_002753995.1 of Pseudomonas sp. HLS-6. Taxonomy (NCBI): domain Bacteria; kingdom Pseudomonadati; phylum Pseudomonadota; class Gammaproteobacteria; order Pseudomonadales; family Pseudomonadaceae; genus Pseudomonas; species Pseudomonas sp. HLS-6. Next base: position 3,054,759 of record NZ_CP024478.1, read on the forward strand.
ACCCGCTCCTACAGGCTGCGTGGGCTCTGTTGGAGCTGGCTTGCCTGCGATGGCGTCGGGGGGGTGTCAGTGAGTTCGCGGTGGCTGCATCGCGGGCAAGCCCGGCTCCTACAGGCTGGCGCGGGCTCTGTTGGAGCTGGCTTGCCTGCGATGGCGTCGGTGGGGTGTCAGTAAGTGCGCGGCGTCTGCATCGCGGGCAAGCCCGGCTCCTACAGGTTGCGCGGGCTCTGTTGGAGCTGGCTTGCCTGCGATGGCGTCGGCGCGGTGACAGTAAGTTCGCGGCGTTTGCATCGCGGGCAAGCCCGGCTCCTACAGGCTGCGTGGGCTCTGTTGGAGCTGGCTTGCCTGCGATGGCGTCGGTGGGGTGTCAGTGAGTGCGCGGCGCCTGCATCGTTGGCAAGCCAATGCTCCACAGGTTCTCAATGCGCTGACCTGCAAAAGACAGTGCAGCCAAGCACAATTATTGAGCGGATGAGCCTTTTTATAATCGCGACTCTTCATACAACAATAAAGAGAAGAGCCATGGCCACACCCATCCCCAAACAGGTCGACAGTACCGACTGCACCGCTTTTGCCGTTCCGGACACGCACCGCCTCAGTAAACTATCGCTAACGATGGCCTGGTGGGGCATCTGCAGTGCAATGTTCTGGCTAGTGGTCTCGGCCACGCTGGCCATGACCTTCGGCACTGAGCAGGCCATTATCGGCCTGGTGCTGTCGGTCATCGCCTATGCCGCTATCAACACCGTCATCTCCCGCTATGCAATGAAAACCGGGCTTTCGGTAGCGCTTTTCTCCCGAGTGCTGTTCGGGCGAACCGGTGCAACACTTGCCACACTGATCTTCTTCGCCACGGCCACCTACTACAGCGTCTTTGAAGGTTCGGTCATTGCCATCGCCATTCATGACTACGTGTCGTCAATGTCGTTGAATCAGGCCTACCTGTTGGTTGTGCTGTACAGCGTGCCGTTGATCTTCGGCAGCGTTCAAAACTGGATGGACAAGCTCAACGGGGTGCTGTTGCCGTTTTACCTGGTGGGCCTGGTTGCGTTGGTGATCATGACCATCGCCGAATACGGCTACAGTTCGGCGTGGTTGCACATGGGGCCGGCAAGCGGCCCGGTGGAAAACGGCTGGTGGCACTGTTTCAGCTACTTCATGGGCGTATGGATCCTGATGATGTACACCTGGGACTATGCCCGGTTCGGCCGTAAGCAGGACGTGTCCTTCCATAGCCGATTCAACTTCGGCCTGCCGTTCTACACCTTTACCTTTCTCATCAACGGCCTGGTGGGAATCTTCATTGCCGGGACGATCCCTACGCCAGGAGGGCTGACAGAAGTTTCGGTCGTGAAGGCGATCGTCGAGCTGATGGGTGTGTGGGGCCTGATTTTCGTCTGGGTAAGCCAAACCCGCATCAACTCGGCAAACTTCTTCCTGGCGGCGACCAACATGCAAGCCTTCTTTGGCCGCCTGGGCTTGGCCAGGGTGCCTTACATCGCGTGGGCAGTCGCAGTCGGGGCATTGGTTTACGCACTGATGCGCTTGAATGTGTTCGACTACATCCTGCAGGCGTTGGCCTACCAGAGCATCTTTGTCGTGGCCTGGGTGGCGATTGCACTGGCGCATATTTTCTCGCCCAAGTACCACCAACTGTTCGACGGCAAGATCGAGTATGAACTGGAACGTGTCAGCGCGATAAACCCTTGCGGTCTTGGCGCCTGGTTCTTCGCCGCCGGGCTGGGGATTCTCTTGCTCAACTCGGGCAGCGCCACGCTCGCCACTTTTTCTGCCCCGGTGACGTTCATCAGTGCCTTTGCTGCCTACTGGCTGTTGCTCAACAGTGCCAAACGCAGTTGGTTCGTGCGACCGCACTGTTCCTGACAGCCACTTCACCCCCCCTTTTCAGCACCTGAAAGCGCTTTACCTCCCCGAGCCGCGGGATGACTGCGGCTCGGCTTTTTTACGCGCCTAAAACAACAATAAGACCCAAGGACATACACATGCGTTCAGTGAACTATCGCACGGTGACGGCTGCAGTTTTTGCACAACTGCTGACCCTGTACGGCGCTCCCGCCTTTGCCGTGGCCATCAACGAAAACCTGGATATTGGCGGCGCCATCCGTGCGCGTGTTGACTACGACCCGGATCAAGACCTGGAAAAAATCAGCTTCGATACGTTTTTCCTGACCGCCACCTACACCTCCAGCAGTTGGATAGGCGCGGCGAAATACCGCTTCTACGGAGATGCCTATCCCTTTTCCTACACAGACAGCATCGGCGACATCTCTTTTCCCGAGTACGCCTGGCTAGGCTACAAATTCAACGATTCGCAACAGGTCCAGGTCGGCCTGAACCACATTCCGTTTGGCTTGCAGCCCTACTTCGGCAGCCCCTTCTTTGAATCGCTGGGCAATGTGATCGGGTTGGAGGACATTCAGGACCTGGGCATCAAGTACATCCAGAACACCCCGGACTGGAACCTGCAGGCCGGTTATTACCTGCGCCCGATTGATCAGGGCCAGGGCACCAGCCGCGGTGGACGTACCTATTCGACCAGCGTCGCCAAGGCCGACACCTATGTGGCAGACGGCAGCAGCAACCAGGAACGCAATATTGTCGTTGGACGCCTGGCCCGCAACCTGAAGCTCGGCAACTGGCAGTCGGAGGTCGGCGCATCGGCGCTTACTTCGGAACTGGAGAACCGCGACACCCATGACAGCGGTCGACGTAACGCCGTGGCCGTGCATTACCTGGGCAAGAACGGCCCTTGGGGCGTTCAACTGCAGGCCACACGCCAGGACATGACGCCGAGAAATCCCGGTAACGACAAGTACGTCACGTTCGGCAGCTATGACGCGACATTCAACGTTGCGGCCAAGGGTGACCTGTATGTGACCGACCTCAGCTATGACATCGCCGGAAAGTACGGTTGGTTGTCAGGCATCAAGCTGTACGGCAACTACAGCCTCTTCGACAAGCGCGACAGTGCGTTCCATGACTCCCAGCGTTTCATTCTCGGCACGTCGTTCTCACTCAAGGACCTCTGGATAGCCGTGGAATGGCTGCACGGCAAGAACGACCCGTACATCGGTGGCAGCAGCTTCACCCAGAGCCTGGGCGCGGGTGGCAGCAATCAATGGGAGAACCAGCTTTACACCAACATCGGGTACTACTTCTAACCCCGCCCGACAGTACCAGTGCCCTCAGTATCAAAAAACAGTGCACGCGGCGACAAGCCTGCCGCCTCGAGGTACGCGTAGCTTTGTGTCGTGGGTCAGGCATCCGTCCTGCCCCACCCAGATAACAACAAGATTCTTGGTGACCCATGAGTACAGTAGATCCGATCACCCTGGCCGTCGTGCGAGGCGCACTCGAAACCGCGCAGCGGGAAATGACCCTGACGCTGGAAAAAACCGGCCGTTCGAGTGTTTTCAACCTGGCACACGACTATTCCAACGCCCTCTTCGACCACCTGCCGGAAATGATCCTGCAAGGCCAGGACATCCCCATACACCTGGGGTCGCTGATCCCCGCGATGAAGTGCGTTGCCGGCTTCTTTGGCGACGACATCCTTGAAGGCGACGTGATCTATCACAACGACCCTGCCTACAACGGCAGTCATATTCTCGACTGCTGCATGTACAAGCCGGTTTTTTACAAAGGGGAACTGGTGTTCTGGACGGTCTGCAAAGGCCACCTGACCGACATCGGTGGCCCGGTACCGGCCGGTTACAACCCGGACGCCAAGGAAATCTACGCCGAAGGCCTGCGTATTCCGCCAGTGAAGCTGTGGTCCAGAGGCCAGCGCCGCGAAGACGTCATCAACCTGTTGCTGACCAACATGCGCGCCCGGGCTTACCAGGAAGGTGATCTGAATGCTCAATACGGTGCTTGCAGTGTCGGCGAGCGGCACTTGATCGAGCTGCTTGACCGCTATGGCGTGGAACAGGTTCGCGCCTGCATCGCCGAGTTGAAAGACATGGCTGACCGCCATATGCGTGCCTTGCTGCGTGACGTACCTGACGGTATCTACAGCGGTACGGCGGTGCTTGAAGACTCAGGCCATGGCCTGGGCCAACTGTCGATCACCGCCCAGGTGGAGATTCGCGGTGACGAAGCCCACGTATTGATCGAAAGCCCGCCACAGGTGCCCTACTTCATCAACTCCTATGCCGGCAACTCGGTCTCCGGGGTGTACCTGGGGCTGATGATGTTTGCCCAGGTGCCACCGCCTTACAACGAAGGGCTCTACCGCTGCGTCAGCGTCGACCTCGGGCCACCAGGCACCCTGTGCAACGCGCAGGAACCGGCACCGCACGTCAACAGCACCACCACGCCCATGGAAACCCTCGCCGACGCCGTGCGCCAGGCGCTCGAGCAAGCCGCACCGGAGCGGGTCACCGCCTCCTGGGGCCACGCCAGCGGCATCAACATTGCCGGTCACGATCCGCGTAACGGCAACGACGAATACGTGACCATGGTGCTGGCCTCGATCATTTCCGGCGCAGGTGCGAACAAGGAAATGGATGGTTGGCCGGCCTGCGGCCCGCTGTGCTGCTTCGGAGCACTGATGTCCGGTGATATCGAGCTGCTGGAGTACTCCTACCCGGTGTTGATCCACCGCTACAGCCTGATGACCGACAGCGGTGGCGCCGGGGAATTCAGAGGCGGCTCGGGCACACGCATCGAGATCGAGCCACTGAACCATGCCATGACCGTGGTGGGGTTTGGTGAAGGTCGGCAACTGCCAACGGCGGGCGCTGCGGGTGCGACCAACGTCCTGCTCGAACCCAAGCTTGGCCGCCTGATCCACCGCAAGGTAGACGGTGAGGAAGCCCACTTTACCTACAACGCACTGCTGACTGCCCAGCCGGGCGAACGGGTCATCAACGTCAATCCAGGGGGTGGTGGCTACGGCAACCCCATGCGCCGGCCTGTCGCCACGGTATTGAACGACGTGCTGAACGGCCTGGTGTCGCCTGAAGGCGCCCGCCTGGAATACGGCGTGGTGCTCGACAGCAACGGCAACCTCGACGAAGCCGCGACATACGCCATCCGCGCCGCACACTGATTGATGCCCCTTGAGCAATGCAGAGACTTTTACCATGACTAAGCAGCAATATCGCCTGGGCATCGACGCCGGCGGCACCTTCACCGACTTCATCCTCGCTGACCGCAGTGGCAACGTTCAGTTGTTCAAAGCGCCTTCGACGCCACAGGACGGCACCCTCGCCATCCGCAATGGCCTGGCGCAAATCGCTGACGCCATCGGCCGCACACCGGCGCAGATCATTGCCGACTGCGACCTGTGCATCAACGGCACCACAGTGGCCCTCAATGCCCTGATCGAGAAAACCGGCGTCAAGGTCGGCCTGCTCTGCACCGAAGGCCATGAAGACAGCCTGGAAATCCGCCTGGGCCACAAGGAGGATGGCCACCGCTACGATGCCAGCTACCCGCCGGCGCACATGCTGGTACCGCGTCATCTGCGCCGCCCTGTCGGTGGCCGAATCCTCAGCGACGGCAGCGAGTACAGCCCGCTTGACGAAGACGCCATCCGGGAAGCCATCGACTACTTCCGCGAGCAGGACGTCAAGGCCGTGGCTATCTCGTTCGTCTGGTCGGTGCGCAACCCCAGCCATGAACAACGCGCCGCAGCCATGGTTCGTGACGCCCTGCCCGGCGTGTTCGTGTGCACCGGTAACGAGGTGTTCCCACAGATTCGCGAATACACCCGTACCTCGACCACCGTGGTCAACGCTTACCTGAGCCCGGTCATGGGCCGTTACATCGAACGGATCGATGCGCTGTTCGAAGAGCTCGGTGCGCAACAACCCACCCGCTACTTCCAGTCCAATGGCGGCCTGGCGCCGGGTGTCGTGATGCGCGAGCGCGCGGTCAATGCGATCAACTCAGGCCCGGCATCCGCCCCACAAGCCGGGCTGTGCGTGGCGGCGCCGTTCGGCATCGACAACGTGATCACCGTGGACATGGGCGGCACCTCGTTCGATATCACGCTGAGCAAGTCCGGGCGAACCAACTTCAGCAAAGACACCGACTTCCTGCGTTACCGTATTGGCGTACCGATGATCCAGGTCGAAACGCTGGGCGCTGGCGGCGGCTCGATTGCCTACCTGGACGACTTTGGCATGTTGCAGGTTGGCCCGCGCAGTGCCGGCGCCAACCCTGGCCCGGTCTGTTACGGCAAAGGTGGCGTCGAACCCACCGTCACCGACGCCAACCTGGCACTCGGCTACCTGGCCGATGGTGCGCTGCTGGGCGGCAGCATTCGCCTGAACCGGCAAGCGGCGATTGATGCCATTCGCCACAAGATCGCTGAACCGCTGGGCATCAGCGTCGAGCGTGCGGCCATCGGTATCATTACCCTGGTCAACCTGAACATGGTCAGCGGCATCCGCCGGGTATCGGTCGAACGCGGCTACGACCCCCGTGACTTTGCCTTGATCGGCGCCGGTGGCGCAGCGGGCATGCACGTCATGCGCCTGGCCGAGGAAATCGGCAGCAAAGTGGTACTGATCCCTAAAGTCGCCTCCGGCCTGTGCGCGTTCGGGCAGATCCTCTCGGACATCCGTTACGATCAGTTGAGCACCCTGCCCATGCGCCTGGACGACGACCTGGTCGACCTGCCACTGCTCAACCAAACCCTGCGCGCCCTGCGCGAGCGCGGCCTGAACAACCTGCGCGATGACGGTTTCAGTGCGGGCAATGCGGTCGAATGCCTGTACAACCTGGAAATCCGCTACCTGGGCCAGGTTCACGAGTGCAGTGTCGAACTGGACTGCGATCAGCTGGATCATGAGCGCCTACAAGACTTGCGCACGGCGTTCCATGAGCGACACAAGGCACTCTTCTCCTACAGCGAGCCGGACAGCCCGGCAGAGCTGGTCAACCTGGAGTGCTCGGTGATCGCCCGCCTGCAGCGCCCACCCATGCCGGAATTGCCCGTGCAGGCCGACCTCGATCCGGCCAGCCCGATCGCTCACCGGGCCATGCTCTTCGACGCGCAAGACGCCTGGCAGGAAACCCCCGTGTACAACGGTGATCGACTGCAGGCCGGGCACACGGTTCAAGGCCCCTGCGTGATCGAGGAAGCGACGACCAACATCGTCGTGCCACCGGGCTGGCAAGCCACACTGGCGCCTTCGGCTACCTACCGGCTGACGCCCAGTGATTGACCTTAGCTAAGCATTGGCAAATTATGGCAAAGCAACGGTGCCGGGGGCTTACCCCCGGCACCGTCCTCACAATAAAAAAGACACGAGGATCGGCCATGGCAATCACACTCAGCAGCCGCTATTGGCCCGACAACGAACGCCAGGCACGTTGGGCCGCGGCGATCGGCAGTACCTATTTCCCGCTGTCACTGAATTTCGATCCCGGCGCACGTTTCAGTGGCAACCTGCAAGTGTGGGAAACCCAAAGCACCGCGTTGACCCTGTCACGGCTGCGCTCCACCCAAATGGGCTACTCACGCAGCAAGGCCCAGGTCAGTGAGGACCGCGAGGCGTGCTACCTGGTCACGGTACCGCGCCGCAGCGAGGTGCACTTCGAGCAGGATGGCCGCGTACTGCACTGCCAGCCTGGCGGGTTTATCTTTGAGCGCGGTGATGCGCCCTACCGCTTTCACTACGCCAGCGACAACGACCTGTGGGTGTTCAAGCTTCCCGAACGCGCCCTGCATGGCCAACTGCGCGGCGCCGAGCGCTATACCCGCCTGTGCTTCGATGCCAAGCGCGGGCTGGGTCGAATCTTCGTCGACCAACTGGCAATGTGCGCGGCACGCTTCGATGAATGCGACGATATCGCCCGCCATATGCTGCTGGAGCAAGCGCTCTCAACCTTGCTGATGGCGCTACGCGATGACCAGCGGGTACTCAACAGCGAAAGTTCGAGCCTGGCAGCCCTGCATTTGCAGCGTATTGAACACTACGTCGAGCAACAGTTGGGCAACCCGGATCTCGCCCCGCAAATGATCGCTGACGCCTGCAAGCTGTCGGTGCGTTATCTGCACAAACTGTTCACGGCCACCCCCTACAGCCTCAGCGAGTGGATCCGCCTACGGCGTCTTGAAGCGGTGCACAGAGACCTGCATGACCCTTATTGCCACTTGTCCATCGGCGAACTGGCAATGCGTTGGGGCTTCAGTGATCAGGCTCAATTTGCCCGCAGCTTCCGCCAACGCTTCGGTTGCACCGCCAAGGAAGTACGCGCCACCGCCAGCGGGCACCCTCACTGAAAAGGCACTGAAAAAGGCCACGCCGCCTGCTGGCGGCGGCATTGTGCCAGAAAACAAGGCCTGACCTGATCCGAACGGACGATTCGGACACCGCAGGGGCGTCGGTATCGTAAACGGCGCCACGGCATTACGGCTGCGGCCCTGAAACACACTAACGAACGCCTGCCCGACGCACTCTGTCGGCACCACCCACCGCGATCTGATTCGCGATCCACGCGGGGCGGCCCACTGCTGCCGTCACTGCCCGCTATCACGATGCACCACCTTTGGAGAGCGCTATGAAAGTGCTGGTAAGCGTCAAACGAGTGGTCGATTACAACGTCAAGGTTCGCGTCAAGGCGGACAACTCCGGCGTCGACCTGACTAACGTGAAAATGGCCCTGAACCCCTTCTGCGAGATCGCTGTGGAAGAGGCCGTACGCCTGAAGGAAAAAGGCCTGGCGACCGAGATCGTCGTCGTTACCATCGGCCCGAGCACGGCTCAGGAACAACTGCGTACGGCGCTGGCGCTGGGCGCCGACCGTGCGATCCTGGTCGAGACCGATGAAGCGCTCAATTCCCTGGCCGTGGCCAAACTGCTCAAGGCGGTTGTCGACAAGGAGCAGCCACAGCTGGTGATTCTTGGCAAACAGGCCATCGACAGCGACAACAACCAAACCGGCCAGATGCTGGCAGCGCTGAGCGGTTTCGCCCAGGGCACCTTCGCTTCCAAGGTTGAAGTCGCCGGTGACAAGGTCAACGTCACCCGTGAAATCGACGGCGGCCTGCAGACCGTTGCACTGAACCTGCCCGCTATCGTCACCACCGACCTGCGCCTGAACGAGCCGCGCTACGCGTCCTTGCCAAATATCATGAAGGCCAAGAAGAAGCCGCTGGAAACCGTCACCCCGAGCGCCCTGGGCGTATCCACTGTCTCTACCCAACAGATCCTGCGCGTCGACGCTCCAGCTAACCGAAGCGCCGGCATCAAGGTCAAATCGGTGGCTGAACTGGTCGAGAAACTGAAAACTGAAGCGAAGGTGATCTGATGGCTATCCTGGTTATCGCTGAACACGAAAACGGTGCCGTTGCCCCGGCTACCCTGAACACTGTAGCCGCTGCTGCGAAAATCGGTGGTGATATTCACGTACTGGTTGCTGGCCAGGGCGTTGGCGCCGTAGCGCAGGCCGCTGCGAACATCGCTGGCGTCAGCAAGGTGCTGGTTGCCGACAACGCTGCCTACGCGCACCAGTTGCCAGAGAACGTTGCGCCGCTGGTTGCGCAGCTCATCCAGGAGCAGGGCAAGGCCTACAGCCACGTACTGGCACCTGCGACCTCCAACGGCAAGAACATCCTGCCGCGGGTTGCCGCACTGCTGGACGTTGACCAGATCTCCGAGATCATCTCGGTTGAGTCGGCCGACACCTTCAAGCGTCCGATCTACGCAGGCAACGCCATTGCCACCGTGCAGTCGAGCGCTGCGGTCAAGGTCATCACCGTGCGTGCTACCGGCTTTGACGCCGTTGCTGCAGAAGGCGGTTCGGCGGCTGTGGAAGCGGTTGCCGCTGCCCACGATGCGGGCAAGTCGGCGTTTGTCGGTGAAGAGCTGGCCAAGTCCGATCGTCCTGAGCTGACCGCTGCCAAGATCGTCGTCTCCGGCGGCCGCGGCATGCAGAACGGCGACAACTTCAAGCACCTGTATGCGCTGGCCGACAAGCTAGGCGCTGGGGTCGGTGCTTCCCGTGCCGCCGTCGACGCCGGTTTCGTACCCAACGACATGCAAGTCGGCCAGACCGGCAAGATCGTTGCGCCGCAGCTGTACATCGCTGTCGGTATCTCCGGTGCCATCCAGCACCTGGCGGGTATGAAAGATTCCAAGGTGATCGTTGCGATCAACAAGGATGAGGAAGCGCCGATCTTCCAGGTGGCCGACTATGGCCTGGTGGCGGATTTGTTCGAGGCCGTCCCGGAACTGGAAAACCTGCTGTAGGTTCACGCACAAACGCTGTTTACAGACGAAAAAAGGCTCGGAGAACCTTGACTCCGAGCCGAACAGCGCCGGGCCCTGCCCGTGCTGTTTGCATCAGCCAGATGCCGTGCGAACGTTGGCGTTAGCGCACGTTCGGCCAGCCCTGGAAGCTTGGCGTCACCCCAACGCAGGCCGGGGACGTCTTGCAGGCCCAGGGACTGTGCGCTTCCGGTGGCACCGAGACAAGCACGGTGAACACCAGGAAAAGCAGGATCAACAGAGGAACGGAATAGGCTAGAAGGCTTTTTATTTTCATTGTCGGCTTTCTCGTGACCTTTGATTCGGACCTACGTCGTTACAACGTGACGAAGTACAGGTTCACCCTCCCTGGCCGGAGCCCGTCAAACGGCAAGCACGCATTGCCCGCTCGCCGTTCACGGCCCCGTTACAACTCAGCGCTCGTCGACAGTGACGATCTCGCGACGCTCGGCCATGCTCGCGGGCACCAGGTCTTCATCGGTGAAGAACTGCTGGTACCACTCGCGCAGCTGGTACACCGGGCCGTCGTTTTCCGCCAGTACCGGCTTGTCGATACGGATCTTGTGCTTCCAGATGTCCACGTCCTGGTAGAACGAGGCGCGGTTACCCATGACATAGGCCTTGGCCACTTCGAGGTTCTGCTCCTCGCTCCAGCCCGGTATCCGCTTGACCATGCACCCAAAGCGCAGCTCAAAGCTGTCCGGGGTAACGGGCACGTGGCTGTTGAGAAGAATGGCATGCACACGAACGTCACCGAACATCGAGCTCAGGTGAGTGAAGTGGGTAGCAGGACCGTAGTAGGCCGACGGCGCGATCAAGTCACCGCCCAGGCGCTCGGAATCGCCATGGAAAATCTGCCGGCCGATATGCCCTTCAAAGACGTTGGCGAAATATTTGGTCGGGGTGCCATGCACAGGCCCGAAGTGCTGGGCGTCCACCAGGTTGTCGACCAACTCGCGCGGGTTGGTTTCGATCAGCATGGTGTCGATGTTCCAGTCGTGAATCCACTCGGGATCGTCCATCTCGGCCAGGTGCGGGATGATCACGCCGTCTTTCGGCGGGCGCCCCTCTGGGTTGTTCCAGACGAACAGCAGGTTGTTCTCCTCGCAGGTCAGCCAACTGCGGGTCTTGGCCTTGGGCGGAATACGCTTGCAGTAAGGGATTTCGACGCACTTGCCGGTGGTGTCGTACTTCCAATGGTGGAAGGGGCACACCACGGTATCGTTCTCGATGGTGCCCTGGGACAGGTCGGCGCCCATGTGCGGGCAATGGGCGTCAAGAATACTGATCGCGCCCTCGCTGTTGGCAAACGCCACCAGACGGGTGCCAAAGATATTCAGGGTGTGCAGCTTGCCATCGCGGTAATCGTCGGCCACGCCCAGGCAGTGCCAGCCACGGGCATAACGGTGAGTACGCTGGGCGTTCTCGATCGAGAGTTCAGCGAGTTTCGTCATTGTTGTTGTTCCTCTGTTGGAAACTCTGGGGGAGCAATACCCCCTGAAAAAACAGGGTGAATCCATGGCAGACATCATTGAGCAGCCTGAGCAAGGTGCTCATCCTCCAATTGGACTAGATCAAGCGAGATCGACTCTCAACGCGCCACCCCATGATGGATTCGCCCCTGTCACCACACTGCAGGCGAAGCGCCTGAACGGCGCCCCACTCAAGCACTACTGACCGAAGCGACGCGCGGCCTCCGGGCCAAAGTCGCGCGGGCTGAAGCCTGGCTTGTTCAGTTGATAGCCGTTGCGCTGCTCGTTGATCAGGTTGAAGGCCAGGTAGCTGCCCGCGTTGAGGTCGTGGTAAAGCCCCACACCCGCTTGCTGTGCCTGGCTTTCGTAGGCATAGAAGTAGTTGACCATCGAGGTACGCCACAGCTCGCCACGGTTGTCGTAGTTGTCCGCAAGCATCGGGAACCAGGTGTCTTCATCGATGTACAACTTGCGCTTGCCATACAGATGGCGGTAACCCGGCTTGAGGGTGCCTTCCAGCTCCCACACGCGGTGGCGCTCGTAGCGCATGGCCTGCGGGTTGATGTGGCCTGGGGTGAGCAGGTCGGCGTACTTCAGGTTGGCGGCGTGCAGCCGGTAGGCGTTGTAAGGGATGTACATCTCGCGCTTGCCGACGATCTTCCAGTCATAGCGCTGCCCCGAACCGTTGAACAGACGTACCTCGTCGACGGTGATCGAACCACCACTGCCCGGGAACGACATGTCGAAGCCATACCCCGGCGACTGCCGCACGCGGCGGGTGCCCGGGTCGTAGCGCCAGCTCTGGCGGGGCTCGGTCTTGTCGTTCCAGAATTCGGTACCGGTGTTGATCTCGCCCTTGTCACGCTGCGGCAGCAAGGTTTCGTTCAAGTAGAACGAGGAGTTGCCAACGGTGTCGCCAATCTTGCCCGGCTCCAGTGCCGGCGCCAGGTTGCGCGAATGCACGCGGCCCCAGTTGATGTTGCCGTCCTTGAGCACGTAGGCGTTGTCGGAGGTGTATTCCTCGGTCCAGGCACGCAGGGTGAAGGTCGAGGCGTTCTTTAGCAGTTCCAGGCCACTGCGGGGTACCGGGAACGGCGTACCGCCGGTTTTGCCAACCACACCCTCTCCGTCATCGACCAGGCGGGCAACGCTGGCGTTCTCGCGGGTCGCCTGGCACACCGAGTCGGGGCCGCGGAAGTCCCGGTGCGACGGATAGACCGGCATGTTGAAGGTTGCAGGGTAAAGCTTGAACAAGGCTTTCTGCCCGTCGGACAAGTAGTCACTGTATTGCGCCAGGTTGGCTGCGGTGATCACGAACAGCGGTTTTTCGTCCGGGTAAGGGTCAACCGGGTGGTTGCCAGTACCCTTGAAGTCGACATGCGGCGGAACCCCCAGCCACTTGCCACTGTACGGCGGGATGCTGCCGTCGGCGTTACCGCTCTTGTCAGCCCCCAAACAGGTCAGATCCTTGCCCAGGCGTGCCAGATCTTCCGGCGCCGCACTGGCCGTGCCAATCACACTGCACCCCAGCAACAGCGCTAACGTCCACCTATGCGTGACATTGGCAGTCCGCGAAACAGAACAACGAGAGGCCAGATTACTGCCGGTCATTTCTTATTCTCCTTGGTTACCGATAGCGGTCCCTCAGTATCAGCAGCCAATGGAGCCAGGAGCATCGTCCGCACGGACTAACGCATTTTTACGGCGACACGCTAGCCAACGCTTACCGCCACCGGTAACGCGCCCGGCTTACCCAGTGCAACAACGCTGTTGAGCATGATCCGCACCAGTTCGGTCTGGCGCCGTACACCGGTCTTGGAGAAAATCGAGCGCAGGTGCGCCCGTGCCGTATTGCGGCGGATGTTCAGGGTCTCGGAGGCTTCCTCCAACGACAGGCCGTTGGCCAGCTCCAGCGCCAGCGCCGTCTCTGCCGGCGTGAGGTTGTAGAGCTGCGAGGTCACTGCATTGCTGACCAGCGATTTGCTCACGGCATCACGCACATACACCATCACGGTGGGCTTGCCCTTGCCCTCGACCAGTTCCTGTGACGGGATCAGTTCCACCACGACCCCCAGGCTGACCTGCCCGGACGGACGGGAGATCGACATCGCCTCGGCCCCTTGCAACACATCGCCGCCTTGCCTGGCCCGCAGGAACGCATTGCGCACCAGCCGCAGCAGCTCTCGGTTATCGCTCGGGTAGGTGGCCTCCAGCCGGCCACCGACCACTTTGAGGCCGTCATTACTGTCGAGGATCTCCCGCGCCACCGGGTTCAGTTGCAGTACGTTGCCGCCCTCGTCGAGCACAATCGTCGCCACCGACAAGCGGCTGATGGTCTGCGAGTACAGGCTACCCAGCGACTCGCTGCGGTCCAGCAATGAGTGCATGTGCAAGGCGCGACGTAAATGCGGCAGCAACATCGCGCACATGGCCCGTTCGGCGGCCGAAAAACGCGGGTGGTCCTTGGGCCGGTTGATGCGGAAACGCAAGGTGCCGCCATCGGGCATGCTGATGTCGGCGCCTAGCATCTGGTAGCAGCCGTAGGGCTCGCAAAACAGCAGGTAGAACGATGAACTGACCCACTCGGCATCGCTCATCAGGTCATCGATGGTGAACACCTGATCCGTGGGCAGATTGTTGAACAACGTGGACTTGGCGTAGTACGCGTAATGGTTGATCCCTCCCTCCCCCAGTTCGATATCGCCGGCGACCATCATCGGCGACAGGAACGGCTCATCCATCACCCGCAGGATCAGTGTGACGAAATTGGCCTGGAACAATGTCCGGATCTGCTGCAGCGATTCGGTCATGTGGCGGGTATCCAGGGCCGAATCGTACATATTGCCGATGATCTGTTCGTATTCGGCCAACTCAAGCCCCATTTCCGCCAGGACCTGAGTATTGGGCACGCTAGTTTGCATAGACACTCCCCAAGCGCAGGCCCCGTCGTGGTCTGAACCACCAGGGCCTGCATGATTTTTCATTGTGATGGGTTAGCTGCGCGCTTAACGACCTGCGAGCACACCGGAGAACGGCGGCGACGCCTTGGTGCCGAGCGAAGCGGCTTTCACAGCAACCAGTGGCCGGCCACGATTGAACCAGGCCGCAAGCGCGGGCAACAGGAAGATGGCGCCAAAGACATTCACCAGGAACATGAACGCCAGCAAAATGCCCATGTCGGCCTGCAACTTGAGGGGAGCAAAGGCCCAGGTACCGACCCCGATCGACATGGTCAGGGCGGTGAACACCGCTGCCGTGCCACGCTGGCACATGGCGCGATAAAAGGCATGACGCAGGTCCCGGCCCTCAGCCATTTCATGCTGGATGCGCTCATACAAATAAATGCCGTAGTCCACACCGACCCCGACGCCCAGCGCCATCACCGGCAAGGTGGCGACTTTCAGGCCAATACCGAGCATGGCCATCAGCGCATTGCAAAGAATCGCCACGATGCCCATCGGCACTAGAATGCACAGCACTGCGCGCAACGAACGGAAGGTCAGCAGGCAGAAAAACGCCACCGAGCAGAACAACGCCGCGAGCATCCACACTTCGGCACGTTTCACCGCTTCGTTGGAGGCTGCCATGACCCCGATATTGCCGCCAGCCAGCTTGAACTCAACCCCAGGGGCCCGGATACCGGCGATAATCCGCTTGGCTTCATTGACCACATGGAACACCGTCGCGCCCTCATGGTCATTGAGGAACACCAGGATCTGCATGCGCTTGCAGCCATCGGTGACCAGCCCGGAATCCGGCGAATAGGCCATCGAGCCCTGCTGCAAGCCGCGCGACGAACCCGGGATGGCCGACCAGCGCGGGTTCCCTTCGTTATTGCCGGCAATCATTTCCTTGCCCATGCCGGCAACGCTTTGCACCGATTGCACGCCCGCGACATTGCGCATCTGGAAGTCAAAGGCCTCGACCGCACGCATGACACCCGGGTTAAGGCAGGCTTCGTCGATACCCTGGGTCTGCAGGAAGACCGCCAGCACATCCAGGCCGATCGAGTAGCTGTCGATAATGCGCTGGTTGTCCTGGTTGTAGCGCGAGTCGGCGCGCAGCTCAGGGGCACCCGGGCCAATGTCGCCGACCGCCAGTTCCCGCGCCTTGAACACGCCGAAGCCGAGCAACACCAGGCTGATGGCGAACACCACCAGTGCCGGACGCGGCTCAGCCAGCGCCGACAACCGCCACCACAACGGGTGGCGAGCTTCGTCATGCGTCGGTCGTGCTGCACGCGCAGACGATCCCAGGGACAAATGAGAAATGATCAGTGGCAACATCATCTTGTTGGTGATGATCATCAACATCACGCCCATGCAGGCAGTCACCCCCAATTCATGCACGATGGGGATGTCGATCAGCATGATCACCGCAAAACCCAGGGCATTCATCAGCAGCGCCAGGGACCCTGGAATGAAGATCTTGCAGAACGCCGAGCGCGCCGCCTGCAGCGAGGAACTGCCGGCCAGCACGTCCTGCTTCCAGGCGTTGGTCATCTGTACCGCATGGGAAACACCAATGGAGAAGATCAGGAACGGCACCAGCACGGACATCGGGTCGATGCCCAGCCCCAACAGTGGCAGCAGCCCGAGCAACCAGACCACGGGCAACAGCGCCACGACCAGGGCCACGACGGTCAATGGCAAGGAACGCGAGTAAGCCCAGAGCAGCAACGCGGTGATGACGAACGCCACGACAAAGAACAGCATGACGGTATTGAGCCCTTCGACCACATCTCCGACCAACTTGGCGAACCCCACCACGTTGATCTCGATGGTCGGGCTGTTGTATTTGGTCCGGATCTCTTCGAGGCGCTTGGCGATTTCGACATAGGACACCGGCTGCCCGGTTTTCGGGTCTGTGTCCTGCAAGTCGGCCCGCACCATGGCCGAGCGCTGATCGTTGGCCAGCAGCCGGCCAACCTGCCCGGCGCGGGCGGCATTGCTGCGGACTTTCTGCAGGTCCTCATCGGTACCGGCGTATTGCGGCGGTACCACCAGGTCACCGACATACCCTTCTTCGGTGATCTCGACATAGCGCACGTTCGGGGTAAACAGCGAGGTCACACTCGGGCGGCTGACCCCGGAGATGAAGAACACGTCATCGGTAACCTGCTGCAGCACCCGAAGAAACTCCGGGTTATAGATGTCACCCTCGCCCTTCCAGTGCACGTTCACCAGCAACCGGTTGGCACCCGTGAACACCCGACTGAAGTCCAGGAAGCTCAACATGTACTCGTGGCGTACCGGAATCTGTTTGTTGAACCCGGGATCCAGCCGCACCTGGGTTGCGCTATAGCCAAGGGCCACCGTCACCAGCATGAACAGCCCCAGCCACCAGCGTCGATGGTTCAGCAATACGTCCGCGCAGTCTTGCACGCGGCGTTCGATCCAACCTGTAGTCTGTGTCATATGCCTACTCACTGTGCAACGGCGGCAAGACCACCGTCTGCGCCCTGAAATACCCCACGCTCCCCGGCCACCAGCAAACGACGGGCGTTGAGCACCACCGCCGAGGTCAAGGTGCCCAAGCCAGCCCGTTGCGCGCTGTCAACCAACGCGCCTTCGGCATCCAGTCGGATCAGCCGGCTACCGGCACCGACCAGCACCAGGCCGGCGTGTTGGGGCAACAATGCATGGCCATAAATTGGCTGGCTGCTGCCAATATCGACCTGGCTCCAGCTGTCCCCGAAATCGGTACTGATAAAGACATGCCCGCGCATGCCGTACGCCAGCCAGCGAGAGGCCGACAAGCGCACCACGCCAAACAGCGAGCCGTTGTAGAACGGCGTCAGGCTCTGCCAGTCTTGCCCACCATTACTGGATCGCAGCACCAGCCCCTGCTCGCCCACCAGCATCTGCCGGCCATCAGCGCCGCCGTCCAGGCCATTGAAATGCGCGCCCTCGCCCGGCATGTCACGGGGCGTCCAGTGTTCGCCGGCATCGCTCGACTCCAGGTACTTTCCGTAGCTGCCATAGGCGACCACGTGCTTGCCGTCGCCACTCCACACACCCAGTAACGGCTCACCCAGCTGCGCGTCATAACGCATCTCCTGCCAGGTCTTGCCGCTGTCGCTTGAACGCAGGATCCAGCCATCATGGCCAACCGCGACCAGTACCTCGGGGCTCAGGGCAATGACCCCGGTGAGGGTCGCCTCACGTCCGGCGGCCACCTGGCTGGTTTGCCAGGACAGGCCGCTGTCGGTGCTGGTCAGAATCGTGCCACGCTCGCCCACCGCGATCAGTTGCGAACCATTGGCCAGCAAAGCGTTGACCTGAACCCGGTCGGCATTGATCCGGGTGATCGCCAACGGTGTGGGGTTACGCGGCGAGAAGGCAAAGGCCACCGCAGCGATGATGATGGCGCTCATGGCGTATCCAATCAGCTGGCGCATACTGGACTCCATGGCGAAACGCAGGGGCACGGGACGGGCATCATGGGGCGATCCTCTTGATTTTGTTTGAAGGATCATCAGACCGCCCCGCCCGTGCTACATCGTCCAAACGGCCTAGTCAGAGCGCTCGGCCGGGTTCGCTGGCGATCACGGCAGCTCGAACAAGCCGGCAGCACCCATGCCGCCGCCAATGCACATGGCCACGACCACGTAACGCACGCCGCGACGGCGGCCTTCGAGCAAGGCGTGACCGACCATACGGGCGCCCGACATGCCGAACGGATGGCCAATCGCAATGGCCCCGCCATTGACGTTCAAGCGCTCGGCCGGGATGCCCAGCGCGTCGCGGCAATGCAACACCTGGCAAGCAAAGGCCTCGTTGATTTCCCACAAGCCAATGTCCGCCACGCTCAGGCCAAAGCGCTTGAGCAAGCGAGGGACCGCCACCACCGGGCCAATGCCCATTTCTTCGGGTGCACAACCACCGACGGCGATCCCGCGGTAGATGCCCAGCGGTGTCAGGCCACGGTGCCGGGCTTGCGCACGGCTCATCAACAGGCTTGCCGAGGCGCCATCGGAGAACTGCGAGGCGTTGCCCGCGGTAATGAACTCACCCTGTGCAACCCATTTGCCGTCTTTCCAGACCGGCTTGAGCGCCGTCAGGTCCTCCAGACGGGTACCTGGCCTGTTGCACTCATCGCGCTCGACCAACACCCGGGTATGCCCGCTAGGTTGGCCCGCCTCGTCGAAACACAGTTTGTCGACCGTCAGGCCGACGATTTCATCGTCGAACAGCCCGTCACGCTGCGCGGCCGCAGTGCGCAGTTGACTCTGCAAGGCATACTCATCCTGCGCAGCCCGGCTGATGCCATAGCGACGCGACACAATTTCGGCCGTTTCCAGCATTGGGATGTAAGCACTGGGCATCACCTCCAGCACCGCCTCGGACTGGGCACGGTAGGTGTTCTTGTGCTTGGTCTGGGTCAGGGACAGCGACT
Source organism: Pseudomonas sp. HLS-6 (assembly GCF_002753995.1). Lineage (NCBI taxonomy): Bacteria > Pseudomonadati > Pseudomonadota > Gammaproteobacteria > Pseudomonadales > Pseudomonadaceae > Pseudomonas > Pseudomonas sp. HLS-6. Next base: position 3,073,876 of record NZ_CP024478.1, read on the forward strand.
CGACGCCGCCAGCAATGGCAATACTCATCTCGCCGGTCATGATGCCCTTGGCGGCGACACCAATACTCATCAGGCCTGATGCGCACATACGGTCCAGGGCCATGCCCGGCACAGTGTCCGGCAAACCACCGGTATAGGCACACAGACGACCGATGTTGTAGGCCTGGGTGCCCTGCTGCACTGCAGCGCCCATGATTACATCCTCTACCGCCTCAGCTTCGATACCGGCCCGCTCGACCACGGCACGTACCACATGGCCGCCCAGCACAGGGGCCTCGGTGTCGTTGAACGATCCACGGAAAGACTTGGCCAGCGCGGTACGCGCGGTGGCGACAATCACAACTTCATTCAGGTCCATGAACAGGCTCACTCGGCAATAGGGTTGAAGGTGTAACGGCTGATGGTGTCCACCACGCAGCCAGGGCGCGCTTCGCCCTCGATTTCCACGGTGATGCGCACCACCAGTTGCACGGCTTCGCCAAGTTGCTCGGCACGCACAATGACGCCATGCCCGCGTACACGCGAACCGACCTTGACCGGCGCGGGAAAGCGCACCCGGTCACTGCCATAGTTGACGCCCATCGCCATGTTTTCGAGGGTGAGCAACTGCGGCATGAACAGGTTCGCCAGTGCCTGGGTCAGGTAGCCGTGGGCGATACAAACGCCGAAAGGGCCGCTGGCGGCACGCACGGGATCGACATGAATCCACTGGTGATCGCCCGTGGCTTCGGCAAACAGGTTGATCCGCTCCTGGCTGATGCTCAGCCATTCGGTGTAGCCAAGATCGAGGCCCTCGGCCTCGAGCAACGCCTGGGCGCTGCTGAAGGTATGACTCATCACGGACTCCTCAGGCCTGCTGCGAACTGACGGACAACACTTCGCCAACCATGTAGGAGGCGTAGTCGCTGGCCAGGAACATCATCACGTTGGCCACTTCCCAGACTTCTGCCGCACGACCAAAGGCCTCGCGGTCCGCAAGACGGGCAAGCAGCTCCTCGCTGGAGGCTTTCTTGAGAAAGTCATGCAGGGCAATCGAAGGCGAGACAGCGTTGATCCGAACCCCGAATTCCGCAGCCTCCAGGGCGCTGCAACGGGTCAGGGCCATCACCCCGGCCTTGGCGGCGGCGTAATGCGCCTGCTCTTTCTGGGCGCGCCAGCCCAGTACCGAAGCGTTGTTGACGATGGCACCAGCACCACGCCGCTGCATGTGCGGGAGCATGGCGCGGGTCATGCGGAAGGTGCCGGTGAGCGTCACGTCGAGTACCCGCGACCATTCCTCGTCGCTCATGTCGACCAGCCGCTTCTGGCCACCGAGGCCGGCGTTGTTGATCAGCACATCGACACCACCCAGCAGGGTTTCGGCGCTGTCGACCAAGGCCTGAACCTCTTCCTCTACCGTGACATTGCACAGTTGGCCGTAAATGGCCTGTAAACCCGTTTCGGCCTTGAGCCGCTCCACCGCCTCTTCCAGGCGGCGCGGGTGCACATCCGAAATCATCAATGCCCGGCAGCCCTCTTCGGCGCTGCGGCGGGCCGCCGAATAACCGATACCCGCACCCGCAGCGGCGGTAATCAGTACGGACTTGCCGGCCAGCAGTTGATGGCCGGGTACATAAGGGGGAGCTTGTTTCACAGCGATTACCTCCGAAGAAATCAATACGCTGTCAGGTATAAAGCGCCGCCCCGGCGGGCACATCGTCAAAACGGGGTATGGCCGCATGAAGCGGCCATTTCAGGGCCGCTTCAACGGCCCCCGATTCAACTGCCCCAGACACGCTGGGCCGCAGGCGCTTCAGCAAGAATCGCATCGACGACGGGGCCAATTTCCTCGACCTGCCAAAGCCCGCCCTTGTCACGGGTGGTGCCGGTGCGCCAGCCATCGCCGAGGGAAATTCGCCCGCCCTGGCTCTCGAAGACCTGCCCCGTGACATGGGACGATTCAAGGCTGCCGAGCCAGACCACCAGCGGTGCGACGTTTTCCGGGGCCCAGGCATCGAAGCTGCCGTCCTCGGGCTTTTTCACCACCTCGGGCATGGCGCTCTCGGTCATGGACGTCCGTGCCGCCGGTGCCAGGGCGTTGGCGGTGACCCCATATCGAGCCAGTTCAGCGGCCTGCACCAGGGTCAGTGCGGCGATCCCGCCTTTGGCAGCGGAATAGTTCGACTGCCCGATCGAGCCCTGCAGGCCGGCACCGGAGCTGGTGTTGATGATCCGCCCAGCGACCGGGGTTCCCGCCTTGGCCAGGTCGCGCCAACGACGCCCCAGCAGGTTTGCCAGGCAATAATGCCCCTTGAGGTGAACACGCATCACCGTGTCCCAGTCCTCTTCCGAGAGGCTGATAAACATTCGGTCGCGTAACACCCCGGCATTGTTGACCAGTACATGCACCTCATCGAAGGCCGCCAACGCGGCGTCGACGATACGCTGAGCGGTGTCCAGGGTTGTAATGTCGTCGCTGTTGGCGATGGCCTGGCCGCCACTGGCGCGGATCTCGCCAGCAACATCCTGCGCCGCGTCGGCACGGATATCGTTAACCACCACATTGGCGCCTTGCGCGGCGAACGCCAATGCGTAGGCGCGACCGAGCCCACCGCCAGCACCGGTAATGATCACGGTGCGGTCTGTGCAAATAGCCATGTTTGACTCCTTTGACTGCATGGCCGCGCGCCCTGAGGGCGGCGGCACGGATTGATTGAGGGAACGGGACTACAGGCGCTCGATGATGGTGACGTTGGCCTGGCCACCGCCTTCGCACATGGTTTGCAGGCCGTAACGGCCACCGCTGCACTCCAGTTCGTGCAGCAAGGTGGTCATCAACCGTGCTCCGGTGGCGCCCAGTGGATGGCCAAGGGCGATGGCGCCGCCGTTGACGTTGGTCTGCGCCGGGTCGTAATCCAGCTCCTTGGCCCAAGCCATGACCACCGACGCAAAGGCCTCGTTGATCTCCACCCGGTCGATATCAGCCATGCGCATGCCGGCCTTTTTCAAGGCGTGGCGCGTCGCCGCAATCGGGGCGGTCAAATGCCAGATCGGGTCATCACCCAACACCGTGAGGTGATGAATACGTGCCCGTGGCGTCAGGTCGTAGCGCTTGAGGGCAGCCTCCGACACCACCAGCAAGGCGGCCGAGGCATCACAGGTCTGGCTGGAGACGGCAGCGGTGATCGAAGGAAACTGTGGATCGACCGGTTGCAATTCGGCCATTTTTTCCAGGCTGGTCAGGCGCGGTGTTTCATCATGCTGCAGCCCCTGGCAGGCGACGATCTCGCGGGCAAAACGCCCACTCTCGATGGCCGCCAAGGCGCGGTGATGGCTCTGCAGGGCGAACACTTCCATCTGCTCGCGGCTGATCTGCCAATGGTCGGCGATACGCTGCGCAGCATAGAACTGGTTGACCGGCTGGTTGGCGAAACGCGAGCGCCAGCCTTCACTACCGGAGAACGGGTCAGCAAAACCCAGCGCTTGCCCGGCCAGCATCGCCGAGGAAATCGGGATGCGCGTCATGGTTTGCACACCGCCCACGGCAACCACGTCCTGGGTGCCGCTCATCACTGCCTGCGCGGCAAAGTGCAGCGCCTGCTGCGACGAACCGCACTGGCGATCGACCGTGGTACCCGGCACGTTCAGCGGCAACCCGGCAGCCAGCCAACTGGTGCGGGCGATATCCCCGGCCTGTGAGCCGATGGTATCGACGCAGCCAAAAATCACATCGTCATAGTCTTCGCCGGGAATGACGTTGCGCGCCACCAGTGCCTTAAGCACATGGGCACCCAGATCAATCGCGTGAACCTCCGACAGCGCCCCTTTGCGCTTGCCGGTCGGGCTGCGCAGCGCATCGACAATATAGGCTTGTGCCATGATTCACTCCTCGAAGGTATGCCCTGGCCCGAGTCGGGCGCCGTCGGCGAACAGGTAGTCGCTGACACGCGACTTGTGGAAGGCACGGTCACCCCAGGATGCATCGAGCGACCAGGCGCGTTTCATGAACATCTGCAAATCGACTTCCCAGGTGTACCCCATGGCGCCATGCACCTGAATACCCTTGCGCGCCGCCAGCCAGCTCGCTTCACAGCAGGCCAGGCGCGCCTGGGAGACCCAGAGGCTGGCATTGCGCTCACCCCGGGCCAGGCCATGGGCGGCACGGTAGAGCACCGGTTTGGCCTGTTCGATTTGCCGTGCCACATCAGCCAGGTGGTGCTTGACCGCCTGAAAGCTGCCGATCGGTTTGCCGAACTGCTTGCGCTGGGCCACGTAGTCAACCGACAGGTCGAGCATGCGCTGCGCCAAGCCCAGCAGTTGCCCGGCCACCGACAACGCGCCACGGTCGAGCAACTGGGCCTGCAAGGCGCGCCCTTGCTCTGCGCTGGCGATCAATGTTGCCGGGCTGGGGTTCCAGGTCACCCGACCCAGGCGCCGCGAGGCATCGATACTCGGGTTGGCCTCGACATCAACCTCCGCCCGCGGCACGACATGAATGTCATCCCCATCAAGCAAGATCAGAACTTCGGCCAGTTGCGCATCACTGACCAGCGGGTTGACCGGGTGACCGATGGCCAGGCGCAAGGTGCCCTCGGCGATACGGGGCAGCAGGCGAGCACGCGCCGGATGCGCTGGCGCCAGGCCTGCAAGCAGGCCCGTGGCGACATAAGCGGTGTCGGCCATGGAGTCGGGAATGGCGTAGTAGCCCAACTCCTGAGTCATCAAGGCCCACGCTACGTCATCCATGCCCAGGCCGCCCTCCGCTTCGGGCACCGACAGTGCGGTAAGGCCCTGGGCGGCGATCTTGTTACGCAGGTCGGGCGAGCGCCCGGCATCGGTTTCCCAGATTTCGCGGAGCATTTCCGGCGCTGCTTCGGTCATCAGAAAACGGCTGATGGCTTCGCGAAACGTGAGCTGGTCATCGGTAAAAGTGAAGTCCATGGCCTGTTCCTTACTTCGGCAAGCCGAGCATCCGCTCGGCAATGATGTTGCGCTGGATTTCGTTGGTACCGGCATAGATCGGTCCGGACTGGGCGAACAGGAAACCCTCCAGCCAGCCCGCCGCATCGCCAGCGACGGGTGCAGTGGCCAGCAGCTCACCGCGCGCGCCGAGAATGCGCATGGCGGTCTCGTGCATCTTCAGGTCCAGTTCCGACCAGATGATCTTGTTGATGCTCGACTCGGCACCAATCGCCTCTCCCCGGCTCAGCCGGCCGACGGTGTGGTACGCAGACAATGCGTAGGCCTCGGCGCCCATCCAGGTCTCAAGCACGGCGTCACGCAGGCCGGGGTCACGGTCGGCGCTTTCGCGGTTGGCCTTGTACAGCTCGACCAGCTTGCGGGCGGTGTGCTGGAAACGTGCCGGTGAACGCAGCAGCAACCCGCGCTCAAAACCGGCAGTGGCCATCGCTACATGCCAGCCCTGCCCCTCGGCACCAATACGGTTGCCGACCGGCACCCGCACGTCGTCGAAAAACACTTCGGCGAACGCGTCCTTGCCATTCAGGGCCTTGATCGGGCGAATACTCACCCCCGGCGCATTCAGTGGCACCATCAGGAACGACAGGCCGTGGTGCCGGGTGGAGCCCGGTTCGCTGCGAAACAGCCCGAACAGCCAGTCGGCAAAGATAGCCCGGGTAGACCAGGTTTTCTGACCGTTGATGACGTAGTGTTCACCCTCAAGTACCGCCTTGCTGGTGATCGCCGCCATATCAGAACCGGCATTGGGCTCCGACCAGCCCTGAGCCCACATGTCGGCACTGGCCGCCATACGCGGCAGAAAGCGTTGTTTCTGCTCGGTGGTGCCGAACTCCATCAGCGTGGGGCCCAGTAGTAACTGGCCGTTCTGGTTGACGCGCATCGGCGCCCCGGCACCGTAGTACTCTTCCTCGAAGATCAGCCACTCGATAAGGTCGCAACCACGGCCCCCCAGTTCAGAGGGCCACATCACCATCGACCAGCGACTGTCAAACAGCTTCGCCTCCCAGGCGCGGTGCTGCTCAAAGCCTTCGCGGGTGTCGTAGCTGGCCAGCGGTTCACGCGGCAGATTGTCTGCCAACCACGCGCGGACTTCGGCGCGGAAGGCTTTTTGTTTTGGCGTGTAAGTCAGTTCCATGGCGTTCTCTCAGAACTTGGCGTCGCGTTTTTCGACAAAGGCCCGACGGGTCTCCGCCGAATCGGGGCTGCTGTAGGCCTGTAAAGTGAAGCCCTGCTCCCAGCGGTATTTGTCTTCCAGGTTGCCGTCTTCGATACCGTTCAAGGCCTCCTTGGCAATGCGGATCATCCCCGGGCTTTTCGCCGCGATGCGCGCAGCGATTTCCAGTGCGGTTTCACGCAGTTGATCCTTCGGCACTACCTGTTCGATAAAGCCGTATTGCTGAGCCTCGATGGCACCAATCGAGGCGCCGGTAAAGAACAGGTAACGGACCTTCTGCACCGGAAACAGCCGCTGCAAATGCGCGCCGCCGCCCATGGCGCCGCGATCGACCTCCGGCAAGGCAAAGGTGGCGCATTCGGAGGCCACGACAATATCGGCCGCGCCGGTAATGCCGATGCCACCACCGAGCACGAAACCGTGCACAGCGACGATCACCGGCACCGGGTTGCGGTGTACGGCCTTGAAGGTCGCGTAGTTGCCCGCGTTGACCTCGACAATGCGCTCCGGGTGAGCGTCCAGTTCCTTGATATCCACCCCGGCACAGAACCCCCGGCCTTCGGCGCGGATGACGATGACGCGCACCTCGGGGTTGGCTCCGAGCGCTTCGATCTGCTTGGCCAATGCCAGCCACTCCTGGCTGTCGAGTGCATTGACCGGTGGTTTGGCGATCACAAGTTCCGCGATCCCCTGATTGAGCTGCGTGGTAAAGGCCTGGTTCACAGGGGTTCTCCAATGCTGGCGGGATGATGGGGTTGGCACGGCTCGGCGGTGGGTTGGCAACGGGCCAGGAGCGCGTCGAGGCACTGTTCGGCTTCATCGGCGATGCCTTCGATCACCTGGCGGCAACTCAGCAGTTCATCGATGGCCGCAGCCACCTGGCCGCTGGGCAAGATGCCTTCGTCCGGGTGCCCATCGACCATCGAACGCTGCAGCAGCACCGGCTGGTTGGCAGCCATGACCACCTGCGACAAAGCGGACGGGTCTTCGCGCAGCGACCGGAAGAACACCCCGGCCATATGCGCCAGGCTCATGCCAGTCTGCTGTTTCCACTGCCAGGCACTGCCCAGGGCAATGCGCAACCGGCCAAAAGGCCCGGCCCGCTCCAACTCATTGATAAAACGGTTTTCGATCATTCGGTGGCGCATGCCGTCCACCGCGGTGGTCACCCGCACCTGCTGTGGATCGGCCACTTTCAGGTAACGCTCAAGCGTCGCGCGCGGGGTTGGCGACTCGCGGGTCATCAGAAACCGCGTACCCATGGCAATCCCGCTGGCACCCGCCGCCAGCACCGAGGCCAAGCCGCGCCCGGTGGCATAGCCGCCAGCGGCAATCACCGGTACGTTGACCGCCGCCAAGACTTGCGGCAACAGGATCGAACTGGGCACGCCGCCGGTGTGGCCACCGCCCTCGCCGCCCTGAATAGTGATGAGGTCGGCGCCCAGCTCCACCGCCTTCAGCGCATGCTTGAGCGCACCCACCGTCGGGATGCACAGCACCTTGGCCGCCTTGAAACGGGCGATGGTCTGTTTGTCCGGCCCACGGCCATAACTGACGGCACGCAAGCGGTACTGGATGGCCAGATCAACGCATTGCGCGGCGTTGTCCTGAAACATGTGGAAATTGAGCCCGAAGTTGCTGCCACCGGTAGCGTCGATCACCTTGCGGATCTCGCCTTCGAGCTCATCCGCAGGAATTGTCGCCCCCGCCAGGAAGCCGAAACCGCCGGCCTGAGTGGTGGCGATCACCAGGTTCGCGTCGGCGACCCAGCCCATGGCGGTTTGCACGATCGGGTAGCGACAGCCCAGGGCCTCGGTCAGCGGTGTGTTCAACCAGCGACTCATACGGATTTATCCTCGGCTGTGGCCGCCCGCTTGTTGGCCTGGGCCATGCCTTTGGCATCGAAGCCGCCGAGCTTGTCGCCGGAGAGCAATTCGTTGTGGGCATGGGCGAAGTGGTGCCAGGCAAACGCCGCGTCCATGGCAGTGCGCTTGCCTTGAAGGTCCTCGACATGGTTGATGGCCTGCTTGGTCAAGGCCAGGCCCATGCGCGGTTGTCGAGCAATACCGGCGGCCAGCGCGTAGGTCGCCTGTTCCAGTTCCTCCGCCGGCACCAGCCGATTGACCATGCCCATCTGATAAGCCCGTGCGGCGCTCATGCGGTCACCGCAGAACAGGAATTCCTTGGCGATGCGCGGGTTCAACTCGTACGGATGGGCGAAATACTCAACGCCCGGAATGCCCATGCGCACCACCGGGTCCTGGAAGAACGCGTCCTCACTGGCGACAATCAGGTCGCAGACCCACGCCAGCATCAGCCCACCGGCCACACAGGCGCCCTGGACCATGGCAATGGTCGGCTTGGGCAGGTCACGCCAACGGCGGCACATGCCCAGATAGACTTCCTGTTCACGGGCGTACAATTGCTCCCCGCCCGGCTTGTTGGTGTGGTCCCACCACAGGTGTGCCCGCTCGAACGGCTTGTTGATATCGCGCCCTGGGGTACCAATATCGTGCCCTGCCGAAAAATGCTTGCCGTTGCCGCGCAAGACGATGACCTTGACGCTGTCGTCGTCGACCGCCTGGCGAAAGGCGGCGTCCAGCGCATAGGTCATCTGCGAGTTTTGTGCATTGTTGAAGGTCGGTCGGTTCAGTGTCAGCGTGGCAATACCCTCAGCCACGCTGTACAGCACCGGTGCATCTGTCTCATAGACCGCCTGGTCTTCGCGGACGACGAATTCACTGTCGCGGCTGTGCATGTTCGCTGTCCTCGCCTCAGGCCGTACGGATACCGGCCGGGTTGCCCTTGATCGCCGAGGCCCGGTAATCGTGGGGGTCAAGTCGACGGATCAGCGCCAACTGTTCAGCGCTGGGGTGCGCGGTTTCCTGCAGGTGCGCAGACTTGAGCAACGGGAAGCCGGTCTTGTCCTGAACCTCGTCGAAACTCACCCCGGGGTGCAGGGTGCGCACTTGGGCGGCACGTTGCGGGCCGTCGAAATCCAGGGTGCAGAGGTCCGTGACCACCCGGCGAATGTCCATCAGGTCGCGGCGAACCCCCTCAGGCCAGCGCTCGGCCTTGAAGCCGACGCCCGAGACCATATCCACTTCACCACTGACGAACACCCGTGTGTTGTGGTTGGGCACAAAGAACGAATTGAGGTGGTTGATGCTGTTACCCGGCAAGCCGCGCACCCCCAGAATCGCGGTCTTCGGCTTTTGGTAGTCGCCGACGCACGACAGGTTGGTCTGGCCCCAACGGTCGATCTGGGTTGGCCCGATCATCGCGTGACGGCGGCCACCCCAGACGCATTCGAACACCCGCTCAAACGACAGATAGCCCGAGTAGCGCGGCACGAAATCGCCGCGCGGCCCAAGCGGGATCGGCTCTTCGACCAGGAAGGCCTCGCTGTCGGTCATCAGCAGTTCAGGGCTGTGGGTCAGCTTGGCCAGGCTTGCGCCCAAACGGGGGATCACGCCCAGGCCCGAGGCGATCACCTCGCCATTGCCGCGCCAGGCTTCGGCTGCGGCGACAATCATCAATTCCGCGAGGGTGAAATCACAGGTTGCAGACATTGTTCATACTCCTCAGAACACGGGTAGGGGCAAGGCGCCCATGCGTACGGCACCGCCGTTCTGCGCTTGATAGGCCTGCTCGCCACCCGCCACGTAAGTCTCGACATAGGCGTGCCAGCCGTTTTCTTCCTGGCTGCTGGCGACATAGCGCTTGAGATGTTCCAGGTCCCAGCCGTAATCCGACGGGCAGGAGGTCGGGTGCGCACCCAGAGGGGCATGCACCACACCGGTCACCAGATAACGCTCGAAGGTATTGAAACGGGCCAATTCGGCACTCAGCTCAAGGCGCTCTTCAAGCGTTTCGCACGAGACAAAGCACTGCGCGGCGGCACGGGCGAACAGGTGATCGAAATACGGGTCTGGTCCGGTCACCAGGCAGTTGCCCAGGCGGTCCGCGACGTTGACATGCAGGAACGCAACATCGAGGTTCAACGCGGGCATCGCCAACAGCACTTCACCATCGGCATAGGGCGACTGAATCGTCTTGAGTTCCGGGTTGAGACGGGTCACATCGGTGGCCAGCCCGCAGCGGGTCGGCAGGAACGGCAAGCGCATGCCGGCAGCGCGCAGCCCCCACTGGAACATGCCTTCATCCAGCTCAAGCAGTTCCAGCTCACCGGCTTCACGGGCCTTGCGGTAGTAAGGTTCGAGCGGAATGGCGTCGAGGGTGGCGAAACCGAACACCAGCTTGCGCACCTTGCCCGCCGCACAGAGCATGCCCACTTCGGGGCCGCCGTAGGCAACCACGGTCAGGTCCTTGACTGGCGAACGGAGGATCTCGCGGACAATCGCCATCGGCTTGCGCCGCGGCCCCCATCCACCGAAACCGATGGTCATGCCGTCACGCAATTGAGCAACCGCATCGGCCGCTGTCAGTTGTTTGTTCATGTGCAGGTTCCTTACTGTTGGCCGACCGAAAAGTCGTGCCCCCAAATGCTCACGCGGGTGAATTCGAACGCCGAGTGTTCGGCCCAATCGACTTGCAACCCGCCGTAGCCGTACTCCAGGTCAAAGCCGGACGGCGTCTTCATGTAGAAACTGGTCATGCGGTCGTTCAGGTGCTGCCCCAACGTCGCCGACAGGCGCACGTCATGTGCCAGCAGGCGGTCATGGGCACGGCCAACCTCGGTCATCGAGTCAACCTCGACCATCACGTGCACACAGCCCGACGGCACCGGGTACTCGGCCAGCGCCAGGCTGTGGTGCCGGGCATTGCGGCAATGCAGGAAATGGATACGGATCGGCGCGGCCGCCGGATCAGGACGGAAGTTGAAAATGTCCGACAGGCCAAAGCCGAGGACGTCCTTGGCGAACGCCAGCGTTGCGTCGAAGTTCGGTGCCGGCAGCACGGTGTGCCCCAGCCCCATGTCGCCGGTGACGAAACGCGGCACCCCCTGGGGCGAGACGAACGGCTGGCAGTCGGAGCGATGCCCCCAGCTCAACTCATGACGGTTACCGGAAGGGTCGACCACCGTCGCCAGTGCCTGCACGCCGCGCTGCTCGACCTGCGCGGCACTGCCCAGTTCCCACTCAACGCCGGCCTGGGTCAGGTGCTGAAGTGCATCACTGAACGCCTGCTCGGAACCCAACTCCCAACCGGAGGCCAGATAACGCGCTTCGCTGCCCTCGACGATCAGCATGCGGAACGGCCGCTCGTCCATTTTCACGTACAGGCCGCCACCTGGCGCCGGATGGACCTGCATACCGAGGACGTCCTCGGCGTAACGCTGCCACTGGCTGAGGTTCTCGATCTGCGAGACGAAATAGCTCAAACCGCGAATGTCGATCATGCCTATGTTCCTCAATGGCTGAGTTCATTGCCTGATGAACATTGTGCAAACCCGCGGCGCTGCCTTCATCGTCCGTTGAGACTACGCAAGTTGGCCATTCCCGGGCCCTTGGGTAGATGGCGGACTAGTCCGTTTCAATGATTCGGCGAAAAGCCCCGCAACCCTAGACTCGGGCATCCATCCGCCCAGCAGAGACAGCCCCATGGAGTTCGCCTTTACTCAAGAACACGAGATGATTCGGGACAGCGCGATACGCTTTCTGACACAAGTCAGCGACTCGCATGCGGTACGTGCCGCCATGAGCCGCCCTGACGGCTACGACCCTGCCGTCTGGCAACGCATCGGCCAGGAGCTGTACTGGCCCGCCCTGATGGTGCCCGAAGCCTTGGGCGGCATGGGCCTGGGCTTTGTCGAGCTGGCGATCCTGCTCGAACAAAGCGGCCGCTACCTGCTCTGCTCACCGCTTTTTGCCACCACCTGCCTGGCGACTCCAGCCCTGCTGCTGGCCGACAACGCCGCATTGCAGGCCACCCGGCTCAACGCCATTGCGGCCGGCACGACCACTGCCAGCCTGGCCTTCGCCAGTGGCCCGGGCCTGGACGCCAACAGCGTGCAGACCGAGGCCCGCCCCTGCACCGGCGGTTTTCGCCTCACAGGTACCTATACCCAAGTGATCGATGGGGCCCAGGCCGACCTGCTGATCGTCGCGGCGCGTACCCCTGGCAGTCAGGGCGAACACGGCATCAGCCTGTTCGCACTGCCTGCGGATACCGCGGGCGTCGTGCGCCAGGCACTGCCGACGCTGGATCAAACCCGGCGCCTGGCCCGGATCGAACTGCACGCGGTAGACGTGAGCGACGCCCAGTTGCTGAGCGCAACCGGCCAAGGCTGGCCGTTGCTGCGCGACACCTTGCAGATCGCCGCCATCGGCCTGGCTGCCGAACAGACCGGCGGCGCGCAACAGGCCCTCGACCTGACCTTGGCCTACACCGCCGAACGCCGGCAGTTCGGCCGCAGCATCGCCAGCTTCCAGGCCATCAAGCACCGCTGCGCCGACATGATGCTGCAGGTCGAATGCGCCCGCTCGGCAGCCTACTACGCCGCTTGCGTAGCCCAGGAGCGCCTTGATCCAGCGGGCGATGCCGCCGTCTCGAGCGAGCTCGATGCAGCCGCCGCAACGGCCAAGATCCACGCCAGCGAAGCGTTCTTCCACTGCGCCGCCGAGTCCATTCAACTGCACGGCGGCGTTGGCTTCACCTGGGAATATGACCCGCACCTGTACTTCAAGCGGGCACGTGCCAGCGAGCAGTTGCTGGGCACCCCGGCATTCCACCGCGAGCGCCTGGCCGCGCATCTATTTGGAGAGCAACCATGAAAATCGGTTTCAACAACGAAGATGAAGCGTTCCGTCAACAGGTTGCCCAGTGGATGACCGAGCACCTGACAGGCGACTTCGCACCCCTGCGTTTTCGCGGCGGCCCTGGCGACGAGCACAGTTTTCCTGCCGAACGCAAAGCCTGGGAGCGAACACTGGCCGCTGGCGGCTGGATCGGTGTGGGCTGGGCCAAGGAACACGGTGGGCGCGGCCTGAGCATCAGCCAACAGGTCATTTTCCATGAAGAATACGCACGCGCCGGCGGTCCTGGACGCATGGGCCACATCGGCGAAGGCCTGGTCGGGCCGACACTCGCCGCGTTCGGTACCCCAGCCCAGCAGCAGCGGTTGCTGCCGGGCATCCTCAACGGTACTGAATTCTGGTGCCAGGGCTATTCCGAGCCCGGTGCCGGCTCTGACCTGGCAAACGTGCAAACCCGTGCCCGGCTTGATGCCACCGGCGAGCACTGGCTGATCAGTGGCCAGAAAGTCTGGACCTCACTGGCCCACGAGGCCGATTGGTGCTTCGTCCTGGCCCGAACCGAGCCGGGCAGCAGCGGGCATCATGGGCTGTCGTTCCTGCTGGTGCCGATGGCCCAGGAGCAGATTCGTGTGCAGCCTATCCAGCAACTGACTGGTACCAGTGAATTCAATGAAGTGTTCTTCGACCAGGCCAGCACCTCGGTGGACAACCTGATCGGACAACCCGGTGATGGCTGGAAAATCGCCATGGCCCTGCTGGGTTTCGAACGCGGGGTATCGACGCTGGGTCAGCAGATGCAGTTCCAGAACGAACTTGACGAGATCATCCGCATTGCCCGTGACAACGGCGCCTCCCGCGACCCGTTGCTGCGACAACGCATTGCCCAGGCCTGGGCAGGGCTCAAGGTGCTGCGCTACAACTCGCTACGGATGCTGTCCGGGCCGCAGGACGGCAGCCTGAGCCGCGAGGCCATGATCTATAAACTGGCCTGGTCGACCTGGCATGCCGACCTGGGCAAGCTGGCCATGGACGTGCTGGGCAGCGAGGGGGAGATTCTCGAAGGTGCGCCTTACCAATTGAGCCGGTTGCAGTCGCTGTTTCTGTTCACCCGTTCCGACACGATCTATGGTGGCAGCAACGAGATCCAGCGCAATGTCATCGCTGAACGGGCGCTGGGGATGCCGCGCGAAGCGCGTGTGCGTGGTTGATACACAGGTTCTGGGGCAGTGCATACGTGGCGCCTGCATCGCGGGCAAGCCCGGCTCCTACAAGGATCTGCGCAGAGCACTGCCTTTCTGTTGGAGCAGGCTTGCCTGCGATGGCATCGGCGGGGTGTCAGTGAATACGCGGCGCCTGCATCGCGGGCAAGCCCGGCTCCTACAGGGATCTGCGCAGGGCACTGCCTATTCTGTTGGAGCAGGCTTGCCTGCGATGGCGTCGGCGGGGTGTCAGTACGTGCGTGGCGCCTGCATCGCGGGCAAGCCCGGCTCCTACAGGGATCTGCGCAGGGCACTGCTTTTCTGTTGGAGCAGGCTTGCCTGCGATGGCGTCGGCGGGGTGTCAGTAGATGCGCGGCGCCTGAATCGCGGGCAAGCCCGGCTCCTACAGAGATCTGCGCAGGGCACTGCCTTTCTGTTGGAGCAGGCTTGCCTGCGATGGCGTCGGCGGGGTGTCAGTAGATGCGCGGCGCCTGAATCGCGGGCAAGCCCGGCTCCTACAAGGATCTGCGAAGAGCACTGCTTTTCTGTTGGAGCTGGCTTGCCTGCGATGGCGTCAGCGCGGTGTCAGTACGTGCGCGGCGCCTGCATCGCGGGCAAGCCCGGCTCCTACAAGGATCTGCGCAGAGCACTGCCTTTCTGTTGGAGCAGGCTTGCCTGCGATGGCATCGGCGGGGTGTCAGTGAATACGCGGCGCTTGCATCGCGGGCAAGCCCGGCTCCTACAGGGATCTGCGCAGGGCACTGCCTTTCTGTTGGAGCAGGCTTGCCTGCGATGGCATCGGCGGGGTGTCAGTACGTGCGCGGCGCCTGCATCGCGGGCAAGCCCGGCTCCTACAGGGATCTGCGCGAAACACTGCTTTTCTGTTGGAGCAGGCTTGCCTGCGATGGCGTCGGCGGGGTGTCAGTAGATGCGTGGTGCCTGCATCGTTGGCAAGCCAACGCTCACAGGAGTGAGAGCAGGCTTGCCTGCGAAAAACGTCACCTACCGAACACGAATCTTGGGATCACCCGCACCCCGTCGCAGGTTCGCCAGAAACCCTTCCAGCGGTGCCGGTTCGGCAATGTGTGGCAATGCGTCTTTATCCGGGCGCTGTGCCCAGAACGCATCCCATGACGGGAACAGCTCGTGAAAACTCCCCGCGTAAGGCTCACGCCCCGGCCAGCGCATTTTCAAGCCTCCAATCGGTGGTTTGTTCAGGTCGGTGGCATACCAGTAACACGGTAAACGTCGACGGAAGCACCAGCGGCCGTCGATACGCTCATAGTCATCCCAATACAGCATCTGCATGATGACCCACTCAGGGCCGGTCTCATGCTCGTTCTTGGAGTAGACCACGCCAGTGGCATGGTCCGGATCGCTGAACTCGATGATGTGCTGCCCCAGGTGATGAGACGTGCCATGAAACTGTTTGCGCATGGTCTCGTCCAACCAGGCCTTGAGGTGCGCGCGCCCGCTCTTGTCACGACCAACCCGAACATCCGGGGCGAAGCAGTTGGCCATGGCGTCCATGTCGCGCATGTCCAACGCCAACGCGTACTTGCCGGCCAGTTGGCGAATGGCATCCAGCGATTCCAGACGGTCGATCCGCTCAAGCAGTGAGGTCGAGTCCATGTTCATCAATCCAACACCGTGTAAAGGTCGGAACTACGCCCGCCGTCCACTGCCAGGCTCGCGCCAGTGATGTAGGACGCCTCATCGCTGGCCAGGAAGAGAATGGCGTTGGCCAGTTCCACCGGCAGACCGACACGTTTCATGGGGATGACTTTTTCGGTGTTGCTGCGGGTTTTGTCGTCGCTGAGCATGCCGGCAGTCGCCGGGGTATCGACCACGCCCGGGATGATCACGTTGCAGCGGATGTTGTTGGGTGCGCCTTCACTGGCAGCGGCACGGCTGAAGTTGATCACCGCCGCTTTGGCCGCTGAGTAGCCCGCCATCCAGGCCGTACCGAACAGGCCACAGATGGAGGCAATGTTGACGATGGCACCACCGCCCTGCGCCTTCATCAATTGCATGGCGGTACGGGTACCCCAGAACGTGCCATCCACGGTGGTGGCAAAGTTGGCGTGCCAGTCTGCCGTAGACATGGTGTCGATGCCGCCCCAGGTGTAGGCCATCGCGTTGTTGACCAGGATATCCAGACGACCATGACGTTGCGCTGCAGCTTCAAGCGCGCCGACATAGGCCTGCTCATCACTCACATCCGCAACAGCGATTTCAGCGCGACCACCCAGGCCGATGATCTTCTCCTGGACGCCTTGCAACGGTTCGGCACGTCGGCCACACAACACCACCGTGGCGCCCTCCTCGGCGAACCGCAACGCAGTGGCTTCACCGATACCGGAACCGGCGCCGGTGACAAAGGCAATTTTTCCTTCCAGACGCTTGCTCATAGGTCATTCCTCTCTCAGATAAAGGCCATGCCGCCGTTGACCGCAATGTTCTGCCCTGTCATGAAGCTGGCATCTTCGCTGGCCAGGAATACCGCGACACGGGCGATTTCGTCGGTTTCACACATGCGTCCCAACGGTACGTTCTTGAGCAGCGCCTGCATGTGTTCGTCGGGAATGCCGGCCATCATCGGTGTGTTGGTCGGGCCGGGTACCAGGGTGTTGACGCGAATGCCACTGGCAGCAAGGTCGCGGGCGATCGAGCGGGTCAGGCCCATGACGCCGGCTTTCGACGCGCAGTAGTGGCTAGGCCCTTCACCGGTCAGTGCGGCCGTACTGGAGAGGTTGATGATGGCGCCCTTGCGAGCCCCCTTGACCATCAACCTGGCACCTTCGCGGCAGCACAGGAAGGTCCCGCCCAGGTTGACATTGATCACCCGCGCCCAGCTTTCGTCCGGCGTGTCGAGGAAGCTGTCGAGGGCACCGACACCGGCATTGTTGACGAGGATGTCGAGGCCACCAAAGTGTTGTTCGGTCTGCCCCATGGCATCGGCAACCGATCCACTGTCAGCAACGTTGCAGGCCAGGGCCAGCACACTGTCACCGAGGTCTGCGAGGCTTTCAGCCAAGGCTGGCAGGTTGAGATCAACCGCCACCACTTTCGCCCCTTCGGCGACGAACCGACGCACGATGGCCTGGCCCATACCTTGTCCTGCGCCTGTCACGAAGGCCACTTTATTCAGCAACTTCATTGCGTTCTCCTGGATTGACGAGCATCGCAACCCGCTGCAGGTGCAGCGAGCCAGTCACCTGCATGATTAGCTGCCACCCCGATACGAACATCGTCCGATAGGACTAACGGCACGCCGATCGGCGTGGTCTGAACGGACGATGCCATCAGGACCACGGCAGCCCAGGATCTGTTCTGCGCAAACCGGGCCGGACATCAGCATCCCCTTCAGGCATCAATGTGGCCCGGCCGGTAAGCGCCTCATGAACCCGCAGACTCTGGAGAACCCCCATGAATCAAGCCGTAGACCTGCCATTGCCTACAGGCCATTACGCGACCCTGCCCAACGGCCTGCGCCTGCACTACCTGGACGAAGGCAGCGGCCCGGTGGTGCTGTGGCTGCATGGCAGCGGACCGGGCGCCAGTGGTTTCAGCAATTTCAAAGGTAACTACCCAGCATTCGTCGAGGCCGGTTACCGCAACATCCTGCTGGACTTGCCGGGTTTCGGGCGTTCGGACAAACCCGACGATGTGCAGTACAACCTGGACTTCTTCGTCGACTGTGTGGGCACTTTCCTGACGGAAATCGGCGTAGAACGCTGCACGATGCTGGGCAATTCCCTGGGGGGTGCGATTGCCCTGGGGCTGGCACTGCGTTATCCATCACTGGCAGAGCGCCTGATTCTGCTGGCACCCGGTGGCGTCGAAGAACGCGAGACCTACTTCCAGATGCAAGGCATCGTGCGCATGGTCAGCCTGTTCAACGCAGGCCCCATTGGCCTGGAAGAAATGCGCAGCATGATGCGCCTGCAACTGTTCGATGACTCGATCCTGCCAGAGAGCCTGCTGCTGGAACGCGTAGCGGTCGCGGTGACGCAACCGAAGAACCTGTTCAGCACCATGATGGTGCCCAACATGGAAGCCCGCCTAGGCGAGATCAGGTGCCCGATCCTGGGCTTCTGGGGCAGCAACGACAACTTCAACCCGGTCAGCGGTGTCCAGCGCATTATCGACGGAGCCGAAAACGCCCGCTTCATTGTGCTCAACCGCTGCGGGCATTGGGTGCAGGTCGAACATCCCGAGCTGTTCAACCGCAGCTGCATCGACTTCCTGCAGCACGGCTGAGCCTGGGAACAGGGGCTACACCCGCTGTAGCCTCACCGAGATGCACCCAGGATGCGCTGACCTACAAGGGCTCGCGCATCCTGGCGGTGCCTGGGTAGAACAAGCCGCCCTACTGGGCCGCTGCCGGTTGCCGGTTCAGCTCGGCATCGCCGGGCTTGCCCAGTACGCACGAGGTGCCGCCTGGCGTGTACATCATGGCCACGCAGCGGTTGCAGGCGGTGCAGATCGAGTTCTTGCTCGCCCCGCTGGCCAGTTTGTTGACGTAGTCTTGCTCTGCCAACAGCACCCGCCCCATGGCGATCAGGTCAAAGCCCTCGGCCATGATCCGCTCGATGCTGTTGAGGCTCTTCGCGCCGCCCAGATAGGCCAGTGGCATCTTCACCGCGGCACGCACCTTGCGAGCATGCTCAAGCAGGTAAAGCTCTCGAAACTCCACCTTGGGATCGGTCAGTCGCTGAATGGCCATCGCCAGGGCGATCACCGGGTTTTTCTGCTGGACGCGATTCTCCTTGGGAAACGAGGAGCCAAACATGGTGGTAATCGACTCGGCGTTCATGCCGGCACTGAGCACCAGCAGGTGCGCGCCCTCCTGTTCCAGCATGCGGGCAATCTGGGCACCATCCTCGGCGCTGTTACCGCTGCGTACGCCTTCGGTAATGCTGTACTTGCAAATCACGGCCATGTCCCGGCCAACCGCATCGAGTACCGCACGCAGCACACGACGCGGAAAACGCAGACGGTTTTCCAGGCTGCCGCCATATTGGTCACGACGCTTGTTGTACAGCGGCGAAATGAACTGGCTTAGCAGGTAGCCGTGCCCCATGTGAATTTCCACGGCGTCGAATCCGGCCTGCCGGGCCAGCCGCGCCCCGCGAGCGAAATCCTGCACAACCTGATGCATATCGCCCTCATTCATCGCCTGTTTGAGGAACATGCCGCTCATCATGCCGATCTTGTTGAAACCGCCACTGGCGGACAGCGGACGCGGGGTGGAGCGTTCACGAATAAAGGTAAAACAGCCTCCATGGGTGATCTGCGCACTGGCCAGCCCACCTTCGCGGTGTACCGCATCGGTCAACGCCTTGAAGTGCGGCAGGCTCTCAGGCGCCAGGATCAGTTGGTTGGGCAGCGTGCGACCATCGCGGCTCACGGCACAATAGGCCACGGTGGTCAGCGCTGTGCCACCATTGGCCAGGGCGGCATGCAGTTTGACCAATTGCTTGGAGGGCACGCCCTGGGCACTCATGCCCTCATTGGTCGCCGCCTTGATGAATCGGTTTTTTAACGTCAGCGGGCCAATGGTAATGGGGCTGAACGGTGACGGTGTCGGATGAAGGTTCATGGCAGACCCTTTTTTGGCAGCAGATTATCGGAGAATACCGGCCACGCCTGCCTGGGCGCAGGGCATGGCCGGTAGAGCATCAGAAGGTGTACTTGGCGTTGAACGACAGGTAGTCGCGGTCAGCCAACAGGCGCCCTTGGGCGACATCCGGCGAACTCAGGTAAGCGACATAGGTCAGGCCCACCTGGAAGTTGCCCAGGTACTTGAAGTCGCCGCCAACGGTGAGGCGCTTTTCATCGCGGCCCAGGCCCTGGTAGGCACTGCCGTCGACGTTCTGCGTCCAGACCACCTTGGTGGTCAGGTCCAGGCCATCGCTGATTGCCGGGTAATCCATGTAGGCCCCCACGCCAAGCAGGGTCGAACCGCGGGTCTGGGTGTTGGACTCAAACTGGTTGAATGTCCCGTCGATACCGGGACCGCCACCGCTGACCACCAACGTGTCGACCCCTTCGATACGCTGATGCACCACTTCGCCGAGGAAGGTGGTCTGCTGGGCCAGGAAGCTTGGGCCCAGGATGTAGGTAGCGTTGAGGTTGGCCTGCCAGAGCTGCCCGGTCGTCGGTGCACCATTGTTCAGATAAACCGAGGCACCATCGCGGTAACTCAAGTCACCGGCATACTGTACCGAGTCGCCGATCTTGGAGCTGAAGCTGATTCCCGTCAGCTCGACATCCTCGAAATAGCCCAACCGGTAGGCCGGCGCAACCGCCGTGTTCGAGCGCTCGCCGATGCTCTTGAGCGAGGAGTACTGGGTATTGCCGCTGAAGTCGAAAAAGATCGACCCGACCCGCTCGTGGTAGCGGTAATGGAACAGCCCCACTTCGGTGTTTTCGGTGAGCCGGTAGCGCGCGCCAAGGCCCCACTGGCCACTGTCGCGGGCATCGACTTCACCGGCATAGTTGACGCCGGTAAAGGTCTTGTCCGGCAGGCTGTTGATCACCCCCGCGTTGAGCCGGAAGAACTCGGCGCCCGGGCCGAAGTAATCGCTGCCGAAGTAGTCACCCACCGGGTTGAGCTGGGTCTTCTCCCACTCGTACTGATAGTAACCGACCAGTGCCAGGTCTTCGTTGAGCGACCAGGACGCGGACACCTGCCCCACCGGCAGGTAGGAGTCCTTGGCTTCGGTGCCTGGCACGTTGAACTTGGTGGCGTCCACCGGCGCCTGCCCCTGGCTGATGTTCGGCCAGAACAGGCTTTCACCCCAGGCCACCAAGTGGCGACCGGCCTTGACCGACAGGTACTGGCTGTCGGCGACATCGAAGTTGCCGTAGACATAGGCATCAAGCAGGCGCGCCTTGCTTCCGCTCAGGCGACGGGTGTCTTCGCTGAAGCCGTTGGCCCGACCGATTTTGTTCACGGTGTCCGGCGAATCGTTGTCGTTGCGCTCGTGGTAGACGTCATCGTAGAAATGACTGCCGCGCAGCACTGCGCCGAGATTGTCGTGCTTGAGCAGCAGCTCACCAAACAGGCTGACCCGGTTGTTGATCATCGAGCCACGGTCGAAGTTGCGCGTACCGTCGTCGTTGTTCAGGTCGTTGAGGTATTGCTGGGCAGGCTTGGCGGTACGTACCGACGCGGTGTAGTTGACGGTCAGCGACGAGTCCAGCGTGGTGTTTTCGCCCAACTCGATGGTGGGCCCGGCGCTGGCGGTACCGCTGGCCAGCGCAACGGCCACGGCCAGCAGGCAGTGCCGGCGAGTACCGTTAGCCGCGTTGAGCGCCGCAGGGTTCAACGTAGACATGCTCCTCTCCTTTCTTGTTGTTTTCCGGTTTGCGGGCCCAGTCTGGAAAACTGCCTGGGCCTGCGCATCGTCCGTTTGGTGATGTCGGCCTGTTGCCCTTCAGCCTGGATTGATCGCAGCGCGCAGTTCGTTCTTGGCAACCTTGTTCGAGGGGTTGAGTGGCAGCGCATCGAAGAAGCGCACCAGACGGGGTACCTTGTAGTTGGCCATCCGTTCACGGCTCCAACTGATCAACGCGCTTTCGTCCAGCGTCTGGCCTTCACGCAACACCACACAGGCACACCCCACTTCACCCATGCGTGCGTCCGCAACGCCGATGACGGCAACCTGGGCAATGGCCGGGTGGGCGATCAATGCGGCTTCGATTTCCGCCGGGTAGCAGTTGAAGCCACCCACGATGTACATGTCTTTCAGGCGGTCGGTGATGATCAGGTTGCCCGCTTCATCCAGGCGCCCGACGTCGCCGGTGTGCAGCCAGCCGTCAGCATCGATGGCTTCGGCGGTGGCCTCGGGGTTCTCGAAATAGCCCTGCATGACATGAAAGCCGCGCAAGCAGATTTCGCCGGTTTCGCCATTGGCCAAGGCGTGGTTGTGCGGGTCGCGGATGCTGACTTCGGTACCGGCAATCGGCCGCCCGCTGGTGCCGGCGATCACCTGCGCCGAATCCTGCGGGTCGCACAGGGTCGCCAGGCCGCCGCATTCGGTCAGCCCGTAGGCGGTGGTCACCACGCTGAAACCCAACTCGTTGCGCATGCGCTCGATCAGGCTCGGCGGGATACTGGCCGAGCCGGTTACGGCAATCCGCAAGCTGGACAGGTCGGTTTCGGCCAAGCGTGGGTGGGCCAGCAGTGAGAGGTAAAGGGTCGGGGCACCAGGCAAGACGCTGATGCGCTCATTGGCAATACGCTGGAACACCGCATCAGCATCGAACACCGCATGCGGCAGGATGGTTGCCCCGGCAATCAGGCAGGTCAACCAACCGGCCTTGTAGCCAAAGGCATGAAAGAACGGGTTGACGATCAGGTAGCGGTCACCCGGCACCAGGCCAATCACCTTGACGTACTCGCTGAACGCCCGCAGGTTCTGCCCATGGCCGCTCATTACGCCCTTGGGTTTGCCCGTGGTGCCCGAGGTGAAGAGCAGATCGCACATCGCCTGCGGCTCAATGGCCAGCGCACGACGTCGCGCCGCCTCCGTGTCGTAGGTGGCAGCCCCCAGCAGAAACTGCTGGAAGCTCAGATCGCCCGGGCGCGGCGGCGTGTCACTGGCCAACACCACCAGATGCTCAAGGCTGGGGGGGCGATGGGGCTCAAGCATCGCCGGGTAATCGACGTCGAGAAAACGCTGCTGGACGAACAGCACCCGGCAGCCGCTGCGCGCCAGTACATCGGCCGCCTCGGTGCCTTTCATGCGGGTGTTGATCGGCACCAGCACCGCACCGGCACAGTGAATACCCAGCGCCGCCAGGATCCAGTCCCGGCTGTTCGGTGCCCATGTGCCAACCCGGTCACCGGCCTGGATGCCCAGTGCCATCAGGCCACGGGTGATGGTCAGCGCCTGATTGGGCAGTTCGGCGTAGTCCGTGCACTGGCCATTCTCTTCAATGGCGGTATACCCAGCGAACCGCTCGGCGCTGGAGAACAGTAATTGGGCAATGGTGGTCGGCGCGTCGAGCACCGGCAGGGAACACTTCAGGCTCTGATTCATCGTAGGCTCGGTCATCTGCATCATTCAGGAAAGCGGATACGCAGGTGCGCGCTGGTCGGCACGGCCTGGCAGGCGAGGATCCAGCCCTCGGCCAACTCGTTGTCATCCAGGGCATCGTTGTGCAGCAGTTCGACGTCGCCGCTTTCCAGGGTGCACATGCACGAGGCGCAGCCACCGACACGGCACGCACTCGGCGGGTTCAGGCCGGCGCGCTGCATCGCTGCCAGCAGGGTTTCGCCGCTGTCGCAGGCCAGGTTGTGCTCCTCACCGTCCAGGCGAACGGCAAGTTGCGCGGCTACGGCAGCCTCACTGCTGGTTACCACTGGCAGCTCACCCTCGCCCGGCAACGACACGAAGCGTTCTACATGCACCCTGGCATCGGGCATGCCCAGACTTTTCAGGGCGCTGACCGCAGCGTCCATGAACGGGCCTGGGCCGCAGATGAACGCCTGCGCATCGATGAACGGCCGGGCCAGTTCGGCCAGTTGCCCGACCGCCGGAATGCCCTGTACCGAATCCAGCCAATGGACGATTTGCAGGCGCTGTGGATGAGCACTGGCCAGAAACCTGAGCTCATCGCGAAAAATCACCGAGCCTTCGTCGCGGTTCGCATAAATCAGCAGGATCCGCCCCTGCCCCGCCAGTAATGCCGAACGCAGAATTGACAGCACTGGTGTTACGCCGCTACCGCCACCAAAGAGCAGCAGGTCGCTGTCGAGGTTACGCGGCACGAACACGCCTGCTGGTGGCAGCACCTGCAAGGTCTGCCCCTCCTGCAGCTCAGTGCAGAGCCAGTTCGAGGCGCGGCCTTCATGCACGCGCTTGACCGTCACACGCAACGGCTCATCCAGCATCGGCGTACTGGACAATGAGTAACAGCGGGGCAACCAGCCATCTTCAAACGGGACACGCAGCGTCAGGAATTGACCGGGGCGATAACGAAAGCGTTCGACCAGGTGCTCGGGTACGTCGAACACCAGAGAGCGCGCGTCGGCCGTTTCCTCGATCACCCGCGCCACGCGCAGGGCAAGATAATCATTCATAGGTCAGGTACTCATTAACACCCGCCAGCGGGAGACAGGCGGGTGTAGACGCGATGGCGTTAGAACGGCCGGGCAGCCTCAGACGTACGGGTCCGGGTTGGGCAAGCCCAACTGCACCGCACCGAAGGCGCGACCGTAGGCCATGAAGTTGTTGGCGATGTGCCCACGGGCCTGGTGCAGGTCACGGAACAGTCGGGCAACCGGGTTGGTGTTGTACAAACCGGACGCTGCCATGCTGCGCAGAAGGTCATTCACCTTGTCGGCACAGACGTTGGTCACGTAGGCGGACTGGTAGCGATACAACAAGCGTGTTTCGGTGTCCGGGTATTCGCCGGCCCTGGCCAGACTCATGAGGTGCTCGTAGTTGCGCTCCAGCACCAGCTTCAGGCTGTCGACGGTAATCGTCGCTTCGGCCACCGCGGTTTGCGCCACGGGGTCATCCGCCGTGCGTGCACCATGCTTGCCGATGTGCTTGGCGGCATTGGCGCGGAACTCATTGATCGCCCCTTGCAGCGCGCCGATGGCCGAGGTCGAGACCGCTCGGGAGAACACCTGGGCAAACGGAATCGCATAGATCGGGTTGGTGTTGACCTGACGCCCTGGCGTGGCCTCGACGGTGCAGTTGTTGGTGCGCTGAACCCGGTGCGCCGGCACAAACACATCCTCGACCAGAATGTCGTGGCTGCCGGTACCGCGCAGCCCGAGTACATCCCAGTTGCGCTGAATGCGGTAGTCGCTACGTGGCAGCAGGAAGGTGCCGTGCTCCGCCGCAACATCACCCTCGGCGGGCAGGATGCCACCCAGCAGCACCCACTGGCAGTGCTCGCTGCCACTGGAGAAGCTCCACTGACCGCTGATGCGATAACCACCCTCGACCACTGTCACCTTGGCCGACGGCATATAGGTCGAGGAAATCAGGGCATCATGATCGTTGCCCCAGACCTCACGCTGGGCTTCGACAGGGTAGCGGGCCAACTGCCACGGGTGGACACCCATTACCCCGTAGATCCAGGCCGTGGACATGCAGCCTTCGGCAAGAATCATCTGGATTTCAAAGAAGGTTCGCGGATCGACTTCATAGCCTCCGAACGCACGCGGCTGCAAGGCACGCAGCAGCCCGGCCGATTGCAATTCGGCAATGCTTTCTTCCGGGACCTTCAAGTCGCGGTCAGCCTGTGCCGTACGCTCCTTGAGTGCCGGCACAAGGCGCCGCGCACGTTCGATCAGTTCGATTTCGTCCTGGGTCCTTTCTCGCATGCTTTGCATCACTCAATTCTCCCAATCTCGCTGCGCCGGTGCGCGAGCCGTGATTGATCATCGGGGCGAGTGACAGATCGTTCATCGTCAAAGCGGACTAGGACACCCGCTGCCGCAAAGGGCGCAGGTCACTTGCGTTAGTCCATTGAGACGATGCAGCCGCGGGTCAGTCTCGGGATATTCGATACATTGAAAACCGGTTCAACCCAACCCCTACCTTGAGGAAGGACAGCCCATGAGTATCCTGCAGCGTTTCCATCTGGACGGTAGCGTCGCCATCGTCACCGGCAGTGGCCGAGGCATTGGCCGCGCCATCGCGCTGGCCTATGCCGAAGCGGGTGCCGATGTCGTCTGCTCCGCGCGCTCGCTCGAGGATGTGCAACGCGTTGCCGAAGAAGTGCGCGCCTTGGGCCGACGCGCCCTGGCCATCGCCTGCGATGTCAACGACAGCGAGCAGCGCAAGGCGCTGGTCAGCCAGAGCCATGAGCAGATGGGGCGCATCACTCATCTGGTAAACAACGTCGGTGGCGGCGGCCCCAACGATCCACTGAGCATGAGCCCGGAGCAGTTCGACGAGATCCTGCGTTTCAACGTGTCCACCGCCTACGCCTTCTGCCAACTGTGCGTGCCTCTGATGCGTGAGGCCGGTGGCGGCAACATCGTCAACATCAGTTCGGTAGCCGCCCGCTACTCACAGCGGCACTTCAGCGCGTACGGCGCCGCCAAGGCCGCCCTGAGCCACTTGACCCGCTTGCTGGCACAGGATTTTGCTCCGCTGGTGCGGGTCAATGCCGTCGCGCCCGGCCCCACCCTGACCGAAGCGCTGAACGGCGTGATGCCAGCGGCCATGCGTCAGACCATGGAAGCCAATACCCCGCTCAAATGCCTGGGCAGCCCGGAAGATATCGCCGCCGCAGCCCTGTACCTGGCCAGCCCCGCCTCGGCCTGGGTCAGCGGAAAAATCATCGATGTCGATGGCGGCGCAGACTCCACGGTCTGGCCCGGCTGAACATCGCCCTTTTTGGCCGGCGCCCTGAGCCCGTTGGGCCCGGCCCTTTTATTTCCTTCACACAGAGCACCCCGTCATGGACGCCCACTTGATCAACGCACTCGGTGACGAACTGTTCAACGCCCTGCGCACACGCCAGACGCTCGCCCCCCTGACCCGCCGCTACCCGCACATCACCCTTGAGCAGGCCTACCGGATTTCCCTGCATTTTTTGCAACGCCGCGAAGCCCTCGGTGAGCGTGTCATCGGTAAGAAAATCGGTGTCACCAGCCGCGCGGTACAAGAAATGCTCGATGTCCACCAACCGGACTTCGGCTTCCTCACCGATGCCATGCAGGTCGACGACGGCAGCGATGTCAGCCTGGCCCGCTACAACCTGATTCAGCCACGTGCCGAAGGCGAAATCGCCTTTATTCTCGGCGAAGACCTCCACGGCCCGGGAATCAGCGCCGAAGACGTGCTGGCGGCAAGCCAATACGTGGTGCCGTGCTTCGAGATTGTCGACTCGCGTATCGACAACTGGCAGATCCGTATTCAGGACACCGTGGCCGACAACGCCTCCTGCGGCGTGTTCGCCCTCGGCCCACAGCGCATCGACCCTCGCGGGCTGGACCTGGCCCGGGTCGAAATGCAGCTGTCCAAGAACGGCCAACCGGCGGGCAGCGGCCTGGGTTCGGCGGTGCAGGGCCATCCGTGTGCGGCGGTGGCCTGGCTGGCTAACACCCTGGGTGAGCTCGGCATCCCGTTTCGCCGGGGCGAAATCATCCTTTCGGGAGCATTGGCACCACTCGTTCCGGTTGTGGCGGGCGACCGCATCAGCCTTTCCATGAGTGGCCTGGGCCAGACCAGCCTGCGCTTCGTGCCCTGAGTGAACCTTACGCAATCCCTCCCCTGGAGCCATAGATAATGAGCAAGAAGATCAAATGCGCGCTGATCGGGCCGGGCAACATCGGCACCGACCTGCTGTACAAACTGATGCGCAGCGAGGTGCTTGAGCCGGTCTGGATGGTCGGTATCGATGCCACCTCCGAGGGCCTCGCACGGGCACGTGAGCTGGGCCTGAAAACCACCGCTGACGGGGTCGACGGCTTGTTGCCCCACGTTATCGAAGACCAGGTACAGATCGCCTTCGACGCCACATCCGCCTATGTTCACGAGCAGAACTCACGCAAGCTCAATGCGCTGGGGGTGTTGATGATCGACCTGACCCCTGCTGCCATCGGCCCCTACTGCGTACCACCGGTCAACCTCAAGACCAACCTCGGCCTGGGCGTGATGAACGTCAACATGGTCACCTGCGGCGGCCAGGCCACCATTCCGCTGGTCGCGGCAGTATCCAGCGTGCAGCCGGTGGAATACGCCGAAATCATCGCAACCGCGGCCTCCAAATCGGTCGGCCCGGGTACGCGCAAGAACATCGACGAGTTCACCCGCACCACATCCAGCGCGGTCGAACAGGTCGGCGGTGCGAAAAAGGGCAAGGCGATCATCATCATCAACCCCGCCGAGCCACCGCTGATCATGCGCGACACCGTGCATTGCCTGACCGAAACGGAACCCGACCAGGCGGCCATCACCGCCGCTATCGAGGCAATGATCCTGCAGGTGCAGCGCTATGTCCCCGGCTACAAGTTGGTAAATGGCCCGGTGTTCGAGGGCAACCGCGTCTCGGTGTTCATGGAAGTCGAAGGCCTGGGCGACTACCTGCCCAAGTACGCCGGCAACCTCGACATCATGACCGCCGCCGCTGCGCGTACCGCCGAAATGTTCGCCGAAGAAATCCTCAAGGGCGAACTGGTCCTGCACGCCACCCACGCACAACCCGCCCTTGCCTGAGGAATCGACCATGGATCTTCGCGGTAAACACATCACCGTTCATGACATGTGCCTGCGCGATGGCATGCACCCCAAGCGTCATCAGATCAGCCTGCAACAGATGAAAGACATTGCCTGCGGCCTGGATGCGGCTGGCGTCCCGCTGATCGAAGTCACCCACGGCGACGGCCTGGGCGGCAGCTCGGTCAACTACGGCTTTCCCGCGCACAGCGACGAGGCCTACCTGTCGGCCGTCATCCCGCTGATGAAACGGGCCAAGGTCTCGGCCTTGCTGCTGCCGGGGATCGGCACCGTCGACCACCTGAAGATGGCCCATGAGCTGGGCGTCAACACCATTCGCGTAGCCACCCACTGCACTGAAGCAGACGTCAGCGAGCAGCATATTTCCCACGCCCGCAGCCTGGGCATGGACACGGTCGGTTTCCTGATGATGGCCCACATGAACAGCCCGGAAGGCCTGGTCAAGCAGGGCAAGCTGATGGAAAGCTACGGCGCCAACTGCATCTACCTGACCGACTCGGCAGGCTACTTGCTGCCCCATGACGTCAGCGCCCGGGTAGCGGCAATGCGTGCGGCACTGAAACCGGAAACCGAGATCGGCTTCCATGGCCACCACAACCTGTCGATGGGCGTGTCCAACTCGATCGCCGCCATCGCCGCCGGTGCCACCCGCATTGACGCCGCCTGTGCCGGCCTCGGCGCAGGCGCCGGCAATACACCCATGGAAGTACTGGTCGCGGTCTGCGACCGCATGGGCATCGAGACGGGTGTCAGTGTGTTCGGCATCCAGGACGTGGCCGAAGACCTGGTCGTACCTATCATGGACTTCCCGATCCGCAGCGACCGCGATGCACTGACCATGGGCTATGCCGGGGTCTATGGCTCGTTCCTGCTGTTTGCCAAGCGAGCCGAGAAGAAGTACGGCGTCTCGGCGCGGGAAATCCTCGTCGAAATGGGCCGTCGCGGCATGGTGGGTGGCCAGGAGGACATGATCGAGGACACTGCCATGACCCTCGCCCGGCAACGCCGCCAGGCCTGAGCCACTGAGTATCGACTGATCCTGCCCCTGCGTTATTGGCGACCTGAGTCGCCAATAACTTCACATCAAGGTGTCAATACATCAAGGGTTCAACGCCAATCGGCAACGATGCCATGCTCCAGTGCAAACGGCTGCGCAGCGATGGTTCGACACTGGTAACGAGGCGCCTGTTCTTCCGTCGCCAACCAGAGCATCACCTCGGCAGGAACCTGCGGCGGCGCACTGCCGGCACGCAAGGCGATCACGCCCTTGTCACCAATGGTCGCCTTGAGTGCGTCGGTCGTCACCACACCCGGGTTGAGGGTGTAGGCACACACACCGGCTTCCCCCAGCTCTACCGAGAGGATCCCTGAAAGGCGCGATACCGCCGCCTTGCCGGCCCCATAGGCGTACCCCCACCCGCCCTTGCCCGCCGCCACGGGCGGGTCACTCTCGCCGGCCCCGGAGGTGACGTTGATCACCACGCCAGTGCCCTGCTCGGCCATGTGCTCGACCACTGCCCGGGTCAACAGGAACGGCGTCAGGATGTAGCCCTTGTACATCCGCTCCAGCGTTTCTGGCTGCAGGCTCATGAAGCCCGCATTAAGGTCACTGCCCTGGTAGATCGCGTTGTTGATCAGCACGTCGATCCGCCCATACTCGGCGAGCACCGCCTCACAGGCGCCGATGGCCGAGGCACTGTCGAGCAGGTCCATGGGCACGACCAGTACCCGCCGTCCCAGTGCCCGGATCGCTTCGGCGGTGCCGTTGAGGCTGCCGGGAAGCGGCGCGCCTGTAGCGTCGCGCAGGGCGTGCGGGTGCTGCTCACCTTCGTCGAGGGTGCGCGCACTGATCGCCAGGTCGAAGCCGGCCCGCGCGAACGCCAATGCCGCTTCGCGACCGATGCCACGGCTGGCGCCGGTAATGAATGCCACCTTGCTCATGAGGAGTCCTTTTAGAAACGCTGCGGGCGAACCATGGCGTCCATGCCGCCATCGATGAACACCACGCTGCCATGGATGAACGCGGCTTGCCTGGACTGCAGGAACGCCACCAGTGCGGCAATTTCCTGCGGATGCCCGGCACGGCCCAAGGGCGCAACGAACTCCCGTACCGCTTTGCCGAAACGTGCATCGTCGAGCGATGCCTGATGCAGCGGGGTTTCCACCGCCCCCGGTGCCACCACATTCAAGCGAATACCCTTGCTCGCCCAACTGGATGAGGTGCGCCGGGCATGGTGGGTGATTGCATACTTGGAGCAGGCATAGGCCACATGGGGCTGACCAAGGGCATTGGCCAGTTCCAGTGCATTGGCTTCATCGCCAGCGAGCATCGCCTCGGTCATCGCCTGCTGATCGGCACCGGTCTGGGTCGCGGCCACCGAGCCGATCACCAGCGCAGCCGGGCTATCACCCTTGGCCAAAGCCCCGGCCAGGCCACTCAGCAACTGGCTAACGCCGAAGTAGTTGACCGCCAGGATCAACCCGCAGGACGGGGCCGTTACCCCGACACCCGCACAACAGACCAGGCCGTCGAGTACCCCGTCGCTGAGCTCGAGTACCTGGGCAATCGCGGCCTCGCGGCCTTGGGGCGTTGAAAGGTCTGCGAGCACCTCGGCATTGCTGCGGTCGATTCCGATGACACGATGTCCGGCGGCGCGTAACGCAGTGCTCACCGCGGCACCGATTCCCGAAGCGCTGCCGCTGATAGCTGTAACTGGCATAGGTATTCTCCGTGATAGGTTCGGGCAGTATCGAGAGACCGACCACGAGGCTGCATCGTCTGTGCGGACTAAGGGTGTTCAGGCTCGTGGTGGCGCCGGGCGACTGCCTGCCGCCCGGAAACAGAATGGCGATTCACGCCTGACGGGCAGCTACCGCCAGCTGCGGCGGTGGAACCTTGAGTTTTTCAACAGCCTTGAGGGCGACCTTGGGCTTGCCCAACGCCACGACACTGTTGAGCATGATGCGCACCAGTTCGGTCTGCCGGCGCACGCCGGTCTTGGAGAAAATCGAACGCAGATGGGCACGCGCGGTGTTGCGCCGGATGTTCAGCACTTCGGCCGCTTCCTCCAGGGACAAACCGTTGGCCAACTCCATTGCCAGGGCAGTCTCGGCCCTGGTCAGGTTGAACAACTGCTTGGTCACCACTTCGCTGGCCAGCGATTTGCTCGCGGCGTCGCGGATATACACCAGCGCGGCGGGCTGGCCCTTCTCTTCCGCCCAGTCCAGCGAGGGAATCGACTCGACCACCAGGCCCAGGTTGACCAGCCCGGATGGCCGCGTGACAGACATCGCTTCGGCGCTCTTGGGGGCATCCGGGGAAAATGCGGCACGAATCAGCCGTTGCAGCTCGCGATTGTCACTTGGGTAGCTGGCCTCAAGGCGACCGCCGACCAATTTCAGCCCATCGGCGTTGGCGAGGATGTCCTGGGCGACCGGGTTGACCCGCAGCACACTGCCGCTTTCATCCAGCACCAGGGTTGCCACCGACAGCCGACTGATTGCCTGGGAATACAGCTCGCTCAACGACTCGCTGCGGTCCAGCAAGTTATGCACCTGTAGCGCCCGCCGCAGGTGTGGCAAGAACACGCCGCACAACGCGCGTTCGTTGGCCGAGAAGTTGGGAGCGTGCTTGGGACGGGTAATGCGAAAGCGCAACTTGCCGCCGTCCGGGGTGGAAATATCGGCCCCCATCACGTGGTACACCCCTTGCGGGCCGCAGAACATCTTGAAGTAGGCACTGTGCTCCCATTCCGCGGACGTCATGACGTCGTCGACCGTGAACACGTAGTCCAGCGGCTGGTTGGCAAACGGGGTATTGGTCTGGGGGTAGGTCATGTAGCTGACGTCGCCGGCCCCTTCGATGTCGCCGGCGATGATCATCACACCCATGTCCGGTTGGTCCGGCACCCGCAGGATCAGTGTGACGTAGTTGGCGTCGTAGAGCGTACGGAAGCTCTTGAGAGCACGCGCCATCAACTTTGGGTCGAGGGCACCTTCATAGACTTCCCCAACCAGGCGGTCGTATTCGCTCAGGTCAAGGCCGACGCTGGCCAAAACCTCATGGGTCAAGACAGCACTTACCATAGTCTTCTCCGCGCACGGGTAAGGCACGATGACCTTCCCTTGTTATTTTTATAATTTCGGCTTGAGGGCAGCACGCCCCCTTTTTGACTACACGCGACTTGCACAGGCCTGCAACAGGGCCCGCGCCACAGTCTCCCTGTCCACTACGCACTCCACAATAGGTGTTGGCGTTTTATTTTTAGTTACTGAATGTCTAAATTCCATCGCGGGCAAGCCCGCTCCAACAGAGCCCGCGCCAGCCTGTAGGAGCAGGGCTTGCCCGCGATGCCGGCACCGCGAAATCACTGGCACCACGCCGATGCCATCGCGGACAAGCCCGCTCCTACAAGGCCTTTTGCCGGCTCACTGGACCTGGGCCACGGGACTTTCCGTGGCCACCAACCGGCGCCCACGGTTGAACCAGGCTGCCAGCGCCGGTAGCAGGAATATGGCTCCCAAGACGTTCACCAGGAACATGAAGGACAACAGCACGCCCATGTCTGCCTGAAACTTCAGCGGCGCAAACGCCCAGGTGCACACACCAATCGACATGGTCAAGGCCGTGAACACTGCAGCCGTGCCCCGTTGGCACATCGCCTCGTAGAACGCCTCGCGCAGGTTCGCACCACCGGCCATTTCGTGTTGGATACGTTCATACAGGTAGATCCCGTAATCGACACCCACACCCACACCCAGCGCCATCACCGGCAAGGTCGCGACTTTCAGGCCAATGCCCAGCATCGCCATCAACGCGTTGCAGAGGATCGCTACAATCGCCAGGGGGACGAGAATGCACAGTACCGCGCGGACCGAGAGGAAGGTCAGCCAGCAGAACAGCGCCACCGAACCAAAGAGTGCCGCCAACATGATGATCTCCGCCCGTTTCACCGCCTCATTGGATGCCGCCATCACACCCACGTTTCCGCCCGCCAGGAGAAACGCCACCTGCGGGGTGCGAACCTCGGCGATGATGCGCTTGGCTTCATTGATCGCATGGGCCACCGTGGCCCCTTCGTGGTCGGCCAGGAACACCAGGATCTGCATTTGCTGGCAGCCGTCGGTCACCAACCCGTCGTCCGGCATGTAGGCCCGTGCGCCTTGGCTCAGGCCGCGTGCTGAACCTGGGATCGCCGCCCAACGTGGGTTGCCTTCGTTGTTACCGGCAATGACCCGTTTGCCCATGCCGGCGACGCTCTGGACCGACTGCACACCGGTGACAGCGCGCATGCGGAAATCGAAGGCTTCTACCGCGCGCATCACTTCCGGCGACAAGCACCCTTCTTCGATGCCCTGGACCTCGACAAACACTGACATTACGTCGAGGCCGATCGAATAGCTGTCGACAATCTTGCGGTTGTCCTGGTTGTAGCGCGAGTCGGCCCTGAGCTCCGGCGCGCCTGCACCGATATCGCCCACCGCGAGGTCACGTGCCTTGTAGGCGCCGGCCACCAGCAGCAACAGGCTGATGGCGAACACACTCAGTGCAGGTCCCGGCTCGGCCAGCGCAGACAACCGCCACCACAGCCGATGCCTGCCGGCCTGACGGGTTTGCGCCCGTCGCAGCAACCCGGGCTCCAGCCGCAGGTAGGAGATGATCACCGGCAGCATCAGCTTGTTGGTGATGATCATCAGCATCACGCCGATACAGGCGGTCACACCCAGTTCATGCACGATCGGGATATCGATCAACATGATCACCGCAAAACCCAGGGCATTCATCAACAGCGCCAGGGAGCCGGGAATGAAGATTTTGCAGAATGCCGAATGCGCGGCCCGCAACGAATCGCTACCCGCCACCACATCCTGCTTCCAGGCATTGGTCATCTGCACGGCATGGGACACACCGATGGAGAAAATCAGGAACGGCACCAGGATCGACATCGGATCAATGCCAAGCCCCAACAGCGGCAACAGGCCAAGCAACCAGACCACCGGCAGCAACGCCACCACCAATGCAACCACGGTCAGGCGCAAAGAGCGCGAATAGAGCCAAAGCAGCAGCCCGGTAATGACGAAGGCGATCACAAAGAAGCCGATCACCGTGTTCAACCCCTCGACCACATCACCGACCAGCTTGGCGAAACCGACAATGTTGATCTCGATCTGCTCATTGCTGTACTTGTCGCGAAGCTCTTCAAGACGGCGGGCAACCTCGGCATATTTCACCGGTTCGCCGGTCTGCGGGTCGATATCCTGCAGGTCGGCACGCACCATGGCCGACTTCAGGTCGTTGGCCAACAAGCGCCCGATCTGCCCGGACGCGGCGGCATTGCTGCGTACCTGAGCCAGGTCCTGTTCGGTGCCGCTGAAGCGTGGCGGTACGACCACATCACCGAAAAAACCCTCCTCGGTGATTTCGATGTAGCGTACGTTGGTGGTGAACAGCGAGGTGACGCTGGCACGACTGACCCCAGAGATGAAGAACACATCGTCGGTCACCTTGCGCAAGGTGTCGAGGAACACCGGGTTATAGATATCCCCCTCGCCTTTCCAATGCACGCTGACCAGGAAACGGTTGGCACCGGTGAAGTACTGGCTGAACTTCAGGAAGTTGACCATGTACGCGTGTCGCACCGGAATCTGCTTGTTGAAGCCGGGGTCCAGTTGCGTGTGGGTAGCGCTGTAACCCAGGCCTGCGGTCACCAGCACAAACAGCACTAACAACCCCTTGCGCCATGCCATCAGCCGATCCGCGACTGCTTCGACGCTGTGCGTCACCCAGCTTTTAGCTTGTTTCATTGCCCGCCTCTCATTTACCTAGGGCGGCAACGCTGCCACCAGAACCCTGGAGTAACCCGCGCTCACCACCGACCAGCAGACGCGAACCGACCATCGTCGCCGAGGTCAAGGTGCCGAGGCCGGCCAAGCGACTGACACCAACCAGCGC
The DNA here is from genome assembly GCF_002753995.1 of Pseudomonas sp. HLS-6. Taxonomy (NCBI): domain Bacteria; kingdom Pseudomonadati; phylum Pseudomonadota; class Gammaproteobacteria; order Pseudomonadales; family Pseudomonadaceae; genus Pseudomonas; species Pseudomonas sp. HLS-6. Next base: position 3,109,098 of record NZ_CP024478.1, read on the forward strand.
ACCCCGAGCATCCAGCCGAACGACCGAGCTGCCAGCTCCGACGATCACCAGGCCAGAGTGGTCGGGCAACAGCACATGCCCGTAGAGCGGCAACTGGTTACCGACGTTGACCTGTGCCCAGCTATCACCGAAGTCGTGGCTGACGAATACATGGCCGCGCATGCCATAGGTCACCCAATGCTCTGGGCTCAGGCGCACGATGCCGAACAACGAACCGCTGTAAAATGCAGGCAGGGTCTGCCAATGCTTGCCGCCATCGCGGGTACGCAGCACCAGGCCTTGCTCGCCGACCAACATCCTTCGACCATCAGGGCCGCCGTCCATGCTGTTGAGGTGCGCGCTGTCGACATCAAGCGCCAGCTTGCGCCAACTCAGCCCGGCATCATCGGACTGATAGAACTTACCGAAGCTGCCGAACGCCAGGACACTCTCGTCACCGGCAGCCCAGATACCCAGCAGCGGCTCGCCCAATTCGTTGTCGTAGCGCATTTCCTGCCAGTGGCTACCGGCATCCTCGGAGCGCAGGATCCAACCGTCGTGCCCGACCGCCAGTAGGCGTTGCTCACCCAGTGCCACCAAGGCAGTCAGCGCGACATCACGTTGCCGGTCGACACTGGCCTGCTGCCAACTCACACCCTGGTCGTCGCTGAACAGGATGCTGCCGCGTTCGCCCACGGCCACGACACGTGTCCCCAGGCTGAGCAAACCGTTGATTTGAACCCGGTCCGAACGCAGCGCGACTTTCGCCTGCTCGGGCTCGGTTTTGGGGGAAAAGGTAAACAGGATGGTCAGCCCGACAACCAGGCAGACCAGGTATCCGATCACTGAGCGCATGAGGGACGCTCCTGTTCGTGACACGCGTGCAAAGTAGGGGTCATTGGGCCAATCCTCTTGTTCTTGTATGGCGCCACGCCTTGGGTCGCAGCGAGCTAAGTGGGCATTGCCTAGGGGGGATACTCAGGTGTAGGGCCGTTTGAAACATCGTCCAAACGGCTTAAAAAATGGCGTGAATGGCGTGAATGGCGTATGCCGGAAATGTGCGGCAAAGGCGCACGGCAACGCCGCCCACAGCTTTGCCGTGGGCGCAGGACGGGTACGATCAGGCCCGGTAGAGAATCACCAGATCGTTGATGACCGACGGCCGTTCATGACCGACGACATGGGTGTTGAGCTCCAATGTCAGTTGGGTGCCTCTGGCAAGCAGTTCGACCTGCTTGACCCGCGCCCGCGAATGGATACGCGACCCCGCTGGCACGGGTGCCGGGAAGCGCAAACGGTCGGAGCCATAGTTGATCTGGGTAGTGAACCCTGTGATCTCGAAACCCAGCGCCAGCTTCATCCGCGACTGCAACACCTGCACCAAAGCGCCGTGGGCGATGGTGCCGCCGAACGGACTCTGCAGACGAGCACGCTCAGGGTCGGTATGGATCCAGTAGTCGTCGCCAGACAACTGCGCAAAGGCATCGATCAGGGCCTGATCCACCACGATGCTGTTGCTCCAGTCACTGAACTGTTCACTGACCAGCGCCTGTAGACTCGCGGCATCGTTGAAATCGATCTTGCGTGGCTCGGGTTGCGAGTGCGTCGGTGCCGGTTCGCTGTCAACGGCGGGCAAGCGTTCAAGGCTGGCAGCCTCCTTGTCCAGGCCAGTGAAGCGCAACAAGCGATTGCCCTTGGCGTCGACCTCGGCAAACACCGGTTTCAAACGCATGCCGATGTGTATTTCGTCTTCAGCCAGGCCGACCAGATTGGTGTTGATGCGCACACCTTCGGCCAACTCGACAACCGCCAGTTTCTGCGGCATTTCATCCATGAAATCGGGCAAGGTGGGAATGCGCGTCAGCGTGTAACTGTACAGCGTCGCGCTGCCCTCGACCTCGCGCCAGGCCAGGTCATGGGCCATGCAGGCGGGACAATGCCGACGCGGGTAGAAAATCCAGTGCGCACAGGCTGTGCATTGCTGAATCAGTAAGCGCCGGGCCTTCAGGCCTTCCCAGAACGGTGCGGAAATTTCCGTCGGTACAGGCATCGGTTTATTGTTGGACATGGTGCTTATGCTCCCTGAAGTATCAATGCGCCCTGCTCACTCATCACGCCGCCGGTACCGGAGACATAGACGCTGTCACAGCGTCCAAGCTGCCGTTCGCCGGCTACCCCGGCGATTTGCGTCACCGCCTCGATCACCTGGGACATGCCGCCGGCCGAACCGGCCTGACCGAAACTGAGCTGCCCGCCGTGGGTATTCATCGGAAAATCACCCCGCCAGGTCAGGTCATGCTCACGCACAAACGCCATGCCCTCGCCCTTGCCACAGAAACCTGCATCCTCAAGGGTCAGCAACGCGGTGATGGTGTAGCAGTCGTAAATCTGCGCCGCGTCGACATCGGTCGGTTTGAGCCCGGCCATCTCGAAGGCACGTCGCGACGCCGGCCCAATCGGCGTGTGGATCATGTCTGCCGCATAGGACGGCGACTTGAAGGCCAGGTGTTCGCCAAAACCGGTAATGAATGCAGGCCGCTTGCGCGCCCGAGCCGCGACTTCCTTGGAAGCGATGATCATTGCCGCACCGCCAGCCACGGGCATGACGATTTCCAGTATGTGCAGGGGATCGGCAACCATTTTGCTCGTCAGCACCTGCTCAATGGTCAACGGCTGGCCATAGAACATGGCCTGCGGGTTGGCCTGGGCGTTGGTGCGCTGATCCACGGCGATCTTGGCCATCGCCACCGGATCGTAGCCGTACTGGGCGGCATACCGCTGGGCGATCATGGCGTAACCGGTGTTCTGGCCCATGTGCCCGTAGGGCAGGTCGAACTCAGCCTCCGGCGCACCGAACGCCGTGCTGTGGCCACCAAAGCGCATGGCCCTGGCCATCCAGCTCGGGTCTTCATCCGGGCCCAGCGGTGCCATGCGTGCAGGCAGTACGCACAGTACCGCCTGGCACAACCCCAGTTCGATGGCGGCGGCAGCGCGCCAGACCATACCCACCGAGGTACAGCCGCCGAGGTCCACCACTTCGGCAAAATTCAGCCGCAACCCCAGGTACTCGGCGGCCATTGCCGGGACGAACACCGACGCCTCATGAAACTGCGGGCCGTTGATCACCAGCCCGTCAAGGTCTTCAGCCCTGAGCCCCGCATCGCGCAGAGCCTGGGCCGCCAGGTCGGCGACTTGTTCAAGGTGAAACATCTTCGGCGCAGTCGCGTACTTCTCCGGTTTGTACTGCGCGGTACCAATAATGGCCGCATGCCCTTTGAGCCCCATAGTGCCTCCACTCCGAAGCGCCGGGCTTCGGACATTTCCAGGTGATGGTTAAGGCCCGAGGCAGGCAACCTGCCCCGGACCTGAGTGGTCAAGACGAAACAGCCGGGATCAGAAGGAGTACTTCATCGAGAACGTGGCGTAGTCACGGTCGGCAAACGGCCGCTTGATCGCATCCGCTGCACCCAGGTAGCTGGTCACGTTCATGCCGACTTCCAGGTTGCCCAGGTACTTGAATGTGGTACCGATACTCATGCGGCGGTCGCCCTGAACGCCGGAAATGCTGCCGGCCATCGGGGTCGAGCCACTGAACACGTTGGAGAAGCGCACGGGTACTTCAAGGTCCCAGCCCTGGAAAACGCCCGGGTAGCTGAACGAGGCGCCCAGGGTGTAGGCGCTGGCCGATTTGGTGCGCCAGGCCGAACTGGTCTTGTAGGTGTAGTCATCCGACGCCCCAACCAACGGTGCCAGCGAAGGCAACAGGTTCAGGCCTTGCAGATTGCCCGCGGCCGAAGTGGATTCGACGCTGTCGACCAGCACGTGAACAATCTCCGCCGTCAGGCTGGTCTGGCTGGCCCATGGCCGATCGCCGAGAATGCGGATCGCCGACAGTTGCATCTGTTGGCCCTTGCCCTTGGCCGGTACCGGCCCGAGGCCAGTGTTGACCATGACCGGCGCACCGTCGCGGTAGGACCACTCGGCACCGACCTGGGTATCACCCAGCTTGGTCGAGGCGCTGATACCGGTCAGCTTGATGTCTTCGAAATACTTCACCCGGTAGCCGTTGGGCGTGAAGGCATAGAGGCCGCCACCCACGGGCAACGGGTCATACCCCACCAGCGCAGTGGCCGGGTTCTTGTCGTGGTAATTGACGTGAAACAGCGACAATTCAAGAGCCGGTACGGGGCGGTAGCGAACCTGTACCCCCCACTGGCCACCGTCGCGAGGTTCGTCGGTACCACGGTAGGGAACCTTGCCGCCTTGGGTGATGATGAATTCGCGGCCCGGGCCGACGACGTCACTGCCAGACAGGTAGCTGCCCACTGGCGGCAACTCGGTGCCTTTCCATTCGTACTGCACATAAGCGCCAAAGGTAAGGCTTGGATTCAACCGATAGGACCCGGAGAACTGCCCTACCGGCAACAGGATTTCCTTGACCTCAACGCCCGGCTGCGCCGCCTTCACCGCATCGGAGGGGTTCTGTACGCCGTTGACGCCGGGGTAGTAAAGGCTCTCGCCCCAGGACTCGATATGGCGGCCCGCCTTGACGTCGAGCATGGAGTCATTGTCAAAGCGCCAGCCACTGAATACGTAGGCATCCAGCAAACGCGTGCGACCACCACTGTAGTAACGGGTATCACTGGTAAATTCGTCATTGCGACCGGCCTTGTTGACGGTCGCGGGCGAATCGTTGTCGTTTTCCTGGTGGTAGACATCATCGTAGAAGGTACTGCCGCGCACGACGGCACCGTAGTTGTCCTTGCGCAGGATCATCTCACCCAGCGCACCCACACGGTTGGTGGTCAGGCTGCCGCGATCGAAGTTTCGGTTGGCATCGTCAGCGTTGACCCCAAGCAAGCGATCATTCTGATCGTTAAGGCGCACGCCCACGCCGTAGCTGGTGGTTACCGACCAGTCGAGGGTCGTGCCGTTATCAAACTCGATCGTCTCCCCCGACCATACCGGTGTCGAAACCAAAGCGATGGCCGCCGTCAGGCTGACTGCCTGAACACCGCGCGAACCAAGGCCAGTACAATTATTGTTGTTCTTATCGATCACACTGACTCTCCTCAAGGGCAACCGGTTGGCCGCCTGGAATGTTGAACATTGCCGCTGCACCGGCCGCTCAAAACACCACGAGCGGGGTGACAGCAGGTGCCCCCTGCGGGGAACGCCGATACTGGTGAAGCCCGCGGTGTTCCTCCCGCAACAGCGACCCTTCGGCCACGAGGTAGTTGGCATGCGCCAACGTTTCTCCCAGCGCCATCAGTTCGTCGAAACGACCTGAAAGCTTCGGGAACAACACAGCCATCAGTTCGAGCGCACTACGCGGCTCCTCACAGCTGGCCAACAGCAGCGCCAGGTGAGCCTGGTGATGGGCCTGTAACTGGTCCAGGCGCTGATGCAGGTTGAAGAACGGCCGTTCATGGGCCGGCAGAACCAGAACGCTGTCCGGCAAGCCACGCAAGCGCTCAAGGGAGGCCAGCCAGTCGCGCAGCGGATCGGCTTCCGGCTCAGTGGCATGCACGCCGACCGTCGGGGTGATGCGCGGCAACACCTGATCCCCGGAAATGAGCAGGCCATCCTCTTCAGCAAACAGGCAGGCATGTTCGGGCGAGTGCCCGCGACCGACCACTACCTGCCAGAGGCGACCGCCGATGCGCAGGTGGCTGCCGTCGCGCAAGCGCCGGTAACTGTTGAAATGCGCGGGACGGAAATGCCCGTTCTGGATCACCTCGTACATCTGGGCGGCCTGCTCGCTGCTGAAACCGGCCTTGCGGTAGAACGCCAGGAAGTCCCAGCCGGGCGGCTGATCAGAGGGAACGCTGACGTACAACGACTGGTATTCACTGGCGGTCATGTACACCGGGCAGCGAAAGCGTTCGGCCAACCAGGCGGCGACACCGGCATGGTCGGAGTGATAATGCGTGCAGACCACCGCCAGCAGCGGCAGCCCCGCGCACGCCTCACTCAACACGCGCTCCCAGACCTCGCGGGTTTGCGCGGTGTTCATGCCGGTATCCACCGCTACCCAGCCATCGCCATGACGCAGCAGATAGAGGTTGATATGGTCCAGACGAAACGGCAGCGGCATACGCAGCCAGAGCACCCCCGGCGCGACTTCACAGACCTGCCCGGCGGCCGGGGCCTGCGGCCACGGGTAGCGCAGGCCGCTGCGCAGCTCATGGCCGTTCGGGTCCAGATCAGCCATGATGCGCACCTGCGAACGGCGCCAGACCGACTCGCGCCAACACCTCTGGCGAATAGGGCTGGTAGGTTCGCGTGCTTTCATCACGAATGAACAACGGATCGCTGCAGGCAATCGGGCAATAGCCCTGGCGCTGCAAATCGACCTTGCGCAGCTTGAAGGTGCTGGTCAGGTCCGCCGCAGCGGTCACACGTACGAACACTGGCGCGGCGTAACGCGGCAGGCACGCTTCGGTGAGTGCGTACAAGGCCTCGGGCTGGAACACCTGCCCCGGCTGCATCAGCACTGCGGCCATGCCCGCACGCCCTTCATGCCCCGGTACCTGCACACCGTAGATATTGATCAGTTCAAGGCCCGGCAGATCCCCCAGGGCATCGGCGACTTCCTGGGTGGAGACGTTCTCGCTCTTCCAGCGGAAGGTGTCGCCGATACGGTCCACGAAATAGCAGTAGCCATCGGCGTCCTCGCGCAACAAGTCGCCCGAACTCCAGTAGGCATCACCTTCGCGAAAGACATTGCGGCGGATCTTGCTCTCGGTGGCCTCGGTCGAGGTATAGCCTTCGAAGCGCCCACCGCCGATATCCGGATGATCGACGATGAACCCCATGGCTTCACCCACTTCGCCGACCTCGCAGAGCTGATAGAAGCCATTCTCGTCGCGCGGATGACAGTCATTTTCGACATCGAAGCGCACCAGCCGCAGGTTGGTCTTGTTCCAGTCAGGTATACGCCCGCACGAACCGATATAGTTGTCGACATTGATCAGGTTGGTGTTGGCTTCGGTGGCACCCCAACCCTCGAAAACCTGGATCGGTCCAAAACGTTCAATCCAGCGTTGCCAGGACTCAGGTGTCAGGCCGGCACCGAGCATGCAGCGCAGGCTATGTTCGCGTTCACCCGGTACAACCGGCCGGTTGAGCAGGTAGCGGCAGATTTCGCCAATGTACTGGAAGACACTGATACGGTGACGGGCGACGTCGCTCCAGAACTCACGCACGCTGAACTTGCGGCGCACGACGATGCTCGCACCGGCACGTAGCGCGGTCGAGGTCACCGAGGTGGCGGCGGCCCCGTGGTACAGCGGCAGGCAACAATAGAACACGTCGTCGCTGGTGGCCTGCAGCGTTACCTCCATCACATCGCCAGACGACATCCAGCGCATATGGCTGTAACGGGCGGCCTTGGGCAACCCGGTGGTACCCGAGGTAAAAATCAGCAAGGTCAGGGCCTGGGCCTCGATGTTCGCACGCACATCGCGGGGGAAGGCACTGCGTGGCGCACTGTCCAGGCGCGCAGCGAAATGCCCGTCGACCCCCTTGGGAAGCGCCTCGGGCCATGGGTTCTCTGGATCGCGCACCAGCCAGTAGGGCAGCTCAGGCAGGCCCTCGGTAATCTGAACATTGGCCAGGCACTCTTCCCCGACCACCAGTGCCTTGGCCCCGGTGGTTTCCAGCGCATGCAACAGGGGCCGGCCATTGACCTGGGTGTTGATGAACGCGACCACCACCCCCAGCTTGACCAGGCCAAACCAGGTGCAGAAGAACGCCGGGCGGTTTTCCATCACGATGGCACAGACATCACCGGCGCGCAGGCCATTGGCATAAAAGGTATGGGCCATCTGGTTGGCGCGCGCATCGACTTCGGCGTAGCTGAGGATTTCGTCGCCATAGATCAGAAACGCCCGATCGGCGTGACGGATGGCCTGCTGCTCGAGCCGATCGGCCAGGGTGTAGTGGTCACGGGGTTTGATCTGCGCGCTGGCTACCGAACGTCGATCCAGAATCGCCTGGGTCTGTTCACGGGGCACAGGGCAGCTCGGCAGGACGCTGGCCAGGTTACTCAGGCTCATGGCGTCACCTCCAGTGCATCGGCCTGATACACGGGGTAGTCGGTATAGCCACGAGGGCCAGAGGTGTAGAGGGTCTTGCGGTCAAAGCCGGCCAACGGCAGGCCGTGCTTCAAGCGTTCGACCAGGTCGGGGTTGGCAATGAAGTGTCGGCCGAAGGAGACCGCTGCGCCCTCGCCTGCTTCCAGCGCGGCGCGGGCCGAAGCGCCATCAAAACCGTCGTTGAGAATCAGCCCATGGGCGCTATGCTCGTGCGCCAAGGCAAAGGCATCGAGCCCCGCCACCGGTGAACGCATGATGTGCAGGTAGGCCAGGCCCAGCGGTGCCACGGCGGCACAGAGTGCGACAGCGGTGCCTGCCGGGTCGAGGTCGTCGATATCGTTATAGGGGTTGCCCGGGCACATCCTAAAGCCCACACGGCCAGCGCCAATCGCTGCAGCCATGGCCTCGATCACGTCCTTGGCAAACCGTACCCGGTTGCTCGCCGAACCGCCGTAGGCATCGGTACGCTGGTTGCTGCCCGAGGCCATGAACTGCATCGGCAGGTAGCCGCTGGTGCAATGCAACTCGACGCCATCGAAACCGGCTTCACGCGCATTCAACGCTGCCTTACGGTAGTCCTCGATCACCGCGGCGATGCCTTCCAGGGTCAACGCCTGCGGGCTATCGGTGTCTACCAGGCCAACGGCATCACTGAACACTTGAGTGCGTGCGCGCACCGCCGACGGGCCCACGGTAGCCGCACCGCCGGGTTTGTTGTAATGGCTGGCAGCGCGCCCCACATGCATCAGTTGCAGTACGATGCGACCGCCTTGGTCATGCACGGCACGGGTCACCTGGCGCCAGGCGGCAATCTGTTCGCCGGTGTAGATCGCCGGTGTACGGCAATAGCCCAGGCCACTGGCCGATGGCGCCGTACCCTCGGCAACAATCAACCCGGCGCTGGCACGCTGGCGGTAGTACTCGACCATGTCGGCGCTTGGCACCGCACCGGCATCGGCACGACTGCGGGTCATCGGCGCCATGACGATACGATTGGCCAGCTGCAGTTCGCCGAGGCACACCGGCTCGAACAAGATGCTCATGTCAGCTCCTTAACGTCTTATTGTTTCCGGCGATGCCAAGCGGCTCACCGCAAGGTGGCCAGGGATTGCGCAGAACCGGATATGGGCTGAATGATTCACCTTGAACGCAACTGAAACATCGTCCGACAAGACTAGATTTACCGGCCTGGACATCGCAGCCAAATGCCCGCAACTACGGGAAAAATGGTCTGAATGGACGATGAAAAAACAGCCGGATGCACTGACGATCAAGCCCACTAGAACAAGACCGGGAGCACCCGCAGTGAACGCATCCAACCCCGTGACATGGCGAACGCATTACGCGCTTTTCGTGCTCGCCAGCATCTACGTTTTCAACTACATCGACCGCCAGTTGATGGCGATTCTGATCGAACCGGTGAAGCTCGAATTCGGCATATCGGACACCGGCATCGGCTTGTTGTCGGGTGTGACCTTCGCGGTGTTCTATACGGTTTTTGGCTTCCCCCTGGGCCGCCTGTCGGATCGCATCGGGCGTAAACCGGTCATTGCCTTCAGTTGCATCGCCTGGAGCCTGATGACCATGCTCTGCGGCATGGCTGGCAGCTTTCTGACGCTGGTACTGGCACGGATCGGCGTCGCTGTCGGTGAAGCCGGCGGTACCGCGCCGTCAGTGGCGATGGTTTCGGACCTGTACCCGGCACGCCGACGCTCGACAGCACTGGCCGTGCTGATGCTGGGCTCAAGCCTGGGTGCGATTGTCGGCCTCGGCCTGGGCGGCTGGATTGCCCAGCATCATGGCTGGCGCTACGCCTTCTTGCTGATCGGCGCCCCCGGTATCTTCCTTGGCCTGCTCCTGCTGTTGACCGTACGCGCGCCAAAACCTGCACTGCCGCCAGCGCACCTGAACAAGGCTGCACTGCAGCAGGAAGGCTGGCTCAAGACGTTGGTCGAGCTGTTCCAGATGCCATCATTCCTGTGGCTGGTGCTCACCGGCGGTGCGGCGGCCATTGCCGGGTATGCGATTGGTACCTGGAGCCCGAGTTTCCTCATTCGCTCCCATGGCCTGAACCTGCAAGAGGCTGGGTTCCTGGTCGGCGTGGTCGGCGGCACCGGCTCGACTATCGGCACCCTGACCTGCGGCCTGCTGACCGACCGAATGGCACGGCGCGATGTCGGCTGGCAAATCGGTGTACCCCTGTTGGGCACGCTGATCAGCATCCCCTTTGCACTGGCCTATTTCCTCTGGCCACAAGGCGTTGCCTTCCATATCGGCAGCATCGCCGTACCGCAAGCGTTCCTGTTCTACAGTGCGTTCGGGTTCTTCGGTGTCTGGTGGGCAACGCCCTGCCTGAGCGCGATCACCCACCTGTTTCCGGCCTCGCGACTGGCCCAGGCCACCGCTATTTTTGTGATGTCGATGACCTTGCTCGGTGTCGGTGTCGGCCCGCTGCTGATTGGCATGCTCAGTGATTTTTTCATCCCGACCCTGGGCGGTGAGTCGCTGCGCTATGCACTCGCCTCTTCCGTCTCGCTGCTGGTGCTGGCGGCGGTTTTCCTAGCGCTGGCACTGCCGCGTTATCGACAGCAGTTGAAGCAAACGGCGCTGGCTGTCCCTCCCGCACAGGCCGTTACCGCCTGACGGCATCAGGTACGCACGCGAACCGTGTTGAGACTATCGCAGGCAAGCCTGCTCCCACCTGGCGCGGGCTCTGTTGGAGCTGGCTTGCCTGCGATGGCGTCGGTGGGGTGCCCGTGAGTACGCGGTGTCTGCATCGCGGGCAAGCCCGGCTCCTACAGCCTGCGCGGGCTCTGTTGGAGCTGGCTTGCCTGCGATGGCGTCGGTGGGGGGCCAGTGAGTGCGCGGCGCCTGCATCGCGGGCAAGCCCGGCTCCTACAGCTGGCGCGGGCTCTGTTGGAGCTGGCTTGCCTGCGATGGCGTCGGTGGGGTGCCAGTGAGTGCGCGGCGTTTGCATCGCAGGCAAGCCTGGCACACGGGGCCGAGCCAGGATCACAGGCTCAAGGCCAGGCTCAGGCTGACGTTGCGCGGATCACCCGGCATGACCCACGCCGCGTTGTAGCTGCGCTCGTAATAGGTGCGATCGAACAGGTTGTTGAGGTTCAAACCAAGCGTAAGGTTCTCCGTCGCCTTGTAATGGGCCAACAGATCGACCGTGCTGTAACCGGGCAAGCGGAAATCGCTGCCAGCAAGGCCCGAGCGCTCGCCTACATAGTTGGCCGCCACCCCCATGTCAGAACCGCGCAAGGCACCGTCCTGGAACTCATACACTGCCATCAGGCTGCCGCTATGCCGGGGAACACCCAGCAAGTCGCTGCCCTTGGGCACGCTGGCATCGCCCTTGGTGACTTCGGCGTCGATGTAGGCATAAGCGCCAATCACGCGCACGGCATCGCTCAACTGGCCACTGAACTGTGCATCCAGGCCCTGGCTGCGTGCTTTGCCCGCCGCGATGCTGTCGCCATTGGCATCGGTGGTGATGACGTTTTCCTTGTCGATCTGGAACAACGCAATCGTCGCGCCCAAACGGCTGTCGAACAGGTCGAGCTTGACCCCGGTTTCATAACCCAGACCTTTCTCCGGCTTGTAGACCTCGCCCTGGGTGCCCATGCCGTTAGGCTTGAACGAGGTCGATGCGTTGGCGAACAGCCCCACCTGCGGTGTCAGCTGATACAACAGGCCCACCCGAGGCGTAACGGCATCTTTTTCCTGGGTGTTACTGACCTGCGTTGCTCGGTTCTGAGCGGTCTGCTCGATATGTTCAAGACGTACGCCGAGCAACCCCCGCAGCCGTTCGGTGAAAACGATCTGGTCCTGCAGGTTCAGGGCGTAACTTTCGGTGCGCTCGAAGAAGTCGTTGGCCTTGACGATGGCAGGTTTGGGTTGGCCATACACCGGGTTATAAACATCCAGGCCATAGTCCAGGGTCGTAGCGCTTTGCGGGTACTTCTGGCTGTTGCGGTAGTTCTCGTACTCCAGGCCAATCAGTGTCTGGTGTTGCCAATTGCCCACATCGAAACGGCCATGCAGCTCAGCCTGGGTGATGTTGTCGTTCCATTCAAAATTCCGCTGACGGTAGAACCGGCTGATGGCCGTTCCCACCACCCGTGAAGCTTCCGAGCTGTCACCGTTGAGGGTGCCCTGGGTGTAATGGTTGGCCAGCCGCAGCTTCCAACTGTCATTGAGGTAATGTTCCAGCGCCAGGTCCAGCGTCTGATTGTCATTGCGGATACGGCCATCGTTGGGTTCGCCCAGGAAGGTCGAACGCTTTACTGAACCCAGTTCGTTGTTCACGGCCGCAATGCCACGGTCGAACACCGACTCGGTACGGGAGAATTCCGTATCGACGAACAGTTGCGTGTCCGGGTTGAGCTGCCAACTCAGCGACGGGCTGACGATCCGCCGCTGGCTGTCGACATGGTCACGGAAGCTGCCGTTATCTTCCACCGCCAGGTTAACCCGCGACAGCAGCGAACCATCGTCGTTGAGCGGAGTGTTCACATCCAGGCTGCTGCGGTAGCGGTCCCAACTGCCGGCACTGGCCTTGAAGCGGGTGAAGGCTTCGGCCTCGGGCCGTTTGGTCACGATGTTCACCAACCCGCCGGGGTCACCTCGCCCATACAGGCTGGCAGCAGGCCCCTTGAGCACTTCGATACGCTCGATAGTCGAGGTATCCGGCGCGCTGTAGCTGCCCCGGTTGACGGCAAAACCATTCTTGTACAACTCGCCGGTGGTGAAGCCCCGCACGCTGTAGTTGAGGAAGGTCAAGCCACCAAAATTGTTTTGCCGCGATACACCCCCGGCAAAATCCAGTGCGCGATCAATGCGGGTGCTGTTCAGGTCATCGAGCACTTGGGCGGGTACCACACTGATGCTCTGCGGGGTGTCGCGGATGTCGGTATCGGTCTTGGTCGCGGTGCTGGAGCGCGTGGCCCGGTAACCCTGTACCGGGCCATCGGCACGCTCTTCAAAACGACTGTCACTGACGGTGACGGCATCGAGGACGATGGTTTGTTCGGCAGTGACAGGCACGCTCAACAGGCCTGCGGACAGGCCAAGGTACAACCTTCCTAGCGGGTGATTCATGGGTGCTCCTTTATTAAATATGTAATAACATAACAATAAAGCGAGCAATATCCTACTGCTTAGCGAGAATCATTTACTGGAAGGAGGGTATCGCGGTGAGTGCCTGCCGCATTGCTGCAGGCACTGGGCTGGCGTGCCGGGAATGATCAGTCTTCAAGCGGCTTGGGCGGCGCTGCCGGTTTTGCTGGCTTCGCCGGTTTTCCCGGCTTGCCCTCTTTGACCTCCTTGCCTGGCGCAGCCTCTGTCACGACAGGTGTCGTCGTAACCATTTCTTTCTCGCTGGCCGGCAACTGATCGATGGTGGTGAAAAGCTCCTTGGGCTCAACCGTACCAATGCGCTCGAGCTTTTTCTCGCCATCCTTGCCCATCAGAATCACCTTGGTACCCACGCTGGCACCCAGCTTGAGCTCGCGAATCAAGGCCATGGTGGTTTGCGGGTCCATGTTCTTGCCGTCGCGTTGACCGATGGTATTGGCGATGGTGAACAGCACCATGTTGCGTTCAGTGAACGCCTGACGGTTGGCCGGTTCATCCAGGGCCTTTTTCAGGCTGACCAGCGTCGGGTCTACCGTACTGGGCGCAATGATGATCAAGGGTCGGGTTCTACCCCGCTCCAGAGCGAGGGGGCCGTCACTGTCAGCGGCCATCAAGGGGCAGGCAACAGCCAGCAGGGTGGCAAGGGTCAGTGAACGAATGAGCATACGCCTCTCCTTCTTGTTTCAATGCTCCATAGGCTACGAATCCTGACGAAAGATCCGACCTGCGAGCCTAAACGACTGTACCGACCATGTACGCAAGACAACGGTAACTTCCGATGACCAAGCCCCACCCGACGCGCTATGAAAGGCTGAATCCATTGAACCAGAGGATAGCTGATGGTCTGCACTTTGCTGCCGTCCATCGGCTCGCAGCATCGAGTTTCATCTAATCCGCGCGAAGGCACCCGGCATTAGAACAACCCCATCTGCCGGTCAATCAGGGCACTGAAGCTATCGCCCACAAACGGCAGGATGGCATCGGCGATTGGCTGCAGCTGCTTGGTCAGGTAATGATCGTAATCGATCATCGCGTTGCGGTTTTCCAAGGGTTCAGGCCCGGCCAAGGTGATCACGTAGCTGATCCAGCCACCATTCTGATACTGGCGTGGACGCCCCTGACGGTCGTTGTAGTCATCGGCCAGGCGCGCGGCACGCACGTGCGGCGGGACGTTACGCTGATAGTCCGCCAAGGGTCGACGCAGGCGCTTGCGGTAGATCAGTTGCTCATCCCGTTCACCCGCCAGCGTCTGCCGCACATAGTCACGCAGATAAGCCTGGTAAGGCTGGCGCAGAAAGATGCGCTGGTAGAGCTCCTGCTGGAACTGCCGGGCCAGCGGCGACCAATCGGTACGCACGGTTTCCAGGCCCTTGAAGACCATCTCGTCACGCCCGTCTGCACGGCGCACCAAGCCGGCATAGCGTTTCTTGCTGCCCTCCTCGGCACCTCGGATAGTCGGCATCAGAAAGCGTTGGTAGTGGGTTTCAAACTGCAACTCCAAAGCGCTTGTCAGGCCGTACTCTGCCTGCAGGTGTGCTTGCCACCACAGGTTGACCTGCTGCACCAGGCGTCGGCCGATGGCCGTTGCATCCTCTTCACTGTGTGTGCGCTTGAGCCAGACGAAGGTCGAGTCGGTATCGCCATAGATCACTTCATACCCCTGGGCCTCGATCAGCTCGCGGGTGCGACGCATGATTTCATGACCGCGCATTGTGATCGACGATGCCAGCCGTGGGTCGAAGAACCGGCAACCACTGGAGCCGAGTACCCCGTAGAACGCGTTCATGATGATTTTCAAGGCTTGGGACAACGGAGCGTTGCGCTCGCGCTTGGCCGCTTCACGCCCCTGCCACACCCGCTCGACAATCGAGGGCAGGCAATGCCGGGTACGCGAAAAACGCGCCCCCCGAAAACCTGGCACCGACGTGGCATCGCCGGGTTCGCGCAGGCCCTCGACCAAGCCGATCGGGTCGATCAGGAACGTGCGGATGATCGACGGGTACAGGCTCTTGTAATCGAGCACCAGCACCGACTCGTACAAGCCCGGGCGCGAGTCCATGACAAAGCCGCCCGGGCTGGCTTCGTCCGGACGGCCACCAAGGTTGGGCGCCACGAACCCCTGGCGGTGCATCAGCGGCATGTACAGGTGACAGAACGCCGCCACCGAGCCGCCACTGCGGTCCGCGGGCAAGCCGGTGACGCTGGCACGCTCCAGCAGGAAGGTGAGCAATTCGGTCTTGGCGAAAATCCGTGTCACCAGTTCGCAGTCCTTGAGGTTGTAGCGCGCCAGAGCCGGCTTGTCCTCGGCAAACATGCGATTGATTTCGTCCATGCGCTGATAAGGCGTGTCGATTGCCTTGCCCTCGCCGAGCAAGGTCTGGGCAACGTTTTCCAGGCTGAACGACGGAAAGCTCCAGGTCGCCGAACGCAACGCTTCGATGCCGTCGATGATCAAGCGCCCTGCGGCACCGGCAAAAAAATGAGAACGACTGCCGTGCTCGCGCCACTCCATCGGCTCGCCTCCACGCCCGAGGATCAACGGGACCTTCAGCCTTTGAGCATGCTCATGAAGTACACGCAGGTCGAACTGCACCAGGTTCCAGCCAATGATCGCGTCAGGGTCGTGACGGGCCAACCAGGTATTCAGCCGCTCAAGCAATTGCGCACGGCTGGCACAATACTCCAAGGCGAAATCCACGGTCTGGTCGTCGCCATTGGCCGGCCCCAGCATGTACACCTGACGCTGGCCACAGCCTTCCAGTGCAATGGAGTACAGCTCACCGCGTTCGGTGGTTTCGATATCCAGCGACACCAGCTTCAACTGTGGGCGATAGCCTGATTCGGGCTTGAGCTGAGCATCCAGCCATACACCGCTGGCGTCGACGCGCCCGGCGAAACTCACCGGCGCGGTGATGAAGCGCTCCATCAGGTAGCGCTCCGGCGGACGAACATCGGCTTCCAGCAGTTCAATGCCGGCCGCACGCAGGCGCTTGTCCAGTTGCATCAACTGACGGTGCTGGCGGCAATACAGGCCCAGTACGGGGCGGTGCTGGAAGTCACAGAGGTCCAGCGGGCGCAGCTCGACCTCTCGCTCGCCAGCCAGCAAGGCCTCGACGCGGTCTCGCTGCTCGGCCAGGACAAAGGCCACGGAGGTTTGCACCGGCAGCCGCACCTGGCGTGGGCCGGCATCGGTCGCCAGCCAGAATTCCACCAGGGTGCCGTCAGGCGTATCCCGCCAATGCCGGGTCAGGACGAAGCCCTGTTGTACATCCACCGCTGCAACCCCTGAACTGAATCGTGAGCGTCGATTCTACCCGAGCTGTCACCCGCTCCGGCGTGTCCTCTGCGCTTAACCGCAACGATGTCGATAACGCGGCCCTGCAGCCGCTTGCCGACAAGGTGCATGACAGGGCATAAGGCATCACTTCAGCTGTCTGCCTGCAGCCGCTAGAATAGCGAGCATCAGGTAACGCCCTTTCCACTGCTGGACCATCGGATCGACCCATGCATACCGTAGTCGGCTCATCTGCTTCGCTCTGGCGTGTACACGTCGAGCACTCATCCCTGCTCACAGGTTGCGCGAAGTGAACCGCTGCCTGCGTCTGTTGACGGTGCTTTCGATAATGGCACCTTGCCTGAGCCTGGCCGACAGCCCTATCGACCCTCACGCCGACCTGCTGTACCGCCAGGCCCTGCCGTTTCTGGAGCAGGCTGACACCCAGGCCAGTACCTTCAGCCCGCAAGCCAACGCAACCCAGGACGACCTGTTGCGCCAGGGCACGACACTGGTGCAAACCCTGACACCAGGTGTGGAGCTGCTGCGCAAGGCAGCGTCGCTCAACCACCCGGTGGCCGAGTACCGACTGGCGCTTTACTACATGACCTACCTGAGCCCCGCCGAAGTACCGGCACAGGCCTGCCCGCTACTTGCCGCCAGCCTCAGCCAGGGGTTCGCACCGGCCTCGCTGCAGATCAACTCGCTGTGTAGCGAGTACCGCGACAGCGATGCCTATCGGGCAGCGCTGAAGAAAGCCGTACAAGATGCCACGCGCTATGCCACCTACTACCCGCAACCGGCCATGCGCCTGGAGTGCCGACCGCAAGGTCGTCGGGGGCTGACGCTGCAATGGGGCCAGCAACGTGACTTTCAGGCCGAGGTCTATCGACTGCTCGGTGCCGTCGACCGACCGCAGCGCCAGATGTGGTACCGCAAGGCGGTTGATGCCAATGGCTGCGCAACCGCCCAGCATCGCCTGACCAGCCAACGCTGAGTGGGATGACATGTGCCAGCTCGCAGCCTGACAAGATCGCTCAAGCAGCGCAGCTGGCACTCTGGCATGCTATGCCCCCCTATTCAGTCGCGTTTGTAGACCATGACTCACCCACACCTCGCCCGCCAGGCGTTCATCCATGGCACCATTGCCATCCTGCCGCTGTCGTTGGCCGTTGCCCCCTGGGGCCTGCTGGCCGGCTCGATGGCCATTGAAGCCAACCTGACACCCCTTGAAGGTCAGGGGCTATCGGCAATTGTCTTCGCCGGTGCCGCACAACTGGTTGCCATCGGTATGCTCAAGGGCGGCGCGAACCTGTTTTCGATCATCCTGACCACCCTGCTACTGACCTCACAGCACCTGCTCTACGGTCTGTCGATGCGCCCGGTGATTTCTGACCTGCCTGTGCGCTGGCGGGTGGGGCTGGGCTTTCTGCTGACCGACGAATTCTTCGCCCTGACCAGCCAGTACGACAAACAACAGTTCAACCGCTGGTATGCGCTGGGCGTAGGCCTGACCTTCTACGTGGCCTGGAACCTGTTCACCCTGGCCGGCATCGTCCTGGGCCAGAACATTCCGCACCTGGACAAACTGGGCCTGGACTTCTCCATCGTTGCCACGTTTGTAGCCTTGATTGCGCCACTGGTACGCAACCTGCCAACGGTGGTGTGCGTCGCGGTTTCGCTGTTCAGTTCAGTGCTGTTCAGTTTCTGGCACTGGGAAACAGCGCTGGTGCTGGCCGGCCTGCTGGGCATGAGCGCCGGTTTCATCTGCCAGAAACTGAGCGGAGGCCGCTCATGATTTTCCTGCTGATCGTCGGCATGGGGTTGGTCGTGTTTCTCAACCGCTACGCCTTTCTCGAGCCCCGCCTGCCATTGCGCCTGAGTTCAAATGCGCGGCAATTTCTCGGTTTTGCCGTGCCCGGCATGCTCACCGCTATCTGCGGGCCGATCATCTTCATGCCCGACCACCAGCTTGACCTCAACCCGGCCAACCCCTACCTGGTGGGCTCGATGGTGGCAGTCGTGCTGGTGTTGTTGACCCGTAACACCTTGATCAGCATGCTGCTGAGCATGGCGTTTTTCTTCGTCTTTCGCTGGTGGATGAACGGTGCGGCGTGAAGCAGTGAAGGCTTGCCAACGATAGCAGTGTTGAAAGCACGGGATTATTGCTGATTAACGGGTAAATCCCTGCTGGATATTGCACATAAGTCGACCTGTCAAACAGTAACAATATGTTCAAAGACTAGGCGCGATTGTTTATGCTGGCGCACTTACGCAATGGCTCATAGCCACACCGACAAGTAACCGTGCATGAAACTATTTCTCGTTCTTCTGTTCGTTTTTTCGATTGCCTATGTCCACCTGCGCGGTCGCGTTCGACACAAACTGACCCGTCAGTTGGGCGACCACTCCAGCTTCCTGGCGCCCGTCAACGTCTTCCTCTACCTGTTCTCCAGGCTGCCCGCCCGGCCCTACCTCAGCACCGATTCATTTCCCGAGCTCAAACCCCTGCAGGACAACTGGGAGGCCATCCGCGAAGAGGCCCAACAGCTCCTGAATGTCGGCGAAATCAAAAGCTCGCAGCGTTATGACGATGTGGGCTTCAACTCATTTTTCAAAAGTGGCTGGAAACGTTTCTACCTGAAGTGGTATGGCGAAAGTCACCCTTCGGCGATGAAGCTGTGCCCACGTACCACAGAGCTGCTGCAAGGTATCGGCACCGTCAAGGCAGCCATGTTCGCCACCCTGCCACCGGGCTCGAAACTGGTTCGTCACCGCGACCCCTATGCCGGTTCTTACCGCTACCACCTGGGCCTGGACACCCCCAACAGCCCGGACTGCTACATCGACGTGGACGGTGAGAAGTACCACTGGCGTGACGGTGAAGGTGTCGTGTTCGATGAAACCTATATTCACTATGCCGCCAACCAGACGGATCAAAACCGCATCATTCTGTTCTGCGATATCGAGCGCCCCCTGAAGTACCGCTGGGCCACTGCGTTCAACCGCTGGTTCAGCCGCAATGTCATGGCCGCGGCTGCCGCGCCGAACGCTGACGGGGACAAGACCGGCGGCATCAACCGCCTGTTCACCCGGATCTACAAGATCCGCGAGCGCGGCAAGGCACTGAAGAAACGCAACCGCGCACGTTACTACGCCGAAAAATGGGCGGTAGTGGCCGTGTTGGCGCTGATCTTCATTTATATCTGACCCGTTATGGCGGCGCCGACACAGTCGGCGCCCACGTCTTGCAAAGACTGCCTACGTCCCTGCCCTGCGCCTATCGACCAACGGCGCAGCAACTGCCGAAAAACTAGCTTCACTGTTCATTTTGTCGAAACACACAAGGTGAACACCATGTTGGACTGGAACGAGTACCGTAAACAGCTGACGGCCGGCATTCGCGACCTCAAGCAACTCTCACCGGACACGGTCAGCGGCTACCTGACCGCCAGTGCTGCCGGCGAAAAAACCAACCACCTCGACGCCAAGACCCGCGAACTGATCTCTCTGGCCGTGGCCGTCACGACCCGTTGCGATGGCTGCATTGCCGTGCATTCGGCACAGGCCGTGAAACACGGTGCCACCCGGGAAGAAATTGCCGAAGCATTGGGCGTTGCAATCGCAATGAACGCGGGTGCAGCACTGGTTTACTCGGCACGGGCACTGGATGCGGTAGGCAAGGTCGAGCCATAATCCCGCCATCGCCAGGCTGGCGCGACACGTCCGTTGCAGCCAGCCCACACGCACGCCCCCTCCGAGAACAGCATGATTCACATCCGCCCCATGACCGCCGCCGACTTCGAGCACTTCTGGCCGACCTTCAAGGCCATCGTCGGCGCCCGCGAAACCTATGCCTTCGACCCCGCCATCACTGTCGAACAGGCACGCCAACTGTGGCTGGAAATGCCCTTGCATACCCTGGTAGCCGAGGAAAACGGCGAACTGCTGGGCTCCTATTACCTCAAGGCCAACGCCGCCGGCCCAGGCGCCCATGTGTGCAATTGCGGCTACATGGTTACCGAGGCCGCACGCGGCCGAGGCGTAGCGCAGGCGATGTGCAAACACTCTCAGCAACTGGCCCGCGATAACGGTTTCATGGCGATGCAGTTCAACTCGGTAGTGTCGAGCAACGAAGTGGCCGTGGCCCTCTGGCAAAAGCTTGGTTTCGAGGTGGTCGGGCGCCTGCCCAAGGCCTACCAGCACGCACGGCTGGGCTTGGTGGATTGCCTGGTGATGTACAAATGGCTAGGCGAAGCTATGCCGCATGAGCAGCCAAAACTGATTGGTCGCAAGAATATCGAGGCGGTGGTGTACCGGCGTCGCGGCCGTTGATTACGGCTGCCACATAACCTGGCGCACGCCCGTCAAGCGGTGACGCCAAACAAAACACCGACCCCCGCCGTCAAGCCCATGGCCAGTGCGCCCCAAAAGGTCACGCGCGCTGCAGCCGTTACCACAGACGCGCCACCGGTGTAGCCTGCCAACACCCCCAGAAGCATCAGAAACAGCAGCGAACTGCCAGCCACGGCATACATCAGCAGCGATTGCGGCACCCATAGAACGATCAGCAATGGCAGTGCCGCACCGACTGAAAACGTACCTGCCGAGGCCAGGGCAGCCTGCACCGGTCGCGCGGCCAATGCTTCGGAAATGCCCAGTTCATCGCGGCCATGCGCACCCAGCGCATCGTGTGCCATCAACTGTGTGGCGACGCGGCTGGCCAATTCTTTATCGAGCCCGCGACCAACGTAGATCTCGGTCAACTCTGCGTGTTCATGTACAGGATCAGCCGCCAGCTCTTTACGCTCCCGGTCCAGGTCGGAACGCTCGGTATCCGCCTGCGAACTAACCGACACGTATTCGCCAGCGGCCATCGACATCGCCCCCGCAACAAGGCCTGCAACGCCGGCGATCAGAATACTTGCAGCACTTGCGCCGGCCGCCGCCACACCCAGGATCAGGCTGGCAGTGGAAACAATACCGTCATTGGCGCCAAGCACAGCGGCACGCAGCCAGCCGATACGCTGTGTTTTATGAGCTTCGATATGCCTCATGAACAACTTCCCGGTGCAGGTGAAAAACGATGCGGCAAGCGTAGCGCCCGCTGTCGAGGTCAGCGCGCAAGCTCGGCAGCGTCAGCCAGTGCGTCACTGAACGCCGCATGGTAATGCTGGCTGCCAATGGCTTGCAGGATGCCTACCCTGCCGAGCTTGCCCAACACCTTGGCATTGGCTTCACAGAGCTTTACGACAATGTGCCGCTTGTGCAGTTGCTGGATGACTTCTTCGAGCATTTGCAGGCCGGTGATATCCATGAACGGTACGTGTTTAAGGCGCAAAATCAGTACGACGGGATCGGTATGCGTCTGGGCCAGGGCACGCTCAAAGGTTTCCGCCGCACCAAAGAACAGCGGCCCCTCGACGGTGTAGATCAACACGCCAGGCGGCAGGTGCTGGTGACCGTTCTGGCGCAGTTCGTGTTCGAGCTCGTGCTCGACGACCTGCTGCACCTCGACGGAGGATGCCATGCGCCGCATGAACTGCAGCATCGCCAGAATCACGCCGATGTTCACGGCGATTACCAGATCGCTGAATACGGTGAGGGTGAAGGTAATGAGCAGAATCGCTACATCGGCGCGCGGGGCACGTTGAACCATACGCTTGAAGTGTTTCAACTCGCTCATGTTGTAGGCGACAACGAACAGGATGGCCGCCAGGGCGCACAGAGGAATGTTCGAGGCCAAGGGTGCCAGGAACAGAATGATCAAGACCAGGGTAATGGCATGGGCAATACCGGCCAGCGGGCTTGTACCGCCATTACGGATATTGGTCGCGGTACGGGCAATCGCGCCGGTCGCAGCAAACCCACCAAACAGAGGGGTTGCCAGGTTGGCGATACCCTGGCCGATCAGTTCCTGATTGGAGTCGTGCCGAGTGCCGGCCATTCCGTCGGCAACCACAGCGGAAAGCAGCGATTCGATGGCCCCCAGCATGGCGATCGCAAACGCCGGCCCAATCAGGTCAATAACACGCGCCAGGGTGATCTGCGGCGGGTTGAAGTCAGGGAAACCTTGAGGGATACCGCCGAAGGCACTGCCAATCGTGGCGACGCCATCGAAGTGAAACAGCGACTGGATCAGCGTCGCAACCACCATGGCAACCAATGGCCCGGGAAAGCGTTTGAGCGCTGCAATTCTGGGGGTGATCAGCACCAGGAACAGGCTGAGCAACGCCAACGACGTCGTGGCCATGTGCAGGTTCGGCAGCGCGAGCAGCAAATGCCAGAACTTCTCGTGAAAGTACTCACCGGTAATTGCCGGCAAGCCGAAGAAGTCCTTCCACTGACCCACCCAGATGATCACGCCGATGCCCGCGGTAAAACCGACGATCACCGGGTCCGGGATGAACTTGATGATTGCACCCAGGCGGGTGATGCCCAGCAGCAACAGGATGACGCCGGCCATCATCGTGGCAATGTGCAGGCCCTCGACACCGTGGGTCGCGGTGACACCTGCCAGGATGACGATAAATGCCCCTGTCGGACCGGCAATTTGCAGCCGGCTACCGCCAAAGATCGACACCAGCAGGCCACCAATGATTGCGGTGTAGATGCCTTGCTCGGGCTTGACACCCGAGGCGATGGCAAAAGCCATGGCCAAAGGCAGTGCAACCACCCCGACAACCACCCCGGACACCAGATTGCCTAGCCAATGCTCGCGCCCGAACAAACCGGCTTTCCATGCTTCACGTATCGCAATCATGCCAGGCTCCTTAACGGCTGCATGTTCATACTAGTAGCATGAGTGCGACCCGCACGCGGCAATCCTCTGCTAAGCGTCCCGGTTAGCCAGCGCAACCAGAACCTGGTTAACCTTCAAGCTGGCGACTTCCATGCTGTTCAACGACTGCACCACGGCATTCCAGTCCTTGTGCTGCGCCTTGTGCAACGCCTCGCTTGCGGACTCGTGGCAGAGACGGTGCGGATCGTCGAGCTGGCTGAATGACCGATCATTTCGGTAGGTTTCCTGGGTTTCAGGCGTGAGGTACCACTTCCCGAGACGGCAGTTCTTGTGGTCCGAGAGCTCAAGGTTCTGGTCTTGATTGAACAGGCGCAGATAGACCATCAACTTGAACAACAGGTGATCAAGCTTGACCGCCTCACAGAACGAACTGAGCGCGATATTCTCGATCAAGCCGGTCATGTGGTCGCCCATCACCACCATTTCATCCAGGGTCTGCGCCGACGACGACACATCGCTGGCCAGGCGGGTTGCCTCGGTGGACAGGTTACCGATCGAGGCGCTTGCCGCCGCCGTATCGGTGTTGATGCCATCCACCAGAACGCTGATGTCCTGGGTCGCCTGATGGGTGCGTTGCGCCAGCGCCCGGACCTCATCGGCAACCACTGCAAAACCACGGCCCTGTTCACCGGCACGCGCCGCCTCGATGGCCGCATTCAGTGCCAGCAGGTTGGTCTGGTCAGAAATCGCCTTGATCAAGCCAACGATGTTGCTGATCTCACTCACGCGGGTCTTGAGTTGGCTGACACTCTCCACGCTGCTCACGCCCTGCTCTGCCATGTGCGTGAGCGAACTGGAGAACGAGGACAGCATCTCGGAGGTTTGGGCAAATACACCGCTATTGGCCTTGAGGTGGTCCACTTCGCCGCGCAGAATTTCTGCCTGATGGACCACGCCATCACGGGTCTGCTTCATGGACTCATCGAACATGCCCAGCTTGTCATGCAGCTCACTCTGGTAGCGGCTGTAACCATTGAGCGCAGCCTGTTCGGCCTGGGTCTGGGCAACCAGATCGGCCAATTGCCGGTTTTCCTGGCGCAAGGCTTCGTTTTCTCGGCGCAACGCGACCAGCTCATCGTCCTGCTCGGCAACTCGCGTTCGCCATTTACCACTAAACATCGCAACCGCTCCTTAGCACCCGTGTGCCAAACGTCATGGTGTCAGTAATCAAAACGCGGGCCTGAAGTCGGTGCACCTTGATCGTATCGAGGAACTTTAAACGCGTCACACTGACGCAGCATTGACATCAATCAGCCATCATCCAAGTATTCAATACTGTTATCAACCATGAGGCAGGCGCACATATCAAACAGCAGCAACTGAGCACGGGCGGCTTGAACGTTGATTCATGTCAGTGAACTGCAACAGGCGTTGCTGTACATAGCCCGTCCACCTTCGTAGGGATGCAGTGCCATGTACGAGTCCAACCAGGCAGCCCGAATCATCTGCAGCAATGAAGTGCTAGCCGACCAGCTACGCCCGCTGCTGGCTAACATCGCGCCAGACTGCGAGGTGCTGGTTGTACCGAGTGATTGCAGTGCCGCCCCCCTTTGTCGCTGGCTAGGTGACGCGCACCTCGGGTCGACCGGGCGAGTACACGCGGCCTTGGTCGAAACGACCGAGGTTTTGGAGCAGACGCGTCATGCCTTCAAATCCCGGGAACTGGGGATGTTACGGCGGCGTCTGGTTGGGCTGCTGGAGAAGTTGTCAGACAATCCAGAATGATGTAATTATGCCATCAGTAGGTTCCGCTAGAAGCGGGAACCGGCTTTGCCGAGCAGGACATCGGGCCTGAAAGACGAAGCGCCGTGACCATGCGTTCTTGAGCAGAATGCAGGGGCACGGCGCTTTTTTTTCAGCAGAAAACGTATCTGTACAAGTACAGGGCCATGTGAATGAAGGTGACAGCAGATCTGACGGAGTTGCTTAAACGTATTCGCCTCGACCAGGAGGAAATCGCCGAGCGCTTTCGCTTTCTAGACTGGAGCGCAGCGGATGCCGAGCGTCTCAGCGCAGCAGCAGCGCGCATGGCCCCTGCTCAGCCGACGTTCATCAATCGGCTGTACCGTCACCTGGAGCAGTTTGCCACACCGTCTGCACTGCTGCGCACGCCCGAGATCACTACCCGCCTGAAGCACAGCCAGGCGGAGTACTACCAGCGCTTGTGGGCTGGTCTCTACGATGATGCCTACATCAACAGCCGCCTGCGCATTGGCGTGATCCACCAACAGGTCGGCCTGGAGTTGAAATGGTACCTGGGCACCTACCGTC
Source organism: Pseudomonas sp. HLS-6 (assembly GCF_002753995.1). Classification (NCBI taxonomy): domain Bacteria; kingdom Pseudomonadati; phylum Pseudomonadota; class Gammaproteobacteria; order Pseudomonadales; family Pseudomonadaceae; genus Pseudomonas; species Pseudomonas sp. HLS-6. The sequence goes on from NZ_CP024478.1 coordinate 3,134,665, forward strand.
TGTACCTTGACGATATGCTTGCCAGCCTATTCGGTGACAGCGATCAGGCCACGCTTTACTCAAGCCTGTTGAAGGCCGTGTTCTTCGACATGACCCTGGCCATCGACACTTACAGCGCAGCGCAGCACAAGGCGCTGGAAGACAGCGAAGCACGCTTCGCCCGTGCACTGCGCGGTGCCAACGACGGCATCTGGGACTGGCACATCGACCAGGATCGACTGTATGTATCCGAGCGTTGGGCCAGCATGCTCGGCCTCAGCCGCGACAGCATGGGCGAGAGCAGTGCCAGTTGGTTCAACCGCGTTCACCCGGACGACTTGCCGGATTTTCGTCAAGCCATCGATGCTCACCTGCAAGGGCGGACCGCCCTCGTGCACCATGAGTACCGTATCCGCCAAAGCAACGGTGACTATACCTGGGTACTGGCACGCGGGGTCGCCGAAGTCACCACACCGGGCCAGTTACGCATGACCGGCTCGCAGTCCGATATCAGTGCCCGCAAAGACGTCGAGCAACGCCTGATGCATGCCGCTCACCATGATCCGCTGACCGGTCTGGCCAACCGCATACGCCTTGATGAGCAAATGCAGAAGACCATCATGAAAGAACGCAGGGGCGGCGACTACGAAGCTCTGCTGTTCATCGACCTCGACCGCTTCAAGCTGATCAACGATAGCCTCGGCCACAGTGTCGGTGATCGCGTGCTGGTCGAAGTGGCCCAGCGCCTGAGAAACGCGCTGCGTCCCAGTGATCAACTGTTCCGCTTCGGCGGCGACGAATTCATCGTCCTGCTTAGCGACCTCAGCTGCAGCCTTGACGCCGAACACATCTCCCAGCGCATTCTGGACAACCTGCATCAGCCGCTGCATATCGACGGCCATACCCTTGTGGTCAGTGCCAGTATTGGCATCGCCCCCATGCACGAACATGGCAAGGCGCTGGATGTCGTGCAGGCCGCCGACCTTGCCCTCTACAGCGCCAAATCTGCTGGCAAGGCACGCTTTGCCCACTACAGTGAAGCCTTGCAGGACGATGCACAGCACCATCTGGAACTGGAGTCCGCGCTGGGCCAGGCACTCCAGCACGATGAATTCGAACTGCACTACCAACCGATCTATCGCCTGGACCAAGGGGTACCACAGGTGTGCGGGGTGGAAGCGCTGCTGCGCTGGCGCCAGGATGAACGCCTGATTTCACCCCTGGAGTTCATTCCAGCGCTGGAGGAATCAGGAGAAATCATCCACGTCGGCGAATGGGTACTGCGCCAGGCCTGCCAGCAGACCCGCACCTGGCAGATGGAAGGACATGAGCACATCCGCTGTTCGGTGAACATTTCCAGCCTGCAACTGCAACAAACCGACTTCACCCCCAGGCTGATCGACATCCTGCAGGAAAGCGGCCTGCCCCCTGCCAGCCTGATCCTGGAAATTACCGAAAGCCAGTTGATCAATGAGGACTCGAACACCTTGGCCTGCCTGAATGAACTGGCCAGCCTGGGCGTATTGTTGGCGTTGGACGACTTTGGCACCGGATACTCATCACTCGGCTATCTCACGCGCTTTCCACTGCACATTCTCAAACTGGACAAGAGCTTCATCGGCGGTATCCCGTTCAATAGCAAACAAGGCACGATCAGCCAGGCGATCATCGGCCTTGGCCGGAACCTCGGCCTGGAGGTCGTCGCCGAGGGCATCGAAACCCCGGCACAACTCGATTTTGTGCTCAATGAAGGCTGCCACTATGGCCAGGGTTACTGGTTTAGCCAGCCACGACCGGCCGACCAGATGCAACGCCTGTTCAACACAGCGAACAGCTTAGAGACGCGGTGATGGGCTGGCTGCAGGTACTCACCTCAGCCTTTGCGCGTACTGGCACTCGGCGACGCAATGACTAGACTCATGGCATTACATTCAGCATCGGGTAAAGACCATGCGTTACACCCTGTTTGAACAGCAGAAAGACTTGATCATCCTCATCGCACGCCTTTTGCTGATGACTATTTTTGTCATGTCTGGCTGGAGCAAGCTGACCAACTTCGAAGGTACTGCAGGCTATCTTGCGTCGCTTGGCGCACCGATGCCGCCCGTGGCAGCAGGGATCGCAATACTGATGGAGTTCTTCGTCGGCATTGCCCTTATAGTCGGTTTTTTTACCCGGCCACTGGCGGCATTGATGGCGTTGTTCGTGCTGGGGACGGCACTCATTGGCCATCCCTTCTGGAGCATGCCTGAGCCCGACAAGGCCGCCAACATGATCCAGTTCTACAAGAACATCAGCATCATGGGAGGCTTGTTGCTGCTCAGCGTGACAGGCGCAGGCAAGTTCTCGGTCGATCGGCAGTAACCCGATCCCCCCATGATTCAGTGCAAACGCGCCTACACCCCAGCAGCCGCGGAAGACGGATACCGCGTTCTGGTTGATCGGCTGTGGCCGCGAAATTGTCGGAAAGACCAGCTGTTGCTGAACGCGTGGCTGCAAGACGTTGCACCCTCTACGCACTTACGCAAGGCCTTCAAGTCCGGTGAACTGGATTTTGCCCAGTTCACCGCGGCCTATCGGCAAGAGCTGGCCGCACATCCGGAGTATTGGCAAACGCTTTTGCCCCATGCCGAAAAGGGTACGCTTACCCTTGTGTTCGCAGCCAGGGATCCGCAGGCAAACAATGCCGTGGTCCTCGCCGACTGGCTGGAAGAGGCGCTTGATCGATCGGCAGGCGCAAGCTCGCCTGTGTGCTACCTGGGTGACTTCCCAGAGTACTGATGAAAGTGAAGTGGGTTTTAGGGGCTTGTACATGACGCAGGTTGGCTATTTTCCGGTATTTTCCGGGTGGCCTCTGGATTGCATAGATACGTCGCTGAGTTATCCTTTATATTCGTAAGGTTTTTAGCACTCGCGCGCCTGGGTCGATGACAGTCAACCATCCCCCAACTGCGCTGATGGAGCAGTGTCATGATTGGGCGGCGCGAATGAACCCTTTTGCACTACAGCATGACCAGAATGTGCTCATTGCCGAGCAAGTTCGTACCGACCGCTTGCATCTGCTGTTCCGTCAGTCTGTAACGGCGGTGGTCGGCAGCTTCATTGCCGCCTGTATGCTCTGCTGGCTGTGCTGGGAACGTGCGGATCAATCCGTCATTCTGTTATGGATCTCACTGCTCGGTGGCGCAACACTGCTGCGCATCGGCTTGTTCCTGGCCTACTTTCGCAGCCATGAGCGCGAACGCGTTCCTGACCGCTGGGAAGGCAAATACTGGATCACCCTGGTGCTCTCTGCCGGCCTCTGGGGGCTCGGCGCGCTGGCGATAATGCCCAGTGATGACCTCCTGGCGCAGGCGATCGTACTGCTGTTTACCGTCGGCATGGCCGGCAGCGCCGTGTCCTGCTACTCGGCATACCGATCCATGACCTTGTCGGCCATGGGGCTGGTCTTGCTGCCGTGCACGCTCTGGCTACTGCTTCAGCCATCGGCGATGCAGGTCGGCATGGCCATCGCCGCCCTGTTGTTCTCGGCATCCATCGTGCGGGCGACGCGCGAGCTCTCCGAGGCGCTGGAGAAAGCCTTTCGTCTAACCCATGAAATGGAGCACGCACACCGCATTGCCAGCTATGCCGCGCAGACCGACGAACTCACCGGCCTGAACAATCGCCGCGCATTTTTCGAGCATGCCCAGCAACTCTACAGCTACTGCAAGCGCAATCAGCGCCCTCTTTGCGCCCTGGTGCTGGACATCGACCACTTCAAGCAGATCAACGACACACACGGCCACCAGGCCGGTGATGAGGTTCTGCGCCAAATAGGTGCAGTGATCCGGGCGTCCTTTCGCGAATCGGACGTCTACGGCAGGCTTGGCGGTGAGGAGTTCGCGGTACTGCTGGCAGATACCACCCTGGAGGCAGCGCTACGCATTGCCGAACAGCTCGGAAAATCGATTGCCGAGATGCCCTTGATGCTCGAAAAAACACGAACACAACGCCTTACCGCCAGCCTCGGGGTAGCCTTGGCGAGTGCCGAGGATATGGACCTGCACGACCTGTTGAACAATGCCGACAAAGCCATGTACCGCGCCAAGGCCCTAGGCCGCAATCAGGTGGTTGCGGCCGAGTAACCCTCCTCGTCCTTTTAACGAGAATACTGGCGCTACCCCAACAACTCCCGCAGCCGATACCACAACATCCCCAGCGCCAGCAGCGGCGAGCGCAAGGCCGGGCCACCGGGGAAGGTCATGTGCGGCACTTTGCTGAAGATGTCCAGGCCATGGCTGTGCCCGGCATGAATCGCTTCGGCCAGCAGTTTCGCGGTCCAGTGAGTGACGTTCAGGCCATGGCCTGAGTAGCCCTGGGCATAGAACACGTTCGGGTGCTGTTGCAAACGCCCAACCTGGGGAAAACGGTTGGCCGTAATGCCGATCTTGCCGCCCCATTGGAAGTCGATGCGCACGTCGGCCAGCTGCGGGAACACCTTGAGCATTTTCGGTCGCATGTAGCTGGCGATATCCGCCGGGTCGCGCCCGGAATAGTGACACGCGCCACCGAACAGTAAGCGCCGGTCAGCGGTCAGGCGGTAATAATCCAGGCCGACTTTCTGGTCACACAGGGCCAGGTTCTGCGGGATCAGCGCGTTGGCCACGGCGGGCGCCAGCGGCTCGGTGGTGATGATGTAACTGCCAGCAGGCAGCACCTTGCCGCTCAGGCGCGGCTCCAGGTCGTCCAGGTGCGCGTTGCACGCCAGCACCAGGCTTCCCGCCTTGACCGTACCCTTGGCACAACGCACCTGTACCGTGTTGCCGTGGATCAGTTCCAGCACCGGGCTTTGCTCGTAGATACGCACGCCCAGTGATTCGGCCAGACGCGCTTCAGCCAAGACCAGATCAAGGGGATGAAGGTGGCCCGAGCCCATGTCCAGTAAGCCACCGGCATAAGCGTCCGACGCCACGACCTGGCACATGTGCTCTGGCCTGATCAGTCGGGTTTCATGGCGGTAACCCAAGGCTGCGAGGCTTTCCTGCTCCTCGCTGAAGGCGGCGAACTGCGCAGGCGTATTGGCCAGCTCACAGAACCCCCAGCGCAGGTCGCAGTCGATCGCGTGTTCACGAATCCGCGTGCCGACCACCTCGACCGATTCAATACCCGCGCGCTGCAGGTAGCGCACGCCCTCCTGGCCGACATGACGAGCAAAGCCTGAAACGTCGTGACCGATTCCGCGAATCAATTGGCCGCCGTTGCGCCCACTGGCGCCCCAGCCGACTCGCCGGCCTTCGAGCAGCACCACCGAGAGCCCCCGCTGGGCCAGCTCAATCGCGGTGTTGACCCCGGTAAAGCCGCCGCCGATCACACAGACATCGGCGATAACATCCGATGCCAGTGCGGGATAGGCAGCCATGTGTTTCGCCGTTGCGTAATAGTACGAACGGGCATGTTCCGACGACGTTGCCATGGTACGTGCTCGACTCATTGGTTGGATTTCACTTTGCTCCAGGCGCGGGTCATCAAGCGCATGATCGCAGGCGGCAGCGTTTTCGAGATGTACAGCTTGTCCAGCACGGCTTGCGGCGGATAGACCTCCGGGTTGCTGGCAAGCTCGGCCTCCATGTACGCCTTGGACGCCGGGTTCGGGTTGGCATAACCAACGGTGCTGCTCACGCTGGCGATCACTTTTGGCTCAAGCAGGTAGTTGATGAAGGCATGGGCTTGTGTGGTGTTTTTGGCATCGGCGGGAATCGCCAGCAGGTCAAACCACAGGTTGCTGCCTTCCTTGGGAATGGCGTAGGCGATGTGAACACCGTTTTTTGCATCCTTGGCACGGTTGGCGGCCTGGAACACATCACCTGAGTAACCCATTGCCACACAGATATCGCCGTTGGCCAGGTCCGTCACGTATTTGGAGGAATGAAAATAGGTGATGTACGGCCGCAAGGTCATCAGCTTGGCTTCGGCCTTCTTGTAGTCTTCAGGGCGGGTGCTGTTCGGGTTCATGCCCATGTAGTTGAGTACCGCCGGAAACAGCTCATCGGCCGAGTCCATCATCGCCACGCCGCACTGACTGAGCTTTTTCAGGTTCTCGGGCTCGAACAGCACGGCCCAGGAGTCGATGTGGTCTACACCCAGCACCTGCTTGACCTTGTCGACGTTGTAGCCGATGCCGTTGGTGCCCCACAGATAGGGCACCGAGTGCGCGTTACCGATATCGTTCTTTTCCAACAGCTTGAGCAGCGCCGGATCGAGGTTCTTCCAGTTGGGCAGCTCGGCGCGGTCCAGTTTCAGGAACGCGCCAGCATTGATCTGGCGTGCCAGAAAGTGGTTGGACGGCACCACCACGTCGTACCCGGTCCGCCCTGCCAACAGTTTGCCCTCCAGGGTTTCATTGGAGTCGAATACGTCGTAGATCACCTTGATCCCGGTTTTGCCCTGAAAGTCAGCGAGCGTGGTCTCACCGATATAGTCGGTCCAGTTGTACACACTGACACTTGGCTGAGCCTGGGCAAGCGTACCGAACAGCAAGGCAAAGCCCGCCGGAACAACGGTTTTCATAAGACGCATATCGACACCTTTCATATTGTTTTATCGATGGTTATGACGTGGCCGAAATCAGACGCTGAGCAACAGGAACTCACGCTCCCATGAGCTGATGACCCGCTTGAAGTTCTCGTGTTCGGCACGTTTCACCGCGACGTAACCGCGCACGAACTTACTGCCCAGGTAGCGCTCGATGGTCGGGCAGTCTTCCATGTGCGCCAGCGCATCCTCGATGGTGATCGGCAGGCGCAGGTTGCGGCGCTCATAGGCTCGGCCCTGCACGGCGGCACTCGGGTTGATCTGCTCGACCATGCCCAGATAACCACAGAGCAAGCTGGCGGCAATCGCCAGGTAGGGGTTGGCATCCGCCCCTGGCAGGCGGTTTTCCACGCGCATGGCTTCAGGGCTGGAGGTCGGTACACGCAGGCCCACCGTGCGGTTTTCTTCGCCCCACTCCACGTTCACCGGCGCCGAGGTGTCCGGCAGGAAGCGGCGGAACGAGTTGACGTTGGGTGCGAACATCGGCAGCACTTTCGGGATGTACTTCTGCAGGCCGCCGATGTGGTGGAGGAACAGTTCGCTCATCTTCCCGTCGGCATCGACAAAGATCGGTTTTCCGCTGGCGATGTCCACAACGCTCTGGTGCAGGTGCATGGCACTGCCTGGCTCATCCCCTATCGGCTTGGCCATGAAGGTGGCGGTGACGTTGTGCTTGAGCGCAGCCTCGCGCATCGTGCGCTTGAACACGGTGATCTGGTCAGCCAGGTCCAGCGCATCGCCATGACGGAAGTTGATTTCCATCTGCGCCGGGCCGTCTTCGTGAATCAGTGTGTCGAGGTCCAGGCCCTGAGCTTCGCACCAGTCATAGACGTCTTCAAACAGCGGGTCGAATTCGTTGGCGGCGTCGATTGAAAACGACTGCCGACCACTTTCGGCACGGCCCGAGCGGCCCAGCGGGGCTTGCAGCGGCAGGTCCGGATCGTCGCAGCGCTGGGTCAGGTAGAACTCCATCTCGGGCGCGACGATGGGTTGCCAGCCTTTGTCGGCATACAGCTTCAAGACGTTCTTCAGGACGTTGCGCGGCGACAGTTCGATCGGGTTGCCGAGCTTGTCGAAGGTGTCGTGAATCACAATGGCAGTCGGCTCTATGGCCCACGGCACGGCATAGATCGCGTTTGAGTCTGGCCGACAGATCATGTCGATATCGGCCGGGTCGAGCAGGTCGTAGTAGATTTCGTCGTCGACGAAATCGCCGGTCACCGTCTGCAGCAGCACACTTTCCGGCAGGCGCATGCCCCGTTCATGCAGGAACTTGTTGGTGGGCGCGATCTTGCCACGGGCAATCCCGGTCAAATCGCTGACCACGCACTCCACTTCAGTAATCTTGTGTTCTTTCAGCCAGGCGGACAGCTGATCGAAAGGGGTATTCATAAAAACCTCGTTGTTGTTTTGGGGTGGCACCCGACATGGCGCCTTCTACGCATCGCGGGGTGCATGGCTTCCCCTGCATCGCGTTGAGGACTATCTTGGGCGAGCGATCGGGCTTCGATCTATCCACTTTGAACACAACAAAATGCACCAATGTAGTGCATTGAAGGTTTCCATGACATCGCTGAACCCCTTGCGTGTCCAGGCTTTTACCACCGCCGATGTTGCCGAACAGGTGCGTGCGACCCCTGGCTGGGCACAGCACTATCAGCAGATGTCCCCTGGGCATTTCGCGGGGCTGGTGCGCTGCCTGGACCTACAGGGCGTGGACGTCTACGAAGAACGCATGAACACTCGCGTAGAACAGAGCTTCAGCGCACCCAGTGGCTCACTGGCGTTCTGTTTCGACCGCAGCGACAACAGCCTTTACGTGTTGAACGGCGAGAGCCGCAATATCTGGATCACTCCGGAGAACTACCAGGAAGTGGCCGTGGTGTTTGGGCCGGAGTTCGTTCGTGGGCACGGGCTGGATGTCGCCGCGATGGAAGGCCTGTTCATGGCGCCGCTCAACTCCCAGCAGAATGCCTTGTTCAGCAGCTGGCTGAGCAGCACCCTCACCCGACTCTCGCAAAGCCTCGACTCACCCGACCAGGGCGCACTGGCCGAGCAGTTGCTGGAAGACTGTTTGTTCATCCTCGACAACGCCTGTGCCCGCCTTGGGCAGAACGAGCTGTGGCGGCGCACCGAAGAGCGCAACATCATGCGCAGGGTATGCGAGTGGGCGGCGGACTCACCCGAGGAAACCGTCAACTTGCTGGAGCTCTCGCACATTGCGGGAGGATCGTTGCGCCAACTGCAGAGCGCCTTCAAAGCCTATACCGGCATGACCCCGACCCACTGGCTACGCCTGCGTCGCCTCAACGGCGCACGACGCGAACTGCTCAAGGCCCGCGATGTGACCGTGGCGGAAGTGGCAATGCGCTGGTCGTTCTGGCACCTGGGGCGGTTTTCCAGCAGTTACCAGGCACTGTTCAAGGAGCTTCCGAGCGAGACACTGAAGCGCAACGGGTTCCGCTTGCCCCTCAAACACGGCTAACCCGGCGGTGAATGGATGCGAACACCGGTAACCGGCAAGCTTTCCACCCGGATGAGTCTATAGTGTGAAAGTTTCTTGCCACCTGCCTTGATGAGACTCGATGAACAGCTTTGACTGGCTTCCCACAGACGCAATCCACCTGTTCTTTGTGCTGTTCCTGTCTTTCCTCATCGGGCTGGAACGCGAAGAGCACAAGACCAACAATGACCAGTATGCGTTTGGCGGCGTCCGTACCTATCCACTGATAGGCCTGATCGGTTACTCGATTGCAGTGTTGAACAGTGGCGAACTGCTGCCGCAAGCGTTGGGCTTTGCCGTTGTGGCCGCCTTCCTGTTACTGGCCTACTGGCACCGACTCTCCTCTACCGGATCACCCGGCATCACCTCGGAAATGTCCGGGCTGACCACCTACCTGGTGGGCGCCCTGATCTATCACGAGATGTTCTGGCTGGCCACCGCGCTGACCGTGTCGAGCATCATCCTCCTGGAGCTGAAGACACAGCTGGAAAACCTGGCTAAGCGCATTGAAACCACGGACATCCTGACCTTCGCAAAATTTCTCCTGCTGTCCGCAGTCATCCTGCCACTGTTGCCGAACACACCACTCACCCCGTTTCAGATCAACCCCTTCACCACCTGGCTTGTTGTGGTTGCTGTGAGCGCATTGTCGTATGGCAGCTATGTGTTGCAGCGCGTGACAAAAAACCAGAGCAGCGTGTTGATGTCGGCACTCGTGGGGGGCGCCTATTCATCGACTGTGACCACGGTGGTGCTTGCCAGGCGCTCGCAGCAGGAAGAACAGGCGCACCTTTATTCTGGCGCCATCCTGATTGCATCGGGCGCCATGTACTTGCGCCTGGCGGCACTCCTGGCCCTGTTCAACCGCGACCTGATGAGCCGCCTGGCACTTCCGTTCATCGTCCTGGGCAGTATGGCGATACTCATCGGTTGGCTATGGTCGCGAAAAGGATACGCCGGGGCGACGACGATAAAGCCACTTGAACCCAAGAACCCGCTGGAAATCAGTGCCGCGCTACTGTTCGCATTTCTGTTTGTCGGCATGCTGGTGGCAACACACCTGGCAATCGAATACTTGGGGTCCGTGGGCATCTACTCACTGGCCTCGGTGATGGGCGTCACCGATGTAGACCCGTTCATTCTCGGCATGACGCAGTCTGCCGTGAGCAGCACCCCGCTGTCGGTCGCAGCCTCCGCCATCATCGTTGCAGCGGCCAGCAACAACCTGGTCAAGGGGATCTATGCCTTCACCCTGGCCTCCCGAAAAGCGGGCGTGGAAAGCCTGTGCTTCCTGCTAGGCCTGTCAGCCGGGGGCTTGCTGCTCCTGCTGTAGCGCCGCATGAACAGCCACACGGTTGCGGCCTGCGGCTTTCGCGCTGTAAAACGCCTGGTCCGCAGCCCGAATCAGCGCGATTGCTGAAGTAGTCGATATCGATCAGCAACTCAGCATTCTGTGCTTGAGGCATCAGCACATCGCTTATGATGCAAGCAGAGATGACGGCCAAGCGGAACAAGTCACCCCTTCGCGCAAAAAACGTTTCACCCCAGAGACTGCACGTCGACACACAGGCAAGGATCAACCCATGTTTTTCAACAAGCGCGATCAGGCGAACATCGAGCGCCGCCTGGTGGCAACCCTGACCGAGGCCTGCGAGACGGCCAAGGCAGAAATCGTCGGGTTCTGCTGGCTAACCCACACGGTGGATTACCGGGCGTTCCCCTCCAGCCTGAGGGTGACCTGGGTCTTCGATACCCTGACCAACAAGCAACAGGCCCTGGCCAGCGGGCAAGGCGCGCGCATGGTTGAGCTGACGGCAATGGCGCTGGCTGAAGCCGGGATTGCCCTCGACCCCGTGTCGAGACATGTGCACTACGACACGGAAGAACAATGCCAGCGCACTCATGCGGGAAACTGGCAACAGCGTTTGGCGCGGGGTTGAAGCATGGCCAAGGATATCGAGAACCCGTGTATCGCCGTCTGCCAGCTCAGCGGCGACCTGTGCCTGAGCTGTGGTCGCAGCAAGGAAGACATCAAGAAATGGAAGCGCATGAAGCGGCCGGAAAAGATGGCCGCCGCACAGCGCGCAACCCAGCGCCTGAAAAGTCTGCAAAAGAAACGCCCCTAAGCCAAATACCGAAAGCGCCGTGCTCCCTGTGGGAGTTGGCTTGCCAACGATGCAGGCACCGCGCACGTACTGACACCGCGCCGATACCATTACAGGCGCTCACGGCGTACCGAACATCGCGGTCCAGTAGATCCCCGCGTCACTCTTGGGGTCGACTGCGTAGGCTGCGCCCAGTTCGCGGAACCTCGGGTTCATCAGGTTGGCACAATGGCCAGGACTGGCCAGCCAGCCGTCGACCACCTTGCGTACGGTGTCCTGCCCGGCGGCAATGTTCTCGCCAATCAGTTGGCCGCTGTAACCTGCCAGTTCAGCCCGGTCACCCGGTGTACGACCCTCGCGGTCCTTGTGATCGAAGAAATTGTTGTTGGCCATGGATCGGGTATGGCCTTCAGCCGCCGTTGCCAGTGTCGCATTCCAGGCCAACGGTGTTGTCGCGCCAAAGGGCTGGGTGCCGCACTGGCGGGCCTGCGCACGTGCGCTGTTGATCTGTTCGAGGAGCTTCTGGCCCTCGGCTTGCCAGTCGCCCAGTCGCCCCGCCAGCAGCGGCCGGGCCAGCACGATGCGCCAGGCACGGTCTTCGCGGCTGACGCCGATATCGACGAACTGCGGGTCGAGCACAATCTGGCAGAAACTCTCCTGCACCGCCTTCATCGCCGCCTGCGCATCACGCGGCCCGGACAAGCTGATCGCCTGCACATTGACCATCGGGTACGAGGCTCGCGCCAGTGCCTGCTGCAGGTCACCGACACTACTGGCAGACAGCACCAGACGCGGATCGGCTGCAAGTGGCGGCAACTCCTGCGAGGCCTGCCCCGCACAACGCTGCACCTGGCTGCGGTAGGCATTGATCGACTGGACCAGTTGCGTCTCCTCGGTCGCGGCTGCCGTGGCGGCTAACACCACCCCCACAGACAACGCGGCAAAACGCAAAGCGGATGATAGGACGCGCATGTAACTCTCCCTTTTGCTGATGGTGCTAATAATGCGCGAAATCCCCCCCTGCGGCACAAGGGCTTTACTCAGGGCGCACCGAACACCATCGTCCAATAGACCCCCGCATCGCTACGCGAGTTTGTCGCATAGGCCGCGCCAACCTGGGTAAACATCGGGCTCATCAGGTTGGCGCAGTGGCCAGGGCTGGCCAGCCAGCCCGCCAGGGCCTTGCTCGCTGAACCTTGCCCGGCGGCGATGTTCTCGCCAATCTGCCGGCCACGGTAGCCTGCCGCCCATGCCCGGTCTGCAGGCATGTCACCATCAAGGTCCCGATGGGCCAGGTAGTTGCCGCTGGCCATCGACCGGCTATGCCCTTGCGCTGCGGCCCCCAGGGCGCTACTCCAGGTAAGCGGCCGGGCGGCGGCAAACCGTTTACGACCACAGAGGCGCGGCTTTGCCCGCGCCGCATTGACCTGTGCCAGCAAGGTAGCGCCCGCTGCTCGCCGATCCTCCAGATGCCCCTCGAGCAAGGGGCGCGCCAACACGACTCGCCACTCACTGTCGTCACGACGGATGCCGATATCCGCGTACTGGTTATCGAGCAAGGCTGCGCAGTAATCACGCGCTAGCTGGTCGAACGCCTCATCAGCGTCGTAGGCACCCACCAAGCGGATACTCCGCACTGCAACGGCCCGATAGCCGGAATCCTTCAGCGCCTCGCGCATTTCACCGCGATAGCGAATCGGCAACGCCAGGCTCGACTTCAGCGCCAGTGGCGGCAAGGCGCGGCCCGCACTTCTGCTGCAACGCTGGGGATGAGCACGGTAGTCGTTGATCGCCTCCGCCAGTTGCTGTTCCCCGCGCGCATGGGCGGGGCTGGAAAGCAGCGGCAACAGCGGGACGAGGCAGAGCGAAACAACGCGGGAACAGTGGACGGCTTGGCGCATGAGGCAGACAGCTCTGAAGAGGTGACGACAGAAAAGGCAGTAACGCAGCCAAGGCAAGACATGCCAAGGCAGGGCCTAAGACTGGAGCCGCTGCACAAGGTTCATGGGGTGAAGGGTATTTTTTACCGAGGTGGCAAGGTCGCCAGCCGGGTCAGCGTCTTCAGGACGTCGTGGTACAGCGGCCCGAGGGCCGCTGCGAGCAGTAAGGCGGGCAATGATGTCAGGCGCTGAGTCCAGCCAGGCAGCGTTCGAGAATATCCAGGCCTTCCTCGAACACCTCGGGTTCAATGGTGAGCGGCGCCAGCAGGCGCACGATATGCCGGTATTTGCCACTCGGCATGATCAACAGCCCCGCCTCACGGGTGGTTTGCAGCAACGTGGCCAGCGCCTGAGGCGCTGGCGAGCCGTCCGCGTTTACCAACTCGATGCCGCGCATGGCGCCCGTGCCGGTCAAGCGCCCCAGGTAAGCGGACAAACCGGACGCTTTCCAGCGCTGATAACGCTCGACAATCGCCTTCTCTTGCCGCTCGCCCCAGGTGGCGAGGTTGCTGTCGCTCATTTGCTCCAGGCTGGCCAACGCCGCCGCACAGGCTATTGGGTTGCCTGAATAGGTACCGCCCAATGCGCCGCGCTGCAGCGTGTCCATCAATTGCCGACGGCCCACCACCGCGCCCAGCGGAACCCCGCCAGCAATACTCTTGCCCAGCAGCAGCAGGTCCGGCTCAATACCCAGGCGACCGAAGCCAAAACGCTGCCCGGTGCGACCGAAGCCAGACTGAATTTCATCGACAATCAGCAGAATCCCGCGCTCATCGCAGAACTGACGCAGGTGCCGGGCAAACGCTGGCTCCAGCGCCAGGAAACCACCCTCGCCCTGAATCGGCTCCAGGATAAAACAGGCCACCTCGTTGACGTCGATTTCGACACTGAACAGGCGCTCCATGGCCTTCAGCGCCTGATCGACACTGACGTCGTTGTCCGGGCTAGGGTATGGCAAGTGATAGACCGGCCCCGGCAACACACCAATGCCTTGTTTGTACGGGGCGACCTTGCCATTGAGGTTCAGGGTGGCCAGGGTGCGGCCATGAAAACCGCCGTCGAACGCCACCACTGCAGTGCGCCGGGTAACGCCCCGGGCAATTTTCAGGGCATTTTCGGCTGCTTCGGCACCACTGTTGGTGAGCATGCCACTGGCTGGGTAGCTCAGGCCGATGAACGCCACAAGCCGCTCCATCAACTGAAGGTAAGGCGTGTGCGGCACAGCGTTGAACGCCGAGTGGGTCAAGCGTGCTGCTTGCGCCTGAATCGCCGCCACCACCGCCGGGTTGCAATGGCCCAGGTTGAGCACGCCGATACCGCCGACAAAGTCGATGTAACGCTTGCCATCGACATCCCAGACCTCGGCATTGCAGCCATGATCGAGTTCGATCGGGTGAACTATTGCGATGGAATTGCTGATGGTTTGCGCAGGCATGACAAGCGCCGCTCCCGTGGCTTGAGGGTCGTGTATGGCGGCTATCTAAGCGAGTGACGGTGGCCTGGCACAAGCGAATAAAAATTCTACTGTCATTCCTAAAAGTATCGAATTTGGCGTCACCGGTCACAAAGCACTTAGCAAGAAGGTTTTCCTTAAGACCTCGCACGGTCGTCCCAGGCACACCTTGAATTCCTCCAAGGAATGATGTTCTGAGTATTGCTCGTTTGTTGAAGCCCCGTTCGTCGACCAATACTGATCTGGATCAATTACCAGGACCAGGACGCAGTACCGACACGGAAGGTTTCCTTACTAACGATTGTTCAGCGCCGGCTCATCCCGAACGGACCTGTGAGCCAGGGGGCTGCTGAACCGAGGGTTGATGCATGAGTTCAAACAATAACAACCGCGGGCAACGCTCGCTCAAGCATGGCCTGACCACACGCCAGGTCTCGATGATCTCCATCGCAGGCATTATCGGTGCGGGTCTATTCATCGGCTCCTCCAACGCCATCGCCACCGCAGGCCCGGCCATCCTGATCTCCTACGCACTGACCGGCTTGCTGGTGCTGTTGGTCATGCGCATGCTCGGCGAAATGGCCGTTGCAAACCCGAACAGCGGTTCGTTTTCCACCTACGCCGGCGAGGCCATCGGCCCTTGGGCCGGCTTCACCATCGGCTGGCTGTACTGGTGGTTCTGGGTGTTGATCATCCCGGTCGAAGCCATCGCCGGTGCCGACATCCTGCATGCCTGGTACCCCGCCATCCCGTCCTGGGCCTTCACTTTCCTGATCATGATCACCCTGTCGGCCACCAACCTGATCAGCGTGCGCAATTTCGGCACCTTCGAGTACTGGTTCGCCCTGATCAAGATCATCGCCATCCTGGCCTTCATCGGCGTATGCAGCGCGGCCGTACTGGGCTACTGGCCGCTGGCTGAGGTCTCGGGGGTCGGCCAACTGCTGAGCAATGGCGGCTTCATGCCGAATGGCTTTGGTGCGGTACTGGGCGGCATTCTGGTGACCATCTTCTCGTTCTTCGGCGCCGAGATCGTAACCATCGCCGCCGACGAAACCGAGAACCCCAAAGAGAAGATCCGCCGCGCCACCAACCTGGTGATCTACCGCATTGCGATCTTCTACATTTTCTCGATTTTCTTCATCGTCTCGCTGGTTGCCTGGAACGACCCACGACTGCTGCAAGTCGGCTCGTTCCAGCGCGCACTGGAAGTGCTCAATGTGCCAGGCGCGAAACTGATCGTTGACCTGGTGGTGTTCGTCGCCGTGACCAGTTGCATGAACTCGGGCCTGTACACCGCATCGCGCATGCTTTACTCGCTGGGCGCACGCGGCGAAGCACCGACTGCAACCCGCTACATTTCGCGCAGCGGCGTGCCGACCGTGGCCGTGCTGATGTCCACCCTGGCAGGCTTCGTCGGCTGCCTGATCAACTACCTGTTGCCGGGCAAGGTCTTTGGCTTCCTGCTCTCGACCACCGGCGCCATCGCCCTGCTGGTGTACCTGGTGATCGCGGTGTCACAACTGCGCATGCGTAAGCAGCTGGAGCAGAAAGGCCAGACCCCGGTGTTTCGGATGTGGCTGTTCCCATGGCTGACCTGGTTTGTCATCGCCTTGATCTGCAGCGTGCTCGGCTACATGTTGTTCAGCGCCGCATACCGCTATGAAACCCTGATGACCGCAGCGGTCGCCGGCATCGTCCTGATGATCAGCCTGGTGCGCAAATCGAGCACGACAACACCTGCCACTGCTGCCGCGCAACGCGGCTAAGTGATTGACTGAGCTGGCGTTCGATGTTCAGATGCGCGCCAGTTTCAGGTGTCCTGCGCCGCCGTGCGCAGGGTGAAACGGGAAGCCGGTGCGTCTCTTTGACCAGTCCGGCGCTGCCCCCGCAACGGTAAGCGAGCGAGGCCTTCGACAAACCACTGTGCCACGGCATGGGAAGGTGAAGGCCTCATGACCCTCGCAAGCCCGGAGACCGGCCTGAAGCCTTGTTTGGCAACCCCGCGGTGGGCGGGCGCAGGCCGGTTGGCGGGCGCCTGCGTGCTCGTCATGCCTCTATGCGTTATTCCCCCGGGATTCATTCATTCCTGTTTCAGCCTGGAACGACATGTCCCGCAATTACCTGTTTCACACCCTTGTGTCCTCTGCTTGCCTCTCGCTTTCACTGCCGACACTGGCCACCGATGATGCCGAGCGCATCCTCGCCCTGCCCTCGACAGCCATCACGGGCGATCGTGATAGCCAACGCGAAGCCATCAATCTGGCAACGCCACTGCCGACCGGCTCCCGACTGAACCTCAGTGCGCTGGAGACGCCTGCCAGCACCAGCAGCCTCGCTGCCGAGGCCATCGACGGGCGCAACAACCGCAGTGTGCAGGACGCGGTCAGTCGCTCGCCGGGTATCACCTCTGTGGGCACCCCGGGCAACGGCAACACCGCCCTCTCTGCCCGAGGCTTCAGCGGTCACAGCTCGGTGATGACCCTGTTCGACGGCTCGCGCTTGTACACCGGTGCAGGCACCCAGAGCTTCCCAGTAGACCCGTGGATGGTCGAACGCATCGACATCATTCGCGGCCCGGCCTCGGTGCTGTATGGCGAAGGGGCAACCGGGGCCGTGATCAATGTGATCCCGAAGAAGCCCTTCACCGGCGAGATCCGTAACCATCTGCGCCTGGGCTATGGCTCGTATGACCGCCAGCAATTGGGCCTGGACAGCGGTGGTTCGTTAAACGAGCGGCTGAGCTACCGGCTCACCCTCAACCGTGAGCAGAGCAACGGCTGGATTGATCGCGGCGACTCGGAAAACCTCGCCGTCAGTGCCGCATTGCGCTGGGATGCCAGTGATGACCTGAGCTTCACCCTGGCCCACGAGCGCGGCGACAGTGAGCCGATGAACGACTTCGGTACTCCGCTGATCGACGGCCACTACCGCGACAGCCTGCGCAAAAAGAACTACAACCTCCACGACGCGGTACAGCGTTACCACGATGAATGGACGCGACTGAACAGCGACTGGTCGATCAACGAGAGCCTGACGGCCAGCAACCAGCTCTATTACATCAAGAGCCGCCGGCACTGGCGCAATGCCGAGGACTACAGCTGGGACAGCAGCCGCGACCAACTGCTGCGCCAGAGCTACCTGCACATCAAGCATGACCAGGAGCAAATCGGCGACCGCCAGAGCTTTTCCCTCGACCATATGTTATTAGGCCTGACGAGCAAGACCGTGGTCGGTGCCGAATACAACCGGATTCGTTTCGACGTCGACAGCAATTCGCCGTACACCGACAACGGCGGCGACTACATCGACCCGTGGCAACCAGCCCCGGGATACTTCAGCAGCCAGGACCCCACCCGCCCACAAACTCACAGCACCACCCAGACCTTTGCCCTGTTCGCGGAAAACCGCACGCAATTGTCAGAGCGCTGGTCGTTGGTCACCGGAATTCGCCGCGACCAGAACCATATCGACCGAGACAACCGGGTCGACGGCACGCGCAGCGACCGCAGCCTCGACGGCGGCAACTGGCGTGCCGGGCTGGTGTATGCAGTCACCGATCAGTTGTCGCTGTACGGCCAGTACTCCACCAGTGAAGACGGGGTTGGCGACCTGATCAGCCTCAGCCCGGCTGCACAGCAGATGGACCTGACCGAGTCGAAGCAAACCGAACTCGGCCTCAAGCAGCAGTTCTGGAACGGCCGTGGCGAATGGACGCTGGCGGCTTATCAGATCGTGAAAAAGAAGCTGCCAGTGGTCACCGACAGCCACACGCGACTCACCCAGCAAGTCGGCCAGCAGTCTTCCGAAGGCCTGGAGGCGACCCTGGAACTGGCCCTTGCGCAGCAGTGGCACGTCTCGGCAAACGCCTCGCTGGTGCGTGCCGCGTATGATGACTTCGACGAGGTGGTGGCCGGTAATATCGTGTCCCGCTCGGGCAACCGCCCGATCGGTGTACCACGGCGCACCGCCAACCTCTGGCTCAGCAAGGCCTTGCGCAATAACCTCGATGCCGGGCTGGGCTTGCGTTACGTTGATGCGCGCTATGCCGATACCGCCAACACCGCAACGGTACCGGGCTACACCGTGATCGATGGGAATCTCGGCTGGCAACTGCTGCCGGAGGTGCGTTTGGGCCTGCAACTGAATAACCTGCTCGACCGCCGCTATGCCGTCACGGCCCATAGCGCTGAGCAATGGCTGATGGGGGCGCCGCGCTCGTACTTCGCCACCCTCGATTACCGTTTCTAAGGCACAAGGAACCGCCGCTCATGACCGCATTGAATATCCACCAACTGCGCTGGACGCCGGCAGCACTCGAGCGTCGTCAGCACTGGTTGCTGCACGGTATCGACCTGCACGTGGCGGCCAGTGAGTTCGTCGGTCTGATCGGCCCCAATGGCAGTGGCAAGACCAGCCTGTTGCGCTGCGCCTACCGCTTCAACCTGCCCTTGGCCGGGCATGTCAGCCTGGACGGCACTAACCTCTGGCAGCAGCGCCCGCGCTGGAGCGCGCAACGCATCGCCGTCGTGCTGCAGGAGTTTCCCCAGGCGTTCGGCCTTACCGTGGCTGACGTCGTGGCCATGGGCCGCACGCCCCACCAGGGGATGTTTACCGGCGACAACCAGGCAGACCGCCAGCTGATCGCACAGACCCTCGACGCGGTTGGCCTGGGCAACCTTGATCAACACGATTTCGCCACCCTTTCCGGTGGCGAGAAACAGCGCGTGCTGCTGGCCCGTGCACTGGTGCAGCAACCGCAACTGTTGATACTCGACGAGCCGACCAACCACCTCGACCCACGCTACCAACTGGAACTGCTGGGCCACTTGCGCCGCCTGGGCTTGAGTACCCTGGCCAGTTTCCACGACCTGAACCTGGCTGCGGCATTCTGCGACCGCCTTTACGTCATCGACAACGGCTGCATTGTCGCCAGCGGCACACCGGCCGAGGTGTTGACGGCCGAACGCCTGCACCAGGTATTCGGTGTGCATGCACTGGTCGACACCCATCCACTGGCCGGCTACCCGCGCATTACCTGGATCACCGAACCATGAAACGAGCGCTTCCCTACCTCGCCTGGCTTGCGCTGCTGCCGGCCCTCTCGACCCAGGCCAGCCATTACCCGCTGAGTGTGCAGAGCTGCAACCGCCAGGTCACATTCAAGCAGGCGCCGCAGCACGTGGTCAGCCATGACATCAACCTGACCGGGATGTTACTGGCCCTCGGCCTGCGCGAACGCATGGTCGGCTACACCGGCGTCAGCGGCTGGAAAACCCTCGACCCGAGGCTCAGCACGGCCCTCGAGGGTGTGCCGGAACTCGCCAGCCACTACGCCAGCGAAGAGAACCTGCTGGACGCGGGTGCCGACTTCTTTTTCGCCGGTTGGGGCTATGGCATGCGGATTGGCGGCCCGCTCACCCCGGCCAGCCTTGAACCACTTGGGATCAAGGTCTATGAACTGAGCGAGTCCTGCTCGCGGATCATGCCGCAACGCGAGGCCAGCCTTGACGACCTGTACCGTGACCTGAGCAATCTCGGGCGAATCTTCTCGGTCGAAGCCCGCGCCGAGGCGTTGATCAACGAGCTGCGCCAACGTATCGCCCGGGTTCAGGCGCGGCTGACGGCAACGAACGAAACGCCGCGCGTATTCCTCTACGACAGCGGCGAAGACCGCCCCATGACCTCTGGGCGCCTGGGTATTCCGCAGGCGCTATTGACGACGGCAGGTGGCCACAACGTGATGGACGACATCGCCGCCAGCTGGACCCAGGTCAACTGGGAAAGTGTGGTCGAGCGAGACCCCGAGGTCATCCTGATCGTCGACTATGGCCCACGCACCTGGCAACAGAAGCGTGATTTCCTGCTGCAGCACCCGGCCCTGCAGGGCGTGAGTGCAATCCGCACGCAACGCTTTATCGTGCTGCCCTATGTGGCGGTGACGCCGTCCGTGGACAACGCCGAGGCCATCGAAACCATCGCCAACGCCCTGCATCCGCAGACCGTGGCGCGGGCAGGTCAGTGATGCCGATACGTAGCGTGGCGGCGTACCGCCTGTTGGTGCTTGGGTTACTGGGCGTGCTGCTGGTGTCGTGCCTGACGGCGCTGGCCTTTGGCTCGGCGAGCGTACCGTTGGCGTACGTCTGGGGGATTGTTGGCGAGCAGTTGGGGCTACGCGGTGGCGGTGAATGGACGCAGGGCCAGTCACGCATCGTCTGGCTGATTCGTGCACCACGGGTGGTGCTGGGCGCACTGGTTGGCGCCGGCCTGGCCCTGGTCGGCACCGCCCTGCAAGCCGTGACTCGCAACCCGCTGGCCGACCCGCACCTGCTGGGGGTCAGCTCCGGTGCGGCGCTGGGCGCAGTACTGGTGGTGCTGTTCCTCGGCGATTTTGCCGGGGTGTTCAGCCTGCCGCTGGCCGCCTTCATCGGCGCCCTGGGCAGCATGGCCCTGGTGCTGGCGGTAGCCAATCAACAAGGCCGCTTGAGCAGCGAACGGTTGTTGCTGGCCGGGGTGGCGGTGTCGTTCGTGCTGATGGCACTGGTCAACCTGCTGCTGTACACCGGCGACCAACACGCCAGCAATTCGGTGATGTTCTGGATGCTCGGCGGGCTTGGCCTGGCACGTTGGGAGATGCTCTGGCTGCCGGCACTGTGCTTGCTGCTCGGCCTGCTCGCCTTGCTGGCCCTGGCCCGTGGCTTGAATGCATTGATGAGCGGAGAACACACGGCCGTGAGCCTGGGGTTCAATGTCCAGGCGGTACGCGTGCAGGTGTTCGTCTGCACCGCATTGCTGACCGGGGTGCTGGTGGCGTTGTCCGGGGCGATTGGTTTTGTCGGGTTGATGCTGCCGCACCTGGCCCGGCGCCTGGTGGGCGCCGAACACCGGCGACTGCTGCCGGTCAGCGCCTTGCTCGGCGGTTTGTTTCTGGTCTGGGTGGACGTTGCCGCCCGCACCCTGATCGCCCCGCAAGACTTGCCCATCGGCATCGCCACGGCAGCGATTGGCGGGGTATTCTTCATCGCCCTGCTACGGCGCCGTTAGGGCAAGCCAGCTTTGTTGGCGATCCAGTAGCCGCGCACAGGGCCTGAGAACACAATGACTACCCAGGCAAGGTGTAGCGTTCGGCAAAGTACTGACGGAAAAACTCCACCGCAACGCGAACCTTCGCCGAACTGGCCAGCGGCGAAGCGTACACCGCCCAGATGTCCGCCGGCTGGTGGTACTCGCTGAGCACCTGAACCAACCGCCCTGCCGCCAGGCTGTCGTGCAGGTCCCACCAAGAGCGCAGCAGTATCCCGCGACCATCCAGGCACCACTGGTGGGCCACTTCGCCATGGTTGGTCGACAATGTGCCAGTCACCCGCACGCTCTCCTCACCCTGCTGGCCTTCCAATTGCCAGATCCCGAACGGGTGGTCACGTTCCTTGATCACCAGGCAGTCATGACTGGCCAGTTCCGCCAGGGTTCGCGGCGTGCCACAACGTTCGAGGTAGTCTGGGGAGGCACAGAGCACACGGCGGTTCTTCGCCAGTGGCTTGGCGATCAGGTTCGGGGCGATGGTGTTGCCCACGCGGATATCCAGGTCGACCCCTTCGTCGATCAAGTCAACCAGGCGGTCATGCACGTCCAGCCGGATATCCAGCTTCGGGTAACGTTCGGCCAGCTCCGACAAGGCCGGGGCAACGAAACGCCTGCCCAGCCCCAGGCTGCTGGCAATGCGCAGTTGCCCTACCGGCTCGCGGTGCTGGGCACTGATGTCGTCGCCCATGCGCTGCACCGCATCAAAGATATGCAGCGCCCAGCGGTACACGCGCTCGCCCTCTTCACTCACCGACACACGCCGGGTGGTGCGGTGCAACAACCGCACCCCCAGGTTGTCTTCAAGCACGCGAATGCGCTTGCTGATGAACGCGGCAGACATTCCAAGCTCATCGGCAACTGCCGCAAAGCTGGCACGTTTGGCGACCTGAACAAAAATGGTCAGGTCTTCAAGGCTGGGCATATTGTTCACGATACGTGCACTAAGAATCCATGATTGACGAGATTATCTCTAAGCGAAGCCCTTATAGCATGGTCCGCACCTGTTCCCTAGACAACGAGTGTGCCCCCCATGAGCAAGACATTCCGGATCGCCGCAATCCCTGGCGATGGCATCGGCAACGAAGTTCTCCCAGAAGGTATCCGCGTGGTCGAAGCGGCTGCGCGCAAGCACGGCCTGAACCTTGAGTTCGAATTCTTTGAGTGGGCCAGCTGCGACTACTACCTGGCGCACGGCAAGATGATGCCGGACGACTGGTTCGA
The DNA here is from genome assembly GCF_002753995.1 of Pseudomonas sp. HLS-6. Taxonomy (NCBI): domain Bacteria; kingdom Pseudomonadati; phylum Pseudomonadota; class Gammaproteobacteria; order Pseudomonadales; family Pseudomonadaceae; genus Pseudomonas; species Pseudomonas sp. HLS-6. The sequence goes on from NZ_CP024478.1 coordinate 3,157,522, forward strand.
GCAGCTCAAAGGTTTCGATGCGCTGTACTTCGGCGCAGTCGGCTGGCCGGACAAAGTACCGGACCATATTTCCCTGTGGGGTTCGCTGCTCAAGTTCCGTCGCGACTTCGACCAGTACGTGAACATTCGCCCGGTTCGCCTGTTCCCTGGCGTGCCGTGCCCACTGGCCGGACGCAAACCTGGCGATATCGACTTCGTGGTAATCCGCGAAAACACCGAAGGCGAATACTCGTCGCTGGGCGGGCGGATGTTTGAAGGCACCGAGAATGAGTTCGTCCTGCAGGAGTCGGTGTTCACCCGCCGTGGTGTCGACCGCATCCTCAAGTACGCCTTCGACCTAGCCCAGACCCGCGAACGCAAGCACCTGACTTCAGCGACCAAATCCAATGGCATGGCGGTCAGCATGCCGTACTGGGATGAGCGTACCGCCGCCATGGCGGCGCACTACCCTGACGTCAGTTGGGACAAGCAGCACATCGACATCCTCTGCGCACGTTTCGTGCTGCAGCCAGAGCGCTTCGACGTGGTCGTGGCCTCCAACCTGTTCGGCGACATTCTCTCCGACCTGGGCCCGGCCTGCGCCGGCACCATTGGCATCGCGCCGTCGGCCAACCTCAACCCGGAACGCAAATTCCCGTCGCTGTTCGAGCCGGTACACGGTTCGGCGCCGGACATCTTCGGGCAGAACATCGCCAACCCGATTGCCATGATCTGGTCCGGTGCACTGATGCTTGAATTCCTTGGCAACGACGGTGCCGACCCACGCTACCGCGCCGCCCACGACGACATCCTCAAGGCCATTGAACAGGTCATCGCCGACGGTGACACCACCCGCGACATGGGCGGCAACGCGTCCACCCAGCAGGTCGGCAAGGCGATCGCCGAACTGATCGGGGCCTGATCCCCCAAGGCCGGTTGTCAGGATTGTCCGACAACCGGCCTTCGCGTGCTTGCAGTCCTCGACGATTCTATGCAAACTGTTAACCGAAAGATTCACGTTAACTTTTGGTTAACGACAAGGAGATAGAGGTACCGCAGTACCCCGGACTTGCTCCGGGCCAAGCACTACGTACGCCAACGTCCAGGAGACGATGATGTCCCACAAAAATAAAAAGATTGATGTGTTTCTGATTACCGTGAGCCTGATTGCCGTGCTGCTCACTGTCATCGGGTTAGCCTTGTTCCCCACCCAGGCCGAAACCACGGCCAACCTGTTGTTCGAGTTTTCCACCCGCACCTTCGGTACCAGCGTGCAGTTGCTGGTGTTCATCAGCTCCCTGGCGGTGCTGTACCTGGCCTTCAGCAAGTACGGCAACATCCGCTTCGGCAGTGGTAAACCGGAATACTCCACGACCACGTGGGTATTCATGTTCATCTGCGCCGGCATGGGCTCCTCGACCCTTTACTGGGGCGTCATGGAATGGGCCTACTACTACCAGACGCCGGGCCTGAACATTGTTCCGCAGTCGCGCCAGGCACTGGAATACAGTGTCAGTTACTCGTTCTTCCACTGGGGCATCAGCGCCTGGTCGATCTACGCGCTGGCATCCCTGGCCATGGCCTACCACTTCCATGTCCGCAAGAAGAGCGGCCTGAACCTGGCCTCGATCGTTGAAGCGGTAACCGGCTTCAAGGCCACCGGCCCGGTCGGTCGCACCGTGGACCTGATCTTCCTGCTGACCATGATGGGCGCACTGACGGTATCCCTGGCCCTGACCGCCTCGACCCTGACCCGAGGCCTGGCTGACCTGGCCGGCACGCCCAACACCTTTACCGTGCAACTGCTGGTGATCGGTGCCGTGGCGGTGCTGTTCTCGCTCAGTTCCTACATCGGCATCGATGGCGGCCTGCAGCGTCTGAGCAAGATGGTCTGTATCGGCGCGCTGGTGTTTGCCGGTGTGGTACTGCTGGTCGGCCCAACGCAGTTCACCATCAACAACACGGCCAACGCCGTCGGCATCATGATCCAGAACTACGTGCACATGAGCCTGTTCACCGACCCTGCCGGTGACGGTGCATTTACCCGTAACTGGACGGTGTTCTACTGGCTGTGGTGGGTGTCCTACGCACCGGGCGTAGCCATGTTCGTGACCCGCGTTTCCCGTGGTCGGCAGATCAAGGAAGTGGTCTTCGCCCTGCTGCTGGGTGGCAGCTTCGGGTGCTGGTTCTTCTTCGGCGCACTGGAAAGCTACAGCATGCACCAGTTCATCACGGGTGCCATCGACGTGCCGAAAATCCTGACGGAACAAGGTGGCGAAAGCGCCGTGAGTGCGCTGCTGACCGCCCTGCCGCTGGGCAAGGTGTTCCTCGCCGTGTACCTGTTCATCATGGCCGTGTTCTGCGCCTCGCACATGGACGCCGCTGCCTATGCGGTCGCCGCCACCAGCACCCCGAACCTGCGCGAAGGTGAAGACCCAACGCCAACCCACCGCCTGTTCTGGTGCCTGGTGTTGACCCTGGTACCACTGGCCATGCTGTTCGCCAAGGCTTCGCTGTCGACCATGAAAACCGCTGTCGTGCTCACTGCGATCCCTTTCATGCTGATCCTGCTGGTGAAGATCTACGGCTTCTTCAAATGGATGCTTCAGGACTACAGCCATGTGCCGGCATACCGCATCGAAGAAGAAGCGGCGCGGCTGGCAGGTGAGTCCCCTGAAGAAAAAGCCCCGGCCCCTGCGGTTGTCGCAACGCCGTAACCACGGCGACGGTCTGCTCGCCCTCAAGGACCGAGGCGGCAGGCTATTTTTTTGCCCAGCTTGTTAACCAATAGATACTCGTTAACCAACAAGTAAAAAGTACGACGCTAACGCGTCAGTGCCTGTAAGAGGAAACCACCGTGAACGATTTCAAACGTCTGCCCGCCGACTTCTGCAGCAACGCCGATGAAGCCTTTACCATTCCGGCGAACTTCTACACCCAGCAATCGGTGTTTGAGCACGAGAAAGAAACGATCTTCGCCCATAGCTGGATCTGTGTGGGCCACCGCAGCGAAGTCGCCGAAAACAACGCCTACATCACCCGTGAAGTGATCGGCGAAAGCATCATCGTTGTTCGTGGTCGTGACAGCGTACTGCGCGCTTTCTACAACGTCTGCCCACACCGTGGTCACCAGTTGCTCAGCGGCAGCGGCAAGGCGAAGAACGTCATCACCTGCCCTTACCACGCCTGGACCTTCAAGCTCGATGGCGAGCTGGCCCATGCCCGTAACTGCGAAAACGTGGTGAACTTCGACAAGGAAAACTCCACCCTGGTGCAGTTGCGCGTCGAGGAGTACGCCGGTTTCATCTTCATCAACATGGACATGAAAGCCGGCACCGTTGAAGAACAACTGCCTGGCCTGGAAGCGCGCATGCGTCAAGCCTGTGCGGTCATTGATGACCTGCACCTGGCCGCCCGCTTCGTCAGCGACACCCCGGCCAACTGGAAGTCGATCGTCGACAACTACCTGGAGTGCTACCACTGCGCGCCGGCCCACCCAGGCTTCGCCGATTCGGTAGACGTCGGCCAGTACACCCACACCACCTTCGGTAACTGGACCCTGCAATACGGTCTGGCCAAACCGTCGGAGCAGTCGTTCAAGTTCGACGACTCGGTGAAAGACCCATCCTTCGCCGGTTTCTGGACCTGGCCATGCACCATGTTCAACGTACCGCCAGGTGCGAACTTCATGACCGTGATCTATGAGTTCCCGGTCGATGCTGAAACCACACTCCAGCATTACGACATCTACTTCCTGAACAAGGACATCACCGAAGAGCAGCAGAAGCTGATCGACTGGTACCGCGAAGTGTTCCGTCCTGAAGACCTGCGCCTGGTGGAAAGCGTGCAGAAGGGCCTGAAGTCGCGTGGCTACCGTGGTCAGGGCCGGATCATGGCCGACCGTCAGCGCAGCGGCATGAGCGAGCACGGCATTGCCCACTTCCACAACCTGATCGCCGTCGCCCATATCAACGACTGACCCTGCCAGCCGCCGACCTACGGGTCGGCGGCGGTATACGGAGTGCCTTGCGTGAAACTTAACGATTCCAAACTGTTCCGCCAGCAAGCCTATATTGCTGGCGCCTGGTGCGAGGCCGATGACGGTCGCCACCTGGCCGTGACCGATCCGGCCAATGGCAACGTGCTCGGCAACGTACCGCTGATGGGCGGCGCCGAAGCGGTGCGGGCCATCGAAGCCGCTGAAGCCGCACTGGACGGCTGGCGCGGGCGCACCGCCAAGGACCGCGCGCAGGTACTGCGCCGCTGGTTCGAGCTGCTGCTGGAGCACGAACAAGACCTGGCCCAGTTGATGACCCTGGAACAGGGCAAGCCGCTGCACGAAGCCCTGGGTGAAATTCGCTACGCCGCCTCGTTTGTCGAGTGGTTCGCCGAAGAAGGCAAACGTGTCTATGGCGATGTCATCCCAAGCCCGGCCAGCGACAAGCGTCTGCTGGTGATCAAGCAAGGCATTGGTGTCTGTGCCGCCATCACCCCGTGGAACTTCCCGGCGGCGATGATCACGCGCAAAGTCGCCCCGGCACTGGCCGCCGGTTGCACCATCGTGGTCAAGCCGGCCAACGAAACCCCCTTCTCGGCCCTGGCCCTGGCCGAACTGGCCGAGCGCGCTGGCATACCGGCGGGCGTGTTCAGCGTGGTCACCGGTGATGCGCCGGCCATTGGTGCGCAACTGACCGGTCACCCGGCCGTGCGCAAGCTGAGCTTCACGGGTTCGACCCCGGTTGGCCGCCTGCTGATGGGCCAATGCGCCGAAACCATCAAGAAGGTGTCACTCGAGCTGGGCGGCAACGCGCCGTTCATTGTGTTTGAAGACGCCGACATCGACGCCGCCGTGGAAGGTGCCCTGATAGCCAAGTACCGCAACGCCGGGCAAACCTGCGTCTGCGTGAACCGTTTCTACGTGCATGACCGCGTGTATGCGCAGTTCACCGAGCGCTTCGTCGAACGCGTACGCGCCCTCGGCGTCGGCCATGGCCAAAGCGACGGCACGCAGGTCGGACCGCTGATCAGCGACAAGGCCGTGGCCAAGGTCCAGAGCCTGATCGACGACGCGGTGAGCAAAGGCGCCGAAGTCGTACTCGGTGGCAAGGCCCATGCCTTGGGCGGAAATTTCTTCGAACCGACCGTGCTGGCCAACATCGGCCCGGGCATGGAACTGCTGGACGAGGAAATCTTCGGCCCGGTGGCGGCACTGGTGCGTTTCTCCAGTGATGAAGAGGTGATCACCCTGGCCAACGACACCCTCTATGGCCTGGCCGCGTACTTCTACAGCCGCGACCTGGCGCGGGTCTTCAAGGTGGCCGAACGCCTGGAGTACGGCATGGTCGGGGTCAATACCGGGCTGATCTCCAACGAAGTCGCCCCCTTTGGCGGGGTCAAGCAATCCGGCCTGGGCCGCGAAGGCTCGAAGTACGGCATCGAGGATTATCTGGAAATCAAGTACCTGTGCCTGGCCGTTTGAACAGGCATTGAGTTACAGCGCGCGGCAGGGCCTGCCGCGCGTTGCTGCAGTCGAGGTGAACCATGGCCAACCCCTATGAAATGTTCAACGTGCGGGTAACCGCGGTAGAGCAAGCAACACCCCTGATCAAGCGCTTCACCCTGGCGCGCGACGATGGCGCAGCGATGCCAGCCTTTACCGGTGGTAGCCACATCATCGTACAAATGCAGGGTGCCGACGGCAGCCAGTTCAGCAATGCCTACTCGCTGATGAGCGACCCACGCGACACCCGTAGCTACCAGATCGGCGTACGCCTGGAAGAGCAGTCCAAGGGTGGATCGGCGTTCATGCATCAACAGGTCGAGGTCGGCAGTACCTTGACCATCTCCAGCCCGAACAACCTGTTCGCCTTGGACCCGACCGCCGGACGCCACGTGCTGATCGCTGGCGGTATCGGCATCACGCCGTTCCTGGCGCAACTGCATGAACTGGAAGGTGGCGACACCGACTACGAACTGCACTACGCCTTTCGCAGCCCGGAGCACGGCGCCTTCCAGGATGACCTCTCGAGCGGCCCCCATGCCGGGCGTACCCGGTTCTATATCGACAGCCTGGGGCGCAAGCTTGACCTGGCCGCACTCTGCGCAGGCCTGACGGAGGACGCCCACCTCTACGTCTGCGGGCCCAAGCCACTGATCGATGCGGTGATCGCCACTGCCGCCAAGGCCGGCATCGCCGAGCAACGCGTACATTGGGAGCAATTTGCCGCCACGCCGGCCACCGGCGCGGCATTCACCGTGGTGCTGGCCCGTTCCGGTCAGGAGCTGCTGGTGGAAGAAGGCATGACCATCCTGCAGGCCATCCAGAAGTCCAAGGCCGCCAACGTCGAGTGCCTGTGCCGGGAAGGCGTGTGTGGTACCTGCGAAACGCGGATCATCGACGGCGAGGCCGAACATTTCGACCAATACCTGAGCGATGAAGAAAAAGCCGCCCAGCAGAGCCTGATGGTCTGTGTGTCGCGGGCCAAATCGGCACGCCTGGTGCTGGACCTGTAACACCGCCTCACCGACAAGCCAGCCCCAACCCTGTGGTCCTGTGATCCTGTGGTAAAGGGGTGCTGGCTTGTCGGCGCTGCAAGCACCGCCTGACGACCGACACGGGCGCACACCGTCAACCTCAAGTTGACAGCTTAGGTATACTGCAGGCTCTGTACCTGACCAGGACACCCCTGCGCATGATGGAAAACAGCTTCGCGTTTCGCCTGAAAGAACTGCTTGAGCACCACAAACTCACCTTGCAGGCGGTGGGTACGGCATTGGGCATTTCGCGTACGGCAGTACACAAATGGACCCGTGGCGGCGAAATCGATTACGACAACCTGCGCAAGCTGGCAGCCTTCCTCAAGGTCAACTGGATCTGGCTGCGTTATGGCGAAGACGCGCTGCAGGATGTGCAGACCGCCCAGGTGGTCGAACTGCCGATGACCGATTTGCGTCGCCGCTATACCGCCGAGATCATGGAAAGCGAAACCCGCATGAAGCTGGCCCAGGAAGGCGCCCGCATCGTGACCTGGGAATGGAACCTGATCAGCGACGAAGTCACCTATTCACCTAACGTCGAAGCGGTCTACGGCTGGCAAGTCAACCGTAACGAGGACTTCTGGGTTCACCTGCCCGAAGAGGACGTCCTCAACATGCAGGCCATGTACGCCCAGGCCGTGGCAGAAGGCACTGGCTGCGAGTGTGACTTCCGCATCTACCAACCCGACGGCGAACTGCGTTGGATCTCTTCGCGTGCCACGGTAGTCCGCGACAGCGCCGGGCGTTCGATCAGGATGGTCGGCATCAGCATGGACACCACGGACCGCAAGGTGGCTGAAGAAGCATTGCGCAACAGTGAAGAACGCTTTCGGGCGATCTTCGAGCTGGCCTGGGGCGCCCTCGCCTACATTGATCTGGACGGCACCTGGAAGCGGGTCAACAGCAGTTTCTGCGAGCTGTTGGGCTACCGCGCCGAAGCACTCTATGGCATGACCTTCCAGCAACTCACCCACCCTGACGACCTGGCGACCAACCTGACACTGCTGCAGCGTCTGTTGGCCGGCGAGATCGACCGCTATGTCGTGGAAAAGCGCGTGCGCCATCAAGACGGGCATTATGTCTGGGTACGGGCGCGTACCGCCCTGCAACGCTGCCAGAATGGTGAGCCGGAACAACTGATCAGTGTGTACGAGGACATCAGTGCCCAGCGCGAAGAGCAGGCACGCCTGCAGGCGCGCATTGCCGACCTGGAAGCCCAGTTGGCGGCCACACACTGAGCCCGTTCAGAGGCAGGTGGCCAAGGCGGCCATGCGACGCTGGGCAACCGCGTCAGGCTTCACCGCGTAGTAGTTGACGCGCGAGGCCGCCCCTTGGCTCTGGATGTCTGCAAACGACTCCGCACCGCGGGTGTAGACGGTAAAGCCGCCCTGTTTGCCGGGTTCCAGGTAACCACTGGCATCTACACCGAACACGGCTTCGTCCTGCCAGGAAAACTGAATGCACTGGGCAACGATGTCCGCCGACTTGGCCGATGAAAACGTTTTGCCCGGTGTCTTGCTTCGTGCTTCATCCATCGTCGAGGACGCACAGCCCGCCAACAACGCTGCGGCAACAACCGCGATGACTACCCGCATGGTCCATCCTCTTTGAGAAAACGCGACTGTATCACTGCGCGGGGCTGATGAGCGTGCCTGCCCGTGAAAACCTCCAGCCGGGCCTGTACATGCGTCACCGATAGAGCGTGTCGATGGCGCCATCGACAAGGTCAATTAGTCTTACATTTAGTAAGGCAATAGACTGCGGCGCAAGCGCGCACTCAGCCCTGCGCAGAATGGGCACCGGCGCACCCTCTGATTTCCAGCCTGTAAACCGAAGACCACCATCGACACGTTGCTGTCGGGCCTTGCCCTGACACGCAATGCCTGACGTCGTCTGTATAAGGAGATAACCATGGGTCTTGGCAGAAGACAGTTCTTCAAGCTCTGTACCGTCGGCGCTGCCACCGCCACTTGTGCCACCCTCGGCTTCGCCCCCGGCGTAGCACAAGCGACCCAGTCGCGGCAGTACAAGCTGCTGCGCGCCAAGGAAACCCGCAACAACTGCACCTACTGCTCGGTGGGTTGCGGCATCCTCATGTACAGCCTGGGCGACGGCGCAAAGAACGCCAAGGCCCGCATTTTCCACATTGAAGGCGACCCGGACCATCCGGTCAGCCGTGGCTCGTTGTGCCCGAAAGGGGCCGGGCTGGTGGACTACATCCACAGCGAACAACGCCTGCTCTACCCCGAATACCGGGCGCCGGGCTCGGACAAATGGCAGCGCATCAGCTGGGAACACGCCATCGAGCGCATCGCCCGCTTGATGAAGGACGACCGCGACGCCAACTTCATCGAGAAAAATGCCAAGGGCACCACGGTCAACCGCTGGCTGAGTACCGGCATGCTCTGTTCCTCGGCTGCCAGCAGCGAAACCGGCTCACTCGATCAACGCTTCACCCGCGCCCTGGGCATCCTCGGTACCGACAGCCAGGCGCGGGTCTGCCACGCCCCGACCGTGTCAGCCCTGGCGCCGACCTTTGGCCGTGGCGCGATGACCAACAACTGGGTCGACATCAAGAACGCCAACGTGGTGCTGATCATGGGTGGCAACCCTGCCGAAGCGCACCCGGTAGGCTTCAAGTGGGTGATCGAGGCGAAGATCCGCAATGGCGCCAAGGTCATCGTGGTCGACCCACGGTTCAACCGCAGTGCCTCGGTAGCGGACATCTATTCGCCGATCCGCGCGGGCTCCGACGTGACCTTCCTGATGGGCGTGGTCAACTACCTGATCAGCCACGACAAGATCCAGCATGAATACGTACGTGCCTACACCAACGCCAGCCTGATCGTCCGCGAGGACTACCACTTCGACGATGGCCTGTTCAGTGGCTACGACGCGCAGAAGCGAGCCTACGACCGCAGTTCGTGGACCTACGAACTGGACGCGCAAGGCTATGCCAAGCGCGACCTGACCCTGAGCCACCCACGGTGCGTGTGGAACCTGCTCAAGGCCCATGTCAGCCGCTACACCCCGGAGATGGTCACCACGGTTTGCGGCACACCGAAAGACGATTTTCTGAAGATCTGCGCGATCCTGGGTGAAACCAGCGCCCCGGACAAGACCGCGACCTTCCTCTACGCCCTGGGCTGGACCCACCACACCAACGGCGCGCAGATGATCCGTGGCTCGGGCATGATCCAGTTGCTGCTGGGCAACATCGGCATGGCCGGTGGCGGGGTCAACGCCTTGCGCGGGCACTCCAACATTCAGGGCTACACCGACCTGGGCCTGCTTTCGCTGCGCTTGCCGGGTTACATGAACCTGCCGTCCGACGCGCAAACCGACCTTGAAACCTACCTCAAGCAGATCACCCCGACGGCGCTGCTGCCTGATCAGGTCAACTACTACAAGCACACCCCGAAGTTCTTCGTCAGCCTGATGAAAAGCCTTTGGGGTGACAAGGCGACCCGGGAAAACAGCTGGGGCTTTGACTGGTTGCCGAAGTGGGACGACAGCTATGACGTGCTCAACTTCAGCAACCGCATGTATGAAGGCAAGGTCAACGGCTACATCGCCCAAGGCTTCAACCCGGTCGCGGCGTTCCCGGACAAGAACAAGGCCCAGGCCGCCCTGGCCAAGCTCAAGTTCCTGGTGATCATCGACCCGCTGGCCACCGAAACCTCAAGCTTCTGGCAGAACCACGGCGAACAGCATGACGTCGATACCGCCGCGATCCAGACCGAGGTGTTCCGCCTGCCCTCGTCCTGCTTCGCCGAAGAAGACGGCTCCATCGTCAACTCCGGGCGCTGGTTGCAATGGCACTGGGCGGGTGCCGCACCGCCCGGGGAAGCCTGGCACGACGGCAAGATCCTCGGCCACCTGTTCCTCAAGATCCGTGAGCTGTACGAGAAGGAAGGCGGCGCCAACCCGGCGCCGATCCTTAACATGGCCTGGGATTATGCCGACCCGCTGGACCCGAAACCTGAAGAAGTGGCGAAGGAGTCCAACGGTCGCGCCCTGGCCGACCTGCACGATGACCAGGGTAATCTGATCCTGCGCAAAGGCCAGTTGCTCAACGACTTCTCGCAACTACGCGACGACGGCAGCACCAGTTGCTTCAACTGGATCTTCGCCGGTTCATGGACCGAGCAAGGCAACCAGATGGCACGGCGCGACAATGCCGACAGTGGCCTGGGCTGCACGCCGGGCTGGGCCTGGGCGTGGCCGCAGAACCGCCGCATCCTCTATAACCGTGCCTCGGCCGACCCGCAGGGTAACCCTTGGGATGCCAAGCGAAAACTGATCGGTTGGGACGGCACGCGCTGGAGCGGTGTCGACGTACCGGACTTTGCCGTCACCGCCGCACCGGGCAGCAATACCAACCCCTTCATCATGCTGCCAGAAGGCCTTGGCCGGCTGTTCTCGGTCGGTGCCATGAACGACGGGCCATTCCCGGAACACTACGAGCCAACCGAAAGCCCGCTGGCGAAGAACCCGCTGCACCCCAACGTCACCTATAGCCCGACGGCACGGCTGTACGAAAGCGACCGCCTGCGCATGGGCACCCGTGAAGAGTTCCCGTATGTGGCGACCACCTACTCGATCACCGAGCTGTTCCGTCACTGGACCAAGCACTCACGGCTGAACGCCATCGTCCAGCCCGAGCAGTTCATCGAGATCGGTGAAAAACTGGCCAGCGACAAGGGCATCGTTCAGGGCGACACGGTCAAGGTCAGCACCAAGCGCGGCTACATCAAGGCCAAGGCCGTGGTGACCAAGCGTATCCGCCGCCTGACCATCGACGGCCAGGACGTCGACACCATCGGCATCCCCTGCCACTGGGGCTACGAAGGCAGCACACGCAAGGGATTCCTGGCCAACACCCTGACCCCGGGTGTCGGCGAGTCGAATACCCATACGCCGGAATACAAGGCGTTTCTCGTGAATATTGAAAAGGTGTAACGGAGCGAACCCATGTCCATGCAATCCCAAGACATCCTCAGGCGCTCCGCCACCAACGCCTTGACCCCGGCGCCACATGCACGCGATCACCAGGCCGAAGTGGCCAAGCTGATCGACGTCAGTATCTGCATCGGCTGCAAGGCCTGCCAGGTCGCGTGCAACGAATGGAACGACCTGCGTGACGAGGTGGGTCACAACGTCGGCGTCTACGACAACCCGGCCGACCTCTCGGCTGAAACCTGGACGCTGATGCGCTTCGACGAAGTCGAAGACGAGAGCGGCAAGCTGGAGTGGCTGATCCGCAAGGACGGCTGCATGCACTGCGCCGACCCGGGCTGCCTGAAGGCCTGCCCGCAGCCGGGGGCAATCATCCAGTACGCCAACGGTATCGTCGACTTCCAGTCCGAACACTGCATCGGTTGCGGCTATTGCATCGCCGGCTGCCCGTTCGATGTGCCGCGCATCAGCCAGAAAGACAACAAAGCCTACAAGTGCACGCTGTGCGTCGACCGTGTTTCGGTCGGCCAGGAGCCGGCCTGCGTCAAGACCTGCCCGACGGGCGCGATCAACTTCGGCAGCAAGCAGGACATGCAACACCTGGCCAGCGAGCGGGTGGTCGAGTTGCAGGGGCGCGGCTTCGCCGGGGCAGGCATCTATGACCCGCAAGGCGTCGGCGGCACCCATGTGATGTATGTGCTGCAACATGCCGACAAACCGCACCTGTACCACAAGCTGCCGACCGACCCGCGTATCAGCAGCGCCGTCCATGGCTGGAAGGGCTGGCTCAAGCCTGCTGCCGCAGTGGCGTTCTTCGCTACCCTGGCCGGCACCCTCTTCCACTACGTTGGCGTCGGGCCGAACGAGGTGGATGAACAGGACGAAACGCACGAAGAGGACACCCACGCATGAACAAGGACAAACTGATCCTGCGCACCCGTTTCATCGAGCGTGCCAGCCACTGGTTCATGGTCATCTGCTTCTTTGCCGTAGCGCTGTCGGGGCTGTCGTGGTTCTTCCCGTCGCTCAATGGCCTGAACGCAGTGTTTGGCACGCCGCAACTGGCGCGCATCCTGCACCCGTTCTTCGGGGTGGTGGTGTTCTTGCTGCTGATGTTCCTGTTCATCCGCTTTGTCAAATACAACCTGCCGGAGCGTGAGGACCTGACCTGGTTCAAGAACATCAAGCAGGTACTGGCCGGCAAGCATGAACCAGCGCTGCAGATCGGCAAGTACAACGCCGGCCAGAAAGTGCTGTTCTGGGGCATCATGGCCCTGATTACCCTGCTGTTGATCAGTGGCGTGGTGATCTGGCGACCGTACTTCGCACCGCTGTTCTCGATCCCGATGATTCGCATCGGCCTGTTCGTCCATGCCCTGGCCGGCATCAGCCTGATCCTGCTGATCATCGGCCACGCCTACCTGGCGTTCTGGGTAAAAGGCTCGATCCGTGGCATGGTCACCGGTTATGTCTCGCATCGCTGGGCCAAGACCCACCATGATCGCTGGTACCGGCAGATCAGCAACAAGCAACCAGGGAGCGGTCGCAAGCAATGAGCAGCATTCAACTGACCCCGGTCGAGCCGCGCTCGCCGGGTATCACCGAGATCCCCGCCGTCCTGCTGCCAAGCCTCAAGCAACGCTATGCACCGCGTGCCGCGCGGCTGCGTCAGTTGGCTGAAGAGCATGTGATGGCCGATTACCTGAACTTCGCCGCCAACATCGTTGCAGCACAGCAACACCTGCTCGACACGCGGCCATTACCGGCGGCCTGCGTCGACGGTTTGGCTGAACGTTTGGGCCGCGCACAACCACCGCTGGCCTATCACGAGTACCCGCGTGCGCCTTACTGGCAAGACCTGCTGGAGCAGTTGCTCAATCAACTGACTGCCGAGGCAACCCCGACCGTAAGCACCGCCCTGGACGCGCTGCGCTCGCAGACACCTGCTCAACGGGAGCAGCAGGCCAGTGCCCTGCTCGCAGGCGACTACACGGCAGTCGACAGCGGCCAGGCAGTATTCCTCTGGGCAGCCTTGTCGCTGTACTTCACCCAGTTGGCGGCGCACCTGCCCGCCTCTGCCAAGGCCCTGCCGGGTGAGGCGCGCCAGCATTGCCCGGTGTGCGCCAGCGCGCCGGTCGCCAGTGTGATCATGACCGGCGCCCAGGCCGGGCTGCGCTACCTGCAATGCGGCCTGTGTGAAAGCCGTTGGCACATGGTGCGCCTGAAATGCAGCAACTGCGAAGCCACCGGCGCGCTCGACTACTGGTCGCTGGAGAATAAAGAGGCACCGATCAAGGCCGAGAGCTGTGACGACTGCCAGAGCTATCTCAAGGTGTTCTATCCAGAGCGTGACCGTGACCTGGAGCTGGTAGCCGATGACCTGGCCTCACTGGCGCTGGATGCGGAACTGGAACGCGAAGGGTTCGGGCGCAGTGCGCTGAATCCTTTCCTGTTTCCTGGCTAGGCGCTACCTGCCTGGCCAATACCCCCTGCGGCGTCAACGTCGAAGGGGGTATGTTCAGGCCTCAAAGCTGACGGCACATGGCGGCCCACTCATCCAGCATACCGGCACGCACCACTGCCGCCGCCCCCGCTTCCTTACGGTACTCGGCCGCCATTTTGCTGACGCAATCATCACTGCCAGCGGCACGAGCGGTCGGCCGCGCGACGACTTTGACGCCGTCCTTGTAAGTGGCCTCTTCCACCAGCGTGCCTTGGGCATTCCACTGCTTGACCACGCCATTGAGCTGACCGTTGGCCCATTCGGCTGAAACCGACGGCTTGCCGCTGTCGGGGTAGAACTCTTCATGCAGGCCGACCTTTGCCCCGTCGGCATAGGTGCCGCGATAAATCAATTGGCCCTGCTCGGTAAAGCGCTGCATCTGACCGTTGTACTTCCCTGCAACCGCACCAGCAGACAGGACCCGCTTGCCGGTCTTGGCACTGAAACTCTCAATCGTGCCCTGGGTCTGGTTATCCTTGTACTCGGCGCGGTACAGCGGCTTGCCGGTCTCGGGATGGAGCACTTCCATTTCACCGTCGAGCAGGCCGCCCTTCAGATGGCCTTTGGCAAGCGTGCGCTTACCGTCATGGCTGAAGACGGTGGTCTCACCCTCGAAGGTGCCGCCGGCATAGCGGGCCTGATAACGCACCAGTGTGGATCGTGGGGTAAAACAGGTCACCGGCCCGTCGAGCCGACCTTCGTCGACCGTGATGGTGCACAGCAGGTTCTGCCCGAGCAAACCATCGGAGGTATTCCCGATCAGGTTCAACAGCCGGTTCAGTGTGTCGAGCAAGTCGTTATGCCCGACCTGAAAGGCCAGCAAGCGCTCAGGAAAGTTGGTGACTTCACCGGTCAACGGCTGGTTGGCACCCTTTTCGTAGACGGCGCCGTTGACGATTTCGGTATTGCGAAACTCGATGCTTTTGCCACAGCCCGCCAGCAAGACGGAACCGGCCACCAGTAGGGAAGCCGCTATTTTCTTGAACATGTGTTCCCCGCGTGCAGATGATCAGCCAGCCAATCGATCATCATTTGCCGCTTAAGTTCCATGGAGCGGCCTGCACGGGGGACGCACCGGCTCGGCGAGCCGGATCAATAGACCAAGGTATTACTGCCGGGCTGCCCGGCTGTGGTAGAAATACAGGTACGGCGTAATGAGCGTGTAGGGTTCCAGCTCATTTACAAGGCTCACTCAGGGGGACCAATGCTGCCCGATTCAACCCATACCAGCGTCCGTACCGTTCATTCCGCGAAGTTACGCGGCCGTGTGGGCCTGTACTTTGTTGCCGGCCTGTCGGTACTCGCGGGGATGACCGACGCCATCGGCTTCATGGCCACCGGCGACTTCGTCTCCTTCATGAGTGGCAACACTACCCGCCTCGCCGTTTCACTGGGCGAACAGCAGTTTGGCCCGGCCCTGCGTATCGTGTTGCTGATCGCAGCCTTTGTGCTGGGGAATGCCTTGGGTGTCATCGCCGCCCGCCTTAGCGGTCGTCGGCCATGGCCATTGCTGCTGACAATTGCCACTCTGCTCTGCATCACCGCCCTCCTGCCCGCATCACTGCAACTGCTGGCACTGGTCACCGCAGTGGTTGCCATGGGCCTGGTGAACACCGTGGTGGAGGAAGTGAACGGCCTGCCCATCGGCCTGACCTACGTCACAGGGGCATTGTCGCGCTTCGGCCGCGGCCTGGGCCGCACGTTGCTCGGTGAGCGTCGGCACGGCTGGCGTGTGCAGTTGGTGCCCTGGACCGGCATGTTCGTAGGTGCCGTCATCGGCGCCCTGCTGGAAACAACCTTTGGCCTGGGCGCCATGTTGTTCAGCGCGCTCCTGACACTCAGCCTCGGCCTGATCTCGTTGAAGATCCCTCGACGCTGGCAACTGCGCTACATGCCACGCTGAGGCCGAAGCTGAGGCGCCGCTGCCCGACAGCTCATGGCCTTAAGCTATGCTTAAGCTCCCTCGATTACCGTCTGCGGCGAACCCACCCACAATCGCGCAAAACTAGGGAATCGTTATGACGCGGAACAACAATGAACAGCGCTATGGTCGCCTCACCATTGCCCTGCACTGGCTGATGCTGGTGTTGATGGTTGGCGTGTACGCCTGCATAGAACTCAAAGGCAATTTCCCCAAGGGCAGCGAGCCTCGTGAACTGCTCAAGCAATGGCACTTCATGCTGGGCCTGGGCATCTTCGCCCTGGTGTGGATACGCCTGCTCAGCCGCCTGATTGCCCCCACGCCGAAAATCACCCCGACACCACCACAATGGCAGACGGCACTCTCCCATCTCATGCACCTGGCCTTGTATGCACTGATGATCGGCGCACCGCTGGCCGGCTGGCTGGTGTTGAGCGCTGCCGGTAAACCCATCCCGTTCTTCGGCCTGGAATTACCCCCGCTGATTGGCAAGAGCCCTGAGCTGGCAGGTCAAATCAAGGAGTGGCACGAACTGGCCGGCTCGGCGGGTTACTGGCTGATCGGCTTGCATGCCGTGGCTGGTTTGTTCCACCACTACGTCAACCGCGACAACACCCTCAAGCGCATGCTGCCAGAGCAGGTTCGCCTGAAGTAATACTCGAACTCATACTCGATCGAGCCCTGGCGCAGTACGTGTAACGCGGGCGCCAGGACATTCCGGCCATCGGACCATTCCCCCGATAGACACTCGCCGTATACCTCCCGCCTGAAACGCCTGCCGAAAAATGTACGCCTGCGTGCAACCATTTCGCCTTAAAGCTCGCCTGAAACGCGCCGATACATGCTGCAATTCCCTGTCGAGACGCCCACCAGAGCCGCTCTTCTTAAGCGCTTTACATAAGCCTCATACATGCCAAAATGCCATCACCAAGTGGCCTATTGGAAGTAAAAAGTGCGCTTGAAATAACCAATAAGTACTACCGTGTTCGGCACTGATGCCCAGACACGGCCGTTTACCCCGACACCCGATCGTCACGGCACTAGCGCCGTACCTGGTCATGTAAGGAAATGGAATATGAGCAGCTCAGTTACATTTAATGGAAATCAAACGGACACCAGCGCCATCATCGCCTCTGGCACAGTAGAAAGCCCGAACCTGACCGGACTGACCGATAACGGCTATGTAGTCGCCTGGTCGGTGGACAACGTCGACTTCGAGGGAATGGTGGTCAATCGCTACGCGGCCAATGGTGACTTGCTGAAAAGTACCCAGATTGCGTCCAATGATGTAGACGATCCATCGGTCACTGCATTGCCCAATGGCCAGTTCATTCTGGCCTGGAGCTCGGCAAATGATGCGACCCACACCTCTACCGTTTACACCCAGCGGTTCGATGCCAATGGCAATAAAAGCGGCAGCCCGGTGGTCGTTACCACCTCCCCGCTTGAGCTTGAAGACGCCAAAGTCACTGTACTGAGCGCCACCCAGTACATCGTCACCTGGGGAGAGACCCATGAAAGCCCTTCGGGTGACGAGCGCGAAGACACCTCCGACCTCAAGGCAGTGGTGTACACCAATAACGTGGCGGGCACTGTGCAGACCCTCGCCACCGCCAACCCGGCCGACGGTGAAGCGGACGACATGACCGTGCTGCCCACTGGCAACGGTGGCTACTGGCTGGCGTACAGTGTTGAACGCAGCGAGGTGATTGACGCCACCAGCACACCACCGACCTACCAATACACCTCCAAGTACCTGATCAGCCAGATCGGTGCCGATGGCAAGGTGGTCGCGGGTACAGCGAAAACACTCGACACGATCACCAGCTACTATGGCAATGCCGCCTATTTCAACGTTGTCGACGTGACCGGTGGCTATGTGGTCAGTTGGGTTGACCAAAATTCATTGAGCATGGACCGGGTCATTCATACCCAACGCTACGACAGCCAGTTCAATTCCGTCGGCACGCCATCGGAAGTCGGCAGCTCGTCTTCAGTCAATGGCGCCAGCATTACCTCGCTACCGGATGGCGGTTACCTGCTGGCCTGGAACGAATACGCCATGGGCGAAGCCAATGTCTATGTCCAGCGCTTCGCCGCAGACGGCACGGCCAGCGATGCGACACCTATCAAGGTCGCAACCGCAGGTGTCAATGAAATTCTCTGGGACACCCCGGCAGTGACTGTACGGGACGATGGCACGATTTCCATCAGCTGGGAAACCGGCACACAGGCAAACGAAAGCCCTAGCGCAATCCACCTGCAGAACATCAGCAGCACGGGCGAGCTGCTGGGTGTCGACACGACCGTCGACAGTGGCGGCGATATCCCTTCTGGAAGTGGTGACACCCCTGTTGACCAAGCGCTGACCGGCAACCTGGCCAACTACACCTTCAGCCAGGACAACGCGGGCAACGTCGTGGCCACCACGGGCAACACCAGTACTTCACTGACCGGCGTTGGCACGGTCACCTTCAGCGACGGCAGCACGGTGACCATCGACGCTGGCAAGAATGCCAACGAAAGCGGCAACGTCGTGTCCATGGAGCCGACCTCAACTCTGTTGAGCAACGGCGGCTACGTGATTGCCTGGGAGCAGGCAGGGCAAATCCACCTGCAGCAATACGACAAGAACCATGACCTGCTGAACGATCGTCTGCTCTCCGGTGTCGTCGGCAACAACCCGATCATCGCCCCCGACAACAAAGGCGGCTTCCTGCTCGGCTGGACAACCCAAGACACACTGGTCGTCCAGGCCTTCGACGCCGACAGTGTGGCCGTCGGCAAGTCGATCACCATCACCAAGACCGACAATACAGCCGATGTGCACATGGAGGACGCCTCGGTCACCGTACTGGCGAACGGCAACTATGCCGTGTCCTGGTCGGAAGAGATGGTCGAGTCCTTCGATAATAATGGCCAAGGCTGGCAGAACCAGATCGGTGGAGAGCTGTTCGTCCAAGTGTTCAACGGCACCACTCACATGCCGCTGGGCAAGCCAATGCACGTGGACACCAACACCAAAGACTTTGCGATCTACGCCAGCGAACCAAGCATCACCCCGCTGGCCAATGGCGGTTTCGTAATTGCCTGGGAGCGTGAGTACGACGCCGCCGACAACGTCGATGTCTACCTGCAGCGTTTCAAGGCCGACGGTAGCAAGGACGGCGCCGCCGTGCGGGTCAACAGCACCCTCGCCGGGGAGCAGTACGGCCCGGAACTGGCCACCCTCAACGATGGCAGCTATGTCGTGACCTGGGTCAGCGTCCAGTACGACAAGGATGAGAATGCAATCAGCGGCGACGTGTTCATGCAGCGCTACAGCGCCAATGGCGCGAAGCTGGGCGGTGAAACACGGGTGAACAACCCCACCAAGGAAATCCAGGGTGAGCCGGCCATTACCGCGCTGAAAGGCGGCGGCTACGTGATCAGTTGGGCCACCTCCGATGAGACACCGCACACCGGTAACGCCAACCTGTACGCACAGATCTATGACAAGAATGGCGCCAAGGTCGGCAGCCAGATGCTGATCACCAGTGACGACGATGACTTGTTCCCGGTTGTCAACGCTACCAACGATGGCGGCTTCATCGTTACTTGGGAAGAGCTGTCGTCCACCAACGACCACGGCGACATCCACAGCCAGCGTTTTGATGCCAATGGCAACTCCACCAGCCTGATCGGTGATGCCAACGACAACACATTGATCTGGACCAGCGCAAATGCTGTCATCCTCAGTGGCGAAGAAGGCAATGACACCCTTCAGGGTGGCGCTGGCAACGACACACTGATCGGCGGCGCCGGTAACGACCGCCTCATCGGCGCTGCCGGGGCCGACACTCTGGTCGGTGGCACCGGCGATGATACCTACGTGGTCGACTCCCTCAAGGACCAGATCATCGAAAACCTGAACGAAGGTACTGACAGCGTTCAGTCGTCGATCAGTTGGACCCTGGGCGCCAACCTGGAAAACCTGACCCTGACCGGCGCGGCGGTGATCGACGGAACTGGCAACGCGCTGAACAACGTCATCATCGGCAACAGCGCCAAGAACACCCTCACCGGTGGTGCAGGCGACGACACCCTGGACGGCGGTGCGGGCGTCGACAAGCTGGTCGGTGGTACCGGCAACGACACCTATCTCGTTGACCTGCTGAGCAAAGGTGCAGGCGACAAAGCAACCGTAGTACTGGAAGACACGCTCATCGAGGCTGCCAATCAGGGCTCCGACACCCTGAAGCTGCGCATGGACGCCAACCTGGCCCAGAATTTTGCCGGTAAAGCCGGGCTGACCCTGGGTGCCAACCTGGAAAACCTCGATGCCTCGGCAACCGGTAAGCTCAACATTGGCCTGACGGGTAACGCCCTGGCCAACCGGATCGTCGGCAGCGATGGCGACAACCTGCTTGACGGCAAGGCCGGCATCGACACCCTGATCGGCGGCAAGGGCAACGATACCTATGTCCTCGACAATGCAGCTGAACTGGCGCTGGTTCAGGAAAGCGCGGACGAAGGCGACGATACCCTGCAGATTGGTTATGCCAACAAGGGCACGGCCCTGAACGTCGACCTGAGCCAAGGCAATCTGCTGAACTTCGAGAACGTCACGGTAACAGGTGCGGGCCTGTTCAACCTGACGGGCAACGCGCAGAACAATACCCTGATTGGTAACGCCGCCAACAACACCCTTAGCGGTGGTGACGGGAATGACGTGCTCGATGGCAGAAAAGGTGCTGATACCCTCATGGGTGGTGCTGGCAATGACACCTACTATGTCTACAGCGACAAGGACGTGGTCAGCGAGAACGCCAGCGAAGGCATCGACACCGTGCGCGTCGTGTCCTACGCCAAGAACAGCTACACCTTGGCCGCGAACGTTGAAAATGCCATCGTCGACTCCAAGGCCGCGATCAGCCTGACCGGGAACGCACTGAGCAACACCTTGACCGGGAACGATGCAGCCAACACGCTCAACGGTGGTGCCGGTGCCGATACCCTGATCGGCGGCAAAGGCAATGACACCTACGTTGTCGACAACGCTAACGATAATGTGGTCGAGAAGGCCAACGAAGGTACAGACACCGTCAACGCTTCCATCGACTACGCTCTGGGCGCCGATGTCGAAAACCTGACACTGCTTGATGGTGCGCTGGAAGGTACTGGCAACGAGCTGAAGAACACCCTCATCGGCAACGCAGGGAACAACACGCTGGATGGCGGTGCGGGCGTCGACAAACTGGTCGGCGGCGCAGGGGATGACACCTACATCGTCGACCTGCTGGCCAAGGGCGTGGGCAGCAAGGCCACCGTGGTACTTGAAGACACCATCATCGAGAGTGCCAAACAGGGCGTAGACACCCTGGCACTGCGCATGAGCGACGCGGCCGTCAACGCCTTCCAGGGCAAGGCAACCATCACGCTGGGCGCCAACCTGGAGAACCTCGATGCACGTGCAACCGGTACACTGGGTATCACCTTGACCGGCAACGCTGCGGACAACATCATTTGGGGGAACACTGGCAACAACACCCTTAATGGCGGTGCGGGTAACGACACGCTCCATGCCGGCAATGGTGGCAACAACGTGCTGATCGGCGGCACCGGTGCCGACACTCTCTATGCCGGCAGCGGTATCGATACCATCAAGTTCAATGCGTTGAATGAAATGGGCCTGGACGACAAGCAAGACGTGATCCACGGATTCACCACCGATGCGGCCAACCCGGGCAAAGGCGACAAGCTCGACTTCTCGGCGCTCAAGGGCTACAAGTTCGCCGGTGAGGCATCCGACTTCAGCGGAGCGGCCAAGGAGCTGCGCTACGTGACGGATGGATCTTCCGTCACGCTGTACGGTACCTCGAACGCGGATCATAGCGCTGATTTCTCGATCAAGCTGGTGGGTATCACTTCCCTGACCGCTGCAGACCTGGTGCTCTAAGCATCAGTGACCGTTGTCTCTGTGACCTTGATGGTCACAGAGACAGCACACACTAGTGCCCACCCCTGACGGCCAACGCTGATGTGTGGCCATCAGGGGTGGGCATTTGTTCACTCTACAGACAATGATTTTTGAGACACCCCCTCGCGGGCCTCAGGTAAGGGACCATGTCAACGCAACCCAGGACTGAACTGCAAAGCGCCCTTGCGGCATGCAGGGAGAGTTTTCTTTCGGTCGGCTTTTTCAGTTTTTTCGTCAACCTGCTGATGCTGGTGCCCTCCTTCTACATGCTCCAGGTGTATGACCGCGCCGTAGGCAGCGGCAGCCTCTCGACACTGCTGATGTTGACGCTGATCATGCTGCTGTTGATGGTCACCCTCGGCGCCCTGGAATGGGTGCGTTCGCGAGTCATGGTGCGCATCAGCACCCGCCTGGACACGCTGCTGAACCAGCGGCTGTTCGATGCCAGCTTCAAGCAGGCGCTGAACAGCGGCGGCATGAATGCGTCGGCCCAACCCCTCAACGACCTCAGTAGCCTGCGCCAGTTTCTGACCGGCAATGGCCTGTTCGCCTTTTTCGACACACCCTGGATACCGATCTACCTGGCGGTCATGTTTATCTTCCACCCCTGGTATGGCTGGATGGGCGTGATCAGTGCCCTGCTGCTGGGTGCGCTGGCCTACCTCAACGAAAAACTCACCCAGGCACCCCTGCAAGCGGCCAACCGCGAGCAGATGGCGGCCACTACCTTCACCCAGAAAAGCCTGCGCAATGCCGAAGTCGTCGAATCGATGGGCATGCTTGCAGACCTGCGCCAGCGCTGGAGCCAGCGCATCAACAAGGTCCTGATGCTACAAAGCTGCGCCAGTGATCGTGCTGGCGCCATTGCAGCGGTCTCCAAGACCTTCCGCCAGATTGTCCAGTCACTGGTACTGGGCCTGGGCGCCTACCTGACCATCAAGCATGAGATTTCTTCCGGTCTGATGATCGCAGGCTCCATTCTGCTCGGGCGCGCCCTGGCCCCGATTGACCAGTTGATCGGTATCTGGAAAGGCTTCGTTGGTGCGCGTGCGCAGTACGCCCGGCTGCATGAACTCCTGCAGAAAGTTGCCGCTGAACCGGTGCGCATGTCACTGCCGGCACCACACGGTGCCATCACGGTCGAAAGCCTCTCCGTCAGCTCGCCAGGCAACCGCACGCCATTGGTGCGTAACCTGAGCTTTCGCGTGGCTGCTGGGGAAGCCGTGGGTATCATCGGCCCCAGCGGTGCCGGCAAGTCGACCCTGGCCCGCGCTCTACTGGGGATCTGGCCAAGCCTGGCCGGCACGGTACGCCTGGACGGCGCCGACATCAGCCAATGGCGACGCGACGAACTGGGCCGCTACATTGGCTACCTGCCACAAGACATCGAGTTGTTCGAAGGCAGCATCAGCGAAAACATTTCCCGCTTCGGTGAAGTCGACGCTGCCGCCGTTGTCGCTGCGGCCCGAATGGCTGGTGTGCATGAGTTGATTCTGCAATTGCCACAGGGCTACGACACCCTTATCGGCGCCAATGGCGGCGGGCTTTCCGGTGGCCAGCGCCAACGTATCGGCCTGGCCCGCGCCCTGTATCGGGCACCGCGACTGGTGGTATTGGACGAACCCAACTCGAATCTCGATGACACCGGTGAACAGATGCTCGCTGAAGCCTTGCGCAAACTCAAGCAAAGCGGTGCCACGGTATTTGTCATCACACACCGCTCGGGCGTGCTGGCAAACGTGGATAAATTGCTGGTGTTGAGCCAAGGCGAACTGAGCCTGTACGGGCCACGCGACAAGGTCTGGGCGCACCTGCACAGCAATATAACCGCGCACGCGCAAACCGCTCAGGCCTAACGAACAAGCAGATGATCAACGCCATGCAAGACTCTATGCACGCCTCCGTCACTACGGCGCAGTTGCCTGTCGATGACCGGCCAACCCGTCGTGTCGGTTTCCTTATTGTGATGGTGACCTTTGGCCTGTTCGGCGGCTGGGCGGTCTTTGCCCCCCTGGAAAGCGCTGCACTGGCGCCCGGTGTCGTCACCGTTAAAAGTTACCGCAAGACCGTGCAACACCTGGAAGGCGGCATCGTCCGCGAACTGCGGGTACACGACGGCGACCGAGTAACGGCAGGCGACGTCTTGCTGGTCCTGGACAACACCCAGGCCCGCTCCGAGACAGAGATGATGCGCAGCCAACTGATCGCCGCACGCGAACTGGAAGCACGACTGGTCGCCGAACGCGACGGATTGGCAGAGCCTGCCGCCGTGCCCGACCTCGACGCCACTGATCCGCGAGTACGTGAAGCCCGCGACAGTGAAGCGCGTATCTTCCAGACCCGCCGCAACGGGCTGCTGGGCGAGATCGGCATACAGGAAAAAGCGATCCGTCAGATCGAGGAACAGATTCGCGGCTTCCGGGCGATCATCGCCAGCAAACAGACCCTGGCCACCTCCTACCAGGAAGAAATCGTCGACCTGCGCGCCTTGTTGGCCGAAGGCTACGTTGATAAACAGCGCCTGCGCGAACAGGAACGCAGCCTCGCACGCCTGCAGGCCGAAGTGGTCGAGCATCAATCAGCCAGCGCCCGCGCCCAGGTACAAATCGGTGAGGCCGAGCTGAAGATTCTCCAGTTGAAAAAGACCTTCGCCACCGAAGTTGCCGGGCAACTGGGTGAAACCCGCACCAAGATCTACGACCTGCGCGAGCGACTGGCCACCGTACAAGACCGCGACAAGCGCACGGAAGTGCTGGCACCAGAGTCGGGCATGGTCATGGGCATGACCGTGCATACCTTGGGCGGTGTGGTGAACCCGGGCACGCCGCTGATGGACATTGTTCCGGCCAACGAAGAACTGATTGTCGAAGCACAGCTGTCGCCCACCGATATCGACCGTATCGTGGTCGGCCAGTTGGTGGACATTCGCTTCAGCGCCTTCAAAAGCAGCGCAACCCCGGTCATCGAGGGGCAATTGCTGCAGGTCTCCGCCGACCGCCTGACCAACAAGGAGACCGGGACGGCGTATTACCTGGCCCGTGTAGCGCTGACCGAAACGGGTCGAAAAACCCTCGGCAACCTGGCGCTGGTACCGGGTATGCCTGCCGAAGTCCTGATCAACACCGGCGCCCGTACCCTGCTGCAGTACCTGATACAACCTGCCAGCAATGCCTTCGCCCGCTCGCTGATCGAGGACTGACATGAAGTACCTGATCGCGATGTGCTTAACCGTGCCACTGGCAGCACTGGCCAACAGCCCAGTTGAAAGCCGCGCCGCAGGCCACGCCGTCGACCTCTGGCAACTGCAGCAGGAGGCCAGCAGCGCCGACCCACGCATACTGCGTGCGAACGCCTTGATTCGCAGTGGCGAAGGCCGCCAGCGCGAAGCGTTTGGCCAACTCCTGCCGCAGCTCAGCGCCGGTGCCAGCGTCAACCGTAGCCGGCGTGACGACGACCTGAGCCGAACCGAGTACACCGGTCGGCGCGCTACCCTGAGCCTGAATCAGGTGATCTATGACCCGCAGGTCTGGCGCAGCTACCAGAAGTACACGCAACTGACCAAGCAGCGTGAGTACGAGTCGGACGACACTCAGGTACAAGCCAGCATCGACTTGTCCGAACGTTACTTTGCCGTGCTCGCCGCCGAGGACGAGCTTTCCCTGGTGCGTAGCGAACGCAGCGCGACCGAACGCAACCTCAAGCAAGTGAAAGCGATGTTCGCCCGGCAAATGGCGATGATCACCGACGTAAACGACCTTGAAGCACGGGTCGACACGCTGCTGGCCGATGAGATCGAGGCAGGCAACAAGGTCGCGAACAGCCGCGAGGCCATCTCCGAACTGGTAGGGCGTGACGTTCAGGAACCGCTCAAGCGACTGGGTGACAACCCGAGTTTCAGCCTGCCGGCTCAAGCCCAGGATTACTGGGTAGAAGCGGCCTTGAGCAGCAACCCGGCACTGCTGGCCCGCCAACAAAGCGTCAATGCCGCCGATGCGGCAATCGCCGAAGCCAAGGCCGGGCACCTGCCCCGTCTTGGGCTGAACCTGACCGCACTGCGCAGCGACATCGGCTATGAGGGCACCCTGACACCGCGCTCGGAAAACTATGTCGCGTCCCTCGACCTGCAAGTACCGCTGTACAGCGGCGGCTCCACCAGCGCCCGCGTGGTCAGCTCGGAAGGCGACAAGGACGCTGCCCAGCAAGAAATGGAAGCCTTGCGCCGCGAGATCATCAAGGAAACCCGTACAGCCTACATCGGCATGAGCGCCGAACTCGGACGTATCAAGGCCACCCGCCGCGCGCTGGAATCAGCAACGAAGTCACGCATCTCGACGGAAAAAGCCTTTGGCTACGGGGTCAAGAATGCAGTCGATGTGCTCTACAGCATCAAGGAAGAGTTCCGCGCCCGCCGTGACCTCTACCAGGCGCAGTACCGCTTCATCACCAGCATGCTGGTGCTGCACCGCTGGAGCGGACGCTTGGCACAAGCCGATATCCGCAAGGCCAACGAGTGGCTCGTAGAGCCACTCTAGTGCTGCACAAGCGGCCTGAGTGCCCTGACAGTTCGTCTTCCACTCCCGATACACCGCTCTGGATACGCTAACCTGCAGGGATGAGCACCTGCAGGGGCTTTCGATACCGGTAGCAACCGGACCGGATACCAGCTCATCCCCCGGCAACAGCTTGAACCGCGCGTTCAATCATTGCCCAGACGGTAACCTCGACCTTTGCCCCCTTCCCGCCCTCTCCCGACAATGTGAGACGCAGCTGCCGACACCGGCCTTGTAACAACTTTCGGAAGCGTCCTACATCCCTCCAGAAGTGCATCTGCTAGCGTTCCAATCCTTTGCCATTCGAGGTGTTCCGCTATGGGCGAGCATCCCACTCATTACCACTGCAGTCAGCAAGGCCACTGTCGGCACGCCCTTCATGGATGACCACTGCCGGGCAATCGAATTAGACAAGGATGCAACATGAATCAGGAAGCCAGTCCGGCAGAGCTTAGGCAGGCGCGTCTCAGGCAAGCCTTTGACAATGTTCCGGTGGGGCGCGGCTGTTGCCCGCTGAAATCCCCCGAGGTTGCCATCTTTCCGGTGCGCTACGCGATTGACGCGTCCCCGGAAAAAGGCCAGGCACAAGGCCCACATCCACTGCCCAAAGGCTGGGCACCCAAACTCCAGCCCACCTTGAAAACCCGCAGCTACACCCTGCGCCAACTGCGGGACGGCTGGTTGTATGTCTGGGACAGCGTCGACAAGACCTTCCATGAGTACCAGGTCATCGGGCGGCTGTTTATCCGCCACACCTGGACCGCATTGGAAATTGGCCAGGACCTGCGAACCAACCCCGGCGAATCACGGCCTTACCTGCTGTACCCCCGCCGCAGCATCTTGCGCCTGGCCTTTTCGCCGGTGCAATGGACCTGGCGCCTGTGCGAGGCCATGCGTTCCGGTGGCCTGCAAACGCCCTGGCTGCGCGACCTCGACCTGCCGGATTACTGCGACACCTACCAGGTTGCCCACGGTGCACCACTGGTGCAACTGGGCCAGAGCGTGGCCGATATCCGCGTACAGGACCAGCCTGCACCGAACCTGCTCAGCACCACGCTGCCCACCGATGCCGACCCTTCCGACCCCGACCGGCCGTTCAAGCGGGATTTCGAGGAAGCGCTGATTCGTGGCTACGTGCCAGACCAGCACACCGCACTGTTCATCGCCCTCGACGACCCGTTGGCGCTGGTTGACGACCTGAGCCTGAACCTCACCGGGCGGCGCCTGGAACAGGCACTGTTCGAGCAGGAGCACCAGGAGAAACTGCAAACGGCTACGGCGGTACAAGCACTGTGCGGCTTTGATTGCACACCGCTGTTACCCGCGCACGTCGCCCAGGACCCGGCGCTGACCCGTGCCTACACCGATGACCTGTACGCGTTGCTCAAGGCTGATGATGAAGCCGAGCGAGCCCGTGAGGTCGGCAGTGCGGGTGATGCGCCCATGATCGAGACGTGGCGCTGGGAGGTCGAAACACTCGAGGCGAAGTTCATTCAGCGCTGGGGCACACTGCCGCACCCCGGTACCTGGCGGCGCACGCTGGCCGAGTGGCGCGACAAACGCCTGTGGCGCGAAGACGTCCACTTCGATGAACTGCAAGGCTTCCTGAGCCGGGCCACTGCCCAGGCGGCCCAGCTTGAGGCCCATGCCCAGCGCAGCGAACGCGACCTGCTCAACTGGCTGGAGCGGCTTGCACCGAATGCCGACACCCTGTTCTTCGACACCTGCCACCCGGCCCACAGCCGCGCCTTGCTGGAGACTGCCGAAGGCCTCGCAACCCTGTTGGGCGGCGGCGAGGCCGGGCAGGACTGGCTGTGCCGGCAGGCGGTGAAACCGAGCACCCTGCTGGGCACGGCGCTGTTCAACTTCAACCCGGAAATTGCCACACTGGTACGCACGGTTGCGCACAACTTCGCCACCACCGGCCTGCTCGATGGCCGTAGCCAGGGCGATGGCAGCACCCGCCCCGTCGACCCCGACAACCCGGCGGATGTCACCAGCGTTGCCACCCGGGCGAACGAACTCAAAGGCGTGCTCGACCTGCCCTCGGTCAAGCAGAGCAAGGCCTACCAGGGGCTGAGCACGACAGCCCGGCGGGCGTTCGACACCTTGGTGACGGTGGCCAACAGCAGTGCCGAAGGGGCCTGGCACACCCTGAGCATGACCCTGGCGCCGGCCTTGCAACGGGCCTACGCCAGCGCGACGGACGTGCTCACTCAGGTGGTTACCCAGGCCTTGATCTCGACCCAGGCCTCTGACGCTACCCAACTGCGCTTCAACCCCGACTTCAAGGCGCAGTTCCGCCGCTGGCAGCAGCAGGCCCTTGGCCTGCAACGGCAGATCGACGCCCAGCAGCGCACGCTGACACGCCCCGGCGCGCCTCACGATCAAGCCGCGACCCGCACTGCGTTACGCAGCTTGACCCTGCAACTGCAGGACCTGCATTTCAGTCGGCCGCATCAACTGCTGTTCACACTGTCCCCGGTCAACCGCCTGAATGTGCCTGTCGATCACCTCCACCAACAACTGGGCGACCTCGGGCAACAGGAGGCCCTGGCCCAGCACCGCCTCAAAAGCCAACAACGCGAGCGCTTCAACGCCCGCAGCCGCGAATGGATGGGCAAGCACTTCGGCCAGGCGCTGCCGCTGATGCTGGTCGGGCTGAATGTCTGGAACACCCTGTACAGCCTTGAACAAGCGAGTGCCGACGGCCTGTTCAACAACAGCGAACTGCGGATGATGACCGCCAATGCGGCCTATACCGGTAACGCAATGATGGCCGTGTGCGTGGGCCCGGCGTGGAATCGGGCGCAGGGGCTGTCTGCACCGTTGGGCAACGAGATCACGAAACTGACGAAAGCGGGCGCCAGGGCATGGCTGGCTCAAGGCGACATCAACTTCGCGCAGGCCGCAAAGCGGTTGATTGCCCGCACGGCGACTTGGGCGGCGCTTGGTGCGATTGCTGCGGGTGTTGAGGCGTGGCAGGTGTCCAAGGATATTGCGGGGGCGAGTAGTGAAGATGAAAAAGATGCACTGGAATGGAAGCGTCTGTCGCTGCTCGGGATGGCGGGCGTTGCCAGTTTTCAGCTTGCGGGCGCGATTGCAGGCTACTGGTTCAACTTTGCCTGGATCATGTCCTCACCGGTCACCATTGTTCTGGGCGCACTCGGCATTGCCTATCTGCTGTTTTCAGTACATGCCAACCGCTACAAGCGCGAAGGCTTGCGCCTATGGCTGTACCGCTGTAGCTGGGGCAAGGCTCCGGAAGACACCTGGGTGGGCATTGACGGCCATAAAACCCAGTTGATGGCCTTGCTGGAGATCCTGCAGCGACCCAGCGTCTGGGCCCGGGCGGTGTACACCTACCCGGACCGTGGGCCACAACGTTGCCTGGGGTTCTGGGTGCAACTGCTGCTCCCCGCCACGCTGGCGGGCAGTATTGTCCAGCTGCAACC
Source organism: Pseudomonas sp. HLS-6 (assembly GCF_002753995.1). Classification (NCBI taxonomy): domain Bacteria; kingdom Pseudomonadati; phylum Pseudomonadota; class Gammaproteobacteria; order Pseudomonadales; family Pseudomonadaceae; genus Pseudomonas; species Pseudomonas sp. HLS-6. The sequence goes on from NZ_CP024478.1 coordinate 3,187,385, forward strand.
AGTGGTGATCGACAGCGAAGGTTCACCGGTCTATCACACGCCGCAGCAGCAGAGCCCACTCTACGAGCACTTTCTGCGCGGTCATTGGGTTGATCCTGAGTTGGCCGGGCAACTGCCGGAGGCCGCCGGTGGCCAGCAATTACAGAGCGACTTTGCCTATCAGGCCAAGGATCAATACCGCATATGGCAGGCCTGGGTGGCGACACCCACGAGCAATGCAGCACTGGAACTGGAGGTGCATTACCCGCCACCGCTCAATCAACGCGCAGACGCCCGTGGCTACATGTTCCGTGTGGCGCTGCGCGACGCTTTACGGGAGGCCGAGCGAAAAAATACGCTGTTCACCGACATGCTGCCTGAAGAACAGAAGCTGGAGAAACACAGCCTCTACGGGTTGAACCTTCAGGTGCCAGAGGGGATGGCGAAATGAAGGTTTCAGAAGGGTTGTCTCGCGTGAAGTCCCTACTGGGTAACTGGGCCACGCCACGAGAACTGCCGTCGCAACTGACGTGGAAGTATGCACATGAACCAGAGCTGCTGGGGTGGAGGATCAAGGCTCGAAACTATAATACGACCATAGCCAATGGCCTATTGGTTGTGATGTTGTCGATAGTTTTTGGGCTCGCACTTTACCAATATTTCACTTCAGTATTCGAACCTGGTTTTTCGAAGATATTGATCTATGTTCTATTTTTCTTTTTCATATCGACGCCTGCGGTGTGCATGACCCATCAGCGCATGAATTTCGCCTACCGCTTTACAGCAAGCGGCGCAGAATTTTGCAAATGGAAGGTTTTTCCGGAGTGGACACTCACTTTTTTGAAGGGATTGGCAGCATTCACGGCGATTGCATTTATGTGTATGGCAAGTGCATATAACGATCCGGCGCTTCTGATCGGTGCTATTGGCGGATCCGGTAGCGTGATGTTGACACATGCCTCCATGAACTCAGCACGCTACCGTGATTTGCATACAGACTTTCATCACCATACCTACGAGTGGTCGAGGTTTACAGAGGTAGCCATAGACCGAAAGCAAAAATTGGTTGGCTTGGAGTTCGCTTGGTACAACGATTATCTGAACAAACACTCGCGCAGTACCTTCCCACTGTTTGCCAAGCGTAAAGCGTTCGAGTCGATCCTGGAGCTTGTTGAGCAGCACCTCCCGAATGTACCTCGAGTCGACAGGCACGTTGACCGTGGTTAACGCGCACTGGTCGGACGGAGACGGCTAAATGACCGCAGTCAGCGGTTTATCTAACGTGAAGTCCGTGCTGACATACTGGGTTGGAGCATCAAGGCACGGAACTACAGTAGCGTTATTACTGACACCGTCGTGACGCCCGTGACCCAGGTCAGCGCCGACCGCCTCGAAAACCGTTAAGCTATTAACGTTGATAACTGGAGGCTAACCGTTTGAAAAGCTGGCACTGCGTCGTGGGTATCCTGCTGATCACCACGCTCACCATTTTGCTCGAAATTCCTTCCGATACCTGGATGACCTCGGCCACCCTCAGCTTGGTGCTGGGCGCTGCGGCGTTGGCCAACATGGCGGTTTCATGCCTGCTGGCCGCTCGCTGGCACCTCATCGAGCGACTGTTCGGCGGGCTGGATCGGGTGTATGAAACGCACAAATGGCTGGGCATCTGGGCGTTGGTCTTTGCCAGCTACCACCTGGTGTTCAAAGCCAACCTGGACGTCTGGAACAGTGCTGCGATTGTGGAGTTTTCCAAGTACTGGACGCGCATGGTGCGCCAACTGAGCTATGTGGCACTGGGCATGATCGTGTTGCTGGCCCTGAACCGAAACATCCCCTATAGCGTCTGGCGCTGGTGGCACAAACTCTCTGGCCCGCTGTTCCTGATCGTCATTGCCCATTGGCTGAGCTTCAAGTCACCGATTACCCTGAACAGCCCTTCCGGCATCTGGTTGGCCGTACTCTGTGGCCTGGGGGTCATTGCTGCCCTGTACAAGCTGGTGCTCTACCCCTTCATTGCCACAGCCGGCGAGTACAAGGTTGCTGCGGTGTCCATTGCCAAAGGCTCCCTGCACCTGGAACTGGCACCGGTCCATCGCGGCTTCCCGTTCAAGGCCGGGCAATTCGCATTCCTGGCCATGAAGGAAAAGGGCTTGCGTGAGCCCCACCCGTTCACGATCGCCAGCGCCCATAAAGACAACGGCCACATCCACTTCGTGATCCGCGCCTTGGGCGACTACACCCAGGCGCTGCGCAAACAGGTCAAGGTCGGCATGCTGGCCGATATCTATGCCCCTTACGGGCACTTCAAGCGCCTGCCCGATGCCCAGCGGGAAATCTGGATTGGTGGCGGGGTGGGCATTTCGCCGTTCGTTTCCTGGTTGCAGGACAAAGCTGCCAAGCGCTTCGACAATGTCACGCTGGTTTACTGCTTCAACCCTTCGCGGGCGTTCCCCAGTGTCGAACAGATGAAAACGATGGCTGAAGAACGCGGCGCCGAGTTCGTCGGCCATGACAGCAGCGCCGACAAACTGGCTGAGACCTTGCGCCGGGTTGCTGGCGAAACCAATCCAGAGCACATCCAGATCAGCTTCTGCGGCCCCAAAGGGCTGCTGGCCCAGGTCAAGGAACTGATGCGCGAACAGCGGATTCCAGAGGGAAATCTGCGTTATGAGTTCTTCGAGTTCCGCTAACAGCCGTCACTGAATCTCTCGCGCTGCTACGCCAAGGCCGATTGGCGTAGCAGCTACATCACGCCCTCGCCTTTCCCCCTCGCCCTCCCAGCACACCTCCAGCAGACAGCGGAATCCCTGTTTGCAGGCCATCTGTCGCCTTCTTGCTCTACAAACTCATCTGAGGGACTTGCGCTTACAGTATTATGGTATACCATCATACGCACAAACCTTATTCCCTCAGATGGAGCCGCTCATGAGTTTTGAAATTCGCAAAATCGTCAGCTATGTCGAAGAAACCTTCATCGAAGGCGGTAAAGCTGCAGACAAGCCGGTGACCATGGTCGGGCTGGCTGTGGTCATCAAGAACCCTTGGCTGGGCCGCGGCTTCGTTGAAGACCTGAAGCCGGAAATCCGTGCCAACTGCTCCGACCTCGGTGCCCTGATGGTTGAGCGGCTGGTGGCAACCATTGGCGGCGCGGAAAAGATCGAAGCCTACGGCAAGGCAGCCGTCGTCGGTGCCGACGGTGAAATCGAGCACGCTTCCGCTGTCATCCATACCCTGCGCTTTGGCAATCATTACCGTGAAGCGGTCAAGGCCAAAAGCTACCTGAGCTTCACCAACAAGCGCGGTGGCCCTGGCACTTCGATCCAGATTCCGATGATGCACAAGGACGATGAAGGTCTGCGTTCGCACTACATCACGCTGGAAATGCAGATCGAAGATGCACCGCGTGCCGACGAAATCGTTGTGGTCCTGGGTTGCGCCGACGGTGGCCGCCTGCACCCGCGTATCGGCAACCGCTACATCGATCTGGAAGAACTGGCCGCTGAGAAAGCGCAGTAACCCACACAGCATGTAGGAGCGCTCCATGATTCGGCTCACTGCTGAACGCACACCGGCTGGCACCAGTTACCTGGCGACCGGCCAAGGCCAGCCCGTGATATTGATCCACGGCGTGGGCCTGAATAAAGAAATGTGGGGCGGGCAGATCGTAGGCCTGGCCACAAAGTACCGTGTCATTGCCTACGACATGCTCGGGCATGGCGACAGCCAGCGCCCGCCCACTGGCACCGACCTGCTGGGCTATGCCGATCAGTTGCTGGAGTTGCTTGAGCACCTTGAGCTGCCGCGGGCGACCGTGATTGGCTTCTCCATGGGCGGGCTGGTCGCTCGCGCCTTTGCGCTGCACTATCCGCAGCACGTGCAGGGGCTGGTGATCCTCAATAGCGTGTTCAACCGTAGCCTGGAACAACGCGCTGGCGTCATTGCGCGAACCGCCCAGGCCGCTGAGCACGGGCCAGACGCTAATGCCGAAGCGGCGCTGTCACGCTGGTTCAGCCGCGAGTATCAGGCTGCCAACCCGGCACAGATCGCAGCCATCCGCCAAACACTGGCCAGCAATGATCCACAAGGCTACCTGACCACCTACGAGTTGTTCGCCACGCAGGACATGTACCGCGCTGACGACCTCGGCAGCATTCGGGTGCCTACCCTGATTGCCACTGGCGAACTGGACCCCGGTTCGACCCCGGAGATGGCCCGGCAATTGGCCGAGCGCATTCCCGGCGCACAAGTGGCAATACTCGACGAACAGCGGCATATGATGCCGGTAGAGTCGCCGCGCCTGGTCAATCAGGTGCTGCTGAACTTTCTGGATAACGCACAAAACCAACACAACCAGATAGAGGGGATCGTTGCATGACACTCGCACGCTTCCAGATGTGCATCGGCGGCGAATGGGTCGATGCCCTTAACGGCAAGACGTTTGAAAGCCTGAACCCGGCGCTCGCCGAGCCTTGGGCGGTGCTGCCCGATGCTGACGAAGCCGATGTCGAACGTGCCGTTCAATCGGCCCAGGCAGCCTTCGAGGGCGCAGCCTGGCGGGGCCTGAGCGCTACCGCACGAGGCAAGCTGTTGCGCCGCCTTGGCGATCTGATCGCCGAGAACAAAGAGCAACTGGCACAACTGGAAAGTCGCGACAACGGCAAACTGATCCGCGAAACCCGCGGCCAGGTGGGCTACCTGCCAGAGTTCTTCCACTACACCGCGGGCCTGGCCGACAAGCTCGAAGGCGGCACGCTGCCGCTGGACAAGCCGGACATGTTTGCCTACACCGTGCACGAGCCCATCGGCGTCGTGGCCGGGATCATCCCGTGGAACAGCCCGCTGTACCTGACCGCGATAAAACTGGCGCCAGCATTGGCCGCAGGTAACACCATCGTGCTCAAGCCGTCCGAACATGCCTCGGCGACCATTCTTGAGCTGGCACGCTTGGCCCTGGAAGCCGGCATTCCGCCTGGCGTCGTCAACGTCGTGACCGGTTACGGCCCCAGCACGGGTGCTGCACTGACCCGTCACCCCCTGGTGCGCAAGATTGCCTTCACCGGTGGTGCCGCCACGGCGCGCCATGTGGTTCGCAGCAGCGCCGAGAACTTTGCCAAGCTGTCGCTGGAGCTGGGCGGCAAATCACCCAACATCATCTTTGCCGACGCAGACCTCGACAGTGCAATCAACGGAGCCATCGCGGGTATCTATGCGGCCTCCGGCCAGAGTTGCGTGTCCGGTTCGCGCCTGCTGGTTCAGGACGAAATCTACGATGAGTTCGTCGAGCGCCTGATTGCCCGCGCCAAACGCATTCGTATCGGCAACCCGCAGGACGACAGCACCGAGATGGGCCCGATGGCCACAGCCCAACAGCTGGCAGTCGTCGAAGGCCTGGTGGCTGATGCCCTGGCCGAAGGTGCTCGCCTGCGCCTGGGTGGCAAGCGCCCGGACATTGCCGGCGGAGGCTGGTTCTATGAGCCGACCCTGTTCGAGTGCGACAGCAACTCGATGAAGATCATGCAGGAAGAGGTGTTCGGCCCAGTGGCCTCGGTGATTCGTTTCAAGGACGAAGCCCAAGCCCTGGCAATCGCCAACGACTCGCAATTCGGCCTTGCTGCCGGTATCTGGACACGCGATCTGGGCCGCGCCCATCGCCTGGCCCGGGACGTACGCTCCGGCATCATCTGGGTCAACACCTACCGCGCGGTATCGGCCATGGCGCCTATCGGCGGCTTCAAGAACAGCGGCTACGGTCGCGAGAGCGGCATCGAATCGGTGCTGGCCTATACCGAACTGAAAACGGTATGGATCAACCTCTCGCAAGCACCGATGCCCGACCCGTTTGTCATGCGCTAGGAGACCTGCATCATGATCGAACCCGGCATTTACAAAGAAGTCATGGGCTCCTTCCCTTCCGGGGTGACAGTAGTCACCACCCTGGACGCGCAGGGTGACATCGTCGGCATCACCGCCAGCGCGTTCAGCGCGCTGTCGATTGACCCGGCACTGGTCCTGTTCTGCCCTAACTACGCGTCTGATACCTACCCGATTCTGCGCAACAGCAAGCAGTTTGCCATTCACTTGCTAGCAGCCGATCAGCAGGCCGAAGCCTATGCCTTTGCCGGCAAGGGCAAAGACAAGGCCAAAGGCATTGAGTGGCACCTCAGTGCGCTGGGCAACCCCTTGCTGAGCAAGGCCACTGCAATCATTGAATGCGAGCTCTGGCGCGAATACGACGGCGGCGATCACGCCATCATCGTCGGCGCGGTAAAAAACCTGATCCTGCCCGATCAGCCAGCCACGCCGATGATCTACCACAAAGGCAAGCTGGGCGCGCTGCCCACCCTGACCTAAGCGTTTACTCCGGGGCCGCTTGCTACCCTCCCCCTCGGTAGCGGCCCCTTTTTATTCCGGGAGCCGGCATGACACCTGCAGCCTCGCAACTATTCCGCCAGCAAGCCTTTATCAATGGCCAATGGCTGGACGCGCCAGACGGCGCCTATCAGCAGATTTTCAATCCGGCCAACGGCGAAAAAATCGGCCAAGTGCCCAACCTCGGTGCCGACCAGGCCCGCCTGGCCATCGATTCGGCAAACGCGGCCTGGCCGAGCTGGCGCAGCCTGACGGCCAAGGAACGCAGCACCCTGCTCAAGCGCTGGCACAGCCTGATGCTCGAACATGCCGACGCCCTGGCCGAAATCCTCACGCTGGAACAGGGCAAACCCCTTGCCGAAGCCAAGGGTGAGATTCTCTACGCGGCCAGCTTTATCGAGTGGTTTGCCGAGGAAGCCAAACGCATCTACGGCGATACCATCCCCAGCCACAAGGCTGATGCACGTATCGTCGTCAGCAAGGAGCCGATCGGTGTCGTGGCCGCCATCACACCGTGGAACTTCCCGGCCGCGATGATCACCCGCAAAGCCGGTCCGGCCTTGGCGGCAGGCTGCACATGTATCGTCAAACCGGCACCGGAAACCCCCTTCTCAGCGCTGGCCATGGCCGCGCTGGCCGAACAGGCCGGTATTCCACCCGGCGTGTTCAATGTCATCACGGGCGACGCCGTGGCGATTGGTGCAGAACTGACCGGCAGCCCCGTGGTGCGCAAGCTCTCCTTCACTGGCTCTACCGGCATTGGCAAATTGCTGATGGCGCAGTGCGCGCCGACCCTGAAGAAAGTCTCGCTGGAACTGGGCGGCAATGCGCCCTTTATCGTCTTCGACGACGCCGACCTTGAGCGCGCCGTGGAAGGCGCATTGGTCGCCAAGTTCCGCAATGCCGGGCAGACCTGCGTGTGTGTCAACCGCTTCCTGGTTCAAGACGGCATTCACGATGCGTTTGTTGCACGCCTTGCCGAGCGTGTTGCAGCACTCAAGGTTGGCAATGGTTTCGAGCCCGACGTCCAGCAAGGGCCACTGATCAACGAACGTGCCGTGGCCAAGGTTGAAGAGCATGTTCAGGATGCACTGGCATTAGGCGCGCAGCGGGTCTGCGGTGGCGCACGCCACGCACTGGGGCACGGCTTTTTCCAGCCAACCGTCCTCGCCGGGTTGACCCGCGACATGAAGGTCGCGCAGGAAGAAACCTTCGGGCCACTGGCAGCGGTGTTCCGTTTCGACACTGAAGCCGAAGCGATTGCGCGTGCCAACGACACCGAATTCGGCCTTGCGGCCTACTGTTACACCCGCGACCTGGGGCGTGCCTGGCGCATGAGCGAAGCCCTGGAGTACGGCATGGTCGGCATCAACGAAGGGTTGATTTCCACCGAAGTGGCGCCCTTTGGCGGGGTCAAGGCATCGGGCCTGGGCCGTGAAGGCTCGAAGTACGGCATCGAAGACTACCTCGAAATCAAATACACCCTGATGGGCGGGCTTTGACCCGACAGGAGCAGCACGACATGAGCAACGAAAAATATGAAAAGGGCCTGGCGATTCGTACCCAGGTGCTGGGCGAAGCCTACGTCAACCGCTCAATCGAGAATGCCGACGACTTCAACCGCCCCCTGCAGGAGCTGGTCACAGAGTACTGCTGGGGTCACGTCTGGGGCCGCGAGGGCTTATCGCTTAAAGAGCGCAGCATGATAAACTTGGCCATGATATCGGCCCTCAACCGGCCTCACGAACTCAAGCTGCATATCCGTGGCGCCTTGCGTAATGGACTGAGTCGTGAACAAATACGCGAAATTCTGCTTCAGGTCGGCATCTACTGTGGCGTACCCGCTGCCGTAGACAGCTTCCGGCTTGCCCGTGAAGCCTTCGCCGAAGCCGATGCAGAGGCCTCCAGTTAAACCTGGGCTGCTGATCCAAACGGAGCACGGACGATCCCGATGATCGACGTGCGCCTTTTACCTGGACAGCCCAACTCAGAGCAGACCCCATGAAACGCCTGCCACTCGACGACAGCTTCAAGGTCAATCGCAACCCCGTTACCCTGCGCGAAATCGTGCTGGACAAACTGCGAAGCGCCATCATGAATTTCCAGCTCCTGCCCGGAGACCGCCTGGTCGAGCGCGACCTGTGCGACCGCCTCGGCGTCAGCCGTACCTCGGTTCGCGAAGCCTTGCGCCACCTGGAATCCGAAGGGCTGGTTGAGTTCGCCGACGCCAAGGGCCCTCGGGTGGCAATCATTACGCTGGACGATGCGGTCGATATCTACGAGCTACGCTGTGTACTGGAAGGCATGATCGTCCAACTGTTCACCCTGCGTGCCAAGGCCAAGGATATCAAGGCCCTGGAAAAAGCCCTCGAAGAAAACCGCAAGGCCCTCGCAGAGGGCGAGCTGCAGCAGGTCATTGATTCGGTTCAAGGCTTCTATGACGTGTTGCTCGAAGGCTCGGGCAACCACATTGCCGCGACCCAGTTACGCCAGCTGCAGGCCCGTATCAGCTACCTTCGCGCCACATCGGTGTCTCAGGAGAACCGCCGTGGCACCAGTAGCCACGAAATGGAACGTATCGTCGAGGCCATCAAGAGCGGCGATCAACTGGCCGCGCACCAGGCCTCGGTCGACCACGTACGCGCGGCGGCGAAGGTGGCCTTGGAGTACCTCAAGCGCAAGCAAGGGGAAACCGGCGACATCCCCGAGATCATTGCACCCATCGCCCTTAAAGAACCGCGTATAGGCCGCTGAAATGATGACCCCGCGCTTTTGCCCGCAATGCGGTGGCAATGACCTGGTTCGCCAGCTGCCACCGGGGGATACCCATGAGCGCCAGATGTGCCGCAGTTGCGGCTACATCCACTACGTCAATCCAAAAATCATTGCCGGCTGCATCATCGAGCAGGACGGCAAGTACCTGCTGTGCCAACGCGCCATCCCTCCTCGCCCGGGCACCTGGACACTGCCGGCCGGTTTCATGGAAAGCAATGAGACCACTGAACAGGCTGCCTTGCGCGAAGTGTGGGAAGAAACGGGCGTGCGGGCGGAAATCCACTCACCCTACTCGATCTTCAGCGTGCCGAAGATCAGTGAGGTGTACATCATCTACCGCGCCATCGCCCTGGAAGTCACCGGCCAGTTTGGCCCGGAAACCCTCGACTACAAGTTCTTCGCACCCGAGGATATTCCCTGGGACAGCATCTATTACCCGGCAATACGGCAGATCCTCGAACGCTACATCGAGGAACGCCGCGCGGGGGTCTATGGCATCTACATTGGCAATGATGACTGCGGCAAGATCCACTTCATCCGCTGACCCCACCGCGCCCATCATTCAGGGCGCTATGCCCTCGACTATAATCACTTCAGCCCGAGCAACACCTTCACGGTAGCCCTTGGCCTCTTGGTACTGCTGCGAGTGGTAGCAGGCCAGCGCCTGCGCGTAGGAGTCAAATTCGATGACAACGCTGCGTTGTGGCGTTGCTCGCCCTTCCAGCGCTTCGCTGCGGCCGCCCCGAGCCAATAGACGCCCGCCATAAGCAGCAAACGCCGCAGGCGCACGACGGGTGTATTCGCTGTAAGCGTCCGGGTCGGTGACATCCACATGCGCAATCCAGTAAGCCTTCATCGTGACCTCCTCAGTCAAACCGTATTATGGTATACCATAGAATTTCATACCACACACTGAGAGTCCAGCCATGGCCTTCAACAGCATCGAAGAAATCATCGAAGACTACCGCCAGGGCAAGATGGTGATCCTGGTCGATGACGAGGACCGCGAGAACGAAGGCGACCTGCTGATCGCAGCCGACCATTGCGACGCCAAGGCCATCAGCTTCATGGCCTGCGAGGCCCGTGGCCTGATCTGCCTGACGTTAACCGACGAGCACTGCCAGCGTTTGGGCCTGGAGCAAATGGTGCCCAGCAACGGCAGCGTATTCAGTACCGCGTTCACCGTCTCCATCGAAGCGGCCAGCGGCGTCACCACAGGCATTTCTGCTGCCGACCGGGCCCGTACCGTGGCCGCCGCAGTGGCCAGCAATGCCGTGCCAGAGGACCTCGTGCAACCCGGGCATATCTTTCCGCTGCGCGCCAAGGAAGGCGGCGTCCTGACCCGCGCCGGGCATACCGAAGCGGGCTGCGACCTGGCGCGACTGGCGGGCCTTACCCCGTCCTCGGTCATTGTCGAGGTCATGAACGACGATGGCACCATGGCCCGGCGCCCTGACCTGGAAGTGTTCGCCCGCCGGCACGGCATCAAGATCGGCACCATTGCCGACCTGATCCACTACCGCCTGAGCACCGAACACACGATAGTCCGTATCGGTGAGCGTGAGCTGCCGACGGTACATGGCACCTTCCGCCTGGTCACCTATGAAGACCGGATTGAAGGCGGCGTACACATGGCGATGGTGATGGGCGAACTGCGCCGCGAACAACCAACCCTGGTACGGGTGCACGTCATCGACCCACTGCGTGACCTGGTGGGCGCAGAGTACAGCGGGCCAAGCAACTGGACACTCTGGGCGGCCCTGCAGAAAGTCGCCGAGGAAGGCCATGGGGTTGTGGTAATCCTGGCCAACCATGAATCCTCACAAGCGCTGCTTGAACGCATACCGCAGTTGACCCAACCGCCACGGCAGTACAGCCGCTCACAGTCGCGCATCTACTCGGAAGTCGGCACTGGCGCGCAGATCCTGCAGGATTTGGGGGTGGGCAAACTGCGTCATCTTGGCCCACCGTTGAAGTACGCAGGGCTGACCGGCTATGACCTGGAAGTGGTTGAAAGTATTCCATTTTCTGCCTGATCACCGCTGTTTCAAGCGCGGCAACGCGCGATGTTGTCCAGAAACACAGCATTTTGCCGGATGGTCGGTACGGCAAAATGCTTGCAGAAAGTTTGGAATACCATAATATGATATTCCGTAGACCGGACACTTTTGCCAAGTGCGCCCGCCAGGGACAGCACAAATAACAGCCCTTGGCACGGTCGCCTTTCAAGGCCCCGATGGACCTACTGCTCCCGATAAGCGGGTGTCTACAGCCCGCTCAAAAACACAACAAATGAGGGCGTGAAAATGGTGTTGAACAAACGTGTAGCCGCGGTACTTGTTGCAGGCATGCTGTCATCGGCCTGCTCATTCGTCTCAGCGGCCGAGAGCGTCAACTTTGTCAGTTGGGGCGGTACAACCCAGGATGCGCAGAAGCAGGCCTGGGCCGACTCCTTCACCCGCAGCAGCGGCATCACCGTGGTTCAAGACGGGCCAACCGACTATGGCAAGCTCAAGGCCATGGTCGAAAGCGGCAATGTGCAGTGGGATGTTGTGGATGTAGAGGCTGACTTCGCCTTGCGTGCAGCGGCTGAAGGCTTGCTCGAGCCACTGGACTTCAACACGATTCAGCGCGACAAGATCGACCCGCGTTTCGTCTCTGATCACGGCGTCGGCTCGTTCTTCTTCTCCTTCGTGCTGGGCTACAACGAAGGCAAGCTGGGCGCCAGCAAGCCAGTCGATTGGAGCGCACTGTTCGACACCAAGACCTACCCCGGCAAACGTGCCCTGTACAAATGGCCAAGCCCTGGCGTGCTTGAACTGGCCCTGCTAGCCGACGGCGTGCCCGCCGACAAGCTCTATCCACTGGACCTGGACCGCGCCTTCAAAAAACTCGACACCATCAAGAAAGACATCGTCTGGTGGGGCGGCGGCGCGCAATCGCAACAACTGCTTGCCTCGGGTGAAGCCAGCCTCGGGCAGTTCTGGAACGGCCGGATCTATGCCCTGCAGCAAGATGGCGCCCCCGTGGGCGTAAGCTGGAAACAGAACCTGGTCATGGCCGATTTCCTGGTAATCCCCAAAGGCTCCAAGAACAAGGATGCGGCCATGAAGTTCCTGGCCAATGCCAGCAGCGCCAAAGGCCAGGCCGACTTTTCCAACCTGACCGCCTATGCGCCGGTCAACGTCGACAGCGTCGCGCGCCTGGACTCCGTGCTGGCACCTAACCTGCCGACTGCCTACGCTAAGGACCAGATCACTCTCGACTTCGCATACTGGGCCAAGAACGGTCCTGCCATTGCGACACGGTGGAACGAATGGCTGGTCAAATGAAAATGGCGGCCACTGCGTCCCGTCACGCTAACCCGAGCAGCAGCGCCAAGGGCGCTGCAGGCTCGACCACTGGCAAGGCAGTCACCATGAAGCAATCCCCCACCCTGGCCCAACGCTGGCGGGGCGTCGGCAACCTGATACCGGCCCTGCTGTTCCTTGGCCTGTTCTTCCTGGCGCCATTAATCGGCCTGTTGCTGCGTGGCGTACTGGAACCCACGCCAGGGCTGGGAAACTACGAACAACTGTTCGCCAACTCGGCCTATGCACGGGTGCTGCTGAACACGTTCTCGGTGGCCGGGCTGGTCACGCTGTTCAGCCTGCTGCTGGGCTTTCCGCTGGCCTGGGTGATCACGCTGGTACCTCGCGGTTGGGGTCGCTGGGTGTTGAACATCGTCCTGCTGTCGATGTGGACCAGCCTGTTGGCGCGCACCTACTCTTGGCTGGTGCTGCTGCAGGCGTCCGGGGTCATCAACAAGGCGCTGATGGCCTTGGGCATCATCGATCAACCGCTGGAAATGGTGCACAACCTGACCGGCGTGGTGATCGGCATGAGCTACATCATGATCCCGTTCATCGTCCTGCCGCTGCAGGCCACCATGCAGGCAATCGACCCGATGATCCTGCAGGCCGGCTCAATCTGCGGCGCCAGCCCCTGGACCAACTTCTTCCGGGTGTTCTTGCCGCTGTGTCGTCCGGGGCTGTTCTCTGGCGGGCTGATGGTGTTCGTGATGTCCCTGGGTTACTACGTGACGCCAGCGCTGCTGGGCGGTGCGCAGAACATGATGCTGCCCGAGTTCATCATTCAGCAGGTGCAATCGTTCCTTAACTGGGGCCTGGCCAGCGCCGGCGCCGCACTGCTGATCGTGATCACCCTGGTGCTGTTCTACTTCTACCTGAAGCTTCAACCGGAGTCTCCGGTTGGTGCCAGTAACGCGAGGTAAGCGATCATGCTCCTGACTCCCAATGCCATGGGCCGGCGCATGCGTCTGGGCCTGTACCTCACCACCGGCCTGATCGCGCTGTTCCTGCTGCTGCCGATCGTGTTCATCGTGCTGCTGTCATTCGGTTCTTCGCAGTGGCTGGTGTTCCCACCACCGGGCTGGACGCTGAAATGGTATAGCCAGTTCTTTTCCAATGCCGACTGGATGAACGCCGCACTGGCCAGCCTGAAGGTGGCGGTGCTGACGACAATCTGCGCCGTTGCACTCGGCCTGCCGACGGCCTTCGCCCTGGTTCGCGGGCGCTTTCCTGGCCGGGAAATGCTCTATGGCCTGTTCACCCTGCCGATGATCGTGCCACTGGTGATCATCGCTGTGGCGGTGTATGCGCTGTTCCTCAAACTGGGCTACACCGGAACCCTGTTTGCCTTCGTGGTAAGCCATGTGATCGTCGCGCTGCCCTTTACCATCATCTCGATCATCAACTCACTGAAGCTGTTCGATCAGTCTATCGAAGACGCCGCGGTGATCTGCGGGGCGTCGCGTCTGCAGGCGGTGGTCAAGGTGACCTTCCCGGCGATCCGCCCGGGCATGGTTGCCGGTGCACTGTTCGCCTTTCTGGTCTCATGGGACGAAGTGGTGCTCAGCGTGATGATGGCCAGCCCGACCCTGCAAACCCTGCCCGTGAAAATGTGGACCACCCTGCGTCAGGACCTGACACCTGTGATCGCCGTCGCTTCGACGCTGCTGATCGGTCTGTCGGTACTGGTCATGGTGATCGCCGCCGCGCTGCGCCGGCGCAATGAAATCAGCGCCTGAGCGCCTAGGAGTACGACATGAGTGCCGTCATCAAAGATCCTGCACAGCAGCGCGACAAGCCCCTGGTCAGCCTGCGCAACCTGAACAAGCACTACGGCGACTTTGCCGCCGTGGACAACATCTCGCTGGACATCCAGGACGGTGAGTTCCTCACGTTCCTCGGCTCCAGCGGCTCGGGAAAGAGCACCACCCTGTCGATGCTTGCCGGGTTCGAAACACCCAGCAGCGGCGAGATCCTGGTCAATGGCCAATCGCTGGTCAATGTCCCGCCGCACAAGCGCGACATCGGCATGGTGTTCCAGCGCTACTCACTGTTCCCGCACCTTTCGGTACGCGACAACATCGGTTTCCCCCTGGCCATCCGCAAATTGGCGGCCAGCGAGCGAGACAAACGTGTCGATGCCATGCTCAAGCTGGTACAACTTGAGAAATTCGCCCATCGGCGCCCGTCCCAACTCTCCGGCGGCCAGCAGCAACGCGTGGCGATTGCCCGTGCGCTGGTCTACGAGCCACGCATCCTGCTGATGGATGAGCCGCTCGGCGCCCTGGACAAGAAACTGCGCGAAGACCTGCAGGACGAACTGCGTCAACTGCACCGTCGCCTGGGCATTACCATCGTTTATGTCACCCACGACCAGGAAGAAGCCATGCGCCTGTCTCAGCGCATTGCGATTTTCAGTCACGGCAAGATCGTTGGGCTGGGCAGTGGCTACGACCTCTATCAGAACCCACCGAATGCCTTTGTCGCCTCGTTCCTTGGCAACTCCAACTTCCTCAAGCTCAAGGCCCAGGGTAATGCGGTGGCCAGCTTTGAAGGCCAGCCATTGTCGATCCGTCTGACCGGTGGCCTGCAACTCGACCAGGACGTGCTGTTGATGATCCGGCCGGAGAAAGCACTGGCCCTGAGTGTTGAGCAGGCCCAGCGGGAACCACTCGCTGCGGGCTGGAACGAAGTCTCGGCCAAGGTCAGCGAAATGCTCTTCCTCGGTGAAAGCCAAACCTGCAGCGTGGTTACACCGGGTGGTACGGCGATGACCGTCAAGGCCCTGTCGGCCACCGGCATGCCACTCACCGCTGGCGACACCGTGCGGGTACGCTGGGCAACCAGTGATGCCTGCGTGTATACCCAATGGTCTGAAAGCGACCTGAACAAGGCCGCTGGCGCGCATTAACGCCCCTCCACGTTCCCGTGCCCTGCACGGGAACGCCCCTACCGACGGTACTAGTCGGCCTGCATCGCCCCCCCCCCTTTCCTACGCTACATAAAACACGACACCCTCTCCTGCCTTCGCTAATCCTCACGAGACTTCGCGCTTAACCGCCAGCGTAGCCATACAGCGGGTCGGTACCGTGCCTGTCCGCGAGCCAGGTATTCCAGAGCCGATCCGCCTGTATCAATTGAAAGGAATGAACGCTGAAAGGGAATGAAGCGTAATGCCCGAAAGCAGCAGCGAAGCGCAGGGCGCAGGCAACCCGGCCACTAACCTGAGCACTGCACGCCAGGTCAGGAAGCGGTATTGGTTCGATTATTCGAGGGGGGGATTATCGGTTCGTCGTCGACGCAGCGGGGCTGACGCTTGAAACGCAATACGCCGTCGCCGAGCAACCTGGGTATGAACCCAGCTGCGCCCAGCGACGGCGAGTAACAGTAACGCGCTTGATCAGTCGGTAAAGCCCAGTTTGACGGCACCGCGTGCTGCAGGCTGGCTACGGGTAGCCAGGCAGTAGTACAGCGGGCAGGTCACTGCCAGCCCGACCAGCCAGGACAAGTCAGCGCCTTCCACCAGGTTGGCGTAGGGCCCGACATACAGCGAAGTATTGGCAAACGGCAGTTGCACGAGGGTGCCGATAAAGTACGCAACAATCGCATGCAGATTGAAACGCCCATACACGCCGCCGTCGGCACTGAAAATCGAGCTGATGTCGTACTGACCGCGCTTGATCAGGTAGAAATCAATCAGGTTGATCGACGCCCACGGCACCAGCACCAGCACCAGCAACAGTGCCAGAACCAGGCCGATAAACTGCGAAATGAAGTTCGGCGACGCACCCAGCGCAACCACGCAGCACCCCGCCAGGATCAGCGTCGACAACACTACCCGTACCCTGATGCTTGGGGTCCACTGGCTGGCAAAAGTCTGGATCGAGGTAATGATCGACAACACAGCGCCATACAGATTCAGGGCGTTGTGGCTGATGATGTTGAGCAGGAACAGCACCATCAAAATCGGCCCCAACCCGCCCGTGGCCTGCTTTACAGCAGCCATGGCTTCAGTACCGTCGGGCGTGGCCAGCACGGCGACGACACCGAAGGTGAACGACAGAATGCTACCCAGTGTCGCGCCCAGGTAGGTGGCCAGGAACGGTCGGGCGATGCCGATATCGGCGGGCAGGTAGCGCGAGTAATCCGACGTGTAGGGCGAAAAGCTGATCTGCCAGATGATCCCCAGTGACACCGTGGCCAACCAGCCAGAAAGGTTGAAACCGCCACGGCTGAAGAAATCAGCAGGCACATCGTGGGCAAAGATATAGACGAAACCTGCCAGCAAGGCACTGCCCATGACCCAGGTGCCGATACGGTTCAAGGTATGGATAAAGCGGTAGCCGATCACGCCGATTGCCGTAGCGCTCAACGCCCCGATCAGAATGCTCGCCGGTACCGGCACCGAAGGCGCGATGCCGGTAATGGATTTTCCGGCCAGGACGATGTTGGAAATGAAAAAGCCGATGTAGATGATTGCAGTGAAGAACACGATCAGCAATGCACCGTAGCGGCCGAACTGACCACGGCTCTGGACCATCTGCGGAATCCCCATGCATGGGCCTTGCGCCGACGCCAGGGCAATCACGATGCCGCCGATCATGTGCCCGAGGATGATCGCCATCACGCCCCAGAACAGGTTGAGGTGGAACACCTGAACCACCATCGCACCGGTCACGATGGGTAATGGCGCAATGTTGGTGCTGAACCACAGGGTGAAAAGATCGCGCGCCTTCCCATGGCGCTCCGCAAGCGGTACGTAGTCGACCGTATGGTTCTCGATCAACGGGTCTTGTTTGGACATCTGGGACATGTTCATCAACTCGAGTTTGTCTGTTTTTATCGTTGTACAAAGCCAAACCGGGGCCGCTCTGCGAGCCGCCCAAGATGAACACCATATTATGGTATTCCAACTTTTTAACAAGACTGAACCGGTCTTTTGCCGACCAGCTGATCTGCCCTCGTGCCGTGGAACGCCCGTTTTTAATGGTCAAAAACCCAGAAAACACCGGGTCTGAAGCGCCTTTGTGACACTCGTCGTGTTGTACGTAAAAGGCGTTGCAAAGATCATATTATGGTATACCATCATACCTGAAGCCCGACCCAAACCTTCCTGCTGCTTCGAGGACAGTCCAATGATCGATGCCACCCTCTACAAACAAGTCATGGGTTCATTCCCGTCCGGGGTGACCGTCATCACCACCCTCGACGATGATGGCCAGGTTGTCGGCCTGACTGCCAGCGCGTTCAGTTCGCTGTCGATGGACCCGGCCCTGGTGCTGTTCTGCCCCAACTACAGTTCCGACTCCTACCCGGTCCTGATCAAGAACAAACGCTTTGCCATCCATGTGCTGTCCGGCGTCCAGCAAAAAGAAGCCTATGCCTTCGCCCGCAAGGGTAAAGACAAGGCGCAAGGGATCGAATGGACCCTCAGCGAACTGGGCAACCCACTGTTGAGTAACGCCACGGCCATCATCGAATGTGAACTGTGGCGCGAGTATGAAGGCGGCGACCACGCCATCATGGTTGGCGCAGTCAAGAACCTGATTGTGCCGCAGCGCGACAACGGGCCGCTGGTGTACTGCAATGGAAAGATGGGTGCATTGCCAGTACTGGCTTGAGCCTAGGCACAGAAGACAAATCGCTTGCAGATATCCCGTATTATGGTATACCAATAATTCAGTACCCGGGCCTTCCTGTTCCACTCGGTACCCGGTGATAACGGCCAGACACCACCCGGCAGCGCACAGCGCTCTTTCCTGATATCAGGCCTGCAGTCGACAGGCCCACAACAAAAGATCCGAGGTAAGCGTCATGAAATTTTCGTTGTTCGTACACATGGAGCGTTGGGACGAAAGCGTCAGCCATCGCCAGTTGTTCGAAGACCTGACCGAGCTGACCCTCATGGCCGAAACCGGCGGCTTCAGCACCGTCTGGATTGGTGAACACCACGCCATGGAATACACCATCTCGCCAAGCCCGATGCCGCTGCTGGCCTACCTCGCGGCCAAGACCACCACTATCCACCTGGGTGCAGGCACGATCATTGCGCCGTTCTGGCACCCTTTGCGCGTTGCGGGTGAGTGCGCGCTGCTGGACGTGATCAGTAACGGGCGGATGGAAGTCGGCCTGGCCCGTGGTGCCTACCAGTTTGAATTCGACCGCATGGCCGGTGGCATGCCCGCCTCCTCCGGTGGTCAGGCCCTGCGTGAAATGGTCCCGGTCGTCCGTGCCCTGTGGCAGGGTGACTACGCCCACGACGGTGATATCTGGAAATTCCCGACCTCCACCAGCGTGCCAAAACCCGTACAGAAACCCATGCCACCCATGTGGATTGCCGCCCGCGATCCAGACTCGCACAACTTTGCAGTCGCCAACGGGTGCAATGTGATGGTCACGCCACTGATGAAGGGCGATGAAGAAGTCCTGGACCTCAAGAACAAGTTCCAGACCGCCTTGAACAACAACCCCGAAGTACCACGCCCGCAACTGATGGTACTGCGCCACACCCATGTACACGCCGTTGACGACCCTGAAGGCTGGAAAGTCGGTGCCCAGGCCATTTCGCGCTTCTACCGCACCTTCGATGCCTGGTTCGGCAACAAGCAAACCCCGGTCAATGGTTTCCTTGAGCCAAGCCCGGAAGAAAAGTTCGCCGAACGTCCAGAGTTCGAGCTGGAAAACATCCGCAAGAACACCATGATCGGCACCCCGGAAGAGATCATTGCGCGCATTCGCTACTACCAGGAACTGGGCGTGGACGAGTTCAGCTTCTGGTGCGACAACAGCCTGCCGCATGCCGAGAAGAAGAAGTCCCTGGAGCTGTTCATCAAGCACGTGGTACCCGCCTTCAGCTAAGCAACAGGCATCGACACAAAAACGCCGGGGCATGCCCCGGCGTTTTTGCACTCAATTGCTACAACTCAATGGTTGTACGCCCGCTCGTTGTGCTCGGCGAGATCCAGCCCCATCTCCTCTACCGACTCATCGGCACGCAAGCCTGTCAGCGCATTCACCACTTTCAGAATGAGCCAGCTGACCACAAAACAGTAAACCGTGGTCATCAAAACACCCTGAACCTGCGCCCACACCTGCGCGCCCATGCTCACGCCCTCAACCAGCCCACCCATGGACGGTACGCAAAACACACCGGTCAGCAGCGCGCCAATGATGCCGCCGATACCATGCAGGCCAAATACGTCGAGGCTGTCGTCATAACCCAGGCGCCGTTTCAGCACGGTGACGCTCAAGTAACAGAACACGCCGCACAACACGCCGATGGCCAATGCCCCGCCAACCCCAACGTAGGCACACGCCGGGGTAATACCGACCAGGCCGGCCAAGGCACCGCTGGCCAGGCCCAACGCACTGGGTTTACCGACCTTGAACCATTCGGTGAACATCCAGCCAAGGATGCCGGCGCACGCCGCCAGCTGGGTGTTAAGCATGACAATCCCGGAGACGCCGCCAAGGCCACCACCCGAACCGATATTGAAGCCGAACCAACCGACCCAGAGCATGGCCGCACCGACCATGGTCAGGCTCAGGTTATGCGCTGGCATCGGCGTATTGGCATAACCCTTGCGCTTGCCGAGCATCAAGCACGCAGCGAGCGCTGCCACCCCGGCATTGATGTGCACCGCTGTTCCGCCGGCGTAATCCAGCACCCCCCAGTTGTGCATCAACGCTCCCGCCCCACCCCAGACCATATGCGCCACTGGCGCGTACACCAGGGTGAACCACAAGGCCATGAACAACAGCGCCGCCGAGAACTTCATGCGCTCGGCGAAAGCACCCGCGATCAACGCCGGGGTAATGATGGCGAACGTCATCTGGAAGGTGACGTAGACGCCCTCGGGAATTTCACCCACCAGGCTGTCAGGCGTCATGCCAGCCAACATCGCGCGGCTCAGACCACCGACAAAGCTGTTGAAGGTCACTTCCCCTTCAACCATCCCAGTGGTATCGACCACCATGCTGTAGCCATAGATCACCCACAGCACGCCCACCAGACCGGCGATACCAAAACACTGGGTAAACAGCGAAAGCATGTTCTTCGCCCGCACCAGGCCACCGTAGAAAAGCGCCAGCCCCGGCAGACACATGAACATCACCAGCACTGCTGCGCTGATCATCCAGGCGGTACTGCCAGTATTGAGTGTCGGTGCCTCGGCGGCCTGGGCCAGCGGCACAACCGCGCCCAATGCCATCAGGCTCAAGAGGAGATTGCCAGAAAAGCGCTTGACCATTTTCGAAGCTCCTGCAAAAAAAGGGTTTGCTGGCAGCACGTAAAAAGACACTGATAGACGGGCTTTTATAAGCCTCTAGGCATGCACAACACCCCTCCAGGGAGGGGTGCTGCGTTTACAGCGCTGGCTCAGTACTGTTGGCCAGGAATCCAATGGGTGCCTGCCAGCGGCACCCGTGCCATCGCAGCCGCTTCCACCGTCAAGGCCACCAGGTCCTCAGGATCGAGGTTGTGCAGGTGCGACTTGCCGCAGGCGCGCGCCATGGTTTGCGCCTCAAGCACCAACACCCGCAAGTAATTGGCCAGACGACGCCCACCTTCAACAGGGTCCAGGCGCTTCGACAGTTCCGGGTCCTGGGTCGTGATCCCAGCCGGATCACGACCGTTCTGCCAGTCGTCGTAGAAGCCTGCGGCCGAGCCGATTTTCTTCAGTTCCTCATCCAGACGCGGGTGGTTGTCACCCAGCGCAATCAGCGCCGCAGTGCCGATCGCAACAGCATCCGCGCCCAACGCCATGGCCTTGGCGACATCGGCGCCGTTGCGGATACCACCAGAGACGATCAACTGAACCTTGCGGTGCATGCCCATCTCCTGCAAAGCCTGTACCGCTTGCGGGATGGCCGGCAGGATCGGAATGCCCACGTGCTCGATAAACACTTCCTGGGTCGCCGCCGTGCCGCCCTGCATACCGTCGAGGACAATCACATCAGCCCCGGCCTTGACCGCCAGCTTGACGTCGTAATAAGGACGGCTGGCACCGATTTTCACGTAGATGGGCTTTTCCCAGTCGGTGATTTCACGGATCTCGGCGATCTTGATCGCCAGGTCGTCCGGTCCGGTCCAGTCCGGGTGGCGGCAGGCACTGCGCTGATCGACACCAATTGGCAGGGTGCGCATACCCGCTACCCGCTCGGTCACCTTCATGCCCAGCAGCATGCCGCCACCACCCGGCTTGGCGCCCTGCCCCAAAACGATCTCGATGGCATCGGCCTTGCGCAGATCGTCCGGGTTCATGCCATAGCGCGACGGCAGGTACTGATACACAAGGTGCTGCGACTGGCCACGCTCTTCCGGGGTCATGCCGCCGTCGCCGGTGGTGGTGCTGGTACCGGCAATGGTCGCGCCACGGCCCAACGCTTCCTTGGCGTTGGCCGACAAGGCGCCGAAGCTCATCCCGGCAATGGTCACGGGAATTTTCAGGTGAATCGGTTTCTTGGCAAAACGGTTGCCGAGCACAACATCAGTGCCGCACTTCTCGCGGTAGCCTTCCAACGGATAACGCGAAACGCTGGCACCGAGTAGCAGCAGGTCATCAAAATGCGGCAGCTTGCGCTTGGTGCCACCGCCGCGGATGTCGTAGATGCCGGTTTCGGCGGCACGCTGGATTTCCTGAATGGCCAGGCGGTCGAAGGTGGCGGACTCGCGCAGCACTGGAGGGGTCTTTTCGCTCATTGTGGTTCTCCTGGATCAGTACGCGGAGGCGTTGTCGACTTTGAAGTTGTACAGCTGGCGGGCTGAGCCATAACGCTTGAAGTCAGCGGCCTTTTCATTGAGGCCAGCGCGATCTAGCAACTGCTGCAGCTCTTCCAGGTGCTCGGCACGCATTTCCTTGGCAATGCAGTCCGAACCCAGCGACTCGACCTTGCCTTTGACATAGATGCGGGTTTCGTACAGCGAGTCGCCCAGCGCATCGCCGGCATCGCCACACACCACCAGACGACCCGCCTGCCCCATGAAGCAGCTCATGTGGCCGATGCTGCCGCCGACCACGATGTCGATGCCTTTCATGGAAATGCCGCAACGCGCACCGGCATCCCCCTCGATCACCAACAGGCCGCCATGTGCGGTGGCGCCCGCCGCTTGCGAGGCGCTGCCCTTGACCCGCACATACCCCGACATCATGTTCTCGGCGCAGCCGACACCGACGTTGCCATGCACGGTGACCGAGGCTTTCTGGTTCATGCCTGCGCAGTAGTAACCGGCGTGGCCCTGAATATCGATAGAGACCTCCTGGTTGACCCCGACCGCCAGGTTGTGTGCACCGTTAGGGTGAGTCACGACCCATTCGCGGTCATCCACATGCTTGGCCTGGTCATGCAGGGCCTGGTTCAGATCACGCACAGAGGCGTTGGACAAATCGATAGTTTTCATGTGCGTGCTCCTTAAGCCGACTCGCGTTCCCAGATGTACATGGTGGCCGGGACCGGTTCCCAGACCTTGGCGTTCTCGATACCTGGCAGGCTGGACAACGCCTGATACTCCGAGGCCATGGCAACGTAGTCGTCAGTCTCGGCGAGGATCGCCGGCTTGCAGGCAATCGGATCGCGAATCACGGCAAAGCCGTTGCGTGTGCCGATCGCAAAGGTGAAGAAGCCATCGAGGTCTTCCAGCGACTTGTCCAGCGCTTGCTTGAGCGTGTCGCCCTGCTGCAAGCGCCAGGTCAGGTAGCCGGCGGCCACTTCGGTGTCGTTCTCGGTTTCAAAGGTGATACCTTCGCGGCGCAGGTTCTGGCGCAGGCGCGAGTGGTTGGAAAGCGAGCCGTTATGCACCAGGCACAGGTCGGCGCCGGTGGAAAACGGGTGGCTGCCTTCCATGGTCACCGCGCTTTCAGTGGCCATGCGGGTGTGACCGATGATGTGGCTGCCTTTCATGCTGGCCAGGCCGAAACGCTCAGAGATTTCTTTGGGCAAGCCCATGCCTTTGAGAATCTCGATGCTCTGCCCGGCGCTCATGATGCGCACGCTTGGCGCCAACTCGGCCAACACGGCCCGCACCGCGGCTTCGTCTGCCTGTACTTTCAGGACAATGGCGCTGGCATTCTGAAACCAGTCCAGCGCGCAGCCCAGGCGGGCCTCGACGGCTGCAACCAACGCCTTGAAGTCATAGCCCTCGGTGGTCGCCTGCAGGGTCAGCTTGACCCAGCCATCCGCCACTTCATCACCGTAGATGGCAAAACCGGCACTGTCCGGACCACGATCCGTCATGGCCTCGAGCATGGGTTCAAACAGCTTGCCCAACTGGGATTCAAGCTTGGGGTTTTTCAGGTAAAGACCCACGATTCCACACATATTAGAAACTCCAGGGCAGAAGACGCCCTCCCCACTCACCGGGCGTCAGGAACGGTTGATTAACGAATCAGAAAAACTCGGTGTAGCGCTGGATCTCCCAGTCGCTCACATGGCGGCTGTATTCCACCCACTCCATGCGCTTGAGGCGGATGAACTCGCCCACGATCTCCGGCCCCATGACCTCGGCGAACAAGGGGTCGGCCTCCAGGGCATCACAGGCTTCCTTGAGTGATTGCGGCAAGGTCTTGATGCCACGTGCGGCGATCTCTTCAAGGCTGAGCTTGTAGAGGTTCTCGTTGCAGACCTTGTCGATTTCGAGCTTGCGGTCGATGCCGTCCAGGCCCGCTGCGATGATTGCCGCGCTCACCAGGTACGGGTTGCAGCCCGCATCGGGCAAGCGAAACTCCAGGCGACCGTACGGCACACGGACCATCGCTGATCGGTTGTTGGCACCAAAGGCGATGAACGCCGGCGCCCAGGTTGCGCCAGACAGCGATTGACCGACCACCAGGCGCTTGTAGGAGTTGACCGTGGGTGCTGCAAAGGCACACAGCGCCGGGCCGTGCGCCAGCAGGCCTGCGGCAAAGTGATACGCCAGCTTCGACAGGCCCATGCCGCTTGGATCGCTGGCATCGTGGAACAGGTTCTTGTTTTCGGCACTGGCGATCGACAAGTGAAAGTGCATCCCGTTGCCGGCCCGCTTCGGGTCTGGCTTGGGCATGAACGAGCAGATCATGCCCAGGTCGTTGGCAATCTCACCCGCTGCCATGCGGAAGAAGGTGAAGCGGTCCGCGGACTCCATGGCTTCACTGTAGGTGTAGTTGATCTCGAACTGACCGTTGGCGTCTTCATGGTCAATCTGGTAAATGTCAAAACCCACCGGCTGCAAGGCTTCGGTCAGGCGCTCAAGGAACACCCGCGAACGCGACAGCCCCTTGTAGTCGTAGCAGGGCTTGTCCAGGGTATCGCTGCTGTCCACCAGCTGCAGACGCCCCTGCTCATCACGACGCATCAGGTTGAACTCTGGCTCCAGCCCGGTGTTGAGCGTCCACCCCTTATCGCTCAGGCGTTTGATCTGCTGCTGCAAGACATAACGGCTGTCATAGGGATGGGGCTTGCCATCGACATGACCGATGCACACGATACGGCCGTAGCCTGGCTGCCACGGAACCGGCGTCAGCGTCGACAGATCGCCCCGGGCCATGAAGTCCGGGCCATGCGGCTCCATGCCCATGCCGCAGATGGCGAATCCCGCGAAGCCCGCACCGTCTTCGGCAACCATTTTCAGGCCAGAAACCGGCACTGATTTGGTCTTCGCCGAACCGTGAATGTCAACGAACTGAGCCAGCACGTACTTGATCCCATGCTTCTCGATCAAATGCTGGGTATCTGGTGGCAACATGGATCTCACTCCTCGTGAAAGGCAAAGCGTTGTGGAAGGTTGAAACGCCTGACTTCCCTGACAACCACATTATTCCAATCAGGAAAGTTACTTTCCCAATAGGAATGCAATCAGCTTGCCAACTCTGGGATACCACTGACCTGAATGCGCGAAGGGGAGCGTTGCTGCTGTCTATATGGGAAACTTGCTTTCCCACCGCGAATAATCGAGGGTGGACAGGCTCGACAGGGGTGTACATCGCACATTCCTGGTGCGAATATAAAATTATTGAAAAGAAATAGTGCAGGCTGTGATAACGATGACCGATGAAACGCAACCCCGCCTGAAGCTCGAGCAGTACCTGGGCATGCAAATCAAACGTCAGCGCCAGGCCCAGGAACTGAAACTGGCCGACGTCGCCCGTATCGCCGGTATCAGCCAGGGCATGCTGAGCAAGATCGAAAACGCGCAGGTGTCCACCAGCCTCGATACCCTCAGCCGTCTCTGCGACGTACTGGGCATGCCCATGTCGAAACTGTTCAGCCAGTACGATCAACAAGGCAGCAGCGCTCTACTGGTCAAGGCTGGTGAAGGCCTTGAAGTGGTCAGGCGAGGTACCGAGAAAGGCCACACCTACCACCTGCTCAACCATACCCGTGGGCCAAAGAAGAACTTCGAGGCCTACATGGTGAGCATGGATGACGCCAGCGAAGAGTTCCCGACCTTCTCCCACCCCGGTACCGAGTTTCTCCACCTACTTGAAGGTGAACTGATCTACCGGCATGGCAATCAGCTGTACCGCATGGAAGCCGGCGACAGCCTGACCTTCGACGGGGAGGTTCCCCACGGGCCGGAGCAACTGGTGCAGGTGCCGATTCGCCTGCTGTCGATCATGAACTACGGCAACCAGAACGAGTAAGCAGCACGCAAGTAAAACCCGCTCCTGCGCAGGGCCTCGGCGGGCCGGCGATGACGCCCTCATCGCACCCGCCTGACCTCGCCCGCCCACCAAAAAAATTCCTGTAAGTAAAAAAAGTTTCCAGAAACCACTGGACGCTACGGCCCTCCTTCACCTATAAAAGCACCCATAGGAATATTTTATTCCCAAGGGTGATTTTTATTGACCCGCAAAAAACGATTTCACCGATGAACTTTTCCGCTCTGCGATGACCTGCCGCCATCTTTCCGAGGACCAGCCATGCAACACGAAAAGAACCCGTTCATTCTCAAGATCAGCTGCCCGGCGACGTCAGGCATCGTCGCCGCCGTTACCTCCTACCTCGCGGAAAACGGCTGCTACATCGGAGAAATGGCACAGTTTGATGATGAGTTCAGCGGCAAATTCTTCATGCGGGCGGTGTTTCGCTTCAACGACGGCCACGACGGCGACATTGACCAGCTCAAGCACGCGTTCCAGGCCGTCGCCGATGGCTTCGACATGCACTGGGAGCTCTTCGATACCCGTGAACCGATGCGCGTGCTGCTGATGGTCAGCAAGTTCGACCATTGCCTGACCGACCTGCTCTACCGCTACCACAAGGGCGAGATGGACATGACCATCACGGCCATCGTCTCGAACCATCTGGACCTGCGGCCGATGGCCGAACGAGAAGGCATTCGCTTCATCTACCTGCCAGTGACCAAGGACACCAAGGCGCAGCAGGAAGCCGAGCTGATGAAGGTCATTGATGAAACCCGTACCGACCTGGTGGTACTCGCCCGCTACATGCAGGTCCTCTCTGACGACCTGTGCCGGCAACTGTCGGGCCGGGCAATCAATATCCACCACTCGTTCCTGCCCGGCTTCAAAGGCGCCAAGCCTTACCACCAGGCCTACCAACGCGGGGTAAAGCTGATCGGTGCAACCGCCCACTACGTCACCAGCGATCTGGATGAAGGCCCGATCATCGAGCAGGAGGTCCAGCGGGTCGACCATGTCTACCAGCCGGACGATCTGGTCGCCACCGGACGGGACACCGAAACCGTCGCCCTCTCCAAGGCGGTGAAATACCACCTGGAACACCGGGTTTTCCTTAACAACGACAGAACGGTGATCTTCCGATGAGCCCGCTGAAACTGATTGATGGCAAGGCCGCTGCCGCACAGGTGCTGCAACAGGTGCGCGAAGACGTCCGAACGCTGAAAGCCGACGGTATTGAACCTGCACTGGCGGTGATCCTGGTAGGCGAGGACCCGGCCAGCCAGGTCTATGTACGCAACAAAATCCTGCGGGCAGAGGAAGCCGGTATCCGCTCGCTGGAGTACCGACTACCCGCCACCACCGGCGAAACCGAGCTGTTGGCATTGATCGGCAAGCTCAACGACGACCCGCAGGTACATGGTTTGCTCCTGCAACTGCCATTGCCGCCACACATCGAGGAAACCCGGGCCCTGCAAGCCATTGCGCCGAGCAAGGACGTCGACGGCTTTCACAGCGAGAACGTCGGTGGCCTGAGCCAGGGCCGCGACGTGCTGACACCTTGCACGCCCAGCGGCTGCCTGTACCTGCTTGAGCAGGTCCTTGGCGACCTGAGTGGCAAACACGCCGTGGTAATCGGTCGCTCGAACATCGTCGGCAAGCCCATGGCCGCCCTGCTGCTCAAGGCCCATTGCTCGGTGACCGTGGTTCACTCGCGCAGTGCCGACGCCAAAGCCTTGTGCCAGCTCGCCGACATTGTCATCGCCGCCGTCGGGCGACCACGGCTCATCGATGGTTCGTGGCTCAAGGAGGGCGCCGTGGTCATTGATGTCGGCATCAACCGCATTGATGACAACGGTCGCAGCCGACTGGTCGGCGATGTCGATTTTGACAGTGCCCTGCCCAAGGTTGCAGCGATTACGCCGGTGCCCGGCGGGGTGGGCCCAATGACCATCGCCTTCTTGATGAAAAACACCGTGATCGCTGCCCGGCAGCAAGCCCAACGCAGCCAGTCGGAGGCCGTATGCCTTTCAACCTACTGAAATACGGGCTGAGTTCGGAGTACCCGGTGGAGGTCGACTTGCCGGCCCCCAAAGCCCTCAAGCCTGCCTACGACGTGGTCATCATCGGCGGCGGCGGTCATGGACTGGCAACGGCGTATTACCTTTCCCGCTACCACGGCATCAACAACATTGCCGTGCTGGAAAAGTCATACCTGGGCGGTGGCAACACCGCTCGCAACACCGCCGTGATTCGCTCCAACTACCTGACCAGCGAGGGCGTCAAGTTCTACGCCGAGTCGGTCAAGATGTTCCAGGGCCTGTCCAACGAATTTGACTTCAACATCATGTATTCGGAACGCGGCCAACTGACCCTGGCCCACACCGACGCCACCGTACGTGCATTCCGCCAGCGTGCCGAGGTGAACAAGCACTTCGGCGGGCGAACCGAAATGATTGATCGCCAGCAGATCCGCGAACTGGTGCCTACCTTGAACCTGGACCCGGGGCACCTGCCGGTACTGGCCGGCCTCTGGCACATCGACGGTGCGACAGCGCGTCACGATGCGGTGGCCTGGGGCTACGCCAAGCAGGCAGCCAAACGGGGAGTGGAAATCCATCAGTTGACCGAAGTCCAGGAACTGGTCATCGAAAACGGCACGATCAGCGCGGTGAAAACCAACCGCGGCACGGTACGCTGTGGCTGCGTCGTGCAAGCCGTGGCAGGCATGAGCTCGCAGATGATGAAAAAGGCCGGTATTCGCTCGCCTATCCAGACCTTTCCCCTGCAAGCGATGGTCACTCAGCCGTTCAAGCCCTTCCTTGATCCGTTGGTGAGCTCTTCGGCCCTGCACTGCTACGTCCAGCAGACCGGTCGTGGCGAAGTGGTGTTTGGGGGCGGCTCGGACCCTTATCCCCTGTTCAACACCCGCTCGACGCTCGACCTCAAGGAAAGCCTGCTGGCCCACGCCATCGAAATGTTCCCGTTCCTGGCCAACGCCAAACTGATGCGCCAATGGGCCGGAATCACCGACATGACCCCGGACTACAGCCCGATCATGGGGTTGTCCCCGGTGAAGAACTATTACCTGGACGCCGGCTGGGGCACCTGGGGTTTCAAGTCTACGCCCATCTGCGGCAAGACCATGGCCGAGCTGGTCGCCAGTGGCGGCAAGGTACCGGACCTGATCAAACCGTTCAGCCTGGAGCGTTTCTCGACCTTTGCCCAAGTCAACGAAATGGGCGCCACGGCAGCCAGTCACTAACAGGAGAGCGTGAGATGAAAGTCATGATTTGCCCGCTCAATGGGCCTCGCAACA
The DNA here is from genome assembly GCF_002753995.1 of Pseudomonas sp. HLS-6. Lineage (NCBI taxonomy): Bacteria > Pseudomonadati > Pseudomonadota > Gammaproteobacteria > Pseudomonadales > Pseudomonadaceae > Pseudomonas > Pseudomonas sp. HLS-6. Next base: position 3,216,793 of record NZ_CP024478.1, read on the forward strand.
TCAGCGAGTTCACCTACGGTGGCGAGTTCAAGCCAATGCCGAACCCAAACACCTGCAGCGACAGTGAATGGGCGGCCTATGTCTTCAACAGCGAAGACACCCTCGGCGTGGTTCGCGAATGGTGGATGCACAGCCCCTCCAGCTACTGGTTCCTGGCTGAACGCCACACCGTCACTGACGAGATCATCCGGACCTTCGACCCACGGGAACTGTTCAGCACGCGGGTTGAGTTCACTGCCGCGCAACCGCAGGAGATCGCAGGATGAGCCTCCCCAATCGCCTTCCGGCCCCCATGGGCCTGCTGATCGATCGCAATCAGCCGCTCACCTTCAGCTTTGATGGCACCGCCTATCAGGGCCTGCAGGGTGACAGCATCGCCAGCGCCTTGCTCGCCAACGGCCGTTTTCTGCTGTCACGCTCGTTCAAGTACCACCGCCCACGCGGCCCACTGAGCATGGCCGGGCAAGATGCCAACAGCCTGATCCAGTTGCCCCACGAACCCAATGTCCTGGCCGACTGCCAGCCGTTGACGCAAGGCCTTGAAGCCAGCGGGCAAAACTTCAACGGCTCGCTGGAGCACGACAAGGACGCCTACCTGGGCAAGTTCTCCAGGTTCATGCCGGTGGGGTTCTACTACCGTTCGTTCTACAAGCCCAAGGGCATGTGGAAAATCTGGGAGCCGATCATCCGCAAAAAGGCCGGCCTTGGCGTACTCGACCTCGACTTCAAGCCCGAGTACTACGACAAGGCCTACCTGTTCGCCGACCTTGCGGTGATCGGTGCAGGCCCGGCCGGCCTGCAAGCCGCCCTGACCGCCGCCAATGCCGGTGCCAAGGTGTTGCTGGTTGAACAACAATCGATTCTCGGCGGCTCGCTGAACTATGCCCGTTTCGACATCGACAACCGACGCGCCAACACCCTGCGCAACCAGTTGATCGAGGCGGTCCAACAGCATGCCAACATCCGCATCCTTACCCAGGCCACCTGCAACGGCTGGTTTGCCGACAACTATCTGCCCGTGATTCAAGGCAAGCGCCTGTACAAGGTCCGCGCCAGCCAGTGCCTGATCTGCAGCGGCTCATTCGACCAGCCCGTCATCTTCCGCAACAACGACCTGCCGGGTGTAATGCTGACCAGTGCAGCCCAGCGCCTGATGAAACTGTATGCCGTGAAACCCGGCAAACGCGCCGTGGTGCTCACCGGCAACGACGACGGCTACCTGGCCGCCCTCGACCTGTATGAGCAAGGCGTTGAAGTTGCCGCACTGGTGGACCTGCGAAGTGGTCCGGGCAATCGCGATCTGCTGGTCGCGCTGGAGCAACGCAGTATCCGCTGCCACCTTGCCACGACCGTCTACGAAGCCCTGCACAGCAAAGGCATGCGCCACATTACTGGCGTCGAACTGCGCAGTATCACCGGCCAGGGCCAGGTGGCCAGCCAGGCCTTGACCCTGGACTGCGACCTGCTGTGCATGTCCGGCGGCTACATGCCGGTGTATCAGTTGCTTTGTCAGGCTGGCGGCAAACTGGCCTACAACGACGCATCGGCAGAGTTCACCTTGAGCGGCCTGCCGAACAACCTCGGCGTAGCGGGTTCCGCCAATGGCCGGCATACCCTGGACAACGTCCTGGCCGATGCCACCAATGCCACCGCCACGGCCCTGGCTGCGTTGGCATTACCCTACCCGGCGCAGCAATCGTTCAAGGCCGAAGCGCGGGTCAACTTCCCTTGGCCGATCTTCCCTCATCCCAAGGGCAAGGACTTTGTCGATTTCGACGAAGACCTGCAGGTCAATGACATCATCAACGCAACCCGGATCGGCTACCGCGATATCCAACTGGTCAAACGTTACTCCACCGTCGGCATGGGCCCGTCCCAGGGCCGTCACTCGGCGTTGCCCACGGCTCGCCTGGTCGCGGCTTCGACACAGCGCAGCATCAGTGAAACCGGAATAACCACTGCCCGCCCACCCTTCGAGGCAGAAAAACTGGCCCACGTCGCCGGACGGGCGTTCGACCCCTTCAGGCAAACGCCCATGCACGCACAACATCTGGCTGCCGGCGCGAAGATGATGCCTGCCGGCATCTGGCAACGCCCTGCCTACTACGGCAAGGCCAGCGAACGCGAGCGGTGCATGCAGGAAGAGGCACTGCACGTACGCACCAAAGTCGGCCTGATCGATGTATCCACGCTCGGTGGCCTGGATGTGCGCGGGCCGGACGCCGGCGAGTTGCTCAACCGCCTCTACACCTTTGCCTTCCTCAAGCAACCGGTGGGCCGCTCACGCTATGCGCTGATGACCAACGAGCAAGGGGTGGTGATTGACGATGGTGTCTGCGCACGCTTCGCCGAGCAGCACTTCTACGTCACCGCCACCACCAGCGGCGTCGATCGCATCTACCAGCAGATGCTCAAGTGGAACGCCCAATGGCGCCTGAACGTCGATATTGCCAACGTCACTGCGGCCCTGTCGGCCGTGAACCTGGCCGGGCCGGATGCGCGCAAGGTATTGCAAACGCTCTGCACCGACATTGACCTGTCCAGCGCGGGTTTCCCTTACCTGGGGGTGCGCCAGGGCACGGTCGCCGGCATCAAGGCCCGCGTGCTGCGGGTCGGCTTCGTCGGTGAACTTGGCTACGAGATTCACGTGCCGTCGCGCCATGGCGCGGCCCTCTGGCAGGCTCTGATGAATGCCGGCAAGGAGTACGACATCCGTCCCTTCGGCGTCGAGGCGCAGCGCCTGCTGCGCCTGGAAAAAGGCCATGTGATCATCAGCCAGGACACCGACGGCATGACCCATCCCGACGAAATCGACATGGGTTGGGCGATCAACCGGAGCAAGCCATTCTTCGTGGGCCGCCGTTCACTGGACATCCTTCAAGCACAACCGGCAAAACGCAAACTGGTCGGTTTCACTCTACCCAAGGACAGCCCTAAACCACTGGAGGGCCACTTGGTACTGAACGGCCCCGACATCAGCGGCAACGTCACCTCGTGCGAACACTCGCAGACCCTGGGGCAGATCATCGGCCTGGCCTATGCCGCACCCGAGCAAAGCACACCAGGGCAACAGATTCCCATCCGCGTCGACGGCGGCCTGGTGGTTCAAGCCACAGTGGTGCAGTTGCCGTTCTTCGACCCCGCCAACCAGCGCCAGGAGCTCTGAGCCATGTCTAACCTGCACGCACAGCCCTTACTCGATGTTGGCGCCCTGCAGCAGTGCGCCTTGATTGACCTGACCGCACTGCCCCGCATCGGCTTTCGTGGCACGCACAGCGCCGACTACTTGCGTGTACGCGGTTTCGAGCTGCCCGAAGCGCCCAACCGCGCCGTCCTCCAGGCCGACGGCAGCCAGGTCGCGCGCCTGTCCCAGACCGAGTACCTGCTGCTCGGTGGCCTGGCCGACCAGGGTCAACGCATTGCCGATGAGGAAGTCAGTTGGGAGCTGGACCACAACGCCAACTACCTGCTGCCACGCCAGGACAGCCATGCCTGGCTGCAACTGAGCGGCGCCTGCGTCAGCGAGGTCATGGCCAAGCTCTGCGGGGTCGACCTGCGGCCCGAGGTGTTTCCCGTCGGTGCAGTGGCGCAGACCTCGGCGGCGCGGATCAACGTCATCGTGATCAACCTGGGCCCCGTCGGCCTGCCCTGTTTCCAACTGCTGTGCGATCGCGCCTCGCTGGCCTACTTCAAAGATGCCGTGCTGGACGCCATGAGTGAGTTCAACGGTGCCTTGCTGGCGCCTGAAGTGTTGATGGATTAAGCCGCACACGGGCTTGAACGAGGTACAACGCCCGGGTCGCCACCGCTAGCCGACCCGGCTACCCGACGCGCAACACCACTGGAGCTGATGATGCCAAGCCTTGAAAAGGAAACCGACTACAGCGTACCAGCGCTGCAACGTGGGCTCAGTGTGCTGGGGTTGTTCGACGCTCACACCCGCTCGCTGGGTATCAACGACATTGCCGAACAGCTTGGCGTAAGCAATTCGGCGATCTACCGCATCCTCTACACCCTGACCGACATGGGCTACCTGAAAAAGCACAACAATCACTATGAACTGGGCGCCCAGGTCATCTCCACGGGTTTCAGCTACCTGGCCAGCCGCGACATTGTCGAAATCGCCATGCCGCACCTCAATGCACTGCGTGACAGCACGTCCCTTTCATGCCACTTGAGCACCCGGGAAGGCACCGACAGCCTGTACCTCTACCGAGCCTTTGCCGCCCAACGCTTATCAGTGAACATCCCGATTGGCACACGTATCGCCTGCCATTGCACCGCGATGGGTCGCGTGCTGCTAAGCGACCTGAGCACCGCGCAACTGCGCCTGCTGTACCAGCATGTGCGCCTTGATGACTACCCGGCACCAGCGCCGCGCACCCTGCCGGAACTGGAACAGCTCACAGCCGTGGACCGCGAGCGGCAATGGGTCGTGCATCGCTCGGACTATTCGACGGCTATCGCCACCGGCGTACGCGATCACACCGGGCGTATCAGCGCAGCAATCAACCTGTCCGGCCCCGATGCGATCATGGACCCGGACGGCACGCAGGCACGCTTCACCGAGTTGCTGATGCACTGCGCACTGAAGATCAGCGAAGAGCTCGGCTATCGCAAGGCAAACACCCCGCAAGGTATCGGCACAACGGGCACGCGCTAGGCCGCATCCCGTTGCCGGGCATTGCTACTCACCTCAAACAGCCCTACCAGCTTCTGCAGCTTGTTGGCATCGAGCCTGACGGTTTCCGCGCTGGTCTGCAGCACGGTGACGGTCTGGCGCATTTGCGCAGACGACTGATCGACCTGCTTGATGGTCTTGCCGTAGTCCAGGCTGCGCTGATTCAGTTGCTGAATGATCGCGAACATGTTTTCCACGGCCTGGTGCAGTTGCACGTTCTCCGAAGACGCCTCTTCAGCCAGGCGCAGGCTGTTGTCGACATCCTTGACCCCGTCCTCCATGAAACCAACCGCCTGCTGCGTTTCGCGTTGCAGCCCTTCGACCATCTGCCGGATATCGTCGGCTGCCTTCGAAGTACGTGACGCCAAGGTGCGAACTTCATCGGCGACCACGGCAAATCCGCGGCCATGCTCACCGGCGCGCGCCGCCTCGATCGCCGCGTTCAGCGCCAATAGGTTGGTCTGGTTGGTGATATCGCTGATCAGTCCGGTGATGGTGCCAATCTCACCCATGCGGCTGTCGAGCAACTGGACGCTGGAGGACGAGCGCTCGACGACATTGCGAATCGACTGAGTGCCCTTCTGAACCTCCAGAAACTGCTCTCGGGCGCGGGTGACCACTTCATCCATGGCCTGTTTCATCTGCTCGGCACTGGCCGAAGCCTGCTGGATCTCACCCAACTGGTCTTCGACGATGATCATCATGCTGTGCACCGCCTGGGCAACTTCTTCAGAGGTGAGACTGGCCGCCTGGCTACGCCCCAGCATCATCTGATTGGTCTTGCCGACACTGTGGCTGGCCTTGATCACCTGCCCGACGACGGCGTCCAGATGGTCGATGAAACTGTTGATCCAGCGCCCCATGTCACCGGTCTCATCGTTGGCCATGCGCGACGTGTCGAGACGCTGGCGCAGGTTGCCCTCGCCTTCGGCGATGGTTCTGATGACGCCGGTCATTTCATTCAAACGTGCCGCCAGGCGCCTGGGGCCCAACGAACGGAACAACAACGCCGCAGCCAACATGCTCGACATCTCGCAGAGGTCAATCAGGCCCTGGGAAAGACCGCTGTAATGCTGGATCAGGTAGTTGCAGCCAAACAGGCCTGCCATGGTTGCCAGGTAAGGCTTCATCAGCCCGTAACTCAGCGAGCGGCGGCGGTAGACTTCTTCCAGGTCAGCCTCGCACATCATCCCCCAACGGTCCGGTGAACCGGGCAACTGGAAGGTAACGCCCTTGCCGACCACCGGAATGTGCCGGTAGTCGGAGTAGCCGGGATAGGCGACAAACAGATTGGCGCCGGTGCGGATGGTTTCGCGCACACCAGGGTGCAGCTCCTGGGTCGACGGATCGGTGAAGCGCAGCTCCAGTTCAGTGTGACGCTGCACCTGAACAGTCTTCCAGGGCGTATGCACGCCGCTCTTGAGGTTTTCACCGTGGGTAAAGGTACCGTCTTCGAAGCGCGAGCGTGACAAGGCGACCCCCGGCTGGATTGCCGGATCGAAGCGCGACTGCACCATGAACAGGTAGTTGTCCCCTGACTCGGCAAAAATGTGCCCGGCCTCACGCTGGATCAAATCACCCAATACATCGTTCGGAACCCGTCCACAGAGGCAGCCGAGTACTTTGCCGTCGGCCTTCAGGGGTTGGTAGAACATCAGCGTGACTTCGTCATGAAAACGCGACGATGAAGGGCCAATCTGCAACGTCAGTGGGTCGCTGTAGGGGCCGTGCAGGAACGCTGCCTGCAACCCGGCAGCAAGGGCCTTGGCATTGCACGGCGACTTCCCGGCATGGCCATTCCAGGTTGAGGCAATCACCGCACCACTGGGGTCGACGACAAACAGTTCGGAAAAGTCTTCAGCCTGGGCCAGCTTTTCCCGCAACAGGCCCGGGCCAGGTTGGCCACCGTCGCGGCTCAAGGTAGCCGCCAGTTCAGCCAAATGGTCCCACTGCTCCCGCGCCCAGTGCTGCAGCAGCTTCACCCGGGTTTCGGCGATGGCTTCGAATGTCTGTTCAATGACCGGGTAAGCCGATCGATTGAGACGGCAAGACCACTTCATGGCCAGTTTTCCGGTCTTGCCAAACCAGGGCAACCAGCGTTTTTCGGCGGAGGATAACTGCATGGAATTGCTTGATAGCGACATTCACTTCTCCAGCTGCGACATTGGGCATCGAACCTGGAAGCAATTACCACGCCATGTTGAAAGCATGCTAACGATCCAACCTAAAGGAAACTGTCGATTTATGACATCTATCCGTGCATATCCTCCAAAAAACATAGAATTTACAGCGTAATTTTCCGAGAAAAATAATAGCCAATAGCCTTCACCCGGCATTCGACCCACAGCGCCAAGGGAGGCCCTTCGCGCATCAAAACGGTGCGTAAAGCACTCCGCGCTCACTGACGGGGCATATGAAATCCTGAGAGAGGTGAGTCGACGCCATCAGCGTTCGATAATCGCGTAAATCCCGTTTTACACGCTCAGGATCAACAGCCTGCCCAGAGATACAGAAGCAGCGGATCACGCTGATAACAACCGGGGTTTGCAGCAGGACCACGAACTGGAGCTAGCCGCTACCGCCGTGATCGAAATGAAGACCGCGGTTGACAGGGCCCGGTCGCCCACCCTGTGTGCAGTCAAGGTCAGCCTGGCCACCTCAATCTTCTGTCAGGTCGCAGACCCCTTTCGCCCCGTCCTTGCTGCTGTACGAGACTGAAGGTGTGCCATCACGGTCGATGCTCAACGAGATGGTGATACCTTGGCCAGTGGCTTCATAGCTATTTTCATTCAACGTCCTCAGTCTGCCCTCTTCGCCATTGATGTAGATCGGCCCGCCTTCATCAGCGTGAACATCAATACCCCCTGGGCAGGTGGCATCCACCAATGGAATTTCGGCTTTCACGAACCCGACCATCGCGAACAGGGCAAGGCTCAACAGTACTCGCTTCATGGTTGCCTCCTCGGACCGGCGCTATGCCGTGACGTCTAGAAACAGACTAGCTCACTGCATCCGCATGACGGCAAGGTCGGCTTACTCGATCAAACTCTGGGCTGCCCCGGACAGTTGCCGCTGCCCACTCAAGCCCACCATGACCCGTTCGACGATCTGCATGCGTTGCTCTGCGGCGCCACGGATCTCGTCCATGGCGCGCAACGCGACGCTGGCTTGCTCCATGCCTGAACGTGTTGAAGCACCAAGCCCCTCAATTCCGGCTCGGGCGTCACCCGCCGATTGTTGCAGTTCGCCTGCAATGGTTTGAATCTGGGCGCTGGAGTCCGCGACACGACGAGACAGGTTCCGAACCTCATCGGCTACCACCGCAAAACCGCGTCCATGGTCACCCGCACGTGCGGCCTCGATCGCCGCGTTCAGGGCCAGCAGGTTGGTTTGCCGAGCGATATCCTGAATGCTGCCGACCAACGCACCAATGCGTACAGACTGCGCACCCAGTTCATTGAAGGTATGGGCGATCGTGCTCATCGACGTGTCGAGCTCACAGAGAATGTGCGAGGACGCCTGAATACTCTCGGCACTTGAACGCACATGCGCACCAGCAGCACGCGCCAACTGGTCGGCGAACTGCATGTCGGCCTCGGTCTGGATGATGGCGTCATCAAGCTTTTTCAGCGTCTTCTGCAGCCTGCCGTCGCTCCACAAGGGGGCAATTACTTCGGTTGTCGAAGCCACGGGCGCAGGCGCAGGCGCAGGCTCAGGCACAACCGCTGCCACACCGCTCGGCATGCATTCAACCGGCACCTCAATCACCGTCGCCGGGCGAAAGTGATACAGCAGCCCTGCACACACAAAGCACAGTAACGCCACGCTGCCAAGGGCAGCCTGCTGCACCTCTGACACCAGTAACGCTGTTGCGATCAACACACCTGTCAGTTGCAGGATACCGGCGAGAAATCCACGACTCATCGTGACCGACTCCATGACCAGCGGTTTGAGTGGGCACTGCAGGGTGTGAAACAGGCAGATGGCGTTACCGATAGCGCAGGTGGAACCCCGTCAAGCGTCCATCGGGAAGAAGGTATCGAAATCATAGGGCGCTCTTATTGTTCTTTATCCCACGATAGAGGCTGCAAGTAGTGGCAGTCCAATATTAGGTGGGTCTGGCGCCATACCTGAAAAGTATCATCGTCATGACGGACTGTTACTTAACAGGGAATAGTCTTTTACAAAACCTCGGTATTCAGAAAACGTTCATTTTCGGCAAGATGCCGGAAGATCCGTGCACACGGACGAAAAGAAGAACAATGTTTCAACGCCAACGCGCCTTCCAGGGCCAAACGCGGCGTACTTGTCTGCCATTTCCACAAGACCATTCATAACAATCTCAAACCGAGTGTCTGTCAGACATTTTGTGCAGAGGGGCGACCGAAAGATGAATCACCTGAAAAATGGCGTACTGCTATTGGCCGTGTCCGGTGGGCTGGTACCACTGGCCAACGCAGCACCCTTCGTTAGCGACCAGGCCGAAGCCAAAGGCATTGTCGAAGACAGCAGCCTCAAGGTGCTGCTACGCAACATGTACTTCGATCGCGATGGCAAGAACGGCAGTGACACACGCCGCGACTGGACCCAGGGGTTCATGGCCAACTTCAGCTCCGGCTACACCCAGGGCACCGTCGGTTTTGGTGTCGATGCCTTCGGCTACTGGGGGATCAAACTTGACGGCAGCTCAGGCCAGACCGGAACCGGCAACCTGCCGGTTAACCGCGACGGCAGCCCTGAAGACGAGTTCGGCCGCGCCGGTGGCGCGCTCAAGATGCGCGTCTCCAAGACCGAGCTGAAGTTTGGCCAGATGCAACCCACCGCCCCTGTGTTCGCCGCAGGTGGTACCCGACTGTTGCCGCAGACTGCCACCGGCTTCTCGCTGATGAGCAGCGAGATCCAGAACCTTGATCTGGAAGCCGGACATTTCTACGCCGGCACCTCCAATGCCACCACCAGTTCCAGCGGCGGCCTGTGGGCCACCTATGCCAACGTCGAGACCAGCGATGTCGATTACCTCGGCGGACGCTATGCACTGAACGACAACCTCGGCCTGATGCTGTACGCCTCGCAGTTCAAGGATATATGGCGCCAGTACTATGGTGACTTGAACTATCAGTTGCCGATCTCCAGCAGCCAGTCCGTGGCACTGGACTTCAGCCTCTACCGCACACTGGATGAAGGCAGTGCCAAGGCCGGCTCGATCAACAACACCACCTGGTCGGCCTCGGCGGCCTACACCTTCCTCACCGCCCACACCGTTACCTTGGCCTTTCAGAAAGTCGATGGCGATACCCCATTTGACTATGTCGGGTTTGGCGATAACGGCGGGGGGGCTGCTGGTGACTCGATCTTCCTCGCCAACTCGGTCCAGTATTCGGACTTCAACGGCCCTGGCGAGCGCTCATGGCAAGTACGCTACGACCTGAAAATGGACACCCTTGGCGTGCCCGGCCTGAGCTTCATGGCCCGTTACATCAACGGTGACAACATCGACGGCTCGCACATGGCGGCAGACAGCGCCTACCGTGCCTATGGCTATGGTGACAACGGCAAGCACCACGAAACCGATGTGGAAGCCAAGTACACCATCCAGAGCGGGCCGGTCAAAGACCTGTCGTTCCGCCTGCGTCAGTCGTTCCACTATGCCAACGCCGACCAGGCCGAGAGCGACAACAATGAAATGCGCCTGATCATCGACTACCCGATCTCGATCCTGTAACGGCTGCACCAGCAGGCGTAACGCGGTGGTTTTTTCCACGCTGGGAACCCCATACAGCTGGATAAAACCGCCGCTACCATCGCGCGCCACAGAACCTCGCAAAACTCTATGGAATCGGTGCTCAATCGCAAATTACCGGGTACAAACGTACAAGATATCGATCACTCCTGTTCGCTAAACTGATCAGCGTCAACAACCCAGCATGGCGAGCAACAACTCTATTTTTTTGCCATAAATTTGACACACGCCTACACTGTAAGGGAGAGATGACTAAATACCTCCATACTGAGCAGGGTGAGCGGATTGAGTTGGGACAGTGGCGCAATGCGGCAGCACTTTGAAAAAATGCAGGCGGTGCTGTCTGCTGACAACGAAATACTGGACATTGAGGACTACGTCGATCAGTTCCTGCGGACACGCGGCTACGCCCTGACCAACGAAAACAGGCTTCGCGTTGCGATGCGATTGGAGCAAATCACCGAGTGGACCCATTACACCGTCAGTGAGCTGGATCATTGGCTTGATACGTGTTTCAAGGCGTAGCAGCACCGAAGCAACGCCACCTCGGTTTATGGAGCGGAACCGGCCAGCAACTGTTGGTTAATGAACATTTGCTCCCGTCCTCGCGCTACCAGCCAACGATGGAAGTCACGGCAGTGGGCATTGTCGAATGCGCCCTTGGCACCCACCAGCAAATACGATGAGGGCATCGGCAATGCGTGTGCAAAGGGCATGATCAAGCGCCCGTCCGCCAGCGCACCGGCGATCATCGAACATTGAGCCAGTACTACGCCCTGCCCCGACAATGCGGCCTGAATCGCCATTGATGACAATGAGTAAACACGGTAGCCGTCACGCAACGACGAGCAATCGACCGCCTGAGCCATAAACCAGTCGCGCCATGACGGCGGCGAAGCGAACTTTGGTAGCCAGTCAATCGACAATAACGGGTAGGCCAACAGATCGGCCGGGGTATCCAGTGGCCGATCATCTTGAATCAGGCCGGGGCTACACACCGGAACGACACAATCGCGAAACAACTCAATGGCATTTTCGGTCGCCTCAAGATCACCGTACGTGAGCCGGAAGTCGACCTCGTAGCCATCAGGCGAGGGCTCGGCATGGCTGCCGTCGAGAAACAGATTGAGCCCCGGGTGATCGCTCTGCCACGCGTAAATAAGCGGTGCCAGCCACTCGGACAGCAACGACGGCAAGGCGCTGATGCGCAAGTTGCTGGCGTTTTTCGAGCGTTCGACCTCTACCTGGGCAATGCGCAGGCTTTCGAATGCCGACGCACAGCTCTCATGGTAACGCTGCCCCGCCGCGGTCAACCGGATACGCTTGCCCACCTTGAAGGTCAGGCTCAGACCCAGGCTATCTTCCAGCAGTTTCATTTGCTGGCTGACCGCACCGGCAGAAATTCCAAGACGCCTGGCGGCCTCGATAATGCCACCGTAGCGCCCGACTGCTTCAAAAACCTGTAAGGCGCGCAGAGAAGGCAAGCTGTTCATCAGTCTCTCCTAAAGGGTGCTGACGGCTTGATACTTTAGCCCAGCTATACAAAGCAACAGCTTTCAGCATCTTTTCGCAAATTCAGACTCTCGTATGCTGGCCTTGGCACTGCCTCCCCTTCCCCTAACAAAAAAGCAAAAACAAGGAGAGCACCATGTCTATACGCACTACCCAGAGCGTCGCGCGTTACTCGCCTAACCGATGGGATACCCCACGGGCTTCAGCGTGTTCCAACGGGAACAAAAAAAAGCCCGACGTAACAATGCGTAACGAAACCGCGCACCGCCCCACCCCTCGGATTACCCTCCAGCACTCAAACCCCTTGGAACAGAGCCTTGCACCTGCGCGGGCGCAGTTTGGCCTGCATATTGCTAATCATGTATATACAAGTACATGCATATCATGATGTATCTGTGCTTTAGCCACGTACCCTCCGCCCCCTGTAACAGACAAAGGAAAACAACAATGAGAAAATTTGTCCTTGCCACTGTCCTTGCACTGGCTTCCACCGGCGTCCTCGCCAAGGACCTGAGCGTTATTCGCTTTGGCGTAGACCCGACGTTTGCGCCTTTTGAGTCGAAGAACGCTGACGGCGAGCTGGTTGGCTTCGACATTGATCTGGGCAACGCCATTTGCGCTCAGCTCAAGGCCAAATGTGTCTGGGTCGAAACGGCATTCGACAGCATCATTCCTGCGCTCAGGGCGAAGAAGTTCGACGGCGTGCTGTCGGCCATGACGGTCAACGAGAAACGCAAACAGAATGTCGCCTTCTCCGACCGCCTCTACAACTCGCCCAATCGCCTGATCGCGAAAAAGGACAGCGGCCTGCTGCCAACGGTCGAGTCGCTCAAGGGTAAACGTGTCGGGGTTGCACAAGGCACCACCCAGGAAGCCTTCGTCAAGGCCATGTGGGCACCACACGGGGTGATCATGGTCTCGTACCAGAACCAGGACGTGCTGTATCCAGACCTGGTCAGCGGGCGGATCGATGCCAGCCTGACCGATGCGGCCGTGGCCGATATCGGCTTTCTGCAAACACCGAGGAACACCGGTTTTGCGTTCGCCGGCGATGCCGTCAAGCACGACGAACTGCTGGGCGAAGGGATCGCAATCGGCCTGCGCAAGGATGACCATGAACTGATCGAGGCCATCAACGGTGCCCTGGCAGAAATGCACAAGAACGGTACCTACGACACCATTCAGAAGAAGTACTTCAGCTTCGACATCTATAACTGAAGACGGCTACAGCGCGCTCAATCGCCTGCTATCCAGCGCTTGAGCGCGCTGTAGATACACAGCCCCTCCCCGAACACTCAAGCCTCGCAATGGACGGCCCACGGCCCCCCATTGCCTACGGAGAGACAGAACATGCTTTTACAGGGCTACGGTTCGCTCATTCTCGACGGTACCTTTGCGACCATCCAACTGGCATTGCTCTCAATGCTGGTAGCCGTGACGATCGGCCTGGCCGGTGCCTCGGCAAAGCTATCCAAACAGCGGCTGTTACGTAACCTGGCAACCGGCTACACCACCTTGATCCGCAGTGTCCCTGACCTGGTCATCATGTTGCTGTTGTTCTACAGCCTGCAAATCTGGCTGAACAACTTCACGGAATGGATGCAGGTCGAGCAGATCGACATCAACCCGTTCGTTGCCGGCGTTATCACCCTGGGCTTCATCTATGGTGCCTACTTTACCGAGACCTTTCGCGGTGCATTCCAGTCCGTACCTGCCGGCCAACTGGAGGCAGCCGTTGCCTACGGCATGAGCCGTCGGCAGATCTTTATCCGGGTGTTGTTTCCACAAATGATGCGATTTGCATTGCCGGGCATCGGCAACAACTGGCAGGTACTGATCAAGGCGACCGCCCTGGTCTCGATCATCGGCCTGATCGATATCGTCAAAGTGACACAGGATGCCGGCAAGAACTCAATGCAACTGTTCTTCTTCAGCATCATCGGTGCGCTGATCTATCTTGCCATCACCACCGTCTCGAACGGCCTGCTGCTATGGCTGGAGCGCCGCTACAACATCGGCGTCAAGGGAGCCGCACTATGACCGAGATCATGAAGGACTACTGGAAAGCCTACCTCTGGTTCGATGGTTATCAGCTCTCGGGCGTCGCCATGACCCTGTGGTTGCTGGTCGTTGCCATTGCCCTCGGCGGCCTCCTCTCGGTGCCCTTGTCTGTGGCACGGGTATCGAGAAACCCACTCATCCGTGGGCCGGTCTGGTTCTACACCTATGTGTTTCGAGGAACGCCGCTGTACATCCAGTTGCTGATTCTCTACTCCGGTATCTACAGCCTGCAGATGGTCCGCGAGCAGCCGGTGCTGGATGCCTTCTTCCGCGAAGGGATCAACTGCACCTTGCTGGCCTTTGCCCTCAATACCTGCGCCTACACCACGGAAATATTCGCGGGCGCCATTCGTGCCACCCCATATGGCGAGATCGAAGCCGGGCGGGCCTATGGCATGTCGCCGTTCACTCTGTACCGTCGGATCATTCTGCCTTCGGCACTGCGACGCGCACTGCCGTACTACAGCAATGAAGTGATCCTGATGCTGCACTCCACCACCCTGGCGTTCACCGCCACCGTGCCCGACCTGCTCAAGATTGCCCGCGACGTGAACTCGGAGACCTACTCCTCGTTCGAGGCATTCGGCATTGCAGCCGTGCTGTATGCCCTGATGGTGTTTGCCCTGGTCTGGCTGTTCCGACGTTGTGAAATGCGCTGGCTAGCCTTCTTGAAGCCACAGACTCACTGACCCGCCGTACGTAATAAGAGAGCATCGAACATGTACAAGCTGAACGTAGATGAACTGCATAAAAAATACGGCGCCCATGAAGTCCTCAAAGGGGTATCGCTCAGCGCCAAAGCCGGCGATGTCATCAGCATCATTGGCTCGAGCGGGTCAGGCAAAAGCACCTTTCTGCGCTGCATCAACTTCCTTGAACAACCGTGCAGCGGACGTATTGCCGTAAACAACGAAGAGATCCGCACCAAGCTGGATATCAACGGGGCCATGCAGATTGCCGACCCTCGCCAGTTGCAGAAAATCCGTACCAAACTGTCGATGGTGTTCCAGCATTTCAACCTGTGGCAACACATGACGGTGCTGGAGAACATCGTCGAAGCGCCGGTCCACGTCCTCGGCGTGAAGCGCAAGGACGCCGAGCAGCGGGCACGCCACTACCTGAACAAGGTCGGGCTGGATGCAAGCGTGGCAAGCAAATACCCCTCGCACCTCTCTGGCGGGCAGCAACAACGCGTGGCCATCGCACGGGCACTGGCAATGGAACCGGAGGTGATGCTGTTCGACGAGCCGACCTCCGCCCTGGACCCGGAACTGGTCGGCGAAGTCCTGAAAGTGATGCAGGCCTTGGCCGAGGAAGGCCGCACCATGGTCGTGGTCACCCATGAAATGGGCTTTGCCCGCAACGTCTCCAACCATGTCATGTTCCTGCACCAGGGCCGCGTTGAAGAAGAAGGCCCACCCGGCGAGGTATTGAACCATCCGAAAAGCGAACGCCTTACGCAGTTCCTCTCCGGGCGCTTGAAGTAAGTCGGCACATTCCCCTGCTGGCCACCGGGCAACCTCTGGATGCCCGGGGCCGGCCTATCGATACGAGGCCACCATGCTCGCAGGTTTCCCCAAACATCCCGGTTTCGCCCAGCAACGTGAACAGTTTCTAGCGGCGGCCAACGCTGCCGGCGCATGCCTGAGCGAATACCGCCACCCCTTGCGCGGCCCCTTTGGCGAGACGCTGAGCACCGACGTTGCCCTGCTCGGTGATCCCCAGGCCAAACGGGTGCTGGTTGCGCTCAGCGGCACTCACGGCGTTGAAGGGTTCTATGGTTCCGACTGCCAGATCAAATGGTTGCACGCACTCGGCAACACGCCCCTGCCTGCGGATGTCGCGGTACTGATGATCCACCTGATCAACCCCTGGGGCACCGCCTGGATGCGTCGGGTCAACGAAGACAACATCGACCTCAATCGCAACCAACTGGACTTCTCTCAGGCACTACCAGACAACCAGGCCTACGAAGCGTTGCACCCTATCTACACCTGCGCCCAACTGCACGGTCCGCTACGGGAGCAGGCTGACGCGCTGCTCAACCAGCGAATTCGCGCCGAAGGCTGGTCAACCGTGATGTCGATTGTCGAGGCCGGCCAGTACCGTCATCCCGATGGCCTGTTCTATGGCGGCCAGTCTCCCGCGTGGTCGAACACCACCCTGCACACGATCTTGCAAACCCATCTGGCGCACAGCGAGGTTGCCATGTGCTTTGACCTGCACACCGGAGCCGGCGACTACGGGCACCCGATGCTGATGACCATTGCCCAGTCTGCCTACCCGGCACTGCAGGATGCCCAGACCCTCTATGGCCCATGGCTGTACACGTTGATGACCGGAGCCGGCAGCCACAGCGACACCGGCGTAGCGGCAACAGCTACCGGCTACACCTCACAGGCGATCCTCAATGCCCTGCCCCACGTACACCTGATGCCATTCGTCATTGAATGCGGCACCTACCCGGGCGAGCAGGTTCACACCGTGTTGCGCAACGACCAGTGGCTGCACCTGCATGGCGACCTGGACGATAAGGTCGCGGCACACATCAAACGGGAACTGGTCGAGCAGTTCTACCCGGCGGACCCTGACTGGCACGCCGTCGTCTGGCTGCGCACCCAACATATCTGGGAACGAGCCTTGAGTGCGTTACCCAGGATTCACCCCGCCGCCCGTCGCTAAACACAGCGCCTGACACCCTTGTACAAGGCGACGCTCAACGTAGCGTCGCTTTGGTTTGCCTGCAAAAAACGATTTAGTTTTTCTAAATCAATAAACAGTTTTAAGTATCTATTCTGAGCTTATCAGTGCCTCGTATTCTGGCTTCGCCGAAAGCCGCGCCCTGCCGCACAGGGTGAAAACCAGAACAATAAGGAGAGACCCCATGTTTTTGCGCAACGCTTGGTACGTAGCCGCCAGTGAAGCCGAGTTGGGCGAAGCACTGTACCCTGTCACCCTGCTCAGTGAGCCCGTGCTGCTTTACCGCAAGACCGACGGCACCCCGGTGGCCCTTGAAGACGCCTGCCCCCACCGCAAGCTGCCGTTGTCCATGGGACGTCGCCAGGGCGATGACATCGAGTGCGGCTACCACGGCCTGACCTTCGACTGTTCCGGCAGCTGTGTCCGTGCCCCCGGCAGCCGACACATCCCTCAGGGTGCCAAGGTTCGCAGCTACCCCCTTGCCATGCGCTACGGCCTGATCTGGATCTGGATGGGCGATCCCGAACTGGCCGACGAAGCGAAGATCTGCGAAGTCCCGGAATGGGGTGATCCGGCATGGGGGCTCAACCGTGGCGACAGTATGGTCGTGCCGTGCAACTACCTGTACGTGACCGATAACCTGCTCGACCCTTCCCATGTCGCCTGGGTACATCAGTCGTCCTTTGGCAATGCGGCGTGCGCCCAAGAGCCCCTGCAAACCCGGGTAACCGATACCGGCGTGATCGTTTCGCGCTGGATGCGCGATGTGGAAGTGGCACCTTTCTACGCCAAGTTCGTCAAGTTCACTGGCAACTGCGACCGCAAACAGCACTACGAAGTGCACTACCCCGCCCAGGCCGTTATCAAGGCGATATTCACCCCGGCCGGCACGGGCAGCGACGAGGGCGAACTGCACGAGCAGGTGTTCCTGATGAACTCCTACAACTTCATGACCCCCATCGACGAGGAGAACACCCGTTACTACTGGTTCCAGGTACGCAATTTCGACCCCGAGAACCAGGACGTCTCCCGCCAGTTCGATGAAGACGTGCGTCACGCCTTCGCCGAAGACCGTGTCGTGCTCAGCGCCGTCCATCAAGGCATGGCCAACAAGCGCAGCCCCAACATCGACCTGGCCTCCGACTCAGGCCCGCTGCGTTTTCGCCGCAACCTGGAGCAGTTGATCGCCAACGAACAACGTAATGGCCTGATCGCCCGCAGCCAAGCGCAGGCCGAGCACGACAAAACGGAGGCGTGAGATGAGCACTCAACCGAAGACGGCACTCAGCGCGCAAGGCTTCAGGGCCTTGCGGGTGATCGAAAAGAAACAGGAAAGTGCGGTCATTACCTCGTTCGTGCTGGCGGCGGACCATGGCACGTGCCCGCCCTTCGTGCCGGGTCAATTCCTGGTGGTTCGCCTGCCCACGGGCAACGGCGCCACACTGCTGCGCAACTACAGCCTCTCAGGCGACCGCAACGACCTGTCGCACCTGCGCATATCCGTCAAGCGCGAGCCTGCGCCCGCAGACCAGCCACAACTGCCACCCGGGCAAGGCTCCAACTACCTGCACGATCAGGTGCAGGTCGGCGATCTGCTCGAGGTCGCCGGGCCTGCCGGCGAGTTCGTTCTCGACGAACACAGCACACGCCCCGTAGTGCTGTTAAGCGGTGGCGTGGGCCTGACCCCCATGCTGAGCATGCTCCATCAGCTAAGCCGCCATTCAACCCGCACCGTGCACTTTATCCATGCCTGCGAGAACGGTGCCGTACATGCGTTCCGTGATGAAGTACGCCAGTTGGCCGAGCGGCGCCCCGGGATCAATGTGCATTTCTGCTACCGCAGCCCGAGCGTCGACGATCAGGCCAACCCGGCATATCACAGCCAGGGCCTGATCAACCGGGAAACCCTGCAAGCGCTACTGCCATTGGACGACTACGAGGTCTACCTGTGCGGTCCACCACCGTTCATGCAGGCGAACTGGCGCCTGCTGCGCGACCTGGGAATCGACCGCCAGCGTATTCACTATGAGTTTTTCGGCCCGGCAACGGTTCTTGAGAACGACCAGGAGCGAGCCCCAGCGTCCGTGACGCCAACCATCAGCAGCCCACCCGCAGCGACAGACAACGCCTTGACCGTGCATTTTTTGCCATCTGGCACCCGTGTGGACTGGCAACAGGGCTGTCACTCACTGCTTGAACTCGCCGAGCAGGCCGGCCTGACGCCCTCGTTCAACTGCCGGGCAGGCCTGTGCAACAGCTGCCAGGTCGGCCTCAGGGAAGGTACTGTCGAGTACTTCGAAGAGCCGCTGGATGCCCCCATCAACGGCAACATCCTGCTCTGCTGCACACGCCCAACGAGTGCGCTGACCATAGAACTGCGCGCATAGGATCACCACCAGCCACTGCCTGGTTGTCGGAGAGTCGCGTGGGCTACGCTTTCGAGTGCATCGGCTCCATCACGCGTGCATGATGGAGCGCGAACCAGCAAGCTTGGCGCCCCTCTTGGGGAAGCACTCCCCTTGCCCTGAGCGCCCCTGACCCTATTGTACAAACCCAAGAGAACCCAAAGATGAGCATCTTCACACACGTCACCGTTGGCACGAACGACCTGAACAAAGCCCGCGGCTTTTACGACAAGGCACTGGGTGAGCTAGGCCTCAAGCGTATCGCCGACCTGGGCGACAATGGCTCGATCTGGGGCGAAAATTCCCCGGCCTTTTTCGTCCTGAAACCCGCCGACGGCAAGCCAGCCACCGTCGGCAACGGCGTCACCATCAGCTTTGAAGCACCGAGTCGTGCAGCTATCGACGCCTTCCATGCGGCTGCCCTGGCATCCGGCGGTCAAGATGAAGGCAAGCCGGGCCCACGCAGCTGGGCACCCAATGCCTACGCGGCCTATGTGCGTGATCTCGATGGCAACAAACTAGCTGTTTACTGCTTCAAACCGGCTTGATCAACAGCCGTATCAAATGCCCGAAGCACTGCTTCGGGCATTTTTCGTTATGAGCCCTGCCGACTGATGTGACGGAAAAAACAAAGCCATTGTAACGCTGCATTTTTCGACCTATCTTATACAAAACCTATACAAGGCTACTAGTCGTGTACAAGATAGAGCAATGGCCCCTGACGCTTTACTTCGACGGTGACTGCCCGCTCTGCGCTCGGGAAATCAAGCTCCTGCGCCGACGTGCTACAGACGCCCGGCTGCTACTGGTTGATATCAGCAGCGACGACTTCGATGCGCCTGCACTGGGTTTCCCCCTTGAGCGCATGCAATCAGTCCTGCATGCGCGCTTTGCCAATGGTCACTGGGTTACGGGCCTGGACGCCACCCTCTGGAGCTGGCGAGCGGCAGGTCTGGATGTGTGGGCCGCACCGCTGACATGGCGCCCCCTGCGGCCACTGTTTGCCATCGGCTATCGCCTGTTCTGCCGCTTACGCCCCCATTTGGCCTGGTTACCTCATCCCGATGGCAGCCGTCGCTGTCGTGACAACCACTGTACGCTGCCGAAGTCGGCACCCGCGCCAGGCAACCCGCATACCCTTCAAACAACACATGGCTGCAAGGAGTCAAAATGAACCTGTCATTAGCCGAGCACTACCGTGAAATTCTCTCCGGCGTCGGCGAGAATCCTGAACGTGAAGGGTTGCTGGACACCCCCAAACGCGCCGCCAAAGCAATGCAGTACCTGTGCAATGGCTACACCCTGAGCCTGGAGGAAGTGGTTAATGGTGCCCTGTTCGAGTCGGACAACGATGAGATGGTCGTCGTGCGTGACATCGAACTGTACTCATTGTGCGAGCACCACATGCTGCCCTTCATCGGCAAGGCGCATGTGGCCTACATCCCTACCGGGCGAGTGTTAGGGCTGTCGAAGGTTGCCCGCGTGGTCGATATGTTCGCCCGTCGCCTGCAGATACAGGAAAACCTCACAAAACAAATTGCCGACGCCATCCAGCGCGTCACCGATGCCGCGGGTGTGGCCGTGGTCATCGAGGCCAAGCACATGTGCATGATGATGCGCGGTGTGGAGAAGCAAAACTCGATAATGACCTCATCCGTGATGCTGGGAGCCTTCCGCGAGTCGTGCACCACGCGTCACGAGTTCCTGCAACTGATTGGGCGGCGCAGCTGATGCCAGGACCGGTGCAAGACGGCGTTACACCGACGTCACCTGCACCGCCCCTACCGCTCGACCGGGCTGCGCCTATGCCGTCGACAACGCTCTGAGCAGTAGCGCACCTCATCCCAACAGCGCGCCCACTTTTTACGCCAGACAAACGGCAGCCCGCAGACCACGCAGGTTTTGGCTGGGAGGTCGCTCTTTTTCACAACGCCTCACCGGCATCCAGAACGGCCAATAGCGCCTCGCCACGCTGCCAGAGCGCCTGCTGCTTGTCCTCCGGCATGCGCGCGAGGTTTTTATACACCATGGCAAGGCGTTGATTACGTTGCAGCAGGTCACGGTGACGCATCAGAAAGTGCCAATAGAGCGCATTGAAGGGGCAGGCATTGTCCGTTGTACTTTCACTGACGTTGTACGCACAGCCACTGCAGTAATCCGACATGCGCTTGATGTACTGCCCGCTGGCACAGTAAGGCTTCGAGCCCAGATAGCCACCATCGGCATGCATGACCATGCCCAGGGTATTGGGCAGCTCGACCCAGTCGAAGGCGTCCATATAGATGGACAAATACCAGTCGCACACCTGGCTCGGCACGATGCCCGATAACAGGGCAAAGTTGCCGGTCACCATCAGCCGCTGAATATGATGGGCGTAGGCGTGCTCCAATGTCTGGCCGATTACCTGGCGCATACAGTTCATCCGCGTGTCGCCCGTCCAGTAGAACGCTGGCAGCAGCCTGCTGTTGCCGAAAAAATCAAGGCTGGCATAGGTGGGCATCTGCAGCCAGTAGATACCGCGCACATACTCGCGCCAACCAATCAATTGGCGGATAAACCCTTCGGCAGCATTCAAAGGGATCCTGCCAGACCAGTAGGCAGCCTCTACATCCGCGCACACCTGACGCACATCCAGCAGGCCGATGTTGAGCGCAGCGCTGATACGGGCATGAAACAGAAACGGCTCATCCTGGGCCATGGCATCTTGATAATCGCCAAAGGCCGCCAGGCCAAAATCCAGAAAGTAGTCCCACAATGCCTGCGCATCGGCATGTGTCACGGGATAGTCAAAGGCTTCCAGCGAACCGTAGTGGTCAGTAAAGTGCTCGGCCACCAGCGCAATCACCTCACGGGTCATTGCATCCACGGTAAAGCGCGCAGGCAATGGAGCGCGCTGGTGCTTGGGCAGCGCCTTGCGGTTGTCTGCATCAAAGTTCCAGGCCCCTCCGACCGGGCTGCCGTCGCCATTGATGAGCAGCCCGCTCTTGCGCCGCATCTCGCGATAGAAAAACTCCATGCGCAACTGCTTTTTGCCTTTGGCCCAGGAAGCGAATTCGGCGCGACTACACAGGAAACGGCTATCAACATGCCAGTGGATAGGCAGGCCACTGCACGTGAGCGAATGCTCAAGACGCCAGTCGCCACACTCGGTCAGGTGCAGCACTTCCGGCTGCAATAGCCCATGCCAGCGGCGCAATTCCCCCGGCAGTGAGCCCGTATTATCCGGATCATCCAGAGCGACGTACTGCACACGGAAACCACGTTGGCGCAGCGCCTCGGCAAAGTGGCGCATGGCGCTGAAAACCAGCACGATTTTTTGCGGATGATGAGGCACGTGGCGGGCCTCCTCCATCACCTCGGCAAACAGCACCGTATCGCGTTCGGTATCCAGCCCTTGCAGTGAAGGCAGGTCGAAGGACAATTGATCGCCCAGAACCAGGCACAGCCGTCGAGTACCGCTCATACCACAGCGTCCGATGAAAAATGGTTGCGCGCGTTTTTTGCGTCTATCAGGTGTATCCACCCATTCAGCATGCTTCCTGCCTCGAGATCACACGTTTGACAGGCCCAACAGGTGCTCATAACGCTTTGCACACCGCCTCAGCCGGGGAAAACCTGTACAATTTTAACTTCTTGTACAAATTTTACATAGCGCTATTGATGACAGGTCAGATCTGTTGCCTGCCTGTAAACACTCATGGAGCCATTAATGTTCAACAGCCGCCTGAAAAAAGCACTCCAAGACCAGAGCGCAGAGCTGTACATGCTGCGCCAACTCATTGAGCAGATGAATCGCGGCATGCTATCGATACGGCTTGATGCGCAAACCCGTATCTGCGATTTCAACCCGCATTTCGCGCAAACGCTGGGCTACAAAGACGAGCATCTAAGAGGCCGCCCACTGTCCGAAATTGTGCCGCCTTACGTCACAGAGTGTGTAAAAACGCCCGGACATACCCTTGCTATGATTTCTGAGAACTTCATCGCAAGGGAAGCCCATGAAACGGTTTATCCAGGGTGAGCACCGAGGGCAAAGCACCTTACTTCCCGAGAGCCTCGACGACTACGTCAGCGATACCAACCCGGTACGGGTGGTTGATGTCTTCGTCGATGAACTCAACTTGGCCACGCTGGGTTTTGATGGCGTCATTCCAGCCGAAACCGGCAGACCGGCATACCACCCTGCGATCCTCCTGAAGATCTATATCTACGGCTATCTGAACCGCATCCAATCGAGCCGACGCCTTGAGCGAGAAGCTCAGCGCAATGTCGAGCTGATGTGGTTAACCGGGCGCTTGATGCCCGACTTCAAAACCATCGCCAACTTCCGAAAAGACAACAGCAAAGCTATTCGCGGCGCGTGCCGCCAGTTCGTTGTGCTGTGCCAGCAGTTGGGGCTGTTTAGCGAAAACCTGGTGGCCATCGACGGGAGCAAATTCAAGGCAGTGAACAACCGCGACCGCAATTTCACCAGCGCCAAACTAAAGCGGCGAATGGAGGAAATCGAGTCGAGCATCAACCGTTACCTGACCTCCCTTGATGCAGCTGATCGGCAATTGCCAAGCGCCGCTGAGCCAGATGCTACGCGCCTGGAAGAGAAAATCGCCAAGCTCAAAGCTCAGATGAAAGCGCTTCAGGTGATCGAATCTCAACTCAACGACTCTCCAGACAAACAGATTTCACTGACCGACCCCGATGCCCGCTCGATGATGACGCGTGGCAATGGCATTGTCGGCTACAACGTACAGACGGCGGTCGATACCCAGCACCATTTGATCGTTGCTCACGAGGTCACGAACGTTGGCTCTGACCGCGACCAACTCAGCTCGATGGCGAAGCAGGCTCGGGAAGCCATTGGTTCAGAAACGCTGTCGGTAGTGGCTGATCGGGGCTACTTCAAAAGCGAGGAAATCCTGGCCTGCCATAATGCAAAAATTACCGCTTATTTACCCAAGCCGATGACTTCAGGAGCTAAAGCGGACGGGCGTTTCAACAAAGATGCCTTCGTTTTTAACGCAGCCAAAAATGAATACGTTTGCCCAGCTGGTGAGGCATTGATTTGGCGTTTCTCTAGCGTCGAGAAAGGCCTGAACATGCACTGCTACTGGAGTTCGAACTGCCAGAGCTGCGCCCTGAAAACTCAGTGCACGCCGAGCAAGCAGCGACGAGTGCGGCGTTGGGAGCATGAAGCAGTGCTAGATGAAATGCAGATCCGGCTGAACCACGCGCCGGACATGATGCGAATCCGAAAACGCACTGTTGAGCATCCCTTCGGGACGCTCAAGCAATGGATGGGATCCACGCATTTTCTTACACGTAGGCTGGTCGGCGTCAGCGCGGAGATGAGCCTCAATGTGCTCGCCTACAACATGAAGCGAGTCATGAAAATCATCGGTACGGAAAGCTTGCTGAAGGCGCTGGCGGCATAAAAGCCCCGGCTTTTGCTGCTCTAGGTGGCGCTAAAGCGCTTCATAAGCGCCCTGGGGCGTTACCGGTGCTGATCGTGGCAAATGCCTGGGCAATCGACTCGCCCAACTGCGCTGGGCTGAGGTATCCAAGATACAAAAGTGTTTTTACACACTCTGGTCAGTAAACTGCCCTGCTTTCACGCGTTCAGATCTGCCGTGGAAAAGTTCGAACCGATCAGCGACGACTACCGCTATCTGCGTGCAGATGGCAGCCTTGCTTGGTTGAAATTGCATTGGTTTCCCATTCGCGGCGAAAACGGCGAGCTCTCCCACATTCAGGGCTACGGCAGCGAAGTCAGCCGGACCATTGAGCAGATAAAAGAGAATGAGTCGTTCATCGATGCGCTTATCCGCTCTACTGCGGTAATCCAGTTCAAACTGGATGGCACCGTTGTAACCGCCAACCAGCAGTTCCTCAACGCCATGGGCTACTCGCTCGAGCAGATCAAAGGCAAACATCACCGCATGTTCTGCTGTGCAGAGGACGCTGCATCACCTCAGTACTCGGCGTTCTGGAAAACACTCAACAACGGAGAATACGTCGCTGACCGTTTCAAACGGATTGACAGCCGCGGTCGTGAGGTTTGGCTGGAAGCCACCTACAACCCCGTTTACGACACGGAAGGCAATCTGTGCAAAGTGGTGAAATTCGCCAGCGTCGTCACCGATCAGGTCGCACGGGAAACGGAGGTCAGAGAAGCGGCAGCGGTCGCCTATGACGTCTCATTACAGACTGATGTGAGCGCAGAACGGGGTGCGGCAGTTGTCCAGGAAACGGTACAAACCATGCAGCAGATCGCCGGACAGATGCAATCGGCCACCCATCGAATTGAGGCACTCGACAAGCAGTCACTGTTAATCAGTTCCATCGTGCAGACCATTGGCGGTATTGCCTCGCAGACCAACTTGCTGGCGCTCAACGCAGCCATTGAAGCCGCCCGAGCAGGTGAGCAGGGTCGCGGCTTCGCAGTGGTTGCCGATGAAGTCCGTCAGCTTGCTGGCCGCACAAGCGCGGCAACGGAAGAAATCGTGAGTGTCGTAGTGCAGAACCAGGCGCTCGCCAGCGAGGCCGCTAAAGAGATGTTCAGCAGTCGGGAACAGGCCGAACAAGGGCTTGCATTAGCCAGCCAGGCCGGTGCCGTGATTGTGGAAATCCAAAACGGCGCCAAGCAGGTCGTTGGCGCGGTTGGACGTTTTGCCAATGAGCTACAGTAATCCGCACCGCCACAAAAGCCTGTTACGATCTGCGGCAGATCAGTTTTCAGGGGGCGCACCATGCGAACATCAGTACCACGGAGGGACTCGCAATCGCCTGAACATCCGGTAACGCCCCCATCGTTGTCTGCAACCGATAGGTAGAAGAAGGACCCTGTGCCTAGCGTGGTCGGCGATTTTCAAGGTAGTTGTCGCGTGAGCGTGTCACGCTGCCTTTGATGTTTGCTGCAGTACCGCTTCCCGCTCCGGGTTCAGGCACACGATTGGTGCCAGCACCCAGTTCCTAATGTTGCCGCTCCAGCGCTCCGGGTGCCGTGCACGCGCCGCCTCGTACAGCTCGATACGCTTGCGCAGCAACTCTTCCGCCTGGCCAGTATGTCGCTGCGCCGGGGTCACAAACTTCAGGGCGCTGTGGCGATGTTCATGGTTGTACCAGGCCACGAAGCTGTTCACCCAGTTCCTGGCCTGCTCCAGCGTGTCGAAGGGCCGCTCCGGCCACAGCGGGCAGTACTTCGCCGTGCGGAACAAGGCCTCGGCATAGGCGTTGTCATTGCTCACCCGCGGGCGGCTGAACGAGGGCATCACACCCAGGTTCTGCATGGCCGCCAGCATGGTCGAGCCCTTCATAGCGCTGCCGTTGTCCGAGTGCAGTACCAGCGGCTGGCCTGCTCGCTGTTCACGTAGGCAGGCCAGGCGTAGCAGCTGGGCGGCCTGCTCGGCGCTTTCACTTTCATGCACCTCGTTGGCCACCAGCTTCCGGCTGTAGACGTCCTTGATCATGTACCAGTAGAAGTAACGGCCCTTGACCGTGGTCGGCAGCCAGGTGATGTCCCAGCACCACAGCTGGTTCGGGCCGTCGGCCACATGGGTCGTCAGCGCTCGTTTCACCGGTGGGCGGCTACGGCCGCGCGGATGCTGCTGTTCGGCGTCCTTCAGCAACCGGTAAAAGGTCGACTCCGAGGCCAGCCAGGTGCCCTGATCGGCCAGCCGCGCCACGATCTGCTGCGGCGGCAGGCTGGCAAACTCGGGCTGATTGGCAACCTCCAGCACGCGGCGGCGCTCTTGCGGGGTCAGCTTGTTGGCCGGCTCAGCTCGCTGTGCCGAAGGACGCCGATCCTCCGGGCAGTGCTGCCAGCGCTGCAGGCTGCGCAGCGACAGGCCCAGTTCGGCGCAGGCCTGCGCCCGCCGCGCTCCCGCCGCCACGGCGTCCTCGATCAACTGCAGCGTTTCACGGCGATCCGGGGCGCTGATCATTCGTCCTCGTCCTTCCCCCAGAGCGCCTCGGCTTTTTTTCGCAACACCAGCAGAGCCGCGGTTTCTGCCAGCGCCGCATCCTTGCGCCGTAGTTCACGCTCCAGCTGCTTGATGCGCTTCTTCGCGGCCTTTTCCTCTTCGCGTTCGCGCCGGGTCTTGCTCGGCTGAGCCAGGCTGTTGGCCTGCTCGCAGGCTTCGCGCCAGGCGTTGATCTGCTCGACATACAGGCCTTTGCGCCGGCAGTACTCCGCCAGCTCAGCCGCATTGAGGCTGGCGCTTTCCAGCACCACCCGAAACTTGTCCTGGCTCGACCACTGGTCGGCCTGCTGTCCATCTCCCGGCACCACTGCTCCCGCTGCTCTGGCCTGTTTGCGCCAAGCATACAGGGTGGCATCAGTAATGCCTGTCGCTTCCACCAGCTCCGGCACCGTCCGGTTCAAGGGCGGCATCATCTGCCGCACCACCCACTCCCGATGCTCTATCGAATAACGCGCCACACGGCTCTCACGTCCGCCCACCGACCAAGACTCATCGAATCAACTCACACGACAACTATCCTGACGCGGCGGGTGGTTATGAACACTGTACGTTAGCGGGTTAAAAATCCGAGGAGCCCGCGAAAGCCCATGAGCACTAAAGGCCAGGTCCTAAATGATTGACGAAACACCTTCGACGCTCCCTTGCCAAGCCTGTAAAGAGGGCAAGAAACTGAATTTCGACTTCAGCATGGCATTCCAGCCGATTGTCGATCTTCGCGACAACAGTGTTTTTGCTTATGAGGCCTTGGTGCGCGGTACCGATGGCAGTGGCGCAGCCACTATTCTTGGCAATGTCACCGAAGAAAACCGTTATGCCTTTGACCAGGCGTGCCGGGTAAAAGCGGTGGAGCTCGCGTCCAGGTTGCAGATCCCCTGTTTTGTCAGCATCAACTTCTTGCCTAACGCCGTATACAAGGCGGAAACCTGCATTCGCGCCACGCTTAACGCAGCGCGGCGCTTTGGTTTTCCCACTGAGCGCTTGATTTTCGAAATCACCGAAAATGAAGAACTGGTGGACAAGGAACACCTGAAAAGCATTATTCGAGAATACAAACTACAGGGCTTCAAGACCGCCATCGATGATTTTGGTGCGGGTTATTCTGGCTTGAATCTACTGGCAGAGTTTCAGCCGGATATTATAAAACTCGACATGAGCCTTGTACGGCGCATCTGTACCGACCCGGTACGGCAAGCGATTGTCAAAGGCATTCTAGGCGTCTGCGAGGCGTTGAATATCAATGTGATCGCAGAGGGTGTAGAAACAACTGCCGAGCTTCAACAACTCTTGGCCCTGGGTATCAACCTCTATCAAGGCTACCTGTTTGCAAGACCAGAATTTGAAACCTTGCCGACAGTGAACTGGCCTGGCCACAGCGTGTTGTAACGCTGGACACAGGGTTGATGCACCCCGCACGAATGCAGTTTTCTCGGCGCGCGGCTAATTCAGGCCGCCATCCCAAGGCGCATACGCCGCAATGGGGCAGTCATCACAGGCTGCCCAGATAATCCGCCTTGCCGATGTCCACCCCGTTGTGGCGCAAGATGCCGTACGCAGTGGTCAGGTGGAAATAGAAATTGGGTATGGCAAAGCCCAGCAGATAGTCCTGCCCGGTAAAGTGGATTTCCTTGTCGTGTACCTTGAGGGTAATCGGGCGCGCTTCACTGCCATCCAGTTGCTGCGCAGTGATGCTCTGCAGAAACGTGATGGTTCTGGCAATGCGCGCCTGCAATTCGGGAAAACTGCTTTCAGTGTCGGCAAAACTCGGTACCTCTACCCCTGCCAGACGAGCAGCACAGCCCTTGGCAGTGTCGGACACTATCTGCACCTGACGCACCAGCGCAAACATATCAGGGGCAAGTTGGGCGTTGAGGAAGAACGCCGGCATGATGTCCTTCGCATGAGCGTGGGCGGCGGCCTTGCGCAGAATGGCGGCCAGATTATCCAGCCCGCGGACGAATACAGAGATAGAGGCTTGGTACATGGAGACAGACATACGCTTTCTCCGGAGAGAACGTGGTCTAACAGGCGTCCGACCCTTGCTGATGAGCATGCCGTCCTGTTTGGCGTCTGTCTGTTAACGATAGCTGAAGGCGCTCACTTGTGTGGGGGCCGTCGGCAAGCAGCAGAGGCTGCCTATACTTTCAGGTGCCCCGCGGTTTGAGCTTGGAGTTACCGTCATGAAAAGCATGATACTTGGCAAGCTTTCAAAGCCCATCAGAGGTCGTAAAATTTCATGGATGTGCGCCCTACTCATTATCTCTGGATGCGCGCACAACCCTGATATACGCGTTGGTCACGATACGGTTGATGGCGTTACGTCCAGGGACAATAACGCCTACATAGCGTGCGTAAAAAACGAGGTCAAGAATGGTGTCCCAACGTTTACCGTGGAAGATAACGGTAAAACCGATCTGTTTTTCGGCAGTACAGACCCCACTACAACAGAAGGGCTAGTTGTACTTTCCAGTGCTAACGGCCACAGCACCTACGCTGCCTACCAGAGAGACGCATGGTATGACAGAGGGCGGTTGCTCGATGCCGCCCAAGCCTGCTCCAGAATCTAAGACCAGGTGTTGTATCGTTCGACAGTGGCTTGTGGCGCCGTTGAGGGTGCCATGGCCTGCTCGAGACCAGGGACGACTTGTCAGGGGCAACCAAGTCGTCTCGGTTTCATCTTCATTCGCGAGGCGCTTGGCTGTTTTTGCAGCGGCTCGCTGGCCCACACTGCAAGATCATTCGCTTTTTCCCATCTATCATTGATTCAGACAAAGAACCTGCCTTACCAACAGGCTTGGCTTACGTCAGGCCTCAGTACGACTGCTGAACGCTAAGCATTCGCTCAAACGTCACGGGAAAGGGAGTCATTCGGCGTTCCAAGCGGCTGAACCGACTAGGAGAGGCAGTGTGAAAACGCACCTGAAGGCTGAGAAAACCGCTCACTCCAACACCGCCTCACTTCGCCTGGATATCGTATCGGGCCTCACTGCAGCAGCGGTTGTGCTGCCCAAAGCCATGGCCTACGCCACCGTTGCAGGCTTGCCTGTTGCTGTCGGCCTGTATACCGCATTCGTGCCGATGCTGATCTACGCATTTCTGGGCACATCACGCGTACTCAGCGTCAGTACCTCAGCCACACTGGCGATCCTGGCCGGAGCACAGATCAGTTTGGCCGTCCCCGATGGCGACCCCGGAAAGTTGATCACGGCAACGGCAACGCTAACCGCACTGGTTGGTGTGATGCTGCTCGTGGCACGCCTGATACGCCTGGGGTTTCTCGCGAACTTCATTTCCACCCCGGTGTTAAGCGGCTTCAAAGCCGGGGTCGGCCTGGTGATCGTGCTGGACCAGGTGCCAAAACTGCTGGGTATCCACATCACCAAACACGGTTTTTTTGTCGACATCCTCAACATCGTCCATCACCTGCCAGAAAGCTCGTTGATCACCCTTGCAGTGACGGCAGCAGCATTCCTGATACTCATCCTGATGGAGCGTCTGTGGACGCACTCGCCTGCCCCGCTGGTGGTGGTCGGCGGCAGTATTGCCGCTTCCTGGTACTTCGGCCTGCAAGCACTTGGCGCCTCGACGGTTGGAGTGATTCCACAAGGGTTACCCTCACTGACCCTGCCCGACCTGACCCTGGTCGAGCAGATGGTGCCTGGTGCACTCGGGATCGCCCTGATGAGCTTTACCGAGACGATTGCGGCAGGTCGTGCCTTTGTGCGGCCCGGCGACCCACCCATCAACGCGAACCGTGAGCTGGTTGCCACTGGGCTAGGTAACCTTGGCGGCGCACTGTTTGGCGCAATGCCGGCCGGTGGCGGCACGTCTCAAACGG
Source organism: Pseudomonas sp. HLS-6 (assembly GCF_002753995.1). Taxonomy (NCBI): domain Bacteria; kingdom Pseudomonadati; phylum Pseudomonadota; class Gammaproteobacteria; order Pseudomonadales; family Pseudomonadaceae; genus Pseudomonas; species Pseudomonas sp. HLS-6. The sequence goes on from NZ_CP024478.1 coordinate 3,247,703, forward strand.
CGGTTGTACGCGCCACAGGTGGGCAATCCCAAAAAGTTTCCATCGTCACGGCCGCAACCGCACTGGCTACCATGCTGCTGCTCTCGGGGCTACTCGGGTTCCTCCCACACGCTACCCTTGCTGCCATCGTCATCTACTACTCCGTGGGGCTGATCCAGCCGCAGGAGTTCCTGGCAATCCGCAAAGTACGGCCCATGGAGTTCCACTGGGCGCTCGTTGCCACGCTCGGTGTACTGCTGTTCGGCACACTGCAAGGGATTACCGTAGCCATCGTCGTATCGTTGGTCAGCCTGGCCTACCAGACCGCACGCCCGCACCTCTACGTCCTTGGCCGCAAGCCCGGCACCGACGTACTGCGCCCTCTTTCAGAAGAGCACCCTGATGATGAAACGTTCAAGGGGCTATTGATCGTACGACCAGAAGGCCGCCTGTTTTTCCTCAATGCCGACTACGTGAAAGAACAAATCATCGCACTGGAAGCGCAGTACCAACCACACGTGATTGTCTGGGACATGAGCGCAGTGCCCGATATCGAATACTCGGCACTTCAGGCGCTTATAGAGGGTGAAAAAAACCTGACCGAACTGGGCGCCAGCCTCTGGCTCGCAGGCTTGAACCCTGGCGTACTGGATATGGTGCGACGTGCCAAATTCGATGAAAAACTGGGTTCCGAACGCATGCTGTTCAATGCCAATGCGGCAATAGAAAAGTATCAAGCTCAGGAAGGCGCGTCGGCGGGTGGCGGGTAGTGGTGGGTGGTATCACTTGAGATTGAAACGTCGCCCATGGGAACGCAACGTATCCCACCCGCGAAAGCACAGTCGCATTTCCAACGTCGCCCATCTTCCAACGGCACCCAGCGGACAGACAGCTCCTGCGCGGCACGATGGGCTGCAGTTTCGGGCAGCATGGCAATGCCGGCACGCTGGGCTACGAGCTGCGCGATCACCTCGAAACTGGCGCCATTTACCTACGGCGGTTTGGATCAACGCGGGGTTGATGGCGGTGTTTTCCACCGTGCTGCCGATCTACTGGGCGGCGCTGGCAATCCAGCGCATGGGCGCCACACAAACCGCAGCCGTAGGTAACCTGGGGCCGGTGCTGACGATGCTGGCTTCCTGGGCCTTGCTCAACGAAACGATCTCGACCTACCAAATCGCCGGCCTGGCACTGGTGCTGTTTGGCGTGTCACGGTTGAAGCCGGGTAAGCCCAAGGCTGCACCACAAGCGGCTATGGCGGACGAGGCAGCATGAGCTCTGGTGTCGACACCAGCAAGGCAGAAGTTCGCGCACCTGCCCAACTCGCCAACTTGCCTTTCTACGCGCAGGTTACGTCTTGGGAACGGCGCTATGTGCGTTGCCGAACGGAATTGCGGGCAGAGGTGCCGTATCGTCTAAACAAGACACCGTGTGTGTTGCAATTCTGCTCAGATCAAGAGGTGGCGTTCATGAACAACATTGTCTATATCGTCGGGGCCGTCGTGATCGTCCTGGTTATCCTGTCATTCGTTGGGCTTGTGTAAGTTCGAAGAGCGTTTTTGCTCATCGTTTGGATTCGATTTCTGCGGATGCGCCATCAGGTAACTTGGCGCCTGCCCCCTGACAAGGGACGCCAAGAAGCTGGTTATGCAGCCAATGCCCATAAATAAAACCGATACCCGCTTGGCTATTTCACGAGCGACGCTCGGGAGGCGCTTGCTTTAAGGTTGTGGCATGGCCGGACTCTCATTCAGATGCGTTCCTCCAAAGCGCCTTAGCGCTATTCCTCCACAGTGATAACAGCCTCGCAGCTCACCGGAAAATTCACCGAGTTGGCTATAAAGCACTCATGGTGTGCATCCTCATGCAGACGCATCGCCAAATCCGTGTCTGAACCGGCGCTCACCTTAACTCGCGGGCGTAGCGTGATCTCGGTGAAATGTCCTTTTCGATGTGCGTCACCTTCGACCATGTTCCCTTGGGCCTGGTCGACGTACTCCAGTACGTTCACCTTATTGACCGCGCAAAGGTGCAAATACCAAAGCTTATGGCAGGCAGATAACGATGCGACCAGCATATCCTCGGGATTCCATCGCCTGGGATCACCTCGAAATGCCGGATCAGCAGATCCAAGAAGGGCCGGTTTGCTTGGCACATCAACAACGAAGTCTCTTGAGTAGGCGGTATAGCTGGAGGTGCCTTCACCCACGTTACCCGTCCAGGTCACCATAGCCTCATAGGTATGCGTCTTCATCCTTGCCCTCGATAATGTAACGATTGACCGTAACAGATATGGCTGTTTTCGATTGCAAGCCACTACATGTTGGTGGGGGATGACATCGACCACCAAGGTTCAGCAATACATACCTCATGATAGGCATCGAGACGCACTTTTCGCACCTCCACCAGCCACTCGCGCCGCAAGCTCGGCAACACAGTCTGAATCGGTGCGTCGTCCAATGCCGTGTAGTCGATCTCGAACAACCCAAGCACCGTTTCAGGCAATAGCGTGAACGCTGCATTTGAAGATAGCGGGAAATACACCTGATCACACCAAACGTTGTAGTCCGAGTTCAGCACCTGATCGCCTGGGCACTCGAACGTCAACAGCACCATGGGCGTCTCGATCAGTTGATGGTCACTCAGTAACTGGCGCGCCAGCTCGGCGTCCGGTGCTCGCTGGTAACCACCGCAAGAATGCCAACCCCACACTGGCGGTCGCCCTTCGCAGGACAACCCACGGGCCGCCATTTCGCGGCACATGAGGCGGTAAGCCGCCTCGTTCTCGGGACAGACGTATGGCCAGTCACCCTGTAACAGGCCATCGTGTAGCAATGCCTGTAACTGGACCTCGGCTTGGAACGTCCAGACCGTTGTTAACGTGCTTGGTGGTCTCAAACCCACTGACCTTCCGATGTGATGTCCCCGCACTGTAAACGGTTACTCATATTTGAAGAATCTCGAGCCTCATCTGCGTTTCACGAAATCCTGATTACTGTTGGCGAGCCCCTGTTTTACATACGCCTGCGTATACCATCGGGTCTCAACCAATACTCTGTTTTTATCTGCAGCCAACGTTGCGCCAGCAGCCGTTGAGTTAAATTCCCGCAGATTACAGGCGTAGTCCTACGTCCGGCGCGTATGATGCGCGACCTGAATTTGAAAACACTGTCTCATGAAAAAACTGTTTTATGTCCTAACGCTAACCCTCTCTGTTATCACTCCCGCCTTCTCAAACCCTCCGTCGACTTTTTCCGAAGCCAAGGTCGTAGCAAAGCAGAAGATCTACCTCGACCAAGCGAGCAGTGCCATGGGCGAGCTGTATTGCGGCTGCAAGTGGACATGGGTAGGTAAGTCGGGTGGCCGGGTTGATGCTGAGTCCTGCGGCTATAAAACCAGGGAACAACAGAGCCGCGCGCAACGGACTGAATGGGAACACATCGTTCCTGCCTGGACATTCGGTCACCAGCGCCAATGCTGGCAGAACGGTGGGCGCGAGCACTGTGTGGACGATGATCCCGTGTTTCGAGCGATGGAAGCTGACCTGTTCAACCTCTATCCAGCAGTTGGGGAGGTGAACGGCGACCGTAGTAATTTCAACTACGGCATGGCTAACGGGGTAGCGCCGCAGTATGGACAGTGCAAGACGCGGGTTGATTTCGATCAACGAACTGCCGAACCACGTGACGAGGTCAAAGGGCTGGTCGCAAGGACAACCTTTTACATGTTCGACAGATACAAACTGAGCATGTCTCGTCAGCAGCAACAGCTACTGATGGCCTGGGACAAGCAGTTCCCGGTTTCGTCTTGGGAGAAAGAGCGAGATAGACGCATCGCTGCAATCATGGGTCATTCCAATCCTTTCGTAACGGGTGACCGGCGCTGGACGCAAGGATACAAGACGGTTGGTGATGGGCTAGTCAGCGCCATTCCTGTGAAAGCTCAGCAAGCAGCAGCCCAGCCAACCCTGGCAAGCACGATCGGGGGAAGTTTGATCATTGGTAATCGGAAGAGTCAGGTGTATCACCTCTCACAGGGATGCCCTGGTTATGAGCAGGTGTCGGCGAAAAACCAGATAACGTTTGATTCTGAATCTGACGCTCAGGCGGCGGGGTATCGTAAAGCAGGCAACTGCAAGTAACTGATGAGTGCTTCTGTCTCTATTCTCGTGCCCAGCATGTCAAAGGGATCTGAGCATTTTTTTCCAATAGATCGAGTGGCCTGTGCCCCGCTCGGCTGCCCGCCCGGCAAAGCGCACACCAGGCGCATTGTCCTCGAGTCGTGCCGGTCCGTGTGCTTGAGCACCATGGTGCAAGCGCGGCCTCGCCGATCAGTAATCCAAATAGACGATGGCTTTTCAAACTGCCCTCCCCTCGTCACCAAAACCAGCACCACCTTCGGCTCCTGCAGTGGCAGCTACTGTTCGCTGGCCATTTCAGGCCCACTCGGCCCGCGTGGCTAGCCCGAACAATTCACGCAAGCCATTGATGCCCAGTTTGCGGTACAGGCGTTTTACGTAGGTCGCAGCGCTGACGGGCCGAACGCCCAACTGCTCGGCGATGTCTTCCACCGTCAGGCCACTCAGCATCAGGCGCAACAGTTCCTGTTCGCGCAAGGTCAGCTCCACGTGCTGCTGCCTGATCACCCGCTCGGCCAGCAATAGAGGCATCTCGTTGGCATGCAGGTACGCGTGATAGTGCAGGCGCACGGCTTGGATCAGCAGTGGTGCGAGGGTTTCAAGGTAGTTCATTTCCCGTTCCGAGAAACGTCCATGCTCACGACCACGGTAGAAGTTCACCGACAGCCAGCGGTTGCTTTCGCAGTGGGTCAGCAAGGCCACGCGCTCGGAAATCTGTGGTTGCTCGTAGCAGATGCGCCGGTACTCGCTGTGCGCGATGTCATCGATGGACTGGCGTTGCACGATGGTGTTGTGCACGGTGCTGCTCTGGTTCATCGCCTGCTGGTTGCCATCCAGGCCAAAGAAGCGCTGGACATACTTGTTGGAAATCACCGGCAGCGACACTTCACGCGCCCGGTCCGCAAAGGAGAACACTTCTGGGTTACGGCGCTTCGGATAGGCAAAGATCGTGCACTGGGCCAGCGGCACACCGGGGCCGATGACCTGCAGCAGATCAGCGGCCAAAAACCGGCTGCGGTTCACACCGACCCTGGCGAGCAGGTTGGCGGTGTGGCCGAGATTGAGGCTGTGTTCACTGCTGCCGGGACGCAAGGGCCAGTAGTGCATGACGGGTTCTCTCCGCGTGTCGGGCACAGGTGGTGTGGTGATTGCCAACCGCACGTGCCCGCTACTCTAGCATCGTTTAGCGCGAGGTCTCTGGCATCGCTGGCGCGGCAATGGGCAGGCGCAGGGCCAAAAGCGCACCGAGGATCATCAGAACGGCCGCATAGACAAAGCCTGAACCGAAATTCAAGGTCAGGTCTTTCAGCCAGCCGACCACCAACGGATTGACGGCCGAGCCAATATTCCCCACCGCATTGATTAGCGCAATGCCCACGGCACGCGCGCGAAAACTCAAGGCCTGGTCCGGCGTAGTCCAGAAGATCGACATGGCGCTGTAGGAGCCGCTGGCAGCCAAGCACACACCCACCAGTTGTACCGTTGGAACGCTCGAGAGCGCCGTGAGTAGCCAGCCTGCCGCGGCCAGCAGCATGGGCAGCACCAGGTGCCAGCGGCGCTCACGGGTACGGTCCGAATGCAGCCCCCAGACGACCATCAGGATGATGGTGCAAATCTGTGGAATCGCTGCCAGAAGACCGATCGAGGCGTTACTGCTGGCTGTGTTGAAGCTCTTTACGATCAACGGCGTCCATACCGCAATCATTACCAGAGTGTTGACCAGGCAAAAATACACCAGGCAGAACAGCAGGATGTGCGGCGAAGTCAGTTCGGCCAACACGCTGCGCGCATTCTGCGCAGCGGCGGGTGTTGACGCCTGCCGGTCGGCATCCAGCGCCTTCTGCACCAGCATCTTTTCTTCGTTATCCAGCCACTTGGCCTGTTGCGGGCGGTCATCCAGGTAACCGAACACCACGCAGCCCATCAGCACCGAGGGCAAGCCTTCGAGCAGGAACAGCCATTGCCAGCCTTTCAACCCCCACACGCCGTCCAACCCCAGAATCAGGCCCGACAGTGCCGCACTGAAGCCCGCAGTGAACGGCATGGCGATCATGAACAGCGCATTGGCTCGGGCCCTGTAAGCCGCGGGAAACCAGAAGGTCAGGTACAGCAGCACGCCGGGCAGAAAACCCGCTTCGGTCACCCCGACCAGGATACGCAGCAGGTAGAGCGAGGTGGCATCAGTGGCGAACAGTGTGCACGTGGAGGCCACGCCCCAGGCAATCATAAGGCTGCCAATCCAGCGACGGGCGCCGATGCGCGCCAGGGCCATGTTGCTGGGGATGCCACAGGCGATATAGGCAATGTAGAAAAAGGTGCTGGCCAGACCGAACTGGGTGCCACTCAAGCCCAGGTCGCCCATCATGGTCAGGCCGGCAAAACCGATGTTGATGCGGTCCAGAAACGACAAGACAAAGCAGACAAACAAAAAGCCAATCAGTCTTTTAGAGACCTTTTTACACACCTGCTGGTAGCGGTCTTGAGCACCGGCCACCGCCGAAGTGGCCGCACTGACAATGGGGCTGCGAGTCATTGGGGACTTCCTGATTATTGTTATAGGAAGGCGCACCGGCCTGATCATTCAAGTCGGTGGCAATTGCACGATTGGCAGGGTGCTGGTTACAGGTCCAGCAACGCGGTGCGGGTCAACGCCATAAACTGCTCGGCATCGCCGAGAGCGTGAGCACTGAGCAGCGCCAGTTTCACCAGGAACAGTTCGCGCTTGCCTTGGGCTGCTTGATCCAGAGCGTCGGCGAGCTGGTCGTAGATCGTTTCAATGTCGATAAGGGTCAGTTGTTTGTGTTCCATGCTGTTGTCCTCACTCATTGCCCAAGGCCGTTTCGATGGCGGCGCGCAGCGCCTGGCCGCTGAGTTGATGCCAGCGTGCACACACGTGCTGGTCCGGGCGCACCAGATAAGCACTGCCCGTCTTCGCCCCGTATTTACTGCGCAGGTGCCCGCTGTGGTCATCCACCTGCCCGTCCGCGCCGCTGACTGCGGTTTGCCGATTGCCGGTAACAGCCAGTAGCTGCAGCGGCACACCCTGCTCACGCAGTGCTTGCACCTGAGCCTGGATATCACCCGGCACCTCGGTGGCGTCGGTGAAATACAGCAGGTAGAACGACGCGCCCAGCCTGTCGAAAAGGAACTGGTCATCACCGAGCCGAATGTTCAACAGCGGAGCACCCTGATGGGGGCCGCTGCTGTAGAGACTGTTGTCATCGCCCTTGAAATTGAGCGACGAATCAACGTAGTCATGGGGCCGGGAGGTACGCCAGTGATACAGCGGACGTACGAACGCCTGAGTCAGTGACAGCGACAGCACCGCATCGCGGACCAGGCAATGGCCCGGCGTTGGCGGGGTCATGAAGCGCGTGCTTTTACCGGCTTCGGCAATGATCTCGCGCGCGGCCCCTACCCGCTCCGCGCTGTAGGAGGCGAGCAGGCCCGGGCCGGCAACGCCCTTGATAGTCAGGGCCAGTTTCCAGCTCAGGTCATGGCAGTCCTGAAAGCCGGTGTTGGCACCACGAACACCGAAGATTGGCAGCAAGTGCGCGGCATCTCCAGTAAAAATCACGCGATCATGGATATAGTTCGGCAGGGTCAGCGCCCGCGCCGAATACACCGAGCACCAGTCCAGCTCCCACTGCGGATTCTGCACCCCAACGATGGCCAGTTGTGCATTGATTCGCTCGCGCAGGGAATCGGCGGACAAGGCGTGTTCCGGCGTCTCATCGCGCGGTAGCTGATAGTCGATGCGCCAGATATTGCCAGGCTCCCGGTGCATGAGCACCGTATTGCCCGGGTTCCAGTGCGGGTCGAAGTAAGCCAGGCGCTCGGTGGGCAGGTCGAGGTCGATCTTGATGTCGGCAATCACAAAGCGCCCTTCATAGGCGGCGCCTTCCAGTTGCAGGCCAAGCAGACTGCGAATGGCCGAGCGCGCGCCATCGGCGGCGATAACCCAATTGGCTTCCAGCGTGTAGTCACCGGCCGGCGTATCAATGTCCAGCGTCGCATAATCCCCGGCCTGCACGAGCGCAGTGACCTTGTTGCCCCAACGCAACTCGATCAACGGGTTGGCCTGACAGGTCTCGACCAGAAACTGCTCCAGGCAAGGCTGTTGCAGGTTGGTCATCGGCGGGAAGCGATCGTCCGGGTCGTGAGGCGCCTCCATGCGGAACACCCGCTGGTTGCGGTAAAAGGAATTACCGAAACGCCAGCTAAGCCCCGCCGCCATCACCCGTTCGGCGACACCGACTTGCTGGAGAATCTCCAGGGAGCGGCGGGTGAACACGATGGCGCGGCTGCCTTCGCTGACCTGACGTTCAGCCTCCAGCACAATCGACGGAATGCCGTAGCGGGCCAGATCCAGTGCTGTAGTCAGCCCGATGGGCCCGGCGCCGACAATGACCACAGGGCGACGCTCGACCTGTGCGGCATTCACACTGGCAGTGTGGGCAGGGAAAACCTGGTAATCGAAGTAAATTGAGCGACGAGGCTCGGCGAGCGGTGTGTGCATCGCAGTGCATCTCCGGTTTTTATGTTTATTGGCCTGAGCCGTTCGGAATTGCAGAGGACTTTAAGCGGTGCGCGAAAAATCAATGTCCCCTTGAGGAGACAACTTTGTGCAAGCGCTAACTGTGGGCAGCCTTTGCACCGACCCGATGACACATTCGATGCATCTGACCGTAGATCAACTCGCAGGATTCCAGGCCTTCGCAGAACAACTGGCCGACGCCACTGCGCAATGAACCGAACACGGTCTGGGTGACAGATATCGCCTACATCCGTACCTACGAAGGGTGGCTGTACTTAGCAGTAGTGCTGGATCTGTTTTCTCGCCAAGTGATCGACGCGGTGCTGATGACTGTGTGACGGCGCAAACCAAAGCAAGAAGTGATGATTCACTCAGATAGATAGTCAGGTCAGCAGTATGAGCCGGCGAGGAAACTGTCACGACAACGCCGTTACATAGAGCTTTTCCAGCGATTAAAACGGGAGCGAATACGACAAAAGATCTACGGAACACGCGAAGAAGCCCGAGGCGATTCACAACGGCATCAGGAAGCAGCCATGAGTACTGTCCACTGACCGCTTTTGTCGCCCCAGAAACGCAAAAAGCCCTGAATAATCAGAGCTTTGAATATGGCGGAAGCGTAGAGACTCGAATACTAGGATAGTTGCCCATCGGCGGTTTTCAAGACCGTATCATAAAGCCGTGTATCTTGCGGCGTCCAGCGCAAAATAGGTTCCAAAACAAAACGCAAATGGCAACGCTACAGCCCGCATTCTGCAAGGGCAGCCTTTCCAGTTTTGGAACCGAATTTTAGCCCTCTCCGGCGTCCTGCCGACCGAACACCCTCCTATTTATGAAATTCACGCACGTAGGCCTGACAAGCCTGCAGGGCGATCAATCCGTCGTCACCGTCACTGGTGATGCCGACAATTCGTTGAGCATGCGCTGGGTCAAGTTCGGCTCGCGTGCCTCCATGAACCACGCTGCTGGGGCCGGTGGCTTCTCGCAGCCCACCGCTACCACTCGTGGCGGTGGTGGGACCGGAGAGTAAGACTGACAGCCGCAAATCAGCAGTAGCAAGGCGGTCACGCAAGCGATCCTGAAGTTTTTTGGCATCGAGCAGTTCCTTGTAGTGCGTTTCGTCATTTGCCTGCAGGCGGTCTTCAAGCGCTCGGCGCTTTATCTGTTCGTCCCGCTGCCAGTCGAGCACAGCCAGAGAGGCCTTGTTGCGTTCTTGCTGGAATGCTTCGGCCTGTTCGGCACTCGTAGCCCGCCACTCGGCATCCATGGTCGAGCGGCCGTGCTGGTAGGTCGACCAGAAGGCCAGGCCAGTCAGCGCCAGCACTGCCAGCGCGCCAAGCGCTCTCGACCAGGTCATGCCAACCTCCCACCAGCGGCAATGTAGTGGGCGATCAGGTCGTCCAGCTTGCGCTCATGCTGCCCGTAGCCTGCACCGGGCAAGCTGGCCCAGATATTCCGGCACTTTGAAATCGCGATCTCAATGCGACCGGCATGAACGTCCGCCAGCGCGCCGCGCTCCTTGATCAGTTGCAGGGCTAGCTTGTCTTGGCTTACAGGCCCGAAGTCCGGCAGCTTGAGCAAATCACGGTAGTGCGGCCAGTAGCGCTGGAGCTGCTGATACCGCCCTGCAGCGGTCGACTTCAGCCCTTTCGTGTTCACGGTCACCAGAACGCCAGGATGGTCGGCATAGCTGGTGAACGTGTTCGGGCTGTTGAGGCCGCCGACAATCACGTCATAGCCATCGTTGCGGGTGTACTTGCTGGTCGAGGTACCCTCCGACCAGGCCAGCATGTCGAGGAAGGCGAGCGCATTCTTGCTACCCGCCAGGGAGTCAGAAATCTTGGCCAAGGTTTTCTCCAGGCAAAAAGAAGCCCGCAACTGGGCGGGCATTGAGGGGCTACAGCAGGTGCTGCAGCAGTAATAGTCATCCGGTGTTTCTGCTTGATTGCGGCCACTTGAGTGGCCTACTGGGTCGAAAGCTGGACAACCTTGAGCGGCTTGGTCACTTTCTTTTTCTTCCCGCCCTTCGCCTTGGCCTTGCCCTGTTTGCCGCCGTTGCATTCGACGGTGGTGGACCAGCCGGACTGGGTAAACACCTGCTCGACCGAATCGACCAGGTACTCACCATCAAGCCCGGGTTTAAACTCTTGGGCGTTGATCATCCGTTCAGCGAACAGATCGACACGCCCCGCCATCTCCAGGCGCACACCTGCAGTGCTGCGGTTGAACGCAGCAAGACGTGCCTTGGCGGCCTGCTCGGCGGCTGACTTGTTCGGGTAGATATGCCGGTCGGTATGCACGGGCGGCAGGCCGTCAGGCGATTCATCGTTGCCCAGGTCGACCACCTGCAGCTTTCCGGTTTTCTTGTCCTGATGCTTGGTCTGCACGGCCTTGTGCGTGGTCTTGTCACCGAGACGGAACTGCCAGCGGCTGACGTCGCTGCGCTTGATCACAACAACGCCCAGCGTCTTGCCGCTCGCGCTCTGGCCACCCTGCCGGGGCATTACCATCAACTTGCCGTCAGCGACCTTGGCCGTGCAGTCGTATTGCCTGGCCAGCCGGGTGATAAAGTTAAAGTCCGACTCATTGAGCTGGTCGACGCGGGGGACTTTGGTTTGCACCGAGCACACCGGCTGCCAGCCATTGCGCGCTGCAATGTCCCGCACGATCTGCTGCAGCGGTACGCCTTCCCAGCTGCCGCTGCGCGTGGTCTTGCCGCTGCCGCGCATGTCACCGGCTTTGCCGCGAATGACGATGCTGTCAGGCGGGCCTGAAACCTCGACCTCATCGACGGTGTAACGCCCCAGGCGCGCCAGCGACTGACCGGCATAGCCCATGTAAACCTCAATGTTCGCGCCGCGCTTGGGCAGCGCTACAGCACCATCGCGGTCATCGATACGCAGCTCAAACTCGTCTGACTCCATACCGGGCTTGTCCGAGGTGCGCAGCAGCAACAGCCGGTCGTTGATCAGCGAGGTAATGTCCTTGCTGTCAGCGACGATGCGGAAAACAGGTTGCATTGTTCAGGCTCCAGAAATGAAAAACCCCGCACTGGGCGGGGCTCCGTTACGCGTAACGCCGTGGCTAATCCCACAGCTGAATGACTTCCTCGGTCACCGCCTGCAGCTCAGGCAGGCGGATCAGCACCCCGGCCCGAAACGGTTGGGGTTCATCCGCCAGCCCTTGGTTGGCATCAAGCACCGCCTCGACAGAGCCGTTGAGGTGCCCGTAATAGTTCTGGCACAGGGTGTCGAGCAGATCCCCGTCAGACGTTCTGCATATCGTCGCCATAGGCTACAAACTCCAGGGAGAACCCTTGTTTACGCGGGATGCCACCCGCGAGCAGTGCGCTCTGGTCTTCGGCGACACTGAGCAGGCACCAGTTACCCAGCACCTCGCCATAACCCGTGGTCAGGGTCAGCGGCTGCAGTTGCCGACCAATGCTGCGCAGCGTGTCCAATTGCCTGATCCCACCCTTAAACAGCGGGTAGATCGCACCCTTGAGGCTCAGCTTGTCCTCGCCCTGCCCCACCGCCTGCTGGGCGATGCTGCGCGTCAGGCGCTCCTGACCCGCCCAGCGGAACGCGGTCTGCCGGCGCAGCTCATCAAAGGCCGCCGTGTCCAGGTTGAAGTAGTACGGCTGCGCCTCGGGCTTGAGCGGCTGAATGATCAGCAGGTGCGGGAACGGCTTCACCGCCTCAGCGGCCGGGGTCAACTCGGTGGCAAAACTGCCGGTCGGCAGGATGTTGGCCAGGGACGGACTGACCTTGCCCGCGATGCGGTTGATCGCTGCACCCGCTCGGGCTGCCTGCTCTTTCATCGCCCCCATGCGCTCCTGAATCTGCGACATGGCGGTCGTGGCCCGCGAGTAGGTGGCCACCACCTGGCCGACTTTGGCTTGCGCGGCGTTGATGCCGCGCATGGTCCGCTGCAATTTCTCGCCCAGCGCTGGCCCCACAAACGGCACGTTCTCCAGCTCCGAGGCCGCGCCGGTCATGTCGCTGATCGCACCGTTCATGGGGCCCAGCATGTCGTCCATATTGCGACGCCCTGCTTCACCCGCTGCCACCAAGGACTTCAGCGCCGACTGCATCTGCTCGGCATAGCCCATAACACCTCCTTAGCCCACATGCGGGGCATCAAACATTTGACGGGCTGCAGCCTGGCGACTGAAGTCATCGAACATGCGTTGCAGGCTCGGCCATAGATAATGGGCCAGTTGATTGGGATCTTTCACATCGCCCTGAACCGTCACAGACAGCGCCGGGGAGAACGTGAACTGCTGGTCGATCTTGGGCGGCTCAGGCTTAGGCTCGGGCTTGCTCGCCTCCGGCGCCTTGAGGATCGCCGGTACCGCCTCGGCAGCAGGCTTGGGCACCGCCATCGAGCGCACCACATCCCCCATGTTTGGCGGCGGTGGCAGCGCATCAGGCCGCACCGGCTCGGCGCCCGGAAACCTGACCTTGTTGTTCAGCGCGGGCAGCAGGAACGGGTCTTTTGCGCCAGGGTCGCGCGGGTCATAGGACACCGGCGTTGAGGCCACGACGGGCTGCGACACGGGCCCTACCGCATGAGCGGCAATCGGCCCGACCTTCGGGGCAAAGGCTTGCGCCGTCGCGCCAAGGCTTGGCACGGTCGGGCCAACCTGAACCGGCTTGAGCAGCGAGATCGGTGCAGCAGCAGGCGCCTCAGCAACCGGATCATCCTCGCCGCCGAACAGCTTTTTACCCACCCAGCCGCCGAGGTCCGTCCCGCCCATTGAGCCCAGGATACCGCCGACCACACCGCCCACGGCGGTACCGATTACCGGCACCAAGGAACCGACCGCAGCACCGGCAGCAGCACCCGCCAGAGTGCCTGCCAGACCGCCTGCCGCCTCGCCGTAACCCTCGGCCTTCTCGTCTCGGGTTTCGGCGTTCTGGTAGGTGTCGACGGCCTTCATGCCTGCGTCAACGACCGCGATGGCGGCTGCACCTTTGACCACGCTGCCGACGCTCAGACCGCTACCGGAGCGCCCCTTGCCGCCCTTGCTGCGCTTATCGCGCTTGCCGTCCGCGTCGCCAAGGTCGCCCGCACCGCCGCTGCTGCCACCCCCCGCCGCTGGGGCGTTGGTGACGAACACGCGCTGCACGACCTTGGGGTCGCCCATCATCGAGCCCCTAGCGACGTTGAGCATGCCCTTGCCGATCTTGAGCACGGCCATCGCGTTTTTCAGGGCGATGAAACCGGCGCCGAGTGCAGTAACCCCCAGCACCAGCGGCGAGGCCGATTCAGTAACGCGGGTCAGCGAACGGGCCACCCACGTCAGGCCTTGGGCTGCCATGTCCGTTGCCGGGCGAATGGCATCGCCAATGGCACGCATGCTGTCATCCACAGCGTGCCCCATTTCCTTCCACATCTGCGCCGAGGTTTCCCGGCGCTCGGCCAGGTTCTTGTCGAGAATGCCGGTGGCGTCTTTGGCGTCGGTTTTCAGCTTCTCGTACAAGCCCCGGTTGGCGGCGTAGGCAGTCAGCGCCGCCTTGACCTGCATGTCAGCGAAGATATCGCCAGTACGCAGAGCCTTTTCCAAGGAGTCGAGCATGGCCTGTGCTTTGGCCGGATCAGTCTCCTTGCTGATTTTGGCCGTCGCCTCGGCCATTTTCTTGGCCTGCTCGGGATTGGTCGCCTCGACGTAGCGTTGCGCCAGGGCAAAGCTCGACTCCAGCGTCGACATACCGTCTTGTATGCCAGTGTTCAGCGACGCGTTGTAGTCAATGCCAGCGTCCTTGTACGCCTTGACCACATCCCCCGAACCGATTTTCTCCATCCAGTTCTTCAGGTTGTTGGCCGCTTCATCCGAACTGCCGGCCGTCTTCATCTGCACCTGCAGCATCGCGCCCAGCTGGGCCACTGAGTCCGGGCCACTGATGCCCAGCCTCTCCATGCCGGCGAGCAGTGACGGAAACCACTTGGCCATGTCGGCAGCTTCAAAGCTACCGGCCTGGCCCTGCAGCGCAATGCCTTCCAGGGCTTTCTCCATGACCTTGGGGTCGCTGATCTTGGCGTTCTGTTGCAGCGCCATGATCATCTTGGCCGTGTCCTCACCGCCAGAACCCTGACCGACCGCAAACTTGGCCGCGACCGGCGCATAGGCCAGCGCCTTGTCCAGCTCCATACCGGCGCCGACCAGTTGGTTCACCAGGTCGGCCACGTCGTTGCGCCCCATCCCCGTATCCTGCGAGGTCTGGATAATAGCGCGGGTCATTTCCTGTTCTTGTGGCTTGTTGGCCACGTCGGCTTTGATCGCAATGTCGCGGATGATTGCCTGATAGCCCGCGCTGATCGTGGTCGGTACCGCCACTGCACCGACACCAGCCACGGCCTGGCCGATCCCCGACTTGAGGCTGGCCTTGCCCTGCTCGATCTGCTGGTGGCCTTTCATCTGCAGATCAACGCCCTTGGCTACCCGGCCGAGGGCTTGGTATTCCTTGGCCAGTCGCCCGACTTCCACGCCCTGCTTGCGCAGACTATCCAGATTGGACTCCAGCTTGCGCAGCAGGCCACTGGCCGAGGCCGCGCCGCTGTCATGCGCCTTCTTCCACTCATCGCGCAAGCGCATGGTTTCGCCGATGGTGTTCTTCAACACCTTGGCGTTGTTGCCTTGCTGCTCCAGTTTTTTGATACGGCCTTCGACCGTGCTGAAGGCGGCACCCACCGTCGCACTGACGGCGCCGCCGATCACCAGCCCTAACGCCAGCTTGTTCGCCATCGGAAACCCCTATGCGTGCGAAAGCAGGCTCAATCCGTGAGCCACCAGACCATGTCGGAAAACGACATGGTCATGAGTTCGGCGGCGGAAAAGTTCAGCTCCTTGGCGAGCCGCTTTGCCACCATCTTTTGCACGGCCGGATCAAAGTTCGTCGTCTTGCACCAGGCGAAAGTAAGCGGTCTGCAGACGGCTGTAGTCCTTCAGCGCCACCCCCTCCAGATCCTTTGGACTGACTTCGGCCAGAGACGCAAACAGGTTCAGTTCGCGCTGCTCTTCGTCAGTGCCTGCAGTCAACTGTGCGTTGCGAATGTCACGCACTGTCGGCGCTCGCAGGGACAAGCTATCAACCTGCACGCCATTGGCCTCAACGGGGCGGGAGAGCCTGACCACCACGCGGTCAGCGCTCAGGGTCAGCCAGCTAGGGGTTTTCTTTGCTTGAGTCATCGGGGGCTTTCCTTACAGGCCAAGGGCCGAACGTTGAGCGGCGAGCTGGTCGACGCCATTGATAACGCGCTTCATGCCAAGCGGGTCGATTTCGTACATCACGCGGCCTTCGATCTCCAGCTTGTAGTAGGTGACCGCCACGTTGTGCTTGATCTCGGCCTTGTCGCCGGCCTTCCAGTCGCCCATATCGACTTCTTTCAGCATGCCGCGCAGGGTGACCACGACCGGGGTGATCGCACCCTTTTGGCCTTTGAAGGAACCCCGGAACGTGCCATTGAACGCCGTGCTATCCGCCAGGCCGAAGAACTTCAGCGACTCACGCCGCACGCCGGTGGTGACAAACCCGGCCTCCATCTTCTCCATGCCCTGGTCAAGCTCGACCGCCATATCCATGCCACCGGCACGGTGTTCCTCGGTCTTGAGGGCCAGTTTGGGCAGGGTCAGGCTGGGCACATCGCCTTGGAAGCTGATGCCGTCGGCGAACAGGTTCATGTTCGCCAGGGTTTGAGGAATCATTGCCATGGTGTGCGCTCCTTAAGCGGCGGCATCGAGGACTTCGGTCAGCCATTGATTGGTGACCTCGACCCGGAAGGTTGGGTTTTCGGCAGGCGGCACATCGGTGAAACGGATGGTCCAGAACACCTTGCCCTGCTCCAGCTGACTGGCGGTGTTCAACTCGGTGTCCGCGAAGACCTCGAAGTTGATGATTGCGCCTTGGTTCTTCAGGTCGCGCATGAACGCCTGCAGGCCTTCGGTCACGTCCTTGACGTAGGTCGCGGTGATCGAGCGGTCGACCGCCCACTCGTGGCCGTAGAGGATCGCGTCCATGACGATGTCCATCGTCCGGACACGGGTAACGAACGCCCATTTCGGATCGCTGGACAGAGTGCGGTTACCCCACAGGCGGAAGCCGTCATCACGAATGATGGTGGTCACGTTCGCATTGTTGAGCAGGTTGGCCCGGCAGGTTTCGTCATCGTCCAAGAACTCAATCGGGCGCGTGGTACCGGTGATACCGACGAACTCCTTGTTCGACGGCGAGGCCCAGAAGCCATACTCGTTGTCGGTCCAGGCGAACAGGCCAGCCACCCAGGCCGAGCCCGGCGCATCGACCGTTGCGCTTTCCGTGGTATCCCAGTACTGCACACCAGGGTCGACCAGGTAGGCACGCTTCGCGCCGAAGTTCTCGGCGTATTCCATCACCGCCTCATCGGTGGTGTTCGGGCCGTCGAGGATGGCCAGGCCGCGCAGCTTGTCGGCCAGGGCCACCAGTGCGGTACCAACCGCCAGGGTCGAACTGTGTTTCGGGGTAACCAGCAGCCGCGGCTGCGCGTTGAAACGGCTTTTGCCGTCCAGCAACGCCTGCAGGCCGGTACGCGTACCGTCGAGTTTGACACCGCCGATGATCGCCGAGGTTTGCTGCGCGGGGTCTTCCAGCTTGGCCACGCCACACGCGACGATCACCGCCTTGGCGCGCAGGTAAATGGCCTGGCAGGCCTTGGTGATGGCCGAGTCAGGGCCAAACGCCGCGATGGCTTCACGCTCGCTGGTGATCAGCACCAGGTCATTGACCTTGGCGCTGAAGGCCGGAGCCTCGGTGAAGGTGTCGACCAGACCGATGATCGAGGACGACGGCAGCGAGATCGTGCGCGACCCCGTATCGACGTTCGTTACGGTAACGCCGTGAAAGAAGCTCATAGAACAATCTCCAGACATGAAGAAGCCCCGGCGTGCGGGGCTTTTGAAAGGGTGAAGCCAGGAACGAAAACGCCCCGACAGTGCGGGGCGTTATTGGTATTGCTCGGCGATCCAGGGCGGCGCCACGGGTCGGTGCTCGATCATGGGGAACTGCTCCGACTGGGGCCAGTCGCGCAGGGCCTGCATGTACACCAGCAGCTCCTTGAACTGCTCCGCATCAATGCTCGTCGGGGCTTCGATTTCCAGTTGATCCCGGTGCCGCTCTCGCAACCACATGACAGATGCCAACTCAGCATCGCGCCACTGGCGTTCCTGTGCTGCCGGATCTGGGGCCACCTCAGGGGCATCGACAAGGTATGGCAGACCGCGTTCATCGTGAGCGCGAGCTTTGCCAGTGGGAGGGTTGCCGATCACCGCCATGTAAAGCTCATCAGTGATTTCGACTGCATCTGCTGGCATCGAGCCGTGCAGACCAGCTATGTATGTAGAGCCAGTCGATTTACTGTAATAGCGCATACCTAACCCCTCCCCTCAGTACCCAATCGAAAACCAATAAACATCAAAATTTGTTGGTGAGTTAGTAGAAGAGCCATTGCCAGCACGCCGATTAAATGTTGACTGCGTTCTAGACGCATCCCCAGCTGTTTGCGATGTGTCCCAACCCGTTGGGGAGGCTACGATCGGCACTGCGTGATCGAAAAATTTAGAAGTTGTGAATGCGATAGGGAACGACACCGTAATTGGGCCAGCCGTTGCGTTTTTACCCCGGCCCCACTGAACAATCAGGCCACCCAGCCAGGAAGGAAAAGCGATGTAGCCATTGCTCGCCAGGCCGATTGAGAAGCCCCAACGAAGCTTCTTCGGTGTCGGCATGACCAAATCGTTCGCGCTATCAAGCATTTGCGCGTTAGTTGCGACTTTTGCCGTGCCTTGATTAACCTCGGTCGCCTGGGCCGCCAACGGCGCCAGAGCTGCAACGTCGATGTTTCCCTGATTGACTGGAGCGTTCCAGGCCTTGATGCACCACATCACGGAAATGTTGCGCGGGCGGACATACATTGCGGCAGCTGTCCCAGGCCCGCTAATGTTTGCGCCGATACCAACGTACTGAACATTCGGCAGGACTGACGGAACCCCGTCAGAATTCAGCCGCGCCCGGAACGCTGCTGCATCGTCGTTGAGGTCGTTGTAGAACCCTACAACGCTCGCCCCCGTCATTGCCGCGTCACCCGCCGAGACAATCGACGCATCCTGGCGGCTGCCAAGTGCTCGCCCAGTATCAACACCACGGCCATGGTCCCAGCCCCGCAGGAACTCGCCACGCGAATCCGGCAACCGGAAGTAACCGGCAGGCTCGTCGCCCTTGTTGAACGTCGTACCGAGGTAAGCGGCCAGATCGGGGTAAGCCGCGCTGCTTTGCACGCTGCCATCAAGCTCAAGGAACCCAGGTGGCACGGCGGCTTTCGTGAACGGCAGCACCGCACCTACCGGCAGCGCCGAGGACTGGGCGACAATCGAATCCACCTCAGGCTTGGTGTACGCATCGGTAATACCAAGCCCCGCCAATGTTGTCGGGTTCGTCCCGGCAATCACACGACCATTCTTGTCGATGGTCACCTTGGTGTAGGTGCCCGCTGCCACACCGGTACGCCCCACCACCTGCTCAAATGTCAGCGCGGTAGTACCCAAGGTAATCGGTGCGTCTGAAGTCAATTGCCAGACACTGTCGCCGTTGGTCGCGCCCTGCTCGACGTGAACGAACAGACCGGGGGTTACCTCAACACTGGCGTCGGCATCAACTGAACGAACCCATGCGCCGGCCGCCGCTACATAGAGACCATTGTCCTTGCCTACAAGCTGGTCCTTGACCAGCACCCGGGCGCCGGCCGGTACCGGTATGCCGTCAACGGACTGCAGACCATTGAGCGCGATGGCTTCAGTGGTCGCTACCAGCACCGAATTTTTGAAGTCCTGTTTGTTCAGGGCCGCGATGATCGCCGTGTCGACGTACTCACGCGTTGCCAACACGACGCTCGGATCGATCTTGAGCTGAATGTTGGCCGTGCCGCTGGTAACGATGTGCATCCGCACAACTTGGTTACGACCGGAGCCTTGCACCAGCAGCGGCTTGTAGCTCGGTGCGCAATTGGCCACCGCCGAGAAAACACCGTCGATGTCCTCCAGGGCCAGTTCACGAATCCACCAGCCACCGACATTGGGCGGCAGCACCAGCTCGGCTACGAGCACGTTCGGGTCGGTCGGTGACACATACAGCTGATTCAGCGGTGCGCGGTAGACCTGATTGATCAGCTTGGTCTGCTCCGAATTCGGTACCGGATCAGCGCCATTGGCATCGCCGATCAACATATGGCTCGGCTGCCATGGCACCCCAAGGGCGTCACAGTTGGTTTTCTTGGCGGCACCGACCGTAGTCAGCATGCCGCCGAAGATCGAGTTTTGATTAACCATTCAGGTATACATCCTGTTCGTCGAGGGTGTAGTCATTCACGCCTTGGAAGCCCTGTACCTGCACGTCGATATCGGGGTTTTCCCACGGGTACACGTCGATCTGATCGCCGTCATACACCGCGATACCGACATAGCTGTTCACGGGCGTTTCGAGGCTGATGTTCAGCCCCTTCATGTGCCGACTGACCGGCTTGGCGTCATCGATCAGCGCGGTCAGCTCGGCGTACATTTCCTCGCTGATGCCGGTATCGAGCACGCCCACCTCCAGGGCGAAGGTGCCGGGCTCGTCCATGGGTTCGGTCTGCCACCACTCGGTGACCTTGAGCAGGTAGCCCAAGGGCTCGACCACGCGTCGAATCGCGCCGATGGTGCCCTTTCGGGAATGCACAAAGAACGCCGAGCGGCAGACCGAGCGCTTGACCGCCTCCGACCAAGTTTCGTCCCAGCGGTCGACCGACCAGGCCCATGCAAGCTGATGCAGCAAATGCGCTGGGCAGGTGTCCGGGTTGTACAGCGTCCGTAGCGGTATCTCGGGGCTTTCATAGGCAGCGGCCTCAATCGCCCGCTCCAGTGATGTACTGTTGGGCGGAAGAAGGCTTTTCATGTCTACGGCCCCCGCACAACGTCAAAGTCAGTACACCAGGCCGCTTGGGCTTTGGTGGGCTTTATATCCGCCCAGCCCGTCAGCTCCACCCTCACCACGCCATCAATGTGCAATTGCGCATCAATGGCCGAGCGCGACACTTCAACGCCCAACCGGCGCCGTGGATTGATCCACGCCTTCAGGCGCTTCTCGCACTCGGCAAGAATGGCCTCGTTCTCCGAGCCGGTACCGGCCATGTAAACCACGGCATCAATGCGATACGGCAGGATCTCGGCCGACTGCACAATCACCCGATCACCCAGCGGCCTTACGTCTTCGTCACTCAGGCCGTCGCGCACCACGTCCAGCAGCTCGTCGTCGGCCACACCGTCACCGAGCAAGCCAAGCACCGTAACCACTACCGTTGCCGGTGACGGGCTCTCAGCCGAAGCATCGGCCACCAGGCCCGAGGCATTGCGCGCGTGCAGGATGTAGCTGTTCCGTGGCCCGGCCGTGGTCAGACCTTCATAGACCATTTGCACCCGCTCGCGCAGGGCGTCGTCTTCCTCGAGGACTTCGGCAAGCGGTGGGACAGCCGTCAAATCCTCGGCCTGTACCACCAGCCGCTTGAGTTCAACGTTAGCGGCCAACTGATCAAGGTCACCTCGCTTGGCATGGGCCAGCATCAGCGCCTTGGCGGCATCGTTGATCCGAGCCCGGTTGCCCAACTTCCGGTAGGCGCCGACCTCAAGCTGCTTGGTCACCGGATCGCTTTCTAGTGCCGCGCTCCAGTTATCACCCATGTGCAACCGAAAGGTCGAAAGGTCTTCCTGATAGACCTCTTCAAAGTTGAGGTCTTCCAGCACCGGGGGCGCGGGCAGCGCCGACAAATCCACGGTACTCATGCCGTCACCTCCAAAATTGCACTGTCGCCCAGGTACTGCCCAGTCAGCTGGAACGTGATCTTGCCGCCCACTACTGCAACCACCCGAACGCGCTCCAGCTTCAGGCGCGGCTCCCAGCGACCCAGCGCCCGCGCCACCTCAGCCTGAACCGCGCTCTTCCAACCGTCGTTTACCGGCAGGTCGACAAAGCGCCGTAGCTTGCTGCCGTACTCCGGGCGCATGCGCCGACTGCCAATGGGCGTGCTGAGAATGTCTTCGATGGACTGCCGCAGATGCTCGATGCCAGACAGCGGTTGGCCTGTGCGTCGGTCCACTCCGATCATGGGATTACTCCTGCAGCGGCTTCATGTCCGGGTGCTTGCCGAGGTATTCCAGGGCGACGGTGTCGTCAGGCGGTACCGACACCCGGCCACGGGCGACCGCCAACTGGCGACCGTCCTGCAGGATCAGCACGCGGGTGGTGTAGGCCGTGTCGCGGAACACCAACATTCCGGCGTCAGCAGGTTGTGCTTCGGCCTTCTTCGGGGTAGCCATATCTTTTCTCCAGGCATAAAAAAGCCCGCTCAATTGGCGGGCCGTGGTTGATAAGCCTCAGCAGGCTATCGGACAGCTTGCAACTTCAGGTCATCAAGAACCTTCTTAAGCTCTTGCGCAATGCTCTCCGGGCATGAGCCAGGAGGCGCCTGAATGGTGACGTTGTTAATAACGCGGGTGTCCGGTTTTTTAATGTATCGACCACCGCTCAACGCCATACAAATACCTTTTGCGATTTCTTCAGGGTCATTCTCGCCTGCCAGCAAGCGCCTCCAGAAGGACAGCATGCGGTAATGGTCAAAGTGCTGAGTGACTTGGTTATCAATCATTTTTCTGACCTGATGGCGGTCGAAACCATTAACGGGGCCCAACTCA
The DNA here is from genome assembly GCF_002753995.1 of Pseudomonas sp. HLS-6. Lineage (NCBI taxonomy): Bacteria > Pseudomonadati > Pseudomonadota > Gammaproteobacteria > Pseudomonadales > Pseudomonadaceae > Pseudomonas > Pseudomonas sp. HLS-6. Next base: position 3,270,113 of record NZ_CP024478.1, read on the forward strand.
TCTTTTTCAGCCATAACGACCTCAGTGTTTATGGTTTGCGGTGTTGCCACCGGCGTCGATGATCTTTCCGTCGCCGTTGATGTCGCCCGTTACCCGTAACGCGCCGTTGATCTGCACAGCACCGGTCAACGTGATATTGGCGGCTGCAGCATCAATCGCGTTATCCGTAACGACCGCACTGCTGTCACCGACGTTGATGACCACGGTGCCGCTGGGCAGGCTGATGCTGTAGCTCTTGGCTTGCCAGTCGTAGACCAGCGAGCCGCCATCATCGAAACGCCACACCTCGACGTGGTCGCGGTTGTCCGGTTGGGCACCGGCGTTGCCGTACAGCCCTGGCACGAAGGTGCCCTGCGCGGGCTCGCCGCTGGGACTGATCAAAGTGCCCTGCTCACCCATGCTCGGGGCTCGCCAATGACGGGCTTTGCCAGCGGCCTGGCTGTGCCAACGCACCCAGGCACTGGTCCAGCCAGCACCATCAGAAACCCGCACCATCGCCGCAGCCAAATCAACACCGACCACGCTGCAAGGAATGATCAACCCCGACAACATCCGGTCATGCTCAGCAACGGCAGAACTCATGCGGCCCCCTTCTGCTCGTCCGGGTAGTCGGTGAATTTCAGGTAACCCCCGAATTCATCCGGCCACGGCCATTCCTCCGTGCCAAGCCAAATCGGCTGAGTCCACTCAACGGCCCAGACGGCATAGCCGTCAAGCTCGGGGCGCGTCCAGTCCTGTGCTGCGCGCACAAACTCAGCATGCCCCACGGCCACGTCCCACGTCTGCATACGCAGCAACACCGCGAGCTGGGACGCAGCGAATGCAGCTTTCTGATGGCATTGCTCAAGCTCAGACCCCACAATCACACGGGCCTCAAACCGAGCGATCAGGGCCGCTTCGCCAGTGCCCTGATCCTCTCCGGGCTCCAGTTCGGTAAGCTCCAACACAACCGCAGGAAGGGATATACGCTCAAGCATGTCCGGCATGGTCCCCACATAGGCCAGCCCCGCGATGGCATCGCGAATATGCTGTTCAATGGCGCCATACAGGGCATCCAAACTAAACGGCTCATCAGACACGTTTTATACCTCCCAGGTACTTCTGAAGCTCATAGTTCAGTTCCTGCCGAAGCACCTCCAGCAACCGCTGATCAGCGCGCTTTACCCATTTTTCAAAGTGAGGCCGTACCTCATCCAGAGACACCTTGGCTTTAGCGAGAGGGTAACGACTGTCGTTTTCAGACTCTGAGATCCAGCCCGTCCGCCCACCCTTGCCGACATCACTATGGGGATAGTTAGCCGCATCAAAGTGTTTGCTATGCGTGCGAATCCAGATGTCCGCGCGACCGCCATATACGCGCTTGAAAAAAGCACCCTGATACCGTCGCCCCGCCACCGAAACTCCCGTACGAGTCTGGCGCGGTCGCCCAGTTCGGCTGGCCTCGATAGGGTTGATGCCAAACCAAAGCTTGCCTCCTTCGCTACCTTTAGTTGGATAGGCTCTCAGACGTTGCCGAACTGCCGAAACAGCAATCCGTTCCTCTCGACCTACAGCGCTAGCAATCTCCTTGCGCAGCCAACGCAAGGTTTTATTGATCGCCCGGCGCTGGGCGGCTGCAGCTGCTTTTGGCACTACATTTGCGAAGTCTTTGAACGCCTGCAGATCGGTAGCCGACGGCTGCAAGGTGATCATGCCTTCACGGGCTGACTGCTTGTAATAGCTGCCAGCGCTCATGGGTTGATCCTCAGAATCAGAGCGACCAGCCCATCGCCACCAGGCTCAAGGCGGGTCAAGGTGTATTCGCCACCGCCATCATGGACAGACAGCTCGACGCGGACCTGCTGCCGCACCTGGACACCATCTGAATCTGAAACGCGAATCACCAGGTGCGGCTCACGCAAGGCAGTGTTGATGCCGCCAAACTTCGGTTGCAGCCAGGGTGCTGAGAACATACCCAGCACCTCGCGCCCTTCGATGTATGCAGTATCGCCAAGCGTTTCAAACACCGCGCCATCGACACTGTCGATCAGGTCGCGAAAGCCCATGATCAGAGCGTCAGGCGAATGACTGCGCGGGGTCGGGTACAGATGTGCAGCGGGTTGGACTGGGCCTCGCCGGCAACACCTTTACCAAACGGCAGTGGTTCGAGCTTGCTGTAGTAAGGCAGCCCTTGGGTGTTGACCGTTTCCATGTAGTCAGCCGGTGCATAGGCCGAGAGGAACATCTCAGGAACACCCTCGGGTACAAGGCGGGCCTCGTCGTCAGCAATGAACGCGACGCCGGCAACTTTGCCGCGGTAGCGTTCCCAGCTGATACCGCCGAACTCGAACCCTTCGCGGCCATCACCGCGCAACGCAGCGGCTTGCTGGCTGCCCTTATAGGTATCGACCACCGATGGGTGCGAGATCAGCTTTTTCCAGAAAGTCTTGCCACAGAATGCCCGCGAGGAAGTGGTAGTGACGTTACCGAGAGCATCCTCCTGCATGTCCAGCGCTTCCACGCACTGCACCTGCACGTTAGTTTCGGGGTCATTCAGCCCCATCGACATGGTCTGACGCTGGACGCCAAAGCGATCATAGATGTCCAGCAACACCGTCTGGCCGTCGGCATCAAGCACTTTGCCGTTCAACGCCCCCATGCGATGGAACTCGTGGGTCGCATCCAGTTGGCGGCGCGCCTTGTCGAGCCGCTTGTTCACCACATCCTGAACCGCCTGCAGCTCGGATTGGGTACCGAAGGCTCGGATACCTTGGATTTCGTCCGCCCCGATAGTGAAGCGTTCAGGCAGGTGCACAGTATTGAAGGGCAACAGGATGCGCTTGCTTGCACCAACCACCAGACCCGAGACGCCGCGATCGCCAGCCGGCACCAGAGCCAGCTTGTCACCGTCCTTCTCAATCTGCACGGTCAGAGTGGTCACGCCCTCCTCCTCAAACAAGCCAAGGGCAGCCAAGCGACCGGGCACAAGCTCCTGCTCGTTGATGGCGGCAGTCAGTGCAGCAACGCCAAAGGCGTTATCTTCAAAAATGGCGATATCAGCCATGAGATACTCCAGAAAGCAAAAAAACCCGCTCAAGGCGGGGTTTTGAAAAGGATGAGATCGCCTCAGCGAACGATGATGTAGTGCGCTGCCAAGGCCTTTTCGGCGTCGAGGTCCAGTCCGGTCAGCAGGCTCTCGCTGACCTCCGCCAGCCGAACCACGGCCCGACCACGACGCGCCACCTCGGACTCTCCGAGCGAAGCGAACAGAATGCAGGTAGCGTGCTCGCTACCGTCTTCAGCGGCCGGATCGTAAGGCGCAAACTCGCCCGTCGCAGTCACCAGGCCAAGTACCTGACCCGCAATCAGCGCCGGCCCTGCCACAACACTGATCGCCTCGCGGGAGATCTTTCCCGCGCCTTCGCTTAGTAAAAACTCACCGGCATGCACCGATTCGCGTTGGATGTTGCTCATGGTCGTGCTCCTTTATTGGTGGCCTGCCGGCGGGCAGCCCAGATAGCGTTTGGATTGGGCAGTTGCGCTTTGACCTTTTCAGGCAGGTCATCGGCCGGAGGCAGGCTGTTATCGATCTCAAAGCCCTTGCCCGAACCGACCAGCTTGTCGAACAGGCGGGCGCGAACGGCCTGGGCATCCAGACCGGCCTGGACAAACTCAACAGTCAGCTCAGGCAGCCGGGCAGCTACACACAGATCGCGTACGGCCGTCGCCCGGGTCAGCGCAGCCTGAACCGTGGCTTCGTCGGCCAGCTTGGTCGAGGCAATCAACGGTTCCACCAGGTTGCTGATACCGGCCTTGGCACAGGCCTGGGTGATCATCAGGGCCAGCTTGGCCGAGTTGGCTACGTTCGGGCTTGGAGGATCTTCGGGATCAGGTTGATCCGGTGGATCTGTAGGATCTGGATCGGGCACCACGGCGCTGAGCTGGTCGAGCAAAGCCTTGGGCGTCTGCCGGTAGCGCTGCATCGCGGCGCCCTGTCCAAGGCAAGCCTTGACCTCGACACCATTACCGATTTCATCGGCCAGCCCCAAGGCCAGTGCTTCCTGCGCGGTCAACCAGGTCTCAGCGTTGACCATGCGCCGCAGCTCGACATCGTCGATCTCGGGTGACTTCGCCTTGTAGGCTGCGATGATGGCCTCCAGGGTCTGGTCGAGCACATCCGCAACCTTGCGCAGATCTTCGGCATCACCAGCCGTGTAAGTCCAGGGATTGTGGATCATCAACATGGCGTTTGAGGACATGACCATACGGTGTGCCCCGCACGCCGCTACGCTGCCAGCACTGGCGGCCAATGCGTCAATGCGCGCCGTACAGCGCTCGCCCAAACGACTCAGCGCATTGTGAATGGCCAGGCCGTCGAACAGGTCACCACCGATGGTGTTGAACGCAACCACCACGGGAGATACACCGTCGTCCAGAGCCTTGAGATCCTGAATGAACTGGTTGGCCGTGATGCCCCAGCCACCGATCTCGCCGTAGATGTAGATCTCGATGGTCGATTGGTCAGCCTGGGTTTCCGCCTTGATCCGGTACCAGTGCTGATCTTCGACCGGCAAGGCGGTCTTGGCCTTGTTGAAAATGCGAAACGGCATCAGCGGTTTCATGGTTTCTCCTTCTCGTCGGGATCCTCATCGAAGGCCGACAAGGTGCTGTAGTTCAGGCCCAAGGAATGGGCACGTGCCGCGTCGGCGGCGTTCTCTTGGTCGACGATTTCAGCGTCGGTACCGGAGCGCAGGCACATCTCGCTCCGTGAGGTCAGTCCCGCATTAATCTCCATGGCTCGCGCCTGCACATCCTGAACCGGCTGAATGTAGGCCCAGCCCTGAGGCACCCATCGCGTGCGCAAGTACTCACGTCGTCGCTGACTGTAATCCCGCAACGGCAATGCACCTGACAGCACAGCCATGTCCAGCCATGCCGCACGAACTGGGCGACACAACTGGTGCACATAGACACCGAACTGCAACTGCTCAAGGCGTCGGCGAAACTCGTTAAGCACAACCCGAATCGTCCGATCATTTACACCGCGCATATCGCCAGTCATCAGCTCGTAGGGCAGGCTGGCACCAGCAGCTGCGGCCATCAGCTGCTGTCGCATGAAGTCGGGGTAGTTGTTGCCGCCATCTGGAGGCTTGGAGAACTCCACCTCCTCACCGGGCAGCAGTTCCTGCATGGTGCCGGGCTCAAGCGCCACCATCGGCGTAAAGCCATCGCTACCTGTATTGATCGGCGCCCCGGTGAGCGGGTCGATCCTAGGCTGACCTTCCGGTGCAGGCTTGCGGATGAAGCCCGCGAACAGATTGGCCACCTCCTGACGGAACAGCACTGCATCGTCGTAGTTGTCCAGGCTACGCAAACGCTTGAGCACTGGAGCCAGACGCGGAACCCCGCGCAATTGACCAGGCTCAACCGGCTCAAAAATATGCAGCATCTGGCTTGCCGGGATCCGCACCAGCATGTTGTATCCAGCGTTCAGTGCCGCCAGGTCGCTGGGATGGGATCGATAGCACCAGTAGGCAACCCGCTGGCCGAATCCGTTGAACTCGATACCTGCACGAATGACGTTACCGCTCTTGGTAACCTCAAACTTGTCATGCGGAACGAACTCAGGCGCCAGGCACTGCAACTGCAAGGGCACGGCCAGGCCGTCTTCTAGTCGGCGCGGGCGGATCCGGACAAAACACTCGCCGGACTGTTCGACCGTGCGCGCCACCAACGCTTGCTGGCCGTAAAAGTCGGTCAGCTGGTCCGCGTCGGACTCATCGACCCAGTCCTCCCATAACTCCTGCAGTAGCGTGCGAAGCTCCTTATCCTCTAACCGCGGCTGCGGGGTAATGCCGGTGCCGATTAAGTTGCTGACGCGGCGGTCAATCGCGTTTGCTGCATACGGGTCATTGCGCACCGCTGCCCGCGAGCGCGAGCGAAGGTTGCGTAACGCTGGCATGATCAGGCTGTTGACCCCGGTATCGGGTGCGTCCCAACTCGACGAGCGGCGCCCATCAGCGGCGCCTTCGTAACTGGCCTTAAGCCGTTCCGGCAGCAGAAACCCCGAACGCGTCAGCATGGGGTAACGAGTACTCACAGGCCTTTACCTCCATGACACAGACGCACAACACGGGAACGAGGACCGGCGGCACTGGCCAGACTGGTTCGAATCACATCGCGGGCCTGGAGCAACTCGTCCACCGAACGGTATTCCACTGTGCGATCGGCATAGCGCACGATTTTCTCGCCGCGCGCGATCGCCGCCTCGACGGCATCGAGGTGCTTCTGGGTGTAGGCCATATCAACGTCTCTTCAGATAGCCACTGCTTGAGCTGCGGCGGCTTGAGGTGGTGGCAACTGGAACAGGATCTGCGGGTGGGGGTGGTGCATCGAGCACCAAGCCAAATCTTTGCTGGGCAACACGTAGCATCGCGAGCGCGCCCACCGCGCAGTCCAGCGCCTCGTTGCGACGATTCTTGCTATCCCAGCGATAAACTCGACGGCCTCTTTCAAACTTCGGCACCTTGACCTCGGCGGTCAGTTGCCTAAGTTCGTCCTCGTCACAAATGTCACTGTTAGCCGGTAAGTGCATGACACCAGGAATCACCTTCCCAGGCTCTGGCTGCATGCGCAGGCGGCTATAGATAAGCTCTTTGGCATTGTCAGTGCCAATCATCGTCAAATAGACGCCAGCTTTATGTTTTGTACGTGGAAAGTCCGCAATTGGCCGTCCATAGATGCTGTGCCCCTTGGTGGGGATGACCCAGAGAACGCCATGCCTGCGGCTCTCTGCGTAGACCTCGTCGGTGTAATTACCACCTGAGTCCCACCCCCAAAGCACAACGCGCATCTGTACGCCGTCTTCTCGCAGGTACTGCTTATGCAGGCGCTGAGCGACTTGATTGCGCAACTCCTCGCTCGCAGGATTTCCGTACAAAATCCATCGATCAACGAGCCAAGATTCCTCTCCAGCAGCCCAGGCCCAGACCCGCGCTTCATAACGGTCATTCTGGGTATCGATAAAGCCGGTCAGCGTTACGGCGCGCGCAGGAAGGTTCTGCCAGATTTCTCTACGTGCATATAAGTGCTCCCATTCAAGCTTGGTGCCCCGCTCCTCTTCCCAGGTTTCGCCCAGCGTCGTATTGGTAAACGTCTTGAGCGTGTTGGCAGCTCCCTTAGCCAGCAAGAACTCCGTAGCAATCCGCGCCCAGGTGGTGAACGGGCTATAGGCGGTCCAGATGTGAAACGAGACCGAATCAGGAGTTGGCACGTCTTGGGCGTCAGCGTCGAAGAAGCTAAACCCATCTCGAGTCCAGATCGATGTACGTTCGCATACCCAACGCCCTTTAGCCTGCTGATCCTGCATTTCATGCTGCTGAATGACACAGGCGTTCGCCTCGCACTGGTACCAAGCCCCCTGAGGTTTGCCCGGATCCCATTTAATGCCAAAGCCACAATCCTTACCGCCCCATTTCAGACTCTGCTCAGCGCCACAGTGCGGGCACGGAATGTGAAACCTGAATAGGTGTGGTGATTCATTAGCAGCAGCCTCGATCTGGCAGCCACCCTCATCGACCGGCCCCTTGATTTTCGGCGTACTTCCTCGGATGGACTTCGGAAAACTAGAGCCTTCCACCCGCTTATCGCCGAGGAATGTCGGCGATCCTTCCTTTTCAACGTCGTAATCGAAGGCGGCAAGTTCGTCATAAATGACTGTGTCGACAGACAGCTCACGATAGTTTTTGGCGGCAGCACCACCACGACAGAACAGCTGTTTCCCATGACTAAACCGCTTGGCATCTAGCGTGCTATCACGATGGTTTTTTATGCCGTACCACGGGGCCAGCTCACGAACGACCGGCACGTCACGGATCATCGTCTCGATCTGAGACTTCATGAATCCATCTGAGCTGGCGTCGCTCGGAACCAAGAAAAGGATGTTGCGGCGTTTGTGCTCCACCATGTAGCCGGCAGCAGCGATCAAAAGTTTTGAATAGCCGACACGGGCAGACTTGAGCACGTTGACCGTGCGAATCTCGTCGTTCCCCATGGCGTTAAGCATCGCCACTTGAAATGGTAGAGTCTCCCAACGGCCCTCTTGGTAGGAGGACTCACTGGAGAGATAGAAATTCTCATCAGCCCATTCGACGGGCGTCTGTGGCGGTTTTCTTGCCAAGCCCTGTAGGCCAACTTTCATCGCCGCTTGGCAAGCCTCAATCTGCGCTATCGATAAACTCGTCATGCCATTCTGGCAACCTATCGGAAGACTGCGCGATCAGGTTTCGCGCCTTCGTGATCTCTCTGCTGATTGAGTCCAGCTGACCAGGCGTCAGGTCGGGGTGCCTGCGCCTGAGAGTCATAACCAGCGTGTCGAAGATAGATGCAGCAGCAGGTATGAATTTGCCGAAGGCGAAACTGAAGAACTCGACCGGAATCAATCTCCGCTGAGTCACCTCGTTCTTCAGCTCTTGGCTCTCTGCCTGGGCAGAGGTCAGGCGCAAACGCTCTTGGGTTAGCTTGTGCTCAGCAAGAGGATCGATGCCATCGACAGAATCAGCCTCAGGTTGGTGTTTCCGCTCCAAAAGCGCCATGCGATTTTCGAGCACAGAGCGGACATCAAAAAAGGCTTCGCGACCTATCCTCGCCACCGGCTGAACGCGCCATTTATCAAAGGCTTGGGTAGTTATTCCGAGGCTCGCCGCCATCCTGCTTTTGTTGAGCCAGTGGGGCTGCCGAGTGATGTCTGATCCGCTCATGACTAAACAACAACCAACCCCTCAAAAAATTTTGTATGTAGCTGGCTACCGCGAGTCCCGCTACCCGTGCCCTCCAAATACCGCCAGGGTCCCCGCCACTGCTGGCTACGGCGGGCTGATCCCGGCCTTCTTGGCCAGGAACCGGGTGTACAGGCCGCCCGCTACATCAGCTCCGATAACCGCAATGACGATACCCAAGCCCGCAGCAAGGTAGAGATTGCTCCACAGAGCCATCGCGAGCAGCAGGGTCGCCATGCCGAGCAGGCCAGACGCCAAGAAGCGCAAAGCCACGCGCTGGAGGATCTGCCGAAGACCAAGGTCAGTGCCTGAAGCTCGCAGCATCTCCCCAGACAAACCGGCCATGCTCAACAGCACCAACAGCCAAAGGGGCACATCAGCGAGCGCCTGATGCTCAGAGTTCATCCGTAGTCCTCAAATAGGTCCGACCCCAATGTCACTGTCATCCGCTTGGCGCAAAGAGCCAGGCATGGGGCCGAAAACGAAAAAGCCCAGCACGATGGCTGGGCTCAAGAAAGCAAAAAGCCCGCCTAAGTAGACGGGCTTTGCACGCGGAAAAACCGCAAAGTAACGTAAAAACTACAGACTTAAACCGGTGTTGTCAACTACACGACAAAGCGAAGACTTACTCAGCTCCCGCTCGCATTGCCTTGAGCGGCTTGAATGCACTCCATCGCTGCCACAATGTACTTCTGGTGATACTCAACAAACTGTTCTTTGTTGCCGCCAATCAAGCCCTGCCAAGACAGCGCTGCATCTGAGGAGGCGTCTCCACAGCTCACGAAAGGTGCGAACAGCACTCGGAAGCGCGCCCCTTCATCCTGAAGTTTGTTCAAAGCAATTGCCTGATTGCGAATCGCCTTTCCATCCATAGCCCCGGTCTTGGCCTGTGCATGCCCCTTGTCAACCGTTTCACTCAAGCGCTGCATAAACTGCATGGCCTCATCTGGCGTGATCCTGGCAGCGGCTTTTTGAGCTTCGATTTGCTTGCGGCCCCGCTCCGCTGCTTCAGCGCTTACAGGCCCACCCGGTGACAAGTCAATGACTCGCAGCTTTTCCTCGGCATTCGCAGCCAGCGCCAAGCCAAGACAAAAAACTGCTCCAAACGTCCTTTTCATCAGCTAAATCCTATGTAGGTGATACCCTAATGATATCACCCGCACTTAGGGATGACAGATCAAGCCACCTCTCGCCTGCTTTCGAGCGCACCATCAATCCAAGCAACCCCTGTTTTCCACATCTGCCTTGTTTTCTCCACCTTAAAACCAAGTTTCTTCCCAACATCAGACAATGCGGTGTTGCGCGAGGTGTAATACCCCATGATCACCTTGCCGCACTCCGGGTAACGCTTAAGGAGCCGCCCGACAAGGCGATCAATCTTTAGCGCATCGTCATCGGTGATCATGGGGTCGAGAATCGTATTTTCCCGAGACGCGCAGCAAGAGACTCCCGAGCCAAGCACAACCCACCGCCCCCAGTGCTCGAGTAAGTCCTCTGCAGTTCTCTCCAAATGGCTCATGGCGCCTCCTCAATCCCCAGTGAAATTCGCACCGCCGGCACCGCGACGGTTGCTTCCTGTGTACAGCGCCTCCGGCCCAGTGGCCCGAGGGTGTTTCAATTCGTTGATGTACCGCTGAGCGGCCTGCAGGCGCAGACTCAATTGGGTGACCAGCTCTTCCAGTGGAAGCGCTTCACCGGTGCCTGCATCAACCCAGCCGGACACGTTGCACGCCATGCATGGGCGCGGGCCGTAGAGCCCATTGACGGCGGCCTGGCCGCGACATTCTGGGCAGGCGGTCAAAGGCATTAACTGCCGAGAGAACTCAGGGCGAGGGCTCTTTTTCATGCCTTTGAATCCTCGCTAATAACAAATTCGGTAAGGTTGCTTGAAGCTGCGCCATTAGCGGGCTGCATGCGATTCCGTGAAATCTCGGATAAGGCCTCTTTAAGGCCGTGAATGGCGCTGAAGCCGATACCGTCAAGCCACGCGTGCCACTTTTCCAGAGCCGCTCTGCGCTGCTGCATAGCCTGGGTGTGGATGTAAGTGCTGGCAATCTTGCCTAGCGAGTGGTTGAGCAGCATCTCGCCGATATGACCGTCGATACCGAGGTCGGTCCAGGTGGTGCGGGAGACCTTGCGCAGGTCATGGCTGGTCCAGGCGCCCTTCCCCAGCCGGGTGAACACGGCACTGGCCTGAGCCTCACTCAGCGGCTGACCACGGCGGCTCGGGAACAGGTAGGCTCCATCGTAACCATGAGCCTGCTGGATAGCTCGATAGCGGACCAGCAGCGCCCTGAGCTGAGCAGTCAGCGGCAAGCGGTGCTCGGTGCGGGTCTTCGTGTGCGCTGCGGGGATGAACCACTCGGCCGCTGCCAGCGAGATGTCACTCCAGCGCGCACGGCGGGTTTCACCGATCCGCGTGCCGTGGGCAAGCATCATCAGGGCGAGCATGGCGTCACCGGGCGCTGCATCGAACGCCTGGACCAGCTTCTGAATCACCTCAGGAAGCTGCACGTCTCGCAGGCGCGCTGCCTTGGGCAGGATCTTGGCCTTGGTGAAATCACTAAAGCGCATCCCGGCCATGGGGTTGCGATCGATGAGGCCCAACTGCAGGGCCTGGCGGAAGGCAGTCAGCAGCAGCGCGAACATCTGGCGCAGGTACGATAGCGACACTTCGGCCTGACACGGCCACATCAGAAGCTTGTCGAGGCTGTCGGCACAGACATCAACCATCGCCAAGTAATGCAGGCGCGGCTTCAGGTGCCGGGCGATGGCGGAGCGAGCGCCGGCCTTACGCTTGGCCGACAGCGAGCGGTCACGGGACATCCGGTCACCGTACCAGTCCAGTAGCCGGCCAACGGTATCCATGCCCGAAGCAACCGGCGCAGTGGCTGGGTCACGCATCAGGCGTTGCCGCAGTGCCGGCAGCACCTCCAGCACCGCCGCAACGCTCAGGTCTGGCCAGCGAGCGATTGGCACCCACCGCTTACCGCGCACCAGATGCCAGGTGCCACGGTCGCGAGTACTCCAGAAGCGCAGGTATAGGCCCGGGTGGCGAGGATCGCGCAGGTCGCGCACAGACCTATCGGAAGCCTGGCGGCGCAGCTCGGCCTCGCTGAACTTCACTTCCCGCGTCGCACTCATGCGGCCACCTTGGTCGGCGCCATGCGCAGATAGGCCCGGATCTGCTCCATGGCATCAAAGTGCCCCCGGCAAACGACCGCGAGGTAGCCCTGCTCGTTCAATCGACGCAAGCAGGCGGACTGACTGGCTGACACGGGGGCAGGCTCAATGGTCGCCTTGAATTCGATGTACAGGCCGAAGTAACCACCCCGCGCCATCGTTAGCACCAGGTCAGGTATACCGGCCTTCACACCCTGCTGCTTCAACTTGGCCGCCACCAACTTGTGCCGGTGACCACCATTCGGGACATGGTAGATCAGCTCAAAGACCTGCGGGTAGCGCAGCTCGATCTCCCGCATCAGTGCGGCCTGCTCCAGGCCTTCGCGGTCAACAGGCTTGGCGCGGGACTTCTTCGTGCTGAATAGGGCTGGCTTGGCGGTCTTCATGCGGCAATCACCCCTTCGCGGATCAGCAGGGCCTGGGTACGCATTACGCCCTCGGCGTGGTGCTGACGGGCTTCGGCGCGACCGATCAACTGGCTGCGCCCGTCACAGGCGTCATGGCAGGCACTACATGCCCAGGCACCCTGCAGGTCATTCGGCTTCATGCCGACGCCGCAGGTGCCGGCCATCCGGTAATGGGCCAGCACAGTGGTTTCGGGATTGCCGTTGCAAACACCAGGAATGCGCACCTGGCACTCCCGGCCGCGCGCGGCCTTGGTCAGCTTGGATTGCTTCATTGGCGGTCGTCTCCGTGAAGATCGATGACAGTGAAAGTGGATGGCCACATACGCAGGCCATGAGTTCGCGCCGATGCTTCGTCGCGGTACAGGCCAACAGGCGGCTGGGGCTTATTGGTGAGGTCCAGCAGGTGACCGCAGGCGTACAGCGCCCAGCGGTACTCAGTGAGGTCAGGCGCAGCCAGCATCGGATCGGTCATGCGCGTGCACCTCGACCCGCACGCAGCGCCTGCAGCGCGGCACGCCCCACATCGAGAGTGCGTGGCGCGGGCGGTGCAGCAAGCTCGGCGACCGGTACCGGCCCCAGGCTCTCGCCTTTCCAAATCTTCCGGCACTGCGCCAGGTAGTGCTTCTCGAAGCAGCTCAGCCCGAGCTCACGCGACATCAACGGCAGGCTGTGGAAGCCTGCGGCGGCAGTTGCGTGATAAACGGCTGGATGCATCCACTTCGCCGACCCGCGCATGGCCGGGTGGCAGTTGCGCAGGCCTTGGGCGTAGGCCTTCTCGACGCTGGGCAGGCCCAAGCCTTCCGGCGCGAAGCACCAGCTGACGAACACGCCCGGCGCCGGAACGAACGCGGACTTGCTCGCGCTCAGCACGCGCATGCCGTGGTCGATCTGCTCGAGGCGAGTGATCCCGGAACGCATGAACTCGCCGAGCCATTCCAGCTTGGCCGCATCCATCACGGAAGGTGTTGGCCAGGATTGGCGCCAAGCACCGCAGGCGCCGCGCAACCGCAGGAACAAATCCTCAATGACCTGCTGGGTTGCTGGATCAATCGGTACATGGCCTGGCTCAGCCGGTGGCTGGTAGGTCGGATCGGTTTTGCGATTGGCGAGGAGTTGTCGAACATTGGTCGCGGTCACAGGCGCACCCCCTTCTGTGCCCAGTTGGATTTGGTCTCGTCCAGCTCTGCTTCGGCTGCAGCCTTGGCCTTCTCGCTCTTGAGCCACTTGGCCAGGCGGAAGCACCAGCCGCCATTGCTGTCGAACACCTTGGGTCTAGCGACGAAGAAGCCCAGGAAGCTCTTCAGCGCCTCTTCGGTGAGCGCTTCAAGGGTGAGCCCGGCCAGGGTCAGTTGGGCGGACACCTTGTCGACCGGTGGATTCCATTCGGCGAACATGGCGAACCGTTGAAGGTCGTCCTGAGACTCCAGCGCCTGGCGATCTTGATCGGCGATCACATCCTGCAACTCGCGCGGCTGCTGCTCTTCGGTTACTTGATGGTTAAGTGACGGATTGGGTGCAATGGCTGCACCCCGTTCTGTCGTAGATTGCACCCCGTTCTGCCGTACGTTGCACCCCGTGTCGTCAGTTGCACCCCGTTCATTACGAGGTGCAGCCACTGCACCCCGCTTGATCTGGAGGTCGTAAACCACAGGGCGGCGGTCGTGACGATCGATGTACACAGCAGCCAGTGCCTGGTTACCTCGAACGATCAGGCCCTTCTCTTCCAGCAGATCCAGCTTCGACCGCACAGTGCGCTCTGAGAGGCCCGTGTCTTCGGTCAAGGTCTTGGCCGATGGGAAGGCGCCACGGCCGTCGGTACCGGCATAGCTGGCAAGGCACAACAGCACGTGGCGTGCGCTTGAGTCTTTCCCGAGGTCGCGACGAGAGAGCGCCCAGGTCATAGCTTGAACACTCACAGGGATGCTCCAATATTCTTTTCGGCCAGCAGAGCAAGGCCTTTCGGTGTGACGAGAGGTTGATATGCAGCGCGATCGGCACCGGTTTCGGCATCCGGCTTCAGGGCGGTGACCTTGTGGACCATAAGACCGGCGCTGATGCGAGGCTGATAGGCGATCCAGCGCGTCGATCCGTTGCGATGGAAGATCCAGCGATGCTGCTGAAGCCAGGCGAACAGCTTCGAGGGCGGAACTTGCAGATGCTTGGCGGCATCAGTGATGCAGATCGCTCCACCAGCGCCAGCAAGACGCTGGATAGCAGCTACCTTCGGAGCCTGGCGCTCGATGACACCCTGCAGTTTTTGGTTTTGTTCAACCTGCTCGGCAGCGAGGCGCAGTGCCTCAGCGAAATTGGTCGGCACCTGGAGGCGAGCAACCACCCCACTCTCCAGCTCCTGCCAGCGGTCGATGATCTTGGCGCGCAGTTGAGCGTTGTACCCAGAGACCAGCACCAGCGTGTCACGCTGGCTAAGCAAGAACTCTGGATAGACCCGGCCGTTCTGCGGGTGCGTGTAGGGGGTCTCCTCAGATTTGAGGACACCCTGTTTGACCAAGGCGCGGGCATCGCGCAGCACGTTGTCGTGGCTTTTCCCGGTCAGCTCGGCGATCTCTCGCGACGACATGACCTGTCGCGTCAGATTCGCGGTGATGCCTGAACCTGACGCGCCAGTGGCGCTATTGCCTGCATCGATTGCAGTGTGCATAATCGACTCCACGTTGTTGTTGAAGAAGCCGGTCTAGCCACCGGCTTTTTTGTGCCTGCGATTCAGGCGATTGATTTCAGTGCCGGCCGAGCATTCGCCAGAAGCTCCTCAGCCCTACGGCCTAACTCCCCTGCCCTTGCTTCAACTTGGCGGCATTGCTTGGCGAACGCTGGCAGGTGAGGCAGGTCCTCCTCGCACATCACTTGGTCATCAAAGACTTCACTACCGGTATCGATCACATCGCCCAGCGCACGAACTAGTGCGCCGAAGCTTTTGTTCGCGCACTGCTGGCTTTCCATTTGGCGAGCACCGATCAGACCGTGCCGGCTAGCGAGTTCATTCACGCAGTGGTCGCGAAACTCTGGCTCTAGCGCGCTCACCCATGCCTCTTCCAGCCAGGACGGCAGGTCCTGATCACCGGAGAGCCAGCGCTGAACGCGCTTAAGCCAGCGGCCGGTTGCCTTCACAAACTCGGTAACGTCGCCGGCGAATTTGGTAGAGCTAAAATCCGGGACTTCCTTTGCTTTTGCCTTGTCCGGGCAGGACCGGTGCAGCTCGCGACTCAAGGCATGAGCAAAGTCGTCCTGGCTTAGGCTGGTGCGTGCAATTTGGTTCTGGGCGTGAGCAACCAACACCTGATCGCGGGTTTGAATCGAGTGTCTGAAGCTGGACGTATCCATGTAATTCTCTCGCTCGTAATCTGGGTTCATAGAAATCTGTTTACTGATCAAGGCCGCATCCATGACCAACTTTTCTCGTCCCTCAATAGAGACCCCGTTCATTCGTTGCGGGCGGCCCCTAATTAGGGAAGGCCATTACCTCTTCAGGGGAAACGGGACAACGTTGCTACTGGGCTTTTTGCTAGGGATGGCATCCATCAGCCGCATGAGCGTTGCCACCACCTCTTCGGAGGTCATGCCCTTCTCCGCCCCCCACTGCGCCAGCTCCGCTTGGTCGCTCCTGCTAAGACTCTTCACCACGTTCTCCACTACGTCGGGCATAACGCCTCCTTGGCCTGATCAGGCGCGCTTCTCCAAACCGAATGGCAGCTCGCCGTGCTCTCGCCTGAACTTCAGGGCGGCTTCGACGATTTCGCGAGCCAGTACGCTGTGTTGACGCTTGACCTCACAGGCGACGTCTTTCAGCTCTTGAAAGACCTCGTCATCGAAGCGCGACTTCACCTGGTGCTCATGCCGGTGCGTCTTGTCGTCGTAGGCCATGGTGGTATCCGTATCCGGAGGGGAAGGATTGGGTTAGGCGGCGGACTTGGTCGGCGCCGTTTCGGAGAGAAGCCGAGAGACCTTGAGCGGCTTGCCGTTGGCTTTGGCCAGAGCAGCAATTCTCTCGGAATACTTCGTTTCGCCGGTGTATTCGGTGCGCGGGAGGCAACCAGAGGCGAGCCACTTGTAGACGGCTCTTGGTGTTTTCCCGCAGGCGAGCGCTACCGCGGCAACGCCGCCAGCGTCTTCGATTGCTTTTCTGAGTGCCTGCATTGGAACCCCAACGGAAATATGAACTGTAAGTACATATTATGTCGGAACTGAAAGTACATGCAAGCGCATGCGATATTGAACCAATGGTTCAAGCAGACGAAATGAGAAAGGCCTTTGTGGCCCGGCTGAAGATTGCACTAGCAGCCAATGAGATCCCCGAGAGGGGGGCTGGCGCTCGGCTGGCGGAAATTGTGAAGACCACGCCAAAAGCGACTAGCAAGTGGCTGAATGCCGAATCAATGCCGCGCGGGACAAATATGCGCATAGTGGCTGAGGCTCTCAAAGTGAGAGCTGAGTGGCTTGAGTATGGCGTACCCCCAATGCGCGATGGCGATCCCAATAGCTTTGACGCATGGGTCGGGGAGCGGATGCGTGAAGTTGGAAATCCTCATCAGCCAGCAGGCAGCAATCTCCCTCGGACTGGCCACGGGAACGCTTCTACTGAGTCACTTATGGCTATTTCTAGCCCGAGATCTCAGGATGCTCTCGCAAAAATCATTGCTGCAGTCGAACGCGGTCGACTAACCGAGGAAGACATCATTCTCCTAGAGCAGATCGCCACCAAAATTGCCGGGGCGCCTGACGCCAAAAATACCAATGCAAAGCTTAGGGAAAAGTTAGCTCTCGATGATCCACATCCTCCAAAGTAGTGCTTTCGGCGGCCAGATCAGATCGCCAAAGAAGACGGGCATCAATCCGATATTCCGGGCTAAAATCACAGTTGATGGCGTTTCTCTGCGCTGCTACGTGAAACCCATGCCTGATTTCTACCTTGAGCAGGACGGGTCTTCGTTCCTAAATCGGGAAATCACCAGCGAGTCATTGGGATATGTCCTAGCCAAGGCATCTGGCCTAGCTACCGCCGATGCTGCCGGCGTTATCGTATTGGAACGTGAGATGATTCCCGCAGATGCCCTTAAAAAGCTGGACGCCATAACACACGGCGGCCCTCAGGACTCATTTCTGGCCTGGTTTAGCCAAGATATGACCTATCCAAATCTTGTGGAAAAATTCGTAGACGCTCCATGGAACGCTTTCCAGCAGAAGCGGATCAAACAGCTTGCTGAGAAAATGGCGAAGCATGTCGATGCCCCAATGGTTGTGTCATTCGATGAGTGGACTCTCAACTCAGATCGGCACTTCGGCAATCTCTTGATTAGCCCGAAGGGCAGGCTGTACTTTATAGATCACGGTCGGATATTCCGGTACCCGTCCTGGGATCCTGTCACGCTTGGCCCGCTATCGTCAGTGTGTGAAAACAGGTTCAGGTCTATCATTGACCACTATGTACCAAGGTGGAGCACCCAGCTCCCTCTCAAAAGCGCCCGAGCTCTTGCTTACAATACGCTGTCGGTATCCTTCAAAAACCAGGGGATAGCCGCCGCCAGGTCGGTGCTCAAAAACCTGCTCATGGAGGAGCAAGAGGTGGATATGATTACTGACTTTTTAGCGCAGCGGCTTGAACCAAAAATGTACTGCAGCTTTGTAGGGGTGGTGGTTTGAGCGCCAGATCGCTCCGCGCCAAGCTTGCCGCCGACACGCAGCCGAGGAGCGTAAGAGGGAATTGGCGCCCGATCACTCTGTGTCTTGACGAGGACGCAGGAGAATTCCTTAACGTTGGCGTGGTTTTTTCCTATTCAGACCAAGTAGAGGTCAGGATGCTCGACTCCTTCGAGCGCTTGAAGTGCCTGTACGACAGCAGATTCAATGCGAACGATCTCATGCATTATCTGCAAGATATTGAGGAGTTCATTTACCGCAGCAAGGCTGAGCTGCCTGACGAGATAGATACTAATATCCGCTTGGGCGAGCCGCTTTTTGCCGCAGGCAATAATGCAGAAGCGGTTGTCACCGAGTTCTTTGACGATGTTGTTACCCTAGCTAGGCCGAAAGGAACCCCACGCAACGCGAGCTTTCGATACACATCAACACCGAAGCTTAGGGATAACGTCTTTCAAATTATGCGTCAAAAGATGCATATGGCTGCATCAGCGATCATTCAGGAAGATCGTTTTCGGCTTCGCATGCGCTCAGGGAATGTGATAGATGTAGACACCCCGCTTCTCAGTGCCTCAGCAGCAGGATCAATTGTCTCTGCCTGGTACAAAAGCCCCTTAGTGGTGGAAAAGAATATCCTTCAAGCATCTTCCGATCTCATGATTGTCGCCAGTAATAGCGATAGAAAGGCATCAATGTCTATTTTGGTACCTGACGAAGAAAGCGGCATGGACACTATTGAATACCGCCGGGTAAACGATGCCATCCATCGGCAGCTCGACCGCTTGCGACATTCGGGCGTCGAGGTAATCGAAGCAGGCTCCACTGATGCTTTAGCCAACGACACAATCAAGTGGTGGGAAGGCCGCGTAGCGTAGCCTCGACCAGTATCTGAAAAGCCCGCCAAGTGCGGGCTTTTTTGTGTCTGCTGCTTTTTTATGTACTTTCAGTTCAGCAAATGCTTGACCAATGTGAACCATTGGTACATATTCACTTCGTCGCAGTCACTCAGCAGGGACCGCGCAAGCCCTAACCGGCAACCGCTCTTTACACAACCTGACGTTTCAAAGCACCGGCCGGGAAAGGCGGATAGCGTGACCATAGCCTTGAGGCTCCCTGGTTGCTCAGTGCTCACAGTGGCGACACTCCCTGAGCATGGCCGAATCGACCTCGGTAAGCCGGTGCAAGCAACAGAATTAGCGCCCTGAGCTTCGGCTATGAGGGGCGCCGGACTTGATGCAGCCCTGACCCACTCAACCGGGGCCAAACAGAGCTTTAGCGCTGCATCTCGTATGGACCTTTGAAGGCGCCGTCACCGCTGATTGACGGCGCTGGAGGAAGCTCGCGGCCCACCCCAGCGAATCGCGGACCTGCAATCAGCAGCGGGGAAGCGAACTGATCACCGCTGATGCAATACACCCGGCCTGTCGCCAGTAGCGAGGCCGGGATTTCACCAGATGCCACTCGTTGAGTGATATCCGGGAAATCAACCGGGAGATAGGGACATGGCTCAGTTCAACATCGATTCACACATAGGCAACGGTAAGCGCCTTGAGTGGCTTGCCCTGCCTGATAGGGGCGAGACGGTCGAAAGCATCGTGATCGCGGTACGCCGCGCAGCGATGAAGAAGTTCGGCGACGCGGTCTGGCTCAAGCGCTGGACACATGTCGTGGCCAGCAATGGCTTCGTAACGGTGCAGATGCATGCATGACCGATTTCACTGGCTGGCCTTGGCGACAGGGTCAGACGGGAAATCAACCACCACGCCAGAGGATTCACCATGTTGGGACTGAAAAAGCTGTTCGGCAAAGGCCGCGAGGCTCGCGCTGCACTGGGCAAGCTAGAAAACCGCGACCTGCTCCAGGCCATCGTTTACGGCTGTTTCTACGTAGCAGCCGCCGACGGCGATATCGAGTCCGCCGAGTTGGACAAGATCGACCGCCTACTGCGCAACGAACCCAAGCTGCAGGGCTTCGGGGCCGAACTGGGCAACCTGATCGACAAGGCCAAGGCCGACTTCAACGAGGGCGGCCCGCGCATCATCCGAATGAACGCTGAGCGCGAGCTAGGCGACTTGGCCCACACCCCTAGCGATGCAGAAACGGTCATCAACTTCATGCTGACCATCGCCGAGTCTGATGGCGAGATCGAGCCAGCGGAAATCGAGGTGCTGGAACGCGCAGCGGCGAAGCTGAACGTGCGCCTCAAGGACTATCTGTGACCGCCTGGCTCTCCGCCAACCCAGCAAAAGGCGTTTTGTTGGTGATGGTTGCTTTTCTGGCGTTCCTGATGATCGCCGCAAGCGTGATCAATCGCACATCCTGCGCTTGGTACGGCCAGCAAACCGAGCGTGAGACGCGCTATGCGGCGTTTGTCGGCTGCATGGTGAAAACCGGCGCAGGCTGGGTTCCGCGCAACGAGTTACGCACGCAGCAATAGAGCATCACTTCTGCCCACTCACTGAGTGGGCAGCGGGATGACACCAACTAGCTCTTCCCTGCCCGGTCGACGGGCATCAAAACCTAGAGGAAACCAACATGCATCCAGCCATGCAGGAGCGCGTGGAGGGCTTGGCTGCCCTTCGTCTGCGAGCCCACCTCGCAACCACGGACTTCTACGCAATGATCGGTCGACCAGCACCTGAGCAGACTGTGCGCTACCAGGTGGTCACCAAGGGCAAGGCCTATCACGTCGTGGAGCTAGCCACCGGCAAGACCAAGGGCTTTTGCTTCAGCTACAAGGCGGCGATGGTATTCGTTGAAGCCATGGAGGCAGCTGCAGGTCGCAAGCTGGTACCACGGCAATGATCGGCGAACCTATCCCAGATCCGCGCCATCAGATCCTGGCCGACCTTAACGCGAGGATTGAGCAGTTCTTTGCGGCTGGCGGTGAGGTCACTGAATTGACACCGCCCAAGTACGAGCCGCGACCGGCTGCCAAGTTCAACAACCAGGTACCGGCAGACGAGAAGAAAGCCGCAGCCCAGCGCCGCCGCGCCGAAGATGCAAAGCGTCTTGAGCAAATCCGCGAAATGGCCAAGACCATGACCTACAACGAAGCAGCCAGGGCAACCGGTTACTCCACGGCCACGCTTCATCGTATCGCCAAGCAAGGCGGCTTCCTGTTCAAGGTCAGCACCGCACGACGCGGCAAGGGTCGAGCCATCGACCGGGTGGCGGATGCGGCCAAGCTGGAGCAACTGAAGGCGCTGCGTGATGGCGGCCTGTCGCGCTACCAGGCATCCAAGCAGATGGGTATCAGCGACAAGCTGCTGGATCGGCTGATCAGCGACTACGAAATCGACTTCCCTGCCAGGCCGATCAGCAGTAGAGCGAAGCACGACCAATGATCATCGCCACCACCAACCACCTGGAGGCGATCAAGTACGCCGCCTGCATGGCTAGAGCAACCAGCACAGCCTGGGGAATCTATCGCACCAGCAATCGGCGGCTTTTCGTCATGCCCGCCACCGGCACACGCCAGCGAGCTCTGGAGGTGTGTCACCCATGATCCGCCGAATTTCAAACCGCGTCCGGCACGGCCGGCGCCAGCATCAGATTACTTTGCCGCCAAGCGGCTTGCGAGGTACCGGCAATGACCGAGAAGAAGACAGGAGCAGCCAAGCACTCGGCGGACTACCGCGAGAGGAAGAAGGCAGAAGCGGAACGCTTTGGTATCGAGACGCTGCCGGTAGAGATGGCGGCCAGGACTCGGGCTGGAATGGCGGAGGCGATGCAGGCTCACGGCTATACCCAGCTGCAAGAACTGCTGCAGGACCTGCACCGGTCGTTCCTGAGCGCTTCGCCAGAGGAGCAAGCGCGCCGACTTCAGCAACCTGACGCGCCAGCTTTTGAGATATCGCCAAAACTGGCGCGACAGTTCGACAAGGCTAGCCAGGCAGAACTGAAGCGTGATCCAGGCTGCGAAATCGAAGCGCCTAAACCACTCCCGCACGGCGAGCAGCAATGCAAAGCCGCCCAGCTCGACATCCTGCAACCCGCTCAATAAGGACGACCCATGCAAGCACCAAGCATCAGCATAAAGAACCTCACCCTTAACATTCATTCCTCGCCGAAGGCAGCCATGCCAGCCCTGGCCGTGCTCAGTGCGGCCCTCGCAGCCAGTGGCGCCATGAAGGCTGAAACCACAGCGCTTACTGATATCCCTGCCGTCGGCCAGGCATGGCCGGGCCAAGGCGGTGTCAACGGCGGTCTTGTCCCAGCGCGCGGCGATGTGGCGGCGCACTACCTGATCATTGCTGCTGCCGACATCGGCGACCACGAATGGGGCGGATACCGGGAAGAATCGAAGGCGACCAGCAAGACCGATGGCATGGCCAACACTGCCGCGCTGATCGAGGGCAATCACCCTGCCGCCAAGGCTGCTGCCAACTACACCGCGGACAATCACTGCAGTTTCTATCTGCCATCCGCTGCCGAGCTGTATCACTGCTGGGTGAACTGCCCCGAGGTGTTCGCGCAGGACTGCTACTACTGGTCGAGCTCGCAGCGCTCCGCCGACTACGCATTCCTCATGACCTTCGATGATGGCTATCAGACCAGCATCGGCAAGTACGACGAGCTCCGCGTCCGCCCCGTCCGCAGGTTGTTTATTTAATCCTTCATTCATTCAAATCAGGGCGCATCAGCGCCTTTTTTGTTGCCTTCAGAAAGGAGCAGCACATGAGCGCAGTAGAGAAAGTGGCACCTGCAGTACAGCTTCCCGAGATCGGCCAGCCATTCCAGGGTGGCTTTTTCTCTGGCGTCACCGTCGAGGGCGGCAAGCGCTACGCCAACATCACTGCCGGCGCAGCGCATGAGCTGGTCGGTGCCTGGGGCGAGTACGGCGTCAAGATCGAAGGCGCCGACAGCTTCACCGACAGTCGGGCGAACACTGAGGCCATGGCAGCCGCTGGCAGCGATCTGGCTCAGAAGGTGCTGGCTCTGGATATCGGCGGCTTCACCGACTGGGCGATCCCTGCCCGTGACGTGCAGGAGCTGCAGTACCGCAACTTCAAGCCGACCACTCGCGAGAACTACTGCTGGAACCGTGATGGCGATAACCCCAACAGCATTCCGGTTGGCCTGCTGTACACCGAGGAATCGCCTGCGCAGACCGCTATCGTGGCGTTCCGCGAAGACTCTCCGGAAGCCTTCCAGGAACGCTGGTACTGGTCATCATCGCAGCGCTCCGCCAACTACGCATTCAGCATGAGCTTCGATGTTGGCCTTCAGGACATCACCGACAAGGGCCACGAGCTCCGCGTCCGCCCCGTCCGCAGGTCGCTCATTGATTGATTCGTTTATTTAATCCGGCCGCTTGCGGCCGGTCGCTCTTGGAGGGCGAGCCGAATGGCAATGCACATGGACCTGCAGATATACAAGGCCTCGCTTGGCCTGCTGCAAATGGCCACGAACCTGACCCGAAACATACCGCGCGACCTGAAGCAGTCACTCGGTAAGCGCGTCATCGATGAGTGCATCGATGTCCTGATGTTGATCGCCAGGGCCAATGCCACACGGGACAAGCATCCTCACCTGATCCGGCTCGTCGAGAAGGTCCAGGTGATTGAGTTCCTGATGCGACTGTTCAAGGAAAGTCGCTTCATCAGCGTCTCGCAACACGCAAAGACGATGGAGGTCACCACCTCAATCGGAAAGCAGGCCAACGCCTGGAAGCGCTCCACCCCAACCGCGCCCGCTACCTGAGAGTTACGGCTTTCTGGTCTGTGCGAATTGAACCTGGTCGTGCCGCTGACCTGTGGTCACCGCCATGCGCACTCTGGATACCGCCGGCCTAAAGCGTCGGGCAGGTCCAGCGCAGTTTCCCTGCTGAAGATTCGGCAGGGCGACGTAGATAGCACGACTGGTCGCAGCGCTCCGCCAACAACGCATTCAACATGAACTTCGATGATGGCAATCAGAACAACAACGACAAGAACAACGAGCTCCGCGTCCGCCCCGTCCGCAGCTTCAACGCCCTACCCGTTCAGCGATCTAGTCCAGGCCTACTACGACTGCCGACGCTCCAAGCGCAACAGCGCCAGCGCACTGGCTTTCGAGATGAACCTGGAACGGAACCTGACAACGCTACACAGCGACCTGGTAACCGGCCAATACCGGCCAGGCCGCTCTATTTGCTTCGTCGTAACCCGACCCAAGGCCCGGGAGGTGTGGGCAGCGGACTTTCGGGACCGGATCGTTCACCACCTGCTGTACAACCATGTGGCCCCGCGCTTCTACGCCAGCTTCATAGCGGACAGCTGTGCCTGCATCCCAGGGCGCGGCACGCTTTACGCCGCCAAGCGTCTTGAGTCGAAGATCCGCAGCGCCACGCAGAACTGGTCGAAGCCGGTCTTCTACCTGAAGTGCGACCTGGCCAACTTCTTCGTCGCTATCGACAAGCAGGTGCTACGCCAGCAACTGGCGGCCAAGATTGATGAGCCTTGGTGGCTGGCCTTGGCCGAGCAGATCTTGATGCACGACCCGCGCTGGGATTACCTGACCCGCAGCCCGGCGCACCTGTTCAACCGAGTTCCGCAGCACAAACGCCTCACGGCGCAGCCTGCACACCTTGGTCTGCCAATTGGCAACCTGTCATCGCAGTTCTTCGCCAACGTCTACCTCGATGCTCTGGACCAATTCTGCAAGCACCGACTTAGGGCCAGACATTACGTCCGCTACGTCGATGACTTCGTTCTGCTGCACGAATCACCCCAGCAGTTGAATGCATGGATGGCTGAGATCGAAGCCTTCCTACCGAAGCTCGGAGCCAAGCTAAACCCGACGAAGACTATCCTGCAGCCGGTTGAGCGTGGCGTCGACTTCGTTGGTCATGTCATCAAGCCATGGCGCCGCACTACTCGGAAACGATCAGCGGCCCAGGCTATGAAGCGAACCGCTGCGGCCCCACCCGAGCAGCTTCGCGAAACCGCCAACAGCTACTTCGGCCTGATGACCCAGGCCAGCCACAGTCAGAAAGACCGCGCCGCCCTAGCCAATCTGGTGTTGCGGCGAGGGCGCGTCGTCAATGGCGATCTGACCAAGACATATCCGAAGCGGTAACCACCCTCTAACTCATCATGCCGCATCCGGCCTCGGAGGGCGGCGCATGCATGGAGAAAGCCATGAAGGTCGATACTTCCACCATCACCAAGATCAGGATCAGCGATGTCCATGGCCTGGGTCCGGTGACCGTATTCATCGAAGACCACGGCGTTCGCGCAAAGTCAGGCGATCACGAAACGTGCGCAGGCAACCTTACCATTAGCTGCTACGGCCAGAGCTGGACCTGCTACTGGGGAAGCATGGGGCCGAGCACCGTGGCGCAATTCGTGACGAGCTGTGACGCCGACTACATCCTGAACTGCTTGAGTAGAGGACTGAGCGGAACGCAGTTCAGCGGCAACGCCCTCGTAGAGCTAGCCAGCAAGCGGGTGATCGATCGGCGCCGCAGGCGGAACGTCGAGGACTGGGAGGACTGCTACGAACTGAGCAAGCACGATGCCCGCAGCCTGTACGACCAGATCGACGAGCTAGGTTTCGTCGACGCTCCAGCGGGGTGCATGGCTCACGACGAGCTGCTGTCATCGATCTTCGGCGGCGATTGGGGGTATCAAGTCAGTGAGGGTGCTGTCGAGCCGAACCCGGATTACACCTACCTGAAGCGCATCGTTGAGGCGGTGCAGCAGGCGCTGGCGTCACAGCTGCCCGTCGCAGCTTGAGCAATGAGCTGCGCGCTAGCCCGCAAAAACACCGATAAAAGCCCCCAGCACAGCTAGCCATGTTGCGACATTCATATGCAGCACAGCAGATCTGCCATACCTTTCCTGTGCGGAGATGAATTCATCTGGCTCAAACTGCCCGTCTGATCTTAAGACCTCGCCCATCATTTGGGCTCGCTGGGCCGCGAGGATCGCAAACACCGTCATGATAGGGCCAGATTTTGAGGCCCACGCGTCGTGAGTACCCAGATAGTGGTAAACACCATAGACCACCGGAATGGTCAGCAAAGCCAGCAACGAAAATGCTCGGCACCAAAATCTGGCAGTCATAGCAGCCTTTTCAAAGGCTGAAACATGTCTTCCGATCAAGCCAATCTCCCACCGCACTTGGAATTGGCTTAGACAAATACCTCACTTCAACGAATCACGCCACCCCGGCGAGGAACGCCCATGTCTGCATTTCAGAAAAAGCCTACCTTCGACTTCAAAACCCAGTACGGCCTGGGCCTCAATCCGCAAGACGATGAGATCGTGGTCGACTTCTTCTGTGGTGGTGGCGGCGCCGGTACCGGGCTGGAGATGGGCCTTGGTCGGCCTGTGACCGTGGCCAAGAACCACAACCCGGCAGCGATCAGCATGCACACCGCCAACCACCCGCACGCCCGGCATTACACCACCGACGTGTTCGAGGGTGACCCTGACGAAGAATGCGGCGGTCGTGCTGTGGGCTGGTTCCACATGAGCCCGGACTGCACCCACCACAGTCAGGCCGCTGGCGGCCAACCCCGCAAGCGCGAGATCCGCAACCTGTCGTGGATCGGTCTGAAGTGGGCAGGCAAGAAGAAGCCACGGGTGATCAGCTTGGAGAACGTGAAGCAGATCCTGCAGTGGGGCCCGCTGATCGCCAAGCGCGACAAGGCTACTGGCCGGGTCATCACTCTGGACCTGGTGCCGCACCCAACCAAGCCAAAGGCAATGGTTAACCGGGTTGCTGCGCCCGGCGAGCAGGTTCCGGTTTCCAATCAATTCTTGGTACCAAACCCGAAGCGACGCGGCGTCACCTGGAGGCGCTTCGTAGCTTTGCTGGAAGGCATGGGTTATCAGGTCGAGTGGCGCGTCATCAGGGCCTGCGACTTCGGCGCCCCAACCAGCCGGGAGCGCCTGTTCATGATCGCCCGATGCGACGGCCAACCCATCATCTGGCCGGAGCCCACCCACGCCAAGAAGCCCGCCAAGGGCCAGCAGAAGTGGCGCACCGCTGCCGACTGCATCGACTGGACGGTGCCGAGCAAGAGCATCTTCGGTCGTAAGAAAGACTTGGCACCAGCCACCCTACGTCGTGTCGCCAAGGGGCTAAAGAAGTTCGTCATCGACAACCCGCAGCCATTCATTGTGCCGATTGCAAACTGGTCTGGTGAGCTGGCTCAGTCTGCTCAAGAGCCGTTGCGCACCATCACGTCATGGCCACGGGGCGGCAGCTTTGCCATGGCTAGCCCGGTAATGGCGCGAGCCACGCATCAGGCGAGCGACAAAGTCTCGGCCTTCATGGCCCAGATGAATGGCGGCTTCAATTCCACTGACGCCAAGGGCATAGACGAGCCCATGACCACGGTTACAAACACCGGCAGCCAACAGCAGTTGGTGACGGCAAACTTGGTTCACTTGCGCGGCAACTGCGATGCGCGAGACGCAACCGATCCGCTGCACACCATCAGCGCGGGCGGTACCCATCATGGATTGATGACGGCCTTCATGGAGCGGCAGTTTGGCGCGAGTGTTGGCCAGGCACTGGATGAGCCCGCCCCAACCATCACCGCTGGAGGCGGCGGCAAGAGTTCACTGGTGGAGCTGAAACTGTCGCCTGAGCAGGAGGCCGGCGCACTTCGTGTAGCCGCGTTCTTGATCAGCTACTACGGCACGGAGAACACCAGTGCGGCCAATCAACCAGCCCCAACCGTGACCACCAAGGACAGGCTCGGCCTGGTGACCGTGCACGTCAAAGGCACGCCGTATGTAATCGTCGATATCTGCCTGCGGATGCTACAGCCGCATGAGCTCTACCGAGCCCAGGGCTTCCCCGCCGACTACATCATCGACAAAGGCACCGACGGTAGGAGGTTCACCAAGACCGAACAGGTGCACATGTGCGGCAACAGCGTCAGCCCACCGCCGATGGCAGCACTGGCCAGGGCAAATGACCCGTGGCGAGCTACTGAGCACCAATCAAAGGCCGCATAACGCAAAGAGTACATTTGTACTCCACCCCGAAATACCCCTCTCCCCTCTATTGAACAGCCGCGATATGGCGGCCAAGGAATCCCTATGCTTGATGAAAATATCCACGAAACCCTGAGCATGCTCACTGCAAGTCAACTGGCCAAGCTGCTTGTCATGCGCAAAGGGCTTGAGTTCGGATACACCTACACGTTCACCGACGACGATGGGCAGGATATCGACATCGACCTGGCTTTTCTGGCCGCAGCACCGGGTGATTTGCTGGAGGCTCTGTTCGACGAAAACGAGCATGACGACGCCATCAACGAGGTGCGCTACGAGGCCGAAGATGTTCACGGAATCCCGTATTGGTGCCACTACAGCTGGAATCGTAACTACGAGATCGACGTTAAAGCCTTCATCCTGCCCGATGGCCGTGCCCTGGCTTTCTGCGAGATGAGCGGCGGAGGCAAGCACGGCGAGCCGAATGCCTACCCGTGGGTGGATGAGGCCAAGTTCATCAAGGTCGCCGGCGTCGAGGAAAGGGTCATCAAGACCTACAAGTTCGAGGAAATTCCAGAATCTGCTGAGGTCGAGCAATGACCCGTCTCGCCCTCTGCCTCCTGCTGCTGGCCACCGGCGCCAGCGCAACCGAGAACGTCATCGACGTGCAGCACGACAGCCAGCGCGGCGTCACCTGCTATCTGCTCAATGGGGTCGGCATCAGCTGCATCCCCGACAGCCAGCTAAAGCCCGGCAACGAGCGCCAGCTCTCCCCGCACGAAACCCAACCCGAACCCACACCTGCTGCCGCGCCGGCGGCCTGGAATGATGAGAGGTATCAGCTGTGAGTGAAAAGAAGCGTGACTATGTCCGTGACGAATTTCTTGAGTGGCTGGCTGATGAGTGCCGGTTACGCGGAGAAAGCTACACGATCTGCACCGATCAGGACCGTTTTGATCGTTACAGGCTGGTTTGGGTGCAGACATCCTGGATTGCATGGCAGGCCAGTCGTGAGGCTGTTGTAGTCGAGCGGCCAGATAAGTGCGAGTTCGCAGAGCCTGGCGGCGATTACGAGAAGGGCTATCGCCAGGGTCTACGCAGCATGGTCGACATGATCGAGGCCGAAGGCTTCAAGGTGGCGCCATGAGCCTGTTCCAGTGCTACGAATGCGGTTGCCGGGAGAATACGGCGCTATGCAACTTCTGGGGCAGGATGGCGGATGCCGGCGGCAAATGGCGCGGGCTACCTAGCCAACCCTGGATGCTGTGTTCGGCTTGTGACCCACGCATCCATGAATGGCACAGACAGTTCGAGCGCCTGTACTTGCCGAAAGGCGAGTTTCGCACGAACGCCCAGGGCAACCTTGAGCACGTCGCAACCGGAAAGCTTTGCCATGAATACCTGGCCGAGGCGCAGCCATGACCAACCTGATCGAAGTGAAGACCTGCACCTGCCCATCCGGCGACAGCTCACTGCGCTGGCCGTGCCCGGTTCATCCGCCGAAGGAGGCCCAGCCATGAACCTCGAGACACTGAAGACGCTGGCGGAGCGAGTGATGAATGACCGGCGATTCTGCTGCGACGAACAGCACCGGCTCCTGGCCGAAGGCGTTCTTGCTCTTTTCGACGAGAACGAGGCACTGCGCAAGGATGCCGAGCGCAGCAAGCGCATGCTGTTGGATGCCTGCGTCTCCATCGGCAGCATTGGCGAAGCCCTCGGCCTGGATATGGACGCCGACGCCGACATGATGATCGGAACGGCCCGCGACCTGATCGATGGACTGAACCGCATCATCAAGGAATGCCCGCTGGGAACCCCCGGTTTTGCCATCGCCACCGAGGTGCTTGGGGAGCTTGGTGTGCAGCAGGAGGCCCAGCCATGATCGCCCTCGCCTACATGGCCTACCTGATTTTGAAGGGGCCGAGGCCATGACAGCAATCAGCCTTCACCAAGGCGACTGCTTGGAGGTGATGAGGTCGATACTCAGCCGGATCCATAGCTATCTTTTTTGCGAGCAAAGGCTTCATCCAGCAGCTTCTGGACCTCATCACGCTCTTTCAGACTGTTCTTCCGGGCAGTGTCTATGTGCTTAGCCATAGCACGCTCGGCACATTCGAGAGGCCCTGGCTGTGGTTCTTGGTTTGCCGGGTCTTCTTCAGGAAAGTCTTCAAAGTAATCAGACCACTCACCCATTTTTTGCTCCTCCAAGTGTGAGCTTGATTAAAGCTCAAATCTGACGACTTCAAGCCACTCCCCCTACAACAACTCAAGCCTGCCGATAGGCGGGCATGGAGAGCTATTGCCATGACGAAAGAAGAACTGGCCGCCAAGCTTAGCGGCATCGACTACCCAGCACGCCACGGCATCCCTGGCGAGTTTATCCGAGCAGCCCAGCATGCTGGACTGGTGATCCTCTACGGAGCCAGCGATGACCTGATGGAATTTGAAGGCGCAAGGCGCGAGGAGGTCTCCTGCTATGAGGGCGGAACGGCGTGGGTAGACGATCAAGGAGTACTGCCTGATCGCGACACCCTGGAGGAAGACGAAGAGATCGCCGACTACGTCCAGCGGAAAAAGACCGCCCGGCCAATTGAGGCTCTGTGGTGCCAGGAAGGCGGCTACAGCTGGACCTACAAGACCGACATCCCACACGCGACCTTTGAAGTGGTTGAGGACGGCGAGCCGTACTGCCGCGGCATCGTTTTCGACTTGTCTGATCTGACCTAACCCCTCCCCACCTCTGCCGCCATGCGCGGCGTGGAGCCTATCCCATGGAAACCGAAATCCTTTCGGACACAGAACTGGCCGAACTGACCGGCTACAAGGCCAGGGGCTGGCAGCGCCGCTGGCTCAATGAGCGTCACTGGCACTTTGTCGAGAGCCGCGGCGGCCGCCCCCTGGTGGGCCGCCAGTACGCCCGCATGAAGCTGGGCATCACCCTTGAAGTTGTGCCCGTGACACCGCCGCCGATGCCTGAGCCAACCTGGACCCCTGACCTTTCCCGAGTGAACTAAATGCGACCGCGAAAAACCGAAAATCGGGACCTGCCCCCGAACATGTACCGCCGCAAGCGGAAGCGCAAGAACGGCAAGGAATGGGTCCGGTACTACTTCCGTGACCCGCAGGGCAAGGATATTCCCCTGGGCCCAGACCTCGACCAAGCCCGCTTGAAATGGGCCGAACTGGAGGCGAAGGAAAAGCCGCAAGACCTACGCCTGATGAAAGCGATCTTCGACAGGTATGAACGAGACATTATTCCGAAGAAGGGGGCGCGCACGCAGAAGGACAACCTCTCTGAGCTGCGACAGCTTCGACCTGTGTTCGATAGCGCACCAATCGATGCGCTTACACCAGCAATGATTGCGCAGTACCGCGATGCCAGGTCGGCGAAGGTACGGGCAAATCGTGAAATTGCCACCCTCTCCCACGTATTCAATATGGCCAGGGAATGGGGGCTTACCGCAAAGGAGAACCCCTGCCAGGGTGTTCGCAAAAACAAGGAGACGCCTCGGGACTACTACGCCAATGACGCGGTATGGGATGCGGTCTACAAGAAAGCAGTACCTGAACTGAAAGACGCCATGGACTTGGCGTATCTGACGGGCCAGCGTCCTGCGGACGTACTGGTGATGAGAAGGGACGATATCGAGGGCGCTTATCTGGTTGTGCAGCAGAACAAGACACACAAGAAGCTGCGCATCATGCTCTCGGTGGACGGCGTAGATAACAGCCTTGGCAAGCTGATTAAGCAGATGGCCGCCCGGAACCAGGAACACAGCTCCAGCTACTTGATTGTCAGTGAGCGAGGAAAGCGCATGTCTGCGCCGATGCTGCGTAATCGCTGGGATGAAGCTCGAGCACTGGCCAGATCGACAGCCCTGGAGGACGGAGACAGTCTCTTGGCATCTCGCATCGCACAGTTCCAGTTCCGCGATATCCGTCCGAAGGCAGCATCCGAAATCAAGGATATTGAGGACGCCAGCCTGCTGCTAGGACACACCAAGGGCGACATAACGGAACGCGTTTACAGGCGCGTCGGCGCCATCGCGAAGCCTTCAAAATAAGGGGAGTTTTGGAACACATCCATAAAAGTTATGGAACGCTTGGGTATTTTGGAAGGAAACGCAGGGACTTTTCACGCCTCCAGAAACGCAAAAAGCCCTGAATAATCAGGGCTTTGAATATGGCGGAAGCGTAGAGATTCGAACTCTAGGATAGTTGCCCATCGACGGTTTTCAAGACCGTTGCCTTAAACCACTCGGCCACGCTTCCTCGGCTTTGCGGGCGCCATAATACCGAAATGAAACAAGCTGTCAAACTCTCTGTGTAGCCGCTTTGCATGCCTCTGTTATGATCTTTGCATCTGAACGTTTCAAAACCACAGGAGTGTCGCCATGCGCGAACAGGATTACGCCGTCAATCACGGCCTGCAGGTCGAGCAGCAAGAAGTCAGCCGCGTCCTGCGTAACACGTACGGCCTTCTGGCTTTAACCCTTGTTTTCAGCGGCATCATGGCCTACGTGGCCCAGCAGATGCGCGTCGGCTACCCGAACGTGTTCGTGGTGCTGATCGGCTTTTATGGCCTGTTCTTCCTCACCAACAAGCTGCGTGATTCGGTCTGGGGCCTGGTCTCCACGTTCGCCCTCACCGGTTTCATGGGTTTCATCCTCGGCCCTATCCTCAACCGTTACCTGGGCATGCAGGGCGGCGCTGAAGTCGTCAGCTCGGCATTCGCCATGACCGCGCTGGTGTTCGGCGGCCTGTCGGCCTATGTGCTGATCACCCGCAAGGACATGAGCTTCCTGGGTGGCTTCATCACCGCCGGTTTCTTCGTGCTGATGGGCGCAGTACTGGCCAGCCTGTTCTTCCAGATCAGCGGCCTGCAACTGGCGATCAGCGCCGGCTTCGTGCTGTTCTCGTCGGTCTGCATTCTGTTCCAGACCAGCGCGATCATCCACGGTGGTGAGCGTAACTACATCATGGCAACCATCAGCCTGTATGTATCGATCTACAACCTGTTCGTCAGCCTGCTGCAGCTGTTCGGCCTGATGGGTCGCGACGACTGATAGCCCGGTAGTGTACGAAAGCCCACTTCGGTGGGCTTTTTCATGGGTGGCGTTTGGGCTTTGCCAAATGGGTGTGCCACCGTAGAATGCGCTCCTTTTTTCTCCCGGGGCAGCACACTACCCATGAGCGCAATCGAACACCGGCCCGACGCACCTGCGCAGGCCAATGAACTGGTCCTGGGTCTGGAAGACCGCCCTCGCCCGCTGATCGGCCTGCTGGCCGCCCTGCAGCACTTGCTGGCGATCATCGTGCCGATCGTGACCCCCGGCCTGCTGATTTGCCAGGCACTGGGGGTTTCAGCCCGCGATACCAACCTGATCGTGTCGATGTCGCTGGTCATCTCCGGGATTGCCACCTTTGTGCAGTGCCGCCGCTTCGGGCCGTTTGGCGCCGGGTTGCTGATCGTTCAGGGCACAAGCTTCAACTTTGTCGGCCCGCTGATCGCTGGCGGTGCGTTGATGGTCAAGCAAGGCACGCCGGTAGAAGGCGTGATGGCAGCCATCTTTGGTGTGGTCATTGCCGGCTCGTTCGTGGAGATGGGTATTTCCCGGATCCTGCCGTTCGTCAAGCGCCTGATCACCCCGCTGGTGACCGGTATCGTGGTGCTGATGATCGGCCTGACCCTGATCAAGGTCGGCCTGATCAGCATGGGTGGCGGCTTCGCGGCCATGGCCAACGGCACCTTCGCCAACGGTGAGAACCTGCTGCTGTCAGGTGTGGTGCTGGCGATTATCGTGGTGCTCAACCGTATTCCTGTGGTCTGGATGCGCAGTTGCGCCATCGTCATTGCCCTGGCCGTGGGCTATGCGCTGGCCGGTTATATGGGCCGCCTGGACTTTACCGGCATGCACCAGGCCGAGCTGTTCCAGGTGCCGATGCCGCTGCACTTCGGCCTGAGCTTCTCCTGGGCACTGTTTATCCCGATGCTGGTGATCTACCTGGTGACCTCGCTGGAAGCCATCGGTGACGTAACCGCCACCAGTAAGGTGTCGCGCCAGCCGGTAGAAGGCCCGGTGTGGATGCAACGGATCAAGGGCGGCGTGCTGGTGAACGGCGCCAACTCGCTGTTGGCCGGCGTGTTCAACACCTTCCCCAGCTCGATCTTCGCCCAGAACAATGGGGTGATTCAGTTGACCGGTATCGCCAGCCGCCATATCGGTGTGTGGATCGCCGCAATGCTGGTACTGCTGGGCCTGTTCCCGGCAGTGGCCGGTGTGATTCAGGCGGTGCCTGAGCCGGTATTGGGTGGCGCAGCGATGGTGATGTTCGGGGCTGTGGCGGCGTCGGGTATCAATATCCTCGCCAGCATCAGCCTGGACCGCCGCGCACTGCTGATTATCTCGGTGTCGCTGGCGCTGGGGCTGGGTGTGGCGCAAGTACCGGAGTTCCTCGCCCATATGCCGTCGGCACTGCGCAATGTGCTGGAGTCGGGTGTCGCCACCGGCGGGATCTGTGCACTGGTGTTGAACTGGTTTCTGCCAGAAAGCAGCGCGCACAAGGCCTGATTGGCGGCGCCTCGCGCCTGGCAACCGATAGAACAGGAAGCCCGCAGCCCGCTGCGGGCTTTTTGCTTTATTATTCCCACAGATTTGCTGACAGAGCCTCCCATGAAGTTCGCGATTGCGGTTTTTTCCCCGGCCCATGCGCCCTCCTCGCGCCGCGCCCTGCTGTTCGCCCAAGCCGTACTGGCAGGCGGGCACGAGATCGTCCGGTTGTTTTTCTACCAGGATGGCGTTCACAGCGCTTCAAGCACTGTGGTCACGCCCCAGGATGAGCTGGATGTTCCAGCCCAGTGGCGCACCTTCGTCAGCGAGCAACAGCTCGATGGCGTGGTGTGCATTGCCGCCGCCTTGCGCCGTGGCGTGCTGAACGCAGAAGAAGCCCAACGCTATCAGCGCCAGGCGGCAAACCTGTCGGCGCCTTGGGAGCTGTCAGGCCTTGGCCAGTTGCATGAGGCCGCACAAACCGCCGACCGCCTGGTCTGCTTTGGAGGTGATTGAGATGGCCAAGTCCCTGTTGATCATCAGCCGCCAAGCGCCGTGGGCAGGCCCGTCGGCCCGCGAGGCACTGGACATCGCCCTGGCCGGCGGTGCCTTTGACCTGCCATTGGGCATGCTGTTTCTCGATGATGGTGTGTTCCAGCTCGCACCCGGCCAGCAACCCGCACAGCTGCAGCAGAAGAACCTTGCAGCGAACCTGCAGGCGCTGCCCATGTTCGGCGTAGAAGAATTGTTTGCCGCCCGCACCAGCCTGCTCGAGCGCGGCCTTTGTGCCGACCAGCTGAGCTTGCCGGTAGAAGTGCTGGACGACGCTGCGCTGGCAGCGCTGATTGACCGTTTTGACCAGGTGGTAACCCTCTGATGAGCACCCTGCACGTCATTTCCCACTCACCCTTTGGCGACGACCGCCTGAGCAGCTGCCTGCGCCTGCTCGGCCCCGCCGATGGCCTGTTGCTCTGCGGCGATGCGGTGTATGCCCTGCAACCCGGCAGCGCGCCGCTGAGCACCCTGCTCGCCCACAACCTTGGCGAGCGCCTGTTTGCCCTTGAAGAAGACCTGCAGGCACGCGCCATTGCGGCAGATACCTTGGCCCGCAGCGTCGATTACCCGGCTTTCGTGGCCCTGTCCCTGCAATACGACAAGGTCAACAGCTGGTTATGAGTACCCTGACTGTCGGCACCCGCGACATTGCGCTGGATAAAGATGGCTACCTGCTGGAACTGAGTGACTGGTCCAGCGAGGTCGCCGCCGCGTTGGCTGAGCGTGAAGCACTGGAACTGACCCCCGAGCACTGGGAAGTACTGGAACTGCTGCGTCAGTTCTACCAGGAGTTCCAGCTGTCGCCAGCCACCCGCCCGCTGATCAAATACACAGCCTTGAAGCTGGGCCCGGAAAAAGGCAACAGCCTGCACCTGAATCGCCTGTTCAAGGGCACCCCTGCCAAACTCGCCGCCAAGCTGGCGGGCCTGCCGAAGCCAACCAATTGCATATGACCGATCCTCGCCCGCTGACCCTCGAAACCCCGGCTGAGCACCCTTTCGCCCAATTTGTGCGCATCCTTGGCAAAGGCAAGCGCGGCGCTCGCGGCCTGACCCGCGAAGAAGCCCGTGAGGCCATGGGCATGCTGCTCGACGAGAAGGTCGAAGAAACCCAGCTGGGTGCGTTCCTGATGCTGTTGCGGCACAAGGAAGAGAGCCCCGAGGAACTGGCAGGCTTCACCGAAGCCCTGCGCCAGCGCCTGCAAGCGCCGCCAATGCAGGTCGACCTCGACTGGCCAAGCTACGCGGGCAAGAAACGTCACCTGCCCTGGTTCCTGCTGGCGGCCAAGTGCCTGGCAGCAAACGGCGTGCGTATCCTGATGCATGGCGGCGGTGCGCATACCGCGGGGCGCCTGTACACCGAGCAACTGCTCGACCTGCTGCAGATTCCGCTGTGCCGCGACTGGAATGCCGTGTCCAAGGCGCTGGATAACCAGCACCTGGCGTTTGCTCCATTGCAGGACTGGGCGCCCCCGTTGCAGCGGATGATCGACCTGCGCAACACTCTGGGACTGCGTTCCCCCATCCACTCCCTGGCCCGCGTGCTCAACCCGTTGGGCGCGCGCTGCGGCCTGCAGAGTATCTTCCACCCCGGCTATCAGGCAGTGCATCGCGAAGCCAGCCGACTGCTCGCTGACACGGCCATTGTGGTCAAGGGCGACGGGGGTGAGATAGAGGTCAACCCGGACAGCGCCAGCCATTTGTATGGCACGGCAGGCGGGCAGGATTGGGATGAGGAATGGCCAGCGCTCGCCGCACAGCGCCATGTCAAACCGGCCAGCCTGGAGCCGGAGCATTTACTGGCGGTCTGGCGCGGTGAGGCCTGCGACAGCTACGGTGAAATGGCTTTGATCTCGACCATGGCCCTGGCCCTGCGCGGGCTGGGCGATGACCGTGAAAACGCGTTTGCCAAGGCACGGGCGTACTGGGACGCACGCCCGCTCGGCTAATGACCTAGTAGGCCGACAATGAAGGCGCCGCACAGGCGGCGCCCATCGCTGCAATTGCCAACAAGGGCCAGTTTTTACTGGGCGCCTTCGAACCAGGCGAGCTTGTCACGCAGTTGCACCACCTCACCGACGATGACCAGCGTTGGCGCATGGACTTCATGCTCCGCCACCAGTGTCGGCAGGTCAGCCAACGTGCCGGTAAAGACCCGCTGGTTGGGCGTGGTGCCCTGCTGAACCAGCGCCGCCGGGGTATCGGCGGCACGACCATGACGGATCAGCTCGGCACAGATGGTCGGCAGCCCCACCAGCCCCATGTAGAACACCAGGGTTTGCGCAGGCGCCACCAGATCGTTCCACGGCAAGTTGCTGGTGCCATCCTTGAGATGACCGGTCACGAAGCGCACTGACTGCGCATAGTCACGGTGGGTCAGCGGGATACCGGCATACGCCGAGCAACCACTGGCCGCCGTGATACCGGGTACTACCTGGAATGGAATACCCTGCTCCGCCAGTTCCTCGATTTCCTCGCCGCCACGCCCAAAGATGAACGGATCGCCCCCCTTGAGCCGCAGCACGCGCTTGCCTTGCTTGGCCAGGTCAACCAAAAGCTGATTGATCTGATCCTGAGGCACGGCGTGATCGGCGCGACGCTTGCCAACGTAAATACGCTCGGCATCACGACGGCACAGCTCAATGATTGCCGGTGCCACCAGGCGGTCATAGAGCACCACATCCGCTTGCTGCATCAGGCGCAAGGCGCGGAACGTCAACAGATCAGGATCGCCAGGACCAGCGCCAACCAGGTACACCTCGCCTGACGTCTGCGCGGGTACGCCGTCTACCTTGGCTTGCAACAAACGCTCGGCTTCAGCACCCTGCCCGGCCAGTTGGCGCTCGGCAATCGGCCCCTGAAAGACATCTTCCCAGAAGCCGCGGCGCTGGTTGACGTCTGGGTAGAGCGCTTTCACCTTGTGGCGAAAACGTGCAGCCAGGCCGGCCAGTTCGCCATAAGCCGCAGGGATCCAGGTTTCCATCTTGGCCCGGATCAACCGAGCCAGGACCGGTGCATCACCGCCGCTGGACACCGCAACAACCAGTGGCGAACGGTCGACAATGGCCGGGAAAATCACCGAGCACAACGCAGGCGCATCGACCACATTGACCGGCACACAACGCTTGCGGGCATCGGCAGACACCTGAGCATTGAGTTCCTGGTCATCAGTAGCCGCGATGATCAACTGACAACCGTCCAGATCGCTTTCCTGATACCCACGGGACAGGAGTTCACCACCGCTGTGCCGGGCGAGCTCGGCCAATTGCCCTTCGATCTCGGGCGCAACCACACGCAGTACGGCGCCGGCATCTGCCAGCAAGCGAGATTTGCGCAAGGCAATCTCGCCGCCACCTACGACCAGCACACGGCTGCCACGCAGGTTGTGGAACAGCGGTAGAAATTCCATTTAGCCGATAACCTCCAGGCCACCCATGTAAGGCTTGAGGACTTCAGGCACGCGGATCGAGCCATCGGCTTGCTGGTAGTTCTCCAGCACTGCCACCAGCGTACGCCCCACCGCCAGGCCAGAACCGTTGAGGGTGTGCACCAGTTCCGGCTTGCCGGTTTCCGGGTTACGCCAGCGGGCCTGCATACGACGGGCCTGGAAGTCACCACAGTTGGAGCACGAGGAAATTTCGCGGTACTTGTCCTGGCTCGGCACCCAGACTTCCAGGTCGTAGGTCTTGGTGGCGCTGAAACCCATGTCGCCGGTGCACAGCGCCAGCACGCGGTATGGCAGCTCGAGGGCTTGCAGTACGCGCTCGGCGTTCGCCGTCAGGCCTTCCAGGGCTTCCATGGACTTGCTCGGCTCAACGATCTGAACCATCTCGACCTTGTCGAACTGGTGCTGACGGATCATGCCGCGGGTATCACGGCCCGACGCACCGGCTTCACTGCGGAAGCATGGGGTGTGGGCAACGAACTTGATCGGCAGTTGCTTGGCGTCGAGGATCTCGCCAGCGACGATGTTGGTCAGCGACACTTCAGCGGTCGGGATCAGGTAGAAGTCGGCTTCGCCTTCACGGCTGATCTTGAACAGGTCTTCCTCGAACTTCGGCAGCTGGCCAGTGCCTTGCAGCGCAGGTGCTTGAACCAGGTACGGGGTGTAGGCCTCTTCGTAACCGTGCTCGTTGATGTGCAGGTTGATCATGAACTGGGCCAGGGCACGGTGCAGGCGCGCAATCGGGCCACGCAGCAGGGCAAAACGTGCGCCCGACAGCTTGGCTGCGGTCTCGAAGTCCAGCCAGCCGTTCTTCTCGCCTAGGGCGACGTGATCCTGGACCGGGAAATCAAAGGCTTTCGGGGTGCCCCAGCGGCGCACTTCGACGTTGCCTTCTTCGTCTTCACCGACCGGCACGGAAGCGTCCGGCAGGTTCGGAATGCCCATCAGAATGCCATCCAGCTCGGACTGGATGCTGTCCAGCTCGACCTTGCCGCTGGCCAGTTCGGCCGCCATGCGCTCGACGTCAGCCATCAGCGGAGCGATGTCTTCGCCCTTGGCCTTGGCCTGGCCGATGGACTTGGAACGGGCGTTACGCTCGGCCTGCAGCTGCTCGGTGCGGGTTTGCACCACCTTGCGGCGCTCTTCCAGTGCTTCGATGCGCGCGACATCCAGGCTGAAGCCACGGGAGGCCAGGCGGTCCGCCACTTCCTGAAGTTGGCCGCGTAACAGTTTGGAATCGAGCATATCGTTCTCTCGTTGGTTCAGAATTTGGTCAAAGACAGGCCAGCCCAGGTTGCGAGCAGGCCGCCAAGTACGCTGAGCGCGGCATAGCCGAACGCCAGCGGCGCCTGCCCGCTTTCGAGCAGGCGCACGGTATCCAGTGAAAAGGATGAAAAGGTAGTCAAGCCGCCAAGAAAACCGACAATCAGGCCGGCCCTCAACTCGACCGGTACCAGCGGGCGATGCAAAAACAAACCGTACAACAGCCCGATCAACAAGCATCCAATCAGATTGACTGCCAGCGTACCGAGATAGAAGTGGCGTGGCCAGTGCGCGTTCACCCAATTGGCTGTGGCAAAGCGCAGCAAGGTACCGGCAATGCCGCCTGCACTCACCGCCGCAACAACCGCAATCATGGTTTTCTCCGTTGCCGGGGGCTTTGCCGGTCCAGCTCAGCCAGGTGCTTGAGCTTTTCGCCGATCTTCAGCTCAAGGCCGCGCGGTACCGGTTGATAGTACTGGCGCGGTTCCAGGTTGTCGGGGAAGTAATCTTCGCCAGCGGCATAGGCATCCGGCTCGTCGTGGGCATAACGGTACTCGTCCCCGTAGCCCAACTGCTTCATCAGTTTGGTCGGCGCGTTGCGCAAATGCAGCGGCACCTCAAGCGAACCGTGCTCGGCGGCTTCGCGCATGGCAGCCTTGAAGCCCATGTACACCGCGTTACTCTTCGGCGCACAGGCCAGGTAGGTAATCGCTTGCGCCACCGCCAGCTCGCCTTCCGGGCTGCCCAGGCGCTCCTGCACATCCCAGGCGGCCAGGCACAGGCTTAACGCGCGAGGGTCGGCGTTGCCGATGTCTTCACTGGCCATGCGCACCACGCGCCGGGCAATGTAGAGTGGGTCGCACCCGCCGTCGAGCATCCGCGCAAACCAGTACAGCGCACCGTCGGGGTTGGAGCCACGCACCGATTTGTGCAGTGC
The DNA here is from genome assembly GCF_002753995.1 of Pseudomonas sp. HLS-6. Taxonomy (NCBI): domain Bacteria; kingdom Pseudomonadati; phylum Pseudomonadota; class Gammaproteobacteria; order Pseudomonadales; family Pseudomonadaceae; genus Pseudomonas; species Pseudomonas sp. HLS-6. The sequence continues at coordinate 3,310,799 of NZ_CP024478.1, forward strand.
CGAAATCTGGTCGTAGAACGCCTCTCCGCCCTTGTCGAAACGGCGACGGGTATCGCCCAGCAGGCTTTGCAGCAAATCGACGCCGATCTCACTGCCGTCTTCGGCCAAGTCCGAGGCGTTTTCCAGCAGGTTGAGCAAACGCCGGCCATCGCCATCCGCCGCCGCCAAGAGCATCTTGAAGCCTTCATCGCCCAAGCTGAGCTGGCGCTTGCCCAGGCCACGTTCTTCGCTCAGCGCACGCTGCACCAGCTTGCGCAACGCCGCTTCGTCGAGGCTTTTCAGCACATAGACCCGCGCCCGCGACAGCAAGGCGTTGTTCAATTCAAACGAAGGGTTCTCGGTGGTCGCGCCAATGAAGATCAGCGTGCCGTCTTCGACGTAGGGCAGGAAAGCATCCTGCTGCGACTTGTTGAAACGGTGCACTTCATCGACGAACAGGATGGTCCGGCGACCATAATGGCCGGCTTGCTGCTTGGCGATTTCTACCGCATGACGGATCTCCTTGACCCCGGCCAGCACGGCCGACACCGTTTCGAAGTGGGCATCGCAAAACTGCGCCAGCAGCCGCGCCAGGGTGGTCTTGCCCACCCCTGGCGGCCCCCAGAAGATCATCGAGTGCAGCGCGCCCTGTTCCAGTGCTTCACGCAGTGGCTTGCCACGCGCCAGCAGGTGCTCCTGACCGACGTACTCGTCCAGGTTGGCCGGGCGCAGACGCGCGGCCAAGGGCTGGGCAACAGGCTCACTACGAAACAGGTCCATCAACGGCTGCCTTACCTCTTATTCCTGAATGACGTCAGCGCCTTTCGGGATGTCGAACTTGAATCTGCCCGCTGGAATCGCCTCGTTGGCCTTGACCCCGGTGAACAGGATATTGGTGCGCTGACCGACGCTGTCGATCAGTTGCATGTCATTGATCAGGCCACGGCGAAACGACAGGCGCAGGGAGTCGAACAAGGTGTCCTTGGTCTTCGGCTTGAGGGTGAAATCCACCACCTCGCCTTGCTCCTTGGAGGAGATCTCGAAGCTCTGGCTGATCTTCGACACATCGCCGGACAGCAGCAGTGCTGGCGTCTGGGTCAGACGCTCGTCGAGCTTCTTGATGGTCGCCTGTTCCAGGTCCGGGTCCCACAGGGTGACTTTCTGCCCGTCCGACACCACGACCTGCTCCTGTGGCGCATCGGTGTGCCAGTAGAACAGGCCAGGGCGTTTCACCGACATTTCACCGTTGGTTTCCTGCAACTGGGTACCGCTGCCATCAAGGGTCAACTGAGAGAAACGGGCAGTGATTGTCTGCGATTTTTCCAGCAACTGGGTCAGACGCGCCACGTCTTGCTCACCGGCATAGGCCGGAATGGCGGACACCGTCAGGGCAGAAACCAACAACATGCGAATCAGGCGCATGAGAATCCTCGTAGAACAGTGAATGGGCCGGACACCGTCATTGGCACCCGGCAAAATCGATCATCAGTCGCGCATTGGCCCAGGCGCAATGACCTCGCGCGAGCCGTTGGTGTTCATGGCCGTGACCACACCAGCCATTTCCATCGCTTCGATCATCCGCGCAGCGCGGTTGTAGCCGATCTTCAGCTTGCGCTGAACCGCGGAGATGGACGCACGACGACTTTCCAGAACGAACTGAACCGCTTCATCGTACAACGCATCGGTCTCAGCGTCGTCACCACCCTCACCGCCGCTACCGCCGTCGAAGCCACTGCCGGCCTCTTCGACACCGTTGAGGATGTCGTCGTTGTAGTCCGGGGCGCCACGCTGCTTCCAGGCTTCAACCACGCGGTGCACTTCTTCGTCGGAAACGAACGCACCGTGTACACGGATCGGCAGGCTGGTGCCTGGCGGCATGTAGAGCATGTCACCATGGCCGAGCAACTGCTCGGCACCACCCTGGTCGATGATGGTGCGCGAGTCGATCTTGCTCGATACCTGGAAGGCCATTCGGGTTGGAATGTTGGCCTTGATCAGGCCGGTAATCACGTCCACCGAGGGCCGCTGGGTCGCGAGGATCAAGTGGATACCGGCCGCACGCGCCTTCTGGGCGATACGGGCGATCAGCTCTTCGACCTTCTTGCCAACGATCATCATCATGTCGGCAAATTCGTCGACCACCACCACGATGGTCGGCAGGGTTTTCAGCAGCGGCGGCTGGTCGTCCATGCTCTCACGGCGGAACAGCGGGTCATAAACCGGTTCGCCGGCTTCCTCGCCATCCTTGATCTTGCGGTTGAAGCCGGCCAGGTTACGCACGCCCATGGCCGCCATCAGCTTGTAGCGCCGCTCCATCTCGGCCACGCTCCAGCGCAGGGCGTTGGCCGCGTCCTTCATGTCGGTAACGACAGGGCAAAGCAGGTGCGGAATGCCCTCATAGATCGACAACTCGAGCATTTTCGGGTCGATCATGATCAGCTTGGCGTCTTCCGGGCTCGACTTGAACAGAATCGACAGGATCATCGCGTTGACGCCCACCGACTTACCGGAACCGGTAGTACCGGCCACCAACAGGTGCGGCATCTTGGCCAGGTCGGTAATCACCGGCTTGCCGCCAATGTCATGGCCCAGCGCCAGGGTAACCGGCGACTTGGCTTCATCGTACTGCGGCGACGACAGCACTTCGGAGAAGCGCACGATCTGCCGGTCTTCGTTCGGGATCTCGATACCCACGGTAGTCTTGCCGGGGATAACCTCGACCACGCGCACGCTGGTCACGGCCAGCGAACGTGCCAGGTCCTTGGCCAGGTTGGCAATACGGCTGACCTTGACCCCGGCAGCGGGCTGGATTTCGTAACGGGTAATCACAGGGCCAGGGTGGATCGAGTCCACCGACACTTCGACACCGAACTCCTTGAGTTTGATTTCCAGCAACTGCCCGACACCAGCCAGCGACTCAGGCGAATAGTTGACCTGCTTCTTCTCGGCAGGATCGAGGATAGAGATCGGCGGCAAGGTGCCCTCGACGGCGCTATCGACGAACACCTGCGCGGGTTTTTCCGCCTGCACACGCTTGATCGGCTCTGCCGCCTTGACCTGCGCCGGAGCTGGAGCTGGAGCTGGCATGATGATCGGCGCAGGCGACTGAGGACGCTCGACCACCGGCTTGCTCGGCGCCGGCTCACGCTCGACGACGCGTTCACGAGCCTTGGCCGGCTCGCGGCGCTCGGCAACCACCGGCGCCATGATCTCGTGCTCCTGCTCGTCGACTGCACGCAGTTGGGCAACCAGTTGCTTGCGTTCGTTACGCGCTGACCACCAACGACTGGCCGCTCCCTGGAACACCTCGAACAGGTCAAGGGTGATCTTGCCGGTAAGGTCCATCACCTTGAACCACGACAGGTCGGTGAACACGGTAAGACCAAACAGAAACAGGGCAATGAACATCAGGGTACTGCCCTGCACGTTCAAGGCATTCTTGGCCAGGTCACCCAGGCTTTCGCCCAGCGCGCCGCCCGCAGAGGCCGGCAGGCTCGGGGCCGAATGAAAATGGATATGCGCCAGCGCGGCACCGGACAGCACCAGGAACACCAAGCCGATCAGGCGCCAGGAAAACAGCCAGCCGCTCCACTGCCAGGGCTGGTGACGCTCACGAAAGATCTGCCAGGTCTTGATCGCCAGCAACAGCGGGAAGATGTAGGCGAAATAACCCAGCACCATGAACAACACGTCCGCAAAGAAGGCGCCGGCGCGGCCCGCAGCGTTCTGCACCTGATCGACGTTGCTGGTGTGGCTGAAGCCAGGGTCTGCCTGGTCGTAGGTAAGCAGAGCCATCCACAGATACAGGCACAGGGCGCCCATGGCAATCAGGGCACCCTCCTTGAGCCGGTAGTGCAGTTGCTGGCGCCAAAGCGGAACCGGCAAGGGGTTTGGGGTAGCGGTGGATTTCTTCAAAACGCGTCTATTCCTGCGCTGCTTGCGCGTCCAACAGGTGGCTGGCTGACGAAGGCAGCCAACAAACCATTACTTTTAACATTACTACCCGTATGCCGCCATGGCGGTGCGCCAGAATACGTCGCAGACGGGATTAATTGCATAATGTTCAATTTGAGCACGCATTCTCTTTTGTGACAAAGGCTTATACGGGCTTTTTGCGTAGTAGGGACAACAAATCAGCCGGCAAGTTGCGGTTGACCCGCATCGCCCTGGCAGGCGATCCTGACCACCCTCCCCTCTTCTGCCGTTGAAACGACGATGCTGACCTGGCTGAGCCGCGATTCTCTTGACTTCCCCCCTCTGGAAAAGGCGCTGCGCGACCCCAACGGCCTGCTCGCCGCTGGCGGTGACCTGAGCGCGGAACGGCTGGTCCAGGCCTATCGGCATGGCTGCTTCCCCTGGTACCAGGATGGTCAGCCAATCCTGTGGTGGTCACCAGACCCGCGCACCGTGTTGTTTCCCGACGAGTTGCATGTCTCGCGTTCGTTGCGCAAGGTCATGCGCCAAGGGCGCTACCAGGTCAGCTTCGACCAGGACTTCGCCGGCGTCATCCGTGCCTGCGCGGCACCACGCGCCTATGCCGACGGCACCTGGATCACCGACAGCATGCAGAAGGCGTACCTGAAGCTGCACCAGCAGGGGTTTGCCCACTCCGTGGAAGTCCGCGAGCAAGGTGAGCTGGTCGGCGGCCTGTACGGGCTGGCAATGGGCCGCCTGTTCTTCGGCGAGTCGATGTTCAGCCGGGCCGACAACGCCTCCAAAGTCGGCTTTGCAACGCTGGTCGAGCACCTGAAAAACGCTGGCTTTGTCCTGATCGACTGCCAGATGCCCACCGAGCACCTGCACAGCCTCGGCGCCCGGGCAATTGCCCGCGCCACGTTCGCCGACTACCTGCGTCGCTACCTCGATCAAGCCAACTCGGCGACATGGGTTTGCTAGGCGAGTTTTTCCAGCTGGCTTACACTTAAAACAAACGTCACTCCCGAGGGGTTGATCATGACAGAGCTGGCGCGGTTGAAGTTTTATGCCACTCAACCCCATTCCTGCAGCTACCTGCCAAACGAGCAAGCCACGACGCTGTTTCTCGACCCGAGCCAGCCAATGGACGTGCATGTCTACGCAGATCTGTCGGAAATGGGCTTCCGGCGCAGCGGCGACCACCTGTACCGGCCGCATTGCCAGAACTGCAATGCCTGCGTACCGGCACGCATTCCGGCTGCACGGTTTTTGCCCAACCGCCAGCAGAAGCGCATCCTCAAGCGCAACGCCGACCTGGTCGTGACCGCGGCGCGCCCGGCCTTCAACGAAGAGTACTTCGACCTGTATCGGCGCTATATCGAACAGCGCCATGCCGATGGCGACATGTACCCACCGAGCCGCGATCAGTTCGCCACCTTCCTGGTCCGCGACCTGCCATTCTCACGCTTCTATGAATTTCGCCTGGACGGTCGCCTGCTCGCCGTGGCAGTCACCGACCTGCTGCCCAACGGCATGTCGGCGGTCTACACCTTCTACGAGCCCGATGAGGAGCGTCGCAGCCTGGGGCGCTATGCCATCCTCTGGCAGATCACCGAAGCGCTGCGCCTGAACCTGGAGGCGGTCTACCTGGGCTACTGGATCAAGAACTGCAAAAAGATGAATTACAAGACCCAGTACCGCCCCATCGAGCTGCTGATCAATCAGCGCTGGGTGACGCTAAATTGAAATCCTTGGCTTGAACCCCATTTTTCGGGCACAATGCACGCCACTTTTTTTGCCTGGCGCAGCCGCACCGGGCCATTAACTGGATACCGAGGGCTTTACTGCATGTCGAAAGAAGACAGCTTCGAAATGGAAGGCACTGTCGTCGACACCCTGCCCAACACCATGTTCCGCGTGGAGTTGGAAAACGGGCACGTCGTTACCGCGCATATCTCCGGAAAAATGCGCAAGAACTACATTCGAATTCTGACTGGTGACAAGGTCCGCGTCGAACTGACGCCTTATGACCTGAGCAAAGGGCGCATCACCTACCGCGCCCGTTAAGCGTCATCGACGAAAACGCCCGGCATGAGCCGGGCGTTTTCGTTTGTCTCAATGAAACCATGGAGAACCCACACGCACCATCGCCGGCAAGGCCGACTCCCGCAGGAGCCGGGCTGCCGATGACGGCTATCAGGCCATTTCAGCCGTTGTCTCGAACTCGAACACCAACTCGCCATCACGCATGTCGACGTGCACTACGCCACCATGCTCGGCCAGCTCACCAAACAGGATCTCTTCAGCCAATGGCCGCTTGATCTTGTCCTGAATCAGCCGCGCCATTGGCCGCGCACCCATCTGCGCATCATAGCCACCCGCTGCCAGCCAGCTACGCGCCGCATCGGAAACCTCCAACAGCACGCGCTTGTCTTCGAGTTGCGCCTGCAGTTCGGTGAGGAACTTGTCGACCACACTCTTGATGGTTTCGTGGCTCAGACGACCAAACTGAATGATGGTGTCCAGGCGGTTACGGAACTCCGGCGTGAAGCTCTTCTTGATGACTTCCATCGCATCGGAGGAGTGATCCTGCTGCGTAAAGCCAATCGAGGCTCGCGCAGCCGTCTCGGCACCCGCGTTGGTGGTCATGATGACAATCACGTTGCGGAAGTCCGCCTTGCGCCCGTTGTTGTCGGTCAGCGTGCCATGGTCCATCACCTGCAGCAGCAGGTTGAAGACTTCCGGATGCGCCTTCTCGATTTCATCAAGCAGCAGCACGCAGTGCGGCTGCTTGGTGATTGCCTCGGTCAGCAAACCACCCTGATCGAAACCGACATAACCGGGTGGCGCACCAATCAGGCGCGACACGGTATGCCGCTCCATGTACTCGGACATGTCAAAGCGCACCAGCTCGACACCCAGCGCCTTGGCCAGTTGTCGCGCCGCCTCGGTCTTGCCGACACCTGTAGGGCCGGCAAAGAGGAACGAGCCGACCGGCTTGTCCGGCGACTTCAGACCAGCCCGCGACAGCTTGATTGCGGTAGCCAGCGAATCGATGGCAGCGTCTTGACCGAACACGGTCAGCTTCAGGTCACGCTCCAGGTTACGCAGCAGTTCCTTGTCGGAGCTGGTGACGTGTTTTGGTGGGATCCGCGCGATCTTGGCAACAATATCCTCGACCTGAGGTACATCGATACGCTTGACTCGCGACTCTACCGGCTGCAGGCGCTGATAGGCGCCCGCCTCGTCAATGACGTCGATGGCCTTGTCAGGCATATGCCGGTCATTGATGTAGCGTGCTGCCAGCTCGGCAGCGGCACGCAGGGCTTCATCGCTGTACTCGATGTTGTGATGCGATTCGAAACGCCCCTTGAGCCCACGCAGGATACCAACGGTGTCTTCCACCGATGGCTCACTGACATCGACCTTCTGGAAGCGCCGCGCCAAGGCACGGTCTTTCTCGAAGATGCCACGAAACTCCTGGAACGTGGTCGAGCCAATGCAGCGGATATCACCCGAGGACAGCAAGGGTTTGAGCAGATTGGACGCATCCATCACGCCGCCCGATGCCGCACCGGCACCGATAATGGTGTGGATCTCGTCGATGAACAGAATCGCCTGCGGCCGTTTACGCAGCTCATTGAGCAGCACCTTGAAGCGCTTCTCGAAATCACCACGGTACTTGGTACCGGCCAACAGCGCGCCCAGGTCCAGCGAATAGACCACGCTATGCGACAGCAGATCCGGCACCTGGCCATCAACGATACGCTTGGCCAGGCCTTCGGCAATGGCCGTCTTGCCCACGCCCGCTTCACCGACCAGCAGCGGATTGTTCTTGCGCCGACGGGCAAGGATCTGCGCCACGCGCTCAACCTCGGCCTCACGCCCTACCAATGGGTCGATACGGCCCTGGCGTGCCTGCTCGTTGAGGTTGCTGGCATAGGCGTCCAGCGGGTTGCTCGAGGAAGAGGTTTCGCCCCCCTCCTCATCCTGCATGTCCTGATCGTTTTCGGAATGCTCGCCGTGCCCTGGCACCTTGGAGATGCCATGGGCGATGTAGTTGACCACGTCGATACGGGCCACACTTTGCTGCTTCAGCAGAAACACCGCCTGGCTTTCCTGCTCGCTAAAGATCGCCACCAGCACATTGGCACCGGTCACTTCACGCTTGCCCGAGCTCTGTACATGGAATACTGCACGCTGCAACACGCGCTGGAAGCCCAGGGTTGGCTGGGTTTCGCGATCCTCATCGTGCACCGGGATCAATGGCGTGGTGGAGTCGATGAACTCCTGCAGGTCGTGTTTGAGTTTATCGAGGTTCGCACCACAGGCCCGCAGAACGGTGGCGGCTGCCTCATTATCCAATAGTGCCAGCAGAAGGTGCTCGACGGTCATGAACTCATGACGCTTCGAACGGGCCTCCTTGAAGGCCAGATTGAGGGTGACTTCGAGCTCGCGGTTTAACATAGCTTCACCTCATACCCAAGTGGTCGGCGATTAACCGTCCTTCTCGATTTCACAGAGTAGCGGATGCTGGCTTTCCCTGGCGTATTGGTTGACCTGCATGGCCTTGGTTTCGGCGATGTCACGGGTAAACAATCCGCACACTGCCCGTCCTTCTGTATGGACGGCCAGCATGACCTTGGTCGCCAACTCGCGGTTCAGGTTAAAGAACATTTCGAGCACTTCGACGACAAAATCCATCGGGGTGTAGTCATCATTGAACAAAACCACCTTGTACATCGGCGGTGCCTGCAGCGCTGGCTTGGCTTCCTGCACCGCCAGCCCGGACCCATCGTCCTCATGCGATTGCGGGTGATCCTGATTGAATGTTAGTCGAATCTGGCTATGTGCATGCATGGAAAGAATTTCATCATTTCGACACGTTAAGGTTGTGAGTTGACCGCCGGGTCGACGCCTGAACGACCGTCGCACTGCCTTGACTATCAGCAAAACGGTGTTACAACCAATAAGAACCCACCGTGGTCAACAAGGTCCGCGCAGTCAACCAGAGTTCGCAGGTTAATCAGCGGATTGAGTGGATGATACTCCAGTGATGGAGTCCTTTGCAGAGGGATATGAGGATGGCAAGCGGTAAAGTCAAGTGGTTCAACAATGCCAAGGGCTATGGCTTCATCAACGAGGAGGGCAAGACCGAAGACCTGTTCGCCCACTACTCGGCCATTGAGATGGACGGCTACAAGACGCTGAAAGCCGGACAAACCGTTGCCTTCGACATCATCCAGGGTCCCAAGGGCTTGCACGCCGTGAAAATCAGGGCAGCCGCAAAGACGGAAACCGCAGCCCCCACCCCCGCCTCGACCACCACACTCGCCTGACACACCTTGTTTTTGAATCGCCCATAAAAAACCGGCCAATCCGCGAGGACTGGCCGGTTTTTTGTACCGCCCTTACATGTGCTTGATCAGTGCCTCACCGAAACCGGAACTCGACACCAGCGTAGCGCCGTCCATCAGGCGCTCGAAGTCGTAGGTCACCGTCTTGGCAGCAATAGCACCGTTGGTGCCCTTGATGATCAGGTCAGCTGCCTCGGTCCAGCCCAGGTGACGGAGCATCATTTCAGCGGAGAGGATCACCGAACCCGGGTTGACCTGGTTCTTGCCGGCGTATTTCGGCGCAGTACCGTGGGTAGCTTCGAACATGGCCACGGTGTCGGACAGATTGGCGCCCGGCGCAATACCGATACCGCCCACCTCGGCCGCCAGCGCGTCGGACAGGTAGTCACCGTTGAGGTTAAGGGTAGCGATGACATCGTACTCGGCTGGACGCAGCAGGATCTGCTGGAGCATGGCGTCGGCAATGGCATCCTTGACCACGACCTTGCGGCCGGTTTTCGGGTTTGTGAACTGCATCCACGGGCCACCGTCGAGCAGCTCGGCGCCAAACTCGTTCTTGGCGACTTCGTAGCCCCAGTCCTTGAAGGCACCTTCGGTGAACTTCATGATATTGCCCTTGTGCACCAGGGTCAGCGACTCGCGGTCGTTGTCCACGACGTACTGCAGGGCCTTGCGCACCAGACGCTGGGTGCCTTGCTTGGAAACCGGCTTGATACCAATACCGCAATCCTGATCGAAACGGATCTTGGTAACGCCCATTTCTTCCTTCAGGAACTTGATGACCTTGTTCGCCTCAGGCGAACCCGCCTTCCACTCGATACCGGCATAAATGTCTTCGGAGTTCTCACGGAAGATCACCATATCGACATCGCCGGGCTTCTTGACCGGGCTTGGAACACCTTCGAACCACACCACCGGACGCAGGCAGACATACAGGTCCAGTTGCTGACGCAGGGCCACGTTCAGGGAACGGATACCACCACCGACCGGAGTGGTCAGCGGGCCCTTGATGGAGACGACGTAATCCCTGACCGCATCCAGGGTTTCCTGAGGCAGCCAGGTATCCTGGTCATACACCTGGGTAGCTTTCTCGCCGGCATAGACTTCCATCCAGGAGATCTTGCGCTTGCCACCATAGGCTTTCTCTACGGCAGCATCGACAACCTTGATCATGACCGGGCTGACGTCGACGCCAATGCCGTCACCTTCAATGAACGGGATGATCGGGTTGTCTGGAACATTGAGAGAATGGTCTGCGTTGACGGTGATTTTGTCGCCGACTGCCGGAACCTTGATTTTCTGGTATCCCATGCTGCACTCCGTTTTTTTGGTGTGGTTCGTCATCATGCATTACCCAGAGCCTAACCCAGTTGACGGATAACGGAAACCTCGTACACCAATCCGTCACAAAGCGCCAAAATCTCTACATCTTTCGTCTATAAGTGACCAACCGACCACTACGTCTTGGTGATTAAGACCAAGGGTTTGGTATACTCCGCCGGTGACCAAAGGGTCACTGGGGGTAACCGGCCTGAAATGAGACCCGCGCCCCGACAAGACTGAGCTGTTACCGCAGCCCAGCCGTTTGACACTCGACTGATGCATCACCATCAACGCCCAGAACCCTCGACCTTCTGCTTATGGATGTGTCCAGGCGAAGCGCATTACCCTGCGCACCTCGAGATTCTGTGCACGCTCAGCAAAACAGAGAGTTAACCCGAATATGCCCACCCGATCCAAGATCATCTACACCTTCACCGACGAAGCCCCCGCCCTCGCCACCTACTCACTGCTGCCCATCGTCGAAGCCTTCACTGCTACCGCCGACATCGCGGTAGAAACCCGGGACATCTCTCTCGCCGGCCGCATCCTTTCTGCCTTCCCTGAACAGCTCGGCGCCGACAAGCAAGTGGCCGACCACCTGGCAGAACTGGGCAAACTGGCAACCACGCCAGAAGCCAACATCATCAAGTTGCCGAACATCAGCGCCTCGGTTCCACAACTGAAAGCCGCGATCAAGGAACTGCAAGCCAAAGGTTTCAACATTCCGGACTACCCGGAAACCCCGGCCACTGACGCCGAGAAAGAAACCCGTGCACGCTACGACCGCATCAAGGGCAGCGCCGTAAACCCGGTACTGCGCGAAGGCAACTCCGACCGCCGCGCACCGCTGTCGGTCAAGAACTATGCCCGCAAGCACCCGCACAAAATGGGCGCCTGGGCTGCAGACTCCAAGTCCCACGTTGCCCACATGAGCAACGGCGACTTCTACGGCAGCGAAAAAGCCGCGCTGATCGAAGCCGATGACAGCCTGCGCATCGAACTGCTGGACAAGAACGGCAACACCACCGTTCTGAAAGAGAAAACCTCGGTCAAGGCCGGCGAAATCATCGACTGCTCGGTCATGAGCCGCAAGGCACTGCGCAGCTTCATCGCCGCTGAAATCGAAGATGCCAAGGCCAAGGGCGTACTGCTTTCGGTTCACCTGAAGGCGACCATGATGAAGGTCTCCGACCCGATCATGTTCGGCCAGATCGTTGCCGAGTACTACCAGGACGCGCTGAACAAGCACGCTGACGTACTGGAGCAGATCGGCTTCAACCTAAACAACGGTATCGGCGACCTGTACGCCCGTATCAAGGCGCTGCCTGCTGACAAGCAAGCCGAGATCGAAGCCGACATCCAGGCCGTCTATGCCGTTCGCCCGGCGCTGGCCATGGTCAACTCCGACAAGGGCATCACCAACCTGCACGTGCCAAGCGACGTGATCGTCGACGCTTCGATGCCGGCCATGATCCGTGACTCGGGCAAGATGTGGAACGCCGAAGGCCAACTGCAAGACACCAAGGCCGTCATCCCGGATCGTTGCTACGCCACCATCTACCAGGCCGTTATCGAAGACTGCAAGAAACACGGCGCCTTCGACCCAACGACCATGGGCAGCGTACCGAACGTTGGCCTGATGGCACAGAAAGCCGAAGAGTACGGCTCTCACGACAAGACCTTCCAGCTCGCTGCCGACGGTGTTGTTCGCGTTGTAGACAGCAAAGGCAACCTGGTACTGCAGCAGGACGTCGAAGCTGGCGATATCTTCCGCATGTGCCAAGCCAAAGACGCCCCGATCCAGGATTGGGTCAAACTGGCCGTCAACCGTGCTCGCGCCAGCAACACCCCAGCCATTTTCTGGCTCGACCCACAACGCGCCCATGACGGCGTGATGATCGAGAAAGTCCAGAAGTACCTGAAAGACCACGACACCACCGGCCTGGACATTCGTGTCCTGTCGCCAGTCGAGGCCATGAAGGTATCCCTGGAGCGTATCCGTGCAGGCAAGGACACCATCTCGGTGACCGGCAACGTACTGCGCGACTACCTGACCGACCTGTTCCCGATCATGGAGCTGGGCACCAGCGCCAAGATGCTGTCGATCGTTCCGCTGATGAACAACGGCGGCCTGTTCGAAACCGGCGCCGGCGGTTCGGCACCGAAGCACGTACAGCAACTGGTCGAAGAGAACTTCCTGCGCTGGGACTCGCTGGGTGAATTCCTGGCCCTGGCCGCTTCTCTGGAACACCTGAGCAACGCCTACGCCAACCCGAAAGCCAAGGTCTTGGCCAACACCCTGGACCAGGCAACCGGCAAGTTCCTGGACGACAACAAGTCGCCAGCGCGCAAGGTTGGTGGCATCGACAACCGCGGCAGCCACTTCTACCTGACCCTGTTCTGGGCACAGGCACTGGCTGCACAAAACGACGACGCCGCACTGCAAGCGCGCTTTGCCCCACTGGCCAAGGCACTGACCGAGAACGAAGCGACCATCGTCGCCGAGCTCAACGCTGTCCAGGGCAAGCCAGCCGAAATCGGTGGTTACTACTACCCTGATGCCGAGCTGACCAGCAAAGTGATGCGCCCAAGCCAAACCTTCAACAGCGCGATTTCTGCCCTGTAAGGTTCGCTTGATGTAACACCAGAAACCCCGGCCACGCACCGGGGTTTCTGCTTTTCTGCAGAGGCGTGGCACCCGCGTCGCCGAGAACACCGGCCATGCGATCCACCTGCACAACACAGGACCTTGCACATGACCTGGCAACCCCACATCACCGTCGCCACCATTGTCGAAGACCAGGGCCGTTTCCTGCTGGTCGAAGAGTTCAAAGCCGGCAAGCACGTATTCAACCAGCCAGCAGGCCACCTGGAGGCCAACGAGTCGCTGGCCGAGGCAGCCCTGCGCGAAACGCTTGAGGAGACCGCCTGGGACGTAGAACTGACCGGCGTGGTCGGCATCTACCTCTACACCGCCCCCAGCAATGGCGTGACCTACCAGCGCGTCTGCTTTGCCGCCAAACCGCTACGGCATAATGCCGACCGCGCACTGGACAGCGACATTGTCCGCGCCGTGTGGCTGACCCGTGAGGAACTGCTCGCCGACCCCGAGCGCTGGCGCAGCGAACTGGTACCTCGTTGCATTGACGACTTCCTCGCCGGCCCCCTGCACAGCCTGGCGGTGATCCGCGATTGAGCATGGCTTTCGCCTTGCCGCGCACAGCCTGTTAGAATCTTGTCCTTTTACCCGGATACGCAGCGATTCCTATGTCCACTCCAGCTCTCAAAGAACCCGAAAAGACGCGCGTGATCGTCGGCATGTCCGGCGGCGTGGACTCTTCCGTTTCCGCCCTTCTGCTGATGGAGCAGGGTTATCAGGTCGAAGGCCTGTTCATGAAGAACTGGGAAGAGGACGACGGTACCGAGTACTGCACCGCCCGCGAAGACCTGGCCGACGCACAAGCCGTGTGTGACCGCATCGGCATCAAACTGCACACCGCCAACTTCGCCGCCGAATACTGGGACAACGTGTTTGAGCACTTCCTGGCGGAATACAAGGCCGGACGCACGCCAAACCCGGACATCCTCTGCAACCGCGAAATCAAGTTCAAGGCGTTCCTCGACTACGCCCTGATGCTCGGTGCCGACCTGATCGCCACCGGCCACTACGTGCGCCGCCGCGACATTGACGGCCGCACCGAACTGCTCAAAGGCCTGGACCCGAACAAGGACCAGAGCTACTTCCTCCACGCCGTCGGCGGCGAGCAGATTGCCCGCACCCTGTTCCCGGTCGGCGAACTGGAAAAACCGGAAGTACGCGCCATCGCCGAAAAACATGGCCTGGCCACCGCAAAGAAAAAAGACTCCACCGGCATCTGCTTTATCGGTGAACGTCGCTTCAGCGATTTCCTCAAGCAGTACCTGCCCGCCCAGCCTGGCGAAATCCAGACCACTGAAGGCGACGTCATCGGCCGCCACCATGGCCTGATGTACCACACCATCGGGCAACGCCAGGGGCTGGGTATCGGCGGCCTGAAAGACGCAGGCGACGAGCCGTGGTACGTGCTGGAGAAAGACCTCGCCCGCAACGTGCTGGTAGTTGGCCAGGGCAACGAACACCCATGGCTGTTCTCCCGCGCCCTGCTCGCCTCGGAGATCTTCTGGGTCAACCCGATCGACCTGTCCAGCCCGCGCCGCCTGACCGCGAAAGTGCGCTACCGCCAGAGCGACCAGGCCTGCACCCTGGAACGCACCAACGACGGCTATCGGGCAGTATTTGAAGAACCTCAACGGGCGGTAACGCCCGGCCAGTCCGTGGTCTTCTATGATGGTGAGATCTGCTTGGGCGGCGGCGTGATCGAAGTAGCCGAGCCTTGGAGCCAGCGTTGATGAATACCACGCAAGAACAGCTGGTTGCACTGGGCGGCGTCTTTCAGGCTGCCGTACTGGTCGATCGAATTGCCCGTACCGGCCAGGTCAGCGAAGCCAACCTGAGCTGCATGCTTGGTAGCCTGTTGGTGCGCGACCCCAAGGACACCCTGGAAGTGTTCGGCGGCGATGACCTCAACCTGCGAGACGGCTACCGCGCCCTGGTCAGCGCCCTGGAGCGCGACCCCGCCAGCCTGCAGCGTGAACCACTGCGCTACGCGCTGTCGATGCTGGGCCTTGAGCGCCAACTGGCCAAACGTGGCGATATGCTTGAAGTCATCGGCAACCGCCTGCCACAAATCCAGTCCCAGGCCGATCATTTCGGCCTCGCGCACGAGAACGTCATAGCCTCCAGTGGCGCCCTGTATCAGGACACCCTGAGCACCCTGCGCCAACGCATTCAGGTACACGGTGACATGCGTCACCTGCAACAACCCAACAACGCCTCGAAGATCCGCGCCCTGCTGCTCGCCGGCATCCGCGCGGCGCGCCTCTGGCGCCAGCTCGGCGGCCATCGCTGGCAACTGGTGTTCAGCCGGCGCAAACTGCTCAAAGAGCTCTACCCGATGATGCGCGGCTAAACACCGCACAGGAGCCAGCCTTGCTGGCGATTCAAGCAACGCGAAACAGCGGATGGCTCGACCACACCATCGCTGGCAACGCCGGCTCCTGCAGACACCAAGCGCTTTACCTTTTGTCAGACCCCCGACCCGGGTGCATTTTTCATGTATGATATGCGCCCTTTTCGTTGCCCGACTGTCCGAGAACACCCCATGCAGCTCTCCTCGCTCACTGCGGTTTCCCCTGTTGACGGCCGCTACGCCGGCAAAACCCAGGCCCTGCGCCCTATTTTCAGCGAATACGGCCTGATCCGTTTCCGCGCCCTGGTTGAAGTTCGCTGGCTCCAGCGCCTGGCCGCTCACCCGCAAATCAGCGAAGTTCCGGCCTTCTCCGCCGAAGCCAACGCCCTGCTCAACGGCCTGGCCGATGAGTTCGCCCTCGAGCACGCCGAGCGCGTGAAAGAGATCGAGCGCACCACCAACCACGACGTAAAAGCCATCGAATACCTGCTCAAGGAGCAGGCAGCCAAGCTGCCAGAGCTGGCCAAGGTCAGTGAGTTCATTCACTTCGCCTGCACCAGCGAGGACATCAACAACCTGTCCCACGGCCTGATGCTGCGCGCCGGCCGTGATGACGTGCTGCTGCCACTGATGCGCCAGATAGCCAACGCCATCCGTGAACTGGCCCACCGTTTCGCCGACGTACCAATGCTGTCGCGCACCCACGGTCAACCGGCTTCGCCGACCACCCTGGGCAAGGAGCTGGCCAACGTCGTCTACCGCCTCGAGCGCCAGATCGCACAGGTTGCCGCTGTCCCGCTGCTGGGCAAGATCAACGGCGCCGTGGGCAACTACAACGCCCACCTGTCGGCTTACCCGCAAATCGACTGGGAAGCCAATGCCCGCGCCTTCATCGAAGACGAACTGGGCCTGGTGTTCAACCCGTACACCACCCAGATCGAACCGCACGACTACATTGCCGAACTGTTCGACGCGATTGCCCGCTTCAACACCATCCTGATCGACTTCGATCGCGATATCTGGGGCTACATCTCGCTGGGCTACTTCAAGCAGCGCACCATCGCGGGTGAAATCGGTTCTTCGACCATGCCGCACAAGGTCAACCCGATCGACTTCGAAAACTCCGAAGGCAACCTCGGTATCGCCAACGCACTGTTCCAGCACCTGGCCAGCAAGTTGCCGATCTCCCGCTGGCAGCGCGACCTGACCGACTCCACCGTGCTGCGCAACCTGGGCGTTGGTTTCGCCCACAGCGTGATCGCCTACGAGGCCAGCCTGAAGGGCATCAGCAAGCTGGAAATCAACACCCAGCGCATCGCCGACGACCTGGACGCCTGCTGGGAAGTATTGGCCGAGCCAATCCAGACCGTGATGCGTCGCTACAACATCGAAAACCCTTACGAGAAGCTCAAGGAGCTGACTCGCGGCAAGGGCATCAGCCCGGAAGCACTCCTGACCTTCATCGACGGTCTGGACATGCCTGCCGAAGCACGCGAAGAACTGAAGAAGCTGACTCCAGCGTCCTACATCGGTAACGCTGCAGCTCAAGCCAAACGCGTCTGATTATTGCCTTGCGCGTTAACGCCCGGCCAAGCCGGGCGTTTTTATTACCGAAAGAAAATTACTTTTTTTCAATAGGTTACACATGAATCCTGATACACCACTGCAGCTTCTGGGCGGCCTCACAGCCCGCGAATTCATGCGCGACTACTGGCAGAAAAAACCCCTGCTCGTCCGCCAGGCCTTCCCGGACTTTGAAAGCCCGATCGACGCCGACGAACTGGCCGGCCTTGCCCTGGAAGAGGAAGTCGAATCGCGTCTGATCCTCGAACATGGCGAACGCCCATGGGAAATGCGTCGCGGCCCATTCGAGGAAGACGCCTTCAGCCAGCTGCCAGCGCGTGACTGGACCCTGCTGGTACAAGCGGTCGACCAGTTCGTCCCTGAAGTGGGCGAGCTGCTGGAGCACTTCCGCTTCCTGCCAAGCTGGCGTATCGACGACGTGATGATCAGCTTCGCCGCCCCCGGTGGCAGCGTTGGTCCACACTTCGACAACTACGACGTGTTCCTGCTGCAAGGCCAAGGCAAGCGCAACTGGAAAATCGGCCAGGTCTGCGACAGCGACAGCCCGCTGATCGAGCACAGCGACCTGCGTATCCTGGCGGACTTCGAGCAGAGCGACGAGTGGACCCTGGAACCCGGCGACATGCTCTACCTGCCGCCGCGCCTGGCTCACTACGGCATCGCCGAAGACGACTGCATGACCTACTCGGTCGGCTTCCGCGCCCCAAGCGCTGCCGAAGTGCTCACCCACTTCACCGACTTCCTCAGCCAGTTCCTGCCTGATGAAGACCGCTACAGCGACGCCGATGCCAAGCCGGTCAGCGATCCGCACCAGATCCAGCACGACGCCCTCGACCGCCTGAAGAACCTGCTGACCGAGCACATGGGCGACGAGCGCCTGCTGCTGACCTGGTTCGGCCAGTTCATGACCGAGCCACGCTATCCCGAGCTGGTCAGTGGCGAGCCGCTGAGCGAGGAAGAGCTGATCGACAGCCTCGAACAAGGCGCCATCCTGATCCGCAATCCAAGCGCCCGTCTGGCCTGGTCCGAAGTCGACGACAACCTGCTGCTGTTCGCCAGCGGCCAGAGTCGCCTGCTGCCGGGCGACCTGCGCGAAATGCTCAAGCTGATCTGTGCCGCCGACGCATTGCATGTTGAAAACCTTGGCGAGTGGCTAAGCCATGAAGATGGCCTTACCCTGCTCTGCGAACTGATCAAGCAAGGAAGCCTGGGGTTTGCCAATGAATAAGATCACGGTACGGGTTGCCGACTGGCAGAAAGACAACGCTGACATCCGTCGCATTCGTGAAGCCGTGTTCATCGCCGAACAGGCCGTACCGCCTGAGCTGGAATGGGACACTGACGATACCAGCGCGGTGCATTTCCTGGCCTATGAAGGTGATTTTGCCATCGGTACGGCACGCCTGCTGCCCAGCGGCCATATTGGCCGGGTGTCGGTCCTCAAGGACTGGCGCGGGCTGAAGGTCGGCGATGCCCTGATGCAAGCGGTGATCGTCGAAGCCCAGAACCGCGACCTGAAGCAGCAGATGCTCAGCGCCCAGGTTCACGCCACGCCGTTCTACGAGCGTTTGGGCTTCAAAGTGGTCAGCGAGGAGTTCCTCGAAGCCGGTATCCCGCACGTCGACATGGTGCGCGAGTCCAAAGAGCTGGCTTGACGGCCAATCCCCGGCAGGGCCAACGCTTCAAGAGCGGCGGCCTTGCCGGAGATGCTTTTCCACCACACAACTCCCACATCTGCCGCAAATTTGCCATCATGTCCTCTCCACCCGCGGAGATCATGGACATGCCGCTACGCCCCCTTCTCGCCTCAATACTGCTGTCCTTCAGCCTCAGCACCCTGGCCGCCACTGAAGTGTTGCCACTGAGCCACCGGACCAGCGCCGAAATCCTCCCCGCCGCGCAGTCCTTTCTCGGCAAGGACGGCAGCGTCAGCGCCTTTGAAAACAAACTCATCGTCAAAGCCGCCCCCGACAAGATTGACGAGCTTCGCACCCTCCTTGAACAGCTCGATACCGCGCCACGGCGCCTGCTGATCAGCGTTGACAACAACGACAGCAACTTTCAGGACAATCGCGGCAACGCACGCGTCATTCGCTACGGCACAGCCAACCGCGAAGGCGGCCTGCAACAAGTTCAGGCCAGCGAAGGCGTACCGGCACTGATTCAGGTGGGCCAGAGCATCCCGCTGACCACCACCCAGACCGACACCTATGGCCGCCTGCAAAGCCAGACGGAGTACCGCAATGTCACGCAAGGTTTCTACGTGACCGCAAGCGTCACCGGCCAGACCGTGCACCTGAACATCAGCACCAACAACGACCGGATGAGCCAGGAACGCCCCGATGTAGTGAACGTTCAAAGTACCGACACAAAAGTCACAGGAAAACTAGGGGAATGGATCACACTGGCTGGCAACAACCAGCAAAGCCAGTCGGAACGCAACACTCAGGCCTTCACCTACTCGACTCAACGCGGTGAAAACATGACGTTGCGGGTAAAAGTCGATGCATTGGACTGATCCCTGGGAAATCAAGGCCTCGACCAACGGCCTCGGAACTGACTGACGAGTCTTATTAGACCAAAGATGTAGTAACCACAAAAAAGCACTACAAAACATTTGACGGCCTCAAATCGCAGAGGCATGATGGCCCCGCTCCCGCTAATCAGAGGCCCTGGCAAGGGCCTTCGAGTCGCGCTCTAAACCTACCCAACTGAGCCGATTCGTGTCTGTACAGCCCACAAGGCGTTTGACGAGATTGCGACTGGAACGAAGTTGTCCCGAGGGACGGAAGCGCATCAAACGGTACACGGCCCATCAGGGATCGCAGCACGGCAACCACGAGCCAACCTGCAGTCACCAGAAGCGCCAACTACCTGCTCACTTCCCCCTTGAGCCTCACTCGTTCAACCGTCGCACATTTCGCCAAACACGACTGATCGCCAATGCTTCTGATCTGCGAGCAATCGGTGCTGCCCCTGTAAATAAACAGCGCAGCCGACAGAGCGAACATTTTTACCAAGACCTATGCGACGAGGTTTATTTTCATGGCACTGACACGCGAACAGCAAATTGCAGCCCTCGAAAAAGACTGGGCCGAAAACCCGCGCTGGAAAGGCGTGACCCGTACCTACACCGCTGCTGATGTTGTCCGTCTGCGTGGCTCGGTCCAGCCAGAGCACACCCTGGCCCGCATGGGTGCCGAGAAGCTGTGGAACCTGGTTACCCAAGGTGCCCACCCATCCTTCCGCCCCGAAAAAGATTTCGTCAACTGCATGGGCGCCCTGACCGGCGGCCAGGCAGTACAACAGGTCAAGGCCGGCATCCAGGCTATCTACCTGTCCGGCTGGCAAGTGGCTGCCGATAACAACTCGGCCGAGTCCATGTACCCAGACCAGTCGCTGTACCCAGTGGACTCGGTTCCAACTGTGGTCAAGCGCATCAACAACTCGTTCCGTCGTGCCGACCAGATCCAGTGGAAAGGCGGCAAGAACCCAGGCGATGACGGCTACATCGACTACTTCGCTCCGATCGTAGCGGACGCCGAAGCCGGTTTCGGTGGCGTACTGAACGCCTACGAACTGATGAAGAACATGATCGAAGCAGGCGCTGCTGGCGTTCACTTCGAAGACCAACTGGCCTCCGTGAAGAAATGCGGCCACATGGGCGGTAAAGTACTGGTTCCAACCCAGGAAGCCGTTCAGAAGCTGACCGCTGCCCGTCTGGCTGCCGACGTTGCAGGCGTACCGACCATCATTCTGGCCCGTACCGACGCTAACGCCGCCGACCTGCTGACCAGCGACTGCGACCCGTACGATCAGCCATTCGTGATCGGCGAACGCACCCAGGAAGGCTTCTACAAAGTACGCGCCGGCCTGGATCAAGCCATCGCTCGCGGCTTGGCCTACGCGCCGTACGCCGAC
Organism: Pseudomonas sp. HLS-6; assembly: GCF_002753995.1. Classification (NCBI taxonomy): domain Bacteria; kingdom Pseudomonadati; phylum Pseudomonadota; class Gammaproteobacteria; order Pseudomonadales; family Pseudomonadaceae; genus Pseudomonas; species Pseudomonas sp. HLS-6. Next base: position 3,331,887 of record NZ_CP024478.1, read on the forward strand.
CTGATCTGGTGTGAAACCGCCAAGCCAGACCTGGACGAAGCTCGTCGCTTCGCCGAAGCGATCAAGAAGGAATACCCAGACCAGATCCTGTCCTACAACTGCTCGCCTTCCTTCAACTGGAAGAAAAACCTGGACGACGCGACCATCGCCAAGTTCCAGCGCGAACTGTCGGCCATGGGTTACAAGCACCAGTTCATCACCCTGGCGGGTATCCACAACATGTGGCACAGCATGTTCAACTTGGCGCACGACTACGCCCGCAACGACATGACTGCCTACGTGAAGCTGCAGGAGCAGGAGTTCGCCGACGCGTCCAAAGGCTACACCTTCGTTGCTCACCAACAGGAAGTCGGCACCGGCTACTTCGACGACATGACCACCGTGATTCAGGGCGGCTCGTCTTCGGTAACCGCACTGACCGGCTCCACCGAAGAAGAGCAGTTCCACTGATCAATGATCAGTAGCTGATATTCGGGTAGAACTGAAAACCCGGGGCCTGTGATGGGGCTCCGGGTTTTTTTGCACCTACCATGAGCGAGAGCCAGGGAAGCCCATCAGCGCCCCTACAGGCGCACCTGGGATGCTTCGGCGGAGTGCCCGTGAGTGCGCGGTGACTGCATCGCGGGCAAGCCCTGCTCCTACAGGGTGGACTGCCTCATGAGCCACCAACCAACGCACCGAAGCATTGATCCAAGGCGGCACAACCCAGGAAAAAAGCTGCTAAATAGGTAAACGCAAAAAATTATGGACACTGCACTATGAGCAGGAACTTCCAGGCAACAGAAGGCGCTAATAAACAGTCGCGCCAGATGATATCAATTATCATTAACAATCTTGTCGTTCATTACACCAAGCAAGAAACATAATTAACAAAAGGTGAGGCAATGCCCAGCCTATGCGGCCTGCAGCGTGTTACGAAAGATTTTTGTTCTTAATCTAACGAATTAATTTGCTGCAGAAATTTTACTTGCACCCGCTTTACCCATAAAATCAGCCCGATAGATCCCGCTGCGACATATCGTCACTGCTCTACTTCTTTCAAGCTCAGAGACCCAAGCGCTCTGTTAAGGATTTTCAGCATGCCCGATTCGACAGGACTCATCGCCCACAACTGGGGCTTTGCCATTTTCCTTTTGGGTGTCGTCGGCCTGTGCGCCTTCATGCTCGGTCTGTCCAGCCTGCTCGGCAGCAAGGCCTGGGGCCGCAGCAAGAACGAACCCTTTGAATCCGGCATGCTGCCTACCGGCAGCGCACGTCTGCGCCTTTCGGCAAAATTCTATCTGGTCGCGATGCTGTTCGTGATCTTCGATATCGAAGCCCTCTTTCTCTTTGCATGGTCTGTGTCTGTCCGCGAAAGCGGCTGGACCGGATTCGTCGAAGCACTCGTTTTCATAGCAATTCTGTTGGCAGGTCTTGTCTACCTTTGGCGAGTAGGGGCGCTCGATTGGGCTCCCGTAGGTCGTCGCAAGCGGCAAGCGAAGCTGAAACAATGAGGCTTTGGCAATGCAATACAATCTCACCAGAATCGATCCGGATGCGCCTAACGAGCAGTACCCCATCGGAGAACGGGAAACCGTCTCCGATTCGCTGCTAGAGGACCAGGTCCACAAGAACATCTTCATGGGCAAACTTGAAGATGTGCTCAGTGGCGCGGTGAACTGGGGGCGTAAAAACTCCCTGTGGCCTTATAACTTCGGCCTCTCCTGCTGCTACGTGGAAATGACTACGGCCTTCACGGCGCCCCACGACATCGCCCGCTTCGGCGCCGAAGTCATCCGGGCATCACCGCGTCAGGCCGACTTCATGGTCGTCGCTGGCACCTGCTTCATCAAAATGGCGCCGATCATTCAGCGCCTGTACGAGCAGATGCTCGAACCCAAGTGGGTCATCTCCATGGGTTCGTGCGCGAACTCTGGCGGCATGTACGACATTTACTCGGTCGTTCAGGGGGTCGACAAGTTCCTCCCCGTGGATGTCTACGTGCCTGGCTGCCCGCCTCGCCCTGAAGCATTCCTGCAAGGCCTGATGTTGCTGCAGGAGTCGATTGGCCAGGAGCGTCGCCCTCTTTCCTGGGTTGTCGGTGATCAAGGCGTATACCGCGCCGAGATGCCGTCACAGAAAGAGCAGCGTCGTGAACAGCGCATCCAGGTCACCAACCTGCGCAGCCCCGACGAAGTCTGATCCAGCGACCTGCTGCCTGCTCTGCGGAACAGGCGGCCTGGCTTCATTCTCTACGTTGACCGAAAGCGACCGAGACCATGACAGCGGACACCGCTATTTACATCCCGCCTTACAAGGCTGACGACCAGGATGTGGTCGTCGAACTGAACAATCGTTTTGGCCCAGAGGCGTTCACCGCCCAGGAAACCCGCACCGGCATGCCTGTGCTGTGGGTGACCCGCGCCAAGCTGATCGAAGTACTGACGTTCCTGCGCAACCTGCCCAAACCGTATGTCATGCTCTATGACCTGCACGGTGTGGACGAGCGTCTGCGCACCCAGCGCCGTGGCTTGCCGGGCGCCGATTTCAGTGTGTTCTACCACCTGCTCTCGATCGAACGTAATAGTGACGTAATGATCAAGGTCGCCCTGTCTGAGAGCGACCTGAGCCTGCCAACCGTCACCGGTATCTGGCCGAACGCCAACTGGTACGAGCGTGAAGTCTGGGACATGTTCGGCATCAACTTTGCCGGCCACCCGCACCTGACCCGCATCATGATGCCACCGACCTGGGAAGGTCACCCGCTGCGCAAGGACTTCCCTGCCCGCGCCACCGAGTTCGATCCGTACAGCCTGAACCTGGCCAAGCAACAGCTCGAGGAAGAAGCCGCGCGCTTCAACCCTGAAGCCTGGGGCATGAAGCGTTCCGGTGCCAACGAGGACTACATGTTCCTCAACCTGGGCCCGAACCACCCTTCGGCTCACGGTGCCTTCCGTATCGTCCTGCAGCTGGACGGCGAAGAGATCGTCGACTGCGTTCCGGACATCGGTTACCACCACCGTGGTGCCGAGAAGATGGCCGAGCGTCAGTCCTGGCACAGTTTCATTCCTTACACCGACCGTATCGACTACCTCGGCGGTGTGATGAACAACCTGCCGTATGTACTGGCCGTCGAGAAGCTGGCCGGTATCAAGGTGCCGCAGAAGGTCGACGTCATCCGCATCATGATGGCCGAGTTCTTCCGGATCACCAGCCACCTGCTGTTCCTGGGTACCTACATCCAGGACGTCGGCGCCATGACCCCGGTGTTCTTCACCTTCACCGACCGCCAGCGTGCCTACACCGTGATCGAAGCGATCACCGGCTTCCGTCTGCACCCGGCCTGGTACCGCATCGGTGGCGTCGCCCACGACCTGCCACGTGGCTGGGACCGTCTGGTCAAGGACTTCGTCGAATGGCTGCCCAAGCGCCTGGACGAGTACGAGAAAGCCGCCCTGCAGAACAGTATCCTGCGCGGCCGTACCATCGGCGTTGCCCAGTACAACACCAAGGAAGCCCTGGAGTGGGGTGTCACCGGTGCTGGCCTGCGTTCCACCGGCCTGGACTTCGACCTGCGTAAAGCCCGCCCTTACTCGGGCTACGAGAACTTCGAGTTCGAAGTGCCGCTGGCTCACAATGGCGATGCCTACGACCGTTGCATGGTCCGCGTTGAAGAGATGCGCCAGAGTATCCGCATCATCGACCAGTGCATGCGCAACATGCCGGAAGGCCCGTACAAGGCGGATCACCCGCTGACCACGCCGCCACCGAAAGAGCGCACCCTGCAGCACATCGAAACCCTGATCACGCACTTCCTGCAAGTTTCGTGGGGCCCGGTCATGCCGGCCAACGAATCCTTCCAGATGATCGAAGCGACCAAGGGTATCAACAGTTACTACCTGACGAGCGATGGCGGCACCATGAGCTACCGCACCCGGATTCGTACCCCGAGCTACCCGCACCTGCAGCAGATCCCTTCGGTGATCCGCGGCAGCATGGTCGCGGACCTCATTGCGTACCTGGGCAGTATCGACTTCGTTATGGCTGACGTGGACCGCTAAGCATGAATAGCACGCTTATCCAAACCGACCGTTTCGCCCTGAGCGAAACCGAGCGCTCGGCCATCGAGCACGAGATGCATCACTACGAGGACCCGCGCGCGGCGTCCATCGAAGCCCTGAAGATCGTTCAGAAAGAACGTGGCTGGGTGCCTGACGGTGCGGTCTACGCCATCGGCGAGATCCTGGGCATTCCGGCCAGCGATGTCGAAGGCGTCGCAACCTTCTACAGCCAGATCTTCCGTCAGCCTGTCGGCCGGCACATCATCCGCGTCTGCGACAGCATGGTCTGCTACATCGGCGGCCACGAGTCGGTGGTCAGCCAGATCCAGAGCGAGCTGGGCATTGGCCTCGGCCAGACCACCCCGGACGGTCGCTTCACCCTGCTGCCGGTGTGCTGCCTGGGTAACTGCGACAAGGCCCCGGCGCTGATGATCGACGACGACACCTTCGGTGACGTACAGCCGACTGGCGTCTCCAAACTGCTGGAGGGCTACGTATGACCCTTACCTCCTTCGGGCCTGCCAACCGCATTGCCCGCACCGCCGAGACCCACCCGCTGACCTGGCGTCTGCGCGATGACGGCCAGCCGGTGTGGCTCGACGAGTACCAGGCCAAGGACGGCTACGCTGCCGCCCGCAAGGCGTTGGGGCAAATGTCCCAGGACGACATCGTCCAGACCGTCAAGGACTCCGGCCTCAAGGGCCGTGGTGGTGCGGGCTTCCCGACCGGCGTCAAATGGGGCCTGATGCCCAAAGACGAATCCATGAACATCCGCTACCTGCTGTGCAACGCGGATGAAATGGAACCCAACACCTGGAAAGACCGCATGCTGATGGAGCAACTGCCCCATCTGCTGATCGAAGGCATGCTGATCAGCGCCCGCGCGCTGAAAGCCTACCGTGGCTACATCTTCCTGCGTGGCGAATACGTCACCGCAGCCGCGCACCTGAACCGTGCGGTCGAAGAAGCCAAGGCCGCCGGCCTGCTGGGCAAGAACATCCTCGGCAGCGGCTTCGACTTCGAGCTGTTCGTCCACACCGGTGCCGGTCGCTACATCTGCGGTGAAGAAACCGCACTGATCAACTCCCTCGAAGGTCGCCGCGCCAACCCGCGCTCCAAGCCGCCCTTCCCTGCCGCCGTTGGCGTGTGGGGCAAGCCGACCTGCGTTAACAACGTCGAGACGCTGTGCAACGTGCCGGCGATCGTCGGCAACGGTATCGACTGGTACAAATCGCTGGCCCGCGAAGGCAGCGAAGACCACGGCACCAAGCTGATGGGCTTCTCCGGCAAGGTGAAGAACCCTGGCCTGTGGGAACTGCCATTCGGCGTCAGCGCTCGCGAACTGTTCGAAGACTATGCCGGTGGCATGCGCGACGGCTTCAAGCTCAAGTGCTGGCAGCCTGGTGGTGCCGGTACCGGTTTCCTGCTGCCAGAGCACCTGGACGCACAAATGTACGCCGGTGGCATCGCCAAGGTTGGCACCCGTATGGGTACTGGCCTGGCCATGGCCGTGGACGACAGCGTCAACATGGTCTCGCTGCTGCGCAACATGGAAGAGTTCTTTGCCCGTGAATCCTGTGGTTTCTGCACCCCGTGCCGCGATGGCCTGCCATGGAGCGTCAAGCTCCTGCGCGCCCTCGAGAAAGGCCAGGGCCAGCAGGGCGACATCGAGACCCTGCTGGGTCTGGTCGGTTTCCTCGGCCCAGGCAAGACCTTCTGTGCGCACGCACCGGGTGCCGTGGAGCCATTGGGCAGCGCGATCAAATATTTCCGCCCGGAATTCGAGGCTGGCATTGCTGCGAACGCAGGCGTGCGCCCGGACCTGGCGAAGCCGATTGTCGTCGGCGCATAACGAATAGAACGCGGGTGGTCCGTGCCACCCGCTGCTTGCACAGCTCGCCCGGGTCCGCCTGTCGCGGGCTGCAAGCACACAGTTTTCCATTAGCCACGCCCGCAGACGCGGGCCAACGAAGAACTTTGAACCATGGCCACTATCCACGTAGACGGCAAAGAGCTCGAAGTCAACGGCGCAGACAACCTGTTACAGGCGTGTCTGTCGCTCGGCCTCGACATTCCTTATTTCTGCTGGCACCCGGCGCTCGGTAGCGTCGGTGCTTGCCGCCAGTGCGCGGTCAAGCAGTACACCGACGAGAACGACAAGCGTGGTCGTATCGTCATGTCCTGCATGACCCCCGCCACCGATGGCAGCTGGATCTCCATTGACGACGAAGAAGCCAAGGTGTTCCGCGCCAGCGTCGTCGAATGGCTGATGACCAACCACCCGCACGACTGCCCGGTCTGTGAGGAAGGCGGTCACTGCCACCTGCAAGACATGACGGTAATGACCGGCCACAACGAGCGCCGCTACCGTTTCACCAAGCGTACCCACCAGAACCAGGAACTCGGCCCGTTCATCGCTCACGAGATGAACCGCTGCATCGCCTGCTACCGTTGCGTGCGTTACTACAAGGACTACGCAGGCGGTACTGACCTGGGCGTTTTCGGTGCCCACGACAACGTCTACTTCGGCCGCGTCGAAGACGGTGCCCTGGAGAGCGAATTCTCCGGCAACCTGACCGAGGTCTGCCCGACTGGCGTGTTCACCGACAAGACGCACTCCGAGCGCTACAACCGCAAGTGGGACATGCAGTTCGCCCCGAGCATCTGCCATGGCTGCTCCAGCGGTTGCAACATCAGCCCGGGTGAGCGTTATGGCGAACTGCGCCGTATCGAGAACCGCTTCAACGGCTCCGTTAACCAGTACTTCCTGTGCGACCGTGGCCGCTTCGGCTATGGCTACGTCAACCGTGAAGACCGCCCACGCCAGCCGCTGCTCGCCAATGGCCAGAAACTGAGCCTGGACGCCGCCCTCGATCAAGCGGCCGATATGCTGCGTGGTCGCAACATCGTCGGTATCGGCTCGCCACGCGCCAGCCTGGAAAGCAACTACGGCCTGCGCGAACTGGTCGGTGCCGAACACTTCTACTCGGGTATGGAAGCCGCTGAACTTGAGCAGGTGCGCCTGGTTCTGCAGGTGCTGAACGACAGCCCGCTGCCGGTGCCAACCCTGCGCGAGATGGAAGACCACGACGCCGTGTTCGTCCTCGGTGAAGACCTGACCCAAACGGCTGCCCGCGTTGCCCTGGCCCTGCGCCAGTCGGTCAAGGGCAAGGCCGAGGCCATGGCCGACGCCATGCGTGTTCAGCCTTGGCTCGACGCTGCGGTAAAAAACATCGGCCAACACGCCATGTACCCGCTGTTCATCGCCAGCCTGGCCGAAACCAAGCTCGATGACGTCGCCGAAGAATGCGTACACGCATCCCCGGATGACCTGGCTCGCCTCGGTTTCGCCGTCGCCCACGCCATCGACCCAAGCGCCCCTGCCGTTGAAGGGCTGGACGCCGAAGCCCTGGCCCTGGCCAAGCGCATCGCCGATGCCTTGGTCGCTGCCAACCGCCCACTGGTCGTTGCCGGTACTTCGCTGGGCTCCAAGGCCCTGATCGAAGCCGCCGCCAACATCGCCAAGGCGCTGAAGCTGCGCGAGAAGAACGGCTCCCTGAGCCTGGTCGTCCCTGAAGCCAACAGCCTCGGGCTTGCCATGCTCGGCGGTGACTCGGCCGATGCCGCGCTGGATGCCGTGATTTCCGGCAAAGCCGACGCCATCGTCGTACTGGAAAACGACCTGTACAGCCGCCTGCCAGCGGCCAAGGTCGATGCTGCGCTGGCGGCCGCCAAGGTTGTCATCGTTGCAGACCACCAGAAGACCCCGACCACTGACCGCGCCCACCTGGTGCTGCCTGCGGCTACCTTCGCTGAAGGCGACGGTACCCTGGTCAGCCTCGAAGGCCGCGCCCAGCGTTTCTTCCAGGTGTTCGATCCGACCTACATGGACGCTTCGATCCTGGTTCACGAAGGCTGGCGCTGGATGCACGCCCTGCGCTCAACCCTGCTGAACAAGCCGGTGGACTGGACCCAACTGGACCATGTCACCAGCGCCTGCGCAACAGCGGCCCCGCAACTGGCGGGCATCGTCAACGCGGCACCGTCGGCGGCATTCCGTATCAAAGGCCTGAAACTGGCCCGCGAACCGCTGCGCTACTCCGGTCGTACCGCCATGCGCGCCAACATCAGCGTACACGAGCCGCGTACCCCACAAGACCAGGACACCGCGTTTTCCTTCTCCATGGAAGGTTATTCGGGTTCGGTTGAACCGCGTCAGCAAGTGCCGTTTGCCTGGTCACCGGGCTGGAACTCGCCACAAGCCTGGAACAAGTTCCAGGACGAAGTCGGTGGTCACCTGCGCGCTGGCGATCCGGGCACCCGCCTGATCGAAAGCCAGGGCGACAAGCTGAACTGGTTCGCCAACATTCCTGGCGCCTTCGCACCGGCTCGTGGTACCTGGCAAGCGGTGCCGTTCTATCACCTGTTCGGCAGTGAAGAGAACTCTTCGCGCGCAGCACCGGTGCAAGAGCGTATCCCGCAAGCCTACGTCGCCCTGGCCAAGTCCGAAGCCGACCGCCTGGGTGTCAACGACGGCGCCATGCTCAGCCTGAACGTCGCCGGCCAGACCCTGCGTCTGCCGCTGCGTATCAATGAGGAACTGGGCGCTGGCCTGGTTGCCCTGCCGAAAGGCCTGGCCGGTATCCCGCCAGCCATCTTCGGTCACACCGTCGAAGGCCTGCAGGAGGCAGCACAATGACCTGGTTCACCCCTGAAGTGATCGATGTGATCATCACCGTCGTCAAGGCCATCGTGGTCTTGCTGGCCGTGGTGGTCTGCGGCGCGCTGCTCAGCTTCGTCGAGCGGCGCCTGCTGGGCTGGTGGCAGGACCGTTACGGTCCGAACCGCGTCGGCCCATTCGGCATGTTCCAGATCGCTGCCGACATGCTGAAGATGTTCTTCAAGGAGGACTGGAACCCACCCTTCGTCGACAAGGTGATCTTCACCCTGGCGCCGGTCGTGGCCATGAGTGCTCTGCTGATTGCCTTCGCGATCATCCCGATCACCCCGACCTGGGGTGTCGCGGACCTGAACATCGGCCTGCTGTTCTTCTTCGCCATGGCCGGCCTGTCGGTCTACGCCGTACTGTTCGCCGGTTGGTCGTCGAACAACAAGTACGCACTGCTCGGCAGCCTGCGGGCTTCGGCCCAGACCGTGTCGTACGAAGTGTTCATGGGCCTGGCGCTGATGGGCATCGTGGCGCAGGTTGGCTCGTTCAACATGCGCGACATCGTCGACTACCAGGCGCAGAACCTGTGGTTCATCATTCCGCAGTTCTTTGGCTTCTGCACCTTCTTCATCGCTGGCGTTGCCGTGACTCACCGTCACCCCTTCGACCAGCCGGAAGCGGAACAGGAACTGGCCGACGGTTACCACATTGAATATGCCGGTATGAAATGGGGCATGTTCTTCGTCGGTGAGTACATCGGCATCATCCTGATCTCGGCACTGCTGGTAACACTGTTCTTCGGTGGCTGGCACGGCCCGTTCGGCATCCTGCCGCAACTGCCGTTCCTCTGGTTTGCCCTGAAGACCGCGTTCTTCATCATGCTGTTCATCCTGCTGCGCGCCTCGATCCCGCGCCCGCGCTATGACCAGGTGATGGACTTCAGCTGGAAGTTCTGCCTGCCGCTGACCCTGATCAACCTGCTGGTGACCGCCGCGCTCGTGTTGTTGAACACGCCGGCCGGCGCGGTTCAGTGAGGATATAGAGCATGAAGTACATTTTTGACATCATCAAAGGCACCTACACCCAGCTGCGCAGCCTGGTGATGGTGTTCTCCCACGGGTTCCGCAAACGCGACACCCTGCAGTACCCGGAAGAGCCGGTCTACCTGCCACCGCGCTACCGTGGTCGCATCGTCCTGACCCGCGATCCCGATGGTGAAGAGCGCTGTGTAGCGTGCAACCTGTGTGCCGTGGCCTGCCCGGTCGGTTGCATCTCGCTGCAGAAAGCCGAAACCGACGACGGTCGCTGGTACCCCGAGTTCTTCCGCATCAACTTCTCGCGCTGCATTTTCTGCGGCCTCTGCGAGGAAGCCTGCCCGACCACCGCGATCCAGCTGACGCCGGATTTCGAAATGGCCGAGTTCAAACGTCAGGACCTGGTGTACGAGAAAGAAGATCTGCTGATCTCCGGCCCCGGCAAGAACCCTGATTACAACTTCTACCGTGTTGCAGGTATGGCGGTTGCCGGCAAGCCGAAAGGCGCTGCGCAGAACGAAGCCGAGCCGATCAACGTGAAGAGCTTGCTCCCTTAAGGAAGAAAGATGGAATTCGCTTTCTATTTCGCATCCGGTGTCGCTGTGGTGTCCACCCTTCGGGTGATCACCAACACCAACCCGGTACACGCCCTGCTCTACCTGATCATTTCGCTGATCTCCGTGGCGATGACTTTCTTCGCCCTCGGCGCGCCGTTTGCCGGCGTACTGGAAGTGATCGCCTACGCTGGCGCCATCATGGTGCTGTTCGTCTTCGTGGTGATGATGCTCAACCTGGGGCCGGCTTCGGTTCGCCAGGAGCGCGACTGGCTCAAGCCCGGTATCTGGGCGGGGCCGGTGTTCCTCGGCGCCCTGCTGCTGCTGGAACTGCTCTATGTGCTGTTCGGCAATCAAAGTGGTGTTGGCATCGGCCACACCACTGTCGATGCCAAGGCCGTCGGCATCAGCCTGTTCGGCCCTTACCTGCTGGTGGTGGAACTGGCCTCGATGCTGCTGCTCGCTGCAGCGGTAACGGCATTCCACCTCGGCCGCAACGAGGCGAAGGAGTAACGACATGCCTGCAATTCCTCTCGAACATGGCCTGGCCGTCGCCGGCATCCTGTTCTGCCTCGGTCTGGTCGGGCTGATGGTGCGCCGCAACATTCTTTTCGTGCTGATGAGCCTGGAAATCATGATGAACGCCTCGGCACTGGCGTTCATTGTCGCGGGCAGCCGTTGGGCGCAGCCGGATGGACAGATCATGTTCATCCTGGTGATCAGCCTGGCAGCGGCCGAGGCCAGTATTGGCCTGGCGATCCTGTTGCAGCTGTATCGCCGCTTCCACACTCTCGATATCGATGCAGCCAGTGAGATGCGCGGATGAACCTTCTCTTTCTGACTTTCGTATTTCCCCTGATCGGCTTCCTGCTGCTGTCGTTCTCGCGCGGACGGTTCTCGGAGAACCTCTCGGCGCTGATCGGCGTCGGCTCGGTAGGCCTCTCGGCCATCGCCGCGGCCTACGTGATCTGGCAGTTCAACGTTGCACCGCCTGCAGGCGGTGCGTACAGCCAGCTGCTGTGGCAGTGGATGTCGGTAGACGGCTTCGCACCCAACTTCACCCTGTACCTGGATGGCCTGTCGGTCACCATGCTGGGTGTGGTGGTCGGCGTCGGCTTCCTGATCCACCTGTTCGCCTCCTGGTACATGCGCGGTGAAGCGGGCTACTCGCGCTTCTTCGCCTACACCAACCTGTTCATTGCCAGCATGTTGTTCCTGATCCTGGGCGACAACCTGCTGTTCATCTACTTCGGTTGGGAAGGCGTGGGCCTGTGCTCCTACCTGTTGATCGGTTTCTACTACAGCAACCGCAACAACGGTAACGCCGCACTCAAAGCCTTCATCGTGACCCGTATCGGTGACGTGTTCATGGCCATCGGCCTGTTCATCCTGTTCCAGCAACTGGGTACCCTGAATGTCCAGGAACTGCTGGTACGCGCACCGGAGCACTTCAAGGCCGGTGACTTCTGGATCGTCATGGCCACCCTGATGCTGCTGGGCGGCGCGGTCGGTAAATCCGCCCAACTGCCACTGCAGACCTGGCTGGCTGACGCGATGGCGGGCCCAACCCCGGTTTCGGCACTGATCCACGCCGCGACCATGGTGACCGCCGGTGTCTACCTGATCGCCCGTACCCACGGCCTGTTCGCCCTTGCGCCGGACGTGCTGCACCTGGTCGGCGTGGTCGGCGGTGTCACCCTGGTACTGGCCGGCTTCGCCGCGCTGGTTCAAACCGACATCAAGCGTATCCTCGCCTACTCGACCATGAGCCAGATCGGCTACATGTTCCTGGCCCTGGGCGTTGGCGCCTGGGAAGGCGCGATCTTCCACCTGATGACCCACGCCTTCTTCAAGGCCCTGCTGTTCCTTGCCTCCGGTGCGGTCATCGTTGCCTGCCACCACGAGCAGAACATCTTCAAGATGGGTGGCCTGTGGAAGAAGCTGCCGCTGGCCTACGCCAGCTTCATCGTCGGTGGTGCCGCCCTGGCTGCCCTGCCGCTGCTGACCGCCGGTTTCTACTCCAAGGACGAAATCCTCTGGGAAGCCTTCGCCAGTGGTAACAACGGTCTGCTGTACGCCGGCCTGGTCGGTGCTTTCATGACCTCGCTGTACACCTTCCGCCTGATCTTCATCGCCTTCCACGGCGAAGCCAAGACCGAAGCCCATGCTGGCCACGGGATTTCCCACTGGCTGCCGCTGGGCGTGCTGATCGTACTGTCCACCTTCGTCGGTGCCTGGATTCATCCACCACTGGCCGGTGTACTGCCGCAGAGCGCCGGCCATGCCGGTGGCGAAGCCAAGCACAGCCTGGAAATCGCCTCGGGCGCCATTGCCATCGCCGGTATCCTGCTGGCAGCCGTGCTGTTCCTGGGCAAACGTCGCCTGGTAACAGCCATCGCCAACAGCGGCATCGGTCGCGTGTTGTCGGCCTGGTGGTTCGCTGCCTGGGGCTTCGACTGGATCTACGACAAGCTGTTCGTCAAACCTTACCTGCTGATCAGCCATGTGCTGCGCAAGGACCCGGTTGACCGCAGCATTGGTCTGGTGCCGCGTCTGGCACGTGGTGGCCACGCTGCCATGAGCCGTACCGAAACCGGTCAGCTGCGCTGGTACACCGCCTCGATCGCCGCAGGTGCCGTGATTGTTCTCGGCGCTGTGTTGTTGGCTGCGGTCTGATATGAACCTTGCGACTTTGCGAAAGGAATTGAGCCCGTCATGATTTTGCCTTGGCTGATCCTGATCCCCTTCATCGGCGGCCTGCTGTGCTGGCTGGGTGAGCGCTTCGGCGCCACCCTGCCACGCTGGATTGCGCTGCTGACCATGTCCCTGTTGCTCGGTATCGGCCTCTGGCTGTGGGCACACGGTGACTACACCCTCGCCCCGGCACCGGGTACCGAGCCTGCCTGGACTGTCGAATACAAAGTGCTCTGGATCGAGCGCTTCGGCATCAGCCTGCACCTGGGCCTGGACGGCCTGTCGCTGCTGATGATCTTGCTCACCGGCCTGCTCGGTGTGCTTTCGGTCCTCTGCTCGTGGAAAGAGATCCAGCGCCACGTCGGCTTCTTCCACCTCAACCTGATGTGGATCCTGGGCGGCGTGGTCGGGGTGTTCCTGGCCCTGGACCTGTTCCTGTTCTTCTTCTTCTGGGAAATGATGCTGGTGCCGATGTATTTCCTCATCGCGCTCTGGGGTCACAGCTCGGCAGACGGCAAGAAGACCCGGATCTACGCAGCAACCAAGTTCTTCATCTACACCCAGGCCAGCGGCCTGATCATGTTGGTGGCGATCCTGGGCCTGGTACTGGTGAACTACAACACCACCGGCGTACTGACCTTCGACTACAGCACACTGCTCAAGGCCGAACTGCCAGCCGGTACCGAGTACCTGCTGATGCTGGGCTTCTTCATCGCCTTCGCGGTGAAACTGCCGGTTGTACCGTTCCACTCCTGGCTGCCTGACGCTCACGCCCAGGCACCTACCGCAGGTTCCGTGGACCTGGCGGGTATTTTGCTGAAAACCGCTGCCTACGGTCTGCTGCGTTTCGCCCTGCCGCTGTTCCCGAATGCCTCGGCGGAATTCGCGCCAATCGCCATGACCCTCGGTCTGATCGGTATTTTCTACGGTGCATTCCTGGCCTTCGCCCAAACCGACATCAAGCGCCTGATCGCGTTCTCCAGCGTCTCGCACATGGGCTTCGTGCTGATCGGTATCTACTCCGGCAGCCAGCAAGCGCTGCAAGGTGCAGTGATCCAGATGCTCGCACACGGTCTGTCGGCTGCGGCACTCTTTATCCTGAGTGGCCAACTGTACGAACGCCTGCACACCCGTGACATGCGTCAGATGGGCGGCCTGTGGCACCGTATCGCTTACCTGCCAGCCATCAGCCTGTTCTTCGCCGCCGCGTCGCTGGGCCTGCCAGGTACCGGTAACTTCGTTGGTGAATTCCTGATCCTGATCGGCAGCTTCGTCAGCTCGCCATGGGTGACTGTGATCGCTACCAGCGGCCTGGTCTTCGGTTCGGTCTACTCGCTGATCATGATCCACCGTGCCTACTTCGGTCCGGCGAAATCCGATGAAGTCCTGGCTGGTATGGACACTCGCGAAATGATCATGGTGCTGGGCCTGGCTGGCCTGCTGATCCTGCTGGGCGTTTACCCGCAGCCGTTCCTCGACACCTCTGCCGCTACCATGAGTGGTGTGCAGCAGTGGCTCGGCACCGCTTTCACTCAACTCGCTTCGGCCCGGTAAGAGCGCTATGGACCTGACGATTCAACACTTTATCGCGCTTGCGCCGCTGCTGATTACCAGTATCACCATTGTTGTGGTGATGCTGGCTATCGCCTGGCGCCGCAATCACTCGCAAACCTTCCTGCTGTCGACCGTGGGCCTGAACCTGGCCCTGCTGTCGATTATTCCAACCCTGAAAGTCACACCCCTGGCGGTCACCCCGCTGCTGACCGTCGACAACTTCGCCTGCCTGTACATGGCACTGATCCTGGTCGCCACCCTGGCTTGCGTTACCCTCGCCCACGCCTACCTGGGTGAAGGCAAAAGCGGTAAAGGCTACCCGGGCAACCGTGAAGAACTGTACCTGCTGATCCTGATGGCAGCCCTCGGTGGTCTGGTACTGGTCTGTGCACAGCACCTGGCTGGCCTGTTCATCGGCCTGGAGCTGCTCTCGGTACCGGTCTATGGCCTGGTGGCTTACGCGTTCTTCAACAAGCGTTCGCTGGAAGGCGGCATCAAGTACATGGTGCTGTCGGCCGCAGGCTCGGCCTTCCTGCTGTTCGGTATGGCCCTGCTGTACGCTGATGCTGGCAGCCTGACCTTCACCGGTATTGGCAAGGCACTGGCAGCCACTGGCATGCCAAGCCTGCTGGCTCAACTGGGCCTGGGCATGATGCTGGTTGGCCTGGCATTCAAACTGTCGCTGGTACCGTTCCACCTGTGGACCCCAGACGTTTACGAAGGTGCGCCAGCACCGGTCGCAGCGTTCCTGGCCACCGCCAGCAAGGTTGCAGTGTTCGCCGTCGTCGTACGCCTGTTCCTGATCTCGCCGGCGGCCAGCAGCGGCGTACTGACCACCGTGCTGTCGGTGATCGCCGTCGCCTCGATCCTGATCGGTAACCTCTTGGCGCTGACCCAGAGCAACCTCAAGCGTCTGCTCGGTTACTCGTCCATCGCCCACTTCGGTTACCTGCTGATTGCCCTGGTGGCCAGCAAGGGCCTGGCGATGGAAGCCATCGGCGTGTACCTGGTCACCTACGTGATCACCAGCCTCGGTGCCTTCGGTGTGATCACCCTGATGTCGTCGCCGTACAACGGCCGTGACGCTGACGCCCTGTACGAGTATCGCGGCCTGTTCTGGCGCCGTCCGTACCTGACCGCCGTACTGACCGTGATGATGCTGTCGCTTGCAGGTATCCCGCTGACCGCAGGCTTCATCGGCAAGTTCTACATCATTGCGACCGGTGTCGAATCGCAGCTGTGGTGGCTGGTCGGCGCCCTGGTACTGGGCAGCGCCATCGGCGTGTTCTACTACCTGCGTGTCATGGTTACCCTGTACCTGATCGAACCAAACCTGCGTCGTCACGATGCCCCGCTGAACTGGGAACAGCGCACTGGCGGCGTCATGCTGCTGGCCATCGCGATCCTGGCCTTCGTGCTGGGCGTGTACCCGCAGCCGCTGCTGGACATGGTCCAACACGCCGGGTTTCAGCTGATCGGTTGATCGCCCAGGTACCAATCGCTTCAGTAACAACAGACACCCCGCCTCGGCGGGGTGTTTTGTTTTCCGGGCAACGACTGTGCTTCGTCTTGTAGTTGCGGCGTCAGATAGCCGCCTCATAACCTGGAATTCTTGATAATGCGATCCACCCTCCCCCGCTCTCCACTGGCGCTGCTGTTCGTCTGCGCCACCACCGTACAGGCCGACGACGCTGTCGAACTGGGTCAGGTGCTGATTCAGGAGCAGGAACAGAGCGAACTGGCGTCGGCCAAAGAGCGCCTGCAGCGGGTGCCGGGCGGGACCAATCTGGTGGATATGCAGCAGGTCGAGCAAGGCCGGGTTGCCAGCAACCAGGATGTGCTGGCCTACCAGCCCGGTGTATTTGCGCAGTCCGCCGGTAATGATGGGGTCAAGTTGTCGATTCGAGGCTCGGGCATCAACCGCGCACCGGGCAGCCACGGTTCGGGGGTGTACACCCTGTTCGACGGTCTGCCACTGACTGGCCCCGGTGGTACCCCCTACGAACTGTTCGAACCGCTGTGGCTGAGCCGCGCCGAAGTGCTGCGCGGCGCCAATGGCTTCGACAAGGGCGCGCTGGCATTGGGCGGAGCCATCGACTACATCACCCACACCGGATATGACGCAGCGCCCCTGCAAGTTCGTTTTGAAGCCGGCAGCCGTGGCTACATGAAACGCCAGATCAGTTCAGGCCAGGTGCTGGGCGACCTGGATTACTACGTGGCGGCTACCGACTCGGCATACGACGGTTATCAGGATCACAGCAGCGGCAGCAGCAAAGGCATCGCCGCCAACGTCGGCTACCGCTTCAACCCGAACCTGGAAACCCGCTTCTACCTGCGTTATCGGGAAACCGAGAACGACCTGGCCGGGCGCCTGACCAAAGCACAGATCAAGCATGATCCACGGGCTGCCAACCCGACCTACCTCTCCCGTGACGCCAGCCGCCCACAGCCGGGCAGCACCTGGCTGGCGAACAAGACTACCTTCTTTCTGGATGACGATTCACGCCTGGAGGCCGGGTTGGTGTATCACGACTACCCGATGGACCTGCGTGAAGGCCTGAACCGCCTGAAAGTGGCCTACACCGATGTCAGTGGTACGTTGAACTACTTCCGTCGAGACACCCTGTTCGACCGCGAGAGCAACACCTCGATCGGCTGGCGGTCGACCAAGCACCTGCCCAATAGCGGCGCATCCGAGTATGTACGGGTGCAACAGGGTACTAACCTCAACACCCCAATCGGTACCAAAACCCGCGACTTCAGCTATCAGGGCTCCGACAACGTATTGCACGCCAGCAACGAGCTGGAGCTGGTGCCGGACCTGTGGCTGACCACCGGCCTGGCGCTGATCTACACCCGCCGGGAAAGCGATGTCAGCTATCCCGCCGATGGCGGCAAGGTCAGCCAGCACGACTGGGACTATGCCCCGCGCGTCGGTCTGCGTTACGCCTTCAACCCGCAGTTGGAGGTCTACGGCAACCTCAGCCGCTCGGTCGAGCCGCCACACCCATGGGCGTTGATCTGGAGTGCCAACGAACGCTTCACCAGCGGCCCGGCCGCCAAACTTCAGAAAACCCCCGTCGAACTGCAGAATCAGACCGCCACCACCCTTGAACTCGGCGCTCGTGGCGACTCGGCACTGGGGCGCTGGGATCTGGCCTGGTACTACGCAGCGGTACGCCATGAACTACTGGCAGTCGAAACGGTGCCTGGCAATCCGCCCACCGAAATCAACGCCAGCCCTACGATCCACCAGGGCATCGAAGCCGGCCTGGACAGCCTGCTCTGGGAGCGTGCTGCCGTGGGTAAGGTGTCATTGCGTCAGGCCTACACCTTCAGCGATTTCCACTACCGTGATGACGACGCCTTCGGTGACAACCGCTTGCCCGGCATTCCGATGCATTTCTACCAGGCCGAAGTGCGCTTCGATCACCCGACGGGCTTCTACGCCGGGCTCAATACGCAGATGGCCTCCAAGGTACAGGTCGACTACGCCAACTCTTACCCCGCCGATGCCTATGCACTGCTCGGGGCGACATTTGGCTTCAACGCGCCGAAAAACGACTGGCAAACCTGGCTGGACCTGCGCAACCTGACCAACAAGCGGTATGCGGCCACCGTGACGCCGGGCTACAACGACCACGGCAATGACATCGCCCGCTCGACACCCGGCGAGGGCTTCGGGGCCTACGTTGGCGTGTCCTACAGCCTGCGCTGAACCATTACCCATAGTGGGGCCACCTGATCCTGTGGCCCCGCACCCGGGCATTGCTGTAGATCAATAAAAGCAGCGGCGCAGTGAGGTAGCCTCTGCGCCTTTTTCAGCTGCGACCCGATCTCCCATGACCAGCCTCGCCAAACCCGAATTACTTGCCCCTGCCGGCACCCTCAAGAACATGCGCTATGCCTTCGCCTATGGCGCCGACGCGGTCTATGCCGGGCAACCGCGCTATAGCCTGCGGGTGCGCAACAACGAATTCGACCATGAGAATCTGGCCATCGGCATCAAGGAAGCCCAGGCCCAGGGCAAGCAGTTCTATGTGGTGGTCAACATCGCACCGCATAACGCCAAGCTGAAAACCTTCCTCAAGGACCTGGAGCCGGTGATCGCCATGGGCCCGGATGCACTGATCATGTCCGACCCCGGCCTGATCATGCTGGTTCGTCGGCATTTCCCCGAGATGCCGATTCATCTTTCCGTACAGGCCAACACGGTGAACTGGGCCAGCGTGGAGTTCTGGCGTGGGCTGGGCCTGACCCGGGTCATCCTGTCCCGCGAGTTGTCGCTGGAGGAGATCGAGGAAATTCGCCAGCAGGTTCCCGAAATGGAACTGGAGGTGTTTGTTCACGGCGCACTGTGCATGGCGTATTCCGGGCGCTGCCTGTTGTCCGGCTACCTAAACAAGCGTGACGCCAACCAGGGCTCATGCACCAATGCCTGCCGCTGGAAGTACAGCGCCACCCCGGCCACGGAAAATGTAACCGGTGAGATCGTCCGCGAAGTCGAGCCGACACTGGGCCTGGGCGCGCCGACCGATGAAGTCTTCCTGCTGGAAGAAAGCAACCGTCCTGGCGAAGAGATGCCGGCATTCGAAGACGAGCACGGCACCTACATCATGAACGCCAAGGACCTGCGGGCGGTACAGCACGTCGGGCGCTTGACCAAGATGGGCGTTCACTCGCTGAAAATCGAGGGCCGCACCAAATCGCACTTCTATTGCGCACGCACCACTCAGGCCTACCGCCAGGCAATTGATGATGCCGTAGCAGGCCGCGAGTTCGACCGCTCGTTGATGCTCAATCTGGAGTCACTGGCGCAACGGGGTTACACCGAGGGGTTTCTGCGCCGCCATGTGCATGACGAGTATCAGAACTACCAACGTGGCAACTCGCAGTCTGAGCGCCAGCAGTTCGTTGGCGAGCTGACCGGTGAGCGGGTCGATGGGCTGGCCGAAGTGCAGGTGAAAAACCGCTTTGGCCTTGGCGATCACCTTGAACTGATGACGCCACGTGGCAACTACCATTTCGACTTGCATCAGTTGCGCAATCGCCAGGGCCAACCGATCGAGGTTGCCCCTGGCGATGGCCATACCGTCTACCTGCCGATTCCTGAGCAGGTCAACCTGGAGTACGGCCTCCTGCTGCGTGACCTGACCCTGTAACCGCCGGTGTCGGCCAGCCTTGGCGCTGGCCGACCTGGAGTCAGAGTTTGACCTTGCGGCGCATGATGCCGTTGACGATGACCACGACGACCGCCACGCCGATGGCGATGTACTGGAACACCTTTTCGCTGATCACACCGTCTTTCTGCAGGTAGGACAGCCCCAGCATGGTTGCCAGCACCAGCAGGGACAACAGGATGGAGTATTTAAGGCGTTGGCCTTGAGTCATGTGGGTTTCCTTGACGCGTGGAAGACAAAAATCAAACGCGAATAATACAACGTCCAATCCTCTCACAAGGATATTTTCCCGGTTCTGCCCTACCGACCAACTTGCAAACATGAGCGCTCAAGCACTAACGTCCCTCGCGGAGCATCCTCATGCGCATACCCCACCTGCTCAGTACAGTCGGCCTGCTGGTCTGTATTGAGGCTCAAGCACTGCAAACCATAGACGTCGACCCCTCGCACCTGAAAGCACTCGGAACCGGCCTGGCGAACAGCGCAGGCAACAGCCAATGGCAGCAATTGTGGCAACGTTCTCGACAGGCCGGGCACCTGGGTAGCCCGGAAACACGCGAAGCCTTCACCATCCCCATGCAGGAAATACCGTCACTGGTAAAAGCCACGCTGGCCTCGGCTGAACGGGTTCAAGGGTTGAAAAAAACCCAGGCGTTGTACCGACGCGACTTCGCACCTCAGGTCGTCGGCGCACGCGGCGGCACCCCACTCACCGCTGTCTGCCTATGGGTTGATTGGCGTTCCTTCCCCGACAATGCGCTGCCTCGCCAAACCGCATTGATGGCTCAGGTCAGCCTGTTGGTCACCCACCCTTGCGACTAACGCTGGTAGCGCCAAGCAGCGGCTATGCCGTTGTGGTGGCGGGCCGAAAACCGGGGCTTTGCGCCTGTTACGCCGCTGAATACCCACATCCCTTCGCCATTTTTCCCACCGAACATAAGCAGGAACAGCTACTGGTACAGACCCGCTTGCTACCTAGATCTTTTGTCGCGCAGTGCCCGAGAATCAACCCATGACGCCGACCAACGCAGCCAGCCGATACGGCACTGCTGATCACGCTGAATGCTGACGGCTAACACCTACCGCAGGCCCAAATGGCTTGCTCATTGACAAGGAAGTGATCATGGAACTCTGCGACCTGAACCGTATCGACATCACCCAACTGCCTCATTCCCTGCAAGCCTTGATCGCGTGTGTCGGGCTGGAAAGCGCGTATCGCTTGACCTGCATCTACGGCGGCAGGCCCAAGTACATTCCCAAGCACCCAGGCCGCACCACGCTGGCCGATGTACTGCCCAATGAACAGCTTGAGGCCTTGATCAAACGCTATGCCGGTACGGCCCTGGAGATTCCCAAACCCGACCACTTCAACCGGCAACTGCGCAACCAACAGATTCAACAGGAAAGCTCGCACGGCCTGTCCCGTAGCGTGCTGGCCGACAAATACGGCCTGAGCCTGCGCCAGATCGGCAATATCCGGCGTCAAGAGGCTCACGCCCGCCACACCGCGTAACGGTAACCGCGCACTCACGCGCACTTCACGATAAGGAAATCTCACCATGGCAACTATCGATAACAGCCTCATCGGCTCGGTCATGAACGCACTGCCACTGGACCGGATGATCTCCGGGCCACTGCAGGCCATGATTCAGGCGCAGGTTAGCGCCAGTAAATCCTACGCAGACTTCCTCATGGGCGTCTGTATCCAGGATGGCAAGGCTGTAGCCATCCAATTCGACTATGAAGAAACTCTCACGGACGAACAGGGTGTCTATCAGGGTACCGTCGCCAAGAAAATGCAGATCCCTCTGCTGGCGGCCATCACCCACCCGAACATCGCCATTGAAGAAGGTAACATCGAGTTCGAGCTGACCATCAGCCAGCAGGCCGAAAGCAGCTCTGAAACCGGTGGCAGCGCAGAGTTTGGCGCTTCCATTGGCTGGGGCCCGTTCAAGATGAGCGTCAAAGGCCAGGTCAGCCACAAGTCAACACAAACCCGCAAGACCGACACCCGCGCGCGTTACGCGTTCAACACCCGCGTCAAACGCCAGGATCCGCCAGAAGCCTTGATGCGCGTCATCGACTTCCTGACCGATGCCGCCACCAAGCCGGTCATGCTTCCCAACACCGAGGCGCAGAACAAGGACGCCTTGCCTGAATCCAAACTGCCAATGCCAGACCAGGTACAACAGACCACTAACTGACACGCGACAACAGGTTCCGCTCTGATGAGCGGAGCCTCCCCGTCCCTCGCCAAAGGAGCCCAGCCTCTTGGAACGCAGTCCTAACGACAAAGAGCCCCTTGCCACCTGCGACCTGGCTGACATTACCCGAGGTCTGCAGGACGCCGCAGCGGCAGCGAACAACCTGATCGCACAACAGTACATCAAGCTGTTTGACCAGTTTTTTGACTATGACGCCGAAGCCTTGGGCGCCCCGATGAAAGCCAAGATGGTTGATGTCGCCATGGATGACCGACATACCTTGAGCATCCCCCTGATCACGCTGGTGTCACCACGCGGCCTGGCCCTGGAGCGGATGCAAGTCGACCTCTCGGTAAAGATCCAGAACACCGAACTGGCCGATGCAAGCCATGTACTGGAAAACAGCGCACTCAAGCACGAACGGTTCATGGTCACCGTAGGCGCTCAGAACAAGCGCCAAGGCGATCATCGTGACCCGGACGAAGTACAGATTCGTATGCAGTTTCAGGCCTGCGAACCGCCCGAGGCATTGAATCGTCTGATCGAAGAGTACACCCAACTGATTACCCCCTGCCGCCAGCCCGATCCTGCACCGCCATCCGCGGACAACGAGTTCATCGCCGCTGCAACCGTTCGCTGACTCAGAAGTCGCGTTTGTAAAACAGATCAAGCGAACTGGCGATCCCACTGGCGGCTTCCAGGTAGAGCTTTTTACTCAACAGGTAGCGCAAGGCAATGGTGTTGGCCGGTTCGAATACGCCCACGCCATAACGCAAGCTCAGGCGTTCCGTCAGGTTGCCGCTGGCGACCACGCTGGTGCTGGCGCCGCTCCCCTGAGTGTCGAGTTGGAAGTCGTCGATACCGAGGCTTTTCGCCAGGCTACCGGTCAGGTCCGAACTGCCCGCCAGCCCCAAGCCCAGCGCCGCTTGTGCAAGCATGTTGTTGTCCTCACCGGTACTGCCCAATGGCCGCCCCAATACCAGATACGACAAGGCCTGCTCCTGGCTCATGGCCGGCTCGGAAAACACCTGGGTGGTCGGCTGTTCAGCACTGCCACTGAGGCGAATACCCGCGATCACGTCATCGGTTTTGCGTACGGCCTCGATGTCCAGATACGGCTGATCGATAGGGCCTGCAAACAGCAATCGCGCACGGCGGATAGTCAAGCGCTGGCCATAGGCGCGATAACGGCCATCAACCAGGCTCAGCTCACCACGGGTGTCGAGGTTGTCGCCGATATGCACGGCACCCCGCAGGTTGGCACTCAAACCAAACCCTCTGAACGACAGCTTGTCCTGCCCTACCTCGACGTCGACGTCCATGGCCATCGCCAAGGGGGCCTGACCCGCTTCGGTCTGGTGGCCGACGATCACCGTATCATCGGATACCTTGACGGTGGATGGCGGCAACTCGCGGATGCTGATCTTGCCCTTGGGCACCAGCACTTTGCCTGTGATTGCCAGCTTGTCGCCTTGCAGGCCGATGTTCAGGTCCGGGGCTACCTCCAGCACGGCGTAGGGCTCGACGTTGACTGGCAAGCGCTGGCCATGAACACGCAGGTCGACCGCCAACGCGCGCGCCCAGCCGATCTGACCACTCAACTGTCCCTGGCCAGTCTCGCCACTTTTCCAGTCACCCTGCAACTGAACCTGCTCACCGGCGATCACGGCACGCAAGGTCAGCTCACGCAGGCTGATGGGCAGTTCTGCACCGCTGGCCTCGCCCTGCGAAAGGGTCAGGCTACCGTTGACCTGTGGCGCCAGCAACGTGCCGGACAACCTGCCGCTGCCATTCAACTGGCCGGCCAAGCGCTCGACCATCGGAACAAAAGGCCGGGCGATGGAAAGGTCCAGGCCATTCAAACTGAACGTGCCACTGACAGGTTTGTTTTTCGCAAGCGGATCAAGACGCGTGTCCAGGGTCAGCTCACCCAGTCGCTCGGCACGAAACGCCAAACGGGAATCTACCCGCCGTGGGCCCAAGGTGCTGTCCAGGCGCAGGGTCTGGTAAGGGAAATCCAGCCACTGGCCTTTCTCGCGCAACCTCAGGGTGCCACCACTGGCATCAACCTGAACCCGTCCCTTGGGCCCGCTGGCCGGCAGGTCGAGGTTGATATCGGCATTGAGTTGGCCGCTCCAGGCAAAGTCTTTCGGCAACCATTGGGCCAGGCTCTGCAACGGGAACTGCTTGAGGTGATAACGCAGCTTGGGCTCGGGGGCCAGGCGCTGGTCTTCGCCGCACAGGCTGGCATCACCCGAACGCCAGCAATGAGCAAAGAAGTCAATCTGGCCATTCGCCAGGCGCTGTAGCCGGGCTGGGGCCTGCAACTGCCAATCCTGGCCTCCGGCCTGGATACGCCCACTGGCCAGGCGCCCCCGCCAGTTGTCTTTGTCCAGCTGACCGTCCAGTTCGAGGTCAAGCACCAGTTGCGGCCCCTTCAGGCCCAGGCGCAATTGCTGTTGGCGCCTGTCGCCCTGCCCCTTGGCAGTAAGCGTACCCAATCCCGTTTCACCCAACTGGATCGCACCGGCCTCCAACTCAATCCGTACACGTTGTGCCGAGTCCATCTGCGCGCTGAGATCCAGGCGTTGCAGATGGTTCTGGGCCTGGGCCAACTGCTGCCCTTGCACGGTCAATTGCCCTTGTGGGGCCTTGAGTGTGCCCGCAACGTCCAGGCGCCCTTTCAAACGCCCCTGCAGTTGCGGCCAGAGCTGCCCTAAACGGGGCATGTCGAGGTCGAGCTGGCCGGCCAGACGCTGCTGAAGGCTGCCGCTACCGTTGATACGGTTGTCCCCCAGCCGAATTTCCAGGGTGCCCAAGGTCCACTGTTCCCCTGCACCGCCAGCCTTGGCCTGAAGCAGCGCCGGCTGGCCACGCAGGCGGCCCTTGAGGTTTACGTCGGCATCCAGCCGCAGGTGGCCATCCTTGAACTCGCCCGTGCTGCGCAACGGCCCAGCCAATGTACCGGGCAACTCGGCCAGCCAATACGCAGGATTAAGCGCGGACAACTCCAGTGCCGTATCCCAGGCAATGCCTTGAGCGAACTGCACCCGCAGGTTACCCGCGGCCTTACCCTGCCCCGCACTCAGAACAAGCTGCGGCAAGTCGATAGCCGTGAGATCGCCCTTGAACGGGCTGCTGATCTTGAACGCACCGGCCGGGCCGTCCAGGTCACCGGCAAAATCCCCTTCGTAACGGCCTTCCTGGTAACGGACCTGGCCATTGAAACGACGCAGGGTGACCTGCGGCGCGTCATCCAGCGGGTAAAGGCGCAACCAGGGGAAGTCCAGCCACTCAAGCTGAGCGCTGGCCTTGATGCTCTGTTGCCAGTCGGCGGTGGCCTTGAGCCTGAGGTACTGTTCTGCGGAAGCGTTCAGGTCGAGCGCTGACAGTTCGGCACCACGGGCATCGACCCGGCCTTGCAGGGCCAGGGCGATCGGGCCCTGCGAGGCCGGCAGGCTGGCATTGCCCGCAAGCCGGTAACCCGCGCTCAGGTCGCCTTCACCGGTCAGCAACACCTGATTGAGCTGCAGGGTATCCGGCAGGTCGGCGCTCGCCTTGAAGGCGTCGGCGCTGATACGCACCTTGGCCGGCAGGTTCGCCGCCAGCGGCTGCAACTGCCCATCGAGTCGTCCCTGCAAATAGCCCGTACTGTCCGCGCTTACCCGCAACGTCTGCTGCAGGTCACCGTCCACCTTCAGGGCCAATTGCCACGGCTGCCCATCCACTACAGGCAATTGCAGTTGGCCGCTGGCCTGCATGGGCCAGTCGCCTTCAGGCTTCAGCATCCCCTGCAGCGCCAGGTGCAAATCCTCGCGCTGAACCTGCAGGCGATCAATACGCAGGCCCTCGACGCTCCAACGCGCCGCCAGTTGCAACTCACTCAACTGCTCATTGCCATCCAGCGTCAGTCGACCAATCTGTAGCTCACCCAGCTCGATGTTCAGCGGCAATGCCAAGGCCGGCAACTGCAGCGGGCCGCTGTCTGTCGAGGGCTCGCCGGGGGCAAACGCCAGGTCCACCCGCTCGGCGCGTAGCTGGGTTACGCATAACGTCATTCGCAACAGGCAGGCGGGCGACCACGCCAGCAACGGCTGCGTCAACTCGACCCGGTTACCCGACTGCTCCCACAACAGGCGCTTGGCCTGCCACTGCCCTGCCAGCCGCCCTTGGAAGTCGTCCAGTTGCAACCCTGGCACCCGGTTCAGTACCCAACGGCTGCCCGCCTGCGTACCCAGTACAGCGGCCACACCGAAGACCACAACCAGCAGTACGCCGACCAGGCCGATGGCAATCCCTTTAAACACACGACTCACAGTTCCGGCCCCATGGAAAAGTGCAAACGAATACCGCCCTCGTCATCCAGCGCGTGGGCGAGGTCCAGGCGCAGTGGGCCCACCGGAGATACCCAGCGCACACCAAGACCGACGCCGGTCTTGAGGCTAGGCAGTTCCAGACTGTTGAATGAGTTGCCTTGATCGACGAAGGTCGCCACGCGCCACTTCTCGGCAATCGAGTATTGGTACTCAACACTGCCGGCCACCAGGTAGCGGCCGCCGATACGGTCACCGTCCGAGTTCTTCGGCGACAGCGTCTGGTAGTCGTAACCGCGCACGCTCTGATCGCCACCGGCGAAAAACCGCAACGACGGCGGCATTGATTTGTAGCCGTTGGTGGCGCTGCCGCCAAACTGTACCCGGCCCAGGAAACGGTGGTTCCGCCCAAGGGTGGTCAAGCCCTTGAGCAGGACATTGCCATGCACCAGGTTGGTGTCCGAGAGCAGGCCTTCCTTCGCGACCTGCGTGTCGAACTGCAGGCGGTAGCCATTGTGCGGATCAATGCGGTTGTCGCTGCGCAGGTAGGCATAACTGACACCGGGCATCAGCAGGTTGCTCAACCCGGAGTCGTCACCCAGGCGATACTCTTCACGCTGCCATTTCAGCGAGATCACCCGCTGCCAACCACTGGGCAACTTGCTGTGCCATTCCGGGCCTACCGTCAGCAGCTTACTGAGGCTGTCGGTATTGGCGATTTCTTCGTTCTGGTAACCGCCGGCAAAACGAAACTTGTCGGTCAGCGGAGGATCCAGAGGCACGTCGTACCACAGGCCGACGTTCTGCCGGGGGGCCGATACCTCGGTCTCGATACCGTAGCTATGACCTTCAGGGTTAACCCAATGGCGCGTCCAGTTAGCCTTGGCACGAGGCCCGACGTCCGTCGAAAAACCCAGGCCCAAGCCCATGGTACGGGGCTTGCGGGTCTGCAACTGAACCGCCACCGGGATTGTCTGGCCGACGGATGCCGTCGGTGCCGCATCGACACGTACCCTCTCGAAGTAACCACTGGACTGCAGCGCATTGTTGAGCTCGGCGATCAGCTCAGAATCATAGGGCGCACCTTCCTGGAACGGCACCATCCTGCGCAACAGGTCCTCATCGAACGGGCTGTCACCGGTAAACTGGACCTTGCCCAGGGCGTAGCGCGGGCCACTGTCGTAGACCAGCTCGATATCAGCGACCCCAGCCAGTGGATCGACCGTCAGACGTTGCCGGAGAAACCGGCCACTGAAGAAGCCATAGCGGGAAGCCTGGTTCTGAATCAGCCGCTTGGCGTCCTCATAATGCCCATGATTGAGCACTTCGCCCGAGCGCAAGTAACGGCTATTTGGAATCCGAAAGGCTTTCAGTTCACTGGCCGGCCCTTGAATACGTACCGTGATGTCGCGAATCCGGATTGGCTCGCCCGGCTCAACGGTCATCACCAGGCGTGGCCCCTTGTTCGCCTTGGCCGGGGGTTTGATCTCGGTTTCGATATGGGGCTGGTAGTAACCCAAGGCCTGGGCCGCTTTTCTGGCCTGCTCGACGGCACCGCGACTGAAGCGCATCAAAGCCTCTTCGTCACGGTCACCCAGGCTACCAATGTAACCTTCGATATTGTCCTTGAGCTCGCTGTTGGCAGGCTTTATCCGAACGACCAGTTCACTTTGTGCACAAACGGCGAAGCTGGCGATGCATAGAATCAAACCACAGGTAAAAGGTGCTAAATACGTCATAAGCACCGATGCTACCAGAGCTTTACGGCAGCCGGGCGACCGCGGCCATCGCTCATTGCTCGATTACGCCCCGATTTGCCGGGAATGCTGGGGGTTCGGGTGAAAAAAAACGTGCTCACGAACAGGCCCTACCGCAATTTCACCAATCTCCTGATAGCCCTGCCGCGCATAAAACGCCAGGTAATGCTCATTGCCGGTGTCCAGAACAATCCCTTGAGAGTGCTCATCTTCGGCACACCAGTCGTGCAACGCCTGCAGTAACTGTTCACCAAAGTGCTGGCCCTGAAACTGCGGATGGACACCCAGCAGCGGCAACATGTGAACCGCGTCAGTGGGTAGGCAGGCCATCAGTGCCGCCTGGTAATCCAGGTAACGGCGCGTGCAGTTGAACCCGGTGCTCAGCAACATGCGCATACGCCAGGCCCAGCTTTCCGTGACGCTGAGCCGACGTTGTGGTGGTGCAATCAGTGCAACGCCAATCAAACGCTCCCCGATCAGCAACCCCAACGCGGGCAGTTCTTGATAGAAGTGCTGCTGCACCAGCTCTCGCACCGTGGCGCGGATGCGGTGGTCGTAACCAGGGCGCGCCGCTTCGAACAGGTAGGCAAAGGTCGGCTCGCGGCGGTAGGCATGGTAAAGCAACGAGCGGGTTTCATGACTGTAGCCCCCATCGAGCAAGCGGACTTCAGCCGTAACAGCAGTCGATTCGGACATCGTGAAAACCTCCAGGCCTGGGCATTCATTGCCAGTGAGGTACTCGCTACGCTGGCGCGCCCTCGTGAAGCACGTTAGCAGGCGATCGACAGGGCCGCCACGCTGGTCGTGGCCGACGATGTCAGCTAGCATCCTGACTTTTACCAGGATTGTTGCTTCCATGAAGATCGTCTCGTTCAACATCAACGGCCTGCGCGCCCGGCCCCATCAGTTGGCCGCGTTGATCGAAAAGCACCAACCGGACGTGATCGGCCTGCAAGAAACCAAAGTGGCTGACGAGCAATTCCCACTGGCTGAAGTTCAGGCGCTGGGCTACCACGTGAACTTCCATGGTCAAAAGGGCCACTACGGCGTCGCCCTGCTCTCGCGCCAAGCGCCATTGAGCCTGTTCAAGGGCTTCAGTACCGACGAGGAAGACGCCCAGCGCCGTTTCATCTGGGGCACCTTCGCCGACGTCGATGGCACACCGATCACCATCATGAACGGCTACTTCCCCCAGGGTGAAAGTCGCGACCACCCCACCAAATTTCCGGCCAAACAGCGTTTCTACAGCGACCTGCAAACCCTGCTTGAAAGCCAGTTCCAGAACCAGCAGCCCTTGGTGGTAATGGGCGACGTGAACATCTCCCCGGAAGACTGCGACATTGGTATCGGCCCGGACAACGCCAAGCGCTGGCTCAAGACCGGTAAATGCAGCTTCCTGCCGGAAGAGCGCGAGTGGATGGCACGGCTGAAAAACTGGGGCCTGGTCGACAGCTTCCGCCACCTGAACCCTGACGTTTGCGACCGTTTCAGCTGGTTCGACTACCGCAGCCGTGGTTTCGAGGATGAACCCAAGCGTGGCCTGCGCATCGACCTGATCATGACCTCTCAAGGGCTGCTGCCACGGCTCAAGGATGCAGGCGTCGATTACGAACTGCGCGGCATGGAAAAGCCCTCGGACCACGCACCGATCTGGCTGGAATTGAGCTAAGCCCCGCCCCTGGCTTGCCTGCATCCCACATGTGGGAGCGGGCTTGCCCGCGATGCAAACACCGCGAACGCCAAGGCACCCCACCGACACCCGGTGGCAGACAACGCCGATGTTCAGTCCAGCTTGAGCTGGCTGATCGTGTCTTTATCAGCGTCCTTATACTGCTGCGCCGTCATCTCTTCAAGATTGTCGACCGTGCGTTCATAGCTGTCTGCGGACGCACACACGTGTGCCTCAAAACGACTGGGGCCGCGGCTGTCCGGATCCTCGGCCAGGCGCTTGGCTTCAAGCGCTTCACAGTGTTCCGTGTACTGCGCAAGGTTCGCCTTCGATGACTCAAGATGAGCCGCCTGATCCTTTTCGGCTTGCGCCAGGGCCGCCTCATCCTGTTTTTCACGGATATCCGCAGCAAGGTCCAGGACATCCTCGGCGTCCTTGCCATCCAACGCCTTGGCCATTCGCGCGCGGTCAAGCCCATATGCTTCCCTGACCACTGTCAGCGCCCGATCAAACGCCGCTTTCTGCTCCAGGTCCAAGCCCTGACTTATGGCCACCATCGACGCAGAAAATGATGCTTCACTGGTACTGTCGACGTGCGTCGCACACGCCGCAAGCAGTGCAAAGGAAGAAACCAGTAACGTCACGCTTAACCGTTGCAGCATCGGTCGATCCTCACGTCAGGCGTTTGGCCACAGGGAACCACGCAAAATGCGTGTTTCTCAGAGGGTAGTAGCAATGTTGCCGGCGTACCATTCAGCCAAGATCCTCTGACCCTTCGTCATCTTGCGGTCATCGTATTGTCTTAATCTCCCGGCACGACCTATAGCCGCGAGCACCCACTGGCATGTTCCCCCTTGTTTTTCGGCTGCTCCTCAGCCTGTTAGCCGCCCTCCCCATCGCCGCGCACGCCGGGCAAACGGTACTACGCCTGCAGGGTTCCAACACTATCGGCAGCGTGCTGGCGCCAGCCTTGGTGCGCGGCATGCTGCAAACGCAAGCCGTGCAGGACATCCAGATCCTGCCCGGCACGGTTGCCAACGAAGTCCAGGTACAAGGCCACACTGCTCAGGGCGAGTTGATCCAGGTGAACATTGCGGCCCACGGGTCGAGCACCGGTTTTACCGCGCTTAAAAACGGTGACGCCGACCTGGCGGCGGCCTCGCGCCCGATCAAAGACAGCGAACTGGTCGACCTGGAAGCGCTTGGCGATCTGAAAAGTGCCGATGCCGAGCAGGTGATCGCCCTTGATGGCATGGCGGTGATCGTCCACCCGGACAATCCCTTGCCACAATTGACCACCGAACAGTTGGCAAAAATTTTCGCTGGCCGCATTACGACCTGGGACGCGCTAGGTCTCGGCAGCGGGCCGATCCGCTTGTACGCTCGCGACGATCGCTCCGGTACGTTCGAGACGTTCAAGAGCCTGGTACTCGACCCCCATGATCTGACGCTGGCAACCAGTACCACACGGTTTGAGTCGGGTGAGCAGTTGGCCGCCGAAGTTCGTCGTGATCGTCAGGCAATCGGTTTCAGCAGCCTGAGCTCAGTGCACGGCGCCAAAGTCCTGGCCATCGCCGACGGCGCGGCGAGTGCGATGTTGCCGACACCCGGGCTGATCGCCAGCGAAGATTATCCGCTGGCCCGTCGGCTGTATTTCTACCTGCCACCCGGCCAGCACAACCCCTGGGCCCAGGCGCTGATTCGCTTTGCACAAAGCGAACCCGGCCAGGCCATCGTCACCGCCAGCGGCTTCATTGCCCAGACCATCCAGGCGATGCCGGTACGGGCCAATGCCGAGATGCCTGCGGCTTATCGAGGTCTGCTTGAACAGGCACAACGGCTCTCGGTGAACTTTCGCTTCGCCGAAGGCAGCGCCACGCTGGACAACAAGGCGCAAGCCGATCTGCAACGGGTGGTCGCGTACCTCAAGCGCACCGGCAAGCTCGACCAGAAGATCAGCCTGGTGGGGTTCGGCGATGCCAAGAGCGACCCGGCGCGCGCCACCCTGCTGTCCAAGTTGCGCGCCATGGCCGTGCGCCGCGAGCTGGCCCGGCAAGGCGTGACCGCTCGGGAGATCCTTGGCCTGGGCGCCGAACTGCCGGTAGCGGCGAACGACCAGGACGAAGGCCGAATCCGCAACCGCCGGGTCGAGGTCTGGGTTTACTGAGGCTCGCTGCGAAGTGGCTCGCGCGGTACGTACTTGCCGATCTCGTACTTGCCGATCGCGGCGCGGTGGACCTCATCCGGGCCATCGGCCAATCGTAACGTGCGCTGCATGGCGTACATGTAGGCCAGCGGGAAGTCACCGGAAACGCCAGCCCCGCCATGTATCTGAATGGCCCGATCGATCACCTTCAACGCAACGTTTGGTGCCACCACCTTGATCTGGGCGATCTCGCTGCGGGCCACCTTGTTACCCACCGTGTCCATCATGTAGGCCGCCTTGAGGGTCAACAGTCGGGCCATGTCGATCTCCATCCGCGAATCAGCGATCTTGTCGATGTTACCGCCCAGCCGCGCCAGCGGTTTGCCAAAGGCGTTGCGCGCCACTGAACGCTTGCACATCAACTCCAGGGCACGCTCGGCCATACCGATCGAACGCATGCAGTGGTGAATGCGGCCTGGGCCGAGACGGCCCTGGGCAATCTCAAAACCCCTGCCCTCGCCCAGCAATACGTTGTCGTAGGGTACGCGGACATTCTCGAAGAGCACTTCAGCATGACCATGGGGCGCATCGTCATAACCGAACACCGGCAACGGCCTGACAATGTTCACCCCGGGGGTATCGGTAGGTACCAGGATCATCGAGTGCTGTTGATGACGTGGCCCTTGCGGGTTGCTCAAGCCCATGAAGATCATGACCTTGCAACGCGGATCACAGGCGCCGGAGGTCCACCATTTGCGCCCATTGATCACCCACGCATCGCCATCGCGCACCGCCGTAGCTTGCATATTGGTGGCGTCAGAAGATGCCACGTCCGGCTCGGTCATGGCGAACGCAGAACGAATCTCGCCACGCAACAAGGGCACCAGCCACTGCTGCTTATGCGCCTCACTGCCATAGCGCACCAACACTTCCATGTTGCCGGTGTCCGGCGCAGAGCAGTTGAATGGCTCCGGCCCCAGCAATGAGCGGCCCATGATTTCGGCCAACGGCGCATATTCCAGGTTGGTCAGCCCCGCCCCCAGTTCCGACTCAGGCAAGAACAGGTTCCACAGGCCTTCAGCCTGAGCCCTGCGCTTGAGTTCCTCCATGATTACAGTCGGCTGCCAGCGATCACCCTCGGCGACCTGACGCTCGAAG
This sequence comes from Pseudomonas sp. HLS-6, assembly GCF_002753995.1. Taxonomy (NCBI): domain Bacteria; kingdom Pseudomonadati; phylum Pseudomonadota; class Gammaproteobacteria; order Pseudomonadales; family Pseudomonadaceae; genus Pseudomonas; species Pseudomonas sp. HLS-6. The sequence continues at coordinate 3,364,862 of NZ_CP024478.1, forward strand.
ACCGCTTCGGCCGGGTAAACATAGGCATCCATGAACGCCATGACGCGCTCGCGCAACGCCTGGACCTTGGGTGAATAGGCGAAATCCATCGGCAGTACCTTCTGCGTAAAAAGGGGCTGAGCAGACTGTAGTTCACCGGCCAAAATCCACCTAGCCTATTCTCACCGTGTATAAACATTCATAAGCGATATATGATCAGCAGATAACACCTACAAGAGCAGCGCCCATGAACCTGAACAAGGTCGATCTCAATCTGTTTATCGTCTTCGATGCGATCTACACCGAAGCCAACCTGACCCGCGCCGGGCAGATCGTCGGCATTACCCAGCCAGCGGTCTCCAACGCCCTGGCACGGCTGCGTGATACCTTCAACGATCCCTTGTTCGTGCGTACCGCTCAGGGCATGGTGCCTACCCCCATGGCCCAGAACATTATCGGCCCGGTGCGTAACGCCCTGTCGTTGCTGCGTGTGTCGGTACAGGAGAGCCGGATCTTCACCCCCCTGCAGGCGAACAAGACCTTTCGTATCAGCATGACGGACCTGACCGAAGCGGTGATTCTGCCCCCCTTGTTCCAACGCCTGCGGCGTCTGGCCCCGGCAGTGGCCATCGAAAGTTTCCTCTGCAAACGCCGAGAAACGACCAAGGAGCTGGCGGCCGGGCGCCTTGACTTCGCCGTCGACGCGCCGCTCAACACAGACCCGCAAGTGCGTCATGTAAAACTGATGCAAGACCAGTACGTCTGCGCCATGCGCGAGGGCCACCCGCTGGCCAAAGACACGCTCAGCCTGGATGAATACATGGGCCTGACCCACATCCACATTTCCAGCCGCCGCAACGGGCTGGGCTATGTCGACCTGGCACTGGGCAAGATGGGCTTGCAACGCAAGATCGCCCTGCGTTCACAACATTACCTGATGGCCTCGCAGGTGTTGCAACAGACCGACATGGTGATGACCGTGCCAGAACGCTTTGCTCGGCTCCATCATCTGAATTTCACACCACTGCCGGTCAACGATGTTCCGCCGCTGGAAACCCACCTGTACTGGCATGAGAGCACGGACCAGGACCCCGCCAACCGCTGGATGCGCGAGCAGATCATCGAGTTGTGCCAACGGGTCGTCGCGCAAGAAACGCAGCCCGTACACGCCTGAACTCAAACCCTGTCGCATGCACAATCACAATCCAGCTTGACGTATACGTAAAGCTGCCTTTAGGTTTAGCGCATGCACCTAGCCGAGCCTTGCCATGAGTAGCCAGACCTACAGTATTTCCGACCTTTCCCGCGAACTGGACATTACCACCCGTGCCATTCGCTTTTATGAGGAGCAAGGACTGCTCAGCCCCGAACGCCGGGGCCTGGAGCGTATCTATACGGCTCGCGACAAAGTCAGCCTGAAGCTGATCCTGCGTGGCAAGCGAATCGGCTTTTCGCTGGCAGAGTGCCGCGAGCTGATCGAGCTCTACGACCCCAGCAGCGGTAACCAGAAGCAGCTCAACAGCATGTTGGCAAAGATTGCCGAGCGGCGCGCCCAGCTTGAGCAGCAGTTACTCGACATCCAACAGATGCAACTGGAACTGGACACCGCCGAAGAGCGCTGCATACAGGCGCTGGCAACCACCCTGAACAATCAGAAAAGCGCCGTTGAGGCCTCACAGGAACCTTCCCAATGACAATGCCCGAGAATGTCCGCCTGGTCGAAGTCGGCCCACGCGACGGCCTGCAGAACGAAGCCCAGCCGATCAGCGTGGCAGACAAGGTACAGCTGGTCGATGACCTGACTGCTGCGGGGCTTGGTTACATTGAAGTCGGCAGCTTTGTCTCACCGAAGTGGGTACCGCAAATGGCGGGTTCCGCCGATGTGTTCGCGCACATCAAACAAAAAGCCGGCGTGACCTACGCCGCCCTGGCACCGAACCTGCGCGGTTTCGAGGACGCACTGGCCGCCGGAGTCAAGGAGGTCGCGGTATTCGCGGCGGCCTCTGAAGCCTTCTCGCAGCGAAACATCAACTGCTCGATCAGCGAGAGCCTGCAACGCTTCGTACCGATCATGGAAGCCGCACGACAGCACGGCGTGCGTGTACGCGGCTATGTGTCGTGTGTACTGGGCTGCCCTTATGAAGGTGCGGTAAGCGCCGAGCAAGTGGCCCCGGTAGCCCGCGAGCTTTACGACATGGGCTGCTATGAAGTCTCGCTGGGTGACACCATCGGTACCGGCACCCCAGGCGCAACCCGCCGGATGTTCGAGGTGGTTGGTGCGCAGGTACCACGGGCACAACTGGCCGGGCACTTCCATGACACCTATGGCCAGGCACTGGCCAACGTCTATGCCAGCCTGCTGGAAGGGATTGCCGTGTTCGACAGCTCGGTCGCAGGGCTGGGTGGCTGCCCTTATGCCAAGGGCGCCAGCGGTAACGTGGCCAGTGAGGATGTGCTGTACATGCTTCAGGGCCTGGGCATCAAGACCGGTATCGACCTGGACGCACTGATTGCAGCCGGCCAGCGGATCAGCAACGTTCTGGGCCGCGCCAGCGGTTCACGTGTTGCGCGTGCACGTAACGCCCAGTAATCCCGTGACGGTAACAGCCGGCCTCGCAGCCAGTGTTACCGCCCCCACATTTTTCAGGGAAAAAACGGGTAACACAGAAACAAATCGACAGATTCTCCCGGCCAACCTTTTCAACAAAATCTCTAAACCATTGATTTTATTGAGTTTTAAAAAGTTGGCACGCCACCTGCTATATGTTCGGTACAACAACAATAAAAAATGCGACAACCCAATAAAAATAAGACGCAACGACTCTGGCATAACAAGAACAACCACGGCAGAGACGCAGCTAACAGATTTTTTTGGAGATGATGTGCTTTTCGGGGGCGTGCCCCCACGACCAGGCAGAGAACAATAAAACTACCCCAAGGTAGCGCCCGTCAGGTTGTATCAGCAATGATGAAAGCAGATCAGCGCTCAAAAAAATACGTTTGCTCTTGATCCCGGATGGGGATCGCCCGCAACACAGAGGTCGTGGCCGACAAAAACAACAAAAGGCCACCCTCACAATAATAAAAAGAGCACGCAACAATCTTTGAGGGGAGCCTAGGCTCCCCTCAGTGCTTCCTGCCTCCTCAAAAATCGCCCACAGATCCACGCCTCTGCAACGGGTGCGGTGGATAGTCGCAGGCACGTCGCGCACAACGGCCCGAGCCAGGCAATCTGCGGCCTGCGCCCCCACCCAACTGAATCTGATACGGTTTTTATCGCAATACCTGAGCCTGTTATGCAAACAGAACGCTCGCCATAGTGCTCTGGCCTGATCGAGGCCTGATGAGCGACGAACCATGAGCGATAGAATCCCCGTCCAGATCGTTGAGATTGCCGAGCCCTCCCCCTTCAAGAAGAAGGCCGCCAGCAGCGACGGACACATCCACACCCGCAGCTTCACCGGCCTGTTCCGCAACCTGCGCATCGGTGGTGCCGGCTTTCTTTTCCTGCTGTTTTTCGGCACGGTCTGGTTGAACTGGGGCGGTCGTCAGGCCGTGCTCTGGGACCTGGCCGAAAGCAAGTTCCATATTTTCGGTGCCACGTTCTGGCCGCAGGATTTCATCCTGCTTTCGGCATTGCTGATCATCTGCGCCTTTGGCCTGTTCGCCATTACCGTGTTTGCCGGGCGCATCTGGTGCGGTTATACCTGCCCGCAAAGCTCCTGGACGTGGATCTTCATGTGGTGCGAGAAGATCACCGAAGGCGAGCGCAACCAGCGAATCAAACTGGATGCTGCGCCCTGGAGCCTGAACAAGCTGGCCCGCCGTTCAGCCAAGCACACCCTGTGGCTGGCCATAAGCGTACTGACCGGGCTGACCTTTGTTGGCTACTTCACGCCGGTCCGGCCACTGGCCGAAGAACTTTTCAGCTTGCAACTGGGCGGCGTCAGCCTGTTCTGGGTGCTGTTTTTCACCGGGGCAACCTACATCAATGCTGGCTGGCTACGTGAAGCCGTCTGCATGCACATGTGCCCCTACGCCCGCTTCCAGAGCGTGATGTTCGACAAAGACACCCTGACCGTCGCCTATGACCCGCGACGCGGCGAGTCACGCGGCCCACGCAAGAAAGACGTCGACCACAAGGCCAAGGGCCTGGGCGACTGCATCGACTGCCATATGTGCGTACAGGTTTGCCCCACCGGCATCGACATCCGCGATGGCCTGCAAATGGAGTGCATCGGTTGTGCGGCCTGCATCGACGCCTGCGACTCGATCATGGACAAGATGGGCTATGACCGTGGCCTGATCGGCTACAAGTCCGAACACACCCTGCAAGGGGGCAAAACCCATTGGCTGCGCCCACGCTTGCTCGGCTACTGCACCGTGCTGGTGGTGATGATCGGTGCCCTGGTGATTGCCTTGAACCAGCGCCCAATGGTCTCGCTCGATGTCAGCAAGGACCGCGGCCTGTTCCGGGAAAACAACCTGGGGCAGATCGAGAACATCTACACCCTCAAGGTCATCAACAAAACCCAACAGCGCCAGCATTACCGCCTGCGCCTGGTCGACAGCGAAGGCTTCGTGCTCCACGGCCAGACCGAGTTCAACCTGGCACCGGGCGAGATCAGCGACTTGCCGGTCTCGGTGGCCATGCTCGCCGACCGTCCGGACAGCAGCGCCCAGGAGATCAGTTTCGAGGTTGTCGACAGCGATGAACCCAGCGTACGCAGCGTGGCCCGCAGCCGCTTTGTTGCGCCTTTGAACCGCTGATCACATACACTCCGTGTACCCAGAACCTGCCGAGCCATGATGAAACGCTACGAGAAATTCGCCGACGATATTGCCGAACTGATCCGTTCCGGGGTGCTCGGCCCTGGCCAGCGAGTACCGTCGGTGCGCTATGCCAGCCAGACCCACGGCGTCAGCCCGTCCACGGTGTTCCAGGCGTATTACCTGCTGGAGCGTCGCGGGCTGATCCGCGCCCGGCCACGTTCCGGCTATTTCGTTAACGCCCACGCACCACGCCAGTTCAATGAGCCGCAGATCATCGAGCAGGCCACCGAGTCCACCGAAGTTGACGTCAGCGAACTGGTGTTCTCCATCCTCGACTCGATCAAAGACCCGCAAACCGTCGCCTTCGGCTCGGCCTTCCCGAGCCCGAACCTGTTCCCACTGCCGCGCCTGGCCCGCTCGCTGGCCAGCGCCAGCCGGGAAATGGACCCACGCATGGTGGTCACCGACCTGTCGCCAGGCAACCCGCAACTGCGGCGGCAGATAGCCCTGCGCTATATGGTCGGCGGCTTGATGCTGCCGATGGAGGAGCTGCTGATCACCAACGGCGCCCTGGAGGCGCTGAACCTGTGCCTGCAAGCCGTCACCGAACCCGGCGATCTGGTAGCGATCGAGGCACCTGCGTTCTACGCCTGCCTGCAGATTCTTGAACGGTTGAAACTCAAGGCCGTGGAAATTCCCGTTCACCCACGCGAAGGCATCGACCTTGGCGTCCTCGCCCAGACACTGGAGCGGCATCCGGTAAAAGCCTGCTGGTGCATGACCAATTTCCAGAACCCGGTGGGCGCCAGCATGCCGGAGGAGAAGAAGAAACAGTTGGTGGAACTGCTGCGTCAGCATCAGGTGCCACTGATTGAAGATGATGTCTACGCCGAACTCTACTATGCCCAACAGGCACCGAAACCGGCGAAGGCGTTCGACACCGATGGCCTGGTGATGCACTGCGGTTCCTTCTCCAAAAGCCTGGCACCGGGGTATCGCATCGGCTGGGTGGCCGCCGGACGCTACGCCCAGAAGATCGAACGGCTCAAGCTGATGACCTCGCTGTGCGCCTCAATGCCGGCGCAGGCAGCCATTGCCGACTACCTGCAGCACGGCGGCTATGACCGCCACCTGCGCAAACTGCGCTATGCCCTGGAAGAACAGCAGAGCGCCATGCTCGCGGCCATTGCCAGGCATTTTCCGGCACAAACGCGGGTCAGCCACCCGGATGGAGGCTACTTCCTGTGGCTGGAATTGCCGGAGCAGATGGACTCTCTGAAGCTCTTTCAGATGGCCTTGGCACAAGGTATCAGCATTGCACCGGGGCCGATTTTCTCAGCCACTCAGCGCTTTCGTAACTGCATACGATTGAACTACGGCAGCCCTTGGACCGAGCAATCGGAAAAGGCCATGGAGACACTGGGGCGAATCGTCCGCTCGTTCTGATCTGCAGGCGCGTCAGCGCCCACCCCCCAACTCGATAAAACTGCCGGTGGAATAGGACGCCTTGTCCGACAGCAACCAGATAATGGCCTCGGCCACTTCTTCAGCCCGCCCGCCGCGCCCCATGGGGAGGCTGGCCTCCAGCGTGCTGACCCGGTCCGGGTCGCCACTGAGCGCGTGGAAATCGGTGTGAATGTAGCCAGGACGCACGGCGTTGACCCGCACACCGTCACTCGCGACCTCCTTGGCCAGCCCCACGGTAAACGTGTCCAGCGCACCTTTGGAGGCGGCATAATCGACATATTCGTTGGGCGAACCGAGCCGGGCGGCCACTGAAGATACGTTCACGATACTGCCCCCCAGCCCGCCATGGCGGGTCGACATGCGCTGCAGCGCATGTTTGGCGCAGAGCATAGGCCCCACCACATTGGTCTTCATCAGCTTGAGCAGACGGAACTCGGACATGTCCTCAAGCCGGCTGGTGTGCCCGATGGTCCCGGCGTTGTTGACCAGCGCCGTCACCCGCCCCAACTCACTGTCGACCCGATGAAACAACTGGATGACTTCATCTTCGACACTGACATCGGCGCGAACGGCAATCGCCTCGGCACCCAACTCACGGACCTCAGCCAACACACGCTCGGCCGCCTCATCGTCGGCGTGATAGTTGATGCAAACCCGATAGCCCTGAAGCGCCGCAAGACGTGCGGTAGCGGCACCGATGCCACGGCTTGCGCCGGTTATGACGATGACTTGCTGCATGAAAACCCCTTGCCCAAATAACCTTTGCTTAATTAAGGCTAACGCCCCGATCAGGCCGCTGACAACACCTTACAAACCTGTAATCCAACGCTCAGCTTTCTGACAGGCCAAACGGGCTAGAATCGAGCCCTCAGCGTGATCGCTGTCTCCCGCTTCGCCACACCGGGGGATGAGCCAGCGGCAACAGGCCACGCTGCACCTGAACGCCAATTCCGCTATTCTGCCGGCTAACCGCTGGGCACTCGAACACACGTGACACACCAGCGTCTGGATCTGGAGATTAACCATGCTGACCAAGAAAATCGCCCTGTTTGGCCTGCTGGCCTTCAGCACCCTGACTCAAGCCGGCCAGACCATTGATGTCTACCGCGACCCCAACTGCGGTTGCTGCAAGGAATGGATCAGCCACCTGCGTGACAACGGTTTCACGGTCAATGACCATGTCGAGCCGAACATGAGCGCGGTCAAGGAACGCCTGGGCGTTGCCCCCCGCCTGGCCTCATGTCACACCGGTGTGATCGACGGCAAGTTCGTCGAGGGCCACGTACCCGCCGAACAGGTCAAACTGCTGGCCAAGCGCTCCGACCTGAAAGGCCTGGCCGTCCCAGGCATGCCAATGGGGTCACCCGGCATGGAAATGGGAGACCACAAAGACGCCTACCAAGTCATCGGCCTGACCAAGGACGGCACTGACGAAGTGATCGCCACGTACTGATCGCGTGTTCATGCTCAGCCACTGGGGGCTGTTTCTCAGTGCTTTTGCGGCAGCGACGCTGCTGCCCATGCAGTCCGAAGCCGTATTGGTGGGTTTGCTGATTGGCGAGCCCGATGCGGTGCTCAGCCTGCTACTGATTGCCACACTCGGTAATGTGCTGGGTTCGATCGTCAACTGGTTGCTGGGCCGCGGTATCGAACAGCTACGCGACAAACGCTGGTTTCCGTTCAAACCCGAGCAACTGGACAAGGCCCAGCAGCGCTACCAACGTTACGGTCAATGGTCACTGTTGCTGAGCTGGATGCCGGTGATCGGCGACCCGCTAACCCTGATTGCCGGGGTAATGCGTGAGCCGTTCTGGCGCTTCCTGTTACTCGTCAGTGTGGCCAAGGGTGGTCGCTACCTGATACTTGCGCTGCTCACCCTTGGCTGGATACACCGTTGATACTGGCACGGCACTAGCCCCAGATCTGCTCCTCTGTCCAGCCCAGTTCGGCAAAGTCCTGAGCCCTTAGCTCAGACTCCTGCGCACAGAAAAACTCATCGAGTTGCGGTGGCGGCACTTCGGTTTCGGCAAGCATCGCGTGCACCTGGCCACGGTGGTGGATCTGGTGCTGAAACAGGTGCGCCAGCAGACGCAAGCGCTGCTCACACTGCACACGGTCAGGCCGCACGATACTGACTTCACGCTGCAATTGATGATCGTGCAACTGGCTGCAGTAGGCGATCAGCCGATGATCGACCTGCGCCTGCTCGCGCTGCAACTGGTCACAGCCCTCAAACGCCTCCAGTGGCTCGAAGAGCCCTTCTGCCTCGATGTCCGGCGGCTCACCACGGTGCTCACGCTCCAAGGCCTGAAGGTAGAACGTGTCGACCTGCAGAATGTGCTCAAGCGTTGCCTTGATCGATGGAAAAAAACCGCAGCGTGGCGCGACGAAATCATCCTGAGTCAATTGCTGACAGGCTTTGTACAAGCGGTGATTGGCCCAGGCATTGTTGTAGGCCATGGTCAGCAGGTGGTGCGACAGTGGCTCGGCCATGATCGGCTCCTCAACAGAAGCGTTGCAGTTGCATCTCCCGCAAGCGACTCAACGTACGCCGGAACGGGAACTCGAGATACCCTTGAGTGTAGAGCGCTTCCAGCGGTACCTGCGCCTCCAGGTACAACGCCACCCGACGGTCGTAACATTCATCGACCAATGCAATGAAACGCCGCACACCATCATCCTGCACCGATAACTGTGGCAACTCGCGGTCACCTGCAGCAACCCGCTCAACCCCGTCCTCAGTGCCCCGGGCAATTTTTGCCGGGCGCTGAGCCGCGCCGAGGGCAGGCACCTCGCCAAGCAGAATCGCCTGGAAACGGTCGCACAAGGCCATGAACTCCGGCGCGGCCATCGGCTGCTCGCACAGGTCGGCGTAGCGACACCAGAGCACCTGGTCGCTGCGTTGCACTACCTGCACGCTGCGGTGCTCTACACGCAGGGGTTCGGCTGACCATTGGGCATCACCACAAAGGCTCGCAAACACCGCCCCCAGTACACTGCTCTCGCCAGGCTGGCGCACCCAATAGCGCTGTTTAGCCACCCCAGGGTGCAGGCGGTGATCCTGCCCGCCGTCCACAGCGACGACCTGCATATGCTGCTCGATCGCCGCGATGGCCGGCAGAAAGCGCTCACGGTTGAAGCCATCGTGGTAGAGCTGCTGCGGTGGCTGGTTAGAGGTGGCAACGATGACCACCCCCTCATCGAACAGCACCTGGAACAGTCCACCCAGAATGATCGCATCACCAATATCGTTAACGAACAACTCGTCGAAGCAGAGCACCCGGATCTCGTCAGCCAAGGCGCGTGCCAGGGCCCGTAGCGGATCAGCCGTACCGTTGAGCTGGAACAGCCGCTGGTGAACCCAACGCATGAAGTGGTGAAAATGCTGGCGCCGTGCCGGCTGCTTCAGGCTGCGATGAAACTGGTCCATCAGCCAGGTTTTGCCACGCCCCACCGGCCCCCACAGGTAGACGCCACGTGCTGACGCACCCTGTTCTACAGCGTCGAAACAGGCTTGCAGGGCTGTCGCCGCCTGCAGTTGGGCTGCATCGGCGACAAAGCCGTTACAGGCGACCGCCTGTTGGTAGAACTGCAACGGTGAAGCTTCGCTGAAGCCAGACATCAGGAGCGTCTCAGGCAAAACGCCAAGCCTACCGCCGTGCAGTGCCTGAGCGCCAGCCTTCCCCTGCCCTCAGTGCAGTTACGGTACACGTCTGGAGTCGCGTGGCGGACGCGAAGGCTCCAGATTCGGCACCTGCTGTTCCCGGCGCAGGTTATCGCCATTACCGATGCCCCGGTTTTCCAGGGTCGGCGGGCGCGGATTGGGTTGGGTAGACGGGCCAGGAACTGGCGGCATGGCCGGCACGCTACCTTGTCGACTGTTCGGGTTGGCTCTGCGGATCGGGCTGTTATAAGGGTTATCGGGTTGCGCAGCCAGGTACAACGGAGCAGCCGGTTGCGCCTGCGCGGTTGCCGCCAGCAACAGACTCAAGCCAAGCAACTGCACGCCTAGCCATGATGTGTTCATCGAATCACCTCCACAACGCGTTGCGCCCAATCGTTGGATAGCTCGGAACACTACAGGTTCAGCGACAAACCTGTGGTTTGCTGCTCACATCGGCTACCACCACCCCGGTGTATTTGCCACACTGAGCCTGTGCCCTATTACCGAGGACTGCCCATGTTCCGTACCTTGCGTCAAACCTTGAGCGTGCTGCTGATCCTGGCCTTGAGCGCGTGCGCGCTGTTTCAGGGGCGTGACCCGGTAAACATCAGCGTCATCGGTATCGAACCGCTACCGGGACAAGAGCTTGAACTGCGCATGGCCGTCAAGCTGCGTATCCAGAACCCAAACGAAACGCCTATCAACTACAACGGTATTGCCCTGAACCTTGAGGTCAATGGTCAACCACTGGCAGCCGGTGTCAGTAATCAGCGCGGCAGCGTTGCTCGCTACAGCGAGGACATACTGGTGGTACCGGTAAGCATCACCGCCTTTTCCATGCTGCGCCAGGCGTATGGATTAGGTCAGGCGCGCAGCCTCGATGGCCTGCCGTATGAGTTACGCGGCAAACTGGCCAGCGGGCCACAGGGTACCGTGCGCTTTACCAACCGCGGGCGCCTGAACCTGCCAGAACCCACAAGCAGTGTCTGGTAGCCGCAGGCTTTGCAAGGTTGTAGAGACGGCTGTCACCAATGTCAGCGTGATGCAGCCATCAGCTTGTTGACTTCACTGCGCACCATGTTGGCGTATTCGGGCGGCGACATGCCGTCCAGCTCCGTACGCACCCACTCGGCCCACTTGCCCTTGCGGCGTGGCTTTTCGCCGATCAGTCGTGCAGCCTCGCCCTTGGCTTTGCCCAGGCTGGTCTGCCAGAGTTCGAACAGCCGGGACTTCTCGTCTTCGATCTGTGCCCGTTCGGCAAAACTCTTGTTGGCCAGATTGAAACTCATGAGGACTTCCTACCGCTTGAAAATGGGCGTTATCTTACACTGTAGCCGCTGGCGTCGGCCAAACCGCTGCAACTTTCCGCGACGCCAGCATCCATCGATCAATGTTCACCAAAATAGAGGAAGCGTTCATGGCCAGGAAAATCACTGTGCAAGCCGATACCGAGCAGATCAAGGATCAGGCCTTCAGTGAGCTGCAGGCGCTGATTGAAGAGTCGGAAAGGCTGCTGAGAGACAGCGCCACGCTGGTTGGCGAAGAGGCCGAGACCTTGCGAACCCAGGTCGGCCAGAAACTCAAGCAGGCGCGCCATGCGATGAACGCTGTCGGTGAGCGTGCGAAACCGGTCGTCGAAGCGACTGAAACCTACATCGGTGGCCACCCTTGGCAGACCGTAGCGATTTCGGCCGGGGTCGGCCTGATCGTCGGCCTGCTGCTGGGACGTCGCGGTTAACGCCTGCAAGCAACAACTGCGCGACCGTCAGGGCCCGCGCAGTTGCAGCGGGTCGACCTGTGCACAGGCAATCGCCATGCCCACCAACTCCGGCAGGTGTTCGGCCTGCATGCGCTTCATGACCCGAGAGCGGTACAAGTCGACCGTCTTCACACTGACAGCCAACTGCTCAGCAATTTCCCGGTTGGTAAACCCTTGCACCAACGGCAGGAACACATCACGTTCACGCGGGGTAAGGCTGTCAATGCGTGCCTGCACCGCATCACGCTGACTGCTGCCAGCCTGCGCCCGGTGAGAGCGCCCCAGGGCATCTTGAACGCTGTCCAGCAACAACTGATCGTTATAGGGCTTTTCGATAAAATCACAGGCCCCGGCCTTGAAGGCTCGTACCACGATCGGCACATCGGCATGACCGCTGAGAAAGATGATGGGCAAATCAAGCCCACGCGCCCGCAATGCTTCCTGCACGCTTAGCCCGCCCATACCTGGCATTCGCACATCAAGCAGCACACACGCTGGCAGACACGCGTCACAGGCATCCAGAAAGGCCTGGCCACTGGTGAACGGCAATGCCTGAAGGCCCACCGACTCCAACAGCCAGACCGTGGAATCGAGCATGCCCTGATCGTCATCGACCACGTAAACCTTCGGTTCCTGCATCAAGACCTCTTGTTCAGACAGTAGCTGCCGGCGCCAGCCGACAACACAGAATCAATCCGCCGCCATCGCCCGGACTGGCCTGCAGCGTTCCACCAAAACCCTCGACGATACTGCGGCTCATGCTCAAACCCAAGCCAAGCCCCTCCGGCTTGCTGGTATTGAACGGGGTGAAGATACCGTCGAGCCGCTCTGCAGCCACACCCGGCCCCTGGTCGCACACCCGGATCGTCAACCACCCTGCCTCTAGCACAGCACTCAGCAGCACACGAGAAGGCCGCCCGGGCTGTTGCTCGCGGTTAGCCTCGAACGCATTGCGCAGCAGATTGAGCAAGACCTGCTCAAGGAGGATGCGGTCGGCGTAAACCGGCGGCAGATTGTGCGCCATACGCTGGTCGATCGTCACCTGTGCTTGATTGGCTTCCCACGCACACAGGCGCACGGCTTCACGGGCAACCTCGGCGATATGCAAGGCTTGCAGGCGGCGCGGCTCCTTGCGCAAAAAGGCACGCAGGCGCTTGATCACTTCAGCCGCATGAGTGGCCTGTTCATTGATCCGCTGCAAGCCCTGGGCTACACGCTGCACAGCCTTGGGGTCGTGCTCCAGTGTCTGCAGATAGCGCTGACTGGCACTGGCGTAATTCACCACGGCGGCCAGCGGCTGGTTGATCTCATGGGCGATCCCCGACGCCAGCTCACCCAGGGTGACCAAGCGCGCAGTATGCGCCAGTTCGTCCTGATGTCGACGCTGCTGAGCTTCGCGCAGTTCGCGCTCCGTCATGTCCCGCGCCACCAGCGAGTAATAGCGCTCACCGCCGTTGGCACGATGAGCCAACAGTACCAGCGACACCGGAAACAGGCTGCCGCCGCCGCAAGGCTTGAAGGTCGCTTCGCACTGCCAGACGCCCTCGCGTTCGGCCTGTTGCCAACCTTCAGCATCCAGGCGCTGCACGGCCTCATCATCGAGCACATCACGAAGGCCCGGTGCCGCCTGCTGTTCAACCAGCCCCAGTGCACGCCGTGCCGAACGATTGAGGTAGGTGAGTTGCCCCGCCGGGTCGGTAAACAACACCAGATCCGTGTTGGCTTCTACCACCTCGGCCAGTCGTCGCAAGTTCTCCTGAGCCTCAACACGAAGGGTAATCTCACGGGAAACACTGATCACTTCCACCACCGCGCCGGTGTAGGTTTCCCGGATCGCCCGGCTGGCAATCTCAAACCATCGGTAATGGCCATCCCGGTGGCGAACACGACAGGTCATGGTCTGATAACCATCCTGCTCCAGTGCCTCGCCAGCCTGGGGTAGCGACTGCAAGCAGTCATGAGGATGAAACAGGCTCTGCACGGCAACACCACGCAGTTCTTCAGGCCAGTAACCGAGCAAACGGTAGGATGCCGGCGACGCATCAAGGAAACACCCATCGGGCGTGTGCCGAGAAATCAGGTCGGTAGTGTTCTCGGTAATCAGCCGATAGAGCCGTCGAGCCTGGCTGGCATCGCGCACACTCTGGCGCTCGGCGGTCGCGTCACGGCAGCGGGCGATCACCTGACGGCAATCATCTGAAGGGATCAGCGTCCATAGCAGAATACGCTCGCCAACCTGCGCTTCTACCTCGGCAATAGCCCGATCCTGAAACAGGCAGGCCTGGATCAAGGCGGCGTAGTTGGAGGGCAGCACCGTCGCCGGGGAGCGCCCCAGGGCCAGCGCCTCAAACGCCGGATTAGCGCTGAGCAGCCGCGCCGCTGCATCGAGTATGAGCGTAGGCTGCGGGTCCTTGGCAAACAAGGCAGTCGTCGATAGCGTCAAGAATAGGTCCGTTTTTTATAGTATAAGTACCATATTGCTATAGTCTAGCTTCCATATACTATGGCGTTTCGAGTAAAAAATGCGACACCCAGCGGGCCACGATCTCGCTGTAGAAACCTGATCAGAGCTAACAATCAGCCAACGGGGGTTTCAGTTCGCCAAGCGCGGCTGCCTCCTGCACAGGACACTGTCATGTCGATCTACGAACAAGGCCTCGCGCCCGCCTCTGTCAATCACACTGCCCTTACTCCCCTGAGTTTCATCGAGCGCACGGCCGCTGTCTATGGGCAATATCCTGCCGTCATCCATGGCTCGATCCGCCGTAACTGGCAAGACACGTATGCCCGGTGCCGACGCCTTGCCAGCGCCCTGGCCGGCCGTGGCATCGGAAAAGGCGACACCGTTGCCGTCATGCTGCCCAACATTCCGGCAATGCTGGAGGCACACTTCGGCGTGCCAATGATCGGCGCCGTACTGAACACCCTTAACGTGCGCCTGGATTACGAGGCCATCGCGTTCATGCTTGAGCATGGCGAAGCCAAGGTACTGATCACCGACCGCGAGTTCCACTCGGTGATCACCGCAGCACTGGCCCTGCTGAAGAACCCACCCCTGGTCATTGACGTAGATGACCCGGAGTATGGCGAAGGCTGTGCGGTCAGTACGCTGGATTACGAGGCCTTCCTCGCTGAAGGCGACCCGGACTACGACTGGACCTGGCCGGAAGACGAATGGCAGGCCATCTCGCTCAACTACACATCCGGTACTACCGGCAACCCCAAGGGCGTAGTTTACCACCATCGGGGCGCCTACCTGAACTCGCTGGGCAACCAGATCACCTGGGCAATGGGCAACCACCCGGTCTACCTCTGGACCCTGCCGATGTTCCACTGCAATGGTTGGTGCTATCCGTGGATCGTCACTGCACTGGCCGGCACCCATGTATTCCTGCGCCGGGTAGACCCACAGAAAATCCTGACCATGATTCGCGAGCATCAGGTCACTCACCTGTGCGGTGCCCCCATTGTGCTCAACGCACTGATCAACATGCCCGACACGGCCAAAGCCGCCATTGACCACCCCGTCAATGCCATGGTTGCCGGCGCTGCGCCACCGGCCAAAGTGATTGGCGCGGTCGAGGAAATGGGCATCAAGGTGACCCACGTCTACGGCCTGACTGAAGTGTATGGCCCGGTCACCGTGTGTGCCTGGCATAGCGAGTGGGACGAAAAACCACTGTATGAGCGCGCCCGCATCAAGTCACGCCAGGGCGTTCGCTACGTCACGCTTGAAGGCCTGATGGTCGCCGACCCACAAACCCTGGAGCCTGTACCGCGCGATGGCAACACCATCGGCGAGATCTTCATGCGCGGTAACACCGTCATGAAAGGCTACCTGAAAAACCCGACTGCCACTGCAGAAGCGTTCCGTGGCGACTGGTTCCACACTGGCGACCTCGCCGTCTGGCACCCGGACGGCTATGTCGAAATCAAGGACCGGTTGAAAGACATCATTATCTCGGGCGGCGAAAACATCTCGACCATCGAGGTTGAAGACACGCTGTACCGCCACCCATCGGTACTTGAAGCCGCGGTGGTCGCTCGTCCCGATGAAAAATGGGGTGAAACCCCGTGCGCCTACATCACGCTGAAAGGCCACTGCCAGGACACCACAGAAGACGAGATCATCGCCTTCTGCCGCGAGCACCTGGCCGGTTTCAAATTGCCGAAGACGGTGATTTTCAGTGAGCTGCCAAAGACCTCAACCGGCAAGATTCAAAAGTACTTGCTGCGTGACTGGGCAAAAGCGCTCTGATCCCTATCCACCCGATTTCTGCGAGACCCGCGATGCCTGAGTTCAATGCACCACTGCGCGACATGCGCTTCGTCCTTCATGAGGTTTTCCAGGGCCCTGCCCTCTGGGCCCGCCTGCCAGCACTGGCCGGCGCGGTCGATGCAGAGACTGCCGATGCGATCCTTGAGGAGGCGGCGAAGATTACCGGCCAGTTGATTGCCCCGCTCAACCGCAGTGGCGATGAAGAGGGTGTCGGCTTCGAGGCAGGCGCTGTGACCACACCGCAAGGCTTCAAGGAAGCCTGGCAGACCTACCGCGATGGCGGCTGGGTAGGCCTGGCCGGGAACCCGGCGTATGGCGGCATGGGCATGCCAAAGATGCTGGCCGTGCAGTTTGAGGAAATGCTGTATGCCGCCAACTGCAGTTTCAGCCTTTACTCGGCCTTGAGTGCCGGTTGCTGCCTGGCCATTGACGCTCACGCCAGCGAAGCCCTGAAAGCCACCTACCTGCCGCCGCTCTACAGCGGCGAATGGGCTGGCACCATGTGCCTGACCGAGCCTCACGCCGGCACTGACCTGGGCATCATCCGCAGCAAGGCTGAACCTCAGGCCGATGGCAGCTACGCCATCAGCGGCACCAAGATCTTCATCACCGGTGGCGATCAGGATCTGACCGAGAATATCGTTCACCTGGTACTGGCCAAGTTGCCCGATGCCCCGGCTGGGCCAAAAGGCATCTCACTGTTCCTGGTGCCCAAACGCCTGGTTAACGCGGATGGCAGCCTGGGTGCAACCAACGCCGTCAGTTGTGGCTCGGTAGAGCACAAGATGGGCATCAAGGCCTCCGCGACCTGCGTCATGAACTTCGACGGCGCGATTGGTTACCTGGTCGGTGAAGAAAACCGTGGCCTGGCCGCCATGTTCACCATGATGAACTACGAGCGTCTGTCCATCGGTATCCAGGGCATCGGCTGCGCCGAAGCCTCATACCAGAATGCCGCCACCTACGCCCGCGACCGCCTGCAAAGCCGCGCCGCCGGGGGCCCGCAGGCGAAAGACAAGATTGCCGACCCGATCATCGTTCACCCGGATGTACGGCGCATGCTGCTGACCATGCGCGCACTGACCGAAGGTGGTCGCGCCTTCGCCACCTACGTCGGCCAGCAACTGGACATCAGCAAATACGGTGAAGACGCGGCCGAGTGTGATTCTGCACAGCGCCTGGTCGCACTGCTGACCCCCGTAGCCAAAGCGTTCTTCACCGACACTGGCCTGGAAAGCTGCGTGCTGGGCCAACAAGTGTTTGGTGGGCACGGCTATATCCGCGAGTGGGGCCAGGAACAGCTGGTACGTGATGTGCGGATCGCACAAATCTACGAGGGTACCAACGGCATCCAGGCACTGGACCTGCTCGGTCGCAAGGTAGTTGCCGATGGCGGCCAGTCGCTGGCGATCTTCGCCCGGGAAATCCGCGCCTTCTGCGAAACCGCAGCACCGTTCAGCGAGCCATTGCTGCAAGCCTTGGCCCAACTGGAAAGTACCAGCCAGTGGCTTTGCCAGCAGGCCGTCAAGGACCCGAATGCGGTGGGTGCTGCTTCGGTTGAATACCTGCATATGTTTGGCTATGTAGCCTACGCCTACATGTGGTCGCGAATGGCAGCCACCGCACACGAGAACCGTGCGCAGGATCCGGCCTTCTATCAGGCCAAGCTCGCCACCGCAGCGTTCTACTTTGAACGCCTGCTGCCACGCGTGCTCTCGCTGCACGCCAGCATTCGCGCTGGAAGCACGACGCTCTACATGCTGTCCGCCGAGCAGTTCTAAGGCGGGCCACCAACGGGGCCTTGGTGCGCAGGTACCAAGGCCCCGTTGTCTTGTCTGAAAGAGACGTCCATTTGATTGCCCGCTGTATCACGCGCAAGAATGATGGTCCGTCGAGTTCGACCTACAGCACCATTGCCGCCACCCAGCCAAAGGCCAGCAGCGGCAAATTGTAGTGAATAAAGGTAGGAACCACCGTGTCCCAGATATGGTGATGCTGACCATCGACGTTCAACCCGGAGGTTGGCCCCAGGGTCGAATCCGACGCCGGCGAACCGGCATCACCCAGCGCGCCAGCGGTGCCAACGATGCACACGGTAGCCACAGGATCGAAGCCCAACTGCACGCATAGAGGGACGAAGATCGCCGCCAGGATCGGTACGGTGGAAAACGACGAGCCGATGCCCATGGTGACCAGCAGCCCAACCAGCAGCATCAGCAATGCACCGACCCCTTTGCTGTGATTGATCCAGACTGCCGATGCCTCGACCAGTGTTTTCACCTCGCCTGTGGCCTTCATTACCTCGGCAAAACCCGACGCCGCAATCATGATGAAACCAATCATGGCCATCATTTTCATGCCTTCGGTAAACAGGCCGTCAGTCTCCTTCCAGCGGACAATGCCCGACAGCGAGAAAATCAGGAAACCGGCCATGGCACCGATGATCATTGAGTCCAGCCATAGCTGGATAATGAACGCGGCAGCGATGGCACAGCCGGCTACCAGCAGTGTCAGCGGGTTGTAACGTACTGCGACCTGCTCGACCTGCTCGATCTTTTCCAGGTCATAGGCGCGTTTTTTTCGATAGCTGAAGAACACCGCCAGCAACAGGCCAAAAAGCATGCCCGCCGCCGGAATGGCCATGGCATGGGTCACATTGACGCCACTCACATCCACACCGCTGCGGCTGACATTCGCCAACAGAATTTCATTAAGGAAAATGTTGCCGAAACCAACAGGCAGGAACATGTAGGGCGTGATCAAGCCAAAGGTCATGACGCAGGCCACCAACCGACGATCAATCGACAACCGGGTCAGCACATACAACAGTGGCGGCACCAGCAGTGGAATAAACGCGATATGGATCGGCAGAATGTTCTGCGAAGAAATGGCCACCACCAGTAGCAGTGAAATCAGCAACCATTTGACCTTGCCGCCTTCATTGCCACGCTGTTGATCGAACATTGCCAGCGCCCTGTCTGCCAGTGCGTGCGCCAACCCCGACTTGGCAATGGCCACGGCAAAGGCCCCGAGCAATGCATAAGACAGTGCTACCGTTGCACCACCGCCCAGGCCACCGTTGAACGCCTTCAAGGTGCCCTCGATACCAAGACCACCTGCCAGCCCGCCGGCCAAGGCACCGATGATCAGCGCAATCACCACATGCACGCGGGACAGGCTCAATATCAGCATGATGCCGACCCCGGCAATTACTGCATTCATTCCAGAGACCTCTTGAAAACCAGACAAAAAGCGTGCGCTTCGGCAACGGGATGGCCCGGCCGAACGAATTAGTATTTTTATGGAGGGCGCACACTCTGAAGCAGACACCCCGCCTTGTCAAAGCAGGGGCCCCGAACGGGGTCGCCTGAACATCCGAAAATGACGCTTTTCAATTGAGCGTTTAAATAAAGAAACAGTATTGGCGGCCGTTACAGTCGATAGCCTCAATCATTTTTGATTCAAAGGACTTCGCCATGTCGCTCAGACAACTTTCCATTCAATGGAAAATCACCCTGCTGGCCGGACTTTGCCTCGCGAGCATTGTCACCCTGCTGGTAGGACTTTCGTTGTACCGCATGGAACACAACTCCGACCTGGTCAAGGCCAGCAGCATGCAGATGCTGACTGAAGCTGCCCAGGCTCGCATCGAGTCTCAGGGCGAAGTCCAGGCCTCAAGCATCCGTCGTCAATTCATGGACGCCTACCAGTACGGTGCCGGTTTCGCCCGCCAGGTCCTGTTCCTGCGCGAGCAGTCCGAAAAGCGCTTCCTGGATGCGTTCGACCTGCGTGAAGACATGACCCGCCAAGTGCGCTCGGCATTGCAGGCAAACCCCGAACTGCTGGGCCTGTCGCTCGTCTTCGACCCCAATGCACTGGATAACAAAGACGCGCTGTTCATTGGCCAGAAGGACTTGGGCAGTAACGAAACAGGTCGTTTTGCGCTGTACTGGTCACAGCCAACACCAGGCAATCTGGTGTCCATGGCATTGCCCGAACATGACATCAACGACACCAGCGTCGGCCCGAGCGGGGAACCCGCCAACACCTGGTTCGCCTGCCCACGCAGCACTCGCCAACCGTGCGTGGTTGAACCGTACTTTTATGAGATCAACGGTCAACAGGTGCTGATGACCAGCATCGTCTACCCGCTGATCGTGGCCGACAAGGTCGTTGCCTCTCTCTCAGTCGACATCAATCTCAACAGCCTGCAAGGGCTCAGCCAGCAAGCCAGCCGCAGCCTGTATGAAGGCCGTACCCAGGTCGGGATCCTCAGCCCTGTCGGCCTGTTGGCAGGCTACAGCCCTGACGCGAGCAAACTGGCCCAGCGCTTTGAACAGGTCGACAGCGCCAACGGCGCCGAACTGGTTCGCCTGCTGGCCGATACCAGCGCCATGCACAGCATCCACCACAACAACCGCTTGAAGGTACTGGCATCGTTTGCCCCCATCCCAGGCGCCAAGTCATGGGGCGTATTACTGGATGTGCCTGAAAGCGCACTGACAGGCCCGGCCGAAGCACTTAAAGCGGAGCTGGATCAACGCAACACCAGCGGCACCTTGATCGAGCTGGGGCTTGGCCTGCTGGCGGCACTGGTGGGCCTGCTACTCGTCTGGTTGATGGCCCGCAGCGTCACCCGCCCTATCCTCGGTGTTGCAGCGATGCTCAAGGACATTGCCAGTGGCGAAGGCGACCTGACCCGCCGCCTGAACTACGAGAAACGTGATGAGCTGGGTGAGTTGGCCGGCTGGTTCAACCGTTTCCTGGACAAGTTGCAGCCGACCATTGCAGAGGTCAAACAGTCGGTTCAGGCAGCCCGTAATACTGCCGACCAGTCTTCGGCGATTGCCAGCCAGACCAGTGCCGGCATGGAACAGCAGTACCGCCAGGTCGACCAGGTGGCTACCGCCTCCCACGAGATGAGTGCCACCGCGCAGGACGTCGCTCGCAGCGCAGCACAAGCCGCTCAAGCGGCCCGCGAGGCGGATCAGGCCACCCACCAGGGCCTGGCAGTTATCGACCTGACAACCAGCAGCATCGACACCCTGGCGGCCGATATGAGCTCTGCCATGCGCCAAGTCGAAGGCCTGGCCGAAAACAGTGAAAAGATTGGCTCGGTGCTGGAAGTGATTCGCTCGATCGCCGAGCAGACCAACCTGCTGGCCCTGAACGCGGCCATCGAGGCGGCCCGGGCGGGTGAAGCCGGTCGTGGCTTCGCCGTTGTCGCTGATGAAGTGCGCAACCTGGCGCGACGTACTCAGGAGTCGGTCGAAGAAACCCGTCAGGTCATCGAACAGCTCCAGGCCGGTACGCACGACGTGGTGGGCGCGATGGACAGCAGCCACCGCCAGGCCCAGGGCAGCGTCGAACACGTCAGCCAAGCCGTCATCGCCCTGCGCCAGATCGGTGATGCCGTCACGGTCATCACCGACATGAACCTGCAGATTGCCAGCGCGGCCGAGGAGCAAAGTGCGGTGGCCGAAGAAATCAACAACAACGTCGCAACCATTCGCGACGTTACCGAATCGTTGGCCGGTCAGGCCAATGAGTCGGCGCGGGTCAGCCAGTCACTCAACAGCCTGGCCAACCAGCAGCAAGGCCTGATGGATCAATTCCGAGTGTGACAACCAAACCCCATAGCGGCTACCCAGCCGCTATGGGGCCGCCTGCCGCTTGCCTTGGCGCGGCAACTCAATACTGACACGCAATCCGCCCATGGGACTGTCCTGCAAGCTCATGCGCCCGCCCCAGGCGTCGACGATATCGCGCACAATGCCCAACCCCAGGCCATGACCATCGACCTGCTCGTCCAACCGAGCACCGCGGTTTAACACCTCGTCACGCAAATGTTCCGCGATACCCGGGCCATCGTCGTCGACCCACAGCACATAACCCTCAGCACACTCCTGAATAGTGACGCACACCTCTGCGAAAGCCCACTTGCAGGCGTTGTCCAGAAGGTTGCCGAGGAGCTCCAACAAGTCTTCACGGTCCCAGGGCAAGAGCAGGCCCGGCGCCGAGACATGGTTAAGGATAAGCGCCTGGCCATGAATCATGTTCAAGGTTGAAAGCAGCCCCGGCAGTTCGGCATCACAATCGAACTGAGCCCCTGGCAAGGCATCACCCGCCAACCTCGCACGGTTCAGTTCCCGCCCCAACCGTTGCTGAATCTGCTCAAGTTGCTCACGCAACTGTTCACGGATTTCGGGGTGATCGTTGAGCTTCTCGCTGGAGGCCAGGCTGAGCAACACCGCGAGGGGCGTCTTGAGCGCATGCCCAAGGTTTCCCAAGGCATTTCGTGAGCGCCTGAGGCTGTCTTCAGTGTGGGCCAGCAGGTGGTTGATCTGCGCAACCAGAGGCTCCAGCTCTGTCGGCACTTGCGTATCGAGCTGAGAGCGCTTGCCCTGCTGGAGCTGGGCAATCTGTTCGCGCGTACGCTCCAGAGGTCGCAGGGATCGGGTAACGGTTATTCGCTGAAGTATCAGGACCAGCAACAGGGCTATCAGCCCCATTCCCAAGCCGATCTGCTGCATGCGCCGAAAGCCATCGCGTACGGGGGTATAGTCTTGCGCCACGCTGATGGAAATCAGTTGGCCCAGGCGTCGATAGTCTGCCCGCAGTACCAGCAGCTGCTGCCCCTCAGGGCCAAGCTGAAGCCCCGCGTGCAAGCCTGGGGTTTTCGGCATGGGCATGTCCATGTCCCACAGGGACCGGGACCGCCAACTGCCGCCCTCGAAATCAACGCGGAAGTAATAGCCGGAAAATGGCCGTTTGTATGCTGAGGATACCCGTCGCTCATCCAGCTCCAGGCCGGACTGGCCGCGCCCCAATGCAACCAGAAGGTTCTCACTCTCTTTGCGCAACCCGGTTTCCAGGTAGCGTTGCAGCCCGACCTCGAACAACCACAAACTCAACTGAGCCAGCACCAACCCCACGACGACTAACACGCCAACCAGGCCGAGACTCAAACGTGCCTGAATCGACTTCACTGCCCCACTCCACCGAAGCGGTAGCCTTGGCCACGGCGGGTTTCGATCACACTGCGACCGAGCTTGCGACGCAGGTGATTGACATGAACCTCCAGAACATTGGAGTCGCGCTCGGTTTCACCATCGTAGAGGTGCTCAGCCAGGTGGCTCTTCGAAAGGATCTGCTGAGGGTGCAGCATAAAGTAGCGTAACAACCGAAACTCAGCCGCAGTCAGTTGCACGTCTTCACCATTGCGCGTCACGCACTGGCGACCTTCATCCAGGTGCAAACCCGCCGACTCCAGCTTTGGCTGGTTGGCCAGGCCACGCGCACGACGCAACAACGACTGAATGCGCAGTTGCAGTTCTTCGGGGTGAAAAGGCTTGGTCAGGTAATCATCGGCTCCAGCCTTGAGCCCTTCAATACGCTCAGCCCAGGAATCGCGGGCCGTCAGGATCAGAACAGGCGTAGCCAGCCCGCCGGAACGCCACTGTGCCAGAACCTCAAGCCCAGGCAGCCCGGGTAGGCCAAGGTCCAGAATGATCGCGTCATAGGGCTCGCTCGCGCCTTGATACACCGCATCACGCCCGTCAGCCAGCCAATCGACTGCGTAGCCCTGACGCTGTAGACCCGCAGTCAGCTCATCGGCCAGCGGAACATTGTCCTCGACCAGTAGCAAACGCATCAGTCGTCTTCCTCATCTTTGAGCAGCGCACCGGAGGCCGCATCGAGTTTGATTTCACGCACGACACCTTCGGTGGTCAGCAATTCCACTTCATAGACATACTGGCTGTGTTTCTCCTCCAGCTCGGCCTCCAACAGCCTCGCCCCGGGATGTCGGCCCAGGGCTTGTTGCATCAACTGCTCGAGCGGCAGGATGACGCCCTGCTGACGTAAATGCAGGGCTTCATCCTGATCAAGGTCACGGGCCAGCACTTGCGCACAGTACGCTGAAAGTATGAGCAGCAGCGCCAAGCCCGTTCGAGAAACGTGTTTCATCACTTGTCCTGATGGTCCTTGAGGACTGCACCGGTAGTTGCATCCAGGTCCACATCCCACTCTACGTTCTGGGCATCACGCAGTTCGACCTTATAGATGTAACGGCCGTAGGCGTCTTCGAGTTCGGTGTCCGTCACTGTTGCGCCTGGGTGCTTGGCCAAGGCGGCAGCGTTGAGCTTCTCGAAGGACTGAATCTTGTTCTCCTGAACCAGCTTCATCGCTTGGTCCGGCCCCAGGTCTTTCGCCATGGCAATGTTGGCGGTCAGGGCAAGGGCAGCGGTGGCGAACAGGGCAGTCAACGTTTTCATAGTGCATCTCCATAAAGGTTAATCTTGTCCACGGGGAGCAGAATAACGAACTGGACTTAATTCAAACTGAAAATGGCTGGCCCCATGATAGCGCAGCACTACCCCGCTAATGCCTGGCGTTCTCTATAATCAGCGCCTCTGACTGCGAGGTCCGTATGAGTGCGATCCATATCAAGTATCCGGCGCTAACCTTCAAAGCAGGCACGCAAGCCTTTGCCAGGTTACGTCAGCGCCCCTTGCAGGCAGCGGATGTGGGCATCGTGCCCGGCGCTGCGGGTGGCCCAAAAGCACTCGGTATTCAGGGCCTTGATCTGGCATTGTTCGGGCAATGGCTACCTTCAGCCCCGCGTGAACGGTCATTGATCGGCGCCTCTATTGGCTCCTGGCGCTTCGCCAGTGCCTGCCTCCCCCAGCCTGCGCAAGCGCTACGCCGTCTAGGGGCGCTGTACACAGCCCTGGACTTTCCAAAAGGTGTAACCCAGGAGGAGGTCAGCCTGAGTTGTCATCGAATGCTTGATGCGCTGCTTGAAGGACGCGATGCGCAGATTCTCGACAATCCGCTCTATCGACTGAACATCATGCTGGTCAAGAGCCATGGCTTGCTCGCGCACGATCAGCGCGCTCGATTGGGCGCAGGGCTATCCGCTGTGATTGCCGACAATTTACTCGGGCGCTCGCGCTTGGCTCGGCATTTTGAACGGATCATCCTCCATGACGCCCGCCTTACTCCGCCTCTACAGCCGCTGAACGACTTTCCGTCACGGTTGCTGCCGCTGAGCACCACCAATCTACGTCAAGCCCTGCTGGCTTCTGGCTCGATTCCAATGGTGATGGAAGGCGTACGCGACATACCAGGTGTCGGCCGCGGGACCTTTCGCGATGGTGGCCTACTCGATTACCACCTCGACTTACCCTACAACGGTGACGACATAGTCCTGTACCCGCACTTCACTGATAAGGTTGTACCTGGCTGGTTCGACAAAGCCCTGCCTTGGCGGCGAGGCAATGCCGAGCATCTGAAAAATGTGCTGTTAGTGGCACCTTCAGCGCAGTACCTGGCCAGCCTGCCATACGGCAAATTACCCGATCGCAGCGATTTCAAACGTTTCATCGGTGATGCGACTGCGCGACAACGCTACTGGCACAAGGCAATGGCTGAAAGCCAACGTCTGGGTGACGAGTTTCTTGAATGGGTAGAAACCGGCAAGCTACATGAGCGTCTGCAACCACTGCACTAGCCTTGCTGTTAAACTGCTCGCCAGCATCGCTTCTAAGAGTTATAGACACCGTGGAAATTTTCAAAGAATTCACGTTCGAATCCGCCCACCGCCTGCCGCACGTACCCGACGGGCATAAGTGCGGGCGCCTGCATGGCCACTCGTTCAAGGTCGCACTGCACCTGACCGGCCCTCTCGATCCTCATACAGGCTGGATCCGCGACTTTTCCGAGATCAAGGCGATCTTCAAGCCGCTCTATGAACAGCTCGACCACAATTACCTGAACGACATCCCTGGCCTGGAGAATCCTACCAGCGAGGTGATTGCCAAGTGGATCTGGGACCAGGTCAAGCCGTTGCTGCCGGAGCTTTCCAAGGTCCGCATTCATGAAACCTGCACCAGCGGCTGCGAGTATTACGGCGACTAAATCGCACGTAGCGAACAGCAAACCACCCGTGATGGGTGGTTTTTTTTGCCCGCAAAAACCGGAAATTTTTCAAAGCCACAAAGACAAAACCCCTACCTGCGTGTGCAGATAGGGGTTTCGGAATTTAATCTTGACGATGACCTACTCTCACATGGGGAAACCCCACACTACCATCGGCGATGCATCGTTTCACTGCTGAGTTCGGGATGGGATCAGGTGGTTCCAATGCTCTATGGTCGTCAAGAAATTCTGTGTACCAGACCGTCTTTCGACGCTCCAGCAAATCGGGTATGTGATAGTTGTGAGTCGCAAACTTTCGGTTCGTTTCGTCTTCACAACACCGCAATCTGGCTTTTCGACGCAAATTGCTTGGGTGTTATATGGTCAAGCCTCACGGGCAATTAGTATTGGTTAGCTCAATGCCTCACAGCACTTACACACCCAACCTATCAACGTCGTAGTCTTCGACGGCCCTTCAGGGAGCTCAAGGCTCCAGTGAGATCTCATCTTGAGGCAAGTTTCCCGCTTAGATGCTTTCAGCGGTTATCTCTTCCGAACATAGCTACCCGGCAATGCCACTGGCGTGACAACCGGAACACCAGAGGTTCGTCCACTCCGGTCCTCTCGTACTAGGAGCAGCCCCTCTCAAATCTCAAACGTCCACGGCAGATAGGGACCGAACTGTCTCACGACGTTCTAAACCCAGCTCGCGTACCACTTTAAATGGCGAACAGCCATACCCTTGGGACCGGCTTCAGCCCCAGGATGTGATGAGCCGACATCGAGGTGCCAAACACCGCCGTCGATATGAACTCTTGGGCGGTATCAGCCTGTTATCCCCGGAGTACCTTTTATCCGTTGAGCGATGGCCCTTCCATACAGAACCACCGGATCACTAAGACCTACTTTCGTACCTGCTCGACGTGTCTGTCTCGCAGTCAAGCGCGCTTTTGCCTTTATACTCTACGACCGATTTCCGACCGGTCTGAGCGCACCTTCGTACTCCTCCGTTACTCTTTAGGAGGAGACCGCCCCAGTCAAACTACCCACCATACACTGTCCTCGATCCGGATGACGGACCTGAGTTAGAACCTCAAAGTTGCCAGGGTGGTATTTCAAGGATGGCTCCACGCGAACTGGCGTCCACGCTTCAAAGCCTCCCACCTATCCTACACAAGCAAATTCAAAGTCCAGTGCAAAGCTATAGTAAAGGTTCACGGGGTCTTTCCGTCTAGCCGCGGATACACTGCATCTTCACAGCGATTTCAATTTCACTGAGTCTCGGGTGGAGACAGCGCCGCCATCGTTACGCCATTCGTGCAGGTCGGAACTTACCCGACAAGGAATTTCGCTACCTTAGGACCGTTATAGTTACGGCCGCCGTTTACCGGGGCTTCGATCAAGAGCTTCGCGTTAGCTAACCCCATCAATTAACCTTCCGGCACCGGGCAGGCGTCACACCCTATACGTCCACTTTCGTGTTTGCAGAGTGCTGTGTTTTTAATAAACAGTCGCAGCGGCCTGGTATCTTCGACCGGCATGGGCTTACGGAGCAAGTCCTTCACCCTCACCGGCGCACCTTCTCCCGAAGTTACGGTGCCATTTTGCCTAGTTCCTTCACCCGAGTTCTCTCAAGCGCCTTGGTATTCTCTACCCAACCACCTGTGTCGGTTTGGGGTACGGTTCCTGGTTATCTGAAGCTTAGAAGCTTTTCTTGGAAGCATGGCATCAACCACTTCGCGCTCTAAAGAGCACTCGTCATCAGCTCTCGGCCTTAAGATCCCGGATTTACCTAAGATCTCAGCCTACCACCTTAAACTTGGACAACCAACGCCAAGCTGGCCTAGCCTTCTCCGTCCCTCCATCGCAATAACCAGAAGTACAGGAATATTAACCTGTTTTCCATCGACTACGCTTTTCAGCCTCGCCTTAGGGACCGACTAACCCTGCGTCGATTAACGTTGCGCAGGAAACCTTGGTCTTTCGGCGTGGGAGTTTTTCACTCCCATTGTCGTTACTCATGTCAGCATTCGCACTTCTGATACCTCCAGCAAGCTTCTCAACTCACCTTCACAGGCTTACAGAACGCTCCTCTACCGCATCACCTAAGTGATACCCGTAGCTTCGGTGCATGGTTTGAGCCCCGTTACATCTTCCGCGCAGGCCGACTCGACTAGTGAGCTATTACGCTTTCTTTAAAGGGTGGCTGCTTCTAAGCCAACCTCCTAGCTGTCTAAGCCTTCCCACATCGTTTCCCACTTAACCATGACTTTGGGACCTTAGCTGACGGTCTGGGTTGTTTCCCTTTTCACGACGGACGTTAGCACCCGCCGTGTGTCTCCCATGCTCGGCACTTGTAGGTATTCGGAGTTTGCATCGGTTTGGTAAGTCGGGATGACCCCCTAGCCGAAACAGTGCTCTACCCCCTACAGTGATACATGAGGCGCTACCTAAATAGCTTTCGAGGAGAACCAGCTATCTCCGAGCTTGATTAGCCTTTCACTCCGATCCACAGGTCATCCGCTAACTTTTCAACGGTAGTCGGTTCGGTCCTCCAGTCAGTGTTACCTAACCTTCAACCTGCCCATGGATAGATCGCCCGGTTTCGGGTCTATACCCAGCGACTAAACGCCCTATTAAGACTCGCTTTCGCTACGCCTCCCCTATTCGGTTAAGCTCGCCACTGAATATAAGTCGCTGACCCATTATACAAAAGGTACGCAGTCACCTAACAAAGTAGGCTCCCACTGCTTGTACGCATACGGTTTCAGGATCTATTTCACTCCCCTCTCCGGGGTTCTTTTCGCCTTTCCCTCACGGTACTAGTTCACTATCGGTCAGTCAGTAGTATTTAGCCTTGGAGGATGGTCCCCCCATATTCAGACAAAGTTTCTCGTGCTCCGTCCTACTCGATTTCATTGATAAGAGATTTTCGCGTACAGGGCTATCACCCACTATGGCCGCACTTTCCAGAGCGTTCCGCTAATCTCAAATCAACTTAAGGGCTAGTCCCCGTTCGCTCGCCACTACTAAGGGAATCTCGGTTGATTTCTTTTCCTCAGGGTACTTAGATGTTTCAGTTCCCCTGGTTCGCCTCTTGCACCTATGTATTCAGTACAAGATACCTAGGTTATCCTAGGTGGGTTCCCCCATTCAGAGATCTCCGGATCAAAGTCTGTTTGCCGACTCCCCGAAGCTTATCGCAGGCTACCACGTCTTTCATCGCCTCTGACTGCCAAGGCATCCACCGTATGCGCTTCTTCACTTGACCATATAACCCCAAGCAATCTGGTTATACTGTGAAGACGACATTCGCCGAAAATTCGCAATACTCTTAAGACTTAAGAGACACTCACAAATTTTACCTTAGCCTGAATAAACACCAGTGAAAGTGCTATTCAGTCTATTTCTATCACATACCCAAATTTTTAAAGAACGATTCTGAAAAAGTTCAGAAATCAACATTCACCATCATCACAATGGAATGCTCATTTCTAAGCTTTGACACGGCTAAGCAAGAGGGGTGGTGGAGCCAAGCGGGATCGAACCGCTGACCTCCTGCGTGCAAGGCAGGCGCTCTCCCAGCTGAGCTATGGCCCCAGCAATTGGTGGGTCTGGGCAGATTCGAACTGCCGACCTCACCCTTATCAGGGGTGCGCTCTAACCAACTGAGCTACAGACCCAATCGAGGGTTACTACATGCCGACCTCACCCTGCTCTTTATTCAAAAGCATGGGGTGCGCTCAAACCATCTGAGCTACAGGCCACCATCAAGGTTGCTAACCTAATCGTCTTCTTCAATGAATCAAGCAATTCGTGTGGGAGCTTATGAAGCAGCTGATGTCTTCGATTAAGGAGGTGATCCAGCCGCAGGTTCCCCTACGGCTACCTTGTTACGACTTCACCCCAGTCATGAATCACACCGTGGTAACCGTCCTCCCGAAGGTTAGACTAGCTACTTCTGGTGCAACCCACTCCCATGGTGTGACGGGCGGTGTGTACAAGGCCCGGGAACGTATTCACCGCGACATTCTGATTCGCGATTACTAGCGATTCCGACTTCACGCAGTCGAGTTGCAGACTGCGATCCGGACTACGATCGGTTTTGTGAGATTAGCTCCACCTCGCGGCTTGGCAACCCTCTGTACCGACCATTGTAGCACGTGTGTAGCCCAGGCCGTAAGGGCCATGATGACTTGACGTCATCCCCACCTTCCTCCGGTTTGTCACCGGCAGTCTCCTTAGAGTGCCCACCATAACGTGCTGGTAACTAAGGACAAGGGTTGCGCTCGTTACGGGACTTAACCCAACATCTCACGACACGAGCTGACGACAGCCATGCAGCACCTGTCTCAATGTTCCCGAAGGCACCAATCCATCTCTGGAAAGTTCATTGGATGTCAAGGCCTGGTAAGGTTCTTCGCGTTGCTTCGAATTAAACCACATGCTCCACCGCTTGTGCGGGCCCCCGTCAATTCATTTGAGTTTTAACCTTGCGGCCGTACTCCCCAGGCGGTCAACTTAATGCGTTAGCTGCGCCACTAAAATCTCAAGGATTCCAACGGCTAGTTGACATCGTTTACGGCGTGGACTACCAGGGTATCTAATCCTGTTTGCTCCCCACGCTTTCGCACCTCAGTGTCAGTATGAGCCCAGGTGGTCGCCTTCGCCACTGGTGTTCCTTCCTATATCTACGCATTTCACCGCTACACAGGAAATTCCACCACCCTCTGCCCTACTCTAGCTCGCCAGTTTTGGATGCAGTTCCCAGGTTGAGCCCGGGGATTTCACATCCAACTTAACGAACCACCTACGCGCGCTTTACGCCCAGTAATTCCGATTAACGCTTGCACCCTCTGTATTACCGCGGCTGCTGGCACAGAGTTAGCCGGTGCTTATTCTGTCGGTAACGTCAAAACAGCAAGGTATTAGCTTACTGCCCTTCCTCCCAACTTAAAGTGCTTTACAATCCGAAGACCTTCTTCACACACGCGGCATGGCTGGATCAGGCTTTCGCCCATTGTCCAATATTCCCCACTGCTGCCTCCCGTAGGAGTCTGGACCGTGTCTCAGTTCCAGTGTGACTGATCATCCTCTCAGACCAGTTACGGATCGTCGCCTTGGTGAGCCATTACCTCACCAACTAGCTAATCCGACCTAGGCTCATCTGATAGCGCAAGGCCCGAAGGTCCCCTGCTTTCTCCCGTAGGACGTATGCGGTATTAGCGTTCCTTTCGAAACGTTGTCCCCCACTATCAGGCAGATTCCTAGGTATTACTCACCCGTCCGCCGCTGAATCGAGGAGCAAGCTCCCGTCATCCGCTCGACTTGCATGTGTTAGGCCTGCCGCCAGCGTTCAATCTGAGCCATGATCAAACTCTTCAGTTCAATACTGCTTGGGTTTTGAGAAAACCCTAAACTTGGCTCAGCAATCTCAAATGACTATTTCGATTTCTCGTGTAGTCACTTGTGATGCTGATAATCTTTTTGACTATCAGTCTGATTTCACAAGCACCCACACGAATTGCTTGATTCGATTGTTAAAGAGCGGTTGGTTAAGAGCTTTTCGTCTCAACCGAGGCGCGCATTCTACGCTTTCCTCTGTCTCTGTCAAGCGTTTATTTTGAAGTTTTTCAGAATTTTCCGTTCAACTTCAACCACTTGACTCGCTTCGATCTCTCGTTAGCGGGAGGCGAATTTTACAGCGTTTCAACTCGCTGTCAACTACCTTTTTCACCGCTGCCGATCTATTCGACCGAAGCACTTCCAGCACCATCTTTAAACATCTAACTCGTTGATTACCAAGGAGTTTTCTGTTTCGACTGCGCCGGAAGAGGTGCGCATTATAGAGAGATGAAACGAGGCGTCAAGCCGTATTATTGAAAACAACCGATAAAAGAAAGATGCGCACTATATTGCTCATTGGTAAAGGGTTCGCGCATCATACGACGACCCCCTCAGCCTATATATAGAAAGGACATCGTCCGCAGCATGAATGCCCAACCCCGCAGCCTGGCGACAACCCTATTCCCCATTGCACTGCTAATGATTGCCATGGCCTCGATCCAGTCTGGCGCTTCGCTGGCCAAGAGCCTGTTCCCCCTTATCGGGGCACAAGGCACGACCACACTGCGCCTGATATTCGCCAGCGTGATCATGCTGCTGTTGCTGCGCCCCTGGCGCGCCAAGCTAAACGCCAGCACACTCAAGACAGTGTTGATCTATGGCGCGGCACTGGGTGGGATGAACCTCCTCTTCTATATGTCGTTACGCACCGTGCCGCTTGGCATCGCCGTAGCCCTGGAGTTCACAGGCCCTCTGGCGGTAGCGCTCTACGCATCACGGCGCGCGGTAGACTTCCTCTGGATTGGTCTTGCCGTGCTGGGTTTGGCGCTGCTTATCCCGGTGGGCCAGACAGGTACGGGCATCGATCTGGTCGGTGCCTGCTATGCATTGGGGGCGGGCGTCTGCTGGGCACTCTATATTCTGTATGGCCAGAAAGCCGGCGCCGATAATGGCATTCAGACTGCCGCGCTGGGGGTGGTGATCGCCGCTTTCGTCGTAGCGCCCTTCGGCATTGCGCATGCAGGCACCGACTTGCTATCCCCTGCACTCATCCCCGTAGCAATTGGCGTCGCGATCCTCTCCACCGCCCTGCCCTACAGCCTGGAGATGGTGGCACTGACCAGAATGCCTGCCAAGACCTTTGGCACACTAATGAGCATCGAGCCAGCCTTTGGCGCGCTTTCCGGCCTGCTGTTCCTCAATGAGGTGCTCAGCCTGACCCAGTGGCTGGCCATCGCGGCGATCATCACCGCGTCTGCTGGCGCCACACTGTCCTTGCGTAGAGAGCCGCAACCCTTGGTTGCAGCCGACTGACATGAGAAATACTTTCATCTAAATCGATGCAGGTCATTGTGTCGAATACCTGCCATCTTTAAGCTGTAACCTGACGCCAAGCTTGAAGTTTTTCATTCATCAGACAAGGATGCTGTAGGCGCCAGGAAGGATGCATCGGCTATGTAGACGGCTCGAAGGCTCGGGCACGCAGTAAGGACAGGAATGAAACGAATTTTGCTCATCCTAGCCATTTTGGCCATCGCAGGCTGTGCCGCGACCGCCAAGACAGAGGTCAAGCGCGGGAAAAAAGGGCTGCACATCAATTGTTCCGGCCTGTCGTCATCGTGGAGCAAGTGCTACAGCAAAGCCGAAAGCTCATGCGGCAGCAAAGGCTATAAAGTCCTCGCAAAATCTGGCGATGATGAAGGAGAGCCTGGGGATTTTGTCTTTGGAATAAACCCGGCGGGATACACCAGTCGCAGCATGATCGTGATCTGCCGCTGACCCGGACACGGTAGAAGGCTACCCTCAGGCGACCTTCTACCGTTGCTGCACGGTCAATCAATCAGATTGCCGCCGTGCGCACCTGCAACCATTGCAGCGCATCGCCTCCGAGCAAAGGCGACAATCGCTGACACACCTCGTCGTGATACGCGTTGAGCCACTGCCGCTCCTCGGCGCTCAGCAACTCAGGCAGCAAGCAACGCGTATCAATCGGGCACAACGTCAGGGTTTCAAATTCGAGGAAGTCACCAAACGTGCTCTTCCCCGACTCCCGGTTGAACACCAGGTTCTCGATACGGACGCCCCACTGCCCTGGCCTGTAGGTTCCTGGTTCAATTGAGGTAATCATGCCCGCTTGCATTGCCGTCTGCGGTGCAGGCGCAGCCTGATAGGCAATGACCTGTGGGCCCTCGTGCACATTCATGAAGTAGCCAACGCCATGCCCGGTGCCATGCCCATAGTCGACATGCTCAGCCCAAAGTGGCGCCCGTGCAATGGCGTCGAGCAGGGGTGAAAGCACCCCACGCGGAAACCGCGCACGTGAAAGCGCAATCATACCCTTGAGTACGCGCGTGCAGTCCTGCTTCTGTTCGACGCTTGGCGAGCCGATGGGCACCATCCGCGTAATGTCGGTGGTACCGCCCAGGTACTGCCCACCTGAGTCGATCAACAGCAGTCCATCCCCCTCGATTGTTGCATGGGATTCCTCGGTTGCCCGGTAATGCGGCATGGCACCATTACTGTTGAAGGCGGCAATCGTCGCAAAGCTGGGCGAGACGAAACCGGGGCGACGGGCTCGAGCCGCGCCCAGCTTTTCGTCAACGGTCACTTCCGTGATGCGCTCACGCCCCAACGCCGACTCGAACCAGGCAAAAAACTCGCACAACGCCGCACCATCCTGTTCCATGGCCTGGCGGACGTGAGCCAGATCAGCTTCACTTTTGCGCGATTTGGCCAGGGTCGTCGGATTGATCTCCTCCACAAGCCGCACATCGTTGTTCAGGTTCGCCACAAGACCGAGAGTGACCTTGGCTGGATCAATCAACAACGAGCAGCCTGGGGCAATTTCGGCCAAAGCCGCACCTGCGGTGGTGTAGTCCCGCAAATGAACACCATCGGCTTCGAGCACCTGACGCAGGTTTTCGTCGACCTTGCTCAGGGCCACGAACAGGATTGCCTTCTCCTGGCTGACCAAGGCAAACGACACAAACACCGGGTTGTAAGAGACATCACTGCCGCGCAGGTTGAACAGCCAGGCAATGTCATCCAGCGTGGCGAGGAAATGCCAGTCGGCGCCACGCGCCTGAAGCGTCCGACGCAGGTTTTCCAACTTTTGCACCCGACTGACCGTCGCATACGGTGGCAGATGTGGGTAAACCGGGTTGGCTGGCAATGGCGGGCGCTCATCCCACACATCAAGCAACAAGTCTTTATCTGCCAACAACCGCACATTGCGCAGTTTGAGTCGCGCCTCCAGTTGCCGGGCTGATGCCAATGCCATGACGGTACCATCGACAGCAACTGCACCGCCCTCAGGCGCCTGCTCAGCGAGCCAGTCCAGCGGGCCGGGCTGGCCGGGCAGCAACTTCATCAGCACGATACCACTGCCACTCAACGCTTTTTCGGCCTGCTCCCAGTAGCGGCTATCCACCCAAAGACCAGCGAAATCCGCTGTGATGATCAGCGTCCCCACCGAGCCATGAAAACCGGAGAGCCACTGCCGTCCCTGCCAATACCCTGGCAGGTACTCGGAAAGATGCGGGTCGGCCGACGGCACCAACAGCGCATCGACACCTTCCCGGCTCATCACGTCGCGCATACGCGCCAAACGCGTCGTTACTGCCACCTGCGTTGAAGACTGACTGTTCATGCTGACTCCTGCTACCACGACATCCATTGGTCTTGGTCGCAGATAATGGAACAGCCCTCAGCCCTGGGCAACTGCCCAGAAGGGTGCTGCCTGCGATGACGCCTTGATGGCCGCTGCAGCCTGGTCGATGTCGGCCTCACTGGTGTAGCGCCCCAGGCTCAGGCGAAGGGTTCGGCGCGCGGCTTGCTCGTCATGCCCAAGGGCGAGCAGCACATGGGACGCTGCACTGCTGGCTGAATTGCATGCCGACGTGGAGGAGAACGCCAATCGCGTGGCCAGAGCGTGCAGATCGACGCTATTGTCGGCGAAGGTCAGGCTCAACGTATGAGCAATGCGCTGCTGGGGGCTTCCGTTCAAGCCTAGCCCCGGCACGCCAGCCAACTGCTCCAGCAAGCGAGTACGCAAGCGCCTGATGCGTGCAAGCTCGTCGTCAAACAGTTCGCCGGCCAACGCGAAGGCCGCGCCCATCGCCACGATTTGATGGGTCGCCAACGTTCCTGAGCGCAACCCACCCTCATGCCCGCCGCCATGCACTTGAGCCTGAAGCGCGGGGCGAGCACGCTCACCGACATACAATGCCCCGATACCTTTCGGACCGTAGACCTTATGCGCAGAGAAGGACACCAGGTCCACCGGCCAACGCGCCAGATCGATCTCGACCTTGCCGGCCGCCTGGGCCGCATCGACATGCAGGAATGCACCATGACCACGCACGTGTTCGCCAATGGCCTGCACATCGTTGAGCGTTCCCAGTTCGTTATTGACCAGCATCAGCGAAACCAGAAAGGTATCGTCTCGCAGCGCACCCGCAACGGCCTGCGGCGTAATGAGCCCTTGAGCATCCGGCGCCAGCCAGGTGACCTCGAACCCGGCCAGTTCAAGTTGCCTGACACTATCAAGCACAGCTTTGTGTTCGATCAGGCTGGTGATGATATGCCCGCCACTGCGCCCCTGAGCCAGGCCCTTGAGTGCCAGGTTGTTCGACTCGGTAGCACCGGACGTCCAGACGATCTGCTCGGGTTTAGCGCGCACCAGACTGGCAACCTGAGCACGCGCTCGCTCCACCGCCTGACGGGCCTGCTGCCCATAACAATGAGAACTGGACGCGGGGTTGCCAAAATTTCCAGATACGCCCAGACACTCGACCATCACCTGAATGACCCGCTCGTCGACAGGTGTCGTGGCGGCGTAGTCGAAATACAACGGTAGATTGCTCATAGGTCAAGCCCTTGCTTGGCGCCGCGCCGCTGCAGAGCGAGCACTACGCCAATCCTTCCTGGTAAGTTCACCTGGATAGTGCCTCGAGACCTATTAGAACAATAAATTATTAATTATTATATTTATATTCCAATATTGGCATCACTGACACCTGACAGCAAACCTCAGTGAGGTCACATCGCCAAGCGCTGCGCCAAGGCTTTCGCCTGCAGCGCCACATCAGTGACAGCAGTACTTTCCCACCACATACCGCGCAACGGCGGCCCAATGGCGAACAAGCGCTCACTGGCATGCCCTTGAGCATCCAGCACAGCGCCGTCCGGGTTGGCAGCAATGCCCAGCGCCAGTGGCCCCGGCTGAACAAGGCCACGCGCCAGCAGGTTTTGCGGCAGGGGCCGATCAACACGGCGCCAATCGTATTCGATACCCATTGAATTGATCAGTGCCGCCCCCGTCACACGCGTCGTCGCCTGCTGACCGCGGAAACGCAAACGAATACCCACCGCCTCGCCCTCAACAGCGTCGACGCCTTGCCAAGAGGCAGCATGAATGCGCAAGCGCCCCTCGTCACGCAGACGTTGGAGCAATGCCGCGCCAGGCGGCGCTGAACGGTGGTGATGACTCTCCCACCAGGGCCGTACATGACGCACAAACTGGCGCCGCTCACGATCGCTGGCCTGGCTCCAGAGCCTGGCGATATGTTGTCGGACGGTATCCAGCGGCGCCTGCCAGTCGACACCCTGAGCAATCGCCAAGCGGCATTGTTCACGTACAGCTCGAAGCAGTTGGCGGGGGCTGCGCAAGCCAGGGTCAGTTGCCAGGAAGTCGACCCAGGTCGGGGGCTGCCGACGGACATGGGGTAGCAGGCCATGGCGGGAAAACACCTCGATAGGTCCCCGATGCCCAGCCTGCTGCAACGACACCAACGCATCGATCATGGTCAGGCCGGAGCCGATGATCAACACTCGCCCTTGAGGATCAAGCCCACGCATGGCCGAGACATCCCAAGGGTCAAGGGTGGTCTGCTCCAACGCCTCTGCACCAAGGCGCGGGGTACGTGCGGCAGTAAACATGCCCGTAGCCAGCACAGCGCGCTCAGCCCGCAGCCGGCGCCCGTCGGCACACTGTATAAGCACGCCCTCGTTGTCGACGTGCAGGTCGTCTACCTCGCTACGCAAGTGCTCGACTCTGGAGCCTGAACGCGCACCTATGACCTCAGCGTCAGCCAGACGTTGGCGCGCATAACAGCCGAACAGGCCACGGGGCGGAAACAACTCGGCAATCGGTACCTGTTGCTCGGCAGACTCAGGCCAACCGCCCTCCCGAATACACTGCGTAAGCCACTGGGTCAGGTCATCGGGGTTATCTGGGTCGACACTCATCCGCGCGGCATTGCCATTGAGGGTATGCCCTGGTTCAGTCGCACTGTAGGCCTCGCCACGAGCAAGCTCGGGCCGAGGTTCAACGACGACGATACGTCGTTGACCAGGCTGGCGTAGCAGTTGCGCAGCAAGCATCGCGCCACTGAGGCCACCCCCAACAATGAGTACATCAATGACTGTATCCGGGTACGTCGCAGCGTATGGTGCGTGCATTCGCGTCTCCTTGCGCAATTATCTGGATGATAAGCGGCAAACGGCGGCAAACGCAGCCACACCGGTACTAAAGTAGGTTCATGCCGACGGCGCGCCAAAGCGCTTGCGATAGTCGCTCGGCGCCAACCCCATGACCTTGTGGAACACTTTGCGGAAAGCCCCAGGGTCTTGATACCCGACACCCCAGGCAATCTGCTCGACATTGCGATTGGTGAACTCCAGCATGCGACACGCGCGCCCGACGCGAACCTGCTGGCAGTACTCGGTCGGTTTCAGTCCGGTAGCACGACGAAAACGGCGCAGAAAGGTACGCTCCTCAAGGCCGGCATAACCGGCCATCCCTTCGAGGCTGACATCCTTGGCGCCGGTGCCTTGCAACCAGTGCTGAACCTTGAGAATCGCTTCGTCTCCATGGTCCAGGCAGGGGCTGAAGACACTGCCTAGACGCTGCCCGCTCACCACCCGTTCCACGGCCAGGAACCGGGCGGTTTCCGTCGCCAAGGTAGCCCCCAGAAAGCGCTCGACCAGGTTCAAACCCAGCTCGGTCCAGGCCATCAACCCTGCGGAAGTAATAATGTCGCCGTCATCCAGCAACGGCAAATGGGTCTCGACCTTCACCAGTGGAAAGCGCTGAGCCAGGGATGGCGCAAAGTTCCAATGCGTGGTTGCCGGGCGGCCGTCGAGCAAGCCGCTTGCCGCAATAAAGAACACCCCGACGCATACCGACACCAGCACGGCGCCCTCACGGTGCCACTGCCTGAGGTCGCCACAGAACCGCTCAAGCAACTCAGGATCCGGCGCCTGGGTGAGGCTTGGCGGAATGATAATGGCGCGCGGCTGGTGAGCGCGCTGCGGATGCGTATCAAAGCTGACCGCCAGCCCTCCGCCATCGACCTCACACCAGTGAGTGACACGCAACAACGGCCGCTCCAGCGCGCCGAGCTCGACGGACATGCGATTCGCGACCGCCAGCAAGTCGGTAACACCCTGCACGGCCGCCATCTGCGCGCCCGGGTACACCAGAATGCCGATCTCCAGCGTGTCGCGTACGGTAGTCATTGTCAGTTTTTCCAGCCAATTTGTCGGTTGCGCCAATCTGCAAGCCTGTCGATCAAGCCTATAACTATCGCCACGTCACAACCACTCCCAGTACAAGGAAAGCGACATGACCCGACACGCGCTGATCGTCATTGATATTCAGAACGACTATTTTCCCGGCGGCAAATGGCCCCTCGACGGTGTCGAGTCTGCTGCCGATAACGCAGCACAGGTATTGGCAGCAGCGCGGGCCCGGAACGACCTGGTGGTTCACGTGCGCCATGAGTTCGAGTCCGCGGACGCACCGTTCTTCACGCCCGGCTCAGAGGGTGCTCAGATACATCCCAAGGCAGAAAACCAGGCAAATGAACCGGTGGTTCTCAAGCACAAGGTAAATGCCTTCCTGGATACCGAGCTCAAGGCACTGCTGGATGATCACCACGTCAGCGCCATTACCCTGGTCGGCAGCATGAGTCATATGTGCATCGACGCGGCAGCACGCGCGGCGGCCGACTTTGGCTACGCGACCACAGTCATTCACGATGCCTGCGCTACCCGCGCACTGGTGTTCAACGATATGACAGTACCCGCTGAGCAGGTGCATGCCGCCTATATGGCGTCGCTGGCATTCGGTTATGCGCAGGTCGTGTCGACAGCCGAATACCTCGACGCCCAACGCGACTGACCTACCGGGCAGCGCTCAGATCACGACATTGCGTACGAAGCGTACCGCCACCTCACCATCGTTGCGATAGACGTGCATCCGGTTGCTGGCGAAGGTAAAAAATTCGCCAGCGGCCAGGCTGTGTACCTGATCCTCGATCAACAAGGTCAGGCAACCTTCAAATACGTAGAGTTGCTCGCTCCACCCGTCAGCATCGGCCTCGGAGGGGTACACTTCGCCGGGCTCCAGGCGCCACTCCCACAACTCGACCTCGCGGCTGGCCGCGGAGCTGGCCAACAGAATCGCCTTGCTGCCCGGATGAACGCCCGTCCAGGCCAGTTCGTTGATTCGACTGGGATCGCGATTGTCCGGTGCCTGGATCAAATCGCTGAATGCGACATCAAGTGCTTCGGCTATTCGATCCAGTGTCGTCAGGCTGACGTTCTTTTCGCCAGCCTCGATGGCAACCAGCATGCGACGACTCACACCCGATTTTTCCGCCAGTGCAGTCTGGCTGAGGCCGGCAGCATGACGCAGGCGACGGATGTTCTGACTGACGTGCTGCAACACAGACGCCCTGTGATTCGAATCTTTGTGCACTATATTGCTCGCTGGTAGAGTGTGCGCAGTATACTGCCCACTTTGGCGCATTGTGCGTCGCCCATCATTCGTGTGCAAGACCATGACCTCAAGCGCCCCGCAACACGCGACCGTGTCCTTCCGGCCAAGCAAAGCCGAGTGGGTACTGATCTTCATCACTGTCCTCTGGGGCGGCACTTTTCTGCTCGTGCACAAGGTGATGACCGTGAGTGGCCCGATGTTCTTCGTGGGCCTGCGTTTTGCGGCTGCCGCACTGTTCGTTGCCATGGTATCGGCCCGCTCGCTGTCCGGCCTGACCACCACCGAACTCAAGGCCGGTTTCTTGATTGGCGTCTCCATCATGCTTGGCTATGGCCTGCAGACAGTTGGCCTGCAAACCATCAGCAGCAGCCAATCGGCGTTTATCACAGCCTTGTATGTGCCATTCGTGCCCTTGCTTCAATGGGTGATTCTGGGCCGTCGCCCCGGGCTCATGCCAAGCATCGGCATCAGCCTGGCATTCATCGGGCTCATGCTGCTGGCAGGCCCGAACGGCCGTTCGTTGCAGTTCAGTCCCGGCGAGATCGCCACGGTGGTCAGCGCGGTCGCCATTGCAGCCGAGATCATTCTGATCAGCCGCTTTGCAGGCAAGGTCGATGTGCGCCGCGTCACTGTCGTACAACTGGCAACGGCCTCGGCCCTGTCATTCCTGATGATTGTTCCGACCCAGGAAGCATTGCCAGACTTTTCCTGGCTACTGGTGCTCAGCGCTGTCGGCCTGGGCGCGATGAGCGCAGCCATCCAGGTGGCAATGAACTGGGCACAGAAATCGGTTTCGCCTACCCGCGCCACCCTCATCTACGCGGGCGAACCCGTGTGGGGCGGCGTCTTCGGACGGCTGGCGGGAGAGCGCCTGCCGGGCGCCGCGCTGGTCGGTGCATTGCTCATCGTCATTGCGGTAGTGGTCAGCGAATTGAAGGTCAAACGTCGAGAGGAGAAGTCCGTCGAGGAAGAGATACGCGAACAAGAGCGCGAACCGGGTTGAGGCAGCAGGCTTCACGCCATCCCTGAAAAAAACTGTTATAAAAAAATAGTTTAATGCACCGTTCTTGTAGGATTCTGCGACAGCTTG
Organism: Pseudomonas sp. HLS-6; assembly: GCF_002753995.1. Lineage (NCBI taxonomy): Bacteria > Pseudomonadati > Pseudomonadota > Gammaproteobacteria > Pseudomonadales > Pseudomonadaceae > Pseudomonas > Pseudomonas sp. HLS-6. The sequence goes on from NZ_CP024478.1 coordinate 3,406,144, forward strand.
CAGGTTGGTGATCGACGGTCCGGCACGTATGATCCCTTACAAACTCCTGCAGATTAGAAACCCATGTCCTTGATAGTTCTGCTGCTTCTGCCATTCATCGGCAGCTGTCTGGCGGCTGTCCTGCCGCATAACGCGCGTAACAGTGAGTCACTACTGGCAGGTCTTGTTGCACTTGTCGGCACCGTACAGGTGGCGCTGCTGTACCCTCAGATTGCCGATGGCGGCATCATTCGCGAAGAAGTGCGCTGGCTGCCCAGCCTTGGGCTGAACCTGGTCTTGCGCCTGGATGGCTTCGCCTGGCTGTTCTCCCTGCTGGTGCTTGGCATCGGCACGCTGGTCTCGCTCTATGCCCGTTACTACATGTCCCCTCAGGACCCGGTACCGCGCTTTTTCGCGTTTTTCCTGGCATTCATGGGGGCCATGCTCGGCCTGGTGATTTCCGGCAACCTGATCCAGATCGTATTCTTCTGGGAACTGACCAGCCTGTTCTCCTTCCTGCTGATCGGTTACTGGCATCATCGCAGCGATGCACGACGCGGGGCCTATATGGCCTTGATGGTTACCGGGGCTGGCGGCCTGTGCCTGCTGGCAGGGGTGCTGCTGCTCGGCCATGTGGTCGGCAGCTACGACCTGGACACGGTGCTGGCTGCCGGTGATCAGATACGTAGCCATGCCCTCTACCCGGTACTACTGCCCCTCATCCTGCTGGGCGCCCTGAGCAAAAGCGCACAATTCCCCTTCCACTTCTGGCTTCCCCATGCCATGGCCGCGCCGACGCCCGTATCGGCCTACCTGCACTCCGCAACCATGGTCAAAGCCGGGGTGTTCCTGCTCGCAAGGCTTTGGCCGGCGCTGGCCGGCAGCGAACAATGGTTCTGGATCGTCAGCGGCGCGGGCGCCTGCACCTTGCTGCTGGGCGCTTACACGGCGATGTTCCAGAATGACCTCAAGGGCCTGCTGGCCTATTCGACCATCAGCCACCTGGGCTTGATCACCCTGCTGCTCGGGCTTAACAGCCCATTGGCGGCCGTCGCGGCAGTGTTCCACATTCTCAATCACGCAACCTTCAAGGCCTCACTGTTCATGGCGGCCGGGATCATCGATCACGAGAGCGGCACCCGTGACATTCGCAAACTCAGCGGGCTGTTTCGCCTGATCCCCTTTACCGCGACGCTGGCCATGGTTGCCAGTGCTTCGATGGCCGGCGTGCCATTGCTCAACGGCTTTCTGTCCAAGGAAATGTTCTTCGCCGAAACCGTGTTCATTTCCTCCACTGCCTGGGTCGAAACGACCCTGCCGGTCATCGCGACACTGGCCGGTACCTTCAGTGTGGCCTACGCCCTGCGCTTCACCGTGGATGTATTTTTCGGGCCGCAGGCCACCGACCTGCCCCACACGCCGCATGAGCCACCGCGCTGGATGCGTGCACCGGTCGAGCTCCTGGTACTGACCTGCCTGGTGGTGGGTATTTTTCCAGCCCAGTCCGTAGGCCCCCTGCTTGCCGCGGCCGCCTTGCCTGTAGTCGGCGGCACCCTGCCCGAATACAGCCTGGCAATCTGGCACGGCTGGAATGCACCACTGATCATGAGCCTGATTGCCATGGCGGGCGGCATCGTGCTGTACCTGTTGCTGCGCAACCAGTTCAAGCTCGGCCGCATTGCCCATCCACCCTTCATCGAGCGTTTCAACGGCAAGCGACTGTTTGAACGCTGCCAGGTACTGCTGATGCGCATGGCCCGCCGTGCCGAGCGCCTGCTCACGACCCGACGCCTGCAAAAGCAGTTGTTCATGCTGGTACTGGCAGCGTTCCTCGCAGGCCTGCTGCCCATGCTGCACAGTGGCCTGAGTTGGGGTGATCGACCGAAGATCCCAGGTTCCGGTGTATTCGTGGCCCTCTGGCTGATCGCAATTACCTGCGCCCTTGGTGCGGCCTGGCAAGCCAAGTATCACCGACTGGCCGCCCTGACCATGGTCAGCGTATGCGGCCTGATGACCTGTATCACCTTCGTCTGGTTCTCGGCACCCGACCTGGCGCTGACCCAACTGGTCGTGGAGGTGGTCACCACGATCCTGATCCTGCTGGGCCTGCGCTGGCTGCCACGCCGGATCGAGGGCGTCTCGCCCCTGGGCAGCCAGGAGCGTGCCCGCCTGCGACGCCTGCGCGACCTGGTACTGGCAGTGCTGGTCGGTACCGGCATGGCCCTGCTGTCCTACGCCATGCTGACCCGGCCTACCCCCAACGACATCTCCTCGTTCTACCTGAGCCGGGCACTGCCCGAGGGCGGTGGCAGCAACGTCGTCAACGTGATGCTGGTGGACTTCCGCGGCTTCGATACCTTGGGCGAAATCACCGTGCTGGTTGCCGTGGCGCTCGCGGTGTTTGCCCTGCTGCGACGTTTCCGACCGCCACGCGAAAGTATCGAGTTACCCGCACAACAGCGTCTGCTGGCGCCGGACGTGGTCACCGATCTGGTCAACCCACGGCACGCCGCCGATACGGCACTGGGTTTCATGATGGTGCCCGCCGCCCTGGTTCGCCTGCTACTGCCGATTGCCCTGGTGGTGTCGATGTACCTGTTCATGCGCGGGCACAACCAGCCGGGCGGCGGCTTCGTTGCCGGTCTGGTGATGTCGGTAGCCTTCATCCTCCAGTACATGGTCGCCGGCACCCAGTGGGTTGAAGCACAAATGAGCCTGCGCCCGCTGCGCTGGATGGGCACCGGCCTGCTCTGCGCCACCCTCACCGGGGTGGGTGCCATGCTGCTGGGCTACCCCTTCCTGACCACCCACACCGCCCACCTTCACCTGCCGGTGATCGGTGACTTGCATGTGGCCAGCGCACTGTTCTTCGATATCGGCGTGTTCACGGTCGTAGTCGGTTCAACCCTGCTGATCCTTACCGCGCTGGCGCACCAGTCGGTACGTAGCCATCGCCCCGGTGGCCACGTGAAAAATTCTCAACCAGGAGCCGCCTGATGGAAGAAGTCATTGCAATTGCCATCGGTGTACTCGCCGCCTCAGGTGTATGGCTGATACTGCGGCCACGGACCTTCCAGGTAGTGATGGGCCTGTGCCTGTTGTCCTATGGCGTCAACCTGTTCATCTTCAGTATGGGCAGCCTGTTCATTGGCAAGGAGCCAATCATCAAGGACGGCGTACCGCAGGACCTGTTCAACTACACCGACCCGCTGCCCCAAGCCCTGGTACTGACGGCAATCGTCATCAGCTTCGCCATGACCGCCTTGTTTCTGGTCGTACTGCTGGCGTCACGTGGCTTGACCGGCACTGACCACGTCGATGGCCGGGAGCCGAGTGAATGAATGCGATGAACCAACTGATCGTCGCCCCCATCCTGCTGCCTCTGATGACCGCAGCGCTGATGCTGCTGCTCGGCGAAAAGCGACGGCCACTCAAGGCCCGTATCAACCTGGTTTCAACCCTGCTTGGCCTGGGCATTTCCGTGGTGCTACTGGTGTGGGTACACACACAGGGGCATGCCAGTTCGATGGGTGTTTACCTGCCCGGGAACTGGCCCGCACCGTTCGGCATCGTGCTGGTAGTCGACCGCCTCGCGGCAATGATGCTGGTGTTGACCGGCATTGTCGGGCTTAGCGCGCTGCTCTACGCCATGGCCCGCTGGGACAGCGCAGGAGCCAGTTTCCATGCCCTCTTCCAGATCCAGCTGATGGGGCTGTACGGGGCCTTCCTGACGGCAGACCTGTTCAACCTGTTCGTCTTTTTCGAGGTGCTACTGGCGGCATCCTATGGCTTGATCCTGCACGGTTCGGGACGGGCACGGGTCAAGGCCGGCCTGCATTACATTGCCATCAACCTCGTCGCGTCATCGCTGTTCCTGATTGGCGCAGCGATGCTCTATGGCGTTACCGGCACCCTGAACATGGCCGACCTGGCGGTCAAGATCCCACTGGTGCCTGAGGCCGACCGAGGCTTGCTGCACGCTAGCGCCGCGATTCTGGCCATCGCCTTTCTGGCAAAGGCCGGCATCTGGCCGTTGAATTTCTGGCTGGTACCGGCGTACTCGGCAGCAAGCGCCCCCGTGGCCGCACTTTTCGCAATCATGACCAAGGTCGGCATCTACACCGTGTTGCGTCTCTGGACCTTGCTGTTTTCCGGGCAAGCCGGCGACTCTTCATTCTTCGGTGGTGAATGGCTGGTGTACGGCGGCCTCGCAACCCTGGGTTGTGCCGCACTGTTGATACTCGCCGCCCAGCGTCTTGAACGTATGGCCAGCCTGAGCATCCTGGTCTCGGCAGGTACGCTGCTGGCCGCGATAGGCTTCGGGCAACCCGCCCTGACCGCAGCGGCGCTGTTCTATCTGGTCAGCTCGACGCTGGCGCTGTGCGCACTGTTCCTGCTTGCGGAACTGATCGAACGCTCTCGTTCGGTCAACGAGATTCCGCTGGACGACGACGGCGACACCCTGCCGGCGCCACCCGAGCCACCCCAACTGCCCAAAGGCATCAACCTGGACGATGATCAGAAGGCCGTTGTCGGCCAGGTCATCCCCTGGGCCATGGCGTTTCTCGGCCTGAGCTTCATCGCCTGCGCCCTGCTGGTGATCGGCATGCCACCGCTATCGGGTTTCATCGGCAAGCTGAACCTGATCAGCGCCCTGCTCAACCCGCGAGGCCTCGGCATCACGACCGAACAGCCGTTGCCGATGACCGGCTGGACACTGCTGGCACTGCTGGTGCTCTCGGGCCTGGCATCACTGATTGCCCTGGCGCGCGTCGGCATCAAGCGCTTCTGGACACCACAGGAACGCCCTTCGCCAGTACTAAGGCGCCTGGAATGCCTGCCGATTGTTGCCCTGCTCGGCTTGTGCGTACTCCTCAGCATCCAGGCCGAGCCACTGTTACGCTACACGCACGACACTGCGAACGGCCTGCAGAACCCGCAGCAGTACATTTCTGCGGTGTTCGCTACACGGCCAGTGGCAGGCCCGCTGGCTGTACCTGAGGGGGTGCAGCCATGAAGCGCCTGTTCCCTGCCCCTCTGATATCGCTGGCGCTGTGGTTGCTGTGGCTGGTATTGAACCTTTCGATAAGCCCCGGCAACCTGTTGCTGGGCGCGCTGCTTGGCATGCTCGCACCGCTACTGATGGCCCCCCTGCGACCACAGTCAGTGAGCATTCGCAAACCTGCGACCATCGTACGCCTGATCCTGCGGGTGGGCCTGGATGTGCTGAGCTCCAACCTGCAAGTGGCTCGCAGTGTCCTGACTGCCGGCCAGCGCCCACCACGGTCGGCCTTCGTGCGCATTCCACTGGACTTGCGCGATGCTCATGGGCTAGCAGCCTTGTCGATGATCACAACGGTGGTCCCTGGCACCATCTGGTCGGAGCTGGCGCTGGACCGCAGTGTCTTGTTACTGCATGTCTTTGATCTGGACGACGAAACGCAATTCATCGAGCACTTCAAGCACACCTACGAACGCCCGCTGATGGAGATCTTTGAATGACAGGCCTGCTCGCCAACGCCATTCTCGCCAGCCTGTTCATTTTCGCCATGGCCATGGCCTTGACCTTGGTCAGGCTGTTCCGAGGCCCATCGGCGCAAGACCGGGTACTGGCGCTGGACTACCTGTACATCCTGGCCATGCTGATGATGCTGGTGCTGGGCATTCGCTACGCCAGTGATACCTACTTTGAAGGCGCGCTACTGATCGCGCTGTTCGGCTTTGTCGGCTCGTTCGCCCTGGCCAAATTCCTGCTGCGCGGTGAGGTGATCGAATGAGCGAGTTCAATGCATTGCCATTCTGGCTTGAACTGGCTACCGCGGCACTGCTGCTAACCGGCAGTGTGTTTGCCTTGATAGGCGCATTCGGCCTCCTGCGCATGAAGACGTTCTTTCAGCGCATGCACCCACCAGCCCTTGCCTCGACGCTGGGGACCTGGTGTGTCGCCCTGGCCTCGATCCTGTACTTTTCCGGCCTCAAGCACATGCCGGTTCTACATGCCTGGCTGATCCCGATCCTGCTTTCGATTACCGTACCGGTCACCACACTGCTGCTGGCGCGAGCGGCACTTTTCCGCAAACGCATGGCGAATGAGCCTGTGCCAGAAGAGATCAGTAGCGGGCGCGACAGGGGTAACTGATAGATCACGTGCTAAGGCGTTGCAGCTCACGTCGAACCATCGAAGCAAACTCCGGCGGGCTTAGTTGGTAGAGTTGCGCGGCAACCCAATCAAGCCAGGCGGCCTTAAGTTGTGCACGCTGCGCAAGCCATTGTTCAGCCAATTCGCGCGCCTGCGCCTGGTGCTGCGCATGAAACTCGGCCCGACCACGCCGTTCAGTGCCGACATCCGTCATTCGCTGGCCTTGAAGGTCATCTCGCCCTTGCGCCACTTGGCCGCTTTGGCGGTGGCCGCCTTGAGAATCTTGCTCAAGCCTTCCTGCAGTTGTGCATGGGCCGCAAATATCAGCACCACACTCTGCCCTTCACGTAACACGATTCCGTTGCCGTCCGGGGTCGATACGAAGGCATAGTCGCCCAGACCATAAACCGTATGTTTGATGTCACGGAATCGAACTTCCAACTTACCGCCCTCACGACTGGGCAGTACCGCCGCGCGAAAGTGGTCGCCGACCTTTAACTCCAGACGCTGCTTGTCATCAACGACCAACGCCTCTTCAGTGTCGATTTCGGCCATGTAAAGGCCTTCGGCACTTTGTTCAGTGACATAGACAAAACGCGATTGAAACTGTTTGACCAGCTTGGCCCGAAGATCGCCCAGCACAAACAGGGCCTGCATATCCAGATTGCTGACTGCCAATGAAAAATTCCTCAACGACTGATCACGCCCCTGCCAACGCTGGCAGCAATGCCGCGCAATGGCCAAGGCACGTTGTTTTGAATGGCTAAGATAGTAGTGGTTTAGCGAATGATTATCCCGTGCAGATAAACACCCAAGCCTGAAGGAAAGTTAACTATTTCCTGCCGGCATAAGCCTTTTGGCGAATTCTCAGCAGATTTCCTCAATCAAGGAAGCTTTTTCTGACAGCAATATTGCATCAGACATGCGATAGCTGAAAGAACAGCCCCATCAGCGGGGGTGTCCTGACAATCACTCATGCACTACAGGAAGCTGAATATGCACGAAAACACTGAATTCCGTCGAGAGGCCAACGCGTATTGTGGTGTAGAAAGTCGAAACCCTGCCAAGCCTCCCCGCTTCGTCGTGGTACCTGCAGGTATCGGATTCTTTCACATAACCGAGTACACCACCGGGCGGGTCAAAGGCTTTCGCCGTCAGCACACGGAAGCCTGCGCACTGGCGCGTGACCTTGAGCGCTGAAGGCGTGCACTCAGCAGGCGTGGCGAGCCGCACCCACCCTGGCAGCCTTGTTCAACTGATCCAGCCACGCGGCGCGGCATTCCTGAGCCTCGCTGCGGCTGGCAAAAGCGGTGCCTCGACGCTCGCCATTGACCAGCACCACCCAACATACTCGCTTGCCAAGTGCCTGCATCGATGCAGGCACACCAGAACCGATCATCACGGCTACATCGACCTTGCTATGCATGATTCCCTCCGGAACGTCATTAGCAAACTAACGATAGGGCCATGATAAAACCCGTTCCTCTCGGGAAAAAGCTATCGCCTGCATAGCAGTTTTACATCAGCCGCAACAAAACACTCAGCCCACAGCCGCCACCTGCGGCTTGTAACCCAGGCGAAAGCCACCCCAATGACGCCCATGAACCTCAATGGGCACAGACAGATCATGCATCAGCTCACCGGTATCGCGGGTGTAGGTCTGCAACAAAACAGCCTGTTGGTGGCTGCCACATCGAATGCCTGTCGGGTCATCGAACTTGCGCTTGCTGCGATTATGCGCAGTATCAAGCGCTTCATCGCCGGTCAATGGCTGATTGAACGCTGCGTTGTGCGTTGGCACATAACCCTGTTGCGTGCAGGCAATGGCAAACACCAAGCCTTCGTGCTCTTTCAGCAAAGGCTCCTGGATGGCCGGCAGAACCTGGTCAGTGTACTGGTCAAAGCGCGTGCGATAACGCACGGGCCGAGTACCGGGGATCGCCTGATAGTGCCGATCAAACAGATCATCCAGACTGATACGGCCTTGTGCGACATCGGCCTCAAACTGCCTGGCCATTTTCTGCGCCCCCTCGCGCGCCAGGTCGTAGATGCGCTGGTGATACTCGTCCAGGCCGACCTCAGCCAAGCGCTCACTGATGCTCTCGGCCTGCCCTTCCATTTGCACCGCAGCCTTGGCCAGTTGCCGGGTCTGTTGGTCGCTGACCTGCAGGTCGCTGCGCATTTGCTCGACAGCGCGGAACAGGCTGTCGAGTTGGCCCAGGTTGGTTTCTGTACCTTGGGCAATCTCGCTGATCTGCTGCTCTACGCCCGCGGCCAGCCCGGCAATGCTGTCGAGTTGCTCACCGGTGTGCTCCACCTGATCGACCCCCGTGTGCAGGTCATCGGACAACTCACGAATCTGCTCCACGACCTGGGCCGTGCGTTGCTGGATATCAGCAACCATCAGCCCGACCTCTTCAGTCGCCGTTGCCGTTCGCCCGGCCAAGCCGCGCACCTCATCGGCAACGACCGCAAACCCGCGCCCATGCTCACCGGCGCGGGCAGCCTCGATAGCCGCATTCAGGGCCAGCAAGTTGGTCTGACTGGCAATGGTGTGAATCACCAGGGTGACCCGCGCAATGTCTTCACTGCGTTGATGCAAGGCCTCGATCAACTCGCGACTCTCGCTGGCACGGGCACTCAACTGATGCATCCGCTGGATCGACTCCGCAAGCACCGAACGCCCGGCAGCACTGCTCTGGTGTGCTTCACGGGCGGCAGCCAAGGCCTGCTGGCTGAGGTGCGAGGTCGCTTGCTCAGTATCGATCATGACGTGTGCGCTACTGACAATCTGAGCGGCTGAAGCAAGTTGCGATTGCAGCTTGCCGGCCAGTTGCTTCACAGAAAATGCCACACCCGCTGCCGACAAGGCGTTATGACTGGTGGTGCGCGAAAGATCACGGGTCAGCTCAGTGAGCGGATCGACTGCACGATGCACTTCATCCGGTTCGCGCCGGCGAAAACGCGGCAGCACAAGGGTCAACAAAGCCAGTGGCGCGCAGACATAGAACGACAGCCCGGCAAATGCCATCGCGGCCAACAGCACCAGCAGTACCAGACTTTGCAGCGCGACCCCCGCCCACCCCTGCCTGGCAATGGGTGAATGGCGCGGTGTTAGCATGGCCTCTGGCAGAGATCCTTCTCGCATCATGGTTCAAGCTCCATAGACACTGTCGTTTTTGTGACGCCATTAAACGCCACTATAAAGCCATTATCTATGCTTCCTTGGACCTAATACGACTGTGCTTGATACAGGACAAGAAACGCAAAGGCCCCGGGGTTTGATCCCTGGGGCCTTGAGCTACACCCGTGCTGACGTCAGATCTGACGCTGGTGCTTGTCGATCTGCTCGTGGCGTTCTTGCGCTTCGATGCAGTACTTGGTGGTCGGGCTGATAAGCAGACGCTTCAGGCCGATTGGCTCACCACTGTCATCGCACCAGCCGAAGCTTTCGTCGGCAATTCGGCCCAGTGCCATCTCCAGCTGTGGCAGCAGGCGCTGATCACGTTCGATGGCGTTGACCAGCCAATGGCGCTCTTCTTCGACCGAGGCAGCGTCGGCAGGATCGGCAGGCGAGTCCAGGCTTTCAATGGCTACACGGCTCTGTTCGATACGCTCCTGGGTTTCGATCTTCATCGACTGCAACAAGTCGGTAAAGAAGGCCAGTTGCTCGGCATTCATGTAGTCATCGGCCGGCATGGCCAGCAACTTTTCCTTTGTCATTGATTTCTCTATAAAAAATACGTGCATTAAGGCGAATCGGGTGCTGCTCGCGACGAGCGCGCTCAGCGGAATTCTTCAAGCACCATCCGGCACTCAATTTACAGGGGGCGGCAGTCTAAGGCCGAGATTCGTACTCAGCAACATAAAAGACAGTGGATGCACCCGAAAAAACCAAGGGTCATACTCACCTGATGGCCCGAGAGCGCAGGCTTTATAGCAAATAAAAGGGCTAGCCGGCGTACTGCAAGAGACAAACGGCAGCACCCGCCCCCGGCTCCCGGGAACCAACCGTTCAGATACTGTAACAATTTCTTGTGCATTCACGTGAATGCACACTACCCCAACAACTGACTCAACACCGCACGCAACTTGCCCGGTTTCACCGGTTTGCTCAACAACGGAGCCCCAAGGCGCTGCATCGCCAGACGGCTCTGATCGCTACGATCAGCAGTGATCATCACCGCGGCAATCGGCCGCCCAAAGTGCGCCCGCAGGTCCATGACCACATCACAGCCTGTTATTCCGTGGTCGAGGTGGTAGTCCGCCAGGATCAGCTCCGGCTCACGCCCCTGCAGCACCTCCAGCGCACTCTCACGGTCTGTGGCGGTCAGCACCTCACACCCCCACTGGCCAAGCAACGAGGCCATGCTCTGGAGAATGCTCAGCTCATTGTCCAGTACCAGCAAACGGCGCCCCGGCAATGGATTGCCGATACTGGGTTGCGGCAACACGGCTGCCGCCGGTGGGCGTGGCAAATCGTGGGTCAGCGGTACATCAATGCTGAATACCGAGCCGCGCCCCGGCCAGGAACGCACACGCACCTGGCAGTCGAGTATGCGGGCAATACGCTCGACAATCGCCAACCCCAGGCCAACCCCCTTGCGATCAGCCGCACGACCAACGTCGAGCTGATTGAACTCCAGAAAAATCGACTCCAGGCGATCGGCGGCAATCCCCCTACCGCTATCCCACACCTCAAGTCGCAGGTAATGACCACATCGCCTGGCCCCCAACAACACACGTCCGTGCTCGGTGTATCGGCAGGCATTGCTGAGGAAGTTACGCAGGATCCGCGTCAACAAGCGCAAATCGGTATGAATCACCCGCTGACCGCTACGCACCCGCAAGCTCAGCCCTGCCGCCTCCGCTACCGGCTGGAACTCCGACGCCAATGGGGCCAACACCTCATCAAGGCTATACAGGTCAAGGTCCGGCTTGATCGCGGCCTGGTCCAGCCGGGAGATATCGAGCAAATCGGTAAGCAGGTCTTCGGCGCCTTCCAGCGCCTGATGAGCGCGTTCGACCAACACCTGCTCGGTGGCCGGTAGCGGTCGCTCACGCAAGGTAGAAATCAGCAGCCGCGCCGCATTCAACGGTTGCAACAGGTCATGGCTGGCCGCAGCCAGGTACTTGTCCTTGCTACGGTTGGCGGCCTGGGCCGCATCGCGAGCCTCAATCAATTCATTGGTACGCTCGGTGACACGCTGCTCCAGTTCATCGTTGAGCTGTTGCATGCGCTCTTGAGCCTGCTTGCGCTCGGTAATATCGGCAACAAAGCCTTCCACCAGGCCCTCTTCATCCGGTCGTCGCAGCAGGTTCATCAGCACGTCGATACTGCTGCCATCACGGCGACGCAACTGTGTCTCATAGCCCAGCAAGGCGCCGTCACGCTGCAACACCTGGGTAATTTGCAACAGCTCCGTCGGCCCACCGACAAACAAATGCCCTCCCAGGTCTCTGCGAGCAAACAACACAGCCTGAGGGTCCGAGTAACCCAGCATACGTGCCAATGCCGGGTTCGCGGCACGCAGGCCATCGTCCAGGCTGGCCTGAAAAATCCCGTGTACCGCGTGCTCGAACAGCCACTTGTAACGATTGCGCTCGGCCTCCAGCTCCTCCAGCCGCACGGCCAACTCCGGGTAGTGGCTCTTGCGAACCGTGTGGTTGCTCAGCCCTAACAGCCCGGCAAGGGCATCGGCCCGAGGTTCAGAGGGCCTCGCCATACACCACCTCGACATCACGCAAGCTCGAGGCACGCGGGTTGGTCAGAATGCATGGATCATCCATGGCATGCTGCGACAGGAACGGGATATCCGACAGGCCAACACCGTGCAGGCCAAGGGTTTCATGGAAGCCCACCGCATGCTTGAGGGCAATCAGGTGCTCAACCAGCCGCTGGCGAATCTGGTTATGGTTCAAACCGCGGCAATCAATACCGAGGGTCTCGGCGATCACCTTGAAACGCTCGGGGGCGGCGCTGTAGTTGAAGGCCACGACGTGCTCAACCAACACCGCATTGCACAAGCCATGCGGCAGGTCGAGAAAACCGCCCAGGCTATGGGACATGGCATGTACCGCCCCCAGGATGGCGTTGGAAAACGCCAACCCGGCCTGCATGCTGCCCAACATGATCTTCTCGCGCAGGGCGATATCGCCGGGATTGGCGATCATCTGCACCAGGTGGCCGTTGATCAGGCGCATCGCTTCCAGGGCATGGGGATCGGTCAGCGGCCCGTGGCCGGTAGAGACAAAAGCCTCGATGGCATGCACCAACGCATCGATACCGGTGCAGGCGGAAAGGAATGGGTCCATGCTCAGGGTGGTTTCCGGGTCGATCAACGACACATCCGGCACCACTGCCTTGCTGACGATGGAGAATTTCATCCGTTCTTGCTGGTTGGAAATGATCACGAACTGCGAGACATCCGCCGAGGTGCCGGCCGTGGTCGGGATCAGGATCAGCGGCGGGCTCGGCACGCGAATGGTATCGACCCCTTCAAACTCCAGAATATGCCGCCCATGCGCGACCACGATGCCAATGCCCTTGGCGCAATCCATCGGGCTACCGCCACCGACGGCGACAATCACATCACACTGCTCACTGCGGTAACGCTCAGCGCCGGCCATGACCTCCTCGACCCGAGGATTGGGCGACACGTCGCTGTACAGGCAGTACTCAATGCCTTGCTCACGCAGGCTGGCTTCGATATCAGCCACCCACCCCGCCACGATCACCCCAGGGTCGCTGACCAGCAACACCTTGCGTGCGCCAAAGGTCTTGGCGTAGTTGGCCACATGGTGCCGACAGCCGGCGCCGAAGATGATTTCCGGGGAGACGAATTTACGCAACTGGCTCAGGTTCGGGCTCATGCAACGCCTTCTTGTTTTTTTTAAGATAGCGCCAGCCTAAAGCATCGGACCGGGATTGCAATCAGACCGTCAAGGTCGTCGAAGATAAGCCGCGCCGGTCACTGCAACCAGTGACCGGCGGGAGAAGGATCAACGGTTGGCGAAGTACATCGTCACTTCAAAACCAATACGCAGATCAGTGAACGCAGGCTTTTTCCACATAGCTCGATCCTCTTCTAGCACCACAGGATTGCGGTGATTTCATTAAACACTTGCCCTGCAAACCACGCCTCCTACTTTGGGAGCAAATGGCGCAGCGCTTTGGTGCCATACCCTCAACAAGCCCTTCAGATACGCCGCGCACACGCGAGCGCCCTGCCAAGGGCAGATCCCGTCAAGCGAGCACTGAGTGGAGCACGAAAAAGCAGCCGCTGAACACTGACAGAAATGCCAGGTATCCAGCGGCTGAAAGGGACGTGAATTAGAAGAAGCCCAGCGGATTGATGTCGTAGCTCACCAGCAGGTTCTTGGTCTGCTGGTAATGGTCGAGCATCATTTTGTGGGTTTCACGGCCAACGCCAGACTTCTTGTAACCACCAAATGCGGCATGGGCCGGGTACAGGTGGTAGCAGTTGGTCCACACGCGACCGGCCTTGATCGCGCGGCCCATGCGGTAGGCGCGATTGATGTCACGGGTCCAGACGCCAGCACCAAGGCCAAACTCGGTGTCGTTGGCAATCGCCAGGGCTTCGGCCTCGTCCTTGAAGGTGGTCACACCAACGACAGGGCCGAAGATTTCTTCCTGGAACACCCGCATGCCATTGTGCCCCTTGAGCAGGGTCGGCTGGATGTAATAGCCCTGGGACAAATCACCGGCCAGACGCTCGCGATCACCACCGGTGAGCACCTCGGCGCCTTCTTCGCGAGCGACCTGCATGTAGGAGAGGATCTTTTCGTACTGCTGTTCTGAAGCCTGGGCGCCGACCATGGTTTCGGTGTCCAGCGGATTGCCGCGTTTGATCTGGCCGATCTTCTTCATCACCGCGGCCATGAAGGGCTCGTAGATCGACTCCTGAACCAACGCCCGTGATGGGCAGGTACAGACTTCACCCTGGTTGAAGAACGCCAGCACCAGGCCTTCGGCAGCCTTTTCGATGAATGCAGGTTCGGCCTGCATGATGTCTTCAAAGAAAATGTTCGGCGATTTCCCGCCCAACTCCACTGTCGACGGAATGATGTTTTCGGCAGCACATTTGAGGATGTGCGAGCCCACAGGAGTGGAACCAGTGAAGGCGATCTTGGCGATGCGCTTGCTGGTGGCCAGGGCCTCACCCGCTTCACGACCAAACCCCTGAACGATGTTCAACACGCCCGGTGGCAACAGGTCGCCAACCAGCTCGGCCAGCACTGTAATCGACAGCGGCGTCTGCTCAGCGGGTTTGAGCACGATGCAGTTACCGGCGGCCAGCGCCGGCGCGAGCTTCCAGGCCGCCATCAACAGTGGAAAGTTCCACGGGATGATCTGCCCGACCACTCCCAGCGGCTCGTGGAAATGGTAAGCCGTCGTGGTGTCATTGATCTCGGCAGCGCCACCCTCCTGAGCACGGATGCAGCCGGCAAAGTAACGGAAATGGTCAGCGGCCAAGGGTACGTCGGCATTCAGGGTTTCACGGATGGCCTTGCCATTGTCCCAGGTTTCGCTGATGGCCAGCACTTCCAGGTACTGCTCGATACGGTCGGCAATCTGCAGCAGAATCCGCGAGCGGTCCTGCACCGAGGTTCGCCCCCAGGCATCGGCAGCGGCATGGGCGGCGTCCAGTGCACGGTCGATATCGGCCGCATTGGAGCGCGGAAACTCCGCAATCAGTTGGCCATTGACCGGCGAGCTGTTGCTGAAGTACTGGCCGCTCAACGGCGCAACGAACTCACCGCCGATGTAGTTGCCATAACGGGGCTTGAAACTGACAAGGGCATCTGGGGTGCCGGGTGCTGCGTAAATCATGCGCAAACCTCTGCTGATCGAGGCCTGCCGAAGGGCAGGCAGTGGTTCGATCTTAGCCAGCAGGTCGATAGCCGCGAATGAGCCGTTGGCAGCGGGCGGCTCATTATTTGGTAGTAGGTCTGGCAGGCGTCGTAGCACCTTGGCAAGGCCTGGCTCCCACCGCCCAATGTCTGCGGGAGCAGGCCTTGCCGGCGAGCTGGTGCCTTAACGGTCCTTGAACTGTGCTTCGCGCTTGGCGATGAAAGCCGCCATGCCTTCTTTCTGGTCTTCAGTGGCGAAGGCCGCATGGAACACGCGACGCTCGAAGCGCACACCTTCGGTGAGGTTGACTTCAAAGGCGCGGTTGACGCTTTCCTTGACCATCATGGTCATCGGGATCGATTTGCTGGCGATCACGGCAGCGACCTTCAGCGCTTCGTCGAGCAACTCCGCCTGAGGTACGACACGGGCAACCAGCCCCGCACGCTCGGCCTCTTCAGCGCCCATCAGGCGACCGGTCAGGCACAGTTCCATAGCCTTGGCCTTGCCTACGGCGCGCGTCAGGCGCTGAGTACCGCCCATGCCTGGCAGCACACCCAGGTTGATTTCCGGCTGGCCGAACTTGGCGTTGTCAGCGGCAAGGATGAAGTCGCACATCATCGCCAATTCACAACCGCCACCCAAGGCGAAACCGGAGACGGCAGCAATGATCGGCTTGCGGCGATTGGCGATACGGTCAGCGTCGCTGAACAGGTCATCGACGTAGATCTGCGGGTAACGCAGGTCGGCCATTTCCTTGATATCGGCACCGGCAGCAAAGGCCTTCTGGGAGCCGGTAAGCACCACGCAGCCGATGTTCGGGTCGCGTTCGAGCTGGTCCAGCGCCTGGTTGATCTCACTCACGATTTGCGCGTTCAGGGCATTGAGCGCCTGCGGCCGATTGAGGGTGATCAGACCGACCTTGTCACGGATGTCCAACAGGATGGTTTCGTACGTCATGCAAACGGCTCCCTTCAAAGATTGCGCGCAATGACCATGCGCTGAATGTCGCTGGTGCCTTCGTAGATCTGGCAAACCCGCACATCGCGGTAGATCCGCTCCAGCGGGAAGTCGCTCAGATAGCCATAACCGCCCAGGGTCTGCAAGGCATCGGAGCAGACCTTCTCGGCCATTTCCGAAGCAAACAGCTTGGCCATCGAGGCTTCCACCAGCGCCGGACGCCCTGCATCACGCAAGGCTGCGGCATGATGCACCATCTGCCGCGCCACGGCGATGCGCGTTGCCATATCGGCCAGACGGAACGCGACAGCCTGATGCTCGATCAATGGCTTGCCGAAGCTTTGCCGCTCGCGGGCATAATCGCGGGCCACTTCAAACGCTGCGCGGGCCATACCCACCGATTGCGCGGCAATGCCGATGCGCCCGCCCTCCAGGTTCGCCAGCGCAATCTTGTAGCCTTCGCCCTCCTCGCCGAGGCGGTTGGCCACCGGCACGCGGACGTCATCGAAAACGATCTGGCAGGTGTCGGAAGCATGCTGGCCCAGCTTGTCTTCGACCCTGGCGACCTGGTAGCCCGGTGAATCCGTCGGCACGATGAAAGCGCTGATGCCGCGCTTGCCGGCTGCCGGATCCGTCACGGCAAACACGATCACCACACCGGCATTTTGCCCGGAGGTGATGAACTGCTTGCAGCCATTCAGTACGTAATGATCGCCATCACGGCGGGCGCGGGTTTTCAGGCTGCTGGCATCGGAACCGGCCTGCGGCTCGGTCAGGGCGAACGCACCGAGCATGGCGCCACTGGCCAGCGGGGTAAGGAACTGGGCTTTCTGCTGGTCATTGCCAAACTTGAGGATCGGCACACAGCCCACCGAGTTGTGCACGCTCATGATGGTCGAGCAGGCGCCATCACCGGCAGCGATTTCCTCAAGGGCCATGGCGTAAGCCAGGTAACCGGTGTCACAACCGCCCCACTGCTCCGGCACCAGCATGCCGAAGAAGCCCAGTTCAGCCATTTCGACCATGGCTTCTTTCGGGAAGCGGTGCTCACGGTCCCACTGTTCGGCAAAGGGCCGCAGACGCTCTTGGGCAAACTGCCGGGCGGCGTCGCTGATCTGCTGTTGTTCGTCATTCACTAACATGGTGGACCTCAATACAGGCATTCAACGGCCATGGCCGTGGCTTCACCGCCGCCGATGCAGATCGCAGCCACACCACGGCGCAGGCCTTTCTGGCGCAGGGCCGAGAGCAGCGTGACGATAATCCGCGCACCCGACGCACCGATTGGATGGCCAAGGGCGCAAGCGCCACCGTGGACATTGACCTTGTCATGGGGCAATTCGAGCGCGTGCATGGCGGCCAGGGTAACCACGGCAAAGGCTTCGTTGATTTCGAACAGATCGACTTCGCTGAGGTTCCAGCCGGTACGCTTCATCAGCTTTTCGATGGCGCCAATCGGCGCAACCGGGAACAGCGATGGCACATCAGCGAACGCCGCGTGACCATGGATCACTGCCAGCGGCTTGAGGCCGCGTTGCTCGGCCTGGGAACGGCGCATCAGCACCAGCGCGGCAGCGCCGTCGGAGATCGAACTGGAGTTGGCCGCCGTTACGGTACCACCGTCACGAAAGGCCGGTTTGAGTTGCGGGATCTTGTCCAGGCGCGCCTTGGGCGGCTGTTCGTCATCACTGATCAGACGCTGTTCCTTGCCCACGGTGACTTCGACCGGAACGATCTCGGCGGCGAAGCTGCCGTCCTTGATCGCCTGCTGGGCGCGGGTCAGCGAGGCAATGGCAAAATCGTCCTGGGCTTTGCGACTGAAGCCATTCTTCTCGGCGCAATCCTCAGCGAAGGTGCCCATCAAGCGGCCCTTGTCGTAGGCATCTTCCAGGCCATCGAAGAACATGTGATCGATGATCTTGCCGTGCCCCATGCGATAACCGCTGCGGGCCTTGTCCAGCAGGTACGGCGCGTTGGACATGCTTTCCATGCCACCGGCCACCACCACATCGGCGCTGCCGGCCAGCAGCAGGTCATGGGCCATGATCGCGGCCTGCATGCCCGAACCACACATTTTGTTCAGGGTTGTACAGGTAGTGCCCTTGTCCAGGCCGGCACCGAGGGCTGCCTGACGGGCCGGCGCCTGACCAAGACCGGCAGGCAGTACACAGCCGAACAGCACCTGCTCGACGCTATCGCTGGCAATACCGGCGCGCTCTACGGCTGCACGGATGGCTGCAGCGCCGAGTTGCGGGGCCGTCAGGCTTTTCAGGTCACCCTGCAGCCCACCCATGGGGGTACGCACGGCGCTGACAATGACAATTGGATCGTTGGCGAGGGTCATGATGGTTACTCTCTGATTACTTGGCAGCCATGCGCAGCGCACCGTCGAGACGGATCACTTCGCCGTTGAGCATGCTGTTCTCGATAATGTGACGGGCCAGCGCCGCGTATTCCTGCGGACGCCCCAGGCGTGGCGGATACGGCACACCTGCAGCCAGCGAATCACGCACTTCCTGAGGCATACCCGCCATCATTGGGGTCTCGAAGATGCCTGGGGCGATGGTCATCACGCGGATACCAAACCGCGCCAGTTCACGGGCCGCCGGCAACGTCAGGCTGGCGATGGCGCCCTTGGAGGCAGCATAGGCTGCCTGGCCGATCTGGCCATCATAGGCAGCGATGGATGCGGTGTTGATGATCACTCCGCGTTCACCCTCGGCACCGGCCTCAGTTTCAGCCATGGCCGCCGCAACCAAACGCAGCAAATTGAAGCTACCGACCAGGTTAATGTTGATTACCCGACTGAAGCTGTCCAGGCCGTGCGGGCCCTGTTTACCGAGGATCTTCTCGGCACCGACCACGCCGGCACAGTTGACCAGCCCGTGAAGGCTACCAAAGGCTTCAACTGCGGCATCCACAGCAGCCTTGGCGGCGGCTTCCTGGCTGATATCGGCAACCGCGTAACGCGCCTTGGGGCCAAGGGCCTGCGCCTTGGCCGCTACAGCCTCGGCATTGAGGTCGACCAGCATGACCTGGGCACCGGCCTCGATGAGCATTTCGGCGGTGGCCGCGCCCAGCCCGGAGGCCGCGCCGCTGACGATGAAGTTTTTATTGGCAATGTGCATGTTCGGGTTCCTCAGGCGCTGGCGGTCTGACCCAGCGCGGCTTGTTGTTTGGCGATTTCCTGATTGCGCAGGATGAAGCGCTGCAGCTTGCCGCTCGGGGTTTTCGGCAGCTCGCTGACAAATTCGATTTCACGTGGGTAGGCATGGGCATACAGGCGTTGGCGCACGTGCTGGCGCAGGGTTTCGGCCAGTTCGGGGCTGGCGCTGTGGCCATTGCCCAGCACCACGAACGCCTTGACCAGCTCAGTGCGCTCTGGGTCGGGTTTGCCGATCACCGCGGCCTCGACTACCGAAGGGTGTTCGATCAAGGCGCTCTCGACGTCGAACGGTCCAACCCGGTAACCGGAGGTGGTGATCACGTCGTCACTGCGGCCGACGAAGCTGATGCTGCCGTCGTCGTTCAACTCGACGGTGTCGCCACTCAGGTAGTACTTGCCGACAAAGGCCTTGGTTGGCAGGCCGTGATAACCCGCGAACCAGCACAGTGGTGACTGCTCACGGTCCACGGCGAGAATGCCCGGCTGCCCGGCAGGCAGTTCACGCTGCTGCTCATCCAGCACGACAATGCGATGCCCTGGAACGGCAAAACCTGCGGCGCCCATATGCACCTTGTGCGCAAGACCATGGTGATTGCACAGGACCATGCCCAGCTCGGTCTGGCCATAGTGGTCATGGATAGGCACATTCAACTGCTCGGCGAACCAGCGGATCACTTCTGGGTTGAGCGGCTCCCCAGCGCTACTGACCACCCGCAGGCAACCCTTGATCGGCGCCGAAAAGTCCTCACCGGCAGCAATCAACATACGGTAGGCGGTCGGCGAACCGGCGAGGTTGGTAATGCCGTATTTCTTGATAACCTTGTAGGTGCTTTCAACGCTGAACGGGCCATCGAAGAAGGTCGTCGCGTGGCCCAGCGACAGCGGGCCGGTAACCGCATAGTAGAGCCCGTAAGCCCAACCCGGGTCGGCCAGGTTCCAGAAAGCGTCTTCCGGGCGCAGGTCGATGGCGTCGCGCATGTACCCCTGGAAGGCGACGATCGCGCGCAGCGGCACTTCCAGCGGCTTGGCCGGGCCGGTGGTGCCGGAGGTGAACATCAGCAGAAACGGTGCGTCGGCGCTCAGCAGCACTGGCTCGCATTCACTGGCCGCAGCATTGAGTTCGGTATGGAAGTCGAGGTCGCCGGAGTCGGCCTGGGCGAGCACCGAGATAATCCGCGGGCAACCCTCGACGTCATCGAGCTTGCTGCGGTTGTTGCGGTCGGTGATCACCACCTTGGCACCGGAGCTTTCCAGTCGGTGCTCGATCGCCTTGGGGCCAAATGCGGTGAACAGCGGCTGGTACACCGCACCCAGACGCCAGGTACCGAGTATCGTCACCAGCAGTTCTGCGGTACGTGGCAACAAACCCGCCACACGGTCGCCAGGGCCTACACCCTGAGCCTTGAGCACGTTGGCAAACCGCGCGGCGCGGGCCTGCAGATCGGCAAAACTGTAGTGCGTGCTGTTACCGTCACGGTCTTCGCAGTTCAACGCAATACGCCCGTCCTGGGCATGTCGGTCACAGCACTCAACACAGGCGTTGAGCGCCTCAAGGTTACCTGCAAGGGCCTCGTCGGCGGCCTGCTGATAGTTGAAGCTGCTCGCAGCCACGCTGTATTCACGCATCACCAGACTCCTCGTTTCTTATTTTTGGAATAAACGAATGATCTGTTGATAGTCGCGCTGGTCACTGCCTGCGGCAATGGTCAAAGCGCGCAATCTGGATGACTGGTTTGGCCACTCAGTCGGTCGGCAGAAGAATCAGGCTGCGGTAGTGCCCCGGGTTACTGCCGGTCCATTTGCGGAATACCTTGTAGAACGAGCTGGTATCGGCAAACCCCAGGCGCGCGGCAATGTCAGCAAAACTGACGTCGGCTTCGGCCAACCAGGTAATCGCCAGTTCCCGGCGCACACTGTCTTTCAAGCCCTGATAGGTCTGCCCTTCATCGGCCAAGCGCCGCCGTAACGTCGAGGCGGAAATGCACAGGCGCTGGGCCAGGGCTTCGGTCTCGGGCCAGGCAGCAGCGGGCAGCGCGCGCAGGTCGTGGCGAATACGCCGCGCCAGGCTGGCCGGGTCGCGGTACTTGACCAGGATGTTGGCGGGCGCTTCGGCCAGAAAACGCTGCAACTCATCGACGCTGCGCCTGACGGGAAGATCAAGGCACTCGGCCGCAAAGATCATCCGCGTGCGCGGGCGACCGAACTGCAGGTTCTCGGAAAACATCACCCGGTAGTCGTCGCAGAAGTCCGGCTCGGTACAGCGCAGTTCGATGGCCAGGATCGGAATACGCCGCCCTGCCAGCCAGCAGGCGACACCATGAACGATCATCCAGAAGGTGAAGTAGGTAAACGCCCGACGGGGTGCATCTTCAGGTTCGCCGACCACGATTTCGGCCAGGCTCTGCTGGCGCACCAACACCGGTTGCAAGTGCTCCAGCATCAATGACAGGAAGCTCAGCGCCGACTCCAGCGCGGCGCCCAGCGTGGGCTGCGCCATGGAAGAACGGCACAAAAATGCCAGGCTGCCGCTGCGCAAGCCGCGCGGGTCCATGCAGAAAAACTCATCGTGACAACGTCGCGCCAACAGCCGCCATAGCTGCGCATAGGCACTGGCCGGCACACGGGCATCGAGCTGGCCCAACTGCTGCGGGTCGATGCCGACCCGTTTGAGTACCTCGCTCGTGGCGCTGCCTGCTGCACAACTCTGCAACAGGGCCTCACGCACCAGTTGCATGGAGATCGTGTCTTTCTCCGTCATCGCTTGTACTTCACCTTCCCTTGAGGTTGCCGGTCGACATCTTAGAGCTCCGCCAGCGAAAACGCTCGTTTCAGCCCTGCTGTGCCAGGTCCAGAAATGCCCGTATCAGCCGTAGCTCACGGCGCCGTTCCAGACAACCCAGCATATGCTGGTTGATCAGCCCCGGGCCGGCAATCGGCCGGGCCACAACACGCGGGTCGTGGCTGACTTCGACCGAGGCGACAATGCCGATACCCAGCTCTGCCGCCACGGCTTCGGTCACTGCTTCGCGGCTATCCAGTTCCAGCAGGACCCTGGGCTGCACCTGCGCTTCGCTGCACGCCTGATCGAAGGTGCGCCGGGTAATCGAACTGGGCTCGCGCAGCACCATGATCTGTTTATCCAACTGGTCAATGGGCAACTGCGCAGTACTGGCAGCCCATTCATGCCCGGCCGGAATCAGTGCACAGATATGCGACGGCCCAAGGCTCTGCAAATACAGCCCCTTGCGCGGTTCCACCTCGGTCAGTACCGCCACATCGGCATGTTCGGACAACAACGCCGCAAGGGTTTCCTGAGCATTGCCCAGGCGCAGGTTGACCGTAATGCCCGGGTAGCGGGCGCGCAATTGCGCGAGCATCGGCATGACCCGGTGCGGGCCGTCTGCGGCCACTTCCAGGCGCCCGGTCAGCAACTGCCGGTTGGCTTCAAGCATCGCCTGGGCCTCTTCAGCCAGGCTGAACATGGCACGGGTGATCGCCGCCAGGCGGGTGCCCTCCTCGGTCAGTTCCACCCGGCGCGCCGTACGGCGCAACAAGGTGATCTGGTAATGCTCTTCAAGTGCCTTGATATGCCCGGTGACCGCTGGCTGGCTGATGAACAAGCGATTGGCGGCCCGGGTAAAACTGCCTTCACGGGCCACGGCATCAAAGGCGCGGAGCTGGAACAGGTTCATCAGTATCGGCCCCACTTATAGTTGGCATAACAACAAACAATTTGATTGATGGCGCGCGGAATTGCAACTTAAGCCCCGTACCTTCAGCCCACAGTTTGTGAGGACCACCACCATGAGTACTGCCGCTCCGATCCTGCTGACCCCTGGCCCCCTGACCACTTCGGCCCGTACACGGCAAGCAATGCTGGTGGACTGGGGCTCGTGGGACCGTGACTTCAACCAACTGACCGCCAGCCTGTGCCAACAACTGCTGGCCATCATCAACGGCGCCGGGACACACCATTGCGTTCCCCTGCAAGGCAGCGGCACCTTCGCCGTGGAAGCAGCCATCGGTACCCTGGTACCGCGCGACGGTAAAGTGCTGGTACTGATCAACGGCGCCTACGGCCAGCGCCTGGCAAAAATCTGCGAAGTACTAGGGCGCGCCTACAGCACGTTCGAAACCGCAGAAGACGAGCCGACCACGGCTGCCGATGTCGACCGCCTGCTGCAAGCCGACGCCAGCATCACCCACGTGGCGCTGATTCATTGTGAAACCAGTACCGGCATTCTCAACCCGCTGCCCGACATCGCCCGGGTCGTCGCCAACCACGGCAAGCGCCTGATCATCGATGCCATGAGTTCGTTTGGAGCCTTGCCGATCGACGCCAGCGAAGTGCCCTTCGATGCCCTGATCGCCGCTTCCGGCAAGTGCCTGGAAGGTGTGCCGGGCATGGGCTTCGTATTCGCCAACCAGGCATCGCTGGCCGCTGCCGAAGGCAACTCGCATTCCCTGGCAATGGACCTGCACGATCAACACAGCTACATGGCCAAGACCGGCCAATGGCGCTTCACCCCGCCCACCCATGTGGTCGCGGCCCTGCATGAAGCCCTGCTGCAGTACAACGAGGAAGGTGGCCTGCCCGCTCGTTATCAGCGCTACGCCAGCAACTGCAAAACCCTGCTCGATGGCATGGCCGCCATTGGCCTGCGCAGCTTCCTGCCGGCAGACATCCAGGCACCGATCATCGTCACCTTTCACGCCCCTCGTGATGCACGCTACGCCTTCAAAGACTTCTACGAGCGGGTCAAGGCCAAGGGGTTCATCCTCTACCCTGGCAAGCTCACCCAAGTGGAAACCTTCCGCGTCGGTTGCATCGGCTGTGTTGGCCCGGACGGCATGAGCGCCGCCGTCAACGCCATTGCCGAAGTGCTGCGCGAAATGGAAGTGCTGGATATCTGAAGCCGTTTTCAATCCGCCCGATGGCATGACCGATCAAGGAATTCACCGATGAACTACAAAAACCCAACACACCTGCAAGCCGCGATCCTCGACTGGGCCGGCACCGTGGTCGACTTTGGCTCCTTTGCACCTACGCAGATCTTCGTCGAAGCCTTTGCCGAGTTCGACGTCGAGGTTTCTATCGAGGAAGCCCGCGGCCCGATGGGCATGGGCAAATGGGACCATATCCGCACCCTCTGCGACCAACCGCAGATTGCCGAGCGCTACCGCAAGGTGTTCGGACGCACCCCGACCGATGATGACGTGACCGCCATTTACCAGCGTTTCATGCCGCTGCAGATCGAGAAGATCGCCGTGCATTCGGCACTGATCCCCGGCGCGCTGGACACCCTCACCGGCCTGCGTCAGAACGGCCTGAAGATCGGCTCGTGCTCGGGCTATCCGAAAGTGGTGATGGACAAGGTGGTCGAGCTGGCGGCAAAGAACGGCTATGTTGCCGACCACGTAGTGGCCACCGACGAAACCCCTAATGGACGCCCTTGGCCGGCGCAAGCGCTGGCCAACGTGATTGCCTTGGGCATCGACGACGTCGCTGCATGCGTCAAGGTCGATGACACCGTGCCAGGCATCCTCGAAGGCCGCCGCGCCGGCATGTGGACCGTCGCCCTGGTCTGTTCCGGCAACGCCCTGGGCCTGACCTACGAAGGCTATCGCGCCCTCGACCCGAACACGCTGGAAGCCGAGCGCAAACGCATTCATGCGATGTTCGAAGGTTCGCGCCCGCACTACCTGATCGACACTATCAATGAGTTACCCGGTGTGATCGCTGACATCAACCAGCGTCTGGCCCGAGGTGAGATGCCGCAAGCGGTTTGACTGCGCAGTGCCGGCTCCCGAAAGGAGCCGGCCTCACCTCAACGCTGATGCAACGCGACCCAGCGCGCATAGCTGTCAATGAACCCCTGCAGAAACGGCCGGGTTTTCTCCGAAAGCTTGCCATGTTCATCGAACAGGCTCCCCGCCCCGCCTACATATGCCTCAGGCTGCTGCATGCAGGGCACGTCGAGGAACACCAGCGACTGGCGCAAATGATGGTTGGCACCAAAGCCCCCCACCGCACCCGGCGACACACTGATTACCGCGCCCGGCTTGCCGCTCCAGGCACTCTGCCCGTAGGGCCGTGAACCCACATCAATGGCGTTTTTCAGCACACCTGGGACCGAACGGTTGTACTCAGGTGTCACAAACAACAGTGCATCGCTGTTGCGAATCTGCTCACGAAAAGCCGTATAGGCAGCGGGTGGCGTGCCATCAATGTCTTCGTTGTACAGCGCCAGCCCGCCAATTTCGACAATACTCAATTTGAGACTGGGGGGCGCCAACTCGGCAAGCGCGCGAGCGACCTTGCGATTCAAGGACTCCTTACGCAGGCTGCCCACCAGCACCGCAACTGAATAGACCGGACTCATAGCGCTCTCCAACCTGAAAAACATAGGGAATTTTAGGTATAGACGATCAGTGCAGCTCCTCAGTTTTTTTCTACACTGGCAAAACTCCCCGCAGTTACAGCGGTCTATGGCTGACAGCGCATTTTTATTTCAGAGGTTGCACGTTAAATGACAGCAGTACTGGTCGGACAATTTCATGCACGGGATGCTGAAGGACGTATCTACCCTGTACATGAGTTCCAGGAATCTACCCTGCAGGCCGATGGAACTGCCGCCTCGCTCCCCGTTACCACCTACCGCCTGGCGATCGGTGACCGGGTCAACCACCTGGGTGAAGACCGTTTTGAACTGGTGCAAAGCGGTGTGGAGATCATCCGCATCCCCTGAGCCCATTCAGGGCGTAATGCAATCGACGGTATAGACCCGCCCCTGGGCGGTGTCTTCATGCTGGAGCCCATGCACGTCCGCGACAAAGCCGGGAAAACCGGTGTCGAAAGCCCGCGCGAAGGCCAGGTAGTCGATGATTGAGCGTGTCGCCTCGGTGAAGCGCTCACCCGGCATGATCAAGGGTATGCCCGGCGGGTACGGCACCAACATGACGGCGGCAATACGCCCGATCAATTGGTCGATGGGCACCGCCTCCACCTCCCCCCTGATCAGTTTGTCGTAGGCGTCGGCCGGTTTCATGACCACCTCTGGCAAACGGGTGTACAAACGCTTGAGTTGCTTGGCCGTGGCATTGCTGCGGTAACAGTCGTGCAACTGGTCACACAGGTCACGCAGGCCCAACCGCTGGTAACGCGACGGGTCCAGGTTTGCCACGCACGGCAGGCTTTCGAGCAAGTCGGTATTGGCGTCGTAGTTGCGCTTGAACTCCAGCAGCTCGGTCAGCAAGGTGCTCCACTTGCCCTTGGTAATACCCATGGAAAACAGCACCAGGAAGGAATAGAGCCCGGTCTTTTCCACCACCAGCCCTCGCTCCCAGAGAAACTTGCTGACCACGGCCGCCGGAATCCCGTGCTCGCCCAGCGCACCGTCCGCAGTCAGGCCCGGCATGACCAGCGTGACCTTGATCGGATCGAGCAGCACATAGTCATCGGCCACCTCGCCAAACCCGTGCCATGCGGCCTGCGGCTGCAGCAGCCAGTCAGCAGTAGCCACCGCCCGCGCACCTTCGACCCGTGGTGGTTGCCAGACACTGAACCACCAGTCATCGGCGGCGATATGCGTGCGCAGGTTGGCCAGGGCCCGCCTGAAGCTCAACGCTTCATCGAACATTTCCTGCAGCAACGAACGCCCCGCCGGGCCTTCCATCATCGCCGACGCCACGTCGAGCGACGCCAGGATGCTGTATTGCGGCGACGTGGAAATATGCATCATGAACGCTTCGTTGAAACGGTCTCGGTCCAACTGCCGAGCCCCGCCATCCTGCACATGGATCATCGAAGCCTGGCTGAAGGCTGCCAGCAATTTGTGGGTCGAATGGGTGCTGAACACCAGCGGGCTGTCCGCACTGCGTGACGTTCCCATGGCGAAACGCCCGGCGAAAAACTCATGAAACGCCGCATAGGCATACCAGGCTTCGTCGAAGTGCAGCACCTCGACACTGTTGCCGAGCATCTGCTTGATCAGCTCGGCGTTGTAGCACAGGCCGTCATAGGTCGAGTTGGTCACCACGGCCATTCTCACCTTCGGCGCGCGGCCCTGCGCCAGCGGGTTGGCGTCGATCTTGGCCTGAATCGACTCGCGGCTGAATTCACTCAGCGGGATCGGCCCGATGATGCCCAGTTCGTTGCGTTCAGGGCACAGGTACAAAGGGATTGCACCGGTCATGATAATGGCGTGCAACACTGACTTGTGGCAGTTGCGGTCAACCAGCACCAGATCATCGCGAGCGACCATCGCATGCCAGACAATCTTGTTGGCCGTAGAGGTGCCGTTGATCACAAAGAAGGTGTGGTCCGCACCAAAGTTGCGCGCAGCCCGCGCTTCAGCGTCAGCCAGTGGCCCGGTGTGATCGAGCAGCGAGCCAAGCTCCGGCACCGACACCGAGAGATCCGAGCGCAAGGTGTTTTCACCGAAAAACTGGTGGAACGCCTGGCCCACCGGGCTTTTGCGATACGCCACGCCGCCACCGTGCCCCGGCGTATGCCAGGAGTAGTTGGACTGCGCAGTGTGTTGCACCAATGCCTTGAAGAACGGCGGCAACAGCCCGTCCAGGTAATTGTGCGCAGCCCGTGCCACCTGCCGCGCCAAAAACGGTACCGTGTCTTCAAAAAGGTAGAGGATACCGCGCAGCTGGTTCAGCTCGCTCATGGCTTCTGCCGGCGCATTCTCCAGCGTCACTTGCTCGCCCAAGGCAAAGATCGGCAGGTGTGGCGCACGCAGCCGCGCCAGGCGAATGAGCTCGACCATGTTCTGCAGCAGGTGAGTATTCTCCCCGGCACCCTCGGCAGCGATCAGCATGCACGCCAGGCCATGGTGAGTGGACGCCACCAAACGTCCTTCGGCGTAATCCACTGCCGAAAGAATCGCAAAGCCGTCTTGCGTCAGCTCCTGGGCAATGGCGCGTACGCGCTCGCCAGCAACCGTATCAGCCTTGATATCGCGGTGAACGATCAGAACGGGAAACTTAAGATCCTTGTACATGCGCCACCCCACCCCGGAAACGACAGGCCCGAAGAGCCTTTCACTTCACAGGTTAGAAGGTTGCCGCCAGTGTGCAGGAACGACTTCAGTTCGCCTCGTTCATCTGTTGCCACAACGACGGACCACCCGCGGACTTGGCGATCGCTTCCAGGCGGGCAAGATGGGCTTCAAGCTCGCTGGCGTTAGCCCGAATGATTCGTCCAGGCTGACGATCAGCCGGCAACCGACGAATTTCGCTGCCCTGAATGCTGTTGCCGTTACTGTCTTCAGCACCGTCGGCAGCCAACGAAAGGCTGGTCTGCCCGCCGGTCATGGCCAGGTAGACGTCTGCCAGCAACTCGGAGTCGAGCAACGCGCCGTGCAAGTCGCGGCCGGAGTTGTCGATACCGTAGCGTTTGCACAAGGCATCAAGGCTGTTGCGTTGCCCCGGATGACGTTCCCGCGCCATCATCAGGGTGTCGAGCACGTCGCAGTATTGGGTGATGTCAGTGCGGTCGGCGTAACCGGCCAAGGCGAATTCGTTGTTGATGAAACCAACGTCGAACGCCGCGTTATGGATGATCAGCCGCGCACCCTTGATGTATTCATAGAATTCATCGGCGACTTCGGCAAAGCGCGGTTTGCCAATCAGGAACGCATCGGTGATGCCGTGAACGCCGATAGCGCCCTCGTCACTCTCCCGATCCGGTTGCAGGTAAACGTGGAAGTTGCGGCCCGTCAGACGCCGACCAATCACCTCGACACAACCGATCTCGATGATCCGGTGACCGTCGGTAACCGGCATACCGGTGGTTTCGGTATCCAGCACTACCGACCTGTTGTTATGCATCTCCACGCCGGTGATCTCCTGCCGCGCACATCTAGAAAACCGCACCCCGTCGCTGATCCGGCCAAGCCGACAGTGACAGGGTGCTCAATTGGGAAAGCCGGGAATTCTACCTCAGCTCCCAGGCATTTGCCGGACCGATTTACGCTCAGCGCAGACCGCGCACTTCGTCGACACCGCGGTTGGCCAACTGGTCGGCACGCTCGTTGCCGTCATGGCCAGTGTGGCCGCGCACCCACTTCCAGGTCACCTGGTGCCGACCGACCTGTTCGTCAAGCTGCTGCCACAGGTCGGCATTCTTCACCGGTTGCTTGGCAGCGGTTTTCCACCCGCGTTTCTTCCAATTGACCATCCACTCGTTAATGCCCTTCATGACATATTCCGAGTCGGTGACCAACAACACTTCGCAACTGCGCTTGAGGGCTTCCAGCGCACGGATGGCGGCCATCAACTCCATACGGTTGTTGGTCGTCTCGCGCTCGCCCCCCCACAACTCCTTTTCCACACCCTTGCAAATCAGCAGGGCGCCCCAGCCACCGGGGCCAGGGTTACCCTTGCAGGCACCATCGGTGTAGATCTCGACGCTTTCGCTCATGTACAGCCTTTTTCATCAGTAATTGCCCCCGAGCCTGCACGCTCAGGGTTCGGAATTGCGTCGGTTGACCTTGGCCATCGGAAGGGGCAGCAACTTGCCCATGGGTTCGCGACGCTCCTGGCGCAGCGGCCGCAGGCCAACCACCATTTTGCGCGCTACCAACAGGTAGACACCACCGCCGACACCCTGCCATCGGCCGGCCAAGCGCTCCCAGCCTTCCAGGCGCTGTTGCCAGGCGGCGGAAGCGAGCGGCGGACGATAGCACCCGAAGCGGCGTTTCTCCAGCGCGAAGCCCAGCAGGTTCAACCAGTCGCCGACGCGAGAGGGCGAGATGCAGCGCGCCTTGCGCAAGGCATCATGGGCAAAGAAATGACGCACTCCCCAGGTACTCCAAGGGTTGATACCGACGATCAATAAATGCCCACCAGGGCGCACGCTGCTGGCGGCCTCGCGCAGCAGGCCGTGCGGCGAAAGGCTGAAGTCCAGCCCATGCTGCAGCACGACCACATCAGCGGCGTGCTCACTCAACGGCCAGGCCTGCTCTTCACAGACAATCTCCACCCCTGGCAACGGCGCGCCCAGGCGCACATTGCGCTGCACTTGCGGCGCATTGGGCGGAGCCTCGGCACAAGGGCCGTAATGCACCAGGTAGCCACCGAAGTAACGCCCCAGTTCCTCCTCCAGCAGCCGCTGCTCTTCTTTGAGCAACAACTGCCCCAATGGCCCGCCGAACCAGTCTCTCGCCAAACTGATCAGCTCAAGCCAGTCCGGATCAGCCTGAGCGAACGCTTTGTCGGTCATAGCCCTCTCCCGCTTGCCGGGTTCTCGTGGAACCCCATAGCCTCTAAGATGCACCAATGTCCCACGCTTGGCGAATCGCACCATGATACAGATCGATGCCCTGCCCGCTTTCTCCGATAATTACATCTGGCTGTTGCAGGACCCTGCCAGCCGCCGTTGTGCGGTCGTCGATCCGGGGGACGCCGGCCCCGTGCTCACCTGGCTCGACCATCACCCTGGCTGGCAGTTGAGCGACATTCTGATCACCCACCACCACCACGATCATGTCGGCGGCATCGAAACGCTCAAGGCGACCACCGGCGCCCGGGTGTGCGGCCCGGCCACAGAGCCAATCCCGGCCCGCGACCTGGCCCTGAACGACAACGACCGCCTGCACGTGCTGGGCCTGACGTTCCAGGTGCTGGCAGTGCCCGGTCATACACTGGGGCATATTGCTTATTACAGTAGCCAGACACCAACACCGCTACTGTTCAGCGGCGACACGCTATTCGCCGCTGGCTGCGGTCGCCTGTTCGAAGGCACTGCCGAGCAAATGCACCAGTCACTGCAACGCCTGGCAGCCCTGCCAGCCGAGACGCTGGTCTATTGCACACATGAATACACTCTCAGCAACCTGCGCTTTGCCTGTGCGGTGGAACCACAAAACCCGCATATTGCCCAACGCTTCGCCGACGTTACCCAGTTTCGAGCACACGATCGCATCACATTACCCTCCACGCTGGCACTGGAGAAGCTGACGAACCCCTTTTTGCGCACCGGCGAAACATCCGTTAAAGAAAAAGTGGACGAACGGAATGGCACCCCAAGCGCCTCTCCAAGTACTGTTTTTGCTGGCTTAAGGGCTTGGAAGGATACGTTCTAAGCAGACGCGGCTGGGCACCAAAAGTTCTGAGAGGTTGACCACCCCCCGGCTGCTTTCTAGAATCGCCCGACATTTTTGCCAGGAACTTACTTCCAGCCAATGTCGTCCCTTAGCCGCAGAACCCTCAATTCCGTCACCCTGACGCGCGTCGCACAAGCTGTCGCGCTGGCTCTGACTGCCACGCTCGTGGGCTGCCAGAGCACCAGTCATATGGGTGACTCCGAGAGCGTTCGCGCGCACAACTACCAGGCCCGACTGAAGCAAAAACCGGTCTTCATCCACGACAAGCCTGCACAACAGGCACCGGATGATGTCTGGGAGCGCATGCGTCAGGGCTTCAAGTTGCAGGACGATATCGGGGTCAACCCGCGCATCGAGCAACAGCGCCTGTGGTTTGCCAGTAACCCTTCGCACCTGGAAACGGTCGGTGACCGCGGCAGCCTGTACATGCATTACATCGTCGAGCGTCTTGAAGAGCGCGACATGCCGCTGGAACTGGCACTGCTACCCGCGATCGAGAGCGCCTACAACCCCCTGGCGTATTCACGCGCCCATGCGGTCGGCCTATGGCAGTTCATCCCCTCGACCGGGCGGCACTTCAACCTGCGCCAAACGCGTTTCTATGATGGTCGGCGCGACATTACCGCGTCGACCAACGCAGCGCTGGACTACCTGTCACGCCTGCACGACATGTTCAACGGCGACTGGCTGCTGGCACTGGCGGCCTACAACGCTGGCGAAGGCACCGTGAGCCGCGCCATTGAGCGTAACGAACGCCTCGGCCTGCCGACCGACTACTGGAACCTGCCGCTCCCCAAGGAAACCCGCGACTACGTGCCCAAGCTGCTGGCACTCTCGCAAGTTGTGCTGACACCACAGGCTTACGGCGTAAACCTCAACCCGATTGCCAATGAACCCTACTTCGAGGCCATCGAGATCAAGGACCGCCTGGACCTTTCGCGCGTGGCGGCCCTGGCCGAAATCGACGAAGACGAGATGTATCAGCTCAACCCGGCCTTCAAAAAACGCATGACGGTCGATGGCCCACAGCAACTGCTGGTCCCCACGGCCAAAGCGCAACTGCTCACGACCAGCCTGTCGAACATGAAGCCCGAAGAGTTGCTCAGCTTGCAGCCCAAGCCGGCCGTGTTCAAAGCCGCATTGGCCGAAGCGGAACCCGGCACAGCGGGTACCGCCCGTAGCTACCGGGTCAAGCGGGGGGACAACCTCGCCAGCATTGCCAAAGCCAACCGTGTCAGCGTCAACGATCTGCAACGCTGGAACAAGCTTTCCGGGCGCAACGTCAAGGTCGGCCAGACCCTTGCCTTGCGCGACACCAAAGGTGCCGTGAAGCAACGCTCCACCCAGTACAAGGTGCGCAAAGGTGACTCGCTGTACATGGTCGCCAAACGCTTCAACGTCGAAATGCAGCACCTCAAGCGCTGGAATCCGAGCACCGCGCACGCACTCAAACCAGGCCAGACACTGACCGTCTATCTGCCTCATTGAGGCCGCACGGCACATCAACTCGGTGCCGCGCCGCCCCTGTGCGACCCGGTACTCTTTTTCCTGTCGATACAAGCTGTTACTGTAGCCAGACCAAAGCCCAAGCCGCCTGGAATGGATCCCCGACTTGATACGCCCCCTCCTGCTGTCAATCAGCCTGGCCTTGAGCTTTCCTGCGGGCGCAACAATCATCGAAAGCCATGGTTACGCCCAGTTTGGCACGCTCAAGTATCCAGCCAAGTTCACCCATTTTGACTGGGTCAATCCGCAAGCGCCCAAGGGCGGTACGTTGCGGGCCATGGCCTTTGGCACGTTCGATACGCTCAACCCCTACACCTTCAAGGGCAGCAGCCCGGTAACCACGCCGAACTTCCTGCAGTATGGCGTGAGCGAGCTGAACGAAACCCTCATGGTCGGTACCGGCCAGTACGATCCTTCCGGCGATGAGCCGACGTCCAGCTACGGCTTGATCGCCCGCTCGGTCGAGTACAGCGAGGACCGTAGCTGGGTGGTGTTCAACTTGCGTCCTGAAGCGCGCTTCCACGACGGCGCCCCGATTACCGCGACAGACGTCGCGTTTTCCTATCGCACGCTTCTCAAGGAAGGCCATCCGCTCTACCGCACCAACCTGCAGGAAGTACAACGGGTCGACATTCTCAGTCCTCAGCGGATTCGCTTCGTGTTCAAACGCGCTGGCAATCCACTGTTGATCCTGCGCCTGGGCGAGATGCCGGTACTGCCGCAGCACTACTGGAAAACACGCGACTTCAAGGCCACGACCTTCGAGCCGCCCTTGGGCAGCGGACCGTACCGCATTGTTCAGGTACAGCCCGGCAGAAGCCTGGTGTTCGAGCGCGTCAGTAACTATTGGGGCAAGGACCTGGCGGTCAATCGTGGCAAGTACAACTTCGACCGGGTTGAGTTCGAGTTCTACCGCGACAGCGATGTTGCGTTTGAAGCCTTCAAGGCGGGCGAATTCGACATCTATATCGAACACCAGGCGAAGAACTGGGCCAATGGCTATACCTTCCCTGCCGTACGTCGCGGCGAGGTGATCAAGGCGCAGATCCCGCACCAGATTCCAACCCAGACCCAAGGCCTGTTCATGAACAGCCGCCGGGCGACCTTTGCCGACACCCGGGTTCGCCAGGCGCTGGGCCTGATGCTGGATTTCGAATGGACCAACCGCACCCTGTTCAGTAGCGCCTACCAGCGCGCGACCAGTTTCTACCCAAACAGCGAGTTCAGCGCCACTGGCTTGCCTGTCGGACAAGAATGGCTAATGCTTTCGCCCTACCGCAACCAACTGCCGCCAGAGCTGTTCACCCAGCCGTTCAAGGTCAGCAGCACCGAAGGCCGGGGCATTGGCCGGGATACCTTGCGCCAGGCCCTGACACTGCTCAACCAGGCGGGCTGGAAACTGAGCGGACAACGCCTGCTCAACGCCAAGGGGCAACCCTTGAAACTGGAGATCCTGCTGGTCAACCCAAACCTGGAGCGGATTCTGCAACCTTATGTCGAAAATCTGGCGAGCATCGGGATCGATGCACGCTTGCGCACCGTTGACCGCGCCCAGTACAAACAGCGGCTGGACCAGTTCGATTTCGACATGATTCTGATGACGCTCAACCAGACCCTCAGCCCGGGTCTTGAACAGTGGCAGTATTTCCATTCAAGCCAGGCCGCGGTCAAAGGCAGCAAAAACTATGCAGGGGTCAAGGACCCGGTGGTCGACCACTTGCTGGAGGTACTGCTCGCCGCAAAAAGCCGGGACGAGCAGGTTGCGGCCACTCGCGCACTGGACCGGGTACTGCTCTGGCAGCACTACATGATTCCCAACTGGTACCTGAACAATCAGCGCCTGGCCTACCGCAATCGGTTCGCCTTCGTCGCCACACCGCCCTATACCCTGGGCCTTAACAGTTGGTGGCTCAAGCCTTCGGAGAATGCCCAATGACGCCATTGCCCGGCTTTCGCATACTGGCTGGCCTGTTGCTTGCTGGCCTCAGCCTGCAGACCCTGGCCGCGCCGCAACATGCGCTGACCCTGTACAACGAAGCGCCGAAGTACCCAGCCAACTTCAAGCACTTTGATTACGTCAACCCGGACGCGCCCAAGGGCGGCACCTTCCGCCAGAATGGCTTCGGCAGCTTCGACAGCCTAAACCCATTCATCAACAAGGGCGTCTCGGCGGACAACCTCGACCTGATCTACGACACCCTGGCCCGCGCCAGCCTGGACGAACCGTTCAGCGAATACGGCTTGCTGGCACAACAGATCGAAAAGGCCCCGGACAACAGCTGGGTGCGCTTCTACCTGCGCCCGGAAGCCCGCTTCCACGACGGCCACCCGGTACGCGCCGAGGACGTGGTGTTCACCTTCAACATGCTGATCAAGCACGGCGCCCCACTTTACCGCGGCTACTATGCCGACGTTGCGGAAGTGGTCGCCGAAGATCCGCTGCGGGTGCTGTTCAAGTTCAAGCACAACAACAACCGCGAGCTGCCGCTGATTCTCGGGCAGATCGCCGTATTGCCCAAACACTGGTGGGAAGGTCGTGACTTCACCAAGGGCAACCTGGAAATCCCGCTGGGCAGCGGGCCTTACACCATCGCCGAGGTCAAGCCCGGGCGCTCAATTCGCTACGTGCGCGACAAGAACTACTGGGGCAAGGACCTGCCGGTCAACCGCGGCTTCTACAACTTCGACCAGATGACGGTCGATTACTACCGAGACAACACCGTCGCCCTGCAGGCACTCAAGG
The DNA here is from genome assembly GCF_002753995.1 of Pseudomonas sp. HLS-6. Classification (NCBI taxonomy): domain Bacteria; kingdom Pseudomonadati; phylum Pseudomonadota; class Gammaproteobacteria; order Pseudomonadales; family Pseudomonadaceae; genus Pseudomonas; species Pseudomonas sp. HLS-6. The sequence continues at coordinate 3,441,625 of NZ_CP024478.1, forward strand.
CAGGGCAGTTCGATTATTGGCTGGAAAGCAGCGCCAAAAACTGGGCAACGGCCTACGACACCCCAGCGGTACGCGAAGGTCGCCTGATCCGTGAAGAAATCCCCAACGGCCTGCCCACCGGCATGCAAGGCTTCGTCTTCAACCTGCGTCGTCCTGTGTTCCAGGATGTGCGGGTACGGGAAGCCCTGAGCCTGCTGCTGGACTTCGAGTGGACCAACAAGCAGTTGTTCAACGGCGCTTATACCCGCACCGGCAGCTACTTTGAAAACTCCGAGATGGCTGCCCGTGGCCTGCCTGATGCCGCCGAACTGAAGATCCTTGAACCCCTGCGCGGCAAGGTTCCCGAGCAGGTCTTCACCCAGGCCTTCGCCAACCCGGTCACCGATGGCAGCGGCATGATCCGCGAACAGCAGCGCAAAGCCTACAAGCTGTTGCAGGAGGCCGGCTGGAGCATCAAGGATGACAAGATGGTCGATGCCCAGGGCAAACCGCTGAAAATCGAATTTCTGCTGGCCCAGACCGAGTTCGAGCGTGTCCTGTTACCCTACAAACGCAACCTGGCCGACCTTGGTATCGATCTGACCCTTCGCCGGGTGGACGTTGCCGAATACGTCAACCGCCTGCGCTCACGTGACTTCGACATGATCGTCAGCGGCTTCCCGCAATCCAACTCCCCGGGCAACGAGCAGCGTGAGTATTGGCAAAGCGCCAGTGCCGACAACCCGGGCAGCCGCAATTTCATGGGCCTGAAAGACCCCGCCGTGGATTCGCTGGTGGAATCGCTGATCAACGCCGAATCGCGGCAAGACCTGATCGCCCATACCCGCGCACTCGACCGCGTATTGCTATGGGGTTACTACGTGGTACCCAACTGGCACATCAAAACCTGGCGCGTGGCCTACTGGAACCATATCGGCCATCCGCAAACCCCGCCCAAGTTCGACATTGGCATCAACACCTGGTGGATCAAACCCAGTACTACCCCTGTGATGCCCGTAGCAGCACCGACCGAGACTGCATCGACGAGCGGAGCACACTAGTATGCTGGCCTATACCCTACGCCGCCTGCTGCTGATTATCCCGACCCTGCTGGGCATCCTGGTCATCAACTTCATCATCATCCAGGCCGCCCCCGGCGGCCCGGTAGAGCAGATGATCGCCAAGCTCGAAGGTTTCGAGGGCGCCACCAGCCGGATTGCCGGCGGCGGCGCCGAAGTGTCGGTAGCCGGTTCCAACTACCGCGGCGCGCAAGGCCTGGATCCGGCCCTGATCAAGGAAATCGAGCGCATGTACGGCTTCGACAAGTCGGCGCCGGAACGCCTGTGGATCATGATCAAGAACTATGCCCGGCTCGATTTCGGCGAAAGCTTCTTCCGCGATGCCAAGGTCATCGACCTTATCGCAGAAAAGCTCCCGGTCTCGATTTCCCTGGGGCTGTGGAGCACCCTGATCATGTACCTGGTCTCGATCCCCCTGGGCATCGCCAAGGCCACCCGCCACGGCAGCCATTTCGACGTCTGGACCAGTTCGGCGATCATCATCGGCTACGCAATCCCGGCGTTTCTGTTTGCCATTCTGCTGATCGTATTGTTCGCAGGGGGCAGCTACTTCGACTGGTTCCCGCTGCGCGGCCTGACGTCGAACAACTTCGACGAACTGAGCACCACCGGCAAGATCCTCGACTACTTCTGGCACCTGGTACTACCGGTGACCGCACTGGTAATCGGCAACTTCGCGACCATGACCCTGCTGACCAAGAACAGCTTCCTTGACGAGATCAACAAGCAGTATGTGATCACCGCCAAGGCCAAGGGCCTGAGCAATAACCGTGTGCTTTACGGGCATGTGTTCCGCAATGCCATGCTGCTGGTGATTGCCGGCTTCCCCTCGGCCTTCATCGGCATTTTCTTCACTGGCTCGCTGTTGGTGGAGGTGATTTTCTCGCTCGACGGCCTGGGCCTGATGAGCTTCGAGGCAGCCATCAACCGTGACTACCCGGTGGTGTTCGGCACGCTGTTCATCTTCACCTTGCTGGGGCTGGTCGTGAAACTGATCGGCGACCTGACCTACACCCTGGTCGACCCACGTATCGACTTTGAAAGCCGGGAGCAATGAGATGAAACTGTCACCGCTCAATCGCCGGCGTTTTGAACGCTTCAAAGCCAACCGCCGTGGCTGGTGGTCGCTCTGGCTGTTCCTGATCCTGTTCGGCCTGAGCCTGGGCGCGGAACTGATCGCCAACGATAAACCCCTCGCCGTGCGCTACGACGGCCAATGGTACTTCCCTGCGGTCAAACGCTACCCGGAAACCACCTTTGGCGGCGAGTTTCCGCTGGAGCCCAACTACAAGAGCCCGTACATGCGCGAACTGCTGGCCGCCAAGGACAGCTGGGTACTCTGGGCGCCCATTCCTTTCAGCTACCAGAGCATCAACTATGATCTGAAAGTCCCCGCCCCCGCGCCACCCTCGGCACAGAACTGGCTGGGCACCGACGACCAGGGGCGCGATGTGCTGGCGCGGGTAATCTATGGCTTTCGGATCTCGGTGCTGTTCGCGCTGACCCTGACAATCCTGAGCTCGATCATCGGCGTGATCAGCGGCGCCCTGCAGGGTTTCTATGGTGGCTGGGTAGACCTGGCCGGGCAGCGCTTCCTGGAGATCTGGTCAGGCTTACCAGTGCTTTACCTGCTGATCATCCTGGCCAGTTTCGTGCAGCCGAACTTCTGGTGGCTACTGGGCATCATGCTGTTGTTTTCCTGGATGAGCCTGGTCGACGTGGTGCGTGCCGAATTCCTGCGCGGGCGCAATCTGGAGTACGTGCGTGCGGCGCGAGCCCTCGGCATGCAAAATGGCGCGATCATGTTCCGGCATATCCTGCCCAACGCCATGGTCTCGACCATGACCTTCATGCCCTTCATTCTCACCGGCGCAATCGGCACCCTGACCGCACTGGACTTCCTCGGCTTCGGCCTGCCGCCTGGCGCTCCATCGCTGGGTGAACTGGTCGCACAGGGCAAGTCCAACCTGCAAGCACCGTGGCTGGGTATCAGTGCGTTTGCGGTACTGGCGCTGATGCTTAGCCTGCTGGTGTTCATCGGTGAATCCGCCCGCGATGCCTTCGACCCGAGGAAATAAGATGAATCAGGACAATTTGATCGAAGTCCGCGACCTTTCCGTCGAATTCGTCGTCGGCGACCAGATACAACGGGCCGTCGAACATATCAGTTTCGATATTCGCCGCGGCGAGACGCTGGCCCTGGTGGGCGAAAGCGGCTCAGGCAAATCGGTGACGGCTCACTCGATCCTGCGCCTGCTGCCCTACCCGATCGCCCGCCACCCCTCCGGCAGCATCCACTATGAGCAACGCGACCTGCTGAAACTGGACGAAAAGCAAATGCGCCACATCCGTGGCAACCGCATTGCGATGATCTTCCAGGAACCGATGACCTCGCTGAACCCGCTGCACACCATCGAAAAGCAGATCAACGAAGTACTGCTGCTGCACAAAGGCCTGACGGGTAAAGCCGCCACCGAGCGCACCCTGGAGTTGCTGGACCTGGTGGGAATTCCCGAACCGGTCAAACGCCTCAAGGCACTCCCGCACGAACTCTCTGGTGGCCAACGTCAACGGGTAATGATCGCCATGGCCCTGGCCAACGAGCCGGAGTTGCTAATCGCCGACGAACCAACCACCGCCCTGGACGTGACCGTCCAACTGAAAATTCTCAACCTGCTCAGGGAGCTGCAGTCGCGGCTGGGCATGGCCATGCTGCTGATCAGCCATGATTTGAACCTGGTAAAAAGAATTGCACATCGCGTATGTGTCATGCAGCGCGGTTGTATCGTCGAACAAGCGTCGTGCAACGAATTGTTCAGTGCTCCACAGCATCCGTATACCCAGATGCTGCTGGGCGCAGAGCCCAGTGGGCAGCCTGCGAACAACCCGATCGGCAAGCCGCTACTGGAGGTCGAAGACCTGCGTGTGTGGTTCCCGATCAAAAAAGGCCTGATGCGACGAACAGTCGATTACGTCAAGGCGGTGGACGGCATCAATTTCAGCCTGCCTCAGGGCCAAACCCTGGGGATTGTTGGCGAGAGTGGTTCCGGAAAGTCCACGCTGGGTTTGGCAATTCTGCGGTTGCTGCACAGCCAAGGTGCCATACGTTTTCAAGGAAAGGCGCTAGACTGCCTTTCTCAGCAACAGGTTCGGCCGTTCCGACGGCAGATGCAAGTGGTCTTCCAGGACCCTTTCGGCAGCCTCAGCCCACGTATGTGCGTGAGCGATATCGTCGGTGAGGGCCTGCGCATCCATCGGATTGGCACGGCAGCAGAACAGGAACAGGCGATCATAGAGGCACTCAAGGAGGTAGGGCTGGATCCGGAAACCCGGCACCGCTACCCTCACGAGTTCTCTGGAGGCCAGCGACAACGAATTGCCATTGCCCGGGCATTGGTATTGAAACCGGCACTGATACTGCTGGACGAGCCCACTTCGGCGCTCGACCGGACCGTTCAGCGCCAAGTGGTGGAGCTGCTGCGTTCGCTGCAGACCAAGTACAACCTGACCTACTTGTTTATCAGCCATGACCTGGCGGTGATCAAGGCGCTAAGCCACCAACTGATCGTGGTCAAGCAGGGCCAGGTGGTTGAACAAGGTCCGGCGGCAAGCATTTTCGCTGCACCGCAACATACTTATACACAGCAGCTGCTGGAAGCGGCCTTTTTGGCCCCAACAGCTGTCGATTAACCTGAAGAGGAACAACACATGGGTTTTCTCGCCGGTAAGCGCGTACTGATCGTCGGTGTCGCAAGCAAACTGTCCATCGCATCCGGTATTGCTGCCGCCATGCATCGCGAGGGCGCAGAACTTGCCTTCACCTACCAGAACGAAAAGCTCAAGGGCCGCGTCGAAGAGTTCGCCGCTGGCTGGGGCTCCAGCCCTGAGCTGTGCTTCCCCTGTGACGTTGCCAGCGACGAAGAGATCGCCAAGGTCTTCGAGGAACTGAGCAAGAAGTGGGACGGCCTGGATTGCATCGTGCACTCGGTTGGCTTCGCCCCGGGCGACCAACTGGATGGCGACTTCACCGAGGTCACCACCCGCGAAGGTTTCCGCATCGCCCACGACATCAGCGCCTACAGCTTCGTCGCCCTGGCCAAGGCCGGTCGCGAAATGATGAAAGGCCGTAATGGCAGCCTGCTGACCCTGTCCTACCTGGGCGCAGAGCGCACCATGCCGAACTACAACGTCATGGGCATGGCCAAGGCCAGCCTGGAAGCCGGCGTACGCTACCTGGCCGGCAGCCTGGGCCCAGAGGGCACCCGCGTGAACGCCGTTTCCGCTGGCCCGATCCGTACACTGGCTGCCTCCGGCATCAAGAGCTTCCGCAAGATGCTGGCTGCCAACGAAGCCCAGACCCCACTGCGTCGTAACGTCACCATCGAGGAAGTCGGCAACGCTGGCGCCTTCCTCTGCTCCGACCTGGCGTCGGGCATCAGCGGCGAAATCATGTACGTAGACGGCGGCTTCAACACCACCGCCATGGGCGATCTCTCCGAGTAAGCCACAGCCGTAGTTGCAAACAAACCCCCGCTTTTTAGCGGGGGTTTGTATTTGTGGGCCAACGATACAGACGCCAAGCCTGCATCCCACAGGAAGCTGTAGGCCGTGGCACTTGCCCCAAACAAAAGCCCCTGGCCTTTCGGTCAGGGGCTTTGTCGGTTGCCGTTGCTGCTCTAGAGGAACGTCACTCAGTAGCGAGTGATGTCCGCCTTGGCTTCCAACTGCTTGCGGTAGGCTGCAAAGTCTTGCTGGCCAGCACGCGACGCCAGGAAGCGACGGTAGGCCGACTTCTCTTCGTCAGTGGCCGCAGAACCTTCGTTGACGCCATCCAGACGCAGTACAACGAAGCTGCCATCGGCCAGGCTGACACTGCCGAAGAGCGGCTTGTCCTTGGCTTCAGGCTTGCCCATGCGGAACAGGGCTTGCAGCTCTACAGGATCAATACCGTCCTGATTACGCGTCACTGCTTCCTGTACCTTCCAGCTCTGGCCCTCATACGCCGCTGTCGGCGCGATCTTGCCGTCACGCAGGCCGGCAATCAGGGCTTCGCCTTTAGCCTTCACAGCAGCACTGGCGTGCTCCTTGGCCAGGTGCTTGCGAATGCTGTCGGCGACCGCTTCCAGCGGCAGCTGGGCCGGCTTGCGATGCTCTTTGACGCGAATGACCACGACCGTTTCAGGGTCCAGCTCGATGGACGAACTGTTAGCGCCCTCTTCCATGACTTCAGGGCTGAACGCCGCCTGAATCACAGCACGGTTAGCCGTCACGCCTTCGCCACCTTCACGACCGAAAGGCTCGGACGTCTTGACCTTCAAGCCCAGCTCCTGAGCTGGCTGGCTCAGGTCGGAGGCCTCGAATGCGGAGTCAACCAGTTGCTTGGTCGCCTCGACAAAGCGCTGCTCGACCTGCTGCGTCTTCAACTCTCGCGTCAGCTTGTCTTTCAGGCTGGCGAAACTTGGCACCTCAGGTGCTTGCACACCCAACAGCTTGATCAGGTGAAAGCCGTAGTCGGTACGAACCGGGGCCGACACTTGATCCTTGTCCAGCGCGTACAGCGCCTCTTCGAAAGCCGGGTCGTAAACGCCCTGACCCGCAAAGCCGAGGTCACCGCCATTGCTGGCCGAGCCCGGGTCCTGCGAAAACTCCTTGGCCAGCGCGGCAAAGTCTTCACCTTTGGCCAGGCGCTGTTGAATCTCTTCGATACGAGCCTTGGCCTGCGCTTCATTCACCTTGTCGTTGACTTCGATGAGGATGTGCGCGGCATGACGCTGCTCGGCGAGGCCGGAAATTTCTTTCTCATACAGCGCCTGAAGCTCATCTTCATTGACACTGACCTGATCGAAGAACGCGGACTTCTTCAGCTCCAGGTAGTCGATGACCACTTGATCCGGGCTCATGAACTCCTTGGCGTGCGCGTCGTAGTGAGCCTTGATCTCGTCGTCGCTCACCTTGCTCGCAGCAACATCTGCCTTGAAGGTGATGGAGGCGAAGTCACGGGTCTGTTTTTCCAGACGGGCGAATGCTTCAACCTGCGAGTCGGTCACAAAACCGCTTCCGGCAAGGCCGGTACGCAGTTGGCCAATGAGCATTTCCTGCGCCAGCATTTCGCGGAACTGCAGACGGCCGTAACCCATCTGCCGAATGACCTGGTCGAAGCGCTCGGCACTGAACTTGCCGTCAACCTGGAACTCCGGCGTCTGCAGGATCAGTTGATCCAGCGCCGCTTCGGAGAACGCGAACTTGGCATCGTGGGCCCCTTGAAGCAGCAACTTGCGATCGATCAGCCCCTTGAGTGCCGCTTCGCGCAACATGTTTTCATCCAACAGGGAGGCGTCGAAATCCTTGCCCAACTGTTGCATCAGCTGACGACGTTGCATGTCGACCGCTTGGCTCAGCTCGTTCTGGCTAATGGCATCGCCATTGACCTTGGCAGCGTCCTGGCTGTGGCTGGTGGCCTGGAAGATGGCATCGACGCCGGTCAGCGCCATCAAGGCTACGATGACACCGATGATGGTCTTGGCAATCCAACCTTGTGAATTGTCCCTGATATTCTGCAGCATGCGTCCCCCAGAAACGGTTGTACTGATAAAGCAACCGCGGAGCGTGGGTAGAGTCCTGATAGAAGAAAGGCGCATCCGAGGATGCGCCTTCTCGTAGCTGGCGAAGCGGTCGAAAGCCGGATATCTAAGCTTTCGGAGGAGACGCCTCTCGAGAGGCTTGCCCCCTTTGCGCTTCGCTGTCGAACCAGGCCATGGCCTGACTCGACGAGGCGTAAGCCCGAAAGAAGCGACTTAGTTGACGGCTTCTTTCAGTGCTTTGCCAGCTTTGAAGCCTGGCTTCTTGGCAGCAGGGATTTCCAGAGTCTTACCGGTTTGCGGGTTACGGCCGGTACGCGCAGGACGGTCGGTCACGGAGAACGTGCCGAAGCCTACCAGTACAACCGAGTCACCTGCCTTCAGGGCGCCGGTGACGGAGTCGATTACTGCATCCAGCGCACGGCCAGCTACAGCTTTCGGGATGTCAGCAGATGCAGCGATAGCGTCAATCAGTTCCGACTTGTTCACTCTAAGTCCCCTTATATCTCTATTGAGTATGTTTCTAAGTATGTAATCAAAGCAAAACGATGCTGGGTGGCCAGTTGGCATTTAAGTGCCGCCCTATAACAAAGGCTCTAACTGCCGCCAACCAAGCCCCCCAACCAAATACGTATTAATGCGTGCTGATTCTTTCCTTGGAATCACCGTCGCGCTTTTCATCCTTTGCGACAATCTCGGGAGCCACATCTGGCAAGGGCTCCGGGGCGTATTGCAGCGCAATTTGGAGGACTTCGTCAATCCATTTCACGGGTTTAATCTGCAGATCCCGCTTAATATTCTCAGGAATTTCTTTCAGATCCCGCACATTCTCTTCCGGAATGATCACCGTCTTGATTCCGCCACGGTGTGCGGCCAGTAGTTTTTCCTTCAAACCACCAATCGCCAATACCTGACCACGCAGGGTAATTTCACCGGTCATTGCCACATCGGCACGCACCGGAATCTGGGTCAGTGCCGACACCAGCGCGGTGCACATACCGATACCTGCACTTGGACCGTCCTTCGGCGTGGCCCCTTCCGGCATGTGGATATGGGTGTCACGCTTCTCGTGGAAGTCTGCAGGAATACCCAGGCTGCGGGCCCGGCTACGGACGACGGTCTGTGCAGCGGTGATCGACTCAACCATGACATCGCCCAGCGAACCGGTCTTGATCAACTGGCCCTTGCCTGGCACCACAGCCGCTTCGATGGTCAGCAATTCGCCACCCACCTGAGTCCAGGCCAGCCCCGTAACCTGGCCAACCTGATCCTGCTGCTCAGCCAGACCATAACGGAACTTGCGAACGCCGAGGAAATGCTCGAGCTGATCGCCACTCACCTTGACGGCCACCTGCTTGTGCCCGGTGTGTTCCTTGACCACCTTGCGACAAACCTTGGCAATCTGACGCTCAAGGCCACGCACACCGGCTTCACGGGTGTAGTAGCGAATGATGTCGCGAATCGCCGTGGTGTCGATATCCAGTTCGCCTTTCTTCAAGCCGTTGGCCTTGATCTGCTTCGGCACCAGGTACTTGACAGCGATGTTGATCTTTTCGTCCTCGGTGTACCCCGGCAAACGGATGACTTCCATACGGTCCAGCAGGGCTGGTGGAATGTTCATCGAGTTCGAGGTGCAGAGGAACATCACGTCCGACAGGTCGTAATCGACCTCAAGGTAGTGATCGTTGAAGTTGTGGTTCTGCTCTGGATCCAGCACTTCCAGCAGCGCCGACGCCGGGTCGCCACGCATGTCGCTGCCCATCTTGTCGATTTCATCGAGCAGGAACAGTGGGTTGCGTACACCAACCTTGGTCATTTTCTGGATCAGGCGACCCGGCATCGAGCCGATGTAGGTACGCCGGTGGCCACGAATCTCGGCCTCGTCACGCACGCCGCCCAGCGCCATGCGCACGAACTTGCGATTGGTCGCAGCCGCGATCGACTCCGCCAGGGACGTTTTACCGACACCGGGCGGGCCCACCAGGCACAACACCGGACCACGGATCTTTTTGACCCGTTTCTGTACGGCAAGGTACTCAAGGATGCGCTCCTTGACCTCTTCCAGGCCATAGTGGTCGGCATCGAGGATTTCTTCGGCCTTGGCCAGGTCCAGGCGGACCTTGCTCTGAGCTTTCCACGGTACCTGAACCAGCCAGTCCAGATAGGAGCGCACCACGGTCGCTTCAGCAGACATCGGAGACATCTGCTTGAGCTTGTTCAGCTCGGCTTGCGCCTTGGCGTAGGCATCCTTGGGCAGGCCCGCCTCGTCGATGCGCTTTTTCAGCTCTTCGACTTCGTTGTGACCTTCTTCGCTATCGCCCAGCTCTTTCTGAATGGCCTTCATCTGCTCATTCAGGTAGTACTCGCGCTGGCTGCGCTCCATTTGTTTCTTGACCCGGCCGCGGATGCGCTTCTCGACCTGCAACAGGTCGATTTCGGCATCCAGCAAGGCCAGGACATGCTCAACCCGGGCACCCAGGTCGATGATTTCGAGGATTTCCTGTTTCTGCTCGATTTTCAGCGCCATGTGTGCAGCCATGGTGTCGACCAGACGACCCGGCTCATCGATGCTGTTCAGCGACGACAGGACTTCAGCCGGGACTTTCTTGCCCAGCTGGACATATTGCTCGAACTGCGACAGCAGCGTGCGCACGAACACTTCGGATTCGCGGTCAGCGGCTTCCGACTCGTCGATCAGTGCGACTTCGGCACGGATGTGCCCGTCAACTTCGTTGAAACGCTCGACAGCACCACGCTGCTCACCCTCGACCAGCACCTTGACGGTGCCATCAGGCAGTTTCAGCAGCTGCAGAACGGTAGCGATGGTGCCCACACGATACAGGGCGTCTTCGCCTGGATCATCGTCGGCTGGATTCTTCTGGGCCAGCAGGAGGATCTGCTTCTCGCCCGTCATCGCGGCCTCGAGGGCCTCGATGGACTTCTCGCGCCCCACAAACAGCGGGATAACCATGTGCGGATAGACGACAACATCACGCAATGGCAAAAGAGGCAAGTCGAGGGTTGTCTTCATGATTTCGCCTCTACAGCGGCCTTGTGGCCGTAAAACCGATGGAATTTGAGCTTGAACCTAATGTGGGGGCAGCCCCGGAAAAAAACAAGCTCTACGACAGGAAAAGCAAAGGGGCCCGAAGGCCCCTTGCTGATTCGAGCCGGTGAAGGGCTCAGGCATCAGGTGCAGCTTTGGCTTGCGGCTCGCTGTTCTCATAGATCAACAGCGGCTGCGAAGAACCATCGATGACACTCTCGTCGATCACCACCTTGCTGACATCCTTCTGCGAAGGAATCTCGTACATGGTGTCGAGCAGGATGCCTTCGAGAATGGAACGCAGGCCACGTGCGCCGGTCTTGCGCTCCAGTGCCTTGCGGGCAACTGAACGCAGCGCGTCGTTGCGGAACTCCAGGTCCACGCCTTCCATCTCGAACAACTTGGCGTACTGCTTGGTCAGGGCGTTCTTTGGCTCGGTCAGGATCTGCATCAAGGCAGCCTCATCCAGCTCGTCGAGGGTTGCCAACACGGGCAAACGACCGACGAACTCAGGGATCAGGCCAAACTTGACCAGATCGTCCGGCTCGACTTCACGCAGCGACTCGCCAACCTTCTTGCCTTCCTGCTTGCTGCGTACTTCGGCAGTGAAGCCGATGCCGCCGCGGGTGGAACGGCTCTGGATCACTTTTTCCAGGCCAGAGAACGCACCGCCACAGATAAACAGGATGTTGCGCGTATCGACCTGCAGGAACTCCTGCTGCGGGTGCTTGCGGCCACCTTGCGGCGGAACGGAAGCGACCGTGCCTTCGATCAGCTTGAGCAGCGCTTGCTGCACGCCCTCACCCGACACATCGCGGGTAATCGACGGGTTGTCCGACTTACGCGAAATCTTGTCGATTTCGTCGATGTAGACAATACCCATCTGGGCTTTTTCGACGTCGTAGTCGCACTTTTGCAACAGCTTCTGAATGATGTTCTCGACATCCTCACCGACATAGCCCGCTTCAGTCAGCGTGGTGGCATCGGCGATGGTGAACGGCACATTCAGCAGGCGCGCCAAGGTTTCAGCGAGCAGCGTCTTGCCCGAACCAGTCGGGCCGATCAGCAGGATGTTGCTCTTGCCAAGTTCGACGTCGTCGTTTTTCTTGTCGCGTTGGTTCAGGCGCTTGTAGTGGTTGTACACCGCTACGGCCAAGACCTTTTTCGCGCGCTCCTGACCAATGACGTACTGGTCCAGGATGGCGCTGATTTCTTTCGGCGAAGGCAATTTATGCGCACTGCTCTCGGCCTGGGCTTCCTGCACCTCCTCACGGATGATGTCGTTGCACAGGTCGACGCACTCGTCGCAGATAAATACCGAGGGGCCGGCAATCAACTTGCGCACTTCATGCTGGCTTTTGCCGCAGAAGGAGCAATAGAGCAATTTGCCGTTGTCCTCGCCGTTACGGGTGTCAGTCATTCGATCGATCCAATCCGGTAGGCTTGCAACACAAGATGAAGGCAATTGCGGGCTTTTTCAAGTCCGCAGGTGGCTGGGCGGGCCCAGCACCTGCTTTTGAGTCGATCAAGCAGTCATTTGACGCTTGTCGAACACCGAGTCGATCAGACCGTACTCGGCAGCGCGTTGAGCGCTCATGAAGTTGTCACGGTTGGTGTCACGCTCGATGGTTTCGATCGACTGGCCGGTGTGGAACGCCAGCAGTTCGTTCAGACGCGAACGGATCGAAAGAATTTCCTTGGCATGGATGTCGATGTCCGACGCCTGACCCTGGAAACCACCCAGCGGCTGGTGAATCATCATCCGCGAGTTCGGCAGGCAATGACGCTTGCCCTTGGCACCACCGGCCAACAGGAACGCACCCATGCTGCAGGCCTGGCCGATGCAGATGGTGGAGACGTCTGGCTTGATGAACTGCATGGTGTCGTAGATCGACATGCCCGCAGTCACCGAACCACCCGGCGAGTTGATATAGAGATGGATATCCTTGTCCGGGTTTTCCGCTTCAAGGAACAGCATCTGCGCCGCTACCAGGTTAGCCATGTAGTCCTCTACCGGGCCAACCAGGAAGATGATCCGCTCCTTCAAGAGGCGCGAATAAATATCGTAGGCACGTTCGCCACGAGCGGATTGCTCGATAACCATCGGGACCAGGCCGCCTGCGGCCTGGATGTCAGAGCTCTGCTGATAATAAGAATTGCGGGACATGTCCTGCACTCACTCCCAAATAGTCATGTCTTGAATACGCATAAGCCAGCACGAAGGCTGGCTTATGGTGTTTTCCTACGAGAAAAGGAAATCAGTCGGCAGTTGGTGCTTGCGCCGGCTTGACAGCTTCTTCGTAAGAGACCGATTTATCGGTCACAGTCGCTTTCTGCAGAACAGTATCCACAACTTGTTCTTCCAGCACAACCGAACGGACTTCGTTCAGTTGCTGGTCGTTCTTGTAGTACCACGCCACGACTTGCTCAGGCTCCTGGTAGGCCGAAGCCATTTCCTGGATCAGCTCACGTACGCGGTCTTCGTCCGGCTTCAGCTCGTTCTGCTTGACCACTTCGGCGACGATCAGGCCCAGCACGACGCGACGCTTGGCTTGCTCTTCGAACAGCTCAGCCGGCAGTTGCTCTGGCTTGATGTTGCCACCGAACTGTTGAACGGCTTGAACGCGCAGGCGGTTCACTTCGTTTTCCAGCAGGGCCTTTGGTACTTCGATCGGGTTGGCAGCCAGCAGGCCGTCCATTACCTGATTCTTGACCTTGGTCTTGATCGCCTGACGCAGTTCACGCTCCATGTTCTTGCGAACTTCGGCGCGGAAACCATCGACACCGGCTTCCTTGATACCGAACTGGGCGAAGAACTCTTCGGTCAGCTCAGGCAGCTTGGGCTCGGAAACGCTGTTGACGGTAACGGTGAACTCGGCAGCCTTGTTGGCCAGGTCCAGGTTCTGGTAGTTCTCAGGGAAGGTCAGGTTCAGAACGCGCTCTTCACCGGCCTTGGCACCGACCAGACCTTCTTCGAAGCCTGGGATCATGCGACCGGAACCCAGCACCAGCTGAGTGCCCTTGGCCGAACCGCCGGCGAAGGCTTCGCCATCGATCTTGCCAACGAAATCAATGTTCAGTTGGTCTTCGTTCTGAGCAGCGCGCTCTGCCACTTCGTAACGGACGTTCTGCTTACGCAGTACTTCCAGCATGTTGTCCAGGTCGGCGTCAGCCACTTCGGCGCTCAGGCGCTCAACGGCGATCGACTCGAAACCGGCAACGGCGAACTCAGGGAATACTTCGAAGGTGGCAACGTATTCCAGGTCCTTGCCCTTTTCGAACACTTTTGGCTCGACGGCAGGGGCGCCAGCAGGGTTCAGCTTCTGCTCAACCACAGCTTCATAGAACGTGGCCTGGATCAGGTCGCCCAGGGCTTCCTGACGTGCTGCGTCTTCGTAACGCTGACGAATCACGCTCATAGGCACTTTGCCAGGACGGAAGCCTGGGACCTTGGCGCGACGGGCAGTCTGTTGCAGACGCTTGTTGACTTCGGTCTCGATGCGCTCGGCCGGAACGCCGATGGTCATGCGGCGCTCGAGAGCGGAAGTATTTTCAACAGAAACTTGCATGGATATTCCTCGTTGCACAGACGTTAGCCGGCGATACCCGACTCCAGAATCAAGGGCAAGCATTCTAGTAGCTCAAACACCAGAAGTCACCCCGTTCAAGACGACGGGAAACCACACCGGTCCTTTTATATGAAGGGGTATCGGCCAAAATGGCCAGACACCCGCAAACCAAGGCGCGCCGGGCACTACGAAACGGTGCTCGATTTTGCCCACACCCTCGGCAAATCTTTTCAAAACACTACACGACGCTCATCACGGCGCAGTTTCATCGAGCTCATTAAGCCCGCAGTACTCTTCCCAGCTCATGCCCAATGCCTCGGCCACTTCACGATGCACTTCCAGGCGCATGGCCTGCAGCTCCTCGGGAGATGCTGCAATCAGCTGCAGCGCCAGTTCCCAAGGCTGGAGCCCCTGCGTCTCGGCTTCATCTTCGAACGCCCACTGGATCTGTTGCGCCTGATCATGCTCGCTAAGCTGGGCAATTTCAGCCAGCAACTGCGGATTGGCCTCGGCGAAACGCTCCAGGGCAACCGCCTGGCGGAACTCTTTTGCGATCATATAGCTCTTCCTTCCTGCAGCCGACAGCTCGACCACTACCTCAACCGCCTGAAATCTATCAGCTTTCAGGCCATTGTCACCACCCGTGCGCACGCTGAATACCTTGACGCCACAGGTCTTTGCGACGCAGACGATCAGATAGTGCTCATCTGATCCAGATCAAACCCGGCCAGGCCTTTTGCGATTCAATTGAAACCTGAGCATCAAGACAGCCCCTCGCACACCAACCCCAGTGCCTGGCTCGCCCTCCATATTCCGGGCAAATCACCGCGCAAACAAAGACAACAACTGTCGAAAATCACTGCAAAGGAGATATGAAAATGGCTAACTCCGTAAAAAAAATGCCGGTCCAGCAAGAAGAAAAACCCGGCCAGCACTTGGCCACCTCAGATATGTGGCGCCCCTTCGAAAAACTCCGTCAGCAGGTTGATCACCTGTTCGAGGATTTCAACCGAGGCTCGCTTTCCACCCCATTCGGCCGAGGCCTGTTTGACGCCGAACCCTTCTGGCGCAGGGAACTGATCAGCCGCAATGTACCCGCCGTGGACATTTCCGATAAAGAAAAAAGCTACGAAATCACGGCCGAACTTCCCGGCATGGATGAAAAAAACATCGAGGTCAAACTGTCCAATGGCAGCCTGATCATCAAAGGCGAAAAGAAAGAAGACAAGGAAGAGAAAAGAAAGGGCTACTACCTCTCCGAGCGCCACTATGGCTCGTTTGAACGGGTATTCAACCTGCCCAAAGAGGTCGACGCCGACAAAATCGAAGCCAGCTTCAGTAAAGGCATATTGACCATATCGCTACCGAAAAAGCCTGAAGCCATCAAGCCAGAAAAGGTCGTGCCCATTAAAAGCAGCTGATGCTGCACCCTTGCCCCTTGTCGCGCCCACGGCAAGGGGCGTCTGGGAAAATGCCACAGACCCTAACAGGGCAACCACCTCGATTCTTGATGCGTCACCGACCGCTGCACCTCAGTACGCATCGGAGAGCAGCAATGGACAAATACCAGCACAGCCAGAAAGACAAGCTGTTCAAAACAGACAAAACAGATCCATACCTGGAAGCGCACCGACCTGGTGGCTCAGCGCAATGTCCGGAATGTGGCGCCAAATACCATGCAGGTCAGTGGTCATGGCATGCTGATGCGCCCCACGTTTCAGTCGAAAATTTTGTCTGCCCGGCCTGCAGGCGTATCGCCGATCGCGCAGTAGCGGGCCAAGTGCGGCTGGCAGGAGCATTTCTGCAAAAGCACCGCGAGGAACTTGTTCATCTTGTCCGCAATACAGAAGCAAGGGAAAAGGCCGAGCACGCCTTGGAACGACTGATTGATGTAACAGAGGATGGCGATGAGGTTCTGGTTACCACGACCGGCCTGCACCTGGCCAATCGCATCGGCCACGACCTGGAAGCTGCTTACGACGGAGACACCAGTTATCGCTACAGCGACAGCGAGTTCTACCTCAGCGTGGACTGGCGTCGAGACTGATTCGGCAAAGATCAAACCCAGAAGTAAAAATCAGCAGTCAGAAACGACAAAGGGCAGCCACATGGGCTGCCCTTTTTGCCTGTTCATTCCCAAAGTGTTCCCAAAACGCTCCCATTTGAAGGGAAATCTTGAAAAACGCCTTTAAAAACAAACGCTTAGATGGTGCGGACGAAGAGATCCGAATTTATCAAGAAATCACCAGCATTTACTGGTCGCACCATGGGTAGAAGGCAGTAGCTGTACTAGAAACTGTACTAAAAAATCACCGCTGGGGGTCTTAGGTGATCGCCACAGGCACAACTATATCAAGCTGCAACCGGTCGCACCGGACGATAAGCTGCATCAGGAAAATGATCGGCCCCCTCCGCCCAGGCACGTAACTGGATGCGATAGTCACGCCACTGGCGATCATTACCAGATAGCGCTGCAGGGTCACCGTCCTCGATGCGCAACAGCTGATCAGCAACCACCAGCAACTCAGCCGAACGCCAGGCCGTTTCAATCTCAACGGCAGCGCGGTAGGCAATCATTGGATCAATGGCCCATGTGCCGTCAGCCATGGCGACATACTCAGCAGCGCGATCATCCTCGGGACGAGCACCGACCATCAAAATATACCCACTAGGGCAATCACCGCCGACCTGCTGAAAGTTTTCACCGACCTTTGCATATACCGGAAAATTCATCCCTTAAGCCTCCATACCTGCGCCCTGCATGGCAGGGCTGTTTGGGTTGACGCCGGATAAGTCGGAGTCGTGATGAGCTGCCCGATAGGCGTGTTAATGAGAAGGCCGGCTGATCCTGTTCGAGCAACAATTTTATCTCTTCGACCAGCGGCCAGTACGCCATAGGAGGCCGTAGTGGTTCCAAACTCAGCAGGAGTACAGGTTTCCCATTCGCCGTTATACAAGAACTGCGGAACGCAAATTACCGGATGATCGCCAAACGGATTGGCCACCTCGTACCGAGAGTTAATTGCAACGTTTACCGGCGAACCCTCTGAACCACCATTGAAGTAGACGTAAGCAAACCCGGTTGCAGCATCCAGCGCGTTGAGCTGCGCCTGTTGGTTAGCGTAGCTGGTTGCCAATACGGCTGCATCGGCAAGCCCTGGGTTACTTACCGAACCGAACAGCACCACACCCCATACACCAACGCCGTGTGTTGGGAACGTCTCTGTACCAGTACGCGCTACCAAGGAGGCATTGAACGTAGCCAAATCTGCGTTAGCGTTAGATCCGCCTAATGTCCCCAAAGACACCGCAGACGGCCCACCTTTAGATTCAACGCTAAAGGCCCCGCTACCACTTAACAGGGCACCATTCCCCCCAACCGTGACGTAGCCACGTCCGAGCAATGTGCCGCTTATATTTTGAATCTGATCTTGACGCAGCGTGCCTGTAGCAAACCCAAGACTACCGTCGCCACGGAAGAACGCCGGTCCCAAAGACCCAGCCGACTTTCCGTTCCAGTCCGGCACACGGATCTGGTTTGCCACGCTGTCATAAGCCCAGCAGAGTCGCTTGGTTGGGTCAGATAGCCAGAGCGCTGGCGTGGTTACTGGAACGCTTGGTGTACCGCTTTGCAGATCAGCAACCGCAGCAGGATATTGCGCCAAGGCATTACTGATCAGTTGACCATCCGCCTTGATAACCCCGTTTGGCGAGCTGTTGCGGTTCGGCAACATGACTACCTCACCAAAGAATCGTCCCGCACGACCATCAACTGATGCCGCCGAGGCTGCTGCCGCTGCTGCCGAAGAACTTGCAGAGCTTTCTGAAGATGATGCAGCAATAGCAGAAGCGGCCGCTGCCTGGGCAGACTCGACAGCCAAAGCCGGTTGTTCTTCTATTTGTGCAAGCGTGAGATTAGACGTCACAGGGTCGCCAAAGGCGTCGAATGCCAACACCTTTGAGGCCCGCAAGCCCTTTACAGGCAATGGCGGAATGCCTTCAGGCTCAAGTGGGCTAACCGTGAAAGCCCGGCCGCTGTCCCGGTTGATCTGTTTGATGGCCAGCCAGAGCCGGTCTAGATCCCGGTTTACCGTTTCAGATAGAAGATCACCGTTGATCTGGTAATCGTTCAATCGCTGGAAGGGGATCATCTGCTGGAATAGCAGATCCCCAGTCGGCGGCGCCGTGAAAGTACAAGTGCTGGTCGGGTTTCCAATGTTGGTCAACGTGAAACCCGAGGTGACCAGAACACCATCCAGGGTGATCTGTAGATCGCTCGCATCCAGTAGCAGGAACGGGATGGTAAAAACGGTGGTCACGCCGTTGGCGGCGTAGCGCTTGTAGGTGACTCCGGGTTGAACTGACATGGTTGGCCCCTTTGAATCGCGGGCTCAGTAGTCGACCTGCACCTCGTGCACGCCCGCATTAGTGCGCCAATCGTCCCGCCGAGCCTCTGTCGGTTTCCCGACTATTCGGCCAATGCGTACGGGGGTCTGTGCAATGGCGCCAGATCCGGAATCGAGGTAATCGTCGTCCTGGTCGGTAAGCGCTGGGTTGAAGTCGCGCATCTGGTCCCACAGCGGGCCGCGCAGCACATCGACGTGCGCCCACAGGAAGCGCGCCGACAGCGGCGACTCGAGGGCATCGAGGATGCGTTTCTGTTTGTTGGTACTGCTGTGCTCCTCCCCTACCCCGCAGCCTGTGCCCCTGAGAGCCTGGCGCAGGATGGTCGGCACAAAGCCGCCCGGCCCGTTGGTCTCAACCACCACCCGGGTGATCTGGTACTTGATGACCAAGTCGCGGACCTGCTTTACCTGACCGCCGGTGATCTTCTCAGTGCGCTCGTCGAATTCGGCGATCTCGCCTTCCAGGCCTTTGCACACTTGCCAATAGAGTTGGCCACGGGCATCGGTCAGAATCAGCGAGAAGGCCGATGCGTCGGACTTGATCTTGCCTAGCGAGCAGTCCCAGTACGCTGCAGCGCCGACGATTTGCGTGCTGCCCAGATACATGGCGCAGGCGCCGTTGGCGTAGCGGATCTCCGGTTCCAGGTCATACGGGATCATCCGAGCCGGGTCGAGACGAACCTCGGTAACCGGCTTGCTGTGCAGCTGATACTGGCTGTCCCATTCGTTGATGGTCCGGGTTTCGCGGCGGCGCGTCTCCAGCGTGGCCATGTCGAACCGCTCAGGCCAAGCACTACCGGCATAGCAATCGACCAACGTGCAGGGTGGTGTAAAGAAGGCAATACCGGTTTTGGTTAATTGGTAGTCCTTGCCAACCACCAGTACCCGCGCGTGCTTGCCGATACCAGAGAACACCACTTCTGGCACAAATGGCACGTCGTAGGCGTTCTCCTTGGCGTCCTCTATCCGATGCTCCTGATCGAACATACGGATGGTCAGACAGTCGGCGCCCATGCTCTCGACCTCGTCATACAGACTGTCGTGCGTATGCGGGGTGCCGATGTACAGTTTGCTGCCGCCCGGTACCAGAATGTGCGTTTGCTCGCCCAGGCGGTACCGAAGCTTTTCCCGGGCCTCAGGCGTCTGAATGTTCCGTGGTACCTCAACGTCGTCGTTCTGGCACTCGTCGGCCCGTGCGGACGTGACGTTCGACAGGATGCCCTTGGCGAACATGCTGGCGTTCCGAAAGTCAGCCGCGCCGTCCACCCACCACTGCTCCACCGTGCCCTGGTTGGGTGGCAGAAGGTGGCGGGTCAATGGATGGTTCCGGATTACGTTTTGCGTGTCACGACTGGTCTTGTAGGCAGTCGGGTCTGACTCCGACTGGTGCAGGATTCGGAATGTGGGGTTCTTGTAGTACAGCCAGGCGTTATAGATAGCCAACAGGGTCGACTTACCGAAGCCCCGGAAACAACGCAAAACGGCCAGAGGCCCTTTAGCCTCCAGCCATATCAGTGCGCGAACGTGGATAACCGGCACATCCCACCGCATGCGCCGTGCCCACAGCATGAAGAAAACCAGTAGGCTGACTTTCTTCTCGGGCTCAGTGGACATTACCGCTTCGCTGCATCTTCTCGATTATCGCCTGGGCTTCGCGCTCAGCGGCCGCCAACTCGCCTTCCAGTTCGTCTACAGCATGGCCAGCGTCTGGCGCCGGCTTCTGCCGGTTCATCACGCCGGCGATGTTCACAACCTTCAGAAGCAGGGTCATGGTGGCGGCGGCGTTTTTCTTGCACCAGTACCGGTCGCCGCGCTCCTGCTGGGTGAGTTCAGCCGGGGGTTTCTCGGCTCCCGGCCAGTTATGCGGATCTACTTCGGTGATAACGACCTCGCCCAAGCGTTCGCTGAGCGCCTGCAGACGGGTGATTTGATCGTCACGCATATCAGCGCCCCCCTACAGCTGCGCCAAGGCTTGGGCCGCGATCTGGAGTTGCTTCGCCAGGCTCCCACCAGAACTGCTGGCCAAAGTCCTTGCGCGCGCGGCGGCGCATGTTGCGCAGATAGCCAGGGGAGAAATACTCCTGCAGCTGGTGAAAGATCATGTGGTCAGTTGCGGCCTTGGTGTACCAAAGGTTTGCCGCTGGTGTGTGGCTCTTCAGCAGACGGACCAGGTTGCCGCCAACCTTGTCGACGTCGCCTTCCGTGGCACTGCCTTTCAGGTTCGCGATGGAATCGATGTCACCAGCGATTGGCCCAAATATTGAAGCAACGAATGAGGTTCCCATCTGCGTCTGGTTGCTGAATAGGAAGTCGCCGTACAGGCCGAGCGAACCACCCTTCAGGAATGCGGCGGCACCGAAACGAAGGCCAGGCACCCCCAACACGCCGTCATCCAGCATATTCTTGGGGTCGCGCCCACTGGCAATTTCATTGAGCTGAATGGCCATACCGCCAAGTACCGTGGTACTGGCCATCAGCGCAGCCATGTACCCGGCCTTACCCCAGCCGGTTTCTTGGGCCATGGCGCGCTTGAAGTGGCGCATCATCATGGCAATAGAAAAGCTTTTGAACTGCCAGAACGAGCGCGTCATCTCGCCCTTGACCGTCCCACGCTGCACGCCGCCGTGCATGAACGCTTTTTCGCGTGCGCCCGGCTCGATGATGGCCATGTTGGTTTCGTCCAGCACGGTACCGAGCAACTTGGTGGCGGCCTGATCCTTGAGGCGCTGCGGTGTGGTCTTGAGCTGGCGTGCTAGTTGCACCAGGTCGGCGTCCGGTATGCGGTAGATACTGCCCGACGTCAGCACCGTGTCTCCTGAGCCACGCCAGTCCTCCGGCTGCGCAAGGCGCCAGACAGCCCAGTCAGTTTCAGTTACACCCTGACCAAGTAGCCGCTTGCTGTCGGCCGGGTCCATGCTGGCGATGGTTTGGAAACGGCGCGACATATCCCCTATCGTGTCCATCATCACGGCACCAAACGCACGCTGGGCGCCGGCAGTCATGGCGTTCATGCCTGAGACCTGCATCACCTTGCTGGCAGCGGTCTGTGAGAACTTGGCTACTCGGCCCGATATCTGCTCAGTGGTCCCAAGGCCGTCAGCCCCCCAGCGGTTCAGGCTGCCGATCATCTGATTCAGGCCAAGACCTGCACGCTGCGCCAGTCGCCGATCGGTAGCGTCAGCCGGATTGAGCATGCGTAGCTCGTTCTCGAACACCTTCATCACCGGCATACCGTTCATGGATGCAGTGAGGCCCAGCGTTCCCTGGTCGGTAACACTGGTGATGACCGCCGAACCCAATCGGCTGGCAACGTTAAGGGCGCGGTAGGTATCGAAGCCGTTGGCAATGGCTGCCGACGCTGGCGGTTCGCGGGTGCCAGCCACTTCCTCATATAGGTATTCAATCTTCTTGCGCTGCTTGGCGGTTGACGTTGCATCCTTCGGCCGCATCTCGTCGGTAGCCTTCTGGCCAGCATCGAGGAAGTAGCGCATCTGGTTGTTTGGGTTCGGGCCTAGGGCTTCGACCAGGGAGATATCGCGGGCGGCGCGATCAATGTGGCCGATCAGAAGTTCCAAGAGGTTCTTGTCGCCATAGGCCTGCTGTGCGGCGATGAAGCTTTCAGCGTCCTTATAGTGGATCTGCCGCGACTCGCTGCCACGGTTGGCGCGCATGCCATTACCGGCGACGTTGCCGGGCTCCATCTTGTTGGTACCACCGGTGGCCAGCGTCTGCCAGGCATGATTCAAGAACTCTGTCAGCTGCTGGTCATTCATGGGCGTGCCGTCTTCATTCATGTACTTGGCACGGTTCGCCCATTTGAGGTGGTCACCCACCCACTTGGCCTGATCCTTAGATACCTTGATTTGCGAATGGTCACGCGGCATCGCCCAGTCATCCAGCTGGCCAACATCGCCACCTGAGCGGTTGAAACGCTGGCGCAGTTGCTCTGCAGTGTCGGCAAACTGCTTGGCCGCAACCTTGGCAGCAGCATTGCCAGAATCTTGCCCGTGCAGCTCGCGCACCAAGGCAAGGTTGCCGGCCTCGTCCTGGAACAGGCCCATGAACTTGCCTTTGGTCACATCGATGACATCAAGCATGTTGCTCAATGCGTCGTCACGGATTGCGCGTGTGGCTGACTCAATGGACTGGATACCACTCTTGCCGTCGCTGGAGAACGCCAACAACCGGTCGAGCCCTTCTAGCGGCTGGCCAGGGAAGCGCTTCATATAGCTCTCGATGCGATCGTGAGCCAGGATCGTCAGTGCAACGCGCTTCTTCTTGAGGTCGGCTTCGGCCACCAGATCCTTGGCGGATTTGGTGGCGGCTTCGTTCAGGCGGTCAGCGGCTGTCTTGGACTGCCAGGCCGGATCGGTATGCGACAGTTGTTTCATGTTCCGGCGAACGCGGTTTTCGATGCCTTGTATTTCAGCTTGGGTAAGGGATCGACCAATCGCCTGAGTGACGGCCTGGATACATTCGGGGCGCATGGGCTTGCTCCTTGGGGGATGGGAGCAAGCCTATGGAGGTGAGGCAGTCGGTTTCCCGACTATTTGAAGTGCATCACCAAACGCCTATCCACACCCCAAAGCCATGCACGATAGCTACCGGGAAAAAGATAGCGCCGGCGATAAGGAAGCCCCATTTCTCATCGGTGAAACACACAAAAAGATGCGTGAACCACGCACCTGTAGCAGCCAGGAACAACAACGTAATCGCGGCGCTAGAAAGTTTTTCCATCATTGGTGGGTCTCCTTCTTATTGCAGAGCATTCGAGATCAGTGCGCGTTATACATTATTGGCAGCGTCTCTGCCGCTACATTCCCCGCTGCAAAAAACAAGCTGCCGCAGCAGCAAAGCCTTTGCTGTCTTGCTGGGCGGCCTGAATATCAGCATCAGCCTGGGCCAGCAGTTCACGCGCGGAAATCGTCACCGGCTTGCCGTCAGCATCCGTCGCTCCCGTGGCCAAGTGCATATCGTCCATGCGTGCCAGCACCTCATTAGCTAGTTGGATGGTGGGATCGGTATCGATCTGGCTAGGGCCAGCAAGGTCTGTTGCATCTTTTGCCGGTTGCGATGCAGTTTCAGCGCCGGGTGTTGCGGGTTTCGCCTGATTTGATGCAGGTTTCGCCTCTGGCGTTGCAGGCTGTTGCGCAGGTGTTGCAGTCTTCGATGCACCAATATCCAGAGCCTTGGCCTGCAGCACTGGCTGAGCCCGATCCTGATCGGCAATGATTCTGGCCATCTCCTGTCGGGCAACCTGGGCGATGCTCAAACGGTTGCCTTCAGCCACAGCACCAGCCAGCGGCTTCTGTTCAACACCCTTGGTGATGGCGTCCGCCCGCCGCTCTATGCGCGGCTGCATACGCTGAGGGATCTCCCCACGGGCCAGCGCTGCAAGATCAGCACGGGCAA
Organism: Pseudomonas sp. HLS-6; assembly: GCF_002753995.1. Taxonomy (NCBI): domain Bacteria; kingdom Pseudomonadati; phylum Pseudomonadota; class Gammaproteobacteria; order Pseudomonadales; family Pseudomonadaceae; genus Pseudomonas; species Pseudomonas sp. HLS-6. The sequence continues at coordinate 3,465,694 of NZ_CP024478.1, forward strand.
GCTCTGCGGTTCGGTTGCCGTCAAGGGAGTCAGTCAGCGCTGTGATACGGTCGGAAAGCTCTAGGCGCTCAGCTTCGATAGTCTGACGGGCTGATGCCTCTGCCAACTTGCGGCCCTGCCCTTGGGCCTGAAATTCTTTCGCCCGCTCTCGGAAAGTAGCGTCCAAACCATCCAGTGAACGCTGCACGCTCGCTAACTCAGTGCGGATATCTGCCACGTTCGGCAACATACCGGCAGCTTCCTGCTCGAGCTCGATGCGCAAGGTTGGTTCCAGGTCCTGGCGGGCGGTGAACAGCGCCTGCTCACGGGTAGGCGCCACCGGCCTTGGCTGATCGGTACCCCGCAGGAACTCAGCGGCGTGGATGCTATCGGGCAACACCACTGGTTCGCCGCGGCTGATCTGACTGATAGCAGTGCGTAGCGCTTCTTGGTGAGCGACGGCCGACCGGGGATTGATCGGCGCACCTGGTGCAGTGTCGACGTCAAAGTGCTGAGTGGTGCGCTCGGCCAAGGCCGCATCAACCTGCTCGGTGGTAGGCCTGCGCATGCCGGCCCTGCCGATGCCGAAGAACGCAGCCCCCAGAATGGCATCGGTAGCCATCGCTGTGCCGTCCATCATCCGATACTGGGCAGCCTGGGCGGTGTACCCACCATCCTCCAGAACTTTGGCGGTAAGCCCGCGCCCTGTCATACCCAAGCCAACGTTCGCTCCCACAGCAATTGCAGCATCACCGAGAACAGGGCCAACGAACCGCGCCGCCGGCAAGATTGCACCAATGCCCACGGTGCCGGCATCTATCAGCCCCTTGAGCGTTGCGGTGTTCTCATCGATGCCTTCGGTCATAGCCACCTGCTTACCGCTGTAACCTGCAGGTCCACCAGCAGCCACTGCACCGCCAACCGGCCCCGCCAATACAGTGCCGACCACGGTGCGCGGCAGCACAGCGGCAGCCTCGCCCAGGATCTGACCTACAACACCGACTTCAGCAGGATCAGGGCGCAGCTCCATCACTTCTTGGGCTGTGCCTTTCCCCAGCGTTTCCTGGCTCGATCGCTCGGCGCTGGTGACGTCCGGGGTACCGCCGAACTTCGGCTCGGGCAGCAACACGCTGGCGGCCGCATCCAAGCCAGTCTGCCAGAGCGAGCTGAAACCGGACTCGACCGACGAGCTTGCCTCAAGCCCACCACGCAATAAGCCAGGGCCGATAACGTCAAGAGCGCCCGTAAAGGCGCCTGGCTCAAGTCGTTCGGTAGTTCTATCCAGGCGCTGCTCTTGGCTCGCTACCTCACCCTCGTCGACCATTCCATCAAGCCAGCTCACTTAGCTACCCCCACGTTAACGATCATCGGTTCATTGGTCTTCGGGTCTACCTGAATACGACCCGCGTTCAGCAGGTAGTAAGCCCCCTCCTTGCCCGGTACCGGCGACATAGGCATGTCCTCCAGCTGGCCGATGGGGAACTCGGTACGCTTGGCCAGGCCTTCCAGTTCGATGTCCACGATCTTGCCGAAGTTGCTGTCGGACATGCCGTAGGGCTTCACGACCTTGGCGCCAGCACGCTCTGCAATGCCACCAGTGATCATGTCGACAGCAGCCTGGGCCGTCTTGCTATCGAGGTCATCTCCCGCTTCATAGCTCAAGCCCTTCGACGTAGCGGTACCCACGTACAGCGCTTTGAAGCCTTGGTAGGCTTGCTCACGTTGCGGGGTACCTGGTTGTAGTGAGTTGCCAACGTGCTCGTCGAATGCGGCACGGAGCATGTCTTCCTTGGGCTGAGGCGTGGACTTATCCGCCAGAACCTTCTGACCGAGTAGCAGCATCTTGGGCACGTCGGTACCGTCGGTGCCTTTGAGCCCACGAAACTGCGCCATGCCGGCCAGAACGGTGACTGGTTGATCTGCGGCCAGCGACTTGGCTGTTGCAGCAAAGTCGGCGCCTGTAGGGGCTGCTTTGGCCAAGGCACCAAAGATCTGCAGCTTGGTGTTGTCGTCGGCCTGGAGCAGAGCAGCTTTCAGCATAGTCTGCTCGCCCTCCTTCAACGGTACTCTGGCAACCTCTGGGCCATAGGCCTTACGCATTGCGTTAACAGTGTCGTAGCGCCCGCCCAACTGCTCGACTAAGCGCTGCTGACCTTCTGGCGTGCTGATACCGCTGATATCCAGCGGCTCGACGTCGGTACCGGTACGCATGGAGTTGAAGGTCAATGGATCTTCCTTCATCAGCTTGACGTTGCTTTCTATAGCGGACTGCAAGCGGTTGAGGTTAGTAACCTGGGCAACACTCCCGCCGTTGATAGCAAGTTGCTGGCGCTGTTTATCCAGGTACTGTTGCTGCTCCAGGATCGGCAGGCGTAAAACCTGCTGTACCTGGTTCATCTCCGCAATGCGGGTGTTGTACTCGCCAGCAGCCGAGGTACCAGATAGGCCAGCCTGCCAGCGCTGCTGCTCTGCTGGCGAAGGTGGAATGCCCGTGGCGGCCTGCCGATCCATCTGGGTCAGGATGCGCTCTGCCTTCATTTCACGCATTTCAGCCTGGCGCTGGTTGTGTTCCTTCACCTGGTAGATGCGACCGGTAACAGTGTTCAGCAACTGGTTGCGTTTCTCAGGATCAAGCTTCTTGGCGTAGAACCCATCTTCGGCGGTCAGGTCGTGCTCGATCTGCTGCAGGTTGCCGAGCCCATCACGTGCAGCAACCACCCGCTGGGTGGCATGAGTAGTCCAATTGGAGTCCTTGAACTCCTGTTTCTTTGCGGTCCACATTTCGCCATAGGCCAGACGCCCAGCGATGTCGATGTCTTCGGCATCCATGCAGGCGTTGATCTGATCTATGTTCGCGCCGGGCATGGCTGCATCCTTGCCCAACATGTCCATGCGTACAGCCAAATCGCCCTTGGCAGCATCGGTACGGGCCGAAATGGCGACCTTACGGATGTTGTCCAGGCCACTTAACTGGAAACGCTTGGCAGAAATCCCAAGCCCCTCTTGCTCTGCCTCGTCCAGGCCTGGACTGGTGATAGGGTCAAGCTTGGAAACAGCCCCCGTATAGGCCTCTTCAAGTTTGTCGTAGGTGATTTTCCCCAGCCTAACCTGCTCAGCCAGATCGGTGGTGATGGTTGAGATTTGGGTTTCACGCTCGAGCAGAGCGTTGTTCGCCTTCACTCTGGCAAGGGCTTTGTTCTCCCGGGTCTGCTGATCCATCACAGTCAGTGCAACGTTCTGGACTGCATTACCGGCCTGCTGGAGGCCTCGACCCTGACCGCTGGAATCGCCGGTTATCACCCTGTTCTGCTGAGCCTCAGGGAGTACACGGGAAATACCTGGCCCCGTTGGAATCCTCATCAACCATTCCCTCCTACACCAGCAGCCTTACCGTTGCTGCCTGCAGAGGCCTTCCAGTTGGAATAGCCCATGAACCCCTGCGCAGCACCACCAAGGACCGTGCCTGCCGCCTGCATGTTGGCCGAAGACTGTGCCTGCCGCCCCGCCAACGATATGTTGCTGGCATCGACATAGCCTCGCTTTCGCTGGTTTTCGCCGTTGAAGATCGTCATTGCGGCATCTTCTTCCGCGTTTTTGTAGATATCTTCATTGATGTTCACGGCGGTACCGGCACCAACTTCAACACCAGAAGCCGCAAGTGCGGCATTAGCCTCACCTGCTTGGATGCGCGCCATTTTCCTGATGCGGTCGGCCTGCACCACAGCAGCGCTGGCTGCGTTGTCTGCATCGATTTGGGCCTGATCTGATTGAGCATCGGCGGTTAGCTTGGCCTGCCTGCCTTGCTGGACCGATGAGTAAGCCGACATTGCTGTACCTGCTACCAGCGCAGTGACCAGAGCAACTTCAACACCCATGGTTAGATCTCCATCTTGAAAAGTGGGCCAGCTTCACGAAAGCCAAGGTGGCGATACAGTCGCGCCGTACCTTCGACGTTCATGGCAGTGGTGATGCCCATATGAATCTGCTTGGCGCCCTTGATCCTGGCCCACTCCTTGAAGGTTAGGATCAGGCGGGATGCAAGGATCCCTTGTCGCCGCCCTGGTTCGATAAACACGGAATAGTCGTAGGCAATCAGGTCATTGCTGAACCACTGCTCAGCAACTGCACCGGCGAAACCGCCAACAACCTTGCCGTCAACTTCAGCAGCGAACACAACGCCTAAACCGTCGATCAGGGCACGGAGGTGCTTTTCGACCTTCTCGGCGGAATAGCCCGCCTCGGAATAGCAGCTGGTTTCGTGCAACAGGGTGCCAAGCTCAACCAAGCGTGGAACATCATCATGGGTTGCGGGCCGAATCATTGGGCACCTCAGTCGTTGATTGTGATTTTCTTGATGACGCAGAGCAGGTGGAACGGCAGCGGCTGGTCTTGGACAATTTCGACCGAGGCCTTACCGCGCTCCCAGCCCAGGTTCTCCAGTCGATGATCTCCGGTGAACAATGGCGCCGGCTTGTCCAAGACACCGACACCAAGGTTGCGAAATGCGATGGTTTGGCCGTTTACCTTGCAGCCGGTGGTTTCCAGAAACCGCAAAGTGATCTCACCCACGCGCATGCTGTTGCCCTGGGCGCTGCCGGTGCCGCCCTGAACCTCAGGCGTCAGCGTTTTGATGCGGGTCGTGAACGGCAAACCCGCCTGGATGTTGAAGGCCACTCGCGGGAGAGTGATCTGGCCGCCAGTGACGACCTGCTGTTGCATGACAACGCCGTCTGCGACGATGTCGAGGGTCTTGCCTTCCAGATGACTCAGGCCAGACCAGACCGCCTTTCCGGCTTCGCTGGTGCCGAAGATGCCGCAATCAACCTGACAGCCATCTGTGAAGCGCTCGATGTAGCGTACGTTCTGGCCGTTGATGGTACGGCGCACAACCGCGAACACTTGGTCACCGTCTTCGGTAGGAATCGAAGCAACCGACTCGAAAGCACCATCAGTGATCTGGCGGGCCCAGCCGACCACATCCTGGTCACGGTCGACTGTCATGGTCGCCATCACACCGTCAGCGCGGGCCATGAACAGAATCGACTCCTGCTCTTGCTGATAAGCCATCGAGACGATGCCCGACTTCGTAGCGTGCTCGGACAGCACGGACATATCCGGCGAGCCATACGCGTCGGAATCGTACTTGTAGGCCATAGCCCGCAGCTTGCGATTGGAGCGCTGGACGAAATACAGCTCGTTGCCGATCCGAACAGGCCGCACCTTGTTGCAACCGTACACCGACTGGTTTTTTACCTGGATGTTGGTCGGTGTGATGGGCTTTTCGACACCACCGGTCAAACTGAACTCACCGCCGTAGGTAAGCGCGATCAAGACCTTGACCTGAGCCAAGTGGGAGACTGGGTTGATTTGGTCGGAAGCGACAGTGAACGACATTGCATCGTCGTCCTTGGTGCCCAGCTCGAAATTCAGGTACTCGCCGGTACGGCTGAGCCATACGGTTTGGGGGTAGTTCGGCGATCCCGCGCAGGCCAGGCGCTGCTCGTACAACGTACCGGTAGCCGGGTACCCATTCACCGCATCCCAAACCGGCGATTCGAGCGACCAGGCGTTAGCCGTAGACGCAACTGCAGACGTGAGCGCAGCTTTGATGATGCCTTTGACGATTGTTGAGCTTGTGTACGCAGTTATCTGGACAAGCCCCTCATTGATCTTGACGTACTTGCCCACATCCGTAGGACGCCAGCCTGCGGCACTGAGAGTCAAGGTGATGGCCTTACCCACAGGATCTTTTGCGCTTGGCGTATTGCTGGTCTGTGGCGACAAGCTCAACTCCCAGTTGGCAATCGCAGTGCCCGCGAACGCAACGACCACCTCAACGGTGGCCACGGTGGCGCTGGTGACTGTGGTCACCTCGGCAATGCCTCCGCCAGCGGCAATCTGCCGACCAACATCAGACGCCAGGAAGGCGCTGGCCGAAGAAGTGAACGTGCGCCCTGTACCTACAGTGGCATCAGAAATGGTCGCGGACGTGCTGAACTTAATGCCGGCCTCAGCAAACGGTGTCGTAACGAACGGTGCCGGGGCCAACGTCCATGCGGTATTGGTGACCCGACGTAGGCGATGGATTGGCACCATGGGGTGGAACAGAAACATGGTGTCAGCGCCCTGCACGTATTCCAGCTGAGCAAGCATGTCCTGTGTGTATGGGCTGACCAGTTCAAGCGGAACGCCTGGAGCGCTCTCGATTGGGTCGCCATTAGGGTAGAAAAGTCGCACGTACAGGTCACCGAACTCGACCATGTAGGCCTGCTCGGTGTTGAATACGTAAGGGATCAGGATTGCCTTTTTGTCGTGGAACTTGGCCGCAGCGCAATGCAGCGTGCCATATCGGCGCATCGCCCCACCGTGCACAACTGGCCACGCATTCTCCATGGTCATGGCGCCGTTCTGGTACCGAGCAATATCGACACGGCCATACATCCGCGGGGAAATCTCACCAGCGGTGAAATTGGTCTGGATCAGTGTGAACCTGGCCATCAGCGCCATGCCCCAAGTCGAGCAGCCAAGAGGCGTTCATCGCCCAACGTCTGGGGTGGGTCTTCCTGGCCATCCACTGCCTTGGCAACTTTCAGCGCCCGCTCCAGTTTCATCTCGCGGGAGTCACGCTCCGATGTCGACTGCGTTATCGGATAGGCCAAAACAGCGGCCATAGCGATGGTCATCAGATCAATCAGGTGTGAGTCCCAAGAGCTCTCCACTTCATTGCGGAAGACATAGCGCAGCTCCAGCACGGTTGTATCGGCCTGGATGGATCGACCTTCCACCAAGTAATCGATCTGCATCCCACCGGTACCGACCTCAAGCACGCGCAGGCAGTCGGCGGGCAGCTCAAAGGCATGGGAGTAGCCAAATGCTGGAGCAACTGCGTCAGGCGCCAGCACGATGCGCTTGATACAGCAGTTCCAAGGATGGGCACGCAGCATGGTGTCGCGCTGCGAGGGATAGAGGTTTGCGCAGAGCTTCGCCCGGTCCAGGTTCACCTGGTCGGCAAAGTCGTTGATGGTCTGAGCACCGAGCATCAACAGCGCGTTGGAGCAAATTGAAACGCCGGTAGCCATCGTCATACTTTGTGTCTCCGGATAAAAAGACCGGGGCACAAGGCCCCGGAAAGGTGGTTCGCCATCCGTGGCAGCGCGGTTAGTTCTGGCCGGCGTACTGCGCTACCAAGGTGATGACCTGGCCAGCCTGAAGGGCTGCACCAGCCACAGTGGAAAGCAGCTCACTTTGATCGGTAGGCAAGCCCTGCTGAGCAACGCTGACCTCAAACAATGCACCGTTAGCAAACTGGGCCTCGGCCACAGCGTTACCAGCAGCAGCCACTGAGGTGGCAGCCAGATAGCGAGCCTGCGACACCGGATCGCCCAGGTTGAGGGTGGAAGACGCGGCACCGGCTGAGAAATACAGCTTGGTACCGGGCATGAGGCGTGCACCGAACGGCAGAAAGCCCCACGAGATCTTGTCGCCGATTGCCAGGCCACCAGCCGGAACGGTGAAGGTACTGACCAGAATCTGGATATCGGCGCCCTGCAGGTTCGGTTTCACCAGTTGCTGAGGAAGCGCAGCACGGGCGGCGGCGACGGATGCGTTTGCGGTTGCCATGGTTTGGCTCCTAAATCTGGGAAGAGGTAAAGGCCAAAGCCGCTTACGCGGCCTCGGTTACTGCGATTTCCACGACCTTTTCTTCCTCGACCCGAACGGCGCCGATGGACATCTTGGCGTAGATGCGGACGTTGAAGCCCTTGCCCGGGTCTTCACCCACCTTGGTGGTGATGTCCGCCCCTTTGCCCAGGGTTACGCCGGACTTTGCCCAGGCGTACAAGCGTCGGGTTGCGCCGTCGTAAGGGGTGCGCTCGCTGGGAATCCAGTTGAAGCCCATCCATTTACCTTCAACGTCGCCGTCCTCGAGGAATCGACCGGCCAAGTAGTCGGCGCTGGTCAGCGTCGGGTCAGCCAGGATGTCAGCAGCTGCCTGGGCGCTGTAGCTGATGAACAACTCTTCGCCGGCATGCTTGTCGGCCTCGTTCTTCCGGAACATCTTGCGGGCTTGAATGATCTTGGCTTTGGTCAAGCCAGTACCGCCCACCGCGATCTTCTGGGTTGCCGGAAGGATGATGTTGCCGGAGGCTGAGCGAGAGTTACCGCCCATCGAGGCGATGATGACGTCATCTTTCGCACGGTTCAGCGAAGCAATCATTGCCTTGACGTATTCGGACGTCGGGTCAACCAGCATGCGGATCTTGTCCTGGTCATCGATCATGTCACCGTCATCCCAGTCGAACAGGTCGACAAAGCGGGTGCTGTGTGGTTGATCGTTGATTGGGGTGTCAGCGTGGCGCTGGGTGCGGCGGTTCGCGGTGCGCTGGCCCAGGCGGTTAACCGACTTGGACATCCCGACGATGTTCGGCTCGATGGTTACATGCGGCTCGAAGCGCGATTGCATCTGCTGAGCCAGGTGGCGGAAGTTGTCAGCGAACTGCTGAACAAACGCCTCGGTGATTTGCTGTGACATACGATGCACTCCAATGCAGATAGTTGGGTTGCCTGCAGGGTGTCCACCGCTTGGGTGGGCCTGAATTCCTGGCGTGCATCGGCATTGCTTCGCCTGGGGCTTGCCGGGTATCTGCGTGCCACCGCAGGCCGGCCCATTGCTGGGATGCCTGCGATGTTTGTGCATGGAGGGTGTCGGTTTCCCGACTATTTGCGCTGAGGACTCAGCCGAGGCGGGATTTGTTCTTGCTGTAGCGTTGCTCGTACATGGCATCCAACTGTTGCTTGATGGCGGCGCGCTTCGGATCGTGCGCCGGCATCTTCGCCAACTGCTCGCGCAGCTCACTGGTCTTGACGTTGAAGTCGGCCTCATTCACCGCGCCACCGTTGATTGGCGTGTCTTCGCTCAGCTCCTTGCCGATATTGGCCGTGAAAGCGATGAAGTCCGGGTCGTTCCCATACTTGGCCATCAGGTTCTGAAAGCTGCCCGGCTGGCCTTCCGCACTGGCGAAGGCCTCGGCTGCACGATAGGAGGCGCGCACGTTGGTCTGCATGGCCTGGTCATCGGTCCAAACAGACTTGAGTGCAGCGGTGCAGTCTTGGGCGGTCAGCTGGGCGCCACCCTCGACCAGGCCGGGGGCAACCTTCAAGTACTCACCGATCACATACGACACCTGGTCGTTCGTCAGGCCCTTGGCGTGGGCCCCCTTCAGGAACGACTGCGTACCCTCGTCGGCCTTGAACTCTTCCCAGTTGAAGCCCTCGACCCCTTCCAGCTTGACGTTGTATTCATCGACGGTCTTCGGCGCCACATCACCCGAGCCCAAGCGGGTTTCGAGGCTCCGGTAGGCGTCGGCAACCTTCCGCGACGATGCTTCAAGATCAAGGCTGCCATCCTCCTTGTTGGTGCGGTACTTCTCAGGGAGCCAGTCGTTGGTTGCACCAGTGTTCAGCACGGTGCTTGCCGGTGGGGTTGCTGCTGGTGGGGTAGCGCCGCCGCTTGGGTCGCCGCCCTCGCCTGTTTCGTTGCACAGGTAGTGGCCGAGACGGTTGTGGATGTACCAGTTCATGCGTCACCCCCGGTGAATGGATCAGCAGGCTTGGCAATGGAGCGAACGAACCACATAAAGCCCTGTTGAAGGTTGGTCTTGGCTAGCGCCAGCAGTCGCTGGTCGACGCCATCGATCTTGCCGATCTGCTTGAACAGCTCACCGGCATCAGCTTCCAGAGCCTTGATCGAATTCATTCCGTCGATCTCGGATTGGCTCAGGTCACGGTAGCCGGTGATCTTCTTGTGCTGATTGTCCATGGTCATTCCTCTTCAGGTTGGTCTTGCACGCCATTGGCGCGATTGATGCGGAGCAGGATGTGGTCGAGCACCTCGCGGTGGCCGGCCTGCAGGTAGGTTTTGAGAACGGCATCGATGCCGCCCACGGTTACGGCGTTTCGGCTGAAACGCTGAATCAGGTGCTCGAGCACAAGCACACCCTCGGCGTGCTGCTCGAATACCCGCTTGAACATGTCGTCGATTTGCTCAGGGGTCACGCTGCTGCTCCTGGTGCTTGTTTGAGTGCGGCCTCACCGACCATCTGTTGCATTGCCATCTGCTGTTGCTGCTCCATGGCCGCCTGCTGGGCTTGGGCGCGGTCCTCCCGCAGCTTGTCGCGGTCGGCCTTGCTGCGGATGACAGCTGAGGGCACGCCCATAGCCTCGCCCTTGAAGCGCTGGGCCTCGTCCAGATCGATGTTGTCCATAACGGTTGGATCTGCCTGAGCGACGACCAGTGCTCCTTGCACGAACTGGTCGATGGCCGTGACCTCTTCCAGCTTCTGAGAGCGGGCCAGCGGACTCAGGTAACGCACGGTGAAGTTGCGACCTGCCAGCGTTTCAGGTGCCTGCCCGAGGATCCCGGCCCGGTACGCGATACCGAAGCAGCGCTCGATCAGGGGTTGCAGGTACTCGGTCTGCAGGCGGCCATAGACCGGGCCCAGCAGTTGGCGGATCAGATTCACCCGCACATGCACTTCGGTCGCCGTCATGGCCGGGCCGTCTTGCGCCTGGAGCTGGTCAGCCATCAGGGTCTTGCGGATGGCGGCCTGCAACCTGCTGATACGGGCGTCGGCGTACTGGAAGTTGGACCCGCTTTGCAGGGGTTTCATGCTGTCGACGGAGTTGGCCACGATGATCTTGCGCGGGCCTACACGCACGGTCTTCGGGTTAAGCACCCCGTCATCTTCCGCGATCCACATGCCAGCAATGGCCAAGTCAGCCGCAGCCAAGTCCATGCGCACCATCTCGTTGAGGGTGCGAGCGTCCGGAAGCGCATCGGCCACAGGGCCAGTGGCATACACGCTGTCGGGGATCATCATCCAGCGCGGCACAACGACCGGCATTTCGTGATAGCCCGACTCTGTCACGACCTTCTTTGCAGCAACCTCCACCTTGCAGGAAGCGATCGGCATGTTCTTGGCCAAGCGGGCGCCGACCATGTAGGTGCTGCGCGGGTAGACCGCGTGCACGAACTCAACCAACTCTTGGGGCTTGGTCTTGGCCAGCTTGCGCGTTGGCTCGCTAAGGTTCTCCTCCCCGAACTCATTGACGGCCTGTTCGGCGGTGAGCTTGTAGGTGCGGTAGACGGTATCGATCTTGCCGCCTGCCTTGGACGCCGAGCAGAACACGCTGGCGATGGGCCAGAGGTCGAACGTGAAACCGCCCCGCTCCCGGTCAGAATCGATGTACAGGGCGAACCAGCCGGCGCAAACAACGTCGAGCAGTCCCTCAAAGGCTGCCGCGTCGAAGTTGGATGCGTGAATGTTCTGCCAGATGATGTCGGACGAGTCGTCCAGCCAGCGGCGTTCATCCTCGCTCTCTTGGCCGACGTCCATGCCGAACCAGATGCTGTTGGCCGGCGTCAGGCCGGACTGCACCGACGACGACAGGATGCGTGCCGCGTCGGTGGTGGTGCCGTCGAAGATCCGCGCTTTGCGGTTAAGGGCTTCCTGTGCGCTCATCATCTCGCAGTAGAAGCCGTTCCCCCGGATCGGGTAGGTGTGGTCGTAGCAATCGCGCCAGACCTGCTCATGCGGGCTGCGCAGCGACTTGAGCGTGCTCAGGGTCTTGCAGATCTGGTCGGCATTCATGATCCGAGGGTTCTCTTTCCTTGCTCGATGACGGTGCCTGCGGCGCCACCGGACGACAGCAGGCTGCTTTCGGACTTACGCTTACGCCGCACAGCGGTTTCGTCGTTGGCTTTCTTGGCCGCTGCGTCAGCCGCTTTTTGGGCGGTGACTGCGGGATCTTCGGTCTGAACGACCTTGGGTTTGCTTGGGCCTCCGCCGCACATGGCCTTACTCCTTCGCAGCCGGCTCAGGACACAGCCAGCCCTCGCTGGTCATGACAGCCTGCTTGATGGTGGTTGGATCGACGGCTTGCGCGGTGGTGGGTTGGCGCTGCTCCAGGGTTGCGCGGTCGGAGTCGCGGCGCGCATCGATGACCAGGGGCTCACCGCCATCGTTCAGACGCTGGGCCTCGGCTTCGGCCTGTTCCTTGGCGCCGTCGCCGATGGCAACGAAGTCGCTAAACCAGTCGGCCTGGCCTTCGACTGGCGTGTACCAGATCTTCCAGCGACCGCCACCGTTGTGTTTGGCGGTGTAGGTAGGGGTTACAGGTGGCTGCGATTCAGTGCTGGTGGTCGTCGATGCTGCTGGATCGACGGCTTGCGCGGTGGTGGTTACTGGTTCGCCCGGGGTCTGGACGATCAGGCTATCGGGGGCTGGCATGGGGTGAGCCTCGGTGATTGGTAGGGATCAACGAGGCCCAGCATCATGGTGGAGAGGTGTCGGGATCCCGACTATTTGGCGGGGCACGCAGTCCGGACGTAGTCCTGCAGTGCGCTCAGTTGGCGGATGGCGTCGTCGCCGTCGTTGGTGATTCGGACAATTCGTTCAGCAGCCGCTGGGTCAAGTTCGGCTCGCGCTTGATCATGGTCCAGGCTGCTGGCGCCTGTTGATCCTCTTGCGGGGCACTTGGCGAGGACTGACAGCCGGTGTTCGCCAGCAGCGACAGCAGCACGAAGGTTGGCATTGGTCTGATTGGCACGTTCACGCTCCTGGGTATGTTCGGTGTCGAGCTGGGTCAGTAAGCGCTGGGTGTTCTTGCGGGATTCGTTTGCGTTCTCCAGCTCTCGCACACGCTGCGTAGCGGTGCTTAAGCTGGTGTCGGTATGGTCGAGCCGCCAAAGCGCCAGAATCAACGCCAGAGAAAGCCCAGCGATGAGATAGCGGACCATCACTGCACCGCCTTGCACTTGGCGTTGCGCTCGAGCTGGCGTTTCCAGACGCCAGGACAGCGCTTGTTGCCGGGTGTCGAGCAGTCGAAGCCGGCGGCATACCGGTACAGCAGCAGCGCTTCGCAGGCCCCGACGTAGTTACCCTCCAGCAGGTACCGGCGCGGTGATCCAGTGCGCCAGTTGCCCATGCCGTACTGGCCCACAAAGTCCATGTACAGGTCGAACTCTTCCTGGTACAGCTTCACGCCCGGGATCGAGGCCGCGAACTGCTTTTCGTCCTGACTGATAAGGTTTCGTGCCAACACGTCTGCCCGGGCCGGGGTGATGGTGTCGCCCATCCTGACGCGGGTGCCGTCCTCATACCGCGTCGAGCCGTGGCCGATGGTGGGAACGTCGCCCTTGGTGGGGATGATGGCGTTGCTGGTATAGCCCTCGTTGGCCTTCCAGGCGCCAATGCCGGCAAGGCTCATGGTCAGCAGGCCTACCGCTATGCGGTTGCGGGCGCTCATCGCTGGCACTGCTCGCGGATTGATTGGATGCGTGCCTCACTCTCGGCGGACTCGCGGCGGTCGCGGCGAGCCTGGAAGTAGGCATTGACCAGCAGGCCGAACACTGCGACCAGGACACCAGCAATACCGATCCAGTTGACCTGGGACAGCCAGCCGACAAAACCGGTGGCGGCGCCGACCATCATCCCTTTGTTTGCGACGGACGCGCCCACCACTTCCGCAATCCCTTCCGGTGCCTGATTCGCCATGTGCTTGCTCCTGACTGGGGCGTTCATGGGTTGCCTCCAGGGTCAAAAAAACCCCGCACGGTGGCGGGGCATCGATGACACGGAGAATCAGGGCAGTGGGCTGTCGGAATCCTGACTATTTCGCGTGGTACGCCCACCAGTCACCGACGGCGACCATAGGCAGCTTTGAGCGGTCTTGCTCGGTGATCTTGCACCAGAGCAGCACCAAGCGTTCGCCTTCGCTGTAACGCGGCTCAGCGCCCTGTTTCCATCCGATCAGCGTGGTACGGGCAACATCGATGGCATCCGCCGCCGACTGGATCGAGTAACCACCCCGTAACACCATGGTGATGACCCTGAACCAATCGATGCGCTTCGGGCCTGGCCGCGATGGTGGCGGCGCGTGCAGTACAAGCGGGCGCGCAGCCAAAGCCGCACGAACGGGCTCAGGCTGCGCAAACAGGGCCATTTGCTCAGGCGCAGGCGGCTTCATACTGGTCACCCTGACCCGTTCCAAACGCGTGCGCGCGCGAGGCAGACACCGGTTGAGCGCTCGCCCGCTCCATTGCCTCGGTCAATTCCTTGATCACTGCCAAGAACATGGCGCGAGGATCTTTGGCGTTATCGAACATGAACGGGTGAACGGCATGGCGAAGCCCGACCATCGTGCCGCTGGGCAACATCTGGTCGACACCGACGAAGACAAATCCGTCGTTGCCGAACCCACGGCAATACCAGGTTGGTCCATGGATGCTCTTGCTCATGATGCAGCCCCCTCAAGCGGAACGATGCGTACCTGCACACCTGGTGTATCGCCGAACCGCTTGCGGGCGAAAACGTCGACAACCTGCACGTCGTCCTTCCACACCACGCCGTTGAGGCCGTCACAGATGGCTTTGAGTACGTTGTCGAAGTCGGGTTTCTTGGTTGGCATGACGTCACCAGCAAGCGCAGCGGCCTGTTTTTTCTTGCTCCAGGACTTCGGTACCGAGAGGTTGACGCGGATCTCGACCATGACCGGGCCTTGCAGCAGTTCACGACCTGCCATGGCGTTGCTGCCGCTGGTAGCGATCAGGCCTTCGTAGTTGGCGGTCTTGGCTGGTGTGTACATGCGAGCGTGTCCGGCGATGGTGCTGACGCGTGGCCTGCCCTTCCCCACTGGCTCACCCGGTACCAGGAACGAAACGGGCTTCAGGTCATGCATGGTTGTCTCTCCGGATTCCTACCTTGGCCAGCAGCAAAGCGCGTGCAGCCTTGGGATCATTGGGTATGCCCTGTGCGGCCATCAGGTCGCGGGCTTCCTGGTGCGATGCTGCGAGCTGCACCTGGCGTGGTGTCTTGGTGTCGTGACTGATGCCCATAGGGATCTTGCCGTCGAGGGGCTGGGCGTTCTGGGCGCGGCGCTGGACGATGGCGTAGTTGCGCTCGAAGTTCTGGCGCAGTGCCTTGTCGCTGTGCTTGGCGGTGCGCAGGTCGAACAGGCCGGTAGCTTCGGCTGCGACCTTCACGGCTTCATGGGTGTACTTGCCAATCAGGGCTTCGGTCCAGGCTTGGTCTTCGCTTGGGAAGCCGGGCATTTGCATGCACAGCGAGCGGAAGACGTTGGCGGATGGTGGCCAGTCGTACTGAGGGTCAGCCGATACGGCACTCAGCCCGTTGGCGAGCTGCTGGCCGTTCAGGTCGCCCAAGATCTTGGACCAGGAATGCTCCGGGTTAGCTGATTCGCCGAAATTCGCCGTCCAGCGGTGCCCGTAGATCTCCGTCATCTTGAGCCAAAGCTTGTTCAGCGCCTTCTGCGACAGCCTGGACTGCTCGTTCGAGTTCTTCCCCTGCACGCTTGACCCGGTCGACGGCAGAAAGTGGACGTTGGCGAGCAGGTCGGTGGCCTGCTGCGGTTTTTGCTGATCCATGGGTATACCCCCCGGCTTGTGCCTGGCGAAGTTGGTGTTTCAGGGATTGAGCGAGCGCGTGCTCCCACTGGGCCTGCGACTGTTCCTTCTCAGGGCGTGCAATCCAGTACGAGCGGAATTCGTTAAGTGCGTCGGCATCGATGGCCGTGGGAATGGCATTGCGTAGTGCGGTGGCGCCCCAAGTCCTGGGATTCGGCTCCCAGCCGTCAAGCATTACGAAGTAGCCACGCGCGGAGAGAGTAGTAGGGCTTTTACCGGATATCGGAGGTAGGTTGCTGATCAGCGTTTCGTCTGATTCTGATCCGGTTGCTGATCCATTTTCAGATTCGCTGAAAGCCTCGTAATCCGTGGCCTCTGGCTGTTCTTGCGGTGGTTGCTGATCTGGTTGCTGATCTGGTTGTTCATCGGTTGTTGATCGTTTGGACGGACTATCCCAGTCCGCATTCGGCAGCTGGTAAACAAGAGGTCCAACAGGGGTGATGACACCGAGGGTGATCAGACGATCAATGAGGGATCGGACCTTCTGCCTGGTGGGGGAACCAGACTCATGGCGGCCGCGAGTGGGGGCAATATACAGCTCTTCACGGAACATTTGTTCGCTGAGCCGACGCTTAACACCAGACACGCCCGTCCTGTAGTCCATAAACCGGCGTATGGCGCAGTACAGCTTGAAGACGTCCGCTGGCTCATCGGCCAAGGCGCCCCACTCTGCGTCATTGATCTGGAAGGAAGGCACTAATCAGCCCTCTTCCAACTGGTCGACGTTCTGGACGTGCTCCATCCAGCGCTTGGCCTGGTGGAAGATCGCCTCGATGTCGCGCTGGTTGAAGCAACGCATCTCCATCGGAACGATCTTCAAATCCAGCACCGCGAGAATCTCGGCGAACTGCTGGAACTTCTCCGGCTTCATGCGGCTGATGGTCGCTTCGTCGCAACCGACTGCATGCGCAACCGGGCCATTGCCGACCGATGCAAGCCGCTGCATGAGAACGGCCATGTTCTTGCGAGACGTTACAAGCTGCTCCTGGCTTAATGCGGTCGTGGTCATGGTCAAGCCGCCACGTCGTCGGCCCCAGCAAATCGCTCGGGGTACAAGATGTGGATCTCGGTTAGTTCGCCGTCGAAAACCTGAACCAGCTTTTCAGCTAAAGCAGCAGAGGCGCGCTGTGTACCGCGCTCCACTCTGGACAAATTTCCGGAGTCGAACCGATCACCGAGCGCTGCGAGGCGAGCCGAAACATCGGCCAATGTCCACTTATGGGACAGTCGTGCGCGTTTTAACGGAGTCATGGCTAAGGCCTTATTGAGATTGAACAACTCAATTCTGCGCAATGCGCAAATTTCACGCAACAAAAATCTGCGCATGACGCTTTGCGCCTGACGCAGCAGCTAGGGAGAATCCAAGCCATGGATATCGGACAGATCATCAGAAAAGCGCGGAAGGCCAAGGGCTGGACGCTGGAAGAGCTTGCTCATCGGGTCGAAACCGACTCTGGCAACCTGTCGCGCCTGGAGCGCGGACTACAGGGTGCGAGCAAGGAATTACTGGGACGCGTGCTCAAGGCGCTAGATCTGTCGCTGGCCTCGGCTGGTAGGATCGACGAGGGAAGCAATATCACCCCAGCCCTGCAGCCAACCCGAAAGCACAAGGAATATCCGTTGATCAGCTGGGTTCAGGCCGGTGACCTGACAGAATCGCCAAGCAACGTAGGAAGTGAGCACAAGTGGTTTGAATCGACGGAGAACGCTGGTGATGGGGGCTACTGGCTCAAGGTCCAAGGCGACTCAATGACCTGCCTCGGCAATCCAAGTTTTCCTGCTGGCTCGCTAATCCTGGTGCGACCCGAAGCCGACGTCATTAACGGTAAGTACTATGTGGTCGAGATGCTTGATAGCGGCGAGAAAACCTTCAAACAGTACGTAGAGGACGCAGGTTTCAAGTACCTACGCCCCCTGAATCCTGGCTACCGTACCATCGAGATAAATGGGAATTGTCGGGTTCTCGGACGTGTGATCGATACAAAGATGACGGGGCTTTGATCATGGAGTCACTTGGCAAAATCACGACGGGCCTGGATACACCCATCAAGCGGGGTGGCTTCATCATCCTATTGGTTGGGGTGGTATTGACGGTGGTAGGTGCTTTACAGCTTGGCTTCAGCACTAGCAGTTACAATTGGCTCACCGGGTTTCTCAGCGCTTGGGGAGAGGCATTAGTTTTCGACCGTCGCAGCTACCGTCATTACCCTCTTGCAAGCATCGGCCCGTACGTTCTGATTGCTGGTTTAACCCTCTCCTACTTCTACGACAGAACCGTAGGCCGCTTGGTAGCATGGATACACCGAGGGTCGACCCCGATCTAACTCTGTCAAAGAAATAAGAATCCCGCCATCGAGCGGGTTTTTTTTTGCCATCGATAAATTTTCTGCGCTTGACGCAAATTAAATTCTGCGCATAATGCAATCCATGTTCTGCGCATTACGCAAATTCGGAAGAGCCCGGAACTAGGCGAAAGCCACCGCTCTTTAGTTTCAAGCGCCGCAGCAAGCCATGGCGTTGCCCTCGGGCAGAACGGTACAGCGGTAGCCTCGCCGCGTGGCTCGAAGCATAGAGAGCCCCAGATCACAAGAGAGCCAGTGGGTGACGAACCGCGACTGGCTGTTGAGCCCAAAGGGCTCCCGAAAAAGTATTCGCCCAGCCCACCGTGGCGTGTAACGGAGGCCAGCAACACAAATTTCCCTGACAGCCGGAAAGACGGCCCGATGCCCTGCTCCCCATCGCAGGCTGCATCGGAGTGTGATCTGGAAGCGCAGGCTGATGCGCAGGTTTGAAAGCAAACAGTTTCCGCGAACGATCGATACCAGCTAAGTAGTTTCATATGCCCGCGCGGTACTGGGTCGTAATAACTGGCATTGAGGTAGGCGCAAGCCGTTCACCTCGGCATGGTTCGCAAGCCGGAGATCAGTACCGGCCAGATCACACCCCGATGCATCCCGCCTACATCGAGGTAACCACCATGTTCAACAAGACCGCCCGCCCGCTGTTCGATGAACGAATCAGCAAGGTGCTGGAAACGCCACCAGGTGACTTGGTGGATACCGAAAGTGAACTCAGCTATGCCGCTGGCATGGCGGCATACGCCCTGGCTCGCGGCGATATCGGCCACGAAGAGCACAACCTGCTGAACATGCGCATCGACATGGCGCGGTTCAGCGTTCTGGCTCGCATCCAACGGCAATGCCGGATAGAGCGGGTGGCGCCGCAATGACCGCCCACGACATGTGGCTCGACCCGCCAGACGACGAGCCAGAACCCTGCGAGTTTGACTACGACGTTGATCCGGACAACCTCCCGGTCGGCGACTACCGCTCAGATGAGCGCGACATCATGCTGGAGCGCCGCTATGACCAGTAAATGCCGGGCGGTAATCGCCCCCTCCCTTCCCGCCCTAATCAAGGCCCTGCAAGCGCAGGGCTTTTTTCTGCCCACTGCTATGCCAGGCCTGCCCCACCGCATCGAAGTGCGCGGGGACATGCTCGTTGTGAGGTTTCCATGAGCGAAGTGAATCTCCCCCCGGTAGGGTCAACGGTGCGAATCGTGAAAATCGACCTTCCTATTTGGCCTCAGGCTGAGCAGTTCATTGGCGCCGATTGCACGCTCTGTGCGGTCTTCCTCACTTGTGACACCTGGATGGTTGCTGTTGAGCACCAAGCAGAAGGTGTCTGCTGCTGTTTTCAGGCTCGCATGGTGCGTACGCCTGAGCAGGCCGCAGCGGAAGAGCGGGCAGCAGCAATCAAGGAAATGCAGCAGGTTGTGGGCACGTTCAACGTGCATCCGTTTGAGTGCCTATACGACGCGGGCTATCGCAAGCTGACTTCGCCATGACCGCCGCCAAACGCCTGGAAGACCTAGCAATTTCCTACGCCAAGAACCGCGCCGAGCTGATGGAGAACTCGAAGGCCATCCGTGACCTGCATAACGATGTGGATGCCTACATCGATATGAAGCCTTTCCGTGATCGCTTCTACCAAGGTGAATGGCTGGACGATGAAGCTGTTCTTCGCTGGAACGGCTGGCTGTACGCGGTTGAGGTTCTGTACATCCTCGACGACAAGCCACTCGATGAAGACGACGCATACCGCTCCATGGCGATCCTGCTGGACGAGCGCAAAGCCATTAAGCAGCGCGCCAACGCCCTGAAGTCCCGCCTTCGCCAGATCGGTAACAAGCTACTAAAGGCTACGGCATGACCACCGCCCAACGCCGGCGCCGCCACCTGATCTGGCGCGGCGCTACCTCCTCCCTTATTGGCTGGTCCGGTTGGCTGCTGCTGATCGGACTGGCTGACCTTGTCACCCGATAGGACTCCAAGACATGAACGATCTCGCGATCAAACAAACCTTCAGCCTGGCCCCGCAGAACCTCGACGAAGCGTTGAAGTTCGCCGACTACTTGGCCAACTCCGACATCGTCCCCAAGGACTTCCAGCGCAAGCCGGCCAACATCCTGGTCGCAGTTCAGTGGGGCATGGAGCTGGGCCTGCAGCCGATGCAGGCCATGCAGAGCATCGCGGTCATCAACGGCCGCCCTGCCCTGTGGGGTGACGCGGTCATCGCACTGGCTCGCAGCTCGCCGCTGTGCGAGTACGTCACCGAGACAGACGACGGCGAGACGGCAACCTGCCGAGTTAAGCGCCGCGGTGAGGAAGAGCAGGTGCGCACGTTCAGCATGACCGACGCCAAGCTCGCTGGCCTGGTCGGCAAGCAAGGCCCATGGAGCCAGTACCCAAAGCGGATGCGCCAGATGCGTGCTCGAGCATTTGCTTTGCGTGACGTTTTCCCAGACGTGCTGCGCGGCATGGCGGTGGCCGAGGAGGTACAGGACATCCCGACCGAGCGCGAGCTCAACCAGACGCACGCCCGCAAGGCCGACGAGCCGAAGCAACTGCCGGCCTACCCCGACAGCAAGCTCGAAGAGAACGCCGACAAGTGGCGATCGATGATCGCCGCGAACCGCACCAGCCCCGATCACCTGCTGGCGAACCTCACCAGCAAATACACCCTCACCCCAGAGCAGATCGAGCGCATCCACGCGCTGGCCCCCATCGAAGGAGATCACACCAATGCAAGTGCATAACGTCCAGCAGGGCACCCCAGAATGGCATGCCCTCCGCTCCAGCTACTTCACCGCTTCGGAGGCGCCAGCGATGATGGGCGCATCGAAGTACCAGACCCGCACCGATCTGCTGACGATGAAGAAAACCGGCATCGTGCCGGAGGTCACCCCGGCACAACAGGCCATCTTCGACCGTGGCCACGCCACCGAGGAACTGGCCCGGCCACTGGTCGAGGAAATGATCGGCGAAGAGCTCTACCCCATCGTCGGCACCAGCGGCAACCTGCTGGCGTCGATGGACGGCGCAACGATGCTCGGAGACACCCTATTCGAGCACAAGCTGTGGAACGAGCGCCTGGTTGCGCAGGTCCGCGCCGGCGAGCTCGAGGCCCACTACTACTGGCAGTTGGAGCAGCAGCTGCTTGTGAGCGGCGCCGAGCGTGTGATCTTCGTTTGCTCGGACGGCACGCCAGAAAAGTTCGTGCACATGGAGTACCAGCCAGTTGCTGGCCGACGCGAGCAATTGGTGGCCGGCTGGGCCCAGTTTGAAGAAGACCTCGGTACCTTCGAGGTGCAAGAAGCCAAGGTCGAAGTTACCGGCGCAGCGCCTGATCAGCTGCCAGCCCTGCGCATCGATGTCACCGGCATGGTCACCGCCAGTAACCTGGATGCGTTCAAAGCCCATGCTCTGGGCGTGATCGGCAACATCAACACCCAGTTGTCGACCGACAAGGACTTCGCCGACGCCGATGCCACTGTGAAGTGGTGCAGCGAGGTCGAGGACAAGCTTAAGGCCGCGAAAGAACACGCCTTGAGCCAGACCGAAAGCATCGACGTGCTGTTCAAGGCCATCGATGACATCGCGGCAGAGACGAGGCGCAAACGCCTGGAGCTGGAAAAGCTGGTCAAGGCACGCAAGGACATCATCAGGTCCGATATCGTCATGGACGCGGCCAAAGCCTTGCAGGACCACATCGACCAGATCAACGTCACGCTCGGCGGCAAGATCCGCATGCCGCGTGTTCACGCTGACTTCGCCGGGGTCATCAAAGGCAAGCGCACGATCGACAGCCTGAAAGAAGCGGCTGATGCCGAACTCGCCCGGGCCAAGATCGAGGCCAGCCGCATCGCTGACGGCATCCGGGCGAACCTAAACAGCCTGCGCGAACTGGCGGCCAGCCACGCGTTCCTGTTCCACGATGCCCAGGACCTGGTGCTGAAGGCCAATGACGACCTGGTGGCGCTGATCAAGGTCCGCATCAATGAGCACGAGCAGGAGCAGCAGGCCGAGCAGCAGCGCCGAGATGCCGAACTTGAACGTCAGCAGGCAGAGCAACAGGCTGCTCAGCAGCAACCCGTGCAGGAGCAGGTCCAGGCGCAGCCGGTGGTCGAGCAGATCCACAGCCCAGAACCAAAGCCAGCAGCCACGCCGATAACCACGGCAGCTCAGCCAACAGCCGACGACGGCCAGCGTATCAAGCTTGGCGATATCAGCACGCGCCTGGGCTTCACGCTGACGGCTGACTTCCTGACCTCGCTGGGCTTCGAGGCAGTAGCCCAGGAACGCTCGGCCAAGCTGTACCGCGCCAGTGACTTCCCCCGCATCTGTGCCGCGCTGATCAACCACATCCAGGCGGTGCAAGCCAATCGCGCCGCTGCATGATCAGGAGCACCTGCCATGGCCAGCCAGACTGTGGAAGAGCTGTACGACCGAGTCGAAGAATTTACGTCCCTGCTTGCCGCCGCTGAGCTCCACGCAGACGGCTCTTGGGAAGAAGAATTCATCACCAACATGCGGGCCAACTTCAAGCGCCACGGCCCGCGCACCCTTCTAAGCCCACACCAGCAGAAAAAGCTGGAGCAAATCGGCAAATACTGAGGAAACCCCATGAAAGTAGAACACCGCGATGCCATAGAGCGCGCCAAGCTGCACGGAATTGAACCCATGGTGCTGGCTCACCAGCTCATGGTGCACGACCTGGTCGAAGCCGCCCTCTTTGAGCTGCGCAATATCAAAGTGCCGTTCGGCCGCTTGGGCGAGGATGACCAGCAAGAGGTGATCGACCGCATTACGAAACAGGCCGAGGAAGTCGTGTGGACGGCGGTGGGCATCATCAGTTCCCGCAGCGTCGACACCATCCCGATCAAAATCGCCGACTCCAAGTTCAAGGAGAAGAACATCACGGTGACTGGCGTGGTGGACGCCCAAGACCCGAACCGGCATGGCCTGATCGATCTATCCGGAAAGCTGGCCCTGTTGGTGCTGGCCCCGAACGACTACGCCGAGGGCGTCGACGGCATCCGCGCCGAGCGGGACCAGCGCGAGCTGCCGCTGAGCGCATCCGAGATTGTCGCAGGCATGGGCCTTGATCGCCGGCAAGAACAGCAGCTGGATCTGGCAGAGCAGCAGGACCAGCAGAGTCCTCAGGATGACAGCGACGTGGTGGACGCAGAGTTTCCCGAGGGCGGTTTCCCCGACAGCAAGGAATTCGGCGACTTCGACTACGACGACGCCAAGCAACTGATCGTGCTCAAAGCCAACGGAAAGCCGTTCAAGGCCCACTGGGTGCAGAGCCGCCTGGCCATCAGCAGCGAGCAGGTAACCACCCTGCTGGTACGCCTGCTCGACGACAAGGTGATTGAGGTTGAAGCCGAGGGCGAATCTGCCCTGGAGCACAGCTACAAGGTCGTCGCCACCCTGGAAGACGTGGTCGCTTGATCGCCAGCCACCACAGCAATACCCACAGGCGCCTACGGGCGCCTTCTTTTCGCCTAAAGGAAAACCGCCATGTCTCAATTGATCTGCGTCTTCGACACCGAAACCACCGGCTTCCCGCACTGGAAACTGCCGAGCGACGACCCGCGCCAGCCACACCTCGTCGATGTCTGCGCCCTGCTCTACACCACGGAAGGCGAGCTGGTCGACAGCTTCGAGGCCATGGTTCGCCCGGATGGCTGGGACATCCCCAGCGATGTCGCGGCAATCCACGGCATCACCAACGAGATCGCGCTCGAGCACGGGATCCCCGAAGCGCTGGCCGTCAAAGGCTTCCTTGGCATCTGGCGCCGCGCCGGGCTGCGGGTCGCGCACAACGAATCGTTCGACGCTCGCATGTTGCGGATCGCGCTGAAGCGCTTCAAGGATTCCTGGGTGGCTGAGGACTTCCGCGACGGCGCCAAGTTCTGCACCGCGATCACGTCAAAGCCTATCTGCCAACTGCCACCGACCGAGGCCATGAAGGCCACTAACTTCAAGAACAGCTTCAAGACGCCAACCGTCTCCGAGGCCTTAAAGTTCTTCACAGGTGAAGACCTGGTCGACGCCCACCGCGCCCGCCCCGACGCCGAGGCCTGCGCCCGCGTGTACTTCGCCCTGCAGGCCTACCAGTCGGCGGCCTGACTGCAAGCAACAGTCCCTTGGAGCAACAATCGTGAAGATCGGAAGACTTGAGATAACTGCGAGCCGTTTCCCTTGGCAGGGCTACGGATGGTTCCCGCATAAGAACGGGAAAGGCCCAACGGCCATTCTCAATCCGAACGGCGCTCGTTTTGGTGCCGGCTGGAACTACAAGCTCGGCATCAGCGTAGGCGGCACCACCATCCTGATCGACCTGCTGTTCGGCACCGTCCGCATCAGTCTGAAGTAATCACCAGCGCCGGGTAACCGGCGCCACACAACAACCAGAATATTCTAAAAACCGCAGGGTTATTTAAAACCTCCCACATGTAAATCAAGCCTTGGCCAGCTCAGGAAGTTTCTTTATAACCTCAACCAAAGTCAGATCACCTCTCAAAAATTTACGAACCTCAAACTCTTGAACGCCAGGCACACCATTAGACTTTACATAAGAAACACGTAAATCATAATAAATATCAGCGTTAAGAATCCCTTCAAATGACAGGACTGACTGCCCACCATTACTCAGCGGAGAACATTCTGACGCCCCCAGCTCTTCATCTCCTAAAAACACGCGACCCACTACATGCTCACAATAGGCACCAGCATTCACAATAGACAAATATACCAGCTCCTTTGGGACACCCGAAACCAGTGAACGACGTATCTTGTCGCTTCTCACTTGTAACAACGGCTCAAGAGAAATCTCGTGATTTCTTAGAGATATATTTGTCGCCTTTACCAACTCAGTCTGCTGAAACACAGATGCTTTCAATTCGTCAGCCTGCATGCGCAATGCCTCAGAACTAATCCGAAGTTCCTTACCTTGCTGAAGGAAGCCCAGTACCAGCCATAGAAATGCTACCGGCCCGAATGCACCGGCAAGGAAATCACCAACCTCGTTCAACGCGATCGTTGAGAGGTTACCGAGCCTCCCCCAAAGCAGCCAGGTAAGCCCTGCGAGGTAAAGCAATGTGACTATTCCACCAATCAACCCAAGCCTACGCCCCATACACACCCTTAAATTCAACCAATTAGTCCATCATGAATACTGCAATCAAATAGGGCGACGATCACGGCGTCGCCCTATGCAGCCGGTTACTTAATATTTTTAAACAGCAAAGCCTCCGCGTAGACAACGGCTGCAGCTTGCTGCATTTCGTTCCAGCTTCCAAAGCCCGTTTCTTGCTTTATGAACCCTTCCCATTCTGCGTCCGGGATAGCTTCAAAGTCGTCAGTAGTTTCCACCTCATACCCTGCCCCCCGACACAACTCGTAGAAATCGGAAAAGCGACTATGCTCGGACACAAAATTTGAGTTCATCACTTCAAGAAATGGGACAGCTGCTTTCCCTTCAAGTTCTCGAGCATTCTTCAGAAGCCTCTCAAGGCCATCAGTATTTCTTGTGACTTTTATCATCAGATGACTCCGCAGTATTGAAATACTAGTAAGACACAGGAACACCTAAAGATCTAGTTCAACGATTCTTTGCTGTGTTTGAAACATCAACGATGTCGCCCCACCCAATCGAGGAACACATGACAACAGCAATCGACCTGTTCGCCGGCTTCGGCGGATGGAGCACCGGCGCGTGCGCCGCAGGCGTCCAGGTTCTCTGGGCGGCAAACCATTGGCCCGAGGCCGTGAAGTGGCATTCAGCCAACCACCCACACGCCGAGCACGTCTGCCAAGATCTGCATCAGGCCAGATGGGAGCAGGTGCCCTCGCACGACCTGCTGCTGGCATCGCCCTGCTGCCAAGGCCACTCGAAGGCACGGGGCAAGAAGTCGGGAAACCCGCAGCACGACTCGTCACGCTCGACAGCTTGGGCGGTGGTATCCGCTTTGGAGTTTCACCGGCCGGAAGCGGCGCTGGTAGAGAACGTAGAAGAGTTCACCGACTGGGCGCTGTACCCGGCCTGGGTCGCGGCAGTTCAGGCGCTGGGGTACCAGGTCGCACCGCATGTTGTTGACTGTGCCGACTTGGGCGTACCGCAACACCGCGTGCGGTTGTTCTTGGTGCTAACCCGCAGCAAGGCACCACTGATGCTAGAACTTCACCGACATCAGCATGTGCCGGCCGCCAGCTTCCTCGACTTCGATGCCGGGCGCTGGTCATTGATCGACAAGCCGGGCCGGGCCCGGGCCACCCTCGACAGGGTTCGCAACGGCCGCGAACGCTTCGGACACCGCTTCATCATGCCCTACTACGGCAAAGGCTCTGGAACCACCGGGCGCGACATCAACCGGCCGATAGGCACAATCACCACCCTCGACCGCTGGGCACTGGTCGATGGCGACCGCATGCGGATGCTCAGCGCCAGCGAGGCACTGGCCGCAATGTCGTTCCCGGCTGACACCCTGCGCCCGAATAACCACCGGCTGACCATGCACATGGCGGGCAACGCTGTACCGCCGCTGGCCGGGCAGCGCGTGATTGAGGCCTTACTGAAGGCCGCATAGCAAAAAGAGTACATTTGTACTCATCATGAAATCCCAACTCCCCCTCTACTGAACAGCCGCCATACGCGGTATGGAGCCCCTATGAACACAGCACGTGCCACCGAAGACATCGAGTTCATCAAACTACCTGAGGTCCGGAGAATCACCGGCATGGGTACAACCTTCATTTATGAGAAGGCCAAGCAGGGGGAGTTCCCCCGCCAGGTCAAACTGGGCACCAAGTCCGTAGCCTGGATCAGGGCCGAGGTTCAAGAGTGGGCAAACGCTCAAATCGCAGCAGCCCGTGGACAGAGCTGACGGGCTACTCGCCCGCCTCAAGCTTGTCGAGATAGTCCGCCCACTCCTGCATCATCGTTCTCCGCTGCTCCACGTACTCCGCATGGTTGTACGAGCCCCGCACCTTGTTGGGGTCTGCGTGAGAAAGCTGTGCCTCAATCCAATCTCTGTTGTAGCCCATCTCATTGAGGGCGGTTGATACCGTTCCACGTATGCCGTGGCCGGTCAGCTTGCCCTCATATCCCATTCGCTTGATGGCCACGTTGATGGTGTTCTCGCTCATCACCTTGCTGGGATCGTTCCGGCCGGTGAACAACAGCTTGCAGCGCCCGGTCATCTGAAGCACCTCCCGCACTACCCCTACCGCCTGCCGCGACAGTGGCACCAGATATGGCGGAATTTCCCCACTTTCAGTACGAACACGGCTTCGCAACTGCTTTACCCCCTCCGGGGGGATGCGCCACAGCGCTTCGTCCAGGTCAAACTGGGTCGGTGATGCCGAGCGCGCCTCAATCGTGCGCACCATGGTCAGCAGCATCAGGCGGATCGCGCTTTTGGTGAACATCGACATACCCGAGGCTCGCAGCTTGCGCAGGAACTCGCCCAGCTCATCGCGGCGCAATATCGGGTTGTGCTTAACCGGTGGCTGGATGGCCGCGACGATATCGATGTCCGAGGCCGGGTTCATCTCAATGACGCCCTCGGCAATGGCATAACGGAAAATCTCGTTCAGCCAACCTCGGCACTTTTCTGCGACATGCAGCGCACCGCGTTCCTCCAGGCGGCGAACAGCCTTCAGTACATCCGCGCGCTTGATATCAGTGATCGGCATTCGACCAAGCGCAGGGATTAGATCCTTGTCCAGGTACCGGCGCGATTGGGCTGCACTGCCCTTCTTGGCATCGGTCAACCGCAAGGCTTTGAAGTTATGCCATCGGTTAGCCACAGCCTCGAAGGTATTCCCCGCACGCTCGCCAGCCTCAACGTGTGTCTTTCGGCGCTGCTCTCGCGGATCAATCCCCTTGGCAACTAGGGCACGGGCTTCGTCCCGCAGCTCTCTGGCTTCGCGCAGGGAGATTTCTGGGTAGGTACCAAACGAGAAGCGCGGCTGCTTGCCGTGCCATGAATAGCGGAAGTACCAGGACTTGGTGCCGACAGTCGCGACAAACAGTGAAAGACCATCGCTGTCGCTGAGCGTGTAGTCCTTTTCCTTGGGCTTGGCCTGCCTGACGGCGGTATCGGTGAGTGGCATTTAGTACAGTTCCGGAGGGTCATATTCAGCTGTGCTGAGAACTGTACTAAAAATTCGCGACAGACTGCGAAAGAAAGCGGAAGTCCACAAAAGAAAAAAGCCGCTCTAGGCGGCTTGTTTCTTGGCTTTCGCGGAACTCAACGGAACCTAGCGAAAGTACATGTGGTGCGGACGAAGAGACTCGAACTCTTACAGCTTGCGCCGCTGGAACCTAAATCCAGTGTGTCTACCAATTTCACCACGTCCGCGTAAAGCGTTTAAAGCAAAGGCGCCGGACTATTCATCGGGCGCCTTTTAGAATATGGGGTGGACGATGGGGATCGAACCCACGACAACAGGAGTCACAATCCTGTGCTCTACCAACTGAGCTACGCCCACCATATTACGTTACTGCTTCACTTGTGCCAAAGCTGCCTTAATGGCGCACCCGGCAGGACTCGAACCTGCGACCATCCGCTTAGAAGGCGGATGCTCTATCCAGCTGAGCTACGGGCGCATATTTAATCTGCTTTCGTTTAAGATTACAAACTAACTTTTCAGTCCCGCCAAACGAGCTTAAAATCCGCTCATTCTGCCTGACCTTGCTAACCAGTGCTAGGCTCTGCCCGACAAGTGCGACGAATGTTATAGACGAGTGGCAGGGTCGTCAACTCTTTTTTGAAAAAAATTCATTTTATTTAAGGGCTTAGAGCATTTGCCAGACCAAGCGCCTTTGCCCTAGGGCTGTGTCATGCGAGAATGCGCGCTCATTTTATTCCCTCTCGATGGTTAATCACGCGTCATGACTGCACAACTTATCGACGGCAAGGCGATCGCCGCCAACCTGCGCCAGCAGATCGCCCAACGTGTCGCGGAGCGCCGCCAGCAAGGCCTGCGCACTCCTGGCCTGGCAGTGATCCTGGTCGGCAACGACCCCGCCTCTCAAGTCTATGTTTCGCACAAGCGCAAGGATTGCGAAGAGGTCGGCTTTATCTCCCAGGCCTTTGACCTGCCCAGCGATACCACGCAGCAAGCCCTGACCGACCTGATCGATCGCCTTAATAACGACGCGAACATCGACGGCATCCTGCTGCAGTTGCCGCTTCCGGCACACCTGGATGCATCGCTGCTGCTTGAGCGCATCCGCCCAGACAAAGACGTCGACGGCTTCCATCCTTATAACGTCGGTCGCCTGGCTCAGCGCATTCCCCTGCTGCGCCCTTGCACGCCGAAAGGCATCATGACCCTGCTGCAGAGCACCGGTCAGGACCTGTACGGCATGAATGCCGTAGTGGTGGGGGCTTCGAACATCGTTGGCCGCCCAATGGCCATGGAGCTGCTGCTGGCAGGCTGCACCGTGACCGTCACCCACCGTTTCACCAAGGACCTGGCAGGCCACGTCGGCCGTGCCGACCTGGTAGTGGTTGCCGCCGGCAAGCCAGGCCTGGTCAAGGGTGAGTGGATCAAGGAAGGCGCGATCGTCATCGACGTCGGCATCAACCGCCAGGAAGATGGCAAGCTGGTCGGCGATGTGGTTTATGAAACCGCCCTGCCACGCGCAGGCTGGATCACGCCGGTTCCAGGTGGTGTAGGCCCGATGACCCGTGCCTGCCTGCTGGAGAACACCTTGTATGCGGCAGAAACGCTGCACAAATAAGGCATCAGGCAACTGAACGTACGGCACCTGCGAAGGTGCCGTTTTTGTTGGCACCCGAAAAACCTGATCGCCCTTCCCCCCCTCGACGCCCTCACCACAGCCGATTCCGCTGCACCGCGACCGCATTCAGCTTTCCCGGCTGAGCACCACACCGGCTTCAGCCGGGATTTACACGGCATCCCACGGACAATAGGCACATAGCCAACCCTGGATGCGTGCCTCGATGCAAACCACCAATACCGTCTTGATGATCCGCCCGGCGCGGTTCGCCTTCAACCCGGACACGGCCTTCAACAACCGCTTTCAGCAACCCTTTCTCGCCCCCGAACAGGCACAGCAGAAAGCGCTGGAAGAGTTCGATGGCTACGTCGACACCCTGCGCCAGCACGGCGTAGAAGTACTGGTCGTGCAGGACACCCCTGCCCCTCACACCCCGGACTCGATCTTCCCCAACAATTGGTGGAGCAGCCACGCGGACGGCAGCCTGGTGCTGTATCCGATGGAAGGCCAGAACCGTCGCCTGGAGCGCAACAAAGGCGTACTGCGCGTTCTGGAAGAGCGCTTTGCAATTAACACCACCGTCGACCTGAGCCCGCTGGAGCAGCAGAGCATGTTCCTCGAAGGCACCGGCAGCATGGTGCTGGACCGCGAGCACCGGATCAGCTACGCCTGCCACTCCGGGCGCACCCACAGCGAAGCGCTGCGCCAGTTCGCCGAGCAACTTGATTACCGCCTCTGCGTGTTCCACGCCGTCGACCGGCACCACGCGCCGATCTACCACAGCAACGTGATGATGAGCGTTGGCACTGAGCTCTCGGTGGTGTGCCTGCAAGCCCTGCCCGATGCGAGCGAGCGGCAGGCACTGGAGCGCTCCCTGCGCGACACCGGCAAAGACATCCTGGCACTGGACTTCGACCAGCTTGAAGGCTTCGCCGGCAACATGCTCGAAGTCCACGACAAGCAGGGCCAGCCGCTGCTGGTGATGTCGCGTAGCGCCTGGGCTTCGCTGAAGCCCGACCAACGCGAACAGGTCGAACAGCACAGCCGCCCGGTGGTGGTGAACATCGACAACATCGAACGCATTGGCGGTGGCAGCGCCCGCTGCATGCTCGCCGAAGTCCACCTGCCCGTGCGCAACTAAACTGATTATAAGAAGGAGAACAGCATGACCCGTTATCTGGATGTCACCGACCTGAGCCACCTGGTCACTCGTAAAGGTTTGAGCACCTGCCTGCGCGAGATGGCCGAGTACATCCGCCAGGACTATCTGCGCTGGCACGACTTTGAAAAGTGCGCGCGCCTGGCCAACCATTCGCCCGATGGTGTCATCGAATTGATGCCGGTATCCGATGCGAACCTGTATGCCTTCAAGTACGTCAATGGCCACCCCAAGAACACCCAGCGCGGCATGCTCACCGTCATGGCGTTTGGCGCGCTTGGCGATGTCGATACGGGCGCCCCGGTCCTGCTGAGCGAGATGACCCTGACCACCGCCCTGCGAACCGCCGCCACCTCGGCCCTGGCCGCACGCTACCTGGCGCGCCCGGGCAGCCGCAGCATGGCGCTGATCGGCAACGGCTCGCAGAGTGAATTTCAAGCCTTGGCATTCCATGCCCTGCTGGGCATCGAAGAGATCCGTCTGTACGACCTCGATCCGCAGGCGACCGCCAAGCTGATCGCCAACCTCAGCACCTTCCCGGCACTGAAACTGATTCAGGCCAGCTCTGTGGCCGACGCCGTTCGCGGCGCCGATATCATCACCACAGTCACCGCCGACAAGGCCTACGCCACCATCCTCACCCCGGAGATGATCGAGCCAGGCATGCACCTCAACGCTGTCGGTGGCGACTGCCCAGGCAAGACTGAGCTGCACCGCAACATCGTCGAAAACGCCCGAGTGATTGTTGAGTACGAGCCACAAAGCCGTATCGAAGGCGAGATCCAGCAGATGCCGGCCGACTCACCGACCACCGAGTTCTGGCAAGTCGTGAACGGCCAGGCAGCAGGCCGCGAAAATGACACCCAGGTGACCCTGTTCGACTCCGTCGGATTTGCCCTGGAGGACTATTCGGCCCTGCGCTATGTACTGGACGAGGCCACGGCACTCGGGATAGGCCACCAGATCGAGCTGGTGCCTGAACTCAGCAACCCGAAGGACCTCTTCGCCCTGCTGCGCAACCCTGCCGAAACCCTGGCAAAAAAACGCGCCTGAACCCGCCAAACCTGCTGCGCCCAGGCGCGGCAGGTCGGAAACGGCTGTGCAAAAGCCAAAACAGGCAACACCACAGCCGAATCGGCTGCACGGCAATTGTTAACAGCAAATTACGGTCGCCATGGCCGGCTGAAACGACACAAAAAAAAACCGCTCATCGCGCATTCTGAGGCCAGACCGAAGAGTCACTTCAAGACCCAAACAGCCTCACGATTTTTTACTGCCCTAAATCAATTACAAAACCAAGGGATACCCTCATGACTTCGTTTCGAAAGCCCCTTAGCGTGTTGCTCCTTGCGCTGTGCGCAAGCGCGGTTCAGGCTCAAGAATGGAAAGAAATCCGTTTTGGTGTCTACCCTGAGTACCCGCCGTTTGAATCGGTAGCGGCCGACGGCAGCCTGCAAGGCTTCGACATTGAGCTGGGCAATGCCATTTGCGCCAAGCTGCAGGTCAAGTGCACCTGGGTCAACAACGAGTTCGATGGCATGATTCCGGCACTGCGTGCGCGCAAGTTCGACGCGATCATGTCCTCCATGGCCGTGACCCCGGCACGGCAGAAGCAGATCGACTTCACTGACCGCCTGTTCCTCAGCCCGACATCCGTGATCACCCGCAAAGGTGCTGATTTCGGCGACACGCCGGAATCGCTCAAAGGCAAGCAGGTCGGCGTGCTGCAAGGCTCGCTGCAAGAGGCCTACGCCCGCGCCAAGCTGGCGCCGCTGGGCGCGCAGGTCAAGGCCTACCAGGCCCAGGACCAGAACTATGCCGACCTGATGAACGGCCGACTCGACGCCACCCTGACCGACAAGCTGGAAGCCCAACTGAACTTCCTGGCCAAACCCGAAGGTGCCGACTTCAAGACCGGCCCGGCCATCAAGGACCCCACCTTGCCGCTGGACATCGCCATGGGCTTGCGCAAAAACGATAGCGAACTGAAGGCCTTGCTGAACAAAGGCATCGCTGAGGTCCTTGCCGATGGGACCTTCGCCGAAATCCAGAAAAAGTACGTCGGCGACCTGGATATCTACAACGAGTAAATCTGTCTGCGGCCAGCCATCCTGCTGGCCGCAGCGGTCTCCACTCCAGCTTCTGACGAGACTCTCCCGTGAATGACCTCCTCCACTCAATCGGCCTGCAGGCCCTGAGCCTGCAGGGCTTTGGCCCGCTGTTGGCGCAAGGGACCTGGATGACCCTGAAACTGGCGCTGCTGTCGCTGGCATTAAGCCTGAGCCTGGGCCTGATCGGCGCCTGCGCCAAGTGCTCACCGCTACGCCTGCTGCGCGCTCCGGCCACGCTTTACACCACGCTAATACGCAGCGTGCCGGACCTGGTACTGATCCTGCTGATCTTCTACACCCTGCAATTGTGGCTCAACGATTTCACCGAAATGCTGGGCTGGAACTACGTCGAGATCGACCCGTTCAGGGCCGGGGTGATCACCCTGGGTTTCATCTACGGTGCCTACTTCACCGAGAACTTTCGCGGTGCCATTCTCAGCGTACCGGCAGGCCAGCTCGAGGCTGCTACCGCGTACGGCCTGAGCCGCGCCCAGCGTTTTCGCCTGGTGCTGTTCCCACAGCTGATGCGCTTCGCCCTGCCAGGGCTGGGCAACAACTGGCTGGTACTGCTCAAGTCCACGGCGCTGGTGTCGATCATCGGCCTGGCCGACCTGGTCAAAGCCGCACAGAACGCCGGCAAGACCACCAATAACACCCTGTACTTCCTGATCCTCGCCGCACTGGTCTACCTGGTGATCACAACCCTTTCAAACCGGCTATTCAAACGCCTGGAACGGCGCTACAACACGGGCATCAAGGGGCTGGCATCATGATCGAACTGCTTGAGCAATATGGCCTGGCCTACCTCTACAGTGATGGCGCCGGTTTTTCCGGGCTGGCGGTGACCCTGTGGTTGTTTATCGTGACGACCGTCCTGGGTTTCCTGCTGTCGCTGCCCTTGGCCCTGGCCAGGGTTTCACGCCAGCGCTGGCTGCGCTGGCCCGTGGAGTTCTACACCTACGTCTTTCGCGGCACACCACTCTACATACAACTGCTGATCTGCTACACCGGCCTGTACGGGCTGGAGGTCGTTCGCGACAACGCCTTGCTCGACGCGTTCTTCCGCAACGCGCTGAACTGCACCCTGCTGGCCTTCGTCCTCAATACCTGCGCCTACACCGTGGAGATCTTCGCCGGGGCGATTCGCAATATCCCCCACGGCGAAATTGAAGCGGCCCAGGCCTATGGTCTGTATGGCTGGCGCCTGAACCTGTTCGTGATTCTGCCAGCCGCCCTGCGCCGTGCGCTGCCGGCCTACAGCAACGAACTGATCCTGATGCTGCACGCCACCTCCCTGGCCTTCACCGCAACCATCGCCGACATCCTCAAGGTCGCGCGCGACGCCAATGCCGCGACCTTCCTGACCTTCCAGGCCTTTGGTGTCGCGGCCCTGCTGTACATGCTGCTGTCCTTCGTGCTGGTCGGGCTGTTCCGCCTGGCCGAACGCCGCTGGATGCGTTTTCTTGTTCCTGTCCGAGGCTAAACCATGACCCTTTCTGCACACGCCTTGTCGTCCCATCACCAGCCACTGACTGAGCCACTTACGACAGCACGCCAGGCCAACGTCGCCCAGACAGCGGCGGTCAAACTGACCGTCGAAGACCTGCACAAACACTACGGCGATCATCAGGTACTCAAAGGCGTCTCGCTGCAAGCGCGCAAAGGCGATGTCATCAGCCTGATTGGTGCCAGCGGCTCGGGCAAAAGTACAATGCTGCGCTGCATCAACTTCCTTGAACAACCCGACGCGGGCGCGATTACCCTCGATGGCCAAACCATCGAGATGCGCCAGGGTCGCGCGGGCGTGCGCGCACCGCACCCTGCCCAATTGCAGAACCTGCGTACGCGCCTGGCCATGGTGTTCCAGCACTTCAACCTGTGGAGCCACATGACTGTGCTGGAGAACATTTGCCTGGCCCCTCGCCGTGTGCTCGGTGTCAGCGCACAGGACGCCGAAGCCCGCGCTCGCGCCTACCTGGACAAGGTCGGGCTGCCATCGCGCGCAGCCGATCAGTACCCGGCGTTTCTCTCCGGCGGGCAACAACAACGGGTTGCCATCGCCCGCGCACTGGCCATGGAGCCGGAAATCATCCTCTTCGATGAACCCACCTCGGCGCTAGACCCAGAGCTGGTGGGCGAGGTGCTCAAAGTCATACAGACGCTGGCCGAGGAAGGTCGTACCATGCTCATGGTCACCCACGAAATGGGCTTTGCCCGGAAGGTGTCCAGCCAGGTGTTGTTCCTGCATCAGGGCCGGGTCGAGGAACAAGGTAGCGCCGCGATACTCGACCACCCGCAGAGCGAGCGCCTGCAGCAATTTCTATCCAACCGTTTGAAGTGAAGCAGACCCGCATGGAAAACAAGGCCAACAGCCCCCACTGCGCGCCCCCTCTGGACCGGATCGATGAAGCCATCATTGATGTACTGCGCCATAACGGGCGGATCACCTATGAGAAGCTTTCATCACTGGTGCATCTGACGCCTCGCCCGTGCCTTGAGCGGGTGCGCAAGCTGGAAAGGCGCGGCGTGATTCGAGGCTACGGCGCGATCATCGACGTGCAGATGGTTTCACCGGGGCTGTCGCTGCTGGTGCTGGTTGCCCTCTCCAACCAGAGCGGGCGCGCAGCGCAACGCGCGTTTGAGGCCTGCGTTCGGGCCTGCCCACAGGTTTTTGAATGCCAACTGATCAGCGGCCACTTCGATTACAGCCTGCGCATGCGCTGCCGGGACATGGAGCACTACCGGGTGCTGACCGAGACCTGGATGAACAACGACGAACTGCACATCGACAAATTGGTCGCGCACCCAGAGCTGGCCGTGGTGAAAAACACCGCAACCCAACTCTAGGCACCCGTGATGCAGGCGATGCCATCGGCGCCTGCATCGTCAACACCGCTGACGCCTATACCGTCAGCGGTGCCAATGCAGCCCACTCCGCGGGCTGCACATAACCCTCGACCCACAGCGTCACATCGGCAGCGGGCATTGGCCGGGCAATGCAGTAGCCTTGCGCCATGTCACAGCCCAAGTCCATCAGCAACTGACCATGTTCAACCGTTTCCAGGCCTTCGGCGATCACCTGACGGCCGAACGCCCGCGCCAGGCTAATCACCGCGCGGGTCAAGGCCAGGTCATCCTGGTCGTGGAGGATGTCACGAACAAACGACTTATCGATCTTGATCGTCTGGGTTGGCAGCCGCTTGAGGTAACTCAGCGATGAGTAACCTGTGCCGAAATCATCCAGGGAGAACTGCACACCCAGCTCCTGACAGGCATCCAGGCATTGGCTGACCCGCTGAATGTTCTCGATGGCCACCGATTCGACGATTTCCAGATCCAACATGCTTGGCGCCACCGCTGCGTGGCGGGCCAGCAGTCGTTTCAACCGCTCGACAAAGTCCGAACGCTGGAAATGCCGGGCCGCAATGTTCACGCTCACCGACCAGCAGAAACCCTGCAGTTGCCATTGGTGCATTTGCGCCATGGCCTGATCGATCACCCATTCACCGATATCGACGATCAGGTCAGTCTGCTCTACCAACGGTAAAAATTCCGCCGGCGGCACCAGCCCCTTGACCGGATGCTGCCAGCGCAACAACGCCTCAAAGCCAATCACCGCACCGGTGCGCATATTGACCTTGGGCTGGTAGTACAGGCACAACTCACCCTTGGCCAACGCCTGGCGCAAGCGCTCAACGGTCTGGTGGGTGGCCTTGACCTCCTTGTCCAGCGAGACGTCAAACACGTGGTAGCGGTTACGCCCACTTTGTTTGGCCACATACATGGCCTGGTCGGCATGGCGCAGCAAGGTGTCGGCATCGTCATTGTCGAGCGGAAACAGCGTCACCCCGATGCTCGCGCTGACTCTCAAGTCCTGACCGTTGATGGCGTAAGGCGATGCAACGGCGGCGAGTACCCGCTGAAGGGCAATGTGCAGACGATAGTGGTCGTGAACGTCACGCAGAATCAGCACGAACTCATCGCCTGACAACCGCGCCACGGCATCACCGCCGCGCAGGATGCCCTTGAGACGGGCGGCCACCTCGACCAGCAACAAATCGCCACTGGCGTGACCATAGCCATCGTTGACTGCCTTGAAGCCATCCAGATCAAGCATGCAGACTGCCAACTGCGTGCCCTCTTGCCGGGAAAAATCCAGTGCTTGCGTCAACAGGTCAGACAGGTAGGCCCGGTTGGGCAAACCGGTGAGCACATCGTGGCTGACCCGCCATTGCAGGGTGCGCAGCAACTGGCGCTTCTCGCTGACATCGAAACGAATCGAGACATACTTGCGTACCTTCCCGCTCAGCGGGTCCATCAATGGCACCATCGTACTGTCGACCCAGTACAACGAGCCGTCCTTGGCGCGGTTGCAGATCTCGCCTTTCCAGACCTTGCCCATTACCAGGGAACGCCACATCTCCTGGAAAAACTCCGGATCATGCAGGCCCGAATTGAGGATACGGTGGTTGGCCCCAAGCAGCTCTTCGCGGCTGTAGCCGGAAATGCTGCAAAACTGTTGGTTTACGTAGGTAATCCGACCCGTCAGATCGGTTTCGGAAAAAATCGCGGCCGCATCGACGGCCGCGCGGTAGTTATCGTCCATGACGTCCTCTGCACCCTGCCGGCTATCGATTGAATCGCTCGACCAGAGCGCGCAGGCCCGAAGAAATGCGCTCCAATTCACCGCCCCGTGTCGCCGCAGCATTGGCATTCTGCGCGGTTTTCTGCACCGTGCTGGCTACCGTATTGATCTGCCGCGAGACATCTTCGGCGACATTTGACTGTTCCTGAGAAGCAGCAGCCATCTGATGGCTCATGTCACTGATACGCTCTACGGCTTCGCGGATACCTTGCAAGGCACGCTGTGCTTCCAGCACCTGCGCAACCCCCTGCTCTGCTTCCTGAATACCCAGGTTGGCGATGCTCACGGCCTCCTCCGCACCCGTACGAAGGCTTTCAATGACGCCCTGAATTTGCAGGGTCGACTGACGGGTCTTGCCGGCCAATGCCCGCACTTCGTCAGCCACCACCGCAAAGCCGCGCCCTTGTTCGCCGGCGCGAGCGGCCTCAATGGCAGCGTTGAGCGCCAACAGGTTGGTCTGTTCGGCAATCGAGCGGATCACGCTCGCAGCCATCATGATGTCCTGGGTCTGCCCGGCCAGGTTTCCGACTGCCTGGTTGATCTGGGTGACCGTACTGGCCAGCAACTGGATCGCTTCGCGGGTGGTACCGGCCACCTGACTGCCCTGATCGGCCAAGAGGTTGGCGGTTTGCGCTTCACCTGCCGTTTGCTGCACATGCTGGGCGACCTCAGCGATGGACGCGGCCATCTCGGTCATGGCCGCTGCCGTCATGTCGGTTTCGGCACGCTGTTCGAGCAACGCCGACTCCGTGCTGCTGGACAACCGACTGGAATCGGTCGCTGCCTCAGCCATCTGCCTGGCCAGATCGCTCAAACGTGTGAGGGCTGTTTTCAACCGCGCCTCTTCACTGATCAGGATCATCTGCAATTGAGCGCTCGGCCCCACGGCATCGGTGTAGGTCATTGCAACGATCGGGTCAGCAAAGGTATTGGGCGTAGACTGCACGATCTGTTTGAGCTCGCGCCCAAGGCGGCTGTGGCCATAGAGACCAACCAGCCCGAAAAGCCCAAGCGTGGCGCCCTGGCCAAGCAGACCGGGAGCGGCCTGGTTTAGCACAATGGAAACCCCGGCAGCCAGCACCGGCAACGCCAGTACCTTGCCGATCACCGCAGCGCGGCGCAGCACTGGCACGGCGGGCTTGCCTTCACGCAAACGCGCATACAGCGTCTCGGCACGCTGCACCTGCTCGCGGGTTGGCTTGACCCGCACAGACTCGTACCCCACCAGGCGCCCGTCCTCGAGCACCGGCGTGACGTAGGCACTGACCCAGTAGAAGTTGCCGTTCTTGCAGCGGTTCTTGACGATCCCCATCCAGCTCTGGCCGGCCTTGAGGTACTGCCACATCTGCTGGAACACCTCTGGCGGCATGTCCGGGTGACGTACAAGGTTGTGGGTACTACCGATAAGTTCTGCCTGACTGAAGCCGCTCATGGCGGCGAATTCGGCATTGCAGTAAGTGATCTTACTGGTGGTATCGGTTGCGGAAACAAGGCGTTGATGTTCCGGAAACGTCTGTTCGACAGAGGTTACCGGCAAATTGAGACGCACGTTAGAACTCCGTTAGTGGCGGTCGTAATCCTGGATCCAGTCCATGTTGAACCAGGCATTCAGACTCTTGTCTGACAATCCAATTCTACGAATTACATCACGTTTATGACAGTAATGTTACAGAATCTGGCGTTGCCTAGCTCGACCAAATACCGTTAAGTTCTTGATTCTAAATGGGAATTAAGCGATGACAATTTCAGGTTTGGGTTCAGCCATAAAGCGCTACCGCAAGGTGGCAGGGCTTACTCAGGCTGAATTCGGCGAGAAAACCGGTTTTGATCCCAAAACCATCAGCCGCTTTGAAACCGGCTCCTACACCCCAAGCGTTGAAGCACTGTTCAAATTTGCCGAAGTGCTGGGTATAAAGCTGAAAGCTTTTTTCTCGGAGTTGGGCGATGAAGACGAGCAAAGAGCCTATCTGTTCAACGTCGTACACAAAGCCCCCCCAAAAGACCTGGGAAAGCTGATCGCGGCGGTCGATATGGCCCTGTCCAGGCGTTAACGCCAGCAACAGCAAGCAGACAGGCTTATCGCTAAACAGCGCTGCCCCATTTTAGGGGCGCGGAGTATATCTGATTCAGCCCCCAGATGGGGGCTGAGGCTTGGCAGCGCCCCGCGTTTCTAGAAGCGCCAGAACGACGGTGTGAACAGCACCAGAACGGTGAGGATTTCCAGACGCCCCAGCAGCATGCCCACGGTCAGCAGCCACTTCGCAGCATCGGGCAGTGAGGAGAAGTTACCGGCCGGCCCGATCACCGGCCCCAACCCAGGCCCCACATTGCAGACGGCCGTCGCCGCTCCGGTCAGTGCAATGGTCCAGTCCAGGCCGATCAGGGCCAGCCCCAGCGCAATGGCGGCGATGGTGGTGGTAAAGAAAAAGCAGAAGGTCAGCAGCGAACGCACGATGTCTTCATCCAGCGGATGGCCGTTGTACTTGCTGCGAATCGTTGCGCGCGGGTGAATCAGTTGCGACAGGCTGCTATGCAGTAACTGGCCGGCGACCTGAAAACGAAAGATCTTCAAACCACCGGCGGTTGATCCCGAACAACCACCGACGAACGTCAGGTAGAAGAAGAACAACACCGAAAATGTGCCCCACAGGGTGTAGTCACCCAGCGCAACGCCCGTTGTAGTGACCACCGATGTGACGTTGACTGCCACCAGGCGCACCGCCTCCCACCATCCATATGGCCCGTTGAAATGCAGCCAGGTGCCGACCAGCAGCCAGGTCAACACCAGAAAGCCAATGAAGCCACGTACCTGATGATCCTTGAACAAGGCGCCTCTATTGCCCCGCAGCACCGCCACATACAACGTAAAGGGCAAGCTGCCGAGGATCATCACCCCTACCGCGACCCAGTGAATGGCCGGCTGCGACCAGTGCGCCAACGAACTGTCCGAGGTCGAGAAGCCACCGGTGGATATCAGTGACATTGAGTGGTTGATCGCCTCGAACGGCGTCATCCCCGCCCACCAGAACGCCAGGTAGCCAATCCCGGTCAACACGACATAGACCAGCAGAATGTATTTCGCCATGACATGGGAGCGTGGCAGCACTTTGTCCGACCAGTCCGACGACTCGGTCTGGAACAAGCGCATCCCCCCGACGCGCAGCAACGGCAGAATCGCTACCGCCATACCGATAAAGCCGATGCCGCCCAACCAATGCAACATCGAGCGCCAGATCAGCAAGCCCGGAGACGCGGTGTCCAGCCCGGTCAGCACGGTCGAACCGGTGGTGGTGATACCCGACATCGTTTCAAAAAACGCATCCGTGTAGCTGATATCCCGTATGAACACCATCGGCAGCGCCGCAAAGGTACAGACCACGACCCAACTGGCCGTCGTCAGCAAATACATGTCTCGCGGGCGTAAATGAGCGTCCTCGGGACGCCCTTGTGCGACCAGCGCAATACCGGTGAGAAAGGTGATGACACCTGAACGGACAAATGCAGAAAGCCCGTCCTGCTGCTCATAAAGCATCAAGGTGAACAGAGGGATCGTCATGCTCACCGCAAGGGTGATGAGGAAGACACCGAGGATGAAACCAATCAAGCGGATTCTGGCAACTGACATGTATGGGCTCTGACTGAATGGCGCGCGCAAGTATCGTTATAGCGCAGCACACAGACGCGTAAAGAATCCGTAAAATTCAGTGGCTTCACGCCTCATACTGCCACCGCCCGCGCAGCCACTGTTGCGCCAACAACAGCAGCGAAACTGTTGGCCCAGCAACAGCCATTCAACAGGGCGCACTTCAAGCAACACTTGAGCACCCCGCAAAAAGCTCATAACAAGCTGATAAATAAAGACTTTCAACACATGGAACAACTCTTGCTCCTGCCCCTGCACCTTCAACAGCAACGGGCCTGTAGCCATGAGCACTCCAATCAAAGTCGTCGCCGTTTCCGGTGGCACGTTCCGCCCTTCGCGCACACTGGTTCTGACCCAGGCCATCCTGGCTGAACTGGCGCAACAACTGCCCATCGAGAGCAAGGTCATTGAACTGGGGGATATCGTCCGCCCACTGGGTGGCGCACTCTCGCGTAAAGAGCTGCCGGAAACCGTAGAGCATGAGCTGCGCGCAATCGAGTCCGCCGACCTGCTGATCGTCGCGGCCCCCGTCTACCGTGGCACCTACCCGGGCCAGTTCAAGCACCTGTTCGACCTGATTGGCCAGGATGCCTTGATTGATACGCCAGTACTGCTCGCCGCAACCGGTGGCAGTGAACGCCATGCGCTGGTCATCGACCACCAACTGCGCCCGCTGTTCAGCTTCTTCCAGTCGGTCACCCTGCCGATCGGGGTCTACGCCGCTGAAGCCGATTTCAGCAACTACCAGATCACCAGCACGGCCCTGCAGGCTCGTATCCGCCTGGCCGGGGAAAAAGCTGCCGAGCAGCTCAACGGCCACCGCGCTGTTCTACGTAAAATTGCCTGAGGCGCCGACATGAATGTTTTCTGGTTTCTGCCCACCCACGGCGACGGTCATTTGCTGGGTACCAGTGAGGGCGCCCGCCCCGTCACCCTGCCCTACCTCAAACAGGTGGCCCAGGCCGCCGACAGCCTCGGTTACTACGGCGTACTGATACCCACTGGACGCTCCTGCGAAGACTCCTGGGTGGTGGCCTCTGCCCTGGTACCGCTGACCGAACGCCTGCGTTACCTGGTAGCGATCCGCCCCGGGATCATTTCGCCGACGGTCTCTGCACGCATGGCCGCGACCCTTGATCGCTTGTCCGCAGGTCGCCTGTTGATCAACGTGGTAACCGGCGGTGACCCGGACGAAAACCGTGGAGATGGCCTGCATCTGAGCCACAGTGAACGCTATGAGGCCAGTGGCGAGTTCCTGCATATCTGGCGGCGTGTGCTGCAGGGCGAAGCCGTGGACTATGACGGCAAGCACCTGCAAGTGCAAAACGCCAAGGCGCTCTACCCGCCCGTGCAAAAACCCTATCCACCGCTGTATTTCGGCGGCTCTTCCGACGCGGCCCACGAGCTGGCCGCCGAGCAGGTGGATGTCTACCTGACCTGGGGCGAGCCACCGGCGGCTGTCGCCGAAAAGATCGCCGATGTCCGTGCCCGCGCAGCCAAACACGGGCGCACCGTGAAGTTCGGCATTCGCTTGCATGTGATTGTCCGCGAGACCGCCGAACAAGCCTGGCAAGCAGCCGACAAGCTGATCGCCAACATCAGCGACGAAACCATTGCCGCCGCGCAGCAGTCCTTCTCGCGTTTCGATTCCGAGGGGCAACGGCGCATGGCCGCACTGCATGGTGGTCGGCGTGACCAACTGGAGATCTACCCGAACCTCTGGGCGGGCGTTGGCCTGGTGCGTGGCGGTGCAGGCACGGCCCTGGTCGGTGACCCGCAACAAGTGGCCGGGCTGATCAAGGAATATGCCGACCTCGGCATCGAGAGCTTCATCTTCTCCGGCTACCCACACCTGGAAGAGGCCTATCGCTTTGCCGAACTGGTCTTTCCGCTGCTGCCGGAGCCCTATGCGAGCCTGGCAGGCCGCGGTGTCACCAACCTCTCAGGCCCCTTTGGCGAAATGATCGCCAACGACGTGCTGCCCACCCAGGCAACCGCGCAACCAGCCTGATGGTCGCGCCTCAAGCCCCCCTCCCCCCCGATGAGGACAGCCTGTGACTGCTATTCATCAATCCGCACGCCTGACGCCACTGCAGATTGCCCAAGCGCTGGCCAGCACCTTCGCCGAAAGCGCCGCGGAACGTGACCGCCTCGGCGGCACACCGAAAGCCGAGCGCGATGCGCTGCGCCAAAGCGGCTTGCTGGGCTTGATCATTCCGACGCAATACGGCGGCCTGGGCGCCAACTGGACAGAGACGCTGAACATCGTTCGCGAATTTGCCAAGGTCGACAGCTCGATCGCTCACGTCTTTGGCTTCCAGCACCTGATGCTGGCTACTGTGCGCTTGTTCTCCCGGCCAGACCAATGGCAACCGTGGTTCGAGCTGACAGCACGCAACAACTGGTTCTGGGGCAACGCCCTCAACCCGCTGGATACCCGTACCGTCTCGAAAAAACTCGCCGGTTGGCGTGAGTTCTCGGGGCGTAAAAGCTTTTGCTCGGGCTCGGCCGACTCGGAAATGCTGATTGCCTCGGCGCTGGATGAGTCCACCCAGGGCAAACTGCTGATTGCCGCCATCCCAAGCGGGCGCACCGGCATCACCCTGCACGGAGACTGGGACAACATTGGTCAACGGCAAACCGACAGTGGCAGTGCGACCTTTGAACGGGTACGGGTCGAGGAAAACGAGTTGCTGCTCGAACCCGGCCCCTTGAGCACGCCCTTCGCCTGCCTGCGCCCGCTGATCGCGCAGCTCACCTTCGTCAACATGTTCCTTGGCATTGCCGAAGGCGCCTTCGTCGAAGCCCGCAACTACACCCTCAAGGAAACCCGCCCGTGGTTCAAGGCCAAGGTTGAACACGCCAACGAAGACCCTTACATCCTCGGCCACTATGGCGAGTTCTGGGTCGGCCTGGAAAGCGTGCGATTGCTCACCGAACGGGCGAACGCGCTGCTCGATCAGGCCTGGCGCAAGGAGCATCAACTGCATAGCGTAGAACGCGGTGAACTGGCCGTCGC
The DNA here is from genome assembly GCF_002753995.1 of Pseudomonas sp. HLS-6. Taxonomy (NCBI): domain Bacteria; kingdom Pseudomonadati; phylum Pseudomonadota; class Gammaproteobacteria; order Pseudomonadales; family Pseudomonadaceae; genus Pseudomonas; species Pseudomonas sp. HLS-6. The sequence continues at coordinate 3,509,830 of NZ_CP024478.1, forward strand.
CATCGCAACCGCCAAGGTGGCGGCAACACGCATCGGCCTGGACCTGACCAGCCGCTTGTTTGAAGTGACCGGTGCCCGTTCCACCCACGCGGCCCTGCGCCTCGACCGCTACTGGCGCAACCTGCGCACACAGTCTCTGCATGATCCTGTGGACTACAAACTGCAAGAGCTGGGTGACTGGGCGCTGAATGCTCAACTGCCAACCCCGACGTTCTACTCCTAGGGTGGTGGCCTCGCGTCTTCGCAGCGGTTCATCAACGGCGACCCGGTCGTTGCCCCAGACAACACCGGGACAACACCACCGGAACAACACCGGGGCACATGTGCCCCGGTGTCGATGCAGCATCAGGAGTCTTTGCTGCAGTCGCGCGGGATGATGCCTTTCTCCTTCGCGTACTTTTGTGCAGAAGCTTCGATGATTGGCCGCAGTAGTGCGCGGTCGGCCTGCACCCAATCGCTGATCAGGTTCCACTTCTCCCCATCCCACTGCTGGAAGCGCACGGCACCGCCGCCCTCATGGTCGGAGCAGGACAGTTGCAGGGGTTGCACCAGGCCTAGCGCGCCCAGTTCCTTGAGCCGCGCCTCATCCAGCTTCAGGTGCTCAAAGCCCCAGCGCACCTGCTCGCCGCTCAACGGCTTGTGGCCGTACTTTTCCTGCGCCAGGCGTACCGCCTCGACGTTGAGGATGCCGTTCACCACACCCAGGTTGTAGTAGACGGTCCCGAAACGCTTTGGATCGGCGAGGTCGCCATGACCGGCATCGATAACGTCCTTCTTGATCCCTTGCGTCACCGGGAACGTGGTCCCGGACGGGTGCGTGGTAATCGAGATGAAGCCCTTGGCTGCAGCCCCTGCCGGTGCGGCGTCTTCCTCGGAGTTACTCCAGATGTTGCCGATGATTCGGTCCGCCGGGAAGCCGACCTTCTGCGCGCTCTTCAAGGCAACCGGGTTCATGACACCCCAGCCTCGCAGAATGACCCAGTCCGGCTTGGCGCGACGGATGTTCAGCCACTGCGATTGCTGTTCGTTGCCAGGGTGCGGCACCTCCAGCAAGGTCAGGGTAAAGCCATACTTGTCGGCCAGCGCCTGCAGCACCTCATTGGTCTCCTTGCCATAGGGTGAACCATGGTAGAGCGTGACGATCTTCTTGCCACTCAACTTGTCCAGGCCACCCGACTGCTGGCCGATGTAGTTGATGATCGCCGACACTTCGGAATACGGGTTCAGTTGCAACGGGAAGGCATAGGGGAACACGCTGCCATCGGTAGAGTCCGTGCGCCCGTGGTTGATGGTGATCAAGGGCAATTTGTCTGCCGTCGAGCGGTCCAGGGTGGCGTAGGCAATACCTACCGAGAGCGGGTTGGTCGCAGCGGCCGGCGCCCCGTTCAAACCGTTCTTCAGGCGTTCGTAGCACTCAACGCCCTTCTCCACCACGTACTCGGTTTCGCACTCGCTCCAGGTCAACTTGACGCCATTGACCCCACCATTGGCGTTGACGTACTTGAGGTAATCGATAAACCCGCCAAAGAACCCGGTACCGCCTGCCGCGTAAGGGCCAACACGGTAGCTTTGCAGCGGGAAGTACTGCTCGCCATCGGCCTTGGCGATGAAGGCAGTGGCACTCAAGCTCACGGCCAGCGCGAGGCTGCTGAGCAAAGATCGTTTGAACATCGCGTGTTTCCTTGTCGAATCGTTGAGCTATGGCTTGCGCCTGAAGGGTGAACTGCGGAGCACGCTCCGCCTGCAGGGATTCGCTCAGTAGCGCAGCGGCCATCGCCGTGCGCGCTCGCGAAAGCGTTGCCAGAGGCGCGCCAGCCCCTCTGGTTCCTTGATCAGGAAAAGGATGATCAGTGCGCCGAACACCATCTTTTGCAGGTTCTCGACCTGCCCGGCATCGATCAGGCCCGCAGGCAACAGCCCGGCCAGGTTCGAGAGCAGGATCGGGAACAGCACGATGAACGCTGCACCGAGGAAGTTGCCGAGCAAGCTGCCCAGGCCACCGATAATGATGATGAACAACACCTGGAATGAGCGGTTCAGGTCGAAGCCATGCGGCTCTACCGTACCCAGGTAGGTGAAGGCCCACAGTGCGCCGGCAATGCCGAGGAAAAAGCCGCTGATGGCAAAGGCCAGCAGCTTGGTCTTGAGCAGCGGAATACCGATGATTGCAGCGGCAGTGTCCATGTCGCGCACCGCCATCCAGTTACGCCCCAACTCACTGCGCACCAGGTTTTTGCCCAGCCAGAACAGCACCACGACCACCCCAAGCGTGAACAGGTAACGGCCCGCCGGCGAACTGAAATCGACCCCCATGAGGTGTAGCGGCGGCGCACTGATCACCCCAGAGGCGCTGTCATTGGAAAACCAGCTGAACTTGGTCAACGCCCATTGCACGAAAAACTGCGCAGCCAGGGTGGACACCAGCAAGTAGAAGCCTTTGATGCGAAGGCTGGGCAAACCGAACAGCAACGCCGTCAGGGCCGCACAAACGCCGCCCAGCACAAGGCTCAGCAGTAGCGGCAAACCCGGTACTCGCAGTTCGATGTTGTAGGTAGCAAAGGCCCCTACCGCCATGAAGGCCGCCGAACCGAGGGAGAGTTGCCCGGCATAGCCCGTCAGCAAATTCAGCCCAAGCCCGGCCAGCGACAACACCAGAAAAGGAATCAGGATGGCACTGAACCAGTAGTCATTGCCCAGGTAAGGCACCGCCACAAAGGCAAACAGCAGCAGCGCCAGCAATGCGTGGCGATCCTGACGCAAGCGGAACACTCGACGATCCTGGGCGTAACGGGTACTGAACTGACCGGCTTCGTTGTACAACATGGCACTCTCCCTCAAACCCGCTCAATGGCACGTTCGCCAAACAATCCGGCTGGACGCACCAGCAAAAACAGCAACGCCAGGACATAGGGGAACCAGTTCTCGATCCCCCCGCCCACGAACGGCCCGAGGTAGACCTCGGCAAGTTTCTCGCTTGCGCCGATGATCAAGCCGCCGACAATCGCCCCACTGATCGAGGTGAACCCGCCAATGATCAGTACCGGCAAGGCCTTGAGCACGATGAGCGAAAGGGAGAACTGCACGCCCAGGCGAGCGCCCCAGAGCAGCCCGGCGACCAGGCCGACAAACCCTGCCACGGCCCACACCACGGCCCAGATGTGCTGCAAGCGAATGCCCACGGCCAAGGCTGCGACGGGATCGTCGGCCACGGCCCGCAACGACAGGCCAATACGGGTCTTGCTGAACAGCAATGACAGCACCAGTACCAGCAGCGCTGCCGTGGCTGCCGCAAACAGGTCGAACGAAGACAGCAACATGCCGCCCAACGCCAACGGCTCATCACTGATGCCCAGGTCAAGGCCGTGCACCTGCGCGCCCCACAGCGCCTGGGCAAAACCTTCGATCATGTACGACAGGCCGAGCGTGGCCATGAACAGGGTGATCGGTGAGCGGTTGACCAACGGCCGCAGCACCACCCGCTCAACCGCCAGGGCCAACAGCACCATCGCCGCCAGGGTCACCACAAACGCCAACCAGAACGGCAACCCGCGCTCCAGCAAACTGACAAAGGTCAGCGCGGAGAACAGCACCATCGCGCCCTGAGCGAAATTGAACACGCCGGAGGCCTTGTAGATCAGCACAAACCCGATGGCCACCAGGGCATACATCACCCCGGCCAGCAAAGCGCCGATCAGTACTTCAAAGAAAAAATCCATGTCGTTTCCTGCTTTTCGGGCAATACGAAGCCAACCGCCCAACGCAGGACGGCAAACACGTAAACGCGCGTTAGTGTCGGGTACCGAGGTAAGCAGCAATGACCTCAGGGTCTTGCCGGACCTGATCCGGCGGGCCATCGCCAATCTTGCGGCCGTAGTCCAGCACCACCACATGGTGCGAAATGCCCATGACCACGCCGATGTCGTGCTCGATCAAGACCACGGTGGTACCGAATTCGCGGTTGATGTCGACGATGAAACGGCTCATCTGCGCCTTCTCTTCGGCATTCATTCCGGCCATTGGCTCATCCAGCAACAGCAAGGTAGGTTCCGCGGCCAAGGCACGGGCCAACTCAACCCGCTTTTGCAAACCGTAGGGCAAGGTGCCGACAATCGCATCACGCCACGGCTGGATCTGCAAAAACGCAATGACCCGTTCTGCCGCAGCGCGCTGAAGGTCATCTTCAGCCGCGACTCGCCCCACCCGCAGCACTTGCTCCAACCAAGTGCTACGCCGTTTCAGGTTGCGCCCGGTCAGGACGTTGTCGAGTACCGTCATGCCCTTGAACAGCGCGATGTTCTGAAAGGTCCGGGCGATACCGCGTTGCGCCGCGTCGTGAGGACGCATGCGGCGCCGCACCTGGCCGGCAAAATGAATGTGGCCTTCCTGTGCCTGGTACACACCGTTGATCACATTCAACAACGAACTCTTGCCGGCACCGTTAGGCCCGATCAAGGCGCAGATCTCACCGGGCGCGACCGAAAAGCTGATGCCGGTAACCGCCTTGACGCCCTTGAAGGACAGGGAAATATTGTCCAGCGCCAGTAGCGGCGCCGGAACAGCAGAGTGGCTTGTGGACATCGTTCGCTCTCCTCATCAAGCCAATTGTGGATGGTCGTCAATCCAACCACTGATACGGCTGGCAGGCTCACTCGGCGCCACCTGCCAACGTGCGGGGTCTGGCCAGGTCCGCACACGAATGTCCAGCGCGGCAAAAAAGGCCTGCGCTGGTTCTGCCAACGGCTCCCCGACCAACAACGGTGCCTGTATGCGGCTGAAGCCAAGGATGTCGCGCAGCGCACGCCTCACCAGCCAGTAACCAAGCACACGCCTGAGTACGCCCGGCTGCGCCGCCAGCGCCCAATCCACCAGCCGCCGCTGCCAGGTGCCCTCCTCAGGCAGACGTGCCAGCACCTCCTGGTGCAAACGGCCATAGGTCTCCCGGGTCCCGGCCACCAAGGTTGGCCCCAGCTCACGGCGATCGCGGTCACGGGTGTGCAGGCTCTCGGGGAAGTTCAGGCGAAACCCGGCAATCAGCCACGGCGCCAGCAAGTAGCGCGCCTGACCACTGGCGGCAAAGGCCCGGGCGGCCAGTGCTTCCTCGCCCGGCCCAAGGTGTTCAAGCTGTACCAGACGCGCCCCTTCGCGCACCAGCTCTGCATGGCTGATGCGCTGCAATTCGATGTGCTGGCCCTCATGCAAACGGTAAAAGATGAAGGCGCTGCGCTCCGTGCGCGCCTTCAGCTTGAGCGCCGGGTCGGCCGCCCGTGCCACAAGCACGGCATAATCGAGCGCTGTTTCTGCATGCTCGGCGGCCAAGCCTCGACCATCGGCATAAAACAGCAGAGCAGCATTCAGATTCGCCGCACCGACCTGCGCCAGTTCCTCAGCGCCTTCAGCAAAGAAGTAACCAGGGTTCAGCTCACGCAACAACTCAACCTGAGCAGCACCGCCCTGCAACGGATCGAACAACACCGCAACACCGCCCAACCATTGCGCAGCGAGTGCCGCGATCAGGGCTTCCGGGCGTGGACGGCTCAACACCACGAGGGTGTTCGCCTCGGTAAAACCACGCAGTTGAAGCGCCGAGGCCAAGCGACGGACTTCATCTGCCAACTGCTGCCAGGTACGCACCTGCCAGACACCCAGATGCTTGTGCCGCAGGGCCAGACGTGTACCGTGGTCAGCCGCCTGTCGCTGCAACCATTCAGGCAAGGTGCCAGGGGCATCAGGGCTGTGTTGCGCAAACTGAACCATAACGACTCCCGCCTCAGGCTACGGCCTTGTCGACCAAACGCCGGGCTTCCAGTTCACGGACCAATGGCAGTACCTTGCGCCCGAAGTACTCGACTTCCTCCTGGAAGTGCAGGAAACCACCCAACACCAGATCCACCCCCACGGCTTTCAGAGCGACGATGCGTTCGGCGATCTGCTGCGGCGTACCAATCAGGTTGGTCTTGAAGCCATCGTTGTACTGCACCAGGTCCTCGAAACTGGACTTGGCCCAGTTGCCTTCGCCTTCCGGGCTGGCCTTGCCGGCTTGCCGCGCCGCATCGCCAAAGGCGTTGACCGCTTCCGGATCGGCCTTGTCGATGATCTCGGCGAGTACCGCGCGGGCCTCTTCCTCGGTGTCGCGGGCGATGATGAATGCGTTCACACCGACCTTGACCGTATGGTTGTTCGCCGCAGCCTTGGCCTTGATGTCATCCACCTGAGCCTTGATGCCGTCTACGGTATTGCCGTTGGTGAAGTACCAGTCAGACACCCGTGCCGCCATATCGCGAGCGGCCCGCGAGCTGCCACCCTGGAAGATCTCTGGATGCTGCTGCAGTGGCTTGGGCCGCAAGGTGTAGTTATGGAAGCGATAGAAGTCACCGCGCTGGGTGAAGTTGTCGGTGGTCCAGATACCTTTGAGTGCAGTGATGAACTCTTCCGAACGACGGTAGCGTTCATCGTGTTCCAGCCACGGTTCGCCGATCGCGGTGAACTCACCCTTGAACCAGCCCGACACCACGTTGATGGCCACCCGCCCACCCGTCAGGTGATCGATGGTCGCAATCTGCTTGGCCAACAACGCCGGAGTCCAAGGCCCTGGCAGTACCGCAGCAATCACCTTCAGGCGCGTGGTGGCGGCGAGCAGTGCATGGCTGAACGTGACCGATTCATGCTGGTACTCCGCGCCATAGCCGGCGGTGAAGCGGATTTGCGACAGCGCATACTCGAAGCCGGCGTTCTCGGCGATTTGCGCGAGCTTGCGGTTGTAGTCGATGTCCCAGCTGGTGCGCTGTTCGATCTTGCTGACCACCAGACCACCGCTGACGTTAGGCACCCAATAGGCAAACTTGATCTGTTCTTGGCTCATTGCAGGTACTCCATTGAGTTGAAAGGGCTGAATCAGGCTGCGCTGGCGTTGCGCTGAAAACGTGGGCCGAGGCTTGCGACCGCAGCCTCGACCGCCCGCTCGATACGCTCGCGCAGCTGCGTGTTACTGATGTGGTAGTTATCGAAATCGGCTTCTGCGGCGTACACGCCAACTGGCAGGCTGAGCGCCTGGAAAAAGCCGAACAACGGTCGTAGCTGATGGTCGATGATCAGGGCATGGCGCTCCGAACCACCGGTGGCGGCCAACAGCACAGGGACCTGCTTCAAGGCCTCGTGATGAACAAAGTCGAACAGGTGCTTGAACAGACCGGTATAGGACGCGCGGTACACCGGGGTTGCCGCAATCAGCAAATCGGCGCTTTCGATGGCCTGCAGGTCTGCCTGTACCGCGGCGGGCAAATCTTCACGGCGCAGCACACCGGCGAATTGCGGGCCGACCTTGGCCAGCTCAATCAGTTGCAGCTCAATGGGCACCTGTTGCGCCAGCTCTGCCACCAGCGCGTTAAGCAGCACCAAGGTACGTGAGGGCTGTTGCACGCTCCCCGAGACTGCGACGACTTTCAGTATTCTGCTCATTGATCGACCCCTGCCTGGACATGCCACCGCGGCATCCACACAAGGGCTATAGCAGCAACTGTGCCACTGCATTAATTCCTTATATTTCAATGATTTAACAGAAATCAGCGAACATCGCCCGATGTACCGCAGCAGGCAAGCTGCTGATCATCTGTTGCCGGGCAAACACTTGCGCGCAGCAGGCCATTGCCGACATGCCTGCACACCCTCCTGACGCAGCTGTTGCCTGGGCAGCAGCAGTTCCACAACGTGCCCGCCAGCCGACATCAAAAAGCAGCCAAAACGTGCCAGACACCACGGATTACGGGGCCTTCCATGCTGGGCATGGCCTGTGCATTACACCGTAGGACAGCGACCGGACCGGTTCGCGGCTTTGTTTAATGCCCTCACAGGAGCGACAGCATGACTGCCCAGCAACAGCACATTCCGCACCCCCTCTCCACCGGAACCGACTATGAGCAACTGGCTGCGCGATTCCGGCCGATTTTCACCCGCATCGCCGCCGGCGCCCTCGAACGCGAGCGCACCCGCAGCCTGCCCTACGAGCCGGTAAAATGGCTCAAGGAAGCCGGCTTTGGCGCCGTGCGCGTACCGGTGCAATACGGTGGCGCCGGCGCCTCATTGCCACAATTGTTCCAACTGCTGATCGAACTGGCCGAAGCCGACTCCAACCTGCCGCAAGCCCTGCGCGGCCACTTCGCCTTTGTCGAAGATCGCCTCAACGCTCACGCCAACACGCCACAGGACGTCTGGTTCAAACGTTTTCTCGACGGCGACCTGGTGGGCAATGCCTGGACCGAAGTAGGCGCCGTGAAGCTGGGGCAGGTGATTACCCGTGTCTCGCGCCAAGGCGATCAGTGGCGGGTCAATGGCACCAAGTACTACAGCACCGGCAGTATCTTTGCCGACTGGATCGACCTCTATGCCCAACGTGACGACACTGGCGGTGATGTCATCGCTGCGGTTCGTGTCCAGCAACCCGGCATTACCCTCAGCGACGACTGGGACGGTTTTGGCCAGCGCACCACTGGCAGCGGCACCTCGGTGTTCGATAACGTTGTGGTCGAAGACGAAAACCTGTTCGACTTCGCCACCCGCTTCAAGTACCAGACAGCGTTCTATCAGTTGGTACTGCTGGCGGTACTGGCAGGCTCCGGTCGCGCAGCCGTGCGCGACATCGCCGAAGAAGTGCGCAAACGCACGCGCATTTTCAGCACGGGCAATGCTGCCGCGGCCAGTGACGATGCCCAGGTTCAGCAGGTGGTCGGCAAGGCTTCGGCCCAGGCCTATGCCGCCGAAGCCACGGCACTGCGTGCTGCCGCTGCCGCGCAGCGCGCCTACGAGAGCCACTTTGGCAATGATGCTGAAGCTGAGCGCGCAGCCAACATCGCCGCCGAACTGGAGTCGGCTCAAGGCCAGGTCGTCATTGCCGAGCTGGTCCTGCGCGCCACCAGCGACCTGTTCAACGCCCTCAGCGCTTCAGCCACCAGCACCAGCAAACTGCTCGACCGTCATTGGCGCAACGCCCGCACCGCCGCCTCGCACAACCCGCTGATCTACAAGGAACGGATCATCGGTGACTGGGAGATCAACGGCACCGAACCACCGTATGTCTGGCAGATCGGTGGTGGTGCTAAACAGGGCTAATGCAAACGCCCCCTCGTCACATCGACGAGGGGGCGGCTCAATCATCGTGGCCTGTTATCCCGCCGGGATCAGGCCAGTACTGAAGCGTCTTCTTCACGTGCCGCCAGCGCGGCGAGATCGCGGTAATCGGCAGCAGGATGGTTCTGCGGCAAACGCGGGCCTTCGCCGAAGAGTTTTTCGCGCAAGGTGCCGGGAGCGTACTCCGTCTTGTAGACACCACGCTTCTGCAACTCTGGCACCAACAGCTCGACCACATCGGAGAAGGTTTCATGAGCCAGGGCATAGGCCAGGTTGAAACCATCCACGTCGGTTTCCTCAACCCATGCCTGCAACTCATCCGCCACTGTTTGCGCACTGCCCACCAACAGCGGGCCAAAGCCGCCAATGCCCACCCAGTCGGCCAACTCTTTTACGGTCCATTGCTTGTTCGGGTCGGCCGTGGAGAACGTTTCGACCGCCGACTGAATAGCGTTGGTATGGATGTGCTTGAGGACCTGATCCGGTTGGTACTCGGAAAAGTCGATGCCGGTCCAGCCCGAAATCAGGGCCAGAGCGCCTTCATAACTGGTGTACGACTTGTAGTCCTGCCACTTGGCCTGGGCCTGGGCATCAGTTTCGCCGACGATCACCGTCAGCAGGTTGAAGACCAGCACCTTGCGCGGATCGCGACCGGCTTCGGCAGCACGCCGACGAATGTCCGCCACGGTCTTCTTCAGCAAGATTTTCGACGGAGATGCAACAAACACACATTCAGCATGCTCCGCCGCGAACTGCTTGCCACGGCTGGAGGCTCCCGCCTGATACAACACCGGGGTGCGCTGGGGCGACGGCTCGCAGAGGTGAATGCCCGGAACCTGGAAATGCTTGCCGGCATGCTTGATGCCATGGATCTTGCTCGGGTCACTGAAGATACGCCGCTCACGATCACGCTGTATCGCACCCTCCTCCCAACTGCCCTCAAACAGCTTGTAGAGCACTTCAAGGTACTCGTCGGCATAGTCGTAACGGGCATCGTGATCGCTCAGGGCTTTCTGCCCGAGGTTACGCGCACCGCTGTCCAGGTACGAGGTGACAATGTTCCAGCCAATACGCCCCTTGGTCAGGTGGTCGAGGGTGGAAAGGCGGCGGGCAAAAGGATAGGGGTGCTCGAAACTCAACGACGCGGTCAGACCGAAACCCAGATGCTCGGTCACCAGCGCCATCGGGGTGATCAGCGCCAGCGGATCGTTGACCGGTACCTGGGTCGACTGACGGATCGCCGCATCACCATTGCCGTTGAACACATCGTAGATACCGATGACATCCGCGATGAAAATGCCGTCGAAACGGCCACGCTCCAACAACTTGGCCAGGTCGGTCCAATACTCCAGGTCCTTGTACTGCCAGGAACGGTCCCGGGGATGCGCCCAGAGGCCAGGAGATTGATGACCGACGCAGTTCATCTCAAAAGCATTCAAACGAATTTCACGGGGCATGGGAGTTCTCCAGTACGCAACAAGTTCTACGCCACATCAGGCGCTCTTGCCGAGTACGTCTCACAAACCATGCCAGCTACTTAGTTCTTTATTATCAATAACTTATACAAACAAAACGATCGAATGCCTGTGTAACCGGCGACACCTTGTTGATCCACTGTACGTGAGACAACAGCAAGACCATGTGTTTGCAGCAAGACAGCACGTGCCGGGTGGAAGCTGTAAACCCTGAATTTTAGAGGCAAAACATATAGTACTAATACTATACAACGCAGGTAGTACTTCCATAATTGACCGACATTGTTATATAAGGTGCGCGGAGCCATCTGCGCTGCTTCCCACCGACAAGGGTGCAGCAAACATCAAGAGCTAATAATCAGCCACCGGGTGCCAGTTATGTCGATCTTCACACAGGGACCAGTCCCTGCACGCGCGCGTCTTATTACCTTCAATACGCTCTACCCGAGCGAACCTGGCGCCGGCTTTTCCCACATTCCCCCGTTTTGATCAGTCGATTCCGAGTGAGCTGAAACGCTGCGCGACATGATTCCGCCGGCGTAACACAGCACTCGACGCTTACCCGTTTTTCCTGGCGAAAAGCTGCAGCCCATCGCCACGACGCCGTGCACCCAAAAAACGGCTGCAGGGCACACCAGGCAATAAAAAAAACAAGGAGCCACACCGATGAAAAACGCTGAGCTGTCCCATGCGCAGAGTTGCGACCGCATCCGCGCCAACCCCAAATTCCAACGCCTGGTACGCAGCCGTTCGCGCCTGGCCTGGTCATTGAGTGCCGCCGTGCTGGGCGCCTACTACCTGTTCATGCTGGTGGTCGCGTTCTACCCGCACGTACTGCATGCCCCTCTGGCCGAAGGCCGCCAACTGACGGTAGGGATCCCGGTCGCGGCGGCAATCATCGTGCTGTCCTGGCTGCTCACCGGCTGGTACGTGCGCAGCGCCAACACCCGCTTCGACGCACTGAGTGCCGACCTGCTGGAGGAGTTGAAATGAGCCGTCGCCTCGCCTCCCTTGGCCTTGCCAGCCTGCTGCTGGCACCGGCCGCAGCCTTTGCCGCCCCCCTCGTCGTGGCGGAAAAACAACCGATCAACCTCCACGCCATCGGCATGTTCTTCGTGTTCGTCCTCGGCACCTTGATGATCACCTGGTGGGCTGCACGGCAAACCAAGTCGACCTCGGACTTCTACACCGCTGGCGGCGGCATCAGTGGTTTCCAGAACGGCCTGGCGATTGCCGGTGACTACATGTCGGCGGCCACCCTGCTGGGCTTGTCCAGCCTGGTCTTCGCCAAAGGCTATGACGGTTTCATCTACACCGTGGCGTTCTTCGTCGGCTGGCCGATCATCACCTTTCTGATGGCCGAGCGCCTGCGCAACCTGGGGCGCTATACCTTCGCCGACATCGTCTCGTACCGTCTGGACCAGACCAAAATCCGCACCTTCGCAGCCTTCGGCTCGCTCACCGTGGTGTGCTGCTACCTGGTCGTGCAGATGGTCGGCGCGGGTCAGTTGATCAAGCTGCTGTTCGGCCTGGACTACTCCACCGCCGTGATGGTGGTTGGCGTGCTGATGCTGGTCTATGTGATCTTCGGCGGCATGATCGCCACCACCTGGGTACAGATCATCAAGGCTGTACTGCTGCTGGCCGGCGGCACGACCCTGGCCCTGCTGGCCATGGCCGAGTTCGGCTTCAGCTTTGAAACCCTGGCAACCCGCGCGGTTAAAGCCCACGCTACGGGCTGGAACATCATGGGCCCCGGCTCGATGCTCGCCGACCCGATCAACGCAGCTTCGCTGTCGCTTGGCCTGGTGTTCGGTATTGCCGGCCTGCCGCATATCCTGATGCGCTTCTTCACCGTGCCGAACGCCAAGGAAGCCCGCAAGTCGGTGTTCTTTGCCACCGGCTTCATCGGTTTCTTCTTCCTCGTGGTCATGGTGCTGGGTTATGCCGCGATTGTGATCGTCGGCACTGACCCGCAGTTCTATGTCGGCGGCGACCTCAAAGGCGCATTGATCGGCGGCGGCAACATGGTTGCCATGCACCTGGCCAAGGCCGTGGGTGGCAACCTGTTCCTCGGCTTCCTCTCGGCCGTGGCTTTCGCCACCATCCTGGCCGTCGTGTCGGGCCTGGCCCTGGCCGGTGCGTCGGCGATCTCCCACGACCTGTACGCCACCGTACTGAAGAAAGGCACCGCCAGCGAAAAAGACGAGATGCGCGTAACCCGTATCGCCACGGTCGGCTTGGGCATCATCGCCATCCTCCTGGGCATCCTGTTCGAGAAGCAGAACGTCGCCTTCCTGGTGGGCCTGACCTTCGGCATCGCCGCCTCCACCAACTTCCCGGTACTGATCATGGCCATGTACTGGAAAGACCTGACCACCAAGGGCGCCCTGGCCGGTGGTTTCGTCGGCCTGTTCACCGCCCTGACCCTGGTGATCCTGTCGCCTGCGGTCTGGGTGTCGGTGCTTGGCAATGCGCAGGCGATCTACCCGTATGACCACCCGGCCCTGTTCTCCATGCCACTGGCCTTCCTGGTGATCGTGCTGGTGTCCAAGCTCGACCGCAGTGCGCAAGCCGCCCGCGAACGTGCCGCATTCGACGACCAGTTCGTACGTGCCCAGACCGGCCTGGGTGCCGCCACGGCAGTCGCCCATTGATCCGCGTAAACCGCTGACCGTATCACCTGCAACCACCTGCACCGATCGCAACCGCGACCGGTGCAGGCCATGCCGTACCCCATTCAATAACAATAAAAGGGCTTTACCATGTACCGCACGCATCCCATCGCTACCCGCCTTTTGGTTTCGGCAACGCTGGCCGGCCTCTGCGCACCTGCCAACGCAGAGTTTCTCAAGGACAGCAAAGCCAACCTGGAGCTGCGTAACTTCTACTTCAACCGCGACTTTCGCCAGCACAACGCGCCTCAAAACAAGGCTGAGGAATGGGCCCAGGGCTTTCTGCTACGCTATGAGTCCGGCTTCACCGAAGGCACGGTCGGCTTCGGCGTCGATGCCATCGGCCTGCTCGGGGTCAAACTCGATTCAAGCCCGGATCGCAGCGGCAGCGGCCTGCTGCAACGTGACCGCGAAGCACCACACCGCGCTCAGGACGAGTACGGCGAACTGGGCATGACCGCCAAAGTACGCGTCTCCAAGAGCGTACTGAAAGCCGGTACGCTGCTACCCAAACTGCCAGTGCTGATGGCAAACGACTCCCGCCTGCTGCCGCAAACCTTCGAGGGCGGGCAACTGAACTCGCAGGAAATCGACAAGCTGAACGTCGACCTCGGTCAGGTGCGCCAGGTGAACCAGCGCGACTCCACCGACTATGAAGACATGGCCATCACCACGGGTGGGGCGAAGAACATCAAGGCCCGTAGCACCACCAGCGACCAGTTCAACTTCGCCAACCTCACCTACAAGTGGAGCGACAGCCTGAACACCACCTATGGCTACGGCGGGCTGGACAACTTCTACCGCCAGCATTTCCTTGGCCTGAACCACATACTGGCACTGGGTGAAGGGCAATCGCTGAAAAGCGACCTGCGTTTCGCCCGCTCCCTTGATGAGGGTGGCAGCAACGTCGACAACAAGGCATTCGGCGCAATGTTCACCTACGGTATCCAGGGCCACGCCTTTGGCCTGGGGTACCAGCGCATGAGCGGCGACACCGGTTTTGCCTACATCAACGGCGCCGACGCATACCTGGTGAACTTCGTGCAGATCGGTGACTTCGCCAACAAGGACGAACAGTCCTTGCAGGCGCGCTACGACTTCAACTTCGCCAGCGTGGGCATTCCCGGCCTGACATTCATGACCCGCTACCTGCAGGGCGACAACATCGACCTCGGCGCCGGCAAGCCTGAAGGCAAGGAATGGGAGCGCGATACCGATATCGGCTATGTGGTCCAGAGCGGTACGTTGAAAAACTTCGGCATCAAATGGCGCAACGCTACCGTGCGCACCAGCCACTTTGGCAACAAGCTGGACGAGAACCGCCTGATCCTGAGCTACAGCATCGCGCTGTGGTAACGGCCGCGGCCATCACCTGAAGCGGCAACAGGGGCATTGATTCCAATGCCCCATCCAACATCTGGTTATAACCTAATAGCACATAATTATATTTGGCTATAAAAAAAGCCGTTATGCTTCTCGAGCCCCGCTCACAGCTCGTCTGGTGCTTAGATAGATTATGGATGCAGGTTACTTAGGTTTTTCCGTTGCAGGCTTGGTTGTCGGATTCATCGTCGGCATGACCGGCGTTGGTGGCGGATCGCTGATGACTCCGATCCTGCTCTGGTTCGGCATCAACCCGGCTACGGCGGTAGGCACCGACCTGCTCTACGCTGCCATCACCAAGGGCAGTGGCGTCTGGGTTCATGGCAAGAACAAGAACATCGACTGGAAAATCACCGGCTGGCTCGCGCTCGGCAGTGTTCCAGCCGCAGCGCTGACACTCTGGTTCCTCACCACCCTGCACACTGACACCCAGGCCTTGAACGCGGTGATCAAGCAGGGCCTGGCCGTGGTACTGGTACTGACGGCACTGGCGATTCTGTTCAAAAGCCGCCTGCAGGCCTTCGCCAGCAAACACGCCGGCGACCACTACCACCTCAGCGACAAGACCCTGAACATCCTGACCGTGATCACCGGCATCGTGCTTGGCATCATGGTTTCCCTGACGTCCATCGGCGCTGGCGCCTTGGGCACCGTAGCACTGTTCCTGCTGTACCCGTACCTGGCTACCCGTCGTCTGGTCGGTACCGAAATCGCTCACGCCGTGCCCCTGACCCTGGTCGCCGGCCTCGGCCACGCCAGCATGGGCAACATGGACTGGACCCTGCTGGGCTACCTGCTGCTTGGCTCGCTGCCTGGGATCTACATCGGCAGCCACCTGACCGGCCGTATCTCCGACAACGTACTGCGCCCTTGCCTGGCCTGCATGCTGCTACTGATTGGCTACAAACTGGCCTTCTGATCACGATACCGGCGCCGCCATCGCAGGCAAGCCAGCTCCAGCAAAGCCCGCGCACGCTGTAGGAGCGGGGCTTGCCCGCGATGCAGCCACCGCGAACCCACTGACACCCTGCCGAAGCCATCGCAGGCAAGCCAGCTCCAACAGAACCCGCGCAGCCTGTAGGAGCCGGGCTTGCCCGCGATGCAAACACCGCTTACTCGCTGACACCCCACCGACGCCATCGCAGGCAAGCCAGCTCCAACAGACCCCGCGCAAAGCTGTAGGAACCGGGCTTGCCCGCGATGCAGCCACCGCGAACCCACTGACACCCTGCCGAAGCCATCGCAGGCAAGCCAGCTCCAACAGACCCCGCGCAAAGCTGTAGGAGCCGGGCTTGCCCGCGATACATACGCCGCGAACCCACTGACACCCCACCGACACCATCGCAGACAAGCCTGCTCCAACAAAGACCGCGCAAAACTGTAGGAGCGGGTCTTGCCCGCGATGCAGCCACCGCGCACTCACGGGCACCCCGCCGACGCCATCGCAGGCAAGCCAGCTCCAACAGACCCCGCGCAAAGCTGTAGGAGCCGGGCTTGCCCGCGATGCAAACACCGCGCACTCACTGGCACCCCACCGACGCCATCGCAGGCAAGCCAGCTCCAACAGACCCCGCGCAAAACTGTAGGAGCCGGGCTTGCCCGCGATGCAAACACCGCGCACTCACTGGCACCCCACCGACGCCATCGCAGGCAAGCCAGCTCCAACAGACCCTGCGCAAAGCTGTAGGAGCCGGGCTTGCCCGCGATGCAGACACCGCAAACCCACTGACACCCCACCGAAGCCATCGCAGGCAAGCCAGCTCCAACAAAGACCGCGCAAAACTGTAGGAGCCGGGCTTGCCCGCGATGCAAACACCGCGCACTCACTGACACCCCGCCGACGCCATCGCAGGCAAGCCTGCGCCAACAGGTAGCCGTTAGAAACTCAACAACCACAAGCTGAGAGCGGGGAACGCGACCAGCAACACAATGCGTAGCAGGTCCGAACACAGGAACGGGACGATACCTATCGCGGTTTCACTGTAGGGCACGTCGCGCGCCGTGCGCTGGACGATGAACAGGTTCATGCCCAGCGGAGGGTGAATCAGCCCGATCTCCACCACCATCAAGGCCAGAATGCCAAACCAGATCGATTTTTCCGAGGCGTCCAGGCCATAAAAATCCAGGCCCATGATCATCGGATAGAAGATCGGGATGGTCAGCAGAATCATCGCCAACGAATCCATCACACAGCCCAGCAGCAGGTACAGGCCAAGGATGACGACCAGCACCAGCATCGGTGCAAGACCACTGTTGATCACCCACGCGGCCAACTCCGTGGGCATCTGGGTCAGGGCCAGGCCGGAGTTGAGCAGGTCTGCGCCCAGCAGCACGAGAAAAATCATCGCCGAGGTTTCTGCCGTACCCAACAGGCTCGCCCGAATACCGTCCCAGCGCATGCCGCCTTGCTGAACCGCAAGGATGCCGCAGGCCGCCGCACCGATCGAAGCCGCTTCGGTGGGGTTGGCCCAACCACCATAGATGCCGACGATCACCACCAGGAAAACGCCAATCACTGGCGACACCTGAACCAGTGCCTTGAGCCGCTCCACCCGCGTTGCCTTCGGCGACACCGTGGCCTGGCTTTCGTCACGGGAGACCATGATCCGCAACACGATCATGTAACCGATGATGGCAACAACCCCCGGCACGATCGCCGCCACAAACAGCTTGGCAATCGATTCCTGGGTCAGCACGGCATAGATGATCAACGGCACCGACGGCGGAATCAGGATACCCAGGGTGCCACCGGCAGCAACGGTCGCGGTCGCCAGACGACCGGAATAGTTGTGCCGGCGCAACTCGGGCAATGCCACATGGCTCATGGTCGCTGCCGTGGCCAGGGACGACCCGCAAATCGCCCCGAAACCTGCGCAAGCACCAACCGCCGACATGCCCATGCCGCCCTTCCAGTGGCCGATGAACGCCGACGCACAGCGAAAGATCGAACGTGACAGGCCACCGTGGGTGGCGAACTGGCCCATCATCACAAACAGCGGGATGACTGCCAGGTCGTAGTTGGACAGGCGCGAATAGGCCAGATCATTGAGGGTGAACAACAGGCTCGACAGATCGCCGTTGTTCACCGCCCAGAAACAGGCCGCGCCACCGATCAGCATGGTGATGCCGATGTGCACACGCAGTAACAACAGCACCATGGTAATGGACAGCGCAATCAGACCCAGGCTCAGACCGCTCATGCGCGACCTCCCATACGGTGGAAAATGTCGGCAATACGCGCCAGCGCGCACACACCCAATAGCACCAAGCTAGGCACGATCAGCATTAACGGAATCCACAGCGGGAACGACAGCAATGTGGTGACATCGCCGTTTTCATGGTTGTCGAACATCTGCTGTGTGGTGCGCCAGGCCATAATCCACGCCACGGCGCAGCACAGCAGGTGCGCCAAGACATCCAGCAGGTCACGCACCCGTACTGGCAACCACTGGGTCAGCGCGTCGACCTTGATGTGCTGACCGCGCAGCTCGCACAACGGCAGGAACGCAGCGATGGCAAAGGAGGCGCCCACCTCCATCAACTCCATGTCCCCCCGGATCGGCGCCGAAAACAGCTTGCGCCCGACAATGGAAACCAGCGACATGCCGATCAATGCCATGAACGTCAGCCCGCCGGCCAGGGCAAAGCCCTGGGCCAGCTGCATCAAGGCCCTTCGGCCACTCCCCTGTGTTACGTCCGAGGCGACGTTGAAGTCCAAGGATTCGTTCATGGGCGGTTACTGCGCTGCGCGGGAGAGCTTACGCACGCCGTCCACCAGCGCCTGGCCGTCGAGCCCCTTGCCGGCCACTTCCTTGACCCATTGATCGACCGCTGGCGCAGCCGCCGCCTGCATGTCGGCGTAGGCCGCACCATTGATTTCGACCAGACCTTCGGCCGGGGTGGCGTCGTGAGCGCGGTCCATGGCGTTGTCCCAGGAGTTGGCAAAGCGTTCGGACAACGCCTTGCCGCTGTTGCGCTCGATGATCGCCTGCAAGTCTTTAGGCAGGCTGTCGAACTTGCGCTGGCTCATCAGCATGGCCAGTACGGTGTAACCGAAGGCCGGCTGCCCGGCCGGCGTGGCGCTGTGGTACTGGGTCACTTCGTTGAGCTTGGTCGCCGGCACCACTTCCCAGGACGCCAGGGCGCCATCCACCACACCTTTGGAAATGGCCTCAGTCATCTGCGCGGGCGGCATGCTGACTGGAGTGGCACCCAGGCTTTCGATGGTCTTGGCAGCGGTACGGCTGGAGGCACGCAGCTTCAGGCCTGTCAGATCCGCCAGGTTCTGCACCGCCTTGCCGCGCGTGTGCAGGCTCATGCCGCCGTCACCGTGGATCACCAGCACCTTGTAGTCCTTGAAGTCGTCCTTGGCGTACTGCTCGTAGTAATCCCAGATGATCTGGTTCCCAACCTTGCCGCCATAAGGCAGCACGAACGGCAGTTCCAGCGCCTCGACCCGCGGGAACTTGCCGGCGGAGTACGACGGGCCGGTCCAGACGATATCGGCGACCCCGTTACGGGCCATATCCGCGAGCTTGGCCGGCGTGCCGCCCAACTGCATCGACGGATAGAGCTGGCATTGCAGGCGGTCCTGGGATTCCTGGCGCAGCTGATCGCACCACGGCTGAATGATGTTGACCTGAGCGTTGGAGGTGGACGGCAGGAAATGCGCGACCTTGAGGGTGTAGGTCTCGGCATGAGCAGACAGGGCACCTGTCATCGCAATGCACAGGGCGGCAGCTTTGATTTTCTTCATTGTGGTAGCTCCGTTTTGTTTTTGTAGTCGTGTGCGCAGCCGTGGTTCGTGCCGGCATGGGAGGCATTGATACGTTAACAGGTTAATTTTATCAACCGGCTCGTCATGCCTGAAAATGAGCTGAAGCTACCAAAAATCCCGACAAAAAATTTAATAACTCTTAAAAATCAGTTAATTAGCATGATTACTCTGTTTTTCAAATGAAGCTCCTTCGGCTAAAAATCTAAAAAAATGTTGTTAACAGCTTAACAAGTAGCTAACTTTCAGCTGCAAGCCCCTACCGCGCAAAGGGGCCTTCACTCCAAAAACAAAAATGCCTAGAGATAACAATAATGATAAGGAAATTGGGCTCACTGCCCCTGCTCTCCTGTGCCATCGCCAGCAGTTTCAGCGGCGTCGCACTGGCCGATTTCATCGGTGACAGCACCGCACGCATCGAAGCGCGCAACATGTACATGAACCGCGACTTCCGCCAGGACAATGCCCCTCAGGCCAAAGCCGAAGAGTGGGCACAAGGCTTGACCGGCCGCTTCGAGTCAGGCTTCACCGAAGGCACGGTGGGTTTTGGGGTGGATGCACTCGCCCAGGTCGGGATCAAACTCGACTCCAGCCGTGACCGCCGCAACACCGGCCTGCTGCCCTATGGCCGGCAAAGCCTGGAGCCGGAAGACAACTACAGCGAACTGGGCATGACCGCAAAACTGCGGGTATCGAAAAGCGTGCTCAAGGTGGGGACCTTGCAGCCCCTTCTGCCCGTAGTCTCGTATAACGACACGCGCCTGCTCTCCTCCACCTACTCCGGCGGCCTGCTGACCTCGCAGGAAATCGACGGCCTGACCCTCAACGCCGGGCGCCTGGACAAGATCAACCTGCGCGACTCATCCAGCAACGATGAGATGAACTACGGCGGCGTGGAAAGCGATCACCTCGACCTGGCCGGCGGTAGCTACAACCTCACCCCGAACCTGACGGCGAGCTACTACTTCGCCAAGATGGAAGACATCTACCAGCAGCACTTCGCCGGCCTGGTACACACCTGGAAACTGGGCGAAGGCGTCAGCCTGAAAACCGACCTGCGCTACTTCAGCACCGGCGAAGACGGCGAGAAACGCTTTCGCAGTGCGGCACGGGTCAATGGCGGGCACATCGACAACCGCTTCTTCAACGGCATGACTACCCTGGCGGTGGGTGCGCATAAATTCGGTTTGGGCTACCAGAACCTGTCGGGAGATGGCGACTTCGCGTTCCCAGGCGTAGACCCGTACTCGGTCAACCTGGTGACCTACAACGCCTTCACCAAAGCCGAGACCGACGCCTGGCAAGCCCGTTACGACTATGACTTCGCGGGCCTGGGCATTCCCGGGCTGGCTTTCATGACCCGCTACGTCAACGCCAAGAACGTCGAGACTGCCGCCGTGCAGGGCGGCACAGAGTGGGAACGCGATACCGACCTGGTCTACACCTTCCAGGACGGCTCACTGAAAGGCCTGAACATACGCCTGCGCAACGCGACCTTCCGCTCCGGTGACGGCCTGAAAACCGCAATCGACGAAAACCGCATCATCCTCGGCTACACCCTGGCACTGTTCTAAGCCTGACGCGCGCCTGCCCGCAACCCTGGGCAGGTGCGACACACTCAGGGCTTGATCTGCTTGAGCTCTTCCAGCAAGCCAAGCAGTTGCTGCAGCTTCTCCTCGCCCATCTGTTGCTGAATACGCCGATAGTTCGCCTCCACCTCGTCAATCATGGACACGAAGCACTGCTGCCCCTTTGCCGTCAGATTGATCATGACCCGCCGCTGATCATGGGCAAGCTTGCGCCGGCTGACGATACCGTCGCGCTCCAGACGCCCCAGCACGCCGGTCATGCTCGGTTTGAGAATGCAGGCCAGCTCCGCCAACTGATAATTTTCCATCTCGCCCTGCTGACGCAGAATGCGGATGACCCGCCATTGCTGCTCGGTGAAACCGTGCTGGTTGAGCAATGGCCGAAAGAACGCCATGGCTGCTTCGCGGGCCTGTAGCAGGGCGAGCGTGAGAGAGGGGCTGGTAACGGGCATGAGGGGTAATGGGCTCCGACGTGTTATGAGTTATTCAACGGCGCTGACACCAGACTGCCCAACAGAGGGTGCAGCGTCAATTGAATAGCGGCCTGACCCTACCGGCTCATCAGGTACTTGGCCACGGCATGGTAGGCCGGCAACGACGTCGCATCGTTGGCCGCGTTGGCGGCGACGGGATGGCTGGCGAACCGTGCGATCACCACCTCGGCCTTTGGATCAACATAGAGTGCCTGGCCATAGACACCTCGCGCCATGAATGCACCATGCTCGTTATGGGTGTTCCACCACATGTCGTGGTAGCTCCAGCCGGCCAATGTGGCGTAGCCGGCCTTGGCAAAGGCCTCCTTGCTGGCACCGCGGCGAATGTCATCCACGGCAGCCTTAGGCACGACCTGCTGCCCGTTGTACCGCCCTTCGTTGCGGATCATTTCACCGAACCGGGCCAAATCACGCAGCCCCGCATTGAAACCACCACCCGCAAACGGCGTACCCGTCGAGTCGACCGTCATGTAGGCATCCTGCTCCGCCCCAAGCTTGCTCCAGATACGCTCGGAAAGCAGCTGCGCGACGTTTTTACCACTCACCCGCGCCAACACCCAGCCCAAGGCATCGGTATTGGCCGTGCGGTAATGGAACGCCTCACCGTGAACACCTTCTGGCTGCACGGTTTGCAGGAACTCGTAGTACGAACGCGGGCCGGTGTAGTCTTTCGGCTTAGGCAGAGGGCTACCGGCGGCAGCATGCGCCCATACTTCAGCCTTGGGGTCGGCGTAGTTCTCGCTGAAGCGTATGCCCGCGGTCATGTCCATCAACTGGCGCACGGTCGCACTGCCAAACGCCGACTTGCCCAGCTCTGGCACGTACTCAACCACCTTGCGCTCAGGATCAAGCGAGCCCTCGGCCACCATCATCGCCGCCAGCGTGCCGATGAACGTCTTGGTCACTGACATCCCTGCATGCTGCCCTTCGGGCTTCAATACGCCGAAATAGCGCTCGTACACAACGCGCCCTTTGTGCAGCACGACGATGCCATCGGTGTAGTTCGCCAACAACGAATCGCGCCAGGTCATCGGGCGGTCGCTGCCCATCGGGACAAAACTTACCTCATCAATACCCGCCTGCAGCTCACGCTCGAGCGTGTTGGGTGCACCAATGCCACGCGACACATTAATCGTCGGCATCAACTCCCTGAAGTGCGCGACACTCCAACGCCACTGCGGATACTGGAAGTAACTGCCATCTTCGAAGCGAATAATACGCTCGGGCGGGGGTGGCGACCCGACCATCCAGCCCATTTTGGCTGGGTCACTCTCCAGCGCATTAGGGGTGGGTGGGCTACTGAATGCAGCACTCGGCATCATCAATGCCAGCACTGCACACACGAGGGGAACACGAACAGCGCGTTGCATCCGACCAAGCTTCATAGCTCAACTCCCTTTTGGCTTATCGCCACCATACCGATAACCGCCTAAAGCCGCTCGCTTTAGCGTGCCATGATATGGCGCCGTACCGCGATCAAAACACGGCCGTTTGGATTAGGTATGCAGATGCTGCGATGGCGTCGGCGGGGTGCCTGTGAGTGCGCGGCGCCTGCATCGCGGGCAAGCCCGGCTCCTACAGAACTGGCGCGAACCCTGTTGGAGCAGGCTTGCCTGCGATGGCGTCGGTGGAGTGTCAGTGCGTTCGCAGCGCCTGCATCGTACCGAGCAATTCAGACACACTCTCCAGCGCATCAGGCATGGCGACACCGGGCACAACAGCGAACAACTTGCCCTGCTTCGCCGCATCGCCAGTGCCATGAAACAACGCACCTGGGCCGGTACTAATAACGAACCTCTGCCGCTCGTCAGGCGTCATTGGGCACCGCCTTGCCTGGCTGGCGGGCACGCGTTGGGCATGAGGGTGTAGGGATGGGTTTTGGATGAATTTGGAGTGGACACAGGTAAGGCTCCTTCTGCTATAGAGGAGCTGCCACGATCCTTCCTACGGGATTGGGTGGCAGCTGTGCACGGGGTAGGAATACCGGGGCAAAAGGAACCCGGCCAGGCCGAAGCCTGCCCGCACACAGCCGCCATAGCACTGCGCTGCAGGCGAAAACACCTGCAGCCAGGTATGTGGGCTGTTGCACCTTTTGCTTATCGGGTTCCTACGCCCGGCCACGGGATTGACCGTGACTTTCGCTGACGAGTCAGCGACGGGCGAACCATACCGAGCCTGACCGCAGGCTGCAACCCGGTTTACAGCACGGGTTCTGCACACCTCGCCATGACCGCACATGCTGCACAAGGGATGGTGCAGCGTGACAAAGAGCACCCAAAACACATCGCCTTCTCGCATTTCTGCGCTTTACCAAACTCGTCAGGCCGCATTGCCCAGTAGCTCAGAGCTTCCTGCTCAGACTGTCCTTGCGCAGCCGGAACCACCCTTTTCCTGATAAACTCCACGACAGCCGCAATCGCCCCAATCGTACCTCTACAGACACTCCCAATGCCCTCGAACACCGCCAAAACCATTACACCAGAGCCTTCTCGGCGCTTTTCTGTTGCGCCCATGATGGACTGGACTGACCGCCACTGCCGTTTCTTCCTGCGGCTGCTGTCGCAAAACGCCCTGCTCTACACCGAGATGGTCACCACCGGCGCGTTGCTGCACGGTGATGCGGAGCGTTTTCTGCGTCATGACGAGGCTGAGTACCCGTTGGCGTTGCAGTTGGGCGGCAGTGTTCCGGCGGACCTGGCGGCCTGTGCGCGCCTGGCGCAGGGCGCGGGCTATAACGAGGTGAACCTGAACGTCGGCTGCCCGAGCGACCGTGTGCAGAACAACATGATCGGCGCCTGCCTGATGGGGCATCCGGCACTGGTTGCCGATTGCGTGAAGGCGATGATCGATGCCGTGGATATTCCGGTGACGGTCAAGCACCGTATTGGGATCAATGGCCGCGACAGTTATGCCGAGCTGTGCGATTTCGTCGGCCAGGTGCGTGAGGCCGGCTGCCGCAGTTTCACGGTGCATGCCCGTATCGCGATTCTCGAAGGCCTGTCGCCGAAGGAGAACCGTGAGATCCCGCCACTGCGCTATGACGTGGCGGCGCAGTTGAAGCAGGACTTCCCCGACCTGGAGCTGATCCTCAACGGCGGGATCAAGACGCTTGATGAGTGCAAGGTGCACCTGCAGACGTTCGACGGGGTGATGCTGGGCCGCGAGGCATATCACAACCCTTACCTGTTGGCCGAAGTCGATCAACAGTTGTTCGGCAGCACGGCTGCGGTGATTTCGCGCAGTGACGCGCTGGCCAAGCTGCGTCCGTACATCGCGGCGCACCTGGCGGCAGGTGGTGCGATGCACCATATCACCCGGCATGTTCTCGGCCTCGGCCAAGGTTTCCCGGGGGCGCGCAAGTTCCGCCAGTTGCTGTCGGTGGACATCCACAAGACCCAGGATCCTCTAGGCCTGCTCGATCAGGCCAGCCAGCTTTTGCAAGGGCGCTAAGCCGGGAACCTGTAAACGTTTTACGACTCGAAGGGTTATCGACCTCCTGCCTGCCAGCACGGCCCTTGAGCGGCTGGCAGGGCTCGGGTAATGTCGTAGGAATCGCACAGGACAGAGCACGCTCATGACTTCCAAGCTGGACCAACTCAAGCAGTTCACCACCGTGGTTGCCGATACCGGCGATATTGATGCAATCAGCCGCCTCAAGCCCGTCGATGCCACCACCAACCCGTCGCTGCTGCTCAAGGCTGCGGCGATGCCCGGTTACGCCGAGCTGCTCGACCAGGCCGTGCGTAACAGCAAAGGCGACCTGGGGCTGGCCTGCGATGCCTTCGCGGTGGCCGTCGGCAGCGGTATCCTGAAAGTCATTCCAGGGCGTATTTCCACCGAAGTGGATGCACGCCTGTCGTTCGATGAGCCGGCCCTGCTGAGCAAGGCGCGCCAACTGATCGAGCTGTACGACAAGGCCGGCGTTGGCCGTGACCGCATACTGATCAAGCTGGCTTCGACCTGGGAAGGTATTCGCGCTGCCGAAAAGCTCGAACGCGAAGGTATCCAGACCAACCTGACCCTGCTGTTCTCTTTCGCACAGGCCGTGGCCTGCGCCGATGCCGGGGTGTTCCTGATCTCGCCATTCGTGGGCCGGATCTATGACTGGTACAAGAAGTCCACCGGCAAGGAGTATGTCGGTGCCGAAGACCCGGGCGTGCAGTCGGTCACGCGCATTTACAACTACTACAAGGCCAATGGCTACGACACCGTGGTCATGGGCGCGAGTTTCCGCAATATCGGCCAGATCGAACAGTTGGCCGGCTGCGACCGCCTGACCATCAGCCCCGAGTTGCTGCAGCAACTGACCGACGACCAAGGCGAACTGGTGCGTAAACTCAGCCCAGGGCATGCTGGCGAGCCGCGCCAGCACCTGAGCGAGAGCCAGTACCGCTGGGCCATGAACGAAGACGCGATGGGCACCGAAAAACTGGCCGAAGGCATTCGCCAGTTCGCCCGCGACCAGGAAAAGCTTGAAGCCTTGCTGGCCGCAAAAGCCTGAGGCAATGCGCTGCCGAAGCGGGTTCGCCTGCTTCGACGCCCTCCCCGCGCACGCCCCTCCCCGCCTGAGTTGACCTGAGTTGCCGATGCCCGAAAACCCTACCTTGCCGCTGGTGCTGGCTGGCCCGTTGTTACGCCGCCTGGAACCTTCGCGGCTGGTGATGTGGCTGGTCGCTTCACAGCCGCTACAGCCTGACCTGTTGTTGTACTGCACGGGCACAGCCCCTGTTGAACTGCCCCTGGAAGGCGAGCGTTGCCGCATTGTGCCGATTGGCCGCCATGCCTTTGTGCACTTGATCGACGTGAAGCTGGACACCCCCTTGCCCGTCGATGAAGCGATCGGCTATGACCTGATCATTCACGGCGCCAGCGAGCCACAGCATATCGCTGACTGGGCACCGCACCTGCTGTATGACGGCAAGCAACGACCTGACTTCGTCTTGCGTGCACAACTGGACAACGTGCTGCATGGCTCTTGCCGCAAACCGCACTTCGACGCGGCAGACGGCCTGCTCTGCGCCGACCGGCTGCTGGCGACCGAGCACACTGCGAGGGCACGCCCGGCACTGCTGATGATGAGCGGCGACCAGATCTACGCCGACGATGTCGCTGGGCCCATGCTGCGTGCTATCCATGCCTTGATTGCTCGCCTGGCGCTGTTCGAGGAGCGATTGGAGGGCGCGGTGGTCGAGGACAGCACCGCGTTGTACGAGCACCCCGCCAGTTACTACCACCGCGCTGACCTGCTGCCGGAAATCAAGAGCAACGAAACCCTGCGCGAGCGGTTTTTCGGCGGGGCCAGCAAACCTATTTTCACCAGCAGCAATGCCGACAATCACTTGGTCACCTTCGCCGAAGTCATGGCCATGTACCTGCTGGTGTGGTCGCCGGTCTGCTGGACGCTGATCGATCCGCAGCCACCAGCACTGACACCCGAGCGCCAGCAACGTTACGACGATGAGCAAGCCGTGATTCGCAGGTTCGTCGCAGGCCTTGGCCAGGTTGCCCGCGTGCTGGCACACCTGCCGAGCCTGATGATCTTTGACGACCACGACATTACCGACGATTGGAACCTGTCGGCGCAGTGGGAGGAAAGTGCCTATGGCCACCCTTTCTCGCGACGCATCATCGGCAATGCGCTGATCGGTTACCTGCTTTGCCAGGGCTGGGGCAACAATCCGGACGCATTCACGCGGTTACTGGCAAGCTGGCAGGGCCTGGCCGACGGCGCCATGAACGACCGCTACCTGAACAGCCCGCAACAGGATGCGCTGATCGGTGAGTTGCTGCGCTTCCAGAACTGGCACTATGCGCTGCCCAGCACCCCAGCGCTGCTGGTACTCGACACCCGCACCCGCCGCTGGCGCAGCGAGAGCAACCTCAGGCGCCCTTCAGGCTTGCTTGACTGGGAAGCCCTCAGCGAACTGCAACAGGCCCTGCTGGACCACCCATCGGCGATTATCGTCTCGCCGGCGCCGATCTTCGGCGTCAAGCTGATTGAAACCGTACAACGGGTATTCAGTTGGCTAGGCTATCCGCTGCTGGTGGATGCCGAAAACTGGATGGCTCATCGGGGCGCAGCGCAGGTGATCCTGAATATTTTCCGCCACTCACGCACACCCGGGCATTACGTGATCCTGTCGGGTGATGTGCATTACTCGTTTGTCTACGAAGTGCTGATTCGTCACCGCCAACGCAGCCCACACCTCTGGCAGATCACCAGCAGCGGTATCAAGAACCAGTTTCCACGGCGCCTGCTGGAGACCTTCGACCGCCTCAACCGCTGGCTGTATTCACCCCGTTCGCCACTGAACTGGCTGACCAAGCGTCGACGCATGGAAGTCATTCCGCGCACCCCGACACACAGCAAGGCTGGCGAGCGACTGTGGAACAGCGCAGGCCTGGGTCAGGTGTTTTTCAACGCGCAGGGGCAGCCGGAGCGCGTTTTCCAGCTCAACGCAGACGGCTCGCCGCCCACAGAGTTTCCTCGCGGGCAACGCCAGT
This sequence comes from Pseudomonas sp. HLS-6, assembly GCF_002753995.1. Taxonomy (NCBI): domain Bacteria; kingdom Pseudomonadati; phylum Pseudomonadota; class Gammaproteobacteria; order Pseudomonadales; family Pseudomonadaceae; genus Pseudomonas; species Pseudomonas sp. HLS-6. The sequence continues at coordinate 3,537,844 of NZ_CP024478.1, forward strand.
AGTCAGGGAAGTTACCAGGGAGCGCAGAAACGCGCCCCTGGGCACGATCAGGTTCGCTCGAGGGCGTTGACCAGGTCGTGGAAGGCTTCGCGATTGGAATCGTTCAGGCCCATGAGGATCTTGTGCGCCTCAAGTACCTTGGCCCGCACCACGTCCTCACTCTGGTCCTGAGACGGCAGGTCGGTGAGGCATTCCGGGCACGGGATCGGCCGGTCGACGATGTTGAATACCTGATCGAAACCCATCGACTGCAACAGCCGGGTGATGTCGGCGTGGGTGGTGACCACGGTCGGCAGCAGCCCAACCTTCTGCCGCGAGAGAATCGACAGCTTGGCCAACAGGCCCAGGGTGGTGCTGTCGATGCTTTGGGTTTCGGTCAAATCAATCACGATCGCCGAAAAATTCAGCGCGGTGAAGATTTTTTCAATAGTCGCATCCAACGCCGAACACAGGGTAAGGCGTACTTCACCGACGAACTTCAGAACGAAGGTGCCATTCTGCTCGGCGAACTGGATTCTACCAGTACTCATTGAAGGTTCCTGCTCAACACCAATAGGGCGATATCATCCGGCATCTCCCCAAGCGTAGCCAATCCGAATCGTTGCCGCAGCCCATCCAGGCTGCCGCCCGCTGCCTTGACGATTTCCGGCAAGGCGGCTTCTTTATCTTTGAGTGTGCTGCCAGGCAAAAGGTCCAGAATGCCATCAGATAGCAGCGTAAGGCTGAATGCTGGTGGCAACTCCATGACCTGATCCTGATAGGTGGCTTCCTCGAACAACCCCACCGGCAGCCCGCGACCCTCGAGGTAGCGGCTCTGGCCTGGGGTATACAACACCGGCAACGGCAAGTGCCCGCCAATACTGTAGGTCAGAAGGCCGGTGTCTTCGTCAATCACGCCACCTACCATAGTGACATGTTTGCCCAGCTTGCAGTTGATCAACCCTCGGTTGATGTGCCCGAGCACTTCCGAGGGTTTGAAATCACGCAGGGTGCCACTGCGCTTGAACTCGAACAACAGGCGCGTGGTCATGAACTTGAGCAGCACCGTGACGAAGGCGGACGACGCCCCATGGCCGGAAACATCCGCCAGGTAAAAGGCAATACGACGCTCGTCGACACGGAAGTAATCGGCAAAATCGCCCGAGAGGTAGAGCGACGGAATGATCTGGTGCTCGAATGAAAAGTCACCCGCCACCCAGGGGCTTTCCGGCAACATGTTCATCTGCACCTGACGGCCCGCTGTCTGGTCTTCCTGCAACAGGTGCAGGCTGGCTTCCAGTTCGCGGTTGGCCGCTTCAAGTTTCTCCCGGTAGCGCTGGTTTTCCAGTACCAGTTGCGCACGGTCCAGTGCTCGACGCACCGAGTGCTCAAGTACTGCAAGGTCTTCCAGAGGCTTGATCAGGTAATCGGCAGCACCCAGCCGCAGCGCTTCGACAGCGTCATTCATGACCCCGGCGCCAGACACCACAATGACCGGCAGATCAGGTGTGCGCTCAGTCACCTGGCGAATCAGCTCCAGGCCACCCATCTGCGGCATGCGCAGGTCACAAATCACGAGATCGGGCTGGTTCTGCTCGAAGACTTGAAGACCCTGCTGGCCATTACTCGCTTGCAGGACATTGAAACCGCTGTCTTCGAGGTAGGCGGCGAGACTGGCACGTACTACGTCGTCATCGTCGATTATCAGCAGCGTTGCACTGGTTTTCTGCATGTGGGCAAACGGCGCCAGAAATAGGTTGGGGTAGGCGGCTCGGTCGGGCCGGAGCGCACTTACTGGATTCACTTCTAGCCTCTCTTCTATGAGTTGTAGGACAAGATGACCTGCCCAGCAAATATCAGAGGTGCCCTGTAAGGCGCAGACGGTACTCCCATCTGCCGGGTGTTTCAAGCTCACGCCGATGGTCGCTGATGCTCTTTACAGCGCAAAGAGCCGGGAGTTATAAAAACGGCTTTGACCGCAACTCAATGGAAGGATGCAGGTATGAGTCGAATCCACGCAGACTACAGCGAAAAGCGCGATTTCATTCGAATGAAAGTGGACAAGGATGTCAGCCTGATCCACGCCGACCAGGTCATTGCCGCTGTATGTCTGGATCTTTCAAGCAGCGGCCTGCAGGTACAGGCCCCCCGCTCGTTCAAGGTCGGTGACGCGCTTGAGGTTCGTATCGAGTCTGATCACCCTGCCCTCAAAGGGCTGGAGGCCAGTACCCGAGTCGTGTGGATTGCCGATCAGGCCGAAGGCCAGCAGAAACTGGGCCTGCGCATCATCGAAATGCACTAAGCCACGCCCAGGAAAGAGGTGCACGTTTGCTGAGCAGCAGCGATACCATCGCAGGCAAGCGTGCTCCCACGGTGCAGGAGCAGGTCTTGCCAGCGATGCACGCGCTGCGTATCGGCCGACGGCGGCCGGGACGCCTTTTAGCGCTTCTGCGGATCAGAAGTCGTCTTCGACCTGCCCATCCTTGACCTTGAACTCACGGTTTTGCAGGTAGGCGTTGCGGATGAAGGTGTACTTGTCGCCACGAATCATCTTCTCGGCTGACAACAGGCTGGCACGGGTATCCACTACATCAACGCCAATACTGGTGTTACGGGTCGGGATATGGCCCATGTAACGGAAGGGTTCGGTGTAAGTGTCCGGGTACTTGGAAATGGCATCACGGACGTTGCTTGGGCCCAGGAATGGCAATACGACGTATGGGCCGCTGCTTACGCCCCAGTAACCCAGCGTTTGGCCGAAGTCTTCATCGTTGCGCTCCAGCCCCATCTTGGTGCCCACATCGAAGAAGCCGACAAGACCAAAGGTGGTGTTGAAGATCAGCCGTGCAGTATCGACCCCGGCAGCACGAGGCTTGAGCTGAAGGACATCGTTGGCCAGGTTGCCAACATCACCGATGTTGCGAAACATGTTGTGGATACCGTCTTCCAGAAACTGTGGCGTGACGGCCTGGTAACCCTGCGCCAAAGGCTTGAGCGCATAGGTGTCGATCGTATCGTTGAAGCGGAAGATGGGCCGGTTGATGCTCTCCCATGGGTCTTCCTCGGTTGCCGCCTGGGCCGCCAGGGGCCCCAGCAGCAGCCCGGCACAGACGCAGACACGGGTCATCCGATCAATCAAGCCTGTACCAATCCTGCGCATACACTCACTCCTCGACAATCACAAGGCGCTATCCGCGCCCCAAACTCAAAAATGAGATCAGTATAAAGGGTATGTCTCAGATTAGTCAGCGCGACATGGCCGGGATCAGCAAAATGTAAACATTTGCCACATTGTTTGATCGTCATCTGGCTGTCACCCTCTGTGCGTAGCCTGCAAGGTTATTTCAGGGACGATGCCATGCCCCAATCACCTGCTTTAACCGCACTGCTATTCGGACTACGCGGCTGCCTGGTTGACTTTGGCGCACGTAGCGATAGTTTCGAGCATTCGCCACAGGCGACTCCCGGCGCACTGCCGGCATTGGCACGCCTGCGCAGGCAAGCCGTGCCCTGCGGCTGGATCGATGAAATCCCGCTCGCTGTGGCCGAACACTTGAGCCGCCCCTTGCCCGATTGGCTCAAGCCGCACAGCAGTATGCACGACACGCCCTGGCCCAGAGTGTGTAAAAACACTTTCGCATCTTGGGTGCCTCAGCCCAGTGTTCCTGGGCGAGGCGGTTTCCCAAGCAAATAGCCGCGATCAGCGCCAATAGCGCGTCAGAGCGTTTATGAAGCGCTTTGGCACCTCTTGGAGCAGCAAAAGCTGGGGCTTTTACGCCGTCATCGCCTTCAACAGGCCTTCGGTGCCGATGATTTTCATCACCCGTTTCAAGTTGTAGGCGAGCACATTCAAGCTCATCTCCGCACTCACCCCGTTCAGCTTTCGGGTCAGGAAGTGCGTTGCGCCCATCCATTGCTTGAGCGTACCGAAGGGATGCTCAACAGTCCGTTTTCGAACCCGCATCATCTCTGGTGCTTGGTTCAACCGGCGCTGCATTTCCTCCAGCACTGCTTCATGCTCCCAGCGCCTTACTCGACGATTTGTGCTTGGTGTGCACTGGGTTTTCAGCGCACAACTCTGGCACTTAGAACTCCAGTAACAGTGCATATTCATGCCTTTCTCAACGCTGGAGAATCGCCAGATCAGTGCCTCTCCCGCCGGGCAGGTGTATTCGTTTTTCGTCGGGTCATACACGAAGGCATCTTTATTGAATCGGCCATCAGCCTTGGCGCTTGAAGTCATTGGCTTAGGCACGTAGGCCGTGATGTTTGCGTCGTGACAGGCAAGGATCTCTTCACCCTTGAAGTAGCCTCGGTCAGCCACCACGGACAGCGTTTCTGCGCCGATGGCTTCACGAGCCTGCTTCGCCATTGAACTGAGTTGGTCGCGGTCTGAACCGCTGTTGGTGACCTCGTGAGCAACGATCAGGTGGTGCTGCGTATCGACAGCCGTCTGCACGTTGTAGCCGACGATACCGCTGCCGCGCGTCATCATCGAACGGGCATCCGGGTCGGTCAGCGAAACCTGTTTATCAGGGGAATCGTTGAGCTGAGTTTCGATCCCTTGAAGCTCTTTCATATGCGCTTTTAGCTTGGCAATCTTATCTTCCAGGCTGGCAGTGTCTGGCGCGGAGGCGCTAGGAATCTGTCGATCAGCCGCATCGAGCACAGCCAAATAACGGCTGATGCTCGCCTCGATTTCTTCCATACGCCGCTTCAGTTTCCCGCCGCGTCAGGATAGTTGTCGTGTGAGTTGATTCGATGAGTCTTGGTCGGTGGGCGGACGTGAGAGCCGTGTGGCGCGTTATTCGATAGAGCATCGGGAGTGGGTGGTGCGGCAGATGATGCCGCCCTTGAACCGGACGGTGCCGGAGCTGGTGGAAGCGACAGGCATTACTGATGCCACCCTGTATGCTTGGCGCAAACAGGCCAGAGCAGCGGGAGCAGTGGTGCCGGGAGATGGACAGCAGGCCGACCAGTGGTCGAGCCAGGACAAGTTTCGGGTGGTGCTGGAAAGCGCCAGCCTCAATGCGGCTGAGCTGGCGGAGTACTGCCGGCGCAAAGGCCTGTATGTCGAGCAGATCAACGCCTGGCGCGAAGCCTGCGAGCAGGCCAACAGCCTGGCTCAGCCGAGCAAGACCCGGCGCGAACGCGAAGAGGAAAAGGCCGCGAAGAAGCGCATCAAGCAGCTGGAGCGTGAACTACGGCGCAAGGATGCGGCGCTGGCAGAAACCGCGGCTCTGCTGGTGTTGCGAAAAAAAGCCGAGGCGCTCTGGGGGAAGGACGAGGACGAATGATCAGCGCCCCGGATCGCCGTGAAACGCTGCAGTTGATCGAGGACGCCGTGGCGGCGGGAGCGCGGCGGGCGCAGGCCTGCGCCGAACTGGGCCTGTCGCTGCGCAGCCTGCAGCGCTGGCAGCACTGCCCGGAGGATCGGCGTCCTTCGGCACAGCGAGCTGAGCCGGCCAACAAGCTGACCCCGCAAGAGCGCCGCCGCGTGCTGGAGGTTGCCAATCAGCCCGAGTTTGCCAGCCTGCCGCCGCAGCAGATCGTGGCGCGGCTGGCCGATCAGGGCACCTGGCTGGCCTCGGAGTCGACCTTTTACCGGTTGCTGAAGGACGCCGAACAGCAGCATCCGCGCGGCCGTAGCCGCCCACCGGTGAAACGAGCGCTGACGACCCATGTGGCCGACGGCCCGAACCAGCTGTGGTGCTGGGACATCACCTGGCTGCCGACCACGGTCAAGGGCCGTTACTTCTACTGGTACATGATCAAGGACGTCTACAGCCGGAAGCTGGTGGCCAACGAGGTGCATGAAAGTGAAAGCGCCGAGCAGGCCGCCCAGCTGCTACGCCTGGCCTGCCTACGTGAACAGCGAGCAGGCCAGCCGCTGGTACTGCACTCGGACAACGGCAGCGCTATGAAGGGCTCGACCATGCTGGCGGCCATGCAGAACCTGGGTGTGATGCCCTCGTTCAGCCGCCCGCGGGTGAGCAATGACAACGCCTATGCCGAGGCCTTGTTCCGCACGGCGAAGTACTGCCCGCTGTGGCCGGAGCGGCCCTTCGACACGCTGGAGCAGGCCAGGAACTGGGTGAACAGCTTCGTGGCCTGGTACAACCATGAACATCGCCACAGCGCCCTGAAGTTTGTGACCCCGGCGCAGCGACATACTGGCCAGGCGGAAGAGTTGCTGCGCAAGCGTATCGAGCTGTACGAGGCGGCGCGTGCACGGCACCCGGAGCGCTGGAGCGGCAACATTAGGAACTGGGTGCTGGCACCAATCGTGTGCCTGAACCCGGAGCGGGAAGCGGTACTGCAGCAAACATCAAAGGCAGCGTGACACGCTCACGCGACAACTACCTTGAAAATCGCCGGTTTGGCGCTGGTGAAATTGCGGTCACGGTTGTTCACTGCCTTGAATTTGCTGCCGTCGATGGCAACCAAGTTTTCGCCAAACAACCCCAACTGCTGGCAGAGCAAAACGAACTGGCGGCAGACGCCGCGAATGGCCTTGCTGTTATCTTTTCGGAAGTTGGCGATGGTCTTGAAATCGGGCATCAATCGCCCGGTTAACCACATGAGTTCGACGTTGCGCTGAGCTTCTCGCTCAAGACGCCGGCTCGATTGAATGCGGTTTAGATAGCCGTAGATATAGATCTTCAGCAGGATCGAAGGGTGGTAAGCCGGTCTTCCGGTTTCGGCTGGAATGACGCCATCAAAACCTAGCGTGGCTAGGTCGAGTTCATCGACGAAAACGTCAACCACCCGAACCGGATTGGTATCGCTGACGTAGTCGTCGAGGCTTTCGGGAAGTAAGGTGCTTTGACCTCGGTGTTCACCCTGGATAAACCGTTTCATGGGCGTCCCATACGCTGAGATTCTCGGAAATCATAGCAAGGGTTTACCGGTGCGTTTTTACACACTCTGGGCCGGCACCGGACGCGTGCTGGCATGCATTGATGGCGCTGAAAGTAAACCAACTGGATGGCTGCGTGCTGGTCAGCGGCGAACCCAGGTTGCTGCAGTCCGGGCTCAACGCGGGTCTCTGGACCATAGGCCTGGCGGCATGCGGCTCATTATGTGGTTTGAGCAGCAGCCAGTGGCAGGCCTTGAGCCCGCAAGAGCAGGCACACAAACGCGGCAAGGCGACACTGCAGCTCTATGCCTTGGGCGTGCATTCAGTCATCGACCATCTGGAAGCGCTCGACGATTGCCTCGCCGATATTGGCCAGCGTCGACTCAAAGGCGAGAAGCCCTGACACACCACCGTTGATCCGGGTCATGCAAAGCAACGCCGAGTGGATTACCCTGTCAGACATGGCATGGACCTTTCGCCAGTGGCGGTGGTCCATGGCTGTGCCTATTCATAAAGGGAGATCACCATGCCTGCCCGCGAACTGCAACAGCAAATCGAGGCCCTGCGCGAGCAACTGGAGCAAAATCCACCGCTCTCACTGGAAGAGCGTGAAAACCTGCAACAGCTGATGCAACAGATCGAAGCCGAGCTCAAACTGGAGCAATTCTCCACAGAAAACAACCTGGTAGACGGGGTGAACCTGGCGGTCGAACGCTTCGAAGTCGACCACCCTGGCCTGACAGCCACCTTGCGCAATATCGTTCAGAGCCTGCAAAGCATGGGTATCTGAGAGTACCAGAGCCAGCACCTGCAGCCCTGCAGGCGCTGGCGCTTACTGGCGTACCAACCGCGAATTGCCCAGACTGATCGTATCGGTACTGCGGTAGGGGTTGATGTCCAGCCCGCCACGGCGCACATAGCGCGCATATACCGTCAGCGTCTCAGGCTTGAGCAGACGCTTGAGGTCGAGGTAGATCCGCTCTACGCACTGTTCATGGAAGTCCGCATGCTGGCGGAAGCTGATCAGGTAGGCCAACAGGCTGGCAGGGTCGAGCGCCGGGCCACGGTAATGCACGGTCACGCTACCCCAGTCCGGCTGGCCGGTGACCGGGCAGTTGGATTTGAGCAAATGGCTGTGCAGGGTTTCTTCGACCACCCGCCCAGTATCGCAGCGCAGCAACTCCGGCTGAGGATGCTCGTACTGGCTGATGCTGACATCCAGGTCATCAATACAGACACCCGGCAACGCCGCTACGCCCTCCCCTTCGACCTCAGACAAGGTACGCACGCGCACACCGACCGGCTTGCCGGCGGCTGCCGAAAGGTCTTTTTCCAGGCAGGCCTGCAGCGCTTGCACCGAGGCGAATACAGTCTGGTTCAGCGAATTGAGGTAGAGCTTGAACGACTTCGACTCAATGATGTTCGGCGAATCGGCCGGGATCGCAAACTCACCGATGGCCACCACCGGCTTGCCGGACGGCAGCAGCCAGGACAGCTCAAAGCAGTTCCAGTAGTCGACACCCTGCCAAGGCAAGGTGTCAGCGCTGACACCCAGCTCAGCCCACTTCGCCGCACGCGGGATCGGGAACAACAGGGACGGGGTGTAAGTGGCGATGTATTCGCTGGACTTGCCCAGCGGGGAATGTTCGGCGGCGGGGTGCATGGCTCAAACCTGAAGGACGAAATACGCCTAGTTTATCGGGTTTGTGCCATGCGTTGGGCAATCACCTGTCACTGAGCGATGGTCAGCTTGCCCACCATGCCGGCCTGGTAGTGGCCCGGAACGTTGCAGGCGAACTCGATCGGGGTCGACTGGGTGAACGTCCAGGTCAGTTCTGCGGTCTTGCCGGGAGCGACCATTACCACATTGGCATCGTCATGGGACATCCCGCCCCCGTGCATCATCCCGCCATGATTCATCGTCATGTGGCTCATGTTTCCATGGTCCATTTTTGCGTGATCCATCCCACCCGGCATGGCGAGCATTTCCTGTTGATGCCGAGCATGCATGGCCGCATCACCGAGGTTGAACTCGTGTGGCAACTGGCCCTTGTTGATCAGCACGAAACGTACGGTCTCACCCGCCTTGACCTGCAGCGCACGCGGGGCAAAGTACATGTCGCCAAGTTCCACCTCGACAGTACGGGTTGCCTGGTCTGCGGTAGCGGGATGACCGAAGGCAAAGGGTTGCGCCGGCGCAGCAAACAGCGGCAGGCTGAACAGCGCCAAGGCGCCGGCAAGGATAAAACGTGACATGGTCGGTTTACTCCGGGGTTGTCTCGACATGACAGCCACTCTAGCGAGGTGCCACTGGCAACCAGCTGACGAAAAGATTACAACTTCGTCAGCTTTGCCTTTTGCCATTCACACCACGGTATAACGCCCTGCCCACCCATACTATGAGCACCCCATGAAACTGCTGATCGTCGAAGACCAGGCCAAGACCGGCCAGTACCTGTGCCAGGGCTTGAGCGAAGCCGGGTTCAGCGCAGAGCTGGCCACCGATGGCAATACGGGCCAGCACCTGGCGCTCAGCGGCGATTACGCGCTGTTGATTCTTGATGTCATGCTGCCAGGCCGTGATGGCTGGCAGATCCTGCAGGCGGTGCGCGCCGCCGGGCTGGATACCCCGGTGCTGTTCCTGACGGCGCGCGATGCCGTGGAAGACCGCGTGCACGGTCTGGAACTGGGTGCCGACGATTACCTGGTCAAGCCGTTCGCCTTCTCCGAATTGCTGGCGCGGGTACGCACCCTGCTGCGTCGCGGCAGCAGCCCGACACAAGAAACCCTGCTGGGTGTGGCAGACCTGAGCCTTGACCTGATCCGCCGCCGGGTGGAACGCGCCGGGCAACGCATCGACCTGACCGCCAAGGAGTTTTCCCTGCTTGAACTGCTGCTGCGCCGCCAAGGCGAAGTACTGCCAAAATCGCTGATTGCCTCGCAGGTGTGGGACATGAACTTTGAAAGCGACACCAACGTGATCGAGGTCGCTATCCGCCGCCTGCGCCTCAAAATCGACGACGCACACGACAACAAGCTCATCCATACCGTGCGCGGCATGGGCTACGTCCTCGAAGAGCGGACGGCCTGATGCGCCGTCTTTCACTCGGCAACCGCCTGGCGCTGCTGTTTGCGGCCTGCACGGCGGTGGTCTCGCTGTTTGCTGGCGTACTGTTCAGTCGCGCCAGCGAAACTCATTTCATCGAGTTGGACCAGCAATTGCTCAGCGGCCGCCTGTCGTTGATGCGTCAGCTACTTGAGGGCGTGCATGACCCTGCAAGCCTGAACACGCGGCTGCCTGCGCTGCAGACGGAGCTAAGCCATCAGGCCGATCTGGCCGTGCGCATCCGCGGCAATGACGGACGCCTGTGGTTCGATAGCCAGCCCGGCCTGCCGGACTCGCCAATGTCGCCCGGCCTGAACACCCTGACGAGCGACGGCGCCGATTATCGCAGCCTCAGCGAACCCCTCGACGGCGACGGCACACCGAACCTGACACTGTTCCTCGACATCACCCATCACCAGCACTTCCTGCAGCGCATGCAACGGCTGATCTGGCTGACCGTAGGCCTCTCGGCACTGGCCACCGCCCTGCTCGGCGCCTGGGCCGTACGCAGTGGCCTGCGCCCCTTACGGCAGATGGGTGAAGTGGCGGCCGGGGTTTCGGCCCGATCGCTGACCACTCGCCTGCCGGTAGCACAGATGCCGATTGAGCTCGCGGACCTGGCGAACACCGTCAACGCCATGCTTGAGCGACTGGACGATGCCTTCCAGCGCCTTTCGGCATTCTCTTCCGACATCGCCCATGAGCTGCGTACGCCGCTGTCCAATCTGCTGACCCACACCCAGGTCACCCTGACCCGTCCGCGCAGCCTGGAAGAGTACCGCGAGGCCCTGCACGGCAACCTTGAAGAGCTGCAGTGGATGGCTCAACTGGTCAACGACATGCTCTACCTGGCCAAGGCCGATAACGGCCTGCTAATGCCCAGCCGTCAGCCGCTGGCATTGGAAGATGAGGTTGGCGCACTGCTGGAGTACTACGCACCATTGGCCGAGGACGCTCAGGTACGCTTGAGCCATATTGGCCAGGCGCGACTGGAAGGCGACCGCCACATGTTGCGCCGGGCACTGTCCAATCTGCTGGACAATGCCTTGCGGTTTACCCCGGCTGGCGGCGAGATCCGCCTGAAGATTGAGCAGCAGGATGCGGGGGTGAGGCTGGAAGTGGCCAACAGCGGCGAGCCGATTGACCCAGCGCTGATACCGCGGCTGTTCGACCGATTCTACCGCGTCGACCCGGCGCGCCATGAGGGCAACAGTGAGCACGCAGGTTTGGGCCTGGCGATCACCCAATCGATCATCAAAGCGCATGGCGGAACCATTCATGGCGAATCAGCGCAGGGCTGGACGCGCTTCGTGATTGAGTTGCCGACAGCGTAGGGGGCTGCAGCCCATCTTGTAGGAGCCGGGCTTGCCCGCGATGGCATCAACGCGGTGCCAGCAAGTTCGCGGTGCTTGCATCGCAGGCAAACCTGCTCCAACACACCCTGCAGGAGCCGGGCTTGCCCGCGATGGCATCGGCGCGGTGTCAGCAGGTTCGCGGTGCTTGCATCGCAGGCAAGCCTGCTCCAACGCATCCTGTAGGAGCCGGGCTTGCCCGCGATGGCATCGGCGCGGTGTCAGCAGGTTCGCAGTGCTTGCATCGCAGGCAAGCCTGCTCCAACGCATCTTGTAGGAGCCGGGCTTGCCCGCGATGGCATCGGCGCGGTGTCAGCAGGTTCGCGGTGCTTGCATCGCAGGCAAACCTGCTCCAACACACCCTGCAGGAGCCGGGCTTGCCCGCGATGGCATCGGCGCGGTATCAGCAGGTTCGCGGTGCTTGCATCGCAGGCAAGCCTGCTCCAACGCATCCTGTAGGAGCCGGGCTTGCCCGCGATGGCATCGGCGCGGTGTCAGCAGGTTCGCGGTGCTTGCATCGCAGGCAAGCCTGCTCCAACGCATCCTGTAGGAGCCGGGCTTGCCCGCGATGGCATCGGCGCGGTGTCAGCAGGTTCGCGGTGCTTGCATCGCAGGCAAGCCTGCTCCAACGCATCCTGTAGGAGCCGGGCTTGCCCGCGATGGCATCGGCGCGGTGTCAGCAGGTTCGCGGTGCTTGCATCGCAGGCAAGCCTGCTCCAACACATCTTGCAGGAGCCGGGCTTACTCGTAACGCAGGGCGTACGCTGGCTCTACTTGCGAGGCACGCCACGCCGGATACAGCGTCGCCAGGAAGCTCATCACCAGCCCTGCACTGCAGATCAACGCCACATCGCCCCATTGCAGTTCCGACGGCAATGTACTGACGAAGTACACGTCGGAGGTGAAGATATGCTGCCCGCTCACACGCTCGAGCCAACCGACCAGTTGGCTGACATTGATCGCGGCGATCACCCCGAGCACGCCCCCGATCAGCGTGCCGACGATACCGATCAATGTCCCCTGCACCATGAACGTGCCCATGATCTGCGCGGGCGTGGCGCCGATGGTGCGCAGGATCGCGATATCCGCGCCCTTGTCATTCACGACCATGATCAAGGTGGCAATGATGTTGAACGCCGCCACCGCGATGATCATCATCAACAGCAGGCCAATCATGGTCTTTTCCATTTTCATGGCACTGAACAGGCTACCCTGGGTGTGGGTCCAGTCATCGGCGCGGTACTGGTCACCCAACTGACCGACAATCGCTGCCGACACTTGAGGTGCGCTGTACAGGTCCTGCACCTTGATTCGTACACCCTGCACCTGGTTCGGCGCCCAATGTTGCATCTGCGCCGCATCGGCCATGTGGATCAGGCCCATGGAGCCATCAAGCTCGGCACCAACTTTGAACACGCCCACCACGTTCAGGCGCTGCATGCGCGGGGTAATACCGCCTGGCGCGGTGCTGACTTCCGGCACGATCAAGGTGAGCTTGTCACCGACATTCAAATGGAAACGCCGCGCTGTAATCTCACCGATCACCACGCCGAACTCATCCGGTTTCAAGTCATCCAGGCGGCCCTGAACGATGTGACTGGCAACGATCGACACCTTGGCTTCCTGAGCCGGGTCGATACCACTGATCTGGATAGGCTGCATCATGCCCTTGTAGGACAGCATGCCTTCAAGCTCTGTCAGCGGTGCTGCGGCAATCACCTGCGGGTTCTTCAGTGCAGTAGCGGCCACGGCTTGCCAGTCATCCACCGGCTTGACGCCCAGCAGGGCAGCATGGGGCACCATGCCGAGAATCCGTGCGCTCATTTCACGCTGAAAACCGTTCATGACCGACAGCACCACGATCATCGCCAGCACGCCCAGGGCCAGGCCGATCATCGAGGTCATGGAGATGAACGAGATAAAGTGGTTACGGCGCTTGGCGCGGGTGTAGCGTGCGCCAATGAAAATAGACAAGGGTCTGAACATGAACTGAAGCACCCGGAAAAAGAGAAAGAACACGGTGCCGGACATTCACGACCGGCCCCCTGTACGGCCAGATCAGATCGGCACCAGACGCCCTTCTTCCAGGCGCAGTACGCGGTCCATCTGCCGGGCCAGGCTGAGGTCGTGGGTCACCACCAGAAAGGCGGTCTGCGACGAACTGCTCAGCTCCTTCATCAGCTCCTGGATACCTTGGGCGGTATGCTGGTCGAGGTTGCCGGTCGGCTCATCAAGCATGACCAGGCCAGGGCGATTGACCAGCGCTCGCGCAATGGCCACGCGCTGACGTTCACCACCAGACAGTTCAGACGGTTTGTGGCTCAGACGATGCCCCAGCCCTACCCGCTTGAGCAGCGCTTCAGCGCGCTCGCGCGCTTCAGGAATGGCGGTACGACCAATCAGCAGCGGCATGCAGACGTTCTCCAGCGCGGTGAACTCTGGCAACAGGTGGTGGAACTGGTAGACAAACCCCAGCGCACGGTTGCGCAACAGGCCTCGGGCCCGCTCACCCAGCGCCGAAAGCTCTTCACCAGCCAGCCAGACACTGCCCTCGGTAGGCGTATCCAGGCCACCCAGCAGGTTGAGCAAGGTACTCTTGCCCGAGCCGGAACTGCCGACGATGGCAATCCGCTCACCCGGGTGCAGTTCCAACTGCAGGCCCGAGAGCACCCGAACCGACTCCGGGCCCTCTTCATAGGACTTGCCCAGGTTGCGGCAACTCAGCACAGCTTTATTACTCATGCCCAACTCACTCATAACGTAGCGCCTCCGCTGGCTGGGTGCGTGCCGCACGCCAGGCCGGATACAGGGTGGCGAGGAAACTCAGGACCAGTGCCGCGCCACAGACCATCCAGACATCCTCGGCCATCACCTGGGACGGCAGGTAGTCGATGAAATAGACGTCGGCATTGAGGAATTTGTGGCCGATCAACGACTCAAGGCCGGCGATCGCAGCACTGACGTTCAGGGCAGCGGCAATGCCGATCACCGCACCGATAAGCGTACCGACCACGCCAATGACCGTACCCTGGACCATGAAGATTGCCATGATCTGCCCCGGGGTTGCCCCCAGGGTGCGCAGAATGGCGATATCGCCCTTCTTGTCGTTCACCACCATCACCAGCGTGGAGATGATATTGAACGCAGCGACAGCGACAATCAGCAGCAGCAACAGGCCGATCATGGCTTTTTCCATGCGAATGGCCTGGTACAGGTTGCCGTGGCTGCGGGTCCAGTCGCGGGCGTAGAACTCCTGGTCACCCAGTTTCTGGGCGATGCTCCAGGCCGTGCGCGGCGCCTGGAACAGGTCATCGAACTTCAGGCGCAGGCCTTGCACCTGGTCGGCTTTCCAACGGTGCAAGCGCGACAGGTCGGAGAGGTTGGTCAACCCGAGGTAGCCGTCGATCTCGCCAGCGCCAACATGGAAGATGCCGACCACGGTGAAACGCTTCATGCGCGGGAACATGCCAGCAGGCGTCACGGTCACTTCAGGTGCTACGAAGGTCAGCTTGTCGCCAATGCCGACGCCCAACTTGGTCGCCGCCTTGTCGCCGATCATGATGCCGAACTCGCCGGGCACCAGGTCATCAAGCCGGCCCTGGCGGATAAAGTCATCGATGATCGAGACCTTGCGCTCCTGACCTGGGTCAATACCGTTAAGCAAGACTTTCTGCACCTTGCCATCGTGAGTCAGCAATCCTTGCATCTGGGTGAACGGTGCCACCGCCACCACCTGCGGGTTCTGCTTTACTGTATCGGCAAGTGCAGGCCAGTTATTGATGGGCTGGCCGGTTTCAAGCGTGGCATGGGGCACCATGCCCAGTACGCGGGTACGCATCTCATGATCGAAGCCATTCATGACCGAAAGCACCACGATCATCACCACCACGCCCAGGGCGAGGCCGATCATCGAGGTCAGGGAAATGAACGAGACGAAGTGGTTGCGGCGCTTGGCACGGGTATAACGCGTACCGATGAATACGAAGAGAGGTCTGAACATGTCGGGGCTTGTTCGGATGAAAGAGGAACGTCCTTGTGGCGGGGCTTGGACAGCAGCTTTACACTCAGACCACCGCCGCTACCATGGGTTCGCCATGTCGACATTAGATGAAGAAGATCGCCGCGAATACTACCGTATCGAGGATAGGATCGCACTGGAAATTCGCCCACTGAACGTTGCCGATGCGTCTGGCACAGAGTTGTTGCAAGATGCGTCACCACTGTTCAACCTGCTCAGCGAACTGCACCTGAGCGAGTTCGAGTCACAGCACCTGTTGCGCCAGCTCAGCGAAAAGGACCGCACCCTCGCAGCCTTTCTCAAAGCCCAGAACAAACGCATCGACTTGCTCAGCCAGGTAGTCGCCCAGAGCCTGCTCGGGCAGATCGGCGAACCGCACGCCGTAAAACTCTCCGAAGGCGGCATCGAGGCCCGCCAGCGCCAGGCGCTGGCTGTGGGCAGCCGCGTCGCGGTGAAAATGGTGTTGATGCCGCAAGCCCTGGGGTTGCTGCTACGCGCCAAGGTCACGCATTGCGACAGCAAGCCTGACGGGCTGTTCGATATTGGCGCCGAGTTCATCGACATCACCGACGCACAACGCCAGCTACTGGCGCGCTACATCCTGCAACGCCAGGCGCAACAACGGCGCCAGGCACTGGAGCAGAACAGCGCAACGCCCACCTGAGTTTCACTCTTTACCTTGAAGGAACAAACGTGACCCAGATCTACGGCCACCGTGGCGCCAAGGGCGAAGCGCCCGAGAATACCCTGACCAGCTTCCAGCAGTGCCTGAGCCATGGCGTGCGGCGTTGCGAACTCGACCTGCACCTGTCTGCCGACAATGAACTGATGGTCATTCACGACCCGACACTCAAGCGCACCACGGGTCGACGCGGCAAGGTGGTTGAGCACAACGCCAGTGATCTGGTGACCTATGACGCACGCAAGGGTGGACCGGGCTGGGTGCACCCGTGCCCCATCCCGCGCCTTGAGGAGTTGTTCGAGAAGTGTGATTTCGAGCACTGGCAACTTGAGGTCAAGAGCGCCTCACGCATGCGTGCCGCCACCACGGTACTGGCTATCCGCGAAATGGCACTGCGCTTTGGCCTGCTCGACAAGATCACCATCACCTCCAGCTCACGGGAAGTGCTCGCTGCCGCCCTGGAACTGACCCCGGATATCTCGCGCGGCCTGGTAGCCGAATACGCCTGGCTCGACCCACTGAAGGTCGCCCAGAACTATGGCTGTGAGATGCTTGCGCTGAACTGGACACTGTGCAGCCCGGAACGCCTGGCAAAAGCTCAGCGCCAGGGCTTGCACGTGTCGGTGTGGACAGTCAACGAACCGGCGCTGATGCGCAGGCTCGCTGACTTCGGCGTAGACAGCCTGATTACAGACTTTCCCGGTTTGGCCACTGCCACCCTCGAGAATTGCTGAAATCGGTCTCCCCGGCCGGCTCAGGCCACCGGCCGGAGCCGCTCAAAAAAGCCGGTTGAGGCCGTCGTAGGCCGCTACCCGATAGGCTTCAGCCATGGTCGGGTAGTTGAAGGTGGTGTTGACGAAGTACTTCAGGGTATTGCACTCACCCGGCTGGTCCATGATGGCCTGGCCAATGTGAACGATCTCCGACGCCTGATAACCGAAGCAATGTACGCCGAGGATTTCCAGGGTCTCGCGGTGGAACAGGATCTTCAGCATGCCCTGGGGCTCACCGGCGATCTGCGCACGCGCCATGCTCTTGAAGAACGCCTTGCCGACTTCGTAAGGCACCTTGGCCTGGGTCAGCTCCTGCTCGTTCTTGCCGATCGAGCTGATCTCAGGAATGGTGTAGATACCGGTCGGCACGTCGTTGACGAAGCGCCAGCTGCCGTTATCAACGATGCTGCCCGCTGCCGAACGACCCTGGTCGTGAGCAGCACTGGCCAGGCTCGGCCAGCCGATCACATCGCCCGCGCCGTAGATGTTCGGCACACAGGTGCGGTAGTTCTCGTCCACTTCGATCTGGCCACGGCTGTTGACCTTGATACCGATGTTTTCCAGGCCAAGCTTGTCGGTGTTGCCTGTACGGCCGTTGCACCAGAGCAAGGCGTCCGCCTTGATCTTCTTGCCCGACTTCAGGTGCAGGATCACGCCGTTATCCAGCCCTTCAACACGCTCGTAGTCTTCATTGTGACGTACGGTGATGTTGTTGTTGCTGAAGTGGTAGCTCAACGCCTGGGAGATTTCCGAGTCGAGGAAGCTGAGCAACTGACCACGGTTGTCCACCAGTTCAACCAGTACACCCAGACCACTGAAGATCGAGGCGTATTCGCAACCAATGACACCGGCACCGTAAACGATCAGCTTGCGCGGCGTATGGCCGAGGCTGAGGATGGTGTCGCTATCGTAGATACGCGGGTGATGGAAATCGATATCGGCCGGGCGATAAGGACGCGAGCCGGTAGCGATGATGATGTGCTTGGCTACCAGTTTCTCGACCACGCCGTTGGCGCAGACCACTTCGACGGTCTGTTCGTCAGCGAAGCTGCCGGTACCGAAGAACACGTCAACGCGGTTACGTGCGTAGTAGCCGGTGCGAGAAGCCACCTGCTTGGCGATTACCTTCTCGGCGCTCTTGAGCACGTCCGGGAACGAGAACCAGCGCGGCTCACCAATGGCCCGGAACATCGGGTTGGTGTTGAACTGCATGATCTGGCGCACCGAGTGACGCAGGGCCTTGGACGGGATGGTGCCCAGATGGGTGCAGTTGCCGCCGACCTGGCGACGGCTATCGACCATCGCCACCTTGCGCCCTGCTTTGGCGGCATTCATTGCCGCCCCTTCTCCTGCCGGGCCGGACCCCAGCACCACTACGTCGTAGTTGTAGACAGCCATGCGTACTCCTTCAGAACAGGCCCGCTCGCCACGCCGGCGATCGGGGCTAGATCATGCCGCCAAGAGCGTCATGAAAATATTCGGGTGCAGTCTAATCAAGCGTGAACGCCGCGCACATTAACCCTTGGTCGCGTCGTAGGCTATTTTTCTCTGCACTACATCTCACACTGCAACAGTCTGTTACTGCGCGTGCATCAGTCGCTCAAATGCAGGCGTCGCATGGGAGACGAAGCCTGTATCGGCACGGGTCACGAAAACTGCTGCTACATTGTATTTCAAGGCAAACGCCCAGCCCTGTTCAGGGCCGAGGATCAGCAACACCGTGGACATGCCATCGGCCATCAGCGTTGAGGGATCAAGCACCGTGACCGAAGCCAGACGATGGCTGACCGGTGAACCAAGCCGCGCATCAAAGACATGCGAAAAACGCTGACCATTCTGCTCGAAAAAATTGCGATAGTCTCCTGATGTAGAAACACCGTAACCCTCAAGCGCCAGCACTTGCTGAGCGACCTGCTGATCGGTACGCGGCCATTCCAGCGCAATGCGCCACGGATTGCCGTCCGGCTTGCGCCCCACCGCCTTGAGTTCACCTGTCACTTCAACCAGGTAGCTGCTCACGCCCAGCGCACGCATTCGCTCGACCAGCAAATCGACGGCATGGCCGGCAGCGATGCTGTTGAAGCCCAGCTCCAGCGGGGCATCCTTGCACAACTGCAGCCCGTCGATCTGCAGGTGTTCGTGGCCAACACGCCCGCGGGCTGCAGCCAACGCCTGCGCACCGGGCACCTGTTCACCCCGGGACTGCGGGCCAAAGCCCCACACATCAAGCAATGGCTCAACGGTTAGGTCAAAGGCGCCCTGGCTTTGCCGCGACAACTGCTCACCCAACTGCACCAGTTGCAGCACGTCTGCCGGCATGACCTGACAACTGTTGGCCGGCAAACGGTTGAACTGCGCAATCAGTGAGTCGCTGCGGTAGGTAGAAAACGTATGGTCGATCTGCTGGAGAACCGCCTCCACCGCAAACCGGACCTGTTCCGGCGCCGGGCCCTGAGCCGTACGCACATACTGCACCGTGTAGGTACTGCCCATGGTCGGGCCACTGATGCGCTCCAGCGAAGGCGTACGGTCGCAACCGCACAGCCACAACGCCAGAATCACCAGCCCCCCACCTGCCCACCGCGCCATTACGCCTCCTTGAGCCCAGACACAAAAAACGGGAACCCTGGGGTTCCCGTCTTGTGCAACCTGATGACCGTTTAGTGCGGGAATGCAGGCGGGTTGACCCCGGCCATGTCTTCCATCACACGCACGACCTGGCAGCTGTAACCGAATTCGTTGTCGTACCAAACGTACAGGACAACGCGGTTATCGTTGCAGATAGTCGCTTCGGCATCGACGACGCCTGCGTGGCGCGAACCAACGAAGTCGGTGGAAACCACTTCCTGGGAGCTCACGTAGTCGATCTGCTTGTGCAGGTCCGAGTGCATGGCCATCTGGCGCAGGTACTCGTTGATCTCTTCGCGAGAAGTCGCCTTCTCCAGGTTCAGGTTCAGGATAGCCATCGAGACGTTAGGCGTCGGAACGCGGATAGCGTTGCCGGTCAGCTTGCCCTTGAGCACTGGCAGTGCCTTGGCGGCAGCGGTGGCAGCACCGGTCTCGGTGATCACCATGTTCAACGGAGCGCTACGACCACGGCGGCTGCCTTTGTGGAAGTTGTCGATCAGGTTCTGGTCGTTGGTGTACGAGTGAACGGTTTCGACGTGGCCGTTGACGATGCCGAACTTGTCATTCACAGCCTTGAGCACCGGCACGATGGCGTTGGTGGTGCAGGAGGCCGCCGAGATGATCTTGTCTTCAGGGCTGATTTCGCCGTGGTTGATACCGTGAACGATGTTCTTCAGGGCACCTTTGCCAGGCGCGGTGAGGATCACACGGGAAGCACCCGGGCAGGCCAGGTGTTGACCCAGGCCCTCGGCATCACGCCATACACCGGTGTTGTCGACGATCAGAGCGTCCTTGATGCCGTACTGGGTGTAGTCGACTTCACTTGGGCTCTTCGCATAGATCACCTGGATCAGGTTACCGTTGGCGGTGATGGTGTTGTTTTCTTCATCGATGGTGATGGTGCCATCGAATGGACCATGTACCGAGTCACGGCGCAGCAGGCTGGCGCGCTTGACCAGGTCGTTGGTAGCACCTTTACGCACGACAATGGCGCGCAGGCGCAGGCCGTCGCCACCACCGGTCTTCTCGATCAGGATACGGGCCAGCAGGCGACCGATACGACCGAAGCCGTACAGGACCACATCAGTGCCCTTGCGTGCAGAAGCGTTCTGCTTGCCGACCACGTCGGCCATTTCTTCGCGCACGAACTGCTCGGCGGTACGGCCGTTGCCTTGTTCCTTGAACTTGACAGCCAGCTTGCCCAGGTCGACCGAGGCGGCGCCCAGCTTCAGCTCGCTCATGGCCTTGAGCAGCGGGAATGTCTCGTGGACAGACAGTTCGGATTCGTCGGACTGGCGATGACGCGCAAAGCGGTGGGCCTTGAGGATCGCAATCACTGAACGGTTGATCAGGCTACGGCCATAGATCGAGCTCACCACGTTGTTATTGCGGTAGAGCTGACCGATAAGCGGGATCATCGCTTCTGCAAGCGCTTCACGATCAATCCACTCACCAAGACACTGGTCGGGCTTCTGAGTCACGGGAACCTTCCACATGTAGGGACAGAAAAAAGGGGCTACATTATGACGCCCCGAGGTGTTTCGAGCAATGCGCGCCTGTCGCTCCTCATATCGAAGCATGACATCCGTGGTTTTTTGCCCCCTTCGCGCCTGACAGGCCGCCCCCAGGCCCGGTACAATCGACCCTTTGTCGCAACGCTTGGAGCTCGACCGCCCGTGCCAGTTCTGCGTCTTCCGCACCTGCCGGCCACCGCCGGCAAACACACCTGGAGCAACCTGCCGGGCGCCGCCCTGAGCCTGGCTATTGCCGAAGCCGCCAGCGCCGCCAAGCGCTTCACCCTGCTGCTGACCGCCGACAGCCAGACGGCCGACCGCCTGGAGCAGGAACTGCGCTTCTTCGCACCGCAGTTGCCGGTACTGCCCTTCCCCGACTGGGAAACCCTGCCGTACGACCTGTTCTCGCCGCATCAGGACATCATCTCTCAACGCGTGGCCAGCCTGTACCGGCTGCCGGAACTCGACCACGGCATTCTCGTGGTACCGATCACCACCGCCCTGCACCGCCTGGCGCCAACACGCTTCCTGATGGGCAGCAGCCTGGTGCTGGATATCGGTCAGAAGCTCGACGTCGAGCAGATGCGCCTGCGCCTTGAAGCCAGTGGCTACCGCTGCGTCGACACCGTTTATGAACACGGCGAGTTTGCCGTGCGCGGAGCACTGATCGACCTGTTCCCGATGGGCAGCAAGCTGCCTTACCGGATCGACCTGTTCGACGACGAAATCGAAACCCTGCGCACGTTCGACCCGGAGACCCAGCGCTCGATCGACAAGGTCGATTCGGTACGCCTGCTGCCCGCGCGCGAATTTCCGCTACAAAAGGACGCCGTGACCCAGTTCAAGGCGCGCTTTCGTGAACGGTTCGACGTCGACTTCCGCCGCAGCCCGATCTTCCAGGACCTCACCAGCGGCATTATTCCGGCAGGCATCGAGTACTACCTGCCACTGTTCTTCGAGGAAACCTCGACGCTGTTCGACTACCTGCCGCAGGACACCCAGGTGTTTTCCCTGCCGGGTATCGAGCAGGCCGCCGAACACTTCTGGAGCGACGTGCGCAACCGTTACGACGAGCGCCGCATCGACCCGAACCGGCCATTGCTGCCCCCCGTCGAACTGTTCATGCCGGTAGAGGACTGCTTTGCCCAACTCAAGCGCTGGCCGCGCATCGTGGTCAGCCAGGATGACAGCGAGGGCGGTGTTGGCCGCGAGCGCTTCGCCGCGCAGACGCTACCGAACCTGGCCATCGAAGCCAAGGCCAACCAGCCGCTGGCCGCACTGTCCAGTTTCCTTGAGCAGTTCCCGGGCCGCGTCTTGTTCACCGCCGAATCGGCGGGGCGCCGCGAAGTGCTGCTGGAGCTGCTCGAACGCCTGAAGCTGCGCCCACAGACCCTCGACAGCTGGGACGACTTCGTTCAAAGCAAAGAGCGCCTGGGGATCACCATCGCGCCACTGGACGACGGCCTGCTGCTGGAAAGCCCCGCCCTGGCACTGGTCGCCGAAAGCCCATTGTTCGGCCAGCGCGTCATGCAGCGTCGACGCCGCGAGAAGCGCAGCGACGGCACTAACGATGCGGTCATCAAGAACCTCACCGAACTGCGCGAAGGCGCGCCGGTGGTCCACATCGACCACGGGGTTGGCCGCTACCTGGGCCTGGCGACGCTGGAGATCGACAACCAGGCCGCCGAGTTCCTGACACTTGCCTACGCCGAGGGCGCCAAGCTCTATGTACCGGTCGCCAACCTGCACCTGATCGCGCGCTACACCGGTAGCGACGACGCCTTGGCACCGCTGCACCGCCTGGGCTCGGAAGTCTGGCAAAAGGCCAAGCGCAAAGCCGCCGAACAGGTCCGCGACGTAGCCGCCGAACTGCTCGACATCTACGCCCGCCGCGCAGCGCGCAAGGGTTATGCCTTTGCCGACCCCGCAGCCGACTATGCCACCTTCAGCGCCGGCTTCCCGTTCGAGGAAACCCCGGACCAGCAAGCCGCCATCGAAGCGGTACGCGAGGACATGCTCGCCGCCAAGCCGATGGACCGCCTGGTCTGTGGCGACGTCGGCTTCGGCAAGACCGAAGTGGCCATGCGAGCCGCGTTTATCGCTGTGCATGGCGGACGCCAGGTGGCCATCCTGGTGCCCACCACCCTGCTCGCCCAACAGCACTACAACAGCTTCCGCGACCGCTTTGCCGACTGGCCGGTGACCGTGGAGGTGATGAGCCGCTTCAAGTCAGCCAAGGAAATCAACGCCGCCGTCCAGGACCTGGCAGACGGCAAGATCGATATCGTCATCGGCACGCACAAGCTGCTGCAGGACGACGTCAAGATGAAAGACCTCGGCCTGGTGATCATCGACGAAGAACACCGTTTCGGCGTGCGCCAGAAGGAACAGCTCAAAGCACTGCGCAGCGAAGTCGACATTCTTACCCTCACCGCCACGCCGATCCCGCGGACGCTGAACATGGCCGTGTCCGGCATGCGCGACCTGTCAATCATCGCGACCCCGCCAGCGCGACGACTGTCGGTTCGCACCTTTGTCATGGAGCAGAACAAAAGCACCATCAAGGAAGCGCTGCTGCGTGAGCTGCTGCGCGGCGGCCAGGTCTACTACCTGCACAATGATGTGAAGACCATCGAAAAATGTGCTGCCGACCTCGCCGAACTGGTGCCGGAGGCGCGTATCGGCATTGGCCACGGGCAAATGCGCGAGCGTGAACTCGAACAGGTGATGAGCGATTTCTACCACAAGCGCTTCAACGTCCTGATTGCCTCGACCATCATCGAGACCGGTATCGACGTACCCAGCGCCAACACCATCATCATCGAACGCGCCGACAAATTCGGCCTGGCGCAGCTGCACCAGCTACGTGGACGCGTGGGGCGCAGCCACCACCAGGCGTATGCCTACCTGCTCACACCGCCACGCCAGCAGATCACCGCCGATGCGGAAAAGCGCCTGGAAGCCATCGCAAACACCCAGGACCTTGGGGCAGGTTTCGTCCTTGCCACCAACGACCTGGAAATCCGTGGTGCGGGCGAACTGCTCGGCGAAGGCCAAAGCGGCCAGATCCAGGCCGTCGGCTTCACCCTGTACATGGAAATGCTCGAACGTGCGGTCAAAGCCATTCGCAAGGGCACGCAACCCAACCTCGATCAACCGCTCGGCGGCGGCCCGGAAATCAACCTGCGCGTGCCAGCACTGATTCCCGAGGACTACCTGCCGGATGTCCATGCACGCCTGATTCTCTACAAACGCATTGCCTCGGCTACCGACGAAGACGGCCTCAAGGACCTGCAGGTGGAAATGATCGATCGCTTCGGCCTGCTGCCGGAGCCGACCAAGAACCTGGTGCGCCTGACCCTGCTCAAATTGCAGGCCGAGCAGCTCGGCATCAAGAAAGTCGATGCTGGCCCACAAGGCGGGAAGATCGAGTTCGCCGGGGAAACCCCTGTCGACCCACTGGTACTGATCAAACTGATCCAGAGCCAACCCAAACGCTACAAGTTCGAGGGCGCAACGCAGTTCAAGTTCATGGTTCCCATGGAGCGCGCAGAAGAACGCTTCAATACCCTCGAGGCGCTGTTCGAGCGCCTGACCCCGACATCCGCTTAAGGAAAACCGATGCGCCTGATTCGCTCCCTGGCCCTGCTGGCCGCGCTCTGCTCCACCAGCGCCTTCGCTGACGGCCTGTATCAGATCGAGATGATTCTGGTTCGGCAAAACAGCGTGCCGGCCATTACCAGCCAGTACGCCCCGGAAGACTGGGCCGCCGACGCCAAGACGTTAAGCAGCACCGACGAAAGCAAGCCTGCGATGAACGACGAAGCGGCAAAGCTGCAGGCCGACAGCCAGTACACCATCCTGCTGCACAAAGCCTGGCAACAGAACCTGAGCGCAGAACCGGGCAAGGTCGCCATCAGTGACGGCAAGCGGCACTTCGGCCACTTCCCCGTGGAAGGCAACCTGAGCCTGAGTGACGGCCGCTTCATCAGCGCTGACGCCAGTTTCTGGGTCAACCGTTTTGCGGCCGACGGCAGCATTACCCAGACCGAACAGTTCAAGCAGAGCAACAGCAACATGCGCCTTGGCGACCTGAACTACCTTGACGGCGGCCATCTGGCACTGCTGCTCAAGGTCACGAAGCTTTGAAATGCCCGACCGCGTGATAGCCCCGCTTCCACCCCAGCCACGCCTGTGGCTGGGCAGCATTGAGTTCAGCGCCTTCGAGCCTCGCAACGGGCGCATGCAGCGCTACACCCAACACCGCGCCGCACTCGCCTTCGGCTATGCCGGCGACTATGTCAGTGGCACCCTGCATGCGCGTCAGGCGCAACCCCTGCAGCGCCACCTGAGCGCCGAGCAAAGCCTGCGCGAAACACTCCTGAGCCTGGGCTTCAAGGTTGCCACCCGGCAGAGCAAAGCCTTGCCGGAAAGTGCCGGCGAGCCGTTCGAGCTCCCCAGCGAGGCAGCCTGGTTACGCTTTGTCCTCAATGACCTGCCACACTTGCGCGAGCAAGGCTGGCAAATCATCTGCGCTGACGACTTCGCTTTTGACCTCACCCCGGTCGACGACTGGTACGCCCAGGTCGTCGAGACGCCCGAACGCGACTGGTTCGACCTCGAACTGGGCATCGTGGTCAATGGCGAGCGCTTGAGCCTGTTGCCGATCCTGCTCAACCTGCTGCGTACCCACCCGGAATTGCTCAACAGCGCGCACCTGGCCAAACGCCGTGACGACGAGCAGATCCTGGTGCCCATCCCCCACCCTCATGCACCGCGCAAGACGCTTCAGATCGCCCTGCCGTACGGGCGGCTCAAACCGGTATTGGCCACCCTGGGGGATTTCTACCTGCGCGAGCCGGGCGAGACTACCGTGCGCCTGGCTAGCCCCGACGCGGCGCGCCTGAACGCCCTGCTCGAGCTGCCACTGACCTGGGAAGGCGGTGACCGGGTTCGCGCGCTGGGCGAACGCCTGCGCGATATTCGTACCCAGGCCGTCACCACCCCTGAAGGCCTGAAAGCCACCCTGCGCCCCTATCAGCTTGAAGGCCTGAGCTGGATGCAGGCGCTGCGCGAACTGGACGTCGGCGGCATCCTGGCTGACGACATGGGCCTGGGCAAGACGCTGCAAACCCTGGCCCACCTGCTGACTGAAAAAAACGCAGGCCGTCTTGATCGACCGGCAATGGTGGTAATGCCCACCAGCCTGATCCCCAACTGGCAGGATGAAGCCGAGCGCTTTGCTCCGCAGTTACGAGTACTGGCATTGCAAGGCATTGGTCGCCGACAGTACTTCGACAAGCTGGCGGACTACGACCTGCTACTGACAACCTATGCGCTGCTGCCCAAGGACCTTGACCACCTCAAGCACCTGCCACTGCACGTACTGATCCTGGACGAAGCCCAGTACATCAAGAGCCCCACCAGCAAGGCCGCTCAGGCTGCGCGACAGCTGGAGGCGCGGCAACGCCTGTGCCTGAGTGGTACGCCACTGGAAAACCACCTGGGCGAACTCTGGTCACTGTTCCACTTCCTGCTGCCGGGATGGCTGGGCGACAACAAGGCGTTCAACCGCGATTACCGGGTGCCTATTGAGCGCCAGGGTGACGAAGAACGCTTGCAGCACCTGAATGCACGGATAAAGCCCTTCCTGCTGCGCCGAACCAAGGAGCAGGTGGCAACCGAACTGCCGGCCAAGACCGAAATGATCCACTGGGTCGACTTGACCGAAGCACAGCGCGACGTCTATGAAACCATGCGCCTGGCCATGGACAAGAAAGTCCGCAACGAGATCAGCCGCAAGGGTGTTGCCCGCAGCCAGATCATCATTCTTGAGGCACTGCTGAAGCTGCGCCAAGTCTGTTGCGACCTGCGTCTGGTCAAATCCGAAGCAGCCGGCCCATCACGCAGCGCGAACTCGGGCAAACTCAACAGCCTGCTGGAGATGCTTGAAGAATTGCTCGCCGAAGGCCGTCGAGTGCTGCTGTTCTCGCAGTTCACCAGCATGCTTTCGCTGATTGGCGAGGAACTGCAACAGCGCGGTATCGACTATGCGTTGTTGACGGGTGACACCCGCGACCGACGCGCACCGGTTGCAGACTTCCAGAGCGGCCGGCTGCAGATTTTCCTGATCAGCCTCAAGGCCGGTGGCGTCGGCCTCAACCTCACGGCAGCCGACACCGTGATTCACTACGACCCATGGTGGAACCCGGCAGCCGAACAGCAAGCGACCGACCGTGCATACCGCATTGGCCAGGAAAAACCGGTGTTCGTCTACAAGCTGATTACCCGCGGCACCGTGGAAGAGAAGATCCAGCAGCTGCAGCAGGAGAAGTCTGCACTGGCAGCCGGTGTACTGGATGGGCGCCAGGCCGGAGACTGGAAACTGGAAGACGACGATATCGACGCACTACTGGCACCCTTGCCAGGCCGTCGTCACCCGCCTAAAAGCGGGTGAGCGCGGTGTTAACGAGGGTGTCAACGAAGGTGTCAGCGGGGCGCCAGCGCGATCAAAGCAGCGGCACAATCAGCCCGCCAACACCCGCGCCAAGGTCGACTTCACCTTGCCCATGCCATCGTGCAGTGCCTGCTCGATTTCGGCCATGGTGATCACGGCGGTTGATTTACCCGCCGCCGGGTTCACCACCAATGCCAGGCAGGCATAGTCCAGCTCCAGCTCGCGTGCCAATGCGGCTTCCGGCATGCCGGTCATGCCGACGATGTCGCAGCCATCACGCTCAAGACGGGCGATCTCGGCAACGGTTTCCAGGCGTGGCCCTTGGGTGCAGGCATAAACACCATGGCTGCTGTAACCGACACCTTCGGCTGCCAGCGCGGCAATCAACCGGGCACGCAGTGGCTCGCTGTAGGGGTAGCTGAAGTCGATGTGCGTGACCTGCTCCAGGTCATCGGCAAAATACGTGTGCTCACGACCGCTGGTGTAGTCGATCAGTTGATGCGGCACACAGAAATGCCCGGTCCCCATCGCCGCATGAATGCCACCCACGGCGTTCACCGCCAGGATTGCCTCAGCACCCGCCTGCTTCAAAGCCCACAGGTTGGCACGGTAGTTGACCTTATGCGGTGGAAAGCGGTGCGGATGGCCATGACGAGCCAGGAACAGCACTTCACGACCGGCATACTCACCCACCAATACGTCAGCCGACGGCCGGCCATAGGGCGTGTCCATCGGCAGCGCCTGACGAATGTTCAAGCCCTCAAGCTGGGTCAGGCCGGTACCGCCGATAATGGCGTAAACAGTCATTGTGTGTCCTTAATCGATCAACTGGGCTTCTTGCAAAGCCCCTAAAGCCGCTAGCCAGCGTGGCTGTTGGCGATACTCGGTAGTGGCAAAGCCTTGCCCGCGCATGCGCGCGATACGTGGCGAGGGCTTTACCTTCATGCGCTGGGCTGCCGACAACGCAAGCTCTGCCGCCGCCCGATCGTTGCACACCAGCCCCATGTCACAGCCTGCACTCAAGGCGGCCTCGATTCGACTGGCAGCGTCACCAACGACGTGCGCACCGGCCATCGACAGGTCATCACTGAAGATCACACCGTCAAAACCCAGCTCGCCACGCAGAATGTCCTGCAGCCAGCGCCGCGAGAACCCGGCAGGTTGATTATCGACCTGCGGATAGATCACGTGCGCCGGCATCACAGCAGCCAACTGCCCACTCAGGCGAGTGAACGGAATCAGGTCGGCGGCGCGGATCTGCGCGAGACTGCGCTCATCGGTCGGGATCGCCACGTGCGAATCCGCCTCGGCCCAGCCATGGCCGGGGAAATGCTTGCCACAGGCCGCCATGCCGGCCGCGTTCATGCCACGGATGAAGGCACCAGCCAGCACGGTAGCGCGCTCGGGGTCACCTTCAAACGCACGGCTGCCGACCACCGCACTGCGCTGATGATCGAGATCCAGCACTGGCGCGAAGCTGAGGTCCAGGCCTACCGCCAGCACTTCGGTCGCCATCAGCCAGCCACATTGCTCTGCCAGGTACTCGGCATTGTCGTTGTCGGCAATGGCGCGCATGGCCGGCAAACGCACAAAGCCCTGACGCAGGCGCTGCACCCGGCCACCCTCCTGGTCAACCGCCAGGATCAGGTCGGGGCGAATGGCGCGAATGGAAGCGGTCAGTTCTCGCACCTGGCGCGGGCAGTCGATGTTGCGGGCAAAAATGATCAGGCCCGCCACTTCGGGCTGGCGCAGGAGTTGACGGTCTTCGGCGGTCAACCAGGTACCGGCGACGTCCACCATCAGGGAGCCTTGCAGGCTGGCACTCATAAATGATCCTTCAGTTGAGGGAGGTCGTGGCCCACTCGGGGCACGCGGCTTCTTCGATCTGCACAGGGCAATGCACCGGCACCTGCTCGAACAGGCTCACCAGGTCGGCACTGCGTAGGCGCACACAACCATGGGACAGCGGAACGCCCATGGGTTCCGTGTCCGGCGTGCCATGCAGGTAGATATAGCGGCGGAAGGTATCGACCGGCCCAAGGCGATTGCGCCCTGGCTCACAGCCACTGAGCCAGAGGATGCGCGACAGAATCCAGTCACGCCCGGGAAACTGCTCATGCAGTGCCGGCGTCCAGGTTTCACCCGTCCAGCGTCGCCCCCTCAGCACCGCGCCGCAGGGCAAGCCCGCGCCAATTTTTGCGCGAACCTGATGGCGACCGCGAGGGGTACATCCGGAACCACTGGTTTCCCCCGCACCATTGAGCGCGGTAGACACTGGAAGACGCACGACCAGGCGCCCCTCGGCAAACCCATAGAGGCATTGATCGGCGATGGAAATATGCAGTAAATCGAGAGTAGGCATGGGGCGCTAGCTTAGCTGAAGCGCCCCGCCGTTGCATCAGGCCTTGGCAGGCATTGGCGCACTGCCCGACTTGCTGCGCGGACGCAATTGCGCAGCGGCCATGGCTTCGTCGGTCACACCGCTTTCGGCGCGCATGCCGGCCGCCAGGAACGGCACCATGAGGCGCATGACCTGCTCGATCGAGGTGTTGACCCCGAAATCGGTTTCGGCGATTGCGCGCAACGCCTTGATGCCGGACATGCTGAACGCGGCGGCACCGAGCATGAAATGCACACGCCAGAACAGTTCGATTGGCGGAATACGCGGCGCCGCTTCGTTGACCAGCAACATGTAGCGACGAAACACCTTGCCGTACATGTCTTCCAGGTACCGCCGCAAGTGCCCTTGGCTCTGGCTGAACGCCAAACCCAGCAGGCGCATGAAAATGGACAGGTCGTTGCCACTGCGCGGCTGCACCGCCAGCGCCTGCTCGACCAACATTTCCAGCAGCTCTTCGAGTGTCGGCTTTTGCTCCGGACGCGCCTGACGACGCTCCAGCTCACGCTCCAGGCTGGCACAGAACGGGCCAAGGAAACGCGAGAAGACGGCCTGGATCAGCGCCTTCTTGGAACCGAAATGGTAGTTCACCGCCGCCAGGTTGACGCCGGCCTTGCTGGTAATCAGCCGCAATGAGGTTTCGGCAAAACCTTTTTCCGCGAACAACTGTTCTGCTGCATCGAGAATGCGTTCAACGGTTTCCGACTGGGCCATGACTACTCCGCCTGACAAACACTTGTTTGAAACATACGTTTCAAGCAAGGGTATTGTCAAGTCTGGGCGGCCGTTTTCTGGCTCACGGGTCACGTATTTAATCACAGCTTCAAGGCGCAGGCTTCAGGCAACAAGCCCACGCAAGTCGACGTCGTTGCAACGCCAACAGCCCGTCAGGTGAAGCTTATGTATTGCCAACCCTCTTCCACTGTATATAATCCCAGTCACTGTATAAAAAGACAGAGCGATCGACATGCTAAAACTGACGCCACGCCAAGCTGAGATTCTGGCTTTTATCAAACGCTGCCTGGAAGACAACGGCTTCCCGCCAACACGTGCGGAAATCGCCCAGGAGCTGGGCTTCAAATCGCCCAACGCTGCCGAGGAACACCTCAAGGCACTGGCCCGCAAAGGCGCGATCGAAATGACCCCGGGCGCCTCTCGCGGCATCCGCATCCCAGGCTTCGAGGCCAAGAGCGACGACAGTGGCCTGCCAATCATTGGTCGGGTCGCTGCCGGTGCACCCATTCTCGCCCAGCAACACATTGAGCAATCCTGCAACATCAACCCAAGCTTCTTCCACCCCAAGGCCGACTACCTGTTGCGCGTTCACGGCATGAGCATGAAGGATGTCGGCATTCTGGACGGTGACCTGCTGGCCGTTCACACCTGCCGCGAAGCCCGTAACGGCCAGATCGTCGTTGCCCGTATCGGCGACGAAGTCACGGTCAAACGCTTCAAACGCGAAGGCAACAAAGTCTGGCTGATAGCCGAAAACCCTGAGTTCGCGCCCATCGAAGTCGACCTCAAAGAGCAGGAACTGGTGATCGAAGGCTTGAGCGTCGGCGTCATTCGCCGCTAATTAGGAGGCGTTATGCAGTTCCCCCATGTACCTCAGCAAGCCCAACTGCCGTTGTTCGAGGCGTTCCTGGCCCAGCCGATCCTGCCCCGCCTGAAGCCGGCAGAACCTGTGCGACCGAACAACGATCCCGAGGTATTCAGTGAGCTTTCCTTCCGAGGTGCACTGGGGAACTGCCAAAGCCTGTTGGCCCCAATGCTTCGTGAACTGAGCGAAGAACAGGATGCCCGCTGGCTGACCCTGATCGCACCGCCTACCAGCCTAACTCAAGCCTGGCTACGCGATGCCGGCCTGAACCGCGAACGCATCCTTCTGCTACAACCACGCAACACCCAGAGCGCCCTGCAACTGGCCTGCGACGCCTTGCGCCTGGGCCGCAGCCACACCGTAGTGAGCTGGTTAAACCCGGTCAGCACGTCGGCCCGCCAACAACTGATCAATGCTGCACGTGCCGGGCACGCGCAAAGCCTGAACATCCGCCTCGGCTGACGTTCAGCAGGTCAATACATCTGCAGGCAAGGCTTCTCCAGAACGGAGAAGCCCTCAAGGGCGATTAATGCAGAACCCGTGGGCCGTCTTCACGCTCGATCTCGCCTTCAACCAGCTTGCCAGCCATCTGCACGCCCACGCTGAGCATGGCCTTGGCCACTTCTACGTGCTGCCCTTGCAGAAAAGCCTTGGCGTCCTCTGAGAAATCCAGGGTAACCAACGACCCTTCGTCCTCGGCGCGGCGCAGTTCGATGCGGCCGTCAGGTAACTCGACAATTTCTAGAAAGGACGTTGGCATAAAAGGCTGTTCTCCACGAAAGGCTGGCATTGTACCAGCCACCGATGAACTCAGCACTCACTCAAGCCCTCACGGAAACGAACGGTCAGGCTTTTGAGATTCTGCCGCCAGAGCTCCAACGCCTCCCGCGATAGCGGCTCAACCTCAGGTTCATCAAGGCTGACCGCCTGAATCAATGGCTGAGTAACGTCGGTTTTCGGCTTTTTTGCCGCGACAGGCGGTCGGAACAAATTGGCATAAGCACTTATCAGTTGCGCCAGCCAGGTTTCCGGCTGACGCGCCAACTCGATCAGCTCGGCCATCTCGGGGATGGCCACCGCCTCAAGCACTTCAGGCGTCAGCAACAGCTCGACACGCGATGCGCCGGCTTGTGGCAAACGGTAGAAGCCCGCAATTTCGTGGCACAAGCCCAGCAACGCCCCATAGAGATGGAAGAGTGCCGACTCACGCTCGGCCTGAACCAGCGCCTGGGCATTCATCGCCCGACTCTCCTGCGCCTTGCCAAGCGCCTCAAGGGCCAGGCCAGCGAAATAGATCTTCTGATTGGTGCGGGTATAGAGTTCCTGGGCCATCTGGATGCCCTCCGAAAGGCTGCAAGGCGGGCCTGCCAGTTTCAGGGATGCCCTGCCCGACCGCAAGCAGTGTCTGGCCCTGAAATGAAAAAGGCCGCATCCGACACACGTCGGATACGGCCCTCGACTGCGCCAGAACGATCAGCGCTTGTCTTCGACCTTCCAGGCATTGCCATCGTAGAAGGCACGCCAGCCGGTAGGCTTGCCGTCCACCTCGGTCTGCACGTACTGCTCCTTGGTCTTGCGGCTGTAACGGATAACCGCAGGACGACCCTCAGGGTCTTTCTTGGGCGCTTCGCACAGGAAATGGTACTTCGGATCAATCTCGTCCTTGTGCGGAACGATCTCGATCACCAGCGGCGCACGGGTCTCACGGTTTTTCGGGAACTGGCTGGCGGCCAGGAACAAGCCCGAGGCACCGTCGCGCAGCACGTAGGTGTCATCGACCTTCTCGCACTTGAGCTCCGGCATCTTCACCGCGTCCATCTTCGGCGGCGCCGCCTCACCGCTCTTGAGCAGCTTGCGGGTGTTCTTGCACTCGGTGTTGGTGCAACCGAAGAACTTGCCAAAACGGCCCGTCTTCAACTGCATCTCGCTGCCGCACTTGTCGCACTCAAGGCTCGGGCCCTCATAGCCCTTGATACGGTAGTTGCCCTCTTCGATTTCGTAGCCGACGCAATCCGGGTTGTTACCACAGATATGCAGCTTGCGCTTCTCATCGAGCAGGTAGGCATCCATCGCCGTGGCACAGATCGGGCAACGGTGCTTGTTGCGCAGCACCCGCGACTCGGACTCACCCTCATCATCGGCAGCAATCTCGTCACCCGGCACCAGGTTGACCGTCGCCTTGCAGCGCTCTTTCGGCGGCAGGCTGTAACCGGAACAGCCAAGGAACACGCCGGTCGAGGCGGTACGAATCATCATCGGACGACCGCAATCACGGCACGGAATATCGGTCAGCGTCGGCTGGTTGGCACGCATGCCGTTTTCGCTCGACTCGGCCGCCTGCAGCTTGCTGCTGAAGTCGCCGTAGAATTCGTCGAGAACGCTCTTCCAGTCACGCTCACCCTGGGCGACGTCGTCGAGGTTTTCTTCCATCGCGGCGGTGAAGCCGTAGTCCATCAGGTTGGAGAAGCTCTCAGACAGGCGCTCGGTGACGATATCGCCCATCTTCTCGGAGTAGAAACGGCGGTTGTGCAACGTGACATAGCCGCGGTCCTGAATGGTGGAAATAATGGCGGCATAGGTCGACGGACGACCAATACCACGCTTTTCCATCTCCTTGACCAGGCTGGCTTCAGAGAAGCGTGCCGGCGGCTTGGTGAAATGCTGGCTAGGGTCGAGCTGGATCAGCTTCAGGCTTTCGCCCTGCTCCATTTCCGGCAGCACGTCATCGTCGCCCGGCTTGCTCTGTTGCGGCATGACCCGGGTGTAACCGTCGAACTTCAGGATACGGCCCTTGGCACGCAGTTCGAACTCACCGGCTTTCACACTGACAGTGGTCGACAGGTACTGTGCCGGCGGCATCTGGCAGGCCACGAACTGACGCCAGATCAGCTCATAGAGGCGCTCGGCGTCGCGCTCCATGCCACTGAGCTTGCTTGGATGTGTATTGACGTCAGACGGACGAATCGCTTCGTGAGCCTCCTGAGCGCCCTCCTTGCTGCCGTACACAATCGGCGCATCAGGCAGGTACTTCTTGCCGAACTCGCTTTCGATGTAGCTGCGCGCCATTTCCACGGCATCGACCGACAGGTTGGTCGAGTCGGTACGCATATAGGTGATGTAACCGGCTTCATACAGACGCTGGGCCATCATCATGGTTTTCTTCACGCCGAAGCCCAGGCGGTTGCTGGCAGCCTGCTGCAGGGTCGACGTGATGAACGGTGCCGACGGCTTGCTGCTGGTCGGGCGGTCTTCGCGCTTGACGATGCTGTAGCTGGACGCCTTGAGCTTTTCCAGCGCAGCCATCGCCTGGGCTTCGTTGAGCGGCTTGAACGCTTCACCGTTCTCACGTGCCACTTCAAAGCGCACTTTGGCGTTCTTGGCGGTGCCCAGGTCGGCGTGGATCTCCCAGTACTCTTCCGGGATGAATGCACGGATCTCGCGCTCGCGTTCGACCACCAGCTTTACCGCGACCGACTGCACACGACCGGCCGACAGGCCACGGGCAATTTTCTGCCACAGCAGCGGCGAGACCATGTAACCCACTACACGGTCAAGGAAGCGCCGCGCCTGCTGGGCATTGACCCGATCGATGTCCAGTTCGCCCGGCTGGGAGAACGCTTCCTGAATGGCCTTCTTGGTGATCTCGTTGAACACAACGCGCTTGTAACGATCGTCATCACCACCAATGGCTTCGCGCAGGTGCCAGGCAATGGCTTCCCCCTCGCGATCCAAGTCGGTTGCGAGGTAGATGGTGTCAGCATCCTTGGCCAGACGGCGCAGTTCCTCGATGACCTTTTCCTTGCCGGGAAGGATCTCGTACTTGGCTTTCCAGCCGTGGTCTGGATCGACACCCATGCGCGCGACCAATTGCTTGCGCGCCTTCTCCTTGGGCGTGAGTACCGGCCCCTCTGCCGCGGCAGCCTTGCCGCGCTTGGCAGCAGGCTCCTTGCTGGCGCTGGCCGAACCGCTGGTGGGCAGGTCTCGGATATGGCCGATACTCGACTTCACCACGTACTGGTTGCCCAGGTACTTGTTGATGGTCTTGGCCTTAGCCGGGGATTCCACAATGACCAGCGATTTGCCCATGGATCGGAAAATTCCTGAATACTGAAAATAAAAACACGGCAGGTACCTGACGTGGCACCGCTATATATAGTGGCAACAGAGTGAGGTCAAGCGCAGTGAACTAGCCTGCTTCGGCATCGCCACGGGTAAACAACGTCTCTTCGGCCTTGACCAAAGCAAAGCGCGGCACCTGCTCGCCGTCAACCTCGACCGACTCGAGGAACATCGAAAGAGGCCGCACCCACAGGCCGAACTCGCCATAGAGCGCTTGATAAAACACCACCCACTCCTCGGTTTCGGAGTGTTGGGCGACACTGAATACACGATACTCAGGCCCTTTGTAATGCCGGTATACGCCTGGTTGTATCTGCATGCTGCCTGCCCTCTTGAGAAAAATATCCTGCACAAACAAAAACCGGGGCACAAGGCCCCGGCTTCCTACCACCCAACGCTTAGACGCGTTCGAAAACAGTGGTAATGCCCTGGCCCAGGCCAACGCACATGGTCGAGACACCGAAGGTACCGCCATTCTGCTTCATGACATTGAGCAGCGTTCCGGAGATTCGAGCGCCGGAACAACCGAACGGGTGACCCAATGCAATCGCGCCGCCGTGCAGGTTAACCTTCTCATCCATCTTGTCGAGCACTTTCAGATCCTTCAGCACGGGCAGAGCCTGTGCCGCGAAGGCTTCGTTCAGCTCGAAGAAATCGATATCGGTAATTTTCAGGCCGGCGCGCTTGAGCGCTTTCTGCGTAGCCGGCACCGGGCCGTAGCCCATGATCGCCGGGTCTACACCAGCCACCGCCATCGAACGAATCACCGCCAACGGCTGAATGCCCAGGTCCTTGGCACGCTGCGCCGACATCACGATCATGCACGAGGCACCGTCGGTGATCTGCGACGAGGTACCTGCCGTCACGGTGCCGCCCTTCGGATTGAACGCCGGCTTGAGTGCAGCCAGGCTTTCCAGGGTGGTGTCCGGACGAATGGTTTCATCGTAGTCGAAGACTTTCAGAAAACCATTCTCGTCATAGCCCTGCATCGGGATGATCTCATCCTTGAACTTGCCTTCGACCGTCGCCTTGTGGGCGAGCTGGTGCGAACGCAGACCAAAGGCATCCTGCTGCTCACGGGTGATGCCATGCATCTTGCCGAGCATTTCAGCCGTCAGGCCCATCATGCCCGAGGCCTTGGCCGCATACAGCGACATGTGCGGGTTCGGATCGACCCCGTGCATCATGCTCACGTGACCCATATGCTCGACGCCGCCGACGACGAAAACGTCACCATTGCCGGTCATGATTGCCTGGGCGGCGGTGTGCAGCGCGCTCATCGAGGAACCGCACAGACGGCTGACCGTCTGCCCGGCAGCGGTGTGCGGGATCTGGGTCATCAGCGAAGCCATGCGGGCGATGTTCCAGCCCTGCTCCAGGGTCTGGTTGACGCAGCCCCAGATGACGTCCTCGACTTCGCCCGGATCAACCTTGGCGTTACGCTCCAGCACTTTGCTGATCAGGTGCGCCGACATGTCTTCAGCGCGGGTATTGCGGTGCATGCCACCCTTGGAGCGGCCCATCGGGGTGCGACCGAAGTCGACAATCACCACGTCTCTTGGATTCAGGCTCATAAATTCATTCTCGCTCTATATCGTTGGGCGCTTAACCGAAGAAGCTCTGGCCGTTGCGGGCCATTTCACGCAGCTTCGCGGTGGGGTGATACAGCGGCCCCAGATCGGCGCACTTATCGGCCAGGGCAACGAACTCAGCCACCCCGATCGAGTCGATGTAGCGCAGCGCACCGCCACGGAAGGGAGGGAAACCAATGCCGTAGACCAGGCCCATATCCGCTTCGGCAGCGGTTTCGACAATGCCATCTTCCAGGCAGCGCACAGTTTCCAGGCACAGCGGGATCATCATCCAGTTGATGATGTCTTCGTCGCTCACGTCGCGCTGTTCATAGATGATCGGCTTGAGCACTTCCAGCACCGATGCATCGGCGACTTTCTTCGGCTTGCCGCGCTTGTCGGTCTCGTAGGCATAGAAGCCCTTGCCATTCTTCTGACCCAGGCGCTTGGCCTCATACAGCACATCGACGGCCGAACGACGGTCGTCCTTCATGCGATCAGGGAAGCCTTCGGCCATCACGTCACGACCGTGGTGGCCGGTGTCGATACCCACTACGTCCATGAGGTAGGCAGGGCCCATTGGCCAGCCGAACTTCTCCATGATCTTGTCGATGCGAACGAAGTCGACACCGGCGCTGACCAGTTTGGCGAAACCACCGAAGTAAGGGAACAGTACGCGGTTGACCAGGAAGCCCGGGCAGTCGTTGACCACGATCGGGTTCTTGCCCATCTTCTTGGCGTAGGCCACGGTGGTGGCAACGGCAACGTCACTGGACTTCTCGCCACGGATGACTTCGACCAACGGCATCATGTGCACCGGGTTGAAGAAGTGCATGCCGACGAAGTTTTCCGGACGCTTGAGCGCCTTGGCCAGCAGGTTGATGGAAATGGTCGATGTGTTGGAAGCCAGGATCGCATCCTCCTTCACTTGACCTTCCACTTCAGCCAGCACCGCTTGCTTGACCTTCGGGTTCTCGACCACGGCTTCGACGATGATGTCGACGTTGGCAAAGTCGCCGTAGGACAGGGTCGGGCGAATCGAGTTCAGCGCTTCAGCCATTTTCGCCGGGGTCAGACGGCCTTTTTCGACGCGATTGCCGAGCAGCTTGGAGGCTTCGTTCAAGCCCAGCTGAATGGCTTCCTCGCGAATATCCTTCATCAGGATCGGCGTACCCTTGACCGCCGACTGATAGGCGATACCGCCGCCCATGATGCCGGCGCCGAGTACCGCGGCCTGCTTCACATCGCGAGCGATTTCGTCATGGGCCTTGGCCTTGCGCTTGAGCTCCTGATCGTTCAGGAACAGGCCGATCAGGCTCTGGGCAACCGAGGTCTTGGCCAATTTGACGAAGCCGGCCGCCTCAACTTCCAGGGCCTTGTCACGCCCGAAATTGGCCGCTTTCTGAATGGTCTTGATCGCTTCGACCGGCGCCGGGTAGTTCGGGCCAGCCTGGCCCGCAACGAAGCCCTTGGCGGTCTCGAAGGACATCATCTGCTCAATCGCGTTGAGCTTGAGCTTGTCCAGTTTTGGCTGACGCTTGGCCTTGTGATCGAACTCGCCACTGATGGCACGCTTGATCAGATCCAGAGCCGCAGCCTGCAGCAGTTCAGGGGCAACGACAGCATCGACGGCCCCTACCTTCAACGCGTCTTCAGCCCGGTTTTCCTTGCCGGCGGCAATCCACTCGATAGCGTTGTCGGCACCGATCAGGCGCGGCAGACGGACCGTACCGCCAAAGCCCGGGTAGATCCCCAGCTTGACTTCAGGCAAGCCGATCTTGGCGCTGCTGGCCATGACGCGGTAGTCCGCGGCCAGGCACATTTCCAGGCCGCCACCCAGGGCGATGCCGTTGATCGCGGCCACAGTCGGCACCGGCAGATCTTCGAAATCGCTGAAAATACGGTTGGCTTCCAGGTTGCCGGCGACCAGTTCGGCCTCGGGCAGCTTGAAGTTATCGACAAACTCGGTGATATCCGCGCCGACGATGAACACGTCCTTGCCACTGCTGACAATTACGCCCTTGATCGATGCATCGGCCTTGATAGTGTCCACGGCCTGACGCAGTTCGTTCAGGGTAAGACGGTTGAACTTGTTGACGGACTCACCCTTGAGGTCGAACTTCAGTTCGACGATGCCGCTTTCAAGAGCCTTAACCGTGATGGCTTTACCTTCGTAAATCATCAACTGATCTCCACGATATGGAAGCTGAACAGTACACGCCGATCGCTGAAGAAAGGTTCGACAGGCCACAAGCCTGCGTTTATCGGACCCTTGCTCCAGGCACACCCGTCAGCGCGATAGTCGGGATTCTGTAAGCGCGTTCTTGTAATACAAACGCTCAATTCATACGCCCGTTTGATTGGGTGTGCACACATTCTCCGAAATCCTTTCGGTTGTCAAATGCACAAAAGTGTCGTTAAAACGCGACTTTCCGGTCATTTTTCCTGGGCGACAGGAAAACCACGGCCAGGTTGATCGACCATCATTCATATCAACGATAGTCGTCGCAGCCCTGCCGCAATCAGTGGACATTCAGCGTATGAGAGAAAAGAAAAATCAGAATGTGCATGCCTGAGACGACAGCACAGCTACACTCGAACCATCACGAACGATAGCCGGCCTGCCTGGCCTGTAGCCCGATCACGAATGGATCGGGCTTTTTTCTTGAAGGGCTTGAAGGCTCACGCCAGGGTGCGGAGCACTTCGGCAATATCTTGCAATACAGCCGACTCCCCCTTCTCGCCCCAGTACAGCGCGATCATCTGCGGCCCCGCCTCGACTTTGTAGACGCTATCGGGCAGCTTGGTGAACTGCTCCAGCAAGTGAGGATCGGTACAGGGTTCGCGCCACTGATTCTGCCACTGCCCGGCCTCGACCTGCCAATAGCACCAGCTGTCCACCCGCCCTTTGCGCCGGGCCCGATGGTACTGCGCACACGTGCTGGGAGGCTCCTGCGGCAGCCAGTGCGGCCAGGTTTGCGGCGACAATTGCATGGCCAGCCCCATACGCCGGGCCTCCATGCGCAAGGCCATGCGCCCACTCTGCCGATGGGACGGCAACAGCCACGCCATGGGGCTGAGAATCAGCGCAAGGATTGACACCACCAGCCAGACCGTCATATCTGTTGTTCCTAATTGAGCCTTAAAGACGAACTGATTGATCTCAGTCCAGAACAATCAGCCTGAAACCGACCATACTTTAACCATTGTGATTGCCAGGAGAGCCTCTCATGTCGTACGAACACATACTGGTCGCTGTAGACCTGACCGAAGAGTGCGATCCGGTCATAAAGCGTGCCCGCGAACTCGCCAGCACCGACGAAACCAAAATATCGCTGGTGCATGTCATTGAGCCCATGGCCATGGCCTTTGGCGGCGACGTGCCGATGGACCTGTCGCAACTGCAGCAGCAACAAATCGATCAGGCCAGGGAGCGCATGCATCGCGTCATCAACAAATACCCTGAACTGAGCGAGAACAACGTCCACCTGCCCTATGGCCAACCGCGCCAGGAAATCCATACGTTGGCCAAGGAACAGGGTTGTGACCTGATCGTGGTTGGTAGCCATGGCCGCCATGGCCTGGCCCTGCTACTGGGCTCGACCTCCAATGACGTCCTGCATGGCGCTCCCTGCGATGTGCTTGCCGTACGCCTGATGAAAAAAGCCGAGTAAAACACCAGGCCCGGCGTGCAATCGCATGCCGGGCCCGCCGCCTCAGCTGTCGAGCTCAGCCCAGCGCTCTACCAGCACATCCAGCTCACCCTGCAGGGACTCCAGCTGCGCCAGCACCTTCGAGGTCTCGTCGATCGGGCGCTGATAGAAACCAGCGTCGGCGATTTGTGCCTGAACAGCAGCCATCTTCTGCTCAAGTTCATCGATCTGCCCCGGCAAGGCATCCAGTTCACGCTGCAGTTTGTAGCTGAGCTTCTTCTTCGCCTCTACCGGTTGAGCAGCCGGCGCGGGCTCAGGCTCAGGTGCGCTGACCACCGCACTGTTGAGTTCAGGCTTGCCAGACTTGTTCTCGGTTACACCGAGCAGTTTCGGCGAACCACCTTGGCGGATCCAGTCCTGATAGCCACCGACATACTCACGCACACGGCCCTCACCCTCGAACACCAAGGTGCTGGTGACCACGTTGTCGAGGAACGCCCGGTCGTGGCTGACCATCAATACCGTACCCTTGAAGCCAGACAGCACCTCTTCGAGCAGTTCGAGGGTTTCCACGTCCAGGTCGTTGGTCGGTTCGTCGAGTACCAGCAGGTTGGCCGGCTTGCTGAACAGCTTGGCGAGCAACAGACGCGCACGCTCGCCACCCGACAGGGCCTTTACCGGGGTGCGGGCGCGTTGTGGGCTGAACAGGAAATCACCCAGGTAGCTGAGCACGTGACGGCTCTGACCATCGATATCGATGAAGTCGCGGCCTTCGGCCAGGTTGTCGATAACGGTTTTTTCCAGATCCAGTTGGTGGCGCAACTGGTCGAAATAGGCCACTTCCAGGCGGGTACCGGACGACACCGTACCGCTGATGGGCTGCAAGTCGCCCAGCATCAGCTTGAGCAGGGTGGTCTTGCCGGTACCGTTGGCGCCGAGCAGACCAATACGGTCCTCGCGCTGCAGCACCATTGAAAAGTCATTCACCAGCTTCGGGCCACCGGGGTGAGCAAAGCTGACATTTTCCAGCACCATCACCTGCTTGCCGGATTTCTCGGCGGTGTCGAGCTGGATGTTGGCCTTGCCCTGACGCTCGCGACGCTCACTGCGCTCGACGCGCAAGGCCTTCAGTGCACGCACACGGCCTTCGTTACGGGTACGCCGGGCCTTGATGCCCTGGCGAATCCAGACCTCTTCCTGGGCCAGGCGCTTGTCAAACAGCGCATTGGCGGTCTCCTCGGCGGCCAGCATGGCTTCCTTGTGCACCAGGAAGCTGGCGTAGTCGCCGTTCCAGTCGATCAGGCCGCCACGGTCCAGCTCAAGGATGCGGGTCGCCAGGTTCTGCAGGAAGGAACGGTCGTGGGTAATGAACAGGACTGCGCCGCCAAAACCACTCAAGGCATCTTCAAGCCAGGCAATGGCGCCGATGTCCAGGTGGTTGGTGGGCTCGTCGAGCAGCAACAGGTCGGGTTCGGACACCAGCGCCTGCGCCAGGAGAACACGACGACGCCAGCCGCCGGAAAGCTCGGCGAGGGTCTTGTCGGCAGGCAACTGCAGGCGGCTCAGG
Source organism: Pseudomonas sp. HLS-6 (assembly GCF_002753995.1). Taxonomy (NCBI): domain Bacteria; kingdom Pseudomonadati; phylum Pseudomonadota; class Gammaproteobacteria; order Pseudomonadales; family Pseudomonadaceae; genus Pseudomonas; species Pseudomonas sp. HLS-6. Next base: position 3,580,120 of record NZ_CP024478.1, read on the forward strand.
GTGCTGTCGACCAACTGCTGCAGGCGCCAGCCATCACGCGCCTCAAGGTCATGCTGAACATGCATGAGCTTTTCCAGGTCAGCATCATTGGTGATGTTCTGGCTCAGGTGATGGTACTCGGCAAGCAGCGCACCGACACCGTCCAGGCCTTCGGCGACGACGTCGAACACGGTCCGTTGGTCGGCGACCGGAAGCTCTTGCGGCAGTTCGCCGATCTTCAACCCTGGCGAGCGCCAGATTTCACCTTCGTCGGGTTTCTGATCACCCTTGACCAGGCGCATCATGCTCGACTTGCCAGTACCGTTGCGGCCGATGATGCAGACCCGCTCGCCACGGGCGATTTGCCAGGACACTTTGTCCAGCAACGGCATCGCGCCGAAAGCCAGGGACACATCGCTGAATTTGAGCAGGGTCATGATCTTCTCCAAAAACCGGGCGCGCATTCTACCCGGTTTGCGACACACTCACATCAAGGAAGCACCTTCTATGCGCCAAGCCCTTCATTACAACTCGATACAAGCACAGTGCTTTGATCAGCCCCCGGCAACCGGCTAAGCTTAACCACGTAATACCCATCAGTGCTGGCGACGCCGACACTTGTTCTGGTCAAACTGTTCGGAAGTATCATGCGCCGTCGCCTGTACACCCTCGTTTCATGCATTGTTCTCTCTGCCTCTGCGGTCAGCGCCGCACAGGCGGCCGATATCACGCTGCAGCGCCAGTATTACGATGAAGCCAAGCGCGCCCTGGCCAAGGGCGACAGCGGCCCGTATCGGCGTTACGCCCAGGCGCTGAGCGATTATCCGCTGGAGCCCTACCTGGCGTATGACGAACTGACCGCTCGTCTGAAGACGGCAAGCAATGCCGAAATCGAGAAGTTCCTTGCCGAACACGGCGACCTGCCGCAAGCCAACTGGATGAAACTTCGCTGGCTGCGTTGGCTGGCCGATCGCGGCGAGTGGGACACCTTCGCCCGTTACTACGACCCCAAGCTCAACTTCACCGAGCTCGACTGCCTCAACGGCCAACACCTGCTGATTCAGGGCAAGCGCGCCGAAGGCTATGCCAGCGCCGAGAAACTCTGGCTGGTCGGCAAGTCACAGCCCACCGCCTGCGATGCCCTGTTCGACCGCTGGGCTGCCGAAGGCCAGTTGACCGAGGAAAAACGCTGGCAGCGCCTCAAGCTAGCCGCCCAGGCGCGCAATTACGCCCTGGCGAACAACCTGGTCAAGACCTTGAACAGCCTCGGCCCGCAAGGCCGGCTGCTGATCGACGTCGCGCAGAAGCCTGAACTGCTGAATCAGCCTGGCCGCTTTGCCCCAGCCAACGAGGCAATGGCCGACGTGGTCAGCCTCGGCTTGCGGCGCCTGGCTCGCCAGGACCCGGAGCGGGCCATGGCCCTGCTCGACGACTACGCCAACCGCATGCACTTCTCGCGCGACGAGAAGGTTGCGATTGCCAACGAAATCGGCCTGACCCTGGCGCGCCGCTATGACCCGCGCGCGCTCGAGCTGATGACCCGTTATGACCCGGAGTTGCGCGACAACACGGTCACCGAGTGGCGCCTTCGCCTGCTGCTGCGCCTGGGCCGCTGGGAGGATGCCCACGAGCTGACCAAACGCCTGCCACAAGACCTGGCCAGCAGCAGCCGCTGGCGCTACTGGCAGGTTCGCAGCCTGGAATTGGCGCAGCCGAAGAACCCACAAGTCCCGCTGCTGTACAAGAACGTCGCCCGTGAGCGCGATTACTACGGGTTCCTTGCTGCCGACCGCGCACAAACGCCTTATCAGCTCAACAACAAGCCGTTAATGCTGAGCCAACAGGTCATCAACAAGGTTCGCAATACCCCAGGCATACGCCGCGCACTGGAGTTCCATGCCCGCGGACAAATCGTTGACGGGCGCCGCGAGTGGTATCACGTCAGCCGCCACTTCAACCGCGACGAGATGGTTGCCCAAGCCAAACTGGCTTATGACATGCGCTGGTACTTCCCGGCCATTCGCACCATCAGCCAGGCGCAGTACTGGGATGACCTGGATATCCGCTTCCCCATGGCCCACCGCGATACCCTGGTACGTGAAGCGCAAGCCCGCGGACTGCATTCGAGCTGGGTATTTGCCATTACCCGCCAGGAAAGTGCCTTCATGGATGATGCGCGCTCCAGTGTTGGCGCCAGTGGCCTGATGCAACTGATGCCCGCCACCGCCAAAGAGACAGCGCGCAAGTTCAGCATTCCCCTGGCATCCCCAGCGCAGGTATTGAACCCGGAGAAGAATATCCAGCTGGGCGCCGCCTACCTGAGTCAGGTACACGGCCAGTTCAATGGCAACCGGGTACTCGCTTCGGCCGCCTACAACGCAGGCCCGGGCCGGGTCAGACAATGGCTGCGAGGCGCCAACCACCTGAGCTTCGACGTCTGGGTTGAATCGATCCCCTTCGACGAAACGCGCCAGTATGTGCAAAACGTGCTGTCCTACTCGGTGATCTACGGGCAAAAGCTCAACTCACCGCAGCCCATTGTGGACTGGCACGAACGCTATTTTGACGATCAGTAAGCCACACGCCTGCCGGCATGGAGCCCTGATGGGTTCCATGCCAGCAGGCTACCCAGCCCGAGGGAACAGCGGGGTTACTCCAGCACCGTCACCGGCATACCCACCTCGAGCACACCCTCGCCGTCGGCCACCAGGTTTTGCCCGAACATCACATCGCCATCCTTCTGCCGATACGTCTTCAACGTAGTCAACGGCTCACGGTCGGCGCTGCGCTCACCCGTCAGTGGATCAATCGTGGTCAGGATGCAGCGGGTGCACGGCTTGAGCACACGAAATGCCTGTGTGCCGATACGAATGCGCTTCCAGCCGTCCTCGGCAAACGGGGCACTCCCCTCAATCACCAGATTGGGCCGAAAACGCTGCATTGCCAGCGGTCGGCCAACGCGCTGTACCAGGTCATCAAGCGAGGCCTGGCCAATCAACAGCAAGGGAAAACCGTCAGCAAAGGCGACACGGTCGCTGTTCTCGCCATACCCGGCAGGCAGGTAGCGGGTTCGCTGTTCAGGCACATGAACCAAGCGTACAGCGGTACCCATGAATACGCTCAACCAGTCCGCCGCCGCATCACCGGCGTCCGGAACGCGCAAGGTATCGCGCCAGACCGTTACACCGCGCAAAGCGTCATCGGGACTCGGTACCGAAACGTGAAGTGCATCCTGGCCAGCCGCGCTCAACACCAAGCCCCCCTCGGCATCATAAAGGGCCGACAACTGACTCATCCGGGGATACGCACGCTGGGTCAGGAAGCGTCCGCTCTCACGCTCCACCAGCATCCAGCGCCGGTCTCCAGTCAGCCCCAACAGCCCACAAGACGACTGCTGCAACGATTCTCCCTGGGCCGACTTGAGTGGGTAACGGTATAACGCGCTCAACTGCATGTGGCCTGCTCCCTGAGATGTCAAAGGCAGCAAGCTTACACCGACAGCCGGGCTGGCGCTGCCCGGCCTGCTCCCGTCAGGCGGTGGCCGTGTCCAACATCAGACGCTCGCGCACCACGTCGACCAGCTTGTCGGGCTGAAACTTGGAGAGGAAGTTGTCACAGCCGACCTTCTTCACCATCGATTCGTTGAAACTGCCGGACAACGAGGTATGCAAGACCACATACAAACCACGCAAACGCGGATCGTTGCGGATTTCCGTGGTCAATCGGTAACCGTCCATCTCTGGCATTTCAGCATCGGTGAACACCATCAACAGCTTCTCGCAGATGTCTTCACCGGCGTCGGCCCAGGCTTTGAGCATGCGCAGCGCCTTCAGCCCGTCACTGGCCACATGCATTTTCACGCCAAGTTGAGACAGGGTGTCGCGCAGCTGGGCGAGCGCCACCGTAGAGTCATCCACCAGCAACACCTCACGACCAAAAGCACGCGCCAGCAAGGGATCCTCGAGCTTGTCGCGGGATACCTTGGCACTGTACGGAACGATTTCCGCCAACACCTTCTCAACGTCGATGACTTCGACCAGTTGATCGTCAACCTTGCTGATGGCCGTCAAGTAATGCTGCCGGCCCGCACTGCTGGGCGGCGGCATGATAGCCTCCCAGTTCATGTTCACGATCCGGTCGACACCGCCGACCAGGAAGGCCTGTACGGAACGGTTGTACTCGGTGACGATAATGGTGCTGTTCGGCCCGGGCTGCAGCGGGCGCATGCCGATCGCCTGAGAAAGATCGATCACCGGCAGGGTCTGCCCACGCAAGTTGACGACACCACAGACAAACGGATGGCGCTGAGGCATCAGCGTCAACTTCGGCAGTTGAAGCACCTCTTGAACCTTGAACACGTTGATGGCGAACAACTGCCGACCTGCCAGACGGAACATGAGGATTTCCAGGCGGTTCTCGCCTACCAGCTGCGTCCGTTGGTCTACCGTGTCGAGAATGCCAGCCATTAGAAGAACCCCTGTTTCGCAAATTAAATGCATTAACCGTATATCGGCCGTTTTTCGCCCAGCTTGACCCCTCAAATAAAATGCTGGGCACCCCATTGATGTCACTTTAGCATCATGCTTTACTGCACTCATCCTCTTCATGCCCTTCCACGGGCACCTCAGACAGCATCAGGGAAACCCCTAGCAGCAATCGGGTGAGACCTGATGCTCGCAATATCCATTAGCCATTAATGTGACGCCATTCTCATTGCATGAATGGAGTCAGGCTTTTGTTTGCTATCGCTCGGTTGTGGCCAGCTTCTGCTCCGGCACTGCAAAACGTCCGCTGCCAGGCAGATTATCGGCACTTCGCCAACCTGCGCCCTGCGGGAGCCGCATAATGCAAGACGACTCACCCAACACGAGCGCGCTACAAGACTTTCTGATTGATGCCGAGGTTCTGCTGACCAAGACCCAGGAATGCCTGACGCACCTGGAACTGATCGGCAACGATCCGGATGCCATCGACTGCATGGTCGACACACTGGGTTCCCTGGCTAATCGCGCACAGGCCCACGACCAATCCGAGATTGCCGAATTCTGCCTTCAACTACGACTTCTGCTTGAGCCAGAGCGATACCGCAATCGTTTGCACGGTGAGGCGCTAACCGTGCTTTCGGACTGCCTGACACTGCTTTCCTGGCAACTGGAGTTGATTGATCCGCAAACCGGCATTCTCAGCCTGGATAACCAGGAGCAACTCGAGCTGATCGGCAACCTGACCAACACCTTGGACCCGCAAGAGGCGAGCCGCGCAGAATGAGCCGAGTCGCCCCATGCCAGCCGCTGTTTTTCAAGGCCAACTAGCCTCAACTAAAGTCGAACTAAGCCCGCGATAGAGCCGTTACCTGAACGGTGCAGAAAACACACTAAGCCATAACTTTGAACGCGTTCGACTAGTTCCAGGTAAAGCGCTTAAATCCCACCCGACCTTGATGTAAGGGAAGGTATCTTTACTGCACCCGTGATAGCGAAGTGCTACAATCACTCAAAAACGGAACGACCGTACCACCCAGTAAAATCTGACCATTCAGACACCTTCGGCACCCGCGACCAAATGTATATGAAGTGCTAATATGCGTCCCTGCGGTCGACACACAGCATCGCAGTGCTTAATTCATGGCATTGCCTGTTGGTTGAAAGCGTGGCCGCCATGCCAATGTAAAACCAACAATCAACAAGTTGTTTAAGGCAATACGACCAATACCTCTTGTTCGACCTTTGACAGGCTTTCAACAGCGATATATTCAGTGGCTTCATTCCCTATGCTCCTACGCCTCATGACGTTCAAGCGCTGGTCACCCGGAGCCGCCCTATTACGCTGGTTGACCGCAGGGCTTTGCCTGAGCTCGATTGCCGCAAACCTGTACCTGTACCTGCATTCGATGCCCATGCCGGGCAGTTTGCTGGCACTGCAGGCCTTGGCCATGCTGTGCATTGCATGGCAATTGCTGCGAAGCGCGCGCTCAATCGCCTTGCGCCCGCAGGAACTTGCCGAGCGCATGCTGAAAGTGCAGGAAAGTGAGCGCCAACACCTGAGCCGCGAGTTGCACGACGATATCGGCCAGTTGCTGACCGCCGCCAAACTTCAAGCCGACTGGCTCTATCGTCGCCTGCCGGCGGAGTTGCAGGAACACTGCACAACCCTGCGCAAGACACTGGACGATACATTGGCCAATGTCCGCGATGTCTCAGCGATCCTCAATCCTCGGCAACTGACCAGCCTTGGCCTGGAAGCAAGCCTGCGCGCGCACCTGCTGCGCACGCTGGAGAACACCGATGTGCTGTGGAGCCTCGATTGCAGACAACGCATGGACGGTATCCCGCAGGAAACCGCAATCGCCGCCTTTCGGATTACCCAAGAGGCCGTCACAAACATTTTGCGACACGCACGCGCCAGCAATCTGGTCGTCTGCATTCAACGCCTGCCTGAAGGCCTGTCACTCTCGATCACCGATGACGGCCAAGGTTTCCTGGCCACAGACAACCCTGCCGAGGGCGGCCAGCGCGGCTTGGCCGGCATGCTCGAACGCGTGAACCTGCTGGGCGGCAGCCTTTCGGTAGACAGCCAGCCCGGCCACGGCACAAAGATCCAGGCATTGTTCCCATGGGCACCACGAACCCTCGAACGCGCCAATGCAAGTAAGACCCCATGACCTGTAAATTACTGCTAGTAGATGACCATTCACTGATTAGAGCCGGCGTACGCGCACTGGTATCCGACATTCCGGGCTACACCGTGATAGGCGAAGCCAATGATGGCAACCAGTTGCCAGAACTGGTTCGACGACTTGACCCGGATATCGTCCTGCTGGATATCTCCATGCGCTCAACCAGCGGCCTTGACGCCCTGGCACAGCTGCGCGCAACCGATAGCCGCTGCAAAGTCTTGATTCTGTCGATGCACACTGACCCGGAGCTGATCATGCGCGCCCTGGAAACCGGCGCCCACGGCTACCTGCTCAAAGACACCACTGCCACCGAGCTTGAACAAGCTCTTGCCGCACTGCGTTGCGACGAACGCTACCTGAGTCCGGCCATTGCCCATACGGTCATCAATCAGGCATTGCTCAAAGCCAAGGCGAACAAGCCGGAAGCGGCCGATAATCACAACCTCACGGCACGCCAACTGGAAATTTTGCGGTTGATTGTGCGCGGAAAGTCCACCCGGGAGATTGCAAACGGCCTGGGCCTGAGTATTAAAACCGTAGAAACCCATCGCTCGCAGATCATGAAGCGCCTGCAGATTTACGACGTGGCCGGCCTGGTTCTGTTTGCCGTACGTGAGCAAATCATCAGCCTGGACGACTGAGCACTGAATACGCCTCGGGCAGACGCACTCGCAATGCCCCTCAGCAACACCGTGAGCCGCAGGCTTGCCACCCAAAGCGCCCTGCCATCCTGATTGAACGCCCCCTGCGTACGCCTGACACAGCCAGGCGCTAACATGCCCCCTTGTGCCAAGGTCTATCGACATTCCAGCTGCAACGTCACGCAGCACCGATATCGGCCTCGGCACAGCAAGAGCGGGGTACGATCAACGGTCGGAAAACACCCGCATTCATGGAAATGCCATTGAAAGCGTGCCGCCTAACGTGCATTATTCGACAAAATATTGGCAATCAAGGACGACGCCGGTGAAAAAGTCGGTTTATTGACTCATTGTGCAAGCGCCTGCCAGGTACCTGTTCCTTCCTGTCGCGCTGCACGATCGCAGCGCCCTTGCTTCGAGGCTATGTGAGATGAGTGTACTGATTCCCTGCATCATCGCTGGCGGCGCTGGCACAAGGCTCTGGCCGGTTTCCCGCGAAGCCATGCCCAAGCCATTCATGCGCATGCCAGATGGTCAGAGCCTGCTACAGAAGACCTTCATCCGGGCCAGCAACCTGAAGGATGTCGAGCGGGTGTTGACCGTGACCAACCGCGATGTTTTCTTCCGTACCCTGGATGAGTACCGGGCACTGAACCAGGCCCGCGTCGCACTGGACTTCATTCTCGAGCCTTGTGGCCGCAACACCGCGCCCGCCATTGCCGCCGCTGCCCTGCATTGCGCACGCCACTACGGTGAGGACGCGCAACTGCTGGTACTGCCAGCCGACCATCTGATCAGTGATCTGCAGGCCTTCGAAACAGCCGTTGGACATGCCAGGGAACTGGCCGAACAGCGCTGGCTAACTACGTTCGGCCTGGTCCCCAGCCGCCCGGAAACCGGCTTTGGCTATATCGAGAAGGGCCAACCGCTGGGCGCTCACGGCCATCAGGTTGCGCGCTTCGTTGAAAAGCCTGACGCAGCCACCGCACAACGCTACCTGGAAGAAGGCCGGCACCTGTGGAACGCCGGCATGTTCTGCATGCGTGTGGATGCCATCCTGCACGAACTGGAGATGCATGCACCGCAGTTGCTCGCGGCCGTAAGCGCATGCCTGGAGCGCAGCCAGAGCAAAACCGGTCACGATGAGTTGCAACTGGAACTGGATGCTGACAGTTTTGCGCAAGTCCCGGACATCTCCATCGACTACGCAGTGATGGAGCCCTCAAAACGGGTTGCGGTACTTCCCAGCGAACTGGGCTGGAGCGATATCGGATGCTGGCAAGCCGTACGCGAACTGAAGGAAAGCGATCACAACGGCAACCAATGCAACGGCGAGACCGTACTTCACGACGTGAGCAACTGCTACATCGATTCGCCTCGCCGCCTGGTAGGAGGCCTTGGCCTGGACAACCTGATCATCATTGATACGCCCGATGCGTTGCTGATCGCGGACGCGCAGCGCAGTCAGGAGGTCAAGTTGATCGCCCAGGAGCTCAAGCGCCAGGGCCATGACGCCTATCGCCTGCACCGCACCGTGACGCGTCCTTGGGGCACCTACACCGTGCTGGAGGAAGGCCCGCGCTTCAAGATCAAGCGCATCATGGTTCGCCCGGAAGCGTCGCTGTCGCTGCAGATGCACCATCACCGCAGTGAACACTGGATCGTGGTCAGCGGAATGGCGATGGTGACCAACGGCGAAGAAGAATTTTTGCTCGACACCAATGAGTCAACCTTCATCAAACCCGGCTGCACCCATCGCCTGCGCAATCCGGGGGTCATCGATCTGGTGATGATCGAAGTACAAAGTGGCGAATATTTGGGCGAGGACGACATCGTACGCTTTACTGATATTTACGGACGCGCCCCAGAGCCGATCATCGGCTGACTCAGGCAGGCGCGCCTTTCATATCGGCCAGCGTTACCCGCCCGGCGATAGAGGAAAGGCTTCATGCGCGTACTCTGGACACTGCCCAACCTGCCCTGGCCAACCACCAGCGGTGGCAAGACCCGGCAATACAACCTGCTACGCGGCCTGGCCCAACGGGGCCACCGCATCACCTTGTTGGTGCAATCGAAGGTCCCCCTTGGGGACGCGGCACGGCAAGCGCTCGAACCCTGGGTCGAGCGCTTGATCGTACTGCCCAGGCGCCCGCTGCGCAGCCCGCTCAACCTGCTCGCAGCGTTCTATGTCAGCTACCCGATGCGGGCCAGTATCAACGGCCTGGCGCCCCACCTGCGGCATTGTTTCGAGCACTTGCTGCAAGAACACTGGGACGTGATACAGATCGAGCACAGCTACAGTTTTCAACCCTTCGAAAAAGCCCTGCAATCGAGCGGACTGCCATTCATTGTCAGTGAGCACACCGTTGAATCCATTGCCGGTGCCGCCCGCCAGGACCGACTGCCCTTGTGGCTGCGCCCTTTCAATACCTTCGACCGCTGGCGCTACCGGTACTGGGAAACACGGGTACTGCGCCAGGCCAGCGAAGTGATTGCGGTCAGTGAAGACGACGCCGGCCTGATCAGCCGAATGACTGGCCGCACCGCCCGTGTGGTCATCAATGGCGTCGACTGCGAGTACTACCAGTCTGTGAGCCCGGCACTGCACAGCCAACGCCTGTTGTTTGTCGGCAATTTCGAGTACGGCGCCAACCTCAATGCCATTGAGTGGGCCCTCGACGACATCATGCCGAAAGTCTGGCTGAGCAACCCGGCGGTTCGCGTGGCAATCGCGGGCCATGCCCTGCCGGAACAATTGAAATTGCACTGGAATGACCCGCGTATCGAGTGGATCGGCTACCTGCCCGACCTGCGCGACATACAACGTCACTCGGCGATTTTCCTCGCCCCGCTGCGCCATAAAGGTGGCTGCAAGGTCAAGGTGCTGGAAGCCATGGCGGCCGGCCTGCCCGTGGTCACTACCCGCGATGGCGTCGCCGGCCTGACCGTAAACAATGGCGAACACTACCTGGGCTGCGACGACAGCGATGGCCTGGCCTTGATGATTACCCAACTGCTCAACCAACCCTGGCGCATGCGACAACTGTCGGACGCTGCTCGCCAGTTCGTCAGTACAACGCACGACTGGAGCGTTGCAGCGGCACAACTTGAAGCAGTACACGCGCGCCTCAGCGCGCTGTCCAGAACAGGTGGTGCCGACCTGGACAGCGCACTGCTAAGCCGCTCAGCCGAGTAATTCGCTCAACGGAATGAACTGCAGCATGTCGCCTGGCACGAGTGTCTGGCCCTCACGAACCTCGACCAGTCCCTCTGCCCAGGCGGCACTGCGCAGCACGCCAGAACTCTGGTTTTTGTAGATCCGCGCCTGCCCGTGCTCCATTCGCCCCCGCAAGTATTCCCGGCGACTGCCGGCCTTGGGCCATTCAAAGCCGGCTGGCACGGCAAACTGCAGAGGCGCGACGTCCTGAACACCCTGGCGGCGCAACAGGTAGGGACGGGTCAGCAGGCCGAACGTCACCAGCGTCGACGCAGGGTTACCGGGCAGCCCGACCACCGGCACACCGCGGTAATGCCCGAAGGTCAGCGGCTTGCCTGGCTTGATTCCCAGCTTCCAGAGCCCCAACTCGCCTTCCTCACGCAAGGCGATACCCAGGTAGTCGGCTTCACCGACCGAAACACCGCCGGTAGAGAGGATCAGGTCGACGTCAGAGAGACGCCCCAGGCATTCGCGGGTCTTCTGCAGGTCATCCTCAAGAATGCCGACGTCGACCACTTCACAACCCAAACGCTGCAACCAGGCCGCCAGCAGCCGTCGATTGCTGTTGTAGATCTGCCCGGGGCCCAACGGCAAGCCAGGCTCAACCAACTCATCACCGGTGGACAGCAACGCTACCCGCACGCGCCGAACCACCGTCAGCTCAGCGCAGCCCAATGAGGCTGCCAAGCCCAACTCGATAGGCCCCAGGCGTGTGCCGGCAGCCAGCACCTGCTCACCGGCGCGTGTTTCCTGGCCTTGAGGACGAATGTTCTGACCAACGCGCAACGGCTGGGTGAAGCGCACCCGCTGATCGGCCAGAACCTCGGTATTTTCCTGCATCTCCACACAATCGGCGCCCGCCGGCATTGGCGCACCGGTAAAGATACGCGCACAAGTGCCGGGCTCCAGTGGTGCGGGCGCATGACCGGCAAATATCCGTTGGCTCACCACCAGCGGCTCACCCTGCCAATCGGCCAGGCGCAAGGCATAACCGTCCATGGCGCTGTTCGGCCACGGCGGCAGGTCCAGGCTGGCAACCAGTTCACGGGCCAGTACGCGGCCTTCAGCCTCAGCCAGGCAGACCTGCTCATACTCACGAACAGGCGTGCTATCGGCCAACGCCAGCAGGCGTTCAAGGGCCTGCTCGACGGACATCAGCGGCTTCACCGCCGCGGCCTCAGCCACGGCTCTGGCAGGGTTCGGCCTGCTTGAGGTGGGTGACAAAATTGCACGGGCGATGACGGGCATCCAACTGCTCGGCCAGGATGCCGTCCCAGCCGGTACGGCATGCATTGGTCGAACCCGGCAGGCAACACACCAGCGTGCCATTGGCCAGGCCCGCAAGCGCGCGCGACTGGATGGTGGAGGTGCCGATATCGGCCAACGAAATGTGCCGGAACAGCTCACCAAAACCATCGACCTGCTTGTCCAGCAAGCACGTCACCGCTTCGGGCGTGCTGTCGCGACCGGTAAACCCTGTACCACCGGTAATCAGCACCACTTGAATCTGCTCATCGGCAATCCAGGTCGCGACCTGAGCCCTGATTTTGTAGAGATCGTCCTTGAGCAATACACGCGCCGCAAGGGCGTGCCCGGCCGTCGTCAGGCGTTCGACGAACACCTCACCCGAGGTATCGGTTTCAAGCGTACGGGTATCACTGACGGTCAACACCGCGATGTTAAGCGGCACAAAAGGTACATCAGCCTTGGCTTTCATGGGACCTTGAATCCATTGGTAGGAACACATGCCCGGTGTTATATCACAGGCCACATCAACTCGCGCCCGGCGCTACCCTGACCACGATCAACACCTGACAGCTATGCTGCACTCAACAAGGAACTTGCTGTAAAGGTATGCATCTCAAGGACCGTACAGCATCCCATCCATGACTGGAGATACACGATGATCCAACGAGCACTCCCAGCGATCCTCCTCGCACTGGGCCTGGGCACCCTGGCAGGCTGCTCATCGCCAGCCGTGATCACCCTCAACGACGGACGCGAGATCCAGACCATCGACACGCCAACGTATGATGATGACTCCGGTTTCTACGAATTCGAGCAACTGGACGGCAAGCGCAACCGCGTCAACAAAGACCAGGTCCGCACGGTCCAAGACCTCTGAAACGGGGCGGCTCGCGTGCTACGCCGATGGTCAGTGTCGATTGCCGGCATCGAAGAACACCCTCAGAATACGCGCCCTTTTCTCCTGTTTGAGGTTGTTTCACATGCGTAAGACTCTTGCCGCCATTACTCTGGGCCTGCTGTGCGCACAAGGCGCAGTGGCGGGCGATGGCACGACGGCAATCGGCGGCGGCCTGGGCGGCGTTCTAGGTAACGTTGTCGGGCAAAAACTGGGCGGCAGCACCGGTGCAGCTGTCGGTGCCGGCGTTGGCGGTGCAGCGGGCAGCGCAATGGCCGCGAAAAAGGGCAACAAAGCCGAGGCAGCGCTGGGTGGCGGCCTGGGGTCGGCAGGTGGCTCGCTGATTGGCGGCAAGCTCGGTGGTAGCACCGGCTCGGCCATCGGTGCAGGCCTGGGCGGTGCAGCCGGTGGTGCTCTGGGCAACAACCTGGCCGACGGCAACAAGAAGCGTCGCCACTGATACAACGCCTGCGATGGCATCAGCAGGGTGCCCGCGGGTTCGCGGCACCTGTATCGCTGGCAAGCCCCGCGCCAACAACCTTGTGCGACCGTTGTTGAAGCGGGCTTGCCAATGATGTGCCTTACATCGCCGCCTGGGCAGGCGCTTCCTCAGGCAATACCGGTACGAAGTTCAGCTGCAAGCGCTCGCTGCTCCAGGCACGGGTCTTGTTGGTCAGCTCAAGGTTGTTGTTGAGCTTCTGGCCATAGGTTGGAATGATTTCCTTCAGCTTGGCCTGCCACTCAGGGGTCTTGATACGGTCCTTGAAGGTCTTCTCCAACACACTCAGCATGATCGGCGCAGCAGTCGAAGCACCAGGTGATGCACCCAGCAGTGCGGCGATGGTGCCGTCCTCGGACGCAACCACTTCGGTACCGAACTGCAGGATACCGCCGTGCACAGGGTCTTTCTTGATCACCTGAACCCGCTGACCGGCCTGAAGCAGTTTCCAGTCTTCGTTCCGGGCGTTCGGGAAATACTCACGCAGGGCTGCCATGCGGTCGTCGAAGCTCAGCATCAACTGGCCCATCAGGTAGGTGCTCAGGTCGATGTTGTCGATACCGGCGTGGGTCATTGGCATGATGTTGTGGCGGGTCAGCGCAGCGAACATGTCAAGCAACGAGCCATTCTTGAGGAACTTCGTCGAGAACGTGGCGAACGGACCGAACAGCAGCACTTCCTTGCCATCGATCACTCGGGTGTCCAGGTGCGGAACCGACATCGGTGGCGCACCGACCGAAGCCTTGCCGTACAACTTGGCCTTGTGGCGCGCAACGATGTCCTGGTTGTCCGTCATCAGGAATTGACCGCCGACCGGGAAGCCTGCATAGCCTTCGGCTTCAGGAATACCCGACTTCTGCAGCAACTTGAGCGCACCACCACCGGCACCAATGAAGACGAACCTGGCCTTGACGCTGGTTTCGACGCCTTTGTTGGCCAGGTCGGCAACGACCACGGTCCAGGTGTTGTCTGCATTGCGAACAATGTCGCGGACTTCATGCTGAACGTGCAGTTTGACGTTATCGTGTTGGGTCATCGACGCGAACAACTGGCGGGTAATCTCACCAAAGTTGACGTCGGTGCCGATCGGCATGCGTGTGGCTGCGATCTTCTGGTCGGCGGCACGGCCTTCCATGACCAGCGGCACCCACTGCTCGATCTGCTTGTGGTCTTCGGTGTATTCCATGCCGCGGAACAACGAGCTGTGTTGCAGGGCAGCATGACGCTTCTTCAGGAACTCGACGTTCTTGTCGCCCCAGACGAAGCTCATGTGCGGCACATTGTTGATGAACGACTTAGGATTGTTCAGCACATTGCGCTCGACCTGATAGGCCCAGAACTGCTTGGAGATCTCGAACTGCTCATTGACCCCGACAGCCTTGCTGATATCGATCGTTCCGTCGGCACCTTCGCTGGTGTAGTTCAGTTCGCAGAACGCCGAGTGACCGGTACCGGCGTTGTTCCAGGCGTTGGAGCTTTCTTCGGCAACCTTGTCCATGCGCTCATAGATGTCGATGGACCATTCAGGCTCCAGCTCGTTGAGGTAGGTCCCAAGGCTTGCACTCATGATGCCACCGCCGATCAGCAGCACGTCTACGGTTTTCTCGGGCTCATTGGGCTTGGAGCAACCGATGACGCTCAGGCACAAGAGCGTCAGCAGGATTTTTTTCATAGTTCAATCCAATTGAAGTGAAGTAATTGGCAATGACTGCTCGCCCCGTTGTGCACGCCCGATTTTTGTTTTTGCTCGCGCAGGCCAACGCAGAGGGCGACCCGGTACTCAGGCAGCAGGCCTGGACACCGGCGCGATGGCTGGCGGCTGGGGTTGTTCGATGGATCGGGGAACAGTCGTCACGCCGTGCGGTCATCTGAAGCGGCAACCGCCGGGTGCTTGCATGGCCTAAGCCAACGCCGCCTTAAAGCAGGAAGCGGGCCAACTGCGCTCACACCAACGGCCAATGGCTAAAACGTGTCAGCCCGCGCATATTCAGCGGTTTTCATGGCGACAATCCGCCACATTGCCACGCCTCAGCGGCTGGCAAGTGGCGGATTTCCCCCGCCTGTGGCGATCAGGCGCTGAGGCGAGCGGTAACGGCGCCCAGTTGCCCGGACAGCTCGTGCAGGCGACCACCGGCCTGCTCGGTATGTTCCACCGCTTCCTGGTTGGCGGTCGCAATCCGCGTGATTTCCACCAGGTTGCGCGAGATATCATCGGCCACGCTGGTCTGCTCCTCCGCAGCCGTGGCGATCTGCCGGTTCATGTCGCGGATCGCTTCCACCGCCAAGGTGATGCGCTGAAGCATTTGCCCCGCACGTTGAACTTGCGCGGCCCCCTCCTCACTGCGCACCTGACCGCTCTCAATGGCCTTGACCGCCTCCATGGCACCCGACTGTACAGCGCTGATGATCTGATTGATCTCGGCAATCGACGCGCCGGTGCGCTGAGCCAGGCTGCGCACTTCATCGGCAACGACCGCAAAACCACGGCCCGCTTCGCCGGCACGCGCCGCCTCAATGGCCGCGTTGAGTGCCAGCAGGTTAGTCTGCTCGGCGATACCGTGAATGACCTCCAGCACTTTGCCAATCCGCGCACTGTCGTGCTCCAGATTGCGAATAACGCCTGCGGTACCGACAATTTCCTGATTAACGGCGGCAATCGTATCGATCGTCGCCTGCATCACCTGCTCGCCTGCCTGGGCATTGTGATCTGCCTCGTCGGCGGCACGCGCCGCTTCAGCTGCATGGCGTGCGACCTCCTGCGCCGTGGCAGACATTTCATGCATGGCCGTCGCGACCTGATCGGTGCGCTGAAACTGGTCATCCGTGCCACGAGCCATGCCGCCGGCGATGGTCCGCAACTCGCCGCTGGCCGACTCAAGGTCTACCGCGTTGCTCTGCAGACGCCCAAAGGTATCGGCAAGGAAATCACGCAAGGTATTGGCCGCTAACGCCAGGCGCCCAAGCTCATCCTGACGGTCACTGGCAACACGCGCATCGAAACGGCCATGACTGAGGTTCGCCACATACTCAATCAGCGTGCGGATTGGCTCGACAATGTTGCGGTTGACCAGCAACACACTAAGCAGCCCCACGAGCACAGCCGAGCCGAACATGATCAACAACCCCAGCCAGACCGTGCGCTGCGCCGCTTCACTGATGTGTGTAGCGCGCGCCTTGGCATCCGCGCGCAACTGGCTGACCAACTCACTCATCTGCTCACTGGTTGCCCGGTCGACACCCTTTACCGCCTGATCGCCTGCAACAGGATCACCGCCTGCTGCCAAAAAGGCTTCGCGGCCTTTGGCGTAGGCCGCACCCAGTTGACGATGGCTATCCTTGAGTTGCACGAGGCGCGCCTGGAGCTGAGATTCTTGTGCGTTGCTGTTGATCAATTGCGCAAGAATGTCCTGCACTTGCTGCTCGCGTGCCTGGAACTGCTGCCAGTACTTGTCCAGTTCCGCAGGTTGCTTGCCACGCAGCAGGACGTTTTTCCACTCCTGAACCTGGACCTTGAATTGCAAGTTGGCCTCATCGATCAGCTGCGAGGCCTGTAGCGGCCCATCGACCAACTCACCATATCCACGCACGCTGGCAGAGAGAAACTGGAAGCAGACCAGAGCAATCAGCAGCATCGCCAACACGCTTCCGCCAAGCAGAGCGAGGATTTGCATCCGTAGAGATTTACGCAGGAACATCGGGCAGGGTCTCACAACAAGGTAGAGGTGTGTGTACCAATGCAAGACGCGGAGACATCCTTATCTCCCTTGGCAAGCAGCCAGCATCAGCAAAAAAAACGGTCATCCGTGACGGCCGGCAAGCATTCAAGTGCTACGCAACAACGGGTTACGATAGTCTCAGGGGATTACTACAGAAATGTGACAGACGGTATTAGAGCCGTCATAAAACTGTAAAGACCTCGCTTACACCTTGTTATCGGCTTCATGTGGCGTATCTGCAGCACTGAACTGCAACGCCGCCAGCCGGGCATACAGCGGGCTTTCGGCAATCAACTGCCGATGAGTGCCGACCGCCACCAGCCGGCCCTGATCGATGACAGCGATCCTGTCGGCATGCTGCACGGTTGCCAGGCGGTGAGCGATCACCAGCGTGGTTCGTCCGGCCATCAACCCTGGCAAGGCTTGCTGGATCAAGTGCTCGCTCTGTGCGTCCAGCGCACTGGTCGCCTCGTCGAGCAAGAGGATCGGCGCATCCACCAAAAGCGCCCGGGCAATGGCCAAGCGCTGACGCTGACCACCGGAAAGCCCAAGCCCGGACTCGCCCAGGTGGGTTTGATAGCCTTGAGGCAACTGCAGGATGAACTCATGGGCGTAGGCACTGCGTGCAGCGGCCTCGACCTCGGCGCTGCTGGCATCGGCACGACCGTAGCGGATATTGTCCTCGACCGTGCCGTAGAACAACGCCGGGTTTTGTGCGACCAGCGCGAAGTTTCGCCGCAAGTCCTGAGGGTCCAGTCGATCAACGGGCTGGCCGTCGAGCAGGATCTGCCCGGCTTGCGGATCGTAAAAGCGCAGCAGCAGATCAAACAGCGTTGATTTACCAGCACCCGACGGCCCGACCAACGCCAGGGTCTCGCCGGGCGCCACCACCAGGCTCAAATGATCAATAGCAGCCGGGTTCGGTCGCGACGGATAGGCAAAGCACACCTCACGCAGTTCCAACTGGCCGCTGACCCTTTCCGGCAAGTGCATCACGCTGTGCTCCGGCGAAACGATCTCACTGCGTGCGGCCAACAGCTCAGCAATACGTTCCGCCGCGCCCGCAGCACGCTGAAGCTCACCGATCACCTCGCTCAAGGTGCCAAACGCACTGCCGACGATCAGGCTGTAAAAAACGAACGCGGCCAGCTCACCGCCGGAAATACGCCCCGCGATCACGTCCATGCCACCCACCCAAAGCATCACCCCCACCGCACCGAGCACCAGCACAATGACCAGGGTAATCAGCCAGGCGCGCTGCAGAATGCGTTTGCGCGCGGTGTCGAACGCCGCTTCGACCGTCACAGCAAAACGACGCTGGTCGCTGGCCTGATGGTTGTAGGCCTGCACGGTCTTGATTTGCCCCAGGGTTTCGGCCACATAACTGCCAACATCCGCTACCCGGTCCTGGCTCTGACGCGACAGGCTACGCACCCGCCGACCGAAAACCAGAATCGGCACCAGCACCAGGGGCAACGCCAACACCACAATGCTGGTCAGCTTCGGGTTGGTCACGAACAGCAGCACAACGCCACCCACCACCATCAAGGCATTGCGCAGAAACAACGAAAGCGAAGAACCGATCACCGATTGCAGCAACGTTGTATCGGCGGTCAGCCGCGACTGAATTTCTGAACTGCGGTTGCTCTCGAAAAAACCGGGGTGCAGGTAGACCAAGTGATCAAACACCTGCTGACGGATATCAGCAACAACACGCTCACCGATCCACGACACCAGGTAGAAGCGCGTAAAGGTGCCAACCGCAAGGGCCAGCACCAGCAACAAGAACAACCCGATAGACTGATTCAGCAGTGTTGGCGACTGCGTCATGAAGCCCTGGTCAACCATCAAGCGAATCCCCTGCCCCATCGACAGGGTAATCGCCGCCGTCAGCACTAGCGCGACCAGCGCGGCGATTGCCTGTTTTCGATACGGGCGGATAAAACGCCATGCCAGTTGAATGGCCTGGCGTTGCCGGGAAGACACACGGAGGATCATGACAATGCCACTTTCAGTCGATTTGCAGCAGCCTACACCCGAGCAGCAGCATGAGCACAGCACTTAAGCCGCATCCCAGCAGTGCCTAGTAGATTTCGTTCTAAAGTGCTACTGGCAGTTTGTATGGCTTTCTGGTGGACTTGGTACATGCGCGGCGACTCGCGAAGGACCTTGTCACAAGGCGGTCATCGCGCCTATCTAGGCTGAGCTTGCAACCTGATGAGGAGACAGGATATGAGCTTGCAGAACAGCAGCACATCGCAACAAGCGTCGCCCCACGCCAACCCGGCCTGCGGCGCGATCATTGATGCTCAGGGTCGTGAAATCCCGATCACCGAGCAGATGATCCAGAAGGCTTGCCAGGACCTGGAAAAGAGCCGGGAACAAACCGCCAAAAAAGCCTGATCGGTACCGACTTCCTGAACCCGGCGCCAGCGCCGGGTTTTTATTGCCTGCCGTTCAGACCTGCACAGCCCCCAGCGCTGCGATCATCTGCCGCAAGGCTGGCGATTCGCCATTGACCTTTACGGCAAGGCCTTCGATTTCACGACGCGCCGGGTACTGCTTGCGCAAGAGGTCGAAGGCTGCTCGCTGCTTACCCGGGTCACGGCCAAGGCTACGGCGAAAATCTGCATCGTCACGGCGCGGGTCATACACGGCTCGGCACAGCGTGGCCAAGGCCCAGGCCGGATCGGTTTCGGCTTCAAGGCTCAGTTGCGCCAGCCATGGCCGTGGCAACAGATCGACCAGTTTCACCTGCTCGGGCTCGCCTCGCCAGGCGCAGAATGCCTGATAGATCTGCGCGGTACCGCGCTGCTTGCCATCCAGGCTGTAGCCCGCAATGTGCGGCGTGGCCAGTACACACAGGTCGGCAAGTGCCAGATCAACCTGTGGTTCGCCTTCCCAGACATCCAGCACGGCCTGGACATCGTCACGGGCGAGCAACAGCTCACGCAGGGCGCTGTTATCCACCACGGGCCCTCGGCTGGCGTTGATCAGCCAGGCACCTGGCCGCAGGCGCGCCAGTCGCTCGCGATCGAGCAGATGCCAGGTTGCGTGCTCTCCGCTACGGGTCAGCGGCGTGTGCAGGCTGATCACGTCGCACTCGGCGAGAATACGCTCCAGGCCGACATAATCCCCGCCCTCGCGAGCCTGCCGCGGCGGATCACAGACCAGCACCGACCAACCCAGCCCGCGCAGCACCTCGACCAGCCGACGTCCGACTTCACCAGCCCCCACCACACCATAGGTACGCTTGGCCAGATCAACGCCATCCAGTTCGCCCAGCGTCAGCAGGCTTCCCAGTACATAGTCCACGACGCCGCGGGCATTGCAGCCGGGTGCACTGGACCAGCGAATGCCTGTCTGCTCGAAATAGTCCAGGTCGAGGTGGTCCGTACCAATGGTGCAGGTACCGACAAAACGCACCTTGCTGCCTTCAAGCAAGGCCCGATCAACCTGAGTCACCGAACGCACCAGCAGGACGTCGGCGTCCCGCACACAGGCGCTGTCGATGGCTCGCCCCGGGTAACGGCGAATTTCACCGAAGCCGGCAAAAAAAGCATCGAGCAGCGGAATATTTTCGTCGGCAACAATAAGCATGGCGATCTCCTGTCGGGGAGCGCAGTTTAGGCGCATCGGCCCCGGCCAATCCAGTCACAGGTTATTTCCTGACCGATCCGTCAACGGTTAGACTAAGCAATTTTCCACACCTTCAATGGGGACACCTGCCTTGTGACACTCATGACCACCGACACCACCCCGCTCTCCCGCCCCGCTAGTGTTCGCGCCGAATTGAGCACCCTGATGCGCCTGGCCACCCCCATCATCATCGCGCAACTGGCAACGACCGCCATGGGCTTCGTCGATGCGGTGATGGCCGGGCGGGTCGGCCCGCGGGACCTTGCCGCCGTAGCGCTGGGGAACTCCATCTGGGTGCCGGTGTTTCTATTGATGACCGGCATTCTGCTGGCGACCACGCCCAAGGTTGCCCAGCGCTTCGGCGCCGGCCAGCCTGCCGAGATTGGTCCGTTGGTGCGCCAGGCACTGTGGCTGGCACTGGCGGTCGGAATTGCTGCCAGCCTGTTGCTGATCAGTGCCGAGCCAATCCTGCACGTGATGAAGGTCGACCCGGAGTTGATCGCGCCCTGCATGGGTTATCTGAAAGGCATCGCTTTCGGCCTGCCGGCCGTAGGCATCTACTTTGTGTTGCGCTGCTGCAGCGACGGCCAGGGGCTCACACGCCCGAGCATGGTGCTGGGGCTTGCCGGGCTCATGCTGAATATCCCGTTGAACTACATCTTCATCTATGGCCACCTGGGCCTGCCGGCCATGGGCGGTGTCGGCTGTGGCTGGGCCAGCGGCATCGTCATGTGGTTCATGGCCCTGTGCATGGCGGTCTGGATCGCCCGGGCGCCGGTCTATCGCCCAAGTGAGGTGTTTGCCCGCTTCGACTGGCCGCAGTGGGCCCTGATCAAGCGCCTGCTCAGTATCGGCCTACCAATCGGCATCGCGGTATTTGCAGAGTCGAGCATCTTTGCCGTGATTGCCCTGCTGATCGGCAGCCTCGGCTCAACTGTGGTTGCCGGGCACCAGATTGCCCTCAACGTCAGCTCCCTGGTGTTCATGATTCCGTACTCGCTGGGCATGGCCGTCACCGTGCGGGTCGGCCAGGCCATCGGCGCCGGCGAGCCACGCCAGGCACGTTTTGCTGCGGGCGTCGGCATGGCCACGGCGTTGGCCTACGCCTGCTTTTCAGCAAGCCTGATGCTGCTGATGCGCGAACCCATTGCCTCGATCTACACCGCCGACAGCGCAGTCATCCAGATTGCCTCGATGCTGATCGTCTACTCGGCGCTGTTCCAGTTCTCCGACGCGGTCCAGGTCACTGCCGCCGGTGCACTGCGTGGCTATCAGGACACGCGGGTCACCATGATCCTGACCCTGTTCGCGTACTGGGGCATTGGCCTGCCGGTGGGTTACCTGCTCGGCCTGACCGACTGGCTGGGCACGGCCAGCGGGCCAAGCGGCCTCTGGGAAGGCCTGATTGTCGGCTTGACCTGCGCCGCATTGATGCTCTCGGTGCGCCTGGTGCGCAGTGCACGCAAACGCATCCGGCAGGCAGCGGCTTAATCGAGCTTCTTGCGGATCCAGTACAGGTAAGTACCCGACAGCTCCTGCTGCTCGACCAGTTCATGGCCGAGGAATACGCAGAACTTGGGAATATCGCGACGGGTCGAAGGGTCTGTCGCGATGACCTTGAGCAGGCCACCCGCGCCAAGATCGCGCACGTACTGATGCAGCATCATCACAGGCTCAGGGCAGTTCAGACCACTGGCATCAAGGACCGCATCGGCGGTCAGGGTAGAATCGGTGTCAGTCATGCTTTTCTCCGAAGACTAGGTAACAGCTGTCTTGCACTGCCTGGCTGGGCCAGTGCGACGTGCAACAGCCTCAACGTGGTTTCATATCCAGTCGGCGCAGATGGCAGGTGACCTCTTCACGGTCGTGATACAGCTGCTTGCAGCCAATCGATACCTTGACCTTGCGCGCCTTGAAGCCTTCTTCGATGCGCTCCAGCAAACGCCGAACCTCGGCATAGCGCTGCTTCATCGGCAATTTCAGGTTGACCACCGCTTCGCGGCACAGGCCCTCGCCCAGCCAGGTTTCCAGCAGTGCTGCACTACGCGCCGGCTTCTCGACGATGTCACAGACCATCCAGTCTACGGTCTGCTTGGGCTTGTAGGTAAAACCATCGGCCATCAAGTGCTGGACCAGCCCGGTGTCCATCAAGCTTTCAGCCATTGGCCCATTGTCGATAGCCGTCACCAGCATACCGCGCTTGACCAGTTGATAGGTCCAGCCACCCGGTGCGGCACCCAGGTCGACCCCGGTCATGTCTTCAGACAGGCGCTGCGGCCATTGATCGCGTGGAATAAAGTGGTGCCAGGCTTCTTCCAGCTTCAGGGTTGAGCGGCTTGGGGCTTCACGCGGGAATTTCAGCCGCGGGATCCCCATCGGCCACATGGCCGAATTGTCCGCCGCTGCCAACCCGACAAACACCCGCCGGCCACTGACAAAGGTCAGCAGCAAGCGCGGCTTGGCGGCGTCGTCCACCAGCCGGCCAGCGTTGAGCAACGCCTTGCGCAGCGGCCCCTCGAACTTGCGGCAGAACGTCGACAGTTCCTTGCCGTCGTTACTGTCCATGACCTCCAGCCAGAGGCTGCCGCACACCGGGTACTCGGCCAGGGTCTCCAGCAGCACGCTGATCCGGTCGGTTTCAGGCAGTTCGACAAAACTGCCACGGGCCCATTGCCGAGGGAAAATCAACTGCGAGAAGCGCAGTTCACGCATCAACCGCTCGGCACCTTCGGCGTCGTTGCAAATGAACTCGGCGCACGCGCTTTGCGGTTTGGCCTTGGCATAACCGGCCACATTCAGCCGCGCGGCATGCTCGGCGATTTCGGAACAGACTTCGCCCTCGAAACCGGGTCGGCAATGCATAAACAGGGTATTCATCAATCACTCCAGGACGGTCGGCAGCACACGCAGCAGACCCTGGCCGAGCGCACGGCGCAACGGCGGCAAATCGGCGAATGATAAAGGAGTTTAGGAACCAGTGACACGTCCCGCCGGTCCAGTATTTAGCCGGGCCCGGCAATCAGGTCTAACCTGACCCTTCAGCCAGGTCCGTGCGTTGCGGACCGACACCTTGACGGTGAGTTCGGCGACCGCAGGGCGATTGCCGATCACCGGCCCAGAAGGAGTTGACCCATGCCCTCGCTCGACAGCCTGAATACCCTCAAGACCCTGACGGTAGGCAACCGCCTCTACCACTATTACAGCCTGCCTGAGGCCGCCCGCAGCCTGGGCGACCTGAGCGCACTGCCCCTGTCGCTCAAGGTACTGCTGGAAAACCTGTTGCGCTGGGAGGACGGCAAGACGGTCACCGGCAGCGACCTGTATGCCCTGGCCAAATGGCTTGAAAATCGCCGGTCCGACCGCGAAATCCAGTACCGCCCGGCGCGGGTACTGATGCAGGATTTCACCGGGGTACCCGCGGTGGTCGACCTGGCGGCCATGCGCGCTGCCATGGCCAAGGCCGGGGGAGACCCTCAGCGCATCAACCCGCTGTCACCGGTGGACCTGGTGATCGACCACTCAGTGATGGTCGACCGCTACGCCAGCCAGCAGGCTTTCAGTGAAAACGTCGACATCGAAATGCAGCGCAATGGCGAGCGCTATGCCTTTCTGCGCTGGGGGCAAAACGCGTTCGACAATTTCCGTGTGGTACCGCCAGGTACCGGCATTTGCCACCAGGTCAACCTCGAGTACCTGGGGCAGACCGTCTGGACCCGCGAGGAAGACGGCCGTACCTACGCCTTCCCCGACACACTGGTTGGCACTGATTCGCACACCACCATGATCAACGGCCTGGGCGTGCTGGGTTGGGGAGTGGGCGGCATCGAAGCAGAGGCAGCCATGCTCGGCCAGCCAGTTTCCATGCTGATCCCCGAAGTGATTGGTTTCCAATTGACCGGCAAACTGCGCGAGGGCATCACGGCCACCGACCTGGTGTTGACCGTCACCCAGATGCTGCGCAAGAAAGGCGTGGTCGGCAAATTCGTTGAGTTCTATGGCGACGGCCTGGCCGACCTGCCCTTGGCCGACCGCGCCACGATCGCCAACATGGCCCCGGAATACGGTGCCACCTGCGGCTTCTTCCCGGTCGACGACATCACCCTGGATTACCTGCGCCTGTCGGGTCGGCCCAAGGCAACCGTGAAACGGGTCGAGGCCTATTGCAAAGCGCAAGGCCTATGGCGCCTGCCCGGCCACGCGCCCGCCTTTACCGACACCCTGGCACTGGACCTGAACAGCGTCGAAGCCAGCCTTGCAGGCCCGAAACGCCCGCAAGACCGCGTGGCGCTTTCGCAGGTCCGCCAAGCCTTCGATGACTTCATGAGCCTGCAACCCAAGGCGAGCGCGCGCAATGGCGGGGTGACTACTGGCAGCGATTATCCGGCTCTGCAAGAGGGGGCGGTGGTCATCGCCGCCATAACCTCCTGTACCAACACCTCCAACCCCAGCGTAATGATGGCTGCCGGGCTGGTGGCCAAAAAAGCCGTGGAGAAAGGCTTGCAACGCAAACCCTGGGTGAAGAGCTCGCTGGCACCCGGCTCAAAAGTGGTGACTGACTATTACCAGGCAGCAGGCCTGACCCCTTACCTGAACGACCTTGGCTTCGACCTGGTGGGCTATGGCTGTACCACCTGCATCGGTAACTCCGGCCCTCTGGACGCGCCCGTCGAAAAGGCGATCACCGAACATGACCTGACCGTAGCGTCGGTACTCTCCGGCAACCGCAACTTTGAAGGCCGTGTGCACCCTCTGGTAAAAACCAACTGGTTGGCTTCGCCGCCGCTGGTGGTGGCCTATGCCCTGGCCGGCAGCGTACGTATCGACCTGAGCAAAGAACCGCTGGGCACTGGCCGGGACGGCCAACCCGTCTACCTGCGCGACATCTGGCCCAGCCAACAGGAAATTGCCATGGCCGTGGCCAGCGTCGATACGGCGATGTTCCATAAAGAGTATGCCGAAGTCTTTGCAGGAGACGCCCAATGGCAAGCCATCGAGGTACCGCAGGCTGCCACCTACGCCTGGCAGAACGACTCGACCTATATTCAACACCCACCGTTCTTCGATGACATCACTGGCCCGCTGCCACAGATTCAAGACATTCACGGCGCACGCATCCTGGCATTGCTGGGTGATTCGGTGACCACCGACCATATCTCGCCAGCCGGCAACATCAAGGCTGACAGCCCGGCCGGGCGCTACCTGCGCGACAAGGGCGTGGCCCCGCCTGATTTCAACTCCTACGGCTCACGTCGCGGCAACCATGAGGTGATGATGCGCGGCACCTTCGCCAATATCCGTATCCGCAACGAAATGCTCGGTGGCGAAGAAGGCGGTAACACCGTGCATATTCCCAGCGGCGAGAAACTGTCGATCTACGATGCCGCCATGCGCTACCGCACCGACGGCACGCCACTGGTGGTGATCGCTGGTCAAGAGTATGGCACCGGGTCCAGCCGCGACTGGGCTGCCAAGGGTACCAACCTGCTGGGCGTGAAAGCAGTACTGGCGGAAAGCTTCGAGCGTATCCACCGCTCCAACCTGGTGGGCATGGGCGTACTGCCCCTGCAATTCAGGCCCGGACAAAATCGCAAGACCCTGGCGTTCAAGGGGGATGAGCGTATCGATATCCTTGGCCTGAGCGGGGCCGCCCTTTCACCGGGAATGGCGCTGCGCCTGCGTATCACCCGGGACAACGGTCGCGAGGATAGCCTGGAGGTCTTGTGCCGCATCGACACCCTGAACGAAGTGGAGTACTTCAAGGCAGGCGGCATCCTGCACTACGTGCTGCGGCAGCTGATCGCCGGCAAGGGGGCCTGATGGATGGCCCTGCGGCCATCGTCGTTGCCCCGTAAAAAGGCGTGTCTTTTACCGTGCAGTTCAAGTCCAACATCGCGGACTTCACCGTAAGGTAATCGACATGCCATCACCTCGTGGGGTTGCCCTTGCCCTGCTCTGCCTCGGTTACGCCTTCGCGCTGAGCCAGGGCCAACTGACACGTGCCGCCCTACCCGGGTTAATCCTGCTGCTGTGTGCGGCAGCGCTTGTGCAACGACCTCGCAGCAGCTGGTTGAAGGCCTGCGGCCATGGGTTGTTCGTGCTGCTCGCGGCGGGGCTGGCCCTGCATTGGCTTCCCGGCTTCAACAGCGCCAAAGTCATCGACGCGCAACGCTTCAGTACCGACGCCGCACCCTACTCGATGTACCTGAACCTGGATAAGCCGCTGATCGCGTTCTGGATACTGCTGGCTTGCCCGTGGATGCTGGCCGGCACACGCAACATCTCCACCAGCGTCCCCATGATTGCAACCATGACCGCCGTGATCGCTATGGCCTGCCTGGGCAGTGCACAATTGCTCGGCATGGTCGCCTGGGCACCGAAATGGCCAACACAGGGCTGGCTATGGCTGGCCAACAACCTGCTGCTGGTGAGCGTGACCGAAGAAGTGCTGTTTCGCGGGTACATTCAGGGTGGCCTGCAACACCTGCTCAGGCACCGTGAGCATGGCCAGCGCCTGGCGCTGCTATTGGCCGCAGGCGTATTCGGCCTGGCCCACCTCGGTGGCGGTTGGCAATGGGTGGTACTGGCAAGCATTGCAGGCGCAGGTTACGGCCTGGTTTACCGCCATGGCGGGCTGCTGGCAGCGGTTGTCAGCCACTTCACCCTGAACCTGCTGCATTTCAGTTTGTTCACCTACCCAATGCTGAATAAATGAGCCAAAGTGTGAACGACTGGTCAGTTGCTGACTTTTATGTCAAAAGCATGAAAGAATGCTTGCAATTTTCTAAAAGCTGCAGCTTTTTTCGCATAACTCAGGTCATGATTGAAAACCCTGCGCTCGATCAATGGCTGCAAAAATCGACTCAATAAAAACAACTCGCTGCCGATACCCCTCGAAAGCCTTCCGGATTGAACAGCTAATGCGTAATAACCAGCCGATTACCCAGCGCGAACGGACGTTTCCAGATCAACAACGTTTGATTTCGACTACCGATGCCAAAGGTCTGATTACCTACTGCAACGATGCCTTCGTCGAAATCAGCGGTTTCTCGCGAGAGGAGCTGTTGCGCGCCCCACACAACCTGGTTCGCCATCCGGACGTGCCGCCGGCGGTATTTGCTCACATGTGGGGCACCCTGAAACAGGGGCTGCCATGGATGGGTATCGTCAAGAACCGCTGCAAGAACGGTGATCACTACTGGGTCAACGCCTACGTGACTCCTGTTTTTGAAAACAATCAGGTCGTCGGCTACGAGTCCGTGCGGGTAAAACCGACGGCTGAACAAATACGCCGCGCCCAAGGGTTGTACGAGCGAATCAACCAGGGCAAGTCGGCTATTCCAAAGCGTGACAAGTGGCTGCCGGTGCTGCAGGACTGGCTACCGTTCATTCTGGTCAGCCAGATCGGTTTCCTGATCGGTAACTGGCTCGGCCATTCGTGGGGCTTTGCCCTGGCCGCTGGCTTGTCCGTGCCACTGGGCCTGATGGGCCTGACCTGGCAACAACGCGGCCTCAAGCGCCTGCTGCGTCTGGCCGAGCAGACCACCTCTGACCCGCTGATCGCCCAAATGTACAGCGACAGCCGTGGAGTTCAGGGCCGCCTGGAAATGGCAATGCTCAGCCAGGATGCACGCCTCAAGACCTGCCTGACCCGCCTACAGGACACCGCTGAACACCTGAACGAACAGGCGCGTCAATCCGACACCCTGGCGCATAACAGCTCCTCGGGGCTGGAGCGCCAACGCGTTGAAACCGAACAGGTCGCCGCTGCCGTCAACCAGATGGCCGCCACCACTCAAGAAGTGGCCAACCACGTTCAACGCACCGCCGATGCCACCCAGGAAGCCAATCGCCTGACTGGACGCGGCCGGGATATCGCCGGGGAAACCCGCGAAGCCATCCAGCGCCTGTCCCAGGCCGTCGGCGAAACCGGGCAGACCGTGACGCAACTGGCACGTGACAGTGACGAAATCGGCGGCGTGGTGGATGTGATCAAAGGCATTGCCGACCAGACCAACCTGCTGGCACTGAACGCTGCCATCGAGGCTGCCCGTGCCGGCGAAATGGGCCGCGGCTTCGCGGTCGTCGCGGATGAAGTTCGTCAACTGGCACAACGCACCAGCGAATCGACCGGCCAGATCCACGGGCTGATCGCCAAGCTGCAGCAAACTGCCAGCAACGCCGTACAGACCATGGAAGCGGGCCATCGTCAGGCCGAAGAAGGCGTGGCTCGGGTCATGGAAGCCGACCAGGCACTGCTGGGTATCAGCGAAGCGGTGGCCAACATCACCGACATGACCACCCAGATCGCTGCCGCCACCGAAGAGCAGACTGCCGTGGCCGATGAGATCAGCCGCAATATCAGCACCATTGCTCAACTGGCCGATCAAACCTCCGAGCAGGCCCAGCACTCTGCCCTGCTTAGCGAAGAGTTGACCCGCACCGCCACCAGCCAGTACTCGCTGGTCGAACGCTTCAACCGCTGAACCGGTCAGGCGCACAGCCACAAGGCTGTGCGCCGACACCCCATCTACCAGTCGAGCGTCAGCTCGCTCTCGAAGTAGCGCTCTTCACCACTTAACGGGTCCTTGAAACGCAGGCTATGCGCCAGCAGTTTCAGCGGCTTGCTGTAATCGTCGTCCTCGTGACGCACCTCTGGGTAGAAGGGATCGTTACAGATGCTCGCCCCCAGCGCAGTCATGTGCACGCGCAACTGATGCGTCTTGCCGGTCACTGGCGACAGCCCATACCGCCAGAACTCGCCATTTTTTTCCAATACGTCGGCCAGCGTCTCGCTGTTACTGACCCCGTCTACTTCCTGCATGCGGAAAAATGGCTCCCCGCTGACCAGGCGGCTTTTATGCACCAAGGGGAACGCCAGTGCTGGCAAGGCAGGGGCAATAGCCTGATAACGCTTGTCGATCTGCCGATTGGGAAACAATGATTGATACGCGGAACGGCTCTGTGGATTGGCAGAAAACAGCACCAGGCCTGCGGTGTGTCGATCGATACGATGCAACGGCACCAGGTTCGGGTTATCCAGACGACGGATCAGCCGCCGCAGCAGGGTCTGCTCGACATACTCGCCCGTGGGCGTTACTGGCAAGAAATGCGGTTTGTCGGCCACCACCAGGTGCTCATCCACATGCACCAGGGTTTCCTGCACGAGAATCGGCTTTTCGTTAGGCACTTCACGAAAGTAATGGATGCGCAGCCCCTGGCGATAGGGCAGGTCGACCGGGATCGGTGCACCCTGAGCATCCAGCACACGGCCCCGGGCAATACGGTCAAGCCATTGTTCACGCCCGATGGCCTTGAAGTGATCACACAGGCAGTCCAGTACCGTTAACCAGGCACCTGGGGGGAGACAGACGGTGCTGGCTTGATGCTGTGCCGGATCGAATGAAGCGAAGGCCATGGGAACACCCAGAGGATAATGGCCGACCATTATCCCGCATGGCACTCAGCTCAGCCAGCCTGAACCGCTGCCGCTTCGGTGAACTCCTTGAGCCAGCGCAGTACATCGACGGCGTCCCAGCGCGTAGGGTCATACAGCGCATACAGCAACCCCTGATAACCGACCACATCCAATGGGCGGTGATAGCCGGCACGTTGAAACAAGGCTTCTATTTCAGCGAAGCAGGTGTTGAAGTGCAGTTTGTTGAAGGGTGTCTTGCCCTCAAGCACAAGCCCGTCAAGGCGCAGTTCAAGCACCGCCTCACTGACCATCTCGACCGACATGCGATTGACGGTGTACTTCAGTTGTTCGACGTTGACCATGTTTCGAGTCCTTGGGCGTAACCGCCCGCAAATACTGTATCTATATACAGCATATTGAGTGACCTGCATGCCGTCAATGACAGCACCTCACTTACTGCAGGCCAGGCAGGTAACCGGTGCCCTTGCGAATCGTCAGGATCTGCCGGCGCTCGGCAGAGGCCGATAACCCCAGGTGCACCCAACTGTCGAACTCCAGTATCAGTTGATCAAACGCCAGCGTGCTTTGCGCTATCAACTGCGCCAGCTCCAGCGGAGCCATGCCCGCAACACTGATGTCTGCCGCCAACCCCAGCCTGTGCGTACTCTTGGGCGAGCCACCCACTGCGCGATTGAGTGCGGGCGAACGGTAGCCGCTGCTGACCAGCACGGGACGGCCAACCAGGCTGCGCACCTGCTCCAGCGTGGCGCAAAGGCGCTTGAGATTGAGCAGAACCTCATCATTCGGGGTGTTATCGATACCCAGGCGACTGGCGGTCCGGGACGCGGTCATCTCGGACAGGGTGAAGTGTTTGGAAAGGTTCATGGATGCCACTCCTTTGGCTGAATAGGTCACACACGCTGCCGCTCCCGAGGCAACGGAGTAGAGTGTGAACCCGTCCAGGCCCGGTGTGCGCCAGGAAAAAGCCACCGGGAAGAAACGACATCAGCGCAGAAAGGCGACGACCTGCTCGGCATCAAAAGGCCAGTTCAACTCGGCACCGCTGTCGCAACGACGCAGCACGGGAATTCGCAGCCCATAACGCTCGACCTGCATCTCGTCCTCGGCAATATCCACCAGTTCGACCAACAGGCCATGCTCGACAAACGGCATCAACAGGGCTTCTGCCACTTCACACAAGTGACATCCCAGGGTGCCGAACAGCTGGCATTCAGGAAGCATTGACAGTTACCGATAAAAAGAATGAATGGGTATTTTAGGTCGAGGGTACAAGGCCGTCGAGGCACTTGCCCCACGCCATCCCTGACGCCTGCGATACTGATTCGAATCAAGGAGCCACGCAGCACCTGGCGCTATGCTTTTGTGTTTTTTTGCTGTTTTCGTACATGGAGTATGTTGTGTTTGCAAACCTGCTGATCATTCTGGCGTCATCGCTGGTCGTCATTGCCATCTTCCGCCGCGTACAGCTACCACCTGTGCTCGGCTATCTCTGCGTTGGCCTGTTCGTTGGCCCAACCGCGCTGGACTGGGTCAATGAAAGCGAAGAACTGCCGGACCTTGCCGAAATGGGCGTGGTATTCCTGCTGTTTTCCCTCGGCCTGGAGTTTTCCCTGTCGAAAATGATGGCGCTGCGCAAAGTGGTGTTCGGCCTCGGCAGCCTGCAGGTCATTTGCTCCACGTTTGTACTGGCCGGGCTACTCGCCCTGCTCGGCATGCCGACCAACGCAGCATTGCTGCTGGGGGGTGGCCTGGCGCTGTCGTCCACCGCGATCGTCAGCAAGGAGCTGACCAGCCTCGGGGAAATTTTCAGCAGCCACGGGCAGAACGCGATCGGTGTATTGCTGTTCCAGGATGTCGTGGCGGTTCTACTACTGACACTGGTACCGGTGTTTGCCGGGCAAAGCGGCCAGGCGTGGTACTTCGCACTGCCACTCACGCTGGGCAAGACGGTGATCCTCTTCGTCGGCCTGCTGATGGCCAGCCGCTGGTTGCTGCCCCGACTGTTCCACGAAGTGGCCAACTCTCATTCGGCGGAACTATTCGTTCTGCTGGCGCTGGTCATCGTGCTGCTGACGGCCTGGCTGACACACCTGCTGGGCCTGTCTCCGGCACTGGGCGCGTTCCTGGCCGGCATGCTGCTGGGTGAAAGCCATTATCGCCATCAGATCGAGGCGGACATTCGCCCCTTCCGCGACATCCTGCTGGGGCTGTTTTTCGTCAGTATCGGCATGCTGATCGACCTGCAATTGTTCGCCAGCCATGGCCTGGAGATCCTCGCCTTGACCCTGGCCCTGCTGGTTATCAAGGGCGCGGTGGTGGCTGCCCTGGTTCGCGTTCGTGGCAGCGACAGCGAGACCGCATGGCGCAGCGGCCTGGCACTGGCCCAGGGCGGAGAATTCTGTTTCGCCCTCATGGCCCAGATGCAACACAACAAACTGCTGCCCGAGGCGCTCGGCGACCTGCTGCTGGCGGCAACGTTCTGCTCGATGCTGGTCACCCCCCTGCTGCTGCGCGCGGCGCCCTCTATCGCCGCACGCCTGCACCGCAAACCCAACCAGGAAGTTCAACTGGAAGAAATCGGCGCACAGAGCGCGGCCCTGAGCGGCCACGTACTGATTTGCGGTTATGGCCGGGTTGGCCAGTCGATCGGACGCTTCCTGCGCCAGGAGCAGCTCGCCTTCATCGCCCTGGATGACGACCCGGTGCGCGTGCAGGAAGCTGCAGCGGGGGAACACAACGTCCATTACGGGGACTCACGCCGCGGCGAGCTGCTGGCGGCAATCGGCCTGGACCGGGCACGCCTGCTGGTCATTGCCGTGGACAAGACAGAAGTTGCCTTGAATGTGCTCAAGGCCGCACGCCAACTGAACCGTGACGTTCCAATTCTCGTGCGTACCCGTGATGACAGCCAGCGCGAAGAACTGCGCGCCGCCGGTGCCAACGCGGTGGTACCGGAGTTGCTGGAGTCCAGCCTGATGCTGGCCTCCCATGCACTGGTCATGCTCGGCCTGCCGCAGGACCAGGTGCAAAAGCGTGTCGACGAAGTACGCAGGACCCGCTATCGCCTGCTCCATGGCTTCTATCATGGTGCGCAGACCAGCCTGATCGACAGCGAAGGGCAACCCAAAGTGCTGCTGCACGCTGTGAGCCTGGGGGCCGACGCCTATGCCTGTGGCCGTCCGCTGGGCGAACTGGCCCTTGAGACACTGGGTGTCGAGCTGCAATCCGTACAGCGCCAGGGTAACGATTTGAAACTCAATGCCAGTACCTGCCTGCATGCGGGCGACGCCGTGGTGCTCAGCGGCCCGCTGGAAGCGATAGAAGCCTGCGAATCACTGCTGCTGGGCGGTCGCTAGTCGGCCTCAGTCCTGGCTGGTGGCGCCGATCTTGTGAATCGACAAATCGGCGCCGTAATACTCCTGCTCCTGACTCAGGCGCAAGCCATGCACACGCTTGATCACACCATACACGCTGAAACCACCAGCCAGCGCCACCAACACCCCCGCCAGGCTGCCAATCAACTGGCTGATCAGACTGACACCGCCCAATCCACCCAAGGCACTCTGGCCAAAAATGCCACAGGCAATACCGCCCCAGACCCCGCAGACGCCGTGCAGTGGCCAAACACCCAATACATCATCAAGCTTCCAGCGGTTCTGCGCCGCGGTAAAACACCAGACAAACAGCGCACCGGCAATTGCACCGGTTGCCAGCGCACCAACGGGGTGCATGAGGTCCGAACCCGCACAGACAGCCACCAACCCGGCAAGCGGTCCGTTGTGCAGAAAACCAGGGTCGTTACGCCCCACCAGCAGCGCTGCCAACGTTCCACCAACCATCGCCATCAGCGAGTTGACCGCCACCAGGCCGCTGACGGCCTGCAAGGTCTGCGCACTCATGACATTGAAGCCAAACCAGCCGACGATCAGAATCCACGACCCCAAGGCCAGAAACGGGATATTGGAGGGTGCAAAGGCCACCAGGCGTCCCTCACGGTAACGACCATTGCGCGGCCCCAGCAGCAACACTGCGGCCAAGGCCAGCCAACCGCCCATGGCGTGCACCACCACAGAGCCGGCAAAGTCATGGAAGCCAGCCCCGAAACGCGCCTGCAACCAGGCCTGGACACCGAAATTGCCGTTCCAGACAACCCCCTCGAAAAAGGGATAGACAAAGGCAACGATCAGCGCAGTGGCACACAACTGCGGCACAAAGCGTGCACGCTCGGCGATACCACCGGAAATAATCGCCGGGATCGCTGCCGCGAAGGTCAGCAGAAAGAAGAACTTGACCAATCCATAGCCATGATCGGCACCCAGCGTGGCGGCCGGATGCATGAAGCTGACACCATAGGAAATCCAGTAACCCACGAAGAAATAGGCCAAGGTCGAAATGGCGAAGTCACTGAGGATCTTCGACAAGGCGTTGACCTGATTCTTGTGCCGCACAGTTCCCACCTCAAGGAAGGCGAAACCGGCATGCATGGCCAGGACCATCACGGCCCCCAGCAAGATGAACAAGGTGTTGGAGCCATGAACCAGTGTGTCCACGGCGCTTTGCAAGTTTTCCATGTAAAGGCAGGCCTGCAAGGGGAGAAAAAGCACCAAAGCAGTTCGCACACCCCTTGCGACGCCCCGATTTGGCGCACCTGCAAGGCCGAACGCACTACCTGCTTGAGTTTTTTCTGGGGTTTGTCTTGGATTGGGTTAAGGTTTATCCACCAGCCTCGGGCCTTACGCCCACATTCAGCGCAAGAACGAGCCCGGATGCACCACAGCACAGCAAAAGCTGTACCAGTGAACCTTTGATACCGCTGCACACTCGAACTATTCACATGCCTCTGAGGGAAACGCCGATGACCAGCAAAATGGCAAAGAATGCTCAAGAAACCCTGATGGCAGATTTCCAGACCCTGGTGCGTGACACCGAAAAACTGCTGGAACATACCGCGACACTGGCCGGCGACCAGGCGGATGAACTGCGCACCCAAATCCACGACAGCCTGCTGCGCGCCCGAGAAACCCTGAAATTGACCGAAGACTCTCTGCGCGAGCGCGGTCAGGCAGCCTTGGGCGCCACCGAGGAGTATGTACAAAGCAACCCATGGCGCTCGGTGGGTATCGCGGCGGGTGTCGGCCTTCTGATTGGCCTGCTGGCCAGCCGTCGCTGAGGCCCTGCGGTATGGAAACCGAAACAACCAACAACGGGCCGTCTTCCCGACGGCTCGGTGCCGCCGTCCTGGGCCTGCTGCACGGCCATGTGGAACTGTTCGGTATCGAGTTGCAGGAACAGAAAACGCGAAGCCTCGGCCTGCTGCTGCTGGCCGGGCTGGCCCTGGTGTTCACACTGCTGCTGCTGGGCGCATTGTCCGTGCTGGTACTGATCCTGCTCTGGGACAGCTACCGACTGGCCGGGATCATTGGCCTGTGCGTGTTCCATGGATTGGCGGCGCTGTTTTGCGGTTTGCGCCTGAAGGCGCTGATATCCGACGAGACCTCCCCCTTCAGTGCAACCCTTGAGGAACTGGCCAAAGACCGGGAGCGCCTGTTGCCATGAGCCTGTCCCAGCTACCCCACAAACCTAACCGCCATGACCTGCGCAAGGCGCTGGTGCGCTTGCAAATGGAAATGCACCGCCAGGAAATCCGCCAAGCCTCGGGTGAGCTGCTCGAGCCACTGACTCGCCTGAAAAAAATGACGGGCAACCTGCAGGATGGCCTGGGTATCAAACACGCGCCGCTCTGGGGGCTGGGCGCCGTTGTCGCCTTGGGTTTCCTCACCGGCAAGGGCGCCAGAAGCGGCAATCTTGCTCGCCTGATTCGCCTGGGCAGCAGCCTGATTCCCTTGATCAGGGTATTCATGCAGCCCCCCTCTGGCAGACCCTGAGCAAACTGGCTGCATTCTTGCAGCGTCGGCCAGCAGGCCTTGCACTGGCAAGGCCTCGTTGCCAACCCACTTCACCTGAGGAGCCGCCGTGTTCGACGGGCAACCGCTCGCCTGCTTTCAGCCCTTCATCGATACTGCCACAGGCCGTATCGCCGGCGTGGAAGCCCTTGGACGCTTGCGCCAAGCCGACGGCTCGCTGCAGAGCGTCGGCGCGCTGTTCAACGATCCTTCACTGCCCATAGACAACCTGCGCGAACTTGATCGGCAACTGCGTCAACATGCCCTGCGACAGTTCCATCTTGCCCCTGAGGACTGGTTTCTCAGCCTGAATATCTCCCCACGCTGGGTCAGTGAGCTGGCGACCGGGCAACCACTGCCAAGCTTGATGCAGTTAGAAAAAGAGGGTATCGATCCACAACGGGTGGTCTTCGAGATCACCGAACTCAGTGGTGACCCGCAACGCCTGGCCGAGGTGGTCAAGCGCTATCGCCAAGCCGGTGCAAGGATCGCCATTGATGATTTCGGTGCTGGCTACTCCCAATTGGACCGGGTGCTGGCGCTGCAGCCCGACATCCTCAAACTGGACATGCGCCTGTTTCAGGCCGCCGCTCGAGGCGGGCCCAGTAGCGAAGTGGTAAAAGCCCTCGCGCAGATGGCGGAAAAGACCGGCTGCTGGATCATCGCCGAAGGGGTCGAGACTGAAGCGGAGCTGAACTTCGCGCTCGAGTGCGGTGCACGCTTCGTCCAAGGGTTTCTGTTTGCACAGGCCGAACTCGAATTCTTCCCGGCCGAGGCTTTTGTCGAACGTTTTGCTCATCTGCGCCAACAGTACGTCCATGGCAAGCTTGACGAGCGCAAACGCTTGATGGACATGCGCCGCAAGCTGAGCACCCTGATGCCACAACTGCACGCCTGGGCCATGGCGAAGGCACCGCTCAAGCAGCTGCCACAGCTGGACGCCTATCCCTGGGTATTACGCTTTTTTCAATGTGACCGCCATGGTACCCAACTGACCCCGAATCTGGAGTGGCGGGAGCGTCGCTGGCATAGCGATGCCAGCTATCTGGGCCACAACTGGTCATGGCGCCCCTACTTCTACCAACTGCTCGCCGAAGGCTGGGAAGAACGTCGACTGATCCTCTCGACCACCTACCGCGATGCCACCAGCAACCAGTATTGCCTGACGGCAGGACAGTTTTTCGATGAAGGTCGACGCTTGTTGTTGATCGATGTCGACGCAGCCGGGCTGTAAGGCTTGCAGCCGAGCGCTCGACACAGGAAGCTAGGGCAATGACTGCCTTGCACCTGACCTGGAGAAATGGCCTTGGATTGGCACACCCTGCTTACCCGCGAACGCCTTGGTAAAACCCTGCACAGCCCCGAAGAGCTCGGACGTAGCCCGTTCCACAAAGACCATGACCGCATCATCTTCTCCGGCGCCTTCCGCCGCCTGGGGCGCAAGACCCAGGTCCACCCGGTGTCAAGCAACGACCATATCCACACCCGCCTGACCCACTCCCTGGAAGTCAGTTGCGTGGGCCGCTCACTGGGCATGCGCGTCGGCGAAACCCTGCGCGATAGCCTGCCCCAATGGTGTGAACCCAGTGACCTGGGCATGGTGGTTCAGTCGGCCTGCCTGGCCCATGACATTGGTAATCCACCGTTCGGCCATTCTGGCGAAGACGCCATACGCCACTGGTTTCAGCAAGCGGCCGGGCGCGGCTGGCTGGATGCAATGAGCGACGCCGAGCGTGCCGACTTCCTCAACTTTGAAGGCAATGCCCAGGGCTTTCGCGTGCTGACACAACTGGAGTACCACCAGTTCGATGGCGGCACCCGTTTGACCTACGCAACGCTGGGCACCTACCTGAAATACCCGTGGACCGCGCGCCATGCCGACGCGCTTGGCTACAAGAAGCACAAGTTCGGCTGTTATCAGAGCGAACTGCCGCTGCTTGAGCAGATCGCCCGAAAGCTGGGCCTGCCGCAACTGGAAGAACAGCGCTGGGCGCGCCATCCACTGGTCTACCTGATGGAGGCAGCAGACGACATCTGCTATGCCCTCATCGACCTTGAAGACGGCCTTGAGATGGAGCTGCTGGACTATGCCGAAGTCGAGTCGCTGTTGCTTGGCCTGGTCGGCGATGACCTACCGGAAACCTACCGCCAGCTCGGCCCCGCTGATTCGCGTCGACGCAAACTGGCGATCCTGCGCGGCAAGGCCATCGAGCACCTCACCAACGCCGCGGCCCGCGCCTTTGTCGAGCAGCAACCCGCGCTGCTCGCAGGCACGCTGCAGGGGGATCTGGTCGAGCATATGCACGGTCCGGCCAAGCGTTGCGTACTCCAGGCCAAGGACATGGCGCGCAAAAAAATCTTCCAGGACAAACGCAAGACACTGCATGAAATCGGCGCCTACACCACACTGGAAATTCTCCTCAACTCGTTCTGTGGTGCAGCCTTGGAACAGCATGGTGGGCGCACGCCCTCGTTCAAGCACCGTCGCATTCTCGACCTGCTCGGCAACAATGCGCCGAACCCGGCAGGCTCCCTGCACAACTCATTCATGCGCATGATCGACTTCATCGCCGGGATGACCGACAGCTATGCCAGCGAGATGGCGCGCGAAATGACCGGGCGTTCGAGCCTGGTCTGAGCCGACGCCCGCCCACAAGAGTCCTGCCCGTCAGGACTCTTGTACAGCAGAAGCTTACATACCAAATTAACTCGCCCTGTAAGAAACAACCTACAAATACAACAAACAACTTAAACAGTTCGTAAAACGCGCAACAAATTGATTAAAAAACAGCATTGACACAACAAGTATCGAGCTAAACGCGTAGTCCTACACTGTTTAAATTGTAGGAATTATCCCATATTGGCCACTCTCCCCCCTGTATGCCTGCGCACCGGTCTACATCTGAGCTAAGGTGCGCCCTCCTATTGGTTCCCACCGGAAGAGGCCTATGTATTCTGTTTTTATTGTTGATGATCACCCGGTCATACGTTTAGCCGTGCGCATGCTGTTGGAGAATGAAGGCTACCAGGTAGCCGGCGAATCGGATAACGGCGTAGATGCCATGCAAATGGTTCGAGAATGCCAGCCAGACCTTATTATTCTGGACATCAGCATCCCGAAACTCGACGGGCTGGAAGTGCTTTCACGCTTTCATGCCATGTCGCTCCCCTTCAAGATACTGGTGCTGACGGCCCAGTCCCCAACACTGTTTGCCATGCGCTGCATGCAGTCGGGCGCCAGCGGGTATGTGTGCAAGCAAGAAGACCTCAGCGAACTGCTCAGCGCCATAAAAGCGGTACTGTCGGGATACAACTACTTCCCTAGCCAAGCCCTTACTCACGCCCGGGATGCTGAAAACACCAACAACGAGATTGATCTCTTCAAACACGTCAATGACCGGGAACTTATGGTGCTGCAACTCTTTGCCCAAGGCAGGAGTAACAAGGAAATTGCCAAAGGCATGTTTCTCAGTAACAAGACCGTGAGCACTTACAAGAAGCGCCTGATGCAAAAGCTCAGGGCAAACTCGCTGGTGGAATTGATTGAAATGGCAAAACGCAATGCACTGGTATGAAGAGCGCCATGGTGAAGCACTTCACTGCCGCATGCATGCTGGCGATATCCGCCTGTACCTTGCAGGCGGCAATGGCCGAGGTCGACCAACCGGGTCAGTATGCCCTGCTTAGCCGCTCGGGCCCGGTTCGGATCAACATCACCCTGACACCAGAGCAGACGGAATGGCTCAATGACAAACACGAACTGATACTGGGTACCTCAGCGCCGGATTACCCCCCGTTCGACATGACCGCCAGCGGCCGTGACTACGAGGGCCTGACGGCGGACTACGCCGGCTTGCTGAGCAATACGCTCGATATCCCGATTCGCGTCGAACGTTTCGCCAACCGAGAGGATGCCGTTCGCGCACTGACCGAGGGCAGGATCGATCTGCTGGGCAGCGCCAACGGCTACGAGGCCGGCGCACAGGGCGTCGTACTCTCACACCCCTACGCGATTGATCAACCGGTACTGGTCACCCGCGAAGACGAAAGCAGGCCGCTCAACACCGGCCTGGCCAATCTGCGCTTGAGCATGGTTTACCATTACTTGCCACTGGACGAGGTACGCACCACCTACCCCAAAGCGACCACCCACACCTACGTGTCCTACCAGCACGCACTCAATGCCGTGGCGTTCGATCAGGCCGATGTTTTTCTCGGCGATACCATCTCGACACACTACATGATCAACCAGGGCTACTTGCAGAACGTCAAGATGGCCAACTTCGGCAAACACGAACCCGTGGGCTTCAGCTTTGCCCTGCGTAGCGACAACAAGATGCTGCTGGGGATGGTCAACGCAACACTCAGCGCGGTATCCAGCGCCACGCGGGAACGCATCTTCCAGCGCTGGAGCGCAGGTAGCGGAGTCTTGCTGAGCGACCGCAAACTGCAACTGTCCAAGCGCGAAGAGCGCTGGCTGGGTGAACATCCCGTGGTACGCGTGGTGGTCAACGAAAACGCTGCACCACTGACCTTCTTTGACAGTTCCGGCAATTTTCGCGGCATCGCCGCCGACCTGCTCGAACTGATTCGCCTGCGCACAGGGCTGCGCTTCGAGGTGCAACGCACCACGGGCATCAGCGACATGATCCACCGTATCGACAACAACAATGCCGATGTGATCGCCGCCATTTCGCCCAGCGCCGAGCGCGATGCCACGCTCGCGATCAGTCGGCCCTACCTGGAAAACTCCTATGTCCTGGTGACGCGCAAGGGATCGGATCAGCCAACCAGCCTGGAGCAATTGCAAGGCAAGCGGGTAGCACTGACCCGAGGCAGCACGGTCATCAACCTGCTGCGCCAACGTTTTCCAACGATTCAACTGGTCGAGACAGAAAGCACCTCAACGTCAACCTCGCTGCTCGCCCAAGGCCAGGTGGACGGTACGATCACGGCGTTGATCAATGCCAATTTCAGCATGGCCTCCGAGCCGGATCTGATCATTCGCTCGACGGTCGGCGCCGAGCCGTCAAACTTTTCGATGGCCACGGCCAAAGGCGCCCAGGAACTCAGTTCGATTCTCGACAAGGCCTTGCTGAGCATCACCCCCGAAGAGCTGGGCGTCATCAACAGCCGCTGGCGCGGCTACAGCGCCGGTGGTGACTCGTACTGGCGCAATCATCAGCGCCTGATCGTGCAGATCATTCTCGGCACCGCTGCGCTACTGCTGCTATCGCTGGCCTGGAACGCCTGGATGCGTCGGCAGATCAAACAGCGTGAAGCGGCTGAGCGCGCCCTCAACGACCAGTTGGCCTTCATGCGTGCAATGGTCAACGGCACCCCACACCCCATCTATGTCCGGGATCGCCAGGGGCTGCTGCAAACCTGCAACGAAAGCTACCTGGAGGCGCTTGAGGCCAAAGCGGAAGCGGTGCTCGGCAAGCCGGTGCCATCCGGCGGAAAAGGTGGAAAGCGCCAGGCGCGAAAGATCCATGCGGACTACGAGATGGTCATGAAGCAGGGTACACCGCTGATCGGCGATCGCCCCCTGCTGCTCAAGGACCGGCAATTGACCATCTATCACTGGATCCTGCCGTACCGCGACTCGCTAGGTGAGGTTCAGGGCATCATTGGCGGCTGGATCGACATCAGCGAACGCCGCCAACTGATCGAAGACCTGCGCCTGGCGAAGAAACAGGCCGACGAGGCCAACCGTGCCAAGAGCACCTTCCTGGCCACCATGAGCCATGAAATCCGTACCCCCATGAATGCGGTGATCGGCATGCTTGAACTGGCGCTCAAACGCGCCGAAAAGGGTCAGCTCGACCAACTGGCCATCGAAGTCGCACACAACTCGGCGACCGACCTGCTGGCATTGATTGGTGACATTCTGGACATTGCCCGCATCGAATCCGGCCACCTGAGCCTGGCGCCGGAGCGCGTCAATCTGGCCGAACTGGTGGAGTCAGTAGGACGGGTGTTCGACGGGCTGGCTCGTCAGAAAGGCCTGCGCCTGAACATGGACATCGCCATCAATGCTCAACGCGAAGTATTGCTCGACCCGCTTCGCTTCAAGCAGATCCTGTCCAACCTGGTCAGCAACGCCATCAAGTTTACCGAACGTGGCCATGTCACTGTACATGTGTCCCTGTACCCGAACCCGGGTGCCAGCGGGCTGACCCTGGAAATGTCGGTGCAGGACACCGGCATCGGCATCAGCCAAAGCGACCAGCAACGCCTGTTCCATCCCTTTGCCCAAGTCTCCCCCGAGAGCCAGTTGGCCCGCAGTGGCACCGGCCTGGGCCTGGTGATCAGTCGCAACCTGTGTGAAATGATGGGTGGCCGGCTGATCCTTCACAGTCAACCGGGGCACGGTACCGATGTTCAGGTCACCATGCCGCTGACCGGGCTTGAGGCCTGCACCGAAACCCAGGCACCGGAACCGGAAACACCCGCAGTGCCGGCGGAAATGAGCGTACTGGTCGTCGACGATCACCCGGCCAACCTGTTGTTGATGGCCCAGCAACTGGATTATCTGGGCGTGCGCCATACCAGCGCCGAGGACGGCCTGAGCGGGCTGCACGCCTGGAAGCAGGGGCATTTCGATGTACTTATCATCGATTGCAACATGCCGCGAATGAACGGCTACCAGCTTGCCCAGGCCATTCGCGAGCATGAGCAGCAACACGGGCTGACTCGCTGCACCCTGTGGGGTTACACCGCCAACGCCCAGCCAGAGGCTCGTGGGCAGTGCCTGCAGGCCGGCATGGATGACTGCCTGCTCAAACCGATCAGCCTCAGAGCCCTTGGCCAGCGCCTGGCACAAGCACCGCTGCTGCCCCATGCGCCACACGTGGCACACGTCGCCGAACTGGACCTTGAGCGCCTGGAGCCTGTGGTAGGTAGCTCTCGCAGCGATCTGCGCCGCCTGCTCGAACAACTGCTGCAAAGCAATCAGCGCGACCGGCAGACATTGCTGGAACTCGACACACAGGGGTCACCAGAAGCCTTGATGGACCATGCCCACAAGGTACTTGGGGCGGCACGCATCGTTCAGGCATCAGCCTTGATGGAAGCCTGCGAGCAGTTGGAGCGCGCGTGCAGCAAAAATGCCCAGGAACCGGTAATCCGGCGTCGGCGCCAACGGCTGTTGCGGGAAATGCAGACGTTCGAACTGGCCTTGCAGGAAAAAATTACAGAGCTGAGCGCTGTAACAAGCCTGCAGGAGGAGTGAGGAGGAAGCAAAACAAGGCAGGCAAAACTGAAAACGGCAGCCCTGAGGCTGCCGTTTCACTGGATATCAAGGAACCGGATTGATTTCGTTTTCCGGGTACCAGGCATCGAGCAGCGGGCTGAGCTCGATCTTGGTCAGCTCGTTGCGAGCCTTCAACCAAGCCTCGACAGCAGCGCGTTGCGCTTCAGTCACCGAGCCACGCTTGGCCGAGCAGACCAGGCCGAAGTCGTCGCCGCCGACATAGTCCAGGCCGTTGGCGTCCATGGCTTCTACAAGAAAGGCATCGAGGAAGGCATCGACAGCTTCTTCGGTCAGATCTTCCTTGAACTCCAGGTTCAGTTCGAAGCCCAGCTCCTGGAATTCACCCACGCAGAGCTTTTTACGCAAACGGCGGGAACGGTTGGTCGCCATGAAACAATCCTCTTAAGTAATAACGCGGCGCACTCTATCAGTTTTGCCTCCCCGGTGCCCGATTAAAACGCCACGGCAGGAAAACCGACTGCCATGAACAGCAGGCTTTCAAGTCAAAACCAAGGTCGATGAAGCCGCCCATCGCTGCGCAGCTTGGGGCATAATGCACGCACTATTTTTGTCATACCGGGGCGTCCATCTTATATCGCCTCGTTTTTTTCACCCCTCGCTCGCAGGGTTCTACCTCAGATGATCAAATCACTACGCCCTCTTCTTGTTGCCGGCCTTTTACTGCCACTGGCATTGCCAAGCCATGCGGCTGCCGTCAACACGACCCTTTCGCCGAAAGTCGAACAGGCCCTGAAGACCAACAAACTGCAGGAATCGGCCCTGTCGCTGGTGATGCTGCCGCTCAATGGCCCCGGAACGCCCACCGTGTTCAATGCCGATGTCTCGGTCAACCCGGCCTCGACCATGAAACTGGTCACCACCTATGCGGCACTGGAGATGCTCGGCCCCACCCATCAATGGAAAACCGAGTTCTACAGTGACGGCCCGCTGAGCAACGGGGTGCTGCAAGGCAACCTGTACCTCAAGGGTGGCGGCGATCCCAAGCTGAACATGGAAAAACTCTGGCTGCTGATGCGTGACCTTCGCGCCAATGGCGTTCAACGCATTACCGGCGACCTGGTGCTCGACCGCAGCCATTTCGTCCAACCCCAACTGCCCCAGTTCAATGACGACGGCGGCGATGAGAACAAGCCGTTTCTAGTCAAGCCCGATGCGTTGATGATCAACCTCAAGGCCCTGCGTTTCGTTGCCCGTAACGATGGCGGCAAAGTGCTGGTGTCGGTCGAACCACCGATCGCCACCATCCACATCGACAATCAGGTCAAGGCCGTAGCCGGCAAGCAGTGCACGGGCGATGTGCGCTACAACCCGATAACACGGGCCGATGGCATCACCGTGGTCGTCAGTGGTCAATTGGGCGAAGGTTGCAATTCTCAAACCTACCTCTCCCTGCTTGATCACCCCACCTATGCCGCCGGCGCAGTGCGGGCAATCTGGAACGAGCTGGGCGGCAGCATCGACGGCCGCGACCGGGTCGACGCCCTGCCGAAGAATGCCCGCCTTCTGGCTCGGGCATTCTCCCCGGACCTGGTCGAGATCATTCGTGATATCAACAAGTACAGCAACAACACCATGGCCCAACAGCTGTTCCTCAGCCT
The DNA here is from genome assembly GCF_002753995.1 of Pseudomonas sp. HLS-6. Taxonomy (NCBI): domain Bacteria; kingdom Pseudomonadati; phylum Pseudomonadota; class Gammaproteobacteria; order Pseudomonadales; family Pseudomonadaceae; genus Pseudomonas; species Pseudomonas sp. HLS-6. Next base: position 3,624,843 of record NZ_CP024478.1, read on the forward strand.
GGGCGCGCAGTACCGCACCGACGCCGATGGCGATGATGCTCGCGCAGCTCAACGCGTGGTCCGTCAATGGTTGGCGAAAAAGGGCATTACTGCGCCGCACCTGATCATGGAAAACGGCTCAGGCCTGTCGCGTGCCGAACGGATCAGTGCGCGCGAAATGGCGACGCTGCTGCAAGCCGCCTGGAAGAGCCCCTATGCCGCCGAGTTCATCAGTTCGATGCCGCTGACCGGCATGGATGGCACCATGCGCAAGCGCCTCAAGCGCACCGCCATGGCCGGCGAAGCCCACATCAAGACCGGTACCCTGAACACCGTACGCGCCATTGCGGGCTACAGCCGCGACAGCAACGGCAATACCTGGGCCGTGGTAGCGATCCTCAACGACCCAAAACCTTGGGGCGCTTCGGCGATTCTTGACCAGGTGCTGCTGGACCTGTACCGCCAACCCAAGCTGGTGAACAGCACAGCGGCCGTACAACCCTGAGGCCAAGGGCCTAACAGGGACAGATAGGCACCGAAGGCTGTACAGGTAGCGCACCTGGACAGCCTTCGGCGGTTTTCGGGGCACCCTCACCGAGGGTTGATAACCACGGCGTTGAGCACCCCACAACCAAACGGACTCAGCGCGCCTGAATCTTCCAGGCACGGTGGATCTTGCTGTTGCGTGCAAAGTCCGGGTCCAGTGTCTGGGCGCTGATTTCCTCTACGGCATACCGCTCGCTCAGACGCTCATCCAGCTGGAACTTGCGGAAGTTGTTCGAGAAGTACAACACACCGCCCGGCGCCAGCCGTGCAACCGCCAGGTCCAGCAGCTCGACATGGTCACGCTGAACGTCGAATACACCTTCCATCCGCTTGGAGTTGGAGAAGGTTGGCGGGTCGATGAAGATCAGATCGTACTCGTCGCGACACGCCTGCAACCAGGCCATCACATCACCCTGCTCCAGGCGGTTCTTGTCCGAGAAGCCGTTGAGCGAGAAATTGCGTCGCGCCCAATCCAGGTAGGTGCGTGACAGGTCGACACTCATGGTGCTGCGCGCACCGCCCTTGGCCGCATGCACGCTGGCCGTGGCGGTGTAGCAGAACAGGTTGAGGAAACGCTTGCCGGCTGCTTCACGCTGGATGCGCATCCGCATCGGGCGATGGTCGAGGAACAGGCCGGTGTCCAGGTAGTCAGTCAGGTTGACCAGCAGCTTCACCCCGCCCTCATTGACTTCAGTGAACTGCCCCTGAGTGTTCTGCCGTTCGTACTGGCGAGTACCGGACTGCCGCTCGCGGCGCTTGACCACCACACGGCTCTGATCGATACCGAGGGCTTGAGGAATGGCCGCCAAGGCGTCGAACAAACGCGCCTGCGCCTTTTCCGGATCGATCGAACGGGGTGCCGCGTACTCCTGCACATGCACCCAATCCTGATAAAGATCGATGGCCAGTGCGTATTCCGGCATGTCGGCATCATAAAGGCGGTAGCAACTGATGTTCTCGCGCTTGGCCCACTTGCCCAGTTGCTTGAGGTTCTTCTGCAGACGGTTGGCGAACATCTGCCCGCCTTCACTCAGGCGTGCAGGTTCGCTGGCCGATGCGGCGGTCGGTTGCGCGGCGTCATTGCCATCGCGCTCAGGCTGACGACGCTCGCCCGTGACGAACTGATCCGGTTGTACCTTGATCAACAGCAGCTTGCACGGCAACGCGCCGTTCCAGAAGGCATACTGCTTGTGGCTGCGGATACCCATGCGCTTGCCCAGGTCCGGCGCACCGGTGAACACCGCCGCCTCCCAGTTCAGGCAGGCCTGACGCAGGCGCTCGCCCAGATTCTGGTAAAGGTAGAGCAGGCTGGCTTCATCACCCAGACGCTCGCCGTAAGGCGGGTTACAGATGACCAGGCCTTTCTGATTCTGGTCTGGACGCGGCTCGAACGAACCCACCTCGCCCTGATAAATCTTCACCCAATCGCTCAGCCCTGCGCGCTCGACGTTATTGCGCCCCGGCTGAATCAGTCGCGGATCGGCTTCATAGCCACGAATCCACAGCGGTGGTCGCGCCAGGCCAGCCTCGGCACGCGCCAGGGCTTCGTCATGCAGCTTGCGCCACAGGGCCGGGACATGGCCCAGCCAGGCACTGAAACCCCAGCGCTCGCGCTTGAGATTCGGGGCAATGTCGGCAGCGATCATTGCCGCTTCGACCAGGAACGTACCAACACCACACATAGGGTCGGCCAGCGCGCCGCCTTCAGCGGCAATGCGCGGCCAACCGGCACGGATCAACACCGCAGCGGCAAGGTTTTCCTTCAGTGGCGCAGCACCTTGCTGCAAACGATAACCACGCTGGTGCAGGCTGTGCCCGGACAGGTCCAGCGATAGAATCGCTTCACCGCGGTCCAGGCGCAGGTGAACACGCAGGTCCGGGTTGAGCTTGTCGACCGATGGGCGCTCACCACTTGAAGTGCGCAGCTTGTCGACGATGGCGTCCTTGACCTTGAGGGCACCGAAGTGAGTATTGTCGATACCCGAGCCATGACCGCTGAACTCAACGGCCAGTGTCCCGGCGGCATCCAGATGATCGGCCCACTCGACGTCATGCACGCCGTAGTACAGGTCATCGGCGTTCTTCATCGAGAAGCGCTTGAGCACCAACAGCACGCGGTTACCCAGGCGCGACCAGAGGCACAGGCGATAGGCGGTTTCCATGTCGGCCACGCCGCGAATGGCGGAAGTGTGCTCGCGCACCTCTTCAAGGCCAAGCCCGCGCGCCTCCTCGGCTAGCAGGCCTTCCAGGCCCTTGGGGCAGGTTAGGTAAAGTTCGAAACGGTCCGACATGAGTTTTCCAAGCCTTGAGCAATAAGTGAAAGGGCAAGCGCATCGCCCTTTCGATGTTTGATCGAACGCCCTTCCATCAAGCATTCGAGTGGTACCCGAGCGGGGTACCGGACCACCCGGAAGAACAGACCCTTGCATGCGACAACGCAGCACTGATCACCGGGCAGAGTGAAAATATCCGTTACAAAAGAATAGTGATGACCCTTCGTCGTTTTCTTGGTTCAACTGAAGGTGACCTTCAGCACTGGCCAAATGACGCCATCTACGGGCAAAGCCTGATAATAGCGGCCTTTTCCGAGAATCCATCGCAGTAGCAATTTTTTACTTATCCTTGTGACCCTATGAAAGGTTACGTCCTTATGACAAATCGATCATTCACAGTGTGTCGTGCATTGGTTAGAAATCAAACTATGTTGTCACCGCAACGGGGCAACACTTACTGCTCGCCACGCCGGCAGCGAGCGCACACCGGCAGAACGATTCTGCCCGGCCTCAGACGAGGCCGACGGGACATTACAGTCAACAAGTGAGGGCAACACCCTATGAGAAGACTTAAGCGTGATCCGTTGGAACGAGCATTTTCACGTGGCTACCAATATGGGGTCACCGGCAAATCCCGCGAGCTTTGCCCTTTTACTCTACCGTCGGTTCGCCAAGCCTGGATCAACGGCTGGCGTGAAGGACGAGGCGACAACTGGGACGGTATGACCGGCACTGCGGGTATCCACAGACTCAACGAACTTCACGCCGTTGGCTGAACGAGGATCGAATTCGATTAACCATGCCAGCCCTATCCGGGCGGCGGGCTAAGGCCCAAGGGCCCCTGACGGGGCCCTTTTTTATGCCTGCGGTTCAGCGGCCTGGTAACGCGGCAATCGCGTCTACTGCTTCGCGAATCAGCGCAGGTCCTTTATAGATGAAGCCCGAGTAAATCTGTACCAGGCTGGCGCCAGCAGCGATTTTTTCTGCTGCATGCCGCCCCTCGGTAATACCACCTGCGGCGATGATAGGCATTTTACCGGCCAGTTCACCGGCAAGAATCTTCACCGTATGGGTACTCTTCGCCAGCACCGGCGCGCCGGAAAGACCGCCCGCCTCGTCAGCATGCGGCAAGCCTTCGACCCCTTCGCGACTGAGGGTGGTGTTGGTTGCGATCACCGCATCCATGCCCGACTCCAGCAACGTTGCAGCCACCAGCGCAGTTTCTTCGTCGCTCATGTCAGGCGCGATCTTGATGGCCAGCGGCACACGCTTGCCGTGCTGCGTCACCAGTTGCTCACGACGCTCGGCCAGGGCTTCAAGCAATTGCTTGAGCGAGTCACCGAACTGCAGGGTGCGCAGGCCGGGCGTATTCGGCGAGCTGACGTTGACCGTCACATAGCTGGCATGGCTGTAGACCTTGTCCAGACAGATCAGGTAGTCATCCACTGCACGCTCGACCGGCGTATCGAAGTTCTTGCCGATATTGATGCCGAGCACACCGCGGTATTTGGCGGCCTGCACACGGGCAAGCAGGTGGTCGACCCCAAGGTTGTTGAAACCCATGCGGTTGATGATTGCCTGGGCTTCAGGCAAGCGGAACAGGCGCGGCTTGGGATTACCCGGCTGCGGCCGCGGGGTGACGGTACCGATCTCGACGAAACCAAAGCCCAACTGAGCGAAACCGTCGATGGCCGCGCCATTCTTGTCCAGGCCAGCGGCAAGACCGACTGGGTTGTCGAACGACAGCCCCATCACGGTCACCGGCAAACGGGGCGGCGCCTTGGTCAGCAAACCGTTGATACCCAGACGACCACCGGCACCGATCAGGTCCAGGGACAGGTCGTGGGAGGTTTCCGGGGAAAGCTTGAACAGCAGCTGGCGGGCCAGGTTATACATGGGCGGGCTTAGCTCGACGGAAATAAAAGCGCGATTATAGCGGCGGCACAGGCCCGAGGACAGCGCCACGACCCCGGTCTGGCATATGGGTTGCTTTGTCACCTCAACGAAACCTGTCTGCATTCGGGCAGGCAAGAACGACAGAGCGGTCAACATCACGTGAACACTACACTCCCGGCAAACCCACTGGCCTGGGTCAATGGCAGCGATGCGCCAGAAAAGCACAGCCTGGATATCGGCTTCATGGCCCTGACCGACTGCGCCCCACTGGTCGTGGCCGCCACCCAGGGGTTTGCCCAGCCCTACGGCCTGACCCTCAACCTCAAGCGCCAAAGCTCATGGGCCAACCTGCGCGACAAGCTGATCAGCGGCGAACTGGATGCCGCTCACAGCCTGTATGGCCTTATCTATGCGGTGCACCTGGGCATCGGGGGTGGCACCACCACCGACATGGCGGTGCTGATGGGGCTTAATCAGAACGGGCAGAGCATCAACCTCTCCAAGGCGCTGCAAAACCTGGCCGTGACCGATCCTGAAGCATTGGAGCGCCACGCGCACCAAAACCAGACAAAACTGACCTTCGCCCAGACCTTCCCGACCGGCACCCACGCCATGTGGCTGTACTACTGGCTCGCCAGCCAGGGTATTCATCCATTGGAAGACGTCAACAGCGTGGTGATCCCGCCAATGCAAATGCCCGCGCACCTGCAGGCCGGCCGGATCGACGGTTTTTGTGTAGGGGAGCCCTGGGCAGCCAGTACTGTCGAGCAGGGGTTGGGCTTCACGCTGGCGACCAGCCAGTCGATCTGGCCAGACCACCCGGAGAAAGTACTCGGCTGCACGCTCGCCTTCGTCGAGCGCTACCCGAATACAGCACGGGCACTGGTGATGGCGGTGTTGGCTGCCAGCCGGTTCATCGAACAAAGCCCTGAAAACCGCCGCAGCACCGCGCAACTGCTCAGCGGCCGCAGTTACCTCGACACCCCGGTCAGCCACATTGAACCGCGCCTGCTGGGCGACTACCACGATGGCCTCGGCAACCACTGGCACGACCCGCATGCCTTGCGCCTGCACGATAACGGCCGCGTCAACCTGCCCTACCTGTCAGACGGCATGTGGTTCATGACCCAGTTCCGCCGCTGGGGCTTGTTACGTGACGACCCGGACTACCTGGCGGTTGCCCAACGCATTCATCAGTTGACGCTGTACCGCGAAGCCGCCGGCGCATTGGGCGTACCTTGCCCGGAATCGGCCATGCGCAGCAGCCAACTGATCGATGGAACGCGCTGGGACGGCACCGACCCGTATGGATATGCCCGCAGCTTTCGCCTGCATGCCCTGGCCGACGCGCCCGTGGCGCGCGCCCAGCACTGAGAGGAAAGGCCCCTATGCTGCGTATCCTGCTGATCGACGACACCGAGAAAAAAGTCGGCCGACTCAAAGCTGCGCTGATCGAAAGCGGGTTCGAGGTTATTGAAGAATCCGGGCTGACCATCGACCTGCCGTTGCGCGTCGAAACGGTGCGCCCGGACGTCATTCTGATCGATACCGAGTCACCCGGCCGCGACGTGATGGAACAGGTGGTATTGGTCAACCGTGATCTTGCCCGACCGATCGTGCTGTTTACCGACGAACACGACCCCAAAATCATGCGCCAGGCCATCCACGCCGGCGTCAGCGCGTATATCGTCGAAGGTATTCAGGCCAGCCGCCTGCAACCGATTCTCGAGGTGGCCATGGCCCGCTTTGAGAGCGACCAGGCCCTACGTGCGCAGCTGCAGGCGCGCGACCAGCAACTGGCAGAACGCAAGCGCATCGAACTGGCCAAGGGCTTATTGATGAAGATGAAGCATTGCAACGAAGAAGAGGCCTACACCTTGATGCGGCGCCAGGCCATGAGCAAGCAACAGAAACTGATTCAGGTTGCCGAGCAGGTCATTGCCATGAACGACTTGCTTGGCTGATCGCCATTCTGGCCCGGCTCTTGCTAATTCGTAGTCACAGGTAGCCAACGGCGGTTGCCACACATTTCCGACAAAGACGTCGCTCGCCCTCCAGCTCAGGCTGGTCGGGCAGCGGCGTTTTTTTCGTTTCGCCCTCCGGGGTACGACTTCCGTTGCAATGCTGACCGAGGTGTTCGATGAATACGAGCTTCTGGAAATCCGGCCATATCCCAACCCTGTTTGCCGCCTTCCTGTATTTCGACCTTAGCTTCATGGTCTGGTACCTGCTGGGCCCGCTGGCCGTGCAAATCGCCAGCGACTTGCAGTTGACCACCCAACAACGCGGCCTGATGGTGGCAACACCGATTCTGTCGGGTGCCATCCTGCGCTTCATCATGGGCGTGCTGGTTGACCGATTGTCGCCGAAAACCGCCGGACTGATCGGCCAGGTGATCGTCATCACCGCACTGTTCTGCGCCTGGCACCTGGGGATTCACAGCTACGAACAGGCGCTGCTGCTTGGGGTTTTCCTCGGTGTGGCCGGCGCTTCCTTTGCTGTCTCCCTGCCACTGGCATCACAGTGGTACCCGGCCCAACATCAGGGCAAGGCCATGGGCATTGCCGGTGCAGGAAACTCCGGCACCGTGTTTGCCGCCCTCTTGGCTCCGGTGCTGGCCGCCGGCTTTGGCTGGAGCAACGTCTTTGGTTTCGCCCTGATACCGCTGATCCTGACCCTGGCACTGTTCACCCTGCTGGCGCGCAACGCCCCGCAGCGCGCGAAACCCAAAGCCGTAGCGGATTACCTCAAAGCCCTCGGTGATCGTGACAGTTGGTGGTTCATGTTCTTCTACAGCGTCACCTTCGGCGGCTTTATCGGCCTGGCCAGTGCCCTGCCCGGCTACTTCAACGACCAGTACCATCTGGACCCCGTCACCGCCGGTTACTACACCGCGGCCTGCGTCTTCGGTGGCAGCCTGATGCGCCCGCTTGGCGGCGCATTGGCTGACCGCTTCGGCGGCATCCGCACACTGCTGGCCATGTACAGCCTGGCAGCCATCTGCATCGCCGCGGTCGGCTTCAACCTGCCCAGCGCCGTGGCCGCACTGGCGTTGTTCGTCAGCGCCATGCTGGGCCTGGGTGCGGGGAACGGCGCTGTGTTCCAGTTGGTTCCGCAGCGCTTTCGCCAGGAAATCGGGGTAATGACCGGGCTGATCGGCATGGCCGGAGGCATCGGCGGTTTCCTTCTGGCAGCCGGCCTGGGGACAATCAAGCAACACAGCGGCGACTATCAACTGGGGCTGTGGTTGTTCGCCAGCCTGGGCGTACTGGCCTGGTTTGGCCTGCACGGTGTTAAACGCCGCTGGCGCACCACCTGGGGCTCGGCGGCGGTCACCGCCGCCCGCGTCTGAGGTAGCCATGGGCCTGCAATTGAGTGTTGCCCAGGCCAGCGCCATCGGCCCGCGCGAGGAAAACCAGGATGCGCTGCGCCTGGTAACCCCCGCCCCCGAGCTGGCCGCCTGCAAGGGCTACCTGTTCGCCCTGGCCGACGGCGTCAGCCACTGTGCCGACGGCGGCCTGGCTGCACGGGCCACCCTGCAGGCCCTGGCCATGGACTACTACAGCACCCCGGCAACCTGGGGTGTCGCTCAGGCGCTGGAGCGCCTGCTACTCGCCCAAAACCGCTGGCTGCGGGCCAACGGCGGCGGCCAACCGCTACTGACCACACTGACCGCCCTGGTGCTACGTGGCCGACGCTTTACCCTCGCGCATGTCGGCGACTGTCGCGCCTACCGCTGGCATGCCGGTCAATTGCAGCGCCTGAGCCAGGACCATGTCTGGGATCAGCCCGGTATGCAGCACGTACTCAAACGCGCCCTCGGCCTGGATGAGCATCTGCTGGTGGACTTTCTCGAAGGTGAGCTGCAGGCCGGTGAATGTTATGTGCTACTGAGCGACGGCGTCTGGGCCAGCCTGAATGAGCAGCAGATCGCCGCCCATTTGCGCGAGCAGCCAGAACTGGACCAGGTGGCCCAGACACTGGTCAGTGCCGCCCATCATGCAGGCAGCCAAGACAATGCCAGCGCCTTGCTGGTGCGTATTGAGGAACCGGGGGCGGCCAATCTGGGCGACAGCCTTGCTCAATTGCAAGACTGGCCATTGCCTCCCAGCCTGCGCCCAGGGCAGGTTATCGATGGCTGGACCGTCGACAGTCTGCTCGCCCACAGCCGCCAATCACTGCTCTATCGCGTACGTGACAACCAGCACCAGCACTGGCTGCTGAAAACCCTCCCAGCCACACGTCAGGACGACCCAGGAGGACAACAGGGCCTGCTGATGGAGGAATGGTTCCTGCGCCGGGTTGCCGGACGCTATTTCCCCGAGGTGCACACTGCAGGACAACGCCAACACCTGTACTACCTGATGCGCGAGTACAACGGCCAGACCCTGACCGAGCTGTTCCAGCGCGAAGGCCCCTTGCCATTGGAGAAATGGCAGAACGTCGCCCGCCAACTGCTGCGGGCGGTCGGCCAACTGCACCGACGCAACATCCTGCACCGCGATATCAAACCGGAAAACCTGCACCTTGCCGGGGACGACCAACTGCGCCTGCTGGACTTTGGTCTGGCCTACTGCCAAGGGCTGTCCGAGGCACCTATGGAGGACTTGCCCGGGACACCTTCGTTCATCGCTCCAGAAGCCTTCCAGGGCTGCCCACCCAGCGCACAACAAGATCTCTATGCAGCAGGCGTAACGCTCTTCTACCTGCTGACCGGTCAGTACCCCTATGGCGAGATCGAAGCCTTCCAGCACCCGCGCTTTGGCACACCCACCAGCGCAGCGCGCTTGCGACCCGATGTGCCCGACTGGCTGGAACGCAACCTGAGCCAGGCCATTGCTGCCGACCCACAACAACGTTATGAAACGGCCGAACAATGGCTATTGCAGCTTGAGCAGGGCGACCAACAGTCGTCAACACTGCGGCCTCGGCCACTGCTTGAGCGTGAACCCTTGAAAGTCTGGCGCGGCCTGGCGCTGCTGTCCCTGCTGCTCAACCTGATTCTGCTCCTGCACCTGCTGAAATCTTGAAATGCTCACTAAATCGCAGGCAAAAAAAAGCCCGGCCTGAGCCGGGCTTTTCAAGCGTCAGACCAATTACTTGGCTTGAGCTTCAACCTGCGCTTCTACGCGACGGTTTACAGCACGACCAGCTTCGGTGGCGTTATCGGCAACCGGACGGGTCTCACCGTAACCAACGGACTGAACGCGGCTCGACTCAACACCGTACTGCTGGGTCAGAACCTGCTTGACGGCGCCAGCGCGACGCTCGGACAGCTTCTGGTTGTAAGCGTCAGGACCGACGGAGTCAGTGTGACCTTCAACAGTGGTGGTGGTCTGTGGGTACTGCTTCATGAAGTCAGCCAGGTTCTTGATGTCGCCGTAGCTGTTTGGCTTCACAACCGACTTGTCGAAGTCGAACTTGACGTCCAGCTCTACACGAACGACTTCAGCCACAGCTGGGCAGCCGTCAGCGTCAACGGTAACGTTGGCTGGGGTGTCAGGGCACTTGTCGACATTGTCGCAAACGCCGTCGTTGTCGCTGTCGGAGCAGACTTCAGCAACAGGTGCTGGAGCTGGTTCAGCTTTCTTCGAGCTACCGCCAAAGTTCAGACCGATACCGACGCTTGGCGCCCACTCGGTGTCGCCCTGGTCGATGTTGTACTGAGCTTCAACGCCAGCACGGGCGTAGAAGTTTTCAGTGAAGTACAGCTTGGCACCGCCACCCAGGTTGGCGAAGGTGGAACCGTTACGACCGCTACGACCGTTCTGGCCGATGCTCTGGTCCGAGAAACCAGCGGAAACGTAAGGACGCAGCAGGTCACCTGGGTTGTTGAAGTGGTACAGAGCATCCAGGGCAGTGTTGGAGCCCTTGATGTTGCGACCGTCTTCAGCACGAGCATTGTGGACTTCGTCATAACCCAGACGCAGTTCAACGTCGTCGGTCAGGAAGTAACCAATCGAGCCGCCGAACAGGTTGCCGTTGTTTTTGAAGTCACGAGCGCTGTCGAACATCTCTTTCTTGGCGAAACCTTCCACCTCGACTGCGCCTTGGCCTTGTGCCAGAGCGCCGAACGAAGTTGCGGCTACAAGAGAACCAATGGCAATGCCCAAGGTGTTTTTCAATTTCATCCGTTAAATCCCCATCTGGTGATTGTTAAGCAGTCCCACCAAATCCGGGGGACAACTCGCGGGCAAGTTTAGCAGAACCTGCCCGTACGTTAGAGATATTTGCGTGCTACTAAGTTTCGGAAATGCCCGCAAATTTCTCACGTAGCTTGTCGAGCGCCCGCTTGTACCGCATTTTCGTGGCGCTCAGACCCATGTGCATGATGTCGGCGATTTCCTGAAATTCCAGCTCTGCGACAAAACGTAGCACCAGGATTTCACGGTCAATCGGATTGACATGCACCAGCCATCTGTCCAGTCCGCCCTTTTCTTCCGGTTTCGGGGCCTTGTCGTCCGAGGCCTCCTCGACCGGATCAAGACTCAGGGCATCCATCAAGCGACGCTTGCGTCGCTCTTTGCGGTACTGGGTAATGCACTCGTTGTAGGTAATGCTGTAGAGCCAGGTCTTGAACTTGGACTTACCCTCGAAGTTCTTCAGGCCATACAGCACCTTGAGCATGACTTCCTGACAGACATCGTCGGCATCCCGATCGTTCCCTAAATAACGCGCACAGACGTTGAACAGGGTCCGCTGGTAGCGCCGCATGAGCTCTTCATAGGCGCGGGTAACATGAAACAGCTCCTCATGCGAACGCGCCACCAACTCCTCATCAGTGAGCTCGCGGGGGTCGTAACGCATGGACAGCGAGTGAACTTTATTCAAAACAGATCTGGCCGAGAGTCAGGTCAAATGCCCCACAAAATAGCCCGAGGCCATTTTGCGGGGGCATACATTAGCAGAAATTGCCCGATCAGCGGCTACTGACTCGCTGTTCCAGCAGAATCCGATTGGACAAGGACACCAATTCACCATCATCTGTCAGCAGGGTCGTCTTGACCGTACCGATCTCCTCGATCTGCCCCTCGACCTCGCCAACCCGCACCTGCTGGCCAACCTGATAAAGTTCACGCACGTAAATTCCGGCCAGAATCTGCCCGGCAATCTCGCGGCTGCCGAGCCCCATGGCCAAGGCAACGGCCAGACCAACGGTTATCAAACCAATCACAATCACGTGGTTGAGCAGGTCAGTCTTGACTTCCAACTGGCTGATCGCCACGGAGATACTGATGATGATCACCAGCCCCTGAACGATCCGCCCAACGCCGGCGGCATACTCCAGGCCTATGCCTTCTGCCGCACCGCGCACCAGGCCATTGGCAACCTGGGCCAGCAGTACACCGGCCAGCAGCACCAAGGCGGCACCGAACACTTTAGGCAAGTACAGGGCAAGCATGTCCAGCGTAGCTGAAACCCGCTCCAGCCCCAGAGATTCAGCTGCAGAAACCAGGAAAATCAGCAATACGAACCAGTAGACGATTTTCCCGACCAGGGTAGAAATCGGCACCTGGATACCCACCCGACCCAGCATCTTGGTCAGCCCGGTACCCGCCATAAGGCGATCCAGGCCAACCTTGGCCAGCAGTTTCGACAACAGGGTGTCGAGCAGCTTGGCGACGACGAAGCCAAGCAGCACCACCACCAGGGCACCGAACAAATTGGGAATGAAGTTCGCCACTTTGGTCCACAACGCCGTCATGGCGGTGACCAGGCTCTGGGTCCAGAGATCTAGTTCCATATTCAATCGGCCTTATCAGCTTTACGGGCAGAAGCACTGCGGCGTACCGGCGCAACATGCGCCGAGCCATTATTGAGGGCAATCATCAGCGCCTGGATCCAGCGACCCAGCAAGCTGAAAAGATCACCGGCACCGACCTGGCGGTTGGCGGTTTTCAGGACACGGCCCAGGCAAGCGTCATCGTCACGCTCGCGGCCGGAAGGCGAAGCCTTTAGCAGGTCTCGCAGGGATTCTTCAAACGGATCGTGCATAGGCACCTCGCGCAGTATCTGTCAAAGACGAGGCCGCCGTGGCATCGGTCACATGGGCCACACCGGGCACCTGCATCATCATGTGACGCCTCAGACCCAACGCAAGCGACGAAACAACCACCACTGCCCCAGGGCCAACGCAATCAGCAGGACACTGGCGAACAGAAAGCCGTAGGGGCTTTCGGAACCCGGAATACCGCCAACGTTGATCCCCAACAGGCCTGTCAGAAAGCTCATGGGCAGGAAAATACAGGTAATGATACCGAAGCGGTACATGGTTCTGTTCATCCGCTGACTCAAACGCCGGTCTTCGTTCTCCAGCACCAGCGCGACACGCTCACGGGTCAGCTCCAGCTCTTCGAGGTAACGAATCAGGCTGTTGTTCAGTTCGTTCCAGTAATCGGCGTCTTCTTCGGCGAACCACGGTACCTTGTTACGGGCCAGTTGCGCGTAAATTTCCCGCTGCGGCGCCAGGAAACGGCGTAGCCCGGCAGCACGACGACGCATCTGCAGCATGCTGCCATGCTCAGGCGCATACCGTTCGTCGGTTTCCAGCTTCTCTTCCTCGCCGTCCACCTCTTCGGATAGATCACTGACCAGCGCCTGAACCTTTTCGGTCAGCAACTGGGCTAGCGCCAACAGCAGTTCCGATGCCGATTTCGGGCCGCGGCCCTCTGCCAACTGCTGCAACACTTCATCGGACGCGCGCAGCGGCCGCAGACGCAGGGAAATAACCCGCTGCGCCTCGGCAAAAATGCGTACCGAGACCATATCTTCCGGCTCGGCACCCGGGTTGAGATTGACGCCACGAAGAAACAACAGCATCTGTGCGTCGGGCAGCGGCAGCAAACGAGGCCGCGTGTTTTCCTCAAGCAACAGGTCACAGGCGAACTCGTTCAAGCCGCTGTCGCGACGTAGCCAGGTCTGGGTCTGCGGGTGACTGCGATCCCAGTGCAACCAGAGGCTTTGCTCGGACTGCAGTTGAAGATCATCCAGCTCAGTCCGGGCAATCGAACGCGCACCGCCTTTTCCATCCAGCACCAGGGCATGCACCAGCCCCCATTGCGCGTTTTCTTCCTCGAACATCCCCACCCCACAGACCAGCTTCAGAACTTACTCAGGCATTTTCAACGGGCTTGGCGAAACGATCACACCGTTGTTGTCGGCGTAGATGTATTCACCTGGACGGAAGGTCACACCAGCAAACGTCACGACCACATTGAGGTCGCCAATGCCGCGCTTGTCGGTCTTCTTCGGGTGGCTGGCCAGGGCCTGAACGCCGATATTGGTCTGGGCAATGGCATCGACATCACGGATGCAGCCATAAATCACCAGGCCTTCCCAGCCGTTTTTAGCTGCCTTTTCCGCGATCATGTCCCCCAGCAGGGCACAACGCAGGGAGCCGCCACCATCAACCACCAGTACTTTGCCCTTGCCATCAAGGTCGGCCTGCGACTTGACCAGGGAGTTGTCCTCGAAACACTTGATGGTGACGATCTCGCCACCAAAGGAATCACGACCACCGAAGTTACTGAACATCGGCTCCAGCACCTGCACCAGCTCAGGGTAGGCGTCGCACAAATCGGGCGTAAGGTAATGCATGGGAAACTCCTGTCACTTGCCAAGACAATGGATGTCGGAACTCACAGTTTCTTGCGGTTGACGAGACATGGCGATCCGGCTTTAGGCCAAGGCTACACGTCGATGCCGATTCGGTCACCCTCATAGGCGAGGCTGAACACCTTCAAACTGGTGCAGGCAGCCTGCTGTACCGGCTGCCCACACGGCAAACGAAATTCAATGCCGTGTCGCTGGCAGCGCAACACATTCCCTTCCAGGGTCGCACTGTGCAGGGGCGCGCCCTGATGCGGGCAGCGGTTCTCAATCAACAACGGCTGATTGTCGACCACCAGCAGCAACAGCTGCTGACCACTCACCTGAAAGGTCTTGCGGTAGCCCTCCTGCAGATTGATCAGACGCTCCAGTGCAACAAACATAACCCTAACTCAAACACAAAGTGACCGAAACGACGACAATCGTCACATATTAGCCGTAACCAGGCTCTGAAGAAATGTTCTGTTCGCGACTGTCCAGCGGCAGCAGCGGATCGCGCAACCAACGCTCGACCATTGGCCAGACTTGCACTTGAGCCGGTTTGCTCACCAGCATGTCGACATGCCCGAAGTTGTCAAAACCCTCCTCCGCGCCCAGCCGTACGAACTGCTTGTGCTCACTGCCCATTTGCTCGAACAGCTTGCGACAGGCCCAGACGGGGTCCTGGTGATCCCCTGCCCCTGCCACCGCCAGTATGGGCACCTGAACATCGGCAAGGCCGGCCCACCAGTCCTGCTTCTTGTCACCGAAGCGGCCGAACAGCCCATGCCAGCGCATGCTTTCCAGCGCCAGGCCGATCGGTTCGTCCTCAGGGCCACGCCCCAGCCTGGCACCGGACAAATGCACAAAGCGCTTGAGCAATAGCCGAGAGGTCCATTCCACCGGTGGAATCTTCAGCGGCCAGTAAATGCGACTGACCTGCGTGCCAAAGAATGCCGCGCTGGCCACCTCTTCAGCGCCCAGCCAACTGCCCCCCAGTGCCGCCGCCAGGGTCGTCCCTCCCAAGGAGTGCCCCAGCCAATGCGGCACCTGACCCGCCTGCTCACGCACAAACGCGGCAATCGCCGGCAGGTCATAGCGAGCATAGTCGGCCACGCGGTTTTGCCGGTACTCGCGGTTACGCGGCGACAGGCCATGCCCACGCATTTCTGGCATCCAGACATCGAAACCGGCCCGAGCCAGATGGGCACCCAGGCCGATACCCCGCGGCGAGTACCAAAAACGCCGGTTGGAAAAACTGCCGTGCAGAAGAATCACCGGCACACCACGAACCTGCTCCTGATCAGCCAGGCCCAATCGTGTCACCGCCAGTTCTACCGTGCGGTCAGGGCTGTTGCCAGCCTTGAGGCGGTAGACATCTTCGCTCAGGTCTCCCCGGCGCTCGGCACTGAGCAAGGCCACGGGGAAAAGGCTACTGCTGCTTTGCATAGATCTCTTGCACAAAAAAGGGCGAGCACCATCACTGGAACACGCCCTGAAAAATTCGGTGGAAGCGCTCGAACACCAAACTCCGGCGATCGAGCGCTTCATTTCAGCGCATCAGTTTGCTGCGCCTTGCCCCTCGGCCAGGAAGAACCAGGTCTCAAGCACGGAGTCAGGGTTCAGCGAGACGCTCTCGATCCCCTGTTCCATCAGCCACTTGGCCAGGTCCGGATGGTCGGATGGGCCTTGGCCACAGATACCGATGTACTTGCCGGCCTTGTTGCACGCCTGGATGGCGTTGGCCAACAGCTTCTTGACCGCAGGGTTACGCTCATCGAACAGGTGGGCGATGATCCCGGAGTCACGGTCCAGGCCCAGGGTCAGCTGGGTCAGGTCGTTGGAGCCGATGGAGAAACCATCGAAGTACTCCAGGAACTCATCGGCCAGGATGGCGTTGGATGGCAGTTCGCACATCATGATCACGCGCAGACCGTTCACGCCACGGCCCAGGCCGTTTTCGGCCAACAGGTCGACCACCTGGCTGGCTTCGCCAAGGGTGCGGACGAACGGTACCATGATCTCGACGTTGGTCAGGCCCATTTCGTTGCGCACACGCTTGAGCGCACGGCACTCGAGCTCGAAGCAGTCGCGGAACGACTCGCTGATGTAACGCGAGGCGCCACGGAAGCCCAGCATCGGGTTTTCTTCTTCCGGCTCGTAGAGCTTGCCGCCGATCAGGTTGGCGTATTCGTTGGACTTGAAGTCCGACAGGCGCACGATCACCTTCTTCGGCCAGAACGCTGCTGCCAGGGTGCTGATGCCTTCGACCAGTTTCTCGACGTAGAAGCCCACGGGGTCATCGTAGCCGGCGATGCGCTTGTCGACGCTGTCTTTCAGCTCTTGCGGCAAACCGGCGTAGTTCAGCAGTGCTTTCGGGTGCACGCCGATCATGCGGTTGATGATGAACTCCAGGCGCGCCAGGCCGACACCGGCGTTGGGCAACTGGGCGAAGTCGAATGCACGATCAGGGTTACCGACGTTCATCATGATCTTGAACGGCAGGTCAGGCATGGCGTCGACCGAGTTCTGACGCACATCGAAGCCCAGCTCACCTTCGAAGATGAAACCGGTGTCGCCCTCGGCGCAGGAAACCGTCACGCCCTGGCCGTCTTTGAGCACCTGGGTGGCGTTACCACAACCTACGACAGCAGGAATGCCCAGCTCACGCGCAATGATCGCGGCGTGGCACGTACGGCCACCCCGGTTGGTAACGATCGCGCTGGCGCGCTTCATGATCGGTTCCCAGTCCGGGTCGGTCATGTCCGATACCAGCACGTCGCCTGGCTGGACCTTGTCCATTTCGGCGATATCGTGGATCACGCGCACCTTGCCAGCGCCGATGCGCTGACCGATGGCACGGCCTTCCACCAGCACTTTGCCGGTTTCCTTGAGCAGGTAGCGCTCCATCACATTGGCACTGGAACGGCTCTTCACCGTTTCAGGACGGGCCTGAACGATGTACAGCTTGCCGTCATCACCGTCCTTGGCCCACTCGATGTCCATCGGGCGCTGGTAGTGCTGCTCGATGATCATGGCCTGCTTGGCCAGCTCGGTGACTTCGGCGTCGCTGAGGCAGAAACGGGCGCGGTCGGCACGATCAACATCGACGACCTTGACCGAACGACCGGCCTTGGCCTCGTCGCCGTAGATCATCTTGATCGCCTTGCTGCCCAGGTTGCGGCGCAGGATGGCCGGACGGCCGGCCTGCAGGGTGTTCTTGTGGACGTAAAATTCGTCCGGGTTCACCGCGCCTTGCACCACGGTCTCGCCCAGGCCGTAGGCGCCAGTGATGAAAACCACGTCACGGAAGCCCGACTCGGTGTCGAGGGTGAACATCACACCGGCGGTACCGGTTTCGGAGCGGACCATGCGCTGCACGCCAGCCGACAGGGCGACCAGCTTGTGGTCGAAGCCCTGGTGCACACGGTAAGCAATGGCACGGTCGTTGAACAGGGAGGCAAATACCTCCTTGGCGGCGCGGATCACGTTGTCCACGCCACGGATATTCAGGAAAGTCTCCTGCTGACCCGCGAACGAGGCGTCTGGCAAGTCTTCGGCAGTGGCCGAGGAACGCACGGCGACGGCCATGTTCGGGTTGCCTTGGGACATTTCAGCAAAGGCGGTGCGGATTTCGGCATCCAGACGCGCCGGGAACTCTGCGTCCATCACCCACTGACGAATCTGCGCACCGGTTTTTACCAGGGCGTTGACGTCGTCCACGTCCAGCGCGTCGAGTGCGGCGTGGATACGCTCGTTCAGGCCACTCTGCTCAAGAAAATCACGGTATGCCTGAGCCGTAGTGGCAAAGCCGCCAGGAACCGATACACCGGCGCCGGCAAGGTTACTGATCATCTCGCCGAGGGATGCGTTCTTGCCCCCCACATGCTCCACATCATGGACGCCGAGCTTATCGAGGGAAACTACGTACTCTACCAAGGTGATCTCTCCACTAACTGTATTGGAAAAGCTCAGGACGCCGGCGATTTCGCTAGGAACGTGCCGGGCGCTTGTGGCCTGGACCTGGAAAATAAGTGAGAATGCCGACAAGGGTTGTTCGGCAAACCGAACCTATCATATCCAAGATTCGTCACCAGCTTAAGGCCCATGGCGCAAATGAAACGATCTGCTTTCTTTATTTCCGATGGCACCGGCATCACCGCCGAGACCCTGGGACAAAGCCTACTAGCGCAGTTCGAGAACATTCCCTTCAATAAATTCACGCGACCGTACATTGATAGCGTGGAAAAAGCGCACACCATGGTACAGCAAATCAATGCTGCCGCAGAACGCGACGGGGCGCGTCCGATCATCTTCGATACCATCGTCAATCAGGACATTCGCGAGGTGCTGGCGACCTCCAATGGCTTCATGATCGATATTTTTTCAACCTTCCTCTCCCCTCTGGAACAAGAGCTGACCGCGCACTCTTCCTACTCAGTGGGCAAATCCCATTCGATCGGTGGCAACTCCAACTACATGGAGCGTATCGAGGCGGTGAACTTCGCGCTGGACAACGACGACGGCGCGCGCACGCACTACTACGACAAGGCCGACTTGATTCTGGTGGGTGTATCCCGTTGCGGCAAAACCCCGACCTGCCTGTACATGGCCATGCAATTCGGCATCCGCGCAGCCAACTACCCGCTGACCGAAGACGACATGGAACGCCTGCAGTTGCCCACGGCGCTGAAAAAACACCAGCACAAGCTGTTCGGCCTGACCATCGACCCGGACCGCCTCACCGCGATCCGCCACGAGCGCAAGCCCAACAGTCGCTATGCCAGCTTTGCCCAGTGCGAATTCGAAGTGCGTGAAGTGGAAAACCTGTTCCGCCGCGAGAACATTCCGCACATCAACTCCACCCACTTCTCGGTGGAAGAGATCTCCGCGAAGATCCTGGTGGAAAAAGGCGTAGAGCGGCGCTTCAAATAACACCCAGGAACGCGTGGGCGTAAGGTCGGATGCATGGCCTCGGTGCGGTGCCCGTGAGATCGCGGCGTCTGCATCGCGGGCAAGACCCGCTCCCACAGCTAGCGCGGACTCTGTTGGAGCAGGCTTGCCTGCGATGGCCTCGGCGCGGTGCCTGTGAGTGCGCGGCGTCTGTATCGCGGGCAAGACCCGCTCCCACAGCTAGCGCGGACTCTGTTGGAGCAGGCTTGCCTGCGATGGCCTCAACGCGGTGCCCGTGAGATCGCGGCGTCTGTATCGCGGGCAAGACCCGCTCCCACAGCTAGCGCGGACTCTGTTGGAGCAGGCGTGCCTGCGATGGCCTCAACGCGGTGCCCGTGAGTGCGCGGCGCCTGTATCGCGGGCAAGACCCGCTCCCACAGCTAGCGCGGACTCTGTTGGAGCAGGCTTGCCTGCGATGGCCTCGGCGCGGTGCCCGTGAGATCGCGGCGCCTGCATCGCGGGCAAGACCCGCTCCCACAGCTAGCGCGGACTCTGTTGGAGCAGGCTTGCCTGCGATGGCCTCAACGCGGTGCCCGTGAGATCGCGGCGTCTGTATCGCGGGCAAGACCCGCTCCCACAGCTAGCGCGGCCTCTGGGATGCCTGCATCGTTAGCCTAAAAACAAACCCCCGCTAAAAAGCGGGGGTTTGTCAGCAGCCGGGTTCTGTTACCCCGGCATCAGAGCGTCGACTGCCCGCTCAATGCCAGATCCACCAGTTCACGGTTGGCCACGGCATACATCGCGTAGTCCGTCCCCGTCGCCGCACGCAACTCATCAAGCATGACGCGCCAGCGCTGCACCATCACCGCATGCTGCCCCATCCACAATGCCACCCGGGCGTCCATGTCCTGCGGTGCATCGACCATCTGCAATACAGAGATGGTAATTGCTCGCTGCTGCAGGTCGATGTCGTCACGGAACGCTTCGCGTGCCAGGGCCTGCCAGTTGTTTTCCACCGGCAGGTTGCTGATTTCCTGCAGGTACCAGGTCAGGTCCAGGGCGCTGCCCACAGCGAAGAAGGCCTTGGCCACTTCGGCCGGGTCTTGCCCGGTCACGTCGGACGCTTCGATGATCGGCAACAGTGTGTACAGGTGCGTCGTACCGGCAACCATTCGCGCCAGCAACTCCGGCACACCGGCTTCGACGAAGCCCTGGTAGCGGGCCTGCCAGCGTTCACGGGTCGGACCTTCCAGCAGCTCGTCCAGTTTCAGGCCCAGCGCAGCGATTTTCGGCCCGAAGTGCGCCGCGTCGCGCCCGGCATCCTGTTCGTTACGACGGCTACGCAGGAACCAGCGAGTAGCGCGACGCCCAAGACGCATCAGCTCGTCCATCAGGGTCAACTGCACCTCGGCCGAAACCTGATAGTCCAGTGCCTCGATCTGACGGAACCAGTGCGGCAGATGGAAGATGTCGCGCACGATGACATAGGCGCCGGCAACGTTCGCCGGGCTCATGCCCGTGGACTCCTTGAGCCGCTGGACGAAGGTGATGCCCATGTTGTTGACAAGGTCGTTGGCGATCTGGGTACTGACGATCTCGCGTTTCAGGCGATGGCGACGCATGGCCTCGGCGAACTTGTTGACCAACGACGGCGGGAACGCCGTCTCCATGTCACGGGTCAGGTAGTCGTCGTCCGGTACCAGCGCCTTGAGCAGCGCTTCCTTGAGGTCGATCTTGCTGTAGGAGATCAGTACCGACAATTCAGCGCGGGTCAGGCCCTGGTTTGCCGCCAGACGCTCAGCCAGTTGCTCTTCGCTCGGCAGGAACTCGATGGCGCGGTCCAGCTTGCCACGGCTTTCCAGGTCAGCCATCAGGCGCTTGTACTCGGCAATGCGCTCCTTGGCACGGCGTGCAGCCAGCGACAACGCTTGGGTCTGCTTGTAGTTGTTGCCCAGCACCAGCGCGGAGACTTCCTCGGTCATGCTGCCCAGCAGCTGGTTGCGCTGCTTCTCGGTCATGTCGCCAGCCTGCACCACTTCGTTGAGCAGGATCTTGATATTGACCTCGTGGTCAGAGCAGTCCACGCCACCGGCGTTATCGATGAAGTCGGTGTTGGTTGCACCGCCGTTCAGGCCGAACTCGACACGGCCAAGCTGGGTCATGCCGAGGTTGCCGCCCTCACCCACCACTTTGCAGCGCAACTCGTTACCGTCGACGCGCAGGGCGTCGTTGGCCTTGTCGCCCACATCGGCGTGGCTCTCTTCACTCGATTTGACGTAAGTGCCAATACCGCCGTTCCACAGCAAGTCAACCGGCGCCTTGAGCAACGCATTGAGCAGCTCGGTCGGGGTCAGCTTGTCTGCTTCGATGGCAAAGCGCGCTTTCATCTGCGGGGTAATCGCGATGCTTTTGGCGCTGCGCGGGAAGATCCCGCCGCCTTCGGACATGATGCTGGTGTCGTAGTCGCTCCAGGCTGAACGCGGCAAGTCGAACAACCGCTTGCGTTCGGCGAAGCTGCTGGCGGGCTCCGGGTTCGGATCGATAAAAATGTGCAGGTGGTTGAATGCCGCGACCAGTTGCAGCTTGTCGGACATCAGCAAGCCGTTACCGAAGACGTCGCCGGCCATGTCGCCAATGCCGATCACACTGATCGGGTCTTCCTGAACGTTGATACCGCGCTCGCGGAAATGCCGCTGCACACCAACCCAGGCGCCGCGGGCCGTGATGCCCATCTTCTTGTGGTCGTAACCGGCCGAGCCGCCCGAAGCGAAGGCATCGCCGAGCCAGAAGCCGTAGTCGATGGCAATGCCGTTGGCGATGTCGGAGAAGGTCGCGGTGCCCTTGTCGGCCGCGACCACCAGGTACGGGTCATCGTCGTCGTGGCGCACCACATTGGCCGGCGGCACCAGGGCGCCGTCCTTGAGGTTGTCGGTAATGTCCAACAGGCCAGAGATGAAGATGCGGTAGCAGGCGATACCTTCAGCCTGAATATCATCACGGCTGCCGCCCAGCGGCAGGCGACGCGGGAGGAAACCACCCTTGGCACCGACCGGGACAATCACCGAGTTCTTCACCTGTTGCGCCTTCACCAGGCCCAGCACTTCAGTACGGAAGTCTTCCTCACGGTCGGACCAGCGCAGGCCACCGCGCGCTACGTTGCCGAAACGCAGGTGTACACCCTCGACCCGTGGCGAATAGACGAATATCTCGAACTTCGGCACTGGTTTTGGCAGTTCCGGGATCAGCTTCGGATTGAACTTGAAGCTGAAGTAGGACTTGTTATGGCCATTGGCATCAGGCTGGTAGAAGTTGGTCCGCAGGGTGGCCTTGATCAGGTCCAGGTAGCGTCGCAGGATGCGGTCTTCGTTGAGCACCTGAACGTCGTCCAGGGCACTGAGGATCGCCTGCTCCAACCGCTGCTGCTTGTCGTCCAGGTCTTCAACAGTGAGTTTGCGCGCCAGGTAGAAGCGGGTCTTGAACAGTCGCACCAGCTCGCGGGCAATATCAGTGTGGTTGTTCAAGGTGCTGGCGATGTAGCCCAGATCGAAGCCCAGGCGAATCTGCTTGAGGTAGCGGGCATAGGCTCGCAGCAGCGCAACATCGCGCCATGGCAGGCCGGCAGTCAGTACCAGGCGGTTGAACGCATCGTTCTCCGCATCGCCATTGACGATATGGACAAAGGCATCCTGCAAGGTGTCGTTGAGTTGCTGGATGTCCAGGTTCAGGCCTTCGCTGTAGGTGAAGGCGAAGTCATGGATCCAGAATTCGCGACCATTGGCATGACGCAGGCGATACGGGAACTCGCCCAGTACGCGCAGGCCAAGGTTTTCCAGGATCGGCAGCACGTCAGACAGCGCCAACGGCGTATCGGCGTGGTACAGCTTGCAAAACAGTTGATGCTTACCGGTCTGGGTCAACGGCTGATAGAAACTCATTACCAGCGGCTTGTGCTCGGACAGCGCCAGCAGGTGCTGCATGTCGACCACTGCCGAATGGGCGGCAAAGCGCTCGCGGTAACCGGCCGGGAAGCCTTTCGGGAAGTCCGCCAGGACATTGGTACCCTGAGCTTCACCAAAGCTTTCTACGGTCAGGCTGACGTAGTCGTCCTGCCACGAACGGCAGGCCTGAATGACTTCGTTTTCCAGTTGCTGCGGATCGATTTCGATGCGGTTCTTCGGGTCAACCCGCAAAATCAGCTGCACACGCGCCAGCACAGACTCGGAGAAGAAGGTCCAGAACTCGCAATCGGTGGCTCTCAGGCGATCCATCAGGACCTGCTGGATCTTCTGCCGCACCTCGGTGGAGTAGATGTCACGCGGCACATAGGCCAGGCAGTAGCAGAAGCGGCCGTAAGGATCCTTGCGCAGGAAGACGCGGATCTTGTTGCGTTCCTGGATCTGCACAATCGACATGACGGTAGTGAACAACTCGTCGACTGGCGTCTGGAACAGGTCGTCGCGGGGCAGTACTTCCAGCACCTGCGCCAGTTCCTTGCCCAGGTGCGCCTTGGGGTCGAAGAGCGAACGACGCTCGATTTCGGCGACCTTGCCACGAATATAAGGAATTGCCCGCACGCTTTCCCCGTACACCGTCGAGGTGTAGAGGCCCATGAAGCGGCATTCCTTGATCACCTTGCCGTCAGCGTCCATCTGGCGAATAGACACGTAATCCGGGTAGGCCGGACGGTGTACCCGGCTCGGATGTGCCGCCTTGGCAAAGGACAGCAGCAACGGTTCCCTGAGGTAGTTGACCGCATAGTCTTCAATGCGCAATTCATCGACGGTCAGGCCGGTGCGCAGCAAGCGGGCCAGGCCCAGGAAGGACTGCTCGTCGTACTGCAGATGAGCGCCTTGGGCATCATTACCGACCACGAACTCCTCGTAGCCAAGGAAGGTGAAGTGGTTACCCACCAGCCACTCGAGGAAACCCTTGACCTCGGCCTTTTCAGCCTCGGCCGGGGCATAGGCGGTCTGCTCGACCAGCGCGAGCATTTCTCGCACCTTGGCTTTCATCGGCTCGAAATCGGCAACGGCAACCCGTACTTCAGCCAGCACCTGCTCCAACTCGCGGGTCAGCAGGTTCAGCTCGGCGGCGTTGGCGCAGCGATCAATCTCCAGGTACATCAGCGATTCTTGCAGAACGCCCTCTGCCTGGGTGCCCTTGGGCAGAATGTCCAGCAGTTCGCCCTTGGCGCCGCGGCGGACACTCAATACCGTGGTCTGCAGCGTGTGGATGCTGTAGCCGCGCCGGTTCAACTCGGTGCGTACCGAGTCGACCAGAAACGGCAGATCATGGTGCAGCACTTCGACGGCGGTATGCGTGGACTGCCAGCCATGACGTTCGTAGTCGGGGTTGTAGACACGAACCTGCGGCTGGGCGTGATCGAAACGCTCCAGCATGCGCCAGGCTGAAAGGGTGCAGCCCGCCAGGTCGGAAAGGCGACGCTGGGTCAGTTCGTCCAGAGAGATGATGCCGAAGAATTGCTCGGCGAACAGCGCCACTTGTGGCAGTGCCTGTTCGCTGATGTGCTGCGCCAGGGCCGCTTGCAGTTGATGCTGGAAGTCGGCTTTGCTGGCTGCGGTGAAGAACGCCATCTGTGGTACTCCGCTTGGGCTTTATTATTGAGAGAAGCGTCGTGCGCGTGCGCCTGATACGGGTCAACGATAGCCAACCCTGAGCAGGAAGACGGTAAAACCATTGGTCACATTCACCAATTCAACGGATGAGCATCTGCAAAAACGACTGCCGCTCCAGAGCTAGGCTGTGTCTTTACGGGTGACCATCGACAACGCAGCTTAACGAGGCCTGGGAGGCGCCTGCTTGCGCCGCTGCGACATATTCGGTCATTGACGTGCAGGCTGACGTTTATCCGCCAGCTGAACACTGGCAGAATCATGCCTCACCTTATTGATCGAGCCTTCCATGCAACTGACCACCGCCCAATTGATGGCCACCCCGTGCGACGACGAAGAAGACAACATGGCGACGCTGTGTTGCATCAGTGACAAGGGCGAAATGTTCCTGATGACCCGTTACCCGGACGAAGACGAGGTGGAAATCACCCTCGATGACGAGCCTTCGACCCTCGACGGCCTGAAGATCACCCTCGGCCCGAAACGCCTGTTGATCGAGGTTGCGCCTGGCGACGCGGATGCACTGGGCGGTGACGATCACCTGGAAATCACTCACAGCACGCCGGACAGCGACCTGGCTGAAGTCGAAGAAACCCTGCAGAACATCCTCAAGGGCACCGGCACCTACGTCAGCGAACTGTAAGGAGGTTAGTCGCCGGGCCCCTGGATAGATTAAAGTATCAACCCCTGCCGACGGCTTTTTCAGACTGCACCTCGGCTCTTTATCCAGGAACCCTCGACGATGGAACATCGTGAAGCGCTGATCGCGCTGCGCACCTTTCTTTCAACCCAGATTCTTGGCCAGGAAAAACTGGTCGAGCGCTTGCTGATCGTGCTCCTTGCCGATGGCCATATGCTGGTGGAAGGCGCGCCGGGCCTGGCCAAGACCAAGGCGATCAAGGAACTCGCCGAGGGCATCGAAGCCGAGTTCCACCGGATCCAGTTCACCCCGGACCTGCTGCCGGCCGACATTACCGGCACCGAGATCTACCGTCCGGAAACCGGCAGTTTTGTCTTCCAGCAAGGCCCCATCTTTCACAACCTGGTGTTGGCCGATGAAATCAACCGGGCACCGGCCAAGGTACAGTCGGCCTTGCTTGAAGC
Source organism: Pseudomonas sp. HLS-6 (assembly GCF_002753995.1). NCBI lineage: Bacteria > Pseudomonadati > Pseudomonadota > Gammaproteobacteria > Pseudomonadales > Pseudomonadaceae > Pseudomonas > Pseudomonas sp. HLS-6. Next base: position 3,650,755 of record NZ_CP024478.1, read on the forward strand.
CATGGCCGAGCGTCAGGTCAGCGTCGGGCGCAGCACCTATGAGCTCTCACCCCTGTTCCTGGTGATGGCCACCCAGAACCCGATCGAACAGGAAGGCACTTACCCGCTGCCTGAAGCACAGCTCGACCGATTCCTGATGCACGTGAAAATCGGTTTCCCGGATGCCGCCGTCGAGCGACGCATTCTTCAACAGGCTCGTGGCGAAGCCCTCAACGGCGAAACCAAGCCGGAACGTCGCGTCAGTCAGCAGGCCATTTTTGCCGCACGCAAGGAAATCCTCGGCCTGTACATGGCCGATGCGGTGGAGGAATACCTGGTACAACTGGTCATGGCCACCCGCACTCCAGCCAAATTCGACACCGAGATGGCCGACTGGATCGCCTATGGCGCCAGCCCTCGTGGCTCCATCGCCCTGGACCGTTGCGCACGGGCTCACGCCTGGTTGGCGGGCCGAGACTTTGTCAGCCCCGAAGACATTCAGGCGGTACTGTTCGACGTACTGCGCCACCGCATCATTCTCTCCTTTGAAGCCGAAGCCGCCGGTATTGACCAGGACCGGGTGATCCAGCGCATCCTCGACGTCGTTGCCGTGGCCTGATCCCATGCCCTCTCAACTACTGGCGGCCCCAGGGATTCGCATCGGTCTTTCAGAACTGATCGAAATGCGGCATCGCGTGCGCGAGGTGCAGCTGTTTGCCGCCCCCGGCCAACGCAGCCCGCTGATCGGCTTGCACCATTCGAAGCTGCGCGGACGTGGCGTGGACTTCGATCAGGTGCGGGTCTATCAAGCCGGAGACGATGTGCGCAATATCGATTGGCGAGTGACGGCACGCACCCAGGAGCCGCACACCAAACTGTTCCACGAAGAGCGCGAGCGCCCCATCTACATCCTGGTGGAGCAGAGCCAGCGGCTGTTCTTCGGCTCCGGCCTGATGTTCAAGTCGGTACTTGCCGCCCAGGCTGCGGCACTGATTGGCTGGGCGGCGCTGGGCCACAATGATCGTATCGGTGGCCTGGTGTTCGGCGACAACGCCTATTACGAGATCAAGCCGCGGCGCAGCAAGCAAAGCCTGCTGCAGTTGCTCAACCGACTGGCCCGCGCCAACCAGGCGTTGCACACCGAAGCGCAACCGCAAGGCGATACCCTGGGCATGGCCTTGCGCCGCGCGCGGGAGGTTCTGCGCCCCGGCAGCCTGGCCATCGTCATCTGTGACGAGCGGGCGCTGAGCACCAGTGTCGAACAACAACTGAGCCTGCTCTCACGCCATTGCGACCTGCTGCTGTTGCCGCTTTCCGATCCACTGGATCATGCCCTGCCGGCAGCCGGTTTGTTGCGCTTCGCCCAACGGGGGGCGCAACTGGAGCTGGACACCCTCGACGCCAACCTGCGCCAGAGCTACCGCAGCCAGGGCGAGGCGCGCATCGAGCGCTGGGAGCTGCTGGCACAGAAGCTGAGGGTGGTACTCATGCCCTTGAGCACCCAGAGTGAAATGATCGAGCAACTGCGCGAGTACCTCAATCCGCAACGTCCAGGGCAAAAACGATGAACGGCCTGGAACAGTTGCAGCCCTTGATCGCGCCGGAGCCGATTGGTCTGTGGCCACCCGCACCTGGCTGGTGGGCCTTGCTCCTGCTCCTGCCGCTGCTCGGCTGGGGCGTCTGGCGCCTGCGTCACTGGCGGCCGGGGAAAAAACCCATCGTGCGTGCCGAGTTGCCGCTTGACCCAATACGCCTTGAGGCCCTGGCCGAATTGGCGCGCCTGACCAAACCCTACGACGGCGCGCCTGCCGGTGCCTGGTTGCAGCAGATCAATGCGCTGCTCAAACGGCTCTGCCGCAATCATTACCCAGGCAGCCATAGCCACACCCTCAATGGTCGACAATGGCTGGCATTTCTCGACAATCGCTGCCCGGCTGCGGGCCTGACGCGTTGGATGGTGCTGGTCGAAGGTGCCTACAAACCCGAGTGCAAGCTCGATGACAAAGCAATCGCCGGGCTGACCCAGGCGGTTGAGATCTGGATCCGCAAACATGTTTGAGCTGGCATGGCCGTGGGTCTTCGCCCTTTTTCCGCTACCCTGGCTGGCGCGCTGGCTGCTGCCCGCCGCCGACAGCGGCGAACCGGTGCTCAAGGTTGCCTTCCTCGATGAACTGGAAGGACTGGCCGGACGCCGCGCCCGGCTGAACCTGCCCACGTGGCGGCAACAGACGCCGTTTATCGTCGTCTGGCTGTTGCTGTTACTGGCCGCCGCGCGGCCCCAATGGCTCGGTGAGCCTGTGCCCGTGGCTGCCAGCGGCCGTGATCTTATGGTCGCCGTGGATGTTTCCGGCTCGATGGACTTTCCCGACATGCGCTGGCAGGACGACGACGTCAGCCGCCTGACCCTGGTAAAGCAGCTATTGGGCGATTTTCTCCAGGCCCGTCAGGGTGACCGCATCGGCCTGATCCTGTTCGGCAGCCAGGCCTACCTTCAGGCCCCCCTGACGTTCGACCGGCGCACCGTGCATACCTTCCTCAATGAAGCGCAGATTGGCATCGCCGGCAAGAACACCGCCATCGGTGATGCCATCGGCCTTGCCGTCAAGCGCTTGCGGCTGCGCCCGGCACAAAGCCGGGTGCTGATTCTGGTCACCGACGGCGCCAACAATGGCGGGCAGATCCATCCGCTGACCGCCGCACGCCTGGCGGCTCAGGAGAGCGTGAAAATCTACACCATCGGCATCGGCGCAGACCCCGAACAGAGCGGTACTGCTGGCCTGCTTGGCATCAACCCAAGCCTGGACCTGGATGAAGCCTCGCTCAAGGAGATTGCCGAGTTGACCCATGGCGCCTATTTCCGCGCGCGCGACGGCAAGGAATTGACGGCTATCGGCGAAACACTCGACCGCCTGGAACCCGTCGCCCAACAACCGACGCAGGCCCGCACCGCCGAGGCGTTGTACAGCTGGCCACTGGCACTGGCGCTGTTGCTGAGCGTGTTGCTGGTGGTGCGTGAGCGCTGGCACGACAATCCACTGCAACGCCTGCTCAGCAACCGACGCTTCCTGCAACCGCACCCTGAATGGCGCGAACGCCTCAAGCGTCTGCGCCTGCGGAGGCGTCGATGATCGAATTCTGGCCACAATGGCTACGCCCTGCCTGGCTGCTGGTACTACCGCTGCTAGGCTGGTTGCTGTGGAAGCTCTGGCATCGCCAAAAGCGTGCCGGTCGCTGGCAGATGATCTTGCCTCCGGCATTCCACGCTGTACTGTTGGGTGGTGGCAGCGGTCGCGACAGCAAGTTGCCGTGGGTGGCATTGGGGGTGGCGTGGCTCGTGACGGTCATCGCCTTGCTTGGACCAAGCTGGCAGCGCCTGGAGGAAACCCGACAGCGCCCAGCCGATCCTCTGGTGGTATTGCTGGAGCTGACACCGCAAATGCTTGCGACTGACAGCCCACCCAATCGCCTGGAGCAGGCACGACGAAAACTGCTCGACCTGCTCGAGCATCGCCGCGACAGCCAGACCGCGATCATCGTCTATGCCGGCAGCGCACATGCACTGGTGCCGCTGTCCGACGACCTGGACACCAGCCGCAACCTGCTTGAAGCCCTGGACCCCTCGATCATGCCGCAAACCGGGCAGCGCGCTGACCTGGCCGTACGCAAAGGCCTGGCCCTGCTGTCACAAGCAGGCCTTGGCCAAGGCCGTTTGCTGCTGATTGGCTCCTCGTTGAGCACCGAGGAACGGCAAGGCATCGTCCAGGCGCTGGGCCGCAAGGGACCAAAGCTGCTGATGCTGGGTATTGGCAGCGCAGAAGGCGCACCGGTAAAACAGAGTAATGGGGAATTCCTCAAGGATGCCGAGGGCACGATTCTCATGCCCCGCCTGGACAGCGCAAGCCTGAGGGAGTTTGTCATGGAAACCGGCGGCAAGTACCGCCATGCCCGAATCGACGACCTGGACCTGCGCGGCCTCGGCCTGTTCGCCCCGCCCCGGGCATTGCATGACGATGGTCAGACGGTGCAGTTGGACAGTTGGGCCGATCAGGGCTACTGGCTGCTGCTGCCGCTCTTGTTGCTGGCGGCCTGTGCGGGCCGGCGCGGCTGGCTGTTCTGCCTGCCGTTGCTGTGGGTGCTGCCACAACCCAGCCATGCCTTTGAACTTGATGACCTGTGGCTACGCCCGGACCAACAAGGCCAGCGCCTGCTTGAACAACAACGCCCCGCCGAGGCAGCACAACGCTTCCAGAACCCGCAATGGAAAGCCCTGGCACTGTACGAGGCCGGTGACTATGCCGGCGCGGTGCGCCTGTTCGCTGAAGGCAACACGGCGGCTGCCCACTACAATCGCGGTAACGCCCTCGCACGCAGCGGAGAGTTGGAGGCTGCCGTGGATGCTTATGAACAGGCGCTGGAGCGCCAACCGGAACTTCAGCCGGCCATTACGAACAAAGCACTGGTCGAGCAACTGCTGCGCCAGCAAAAAGCTGCCGAACAGGAACAGGCGGCGGCCACTGAAACGGAAACCGAACAGAACGCGCCCGGCACAACGACTGACAGCAACACGGATAGCCGCAGTACCGCCGCGGCTGACAGCGAGCAAGACACTCAAAGCGCACAAGAACAGCAAGGCCAGAACCCGTCGTCGGGAGCAGAACAAACGCCGCAAGGGAACAGCGGCGACCAGGATGATGAAACCACTCATCCGCCGCAACGGCCAAGCGACGCAAGCCTTGGCGCCGAACAGCGCCAGGCCCTTGAGCAGTGGTTGCGGCAGATCCCGGACAACCCTGCCGAACTGCTGCGCCGAAAATTTTGGTATGAACAGCAACAACACCAGGAAACTCATTGATGAGACGCGCCTGCGCCCTCGTTTTCAGCCTTGCCCTCAGCCTGCAGGTACAGGCCGCCGCGTTGCTTGCCAGCGTAGACCGCACACGCCTGAACGCCGGTGAAACGCTCGAGCTGACCCTTCAAACCCAGGACATCACCCAGTTTGGCAAGCCAGACCTGGAGCCCCTGCAGGCCAATTTTGAGGTTCGCGACACTCGCCAGGTGAACAACCTGACCACCCTCAATGGCGAAACCCAAGCCAGTACACGCTGGATCATCACCCTGCTTCCGCGCCAAAGTGGCAGCCTGCAAATACCCGCGCTGCAGCTGGGCGAGGTCAGCAGCCAGCCGATTGAGCTTCAGGTGCTGCAAGCACAGGATAACGTGGTCGAGAACCTGGCTCCGGTGTTCATCGAAGCCAGCCTCGACCAGGACAGCATTTATGTGCAGGCCCAAGCCGTTTTAACCCTGAGGATCTACCACTCGGTAGCCCTGTACGATGACAGTAGCCTGAGCCGGCTCCAGCTGGAGGGCGCGAAGGTAGAACCACTGGGCGAATCACGGACCTACGAGAAGGAAATCAACGGTGTACGCCATGGCGTGATCGAAATGCGCTATGCGATCTACCCACAGCAAAGCGGCAACGTGACCATTCCGTCCCTGACCTTCAGTGCCACCACCGTAGAACCGGCGACAGATCAAGACAGCGCCCCGCGCAGTGGCAAACAGACCCACGTGAGCTCTGCACCGATTACCTTGTTGGCCAACCCCATACCAGCCACTTACCCCGCCAACACGCCTTGGCTACCGGCGCGCAACCTGACCCTGGAAGAACACTGGAGCCCGGACCCGACGCAAGCCTCAACCCAGATTGGCGACTCCCTGACCCGTACAGTGACCATCAAGGCCGAAGGCCTGTCCAGCACACAGATACCACCGCTGGCGAACACTGAGGTCATAGGCCTGCGCCACTACCCTGACCAACCGCAACTGCGTAACGAGATCAACGACCGCGGCCTGCTCGGTAGTCGCGAAGAGCGCGAGGCGCTGGTGCCAACGCACGCGGGCACACTGGAGCTGCCCAACCAGGAGGTCATTTGGTGGAACACCCGAGAAGACCATCTGGAACGCAGCAGTCTGCCCGCGCGAACCTTGCAGATTCAGGACAACCCGGCACTCAGCGCTGAAACGCCGAGCACGTCGATTCCCCTTGAAAACGGCCCGCTCTGGCCCTGGCAACTCAGCACACTGATACTGGCCCTGACCACCTTGAGTGGCTTTGCCCTCTGGTGGCGGGCCCGCTCACAACCGGCCGTGCTGCGTGCGGCTCAAAGCGGCCCGAGCCCGCGCACCCTGCTCGACGACCTCAAACGCGCCTGCCAGGCCAACGACCCGCAGGCCACCCGGCAGGCCCTCGACGCCTGGGCGCGCCAGCAACCCGAAACCCTTGCCGAAATGGCGGCTCGCTTCGTTCCATTGTCCGATGCCCTGGATGGTCTGAACGGCGCGCTTTACAGCGAAACCGGACAATACTGGCAAGGCGAAGAGCTGTGGCGGGCCATTGGCACTATCCCAACCGCTGAACAGACTCAACCGACACCCGGCGAAAGTAGTAGCCTGCCACCCCTCTATCCCAAGTAATCAGCCGCTCTAGCCTGCGCACCTTCAGGCTTCCTTAAGAAAACTCGTCGACACTTGCTCCCAACGATATACAGGAGCAAGCACGATGCCTGAGCCCACCGACACCATTTGGCCCTTCGCTTTACCGCTTCGGCTGGCACCTGAGAACAGCGCGATGTTGAGCCTGGCGCACGCGTTGCCCAACAGCGATGAGCGCCCACTGTTCGAGGATTTCATCCGCCAGCGTTTTCACTTGGTACATGGCGCCGACATACGTCACTTCATGCCTGAGCTGTTTGGCCTGAAAGACCAGAACAATGCCTTGTGTGCCGTCGCAGGCCTTCGCCGCGCCAGCACCTCACGGTTGTTTCTGGAACAGTATCTGGATGCGCCAATCGAGCACTACATCCCGTCAGAGAACGAGCAACCGACGCAGCGCGACTGCATTGTCGAAGTCGGCAATCTGGCCGCCAGCGATACCGGCAGCGCCCGCCTGAGCATCATCACCATGACCTGGCTGCTAGGTGCTGCAGGCTTTCAGTGGGTCTCGTTTACCGGCAGTACCGGCCTGGTCAACAGTTTCCATCGCCTCGGTTTGAAACCTACCACCCTGTGCGCAGCAGATCCTCAGCGCCTGGGCGATGAGCGCCACACGTGGGGCCAGTATTACGACAGCCGCCCGAGTGTCCACATCGGCAACATCTGCAGTGGTTTCCAACACTTGGCCAAGGCCGGGCTGTTCAAACGACTTGGCCTGCCGCCCGTCGACCGGGAGACCTGCAATGTCGCCTGAACTGAGCCTGTTTGAAAATCAACTGCAACGCCATGCACAGGAGCGCCCTTTTGCTCTGGCCCTATGGGGTGACGAACTGCGCCTGGACTATGAAGCGCTGTGGTCAGAGGTCAATTATCGCCGCCGGTTACTCAGCGAGCAGCCTGAAGGCTGTGTAGTGCTCGCGCTGGACAACAGCCCCGAGGCGATGCTGTGGGACCTGGCCGTGCTCTTTGAAGAGCGCCCATGCCTTACCCTGCCACCCTTTTTCAGCCCTGCGCAACGCCTGCACTGCCTGGAGCAATGCCAGGCACCGCTGGTCGTCGCTGAGACCAGCATGGCAAGCGAACTCGAAGCGGCAGGCTACCGCTTCCAGGGCACCCTGTGGAGCAAGGCCGCGGTCTCAGCCGTAGTACTGCCAGAGGGAACCGCGAAGATCACCTTCACATCGGGCACAACCGGCGCCCCAAAAGGCGTGTGCCTCAGTGCCGACAGTTTCCTGCGGGTGGCCCGAGAGCTGGCGGCGGCCAGTGAGCCTGTAAAGCCTGATCATCACCTGGCACTGCTGCCCTTGGCGATCCTGCTGGAAAACCTCGGTTGCTATGCCGCCCTCTTTGCAGGTGCGGTGCTAAGCCTGCCTAGCCAGGCCCGCCTGGGTATTCGTGGCGCCAGCGGCGTCGATACCCCCACCTTCCTGCGCTGCCTGGCAGAACGCCGCCCACACAGCCTGATTCTGGTCCCCCAATTGCTGCAACTGCTGGTCGGCGCCACGCAAGCGCAGGCATTCGATCCTTCCTGCCTGCGCTTTGCCGCGGTAGGCGGTGCGCGGGTATCCCCAGGCCTGCTTCAAGGTGCACACCAACTCGGCATACCGGCCTATGAAGGCTACGGCTTGTCCGAGTGCGCCTCGGTGGTGTGCTTGAACGTACCTGGCGCTATCAGGCCGGGAAGCGTTGGGCGGCCATTGCCCCATGTAGAGGTCAAGCTGGCTGATGACGGCGAAGTACTGATTCAAGGCTCGACCATGCTCGGCTACCTGGGCAACCCGGCCCAACCGACAACGTGGCTGGCCAGTGGCGACATCGGTGAGTTCGATGACGAAGGCTTTCTGTACATCAAGGGCCGCAAGAAGCATCAGTTCGTCACCAGCTACGGCCGTAACGTCAATCCCGAGTGGGTGGAAGCAGAACTCACCCAAGGCGGGGTCATTGCCCAGGCATTCGTGCATGGCGAAGCCCTGCCCTATAACGCAGCCCTGCTCTGGCCTCATGACCCGAGCTGCAGCGACCAGGCCCTTGCCGATGCCGTAGCCAAGGCCAATACAGCCCTGCCCGACTACGCACGCGTTCATCACTGGCTGCGTTTGCCTCAACCCTTTACCCCTGCCAATGGCTTGCTGACCGCCAATGGCCGACCACGCCGCGATGCCATCCTTGAGCAATACCACGCGGCACTGGACTCCTTTAATCGTTCTGAGGAACTGTCGTCATGAGTTTTTTTGAAACCCTGCAAGCTGCAACCGCCCAAGAACGCAGCGCGCTGTTTGAAGTGCCGGTCATCCGCAAGGCACTGGCCGGTGAGGTCACACTGGAGAGCTATCGGGCCTTCCTGATTCAGGCCTACTACCATGTTCGCCATACCGTACCGCTGATGATGGCCTGCGGTGCACGCCTGCCCGAGCGACTGGAGTGGTTGCGCCACGCAGTATGCGAATACATCGAAGACGAGTACGGCCATGAGCAGTGGGTACTGAACGATATCGTCGCCTGCGGCGGCGACCGTGAAGCGGTGCGCACCGGCCAACCCGATCAACCCATCGAGCTGATGGTTGCGTTTCTCTATGACCTGATCGCACGTGGCAACCCGGTGGGCCTGTTCGGGATGGTCAACGTGCTTGAAGGCACCAGCATCGCCCTGGCAACCCATGCCGCCGAACGCATTCGCGACCGCCTGGCACTGCCTGAGGAGGCCTTCAGCTACCTGAATTCCCATGGCGCGCTGGATATCGGGCACATGCAGACCTACCGCAAGCTGATGGATCGTCTCGACGACCCAGCTGATCAGGCCGCCGTCATTCATGCCTCGAAAGTGGTCTACCGGTTGTACGCGGACATGTTCCGGGCACTGCCGCAAAACACCCAGGCGCCAACCCTGCTGGAGAGCAATCATGCGGCTCAATGAAGCCCGAGTCGTGCTCACCGGTGCCAGTGGTGGCATTGGTCTGGCAATCACCAATGCGCTGCTCGCCAGCGGCGCTCAGGTACTGGCGGTGTCTCGCCATGAAGACGCCTTGCGCCCAAGCATGACGCGTTACCCCAGCCAGCTGCGCTGGGTGTCGGCAGACCTGACCAGCGCCACAGACCGGCATAAAGTGCAGAATGCCGCCCAGGCCATGGGCGGCATCAACCTGCTGATCAACGCCGCCGGGGTAAACCAGTTCGCCATGCTTGAGCAACTGGAAGACAGCGACATCAGCCACATGCTGGACCTGAACATCATCGCCCCGATTTCGCTGACACGCTTGCTGTTGCCACTTCTCAGAGAGGCCCCAGCAGCAATGGTGGTCAATGTCGGTTCAACCTATGGTTCGATCGGCTACCCCGGGTACTCCCCCTACTGCGCCAGCAAATTCGCCTTGCGCGGCTTTTCCGAAGCACTGCGTCGAGAGCTGGCCGATACCCGGGTGAACGTACTTTATGTGGCCCCACGAGCGACCCAGACACGCATGAACAGCGCGGCTGCACAGGCGCTCAATGACGCCCTGAAAGCCAATACCGACGACCCGGAAATGGTCGCCAACGCCGTGATCCACGCCATTGCCGGTGACCGTCGCGACCTTTACCTGGGCTGGCCTGAGCGTTTTTTTGTAAGCCTCAATAACCTGCTGCCAAGCCTGGTAGACCGCGCCCTGCGCAAGCAGCTGCCGTTGATCAGACGCTTCAGCCATATTGGCTCCACGGAGAAAAACAAACCATGAAAAAACTGCTGATCGCCCTGCTGGCCACCGTATCAAGCACCTCACTGTGGGCCATGGACGCCACCGACCAACAACGCCTGAGCGATATTCAACAGCAATGGGCAAAAATCCAGTACGAAACACCCGAGGGTAAACGCGCCGATGCCTTCGAGCAGTTGGCCGCCAAGGCCAATGCCTTCTCCAAGGAGCGCCCAACCGCAGCCGAGGCCTGGATCTGGTCTGGCATCGTCACCAGCAGTTGGGCAGGCGCCCAAGGCGGGCTCGGTGCCTTGGGCAAGGTCAAAGAGGCGCGCAGCGACCTGGAAAAAGCCTTGTCGATCGACCCGACGGCGCTGCAGGGTTCCGCCTACGCCAGCCTCGCTGCACTGTATGATCGAGTGCCTGGATGGCCAGTCGGCTTCGGTGATAGTGACAAGGCCGATACGCTGCTCAAACAAGCACTGCAGATTAACCCCAACGGTATAGACAACCTGTACTTCTGGGGCGACCATCTCTACCGCCAGAAGCACTACGCTGAAGCCAAGGCTGCCTTGCTCAAGGCACAACAGGCTCCTGCTCGTCCGGGTCGAGAAAGCGCCGATAAAGGGCGACACAAGGACATACAGGCGCTGCTGGTTGAAATAGACAAAAAACTCAACTGACCAAGGAGCCGGCATGCGACTGCTGCTGATTGAGGACGATGTTTCGCTGGGTGAAGGTATCTACCAGGCACTGAGCCGCGACGGCTATACCACCGACTGGATCAAAGACGGTAGCAGCGCGTTGCACTCGTTACTGAGTGAAACCTTCGACCTGGCCATCCTCGATCTTGGCCTGCCGCGCATGGACGGGCTGGAGGTGTTGCGGCGTCTGCGCAGCAGCGGCTCGAACCTGCCCGTGCTGATCCTGACCGCGCGTGATGCCACCGAAGACCGCATTGCCGGCCTTGATGCCGGTGCCGACGACTACCTGGTCAAACCTTTCGACCTGGCCGAACTCAAGGCGCGCCTGCGCGCCTTGATGCGACGCAGTGCCGGGCGCGCCCAACTGCGCATCGAACATGCTGGAATCAGCCTGGACCCTGTCAGCCATCAGGTCACCTATCTGGGGCAGCCAGTTTCATTGACCCCCAAAGAGTACCAACTGCTGTACGAGCTGCTGTCCCCCCCCGGCCGGGTCATGACCCGCGAACGGCTGACCCAGTTGCTCTACGGCTGGAACGACGAAGCAGAAAGCAACACGCTTGAGGTGCATATCCACCACTTGCGCAAGAAGCTCTCCAGTGACTTGATCCGGACCATTCGCGGTGTTGGCTACCTGGTGCAAGAAGCACGATGAAATCCATCCGGCGGCGAACCCTGACCCTGATCATTGGCCTGTTGATCGGCGGCCTGATGACCCTGTCTGTGCTCAACCTGCATGACAGCAACCACGAAATTGCCGAAGTCTATGACGCCCAGCTGGCACAAAATGCCCGCTTGCTGCAGGGCATCATGCGCATGCCAATGCACAGCAGCGATCACAGCGAACTGTACCGTGCGTTCAACGAGGCGCTGGGTCAGGCATCCCCTAAGGTCGATGGGCACCCTTACGAAAGCAAAATGGCCTTTCAGGTCTGGAACCTCGATGGCCAGTTACTGGTGCATACCGCCAGTGCACCTAGCTTCACTGCACCGCCGAGCGATGCCGGCTTCAATGATGTGGTCGACCTGAAGAACCAGCAATGGCGTACCTTCGTGCTGGTCGACACCGAGCATTCCCTGCGCATCTGGGTTGGCGAGCGCGACGATGTGCGTAACGACCTGGTCAACCGCATCGTCCGCCACACCCTTGGGCCCAACCTGATTGGCAGCCTGCTGTTAGCGACGATGATCTGGTTTGCCATTGGCTGGGGGCTCAAACCACTGGCCAATATGGCCACGACACTGCGCGCCCGCCACCCCGGGTCGCTGGAGCCCATACAACTGTCACCATTGCCCAATGAGCTGGAGCCGATGCAAGCCGCACTCAATCGGCTGCTGGGACAGATTCAGGAAGTCCTTGGCCGGGAGCGACGTTTCATCGCCGATGCGGCCCACGAGTTGCGTACCCCGCTGGCAGTGCTAAGGGTACACGCGCAGAATCTGCAGGAAGCGCGCAACGACGCGGAACGCCAACAGTCCCTGCACAACCTGATTGCCGGTGTGGACCGAACCTCGCGCCTGGTCAATCAACTCTTGACCATGGCACGCCTGGAGCCACGGCTTGGCAGCGCACCACTACAGCCCATCGACCTGACTGCCAGTGTGCGTGACTCATTGGCACAACTGACCCCCTGGCTGCTCGACAGGGGCCTTGAGGTGAGCCTGGAAGCGCCTGAGGCGCCCCTGCGGATACTGGGCGATAGCGCAACCCTCGATATTGCCTTGAACAACCTGGTCACCAATGCCGCGAATTTCTCACCCAAAGGCGGGCTGATCACCGTGCGCCTGGAGGAGACCGCCAGCGAAGTGCTGCTGAGCGTCGAAGACCAAGGCCCTGGCATTGACCCTGAACATCGTGATCGCCTGTTCGAGCGCTTCTTCAGCCGTGGCAACGACCAAGGCGCCGGCCTCGGCCTGGCCATTGTACAAACCATCGCCAAGCGCCTCGGCGCAAAAGTCAGCCTGGACAACCTGCCGCAGGGTGGCCTGTGTGCAAGCGTGCACTTCCCCCAGGCGCATGCCTGAAGTTCGCATGCCGCCGGTTGTCTCGGCCCTGCTGATCCCGGAAACTGGCAACCCCGGGGCGTAGTCGCGCTACCATAGCCGACCGCCCCTGCTGGCCAACGCTGCCCAGAGCGACCCGGTTTCCTCTGCACAGGACTTTCAATGCGTCTGTTTCACACCTCCGACTGGCACCTGGGGCAAACCCTCCACAGCCAGGAACGTGACTTCGAACATGCCTGCTTTCTCGACTGGCTGCTTGGCCAACTGGCCCTGCGTCAACCCGATGCCCTGCTGATTGCCGGCGACATCTTCGATACGGTCAACCCTCCGGTCAAAGCCCAGGAACGCCTGTACGACTTCATCGTCCGCGCTCACGAACAGCAGCCTGCGCTGGATATCGTGATCATTGCCGGCAACCATGACTCCGGTGCCCGTATCGAACTGCCGGCACCGTTGATGCGCCGCCTGCGCACCCATGCCCTGGGCCGTGTGCAGTGGCTGGATGACGGCCAGCTCGACAGTGATCGCTTGCTGATCCCGCTGACCGATGCCAAGGGCAAAACCCGCGCCTGGTGCCTGGCGCTGCCCTTCCTGCGCCCGGCCGAAGTGACCGGCGCACACGTGGGTGACGATTACCTGCACGGCATCACCCAGGTACATGAACGCCTGATCGCTGCCGCTGAAAGCCGACGCAAACCGGGGCAGGCGCTGGTCGCCATCAGCCATGCGCACATGGCTGGCGGGTCGATTTCGGAAGACTCCGAGCGCAGCCTGATCATCGGCAACGCCGAAGCACTGTCGGCCAAGCTGTTCAGCAACTCGGTGGCGTATGTCGCCCTGGGCCACCTGCACAAACCGCAGCGGGTCAACGGCGAGGAACGCATTCGCTACAGCGGCTCGCCGCTGCCGTTGTCGTTCTCGGAAATTGGCTATCAACACCAGATACTCGAGGTGGAACTGGACGGCGCGGCACTGCGCAGCGTCGAGCCACGGCTGGTACCGCGGGCCGTGCACCTGCAACGCCTGGGCCCTGCCTCCCTGAACGAGGTGCTGGAACACCTGGCAGCGCTGCCCGAAGTCGACCTGCTGGCTGACCTGCAACGCCAGCCCTGGCTGGAAGTGCGCGTGCGTCTGGATGAACCACAACCGGACCTGCGCCAGCAAATCGAACTCGCGCTGAACGGCAAGGCCGTGCGCCTGGTACGGATCGCCGTCGAGTATGCCGGCGCTCAACAGGATGACGACGACAGTAGCCCCTTGATTGAACTTGGCCAACTCAGCCCGCAAGACCTGTTCAGCCGCGCCTGGGAGCAGGCCTATGGCAGTGCCGTGGACGAGCAGACACTGGCCGACTTCGCCCAACTGCTGCAGGACGTGCAACAGGAGGAGGAGCACCCATGAAAATTCTCGCCATTCGCCTGAAAAACCTTGCGTCCCTGGCCGGCCCTTGCGAAATCGACTTCACCGCCGAGCCCTTGGCCAGTGCTGGCCTGTTTGCGATCACCGGCCCCACCGGCGCGGGCAAGAGCACCTTGCTCGATGCCTTGTGCCTGGCACTGTTCGGCGCTGTACCACGCCTGAACAGCATTGGCCGGGAAACCAAACTGCCAGAAGTCGACAGCGAGATCCTTACCAGCGACCCGCGCACGCTGCTACGTCGGGGCACCGGCAGCGGCTTTGCCGAAGTTGATTTCGTCGGTATCGACGGCCACCGTTACCGGGCACGCTGGGAGACCAACCGCGCCCGCGATAAAGCCAACGGCAAGCTGCAAGGCAGCCGTCAGAGCCTGCATGACCTGGACGGCAACCAGTTACTGAGCAGCCAGAGCAAAAGCGAGTACAAACAGCTGATCGAGGCCAAGCTGGGGCTCAACTTCGAACAGTTCACCCGTGCGGTCATGCTGGCCCAAAGCGAGTTCAGCGCCTTCCTCAAGGCCGACGACAAGGACCGCAGCGAACTGCTGGAAAAACTCACCAACACGGCGATCTACAGCCAGTTGGGCCGACGTGCCTACAGCAAGAGCAAAGAAGCCGAAGATATCCACAAGGCCTTGCAACAACAGGCCAGTGGTATCACCCCGCTCAGCCCGGAGGCACGCGCTGAACTCGACCAGCGTGTTGAACAGGCACAACGCCAACTCAAGACCGAACAGGCGCAACTGCGCCAGTTCGAGCAGCAGCGCAGTTGGCTGACAGAGCTAGGCAACCTACAGGCGCAACAACGTGCCGCCGCCGAGGACGCCCACAGTGCCCAGCAGCACTGGGAGCAACTGGCCACAGAACGCCTGAACCTGGAGCGGCTGGAGCAGTTGGCGCCGCAGCGCCATCAGTTTGCCCGACAACTGGAGCTGACCGGCCAGCGCTCGCCACTGACCGTTGCCATTGAACAACAGCGCCAGCAACAGGTTGAGTTGCAGACCGCCCAGCAACAACTGGAACAACACCTGCACCACGCACGCGAGGCACTGAACCAGGCACTGGCTCAGCAGGCGCAAAACGCACCGTTGCTACGCCAGGCCTTCGCCGAGCAAGACACCCTGGCGCGCCTGGAACAGGAACTGGCCGACAGCCTTGCCCTGCACCAACAGGCCGAGCAGGCCTCCCGCGAGGGCCAGCAGCAGCTACACACCCTGATCGAACAACAGCAGCGTAATAGCGAGCGTCTGCAGCAACTCGACGAGCAACTCGCACACAGCGCGCACCTGTCCGGCCTGGGCGACGCCTGGAGCGCCTACCGGGGCCAACTGCAGCAACTGATGCTCATTGGCAACCGGCTCAACAAAGGTCGCGAGGAACTGCCCGCCCTGCAGCAACGCGCCACGGATGCGGCCCGCCAACTGGAAGAACAGCGCACACACCTGGCGCAGATCTACCACGAAGCCGGCGCTGAACCCGAGGCCCTGGCAGAGCAGATCAGCCTGCTGGGAACGCTGCTGCAAGACAACCGCAAGCAACAGCGTGCGGTCGAAGAACTGACCCGGCTCTGGAACAGCCAGCAGGATCTGGACAAACAAATCCAAGCCTTGCGTGAACGCCGGCAGGCCGCGCAGCAGCAACGCGAACAGTTGATCAGCGAGGGGCTGCAAGGCAAACAAGAGCTGATTGCCGCCGAGCAGGCACTGAACCTCACACGACAGCTGCTTGAGCGTCAGCGTCTGGCCCGCAGTGCCAGCGTCGAAGAGCTCCGAGCGCAGCTACAGGACGACCAGCCCTGCCCCGTCTGCGGCAGCCAGGAACACCCGTACCACCAGCCCGAAGCGCTGTTGCAAAGCCTTGGCCGACATGACCAGGATGAAGAAGCCAACGCCCAGCGCCTGGTCGACGGGCTGAAAGAAAAACTGGATGAACTGCGAGCGAAACTGGCCGGCGTCAATAGCCAGATCAAGGAATACCTGCACCAGCACGAGCACCTTGTCACTCAACAGCAGGCGTTGGCCCCCAGCCTCGATGCTCACCCGCTCTACGCCCAGTTGGCCCATCAGGACAGCAACGCCTGCTCGGCCTGGCTGGAGCTTCAACTGCGCCGCCTGAACGATGACATCAACCGGGACGAGCAACGCCAGCACACACTGCTCACGCTTCAGCAGGACGCCGCCCGCCTGCAGCAACAACTGCAGGTGGCCGTCGAGGCCAGCCAGCAGGCAACGCTGCACGTGAGCCAGCAACAGCAGGCGCTGAGTGACGACGAGGAACGCCTGGAACAGGCACTGGCAAGCTTCGCCGGCCTGCTGCCCGCCGACATCCTGCAAGCACTGCGTCAGGAACCGTCAGCCGCCTTCCTGCAACTCGACCAGCAACTGGCGCAGCGCCTGGAACTGGTAGACCGGCAAAAAGACGAGCAACAGGACTACAACGACCGCCAGCAGCAACTGGAAAAGGCCAGCCTGCAACAACAGGCACGGGTACAGAAGCTGGAGGAGCTGCAGCAGCAGGTCGTTGCCCGGCAAACCCAACAGCAGCAGGCAAAAGCAACGCTAGACGGCCTGCTTGGCGAGCACGAAAACGCCCAGCACTGGCAACAGCAACTGGAGCAGGCCGTTGAACAGGCGCGCAGCGTCGAAGCGACCACCCAGCAGCAACTGCAGGACAGCCTCGCCCGCTCGATCGAGCTGACAGCCGAGCTCAAGGCCAAAGCGCAACAGCGAGATGCCCTGGAAGAGGAATGCCGTCAACTGGAGGCCGTCATCGGCCAATGGCGACACGCCCATCCTGAATTGGACGATGCCGGCCTGACGCAATTGCTGGCGTTCGATGACGAACAGATCAGCCAGTTGCGTCAGCGCCTGCAAAACGCCAGAAAAGCCATCGAGCACACTCAGGTGCTGGTGCAAGAGCGCGAACAGCGCCTTCAGCAACATCAGGCCCAAGCCAACGGGGAACTGCCAGCCGATCAGCTGGAACAAGCCATGGCCGCGTTGCAGCAACAGCTGCACACCCGCGAGCAACAGTGTGCCGAACTGCGCGCCGAGCAAGCCGACGACCAGCGCCGCCAACAGGCCAACCAAGCGCTGGCAGAACAGATTGCCCAGGCCTATACCGAGTGGCAACGCTGGGCGCGCCTGAACGCCTTGATCGGTTCTGCCACTGGCGATACCTTCCGCAAGATCGCCCAGGGCTACAACCTCGACCTGCTGGTGCACCATGCCAACGCACAGCTGCGTCAATTGGCCCGCCGCTACCGGCTCAAGCGCGGCGGCAGCCTGTTGGGCCTGTTGGTGCAGGATACCGAGATGGGGGATGAACTGCGCTCGGTGCACTCCTTGTCCGGGGGCGAAACCTTCCTGGTCTCGCTGGCGCTGGCCCTGGGGCTGGCGTCGATGGCCTCGAGCACGTTGAAGATCGAGTCGCTGTTCATCGACGAAGGCTTCGGCAGCCTCGACCCCGAATCGCTGCAACTGGCCATGGATGCACTGGACGGTTTGCAGGCTCAAGGGCGCAAGGTCGCGGTGATTTCTCATGTGCAGGAAATGCACGAGCGGATTCCGGTACAGATCCAGGTTCGTCGCCAAGGCAATGGCCTGAGTACCCTGGAGGTCAGTGGATGATCCTCTATTCGTTTCGGCGCTGCCCTTACGCCATGCGTGCACGCATGGCCTTGCGCTACAGCCAATGCCCGGTGGAGATCCGCGAGGTCAGCCTCAAGGAAAAACCGGCCGACATGCTCGCCTTGTCGCCCAAAGGTACGGTGCCGGTGTTGAGTGTCGAGGGCAAGGTGCTGGAAGAAAGCCTGGACATCATGCGCTGGGCCTTGGCCCGGCATGACCCGCAAGACTGGCTGCTGAGTACCGACTCACAGGCTGCGCAACAGGCCAACGCACTGATAGCGCGTAACGACAGCCTGTTTAAAGTCAGGCTCAACCACTACAAGTATGCCGAGCGCTACCCGGCGCATTCGCGTGAGGAATACCGACAGCTGGCCTGTGAAATCCTTGATGACCTGGAGGCACACCTGGCGCAGCACGACTACCTCCTCACCTCGCACCCAAGCCTGGCGGATGTGGCCCTGATGCCGTTCATTCGCCAGTTCGCCGGGGTTGAACCAGACTGGTTTGCCCAAGCCCCCTACCCCAGGCTGCGAGCTTGGCTGCAGGGTTGGCTGGACTCGGCGCTATTCAAGGCAATCATGGCCCGCTGAAACCACCCGCCCTGTTGTTGCAGGCTGGCCTGCGATGGCGCCGGTGGGGTGTCAGTGGGTTAGCGGCGTCTGCATCGCAGGCAAGACCTGCTCCTACAACTTTGGACTGCCCACCAAGGGTTGGATTTGTGTCCAATTTCTCGGGGGCAGTCCACCTGTGGGAGCGGGCTTGCCCGCGATGGGGGCCGTGGTGTATCAGCAGGTGCGCGGCGCCCGCATCGCAGGCAAGACCTGCTCCTACAACTTGGACTGCCCACCAAGGGTTGGATTTGTGTCCAACTTCTTGGGGGCAGTTCACCTGTGGGAGCGGGCTTGCCCGCGATGGGGGCCGTGGTGTATCAGCAGGTGCGCGGCGCCCGCATCGCAGGCAAGACCTGCTCCTACAACTTGGACTGCCCACCAAGGGTTGGATTTGTGTCCAACTTCTTGGGGGCAGTTCACCTGTGGGAGCGGGCTTGCCCGCGATGGTCAATTGACGAACTTCAGGTCCGAAGGCGCATCCTGGGCAAGCTTCTGCACAGTCTTGCCCAGCAGGCCGGTGTGTCGGTCGCGCTGGATGACCACGATCTGGTTGCTCTTCTGGTTGGCAACCAGCACATAGCCACCGCTCGGGTCGAGGCTGAACTCGCGAGGATGATCACCTTCCACCGAGCGCCGTTGCAGCGGCGTCAGCGTCCCCAGGGCCGAGTCGATTGCGAACACCAACAGCTGGTTGGCGGTACCGCGATTACTCACGTACAGGAAGCGCCCGTCCGGCGAGAGGTGCAAGGCCCCCGCCGCTTTGCTGGTCGGCGCCTGAGAGTCGCTCAAGGGCAGCCGTTGACGCTCGATGAGTACGCCATCCTGTACATCGAACACCACCACTTCAGCACTCATCTCCAGGGTCAGGTAAGCCTGTTTGCCAGTGGCTGCGAACACCAGATGGCGTGGCCCACTGCCCGGCGGCAGGTTGACCGCCGCAGGGCGGGCCGGGCTCAAGGGGCGCTCGGGGTTGGCGCTGTCGTAGCGATAGATGAACACCTTGTCGGCGCCCAGATCGCAGGCATACAGGTAGCGCCCATCCGGCGACGACACCGCCGCATGCACATGGGAGCCGGACTGGCGCTCCGGGTTGACGTAGCTGGGCGGATGGCGTTCTTGCTGCACCACCGGCAACAAGCGCCCGTCTGCCGCCACGGGCAGCACCGACAGGCTCCCGCCCGGGGTTGGCTGCACCGCATAGTTGGCAACGAACAGGTAGCGGCCGTCATTACTGAGGCTGGCGTGGGTCGGCTCGTCACCCAGGCTGTCGAGCCGGCTCAGCGGGCTTATCGCACCGCTGCCGGGGGCAAGCGCAAAGCTGCTGACCTGGCCATGCCCGGCGCCGTTCTCGTTGACCGCAAACAACAGGCGACGGTCACTGGACACGACCAGCCAGGACGGGTTGACACTCTGCACCACCTGCAGCGGCTCTGGCTCGATCTGCCCGCTCTGGCTGTCAAAGCGGTAGCGATAGATCCCCTCGCTGCTGCCCTGGGTGTAGCTGCCGACCAGCAGTTCGTGGCCTTGCGCCGTAGCCGTCATGGCAACAGCACTATTGATCAATAGACACGTCAGCAGACGTTTCATCGTCATCCTCTTCCGAGGCGCGCAAGGCACTCATGCACACCAGACGGTGCTCGACACCGTCGGCCGCGATCAACCAGTCGCCGCTGTCCGCGCGGGCTGCATTGATCTGCTCAATGCTGAACTGCCAGCGTTTGAGTGCACGGCCATCCATGCATTCAACCTGCAGACCGGTCTCATCGAAGGTGAAATCAAAGGCATGCAGGCCGTCGATCAACAGCATGTCGCTGGCTTGCAGGGCGTGGGAAAGGGTCGTCATGAGAGAGGTATCATCGTGCGGAAAAGCACAATGATACTCCAATGCAAACAACATCGCCGGCACCCCAGCCCCCGTAGGGGCCGGCGTTGCCGGCGATGCGCTCAACCGAGGCGATCAATGGGCGAAAATCGACCCACCCTCCTTGCCCACCAGTTTCTCCGGCTTGATCAGGAAACGTGCCAGTGCCGGCAACAACCACAATGCGCCGAACATGTTCCAGAGCAACATGAAGGTCAGCATCAAGCCCATGTCAGCCTGGAACTTGATTGCCGAGAAGATCCAGGTCGCAACGCCAATGGCCAGGCACAAACCGGTGAACAGCACCGCCTTGCCGGTGGACTTGAGGGTTTGATAGTAGGCCTCCTGCAGCGGCAGCCCGGCGCGCAGGAAACTCTCCAGGCGACTGTAGATGTAAATGCCGTAGTCCACACCGATACCCACCCCCAGCGCCACCACAGGCAGGGTCGCCACCTTCACACCGATGCCCATGAAGGCCATCAGCGCATTACCCAGCACCGAAGTCAGCACCAGCGGCAGCACGATGCACAAGGTCGCGGCAAACGAGCGGAAGGTGATCATGCACATCACGGCCACACAGATGTACACCAGGATCAGGATGGTCAGCTCGGCCGACTTGATCACGTCGTTGGTCGCGGCCTCGATCCCGGCATTACCCGCTGCCAGCAGGAACTCCAGGCCGTCCTTGTTGTGTTCATCGGCGAAGGTCTGGGCCGCCTTGATCACGCGATCAAGGGTCTCGGCCTTGTGATCGTTGAGGAACACCAGCACCGGGGCCAGCGAACAGTCGCTGTTGTACAAGCCATCGGCACGGGAGATCGAACTGTTCAGCACATCCGGGTTACGCGACAAGGTCTCCCATTTCAGGTTGCCCTCGTTCATGCCCTTGATGACCTGCTTGGACACCGTTACCAGTGAAATCGCCGATTGCACGCCCGGGGTGTTTTCCATGGTCCACATCAACTCATCGACCGGCGCCATGGTCGAATAGACCGAGCAGCCTTCGGATGGCGTCTTGACCATGATCACCAGCACATCCGAGCTGGTCGAGTAGTTACTGATGATGAAACGGTTGTCCAGGTTATAGCGCGAGTCAGGACGTAGTTCAGGCGCTCCCTGGTCGAGATCACCGATCTTCAGGTTCTGGCTGTACCAGAGGCCACCACCGAACGCGAACAGCGCCAGCACCACTGACACAGGCGCAACCTTGGCACTGGCAAAGCCGGACAGCAGCCGCCAGAACGGGTGCTCACGCGTGGCATCGCGCTTGCTGCGCTCGATAGCCTTCTTGCTGATGCCGACATAGGAGATCGCCACCGGCAGCAGGATCAGGTTGGTAAAGACGATCACCGCCACACCGATGGAGGCGCCAATGGCCAACTCGCGGATCACCCCGATATCGATGATCAGCAGGGTGATGAAGCCCACCGCGTCGGCCAGGATGGCAATCATCCCCGGCAAGAACAGTTGGCGGAAGGTTCGCCGTGCAGCGGTCAGGGCATTGTCGGCATCGCTGGACTGCAAGGCGATACCGTTGATCTTCTGCACCCCATGGGAAATGCCGATGGCGAAGATCAGAAACGGCACCAGCATCGAGTACGGATCCAGGCCAAAGCCCACTGCGTGCATCAAGCCCAACTGCCAGACCACCGCCACCAGGGTGGTGATCAGCACGGCGATGGTGCTACGGATACACCAGGTAAACCAGTACAGCAGCACCCAGGTGATGGCCAGGGCGATGCCGAAGAACATCGCGACCATCATCAGGCCATCGATCAGGTCGCCAACCTTCTTGGCGAAACCGACGATGTGGATTTTTACATTGGGGTTCTGTGCCTGGAACTTGTCGCGGATCTTCTCTTCCAGCTGATGGGAGAACTGCTGGTAATCCAGCTTGATCTGCTTTCCCTGGTCCTGCGGGTCGGGGTAGGACTCCAGCAGCGGTACATCGACAATGCTGGACTTGAAGTTGTTGGCCACCAGACGGCCTATCTGCCCGGACTTGAGCACGTTGCTGCGCAGTTCATCCAGGCTGTCGGCGGAACCATCGTAGGTCTTCGGAATGACCTCGCCACCGGCAAAACCTTCTTCGGTCACCTCGGTCCAGCGAACGTTCGGGCTCCACAACGACTTGAGCGCAGAACGATCGACACCGGGAATGTAGAACACCTCATCATGGATCTGACGCAGGGTTTCCATGTAGTGCTTGTCGAAGATATCGCCATCGACTGCCTCCACCGAGATACGCACCGTATTGCCAAGGTTGGCCAGGTCGTTACGGTGCTCAAGCATTTTCTCGATAAACGGATGCTCAAGCGGGATCATTTTCTCGAAGCTGGTCGAGGGGCGGATCAAGGTGGCCTGCCAGAACAGGAACAGGCTGACGACCAGGCAGATGAAGATGACAGCAGGCCGGTTGTTGAAAATCAGGCGTTCAAGAACCGACGCCTTGTCGTGATGGTGCTGGTGGGTGCCGAACGATTCCCGACTGGTCATGGTTGTACCCTCTCAGCGCCAGATGACGTGGCAACATGGACGCCGCCCTGGCCTACCAGAATCAGCTTGCCATCCGTGACTGCGCTGGCAGCCGCCAGCGCGATACGATCGGCCCGGTTATAGACACTGAAGCTTGCACCATCGTCGGTGCTGCGCAGGACGCTACCGCCATTACCGACCAGCACCAGGCTGCCATCGTCCAGAAGCGTCGCGCTGGACAAGCCGAACTCCAACTGCCCGCGTTCGGCATGCAGGGGAATGGTTTGCCAGGTGTCGCCAAAGTCGGTGGAGCGGAACAGGTTGCCGCGCAAGCCATAGGCCAGCAGCGTGCGTGCTTGCGCCGTACCGACCACACCGAACAACGAGCCCTGGTAGGGCCCTTCCACCCGGTTCCAGGTTTGCCCAGCGTCGGCTGAGCGGAACATCACGCCCTGCTCTCCAACGATGAACAGCCCTGCATCCTTCACCGCCGCGATGCCATTGAGGTGCAGTTGATCTTCGTTATCCAGACGGTCGCTGACCTCTTGCCAGGCTGCGCCGCCATCAACGGTTTCAAGCAGAGCCCCATAAGCCCCCACAGCAAAACCGTGCTGCGCGTCCTGGAACCACACATCCAGCAAGGGCGCTTCACGCTTGAGGTCTTCGAATTGCTTGCTCCAGGTCGCGCCGCCGTCACTGCTGGCGAGGATCTGCGCATCATGGCCTACCGCCCAGCCATGGCGGGCATCGGCAAAGTAAACCGCAGTGAGCATCTGCCGGGTGGGCACCCGTGCCTGGGTCCAGGTCTGCCCCTGGTCATCGGAGAAAAGGATGTGGCCACGGTCACCAACCGCTACCAGCCGGGCGCCGGCCTTGGTGACGTCAAGCAACAGACTGCGAGCGGCCTTATCGGACTCAATGGCGTAGACCGTTGCCGAGGCTGCAGACTCCTGCGCCTGCGCCGCCTCGATAGTATTGGCAAACATGCCCAGGGCCAACGCCAGAAGGCTGCTGCCAACCAACACGGTCGGCCCCCTGCGCCCTTGTCCTGCACCATACCCGGTGCGCGCCATGACGGGCTCACCCATAGATCTCTCCCCCGATTTAATTGTTATTTGGGTCAAATCCAGTTGCGGGCACAGCCAAAAACCCTGTTCCAGAGCCCCGCAATAGCTGAGAACCATCCTATCGGGGTTTAGAAAGGGCTGACAACGAACAAGACGTTATCTTTTGTTAAGCGCGGGAAAGGAGGCTGCGGGCGCGTGGCGCCTGCATCGTTGGCAAGTTGGCGCCCACAGGGCCTTGTGTAGCCCTGTGGGCGCCAACTTGCCGGCGACGGCATCAGCGAAAGCAGACGCCGACAAGCGTGTCAAAAACCCGATCAAGCCAGGCTTTTGCTGACCACTTCATAGACATCACTGGACAGCGCGCCGGAGGCAAGAATGCGCTCCAGCTCACCCTTCATCAGCGCCTGACGCGCAGCGTCGTACTTGCGCCAGCGAGTCAGCGGTGCCAGTTGCCGCGAGGCGATCTGCGGGTTGAGTGCATTGAGCTCAATCACCAGGTCCGCCAGGAAGCGGTAGCCGGAACCGTCTGCCGCATGGAAGTTGACCAGGTTCTGCCCGGCAAACGCACCAATCAGGGCGCGCACCTTGTTCGGATTCTTCATCGTGAAGGCCGGATGCTGCATCAGTGCTTTGACTCGCGCCAAACCGCCCGGCAAGGTGCTGGCCGCCTGGACGCTGAACCACTGGTCCATCACCAACGGGTTGTCCTTGAAGTGGTCGGCGAACGTCTCCAGCGCCTTGGCCCGCTCGGCCTCGAACGACGAGTTGACCAACACGGCCAGCGCGGTCAAACGCTCCGTCATGTTGTCGCACGCATCGAACTGCTCCAGGGTCGCTTCCAGCACCTGTGGTTTGCCACTGAGCATCAAGTAGGACAACACGATGTTCTGCAGGCTGCGACGGGCAAAATGCTCGGCTTCGGCCACATACGCGGTGGTGCGCGACACCGCGCGATTGGCCTGATAACGGGCCCACAGTGCGTCGAACAACTGCTCGGACAGTTGTTTGCGGGCGAATTCGCGGGCCGCATGGATAGCATCGACATCCGCCACTTCACTGATTTCAGTGAGGTAGGCCTCGCTGGGCAGCGAAAGCATTTCAGCGACCATCGCCTGATCCAGTTGATCATTGCTCAGGACGCTGCCCAGTGCGGTTACCAGGCGCGGGTCGAGTACCAGCTTGGCGCCCTGCTTGTGCTGTTCGATCAGCTCTTGCAGGATCTGCACAGACAACTGCTGGCCGGCTTCCCAACGGTTGAAGCCGTCGCTGTCATGCTGCATCAGGAACATCAATTGGTCGCGGTCATAGGGGAAGCTCAGCTTGACCGGTGCGCTGAAGCCACGCAGCAATGACGGCAGTGGCTTGGCCGCCACATCGACAAAGGTGAAGGTTTGTTCAGCCTCGGTCACTGACAGTACGCGGGTAGTGCCCTCGGCCGCCGCCTCACCGAGCAGACGCAGTGGCAAGTCATTGCCCTGCGCATCAAGCAGGCCCAGCTCTACAGGAATGACGAAGGGCTGCTTTTCCTGTTTGTCCGGGGTTTGTGGATAACTCTGCCGGAAGGTCAGGCTGTAGGTCTGCGCGACGCTGTCATAGGCATCGCTGACCGCCAGGCGTGGCGTGCCAGCCTGGCTGTACCAGCGTTTGAACTGGCTCAGGTCGACGCCGTTGGCATCTTCCATGGCCTTGATGAAGTCGTCACAGGTGACCGCCTGGCCGTCATGACGCTCGAAGTACAGGTCACTGCCCTTGCGGAAGCCTTCAACGCCCAACAGGGTACGCACCATGCGCACCACTTCCGAGCCCTTCTCGTACACGGTCAGGGTGTAGAAGTTGGAAATTTCGATGAAGCTGTCCGGGCGCACGGCGTGAGCCATGGGGCCGGCATCTTCGGCAAACTGGTGGGTACGCAGGTAGGCCACGTCTTCGATACGCTTTACCGTACGCGAGTTCATGTCAGCCGAGAACTCGGCATCACGGAACACCGTGAAGCCTTCCTTGAGCGACAACTGGAACCAGTCACGGCAGGTCACGCGGTTGCCCGACCAGTTGTGGAAGTATTCGTGGGCGACCACCGCCTCGACACGCTGGTGCGCAGCGTCGGTGGCGGTTTCGGCGCGGGCCAGTACGCAACTGGAGTTGAAGATGTTCAGGCCCTTGTTTTCCATGGCGCCCATGTTGAAGTCGTTGACCGCAACGATCATGAAGATGTCCAGGTCGTACTCACGCCCATAGACCTCTTCATCCCAGCGCATGGACTTCTTCAGGCTGGTCATGGCGTGCTGACACTTGTCGATGTTTTCCGGCTCGACATAGATACGCAGGGTGACGTCACGTCCCGACTGGCGAGTGAACGTGTCTTCGACACACCACAGGTCGCCCGCCACCAGCGCAAACAGGTAGGCCGGTTTCATGAACGGGTCTTCCCAGGTCGCCCAATGCCGGCCGTCTTCGCCAGGCCCGGTGCCGACCGGGTTACCGTTGGACAGCAGCACCGGGTAGCGATGCTGCTCGGCAATCACCGTGGTGGTGAATTTGCTCATGACGTCCGGACGGTCGAGGTAATAGGTGATCTTGCGAAAGCCCTCGGCTTCGCATTGGGTGCAGAACATGCCGCTCGACTTGTACAGGCCTTCCAGCGCGGTGTTGCTTTCCGGATGGATCTTGACCGAGGTGTCGAGGGTGAAGAGCGCCGCCGTTGGCTGCAGTGTCAGGTGACTGTCGCTCAGCTCATACTCGGTAGCGCTCAGTTCGCGGTCGTCGAGCTGTACCGACAGCAGTTCCAACTGCTGGCCATCCAGCACCAACGGTGGCAAGCCAGCGCCCCGCGCCGGGTTACGGCGCATGACCAACTGCGCGTGGACCAATGTGTGGTCCTCGAACAACTCGAAGGTCAGGTGGGTCTCGTCGATCAGGTATTCGGGAGCCTGATAGTCCTTGAGGTAAATCACTTGCGGCTGTTCGGTACGCATGTGGCGATCCTTTTACTGATGCACGGCGAGTTGATAGGCCGTGTATTTGCGAATATTGATCACGCCGGTGTCGAAGATCAGGTACTGGCCCTTGATGCCCAGCAGCGTGCCTTCAGCCAGGGGATTCTTGTCCAGGTTGAAGCTGACGATCTTGCTCGGATAGGCCTCGACCGGATAGCGAATGTCGACGGTTTGAGCATCTGACAACGGTTGAATGGCCTGCAGGCCAAAACGTGCGTGCAGTGCCTGGAGGCCCTCGGCGCACTGCTCGAACAGCTGGTCGCGCACAGCGACCAGGTCCACCGCCTCGGCATCGCCCTTGAGCAACGCACGCCAGTTGGTGCGGTCCGGTACATGGGCGCGGAACAGGTCCTCGACCAACCCCGACTGTTGCCGCGTGGCCACACGCATGATCGGCAGCGCCTGGCTGGCGCCCTGATCGAGCCAGCGGGTGGGCAACTGGCTGGCTCGGGTGATGCCGACCTTGAGCCCGGACGAGTTGGCCAGGTAGACGATATGATCCGTCATGCAGAACTGTTCGCCCCATGCCGGCTCGCGGCAGGTGCCCTGGTCGTAGTGACACTTCTCCGGGGCCATGATGCAGACGTCGCACTGGGCCAGCTTGCTCATGCAGGGGTAACAGTAACCCTGGCTGAAACTGGTCTTGGTCTTGCGCCCGCAATGGATGCAGTGAATTGCCCCCAGGTACTCGAGGCGCACGGTGGTTCCCAACAAGGGGTTGACCGGTACTTCGCTGTCGCCAAGACGAAACGCGTACTGAACCAGGGGCGTCTCAAGACGCGCCGACATTTTGCTGATGGATCCGCGACCGAGCTCGATCAATGGAGCGCATCCGACTTGAACAGAATGTTCGGCACCGGTGCCGACTTCGACGCGCATTCCTGCGGGCCCATGTAGCCGGTGCGCTGCTCTTCCGGCAGGTTCTGCATTTCCCAGGCAATGACGGCCTGCAACGACAGTTCTTTCTGCTCGGCGGTGAGCTTGCGCCCGTCGGACCATTTACCGATTTCCACGGCGAGCTTCAGGCTCTCGTAGATTTCCGGGGTAATGTTTTCGATCATTTGCGAAAAAGTGGACATAGCGTCTCCCAAAATCAAGTCGTCAGTTTACGCCGGGCCAGCGCCCCGCCCAAGAGCCCGCTCAGACAACCGACCAATAACCCACCGACATGGGCGGCGTTGGCGATCTGGCCGAAGCCGAGCAAACTGACAAGGCCGGACAGGCACAGCAACAGCCAGATCAACATCATGACCAACACCCCGCGCGGCATGCGATAGAGCGGGTTGGGCGCGAGCCACTGGTACAACCAGATATACCCCAGCAGGCCGTAAAGCACCCCGGACAAACCGCCAAACAGGCTCGGCCCGCCGAACAGGTACTGCGCAGCGTTGGACACCACGCCAAACAACAGCGTCAGGCCGAGCATGACCCAAGCGCCCTGGCGCCACTCGATACGGCGGCCCAGCTCCCAAAACCACATACCGTTCATGGCCAGGTGCAATAGGCCGAAATGCACCAGCATCGGTGTTGCCAGGCGCCACCATTGGCCAGCGGCCAGGCTCTCGGCCAGCGGCGTGAAGTACAGGTAGTCACCGTGTACGGTGAAATCGAGAAACGTCAGCCAGCTCAAGGTCGAGAGGTTGTCACCCAGGCCGGTCAAGCCCGCCACCACCAGGCACAGCAGCAAGATCGCCGTTGTCGCCTTGCTTGCGCGAAGCTGATCGATAAAGCCGGGGCGTGTCGGTTCACTGTTCGGTAGCGGCTCGGCGGCCAACTCAGCATTGCCTTCAGGGAAGCGCTGATACAACGCCAGCACCTCGCCCGCCAGCGGCTCGCTGACCCATAACACCTGCTCGCCGCCCTCCTCACTGACCCGGTGAGGCACCTGAAGGCGCCTCAGCAGGCCGATGAACCCGCTCAGGTCGATGCTCAACGGCAAGCGCAGCACCTCGACCACATTCACCACGCTCATGCATTGGCCTCCGGCCGCTCGACATCGACCCAGACGAACTTGTGCGGATCGAGCCGGGTTTCATTGTCCAGCCGATAGGCCACCAGCTTGCCGTACAGTACGGCGCTGTAGTCCAGGCAAGCCAGGTTGGGGCGAATCGGCGCGGGCTTGCCGCTGCGCCAGTAATGGCCGACGAACAGCATAGGCTCGTCCTCACCGTAGCGCAGCAGGTTACTTTTCTGCGTGTGGGTCAGTGGCGTGCTGGCAACCTGCTCGGGCAAGGCATCGGGTTGGAAAACGATGTCGCCGTAGGTCTGCGGGTCTTCTTCCCAGAACTTGGTCCGGAAAAATGCTCGGGTCAGGCCATCGCCACCGGTCAGGGTCAAGCCGCCCGGCAAGCGCATGTCGGTACCCCGCAACAGGCGATTGCATACGACAGAGGCAAAGCTGTCGGACACCGCCGACGCCTGGACAAAACGCTCGTCGATACAACCGTTCGGACGCTCCTGGCGCAGCGGCTCGATCAGGTTGGCGTCCCAACAGGCGTGAACCAGGCGGAAACGCCCGGCATCGAGGAACAACGGCAGCTCATAGAACCAACCGAGGAAATCGTGCCAGTCACCAGGATGCTGGGCGAACTGGGTGAGTGTTGCGTCAATCAGGTGGGCATGACGTGGGGTGTGTTCACGCACATAGGTCTTGCCACTGCCCGGCAAGGCCGGCGTGCTCCAGCCCAGCGCGCTGAATTCGTGGTTGCCCATGATGCACCGGGCCTGACCGGCCTCGACCATGTCATGAACAAGGTGCAGCGCCTCGCGGATCCGTGGCCCACGGTCAATGATGTCGCCCAGAAACAGTGCCTGACGCTGCGAATGCCGCCAGACACCTCCCAGGCGTCTGTAGCCAAGGGTTTCCAACAGGTGTTCAAGGGTTTGGGCGCACCCATGTACATCACCGATCAGATCGTAACTGCGCGCGGGATCGAGCATCAGTCGCCTCCACCGCCCAAACGGCTGCCCCAGCCGAGCTTGGTTCTGCACACCTCGTAGTAATTGTGGTCCAGCGGATGAATCAAGCGCAGCTTTTGCGGCTTTTTGTTCACCGTGATGGTGTCGCCTGGGGCGCAGGTAAAGTGGTTCTGGCCGTCACAGGAAACCTGCGGGTAAATCTGCAGGTCCTTGGACACGACGATCTTCAGCTCGCTGTTGCCATCGACCACGATCGGTCGCCCGGACAGCGTGTGCGGGTACATCGGCACAATGACGATAGCGTCGAGCTTGGGGTGCATGATCGGCCCGCCTGCCGACAGCGCATAAGCGGTCGAGCCGGTCGGGGTGGCCACGATCAGGCCGTCGGCCTTCTGGCTGCAGACAAACTGGCCATCGATGTAGATCTCGAACTCGATCATGCGTGTCGACTTGCCCGGATGCAGCACCACGTCGTTCAGTGCATCGCCCTGGCCAATGGCCTCGCCATGCCGACGGACTTCAGCCTGAAGCAGGAAGCGGTTTTCCACCAGGTAATGGCCATCAAGTACTTCGGCGACCTTCACCTCCAGCTCATCGGGCCGGATATCGGTGAGAAAACCCAGGCTGCCGCGGTTGATCCCCAATACCGGAATGTTGTGACGGGCCAAGGCCCGGGCAGCACCCAGCAGGCTGCCATCGCCACCGACCACGATGACCATGTCGCAGACTTCGCCAAGCAGCTTGCGCGACGAAGTTTGCAGGCCATGCCCTGGCAGCACTTCGGCGATGGTGTCCTCAAGGATGACGTGCAGATGCCGCGCCAACAGGAATTTTTTCAGTCGGCGAATGGTATCGAGTACCTGGGAACTGCCAAGGCGACCGATGATACCGATATTGCGAAAATGCTCCATGGGGCTCCTGCAAGGCTCTGCGGCGGGTGAAATGGCCAGTGGGCGAAAGACACCGATTATGGGCGAAAGCGCTGTGCAGCGGCAAACGCTGGCGTTTTTTCGCACTGCAGCGGGCATCAGGGCTATGCTCGCAGAATGAACCCATTTCATGACCTGACCGACCTGCCCCGTCACCTGCGCCAAGCGCAGGTGCGTGATCTGGCCTGGGTCATCCTGGCCCCGCCCATGCTCAGCGCCACGCCGTGGCCTCAACGCCACCCGCTGCAGGGCAGTGACTGGGTACAGCAACCGGCGCACCTGAGCCAATGGCTGCAGCGCCTGGACCAGGACAGCAGCGCATTGCTGCTTTGGCTGGCACAGGCCGCCAACCGGCGACTGGGCCTGTACTACGAACGCCTATGGCAGTTTGCCCTGCATCACGCACCCGGGATCGAACTGCTGGCCGCCAACCTGCCGATCCGTGACGGTGGGCACACGCTGGGCGAACTGGATATCCTCCTGCGTGACCGCGACGGGGTACATCACCTAGAGTTGGCGATCAAACTCTACCTGGGACCACAGGCAGGTGATGGCAGCGATCCGGCGCAGTGGCTTGGCCCCGGCTGTCATGACCGCCTTGATCTTAAATTGGCCCATCTGGCCCAGCACCAGCTTCCCATCTCGGCCCGCGCCGAAAGCCGCGAAGCCTTGGCGGCGCTGGACATCGCGCAGCTCAACGCACACCTATGGCTGGGCGGTTACCTGCTCTACCCGTGGCCGGGTCATGCCGCATCACCACACGGGGCCCACCCCGAGCACCTCAAGGGCCGCTGGCTGCACCAACGCGACTGGCCGGCGTTCTTTGCGCAGAGCCCGACCGGCCGCTGGCAACACCTGCCGCGCCATGCCTGGCTGGCACCGGCGCGCTACCCGACTGAACAGACCTGGACGGCCGAGCACCTGCAGGCCTGGCTAAGCGCCCTCGATCCAATGGCCCCTGCGCAACTCATGGTAAGGCTGGTGGAAACCGGGCCCGGCGATTGGGAAGAAGCCGAGCGCGTGTTTCTGGTGGCGGATACCTGGCCGAATCTGCCCGGCTGACACACCCCTGGCGCCGTCTAGACAACCGTCAAACGCAGTGCCAGAGCCATCAGGGTGAGTAGCAGCACCGGCACGGTGAGCACGATGCCGACCTTGAAGTAGTAGCCCCAGCCAATGTGCACCCCTTTACGCTCCAGCACATGCAGCCAGAGCAGGGTCGCCAGGCTGCCGATCGGGGTAATTTTCGGCCCCAGGTCACTGCCAATCACATTGGCATAGACCATCGCTTCCTTGACGACCCCTGTGGCCTGGCTGGCGTCGATGGACAAGGCGCCAATCAGTACGGTCGGCAAGTTGTTCATGATCGACGACAGGACGGCGCTGAGCAGCCCGGTACCCAGTGCCGCCCCCCAGACGCCGGAGCGGGCGAACGTGTCGAGCCAGGTGGCCAGTTGCCCGGTCAACCCGGCATTACGCAAGCCATACACCACCAGGTACATGCCCAGCGAGAAGATCACGATATGCCACGGGGCTTCCTTGAGGACCTTGCGTGTGGAAATGGTGTGGCCGCGGGCGGCGACCAGCAGCAAGACAGCCGCACACACCGCCGAGATCGCGCTGATGGGAATGCCGAGCGGCTCCAGGGCAAAACACCCCAGCAGCAAGATCAACAACACCAGCCAGCCGGCCACAAAGGTGGCCGGGTCTTGAATCGCATTGCGTGGCCGATCCAGTTGCAACGGGTCGTAATCGCGCGGAATGTCACGTCGAAAGAACCACATCAGGATACCCAGGGTGGCCACCACGCTGACCAGGTTCACCGGCAACATGACGGCGGCATAACGGTTGAAGCCGATGCCGAAAAAATCCGCAGAAACGATGTTCACCAGGTTAGACACGACCAATGGCAAGCTGGCGGTGTCGGCCACGAAGCCCGCCGCCATGACGAATGCCAGAGTCGCCGCTGGCGAGAAACGCAAGGCCAGCAACATGGCAACGACGATAGGTGTAAGGATCAGCGCTGCGCCGTCGTTGGCAAACAGTGCCGACACCAGCGCCCCCAGCAACACGATGTAAGCGAACAGCCGCCGCCCGCTGCCACGCCCCCAACGCGCCACATGCAGGGCCGCCCAGGCGAAGAACCCCGCTGCATCAAGGAGCAGGCTGATGATGATCAACGCAATGAAGGTACCGGTAGCGTTCCAGATGATCTGCCAGACCACCGGAATATCGCTCCAGTGCACCACACCGCTGATCAGCGCCAACAACGCCCCGAACGTCGCGCTCCAGCCGACACCGAGGCCCTTGGGTTGCCAGATCACCAAGGTGATAGTCAGCAGGAAGATCAATGACGCCATCAGCATGAGACAACAGCCTTGCAGAAAGTCGAGGGGAAAAGACGGCGGATTTTAACGAGTGTTTGTTTGGTCACTAACGAAATTTTGCTGCTATTTCTCCTATGATCTCTGAAACAAACAATTACAGTTAATGCCCAGCGCCAAGCAAGAGCGCGAAATACGACCTGATAACGAGGAGCTCATATGACGCTAACCAACACCCGGGACCGCTACGGCAGTCTGTCGATTGCCCTTCACTGGCTGATGCTGATACTGCTGGCAGCGGTGTACGCCTGTATCGAGCTACGGGGTATGTTCCCCAAGGACAGCGCCGAGCGCGCCCTGATGAAAGACCTGCACTTCATGCTCGGCCTGAGTGTCTTTGTGCTGGTCTGGCTGCGCCTGTTGCTGCGCGTCATCAGCCCGACACCCCGTATCGAACCTAACCCTCCGGCCTGGCAGCGCGGCCTGGCCACACTGATGCATTGGGCGCTGTACGCGATGATGATCGGCTTGCCTGTGGCCGGCTGGCTGATTCTCAGCGCCAGCGACAAACCGATCCCCTTCTATGGCTTCAACCTGCCCGCCTTGATTGCGCCAGATCCAGACCTGGGCAAGCAGATCAAGGGCTGGCATGAGCTGATTGCCTCGCTGGGCTACTGGCTGATCGGCCTGCACGCCCTGGCTGGGCTGTATCACCACTATGTCAGCCGCGACAACACGCTGCGGCGCATGCTGCCAAAAGCCGACTAAACCAGCCCCCGGCGGCCTTGCAGGCCGCCGGTGTGCAGGAAAATCAGCCGCGTGCCGGGCGCGAAGGCGCCCTGTTCCACCTGCTCGCGCAAGGCGAGCAGGGCTTTCCCCGTGTACAGCGGCTCAAGGGGAAGGCCCGACTGCACTTCGCTCGCCTCAATGAACGCCAACAGTTCTGCATCGACCCTGGCAAAACCTGCGCGGCTGGCGTCGTGCAGCACGTAACCTGCCCGGCCTGCTCCCAGCAGCCCATCGACCTGTGCGGCAACACCATGATCCCCGGGCACCGCCAAAGCACCCTGCACCCAGTGCGCGCCTGTTTCAGCCGCCACCAGACCGGCCAATGTGGTACCGGTCCCGACCGCCAACCACCAGCCATCGTAGTCAGGCCAACCCAGTGCCGAAAGCTGACATCGCGCCTGCTCTACAATCTGCGCGCACCCTTTGACCCCCAACGCACCACCGCCACCTTCCGGTACACAATGCCAACCAGGGTAGCGGGCGTGCCAAGGCGCCCAGAAGCCCGGTTCATGCCGCGCCCGATAGCCGCCATAACCCAGCCAGTGCAGCTCCATGCCGAAGGCGCGCAGGTCACGTACCGTTGGTGTGTCCTGCGGATGACCGCGCAGCAACCCGACAGTAGCGAAACCAAAGCGCAGGCCTGCCGCCGCGAGTGCATGAAGGTGATTGGAGTACGCGCCACCGAGGCTGATGACGCCAGGAGCCCCTGCCGCACGGGCCTCACGCAGGTGCTCCAGCAGTTTGAACCACTTGTTGCCGCTGATCAGCGGGTCGATGAGGTCAAGGCGCAGCACCGCCGCTTCAACACCGGCACGGCTCAACCAGGGCAGTGACAGCGGCTGGAGTGGGGCCAAGGGAAGTGAATCGAACATTCCGACAACAAACTCGGTACAGGGCGGGAAGCGCAGTCTAGCGCACCCCGCCGTACCTGCCGCATCAGAGTTCGGCAGCCAGCCGTGAGCCCTGATTGATTGCGCGCTTGGCATCCAGCTCGGCCGCAACATCGGCACCACCGATCAGGTGCACCGACTGACCGGCGGCGTGCAAGCCATCGTACAGCTCACGCAGCGGATCCTGGCCGGCACAGATAACCACGTTATCGACTGGCAGAACCTGCGGCTCGCCCGCGCCAATACGGATATGCAGCCCTTCATCGTCGATGCTCAGGTATTCGACACTGTTGAGCATCTGCACCTGCTTGTTTTTCAAACCCGTGCGATGAATCCAGCCGGTGGTCTTGCCCAGACCGTCACCCACCTTGGATTTCTTGCGCTGCAACAGAAACACCTGACGGGCCGGCGCATGCGGTTGCGGATGTATCCCGGCAACGCCACCACGGGCCTGCAAGGTGGTATCAATGCCCCACTCTTTCCAGAAAGCCTCACGGTCCTGACTGGTCGCTACCCCCTGGTGAACCAGATACTCGGACACATCAAAGCCGATCCCACCGGCACCAATGACCGCCACGCGCTGGCCTACCGGCTTGCGCGCCAGCAAGACGTCCAGATAGCTCAACACCTTAGGGTGCCCGATACCGGGAATAGCCGGCAGACGCGGTGCGATACCGGTAGCGAGAATGACCTCATCGTAGCCGCCCTTGAGCAGTTGCTCGACACTCATGCGCTGCTCAAGGCAAACCTCGACACCGGTGGTCTGCAGCTTGCGCTTGAAGTAGCGCAGGGTCTCATAGAACTCTTCCTTGCCCGGCACACGCTTGGCCACATTGAACTGCCCGCCAATTTCACTGGCCGAGTCGAACAGGGTGACCTGATGCCCCCGCTCTGCAGCCACCGTGGCAGCCGCCAGGCCCGCCGGACCTGCACCGACCACCGCAATTTTCTTCAACAGACGGGTCGGCAGGTAGTTGAGCTCTGTTTCATGACAGGCACGCGGGTTGACCAGGCAACTGGTCAGCTTGCCGCCAAAGGTGTGATCCAGACACGCCTGGTTGCAGCCAATGCAGGTGTTGATTTCGTCAGCACGACCGGCAGCGGCCTTGTTGACGAACTCCGGGTCCGCCAGGAACGGACGCGCCATGGAGACCATGTCGGCATCGCCCTCAGCGAGGATCTGCTCAGCGATTTCCGGGGTATTGATACGGTTGGTGGTGATCAGCGGAATCTTCACCGAACCGCGCAACTTGGCGGTGACCTTGCTGAAGGCGGCACGCGGCACCTTGGTGGCAATGGTCGGAATACGCGCTTCGTGCCAACCGATACCGGTGTTGATCAGCGTGGCGCCAGCCTGCTCGATGGCTTTGGCCAACTGCACGATTTCGTCCCAATCGCTGCCCCCCTCGATCAGGTCGAGCATCGACAGGCGGAAGATGATGATGAAGTTCGGCCCGACCGCTTCACGCACCCGACGAACGATCTCCACCGCCAGACGCATGCGGTTCTCGTAACTGCCACCCCAGCGGTCAGTACGATGGTTGGTATGGGCGGCGAGGAACTGGTTGATGAAATAACCTTCCGAGCCCATGATCTCGACGCCATCGTAGTCGGCGCTCTGTGCCAGCATCGCACAGGTTACGAAGTCCCGGATCTGTTTCTCGATCCCCTCCTCGTCCAGCTCCTTGGGCTTGAACGGGTTGATCGGTGCCTGAATGGCACTGGGTGCGACCTGCTTGGGGCTGTAGGCATAACGCCCGGCATGAAGGATCTGCAGGCAGATCTTGCCACCGGCTTCATGCACCGCCTGAGTCACGATACGGTGCTTCTGGGCTTCCTCCGGCGTGCTCAGCTTGGCCGCACCGGCATACACGCCCCCTTCTTCGTTCGGGCCAATACCGCCGGTCACCATCAGCCCCACCCCACCCCGGGCGCGCTCGGCAAAATAGGCCGCCATGCGCTCAAAACCACCCGGTCTTTCTTCAAGGCCGGTGTGCATCGAGCCCATCAGGGTGCGGTTGCGCAACGTGGTGAACCCCAGGTCCAGCGGAGCCAACAGATGCGGGTATTGGGCAGCGGCCATAACGTACTCCACAACAAGCGTTAATCACGGAATGCAGGCCTCTCACCCGGAGGTGGAACCCGTCAGTTATCTGAGGTCGACATTAAAGAGCTGTTACCCGTCGCTCAATGACCGAAAGTGACAACTTATTGATCCAACCGCGCAGCACGACTACCCTAACGGCTTAAATCCTTAGTCGGCCTTGCCCGCCTCATGCAAAAACTCCTGCTCGGGGCTCTCGCCCTGGTTGTCATCACCATGCTTTGCGGCTACGGGCTATGGACAGAACAACGTCCCGCCGGCCATTACCTGTCCGACCTGCGTGTCGAACTGACACTGAACCAGGGCATCCCCGCGAACCAGGGCAACCTGCTCGGTATCGAGCCTGAGCTGTTCCCCGGTGACTACCAAAGCCTGCAACGCTTGCACCTGAAGCTGGCGGCTTACTTGCAGCACGCACGTGAGCAGGGCCTGATCAGCCGTAAAACCGTTGTCATCCTGCCCGAACACATCGGCACCTGGCTTTGGGCGCTTGGCGAAAAGAGCGAGATGTACCAGGTCACCCACCTTGATCAGGCCCGGCAGTGGCTGGAGTTGAGCAACCCGTTGCGCTATGGGCTGGCGATGCTTGGCGCCACAGGGGATGACCGCCGCGCTGACGCACACTTGCGCATGAAGGCGGCCCAGATGGCGAGCGACTACCAGCAACTGTTCGGCGGCCTGGCACGCGAGTTCGACATCACCCTCGTAGCAGGTTCCATCGTCCTGCCCGAGCCGTATGTAGACGGCGGCACTCTGCGGGTGGGCTCAGGTGCCCTGTACAACAGCAGCCTGGTGTTCGCCAATGACGGCTCAATACTGGGCCAACCAGTACGCCAAAAACACCCGGACAACGGCGTACGCCGCTTCATTCATGCTGGCGCACAACCCTTGCAAGTACTCGAGACGCCGGCAGGACGCCTGGGCGTCCTGGTGGGCAGTGACAGCTGGTACCCGGACAACTACCGCCAGCTTGAGCAACAGGCGGTGCAGGTGATCGCCAACCCGGCCTTCATCGGCGTCAAGCATGGCTGGCGCGCGCCCTGGCGTGGCAACCGCCATCAGCCGCTGGCGACACAACTGCCACTCAAACCCGGTGAAGTGAGCGAGGGCGAAGCCTGGCAGCGTCTGATACTTGCCAACAAAGGCCGCGAACAGGCGAGCATGAGCGTGTTCCTGCAGGGGCGCTTCTGGGAAGTCAGCGCCGACGGCGAGGGCTTTGCCAGCCGTAACGGCCAGAACTTTAGTGTCAGCGCCAAACCTGGCGCGCGCCTGCTCAACCTCTGGCTGTAAGACGATGCCTCGTCCACGGGTACGCCTGGGAGATCTTTCGGTAGGGTTCGTACAGAGCCTGGAGGAAACCGTCCGCTACCTCGGCCACGACCCCGCGCCTCTGCTTGCGCACTATGGCCTGGAGCCGGCGCGCCTGGCCGAGCCATGTGCCCGGCTGTCGATACCGCGCTACATGCACCTGGGCCATGCCGCCATCACCCTCACGGGCAACCCGGCCCTGGGCCTGCACATGGGCCGCCTGAGCCGCCTGAGCCAGACAGGCCTTGCCGGGGTGACCGCAGCCCAGGCGCCCACCGTCGGCGAAGCCGCTCGCACCCTGCTGCGCTTTGAACCCCTGTATGCCGCCAACTACCGCGGTCAGTCGACGTTTCATGAAGACCCGCAAGGTGCCTGGCTGCGCTTCTACTCGATCAGCCCATACAACGCCTACAACCGCTTCGTGGTCGACTCACTCCTGGCGGGCTGGCTGGCGCAACTGTCGAGCGTGGCGGGCATGCCGCTACACGCCGAACGTATCGATATCGAATTCGAGGCCCCAGCTTATGCCGAGCAGTATCAGGGGTTGTGCCTGACGCCGGTTCATTTTGCTGCCGAGACCAACCAGCTACGCCTGAACCGTAACCAGTTGGAGTTGCGCAACAGCACCCACTGCCCCAGCACCTGGCAGCACCTGTTGCAGTTGTGCGAACTTGAACTGGAACAGCGCACGCGCATTCGCAGCCTCAGCGAGCGCATCGTGCAACTGCTGGGGCCGCTGCTCAGCGGTGGGCATGAGCCGGACCTGGAAGAAATCGCCAACCGTCTGCAGCTTCCGACCTGGACGCTACGACGCAAACTGGCTGAAGAAGGCACGCAGTTCCGAACGATTCTGAACGACACGCGGCGCGACCTGGCGATGGCCTACATCCGCGATACGGAGCTGGCATTTGGCGAGATCGCCTACCTGTTGGGATTTGCTTCGGCAGAGGCCTTCCAGCGTGCATTCAAGCGTTGGAGCGGCGTTACCCCTGGCGACTTCCGTCGCAGTCAGCGGCGCACTATCTAGAGCTCTGTAGCGTCATCTGCAGGCTCTGGCAGATCGAGTTCGTAGGCGTTGTAGTCGAGAAGCTCTTCTTGATAGTCGTCCATTGTCTGCTCCGTTTTTCTCATTCATCTCATTGATTCGTCACTCACCTTAAAGTTGCGCAGTGACGAAAAAATGACAAGACCGCTGTTTGAAATAAACGTAGCAGACGCCGGACGATTTATCCGCGCCGCCTACTGAACCGGTTGCTCCGCACTCACCGTAGGGTTGACCGCAGGTGTCGGCTCACTGAGTGCAGGCGCGAGCGGAGCGGCAGGCACCTCCTGAACCGTGATTGGCGCGGCCTCAACCGGAGGGGCAACAGGCTTCGAAGCTGCACCGTCATCGACTACCGGCGTGGCAGATGGCGCGGCGGGCGGCGCAGCGGGTGCAGGCGCCAGAGGAGCAGGCTCAGGCACGCTGGCTGCAGCTGGCGGTGTCGGGGCCTGAGTCGGGGCCGGCGCCGGGTTGCTTTCCGGCACACCCAGTTCAACGGCTGGCGCAGCCGCAGGCGCCGGCTCTGGTGCGTGCTCTGGCGCCTTCTCTGGCTCAGTCGCCTTCTTCTGTGGCTTCTTCTGCTCTTTGGGCAAGAAGCTCTCAACCAGCGCGAAGTAGCGCTCATAGAACTTGGCCGAGGTTACGGTCTCGCTGGCCACCTTGACCATCGAGTCGTCGGTAGAGCCAATCGGCATCGACACCGAACCCAGCACACCGACACCAAGACTGGCCGAGGTATTGGATTTTTTCAGCGCATAGCGGTCTTGCAGGGCGTTGGCGAACATGGTTGAGCGCTTGGCGCTGCTGTTGTCAGCCGCACAGACCACGTTGAAGCTGATCTGCATATGAGTGTCGCCAGTCTGCTGGAAACTCTTGTTACCCGTGACCTGACCAGCACTGCTGGTAGTGATGATGTAGCCCTGACTGAGCAAGGCACGCCGCGCAGCTTCGCACGAACCGGCCTCGCTCACCGGAAAGCTGCGCGAGAAGGTGCCCGAATCGTCGAAATTCTCGTGTTCGTAAATGGCGGCTTTTTTCGAGGAGCAGCCGGAAACACCCGCCAGCACTAGGGCCAGCCCGAGCGCACCAAAGACGGTTGACTTTGACATTGCAAATCCTGGGGAGAACGTTCGGCGCCTATTGTGCTACACATCGGCGCATCACTGAAGTGTCGAGGCAAGATTGGGCGGTAAATTGCCCGGAGACGCCTTTCGAGATTGAAGCAATGACCCAAACAAAAAAAGCGACCCTAAGGTCGCTTTCTCTGTTGCTTCGAGGAGTTCAAGGGCCTCGAAGCGGATATGGCGCAGCGGACGGGACTCGAACCCGCGACCCCCGGCGTGACAGGCCGGTATTCTAACCGACTGAACTACCGCTGCGTATCGCACAGACTTTCGTCCGTTTGAAACTGGGATCTGGCCTGAAGGTTTCGGTACCTTCCGACCTCAAACCGGCTGTTAAACCGATCTGGAGAAAAGTGGCGCAGCGGACGGGACTCGAACCCGCGACCCCCGGCGTGACAGGCCGGTATTCTAACCGACTGAACTACCGCTGCGCATATGGACTTGCGTCCTGTTCCTCTCAATTAGGTGCCTTCTTTCAAAAGCGCCTGGGTCAGGAACATCTCAGGAAGTGGTGGGTGATGACGGGATCGAACCGCCGACCCTCTGCTTGTAAGGCAGATGCTCTCCCGGCTGAGCTAATCACCCGTGTGCTTCGCTGAGGTGGCGAAATTTACGCAGGTATCGAACCTAAGTCAATACCCCTGTTGAAGTTTTTTTTAAAAAACCGCAAAAAAGTTGCTTCACCCTTAAGCGACAAGCTGCCCGCAAAAGCAGAAACCGCCGTGTACCTCATGAAGCGCCCAGCGTAAAACCTGTTACTGGTAAATCATCTTCTTGGTCATGCCACCGTCGACCACGAACTCCTGCCCAGTAACAAAGCCGGAATTCTTCGACAACAGCCAGGCCACCATAGCCGCCACATCCTCTACCGTCCCCACCCTGCCCGCCGGGTGCTGAGCATGGTCGGATTCAGTCAGCGGTTCGGCACGGCGCTGGGAGGGGTCACGGGCATCGATCCAGCCCGGGCTGACGGCATTGACCCGGATCTCCGGGCCAAGGCTCACCGCCAGGGCGTGGGTCAAGGCCAGCAAACCGCCCTTGCTCGCGGCATAGGCTTCGGTATCAGGCTCGGACTGCGCCGCCCGGGTCGAAGCCAGGTTCACGATAGCGCCACAATGCGCACGCAGGTAAGGCGCACAATGCTTGGCCAGCAGCATCGGTCCACCCAGGTTGACCGCCAGCACACGGTTCCAGTGCGCAAGGCTGAGGCTTTCCAGGGTCGTATTGTGAGGGTCGGCAATGGCGGCATTGCACACCAAGGCATCAAGCCGGCCGAACTGGCCCAGCACCTCGGCCACACCGACGGCGACCTGGGCCTCATCGGCGACATCCATGGCAACGAACCAGGCATTGTCACCCAGCACTTTGGCGGCCATGGAGCCACGCGCACGGTCAAGGTCGGTCAGCACCACCTGCCAGCCTTCACAGATCAGCCAGGCAGCAATGCCAAGGCCAATCCCCCGTGCCGCACCGGTGACCAGTGCGACACGACCGTTATGGCTGCTTTCGGGGGTTGACCAGTCGATCACAGCGCCGCCAACCCGCGGGCCAGATCGGCCTTGAGGTCAGCCACATCTTCCAGGCCGACCGCAACACGGATCAGACTGTCGCGGATACCGGCCGCCTCACGCTCCTGCGGCGACAGACGACCGTGCGAGGTGGTGCCCGGGTGCGTGATGGTGGTCTTGCTGTCGCCCAGGTTCGCGGTGATCGAAATCAAGCGGGTGGCATCGATGAAGCGCCAGGCTCCTTCCTTGCCGCCCTTGACCTCAAAGCTCACCACCGCGCCGAAGCCCTTCATCTGACGCTCGGCCAGCTCATGCTGCGGATGGCTCTTGAGCCCGGCATAGTGAACCTTCTCGATGCCATCCTGCTGCTCCAGCCATTCGGCCAGTGCCTGTGCGTTGGCACAATGGGCACGCATCCGCAGGTTGAGGGTTTCCAGGCCCTTGAGGAAGATCCAGGCATTGAAGGGGCTCAGCGACGGGCCTGCCGTACGCAGAAAACCCACCACTTCCTTCATCTGCTCGGCGCGACCTGCAACCACACCGCCCATGCAACGACCCTGGCCGTCGATGAACTTGGTCGCCGAGTGCACGACAATGTCGGCGCCCAGCTTCAGCGGCTGCTGCAAGGCCGGCGTGCTGAAGCAGTTGTCGACCACCAGTTGCGCGCCCTTGGCATGGGCCACGCTGGCCAACGCGGCGATATCCACCAACTCGGCCAGCGGGTTAGACGGCGACTCGACGAACAGCAGCTTGGTATTGGCCTTGATCGCCGATTCCCAGGCAGCCAGATCCGTCAACGGCACATAGTCAACCTGCACACCGAAGCGCTTGAAGTACTTCTCGAACAGGCTGATGGTCGAACCGAACACACTCTGCGACACCAGCACATGATCGCCAGCGCTGCACAGGGCCATCACCGTCGAGAGAATGGCCGACATACCCGTCGACGTCGCAACCGCCTGCTCGGCGCCTTCAAGGGCGGCGATGCGCTCCTCGAAAGCCCGAACGGTCGGGTTGGTGTAGCGCGAATAGACGTTGCCCGGCACATCACCCGCGAACCGCGCGGCGGCATCAGCCGCCGTACGGAACACATAGCTGGAGGTGAAGAACAGCGGGTCGCTGTGTTCACCTTCCGGCGTGCGATGCTGACCGGCACGTACGGCCAGGGTATCGAACGCAACCCCTTCAAGGTCGCTGTCGAGGCGCCCGGCATCCCATTCCTGTGTCATGCCGCTGCTCCCACTCAGTTGTTGTAGAGGTCGATGATCGCGCTGACCGCTTGATTCTTGACCTTGGAGGCGTCGTTACGCGCCTGCTCGATCTTCTCGAGGTAGGCTTCGTCGATATCGCCGGTCACGTACTGGCCATCGAACACCGCGCAGTCGAAATTCTCGATCTTGATCTTGCCGCCGCCCACTGCGTCGATCAGGTCCGACAGGTCCTGGTAGACCAGCCAGTCGGCGCCGATCAGGTCAGCGACGTCCTGAGTGGTGCGGTTGTGTGCGATCAACTCATGAGCGCTCGGCATGTCGATGCCGTAGACGTTAGGGTAACGTACCGCTGGCGCCGCCGAGCAGAAGTAGACATTCTTCGCACCCGCTTCACGGGCCATCTGAATGATCTGCTTGCAGGTGGTGCCGCGCACGATCGAGTCATCGACCAGCATGACGTTCTTGCCACGGAACTCGAGCTCGATGGCGTTGAGCTTCTGCCGAACCGACTTCTTGCGCGCGGCCTGGCCGGGCATGATGAAGGTACGACCGATGTAGCGGTTCTTGACGAAACCTTCGCGGAACTTGACGCCCAGGTGGTTGGCCAGTTCCAGCGCAGCGGTACGGCTGGTGTCGGGAATCGGGATGACCACATCGATGTCGTGATTCGGGCGCTCGCGCTGGATCTTCTCGGCGAGCTTCTCACCCATGCGTAGGCGAGCCTTGTAGACCGAAACGCCGTCGATGATCGAGTCAGGACGCGCCAGGTAAACGTGCTCGAAAATGCACGGCGAGTATTTCGGATTGGTCGCGCACTGACGGGTGTGCAACTGGCCATCTTCGGTGATGTATACCGCTTCGCCCGGCGCCAGGTCACGAATCAGTGTGAAACCCAGTACGTCCAGCGAAACGCTTTCGGAGGCGATCATGTACTCGACGCCTTCGTCGGTATGACGCTGACCGAAGACGATCGGACGGATGGCGTTCGGGTCGCGGAAGCCGACAATCCCGTAACCGGTGATCATGGCCACTACGGCGTAGCCACCACGGCAGCGATTGTGAACATCGGTGACGGCAGCGAAGACATCTTCTTCAGTCGGCTGCAACTTGCCACGCACCGCCAACTCATGAGCGAAGACGTTCAGCAGCACTTCCGAATCGGAACTGGTGTTGACATGACGCAGATCGGATTCGTAGATTTCCTTGGCCAACTGTTCGACGTTGGTCAGGTTACCGTTGTGCGCCAGCGTAATGCCGTAAGGCGAGTTGACATAGAACGGCTGAGCCTCGGCCGAGGTCGAGCTGCCCGCAGTCGGGTAGCGCACATGACCAATACCCATATGCCCCACCAGGCGCTGCATGTGGCGCTGCTGGAACACATCACGCACCAGGCCATTGTCCTTGCGCAGAAATAACCGGCCATCATGGCTGGTCACAATACCGGCAGCGTCCTGGCCGCGGTGCTGGAGGACGGTTAGCGCGTCATACAGCGCCTGATTGACGTTCGACTTACCGACGATACCGACGATGCCACACATGCGACGCAACCCCTACTTAATGAAACTGGACTGAACAGCACTCAAGGCGTCTTGGGCCCCAGGAGCTGCTCCTTGAACGGGAGATCAACCGGTGCGCTGATCCCGCTGGCGAGCCACTGGCTGGTAAACCCCAG
The DNA here is from genome assembly GCF_002753995.1 of Pseudomonas sp. HLS-6. Classification (NCBI taxonomy): domain Bacteria; kingdom Pseudomonadati; phylum Pseudomonadota; class Gammaproteobacteria; order Pseudomonadales; family Pseudomonadaceae; genus Pseudomonas; species Pseudomonas sp. HLS-6. The sequence continues at coordinate 3,695,474 of NZ_CP024478.1, forward strand.
AATAAGGTTTTTCGACCAGTCAGCGACCAATAGAAATTGTGGCAAAAGCCGGGACTCCTGCCACCACGGATCCTGTTGTACCGGCCCCAGGCTCAGCAGCCCGACCGCCACGACAACCAGCAAGCCACCCCGCGCGGCGCCGAAGGCCATGCCGAGGAAACGATCGGTCCCGGACAACCCGGTGACACGAATCAGCTCGCCGATAATAAAGTTGATCATTGCCCCCACCAGCAAGGTGGCGACGAAAAGAATGGAGCAGCCGGCGATGACGCGGGCCGACGGCGTCTGGATGTAGCTTTCCAGGTATTGCGATACACCGCCGCCAAACATCCAGGCCACAGCCCCGGCGATGATCCAGGTAAGCAGCGACAAGGCTTCTTTGACAAAGCCGCGCTTCAAACTGATCAGCGAGGAAATGGCGATAATCGCGATGATCGCCCAGTCGACCCAGGTAAATGCCACGGTGCTGCCTGCAAACGGATAAGGCGGCGCATTTTACCAGAGCGATGAGCTATCGGTAAGCGGTGATTTGCCGTCCGGTAACGACCGGACGGCAAGGCTTAGCTGCGTTCTGGCTGAAAACGAACGACAAAGCCCTTGAGCTTGTGCTGACGCCCCAGCAGATCACGCAAGCGCTCAGCCTCGGCACGTTCGATCAACGGCCCGACAAACACCCGATTCATGCCGTCAGAGGAACGAATATAGGCGTTGTAGCCCTGGCTACGAAGGGTTTTCTGCAAGGTATCGGCACTGGCACGGTTGGACAGGCTGGCCAACTGCACCGACCAACTGACCGGCAGGCCGTTGACATCGACCTTGCTCGGCGCAACCGGCTTGGCCGCTGCAACAGCCGCAACCGGAGCAGGCGCAGGTGCCGGCTTACTCACCGGCGGCGCCGCTGGCGCGACCGACTTGGGCGCTGTGGGCACCGGCACGGGCGTAGAGGCCGGCGCGGGAGCAGGCGCTGGCACAGGCGTCGATACCTGTGCGACCGGCGTACTCGGGGCCGATAACGCAGGCACCTGTTGCACTGCAACCGGCTCATCAGGCAACGGTTGTGGCTCAGGCACCTGCACCGGTTCAACCTGAACCTGCGGCAAATTCGGCATGCCAGGCGCTTCCGGCGCCTCGACCTGCACCTGACGCAACTCATCCTCACGCGAGAACAACATGGGCAGGAAGATCACCGCCAGCGCAACCAACACCAATGCGCCGACCATACGTTGCTTGACGACCTTATCCAGCGACGCCATCTACCTCGTCCTCCTTGGCCTGCCGAGCGAGCCACTCAAGGGCTTCACCGACACAGAAAAATGATCCGAACAGCAGGATTTCATCATCTGCCGTTGCGTGCGCACACTGCCCTTCAAGGGCCGCTGCGACACTTGGATAAGACTGCACGTTCGCACCAAGATTCTCTAGCGCTACCTGCAACTCGACAGCCGGTCGGCTACGGGCGCTCTGCAGCGGCGCCACCGCCCAGCCGTGAACCTGCTTGCACAACGGTTCGATAACGCCCGCCAGGTCTTTGTCACTGAGCAGGCCAAACACCGCCAGGCGCTTGCCTTCAGGTGCTCGCGCCGCCAGGCGCTGAGCCAGGTATTGCGCTGCATGAGGGTTGTGCCCCACGTCCAGCAGAATACTCAGACGCTTGCCCTGCCAGGTAAACTGCCGACGGTCCAGACGACCGACGATCCGGGTAGCCTTCAAGGCAGCGATGATCTGCCCGGCATTCCATGGCAAATCCAGCAACAGGTAAGCCTGCAAGGCCAGCGCCGCGTTTTCCATCGGCAGGTCAAGCAACGGCAAGTCCTGCAACTCGACTGCATTGCCGCGCGCATCAACGCCGCGCCACTGCCAATACAGGTCAGTACTGGACAGATCGAAGTCACGACCACGCAGGAAAAACGGACAGGCCAACTCACGCGCCTTATCCAGCAAGGGCTGTGGCGGATTGAGATCACCACACAAGGCCGGCTTGCCCTCGCGGAAGATCCCGGCCTTTTCAAAGGCGACCGATTCGCGGGTATCGCCCAGCCAGTCGGCATGATCGACACCAATACTGGTGACAACAGCAAGGTCGGCATCGACCAGATTGACAGCATCCAGCCGACCGCCCAACCCGACTTCCAGCACAACGGCATCCAGCGCCGACTGCCGGAACAGCCAGAACGCCGCCAGCGTACCCATCTCGAAGTAGGTCAGGGAAATGTCGCCACGGGCGGCCTCGACCGCCACGAACGCCTCGCACAACTGCGCATCGCTGGCCTCGACACCGTCGATCTGCACGCGCTCGTTGTAACGCAGCAGGTGCGGCGAGCTGTAGACACCCACCTTGAGCCCCTGCGCCTGCAACAGTGCCGCCACGAAGGCGCAGGTCGAACCCTTGCCGTTGGTGCCGGTCACGGTGATTACCCGTGGCGCCGGCTTGCCCAACCCGAGCCGCGCCGCAACCTGTTGCGAGCGCTCCAGGCCCATGTCGATGGCCGACGGATGCAACTGCTCCAGGTAGGCAAGCCAGTCGCCAAGGGTACGCGAGGTCATACCGTGGCTGGCGCCGGCGGAACAACCACAGGCTCGGCAACCGCAGCAACGATCTTCGGCGTCGGCAGCCCCATCATCTGGGCCAGCAGCGTGCCCAGACGTGCACGCAACTCCTGACGCGGAATGATCATGTCGATGGCGCCGTGCTCAAGGAGGAACTCGCTGCGCTGGAAGCCTTCTGGCAGCTTCTCACGTACGGTTTGCTCGATGACACGCGGGCCGGCGAAACCGATCAGCGCCTTGGGCTCACCAACGATCACATCCCCCAGCATTGCCAGGCTGGCAGAGACGCCGCCATACACCGGGTCGGTCAGCACCGAAATGAACGGAATGCCTTCTTCACGCAGACGCGCCAGCACGGCCGAGGTCTTGGCCATCTGCATCAGCGAGATCAGCGCTTCCTGCATGCGCGCACCACCGGAAGCCGAGAAGCAGACCATTGGGCAACGGTTTTCCAGGGCATAGTTGGCCGCACGAACAAAACGCTCACCGACGATGGCACCCATCGAGCCACCCATGAAGGAGAACTCGAAAGCACTGACCACAATCGGCATGCCAAACAGGGTGCCGCTCATGGAGATCAGCGCGTCTTTTTCGCCAGTCTGCTTCTGCGCACCGCTCAGGCGGTCCTTGTACTTCTTGCCATCACGGAACTTCAGACGGTCCACCGGCTCCAGGTCGGCGCCCAGCTCGGCACGGCCTTCGGCGTCGAGGAAAATGTCCAGGCGCGCTCGCGCACCGATACGCATGTGGTGATTACACTTCGGGCAGACATCCAGGGTCTTTTCCAGCTCCGGACGATAAAGCACCGCTTCGCAGGATGGGCACTTGTGCCACAGCCCTTCAGGCACGGAACTTTTCTTCACCTCGGAACGCATGATCGAAGGGATCAGTTTGTCTACCAACCAGTTGCTCATGCTTTCTTTCTCCAGTAGCGGCGACCGCAGACAGCGCACTGTCGGGTCACGCGTATGCCCTTGAGCCAATTCGTGTTTATAAGAAGGTGGCGCGGACCCGCGAGGTCTCGCGTCGATCCCGCACCCCATTCACTCTTTACAGGCGATGCCACAGGCACCACCCGGTAATTTCGACCGGCCTTGCGGCACAGCCAGGCAGCATCAGGCTGCGATAGCTATGGACGATGGCCCGCCGCCAACCGTCACATCCGCGTATCACGCCTGACGCACCGCACGTAAAAACGCTTCGATACGGGCCGGGTCCTTGATCCCCTTGGCCTGCTCGACCCCGCCACTGACATCCACCGCATAAGGCCGAACCTGGGCAATGGCCGATGCCACGTTGTCTGCCGTCAGGCCGCCGGCCAGGATCACCGGCTTGCTCAATTTCGCCGGCACCAACGACCAGTCGAAAGACTCACCCGTACCACCCGGTACGCCCGCCACGTAGGTATCAAGCAGAACCCCGCTAGCGTTGTGATACCGGCGGCAACTGGCTTCCAGGTCGTCCCCCGGGCGCACCCGCAGTGCCTTGATCCAGGGCCGATTGAATCCCTCGCACTGCTCAGGCGTTTCATCACCATGAAACTGCAACAGGTCCAGCGGTACGGCGTCGAGAATTTCGTTGAGTTCACAGCGGCTGGCGTTGACGAACAAGCCCACCGTGGTAACAAACGGTGGCAACGCGGCAATGATCGCTCGCGCCTGATGCACATCAACCGCCCGCGGACTCTTCGCGTAAAAGACCAGCCCAATGGCGTCAGCGCCCGCCTCGGCCGCTGCCAGCGCATCTTCTACACGGGTAATCCCGCAGATTTTGCTGCGAACTGCTGACATACTCGGTAAAACCTCAGCTGAACCGGAAAGCACCGGATGTTAGCAAATGACTTGCCGGTCGTCAGCCGCCAATGCTTCGAAGCCGGTCAGGAAGTGCGGACCGATAAAACGCTCAGGCAAGGCGAACTCTTCGGGGTACTCGACCTGTACCAGGTACAACCCGTAAGGATGGGCCGTAACGCCCGCACTACGGCGGTCACGACTTTCCAGCACGTCTCGCGCCCAGGCCACCGGGCGTTCGCCCGCGCCAATGGTCATCAGCACGCCTGCAATATTCCGAACCATATGGTGCAGGAAGGCACTGGCACGAATATCCAGCACAATCATCTTGCCGTGACGGGTCACGCGCAAATGATGGATTTCCTTGATCGGCGACTTGGCTTGGCACTGCCCCGCACGAAACGCGCTGAAGTCATGCGTCCCGACCAGGTACGCAGCCGCCTCGGCCATACGCTGAACATCCAGCGGACGATGGTTCCAGGTCACTTCCTGCCCCAGGTGGGCCGGACGGATCTGATCGTTGTAGATCACATAGCGATAGCGCCGGGCCGTGGCCTTGAAGCGCGCATGAAAATGCGCCGGCATCTCCTGCGACCAGGCAACGCTGATGTCATGGGGCAAGTTGATGTTGGCGCCCATGACCCAGGCCTTGCTACTGCGCACGACCTGAGTGTCGAAGTGCACAACCTGGCCGCAACCATGTACGCCGGCATCGGTACGTCCTGCACAGACCAGGGAAACCGGTGAGTCCGCCACCTTCGACAGGGCTTCCTCAAGCGTTTGCTGCACGCTCAATACGCCGCTTCGCTGACGCTGCCAGCCGTGATAGCGCGAGCCTTTGTACTCGACGCCCAGGGCAATTCTGAAAAAGCCTTCGGCCGCTGCTTCGGCGGCCGCGTTATCAATGATGTCCAAGGGGATACAACCTGTCGATTTACGCAATGGCGGGGAGTATAACGACAACGGCAGCCACCAGGGCTGCCGTTGGACTTGCAGGAAAAGACTCAGGCCAGTCGCGAACGCATTTCGCTGGCTTCGCGGCGCTGCTCCTGATCACCCTCCTTGACCACTTCATCAAGAATATCGCGAGCACCTTCATTGTCGCCCATGTCGATATACGCCCGAGCCAGATCCAGCTTGGTCGCTACCTCATCGGTGCCAGCCAGGTAGTCGAACTCGGGTTCGTCATTCAGACTGGCGGCATCTTCAGCGGTAAACCGCGGCGCGACCGGCGGCAGCTCGAAACCCTGCGACAGCTTGTCGAGCTCGGCATTGACGTCCTCCAGCTCGGACGCAAAGCTGGCGGAAGCCGCATCCGAATCCCCCGACACGCTCAGGTCGAAATCATCAGGGAAGTCCAGATCACCCAAGCCTGAAAGCTCTGGCAGGTCGGCTTCAAGCCCTAGCGACTCATCAAATGCCGCCAGTTCAGCCTCGATATCCCGAGGCGCCTGGGCGACCGAAGGCGATGGCTGATCACCCACATCCAGGTCGAAATCAGCCAGGTCATCCAGTGGCTCGGGCTCGGGTTCAGCTTCGACAACCACTTCAGGCACTGCTGCAGGCTCAGGCTCAGGCTCAGGCTCAGGCTCAGGCTGCGGCGTTGGTTCAGGTACCTGCGGTGCGGCCACCTGCTCCTGCAGCACCGAATCAAAGCTCAGATCATCTTCAGTGTGCGCAGCTACCTGCTCGGTCAACTCCGGCACAACGGCCTCTTCGACACCCGTGGCATCCGCCAGGTCCAACCCCTCCAGATCATCCAGGCTCAGGTCAAAGGCATCACCCAGGTCATCCTCAGGCACCTGCGGCGCAACCTCGGCCGGTGACTCATCCTGGAGCAGTTCCTTGACGTACTGTGCGTCCAGTTCTGCAGCAAGGGCAGCCGCACCACCTGCAAGGGCGACCATCGCCGGGAAGCGGCTCTTCAGCGCTTCAACATCGGCGTGATTCTGCCCCGTGGCGATCAGTTGACGCTCATGACCGGTAAAGGCATCGCGATCACCTTGGCGCGCGTAGACTTCCATCAATTTCAAACGCAGATCGCTGCGCTGCGGCGCTTGTTCAACCGCTGGTTCAAGCAACTCGGCAGCATGGTTCAAACGACCACGCGCAATGCTCAAGTCAACCTCAGCCAACAGGGGGTCTACTGGCTCAGCCACAATTTCGGGCTCAGCGACCAACTCTGGCTCATCCTCAACCACTGGAGCAGCCTTCACCACTGGCTTCGGCTCAACGGCTTTCGGCGCAGGCTCTACCGGCGCCTGTTCAGCGGCCGTGGCCGCCGCTGCGGATGCAGCCACCACGGCAGGAGCCAGCTTGACGCTTGGCGCCGACACTTCCAGCCCCTCGAAGCTGCTTTCCGGCAGGTCCAGGTCAGGCCCCAACTCGGACTCTTCAGCCAGTGCACGTGCCATGCGCAGGTGCTTTTCCGCCTCCTGCTGGGCCTTGCGCTTACGCGCCAACAACAGCAAAAGCAGTAGCAACACCAGCAACGCCGAGCCTGCGATCAGTGCCAGCAGCAGCGGATTGCCCAACAGATCATCCAGCGAAGTCTTGGCTGCCTGCGACTCTACCGGCGCGGGCGCGGCATCGGTCGTAGCGGGCGCAGGCGTGACGACAGGGTTGGTCGCCGCCGGCTGCAATTGTGCAGCAATCACCGGCTGCTCCGGCGCCGCATTCGCTGCAGGCTCTGGAGCAGCTGCAGCCTGAGCTTCAAGCCGGGCCAATTGATCATTTTTCAACTGAATAAGGCGCTGAAGCTTGTCCAGCTGGCTTTGCAGGTCCGCCATGCGCTCTTTCAGCTCGGCGTTATCGCGGCGGCTGGTGTCGAGGCTTTCCTGAGTGGTTGCCAGCTTGTCAGCCAGCGCCTTGTTGCCCGAAGCACCCTTGGCGCCAGGCGTCACCAGACGCAGGTTGTCCTGCTTGACGATACGGGCGGGTGCAGCCTGAGCCTTGACGCGGTGCGTGGCGTCCAGTTGACGCGCGCGCGGGCCCAGACGGCGCCCCTCACGCCAGGCCGCATACTGCTCGGCCACTTCCTTCACGGCCTGCGGCTGGGGTGTGCTCTGAATCTGCTGGGCGTCGGGCAGGCGCAACACCTGGCCCGTCTTGAGCTGATTGATGTTGCCATTGATGAACGCATCCGGGTTCAGGGCCTGGATAGCCAGCATGGTCTGCTGCACCGAACCACCCTGACGCGCCTTGGCGGCAATTTCCCACAAGGTGTCACGGCGAACCGTGGTGTAGCGTGCCGGCGCGGTCACCGCAGGGGTCACTGCAGCCGCCTGCGCCGACTGGGGCGAGAACTTCGCCTGATCGATCAGTACGCTGTAGTCACGCAGCAAGCGCCCGTTGGGCCACATGACCTGAACAAGGAACTTGACCATCGGTGCCGGCAGCGGCTGACTGGAGGTCACCCGCAGCACACTTTTGCCGGCCGGATTGATCACCGGCGTGAACGTCAGGTCATTGAGGTAGCCCAGGCGCTCCACACCGGCCTTGGCGAACTCTTCGTTCGGTGCCAGGCTCGGCGCGATTTCGGCAGCGGTCAGGTCACGCACATCGAGCAATTCGATTTCGGCATACAGCGGTTGGTTCTGCGCCGACTTGAGGGTCAGCTCGCCCAAGCCAAGGGCATGCGCCATACCGGACGACAGCGCCGACGCGGCAGCTATTGCTAACACCAGTTTGCGAATTCGAAGCATGACCTCATCCTTTGTGTGAGCCTTCCCCGGCAACCGAGAAGAAGTGAAAAACTGCCCTTGGGCATCGACCGGCATTGAGCTGCGAGCCATGTTTGCAACCTGCCCCGCAAGCGCCCAGGGGCCGCTCACTTCCAGCAATCCAGAATCTTTATGCAAAGTGTTGCCAAGTATCTTTTACGCAAGGTCTTTTATCAACAATTCCGCCAGTTGCACTGCGTTCAAGGCCGCGCCTTTGCGCACATTGTCCGTAGTCAGCCACAGGTTGAGTTGCTCGGCTTCGTCGATACCTCCACGCACCCGCCCTACATAGACCACATCCTGCCCCACCGCGTCACCGACCGGCGTTGGATAGTCACCGGCATCGACCAGCTCCACGCCCTCTGCCGACTCCAATGCAGCATTGACCGCCGCCAGATCAACCGCCGTACGACTGTGCAACGACACACTGTAGCTATCGCCAAAAAACACCGGGACTTGAACGCAGGTCACGGAAATCTTGAGCAAAGGCAAATCCAGCAGCTCACGCAGCTCGGCCACCAGACGACGCTCCAGCACACCGTGCCCCGCATCATCACTGGCACCGACCTGAGCCAGTAGATTGAAGGCCATCTGCCGGTCGAAGAAGCGTGGCTCCAGTGGACGTGCATTGAGCAGCTCAGCCGTCTGGCGAGCCAGTTCGTTGACCGCCTCACGCCCCTGGGCCGAAACCGCCAGGCACGCGGTCAGTTGCACACGCTCCAGCTCCAGCAAACCCTTGAGCGGTGCCAATGCCACCGCCAGCGCCACCGCGGCGGCACTCGGGCTACGCAGTTGCTTGGGCGAGGCCAGGCCGGCAATCAGGGCGGCATTGGCTTCTGGCACGACGGCAGGCGCCTGCTCGGCCGACAAGGCGCCGGACAGGTCGATCACCGCACACCCGGCGGCCTGTGCTCGCGGCGCAAAACTCAGGGTCACGGCCGGGCTGGCGGCAAAGAACGCCAACTGGACCTGACTGAAATCAAACGCATCCACCTCGCGCACGCGCAGGTTCTTGCCACGGTAGGCCACCGAGCTGCCGGCCGACTCGATGCTCGCCAACAGGTGCAACGTACCCAGCGGAAAATCGCGCTCTTCAAGAATCTGCACAAGGGTTTCGCCGACCGTTCCGGTGGCGCCGATCACGGCAATATTGATGGGTTGGCTCATGAAAAATCCTCTGCGGGTACGGCGGGAGCGGCACTTTACTTGGATTCTGCCCCAAGGGACACCTCAAGCGGGCAGGAAGCAACCTCGACCGGTGTGACTGAAAACAAAAAACCCGCGCTGTCAGACAGCGCGGGTTTCGGTGTCAGCTACAGAAGCTGATCAACGCTCCAGCAGGATCCGCAGCATGCGGCGCAGCGGCTCGGCAGCACCCCACAGCAGTTGGTCACCCACGGTGAACGCGCCCAGGTACTGGGAGCCCATGTTCAGTTTGCGCAGACGACCCACCGGGATATTCAAGGTGCCGGTAACGTTGGTCGGGCTCAGCTCACGCATGCTGATTTCACGCTGGTTAGGCACCAGCTTCACCCACGGATTGTGCTGGCTGATCATGCCTTCGATATCGGCGATCGGCACATCCTTGTTCAGCTTGATGGTCAGTGCCTGGCTATGGCAGCGCATGGCGCCGATGCGCACGCAGATACCGTCGACCGGAATCGGGCTCTTGAAGCGACCCAGGATCTTGTTGGTCTCGGCCTGTGCTTTCCATTCCTCACGGCTCTGGCCGTTTGGCAGTTCCTTGTCGATCCAGGGGATCAGGCTGCCAGCCAGCGGCACACCGAAGTTCTCGGTCGGGTAAGCATCGCTGCGCATGGCCTCGGCAACCTTGCGGTCGATATCGAGAATGGCACTGGCCGGGTTGGCCAGGTCGTCGGCAACGGCAGCATGGGTAGCGCCCATCTGACGGATCAGCTCACGCATGTTCTGTGCACCGGCACCGGACGCGGCCTGGTAGGTCATGGCGCTCATCCACTCGACCAGACCAGCCTCAAACAGCCCGCCCAGGCCCATCAGCATCAGGCTGACGGTGCAGTTGCCACCGATGTAGTTCTTGGTACCGGCATCCAGTTGCTGGTCGATCACCTTGCGGTTGACCGGATCCAGCACGATGACCGCGTCGTCCTGCATGCGCAGGCTGGAAGCGGCATCGATCCAGTAACCCTGCCAGCCGGCTTCACGCAGCTTTGGGAACACCTCGTTGGTGTAGTCGCCACCCTGACAGGTCAGGATGACGTCGAGGGTCTTGAGCTCTTCAATACTGTAAGCATCCTTGAGAGGGGCAATTTCCTTGCCCACTGCCGGACCTTGTCCACCCACATTGGAGGTGGTGAAGAACACCGGCTCGATCAGATCGAAATCCTGCTCTTCCAGCATCCGCTGCATGAGCACGGAACCGACCATACCGCGCCAACCGATCAGACCTACACGTTTCATCGCAACTACACCTTTGCTAAAAAGTGGGCCGCTGCCTTAAAGGGAAAAAATCGGCAGCGGGCCAGAGAGATTACAGATTCCGCAGCGCTGCGACTACTGCGTCGCCCATTTCCTGCGTACCCACCTTGTTGCAACCTGCCGACCAGATGTCGCCCGTACGCAGGCCTTGATCCAGCACCAGGCTCACTGCCTTTTCAATGGCATCGGCCGCTGCTGTCTGATTGAAACTGTAACGCAGCATCATCGAGACCGACAGGATAGTCGCCAGAGGGTTGGCAATACCCTGCCCGGCGATGTCCGGTGCCGAGCCGTGGCAAGGCTCATACATACCCTTGTTGTTGGCATCCAGCGACGCTGAAGGCAGCATGCCGATAGAGCCGGTGAGCATGGAAGCTTCATCCGACAGGATGTCGCCAAACATGTTGTCGGTGACGATCACGTCGAACTGCTTGGGCGCACGAACCAGTTGCATGGCCGCGTTGTCGACGTACATGTGGCTGAGCTCGACGTCCGGGTAATCCTTGGCCACCTGCTCGACCACTTCACGCCACAGTTGGCTGGAAGCCAGCACGTTGGCCTTGTCGACCGAGCAGAGCTTCTTGCCGCGCACGCGTGCCATGTCAAAGCCCACACGGGCGATACGACGCACTTCACTCTCGCTGTATGGCAGGGTGTCATAGGCCTGACGCTCACCACCTTCCAGCTCACGGGTGCCGCGCGGGGCGCCGAAATAGATACCACCGGTCAGCTCGCGAACGATGAGGATGTCCAGGCCAGCGACGATTTCAGGCTTCAGCGACGAGGCGTCCGCCAGTTGCGGATAGAGGATCGCCGGGCGCAGGTTGCCAAACAGACCGAGCTGCGAACGGATCTTCAGCAGGCCACGCTCAGGGCGAATGTCACGCTCGATCTTGTCCCATTTCGGCCCACCGACAGCGCCCAGCAGCACGGCGTCAGCCTTGCGCGCACGCTCCAGGGTTTCGTCGGCCAGCGGCACGCCATGCTTGTCGATGGCCGCGCCACCGATCACATCGTGCTCAAGGCTGAAGCCCAGTTGGAACTTGTCGTTGGCAAGCTCCAGCACCTTGACCGCTTCGGCCATGATTTCCGGACCAATACCGTCACCTGGGAGAATCAGAATCTGCTTGCTCATGCTTTCCTCTATTCAATTCAAGCGGTGTGCCGACACAGGCCCACCCAAAAAACTAGCGCTCGGCCCACAGTACCAGCACGTCGGTGCTGAAGGAGCCATCAGCTTCAATCTGGTAATACTGCCGCACTTCCTCGCCCATTGCCTGCTGCAATTGGCGTATGGCCGCACGCATCGGCTCAGGGGTACGCATGCGTTCCACCCACGAGGTGTACTCGAGACGTAAACGCTGACGGGTGTGGCTGCGCGTGAACAAGCCGGCTTCACTGACCTGCTGCAGCCACTCGGCGGCCGAGTAGTCACGCACGTGACTGGTGTCACGCAGCACTTCCACGGTTTGCAGGTAGGTATCGAGCAACGGGCTGCCAGGCGACATGACATCAATGAATGCCACAACCCCGCCCGGTTTCAACACACGACGCACCTCACGCAACGCCAGGCCCAAATCGCTCCAGTGGTGCGCCGAGTAACGGCTGAACACGAAATCGAACGAGGCATCGGCAAACGGCAGGCGTTCGGCCGCACCACGCTCGGTAACGATATTGCCCAGGCCACGTTCAGTGGCCGCGGCTGCCACCACGTCGAGCATCTGCTGCGACAGGTCGTAGGCGACTACCTCAGCCACCAACGGTGCGACGTGAAAACTCACATGCCCGGCGCCGCAGCCCAGGTCCAGTACACGCGCACTGCCCTGGTCGCGCAACGCGGCCTGCAACAGCGAAAATTCGGTACCTTGGGCATGCACGGCGCTACTCAGGTAGGCGGCAGCCTGTTCGCCGAACTGGCGCTGGACGACTTCAGTGTGAACGGTGCTGCGGGTCATCGGCAGATCTCCTGGGCCCTATCGCCGGCAGTGCCAGCGATAGCCTCGACAAACTCAATACAGCAATCAGGCGTCACGAAACAGCCAAGGCTGGCTGGCGCGATGCTTGGCTTCGAACGTCGCGATGGCATCACGGTCCTGCAGGGTCAGGCCGATATCGTCCAGGCCATTGAGCAGGCAATGCTTGCGGAACGCGTCGATCTCGAAGCTCAACACCTTGCCATCGGGACGGGTGACGGTCTGCGACTGCAAATCGACCGTCAACTGATAACCTGGCGCCGCTTCAACCTGCTTGAACAGTGCGTCGACTTCCTCATCGCTGAGGATGATCGGCAGCAAGCCGTTCTTGAAGCTGTTGTTGAAGAAGATGTCGGCATAGCTCGGCGCAATAATGGTACGGAAACCATATTCCTCAAGCGCCCACGGCGCGTGCTCACGGCTGGAACCGCAACCGAAGTTTTCCCGCGCCAGCAGCACACTGGCACCCTGATAGCGCTCATGGTTGAGCACGAAATCCTGGTTTACCGGGCGCTTGCTGTTGTCCTGGTAAGGCTGACCGACATCCAGGTAACGCCACTCGTCGAACAGATTCGGGCCGAAACCGGTGCGTTTGATCGACTTCAGGAACTGCTTGGGAATGATCTGGTCGGTGTCGACGTTGGCACGGTCCAACGGGACGACAAGGCCGGTATGCTGGGTAAAGGCTTTCATGCTGCGCTCCCTTGAATCAACTCGCGTACATCGACAAAACGACCGGTAACGGCGGCGGCCGCGGCCATTGCCGGGCTGACCAGATGGGTACGTCCGCCAGCACCCTGACGGCCCTCGAAGTTACGGTTGGAGGTCGACGCACAGTGCTCGCCCGACTCCAGACGGTCCGGGTTCATCGCCAAACACATCGAGCACCCTGGCTCACGCCATTCAAAACCGGCTTCAAGGAAGATCTTGTCCAGGCCTTCCTGCTCGGCCTGGGCTTTCACCAGGCCCGAGCCGGGCACAACGATCGCCTGCTTGATGGTCGAGGCAACCTTGCGGCCCTTGGCAATTTCAGCGGCGGCACGCAAGTCTTCGATCCGCGAGTTGGTGCAGGAACCGATAAATACGCGATCAAGCTGGATGTCGGTGATCGCCTGGTTGGCCTGCAAGCCCATGTACTTCAGGGCCCGCTCGATGGAACCGCGCTTGACCAGATCGGCCTCGGCAGCCGGATCCGGTACGCGCTGATCGACAGCAAGGACCATTTCCGGCGAGGTGCCCCAGCTGACTTGCGGCTTGATCTGCGCTGCGTCCAGTTCGACGACGGTGTCGAACACAGCATCAGCATCGGAAACCAAATCTTTCCAGGCTTCGACCGCGAGCGCCCACTGCTCGCCTTTCGGCGCATACGGGCGGCCCTTCACATACTCGACCGTCTTCTCATCGGTAGCGACCAGACCGACACGGGCACCGGCTTCAATGGCCATGTTGCAGATGGTCATGCGCCCTTCGACAGACAGGTCACGAATCGCGCTACCGGCGAACTCGATGGCATGGCCGTTACCGCCAGCGGTACCGATCTTGCCGATCACGGCCAGCACGATGTCCTTGGCAGTCACACCGAACGGCAATTGGCCTTCGACACGCACCAGCATGTTCTTCATTTTCTTGGCGACCAGGCACTGGGTAGCCAGTACGTGTTCGACCTCGGAGGTGCCAATACCATGGGCCAAGGCACCGAAAGCACCGTGGGTGGAGGTGTGCGAATCGCCGCAAACCACGGTCATGCCTGGCAGGGTCGCGCCCTGCTCCGGGCCGATCACATGGACAATGCCCTGGCGCACATCATTCATCTTGAACTCGACGATGCCATACTCGTCGCAGTTTTCATCGAGGGTCTGCACCTGCAGGCGCGACACCTGGTCGACGATGGCCTCGATGCCGCCCTTGCGCTCAGGCGTGGTCGGCACGTTATGGTCAGGCGTGGCAATGTTGGCATCGATGCGCCAGGGTTTGCGATTGGCCAGACGCAGGCCTTCGAAGGCTTGCGGCGACGTCACTTCGTGAATGATGTGACGATCGATGTAGATCAGCGCCGACCCATCGTCGCGCTGCTTGACCAAATGCGAATCCCAGAGCTTGTCGTAGAGCGTTTTGCCGGCCATCAGACTGTTCCTCATCAGCGTCTTTCTATGCCAATAACCACTTGGCTTGTACGGACGATGCTATGAGGTTAGATTGAATAACTCAAATTCATAATTTTTATACTTTGGATAACCAAAAGGAATCCGAGTAGTGGACCTGGCCAACCTCAATGCTTTTATTGCCATCGCCGAAACCGGGAGCTTTTCCGCTGCCGGCGAACGCCTGCACCTGACCCAGCCGGCCGTCAGCAAACGCATTGCCGGGCTTGAGCAACAATTGGACGTACGGCTGTTCGACCGCCTGGGTCGCGAAGTGAACCTGACCGAGGCCGGGCGTGCGCTGCTGCCGCGGGCCTACCAGATCCTCAACGTGCTGGACGACACCCGCCGCGCCTTGACCAACCTGACTGGGGAAGTCAGCGGCCGCCTGACTCTGGCCACCAGCCATCACATCGGCCTGCACCGTTTGCCGCCATTGCTGCGAGCCTTTACCCGAGCCTACCCGTCCGTCGCACTGGATATTCAGTTCCTCGACTCGGAAGTGGCCTATGAAGAAATTCTTCATGGCCGCGCCGAAATCGCCGTCATCACCCTCGCGCCCGAGCCTCACGCCCTGGTTCGCGCCGTGCCCGTCTGGGACGACCCACTGGACTTCGTCGCCGCACCCGAACACCCGCTGGCACGCAAGGGCGCGGTAAGCCTGGCCGATATCGCACACCACCCAGCGGTTTTCCCCGGCGGCAACACCTTCACCCACCATATCGTTCAGCGCCTGTTTGAAGCGCAGGGCCTTACCCCCAACATCGCCATGAGCACCAACTACCTGGAAACCATCAAGATGATGGTGTCCATCGGGCTGGCGTGGAGTGTGCTGCCACGTACTATGCTCGATGATCAGGTCGCATCCATCGCGTTGCCAGGCATACAACTGTCGCGACAACTAGGCTACATTCTGCACACTGAGCGAACGTTATCGAATGCCGCCAAAGCCTTCATGGCTTTGCTCGACAGCCATGCAGTATGACCTTGAGCCCTGGCTGAACGCTTACAGAAGGCTCTGATCCAAAGGATGTGTTACTCGCCAAAGGTCTGGTATCGATGCCCAAATCAGCAAACCGGTTTCCGCGCCTGCCCCGTATACACGCCGCCGACCCTCGGGAATCCGAGCAGACCTGGGAAAGCGCCACACAATTGCTGGCCGCTCTCAACTGCGCGCACCTGGGCGCCTGGTTCTGGGATGTGGAAAGCGGACGCCTGAGCTGGTCACGCGGAACACAGGCACTGTTCGGTTTTGACCCGCAGCAGCCACTGCCCAACGACCTCGACTATCTCGAGCTGTTGCCCGTGGAAGACCGCGCCCGCACCCTGCAGACCTTTTATGCGGTAATGGCGGGCGAGCCGCAGGACCAAGCCTTGCGCCATCGCATCCGCTGGCCGGACGGCAGCGTTCACTGGCTGGAGATCAACGGTAGCCTGACCCATGACAAACAGGGCAAGCCACAGATGATCGGGGTCATACGCGAGATTACTCGCCAGCGCGAGCGGGAAGCGGCGCTGATCAACTCCGAGAAGCGCTTCGCCACCCTGTTCCACCTCAGTCCCAACGTGATCCTGCTGACCCGACGCATCGACGGTCAGATCTATGAAGCCAATCAGCATTTTGAGAAAACCCTGGACTGGCCCTGCCACCAGGTGATCGGCAAGACCACACTGGAGCTGGGCCTGTGGGTCAATCCACAGCAACGCCATCAGGTCCTGGAGGCCACCCGCAACACCAGCGACCCCGTCACCCTGGAAGTGCAGTTTCGTGCAGGCAGCGGACAAATCCATGACGGCATACTCAGCACCCAGGGCATCGAGATGGAGGGTGTCGCCTACCTGCTCAGCACCTTTGTCGACACCACTGAACGCAAACGTGCCGAACAGGCGCTCAAGGACAGCCAGGAGCGCCTGGATCTGGCGCTGGACTCCGCGCAACTGGGTACCTGGGACTGGCACATTCCCAGCGGCATGCTCTATGGATCAGCCCGCGCCGCACAGTTGCACGGCCTTGATCCCGTACCGTTCCATGAGTCTTTCGAAGCCTTCTTCGAAGGCGTGCCCGAACAAGAACGCAGCAGCATGCGCCAGGCCTATCGCAGCCTGCGCGAAGGCCCAGCCGGCAACTACCAGATCACCTACCGTATACAGCTGGAAAATGGTACGTCGCGCTACATCGAGAGCCGCGCGCGCCTCTACCGCGACGAACAGGGTAATCCTCTGCGCATGGCCGGCACCCTGCTGGACATTACCGAACAGGTCGAACGCGAGCAGCGCCTGACCAGCTCGGAAGAAAAATTCGCCAGCCTGTTCCAGGCCAGCCCAGACCCGATTTGCGTAACCCGCCAGGACAGCGGTCAATTCTTCGAGATCAACCCGGCCTTTACCCAGACCTTTGGCTGGCAAGCCAAACAAGTACTCGGGCGCACCGCCGAACAGATCGGCCTGTGGGCCGAGTCGAGCGAACGGGCCAAGCGTATTGAACAGGTTATTCGCGATCAGGCCCTGAACAATGTCGCCGTGCTGGTCAACCATAAGGATGGCCACCCCTTGACCTGCGTAATCTCCAGCCGCCTGATCAAGGTCGACAATGAGCCGTGCAGCGTTACCACCCTGCGTGACATTACTCAGCAACAACGCGCCGAAGCCGCGCTGAAAGCCAGCGAAGAAAAATTCGCCAAAGCCTTCCACTCAAGCCCCGACGCGATCACCATCACCGAACGCGAGAGCGGCCGCTACCTGGAGGTGAACGACGGTTTCTGCCGTTTGACCGGCCACAAAGCCACCGAAGTCATTGGCCGCACATCCCTGGAGATCGGTGTCTGGGCTGACGACAAACAACGGGCAGCACTGCTTGCCGAACTGCAGGAAAAAGGACGGGTCCACCATCGAGAAATGCTCGGGCGCAACAAGCGCGGTGAAGTGCTCACCCTGGAAGTGTCGGTAGAACCCATCACGCTCAATGAAGCCGAGTGCCTGCTGCTGACCGCACGCGATGTCAGCCAACTGAAAAACGCCCAGGCGCAGATTCGCCACCTGGCCTATCACGACTCGCTGACCAATTTGCCAAACCGTGCCTTGCTGATGGACCGCCTGAGCCAACAGATCGCCTTGCTCAAACGTCACAACCTGCGCGGCGCCCTGCTGTTCCTCGACCTGGACCACTTCAAGCACATCAACGACTCGCTGGGCCATCCGGTGGGCGATACCGTACTGAAAATCATCACCGCTCGCCTGGAGGCCAGCGTGCGCCTGGAAGACACCGTGGCGCGGCTCGGCGGGGACGAATTCGTTGTCCTGATCAGCGGCCTGGAAGGTAGCCGTGAAGAGGTCGAAGACAAGGTTCGTAGCCTGGCCGACACCCTGCGAGCACTGCTGGCGGAACCGATGTCACTGGACGGACAACGCCTGCAAGTAACCCCGAGCATTGGCGTGGCACTGATTCCCGACCATGGATCGACCCCAGCCGACCTGCTCAAGCGCGCCGACATCGCCCTCTACCGCGCCAAGGACTCGGGCCGCAACACCACTCAACTGTTCCACAACACCATGCAAAAGGCCGCAAGCGAGCGCCTGCGCATGGAGAATGACCTGCGCCTTGCACTGGCACGGGGTGAACTGGCACTGCACTTCCAGCCGCAGGTCGACGCCCGCGATAACCGCATCATCGGCGCCGAGGTCTTGCTGCGCTGGCATCACCCGCAACTGGGCCAGCAACCGCCCAGCCAGTTTATCCAGGTGCTGGAAGAAAGCGGCCTGATCCTTGAAGTCGGCAGCTGGATTCTCGACGAAGCCTGCGATGCCTGCGCGCACATGCTGCAGGACGGCCTGATCGATGCCGATGAGTTCAGCCTGTGTGTCAACATCAGCCCACGGCAGTTCCGCCAGAACGACTTCGTCGAGCGGATACGCCGCAGCCTGGATGACTATGGCCTGCCCTACCGGATGCTCAAGCTGGAGATTACCGAAGGCATCGTGATCCAGAACCTGGAAGACACCATCAACAAAATGCGCGAACTCAAGACGTTTGGCGTCAGCTTCGCCATGGACGACTTCGGTACCGGCTACTCGTCACTGACCTACCTCAAACGACTGCCGGTTGATGCACTGAAAATCGACCAATCGTTCGTTCGCGACGCGCCGGTAGACCCCAACGACGCCGAGATCGTCCGCGCCATCGTCGCCATGGCCCGCAGCCTGGACCTGGCGGTGATTGCCGAAGGGGTGGAGTTGTCCGAGCAACTGGAATTTCTTGAACAGCTGGGTTGCCACCTCTACCAGGGTTACCTGCACAGCCGCCCACTGCCGCTGAACGAGTTTCGCGAACTGCTGCAGGAAGCCCCCGAGGATCGCTAAAGCCTCTGGGGGATGCAGGCTTGCCTGCGATGGCCTCGGCGCGGGGCCTGTGAGTACGCGGCGCCTGCATCGCGGGCAAGCCCCAATCCCACAGCTGGCGCGGGCTCTGTTGGAGCTGGCTTGCCTGCGATGGCCTCAGCGCGGTGCCTGTGAGTTCGCGGCGTCTGTATCGCGGGCAAGCCCGGCTCCTACAGCTGGCGCGGGCTCTGTTGGAGCTGGCTTGCCTGCGATGGCGTCGGCGGGGTCTCAGCGAGTTCGCGGCGTCTGTATCGCGGGCAAGCCCGGCTCCTACAGGCTGGCGCGGGCCCTGTTGGAGCAGGCTTACGTGCGATGGCCTCGGCGCGGTACCTGTGAGTACGCGGCGCCTGCATCGCGGGCAAGACCCAATCCCACAGCTGGCGCGGGCTCTGTTGGAGCTGGCTTGCCTGCGATGGCGTCGGTGGGGTGTCTGCGAGTGCGCGGCGTCTGTATCGCGGGCAAGACCCAATCCCACAGCTGGCGCGGGCTCTGTTGGAGCTGGCTTGCCTGCGATGGCGTCGGTGGGGTGTCTGCGAGTGCGCGGCGTTTGCATCGCGGGCAAGCCCGGCTCCTACAGGCTGGCGCGGGGCCTGTTGGAGCTGGCTTGCCTGCGATGACGTCGGTGGGGTATCTGCGAGTGCGCGGCGTCTGCATCGCGGGCAAGCCCGGCTCCTACAGGCTGGCGCGGGGCATGTTGGAGCTGGCTTGCCTGCGATGACGTCGGTGGGGTCTCAGCGAGTTCGCGGCGTCTGCATCGCGGGCAAGCCCGGCTTCCTACAGGTTGCGCGGGCCTGTTGGAGCTGGCTTGCCTGCGATGGCGTCGGTGGGGTGTCTGCGAGTGCGCGGCGTCTGCATCGCGGGCAAGCCCGGCTCCTACAGGCTGGCGTGGGCTCTGTTGGAGCTGGCTTGCCTGCGATGACGTCGGTGGGGTCTCAGCGAGTTCGCGGCGTCTGTATCGCGGGCAAGCCCGGCTCCTACAGCTGGCGCGGGCTCTGTTGGAGCTGGCTTGCCTGCGATGGCGTCGGCGGGGTCTCAGCGAGTTCGCGGCGTCTGCATCGCGGGCAAGCCCGGCTTCCTACAGCTGGCGCGGGCTCTGTTGGAGCAGGCTTGCCTGCGATGGCCTCGGCGCGGTGTCCGTTAGTTCGCGGCGTCTGTATCGCGGGCAAGACCCGCTCCTACAGCTTGCGTGGGCTCTGTTGGAGCTGGCTTGCCTGCGATGACGTCGGTGGGGTGCCTGTAAGTACGCGGCGCCTGCATCGCGGGCAAGACCCGCTCCTACAGCTGGCGCGGGCTCTGTCGGTGGGGTGTCTGCGCCAGCATGTCTGGGGCTTAAAAAAACGACCCCCCGCTAAAAGCGGGGGGTCGTGTACAGCGTGAGGGCACCCAGAGGCGCCCCTTTCATCGCCATGCGCACTCAGTTGAGTGCAGGCTGGTTCCCATTGATCGGGATACGCTTGGCCTTGGCCTCTTCCGGAACGATGCGCAGCAGGTCGATGCTGAGCAGGCCGTTGGCCAGGGCTGCGGCCTTGACCTCAATATGGTCGGCCAGCCGGAACGACAGTTTGAAAGCCCGCTGGGCAATGCCCTGATGCAGGTAGGTCACGCTTTCGGCGTTGCTGTCGCGCTTGCCGCCAACAACGGTCAAGACGCCTTTCTCCACTTGCAGGTCCAGGTCCTGCTCTTGGAAGCCGGCAGCGGCAACGACGATTCGATAGTGGTCATCGCCATGCTTTTCCACGTTGTAAGGTGGGTAGCTGCTACCCGCTTCATTACGTGCCGCCGACTCGAACAGGTCATTAAAACGGTCGAAACCAACGGAATGGCGGAACAGTGGAGCCAAAGAAAAAGCAGTCGTCATGGTACATCTCCTGATAATCAGCGAGGGATTCAACGCGACCCGAATTCGGCATCGCGTACTCCCTAGATGTGGACCCGACAAACGATTTCAAGCGCCCTCTGAAAAATTTTTCAGGCCGCCTCAGTGAACGGCATACCGAGCAATTGCCCGACGCGATCACAGTCGGTTTCCCGGCGCAGTTCGGTGAACAGCGCGGTCGCTTCGGGGTAGGTACGGGTCAGCATCGCCACCCACTGTTTCAGGCGCCCAGGTGCCGCACGTGGCGTCAGCTCGGCCCTGGCCTGGCGCCAGAAGTCCTGGAGCAACGGCATCAGCGCCTGCCAGTCCAGCGGCACAAATTCGACCCGATCGCGCTCGGCGGCGATCTGCCGCGCCAGGTCCGGCCGGGATACCAGGCCACGACCCAGCATGATGTCCTCGACACCACTGATTTCACGGCAACGTCGCCAGTCTTCCAGGGTCCAGACCTCACCGTTGGCAAACACCGGCACCTTGACCACGTCCTGCACCCGCGCCACCCACTCCCAATGGGCAGGCGGCTTGTAGCCATCCACCTTGGTGCGCGCATGCACCACCAGGTGCGCCGAACCGCCTTCGGCCAGCGCCGTGGCGCAGTCAAGCGCACCGTCCGGGCTGTCAAAACCCAGGCGCATCTTCGAGGTCACCGGAATATGCGCCGGCACTGCCCGCCGCACCTCGCGAACAATGGCGTGCAGCAGCTCAGGCTCCTTGAGCAATACTGCGCCGCCACGCGACTTGTTCACCGTCTTGGCCGGGCAACCAAAGTTCAGGTCAATCACCGGCGCGCCAAGCTCACAGGCCAACGCGGCGTTCTCGGCCAGGCACACCGGGTCGGAACCCAGCAATTGCACGCGCAGCGGTACGCCGGCTGCGGTTTGCGCACCCAAGGCCAACTCAGGCGCCATCTTGTGGAAATGCGCAGCCGGCAACAAACGGTCGCAGACCCGAATGAACTCAGTGACACACCAGTCGATGCCGCCAACCCGGGTCAGGACGTCGCGCAGAATGTTGTCGACCAGCCCCTCCATGGGGGCCAGGGCAATTTGCATAGGTTGCGTCTCGAGCGAAGAAGGCGCGCAGTCTAGCAAAAAGCCGGGTCTATCGGGCCCCGGCCATCAGCGCCTGACCATACCCCTCAAGAAACTCTGCGGGCATGCGCTTAGGCTTGCCTGTGGACAACTCGATGCAGACAAAGGTGGTCTGCGCCCGTAGCAAGGTGGCGCCATCGCTGGGACGCACCAACTGAAAACGACGTGTCATTTTCAGGCGCTGATCCCAATCGACGATCCAGGTCGCCAACTGCAACTCATCGTCCTGATACGCACTGGCCAGGTAATCGATTTCATGCCGAACCACAGCCATCGCCCGGTCAAGTCGCCGATACTCGACCAGATCCAGGCCCAGGCGCTGCGAATGGCGCCAGGCGCAACGCTCCAGCCAGGTCACATAGACCGCGTTATTGGCATGACCAAGGCCATCGATGTCTTCTGCGCCAACGCGCAGGTCGATGACGAATGGTGTTTCAAGATCCCAACTCATGCCCGCTCCAGGTGCTAGGTAGACCGACAGAGTGTAACGGATGCTCAGGCCGATTGGCGCGCCGCCAAGGTAATGCGCTCAAGCAATGCCAATACCGCCTCGATGAACAGAGGTGCGGACAACACCCGTTGATGCCCACCCTCAGGCAACAGCAACAAGCGACTGTCAAACCAGGCGTCATGAATGACCTGTGCTTCACTGGGCGAAATCCGCTCGTCGTTCTGCGCATGCACGATCAACCCGGGCAGCTCGAGCTGATAGCCGTTAACGTCAAGCCGCGACACCTGCACACCGACATCCCGCTCAACCTGCCGAATGAACGCGGCTCGCGCCCGCGACGGCATGCCCAGATGCTGGGCAAAACCTCGCAGCACCTCAAGCAGACGCGCCGGGGCTGCCACACTCACCGCGGCATCAGCGCGCAAGCCCCACTGCAACGCCAGCAGCACGCTGGCACCGCCCATCGAGTGCCCGATCACCGCGTGCAACGGTGGCAGCTCGGCGGCAGCTTCCAACAAAGCTCGGGCGAACAGCACCACATGCGCCTGCTGCCCAGGGGAATGGCCATGGGCCGGCCCATCCAGCGCCACCACCGTATACCCGGCCGCCACCAGCGCCTGGATCAAATGCGCGAACTGAGTGGGCCTGCCTTCCCAGCCGTGCATCAACAGTACCGCTGGCCCCTGCCCCCAACGCAGTGCTGAAAGCCCGAACCGCAGGGTTATCCGCTCGGCACTGGCCAGCAGCGGCAACTCCCAGGCCTTGGGCGGCAGGTTGCGCGGGGTCATGAAGGCCTGGCGCATCGTGCTCGCCACACGCTCAGGCACCAGCCGGCCAAGGGTACCGTTCACACCACGAATCCAGCTCAAACGGCTCATCGCTTTGCTCCTGTTACACGATCAGATCACCGCCGACTTGGCGGCACGCAGGACACGGTCAGACAGCTCATCGGTACCAAGCGCACGCGCCAATGCCAGACCACCCACCATCAAGGCCAGATCAGCCAGGACCTTGTCGGCGTCCTCAGGACGATCGGCCAGTTGAACCATCATCAGCTCGATGTGCTCGGCCAGGACCTGACGGAAGCTGTCGGGCAAGCGCGTCATTTCGCTCAAGGAAGTGGGCAGCGGGCATGCATGCTCGGTCGCATCTCGGTGCTTACGTGACAGGTAGAATGCCGCCACCAGGGCCCGACGGCCTTCACCATCAAGTGCCGGATCGACCTGTGCCAGCAAGGATCGACGCTCGCCCAACAACTGGCGAAAGGCCTCGAGCATCAACGCATCCTTGCTTTCGAAATGAGCATAAAAACCACCGACGGTAAGCCCAGCCGCCCCCATCACCTGGTTGACGCTAGGCTCTACCGGACCGTGCTGAATCAACGCACTGCAAGCGGCGTCGAGAATCCGATCGCGGGTCTTGGCCTTCTTGTCGTTCATGGCACATCTCAAAATATTATGATCGAAATATTATATACATAATATTTTTTGGCAAGCAAAAAAGCCCGCCGCTCATCGCGCCAGGCTTAAAACTTTTTTTTCGGAACAAAAACAAAAGGCTCATTCAATAATCGAATGAGCCTTGAAATCCCGCAAAGCGGGTAAATTGGCGTCCCCTAGGGGACTCGAACCCCTGTTACCGCCGTGAAAGGGCGGTGTCCTAGGCCACTAGACGAAGGGGACATGTAACCTTCGTGCAGATCCGTTTTCACGAATCCTGGCAAAATTGGTGGAGCTAAGCGGGATCGAACCGCTGACCTCCTGCATGCCATGCAGGCGCTCTCCCAGCTGAGCTATAGCCCCAGATTTTTCGCCTCGCGGCGCAGCGACCTCTTACGACATCGCTTGTGTAAAACTGGCGTCCCCTAGGGGACTCGAACCCCTGTTACCGCCGTGAAAGGGCGGTGTCCTAGGCCACTAGACGAAGGGGACGCAACCCTTCTACCAATCGATCAGACTTCATCCTGATCGTATTCGCAGTTATACAACAACTACGAATCTGGAAATTGGTGGAGCTAAGCGGGATCGAACCGCTGACCTCCTGCATGCCATGCAGGCGCTCTCCCAGCTGAGCTATAGCCCCACAAGTCGCTTTGAACTGAATCGCTGGGCTGGGTGCTTCGCGCTTCGTTTCGTTCATCGCTGTGGACGGGGCGCATATTAAGATCGGATCAAAGACCTGTCAAATAAATTTTCAACAAAATCCAAAGTTTTTTTCCGAGATAACAAACACTTACCGCCCTCACCGGGAAAACACCCGGTAATTCAGGGGTGTACGCCCCGTGAGGCCGGGGTTGCCGGCGCCACAGGGGCGTTATGCAAGGCAGCACGCTTACGCGATGGACGCGAACAGCTTCTCCCACTCCTTGTTTTCTTTCTTCGACACACCACCCAGCAGGTCCAGCGCCTGGCGCAAGCGGTAGCGGGTCAGGTCCGGGCCAAGGATTTCCATGGCGTCGAGCACCGAGACCGAACTGGCCTGACCGGTAATCGCGGCAAACATCAGCGGCATGGCATCGCGCAGTTTAAGCTCCAACGCCTCGACCACGGACTGAATGCAGCCGGTGATGCGATCCTTTTCCCACTGACGCAGGCTTTCCAGTTTCCACAGGATCAACTGCATCAGTTGACGAACCTGATCAGCGGACAGTTTCTTGTGCTCGAACAGCGTCGCATCGAGCTTCAGACCACCTTCAAAGAAGAACCCGCCCAGTGGCGCGATCTGGCTGAAGGTTTCCACCCTGCCCTGCACGTGCGGTGCGATCTTCATCATGTAATCGCTGTTGAAGGCCCACTGCTGAACGCGAGCAGCAAACTCCTCGACCGGCAGATCGCGCAACCACTGACCGTTGAGCCAGGACAGCTTCTCGATATCGAAGATCGGCCCACCCAGGGAAACCCGCGACAGATCGAAATGCTCGACCATCTCGGCCAGGGAGAACTTCTCACGCTCGTCCGGCATCGACCAGCCCATGCGCCCCAGGTAGTTGAGCATGGCCTCGGGCATGAAGCCCATACGCTCGTAGAACGTCACCGAGGTCGGGTTCTTGCGCTTGGACAGCTTGCTCTTGTCCGGGTTACGCAGCAGCGGCATGTAGCACAGCACCGGCTGCTCCCAGCCGAAGTACTCATAGAGCTTGATCAGCTTCGGTGCCGAGGGCAGCCACTCTTCACCGCGCAAGACGTGGGTGATGCCCATCAGGTGGTCATCGACGACGTTGGCCAGGAAGTAGGTCGGCAGGCCATCGGTCTTCATCAAGACCTGCATGTCCATACGGTCCCACGGGATTTCGACGTCGCCACGGAGCATGTCCGGCACCACGCAGACACCTTCGGTCGGTACCTTCATGCGGATAACGTGAGGCTCGCCCGCGGCCAGACGGCGCTGTACTTCCTCAGGCGAGAGCAGCAAGGCGCGACCGTCATAACGCGGCGTCTCGCCACGCGCGATCTGCTCGGCACGCATCTGGTCCAGTTCTTCGGCGGTGCAGAAGCACGGGAAGGCGTGCCCCATGTCGACCAGTTGTTGAGCGTACTGCTTGTAGATATCGCCACGCTCACTCTGCCGGTAAGGGCCGTGCGGGCCACCGACGTCCGGCCCCTCGCTCCACTCGATACCGAGCCAGCGCAGGGCGTCGAAGATCTGCTGCTCGGACTCACGGGTCGATCGCAGTTGGTCGGTATCTTCGATACGCAGGATGAACTCACCGCCGTGCTGCTTGGCAAAGCAGTAGTTGAACAGGGCGATGTAAGCGGTGCCGACATGGGGATCGCCAGTCGGCGATGGCGCGATTCGCGTGCGAACGGTGGTCATTGAGAGTCTCGAACAAGAGATGAAACAAAGGCTGGATGTTAACAGGGAGCGGGCACTCGGCTCCAGCAATGGGCGCGATCGTCACTTGTGCCAGCGGATCCAAACGCTGTTAAATCTGCTTACATTTTTAGAACGATCGTACCCATGCCTGCCCAACTCAAACGTCGCCTGCTGATTTTCTTCACGCTGGCTCTGCTCATCGCCCTCGCCTTCCTGGCGCACTGGTACCTCAAGGGACGCTTCTACGAAACCACCGACAACGCCTATGTTCAAGGTGAAATCACGCGTATTTCCAGCCAACTTGGCGCACGTATCGACGAGGTACTGGTCGAGGACAACCAACGGGTGGAGAAAGGCCAGGTACTGGTTCGCCTGGAACGTGACGACTTCGACCTGGCGGTGGAACACGCTCGCGCCAACCTCGCGACACGAGAGGCCGAGCGCTTGCAAGCCGAAAGCCGCCTGACCCAACAAGCCAGCCTGATCGCCGCAGGGCAAGCACAGGTTGCCGCCAACGAAGCCACGCTCGGGCGCACCCAATTGGACCTCAATCGGGCAGAAGCACTGCGTAAACCCGGTTTTGTCTCGGAGGAGCGCGTTACCACGCTGTCAGCGGAAAGCCATGTCGCACGTTCCCAGGTGAGCAAGGCCCAGGCTGACCTGCAGGGCCAGCGCCAACAGGTCAACGCCCTCAGTGCCGAGATCAAACGCCTCGACGCACAGATCGCCAGTGCCCGCGCCGAGCTGGCCCAGGCCGAACTGAACCTGACGCGCAGCGAAATCCATGCGCCGATCAGCGGCTTTATCGGGCAACGTGCCGCGCGCAATGGCCAATATGTGCAGGCCGGCGCCTACCTGCTGTCGATCGTTCCAGACCAGGACATCTGGGTTCAGGCCAACTTCAAGGAAACCCAGATCGGCAAGATGCAACCCGGCCAGCGCGCCGAACTGCGCTTCGACAGCTACCCGGATACGCCGATCGAAGCCCGGATCGACAGTCTGTTCGCAGCCTCTGGCGCCCAGTTCAGCCTGCTGCCACCGGACAACGCCACTGGCAACTTCACCAAGGTGGTTCAGCGCATTCCGGTGAAACTGACCTTCGCTCCAGACAACGCACTGCACGGCAAGATTCGGCCTGGCATGTCTGTCACTGCCACAGTCGACCTGCGCAGCACCGGCAACCCTGACAATGGCCGGTGACGCCTTGATCCGCCCCATCGGCGAACCGAGCCGACGGGACTGGATTGCCGTCATGAGCGCGATGCTTGGCGCGTTCATGGCGGTGCTGGACATCCAGATCACCAACGCCTCGCTCCAAGATATCCAGGGGGCGCTGTCAGCGACCCTGGAAGAAGGCTCCTGGATTTCCACCTCGTATCTGGTCGCGGAAATCATCATGATTCCGCTCACCGCGTGGCTGGTACAACTGCTTTCGGCTCGACGCCTGGCGACCTGGGTATCGCTGGGCTTTCTGGGGTCATCCTTGCTGTGTTCGATGGCCTGGAACCTGGAAAGCATGATCATCTTTCGTGCAATGCAGGGCTTCACCGGCGGCGCACTTATCCCGCTGGCTTTCAGCCTCACCCTGATCAAGCTACCGGAACACCACCGCGCCAAGGGCATGGCCATGTTTGCCATGACCGCCACCTTCGCGCCCTCCATCGGCCCGACACTGGGCGGCTGGCTGACCGAAAACTGGGGCTGGGAATACATCTTCTATATCAACATCCCGCCCGGGCTGCTGATGATTGCCGGCATGCTCTATGGCCTGGAGAAAAAGGCGTCGCACTGGGAGCTGCTAAAAAGCACCGACTACGCAGGCATCGTCAGCCTGGGTATAGGCCTGGGCTGCCTGCAGGTCTTCCTGGAGGAAGGTCACCGCAAAGACTGGCTCGAATCGAGCCTGATCGTCAGCCTGCTCAGCATCGCCACCTTCAGCCTGATTACCTTTGTCATTCTGCAGTTTTCCAAACCCAACCCGCTGATCAACCTGCGCATCCTTGGCAACCGTAATTTTGGCCTGTGCAGTATTGCCAGCCTCGGCATGGGCTTTGGCTTGTATGGCTCGGTCTACCTGCTGCCGCTGTACCTGGCGCAAATTCAGCACTACAACGCCCTGCAGATCGGTGAAGTCATCATGTGGATGGGCATCCCCCAGCTGTTTCTGATTCCGCTGGTTCCACAATTGATGAAGGTGATTTCGCCAAAAATCCTCTGCACGCTGGGCTTTGCCCTGTTCGGCATCGCCAGCTTCAGCTCCGGGGTACTGAACCCGGACTTTGCCGGCAGTCAGTTCAACCAGATCCAGATCATCCGCGCCCTCGGCCAACCGATGATCATGGTGACCATTTCGCTGATTGCTACCGCTTACATCCTGCCCCAGGACGCGGGCTCGGCATCGAGCCTGTTCAATATCCTGCGCAACCTCGGGGGTGCCATCGGCATTGCCCTGCTGGCAACCTTGCTGGACGCCCGCACCAAGGTCTACTTCGACTATTTGCGCGAATCACTGGTGCCCAGCAATCCGCAGGTTGCCGAACGCCTGGGGTTGCTCGCGGAGAAGCTGGGCAGTGAAACCGCAGCATTGGGCAAGCTCAGCGAGATCACCCATCAGCAGGCGCAAATCATGGCCTACAACGATGCGTTCCACTGGGTTGGGCTCGGGTTGGCAATCAGCATGCTGGCGGTCCTGCTGACACGTAAACTGCCAGCAGGACTCAAGGCCGGGGAAGCACACTGACCTGTGCGGTCAGACCGTCAACAAGCGCTCACGCAAGGCCGCGATCTCGTCCCGCAATTGGGCCGCTGCCTCGAATTCCAGGTCTCGGGCCAACTGGTACATTTTCTCTTCCAGCTGCTTGATGCGCTTGGTGATCTCGGCCGGTGAACGCAGTTCGGCTTCGTAACGCGCACTGTCCTCTGCCGCCTTGGCCATGCCTTTGCGTTTCTTGCTGCGCGAACCGGGGACAGTGGCCCCTTCCATGATATCGGTGATGTCCTTGACCACGCCCTTGGGCACGATGCCATTGGCCAGGTTAAAGGCCACCTGCTTCTCCCGACGGCGCTCGGTTTCATCGATAGCGCGCTGCATCGAACCGGTCATACGGTCGGCATAGAGAATCGCCCGGCCATTGAGGTTCCGCGCAGCCCGGCCAATGGTCTGAATCAGCGAGCGTTCCGAACGCAGGAAACCTTCCTTGTCGGCATCGAGAATGGCCACCAGCGACACTTCCGGCATATCCAGGCCTTCGCGCAACAGGTTGATGCCTACCAGGACATCGAAGGTTCCAAGGCGCAGGTCTCGGATAATCTCGACCCGCTCGACCGTGTCGATGTCCGAGTGCAGGTAACGCACCCGAACATCATGATCAGCAAGGTAGTCGGTCAGGTCTTCAGCCATGCGCTTGGTCAGGGTGGTCACCAGCACTCGCTCCTCGACCGCGACACGCTTGCGGATCTCCGAAAGCAGATCGTCCACCTGCGTGGTTGCCGGACGTATCTCGACCTGCGGATCGACCAGCCCTGTCGGCCGCACCACCTGCTCGACCACCCGCCCCGCATGCTCGGCCTCGTAAGGCCCCGGGGTTGCCGAGACAAAAATGGTCTGGGGACTGACGCTCTCCCATTCATCGAAACGCATCGGTCGGTTATCCAGCGCCGACGGCAAGCGAAAACCGTACTCGACCAGGGTTTCCTTGCGCGAACGGTCGCCTTTGTACATGGCGCCAACCTGAGGAACACTGACGTGGGATTCGTCAATGACCAGCAAGGCGTCATCGGGCAGGTAGTCGTACAAGGTCGGCGGCGGCGCACCGGCAGGACGTCCCGAGAGGTAGCGCGAGTAGTTTTCGATACCGTTGCAGTAGCCCAGCTCGAGGATCATCTCCAGGTCGAAACGGGTACGCTGCTCAAGACGCTGCGCCTCGACCAGCTTGTTCGCCTTGTGCAGGTACTCCAGACGCTCCTTGAGCTCCTCCTTGATGCCCTCCACCGCCTCCAGCAGGGTTTCACGCGGAGTGACGTAGTGACTCTTCGGGTAAAAGGTGAAGCGCGGCAGCTTGCGAATCACTTCGCCAGTCAAGGGATCAAACGCGGCAATGTTCTCCACTTCGTCATCGAACAACTCGATGCGGATGGCCTCCAGGTCCGATTCGGCCGGAAACACATCGATCACATCGCCACGCACGCGAAAGGTGGCACGGGCAAAATCCATTTCATTGCGGGTGTACTGCAGGTCGGCCAGACGACGCAGCAAGGCACGCTGGTCGAGCTTGTCGCCACGGTCCACGTGCAGCACCATTTTCAGGTAGGTCTCCGGGCTGCCCAGACCGTAGATGCAGGACACGGTGGTCACGATGATCGCGTCGCGTCGCTCCAGCAACGCCTTGGTCGCCGACAGGCGCATCTGCTCGATATGGTCGTTGATCGACGCATCTTTCTCGATGAAGGTGTCAGACGACGGTACATAGGCCTCAGGCTGGTAGTAGTCGTAGTACGAAACGAAGTACTCCACGGCGTTGTTCGGGAAAAACGCCTTGAATTCGCCGTACAACTGCGCCGCAAGGGTCTTGTTCGGCGCCAGTACCAATGTTGGCCGCTGAACCTGGGCGATGACGTTGGCAATGCTGAACGTCTTGCCAGAGCCGGTCACACCGAGCAGGGTCTGATGTGCAAGCCCGGCCTCGATACCTTCGACCATCAGGCGGATGGCTTCTGGCTGATCACCAGCTGGCTGGAAACGGGTGACGAGTTGAAACTCGGACATGACAAACCCCTGAAATGTACGGATACAGGCAACTGTATTTATAGACAGTATTTATACCGAATGAAGGGCACCTGACGCCAGTTTCAACCTGACATGCGGTGCTTTTCCTGCATTCAACCCGGTAAATCGACTAACGGTAAAAAAATAATCGGCCAAACAGCAGGAAAAGCTGCGTCAGGCTGTCGCCGTGACCGATGGGTATCACTATACTGACTCCCCGTTTATGCACCGCTCTAGTGCATCCGACTGGAGCGTGCGACCTCTTTCACCCTCCATTCAGAGCCAAGGTAATAATGAGCCTGTTTTCCGCTGTCGAGCTGGCACCACGCGATCCCATTCTGGGCCTCAACGAAGCATTCAACGCCGATACCCGCACCAACAAGGTCAACTTGGGTGTAGGGGTCTACTGCAACGAAGAGGGGCGCATTCCACTGCTGCGCGCGGTCATCGAAGCCGAAACCCAACGCGCTGCCCTGCACGCCTCCCGCGGCTACCTGCCAATCGACGGTATTGTTGCCTACGATCAGGCGGTACAGAAGCTGCTGTTCGGTGCCGAGTCGCCACTGCTGGCCGCTGGCCGCGTGATCACCACCCAGGCCGTCGGTGGTACCGGCGCACTGAAGATTGGTGCCGACTTCCTCAAGCAACTGTCGCCAAACGCTGTCGTCGCCATCAGTGACCCAAGCTGGGAAAACCACCGCGCGCTGTTTGAAGCCGCTGGTTTCCCGGTACAGAACTACCGTTACTACGATGCCGCCACCAATGACGTAAACCGCGCTGGCATGCTGGAAGACCTGAACGCCCTGCCGTCGGGTTCCATCATCGTCCTGCACGCTTGCTGCCACAACCCGACTGGCGTCGACCTGAGCCCAGAAGACTGGAAAAACGTCCTGGAGGTCATCAAGGCCAAAGGTCACGTGCCATTCCTCGACATGGCCTACCAGGGCTTTGGCGACGGCATCACCGAAGACGCCGCTGCTGTGCGCCTGTTCGCTGAATCGGGCCTGAGCTTCTTCGTTTCCAGCTCGTTCTCCAAGTCGTTCTCGCTGTACGGTGAGCGCGTTGGCGCACTGTCCATCGTGACCGAGTCGAAGGAAGAAAGCGCACGGGTACTGTCGCAGGTCAAACGCGTTATTCGCACCAACTACTCCAACCCTCCGACTCACGGTGCAAGCATCGTCGCCGCTGTGCTCAACAGCCCGGAACTGCGTGCCATGTGGGAAGCCGAGCTGGGTGAAATGCGCCAGCGCATCCACGGCATGCGCAAGCAGATGGTCGAACTGCTGGCCGAGTACGGCGCCAAGCGCGACTTCAGCTTCGTCGGTCGCCAGCGCGGGATGTTCTCCTACTCCGGCCTGACAGTTGAGCAGGTTGCCCGCCTGAAGAGCGAATTCGGTATCTATGCCCTGGATACCGGCCGCATTTGCGTCGCCACGCTGAACCAGAGCAACATTCACGTGGTGACCAAGGCAATCGTCGAGGTGTTGTAAGCTGTTTTTTGCCAAGGGGAAGTTAGCAAAAGCTTGACTTCCCCTTAGCAATCAGTAAGATACGCCACAGATTCCGCGATAGCTCAGTCGGTAGAGCAAATGACTGTTAATCATTGGGTCCCTGGTTCGAGTCCAGGTCGCGGAGCCAAACATATGAAAAACCTCCAGTTGCGCAAGCACTGGAGGTTTTTTCGTTTCAGCACACTGACAATCCATACTGACAATCAATGTGCTGAACGACCGCGCTATCAGGTTCGACCGATCGGGAAGAAACGCCCCCCACTCCACACACCCAGCCAGTCTTCCTCATCAATCCGCCGATGCACCGCCAGCTCCACCAACTGGTAGAACA
The DNA here is from genome assembly GCF_002753995.1 of Pseudomonas sp. HLS-6. Lineage (NCBI taxonomy): Bacteria > Pseudomonadati > Pseudomonadota > Gammaproteobacteria > Pseudomonadales > Pseudomonadaceae > Pseudomonas > Pseudomonas sp. HLS-6. The sequence goes on from NZ_CP024478.1 coordinate 3,728,316, forward strand.
CATTGCGGTGGATAAGCGCTTCAAGGTTGCTGCGCATGTGTACGTAGGGCGAAGGCTCCTGCGTTAGCGGGTCAATTTCAAAACGCAATGGGTGCTCAGCACCGGCATCGACCTGCTCGTCGACGTTGCTGGTAAAGCGCAGCAGTTGCTGCTCGCCACTCCCCTGCACCTCCAGGCTGACAGCAACGAAAGGCGCATCGTCAACCTTGATACCTACCTTTTCTACCGGCGTAATCAGGAAGTAGTCATCGCCATCTCGACGGATGATGGTCGAGAACAACCGAACCATCGGCTTGCGACCGATCGGGGTACCCATGTAGTACCAGGTACCATCACGGGCGATACGCATGTCGATATCGCCACAGAAGTCCGGATTCCACAGATGCACCGGTGGCAGCCCCTTTTCTGTTTTGGGGATCTGCGCCAATAAATCGTTAGCCTTGCCGGTACCGTCCATCATCCCTTCCTCAAAGACTCATGCCCAACAGGCTGCGAGCGTAGTCTTCCAGCGGCTGGGCAAGCAAATCTTCCGGTTTATTGTCGTGGAACGTCAGCAAACCGCCACGACTCTTGATCCGAGCCGTATCGATCAAGTAGCGGGTATTGGTTTCGATCAACATCAACTGAATCACACCGGTGTCGATCCCCAGGCGATCGACCGCCTGCTGGTCATACCATTCGTCGCCATTGCCAATACGGTCATCAGCCTTGGCAAAGCGTGCATACAGCAGGTAATGCGCACCCACTGACCGCGCCTCATTCAACGCGTCTTCCAGCCCCAACGGCCCCTGAGCACGACGCACCATCGGGAAGTACTCAATGAAACCCTTGAACGCCTCTTCAGCCACAACGTTAGGGCGCGGGTAAGCGCCGCCAGGCGGTACGAACGCCCCCTGACCGATATAGATAAACGAGTCGGGTTGCAGCCGCAATGACATCGAGCGCCGAGTCTCACTGTGATCGAGCAAGCCGGCATCGCTCAAATGGTAACGGGCACCCTCGCCCATATCGCTGACATTCATGCAGCCGCTCAGCGCCGTCAGCGCCAGCAGCACAACCAGGCTACGCATCTTTCCTCCAATGGCCGGCGACGGAAAACCGGCGAATAGTCGGCAGATGCAGATTTTGCGCCAGCTCCAGAAGGACCAGGTTAACCGCCGATGATTTTCATCACTGTTGCACCACCGGAGAAGGCCACCGGCTGCTTGTCAGCCAATGCCTTGACCAGCAAGCCCTGCAACGCGGGAAGTGCCTGGTGGCGCGGCTTGTCCAGAAGATCACCGACATAGTGACGATTGCTGGAAGAGAGGCAGCCATGCAACCAGCCTGTAGACGACAACCGCAAACGCGAGCAGGTACGACAAAACGGCACGCTTTCATTGGCAATCACACCAAAGAAGCCCTGGCCGGGAATGCAGTAGCGCAAGGCGGTCGCATCGACCGGCGCATCGGCCTGCAAGTACTCGTAGCGCTCACCAATTACCTGCAGCAACTGCTGCAGGCCAACAAACTGCTGCAAGAAAGCATTGCTGTCGCGCGCCAGATGCCCCATGCGCATCAATTCGATGAAGCGAAGCTCATAGCCGTGCTCCAGGCAGTAATCCAGCAGCGGTAGCACCTGATCAAGGTTCTGCCCGTTCAGCGGCACCATATTGACCTTGATCTTCATCCCCGCGGCGCTGGCTTGACGCATGCCGTCGAGCACAGTGGCCAGGTCGCCGCCACGCGCAATGCTGCGAAAGGCTTCGGCATTCAGGGTATCGAGGGAGACGTTAAGCCGAGCAATTCCGGCCTCTATCAGCAACGGCAGCTTGCGCGCCAGCAATTGGCCGTTGGTGGTCAGGCTGATTTCATCCAGGCCGAAACCGGCAACGGTCTTGAGAAAGGCTTCAAGTTTCGGGCTGACCAGCGGTTCCCCGCCCGTGATGCGCAGGCGCTCGATACCGGCCGCCTCGATCAGGTAGGCAACGCCACGCGCCATTGCCTCAGCCGACAGCTCATCCTGAGCCGCGACCAGCCGCTTGCCGTCCGGCACACAATAGGTGCAAGCGTAGTTGCAGGCGGCAGTAAGGCTGACACGCAAATTGCGAAAGCGTCTGCCTTGATGATCGACGATCATGATGACTCCGGCACGAATGAAGTTGGCTTGCAAAACCTGACTCAAAAATCAGGTATTTGCAAGCCTCATCCTCGAGTATATTCCCGAGTGACTCACGCCAGTAGCACTAAAGCTCTGCCGAGCGGCTCAGTTACCGGAGGCTTCAGGGTCACGCTTGCGCTTGTTGCCCATGCGCACACCGATATCCATCAGGAACTGGAAAAAACCTTCCTGATCTTCCAGCACATTGCTCCAGAACGGCGAGTGATAGAGCGCTACGGCACCATGCACCAACGCCCAGGCGGCACAGTAATGGAAGTATGGCGGGACATCCTCAAGCTTGCCTTCACTGATGCGCCCTTTGATCAATAGGGTCAGACGGTCGAAGTTGGATGCGCGGATCTTGTGTAGCTCCTCGACCATCTCCGGCACCTGATTGCCCTTGACCACCTTTTCTTCCAGGCGGTCGAACAACCGGTAGCGCTGCGGATCACGCATCCGGAATTCGAAATAGGCACGCGACAGGGCTTCCTTATCGCGGTCGACGTCGGCAGAGTGCAGCAATTGGTTCAAATCGCGCTCATAGTCGAGCATCAGGCGCAGGTAGATCTCCGCCTTGGACTTGAAGTGCTTGTAGATCGTGCCTTTGCCGATACCGACAGCATCAGCGATCATCTCGACGGTGACACTGTCTTCACCCTGTTCGAGAAACAGCTTGAGCGCGGTGTCGAGAATCTCTTGCTCACGGCGACGAAACTCACGGACCTTACGAGGTTCTTTCTGCATAAGAAGGACTGGATCAAAATCGAAGCCAGGTATTATGCCTAACTTGCGCCAAAATGCACGGATCATCCAACCATGTCTATGTTTCATGATGAGTTCCCACACGCTGACGGCCTCCGCTATCTGAACCATGCAGCCGTCGCACCTTGGCCAAAACGCGCGAGCGAGGCGGTCTCACGCTTCGCCAACGAGAACGTTTTGATCGGCGCCCGCGACTATCCAGACTGGATGGCCATGGAGCAGAGACTTCGCGAACGGCTCAAGCGCCTGACGAACGCACCGTCGACGGATGATATCGCGCTGGTCAAAAACACCTCGGAAGCACTGTCGTTCGTCGCCTTCGGCCTCGACTGGCAGGCTGGCGATCAAATCGTCATCAGCGATGAGGAGTTCCCTTCCAATCGGGTGGTCTGGGAGGCGCTGGCCAACCAAGGCGTGAAGGTCCGACAAGTCAGCCTCAAGGGCCACGACCCGGAAGGCGCCCTGCTGGAGGCCTGTGATGCGCGCACGCGGCTACTGGCAATCAGTGCCGTGCAGTTCGCCAGCGGGCTTCGCCTAGACCTTACGCGCCTGGGGCGCGGCTGCCGCGAGCGCAACGTGCTGTTCTGCATCGATGCCATTCAGCAACTGGGCGCCCTGCCCTTTGATGTCCAGGCCTATGACTGCGACTTTGCCATGGCTGACGGCCACAAGTGGATGCTCGGCCCGGAGGGGCTCGGGGTGTTCTACTGCCGCGCCGAAATTCGGCCACAGCTGGAGCTCAGCGAGTATGGCTGGCATATGCTTGAGCACATGGGTGACTACAACCGCACCACCTGGGAGCCGGCGCGCAGCGCACGGCGCTTTGAATGTGGCAGCCCGAACATGCTCGGTGCTGTGGCCCTGGAGGCCAGCCTGTCGCTGCTGGAAGAAGTGGGCATGGAGCGCGTGGCCAGCGCCATCGAAGAACGCGTGCAATGGTTGAGCAATGGGCTTGCCGCCATCCCCGGCGTGCGCCTGCACAGCCCACTGGAGCCCTCCCGCCGCGCCGGGATTGTTTCGTTCAGCATCGATGGCCAGGAACATGCGCAGGTGTACCAGTCACTCAAAGCCGAACAGGTCGTCTGCATACCGCGAGGACCGGGTATACGCTTTTCCCCACATTTTTACACAGATAAGCGCGTGATCGACGAAACACTGGCCTTGGTACGCCGGCTTGCAGAGCAATGAGTGCTCAACAACCCCACGCGTATTCCAAATTTGTTTAAAAATCGACCAACCTGCAGTGGAATAGCGCCAATCCTGACCAATACTTGAACTGTTAGCGCGGCATACCCCCCCCAAGTGTCGCGCTGATAAAGGTGCGAAAGGATTGAGTACCTTTGTTTTACTCCTAATGGTCTTAACCCGGATTCACCCCCCAGAACCCGGGTTTTTTTTGCCTGCGATTCAGTGCTTGGCGACACGCGCCAATGGAAACAGGCGCTTGAAGTTAGCTGTAGTCTGCTCGGCAAGCCGCTCGTAGGTTTCCCCACGCAGCATGGCAACGAACTCCGCCACTTCCCGCACATACTGCGGCAGGTTTGGCTTGCCGCGGTATGGAATCGGCGCAAGGTACGGCGAGTCGGTTTCCACCAGCAGGCGATCGACCGGCACCTGGCGTGCGACATCGCGCAAGGCATCCGCATTACGGAAGGTGACGATGCCGGAAAGGGAAATGTAGAAACCCAGGTCCAACGCAGCCTTGGCCATGTCCCAGTCCTCGGTAAAGCAATGCAGCACGCCAGCCTGCGGCAATGCAGCTTCACGCAGCAGTGCCAGGGTATCAGCGCGCGCCGCACGTGTATGCACGATCACCGGCTTGCCGGTGATACGCGCGGCATCCAGGTGCAGGCGAAAAGAGTCCTGCTGCAGCTCGGCAGCTTCAGGCTCGTAGTGATAATCCAGGCCGGTCTCACCGATCGCCACGACATGGGGGTGATTCAGCTCCTGCAGCAACCAGTCCAGGGCCGGCTCGGCACCGGGTGCCAGGTCTAGTGGGTGAACCCCTACCGAACAGTCGACATCACCGTAGCGCTCAGTGACTGCCTTCACCGCTGCGGCATTCTCCGCACTGACGCCAATGCACAGAAAGTGCCCAACCCCCCTCGCCCTGGCAGCATCCAGGGCAGCATCCAGAGAGCCCTGGCAGGCGGTAAGGTCGAGACGGTCGAGGTGGCAATGGGAATCTACAAGCATGAGGTCTTTACACAGAAGTAATTGAAAAATCGGCGCTCAGCGCTGAGCCGTAAGCATCGCCCATGAGGCCAGCAAGGACTCGAGCAGCAACACGCGGTTAAGGTTGGCTTTGGCCAGCACCTTCTGGCGCTGGGCAAGAATCCAGTCCTGAATTTCCAGCACCTTGCTCTGGCTGCTTTTTTGCGCAAGGTACTGCACCACCTTGCGCATGTCAGCGAGGCCAAGCCCCTCCTCATCCTGGGTCAACTGGTAGCGCAGGACCAGGTTGGACCAGTCGCAAAACCAGTCGAACAGCAACAACAGCGGCACCGCGCTCCAGGCCTCGGCAAGCTGGCTGGGCGACGACTGTTGCTTGAGCAACTTCTTCACCCCGTCGACCACCAGCGCACGCTGCTCGCGCACGCCCTGTGCCTGCAAGCTGACAGCCGCCAGCGGCGAGCCCGCAGCCAAGGTCAACAACTCTAGGCGCTCTTGCTCGTCACTGTCGGGCAACGCCTTGCCGAGCCAGGCCAGGCTCTGCTCGAAACCCGGCAATGGGCAAGCTTGCTGCAGGCAGCGGCTCTTGATGGTCGGCAGCAGCCGGCTGGGCTGGTGGCTAACCAACAACAACACGGTATCGCCGGACGGCTCCTCAAGGCTCTTGAGCAGGGCGTTGGCCGCATTGATGTTCATCGCTTCTACCGGCTCGATCAGCACCACCTTGCGACCCCCCAACTGGGCGGTCTGAACGATGAACGATACCAGGTCACGCACCTGATCGACCTTGATCGGCTTGTCGGTATCCTCCGGCTCCAGGACATAGTTGTCCGGATGGCTGCCAGCCGCCAGCAACAGGCATGACTTGCACTCACCGCAGGCCTGCAGCCCCTTGGGACGCTGGCACAACAGCAAGGCCATCAGGCGCTCGGCCAACGCCCGCTTGCCGATGCCCTGAGGACCGTGCAGCAGGTAGGCATGAGCATGCTGCGTACGCCCTGCCAACTGCTGCCACAGCGCGTCCTGCCAAGGGTAGGCCTCAGCCACGGCAACGCTCCAGGATTTCAGGCAGCAAGGCATCAATGGCACGCTGCACCTGCTCCAGCGGCAAGGCGGCATCGATCAGGCGATAACGCGCAGGCGTGGCCTCGGCACGCGCCAGATAAGCCTGACGCACAGCCTCGAAAAACGCCTGCCCCTCCTGCTCGAAGCGGTCGAGACGGCCACGCGCGGCAGCGCGCGCCAGGCCAACCTCCACCGGCAGATCGAACACCAGGGTCAGGTCAGGGCGCAACTCACCCTGAACGAACTGCTCAAGCGTGGCAATGCGCTCTAGCGACAAGCCGCGACCGCCACCCTGATAAGCGTAGGTCGCATCCGTGAAGCGATCACAAAGCACGACGGTGCCCCGTGCCAATGCCGGGCGGATCACTTCGGCCAGGTGCTGGGCACGCGCAGCGAAGACCAACAACAGCTCGGTATCGGGGTGCATCAGCTCTTCACTGGGCGCCAGCAACAGCTCGCGAATACGCTCCGCCAGCGGCGTGCCACCCGGCTCCCGGGTCAGCAGCACGTCCACGCCCTGGCTGCGCAGGTGCTCGGCCAGGTACTCGCGGTTGGTGCTCTTGCCCGCACCTTCAGGGCCTTCCAGGGTAATAAACAAGCCGCTCACAGGCAGTCCTTAATTTTGATCAGTACGGGAGGACTCATCGACCGCTGTCGAAGACTCGCTCGGTTCGACGACCATGTCATCGGGTGTCGACTGTTGGGCTTGCGGTGCCGGGCTCGAGCGATAATCGGCGCGACGCTTGAGCTGATACTCACGCACCGCTGAATTGTGCGCGTCCAGGTCATCGGAGAAGACATGACTGCCATCGCCACGCGCCACGAAGTAAAGGCTGCTGCCAGGCAATGGGTTCAACGCCGCATGAATCGCCTCACGCCCCACCATGGCAATTGGCGTCGGCGGCAAGCCCGCATTCACATAGGTGTTGTAAGGGGTCGGCTCGCGCAGGTCAGCACGGGTGATCTTGCCGTTGTAGCGCTCGCCCATGCCATAAATCACCGTTGGATCCGTCTGCAGCAACATGCCGATTTGCATGCGTCGCACAAATACACCCGCGATCTGGGCACGTTCCTGAGGAACGCCGGTTTCCTTTTCCACCAGCGAAGCCATGATCAGCGCCTGATAAGGATCGCGATAAGGGGTTTCAGGGGCACGGGCATTCCACTCCTGAGCCAGCACCTCTTCCAGGCGCGCATACGCTTGCTGGAGGAACTCGACATCGGTCATGCCGCGCACAAAGCGGTAGGTATCCGGGAAAAAGCGCCCCTCCGGAAACACACCAGCGTGCCCGAGCTTTTCCATGACCTCGCTGTCGCTCAGACCGTTAAGCGTCTGTTCGATTTTTTCGTGCTTGGCCAAAGCGGCGCGCACCTGACGGAAGTTCCAGCCTTCAACCAGCGTCAGGTTGTACTGCACCACCTCACCGCGACGCCACAGCTCGAAAAGCTCGCGCACGCTCATGCCTGGGCTGAGACGATACTCGCCTGTGTGCAGCGGCACACCGACCATATTGAAACGCCAGTACAGGCGTAACCAGAAAGCATCCTTGAGCAAGCCATCCGTTTGCATACGGTAGAACATGCGATTGGGCGTCGTACCGGTCGGCACATCGAGCAACTGCTCCTGGGACACATGCAGCGGCTGCTGAAGGGCCGAGTTCAACTTCCAGGCGGAGTACCCCAACAGCAGGCCACCCAGGATCAGGCCGATCTCCAGCAGTACCAAGAATTTACGTCTCACAAATCAGGCATCCAGTAACGTACGGGCAATGGCCTGCAGTTTACGGGTGACCGGGCCCGACGACCAGTTCATCGATCCACACGAGCACACCGGCCAGATACCGTAAACACTGTTACAGAGAAAGACCTCATCGGCTCGCGCAAGATCCTCAAGGGCCAGGTCGCCGACACGAACGTCGATCCCGAGGCGCGCAGCCTCGACCATCAGCGCCGCACGCATGACCCCGGCAACCCCGCAACGGCTGAGGTCGGCAGTCAACAACACGCCATCCCTGACCAGAAACAGATTGCTGTAGACCCCTTCGACCACGCGGCCGGTGATGTCACGCATCAACCCTTCGGCATAGTCGGGATCCTGCCACTCGGAACGGGCCAATACCTGCTCAAGACGATTGAGGTGCTTGAGCCCCGCCAACAGCGGCTGTTCCGCCAGGCGGGTACGGCATTCGAACAGCTTCACACCATGCTCGGCATTGCCAGCGGGGTAAGCCGCTGGCGGATTGCCCTGCAAGATACGCCGCGGCGGCACGCCAGCGGCGGGCGCATAGCCACGCTGACTGTCACCCCGGGTCAGAATGAGCTTGAGCACGCCCTCGCCCAGCAGGCTGGCGTAACGGCTCAACTCATCGCGAATCAGTGCCAGATCGGCGTTAATCGCAAGGCGCTGGCAACCCAGCGCCAAGCGTTCGAGGTGATACTCGAACAATGATGGCCTGCCGGCCTTGACCGCGATGGTCTCAAACAGACCATCGCCGTAGGCCAACCCTCGACTTTGCAGTGCCAGGGTATCGGCCGGCTGACCATCGACCCAGCTTTGCATCAACCGGCGAACCGGCGGAACACCAGCGAGCCGTTGGTACCGCCAAAACCGAAGGAGTTGGACAACACCACATCGATCGACATTTCACGCGCCTGATGCGGCACGAAGTCCAGGTCACACCCTTCGTCCGGCTCATCGAGGTTGATGGTCGGCGGTGCCACCTGGCCGTTGATCGACAGCACGCTGAAGATCGCTTCCACAGCCCCGGCAGCGCCCAGCAGGTGACCGGTCATGGACTTGGTGGAACTGACCGCCAGCTTGTACGCATGCTCACCAAACACCGACTTGATCGCCGATGCTTCCGCCAGGTCACCCGCCGAAGTCGACGTGCCATGGGCGTTGATGTAGCTGACTTCGCTCGGGTCGAGGCGCGCATCACGCAGGGCATTGGCCATGCAGCGTGCAGCACCGGCACCGGTTTCCGGTGGCGAGGTCATGTGATACGCGTCGCCGCTCATACCGAAACCTACCAGCTCGGCATAAATGGTCGCACCACGGGCCTTGGCGTGCTCCAGCTCTTCAAGCACCAGCGCACCGGCGCCGTCGGCCAGAACAAAGCCATCACGGCCCTTGTCCCATGGACGACTGGCACGGGTCGGCTCGTCGTTGCGGGTCGACAGCGCACGAGAAGCGCCAAAGCCCCCCATACCCAAGCCACACGCAGCCATTTCAGCACCACCGGCAATCATCACGTCGGCTTCGCCAAAGGCGATATTGCGTGCGGCCATGCCAATGCAATGCGTGCCGGTCGTGCATGCCGTGGCAATGGCGTAGTTAGGCCCCTGTACGCCCAGGTGGATCGACAGGAAGCCGGAAATCATGTTGATGATCGAGCCTGGCACGAAGAACGGCGAAATACGCCGAGGCCCCTGCTCATGCAAGGTGCGGCTGGTTTCTTCGATATTGGTCAGGCCACCGATGCCCGAACCCATGGCCACGCCGATACGCTCACGGTTGGCATCGGTCACTTCCAGGCCAGCATTACGCACTGCCTGAAAACCGGCCGCCAGGCCGTACTGGATAAAAAGGTCGAGTTTGCGAGCTTCCTTGACCGACAGGTACTGCTCAACCTCGAAGCCCTTTACCGAGCCGCCAAAACGGGTGGAGTAAGCAGAAAGGTCTGTATGTTCGATCAGACCAATGCCACTGCGGCCAGCCAGAATGCCCTGCCAACTGCTCGGCACGTCCGTACCCAGTGGCGACAGCATACCCATACCGGTGACCACGACGCGTCTACGCGACACAGCACTCTCCTTTTTCTAAGGTCTACATCTCTCGCAAAGAAAAAACCGCACGCCAGTGAAGGCAGTGCGGTTTTTCCATGACAAGAAGCGACGACTACAACGTCTTAAGCCTGGTGGCTGGTGACGTAGTCGATAGCTGCTTGAACAGTAGTGATCTTCTCGGCTTCTTCGTCAGGGATTTCGGTCTCGAATTCCTCTTCCAGAGCCATCACCAGCTCAACGGTGTCAAGGGAATCGGCACCCAGATCTTCGACGAAGGAAGCAGTGTTCACTACTTCTTCTTCTTTAACGCCCAGTTGCTCGGCGACGATTTTCTTGACGCGTTCTTCGATGGTGCTCATACCTTGTTTTCACTCCTAATGGACATATGTCAGGCAGCTGGCCGGGGTGTAAGTGTATAGAAAGAGTTTGGCTTTTCAAGCGCCAAGCGCTTCTCGAACGTCACACCCAACCGCTGACTAGAATTTGGTTGCAGCTTTATAACGGATTTTACACGCCACGTATGACATTTTTTTGAAGCAATCCGTCACATTTGCCTTACATGTACATCCCGCCGTTGACCGGAATGGTTGCACCAGTGACATAACCTGCACCCTCGGACGCCAGGAAAGCCACGACTTTGGCGATTTCCTCGGCTTGTCCCAGACGCCCCAGAGGAATCTGGGTCTGCAGGGCTTCGCGCTGCGCTTCTGGCAGCTCGCGCGTCATGTCAGTGTCGATGAAACCAGGCGCCACCGAGTTGACGGTGATCGCACGGGAGCCCACTTCACGCGCCAGCGCACGGCTGAAGCCTTCCAGGCCAGCTTTGGCAGCTGCATAGTTGACCTGACCGACGTTACCCATGGCACCGACTACCGAACCGATGCTGATGATACGACCCCAGCGCGCCTTGGTCATGCCGCGCAGCACGCCCTTGGACAGACGGTACAGGCTGTTGAGGTTGGTATCGATAACATCGAACCACTCATCATCCTTCATCCGCAGCATCAGGTTGTCGCGGGTGATACCGGCGTTGTTGACCAGGATCGTCGGCGCGCCGAACTGCTCCTGAATCGCGGCCAGTGTGGCGGTAACCGACTCATCACTGGTGACGTTCAGCTCAAGGCCGGTACCCGCGATACCGTGCTCCTTGAGGGTCGCAGCGATGCGCTCGGCACCAGCAGCCGAGGTGGCCGTACCGATGACCGTAGCGCCCAGGCGACCCAGCTCCAGGGCGATGGCCTGGCCAATGCCACGGCTGGCACCAGTCACCAGTGCAACTTTACCTTGCAGGCTCATGCAAGCTTCTCCTAATTTCAGGCCAGCGCCGCACGGGTGGCGGCGACAGCGTCTGGGGTATTGAGGTTATAGGTGGTCACACCGTCAGCGCAGCGCTTGTTCAAACCGGCCAGGACCTTGCCTGGGCCGCACTCGACCAGCGAGGTAGCGCCTTGTGCTGCGAGGTACTGAACGCATTCAACCCAGCGCACTGGCTTGAACAACTGCTCCAGCAAGTCGCGCTTGAGCGTGTCCAGATCAGCAGAGACCGTCGCGTTGACGTTCTGCACGACCGGAATCTGCGGCGCCTGCCAATCGATGGCAGCAACCGATTCAGCGAACCGTTCAGCAGCCGGGCGCATCAGTTCACAGTGCGACGGCACGCTGACCGGCAATGGCAGGGCACGCTTGGCGCCACGCGCCTTGCACCCTTCGATTGCGCGCTCGACAGCGGCCTTCGAACCGGCGATGACGACCTGGCCAGGCGAGTTGAAGTTGACCGCGCTGACGACATCACCCTGTGCCGCTTCAGCGCACACAGCGATGACATCCGCATCATCCAGGCCCAAGACCGCAGCCATGGCGCCCTGCCCGGCCGGTACGGCCTCCTGCATCAGCTGACCGCGACGCTCGACCAGCTTCACGGCATCGCCGAGGGACAAGCTACCCGCGGCCACCAGGGCGCTGTATTCGCCCAGGCTGTGACCGGCGACGAACGCAGGGCGAGCACCACCCTCCGCCAACCACAGGCGCCACAGGGCGATCGAAGCGGTCAGGATAGCCGGCTGAGTTTTGTCAGTTTGATTGAGTTGCTCTTCCGGGCCCTGCTGGGTCAGTGCCCAGAGATCATAACCCAGAGCCTCGGAGGCCTCGCGGAAGGTATCGATGACCAGTGGGTACTGGGCGCCCAGCTCGGCCAGCATGCCGAGGGACTGCGAACCTTGACCCGGAAAGACGAATGCGAGGGATGCAGACATTGAACAAGCCCCTAATGATCTTGTCGTCGAAAATTGAGCGAACAGTCGCAGGACTGATCGCAAGAAACTGAAAATTGGATGGTAACGAGAACCAAGCGGTCACATTTAACCACTTCCTTGCCGATATGCCTAAAGCAACAGATCCTCAAGACGCCCATGCAAGCGCTGCGGCAGATCTTCCTGGATTTCGATCAGTGCACGCTGAATAGCACTCTGAAACCCCTGAACGCCCGCAGAACCATGGCTTTTGATAACAATACCCTGCAACCCCAGAAAGCTCGCACCATTGTGTCGCGCTGGCGCAAGATCGGCCTGCAAGCGCTTGAGCAATGGCATGGCCATGGCACCTGCCACGCGAGCAAACACCCCCTCACGGAACAGCGCCTGAATACGCGCACCGATCATGGTTGCCAGGCCTTCACTGGATTTGAGCAGGATATTGCCGACAAAACCGTCGCAGACCACGACATCAGCCTCACCACGGTACAAGCCATCACCCTCGACGAAGCCGATGTAGTTCAAGCCCTTGGCATTCTGCAACAGGCTGGCAGCCAGCTTGACCTGCTGATTACCCTTGATGTCTTCAGTGCCTATGTTGAGCAGCGCCACGCGCGGACGATAGACACCCAGCGCCTGAGCCGCCACCGAGCCCATCACTGCAAACTGATAAAGGTGCTCGGCACTGCAATCGACATTGGCCCCCAAATCAAGCAACTGACAGTAGCCTGCCTGCGTAGGAATGGCTGCCACCATCGCCGGGCGATCAACACCTGGCAGCGTTTTCAGCACATAACGCGACAGCGCCATCAGCGCACCGGTATTGCCAGCACTCACGCAGGCCTGAACCTTGCCATCACGCAATAATTCAAGGGCGACGCGCATGGACGAATCCGGCTTGCCACGCAACGCCTGCGAAGGCCGCTCATCCATGCCGATCACTTCACTGGCCGCAACAATCTGCAGACGCGAGCGATCTGCTGCCGACTGGCCAGCGATCAAATCTTCAAGGAGGGAGGGTTGACCAACGAGGGTCAGGTGCAGCGAGGGGGTAGCCGAAAGGCAAGCAATGCTCGCCTGAACAATGCTGCGGGGACCGAAGTCCCCGCCCATTGCGTCGATCGCGATGATCTGAGCGGACAAGGATTACTCGTCAGCGCCCTTGTCGATCACTTTACGACCACGGTATACGCCTTCTGGCGATACGTGGTGGCGCAGGTGAACTTCACCGGTGGTTTTTTCTACGGACAGAGCGCTGGCCTCGAGGGCGTCGTGCGAACGGCGCATGTCACGGGCAGAGCGGGATTTTTTGTTCTGCTGAACAGCCATAATTGATTAACTCCTAAACGTTTGGGTCACGCTTTAACTGCGCCAATACACTGAACGGGTTGGACCGCGTTACCTCGTCCTCGCTCGGCTCGGGCTCATCGGCGCCCGCCGGCTGCTGGCATTCTTCCGGATGATGAGCAGGCACAATGGGCAAGGCGAGCAAAAGCTCCTCCTCGATCAATGCCTGCAGATCCAATGGATCTTCGCCCAGTTCCAGCACGTCATAACCTTTCGGTAACGACTGGGTATTCGAACCCTCCTTCACCACAGCGTAAGTACATTCGCTATGGATCGGCAGGGTAACCAGCTCAAGACAACGCTGGCAAACCATTTTGACTTCGACGTTGAGGTCAGTGTGTATAACCACTGTCTTCTGCTCGTCTCGCTCAAAATCGAATTTCGCCTGCACCATACCGACATTGTCGGAAAGCGGGTCGCAGAGTCTCTCCAAATCGGCCAGCAGCACTTTCCCTTCAAGGGAAACGCCACGATCTGCCAATTTGCGCGGGTCAACGTGAGGTGGAATCGGGTCATTCAACATAGGCGCAGCATTCTAGGGATGCCCCCCGCCCCTGTCAAAGGAAATTAGGCCCCATGGCTCATGTTAGAATTGGCGAACCCGCTCAGGAGTTCATCATGCTGCCTTTATTACTGGCTTCAAGCTCACCCTACCGGCGCGAATTGCTGGCGCGCCTGCAACTCCCCTTCAACTGGGCCGCCCCGGACATTGACGAGCGACGCCTGGATGAAGAGCCCGCCGTAGAGCTGGTGAAGCGCCTGGCACTGGAAAAAGCCGAAGCGCTGGCCACCACCCACGCCAACCACCTGATCATCGGTTCCGACCAGGTCGCGGTACTGGGCGAGCAGATTCTCGGCAAGCCGCACACTTTCGACAAGGCCTGCGAACAGTTGCTGGCAGCCAGCGGCAATCATGTCACCTTCCTCACCGGGCTTGCCCTGCTCAACAGCAGCACCGGCCACGCTCAGGTTGACTGCGTGCCTTTCACGGTCAACATGCGCGAACTGGACCTGCCACGCATCGAGCGCTACCTGCGCACCGAACAACCCTATGACTGCGCCGGCAGCTTCAAGGCCGAAGGCCTGGGTGTCAGCCTGTTTCAAAGCACCCACGGCGTCGACGCAACCAGCCTGGTGGGCCTGCCGCTGATTCGCCTGGTGGACATGCTGCTCAAGGAAGGCGTCACCATTCCTTGAGGCGCAAAAAAGCCGACCCTCAGGTCGGCTTCTGCCTAAACACGCAACACCGCGACACGATCAGCGCAGCGTCGGCCCCTGAAAACCCATCCACATTGCCAAATGCTCGGCAACACTGGCCCCCAGGCGCTTGGAGAAGCGATCAAACGGCGACTCTTCAATCGTAAAGTCCACCAGGTTTTTCTCGCCGATCACATCGCGCGCGACATAACTGGCACTGCCAAGGCCATCCACCAGCCCCAACTTCACCGCCTGCTCGCCCGACCAGATCAGGCCGCTGAACAACTCTGGATGCTCTTTATCCTTGAGTCGCTCACCTCGCCCCTGCTTGACGCTGGCAATGAACTGCCGATGAGTGGTCTCCAGCACACCCTGCCAGAACCTGGTTTCTTCAGGCTTCTGCGGCTGGAACGGATCCAGGAATGCCTTGTGCTCGCCGGCCGTGTAGGTACGGCGCTCAACACCCAGCTTCTCCATGGTTCCGACAAAGCCATAACCTGCAGCAGTCACACCAATCGACCCTACCAGGCTGGCCTTGTCGGCATAAATCTGATCAGCCGCACTGGCGATGTAATAGGCACCAGACGCCCCTAGGTCACTGATGACGGCATACACCTTGATCGCCGGGTACTGCGCACGCAGACGAAGAATCTCGTCATAAATGTACCCAGACTGCACCGGGCTGCCGCCCGGGCTGTTAATGCGCAGGATCACACCCCTGGTCTTGGGATCTTCAAACGCCGCACGCAAGCTACCGACTATGTTGTCGGCACTGGCAGGCTCCTGATCAGCGATCATGCCACGCACTTCGATCAGCGCGGTATGACTGGAGCCACGAGCCGCCGCCTTCTCGACATCCATCAACGGCGTGAACAGCATCAGGGCGCCAAACAGATAAGCGAAGGTCAACAGCTTGAAAAAGATGCCCCAGCGCCTGGCGCGCCGCTGCTCCTGCACGCCAGCCAACAGCGTTTTTTCAAGCAGCTGCCAGCTTTTCTGCTCTTCATTCTTTTCAGCGCTGGGCGCTTTCCATTCATCAGCCATGCTCACCTACCCTGGGATACCGTCACAGCCGACTGGCGCGCCAGCAAGGCCCAGCCAATCCTGCAACTGAGAAAAATGATCGATGGACAGCCGAGGCTCATAGGCGCTCAATACCTCCAGCGACATCGCACCATGACCGACCGCAACCGAATGCACACCTGCATTGCGCGCCATCAACAGGTCAAACGCCGAATCCCCGACCATCAGCGCACGCGCAGGCGCGACACCACAATGCGCGAGAATCTCTTCCAACATCAAGGGATGGGGCTTGCCCCGGGTCTCGTCAGCGGCACGGGTGATATCGAAGAAATGCTCCCAGCCATTGGCCTGGAGCACCCGATCAAGGCCGCGACGCGCCTTTCCGGTCGCAACCGCCAGCCGATAGCCATCCGCGCGAAACGCCTCAAGCGCCTCGACAACCCCGTCGTACAACGGCGAGGGTTGCTCATCCAGCGCCATGTAAACGTCAGCATAGTGCTGCCGGAACGCCGCCACCGCCGACGCATCAAGCTGCGGATACAGCGTGCTGATTGCCTCAGGCAAGGCCAGACCAATAATACCCTTGACCGCCTCGACTTCGCTGCGCGGGTGGCCGCCACGATCTGCCGCCAGGTGCATCGCCTCGACAATACGCCCGATCGAGTCGGCCAGTGTGCCGTCCCAATCGAAGATCAGCAGGTCGTACTCACGACGCACTCAGACGCTCCACAGTCTTGGACCACATGTCATCCACCGGCGCCTCAAGCTTGAGCACGCCGCCATCAGGCATCGGCACATTCAAGGCATAGGCATGCAGGAACAAGCGCTTGCCACCCAGCTCACGGATCTCGCGAGTGAAGTCTTCATCGCCATACTTGCTGTCGCCGGCAATGCAATGCCCGGCATGCAAGGCATGCACCCGGATCTGGTGAGTACGCCCCGTCACCGGACGCGCCTCGACCATCGTGGCGAACTCACCGAAACGGCGCAGAACACGGAACAGCGTCAACGCCTCCTTGCCTTCAGGGTTCACCTCGACCATCCGCTCACCGGAGCGCAGGTTGCTCTTGAGCAACGGCGCGCTGACCTGCTTCTTGGCCGTCGCCCAATGACCGCGCACCAGCGCCATGTAGCGCTTGTCTACGCCGTCACCGCGCAAGGCCGCGTGCAGGTGGCGCAGCATGCTGCGCTTCTTGGCGATCATCAGCAGGCCAGAGGTATCCCGATCGAGGCGGTGGACCAGTTCCAGCTCCTTGGCATCGGGGCGCAACTGACGGAAGGCTTCAATGACACCGAAGCTCAGGCCACTGCCACCATGCACGGCGATCCCGGCTGGCTTGTTCAGCACGATCAGTGCCTTGTCTTCGTAGACAATGGCCGCTTCCAGGCGCTGCAGCAAACCCTGGGCAACCGGCGCCGGCTCGTCGCGCTCGGGCAGACGAACGGGCGGCACGCGCACCACATCACCCGCCTGCAGCTTGTACTCAGGCTTGATCCGCCCCTTGTTAACCCGCACTTCGCCTTTGCGCAAAATGCGGTAAATCAAGGTCTTGGGAACGCCCTTGAGTGCAGTGATAAGAAAATTGTCGATACGTTGGCCGGCAAGTTCCGGCGCGACCTCAATCAGCTGAACGCCGGGGGTCGGGGGGGTATTGGTCGTCATTTGCGCATCATAACAATTTTTTATGGATTTGAAGCACTTAATGATTGCTGCTATAGTCGCGAACGCCGCCAAAAGCGGCTGGCCAGCGGACCAATGGCTTTGAGCCGGCCCTGACCTACGCAATTCTTGAGGACGCGAGGCCGTCCGACGGGGTGTTTGCCAGTTTACAAAATGCCTGGAATAGCCACCAGCGCAGACGAGAGAAGACCGATAAAAAACAAAAAGAGCGGTGCATTACCCTCCCTTCACGTTTTTTTCGATGCCACTCCGTCAGTGCAATCGCTTCCGCGCAGTTATGGCGAACGCTTCGGAAATACAAGCCTTAGCCATAAATGCGCGGGCTCCCGTACGGAGCCGGCGATAAATGCAACCCGTTGCGGATTCAGCGCGCGGCAGCACCCGAGTTATCAGGGATACGTGTAGGGTGGAGATGCACAACCGTCGGACCGTGTAGTAATGCGTCCGGTCGACAGGCCTCTACGGGCCCACTCGTCCAGACCCGTTCTTGATCAAGATGCCCCCGTGGCGTCCATGGCCGAAGGCTGATTCCTCCTCCTGACTGAGTGCATTTGACACCACAGCTAGCAGGACGCGTCGTCGCGACTTCGGCAGCACTGGATTCCAGTCAGGCCGAATCTCGCTAGACACGGGAGTGGCCCGCCACCCCCGACGCACCCTGACACCGACCGTGAGAAGTCGTGTGTGCCGAACGCCGTTTCCGGCAGCCCGGAAACCGACGGTACTACATGAAAAGAATGCTGATTAACGCAACTCAACCCGAAGAGTTGCGTGTTGCTCTGGTGGACGGCCAACGTCTCTACGACCTGGATATCGAGTCCGGCGCTCGCGAGCAGAAGAAAGCCAACATCTATAAAGGCCGGATTACCCGGATCGAACCCAGCCTCGAAGCCGCATTTGTCGACTTCGGTTCTGAGCGCCATGGCTTCCTGCCACTGAAAGAAATTTCCCGCGAATACTTCAAGAAGGCCCCAGAAGGCCGCGTCAACATCAAGGAAGTATTGAGCGAAGGCCAGGAAGTCATCGTCCAGGTCGAGAAAGAAGAGCGTGGCAACAAGGGCGCCGCCCTGACCACCTTCATCAGCCTGGCTGGCCGCTACCTGGTACTGATGCCGAACAACCCGCGTGCCGGTGGCATCTCGCGCCGCATCGAAGGCGAAGAGCGCAACGAACTGCGCGAAGCCCTCAATGGCCTGGTCGCCCCTGCCGACATGGGCCTGATCGTTCGCACTGCCGGCCTGGGCCGCAGCAGCGAAGAGATGCAATGGGACCTGGACTACCTGCTGCAGCTCTGGACTGCAATCAAGGAAGCCTCCCTGGACCGCGCGGCTCCTTTCCTGATCTACCAGGAAAGCAATGTCATCATTCGTGCCATCCGCGACTACCTGCGCCAGGACATCGGCGAAGTACTGATCGACAGCATCGACGCCCAGGAAGAAGCCCTGACCTTCATCCGTCAGGTGATGCCGCAGTACGCCAGCAAGATCAAGCTCTACGAAGACAGCGTCCCGCTGTTCAATCGTTTCCAGATCGAAAGCCAGATCGAAACCGCCTTCCAGCGCGTGGTCGAACTGCCGTCGGGCGGCTCGATCGTCATCGATCCAACCGAAGCCCTGGTCTCCATCGACATCAACTCGGCGCGCGCCACCAAAGGTAGCGACATCGAGGAGACCGCGCTGCAGACCAACCTGGAAGCAGCCGAAGAAATCGCTCGCCAACTGCGCCTGCGCGACATTGGTGGCCTGATCGTCATCGACTTCATCGACATGACGCCGGCGAAAAACCAGCGCGCAGTCGAAGAGAAGGTACGTGAATGCCTGGAAGCCGACCGCGCACGCGTTCAGGTTGGCCGCATCTCGCGTTTCGGCCTGCTGGAAATGTCCCGCCAACGCCTGCGCCCATCTCTGGGCGAGAGCAGCGGCATCGTCTGCCCACGCTGCAGCGGCACCGGCATCATCCGTGACGTCGAATCCCTGTCGCTGGCCATCCTGCGCCTGATCGAAGAAGAAGCCCTGAAGGACCGCACTGCTGAAGTCCGCGCCCAAGTGCCGATTCCGGTCGCAGCGTTCCTGCTCAACGAAAAACGCAACTCGATCACCAAAATCGAACTGCGTACCCGTGCACGCATCGTGATCCTGCCAAATGATCACCTTGAAACCCCGCACTTCGAAGTGCAGCGCCTGCGCGATGACAATCCAGAAGCGCTGAGCGGCCAGTCCAGCTACGAAATCGCCGCCACCGAGACCGAAGAAGTCCAGCCAGTTGCCGCGACTCGCACCCTGGTTCGCCAGGAAGCTGCGGTCAAGACTGCACCGGCCCGCGCCAATGCACCGGTACCTGCCGCACCAGAACAGCCTGCCGCCCCTGTGCACGTTGCGCCGGAGCCAAGCCTGTTCAAAGGCCTGGTCAAGTCGCTGGTGAGCCTGTTCGCCAGCAAGGAAACGCCTGCCGCCGCACCGGTTGTCACCGAGAAGCCGGCCGCCGAACGCCCACAGCGCAACGAAGAGCGCCGTAGCGGTCGTCAGCAGAGCCGCAGCCGCAACGGTCGTCGCGACGAAGAGCGCAAGCCACGTGAAGAACGCGCCGAGCGTGCCCCACGCGAAGAGCGTCAGCCGCGCGAAGCCCGTGAAGAAACCCCGGCCCGCGAAGAACGCGCACCACGCCCGCCGCGCGAAGAGCGCCAACCACGCCCACCGCGTGAAGAGCGTCGCCGTGACGAACGCGTTCGTGAACTGCGCGAGCCCCTGGATGCCACTGCACCGGCTGCTGCCGCCGCACCGGCCGTACGCGAAGAGCGTCCTGAGCGCGCCCCTCGTGAAGAACGCGTAGCCCGCGAAGAACGCGCTCCGCGTGAAGAGCGTGCACCGCGTGAAGAACGCGCGCCACGTGAAGAGCGTGCACCACGCGAAGAACGTGCACCACGCGAAGAGCGCCAACCGCGCCCACCACGTGAAGAGCGTCAGCCACGTCCTGCCGAGGTTGCTGCCGAAGCGACCGAAGAGCAACTGCCAAACGAAGAGCTGCTGCAGGAAGACGCCGAAGGCGCCGATGGCGAGCGCCCACGTCGCCGCTCTCGCGGTCAGCGTCGCCGTAGCAACCGTCGTGAACGTCAACGTGACGCCAATGGCAACGTCGTTGAAGGCAGCGAAGAAGCGGCTGAAGAGTCGAGTGCCGAACAGGCAGCGGGCGTTGTCGTTGCTGCAGGCGCAGCCATCAGCGCTGAAGCCGAAGCACAGGCCAACCAGCAAGCTGAAAACGCTACCGCTGCTGTCGAAGCACCTGTAGCCGCTACCGAGGTCGTCGCAGAGGCTGCACCTGCAGTCGAAGCAGCACCGGTAGAAGCCGCACCTGCGGTAGTTGAAGCTGCAGTAGTTGAAGCTGCCGTGGTCGACATTGCCCCTGCCGCCGAACAGCCTGCGGCACCTGTCGAAGCCGTTGAACCCGGCGCGGCTCCGGTGGTGGAAGTCACCCCAGCCCCAGCTGAAGTTGTGGTCGAGGCCCCGATCGCTACTGCCAAGGAAGCCGAACCTGCAGTCGAAGCACCTGCTCCGGTTGTGGTTGAAGCACCCGCTGCCGAGCCGGTAGTCGCCGCCGAAGCACCTGCCCTGCCGCAACCAAGCAGTGGCCGCGCACCAAACGACCCACGCGAAGTGCGTCGTCGCAAGCGCGAAGCTGAAGCTGCTGCAGCCGCGGCAGCCGCTAAAGCCGCTAAAGCCGCAGAGGTACCTGCTGCCGCCGTCGAGGCACCAGTAGAAGCCCCAGCACAAGCCGAGCAACCGTCCACCGAAGCTGTCGTAACGGCAGAAGAAGTGACCGAGCAAAGCCCAAAGGCCCTGGAAACCGCAGAAGAGCCTAAACCGCTCGCCTGATTCCAACGGCTGAAAAAAGCCCCGCCAGCTAACGCTGGCGGGGCTTTTTTATTGGCTTGAAACTCAACTCGGACTCACCGCGACACCGCACACGGCGGCTGCGCCACACTCAGTACAGATTAGGCTCCATCTCCAGTTCGACACCAAAACGCTCAAGGATATCGACCTGGATCTTCTGTGCCAGCCGATGAAGCTGTGCGCCACTGGCCTGGCCGTAATTGACCAGCACCAATGCCTGAAGTCGGTGAACACCAGCATCGCCATCACGATAGCCTTTCCAGCCGGCCAGTTCGATCAACCAGCCCGCCGCCAACTTCACCCGACCATCTGCCTGAGGGTATGCCACAAGCCCTGGATGAGCCTGACGAATATGCTCAGCCAACGCAGCAGACACCACTGGGTTCTTGAAGAAACTTCCCGCATTGCCCAATTCAGCAGGGTCCGGCAGTTTTTCCCGGCGAATGCTGCAAATCGCATCGCTGACATTCTGCGCCGTTGGCTGTTCGATACCCTGCTCGCTCAAGCGCTGACGCACTGGCCCATAGTCCAGATGCAAGTGCATGACCCGGCTCAGCGCAAAGCGCACACGCAGGATCAACCAACGCCCGGGATTACGCTTGAACAGGCTGTCACGGTAGGCAAATGCACAGTCTTCAAGGGCAAACTCATGCAGTTCACCAGTCTGACGATCCAACGCAGTCAGCCCGACAAATACATCCTTGATCTCTACGCCGTAAGCACCGATGTTCTGCATCGGCGCAGCACCGACCGTACCCGGAATAAGGCTGAGGTTTTCAAGCCCCGACAGCCCCTGCGCCAGGGTCCATTGGACAAACGCATGCCAAGGCTCACCAGCCTCGGCCTCCACGATGACCCGCTGCCCGTCATCGGCGAGAATCCGCACCCCCTTGCTGGCCATGCGCAGTACCAACGCGTCGATATTGGCCGTGAGCAACAGGTTGCTGCCGCCACCAATCACCAGCACCGGCCACTGCTGCGCAGCCGCATGGGCCAATACCTCACGCACCTCCGCATCGGTGTGCGCTTCGGCAAAATGCGCTGCACGCACATCAATACCAAAGGTGTTGTAAGGCTTGAGCGAAACACCTGATAGCACCTGTACGCTCATAAACGCCCCTTCAACTCGACAACCAGCCCCCGACAGGCGCTCTCGATCAGGTCGAGCACCCGCTCAAAGCCCTGCTCGCCACCGTAGTAAGGGTCTGGTACGTCATCGACAGCACCCTCGAAGCGCCGCAGAAACAGGTCCAGCTCTGCCTTGGCCTGCGCTGGGCGCATCGCCTGCAAGTGCCCCAGATTACTGTTATCCATCGCCAGGATCAGGTCGTAACGCTCGAAGTCGGCGACACTGACCTGCTGCGCACGCTGCTGGGACAGATCATAGCCACGCAACTGAGCCGCACGCCGGGTACGGCTGTCTGGAGGGTTGCCGACATGCCAGTCACCGGTTCCGGCCGATGCCACCTCGATCACCTCAGCCAGGCCCGCCTCCTTCAACTGATGGCGCAAAACACCCTCAGCGGTCGGCGAGCGGCAGATGTTGCCCAGGCAGACAAAAAGAACCCGCATCAAGCCTCCAGCAAGCGCCGCACGCGCTCGAGATCTTCAGGGGTATCAACCCCTACCGGCGGGGCCTCCAGGGCATCGGCCACATGGATACGCACACCGTTCCAGAGCGCCCGCAACTGCTCAAGCGACTCGGTTTTCTCCAACCAGCACGGCCCCCAGCCGACGAAGTCCTGCAGGAAACCGGCACGGTAGGCATACATGCCAATGTGTCGGCGATACGGAACACCCGGCGGAAGCTGATCGCGGCTCTGCGCAAAGGCATCACGGGCAAATGGCAACGGGGCACGACTGAAGGTCAGGGCCAGACCGTTGCAATCACTGACCACCTTGACCGCATTCGGATTGAACAAGGCCTCGACCTCGGTAATCGGTTCGGCCAGGGTAGCGATACCGGCCTCCGGGTGAGCGGCCAGGTTAGCCGCCACCTGATCGATGATCACGGGCGGAATCAGGGGCTCGTCGCCCTGCACGTTGACCACGATCGCGTCGGCAGGCAGGCCCAACTGGGTCGCCACTTCGGCCAGACGGTCGGTACCCGAGTCATGATCCTCACGGGTCATCAGCACTTCAGCGCCAAAGGCCTCACAGGCCTTGAAGATCTCGGCATCATCGGTGGCCACGACCACCCGTGCCGCGCTGCTCTTGCGCGCCTGCTCCCAGACATGCTGGATCATCGGCTTGCCGGCAATCAGCAGCAGCGGTTTGCCCGGCAGCCGGGTGGAACGCAAACGGGCCGGAATCACAACCGTGAACGCTTGACTCATTTTTCCAGGCGCTCTTCGTCGGTCAGGGTGCGCGCTTCGCTCTCCAGCATGACCGGGATACCGTCGCGAATCGGGTAGGCAAGACCGGCGCCCTTGCTGATCAGCTCGGTCTTGTCAGCGCTGAGCTTGAGCGGGCCCTTGGTGATCGGGCAAGCAAGGATATCGAGCAATTTGGTGTCCATGGAAATTCCTCAGGCCTGTGGCCGGAAAAAGAAAAGGTTCAGGGTTGCCGATGCCCGGGCAGCAAACGCGCCAGTTGGCCGTCGAACCAGCGGGCGAAGGACGGCGAAGGCACCGCATCTACAGCAAGGTACCACCAGTCGGCAGCGGCGAAGGCACGGCATTTCACCGCATCCTTTTCGGTCATCACCAGCGGCAAGGACGGCGTAAAGTTCAAGGCCTCGGCGCTATAGACCGCATGATCGGCAAAGGGATGTGGCTCTGGTCGCCAGTTTAGCCCTTGCAAGGTATTGAAGAAACGCTGCGGATTGCCGATCCCGGCCACCGCATGCACGGCCTGGCCAGGCGGAAAATGCTCGACGCCACGACGCTCGCCACTGCGAACATTGACCAGCGCGGTCGGCTCAAGCCCAAAGGCATAGCCTTCGTCACTGTCGGCCGCAGCACCATTGAACAGTACCGCATCGACCTCATGCAGGCGCTCGACCGGCTCACGCAGTGGGCCCGCCGGCAGGCAGCGACGATTGCCCAGGCCGCGTGCCGCATCGATCAGCACCAGTTCCAGATCGCGGGCCAGCCGATAATGCTGCAAACCGTCATCACTGAGGATGAGGTCCAGCGGCTCGGCAGCCAACAACGCCTGGACCGCGCGCGACCGGTCGGGATCGATCATCAGCGGCACACCGCTACGCTGGACGATCAACAACGGCTCATCGCCCGCCTGAGCAGCAGACTGGTCGGCACGCACGCGCCAGGGGAGCTGCGGCGGTGTGGCGCCATAGCCGCGGCTCACCACACCGACACGCAGCCCCTGGCGGCGGCAGTGTTCGATCAGCCAAAGAATCAGGGGGGTCTTGCCGGTACCGCCGACGGTGATATTA
The DNA here is from genome assembly GCF_002753995.1 of Pseudomonas sp. HLS-6. Classification (NCBI taxonomy): domain Bacteria; kingdom Pseudomonadati; phylum Pseudomonadota; class Gammaproteobacteria; order Pseudomonadales; family Pseudomonadaceae; genus Pseudomonas; species Pseudomonas sp. HLS-6. The sequence goes on from NZ_CP024478.1 coordinate 3,753,022, forward strand.
CCCACTACCACCACCGGTACCGGGGCACGGTAACTGCTGCTCTCACCGGCCAGAAAACGCTGGCGCTTGCGCAACACCACGCGCCGGTAGAGGGCTTCCAGCGGCCGCAACAAGGCAAGGGCCGGATGCCCGGCATACCAGGCCTTGAGCAATCGATCGGCAAAGGCCATCAAGGATTCCCCGGCGCCGCCTCGACCGTGGTCATGCGCAACTGGCTGAAGCCCAGCTTGCCCGCCGCATCCATCGCGGTGACCACCGCCTGATGCGGCGTCTTGCCATCAGCGCTGATCGACAACGGCAGGCGGGTGTCCCCACCCGACTCTTTTTGCAAGGCATCGATCAGCGTCGCCAGATCACTCTTGGGCAGCAGGTTATTGTTCAGCGAGTACACGCCCTCAGCACTGATGGTGATTTCCAGCTGCTTGAGCTCCGACTCCGGGGCCGGCGTACCACTGACCGCCTCCGGCAACTCGACGCGCAACTGGGTTTCACGCGTGAAGGTGGTGGTGACCACAAAGAACAGCAGGAGGATGAACACCACATCGATGAGTGAGGCCAGGTTGATGTCCACGGTCTCCCGTGGCTTGCGCCGGAATTTCACGCCCTGCCCTCGGCCAGATCAACATCACGGTCGCCCTGAACCACTTCGACCAGCTTGATTGCTTCTTGCTCCATACCCACTACCAGTTCGTCGATACGTCGCTGCAGGAAGCGGTGGAAAAAGACCGCAGGGATACCCACCATCAGGCCGGCCGCCGTGGTGATCAACGCCTTGGAAATACCGCCCGCCAGCACCGAGGCGTTGGCCGACATGCCCGTGCCCATGAACGAGCTGAAGATATCGATCATGCCCAACACCGTTCCCAGCAAGCCGAGCAGTGGTGCCATGGCCGCAATGGTGCCCAGTGCATTGATGTAGCGCTCCAGCTCGTGAATGACCCGGGCAGCGGCTTCCTCAATGCACTCTTTCATGATTTCGCGACCGTGCCGCGAGTTCGCAAGGCCCGCGGCGAGGATCTCGCCCAGTGGTGAATCGGCGCGCAAGGCCTTGAGCTTTTCGCTATTGAGTTGCTTGTCCTGAATCCAGCGCCAGACCTGACCCAGCAGGTGTGGCGGGGTGACGCGGCTGGCGCGCAGGGTCCACAGGCGCTCGGCGACGATCGCCATGGCGGCGATGGAACTCAGAATGATCGGCAGCATCATCCAACCGCCAGACTTGACCAATTCCCACACAGTAACGACCCCCTCGAAAAAGTCCGCCACTTTACCATAGGGCTCCCACCGCCCGCAGGTCGTCATGTCGGCTAACGCCAGAAGCGCCGCTGGCTGCGTATCCCTTCAGGCTCGTCAAAACGTCCCAAGCGCAGCGACAGCGCACCTTCCACTGCGCTGTCGTAGGGCGTGATACCCAACATCGCAAAACGCGCCATCACCTCGGGATGAGGATGGCCGAAGGCGTTGTAACGCCCGCGCGAAATGAAGACCCCCTTGGGTGCCAACGCCTCAAGAAAAGCCAGGCTGGAAGCGCTGCGGCTACCATGATGGGGCGCCTGCAGCCAGTCGACGTGGGGCGCTGTCGCGGCCTGGAGCCAGGCGCGCTCACCGTCCGCATCGATGTCCCCGGTGAGCAGCAAACGCTCACCCGACGCCTCGACCCACAACACGCATGAGCCTTGATTGCTGTCGGCGGCATCGTGCCATTGCCATACAGAAAAGCGTACGCCATCCCACTCCCAGTGTTCACCGGCAACACAGGGCTGCGCCTGCAAGGCCTGGGGCAACCTCTGCACCTCACCGGCCAGCACCCGCGCAACCGGTAAACCACGCTTCACCGCCAGCGCGCCTCCGGCGTGGTCGGCATCGGCATGACTGAGCAACATCAGGTCGAGCGTACTCACCCCCAGCTTAAGGAGCGTAGGCAGTACGATGCGCTCCCCCAGATCGACCTCCCCCATGGCCGGCCCCGCGTCATACAACAGGGTGTGGTGACGGGTACGCAGAATGAAGGCCTGCCCCTGCCCTACATCCAGTTGCCAGACGTCCAACTGCCCCTCTGGCACCTCATCACGCGGGGCAAACGCCGCCAGCAGCACGGCAGGCCAACCCAATACCCGCATCGGCAGCCCTTTGGGCAACAACACCAGGAACACCCCAAGGCAAACCAGCAGCCATGCCCATAACGGCAAGGCAGCCGGCACCCAGGCCGGCTGCCAGTCGGCGACCTGCCCGAGCACACGAAACAGCACATCGAGCAAACCACCTGCCAGCCACAGCAGGCTTGTACCGAGAACCGGCACACCCAGCAGTAACGTCCCTGCCAGGGCGACGGGCAACACCAGCACACTGATCCAGGGCACCGCCAGCAGATTGACCAGCGGCGCACTGAGGCTCACGGGCAACCCAAGCACCAGCAAGAATGGCAGCAACCCCAAGGCGATCATCCATTGCGCCCGGGTCCATGCCTGCCAGACACGCCAGGTGCCCAGCCGCCCGCTAAAGGTGAAGATCAAGATCGCGACAGCACCAAAGGACAACCAGAACCCCGGCTGCAGGCTGGCCAGCGGTTCAATCAGCAATACCGCATTGAGCGCCAGCAGCCACGGCAGCGTTACCCCCAGATGACGAAAACGCAGACGCCAGAGCAACACCACCGCCAACATGATGCAGGCTCGACGCACTGGCACCTGAAACCCGGCGAGCAGGCCGTACCCCAGTGCAGCGGCAAGTGCCAGCAAGCAGGCCGCGGGCAACCAGGGCAGCGCACGCGGCCAGAGCCCGAAACGTGCCAGCCCCGCCACCACGGCATAGACCAACCCGGCCAGCAACCCAATGTGCTGCCCTGAGATCACCAACAGGTGTACCGTGCCGGTTGCCTGCAGCGCCTGCCAGGCCACTGCCATCGCCTAACACCAGGGCAGCCAGTACCCCTTCGCGCCCTTGGGCATCGACCGCCATCAGCCGTTGTCGAATCGCGTCGCGCCAGGCCATGCTCGCGGGCGCCAAGCGCTCACCGTCCTTGACACTGCCGGTCGCGCCGATACGACGGGCCAGCAGGGTCATTTCCTGATCGGCCGCATGAGGGTTGAGCAGGCCCGCCGGACGCTTGAGGCTGACGGCAAGGCGCCAGCGCTCTCCGCTGTTAACAGGCGGCCCGCCATACCAGCTCAGACGCAAGCGCTGAGGCAGCTGGGCGCGGCGTGAGGTGACCTCTGCAAGTTCAAAGCGCACCGACTGCGCCGTGTGTTCAGGCAAGCCAACCACTCGCCCCTCCACCCACAGCGTGCGGCCGTCCAGCTCTGGCGACAGGCGATCATCCAGCGCGCCTTGCGCCGATACACAGGCCCAGCAAAAACCCAGCAGGAAACACCCCAAGGGATAGGCCCGCGACGGCAGACAGCACAGCCCAAGCAGTATCAGCGCAACCCACACCCCGACCGAAGGCAGTGCAGGAAGCCAACGCAGGCATAACAGCCCGAGTGCAAGCGCAATCATCCCTGTGCGCATGATCTGAAGCTCCTGAAAAAGAATCACTCCAGAGGCTTAGATCAGCGACGGCATATGCTTGCTTATTAATTGTCACAAAGTCTGAATTGGAGGCTTTTAGAATCCGTGCATACTGGCGGATCAAGAACGCCGAGAACCCACATGCCGCGTCGACTTTTCAAACGCTACATGCCCGATCCGACCAGCATTCGGGAACACAAATCCTTACGCTTTCTCGGGCGACTGCTGCACGACCCCAACCTCTGGCACCTGAATCGCCATTCAGTGGCACGCGCCATGGCCGTCGGCCTGTTCGCCGCATTCATACCGATCCCGATGCAAATGTTACTGGCCGCCAGCCTGGCGATACTGGCGCGGGGCAACATGCCGATTTCCGTCAGCCTGGTCTGGCTGACCAACCCGATTACCATGCCGCCGGTGTTCTTCTGCACCTATCAGATGGGCGCCTGGCTGATGCAGATACCTCCCCGCACCCTGCCCGACGAGCTGACCTGGGAATGGATCACCGATCAGCTCTCGACACTGTGGCAACCCTTCCTGCTGGGCTCAGTGGTCTGCGGCCTGCTGCTGGGTGGGCTGGCCTACTGCCTGACCATGCTCTATTGGCGCTGGTGGGTGGGCAGGCAGTGGCGCCAGCGCAAGGAAAAATCAGCTGCGCATTCCTCGACCACTGACCAGTAGCCGCACGCAGCCGACGTACAGCACGGCGGTCGCGACCAGCATGAAGCTGATGGCCACGCCAATGCGAATATCGGACACGCCCAGGATGCCGTAGCGGAACGAGTTGACCATGTGCAGCACGGGGTTAGCCAACGATACCGTTTGCCAGAACGGCGGCAGCAGGTTGATCGAGTAGAAAACGCCCCCCAGGTAGGTCAACGGGGTCAGCACGAATGTCGGGATAATCGAGATATCGTCGAAATTACGTGCAAACACTGCGTTGATGAAGCCCAACAGCGAGAAGATCGTTGCCGTCAGCAACACCACCAACACCGTTACGCCCAGATGGTGCACCTGCAGTTGGGTAAAGAACAGTGACAACAGGGTCACGATGACCCCTACCGCCAACCCGCGCAACACGCCACCCAGGGTGTAGCCAATAAGGATGGTGTGTGGCGACACTGGCGAGACCATCAGTTCCTCGATGGAGCGCTGGAACTTGCTGCCAAAGAAACTGGAAACCACGTTGCCATAAGAGTTGGTGATCACCGACATCATGATCAGGCCCGGCACGATGTATTCCATATAGGTGAAGCCACCCATATCACCGATCTGCCGACCGATCAGGTTACCGAAGATCACGAAATACAAGACCATGGTGATCGCCGGCGGCAGCAGGGTCTGCGGCCAGATCCGGGTAAAACGGCGCACTTCGCGGTAGACGATAGTGTTGAGGGCGACCAGATTGCCGCGCAGCTCCGAACTCATACCGCCACCTTCGCCAGATTCTTCTCCACCAGGGACACAAACAGCTCCTCAAGACGGTTGGTTTTGTTACGCAGGCTTTGCACCTCGATGTTCTGCAGGGCCAATTGGCCGAACAGCGCGGTGATGCCCATGGCCTTGTCCACCTGGACTTCCAGGGTGTGCGGGCTGATCAGTCGGCACGGGTAGCCGGCCAACTGCGGGGCCTGGGGCAACTCCTGCTTCAGGTCGAGCAGGAAGGTCTCCACATGCAACGAACCGAGCAGTTTGCGCATACTGGTGTTTTCGACAATGGTGCCGTGATCAATGATGCCGATGTTGCGGCACAGTTGCTCAGCCTCTTCGAGGTAATGCGTCGTCAGGATGATGGTGATGCCCTGCTCGTTCAGCTCAGTCAGGAAACTCCACATCGAACGCCGCAACTCGATGTCCACACCAGCGGTTGGCTCATCGAGGATCAGCAAGCGCGGCTCATGAACCAGCGCCCGGGCAATCATCAGGCGGCGCTTCATGCCACCGGACAACGAACGCGATGGCACATTGCGCTTGTCCCACAGCCCCAGTTGGGTCAAATACTGTTCGGCACGCGCCTTGGCCACCTTCGACGGAATGCCGTAGTAACCCGCCTGGGTCACGACGATGTCGAACGTCTTCTCGAACTGGTTGAAGTTGAACTCCTGGGGCACCACGCCGAGGCAGCGCTTGAGCGCGGCAGGTTCGCGGTCCAGGTCATGGCCAAAGACCTTCACGGTACCGCTGGTCTTGTTCACCAGCGTGGAGAGGATGCCGATGGTGGTGGATTTGCCGGCGCCGTTGGGGCCGAGCAAGGCAAAAAAGTCACCTTCGGCGACATCCAGGTCAATGCCCTTGAGGGCCTGGAAGCCGTTGCCGTAGGTCTTGGTTAGCTGCCTTATGGACAGAGCAGAACTCATAACGGGTCTATGCACCAGTGTGGAAGGGTTTAAGAACAACAGGCTGAGTGGCCATGGTGAGGGGCGCGGCCACACAAGTACAGTCACGTGTATCGATAATAACTATCAGAATAAGCGCTGCAATCAGGTCAGCGCCGTCATCACGGCAACCTGATAGGCCGGGCGCTCCTTCAGCCGTTCATACCAGGCACGCAGGTGACGCATCTCCGGACGCTCAATGGGCATCTCGAACCAGGCATAGGCGAAACAGCCCAGCGGCACATCGCCAACGCCGAGTGCATCACCGCTGAGGTAAGGTTGCCGCGCCAGCGCCTGATCGGCAATTGACAAGACCTGGGCGCAGGTCTTGTGCGCTGCGTTGATGGCGACCCAATCACGCTGTTCTGCCGGTGTCCGCAGCATGCCCCAAAACAATGGGCGAAACGGCGTAGCCAAGGAGGAGGTTACCCAGTCCATCCATTTTTCCGCCTCGGCCCGCTGCCGAACATCACTCGGGTACCAGCTCGAATCCGGCGCATGACGTGCCGCCAGATAGCGCACGATGGTGTTGGACTCCCACAGCACCAGGCCGTCCTCTTCGATCAGTGGCACCAGCCCATTCGGATTCTTCGCCAGGTATTCCGGCTCTTGCACCACCCCGAAAGCACCGCCAGCGTCAATCGACTGGTAGTCCAGGCCCAGCTCCTCTGCACACCACAGTACCTTCCTGACATTGGTCGAGTTCTTTCGGCCCCAAATCTTGAGCATGACAAATCCTTAAGCCATTTGTGGTGCCCTCAGTCTAACCCAGTCGTTTGCTCAGGTAATCGTTCGACACACTCACTACTGAACACCTGCCCAGCGCCACGGTCAGTGATCTGAGGCGGCCGTTTGGGCGATGCCGTCTACGCTGTCAGGGACGACCCGTTGCCCTGACGTTTCACGGAGGAAGACCTATGTTGCTGTTGTGGTTCGTAGTTCTCGTAGTCGGTTCAGCCTACTTGATGCATCGCCGCATCGCTGTACTGCCGATTCTGGGCATCGTTGCTGCCTACTTGCTGGCAATGGGCCTGTTCAGCAGCGCCCCCACGTGGTTGATGACCCTGCTCTGGTTGATGCTGATCATCAAGTCATGCATTTTTGTGCTGCCAGAATTGCGCCGTAAATGGTTCAGCGCCCCCTTGTTTGCCTGGTTCCAGCGCACGCTCCCCCCCCTGTCACAAACCGAGCGCGACGCAATCGATGCCGGTACGGTGTGGTGGGATGGCGAGCTGTTCAGCGGTCGCCCGAACTGGAACACCCTGCTGGCGTACCCAAAAGCACAATTGAGCGAAGAGGAACAGGCCTTCATCGACGGCCCGACCGAACAGCTCTGCGCCATGGTCAGCGACTGGCAGATCAGCCAGGATCTCGACCTGCCCCCTGAGGCCTGGGCCTTTATCAAGGAACAGGGCTTCTTTGCCCTGATCATTCCCAAAGCATATGGCGGCAAGGGGTTCTCGGCCTATGCCCACTCACAGGTCGCCATGAAACTGGCGACCCGCAGCGGCGATCTGGCCTCCACCGTGATGGTTCCCAACTCGCTGGGCCCTGCCGAGCTGCTGCTGCACTATGGCACCGAAGCACAACGCAACCATTACCTGCCTCGCCTGGCACGCGGCGATGAAATCCCCTGCTTTGCCCTGACAGGGCCACTGGCCGGCTCCGATGCCGGGTCGATGCCCGACACCGGCATCGTCTGCAAGGGCCAATGGCAAGGCCAGGAAGTACTCGGCCTGCGCCTAAACTGGGAAAAGCGCTACATCACCCTTGGCCCGGTAGCCACCCTGCTGGGCCTGGCCTTCAAAGCCTACGACCCTGAACACCTGCTGGGCGACATAGACGATCTCGGCATCAGCCTGGCGCTGATTCCTACCGACACGCCCGGTGTCGAGATCGGCAAACGTCATCTACCACTCGGTGCCGCCTTCATGAACGGCCCCAACAGCGGCAAGGATGTGTTCATATCGCTGGATTACCTCATCGGCGGCCAAGCCATGTTGGGCAAAGGCTGGATGATGCTGATGAACTGCCTCTCGGTGGGCCGCTCCATCTCACTGCCAGCTGTGGGTACAGGCGCTGCCAAGTACACCAGCCTGGTGACCGGCCAATACGCGCGAATTCGTGAGCAGTTCAACGTGCCGCTGGCCGCCTTCGAAGGCATCCAGGAATCCCTTGCGCGCATCGCCGGCAACGCCTGGTTGATGGACAGCGCTCGCATACTGACGGCCAAGGCGGTCGATCTCGGGGAAAAACCGTCGGTCCTCTCTGCCATTCTCAAGTACCACCTGACCGAGCGCGGCCGCGAATGCATCCAGCACGCCATGGACGTTCATGGCGGCAAGGGCATCATCATGGGGCCGAACAATTACCTGGGGCGCAATTGGCAAGGTGCGCCAATCTTCATCACCGTCGAAGGCGCCAATATCCTTTCGCGCAACCTGATGATCTTTGGTCAGGGGGCCATCCGCTGCCACCCCTTTGTACTCAAGGAAATGGCCTTGGCCGGGCGCGAGGACCACGATCAGGCACTCAAGGAGTTCGACGCCCTTGTGCTGCGCCACATCAGTTTTGCCATGGGCAATGCCGCCAGCACCCTGATACTCGGCCTTGGCCTGGGGCATTTCGAGAAAGCGCCGGGCGACGCCCTCAGCCAAGGCTATTTCCGCGCCCTGAATCGCCAGGCTGCCGCCTTTGCCTTGCTGGCAGACCTGTGCATGATGCTGCTGGGAGGCAGCTTGAAACGGCGCGAACGACTTTCGGCTCGCCTGGGTGATGTGCTCAGCCACCTGTACCTGAGCTCGGCAGCACTGAAGCACTATTACGACCAGGCGTCACCCGATCACTTGCAACCGTTGCTGCGCTGGGCCATGGAAGAAAACCTCGGCCAATCTGAAAAAGCCCTGGACCGCTTGCTCGACAACTTCCCCAATCGCTTTCTCGGCTGCGCGCTGCGGCTGCTGGTGTTTCCGTTTGGGCGCCGCCATACCGGCCCAAGCGATGAACTGGACGCTGAAGTCGCGGCGCTGATCGGTCGAGCGCAAGGCGACCCGGCACTGGAGGCGCTGCTGTCCGGCTGCTACCGGCCAGAGAACGCCGAAGACCCGGTTGGCGCCTTGCACCATGCCAGCCAACAACTCGTCGCCAGTGAACCATTGCAGCACACCCTGCACCAGGCCCTGAAAAGCGGTCAGGTAGTGCCCGCGCCCGGGCAGTCCCCCATTGACGCAGCCTTGCAGGCTGGTGTTCTTCAGGCCAGCGAAGCACTCACCCTGCACGCTGCAGAACGGGCGCGACGCCGGGTCATTGACGTGGACGCCTTCGACAAGGATGCACTGCTACCGGTCGCCGGCAAGGTGCGCTAAAGGCAATCGAACCGGGACATCGGGCGCCGGGGGCCGTATACTCCCGCGCCCGTTTTGCTCAAGAGGATCGCCAGCATGGCCAACGCGCATCTGGATTACCATCTCAACCTGCTCAACCACCTGCGCACCATTCTGGTTGCACTGGGCGAGGCCGAACAGGTACCGGAAGAGAGCCATGCCCTGTTCCTCGAACGCTTCGACGAACTGCTGACGCAACTTCCACAAGACCCACTGGAAAGCCAATACCTGGGCCAGGACCTGATGTGCCAGGTCATTCAGCGTTACCCACAGATTGCCCACCTGGTGCCACGCGACCTGCTGTGGTTCTTCGGTGGCGATTGCCTGCATTTCATGCCAGACGACGAGCTGGACCTGTATCAGGCACTGGAAGAGCGCCGCTATGAAGCGGAGCAGAATGACGAGCCATTCGACTGGAACCAGGAAAAACAGCTGCTGAGCATGTCGAACGACGACAGCAAGCACTAAGACAACGCAAAGGTGAAGGCAGGGCTCTTCAAGGGCGCTGCCTGAACACCGCTCAAGGCCACTGACACAACGACCAGCGCAGCAAAGCCAGAGCAGCAAACCGCACAGGCCTGATCCAGGGGCGGTAAATACCGTGCATGGGCTTTTCAAAGGCAAAAAAAAACGCCGTTCAATCGAACGGCGTTTTCTTTGAATTGGAGCGGGAAACGAGACTCGAACTCGCGACCCCGACCTTGGCAAGGTCGTGCTCTACCAACTGAGCTATTCCCGCAAAATGGCGTCCCCTAGGGGACTCGAACCCCTGTTACCGCCGTGAAAGGGCGGTGTCCTAGGCCACTAGACGAAGGGGACGCTGCCCAAAACATGCAACGCATGTTTCAGTGACCAGATCAGAATCTTAGACCCTAACCTGGATTTTCTTACCAGCCCTGCCCTTGAGCAAGACCGTTAAACTGGAGCGGGAAACGAGACTCGAACTCGCGACCCCGACCTTGGCAAGGTCGTGCTCTACCAACTGAGCTATTCCCGCATTGGCGTCCCCTAGGGGACTCGAACCCCTGTTACCGCCGTGAAAGGGCGGTGTCCTAGGCCACTAGACGAAGGGGACACACTACAACTTTTCGCTCCCTGCTGCGTTTCGCTGTGTGCTTTACGCTGCAAGTGGCGCGCATTCTAGGGGTGCTTTGAAGAGTCGTCAACCCCCAGATACAAATTTATTTAAATCAATGACTTCCCCCTGCTTTCCAGCCCGCTCAAGGCTCGGCAGGATCAGCCGACACAGGGGAAGGCACTGCGCCTTTACTGATGAGCGACGACCCTCGAACAGGTCTATCCGGTTAAAAGCTAAGCCACTACACTCAAACGGTAAATAACCCTGCATGAGGCGTTAACGGTGACACCACTTCTGATCACCCTGCTTATAGTGGCCGGGATCGCACTATTGATCGTGATCGGCTACCTGAACAATGTAGTCGAGAACAACAAGCTGGAGCGGGCCCGACTGAAAGTCGAGCTGGCCGAACGCCTGCGCCGTTGTGGCGAAATCACAGAAACCTTTCCTGGCCAGTTGATGACCCCGGCCTTGAAGCTGCTGCTGACCCGCCTGGAACTCAACCTGAACCTGCGCCAACTGGCGCTGGACAAGCACAACAGTGAGATCAAGGCGCGCATCGCCGAACTGGAAGGATTGATTGCCAAAGGTGAGGCCTTGCCGGTAAACAATCCGCCAGGGCCGATCCAGACCGAAGCCCGCGCCAAGGATGTGCGCTTTCTACTTGAAGGCTTGCACAATCAAGTGACCCGTGCAGCCCAGGAAGGTTTCCTGCCGACCAACGAAGCCAAGTACTGGGTCAAGGAAGTCCGTCATATTCTGGTGCTGCTGCATATCGAGTTCTTCAACAACCTGGGCCAACAGGCCTTGCAGCAGAACCAACCGGGCCATGCCCGCCTGGCCTTCGAGCGCGGCGTGCAATACCTGCGAAAGCAGCCGGAACCTGCTGTCTACCAGGAGCAGCTCGCTTATATGGAGAAGCTGCTGGCGCGCGCCAATGCACAGGTGCTGAGTACGCTTGAACCTGCCGAAGACGAGGTCAACGAACTCACCGAGGGCTTGAAGTCCGACACCACTGAAGACTGGAAGAAGAAAGTCATCTACGACTGAAACAGGAAACACCCCCTGCAACGGCATCAGGGGGTGTCAGTGAGAACACAACGCCTGCAATGTTGGCAAGCCCCGCTTCCATACCGTGTGCAACACCCTGGAAGCAGACTTGCCCGTGAGCAGCGTGCTGCCTACATCACCAGGGAGCAGTCCGTTGAGCGCAGGAATATCTCGGCAAGGCGCTCCAGCCCGGCCTGATCCTCAACCGTAAACCGCGCAAGCTTCGGGCTGTCCAGGTCCAGCACCCCAATCAAGCACCCGTCCTTGACCAGCGGGATCACCAGTTCGCTGTTCGAGGCGCTGTCGCAGGCAATGTGCCCTGGAAACGCATGCACATCTTCAACCCGCTGGGTCTGCCGAGTAGCGGCAGCGGCACCGCACACCCCACGGCCAAACGGAATCCGCACACAGGCAACCTGCCCCTGGAACGGCCCCAACACCAACTCTTCGTTACGATTAAGGTAGAAGCCCGCCCAGTTCAGGTCATCGACCTGACTATAGAGAAAGGCCGAGAACTGAGCAGCGTTGGCAATAAAGTCGCGCTCGTCAGCCAGCAAGGCTTCCAGTTGCGCAGCCAGCAGACCATAGCCAGACAAGCCAGCACCGGTTGCATTCAAATCAATCATGTTTCTGCTCCAGCAATTTAAGTCCTACCCAGTAACGGGCGAACTGATAAGCACAACGGCCATTACGATTGCCACGCCCCGTGGCCCAGCGAATCGCAGCCTTTTCCAGTGTTTCATCACGCACCCAGACCAGGTCCGAGGCTTGCGCCAGCTGACTGATCCAGTGCTCGACCACATCCAGAAAGTGTTCCTGAGTGAAGGGATAGAACGACAGCCACAGGCCAAAACGGTCAGACAGGGCGATCTTGTCCTCCACTGCCTCGTTGGGGTGAAGCTCACCGTCGATCATTTTCCAGTTTTCATTGTCGCTCTGCTTCTCTGGCACGAGGTGCCGACGGTTGGACGTGGCGTACAACAGCACATTGTCCGGCGCCTGCTCCAACGAACCATCCAGCACACTTTTGAGCACGCGATAGTCGCTCTCCCCGGCCTCGAACGAGAGGTCGTCACAGAACAACACAAAGCGCTGAGGCAGTTTGTGCAACTGCTCAACCACCCGCGGCAAATCAGCCAAGTGGTCACGCTCGATTTCGATCAACCGCAAACCTGCCGTCGCATACTCCGCCAGCAACGCACGCACCAACGACGATTTACCCGTACCACGCGATCCCCACAGCAGCGCATGATTGGCCGGCATGCCATCGAGAAACTGACGGGTATTGCGCCTTAACTGCTCACGCTGCTGATCGATGCCGATCAGGTCGGACAAACGCATGTCCAGGCTCACGTCCAGCGGCAGCAGGAAGCCACTGCGCCCTTCACGCTGCCAACGGGCAGCCAGGCAATGTCCCCAGTCAATGGCCGGGCGTGGCGCAGGCAAAAGAGGTTCCAACCGCGCCAATACAGCTTCAGCGCGCTCAAGAAAAGCATTCACACGAGAGTCCACATCAATTCCTCAAGACAGATTCAGGCAAATGGGCAAGCGGAATATGCAACAGGACGTGCCAGGAGCCGGGGCTGATCGGCTATGCTTGCGCAGCGCACGGAATGTGAAACTGGCTCGGAACCCATGGATATCAAGTTCACCAATCGCCTGTCCTATAAGCAAGCCAGGCTGACAGTCCTGGCAGGCTTCGTCCTGGGTACCTTGCTCAGTCTTCTCCAGATCGGCATCGATTATGCCAGTGAAGACGCCTCCATCAACCGCGAGATGCGTGCACTCCTGGAAATCAGTCACAACCCGGCCTCCCGAATTGCCTACAACATCGACTCGGAGCTCGCCCAGGAACTGGCTCAGGGCCTGCTGCAGTCGCCCGCGATCATCCAGGTACGCCTGATCGACAACAACGACACCGTATTGGCTGATGTCCAGCGCCCACGCCTGGAAAGCCGCTACCGGGTGCTCAGCGATTTTCTGTTCGGCGAACATCGTGAATTCCAGGAACGCCTGCAGCTCAGCCACATGCCGGATGAGTACCTCGGCACGCTGTTTCTGGAAGTCGATACCTTCGCCTTCGGCAGCCGCTTCCTGAAACGTGCGGAAGTCACCCTGCTCAGCGGCTTTGTACGCAGCCTGGTGCTGACATGCATTCTGCTGACCCTGTTTTACTTCATGCTGACCAAACCGCTGGTTCGGGTAATCCGTGCGCTGAGCAACAGTGACTCACGCAACCCCAACCAAAACAAGCTCTCCTTCCCGCCAGGCCATGAACAGGATGAGATTGGGGTATTGGTAAAAGTCGCCAACCAGCAATTCGTCAGCATGGCGACCGAGATCCAACAACGGCGCAATGCCGAAAATCGCCTGACTGACTACCTGAGCGAACTGGAAAACATCGTCTCGGCACGCACCAATGAACTGCGGGCCAGCAACGCAAGCCTCAGCCGTTCCAATGAAGAACTCGAAGTCGCCCGACGCCGCGCCCTGGACATGGCGCAGGCTCGAGCAGCCTTCCTGGCCAACATGAGCCACGAAATCCGCACACCGCTGAACGGTTTGCTGGGCATGATCGCACTTTCACTGGACAGCCCACTGAATGCCGAACAGCGCCAGCAACTGTCGATTGCCCACGACTCGGGCAAAGTACTGGTGGAACTGCTCAACGATATTCTGGACCTCTCCAAGTTCGATGCCGGACAGCTGGAGCTGGAACGAATCCCGTTCGACCTCGGCACACTGGTGGAGGACACCGCCAGCCTGCTTTCGCAGAATGCCGCCCCCAGCGTCGAGCTCACCTGCCTGATCGATCCGAAATTTCCAGCCCTGGTGCTTGGCGACCCGACTCGGGTCAGGCAGATCGTCAGCAACCTGCTGTCCAACGCCCTGAAATTCACCCGCTTTGGGCGCGTGGACGTACGCCTGCGCAGCGAATCTGGCGGCGTACGCCTGGATGTCTGCGATACGGGCATTGGTATTCCCTACGATGCACAAGTCAGGATATTTCAACCCTTCACCCAGGCCGGGGCTGGCATCACACGCCAGTATGGTGGCACCGGCCTGGGCCTGACCCTGACCAATAATCTCTGCGAGGCCATGCAAGGCCGCCTCAGCATCAGTTCCGAAGCAGGTTTTGGCAGCCAGTTCAGTGCCGAGTTACCGTTGCCAGCCCACACGCTGGCAATCGCACCAGCACCGTTACAAGGACGGATTGCTGCCATCAGCACTGCAGACAGCGGCCTGGATGAACTGCTGGCGACACTGTTGCCTGCCTGGGGCCTTGATTATCGGCGGCACGACAACCTCGACACGCTGCCCGAACAGCAACCTGATCTGCTGATCACCGACAACCTGAGCGGGCTGTTCGACCTACGCCCCACCGTCAAAGCACCGATCCTGCTGATCACGGCATACGGTAACTTCCTGTCCAGCGAACACGCCGCACAACTGGCGCCCTTGCAACAACAAGCACGCCCCCTCACCCGCAGCGCCCTGTACCAGTCATTGCAACGCGCCCTGCACGGCTCAGACAGCCCCACCTCGCCACCCCAGCAGGGCAGCCCGAACAGCGAGCGTCGAGCACACATCCTGCTGGTCGAGGACAACCCGGTTAACCAACTGGTCGCGAAAGGCATGCTGGCCAAGCTCGGCTGCGACGTCAGTGTCGCCAAGCAAGGCGTGGAGGCTCTGGAACAGCTTGAGCGAAACGACTTCGACCTGGTGCTGATGGACTGCAACATGCCGGTGATGGATGGCTACGAGGCCAGCCGGAGGATCCGCCAGAGCGGACGCTGGCCAACGCTGCCGATTATCGCCCTGACCGCCAACGCCATGCCCGAGGAACGTGAGCGCTGCCGCGCGGCGGGCATGAACGACTACCTGGCCAAACCGTTTCGCCGCGAGGAGCTGCTCACCCTGATCAATCAGTGGGTGCCCCTGTAACACGCCGCATACTGCCGACAGTGCTCACTTGAGCAGCGACTCGATCTGCTCCACCAAGGCCTCCGGCTTGGTACTGGGCGCAAAACGACTGACCCGGCCCGTTGCCGGGTCGAAGAGGAACTTGGTGAAGTTCCACTTGATCGCCTGAGACCCCAGCAACCCCGGGGCCCGCTTTTTCAGCTCAACGAACAAGGGATGAGCCGCAGGCCCGTTGACATCGACCTTGGCAAACAGCGGAAAGCTGACGCCGAAGTTCAACTCACAGAAACCTGCAATGGCCCGTTCATCACCCGGCTCCTGCTTACCGAACTGGTTGCAGGGAAATGCCAGCACCACCAGGCCTCGCTCACGGTAACGCTGCCAGAGCTGCTCAAGGCCCTTGTACTGCCCGGTGAACCCGCATTCGCTGGCGGTATTGACAAGCAACACCGCCTTGGCCGGGAAGTCCACCAGGGTTTTCTGCTCACCCTTGATCGTGGTGCAAGGGATGCTCAACAGTGCGTCAGCCATGACCGACTCTCCTTGAATAGTCCACAGGTCAGGTTCGAGGAACCAGGTCCAGGCACACCGAATTGATGCAATAACGCAGGCCTGTCGGCGGCGGGCCATCGGGAAACACATGCCCAAGGTGGGCATCGCAGACCGCGCACGTCACCTCGGTACGGATCATGCCGTGCGAGGTATCACGGATTTCGATCATCGCGCTGTCGGCAATCGGCTCGTAAAAGCTGGGCCAGCCGCAGCCCGAATCGAATTTTGCCCGAGAGTCGAACAACGGCGCGCTGCAGCAGATGCAATGGTAGACACCATCAGTCCTGGTTGAGTTGTACTTGCCACTGAACGGCCGCTCGGTGCCCTTCAGACGACAGACCTGGTACTGCTCCGGGTCAAGCATTGCACGCCATTCGTCGAGGGTTTTGTCGATCTTGTCCATGGGGAAACCTCTGTAACGGAAAAAGCCCGCGTCGTGTCTTTTCGGCAACGCGGGTGGCACGTATTATTGCGCCTCATCAGACGCCAGTCTGGCACCCGCGTTACACGCATTTCAAACGTTTTCACAGCGCAATGCGCGGCGATCTTTTCTAATCGGGATCACATCATGCAGGTCAGCAAATCGAACAAGCTCGCCAATGTCTGCTATGACATTCGCGGCCCGGTGCTCAAGCACGCCAAACGCCTGGAAGAGGAAGGCCACCGCATCCTCAAGCTGAACATCGGCAACCCGGCGCCCTTTGGTTTCGAGGCACCGGAGGAAATTCTCCAGGATGTGATCCGCAACCTGCCGACTGCACAAGGCTACAGCGACTCCAAAGGCCTGTTCAGTGCGCGCAAGGCCGTGATGCAGTACTACCAGCAGAAACAGGTAGAAGGTGTCGGTATCGAAGACATCTACCTGGGCAACGGCGTGTCCGAACTGATCGTGATGTCGATGCAGGCACTGCTCAACAACGGTGACGAAGTCCTGATCCCGGCACCGGACTACCCACTGTGGACCGCCGCAGTCAGCCTGGCGGGTGGCAAACCGGTTCACTACCTGTGCGACGAACAGGCCGACTGGTTCCCAGACCTGGACGACATCAAGGCCAAGATCACACCAAACACCAAGGCCATGGTGATCATCAACCCGAACAACCCGACCGGCGCGGTGTATTCCCGCGAACTGCTGCTGGGTATGCTCGAGCTGGCGCGCCAGCACAACCTGGTGGTGTTCTCCGACGAAATCTACGACAAGATTCTCTATGACGAAGCCGTGCACATCAGCACCGCCTCGTTGGCACCCGACCTGCTCTGCCTGACCTTCAACGGCCTGTCCAAGTCCTACCGGGTTGCTGGCTTCCGTTCCGGCTGGCTGGCCATCTCCGGGCCCAAGCTGCATGCCCAGAGCTACATCGAAGGCATCGACATGCTGGCCAACATGCGCCTGTGTGCCAACGTGCCGAGCCAGCACGCCATTCAGACCGCACTGGGCGGCTACCAGAGCATCAACGACCTGGTACTGCCACAGGGCCGTCTGCTCGAGCAACGCAATCGCACTTGGGAACTGCTCAACGACATCCCCGGCGTCAGCTGCGTGAAGCCGATGGGTGCACTCTATGCGTTCCCGAAAATCGATCCGAAAGTCTGCCCGATCTTCAACGACGAGAAGTTTGTTCTCGACCTGCTGCTCTCCGAGAAGCTGCTGATCGTCCAGGGCACTGCGTTCAACTGGCCATGGCCGGACCACTTCCGTGTCGTGACACTGCCACGTGTGGATGACCTGGAACAGGCAATCGGTCGTATCGGCAATTTCCTCAAGACGTACAAGCAGTAACGCACCGCGAAACCAGCCTGCGCCGCCCCTGGCGCAGGTCTCACACCTAATAAGGTTTTTTCCTACAGCCATTACAGCGTTGGCGCGCGAAAAAATCCGGTGCCTGCCACGCGGGTAAGTACACAGTTTGAAATAGTCCCCCGGTTGAATCAGCGGGGCGGGCACCTTATATACCCGCATACGCTACATTTTTATCCGTCAGGAGAACGTAACAACCATGATGCGCATCTTGCTGTTTGTGGCCACCAACCTCGCGGTTGTGCTGATTGCCAGCATTACCCTGAGTCTGTTTGGCTTCAACGGGTTCATGGCAGCCAACGGGGTTGACCTCAACCTCAATCAACTGCTGATTTTCTGTGCTGTGTTCGGCTTCGCCGGCTCGCTGTTCTCGCTGTTCATCTCCAAGTGGATGGCGAAGATGAGCACCGGCACGCAGATCATCAGCCAGCCGCGCACGCGTCACGAGCAATGGCTGCTCCAGACTGTTGAAGAGCTCTCCCGCGAAGCCGGTATCAAGATGCCGGAAGTGGGTATTTTCCCTGCCTACGAGGCCAACGCCTTCGCGACCGGCTGGAACCGCAATGACGCCCTGGTAGCGGTCAGCCAAGGCCTGCTGGAACGCTTCTCACCCGACGAAGTACGCGCAGTGCTGGCCCACGAGATCGGCCACGTTGCCAACGGCGACATGGTTACCCTCGCGCTCATCCAGGGCGTGGTCAACACCTTCGTGATGTTCTTTGCCCGCATCATCGGTAACTTTGTCGACAAGGTGATCTTCAAGAACGAAGAAGGCCAGGGTATTGCCTACTACGTTGCGACCATCGTCGCCGAACTGGTACTGGGCATTCTCGCCAGCATGATCGTCATGTGGTTCTCGCGTAAACGCGAATACCGCGCTGACGAAGCCGGTGCCCGCCTCGCCGGCACCAACGCCATGATTGGCGCCCTGCAGCGCCTGCGTTCGGAACAGGGCGTACCGGTGCACATGCCTGACACCCTGAATGCCTTCGGCATCAATGGCGGCCTCAAGCATGGCCTGGCTGGCCTGCTGATGAGCCACCCACCGTTGGAAGACCGTATCGACGCCCTGCGCCGTCACGGCTGACCGTTACGCAATAGACAAAAGGGCGACTCAGGTCGCCCTTTTTTTGTGTGCAGAACGCTGCATTTCCTGTGGGATGCAGGCGTGCCTGTGATGGCGTCAGTGGGGTGCCTGTGAGTGCGCGGCGTCTGCATCGCGGGCAAGCCCGGCTCCTACAGCTGGCGCAGGCCCTGTTGGAGCTGGCTTGCCTGCGATGGCGTCAGTGGGGTGCCTGTGAGTTCGCGGCGTTTGCATCGCGGGCAAGCCCGGCTCCTACAGGTTGCATTAGCAGGCTTGCCTGCGATGGCGTCGGTGGGGTGCCTGTGAGTGCGCGGCGTCTGCATCGCGGGCAAGCCCGGCTCCTACAGGTTACGCGGGCTCTGTTGGAGCTGGCGTGCCTGTGATGGCGTCGGTGGGGTGCCTGTGAGTGCGCGGCGCCTGCATCGCGGGCAAGCCCGGCTCCTACAGCTGGCGCGAGCTCTGTTGGAGCTGGCTTGCCTGCGATGGCGTCGGTGGGGTGCCTGTGAGTTCGCGGCGCCTGCATCGCGGGCAAGCCCGGCTCCTACAGGCTGCGCGGGCTCTGTTGGAGCTGGCTTGCCTGCGATGGCGTCGGTGGGGTGTCAGTGAGTTCGCGGTGGCTGCATCGCGGGCAAGCCCGGCTCCTACAGGCTGCGCGGGTTCTGTTGGAGCTGGCTTGCCTGCGATGGCGTCGGTGGGGTCTCAGCGGGTTCGCGGCGGCTGCATCGCGGGCAAGCCCGGCTCCTACAGGTTACGCGGGCTCTGTTGGAGCTGGCTTGCCTGCGATGGCGTCGGTGGGGTGCCTGTGAGTTCGCGGCGTCTGCATCGCGGGCAAGCCCGGCTCCTACAGGTTGCGCGTGCTCTGTTGGAGCAGGCTTGCCTGTGATGGCGTCGGTGGGGTGCCTGTGAGTGCGCGGCGTCTGCATCGCGGGCAAGCCCGGCTCCTACAGCCTGCGATGGCGTCAGCGGGGTGTCTGGCCTGTGGTCAGCGTTCGAGCCGATACACATGCTCCAACAAGCCCGCGCTTCCCGCTGCCTGGAACTTTGGGCTCTCCGCGAGAATGTCCCGCGTCTCTTCAAAGGTAATCTGCCACCCTGCGTACAGGGCACGGACTTCTGCCTCAAGTACGGCAAAGGGCGGCCCGTCGATCGTTGATTGATCGTAGTCCAGTGTGATCAACAGCCCCTTGGCGTGTGCCGCCAGCAACGCTTGCAGGTGGCTGGCATAGCGCTGGCGCATCGGTGCGGGCAAGGCAATCAGGGCTGCACGGTCATACAGGGCCGAGCAATCGCCAACATCTTCGGCGGTCAGGGCAAAGATATCGCCACACCAGAGCTCAAGCCCCTCGCACTGGTAGACCTTGAAAGCGCCACGTCGAGATACCTGCGGATGCAACTGATGCTCGCTGAAAAACGCCTCTACCGCACGCTCGGACAACTCAATACCCTGCACCCGCAACCCTTGCCCGGCCAACCAGAACAGATCAAGACTCTTGCCACACAAGGGCACCAGCACCTTGTCGCCTGCCATCAAGCCGAGGCTGGGCCAGTGTCGCTGCAGGTAAGGATTGACCTGATCCAGGTGAAAACCGATCTGATTACGCGCCCAGCGGTCATGCCAAAATTCCGGCTGCATGAATGGCTCCAAAATTTCGATCAAATGATACGAAAACTTATATTAGATTTAGATAAATGAACTGACAGAAGATAACCCCATCTTAACCTCAGGACCTCTTCCATGCTGCCCAGTCTGTTTATTTCCCACGGTTCGCCCATGCTCGCCCTGGAACCCGGCGAGAGCGGCCCTGCCCTCGCACGACTGGCAGAAGCACTGCCTCGACCCAAAGCCATCATCGTGGTCTCTGCGCACTGGGAGAGCCAGGCGTTGTGCGTGAGCAGCCACCCAAGCCCGAAAACCTGGCATGACTTTGGTGGCTTTCCACCGGCACTCTTTGCCGTTCAGTACCCCGCCCCCGGCGCACCAGCACTGGCAGCCCAGATTGTCGAGCAGCTCAAGAGCGCCGGCCTGACGGCTTCGCTCGACCCACAGCGCCCATTCGACCATGGCGCCTGGGTACCGCTGTCACTGATGTATCCACAGGCCGACATTCCGGTCGTAGAAGTGTCCCTGCCCAGCCACCTGGGCCCACAGTTACAGGAACGGGTTGGTAATGCCCTGGCTGCGCTGCGCCAGGAAAACATCCTGCTGATTGGCTCCGGCAGCATCACCCACAATCTGCGCGAGCTATCCTGGCACGCAGGCCCGGACAGCGTAGAACCCTGGGCACTGGCATTCCGCGACTGGATGGTGGAAAAGCTCGAAGCCGGTGACGATGCCGCGCTGCTGGACTATCGCCGCCAGGCACCGTTTGCGGTGCGCAACCACCCGAGCGATGAACACTTGCTGCCGCTGTACTTCGCTCGCGGCGCAGGCGAGCATTTCAGCATTGTTCACCAAGGCTTCACCCTGGGTGCATTGGGAATGGACATTTACCGCTTCGACTGAGCCATTCACCCAGCCGACAGGCAAAAAAAATCCCCGAACCAGTCGGGGATTTTTTTATGACGCGCGGATCAATCTTCGCGGTAGCGACGCAGCTTCAGCTGCTTGCCGGCAACGCGAGTGTCCTTGAGCTTGGTCAGCAGACGCTCAAGACCGTCTTCTGGCAGCTCAACCAGGCTGAAGCTGTCACGCACCTGGATGCGACCGATTGCTTCACGTGCCAGGCCACCCTCGTTGAGGATAGCGCCGAGCAGGTTCTTGGCAGCGATACCATCACGCGCACCCAGCGCGGTACGGCAACGAGCGCGACCTTCGCCCAGCGGCATTGGCGCACGACGCTCACGATCACTGCGCTCTGGACGATCACCCGCAGTACGCTCACGCGGAGTGTAGGTCGGCACCAGTGGCTGCTCACGCTCAACCGCTTCCAGGGTCAGCGCCTGACCGTTGGTTGCTTTGCGCAGCAGGGCAGCAGCCAGGGCACGTGGGCTGCAACCGATGTCGGCGGTCAGGCGGTCCAGCAGGTCGCCATGAGTCGACTCAGCGTCGGCTACCAGCGGCGCCAGGCTGTTGGTCAGCTTCTTGATACGCGCATCCAGAACAGCCTGGCCGTTCGGCAGGCGAACTTCGGCAACTTTCTGGCCCGTTACACGCTCGATAACCTGCAGCATGCGACGCTCACGCGGGGTGACCAGCAGCAGTGCACGGCCTTCACGACCTGCACGGCCAGTACGGCCAATACGGTGAACGTAAGACTCAGGATCGTACGGCATGTCAACGTTGAACACGTGAGTGATGCGCGGTACGTCCAGACCACGAGCAGCAACGTCGGTCGCGACGACGATGTCCAGACGGCCATCCTTGAGCGAGTCGATGACGCGCTCACGCTGGTTCTGGGCGATGTCGCCGTTCAGTGCTGCAGCCTTGTAGCCTTTGGCTTCCAGGGCGCTGGCCAGGTCCAGGGTCGCTTGCTTGGTACGTACGAAGGCGATCAGCGCATCGAACTCTTCAACTTCCAGCAAACGCAGGACAGCGGCTACTTTCTGGTCCGCGTGGACCATCAGGTGAGCCTGCTCGATGGCCGTTACGGTCTGGGTCTTGCTCTGGATCTTGACGTGCTTCGGATCGCGCAGGTGGCGCTCGGCGATGGCACGGATAGAAGCAGGCAAGGTCGCCGAGAACAGTACGGTCTGACGGCTTTCCGGCATGGCCTTGAAGATGACTTCCAGGTCGTCCATGAAGCCCAGCTTGAGCATTTCGTCGGCTTCGTCGAGCACCAGGTGATTGACGGTCGCCAGGACTTTCTCATCACGACGCAGGTGGTCGCAGAGACGGCCCGGGGTAGCAACGACGATTTGCGCGCCGTTACGGATTGCTTTCAATTGTGGGCCCATTGGGGCACCACCGTACACGGCCACCACGGTTACGCCCGGCATTTGCTTGGCGTAGGTTTCAAAGGCGGTGGCTACTTGCAGCGCCAACTCACGGGTTGGCGCCAGGATCAGGGCTTGCGGCTCGCGCTTGCTCGGGTCGATGCGATTCAGGATTGGCAGTGCGAAGGCAGCGGTTTTACCGGTACCTGTCTGCGCCTGGCCGATCATGTCATGACCGGCGAGAATAATCGGGATCGATTGTTGCTGAATGGCGGATGGCTCTTCGTAGCCGGTAGCCAATACAGCAGCAACAATGCTCGGATGAAGGTCGAGAGCGGCGAAGCCGCCGGTTTCCTGGGTCATGGGTCTGCCTCTAAGTGCATCCGCAAAGACCCATGCTCCAAAGCTGCGCATGCCTTGTAAGACCCACGGGTCACCCTGGCAGCTTTGTCGGCGGGGATTTGCGAAAACGATTGAAGAAAAAGGAACGTCAAGGAGAGTCCGCTGTGCGGACGCGCAGCCGAAGCTGGCTTCGGGAAATTGCACTACCTAAGACGAGGTCTAGTAAAAGACCGGCGCGTACTATACCTGAAATAGCGCTTCACGTGAGAGTTTTTTATCGAAAGATGACAGCATAGAGCGGCGCCCCGGATTACGCGCATATCGCCCCGGGGCATGGGCTGAATCGATTATTTCAGCAGCCGCCTCAACTCGCCGGGCGGATCGCTCCGATCAACGGTTGCAACGAGTAGCCCAGACGGGGTGCCAATGCATCGGCCCGAGCGACAAGGCCAGGCATGTCCAGCGTCTGCTCGAGGTCTGCCGGAACCAGCAGAATGACGTTACCCTCCTTCACCGGCAGCTCCCAATAGTGCCGATGATACAGCCCGCGCAACAACGCAGCCCCCAGCGGCTTGCCGTCATCCGCCGCCCACTGGTTGATCACCAGCCAACCGCCGGGATTGAGGCGTTTCTGGCAGTTCTCCAAAAAGCGCCAGGCCAGATGCCCCACGCTCGGCCCGTGATCGGTATACAGGTCGACGAAAATCAGGTCGGCGGTTTCGGCGGTTTCCAGCAGCTCCACCGCATCGCCCACGCGGATATACAGGCGCGGGTCGTCGTCTAGCCCCAAGTACTCAATGGCCAGGCGCGGCACATCCGGGCGCAGCTCGATCACCTCGACATCGTCCAGCGGCAGGAACTTCAGGCAGGCCTGGGTCAGGGTGCCGGCACCAAGCCCGAGGAACAAGGCACTTTCCGGCTCGGCATGGCACAACGCGCCAATCAGCATGGCACGGGTGTAGTCGTACTCCAGCCAGCTTGGATCGGCCGTGAACACACAGCTCTGCTCTATGGCCTCACCGAACTCAAGGAAGCGGTAGTCCTCGACCTCCAGCACACTGATGGTGCCGTACTCGTCGTGAACCTGGGCCAGCAGCCGCTCTACCCGTTCCTCTGTCATCTCGTCTCCCGGCACCGATGCCTGCCCAAGCAAAACCGCCATTGTCCGCCAATGCAGGCAGTGCAACAAGGCGCCTTGCAACTGTTACCATGACCCCAGCCCTCTTTATAATCTGATAACAACCGAGTCTGCGATGAGCCAACCCTGGAGTCCTGACAGCTGGCGCGCCCTGCCGATCCAGCAACAACCGACCTACCCTGACGCGACGCACCTGCACAAGGTCGAGCAGACGCTGGCCAGTTATCCACCGCTGGTGTTTGCCGGCGAAGCCCGCGAACTGCGCCGTCAGTTCGCGGAAGTCACCGAGGGCCGCGCCTTCCTGCTGCAAGGCGGCGACTGCGCCGAAAGCTTCGCGGAGTTCTCAGCGGCAAAAATTCGCGACACTTTCAAAGTGCTCCTGCAAATGGCCATTGTCATGACCTTTGCGGCCGGCTGCCCGGTGGTGAAAGTCGGCCGAATGGCCGGACAATTTGCCAAACCCCGTTCGGCGGGCGACGAAACCATCGCCGGTGTCACCCTCCCCGCTTATCGCGGCGACATCGTCAACGGCATTGGTTTCGATGAAAAAAGCCGCGTGCCTGATCCAGAGCGCCTGCTGCAGGCCTACCACCAGTCCACTGCCAGCCTGAACCTGCTGCGCGCCTTTGCCCAGGGCGGGTTTGCCGACCTGCATCAGGTGCACAAGTGGAACCTGGACTTCATCGCCAACTCGGCCCTGGCCGAGAAGTACAGCCAACTGGCCGACCGCATCGACGAAACCCTGGCCTTCATGCGCGCCTGTGGCCTGGACAGCGCACCGCAGCTGCGCGAAACCAGTTTCTTCACCGCCCATGAAGCGCTGCTGCTCAACTACGAAGAAGCCTTCGTGCGCCGCGACAGCCTGACCAACGACTGGTACGACTGCTCGGCGCACATGCTCTGGATTGGCGACCGCACCCGCCAGCTCGACGGCGCGCATGTCGAGTTCCTGCGCGGGGTGAACAACCCCATAGGGGTCAAGGTCGGCCCAAGCATGAACACCGAGGAATTGATTCGCCTGATTGACGTGCTCAACCCGGAAAACGACCCGGGGCGCCTCAACCTGATCGTGCGTATGGGCGCGGAAAAAGTCGGCGACCACTTGCCGGCGCTGATTCGTAGCGTGGAACGTGAGGGGCGCAAGGTGCTCTGGAGTTCCGACCCCATGCACGGCAACACCATCAAGGCGAGCAGCGGCTACAAGACCCGAGACTTTGCGCAGATCCTCAGCGAGGTCAAACAGTTCTTCCAGGTACATCAGGCTGAAGGCAGTCATGCCGGCGGTATCCACATCGAGATGACCGGGCAGAACGTCACCGAGTGTATCGGCGGCGCCCGTCCGATCACCGAAGATGCACTGTCGGACCGCTACCATACCCACTGCGACCCACGCATGAACGCGGACCAGTCACTGGAGCTGGCCTTCCTGATTGCCGAAACCCTCAAGCAGGTGCGTCGCTAGACCTGTACGCGCCGACGCAAACGCCAAAGCCCAAGCCACTGTCCTGACAATCAAGGACCCTGGCTTGGGTCGCACACCGATGTGTCCGCCTTACACCTTGAACGCCAGCATCACCGCACACAGCACCAAAAACCCGCAGAACAGTGAACGCAGCACCTTCTCCGGCAAGGCATGGGCCAGTTTTACCCCCCAACTGATGCTGAGCAGCCCGCCCAGCGCCAAGGGAACGCCCATGCTCCAATCCACGTGCTGATGCACACCATATGTGACCAGGGTTACCGCCGTGCTGGGCGCCGCCAAGGCCAGCGAAAGGCCTTGGGCGACCACTTGAGTCGTGCCGAACACGCTGGTCAGCACCGGCGTGGCAATCACCGCACCGCCCACCCCGAACAGGCCGCCCACAACACCCGCGCCACTGCCCAGAACGCCCAGCCACGGCCAGGGTTGGCGCAACTCGCTCGAGGGCGGCGTGCTACGCATGAACATGCGCGCCAGGTTCCAGACCACCAGCGCGATCAGGAAACCGACAAAGCCCAGACGCATCGCGCCAGCATCCAAGCCCACGGCCCAGATCGACCCCAGCCAGGCAAAGACAAAGCCCGCTGCGGCCAGCGGCAACGCATGCTGCAAGGCAATACGGTTGCGCTGATGGTAGCGCCACAGGGCCAACAACACGTTAGGCACCACCATCACCAACGCAGTGCCCTGTGCCAACTGCTGATCGAGGCCAAACAGCAGGCCCAGCGCAGGAATCGCGATCAAGCCGCCGCCGATGCCAAACAACCCACCCATCGTACCCAAGGCGGCGCCCAACGCGATGTACATCATCCACTCGATCATTCCGGCCCCTTGAAGGTCATCAATCGTCACATGCTACCCAGCCAGGGCTAGTAGGGAAACGCACAGCAACGCACAATGGCTATGCCAATTACGCAAAGGCGATACAGCCGATGAACCCTGATGCCCTCACCGAACAACTCAGCCTTTTCCTCGATGTTCTGGCGGCAGGCAGCTTTTCCGCGGCCTCCCGACGCCACCCGCTAACGCCGTCTGCGGTGGCCCGGCGCATCGATGCCCTGGAGGCCGCCGTAGGCAGCCGACTGTTCGTGCGCAGCACCCACGCGGTGCGTCCCACCCCAGCTGGTAACGCATTCGCCGAGCGCGCCCGGCGTATCGTTGAAGAACTGCGCCTGGCACGGGCCGAAGCCGTGTCACTGAGCAACGCGCCTGAAGGCCTGATTCGCATTGATGCGCCCGCCGCGTTCGGACGCCGTCATCTGGCGCCTGCAATCGCTGATTTCCTGGTGGCCTACCCAGGCCTGGATGTTCAACTGCGCCTGATCGACAGCTTCGTCGACCTGCATGGCGCGCACCTGGGCGAAGTCGATCTGGTGCTGCGTGCCGGGCCACTGGCCGATACCCGCCTGGTAGCGACACCCTTGGCCTACATGGTGCGCATTGCCTGCGCCAGCCCGGCCTACCTGGAACAGCGCGGTGTGCCGAGCAGCCCGCAGGAACTGCCAGAACATGATGGCCTGGACTGGGACGGCCTGGCCCCGCCGTTCGCCTGGCGTTTTGCAATCGACGGACAGATGCGCCTGCTGCGGCCCTCACGCATGCGCATGAGCGCCAACAACGCAGAAACCCTGTTGTTCGGCGCACTGGCCGGGCTGGGCATCGCCCACCTGCCGACCTGGTTGATCAGCGAGTACCTGCTACGCGGGGAGCTGCTGCCGCTGTTCTGCGACAACGGCCTGCCAGCAGCGGAAAGCAGCGGCATCTATGCCTTGCGCCTGGAGCACGAAACCAACTCCCGCAGCCGCTTGCTGCTTGAGTTCCTCAAGAGCCGCTTCAGCCCGGTACCGCCATGGGACCTGGCGTTGCGCAGTGAGCTGCGCTGGCAGTAAGCCCCCCTTTCACGGCACTGCAGACACAAAAAAACCCGGCAAAGGCCGGGTTTTTCGTGGGCGCCAGGAAATTACTTCTTGGAACGGCCCTTGAAGCTGTTGTCGCGAGTGTCGATGTCGATGAACTCGTCGATCTGGATGAAGTCAGCAACAGAGATCTCGGTACCGTTCTTCAGTTTGGCTGGCTTCATGACCTTGCCCGAAGTGTCGCCACGTGCGGCGTTTTCGGTGTACACAACCTGACGGCTGATGGTGGTCGGCAGCTCAACGGAAACCAGACGGCCTTCGAAGAATACGGCTTCGCAGATGTCTTCCATGCCTTCTTCGATGTACGGCAGAACGGCCTCGATGTCTTCGGCGTTCAGTTCGTACATGGTGTAGTCGGAGGTGTCCATGAAGGTGTAGGAGTCACCGCTGATGAACGACAGGGTCGCTTCTTTGCGATCCAGGATCACGTCGTCCAGCTTGTCGTCTGCACCGTAAACGGTTTCAGTCTTGTAGCCGGTCAGCAGGTTTTTCAGCTTGGTCTTCATGATCGCGCTGTTACGGCCCGACTTGGTGAATTCCGCTTTCTGAACCAGCCACGGGTCGTTGTCGATCCGCAGTACGGTACCGGGTTTCAGCTCTTTACCAGTTTTCATTACGAGATATCCGAATTTGGATGGATTTACAAAAATCGAGGCCGCATATCATAGCCAATTTCGGTAAAACTGTACCAGCGTCGTGGCAAGGTCCGGCTGAGCGGCCTGCGTAGCGCACCAACGCCGGGCGTGCGCATCCAGTTCCGGCCAGTGCGCAAGCAGCTGTTGCCAGGCCGGCCCCATATCACGATCCATGTTCCAGGCACGCCAGAGATCCACCAACGCGGCACTCGCCGCTGCCGACAGACCTTGGGTGTAGTGCTCCAGAAAGGCCTCGAGTTTTTCCCAGTGGGCGTACGCTTCCTGCACATAGATATGCCAGAGCAGTGGGCGCCCAGCCCACTGCGCACGGACAAACGAGTCCTCCCCGCGCACCGCATTGAAATCGCAGCACCATAACAACTGGTCGTACTCGTCCTGGCTGACAAACGGCAGGATCTGCACGGTCAGCGCACCACGGCGAGCGATGCTGCCGGGCACCAGACCTGTCTCCCCCAGCCACGCCTGCACATCACCCAGAATGCGCCCTTCGGGCACCAGCAGATGGTTGGGCCGACTGTCGGTAGCCAGGGCCTCGAGCCAACTGGCCACCCCTGGGTTTTCATAGGCAAACAATGAAATCAGCCGGGCATTGGCGTGTGGTTGCACGCCAATGCCCCGCAAAAACGCCTGACGCGCCAGCGGATCCTGCTCAAACGCCTGACGCCGCGCCAACAGGCTCGCTTCACGCAGCAGCCCGCCCGTCCTGGTGGTAAAACCCGGAAAGAAAAAAACCTTGCGCAGCCCATTGGCCTGAGGCGACGGCAACCCGTGACACCCCTCAACCCAATCCTCGGCACTGAGGTACTCAAGGTTCAACCACAGTACCGGCGTCGGGTGTTCCAGCATGGCCTGAACGTAGGCAGGCGGCAGCTGACAGCCAAAGGCTCCGATCACGACATCGGCCACCGGGGTTGGCTGCCAATCGACGGGCCACTGGCAGACCTGAACGCCCTGCTGCCACTGTTGCCCGGCAGCCGGATCAGCCTGTGGACAAATGCGTACGAACGCCCCCAGATCATCCACCCACAGACGCACCGCCAGCCCCTGTTCTGCCACCAACTGCCGGGCCAGGCGCCAGGTGACGCCGATATCGCCATAGTTATCGACCACACGACAGAAGATGTCCCAGGAAGCATTCATGTGAGGCACCTCAGGTATCGGTCAGAAAAAAGCGTGGATTGTCCGGATAAATCATCGCAGACAAAAGCACCGACACTGAAAAAACCCGGAACGGCATGCGACAATTGCATTTTCCTCGCCCTGGCCAGGAGGCTGCCATGCCCCTTCGCGCACGACGTCACGCCCTGAGCATTACCCTAAAACCGTTTCAATTGATCATCTGCATTGCCCTGGGCCTGTGGCTGGGGTTCGCCGCCATCGCGCTGACCGTCTGGCTGGCCCTGCATTTTGCGCCGCAAGCCACCGCGCCGCTGAGCCAGGCGGTTGAAACCCTGCGCCCAGCCCCGGTACAGGCCCCACAACAACCTGCTGCGGCCGATAACCCGATGTTCGAGCGCTACAAGGAAATACTGCGCAAACAGGAAGTGCAGCAGGCCGAGGAGCAGATGGAAAGCAATCCACGTAACCTGTCCAACCCCAAGTGCCAGTTCTGGCTGCAACAGAACCGCACTGCACCAACCGATAAAAGCCGCGCCAACGTCCTGGAATTTTGCAACTGACATGAACAAGGCCGAACTGCTGCAACAGATCATCGAAAAACTGGGTATTGACCTGGAGGTTGCCCAGCGCGCGGCCCAGACCGCTTATGAAACCGCGACCCACGAAGAGAACATCGCCGAGAACAAATACGACACCCTGGGCCTGGAAGCCTCATACCTGGCCACAGGCCAGGCACGCCGCACAGAAGAAATCCGCCAGGGACGAATTGCCTACCAACAGCTCCTGCTGCGCCCCTACGACCCGGAACGCGGCATTCAGGTCAGCAACCTGGTGACCCTGGAAGCGGAAAACGGCAATCAACGGCATCTGTTCATCGGCCCTGAAGCCGCCGGCCTCACGATCACCCAGGCGCAAACCCTGATTACCGTCATCACTCCCCGCTCGCCACTGGGCCAGAGCCTGATGGGCAAGCAGGAAGGCGACGCCGTCAGCCTGGTTCTGGCCGGGGTACGCCAGGACTATGAGGTGATTGCCGTTCAGTAGTTGTTGGCCCTGGCATCAAGACAGCGTTCCAGCACCTGCAGGAACGCCTTGGCGGCCGGCGACGGCGAATTCGACCAAATCGCGTAGACATGGCGCACGGGGGCATCACTGACCGGCAAGGCCACCACCCCCTTGAAACCACGGGCAATGGGTGCGGCCACCAACCCCAGGGCCAACCCGCGCTGAACAAACTTTTCCACCAACATCACACTACCGACCTCGAACTGCACCCGATGGCGCACCCCGGCGGCGGTGAAGGCTTCATCGGTCTGGCGCCGAGCGCCTGTACCCGCTGGAAAATCCACCAGCGGTTGGTCTTCCAGGTCGGCCAGACACACGCGTGACTGGCAGGCCAACGGATGCCCCGCAGGCAACAACG
The DNA here is from genome assembly GCF_002753995.1 of Pseudomonas sp. HLS-6. Taxonomy (NCBI): domain Bacteria; kingdom Pseudomonadati; phylum Pseudomonadota; class Gammaproteobacteria; order Pseudomonadales; family Pseudomonadaceae; genus Pseudomonas; species Pseudomonas sp. HLS-6. The sequence continues at coordinate 3,783,717 of NZ_CP024478.1, forward strand.
CCACCAGTTCTTCCCTGGCCAGCAGCCGCGACGCCACCCCCTCGATCGGTTCACCAGGCCAGACACCGATAAAGGCAACATCCAGGCGCCGCTCCCGCACATCCGCCATCAACACCTCGCTCTTGTTGATCAGCCAGCGAATATCAACCTGCGGGTACTCATGATGGAAACCTGCCAACAGGTCGACCAGATCCAGCTCTGTCAGAGAGCTGATCTCGCCTATGGACAAGCGCCCACGCACTTCTCCACAGGCGGCGGCGACATCATCACCAATCCGCCGGGCGGCCTCCAGCGCAGCCTGGCCGCTGACCACAAAGGCTTCGCCGGCGGGCGTCAGGCTCACCCGTCGCGAGCTTCGCTCAAACAGTCGCGCCCCCAAGGTCTCTTCAAGCCGGGCAATCTGGTGGCTCAATGCCGACTGCACGACATGGCAACGCTGCGCAGCCAGGGTGAAACTGCCGGTATCGGCAACAGCCAACGCGTACTCGATCTGCTTGAGGTTCATACATTCATCTGTTTTATAGATTGATCGAATGAAAACGATACATTGGCGTCATATTAAGGCGCTGTCGATACTAGGCACCAGCACGCACCAACCACCGATACAGGGAACGTCCGATGACCGCAGCCACGCCACCGCTGAGCCGCGCACTGATTCTGCTGATGGCCATTGCCACGGGCCTCGCCGTCGCCAGCAACTACTATGCACAACCACTGCTGCACAGCATTGCCCAGCAGTTCAACCTCAGCACCGCAAGCGCGGGCAGCATCGTCGTTACGGCCCAACTGAGCTACGGCGTCGGGCTGCTGCTGTTGGTGCCACTCGGTGACCTGTTCGAACAGCGACGCCTGATTGTCACCATGATGAGCATCAGCACCCTCGGCCTGCTGATCAGCGCCTTATCTGCGAGCCTGCCCTGGTTGCTGCTGGGCACCGCGTTGACCGGCCTGTTCTCGGTGGTGGCTCAGGTGCTGGTACCCATGGCCGCCGGCCTGAGTGATCCGGGGCAACGCGGCCGGGTGGTGGGCACACTGATGAGCGGCTTGTTGCTGGGCATCCTGCTGGCGCGCACCGCAGCCGGTTTCATGGCAACCCTGGGGGACTGGCGCAGTATTTACCTGCTGGCAGCCGGGCTGATGACCCTGTGCACCCTTGCCCTGCTGCGCGCCCTGCCATCGCGCCATCAACCTGCAGGCATGCGCTATCCCGCCTTGATCGGCTCGGTGTTCCGCCTGTTCGCCGAAGAACCGGTGTTGCGCCTGCGCTCACTGCTCGGCCTGCTGGCCTTCAGCCTGTTCGCGCTGTTCTGGACACCGCTGGCCTTCCTGCTGTCTGCCGAGCCTTATCACTACACCGACGCGATCATCGGCCTGTTCGGCCTGGCCGGTGCCGCCGGCGCCCTGGCTGCCAACTGGGCCGGACGCCTTGCCGACCGAGGCAAGGGCTCAATGGGCACCCTGGTCGGCCTGCTGGCATTGCTGCTGGCCTGGTTGCCGCTGGCCTTCGCCCAATCGTCACTGGCTGCATTGCTGGTTGGCGTGCTGGTTCTGGATCTGGCAGTACAACTGGTACACGTGAGCAACCAGAATGCGGTGATCGCCCTGCGCCCGGAGGCGCGTAATCGGCTGAACGCAGGCTACATCACCTGCTACTTCATCGGCGGCGCACTGGGTTCATTGCTCGGTACACAACTGTTCCAGGCTTATGGCTGGGACGGTATCGCGCTGGCCGGAACGATCATCGGCGGCCTGGCGCTAGTGGTATGGCTACTGGCGCAGTACCAGCGCACTCGCCTGACCAGTGCCGCCTGAAGCCCAGAGCACGACCCTCCGTCGCCTGCTGATTGACTTGTCATAGCGCAAAGGGCTGAGTAGGGCGTTGGTCAACAGCCCCTTTACTCACTGGGAAGCACTATGACAAGACTCACGGTTCAAGCCGGCGATTTCTTGCAAGGTGAGGGCGAGTACCGCAATGGATCGCTCACACTCAAGACCTGCAAAAACCCCATGCCCGGAGAAAAAATCACCCTGTCACGCATCAGGGACATGAAAATCGCCAATCAGGAGTTTAATCGCAGCCTGAGCAGCGCCCTTGGCTGGGGCGTGGCCGGCGCACTGATGGCAGGCCCTCTTGGCTTGATCGCCGGCCTCTGGCTGGGCGGCAAGGAGGAAGAGGTGACCTTCGTGGCCACGCTCAAGGACGGGCGCAAACTGATGGCTGTCACCGACGGCAAGACCTGGTCAAAGCTTGACGGCCAGTGGCGTAAACACAAGCCATCGTCGCCGCCGTCAGAGCACTAGAGCCCTCCCCCCTCCTTACAACTCACTGAATTTTCGGTGAACTCAGGGGCGCCTTGTCCATGGCGCCCCTGCTAAGATAGCGGCCGTTTTTCGCCCCCGCAGCTGTCCGGCGCAATGCCGGTAGTTATCGCGTTCTAGCGCACTTAATGTTTCGCCGCACCGGGCCTCCAGCACTTGGGTAGCAGCCGAGCTATAACGGCGCACCCGCTGCAGGCCCTCAAGGAGCTTTTCGCATGACCCTGCACCGCCTGCCCCTCGGCCTGCTGAGCTTCAGCCTGGCCTTGAGCTCATCGCACACCATGGCCGAAAACGGCATCACACTGGCACCGTTGACAGTCTCTGAGCAACTGGACGAGGGCTACCAGGCCCACGAAGCGACCGTCGGTGGCTTCCAGCCCGCCCCACTGCTCGATACGCCCGCCTCGGTCTCGGTGTTTACCGAGTCGCTGATTGCCGACCGCCAGGTGCGTCTGCTCAGCGAAGTGCTGCAAAGCGATGCCTCTGTAGGCGAAAACTATGCGCCCGTGGGCTACTACGAGAACTTCATGGTGCGCGGCTTCAGCCTGGATGCGGCCAGCAGCTACAAGATCAACGGCCAGACCATCGCCGGGGAACAGAACGTAGCACTGGAAAACAAACAGCAGGTGGAACTGCTCAAGGGGCTCTCAGGCTTGCAGAGCGGCGTATCCGCGCCGGGCGGAGTGATCAACTACGCCACCAAACGCCCTGAGGACGTTCGCTCACTGACCCTGTCAGGCGATGATCAGGGTGAGCGCTACATGGCCGCCGACCTGGGCGGCTGGTTCGGCAGCGAACGGCAATTCGGCCTGCGGGCCAACCTGGCACATGAAGACATTCGCTCGTATGTCGAACACGCCGATGGGCAACGGGACTTCGCGTCGCTGGCGTTCGACTGGCAGCTCAACCCCGACGCCCTGTTGCAGTTGGACGTCGAGTATCAGCAGCGCGAGCAGCGTTCGGCGCCTGGCTATCAACTGCTGGGCGGCAACAGCCTGCCGCACAGTGTCGACCCCGAGGATCACCTGGCCTACCAACGTTGGGCCAAGCCCGTGACGATTGACTCGCTGAACCTGGGTGGGCGCTTCGAGTACCGCTTCAGCGATATCTGGACCGGCAGCCTCAGCGCCTCGCGCAGCAAGGTGGTGATCGACGACTACAGCTCGTTTGCCTTTGGGTGCTGGGATGCCACCTGCAACAACCCTCCGCCAGGCAACTTCTTCAGCCCCAGCGGCGACTACGACATCTACGACTACCGCAGCCCCGATGATACCCGACGCATCGACGAAGCCCAGATTACGCTCAATGGCCGTTTTACCGCTGCCAGCCTGGAGCATGACCTGACGGTCGGCAGCAGTGCGCAGCGGCGAACACTGGATCAACGACCTACTGTTTCCAATCCGGTAGGCACTGGCAATATTGCTCAGGATCCTGCAACGATGCCCACAACCGAGGCGGATGTTGGCCAGAGCACCCGCCGCCTCGACAGCCGCCAGTACGGCCTGTTCATCAGTGACCGCATCAGCTTCAACGAACAGTGGCAGACCGTGCTAGGCGCGCGCGAGGTGCGCCTGGATGAGCACGCCTTCGATGAAGACGGCAATTCAACACGCACCACACAGCGCTACGAACTGCTGCCCAATGCCGCGCTGATCTACAAACCGCGCCAGGACATTTCGATCTACACCAGCTACAGCAAAGGGTTGTCGTCGGGCGGCACCGCACCACTTTTTTCCAGCAACGCATCAGAAACCCTGGCCCCTACCCTGTCACGCCAACTGGAAGTCGGCATCAAACGCGACTGGCAACGCCTGAGCCTCAGCGCAGCGCTGTTTCAGTTGCGCCAGGCGTACCAGTACATGCGCCCGGACGGCGCCGGGGCGTTCACCTATGTGCAACAGGGCCAACAGAAGAACACAGGCCTGGAACTGGGCGCGAGCGGCTGGGTGACGTCAAACCTGCAGATCAATGCCAGTGCTGCGGCGATTCGCGCCCGGGTCGAGGGTAGCGACACCGCCGATTACGAAGGCCACCAGGCCCTCAACGTACCGAACTTCCGCGCCGCCCTGCAGGCCGACTACAGCCTGCCCGGCCTACCCGGCCTGGCGCTGCTCGGCGGTGCACGCTACAGCGCCAGCAAATACGCCAACCATGCCGGCAGCGTGGCCGTCGGCAGTTATGCCGTGTTTGATCTTGGCAGCCGCTACCGCACCCGCATCGGCGGATACGACACGGTACTGCGCCTGACGGTGGACAACCTGTTCGACCGCCGTTACTGGCGTGACGCCAGCGAATACCTGGGGGATGGCTACTTGTTCCCCGGTGCGCCACGCACAGCCAGGGTATCGGCGTCGGTCAGCTTCTAAGGTCGACACGGCAGCGGTCGACAGCCGCCATCGCGCCCGTGAAGGGCGATGGCGGCCGCTGGCATTAAAACGACTCGCTGCCTTCGCGAATCTCGACACTCAGGACCTCGGAAACGGTCGCCATCACAGGCGCCGCGTCCGGGCGACTGATCCAGCCGCCATACGCATCACCCTCGGTGTCCCAGTTCCACAGCACCAGGCCTTGTGCGGCCAGTTCGGCGTGAGCGCGGAGCATCAATTCAGGCACCTCGACTTCGTCGAGAAACTCTTCGGCCAGCGGGTCTTCAACGCCGAAGCTCAGCGTCACACCGCGGCTTTCGGCAAGTTCGCCCAAGCATTCGACGAAGGACTCCGTGTCACTCCAGTCGACGTAAAAACCGGTTTCCCAGTCGATGATGTCCTTGATGATCCACAACAGCCGGGATGGGTCGCCCTCAGCCTCTTCGGCGTCATCGCCATCCAGCTCGGTTTCGCGCAACATCTGCAGATGGCGATCGCGCAGCTCGTCCGAAGCGCTGATGGCAATGATCAATTGCTCAGCCGCTTTTACCTGTGATGCGTTGAAATATTCACTGATCATATGAAACGCCTTACTCCCTGATTCCATGGCATAAACAAAAAAGCCCCGAACTACTGGAGTTCGGGGCTTTCATTTGTCTGGCGGTGAAGAAGGGATTCGAACCCTTGATACAGTTTCCTGTATACACACTTTCCAGGCGTGCTCCTTCAACCGCTCGGACACTTCACCGGATCTCGTCAAGCTGTTCAGCCTGTCGAGGGGCGCTAATGTAGTCGAAAGTTTTTCTTTTGGCAAAGGTTTTTTTCAGAATTTTCATGCGCTTAAGGGCCACGGCCACGCTTGCCTGCCAAATAGGGCAAAGCCGCCAATCTATAAAGCGCTTTACCCGCCTTTCACCGTCGCCCCCCAGCGTACGGGGCCGCAGGCGCCAGGGCTGACCGGCCAGTCAGCCTTGGCGCTTTACCTGGCTGCAGAGGCTGAGTAACGTCTGCCTCACTCTTAACAAAGGATCCCTCTCATGAGTGAGCTGATTACCTACCACCTGGACGAGGGTATCGCGACCCTGACCCTGAACAACGGCAAGGTCAACGCGATCTCTCCCGATGTGATCGCCGCGTTCAACAGCGCGCTGGATCGTGCGCAGCAAGACCGTGCAGTGGTAATTATCACCGGCCAACCGGGCATCCTCTCCGGCGGTTATGACCTGAAGGTGATGACCTCCGGGCCACAGGCGGCCGTGAGCCTGGTCACGGCAGGCTCTACCTTGTCCCGGCGTCTGCTCGCTCACCCGTTCCCGGTGATTGTCGCCTGCCCCGGGCACGCCGTGGCCAAGGGTGCCTTCCTGCTGCTCTCGGCCGATTACCGTATCGGTGTCGAAGGCCCTTTCAGTATCGGCCTGAACGAAGTACAGATCGGCATGACCATGCACCACGCCGGCATCGAACTGGCCCGCGACCGTCTGCGCCGCTCGGCGTTTCACCGCTCGGTGATCAATGGCGAGATGTTCGACCCGATCAGCGCCGTCGACGCCGGCTTCCTGGATAAAGTCGTGGCTGCCGAGCAGTTGCAGGAGGCCGCCCTGGCCGCTGCCCGGCAACTGAAGAAAATCAACATGAGCGCGCACAAGAACACCAAGCTCAAGGTGCGCAAGGCCCTGCTCGACACCCTGGACGATGCAATCATTCTCGATCAGGAACACCTGGGCTAACGTCTCCGACGCATCGCAGGCGAGCCTGTTCACCACAGGCCCCACACAAGGCATTGGCTTTCACACCGGGCCGACCTTGCCTGCGATGCCTTGGCCCTCGGCCAGCACCATCAGTGTTTGCCCCCACGAGTGCACAGCCGTACACTGCGCCGCGTTTGCCCAGTGTGAGTCACTCGATGCTTTATCTGATCCGTATGCTTCTGTTGGGCATACACTTTCTGCTGGCGGGTACGCTTGGCTTGTTGATTGGCCTGTGCCGCCCCTTCAACCCAGACAACAGCCGGATTTTCGCTCGCCTGTATGCCTGGCCCATTGGCGGGTTGCTGCGCCTGCGGGTCAAGGCCGAAGTCGGCCCCTTGTTCGACCAGCCGCCCGGCTGCGTGATCATCGCCAACCACCAGTCCAACTTCGACCTGTTCGTCCTCGGCGGTGTCGTCCCGCCACGCACGGTGTGCATCGGCAAGAAAAGCCTGGGCTGGATACCTTTTTTCGGTCAGATCTTCTGGCTTGGCGGCAACATTCTGGTCGACCGCAGCAACGCCTACCATGCACGGCAGGCGCTCCATGCCACCACCCGGATAGTGCAGCACAACAACACCTCGATCTGGATTTTCCCGGAAGGTACACGCAACCCCGGCAACCAGTTGCTGGACTTCAAGAGCGGTGCGTTCCGCTTGGCGATTGAAGCAGGGGTTCCCATCGTGCCGGTGTGCGTCAGCCGTTATGCACAGCGCATGCGCCTGAATCGCTGGAACAGCGGCGACGTCATCATCCGCTCGCTGGCGCCCATCTCGACCAGCGGCCTCGGCAAAGAGGACATCCCGGCGTTGATCCAACAGTGCCGAGAACAGATGCAGCGCTGCATCGACACGATGGAAAACGAACTGCCGTCGGCCTGAGCAGTTGCCGGATCGATGCAGTCATACCAAGCTGACAGGATCACCTGAAGAAGCGAGCAGTCATGGGACGAGTCGTTGCAGCCGCGGTGTACAGCGCCGGCAGAAAAGTTACGTCAATCGAACTGGACGAAGGCAGCCACTGGGCCAGCAAGCCAGGGCACTTTGTCTGGATCGGCCTGGAAGAGCCTGATGCGCAGGCGCTGGCCAATCTGCAGCGCCAGTTCAACCTGCACGAACTGGCCATTGAAGATGCCCTGGAAAAACACAGCCGGCCGAAGCTGGAAACATTCGGCGACGCGCTGTTCATCGTGACGTATTCACCCGTGCGCCACGAGGGCAAGCTGGAGTTCATCGAGACGCACATCTTCGCCGGCAAGGGGTACATCATCACCTGCCGCAATGGCCACTCGAAGTCCTACGCGCTGGTACGCCAACGCTGCGAAGCGCGCCCGCTGCTGCTGGAGCATGGCGAGGACTTCGTCCTCTACGCCCTGCTCGACTTTGTCACCGAAAACTATCAGCCAGTCAGCGAAGCGATTCACGGCGAAATCGAAGAGCTGGAACAGAGCGTACTGAGTGGTGCACTCAACGAAGACGACATCAAGCGCCTGCACGGCCTGCGCCGGGACATTCTGCGCTTGCGTCGCTATGTGGCGCCGATGGTCGAGATCAGCGAGGAACTGCAACGCCTGACGTTCCCGTTCATCGACAAGAACATGCGCCCGTACTTTCGAGATGTGCAGATTCACGTGACCCGACAGATGGAAGACCTGGCCGGTATTCGTGACATCGCCAGCCAGACCATCGAGATCGGCATGCTGCTGGAGTCATCGCGGCAAAGCATCGTCCAGCGCAAGTTCGCCGCCTGGGCGGCGATACTGGCCTTCCCCACCGCCGTGGCCGGTATCTACGGCATGAACTTCCAGAACATGCCTGAGCTTGGCTGGCAGTACGGCTACTTTGCCGTACTGGGGGTGATCACCGTAGGCTGCTCCGCACTCTTTGCCAGTTTCAAGCGCTCCGGCTGGCTCTGAGGTGCACCCTCAGGCCGTCGTGCCTTCGGGCTTATGGGCCACGAAGCGCATCATCCATTCGGCCACGGTTTCACCCTGGTGCTCGCTGGACAGGCTGGCCAGCCCTTGCCGATAGACCTCATCGCCCAGGTGCTGCTGACGCAAATCAAGCAGCGCCCGTGAGTAATCGTGAACGAACTCGGGGTGCCCCTGGAAACACAGCACCTGATCGTCGATGTGATAGGCCGCATACTGGCAGAACTCGCTGGACGCGATCAGCGTGGCGTTTTCCGGCAAGCGGGTGACCTGGTCCTGATGGCTGATCAACAAGGTCAGGTCTTCGATCGGCGGGGTCATCCACGGCTGCTGTGCGTTCAGGCGATAACGGTGAATACCGACGCCCCAGCCCTGCGTCGCACGCTCGGTCTTGCCCCCCAACAGCAGCGCCAGCAACTGATGACCAAAGCACACGCCAAGCAACTTGTCGCCACGCTGATAGCGCTCAAGCAAAAAAGTCTTGAGGGTTTGAATCCAGGGATCGCTGCCAAACGAATCGGCCTTGCTACCGGTAACCAGGTAAGCATCGAACGATTGCTCATCACTGGGGTACTCGCCGTTCATTACGTTATACAGGCTGAACTCGGCGGCGATGGGTTGGCGGGCAAACAGTTGCTCGAACATCCGGCCGTAGCCCTGAAACTGCTCGACCAGTTCCGGCCGCAGGACGTCGGTTTCAAGGATGCAGATGCGTAGCGACATAGAGATAGTCCCGAACGACAAAGGCGAAATGCGTGCTAGAGCCTGCCGCGATTAAGGCCTGTAAGCAAGTAGAATGCACTGACGAACGGTCATGCAGACTGGATCCACCGACGAACTGCACGCACGTGTCTAGCAAGGGCGATCATCATGGCATGGCAAAACGCCTGATAGCCAAAGCAAAGATTCTAAACGCTGGAAATACCAAACCGTTCTAAAAGATGGGTGACGTTGACCCTAAGGTTAGTTGTATACCCACTTTCAGCAGGTTTGTGTCGGCGCCTGGCAGGCCCGAAATCACACGTAAAACCTTCGACAGGGAAGCCACTCGGCATTCAGGAATAACAACAAAAAGGCAGTCAGCCATGTTCAAGCACACGAAAGTACGTCAGGCAGGGCTCATCCTCTTTGCCACTACCCTACTCTTGATTCTGCCGAATCTATCGCGGCTGTTCGGCTGAGCGACGCGCACGCCTCAGGAACCTATCAGCCGTAGTGTATGCTGCCGGTCTCATTGGTTGGAGACTGTTCCATGCGACGCTGCCTTGCCCTGCTGTTTGCCGTGCTGAGTCTACCGTTACAGGCCGCTCAACTGGTTCTGGAACTGGGTGATGCGCCGATCAACTGGCAAACCGAAGACTTGCTCAAGCACCCGCAAGCGCAGTCGATCAGCATCGCGGACGATGTTTCCTACAAGAAAGCCATGCACTACCGCGCCATCCCCCTCAGCGCCCTGCTGACCGGGGTTTCGGCACAGGATCACCTGCAGGCAGTTGCGCTGGACGGCTTCGCCGCCGAGATGCCAGCGGCGCCACTGCTCGCCAAGGGGCCAGCACGGGCCTGGCTGGCCATTGAGGACCCCGCCAAACCCTGGCCGGGCCTCGGCAAAGGCAAACCAAGCGCAGGCCCCTTCTACCTGGTATGGACGAACCCGCAGGCAGGTCATATCAGCCCTGAACAGTGGCCTTTCCAGGTTGCCAGCATTCGCCGCCTGGACGCCGTCGCCGAACGCTTCCCGGCCATGCGCCCCGCACCTGGGCTTGCAGACAATAGCCCGGTCAACCTCGGCTTTACCGTGTTCCAGAAAAACTGCCTGGCCTGCCACACGCTCAACGGCGCCGGCGATGCACAGTTTGGCCCGGACCTGAACCTGCCCTACAACCCGACCGAGTACTTCCACCTCGACCACCTGCGCCGCTATATCCGCGACCCGCAAAGCCTGCGTCAGTGGCCACAGGCGAAAATGCCCGGCTTTAGCAGCAGCGTGCTTAGCGACGGCGAGCTTGACGCCCTGCTCGCCTACCTCCAGCACATGGCCGGGCACAAGCAGCCCTAGGGCTATTGCTGCTGCGCGCCGAGGGTCGGGGTGACCAGCACCTTGGCGTGCATCTGCTCAAAGCCACCACCCCGGCGCATGCCGCGCACCGGGCACGCGTCCAGGTAATCCAGGCCGACCGCCAACTTCAGGTGCCGTTCGGGGCGCTGCAGTTGGTTGGTGACATCAAAGCTGTACCAGCCATTGTCCAGCCAGGCCTCTGCCCAGGCATGGCTGGCCAGGTGCTGGCTGTCGCTGTCGAACAAGTAACCAGACACATATCGTGCCGGAATGCCAAGGCTGCGGGCGCACGCTAGGAACGCGTGGGCGTGGTCCTGACAGACGCCCGCGCCACCCGCGAACGCTTGCGCGGCACTGGTCTCCACCACCGTCGCCCCGGGGGTGTAGGCAATTCGCTCGTGCAATCCATGCATCAGGTCAATCAGCGCGGAACGATCACGGCGCTTGCGGCATTGGCGCTCGGCAAATGCGCGCAGCGCTTCGTCGGCCTCGGTCAACCGCGTGAAACGCAAGAACGGCAGTGCCGAACCCGCCTCATGTTCAACCTCGAACTGCTCGTCGATCTCCACCTGCCCCCGAGCCCGGATAATCAATTCGGAATGCGGTTCATCCAGGCTCAACACGTGCAGGATGTTGCCGAATGGGTCTACTTGCGCCCGTGCCGGTCGAGGCAGGTCGAGGTGCCAATTGAATACCTGCTGCCGCTCGGTGTCGTGTGGGGTCAGGCGCAGGTACTGGATGCTGGTGCGTACCGGGTCTTCATAGTGATAGGCGGTTTCATGACTAATGGTCAGTCTCATACGACCTCCAGGTAAGCGCTGTGAATGGCGTTGCCCAACTGGCGTACCAGCGGGATGTAGTCGCTCAACCAAGGGTGCAGGCCCGCATCGAGGATTTCGTCGATACCGGTGTAGCGCAGGCGCGCATCCACCTCGGCAGCCAGGCGCTGTGCCGGACGGCCGTTGGCGCCGGGCAGGCTGGCCAGGATCTGGTCGATCTCTTCAGTGCAAGCCCTTAACGAACGCGGCACATCCGCACGCAGCAACAGCAACTCGGCCACATGCCGCGCCGCAGGTGCATCGCGGTAGATCTCGGTGTAAGCCTCGAAAGACGACAGGGCCCGGAGCAAGGCGCTCCACTGGTAGTAACCCCGGGCCGAGCTGTCACTGACCGCATCGGCTTCATCACCCAGCACTTCATAGCGGGCGTCAAGCAGGCGCAACGTGTTGTCGGCACGCTCGATAAAGGTGCCCAGCCGGATAAAACGAAAGGCATCGTTGCGCATGATGGTGCCGTAGGTAGCACCGCGAAACAGGTGTGAGCGCTCCTTCACCCACTCACAAAAACGGCTCAGGCCATAACGCCCTACGCCCTGCTCGGCAATGCCACGGATTTCCAGCCAGGCCGCATTGATGTTCTCCCACATGTCGGCGGTAATTCGCCCACGAACCGCATGCGCACAGGCCCGTGCCGAGCCAAGACAACTGTAGATACTGGCCGGGTTGCCCGGGTCCAGGGCGAAATGCTGCAACAGTCGCTCGGCGTGCAGTTCGCCATGACGTTCGAGGTAGTCATCAAGGGTGCCCGTGATCAGCAACGGCATCGCCAGCTCATCAAGGCCGCCTCCGCGGCCGTCCTGCGGCATCAGTGACAGTGAATAACTGACATCAAGCATCCGCGCGAGGTTCTCCGCCCGCTCCAGATAACGCGACATCCAATACAGATCCGAGGCCGTTCTACTCAACATGATTCAATCCTCAACGACCCAGGTGTCCTTGGTACCGCCCCCCTGGGACGAGTTGACCACCAGCGAGCCCTCACGCAGCGCCACCCGGGTCAAACCACCGGGCACCACGCGGGTTTCCCGGCCGGACAAGACGAAGGGACGCAAATCGATATGCCGTGGGGCAATGCCGTTCTCGACAAAGGTCGGACAGGTCGACAACGACAGCGTCGGCTGCGCGATGTAGGCCGCAGGGCGCGCTTTGATCCGCGCCGCAAAGGCTTCGAGTTCGGCACGGCTGGCGGCAGGCCCGACCAACATGCCGTAGCCGCCCGAGCCCTGGGTTTCCTTGACCACCAGCTCCGGTAAATGCGCCAGCACATGGGATAACTCAGCCGGTTTGCGGCATTGCCAGGTCGGCACGTTCTTCAGAATCGGCTCCTCGTCCAGATAGAAACGGATCATGTCGGTGACATAGGGGTAGATCGACTTGTCGTCGGCGACCCCGGTACCAATTGCGTTGGCCAGTACCACGTTGCCGCAGCGGTAAGCAGACAACAGGCCGGGCACGCCCAGCATTGAGTCAGGGTTGAAGGCCAGCGGATCGAGGAAGGCATCGTCCAGGCGCCGGTAAATCACATCGACCGCCTTGGGGCCGTCCGTGGTGCGCATGTACACACGCTCGTCCCGTACAAACAGGTCCGCGCCTTCGACCAGTTCCACGCCCATTTCACGGGCGAGAAAAGCATGCTCAAAGAAGGCACTGTTAAAACGACCGGGGGTCAACACCACAACACTGGGGTTATCCAGCGGGCTGGAACTTTTCAGGGTGTCGAGTAACAGGTTCGGATAGTGATCGATCGGGGCGATGCGTTGAGCGGCGAACAGCTCCGGGAACAGGCGCATCATCATTTTGCGGTCTTCGAGCATGTAGCTCACACCGCTGGGAGTACGCAGGTTGTCCTCGAGTACGTAGTAGCTGCCGTCGCTGTCGCGCACCAGGTCGACCCCGGAGATATGCGCGTATAGATCACGGTGCAGATTCAACCCCTGCATTGCCAACTGATACTGTTCGTTGGCGAGCACCTGCTCGGCCGGAATGATGCCGGCCCGCAGAATGCGCTGATCATGGTAGAGGTCGGCGAGAAACAGGTTGAGGGCCTTGACCCTCTGGATGCAGCCCCGTTCGATCACGCGCCACTCAGCGGCGGGAATACTACGGGGAATGGTGTCGAACGGGATCAGGCGTTCAGTGCCTTGCTCATCGCCATAGAGGGTGAACGTAATACCGGCACGATGAAACAGCAGGTCGGCTTCCCGACGACGCTGAGCCAACAGTTCCGGCGGGGTCTCGGCCAGCCAACTGGCGAATCCGCTGTAGTGCGCTCGGACTTCACCGTTGCCGGCATACATTTCGTCATAAAAGCTGCGGATCATGCCGAACTCCTTGTCATCCGGACCAAGACGTCATCGCAAGCCCCGTGCCATCGGCATAAATGCTTTTATTTCAAGTGGTTATAGAAGCGAGGGAAAAACACCGCACCAGAGCAGTGCGAGATACACCGTCAACCGGGCGACGGCGCCTCATTGCGAGGCAGTGCCCGGCTGACGGTTGATTGGCTCAGGCCAGCAAACGTTCTTGCTTGACCCCCCAGCCTTGGACCTCACCACCCAGCGGTGCGATCACCGCCTCAAAGCCCTGTTCGAACTCATCGATGCCGCCATGGGTGGCATACATCACCTTGCTCAACTCCAGATGCCAGCCGCCATCCGCACATTCACAGACCTGTGCATTGAGCGACTCGCCGCGGAATTTCCCGGCTGCTCTGCGGGCACGCTCCTCATCGGGGAAAACGGCATAGAACTCGATGGGGTGGATACGGGCAAAGTCGAACCCGCCTTCCTTCATGCTGCGCAAGACATTAATGCTGATGTCATCATATTGGCTGCTCATGAATCGTCCTCCGCAAATACCGATGGATTAACCTTCAGTGCGTGACGCTATCGCCCACAGTAGAGGCGCGGGCCTTCGAGCTAGTGATCAAGACAGGGCCGGGAAGCGTGAATCAGGTAGACCCTGAGTGCATCCTAGCGCTTGCGCAGCGCTCGTGCCAACCGATGTAAGTCGTATCGACACATCAAAAAACAAAAGCCCCGATAAATCGGGGCTTTGGTCAAACAGGCATCACGTAGTACCGGTGATCAGTCCGGCACGCCGTGAACCACACCGGCGGTGTTGTCCAGCAGGCTCTTGGTCGCCGTCTGGATGAACGACTCCAGCTTGCGCGTCAGTTCAGCCTGGTCCGGGCTTTCGATTCGCTCGGCCTTGAACTCGCGACCCAGTTGGTAGCGGTACATGCGTGGCGACATGTCCTTGGACTCGATCAGAATCCGATCACCCGTTACCAGGCCAACGGTCTGCTCGCTACCCGACGGTTTGATCATGCCAAAACCCTGGTCGCCTTCCGGCAGGTTAAGCAGGTCACGCCCCCAGCACTGATGACGGGTTTCGCCACCGAGGCGACCCATGATGGTCGGCACGATATCGATCTGGGTACCCACGGTGTGGCTGACCGCACCGAACTTCTCCTGGATACCCGGCGCAATGAGCAGCAGCGGTACGTTGAAGCGGCTCAGGTCGAGTTCGGTGACCTGCTGGTTGTTGCCGAAACCATGGTCGCCAACAATAACGAACAAGGTTTCCTTGAAGTACGGCTCTTTGCGCGCCTTCTCGAAGAACTGACCCAATGCCCAGTCGGAATAACGCATGGCGGTCAGGTGCTCGTCGAGACGACCCTGGCCCGTCACAGGCTCTACCGGCAGGTTTTTCGGCAACGCGTACGGCGTGTGGTTGGACAGGCTTTGCAGCAAGGCATAGAACGGTTTCTTGCCATAGTTTTTCGCCAGTTCTTCAGCACCACGGTCGAACATGTCCTGGTCAGAAACGCCCCAGGTCGGGTCGGAGAACACTGGATTGACGAAATCGTTACGGCCAATGAAAGTGGTCATGCCCTGGTTGCTGAAGAACCCGGACTGGTTGTCCCAGGCGAAGTCGCCGTTATAGACATAGACGTCATCGTATTTGCGTGCACTGAGCAGCGCTGGCAAACCCGACAGTTTGTGGCTGCCTTCAGGCGTCTGCATCAGGTATTCGAAACCTGGCAGGTTGGGGAAGCAGCCCATGGTGGCGAACATACCCTGGTGGGTATGGGTGCCGTTGGAGAAGAAACGGTCGAACAGCAACCCTTCCTTGGCCAGTTTGTCGAAGTACGGCGTAATGTTGGTGGTGGCACCCAGCGCACCCACCGAATGCCCGGCGAAGCTTTCCAGCAGGATCACCACGACGTTCTTGATCGGCAGGGTTTTCTCGACTGGCGGGGTGAACTCACGGCGCACAGCCGCTTCATCGGCATCGACCAGCTTGTCGTGAGGCGTCAGCAACATGCTGCGCACGGTCTCCTGCGCTTCATCCTGCGGCAGGGTGGCCTTCCAGATGTTGTCACGCTCTTCGGACATCCGGCTCTTGGCAGCGGTGATCAGGGTCAGCGTACCGTTCAGGCCCAACTGGTTGGCAAAGTTCGAATCGGTGGTGTAAGCGTCGCCCCAACGCATCGGCGGGCCTTGACGCAAGGTACCGCGTGCGGCAACCACGGCCACCAACAGCACCATGAAGAACACGCCGCCGCGCACATACCAAGGCGCTACGCTACGCGCACCGGCCACACTGCTGCCGTATACGCCACGAGGCCGCGTCATGCGGTCGACACCTTTGAACAGCAGGCTCAGCAACCAGGTCCCGAAGGCCCAGGCCAACAGGTAACGTACGACAGGGAAGCCGTACCACAGCATGCTCAGTACGGTCTTCGGATCTTCCTTGACGTACTGGAAGACCAATCCGTTAAGGCGCTGGTGGAATTCACGGTAGAAGTCCATCTCCATCAGGCCGAGGAACATGGCCACACTGGCGGTCACGGTCAACCAGAAACGGAACAGGCCGCGTGCGGCCATCGCCCGAACACTCAACAGTGCCAGCATCAGCGGAATGCAGAGGTACACCACCAGGCGCAGGTCGAAACGCAGGCCGTTGGCGAACGCCTCGGCCAACGTCGAGACCGGGGTGTTGCCGATCTGATCGCTGTTGTAAACCAGCAGTGCCAGCCTCACCAGGCTGAGCATCAGCATGATCACCAGGCCGCTCAGCAGCGTATAGGCCAGGTGCGATTTGACGGTCGGTTGCAGCGCGCGCGAAGCAGCACGCTGATGACTCAAGGCGTCCGTGTTAGCCATGAATAGGAAGATCCCAAAGATTCAGATTTGAAAGAAACGAAGAGCAAAATAACAAGCCTGCCCTAAACAACCGGGCACTGGGGAGCCATTCGTCGAACAGGCATTTGAGCGCACGAATTGTCGGCAATCGAATGTGAAAATTCTGTTCAGAAACTTGCCACGCTTCATGAAATCGACTACGGCGCCCTAAGGCGCCGTAGTGCAGCATCAATCGTTGCTGGGCTTGTTTACAGCCTGCAGCACGTATTGCGGCAAGGCAAACGCACCGATGTGAATCTCTGGGTTGTAATAACGCGTAACGATTCCACTGCCGGCGAAACGCTGACGCAGGGTTTCCAGCGGCAGTTTGCGGTAACTGGTGTTGGTAGCGCCCCACGCGAAGGTCATTGCACCGCCGATGTAGGTCGGTACCGCGGCCTGGTAGAAGTGCCAATCGGCGAACAGGCTGCGCATGCGGCTTGCGGTGGTTTGAACTTCAGACAACTGCATGAACGGCGTGCCGTTCTGAGTGACCAGAATACCACCGTCGTTCAGGCAACGGTGGCAGGCCTGGTAGAAGTTCTCGGAGAACAGCACCTCTCCCGGACCAATCGGGTCAGTGGAGTCGGAGATGATGACGTCGAACTTCTCTTCGGTGGTGGCGACGAACCGCATGCCGTCATCAATGACCAGATTCAGGCGCGGGTCATCGTAGGCGCCCTTGGAGTGCTCCGGCAGGAACTCCTTGCACATGTCGACCACGGTACCGTCGATCTCGACCATGGTGATGTGCTCGACGCCACGGTGCTTGGTCACTTCACGCAACATGCCACCGTCACCGCCGCCGATGATCAGTACGCGCCGCGCAGTGCCATGGGCCAGGATCGGGACGTGGGTGAGCATCTCGTGGTAGATGAACTCATCGGCCTCGGTGGTTTGGATCACACCGTCCAGCGCCATCACGCGCCCCATGCGCGGGTTCTCGAAAATCACCAGGTGCTGGTGCTCGGTACGAACCTCGTGCAGCAGCTTGTCCATGCGAAAGCGCTGGCCGTAGCCTTCGTACAACGTCTCCAGGTAGTCGCTCATTGCGGGACCTCCAATAAAAGCGGCTGACAACGGGCGCAAACGCGCCCGCCATAGAAAAGGGCGCAGTGTACGTTGTCGATCATGACAGGTCGAATATTCGTCGAGGCACCGCAGGCCGCGCAGGCACCTACAGACGGACATTGCCCCGGGGGCCGGCAATCGCCCAGATGATCAGGCCCAGCACCGGCAACAGCAGGATCAGCAGCACCCAGAGCACCTTGGGCCCGGTCCCTACGCTGCTTTTAATCACGTTGATGATTGCCCAGATGTCCAGGGCCAGGATGATCAGGCCAAGAAAGCCATTAAATGTCGAACCCATGATGCCGCTCCTGTGACGGGATGTGTCACTGAGCATAGCCAGCGCTCAACACCCTGGTGTCCACACCGACTTAAACGTGCAAGGCCAGCCGCAGTGCTTCAAGCGACGGCGCGGCGGAAATCCCGACTTCGGCAGACAACTCAAGCACCCGCTCCAGGTCGTTGCCGTAAACCAGCACGACCTGCAATTCATCGTCGAGCGGCTCACTGAAGTCGAGCAACACATAGCCGCCCGCCTCTTTGTTCATGCTGCTCATCTGGATCTGGATGCGGTTGAGTGCGGTCAAGGCTTCAGTCTTGGCCAATTGCTTGGGCTTGATGTTGAACGCCACATCGGGGCCGAAGGAGGCGACGATCTGGGCGAACAGGTCCTGGTAGCTGTCAGCCTGGAACAGCACGGTGTCCGGCAGGCTGCCCACCACAACCCATTCACCCAGGGGAATCGGGAAGGTGTCGTCGTAGTTGATATCGGGGTTGGCGGCCAGAAACCCGGCTGGATCGGCATACGCCTGAGCGGCTTCGTCAGCGATCCGCTCGATGTCATCCTCACGCAGGCAGCCGGAGCTGATTTTGCCGATGAGTTCGACCAGTTGGTTTTTCATGAGGGGCCCCTTACGACGATAAAAGGCGCCAAGGATAACGGTAAACACCCACCGAGGGTTAGCCGGCCAGCGCTTGCAACTGCGTCACGGCGCCCTGCGCGCCCATGGCCTGGGCTGCGCCTAATGCGCTCATGCCCTTGGCATCTGCACGTTTGGGGTCGGCCCCCTGTGCCAGCAGATAGTCCACGATTGCGGTTCGGTTGAACATCGCCGCCATCATCAATGCCGTACGACCATCAGCCGTCGCCGCCTCGACGCTGGCGCCCTGCTCCACCAGCAGTTGCACCATGGCCAGGTCGCCCTTGAACGCGGCGCCGGCAAGCGGCAGTTGGCCATTGTTGTTGGCGACGTGCGGATCGGCACCGTGCTGCAACAACACACGCACCGCCTCGACATGGCCATGGTAGCTGGCAAGCATCAACAGGCTATCGCCTTTGTGGTTGCAGAGATTGGCCGGCAGCCCCTGCTGCAACAAGCGCTCAAGAACAACGGCATCACCTTGACGGGCGCAATCGAAAACCTGCTCGGCAAAGGCAATGGCTTCGTCGTTGAGTTGTTCGCAAGTGAGTTGGTCGGACATGGGGGGCTCCTGGCTGCCGGAAAAGCCCAAGTCTTGGCCAGCACGGGCTGGGGGTCAAAGCGGAATAACGCATTGATGCAACAGAAGAAATCTATTGGTACGCAGGGGTGTCCGCGAGTGCGCGGCGTCTGTATCGCGGGCAAGCCCGGCTCCTACAGGCTGCGCGGGCTCTGTTGGAGCTGGCTTGCCTGCGATGGCGTCGGTGGGGTGCCCGTGAGTGCGCGGCGTTTGCATCGCGGGCAAGCCCGGCTCCTACAGGTTACGCGGGCGCTGTTGGAGCTGGCTTGCCTGCGATGGCGTCGGTGGGGTGTCAGCGAGTACGCGGTGGCTGCATCGCGGGCAAGCCCGGCTCCTACAGGTTGCGCGAGCTCTGTTGGAGCTGGCTTGCCTGCGATGGCGTCGGTGGGGTGCCTGTGAGTGCGCGGCGTTTGTATCGCGGGCAAGCCCGGCTCCTACAGGTTGCGCGGGCTCTGTTGGAGCTGGCTTGCCTGCGATGGCGTCGGTGGGGTGTCCGTGAGTGCGCGGCGCCTGCATCGCGGGCAAGCCCGGCTCCTACAGGTTGCGCGGGCTCTGTTGGAGCTGGCTTGCCTGCGATGGCGTCGGTGGGGTGCCCGTGAGTTCGCGGTGGCTGCATCGCGGGCAAGCCCGGCTCCTACAGGTTGTGCGGGCTCTGTTGGAGCTGGCTTGCCTGCGATGGCGTCGGTGGGGTGCCCGTGAGTTCGCGGCGGCTGCATCGCGGGCAAGCCCGGCTCCTACAGGCTGGCTTGTCTGCGATGGCGTCGGCGGGGTGCCCGCGAGTTCGCGGTGGCTGCATCGCGGGCAAGCCCGGCTCCTACAAGCAGGCTTGCCTGTGATGCAAAGCGTCAGAACTGGTTTACGTCGATCAAGGCGAAGCTGACTACATTGCTGTGGCCCGCCAGTTCCCCACCCTGGCGTACCAGCCCGCAGGTCGCCATGCCGGCCTGCTGAGCCGCATCCAGTTCTTCGACGATGTCCGAGAGGAACAGGATCTGCTCTGCCGGCAAATCAATCGCCTGGGCGATGGTGCGGTAGGATTGCGCCTCGCGTTTACCACCGGACGTCGTGTCGAAATACCCGCTGAACAGCGGGGTCAGGTCGCCGGCTTCAGAGCAGCCGAAAATCAGCTTCTGCGCCTGAATGGAGCCCGAGGAATACACGTACAGGGCATAGCCTTCCTGATGCCAGCGCTTGAGCGCTTCAACCGCATCCGGGTAGACATGACCCTTGAGCAGCCCCGCCTGATAGCCCTCGGCCCAGACCATGCCTTGCAACGCCTTGAGTGGCGTGGCCTTGCGGTCTTCAGCAATCCACTGCAGCAAGATTTCAATTACCCGCTCAACGTCAGCAGCGGGCTCATTGCTGTCTGTGCGCACAGCCTGCAATTGGGCCGCCACGGCAGGCTCAGCCGCATGGGTACGGACAAAATCGGGCAGGTGCCTGGCCGCGAACGGAAACAGCACGTCGAAGACAAAACTCACCGCGCTGGTAGTGCCTTCAATGTCGGTGAGGATGGCTTTGATAGTCATGCAGGCTCCGGTCAGTCGTCGATACGCGGGAATTGATCGGCGATTTTGTCGCCAGTGAACTGCGCTACCCAACCTTCGGGGTTGTTGAACAGGCGAATGGCAACGAAATGCGGGTTCTCGCCCATGTCAAACCAGTGAGGGGTGCCGGCCGGCACCGAGATCAGGTCGTTCTTCTCGCAGAGCACGGCGTAGACATACTCGTCGATGTGCAGGGTAAACAGGCCTCGCCCGGCGACGAAAAAACGCACTTCGTCTTCCGCATGGCGGTGTTCATCCAGAAACTTGGCACGCAGTTCGGCCTTCTGCGGGTGATCGCTGTTCAGGCTTACCACATCGACGGTGATGTAGCCGCATTCGGTCATCAGCTTGTCGATCTGGGCCTGGTAGGCCGCAATCACCTCTTCCTGGCTAGCGCCCGGCTGGATCGGCGCATTGGCGGCCCAACGCTCGAAACGCACGCCCTGCTCTGCCAGGGTCGAGGCGATGTCCTCAACGTGGGTCAGCACCTTGTTCGGGATGTCCGGGGTGGACTGGTGGTACACGGTCAGGCTGCTCATCAGGGGCAACTCCTAGTTGTAGCGACTCAACGACCGGTAACCGATCGCACTTTCAATTCACACTCGAAGAGGAATTCGAAGGCTTCGACCTGACGCAACGCGTCACTCATGCGCGGGCCCCAGGTGTACAGGCCATGGCCACGGATCAGGTAGCCGACGCAGTCGGGGTGCGCCTCAAGCCAGGGCTGAACCTTGGCCGCCAGGCGGGTGATGTCCTGATCGTTCTCGAAAATCGGCACCTGCACCGTCGACTCGTGGGTCGAGATACCACTGAAGGCTTTCTGCAGTTCATAGTCTTCGAACACCAGGTAGTCCCCAGCGGTCACTCGTGACAGCACCGTGGCATTGACCGAGTGGGTATGCAGCACGGCCCCGATGTCTGCCCGCCAGGCGTACAACTGAGTATGCAGCAAGGTTTCCGCCGAGGGCTTCTTGCCCGGCTCCAGGCTATTGCCAGCGAGGTCGGTGGCCAAGACATCGTCCACGCCCAGCTGACCTTTGTGTTTGCCGGAGACCGTCAACAGCGCCTGATCCGCCGCCAGGCGGGTGGAATAGTTGCTGCTGGTGGCCGGCGACCAGCCACGGCCATAGAGAAAGCGCCCGGCTTCGATGATTTCCAAGGCCAATTGTTCACGGGTAAGGCTCATGCCCTGTCCTCTTTCATTCGAGTCGCAATGATAACGGCTGCCGCCACGGCAGCGACGCTGGCAATACTAAAGGTTGTAGTGGGGCCCAACGCATTCCAGCTGTAGCCCGAGTACAAGGCACCCAATGCGCCACCGGTGCCAGCCAATGCGGCATACAACGCCTGCCCCTGCCCTTGCTGGCGCGCCCCGAAGCTGCGCTGCACGAAGGCGATGGCTGCGGCATGAAAACTGCCGAAGGTGGCCGCGTGCATCAACTGCGCGACCAGCAACACGGCCAGGTGCTCGGCGTACTCGCCCAGCAGCATCCAGCGTAACGCTGCCAACAGGAAACTGGCCAGCAGCACCCGGCGCAACGACACCCGCGCCATGATCCAGCTCATGGCCAGAAACATCAGCACC
The DNA here is from genome assembly GCF_002753995.1 of Pseudomonas sp. HLS-6. Classification (NCBI taxonomy): domain Bacteria; kingdom Pseudomonadati; phylum Pseudomonadota; class Gammaproteobacteria; order Pseudomonadales; family Pseudomonadaceae; genus Pseudomonas; species Pseudomonas sp. HLS-6. The sequence continues at coordinate 3,805,861 of NZ_CP024478.1, forward strand.
TCGGCCACCACGCCCAACGACCAGAGCAGGCCAATGGTGCCACGGCTGTACCCCAGGCGCTCAAGGTGCAGGGTCAGAAAGGTGTAGTACGGGCCATGGCTCAATTGCATCAGGGCCACACAGGCATAAAAAGCCAACACGCCGGGGCGAAGCAATTGCTGGATAAACCCCTCGCCAGCATCGCGCACATGCTGCCCGGGCGGGTGTGCATTGGGCACCCACAGGCTGGCCAGGACGATACCGGCCATGATCACTGCCAGCGCCACCGGGTAGATATCCAGGCTGAGCCATTCGAACAACCGGCCCAGCCCCGCAACCGTCAGGATAAAGCCGATTGACCCCCACAAGCGGACCTGGCTGTAGCGTGCGGTCTGCCCCTGCAGGTGTGCCAGGGTAATGACCTCGAACTGCGGCAGCACCGCGTGCCAGAAGAACGCATGCAGGGCCATCACCAACGCCAGCCAGGCGTAGCTCTTATCGATGAAGATCAGCGAAAAACTCGCCAGCGTCGACAACGCACCAAGCCGCACGATCAGCAGGCGCTGGCCGGTGCGGTCCCCCAGCCAGCCCCACAGATTCGGCGCCACGCAGCGCATCAGCATGGGGATGGCCACCAGCTCGCCGATCCGCGCACTGGAAAACCCCAGGTGATCGAAGTACAGCGCCAGGAATGGCGCTGTCGAACCGAGCAAGGCGAAATAGAACAGATAGAAGCTGGACAGTCGCCAGTAGGGAATCGGCGCCACGGCTCAAGCGGCCACGGCGCGATCGAACACTCGGGGCATTACAACTGGCCCAGCACCGGCGTGCTGACCTTCACATCGGCATTCTGCCCACGGTGACGCAGCAGGTGGTCCATCAGCACGATGGCCATCATCGCCTCGGCAATCGGGGTAGCACGGATGCCTACGCAAGGGTCGTGGCGCCCTTTGGTGATGACGTCGACCGGGTTACCGTCGATATCGATCGAACGGCCAGGGGTGGTGATGCTCGACGTTGGCTTGAGCGCCAGGTGCGCGACAATCGGCTGACCCGAGGAGATCCCGCCGAGAATGCCGCCAGCGTTGTTGCTGAGGAAACCTTCCGGGGTGAGCTCGTCGCGGTGTTCGGTACCGCGCTGGGCCACGCTGGCGAAGCCCGCACCGATCTCCACACCCTTGACGGCGTTGATGCTCATCAGTGCATGAGCCAGCTCGGCGTCCAGGCGATCAAAGATCGGCTCGCCCAGGCCAGGCATGACGCCTTCGGCGACAACGGTGATTTTCGCCCCAACCGAGTCCTGGTCGCGACGCAACTGGTCCATGTAGGCTTCCAGCTCTGGCACTTTGTCCGGGTCTGGGCTGAAGAACGCGTTCTGCTCAACCGACTCCCAGGTCTTGAAGGGGATTTCAATCGGGCCCAACTGGCTCATGTAGCCACGAATGGTGATGCCCTGACTGGCCAGGTACTTCTTGGCGATGGCACCGGCGGCCACCCGCATAGCGGTTTCGCGCGCCGAGCTGCGGCCACCGCCACGGTAGTCACGTACACCGTACTTGTGGTGGTAGGTGTAATCGGCATGCGCCGGGCGGAACAGGTCCTTGATCGCCGAATAGTCCTTGGACTTCTGGTCGGTGTTGCGGATCAACAGGCCAATTGCACAGCCGGTGGTACGGCCTTCGAAAACGCCGGAGAGGATTTCGACTTCGTCGTCTTCCTGACGTTGCGTGGTGTGGCGGCTGGTGCCAGGCTTGCGCCGGTCCAGGTCGTGTTGCAGGTCGGCCAGCGAAAGCTCGAGGCCCGGCGGGCAGCCGTCGACAATGGCGACCAACGCCGGACCATGGCTTTCGCCAGCGGTGGTGACAGTGAACAGCTTGCCATAGGTATTGCCGGACATGCAGGACGCTCCGCGAATCAGCCTGATTTGAACAAGGCCGCCAGTATACGCAGGCTCACCGGCGAGTTCATCCCTGTTGGCGAACCTTCTAGCCCGGCGTGTGTCCAACTTTCATCTCTCCAGCAGCGGCCCTGTAATGTTACGCGCCCTCACCCTGCTTCTTCTGTGCCTCAGCAGCCTCGCCCAAGCGGCGGCCCCCAGCGTTCTACAGCGGCCCCTGGACCTCGATACAGGCGCCGGCATCCTGCGCGGCAGCCTGCTGCTGCCCCGCAGCGAGCGACCGCCGCCCGTGGTGTTGATCATTGCCGGCTCAGGCCCGACCGACCGCGACGGCAACAACCCCAACGGCGCTCACACCGACAACCTCAAGCGCCTGGCACTGCTGCTCGCACGCAACAATATCGCCAGCGTGCGCTATGACAAACGCGGCGTTGCCGCCAGCCTGGAGGCGACACCCGACGAACGTGACCTGAGCGTCGAAGGTTATGTGGCCGATGCCGCAGCCTGGGGCCGTGCGCTCAACGCCGACCCACGCTTCGGCCCGCTGGTGTTGCTGGGCCACAGCGAAGGTGCATTGATCGCCAGCCTGGCGGCCGAACCGGCCGGGGCCAGCGCAGTGATTGCCGTGGCTGGCAGCGGGCGCCCGGTGCATGACGTGCTGCATGCGCAGATTGCCGAGCGCGTACCTGACCGTTATCAAGCACAGGCCCAGGCGATCATCGACCAGCTGAAAATCGGCCGTACATCGAGCGATGTTCCCCCGCCCTTGCAGGACATTCTGCGCCCCAGCGTTCAACCCTATTTGATCTCACTGTTCCGACAAGACCCGGCAGCCGCCTTTGCCCGTCTGAAAATCCCGGCGCTGATCGTGCAAGGCAACCATGACGTGCAGGTCAGTGTCGACGATGCCCTGCGCCTGAAGGCCGCCAAACCCGATGCCGAACTGGCACTGATCGAGGGCATGAACCATATGCTGCGGATCGCCCCGGCTGACGTGCACCAGCAACAGCAAAGCTACCTCAACCCGGCGCTGCCACTGGCCAGCGCACTGGGCGAGAGAATCGTCGAGTTTATTCGTCGATTGCCGGCAGCTTGAGCAGAAGTTCCGGAAAAATGCACTCCAGTCCAGGCCAACCCTGCCGATAAGCCGGTGCTGGCATCCAAATTACGGCCAGCCTGCTGCGCACAAGAGGATTGCCGTGATGACCGATGTCCCACCCCAGGATGCCCCCGAAGCAAGCGCCGAAACGGTCGCTCCAGAACCTGCCCCGCTGCCGTGGGAAGACCTGAAGCCGGAGCACTTTCGCATGCTGCGCCTGGCCCCGCTGCCGACCGACCGGGCCACCGGTGCGCGGCCCTTGCGTTTCGTCCAGTACGGCTATGCCGAACGGCACAGCAAGACGCACAGCCTGCTGCGCATGGAGATTCGTCTGCCTGGGCAAAAAGTGCGCAAGGAGCAGAATCGCCTGGACATCCGCGTCGACCATGAGACGCACCACGTGAGCTTCGGCCCTGACAGTGGCCTGCAGATGGAGCCCCTGAACCGTGGCCTCGGACGTTTTCTGCTGGCTCAAGGGGTGCAGTGGGCACAACAAAAGTGGTCGCACTACCGGATCGAGGGTGCGGCACTCCCGAGCAAGGACGCGCTGAACGAAGACACCCGCCAACGCCGTGACCATGTGCTGAAAAACGTCGGGCTGGAGGTCGAGTACGCCGATGTCCAGCACATGAAGGGGCGCTACCTGGAAGTGCAGGTGGGTGAGCTCAAGGGTGGCTGGAACAACGAGAAGGTCCAACAGGTCGAGATAATCGAGGCTGCGGGCATGCTCCAGCAGGCCGAACAGACCCTGCAGGAAAAAGAAACGCAACTGCGTGAGCGGGACGAGCGCGTGAACAAATACAAGCGCGAGGACAGCGGCCTGCGCTTCACCATCACCTGCCTGGTCGCCTTCGCCGTGTTCCAGGCCGGGCTGCTGATCTGGATTGCAACCCAACGCTGACAACCTGCAGGTGCTATCGCTGGCAAGCGCCCCACCGTACTTGTGGGGTTTGGCTTGCCAACGATACAGACGCCGTTAGCGCTTACACCCGCGAAGCAAACAGCGCCTGATGCTCACGGCACTGCTGCGCCGTCAGCATGAATACGCCGTGACCACCGCGCTCGAAGTCCAGCCAGGCAAAATCCACCTCGGGGTACAAGGCCGACAGGTGCACCTGGCTGTTGCCCACTTCGACAATCAACAAGCCCTTCTCGGTCAGGTGATCCGCCGCTTCAGCCAGCATCCGCCGGACCAGGTCCAGGCCATCGTCGCCACAGGCAAGGCCCAGCTCCGGCTCATGGTGGTACTCCTGAGGCATGTCGGCGAAGTCTTCGGCATCGACATACGGCGGGTTGGAGAGGATCAGGTCGAAACGCTGACCCGGCAGCCCCTCGAAGCCATCGCCCTGAACTGTAAAAACCCGCTCTTCCAGGCCATGACGCTCGATGTTCTGATTGGCGACTTCCAAGGCCTCGAAGGACAGGTCGGCCAGCACCACTTCAGCGTCCGGGAACACTTCGGCACTGACTATACCAATGCAGCCAGAGCCGGTGCACAGGTCAAGAATGCGCTTCGGCTCTGCCGCCAACCACGGCTCGAAACGCTTTTCGATCAACTCGCCAATGGGTGAGCGCGGAATCAGTACACGCTCGTCGACGATGAACGACATACCGCAGAACCACGCCTCACCCAACAGGTAAGCCGTCGGAACGCGGTCTTCGATACGACGCTTGAGCAGAGCCTGAAGGTGCGCCACTTCCTCGTCTTCGAGGCGGCAGTCAAGGTAGCTGTCGGCCACTTCCCATGGCAGGTGAACTGCGCCCAGCACCAGCAGGCGCGCCTCGTCCCAGGCGTTGTCGGCGCCATGGCCGAAGAACAGCTCCTTCTCGTGAAAACGGCTGACAGCCCAACGAATATGGTCGCGCAGGGTGCGCAGGCGGGAAGTGGTCACGGTAGACTCCTAGAGAAACGACCGGCGATTCTAACAGCCTGGCCAGGAATATGGCTGCCCATGACGTTTTAAGCGATTGGCCAACATGGCTGCAGGCCACTAACCACGCCGCTTGTACGCTAAGCGATTCACATCTGCGTCCAAGCAGGGGAGAATAGGCGAAAAGCCCTATCCAAAGGAGCCCCTGATGTCCGTTCCAATGACGATGTTCCACCTCAGCGGTCGCGGTTATCCGCCGGCCAAGCTGAGTAACGCCAGCCTGGTGATTATCGATGCGCAGAAAGAGTACCTGAGTGGTCCTCTGGCGCTGTCAGGCATGGACGAAGCCGTGGCCAACATCGGCAAACTGCTCGACGCGGCGCGCAAGGCCGGCCGACCAGTGATTCACGTACGCCACCTCGGTACTGTTGGCGGCCTGTTCGACCCACAGGGCGAACGTGGTGAGTTCATTCCCGGCCTCGAGCCACAGGGCGATGAAGTCATCATCGAAAAACGCATGCCTAACGCGTTCAAGAACACCAAGCTTCATGAAGAACTGCAGAAACTCGGTCATCTGGACCTGATTGTCTGCGGCTTCATGAGCCACTCCAGCGTCAGCACCACCGTACGTCGGGCCAAGGACTACGGCTACCGCTGCACCCTGGTCGAAGACGCCTGCACCACCCGCGACCTGCCCTTCAAGGGCGGCGTGATACCCGCAGCGCAGATCCAGCAAAGTGAAATGGCGATCATGGCCGACAACTATGCCTGCGTGACCCAAGTCGCTAGCCTGATTTGACCTGACAGCTGGCGGAACCACATCGGTACTTTCAGGTCGAAGGCCCGATATCCATAGAGGAAATCGGAATGAAGTTATCCGATGGTTTCGACGCCAAGCGCCTTCGCTCACGCGAACCGCGTAATTGGTCAATGCGTTTTGCGGCTGCCTTTTCGGCCCTGCTGGCGACCCTTGGCGTACTGCTGGCGATGGCCGGCACCGCCAGCCTGTTGGGCCATGCACCCGCCTTGGGCGAGCTGGCCAACAACCGTGCCGCGGCGGCTGTCATCGTCGGCGCGGGCGTGTTGCTGCTGTGGCTGGGCGTATGGCTGTGGCGCCGTTGTCGGGCACGGCTGCGGCGTGGCCGGGAACTCAACCTGGCACCACACTTGATGAAAAAGCACGATTGAATTAACGAGACGCGGGGAGTCGCGTAAACTGCGCCGCCCAGGCGGAGGCTTACATGCAAGACGACGATTTTTCCCTGTTCAAGAGCGAAGTGCGCGGCGTCAAGCCGATCAAGCATGATCGCGCCGAGATTGGCAAACCCAAGGCCGACCGCAAGCAATTGGCCGGCCTGCGCCAAGCGGCGACCGTGCGCAGCGACCAGACAATAGTCGATGGGCTCTCCGACCAGTTCGTGATCGATGTCGGCCCGGAAGATGACCTGCACTGGAGCCGTGACGGTGTCCAGGAAAGCCAGATGCGCAAGCTCAAGCTTGGGCAGATCGCCTTTGAGGGCAGCCTCGACCTGCATGGCATGAGCGTGGAAAAAGCCCGGGAAACCCTCTGGGACTTCCTCGCCGAAGCCACCCGCTTCGAGGTGCGCTGTGTACGGGTTACCCACGGCAAGGCGGTACGCCTGGATGGCAAACGGCCAATGATCAAGAGCCACGTCAACACCTGGCTGCGTCAGCATCCGCAGGTGCTGGGTTTCACCTCCTGTCAGGCCCGTCACGGCGGCACTGGCGCGGTGTATGTCATGCTCAAACGTACCATGCTCGAAGGACGCGACGAGTAAGCTGTGCTTGCAGCGCCGCCGCCGCCGCCGTACCCTTCGCGTTTGCGATTATTCCCCACAGGTAGATCCATGTCCCTGGAACAGAACTACACCGCGATCCTCGGCCAACTGGGCGAGGATGTCTCCCGCGAGGGCCTGCTCGACACGCCCAAGCGTGCCGCGAAGGCCATGCAGTACCTTTGCCGCGGTTATTCCCAAACCCTGGAAGAGGTGACCAACGGAGCGCTGTTCAGCTCCGACAACAGCGAAATGGTCCTGGTCAAGGACATCGAGCTGTACTCGCTGTGCGAGCACCACCTGCTGCCGTTCATCGGCAAGGCGCATGTTGCCTACATCCCGTCTGGCAAGGTCCTGGGCCTGTCGAAAGTCGCGCGTATCGTCGACATGTATGCCCGCCGCCTGCAGATCCAGGAAAACCTCAGCCGCCAGATCGCCGATGCTGTCCAGCAAGTGACTGGTGCCCTCGGCGTGGCCGTGGTCATTGAAGCCAAGCACATGTGCATGATGATGCGCGGCGTAGAAAAGCAGAACTCGTCCATGGTCACCTCGGTGATGCTGGGTGAGTTCCGCGAAAATGCCGCCACCCGCAGCGAGTTCCTCAACCTGATCAAGTGATCGGTTGTACACCTTCAAGCCGACCTCACGGGGTCGGCTTTTTATTGTGAGATGCCGTCATGATCGTCAAAGCCCTTCGCATTGGCCTCGGCCAACTGATCGTCGTTCTCGACCTGATCACCCGCCCGCGCAAACTCAAGCGTGACCCGGCCGCACAAGCCAAGATCGAACAGCATGCAAAAGGCCTGAGCCTGTATCAGTTCCACGCCTGCCCCTTCTGCGTGAAAACCCGCCGCACCCTGCACCGCCTCAACGTGCCAGTGGCCCTGCGTGATGCAAAGAACGACGAACAGCATCGCCAGGCCCTGCTGGAAGGTGGCGGCAAGATCAAAGTGCCGTGCCTGCGCATCGAAGAAGACGGCAAGACCACCTGGATGTATGAATCCAAGGCGATCATCGCGTACCTGGATCAGCGCTTCTCAGCAGCCTGAGGCGACGCCATCGCAGGCCAACCAGCTCCAACAGGCCCCGCGTAACCTGTAGGAGCCGGGCTTGCCCGCGATACAAACACCGCGAACTCACGGGCACCGCGCCGACGCCATCGCAGGCAAGCCAGCTCCAACAGAGCACGCGCAACCTGTAGTAGCCGGGCTTGCCCGCGATGCAAACGCCGCGCACTCACTGGCACCCCGCCGAGGCCATCGCAGGCAAGCCAGCTCCAACAGACCCCACGTAACCTGTAGGAGCCGGGCTTGCCCGCGATGCAAACGCCGCGCACTCACTGGCACCCCGCCGACGCCATCGCAGGCCAGCCAGCTCCAACAGACCCCACGTAACCTGTAGGAGCCGGGCTTGCCCGCGATGCAGACACCGCGAACTCACTGTCACCGCGCCGACGCCATCGCAGGCAAGCCAGCTCCAACAGAGCACGCGCCAGCTGTAGGAGCCGGGCTTGCCCGCGATGCAGACGCCGCGAACTCACTGTCACCGCGCCGACGCCATCGCAGGCAAGCCAGCTCCAATAGATCCCACGTAACCTGTAGGAGCCGGGCTTGCCCGCGATGCAGACACCGCGAACTCAATGACACCCCGCCGACGCCATCGCAGGCAAGCCAGCTCCAACAGCGCCCACGTAACCTGTAGGAGCCGGGCTTGCCCGCGATGCAGACACCGCGAACTCAATGACACCCCGCCGACGCTATCGCAGGCAAGCCAGCTCCAACAGCGCCCACGTAACCTGTAGGAGCCGGGCTTGCCCGCGATGCAGACACCGCGAACTCAATGACACCCCACCGACGCCATCGCAGGCAAGCCTGCCCCAACAGCCCCCGCGCAACCTGTAGGAGCCGGGCTTGCCCGCGATGCAGACGCCGCGTACTCACGGGCACCCCGCCGACGCCATCGCAGGCAAGCCAGCTCCAACAGAGCCCGCGCAACCTGTAGGAGCCGGGCTTGCCCGCGATGCAGACGCCGCGTACTCACGGACACCGCGCCGACGCCATCGCAGGCAAGCCAGCTCCAACAGAAAACCCACATGCCCTGCGCGGCCCACCGAGGCAGGCGCCGCTACTTCAGACAGTTAGCCCAGCATGGTCACATGGCGTGGATGGCTGGCCACGCGCTTGAGCCATGCCTGGATCGCCGGGTAACCAGAAAGGTCGAAGCCGCCTTCATGGGCGACATGGGTGTAGGCATACAAGGCCACGTCGGCTATCGAATACTCATCGCCCACCAGATAAGGCGTTAGCTGCAGCTGCTTCTCCATCACCCGCAGGGCCTTGTGCCCGCCTTTTTGCAGCTTCTTGTACTCGTCCAGCCGGTCTTCAGGCAGCCTCAGGTAGAACTGGATGAAACGCGCCACGGCCAGGTAAGGCTCATGGCTGTACTGCTCGAAAAACTGCCATTGCAGCACCTGGGTTCGCAGGCGCGGCTCGGTGGGCAAATACTCCGTACCGTCCGCGAGGAAGTTCAAAATGGCGTTGGACTCCCACAGGCAGGTGCCGTCCTCAAGCTCCAGCACCGGCACCTTGCCGTTAGGGTTCTTGGCAAGAAACTCGGGGGTCTCGGTGTCGCCACTGAGGATGTTGATGGGGTGCCACTCATAGGGCAGGTTCAGCAGGTGGAGCATCAGCTTGATCTTGTAGCAGTTGCCCGACTGGTAATCACCATAGACCTTGTACATTTCCCCTCCCCTTTTGAGTGCTGAAACGAAACTGTCTGCAATAGTTGGTGACTGTACGGCCAAATGCAACGATTGCTGTACTGCAAACATCGCGGTAGTGCAGGTTAGTCTGAAAAATCTGCTTACACACGAACAAGGACTGCCCGCATGACCGACGCCACTTCTGCGCACCTGCGCCCACTGGCCGACTCTTCACCCTCCGCAGTGGTCGCCGGCTTTATCGCCATGCTCACCGGCTACACCAGTTCATTGGTGTTGATGTTCCAGGCGGGTCAGGCGGCTGGGCTTAGCAGCGGGCAGATTTCTTCCTGGATCTGGGCCCTGTCGATTGGCATGGCGGTTTGCAGCATCGGCCTGTCGTTACGCTACCGCACACCGGTGACCATCGCCTGGTCAACCCCCGGAGCAGCGCTGTTGATCACCAGCCTGGGCGGCGTCAGCTATGGCGAAGCCATCGGTGCCTACATCACCTGCGCCGTGCTGGTGGTGATTTGCGGCCTGACCGGGAGCTTCGAGCGCTTGGTCAAGCGCATCCCTGCCTCGTTGGCGTCGGCCTTGCTGGCGGGCATTCTGTTCAAGATCGGCAGCGAGATTTTCATTGCAGCCCAGCACCGCACCCTGCTGGTACTGGGAATGTTCTTCAGCTACCTGGTGATCAAGCGCCTTTCGCCTCGCTATGCGGTGCTCGCGGCCTTGCTGGTGGGTACGGCGCTGTCCGGCGCCCTTGGCCTGCTGGACTTCAGCGGCTTCAGCCTGGAAGTGGCAACGCCGGTGTGGACAACCCCGTCCTTCTCACTCGCCGCAACCATCAGCATTGGTATCCCGCTGTTTGTCGTCGCCATGACGTCGCAAAACATGCCAGGTGTTGCCGTGCTGCGCGCCGATGGTTATCAAGTGCCGGCCTCGCCACTGATCACGGTCACCGGCCTGGCTTCGCTGGTGCTGGCACCATTCGGCTCGCACGGCATCAACCTCGCAGCCATCAGCGCGGCGATCTGCACCGGCCCGCACGCGCATGAAGACCCGAGCAAGCGCTACACCGCCGCCGTCTGGTGCGGGATTTTCTACGGTATTGCCGGGGTATTCGGGGCGACGTTGGCGGCCTTGTTCGCGGCGCTGCCCAAGGAGCTGGTGCTGTCGATTGCCGCCCTGGCGCTGTTTGGCTCGATCATGAACGGGTTGACCGTGGCCATGAACGAAGCCAAGGAGCGTGAAGCAGCACTGATCACCTTTATGGTCACCGCCTCGGGCTTCACGCTGTTTTCCGTGGGTTCGGCGTTCTGGGGGATCGTGGCCGGGGTATTGACGCTAATGATTCTGAACTGGCGCAAGGCCGCCTGAGCGCAGCGGCCTTAGGTGGGCAGCGCCAGCCCTCACAAGCGGAAGTGCCCAACCATCCCTTTCAACTCGGTGCCCAGCTGTGCCAGTTCAATACTTGAACTGGCATTGCCCTGCATAGCTAGCGCGGACTGATCAGCACTGCAGCGAATGTTGCTGACGCTACGGTTGATCTCCTCCGCCACCGAACTCTGCTGCTCGGCAGCGGCGGCAATCTGCTGGTTCATCTGCTGAATCAAAGACACGGCCGCCGCAATACTGCCCAAGGCACTCTCCGTCTGCAGTGCATCGGCAACGGCCAGTTTGACCAGCTCACCACTGCCCTGAATCTGTTCAACCGAAGCCTGGGCGTTACTGCGCAGGCTACTGACCAACCGCTCGATTTCTTCGGTGGACTGCTGGGTACGCTTGGCCAGTGCCCGCACCTCATCCGCGACCACCGCAAAACCACGCCCCTGCTCGCCTGCCCGTGCGGCTTCGATGGCCGCGTTGAGCGCCAGCAGGTTGGTCTGCTCGGCCACACTCTTGATTACCTCGAGCACCTTGCCGATGTTCTGCACCTCGGCACTCAAGCGCTCGATGCCTTCACTGGCCGACGTGGAAGCACTGGCCAACGCCTCGATACGCTGCATGCTCTGGCGCACTACCTGATGGCCGCTCTCAACCTTGTCATCCGCCGCCTGGGCCGCTTGAGCGGCTTCTTCGGCATTGCGGGCCACATCGTGAACGGTCGCGGTCATCTGGTGCATGGCCGTGGCAACCTGTTCCGTTTCCTCCTTCTGGCTGCTGACCTCACGGTTAGTCTGCTCGGTGACGGCCGACAACGACTGAGCATTGCCGGCCAACTGCTCGATACCTACCTGCAACCCACTGACGATACCCGCCAGGCCACTGCCCATCTGCTGCATGGCCAGAAGCAACTGGCCCACCTCATCATGCCGATCAACGGCAATGTCGCCGCTCAAATCGCCAGCAGCGATCTGCTGAGCACGGCCGATCACCCGGCGCAACGGCCCAACGATTGCCCGCGTAATCAACCATGCGGCAACAACACCGACCACCAGCGCCAACAGTGAAGCGGCAATAATCAGCCAGGTGTTGCGCCCAAGTTCAGCCTGCATGGCCGCCTCTTCAGCGGTCGACGCCTGATCGACCTGCGCCATGACCTGCTCGGCGCGCTGCTGCAGCTGCTGTTTAAGTTGTTGTTCGCGGGCCAGCAGGTCGGTGTACTCGCCGAGTTTCTCGCCAAAGCTGGCAATATGGGTGGCCACCTCCGTGAGCACGCTCTGGTAACCGGCATCCTGCACACTGCCCTTCAATTGCGCGACCAGCGCTGCCGCTTGTTCCGCCTGCTCGATACGCCCCTGACGAACGTCCTCTGCGCCCTTGCGGCTCTGCTCCAGCCGTACACGGGCCTCGTCCATGGCCAGCAGCATCAGCCGCGCCACCTGGGCGACCTGACCAGCCTGCTCAACGAACTCTGCCCCTCGCGTGCCCTGCGAGTCTTTCAGGGTCCAGGTGCCGTCATCCGCGAGCCCGGCTTGCAAGACGTCAAGGTTGTTGGCCACGCTGGAGACCGACCAATTAGCCATGTCCAGCGCCAGCTCCTTGGCCTGAGTCAACTCGACGACCTGGTCAAATGCCTGGCGATAGGCAAGCAGTGACGGCTCAACACTCGCGCTGGCCAGCTGCGGCAGTTCGCGGGCCTGCGCCTGCAAAACCTCCACCCCTTGGTGCAAGGCTTCAACCGCCTTGGGATCGGACGTCAGCGCGTAAGTCTGCTCACGCAGGCGTACCTGCAACAACGCATCGTTGACCGCAGTCATTTGCTTGAGGCCATCGAACCGTTTGCCTACGCCAAACAACGCGGCAACACCCAGCCCCGCTACCAGCGTCGTCAACAACAACACCAGGCTAAACCCAAGGCCCATCTTGCGAGCCATTCCCAAATTGGCAAAACCACCCTTGCTGGCCGAATTCATTGCGCCCCGCTCCCCTGCTGCCATCCCGGAAACCCCGGAAAATCCCCAGGACGCAGAGTGGCAATCACGCAAGCCGCCGCACAAGCCTTTGGCGTCGGAATAATGGCAAAAAGCTAGGTGTGCGTCGTTTTCAGTAAGCTGAAGGTCGCGCTGACGATGCCTGGGTTACCGCCTGAAAATACCCGCTGTACGGGACAGACCACATTCGGCAAACAGCCCCTCAGGCTCAATCACCCAGATCAATCATCGAGTATTTCGCCAAACGCTAACCCTTGCCGATACCGCCCGCAGGGGCTATGAACAGGCTTGACCTTTTCATTAGAGAACGACGCCATGCCCGCCTTGAACAACCGCCGTTTCCTGCTCGCCAAACGCCCAGTGGGCGCCGTGACACGGGATGACTTCACCTTTGAGCAGGTGCCCGTCGACGAACCGGCAGACGGCCAGGTGCTGGTCAAAAACCTCTACCTGTCACTGGACCCGGCCATGCGCGGCTGGATGAATGAGGGCAAGTCCTACATTCCACCAGTGGCTCTCGGTGAAGTGATGCGCGCCTTGGGCGTTGGCGAAGTGATCGCCTCGAAACACCCCGACTTCGCCGTAGGCGACTACGTCAACGGCGCACTCGGCGTACAAGACTACTTCCTCGGGGCGCCCAAAGGCTTCTACACCATCGATCCACGGCTGGCACCGCTGCCGCGCTACCTGTCGGCACTGGGCATGACCGGCATGACCGCCTACTTCGCCCTGCTGGACGTTGGCGCACCCAAGGCCGGTGAAACCGTGGTGATATCCGGCGCGGCCGGTGCGGTCGGCAGCATCGCCGGGCAGATCGCCAAGCTCAAAGGGTGCCGCGTGGTCGGCATTGCCGGTGGGCAGGAGAAGTGCCGCTACCTGATCGATGAGCTGGGCTTCGACGGCATCATTGACTACAAAGCCGAAGACGTCCTCGAAGGCCTCAAGCGCGAGTGCCCCAAGGGTGTGGATATCTATTTCGACAACGTTGGTGGCGACATCCTGGATGCTGTGCTCAGCCGCCTGAACTTCAAGGCGCGGGTGGTGATTTGCGGCGCCATCAGCCAGTACAACAACAAGCAGGCGGTGAAAGGACCGGCCAACTACCTGTCGCTACTGGTGAATCGGGCACGGATGGAAGGCTTTGTGGTGATGGACCACGCCCCGCAGTTTGCCGCCGCCGCGCAGGAAATCGCCGGCTGGCTGGCCACCGGCATGCTGAAAAGCCGGGAGGACGTGGCCGAAGGGCTGGAAACCTTCCCCGAAACCCTGTTGAAGCTGTTTAACGGGGAAAATTTCGGCAAGCTGGTGCTTAAGCCCTGATCTCGGCAACCACGTCGGCCAGCGCTTTGGCTGGATCGGCGGCCTGGCTGATCGGACGACCAATCACCAGGTAGTCGGAGCCTGCATCCAGCGCCTGACGAGGTGTCAGGATACGGCGCTGGTCATCCTGAGCGCTGCCCGCAGGGCGGATACCCGGGGTGACCAGTTGCAGCGACGGGTGAGCTGCCTTCAGCGCCGGGGCTTCCAGAGCCGAGCAGACCAGGCCGTCCATACCGGCCTTCTCGGCCAGCGCAGCCAGGCGCAGCACCTGCTCTTGCGGCTCGATGTCCAGACCGATGCCGGCCAGGTCTTCGCGCTCCATGCTGGTGAGCACGGTAACACCAATCAGCAGAGGCTGAGGGCCGCTGCGCTGGGCCAGCACGTCACGGCAGGCCGCCATCATGCGCAGGCCACCGGAGCAATGCACGTTCACCATCCACACGCCCATCTCGGCAGCCGCTTTGACAGCCATGGCGGTGGTGTTCGGAATGTCGTGGAATTTCAGGTCGAGAAACACCTCGAAGCCTTTTTCACACAGGCTCTCGACGATGCCCGAAGCGCTGCTGGTGAACAGCTCCTTACCGACTTTGACCCGGCAAAGGCTAGGGTCCAGCTGATCGGCCAGCTTCAGGGCGGCGTCACGGGAAGGGAAATCCAGGGCGACGATAATAGGCGTCTGGCAGACGGACATGGGCAAGTCTCTTGGCAAGTCGAAATCGGCGCGCATTGTAGCCGATGCAGCGGCGCAAGGGGGCCCACTGATCACGAATTCGCCGTCAACCCGCTAGCCCTCTTATACTTCAGGTAATACACCCAACACTAAACAAGGAGCACCCCATGCCCTGGTATGCCTGGTTGATCCTGGTGGTTGCCCTTGGCTCCATCATTGGCGGCCTGATGCTGCTGCGCGACACCGCACAAAAACTGCCGCTGACCGAAGAACAGCTCAAGCGCATTCACGAACGCAACGCCGAAATGGACGCCAAAGACGCCAAGGACCGCTAAACATGCGGGACCGAGCCCGCCCGAAAAAATGGACTGCCCACCAAGGGATGGATTTGTGTCCAATTTCTCGGAGGCAGTCCAAAAAGTAGGAGCGGGCTTGCCCGCGATGGAAGACAACACCTCCCCAGCGCCAAATGCTCACAACGCCGCGCCGACACATCCGCCCCACTCCCGATCAGTTAACCGTCAACTTATCGCGATTGCGCTCCAGCAGCGCTTTGCCAATACCCTTGACCTCCAGCAGCTCATCAACCGACGCAAAGTCCCCGTGAACCTCACGGTAGGCGACGATAGCCTCGGCCTTGGCTTTACCGATACCGGTCAATTCACTTTGCAGGGCAGCGGCACTGGCTTTATTCAAATCAACCTTACCCACGCTTTGCTCAACAACAACCTGAGCGACAGGCTGGGCCGGGGCCGTTGGCGCCGCCGAAGCGGGCAATGAAAAGGTCGCGAACAGGGCTAACAGCAGAGAGGACAAGTACATATGGCGCATAAGGTGACACTCCTTAGGTCGTTTGCTTGCTGAGGCAGCTTTTCCTTGGCTGCCCCTGAAACCTAGCCCCTGAGTGCCGTGCGTCAAACGCGATAAGCCGAGGATTTTTTACTAAATTCGACAGCGCGTTCACCCCCAGCCTTGCCTGCACACCTCAACAGACACCCACCCAAACGAATGCAAAATTCGTAAAGGAAATGTAAAAAAAATGTAAAAAAACCTAAAAATGCTATGTTCATCAGTCACATGGCATTTTGATATAGGGCTTCAAACGTGGGCAGGGATGCGAAACAACTGGTCAAGGACTTCCCTTTTACCTACACCCATCAGCGGTCGACACTGCACTTCAGCACGCCGATTACGCCCCGTGTGGCTGACGCGATGAAACATTTGCTAACCCAGGCACGCCAAGACAAACGCGTGAGTGCGCCGGTACTCAGCAGCGGTTGCCGCCTGTTCGCAAAACGCCAGCCCATCGACACCTTCAAGAAAAAAATACGTATCGCCAGAGGCCGCGCCAAACGTTGCGGCATGTATGACTGGCCCATAGAAGAGTTGATGAACACGGCTGAAGCCCAACGGCGCGGTGTACGCGTGCCGTCGTTGATAGCCTTTGGCTACACCCGCTCGCCTGTGGGGCTGGCAAACGACGTGATCATCATCACCGAGCTACTGCCCGACCACACCGATGGCCTTAAAATGGGTGAACGCCAACCCTCATAGGGTTGAACACCTCATCGCAAAAGCCTTCGAATTGCTGCAGGCCCTGAACAGCAAAGGCATCATTCACATGGACCTGTGGGCCGCGAATGTGATGCTCGCCAACACCGGCGACGCCCCTGCCCATGCCATCGACCTTGAGAACTGCTTCCTGAAAGCGCCCGACGACCTGAGCGAAACCCTGGCCTTTCAGTTTGGCTTTTTCTACCACCGGGAAATCTATCGGTTCATCACAGAAGCGCGGTATGACGCGCTGGTGTATGACGCGCTGAACGCGTACCCGGGTGTGGATAAGTCACGGTTTGCCAAAGTGTACGAGGAGAGCAAGCACCAGCATATTGGGCGTAAGGAACGGCGTGTAGTGGTCAACTAATCCCGGACACTGCGTTAAGTTTTTCCTCAACCACGGCGGGCGCCAACCCGCCGTTGAATTGATGTGGCCGTTGCCAGTTGTACCTGTGCATCAGAAATCGGCCAATATCCTGCTGTGCCAGCGAAGCGCTCATGTAGCCCACGGTTAGTATCCATTCCGTTTTCAGGCTGCGAAACAACCATTCCATCGGCGCAGTGTTGTGGCAGTTTCTACGTCGGCTCATGCTCTGTTTAAAAACGTTAGCGCCACAGTCGCTGGCGAAAGTTGCGGCTGCCATATTGGCTTCCAAGGTCGCTATGAAACATAACGTACTGAAGTCGGCCTCGCTGCTCATAGGCCGCCTCTAGCGCCTTAATCACCAGGTCGGCATCAGGCTTCGATGAAGATGCCCAGCCCACCACGCGACGGGCAAAAAGATCAATCACCGCTGCCAAATAGTGCCAGCGACCTTGAGCCCATACATACGTGATATCACCGCACAAGACTTAATTCGGCGCCGACACGGTGAACTCTCGATCCAGCACGTTCAGGATATCCGGCCGTTCCACCGTCGCGTTTTATAGGCATGTGAGCCACGTTGCTTGCTGATCAGTTTCATTTCGCTCATCAGCTTGCGCACCTTGAATCGTCCAATCTCTATGCCGTCCTCTCGCATCATGAACATGATGCTTCGGCTGCCCGCCGCGCTGCGGCTTTGGGTGAACAGTTCGTTCACCCGGCTGCGCAAAACCAGCCGCTCAACGTCTGGAGATCGACGCTTGCGGCAGTGCGTGTAATAGCAGGATCGAGTGACTTCAAATACCGAGCGCAACAGATCAACAGGCTCTTCAGCACGGAGTTGATCAATTAACGCAAACGCTCGTGTTCCTCGGCCTTCAAGAGCTCGGTGGCCTTTTTAATATAGATTTTTCCCGTTCCAATCGATTGATCCGGGCTTCCAACTCTTGGATTTTTTGCTGTTCGGGCGTCAGCGCTTTACTGGTCGGCGTCACACCATTGCGCTCTTCCTGAAGCTGGTTAACCCATCGACGCAGGGCCGACTCCACCAGCCCAAGCGAACGGGAGGCATCGATATGGCTGTAGCCTTGGTCGAGTACCAGGCTGGCCGCTTCGCGCTTGAATTCTGGGGTAAAGGTACGATGTTGCTTGGTCATCAGACACCTCTCTATGGCGAGCATTCTCGCCTAAGGAATCTCCGAACAAGTCACCCAACAGCAGACAACGGACGATTTTGGGGCTCAGAAAAGCTCGACTTGCGGTCACCGGCTACTGAAAACCAGGGCGCCCCCCTGGTTTTCAGACCTTACGGGCGCACCTCTCCCGCAGCGTTCAATAACTGCCGGCGTACCATCCACAGATTCGACAGCGCAAACAGCGTGGTCAACTACGCTGTGTTCTTGGCCAAGCCGCGAAAGCGAGTCTTTACATAGCAGAACTGGCGTTTGATCACCCGGAACGGGTGCTCCACTTTCGCACGTACCTGCGCCTTGGCCTTTTCGATCTTGCGCTTGGCTTTGTAGAGCGCGCTGCGTTTGCCCAAGTGTTTGTAAGTGCTGCGTCGCGCGGCGATCTGCCAGATCACTGCCCGCCCTTAATGCTCTGATCTTTTCTCAACCCCGGTATAACAGCCGACGTTCTCTGCGCCATGCAGCAGATGGGCAACTTCCGTTACGTCGGCCACGTTCGCAGCCGTGCCGTGAACGTGATGCACCAGCCCCGATTCAGCATCTGCGCCGATATGGGCCTTCATGCCGAAATGGTGAGTCGGCCACAGGAACTGCCCCCGTAGCCGCTCGCAGAACCGTACGTGACACTCTCGCGTCATACGGCTCCCGTTATCCAACCTGTTGCTCGGTTACTTGCCAGTGATAAAACAGTCGAGGGGCAGCCTTATGCACCGTGTCCAACCATTCAGATATACGCCGCTTGCGCCCGTGAAGTATTTTGTACTTACGACCGGCCCAACGCTTGAGCGCGCTATCGATATGTCGAAAGATACCAAGCATGGCCGTCCGATAGAACGCGCCATAGTACTGCCACCAACCTTGTATCACTGGGTTGTAAAGCCGAGCCACAGCAGCCAGCGTCACATGAGTTTGGCGGCTGACCCGCCACTCGCGCACTGCTCGCCGCATCCGCTTCAACGCTTGCGCACTGACTCCCGGAAGGAAGCTGGTGAAAAGCTTGTTCTGCTGGCCGATTGCCTTCCTAGGTCTAAAAGTGAAACCAAGGAAGGTAAAGCTCACATGCGGATACCCTGCGCGTCGATTGCTGTCCTTGCAGTACACGATTTTCGATTTCTCGGGATGCATCGTGAGGCCACAAACCGCTAGACGTGAAGCGATTGAACGCATCACGTGTTCTGCTTGCCTCTGGCTACGACAATGCACTACCGCATCATCGGCATACCGGGCAAAAGGACAGTTTGGGCTATTTCGTTGCATCCATGCGTCAAAGGCGTAATGCATGAACAGATTCATCAACATGGGACTGATCACGCCGCCTTGCGGGGTGCCACGTTCGCGTTGAATGCGAACGCCATCTGCTGCCTCGAATGGAGCAACCAGCCATCGTTCGATGTACAGCAGTATCCAATCCTCTTTGATATGGGTTCGCACCGCTTTCATCAGCAGTTCATGATCAATGTGATCGAAAGCCGCCTTGATATCAAACTCCACCACCCAGTCGTATCGCCAGCAGCGTTCGCGTGTGATCGCTATGGCCTGTTTGGCTGAACGTCCTGGTCGGTATCCATATGAGTCCGGATGGAAAAGCGCATCCAGCTTTGGCTCGATGAGGAGTTTGACTACAGTTTGTGCGATACGGTCGCTGACCGTCGGCACTCCCAACCTGCGTATACCCCCCGATGCCTTCGGTATCTCAACAGCCTTGACCGGCGGCGGGAAATAAGACCCCGACGACATTCGATTCCATAGGTTGTAAAGATTCTTCGGCAGGTTCCGCTCAAAATCGGCAATGGTCTCATCGTCGATTCCAGCAGCTCCCCGGTTGGTTCTGACCTGCTGATAGGCCTCCCATATCACGCGCTTCGCTATGTTGTAAGGTTTGTTCGAACTCACACCGCTCATCCCCTGAGGTTGGCGGCGTTCGTTGACAGGATAACGCCTCCCCTTCGCTCCAGCTTCATTACAAAGCCTTCATCACTACTACAGGAGGCTCCGCCCCTTATTCCAGCATTGGTATTCTTCCTCATGGTTTTAGCCATTTGTCATTTTCCTTTGCATCTGGAACAAGGTTCTCACGTTCCGTACCCAAGCCTGTATGAAGATCATGCCGCCTTTACACCGGCTGCCACTGGGGCCGTAAGCAGGTAACGCCCCAACTCGTCCTGAAGCCAATACTCAACCTCAGTTTCGACAGCACTTTAGGGAATAACGATGCGTCATCGGACGGTTTGCTCTCGCTCATCTTCTCCATACTCACCTGCCATCATCATGGGATGACTTTTCCTCGGTCGCTCACCACCGCACCTTTTGGATGCAGCAGCACCGGGTGGTTTGAAGCCTGCTCCTGCAAGCCGACTTCGGAAGGCCTACTTCCATCTTCGGTACAGCATCACAGGTCATACGACCTGTGTTCGTGACACACAGTACTGGTTGCCCTTTTTCGTCTGATGCATCTCTGGATCGCGCTTGCCTTCCTTGTTCTTGGTCGAACTAGACGCGTGGATGATCGTGGCATCCACAATGGTGCCCTGACGCAACGACAGCCCCTTGTCCCGCAGGTAGGCATTGATCGTTTCCAGTATGCCTGCCGCCAACTGGTGTTTCTCCGTAAGCGTCCAGCCAAGTCACCTTCCGCAATCCCGCATTAAGGGCGATGGTGTCCGCGTATTTTTAAGCGGACGCGATAGCCCTTATCGCCGGGATTTCCATGCGCCAACGAAGCTCTTACCCCAAACCGTTCAAGGCCCAGGTTGTTCAGGAGTGCCTGCAACCTGGTGCGACCGTCTCCAGCGTGGCCATACGCCATGGCATCAACGCCAACGTCATTCGCAAGTGGCTACCGCTTTATCGGGATCAACTGCCAGCGGCGTTGCCGGCGTTCGTTCCTGCGAGGGTTACGCCCAAACGACCAGCTGAAGCAGCGGTGATTATCGAGCTACCGCTGGGCGCGCAATCGGTCACGGTGAAATGGCCAGCCTCCGATCCTGAAGGTTGCGCCCGCTTTGTCCGTGGGCTCGCCCAGTGATCCGCGTGGATAGTATCTGGCTCGCCACCGAGCCGATGGATATGCGTGCGGGTACTGAAACCGCGTTGGCCCGCGTGGTGGCGGTGTTCGGTGCGGCGAAGCCGCACTGCGCCTATCTGTTCGCCAATCGCCGCGCCAACCGCATGAAAGTTCTGGTGCATGACGGCGTGGGTATCTGGCTCGCCGCGCGGCGCTTGCACCAGGGCAAGTTTCATTGGCCAGGCATCCGGCACGGCTCGGAAGTCGAACTCGACACCGAGCAACTTCAGGCTTTGGTACTGGGGTTGCCCTGGCAGCGAGTCGGCGCAGCCGGCGCGATCACAGTGCTGTAGCACCTGCCATTAGCCCATCGGTTTATCTCCGCTGACCGCCTGCTCTGGCACAATCAGCGGCATGACTTCCTCGCCCAATCTCGACCAACTGACACCTGACCAGCTGCGCGCACTGGCCGCGCAGTTGCTCACGCAAGTCGATGCGATGGGCAAAAAGATCCACCGCGATCAAACAGTCATCGAGCAGCTCACCCACGAAATCGCATGGTTCAAACGGCACAAGTTCGCCAAGCGCAGCGAGCAGCTAAGCCCTGATCAGGGCAGCCTGCTTGATGACCTGCTCGACACCGACATCGCCGCCATCGAGGCCGAGCTGAAAGCCGTCAATCCTCCGGTTACCCCAGCCGAACCACGCCAACAACCCAAGCGCACACCGCTGCCACCGCAATTTCCGCGCACCGTGATCCGTCACGAGCCGGAGAACACCCAGTGCGCCTGCGGTTGCCAGCTTCAGCGCGTCGGCGAAGACGTCAGCGAAAAGCTCGACTACACGCCGGGCGTGTTCACCGTCGAACAGCACGTGCGTGGGAAATGGGCCTGCCGCCAATGCGAAACGCTGATCCAGGCGCCCGTGCCGGCCCAGGTGATCAACAAGGGGATCCCTACCGCCGGCCTGCTGGCTCACGTGATGGTGGCCAAGTTCGCCGACCACCTACCGCTGTACCGGCAGGAGAAGATCTTTGGCCGTGCCGGCCTGGCCATCGCTCGTTCGACACTGGCACAGTGGGTCGGGCAAACCGGCGTGCAGCTCCAGCCCCTAGTCGATGCGCTGCGCGAAGCGGTGCTTGCCCAGCGCGTGATCCATGCCGACGAAACCCCGGTTTCGATGCTCGCGCCCGGCGAGAAGAAGACCCACCGTGCCTACGTCTGGGCCTACAGCACCACGCCCTTCGCCGATCTGAAGGCCGTGGTCTACGACTTCAGCCCCAGCCGTGCCGGCGAGCATGCGCGCAATTTTCTTGGCCAGTGGAATGGCAAGCTGGTCTGCGACGACTTCGCTGGCTACAAGGCCAGCTTCGAGCAAGGCATCACCGAAATCGGTTGCATGGCTCACGCCCGCCGCAAGTTCTTCGATCTGCACGCGGCGAACAAAAGCCAACTGGCCGAACAGGCGCTGCACTCTATCGCTGGGCTGTACGAAGTCGAACGCCAAGTGCGCGACATGAGCAATGAAGAACGCTGGCGAATACGGCAGGAAAAGGCTTCACCGCTCCTCGACGCACTACATGACTGGATGCTGGCCCAGCGTGATCTTGTGCCCAACGGCTCAGCCACGGCGAAAGCTTTGGATTACAGCCTCAAACGCTGGGTAGCGCTGACGCGCTACCTGGACGATGGCGCTGTGCCCATCGACAACAACCAAGTCGAGAACCAGATCCGCCCGTGGGCTCTAGGTCGCTCCAATTGGCTGTTTGCCGGGTCGCTACGCAGCGGCAAACGGGCGGCGGCAATCATGAGCCTGATCCAGTCGGCGCGGATGAATGGGCATGATCCGTATGCCTATCTCAAGGATGTGCTAACGCGACTGCCGACGCAGAAGGCCAGCGCTCTGGCCGAGCTGCTGCCGCACAGCTGGGTATCCGTCGGCAAGGTGTAATGCCCGTTCGCTTACGTTTCTCCAGCAAGTGCCGGAAATTCATGATCGTCGTGTCTTCCGGGATCGGGGCGCTGAGCGTCAGCCGAGCAAACTGGCGCATGGAGGTGATCTCGTACAACGCTTCTTCCATCGCCGGATCGCTCAGCGAAAACCAGTTCTGCAGCAAGTGAATGCGCAGCATCGTTTCCAATGGATAAGGCTTACGACCGCCAACGGCCTTCGGATAGTGCGGCTCGATCAACGCGACCAACCCGCTCCACGGCACGAACTGTTCCATCTCGACCAGGAAACGCTCACGGCGGGTCAGCTTGCGCTTACCGGCGTACTCGAAATCGGAAAAGCTCATCCGACTCATGGGCAAGGCTTGTGAGGGGCTGGTTGAACGGGGGCTATTTCAGCGCTGGTCGGGCGAACTGTGCTGACTTGATCGGAGAATCCCTAAATGGGTGTCCGGAATCATTAGACCACTACACTTGCTCCTTGACCATCAAGAGCGCGGTTGCCTTTTTAATATCGATTCTTCCCGTTCCAGCCGATTGATCCGAGCTTCCAGTTCTTGGATTTTTGCTGTTCAGGTGTCAGCACTTTACCAGTCGGAATCACGCCATTTCGCCACCGTTGAAGCTGGCTACCCCAACGACGCAAGGCCGAACCAACCAGTCAAAGCGAACGGGCTGCATCGACATCGCTGTAGCGTTGCTCGCGCACCAAGCTGACAGCCTCGCGCTTGAATTCCGAGGTAAAGGTACGACGTTGTTTGGTCATCAGCCCCCCCTTTATGGCGGGCATTCTCGCCTAAATGGGTGTCCCCACTAAACGGCTTTCAAGGATGCACCATGACTCTCCGAGACCGAACACCTAGGTATGACTTGAAAGAATTATCTAATTTTCGCAGAATACCTAGACTAAGGCCTACTGAATTTCCAAGTGACGCCCTTTACCAACGGCAAGCTCGCTTGCAAGAGCACAAGCAGCTGCATAGAAATCATTCCTGATTGAGATGGATCAGGTGGTGCCATGGAAAGATTGATTACCTTGACCGAACCATACTATCCAAATGGCAAAGGCGTATTTCAGCGCATCTGGCAGTTTTTTCAGTTCCGTAGCGGTCTGGTGATGGAAGAAACCCCAAAAAGAACTGGTACCCCACGCCGGCAAATGGGGGTAGCTTTGGCATGCCTCACTGGTGGATCCACGATGCTCAGCTCCCAGCACCGACCCAAGAGAGATCGGCAGGCGACAAGCGCATGGGTGGCCTCAAATGTTTTTTAAGGGACCGTTACCTGCCGCTACGCGAGGACGCCATCATTAAACTCGGCACACTGGCGACCGTAACCAAGATTGCAAATGTCACGAAGCTCGACGAACTGCCGTACGCAAGAGAAAGCGCAGCGAATGTAAGTGCCTGTTACATCAAGAGCGTGCCACAACCAATGATACCGTCCACCCAGTCAGATTTATGAATGACGCATAGTCGCGCAAGATAGCGGCGCTTGCAACATGGAAGCTCTCTCTACGGGATCCCATGATAACTGCCAACTGTCTTGCGAGGCATTTTCGAGGAGAGCTCAAGCCAGTAAACATACTGATCTCAGACCAATACCTCCACAGGAATAAATATATTTTACAATCCCTAGCTCCATCCTACCAATGCAGCCTTTAATTACTGGATAGTACAATGTCATCATCACAAAGCCTAGGGATTACCAAGTGGCGAGACCTAGTTATAAACCTTGTATCCAAGGAAATCAAAATTCGCTACACGGGAGCAGCCCTGGGGTTCATTTGGTCCTTGGGCAACCCACTTGTTGTGACCCTTACCTACTACGTAGTTTTTACCTATATCTTGCCAAGCAACCAAGATCGCTTTGCTCTTCATCTAGTAACAGGTGTCGTCCACTGGATGCTATTATCTCAAGTTATTTCTCAGAGTGGTGAGTGGCTGATCAATAACAATAATCTTATCCGCAAGCTCCGCTTCCCTCGCATACTACTACCCCTATCGAGTGCACTAACAGTGATCGTTTTTTGGGGCGTCGCCATGATTGTCTACGCGATCCTTTTTTCCCTACTTGGCGGCATTGCAACCAAGGCATTACTTTGGTACCCGGTCATTTTAGCATCCTTTATAGCGCTTATTATGGGAATTGGCCTAGCAATCAGCGTCATACAGATTACCGTACGCGACACCAAACATTTTGTAGACGTTTTTCTACCACTTCTATTCTGGTTCACCCCTATTGTATGGATGACTTCTTCGCTGCCTGTCAGCACGGCTAAAATTGTCGCCTTCAATCCCATTGCACCTTATTTTAACAGTTTCACTGCCATTCTCCATGATGGCGTCAGCCCCAATAATATCGACTTATTATTTTGCACAATACTGGGTGCCACATCTCTTTTAATCGGCCTTGCCATATTCAAAAAAGCAGACAAGATGGTGGAGTATCTATGAGCAATATCGCCATTAAAGCCGAAGGCCTCAGCAAGCAATTCATTCTTCGCCACAATCGAGGTGGCCTGAAACAAAAAATCCTGGGCCTATTTGACTCTCAATACCGCGAGCGCGTTGAGCGTTTCATGGCAGTCAATGAAGTTTCATTCACCCTAAATAAAGGCGAATCGCTAGCCCTTATTGGCCATAATGGTTCAGGTAAAAGTACACTACTGCAGCTAATCTCTGGCATTCTCGTCCCAACCAGCGGAAGCGTCAGCACTGTAGGCCGTGTGGCACCATTGATCGAGTTGGGAGTTGGCTTCCACCACGAGCTCACTGGCGAAGAAAATATTTACCTTAACGCCAGCCTGTTCGGCCTAAGCAACAAAGAAACACGTGCAAGATTTAATGAAATCGTTGACTTTTCTGGACTGGGAAACTTTATCGACACGCCAGTAAAGAACTACTCATCAGGCATGTACATGAGACTTGGTTTTTCGGTGGCTGTCCATGTAGAACCACAGACCTTGCTAGCCGACGAAGTACTGGCAGTTGGTGACGAGGACTTCAAGCAAAAATGCCACCAGCGAATACGTGACATGCAAGATGATGGCATGGCTCTAATCCTCGTCACTCATGCAGCAGAACAGGGCAAGCAGTTCTGCCAGCGTTACCTAACTCTTGAGCACGGCCGGGTTATTGACCAAGGCTTCTTTTAACTATGGCACACCTTCAAAATTAAGTTTTTGAAAATCCAAAATACCACATTTACAAAGGTATTAATTATGCTGCAAATTATCATTCCGATGGCGGGAGCAGGAAGCCGTTTTGCTGTTGCCGGGTACAAAGATCCAAAACCGCTGATCCCCATACACGGGGTACCTATGATTAAGGTTGTCATCGACAACCTCACCCCTGACTGCGAACACAAGTTTATTTTCATCTGCCAGGCGAAACATGTCGCAGACTACGGTCTTAAAGAAAAGCTGAATACCTGGGCGCCTAATTGCGAAATTATCGAGCTCGACGGTATAACTGAGGGCGCAGCCTGCACTGTATATGCCGCAAAAAACCTGATTGATAACGATCACCCCGTGATGATAGCCAATAGTGATCAGTACGTGGATATGGATATTAATACCTACCTGCAGGCGATGGACGAGGCCTGCGCAGACGGTTTGATCATGACGATGAAGGCTAATGACCCGAAGTGGTCGTTCGTTGGCTTCAACGATAGCGGCCTTATCAATCGGGTTATCGAGAAGGAGGTTATCTCCGATGAGGCAACTGTTGGAATCTACAATTTTCGCTACGGAAAGCAGTTAATATCCGCCATCAAATCAATGTTTGAAAAGGACCTCCGCGTCAACGGTGAGTTCTACGTCGCCCCAGCCTACAACGAAATTATCGAACAAAACACAAAAGTTATCCATTACTGCATCGGCTCTGAAGGTCAAGGAATGTATGGCCTAGGAATTCCGGCAGACCTGGAACTGTTCCTATCACTTCCGGTAAGCAACAGAGCTACCTCGACCGAGGCCGCCTGATATGCGGATCATAAGCCACCGTGGCTACTGGCTGCAGAAGTCGGAGCGCAACCAACCTGAAGCTTTTCATAGGTCGTTCGACCTCGGTTTCGGCACAGAAACCGACGTACGTGATGTTGCTGGCCAGCTCGTAATTTCCCACGACATGCCAGTAGGCCATGAACTAACCCTCGACAACCTCCTCGAAATAATGGCAGATCGCAACCTACCTTTGGCAATTAACATTAAGGCTGATGGTCTGGCTAAAGCCGTGAGAGAAAAGTTTGACCAGCACGGTCACACCAACTGGTTCGTCTTCGACATGGCGGTTCCGGACATGCGCAGCTACATGCGAGAAGGCATCGCCACCTATACCCGTCTTAGCGAAGTGGAGCAATCACCAGCATGGCTCGACCAAGCAGCAGGTGTTTGGCTCGATGGATTCGAGGGCGAATGGTACACCAACTCCCTCATCACGAACCTACTATCTCAAGGTAAGCAGGTTTGCGTAGTTTCTCCGGAACTCCACGACCGCAGCCCAACGGCGCTATGGCAGCAGCTGTCCGACCTAAAGTCGGAAGACGGCCTAACACTATGCACCGACCTCCCAGAAGATGCAGTTAACTTTTTCAAGTGAGGCAATCATGATCAAAGCAGTAATTTTCGATATGGACGGTGTCCTCATCGAAGCTAAGGAATGGCACTACGACGCACTGAACAAGGCGCTCAACCTCTTCGGCTACAACATCAGTCGCCATGAGCACTTGACCTCCTATGACGGCCTGCCGACCTCACGCAAACTCGACATACTGAGCGTCGAACGTGATCTACCGGTTGCCCTGCATAAATTCATCAACGAGATGAAACAGGTCTACACAATGGAAATAGTGTATGCCCAATGCAAGCCGACTTTCGTACACCAGTATGCATTGTCCTCACTGAAAAAGTTTGGCTACAAACTAGCCGTCGCTTCCAACTCCATCCGCAATACTGTAGAGGTGATGATGGACAAGGCAAATCTCGACCAGTACCTCGACCTGCAACTCTCTAACGAAGACGTAGAGCGGGCCAAGCCAGCACCGGATATCTACCTTAAGGCCATCAACAGTCTGGGTTTGGCGCCTGAAGAGTGCCTGATCGTCGAAGACAACGAAAACGGTATCAAGGCGGCAGTAGCGTCTGGCGCTCATGTTCTGGTTGTCTCGGAAACCACTGATGTAAATCTTGAAAATATCCTCAACAAGATCGACGAGATCAATTCCAACCTCAACACGGTAGCCAACCTATGAATATGCTGAATGTAATCCTACTCTCTGGCAAAAAAAATGAAGTGCAACGCAGTGACGGAGAGTATCCAGAATATCTGTCAGAGTGCGACGGCAAGCCCTTAATTCAGTCCCTCATCGAGAACTGCGCAGCACTCAGCCCACGCAAGATAATCTGCATGTTCTCCAGCAGCGATACTACCAAGCTGCATCTGCGAAACATGGTTCACCAGATGCATCCAGCGGCCAGTGTCCTTCCAATCCAAGATATAACCAAAGGAGCGGCTTGCACCGCCCTGCTGGCAAGTGAGCAGATCGACAACGACGAAGAGTTGCTGATCCTTAGCACTACCGAAGTTTTGGACGTGTCGCTGGCTGACGTGGTGCACACATTCCGCGAGAATGGCGATGATGCTGGCGTTGTTATCTTTAAATCGCTACACCCCCGCTATTCGTTCGTGCGCCTAGCCACTGACAATCTTGTAGTTGAAGCTGCTGAAAAAAACCCGATCAGCCCCCATGCTATTGCCGGAGTGTACTGGTTTAAGTCTGGCTCGATGTTCGTATCGGCGGTGAAGGACATGATCCGTAAAGATGCCAAGGTCAATAACAGTTTCTTCATATCTCCATCCCTTAACGAGTTGGTGTTACAGCACAAGAGAATTGGCACCTACCGTATAGAGCCAACCCAGTACCGACCACTGAAAACCCATAGCCAACTTCAGGCATTTGAAACAGGAACTAATCGATGAACTCAGCACAATTGAAAGACATGGTCAAAGGCTGGTTCGTAGGAGGGTTTGAGCCGACCGCTTTCAGCACAGAGGCCTGTGAAGTCGGTGTCAAGGCCTACAAGGCTGGTGATAACGAAGCGGCACACTACCACAAGGTTGCGACGGAGATAACGCTGGTACTCTCAGGGACGGTAGTGATGCGTGACCAAGAGTTTGCTGAGGGCGATATCGTGGTACTTGAGCCCGGTGACGTCACCGCATTTAAAGCTATCACTGATGCAGTAACCGTCGTGGTCAAAGTGCCAGGCGCCCTGAATGACAAGTACGTTGTCTAACACATGAAAACGACCCATCTCCAACACCATCCAGGTCTCGAATACATTTCAACGGGCAAGTTGCGTGAACTCCCAGAAAATCTGCCACTGCCTCATGAGTGTTCGAGCTTCGTTTCCTTCCGCAAGCATCCATCTCGAAAGCCTGACCTGATCATTAAGAAGCTGCATGCTGCTCAACGGCCGCGGGAGATTTATGGCAATGGGTCGTACTGTTTCTATGCTGTTCAGAGTGACTCGCCGCTCGCACCGCTTCTGTTGTGGGATGCCGCTCACTTCCTTAGTATTGGCGAGAAAATCACCGTTATCGAAGACACATCTGTTGACTTCTATCTAGATCGCGAGTATTTCACAGGATCACTCAAAGCGATTGCACGCTCACCCAAGTCGGTTACCTACGAGAAGACATCAAAATTGGCAGCTGAGGTCGATGACGACCTCGATAGCTGGACTTTTGGCATCCCTGTCGGGCCGGAGGACGCTACTATTCTGAATGCCGTTGTGAAGCGCATTATGGAAATAGATATCCCGAACAAGGAGATCATCCTATGCGGCACACCGGGGAGTAACTTCGCCTACTTCGATAAGGTGAGCATTGTAGGCGAAGACATATCTGCCCCGCCGGTACAAATTTGTAAGAAAAAGAACCGCTTGGCTCTAGAAGCAAAATACAGCAATCTAGTGATCCTGCATGATCGTGTCTTCTTACCGAAACACTTCGGCGAGATGGTTCGCCGATTTGGCCCACGCTACCCGCTGATGACACTGCAGAGCATGTTCTTCGACAACCAAGTAAGCATGCACCCACGTCGCTACTCCGATTATGGCATGGCTATGGGTGAGATTGCTCAGGGTCTGCAAGGTTTGCACCGCAACTCCGGGAAAGCTGCAATCATTGCGCCTTCGATTTTCAGTGAAATCGAACGAACCGGATTCTGCTTCGCCAGTCCCATGCGCTACAACAAAGACACTAACTACCCCACCGGTAGCCTCTACATCTGCCGTAAAGAAGTCTGGAATTCTTACCCGCTGGACGAATCCCTATACTGGGTTGAATTTGAGGATATCGAGCAAGGCATTCGTGCTTCAAAAGCGGGCATTCCGAGCAGGGTCAACCCTTACGGTATTACCCAGTCGATTACTTCTCGTGCTCTACTGGGAGTGAAATTACCGGTAGAATTAATGAGCGGGCGCCTTGGGCATACCGGACCTTATAACTTCTCCGTACTAAAGAAGAAACCTCTATTCAAAGTTTCGACTGAAAATGCTCTTACCAAACTGCAGCAGTTTGCAAACAAATACGTTACCAACCCGACAACAGTCGAAATTCCAACCGGCGTGCGCAACATCAAACCTCGCGCTTGGGTAGAGCTGATCAACGAGGTAATTCAAAAGTCCACGTTCAGATATGATGTCGACGCAGTCCGCGAGTTTATTTCTGACTTTGAGAAATTGGTGCTACTCGACCAACTGCCGAACATGAGACAGAAAGATTTAGTTTGTCGTTTTTTCCTCGAACCCGCTAAAACAAAGAAAACGCTGATCACCCATAGCAACGAAATACACAACATGTTACATCAACGAGCCCTACAGACATGGTTCCTCAGTACCGTTACTGACTACTTTCACTATAATCTACTATCCCTTCCGGGAATCCTAGTTTCGGCGATGCGCGTCTACAAGAATAATGGGAAGGTTTTCTACTTTGAGAGTTTCGGCGCTGCTGTCAAAGCAATTTATAACTCGACCCCATTCAACTCCTACACCGAGACTTCCGAGTGAACATCTTCGTCGTTTCTCAACTAAATCCGAAGCCTACGAGCCAGGAGCTGATCAGCCAGCTTTCCCGCATCCAACACGAGAACAGAAAAACCGTCCCTATCATTGTAGTGGATGAACTCTATAACTTGTCGGAGCTTCTAGGTCGTAACCCACCGAAAGATTACACTCTGTTTAATCTGAATGACTTCCTGCATGAAAAAGTCAGCATCACCGATGGCGCCATGTGCACGGATCCAAACAAAATTACTGTACACATGAATAAAATCGATAGCAGTTGGATACTTATTGATTTTGGCCAGCACGCCGAGAAAACATGCGCCGAATTTATACTAAAGCTCTCGCGCTACAGCTATATAAATCCAAAACTTCAAAAACGCAACCTAGTTTTTACCGTACCGAGTATGTATCTCGGAACATTTGCACAGAAGATCAACGAATCTTTCAATAACCTGCCCATAAGCAGAATCTCCACACCCTATTCAGACCAAATAATAACAATGCTTTTCTTCAACACGATTAAAAAATTATCAATCAGCCTTCCGCTACCAAGCGGAGCACTGCCCCCAATAAAAAACCTGCTCCGACGCACTTACAAACGTCTTTTCAAATCTGCCAAATGAGCCGCACCGATACTGAACTTATATGACCAAATATCTTTGGCCGCCGCCACCCGAGAGGTGAGGCGACAGCATTTCATTCGGAGCGCGGGCGAAGCATCAAAATGAATAGTGGACGCCAGGCTGATTGTGCTGTGGGCGCTTTTACCATATGATCGTATGAAGAGCACTGCTCGCGAACCATTTGACGAGTCAAATCTTATAGACACCTGTATATGACAAAAGCACAACCCCAAGGAATCCTAAAAAAAGCCAAGCATAGCCTGAAAAAATCTAATTTAAATTTCATCTAACCACTAACACTAACGGGCATGTGCATCAACGATGCTAGACTCATAAGCGCACATAAAAACGACAGAAACACACACTGTGTCCGCATTAAGAAAAGTAGTTGATTGGCTGTTGCGACATCACAGTTTCACGCTCGCCAACAAGCTCAGCGGCTAATAGATTAGCAAAGGGTAGCACATATGGAATGGCATCTTACGCCTATTGAGGCGGAAAAAATCAGCATAGTGATCCAAGGTCCTCTTTACAGGAATCTGAGCCCAGAGAGGGGGATCTTTGCATGCATCGCCTCGATCAAAAAACACTTTCCAACGGCTGAAATCATCGTGTCAACTTGGACACATGAGGATACCTCCGGTATTGAGGCGGACCAGATTGTAGTTTCGGAAGATCCTGGTTACTTTCTCGACTGCTCGGGCAACCAGTTTAACTCGAATCGTATGCTGCGCTCAACGCTATCCGGTATTCAGGCGGCCACAAGGCCATACGTCATGAAATTTCGTGCGGATCACAACATGACCAGCACTTCCCTTGCCGTCATAGGAGAACCAGAGCATTTCGCTCCCGACGAGCCGAAACTGTTCAAAACCCCTATTACCATCACAACCCTCTACATCCGCAACCCAATAAAAGTCCCTATGCTGTTTCACATCTCGGATCTGGTTCAGTTCGGAACCCGAGAGGATATGCTCTCTTTCTGGAACCAACCGCTATTTAAGGAGAACGAAGTATTCCATAGCCGGCCATTTCGCAACCCATTCGGAAACTTCACGGGGTACTCGGCGGCTTACAAAATGGCAGAACAGTGCTTAATGCTCGGTGCCATGCGTATGCATGGTATTGACGTACACCTTATGCACCCCTGCCAAGTACGCATAAGCGACCTTAAACTATGGGAGTCTATCCTAAGGATCAATTTCAGGGTAATAGAGTACTCTGAGGCGGGTGTAGATTTTCCCGAGCGCTTCCTAAGCACTGGCTTCCCCTTGAGAACACTCTACAAGGCCTCAGAGATCAGACAGCTATACCGTCTTAGCCTAATTGGCTACCGACTAAAAATAGCCAGAATCTGGATCAACCAGTACGTCCTGAATTGCTTCCGTTCCACCTGGTGGGTTTCACTGGCCTCTATCGTTCTTTTCAGTACATCCCCAACGCTTGCGAAGGCTATACGTTCGCATTGGAGGAAGCTTAGGAGCGTAATCCACCCGGACTCAGGCCGAATGTGAAGAGCGTTTTACTCAGACGCAGGGAAAGGCAGACGCGCAATACGCCTACCTCAAAGCTACTAATTCGACACAGTGGCTTGCTCAGCGTCTTTAGACCGCATCGGCACCGCCAACAAAATCGCCACTGGCAACCAGAACAACGTCCAGTAGTCACCAGGTCGAGTAAAGATCCGCTCAACATCCGTAAGCATGGCGATCAGCGCAAAGACTAATGCAGGAAATGCAAGGCGCACCCAATAGTTGCTGCGCAGTTTCCACGCTTTATGGGCCAACCCCAGTAGACCCGCGCCTAGCAACGCAAGCGAAACGATGCCGCTGTCGTAGGCCTGTTGGAGGTACAAGCTATGGGCATGAGGGGAAACATGAACACCATCAGGCCAGCGATACTCGAAGGGTGTGCCCAACCCGTGCCCAACGGCCCAGTTACCTGACATGACTTTAAAATAGTAGACCCAAATAGGCCCGCGTCCAGACAACTGCTTTTCCTGAAACTCAATGATCAACTGTGGCCAAAACTTGATAAGCAGTACAACGACAAGCACTGTGCCGATCCCCAACAACCACCAACCGAGCCTGGAGTTTTGTAAAATGACTACAGCCACAATACCACCCAGCAAGGCAAACCATGCCCCCCTAGTATAAGTCAACAATACATAAAGGCTCAACAGCATGAAAATAGCGAGCCAAAACAGCGCTGACTTGAACACCGTGCGCTTATCCAATGCCACACCGAGCGCCCAAACAGCGATTGCACCGTGAAAAATACCCGCGACTACAGGCCAGCCGTAATTGGCAAAATTCCCGATACCCGAGCGATCTATACGGTAAGCACGATAGGCCAGTGGTTTATCCAAAATGCCAAACTGATAAACAATGCTGACAAGGGCACCTATAGCAACCATGACCACCCCTGCCAACAACGCTTTCTTCAGAAAGGCCTCATTGTAGGACATTAGTAAGTAGATCGCTTGAAGATACAGGGCAATCAACAACCCTCGCTTCGCAAGCGAGAACGCATCCTTTTCAGAGCCTGTTGCCCATAGTGTACTCAAGCCAACCCAAAGCAGAAAAAAAATCCATGGGATATAGTGAACCGACGGTACACATTTACTCCGAACGATCAATTTGTAGAAAACAAAAATTAGCGCCGGCAAAAGAAGCCATATATATACCTGAGTGCCCCTCGCACCACCGGACTGGATCCAAACCTTACCACTCAACTGAATGAATAACCCAATAGCCAGCATCCAGATCAAAACAAGCTGCCAGCTTCGTCCTCTAGAAAAATCACTCCGCAATACTTCTACTCCATTCATAACCACCACTACCTCCTCAAACAAAATCAAAATGCGTTTTTATTAATGAAGCCTTTAAAAACAGTAAGAACTATAATTTTCAGGTCAACCCAAAGTGACCAGTTATCGATATACCAAAGATCGTACTCGACACGCTTTTGCATTTTCTCAAGCGTATCTGTCTCACCGCGGTAGCCACTGACCTGAGCCCAGCCGGTGATACCTGGCTTGACCTTATGCCGCTGCATGTAAGATTCGACCAAGTCCTTGTAGTACTCGTTGTGCGCCAACGCATGAGGGCGAGGCCCAACAATCGACATGCGCCCTTGGAGCACATTGAAAAACTGCGGTAGTTCATCAAGGCTGGTACGCCGTAAAAACGCTCCGACGTTGGTCACACGCGCATCGTTGCGTGTGGCCTGGGTAATGCCACCTTCGCTATGCACTACCATTGAGCGGAATTTGTACACCTTGAAGTGTTTACCGTTGATACCCATTCGATACTGTTTAAACAAAATCGGACCAGGGGAGGATACCTTGATGGCGACAGCAACGATCAGGCAGACCGGGAGTATCAAAAGGCTGATCAAGCCCCCGATAGTCAAGTCTTCAAGCCGCTTGACCAGCAATGCAGGGCCATCCATCGGACTGCAGCTAAGGTCCAATGAATACAAGCCTGCAATATGGCTCACTTTGTGGTTCAGCAAGCGGATATCACCCCACTCCGGAATGAAGCGAACTGCAACGGTGTGGTGGCGAAGGGCATACATGATGGAGCGGATGACGCCCCCTTCACTGAGCGGCAGGCACAGCCATACTTCATGCACGCCTAACTTATCAACTTTGGCGACCAGGCTGTCCATCCAGTCGTCGTTTTGACTAAATGCAAGGCTTGCGGAGATACGAAAACCGTCTTCTTCCAAGGTACGGCCACTGTTTAGCTGGCTGGCGGACTGCCCTCCAGAATCAACCAGCAGTACACTCTTCAGGTTCAGCCCTGAGCCACGTATACGGCGTAAAAACAAAAACACGGAAAGGCGCAGCAACAAACACAATGCCCCTCCCGTAAATAACATTACACTGAACCAGATGCGGGAATAGCTACCTGAAAGCTTCAGGAAAAACGTCAACGATAAAAGAACACCAGCAGCCGACAGCCAGCAAACCACCAAGACACTGAGTTGACGCCAGAACGACTGGCCTCGCTGCGAGCCATAAACACCGCCCAACGCCAAGCAGATCACGACCACAATGGCCGTAATCATCGTTGCGGTGTTGTAACGCCCCGTCATTTCAAAGTGCTGAAAACGGTAATGGAAAGCAAACAAGCCCGCCACCAAGACGATGACCATGTCCGTTAACGCGACAAAAAAAGGAACGGGATAACGCTCTGCAAATGTTGGTTGATACCGATGAATGACTTGCATGTCTTTGAACAGACCCCAATCTCTATAAAACACTGGTTAGCATGCACTGCAGCCAGGCACCGCGCCCGCAGCCAAAACACCCGACCCTACACAGCAACTCAGAGGCGCCAGCACCGGCCAGCCCCGCCTGAGTCACTATCAGTCATGCTTTGTTTTTTGGCTTGACACGCCCGTACTTGTCTTCAAAGCGAACGATATCGTCTTCACCCAGGTACGTGCCTGACTGAACCTCGATCAGCTCCAATGGGATAACGCCCGGATTTTCCAAGGCGTGAACCTGCCCGATAGGGATGTAGGTAGACTGGTTCTCGGTGACCAGATAGGTTTTGTCGCCATTGGTGACACTCGCCGTACCAATCACCACGATCCAGTGCTCGGCACGGTGATGGTGCATCTGTAACGACAGCTTGGCTCCCGGTTTTACGGTGATACGCTTAACCTGATAACGGTGCCCACTGTCGATCGAATCATATACCCCCCAAGGACGATACACTTCACGGTGATTGGCATGTTCATGGCGCTGGTCCTGCTTGAGCTGCTCAACAATCTTTTTGACGTCTTGCACATGACTCTTGTGGGCAACCAGGACAGCATCCTTGGTCTCAACAATAACCAGGTCCTCGACCCCTACCGTCGTCACCAAGCGATGCTCGGCATGCACATAGCTATGACGAGTACCGTGTTGAAGGACATCCCCCTTCAAGACATTCCCGTTGCTGTCCTTTTCGCTGACATCCCACAGTGCAGACCATGACCCAATGTCACTCCATCCAGCATCCAAAGGCACCATGGCGGCATCGGCCGTTTTTTCCATCACCGCATAATCGATCGAGTCGTCCGGGCACTGGCGAAAGGCATCTGCATCAATACGGGTGAAGTACAGGTCCTGCTCTGCCCCCGCCAATGCCTGACGGCACACCTTGAGAATGTCGGGCTGGAACGCCTCCAGCTCCGCCAAGTAGCGGCTGGCACGAAACATGAACATGCCACTGTTCCAAAAATAGTCCCCAGAGGCAACGTAATGCTGGGCTGTGGGAAGGTCGGGCTTCTCAACGAAACGGTTAACCTTGAACCCTTCACTACCAAGCACTTCGCCCTTCTGGATGTAGCCATAACCGGTTTCAGGGTAGGCCGGTACGATGCCAAAGGTAACAAGCTTGCCTGCTTTGGCTAACACCATGGCAGCCTCAATACTGGCATGGAACGCAGGCACGTCCTGAATCAAGTGATCGGCAGCCAAAACCAGCAGCAACGGATCCTGACCTTCTTCTATGGCCTGTAATGCCGCCAAAGCAATCGCAGGTGCCGTGTTACGTCCCATTGGCTCCAACAGAATGTTGGCCTCCTCCAGGCCAATCTGACGTAGCTGCTCTGCTGCAAGAAACCGATGCTGCTCGTTGCAAATCAAGCGCGGCGCTTGGGCGTCCAGCCCCTGCAGGCGCTCAATCGTTGCCTGCAGCATGGACTGATTCTGGTCGACCAACGGCAAAAATTGCTTAGGGTTAAGTTGACGCGAAAGCGGCCAGAGACGCGAGCCGGAACCGCCAGCCATGATTACCGGAAGCAACATGTGTTTTTGTCCTTTGAAGTCGTACTACCAAAAAATGAATTCTGCATGCCGTGCAGCACGCCCAACACATTACAACAAGAAAGAAAATTAAACCTCATCGATAAACCGAGCCAGAATCCGATCCTTGTCGAGAAAATCATGGGCATATGCTGTAGCAATCAGGTTAGGCAAGGGCATAGCCAGGCAACCCTCAATCCCCCTAAGCAATGCCTCGACAGACTCGGGCTCTACCCGTTCTGCAATGCCTGGATGGTCCAGGCACAGCAAGCCCAGACTGGTCTCAGGGTCTGCGGTTATCACTGCATTGCCGCCTACTGCAAGGATGTTGGTCAGTTTTGATGGCAGTACCGCATCTGCAGCCCCGCGTTTCTGAATGACCAAATGGCAATCGGCACTGGCGAGCAGCGCGGGCAAGTCCTCATAGGGTTGCAAAGGTGCAAAGACCACATTCGACAGTTGCTTCGATGCTGCCAACGCTTGCAATCGGGCCTTACCTGCTCCTTCGCCAACGATCAGGAACACAAGCTCTGCCCGGCCCTTAAGGCGATCCGCAGCTTCGATTACACTTTCCAGCCCCTGCTTTTCGCCTATGTTCCCGGAGTAAAGCAGCACCTTCTTGGCTGGATCAAT
The DNA here is from genome assembly GCF_002753995.1 of Pseudomonas sp. HLS-6. Lineage (NCBI taxonomy): Bacteria > Pseudomonadati > Pseudomonadota > Gammaproteobacteria > Pseudomonadales > Pseudomonadaceae > Pseudomonas > Pseudomonas sp. HLS-6. Next base: position 3,843,768 of record NZ_CP024478.1, read on the forward strand.
GCCCAGCCGCGCAAGCAATGCGTCATTACGCGCAACATTGGCAAACCGTGCGGTTTCAGACCAGTTAGGAAAAAAACGCAACTGCTCAACGCTGACACCTTTGCTCTGGGCGAGCCGCAGCATGGCCGCAGAAATGCTTGAAACTCGGTCAAATGCACGCAAAATGAGCCGTTCTGCACCATAAGCAATACGTTTTAGCACGCCGCTGTTGGCAATCCCCAGGCCAAACAATGCATCGACTTCAAAATCCTGAATGTGCAGAACGGCCTTAGCGCCCGTCAGCTTAGCCAGCAGGAGCGTCTGAGGTGCACAAAATAGCGTCGGGACCACCAGAATGACCAGGTCTGGCTTCCACCTCAACTGTGCCAGCATTGCCAACGAAGATGAGATAGAAAAACTTGCCAGGTGCAACAAGCGCGTTAGTGCCGTCGGTTTAGCCGGCACATAGAGCGGGCACCGGTAAACACTGACGCCCTCCTCTTGAGTACAGTTGAAACGCCAGGACGAAAACGCAGGCCACACTTTCCAATCCGGATAGTACGGTGGTGCGGTAACAACCCGCACCTCATGGCCCTGCTCAGCAAGCCAGCGGGCCATTTCGCCGCTGTATTTACCGATTCCAGTCAGCTCTGGGCTGTAATTGATGCCATAAAGCAGAATTTTCATCAGTGAGTCCGAGCGTTTTGCACATTGTCGACGTACCACTGATAGGCACTCTGCAAGCCTTGTTCAAGGCCAATACTGGCTGTCCAGCCCAACGCGGCCAAACGCGAAACGTCCATCAACTTGCGCGGAGCACCGTCAGGCTTCGTCGCATCGAACGTCAGCTTGCCCTGAAATCCGGTCACTTTGGCAACCGTGTGCGCCAACTCAGCAATCGTGCAATCAACTCCCGTACCAACGTTGATGTGAGAAAGCATTGGCTGTGTGTGAGACTGATATAGCTGGGGCTCGAGCTCCATGACATGCACGCAGGCAGCAGCCATATCGTCGACATGCAGAAATTCGCGCATTGGCTTGCCACTGCCCCAGATCACAACCTCTGCATCACCTCGCTGAGTAGCCTCGTGGAACCTACGCAAAAGCGCCGGAATAACATGGCTGTTTTCAGGGTGATAATTATCGTGCGGGCCATAGAGGTTGGTTGGCATCACACTGCGATAATCCCGGCCATACTGACGGTTGTAGCTCTCACAGAGCTTGATACCAGCAATTTTGGCCAACGCATAAGGCTCATTTGTCGGCTCAAGACCACCCGTCAACAACGCAGCCTCTGTCATAGGCTGTACTGCGAGCTTTGGATAGATGCAGGAAGAGCCGAGAAACAGCAGCTTCTGAACACCATTCAAGTGCGCGGCCTGAATGATGTTGGCCTCAATCATCAGATTGTCAAAAATGAAATCGGCCGGATAGGTGTTATTCGCATGGATACCACCTACCTTCGCTGCGGCCAGATAAACCTGATCAATAGCATGAGTTTGGAAAAAATGCCGAACAGCACCCTGATCGAGCAAATCCAACTCTTCCCGCGTTGCGGTGAGGATGTTCGAGTAACCAAGCGTCTTGAGCCTGCGAACGATGGCCGAGCCAACCATTCCACGATGACCGGCCACAAAAATCGACTGTTCCAGATTACGGGCCACAATCAGTTCTCCAGAGATACAGGCAAGTCGTGGCCGTGGGACTTCAGAAGCGCATGGCGCTGAGCTGCTTTCAAGTCCTCGCGCACCATCTCTTCGCACATTTGCTGTACGGTAATTTCCGGTACCCAACCCAATTTTTCTTTAGCCTTGGTTGGATCGCCCAACAAGGTTTCCACCTCTGCAGGCCGGAAATAACGTGCATCCACACGCACAACGACATCACCTACCTTCAGTGCCGGCGCCTTGTCACCTTCAATGTGTTCGACAATCGCATGCTCTTCGACGCCTTTACCTTCAAAGCGCAGCGTAAGACCAAGCTCAGCAGCCGACCACCGCACGAACTCACGCACCGAATATTGCACGCCGGTTGCAATCACGAAGTCTTCAGGTTGTTCTTGCTGCAACATCATCCATTGCATGCGGACGTAGTCCTTGGCATGACCCCAGTCACGTAGGGCATCCATATTGCCGAGGAACAAACACTTTTCCAGGCCTTGGGCGATGTTCGCCAAGGCGCGTGTAATCTTACGTGTTACGAATGTTTCACCACGACGTGGCGACTCATGGTTGAACAAAATGCCGTTGCAGGCATACATACCATAAGCTTCACGATAGTTTACTGTAATCCAGTAGGCATAAAGCTTGGCTACCGCATAAGGGGAGCGAGGGTAGAACGGTGTCGTTTCCTTTTGAGGAATCTCTTGCACCAGTCCATAGAGCTCAGACGTCGACGCCTGATAGAAGCGTGTTTTTTTCTCCAAGCCCAACAAACGAATAGCTTCAAGAATACGCAGTGTGCCCATGGCATCAACGTCTGCGGTGTACTCCGGGGACTCAAAACTCACTGCAACATGGGACTGTGCCCCCAAGTTGTACACCTCATCAGGCTGTACTTCCTGAATAATACGGGTGAGGTTAGAAGAGTCACTCAAATCGCCATAATGCAAAACAAAATTGCGATTATCTACGTGCGGATCCTGGTAGATATGGTCAACACGCTGAGTATTAAAAGACGAAGCACGGCGCTTAATACCATGTACTTCATAGCCTTTCTCCAAGAGAAACTCAGCCAAGTAAGAGCCGTCCTGCCCTGTAACGCCGGTAATAAGTGCCTTTTTCATTTTTCCGCCTTAAAAATATCTTCTTTATTGAGTGGGACATACTCAATAAAATCAAGCCAACCATGTTTAGAAGTATACTTCAGAGACCTACCTAACAATTCAAAAATCTTTCGACAGTACTCATACCGCACAAATACACTCTTCGCATTATCCAGATTCTTAATTATACCTTCACGCCAATTATCACCCGAGGTAGCATTTTTCCTTGGATCCTGACCTGCCTCATAAAAATCCTCAACAGCACCCCCATAATCTTTTAATACATTATGATCACGACCGAGAAGAAACACTCGCTTATAGCCCATATAATGGAGCACTAGAAAAACCATAATAGGACTGGCCTGCGGAGCCAGCACAGGACGAGTAAGATCAATATTTCATCACCCTCTACCCCTTTGGGGTAGCGCATTTGCAAGCCGATGTAGGCACTCAACAGGTCAGCCTTTTTGGGGTCTGGCTGTACCAGCTTGAGTGAGTCGCGGTTGAACTCGTCAAACACCTGCTCGGGCGACTGCCCTGCCTTGCCGAACGCTTCAAACAGTTTGGGGTTGGCGCGAAAGTAGCTGAGGCGCGTGTCGTAGGAGTCCAGCGCCGCACCTACTCGCACCAAGGCCTTGCCGGGCGGCAGGGAATAGACCTCGGTACGGTTCAAGGCGTCCAGGTCGTTGAGGGCTGCGGTGCGCAGCAGCGTGCTCATTTCATACACAGGTGTGGCCAAAAACGCATAAGCGCCGGCAATGAAACGCAAGAGCAACGCCCTAGCCGCAATCAGCTTCTTTTGCTTCCAGATGGATTGCATCATCGCAAAAAGGTCAATTTCATCGTGAGCAACAACGGAGGGTACGCGGGTAATACTGGTCACACCAACTGCCTGTCTGATTGAGTTGAACTGACTCGCCCAGGACAGACAAAAACGTCCATCGTCATCGCTGCCGACTACGATCCTCGAACACTCCCTGTCGTCAGACGACGCAAGGCGGCATTGTGACAGTTTCTGTAAAAGCGGACCACCCTTGAAACAAAGTAACGGTAACGACTCTTATTCCGTGCCGGTTAATGGGGAGCGTTTCGGCGTGAGCACTTGCCGGTACAGGTGGCGCATCAAGGTCAACCCCACACCCACCAGCACACCTGCAACCAGGCCGAGCAGTACAATCAGCAACTTCTTGGGTTTTACCGGCTTGCCTGGAAGCTCTACTACACCATCCTGCCGGTACGTCGCAACCAAGGCAGGGTCGATGCTCAGGTTGCGATAAAACGTCAAGGCTGCCTGTTGCTGGCGCAGGTTCTGGATAAATGGGTCATCAGACTGGCGCTTCTGCAGGTTTTCAATTTCTGCCTCCAGTGCCTTGCTCCCGCGCATATAGGTCAGCGAACCTTCCATGCCCGCGGACACTTCAGCAGAGAGGTTACCGGAAATGATCGGCGGCTTTTCCCGGCCAATAGACTTGGCGACCTGAAGCGTTTCTTTCAATTGCACGATGTCATCTTCGCGTTGCTTGCGTGAGCTTTCCTGCGCGGTCAGGATTTGCTGCTGCAGGTTATTGGCCTTTACCGTGGCATCGCTTTTGATGTTCTTGAGCACTTACCGCTTGGCGCCCCCCCTGCCAGCTGGGCATAGTTCGTCACCCATTCGGCAGCCTGCTGTGGGCTGTAAACGTTCGCGGTAATGGCAAGGCGCGTCGGGGTGTCCCTGGCAGCGACCGCCACAACCAGCAGCTTGTTGAAATCGCTGTACAAGAGATCCTGAGAACCTTTGCGCTCCTGCTCTGTGAGCGTAGGAAGGTAGGCGGTCTGGAAAAAGCTACGGCGCAGCGACTCGGACTGCAGGTGCTTCACGTAGACATCGTAGATATCCTTGACCGTAAGCGTGCCTAGCCCGGTGTCGGGGCCGCGCCCATAGTTGAGGTGCGCGATGTCATTCTGCGTAGGGGGCTGGACGAATACCTTGGCTTCATAAACAGGCCTTGCCAGAAGCGCATAGGCAAGGGCTGCCAGAAAATCACGGCAGTCGTGACCATAATCAGCATTTTCTGCTGCCATAAGCCTTTGATCAGCTCAATCAGGTCGATGTCATCGGATGCGATCAAGCGTTCGCGGTCTTGGGCCATTTATTCTTTTTCCCGAATCCACATTGTAAATGAGTTGTGATATCAACTCCTGAAAAACTCAGGGCACTCACGAGCTGGAAATGACAGGGAATATGGCAATAAGCTATAAATTGAGTAATTGCCTTTTACTTTGTTATTTCTGACCTTAGCACTTGGTTTCTTTCCTAGCACCACGCAGTGAGGTCCCGCTTTTTTGCGCTCTGTTTACAACTGATCCATGTCAGAAAAAATACTGGTCAATACGACTCGCCAGATGAAGTGAAGTTCATTTCACCTGGCTGCCGATCGTCGAAAAAACTGCATTTATCATTAATGATAATAACTAGCAGTAGCGCTATTCACCTTGGGCCTTTATGCGGGTATTTCCACCGAAAGTGCCTTTCCTTGCTCGTTGTAACGGCACCTCAATGCGTGTGCCAATGCGGCCTTGGCCCGCTTCTCTCCGTGCACCAGCAGCACCCTTTCAGGCCACTGCTGCATTCCGGTGACGAAATCCACCAGGCCTTTTTGGTCGGCGTGGGCCGAGTAGCCACCCAGCGTTGCGACTTTGGCCTTGATTTCGTACATCTCTGCATCCAGGTCAATCATCACAAAGCCTTCGGCGCCCTCGCTGGCCTGGATCACCGCACCCGGCGTGCCCCTAGCCTGATAGCCCACAAACAGCACCTGGTGCCGCGGGTCGCCGAGCATGGCCTTGAGGTAGTTAACGATTCGCCCACCTGAACACATGCCGTTGCCTGCAATGACGATAGCAGGCCTGCCGGTGCTCGCCAGGTAGTTGACGGTTTTCTGGTTGCTCGCCAGGTAGTTGACGGTTTTCTGGTGCTGCACATGGCTGTCGAGGGTGATCAGTTGCCTGAAGCGCAGCGGTTTTCGCCCCTCGCTAAGGCGTTGTTGGGCTTCATCGTTCCAGAAGTCGTTGAGTTCACGGTAGGCCTGGGTGAATCGGCTGGCCAGGGGCGAGTCAAGGATGATGGGCAGTTGTGGCCAGTCGATGGGCAGCCCTTGCTGCGCTTCCCGCTCGCCTGTGCAAAGCTCGGCAGGCAGCAGCGCCTTGCGATGGAGGATGTCTTCGATTTCGTAGAGCAGTTCTTGGGTGCGGCCGGCACTGAATGCCGGAATGAGGATGGTGCCATGGTCAGCCAAGGCCTGGTCTATTGCCTGTTCGAGCCGTTGCTGACGGTGAGTGCGGTCTTCATGCAGGCGGTCGCCGTAGGTGCTTTCCAGCACCAGGATGTCGGCGCGCTCCGGCGATTTGGGCGGCTGCAACAATGGCGTATGGGCCGCCCCAAGGTCGCCGGAGAACACGACGCGCTTGCTGGTAGCGGCTTTCGGGTAGTGGATATCGCACTCGATGTAAGCAGACCCCAGCACATGCCCCGCACGCTGAAGGCGGATGTTGCAGACCAGCTCCGGGGTGTTGATGAGCACATGCCATTGGTCGTAGGCCACGGCAATGATGGCTTGCTCTACGCGCTTGAGGTAGCGGTCTACCGTGTTCTGGTCACGGGTAACGCTAAGCTTGAAGGCATCTTCCAAGACCAGCGGCAGCAGCTTGGCAGAAGGCTGACTGCAGATGATCGGGCCGTTGAAACCTGCGGCGAGCAGGTTGGGAATGCGCCCTACATGGTCGATATGAATATGGCTGATTAGCAGGGCCTTGATACCCTCGACCGGGAAGTCGATTTCAAGGTTGGCCGCTGGGCTCGACTCGTCACCCTGAAACAGGCCGCAATCGATCAGCAGGCTGTGGGCGGCATCAAGATGAAGCTGGTGACAGGAGCCGGTTACGCCTTGGGTGGCGCCGTGGTGGGTAATAGCGGGAAAAACCATACGAGCCCGTTCCGTGCATATTTATGGAGCGCTATTACTCCACAGAAGCGTGCGGGCACGGTGCCAGAATCGGATGGGATAGCTGTAGGAAAAGTCCTATTTTTTAGTGCTCTCCAGTATTCCGCTGCCTGAAACCAGGCAGGCCTCAGACACTGGAGCGGCGAGCACGGCCTTTGGCGCGCAGGGCGATGTACATTCCCAACAGTGGGCCTACGGCGAGCCCCAGCAATAGCGCCACCAGCACAATCACCGCAACAGGCAAGGCCGGTGCAGACCAACCAAACAAGACCAGCGCCACGGATTGTTGGTTTTCCAGCACAAACAGCAGCACAACCGCAGCCACCGCCATAACGAACAGCACCAGCAGCAGGCGTTTAAGGTTGCGCATGTTTATCTCCTTTTCCAGACAGTATCACGCCTGTTCCTCGTCTTCATTGACCCGATCCCGTAACTCTTTACCGGGTTTGAAATGCGGCACGAACTTGCCATCAAGGCTGACAGACTGACCGGTCTTGGGGTTGCGCCCTACGCGGGGTGCGCGGTAGTGCAGCGAGAAGCTGCCGAAACCGCGAATTTCAATGCGGTCACCCGTCGCAAGGCACTGGGACATTTGCTCAAGCATGGTCTTGATGGCCAGCTCCACATCTTTGGACGAGAGCAGCCCCTGATGGGTGACAATACGTTCGATCAACTCGGACTTCGTCATATTTTTCCCTTCTTTATCAAGCAGCTAGATCATTGCTTCTTCTGTTTGTAGCATGCTCGGAGGGATTTGAACAGGGTGGATCTTGACTTAATCAAAAATTCAAAATTGCACCATGGTGGGGATGGCCCAGGATGATGGGCTGGCATCAGGAAGCGGGTGCCGATCTGCAAGGGCTGGGTTGAGGCTGATGACGCCATCGCGGGCAAGCCCGCTCCTACAAAGGCCTTGCAAGCTATAAGAGCCGGGCTGAACTGCAATGCAGACGCCGCGAACTTACTGACACCCCGCCTCGTCCAACAAAGGCCGTGCAAGCTGTAGGAGCCGGGCTTGCCCGCGATGCAGACGCCGCGAACTTACTGGCACCGCACCGACGCCATCGCGTGCAAGCCCGCTCCCACAAGGACCTGCTCAGGGGTGCTTTTTTTCGGACACAAAAAAGGGCGACCGAAGTCGCCCTTTTTCTTAACCAGTCAGAACTTAGTTCTGCTTGGCCATTGCCTCGCGCAGCAGGGCAGCCATGGTGGTGTCACCGGTGACTTCTGGAGCGGTTTTCAGGCTCTGGATCGCTTCGCGCTCTTCTGCATCGTCTTTCGACTTGATGGACAGGTTGATTACGCGGCTCTTACGGTCGACGCTGATGATCTTAGCTTCGATCTCTTCGCCTTCTTTCAGAACGTTACGCGCGTCTTCAACGCGGTCACGGCTGATTTCGGAGGCTTTCAGAGTAGCTTCAATGTCGTCAGCCAGGGTAACTACAGCGCCCTTGGCGTCAACTTCTTTCACGATACCTTTGACGATAGCGCCCTTGTCGTTGACAGCAACGTAGTTGGAGAACGGATCGTCTTCCAGCTGCTTGATGCCCAGGGAGATGCGCTCGCGCTCTGGGTCAACCGACAGAATGACGGTTTCCAGCTCGTCGCCCTTCTTGAAGCGACGTACGGCTTCTTCGCCGACTTCGTTCCAGGAGATGTCCGACAGGTGAACCAGACCGTCGATGCCGCCGTCCAGACCAATGAAGATACCGAAATCGGTGATCGACTTGATGGTGCCGGAGATCTTGTCGCCCTTGTTGAACTGGCCAGAGAAGTCTTCCCATGGGTTGGACTTGCACTGTTTGATGCCCAGGGAGATACGACGACGCTCTTCGTCGATGTCCAGAACCATAACTTCCACTTCGTCGCCAACTTGAACGACTTTCGATGGGTGGATGTTCTTGTTGGTCCAGTCCATTTCGGAAACGTGTACCAGGCCTTCCACGCCTTCTTCCAGCTCTGCGAAGCAGCCGTAGTCGGTCAGGTTGGTGACGCGCGCCATGACGCGGGTGCTCTCTGGGTAACGTGCCTTGATAGCAACCCATGGGTCTTCGCCCAGTTGCTTCAGGCCCAGGGATACGCGGTTACGCTCGCGATCGTACTTCAGAACCTTGACATCGATCTCGTCGCCAACGTTGACGATTTCCGATGGGTGCTTGATACGCTTCCAAGCCATGTCGGTGATGTGCAGCAGGCCATCGACGCCGCCCAGATCAACGAATGCACCGTAGTCGGTGAGGTTCTTGACGATACCTTTGACTTGTTGGCCTTCCTGCAGCGATTCCAGCAGAGCTTCGCGCTCGGCGCTGTTTTCGGCTTCCAGGACGCTGCGACGGGAAACGACAACGTTGTTGCGCTTCTGGTCCAGCTTGATGACCTTGAATTCCAGCTCTTTGCCTTCCAGGTGGGTGGTGTCGCGCACTGGGCGGACATCAACCAGGGAACCTGGCAGGAAGGCGCGGATGCCGTTGACGTCAACAGTGAAGCCGCCTTTGACTTTACCGTTGATAACGCCCTTGACCACTTCTTCGGCGGCGAAAGCTGCTTCCAGAACAATCCAGCACTCGGCGCGCTTGGCTTTTTCACGGGACAGTTTGGTTTCGCCAAAGCCGTCTTCGACCGCGTCCAGCGCAACGTGAACTTCGTCACCGACCTTGATGGTCAGCTCGCCAGCTTCGTTGTAGAACTGCTCGAGCGGGATGACGCCCTCGGATTTCAGACCGGCGTGGACAGTAACCCAGTCACCGTCGATATCAACAACGATACCGGTGATGATCGCACCTGGTTGAAGGTTGAGGGTTTTCAGGCTTTCTTCAAAAAGTTCTGCAAAGCTTTCGCTCATTTTAATTCCTGTAGATTAGGGCGAAACAGACGCCCAGCAACCACACTCCAGACAATGTGGGTTTCGTTCATAGTAAGGGCAGCCTGCAGGACGTTGACTGGTGGACCTGCAAACCTCCCTGATCACCCGGCGATGTCGCGCAGTGCGACTTCACTCATGATGCGTTCCAACACCTGCTCGATGGACAATTCCGTGGAATCCAGCTGAATTGCGTCGGGCGCCGGCTTGAGCGGGGCCACTGCGCGCTGGGTGTCGCGCTCATCGCGCGCACGTATCTCATCTAGCAGACTCGACAGACTAACATCATCACCCTTGGCCTTCAACTGCAAGTAGCGTCGACGCGCACGCTCCTCGGCACTGGCCGTCAGGAAAATCTTCAGCGGGGCATCGGGAAACACCACGGTGCCCATGTCACGACCATCAGCGACCAGGCCCGGCGATTCCTGAAATGCACGCTGGCGCTGCAACAATGCATCCCGTACGGCCGGCAGCGAGGCCACCTTGGAGGCATTCGCCCCCACGGTCTCGTTGCGAATGACATCGCTGACGTCGTCGCCTTCCAGAATAATACGCTGCGGCTGGCCATCGCTGGCAGCGATGAATTGCACATCCAGATGAGCGGCCAGCGCCTTGAGCAGTTCTTCGTTGGTCAGGTCTACACCGTGGTTGCCAGCCGCATAGGCCAGCAAACGGTACAGCGCGCCCGAGTCGAGCAGGTTCCAGCCCAGGCGCTTGGAGAGCAGCCCGGCAATGGTGCCCTTGCCGGAGCCGCTAGGCCCGTCGATGGCGATGACTGGTGCTTGCTGGTTCACGACTTGCCCTCTTCAGCAACACGGATGCCGACTTCGGCACACAGCGCCAGGAAGTTCGGGAACGACGTGGCGACGTTGGCACAATCATGGATGCGAATCGGCGCATTTGCACGCAGCGAGGCAACACTGAAGGCCATGGCGATACGGTGGTCACCGTGCCCATGAACTTCACCACCGCCGATAGGGCCGCCATAGATGATGATGCCATCCGGGGTCGGCTCACATTTCACGCCCAGGGTCAGCAGACCATCGGCCATGACCTGGATGCGGTCGGATTCCTTGACCCGCAATTCTTCGGCGCCACGCAGTACGGTACGGCCTTCGGCACAGGCGGCAGCCACGAACAATACCGGGAACTCGTCGATGGCCAGCGGTACCAGCGCCTCAGGAATTTCGATGCCCTTGAGCTTGGCGCCACGCACGCGCAGGTCTGCCACAGGCTCGCCGCCGACTTCGCGCTGGTTTTCCAGGGTGATGTCGCCGCCCATCAAACGCAGGATGTCGATGACACCAGTGCGGGTCGGGTTGATGCCAACGTGTTCAAGCAGCAACTCGGAGCCTTCGGCAATCGACGCTGCCACCAGGAAGAACGCCGCCGAGGAGATGTCGGCAGGCACTTCGATCGACGTGGCAGTGAGCTTGTGCCCGGACTCCAGCGATGCGGTCGCCCCCTCAACCGTGACCGGGTAGCCGAAGCCACGCAGCATGCGCTCGGTATGGTCGCGGGTCGGTGCAGGTTCGGTAACGGTGGTCTTGCCTTCGGCATACAGGCCCGCCAGCAGCAGGCAGGATTTCACCTGGGCACTGGCCATTGGCAGGGTGTAGTTCAGCGCCTTGAGCGTGTGACCACCACGGATGGTCATCGGCGGACGACCTTCGGCAGCGGTTTCAATGACCGCACCCATTTCGCGCAGCGGGTTGGCCACACGATTCATCGGACGCTTGGACAGCGAGGCATCACCGGTCAGTACGGTATCGAAGCTTTGCGCGGCCAGCAGGCCGGACAGCAGGCGCATCGAAGTACCGGAGTTACCCAGGTAGATCGGCCCAGGTGGCGGTTTCAGGCCATTGAGGCCAACGCCATGGATGGTCACGCGGCCGTGATGCGGGCCCTCGATCACCACACCCATGTCACGGAAGGCCTGCAGGGTAGCCAGCGCATCTTCGCCCTCAAGGAAACCTTCCACCTCGGTGGTGCCTTCGGCCAGCGAGCCGAGCATGATCGAGCGGTGGGAAATCGATTTGTCGCCTGGTACGCGAATACGGCCGGACAGGCGACCACCAGGATTTGCCAGGAAAATCAGATCGTTGGAGTTCATAGCGTCCACATAGGCCCGGCGGGCCAGGATTTTACTGAAATGCTCGCGAGCTACCCGAGCGCGGGTGAACACACCCAGCAGCTGGTGCCCGTCCCCTGCATCGACCGCATCGCGCAAGGCGTCGAGGTCGCTGCGAAATGTATCCAGTGTGCGCAGAACAGCTTCGCGGTTGGCGAGAAAAATGTCGTGCCACATGACCGGGTCGCTTCCGGCGATTCTCGTGAAATCGCGAAAGCCGCCCGCAGCGTAACGGAAGATATCCAGGTTTTCGTTGCGTTTTGCCAACGAGTCGACCAGACCAAAGGCCAACAGGTGCGGCAGATGACTGGTTGCCGCGAGCACCTCGTCGTGGCGCTCGACCTGCATGTGCTCGACGTCAGCACCCAGCGCACGCCAGAGGCGATCAACCAGCGCCAAGGCGGCGGGATCGGTCTCGGCAAGCGGGGTCAGAATGACTTTGTGTCGACGAAACAGCTCGGCATTGGAGGCTTCCACGCCGCTTTGCTCGGAGCCGGCAATCGGATGCCCTGGCACGAAGTTCGGCAGGCGTGAGCCAAAGGCCTCGCGCGCTGCGCGCACGACATTGCCCTTGGCGCTACCAACATCTGTCAGTACCGCCTGCCCCAGTTCGAGCTGCGCGAGTTTGGCCAGGAGCTTTTCCATGGCCAGAATCGGTACGGCCAATTGAATGACATCGGCACCGACACAGGCCTTGGCCAGGTCGTCTTCGCAGCGATCGACTACACCCAGCTCAACCGCCAGCTTGCGCGACTGCGGGTCGAGATCGACCCCGACCACTTCACGACACAGGCCGCTTTCGCGCAGGCCCTTGGCGAAGGACCCACCGATCAGGCCCAGGCCGACAACGACCAGGCGCGCAATAATGGGCTCAGCCTTTTCTACTGTCACGTCAACCACAAACCGGCACCCTGTTCAGAACATCACGCATGGCTATACCTCAGAGTACGGCTTTCGGATAGGAGCCCAGTACTTTCAGGGCCACCGCCTCCTGGCTGATCTTCTCCAGCACGGCCTTGATCAGCGGATCGCGGTGGTGCCCGACGAAGTCGATGAAGAAGACGTAGGTCCATTTGCCGCTGCGCGACGGACGGGTTTCGATGCGGGTCAGGTCGATACCGTTCTCGTGGAACGGCACCAGCAGTTCATGCAGCGCACCCGGCTTGTTGCTCATCGAGACGATGATCGAGGTCTTGTCGTCGCCCGTCGGCGGGACTTCCTGGTTACCGATCATCAAGAAGCGCGTGGAGTTGTCCGGGCGGTCTTCGATTTTTTCCGCCAGACGGGTCAGGCCATAGAGCCCAGCCGCCATGTCACCGGCAATTGCCGCGGAGTTCCATTCGCCCTTGACCCGCTTGGCCGCCTCGGCGTTGCTCGATACAGCAACGCGCTCGACGTTCGGGTAGTGCGCATCCAGCCACTTGCGGCACTGGGCCAGCGACTGGGCATGGGAGTAGATACGGCTGATGCTGTCGGTCTTGGTGTTCTCGCCCACCAGCAGGTGGTGGTGAATACGCAGCTCGACTTCACCACAGATCACCATGTCGTGTTCGAGGAAGCTGTCCAGGGTGTGGTTGACCGCACCCTCGGTGGAGTTTTCCACCGGCACGACACCGAAGTTCACGGCACCGGCTGCAACCTCGCGGAACACCTCGTCGATTGCCGCCATTGGCTTGCTGATCACGGCATGGCCAAAGTGCTTCAGGGCCGCCGCCTGGGTGAAGGTGCCCTCTGGACCGAGGTAAGCCACTTTCAGCGGCTGCTCCAGGGCCAGGCAGGAGGACATGATTTCGCGGAACAAACGCGCCATTTCCTCGTTGCCCAGCGGCCCCGGGTTGCGTTCCATGACCCGCTTGAGCACTTGTGCTTCACGCTCGGGACGATAGAACACCGGGGTTTCGCCTTCGCTCAGGGACGCCATCTTGACCCGTGCAACTTCCTGGGCGCAACGCGCGCGGTCGCTGATCAGCTCGAGGATTTTCTCGTCGAGGCTGTCAATGCGCACGCGCAGCGCCTTGAGCTCCTGTTCGGACATCAGGCGTGTTCCTTCTCGAATTCAGCCATGTAGGCCACCAGTGCCTCGATCGCTTCAAGGCCCAGAGCGTTGTAGATCGACGCACGCATGCCGCCTACCGAGCGATGGCCCTTGAGGTTGAGCAGGCCACGGGCATCAGCACCGGCCAGGAAGGCTTTGTCCAAACGCTCGTCCGCCAGGCGGAACGGCACGTTCATCCACGAACGGGCGTTGTGCGCAATCGGGTTGGTGTAGAACTCGCTGCTGTCGATGAAGCCGTACAGGCGGTCTTTCTTCGCCCGGTTACGACGCTCCATGGCCTCGACGCCGCCCTGCTCCTTGAGCCATTCGAAGACCAGCCCGGAGAGGTACCAGGAGTAGGTCGCCGGGGTGTTGTACATCGAGCCGTTGTCGGCTGCGACCTTGTAGTCGAGCATGGTCGGGCAGCTGCTGCGGGCATGGCCCAGCAGGTCTTCACGAACGATGACCACCACCAGACCGCTCGGGCCGATGTTTTTCTGCGCACCGGCATAGATCATGCCGAACTGCGAGACGTCGATCGGGCGCGAAAGGATGTCCGAAGACATGTCGACCACCAGCGGCACGTCACCGGTTTGCGGAACCCAGTCGAACTGCAGGCCGCCGATGGTTTCGTTGGAGGCGTAGTGCAGGTAGGCGGCGTCCTTGGTCAGGTTCCACTCGTTCTGCCCAGGAATGGCCAGGTAATCGTATGGCTTGGCGCTGGCGGCAACATTGACGTGACCGAAGCGGCGCGCTTCTTCAATCGCCTTCTTCGACCAGATGCCGGTTTCCACGTAGTCCGCAGTGCCACCCTCGGGCAGCAGGTTCAGTGGAATTTCAGCGAATTGCTGACTGGCACCGCCCTGCAGGAACAGGACCTTGTAGTTGGAGGGAACAGAGAGCAGATCACGCAGATCCTGCTCGGCTTTCTCGGCGATGGCCACGTAGTCGTCGCTACGGTGGCTCATTTCCATGACCGACAGGCCTTTGCCGTGCCAGTCCAGCATCTCGGCCTGGGCACGCTGCAGCACAGCATCAGGAAGCGCAGCAGGGCCTGCGCAGAAGTTAAAGGCTCGTTTGCTCACATCCACTCTCGCTCTGCTCTTGATGTCTGCGGGATTCGCTGCGAGGCCGATTACCAGCCCCGCAGGCCCTCCCACATAAAATCCGCGTTTACACTATTCCTGCGGCGCTTCTTCTGCGTCCGCGTCAGCATCAACGTCGGTATCAACGTCTGCATCTGCATCTGCATCGACGGCGGTGTCGGCTTCACCTTCGAAACCTTCCTCGTCACCCTCCTCTTCGGAAGGCTCCTGCACGCGCTCAAGGCCCACCAGGGTCTCGTCGCTCGCCAGTTTGATCAAGGTTACGCCCTGGGTATTACGACCCAGGCTGGACACTTCGCTGACGCGGGTGCGTACCAAGGTGCCCTGGTCGGAAATCAGCATGATTTCCTCACCGTCCTGCACCTGAACTGCACCGACCAGGCGGCCGTTACGCTCGTTGCTGACCATGGCGATTACACCCTGGCCACCGCGCTTGTACTCTGGGAACTCGGTGATCGCCGTACGCTTGCCGTAGCCACGCTCGGACGCGGTGAGGATCTGACTGCCCTCCTCCGGAATGATCATCGAGATCAGTTTCTGACCTTCGCCCAGACGCATGCCGCGCACACCGCGCGCGGTACGGCCCATGGCACGTACGTCGGACTCTTTGAAGCGTGTCACCTTGCCCGCGTCGGAGAACAGCATGACCTCACGCTCGCCATCGGTAATGGCAGCGGAAATCAGGATATCGCCCTCGTCCAGCTCCAGCGCGATCAGGCCAACGCTGCGCTGACGGCTGAACTGCTCCAGCGGGGTCTTCTTCACGGTACCGTTGGCGGTCGCCATGAAGATGAAGTGGCCTTCGGTGTATTCCTCGACCGGCAGCATGGTGGTGATGTGCTCACCCTCATCCAGCGGCAGCAGGTTGACCAGCGGACGACCGCGGGCGGCACGCGAGGCCTCAGGGATTTCGTAGGTTTTCAGCCAGTACACCTTGCCCTTGCTGGAGAACAGCAGCAGCGTGGTGTGGCTGTTGGCAACCAGCAGGTGCGAGATGTAGTCCTCGTCCTTGACGCCGGTCGCCGACTTGCCTTTGCCGCCGCGACGCTGGGCCTGGTAGGCCGCCAGCGGCTGGGTCTTGGCGTAGCCGCCATGGGAGATGGTCACAACCCGGTCTTCTTCCGGAATCATGTCACCCAGGGTCAGGTCGAGGCGCGCGTCGAGAATTTCGGTGCGGCGCACGTCGCCGTATTCGGCACGGATCAGTTCCAGCTCTTCGCGGATCACTTCCATCAGGCGCTCGGCACTGTTGAGGATGCGGATCAGCTCGCCGATCTGGTTGAGAATCTCCTGGTACTCGGCCAGCAGCTTCTCGTGCTCCAGGCCTGTCAGGCGGTGCAGACGCAGGTCAAGGATCGCCTGAGCCTGTTCAGGCGACAGGAAGTACTTGCCGTCGCGCAGGCCATATTGCTCGTCGAGGGTTTCCGGACGGCAGGAATCGGCGCCAGCGCGCTCGACCATGACCTGCACGGCACTGGACTCCCAAGGGGTGCTGATCAGCGCTTCCTTGGCCTCGGACGGGGTTGGCGATGCCTTGATCAAGGCGATGACCGGGTCGATGTTGGACAGGGCAACCGCCTGGCCTTCAAGGATATGGCCACGTTCACGCGCCTTGCGCAGCTCGAATACGGTACGACGGGTAACCACTTCGCGGCGGTGACGGACGAACGCCTCGAGCAGGTCCTTGAGGTTCAGAACCTTTGGCTGGCCGTCGATCAGCGCGACAACGTTGATGCCGAACACGCTTTGCAGCTGGGTCTGGGCATAGAGGTTGTTGAGAATGACCTCAGGCACCTCGCCACGACGCAGCTCGATCACGATGCGCATACCGTCCTTGTCGGACTCGTCACGCAGCTCGGTGATACCTTCGAGTTTCTTTTCCTTGACCAGCTCGGCGATCTTTTCGATCAACCGCGCCTTGTTCAGCTGATACGGCAGCTCGGTGACCACGATCTGCTGACGACCACCGACCTTGTCGATGTCTTCGACTGTGGAGCGGGCGCGCATGTAGATGCGGCCACGGCCCGTGCGGTAGGCCTCGATGATGCCGGCACGGCCGTTGATGATGGCCGCGGTCGGGAAGTCCGGACCCGGGATGAACTGCATCAGTTCATCGACCGTGATGTCCGCGTTATCGATCAGCGCCAGGCAACCGTCGATGACTTCGCCCAGGTTGTGCGGCGGAATGTTGGTTGCCATGCCCACGGCGATACCGCTGGAACCGTTGACCAGCAGGTTCGGGATACGGGTCGGCATGACCGCCGGGATCTGCTCGGTGCCGTCGTAGTTGGGCACCCAGTCGACGGTTTCCTTGTGCAGGTCGGCCAGCAGCTCGTGGGCCAGCTTGGTCATGCGCACTTCGGTGTAACGCATCGCGGCTGCGTTGTCGCCGTCGACCGAACCGAAGTTGCCCTGGCCGTCGACCAGCAGGTAGCGCAGGGAGAAAGGCTGAGCCATACGTACGATGGTGTCGTAGACCGCCGTGTCACCGTGAGGGTGATACTTACCGATCACGTCACCGACCACACGGGCAGATTTCTTGTACGGTTTGTTCCAGTCGTTACCCAGCTCGCTCATCGCAAACAGAACACGACGATGCACGGGCTTCAAGCCATCACGCGCATCGGGCAGTGCTCGCCCGACAATGACGCTCATCGCGTAGTCGAGGTAGGACTGTCTCAGTTCGTCTTCGATATTGACCGGGAGGATTTCTTTGGCCAGTTCGCCCATGAGAAGCCTGATTCCTTTTTCTGGTGAAACTCCGTCACATCCATGATCGGACGAACGAAGCTCGCCGCCGCAAAGCTGCTGCCCTGCAACGACTTACGACAAATCAACGAGTTAAGCCATGGATCTGCGCAGTAAAGACAGCCAAATTGAGCGGTCTTGGAAACCGTCGGATGTTACCACAGTCGCCGAGGGCTTGGGAGTACGGCAAAGCGTCGCTGGTGCAGGCACCCTAGCACCCGCGACGATAAAGGCCGCCAAGGGCCACTCAGTCAATGCAGGCGCTTGCGGCACATCAATTGGGCCATTTTCGCGGTATCCGGGCGCTCGACGATGCCTTTCTCGGTGACGATGGCGTCGATAAGGTCCGCCGGGGTCACGTCGAATACCGGGTTGAAGGCATCGACATCGGCACCGACGCGCTGCCCGCCGACGTCCAGCAACTCACTGCCGGCACGCTCTTCGATCGGGATGTCATCGCCACTGGCCAGGCTCATGTCGATGGTCGAGCTCGGCGCCACCACCATGAAACGCACACCATGGTGCATGGCGTTGACCGCCAGTTGGTAGGTACCGATCTTGTTCGCCACGTCGCCATTGGCAGTGATGCGGTCTGCCCCGACGATGACCCAGGTAATGCCCTTGGTCTTCATGAGGTGAGCCGCTGCCGAATCGGCATTCAGGGTCACCGGAATGCCTTCGTTGGCCAGTTCCCAGGCGGTCAGCCGCGAGCCCTGCAACCAGGGCCGGGTTTCATCGGCGTAGACGCGCTCGATCATACCCTCCAGCCAGGCACCGCGAATCACCCCCAGCGCAGTACCAAAACCACCCGTTGCCAGCGCACCCGTGTTGCAGTGGGTCAGTACCGCCTGCTCGCTACCCTGATGCTTGCGAATCAGCTCGACACCCAGCTGAGCCATGGTCAGGTTGGCCTCGCGGTCACTTTCGTGAATCGCGATAGCCTCAGCCTCCATGAGCGCCAGCGGGTCATCGGTGCTTTTCAGGCGTTCCAGGCGCTCGCGCATGCGGTTCAGCGCCCAAAACAGGTTGACTGCGGTTGGCCGCGACTCGGCCAGAACAGTGAAATCTTCTTCCAGCGCCGCTTTCCAGTCGCCACCGACGGCCAGGCGCTGACGCACTGCCAAAACGATGCCATAGGCAGCGCTGATGCCAATTGCAGGTGCGCCACGCACCACCATGGAACGAATCGCCTCGGCCACGCCGTGCGCATCGGTATACGCCAGCCAGGTTTCATCAGCTGGCAGGATGCGCTGGTCGAGCAGGTACAAGGCACCGTCTCGCCAATCGATGGCCTTTACCTTCTCTGCAGCCAACAGTCGATCGCGCATGCCTCACCCCACCATTCAGACATCAAAAGCGAATGATTATAACGATCCCCAGGCGCGGGCGCTCGGGTATACTTCGCCCTTACTCCTTTAGCCCTTGGATTTTCTGCCATGCCCAAGCTTGCCACCCCCCTCGACCTGTTGCTCCTGCCAACCTGGCTGGTGCCCGTCGAACCGGCCGGGGTGGTGTTCAAGGACTACGGCCTGGGCATCCGTGACGGCAAGATCGCCTTCGTGGGCCCACGCGAAGACGCCCTGCGCCACGGCGCCGGGGAGATCCGCGAGTTGCCAGGCTGCCTGCTCAGCCCCGGCCTGATCAACGCACACGGCCACGCAGCAATGACCCTGTTCCGTGGCCTGGCCGACGACCTGCCGTTGATGACCTGGCTCGAAAAGCACATCTGGCCGGCCGAGAGCCGCTGGGTCGACGAAGCCTTCGTGCGCGACGGTACCGACCTGGCTATCGCCGAGCAGCTCAAGGGCGGCATCACCTGCTTCTCGGACATGTACTTTTTCCCGAAGATTGCCAGCGAGCGCGTACACGAGAGCGGCATTCGCGCCCAGATCGCCATTCCCCTGCTGGACTTCCCGATTCCTGGCGCACGCAGCACCGATGAAGCGCTGCACCAGGGGGTCGAGCTGTTCGGCGACCTGCGCCACCATCCCCGCATTACCGTGGCCTTCGGCCCACACGCGCCTTACACGGTGAGCGACGAGAACCTGGAGAAAATCCGGGTGATCGCCGAGGAACTGGACGCGCCGATTCACATGCATATCCAGGAAACCGCCTTTGAGGTCCAGCAGTCGCTGGAGCAGCGTGGCGAGCGCCCTCTGGCACGCCTGGCCCGCCTCGGCCTGCTTGGCCCGCGCCTGCAGGCGGTACACATGACCCAGGTCAGCGACGAAGACCTGGCGCTGCTGGTAGAAAGCAACACCAACGTTGTCCACTGCCCGGAATCGAACCTGAAACTGGCCAGCGGCTTCTGCCCGGTCGAACGCCTTTGGCAAGCCGGCGTCAACGTCGCCGTTGGAACCGACGGCGCGGCCAGCAACAACGATCTCGACCTGCTCGGCGAAACCCGCACTGCGGCCCTGTTGGCCAAGGCAGTGGCTGGCTCGGCCACCGCACTGGACGCACACCGCGCCCTGCGCATGGCGACCCTCAATGGCGCACGCGCACTGGGCCTTGATGCGATTACCGGCTCACTGGAGCTGGGCAAGGCCGCCGACCTGGCCGCCTTCGATCTTTCGGGCCTGGCTCAACAGCCGGTCTACGACCCGGTTTCGCAACTGATCTACGCCTGCGGCCGTGACTGCGTGAAGCATGTCTGGGTCAACGGCAAGCAACTGCTGGACGAGCGGCGCCTGACGCGCCTGGACGAACAGGCCCTGAGCAGCGCAGCCCGCGCCTGGGGCCAGCGCATTGGCGGCCATCACGAATAACCCGTCGCCAGCCCCGCTGCCGACCCGTAACGTATTATTGAAGCTTCAGAGGACTGTTCCATGAGCAACGTCGACCACGCTGAAATCGCCAAATTCGAAGCCCTCGCCCACCGCTGGTGGGACCGCGAAAGCGAGTTCAAACCGCTGCACGACATCAACCCGCTACGGGTCAACTGGATTGACGAGCGCGTCAAGCTGGCCGGCAAGAAGGTGCTCGACGTTGGCTGCGGCGGCGGCATTCTCAGCGAATCCATGGCCCAGCGCGGCGCGACCGTCACCGGTATCGACATGGGTGAGGCACCACTGGCCGTCGCCCAACTGCACCAACTGGAATCGGGCGTAAACGTTGAGTACCGGCAGATCACCGCCGAGGCCCTGGCCGAGGAAATGCCAGGCCAGTTTGACGTGGTCACCTGCCTGGAGATGCTGGAGCACGTCCCTGACCCATCCTCGGTGATTCGCGCCTGCTACCGCATGGTCAAACCGGGCGGCCAGGTATTTTTCTCGACCATCAACCGCAACCCCAAGGCGTACCTGTTTGCGATCATTGGCGCCGAGTACATCATGAAGTTGCTGCCGCGCGGCACCCATGACTTCAAGAAGTTCATCCGCCCTTCGGAACTGGGCGCCTGGAGCCGTGAAGCCGGCCTGAGCGTCAAGGACATCATCGGCCTGACCTACAACCCGCTGACCAAGCATTACAAGCTGGCGGCCGATGTCGACGTCAACTACATGATTCAAACCCTGCGCGAGGAATGAGCATGCGTTTGCGAGCCGTACTTTTTGACATGGATGGCACCTTGCTGGATACGGCGCCGGACTTCGTCGCCATCTGCCAGGCCATGCTGGCCGACCGCGGCCTGCCCCCTGTAGACGAACAGAGAGTTCGTGACGTGATTTCCGGTGGTGCCCGGGCCATGGTCTCGGCAACCTTCGCACTGGACCCAGCCGACGCGGCGTTTGAAGCACTGCGCCTGGAGTTCCTTGAGCGCTACCAGGCCAACTGCGCGGTCCACAGTTGCCTGTTCGACGGCATGGCCGAATTGCTGGCCGACATCGAAAAAGGCAACTTGCTGTGGGGTGTGGTCACCAACAAGCCCGTGCGCTTCGCCGAGCCCATCATGCAACAACTCGGCCTGGCCGAGCGTTCGGCGCTGCTGATCTGCCCGGACCACGTGAAGAACAGCAAGCCCGATCCAGAGCCACTGATCCTGGCCTGTAAAACCCTGAACCTGGACCCGGCCAGCGTGCTGTTCGTGGGCGACGACCTGCGTGACATCGAGTCGGGACGCGATGCCGGCACCCGCACCGCTGCCGTGCGCTATGGCTATATCCACCCCGAAGACAACCCGAACAACTGGGGTGCGGACGTGGTGGTCGACCATCCACTGGAACTGCGCAAGGTGATCGACAGCGCACTCTGCGGCTGCTGATAGCGACTATTTAGAGGTAAACACCATGTTCGACTACTCCGCCCGCCCCGACCTGCTCAAAGACCGGGTCATCCTTGTCACCGGCGCCGGTCGCGGCATCGGCGCAGCCGCCGCCAAGAGCTTCGCTGCCCACGGTGCGACGGTGCTGCTGCTGGGCAAGACCGAAGCCAACCTGACCCAGGTCTATGACGAAATCGAAGCGGCCGGGCATCCACAACCGGTGGTCATTCCGTTCAACCTGGAAACGGCGCTTCCACACCAGTACGACGAACTGGCGGTGATGATCGAGAATGAGTTCGGTCGGCTCGACGGCCTGCTGCACAACGCCTCGATCATTGGCCCGCGGACACCGATTGAACAGCTGTCTGGCGACAACTTCATGCGGGTGATGCACATCAACGTGAACGCCACGTTCATGCTGACCAGCACCCTGCTGCCACTGTTGAAGCTGTCGGAGGACGCTTCGGTGATCTTCACCTCCAGCAGTGTTGGCCGCAAAGGCCGCGCCTACTGGGGCGCCTATGGCGTGTCGAAGTTCGCCACCGAGGGCCTGATGCAAACCCTGGCAGATGAGCTGGAGGGCGTTGCCCCTGTGCGCGCCAACAGTGTCAACCCAGGCGCAACCCGCACCAGCATGCGCGCCCAGGCCTACCCGGGCGAAAACCCCGAAAGCAATCCGCTGCCGGCCGATATCATGCCAGTGTATCTGTACCTGATGGGCCCGGACAGCGCCGGCATCAACGGCCAGGCGTTCGACGCGCAGTAAGCTTCAGCCTTGCACCAGAGCCATCCGTTCGCGGGGGCTCTGGCGCTCATGCGACACTTCCATTTGCATGCAGCGCTCAAGGAACAGGTACATGTATTCGTAACTCTTGCAGATGGCCTGCCGCAGCTCGGCCTGCAAGGCCCTGGACGGGTTGTTGCCGGCCAGCGTGCAGATGATCTCCAGCGCCTCCCATGGGTGCGCATCGTCATACTGAGCGTGCAGATTCAGCCACTTCATAGCGCGCTTGCGCTGCGCTTCCGGGAACGCCTCGGCATAGGCACCGGTAGAGCAGACCAAGGCCGACCACTCACCGGTAGCCCCTTCAATGGCATAGTTGGTCGCTGCAATCGCGATGATCAGCGGGTCTGCCGAGCTGGTGTGCCAGCACCAGTGGCTCAACGCCTGCAGCTCTGTTGGCACCTGCTGCGCCTGCAAGTCGTCGAGGCTGACGCCATGGGCATGGCACCAGTTCAGCCAATAATCAGCATGATTGAGTTCGACGCGAATGTTGCGCATCAGCCAGCGGCGCGCCAGGTCCTCACCGGGATGGCGGGCAAAGCGGGTCTTGGTCAGGTTCTGCGCCATGTACAGGGCGAACTGTTCAACCACCGGCCAGCCACCAATCAGGTACTGACGCATCGTTCGAGCCCCCAAGCGGTTATCGCGCATGCGCTGGTAAAGCTCGTGCTCGACCACCTTTCGCTTACTTTCGCTGCAGGCTTCAATCAACTGTTGGGCCCAGAGCGGGTAACTGGCGGGATCCATCAACGGACCGATTCGAACAAATGCATCATTCACTATCAGCTCCTTTTCCTTGTGATTGTTAATGTTCAGCGAAACGTTCCTGGCGCCTTCATCATCTGAGGGCGCTCCGGCGAACGTTTGCGCTGCAGGCTGTCGCACGAAAACACTGTCGGACGCTCGATGAGGTACCCCTGGGCATAGTCCACGCCAATTTCCCGCAAGGCCTGTTCAATCAGCGGGGTTTCGACGAACTCGGCGATCGTGCGTTTGCCCATGACATGGCCAATGTGGTTGATCACTTCGACCATCGCCCGATTAATCGGGTCATCCAGCATGTCCTTGACAAAACTTCCGTCGATCTTAAGGAAGTCTACTGGCAAATGTTTCAAATATGCGAACGACGACATGCCTGCGCAGAAGTCATCAAGCGAGAACCTGCAGCCCAACCCCTTCAAGTCGTTGATGAAACGAATGGCGCTACCCAGGTTGGCAATGGCACTGGTTTCAGTGATTTCAAAGCAGACCAACTGCGGTGGAATCGAAAACTCGCTGAACATGCGGTGCAGGTATTCAAGGAAGTTGTCGTCGCCGATACTGCTCCCGGACAGGTTGATCGCGCACATGGCCAACGGCCCTTGGCGCGGCCTGTCCAGGGCTTCGCGAATCACCTGAAACACGTTGCGCACGACCCAACGGTCCAGCGCGGTCATCAACCCGTATCGTTCGGCGGCCGGGATAAAGCTGTCCGGCAGGATGGTGCGCCCACTCTCATCGTGCAGCCGCAGAAGAATCTCAAGGTGCCCACCGGCATTGCCAGGCTCACCCAGTGCAGCAATTTCCTGGGAGTAAAGGCAAAAGCGGTTTTCTTCCAATGCGACGTGCAAACGCTGAATCCAGGCCATTTCACCAACGCGCATGGACAACTCGGTGTCGTCGGCATGGTAGACCTGAACGCGGTTACGCCCCTTCTCCTTGGCCATATAACACGCCATGTCCGCGGCCCGTAACGACGCTTCCAGGGTAGCCGGAGGCTGGCTGAGGGGAACCAGGCCAATACTGACCGTGGTCATGAACGGGCGCCCTTTCCAGACAAAATGCAGGCTCTGCACTGTCTGACGAAGGTTTTCGGCAATGCGCTCGGCCTGTTCCGGCGGGCAGTTTTCCAGCAGGATGCCGAACTCATCCCCCCCGAGACGCGCCAAGGTATCCCCTTCACGCAACCCACCCTGAAGCAAGGCACAAATGTGCCGCAGCAACTCATCACCCGCCGCATGGCCAGAGGTGTCGTTGACCAGCTTGAACTGATCCAGGTCCAGGAACAGTAATGAATGGCGCGCCGTACTTCGGCTCAGGCCTGCGAGCGCCTGCTCCAGACGGAACTCGAATTCCCGGCGGTTGGCCAACCCTGTCAGGGCGTCATGGGTGGCCTGCCAGGACAGGTTGGCAATGTATTGGCGCTCCTGGGTCATGTCATGCAGCACCACCACAACGCCACTGATACGCCCTTCGTTGAGTATCGGCGCGCCCACCAGGGCGACGGAAACGGTGCTGCCATCGAGCCGCTGAATCAGCTTGGCATGCTCACCGCCTTCATGCAGGGTGCCGTTGAGAATGTGCTCAATCAGCGTCAGGCTGTCCTTCTCGGCATGCTCATCAAGCAGATTGAACAGTGCCGCCAAGGGCAAGCCCTGCGCCTGCTGGGCATCCCAGTGGGTCAACTGCTCGGCAGCCGGGTTCATGTAGGTAATACAACCATCGACGTCGGTGGTTATCACACCATCGCCAATCGACGCCAGGGTGACTTGCGCACGCTCTTTTTCAACCTGCAGCGCACTGGCAAAGGCTTGGCGCTGAACCAGCAGCTTGTGCGAGCGCTTCCAAGCCAGGGCAATCAGGAACAATGCGGTCGCCACGTTGATGAACAGCAACAGGCGCAGGAGCACCCGCGAGCCTTCGCTCAAGGCATCGCTGAACGCCTTGGCGGCCGGCGCCACGCCCTCATTGATCGAGGCAATCCTGGCCTTCCAGTCGGCCACTTTCCTGGCCGAGGCCTTCCCACGCGCAAAGCCTTGGCGTATTTCCTGGGCAAGAGTGTCGAGTTGCTGCACGAAGCCGTCGCCGACGGCCCACAGTTGAATGGCCTTTTCCAGGTAACTGACATGACGAAAATTCAGGTACAACCAGATCACACTGGAGACGTCATCGGGGTGGTTGCCACCCTGCAACATGCCCTTGCGAGCCGCTGCGATGTCCGGTGTCGGCAAATCCAGTGCGGTGCGCAACTCATGCCCCCCCATGGGCACGGCGATAGCCCGCTGGTACTTCTCGAACGCCGCCTGATCGCCACTGTCGACATACAGCGTAAGGTAGTAGATGGCGTCCTTCTGGCCCTTGGACCAGAGGCTTTCGCCCCCCACGTAACCACGCACAGCCGAGAGCGCGTAAAGGCTGATGCTTCCTAGCAACGCCTGAAACAGCACGACCGCGACAAATGGCCAAATGATGCCCAGCAACTTTGGCGCTTCGAGAGTCCGTTTTCCCTTCATGAGGTCCCTTGCTTGTTGCAGAGCCGTATGAGTCTAAACCTACAACAGACTAGGATATTTGCCACCAGGGCAAACGGCCTTTACCTCAAAATTCGCTTTTCCCGCTCAACTTTGTTGCAGATGCCCATACAGTTTGGCGTATAAACCGCCATCAGCGATGAGCTGCTGATGGCAACCGTCCTCGGCAACATGCCCCCCATCAAACACCAGAACACGGTCTGCCTGCTTCACCGCCGACAGGCGGTGGGCGATGATCAAGGTTGTGCGGGCACTGAGAAAACGGGCCAGGGCCTGATGCAGGTTGTACTCGGTGGCCGCGTCCAGGGCCGACGTGGCTTCATCGAGGATAACCACCTTGGGCTCGGCCAGTACCATCCGGGCAATGGCCAGACGCTGACGCTGCCCACCGGACAGGCGTACCCCGGAGCGCCCTACCACGCTGTCCAGGCCCTGAGGCAGTGCAGCAATAGTGCTATCGAGCTGGGCAATGCCCAATGCCTGCCAGCATGCCTCGTCGGTGCAGTCGCGGCCCATGGTCAGGTTGGCGCGCACGGTGTCGTTGAACAGCGAGGGGTGCTGCAAAACCACGGCCACCTGCTCACGCAAGGTTTCCAGACCAATTTCCTGCAAGGTCGCGCCACCGAAGCGGATCGTCCCGGCTTGCGGTGTGTAGAGCCCCAGCAACAACTGCACCAGGGTGCTCTTGCCGCCACCGCTGGCACCGACTATCGCCACTTTTTCGCCGGGTGCGATCGACAGGTTGAGCTGGTCGAGCACCGGCTCCTCGCCGTAGGCAAAACGCAGGCCGCGCACGTCGATGCCAACCGTGTCACGGCCCTTGAACGGGTCGACGCCCCCGGCAAACTGCGGTTCATCGTCACGCGCCAGCAGTTCGTTGATGCGGGTCAGCGCACCGCCAGCGGCGTAGTAGGCGTATTGCAGGTTCAATAACTGCTCTACCGGCCCGATCATGAACCACAGGTAGCTGAACACAGCCAGCATCTGGCCAATGGAAAGGTCGGAGAACAGCACGGTGAGCATTGCCGCCGCGCGGAAAATATCGATACCAAACTGGAACAACAGGCCACTGGCACGCCCACTGGCGTCACTCTTCCACTGCGAGGCGACGGCATAGTTGCGAACCTCCTGGGCACGTACCCCCAGTCGCCCAAGGAAATAGCCCTGGCGGTTACCGGCTCGAATTTCCTGAATGGCATCCAGCGTTTCTGCCAGGGCCTGGGTAAACCGCGAGGTGCTGTCGTTCTCCAGTTTTTTCAGGTGCTTGACCCGCTTGCCCAATTGCACGGTGGCAAAAATCACCAACGGGTTGAACAGCAGGATCAATAGCGCCAACTGCCAATGCATCCAGATCAGGATGCCGGCCGTACCGGTCAAGGTCAGTACCGCCACCAGGAAGCGGCTGAGGGTTTCACCGACAAACTTGTCCAGGGTGTCGAGGTCGGTCACCAGGTGCGTCGTGACCGTTCCGCTGCCAAGGCTTTCGTACTCGCTCAGGGAGATGCGCTTGAGCCGCTCGATCAGGCGGATACGCAAGCGGTAGACGATGTCTTTGGCCAAGCCGGCAAACAGCCTGGCCTGAACCACGTTGAATGCCAGCGCGAATACCCGCAGGCACAGGGTCGCCAGGAGCATCAGGCCGATATAGCCAGCGGGCACGTGCCAAGCCTGCGGCAGAAACTGATTCATCCATTTCAGCGCGGCGTCGCCATGCCCCAGCAGCACTTCGTCGACGAGCAGCGGCAGCAGCAGCGGGATCGGCACACTGCACAGCGCCGCCAGCACGGCAACGCCATTGGCGATCCACAGGGCTTTTTTGTGTTGCAGTGCCAGGCGACGAATTTCAGCCCAGCTCAGACGATCGCCATGACTTGCCGGTGAACCCGGCACCGGGTCGGGTGAGCCCGGCAGGTCAAGCATGAGCGGCACGCTCCAACCAACGACCGAGCAACGGCGCCAATGCGTCTTGAGGCTGGTAGCCGTTGGTCAGCAGCGCCAACTGGCCATTGCGCTCGGCCAGCAGGGTCGGGAAACCGGCAATACCCAAATCCTGCACCCAGACGAAATCGGCAGCCGTGGCCTGGCGTTGTTCGGCGCTGGTGAAGCGCTCGGAGAACACCGCACGCTCAAAGCCTGCCTGGGTAGCCAGTTCGACCAATTGCGGCGCACGGGTGACATCTTCGCTGCGCTCATAGAAGGCCTGCTGGATAAGCGTGAGCAGGCCCCAGGCGCGTTGCGGGTCAAGGCTGCGCGCCGTCACCAAGGCGCGGCACGCAGGTTCGGTGTCGTAGACGAAACCCTCGGGCATCGCCCCTTCAATGCGAAACGGCTGACCAGTCGCTTCGTGCACCGCTTGCCAGTGCTCAAGGATGTAGCGTCGGGTAGACACATCAAGTGCGCTGCTACCGCTACGCAGGCCACCGACCACCAGATGGGTCGGCACCCCCGCCGCCTGCGCCTGGGCGATCAGGGCCTCGGCCACTGGTGCAAAACCCCAGCACCAGGAGCACATCGGGTCCATCACATAGAGCAGGCGAGCGGACATCATCAAACCTCGGCAGCTTTGCGGTAATTATGGCCAATCGGGTGCGGCTGGTTGCGGGCCTTGGCCAGTTCGATCTGCTTCTGCCGGTCGATGGCGCTGCGGCGCGTCTTCTCGCTCAGGCTGTCCCAGCAGTGCGGGCAGCTGATACCTGGCGAGTAGTGCTCCGAAGCACGGTCTTCCACACTGATCGGCGTGCGGCAGGCGTGGCACTGGTCATAATCGCCTTCGCTCAGGTCATGACGAACGGTGACCCGGTTGTCGAAGACGAAGCACTCGCCCTCCCAGCGGCTCTCTTCCTGCGGCACTTCCTCAAGGTATTTGAGGATGCCACCCTTGAGATGATAGACCTCTTCGAACCCCTCGCCGAGCATGTAGCTGGAGGCTTTTTCACAGCGAATGCCGCCGGTGCAGAACATGGCGACTTTCTTGTGACGGCTTGGGTCGAAGTTGGCCTTGATGTACTCGGGAAACTCACGGAAGGTCGTGGTTTTCGGGTCGATCGCCCCTTCAAAGGTGCCGATGGACACTTCGTAATCGTTACGGGTATCGATCAACAGCACTTCCGGATCGCTGATCAGTGCGTTCCAGTCCTTGGGCTCGACGTAGGTACCGACCTTCTTGTTCGGGTCGACGCCCGGCACACCCAGGGTGACGATCTCTTTCTTCAGTTTGACCTTGGTGCGGTAGAACGGCTGTTCATCGCAGTAGGACTCTTTGTGGTCGATGTCTACCAGGCGCGCATCGCTGCGCAACCAGGCCAGCAGGCCATCGATGCCTTCACGGGTACCGGACACCGTACCGTTGATGCCTTCTTCAGCCAGCAACAGGGTGCCTTTGACGCCATTGGCGGTCATCGTTTCGAGCAGCGGTTCACGCAGCTCGACGTAATCTTCGAGGGTAACGAATTTGTACAGCGCCGCCACGACGATAGCTTGGGTCATGCCTTGATTCTCCAGGTGGCTGTCCTCGCAAAGGACGAACCGGGTGTCAAAAAAAACGCGCCGACGAGCGGCGCGTTGCACATTCTAACAAAAACCCGGCAGCAAAATCAGTGTTTGCTACCACCGGCACAGGTTGGCGAGGCCGGGGCTGCACCGACCTTTTCCCACTCCTGCGGCGTGTAGGTATGCAAGGCCAAGGCGTGGAACTGGCTCATCAACTCGCCCAGGGTGGCGTACACCTTCTGGTGGCGCTTGACGCTGTTCAGCCCCTCGAACTGCTCACTGACCAAAATCGCCTTGTAGTGGGTTTCCTGGCCACGGCTATGCATGTGGCTTTCGTCACGCACTTCAAGGTGCTGCGGGGCCAGGGCGGCCAGGCTTTGCTCAATTCGTTGCTGCATCGACATGACGGGCTCCGCTTACGGCTTCTTGGCCGGCGCGGCCTTGCCCGCGGACGGGTCCAGTTCGGTGGTCATGTCAGACAGCAGCTTGTTGACCACCGGTACTGCGCTTTCCAGTTTCTGCTGGGTCAACTGAGCCGACTGCTGGGTGACCATCGGCATTTTTTCCAGGACTTTCTTGCCCAGTGGCGACTCGTAGAACTTCACCAGGTCTTTCAGCTCGCTTTCGCTGAAGGTGCTGGTGTAGAGCTTAACCATATCGGGCTTGAGCTTGTTCCAGCCGATCGCCTGGTCAAGGGCGGCATTGGCCTTGGCCTGGTAGCTGTCCAGCACAGCCTTTTTCGAAGCAGGTGCCTTGGTCTGTTCAAAGCGCTGGGCGAACATCTGCTGCACTTGCATGTAGACCGGGGTTCCGAGCTTGTCGGCGTGCGCCAGCTTAAGGAAGGCTTCGGCGCTGGCATTGTGGCTGGCAGTATCGGCAAGCACCTGGCCGCTGGCACAAACCAGTACAACTGCGGTGCAAAGGGCGCGAAGACGGGTCATCGGAAATCCTTAATTGTCGGAAGAGGTGGCACCTCAGAGTAGAGCATTCTGCGCCGACTCGGGCTGAGCGCTCAAGTGGATCGACACGTAAAGAAACCGCCGTGTCGAATCAGGACCTAAACTGCGGAATCAGACGACAAAGGAGTGACCGCAGCATGAGCCGTAACGAGACAGACAGCCTGGGAACGGTCGAAGTTCCGGATCAGGCCTACTGGGGCGCCCAGACGCAGCGCTCGCTGATCAACTTCGCAATTGGCAAGGAACGGATGCCGCTGGCTGTCCTGCACGCCCTGGCGCTGATCAAGAAGGCGGCCGCCCGGGTCAACGTGCGTAACGGCAACCTGCCAGCCGACGTTGCCCGGCTGATTGAACAAGCCGCTGACGAGGTACTGGCCGGGCAGCACGATGAGCAGTTTCCGCTGATGGTCTGGCAGACCGGTAGCGGCACCCAGAGCAACATGAACGTCAACGAGGTGATAGCCGGCCGCGCCAACGAACTTGCCGGCCAGGGCCGAGGGGGGAAAGCGCCGGTCCACCCCAACGACCACGTCAACCGCTCGCAGAGCTCCAACGACTGTTTCCCCACCGCCATGCACATCGCCGTAGCACAGGCAGTACACGTGCGACTACTGCCGGCAATCAGCGAACTGGCTGCGGGCCTGGCAGAACAGTCGGTGCGTCATCAGCACCTGGTCAAGACCGGACGCACCCACATGATGGACGCCACACCGATTACCTTCGGCCAGGAACTGTCGGCCTATGTCGCCCAGCTCGACTACGCACAACGAGCAATCCGCTCGGCACTGCCGGCAGTCTACGAGCTGGCACAGGGTGGCACGGCAGTCGGTACCGGCCTGAACGCGCCGAAAGGCTTTGCCGAAGCCATCGCCGCAGAGCTTGCGGCCCTGGCCGGGCTGCCCTTCGTCAGCGCACCGAACAAATTCGCCGCGCTGGCCGGGCATGAACCACTGACGCTCCTGGCCGGGGCGCTGAAAACCCTGGCGATCACCCTGATGAAACTGGCCAACGATTTGCGCTTGCTCAGCTCCGGCCCGCGCACCGGGCTGGCGGAAGTGCGATTGCCGGCCAACGAGCCGGGCAGCTCGATCATGCCCGGCAAGGTCAACCCGACCCAATGCGAGGCGCTGTCGATGCTCGCCTGCCAGGTGCTGGGCAACGACGCCGCGATCGGCTTTGCCGCCAGCCAGGGGCACCTTCAGCTCAACGTGTTCAAGCCGGTGATCATCCATAACCTGCTGCAGTCGATCGAACTGCTGGCCGACGGCTGCCATAACTTCCAGCAGCACTGTATTGCCGGGCTTGAGCCGGATCCTCAGCAGATGGCCGACCACCTGGAACGTGGGCTGATGCTGGTGACGGCGCTGAACCCGCACATCGGCTACGACAAAGCCGCCGAGATTGCCAAAAAGGCCTATGCCGAAGGCAGTACCTTGCGCGAGGCCGCACTGGCGCTGGGCTATGTCAGCGACCAGCAGTTCGACCAATGGGTACGGCCCGAACACATGCTCGATGCGGGCGACAACGGCTGAGTCAGCGTGCCAGGCGCACGCGCCTGGCACGCCAACCGGCAATCAGTGACGGCCCCAGCGCAATCAGCACCGAGCCAAGCACCACGATCACGGCACCGATGTACGCCAGGCCATTGATCTGCTCGGGTTGTACATAACCTGGCCAGAGCATGGCCGCCAGGGCAACACAGCCGAACGTCACCAGCGGGGTGATCGCCAGGGTCGCACTGACCCGCGATGCTTCCCAGTGGGCCAACGCTTCAGCAAAGGCACCGTAGGCTACCAGCGTGTTCAGGCAACAGGCCAACAGCAACCAGCCTTGCAACGGGCTCAGTTGCAGCGCCTCCAATGGGTGCGCCCACGGCGTCAGGATCAAGGCACAGATCAGGTAGATCACCATCATCACCTGTGGCGAGCTCCACACGGTGAGTAATTGCTTCTGGCCCAAGGCATAGAACGTCCACACCGCAGCGGCCAGCAGGATAATCAGAATGCCCTTGGTGTAGGTCCCCAAGGAGGTCAGCAGTTCGTCCAGGCGCTGATTGAAGAACAACCCGAAGCCCAGCAGCAGAATGACCAGGCCGATCCCCTGCCCCAGGCTGAAACGTTCCTTGAAAACCACAACACTACTGATCAACAGTAGCACCGGCCCCATCTGGATCATCAGTTGCGCCGTGCCGGGGCTGAGTATGTTCAGACCGATCAGGTAGAGCACATAGTTGCCGACCAGCCCGCCTACGCAGAGCAACAGCAGAAAACGCCCGTTTCTCCCCAGGGCACGCACGGACGGCAGACGCCGCGTGGCGCCAAGAAAGGCCAGCAGCAGGCCACCAGAAACCAGCAGGCGGAACCAGGTGACAGTGACCGGGTCCATCACCAGCAACACCTGCTTGAGCTTGATCGGAAGGATGCCCCAGAGCACGGCCGTCAACAACGCCAGGAACAGACCGTAGACCCAGCGTCCGGAAGAAATATGCATGACCGCCTCGAAAAACCCTGTGGTGGGGGGAGGCTTGATTCTACGGCGGTCACCGCAACTTACACAGTTACAGATATAGAAAAGAATTCAGCATCTCATTCCATGAAAGCCTGCAAGTGTTACGCGGGCTCTGTTGGAGCTGGCTTGCCTGCGATGGTGTCGGTGGGGTGTCAGTGAGTTCGCGGCGTTTGTATCGCGGGCAAGCCCGGCGCCTACAGGTTACGAGGGCTCTGTTGGAGCTGGCTTGCCTGCGATGGCCTCGGTGGGGTGTCAGTGGGTTCGCGCCGTTTGTATCGCGGGCAAGCCCGGCTCCTACAGGTTACGTGGGCTCTGTTGAAGCTGGCTTGCCTGCGATGGCGTCGGTGGGGTGTCCGTGAGTTCGCGGCGTTTGTATCGCGGGCAAGCCCGGCTCCTACAGGTTACGCGGGCTCTGTTGGAGCTGACTTGCCTGCGATGGCGTCGGTGGGGTGTCCGTGAGTTCGCGGTGGCTGCATCGCGGGCAAGCCCGGCTCCTACAGGTTACGCGGGCTCTGTTGGAGCTGACTTGCCTGCGATGGCGTCGGTGGGGTGTCCGTGAGTTCGCGGTGGCTGCATCGCGGGCAAGCCCGGCTCCTACAGGTTACGTGGGCTCTGTTGGAGCTGGCTTGCCTGCGATGGCGTCGGTGCGGTGTCAGCGAGTACGCGGCGTTTGTATCGCGGGCAAGCCCGGCGCCTACAGGTTACGAGGGCTCTGTTGGAGCTGGCTTGCCTGCGATGGCGTCGGTGGGGTATCCGTGAGTTCGCGGTGGCTGCATCGCGGGCAAGCCCGGCTCCTACAGGCTGCGCGGGCTCTGTTGGAGCTGGCTTGCCTGCGATGGCGTCGGTGGGGTGTCAGTGGGTTCGCGGCGTTTGCATCGCGGGCAAGCCCGGCTCCTACAGGTTACGTGGGCTCTGTTGGAGCTGGCTTGCCTGCGATGGCGTCGGTGGGGTGTCCGTGAGTTCGCGGCGTTTGTATCGCGGGCAAGCCCGGCTCCTACAGCTGGTGCAGTTCTATTAGAGCAGGTGGGGTGTCAGTGGGTTCGCGGTGTTTGTATCGCGGGCAAGCCCGGCTCCTACAGGTTACGCGGGCTCTGTTGGAGCTGGCTGGCCTGCGATGGCGTCGGTGGGGTGTCAGTGGGTTCGCGGTGTTTGCATCGCGGGCAAGCCCGGCTCCTACAGGCTGCGCGGGCTCTGTTGGAGCTGGCTTGCCTGCGATGGCGTCGGTGGGGTGTCAGTGGGTTCGCGGTGTTTGCATCGCGGGCAAGCCCGGCTCCTACAGGTTACGTGGGCTCTGTTGGAGCTGGCTGGCCTGCGATGGCGTCGGTGGGG
The DNA here is from genome assembly GCF_002753995.1 of Pseudomonas sp. HLS-6. Classification (NCBI taxonomy): domain Bacteria; kingdom Pseudomonadati; phylum Pseudomonadota; class Gammaproteobacteria; order Pseudomonadales; family Pseudomonadaceae; genus Pseudomonas; species Pseudomonas sp. HLS-6. The sequence goes on from NZ_CP024478.1 coordinate 3,877,934, forward strand.
TGTCAGTGGGTTCGCGGTGTTTGTATCGCGGGCAAGCCCGGCTCCTACAGGTTGCGCGGGCTCTGTTGGAGCTGGCTTGCCTGCGATGGAGTCGGTGGGGTGTCAGTGGGTTCGCGGCGTTTGTATCGCGGGCAAGCCCGGCGCCTACAGGCTGCACGGGCTGCGATGGCGTTGGTGGCTATTTCTTGTTGTTCTTGAACGCCGCTTCCAGCGCTTCGTTGATGGTGCGCAGCACTTTTACCCGGGCCCAGCGTTTGTCATTGGCTTCGACCAGGGTCCAGGGCGCAATTTCGGTGCTGGTACGGTCAACCATATCGCCCACCGCTTCGGCGTATTGCGGCCACTTGTCACGGTTGCGCCAGTCCTCTTCGGTGATTTTGAAGCGCTTGAAGGGGATCTGTTCGCGCGCCTGGAAGCGCTCCAGTTGGGTCTGCTGGTCAATCGCCATCCAGAACTTGACCAGCACCACGCCAGCGTTGTTCAACTGTTCTTCAAAATCATTGATCTCGCCATAGGCCCGCATCCAGTCTGCCTGCTGGCAAAACCCCTCGACTCGCTCCACCAGCACCCGGCCGTACCAGGAGCGATCGAACACGGTGAATTTGCCGCGCCCCGGGACGTGCCGCCAGAATCGCCAGAGGTAAGGCTGGGCACGTTCTTCTTCGGTCGGGGCGGCAACCGGCACGATACGGTATTGACGCGGGTCCAGTGCTGCGGCCACGCGGCGGATCGCACCGCCCTTGCCCGCCGCGTCGTTCCCTTCGAACACGGCCAGCAAGGCATGGCGGCGCATGCGTTTATCACGCAGCAGCCCGGCCAGGCGTGCCTGCTCGGTAATCAGTTGCTCCTGGTATTCGTCCTTGCTCAGTTGCTTGCTCAAATCCAGGCTGCCCAACAAGCTGCGCTGATCAATGCTCTGGCTCAACGGCGCGATGTTACTCGCACGAACCACGCGCCCTTCGGTCTTCAGCGCGTTCTGCAAGCCTTCAAGCAGAATGCGCCCGACTGCCAGGCTTCGGTAATAGGGGTCGACACCCTCGATGACATGCCATGGCGCATAGTCTCGGCTGGTACGGCGCAACACCCGCTCACCAAAACGCACGAAGCGGTCATAGGTCTGTGACTGTTGCCAGTCCAGCGGGCTGATCCGCCAACTGTGCAGCGGGTCGTCCTGCAGGGACTTGAGGCGGGCTTTCATCTGTTTTTTGGACAGGTGAAACCAGAACTTGAAGATCAGCGCACCTTCATCACAGAGCATCCGCTCCAGACGCTCGGCCCCCCCAATGCCCTGGTCGAGCACGGCGTCCTTGAATTCACCATGAACCCGCCCCTGCAGCATCTGGCTGTACCAGTTGCCGAAGAAAATCCCCATCCGCCCCTTGGCCGGCAAAGCCCGCCAGTAGCGCCAGGCCGGTGGATGGGCGAGCTCTTCATCGCTTTGCTGATCGAAGGTACGGACCTCAATCAACCGAGGGTCCATCCATTCGTTAAGCAGCTTGACCGTCTCGCCCTTGCCTGCACCTTCGACGCCATTGATCAATACAATGACCGGAAACCGTGCCTGCTGCTTGAGTTCGAACTGCGCTTCAAGCAACGCTTCTCGCAACGCCGGGACTTCAGCGTCATAGGTGTCCTTGTCGATGGCGTGACCGATTTCAGCAGATTCGAACATGTACCAGGCTCCCTTGGTTGATAAGCAAGCCTAGCGGATCAGCGCGGCTTTTGTCGGCAGAAAAATCAGTACCATGCGCCAAGTCAAACAGCGTTCAACCGATCGGCTAAAATGCCGGTCTTGCCGTTTTCGAGCCGAACATGACCGACGTAACCAACTATGCCCAGATTGACTGGGACGACCAGGGACGCCCGCATTCGCGGCAGTACGATGACGTCTATTTTTCCAAGGAACAGGGCCTTGAAGAAACCCGTCATGTGTTCATTGAGCAGAACAACCTGCGTCAGCGTTTCAGCGCCCTGCAGGACAACCAGTGCCTGGTGATCGGCGAAACCGGTTTTGGTACCGGGATGAACTTTCTTTGCGCCTGGCAGTTGTTCGCCGAATGCGCCGGCCTTGGTGCTCGCCTGCATTTCGTGACGGTCGAGAAATACCCCCTGAGCCGCGCCGATCTGGCCAAGGCCTTGGCCCTGTGGCCGGAGCTGGCAGATTTCGGCAATGCCCTGTTGGCCGAGTATGTGGCGGTGCATGAAGGCTTCCAGCAGTTTGTCTTCGAGCAGGGTCGGGTCACGCTGACCTTGATGGTGGGCGATGCGCTGGAACAGTTACCGCAACTCGATGCCCGGGTCGACGCCTGGTTCCTCGATGGTTTTGCCCCGGCGAAAAACCCGGAAATGTGGACCCCGGAGCTGTTCGCTCAGTTGGCCCGGCTCTCGGCCGAACAGGCCACACTCGGCACTTTTACCAGCACCGGCTGGGTTCGTCGCGGGTTGATGGCTGCCGGTTTCGCGCTGAAAAAGATCCCCGGCATCGGCAAGAAGTGGGAAATCGTGCGCGGCGTCTATGAAGGTTGCCCACCCGAGCAGGCTGCCCCGGCAACTGTCGCGCCCTGGTACGCCCGCCCGCCTGCCCTGCCGGGCCCACGCCAGGCGCTGGTGATTGGCGCCGGCCTGGCTGGCTGTGCGACGGCCGCAAGCCTGGCGGCACGGGGCTGGCAGGTCAGCCTGCTGGATCGCCATGCGCAACCGGCCAGCGAGGCCTCGGGCAACCCGCAAGGTGTGCTCTACCTGAAGCTCTCAGCCCACGGCACCGCCCTGTCGCGGTTGATCATCAGCGGCTTCGGTTACACCCGACGCTTGCTGGAACAACTGCAGCGCGGCCGTGATTGGGACGCCTGCGGTGTGCTGCAGTTAGCCTTCGACGACAAGGAAGATCAGCGCCAGGCCAAACTGGCCGAGGCTTTCGACCCGACATTGCTGCAACGCCTGAACCGTGCCGACGCCGAAACCGTGGCGGGCATCGGCCTGGCCAGTGGCGGCCTGTTCTACCCTGAAGGTGGCTGGGTTCACCCGCCGGCGCTGTGCGCCTGGCAGGCCAAGCATCCGAACATCCGCCTGTTGATGCATCACCAGGTACTGGAACTGCGCAAGGCCGATGGCCAGTGGCAGGCCTGGGAGGGCGAGCGCCTGTTGGCCAGTGCGCCGCTCGCGGTGTTGGCCTGCGCGGCGGAGATCCATCGGTTTGACGGCTGCAGTGAACTGCCGCTCAAGCGCATTCGCGGGCAAATCACCCGCCTGCCGGCCACTGGGCAGAGTTCAACCTTGAGCACCGTGGTCTGCGCCGAGGGTTACGTTGCCCCACCGCGCCTGGGTGAACACACCCTCGGCGCCAGTTTCGACTTCACCGCCACCGAGCTGACGCCGACCGCCGCCGAGCACCAAGGCAACCTGGCGTTGCTACAAGAGATCTCCGCCGACCTGGCGATGCGCCTGGGCGCCGATCATCTCGATCCCGAGGTGCTGGAAGGCAGGGCCGCGTTCCGCTGTACCAGCCCGGACTACCTGCCAATCGTTGGCCCGCTGGCTGATCAAAAAGCGTTCGCTCAGGCCTTTGCGGTGCTGGCCAAAGACGCCCGGCAACAACCGAGCACGCCCTGCCCTTGGCTTGAGGGCTTGTACATCAACAGCGGTCATGGCTCGCGCGGGTTGATCACCGCACCGCTTTCAGGCGAGCTGGTTGCTGCCTGGGCTGACGGTGCACCGCTGCCACTGCCCCGTGCAGTCGCCGAAGCCTGCCATCCGAACCGCTTCATGCTGCGTGAACTGGTTCGCGGCAAGCGCAGACAGGGCGAAGCCAGCCAGTAACGATTCGCGTAGGATGTGGGCACTCTTAACTACGTCCAAGTCCTTTTATGCTGATTCCTTACGACCAACTGGAAGCTGAGACCCTGACCCGCCTGATCGAGGATTTCGTCACCCGCGACGGTACCGACAACGGTGACGAAACCCCGCTCGAAACCCGTGTACTGCGGGTTCGCCAAGCGCTGCTCAAAGGTCAGGCCTTTATCCTCTTCGACCTGGAAAGCCAACAGTGCCAGTTGCTGCCCAAGCACGAAGTCCCTCGGGAACTGCTGGACTGAATCAGTCCGTGCTCATCTTCTTGCCGGCCTGCTCGACAATACGCCGGTAGATTTCCGCCCTGTGCACCTCGATATGCCGTGGAGCGCTGATACCGAAACGTACGGTACCGCCTTCCACGGACAACACTTCGATCCTGATCTGACCATCAATGGCGATCACCTCACCTACCTCACGTCCGATAACCAGCATCGCTTTTTCCTCCAACTTTTGGCGAATCTGGAGACTGCTGCATGGGCAAGGTGCCATCAATGCTGCGAGCGGGATTTAGACAGTTCCCACCGCAATTTCAGATTTTCCCTACAAATAAACTTAAAAAAGAGGCTTTCAGGCGTTGTGAAAACGCGGCCCCAATACAATGAGGGTGGCGCCCAGCACACACAGCAGCGCGCCCATCCAGTCCGTGCTCAACGGCCTGGCGCGTTCGATGACTGCCAGCCAGATCAACGAGGTGACGATGTAAATACCGCCATAAGCCGCGTATGCCCGACCGGCATAGGCCGCCTCGACCCGGGTCAGGATCAGCCCAAACAGGGTCAGGCTGAACAACGCTGGCGCGATCCACCACGCGCTCTTGCCCAGTCGTAGCCAGAGATAGAAGGCATAACAACCGCCAATCTCGAAGACTGCAGCGAGGAAGAACCAGAAGTAATTGATCACGCCAGGGCACCTTGGGTTGTTCAGCAAAGGCGCCCAGAATACCTGAGGCGAACGCTCAAGCCTGCGTCGAGCGAGCCTTGCCGCACATTTTCTCGGCCATTGTGGCCATCTCGTCATACAGCGCCTGAGGGTTTTGCTGCTTGAGTTGCCAGGCCTGGCGACCTTGTTCGTGAGGGAGGATCATGAATTCGCCTTGCGCGACGCGCTGGAAGATATAGTCGGCGATGTCACTCGCCGTAATCGGCGAGCTTTCCAGCAACTTGCCCACTTGCGCTTTCATTGCTGGCGTCGGGCCACGGAACGAGTCCAGCAGATTGGTCTGGAAGTACGAGGGGCACACCACGTGCACAGCGACCTCCTGTTGGCGCAACTCCACCAGCAGGCTTTCCGACAGGGCCACCACGCCCGCCTTGGCCACGTTGTAGTTACTCATGGCAGGGGCCTGCATCAAGGCCGCCATGGAGGCAATATTGATGATCCGCCCCTTGCTGCGGGTCAGCAGGGGCAAGAACGCCTTGCAGCCCTTGACCACGCCCATCAGGTTGATTGCCAGTTGCCAATCCCAGTCCTCCAGCGACAACTCGGCGAAAAAGCCGCCAGAGGCAACGCCGGCATTGTTGACGACGACATCAACGCCACCGAAATGCTCTTCGCAGGCCTGCGCCAATGCTGTCAGCTGGCTGTAGTCGCGCACGTCGCAGCGCTGGGTAAAGCCTGTTCCACCGGCCTCACGCACCAGGGCCAGGGTGTCCCGCAAGCCGGCCTCATTGACATCGGCAAGTGCCAGTTGCCAGCCCTCACGCGCCCAACGCAACGCAATTTCCCGGCCCAGCCCCGATCCGGCGCCAGTGATCATCATGCGGTTTTGCATAGACGGATGCCTCGTTCAACCATGGATACGTTCGGCGAGTGTAGCGAAGGCATGGGCCGGCCCCATCCTTCATCAGGTTGCTGAATGGCGCAGGCTAAATGAACGGCGTGACCTGAAAGCACCGTAGGGCTGGAGACTTGAAACCAGCACCTGCGACGCAAAAGCCCCAAAAAAAATGCCAGTCAATCGACTGGCATTTTTCTGTGGCTTAACCGCTCAGCGTCTTAGTGCGATACCGCACCGCTGGCGCCCAGGCCGGTTTGCGAACGAACGAACTGCGGGTAGAACAGTGCACGTTCTTCATCAGCTGCTTTGGACTTGTCGGTGATCGAGAAGAACCAGATACCGACGAAGGCAATCAGCATCGAGAACAGCGCTGGATACTCGTACGGGTAGATGGCTTTCTCGTGACCGAGGATCTGTACCCAAATGGTTGGGCCGAGAACCATCAGGCCTACTGCACTGACCAGGCCCATCCAGCCGCCGATCATGGCGCCACGGGTAGTCAGTTTCTTCCAGTACATCGACAGCAGCAGTACCGGGAAGTTGCAGCTGGCAGCGATGGAGAACGCCAGGCCTACCATGAACGCGATGTTCTGCTTCTCGAACAGGATGCCCAGGAAGATTGCCAGTACCGCCAGAGCGATCGTGGTGATCTTCGAAACGCGGATCTCGTCCTTCTCGTTGGCGCGACCTTTACGGAACACGCTGGCATACAGGTCGTGGGACACTGCCGAGGCACCGGCCAGGGTCAGGCCTGCAACCACAGCCAGGATGGTCGCGAACGCCACCGCCGAGATGAAGCCGAGGAAGATGCTGCCGCCCACCGCTTTGGCCAGGTGGATAGCTGCCATGTTGTTACCGCCCAACAGCGCGCCAGCCGCGTCCTTGAAGTCCGGGTTGGTGCTGACCAGCAGGATCGCGCCGAAGCCGATGATGAAGGTCAGGATGTAGAAGTAGCCGATGAAGCCCGTTGCATACAGCACGCTCTTACGCGCTTCCTTGGCGTCGCTCACAGTGAAGAAGCGCATCAGGATGTGCGGCAGGCCAGCGGTACCGAACATCAGTGCCAGGCCCAGCGAGAACGCCGAGATCGGATCTTTCACGAGGCCACCCGGGCTCATGATCGCTTCACCTTTAGGGTGAACGCTGATCGACTCGGAGAACAGCATGTTGAAGTCGAAGTTGACGTGTTTCATGACCATCAGTGCCATGAAGCTCGCACCGGACAGCAGCAGTACAGCCTTGATGATCTGTACCCAGGTGGTCGCCAGCATGCCGCCGAACAACACGTACAGCGCCATCAGGATGCCCACCAGGATCACCGCAACGTGGTAGTCCAGGCCGAACAGCAGTTGGATCAGTTTACCTGCACCCACCATCTGAGCGATCAGATAGAACGCTACCACCACCAGCGAGCCGGAGGCCGACAGGGTGCGGATTTCCTTCTGCTTCAGGCGATAGGAAGCGACGTCGGCAAAGGTGTATTTGCCCAGGTTGCGCAACCGCTCGGCGATCAGGAACAGAATGATTGGCCAGCCGACCAGGAAGCCGATCGAGTAGATCAGGCCATCGTAGCCAGAGGTGTACACCAGTGCGGAAATACCCAGGAAGGACGCCGCGGACATGTAGTCACCGGCGATTGCCAGACCGTTCTGGAAGCCCGTGATACGACCACCCGCAGCATAGTAATCCGCTGCCGAGTTGTTGCGCTTGGATGCCCAGTAGGTAATGCATAGGGTGGCGCCAACGAAAACCACGAACATCGCAATGGCAGAAATGTTCAGGGGTTGTTTGTGGACCTCACCGGTCAGGGCTTCTCCCGCCCAGACGGCCGGCGCGAAAACGCCGAAGGCCAGTGTTGCCAGTAAACGCCGGATCATTGCTGAGCCTCCTTGAGAATCGCGTTGTTCAGGTCGTCGAACTCACCGTTCGCGCGACGTACGTAGATCCCAGTGAGAATGAAGGCCGCCACAATAATGCCGACACCCACAGGAATGCCCCACGTAATCGAACTCTCAGGGCTGATCTTGGTGCCCAGAATCTGGGGACCATAAGCGATAAGCAGGATGAAGCCAGTGTAAAGCCCAAGCATGATCGCCGATAGAATCATGGCGAACCGCTCCCGTTTCGAAACCAGCTCCTTGAACCGCGGGCTGTTTTGTATCGAGAGGTAAATGCTGTCGTTCATTGTTTTTGTCCTCGCAGCACAGAGTAGAAAGAACTCACCGCTACTTTATGCTGCCTTGGGACTCACTCCAGACGACCTTAGTCTTAGATGTAAAACTCTTTTGCAGTTTCTGTAACAGCCAGAAATGCAAAGGGCTGCATGATCGCAACGATTCATGCAGCCCTGGAGCCCCGAAAAAAGGCTTGAAGCCGTTACTTGGCAGTCCACTCCGCGACGCGCTCAGGGTGCTTGGCAACCCAATCCTTGGCGGCGGCCTCAGGCTTGGCGCCCTCCTGAATCGCAAGCATGACCTCGCCGATTTCGTCTTTCGACTGCCAGGAGAACTTTTTCAGGAACGTGGCGATTTCTGGCGCCTTGGTCGCCAGTTCTTTGCTGCCAATGCTGTTGACGGTTTCAGCAGCGCCGTACACCCCTTTTGGGTCTTCAAGGAAGCGCAGTTTCCACTTGGCGAACATCCAGTGCGGTACCCAGCCAGTGACCGCAATCGACTGCTGCTTGGCATAGGCACGCCCCAGCTCAGCCGTCATCGCCGCACCAGAACTGGCTTGCAGCTTGTAGCCGGTCAGGTCGTAGTCCTTGATCGCTTGATCGGTCTTGAGCATCACGCCGGAGCCGGCATCGATACCTACAATCTTTTTCTTGAAGCTGTCGTCAGTCTTCAAATCGGCCAGCGAAACAGCCTTGACGTACTCCGGCACGATCAGGCCGATCTTGGCGTCCTTGAAGTTAGGGCCGTAATCGACCACGTTGTCTTTGTTTTTGCTCCAGTACTCGCCGTGAGTGACCGGCAGCCAGGCGGAGAGCATGGCGTCCAGTTTGCCGGTGGCGACGCCTTGCCACATGATGCCGGTCGCAACGGGCATCAGCTTGACCTCATAGCCGAGTTTTTCCTTGATCACTTGTGCCGCGACAAACGTCGTCGCGACGCTGTCCGACCAGCCATCGACGTAGCCGATGCTCACTTCCTTGGCCATCGCCTGCGTGGCGCCCATTGCCAGTACCAGGGCGGAGGCCGCCCCCAGGAGTCGTCGCATTTTCATCAAAGCTTCCCCTCGTTACTTCACGGAAAGTGCAGCGCCCGACGATGGTCGAGCATCGTCACGTTATTTTGGTGCATGGCGCCCCCGTCACGCCCACTTACCAGGACAGCCGAAGCATCAGCGGAGTACTGATGCAAGGCATCATCAACCGACACGTCTCGGGAACCTGCTCTGTCAGCGACCTCAAGACACCGAGAAACGACATCATCAGGCCAGCAGGCCGGGGCGTGGTTCGAACGGCTGCCGGTTATGCCCAAACTTTGCATGCCAAGGCTTTAGCGGGCGGCGTTTGCGGGTACTATTGGCGGCTTTGTTACCAGACGGCGTCGATTAATGTCCTCCTCCGCCCGCTTTCCCGTGCTGCCTTACCTGCTCGCCTGCCTGCTCGGCCTGTTCGCCCTTGCCGGGCTTTGGTACGGGCTGGGGAAACCGGTGGTACTGCCCGATGCGGCCAGTGCCACGCACAAACTCCAATGCGCGTCCTATACGCCGTTCGATAAAGACCAGTCCCCGTTCGACCAGCCTTTCCAACTGCGCCCGGCGCGCATGGATGCCGACCTGGCATTGCTGGCCAAGCGTTTCGAGTGCATTCGCACCTACTCAATGACCGGTCTCGAGGCGATCCCTGAGCTGGCACGCAAGCACGGCCTTAAGGTAATGCTGGGTGCCTGGATCAACAGCAACCCGGCAGACACTGAGAAGGAAATCCAGGCACTGATTGCCTCGGCCAATGCCAACAAGGACGTCGTTCGAGCGGTGATCGTCGGCAATGAGGCGCTGTTGCGCAAGGAAGTGACGGGCCCGCAACTGGCCGGCCTGATCGCCCGGGTGAAAAGCCAGGTCAGCGTGCCGGTGACCTATGCCGATGTCTGGGAGTTCTGGTTGAAACATCCTGAGATTGCCCCAGAGGTGGACTTTCTGACCATCCACCTGCTGCCCTACTGGGAAGACGATCCGAAGCGAATCGACGACGCCCTCGCCCACGTCGGCGAGATCCGCCAGGTGTTCGGCAACCGCTTCGCGCCCAAGGATATCCTGATCGGTGAAACCGGCTGGCCCAGCGAAGGTCGCCAGCGCGAAACCGCCCTGCCCAGCCGGGTCAACGAGGCACGCTTCATTCGTGGTTTCGTGGCCATGGCCGAGCAGCAAGGCTGGCATTACAACCTGATAGAAGCCTTTGACCAGCCGTGGAAACGCGCCAGCGAAGGTGCCGTCGGCGGTTACTGGGGGCTATATGACGCAGACCGTCAGGACAAGGGCGTGCTTGAAGGGCCGGTGTCGAACCTGCCGCTCTGGCCGCAGTGGCTGGGCTTCGGTGGCGTACTGTTCCTGATCACGCTGTGGCTTGCCGGCCCCGTGCGCGGCACCCGCTCGGCCTTGCTGCTGCCGTTGCTGGCAGCAACCGGTGCCGCCAGCATCGGGCTGTGGGGAGAGCTTGCGCGAATCAACAGCCGGTTTGCCGGTGAGTGGTTGTGGGCGGGCCTGTTGGTCGGCTTGAACCTGCTGGTGCTGGCCCATGCGGCCCTGGCACTGGCGACACGTCAAGGTTGGCGTGATCGCGCCTTCAACTGGCTGGAGGCCCGGGCGGGATGGTGGCTGGTGGCGGCAGGCTTTGCCGCAGCGGTAAGCATGCTGGCGTTGGTGTTTGACCCGCGTTACCGCAGTTTTCCAAGCGCGGCATTGGTGTTGCCAGCACTGGTCTATGCCCTGCGGCCGGTACGTGCGCCACGGGCGGAGGTCGGTGTGCTGACGTTTATCATCGGGGCCGGTATCGCGCCGCAACTGTTCCGTGAGGGCCTGGGCAACCAGCAAGCATGGATCTGGGCGGCGGTCAGTGTGGTGATGGTGGTGGGATTGTGGCGGAGTTTGAGGGTGCGTCAGTAACGTACAGACGCTACCACAGCTGGTGCGGGCGCTGTTGAAGCAGGTTTGCCTGCGATGGCGTCGGTGGGGTGTCAGCGAGTAAGCGGTGTTTGCATCGCGGGCAAGCCCGGCTCCTACAGGCTGCGCGGGTTCTGTTGGAGCTGGCTTGCCTGCGATGGCGTCGGTGGGGTGTCCTTGAGTTCGCGGCGTTTGCATCGCGGGCAAGCCCGGCTCCTACAGGCTGGCGCGGGCTCTGTTGGAGCTGGCTTGCCTGCGATGGCGTCGGTGGGGTGTCCTTGAGTTCGCGGCGTTTGCATCGCGGGCAAGCCTGAACTGGCCTAATGATTTTGGACACTTTGATCGGGCGCTATGATGGCGCCCATATCAGAGGATGTTCCGATGCGAAATTCTTATTCGAACGAGTTCAAGCTTGAAGCGGCCAGCATGGTTCTGGACAACGACCAGTCCGTGCCCGAAGTCTGTGCCAGCTTGGGTATTGGTCCCACCGCGTTACGCCGTTGGGTTGAACAGCTTCGCAAAGAGCGGATGGGCGTGACGCCTGTTAATGCCAAGGCAATCACTCCCGAGCAGAAGGAAATTCAGGCGCTCAAGGCACTGCTCAAGCAAAAGGACCGGGATATCGAAATACTAAAAAAGGCCAGTGCTCTCCTGCTTTTGGACGCCAAAGATCATTCCCGCTGATCGATGAGCTGGGCGAGCGTTATGGCATAGCAGACTGCTGTTGGGTGTTCGAAATCAATCGCAGCAGTTTCTATGCTTGGCGTAAACGGCAGGGAAAGACCGACCCGCATCGTGAAGCGCTCAAGGTAGCTTTGATCAAGCTGCACAAGGCCTCACGAGGTTCTGCCGGTGCCAGAACTTTGGCCCGCGAGCTGCAAAACAAAGGTCATCAAGTCGGCCGCTTCATGACCGCGAACTTGATGAAGGAGGCGCAGGTTGTGAGCCGTCAACGGCGACGACATCGTTACCGCTCGACAGGTGTGGAGGCGCTGGTGGCCCCACACGAGCTTAAGCGCCATTTTGATGTGGGGGCGATTAACCAGGTCTGGTGCGGAGATGTGACATATATCCAGATCGGTAAACGCTGGCTGTATTTCGCAGCGGTCTTGGACTTGTTTGCTAGACGTATCGTCGGTTGGGCGTTTTCCCTGATCGCTGACGCTACGCTAGCGAGCAAGGCGCTTCGCATGGCAGCGGAACTGAGAGGGAAACCAACTGGTGTGATGTTTCATTCAGATCAAGGCTGCCAGTACACCAGTCATAAATTCAGGGAAGAGCTGGCTAGATTTGGGATCAGGCAGAGCATGAGCCGTAAAGGTGAGTGTTGGGACAATGCACCTGTGGAACGTTTCTTCGGAAGCCTGAAATCTGAGTGGGTACCTGAAGGCGGTTACGACTCAGAATTAGAGGCAATGGCTGACCTGCAGCGCTATGTGCTGCGTTACAACAACGTCAGGCTCCACAGCTACAACGACTATCTGTCGCCTGTAGCCATGGAGAAACTGGCGGCGTGAAACCTAAAGCGGTGTCCACTTTTACTTGACCAGTTCAGCCCGGCTCCTACAGGTTACGCGGGCTCTGTTGGGGCAGGCTTGCCTGCGATGGCGTCGGTGGGGTGTCCGTGAGTTCGCGGTGGCTGCATCGCGGGCAAGCCCGGCTCCTACAGGCTGCGCGGGTTCTGTTGGAGCTGGCTTGCCTGCGATGGCGTCGGTGGGGTGTCCTTGAGTTCGCGGCGTTTGCATCGCGGGCAAGACCCGCTCCTACAGCTTGCGCGGGCGCTGTTGGAGCTGGCTTGCCTGCGATGGCGTCGGTGGGGTGTCCTTGAGTTCACGGCGTTTGCATCGCGGGCAAGACCCGCTCCTACAGCTTGCGCGGGCTCTGTTGGAGCTGGCTTGCCTGCGATGGCGTCGGTGGGGTGACCGTGAGTTCGCGGTGGCTGCATCGCGGGCAAGCCCGGCTCCTACAGGTTACGCGGGCTCTGTTGGAGCTGGCTTGCCTGCGATAGGCTCAACACGGTCTCAGGGGGTACGCGGCGCCTGCCTAACCAGGCGCAACGCCGCCAGCACCACGGCAAACACGGCCATACTGGCGGTGTACAAGACCAAGGCCGGAATCCCGAACAGTAATGCCAACACCGCCATACGCCAGCCGGCACGCCCCGGGATCAGCATCGCCAGCAGTGCCAGGCCCAACGCCGTCCAGGCCAGTACACGCCAGTGGATCATCAAACCCAACGTCGAACGCACCTGACACGACCAGGTCGTCGCCTGCTCCAGGCACAGGCCAACCCACTGTGGGTCTTCCATCAACACGTAACGCACCCCGTAGCTTGCGGCCAGCCACAACGGCAGCAAAACCAGCAAAGCGACAAACGGTAACAAGCGGGGCATGCGCAACTCCAAAATTCTGAAAATCGGCACCCAGCATAATCGTCCAAACGGTCTATGCAAGGCGAAAGCGCCAGCCCGGGCTACTTTACCCCTATGACCAATCAAACCTGTTGTTGCAGCAACAGATACCGCAACGGCACTATCGGCTGCGATGAATGCAACACCGCTTGGCAACTTTGCCAGCCTCAGGGTTGTCCTAACCTGCGCATTTCGCTTGTATTTTCCGGGGACTCGTCATGCTTCGATCACTGCACCTTGCCACTTTGTTGGGTGGCCTCCTGCTGAGTGCGTGCGCCTTGGCGGCCGATATCGATGCCGCCAGCTACGGTTACCCACTGACCAATCCCTTTGAAGCGACTATCGCCTCGACCCCGCCCGAGCTGCGCCCGGAGCTGCCCAGTGATGAGGATATCCGTCAGTCCGATTACAGCCTGAATCTCAGGCCTGAGCGGGCGTTCAGCCTGCCCGACAATTTTTGGCCCGTGAAAAAACTGCGCTATCGAATGGCCCGTCAGGACCACCCCGCACCGCTGATTTTCCTCATTGCCGGCACCGGTGCGCCTTACAACAGCAGCCTCAACGAGTACCTGAAGAAGCTCTACTACAAGGCCGGTTACCATGTGGTGCAGTTGTCGTCGCCCACGAGTTTCGACTTCATGACCTCGGCTTCGCGCTTCGCCACCCCCGGGGTTTCCAAGGACGACGCCGAAGACATGTACCGGGTGATGCAAGCAGTAAGGGCTCAGCACTCACATTTGCCCATTACCGACTTCTACCTCACCGGCTACAGCCTCGGCGCCCTGGATGCGGCGTTTGTCAGTCATCTGGATGAAACCCGACGCAGTTTCAACTTCAAGCGCGTACTGCTGCTCAACCCACCCGTGAACCTCTATACCTCCGTCAGTAACCTCGACAAGTTGGTGCAGACGCAGGTCAAGGGCATCAACAACAGCACCACGTTCTACGAGCTGGTGCTGGGCAAGCTGACCCGTTACTTCCAGCAAAAGGGCTACATCGACCTCAACGATGCCTTGCTTTACGACTTCCAGCAGTCGCGCCAGCATTTGTCCAACGAGCAGATGGCCATGGTGATTGGTACCTCGTTCCGCTTTTCCGCGGCCGATATTGCCTTCACTTCGGACCTGATCAACCGCCGCGGCCTGATCACCCCGCCCAAGTACCCGATCACCGAAGGCAGTAGCCTGACGCCCTTCTTCAAGCGCGCCCTGCAGTGTGACTTCGACTGCTACCTGACTGAGCAGGTTATCCCGATGTGGCGTGCCCGTACCGACGGTGGCAGCCTGCTGCAACTGATCGATCAGGTCAGCCTGTATGCCTTGAAGGACTACCTCAAGGGCAGCTCGAAAATCGCCGTGATGCACAACGCCGACGACGTGATCCTCGGCCCCGGCGATATCGGTTTTCTGCGTAGCACCTTTGGTGACCGCCTGACGCTTTACCCACATGGAGGCCATTGCGGCAACATCAATTACCGCGTCAACAGCGACGCCATGCTGGAGTTTTTCCGTGGTTAAAAAACTTCTATTCCTATCGGCGCTGTTCACCGCAGGCCTGGCCCAGGCCGACGGCCCTTCGAACCAGACGCGTACGGCGGACGCGGATGGTTTTACCCAGCCGCTCAAGACCCTGAAGTTCAACCCAGGCCTGGACCAGCGCGAATTTGAGCGTTCGACGCTCACCGCCCTGAACGTCTACGACCCATGGGAGTCCTGGAATCGCCGGGTGTACCACTTCAACTACCGCTTCGATCAGTGGGTGTTCCTGCCCGTGGTCAACGGCTATCAGGCGATTACGCCGGGCTTCGTCCGTAGCGGCGTAAGCAACTTCTTCAGCAACCTGGGCGATGTACCTAACCTGTTCAACAGCCTGTTGCAGCTCAAGGGCAAGCGCTCGATGGAGGTCACCGCACGCCTGTTGCTGAACACCACGATTGGGGTCGCAGGGTTGTGGGATCCGGCCACCAAAATGGGCCTTCCGCACCAAAGCGAAGACTTCGGCCAGACACTGGGCTTCTATGGTGTGCCCGAAGGCCCCTACCTGATGCTACCGATCCTCGGGCCGTCCAACCTGCGTGATACCGGCGGACTGGTGGTGGACTATAGCGGCGAGACGCAGCTCAACTTCCTCAACGTTGCCGAGGTCAGCAGCAATCACCCGGAACTGGTCGTACTACGCGCGGTCGACAAGCGCTACACCACCAGCTTCCGCTATGGCCAGACGAACTCGCCATTCGAATATGAGAAGGTGCGCTACGTCTACACGGCAGCACGGCAACTGCAGATCAATGAGTGATCAGAGCCCGAGAAACCGGCTGAGCTGCGAACGCTTGGCCAGGGCATCGCGCCGCCCCAGTTCAATCAGCTCACTGCAGTAGCTGGCCTCGAACAGCAGGTAGCTGAGCACTCCGGCGCCGCTGGTCCTGGTCGCCCCCGGCCCACGCAGGAACAGGCGCAAAGCCGCTGGCAACTCGCGCCGGTGACGGGCTGCGATTTCATCCAGCGGCTGGCTGGGCGCGACCACCAGCACTTCCACTGGCGTCAACCCCAAGTGCTTGGGGCGTCGCTCGGACGGCAACAGGTGGCTCAGGTGGTTAAGCCGCTGCAGTAACTCCAGGTCGTCTTCCAGGCTGTCAATGAAGGTACTGTTGAGCATGTGCCCGCCAATTTGCGCCAAGCTCGGGTGCTGGCCTCTGAAGCTGCGCTGATGCGGGTGAGGTACCGATGGCTGCTGGGGGTTACCACTGACCCCGACCACCAGTACCCGGTTCGCGCCCAGGTGCAGCGCCGGGCTGATCGGCGCCGACTGGCGCACCGCACCATCACCATAGAACTCCTGGCCCAGCATGACCGGCGCAAAAAGCAAGGGGATCGCCGAGCTGGCCAGCAGGTGCTCAATGGTCAAGCGCGTGGGCATGCCGATGCGTCGGTGGCGCAACCAAGGGTCGATAGCACCACGCCCCTGATAGAAGGTCACGGCCTGCCCCGACTCGTAACCGAAGGCGGTCACCGCCACGGCGTGCAGGTGTTTTTGCTCAATCGCCGTGGTAATGCCATTCAGGTTCAAATGCGTATTGAGTAGACCGCGCAACGGGGAGCTGTCAAGCAACGCAACCGGTACTGGCCTGCCCAGCCCCAACAGGCTGTGAAAGACAAAGCGCGCGGCCTGGCGCACCACGCCTGGCCAATCACTGCGCAGCACCTGACTGCTGCGAAAGCCTTGCCAAAGCTCGGTGAGCCGGTGAATCGTCTCGGAAAACTGCATGGCGCCGCTGGCCAGGGTTACGGCATTGATGGCGCCGGCCGAGGTACCGACAATCACCGGGAAGGGATTGGCGGCACCCGCTGGCAACAGATCGGCAATCCCGGCCAACACCCCGACTTGATAAGCGGCACGGGCACCGCCGCCGGAAAGGATCAGACCGGTGACCGGTTCTGCTGCTGCCATGCTGTTGCTCCCTGAGAACTCGCTGGAAAGTCCGTATATGGACTAACGCCGTTTTTCGTAAAGCTTCGGCGCCCCTGGTGGCCGCGATTTGAAGCGTCGATGCGCCCAGAGATACTGCTCAGGGCATTCACGGACCGAGGCCTCAACCCACTGGTTGATTCGCAGGCAATCGGCCTCTTCGGTCTCACCCGGGAAGTCGGCCAGCGGCGGATGGATCACCAACCGGTAGCCGCTACCATCGGCCAGGCGCTGCTGGGTAAAGGGGATCACCCTGGCCTTGCCCAGGCGGGCGAACTTGGTGGTTGCCGTCACGGTCGCAGCCTGAATGCCGAACAGCGGCACAAACAGGCTCTGCTTGGCACCGTAGTCCTGGTCTGGCGCGTACCAGATCGCCCGGCCGGCACGGAGCAGTTTGAGCATACCGCGCACGTCTTCACGCTCCACCGCCAGCGAATCGAGGTTGTGCCGCTCGCGCCCCTGGCGCTGAACAAAGTCGAACAGCGGGTTCTTATGTTCGCGGTACATGCCGTCGATGGTGTGTTTCTGGCCAAGCAAGGCCGCACCGATCTCCAGCGTGGTGAAATGCAACGCCATCAGGATGGCACCCTGGCCATCACGCTGCGCGGCCTGCAGGTGTTCCAGCCCTTCGATATGCGCCAGGCGCGCCAGACGGGCTTTTGGCCACCACCAACTCATGGCCATCTCGAAGAATGCGATACCGGTAGAGGCGAAATTTTCCTTGAGCAGGCGAGTCCGCTCGTCGGACGACAGCTCGGGGAAACACAACTCGAGATTGCGTGCGGCAATACGCCGACGCTCGCCAGCGACGCGGTACATGGCCAGCCCGAGGCCACGGCCGATAGCCAGCAATACCCGGTAAGGCAACTGTACGATCAGCCAGAGCAGGCCCAGGCCCAGCCACAAAGGCCAAAAGCGCGGGTGCAAAAAATACGGACGAAAACGCGGGCGATCCATTCAAGATTCCGGAAAGACAAAGGCCGCGCATTCTACAACGGTTCGGTGCGGGTTGCGGCTAACGAACGATCTCGTTATAAGTCTGGGCACTTTTTCGTAACAAGTCGCCCGATGCAGACCATGAGCCAAACTCAGACGCCCGACCAAGAACCCGTGTTCCAGCTCAAGGGCAGCATGCTCGCCATTACTGTGCTTGAGCTTGCGCAAAACAACCTTGAGGGCCTGGATCGGCAATTGGCCGCCAAGGTTGCCCAGGCCCCCAATTTCTTCAGCAATACGCCGCTGGTACTGGCCCTGGACAAGTTGCCTGCCAGCGAGGGCGCCGTAGACCTGCCGGGGCTGATGCGCGTCTGCCGTCAGCACGGCCTGCGCACCCTGGCGATTCGCGCCAGCCGTATCGAGGACATTGCTGCCGCGATAGCCATCGACCTGCCCGTGCTGCCGCCTTCCGGCGCCCGTGAACGGCCCGTGGAGCTGCCAGAGCCGGTGGTCGAGAAGAAAAAGCCCGAACCACCGGCAGAACCTGCGGTAAAACCGACCAAAATCATCACTTCGCCTGTACGCGGCGGCCAACAGATCTATGCTCAGGGCGGCGACCTGGTGGTGATTTCATCGGTCAGCCCGGGGGCGGAACTTCTTGCCGACGGTAATATCCATGTTTACGGGGCAATGCGGGGACGCGCCCTGGCAGGGATCAAGGGGAACACCAAGGCGCGGATTTTCTGCCAGCAAATGACCGCTGAACTGGTCTCGATCGCCGGGCAATACAAGGTCTCCGAAGACCTGCGCCGCGATCCGCTGTGGGGGGCCGGGGTACAGGTCAGCCTGTCCGGCGACGTGTTGAACATCACCCGTCTTTAACGGATACTGCCGCCATTTTCCGCGCAACTTTTTTCGACGTTGCCGTTTTGTATTTTTTGGGACTGAACGTCCTTTTTTCTTTAGGGGTGATACACCTTGGCCAAGATTCTCGTGGTTACATCCGGCAAGGGTGGTGTGGGTAAGACCACCACCAGCGCCGCTATCGGTACCGGCCTCGCTCTGCGTGGCCACAAGACAGTCATCGTCGACTTCGACGTCGGCCTGCGTAATCTTGACCTGATCATGGGCTGTGAGCGCCGCGTGGTGTATGACTTCGTCAACGTCGTGAACGGCGAAGCCAACCTGCAACAAGCCCTGATCAAAGACAAGCGCCTTGAAAACCTGTACGTACTGGCTGCCAGCCAGACCCGTGACAAGGACGCGCTGACCCAGGAAGGCGTCGAAAAAGTCCTGATGGAACTCAAGGACTCGTTCGACTACGTGGTCTGCGACTCGCCGGCCGGTATCGAGAAAGGTGCCCACCTGGCCATGTACTTCGCGGATGAAGCGATCGTCGTGACCAACCCGGAAGTCTCCTCGGTACGTGACTCCGACCGTATGCTCGGCCTGTTGGCGAGCAAGTCGCGTCGCGCCGAAAACGGCGAAGACCCAATCAAGGAACACCTGCTGATCACCCGCTACCATCCAGAGCGCGTGAGCAAGGGCGAAATGCTCGGCGTTGAAGACGTGAAGGAAATTCTCGCCGTGGCCCTGCTGGGCGTTATCCCTGAATCCCAGGCGGTGCTCAAGGCATCCAACCAGGGCGTTCCCGTCATCCTCGATGACCAGAGCGACGCTGGCCAGGCGTACAGCGATACCGTTGACCGCTTGCTGGGCAAAACCGTGGAGCATCGTTTCCTCGATGTACAGAAGAAGGGATTCTTCGAGCGCCTGTTTGGAGGCAACTAATCAATGAACCTTTTTGACTTCTTTCGTGCCAGCAAAAAAGTAAGTACCGCCTCGGTTGCGAAAGAGCGTCTACAGATCATCGTGGCGCACGAGCGCGGTCAGCGCAGTACCCCGGACTACCTGCCAGCCTTGCAGAAGGAACTGGTGGAGGTGATCCGCAAGTACGTCAACATCGGCAACGATGATGTGCAGGTCGCTCTGGAAAACCAGGGCAGCTGCTCGATCCTGGAACTCAACATCACCCTGCCCGACCGCTAACAGGCAGCCGGGCAAGCCACCACGGCGGCCGCCGGGCCTTCGCACTGCGAGGGCTCGACGGTCGCCGTTGGTGTTTACAGAGAGCACGCAATGCCGCTGTCCAATGTCCACATCCTGCACCAGGATGCCGCTGTCCTGGTGGTCAATAAACCGACCCTGCTGCTGTCCGTCCCGGGCCGCGCCGAGGACAACCGCGACTGCCTGATTACCCGCCTGCAGGAAAACGGCTACCCGGAAGCCCGTATCGTCCATCGCCTGGACTGGGAAACCTCCGGGATCATCCTGCTGGCACGTGATGCCGACAGCCACCGCGAGCTGTCCCGACAGTTCCATGACCGGGAAACCGAGAAGGCCTACACCGCACTGTGCTGGGGGCAACCGGAGCTGGACAGCGGCAGTATCGACCTGCCCCTGCGCTACGACCCGCCAACCAAGCCACGCCATGTGGTGGACCATGAACAGGGCAAACATGCGCTGACCTTCTGGCGTATCGTCGAGCGTTGCGGTGACCATTGCCGGGTTGAGCTGACGCCGATTACCGGCCGCTCACATCAGTTGCGCGTGCACATGCTCTCCATCGGCCATCCGCTGCTGGGCGATCGCCTGTACGCCAACCCCGAAGCATTGGCTGCCCATGAACGGCTGTGCCTGCATGCAAGCATGCTGAGTTTTACCCATCCGGTGACCGGCGAGCGTTTGCGCTTCGAGTGCCCGGCGCCGTTCTGATCGATTGCATCGCCTCTATCGCGGGCAAGGCCGGCTCCAGCACCCTTGCTGGAGCCGGCCTTACTGGCGATTCGGGCCGCCCCAATCCCCAAGCAATACGTTAAACTCGCGCCACTGCTGTCTGGAGTGACTTATGCGCGATGCTCTGAATCAAGGCCTGATCGATTTTCTGAAGGCCTCCCCCACGCCGTTCCATGCCACCACCGGCCTTGCTTTACGCCTTGAAGCGGCGGGTTTCCAGCGCCTTGACGAGCGCGACAGTTGGGCCACCACCGCTGGCGGCCGCTACTACCTGACCCGAAACGACTCCTCGATCATCGCGTTCAAGCTCGGTCGACACTCGCCCTTGATCGACGGTATCCGCCTGGTCGGCGCCCATACCGACAGCCCGTGCCTGCGGGTCAAGCCACAGCCGGAACTGCAACGCCAGGGCTTCTTGCAATTGGGCGTGGAAGTTTACGGCGGCGCGCTGCTGGCGCCGTGGTTCGACCGCGACCTGTCCCTGGCCGGGCGGGTAACCTTCCGCCGTGACGGCAAGGTTGAAAGCCAACTGATCGACTTCAAGCTGCCGATTGCGGTGATCCCCAACCTGGCGATCCACCTCAATCGCGCCGCCAATGAGGGCTGGGCAATCAACGCCCAGACCGAGCTGCCGCCTATTTTGGCGCAGGTGGCCGGCGATGAGCGTGTTGACTTCCGCGCTCTGCTCACCGATCAACTGGCGCGTGAGCACGGCCTGAACGCCGACGTGGTGCTGGACTACGAACTGAGCTTCTACGACACCCAGACCGCTGCGCTGGTTGGCCTGAACGGCGACTTTATCGCCGGGGCGCGGCTGGACAACCTGCTGTCCTGCTACGCCGGCCTGCAAGCCCTGCTCGCCGCCGACAGTGACGAAACCTGTGTGCTGGTGTGCAATGACCACGAGGAAGTCGGCTCTTCCTCGGCCTGTGGTGCCGATGGCCCGATGCTGGAACAAACCCTGCGCCGCCTGCTGCCTGACGGCGATGATTTCGTCCGGACCATTCAGCGCTCGCTGCTGGTCTCGGCCGACAACGCCCACGGCGTTCATCCGAACTACGCCGACAAGCATGACGGCAACCACGGCCCCAAGCTCAACGCCGGCCCGGTGATCAAGGTCAACAACAACCAGCGTTACGCCACCAACAGCGAAACCGCGGGTTTCTTCCGCCATCTGTGCATGGCCGAGGAAGTGCCGGTGCAGAGCTTCGTGGTACGCAGCGACATGGGTTGCGGCTCGACCATCGGCCCGATCACCGCCAGCCACCTGGGCGTGCGTACCGTCGACATCGGCCTGCCGACCTTTGCCATGCACTCCATTCGCGAGCTGTGCGGCAGCCATGACCTGGCGCATCTGGTGAAAGTACTGACGGCGTTCTACCGCAGCCGCGACCTGCCGTAACACCCGGCCTGCCGAAGCAGGCCTTGCTGGGTATTTGAACCGGGCCGTGTGGGATCAAGCTTTGCCAGCGATGCGCGTATCGCGCACTGGCTGACAGGCCGTTGATCCCATCGTAGGCAAGCCTACTCCCACAGGGATCTGCGCAGAACACTGCATTTTCTGTGGTAGCAAGGCTTGCCTGCGATGCTGCCTTTTGCCGGGCCAACCACTGAAACACATCAACCCTGCGCCATAAGTTCCCAGATGGAGAACTCGGCGGGGAGTTTGCCGAGGCGTTGTTCTTCCTGAGCAAGAAAGCGTTCAACTTTCTCGCGATCACCCGCCGGATATCGCAAACGCTCTACAGGGCTGAGGTTGTCCAGAAACTCTATGTAACTGCGATAAAAAGGGCGAGCATCGCCTCCTGGAAAAATAAAGCTGGTTGAAGCCTGAAAATATTCGAAATCCAAGTCACTTTTGGCATGAAGCGCCACATAACGCTCTTCATCCGTATACTCACCGCTTTCGTCCTCCACAATCGCCGCAAGTTCCGGACGGGACAGCCCTGCAAACGGGTTAGACGGCTTACCCTTTCCCTCATGAATGGACAGCAGAAAATCAAAAGACCTCTGCTTTCGAGACAGTTGCTCAGGCGAACAATCTGCCGACACCTCGGCCTGTTTGAAAGCCTCTGCGCCATACATCCTTACCCGTAAAAAGGCCGTTTTACCAAGGCCATGGGCACCGTAAATTCTTTCGTATTTATCCCTGGCTTGATCATTCTGGCGATCGACCTGCGCCATGTTGGCGCTCAACTTCAACCCCTCCGCCGAGAGGCTCACGCTCTCCTTCGTATTTGAGGTTGAAAGGTCTTCTGTGGGTGCTGGTTTTGGTGGTGCTCTAACAATAGCTACCGATGATGGAATTGTGCCTATTTTCATATTAATCCCTCCAACCGCTCCAATACAACGAGGCACTTATTCAAGTGCCTCGCTGAACGATTACTTAATAGAGAACTTCACGGTGTAATTGAAGGGTAGATTGGAATCTGCACCCACCAGTGTTGCGGTACAGGTTGCAGGGCTCGAACCAATAGACACTGCATCCTTCTTCCAGCTAGGCAGGTATCCACCCAGATGCATTTCAACCAGGTGCGATGCCGAGAACCGGCATTTTTTCGAGCCCACTGCGTAAGTAAATCGCATACCGGACGCAATATCACTTCCACTGGTATGAACAAACCTAATACTGGAGTTTTGTAATATATTTGTCGGCAGGGGATTAACACTTCCAAAAAAATACTCATAGCCGTACACAGCTTCTGCACTGGTTTCATTTACAACTGTCACAGTCGCCAGATTGGCCGCTTGTACCGCCCCACCCACCGTACACCCCAACACCACAAAAGAACCCAACAACACTTTCTTGATATTTATCATTCGCGACATCCATTCAAAGGTTAACGACACGCAGCTGTTGCTGCATGTCCGTGCCGGGGAGATTCATCGATCGCTCATGACGCTTTTAACCAGTCGGCAGGAAGCCTTGGGCGCTGTATCAGACGCGATCTGATATCGATGTAGGAAATTTCTCTGCTGTTAGAATCAGCACGGGCCGTGCCCACGCTGACCTCCATCAACCCCGGCCCAGCGATTCCGGCCTATGCTTGCCCCATGAAATTCCACGCTTTGAGAAGGTTCTTGCGCATGTCAGAGTTCCAGATGATGTTCCTCCCGGTGATCGCCGGCCTGATCCTGTTGACCGTCGGTTTCAACATGCGTGAGCGCAATATCGGGGTGCTGATGATGTGGATCGGAACCTTGGGCATGATTGGCATCATGGCCTGGAAGATCCTTGAGAAACTGAACTGACAAATACACTACACTCGGGCGATTGATTGCCTGAGGTCGATTTGCCAGTGCCTGCCTTTTTCCGTTTTTTCGCGCTGTTTCTGATACTGCTGGCGCCCGTCAGCCTGGCACAGGCAGCAGGTTTGCCGGGTTTGCTCGGCAGTAGCAAAGCCCAGCCCGAAGCCACCGAGCCGTTGAGCCAGTCCCTGGACGAGGTCATCAAGCGCCTGGAAAACGATCAGCAACGTGCCAGTTTGCTGGCCGATCTGAAGAAGCTGCGCGACAGCACCAAACAGGCCCAGCCGTCGGTAGAGCAAGGCGTACTGGGGGTGATTGGCAACACCGTGGCCAGCCTCGAGAAGCAGTTCAGTGGTGATGCCAGCCCCTTCACGCGGTGGTCGCAGGAGCTGGACCAGGCTCAGGAGGAACTGGCCGCCCTGATGGTGCCGGTGAAAGAGTTGCCCGCCATGCTGTTCGGCTTTGCCGCGGTCATCGCCCTCTGGAGCCTGTTGGCTTACGGTTTTATCTGGGTCGGGCATCGGGTGCGGCTGCGCTTCGGCCTGACCGAGGAACTCCCCCATCATCCCAAAACCTGGGACATGGTGCGCTTCGCCTTGCGTAAGCTTGGCCCTTGGCTGGTGGCGCTGATCATCACCCTGTACCTGAGTTTTGCCCTGCCCTCGTCACTGGGCAAGTCAATGGCCATGGTGCTGGCCTATGCGCTGGTGGTCGGTACCTGTTTCTCGGCCATTTGCGTGATTGCCTTTTCCTTGCTCGACGGCCCGCACCGCCATCATGCGCTGCACATTTTACGGCGCCGCGCGTTCCGCCCGCTGTGGCTGATCGGCAGTTTTGCCGCGTTCGGTGAGGCGATGAACGATCCGCGCCTGGCCACTGCGCTGGGCACCCACCTGGCGCATAGCCTGGCAACGCTGGCGAATGTGCTGGCGGCCCTTTCCAGCGGGCTGTTCATCCTACGTTTCCGGCGCCCTATCGCTCACCTGATCCGCAACCAACCGCTGTCGCGTCGCCTGACCCGGCGCGCCCTGAGCGACACCATCGAGATTCTCGGCAGTTTCTGGTACCTGCCGGCGTTGGTGCTGGTGGCCATCTCATTGTTTGCCACCTTTGTTTCCGCAGGCGACACCAGCACCGCACTGCGTCAGTCGCTGATGTGCGCCGTACTGCTGGTGCTGTGCATGGTGATCAACGGCCTGGTCCGTCGCCATGCTGCAAAACCGCACCGGAGCAACCGCCGCCAACCGCTCTACTACGAGCGGCTCAAAAGTTTTGGCTACACCTTGGTACACCTGACGATCTGGCTGCTGTTCATCGAGTTGGGGCTTCGGGTCTGGGGCTTCTCGCTGATCGGTTTCGCCGAGGGCGACGGCCATGACGCCGCCATGCGCCTGCTTGGCCTGGGCGGCACGCTGCTCGCCGCGTGGCTGGTGTGGATACTCAGCGATACCGCCGTGCACCATGCCCTGACGCGCTCACGCAAAGGCGCGGCCAATGCCCGTGCACAAACCATGATGCCGCTGATCCGCAACGTGCTGTTCGTGGCCATTTTCATCATTGCGGTGATCGTCGCCCTGGCCAACATGGGCATGAACGTCACGCCGCTGCTGGCGGGTGCAGGGGTGATCGGCCTGGCGATCGGTTTCGGCGCGCAGTCGCTGGTGGCCGATTTGATCACCGGCCTGTTCATCATCATCGAGGACTCCCTGGCCATTGACGACTATGTCGATGTCGGCGGCCACCTGGGAACTGTCGAAGGCCTGACTATCCGTACCGTACGCCTGCGTGATATCGACGGTATCGTCCATACCATCCCGTTCAGCGAGATCAAAAGCATCAAGAACTACTCGCGGGAGTTTGGTTACGCGATCTTCCGCATCGCCATTCCCCACAGCATGAACATCGATCAGGCCATCAGCCTGGTTCGCGATGTTGGCCAGAAGCTGCGCAACGACCCGCTGCAACGCCGCAGCATCTGGTCACCGCTGGAGTTGCAAGGCGTGGAGAGCTTCGAGTCTGGCTCGGCCATCCTGCGGGCGCGGTTCAAGACCGCACCGATCAAACAGTGGGAGGTTTCACGGGCGTTCAACCTGGCGCTCAAGCGCGAGCTTGATGAAGCCGGCCTGGACCTGGCCACTCCGCGGCTGTCGGTGCAGGTGATCACCGCCGGTGGCGGCGCCGAGGGCAACAACGCTTAACCGGCATCGGCTCGAATGCGAATCGCATCATGCCGCCAATACTCCAGGTCGCAGTCGATCAAGCGCCCGTGCTGATCGCTGTTGACCCGAGTGATCTGCAGCCCGGGGCTGCCCGACGATACTTTCAGGGCCATACCCGCGGCGACGGGCAATGCCGTAGGCAGAATTTCAAAACACACCCGGCCGTACTGGATCCCGTAGTGCTCGGCGTACAACTCAGTCAATGACTGGCCCAGGTCGAAGCTGAGGATATCCGGAAAGTACTCAGGGTTCAGGTAGTGCTCGGCATACAGCACCGCACGCCCGTCGATACGCCGTAACCGACAGATCTGAATCACGCTGGACAGCGGCGACAGTTGCAAGCGCGCACAAATCGCGGCGGGCGCAGGTTGCAGACGTGCCGACAACAACTCGGTAGCCGGCACCCGTCCCTGGGCGCGCACCATGGCGTGAAAGTGGCTACGCTCGATCAGGTCATAGGTCAATCGCTCGGGTGCAACGAACCAGCCACGACGCTCTTCACGGTAGATCACCCCAAGGGCTTCAAGCTGCACCAGCGCTTCACGCAGGGTAATGCGCGTCGTGTCGAACACTTCGCTGAGCTTGCGCTCGGCCGGCAACTTGCAACCGGCGGCCAGCAGGCCGTGCTCGATCTGTTCCTGCAACGCCTGGCATATGGCTGTTACTGCGCGTGGTGGCAGTGGACGCATCAAAGGTTACCTATCTGGACTAGTCCAGCGCCAATACTGAGCAGTAAAACGCTCAGAAAGGGGCGCACGGGAATACTTCAAGACTAGGCAATGCAGATGAACGCCAGATGACATTACCGCTCAACGGTCATCAAAACCCTCTCGAACAAGGCCTTCAGGCGTTGCGGATCAAGCACTTGAATCTGGTCTACGCTGTATTTTCAGAGCCAGCTGCCATGCCGGAACAACCCGCAGCGACATCAAAATGTCATGCAGCCGGCCTACCTTGGCTCAGGTATTGCTGACCTAGACCAACCGAATCGCAACAACGTCCAACACCCCATGCGTTTTGCAAGGCACCCAATAAGGAGCTTCGGATGAAACAGCTTTTCCTGGCGTCACTGTTAGGTTCTACCATTGCCCTGTGCACCTCGGCGATGGCCGCCGGTACCGACCTGAAAGCCCTGGAGGACGCTGCCCGTAAAGAGGGCGCGGTCAACAGCGTCGGCATGCCCGACGCCTGGGCCAACTGGAAAGGAACCTGGGAAGACCTGGCCAGCAAGTATGGCCTCAAGCATATGGACACCGACATGAGTTCGGCTCAGGAGGTGGCCAAGTTCGAGGCAGAGAAAGACAACGCCAGCGCTGATATCGGCGACGTTGGCGCCGCCTTCGGCCCGATTGCCGCAGCCAAAGGCGTGACCCAACCCTACAAGCCCAGCACCTGGGATCAAGTGCCTGCGTGGGCCAAGGACAAGGACGGCCATTGGGCGCTGGCCTATACCGGCACCATCGCCTTCATCATCAACAAGCAGTTGGTGAAGGAAGCCGACATGCCAAAAACCTGGCATGACCTGGAAAAGGGCAAGTACAAGGTCGCCATCGGTGATGTCGGCACCGCCGCCCAGGCGGCCAACGGTGTACTGGCTGCCGCCATCGCTTACAAGGGTGACGAGAAGAATCTCGAGCCGGGCCTGCAACTGTTCACCAAGCTGGCGCAGCAGAAGCGTCTGTCGCTGGCCAACCCCACCATCCAGACCCTGGAGAAGGGTGAAGTGGAAGTGGGTGTGGTCTGGGACTTCAACGGCCTGAGCTACCGCGAGCAGATCGATCCGAAGCGCTTTGAGGTCTTGATCCCGGCAGATGGCTCGGTGATCTCGGGCTACACCACCATCATCAACAAGTACGCCAAGAACCCCAATGCCGCCAAACTGACTCGCGAATACATTTTCAGCGATGCCGGGCAAACCAACCTCGCCCGCGGCAATGCGCGGCCGATTCGTGCCGAGCACCTGAAACTGCCCGCCGATGTACAGGCCAAGCTGCTGCCCAATGAGCAGTACAAGGCCGCTCAGCCGATCAAGGATGCCGCGGCCTGGGAAGCCACCTCGAAGAAACTGCCGCAGATGTGGCAGGAGCAAGTGATCATCGAGATGGAGTGAGGCTGTGGGCGCAACCGGGAAACCGTGGCGCCCCGATCGCCGGCAAACCAGTTCCCACAAGGCTCATGTGGGCGCTGGCTTGCCAGCGATGAAGCCCTCCCGCGTACTTCGGAGAAATCATGAAACACAACGTCATTCTGGTCCTGCTTGATGGCCTCAACTATCAGGTCGCACATCACGCCATGGGCCACCTGCATGCCTATGTCGAAGCCGACCGTGCAGCCCTGTACCGCCTCGAATGCGAGCTGCCGGCACTGTCCCGCCCGCTGTATGAGTGCATCCTTACCGGCGTAGCCCCCATCGACAGCGGTATCGTTCACAACAACGTCACGCGCCTGTCCACACAGCGCAGCATCTTTCATTACGCCCACGAAGCAGGCCTGAGCACGGCGGCAGCGGCCTACCACTGGGTCAGCGAACTGTACAACCGCTCACCGTTCGACCCGTTGCGTGATCGCCACACGCACTCGCCGAAACTGCCGATTCAACACGGCCTGTTTTATTACGTCGACCACTACCCGGACTCGCACCTGTTTGCCGATGCCGAGTACCTGCGACGCCGGCATGCCCCGAACTTCCTGCTCGTGCATCCGATGAACATTGACGACGCAGGCCATCGCCACGGGCTGGACAGCCGTCAGTACCGTAACAGTGCACGCGGCGCCGACATCCTGCTGGCCGACTATCTGCAAGGCTGGCTCGACAGTGGCTATCAGGTACTCGTCACCTCTGACCACGGCATGAACAACGACCACTCGCACAATGGCCTGCTGCCTGAAGAGCGCGAAGTGCCGCTGTTCGTGTTTGGCGATGCCTTCAGCCTCGACCCTGCCGCCAAACCCTTGCAGACCGAGTTGTGTGGCACGATTTGCGAGCTGATGGGCATTGCCCATGACAAGCCGGTGTGCCGGGAGCTACTCACGTGAACGCGCTCACTCGCGGTAAATACCTGGCGCTGCTCTGCCTGCTGCCCTTTGCGGTGTTTTTCCTGGTCTTTCAAATTGCCCCGCTGGCCTGGGTCGCCCTACACAGTCTTCAGGCCGAAAGTGGCTGGGGCCTGGACAACTTCAGCAAGGTGTTCAACTCGAAGTTCTACCGCCAGGCTATCCAGCACAGCCTGGAGATCAGTTTCTGGTCGAGCCTGTTCGGCATCCTGATCGCCATCCTCGGCAGCTACTCGCTGCGCCGGGTCGATTCGCGGCTGCGCGACTTCGTCAACGCCTTCGCCAACATGACCAGCAATTTCGCCGGGGTGCCACTGGCCTTCGCCTTCATCATCCTGCTGGGCTTCAACGGTGCCCTGACCATGCTGCTAAAGCAGGCCGGGATCATCGAAGACTTCAACCTGTACTCCAAAAGCGGGTTGATCATCCTCTACACCTACTTCCAGATCCCGCTGGGTGTGCTGCTGCTCTACCCGGCATTTGACGCCCTGCGTGAAGACTGGCGTGAGTCCGCCGAGTTGCTCGGTGCCAACGCCTGGCAGTACTGGCGGCACATCGGCCTGCCGGTGCTGACCCCGGCCCTGCTCGGCACCTTCGTGATCCTGCTGGCCAACGCGCTGGGGGCTTACGCCACGGTGTACGCCTTGACCACCGGCAACTTCAACGTGTTACCGATCCGCATCGCCGCGCTAGTCGCGGGCGACATCTCCCTGGACCCGAACCTGGCCAGTGCACTGGCCATGATCCTGGTCGGCTTGATGACGCTGGTTACCCTGGTTCACCAATGGATGCTGAAGAGGAGCTACCATGTCGCGCGCTGAACCCGCTTCGACCCACCTCTATCATCGGTTGGTGGTCTACGCCCTGTTTCTGCTGTTGCTGTTGCCCCTGGCCGGCACCTTGCTCTACTCCCTGGCCACCAGTTGGTCAGCGAGCATTCTGCCCAGTGGGCTGACCCTCAAGTGGTACCTGGCCTTGTGGAGCGACCCGCGCTTTCTTGCCGCATTCGGCCAATCGCTGCTGGTATGCGTGGGGGCGTTGATTCTCTCGGTACTGCTGATTCTGCCGTTGCTGTTCGTGGTGCATTACCACTTCCCCCGGCTCGACGCACTGATGAACATCCTCATCCTGCTGCCCTTCGCGGTACCGCCGGTGGTGTCCTCGGTGGGCCTGCTGCAGCTCTATGGCTCGGGGCCGCTGGCGATGGTCGGTACGCCATGGATCCTGATCGGTTGCTATTTCACCGTGGCCTTGCCCTTCATGTACCGGGCAATCACCAACAACCTGCAAGCCATTAACCTGCGTGACCTGATGGACGCCGCCCAATTACTCGGCGCCAGTACCTTTCAGGCCGCGCTGCTGGTGGTACTGCCCAACCTGCGCAAGGGCCTGATGGTCGCGCTGCTTTTGTCGTTCTCGTTCCTGTTTGGCGAGTTCGTCTTCGCCAACCTGTTGGTCGGCACGCGCTATGAAACCCTGCAGGTGTACCTCAACAACATGCGTAACAGCAGCGGCCATTTCAACAGCGCCCTGGTGATTTCCTATTTCCTCTTCGTGCTGGTGCTGACCTGGGCAGCCAACCGCCTGAACAAGGACAAGTCGTGATATGAGCTTCGTCAGTGTGCAAAACCTGCAGAAACGTTATGCCGGCAACCCGGTGTTCAATGACATCAACTGCCACATCGAACGCGGTGAGTTCGTCACCCTGCTCGGCCCTTCCGGCTGCGGCAAATCCACCCTGCTGCGCTGCATCGCCGGGCTTACGGCAGTGGACAGCGGCAAGATTCTTCTGGACGGCCAGGACCTGGTGCCTCTGAGCCCGCAGAAACGCGGAATCGGCATGGTCTTTCAGAGCTATGCCCTGTTCCCCAACATGACCGTGGAACAGAACGTCGCCTTTGGCCTGCGTATGCAGAAGGTTGCCCCCGAAGAAAGCCGCAGCCGCGTGCTTGAGGTACTGCAACTGGTCGAGCTGCAAGACTTCGCCAGCCGCTATCCGCACCAGCTTTCCGGAGGCCAGTGCCAGCGTGTGGCCCTGGCCCGCTCACTGGTGACCCGGCCACGCCTGCTGCTGCTCGACGAGCCGCTGTCGGCCCTGGATGCGCGGATCCGCAAGCACCTGCGCGAACAGATCCGAAATATCCAGCGTGAGTTGGGCCTGACGACCATCTTTGTGACCCATGACCAGGAGGAAGCACTGATCCTGTCGGATCGCATTTTCCTGATGAACCAAGGGCGTATCGTCCAGAGCGGCGATGCCGAAACCCTCTACACCGCCCCCGCCGATGCCTTCGCCGCCGGTTTTATCGGCAACTACAACCTGCTCGATGCCGACAGCGCCAGCCGCTTGCTGCAACGACCGATCAGCAGTCGCCTGGCCATTCGCCCGGAAGCCATCGTCCTGAGCCTGAACGGCGAACTGGAAGGCCAGGTACGCAGTCATAGTCTGCTGGGCAACGTGATCCGTTACCGGGTCGAGGCCCGGGGTGTCGAGTTACTGGTCGATGTACTGAATCGCTCGTCTGCCGATCTGCATCCCAATGGTCAACGGGTATCCTTGTCCATCGATCCCACCGCCCTCTGCGAAGTTGCCTGAGGGTTGCACAGGAGTTTGAGTGAAATGGCTTTAGCGATTTTCGATCTGGACGAAACCTTGATCCACGGTGACTGCGCCTCGCTGTGGAGTGAAGAAATGGCCCGCCTGGGTTGGGTCGATGGTGAGTCTTTTCTGCGCCGCGACCGTGAGTTGATGGATGCATATGGCCGTGGCCACTTGGCCATGGAGGACTACATGGCGTTCAGCCTGGAGCCCATTGCCGGGCGTACCCAAGAAGAACTGCAGCACCTGGTGGAGCCTTGGGTCGAGAACATCATTGAGCCGATCATCTTCAGCGAAGCCTGCAAACGGATCGCCGAACACCGCAAGCGTGGCGACCGGGTGCTGGTGATATCGGCCTCCGGCACCCACCTGGTAGCACCCATTGCGGCGCGGCTGGGTATCGACGAATTTCTCGCCATTGATCTTGAGGTCGTGAACGGCGTGTACACCGGCAAGACCCGGGGCGTGCTGACTTACCGCGAAGGCAAGATCACCCGCCTGCTGGAGTGGCTGGATCAGGAAGAAGAGAACCTTGAGGGTGCCAGTTTCTACTCTGACTCGCGCAACGACTTGCCGCTGCTGCTCAAGGTGGACCACCCCGTCGTGGTGAACCCCGACCCGGTACTGCGCGGGCACGCCGAGCAACACGGCTGGCCAATCCTGAGTTGGAGCTGACCAGGGCTGTTCACTTGAGCCCTTGGAGTGCTTGATACGTCAATCAACCACATCAATGAATGGGTATGTTCACGAAGTGAGTGCCAATAGCCACAAACATGCGTTGCCCCCTGATGGCGGCAGGCATATCCGTTTGCGATGTTGGGCCCGATGCCCCGTTCCGCCTTTACGGCGTGTCACTTTTGTCGGGGCAAAAGTGGGTCGCCGTAAAAGGCGAAACCAGCCGGTGGTGCCGCTGCAGGGAATGGATATGTTCGCGAAGTGAATGCCACACATCACAAGCGTGTATCGCCGCTGATGCAAGCAGGCATATCCATTCACGATGTTGGGCCCGATGCCCCGTTCCGCCTTTACGGCGGGTCACTTTTGTGCGGGACAAAAGTAACCAAAACCCCTCGTCCCAACATCCGGCCCTCCGCTGCGCTGCGGGTTCTCTCACTCCAGCAGTGCTCCCGCCGGGACCGCGCTGAAGGGCCTTCCTGGCCCTCAGCACTTGCCAGGCATCCTTGCCTGGCACCCGACTACGCACTGCCTGCGTTCGACCTCCTGAAGGGACAATTTGGCGGCGCCTGCGAGGTCAGCGTATGGAAAAGCATTGGCGCCAAGGTTGGCGCCTTGATGGATAGCGTCGATTTCCTGCGTGGGCTTTGTTTGTCAGTGCGCGCAGTGGCAGGCGCTGCAGGGTGTCCCTTCAGGAGGCTGAGTGGAGCCGTCGCGTAGTGGGGTGCGAGGCAGGGATGCCTCGCAAGCGCTGATGGGCCATGGATGGCCCGTCGGCGCGCCCCCGCGGGAGCGATGGCGTAAGGAAGGAACCCGAAGCGCAGCGTAGGGCCGGATGTCGGGACAGGGCGTTTTGCCCACTTTTGTGCCTTTCAAAAGTGGGTCGCCGTAAAAGGCGAAACCAGCCGGTGGTGCCGCTGCCGGGAATGGATATGTCCGCGAGACAAGTGCCACAAATCACAAACCTGTATCGCCGCTGATGCAAGCAGGCATATCCATTCGCGATGTCGGGCCTGATACCAGGCTATGCCGTTTCCTTGCGCAACGAATTACACCAGGCTTTCGTCAATCACCAGCACCAGCTTGCCCGACACCTGGTTACCCGCCAGTTCGGCAAAGGCAGCCTCGGCATCCTTGATCGGGTAACGACCGACCAATTGCGGCTTGAGCCGCCCTTCAGTGAACAACGGCCACACCTGCTGGCTCAGGTCACTGAGCAGGTCGGCCTTGAACTGGTCATCACGGTTACGCAAGGTCGAACCGGTCACCTGCACGCGCTTGGCCAGCACCTGGGCCAGGTCCAGCTCAGCTTTTCGACCGCCCATCAGGCCAATGATCACCCAACGCCCATCACGCGCCAGTAACTTGAGGTTCAATGCCGCGTAATTGGCCCCGACCGGATCGAGAATCACGTCAAACGGAGCGAAATCGTTCAGGCTTTCCAGGTCATCACCACGCACTACACCGCCCGTGGCGCCGAGGCCCTGGCAGTAAGCCAACCGATCGGCCGAGCCCACGCTGACCCAGCATGGGCTACCAAACGCCTTGCACAGCTGGATTGCCGCCGAGCCGACACCACTGGCGCCCGCGTGCAACAGCACCTTCTCACCCGGCTTGAGCCCCCCCAACTGGAACAGGTTGAGCCAGGCGGTGGCATACACTTCAGGAATCGCCGCCGCTTCGTGCAGGCTCAGGCCTTCAGGCACGGGGAGCACGTGGCGGGCATCGACCACCACTTCCTCGGCCATGCCGCCACCGGACAATAACGCGCAGACACGATCACCGACCTGCCAGGACGCGCCAGGGCCGACTTCGACGATCACCCCGGAACATTCCAGGCCCAGGTACTCGCTCGCGCCCGGAGGTGGCGGATAAAGCCCGGCTTTTTGCAGTAGATCGGCCCGATTGAGGCCCGCAGCCGCAACACGGATTCGTACTTGACCTACATCGCAGGTTGGACTTGTCGTCGTAACCCACTCCACATGTCCGTCAACGCCTTGCAATGCCTTCACAGTGCCTCCATAGTTGTGTTATCACGAGCCCGAGTGCGAACGCGTCGGGCTTTTTGCAGTATGCGTCCGGTTTTTATGGAACCGGCGAATTCAAAGACGGCCTAATATGCGTGATCAATTGCCCTTACGTCGAATCAGCATGAAGCATTTTCTGCCCAGTACCGCCCTCGCATTGTTGATCGGCCTTGGCAGCCTACCGCTGGTGGGCAATGCTTATGCCGCCAACAGTTGGGACAAACTGCAACCCGACCGTGACGAAGTGGTCGCAAGCCTGAACGTGGTCGAGCTGCTCAAGCGCCATCATTACAGCAAACCTCCGCTCAATGACGCTCGCTCAGTCATCATCTATGACAGCTACCTGAAGCTGCTCGACCCGGCGCGCAGCTATTTCCTGGCCAGTGACATCGCCGAATTCGACAAGTGGAAGACTCAGTTCGATGACTTCCTCAAAAGTGGCAATCTCGATCCTGGTTTCACGATCTACAAGCGCTACCTGGACCGCGTCAAATCGCGCCTGGACTTCACCCTCGCGCAATTGGACAAGGGCGTCGACAGCATCGACTTCAACACCCAGGAAACCTTGCTGGTCGACCGCAAGGACGCCCCGTGGCTGAAAAACGAAGCCGAGCTTGACGACCTCTGGCGCAAGCGCCTGAAGGACGAAGTGTTGCGCCTGAAGATAGCCGGCAAGGAACCCAAGGCCATTCAGGAACTGTTGACCAAGCGCTACAAGAACCAGCTGTCGCGCCTGGACCAGACCCGTGCCGAGGATATTTTCCAGGCCTACATCAACACGTTCGCCCAGTCCTACGACCCGCACACCAACTATTTGTCGCCCGACAACGCAGAGAACTTCGATATCAACATGAGCCTGTCGCTCGAAGGTATCGGCGCAGTCCTGCAAAGCGACAACGATCAGGTCAAGATCGTCCGCCTGGTGCCGGCTGGCCCTGCCGCCAAGACCAAGCAGGTCGCGCCAGCCGACAAGATCGTCGGCGTGGCCCAGGGCGACAAGGAAATGGTCGACGTGATCGGCTGGCGCCTGGACGAAGTGGTCAAGCTGATCCGCGGCCCGAAAGGCTCGGTGGTGCGCCTGGAAGTGATTCCAGCCAGCAATGCGCCTAACGACCAGACCAGCAAGATCGTCTCCATCACCCGTGAAGCGGTGAAGCTGGAAGAGCAGGCCGCGAAAAAATCGGTGCTCAAGCTCAAGCAGGATGGCCGTGACTACAAGCTGGGCATCATCGAGATCCCGGCCTTCTACCTCGACTTCAAAGCCTTCCGCGCCGGCGATCCAGAGTACAAGAGCACCACCCGTGACGTGAAAAAGCTGCTGACCGAGCTGCAGAAGGAAAAAGTCGACGGCGTGGTCATCGACCTGCGCAACAACGGCGGCGGCTCCCTGCAGGAAGCCACCGAATTGACCAGCCTGTTCATCGACAACGGCCCGACCGTGCTGGTGCGCAACAGCGATGGTCGAGTCGATGTGCTTGAGGACGAAAACAACGGTGCCTTCTATAAAGGCCCGATGGCCTTGCTGGTCAACCGCCTGTCGGCTTCCGCCTCGGAGATTTTCGCTGGCGCCATGCAGGACTACCACCGCGCACTGATCATCGGTGGCCAGACCTTCGGTAAAGGCACGGTGCAGACCATTCAGCCGTTGAACCATGGCGAACTGAAGCTGACCCTGGCCAAGTTCTACCGTGTTTCTGGCCAGAGCACCCAGCATCAGGGCGTACTGCCAGACATCGACTACCCGTCGGTGATCGACACCAAGGAAATCGGCGAGAGCGCCCTGCCCGAGGCGATGCCATGGGACACCATTCGCCCGGCGATCAAGCCTGCAAGCGATCCGTTCAAGCCGTTCCTGGCTCAGCTCAAGGCACGTCATGACGAGCGCAGCGCCAAGGATCCAGAGTTCGTCTACATCCGCGATCGCCTGGCCCTGACCCAGAAGCTGATGAACGAAAAATCCGTGAGCCTGAACGAAACCGAACGTCGTGCCCGACACGCCACGATCGAAGGCAAACAACTGGCGCTGGAGAACACCCGGCGTAAAGCCAAGGGCGAGGAACCGCTCAAGGAACTGAAAAAAGAAGACGAGGATGCTCTGCCGGCCGAGCCGGATGACACCAAACCCGAGGATGACGCCTACCTGGCTGAAACCGGGCGCATCCTGCTGGATTACCTGAGCCTGAACTCAGCGGTGGCCAAGCATTGAAGCACTAATGGCAAAATAATATGGCTGGACGCTGGCGCGTCATCAAACAGTCATTTATCTGTCGTGAAATAAGGGGCTGCGTACCACGGGTACGCAGCCCTTTTTTCGTAAGGAACGCCTGACATGACCGTGACCGAACAGCTTAGCGCGCTGAGCTCCATCCTGGCTCAAAGCGGCTTGCACAGCCTGTTCCAACCCATCGTCTGCCTATCAGAACGGCGTATTCTCGGTTATGAAGCCTTAAGCCGCGGCCCTTCCAACAGCCCGCTGCACTCCCCCATCAACCTGTTCGCGGTGGCCCGTCAGGCGGGTCGGCTGACTGAGCTGGAAGTGGCCTGCCGAGAAAGTGCCTGTCGTCGCTTCAGCCAGCAAAAACTGGAGGGCAAGCTGTTCCTCAACGTCTCGCCGGAGTCGTTGCTGGAGCCGCAGTATCAGTCGGGGCGCACCCTGAAAATGCTGGAAGACATGGGCCTGTCACCAAGCCGGGTGGTCATTGAGTTGACTGAACAGACCCCCACAGATGATTTCCAACTGTTGTTCAATGCCCTGCACCACTACCGCGACATGGGTTTTTCCATCGCCCTGGACGACCTCGGTGCCGGTTACTCGAGCCTGCGGTTGTGGTCGGAACTGCGTCCGGACTACGTGAAGATCGACCGCCACTTTATCGATGGCATTCACCTGGACGCGGTCAAACGAGAGTTCGTCGGCTCTATCCTGCAAATTGCCAAAGCCTCACGGGCGCAAGTGATTGCCGAAGGCATCGAGTTGGCCGAAGAGCTCAGCGTGCTCACCGAAATGGGGGTGGACCTGGTTCAGGGCTACCTGCTGGGCCGCCCTCAGGAACAGCCGCCGCGCAGTATCCAGAACGTGCTGCCAAGCCAGACGAACGTCAGTCAAACCCTCAGCGAGGAGAGTAGCGACCTCGAGGCGCTGCTGATCGATCAGCCGGCGGTGATGGGCGATACCCCTACCGCACTGGTACTGGAATCGTTCCGCCGCCAGGCCAACCTGAACTCACTGGCCGTGCTGGATGCCAACCAGCGCCCCTGCGGCATCGTTCACCGGCATGCGTTCTCCGACGCCCTGCTCAAGCCCTTCGCGACCGACCTGTTCGCGCGCAAGCCGATCAGCCGGCTAATGAGCGAGGACTTTCTTGCCGTGGAGCTTAGCCAGTCACTGCAGCAGGTCAGCCGACTGCTGACCAGCCGGGCACGCCAGCGCATCGAGGAAGACTTCATCATCACGCAGAACGGGCAGTACCTGGGCCTGGGGCGGGTCATCGACGTGCTCAAGTTGATCACCGAACAAAAAATCCAGCAGGCCCGCTACGCCAATCCCCTGACCTTACTGCCGGGCAACGTGCCGATCCAGCAATGCCTGACGCACCTGCTGCAGCAGCAACGTGAGGCAGCCATCTGCTATGTGGATATCGATAACTTCAAGCCGTTCAATGACATCTACGGCTATGCCCGTGGTGATGAGGTTCTACTGTGCCTGGCGCAGTGCCTGAGTGAACGGGTAGACCCCAGCCGCGACTTCGTCGGGCATATCGGCGGCGATGACTTCATGCTGGTGCTCAGTGCCAGTGACTGGCACACACGCTTGAAGCAATTGCTGGAAGACTTTCAGAAACAGTGCAGACGCTTCTACCGCGCCGAACACCTGGAGGCAGGATGTTTCGTCGGCCATGACCGTCAAGGGCAGCGTCAGTCCTTTGAACTGTTGTCGCTGTCTATCGGCGTGGTACAGCTACACGCACAAGCGGGCCTGCAGCTCAATGCCGGGCAACTGGCAGAGTTGGCCTCCAAGGCCAAGCACCATGCCAAGGACGTCAAAGGCTACAGCCTCTACGTGATCGAAACCGCCGAACTGGCTCAGGCCTCAGCCTCGGCCGGGTAACTGTACTCGAACACCCGAACCACTTCTGACGCATGCCAGGACGCAGCAGCCATGCCATCGGACGGCCCGGAAAAACGCCCCAGGCGCTCGACACACTCGAAAAAGCCGGTGCGTGGCAAGCGACTGGCGCCTTGGCTGATCACCAGCGAACTGCGCAGCGGCTGCTCGGCACGGGCATCCAGCACGGCCAGGTACTCCAGTGCTGCGGTGAGGGTCTGCATGGCCGGGCTCGGCAGTTGCAGGCGCTCAAGCAAGGCGCGATAGGTCAGTAGATGGCGCTGCCGACGCGCGACGTCCAGCTCGCCCAGCAGGCTTTCCCACTGCTGGCGGCTGATCCGCACGCTGCTCACGATGGATCACTCCAGCCAGGCACACCAAGTTCCCACGCCAAGCTACGGCGAATGGCGGCATCGGGCTGGCGCTCGCCACGCTCAATCATGCCCAGGTAGGCCGGGCTGATACCCACGGTTCGCGCCAGTTGCTCTGGGGCCAGGCCCTTGGCCTGACGCAACTGAGCCAACTCACTCAAGCTCGGAACACGGGCCGGTGCCGACTCGACAACCGGCTCGCAGGTAACCTGCTGGCCGCTTGAATCAACCGCAGGCTGGCCGGCGGCCTTGAGCAGGGCCTGGTAGTGCTCCCAGGGTACGACCGCATATTCCGGTTGGCCGTCCCGGCTGATGACCTGAATACCCATTACAACCCCCTCGTAGGACAACTCGCATGTAATCGGTAGGCATAATCCTTAT
Source organism: Pseudomonas sp. HLS-6 (assembly GCF_002753995.1). NCBI lineage: Bacteria > Pseudomonadati > Pseudomonadota > Gammaproteobacteria > Pseudomonadales > Pseudomonadaceae > Pseudomonas > Pseudomonas sp. HLS-6. The sequence continues at coordinate 3,916,954 of NZ_CP024478.1, forward strand.
GCCAATTATATTACCAGCCAACGGAAGCGTGCGGCGTCAGCTTTTTTTATGCTCCAGGGACAATGCCTCAGGCGAATCAGGCAAACGCTCTACAACGCGCAGCTTCTCCGGTGCCTGCCGATCACGCCAGGCGCGAAAAGCCGCCATTTCATCGCCCACCGCCTTGAGCACCCAGGCCAGTACCGCGATGTCATCGAGCAAGCCCACCCCCAGCAACCAGTCTGGGATGGCATCCAAAGGGCTGACAAAGTACAACAGGCCAGCAACTACTGTGACCATGGCCTTGGGGCTGATTGCCCGGTACTCGCCGCGCCACCAGGCCAGGCACAGCGCCTGCAACAGGCGTACATCATCTTTCAGCTTGCCCAGCTGCGGCCCTTTGCGGGCCACGGCAAAAATCAGCGCAGGGAGCCGCCCACGGCTGAGCAAACGCTCGGCCAAAGGCAGAAAACGAGTGAAATTCCACGGAGCTTTCATGGAGCCTCCAAGCAATACCTCAGGGAAGGTTATCCACAATTATTGTGGATAACCTTGTGAACAGACCCGCTTTTGAGGCTCAGGGTGCCCGTAGCACAAGGGCCTTACTCAAATCGGGCGTTTTTTACACACCTGTTTAAATACGCAATCGTTCGGCTGCAGCGTCAACAGGTTGGGCGATTCAGACCTCGCCCTGCGTGGGCCTGATGGTACAGGGAAATGCCGCCCTGCCCCAGAAACGACAACGCCCCGTGAGTACGGGGCGTTGTCAGTACAGGCGTAAACTTACTTGGCGTCAGCTTCGGCTTCTGGCTTCGGCTGATCCTTGATGCCCAGCAGTTCCAGCTCGAATACCAGCACGGAGTTGGCCGGGATCATCGGGCTTGGGCTCTGTGCGCCGTATGCCAGATCGGACGGGATGTACAGCTTGTACTTCTCGCCAACGTGCATCAGTTGCAGGCCTTCGACCCAACCCGGGATCACGCCGCTGACCGGCAGGTCAATCGGGCTACCACGCTCAACCGAGCTGTCGAAGACCTTGCCGTCGATCAGCTTGCCTTCGTAATGAACAGTGACCACGTCGGTCGGCTTGGGCTGAGCGCCATCGGCCTTCTTCACGACTTCATACTGCAGGCCGGAAGCGGTGGTGACAACACCCGCCTTCTTGCCGTTTTCTTCGAGGAACTTCTTGCCGGCAGCGGCCGACTCTTCGCTCATCTTGACCAGACGTTCTTCGGCACGCTTCTGCAGTGCGGCGAAGGCTTCGACCAGTTCCTCGTCCTTGATTTTCTGCTCTTTCTTGCCGACAGCATCTTCGATGCCTTGGGCGACCGCCTTGGAGTCGAGGTCGTCCATGCCTTCCTGAGCCAGGCTCTTGCCCATGTTCAGGCCGATACCGTAGGAGGCTTTCTGTGCCGGAGTTTTCAGCTCGACGCTGGTCTGCGAATCGCAACCCGCCAGTACCAGGCCAACCAGGGCAACCGCAGCCGCCAACCGATGCTGTTTCATGCTATTTCCTTGTTCATGCGCCAATAGGGCAATCGAGTAAAGCCGCGAGCTTATCAGGCCGCCACGACCAATGGCTACCGGCATGAGAGCGAGAAAACGGGGATAAGTTCAGACAGATAAAACCTTCTTCATCCAGATGACAGCCAATGGCCGCTATCGCTCAGCGCGATACGCTCCGGCAACCTCGCGCAGCACCTCGCACAACCACTGTGCAGGCAGTGACGGGGGCAAGGCGGCATTGCTGCAAATACCGACCGAACCGCCCGGCTCACGCACGCCCAGGTCCAGTTCGCACAGCTCACCCGCATCAAGATCGACCCGTACGGCATCGCGTGGCGCGACCCAGACCGCATCACTGCCCAATACATACCGGCGGCTCAAGGCCGGGGAAAGGGTTTCCAGGCGTTGCAACGACGGCTTGATCGCGCACTGCACGAACAAACTGTCGGCATGTTTGCGGATGGTGGTCCCGGCCAACGGTAACACCAAGGGGTAATCGCCGACACGGTTGCGTTCCAGCGGCTGACGCTGCAACAACGGATGGCCCGGACGCACCACCAGGGCCATCGACTCGCTGTACAGGTGCTCGAAGATCAGGCCCTGGATTTGCGGGCTGTCGGTCATTCGGCCAATGACCAGATCCAGCTCGCCGACATGCAACTGCGCCAACAGATAGGCACCGGGGCCGGTGGCGACACTGACCACCAGCGCCTCATGACGCTGGTGCAAACGGCAGAGCGCCTCGGGCATCAACAGGCTTTCGACCGTGGACAACACCCCGACCCGCACCTGCGGCGGTGCGTGCTCCTCACCGCGCACGCTGCTCACGCCCTCACGCAAGGCCTGCACGCTAGGGCCTGCATAACGCATGAAGCGAAATCCGGCCGGGGTCAGCTCAACGCCCTGTTTGCCTCGCTCGAACAAGCGCGCCTGCAGCAAGTCCTCCAGTTCCTTGAGGGTTTTGGAGGTCGCAGGCTGACTGATTGCCAGGACATCGGCAGCCTTGGCGAAACTGCCCTGCCGGGCGATTTCGAGAAAGCACAGCAGATGGCGGTATTTGATACGGGTGTCGAGGTTCATGCCAGGCAGTGTAACGGCCTGCCGCGCAGGCGGCGACTGCTTTGAACAGCCACCACCGCCCTCTCAAAAGCCGCCGTGGCCGACGTGTGCTAAGGGGCAGCCACCTCGACGCAGTCGCCATTGAAGCGCACAGCCCATACCCGCAGTACCTGCTGCGGGTCTTCCAGACAGCGCCCGTCCAGCAGACTGAAGTGCTGTTTGTACAACGGCGCCGCCACGACCGGCTGCCCGTTGAGGCTGCCAATGATTCCACGTCCGATCACATTGGCGCCGGACTGCGGGTCATGGTTGTCCACGGCATACAGTGCCTGCGCGGCCTCCGGCAAGTAGAACAGGGCCACCTGGGCGTCACCCAAGCGGGCCACCACCCCTGAATTGGGTACCAGGTCATGGCGGCTGCACACCGCCTGCCAGTCTTGCAGGTCAACACGTACCGCTTGATTCGACGGGTTCATCACAGCACCTCTTCAGTGGTCGGGATCAGGTGAAGCTCGGCCTTGCCCACCGGCCGGCGCTGGCCGCGCTCCTTGACGAAATGAATCGCCGGATCTGCACGGTGGTCGTTGACGAAAGTACGGAAGCGTTTGAGCTTCTCGGGATCCTTCAGGGCATTGGCCCATTCACACTCGTAGCGATCGACTACCTGCTGCATCTGCGCTTCCAGCTCGGCGCCCAAGCCCAGGCTGTCGTCGAGAATCACCGCCTTGAGGTAATCCAGCCCGCCCTCAAGGCGCTCGCGCCAGACCGACGTGCGCTGCAGTTTGTCAGCGGTACGGATGTAGAACATCAATACGCGGTCGATGGTGCGAATCAGGCCGGCATCGTCCAGGTCCGTGGCGAACAGCTCGGCGTGCCGTGGACGCATGCCGCCGTTACCGCAGACATAAAGGTTCCAGCCCTTCTCGGTGGCAATCACGCCGATGTCCTTGCTTTGCGCCTCGGCGCATTCGCGGGTACAGCCAGATACGGCGAACTTGAGCTTGTGTGGCGAACGCAGGCCCTTGTAGCGGTCCTCCAGGGTAAGCGCCATGGCCACGCTGTCCTGCACGCCGTAGCGGCACCATGTGCTGCCGACGCAGGACTTCACCGTGCGGGTTGATTTGCCATAGGCATGCCCGGTCTCAAAGCCGGCGGCGATCAACTCGGACCAGATCTCCGGCAATTCATGCAACTGCGCGCCGAAAAGGTCGATGCGTTGGCCGCCGGTGATCTTGGTGTAGAGGTCGTACTTCTTGGCCACCTGACCAATCACGATCAACTTGTCCGGTGTGATTTCCCCACCCGGAATACGCGGCACCACCGAATACGTGCCGTTTTTCTGCATGTTGGCCATGAAGGTGTCGTTGGTGTCCTGCAACGGCACCAGCGCGGCATCCATGATCGGCTGGTTCCAGCAGGACGCGAGGATCGAGCCTACTGTCGGCTTGCAGATATCGCAGCCCAGGTGGCCACGACCATGACGGGCGTGCAGGTCTTCGAACGTCGTAATGCCCTCGACCCTGACCAATGCATAGAGCTCCTGACGGGTGAAGGCAAAGTGCTCGCAAAGGCTCTTGTCCACCGCCACACCGCGGGCGCTCAGCTCATGCTCGAAGACCTGCTTGAGCAAGGCGGCGCAGCCACCGCAACCGGTGCAGGCCTTGGTCTGGCCCTTGAGTTGCGCCAGGTCGCTACACCCCCCGTCGATAGCAGCACAGATCGCGCCCTTGCTGACGTTATGGCACGAGCAGATGGTGGCGGCGTCTGGCAAGGCATCTGCACCCAGTGCTGGCGTGGCGCTGCCCATTGGCAGGATCAAGCCGGCGGGGTCCGCTGGCAGGGCAATAGCATTCTGCACGTACTGCAACAGAGTGTCGTAGTAACGGTTATCACCGACCAGCACCGCCCCCAGAACGCGCTTGCCCTCGGCGTCGATCACCAAGCGCCGGTAGGCGCTGCCAGCCTCGTCGATAAAGCGGTAGCTGCGCGCACCGGGGGTCGCCGCGTGTGCATCGCCAATGGAACCGACATCCACCCCCAACAGCTTGAGCTTGGTCGACATGTCGGCACCGGCAAAGGCCTCGAATGGCTCACCCGCCAAGGCTGACGCCAGGTTGCGGGCCATGCTGTAACCCGGGGCCACCAGGCCAAAGACGCTGCCGTTCCAGGAAGCACACTCGCCGATGGCAAAAATCCGTGGGTCGCTGGTGCGGCATTCACCATCGATCACGACCCCGCCCCGTGGCGCGATTTCCAGCCCGCAGCCACGGCCCAGGCTGTCCTGCGGGCGAATGCCAGCCGAAAACACAATCAGGTCGGTTTCCAGGAACTGGTCGCCATCGAAATTCATCCGATAACGGAAGTCACTGCCTTCAACAATGCTCTGGGTGGCGCGAGACAGGTGTACGCCGACACCCAACGCCTCAATCTGGGCGCGCAGGGCCGCACCGCCTTCAGCATCCAGTTGCACCGGCATCAGGCGCGGCGCGAATTCCACCACATGGGCTTCAAGCCCCAGGGATTTGAGGGCGTTGGCTGCCTCCAGGCCCAGCAGGCCACCACCGATGACCACGCCACGCTGTGCGCCATAGGCCGCCGCGCGAATCGCATCCAGGTCGTCCAGGGTTCGATAGACCAGTCGCGCCGCACCGTCCGGCCCGGGAATCGGCGGCACGAAGGGATAGGAACCGGTGGCCAGGATCAACCGATCAAACGGGTAGCGGCCCTGCGCCGTCACCACTTCACCGGCCTCGCGGTCGATCTCGACGACCGCCTCCCCCAAGTGCAGCCGCACGCCATGCTCGGCATACAATTGCGCATCACCCAACGCCAGGGTTTCAGCATCGCTGCCACTGAAGTACTCCGACAGGTGCACGCGGTCGTAGGCACGCTGACGCTCCTCGCCGAACACCCGCAGGTCGAAGCGGGCCAAGGCGCCGCGTTCGATCAGTTGTTCGACGCAATGATGGCCCACCATGCCGTTGCCGACGATGATCAGACGTTCCCGTTGCTCGATGGTCGCTTGAGCGTTCATAGCGTTTCCTCACACTGGCCGATCACGGCGGCCGGAAAAACACCCACAAAAAAAGGCGCCTGGAGCCGAAGCTCCAGGCGCCTTTGCCTGGTCGTTCATAGTCGTGGTCCGTGGGGCGGATCGCCGTTGATCACCCCTGGACGTTGTAATGTGTCTTCAGCAGATACCGTGCCAACTGCGCCAACCCCGCCTATTCAAGGGCATCGCCGCAAACTCTAGGCCTCCCGCGGCGCCATCCTGGTGCAGTGCTACCCGTTCTGGGGCATTTCAGTACACATCTCGCCGGTAGCGTTTGGCCCGGCCTAACGCCGCAACATATTCGCCGGCCTGCTCGGTGCTCATCCCTCCGTGCTCGGTCACCACCTGCTGTAGCGCGGCCTCCACATCCCGCGCCATGCGTCCGGCATCGCCACAGACGTAGAAGTACGCGCCCGCCTCCAGCCAGCGCCACAGCTCGGCGCCCTGCTCCAGCATGCGCTGCTGTACATAGACCTTCTCTGCCTGGTCACGGGAGAACGCCGTGTCGAGCCGCGTCAGGTGGCCATCGCGTTGCCAGGCCAGCAACTCGTCGCGGTAGTAAAAATCACTGTCAGCGCGCTGCTCGCCGAACAGCAGCCAGTTGCGCCCACGGGCGCCGCGCGCCTGACGCTCCTGGAGAAACGCCCGGAACGGTGCGATCCCGGTCCCCGGCCCGACCATGATCAGCGGTGCCGTATCATCGCTCGGTACGTGAAAGTGAGCCGAGGGCTGCACAAAGATCCCAACCTGCCCGGCTTCGGCACGATCCGCGAGGAAGGTCGAACACACACCTTTTCGCTGGCGGTAGCGCACCGTCGAAACCGTCAGGTGAACCTGCTGCGGGTGCAACAACGGGCTTGAACTGATGGAGTACAAACGCGGCTGCAGGGGTTTGAGCAGGCTCAGCCAGGTGTCGAGCGACATGCTTACGGGAAACTGCTGCAGCAGATCGACCAGTTGCCGCCCCCATAGCCAGTCCTGCAACGCGGCGTTGTGCGCCGGCTCCAGCAGGCCTTGCAACTCAGGATCAGCACTGCAGCGGGCGACCTGTTCGAGCAGCGCAGGCGTGATACGGGCAATCTCCAGTCGTTCGCGCAGCGCGCTACGCAACGACATGGGTGGCTGGCCCTTGAGGCTGACACTCGCTTCTGCGTCAAGCTTCATGGCACTCAGCAGCTCTTCGACCAGTGCCGGGCAGTTGCGCGGCCAGACGCCCAACGCGTCGCCCGCCTGATACGTCAGGCCGCTGCTCGCAAGATCGAAGACCACGTGCCGGGTTTCCTTGGCGGCACCGGGCGCATTGAGCAGGCGGTTTTCCACCACCCTTACCGGCAACGGCTGCTGCTTGCTGAAGGTTGGCGCTGTCGCCGCCGAGGACGTGACCGCTGGCGCCGCTGCACTTGGCGCCTGCCCAAGGGCCGTCACCAGCGTGCCCAGCCACTGCTCGGCCGGCTCGTCGAAGTCCGGCTCGCACTCGACCCGCTCCAGCAGGCGCACAGCGCCAAGCTCCGCCAGACGCTGGTCCAGCTTGCGGCCGAAACCACAGAACTCGGCGTAGCTGGAGTCTCCCAGGGCCAGTACTGCGTAACGCAGCCCTGTGCAGCGGCTGGCGGACGCAGCCTGCAGGGCCTGCCAAAAGGCCTTGGCGCAATCCGGTGCCTCACCATCACCAAACGTGCTCGCCACCAGCAGCAGGCTGGCGGCGTTGCTCACCTGCTCAAGGCTGACCTGCTCCATGCTGCTCACCTGAACAGCCAGACCGGCCTCCCGCAAACGCTGCGCACAGTGTTGCGCCAGAGCCTGGCCGTTGCCGGTCTGCGAAGCCCAGAGCAGCCAATGGCTAGTGGCTTCGGCAGGCTCCGGGGCCTGGATTGCAGGGGCCTGTACCGAGGTACTGCGCGAAAACAACCCCGCCAGCAACCCTTCCACCAACAGACGCCGCGCCGGCGCCAGTGGTGCATTGACCGGCAAGCTCGGTACGCCCTGCTGAGGGCTGTTACGCAGACCCAGCACATAACCCTGCATATACAGTTGTTCATCCTCGGCCAAAGCCAGTTCAACGCGGTTGTTCAGGCCGAGCAGTTGGCTGAGGGTTTCGATCGGCATGGTCGCAGACTCCTGAAGCGTGTGGGCCGGCAGTTCAACAGTGGCAATACGTTCACCGGCGACCCGGCTGAGGGCCACGGCGCAGTACTTGAACGCCGGTTGCAGGGACACCGGGTCGATGGCATCGCTGGTCAGTGCATTGATCGCCAAACGCTCGCCATAGACATCATTCCAGTGAAAGGGGGCGAAGCAGTTCCCAGGCAGTACCCGCTCACTCAGGCGCGCCGGCAATAACGCCTCACCACGCCGGGAGCGAACCTGCACCTGATCGTGCTCAGCGATACCCAATTGCCGGGCATCTTCGGGGTGAATTTCCAGGTACGGGCCAGGCTCCAGCGCATTCAACGCGCTGACCTTGCCGGTCTTGGTCAGGGTGTGCCAATGGTGCTGTACCCGCCCGGTATTGAGCACCAGCGGGTAGGCTTCGTCCGGTAGCTCCGCTGGAGGCAGGTAGGGCCGGGCAAAAAAGCGTGCTTTGCCGCTGGCAGTAGCAAAGGCGAGTGACGGCCGCTGGCCTTGGGCGTCCTCGTGCAGCCGCTGACTGATACCGTCATTCAGGTAGCGTTGCGGGTGCCGTGTATCAGCCTGATCGGGTGCACAGGGCCATTGCCGTGGCGACTGGCGCAACAAGGGGTAACTGATACCGCGCAGGTCGTAACCTGTGTCGGGGTTCCAGGCCTGGCGCAGTTCATCGAAAATCTGTTCGGCACAGGTGTAGCTGAACGCAGCCTCATAGCCCATCGCACAGGCCACTCGGGCGATGAGTTGCCAGTCGGCCAGGCTCGCGCCCGGTGGCTCGACGGCCTGCGCAGTGAGGGTCAGGTTGCGCTCGGAGTTGACCATTACCCCATCGGCTTCAGCCCAGAGCGCCGCCGGCAGGAGGATATCGGCATAGCGATTGGTTTCGGTATCGAGAAAGGCGTCCTGGGTGATGACCAGCTCGGCCGATTGCAGGCCCTCGATCACCTGCTGACGGTTGGCGACACTGGCCACTGGGTTACTGCAGATGATCCAGCAGGCCTTGATCCGCCCGGCAGCCATGCCCTCGAACATGGCGACGGTGCCGTCTCCGGCCTCGGCCCTCAGGCTGCCACGCGGCACCTGCCAGAGGTCCTCAACGAAATGACGGTCAGCCTTTACCAGCGCCGAACGCTGGCCGGGCAACCCCGGCCCCATGTAGCCCATCTCACGTCCGCCCATAGCATTGGGCTGGCCCGTCAGCGAAAACGGTCCGCAGCCGGGGCGGCAGATCGCCCCGGTGGCCAGGTGCAGGTTGCACAGCGCATTGGTCTGCCAGGTGCCGTGAATACTCTGGTTCAGGCCCATGGTCCAGCAGCTGAGCCACGCGGGTGCTTGGCCGATCCACTCGGCGGCCTTGCGGATATCGGCTTCGGCCAGGCCAGTAATCTGCGCCACCTGCGCCGGCGCATAGTCCTGCAGGAAGTCCGGCATGGCCTCCCAGCCCTCGGTAAAGCGCTCAACGAACGCCGTATCCACCGCGCCGTTGATCAACAACAGGTGCAACAGACCATTGAGCAGTGCCAGGTCGGTGCCGGGTTTGATCTGCAAGAACAGGTCGGCCTTTTCCGCTGTCGCAGTGCGCCTGGGGTCGACCACAATCAGCCGGGCACCGGCCTTGCGCCGGTCAAGCAGGCGCAGAAACAGGATCGGATGACAGTCCGCCATGTTGGCGCCAATGACAAAGAACAGCTCGCTGTGGTCGAAGTCCTCATAGCTGCCAGGCGGGCCATCCGCGCCCAGCGAGAGTTTGTAGCCACTGCTGGTGCTGGCCATGCACAGCCGGGAGTTGGACTCGATATGCCGGCTGCGCACGAAGCCTTTGGCCAGCTTGTTGATCAAGTACTGGGCCTCCAGCGACAGCTGCCCGGAAACGTAAAACGCCAGGGCATCCGGGCCATGCTCGACGAGGAGGGTCTTCAGGCGCCGGGCCGCCTCGTCGATCGCCTGATCAATTGCGGTCTGCACCGGGTCGCGCTGACGCGAGTGACGGACAAAGGCCTGCTCCATGCGCCCCGACTCGCGCAGCGGCTGATGGCAGGTCTGCCCTTTGGTGCAGAGTCGCCCGAAATTGCTTGGGTGCTGTTTGTCACCACTGACCTTGATTACCCGGTTTTCGGCCACGGTCATGACAATGCCGCAGCCGACGCCGCAATAGGGGCAGACGCTGCGCACGGTTGTCTGGGTCATTACCCGGTCTCCTGCTTAGGCAAAACAAAAAGGCGCCCTGCCGCTCCTGCTTGCGTTGCAAGCGGGAGCGACACGGCGCCTTTGTCGTGAATAGAGCAATCTGCGTTGATTGCCTGATGAACAAGCCAAAGCAAGGGCCGCGCCAAACCGCAATACCCCGTCATCTGCGGCGTCAAACCAACGCCACAGGGGTAGCAACGCACCATTGCGGAACAACCCGCACCAGTGCGAGGCAGGCGCTGAAGACTGCAGTTTGCCGCTAACCAGCCAGGTCTCTACAATTCGCGCCAATTAGTGCCGGCGCTCTCCACTCCCCCGCCGGCTCAGGAGCATTTTTCATGGAAGAAATAGAACAGCGCTGGCTGTACGCCCTTTCTGCCCCCATGGCAGCCCTCAACGGTTCCAGTTACACCGCCCCGGACTACATCGAGATGGACCTGCAGGACGGCTGGGGCATCAGCAATCGCGAGCAGTTGCTCGAGATGCTCTACATGGCCGACCGTGGCCATGCCAGCGGGATGCTCGAGGCTTACTGGAACTGGCAGCGCTGCCTGCCCAGTGAATGGTCGGCCCTGCTCGACGGCCTGGCGCCACGGCAACGCGCGCTGCATGAGTTTGCCAGTCGGACCTTCAGCGAATGCGGCCACGGAGGCATTCGTGCCTGGGACCTGGGGCGCATGGGTTTCCTGCTGCGCAACGGCCTGCGCAGCGGCTGGATCAACCTTGATGAAAGCCTCTGGCTACACAGCCGACTGGCCTTGAGGGCACGTCATTACTACAACAGCTGGAGCACCTACCTGGGCGGCTACATGACCGGCCGCATGTACTGGTGCTGCCTGGACAGCGCAGACGACGAGCTCGGCCACGCCCTTGACCGCGAAGGCTACGCCTACTGGAGCCGCTGCAGCGCTCGCGCCCTCGCTCAGGACGCCGCCGAACTGTTTGCCGAACTGCCTTGGGACCTGCCCCTGAACCTGCCACAAAAACCTGACTCGCTTGCGGAGTTCAACTGGTCATGAGCTGCTGGATATCCCTGGGCATCGAGCCTACCCGCGATCAGGACGCCATCCGCAGCGCCTACCGTACGCGCCTGCCAGAGCATCATCCGGAAACCGACCCACAAGGTTTTCAGGCCTTGCGTGAAGCCTACGAGGCCGCACTGAAGGAAGCCCGTAGCGTCGAAACCGCAGACGCCGACGATGAGCAAAGCCCGACCCGCGAGCTGCTGGACGCATTCGACGAACTGTTCAGCGACGGCGCACGACGTTTCGACCCGGCCGCCTGGCGGAGCTATATCGAACGCTTCGACAGCGTCTCACTTGAGGTTGTCGAAGCGCTGCGCTGGAGCCTGCTGGAGCGGCTGATCGACAGCGGGCCGATCTCCAACAATTGCGCACGCCTGTTGGCCGAGCGGCTGGACTGGCAGGGCAACCTGCTGCGTATCGATAACGTCGAGCAGGTCGAAGCGTTTATCGAACGCATCGCGCAGCCAGACCTCTTCGATACCGCAACGATCTCGTCCTGGCCACCACCGGCACAGATCGAAACCCTCTGGTACCTGAACACCCTGGAACACCTCTATCAGGAACGGCCGCTGGACGAGCTCCGCGACTTCGTCAACCAGCCTACCTGCCTGCCGCTGCCGAACGACGACGCCTGGCTGCGGCGTCTGCTGGTACAACTCACCCAGGCCGATGTCGCGAGCAAGACCCTCTACGCACTGTGTGCTGAAAAACATCGGCACGCACCGGATGATGTCGACTGGCTGTACCTGCTGGCCCGTCAGTGCAGTGCCCTTGGCCTGGAAGAGCAAGCCCTGAGCAGCTGGTTGCGCTTGTGGCGCGAGCACCAACATCCGCAGGCCGCACAGTGGCTGCTCGAACTGTGCGGCAAACACCAGCCACAGCGCCTGCCGCTGCTGATTCAAGCGTTCGACCACCGCGAGCATTTCCGCGACTGGCCGAACAACCTGAGTGAGCCAGCCCAGGCCTGGGGCAGCCCGGCGCAGCGCCCGGAGACGTTGACCCGCTGGCTCAACGCCGGTCGCCAGAACCTCGGAGGCCTTGCGGGGGCTTATGTGAACTGGCGCCTGGACGGTGATGAACTGCCATTGCTGGCGTTACTGCTCGATGAGCCTGACGATGCGGGGTTAACGAACCTGTATCGCCAGGCCTGGGCATTGCACCGTGGCGACACCGCCCTGCTGGAACGCCTGCTGGCCGAACCCGACAGTAACGATGTGCTCGATTCACTGGTGCTGGAAGGCCTCAAGTACCAGGCCGAACAACACCTGTACTGGCTGCAGCACGCTCCCATTCCACAGGCGTTGACAGCCTTTATCAACGCACCGGATGACAGCGTGCAACTGAACCCGCTGTTGGGTCAGGACCTGGCACTGGACGTCACCCAACATTGGCTGCGCCGGCTCAAGGCCTTTACTGCAGCGCAATGGACGCGCCTGGACAGCGCCTTTGAACAGGAGCTCATTGCCTCGCTACCGTTTGGGGTAAAGATGCTCGCAGTCCTCAATCGCGAGGGCGTTGTATTGCCGCCCCAACCTGACGGTGAACAGCTGTGGGAATGGCACCGGCAAGCGCTGTTCTTCATTGCCCTGATGTCCGACCCGCTGCGCTGGCTGACACTGATTTCCCCTGCACTGCTTCACAGCATGCGTGCCGACACCGGGCATCCACTGTCGCGCGTACTGCCGCTGTTGCAGCGCGTGCATCAACAGGAAGGCCACTTCAATGGCTTGCTGGGCTGGCTGTCAGAAGAGGAGCCTGTGCAGAACGACGTCGCACTGAACCTGCTCACCGTGCCTCAGGCGTTGGGCAGTGCCAGGCTGCTGAGCAACACACGCCTGTACGACTGCGTCGTGAGCGATTACGACACCTTCAGCGATGATCTGCTGGGCTTGATGTTGCTCTGTGGCGTGCTCTATCAGGACCCGACCCTGGATGCCGAGCAGCACCGTGTACTGCTGAACAATATCGCCGGGATCGCCTGCTCCGATGCCTGGTTCGAGTCATTCCGGGATGGCTTGATCAAGGGCGAACCGGTACGCCCACCCCGGGAGATCCTCGAAGAGCAGCAAGGCATCGACAGCAGCGCCTTCTATCTCGGCGTCGATACCCTGCGCAGGCTGGTGCTGGTGGAGAACCGTACCGGCGTGCCGCGCACCAAGATTCTGCGCCAACTGCAGCAGGCCAAGGATGATCCGCGCCATGGACCAGGCCTGCGCCTGGCCTTGGCGGCGCTGTTGTCCTGGAGCGAGCGCCTGATGCTGGCCAGATCGGGCAGCCAACCGGTATCAGAATGGAACATGCTGAGCCTGAACAGCCGCCTGGGGCGTGTTGCCTGCGCCCAACAGAGCCTGATGTGCCAGGGATTGGCTGTTTTTCTGAGCCTCGCCAGCGGCAACGCGCAGGTGGCGCTAGGGATCGTGGCCGTTACCGTGCTGGTGCAACTGAGCATCATCCTGCGGCGGCTGCATGACATCGGGTTTGGCGTAGCCATGCTGCTGATTGGCATGGCCCTGACCATCGTGCTGCCGTTCCTGCCGTTGGTGCTGCTGGTCTTGCCCGGCGACAGCCTGCCGAACCGTTACGGTGTACCACCCGGTGGCGAAAAGCATGCACTGGAAGGCGGCCTGCAAGCCGCCCTGCGGCGCCTGAACGCTTAGCGGCTCAGAGGCCCTGCTCGTCCAGCGCTGTATTCAGGCGCTGGCGAGTGCTGTTGATGTCCTGCGCATGCTGGTTACCCAGCACTGCAGTAAAGGCTTCAAGCCACTGACCGACCTGATCACGCTGCTCACCCAGGCATTGCATCCAGGCACGCTCCAGACGCGCCAGCAGTGCACGGTTGGGCAGCGCATCGCGCGGGTGAATCTTCAACGCCGCCAGGCGACCATGGCTGGCCGCCCGGGCCACGTCGTCGAGCCCTGCGGGGCTGCGGTCGATCACATGACTGTGGCGCTCGCCGTCCTCCAGGGCAACATCCACTTCCAACAGGCCATTGATGTCGTAACTGAAACGCACATCCATGGACTGAATCCGGCCGGCCTGCGGCAACTCGATATCGAATGCATCGATGAAAATGTTGTCGCTCACCCAGGGTCGCTCCCCCTGATAGACCTCGATGCGCACGGTTTTCTGTTCGGGATGAGTACTCTGAAAGCGCTCGACCCGCGAGGTTGGAATGACCGTATTACGCTCGATGATCGGCACAAATGCTTGGCGCCGGCTTTCACCGCGCATGGCTGCAACACCCAGTGTATAGGGGCAGACATCGGTCAGGATCAGCTCTTCGATGGCCTGGTCACGTGCCCTGCACGCGGCCTGGCTGGCCGCCCCCAAGGCAACGATGGTGTCGGGGTCAAGATGCCGGTAAGGCAAACGCCCAAACAAGGTGGCAACCATCTGCTGGACCACCGGCATACGCGTGGCGCCTCCCACCAGCACCAGGCTATCGAGGTCACGCGGGTTCAGCCGGGCATCACGCAACGCCTGCTCCACCGGGGCGCGCAGGCGCGTCAGCAAGGGTTCCCAGATCTTTTGCGCACGCGCTTCATCCAACGACCACTCGCGCAGTTCACCGGCACAACGCCACTGCACGTGCTGCGGACCTTCGCTGAGCTTGCGCTTGATCTGCTCCAGAGCGTCGTACAGCGAAGCCAGGGCTTGCGGCTCAACGCTGTCGGTCGCCAGTTGCAGGTCCTTGAGACAAGCCTGCAGCAGTGCATGGGTAAAATCCTCGCCCCCCAGGTAGTTGTCGCCAGTAGAGGCATGCACCTCGATCAGCGGCAAGGCGTACTCCAGTACGGTCACATCGAAGGTGCCGCCACCCAGGTCGAAAATCAGCGTGCGCTCGAATTTCTGCTCATGCAGACCGTAGGCCATGGCGGCAGCGGTAGGCTCGTTGATCAGGCGCTGTACCTTGAGCCCGGCCAGCTCGGCAGCAAAACAGGTGCGTTTACGCTGTTCATCGCTGAAGTAAGCCGGCACCGAAATCACCGACTCGCTTACCGGGCAACCCAGCCAGGCTTCCGCGTCCTGTTTGAGCGCACCGAGCACCAGTGCAGACAACTCTTCAGGGCTGAAGGTCTGGCCGGCAAGCTCCAGACGTTTTTCACTGCCCATAAAGCGTTTGAACGCTGCTGCGCTACGTTCCGGGTGCGTGGTCAGCCGTGAGCGAGCCGCCTGGCCGACCAGAATACTGCCATCCTCATCGATGCTGACTGCGGACGGGGTAAGCCATTCGCCAAGGGCGTTGGGGATCAACTGCGCTCGCCCGTCCTGCCAGACGGCAATCAGGCTGTTGGTGGTACCCAGGTCGATACCCAGCAAGGGCGTACGGGGGGTGCTTGCATCCTGCATCATGGGACTCTTCCTGAGTAGCGGGAATGAGAAACAAAAAAAGCGACCCTAAGGTCGCTTTCTTTGTGGCTTCCGGGTGTTCAGTGGGCCCTGGAAGCTTGAATATGGCGCAGCGGACGGGACTCGAACCCGCGACCCCCGGCGTGACAGGCCGGTATTCTAACCGACTGAACTACCGCTGCGCTAACACTGAGAAGTGGTGGGTGATGACGGGATCGAACCGCCGACCCTCTGCTTGTAAGGCAGATGCTCTCCCGGCTGAGCTAATCACCCATCGTCTCGGTGTGGTGCGCATTCTACGGAGCACCTTAGAGTCTGGCAAGCACTTTTTTAAAAAAATTTTTCAAGCCTTCCAACGACTTAGCAGACTTGGCCTGAGACGGCTGCTCGGAGAATAATGCCCCCCTTATGTGTTAAGGAGAGATGCACCCCATGTGGTTCAAAAACCTGCTGATCTATCGCCTGACCCAGGACATCCCGTTTGACCCCGAGGCGCTGGAAACCGCTCTGGCCAGCAAGCCAGCGCGCCCTTGTGCCAGCCAGGAATTGACCACCTACGGCTTCGTCGCGCCATTTGGCAAGGGTGAAGACGCTCCACTGGTGCATGTCAGTCAGGACTTCCTGCTGATCGCCGCACGTAAAGAAGAACGTATCCTGCCTGGCAGTGTCGTGCGCGATGCGGTTAAAGAGAAGATCGACGAGATCGAGGCCGAGCAAATGCGCAAGGTCTATAAAAAGGAACGTGATCAGATCAAGGATGAAATCATCCAGGCGTTCCTGCCACGTGCCTTTATCCGTCGCTCGGCAACCTTCGCCGCCATCGCCCCCAAGCAGGGCCTGATTCTGGTCAATGCCTCCAGCGCCAAGCGTGCCGAAGACCTGCTCTCCACCCTGCGCGAAGTGATGGGCTCGCTTCCCGTACGACCACTGAGCGTGAAGATCGCCCCAAGCGCGACCATGACCGAGTGGGTGAAAACCCAACAAGCCGCCCCGGACTTCTATGTCCTGGACGAGTGCGAGCTGCGTGACACCCATGAAGACGGCGGTATCGTTCGCTGCAAACGTCAGGACCTGACCAGCGACGAGATCCAGATGCACCTGGGCACTGGCAAGCAAGTCACCCAATTGTCGCTGGCATGGCAGGACAAGCTGTCCTTCGTGCTCGACGACAAGATGGTGATCAAACGCCTGAAGTTCGAAGAACTGCTGCAGGATCAGGCCGAGGAAGACGGTGGTGATGAGGCCCTGGGCCAACTCGATGCCAGCTTCACCCTGATGATGCTCACTTTCGGTGAGTTCCTGCCGGCCCTGTTTGAAGCGCTGGGTGACGAAGAGATCCCCCAGGGGATCTAAGCGCAACGTCTAGATCGCGAGCAAACCAGCCCACCTGCATGAGAGCAGGTGGCTGGTCTTGCCCGTGATAGAGGCACCACGCACTCACTGGCACCTCACCGATGCCATCGCAGGCACGCCTGCTCATAACCGCGTGAGGCGAGTGCCACAAATCACAAACCTTTATCGCCGCTGATGCAAGCAGGCATATCCATTCGCGATATCGGGCCTGACACCCCGTTCCGCCTTTACGGCGGGTCACTTTTGTGCCCTTCAAAAGTGGGTCGCCGTAAAAGGCGAAACCAGCCACCGGTGCCACTGCAGGGAATGGATATGTTCACGAAGCGAGTGCCAATAGCCACAAACATGCGTCACCCCCTGAGGTACTCGCCGGCGTATTGCCCTACCACTCGAGTTTGTGCACTCTATATGCCCACAGTGAGGACGACCTCACGACGCATCGCGTGATCAATCCGGGGACGGCCCCATCACCTGATGGAGACACTGCATGTCCTGGATCATTCTGTTTTGTGCCGGCCTGTTCGAAGTCGGCTGGGCTGTCGGCCTGAAGTACACCGACGGCTTTACCCGCCCATTGCCAACCCTGCTGACCATTGCAGCCATGCTGGTCAGCCTGGGTTTGCTTGGCCTGGCCATGAAGGAGCTGCCGCTCGGCACGGCCTATGCCATCTGGACCGGCGTCGGCGCAGTGGGCACGGTGATCGCCGGGGTTATCCTGTTCGGCGAATCCATGGCCCTGATGCGCCTGGCCAGCGTTGCCCTGATCGTCACCGGCCTGGTCGGGCTGAAGGTCAGCGCCAGCTGACCTGCCCTACCCGGGTCAGCGCACCGTGCCACGCAACGCGCTGACCCGCTCGCGCAATACGGCCGGCTCTGCCGCCTCAACCGGGACGGCGGTACCGGCCACCAGGGTCACCCGCGACCACAAGCGACGGAAGAAGCCCTTGGCCGGATCCCGGCTGAAGAAACTCCCCCACAAGCCCTGCAAGGCCATCGGGATCACCGGCACGGGTGTCTGCTCGATGATCAGGCGTACACCGCCTTTGAACTCATCGATTTCACCGTCCGAGGTCAGTTTGCCTTCCGGAAAGATGCACACCAACTCACCCTGCCGCAGGCACTCGGCTATTTTCTCGAAAGCCCGTTCATAAATGTGCGGGTCTTCCTTGCGCCCGGCAATCGGGATGGCCCCAGCGGTGCGGAAGATGAAGTTGAGCACCGGCAGGCGGTAGATCTTGTAATACATCACGAAACGGATCGGCCGCCGCACCGCACCACCGATCAACAATGCATCGACGAAGGACACGTGGTTGCACACCAGCAGGGCTGCACCATCATCGGGAATCAACTCAAGGTCGCGGTGTTCGACACGGTACATGGAGTGGCTGAGCAGCCAGATCATGAAACGCATGGTGAATTCGGGGACGATCTTGAAGATGTAGGTGTTGACCGCGATGTTCAGCAGCGAGACCACCAGGAACAGCTGTGGAATGCTCAGCTTGGCCACACTCAACAGCACAATGGTGACGATGGCCGAGACCACCATGAACAGTGCGTTGAGGATGTTGTTCGCAGCAATGACCCGGGCCCGCTCATTCTCGGCGGTACGCGACTGGATCAAGGCATACAGCGGCACGATGTAGAAGCCGCCGAATACGCCCAGCCCGAGGATCGACAGCATGATCCACCAGGCCTGACTCATACCCAGCAGGGTCAGCCAGTCGTGCGGCTGCGCCCCGGCCACGACATCGCCCGAATGCCACCACCAGAGCAGGCCAAACAGGGTCAGGCCAAAGGAGCCGAACGGCACCAGGCCGATCTCGACCTTGCGTCCGCTAAGGCGCTCACACAACAGCGAACCGAGCGCGATACCCACTGAGAACAGGGTCAATACCAAGGTGACCACGGTCTCGTCGCCGTGCAGCCAGTCTTTGGCGTAGGCAGGAATCTGGGTGAGGTAGATCGCCCCGACAAACCAGAACCAGGAGTTGCCGACGATCGAACGCGACACCGCCGGGGTCTGATTCAAGCCCAGGCGCAGGGTCGCCCAGGACTGGGTGAAGATGTTCCAGTCCAGTTTCATCTGCGGCGCAGCAGCAGCGGCACGCGGAATCCATTGACTGGACAGGTAACCGAGCGCAGCCACCGATACCACGGCGGTCGCAACCACAGGGGCATAGTGACCACTGGACATCATCACACCCGCGCCAATGGTGCCCGCCAGGATGGCGAGAAAGGTGCCCATCTCAACCAGGCCGTTACCCCCCACCAACTCTTCCTCATGCAGCGCCTGCGGCAAGATCGAGTACTTGACCGGGCCGAACAACGCCGAATGGGTGCCCATGGCAAACAACGCCAATAGCATCAGCGCCAGGTGATTGGTGAGAAAACCAATGGCACCGACCGCCATGATGCCGATCTCGGCCAGCTTGATCACACGGATCAATGCGTCCTTGGCGAACTTTTCGCCAAACTGCCCGGCCAGTGCAGAGAACAGAAAGAACGGCAGGATAAACAGCAGCGCACACAGGTTGACCCAGATCGACCGGTCACCCTCGATGCTGAGCTTGTAGAGAATGGCGAGAATCAACGACTGCTTGAAGATGTTGTCATTGAAGGCACCCAGCGACTGGGTAATGAAAAACGGCAGAAATCGGCGCTTGCCGAGCAATGTGAATTGCGAGGGGTGACTCATCGTCCGTGTACCTGCATGGGGCTTTGTTATTGGAGGTCAGCTGTGCCGTAAAAGCCACAGTTGTAGCACAAACGCCCTTGCAGGAGCCGGTCTTGCCAGCAACCGAGCCACCTGCAAGACCAGCACCTACAGAGCACTCAGGCCCGAAGATCCGCAATACACGGCGACACGAACAGCTCACCACGCCAGGCGCCACGCAGCGTCCGGCTGGCCACCAGCAGCCAGAGGCCGATCAGCGCCAGCACCAACACACTGCCGATGATCTGAAAGAAGCCCAATTCAAGCCAGGCGGCGAGCTTCAGCGTTGCCAGGGCATACACCCCCAACGGAAAGGTAAAGCCCCACCAACCAAGGTTGAACGGCATGCCGTGGCGCATGTATCGCAGGGTAATCAGCACCGCTGTCAGCAACCACCACAAGCCGCAGCCCCACAGCACGATGCCGGCGATCAGGCCAATACCCCGGGCAATCTCGCCGAGCCCGCCCAGGCCGTTGGCGGCAAACACGGCAGGTGCATCGCTGCCCAGCAACAACATGCCCAAGGCGCCGGTACCAATCGGCCCCAAGGCCAGCCAGCTTGAAGCCGCCATGCTGGCATGGGGCAACTTGTGCAGGGCCATGCGTAACAAGAGGATGGTCAGGATGCTGAACGCCACCGGCAGCGAGACCGCCCACAACACATAGCTGACGATCAACACCTGGAACTGCTGATGCGGATCCGCCAGATGCGGCGCCAACAGGCCACCGCTGGCCGCCGCCACCTCGGCAGCCACCACCGGCAATAACCAGACGGCGGTCATCTGATCGATGCTGTGCTCCTGACGGGTGAACATCAGGTACGGAATGGCCACGCCGCAGAGCACGGCCAGTGCCACGTCGAGCCACCACAGCGCCTCGACCCAGGGCAAGATTCCCTGCCCCCAGCGTTCAAGGCCAAACAGCAAGGCACCATTGAGAATCGTTGCCAGGCCCATCGGTATCGTCCCAAAGAACATGGATACCGTAGAGTGGGCAAAGATCCTGCGTGCCTCATGAAAGTACAACACCCAACGCGCCGCATAGACGCCGCTGAATAGAATGAACAAAGCGATCGTCAGCAGCCACAAGGCCTCGGCCACGCCACTCAGCGCTGGCATCGCCTGCTTGAGCACCAAGGCAAGAACACCGGTCCCCATGGTGACGGCGAACCAGTTAGGCGTGAACTGGCGAATCACTTCGCGTGGATGGGCCAGTTGATGGAACGGACGCAGCGATACGGCGCTGCTGGTCGGGCATGGCATGGTTTGCACTCCTGTCCTCTGGTGAGGTAGAGCCCATGGTAGAGGCACCGTTAATATCTATAAAACGGGTAATTTCTCTAACTGTTATCTATTTTGCCGATACAACCTGATAATTCGTGGTGTGCTTCAGACCCCGGCATTGCGATGGCCTTCAATCTGCTGCCGCTCTCGGTGCAATGGATGGCACGCTGTGATGCCCCTGCGACGCTGCGCCACTGCTACCATGGTCGGCACTGACTAAGCACGAACGGCATGCCAGACTGATAGATCGAGGTATACCGTTAGGCTGGAGGTGTACTCCCCCTTTTCTTCGGAGTTGTCATGTCGCTGTCCAGTGGGCTGATCGCCTTGGTCGCCCTGGCCTATATGGCCATCATGTTCGCCATCGCTTTCTACGGCGACCGCCGCAGCAAGCCGCTGCCCCCGCGCCTGCGTGCCTGGGTGTACAGCCTTTCGCTGGCCGTGTACTGCAGCAGTTGGACATTCTTCGGTTCGGTCGGCCAGGCCGCCGAACAACTCTGGGCATTCCTGCCTATCTACCTCGGCCCGGTGCTGCTGATGCTGTTTGCACCCTGGGTGCTGCAGAAGATGGTGCTGATCAGCAAGCAGGAAAACATCACCTCGATTGCCGACTTCATCGCCGCCCGTTACGGCAAGTCGCAGGCACTGGCCGTGGTGGTCGCACTGATCTGCCTGGTGGGTGTGCTGCCGTACATCGCCTTGCAACTCAAAGGCATCGTATTGGGGGTCAACCTGCTGATAGGCGCAGGCGCCGACGCCACTGGCAGCCGAGTGCAGGACACCGCCCTGGTGGTCTCGCTGGTGCTGGCACTGTTCACCATCGTCTTCGGTACTCGCAGCCTGGATGTCACCGAACACCACCGTGGCATGGTGCTGGCCATTGCCTTTGAGTCGCTGGTCAAACTGCTGGCGTTTCTCGCCGTCGGCGCCTTCGTCACCTTCAACCTGTATGACGGCTTCGACGACCTGTTCAGCCAGGCACGATTGGCGCCCCGCCTGGAAACCTACTGGCAGGAAACCATCAATTGGCCGTCGATGGTGGTCCAGACCGGTGTGGCAATGATGGCGATCATCTGCCTGCCGCGGCAGTTCCATGTCACCGTGGTGGAAAACATCGACCCTCAGGACCTGCGCCTGGCGCGCTGGGTGTTTCCGGCCTACCTGATCCTCGCCGCACTGTTCGTAGTCCCGATAGCCCTGGCCGGGCAGATGATGCTGCCCGACTCGGTCATCCCCGACTCGTTCGTGATCAGCCTGCCGCTGGCCGAAGCCCACCCGGCCCTGGCGTTGCTGGCATTTATCGGTGGCGCATCGGCGGCTACCGGCATGGTGATCGTCGCCAGCGTGGCGCTGTCGACCATGGTCTCCAACGACATGCTGCTGCCGTGGCTGCTACGACGTAACAACGCCGAGCGCCCCTTTGAAGTATTCCGCCACTGGATGCTCTCGGTTCGCCGGGTATCGATCGTTGCGATCCTGCTGCTGGCCTATGTCAGCTACCGCCTGCTCGGTTCCACGGCAAGCCTGGCAACCATCGGCCAGATTGCTTTTGCCGCCATCACCCAACTGACCCCAGCCATGTTTGGTGCGCTGTACTGGAAACAGGCCAACCGCCGTGGTGTTTTTGCCGGCCTTGCAGCCGGTATTTTCATCTGGTTCTACACCTTGGTTCTGCCCATCGCCGCTCACAGCCTCGGCTGGTCGCTCAACCTGCTCCCAGGCTTGGCGTGGCTGCACAGCAACCCACTGAACCTGCCGATAACCCCGCTGACGCAGGGTGTGGTGTTGTCGCTGGCCGGTAACTTCACCCTGTTCGCCTGGGTGTCGATCCTCTCCCGCACACGGGTATCGGAGCACTGGCAGGCAGGCCGCTTCATCGGCCAGGAAACCAACGCCCGCCCGAGCAACCGCTCGCTGCTGGCAGTACAGATCAACGACCTGCTGAACCTGGCAGCCCGGTTTGTCGGCGAAGAGCGTGCGCGCCAAAGTTTCATCCGCTTCGCCTACCGCCAGGGCAAGGGCTTCAACCCTAATCAGAACGCCGACGGTGACTGGATCGAGCATACCGAACGACTGCTCGCAGGCGTGCTCGGAACCTCTTCGACCCGGGCCGTGGTCAAGGCGGCCATCGAAGGCCGCGACATGCAACTCGAAGATGTCGTGCGTATCGCCGACGAGGCTTCCGAGGTGCTGCAGTTCAACCGGGCACTCTTGCAGGGCGCCATCGAAAACATCAGCCAGGGCATCAGTGTGGTCGACCAGTCACTGCGCCTGGTGGCCTGGAACCGCCGTTATCTGGAACTGTTCAATTACCCGGACGGCTTGATCAGTGTCGGCCGGCCAATTGCCGACATCATTCGCTACAACGCCGAACGCGGCCTGTGCGGCCCCGGCGAGGCTCAGGTCCATGTTGCCCGACGCCTGCACTGGATGCGCCAGGGCCGTGCCCACACGTCCGAGCGCTTGTTCCCCAATGGCCGGGTCATCGAACTGATCGGCAACCCGATGCCGGGTGGCGGGTTCGTCATGAGTTTTACCGACATCACGCCGTTCCGCGAAGCCGAACAAGCCCTGAAGGATGCCAACGAGGGCCTCGAGCAGCGGGTTGCTGCGCGAACCCACGAACTGTCGCAACTGAACCTGGCCCTGACCGAAGCGAAAAGCCACGCCGAAGCCGCCAACCAGTCCAAGACCCGTTTCCTCGCGGCGGTCAGCCACGACCTGATGCAGCCACTGAACGCCGCCCGGCTGTTCTCCGCCGCGCTCTCCCACCAAGGCGACGGGCTGTCCACCGAGGCACAGCAACTGGTTCAGCATCTGGACAGTTCGCTGCGCTCCGCCGAAGAATTGATCAGCGACTTGCTGGACATCTCCCGCCTGGAAAACGGCAAGATCACCCCCGACGCCAAGCCGTTCGCCCTGAACGAGTTGTTCGATACCCTGGGCGCCGAGTTCAAGGTACTGGCCCGGGAACAGGGCCTGGACTTCCGCGTGCGCAGTAGTCGTTTACGGGTGCAAAGCGACATGAAACTGCTGCGGCGGATTCTGCAGAATTTCCTGACCAACGCCTTCCGCTACGGCAAGAGCCCGATCCTGCTTGGCGTAAGGCGTAGCCAGGACAACCTGTGGCTGGAAGTCTGGGACCGCGGCCCGGGCATCGCCAACGACAAGCTGCAGGTGATTTTCGAGGAATTCAAACGCCTGGACAGCCACCAGACCCGCGCAGAAAAAGGCCTCGGCCTGGGCTTGGCGATCGCTGACGGTCTCTGCCGCGTATTAGGCCATCCGCTGCAAGTGCACTCATGGCCCGGCAAAGGCAGCGTATTTCGGGTCTGCGTACCACTGGCCACGACGCCAGTCGCACCACCCGCGCCTGTTGCCGAACAAGCCGGACAACCCCTGGCGGGGATGCAGGTGCTGTGTGTCGACAACGAGGACAGCATCCTCATCGGCATGAACAGCCTGCTCAGCCGCTGGGGTTGCCAGGTCTGGACTGCGCGCAACCGCGACGAATGCGAGGCACTGCTGACCAAAGGGCTGCGCCCGCACTTGGCACTGGTGGACTACCACCTGGATGATGGCGAAACCGGTACCGAACTGATGGCCTGGTTACGTACACGCCTCGGCGAACCGGTACCGGGCGTGGTGATCAGTGCCGACGGTCGGAGCGAAATGGTTGCCCAAGTGCATGCCGCCGGCCTCGACTACCTGGCCAAGCCGGTCAAGCCGGCAGCGTTGCGCGCCTTGCTCAATCGACATCTGAGCCTGGTCCAGTAAGCACCTCGGCAGCCAGGCCATCGTTGTCGCTCAGTGCCCGTTCAAGCAGGTCGGCGGGCAGGCTCTTGCTGGCCCGGGCACCGAGCAGCTTGAGCTGCTCGCTGCGACTGATCAGGTTGCCGCGCCCCTCGCACAGCTTGTTGCGCGCCGCCGCATACGCCTTGTCGACCTGCTGCAGACGACTACCGAGCTCGTCCAGGTCCTGGATGAACAGCACAAACTTGTCGTAGAGCCAGCCTGCACGCTCGGCAATTTCCCGTGCGTTCTGGCTTTGCCGCTCCTGCTTCCAGAGGCTGTCGATTACGCGCAGGGTCGCCAGCAAGGTGGTCGGGCTGACGATCACGATCTGCCGATCAAAGGCTTCCTGGAACAAATTGGGTTCAGCCTGCAGCGCCGCCGAAAACGCCGCTTCAATGGGGACGAACAACAGCACAAAGTCGAGACTGTGCAACCCCTCAAGGCGGTTGTAGTCCTTACCGGATAACCCTTTGACGTGGTTGCGCAAGGACAGCACATGCTGCTTGAGCGCCGCTTGAGCGATCTCGTTGTCAGCCGCTGCCACATATTGCTGGTAGGCCGTGAGGCTGACCTTGGAGTCGACGACCACTTGTTTGTCGCCCGGCAACATGATCAACACATCGGGCTGGAAACGCTCGCCGTCAGCACTCTTGAGGCTGACCTGGGTCTGGTACTCACGCCCTTTTTCCAACCCTGCGTGCTCAAGTACCCGTTCAAGAATCAACTCGCCCCAGTTACCCTGGGTTTTCTGCCCCTTGAGCGCCTGCGTCAGGTTGGTAGCTTCGTCACTCAGGCGCAGGTTCAACTGCTGCAAACGCTCCAGCTCTTTTGCCAGGGAAAAGCGCTCGCGGGCCTCCTGTTGGTAGCTGTCTTCAACACGCTTCTCAAAGGCCTGGATTCGCTCCTTGAGCGGGTCGAGCAGTTGCCCCAGGTGCTGCTGGCTGGTCTGTGCGAAACGCTGCTCACGCTCGTCGAAGATCTTCGTGGCCATCTCGGCAAACTGGGCGCGCAGTTCATCACGCGAGCCCTGCAAGTCCTGCAGGCGCTGCTGATGGCTGTCCTGCTGCTCACGCAGCTCGGCAGCCAGCGCGGCACAGTGGGCATCCAGCCGGCGTAGCTCAGCCTCCTTGGCGGCGCGCTCAAGTTGCCAGGCATGAGCGGCATCGCTGGCGTTGTCACGTTCGATCTGCAGCAGTTCGAGCTCGCGTGCCTGTGCGGCCAGAGTCGCCTGCTTGGCGGCATTGGCCTGCCCCAGGTCACTGACCTCATCACGGCAGGCATCCAACTGCGCAACCAAGCCCTCTTGAGCCAGCTGAGCATTGCCCAGCCGCTCCTCAAGCAGCGCACTTTCAGCCTGACGAGCAGCCAAACGACGCTGCAACTGCAGGACCAGGCCCAAACAGGGCAACGCAGCCGCCAATACGCCCAGCAAAATACTGGTCAGATCCACCGCCATAGCTATCTCCCAAGGAAAAACTGCCCCAGCTTAACAGCCCCGGACAGCGCGCTGTATCTAGCGCTCGAGCAATTGCTTGAGCAGGCGTGCGGCCTCCTGCGAGCCCTGGCCTGCGGCCTGCTCCAGCCAGTGACGGGCCTGCTCAGGCGCGTTGAACTGAGGCTGGGCACAGAGTCGGCCATATTCCAACTGAGCACGGCGATCACCGGCACGGGCGGCCTGGCGCAAAAGTTCATGACCGATTCGTCGGTCGCGGGCATTACCACAATCGCGGCAGAGCATTTGCCCCAAGCGACTTTGAGCAACCACTACGCCTTGGCGAGCGGGCTGTTTGAGCAGACGACCCGCAATGTGCTTGATGTTGCGGTTATCACCCAGACGCGGGCTGTCGAGCAACCACAGGGCAACCTTCAGCGACAGGCGCCGTGGTTCGGGAAGCGGCATTTGGACAAGGCTGGACGCGGGGACTTTACTGCGAAACTTCATAAAAACGATGGAGGTAACTCGAGAGGCGCGCCACTCTACTCCTTTTCTTCAGTAATGGCTCAACCGGACTCGACAGTTTTTTTCGTCCGTTCGGCACATTTTTTCTTGACGCTTTCACAGGGACATTTCACACAAACCACCACCACCCCGGATTGTCAGACAGCAAGCAAAAAGCTGGAACGCCCGTCCTAGAGCAAGCGCTCGGGACAATCCACAGAAGCTGTGGATAACTCGGTGGACAACCCCCCTTCACACCCCGCAAAGCCCCATAGAATGTGGGCTTCAGTCAAACTGTCGATTTTTTCACCAGCTAAAAAAAGTGTTTTTTTTCATTGACTTGTCCCTGAGAGCGAGTCATTGGCCGGCCACCGAACACCTGTTGCATCGCTGCGACAGTGCGTGCTCCATGTGTGTACAACCGCCCTAAAGAAAGGCGACCCCCTGCACGGATTTGGCACAACGCCTGGCACAGAGGCTTCACAGGAGGCCCAAAAGCAGAGATACTGGCCGGCTCGCCAGAAACAAACCAATAGCGCTTGCCAAACCGAAGCCGGCACGGTAGTCTTGCCACCGTTAGTACCAAGCTGAAATTCAATTCTGGCCAAAGCGGTCCTTGCAGGCGATGCTCATCTCAAACGATAGCGCGCGCTGCTGAAACCAGGACCGGCCACCTGATGGTTTGCACACAAGTCTCTTTGTTCGCATGAACCAACCTGCAGATTGAGCAGTATTTCTCTCACCCAGCGTCCAAGAACCTTGACTCTGGCGTGTTGCCTGCCCTCTGAGTACCTACCAGTCAGCCCAAGCGCCACATGATAATGCGCTCCAAACTGGCTGCCCTGTTCCAGTCAGGTTCTTCGCACCGGCCTAAAGCCAGGCGTTACTGGAACGTTTAAAGCGTACACGGCTCCGTTGCCGTGTCTTTTGCAGGAACTTCCAATAATGATGAAACATAGCACCCATACTCAGGCTGCGATTCGCACCCTAAGCCAGGCATTTGCCCCCCTGAACTGCTTGATCCTTGCTTCACGCAAGGGCAGCTTCAGCTTCACCCTGGTCAATGAACACGGTATCGCTCAACACACCGAGCGACTGTACCCAGACCAGTACACCGGCGCCAAACCGCTGCAAGCGGTCATCGACCGCGCACGCCAGTCGCTGGTTGCGTAACCCGACGTTACGCAATACCCCCAAGCCCCGCCCTTGCAGCGGGGCTTTTTTTTGCTCGCTGCGCATACACCAACGATCACCCGCTAAGCACCCAAGTGCATATGCGCTATAACCAGGCACCAGAAACGATTTAAAAACAGCCCTTTACACCACGAATATGACACTACACTTCAACTCAAGCGGTACAGACCGCTTCCGGCGGGCCTGACCGATTCACCAGCTGCCAAGCACCAGCGCTCCGCCGGCCACTTTCAAGTGCGAGGGCATTATGGGTATCGCCGCGAGCGAGTTAAGCCAGCACGTGATCCGCCCCACGCTGCTCTATCTGAATCGCCATTGCGCCAGCGCAGAGGCACTGTTACTGGGCATAGCGGCCAGCCAATCCAGGCTTGGCGACGCCCTTCACGATCGTCGCGGCCACGGCCTGTATCGAATTTCCGAGCCGCGCCACCAATCGCTCTGGGACCGCTTCCTCGCCCGCGACCCCGAACTGGCCAGCCTGATCCGCGGCCTTGCCAGCCAGCATGCATTCCTCGCCGGACCTCACCTGGAACTGACAGTCAACTTACGCTATGCCACCGCTATCGCCTGGATGTTGATCGAAGAACAACGCCCACAATTGCCAGACGCCGATGACCTACTGGGCCTGGCACGTATCTGGCGCCAGATCTTCCAGCCCCAGGGCCGCCTGCGCGACTTCACCCAGGCATGGCACCTGTGCATCGACCCGGTACACCTTCAAGCCTGCTGAGAACCCCTTGCCATCGAAACGCAAAAAAAAGGAATTTTGGTCAGATTGTCCTACAAAAGCGCGCTATCTCCCGGGATATGCCCTATAGCGCGACGGACAAAATGTTGGTAGTTTGCGAGCCGGTGATCCCAAGGAGTTCTAATAATGAAAAAAGCAATACTCAAAACGTCGCTAGGTCTCGCTGTCACGCTCGCGTCCACTCAACTGTTCGCCAGCGGCTTTGCTCTTAACGAACAAAGCATCAGCAGCATGGGAACCGGCTTTGCGGGTCGCTCTTCTTCTGCCGATGATGCCAGCACCGTATTCGGTAACCCTGCCGGCATGTCGCGCCTCAAGCGCGAACAAGTGACCGTTGGCGGCGCCGCTGTCATCGCCAAGTCCGATATCGACGGCCGTAGCAACCTGGGCGGCACCAGCGACGGCGATATGGTGCCGGTGGTTGGCGTACCCATGGGGTACTACGTCAAGCCAATCGACGAGCACTGGAGTGTCGGCTTCGGCGTCTACGTACCGTTCGGCCTGGTGACTGACTACGAAAGCACCGCTGCCAGCCGCTACTACGGCAAGAAAAGCTACGTGGAAGTCATCACCTTCCAGCCAACCGTCAGCTATGCGTTCAACGACAAGGTTTCTATCGGTTTCGGCCCGACGATCAACAAGATCAAAGGCGAGCTGAGCTCCAACACGGTCAACCCGTTCACGCCGGGCAGCAACGATGGTGAAGTCAAGGTCAAGGGCGACGACACCGCCGTCGGCTACAACATCGGTGTCCTGGTTCAGGCTACCGACAACACGCGCCTCGGCCTGACCTACCACTCGATGGTCGATTACAAGCTTGAAGGCGACACCAAGATCAACAATGCCTTGATTGGCCCTTTCAGCGGCAACAAATACGACGCCGAACTGAAGATCAAGACACCAGAATCACTCGACTTCTCGCTCACCCATGAGCTGAACGATCAGTGGACCCTCTACGCCGGTAGCACCTGGACTCGCTGGAGCCGCCTTGAATCCATCATCATTAACAGCGATGTTCCTGCGCCGCTGACCGCTCGCTTCGGAACCATCACCGAAGAGCAGAACTGGCACGACACCTGGGCATACGCCATTGGTGCTGCGTACAAGCTGAACAAGGAGTGGACACTGCGAACCGGCTTTACCGTCGACCAGTCGCCAACCAACAACACCGACCGCTCGCCGCGCATCCCGACCGGCGACCGCAAAGTGTTCAGCCTGGGCGCTGGCTGGAGCCCGAACGACGACATGACCATCGACGTGGCTTATTCCTACCTGTGGGAAGAAGACGTCAATATCAACTTGAACAACCCAACCAAAGGCACCTACAACGCCAAGTACGAGAACAGCGCACACGGTGTGGGTGCATCGCTCACCTACCGCTTCTGATGTCATGCGCGCGGCGGGCTTCTGCCGCCCGTGCAAAACAAACGCCCCGACGAGTTCGGGGCGTTTGTGTTTCTAGGCCTGCCCTGCCGGCACCCGGTAGTCTTCCAGGGCCTGCTGCACATAGTCCATGAAGGCACGGACCTTGGGCGTCAAGGCAAAGCGGTCGGCTACGCACAGGTAGACGTCCATCGGCTCGGTCTGCGCGTAGGCCCGGCTCGCTTGAGAATATTTGAACAACGGCACCAACTCGCCACGCGCCAGGTAGGGACGCGCCACAAACTCGGCTAAACGTGTGATGCCGCCTCCTTGCGCCGCCATCTGCGCCAGCACATCAATATCGTCACTGATCAACACGTTGCCGAACTCGGCATCAAAGCGCAGCCCCTCACGCACAAAACCCCAAGGCAGGAAGCGCCCCTCGACCGGATAGCGGAATACCAGGCAACGGTGCTGCTTGAGCTCTTCCGGTGCACTTGGCCACCCGACCTCCGCCAGGTACGCCGGTGACGCACAACAGATGAAGGGCACCCGAGCGATATGCCGCGCGAGCAGGCCGTCTTCCAGTTGTGGGGTGATGCGAACACTGACATCCACCCCTTCCTGGGCATGGTTGACGCGCCTGTCGCTGGTGACAATCTCTATCGAAAGCCTGGGATAACGGGCACTGAACGCGGGAATCAGGCGGGCTAGCACATGGCGGGCAAAGGCTGAGGATGAGGCGATACACAAACGCCCGTGCGGCTCGGCATCCGGCGCAGTAATCGCCACCTGAGCATGCTCAAGGTCACGCTCGATGTGTTTGACCTTCTCGTAATAAACACTTCCGGCTGCGGTCAACGCCATACTGCGTGTGGTGCGCGACAACAGGCGCACCTGCAAGTGCTTCTCCAGCCGCGCAATGTTCTGGCTGACCGCTGCAGCACTGAGCCCCAAGGCACGAGCCCCTGCTGCGATGCTGCCGGCCTCGACCACTTTGATAAAGCTCTTGATGGAGCCCAACAGGTTCATGCTTGCGTCCGCTATTCGTAATTTTTTCTTTATAAAGACCTAAGCAGAAGGCGTCTACCTCACGCTGTTCAGGCTTGTTAGGCTGCCATCCATCCCCCACAAGGAGCCACCATGAACCCAGTCAACACCACCCGCCGCCTGAAGCTCGGCGTGCGCGCCACCCCTTATGTATTTGCGTTCTACATGTCAGGCATCATGGC
The DNA here is from genome assembly GCF_002753995.1 of Pseudomonas sp. HLS-6. Classification (NCBI taxonomy): domain Bacteria; kingdom Pseudomonadati; phylum Pseudomonadota; class Gammaproteobacteria; order Pseudomonadales; family Pseudomonadaceae; genus Pseudomonas; species Pseudomonas sp. HLS-6. Next base: position 3,947,858 of record NZ_CP024478.1, read on the forward strand.
CCTGCTGATGTGCTTCGTCATTACCGCCGCCAACAGCGGTATTCATGACGACTACCTCGGCCATGTGCTCAAGGCCTACCAACTGGCAATGCCGGTCGCATTCGCCTGCGTACTGGTGGTACGCCCGATCGTGATCAAGTTGGTAGCCCTGACGGTTCATGCTCCGCACTGAGACCCTCAGGGCTGTGAAGCGATGGCCTTGTCGATGGCCGCCTTGAATTGCGGGTCATCCGGCTTGGTCAGGCTGGAGAAACTGGCGACGACCTTACCCTGACGGTCCACAACATATTTATAGAAGTTCCACTTCGGCGCACTGCTCTGGCGTGCCAGCTCCTGGAACAGGTGCGTAGCATCGTCGCCACGTACGGCCTGCGGTTCGGTCATGGTGAAGGTGACGCCGTAGTTGGCATAACAGACCTTGGCCGTCTCGACACTGCTGGCAGCTTCCTGCTTGAAGTCATTGGACGGCACCCCGAGCATTTCCAGGCCTTGCTCGTGATAGGCCTGGTAAATCGCCTCAAGGCCTTCAAACTGTGGCGCAAAGCCGCAGTAGCTGGCGGTATTGACCACCACCAGCGGCTTGCCGGCAAACTGTTCACACAGGTTGATCTGCTCCTTGGCGCGCAACTTGGGCAGCTCACCTCGCAACAGTTCAGGGCATTGGCCGGCAACAGCCGATGCCCCGGAAACAAGCGTTAACAACGGAATCCACAACCAGCGTGTACGCATCATGCCTCTCCTGTGAATGCAGTCCGAGGGTTCAGAATACGCCTAGCAAGCGCCCATGCCCAATTGCATCAACGCCAACCCGCCCTGATGCCAGCCCCACCAGGCAAGCCCAAGCACCAACAGGCCGCCTGCCAGCGCAAGCCAGCGCAACGCCTGGGGGCTCACGCCGCCCCCACTTGCGCTTGCAGCCGCGCAACCGGACGTTCGCGCACAGGCCAGTTGAGCGCCGCAGCCAATAGGCTGAGCAGGATCGAGATCTGCCAGACCAGGTCATAGTTACCCGTACGGTCATACACCACACCGCCCAGCCAGCCCCCCAGAAACGCACCCAACTGGTGGAACAGGAAGACAATCCCACCCAGCATCGACAGGTTACGCACACCGAACAAGGTGGCGACGGTGCCATTGGTCAAGGGCACCGTGGACAGCCAGAGCAAGCCCATGGCGATACCAAACAAATAGGCACTGACGGCCGATACGGGCACCCAGATGAACAGCACAATCACGACGGCACGCAACAGGTAGAGTGCCGTCAGCAGGCGCGGCTTGGACATCCGGCCACCAAGCCAGCCGGCCGTGTAGGTACCGAAAATATTGAACAGGCCAACCAGCGCCAGCACCGTAGTGCCGATGGTGGCAGGCAGGTGCTGGTCAACCAGGTACGCCGGCAAGTGCACCCCGATAAACACCACCTGAAAACCGCAGACAAAAAAGCCCAGCGCCAACAGCCAGAACCCTGAGTGCGAACAGGCCTCGCGCAAGGCTTCGCTCAAGGTCTGCTCATCTGCGTGGCTCGGCAATGGACGGTCGCGCAGCATGCCCACCAGCGGCACGATCAATGCGACCAGCAGCCCCAGTACCAGCAATGCCGCTGACCAACCGAGCCAGCCAATCAGGCTCAGCGTTCCTGGCAGCATCGCAAACTGGCCAAACGAGCCAGCAGCACTGGCAATACCCATGGCCACACTGCGCTTCTCTGCGGGTACCGCACGGCCCACGACCCCAAGGATCACTGAGAACGAGGTGCCTGACAGGCCAATGCCAATCAACAGACCAGCGCTGAGTGATAACGACAGGGGCGAATCGGCCATCCCCATCATGAGCAGGCCGACGGCATACAGAACCCCGCCGATAATCACTACTCGAGCGGCGCCCAGGCGGTCAGCCAGGGCGCCGGCAAAGGGCTGCGCCAGGCCCCAGATGAGGTTCTGCAGGGCGATGGCAAAGGCAAACACCTCGCGCCCCCAGCCGAACTCGGCGCTCATTGGCGCCAGAAACAGGCCAAAACCGTGTCGCACACCGAGCGATAACGCCAAAATCAGGGCTGCGCCCAAGAGTATCCAGCCGCTCGTTCGCCATACCGTGGTCATTATTATTGTCTCCTGACTGCCGCAAGGTTACGCGGGTATATACCCGCGTTTAGGGTCATGTTTCACGCCAATTGCTTCAGCAAGCGCACCAGTTCGTCACGCTGCGCTTCGCCCAACGCCGCCAGCATCTTCAACTGCGCCTGCTCCCAGGCAGGCTCAGCAGCCGACAGCCGCGCCTTGCCCTGCTCGGTGAGCAGTACCAGGCGATTACGCAAGTCATCACCCTCAGCCAGCGCCACCAGGCCATCGGCCTCCAGCACCCGCAGGTTGCGCCCCAAGGTGCTGCGGTCCAGGCCCATGGCTTCGGCCAGGCTGGAGATGCTCGGACGGTCGAGGCGCTGCAAGTGCCGCAACAAGGAAAATTGGGCAACATTGATGCCGAAGCCTTCAAGGGCTTCGTCATAACGGCGGCTCACCCCTCGGGCAGCGCGACGCAAGTGGGTACAGAGGCATTGGCTGGTCAACATGGTACGTGTATATACCCGCATCGGCTTCAACACAAGCATTAACGCAGAACATCGCGCGATCACAGGCCAACGGCAGGCGGCAATCGCTACAACGCCAAGCCGACCAGTACCGCCAACTCAAGCAGCTCCAGCAAGGCGCCAGCCGTGTCACCCGTGGTGCCGCCCAATCGGCGCACCATCAGGCTGCGCAGCCAAAAGAACACAACACAGGCCAGCAACAGTGCCTGCACACCCTGCCAGCCAGCGAGCAGCACACAGGCCACGCCACTGAGCACCAAGACGATGTACCCGCTGCGCCGCGGCAGATGCTCGGCCAAGGCCTGGCCCAGCCCGCCAGCGCGTACATAAGGCGTACAGAGGAACAACCCAAGCATGGCCGCACGCCCGATTAGAGGCGCCAGCAGCAACGCCATGCTCTGCCCGGCCTGAACCAGCGCCAGCAACGCCGTGAACTTCAACAACAACACCAGAACCAGGGTAACCACGGCAATTGGCCCGCTGCGCGGGTCTTTCATGATCGTCAGGGTTCGTTCACGATCACCAAAGCCACCCAGCCAGGCGTCAGCACTGTCAGCCAACCCGTCCAGGTGCAACGCGCCACTGAGCAACACCCAGAGCGTCAGCAGCAGCGCAGCATGCAGCAGCAACGGGCTTGCGGCCAGCAGGCTGTCAAAGGCCCACAGCAGCACGCCGAACAATAGCCCCACCACGGGGTAGAACAGCAATGAACGCCCCATTTGCTCGGCAGCCGGCATGCCCGGCAGACGCACCGGCAGGCTGCTGAGGAACTGCAAGGCAATCCAGAAGGGCAACATCAGCGGGCCTCTTGCCATTGTCCATCGGCATCCAGCACCAGTCGCACCAGCGCCCCGTGCCCGACCTCGACCTGCAACAACTGCTCACGTGGTAACCCTCTGGCACGCGCCAGCAACAGCCGCATCACCCCACCGTGGGTGACCAGCAACAGGTGCTCGCCCAGATATCGCTGCTGCAAGCGCGCCAAGGCACGCAGCACTCGGGCCTCAAACCCTGCAACCGGCTCGCCACCGGGTGGGGTAAACGCATAGGGATCAGCCCAGAACTGACCCAGTTCCTGCGCATGGGTTTCCATCAACGCAGCCGCGCTGCGCCCCTCCCACTCACCAAAGTGCAGCTCCTGCAACTCTGGCTCCAGCTCACATGGCACGCCCAGTTGCCCGGACAGGGCCTCGGCAAAGCGTGCACAACGCTGCAGTGGCGAACTGATCAGCCGTTGCCACGGTGCGCGGCTGGCGGTCGCCGCGCGCATCTGCGCCCATCCCTGATCTGTCAGGGCGTCATCAAGGCTGCCACGCAAGCCGCCCCCCTGTTCGGTTTCGCCATGACGCAGCAGGTCAATGATCATGCCGGACGATCCGCAACGGCGGCCTCGGCAAAGGTCGCCATCTGCCCATGCAGCTCACAGGCAAGACGCAGCAGCGGCACCGCCAACGCAGCACCACTGCCCTCTCCCAACCGCAAACCGAGTTCCAGCACCGGTTCGGCATCCAGCTGCGCCAATACCAGGCGATGACCTGGCTCGGCACCACGGTGCCCGAACAGCAGCCAGCAGTGGGCCTGCGGGTTCAGACGAACCGCCAGCAATGCGGCGACTGTGCAGATGAATCCATCGACCAGCACGGCGATACCTTCCTGAGCGCAGGCCAGGTAAGCACCCACCAACGCGGCGATCTCAAAACCGCCGAAGCAGAGCAGAACCTGCAGAGGGTCATTACCGGAAACGGCATGCTGTTTCAGGGCCCGCTCAATCACTTCGGCCTTGTGCCGCACACCTGCCGCATCCAGACCGGTTCCTGGGCCGCTGAGGTCGCTGGCCGCACACCCGAGCAACGCACATGCCAGGGCACTCGCGGCGGTGGTGTTGCCAATGCCCATTTCACCGCCAATAAACAACTGCGCGCCGTTCGCAGCAGCCCGCAAAACGCTTTCACGCCCAGCCTGCAAGGCCTGCAAGCCCTGCTCAAGCGTCATCGCCGGCGCCTTGGCGAAGTTGGCAGTCCCCGCGCCAATACGCACATGTCGCACGCCCGGCAAGTCGTCTTGCAGGGTGGCTGTACCGAGGTCGACCACCTCCAGACGCGCGTCCAGCTGGCGCGCCAGAACGCTGATCGCCGCACCACCGCTGACGAAGTTCTGCAACATTTGGGCAGTGACGGCCTGCGGATACGCAGAGATGCCTTCCGCGACAACGCCATGATCCCCCGCGAAGATCGTGATCCAGACCTGTGCCAAGTCAGGCTTGAGCCGCCCTTGCAGGCTGGCCAACTGCACCGCAAATCCCTCCAGACGGCCCAGCGAGCCCGCCGGTTTGGTCAATTGTTGCTGTCGCTCCAGTGCTTGCTGGTGGATCGCTTCATCCGGTGCCTGGCAGGGGTTCTGCCACCAGTTCTGACTCATAGTGCAGGTCCTTTCAAAACAAGGGGCAAGCCGGCAACAGTCAGCACCACACGCTGACAGCGCTCGGCAATGGCTTGATGCAGCCAGCCGGCTTCATCGACATAACGGCGGGTCAGTTCGCCCATGGGCACAATCCCCAGGCCAGTCTCATTGCTCACCAGAATGATCTCGCCCGGCAGGTTGGGCAGACAGTCAAGCAACGCGTTGCGCTCATCGTTCAAGCGCTGCGCGTCTTCAAGCATGAGCAGGTTGGTCAGCCAGAGGGTCAGGCAGTCCACCAACAGGCAACGCCCGGGCGCTGCGTTGTCGATCAAGGTTCGGGCCAGCGCCAGAGGCTCTTCAATCAGCCCCCATTCAGCAGGCCGACGCTCGCGGTGCAGTTGCACCCGAGCATTCATTTCGCCATCCAGCGGCTCGCTGGTGGCAATGTAGGTCACCGGCAAGGAGCTGTGCTGCGCCCGTTGTTCAGCCAGGCGGCTCTTGCCAGAGCGGGCACCACCGAGGATCAGGTTGAGCATGTCAGTCAAGCCCACACAATTGTCGTAACCGAGAGGTATCCAGATGCCTGTCGACCAGGTCGGCCAGGCGCTCGATGTCCAGTTCACGCAGGGCGTGATAGTCGACCTGTTCAACGTCGTCCAAGCCTGCCCAGCGCAACAGTGCGCTGCAGGAAGCGGGCGACTCGAACAAGCCGTGCAGGTAGGTACAGAGGATCTGCCCGTCGGCACTGATCGCACCATCATGGCGACCATCGCTCAAGTACACGGCGGGCTGCTCCAGTGCCGGGCCACGGCTGACCCCGGCATGGATTTCGTAGCCGCTGATCGCCGCGGCTTCCAGGGACAACTGACCGGCGACATTGCGCAACTGCTTCTCAGCTTCCAGTTCGGTGACAAAGTCCAGCAAGCCCAGGCCCAGGCTGGAACCGGCGGTACCTTCCAGGCCCAGCGGGTCGTCCACCCGCTGACCGAGCATCTGCAAGCCGCCACAGATGCCCAATACTTTCCCGCCGTAGCGCAAATGACGCGCGATAGCCGCTTCCCAGCCACGCTCACGCAATTGCGCCAGGTCGCCGCGCACGCTCTTGGAGCCCGGCAGGATAATCAGGTCGGCAGGCGGAATCGCCTGGCCGGGGCCGATGAACTGCAGGTCTACCTGCGGGTGCAGGCGCAACGGGTCGAAATCGGTGTGGTTACTGATACGCGGCAACACCGGGACAATCACCTTGAGTACCTGCGCGACCTTGTCGCCCTGACGCTGATCGAGACCGTCCTCGGCCTCCAGGTGCAGGTCCATCACATAGGGCAACACACCCAACACCGGCTTGCCGGTGCGCGCTTCCAGCCAATCGAGGCCAGGCTGAAGCAGGGCGATGTCACCACGAAAACGGTTGATCACAAAGCCTTTGACTCGCGCCTGCTCCGTTGGCGACAGCAGTTCCAGGGTGCCGACCAGGTGCGCAAATACCCCACCCCGGTTGATGTCGGCGATCAGGATCACCGGGCAATCCACCGCCTCGGCAAAGCCCATATTGGCAATATCGCCGGCACGCAGGTTGATTTCCGCCGGCGAGCCCGCCCCCTCGACCATCACCACGGGATACGTCTCGCTGAGCCGCCGATGCGATGCCAACACCGCCTGCATGGCGATGGCCTTGTAGTCGTGATACGCCACGGCGTTCATGTTGGTGACAGCACGCCCATGGACGATGACCTGGGCACCGGTATCACTGTTCGGTTTGAGCAGCACCGGGTTCATGTCGGTGTGCGGCGCCAGGCCTGCAGCCTGGGCCTGTACAGCCTGGGCTCGACCAATCTCGCCACCGTCGGCGGTTACCGCGCTGTTGAGCGCCATGTTCTGCGGCTTGAACGGTACGACGCCAACCCCCTGGCGTACCAGCCAGCGGCATAACGCGGTCACCAGGGTGCTCTTGCCAGCATCCGAGGTGGTGCCTTGCACCATCAGGGTCGTCATGGCTGCTCCTTGCAGTAGTCATTCAACGCGAGGCTCAAGCGCTGCCAATCGTCTTCCGTATCGGGCAAACCAAACCGCAAGCTGGCCGGTTGCTCGAACAAGCGCAGCAAAATACCGCGTCGTGCCATGAACTCATGGATGTGGGCCGCCCGCTCAGTCACCAGGTACTGGAACAGGTCACAACCACCACTGGGCGGCAAGCCGACCGCCTCCAGCAAAAGGGCCAGGCGCCGGCTCGCATCGGCACAACGCTTGATCTGCACTTGATGAGCAGCCCGGTCCTGCAGGCAGGCCTGCCCCAGCACACGGGTTGGCCCACTGACCGCCCACGGCCCGAGCTGCTCAGCCAGCAGTTGCAGCATTTGCCGCTCGGCCACGACAAACCCCAAACGCACCCCGGCAAGCCCGAAGAACTTGCCGAACGAACGCAACACAATCAGGCCGGGGCGATCCGCGTAAGCCGCAATGCTCTGCGCGGGGGTGTTGTCCATAAACGCCTCGTCAACCAGCAACCAGCCACCATGCTGGGCCAGGCGCGCATGCCAGTTCAGCAGCTGCTCTGGCGACACGACGCGCCCGGTCGGGTTGTTGGGGTTGACCACCACCAGTACATCAAGGCTGTCGAGGTAGTGTTCGATCTGCGTCTCGTCCAGCTCACGCACCCGGTGCCCGGCACGCCGCCAGCCCTCGGCATGTTCGGCGTAACACGGCGACAGCACGCCGACCTTGCCAGTACGCCGCAGGCGCGGCAGCGCCTGAATAGCCGCCTGGGAACCCGCGACCGGCAGCAGGCGCTTGACGCCATAGTATTCGGCGGCAGCCTGCTCCAGGCCATCGTCGGTCTCCGGCAGCCGTGCCCAGGCCCGCAACGGAATCGGCGGGACACTGAATGGCCAGGGCGCGATGCCACTGGACAGGTCAAGCCAGCACTCCTGAGCAATACCGTACTGCTGGATCGCCCGCTGCAGGCGCCCTCCGTGTTCAAGCATAGAATTCTGCTCCCAGGCACAACACCAGCAACCACAACCAGACACCACGGCACACCAGTTGCCAGCCACGCTCGATAGCGTCGGCATCGGCTGCAGGGCCCTCGCCCAACTGAGCTCGCTCATGCAGTTCGCCATGGTAGACCGCCGCGCCACCCAACTCGACACCCAGCGCGCCGGCCCCGGATGCCATCACCGGCCCGGCGTTCGGGCTGTCCCATTGCGGCGCCTGGCGACGCCAGCAGCGCAAGGCCAGGCGAGTCTTGCCCAGCACGGCATAGGTCAGGGCCACCAACCGAGCAGGAATATAATTGAGTACATCGTCAATGCGCGCCGCCGCCCAACCGAAGCGCTCAAAACGCTCGTTGCGATAGCCCCACATGGCATCCAGGGTGTTGCTCAGCCGATAGAGCACCACTCCCGGCGCACCGGCGACGACAAACCAGAACAAGGCGGCAAACACGGCATCGCTGCCATTTTCCAACACCGACTCGGTAGCCGCCCGGGCGACGGCCGTCTCGTCCAGTTCACGGGTCTCGCGACTGACCAGAAAACCGACCCGACGCCGTGCCTCGTCAAGGTTGCCTTGGCGCAAGGCATCGGCCACGGGCATGACATGCTCGCCGAGACTGCGCAGCCCCAAGGCACAATAGAGGGCGAGGATCTCCACCCCCCATCCGATGTAGGGCAACCAGGACAACAGCGTAGCCGCCAGGGTCAGTGGTACCACAGCAAGAAACCAGGCCGTGACACCATGGCTGCGCCAGCCACGCCCACCCGCATTGAAACGCTGTTCCAGGCGCGAGGCGAAGCGCCCGAAAGCGACCAGCGGATGGCGGCGCTTTGGCTCACCCAGCAGCGCATCCAGCGCCACACCGGCCACGCTCAGCAAAGCCACACTCATCAACGCTCTCCCCAATGGTTTTCATACAGCATGTCATCGAGCGGACGCGCCTTGGTCCAGCCTTCCAGTTCAAGCATTGGCGCAGGATAAAATGCCGCCACCGGCCCCAGGCAGAGCACGGCCAACGGCTTGGCCCCTTCGGGCATGCCCAGCAAATCCGCCAGTGCCTGTGGCTCGAACAACGATACCCAGCCCATCCCCAGCCCTTCGGCCCGCGCCGCCAACCAGAGGTTCTGGATAGCGCAGGAGAGTGACGCCAGGTCCATTTCCGGCAGCGTACGGCGACCGAAAATATGCCCCTCGCGCTTATCCATCAATGCCGCCACCAACACCTCGGCACAGTCGCTGATGCCTTCGACCTTGAGTTTCATGAAGTCGTCGGCACGCTCGCCAAGCGCTTCGGCCGTGCGCACCCGCTCCTGCTCCACGACCACCTGGATACGCTGACGCAAGCTGCGGTCAGTAATACGGATAAAGCGCCAGGGTTGCATCAAGCCAACGCTGGGGGCCTGGTGCGCAGCCTGAAGCAGGCGCGCCAGAAGCTCAGGTGCCACCTTGCCGCCGATGAAGTGACGCATGTCACGGCGCTCGGCAATCACGCGGTACACCGCTGCCCGTTCGTCCGCGCTGAAATCGTGTTCGCTCATGGTGCCAGTAGCGCCGCCGACGCGTGGGGGTTGGAAGGAAAATAGAAATGCACATAGGAGGCGGTCAGCCGCCCACAGCGATAGACCGCTTCGGCTCCACGCCCACCATTGGGGCTCTGCCCGCGAGCAATCGGGGTCAACTCGGTCTGGGTCAACGAATGGTGGTAGGTGTGCCCGCGCAAGGTGCCTTCCGGCAATGCCACCGCTTGCAACGCCAGCGCCGCCAAGCGCTTTTGCATCACGGCCTCACCGGGCAACAGGCCGAGCAACTCGGCACGCTCACCCGCCACATCAGTGAGGGCATCCAGCAGGTAGAGCATGCCACCGCACTCGGCCAACAGCGGCTTGCCCAATTGATGATGGGTACGAATGGCCGTCAGCATGGGTCTGTTGGCCGCCAGGGCCTGATGGTGCAGTTCAGGGTAGCCGCCCGGCAAATAGAGGCTGTCGGCCTCCGGTAACTGTTCGTCATGCAGCGGCGAGAAAAAGCTCAGTTGCGCGCCCATGTCGCGGAGCACATCGAGGTTGGCGCCATAGGTAAAGGCAAACGCCTCATCACGGGCCACTGCGATGCGGACACCGGCCAACAAAGGCTCAACCGTGTGCGGTTGGGGGGCTGAAAATGCCACGCTTGGTGGCAACGCCGATTCGCAACTTCCCCCCAGCGCCGCGGCGGCCGCATCAAGGCGAAGGTCGAGGTCGTTCAGTTCACTGGCCTGAACCAGCCCCAGGTGACGGCTTGGCAACTCGATGGCGGTTTCCCGTGACAGGCCGCCATACCAGCGCAGCCCCTCGGTGAGGCTACCCTCCAGCAGTTGTGCGTGGCGCAATGAACCGACGCGGTTGGCCAGTACGCCAGCAAATGGCAGGTCTGGCTGATAGCGTGCCAGGCCCAACGCCAGCGCACCGAAGGTTTGCGCCATGGCTGTACCGTCGATCACCGCCAGCACCGGCACACCAAAGTGCCGAGCCAGATCGGCACTGGATGGCGTACCGTCAAACAGGCCCATGACGCCCTCGATAAGAATCACATCGGCTTCAGCCGCTGCTTCCCACAGCAAGCGTCGGCTCTGCTCGGCGCCAATCATCCACAGGTCCAGCTGGTAGACCGGGGCGCCGCTTGCACGCTCAAGGATCATCGGATCGAGAAAGTCCGGGCCACATTTGAACACCCGCACCTTGCGACCCTGGTTGCGGTGCAGCCGCGCCAGCGCCGCAGTGACCGTGGTCTTGCCCTGACCGGACGCCGGCGCCGCAATCAATACTGCCGGGCAATGCCGGGTTTCACTCATAGTTCGACGCCTTTCTGGGCACGAATACCGGCCTGAAACGCATGCTTGATCATGCCCATCTCAGTGACGGTATCGGCCAGTTCGATCAGCTCCGGCTTGGCACCGCGACCGGTAACGATCACATGCTGCATCGGTGGCCGGGCCTGCAGGTCGGTGAGCACCTGTTCCAGGTCGAGGTAGCCATGTTTGAGTGCGATGTTCAGTTCATCGAGCACCACCAGGCTGATGGTCGGATCCTGTAGCAACTCGCGCGTCACCACCCAGGCGGCTTCAGCCGCGGCAATGTCACGCTGCCGGTCCTGGGTTTCCCAGGTAAACCCCTCGCCCATCACGTGATAACGCACCTGCTCGGGAAAACGCCGGAAGAACAGTTCTTCTCCGGTGCTATTGCGGCCCTTGATGAACTGCACCACGCCGCACTGCATGCCGTGGCCCATGGCGCGGGCAAGCATGCCGAACGCCGAACTGCTCTTGCCCTTGCCATTGCCGCTCAATACCAGCAGCAAGCCGCACTCGTTCGGGGAATTGGCAATACGCTCGTCGATCACCGCTTTTTTACGCAGCATGCGCGCCAAGTGGCGTTCGTCACGCTCGGTGGATTCAGTCATCGCTAGTCTCCGCAGGCAACTGTCGGCCGGGCACCACAGGCCATCGTCAGCAACGACGACCGGCACGGGCTGGGGTTTGGAAAGGCCACTGGGCGGCGCGACAGATGAATGGACAAAGCACACGAAAAACGCGCAGGGCTGCGGCCAGAGGCCGGCGTACCGCGCATCACCCTCCGTGATGCCGTTGGCTGTAACAGGCCGGTCTCCGGGCTTGTGAGCGGGGTCATGCACACCCTGGCGACGCGCCTTCCCGGGTCGTAGACCCCGTGGCCCTGCGTAACCTTGACTCACCTACCGTTGCGGGGGCAGCGCCGGAATCGCGCTGCAAGCGCCCACCGGCTTCCCTGTTTCACCCTGCCAACTGCCACGGCTGCAGAGCACCTGAAACAAGTCGCGAAGGTTAGAGGGTTGGGCCGGGAGCGTCAATTAAAGCTGTCAGAACACCTGCTGACGCCGTGCCATGCGCGAGGCGCCACAGACACGTTCAGCGCTTGCGGCATAAGGTCAGCCCATCCCCCAGCGGCAGCAACGACAAATCCACCCGCAGGTCGTCCTTCAATGCCGCGTTCAGCGCCTGGATTGCACGGGTGTCTTCACTGTCCGGTACGACCTGAAGCACGCGCCCACTCCACAGGGTGTTGTCGAACACCACCAGGCCACCCGGACGCAGCACGCGCAAGGCTTCCTCCAGGTAACGCGGGTAATTGGCCTTATCGGCATCAATGAAGATCAAGTCGAAGGATTCTGCATCGAGTGTTGCCAGGGTTTGCAGCGCCGGCCCCAGGCGCAACTCGATACACTCGGCAACACCGGCCTCTTGCCAGTAGCGCTGTGCCGTGGCGTTGTAATCGCCTGGCAGGTCGCAACACAGCAGATGCCCCCCATCCATGGCTTGCGCCATGCACAGGGCGCTGTAGCCAGTGAAGGTACCCACCTCGATGACTCGACGGGCACCGATCAACCGTATCAGCAAGGCGAGTAACTGCCCCTGTTCGGGCGCAACCTGCCAGCGCGCCTCTGGCAACGCCTGGGTTTCAGCACGCAGACGCGCCAACAGCGGCGTCTCACGCAGTGAAACACCTTGCAGGTAGTGATAGAGGGCATCGTCGAGGTAGAGCGTCTGACCGGTCATCGCCCACCTCGATTCAGATCAGGGGTTGCGTGCCAGGTTCGGCTGCGGCGGCTGCAGCACACGCTTGGCGTTCAGGTAAGCCTTTTGCCAATAGCTGTTCGCGAGGTAGTCCAGTCGCACCGTACCACCGGTACGAGGCGCATGGACAAAACGCCCTTCGCCCACATAGATACCGGCATGGCTGACCTCGGAGCCACCATTGGTGGCAAAAAACACCAGATCGCCAGACTGCAGCGCATTACGCTCGATGTTCGGCGCACGAATGCCGATCATCTCGCGGGTAGAACGCGGCAGGGAAATACCTGCGGCATCACGATAAACATAGCCGATCAGGCCGCTGCAATCGAATCCGGAGTCCGGCGTGTTGCCACCCCAACGATACGGCGTACCCACCAGGCCCAAGGCGCGGAACAGTACATCTTCGGCAACCGGGGAGAAATAGACTTGCGGTGCCATGACCGCAGGCTCGACCACTCGCGGGGCCGGAGCCTGGGTTGAGCAGGCGCCCAGCAGGGCTGCCAGGGCAAGTACAGCGAAACGCGCCATCATCGACATAGTCAGAGCATCCTGTCTGAAGCCGGCTGGCACTTGGCCAGAAAATAGTGGTAGTGAAGATTAGACGCTTTCTAAAAACAAGTACGGCGACGCACCCGAGGGCTACGTCGCCGTGTCAAACCTGATCGAGGCTCAGTTACGCGAAATGGTGGTCGGACCCGCCATTGCCAGCGCGCGCTTGGCTTCGATGAAGGTTTTGCTCCAGTAGCGATCGCCAAGGCTGTCGATTCGCACACCACCGCTACGACGGCTGCTGGAGTGAATGAACTGATCGTCGCCCAGGTAGATACCGGCGTGGCTGACACGGCCGCGACCATTGGTGCTGAAGAACAGCAAATCGCCAGGCTTGAGGTTGTTACGCGCAACCTGTGGTGCCTTGACGTTGATCATCTCGCGGGTAGAGCGAGGCAGCTTCATGCCAGCTTCTTCACGAAACAGATAACCGATGAAACCGCTGCAATCGAAGCCCGAGGCCTCGGAAGTACCGCCGAAACGGTAACGGGTACCGATCAGGGACATACCGCGCTCAAGAATGTTATCGGCCAGCGCAGGCAGCTGGTAAGGCTTGCTGCTGCCGAACTCGCTCAGCTCTTCTTCAGTAGCCAGTTCTTCGTCAAACACCGAAGAGGTGCCAGAGGATTTGACCGAACCGTGATGAGCAGCGATGGCTTGCTGCTCCTGCTGCTGCGATACAGGGCTATGCGCCGCGCAGCCAAAAAGCAGGGTTACAAGTGCGAGGGGCACGAGGGGTGCGAAGCGATTTAGCATGGGCACGACCGTGTCTAGAGTTCAATGAGGGGGAAACTATGCCCTCTATCGAGTCGATTTGCAAATTCAATCGAAAAAAATGTGACTTTTATGTGCCGAGGCTCTAGATCGCCGCTACCAGCCCAGGGTTTCCTTTAAAAAGGGGATCGTAAGCTTGCGCTGCGCTTGCAGCGACGCCTGATCGAGGCGTTCGAGCAGATCGAACAGCGCACTCATGCTGCGGGTGCCACGGGTAAGAATGAAGTGCCCAACCTCATCGGTCAGGTGCAGGCCACGGCGCGAAGCACGCAGTTGCAGGGCGCGCAGCTTGTCTTCATCGGACAATGCACGCATCTGGAAGATCAGCGCCATGGTCAGGCGCGACTTGAGGTCAGCCAGCTTGATCGGCAGCTCGCGAGGCGAACTGGACGCAGCAATCAACAACCGTCGACCGCTGTCACGCAGGCGGTTGAACAGGTGAAACATCGCCTCTTCCCACTCTGGCTTGCCGGCAATGGCCTGCAAGTCGTCGAGGCAGACCAGCTCGTACTGTTCGAGGTTATCCAGCAGTTCTATGCCACGGTCGAGCAACTGCGCCAGCGGCAGATAGACCGCCGGCTCGCCCATCTGCTCAAAACGCAGGCAGGCCGCTTGCAACAGGTGAGTGCGACCCACGCCCTGTTTGCCCCACAGATAGATAAGGCTTTCGGTCCAGCCGGCGTCGGCTTCGCAGAGTCGCTCGACGTAGCCCAATGCTGCGGCGTTGGCACCCGGATAGTAGTTGATGAAGGTGGCGTCATCACGTAGACGCACACCCAGGGGCAACTGGATCGGTTTCATGCTGGCTGGGCGGCTTGGGAAGCCGCAAAGGGCCTTTCTTGAAAAGTCTGCAAAGTTTATACCCGTGAGGTCACTCGCACAATCGCAGAAGACCATAAGCAAAATCAAAGGCTTGCATTAGATGCCTGGCGCGAGTGCAAGCCTTCTGATATCAGCCTAAAGATCAGGATCGATCTGGCCCGCATAAATATCGGATTCTTTATAAAGGTCATGGACATGCCGCACCAAAACCATGATCACCGCCGCAACAGGCAAGGCCAGCAACACACCGGTAAAGCCGAACAACTCACCGCCGGCAAGTATGGCGAAAATCACCGCCACCGGGTGCAGGCCAATGCGATCGCCGACCAGCATGGGCGTCAACACCATCCCTTCGAGCATCTGGCCAATCATGAACACGGCGACAATGCCGAGCAGCGGATACAACTCGCCGCCAAACTGGAACAGCCCGGCGACTATTGCCGCGCCAATGCCGATGATAAACCCCATGTACGGCACGATGGCGGCCAGCCCGGCCAGCACACCGATCAACAAGCCGAGCTCAAGCCCGACCAGCATCAACCCGGCCGCATAGATCACGCCCAGCGCCAGCATTACCAGCAACTGGCCACGAACGAACGCCCCCAGCACTTCGTGACACTCGCCAGCCAGCACGACCACTTGGGCCTCACGCTGACGCGGCAACAGGCTGCGCAACCGGGCCATCATCAGGTCCCAATCGCGCAGCAGGTAGAAACCCACCACTGGAATCAAGACCAGGTTGGCCAACCAGCCGAGCAACGCCAGGCCCGATGCCGTCGCCTGAGACAACACCACACCGACGATGTCGCTGGTTTGCCCCATATGCGCACTGATCGCGGCCTTGACCTTGTCGAAACGCCAGAAACCGTCCGCCAGCCCCAGGCGCGCCTGCACCCAGGGCAATGCTACGTGTTGCAACCAATCCAGCATCTGCGGTGTCAGCTCATAGAGCCGCACCAGTTGCTTGGCCAGCATGGGAATCAACACCAGCAACAGGGCCAGCAACACCAGTCCGAACAGGCTGAAGACCACTACCACACCCCAGGTGCGTGACAGCCCTGCACGTTCCAGCCGATCGACCAGCGGGTCGGCCAGGTACGCCAGCATGATCCCGACCAGGAATGGCGAGAGAATCGCGTGCAACCAATACACCAGGGCTGCACAGAGCAACGCCATGCCCAACCACACCCAGCGGCGCGTACCCGTCATCAGTAACTCCCTTTACCAGCGAAAACGCAGGCCATTGAACGGCTGAACAGACGCAGCGCTTGTACCGGCAACCGCCGGATCAGCGCTGACCGGCGCAGTCGCGATCGGCGTGCTTGCAGGCACCTCCTGCAACCTGGCCAGGCCAAGCTGGGCACGCAGTTGCTCACTGCTACCGGTGACCGAGTAGGTCAGTACGTCCTTCTCGGCACTGACCAAGCGTGCACCAAATGGCTCCAGCACACGGCCCAACTCGGCATAACGCTCCAGATTCGCACCTTGCACCTGTAGCTGCATTTCACTGCTGGCTCCCGGGCGCGCAACGAATCGCGACGCCAAACGACTGCTCACTGCCAGCATGACCGCATCGGCCAGGGCTGCTGGGTCCGCGCCCTCAACCTTGCCCTGCTCACGCTGGTCACCCTGCCAGAGGCGCCAGGTACCCTGCCATTTACCGTCGGCCTCGGTGGCATGCACTGCCAACAACGCATCGGCACCATAACGCTCGGAGGCATCGCGCAACGGCGCCGGGTCGGTACCTTCCAGGTTTTTCGCGGTAGCGACCAACTGCTCGCCCAGATCCCCCAGCGGCAAGCGCAGAGGCAGACCACGGTGCTGGGCCGCACGACGCAACGCCACGGCACTGCTTTGCCCGTCGCCGACCAGGTTCGAACCTTCAGCGCTATCGTTCAACCACCAACCGAGAATCGCCGGACGATTATTCCCCCACAGGGCCAAGCCCGCCTGACGCAGCGCCCGATCAGTTGTGCCCGGGTCGAAGTCCACCAACAGGGTTTCGGGCGGGCCGGCTTCATAGCCAAACTGACTGATGATCTGTTGCGGGTCTTTGCGAAGGGCCACGACGGCGGGGTTCTGCAGGGCTTTACTGTCACCGGTCAGGCGCAACACCAGGGTATTGAGCGCCTGTTCGGTAGCCTGGGTGCGTGCCTCGGCGCCTTGGCCGCTGACCGGTTGACGCACCTGGTACAAACCGGAGAGGGTTTCGGCCTGAGCGGTCAGGCCAAACAGCGCGACACAGCCGAGGACCAGATATGAGCACAAACGCATGTGGGACTCCCGTCCATTCATAAATAGAGGCACCGCTTGACCGCGCCCGGGGTTGAGACCACAGGCCCCGGTAAAACATTCAATCGTCACGGCATTTTCATCAGTACACCATGGCTATACCTTATACAGCCCATGGCGCGGCAACCAGTCGCAGGTGGTTAATCATCATTTTTCTGTCGATTGAGGCTCTACCCGTCGGCCTGAGGATGGCCGCTACCCGGTAACCCTGATAAAATCGCGCGCCTTCGCAGACCGGCGACGGTCAGGCAGCAGGAAAACCTCCGCTTTGCCTGGCAGGTCACGGTCGATTCCCCCGAATCCCTCCCCCCTAAAGGCCTGGATCATGAGCAAGCAACCCTCCCTGAGCTACAAGGACGCCGGTGTAGACATCGACGCCGGTGAAGCATTGGTCGAACGCATCAAAGGCGTGGCCAAGCGCACGGCGCGCCCGGAAGTCATGGGCGGCCTGGGCGGTTTTGGCGCCCTCTGCGAAATCCCGGCCGGCTACAAACAGCCGGTTCTGGTCTCGGGTACCGACGGTGTCGGCACCAAGCTGCGTCTGGCGCTGAACCTGAACAAGCACGACAGCATCGGCATCGACCTGGTCGCCATGTGCGTGAACGACCTGGTGGTCTGTGGCGCCGAGCCACTGTTCTTCCTTGACTACTACGCCACTGGCAAGCTCAACGTCGACACCGCAGCCCAGGTGGTCACCGGTATTGGCGCGGGTTGCGAACTGGCTGGCTGCTCGCTGGTCGGTGGTGAAACCGCCGAAATGCCGGGCATGTACGAAGGCGAAGACTACGACCTGGCAGGCTTCTGCGTCGGCGTGGTCGAGAAAGCCGACATCATCGACGGCTCCCGTGTTGCCAACGGCGACGCGCTGATCGCCCTGCCATCGTCCGGCCCGCACTCCAACGGCTACTCGCTGATCCGCAAGATCATCGAAGTCGCCGGCGCGGACATCGAGAACATCCAGCTCGACGGCAAACCGCTGACCGACCTGCTGATGGCCCCGACCCGCATCTACGTCAAGCCACTGCTCAAGCTGATCAAGGAGACTGGCGCGGTCAAGGCCATGGCGCACATCACCGGCGGTGGCCTGCTCGACAACATCCCGCGTGTACTGCCAAAAGGCGCACAGGCGGTTGTCGATGTCGCCAGCTGGGAGCGTCCAGCCGTGTTCAACTGGCTGCAAGAGCAAGGCAACGTCAACGAGACCGAAATGCACCGCGTACTGAACTGCGGCGTCGGCATGGTCATCTGCGTGGCTCAGGACGATGTCCAGCGCGCGCTGGACGTGCTGCGTGAAGCCGGCGAGCAGCCATGGGTGATCGGCCAGATCGCCGCCGCTGCCGAGGGCGCTGCCCAGGTCGAGCTGAAAAACCTCAAGGCGCACTAATGCCGAGCACGCTCTGTGATGTAGTGGTACTGCTGTCGGGTTCCGGCAGCAACCTGCAAGCGCTGATCGACAGCACCCGCACCGAGGGCAACCCGGTGCGGATCCGCGCGGTGATTTCCAACCGCGCCGATGCCTACGGCCTGCAACGCGCCCGCGATGCAGGCATCGACACCGCCGTACTCGACCACAAGGCCTTCGATGGCCGCGAGGCGTTCGATGCGGCGTTGATCGAGCTGATCGACGGCTACTCACCGCAACTGGTCGTACTGGCCGGGTTCATGCGCATTCTCAGTGCCGGATTCGTCCGCCACTATCAGGGCCGGCTGTTGAACATCCACCCCTCCCTACTGCCCAAGTACAAGGGCCTGCACACCCATCAACGCGCGCTGGAAGCTGGCGATCGCGAACATGGCTGCAGTGTCCACTTCGTCACCGAGGAACTCGACGGCGGACCACTGGTCGTACAAGCAGTAATACCGGTAGAGTTGGACGACACGCCAGAAAGCCTGGCACAAAGGGTTCACCGCCAGGAACATCAGATTTACCCGCTGGCTGTTCGCTGGTTCGCTGAAGGTCGTTTACGCTTGGGCGAAACCGGTGCGTTAATGGATGGCCAGCCTCTGGCGGCCAGCGGCCACTTGATTCGACCCTAGGAGATTTTATGCGTCGCGCCCTGCTTTTCGCCCTCGCCGTGCTTGCGTTACCGCTTCAGGCAGCCGAGCTGAAGCCCTACTCGGCCAGCTACACCGCCGACTGGAAACAGCTGCCCATGAGCGGCACCGCCGAGCGCAGCCTGGTCAAGAATGCCAACGGTACCTGGAGCCTCAACTTCAAGGCCGCGATGATGATCGCCAGCCTGACCGAGCAAAGCACCTTGCGCATGGACAAGGACACCCTGCTGCCACAAACCTACCACTTCGAACGTGGCGGCTTGGGCAAGGCGAAAAAAGTTGATCTGGACTTCGACTGGTCAAGCAACATGATCACCGGCACCGACCGTGGAGATGCCGTAAAGCTGCCACTCAACCGTGGCGTGCTGGACAAGTCCTCGTATCAGCTTGCACTGCAACATGACGTTGCCGCTGGCAAGAAAAGCATCAGCTACCAAGTGGTCGATGGCGACGAGATCGACACCTACGACTTCCGCGTCCTGGGCACAGAGAAAGTCTCGACCAAGGCCGGCCAGGTTGACGCCATCAAGGTCGAGCGCGTACGCGACCCAAGCCAGAGCAAGCGCATCACTGAACTGTGGTTCGCCAAGGACTGGGACTACCTGCTGGTACAACTGCGCCAGGTTGAAACCGACGGCAAGGAATACGTGATCATACTGCAGGACGGTACGGTCGACGGAAAACCTGTCAAAGGCAACTGAAGCCCGACAGCACACCTGAAAACCCCGCGCTGTGCGGGGTTTTCAGTATCAGCGCCAATAACGACAAACCCCGCCGAAGCGGGGTTTGTCGCTTTACCACATCAGATCATCAGGGATCTGATAGGCCGCGTACGGATCATCGGCATCCGGCTCCTCAACCTGAGTGTTGAGCAGGACGATACGCTTGGGATCACGCTCCTGGATCTTCAGCGCAGCTTCACGTGGAATCACTTCGTAACCTCCACCGTGATGAACGATAGCCAACGAGCCACTGCTCAGCTTGCTACGCATCAGGGCGTTGACCGACAGGCGCTTGACCTTCTTGTCGTCCACGAAGTTGTAGTAGTCCTCAGTGTTCAGCTTGGGCAAGCGCGACACTTCAATCAGTTGCTTGACCTGAGCAGCACGGGCCTTCTGCTCGGCCTTCTCCTGCTGCTGACGGTTCAGCTCCTGGTCGCGCTTGGCCTTCTCGGCCATGGCTTCCTTGGCCAGACGCTGCTGGGTGTCATCAACTTCTACCTGGCCTTTATGCTCCAGGCGTTTTTGCTTCTTCTGCTCTTTGGTGACCTGCTTGACCTGCTTCTGGTTGACCAGACCGGCCTTGAGCAATTGGTCACGAAGGGAAAGACTCATGGATGCTTACTCACTTATGCAACAGTTCAGCCGCAGCTGGACAGGTTCTTTTCCTGACGTTTGGCCTCGCCCCAGAGCGCGTCCAAGTCTTCGAGGGTGCAATCTTCGATCGGACGGCCCATATCGCGCAATGCCTGTTCGATAAAACGGAAGCGTCTTTCGAACTTGCCATTGGCGCCACGCAGCGCGGTTTCCGGATCGACTTTCACATGCCGCGCCAGATTGACGGCGGCAAACAACAAGTCGCCCACCTCGTCGGCCAATGCCGCCGGGTCATTGTCGGCCATGGCCTGGAGCACTTCATCGAGCTCCTCACGGACCTTGTCCAACACAGGCAAGGCATCAGGCCAGTCAAAGCCGACCTGAGCCGCTCGCTTTTGCAGCTTGGCCGCTCGCGACAAGGCCGGCAAGGCTGCCGGCACGTCATCGAGCAGCGACAACTGCTCAGGCTCGGCCTTCTCGGCGCGCTCCTGAGCCTTGATTTCTTCCCAGCGCTGCTTGACCTGGCCTTCATCGAGGCGCGGCGTATCCAGCGGCGCATACAGCTCCCCCGTTGGAAACACATGGGGATGACGACGAATCAGTTTGCGAGTGATGCTATCGACTACAGCCTCAAACTCGAAGCGCCCCTCCTCCCGCGCCAATTGGCTGTAATACACCACCTGAAACAGCAGATCGCCCAACTCACCTTGCAGGTGCTCGAAATCACTGCGCTCGATGGCATCAGCCACCTCGTAAGCTTCTTCAAGCGTGTAGGGAACAATGCTCGCGTAGGTCTGCTTGAGGTCCCACGGGCAACCGTACTGCGGATCACGCAGGCGCGCCATGAGATGAAGCAAGTCGTCTAGGGTGTACATCTTGGGTTCTCTGTGTCGGAGGGCCTGGCATCATCACCCGCACTGCAGCTCCCGGGGAAACTGGCAGTGCGGGCGAAAGCACCTCAGGAAGTACGATTACGCCGCGTCTCGATGATGTTCGGCAACTGCGAAATACGCCCCAACAAGCGTCCTAGTGCATCAAGCCCCGGAATTTCGATGGTCAGCGACATCAGCGCAGTGTTGTCTTCCTTGTTCGAGCGGGTATTGACCGCCAGCACGTTGATCTTCTCGTTAAGCAGCACTTGAGAGACGTCACGCAGCAAGCCCGGACGGTCGTAGGCACGGATGACGATATCCACCGGATACGTCTGCACCGGTACCGGCCCCCAGCTTACCTGGATGATCCGCTCCGGCTCACGCCCGGCCAACTGCAACGCCGAAGCGCAATCCTGACGGTGGATGGTCACGCCGCGGCCCTGGGTGATATAGCCAACGATGGCATCCCCCGGCAGCGGCTGGCAGCAACCCGCCATCTGCGTCAGCAGGTTACCCACGCCCTGGATCTGGATATCACCGCGCTTGCCCGGTTTGATACCGGTCGCCTTGCGGGTGATGAACTCCAGTTGCTCAACACGCTCCGGTTCCACCAGTTGCTGTGCGGCGTTGACCAAATGGGCCAGGCGCAAGTCGCCGGCGCCCAACGAGGCAAACATATCCTCGGCGGTCTTGACGTTGGCTTTTTCCGCCAGGCGCTCAAAGTCCACCTGGGGCAGACCGAGCCGCGTGAGCTCACGCTCAAGCAAGGTCTTGCCTGCGGCAACGTTCTGATCACGAGCCTGCAGCTTGAACCAGTGTACGATCTTGGCCCGTGCCCGCGAGGTGGTGACATAGCCCAGGTTCGTGTTCAGCCAGTCACGGCTCGGATTACCGTGCTTGCTGGTGATGATTTCGACCTGCTCACCGGTCTGCAGGCTGTAGTTGAGGGGTACGATCCGCCCATTGATCTTGGCGCCGCGGCAGTTGTGGCCGATTTCGGTATGCACGCGGTAGGCGAAGTCGAGCGGGGTCGCGCCCTTGGGCAGGTCAATGGCATGCCCGTCCGGGGTAAAGACATAGACCCGATCCGGCTCGATGTCGACCCGCAACTGTTCAGCCAGGCCACCAATATCGCCCAGCTCTTCATGCCACTCGAGGACCTGACGCAGCCAGGAAATTTTCTCTTCATAGTGGTTGGAGCTGGATTTGACATCCGTGCCCTTGTAGCGCCAATGCGCACAGACGCCGAGCTCGGCCTCTTCATGCATGGCGTGGGTACGGATCTGAACCTCCAGTACCTTGCCCTCCGGGCCGATAACCGCAGTATGCAGGGAGCGGTAACCATTCTCCTTGGGGTTGGCGATGTAGTCGTCGAACTCCTTGGGAATGTGCCGCCAAAGGGTATGCACGATACCCAGCGCGGTGTAACAGTCGCGCATTTCCGGAACCAGCACGCGCACCGCCCGCACGTCGTAGATCTGGCTGAACTCCAGGCCCTTGCGCTGCATTTTGCGCCAGATCGAATAGATATGCTTGGCACGGCCACTGATGTCAGCCTTGACCCCGGTGGCCAGCAGTTCGTTCTGCAACTGGTTCATGACATCAGAAATGAAGCGCTCACGATCCAGCCGGCGCTCATGCAGCAACTTGGCGATCTGCTTGTACTGTTCAGGCTCCAGGTAGCGGAAGGACAGGTCTTCCAGCTCCCACTTGATATGCCCGATACCCAGGCGATGCGCCAACGGCGCGTAGATATCGAACACTTCGCGGGCGACCCGGTGGCGCTTCTCGTCGTCGGCACTCTTCACCGCACGGATCGCACACGTGCGCTCAGCCAGCTTGATCAGGGCCACGCGCACATCGTCAACCATGGCCACGAGCATCCTGCGCAGGTTTTCAACCTGCGCCTGAGAGCCAAGTACCAAGGAATGACGCGGATTGAGGCTATCGGTGATGGCCGCCATACGCAGCACACCATCGATCAGCTTGGACACGACCTGACCAAAGCGCTGGCCCACCTCGGCCAGGGTTACCTTGCCTTCGCGCACAGAGCGATAGATGACCGCGGCCACCAGAGAATCCTGATCAAGCTTCAGATCAGCGAGAATTTCCGCGATCTCAAGCCCGGCCTGAAAACTCGACGTACCGTCGGCCCAGGAATGCTTGGCCGGGTTGCCCTTTTTCTCGACATCCTGGGTGAACTCACAGGCGGCCTTGAGGGCTTCCCGGTCCAGCGCCGTATCGACGCTGACCACATGATCCAGCCATGCCTCGAGATTGATACTACCGTCGGTGTTGACCGGCTGGTGCACTCTCACCTGTACCATCTTTGTTTACCTTTCCCTACCGCGCATACGTAATGCGCTTGAAATCACAGGCGTTGCCCCTGCCGGATCCAAGGGGCAACCGCCGAACGGGCTTGCTACGCTAGCCCGCCTCGAATAACGCCATGGCCTCGACATGGGCCGTCTGAGGAAACATGTCGAGTATCCCGGCACACTTTAACCGGTAACCCTGCCCGAGCAACGCTTGGGTATCGCGCGCCAGAGTGGCCGGGTTACACGAAACATAGACCAGACGCTTGGCACCCAGGTTCGCAATATTTCTGACCACCTCAAGCGCACCGTCCCGTGGTGGATCCAAGAGTACCGCAGAAAAGCCCTCACTGGCCCACTCCATGCCTGCCAGAGGTTGGGACAAATCGGCCTGAAAAAAGCGCACGTTATGCAAATTATTACTGCGGGCGTTTTCCGCGGCACGCTCGACCATGGTCTGCACCCCTTCCACCGCCACGACTTCGCGGGCTTGTCGGGCGAGTGGCAAAGCGAAGTTACCCAGGCCGCAGAACAGGTCAAGCACACGCTCGTCATTCTGCGGTGCCAACCAGGCCAGTGCCTGTTCGATCATCGCGGTATTGACCTGGGCATTGACCTGAACGAAGTCACCTGGGCGGTAGGCCAGCTCCAGGCCCCACGGCTCAAGAACAAAACCCAACGCCTGGCTCGGATCAACCGCGGTCGGCTCACCCTCTCCATGCAACCAGAGTTGCACGCCAGCGTCGTTACAGAACGCCTGCAGTTGCTGTAGATCGCCCTCCGTCAGCGGAGCGGTATGGCGCAGCAACAGCGCCAGCGCCGTACCGCTGAACAATTCGACATGGCCGATCACTTGAGGTTTGCGCAAGCCGCGCAACACGGCAGGCAACTGCTGCATGATCGGCTGCAGGGCGTCGACCAGCACCGGACATTCATCGATCGCAACGATATCCTGACTGGCCTCGGCACGGAAACCAACCTCCAGGTGTTTGGCGCGGGCATCCCAACGCACTGCAACGCGCGCACGCCGCCGGTAGCCGAACTCAGGCCCACTCAGCGGCGGCGCCCAGTGCTCAGGCTCAACGCCCGCTACACGCTGCAACTGTTCCGCGAGCAGGCGCTGCTTGAGCGCCAACTGCTCGGCATGGGGCAGGTGCTGCAGGTTGCAGCCACCGCAACGGGCCGCATGCGCGCAAGGGGCCGTACGCCGCAGCGGGCTGGCGCTGAATACACGCTCCAGACGTGCCTCGACCACCTTGCCATGGGCGCTGAGCACCCGCGCTTCGACCTCTTCACCCGCCAGCGCACCGCTGACAAACCAGGTACGCCCCTCAACAAATGCGATGCCACGGCCGTCGCCGGACAAGCGTTCGAGTGTCAGGCGCTGCTTCTTGCCAACAGGAACCTGTGGGGTACGGCTGCCGCCGGCCGGCTGAAAGCGCAGGCCGCTATTACGTTTATTCTTGGACATCAGTTACCAGCGTCAAAAATGCCGGTCGACAGGTAACGGTCGCCACGGTCGCAAATGATCGCCACCATGACCGCGTTCTCTACCTCGCGAGACAGGCGCAACATGGCCGCCACGGCACCGCCAGAGGACACACCACAGAAAATACCTTCTTCACGGGCCAGACGGCGGGTGGTGTCTTCTGCCTCGGCCTGGGACATATCGACCACACGGTCAACGCGCTCGGCCTCGAAGATTTTCGGCAGGTACTCGTGCGGCCAACGGCGAATGCCAGGAATAGCAGAACCTTCCATCGGCTGCAGGCCGACGATCTGCACCGCCGGGTTCTGCTCCTTCAGGTAGCGCGAGCAGCCCATGATAGTACCGGTGGTACCCATGGAGCTGATGAAATGGGTAATGGTGCCCTGGGTCTGGCGCCAGATTTCCGGGCCAGTGCTGACGTAATGGGCTTCAGGGTTGTCACCATTGCCGAACTGGTCGAGCACCTGGCCACGGCCTTCGGCCTGCAGCCGCCCGGCCAGATCACGGGCACCTTCCATGCCCTCTTCCTTACTGACCAGGATCAGCTCGGCACCGTAGGCGGTCATGGCCGCCTTGCGCTCGGCGCTGGAGTTGTCCGGCATGATCAGAATCATCTTGTAGCCCTTGATCGCCGCTGCCATGGCCAGGGCAATCCCGGTATTACCCGAGGTCGCTTCGATCAGGGTGTCACCCGGCTTGATCTGCCCGCGCAGTTCGGCACGGGTAATCATCGACAACGCTGGCCGGTCCTTGACCGAACCTGCCGGGTTATTGCCTTCAAGCTTGAGCAGGAGGGTGTTGCTCGTATCGCCAGCAATGCGCTGCAGGCGAACCAAGGGCGTGTTGCCGACGCAATCGGCGATCGTAGGGTACTGCAAGGTCATGGCGTATTCGCAATCCAGACTGCGGGGGTATTCATCATACCGGCAAACGGCGTGCGCCCATATCACGCAATGTATGCTCCTTATAGCCTTGAGCTATAAGCTCGGTTGCAGCAGGCAATTGCATCAGCAGCCGCAGGCCTTCATCAGTATTCTGCGCCCATAGCTGCCCGCCTTGGCGCGTCAGCGCATTGCGGGCGATGCTTAATCCCAGGCCAAAGCCGCCATCACCGGGGCGTGAACCATCCAACCGGGCGAAAGGATCGAAAATACGTTCCAGTTCGCCCTTGGCAACGCCGCCCCCCTGATCGTCTATCCAGAGGACCCACAGGCTGCCGCTACGGCGCCCACCCAGACGAATCACACCTTCGGCAGGTGAATGCCGAATGGCATTGCGCAGAATGTTTTCCAATGCCTGGGCCAGACTGTTGAGGTTACCCAGCACCCAGCAGGAGCCGTCCAGCGAGCACTGCAGTTGATCCGCCGACCAGCCACTTTCAAAGCAGGCATCCTCGACCAGCATCTCCCACAGTGCCTGAACCTGGATCGGCTCTCTGGTCAGAGGGCTTTGCTCAGCATCAAGCCATGCCAGTTGCAGCGCATCTTCAACCAGCCGCTGCATGCCGTCGACCTCGCGGCTCAAGCGCTCACGCAAGCCCCGCTCATCAACCTCCGAGTCACAGGCAACACGCAACCGACTGAGGGGCGTACGCAACTCATGAGACAAGTCTCGCAGCAACTGCTGCTGCAGAGTAACGGTGCGTTGTAGCCGTTGGGCCATATCATCGAATGCACGCCCCAGCTCGCCAAGTTCATCACGCCGGCTGGTGGTCGTACTGGCTACCCGCGCTGAAAGCTGATTGGCCCGCCAGGCGTTGGCCTGGTGACGCAGTTGGTTCAACGGCATGATCAACATGCGGTAGAGCCCGACACAGAACAGTAACGTCAACAGACCAGGAATCAGCCCGTTGATAACCACGGCCCAGAGCAACGTGACATGGCGCTGGGGCATCAATCGCTGCGGCAACTCGATGACCAGACTGCCCTGAGTGGCGTCCAGGGGAAAAGGCAGCTTGATCCAGGGGGGCTGCGTGGCGCGGCGACTGATCGGCCAATCAACCCCGCGCAGGGCGGTCAGGCGCTGGCTTTCGGCATCACTCAAAGGCAGGCTGCCAAGGGATTGCAAATCACGGCCAATGACCCCGACCCAGACACCTTCACGGCGACGCACACCTTCCAGCCAAGCATCGACCGCCGCCTCTGAGCCGCGTCGCCAGGCCTGTTCGGCGTCTGCTGCATACGCCTCGAGCGTTGCTCGTGCGGTGCTTGAGAGAAAGGCTGTACGGGTCTCCATTTGACGGCCCCAGGTCCAGCTCAACGCGATCATCAGCAGGCAGAAGCCCACCAGCAGAACGGCCAGCTTCCAGAACAGTGAATAACGACCGGGCACTTAACCGGCCTCGACAGCGCTGAGCCGGTAGCCTTTGCCCCAAACAGTCAGCACTTGCCGCTCCAGGTAACCAATGCGCTTCAGTTTCCGGCGAATCTGGCTCACATGCATATCCAGGCTACGGTCGTGCCGGGAGTAACCGCGCTGCAGTACCTGCTGGTAGAGGAACGGCTTGCTCAGTACCTCTTCGACATTGCGCTGAAGGGTTTCCAGCAGGCGATATTCACTGGGGGTCAGCCCGGCCCAGCGCTGCTCGAAACACACATCAGTGATCCGCTCATCGAACAGCAGCCCGCCTGAAAGCATCGGCTCGGGTTGCTGGTGGCGTCGCTCCAGTGCAACCCGGCGCAGGATCGCTTCGACCCGCACCCGTAACTCAGCAATGCTGAAGGGCTTGGGCAAGTAATCGTCCGCGCCTCGCTGAAAGCCACTGATACGGTCGGCCTCCGCGCCCAGGGCGGACATCAGAATGACCGGTGTCGAACTGCACGCACGCAACTGCGACAAGGCATCCAGGCCATTCAATCCCGGCAGCAGGATATCCATCAACACGACATCGAAAGGCTCACGCGTTGCCAGCGCCAACCCCTCACCGCCATCCCGGCACCAGGTCACCCGAAAGCCACTGCGTTGCATCTGTTCATGCACGTAGCTACCCAGGATCGGATCGTCTTCGATTGCAAGAATGTTGGGGACAGGCGTAATTACGGGACTCATTAGTAGACGCTAGTAATTCTCAATAACATGATTATTCAGATTACATACGCATCAAGCAACCAATTACCGACAAACATCTAGGAAAATTCCCACAAAAAGATAAAAGTAGATACAAATGAGTGCATTGCTTCGATAGTCGCGGTAATTTTCCGACTTGGGCCGCCACTTGGATCTTATGGCGTCTTACAGCAATTGCCTGAGCACAGGAGAGTGGCGTGCTGAATAGATTGGGTATCAGAAGCCGTGTGCTGTTGCTCGCGCTCTTGCCGACCAGCCTGATGGCGCTGGTACTGGGTGGCTATTTCACCTGGCTGCAGCAAAACGAGTTGCAGTCCCAACTGCTGCAACGCGGCAAGATGATTGCGGAGCAACTGGCCCCTCTGGTGGCACCGGCACTGGTCAGCAACAACCCCGCACAACTGGAGCGCATCGCCGCTCAGGCACTGGAACAAGCCGATGTACGTGCGGTAGGTTTTCTTGCGCCCGACCGCAGCAGCCTTGCCCATGCCGGACCGAGCATGCTCAACCAGGCACCCAATGGCGACACAACCCAGTTGTTGCAGCGCAGCGGCAGCGACGCGACGCGCTATCTGCTACCGGTATTTGGCCGCCATCGCGATCTGGCGGGCGAATTGATTCCCGGCGAATCCCACCGCCTGCTCGGCTGGGTGGAAGTCGAACTGTCCCATGACGGCACACTCCTACGGGGCTACCGCAGCCTCTTTGCCAGCATGCTGCTGATTTTCATCGGCCTGGTTGTAACCGCCCTGGTTGCCTTGCGCATAAGCCGGACCATTAACGGCCCTCTAGGGCAGATCAAGCATGCGGTGAACCAGCTCAAGGACGGCAACCTGGAGCAACGCCTACCTACGCTGGGGAGTTACGAACTGGATGAGCTGGCCGACGGCATCAACCGCATGGCCCAAACCCTGCAAAACGCCCATGAAGAACTGCAGCACAGCATCGACCAGGCAACAGAGGATGTTCGCCAGAACCTGGAAACCATCGAGATCCAGAACATCGAACTGGACATGGCGCGCAAGGAAGCCCTGGAAGCCAGCCGGATCAAGTCAGAGTTTCTGGCCAACATGAGCCATGAGATCCGCACCCCGCTCAACGGCATCCTCGGTTTTACTCACCTGCTGCAGAAAAGCGAGCTGAGCCCGCGCCAGCTTGAGTACCTGGGCACCATTGAGAAGTCTGCCGACAACCTGCTGGGCATCATCAACGAGATTCTCGACTTCTCGAAAATCGAGGCTGGGAAACTGGTGCTCGACAGTATTCCGTTCAACCTGCGCGACGTCATTCAGGAAACCCTGACCATTCTCGCCCCTTCGGCCCACGCCAAGCAGCTTGAACTGGTCAGCGTGATTTACCGCGACACCCCATTGTCGCTGGTTGGTGACCCGCTGCGACTGAAGCAGATCATCACTAACCTGGTCAGCAACGCCATCAAGTTCACGCGTGAGGGCACCATCGTCGCACGAGTGATGCTAGAGGATGACGACGATGATCAGGAGGACAGTGTCCACCTGCGCATCAGCGTTCAGGACACAGGCATCGGGCTGTCGCCGCAAGACGTGCGCGCCCTGTTCCAGGCATTCAGCCAAGCCGATAACTCCCTCTCCCGCCAGCCAGGCGGAACGGGGCTGGGGCTGGTGATTTCCAAGCGACTGATTGAACAGATGGGCGGCGAAATTGGTGTCGACAGTACCCCGGGCGAAGGCTCTCAGTTCTGGGTCAGCCTACGCTTGCCTAAAGCCCTGGATGATGCTGAAGACCTGCCGCCATCGTCGCTGCAGGGACGCCGCACCGCCATAATCGACCCACACCCCCTGGCGTGCCAGGCCCTGCAGCACCAACTGCAGGACTGCGGGCTGAGCATTACGGTGTTCAACACGCTCGATCAGTTGCTCAATGGCATGGATGCGGCTCGCCTGGCCGGCCAGCCATTTGAGCTGGCGGTGCTCGGCGTAAGCCTTGCCAACCTGTCCCCTGAGAGACTTGGTCAGCACGTGCAAACCCTCGAAAAACAGGGTTGCCAGACCATGGTGCTGTGCCCGACCACCGAGCAACGCGCGTTTCAAGCCTGCCTGCCGAACCCGCACAGCCAATTGCAGGTCAAACCAACCTGCACCCGCAAACTGCGCCGCGCTCTGCTGGATTTGACCGAACCACGACGAAGTGAGGAAGAGCTGACGCGTCAAGTGCCGGGGCAGCGCCAACCCAAAGTGCTGTGTGTCGACGACAACCCTGCCAACCTGCTCCTGGTACAAACACTGTTGGAAGACCTTGGCGCCTCGGTAGAGGCCGTCGATAGCGGCAGCGCGGCGATCAAGGCGGTACAGGAGGACTGCTTCGACCTCGTTCTGATGGACGTACAGATGCCGGGCATGGACGGGCGCGAATGCACCGAACAAATACGTCTCTGGGAAACCGCAAACGATAGCGCAGCGCTACCGATCGTGGCACTGACCGCCCACGCGATGGCCAACGAAAAACTCGCCTTGCTGCACAGCGGTATGGACGACTACCTGACCAAGCCAGTCAGTGAGCGGCAATTGGCCCAGGTCCTGCTGAAATGGACGGGGCTCTCACTGGCCAAGCCGCCTGTAGAACGTTTCAGCGAGCGCCCGGTCGACAGTGCCGAACTCAAAGTACTCGACCCGGAAGAAGGCCTGCGTCTGGCGGCAGGTAAACCGGACCTGGCGGCTGACATGCTGGCAATGCTGCTGGCCTCACTGGACGCCGACCGCGATGCCATCCGTACCGCACGCCATGCGAGTGACCGCACCGCGCTGATCGAACGGGTTCACCGTCTCAATGGCGCCACCCGCTATTGTGGTGTGCCACAACTGCGCGCCGCCTGCCAGCGCTGCGAGACGTTACTTAAACAAAATGCGCCGCAAGCCCAACAGGCCCTCGACGAACTGGATCGCGCCCTTGCCCGGCTCAGCGCCCAGGCGCGGCTGAGCGTCTGACCTGAGGCAAAGCCAGCGGCGTGGCGGTTGTTTAAACTGGCGGCATTCGATGCCAAGGAGCTTTGCCATGCGCGCACTATTTTTCAGCAGCCAGACATACGACCAGGAGAGTTTCCGTGCCGCGCCCGCCATTGAAGGGCTGACCCTGAACTTCCAGGCTGCGCGCCTGACCGAGGCTACCGCCATGCTGGCGGCAGGCCACGAGATTGTCTGCGCCTTCATCAACGATGATTTATCAGCACCGGTGCTGGAGCATCTGGCGGCCGGTGGCACGCGGCTGATCGCCTTGCGCTCGGCCGGCTATAACCATATTGACCTGAAGGCCGCCAAACGCCTGGGGCTGAGCGTGGTGCGCGTACCGGCCTATTCACCGCACGCCGTCGCCGAACACGCCGTGGCCTTGATTCTGGCCCTCAATCGACGCCTGCACCGGGCCTATAACCGCACCCGCGAAGGCGACTTCAGCCTGCATGGGCTGACAGGCTTCGACCTCTACGGCAAAACCGTCGGGGTGATCGGTACCGGCCAGATAGGCTTGGCCTTTGCACGGATCATGGCCGGCTTCGGCTGCCAGCTACTGGCCTACGACCCCTTCCCCAACCCTCAAATGCAGGACCTTGGCGCACGCTACCTGCCGTTGCCGGAGTTGTTGGCTCAGGCACGCATCGTCAGCCTGCATTGCCCCTTGACCGAGCAAACCCGCCACCTGATCAATCAGCAGAGCCTGGCGTTGATGCAACGCGGGTCGATGTTGATCAACACCGGCCGTGGCGCGCTGGTGGACACCCCAGCTCTGAGTGATGCCCTGAAAAGCGGCCAACTCGGCTACCTGGGCCTGGACGTCTACGAGGAAGAAGCACAGCTGTTCTTTGAAGATCGCTCCGACCAACCTCTACAGGATGATGTGCTGGCGCGGCTGCTGACCTACCCCAACGTGATCATCACCGCCCACCAGGCGTTCCTTACTCATGAAGCCCTGGCCGCCATTGCCCAGACCACCTTGGAGAACATTGCCCGCTGGGCGGTCGGGAATCCGCAGAATCTGGTCGAAGGTTGATGCTAGGATACGCGGCAGATTTGGAGGACCCATGGTCGAACACGATTTCCGCTACAACCTGTTTAATCCGCAACACACCCTGATCGAATGCCGCTCTCTGGCACCAGGTCGCTACCAGGTCACTGGCAATGGTGGCTCAATCCACAATGACGATGTCTTGCTGGTGACCCTCAAGGGCAGCAAGACCCTGTCAATGCGCCTTACCGTGGAAAAAGTACGCCACCTGATCAACCCGCCCGGTCAATGGGTAGCCGTGGCCAGTGGCCCGGTCTTCGGCGAACTGGCGATCCATCAGTGGCAAGTCAACTGCGACAGCTGCCAGGCCAGCCTCGACTTCGAGTTCGCGGTAGACGCCAAGCTGGGCAACAAGGCCCAACAACCCGCCGCCGTGGCGCGTATTGCCGAACTGGGTTGGACCACCCAGGGCGACAAACATACGTGCCCGAAATGCCGGGGGCAGGCGCAGTGAAACAACTTCTGTTATCGGCCCTGGCAGCCGCAGGCCTGGTCGGCTGCGCTGCCGAGCCAATGAAGCTGGAGCAGGAGCAAAGCTACATACTGGAATGGATTGGCGAACGGCCACTGATGGACTACAGCCACCTGACGCTGACCTTGGCAGCCGATGGCCGGGCGTATGGCAATGCAGGCTGCAACCACTGGTTCGCGCCGTACCAGCTGGACGGAAACAAACTGAGCTTCGGTAAAATTGGCAGCACCCGCAAGCGCTGCGCACCGGCACTGATGGAACAGGAGCAACGTTTCCTGCAGGCATTGGGAGAGGTACAACGCTGGGACATCTCGCCAATCGAACAGGTACGGTTCTGGCCAGCACAAGGCAAGCCACTGCGTTTTTGGCCTGAAGAAGGCTAAGTACCCGTCATGTTCTGCAGGGGCCGGCATTGCTGGCCCCTGCAGGGACGCGCAAACCACTGCCTGGCTGCGCGTGATACCGACGGATCAGGCGCCCTTGAGTGCCGTCAGCTTCTCGGTAATGCCCGCTGCGGTCTGCTCACCCAGCAACTGCTCGCGCACCTTGCCCTTGTCATCAATGATGTAGGTGACCGGCAAACCCTCACTGCGCGGCAACTCAAAGCGCTCGGCCGGGTCGTCAGCAAGCACGGTGAACCCGATCCCCAGCGCATCACTGGCCTTTTTCAGCTCATCACCGCGCAGGCCGTCGAAATTCACCCCGAGCACCGTCACGCCCTTGGCCTGCAGGTCTTTGGCCACTGCATTGAGCTCCGGAATCTCCGTACGGCACGGGCCACACCATTCAGCCCAATAGTTGAGCACCAGCCAACGCCCATCCACGTGCTCGGCCGCCACTTTGCGGCCATTTTGATCCAGCCCATAGTCTGCGCCGCAACCGCCGAGCAACAGGCTCGTAGTGATCGCCAGTACTGCTGCCAATCGCCTTGTCATGGGTCAATCCTTATTGAATATTCAAGCAAAATGCGAAGTCGCTGCGGTTAGAATAGCCGCCACTTCATGCTGGATGCGACCCGAACATGACCGACTTGACGCTTTACCATAACCCACGCTGCTCCAAATCCCGTGGTGCGCTGGAACTGCTCGAGGCCCGTGGCCTGGCGCCAACCGTAGTACGCTACCTGGAAACACCACCCGACGCGGCGACGCTGCGCAGCCTGCTCGGCAAACTGGGAATCACAGCCCGTGAACTGCTGCGCAGTGGCGAAGACGAGTACAAGAGCCTCGACCTGGCAAACCCTGCCCTATCCGAAGATGAACTGATTGCCGCCATGGTCAGCCACCCGAAACTGATCGAGCGACCGATTCTGGTCGCGGGCGACAACGCCGTGATTGGCCGGCCACCCGAAAAGGTGCTGGAGATCCTTTCGTGAGCACGCCCTACATCCTCATTCTGTATTACAGCCGCCATGGCTCCACCAGTGAGATGGCCCGGCAGATTGCCCGTGGCGTTGAACTGGGCGGCCTGGAAGCCCGTATTCGCACCGTACCGGCCATTTCCAGCGAGTGCGAAGCCGTTGCCCCGAGCATCCCGGAAAACGGTGCGTTGTATGCCAGCCTTGACGACCTGCGTAATTGTGCCGGCCTGGCACTGGGCAGCCCGACTCGCTTCGGCAACATGGCCGCACCTCTCAAGTACTTCATCGACAGCACCAGCAGCCTCTGGCTGAGCGGCGGCCTGGTCGGCAAACCCGCCGCGGTGTTCACCTCCACTGCCAGCCTGCATGGCGGCCAGGAATCGACGCTGCTGTCCATGCTGCTGCCGCTGATGCACCATGGCATGTTGATCATGGGCCTGCCCTACAGCGAGTCGGCGCTGCTGGAAACCCGTGGAGGTGGCACCCCTTATGGCGCCAGCCACCACGCCGGAGCTGACGGCAAGCGCGCCCTGGACGCCGATGAAATCGCCCTGTGCCGGGCGCTCGGCCAACGCTTGGCGAGCACCGCTACGCTACTGGAGAACGGCCGTGGCTAAGAAGCCGAAAGTACTGCCCCCACTGGAGTGGTTGGCTCCACGTGTGCGTATCAGCCGGGCGCTGAGCCTGGCGACATTCGTCGGCTTGATCGCCCTGTTGAGCGTCAACACCCTGCTGTTCGCCGAGCTGCATGGCGCGCGCTCCTGGGTGATTCTCGGCGTCGAACTGGTACCGTTGCTGATACTGATGCCAGGCATACTGCTGGGCAGTGCCCGGGCTCATGCCTGGATCTGCTTCGTGGTAAACCTGTATTTCATCAGCGGTGTACAGGCCACCTTCGTCCCGGACCGGGCACTGTTCGGCTGGCTGGAAGTGCTGCTGAGCCTGGCGCTGTTCATCAGCGCCTTGCTGTATGTGCGCTGGCGGTTTCAGTATGACCGCAAACTGGCGGGTGAAGGCTCGGCGCAACACTGAGCCCAGCGATCCCCCACCCGCCTTGACCTCAATGGTTAACGGTATGCGCCAGCATCACTGAGAGCTGACACAGTGGCCGCCCGCTTTCGGCGTGCCACTGATTGAACGCCGCCTGCACCCGCGCCAGGTCCCGCAGGCTGGTCGGCGCCTTGTCGATGATGTCCTGAGCCACAAGGGCCGCAACCATGTCGTCGGTAGGGATAAACGTATCCTTGCCGACCATGCGCAGAAAACGAGGTGCCGACAAGCCACCAAGCTGGTTGCCATGCTTGGCCAGGTACTTCCACAAACCGACGATGTCAGTCACTGGCCAGTCGGCGATCAAGGCGCCAAAGCTACCCCTCTCCTTTGCCACATCCAGCACCATCTGCGCATTGCGAGGCACGCTCTTGAGCTTGCCCAGGTGACGGATGATGCGGGTGTCCTGCATCAACCGTTCCAGATGCTCAGCGCCCATCAGCACGACCTTTTCCGGGTCGAAGCCGAAGAATACCTGCTCAAACGCCGGCCACTTGGCATCCACCAGGCTGTGCTTGAGCCCGGCGCGAAACACGCGCAGGGCCAGGGTCGACAGATAACGGTCGTCACTGATCGCACGCAACTGCGCCGGGGTGCGCGGCACCGGCAGATACGCCTCCAGCGCAGCGGCAGAGCCGAATCGGTTCAGGCAGTACTCATGCAGCCATTGATAATCACGCATGGCGGTTCCTTGCCGAGTGGTTCGTCAGATGTTCAGCACGTCGAGGAAGCGCGGCGTCGCGGTGTCGTCGATGCGCAGATTGACGAAATCGAACAGGTTGCGGTCGGCCAGTTGTGACGGCACCACGTTCTGCAGGCCACGGAAGATACTCTCGGTACGCCCCGGCGACTTGCGTTCCCACTCCTGAAGCATGTCCTTGACGACCTGACGCTGCAGGTTTTCCTGTGAACCACAGAGGTTGCACGGGATGATCGGGAATTCTTTCATGTCCGAGTAGGCCTGAATGTCCTTCTCGCTGCAGTAGGCCAACGGCCGGATGACCACGTTGCGGCCATCGTCGGCCAGCAGTTTTGGCGGCATGGCCTTGAGCGTGCCATTGAAGAACATGTTGAGGAAGAATGTCTCGACAATGTCATCACGGTGATGACCCAGGGCCATCTTGGTCGCGCCGATTTCGTCAGCGAAGGTGTACAGGGTGCCACGACGCAGGCGCGAGCACAGCGAGCAGGTGGTCTTGCCTTCCGGGATCAATTCCTTGACCACCGAGTAAGTGTCCTTCTCGACAATGTGGTACTCGATACCCAAAGTCTTGAGGTAGGCCGGCAGTACGTCCTCGGGGAACCCCGGTTGTTTCTGATCCATGTTCACCGCAACGATCTCGAACTTGATCGGTGCCACCTTCTGCAGGTGCAGCAGAACATCGAGCATGGTGTAGCTGTCTTTGCCGCCCGACAGGCAGACCATGACCTTGTCACCGTCTTCGATCATGTTGAAGTCGGTGACAGCCTCACCCGCGAGGCGGCGAAGGCGTTTTTGCAGTTTGTTCTGATTGACCGAAAGGGTGCCCATAGCGCTTGGAATCCGCGAGGTATGACAAAAGCCGACTATTTTACGCATAAACCGACTGGCGGCGTAGGCCAATCCGATAAAGACTGCATCGTGATTAACCCGTCGTCTGACAGCGCAATTTGCTCTAAAAACCCGGTTTTATGCAGCGAACTCCTTCCTATACTGCGACATAGGGCCACCGTGTATGTGACCTGGTCGTATGGCCCGAACCTCGGGCCAGCAAGCGCTCCTCTGGGGGGCGATGGCAACAACGAAAGGAGTGACTGGCATGATCCATCACGTTCTGGGGCTGTTTACCCATCCCGATCAGGAATGGCGAGAGATTCGTGGCGAAGAGGAAAGCATCAGCCACATGTACTTGACCCACACGTTGATACTGGCGGCAATTCCCGCCGTATCGGCATTTATCGGCACTACCCAGGTAGGCTGGGTCATCGGCGAGCGTGCGCCCGTCATGCTGACCATGGAAAGCGCGCTCTGGATGAGCATCATGTCGTACCTGGCCATGCTTGGCGGTGTTGCCGTCATGGGCGCGTTCATCCACTGGATGGCCCGCACCTATGATGCCAACCCCAGCCTGGCGCAATGCATCGCGTTTGCAACCTACACTGCCACCCCACTGTTCGTCGGGGGTCTGGCGGCGCTTTACCCACACCTGTGGCTGGGGATGATTGTCGGTACGGCAGCCATCTGCTACACGGTCTACCTGCTCTATGTAGGCCTGCCGACCTTCATGAACATACCCTCGGACGAAGGCTTCCTGTTTTCGAGTTCAGTGTTGGCGGTGGGACTGGTGGTGCTGGTAGCCATCATGGCCTTCACGGTAATCGTCTGGGGACTGGGCGTGGGCCCCATCTATACCAACTAGAAACACAGCAACATAGGTGCAACAAACCTCAGGCCGCCGCAAGGCGGCCTGATGCCGTGCATGGACCGGCGGTCTCGGCAGTGATGCTCAGGTTGCGGCATAATCGCCGGTCAGGAGTGTTCCCCGATATGCCCGAGCAACTCAAATCCCGCGTCGAAATTTGTTTCCAGCAGGCTGAAGCCTTTTTCAAACGCCCCTTCCAGCGCCCCGAAGTCAGTTTCAAGCTGCGTGGGCAGAAGGCCGGCGTGGCACATCTGCATGAGAACCTGCTGCGCTTCAACCTGCAGCTGTACATGGAAAACCGTGAAGACTTCCTGAAACAGACTGTCGCCCATGAAGTGGCCCACCTGGTTGCCCACCAACTGTTCGGTGGCAGCATTCAGCCCCATGGCGAAGAGTGGCAGTTGATCATGCGCGGGGTTTACGAACTGCCGCCGAATCGCTGTCACAACTACGCGATAAAGCGCCGCAGCATGACCCGCTACATCTACCGCTGCCCCTGTGCAGGTAGCGACTTCCCCTTCTCTGCCCAGCGCCACGGCATGGTACGCCAAGGGCGGCGCTACCTGTGCAGACGCTGTCGGCAGACCTTGGTATTCAGTGGGGAAACACGGGTGGAATAAACGACATCGCCGGCAAGGCTGGCTCCTGCATGAGGAGCCGACCTTGCCGGCGATGAGCACACCCCAGAATGCTTAGCGGGCAGCGCCTTCAGCCACACCCAGGTCATCGACTGGACGAGTGTCGATGATCGACGTGCCACCAGAGGCCAACTCGGCCTGCAGCTTGTCTTCGTCCAGTTCGTTGACCCACTTGGCCACCACCACTGTCGCCACGGCGTTGCCAATCAGGTTGGTCAGGGCACGGGCTTCGGACATGAAGCGGTCAATACCCAGGATCAGCGCCAGACCGGCAACCGGCAGGTGGCCAACGGCCGACAGGGTAGCGGCCAGAACGATGAAGCCGCTACCGGTCACGCCAGCAGCACCTTTAGAGGCAACCAGCAGCACCAGCAACAGGGTGATCTGGTGCGTGATGTCCATGGTGGTGTCGGTGGCCTGAGCAATGAACACGGCAGCCATGGTCAGGTAGATCGAAGTACCGTCAAGGTTGAACGAGTAACCGGTTGGGATCACCAGGCCGACAACCGACTTCTTCGCACCCAGGCGCTCCATCTTGATCAGCATGCGTGGCAGGGCCGACTCGGAAGACGAAGTACCCAGCACGATCATCAGTTCCTCACGGATGTAGCGGATCAGTTTGACCACGCTGAAGCCGTGGGCACGGGCGATACCGCCAAGCACCACCAGAATGAACACCACACAGGTGATGTAGAAGCAGACCATCAACTGGCCCAGTTGAACCAGCGAGCCCACGCCGTACTGGCCGATCGTGAAGGCCATGGCACCGAACGCACCGACCGGTGCCAGCTTCATGATCATGTTGATGATGTTGAACATCACATGGGCGAAGCGGTCGATCAGTTCCAGCAGTGGCTTGCCATAAGCGCCCAGGCGATGCAGGGCGAAACCGAAGATCACCGAGAACATCAGCACTTGCAGGATGTCGCCGTTGGCGAAGGCACCGACGACCGTGTTCGGGATGATGTTGAGCAGGAAGCCAACGGTGGTCTGCTGTGCGCCCGCTGCGGCATAGGCCGCGATGCTGCTGGCGTTCAGGGTCGACACGTCAATGTGCATGCCAACGCCCGGCTTGACCACGTTGACCACAACCAGGCCAATGATCAGTGCGATGGTGGAGACAATCTCGAAGTACAACAGCGCGTAGCCGCCGGTCTTGCCAACCGACTTCATGTTCTGCATACCCGCAATGCCGCTGACCACGGTGCAGAAGATGATGGGGGCGATGACCATCTTGATCAGCTTCACGAACCCGTCACCCAGTGGCTTGAGCGCCACACCGGTCTCAGGATAGAAGTGACCCAGCAGGATACCGATGGTGATCGCTACGATCACCTGGACATACAACGATTTGTACAGCGGCTGACGCGTCGTCATGGCTAATTCCTCAAGCGTACCGACCATCATCCTTCCCAGGATGCGGTGGTACCAAAAGCGCGAACCCTCCTGCACTGGAGGGATTTGTTTTGTCGAGCTGCCTGGCAGGACTCTGAAGGCTATTTAGCAATCACGATGCCAACGTGCGCTTTCTGGGTGCGAACCGCCGTTTCTCGGGGCTTGCATGCACTAGGAGGTGGCATAAAAAACGCTGCGCATTGGCGGATTTCCGCACGCAACCGGCGAAAAAACCTAACCAATGGCGGTAATCCGCCCACGCAGCCAGGGTTCGCCCTCAACCCGTTGCAGGATGGAGTGCGGAAGCTAGAGTAAGCAGGACATCCTGAACCGTCGCTGAGCGCTGTCCAAACAGCGGCTGAACACGATGGATCGACTCAAACGAGGAGTACCCGCCATGCGTTACCTGCTCGCACTTGCCTTGATCGGCGCCACAAGCCTGGCCCAGGCCGCTGTACAGACCCGCGAAATTGCCTATCAGGATGCCGACGGCAAGCGCCTGGTTGGCTATTACGCCTATGACGACAGCGTCGAGGAAAAGCGCCCGGGGGTGGTGGTGGTGCACGAGTGGTGGGGCCTGAATGACTATGCCAAACGCCGTGCGCGCGAGTTGGCGGGGCTAGGCTACAGCGCACTGGCCATCGACATGTACGGCGATGGCAAGCACACCGAGCACCCGGCAGACGCCATGACCTTCATGCAGGCGGCCATGAAAGACCCTGACGCGGCAGCCAAACGCTTCGATGCCGGTGTAGAGCTGTTAAAAATCCAACCGCAAACCGACAACAATCGAATTGCCGCCATCGGCTACTGCTTCGGCGGAAAAGTGGTGCTCGATGCCGCCCGCCGAGGCGAGCCTCTGCTCGGGGTCGTCAGCTTCCATGGCCCGCTGGCAACCAGCAACCCGGCAACACCCGGTAGCGTAAAGAGCAGGATTCTGGTGGAGCACGGTGCAGCAGACAGCATGGTCCCCCAAGAACAGGTGGATAAATTCAAGGACGAGATGAATGCGGCCGGTGCATCCTATGAATTCGTGAGCATCCAGGGCGCCAAGCATGGCTTCACCAACCCGGATGCTGACCGCCTCAGCCACGGCGAGCACGGCGGACCAGACATTGCCTACAACAAAAGCGCCGACGAAAGCGCTTGGGCAGACCTGCAGGTTTTCTTGAAAAAGGTGTTTACGCTGAACTGAAGTGCTGAGGGACGGCGCTTTGGCAGAAACGATGGGCTGGAAGGGGCGCTGGCCTGACGCCATGGATCGCGGCACAATACGGCCATGAAACGACTCCCATCTTGCTGCGCACCACTCCAGTACCACTGGCCTCTG
The DNA here is from genome assembly GCF_002753995.1 of Pseudomonas sp. HLS-6. Taxonomy (NCBI): domain Bacteria; kingdom Pseudomonadati; phylum Pseudomonadota; class Gammaproteobacteria; order Pseudomonadales; family Pseudomonadaceae; genus Pseudomonas; species Pseudomonas sp. HLS-6. Next base: position 3,988,653 of record NZ_CP024478.1, read on the forward strand.
CCTCGCGCAGTACCCGGCGCAGCACTGGTCAGTTGCTCGTTCGACCCCGCTCAACTGGCTGCCGATGACTTCGTCCTGGCGGGTATAGAACACACCAGCAGCCTGCAACGCTCAGTGGCCAAGCGTCAGGCCGAGTACCTCGCTGGCCGGGTCTGCGCCCGTGCAGCACTGCAAGCGCTGGATGGTCGGGAGTACATCCCCGGTACCGGCGAAGACCGTGCGCCGATCTGGCCAAGCGATATCAGCGGATCCATCACCCATAGCCACGGCTGGGCCGCTGCGGTGGTTGCCCCTAGTCACCAGTGCGCGGGCATTGGCCTGGATCAGGAAACCCTGCTCAGCCACGAACGCGCTCAGCGCCTGGCCGCAGAGATCCTCACAGCCGATGAACTTCACCGAATGGACCCGGACCTGGCTGCCTTGGCGGTCACCCTGACCTTTTCCCTGAAGGAAAGCCTGTTCAAGGCCCTCTACCCTATCGTGCAGCAGCGCTTCTACTTTGAACACGCGGAGGTGCTGGAGTGGTCCACCGATGGCCATGCACGCCTGCGCCTGTTGAAAGACCTGTCCACTGACTGGCGCCAGGGCCACGAGCTGGAAGGCCAGTTCAGCATACAGAATGACCAGGTCCTGACCTTGATCAGCGTCTGAGTCAGGGGTTGAGCGGGCAGTGCGTACAGTGCCCCACCCACGCCACCTTGTAACTCAGGCAACAGGTTCGCCGACGCCGCAGGCCGTGCGCATCGTAGCTGACTGCCGCAAACAACGGGCCGCCAGGGCGATCCAGTAGATCACGCGCCTCAACGAGGTCGACCTCCAGGGCCTGCAGGCACTGCTCCAGGCAATCGCCAGCATTCCCCCAGAGCACGGCAACCGGCACCGAGCCCAAGGCTGCCAGTTGCTGGACCAATGGCGTCAGGTGGTGCTCCAACAGGGCCTGCAAGCTATCGCTGCCTGCGGCCAGCGGCTCAAACGCCAACGGCAGACCACGATCGTCCAGGCTCACGCCGACATTGTTCGGCAGCGCCAGCCCTCGCCCAGCACACCGGGCTGACACGGCCTCGCGCCAGAACAGCGCGAAATAGTACTTGGACCACTGCGACACCAGCACAGGCAACTGGGCTGGCATCAACTCAGGCCCATAGAGCGCCAGCAGCAGCCTGTGAAAGTACGCCGGACGTAGCAGCTCACTCAGCGTCACGGTCTGCTTCATGATGCACCAGAGGCCTGGCTACGCGGCCAACTCAGGCTGAAACACGCCCCACCCAGGCGCTCGCTACGGCTGACCGAGGCCCGCCCGGCATGCCAATAGATAATCCTGCGTACGATGGACAAGCCCAGACCGTGCCCACCGGAAGCCCGGGCGCGGCTGTCGTCGAGGCGAGTAAAGGGGGTAAAGATTCGGTCCCAGGCAGGCTCGGGGATGCCAGGACCATCATCTTCCACATCAATCCGGCAGCGCTGGGCACCTAATTGATAGCTCAGACAGACCTGTGACTCAGCATGGCGCATGGCGTTGCTCACCAGGTTCTGCAAAGCCCGGTGCAAGTAGCGTGGCTCCGCCTCCACCCATGCGCCGTCAGCCTCTTCGGCCCTCTGGCAGGGGCCGCGAACCACGCTCACCTCGCGACGCAATGGCGCCAGCTCTGCGATCACCTGGTCGAGCAGCGCATCCAGGTCGATCAACTGAAAATGCAACGCCGGTGAGCCCTGCTCCAGACGGGCATAGGTGAGCATCTCGTCGACCAGTTTATCGAGGTCCTGAATGTCACCATCCATGCCCTCCAGGTACTTTTCCCGAGCCTGATCGTTGCTGGCCCCGGCGATCATCTCCAGGCCGAAACGTAAACGGGCCACTGGCGTGCGCAGCTCATGGGACACGGCACGCACCAGCTCACGCTGAATACTCAACGACCGTTGCAAATGCTCCGCCATGCCATTGAAAGCCGCAGCCAAGCGTCCAACCGAGTCATCATCATCGGCCGTCACACGGGTTTCCAGGCTACCCTGGGCGATGCGTGTGGCAGCAAACTCCAGGGTCGACAGGCGACGCTCCAGCTGACGCACCAGCAAATAGACGATCAAACCAATCAGGCACAAGCCCAGCACGGCAATCACTGCCAGCAACTGGGGTGGGTAGGCATTCATCTGATACAGCGGGCCGAGCTCCAGCACCCAGGGCGTACCGGCAAGGCCGGAAAATACACGAATCGAGTCACCGTCCTTGCCAAGGGCCATCACCGTGTCGCCCTCCTCGACCCGTCGACGCTGGTCGTCATCCAGGTCAGCCTTGGTCATCGAAAGCAAGCGCAGGTCAAAGCCAAACCCCTTGGCTTCCTTCAATTGCGCAAGCCGTCCAGGCTGCTCCGCAACCGGATAACGCACCAACTCATCCGCCAGCAGGTAAATCGTGGCGCGGGCCAACTGCTCACTGATCTGCTTGACCTCACCCACGAGCAGAAACGGCTTGTCGCCAACCTGACGCATCACCTTGGCCGCATGAGGCCCGGTCTTCTCTACCAGTACCTGGCCACGCTGCAACAAGCTGCGCTGACGCCCATCGAGCCCGGTGTGGGCCAAGGACTCCAACGCCAAGGGAATGCCCAGCAAGCGCTCCCAGATCGCCAGCGCCCGCGTACGCTCCACCTCACTGAGCGGCACCAGGTTGTCAGCCATCAGCGTGAAGGTACCGTGGGCAAGCCGCTCACGGTATTGATCCGCGCGTACCTCATTGAGCAGGTGCAGGCTCAAGGCGCCGAGCATCGCCACCAGCACCAGAGCGCTCAGCATACCGCCGTAGATGCGCAGGAAAATCGAGTTCATGCCTCACGACCCATGGCCTGGGCCGCCTCGGCTACAAACAGGTAGCCTTTGCTGCGCAGGGTCTTGATCATCTTCGGATGGATTGGATCGTCACCGATTTTGGGGCGAATGCGTGAAATACGCACATCGATAGAACGGTCCTGGCCGTCATAGCCCACACCTCGCAACGAGGTGAAGATCTCCTCGCGGGACAACACACGCCCGGCATTGCTCACGAGTAGCCAGAGCAGGTCGAACTCGGCGCTGGTCAACTCGATGCTCGCGCCCCGCAGCCAAGCCTCGCGCAGGGTGTTATCGACCCGCAACGGGCCGAACACCAATGCCTGGTGCTCACTACTGGGGGCATCACTGCGACGCAACAGAGCGTTGATCCGGGCCAACAACAAGCGGGGACGCACGGGCTTGACCACATAGTCGTCGGCCCCCAGGTCCAGCCCCTGCACCTGATCAAGATCGTCGCTACGTGCGGTGAGCATCAGAATTACCCCCGCATAGCGCGGGCGTACCTTGCGACAGATGCTCAGGCCATCCTCGCCAGGCAACATCAGGTCAAGGATCACCAGATCAGGCTGCTCATCAATGATGCGCTGGGCCGCCTTTGCCCCGTCACCCTCCACCGCTACCTCAAAGCCGTTGGCCTGCAGGTATTCACCCGTGAGGTCGGCCAATCGCTGGTCATCCTCGACGATCAACACCTGACTGCGCTGCTGCTCCACGGACACCTCTGCTGGGCTTGTTGTTCTTGGAAGACCGCCCGTCAACAAAGGGCAATAATGGCATCGGATACTACGACGCGAACCCACACATTCCAACCGCCACCAACGGCACTGAAAAGCCGTGCCAGGAGCGCTGGACAATGGGGCTTTTTGTGATAGGGTTCGCGCCCGCAAAATTCCGTGTTCGGGGCGTCGCCAACGTAAAAAAAGAGTGACCAACGGCACAATGGCGGTGAGACGCGGCCTACAAGGCGTTGCCCGGAATCACTCACAAAATACGCACAAGTTATCCACAGAGCATCACCTTGCAATACCCCCGATACCGCATTATCTTGTATCCCTATCGAAACAAAACACTATATCTTGGGTTTTCACATAATTCCCAAGCACAAGTCGAGCATTAAACTCAAGCCTTGCAAAATGCTTTTTTTGCTTGAACTTTGAAAGAAATCAGCAGCCAAACCGCTCCTGCGGAGGCGACCGTTGCAAGTTCACCAGAGGGCTTGTTTCGGGTACGGGTGTTGCACACAAAGGCACATCCGACAGCAACAGTTTTGGGCCCCGGCCCGAGACCTTTGACTTCGGCCAGGGAGCGGCGAGCGATTGCCCCTTTTTCCTGATCTGTCCCGAAGTAGGTAAGCCCTGCCCCGCACGCTGCCCTTGCGCATGCCTGCGGGTCGGTTGTCGAGCTTTTGGACGGAACGGTTGGCACCTACCCGGTGCCTAAACAAACATAGAAAACGTGGAGACCCCCATGCAAACCGACACAACTCGCGAGAACCCGCAGGCCAAGGCGCCGCAGGCCGCTGATTCGAACCAGGATCTGGCTGCCACCGCTCCGGGCCAACTGCGTGTGATCAAGCGTAACGGTACTGTCGTCGCCTACACCGATGACAAGATCACCGTTGCCATCACCAAGGCGTTCCTTGCAGTTGAAGGCGGCACTGCTGCTGCCTCGTCGCGTATCCACGACACCGTTGCCCGCCTGACCGAACAAGTGACAGCGACCTTCAAGCGTCGCATGCCATCGGGCGGCACCATCCACATCGAAGAAATCCAGGATCAGGTCGAACTGGCCCTGATGCGTGCTGGCGAACAGAAAGTGGCCCGCGACTACGTGATCTATCGCGACCAACGCGCCAAGGAACGTGCCACCCGCAGCAACAACGACGTAGCGGTAGAGCCACACCCGAGCATCCGTATCACCCTGGCCGATGGCAGCCTGGCGCCTCTGGACATGAACCGCCTGAACACCATCATTTCGGAAGCCTGCGAAGGCCTGGCCGAAGTCGATGGCGAACTGATCCAGCGTGAAACCCTGAAGAACCTGTACGACGGCGTGGCCATCAAGGACGTCAACACCGCTCTGGTGATGACCGCCCGTACCCTGGTCGAGCGTGAGCCGAACTACTCCTTCGTGACCGCTCGCCTGCTGATGGACACCCTGCGCGCCGAAGGCCTGGGCTTCCTGCAGGTTGCCGAAAGCGCGACCCACCACGAAATGGCCGACCTGTACGCCAAGGCCTTGCCGGCCTATGTCGCCAAAGGTGTGGAGTTTGAACTGCTCAACCCAGCCATGGCCGACTACGACCTGGAAAAACTGGGCAAGGCGATCAACCACGAACGCGACCAGCAGTTCACCTACCTGGGCCTGCAGACCCTGTACGACCGTTACTTCATCCACAAGGATGGCGTACGCTTCGAACTGCCACAGGTGTTCTTCATGCGTGTGGCCATGGGCCTGGCGCTGGAAGAGAAAGACAAAGAAGCCCGCGCGATCGAGTTCTACAACCTGTTGTCGTCCTTCGACTACATGGCCTCGACCCCGACCCTGTTCAACGCCGGCACCCTGCGTCCACAGCTGTCGAGCTGCTACCTGACCACCGTCCCGGACGACCTCTCGGGCATTTACCACGCGATCCACGACAACGCCATGCTGTCGAAATTCGCCGGTGGCCTGGGCAACGACTGGACGCCAGTACGTGCGCTGGGTTCCTACATCAAGGGCACCAACGGCAAGTCCCAGGGCGTCGTACCGTTCCTGAAAGTGGTCAACGACACCGCCGTTGCCGTAAACCAGGGTGGCAAGCGCAAAGGCGCTGTCTGTGCCTACCTGGAAACCTGGCACCTGGACATCGAAGAATTCATCGAGCTGCGCAAGAACACCGGTGATGACCGTCGTCGTACCCACGACATGAACACCGCCAACTGGATCCCTGACCTGTTCATGAAGCGCGTCTTCGATGACGGCAAGTGGACCCTGTTCTCGCCTTCGGAAGTGCCAGATCTGCACGACCTGACCGGCAAGGCCTTCGAAGAGCGCTACGAGTACTACGAAGCGCTGACCGAGTACAACAAGATCAAGGTATTCAAGACCGTCCAGGCCAAAGACCTGTGGCGCAAGATGCTCTCGATGCTGTTCGAAACCGGTCACCCATGGTTGACCTTCAAAGACCCGTGCAACCTGCGCAGCCCTCAGCAGCACGTGGGCGTGGTCCACAGCTCGAACCTGTGCACCGAAATCACCTTGAACACCAACAAGGACGAGATCGCGGTATGTAACCTGGGCTCGATCAACCTGCCGAACCACATCGTCGACGGCAAGCTGGACACCGCCAAGCTGCAGCGCACCATCAACACCGCTGTGCGCATGCTCGACAACGTGATCGACATCAACTACTACTCGGTACCGCAGGCGCGCAACTCGAACATGAAGCACCGCCCGGTCGGTCTGGGCATCATGGGCTTCCAGGACGCGCTGTACCTGCAGCACATTCCTTATGGTTCGGACGCAGCAGTCGAGTTCGCCGACCGCTCCATGGAAGCGGTCAGCTACTTCGCCATCCAGGCCTCCTGTGACCTGGCCGACGAACGTGGCGCCTACGAGACCTTCCAGGGCTCGCTGTGGTCCAAAGGCATCCTGCCGCTGGATTCCCAACAGATCCTGATCGAAGCCCGTGGCCAGAAGTACATCGACGTCGACCTGAACGAGACCCTGGACTGGGCACCGGTTCGCGCACGCGTTCAGAAAGGTATTCGTAACTCGAACATCATGGCCATCGCGCCGACCGCGACCATCGCCAACATCACCGGCGTATCGCAGTCCATCGAGCCGACCTACCAGAACCTGTACGTGAAATCGAACCTGTCGGGCGAGTTCACCGTGATCAACCCGTACCTGGTTCACGACCTGAAGGCTCGCGGCCTGTGGGACGCGGTCATGATCAACGACCTGAAGTACTACGACGGTTCGGTTCAGCAGATCGAGCGCATCCCGCAAGAACTCAAGGAGCTCTACGCGACTGCCTTCGAAGTGGAAACCAAGTGGATCGTCGACGCTGCCAGCCGTCGCCAGAAGTGGATCGACCAGGCTCAGTCGCTGAACCTGTACATCGCCGGCGCCTCGGGCAAGAAACTGGACGTCACCTACCGCATGGCCTGGTACCGTGGTCTGAAAACCACCTACTACCTCCGTGCCCTGGCCGCGACCAGCACCGAGAAATCGACCATCAACACCGGCAAGCTCAACGCCGTGTCCAGCGGTGGCGACAGCGCCCCGGTGCAAACCGCCCCGGCGCCTGCACCCGTGCCTAAGGCCTGCGCGATCGACGAACCTGACTGCGAAGCCTGCCAATAAGGTGCGCACGGCCGGCTCCGACAGGAGTCGGCCTTATCGGCGAAAGGGCTGCCAGGCAGCCCCCTTCGCCACCAGATACAAAGGCCTGGAGCACCACCCGCTCCAGCCCACCAGAGGGGCCTCCCCCTCAAGCATTCAAAAGTTTTGCGTGCACTGCTGTACCCGACGCGAGCTACGCAACCCAAGATCCATCAGGCCATACTGAACATGGCCCTCACGCAGGAGACCCACCATGCTGAGCTGGGACGAATTCGACAAAGACGACGGCGAAGTCGCCGCTAAAAACGCTGGTGCTACCCAATCGATTGAAAACGGTATCGACAAACTCGACAGCGCTGGCGGTGCCGCCGCCCTTGAGGCCCGTGCCGTCACCGCAGCTGACTCTGCTGCCGTAATCCGTGCCAAAGCGGCACTGGATGAACTCGACATCGCCGAAGGCCTGGCCGAGCTGGAAGGCTCTGCAGCCCGTGTAGCCGTTGATGAGAAGCGCATGATCAACTGCCGCGCCGACCTCAACCAACTGGTTCCATTCAAATACGACTGGGCCTGGCAGAAGTACCTGGACGGCTGCGCCAACCACTGGATGCCGCAAGAGGTCAACATGACCGCGGACATCGCCCTCTGGAAAAACCCGGAAGGCCTGACCGACGACGAGCGCCGCATCGTCATGCGCAACCTGGGCTTCTTCTCTACCGCCGACTCCCTGGTTGCCAACAACCTGGCACTGGCCGTGTATCGCCTGATCACCAACCCGGAGTGCCGCCAGTACATCCTGCGCCAGGCCTTCGAAGAAGCGATCCACACACACGCCTACCAGTACTGCATCGAATCGCTGGGCATGGATGAAGGTGAAATCTTCAACATGTACCACGAGATCCCATCGGTCGCGAAAAAGGCCGCCTGGGGCCTGCGCTACACCCGCTCGATCTCCGACCCGGAATTCGATACCGGCACCGTCGAGACCGACAAGGAACTGCTGCGCAACCTGATCGCCTACTACTGCGTACTCGAAGGCATCTTCTTCTACTGCGGCTTCACCCAGATCCTGTCCATGGGCCGCCGCAACAAGATGACCGGTGTTGCCGAGCAGTTCCAGTACATCCTGCGTGACGAATCCATGCACCTGAACTTCGGTATCGACGTGATCAACCAGATCAAGATCGAAAACCCGCACCTGTGGGATGCCGAAATGAAGGAAGAAGCCACGCAGATGATTCTGCAGGGCACCCAGCTGGAAATCGAATACGCCCGTGACACCATGCCACGCGGTGTACTGGGCATGAACGCAGCGATGATGGAAGACTATCTGAAGTTCATCGCCAACCGCCGCCTGTCGCAGATCGGCCTGAAGGAAGAGTACCCAGGTACCACCAACCCGTTCCCATGGATGAGTGAAATCATGGACTTGAAGAAAGAGAAGAACTTCTTTGAGACCCGGGTTATTGAGTATCAGACCGGTGGGGCTTTGAGCTGGGATTGATGCTGGCTTGAGTTCACAAGAAGGCTGCCGAAAGGCGGCCTTTTTTGTGCCTGGAAATACTGTTGTATTGCAGGAGATAGAGACACACGCTTTGCAGCAGGCTTACCTGCAGCGGTCAATCCGATTCCGGGCCGTGATCTTGAATCTCATACCAGGCGGCCTTGGTTCCGACATGCAGGTGCTTTTGATGGCCAGGCGTGAAAGAGGTGTCCAGGCAGCCCAGGGCTATTGAGACCCACCCGGAAAATTCACCTTCACTTGTCGACCAAAACAACGACGAGCCACAGTGGCGACAGAACTGCCGCACAACGGTTGCAGAGGACTGGTAGCCCTTGAGGCTCTCGCTACCCTTGGTGATGTGCAGGTCGGCTCGAGGCACACTGCCATAGCTGGCAAATGCCGCGCCATGCCCTTTTCGACACTGGCTGCAATGGCAGTGAGATACCGCTTTGGGGCGAGACGACACTCGATACGCCACCGCGCCGCACAGGCAGCTTCCCGAGAAAATACGCGTCAATGCAATAGCCCTTCTTGAAGAAACAGTACTTTAGCCAGCAAGGCTGCACGCCTACGCTTACTACCAGTTCATCACCAGCGGCAAGCCGGGCCGCAAGTCGCGTGTCTGCCCTTGAACACCGTGGTCGATCTCCAGCTCCATCAGGTGCTCGTTACCCTGGATGATCTCAAATTCGCTCAGCTGATTTGCACAAGAGGCCGTTGCGGAGAACGCTTCGCCGCTGGCTGTTGTGACCCGTACTGCGGTGATTTGGCGAAAGCCATTGGCATGCTCAATAGGCTGAGCTCGCTCGGGCGGCATCTGGTCTGGGCGTTTGGCAAAAGACAGAAAGAACCACATGGGCTCAGAGACAGGGGCTCGACCTACGTCTACTTTAAGGCTGGCTGGCAAGTAAGCAGGGCGATACTCCCAGGCGGGAAAAGGCAGCGCCTCGTTTGCGGTAGTAGGCCTGAAGCACACGCCAAAGGGTGATACCTGGCTATCTGTTGCGCTGAGGCGCTCGAAGAGCTGTGTGGGGGCCGTTAATGGGCTTTGCGCTTCCTGGGCATCCGTGAGGTACAACAACTCAATGAATGTGTTTTGGAAGAAGAACCTGCGGTTCGCGGTCCCTTGCCCAGGGTGAACGTTCGGTGTGCCTTCGATAAGACCCAGGGCGCTTAAGGCGGCAGCGCTTTGGATAGGATTGGTTACGCAGATAAAAAGGTGATCAACTTCCATGTCTCATTCCTTTAAAAGCAACTTGGCTACGGCCAGGCATCCAAAACGCCACAAAGACAAAACCCCTACCTGCGTGTGCAGATAGGGGTTTCGGAATTTAATCTTGACGATGACCTACTCTCACATGGGGAAACCCCACACTACCATCGGCGATGCATCGTTTCACTGCTGAGTTCGGGATGGGATCAGGTGGTTCCAATGCTCTATGGTCGTCAAGAAATTCTGTGTACCAGACCGTCTTTCGACGCTCCAGCAAATCGGGTATGTGATAGTTGTGAGTCGCAAACTTTCGGTTCGTTTCGTCTTCACAACACCGCAATCTGGCCTTTCGACGCAAATTGCTTGGGTGTTATATGGTCAAGCCTCACGGGCAATTAGTATTGGTTAGCTCAATGCCTCACAGCACTTACACACCCAACCTATCAACGTCGTAGTCTTCGACGACCCTTCAGGGAGCTCAAGGCTCCAGTGAGATCTCATCTTGAGGCAAGTTTCCCGCTTAGATGCTTTCAGCGGTTATCTCTTCCGAACATAGCTACCCGGCAATGCCACTGGCGTGACAACCGGAACACCAGAGGTTCGTCCACTCCGGTCCTCTCGTACTAGGAGCAGCCCCTCTCAAATCTCAAACGTCCACGGCAGATAGGGACCGAACTGTCTCACGACGTTCTAAACCCAGCTCGCGTACCACTTTAAATGGCGAACAGCCATACCCTTGGGACCGGCTTCAGCCCCAGGATGTGATGAGCCGACATCGAGGTGCCAAACACCGCCGTCGATATGAACTCTTGGGCGGTATCAGCCTGTTATCCCCGGAGTACCTTTTATCCGTTGAGCGATGGCCCTTCCATACAGAACCACCGGATCACTAAGACCTACTTTCGTACCTGCTCGACGTGTCTGTCTCGCAGTCAAGCGCGCTTTTGCCTTTATACTCTACGACCGATTTCCGACCGGTCTGAGCGCACCTTCGTACTCCTCCGTTACTCTTTAGGAGGAGACCGCCCCAGTCAAACTACCCACCATACACTGTCCTCGATCCGGATGACGGACCTGAGTTAGAACCTCAAAGTTGCCAGGGTGGTATTTCAAGGATGGCTCCACGCGAACTGGCGTCCACGCTTCAAAGCCTCCCACCTATCCTACACAAGCAAATTCAAAGTCCAGTGCAAAGCTATAGTAAAGGTTCACGGGGTCTTTCCGTCTAGCCGCGGATACACTGCATCTTCACAGCGATTTCAATTTCACTGAGTCTCGGGTGGAGACAGCGCCGCCATCGTTACGCCATTCGTGCAGGTCGGAACTTACCCGACAAGGAATTTCGCTACCTTAGGACCGTTATAGTTACGGCCGCCGTTTACCGGGGCTTCGATCAAGAGCTTCGCGTTAGCTAACCCCATCAATTAACCTTCCGGCACCGGGCAGGCGTCACACCCTATACGTCCACTTTCGTGTTTGCAGAGTGCTGTGTTTTTAATAAACAGTCGCAGCGGCCTGGTATCTTCGACCGGCATGGGCTTACGGAGCAAGTCCTTCACCCTCACCGGCGCACCTTCTCCCGAAGTTACGGTGCCATTTTGCCTAGTTCCTTCACCCGAGTTCTCTCAAGCGCCTTGGTATTCTCTACCCAACCACCTGTGTCGGTTTGGGGTACGGTTCCTGGTTATCTGAAGCTTAGAAGCTTTTCTTGGAAGCATGGCATCAACCACTTCGCGCTCTAAAGAGCACTCGTCATCAGCTCTCGGCCTTAAGATCCCGGATTTACCTAAGATCTCAGCCTACCACCTTAAACTTGGACAACCAACGCCAAGCTGGCCTAGCCTTCTCCGTCCCTCCATCGCAATAACCAGAAGTACAGGAATATTAACCTGTTTTCCATCGACTACGCTTTTCAGCCTCGCCTTAGGGACCGACTAACCCTGCGTCGATTAACGTTGCGCAGGAAACCTTGGTCTTTCGGCGTGGGAGTTTTTCACTCCCATTGTCGTTACTCATGTCAGCATTCGCACTTCTGATACCTCCAGCAAGCTTCTCAACTCACCTTCACAGGCTTACAGAACGCTCCTCTACCGCATCACCTAAGTGATACCCGTAGCTTCGGTGCATGGTTTGAGCCCCGTTACATCTTCCGCGCAGGCCGACTCGACTAGTGAGCTATTACGCTTTCTTTAAAGGGTGGCTGCTTCTAAGCCAACCTCCTAGCTGTCTAAGCCTTCCCACATCGTTTCCCACTTAACCATGACTTTGGGACCTTAGCTGACGGTCTGGGTTGTTTCCCTTTTCACGACGGACGTTAGCACCCGCCGTGTGTCTCCCATGCTCGGCACTTGTAGGTATTCGGAGTTTGCATCGGTTTGGTAAGTCGGGATGACCCCCTAGCCGAAACAGTGCTCTACCCCCTACAGTGATACATGAGGCGCTACCTAAATAGCTTTCGAGGAGAACCAGCTATCTCCGAGCTTGATTAGCCTTTCACTCCGATCCACAGGTCATCCGCTAACTTTTCAACGGTAGTCGGTTCGGTCCTCCAGTCAGTGTTACCTAACCTTCAACCTGCCCATGGATAGATCGCCCGGTTTCGGGTCTATACCCAGCGACTAAACGCCCTATTAAGACTCGCTTTCGCTACGCCTCCCCTATTCGGTTAAGCTCGCCACTGAATATAAGTCGCTGACCCATTATACAAAAGGTACGCAGTCACCTAACAAAGTAGGCTCCCACTGCTTGTACGCATACGGTTTCAGGATCTATTTCACTCCCCTCTCCGGGGTTCTTTTCGCCTTTCCCTCACGGTACTAGTTCACTATCGGTCAGTCAGTAGTATTTAGCCTTGGAGGATGGTCCCCCCATATTCAGACAAAGTTTCTCGTGCTCCGTCCTACTCGATTTCATTGATAAGAGATTTTCGCGTACAGGGCTATCACCCACTATGGCCGCACTTTCCAGAGCGTTCCGCTAATCTCAAATCAACTTAAGGGCTAGTCCCCGTTCGCTCGCCACTACTAAGGGAATCTCGGTTGATTTCTTTTCCTCAGGGTACTTAGATGTTTCAGTTCCCCTGGTTCGCCTCTTGCACCTATGTATTCAGTACAAGATACCTAGGTTATCCTAGGTGGGTTCCCCCATTCAGAGATCTCCGGATCAAAGTCTGTTTGCCGACTCCCCGAAGCTTATCGCAGGCTACCACGTCTTTCATCGCCTCTGACTGCCAAGGCATCCACCGTATGCGCTTCTTCACTTGACCATATAACCCCAAGCAATCTGGTTATACTGTGAAGACGACATTCGCCGAAAATTCGCAATACTCTTAAAACTTAAGAGACACTCACAAATTTTACCTTAGCCTGAATAAACACCAGTGAAAGTGCTATTCAGTCTATTTCTATCACATACCCAAATTTTTAAAGAACGATTCTGAAAAAGTTCAGAAATCAACATTCACCATCATCACAATGGAATGCTCATTTCTAAGCTTTGACACGGTTGAGCAAGAGGGGTGGTGGAGCCAAGCGGGATCGAACCGCTGACCTCCTGCGTGCAAGGCAGGCGCTCTCCCAGCTGAGCTATGGCCCCAGCAATTGGTGGGTCTGGGCAGATTCGAACTGCCGACCTCACCCTTATCAGGGGTGCGCTCTAACCAACTGAGCTACAGACCCAATCGAAGGTTGCTAACCTAATCGTCTTCTTCAATGAATCAAGCAATTCGTGTGGGAGCTTATGAAGCAGCTGATGTCGTCGATTAAGGAGGTGATCCAGCCGCAGGTTCCCCTACGGCTACCTTGTTACGACTTCACCCCAGTCATGAATCACACCGTGGTAACCGTCCTCCCGAAGGTTAGACTAGCTACTTCTGGTGCAACCCACTCCCATGGTGTGACGGGCGGTGTGTACAAGGCCCGGGAACGTATTCACCGCGACATTCTGATTCGCGATTACTAGCGATTCCGACTTCACGCAGTCGAGTTGCAGACTGCGATCCGGACTACGATCGGTTTTGTGAGATTAGCTCGACCTCGCGGCTTGGCAACCCTCTGTACCGACCATTGTAGCACGTGTGTAGCCCAGGCCGTAAGGGCCATGATGACTTGACGTCATCCCCACCTTCCTCCGGTTTGTCACCGGCAGTCTCCTTAGAGTGCCCACCATAACGTGCTGGTAACTAAGGACAAGGGTTGCGCTCGTTACGGGACTTAACCCAACATCTCACGACACGAGCTGACGACAGCCATGCAGCACCTGTCTCAATGTTCCCGAAGGCACCAATCCATCTCTGGAAAGTTCATTGGATGTCAAGGCCTGGTAAGGTTCTTCGCGTTGCTTCGAATTAAACCACATGCTCCACCGCTTGTGCGGGCCCCCGTCAATTCATTTGAGTTTTAACCTTGCGGCCGTACTCCCCAGGCGGTCAACTTAATGCGTTAGCTGCGCCACTAAAATCTCAAGGATTCCAACGGCTAGTTGACATCGTTTACGGCGTGGACTACCAGGGTATCTAATCCTGTTTGCTCCCCACGCTTTCGCACCTCAGTGTCAGTATGAGCCCAGGTGGTCGCCTTCGCCACTGGTGTTCCTTCCTATATCTACGCATTTCACCGCTACACAGGAAATTCCACCACCCTCTGCCCTACTCTAGCTCGCCAGTTTTGGATGCAGTTCCCAGGTTGAGCCCGGGGATTTCACATCCAACTTAACGAACCACCTACGCGCGCTTTACGCCCAGTAATTCCGATTAACGCTTGCACCCTCTGTATTACCGCGGCTGCTGGCACAGAGTTAGCCGGTGCTTATTCTGTCGGTAACGTCAAAACAGCAAGGTATTAGCTTACTGCCCTTCCTCCCAACTTAAAGTGCTTTACAATCCGAAGACCTTCTTCACACACGCGGCATGGCTGGATCAGGCTTTCGCCCATTGTCCAATATTCCCCACTGCTGCCTCCCGTAGGAGTCTGGACCGTGTCTCAGTTCCAGTGTGACTGATCATCCTCTCAGACCAGTTACGGATCGTCGCCTTGGTGAGCCATTACCTCACCAACTAGCTAATCCGACCTAGGCTCATCTGATAGCGCAAGGCCCGAAGGTCCCCTGCTTTCTCCCGTAGGACGTATGCGGTATTAGCGTTCCTTTCGAAACGTTGCCCCCCACTACCAGGCAGATTCCTAGGTATTACTCACCCGTCCGCCGCTGAATCAAGGAGCAAGCTCCCGTCATCCGCTCGACTTGCATGTGTTAGGCCTGCCGCCAGCGTTCAATCTGAGCCATGATCAAACTCTTCAGTTCAATACTGCTTGGGTTTTGAGAAAACCCTAAACTTGGCTCAGCAATCTCAAATGACTATTTCGATTTCTCGTGTAGTCACTTGTGATGCTGATAATCTTTTTGACTATCAGTCTGATCTCACAAGCACCCACACGAATTGCTTGATTCGATTGTTAAAGAGCGGTTGGTTAAGAGCTTTTCGTCTCAACCGAGGCGCGCATTCTACGCTTTCCTCTGTCTCTGTCAAGCGTTTATTTTGAAGTTTTTCAGAATTTTCCGTTCAACTTCAACCACTTGACTCGCTTCGATCTCTCGTTAG
Organism: Pseudomonas sp. HLS-6; assembly: GCF_002753995.1. NCBI lineage: Bacteria > Pseudomonadati > Pseudomonadota > Gammaproteobacteria > Pseudomonadales > Pseudomonadaceae > Pseudomonas > Pseudomonas sp. HLS-6. The sequence continues at coordinate 4,004,118 of NZ_CP024478.1, forward strand.
CGGGAGGCGAATTCTACAGCGTTTCAACTCGCTGTCAACCACCTTTTTTCACCGCTGCCGATCTATTCGACCGAAGCACTTCCAGCACCCTCGTTAAACATCTAACTCATTGATTACCAAGGAGTTTTCCGTTTCGACTGCGCCGGAAGAGGTGCGCATTATAGAGAGATGAAACGGGGCGTCAAGCACTAATACTGGAAACGCCGCAAAAAGAAGAATCGCTACTTATATAGCTATCTGGAAAGCCCGACCTTTCCTATCCGGCAACAGCCGTGACAACAAAGCCGCCCCGCCGTTGAAGGGGTTAATCAGATCGGCTACGAGGCGCCGTCTTCTGGAGCGCGCTGCGCCAGAAAATAGCAATTCAAGGCGCGAGCGGCGACAACAATGGGTTCGATCGACGCGCTATGCTCTTCTTTAGTCAGCGCTTCTACTTTGGAGAGGTTTTCTTCCAGGCCGTGCAGTTCAATAGCGGCCAGGTGGACTGCCTGCTCTATCGGTAGCTCTGGCCATTGCGCAAGCTGAACCCCGCGCATGTAACCGAAACACCAGTCTTCAATCATGTCTGCGACACCTATTCCCTCGCTGCAGCCCAGGAAAGGCGGTTCAAACCGGTCGGTAGCATCCTGCAGGCTTTGCTCGATACTGTTCATATGTCGCAGCAACAGCGCGTAGTAAGCCTCTCCCTCGGCCTCCTTTTTGAACTTCACCTTTCGCCCACCACTGATTTCAGGCAGCCATTGGCTTGGCATCAATGCACTTGGCGAGCTAGCCAACGCAACGAACAGGCCATCCAGTTCGGACAGGGTCTGTATTGCATCGTCGTTGCCGTACTTGAGCAGGAGGTCATCCAGCCTACCCAGTTCACGGTCATTCAAAGGCTGCAGATAGGCGGCATACATAGCGTCATCCCGGAACGTCGAGGTTTGAAACACACTATAGCAATGCAACACGTGCGTCGGTGCCATCAGTGTCGACGCTGATTACAGTCAATCAACTTCGTGCCGATAAGCATTGCGATTTACTTCTGTTTTTCATGCTCAAAAGGATTTGTCATGCGCTACCCGCACGTCGCTCTCGCCGCCTTGCTGCTTTCCAGCAGTGTTCTGGCTCAAGACTTTCAACCCGGCCAAATCTGGTCTTATAAAACCCGGCCCAACGAACAGGCTTCAACCCTGACCATTCTCAAGGTCGAACACTACCCCGACATGGGCGACGTGCTGCATGTTCGCGTCGATGGGTTCCAAATGCCGAACGCCCGCGCTCAGGGTAGCTACAGTGCAATGCCACACATGCCCTTCGCCAGGTCGGCCATTGAGGCGAGCGTTACGTCACTAAAAGGTAAAGGGCCCGTACCGGACTTCACCCAAGGCTACGCGTTCTGGAAAGCCGGCTACATTGCAGGTAACGCGGGCGTGTTCACCACTCCCGTCGACCAGGCATTGAACCAGTTGTGGCGTGCCAATTGGGCTCAGGCCGATGCCAGTGAGAGCAGCGAGTAGCGCGCCCTCCGCATCAAAAGGCCATTACTTTGTGTTGCTACCCGTAGCAACCGTGAAATGGCCTGTAAAGCCACTCCGCAATCGCAACCGAATACTCAACAATATTCATGCAAATTATGCGATAAACGGCGCCCCAAAAAAGATCGACGACTATGACGGAACACCAACACGGGAAAGGGACATCATTTGTCAGGCGAATCTATCTGCCACGCATCATCGGCCTGGGGATCGGCCTGTTCAGTGTCTGGGCAGCACTGGGCAGTGTTTCCGTTGCGCCATGGGTCTGGGTGCTGCTGTTTATCAACGGCCTGGCTTGGCCGCACATTGCTTATCGAATCGCATTGAGATCCAGAACACCCTACGACGCTGAACGCCGAAACCTGTTGGTCGACTCGTTGATGGGTGGATTCTGGGCCGCAACCATGCAATTCAACCCGCTGCCCAGCGTAACCATCCTTTCGATGATGACGATGAACAATGTGGCCGCTGGCGGCAAGCGTCTGTGCCTGTCAGGGCTGCTGGCTCAAGGTACGGGCATGGCCGTGTCTATTGCCCTGTTCGGCCCCGGCCTTCAGTTGCACAGCACCTCACTGCAGATCTATGCCTGCCTGCCGATGCTCACCCTTTACCCGCTGGCAGTGGGAGGCGTCTGCTACCAGTTGGCAATCAAGCTAGCCGAACACAAGCGTGCCTTGAGTACCTTGAGCCGCACCGACAGCCTGACCGGCCTGCTCAACCATGGTTCGTGGAAAGACGCCCTACAGCTCAAGTTTCAGAGATGCCAGCAGGACTGTCGGCAAGCAGTTATTGCCATTATCGACATTGATCACTTCAAGCGTATCAATGACACGTACGGTCATGTCGTCGGTGACTGTGTATTGCGCCAGTTGGGCACCGAGATAAAGAAAAACCTGCGTGAAGACGACCTGGCCGGGCGCTATGGGGGCGATGAGTTCTGCGTGATCCTGCCAAACATCGACATAGAGCAAGCCGTTCAGATCATGGAACGCCTGCGCGAAAAAATCAGTGCCTACCGCAACGAGCAGCTACCCGATCTGCGCATCACCCTGAGCATTGGCCTGGCCCTTTGCCACGAAACATTCGACGACCCAGTGAGCTGGCTCGATGAAGCCGACAAAGCGCTTTACAGCGCCAAGAACAACGGCCGCAATCAAGTCAGCTTCGCCGCTGCACGACATACGCCAGCGTTAGCCTAGCCTGAGGCCCGCGGCATCTCCCCGTGCGTATTGACCTGATCGCTGGCGGTTATAGACGCGTTCATTGTCCTTGGCAGAACACTCAAGCCACTATGCGGCGCCGCGCCGAGATCTCTGGAAGATCGTTACGCCGCAGATAGACCCGTAGAGGCTCACTGATGTTTAGCCGCTCGTCGATGTTCTGCGCCAACAACACCTCGATGAGATCACGACCCAGTGTCATGACCTCATCGCTGCTGCGCCTCCAGACGAACTCACTGCTGGGCGTGATGCTGTCTTCAGCCACGTCCATGCCAAATGAGTCCTCGCTGAATCGCACGATGTGCTTATCGAGCTTACGATTGAAACCGACGAAGCCCTTGAGCTGATCGGCTGCGGCGCAAATGTCCTGGGACGTGATGTGCATGTCCAACCTCACTGATACAGAAAAGGAATGGCACGCCTGGCAACGGAAAAAACACCGAGGTTCCCTCTGCTGGGGAATTGAAGCGACTTAGCCTAATGGAAATAAGCCTGCGTCGGAAAAGGTTTTTGATGCTCTGTATTCCGGGTAAGGGCGTGTCACCCTCCACTCCCCCATAGCACTGAAACTTCAGTTCTCCTGAACCTGAACGCTGGCAGTCATGCCGGCACTCAGGATGACGTCCTTGGGAGCCTGATCGAGCTTGATCCGCACCGGAATGCGCTGGGCCAGACGCACCCAGTTGAAGGTAGGCTCGACTTCGGCCAGTAACTGGCTGTCGGGGGTAGCGTTGCGGTCAGTAATGCCGCGAGTGATGCTCTCGACATGGCCTTGCATTGGCTCACCAGCGCTCATCAGCCAGACTTTCACCGGCGCTCCGACCTTGATGCGCGGCAGTTTGGTTTCTTCGAAGTAGGCCTGGACATAGAAGGTCGAATCATCCACCAGTGCCATTACCGGTTGGCCGGCGTTGACGTAGTTACCTTCAGCCAGCCGCAGGTTGGTGATGTGCCCGCTGCGGGGCGCCCGAACGTCGCTACGCGCCAGGTTCAACGCGGCAGCCTTTACCTCCGCCCGGGCTTCACGCAGTTCACCACGAGCAACAGCAGCAATGATCTGGGCATTTTCGCGCAACTCGGCACTGATCGCTTGCGGCCCCAGTGCCGCACGACGTGAAGCTTCCTGCTCGCGCAAGCGCAGTTGATGCTGGCGGGTTTCGGCGACCGCATTGGCCTTTTCAAGTGCCGCCTCGAAGCGGTCCCGATCAATCGACATCAGCAGATCACCCGCCTTGACCGCCTGGTTGTCATGGGCCTTGAGTTCTCGCACCCACCCGGAAACGTCCGGGGCGATGATGACTACATCGGCACGAATCTTTGCGTCACGGGTCCAGGGTGTCAGCATGTAGTAACGCCACAATTCAAGCCCGGCAAACACCGCGACAACGACCAGACACAAGGTCACGGCAACACGGACATAAGCACGCATGATCAAACTCCTTACAGAGGCCCGAGCACACGCGTGATCAGGGTCAGGATACAAACAAACAACGCACAATCGAACAGCGCCTCATGCCATGCCCAACTGCCCAAAGGGGTCAGCCTTAGCAGCAGACGCAGCACACCCGTCAGCAGCAAGGCCAACAGCACGTACACCAAAAACGGGCTGAGCAGCACGCCGCCCACTGCCCACTCACGCAAACCCATGCAGTTCCTCCTGCCGAAGGCACCATTTGCCCCAGCTCTTTTGCAGTTGCAGTACAGCACCTATCGCCAGGCGCAGAGGGTCACTTGACGGTTGTCGCTGCAACACCGCGATAAAAGTCGCACTGGCTTCATCCAATAGTCCCTCACGACCAGCCCCTGGCCCCAGCGCCAGCACCTGCTCAAGCTGCTGTAGATACGCACGCTGAGCCTGAAGCGAAGGCATTTGGGCAACCTCGAGACACATGCGCAAGTGCAGCAACTCATCACCGATATCCAGCCCATGCAGGCCATCGTCCCAGCGCTCACGTGCTTGCACCGGCAACGCGGCGTAGTGTCGCGCCATCTGTAGCAGACGATCTGCCATACGCCCGCCAAACCAGGTTTCCGCATCCCGTAGATCACGCCGGGTCAAGCGCACCAGGTCGCTCTGCGTCGCAGCCCGCAGACGGCGGCCATGCCAGGCGGGATCACGTAACACCAGCAGTTTGAACGCCAACACTGCAGCGCCGACACCGACCATCATCGCCTGGGCACTGTTGAGGAACACCGCCACATCAAAATGCATGGCGTTGAGTGGCGCGACCAGGACGATGAAATGCAGGCTGTACGAGGTGGCCGTAGCGCCGATTTTCGGATTGGCCATACCTAGCGCGCCGAAAAACAACGGCACCCCCATCGCCATGCACAACATGGGGAAACCACTCCACTGTGGCAGCAGGATTTGCCCCACGAAAAACGCTGTCGGAATAGCGAGCAGCATTCCCCGCAAGAAGCTCAGACCGATCTGCGCACCATTTTCGCGGCTGGCGAACAGGCTGCAGACCACGCAGGTCAGCACCAAGCCACCCGGCGCTGATAGCCAGCCAGTGGCCAGCCAAAAACTGGCCATCGCCAGGAACGCCAGCGCACTGCGCGAACCGAACAACAATGCCAACGGTAGATCGCGGTGCACTGCCAGGCTGTCAGGCAGGTCGGCCGGCGCCTTACCCTCCTCAACCGCATGTAGCGCGACGGTGGCGTTCATGATCTTATCCAGCAACAGCGTCAACCGGGCCAGACAGTAGTGTTCTGCAGAGCTGCGCGCCTGATCACTGGCAGCCTCCCAAACACGTTGGCGCAGCAGCAACAGGCTAGCCAGATCCGGCGCTGCCAGGGCCTCGTAAACCTTGCTGAACCAAGGTGCCACCTGTGCTGCCTCGCGCTCATCCAGCTGTCGCCACTGGCGTCGCACCGAACGCGCTATACGCAGCAGAACTAGCAACGTCTGGCTCAAGCCGCGAATGGCCCGCCCCCGCTCACGCCCCAGATGCCCCTCGAACCAGGCATGTTCACGCTGCGAATCGACCGCAACAATGCGCCCAAGAATATCCAGCAGTTCTCTACGGTCCTGCTCTTCGCCGATCAGGGAAGCTCTCGCGGCCTGCATGCCATTCACCCATGCCTGACGCGCTTGCCCGGCCAGTTGCTGTTCAACCCGCAATGGCCAGAGCAGCGCACTGGTCAGGGTGGCACATACGATGCCCAGGCAAATCTCGGTGCAACGTGCCACGGCCTGATCGAACACCAACAACGGATGATCAACCGCCGGCAGTGCAATAATGGCCACGGTGTAACCGGCCAGCACGAAGGCGTAAGCCCAAGCACTGCGCAACAGAGTCGAGCAGGCCGTACACAGTGCCAACCATAAGGCCAAGGCCAACAGGAACAACCACGGCGTCTGCGCAAAAAGGCCGATGAACAACACCGACATGACCGTGCCAACCAGGGTCCCCAGCAAACGGGCCAACCCCTTCTGCACCAGCATTCCTGATAGCGGCTGGGCAACGATAAAGGCTGTCATCAATGCCCAGGCAGGCTGCTCAAGCCCCCAACGCAACGCTAGCCAAAGCGCCAGCCCACCGCCCAGAAGCGTCTTCAGGGCAAATTGCACAGCGCGCATGTTCGGCGCCAACAGGGCCTGCAGAGTGATCGGCACGAGGCGAACCTTGATGAACAGTAATCTAACGATAGACAGTTAAGCGGCAATGAATCAGAGTCAGATTATTAGCTAGCTAACTATTATTCGTCCAGCAGTTTGTTTCCGCGCCATCATCACCCACTTGCCCGCCGACCTTGCAAGCGAGACCCATGCCTGCAGAAGCGTGCTAGCGCGAGCGCCTGGTTTTTTTCAGGCAAAAAAAATGGGCGACCGAAGTCGCCCTAAATGCCTTGCGTGCTCGTTGTATCGGAAGAATCAACGCGATTTGCGTTTGCTCGAATCCTTCCAGATGAAAATGCCCAGGCCCGCGAAGAAGAGCAGCATCAGCCCGACTGTCACAACGCCAGCGATAACCACATTATCGAAGAACATATCGGCCTCCATTCGCCTGCACCTGTTTGATGGGGCCTAAGTTAGCGAATAAGGCGGGAGGGAAAATTGACCGAGGTCAATAGCGCCCACCAGAGCTGGGGGCGAGGCAGGTGCAGGGTTGACCTGCATCAAGTTTTCAACGCTTCTTGGGTTTGCCCTTGGGCTTTTTCTTGCCCTTGCCCAACGGCATGGCCTGTTCAAATGCCTGACGGACTTCATTCAGGCGCTTCTCGTTGAGGTCGTGAACGCGCTTGGCACGCTCGGCACCGAAGTCGATCAGATTGTCTTGGCTCATGGTTAGCTCGAAACGCTGACGGCAGAAGTGGCAATAATGAAGGCTAAGGCTCGCGCTGACCAGTACGGCGGTGTTTCTTCAGACTTCGATGTCGACCAGCAGCCCCTGACGTGGCTGCTCACCCATCAGCGGCGCCACCGACACCGTATTGTCGGCATTGACTTCGTCGCCCGGTACGGCATCGTACTGCTCGTCGTGATCTCTGCGGCGACGCTGTTGGCGGCGCTGTTGCTCACGCATTAAGTAGGTGTCCTGTTCCGGGTCACGCTGCTTCAGGTTAATGCTGCCATCACCGGAGCTCGGTTGGGCTGGCACCACGGGTGGGATGTCCGGCGTCGGCTTGACCGGATCCAGTTGCGAGGTTATGGGCGCAGCACTGAGCGGGATGATAGGCGGCAGCATGGGTGGGTCTCCTGTCGCCAGTGTGTCGGCCGCAACCCCATTACCTTGAGCCGAGACGAGCACATTCGCGCCTGATGAGATGGGCGTCCTGAACGATCAGTATAGCCTGGGCGACTGGCACCGCTATTGAGCCGCGTTGTCGCCACCACCGTCGATATGGCTCCAGGGGCGCTTGTAGACTTTGCTCCAGACAGCCTCCAGATGATCACGCAGTACTTTGGGGGCATTCGTCAACGACGGGCTGTCTTTGCGCTCACCCCCGTATGAACCGTCACCAGGCACATTTACCAGCGACTGCCCTTCGATGGCGTAATACGCCTGCCCCTCACGCAACTCGACCATGATAGCGTGAGGGTCGATACCTCCGCCGCAGAAGGCGTGGCTAGCGATCGTCAACTCCGCCACCCCATCATTGTTCAGGTCACTGACCTCCGTGACATCCGGGTAGAACCCGACATCAAGGTCCAGGCCAGCGCAGGTGGTTTCGTTGTCGATCTGCCAGCGCGACTTGAACGGTTCATCGGCCGTCGTTCGACCATAGAGTGTCGCGATCAACACCACTTTATCGACATCCTCAGCCGTTTCTTCGTCAGTTGCCTGGCCGTCGGTACGGCTCAATACCAGCAAGCCCTCACCGTCTTTGTCGCGAAAATGCACCGTCTTCAACGGGGCGTCGACACCCAGCGCATCAATCTGCGCTGCGGGCAATGGTGCAAGCACTTCAAAGCCGCCCTGTCCACAGGCTGAAAGCAGTACCAGGCCGCTCACGATGAAAGGACGAAGTAACCACAAGCGCTTTACAGACATGGCAAGACAGTCCTTCTGTTGCGGGTCATGCAGCATCGGCAGATTTCGTCGACGAAGTTGCTAGACTCTTTGGTCTACAGAGACCTATCCGTTAAGATAGTCGGCTTTTCATGGCGGGAGTCAGGCAGTATGGCGCAGCAGTATCAACCGGGGCAACGCTGGATCAGCGACAGCGAAGCCGAGCTAGGTCTGGGGACCGTTCTGGCACAGGACGGCCGCTTGTTGACCGTGCTCTACCCGGCCACTGGCGACACTCGCCAGTACTCCCTGCGCAATGCGCCACTGACACGGGTGCGCTTCTCGCCTGGTGACCAGATCACCCATTTCGAAGGCTGGAAGATGACCGTGCGTGAGGTCGATGATGTCGACGGTCTGCTGGTTTACCACGGACTGGATGGCCAGAATCAGGCCTGCACCCTGCCGGAAACCCAGCTGTCGAACTTCATCCAGTTCCGCTTGGCCAGTGACCGTCTGTTCGCAGGGCAAATCGACCCACTGCCGTGGTTCTCGCTACGTTACAGCACGCTGGAACATACCAGCCGTCAGTTGCAGTCGTCACTGTGGGGGCTGGGTGGTGCGCGCGCCCAACCCATCGCCCACCAGTTGCACATTGCCCGCGAAGTTGCTGACCGCATTGCGCCACGGGTTCTGCTGGCCGACGAAGTGGGCCTGGGCAAAACCATCGAAGCCGGCCTGGTTATCCATCGCCAACTGCTCTCGGGCCGTGCCAGCCGCGTGCTGATACTGGTACCGGAAAACCTCCAGCATCAGTGGCTGGTGGAAATGCGTCGTCGCTTCAACCTGCAGGTTGCCCTGTTCGATGCCGAGCGCTTCATCGAAAGCGATGCCAGCAACCCGTTTGAAGACACCCAACTGGCCCTGGTGGCTCTGGAGTGGCTGAGCGAAGACGAAAAAGCCCAGGATGCGCTGTTTGCCGCGGGCTGGGACCTGCTGGTAGTCGACGAAGCCCACCATCTGGTCTGGCACGAAGATCAGGTGAGCCCTGAGTATGCGCTGGTTGAACAACTGTCCCAGATTATTCCAGGCGTTCTGCTGCTGACAGCAACCCCTGAGCAACTCGGTCAGGACAGCCACTTCGCCCGTCTGCGCCTGCTTGACCCGAACCGCTTCCATGACCTGGCCGCCTTCCGCGCCGAGAGCGAGCACTATCGCCCGGTAGCCGAAGCCGTCCAGGAGTTGCTCGATGAAGGCCGCCTGTCACCCAAGGCCCACGCGACCATCCAGAACTTCCTGGGCGCCGAGGGCGAAGCCCTGTTGGCGGCGGTCAACGACGGCGATACACAGGCCAGCGCCCGCTTGATTCGCGAGCTGCTCGACCGTCACGGTACCGGCCGAGTTCTGTTCCGTAACACCCGTGCCGCAGTCCAGGGCTTCCCTGAGCGCCAACTGCACCCGTATCCGCTGCCCTGCCCCGATCAATATATGGAGCTGTCGCCGGGCGAACATGCCGAGTTGTACCCGGAAGTCTCATTCCAGGCCCAAGGCGACACCGGCGAAGACGAACGCTGGTGGCACTTCGACCCACGGGTTGACTGGCTGATTGATACCCTGAAGATGCTCAAGCGGGTCAAGGTTCTGGTGATTTGTGCTCACGCCGAAACCGCCATGGACCTGGAGGACGCCCTGCGTGTGCGCTCAGGCATTCCAGCTACGGTCTTCCACGAAGGCCTGAGCATCCTGGAGCGCGACCGTGCCGCCGCCTACTTCGCCGACGAAGAATTCGGTGCTCAGGTACTGATCTGCTCAGAGATCGGCAGCGAAGGCCGCAACTTCCAGTTCTCTCACCACCTGGTACTGTTCGACCTGCCCGCTCACCCGGACCTGCTCGAGCAACGTATTGGCCGCCTGGACCGTATCGGCCAGAAGCACACCATTGAACTGCATGTGCCGTACCTGCAAGACAGCCCGCAAGAGCGCCTGTTCCAGTGGTACCACCAGGCCCTGAATGCCTTCCTGGCCACCTGCCCTACCGGCAACGCCCTGCAGCATCAGTTCGGCCCGCGCCTGCTGCCGCTGCTGGAAGACACTGATGTCGAGCAATGGGAAGCGCTGGTCACTGAGGCGCGCGCCGAACGCGAGCGCCTTGAGGCCGAGCTGCACAGCGGTCGCGACCGCCTGCTGGAGCTCAACTCCGGTGGTGCCGGCGAAGGCCAGGCACTGGTCGAGGCGATCCTGGAACAAGATGACCAGTTCGCCCTGCCGATCTACATGGAAACCCTGTTCGACGCCTTTGGCATCGATAGCGAAGACCATTCGGAAAACGCCCTGATCCTCAAGCCAAGCGAGAAGATGCTCGACGCCAGCTTCCCGCTCGGCGACGACGAAGGTGTGACCATCACCTACGACCGCAATCAGGCGCTGTCGCGGGAAGACATGCAGTTCCTCACCTGGGAACACCCTATGGTGCAGGGTGGCATGGACCTCGTCCTGTCCGGTTCGATGGGTAACACCGCTGTAGCGTTGATCAAGAACAAGGCGCTCAAGCCTGGCACCGTGCTGCTGGAACTGCTGTACGTCAGCGAAGTGGTAGCGCCACGCGCCTTGCAGTTGGGCCGCTACCTGCCACCAGCCGCCTTGCGCTGCCTGCTCGACACCAACGGCAACGACTTGGCCGCGCGGGTCTCGTTTGAAACCCTGAACGACCAACTGGAGAGTGTGCCCAAGGCCAGCGCAAACAAGTTCATCCAGGCTCAGCGCGATGTGCTGGCGCCACGGATCAACGCAGGCGAAGCCAAGATCATGCCGCGTCATGCCGAACGTGTAGCCGAAGCGCAGCGTCGTCTGGCTGCCGAGACCGAAGAAGAACTGGCACGCCTGACCGCCCTGCAGGCCGTCAACCCGAGCGTACGCGACAGCGAAATCGAAGCCCTGCGCAAGCAAGGTAGAGATGGCCTGGCCATGCTCGAAAAAGCTGCACTGCGCCTGGAAGCCATCCGGGTACTGGTTGCCGGCTGATCGGTATCGGAACGTCTTGCTGACAAACCCGGCGTCTACAGCACAATGAACAGTGTGCTGTAGACGCCGGCCCTGGTATCAGTCCTTGCGCCGATACAGCTGCACCAGGGTTGCCGGATCTTTTTGCAAGTACCCCTGACTACCATGCAAACGCATCAATTGGGCAGCAAGCCCGCTGATGGGTGTAGCTGAACCCTGCTCACGCGAAAACTTGACGGCAGTATCAAGGTCCTTGAGCAAGGTGCGCACATGCCACTTGACCGGTTCAAAACGGCTTTCGGCCATTTGCGGCGCGAGAATCTGCAAGGGCTTGGAGTCGGCAAAACCGCCAGCAAGGGCTTCGGCAATGAGGCGTGCATCAACCCCAGACTGCTCGGCCAGCGCTACCACTTCAGCGATTACCAAGGCATTACAGGCAACAATCATCTGATTGCACGCCTTGGTCACCTGCCCTGCTCCAACCGGCCCCATATGGGTAACACGCTGGCCCAGGGTCAGTAAAACCTGCTGCACCCGCGCCAGATCCTGCGCAGCACCGCCGACCATGATCGCCAGGGTACCGGCCTCAGCGCCCGGTGTGCCTCCTGACACAGGTGTATCCAGCCAACTCATGCCGTTGAGCGCCGCCAGCTCGGCAGCCATCTCACGTGTGGCACCAGGCTCAATACTGGAAAAATCCACCAACAACTGCCCGGCCCTGGCACCACTGGCCACGCCGTTTTCACCAAACACAACCTCACGGACCACCGCAGTGTCGGCCAAACACAGCATCACGACATCGGCGTACTGGCACAATTCGGCAGGTGTAGTGGCCAGGCGAGCCCCCGCGGCAACCAAGTCTGCACACTTTTCCGGTGAACGATTCCACACCGTCAACGGGTAGCCGGCCGCCAAAAGCCGCTTGCACATGGGTAGCCCCATAAGACCAATACCAGCAAACCCCAACGAAGGTCGTGCAACACTCATGAAACACTCCAGAAAGTTTGATTAAAGAAGTTGCGCAATTGGACGATCAAGATTGCAGGCGTAAACAGAAAATTTACCTACAGAGTTTTAGGGAAAATCCCAGGACTCACACAGACGGCTCGTGACTAAACCCGCACAACCGGTTCCGTGAGTACTCTATGATGTTCCCTTTGAACAGCCATCCCCCCAAGGCACACGGCACACAATGACTTCCAAGAACACTCCTGCCAATGTGGTTTCCGAACTGATGTCGTCTACTGCCACGTACACTGCTACAGGGTCTAGGGAATACTACGGCACTCGCACGCTGAACCCACAGCAGTACCTGTACTACACAGAAACCGACATCCAGCGCATCCTCGACAACCTCGACGGCCTGCGCGACCTGGTCTTTCCGCCAAGCCCACATCAGGAAGATGAAAGCCAACTGCGCCTTGATCAACAGTTCCCATCGGTCTGTCTGATCGGTTTGGGCCGTTGCGGCTCGAACATTGCCTTGGACGTCGCAGAACTGGTCTACAACGCACGCACCTTCTACCTCAATGAGTTCAACAACGAGGAAAGGGTCAGCAACGACATCAGCTACAGCCCGGCGCGATGGATCCGCAACAACCTGCGTCTGGTGCAGAACAAGAGCAGCAAACCGGTCTTTCTGGTTGAACCACTGGTGATGCTGGGCGACCTGGACAAAGACATCGCCGGGCGCATCCGTTTCTCGCGCAAAGGCGAGACCAGCGGTTTTATCCGCGATTACAGCAAAATGAAAATCATGGACCTGTCTGAGGTTCATGCCGGGGGCGCCGGTAACGCACCGATCCTGGGTCAGTACCTGGCGAAGATCATCCTGAACAAGGAAACCCAGCGCTTCTCCAGTACTGACTGGAAGCTGATCCATTCGTACCTGATCGACTCCTGTGGCATCAAAGCCAACCAGTCGCGCCTGTACTTCTACATTTTCAGCGCCGGTGGTGGTACCGGCTCGGGCATGGCCTCGGAGTTCGGCCTGGCCCAGCAGTACTCCTACATGAACAAGACATTCGACACCAAACCGGCTGACGAGAATGACGGCAAGAGCGGACACTCGTTCGTCTTTGAGCCGATCTTCACCAGCGGTATCTGCGTACTGCCGAACATCTCCGACCACCGTAGCGAGATGTCCGAGGCCCTGCACATCAACGCCGGACGCCTGCTATGCAAGTATCTCTCGGAAGAATGGGACTTTTCCTACAACTTCGACAATGAAGACAGCAGCGAAGCCAGTGTCATGGGCCGTATTCGCCCCTGGAACGCGATGATGCTGATCTCCAACGACATCATGCGTTATGCCGAAGAAAGCGATGACGGCACTATCCAGAACATTGATGTCAATGCGATGGAAAAGCACGCTAACCAGTACATCTCGCAGCAGATCTTCAACATCCTTACCGCCCAGGCGGTAACCACCGACTACGATCAGGCCTACTTCCGTCGCGCCGGTATCGATATTGGCGAAACCATCCGCCTGGATGCCAATGACCTGTTCATGAGCCTGGCAGGCCCGGTGGCCATTGCCTACGCCGAATCAGTGGTACCGGAACAGCAGACCCCGAGCTCGGACAAGTTCAAGGTGTTCGAGAAAGAGCAGCCTCGCCTGGATATCGACGACCTGTTTTTCCGCTCCATCGACTTGCCGCACTTCAACAAGCAGACACAGGCCATTGAAGGCATCAGCCTCTTGCCGATTGAGTCCAAGCGCTACCGCGCAGCCCTGGAGCAGTACAAGACCTCCGGTTATGACGCAGCGGCACTGCATGATCTGCATTTCTTCAAGAACTGCTCATCGGTGGTCTCGATCGTCTCGCTGCCCAAGGACTACAAACTCTCCTACATGGACCTGAACCGGCTCAAGACCCACCTCAACAGCCTGTTCCCCAATACGACGCTCAAGCGCTATGCGCTGGTCATCGGCGCCTCTGCCAACCTGTCGCTGACCACCCTGATCGCCAAGAGCCCGTGCCTGTCGGACGACTTCCTGACGCTGATCGTGGCCTTCATCAAGCGTTGCTTTGCGCGTAACCCGTACCGTTTCGACGATACGCTGGACAACGCCATGCTCGACTTCATCACCAGCGATCACTTCGACGAAAACCACATCGATGAGCTGCTCAACGAGTTCGAGAATCCGGCCAAGATCCTCGATACCAACTGGTACGCGATCAAACCGATGTATGAGAAGAAGTACCGTGAGCTGATCAATGACAAGAGCAAGTTTGTCTCGATCAACGACATCCGGCTTTCACGCGAATGCGTGAAGAAAGCGGTGAAATACCTGCGAGAAATTTACCGTCACCGGATTGGCAAGACACGGGTTATCTCCCTCAACACCCATACAGGCAAGGTTGATTACTGAGATACCCGTGATCAGGGCCCGGTTTCGCCGGCGCCAAGATCTGCGCAGCCTCGATGGCTGCGCAGACCTTCCTCACCCGCAAAGCGGCTCTTATCAATCGGTACGGACTGTTACCGACCCCCCTTGAAGTCGCTGGACTGTTACCAAGTGTCACCCCTGCTGAACAGTACCGCGCACCAACCATGAGCCACTGTGCATTTTTGCGCACCAAATCAGGGCGCCGGTTTTTCCTGAATCACGATCCAGGGGGAAACCACCACCGCCCATATCTGCGGATCTCGCGCCTGAAGGTCTAGCGCCTGCTCATCAGAGAGTTTGCCGACAGCACCCTCAGCGTGCCATGCAGCAAAGGCTTCGCCCCGGTTTTCGGCCATCGCCTCGGCGACCTCGATCAGGTCCAGTGTCGGCTTGACCCAAATCAGGTCACCCTTGGCCCAAAAACGCTCCAGTGCTTTCCACTCAATGACCGCGGTCTCGCCGAGCAGTTTGGCATAGAGGGTGCTTACTTCATCAGTCATGGGTTCCTACCAGAAATAATTCGGCTGCTAAAAGCCGGTATTTTTGCAGAAAACCCAGTTTCAAATAAGCAATTGATCGGTGAGTGCAGGAAAAGCCAAGGATTGCCGACATATAGGGCAAAACTGAAGACGCTTTTTTATAACTTTCAGTCAATTAAGCGACGCGCCCAGGTTTTGCCTCTGCGAGCCCGCTTTTCAAGCGATGAAGCGGCGCTCTACACTGTACCGGTACAGTTGCCGGGGGTAAGGCCGGGGAAATTCGGGTCTGCGGTATGAGGCGAGGCCTCGACGGAGAACCTGATCCGGTCCTGTAGCTTTGGCCGCCAGGACTATAAAAAATACAACAGAATGAGTGGAGCACTATGAGTAAGGCTACTAAGCAGATTTCCAAGCTGTTTGCCGCAATGGTTCTGGCCGGGGTTGCCAGCCATTCGTTTGCCGCCGATACCATCAAGATCGGCATCGCAGGTCCCAAGACCGGTCCGGTCACTCAGTACGGCGACATGCAGTTCATCGGTGCCAAAATGGCCATTGAGCAGATCAACGCCAAGGGCGGCGTCGACGGCAAGATGCTCGAAGCCAAGGAATACGACGACGCTTGCGACCCTAAACAAGCCGTGGCCGTAGCGAACAAAGTGGTCAACGATGGCGTCAAGTTTGTCGTCGGCCACCTGTGCTCCAGCTCCACCCAGCCTGCCTCCGACATCTATGAAGATGAAGGCGTGATCATGATCACCCCGGCAGCCACCAGCCCGGATATCACTTCCCGTGGCTACAAGATGATCTTCCGCACCATCGGTCTGGACAGCGCCCAGGGCCCAGCGGCTGGCAACTACATTGCCAACCACGTGAAGCCGAAAGTCGTTGCCGTTCTGCATGACAAGCAGCAGTACGGTGAAGGTATCGCCACCGCCGTGAAGAAAACCCTCGAAGAGAAAGGCACCAAGGTTGCCGTCTTTGAAGGCCTGAACGCTGGCGACAAGGACTTCTCCTCGATCATCCAGAAGCTCAAGCAAGCCAACGTCGACTTCGTCTACTACGGCGGCTACCACCCAGAGCTGGGCCTGATCCTGCGTCAGTCCAAGGAAAAAGGCCTGAACGCCAAGTTCATGGGCCCAGAAGGCGTCGGCAACGACTCCATCTCGCAGATCGCCCAGGACGCCTCCGAGGGCCTGCTGGTTACCCTGCCGAAATCCTTCGATCAGGACCCTGCCAACAAGGCACTGGTACAAGCCTTCGCCGACAAGAAGCAGGACCCGACCGGCCCGTTCGTGTTCCCGGCCTACTCGGCTGTAGAAGTGATTGCTGAAGGCATCAAGGCCGCCAAGAGCGAAGACACTGCCAAGGTAGCTGCTGCTATCCACGCGGGCACCTTCAAGACCCCGACGGGCGACCTGTCCTTCGACGACAAAGGCGACCTGAAAGACTTCAAATTCGTGGTCTACCAATGGCATTTCGGCAAACCTAAAACCGAAGTTTCGCCTCAATAACCCAGTCTGACCATTGACTAAGAAGCCCACTGTGCGAGCAGTGGGCTTTGTTTTACGAGGTTCATGGACCTGATTCCCGCGATCCGGGAGCTGGTTCACCTGAAAATCTTAAAACCGTCACCAGCGGTTCGCTGGCAGGTGCTGGTACCGAAGTGGCCAAAGACCACAAGGCACCACACGGGGCTCCCCCACCAGTGAAATGCGTATCAGGTTTTTAGGAGCGCTGTAATGCCTGAGATCTATCACTTTTTCCAACAGCTGGTTAATGGTCTGACCATTGGCAGCACCTATGCCTTGATAGCCATTGGCTACACAATGGTTTACGGCATCATTGGAATGATCAACTTCGCCCATGGCGAGGTCTACATGATCGGTTCTTACGTGGCCTTCATCGTCCTTGCCGGGCTGGCCATGATGGGGCTTGATTCTCTGCCGCTACTGATGACCGCCGCGTTTCTTGCGACGATCGTCGTGACCAGTGCCTATGGCTACAGTATTGAACGGGTCGCTTACCGTCCCTTGCGTAACAGCAACCGGTTGATCCCGCTGATTTCTGCCATTGGTATGTCGATTTTCCTGCAAAACACGGTACTGCTCTCGCAGGACTCCAAGGACAAGTCCATTCCCAACCTGATTCCGGGGAGTTTCTCCTTCGGCCCAGGTGGTGCTGAGGAAGTCCTGATTTCCTACATGCAGATTCTAGTGTTCGTGGTCACTCTGGTGGCCATGACCGGCCTCACCCTGTTCATCTCCCGTTCGCGCTTGGGCCGTGCCTGCCGTGCCTGTGCCGAAGACATCAAGATGGCCAACCTGCTGGGGATCAACACTAACAACATCATCGCCCTGACCTTCGTCATCGGTGCCGCACTGGCAGCCGTGGCGGCCGTGCTGCTGAGCATGCAGTACGGTGTGATCAACCCTAACGCCGGTTTCCTGGTGGGCCTGAAGGCCTTCACCGCGGCAGTCTTGGGCGGCATTGGCAGTATTCCGGGCGCCATGCTCGGTGGGCTGGTGCTCGGGGTGGCTGAAGCCTTTGGCGCCGATATCTTCGGTGACCAGTACAAGGACGTTGTGGCATTCGGCCTTTTGGTTCTGGTGCTGTTGTTCCGGCCGACCGGCATTCTGGGCCGTCCGGAGGTTGAAAAAGTATGAACAGACATCTCAAATCGGCGTTTTTCAGCGCCTTGCTGGTATGGGCCGTGGCCTTCCCGGTACTGGGGCTCAAACTGAGCATCGTCGGTATCAACCTGGAAGTTCAGGGCACTGGTCCTCTCACCCTCACCGTGATCGCCGTGTGTTCGGTGCTGATGTTCCTGCGTGTGCTGTTCGACAAGCAGTGGAGCGCACTGATGCGGTCCGCGCCGAAAGGCTCGCTGGTATCGCCCAAGGTCAGCAACTTCCTGACCCTGCCGCGTACCCAGCGCTGGATCATCCTCGGCTTGGTCGTCGCGGCGCTGATCTGGCCGTTCTTCGGCTCCCGTGGTGCGGTCGATATCGCCACCCTGATCCTGATCTATGTGTTGCTCGGGCTGGGCCTGAACATCGTGGTCGGTCTGGCCGGTCTGCTCGACCTGGGTTATGTCGGCTTCTACGCCGTCGGCGCCTACAGCTACGCGCTGCTGTCGCACTACTACGGCCTGAGCTTCTGGATCTGCTTGCCGATTGCCGGCCTGATGGCAGCCACCTTTGGCTTCCTGCTCGGTTTCCCGGTACTGCGCCTGCGCGGTGACTACCTGGCAATCGTGACCCTGGGCTTCGGTGAAATCATCCGCCTGTTCCTGCGTAACCTGACCGGGCTGACGGGTGGCCCCAACGGTATCAGCAACATCGAGAAGCCAACCTTCTTCGGCCTGACCTTTGAACGCAAGGCCGCCGAGGGCATGCAGACCTTCCACGATTACTTCGGCCTGCAGTACAACTCGATCAACAAGGTGATTTTCCTGTACCTGGTGGCATTGCTGTTGGCGCTGTTTGCACTGTTCGTGATCAACCGTCTGCTGCGCATGCCGATCGGTCGTGCCTGGGAAGCCCTGCGCGAAGACGAAATCGCCTGCCGTGCCTTGGGCCTGAACCCTACCGTGATCAAGCTTTCGGCCTTCACGCTGGGTGCTTGCTTCGCCGGCTTCGCGGGCAGCTTCTTTGCCGCGCGCCAAGGCCTGGTGACACCGGAGTCGTTCACTTTCATCGAGTCGGCGATCATCCTCGCCATCGTCGTGCTGGGCGGCATGGGCTCGCAATTGGGCGTGATTCTCGCGGCCATTGTGATGATCC
The DNA here is from genome assembly GCF_002753995.1 of Pseudomonas sp. HLS-6. Classification (NCBI taxonomy): domain Bacteria; kingdom Pseudomonadati; phylum Pseudomonadota; class Gammaproteobacteria; order Pseudomonadales; family Pseudomonadaceae; genus Pseudomonas; species Pseudomonas sp. HLS-6. The sequence goes on from NZ_CP024478.1 coordinate 4,022,969, forward strand.
TGCTACCCGAACTGATGCGTGACTTCAGCGAGTACCGCATGTTGATGTTCGGTGCCCTGATGGTGTTGATGATGATCTGGCGTCCGCAAGGTCTGCTGCCTATGCAACGTCCTCACATGGAGCTGCGTCGATGAGCCGCGAAATTCTTCAAGTCAGCGGCCTGAGCATGCGCTTCGGCGGCTTGTTGGCGGTCAACGGCGTGGCCCTGACCGTCAAGGAAAAACAAGTGGTTGCCCTGATCGGCCCGAACGGTGCCGGCAAGACCACGGTGTTCAACTGCCTGACCGGTTTCTACAAGCCCAGCGCGGGTACGATTCTGCTCGACGGCCAGCCGATCCAGGGCCTGGCCGGTCACCAGATCGCCCGCAAGGGCGTAGTACGAACCTTCCAGAACGTGCGTCTGTTCAAAGAGATGACCGCACTGGAAAACCTGCTGATTGCTCAGCACCGGCACCTGAACACCAACTTCCTCGCCGGCCTGCTCAAAACCCCAGGCTTTCGCCGCAGTGAGCGCGAAGCGATGGAGTACGCGCACTTCTGGCTGGACAAGGTCAACCTCACCGAGTTCGCCAACCGTACGGCCGGTACCCTGGCCTACGGTCAGCAGCGTCGCCTGGAAATCGCTCGCTGCATGATGACCCGTCCACGGATCCTCATGCTCGACGAACCCGCTGCCGGCCTGAACCCAAGGGAAACCGAAGACCTCAAGGCACTGATCGGTGTGCTGCGCGAAGAGCACAACGTCACGGTCCTGCTGATCGAGCATGACATGAAGCTGGTCATGAGCATCTCCGACCACATCGTTGTGATCAACCAGGGCACCCCGCTGGCCGACGGTACACCGGAACAGATCCGCGATAACCCTGAAGTGATCAAAGCCTACCTGGGGGAAGCGTAAATGCTGCAGTTTGAAAACGTTTCCACTTTCTACGGCAAGATCCAGGCGCTACACAGCGTCAACGTTGAGATCCGCCAGGGCGAAATCGTCACCCTGATCGGCGCCAACGGCGCTGGCAAGTCAACCTTGCTGATGACGCTCTGCGGTTCGCCACAAGCCCACAGCGGCAGCATCCGCTACCTGGGCGAAGAGCTGGTTGGCCAGGACTCTGCCCGCATCATGCGCAAGAGCATTGCGGTGGTTCCGGAAGGTCGCCGCGTGTTCTCTCGTCTGACCGTCGAGGAAAACCTGGCCATGGGCGGTTTCTTTACCGCCAAGGGCGACTACGAAGAGCAGATGGACAAGGTGCTGCACCTGTTCCCACGGCTCAAGGAACGCTTCAGCCAGCGCGGCGGCACCATGTCCGGTGGCGAGCAGCAGATGCTTGCCATCGGCCGTGCGCTGATGAGCAAACCGAAGCTGTTGCTGCTCGACGAGCCATCACTGGGCCTGGCGCCGATCATTATTCAACAGATCTTCGACATCATCGAACAACTTCGCCGTGATGGCGTGACGGTGTTCCTGGTGGAGCAGAACGCCAACCAGGCGTTGAAGATCGCCGACCGTGCCTACGTGCTGGAGAACGGTCGGGTGGTGATGGAAGGGACAGGGGAAACCTTGTTGACCGATCCGAAAGTGCGTGATGCCTACCTGGGCGGTTGATAACCGTTTTTAGCGGTCAATGAAAAAACGATCCTTCGGGATCGTTTTTTTTTGCCCTATTTGTAACGCGACGCGATGGACTTTCTCTAGTGATACGAGCGGGCCATAACAACCGGCATCGCCTTGATCCCTGTCCGTTGGAGAACCATCATGAGCAACAAACTCAACACCCTGTCACTGTCCGCAACTGCCCTCACCCTGGCCCTGACCTCGGCCCTTAGCCTGGTAACCCTGCCCGCCCACGCCGCTGATGACATGGAAAAATGCTTTGGCGTCGCCATGAAAGGCAAGAACGACTGCGCAGCCGGTGCCGGCACTACTTGTGCAGGCACCTCCAAGGTCAACGACCAAGCCAATGCGTTCAAACTGGTCCCCAAAGGCACCTGCGAGAAAACTGCCAGCAGTACTTCGCCAACCGGATACGGTCAACTGATGGCCTTCAAACCAAAAATGTAACACCTCGGCCCGAGCAGCAATCATGTCCCAATACGACAGCAACACCGCACGCATTACTCGGGCCGCAACACAAGGGCTCCCGGCCCGTGCAGGGCTGGGGCTCAAGCCTGACTATTTTCAGCCATTGGCAAACGGCTGCGAGGATCTTGGCTTCATTGAAATCCATGCCGAAAACTACATGGTTGCGGGTGGCCCTTTTCATTATTACCTGGAGCGTCTGTGTGAACACTACGCGCTCTCGATTCACGGCGTCGGTATGTCAATCGGTGCCGAAGGCGAGCTAGACACTGAGCACCTGCAGCGTTTGAACGTGCTATTGGCTCGCTACCAACCCGCGTCCTTCTCCGAACACTTGGCCTGGTCCACCCATGGGCCCTGCTTTCTAAATGACCTGCTGCCGTTGCAATACGACCAACAAACCCTAAACCGCGTGTGCGAGCACATTGATCAGGTTCAAAACACATTGGGCCGACGCATGCTGCTGGAAAACCCAGCCACCTACCTGCAATTCAACGCCTCGACTTTCGATGAACCTACGTTTATCCGCGAAGTGGTACGCCGCACGGGATGTGGAATGTTGCTGGACGTCTGCAACGTATATGTCTCTTGTATCAATCATCAATGGTCAACCCAGGACTACCTGCAAGCACTGCCGTTGCATGAAACGGCAGAGATACACCTGGCAGGTTTCAGCGAAGCATTGGACAGCAACGGCCAACGCCTGCTGATCGATAGCCACAGCGCACCAGTGGCCGCAGCCGTATGGTCACTCTATCAACAGATACTGGAGTACACCGGCCCGGTTGCCACACTGATCGAACGCGACAATGAACTGCCCGGTTTAGCGGTATTACTGGCCGAAGCGCGACGCGCCCAGGCGTGCCTGGACAATGATGGAGCGCAATCATGAGCACTCAGCAGCGTTTTACCCAGGCATTACTCAGCGCAGAACAGACCGTCCCAGCAGGGCTATTCAGCCATCCGGATGCCGAAAGTCGCTTTGCGGTTTACCGCAACAATGTGTTCAGTTCACTGACCAGCGCCTTGGCCGACAGCTACCCCGTGGTGGCGCAACTGGTCGGCGCAGAGTTCTTTGCTTTCATGGCCAGGTTTTTTATCCAGACGTATCCACCTTGTTCACCCGTGCTTGTGAACTACGGCAACACCTTTGCCGACTTCATAGACACCTTTAGCCCAGCAGCATCACTGCCCTACCTGGCGGATATGGCGCGTCTGGAGCGCCTGCGAGTAGAGGCCTATCACGCTGCGGACTTCCCCGGAGTTGGCCTCGAAGCCCTTTCGCGGTTTCTTGAATACCCCGAACAACTCCACCAGCTACACCTGAAACTCCATCCCGGCACAGGTGTTTTGTGTTCATCCAGTGCTGTGTTCTCTCTTTGGGCTGCCCATCAGGGTCAAGGGGAACTGGCAGAGGTCGATCCAGACCACGCAGAACAACTGCTAGTGCTAAGAGATGCGCTAAATGTTGAAGTCCTGCCACTAAGCAAAGCGTGCGCCCTCTTCATCCGCGCGCTGCAAGGCGGTGCTGGTTTCGGTGGCGCTGTTTGTACAGCACTGGAGGAAGACAGCGCCTTCGATGCAGGCCCAGCCTTGGCGCTGTTGATTCAAAAAAACCTGATTATCCACGCAGGTCTATCGGAGGCCTCATGAGCACGCCATCGCACTGCGCCACGGTATCGTGGGCCAGCCGCCTTCTCGCCCATATGGACACAATAATTCCTCATAGCCTGATTGCCTTGCTCGGTCGCTTCGCTATTGCGACAGTGTTCTGGCGGTCCGGCCAGACCAAAGTAGAGGGATTTGCCGTGGACCTTTTTTCAGGCACCTTCCAACTGGGCGTTCCACACCTGGCCGACTCGACACTCTATCTGTTTCGCAGTGAGTACAAGGTACCGCTGCTGCCCACTGAGTGGGCGGCCTACCTGGCAACTACAGCCGAACATCTGTTTCCCCTGTTGCTTTTACTGGGATTGGCGACGCGTCTATCGGCTATGGCCTTGCTCGGTATGACGCTGGTGATTCAGCTCTTCGTCTACCCCGACGCCTACCCCGTGCATGCAACCTGGGCCACGATCCTGTTGTACCTGATGGCCAAAGGGCCCGGACGCTTGTCACTCGACCACAGGATCGCCCGTTACATTCACAACTGCCCCAATACGGTACTGCCACGCTGAAACCAGCGCCTCAGGTAGTCGGCCAGCACCTGAACCTTTTTCGGCATTGCGCTCTGGTAGGGATGTACAAGAAACAGCGGCGTGCTACGGGTCTGAAAGTCCCGGAGCAACCAATGCAGTTGGCCGTTACTCAACTCTGCCGCCAGCATGTAAGACGGCAGGCGAGCAATCCCGACGCCGAGCAAAGCCGCCTTTTTCAGCAAGCTGTAATGGTTACTCGCAAAGGAACCGCTGACCGGCACACGCAGCAATTCGTGTTGTTGGTGATACAACCACTCCTCGCGACCACGGTAGTGACTGTTCAGCAGGCAGCGGTGCTCGCTCAACGCCATTGGGGTCTTCGGCTCACCAAAGCGCTCCAGGTACGCGGGGCTGGCGCACGTCAGTTCCTGCATGGCCAACAATGGCCGGGCAACTAACCGGGCATCGCTCTGGACTTCGGTACGAATCGCCAGATCGAAACCTTCACCCAACAGATCCCGATAGCTATTGCTCAACTCAAGCTCTACCTGCAACTGAGGGTGCGTCTCGGTGAACTCGAGCAACAAGCCTTCAAAGAAGGTCTCACCCAGCGACACGGGCACCGTCAATCGCACGGGGCCAGACAGGTCATCCTTAAGCATGGCCAAGGCCTGCCTTGCCCCATTCATCTGCCGGACTAATGCCTGGGCCTGCGGCAACAGCATGGCGCCGGCGGCCGTGAGGCTCAGGCGACGGGTCGTGCGATGCAGCAACTTCACCCCATGGCTGCTTTCCAACTGACTGATCCGCTTCGACAATTGCCCTTTGCTCCACCCCAACTGCCCTGCGGCCAGGGTGAAACTACCGGCATCCATCAAGACAGCGAAGGCCGCCAAATCGTCCAGCTCACTCATGGATTGTTTCCATAGAAAAACAAAAGGTTGCCTATTAGCACGCTTATCGACGCAAAAATCCACCGTAGACTTGGGCCATTCCCCCAAAGGAGCGTGCGATGAAAATTCTGTTGATCGGTGCCAGCGGCACCATTGGCTCGGCAGTGGCAAACGAGCTGGAGCAGCGCCACGACGTGCTGCGCATTGGCCGCACCCGCGGCGACTACCAGGTGGATATCAGTAGCAGCGCGTCTATTCGGTCACTGTTCGAACAGACCGGCCGTTTCGATGCCCTGGTCTGTGCAGCGGGCAACGTGACCTTCGCCGCACTGGAGGATATGACCGAGGAGCACTTCGCCCTGGGCCTGAACGATAAGCTCATGGGCCAGGTCAACCTGCTGTTGATCGGCCGCGAGTTCATCAATGATGGCGGCTCCTTCACCTTCACCACCGGCATCACCAGCCACGACCCGATCCGCACCGGCAGCTCGGCAAGCCTGGTCAACGGCGCCATCGACGCCTTCGTCAAGGCAGCCGCTATCGAGCTGCCGCGCGGCCTGCGAGTCAACTCGGTCAGCCCGAACGTGCTGGTCGAAGCCATGCCTGCATACGCCCCTTACTTCCGCGGGTTCAAGCCTGTGCCCGCTGCCGATGTAGCACTGGCTTATGCCAAGAGCGTAGAAGGCCTGCAGACCGGCCAAACCTATCACGTTGGCTAAACCCTTGAGATTGAGCGCCAGCCTGAGTAACGTGACGACACTTTTCCGGTAGAGACCTGGAGCTCTTTCGATGCGTGTCGCCCCTTCCCTGTTGTTAGCCGCCCTGCTGCCGTTGTTTGCCGGTTGCCAGATGTTTGCCGAGAAGACCTCGGTCTCTACGGCGGGAATGACCCGTCTGCAGGGTGAGCTCAAGGCCGAGGGAGGCAAGCTGCTGTTCCAACCCTGTGGAGAAAGCCGCCGCTTTGTGGTTCAGGACAGCGGCAACACCAGCCTCTTGCAGGAAGCCGCTACCCTGGCCAGCGAGCCCGGCGCACTGTTTGCCGACGTACGCGGTACGCTCAGTAGCAACAGCGGCAACGATGGCCAGTTCAACGTACACCAGTTGTACCGGGTCGAGCGCTCCAACAGCGCCTGCAGCGACCCCAACTTCAAGCGCCTGACCTTGCGCGCCAGCGGCCATGAACCCGACTGGAGCATGAAGGTCAGTGGCAAGGGCATGGTGCTTGACCGCCCTCAGGAAGCCTCCCTGGCGCTGCCCTATCTGGAAGAGCAACTGCCCGATGGCCGCTTCAACCTGAGTAGCGAAGCCAATGGCCAGCGCGTAGAACTGTGGGTCGCGCCACAACGCTGCGTCGATAGCATGACAGGCGCTGTACAGCACCTGAGTGCAGAGCTGCGTATCAACGGCAAGACCTTGCGTGGCTGCGGTTACTACGGTGGTTCACGCAACGACTGACCGTCGGCGCGTTTATCCTGCCTGAAGCGCTGATGAAAGGCTTATACTTGGCGGTTTGTGCAAAGCTGCCGGCCCTTCCATGGCCGGGATACTGGACCCTGTCATGCTACGAATCACTGAACTGAAGTTGCCGCTGGACCATACTGACGAAGCCCTGCGCGAAGCCATTGTGCAACGCCTGGGCATCAGCGATGACCAGTTGCTGGACTTCACCCTGTTCAAGCGCAGCTACGATGCGCGCAAGAAGAACACCGAACTGCTGTTCATCTACACCATCGATGTGAACGTGCGTGACGAAGCCGCGCTGCTGCAAACGTTCGCCGATGACCGCAACATCGGCCCCGCTCCGGATGTCAGCTACAAGCCGGTGGGCCAAGCCCCTGAAGGCCTGACCGAGCGCCCGATCGTGGTTGGCTTCGGCCCCTGCGGGATCTTTGCAGGCCTGTTGCTGGCCCAGATGGGCTTCAAGCCGATCATCCTTGAACGCGGCAAGGAAGTACGCCAGCGCACCAAGGACACCTGGGGCCTGTGGCGTAAAAGCGTACTGAACCCAGAATCCAACGTGCAGTTTGGCGAAGGCGGTGCCGGGACCTTCTCCGACGGCAAGCTCTACAGCCAGATCAAGGACCCGCATCACCACGGCCGCAAAGTGCTGAACGAGTTCATCAAGGCCGGCGCGCCAGAAGAGATCCTCTACGTCAGCAAACCGCATATTGGTACCTTCCGCCTGACCGGCATGGTCGAAAACATGCGTCATGAGATTCAGGCGCTCGGAGGCGAGGTTCGTTTCGAGCAGAAGGTTACCGACCTGCTGATCGACAACGATCAGTTGCAGGGTGTGGTGTTGGAAAACGGCGAACAGTTGCATTCCCGGCATGTGGTTCTGGCCCTGGGCCACAGTGCCCGTGACACCTTCCGTATGCTGCACGCCCGTGGTGTGTTCATGGAGGCCAAACCGTTCTCGATCGGCTTCCGTATCGAGCACCCGCAATCGCTGATCGACAAGGCGCGCCTGGGCAAATACGCCGGCCACCCCAAGCTCGGCGCAGCCGATTACAAACTGGTTCACCACGCCAAGAACGGTCGCGCGGTCTACAGCTTCTGCATGTGCCCAGGCGGTACCGTGGTCGCTGCGACCAGCGAGCCTGGCCGCGTGGTCACCAATGGCATGAGCCAGTACTCGCGCAATGAACGCAACGCCAACTCCGGTATTGTCGTGGGTATCACCCCCGAACAAGACTACCCGGGTGGCCCGCTGGCAGGCATTGAGCTGCAGGAGCGCCTGGAAGCGCATGCCTATGTACTGGGTGGCAGCAACTATCAGGCCCCGGCACAGCTGGTCGGTGATTTTGTCGCAGGTCGCCCCTCTACCGCACTGGGTAGCGTCGAGCCTTCCTACAAGCCAGGTGTAAGCCTGGGCGACCTGGCGCCAAGCCTGCCGGACTTCGCCATTGAAGCGATCCGCGAAGCCCTTCCGGCCTTCGACCGCCAGATCAAAGGCTACAACCTGCACGATGCCGTGCTCACAGGGATCGAGACGCGCACCTCCTCGCCGCTACGAATCACCCGTGGTGCGGACATGCAAAGCCTGAACATCAAAGGCCTGTACCCGGCCGGTGAAGGTGCCGGTTATGCCGGCGGCATTCTCTCTGCCGGCGTCGATGGCATTCGTATCGCCGAAGCCGTCGCGCGGCAGATGCTGGGCCTCAACGACTGATCCGATCTGTCGGTGCCTGCAAGCGGATTGCAGGTGCCGACAGCTGTACGGGGGCTCTACAGACCAGCGTGCAACACGCTTTCCGGTAGGGGCTCTGCGCGCTCTGCGCAGGCGGCGACGGCTGCAATCAGGCCGTCAAGCTGATACCCCTGCCCATTCAACCAGGCCTGATCGTAATAAGTGGTGGCATAGCGCTCGCCACTGTCACACAGAATGGCAACAATCGACCCCGCCTCCCCCGCAGCCTTCATATGCTGCGCCGCCGCCAACGCGCCGATCAGGTTGGTCCCGCTGGAACCGCCGACATGCCGGCCAAGACGCTGTGCCAGGTAATGCATGGCCGCCAGCGACAAGGCATCGGGCACCTTGACCATCGCATCGATCACCTGCGGTAGAAACGAGGCTTCAACCCTTGGCCGACCTATGCCTTCGATGCGCGAACCACACTCCAGCCGCAACGAGCGGTCACCGCTGCAATAGCTCTCAAAGAACACTGAACGTTCGGCATCGGCACACAACACCCGGGTGGCATGCTGGCGGTAGCGCACATAACGCCCCAACGTCGCGGTAGTGCCGCCGGTTCCTGGGCTGGATATCAGCCAGGCAGGCTCTGCATGGCGCTCAAAGCGCATCTGGGTAAAGATCGACTCGGCAATGTTGTTGTTCGCCCGCCAGTCGGTGGCGCGTTCAGCATAGGTGAACTGGTCCATGAAATGCCCGCCGCTCTCGCGGGCCAAGCGTTCAGACTCTGCATAGATCTGCGTGGGGTCCTGTACCAGATGGCTCTGACCACCGTAAAAAGCGATCTGTGCGATCTTTTCCTGGGACGTGCTGGCCGGCATGACCGCAATGAACGGCAGCCCCAGAAGCCGGGCAAAGTAGGCTTCAGAAATCGCCGTGGAACCGCTGGATGCCTCGATAACCGGCGCACCAGGGCGCAACCAGCCGTTGCACAGCGCATACAGGAACAGCGAGCGGGCCAAACGGTGCTTGAGGCTGCCCGTTGGATGGCTGGATTCGTCCTTGAAGTACAGCTCAACGCTTGGAAATCCAGGCAGTGGCAAAGGAATCAGATGAGTATCAGCACTACGCTGAAAGTCTGCTTCAATGACTCGAATGGCTTCACGCGCCCACTGACGTTGGTTGCTCATACTGGACTCTCATGGATTGTGGTCAATGACCCCAGCGGGTCATAAGGAAAATTCCTACAAGACAGACAGATACGGCTGCACTCAAATTTCCGACTCGACTGCTAGGCTGGCCGTCCTAATGCTGAGCAACAGCTTATAACAAAAAAGAATATAATTTTTGTTTTAATGCCTAAGCTCACAGGTTAGGGTGTATCCCTTTTTTGAATTTCAGGATGGAGAGCGACCTTGCCTCTGCGTAGCACTTTCACTCGTTTCTTTCAGTTGGAAGCTGCCAGCGGTCTGTTGCTGATTGCTGCAGCCGCCCTGGCACTTATCGTCAACAATTCACCCCTGTCCTTTCTCTACAATGGCCTGCTCGAGGTGCCTGTCGTTGCCCAGGTCGGCGCGCTTAAAATCGCCAAGCCTCTGCTATTGTGGATCAACGATGGCCTGATGGCGCTGTTCTTCCTGCTCATTGGCCTTGAGGTCAAGCGCGAGTTGGTTGATGGGCACCTGTCCAAACCCTCGCAAGTGGTTCTGCCCGGCGCAGCTGCGATTGGCGGCATGGTTGTACCGGCGTTGATCTACTGGTTCCTGAACAAGGACAACCCGGCTGCGGTGGCGGGCTGGGCTATCCCTACCGCGACCGACATTGCCTTCGCCCTGGGCGTGCTCGCACTGCTCGGCAAGCGGGTCCCGGTATCGCTCAAGCTGTTCTTGATGACCCTCGCGATCATTGATGACCTGGGCGCGATCGTTGTCATCGCCCTGTTCTACTCCGGTGAGCTGTCGAGCCTGTCGCTGATGTTGGCGGGCGCCTGCCTGCTGACACTGATCGCGATGAACCGACTGGGCGTCATCAAGCTTGGGCCCTACATGATCGTCGGCCTGATCCTCTGGGTCTGTGTACTCAAGAGCGGTGTACATGCCACGCTGGCAGGCGTCACGCTGGCACTGTGTATCCCGCTGCGCACGAAAAACGCCGAGCCGTCTCCGCTGATGAGCCTGGAGCACGCCCTGCACCCGTGGGTCGCCTTCGGTATCCTGCCGCTGTTTGCCTTCGCCAATGCTGGCGTTTCGCTGGCCGGTGTCACGGTAGAAAGCTTCACCCACCACGTGCCCATGGGCATCGCCATTGGCTTGCTGCTGGGCAAGACCGTTGGTGTATTCGGCCTGACCTGGATCGCCGTAAAGACTGGCCTCGCGGCCTTGCCGACCGGCGCCAACTGGGGGCAGATTCTCGGTGTGGCGATTCTGTGCGGCATTGGCTTCACCATGAGCCTGTTCGTCGGCTCACTGGCGTTTGAGCCGGGTAGCAGCGAATTTGCCGGCATGGACCGAATGGGTATCCTGACTGGCTCGATCCTTGCCGCACTGATCGGATATGCAATCACGGCAATGGCCAGCCGCAAGACCGCCAAGGCCTGAAGCACGCAGGCAACAAAAAACCCCGACCGGCCAAGCCGCGTCGGGGTTTTGTTTTTTATGCGCCGGGGTATCAGCGAGTGACGCGACTGGTGCCGTCGACGGTCATGATGCGTACACGGTCACCCACGCGGAAAATCTCGTTTTCCTGGACCTGTTGCACATAGGCGCGCATGCTCCCATCATCTTCGCGCACGGTGATTTCAACACCCTGAGTACGCGTAATGCCCTCTTCTGCCGCAGAGCCGAGCAGGCCGCCGGCAACCGCGCCAATCACAGCGGCCACCACGCTGCCACGGCCACCACCAACGCCACTGCCGGCTACACCACCAACGATGGCACCCGCACCACCACCGATAGGCGTCTTGGTACCTTCGATTTTCACCGGTCGCAGAGACTCAATGGTCCCCATGCGTACGGTCTGCACGCGCCGAGCCTCATCACGGGAGTAGGAGTCACCGGTCAGGCTGGACGCACAACCACCAAGAAGCAGTGACAGGGTGGTCACGGACGCTACCAGCAGAACAGATTTACGCATAGGATCATCTCCAAAAGACAAGTTGCCATTAGACTCCGCGCGTTGACGGCTGTCACGACAGCGGCAGTATAAAATTGCTTCCATACAGCGTCCGTACAGGCGGCCCATCGACCGGTCTGTAAAAACTGTTTTTACTGCGCAAGGATAAACATGGATTACTTCATCATCGCGGCCACTACCGTCGCGGGTTTGTACTTCCACTGGTCGCTCTACGTCCGCATCAAGCGCTGGTCGGACCGTGACCTGGCGCTCTCGTTGGCAGGTAGCGATCCCCTGAAGCGTGAGTACATGCTAAAGCGGTTGGACAGCGCCAAGACCCAGAAGGTCAAACGCCGTGACCTGGCAGCCTGGCTGGAACGCGAAGCTGCCGGGTATCAGGCGAGTTAAGGCGCCAGGCGCTCACGCACCCAGTGCCCATCCACCAAGCGGTAGTTGAGGCGGTCATGCAAACGGCTTGGACGCCCCTGCCAGAATTCGATGCGATCGGGCAGCAAACGGTAACCGCCCCAATGCTCAGGGCAATGCGGCTGGCTGTCGCTGAAGCGCTGCTCAGTGTCCTTGAGCAACGCTTCGAGCTCTGCACGGTCTGCAATCACCTGGCTCTGCGGTGAAGCCCAGGCCCCCAGGCGACTGCCCAAAGGGCGAACCTGGTAGTACGCATCGGACTCCTGTGGCGACACCTTGACCACCTTGCCTTCAATGCGCACCTGCCGCTCCAGGGCTGGCCAGAAGAAGGTCATGGCGCCATAGGGGTTGTACAGCAGTTGCATGCCCTTGGCGCTGTCATAGTTGGTAAAGAACGTGAAACCCTGCTCATCCAGCCCCTTGAGCAACAACACGCGACAATGTGGACGGCCATCTGCATCGACCGTCGCCAGGGTCATGGCGTTGGCCTCTACAGGCGGCTGTTCGGTTTTAACAGCTTCAGCGAACCATTGGTGGAACAGAACGAAAGGCTCGCTCGGTGCCTGGGCTTCAGCCAGTCCATCACGGGTGTAGTCACGGCGCATATCGGCCAGGGTCTGGGTCATAGCAGCGTTCCTTGACGATCAGTTGGTCTTCGCGGTACTGACGGCAGCAACATCCTTCGCCGCTGGCGCTTTCTTGGCCGTTGGCTTGGCAGCTGGCTTGCTGGCTGCTGCCTTCTTCACCGCGGTGTTCTTCTTCGCTACGGTTTTCTTGGCCGCCGCGGCTTTCTTGGTCGGTGCCTTTGCCGATGGTTTGGCTGCGGCCTTGGCCGGTGCTTTGGCATCCTGTACAGCAACCAGTTCAGCCGGGCTTGGCGTTGGTTGACTGTACTTGCTGAGCAACGCCAGCATGGTGTCTTGTGGGGTCAGTACCATCTCCACCCGGCGGTTCAACGCACGGCCTTTCTGGCTGTCATTGGCCGCACGCGGCATCAACGAGCCCATGCCACGCAGCATCAAGCGGTCACGTTGCAGGCCGCTGAGACGGAAAATCGCTGCCACCGACTGTGCCCGCTCCTGGCTGGTCTTCTGGTTAGCCGCTGTCGCACCGTTGCTATCACCATGCCCCACGACCAAAACAGCTGTTTTGGGATCGCTCTCGATGACCTTGGCCACCTGAGTGATCGGCCCTAACGTGACCGGCAGCAACATTGCAGGGCGGTCAGGGTTGAACGAGCTGTCAACCGGCGCGGTGATGACCAGTACATTATCACGGCGCTCCAGTTCGAACTTGCTGCCCTTGATCGCTTCACGCAAGCGCGGTTCATAGTTGTCGAGCCAGGCCTGGGTCACCTTCGGATCAGGCATCTTCAAGGCTTTGGGTGCATCTACCTTCTTGCTCTCGCCAAATGGCCACCACCCGTGGCTCTCACTTTCAGACTTGGCGTCGGCCTTGGCCACTTTCTCATCGATCGCTTTTTTCACATCCTGATCAGCAACCTTTTCGCTACCACCAAATGGCCACCAGCCATGATCGTTTTTCGCCGAAGCGTTCTGCGGGTGCTGGGCGCATCCGGTTACGGCAAGGCACAAAGCAAGCGCGAGCGTTTTATGAGAGTACATCAACGATACACCGTAAAAAGGATTAAGAATCGGCCGATACAGCCGGGCCGTTGGAAAGCAAAATGGGCCATGGGTTCCAGCACCTGGTCGACATGACTGGTCACAGGCACGTCGCTAGCACCCGTACAAGTTTCTGGGCACGCGGGTCCATCAACACATAGGGGCCCAGGGTGTTGGTGACAAAGCCAAAGGCAACATCATATTCAGGGTCGGCAAAGCCAACCGAACCACCCGCTCCCGGGTGCCCGAACGCCCTGCGCCCGAGGCCAAAGGTGGCATTGGGAACGTTTGGTTGATCCAGCATCACGCCCAGGCCGAACCGGGTCTGCGTCAGCAAGGTCAGGTCCTGGCCGATACTGTGCTCGCGGGTCAACTCATCCAGAAGCTCCGCCTCAAGCAGGCTGCCCTCCAGCAAACCGGCATAGAAACCGGCCAGGCTTCTGGCATTGCCATGACCATTGGCCGCTGGCTGCTGCATACGGCGCCACTCTGGCTTGTTGGTGCTGGTGAGCACCGAAGGCGGGTTGGTAAACGCTCGTGTCGATAATGCCTGGGGCTCGCGCATGGTCACTTGCAGCAGGCGCTGGGCCGCTTCATCCCCCATCACACCTTTGCCACGGGCGACGTGAGCAACGCGGTGAAACGCTTCATCGGCCAAGCCGATGTGGAAATCCAGGCCCAATGGCCGTGCGGTACGTGCAACGATTGAGGTACCCGGTTCCCGACCATCAGCGCGGCGAATCAATTCGCCAACCAGCCAACCGAAGGTAATCGCGGCATAGCCATGGGCAGTACCGGGCGTCCACCAGGGGGCTTCGGCGGCAAGGGTATCGACCATTGTCTGCCAGTTGTACAACGCTTCGGCAGGCAGTAATTCACGGATGGCAGGCAGGCCGGCTTGATGGCAAAGCAACTGGCGCAGGGTGATGGCTTCTTTACCTGCCGCTGCGAACTCCGGCCAGTAGCGCGCCACTGGCGCGTCGAGCTGCAACTTGCCCTCACCGACCAGTTGCAGTGCAGTCACGGCAGTAAAGGCCTTGGTGCAGGAGAACACATTGGCGATGGTGTCGCTGTGCCAAGCCTGCTCGCCATCCTTGTCAGCGCTACCGGCCCAAAGATCGACCACCGTCTCTCCGCCAACCTGAATACACAGCGCTGCGCCGCGCTCCTGAGGATCGTCAAACAAGCCGGCAAAGGCTTCGCGTACCGCTTCGAACTGAAGTTCGTAATGACCCTGAATCTGCACCCGCCGACTCCCTGCACAACCCGTGTTCTAAATGGCGTGCATTGTTCCAGCCTGACGCCGATTTGGGAACAGATAGCTGGCGAATGGTTGCGCGGGACAATACCGCCCAGATCGGCTCCTGCAACAACCGCAGGAGCCGAGAGTTGCCCCCTACTTGGCGAGCTGTTCCTGGGCCTGCAGGTTGGCCTTGCGTATGGCACCAATAAAACCCTGGAACGGTACATCGGTAATGCCGACCAGACCAAAGTGACCGTTTTCGCCGTCGAGCAAACGTCCGCTGGCAGGCTGGTCCATGTATTGGAACCAGTGCGCGCCAACAATCATAGGCTCGGCCAAAGCGGCCTTGAGGAAGTTCGCATAGGCAGGCCCTCGGTCTTCTTCCCGGGCAACCTCCATTGGCCCGGGCCAAAACGGCCCACGGTCCCGTGAGCCGAACTGAAACTCAGACACCAGTACCGGCTTGTCCAGTGCCTTGAGCTGAGTGAAGTCATAGCCATCTTGAGGCGTGGGCGTGTAGAAATTGAAACTGATCACATCACAGTACTCGGCACAGGCTGCAACCGCCTCCGGACTGCTCACCGCATAGCGGCCGCCCAGTAACAGGTGGTTGGGCGCATGCCAGTTCAACGCGTCGTCGATGGTCTTGAAGTAGGTTTGCGCAAATACCTTCTGGAAATACTGGTAGTCCGCCTCTATCTCGGGGTGCTCAGGATTAGGCAGTGGCGCCTCGAATCCCGGGTCTTCCATGAGTTCCCAGGCCGTCAGCTGGATGCCCCAGGCCTTGGACAGCCCCTCCTGGTTGCGGTACTTGTCTCGCAGTTGCTTGAGAAATGCGCGCTTGGCGGCCACGTCCGTAGTCTGGCGCAATGTACCGAACGCCAAGGCATAGCGGGCCTTCGGGTCGTCGCCCGGTGCCGCCCAGGCCAATTCGTTATCCGCAAAGTATCCGATCAACCACGGATCATCCCGGTGATCACGCGCAGCGATGGCCACTGCGCGCTCGGTCGCCATCGCAAAACGCGGATCAAACGGGTCGGGCATGGCCCCCCACCAGTCCATCCCGGTACTGATACTGCTGTAGTCGCCCACGATGGCCAGCGGCAGGGTGTAAGGCACGCGACCAAGTTGCCCCAGGGCCGGGTCGCTCCAGTTCCCCAAGGTGTTGAAGCCCCAGGCCTGCAATCGGTCGAGGGCATGAGACTGCCAGCGCTTGGCATCAAGGCTCACCGCAGGACAGTGACTGGCATCGGCACAGGGCTGGCCGTAACTGCGTTCAAGGTTGGCAGCATAGAAATCGAACCAGCGGCCCTGATTGTACGCGCGACCACGGGAGGAACCATTGCCATCGTGATTGTTCCCTTCACCGTAAAGGGACGCCAGCCGCTCCTGGCCTTGCGGCAGGCTCGTAAACATCGCCTCACGGCCCTCGACATAGGTACGGCCACCGTCTGCAGCCACGGTGTTGACCCCTAGCGAGTAGAACGGATGCCCTTCAGGTGTGACCAGGTACCAGCGACCGTCGCGCTTCTCGGTACGAAAGAAGCCCTTGGCCTCAAAGGACAGCCCACCCTTCCAGCCACCGAAAGTGTCTAGCGGCAGCTTGGCACGCTCTGCCAGCCACCCCTTGAGCTGTTGCTGTTCCTTGGCTGCAGCGCTACGCAGTTGCTCATCACTGGTCACCTTCTCAGGCCAGCGACCACGACTGAACTGGCCATAGCCATCGATAATGCCGGTATAAGCGGCCTTTTGCAGTTGATCGTCGTCCTGTGTGCCGAAACGCTCGATGAGCACGCTTTGCGCGACATTGGGCTTGGTCATCGACAAGGTCACCGACACCACCTGCGAGAGGTCCAGTTCGCCCGCACTGCTGGTCAGCAGCACACGCTGGCCTTCATGTACCCAGGGCATCGGTGGCCCGGCACGCATGCCCTGGCTCAGCGGTGAACTGGCCTTGAGCGGCACCCATACGGTCTGCGCAGGCCCGGCGGGCAGGTCGATGCGACTGGTAAGGGTCTTGCCATCGCTGCTCTGGAGCGTGACATCCAGCGTCAGTGCCCAATCCATCGCACTTTGCAGGCGCAAGGTCATGGCGCTTGCATTTGACCAGTCCCAGGCCCCCGTCTGCGGGCTGAGCCGCAGGCTCGGACGCTGCACCGGGTTGAAAACCACACGCCGCAGCACCTCGCCTTCCGCCGTTTGCTCTGCATTGTACTGCGGCAAGCTGGCATCCTCGGTCGCGACCTGCACCACGGCGGTCGGACGAACGAAGCTGAACAGCGTCTGTTGCCCGGCCAGAAGCGGCTGAGCGAACAACAGGGCGAATACGGCAGGCAGGGTGCGGTGAAGCATAAGGCTGGAGCTCTCCTTGATGACCCGGGTGGGGCCTTGATCTCAGTGATAGACAACGCCCAGGTACATTAAGCTCCGGGCGTCAGGAAATTTCCCGGCGAAACGGTGGCAATGCGTTGAGAATAGCCTTGCCATAGCGTTGAGTGACCACGCGACGATCAAGCAGGGTAATGATGCCGCGGTCTTCCTCTGTACGCAGCAGGCGACCACAGGCCTGGATCAGGCGCAAGGACGCATCCGGGACAGCAATCTCCATGAACGGATTACCGCCTCGCGCTTCGATCCATTCGGCCAACGCGGCTTCAACCGGGTCATCGGGTACCGCGAAGGGGATCTTGGCGATGACCACGTGCTCGCAGTAGGCCCCCGGCAGGTCGACACCTTCAGCAAAACTGGCCAAACCAAACAGCACACTGGAATCGCCACCGTCCACCCGCGCTTTGTGCTTGTTCAAGGTTTCCTGCTTGGACAGGTTGCCCTGGATAAACACCTGCTTGCGCCAATCACGGTCCAGGCCATCGAAGACGTCCTGCATCTGTTTACGCGACGAGAACAGCACCAGCGAGCCCCGCGAGCCTTCGACCAACTCAGGCAGGTCGCGGATGATCGCGGCTGTATGTGCAGCCGCATCACGGGGGTCGGCGCGCAAATCAGGCACACGTAGCACGCCTGCGTCGACATGGTGAAACGGGCTCGGCACAACCGCAGTCACAGCGGCCTTGGGTAAACCCGCACGCATGCGGAAACGGTCGAATTTACCGAGGGCTGTCAGGGTAGCGGAAGTAACCAGTGCGCCATGAGCCACGCTCCAGAGGTTGCGCCGGAGCATTTCGGCGGCAAGGATCGGGCTGGCGTTAACCTCAATGTCAAACAATGCGCCGCTTTCAGCCAAGGTCAGCCAACGCGCCATGGGCGGGCTGTCCTCGGGATCTTCGGCGGTAAAGGCAGTCCACAGTTCCCAGTTGCCCTGGGCGCGCATCAACAAACTGCCGAACAGCGGGTACCACTCTTCAGCCTGATGGCTGGCGATGCCGATGTTCACCTCGCCATCCATACCCTCCTTGAGCAACTCGGTCAGGCGGGTGAACAGGTCGTTCAGGCGCGAAAAGCCTTTCTTCAGTTCAATACCCATTTCCCGCATGTGCTCAGGCACCACGCCAGCCACAAAACGGTGACGCGGGCGCTCACGGCCCTCCATGTCTTCACCGGCACGGAAATCCGCCAGTTGCTCGCAGGCCGTGAACATGAACTGTTGCTGCGTCTTGATCTCTCGCGCCAGCTCCGGCACCTGTTCGATCAGCTTGCCGAGGTCGCCCGGCAGTGGATGCTGGGCCAACAGCTTGGTCAGGTTCTTGGCCGTTTGCTCAAGCCAGTCGGCGGTGGAGCGCAAACGCGTGTAGTGCGCGAAATGGCCAATGGCCTTGTCCGGCAGGTGGTGCCCTTCGTCGAAGACATAAATAGTGTCGCGCGGATCGGGCAGCACTGCACCACCGCCCAGGGCCAGGTCGGCCAGGACCATGTCATGGTTGGTCACGATGACATCGACCTTGCCCATGCCTTCACGGGCCTTGTAGAAGGTACATTGCTGGAAATTCGGGCAATGTCGGCCGGTGCATTGGCTGTGATCAGTGGTCAACCGTGCCCAGTCCTGATCCTCCAGAGCCTGAGGCCAGCTGTCGCGGTCACCGTCCCATTTATTGCCGGCAAGTTTCTCGATCATGCTGGTGAAGAGCTTCTGGCTGGCTTCGTCCACCTCGATCTTGAAGCCTTCTTCCTCGAACAACTGGGCCGTCGCCGACTGTGCATGGCCTTCCTGCAACAGCAGGTCGAGCTTGGACAGGCACAGGTAGCGCCCACGCCCCTTGGCCAGGGCGAAGCTGAAGTTCAGGCCACTGTTGCGCATCAGGTCCGGCAGGTCCTTGAATACGATTTGCTCCTGCAGGGCAACCGTGGCGGTGGCAATCACCAGGCGCTTGCCAGCAGCCTTGGCCGCCGGAATCGAAGCGAGGCTGTAGGCCACGGTTTTACCCGTACCGGTACCGGCCTCGACCGCCACCACCGCAGGGTCGCCGCTGCGTCGTCCCTCGTCGTCGCACTCGATATCGCCCAATACTTTGGCGACTTCGGCAATCATCAGGCGCTGGCCATAGCGCGGCTTGAGGCTCTTGGCTTCGAGAAAACGCGAGTAGGCGCCCTGAATTTGGGATTTGAGTTCGTTGCTGATCATGGTGTCGGGGCGCCCGAAGGGCTGGATATATTTTCAGTGTTTCGATTGGGCCGCTATCATAACCCGCTATTGCCCTTTGCGCTGAACGGAGTTCCCGATGACCGCCTTTGCCATCCCTTATAGCCTGCATGTTCTGGCCACCCTGGTCTGGGTCGGCGGCATGTTCTTCGCCTGGCTGGTACTGCGCCCGGCCGCTGTTGCCGCCCTGGACGGCCCTGCTCGCCTGCGCCTCTGGGTAGAAGTGTTTCAGCGTTTTTTCGTATGGGTCTGGGTCGCCGTCGCAGTGCTGGTGATCAGCGGCATGGGCATGCTGCACCTGCGCTTTGCCGGTTTTGAAACGGCCCCACGCTATGTACAGGTGATGATTGGCGGCGCTATCGCCATGTTGGCGCTGTTTATTCGTATCCAGACGTTGCTGCTGCCTGCATTGCGCAAGGCCGTACAGGCTGAAGACTGGTCGGCAGGTGCCGGTGTGCTCGGGCGGATTCGTCGACTGGTCGGCGTAAACCTGCTGCTGGGCCTGGCCGTGGTAGCGGTGGCCTCTTCACGTCTGCTGGTGTGATATCACAAGGCTGATCAGCAGGAGGCGAGCGTGCCAGCGATACAGACGCTGCGTACGTGCCGCCCCCGCCGAGATTGTTACAAACGCTTCAGTGTGAAAGCGCCTGCGGCGCCTGCCAAACCGGGCTGCCCTGGTGCGCCAGGTTTACCGCTCGCGCCGCCTTGGGTACGGTACACAAAGCACCCTTTGCTCGCCCCGCCTTTCCCCGGCTTACCGGCAGCCCCAGCCAGGCCCGGCGCCCCACCATCCACTCGCACCTTGATCTGAGCCTCGGGGTAGCTGGCGGGCAGCGCCAACAGCACACGCCCACCTGCTGCGCCGTCATGGCCATCACCACCGTTCTGGCCGTTCGCCCCGGGTTCAGCCTGCCCCCAGGTACAGCCACCGGCCTTGCCATTGGCCCCATCAAGCCCGACATACCCAGGCGCACCTGCGCCTCCGCGAGCGTCAATCGACAGTTGCACGGCCTGCAAACGATGCAGGCGCAGCTCAAGGTCTCGTCCCGGCATGGCAGCTTTCTCGAATGTCCCGGGGGCACCGTGGGCAAGGATCTGACTGCCATCCGCCAACTCGGCAGCGCCAGCTTCAATACGTAGCGCCTGCGCAGCCGGTACAACCGCGATCCGCGCCTCTCGGCCCAGGCGCAACGAGCCGACATTCAGTTCGGTCAAACTGGCCGGCAACAGCAAGGTCCCGTAGTCCGCCACATCAAGGCGCTCCAGTTGAACCACGCTGCTTTTGTTGGGCAGACGCAGTACCGAATGCGCTCCGACACTCAGGCTCTCGGCCATTGCCAATGGGCTGACCAATGTCAGCAAAACCATGAATTTACGCATGACCTGCCTCCTGGCGCGGTGTCGGTATCGATTGGATGTGGAAAACACCGACAAGCAGGATCTGCAGACGGTCGAACCAACGATGGCTGCGCTCACGCAGAAGACGGTTGAACACCAGCACTTCCAGGACATGCAATGCCAACAATGTCGCCCCAGCGGCGTTGATCAGCAGGTGGAAGGGTTTTTCCGCAGGACTGAGCAGATTCATCAACACCACCCACCAAAACACCACTGTCAAGGCCTTGCCCAGGCCCCAGAACACCTTCATACGCGCCCGCCCCTCTCGACTTGTTCTTTTTATTGGCAATACCAAGACCTCAATCCCTTGGCATCGCCTGCAACAGTAACCCTGCCTCCTGACTTGCGCCAGAGGGTAGCGCCATCGGAAAGGCTTCTGCATCTGCGTTGACACACAGACAACGGCAGGCCCACGGCACGTCTGGGGCCGTGGACCTGATAGAGGCTCAGCGCTCGATCCGGATTTCCACCCGGCGGTTCATGCTGCGGCCATCGTCCGTTTTGTTATCAGCCACTGGCTGACTTTCGCCTGCGCCCCGTACCGATACGAAGCTACTGCGCGGTACGCCGCTTTCAACCAGATAATCGGTCACTGAATAAGCGCGGCGCTCAGACAGTTTCTGGTTGTAGGCATCGCTGCCGACACTGTCGGTATGCCCGGTCACGCTCAGCCTGGCGCCCGGCGCCTCGCTTTTCAGACGACTGGCAACCTTGTCCAGGCGCATTTTATCAGCGGCGGTCAGCTTGGCTGAGTTGAACATGAAGCGGACATCACGAATAACGATCACTTCTTCCTTGACCACTACCGGTTGCTCAACAACCGGTGCAGGTGGGCAACCGTTGGCATCGACCTGAACGCCACGCGGTGTGCCCGGGCACTTGTCGCGGCTGTCCGGCACGCCATCGTGATCTTCGTCACCGTCGCCATGGGCCCAGCAGTAGCCGGCTGCCAGGCCGCCACCGAGCAACGCGCCCCAGCCTGCCCAGCTGGAACTCTCGATCGCACCCAACGCCGCGCCACCGACGCCTCCGACGGCGGCACACTTAGGCCAGTCGGTTTTTTGCAAACCTGCACAACCAGTCAACACGCTGGTTAGCAGAACCAGAGGTAATGCTGTGCGTACTATGCTCATTTGATGCGTCTCCTCGGGGAATCGGTGCATAAGCGATGCTCCGTTGAGTAAAGACCGCACACCCCAACTCCGCCAGCAATAAGCCATGACTCAGTGTAGTCTTGGATTATCTGATTTGAGGACTGCTGATGACCGAGAGTTTTTCCCAACGCACCCCACAGCAGGCATTGGCTGCTCTGCTGGAGCGCCAGGCACCGCAACGCTTGTTGGTCGTAGGCAGCCGTTTCCCGGCTCTGGATGCGTTCGCGCAAGCCCACCCGCAGGCTGAGATTCACGTCACCAATCCCGGCCCCCTCCCCCTTGAACTGGCCTCGCAACGCTTTGATCTGGCACTGTTGGTCGACTGCCTGGAACATTTGCCCAGACGCCAAGGCCTGGAGCTGTTGGGCGGTATCCGAAACCTCAACGCCAGTCGGGTTGCGGTATTGGCCGATCTGCCTGCGTGCGGCTGGAAAGACACCGACTTCTTCGCCCTGGCCCTCCAGGCCAGTGAACGCTTCCAACGCGACGAACAGGTGCTAAGCCTGTTCACCTATGATCTACGAGAATACAAGCAGGTTCCGGACTGGCTGAATGCCAAGTTCTGGGCCAACCCGCAGAATTTTGGAAAGTACTGGTGGTAGAACAATGAGTGTCACGGTTTGTCCCTGTGGCAGCGGCAACCTGCTGGATGCCTGCTGCGGCCACTATCACGCAGGCTCGCCGGCCCCTGACGCACAGACGTTGATGCGTTCGCGCTATAGCGCCTACGTATTGGGGTTGGTCGATTACCTGGTGGCAACCACCCTGCCCATTCAGCAAGCAGGCCTGGACCGCAACGCCATTGCCGAGTGGAGTACGCAGAGCACCTGGCTGGGGCTGGACGTGGAATCTGCGGAAGTCTTTGGCGGACAACCGGAACATGCCTTCGTGACCTTCACCGCACGCTGGCATGACAGCACCGGTGAGCACGCCCATCGCGAGCGTTCGGCATTTGTGCAGAACAAGGGTACCTGGTACTTCATCGACCCAACGGTTGGATTGAAAGCCGGGCGCAATGACCCTTGCCCCTGCGCCAGCGGACAGAAGTTCAAGAAATGTTGCTACAATTGCCTACCATAGATTTCTAGCAGGTCGTGTCGTGGGGAAGGTTTTCAGCTACATCAGATTCAGTAGTGCAAAGCAGTCAGCGGGCGACAGCTACGCAAGACAAGTGAAAGCTGCCAAGGCGTTCTGCGATGAGAACGGCCTAGAGATGGCCGACCCAAGGGAATACCTGTTCTTCGATGCAGGGCGCTCAGCGTTCAAGGGAAAGCACCTCGATGATACTGGCGAGCTAGCCCGATTTCTGAGCTACGTTGAAGACGGCACGGTGCCAGCGGGCAGCTATCTTGTAGTGGAGTCACTGGACCGGCTGTCACGTGAGCGAGTGCGTGATGCCCTTCCAAGGTTCCTTGATCTGCTGGCCAAAGGCATCAACGTCTACACCAGTGTGGACAAGCGCCTATACACAAAGGATTACAACGAACTCGACCTGATTATCTCGATCATTTCGATGTCACGTGCCCATGAGGAATCGGCTACCAAGGGTGGCCGGGTATCTTCTGCATGGCGTGCGAAACAGAAGGAAGCTCGCACCACTGGCAAGCCCTTGGGCAAGCTCCGTCCGCTGTGGCTTGATGTGACACCCGATAGCTACGTGCTGAACCCTGACAAAGCTGCCATTGTTCGTCGCATATTCGACCTGTCCACGAAAGGTCACGGCTCACGCATCATTGCAGCGACGTTGAATCAGGAAGGGATACCCGCTTTCAGTGCAGGAAGAAAGAATTTCTCTGGCCTGTGGGGCTTCTCGACCGTGCGTCACATCCTCGATAGCCGAACAGTGCTGGGCGAGTATCAGCCTCACATCTTCATAGACGGTAAGAGAACTCCCGACGGAGAACCTATTAAGGGCTACTTCCCTGCCGTGGTGACTGAAGATGAATACTACCTAGCCCATGCTGCCAGATCGTCCCGCAAAACCCACACCGTCACCAAGACCACCACCAATTTCAACGTGCTGGCAGGCATCCTCAATTGCTACAAATGCGGTGCCGCAATGCACCTCCAAGGCCAACGTGGCCGTAAGTACTACAAGTGTTCCAAGACGACTAGAGGACTGTGTGCCGCTGGTATCATCAGCGCCCCACGTACTGAGGAAGTATTTAAAGAGATACTGACCAAGGTTGATAGCTTGTCACTGGTACAGGACAGCTCCGGCAGCTTGCACAAGTCTTTGCAGATCGTAGAAGGCCGTATCGCCTCGCTGAAGGCACGTCAGGACGATGCAGAGGCTTCACACGCTGAATTCCCGTCCCGCATCACTGCGAAGCTATTACACGAACTGGAAGCCGATATTGGCGCCCTTGAATCGGAACGTGCAGCCATCAACGAACAGTTGGCATCTGACAATGTGATGAACAAAGATGACTTCTTCGAGAAGCTCGACCTTGTATCGTTTGAAGGCCGTGTAGCTGCCAACAACCTTATCAAGAGACTTGGCCTGTTCATCTTCGCTAGCAAGAACGGCAGGACAGATGAGACATACTGGGTCAGCAAGAACAACGCCATTCCACTCCCATTCAGTGCAGAGTCGCCAAACCTGCTCTTCTATCTGATGCACCGAGGTAAGGAGATTCAATTTGAAGGAATGTATGACGAGTATGTTGACTTGCAAGTGGCCCAAGGCGAGCTAACCGAGGTAGGCGCCATTCTTGCTAAAACTGACTCGTGGGATGAACTCCCCCCGGCAATCCTTGCAGCATTGAAAGCGCGTCACGGTATAGCCAATTGACATGCCTGCATTCGGCATCAGAGTTCCAATAAATGCAATGACCGAGGCATTGACGCACATTCCATAACCTCGAATAACCTATCTGAAACCTTGGTTAAACTGCCCCTTCCCGGCGAAGACATGCTGCCACACTTCACGCCAAACCCAATGTTTACGGGGCGGACGGACGGTCTGGACTAAGCGAAGCGCGTTTTCCGCTCTGGAAAACAGTTTTTTAAAACTGGTCAATCGGAAATGTCAATACCTGACCTTGACCGATCATCGAAATCGTGTATAATTCATCGCCTACCCAGTAGGTAGACAGACAACTTGGAAGCCTCCACTGCAACCACCGAATTGGTGCTCTTGTAAGGAGGCTTCGTCGTGTCTGGGACTCACAAAATCAATCGGCACAACCCGAGAGGAATGCCTATCGAGAATGAACTAGAGGAGATTACGAATGCAGCACCCATCCGTTTTGAATTTGCCTATCAGCTCGGCCAATGACGAGCACGCTCAAGCGCCAGCCCCCACCCCACAAGCACCGACCACCACTGCGTCCACGCCAGAGGAGTTGGCGGTACAGCTGCGTCGAGAGGGAAAGTCTTACGCTGCAATCATGGCAGCCACTGGGCTTCCAGAGCGTAAGGTAAAACTGCTTGTGAAAGATGTACCAAAGGAAATCGCCACTCCACTGAACAAGTCGGTGAGTCGCGTATATGAGCTCGCAATTCGTGCACAAGGAGTCAAAGACTATGAGCTCCGGAGCATTCTGCACGAAGAATACGGCTGTAAGTGGAACACTGTGGAAGGACGCTATGAGAGCTCCTTTGATTCCAGCGTAATCAGGCGTGTCAAAGAGAAAGTGCGTGAACGCTCCACCTCCAATGGCACCCAACCTGTGTTCGTTATGGATTGGGTCGATGACCAAGCACCTACTGCAAGTCGTCTACTCCTTGAACAGTCAGCATTGAGCCTGATGACTCGTGTTGATGAAGCCGTCAACGAATTCATGGAGCTCCACGCCGTTTGTGCCTCAGAGGACAGTGAAGATGCTGACTTGGCTCAACGAAAGCAAGCGTATGCTGCTCGACAGCACATCCTGAAGCTTGTCAGCGGACTCGGTACAGAGCCGACTGCTACGCTCCTTGAACGAACAACCAAGGTCACGAATGCTCTTCAGGGCACTCCAGACTATGAAGCACCATCGGTTCGGGGCATAGAGGAGAAGCGCCAAATCCCAGAACCCACTCGCGCTGATCACTTCCTCGATTTCGTTGAGTCTCAGGGATGGCTGGCAGCAACCAACTGACTCTTGCCACACGCGTGTCCGACCAGCGCCCACCATATGTATAGAGTCGGACATCGGACGGTAAGCACTGTGACCGTGAGGTCAGTGGTTTACACCTCCAAGTGATAGGAGGGGATACGTATTGATGATAATCAATCCCCTCCAAATGAAATGGATCACCTTGTGTCAGCATGACACGGGGCTACCCCTTCAACTCCGTTGATCATCTGCACGGTACAGACAAGAGCGATAAGCTCATGTGGTTGGGTTTCTATTGGTTGTTGTTGATATGGGTATCCACCTGTACTGCCGTACAGCGTGCGTCACTTACACACATCGCCTTGATCTTGATGTGCAAACTATGCGGAGCATGACGAGTATCTGCGTAAGCGGTGCTTACAGGTTGCTTCAACCAGAAAGGAAGGGGATGAATGATATACAATATCATCCCCAGAACCTTAAGGCTGACCGCCTTGGTGTGCAACCAGCCAAGCGAAGCTTGTACAGATACCATCGTTAGCTGTCGCTAACCATCGTGCACCAGCAATCAAGATCAAAGGCAAGAGCTGGGTTTGTGATGATTTGTTATTGGTGCTCTGTTCGACCGTCAGGTCAGTGGAGATCAGTCAGTACGGTGCGATCTACTGAAAGATTGCCGCTTTCGGTGCGAATGGTCCCGCCTGACCGAATCGAAGACGACTCAGGACTTGCCACCTGAAATCACATCCAGCCAGCCCGGAGTCTTTTCCTCAGGTGTATGGCTTGGTGCTTTTTGAGCAGAAGAACCATAACCACTGGCGGCATCTGCAATGACCGTGAGCTTGTCGTGCATCGACACCAGTAGGAACCAGATGCCCGAACCAAAGCAGCTGACCAGAAAGCCCAGTATTGCACCAATCAGCCAATGGCCTATCTCTGAACCCAGAATGGCGCCAATGACGACGCCAGACAGAATACTTAACCATGCGAAAAAGCTGACTACCTTGATAACAAGATGCTTCATTTTGAGTCCCTTCAAGCTACGGTGATGTGAATATGGCACGAACGCCCAAACGCCTCAATGAAGCCAACCATCCGCAGTGAAAGCCGTCTTGCCGCTCGGTAGTTGAATCAGTGCAGAGTCACCAATGAATTTGGCCTCCTCGATGTAGCTGACCTTAGTGGCATTCGAAACCGTCCTGCACTTGCCAGAGCCGATCAAGCGTTCAGCCGCCTCCTCATCCTGATCAAGCGAAGCCTCCACCATATCCCTCCAGTCACCACCCTTGAAGCAAACCATCGAACCAGCAACCAAGGTCTTCTTAGGGTAGGTTTCTGCCATCGCGGCAGATGCAATCAACGGCAACAGGCAAAGCATACGGGCAACAGTCTTCATCGTGCGATCCTAAATGGCTCAGTAGCAAAGAAGCCATAATGCCATTACAAAATCAAAATGTAACGATTGGTGTGTCAACAGCCAGTGTGTTCACGATTGGACTGCATCTCCCCATCATTCATGGATGCAGACAAACCAGCCCCTCAGAACAGCTTTCGGCCAACGAATCCGCAACCTACGCAAAGAACAGGGCATCAGCCAAGAAGCCTTTGCCGACAAATGCGGCGTGATGCGCACATACATGTCTCGCATTGAGACGGGCGCCGCCAACCCCAGTCTTGAAGCGGCCAAAGTGATTGCCGATGGTCTGGGCATCTCCCTCTCCGATCTGCTGCAAGGTCTTTGAACCGTCAGATTAGCGCTACAGTTACGCTACTGATCTGAACGGACCCGCCTCCCATGGATGACCGCACCTCCATCACTGCTGACACCCTGGAACTACTCTTACTCAACCAGCAAGCCCTACGTGCTGGCCTTGAGGAACTGTCGCTTTGGATCAGTCAACGTGGATCAACCAACGTGCATGACAACATGCTGAGCATCCTCACCACCCTCGACACAAACTCCGACGCCATCGTGTCAGGAATCGAATCACTCCGATCCTGATCACCCGAACCGATTTGGCTATAGGTCAACGAGCACAGCCAGAGGGCAACATTAGGGTGTACCGAATAAACCCATAGACAACCCTAACGAGTACACTCATAATCGGCACATCCAAAACGGTACAAGGCATCAGCCATCATGTTCATCCGTGCTTACCTCCGAGCTTCGACCGACTCCCAAGACGCCAGCCGTGCCAAAGGCGCTCTGGTTCAGTTCGCTGCTGACAACGGTCACAAGATCGCCGCCTTCTACACAGAGAACGAATCAGGGACCAAGCTCAATCGCCCAGAACTGTTTCGTTTGCTCGACGACAGCCATGATGGCGACATACTGCTGATTGAACAGGTCGATCGGCTGTCCCGCTTGTCTCCAGATGATTGGGCAAGCCTGAAAACGATCATCGCTAAGAAGAAAGTTACGGTTGTGTCTCTCGACTTGGCCACCAGCCATGCCGCATTGAAGCCCGCCCAAGGTCAAGACGACTTCACTAAAGGTATGATCAACGCCGTTAACGGGATGCTGCTCGATATGCTTGCTGTGGTTGCACGTAAGGACTATGAAGACCGTCGCCGTCGTCAGGCTGAAGGTATCGAGAAAGCCAAGGCCAGAGAGGTGTACAAGGGCCGACAGGTCGATCTGGCACTTCATAACCGCATCAAGGAATGCCTCGATGCTGGCAAGAGTATTCGCAAGACTGCGGAGATTGTCGGCTGTGCAGTATCCACGGTACAGCGAGTAAAGGCCGCGTAACAGCTTTGGCGCCAGCCCTGCCATGCACCTGCCGCTCAACACCGGGGGAATTGTAGCCTTTTGCCCTTAACTTACTTTTGGTTCCGTTTGGAGCTTTCTATCCGACGCTGGAGTTTGTGATTAAGCAACACCAGCTTTCACCCCGAAATTTTAGGGGAAACGTCCCAGCTTATATTTGTGGATGGAGATCCAAGCACCATAAGCATGAGTCCATTTCCCACGGAGCGGGGCTGGAAACCTATACAGTTAAAAGGGTTTTGCTTTGGGGAGCGGTATTGATCATACCTTGCAGCGGTACGCTTGACTGAATGCAAACATCGCGAGAAGTGTTCGATCTTTATGAAGATCCTTTGGGTGTTCCTCAAGGTATTTCACCACAATCCTGATCCCTTGCCCGTTAGTGATATTGTCTGGCCAACAGACGCGTAAGTCTTTCTCAAGGGCTGTGTTGAGGTAGGCCATCGTTTTCATCACTCCCTCAACTAGTCCCACACAAGATCCGACTCCAATTCCATCATCACTCTGCTGAAAGTGGCTTCCGTTCATTAGTCTAATATTCGTCTTGCAATCCTTTAACAGCTGATTTCCGTCCCCGGTATCTTGATTGCTGATGGCCATAGCTTCACCGTTCAACATCAGTCCAATCAGTGCAACCGCTCCAATCCATGCCTTCATGATCATTCTCTTGGTGTGTGGTGGCTCTATGGTATCGTCCCCCTAAACTGCACGCACCATCTATGATTTGATCAAAGCAGCCCAAACGAGGTGGTAGGTAAATGTGGCAGAAATTCAAGAAGTGCTGTGCCAGCTATCTAGGAAGCTAGCCTGATGCCTATTCGAACCAGCCTCATGCTGATAAGCCTTCTACTATTGAGTGGCTGTGCGAGCTGGTTCGGAACTCCCTACCAAGACCCAGAGGTTCATCTGGTCAAGGTCGAAACCGTCAAGGCACGTCTGCTGCAACAAGAGTTCGTACTGCATTTTCGCATCGACAACCCCAACGATTCACGTCTGCTGGTCAGGGCACTGCGCTACAAGGTGCGGCTGAATGAGCTGACGCTGGCCGAGGGCGAGTCCGACCAGTGGGTCAATGTGGCCGCCCACAGTCACAAGACATTCAAGGTGCCAATAAGGACCAACCTCTGGGAACACCTCAAGGACGTCGTCAAGCTGCTCAAGCATCCTGAACGACCGATCCACTACCGACTGGATGGCGACCTGAGCAGCGGATTTTTCTGGCCACGCAGCCTGCACTTATCACGCAGTGGTGAGATAATTCCCGGCGATTTTATTCCGGAGTAACCGCAATGACCCAGCAACCTCATGTTCATGGCCCCGATTGCAACCACGATCATGACCATCACCACGATCACGACCATGGTCATGTCCATGGCCCGCACTGCAACCACGCGCCTCAAGAGCCGGTACGCAATGCCCTGAAGGACGTTGGCCGTAACGACCCATGCCCATGCGGCAGCAACAAGAAATTCAAGAAGTGCCACGGGGCCTGAGGGCAGCCGCGTAGATCAACGCTGCATCGAGGTCGCACCTTGTGATATCCATAAGGCGACCGCTGCGCCCAAGCGCAGCCTGGCGGCAGCGACATTGTCGCTGCCGAACCCTCGACGGAGCGTGCCATGATCGACCTGTATTACTGGACCACCCCCAATGGCCACAAAATTACCCTGTTTCTTGAGGAAACCGGGCTGCCCTACCGCATTCACCCGATCAACATCGGCAAAGGCGAACAGTTCGCTGCCGACTTCCTGAAGATCGCCCCGAACAACCGTATTCCAGCGATCGTCGACCATGATCCGGCCGACCATCAGGCGCCGCTGTCGCTGTTCGAATCGGGCGCCATCCTGCTGTACCTTGCGGAAAAAACCGGACACTTCCTGCCCAAGGATCTGCGTGGCCGCCAGGAAACCCTGCAATGGCTGTTCTGGCAAATGGGCGGTTTGGGCCCGATGGCCGGCCAGAACCACCACTTCAACCGGTTCGCGCCCGAAAAAATCCCTTATGCAATCAAACGCTACGTGGATGAAACCGCGCGCTTGTATGGCGTGCTGAACAAACGCCTGGCCGACCGACCGTTCGTCGCCGGAACCGAGTACAGCATCGCCGACATGGCCATCTACCCGTGGATTGTTTCCCATCAGTGGCAGAGCCAGAACCTCGATGATTTCCCGGCACTCAAGGCCTGGTTCGAGCGTATCAAGGCGCGTCCCGCCACACAGCGGGCCTATGCCCTGGTCGAAAAGATCAACCCGCCACAACCCTGAGTCACAGGCAAGGGGTGCAGCACGTTGAAAATAAAGGCTGTGCCCCCGCTTGCATGGTGTGGTCGCGCTCACTAACGTAGCGCCTTTCCGCCGCCATACCCTGCAGGAGCCTTACCATGGCCTCGCCAGCCTTACCCCCTTTTCTTCCCCGATTCGGCGTTGCCGCAGCGATGCTCGGGCTACTCAGCCTCGGCGGCTGCCAGATGGGCGGCTACCACGACAGCGTACCGCCGACCACGGGTGTACAACCTCTCAAGGGTCTGGCGCAGAACGTTTCGGTGCGGCGCAATGCCATGGGCATGCCGCTGATCGAGAGCAGCACCTTCCATGACGCACTCTTCACCCTGGGCTATGTGCAGGCCGGCGACCGTATTGGTCAGATGGTTGGCATGCGTCTGCTGGCCCAAGGACGCCTGGCAGAAATGGCCGGCCCAGATGCCTTGGAAGTCGACCGCCTGATGCGTGCGGTCAACCTGAAGCAGAGCGCCAACCAGCTCTACGCCGACGCATCACCACGCCTCAAACGCTTCTTTGAAGTCTATGCACGCGGGGTCAACGCCTATCTGTTCCGCTACCGCGACAAGTTGCCAGCCCCGTTGGCCCAGACCGGCTACCGTCCGGAGTACTGGAAGCCGGAAGACTCGGCGCTGATTTTCTGCCTCTACAACTTCAGCCAGTCAGTAAACCTGCAGGAAGAACTCGCGGCCTTGGTGCTGGCGCAGAAAGTCGGCAGCGACAAGCTGGCCTGGCTGCTGCCAAACTATCCGGATGAGCCACTTCCGCATGCTGAAGCCGATAAACTGGGCGGACTGAACCTGAGCAGCCAACTGCCCAACCTGTCTGCACTCAACGCCGTGAGCCAGCAGTTGGCTGCATTCAACCTGCTCGGCGCCCCCGGCTCCAGCAACTGGGCCATAGCCGCGCCGCATAGCCGCAGTGGCAAGAGCCTGCTGGCCAGTGACAGCCAAGGTGCATGGGCCTTGAGCCCGGTACAGATCCGTGCACCGAAATATCAGGCTGCCGGCTTCACCCTTGCAGGCCTTCCACTGGTGCTGTCTGGATTCAACGGCAAACTGGCCTGGAGCACCAGTGCGGTCATGGGCGATAACCAGGACCTGTTCCTGGAAAAAATCCGCCGTGAAGGGAACCGCCTGTTCTATCAGGTAGACGGCAAATGGCAACCGGCCATGGCCCGTAACGAAACATTCTTCATCAAGGGTCAGCGCCCAATCCGCGAAACCCTTTATGACACCCGTCACGGCGCCCTGCTCAACCCAGCGCAGAACGCAAGCCTTGCCCTTGCCCTGCAAACCCCGGCGCTCAAAGGCGACAAGAGCCTCGATGCGTTCTTCGACCTGTCGCGCAAGGCCAACGTCGAAGGCGCCTTTGAGACCAGCCGCGAGATTGGTGCTCCGGCACTGAACCTGGTGTTTGCCGATGCCAGCAATATCGGCTGGCAGGTCACCGGCCACTTCCCCAACCGCCGTGAAGGCCAGGGTCTGTTGCCTTCGCCCGGCTGGGAAGGACGTTACGACTGGGACGGCTATGCCGACCCGATGCTCCATCCCTATGACCAGGACCCGCCTCAGGGCTGGCTGGGCAACGCCAACCAGCGCAGCGTACCGCGCGGTTACGGCATGCAACTGTCCAACACCTGGTACTACCCCGAGCGTGCGGAGCGCCTGGCGCAGATGGCAGCCAACGGCAAACATGACAGCCGTAGCCTGATGACCATGCAGAACGACCAAACCACGCTGTACGCTGCCAAGCTCAAAAGCATGTTCCAGGCACCGGGCATGGCCCAGCCTTTGAAACAGGCTATCGACGCCCTGCCTCAGGATCAACGCGCCAAGGCCCGCGAAGCCTATGACCGCCTGATGGCCTTTGATGGCCGTCTCAGTGCCACCTCGGCTGACGCAGCGCTGTACCAGTTGTTCCTGCAGGAAAGTGCCAAACTGACCTTCCTCGATGAATTGGGCCCGGAGACCGGTGCTGCTTGGCAGGCCTTTATCAGTAACGCCCGGCTTTCCTACTCGGCACAGGCCGATCATTTGCTCGGACGTGACGACAGCCCATTCTGGGATGACCGCAACACCGCGCAGAAAGAGGACAAACCGACGATCCTCGCGCGTAGCCTGGCGGCTGCGATCAACGTCGGTGAGCGCGAAGTGGGTAGCGACCACCGTACCTGGCAATGGGGCAAGCTGCATCTGTACCATTGGCCGGTCGCCAGCTTCCATGGCCTGGGCGATACGCTCAACCGTGGGCCGCTGGCCGCAGGCGGAGACCACACCACGCTGAACAGTTCAGCCTATGCCTGGGGGCAGGACTTCAATGCGCGCCTGATGCCGTCCATGCGCATGGTGGTGGATTTCGGCCTGGCCGAACCCCTGCAAGGCATCAGTAGCAGCGGGCAGTCGGGCAACCCAGCCAGCAGCCACTTTGCCGACGGGCTGGATGCCTGGTTCAAAGGCCGCTACGTCAGCTTCCCGATGCAGACACAAAACTTCGAACGTGCCTATGGCAGCAAACGCCTGACCTTGGTGCCGGGTCGATAGCCTCATAACTGCCTTGCGCCCTTGCCCCGATCAAGGGCGCACCACGGTGCATCCCCCCCACAAAGCCGGGGCCAGCTTGGCCTCGGCTTTGCGCCTGATACTCACATCAAAAAACATCAAAGATTGCCCAAATCCTGGGAAAGCGGTCGACGCACGCTATTGAGGCCT
The DNA here is from genome assembly GCF_002753995.1 of Pseudomonas sp. HLS-6. Lineage (NCBI taxonomy): Bacteria > Pseudomonadati > Pseudomonadota > Gammaproteobacteria > Pseudomonadales > Pseudomonadaceae > Pseudomonas > Pseudomonas sp. HLS-6. The sequence goes on from NZ_CP024478.1 coordinate 4,056,564, forward strand.
GAAAGTAACAGTCAGGCGCTCTCGGTGCGCCTTGCCTCTTACCCTGTTCCATTCCTGGGCATTAAAGGCACTACAGTTTCCTTGCGACAGGCCTGGTTCAGCGCCTGCTAAGGCCATGCGCAGATATGGTGCGAAATTTGCTATCACATTGATGTCTCACTTCGGTCGGTAACGGCCGGGACACACTTAAAGCACCCCTCGGACGCAAGGACAACACAATGAAAAAAGCATGGCTGACGCTTTCCGCACTTGCATTGTGCCTGGCCGCTAACACTGCTATGGCCAAGGAGTACAAGGAGTTGCGCTTCGGCGTCGACCCTTCCTACGCACCGTTTGAATCCAAGGCCGCTGATGGCAGCCTGGTGGGCTTCGATATTGATCTGGGCAATGCGATCTGTGCGGAGTTGAAGGTCAAATGCAAGTGGGTTGAAAGTGACTTCGACGGCATGATTCCGGGCCTCAAGGCCAACAAGTTCGACGGTGTGATCTCGTCGATGACCGTCACGCCCGCTCGAGAAAAAGCGATCGACTTCTCAGATGAACTGTTCTCCGGCCCAACCTCGCTGGTTTTCAAGAAAGGCGCAGGCCTGAGCGCCGACCCAGCCTCACTGGCCGGCAAGACCGTAGGCTATGAACAAGGCACCATTCAGGAGGCCTACGCCAAGGCCGTTCTGGACAAGGTCGGGGTGAAGACCCAGGCCTATCAAAACCAGGATCAGGTTTACGCCGACCTGATCTCTGGACGCCTCGATGCCTCGATCCAGGACATGCTGCAGGCTGAACTGGGCTTCCTGAAAACCCCACAGGGCAGCGGCTATGAAGTCAGCAAGCCCGTCGACAGCGAACTGCTACCGTCCAAGACAGCCATCGGTATCCGCAAAGGTAACAGCGAGCTGCAAAAACTCCTCAACAAAGGTATCAAAGCGTTACACGATGATGGCACCTACGAAAAACTGCAGAAAAAACACTTTGGTGACCTGAACCTGTACAGCGGCAAGTAAGCCGCAGAAGCCGGCCTTGCCAAGGGAGGCTCCTGCGCACTGGCGGTTCAGTGCATACGCCTGAATCGCCAGTGCCGTCGGCTCCTGCACTGCCGAATACTGTTTTTTCACCACGGCCATAGGGTCATGTCATGTTCGAAGACCTGCTGCAGCATCTGGGGCTCTCGGCATTCAGCTTGAAGGGTTTCGGCCCACTGCTGTTAAAAGGCACCTGGATGACCATCAATCTGTCGCTGATGTCACTGCTGGTCAGCGTCGGCCTGGGCCTGCTCGGCGCCAGCGCCAAACTCTCTTCCGTACGCGTGCTACGGATTACCGCTCAGGTCTACACCACACTGATTCGTGGAATACCCGATCTTGTGCTGATGCTGCTGATTTTCTACAGCCTGCAAACCTGGCTGACCAGCCTGACCGAAGCACTGGAATGGGATTACATCGAGATCGACCCGTTCGCGGCCGGGGTCATCACCTTGGGCTTCATCTATGGCGCCTACTTCACCGAAACCTTTCGCGGTGCGATTCTCGCGGTTCCCCGTGGCCAGGTCGAAGCGGCGACAGCCTATGGCCTCAAACGCTTCCAGCGCTTTCGCTTTGTGGTCTTTCCGCAAATGATGCGTTATGCCTTGCCGGGTATCGGCAACAACTGGATGGTCATGCTCAAGGCCACCGCGCTGGTGTCGATCATCGGCCTGGCCGACCTGGTCAAGGCAGCCCAGGACGCCGGCAAGAGTACCTATCAGCTGTTTTACTTCCTGGTGCTGGCGGCGTTGATCTACCTGATGATCACCAGTGCCTCGAACGTTGCCCTGCGCTGGCTTGAGCGGCGCTACAACGCAGGTACCCGGGAGGCACTACGATGATCGAACTGCTGCAGGAATACTGGCGTGCTTTTCTCTACACAGACGGTACCCATATCACTGGGCTGGCGATGACGATGTGGCTGCTCTCGGCCTCACTGCTGATCGGCTTTCTCGTCTCCATTCCCTTGTCGATCGCACGGGTTTCGCGGTCTTTCTGGATCCGCATGCCGGTACAGTTCTACACCTACCTGTTTCGTGGCACCCCGCTGTATATCCAACTGCTCATCTGCTACACCGGCATCTACAGCATCGCGGCCGTGCGCGCGCAACCGTTGCTCGACAGTTTCTTTCGCGACGCGATGAACTGCACCATCCTGGCGTTTGCCCTGAATACCTGCGCCTACACCACGGAAATTTTCGCCGGAGCAATCCGCAGCATGGCCCATGGCGAGGTAGAGGCAGCCAAAGCCTATGGCCTGCGCGGCTGGAAACTCTATGCTTACATCATCATGCCGTCGGCCCTTAGGCGCTCGCTGCCGTTCTACAGCAATGAGGTGATCCTGATGCTGCACTCGACCACCGTGGCTTTTACCGCCACGATCCCGGACATCCTCAAGGTCGCCCGCGACGCCAACTCGGCTACATTTCTGACATTTCAGTCGTTCGGTATCGCTGCACTGATCTACCTGAGCGTGACCTTCGCCCTTGTGGGCCTGTTCCGCTTGGCCGAACGACGCTGGCTGGCCTTTCTAGGCCCTGCTCACTAGGACTGTTCATGCATCACAAAACCCACGAAATCCTGGCCCCGGTACCAGGTATCGCCCGGCAAATCCACAGCTTCCATTTCGGCCCCAAAGGCGCCGGTAAAATCTATATCCAGGCGTCACTGCATGCCGACGAACTGCCCGGCATGCTGGTGGCCTGGCACTTGAAGCAACGTTTGAGCACACTGGAAACCCAGGGGCGCCTGCGACAAGAAATCGTTCTGGTACCCATTGCCAACCCGGTGGGCCTCGAACAAGTGCTCATGGACGTTCCACTGGGCCGCTACGAGCTGCAAAGCGGGGAAAACTTCAATCGAAACTTCGTCGATCTCAGCGATGTGATCGGCGATCAGATCGAGGCCAGACTGACGCAGGATGCACAACACAACATCGATCTGATTCGTCAAAGCCTGCGCCGGGCCCTGGAAGAGCATTCAGCCCTGACACCCCTGCAGTCGCAGCGCCTGACCCTCCAGCGCCTTGCATGCGATGCCGATATGGTCCTCGATCTGCACTGCGACTTCGAGGCCGTCGAACACCTGTACACCACGCCAGAGGCCTGGCCGAAGGTCGAGCCGCTGTCGCGCTACCTTGGCGCGCAGGCCAGCCTGCTGGCAACCGACTCCGGTGGCCAATCCTTCGACGAGTGTTTCACCCTTGTCTGGTGGCAACTGCAACAGCGCTTCGGCAAGCATTACCCGATCCCCCAAGGCAGCTTCTCCGTCACGGTAGAGCTACGGGGTCAAGGCGACGTCAGCCACCCACTGGCCCAGACCGACTGTGAAGCGATCCTGCGCTACCTGGTACATGCCGGTGCCATCGAAGGCGAAACGGCCCCACTGCCCGCGCTGCGCTACCCCGCCACGCCGCTGGCAGGCGTAGAACCGGTGGCAACACCATTGGGGGGGCTATTGGTGTTCCACGCCAAACCGGGCCAATACCTGCAGGCAGGCGAGCTGATCGCCGAGGTCATCGACCCGCTCAACGATCGCGTAACCCCAGTATGTAACACGCAACCCGGCCTGCTCTATGCGCGCTCGTTACGGCGTATGGCGACTGCCGGCATGGTCATTGCCCACGTGGCAGGTCGTGAGGCCTACCGCAGCGGCTACCTGTTATCGCCTTGAGAGCCGCGCATGTACAAACTGACAATCGAAGACCTGCACAAAAGCTATGGCGAACATCATGTCTTGAAGGGTGTTTCGCTAAAAGCCAACGCGGGTGATGTCATCTGCCTGATCGGCGCCAGTGGCTCGGGCAAGAGCACCTTCCTGCGCTGCATCAACTTTCTGGAACAGCCTGATGATGGTCGTATGACCCTTGATGGCAAACCCGTTGAAATGCGTCATGACCGTCACGGCATGCACGTCGCCGATCCTGATGAGCTGCAACGAATCCGCACACGGCTGGCCATGGTATTCCAGCACTTCAACCTGTGGAGCCACATGACCGTGCTGGAGAACGTCAGCATGGCGCCACGCCGCGTGCTCGGGGTGAGCAAACACGAAGCAGAGGAACGCGCCCGGAAGTACCTGAACAAAGTAGGCCTCGCCCCGCAACTGGCGGAGCAATTCCCGGCCTTTCTCTCCGGCGGTCAACAACAGCGCGTGGCCATCGCCCGTGCGCTGGCCATGGAGCCGGAAGTGATGCTGTTCGACGAACCGACCTCCGCGCTCGACCCGGAACTGGTTGGCGAGGTGCTCAGGGTAATTCAGGGGCTCGCCGAGGAAGGTCGCACCATGATCATGGTCACCCACGAGATGGCCTTCGCACGGCAAGTCTCAAGCCAGGTTCTGTTCCTGCACAAAGGGCTGGTCGAGGAACAAGGGTCGCCGCAGGAGGTACTGGGAGCCCCGAAAAGTGAACGCCTGCGTCAGTTCCTCAGCGGCAACCTGAAGTAAGGTCACGTGAAGGGACGACGGCTCAAGCCACAGGCGCTGGCGGCGGCTCGTCAGGCAACGTCGGCTCGCCCGGCTCCATCGGCTGTGGCGTGCCCGGCTCAGGGGTATTCGGGGTGTCGGGGTCCGGCTGGCCGGGGATCCCGCCTGCACTGACAGGATGTGGGTGCGCAAGCAGCGACCATGCCAGCACACCAACCTGGTTGGGCTGCAGTATCGCCAGCTTGGCGCTGAGGGTCGGGTCGATTTTCATCAGTCACTCCCAATAAGGGCCGGTACACGTAGTGTGCACCGGCGACCTTCATTGGAGTACAGCATACACCCGGAATTCCCTCGCTTCGTCGCCTCAGGCGCGCGGCAAGGTCACGCCACGCTGGCCCTGGTACTTGCCACCACGGTCCTTGTACGACACCTCACACTCTTCATCTGACTCCAGGAACAGCATCTGTGCCACGCCCTCATTGGCGTAGATCTTGGCCGGCAACGTCGTGGTGTTGGAGAACTCCAGGGTGACGTGACCTTCCCACTCCGGCTCCAGCGGCGTTACGTTGACGATGATGCCGCAACGGGCATAGGTGCTCTTGCCCAGGCAAATGGTCAGCACGTTGCGAGGAATACGGAAGTACTCGACCGTACGTGCCAAGGCGAAGGAGTTCGGCGGAATGATGCAAACGTCACTTTTGATGTCGACAAAACTGCCGGCATCGAAGTTTTTCGGATCGACGGTCGCCGAGTTGATGTTGGTGAACACCTTGAACTCGTCGGCACAACGCACGTCGTAGCCGTAGCTGGAGACGCCAAAGGAGATCAGCCGGTCGGCACCCTCACCGCGCATCTGGCGCTCGACGAAAGGCTCGATCATGCCGTGCTCTTGCGCCATGCGGCGAATCCACTTGTCCGATTTGATGCTCATGGCGGTGTCCTGAAAATAGCGAGGTGAAAAAATCTGATGCGCATCTTACCGGGCCGGGCGCCGGGTTCAAAGTTCCGTGCAGCGGTGGCCGTCAGATAGCGGCCGGATGGCACTTGGACAGGCGCGACATGCACCGTCAGTCATGCATTTGTGCGAAAGCTCAACAAGACCATTGGCACGTTCTGGAAAAAGGGTTAAGGTGACGTCACTGTGCTGCACAATGTCACTGAGAATCTCTACCTGATGCAAGATTTCGATCAACACATCTTCATGAATTTTCCTGCTCTTTGCACTCAGTCTCGGCCAGGGCGTTTCCTGAACCGTAGTTAACTTTGTCCAAGGAGACATCCAATGTCCAATCGCCAAACCGGTACCGTTAAGTGGTTCAACGATGAAAAAGGCTTCGGCTTCATCACTCCACAATCCGGTGACGACCTGTTCGTACACTTCAAAGCCATCAAGGCTGACGGCTTCAAGAGCCTGAAAGAAGGCCAGCAGGTTTCTTTCGTCGCTACCCGCGGCCAGAAAGGCATGCAGGCTGAAGAAGTAGAAGTTATCTAACTTCCGCTTTTTAGCTTGAAAAAACCCCGCCCTCAACAGGCGGGGTTTTTTTATGCCCTCAGTTTACCCGGCACTGAAATAACCGGCACTGCCGGCGATAGTATCGCCGGCGCCTACAGGCATTAGTCTTCGCTGATGGTAATGCTCGGCATCGCCGGGGTGGCGGCTTCCTGCAGCACGATCCGTGCACCGACCTGACGTGCCAGCTCCTGGTACACCATGGCGATCTGGCTCTCGGGTTCGGCGATGGCTGTTGGTTTACCGCTATCAGCCTGTTCGCGAATCAGCATCGACAACGGCAATGACGCCAACAACTCGACCCCGTACTGTGCCGCCAGCTTCTCGCCACCGCCTTCACCGAACAGGTGCTCGGCATGGCCACAGTTCGAGCAGATATGTACGGCCATGTTCTCAACCACACCCAGCACCGGAATGTTCACCTTGCGGAACATTTCCACTCCTTTGCGGGCATCCAGCAGGGCCAGATCCTGGGGCGTAGTCACAATAACCGAACCCGCCACCGGCACCTTCTGCGCCAAGGTCAATTGGATATCGCCCGTGCCCGGCGGCATGTCGATCACCAGGTAGTCCAGATTGTCCCATGCGGTCTGTGTCACCAATTGCAGCAAGGCGCCAGAGACCATCGGGCCGCGCCACACCATCGGTGTGTTGTCGTCGGTCAGGAATGCCATGGACATGACCTCAACACCGTGAGCCTGAAGTGGCACGAACCACTTCTGATCCTTGACCTTCGGTCGGGTGCCTTCGGGGATGCCAAACATCACACCTTGGCTCGGACCATAGATGTCCGCATCCAGAATACCCACACGGGCACCCTCGCGGGCCAACGCCAGCGCCAGATTGGCAGCTGTTGTCGACTTGCCGACGCCGCCCTTGCCAGAGGCTACCGCAACGATGTTCTTGACGTTGGCCAACCCCGGAATCTGCGCCTGGGCCTTGTGTGCGGCGATCACGCAGTCGATCTCGACCGAGGCCGCAGCGACACCCTCCATCCCCTCGATGGCGGTCTGCAGCACCTGCGCCCACCCTTTCTTGAACAGCCCGGCGGCATAGCCCAGTTGCAGCTTCACGCTGACGCGCTCGCCCTGGATATCGATGGCCTGGACACAGCCAGCGCTGACCGGATCCTGGTTCAGGTAAGGGTCGGTGTATTGACGAAGGACGGATTCGACGGCTGCGCGAGTGACGGCACTCATGGAGACTCCCGATAAAAGACTGAGCAAAACAGGTCACTATGCTAACCCGTGAAACACGCCCAGATACGTGCACGGGGTGAAATATATTTCCCGGCGTTTTATAGTGACCGATCTCCGTTTCATCTCTTGTAGCCGAAAGTAGCCGAGCCCCCATGTCCGAGCCACGCCAGATTCTAGTCACCAGCGCCCTCCCCTATGCCAACGGTTCCATCCACCTTGGCCACATGCTCGAATACATCCAGACCGACATGTGGGTGCGTTTCCAGAAGCTTCGCGGTAACCAGTGCATCTATGTCTGCGCTGACGATGCCCACGGCTCGGCAATCATGCTGCGCGCCGAAAAAGAAGGCATCACTCCCGAGCAACTGATTGCCGGCGTGCAAGCTGAGCACAGCAGCGACTTTGCTGACTTCCTGGTGGACTTCGACAACTTCCACTCGACCCATGCCGAAGAGAACCGGGCGCTGTCGAGCCATATCTACCTGAAGTTGCGCGAAGCCGGGCACATCGCAACCCGCTCGATCACCCAGTATTTCGACCCGGACAAGAAAATGTTCCTGGCCGACCGCTTCATCAAGGGCACCTGCCCGAAATGCGCGGCAGAAGACCAGTACGGTGACAACTGCGAGAAATGCGGTGCCACCTACGCACCAACCGAACTGAAGAACCCCAAGTCGGCAATCTCCGGCGCCACACCGGTACTGAAAGACTCCCAGCACTTTTTCTTCAAGCTGCCAGACTTCCAGGCCATGCTGCAGAGCTGGACCCGCAGCGGCACCCTTCAGGACGCGGTAGCCAACAAGATCGCCGAATGGCTCGATGCCGGCCTGCAGGAGTGGGACATCTCCCGTGACGCACCGTACTTCGGCTTCGAAATCCCGGACGAGCCAGGCAAATACTTCTACGTCTGGCTGGACGCGCCGATCGGTTACATGGCCAGCTTCAAGAACCTCTGCGAACGCCGCCCGGAGCTCGACTTCGACGCGTTCTGGAACAAGGACTCGAAAGCCGAGCTGTACCACTTCATCGGCAAGGACATCGTCAACTTCCACGCCCTGTTCTGGCCTGCCATGCTCGAAGGTGCCGGCTATCGCAAGCCTACCGGCATCAACGTCCACGGCTACCTGACGGTCAACGGCCAGAAAATGTCCAAGTCGCGCGGCACCTTCATCAAGGCCCGCACCTACCTGGATCACCTGTCGCCGGAATACCTGCGCTACTACTACGCCGCCAAACTCAGCCGCGGCGTGGACGACCTCGACCTGAACCTCGAAGATTTCGTACAGAAGGTCAACTCCGACCTGGTTGGCAAGGTGGTGAACATTGCCAGCCGTTGCGCCGGTTTCATCCACAAGGGCAACGACGGTGTGATGGTCGATGGCGACGCAGCACCGGAACTGACCGAAGCCTTCCTGGCCGCCGCACCCGGCATTGCCGAAGCCTACGAGAACCGCGATTTCGCCCGCGCCATGCGCGAGATCATGGCCCTGGCCGACCGCGCAAACGCCTGGATTGCCGACAAGGCACCTTGGTCACTGGCCAAGCAGGAAGGCAAGCAGGAAGAAGTCCAGGCGATCTGCGCCCAAGGCGTTAACCTGTTCCGCCAACTGGTAATTTTCCTCAAGCCGGTGCTGCCAGTATTGGCCGCCGATGCCGAAGCGTTCCTGAACGTTGCCCCGCTGACCTGGGCCGACCATCAGACCCGCCTCGTCAACCATAAGTTGAACCCGTTCAAGGCCCTGATGAGCCGTATCGACCCGCTCAAGGTCGAGGCCATGACGGCTGCCAGCAAAGAAGACCTGGAAGCGACCCAGACCAGCGTAGCAACTGGCAACGGCGAGTTGGCCAAGGATCCACTGTCGCCGGAGATCGACTTCGACGCCTTTGCGGCGGTCGACCTGCGTGTTGCCTTGATCCTCAAGGCTGAAGCAGTGGAAGGTGCCGACAAACTGCTGCGCCTGACCTTGGACATCGGTGACGAACAGCGCAACGTGTTCTCCGGCATCAAGTCGGCCTACCCGGACCCGGCCAAGCTGGAAGGTCGGCTGACCATGATGATCGCCAACCTGAAACCACGCAAAATGCGCTTCGGCATCTCCGAAGGCATGGTAATGGCTGCCGGCCCTGGCGGTGAAGAGATCTACCTGTTGAGCCCGGACAGCGGTGCAAAACCGGGTCAACGCATCAAATAAGTGACATCCGCCCCGGTCATCTCAGGCCGGGGCGTTCTCTTCCCTTCGTCGTTGCCGGATAATGGCTGACAGCCCTGATTTTTCGGCCCTCCAATGACAGAACTGATCGTTACGCTCATCGGCGCTGCATTGATCAACAACATCGTCCTGCACCAGGGGTTGGCCCTTGATCCCGCCCTGCGTATTGATGGCGCTGCAGACCGACACAAGATCCATGCACTGGGATTGACCACCGGCCTGCTGATGCTGAGCAGCACCCTGATCGGTCAGCTCCTCTATCGCTACCTGCTCCTGCCCTTGCAGCTGGACTATCTGCGCCTGTTCGTGTTCCTGCCATTGTGCATCGTACTGATCACGCCACTGCTTACCCTTGTCAGTCGCTGGCAGCCCCAACTGCCGCAGACGGGTCTGAAGCCTCTGCTGCTTGGCAATGCCGGCGTGCTGGCGCTGAGCCTCACCGCCAGTAGCCCTGAACTCGACGTGCTGCAGGTCATAGCCTTGAGCATAGGCAGCGGCCTGGGCTTTTGGCTGGTACTGATACTGCTCGACGACCTTAGACAGCGTACCCTCGACAACGACGCCATACCCGAGTCCTTTCGCGGCCTGCCACTGGAGCTGATTGGCGCCGGTATCATGGCCATGGCCTTTCTCGGCCTCAACGGATTGTTTACATCATGAGTCTGATTCAACGCATCGACGCCCTGCTGCCACAGACCCAATGCGGCAAATGCGGCCACGGCGGATGCCGCCCATACGCAGAAGGCCTGGCCAAGGGTGAGGCCATCAACAAATGCCCGCCAGGCGGCGACGAAACGATCGCCGCCCTGGCCGAGCTGCTTGACGTACCGATTCTGGCGCTGGACCCCGAGCGCGGCAGTGCACCGGCTCAGGTCGCCTACATCAGGGAAGCGGAATGTATCGGCTGCACCAAATGCATCCAGGCCTGCCCGGTGGATGCGATTGTCGGCGCAGCCAAACTGATGCACACGGTCATCAGCACCGAATGCACCGGCTGCGACCTGTGTGTTGCGCCCTGTCCGGTCGACTGCATCGACTTGCTGCCCTTACCGGCGAACAGCGCAATCATCCCCATCGTTGGCGGGCTGGCAACCGATGCCGAGCAACGGGCTGCACGAACCGCCAAGCGTGACCACTCCAGGCAACGTTACGAACAGCGCAATGCACGCCTGCAGCGTGACGAGGCTCGTAAACAAGCCGAACGCCTTGCCCGCAGCCAACGCCCAGCGGCCAATGCCACGACCGAAACGGCAACCGATGACCCAATCAAGGCAGCTATCGAACGCGTCAAGGCTCAAAAGATCGCCGCAGCCGATGCGGCCCTGAAGCAGGCGAAGATCGCCGCAGCCATGAGTCGCGCCCAGCTGAACAAGGCCCGTACGGCGTTCGGTGAAACCCCGAGCGACGCCCAGCATGCCCAATTACTGGAACTGGAGCGCGAATCTCAGGCTGCGCAAGCGCACCTTGAATCGCTCCAGGCAGTGAGCGAGCATGGCCGCGGCTGATGTCAGCGAGCGTCTGCGCTCCACCATGGGGCTGGTGCTGCTGGCCTGCGCCCCAGGGCTTCTGGCGTTGCTCTGGTTGCACGGCTGGGGCTTGCTGCTCAACCTGCTGCTGACCAGCGTCGGAGCGCTGGCAACCGAGGCTGGCTTGCTCATGCTGATGCAGCGCCCTGTTCGGGTCGCGTTAAGCGACGGCAGCGCCCTGGTCACCGCGACATTGCTGGCCATTGCACTGCCCGCCTATGCGCCCTGGTGGTTGCCGCTGATCGCCGCCAGTAGCGCGATTGCGATAGGCAAACACCTGTACGGCGGTGTGGGCAAGAATCCATTCAATCCCGCCATGCTTGGCTATGCCCTGGTCTTGCTGTCGTTCCCGATTGCGATGACCCAGTGGCCTGCCCCCCAACCGCTGGACCTTGGCAGCAGCCTGCACCAGGTGTTTGGTATTGCCAGCAGCACTCAACCCGACGCCTGGGTACAGGCCACCGTACTGGATGGCTTGCGCAACAACAGAAGCCTGACCATGGATGAGTTGTTCGCCCAGCACCCCGGATTTGGCCATTTCGGCGGTAAAGGCACCGAGTGGGCCAGCCTTGGCTTCTTGCTGGGCGGCGTGTTCCTGCTCCAGCGCAAGGTATTCAGCTGGCATGCGCCCGTAGGGCTGCTGAGCAGTCTGTTTATCATCAGCTTGTTCTGCTGGAACGGTTCGGGCTCCGACTCCCACGGCTCGCCACTGCTGCACCTGTTATCCGGCTCAACCCTGTTCGCGGCGTTCTTCATTGTCACAGAACCGGTGTCCGGCCCCAGGAGCCCCAAGGCCCGCCTGCTGTTTGGCGCAGGAGTCGGGGCATTGATCTACCTGATCAGAACGTGGGGCAGCTACCCCGACGGCATAGCGTTCGCAGTGCTGCTGATGAACCTTGCGGTGCCAGCCCTGGAACGTTGGGCCGACCGCTGGGAACGGGAGGCAACATGAACCGTACAGGTCTGCGCAGCCGCATGCTGCTGGCCGCTCTTGCGTTACTGGCAGTCGCGGTCAGCATGGCCTGGCATCACTACGCTGCCGCGCCGATCAGGGTCGCACAGGAACAACTCAAGGCACAGACATGGCTAAGCGTGCTGCCCGCTGACGCCTATGACAATAGCCCCCTGCAACACCCCATCCGCCTGAGTGATACCCGCCTGGCGCATAGCACACTGCGCGCAGGCTACCGTGCGCTACTTGGCGGACAGCCGAGCGCCGTGGTACTGCATAGTCGTACGCAGGGCTACGGCGGCGCGCTGGACATACTGATTGCCATAGATCCCAGCGGCCGGCTAATGGGCCTGAAAGTCCTGCAACAACAGGAGACCCCGGGTCTTGGCGCACAGCTTGTAGAACCCGGCAACACCTGGCTGCAGCACTTCATCGGCCATGGGCTCACAACTACGCCCGATGCCGCCTGGGCACTGAAACGCGATAATGGCCAGTTCGACCAACTGGCCGGCGCAAGTGTGACCTCTCGCGCCGTGATCCAGGCGCTACATGACGCCCTGCGCTACTTCGACGAGCATGCCAAAGACCTACTCGGAGGGGCAGCCGATGAATAGACACTGGCTTGCCGGCCTAAGCCTGGCACCGCTGCTGGGCGCCACGCAAACACTCCTGCAGGGCGCTTCGATAGCAGCGCTCAGCCTACTGGCAATATTGTTGCATCGCCTCGGTATGACGCCCCTGAGGCGGCTACTGACGGGTATCGGTGCAGAAGTCGCCAGCATGCTTTTGGCTGCGACAATCGTCACCTGCCTGGAACTGAGCCTACGCGCCTACGCCTTGGTGCTTTACCAGAGCCTGGGCCTTTACACCGCACTGATCGCGCTGCAGTGCGTGCTGTTCGAGCATGCGCTGGTACACGCCAAAAGCTGGCGCCCCCCGCTGAGCCTGTTACTAGGGTTCGCTGCACTCTGTATCAGCCTGGGTGTGGCTCGTGAGCTGATAGGCAGCGGTATGCGCCTGGCCCATCTCACCCCTGGGGCCCTGTTCCTTCTTGGCCTGTTGCTCGCCCTGTACAATAGGACCTGGCGCCGACGTGCGCCCTCTAGCTGCCAAGGAATTCGCTGACCCATGAATGCTACAAAACGCCTGGAAATATTTCGCAGGCTGCATGAAGACAATCCGGAACCGAAGACCGAGCTTGCCTACACATCGCCCTTCGAGCTGCTGATTGCGGTCATCCTGTCCGCACAGGCTACCGACGTTGGGGTCAATAAGGCCACTGCACGCCTGTTCCCGGTGGCCAATACTCCAGAGGCAATATACGCACTAGGCGTCGAGGGGCTGTCGGAGTACATCAAGACCATTGGCCTGTACAACAGCAAAGCGAAAAACGTTATCGAAACCTGCCGATTACTGGTGGAAAAGCATGGCAGTCAGGTGCCGGATAACCGTGAAGCCCTTGAGGAACTGCCTGGGGTGGGTCGAAAAACCGCTAACGTGGTGCTCAACACCGCCTTCCGACAACCCGCAATGGCTGTCGACACCCATATTTTCCGTGTCAGCAACCGCACGGGTATAGCCCCCGGCAAGAACGTTCTAGAGGTTGAAAAGGGGCTGCTGAAGTTTGTACCCAAGGCTTACCTGCTGGACGCCCACCACTGGCTGATCCTGCATGGTCGCTATGTGTGCCAGGCGCGCAAGCCACGTTGCGGCAGTTGCCGGATCGAAGACCTGTGTGATTACAAGCACAAGACTTCAGACGATTGAGCAAATAGCGAAAAAGCTGATTAGCCGATTGAAAAAATCTTTTTTACCGGACCTGAGAATCTCGTTATAAGGTGCGCCAATGGCCCTCTTGCCGTGGAGTGACTTATGAGCACCGATAAAGAAGACCTGGATCTGGATGACGACTTTACTGCCAGCGAAGATTCGCCTGTCGCGGATGTTCCGGTAGAGACGGCAAAAACCAATCTGAGTAAACGCCGCACCATTGACAACCTGCTGGAAGAGCGCCGTTTGCAGAAACAGTTGGCGGACTACGACTTCGATCTTTAACGAACAGCCGCCCAATCAACAGGGCGGCGAGTAGTGGGTTATCAAAAAGCCTCCTGGTCGGGAAGCTATTTTGAACGTCATTTCATACCAGATCGTTACGTTGAGCGAGCTCAATCAGATCGACCAGGGAGCGGGCGTTGAGTTTCAGCAGCAAACGCGTCTTGTAGGTACTGACCGTCTTGTTGCTGAGGAACATGCTATCGGCGATTTCCTTGTTGCTTTTGCCGCGCGCCAATTGTTGCAGCACCATCATTTCCCGACCCGAGAGGCGTTCGACCATCTCCGCTTCACTGGCCCCTCCCAGATTGGAACGAACCGAATGCAACGCCTGATTGGGAAAGTAGCTGTAGCCCGACAGCACAGCCTTGATTGCGCTGAGGAGCTCGGTCAAATCCTGTTGCTTGCAAACATAACCGGCAGCCCCCGCCTGCATGCAACGCATTGAAAAATGCCCCGGCGCCTGGGATGTCAGCACCAGCACCTTCAACGCCTCCCCTGTAGAGGCCAAGCGGGTAATGACCTCAAGCCCGTCGAGTTTAGGGATTCCAATATCCAGAATAACAATGTCGGGAAGATATTCCCGGGCAAGTTGCAGTGCATCTACACCATTATCCGTCTCCGCAATGACTTCGTAACCATGCCGTTCCATCAGCATGCGTACAGCCAAACGAATGACTGGATGATCATCCACGATCAGCACTTTATTCATGGGCAAATCCAAATTTTTGCTGTTCGGCTTTTAAGCTCGCACAATATCCCATTCATTCGAAATATTGCATTCTGCTCCCGCCAAGCACTTACACTCAAAGACACGGCCTACAAAATCATAGGACAATTCCTACAAATTTTATTAATGCCAAACTCAGAAAACAGCAGCACCCGCCAAAGAAAACGCAAGTAAAATCCGCTGTAAAACAACACTATCATCATTCAAAGTCACAACCTATGAAGCGACGCCACAATCGTTGAAGGAAATTTCCCATAGTGCCATTAGATTAATAGAAGTTCGTAGTCCTCTTTAAAAATCACCCCATACAGCAGCCTTACGGATTGCTTGAAACAACACATAATTACCCACCTGTACGGACTATTCGAGCGATCCTTCTGAGCATGGCGGCCCGTCATGCATCTCCGCCAAAATGAGCAGAAGGTACTGAATTATGAGCAACGCCGAACCCAAAAGCCCGTTGACCATCATCGCCATCTTCGCCGGAATCATTGAGGCCTCTGCGCTGGCCTCCCTGCCATTTCTCGGTGAAGACAGCCAAGAAATTTACACGTGGTTTCTTGTAGGGTTTCCGCCCTTCCTGACACTGCTTTTCTTTCTTACATTAAATTTCAACACACGATCACTGTATGTCCCTGACAATACTGAATCACCCACAGAGCACGCACAGGAAACAGCGGCATCGAACTGCTTGACCCAAGAAAAAAACAGCAATGAAGAGCCCATAGCCGAGCACTCTTCAAGTGCAGTTGAATATTCAACGACGAGCACGGTAAAACGCGAACAGTGTCAAGATGATCCCAATGACACACTTCATGAGAAACTCAATGAGCTGTGCGAAAAACTCGCACAATTAGAACTCATGATAAACACGCCGAACAGCCCGGTTTTACCCGACAACACCCCCCCATCCAGCATCTTTCTATCCGGCAGCGGCGCGAATCAGTTTATTGAACATCATGTATTAAGCGCGCTGAAGCAATCACGACTTTCACCCAGTAACGGAAGTGGAGAGTCGTTGGTTTTTTACAATATGGATGCTGGTATTCAAACGACGATTACCAATAAACCCATGTCCTCCACACCCCATAAGGCATGGCCATGTACAGACCCACAGTAATAA
Organism: Pseudomonas sp. HLS-6; assembly: GCF_002753995.1. Taxonomy (NCBI): domain Bacteria; kingdom Pseudomonadati; phylum Pseudomonadota; class Gammaproteobacteria; order Pseudomonadales; family Pseudomonadaceae; genus Pseudomonas; species Pseudomonas sp. HLS-6. The sequence goes on from NZ_CP024478.1 coordinate 4,072,311, forward strand.
AAACGATGAATAAAAAAACCCGGCCAAGGCCGGGTTTTTTTCAAACGAGGAGAGCGCTTAAATCAGCGAACGACCCTTGTTTGCGGCAATGCGCATGCGCAAGGCGTTCAGCTTGATGAAGCCCGCTGCATCGGCCTGGTTGTAAGCACCGCCATCTTCCTCGAAGGTAGCAATGTTGGCGTCGAACAGCGAGTCATCAGACTTGCGACCTGTCACGATCACGTTGCCCTTGTACAGCTTCAGACGTACAACACCGTTCACGTTCACCTGCGAAGCGTCGATCATTTGCTGCAGCATCAGACGCTCTGGGCTCCACCAGTAACCGGTGTAGATCAGGCTGGCGTACTTCGGCATCAGCTCATCTTTCAAGTGAGCGACTTCACGGTCGAGGGTGATCGACTCGATGGCGCGGTGTGCACGCAGCATGATGGTGCCGCCCGGGGTTTCGTAGCACCCACGAGACTTCATGCCGACATAGCGGTTTTCGACGATATCCAGACGCCCGATGCCGTTCTCGCCGCCGATGCGGTTGAGGGTTGCCAGCACGGTAGCGGGGGTCATTTCCACGCCGTCGATAGCAACGATGTCACCGTTGCGGTAGGTCAGTTCGATGTAGGTCGGTACGTCCGGCGCGTTTTCCGGCGACTTGGTCCAACGCCACATGTCTTCTTCGTGCTCGGTCCAGGTATCCTCAAGCACACCGCCCTCATAGGAGATATGCAGCAGGTTGGCGTCCATCGAGTACGGCGACTTCTTCTTGCCGTGACGCTCGATTGGAATCGCGTGCTTCTCGGCATAGTCCATCAGCTTTTCACGCGAGAGCAGATCCCACTCGCGCCATGGCGCAATAACCTTCACGCCTGGCTTGAGCGCGTAGGCACCCAGCTCGAAACGTACCTGGTCGTTGCCCTTGCCGGTCGCGCCATGAGAAATGGCATCGGCGCCGGTTTCGTTGGCGATTTCGATCAGACGCTTGGCAATCAGCGGACGAGCGATGGAGGTACCCAGCAGGTACTCACCTTCGTAAACGGTGTTGGCGCGGAACATCGGGAACACGAAGTCACGCACAAACTCTTCGCGCAGGTCGTCGATGTAGATTTCTTTGACACCCATGGCCTGAGCCTTGGCGCGGGCCGGTTCGACCTCCTCGCCCTGCCCCAGGTCGGCGGTGAAGGTCACCACTTCGCAGTTATAGGTATCTTGCAGCCACTTGAGAATTACCGAAGTATCAAGGCCGCCGGAATACGCCAGTACGACCTTTTTTACGTCCGCCATGCCATCACTCCACGGGGTTGTACGGAAAACCGATGATTCTACCGGTCTTACCGCAACATTTACAGTGGGGCGACAGCTTGTGACGACAAAGCGACAGGAACGGTCGAGGGCGCGACGGACGGTCGCCCCTCAACCTCAGGACTTAACGGCCGGCTTGGTAACAGATGTGTTGGCTGCAGGCACTTGGCCTGGTGCTGTCGACGCCGCATCTGGTGCCTTGCCAAGCGGTTTTTCGCTGGCGGCTTCTACCGGCTTTTCAACGGGCGCCACTCGGTCCAACTGAATGTTCACGCGGCGATTGCGCGAGCGGTTGGCCGGGCTGTTGTTCGGTGCAAGTGGATACCGCTCACCATGGAAACGCAGCGTGATCTGCTCTTCTGCAATACCGTGGCTTTTAAAGTAATCCATGACGGCCAGCGCACGCCGACGTGACAGGTCACGGTTGGTCAGGCGATTGCCACTGTTGTCCGAATGGCCATCAAGCTCAATATGATTGACCGTCGGATCAGCCTTGAGGAAGTCGAGGATGATGTCCAGTCGCGCTTGGGCATTGGCATCCAGGTCGATACCGCCACCCGGGAAGTCGACCCGGGTCTGACGCACCTGGTCGTAGTTCATCGGCAACAACTTGGCCGCACAGACCTGGTAGTCACCGTAGGCCTGGCCAAACTTGACTGGCAACACGCGCACTTCCATCGCCCGCCCCGCCTCACCCGCATAATTGCGGACCACGGTACTGCGGCCGTCCAGCAGGCCATTGATCAAACGGCTGGCCTGGCCTTGCGTGCTGTTGAACAGCACACCATTACGGGCCATGCGCACAGTGCCCAGGTTGATATCGCCACGCCCTGGCTGCCAGGGCGCGGCGGCGGCCAGCAAGGTTGCCGAACCTGTCCCCAGTACATTGCTGTTCGAACGCAACTGGAAGGTCGGCTGTTCGCCCGCGCGACGCACGAACTCACCGGAGCCAAAATTGGCAATCGGCTGAATCAATCGGCACTCGAACTGATCACCCTCGACCTTCCACTCGACGCTTTCCAGACGCGTCTGGAAAGTAAGTGCCATGGCAGGCAGGCTGGCAAACATGCTGAGCAGGGCTAGATAATGCTGGCGCACGGGCGGCTCCACAAATTTTTCACGGCATACCTGCAAGGTATCGGTAGGCCCTGGCAAAACTTGATAGCGAGTGCTCGGACCCGGCTTTTCCGGTAGCATTCACCTTGAGTTCGACCCGCCTGGAATCCCCAATGTCCGACCGCCTGACCCTCCTGCGTCCTGACGACTGGCATATCCATCTTCGTGATGGTGCCGTCCTGCCCCACACCGTTGGCGATGTGGCGCGCACCTTTGCCCGCGCGATCATCATGCCAAACCTGGTACCACCAGTGCGCAACGCCGCCGAAGCCGGCGCCTATCGCGAGCGTATCCTCGCGGCCCGTCCGGCTGGTAGCCGCTTCGAGCCGTTGATGGTCCTGTACCTCACCGACCGTACCCAACCCGAGGAAATCCGCGCGGCCAAAGCCAGCGGTTTCGTCCACGCCGCCAAGCTTTATCCAGCGGGTGCGACCACCAACTCGGACTCGGGTGTCACCAGCATCGACAACATCTTCCCGGTGCTCGAGGCCATGGCTGAAGTCGGCATGCCGCTACTGGTCCACGGTGAAGTAACGCGTAGCGAGGTCGACGTCTTCGACCGCGAGAAGCAGTTCATCGACGAACACATGCGCCGCGTAGTCGAGCGTTTCCCGACGCTTAAAGTGGTCTTCGAACACATTACAACGGCCGATGCCGTGCAGTTCGTGACAGAAGCACCGGCCAACGTCGGGGCAACCATTACTGCTCAGCACCTGCTGTACAACCGCAACCACATGCTGGTCGGTGGCATTCGCCCGCACTACTACTGCCTGCCGATCCTCAAGCGCAATACGCACCAGGTCGCCCTGCTCGATGCCGCTACCAGCGGCAACAGCAAGTTCTTCCTGGGCACCGACTCGGCGCCGCATGCCCGTCACGCCAAGGAAGCCGCCTGCGGTTGTGCCGGCTGCTACACCGCCTACGCCGCTATCGAGCTGTATGCCGAAGCATTCGAGCAGCGCAATGCGCTGGACAAACTCGAAGGTTTCGCCAGCCTGCATGGCCCTGCGTTCTACGGCCTGCCGACCAATACCGACACTATTACCCTGGTCCGCGAAAGCTGGACCGCCCCGGATAGCCTGCCATTCGGCGAGCACACCGTGGTACCGCTGCGCGCCGGTGAACAACTGCGCTGGCGCCTGCTGGAGACAAATGCGTGAGTGATGATCACTTCGACCTCGACCAGGAAGGTCATAGCGGCGGCCCGCGTCACCCCATGGCCGAACGCTTTCGTGGTTACCTGCCAGTAGTTGTGGATGTCGAGACGGGCGGTTTCAACTGCGCAACCGACGCCTTGCTGGAAATTGCCGCCGTGACCATCGGCATGGATGAGAAAGGTTTCCTGTTCCCCGAGCACACCTATTTCTTCCGTGTCGAACCGTTTGAAGGTGCCAATATTGAACAGGCCGCACTGGAGTTCACCGGCATCAAGCTGGACCATCCGCTACGCATGGCCGTTAGCGAGGAGGCCGCGCTAACCGACATTTTCCGTGGTGTGCGCAAGGCCTTGAAGGCCAATGGCTGCAAGCGGGCAATTCTGGTCGGCCACAACAGCAGTTTCGACCTGGGCTTCCTCAATGCCGCGGTAGCCCGGAACGATATGAAGCGCAACCCGTTTCATCCGTTCTCCAGTTTCGACACGGCTACCCTGGCGGGCCTGGCCTATGGCCAGACCGTACTGGCCAGGGCCTGTCAAAGTGCCGACATCGACTTTGACGGACGTGAAGCACATTCGGCTCGCTATGACACCGAAAAAACCGCCGAGCTGTTCTGCGGTATCGTCAACCGCTGGAAACAAATGGGCGGCTGGCAAGACTTCGACGACTGAAGTCGACAGCCACGCATAAAAAAACCGGCCACTGGGGCCGGTTTTTTTATGCGTGGTGCTTACAGCTTGCCAGCATTTTCGCTCAGGTAAGCAGCAACGCCTTCTGGCGAAGCGGTCATGCCCTTGTCGCCTTTTTTCCAGTTGGCAGGGCAGACTTCGCCGTGCTCTTCGTGGAATTGCAGGGCGTCGACCAGACGCAGCAGCTCGTCCATGTTACGGCCCAGCGGCAGGTCGTTGACGATTTGCGAACGGACCACACCGTTGGTGTCGATCAGGAACGCGCCACGGAAGGCTACGCCGCCTTCGGACTCAACGTCATAGGCCTTGCAGATCTCGTGGGAGATGTCAGCGGCCAGGGTGTATTTGACCGGGCCGATACCGCCGTTGTTGACGGGGGTATTACGCCAAGCATTGTGGGTGAAATGCGAGTCGATCGAAACACCGATGACTTCGACGTTACGCGCCTGGAAGTCAGGAATACGGTGGTCCAGGGCGATCAGCTCGGACGGGCAGACGAAAGTGAAGTCCAGTGGGTAGAAGAACACCAGGCCGTACTTGCCCTTGATGGCCGAAGCCAGGTTGAAGCTGTCGACGATCTCGCCATTGCCGAGTACGGCTGGAACCGTGAAATCCGGGGCTTTTTTGCCTACGAGCACGCTCATTCGATATCTCCTGATGTAGTGGAATGGTATACACAGCAGGGCACATGGCCCACCTGGCATCGCATGGACTGACCATCATACACCGCCCAACGTGTACCGCCGAATTTAAGGGCGGTCACTGACCAGGCTGCCGTCCGTCGCGGCGAACGGGACCGCTCAACAAAGTGATTTGACAAGCATTATCATTAACATTAAGATCCTCCGCATTGAGCCTTTAGCCACGATGGTCTCCTCTATGTATGTGTGTCTTTGTGTTGGTGTTACCGACGGACAGATCCGCGATGCAATCTACGACGGCTGCTGTAGCTACCGTGACGTACGCGAAGCCACCAATGTGGGCACTCAGTGCGGCAAATGCGCCTGCCTGGCTAAACAAGTCGTACGCGAAACCCTGACCGAGCTGCAAGTGAGCCAGGCTGCACTGCCTTATCCAGTAGAATTTACTGCAGCATAATTCAGACTTTCCAAGAACCGGACCCAGCGTCCGGTTTTTTTATGCCTGCAATTCAAGTGCTTAGGACTAAGACGCGGAACAAAAACATTCTTATTCCTATTAGTTTCTATTTATTATTCAAGAACTTAGGTTTGACAGCAAAAGTTGTCCGGCCCACACTCCAGACCATTGTGCACACCTACAGGGCAGGACCCCATCATGAAAGGCGACGTTAGCGTCATCCAGCATCTCAACAAGATCCTCGGAAACGAGCTGGTCGCAATCAACCAATACTTCCTGCATGCCCGTATGTATGAAGACTGGGGCCTGGATAAGCTCGGCAAGCACGAGTACAAAGAATCCATCGATGAAATGAAACACGCTGACAAACTGATCAAGCGGATTCTGTTCCTCGAAGGCATCCCGAACGTGCAGGACCTTGGCAAACTGTTCATTGGTGAGCACACCAAGGAAATGCTCCAGTGCGACCTGAAAATCGAGCAGACAGGTCTAGCCGATCTCAAGGCCGCGATTGCCCACTGTGAAACGGTTGGCGACTTCGGTAGCCGCGAGCTGCTGGAAGACATCCTCGAAGCCGAGGAAGAGCACATCGACTGGCTGGAAACCCAACTGAGCCTGATCGACAAGGTCGGCCTGGAAAACTACCTGCAGTCGCAGATGGGCGAGTAAGCCCGTCTTTCTTGCAGCCAACAAAAAGCCCCGCAATGCGGGGCTTTTTGTTGGCTGACAAGAATCAGGCTTCGGCAGCCTTGGCCTTGGCAGCCGCTTCCTTGATCAGCGTCTGCAGTTCGCCGTTGGCAAACATCTCGGTCATGATGTCACTGCCGCCGACCAGCTCACCGGCCACCCACAATTGTGGGAAGGTTGGCCAGTTGGCGTACTTCGGCAGGTTGGCGCGAATTTCCGGATTTTGCAGGATGTCCACGTAAGCGAACTTCTCGCCGCAACCCATTACAGCTTGCGCCGCTTTGGCGGAGAAGCCGCACTGCGGGGCATTGGGCGAGCCTTTCATGTAAAGCAGAATGGTGTTGTTGGCAATCTGCTCTTTGATTGTTTCGATGATATCCATGGAGCACCTCGGCTGAACTTTCCGACGCGGTTGTCGGCACGGTGACGCATTGTATCGGAAAGCCGAGCGTGGCGCTCGGCCTTGCCAACATCCCCCTTAGCCCACCGTCCTGGGGCAAATTTAGCGCAACTGGAGCCGTCCGGAGGGCCACGCTTGAGTGAGCAGATACCTTGCGCCGGATATGCGAATGAGCAGCTAGCCGGTGCGGTTATGCACTCAACAGCGTGAGCAGCGTTTGCCAAGCCGCTGGCAGGCAGTGTAAAACCTTGTGGCGTACACAAAAAAGCTGTTCCCCATTGGGTTATCGCAGATTCGGCAGTGCCGATGTTGCAGCCCCTCTTGGTAAGACGCGACATTTAATTATAGTATTGCGTCTCCCCCTAATTTCGTCGCCACGTGCGGCTTTCGCCGCAGGTCTCACCCGTTTTTCCAAAAACCGGCTTTAGATGATCTGCGGTCTGTTGCAAAAAGGTAGTCAATGATGAACGCAAGGCACTTTCTCTCCCTGATGGACTGCACCCCCGACGAACTGCTCGGTGTGCTCCGTCGTGGCATCGAGCTGAAGGACCTGCGTAACCGAGGCGTGTTGTTCGAACCCCTGAAGAACCGCGTACTGGGGATGATCTTCGAGAAGTCTTCGACCCGCACCCGCCTGTCATTCGAGGCTGGCATGATCCAGCTCGGCGGCCAGGCCATCTTCCTCTCGCCACGCGACACCCAGCTGGGTCGCGGTGAGCCGATCAGCGACTGCGCCATCGTCATGTCGCGCATGCTGGATGCGGTGATGATCCGTACCTTCGCCCACAGCACGCTGACCGAGTTCGCCGCCAATTCGCGGGTACCGGTGATCAACGGCCTGTCCGATGACCTGCACCCTTGCCAACTGCTGGCCGACATGCAGACATTCCTCGAACACCGCGGCTCGATCCAGGGCAAAACCGTGGCCTGGATCGGCGACGGCAACAACATGTGCAACAGCTATATAGAAGCCGCCATCCAGTTCGACTTCCAATTGCGCATCGCCTGCCCGGAAGACTACGAGCCGAACCCTCAATTCGTCGCCCAGGCCGGAGACCGCGTCACCATCGTCCGTGATCCGAAGGAGGCTGTGCGGGGCGCCCATCTGGTGAGCACCGATGTCTGGACTTCCATGGGGCAGGAGGAGGAAACTGCACGGCGTCTGAAGACGTTCGCACCTTACCAGGTAACGCGCGAGCTGCTCGACCTCGCTGCCCCCGATGTGTTGTTCATGCATTGCCTGCCCGCTCACCGCGGCGAGGAAATCAGCATGGACCTTCTCGACGACCCACGCTCGGTCGCCTGGGACCAGGCGGAAAACCGTCTGCACGCACAGAAGGCGCTTCTTGAATTCCTTGTTGAACCGGCTTACCACCACGCATGAGTCAACCTTTACTGCTCAACCTTCGCAACCTGGCCTGTGGGTACCAAGGCCAGCGCGTTGTCCAGAACCTCAACCTGCACCTGAACGCTGGCGATATCGGTTGTTTGCTCGGCTCTTCCGGGTGCGGGAAAACCACCACGCTACGCGCCATTGCCGGCTTTGAGCCCGTGCATGAGGGCGAGATACAGCTGGCCGGCGAAGTCATCTCCAAAGCAGGGTTCACCCTCGCGCCAGAAAAACGCCGAATCGGCATGGTGTTCCAGGACTATGCTCTGTTCCCTCACCTCACCGTGGCGCAGAACATCGCATTTGGCATTGGCAAACACCCACAACAGCAACACGTGGTCGAGGAAATGCTCGAACTGGTCAAGCTCGGCGGCCTTGGCCAACGCTACCCTCATGAGCTTTCTGGTGGCCAACAGCAACGGGTTGCCCTGGCCCGCGCCTTGGCGCCCGAGCCACAACTGCTGCTGCTTGACGAGCCGTTCTCGAACCTTGATGTCGAACTGCGCCGACGCCTCAGCCATGAAGTGCGTGACATTCTAAAGAGCCGTGGTACCAGCGCGATCCTGGTTACCCACGATCAGGAAGAAGCCTTTGCGGTCAGCGACCATGTCGGTGTGTTCAAGGAAGGTCGACTGGAACAGTGGGATACGCCCTACAACCTGTACCATGAGCCCCTGACCCCCTTCGTGGCCAGCTTCATTGGCCAGGGCTACTTCATTCGCGGTCAACTGACCAGCCCGGAGTCGGTACAGACTGAACTCGGCGAGCTCTGCGGAAATCGCGCCTACACCATGGCCATTGGCAGCGCAGTGGATGTACTGCTGCGGCCAGACGATATCGTCTATGCACCTGACAGCGAGCTCAAGGCACGCATTGTCGGCAAGAGCTTCCTCGGCGCGTCCACGCTGTATCGCCTGCAACTGGCAACCGGCAGCCAGCTCGAAGCGATATTCCCCAGCCACATCGACCATTTGCCTGGCAGCGAAGTCGGTATCGTGGTTGCGGCAGACCACCTGGTACTGTTTCCGGCACCCGGCAGCGTTGCCGCACAACTCCAGCCAGGCGACAACGGCGTGCGTCGTTACAGCCCGGCCGCTTGATAGCCAGGGGCGGGCTTGCCCGCCCCACACGCCTTATCGATCCACACAGCTGCTATCAGTCGCGGGCGATCTCGGCAAAGCTTGCCTGCGTGTGGGTCGCCAATACGTCAGCCGCCAACTCAACCTCAAGGCCACGCCGCCCGGCACTGACAAAAATCGTCGGCAGCGGCTGTGCAGATTGATCAATGAACGCGCGCAAGCGCTTCTTCTGCCCCAGCGGGCTGATGCCCCCCAACAGATAACCCGTGGCACGCTGAGCGGCCGCGGGGTCGGCCATCTCGCACTTCTTCACCCCGGCAGCATGGGCCAAGGCCTTGAGGTCCAGGGAACCTGCCACCGGCACCACCGCCACCAGCAACTCGCCCTTTTCACTGCAGGCCAATAGCGTCTTGAACACCCGCGCGGGCTCCAGCCCCAACTTCTCCGCAGCCTCCAGCCCATAAGAAGCCGCTTTGGGGTCATGTTCGTAACTGTGTACGCGATGTTCGGCACGAACCTTTTTCAATAGATCGAGAGCGGGGGTCATGCGGACTCCTGGCAGGCCGTAAAGACAAATTTCGTCGGCTACTTTAGGACAAAACCCACAGAGCAGCTACACAGGGGGCTACATCACGTCCAAGCACAGCCCTTGCAGCGTCCAGCACCATCCTGCAAACCAATAGTCAGATTGTGAATGGCCGTTCACTTTCGACCTTTGACATAAGCGTTTCTTGTCTATATTTTTTCGATTTTGAATATAAGCCAACACCCCCAAAGCCCCTTCCAGCAGAAATTGGGGAATTTCTGCCGGAGCATGTCGAGCGCCAAAGCGCCTCACAACAACAAGAACCGAGGTAACGAATGACCATTGCCCAGCAACAACCGACACTTTCCAGCCAGTGCATGGCCGAGTTCCTGGGAACAGCCTTGTTCATATTTTTTGGCACGGGATGCGTTGCAGCGCTCAAGGTCGCCGGCGCCAGCTTCGGATTGTGGGAGATCAGCATCATCTGGGGCGTTGGCGTGAGCATGGCGATCTACCTGACCGCCGGCATCTCCGGCGCTCACCTCAACCCTGCGGTCAGCATTGCCCTGTGCCTGTTCGCAGGTTTTGAAAAACACAAACTGGCGTTCTACATCGTCGCCCAGATCGCCGGTGCTTTCTGCGGCGCTGCGCTGGTGTACACGCTCTACAGCACGCTGTTCTTCGATTACGAACAAACCCATCAGATGCTGCGCGGCACCCAAGGCAGCCTTGAGCTGGCCGCCGTGTTCTCGACCTATCCGCACCCGGCGCTCTCTACCGGCCAGGCTTTCCTGGTTGAGGTGATCATTACCGCCATCCTGATGGCGGTGATCATGGCCCTTACCGACGACAACAACGGCTTGCCACGCGGCGCGCTGGCACCCGTGCTGATCGGCCTGCTGATCGCAGTGATCGGCAGCGCCATGGGCCCGCTGACCGGTTTTGCGATGAACCCCGCACGCGATTTCGGGCCTAAACTGATGACCTACCTTACGGGCTGGGGACCCATCGCCTTCACCGGTGGCCGTGAGGTGCCCTATTTTCTGATCCCGGTAATTGCGCCGATCATAGGGGCAAGCCTTGGTGCCGCCCTGTACCGCGGCGTGTTCGCCCGCAACCTGCCCTCTGCAGCGAACATGACCGTCCAGACCGACGACAACCCTCAGGGCAAGACCCAGGCATCCTGATGCCGGACCAGCGGGCCAACGCCCGCCCTGCCCTGACTCCACCTTATTTAGTGCAAGGCCAACGACATGACAGACACCCATAACAAGAACTACATCATTGCCCTGGACCAGGGCACGACCAGTTCGCGGGCCATCATTTTCGACCGGGACGCCAACGTGGTCGGCACCTCGCAGCGCGAGTTCGCACAGCACTACCCCCAGGCTGGCTGGGTCGAGCACGATCCCATGGAGATCTTCGCCACCCAGAGCGCAACCATGGTCGAAGCGCTGGCCCAGGCAGGCCTGAGCCATGATCAAGTGGCGGCCATCGGCATCACCAACCAGCGCGAAACCACCGTGGTCTGGGACAAGGAAACCGGTCGACCGATCTACAACGCCATCGTCTGGCAGTGCCGACGCAGCACCGAAATTTGCGAACAGCTCAAGCGCGATGGCCTGCAGGACTACATTCGCGAAACCACAGGCCTGGTGACCGACCCCTACTTTTCCGGCACCAAGCTCAAATGGATCCTCGACAATGTCGAGGGTGCCCGCGAGCGCGCCGAAAAAGGCGACCTATTGTTCGGCACAATCGATACCTGGCTGATCTGGAAGTTCTCCGGCGGCAAGGTTCACGTCACCGACTACACCAACGCCTCGCGCACCCTGCTCTTCAACATCCACACCCTGGCGTGGGACGAGAAGATGCTGCAAGTCCTGGGCATTCCTCGCCAAATGCTGCCTGAGGTTCGCGCCTCCTCCGAGGTATACGGGCACACCAAAAGCGGTATCGCCATTGCGGGCATCGCCGGCGACCAGCAAGCCGCACTGTTCGGCCAGATGTGCGTGGACGCCGGGCAGGCAAAAAACACCTATGGCACCGGCTGCTTCCTGCTGATGAACACCGGAACAAAGGCCGTCACGTCGTCTCACGGCCTGCTCACCACCATCGCCTGCGGCCCTCGCGGCGAAGTGGCTTACGCCCTGGAAGGCGCCGTATTCAACGGTGGCTCCACCGTACAGTGGCTGCGTGACGAACTGAAAATCATCAATGACGCCCACGACACCGAGTACTTCGCCAGCAAGGTCAAGGACAGCAACGGGGTCTACCTGGTACCAGCGTTCACCGGCCTTGGCGCACCTTACTGGGACCCCTATGCCCGCGGCGCGCTGTTCGGCCTGACCCGAGGGGTCAAGGTTGACCACATTATCCGAGCGGCCCTGGAGTCGATTGCCTACCAGACCCGGGACGTACTCGACGCCATGCAACAGGATTGCGGCGAACGCCTGAGCGCCCTTCGCGTCGATGGCGGTGCAGTCGCCAACAACTTCCTGATGCAATTCCAGGCCGATATTCTTGGCACCTGCGTTGAACGCCCACAGATGCGCGAAACCACCGCCCTCGGTGCTGCTTACCTCGCCGGCCTGGCATGCGGCTTCTGGAGTAGCCTGGACGAACTGCGCGGCAAAGCGATCATCGAACGCACGTTCACCCCGCAACTGGATGAAGTGCAGAAAGAAAAACTGTATGCCGGCTGGCTGAAAGCCGTAGACCGCACCCGTGACTGGGAACCGCACGACGAGAACTGAAACCACCGCAGTGCCCCTTGAAGGCAGCGCGAAAACGCTGGGCGTCGGCTTTGCCGGCGCCAAGGCCGCAGGTCAATGCAAGGCGTTGTGCAATCCTCCGGGCTGGTCGTAGGAGATTTCCTCCGGCATCATGGAGAAATTTGCCCGGCCGCCCAAAGGACAGCCCATGAACCTGCCTCCTCGTCAGCAGCAAATCCTCGAACTGGTCCGCGAACGCGGCTATGTCAGCATCGAGGAAATGGCCCAACTGTTCGTCGTGACGCCGCAAACCATTCGGCGGGACATCAATCAACTGGCCGAAGTCAACCTGCTGCGCCGTTACCATGGCGGCGCCGCCTACGACTCCAGCATCGAGAACACCGCCTACGCGATGCGCGCCGATCAGATGCGCGACGAAAAACAACGCATCGCCGAAGCTGTCGCAGCGCAAATTCCCGACCATGCGTCGCTGTTCATCAACATTGGTACCACCACCGAGTCCATTGCGCGCGCGCTGCTCAATCACAACCACCTGAAAATCATCACCAACAACCTTCACGTAGCCTCGATCCTGAGTGCAAAAGACGATTTCGAAGTACTGCTGGCCGGTGGCAACGTACGCCGCGACGGCGGTGTGGTCGGCCAAGCCAGTGTCGACTTCATCAACCAGTTCAAGGTCGACTTCGCCCTGGTTGGCATCAGCGGCATCGATGAAGATGGCAGCCTGTTGGACTTCGACTACCAGGAAGTGCGTGTATCCCAGGCCATCATTGCCAATGCACGGCAGGTCATCCTGGCCGCCGACTCCAGCAAGTTCGGGCGCAACGCGATGGTACGCCTGGGATCAATCAGCCTGGTGGACTGCCTGGTCACCGATCAGCAGCCCGTCGCCGCACTGACTCAGTTGCTCAACCAGCAGAAGATCCGCCTGGAAGTCGTCTAGCCCCTCCCCTCACGGCTGCCGCCAGCGACAGCCGCTCATCATGTTCGTTATTTTTCATTTAGACCTATAGATCAGCACTTTCTATCAAATCCGGCTAGCGGCTGCTATGCCATTGCGCTAATATTTTCGAAAATGAACATCAATGTTCACATTCAAATTCAGGAGCCGCCCGTGTCCCTCTCCCGCCAAGCGCCCACTACCCTCAATGAAACCTATGACATCGCCGTGATCGGCGGCGGTATCAATGGTGCAGGGATTGCCGCAGATGCAGCGGGGCGCGGGCTGTCCGTTTTGCTTTGCGAAAAAGACGACCTGGCCAGCCATACCTCGTCTGCCAGCAGCAAGTTGATCCATGGTGGCCTGCGCTATCTGGAGCACTATGAGTTTCGCTTGGTACGTGAAGCATTGGCAGAACGCGAAGTACTGCTGGCCAAGGCCCCGCACATCGTCAAGCCGATGCGTTTCGTACTGCCTCACCGCCCTCACCTGCGCCCGGCCTGGATGATTCGCGCGGGCCTGTTCCTCTACGACCACCTGGGTAAACGCAAACGACTCGGTGCATCGCGCAGCCTGCGCTTCGGCCCGAGTAGCCCGCTGAAGCCGGTGATCACCCGTGGTTTCGAGTATGCCGACTGTGCAGTAGACGACGCCCGCCTGGTGGTACTCAACGCCATGGCGGCCCGGGAAAACGGCGCGCACATCCTGACCCATACCCGCTGTCTCGGCGCTCATCGCGTCAACGGCCTGTGGCGTGTACAAATCGAGCGCGCCGACGGCACCCAACAGACGATCCAGGCCAAGGCACTGGTCAATGCCGCAGGCCCTTGGGTTGCAACGTTCATCAAGGATGACCTGAAGCTCGATACCTCCTACGGGATTCGCCTGATCCAGGGCAGCCACCTGATTGTGCCGAAGCTATACGAAGGCGAGCACGCCTACATCCTGCAGAATGAAGACCAGCGCATTGTGTTTGCCATTCCGTATCTGGAGCGCTTCACCCTGATTGGCACGACAGACCGCGAGTACAATGGCGATCCCGACAAGGTGGTCATCACCGAGGCGGAAACCGACTACATGCTCAAGGTGGTCAATGACCACTTCAAACACCCGTTAAGCCGTGCCGATATCGTCAACAGTTACTCTGGTGTTCGTCCGCTGTGCAATGACGAGTCGGACAATCCATCGGCCATCACACGCGATTACACCCTGTCCCTTTCAGCCGAGGCTGAACAAGCGCCTTTGTTGTCGGTGTTTGGCGGCAAACTGACCACTTACCGCAAGCTCGCCGAGTCGGCCATGCGTGAGCTGGCGCCATTCTTCACGCAAATGAAAGGCAGTTGGACTGCCACCGCCCCACTGCCAGGCGGCGAAGACATGAGCACACCCAAGGCGCTGAGCGAGAGCATCCAGGCCCGATACGACTGGCTGCCAGGTGCCATCGCTCAACGCTGGGCATTGACCTACGGCAGCCGCGTCTGGCGCCTGCTCGAAGGCGTCCAGGGCCCCGAAGACCTGGGCGAAGCCATGGGTGGGGGATTGTTCGCCCGCGAGGTGGATTACCTGTGCAGCGAAGAGTGGGCTACCAGCGCCGAGGATATTCTCTGGCGGCGAACCAAGCTTGGGCTGTTCACCAGCCCAGCCGAGCAAGAGAAACTAAAGCAGTACCTGCTCCGCGTCGCACTGAACCGCAGCAAGTCCGAAGCGGCCTGAGCCGTTTGACTCACAGGTGACAGCGCATAAAAAATCCGACACCAGAATCTGGTATCGGATTTCCGAGAGGCCCGCTCACGCTCATGTGCCGAACCAAACGGCACTAAGCCTGAGCGGAACTTTTCGCCCGGGTGAGACGAACCTAAACGGTTACGTTCGCCCGACTCAGGTCAAGCCTTTCGCCAGCCGTGTCCATGCTCGGCATCTTCGTCGTCATCATCACCGCCGTTGCTGGATTCAACGAAATACTGCTTCATTGCTGTGCTCATGATGCACTCCTTGTAAGTTCTCTGGCTCCGTTGCCAGCAAGGTCATACTGCTTTCTCGGCATTACCGGGAGCAGCAGGCAATGTTTCCGGGCGCCCGCCGTTTGCGGGATCAACCGCTCTCAACAACCCCGCCCTCTGGAAATCAACACCTGCACACGTACGTTTGCCACCCTAAAAGCGTTCGGCCTTCCGAACGCGCCACATGACGATGTTCGGCAAGCCGTACGAATAATCGTCATCAAAAACCGAAAAATCAAATTAATATCCAATAAAATCATAGCGTTACAATAGATTCCGGGGCTTGGCACGACTCATGCTCTACACTCAGTACCCGAATGCGCAAACCGCTTGATTGCAGTGTTCGCTGAACGAATGAGCCCAGCAAAGGCTCCATAAAAAAAACAACGTCGAGGAAATTTTGATGCGTATCGTTCCCCACCTGTTGGGCGCCGCTATCGCGGCCGCTTTGATCAGCACGCCAGTATTTGCCGCCGATCTGACCGGCACGCTGAAGAAAATCAAGGAATCGGGCACCATTACCCTGGGGCACCGCGACGCTTCCATTCCGTTCTCCTACATCGCTGACGCATCGGGCAAACCGGTCGGTTATGCACACGACATCCAGCTGGCAATCGTCGAGGCCCTCAAGAAGGACCTGGACGCACCAAACCTTCAGGTCAAATACAACCTGGTGACCTCGCAAACCCGTATTCCGCTGGTGCAGAACGGCACAGTGGACGTCGAGTGCGGTTCGACCACCAACAACGTCGAACGCCAGCAACAGGTCGACTTCTCGGTCGGCATCTTCGAGATCGGCACCCGCCTGCTGACGAAAAAGGATTCCAAGTACAAGGACTTCCCGGACCTGGCCGGCAAGAACGTGGTCACCACCGCCGGCACCACCTCTGAGCGCATTCTCAAGGCGATGAACGCCGATAAGCAGATGAAGATGAACGTCATCTCGGCCAAGGACCACGGTGAGTCCTTCCAGATGCTCGAGTCCGGTCGTGCCGTTGCCTTCATGATGGATGACGCCCTGCTCGCTGGCGAAATGGCCAAGGCCAAGAAGCCAACCGACTGGGAAGTGACCGGCACCCCGCAGTCCTATGAGATCTACGGTTGCATGGTGCGCAAAGGCGATGCGCCCTTCAAGAAAGCCGTCGATGACGCGATCGTTGCACTCTACAAATCAGGCGAGATCAACAAGATCTACGATAAATGGTTCCAGCAGCCAATTCCGCCAAAAGGCCTGAACCTGATGTTCCCGATGAGCGACGAGCTCAAGGCGCTGATCGCCAACCCCACTGACAAAGCTGCAGACGAAAAGAAGTCCTGATCCCAGGCAGTGACTAACCTTTCATCCGAGGGCGCCCTGTGCGCACTCGGATGCTCGAAGGTGCCCGTGAAACAACTGATCTGAGGGGAGACCCCGATGAATTACAACTGGGACTGGGGCGTTTTTTTCAAGTCCACCGGCGTGGGCAGCGAGATCTATCTCGACTGGTTCATCTCCGGGCTAGGCTGGACCGTCGGCATTGCCGCTGCCGCCTGGATCATCGCGCTGTTGCTGGGTTCGGTACTCGGCGTCATGCGCACCGTCCCGAACCGTCTGGTATCGGGTATTGCCACGGCCTACGTGGAACTTTTTCGTAACGTACCGCTGCTGGTGCAACTGTTCATCTGGTACTTCCTGATACCGGACATGCTGCCCGAAGGCCTGCAAGAGTGGTACAAGCAAGACCTCAATCCGACCACCTCGGCCTTCATCAGCGTGGTGATCTGCCTGGGTCTGTTTACGGCTGCACGGGTCTGCGAGCAAGTCCGTACCGGCATCCAGGCGCTGCCACGAGGCCAGGAGTCCGCCGCGCGCGCCATGGGCTTCAGCCTGCCGCAGATCTACTGGAACGTACTGCTGCCGCAAGCGTATCGGATCATCATTCCGCCGCTCACCTCGGAATTCCTGAACGTGTTCAAGAACTCCTCGGTAGCCTCGCTGATCGGCCTGATGGAATTGCTGGCACAAACCAAGCAGACCGCCGAGTTCTCCGCAAACCTGTTTGAAGCCTTCACCCTGGCCACCCTGATCTACTTCACCCTGAACATGAGCCTGATGCTGCTCATGCGTCTGATCGAGAAGAAAGTCGCCGTGCCTGGCCTGATCTCCGTGGGAGGTAAATGATGGACTTCAGTGGAATCATTCCCGCCCTGCCGGCCCTCTGGAACGGCATGCTGATGACCCTGCAACTCATGGTCCTGGGGGTCATTGGCGGCATTGCCCTGGGTACCGTGCTGGCGCTGATGCGCTTGTCCTCCAACAAGCTGCTGGCCAATCTCGCTGGCGCCTACGTCAACTACTTCCGCTCCATTCCGCTGCTGCTGGTCATCACCTGGTTCTACCTGGCGGTACCGTTCGTGCTGCGCTGGATTACCGGCGAAGACACCCCCGTCGGGGCGTTCACCTCGTGCCTGATCGCGTTCATGATGTTCGAGGCGGCGTACTTCTGTGAGATCGTCCGTGCCGGTGTGCAGTCGATCGCCAAAGGCCAGATGGGCGCGGCTCAGGCACTGGGCATGACCTACGGTCAAACCATGCGCCTGATCATCCTGCCCCAGGCCTTTCGCAAGATGACCCCGCTGCTGCTGCAGCAGAGCATTATCCTGTTTCAAGACACCTCGCTGGTCTACACCGTCGGCCTGGTAGATTTCCTCAACTCCGCACGCGCCAGCGGCGACATCATCGGGCAAGCCAACGAGTTTCTGGTGTTCGCCGGTGCCGTGTACTTCGTTATCAGCTTCTCCGCCTCCTTCCTGGTCAAGCGTCTGCAGAAAAGGTTAACCGTATGATCTCTATCAAGAACGTCAACAAGTGGTACGGCGACTTCCAGGTACTGACCGACTGCAGCACCGAAGTCAAAAAGGGCGAAGTGGTCGTGGTCTGCGGCCCGTCGGGCTCGGGTAAATCGACCCTGATCAAATGCGTCAACGCACTGGAGCCATTCCAGAAAGGCGACATCATTGTCGACGGCACCTCGATTGCCGATCCGAAGACCAACCTGCCGAAATTGCGCTCGCGGGTGGGCATGGTGTTCCAGCATTTCGAGCTGTTTCCCCACTTGACCATCACCGAGAACCTGACCATTGCCCAGCGCAAGGTGCTAGGCCGCAGTGAAGCCGAAGCGACCAAGAAAGGCCTGGCCTTGCTGGACCGCGTTGGCCTCAGTGCCCATGCGAAAAAGCACCCGGGGCAACTCTCCGGCGGTCAACAGCAGCGTGTGGCAATCGCCCGCGCGCTGTCGATGGACCCGATCGTCATGCTGTTCGACGAACCGACCTCGGCACTGGACCCTGAGATGGTCAACGAAGTACTGGACGTCATGGTTGAACTGGCAAACGAAGGCATGACCATGATGTGCGTGACCCACGAAATGGGGTTCGCTCGCAAGGTCGCCAACCGGGTGATTTTCATGGACCAGGGCCGGATCATCGAGGACTGCCAGAAAGAGGAGTTCTTCGGTAATACCGATGCGCGCCATGAGCGCACACAGCACTTCCTCAGCAAGATCCTGCAACACTAATGCACCACTGCCGCCTGTCCGGTGTTCACCGGGCAGGCGGCGCTGGTCGTACCAAGGCCACTGTGATGAAATGCGACACTACGCTCTTTCGCCCAGCCAAGCCTGCACTTGCCGTGAAACCCCGTCTGATCCGTCACCTGTTTCTGCCACCACTGATCCTCCTGCTGATGATCGGCCTGGGTGTGGCCGGCTTTCTGATCAGCGAACACAACGGCATACGCACCTTGAGCGAAACAGGCGAACGCCAGCTTGAGCTGCATGCGCGAGCGGTCGAGAGCGAAATCAGCAAGTACACCTACCTGCCAAGCTTGCTGGAGTTGGAGCAGAGTGTCTCAAGCCTGCTGAACGAAACGGATGGCGAACATCGCCAGGCCGTCAATGAATACCTCGAGGGCCTGAACCGACGTAGCCGCAGCCGGGCGATCTATGTCCTGGATACCAGCGGCCGGGTACAGGCCACGAGCAACTGGCGCGATGTCGACAGCTACCTGGGCGAAGACCTGTCCTTCCGTGCCTACTTCCAGGATGCCGTGCGCGGCCAGCCTGGACGTTTCTATGGCATTGGCAGCACCACGGGCGAACCCGGCTATTACCTGGCACACGGCCTGGAAGAGCATGGCAAGATCATTGGCGTTGCGGTCATCAAGGTGCGCCTTGAAGCCCTCGAAGAACGCTGGCAACGGGCACGTCTGGAAGCCTTCGTCAGCGATGAGAATGGCATCATCATCCTCTCCAGCGACCCTGCGCGGCGTCTGAAGTCAGTACGACCACTGACACCGGAAACCAAGGAGCGCCTGGCACGCAGCCTGCAATACTACTGGTGGCCACTCAACGAACTGCAGCCGCTGTCGCGCGAGAAACTGGGCGACGGCGTGGAGAAGCTGAGTTTCCCGGCCAATGCCGAGCTCGGTGACAGCCACCATGAAGTCGCCTACCTGGCCCAGACTCGCCGCCTGAGTGATACCCCCTGGCACTTTACCCTGCTGACACCACTGCAGGACCTGCGCCGCGAGTCGATCGTTCAGGGGGTACTGGCGGCCGTGGCCTTCGCACTGCTGGCCATCCTCCTGATTGCCTGGAACGAGCGGCGTAAAGTGATCGCCACGCGCTTGGCCGCCAGAGAAGCCCTGGAAGAAGCCAATAGCCAACTGGAGCGCAAGATCGCCGAAAGAACAGCCGATCTGCGCGCCAGTAATGAACGCCTCAAGGGCCAGATCCGTGAACGGCGCCATGCCGAGCAGACACTGCGCCATGCTCAGGACGAACTGGTTCAGGCTGGCAAGTTGGCGGCCATCGGCCAGATGTCTACCAGCATCGCTCATGAACTCAACCAGCCGCTGGCAGCATTACGCACACTGTCCGGCAACACCGTTCGCTTCCTCGAACGCGGCGCGCTGGAAACGGCCAGTACCAACCTGCTGACCATGAACGACCTGATCGATCGCATGGGCCGCATCACCGCCAGCCTGCGCTCATTTGCACGACGTGGTGATGACGGCGGCCAAGCCTCCTTGAGCAACGCGGTGGAGGCCAGCCTGCAGGTACTCGGCAACCGTATCGCGAGCAGCCAGTTGCAGGTGCACAACGCGTTCGACGGTCAGCAACTGGCCATCGACCAGACGCGGCTGGAGCAAATTCTGGTCAACCTGATCGGCAACGCCCTCGATGCCATGGCCGCGCAGCCCCAACCACAGCTATGGCTGGAAGGCGAACTGCTGAACGACAAGTACCGTCTGCGTGTACGCGATAATGGTCATGGCATTGACGATGAAACACGTAAGCACCTGTTTGAACCCTTTTTCACCACCAAACCCGGAGAGCACGGCCTGGGCCTGGGCCTGACCTTGTCCGCCAGCCTTGCCGCCGCTGCCGGCGGCAGCCTGAGTGTCGAACATCCCGCCAGTGGCGGTACCGCGTTCATCCTCAGCCTGCCCCTGGTGTCCGCCGCCTCAGAACCTGCCGAGTCCTTATGAACCAAGCGCCACTTACCGTCCTGATCGTCGAAGATGACCCGCATGTGTTGCTCGGCTGCCAGCAGGCATTGGCACTGGAGGACATCGCCAGTGAGGGTGTCGGCAGCGCTGAAGAAGCGCTGCAGCGGATCGGCGATGACTTCGCTGGAATCGTCGTCAGTGACATTCGCCTGCCTGGCATCGACGGCCTGGAGTTGCTCAGTCGACTCAAAGCCCGCGACCCTAGCCTGCCGGTGGTACTGATCACAGGTCACGGCGACATCAATATGGCGGTGGGCGCCATGCGCAATGGCGCCTATGACTTCATGGAAAAGCCCTTCTCGCCAGAACGTTTGGTCGACGTGGTGCGTCGCGCCCTCGAACAGCGTGGCCTGGCCCGCGAAGTGTTTGCCCTGCGTCGTCAGCTGGCCGAGCAAAGCACCCTGGAAGGCCGGATCATCGGCCGCTCGCCGGCCATGCAGGAGCTACGTGAGCTGATTGCCAACGTCGCCGACACCTCGGCCAACGTGCTGATCGAAGGTGAAACAGGTACCGGCAAGGAATTGGTGGCGCGCTGCCTGCACGACTTCAGCCGACGCCAGGGTCAACCGTTCGTTGCACTCAATTGCGGTGGCCTGCCAGAGAACCTGTTTGAAAGCGAAATCTTCGGCCATGAGGCCAATGCCTTCACCGGGGCCGGCAAACGCCGGATCGGCAAGATCGAACACGCCAATGGTGGAACGCTGTTCCTCGATGAAGTCGAAAGCATGCCGATCAACCTGCAGATCAAACTGCTGCGAGTCCTTCAGGAACGCACCCTGGAGCGCTTGGGCTCGAACCAGAGCATCGCGGTCGACTGCCGGGTAATTGCCGCCACCAAAGCCGACCTCGACGCCCTCGGCCAATCCGGCCAGTTCCGCAGCGACCTGTACTACCGCTTGAACGTGGTGACGCTGGAACTCCCACCGCTGCGCGAGCGCCGTGAAGACATCCTGCAGTTGTTCGAGCACTTCCTGCTGCTGGCATCATTGCGCTTTGATCGCGAAGTACCAGCGCTCGACAGCCAGACCCTGTCACGCCTGATGGCGCACGATTGGCCGGGCAATGTCCGCGAACTGCGCAACGTTGCAGAGCGCTATGCCTTGGGCCTGCCGGCATTCAAAAAAGCCGGTTCCAGCCCTGCGCAGGGCCTGGGTTTTTCCGAAGCCGTCGAAGCCTTTGAACGCAACCTGCTCAGCGACGCCCTGCAACGCACCGGTGGCAACCTCAGCCAGGCCAGCCAGGAATTGGGCATGGCCAAAACCACGCTGTTCGACAAGGTCAAGAAATACGGCCTGGGCTGATGCCCGGGCGTGATGCCACTGGATAGAGAATCAACGTGGACCTGCTACTCAAAGCCTGCCTCGGCGCTGCTGTCGTGGTGATACTCGCGGCCCTGGCCAAAACCCGCAACTACTACATCGCCGGGCTCGTCCCGCTGTTCCCCACCTTCGCCCTGATCGCCCACTACATTGTTGGCAAGGGCCGCTCCGTGGACGACCTGAAGACCACCATCCTGTTTGGCATGTGGTCGATCATCCCCTACTTCGTCTACCTCGCCGCACTCTACCTGCTGGTAGACCGCCTGCGCCTTGAAGCCTCACTGGCCCTGGCCGCTGTCGCCTGGCTGATCGCGGCAACGGTACTGGTAAGCGTCTGGGTACGCTTTCACTAAAGCTGAGCCCAGTGGCTGAGGTCTTCGCGATGCTGGCGCAGGTAAGGCAATACGGCCTCAAGCAAAGGCGCCTTGAACGGCTCCTGAAAGCGGTGCGCCAAGCCGGGAATCAAGCGTAACTGGCTGCCCTGAATATGCGCAGCCAAGTGCACACCATGCATCACCGGCAACAGCGGATCAGCCGTGCCATGCACCACCAGTGCCGGCAGCCGCAAACGGTTGAGCAGTTCGACACGGCTGGGTTCGGCTAGGATTGCCATGATCTGCCGCTTGACCCCATCAGGGTTGAACGCACGGTCGTAGGATGCCGCGGCCTGTTGCAACAACACCTGCCGGTCGTCCATCACCTGCGGGCTGCCCAAGGCGGCAAGCAGGTCAGCTTGCTGCTCAATGGCTGCATCCCGGTTCGGTGCTCCACGCCGAGCCAGTTGCTCCACCAGTGCCGGGTTCGGCGCAGGCAACCCGGAAGCGCCGGAACTGGACATGATCAGCGTCAGGCTTTCTACCCGCTGCGGCGCGAGGTCAGCCAGGTGTTGAGCGATCATCCCGCCCATGCTCACACCCAGAACATGAAAGCGCCTGACCTGCAACGCGTCCATCAACCCCAGGCCATCTTCGGCCATGTCCGTCAGGGTATAAGGCGCCGACACCGGCAGCCCGACTTTGTAGCGCAGTACTTCGTAGGTCAGGTTGGCGCTGACCGGTGGTTGATTCCAGGCCGACAACCCAACGTCGCGGTTGTCGTAGCGAATGACCCGAAAGCCTTGCTCGCACAGCGCAGCCACCACCTCATCCGGCCAATGGATAAGTTGCCCGCCCAGGCCCATGACCAACAACAGCGCAGGGTCGGAGCGACGCCCGATACTTTGATAAGCCAGGCTGACCTGCGCCAGTTCGACCCGCTCAGTTGGCACGTTGACGTCACAGCGTGACGCGGCGAACGCAGGTGCACCGCACAGCAGTGCGACAAAAAAGAAAAATGCCCGCATGACAGAAACACCAGAATGCAAATCCCCAGTAGAGCGCGAGTCTGATGACTTTCATTCGGGCGCGCTGCCACAAAACAGTGACCGTTTCATGACAATCGCCAAATGGTCAGACCTGCGGCGAACGCCGCAGGCCCATTGCCTTATGCAAGCTGGCTGCGCAACTGCCGTGCCGCCGCCACCATGTTCACCAAGGCTGCTTCGGTCTCCGGCCAGGCACGCGTCTTCAGGCCGCAATCCGGGTTCACCCAGAGGCGCTCGGCCGGAATAAGCGTGGCGGCCTTGCTGATGAGCTTGACCATCTCGGCGGTGTCCGGCACTCGTGGTGAGTGAATGTCATAGACACCAGGGCCAATGTCATTGGGGTAGTCGAACGCTTCAAAGGCCTCCAACAGCTCCATGTCCGAGCGCGATGTCTCAATGGTGATGACATCGGCGTCCATTGCCGCAATCGCCTCAATCACATCATTGAACTCGCTGTAGCACATGTGGGTATGAATCTGGGTATCGTCACGCACCCCGCTGGAACACAGCCGGAAGGCCTCCACCGCCCAGTCCAGATAGTCCTGCCATTGAGCCTGGCGCAACGGCAAACCCTCACGGAAAGCCGCCTCGTCGATCTGAACGATCTTGATGCCGGCCTTTTCCAGATCCTGCACTTCATCACGAATCGCCAACGCCAGTTGCTGCGCCTGAACCTTGCGCGAGACATCTTCACGCGGGAAGGACCACATCAACATCGTGACCGGGCCTGTCAGCATGCCTTTCATGACCTTGTCGGTCTGACGCTGAGCGTACGCGATCCAGGCCACCGTCATGGCTTGCGGCCGGCTCAGGTCGCCGTAAATGATCGCCGGTTTGACGCAACGCGAACCATAGCTCTGCACCCAGCCGAAACGGGTGAATACATAGCCATCCAGTTGCTCGGCAAAATACTCGACCATGTCGTTACGTTCGGCTTCACCATGCACCAGCACATCCAGCCCCAGGCGCTCTTGCACCTTTACCGCATGACGAATTTCGCTGTGCATGGCATCGGTGTAGTCGCTGGCCGACAGCTTGCCTTGCTTATAGGCCTGACGTGCCAGACGAATCGCCGACGTCTGCGGGAACGAGCCAATGGTGGTGGTCGGGAAGGCAGGCAACTTCAATCGCTGCCGCTGCGCTTCGATACGCTGGGCGAAAGGTGACTGACGCTGACTGTCGCGAGCACTCACCGCAGCAACCCGCGCCTGAACCTGCGGCTTGTGAATACGTGACGATTGCGCCCGGCTGTGTTTTACCGCGCGGCTGCTGCTCAAGGCGGCCTGCACGTCAGCGGCCTGCAGGTTGTTCAGCGCCTTGGCCAATACAGAAATCTCACTGCATTTCTGTACGGCAAACGCCAACCAGCCTTTCAATTCGGCATCGAGCTTGTCCTCACGCGCCAGGTCCACCGGGCTGTGCAACAGTGAGCAGGAGCCGGCGACCCAGAGGTTGCTGCCAAAGCGCTGACGCGCCTGCTGCAGTTGCTCCAGCGCCTGGTCCAGGTCGCAACGCCATACGTTACGGCCATTGACCACGCCCAACGACAGCACCTTGTAGCTCGGCAGACGATCGAGCACTGCCGGGAGTTGCTCCGGCGCACGTACCAGGTCGACATGCAGGCCATCCACCGGCAGGCTGACGGCCAACCCCAGATTGTCTTCCAGAGCACCGAAGTACGTCGCAACCAGCTTTTTCAGAGGGGAATACTGAAGAATGTGATAAGCCCGCTCAAAGGCACTCTTCCACGCCTGCGGCAGATCCAGGCACAGGATTGGCTCATCGATCTGCACCCACTCCACGCCTTGTCGAGCCAGGCGGCTGAGAATCTCACCGTACACGGGCAGCAGTCGCTCAAGCAGGTCGAGCTTGTCGAAGCCCTCACCCTTGGCCTTGCCCAACCACAAGTAGGTCAGCGGGCCGATCAGCACCGGCTTGACCGCATGGCCCAGCGCTTGCGCTTCAGCGACCTCATCGAACAATTGTTCCCAACTGAGCAGGAAACGCTGATCGGCACTGAACTCCGGCACCAGGTAGTGATAATTGGTATCGAACCACTTGGTCAGTTCCTGAGCGTATTGGGCCTGCCCCTGCGAACTAGTGCAGCAGGTCGCTGCACCACGCGCCATGGCAAACACGGTATCGAGGGTTGGCAGACCGTCATCGCCCCTGGTCGCGGCAAAGCGCTCAGGAATGGCGCCGAAGGCTACCGAGTGCGCCAGTACCTGGTCGTACCAGGCGAAGTCACCGACCGGCAGCAGTTCGATACCCGCCTCTTTCTGAACCTGCCAATGGCGTGCGCGCAACTCACGGCCAACCGCCAACAGCCCTGCCTGATCCAGGTCGCCCTTCCAATAGGCCTCCAGGGCTTTTTTCAATTCACGGTCAGCGCCGATGCGCGGAAAACCAAGGTTGTGGGCCAGTGCCATGACAAAACGTGCTCCCTGTAAAAGATGACGCTATTGTCGACAGCCGAGGCAACTTGAGACAAACTCAATAAATTCGTGTTCATCTCAAAGTTTACTCATGGAGCCTTCCGGTGCTTGAAATTCGTCACCTGAAAACCCTGCACGCCTTGCGCGAGGCCGACAGCCTGGTAGAGGCAGCAGAACGCCTGCACCTGACCCAATCGGCGCTGTCGCATCAATTCAAGGAGCTGGAAGAGCGTCTGGGTATGCAACTGTTCATGCGCAAGACCAAACCCCTGCGCTTCACCAGTGCCGGCCTGCGCCTGCTGCAGTTGGCCGACGCCACCCTGCCCTTGCTGCGCAGCGCCGAGCGCGATATTGCGCGTTTGGCCGGCGGTACTGCAGGGCGCCTGCATATGGCCATCGAATGCCATAGCTGCTTTCAGTGGCTGATGCCGACCATCGACCAGTTCCGCGATGCCTGGCCGGAGGTCGAACTTGACCTGGCCTCGGGTTTCGCCTTTGCACCGCTGCCCGCACTGGCACGTGGCGACCTGGACCTGGTGGTGACCTCCGACCCATTGGAGTTGGCCGGGATTACCTATGTTCCGCTGTTCACTTACGAGGCCATGCTGGCCGTCGCCAATCAGCACCCTCTTGCGGGCAAGAGCTATGTCGTACCCGAAGACCTGTCCAGCGAAACCCTGATTACCTACCCGGTGGAGCGCGACCGCCTGGATATCTTCACCCGCTTTCTGGAGCCGGCCGACATTGAGCCCGCACAGGTGCGTACCGCGGAGCTGACGGTGATGATGATGCAGTTGGTCGCGAGCGGCCGCGGCGTCTGCGGCATGCCACATTGGGCGCTGCACGAGTACAGCTCACGTGGTTATGTGAAGGGCAAGCGTCTGGGCGAGAAAGGCCTGTTCGCCACGCTGTACGCGGCGGTGCGTACCGATATGCTCGACGCCCCGTACATGCGCGACTTCCTGCTGACCGCCAAGGACACCTCCTTCTCCACGCTCGACGGCGTCAGCGCGGTGCGTTGAAGGATCAGGCTGGAGCGTGCGTCAACGTTCTGTAGAGCGGCAGAATCCAGTCTCGGGTCAAGGGGGCCAGTTCAAGGTTCAGGGTCGCGTTTGCATCGACCCAGACGGCCTCCTCGATCTCTGCTGCGGGCTCGACACTGGCGTCGGTATGAACCTGGAACAGTTCTGCCTGCACCTCAAACCCAGGCTCGTTGGCCGCTGGCGCGCTGAATACGCCAAGGTAGCCTGCTTTCAAGGGGTCGATCTGCAAGCCCAGTTCCTCGTGCAGCTCACGGACCAGGGCAGCGACAGGTTGCTCATGGGCTTCAATCTTGCCGCCGGGCTGCATGAAAGCCTGCGTGCCACGCTTGCGCACAAGAAGGGTTTGACCCTGCGGGTCGATCAACAGGGCAGCGGCAATGCGAATGATCTTGGTCATGGTCGGCTCTTCACGGAGAACGCGCAATGATACACGCAAGATCTCTGAACACAGACCTCACCGGGAGACCCTGGGCTGGCGTTTGAATCCTGAACCGGGCTATGGTCCAGGATTGCCCAGGCCCTGAGCCTGACCGAGCCATCGCAAGGACCCCGTATGAGCCTGTCACTTCTCAGTCGCTACGCCTTTTTTGTCTGTTGTGTACTGTTCACCCTCGCCAGCCTGCCGTTTCTTGAAAACGACTGGCTTTGGCCCTTCACCCTGACCACAGGCGTACTTAGCCTGATTGGCCTGGTTGATTTACTGCAGAATCGCCACGCCGTCAGGCGCAATTACCCGATTTTGGGCAACATCCGCTACCTGGTCGAAGGTATTCGACCGGAGATCCGCCAGTACCTGCTGGAAGCTGACAGTGATGCCCTGCCCTTCTCTCGCGCGCAGCGCTCACTGGTTTATGCCCGAGCCAAGAACGAGGCCTCGGACAAGCCCTTTGGCACGCTGATCGATGTCTACCAATCGGGCTTTGAGTTCATTGGCCACTCCATGCGCCCGGCGCCACTGAGCGACCCGAACAGCTTTCGAGTCATGGTCGGCGGCCCGCAATGTACACAGCCGTATTCAGCCTCGGTGTTCAACATCTCGGCCATGAGCTTTGGCGCACTCAGCGCCAATGCCATTCGTGCGCTGAATCAGGGCGCCAAACTCGGCAACTTCGCCCACGATACTGGCGAGGGCAGCATCAGCCCTTACCACCGCGAGCATGGCGGCGACCTGACCTGGGAACTGGGCAGCGGCTACTTCGGTTGCCGCACGGCGGAGGGTCGCTTCGACCCTGAGCGTTTTGCGGAACAGGCGCGCAACCCGCAAATACGGATGATCGAAATCAAGATGAGCCAAGGGGCCAAGCCCGGCCACGGTGGCATTCTGCCCAAGCACAAGGTCACCCGTGAAATCGCCGAAACCCGCGGCGTAGCCATGGGTGAAGACTGCATCTCACCGTCACGACACAGTGCCTTCTCGACCCCGATCGAGCTGATGCAGTTCATCGCTCAATTGCGCGAACTCTCCGGCGGCAAGCCAGTAGGCTTCAAATTCTGCCTGGGCCACCCGTGGGAGTTCATGGGTATTGCCAAGGCCATGCTGGAAACCGGCATTCTCCCGGACTTTATCGTCATCGACGGCAAAGAAGGCGGCACGGGCGCGGCGCCCGTGGAGTTCACCGACCATATCGGCGTGCCGATGCGTGAAGGCCTGCTGTTCGTACACAACACACTGGTCGGGCTGAACCTGCGCGACAAAATCAAACTGGGGGCCAGCGGCAAAATCGTCAGTGCCTTCGACATTGCCAGTGTCCTGGCCATTGGTGCCGACTGGGCCAACTCGGCGCGCGGCTTCATGTTCGCCATCGGCTGCATCCAGTCGCAAAGCTGCCACACCAACAAGTGTCCAACCGGTGTCGCAACCCAGGACCCACTGCGCCAGCGCGCCTTGGTGGTACCCGACAAAGCCCAGCGGGTGTTTCACTTCCACCGCAACACCCTCAAGGCCCTGGCCGAAATGCTCGCGGCAGCTGGCCTGGATCACCCTTCACAGCTGCAGGCCAAACACCTGGTACGGCGCATGTCCGCGACCGAAATCAAACTGTTCTCGCAACTGCACGTGTTCCTCAAGCCTGGTGAACTGCTGACAGGCGCAGTCAGCGGCGAGTTCTACCAGCGTATGTGGCGCATGGCCCGGGCTGACAGTTTTGAGGCGCACACAGACGTAGCCTGATTCAACGGAAAAAACCGGCCCAGCTTGCTGTGGGATGCCGGGGCTTCGGCGGGGTGTCAGAGCCTTCGCGGCGTCTGCATCGCGGGCAAGACCCGCTCCCACAGCTGGCGCGGGCTCTGTTGGAGCAGGCTCGCCTGCGATGGCGTCGGTAGGGTGCCTGCGAGTTCGCGGTGGCTGCATCGCGGGCAAGACCAGTTCCCACAGCTGGCGCGGGCTCTGTTGGAGCAGGCTCGCCTGCGATGGCGTCGGTGGGGTGCCTGCGAGTTCGCGGCGCCTGCATCGCGGGCAAGCCCGGCTCCTACAGGCTGCGCGGGCTCTGTTGGAGCAGGCTCGCCTGCGATGGCGTCGGTAGGGTACCTGCGAGTTCGCGGTGGCTGCATCGCGGGCAAGACCCGTTCCCACAGCTGGCGCGGGCTCTGTTGGAGCTGGCTTGCCTGCGATGGCGTCGGGTGGGGTGCCTGCGAGTCCGCGGTGGCTGCATCGCGGGCAAGACCCGCTCCCACAGCTGGCGCGGGCTCTGTTGGAGCTGGCTTGCCTGCGATGGCGTCGGTGGGGTGCCTGCGAGTCCGCGGTGGCTGCATCGCGGGCAAGACCCGCTCCCACAGCTGGCGCGGGCTCTGTTGGAGCTGGCTTGCCTGCGATGGCATCGTTGGCTTGGAAAAACAAACCCCCGCTAAAAAGCGGGGGTTCGTCAGCAGCCTGATCCGGTCACTGGACCGGGTTTTCGATCAGGACACAGAGCGCGCCACGGCCACACTGTCCTCTTTCGGGGACAGCTTGAACACGTAGTACAGCACCGTCAGCAGCACCAGGAAGGCTGGGCCGACGTACAGTGCGATACGGGTTTCCTCAAAGTACGCCATCAGGCCTACCACCAGGATCAGGAACGCCAGCGCCAGGTAGGAGCTCAACGGCCACAGCCACATGCGGAACTGCAGACGGTCACGTTCGGCCTTGGACAGGCCAGCACGGAACTTCAGTTGCGCCAGCAGGATCATGACCCAGGTCCAGATCGCACCGAAGGTAGCGATAGCGGTGACCCAGACGAACACTTTTTCCGGTACTAGGTAGTTGAGCAGTACACCCAGCAGCAATGCCGCGATCGACAGCAGCAGCGCGTTGCGCGGCACGCCGTTGCTTGAGGTGCGGGCAAAGGAGGCAGGCGCCTGGCCATTCTGCGCAAGGCTGTAGAGCATACGACCGGTACTGAAGATACCGCCGTTGCAGGACGACAGTGCCGCAGTGATCACCACGAAGTTGATGATGCCGGCAGCGGTCTTGATGCCCAGACGTTCAAAGGTCATCACGAACGGGCTGCCCTGGCTGCCAATTTCGTTCCATGGGTAGATGGACAGGATCACAAACAGTGCGCCGACATAGAACAGCAGGATGCGCCAGAATACCGAGCCAATGGCATGCGGAATGGTCTTTTGCGGGTTACGCGCTTCGCCGGCAGTCAGGCCGATCATTTCTACGCCAAGGTAGGCGAACATCACCATTTGCAGCGACATCAGCACGCCGGTCACGCCGTTAGGCATGAAGCCGCCATTGCTCCAGAGGTTGGAGATGCCCAGCGCGACGCCATCGTTACCGAAGCCAAACGCGATCACGCCGATACCGCCCAGTACCATCGCGATGATGGTGACGATCTTGATCAGGGCGAACCAGAACTCGAACTCACCAAACGCCTTGACTGCGATCAGGTTGACCCCACCCATGCTTGCCAGGGCCGCCAGGGCCCAGATCCAGCGAGGTACATCAGGGAACCAGATGCCCATGTAGATGGCCACCGCCGTGATTTCAGCAACACAGGTCACCAACCACAGGAACCAGTAGTTCCAGCCGGTCAGGAAGCCTGCCAATGGGCCGAGGTAGTCTTGCGCGTAACGGCTGAAGGAGCCGGCGACCGGGTTGTGAACGGCCATTTCACCAAGGGCACGCATGATCACCAGGATCGCCAGACCGCCAATGATGTACGACAGCATGATCGCAGGCCCGGCCATTTCAATGGCCTTGGCCGACCCCAGGAACAGGCCGACACCGATACAGGCACCCAGTGCCATCAGGCGGATGTGACGCTCTCCGAGTTCTCGCTTGAGCGGACCGCCTTGGGCGGTCTCGCCGTGAGAAGGGTGGTTGCCGACTGACATAGAAATACAACCTCATTTTGTTATTGGATATAAACCGATCGTGCAGACCTGGCACCGCCGATAGGCAGGTACGAAGCCTTGCCGGGCCAACCTTTTGGGTGAGCCCGTCAACCCGCAAAACACCACGCAGGCTGAGCAAAAGGGGCGAGCAGTATAAAAAGGCCATCGCAGGTCTTTTCACTATAAAAACCAGGATCTTTGGCGAGAAGTCTCGGCAAAATCCGCTTATACGGAGTGGCATTCCCCGCGCTTACCCCTCCCTCAAAAACAGGGCGGGTAAAATAGCACCAAACCAGGGCATTACAACCACAACCAAAGGCGCATGCTCCGATTACGCTCCGAGAAATGCCTTACAAGCTTCTACAAATTTTTCACCTAAGCTGCTCAGCGTCTAAGCTTCAGGCAAGCAAGACGAATACACGTAGCCGGGCTAAAGACTATGGGCGCACTGTGGCAATCGGAACCAACAACGGCTGAAGCCCCTTCTGAACGTCTGGAAGACGTGCCTCCACCCAAAAGCCCTCGCAAGCGTCGCGTCTGGTGGCGGCTGCTGTGGCCCTTGTGGTTATTGCTACTGATCGCCCTCATCGCTGTGGGCTTCGCCATCGCCGAAGAAATGCAGACGTCACGTTTGCAGTCACGTGAATTCAGCCACTTTGCAGCAACCCTCAGTTACTCGATGCAAAAAGGCCCGAGCGACGCGATCATGTATCCGGGCGATGGCCCGTTCGATAAGCGCTTGGGCTACAGCGCACTCGGTGACTTCCTGCCTCGCCTGCTCAAGCGCGACTATCTGGTCAGCGAGCAAACACGCTTTTCCCCCGAGCTGATGAACTATGCCAAGCATGGTTTCTTCGTGCCTTACACCGAAAAAATCCAGGCGGGCTTGTCGATTACTGACTGTAAAGGCGAGGCCCTGTATCAGTATCACTATCCGCAGCACCTCTACTCCGACTTTGCTTCGATCCCGCCGGTGATCGTTCACAGTTTGCTGTTCATCGAAAACCGCGACCTGCTTGACCCCAATGATCCCAATGCAAACCCGGCAGTCGACTGGCCACGCTTCGCCAAGGCGGCCTATACCCAGGTCGCCAAGTACCTGGCCCTTCCGGGCCAATCGGCAGGTGGCAGTACCCTGGCCACTCAACTGGAAAAATACCGGCACTCCCCTGACGGGCTGACCGTGTCTGGCAGCGAAAAAATACGGCAGATGATTTCGGCCAGTGTCCGTGCCTATCAGAACGGCCCACAAACCCTGGAAGCCCGGCAACGTATCGTGCGCGACTACCTCAACAGTGTGCCGCTGTCGGCCGTCCCCGGGCATGGCGAGGTGCATGGTATGGCCGAAGGCTTGAGGGTCTGGTACGGCGCGGACTTCGCCCAGGTCAATCAGTCGTTGTTGTCCACCGACAACGACCCGGCCAGCCTTGCCGCACGAGGGTTGGCACTGCGTCAGGTGCTCTCGCTGATGATCGCGCAGCGTCGGCCATCGTATTTCCTGTCCAAAGGCCGCAATGATCTGGCCGAACTGGCCGACAGTCACGTGCGCCTGCTCGCGGCCAACAACATCATCGATCGATCACTGGCTGACGCCGCGCTGGCCAGCAAAGCGACCTACCGTGACTGGGTTGCCCAGCCGACCATTGTCCCCATCGTTACCAACAAGGGCATCAGCCTGGCCCGTGCGCGGCTCTCGGCGATGCTCAACCGCCCCCTGTACGACCTGGACCGCCTTGATCTTTCAGTCACCAGTACGCTGCAGTCCAGCCTGCAAGACCAGATCAGCGAATACCTCAAAAATCTAGCGGACCCGGCCTTTGCAGAAAAAACCGGGCTGTTCGGTGAACGCCTGCTGACCCCGACCACCACAACCCAGGTACGCTACAGCTTCACCCTCTTTGAGCGCACCCCGGACGGTGCACGGGTACGGGTGCAAACCGACAGCACCGATCAACCCTTCGACATCAACGAAGGCAGCAAGTTGGAACTGGGTTCAACCGCCAAACTGCGGGTACTGACCACCTACCTGGAGATCATCGCCGAACTGCATGATCGCTATGCCGACAAAAGCCCGGCCGAGCTGAAAAAAGTCGAGGTGCCCGAGCTGGACCGCATTACCGGCTGGGCGGTGGATTACCTGATTCAGAACAAGGACCGCAACCTCAGCGCGATGCTTGATGCGGCACTGGAGCGCAAGTACTCGGCCAACCCTGGCGAAGCCTTCTTCACGGGTGGAGGCTTGCACGTCTTCAACAACTTCCGCCGCGAAGACAATGGACGCCTGCCGACACTGAAGGATGCCCTGCGCGAATCGATCAACCTCCCCTTCATTCGCCTGATGCGTGATCTGGTGCGCTACAGCACGTACCAATCACCGAACAACAGCGGCCAACTGCTCAAAGACGATGCAGACCCACGTCGCCAGGAGTATCTGGCACGTTTCGCCGACCGCGAAGGCACCGACTATCTCAAGCGATTCTGGAAAAAGTACCAACGCAAGACATCCCAGGAGCGCCTCGACACCTTTCTCGACAGCCTGAATGTCACACCGATCCGCTTGGCTGCCGTACACCGGTACCTGTTTCCCGAAGCCGACCAGGCAACCTTCAACGCCTTTGTGCAGGCCCACTTGAAAAAGGACACTTCAGCCGATAAGCGCAAGAAAGACGCGTTGACCGAAAAACGGCTCGAGGAGATGTACATAAACTACGGCCCGGGCCGCTACGACCTGCCCGACCAAGGCTATATCGCCCGGGTTCACCCACTGGACTTGTGGCTGCTGGGCTACTTGCTGAAAAACCCCGGAGCACAATTCAAGGATGCGGTTACAGCCAGCCATTTCGAACGCCAGGAAGTCTATAGCTGGCTGTTCAAGAGCCGGCACAAAGGCGCCCGCGACAGCCGTATTCGGACACTGGTGGAAATTGAGGCGTTTCTCGACATCCATCAACGCTGGAAGCGTGTCGGTTATCCCTTCGACCACCTGGTGCCATCGCTGGCCACTGCTATCGGCAGTTCTGGTGACCGCCCCGCCGCCCTGGCCGAACTCATGGGTATCATCTTGAACGACGGCGTACGCATGCCCACCCTGCGCATCGACACCCTGCACTTCGCGGCCGACACCCCTTATGAAACGCGCCTGATCAGTGACCCAGACCGCGGCGAACGGGTATTGCCGGCGGAGGTCGCCAAGGCCCTGCGCGGTGCGCTGTCACAAGTGGTTGATGCCGGTACGGCACGTCGGGTGTCGGGTAGCTTCAAACTGCCTGACGGTACAGCACTGGTCATGGGCGGCAAGACCGGCACCGGCGACAACCGCATCGAAAGCTTCGGGGCAGGCGGACGCATCCTCGGATCACGTTCACTGAACCGTACTGCGACATTCGTGTTCTACATCGGCGACAGCCATTTCGGCACCCTGACCGCCTTCGTTCCAGGGCGAGCAGCCGAATCGTTCAAGTTCACCTCAGCATTGCCGGTACAAGTGCTCAAGGGCATGGCGCCACTTCTGATGCCCTACCTTGTGCCAGGCACCCATACGTTGTGCAACATACCCACGCTCACCGCTCAGCGAGGCGCAACGGTTCAATGACCGTGAAAGCGCTTGGCCGTGGTGAAGCTATTGCGCCAGTAACGATTGCTTAACGAATCGATACGAATCGCCTTGCCGCTACGGGGTGCATGAATGAATTGCCCCTCGCCGATGTACAACCCGACATGGCCAATACGACCTTGGCCGTTGCGGTTAAAGAACACCGCATCACCGCGCTTGAGTTGCGGCGGGCTTATGGTCTTTCCCTGCCCCTTGAGCATGGATGATGTGGTGCGCGGCAAGCTGATACCCACCTCACTACGGTACAGATAGACCAACAAGCCACTGCAATCAAAACCGCTCTTTTCCGACATTCCGCCCCAACGGTAAGGCACGCCGATGAGCTCATGGGCGCGTTCGACCAGCCGGTCGAGGTTTGCCTCGAGTTCCTGGCGGGCCACGTAGTCGTGCCCACCCTTAGGGGTAACCAAATGAACATTCGCCTGGGCAAAAAATGAAAGGCCCCAGAGCAAGCCTACACGCAAGAAAAAACCAACCACGTCATGTACCCCCTGAAGGGTGAAGGAAACGCGGCAGATCTTAGAGTTGACGGGGGCAAGCAGGAATAAAGGGAATCCGAGGGTTATGTAAGAAAAAACCTAGGGCAACGCCCACGACGCCTCTTGCCGTAAACCACACCCGCACACCGAGCGCTTGCTTTAAGATATATCTTGAGTAATATCTAAATAAGTATCTCAAGATATATCTCAGACCAAAAGGCAGCCCTAATGCGCGATCATCCTTCACACCACGAGCACAGCGACCGTCATGACGGCTTTGAACGTCGCGGTGGCCGCGAACGAGGCGAACGAGGCCCGCGAATCTTTGCCCCGGGCGACCTGAAGCTGCTGCTGCTGTCGATGCTCGCCGAACAGCCTTGTCACGGCTATGACCTGATTCGACGCATCGAAGCCCTGTTCGACGGGCGCTACAGCCCAAGCCCAGGCGTCATCTACCCCACCCTGACCTTTCTTGAAGAAAGCGAGTGGATCATCGGCCAGGCCGAAGGCAGCAAGAAGCGTTACAGCGCCACAGCAGCGGGCCTCCAGGCCTTGGCCGAACAGGCCATCGCCCTGGACGGCGTGCGCATGCGCCTTGAGGTCAGCAAGCGCTCTATCGGCGTGCATGACCGCCCGCAGGAAATCCACGAAGCCGTACACAACCTGCGCCATGCGCTGCAAATGCACAGCGGGCGCTGGAACCCCGAAGAAATCGTACGGGTGCGCAACCTGCTCAATGACACCGCCAGAGCCATTGTTGCCGGCCCGGCAACGACCCTTCAGGAGAAAACCGAATGACGGTTAACGACACCACCACGATTCACCGCGTCAACCATGAGATCAAACGCCGTTGCCTGCAGGTACTGCGCGTCACCGATCTGACCCCGCGTATGCGCCGGATCACCTTGGGCGGCCCTGAACTGCAGGGCTTTCTGAGCCTAGGCAGTGATGACCACATCAAACTGCTGTTTGCCTGCTCGCCGCAAGAACAGGCCGCACTGGACAACCCAGGACAGGATCAGGACGGCGTCAAACCGACCCTGCGCGAATACACGCCGCGCCGTATCGACGAAGTGGCAGGCGAGCTGGATATCGACTTCGTGCTGCATGGCGACGGCCCGGCCTCTACCTGGGCGGCTCAGGCAACAGTGGGCCAGACGCTGAACATCGCGGGGCCGCGCAGCTCAATGGTGGTGCCGGACATGTTCGACAGCTACCTGTTGATCGGTGACGAAACCGCCATTCCGGCGATTGCCCGACGCCTTGAAGAACTGCCGGCCACGCGTAACGCACTGGTGGTCATTGAAGTGGAAAATGCGCTGGAACAACAACCACTGGCAAGCCTGGCAAACGTACAGGTCATCTGGGTTCAGCGTCACCAGCAAGAACTGCTTGAGGTACTGAAACAGCTGCCCCTGCCCGCTGGTGAGCTGTACACCTGGGTTGCCCTGGAAAAGACACTGACCCGCCAGGCCAAACGCCTGCTGCTGGAAGACAAGGGCGTGCAGGAGGACCGGCTCAAAGCGGTCGCCTATTGGCGCCTGGGCGAAGACGACAACCACAACGCGTAAACCGTGGCATCAGGGCTGAGCTCTGGCGGCAGCCAGACGCCTGCCCTGCCATTGATCGAGGCTGATCAATAGCAGCCCTAGCGCAACAAAGCCCACCAGGATAGCCAGCGCATTGAGCATCACCTGCGCATACCCCAGTGTGGCAACATCAATGAACGGGTAGGGATAGACGCCAATTTCGTGCCCACGCAGC
This sequence comes from Pseudomonas sp. HLS-6, assembly GCF_002753995.1. NCBI lineage: Bacteria > Pseudomonadati > Pseudomonadota > Gammaproteobacteria > Pseudomonadales > Pseudomonadaceae > Pseudomonas > Pseudomonas sp. HLS-6. Next base: position 4,109,308 of record NZ_CP024478.1, read on the forward strand.
AGCACATAACCAAAGTAACCCAGCGGGTAAAGCAACCACGGCAAAATCTGTATGGCCCGCAAACTGCCCTTGGGTACACAGCACCACCAATACCCCAGGTACAACAGCGGCATGACATCATGCAGCAGCTCATCGACCAGCCATTGCCAGCCTTGCGGCTGCCACAAGTGGCGTAACAACAGGCTGTATGCCACCCCCACCAGCGAAATGCTGACTGCAACCGCAGAACTCACCGAGGGCCGCAGAAAAAACTGCCGCGCCGGGCCTTCTCGGCCAAACGCCGCCTGACTGAGTACTACAGCAACCAGGGTGTTACTGAGTACGGTGAAGTAGCTGAAGACATTCACCAGCCCGCCTATCAGGCTGGCCTGCGCCTGCCAACGCGCCCACAACACCAGGTACATCTGAATGGCCAGTGCAGCCCACCCCAGGCAGGCCAGCAGCCCTACCCAAGGCACCCGCTGCTCCAGACGCATCAGTTAGCGACCCCGTTGCATCTTGACGTACAACTGCTCGACCCTTTCCCGCGCCCACGGCGTACGTCGCAGGAATGTCAGGCTCGATTTGATACTCGGATCGCTCTTGAAACAGCGCAAATCAATACGCTGCGCCAGCCCTTCCCATTGGTAACGCGCAACAAGGGCATTGAGGATCTGTTCCAGGGTCACGCCATGCAGAGGATTTTGATTACCGGCAGTCATGCCTGTGCTCCAGCCAACGAAAGGTGCGCACCTTAGCCGAGCCTTGGCTCCACGTCTGCTTTTTCAGCAACGCCATGCACTCAGATCTCGACCTGTTTCCGACAGTCTAGTGTGCCCGAGCGTTCTGGCGCACGTCGCAACAGGCTCAGCCAGCGAGATGCAGCATCGAAGTCGGCCTGAACACCACCTTTGCCCCCTGCTGAAGGACTGTTACAGAAGCGGCAACAGTGCCTCACGTTGATTGGACTTTTTTTCTTACACATTCATCTATATCCTGCCCGCCGCACACTGAAACGCTTCACTCTCCCTAATTAGCAGTTTTGTCTCCGGTGATAGAGCACATTCGGAGGCGTTGCCGTTTTTCCAACAATCAAAAGATAGCGCTATCTCATGCCTCAGTTTTCACCCTCCCGTCGTTCTTCCTCCGTACTGCTGACAGGTTTGACACTTGCCGCAATTGCCCCGCACACCTGCGCCGCGATGCTGGACAGTGACTCCCCCTGGATGCTTGGCGACTGGGGCGGCACCCGCGCAGAACTGGCCGAGCGCGGCTACGACTTCACCCTGGGTTACGTCGGCGAGATGGGCAGTAACCTGCACGGCGGCTACGATCACGACAAGACCGCACGCTACAGCGACCAGTTCACGCTCGGTACGCACCTGGATCTGCAGAAGATCCTCGGCTGGCATGCCACCGAGTTTCAACTGACCGTCACCGAACGCCACGGTGACAACATCAGCAACGACCGCATCAATGATCCTCGCGTAGGTGGTTTCACCTCTGCGCAGGAGGTCTGGGGTCGCGGCGAAACCTGGCGACTGACCCAGCTATGGATCAAGCAGCAGTATTTCGATGGCGCACTGGATGTGAAGATCGGCCGTTTCGGTGAAGGCGAAGACTTCAACAGCTTCCCCTGCGACTTCCAGAACCTGGCCTTCTGTGGCTCACAGGTCGGCAACTGGGTGGGCGGCATCTGGTACAACTGGCCCGTCAGCCAGTGGGCGATGCGGGTCAAGTACCGTCTCAGCCCTGAGCTCTATGCGCAGGTCGGCGCTTACGAGCAGAACCCCTCCAACCTTGAAAGTGGCAATGGTTTCAAGCTCAGCGGCAGCGGCACCCAAGGTGCAGTACTGCCGATAGAACTGGTCTGGACCCCCACTTTCAGCGGCCTGAAAGGGGAATATCGCGCCGGTTACTACTACAGTAGTGCCAAGGCAACCGATGTTTATAAAGACAGCAACGATCAACCGGCAGCACTCAGCGGCCAGGCCTATCGCAGCAGTTCGAGCAAGCATGGCTTCTGGCTGGGTGCGCAGCAACAGGTGACGTCGCTGGCCAGCGACCACTCCCGCGGCCTGAGCGTTTTCGCCAACGCCACGCTGCATGACAAGAAGACCAATGCCATCGACAACTATGTTCAGGCAGGTGTGGTGTACAAGGGCCCGTTTGATGCCCGTGCCAAGGACGATATCGGTTTCGCCCTGGCACGCGTGCATGCCAACCCCGCCTACCGCAAGAACGCCCAGGCCAGCAACGCGGCCCAGGGCCTGGATGACTACGACAACCCCGCCTTCCTGCCGGTCCAGGACACCGAGTACAGCGCCGAACTGTACTACGGCATTCACTTGGCCAACTGGCTCACCGTGCGCCCGAACCTGCAGTACATCCGCCACCCAGGCGGTGTCGGGCAGGTCGACGACGCACTGATCGGCGGCCTGAAAATCCAGAGCAGCTTCTAAACATGAACCACCCCGAATTTTATCCGAGCTGCGGCTCGAACTGTTTCAACTGTACGGAGAACACACGATGAGCACTGACGGTGCCTTGAGTAGAACCCGCTGGCTGCCGAGACTGCTCGGCATTCTGCTGTTGCTGATGGGCCTGGCACTGCTGGCCGGTGGCATAAAGCTAAGCCAGCTTGGCGGCTCGCTGTATTACCTGATTGCCGGTATCGGTTTTGCCCTGTCCGGCATCCTGCTGCTGGCATTACGCCGCAATGCCCTCGGCCTGTACGGCCTGGTTCTGCTGGGCAGCACCCTCTGGGCACTGTGGGAAGTGGGCCTGGACTGGTGGCAACTGGTGCCCCGTCTGGCCCTGTGGTTCGCCCTTGGCGTTGTCCTGCTGCTGCCATGGGCACGCCGCCCACTGCGTGGCCAACCGAGCAAAGTGAACACCGGCCTGCTGAGCCTGGCCGTCGTGTTGTCGGGTGCTACAGCCATCGCCAGCCAGTTCACTCACCCAGGTGAAATCAATGGCAAGCTGGGCCGCGACAGCAGTGACATGGCCAGCACCGCGCCGCAAATGCCGGACGGTGAATGGCAGGCCTATGGCCGCACTGAGTATGGTGACCGTTACTCGCCCCTACGCCAGATCACGCCCTACAACATTCACAAGTTGCAGGAAGCCTGGCGTATCCGTACAGGCGATCTGCCAACTGACAACGATCCGGTGGAACTGACCAACCAGAACACCCCGCTGAAGGCCAACGGCATGCTCTATGCCTGCACCGCGCACAGCAAAGTACTGGCATTGGACCCGGACACCGGCGCGGAAATCTGGCGTTTCGATCCGCAGATCAAAAGCCCGGTCGGCTTCAAGGGCTTCGCCCACATGACCTGCCGGGGGGTGTCGTATTACGACGAGAACAACTACGTCAACATGGACGGCAGCCCGGCCCCCAAAATCTCCGAAGCCGGCATGGCGGTGGTCCGCGCTTGCCCTCGCCGCCTCTACCTGCCCACCGCTGATGCACGCCTGATCGCACTGAACGCTGATAACGGCAAAATCTGTGAAGGCTTCGGCAAGCAGGGTGTCATCGACCTGACCACCGGTATCGGCCCATTCACCGCTGGCGGCTACTACTCGACCTCGCCTGCGGCCATTACCCGCCAACTGGTGATCATTGGCGGCCACGTCACCGACAACGAGTCGACCAACGAACCGTCCGGTGTCATCCGCGCTTACGACGTACACGATGGGCACCTGGTCTGGAACTGGGACGCCGGCAACCCTGAGGCCACAGCACCGCTGGCAGCGGGCAAGTTCTACACCCGCAACTCACCCAACATGTGGTCGTTGGCCAGCGTCGATGAAAAGCTCAACATGGTCTACCTGCCACTGGGCAACCAGACCCCAGACCAATGGGGCGCCGACCGTACCCCAGGCGCAGAGAAATTCAGCGCCGGCATCGTGGCGCTGGACCTGACCACCGGCAAGGTGCGCTGGAATTATCAGTTCACCCACCATGACCTGTGGGACATGGACGTCGGCAGCCAGCCGACCCTACTCGACATGGCCACCGCCGATGGCGTGAAACCGGCCCTGATTGCACCGACCAAACAGGGCAGCCTGTATGTCCTCGATCGTCGTGACGGCACGCCGATCATTCCGATCCAGGAAGTCCCGGCACCTCAGGGCGCGGTCGAAGGCGATCACACTTCGCCGACCCAGGCACGCTCGGACCTCAACCTGCTGGGCCCAGACCTGACCGAACAAGCCATGTGGGGCGCCAGCCCGTTTGACCAGATGCTCTGCCGCATCCAGTTCCGCGAACTGCGCTACGAAGGCCAGTACACCCCGCCATCGCTGCAAGGCAGCCTGGTTTACCCAGGCAACGTCGGCGTATTCAACTGGGGCAGCGTCTCGGTTGATCCGGTTCGCCAACTGCTGTTCACCAGCCCGAACTACATGGCCTTCGTCTCCAAGCTGGTGCCGCGCGCCGATGTTGCCGCAGGCAGTAAGCGTGAAAGCGAAACCAGCGGCGTACAACCCAATAGCGGTGCGCCCTATGCCGTGACCATGCATCCGTTCATGTCGCCGCTCGGCATACCGTGCCAGGCCCCCGCCTGGGGTTACGTTGCTGGTATTGACCTGAACAAAGGCAAAGTGGTGTGGAAACACAAGAACGGTACCAGCCGCGACAGCTCACCGCTGCCGATTGGCCTGCCGATCGGTGTGCCGAGCATGGGCGGTTCAATTGTGACGGCCTCCGGCCTGGGCTTCCTCAGCGGCACACTCGACCAGTACCTGCGCGCCTACGACGTAAACACCGGCAAAGAGTTGTGGAAGTCGCGCCTGCCGGCAGGTGGCCAGGCAACCCCGATGACCTACACCGGCAAGGACGGCAAACAGTACGTGCTGGTGACGGCTGGCGGCCATGGCTCGCTGGGCACCAAAATGGGTGACTACGTAATTGCTTACAAATTGGCTGACTGATGCCAACTGAGAGCGCCCCGCGCAAACCGGGCGCTTTCATGTGATTGAACGGCTACCCTTTAGGTGGCCGTTTTTTTTGCATGGCGTGGGCACAACCTTTGCCATTGAAACAGCCTTTCACCCGCCCCATCTAAGCACCATAGTCATTTACGCAGGTGCCCCATGAGCGACCAGCAGGATCTCCCGGAAACGCCAAAGGAACAGGCCGAAGTCGAACATATCGAAGCCAGCCACAGTGGCCGTACCCACCTGGCATTGCCCGGCCAGCAACTGCCGGACAAGGTCTATATCATTCCGATTCACAACCGGCCGTTCTTCCCGGCGCAAGTGTTGCCGGTCATCGTCAATGAAGAACCCTGGGCAGAAACCCTCGATCTGGTGGCCAAGACACCACACCATGCCTTGGCGCTGTTCTTCATGGACACTCCGCCTGACGACCCTCGGCACTTTGATACATCGACGCTGCCAACCTACGGCACCCTGGTCAAGGTCCACCACGCCAGCCGCGAAAACGGCAAACTGCAATTCGTTGCCCAAGGCCTGAGCCGTGTGCGTATCCGCGGCTGGCTCAAGCACCATCGACCGCCCTATCTGGTCGAGGTTGATTATCCGCATCAGCCCAGCGAGCCCACCGACGAGGTGAAGGCCTACGGCATGGCGCTGATCAACGCGATCAAGGAGCTGCTGCCGCTCAACCCGCTGTACAGCGAAGAACTGAAAAACTACTTAAACCGGTTCAGCCCCAACGACCCGTCCCCCCTCACCGACTTCGCCGCCGCACTGACCTCGGCCACCGGTAGCCAACTGCAGGAAGTGCTCGACTGTGTGCCCATGCTCAAGCGCATGGAGAAGGTCCTGCCGATGTTGCGCAAGGAGGTCGAGGTCGCACGCCTGCAGAACGAGATTTCTGCCGAAGTGAACCGGCAGATCGGTGAGCATCAGCGTGAGTTTTTCCTCAAGGAACAACTCAAGGTCATCCAACAGGAACTGGGGCTGACCAAGGACGACCGCAGTGCCGATCTGGAACAGTTCAAGCAGCGCCTGGAAGGCAAAACTCTGCCAAGCGCCACGCAGAAACGTATCGATGAAGAGCTGGGCAAGCTGTCGATTCTTGAGACCGGCTCACCGGAGTATGCCGTCACCCGCAACTACCTGGACTGGGCAACTGCCCTGCCCTGGGGCGTTTACGGCAAAGACAAGCTTGACCTCAAGCATGCGCGCAAGGTGCTGGACCTTCACCATGCCGGCCTCGACGACATCAAGGAGCGAATCCTTGAGTTTCTTGCGGTGGGTGCCTACAAGGGCGAAATAAGCGGTTCGATTGTCCTGCTCGTAGGCCCGCCAGGCGTCGGCAAGACCAGCATCGGCAAATCCATTGCCGAATCCCTGGGACGGCCGTTCTACCGCTTCAGTGTTGGCGGCATGCGCGACGAAGCCGAGATCAAGGGGCACCGGCGCACCTACATCGGTGCCCAGCCAGGCAAACTGGTGCAGGCCTTGAAGGACGTCGGCGTAATGAACCCGGTTATCATGCTCGACGAGATCGACAAGATGGGCCAGAGCTACCAGGGCGACCCCGCCTCGGCGCTGCTGGAGACCCTCGACCCGGAACAGAACGTCGACTTCCTCGACCATTACCTGGACCTGCGCCTGGACTTGTCCAAAGTGTTGTTCGTCTGCACCGCCAACACCCTCGACTCGATTCCCGGGCCATTGCTCGACCGCATGGAAGTGATCCGCCTTTCCGGCTACATCACCGAAGAGAAACTGGCTATCGCCAAGCGCCATTTGTGGCCCAAGCAACTGCAGAAAGCCGGGGTGGCCAAAACCAGCCTGAGTATCACCGACAGCGCCCTGCGCGCGGTCATCGAAGGCTATGCGCGCGAAGCTGGCGTACGTCAGCTTGAGAAGCAGTTGGGCAAGCTGGTGCGCAAAGCCGTGGTGCAGTTACTGGAGCACCCCGACACAACCATCAAGATTGGCACGAAGGACCTTGAAGCCTCCCTGGGCATGCCGGTGTTTCGCAGTGAACAGGTGCTGGCAGGAAAAGGCGTCATCACCGGCCTGGCCTGGACCAGCATGGGCGGCGCGACCTTGCCAATCGAGGCAACCCTGATCCACACCCTGAACCGCGGCTTCAAACTGACCGGTCAGTTGGGCGATGTCATGAAGGAATCTGCCGAGATCGCCTACAGCTATGTCAGCTCGCACCTGAAGCAGTTCGGTGGCGACCCGAGCTTCTTCAACGAGGCCTTTATCCACCTGCATGTGCCGGAAGGCGCAACGCCCAAGGACGGCCCGAGTGCCGGCGTGACCATGGCCAGTGCCTTGCTATCGCTGGCCCGCGACCAGGCGCCGAAGAAAGGCGTGGCCATGACTGGCGAGCTGACACTGACCGGGCATGTGCTGCCGATTGGCGGCGTACGCGAGAAAGTGATTGCCGCACGCCGACAGAAAATCTTCGAGCTGATCCTGCCTGAGGCCAACCGCGGCGATTTTGAAGAGCTGCCGGACTACCTCAAACAGGGCTTGAACGTGCACTTTGCCAAGCGTTTCAGCGACGTTGCCAACGTGTTGTTCTGACTACCGCGGCGTCTGAGAGAGCCAGCCTTGCGGGCGATGCGCGTGATGCCATGGCGCATCGCACGCACTGCCTGCATCGCGGGTGAAGCCGACGCCTACATGTGCGGGCGCTTCGGTTATGCTGCGTCTTCGTTGTTCATTCGGAGCCATCATGACCCTTGCCCGCCTGCTCGTTCCCGTGAGCCTCGCCCTGCTCAGCGCCTGCGCCCAACAACCACGGCAGAACATCAATCTGGAAAAAACGGCAGACTGCCCCGTCCAGTTGCGAAATGATCAAACCCTCACCCTGACGCTGCCCAGCAACCCCACCACGGGCTACCGCTGGTTATTGCAAAACCCTGCCGCCAGTATCCTGCGCAGCCTTGGCCCGGAGGTCTACAGCAACCCCGAAGGTACAGGGCTGGTCGGTAGCGCCGGGCAATCAGTATGGCGCTTCCAGGCGAAGGCCGCTGGCGAGGGTCACTTGATACTGGTCTATCAACAACCCTGGGCACCGGAAATCCCCCCGACACAGACCTTTGATTGTGCAATTACGGTGAAGTAAGCCGCACTTGTCAGCCGGCCATGCATCCCGCTGCCAGTTTGGCTAAAATGCCGACCCTTTACCGCTGAACGCCTGGACTGCCCGTGAGCAAAGAACCCGACCGCCTATTCGCCCAGCCGCTTGGCCAGGTGCCCGACTTCGCCTTCAACGAAGACGTGGTCCGAGTGTTCCCGGACATGATCAAGCGTTCAGTACCCGGCTACCCGACCATTGTCGAGAACCTCGGCGTACTGGCTGCGCAGTTTGCTCAGCCGCACACCGCCCTGTACGACCTGGGCAGCTCGTTGGGTGCTGTCACCCAGGCACTGCGCCGGCATGTACGCCAGGACGGCTGCCGCGTTATCGCTGTGGACAACTCCGCAGCCATGGTCGAGCGTTGCCGCCAGTACCTCACGGCCCAAGACTCAATGTTCCAGGAGCTGCTGCCGGTCGAAGTGATCGAAGGCGACATCCTCGCCCTTGAGTTCCAGCCTGCCTCGGTGGTGGCGATGAACTTCACCCTGCAGTTCATTGCCCCAGAGCAGCGCCTGGCACTGCTGTCGCGTATTCGCCAGGCCCTGCTGCCCGGCGGCGCCCTGATCCTCTCGGAAAAACTGCGCTTCAACGACCCACAGGAACACGCCCTGCTCACCGACCTGCATGTCGCGTTCAAGCGCGCCAATGGCTACAGCGAACTGGAAATTGCCCAGAAACGCAGTGCCATCGAGAACGTGATGAAACCCGACAGCCTGGAAGAACACCGTGAGCGTCTACTCGCAGCGGGCTTCTCCAAGGTCGTGCCGTGGTTCCAGTGCCTTAATTTCGCCTCACTGATTGCCCTGCCATGATTGATCTTTCCCCTCTTGTTCGCCGCCTGGCGGGCACCCCTCTGGCTGAATGGTCCCAGGGCCTGCAGGCACAACTCGATGCCAAGCTGGAAAAAGGCCATGGCGACCTCGAACGTTGGCAAGCGGCGCTCGATGCCCTGCCCGCGCTCACCCCCGAGCACGTCGACCTGCTCAACGGTCTGCGCCTGGACTGCGACTGCGAGCCTGCCACGCGTGAACAGATGCGCACGGCACTGATGGGCTTGTCGCCCTGGCGCAAGGGGCCTTTCGACCTGTTCGGGGTTCACGTCGACACCGAATGGCGTTCGGACTGGAAATGGGAGCGGGTCGCGCCGCACCTGGACTTGCGCGGCAAGCGTGTACTGGACGTCGGCTGCGGCAATGGCTACTACCAGTGGCGCATGCTCGGTGCCGGTGCCGACAGCGTCATTGGCGTAGACCCCAACTGGCTGTTCTTCTGCCAGTTCCAGGCCGTGCAACGTTACCTGCCAGAACTGCCGGCCTGGCACTTGCCGTTCGCCCTGGAAGACCTACCAGCGAACCTCGAAGGCTTCGACACCGTATTCTCCATGGGCGTCTTCTACCATCGGCGCTCGCCAATCGAGCACCTGCTGGCGCTCAAGGACTGCCTGGTCAAGGGTGGCGAGTTGGTGTTGGAAACGTTGGTCATCGACGGTGATGAACAGCAGGTATTGGTACCTGAAGACCGCTACGCACAAATGCGCAACGTCTGGTTCCTGCCCTCGGTACCTGCGCTGGAGCGCTGGCTGCGTCGCGCCGGATTCAGTGACGTGCGCTGCGTCGATGTCAGCGTCACCAGCATCGAGGAACAACGCAGCACCGAGTGGATGCGTTATCAGTCGCTCAGCGACTTCCTCGACCCCAACGATCACAGCCGCACCATCGAAGGTTTGCCAGCACCACGCCGTGCGGTGCTGGTCGCGCGCAAGTAATGCTCAATGCTAAGCCGCCGACCAGGTATCACCTCGTCTGGCGGCATACATGAGTGACCTATTGCTCAGCCGCGGCTGGCCGCCAGAATCAGAGACTTCATCTCGGCCACTGCCGACTTGAAGCCGACGAACAGGGCATGGGCAACCAGTGCATGCCCGATGTTCAGCTCGTTGATGCCCTTGATTGCCGCGACTGCTTCCACGTTGTGATAGTGCAAGCCGTGCCCGGCGTTTACGATCAGGCCCTGAGCGACGCCAAAGGCCACGCCGTCGGCGACGCGCTTGAGCTCTTCAGCCACGTCAGCGGGTGTTTCGGCATCAGCGTAACGACCGGTATGCAGTTCGATAGCCGGAGCCCCAACACGGCGAGACGCCTCGATCTGGCGCTCGTCAGCATCGATGAACAAGGACACTTCCGAGCCGAGGCGCGACAGGCGCTCGACTGCCGCCTTGATCCGCGCTTCCTGGCCAGCCACATCCAGGCCGCCCTCGGTGGTCAGCTCCTGACGTGTTTCCGGTACCAGGCAGATATGTGCCGGGCGAATACGCTCGGCAAACGCCATCATTTCCTCGGTGACGCCCATCTCGAAGTTCATCCGCGTTTGCAGCACATCCTTGAGCAGCAGCACGTCGCGCTCCTGAATATGCCGGCGGTCTTCACGCAGGTGGACGGTGATGCCATCGGCACCGGCCTCCTCGGCATCCAGCGCGGCCTTGACCGGGTCCGGGTAACGCGTGCCACGGGCCTGGCGCAGGGTCGCCACGTGGTCGATGTTCACGCCGAGAAGAATGCGGTTGCTGTGGGTCACGAAGAAGCTCTCCTGAAAATTGAGCCTCACAGCATACGACGAGCTTACGGCTTGCGAAACAGTTCGCGACTGACCAATGGCCTTCCGCCCAAATGAACAGCCAGCGCCTGACGCATCAAACGCTTGGCCGCGCTCAAGGCACCGGGCACACTCCAGTCGGCTTCGGCCATGGCTGTCAGCTCAACGCCATTGAACACACCCGGCTGAAGCAGGTAAACCCGCTCCAGGCCTGCATCCACCTGCAACCGATACAGGCCATCGGCGGCCAGCGGTTCCCCCGCAAGATCCCGATCCAACTCGAAGGCATACCCCAGCTCATCCAGCAGGCGCCACTCGAACGAGCGCAGCAACGGCTCCAGCGCGCGCCCGGCGGCCAATGCCTGCAAGGTTGCGGTGTAATGTTCAAACAACCGGGGGTGCGGGTCCTCGAGGGGCAGCAGTCGGGTCATCAACTCGTTAAGGTAGAGGCCACTGAACAGTGCATCACCGTTCAGCCAGATACCGACACCATTGCTTTCCATGCGCCCGACGTTTTTCAGTTCACCACGGCCACGGAACTCGACTTCCAGCGCAACGAAGGGACGCGCCAGCGTTCCGGCCTTACCCCGTGCACGACGTAACACCGCACGCAGCCGGCCCTGAGGCGTGAGGAAGTCCACCAGTGCACTGGTTTCGCGGTAGGCCCGACTGTGCAAGACGTAAGCCGGTTGGCCGACGGGTAGTTCCATGAGTTGAACTTCAGAAAGGAGTCGGCCCGACACCGGACGGTATCGGGCCTGGAGGCTTACAGGTCGCCGTAACCCAAGGAGCGCAGGGCACGCTCATCATCAGACCAGCCACCTTTGACCTTGACCCAGAGGTTGAGCATGATCTTGGCGTCGAACAGCAACTCCATGTCCTTGCGTGCCTCGGAACCAATGCGTTTGATCCGCTCGCCCTTGTCGCCAATGATGATCTTCTTCTGACCATCACGCTCGACCAGGATCAAGGCATGGATATGCAGGATCTTGCCCTGCTGCTTGAACTCTTCGATCTCCACGGTGATCTGGTACGGCAGCTCGGCACCGAGTTGACGCATGATCTTCTCGCGCACCAGTTCAGCGGCCAGGAAACGGCTGCTGCGGTCGGTGATCTGGTCTTCCGGGAAAAAGTGTTCGTTTTCCGGCAGGTGCTTGGCGATCAGTGCTTCCAGTGCATCGAGGTTATGCCCCTGCTGCGCGGAAATCGGCACGATCTCGGCATTCGGCAGTTGCTCCTGCAACCATTGCAGGTGCGGGATCAACTCGGCCTTCTCTTCGATACGGTCGGTCTTGTTGATGGCCAGGATCACCGGGCCTTGCACGTACTGCACGCGCTCCAGCACCAGTTGGTCCTCATCGGTCCAGCGGGTGCGATCGACAACGAAGATAACCACGTCGACGTCTTTCAAGGCCGCCGAAGCGGTCTTGTTCATGTAGCGGTTGAGCGCCTTCTCGTTGCTCTTGTGCATACCGGGGGTATCGACGTAGATCGCCTGGATATCGCCCTCGGTCTTGATCCCAAGCATGTTGTGACGTGTGGTCTGCGGCTTGCGCGAGGTAATCGCCAGCTTCTGCCCGAGGATGTGGTTAAGCAACGTCGATTTGCCCACGTTGGGGCGGCCGACGATGGCGACATAGCCGCAACGGGTAGTATTCGTATCAGTCATTGCCATTCTCCACGCCCAGGGCGATCAGGGCTGCCGCCGCGGCGACCTGCTCGGCAATACGCCGGCTAACACCCTGCCCTCGGCTTTTTTCAGTCAACAGGGCCACTTCGCATTCGACGAAAAACGTCCGGCAATGCGGTTCACCCTGAATATCCACCACTTCATAGCGGGGCAGTTCGCAGGCCCGTGACTGCAGGAATTCCTGCAAACGGGTTTTCGGGTCCTTGTTGGTATCGACCAGCGTCAGGCTCTCGAACTCACCGGTCAGCCAGTCCAGCACGCGATCACGCGCGGTGTGCATGTCCGAGTCGAGGTAAATCGCACCGATAAGCGCTTCAAGGGCGTCGGCCAGAATCGACTCGCGACGGAAACCGCCGCTTTTCAATTCGCCAGAGCCCAGACGCAGGTACTCGCCGAGGTCGAACCCACGCGCCAGTACGGCCAGGGTCTCGCCCTTGACCAGCCGCGCACGCAGGCGTGACAACTGACCCTCACGGGCTTGCGGAAAACGCTCGAACAGCGCCTCACCGGCAACAAAGTTGAGAATCGCATCGCCCAGAAATTCCAGGCGCTCGTTGTTACGCCCGGCGTAACTGCGATGCGTGAGGGCCAGCAGCATCAGCTCCTGGTTCTTGAAGGTGTAGCCGAGCTTGCGCTCGAGGCGGCTCAAGGAAACGCTCACAGTGTACCCACGCTCGGTTTATGGCCGATTTTTTGCGCCTGGGACTCAGCCCGGCGCCCACACTTATCGGATTGGCTCGTGGCCGTCAGGTTTAACGCGTTGTTCAAATCCGGATCCTGAAAGACTATTTGGCTTCATGCCCTTCCGACCCAGTGATTCGGGGACATCCACAGACACCCTGAACACAGCCTATGCCAGAAAAGCATTCGGCGCTGTCCCAAGACAGCGCCGTTTAGGTGTTACTTGATCAGCCCAACCCGCGAAAGGCTCGGCAGGTGACTCAATTTCGGCTCTGGCCAACTCATCCAGACAGCGAAGGCCTTGCCGACGATGTTCTTGTCCGGAACCATGCCGTGCAGCTCTTTTGGAATGTTGGGGTCATCCCAGTATCGGCTGTCGTTGGAGTTGTCGCGGTTGTCGCCCATCATGAAATAGTGCCCAGCCGGGACTACCCACTGTTGGTCCGGCGGCATCCGGTAGCGGCCCATTTCCTTACGGATCAGGTGTTCCACCTCGCCCAGTTTTTCCTTGTACAGCTCGGCGCTGCCCAGGGTGCCTGGCTCGGTACCCACCAGTTGCTCGGCAATCAGCTGACCGTTGACGAACAACTTCTTGTCGCTGGTGTAACGGATCTGGTCACCTGGCAGGCCAACCACCCGCTTGATGTAGTTCACGTTCGGATCGCTCGGGTAGCGGAACACCATTACATCACCCCGCTTAGGGTCACCAACCTCAATGACCTTCTTGTCGATCACCGGCAAACGAATGCCATAGGAGAACTTGTTCACCAGAATGAAATCGCCCACTTCAAGGGTCGGCTTCATCGACCCCGAAGGGATCTGGAACGGCTCTACCAGGAACGAGCGCAGCACCAGCACGATGAACAGCACCGGAAAGAACGACTTGCCGTATTCAACCAGCAGCGGTTCCTTGTTGAGCTGCTCAAGTACCGACATATCAGGCTGGCTGACGCTGCCCTGATAGTTACTGATCGCTGCCCGCCGGCGTGGCGCCAGAAACAGCAGATCAAGCAAGGCCAGCAGACCGCAAACGGCAACGGCGATGACTAACAACAGCGGGAAATTTAGCGACATAGGACCTAGCTATCCAACCTGAGCACGGCCAGGAAGGCTTCTTGTGGAATTTCCACGTTGCCGACCTGCTTCATGCGTTTCTTACCGGCCTTCTGTTTTTCCAACAGCTTGCGCTTACGGCTCACGTCGCCACCGTAACATTTAGCCAGTACGTTCTTTCTGAGCGCCTTGACAGTGGTTCGCGCGACGATCTGCCCGCCAATGGCGGCCTGGATGGCCACATCGAACATCTGCCGAGGAATCAGTTCCTTCATCTTCTCGGTCAATGCGCGACCTTTATAGTGCGCATTGTCACGGTGCACGATCAGGGCCAGGGCATCGACCTTGTCGCCGTTGATCAGCACGTCGAGTTTTACCAGATTCGCCGACTGATAACGGTCGAAATGGTAGTCCAGCGACGCATAACCACGGCTGGTGGACTTCAAGCGGTCGAAGAAGTCCAGAACCACTTCGTTCATCGGCAGATCGTAGCGCACTTGTACTTGCGAACCGAGGAACTGCATGTCGCGCTGTACGCCGCGCTTCTCGATGCACAGGGTAATGACGTTACCCAGGTGCTCTTGAGGCACGAGGATGGTCGCCTGCACGATCGGCTCACGGAAATCCTCGACTGCAGAGATATCCGGCAGCTTCGATGGGTTATCGACGTAGATCGTTTCGCCCGTCTTGAGTTTGACCTCGAAGATTACGCTTGGCGCGGTGGTGATCAGGTCCAGGTCGTATTCGCGCTCCAGGCGCTCCTGGATGATCTCCATGTGCAGCATGCCGAGGAAGCCGCAACGGAAGCCGAAGCCCAGTGCGTCGGAGCTTTCCGGCGAGTACTGCAACGACGAGTCGTTCAGGGTCAGCTTCTGCAATGCATCACGAAAATCTTCGAAATCATCGGAGCTGACCGGGAAAAGACCGGCATAAACCTGTGGCTGAACCCGTTTGAAACCTGGCAGCACCTCAACCTCAGGGGTTGAGCTCAGAGTCAGGGTGTCGCCCACTGGCGCACCATGAATGTCCTTGATGCTGGCAATGATGAAGCCCACTTCACCGGCCTTGAGGTCGACGGTCTGGGTATGTTTCGGGGTAAATACACCGACGCTGTCCACCAGGTGGACCTTGCCGGTGGACTTGACCAGAATCTTGTCGCCTTTCTTCACGCGACCGTGGCGTACACGCACCAGGGACACAACGCCCAGGTAGTTGTCGAACCAGGAGTCGATGATCAGGGCTTGCAGCGGCGCTTCGATATCACCGGTCGGTGCAGGAATGGTGTGCACCAGGCGCTCAAGCACCTCTTCCACACCCAAGCCGCTCTTGGCGCTGCAGGCAACGGCATCGGTAGCGTCGATACCGATGATCTTCTCGATTTCTTCCTTGACCCGCTCCGGGTCGGCCTGGGGCAGGTCCATCTTGTTCAGGACCGGCATGACCTCAAGGCCTTGCTCGATGGCGGTGTAGCAGTTGGCAACCGACTGAGCCTCGACGCCCTGGCCAGCATCGACCACCAGCAAGGCACCTTCACAGGCGGCCAGCGAGCGGCTGACTTCATAGGTGAAGTCAACGTGACCTGGGGTATCAATGAAGTTCAACTGGTAGGTGACACCGTCCTTTGCCTTGTAGTGCAAGGTGACGCTGTGAGCCTTGATGGTGATCCCGCGCTCGCGCTCCAGGTCCATGGAATCGAGTACCTGGGCTTCCATCTCACGCGCGGACAGGCCGCCGCACATTTGAATGAAGCGGTCGGCCAGCGTCGACTTGCCATGGTCAATGTGGGCGATGATGGAGAAATTGCGGATATGACTCAAATCACTCACGGGTCAACACTCAAAAAGGCTGCGGAACGAGGCCCGCCGAAAAATAGCCGGGAATTGTACCTGATGCTCAGCGTGGGCGTCACGTGAACAACGATTTCGCGCCGTAGGAACATCCCCTGCCAACTGTACGATTCCCCCACAGCAGGCGCTTACAGAGTGCTCTGCGCTCATCAGAAGACACAAAAAAGGGCGGCCGTGGCCGCCCTCTTCAATCAACCCGGCTTATTCAGCCAGCTTGAAGGTGATGAAACTGGCACGGCCCTGACGCAGCACACGCATCGACACCGAACGGTTCTTCGGCAGGTCCTTGGCAATTTCAGTGAAGCTCTTGGCCGAAATGATCGCCTGGTTGTTCAGATGAGTAATCACATCACCTGGACGCAGGCCAATCATTGCAGCAGGGCCGTCCTGAACTTCCTTGATGACCACACCGCCCTTCAGCTCCAGCGCTTTCTTCTGCTCGGCATTCAAGTCCGCCACGGAAACGCCCAGGCGGTTGCTGCTACGCTCGATGCCACCGTTGGCACTGGCTACGATTTCCTGATCGTCATCCGGCAGTGCGCCGATGGTGACATCCAGCGTACGGCGTTTGCCTTCACGGACCACTTCCAGACTGGCTTTGGCGCCTTCTTTCAGGCCACCCACCAAATGAGGCAGATCAGCGGACATGATGATCGGCTGACCATTCATGCTCAGGATAACGTCTCCCACCTGCAGGCCACCCTTGGCCGCCGGGCCACCCTCAAGCACCTGGGCCACCAGCGCACCGGCTGGTTTATCCAGGCCAAACGACTCTGCGAGGTCCTTGTTGACCTCCTGAATGACCACACCCAGCCAGCCACGACTGACCTTGCCGTCTTTCTTCAGTTGGTTGGAGACATCCAGCGCCACATCGATCGGGATAGCGAACGACAGGCCCATGAAGCCACCGGAACGGGTGAAGATCTGCGAGTTGATCCCGACCACCTCACCGTTCATGTTGAACAGCGGGCCACCGGAGTTACCCGGGTTGATGGCCACGTCCGTCTGAATGAACGGCACATAGGTGTCGTTAGGCAGTGTACGGCCCTTGGCACTGACAATACCTTTGGTCACCGAATGATCGAAGCCGAACGGCGAGCCGATAGCCAGCACCCATTCACCGACCTTGAGTTTCTCCGAATCGCCCAGCTTGACGGTTGGCAGGTTCTTGCCATCGATTTTCAAGAGCGCAACATCGGTGCGCGGGTCAGTGCCCACCA
The DNA here is from genome assembly GCF_002753995.1 of Pseudomonas sp. HLS-6. Classification (NCBI taxonomy): domain Bacteria; kingdom Pseudomonadati; phylum Pseudomonadota; class Gammaproteobacteria; order Pseudomonadales; family Pseudomonadaceae; genus Pseudomonas; species Pseudomonas sp. HLS-6. The sequence continues at coordinate 4,126,450 of NZ_CP024478.1, forward strand.
CTTTGGCCTGGAACTCACTGCGATCCGACAGACGGACCATGATCTCATCGGCATCGGCCACTACGTGATTGTTGGTCAGCACGTAGCCATCACTGGAGATGATAAACCCCGAGCCCAGCGACTGCGCCTCGCGCTGGCGATCGCCACGCGGCGAGCGGGGCGCTGGAGGCATGTTGCGCTCAAAAAATTCACGGAACATCGGCGGCAAGCCTTCCAGGTCTGGCATCTGCCCACCGGCAAGCTGACGATCCGGCATTTTTTGCCGGGTACTGATGTTCACCACTGCCGGCGAAGCTTGCTCGACCAGCGTAGTGAAGTCCGGCAAGGCTTCGGCCTGCGCGGTGACCACCTGACCGAGCATCAGCACGGCGGCGAACAACGTTAGATACGATTTCAAGCGTGGTATTGACATACGGCTCCCGTCACAACAAGCGTGGTTAAGCAGTAGGGACCTGCGAACGCAAGAAGCCCGGCGGCACCCGTGAAGGCGACAAACAGGCTGGATGCATAGGCATTCTTGATGCTGCAACAGCAGAAAAGGCCAGACCCCGAAAGGCCTGACCTATAGAAAATTCCATCAGATTTTGCAAACCGCAAAGCTTACCAATCATGTCTGTCCCTGGTCGGCGTGCCTGTCATCCGTGCACCTCTTAAACGACAATCACTGCTTGGCCTGAGCATCTTGCGCCCGCATCGACAGTGCAACGCGCTCAGCCGTGCCGATCGGAATTTCACCGACAACGGTCACCGCCATATCCCCTTTGGGCGTCGTCAAGCGTCGCGAAACTGCAACGGTCGGCCCAAGCTGGGTACGCGTATCGACAGCGCCACCCTCGCCAGAAGGCTCGACAAACACAGAGAAGCGCGCCAACCCGTCGTCATACATGAGGCTACTGACAGTTCTTTTTCCGTCCTGGCTTTGGCGTATCGAGCTGTTGACCAGCTCAAACCCTGGCGGCAACCAGTCTGAACGCCAGCCTGTCACGCGCTGTGCAGCCTCTTCAGAAGCCTGGGCAACCGCCTTGCAGTTATCGCCAGGCTGCAACTGAGCGTCGCTCGGAACATTGGTCGTGTCCAGGCGCGTGAACTGGAAACGCTCCAGTAACTGCCCCTTGTCATTGATCATCAATGACTTGAGCGGCAAGCCGGTTTCGCGATCCAGATGAAGTTCAAACGCATAACGATGCTGGTCACGCGGGCTGAGGGTAACGATAGTGACGTCGCGACCGGCGACACGCGAACGGCCGGCAATGCCCAGGTCATACCAGTTCATCAGTTTCAGCGGATCAAGTACACGACCAGGAACGGCCGGTACACTGCTCACCTCCGCCAACAAGGCTCCGCTCACGCAGCGGGTAATACCGTCAACACGCACGACCTCCTGAGCCGCCCCATCGAGCTGCACCAAACGCTCGCTGATCTTGCCATCCTGAACGCGATGCCAGACTTCGTGAGTGGAGAAACTGCCGTTACGCTCGTAAACGAAAGTACCCTGATAGCTTTGCTGTTGCTCGGCTTTTGCCAGACGACTGAGCCAGTCAGTAGCTTCAGTGGAGGAATTGGCGGCTAAGGCAGGGCCCGTCAACCATACACCGAGCAAAAGCGGTATGAGAGGTAGCGTGCGCATGATCCTCCTTACTTAGCGATTTTCCAGGCTGGCCGCACGGGCATAAGGCAAAGCGCTTTCAGTGCCTTTCAGGGCTGCTTCCTGAGCATGTTGACGCAAGTATCCTGGCAAACGTTGATCCTGCCAGCCTGCTTGCCCCTGGAGCACACCATTGGCCATCGGCCCTGGCTGATCGGTACTTTCACTATAGCCTGCCAAAACAGCAGGGCCCTGCACTTGTGGCACAGAAAGGCCTTGCTGAGGCTGCTGGGCTGCCAGTTGAGCGCCAGTGATCTCATTTTGGTTGTACAGCCGAACGCCTGCCAATACCGCAACCGTTACCGAGGCAGCAACCGCCAGACGCCCCAGGCTACGCCATGACCGAGGGGCAGCCTTCACCGGAGTCGCTTCATCGGCCAGCGCTGCCGACACGGCAGCAGCGATGTCCAGCTGCGGCACCAACAGCTCTTTGTGCATGGCTGCACGCGCAATCTGATAACGCGACCAGGTTGCACGGGCTTCAGAATCGTCGACGGCATTCAATACCCGACGCAATTCCAATTCGTCCGCTTCGTTATCCATTACCGCGGACAGCGATTCCTGCAAAGCTTCACGACTCATGGCGGTTCCTCTCTTGGCTGTCGCCGCTGTCTCAGGTTTCCTGCAACAAGGGCTGCAGGGCTTTATCTATGGCCTCCCGAGCGCGGAAGATTCGGGAGCGCACGGTACCCACCGGACACTGCATGACGCTTGCAATGTCCTCGTAACTCAGACCTTCGAATTCGCGCAAAGTTAACGCTGTACGCAAATCTTCTGGCAGTTGCTGAATGGTTCGATGAACAGTGTCTTCGATCTCATCACGCAACAACGAGCGTTCTGGGGACTCGAGATCCTTGAGGCCATGATCGCCGTCGTAAAATTCCGCATCCTCGGAACTTACATCGCTGTCTGGTGGCCGCCGACCGCGCGACACCAGATAATTCTTTGCCGTATTGATGGCAATGCGGTAAAGCCAGGTGTAAAACGCACTGTCACCACGAAAATTGCCCAGAGCCCGATAGGCCTTGATGAACGCTTCCTGAGCCACATCCTGGGCTTCATGGGTGTCGTGCACAAAACGCACGATCAACCCGAGAATCTTGTGCTGATACTTCAGCACCAACAGATCGAAGGCTCGCCTGTCGCCGCGCTGTACGCGCTCGACAAGTTGCTGATCCTCTTCCTGGGTTAGCATGAATACTCCTCGGTGAACCTGGAGGAGTGCTGCAACAGCCATCGCTCAGGCTTGCAAACATAGACTCGGGCTTTTCGCAAAAGTTCTCCCCCTCCAAGCAAGTTTCCTGCAGCCTGTCGTCAGCCCGCACGAAAAAACGCAGCACGGTCGTCGCCGGCTGCGTCGATAGTCTGGTCATCGAAGGCATGGGCAGAGCGGCTAACACAAGCCCCGGCTGCCATCGACGCGGCGTCCTGTGATGCAGGCAGCCTTCTATGGATATCCGAAATTCAAGGAAAGTTCCCGCTGCCGACAGGGATACCTCATACGCAAAATCGGCAGATAGCATGGAAATACCGGGTATTGGGCTGTTATAAAGACTACCCATTTCGATTCACGATAGTTTCACAATGCCATAAAAGCCTGACTATTGTGCCGATCCCCCCCTTTATATACTAGGGGGCACCTACGCCCTCTTGGTCGCCCCGCGCGGAAGTTCCAGACATGAGCCAACAGTTTCAACATGACGTCCTAGTGATTGGCAGCGGCGCTGCCGGCCTGAGCCTGGCCCTCACCTTGCCAGAGCACTTGCGCATTGCCGTTCTCAGTAAAGGCGAGCTCGCCAACGGTTCAACGTTCTGGGCTCAAGGTGGTGTAGCAGCCGTACTCGACGACACCGATACCGTGCAGTCTCATGTCGAGGACACGCTCAACGCAGGCGGCGGGCTTTGCCATGAAGATGCCGTGCGCTTCACGGTCGAACACAGCCGAGAAGCCATCCAGTGGTTGATCGACCAGGGCGTACCGTTTACGCGCGATGAACATGCCAGCGTCGACGACGGCAGTTTTGAGTTCCATTTGACCCGTGAGGGTGGCCACAGTCATCGACGCATCATTCATGCTGCCGACGCCACTGGCGCGGCGATCTTTACCACCCTGCTCGCCCAGGCTCGACAGCGTCCCAACATCGAACTGCTTGAGCAACGGGTTGCGGTCGACCTGATCACCGAGCGGCGCCTGGGCCAGGAGGGTGAGCGCTGCCTGGGTGCCTACGTTCTCAACCGCTCGACAGGCGAAGTCGACACCTACGGCGCACGCTTCACCGTACTGGCTACCGGAGGGGCCGCCAAGGTCTACCTCTACACCAGCAACCCCGACGGGGCCTGCGGCGACGGTATCGCCATGGCCTGGCGGGCAGGCTGCCGGGTCGCCAACCTGGAGTTCAACCAGTTTCACCCGACCTGCCTGTATCACCCGCAGGCCAAGAGCTTCCTGATTACCGAAGCACTGCGCGGCGAAGGCGCACTGCTCAAACTGCCGAACGGCGAGCGTTTCATGCCGCGCTTCGATCCGCGCGCAGAACTGGCACCACGGGACATCGTCGCCCGCGCCATCGACCACGAGATGAAGCGCCTCGGGGCAGACTGTGTCTACCTGGACATCAGCCACAAGCCCGCCGAATTCGTCAAAAGCCACTTCCCGACCGTTTACGAACGCTGCCTGACCTTTGGCATCGACATCACCACCCAGGCAATCCCGGTAGTGCCGGCCGCTCATTACACCTGCGGCGGCGTAGTGGTCGACGAACAGGGCCATACTGATGTGCCCGGCCTCTATGCCATTGGCGAGACCAGCTTCACCGGCCTGCACGGTGCCAACCGCATGGCCAGTAACTCGCTGCTTGAGTGCTTCGTGTATGGGCGCTCCGCTGCTGCCGACATCATCAGCAAGCTGGACCAGGTAAGCATGCCCGCAACATTGCCATGCTGGGATGCCAGCCAGGTCACCGACTCGGACGAAGACGTGATCATTGCGCACAACTGGGACGAACTGCGGCGATTCATGTGGGACTATGTCGGCATCGTGCGCACCAACAAGCGCTTGCAGCGTGCCGAACACCGGGTACGCCTGCTGCTCGACGAAATCGACGAGTTCTACAGCAACTACAAGGTCAGCCGCGACCTGATCGAGCTGCGCAACCTGGCCCAGGTCGCGGAACTGATGATACGTTCAGCCATGCAACGCAAGGAAAGTCGCGGGCTGCATTACACGCTGGACTACCCACAGATGCTGAAAGAGGCCCGCGACACTATTCTGCTGCCGCCCACCTACGCCGACTGAACTTCAACCGCACGCGCAGGCGCCGGTGCTGCACCGGCTCCAGCGCGTCGAAGGGAATGCACAGGCTTTCCGTCCAGCGTCGCCCAGCGCGCCTGAAGCGCAGCAGTACCAGGCCAGGCAACGCCAGGCTGTCACGACACAACTGCACCGACTGCCAGCCCTGCGCAGGGCTCCACAGATGCCAGCCCTGGGCGTCTCTACGCAACCGGGTGAACGCACGGGGATGAGTCAATACGATATGCCGCGGCAACACCCAGGCGCCATGCAACAGGCACAGGGCAGCCCCGAGTAAGCGCACGACAACGGGAAGGTCCAGCAGGGTCAGGGCAAGCAGCGCCGACAGCTGGCCGAACAGGTAGGCCGCCAGCAACCCCCGAGAGGCTTGCCAGCGACATTCGAAGCGGTCACTTGGGCTGGACACGGTCCAGGATCATGCGAACCATGCGCTGCAGCTCAGGGTCTTCGGACTCGGTACGTTCCATGAACCAACCGAACATGTCCTGATCTTCGCAAGCCAGCAGGTTGCGGTAGCACTCGCGGTCCGCTTCGCTCAGGGTCGCATAGACTTCCTGGGTAAAAGGTACCAGCAGCACATCCAGCTCGAGCATGCCACGGCGGCTGTGCCAAAAGAGCCGGTTGAGTTCAGATTGTTCGACCATGGAGCCCTCCTCAAATAGGCGGCCAGTATACAAGGGTAGGCAAGGCCAGGCACAAGGCATTGGTCTAGTTCACCTACCTATTTTTCCGACGGCGCTCTATGATGAGCCCCAGTCTTATCACCCTGCGATGACCCATGGCCGATTCCGCTTTTTTCTGCACCTTGTCTCATGAGGGCGTCCTCGCCGTCCGCGGCTCGGACGCCGGCAAGTTCCTGCAAGGTCAACTGACCTGCAACATCAATTACCTCAATGAACACACCTCCAGCCTGGGTGCCCGCTGCATGCAGAAGGGCCGCATGCAGTCGAGCTTCCGCATCCTGCCGCAGGCTGACGGCTATGTGTTGGCCATGGCCAGCGAGCTGATCGAGCCACAACTGGCGGACCTCAAGAAGTACGCCGTGTTCTCCAAAGCCAAGCTCACCGACGAAAGCGCCGCCTGGGTTCGCTTCGGCCTGAGCCATGCTGAACAGGCGCTGCAAGGGCTTGGCATCACGGCGCCAGCCAAGCCCGACGAATTCGTTGTGCATGATGGGCTGATGGCAATTGCCGTCTCGGAAGGCCGCATTGAACTCTGGTGCCCGGCGGCGAATGCCGACCAGGTACGCAGCCACCTGGCTGCCCACCTGGCAGCAGGCGAGCTGAACGACTGGCTGCTTGGCCAGGTGCGCGCCGGTATTGGCCAGGTCATGGCGCAGACCCGCGAGCTGTTCATCCCGCAGATGATCAACCTGCAAGCGGTAGGCGGTGTCAGCTTCAAGAAGGGCTGCTACACCGGCCAGGAAATCGTCGCGCGCATGCAGTACCTGGGCAAGCTCAAGCGCCGACTGTACCGTCTGGCCCTAATCGACGGCCCACTTCCAGAGCCGGGCAGCGCACTGTTTTCTCCGGTACACGCCTCGTCCGTTGGCGAGGTGGTGCTGGCGGCCCGCAGCGAACACGGCTGCGAACTGCTGGCTGTGCTCCAGGCCGACGCAGCAGAAGACGGCAACCTGCACCTGGGTAGCCTGGAAGGCCCGAGCCTGCAATTGCTGTCGTTACCTTATGAGCTGGATCGCGACCGCGAAATCCAGCGTTGAGCCAGCCCCGCCCTGCCGCACAGTACGTCAGGGCCCTCATTGAATGCGGTAGAGAATCACAATGAACACGCTGGCAAAGATGGTCGAAGCACAATTGCTGACCGCCATCGACAACGACGACCTGGTGCTGCCGACCCTGCCGGAGGTGGCCCTGAGTATTCGCGAAGCGGCCGAAGACAGCGAGATCAGCGTCAGCACCCTGAGCAAAGTGATCCGCCGCGACGCCGCCCTTTCGGCGCGCCTGATCAAGGTGGTCAACAGCCCACTACTGCGCGCAGCCTGCGAAGTCACCGACTTGCAAGCAGCCATCACGCGCCTGGGCATCAACTACAGCTGTAACCTTGCTATCGGCCTGGTGATCGAGCAGATCTTCCATGCGCGCTCAGAAGCCGTCGAGCAGAAAATGCGCGAAATCTGGGCAAAAAGCCTGGAGATTGCAGGTATCAGCTATGAAATCTGCCTACGTTTCACCAACCTCAAGCCTGATCAGGGCGCCCTCGCCGGCCTGGTTCACCAAATCGGCGTGCTGCCCATCCTAACCTACGCCGAAGAACACAACGAACTGCTGTCCGATCCGGTATGCCTGAACCACATCATCGAGCAGATTCATCCCTCGCTGGGCGACAAGATCCTCAGTGTCTGGGAGTTCCCTGAGCAACTGGCAAAACTGCCAAGCCTGACCCAGGACCTCGACCGCCGAACCCAGCAGATCGATTACGTCGATATCGTTCAGATTGCTCGCGCCATCAGCGATACCAGCGGACGCGAGCGTCCCCTCGCCTCGCTGCCGGCCTACGCGCACCTGAAGTTGCCGGCCAACACACCCCTGCTGAGCAGCGACCTGCTCAGCGCTCGGCACATGTTCCGCTAGCCCGGGGTGAAGCTGACGCGCACCCTCAAGCCACCACCTTCACCATCGTGCAGGCTGATCTGGGCAAGGTGTGCACGGCAAATTTCACCCACGATGGCCAGCCCCAGGCCGGTACCCTGTGCGCCACGCCGGTAGAACCGCTCGAAGACCCGCTCGCGCTCCGCCGCCGGGATTCCCGGCCCATCATCTTCCACCTCAAGAACACCCGGCGCCATGACCCTCAGGATCACGTTGCCACCGGGCGGGGTATGGGCCAAGGCGTTGTCCAACAGATTGCTCAGCAACTCGCTGAGCAAGGTTGGTTCGCCACGTAACTGCACCGGTTCCGGCGCCTCGAGCGCCAGCGCCACACCACGGGCATGAGCCAATGGCGCCATGGCCATCCCCAACTCACGCGCCAACTGACTGAGGTCGAGTAACTGCGCCCCGCCTTCGGCAATTGCCCGGGCACCATTCTCCACCCGCGCCAGCGACAGCAACTGATTGGCCAGATGGGTCAGTTTGTCAGTACTTTGGGCGGTTGCCTCGAGAGTGTCACGCCACACCTGCGGCTCCTGTGTGCGCAACCCCAACTCGACCCTCGCTTTCAACGCTGCCAGCGGTGTACGCAGTTCATGGGCCGCCTCGGCAATGAACTGTGCCTGACGCTCAAACTGCCCGCGCAGGCGCTCAGTGAAGTGGTTCAAGGCGCGCACCAGAGGCCCAAGCTCTCGTTGCACCTGCACCTGCGGCAGCGGTCGCAGGTCGTCCGGCTGACGCTCCTCTACCGCTCGGCGCAAACGCCCCAGCGGACGCAGCGCGGCACTCACCGCAAACCACACCAGAAACAACGCACCAATCGCCAGCATCCCTAGCCGCAGCAAGGTGTCGGCCATCAGGCTGCGGGCCATGCGTACCCGCGCCTCTTCGGTTTCGGCAACACGAATTTCGGCCATGCCGTTCATGTTCGGCTCGCTCACCGCCTTGAGCAGGCTGACCACGCGTACGTCCTGCCCCAGGTACTGGGCATCGTAGAAACGCGCCAGCGCCGGGTAGTCGTCAGTGCGCGGCGTACCCGGTGGTGGTGGCGGCAGGTTTTCGTAGCCGGAGATCAAACGCTGATTAATATCGTTGACCTGGTAGTAAATACGTCCGGCGCTGTCATAAGCAAAGGTGTCCAACGCTACATAAGGCACATCGGCGCTCAAGGTACCGTCGCGCTGGGACAGCCCAGCCGCAATGGTCCGCGCCGAGGCCAGCAGTGTACGGTCGTAAGCGGTGTCGGCAGCCTCTCGACCGTTCCAATAGGCGCTCAGGCCGCTGGCCACCATCAACACCACCAGCAGCAGCGCCAGGTTCCACAGCAGCCGCCCGCGAAGGCTTCCTGAGTCACGCATCGCGGTGCTCAAGCAGGTAGCCGAGCCCCCGGAAGGTAACGATCGCCACTGGCTGACCATCGAGTTTCTTGCGCAGGCGATGCACGTAGATTTCGATGGCATCAGCGCTGGCTTCCTCATCCAGACCGAACACCTGCGCCGCCAGCTGCTCCTTGCTCATCACCCGCCCAGGGCGAGCGATCAACGCTTCAAGCACTGCCTGCTCGCGGGAGGTCAGTGTCAGCAACTCATCACCCAAAGTGAAGCGCCGGGTATCAAGGTCATAGACCAGTGGCCCGCAGCGCTGCTGGCGCTCCCCTCCCAACACCGTACGGCGCAACAACGCCTTCACCCGCGCTTCAAGCTCACTCAGTTCAAACGGCTTGGCCAGGTAATCGTCGGCGCCCAGGTTCAGGCCGTGCACCCGATCCTTGACGTCACTTCGCGCAGTCAGCATCAGCACCGGCACGTTCTTGCCGCGTGCGCGCAGGCGCGCCAGTACTTCAAAGCCATCCATGCGCGGCAAGCCGACATCAAGCACGGCCACCGCATATTCCTCACTGGCCAGGGCCAGGTCGGCGGACACGCCATCGTGCAGCATATCGACGGTCAAGCCGATGCCCTTGAGTGCCTGAGCCACGCTTTCGGCCAGTTGCAGATGGTCTTCGACGAGCAGAACACGCATCGTTTTTCCCCGGTTACGTCGCGGTCAATGGCGCGGTCAATGGCGCGGAGTGTACAGCCGAGACAACCACTGTGAAGCCATCGTCGCAATGAAAGTGCATTGAAAGGTTAGTGAAAGCTTCACCTCATAGCATCCCTTCACGGCCCTCTCTGGAAGCCGATAAGCGAACCTCAAGGCTCGCGCTAATAAGAACAATAACGGAGTGATCCACCATGCTGTCGAAGCAGCTGCAGGCGTTCGCGCCTACCCGTCATTTGCGTACCCGCCCTACCGCTATTGCCAGCGCACTCGCCCTTGCTGGCGTTGCACCGCTGAGCCAGGCCGCTTTCATCGAAGACAGCAGTGCCAGCTTTGAAACCCGCAACATGTACTTCAACCGTGACTTTCGCGACGGCACCAGCGCCCAGCAATCCAAACGCGACGAATGGGCCCAGGGCTTCATGCTCAACCTGGAGTCAGGTTACACCGAAGGGACCGTTGGCTTCGGCATCGACGCCCTGGGCATGCTGGGCATCAAGCTCGACTCAAGCCCCGACCGTACCGGCACCGGCCTGCTGCCGACCCACGACAATGGCTATGCCGCCGACGAGTACTCCAAGCTGGGCCTGACCGGCAAGGTGAAGATCTCCGCCACCGAACTGAAGCTCGGTACGCTGATCCCCGAGCTGCCGACCCTGCAGCCCAATGACGGGCGCATCCTGCCGCAAACCTTCGAGGGCGGCCTGCTGACCTCCAAGGAAATCAAGAACCTGACCTTTACGGGCGGTCGCCTGGAAAAGGCCAAGGACCGCGACGACACCAACAAGGAAGATATCGCCCTCAACAACAAGAACGGTCGCTTTCTCGGCACCGTCGCCGGCAACCACTTCGACATGGCGGGCCTGGACTACCGGCTCACCGATCGGATCACCGGCAGCTACCACTACGCCCAACTCGACGATGTGTACCGCCAGCACTTCGTCGGCATGCTCGCCAGCCAGCCGATGGGCCCAGGCACCTTCGGCGCCGACCTGCGCATGGCCTTCAGCGATGACCAGGGCCAGGCCCGTGGCGGCAAGATCGACAACACCGCGCTCAATGGCCTGCTCAGCTACGCCCTCAACGGGCACAAGCTCAGCGCCGCCTACCAGCATATGTCCGGTGACAGCGCCTTCCCGTATGTCGACGGCTCCGACCCGTACCTGGTGAACTTCGTCCAGATCAACGACTTCGCCGGTGCCGATGAGCGCTCATGGCAGGTGCGCTACGACTACGACTTCGCCAAGCTGGGGATACCTGGCCTGACCTTCATGAGCCGCTACATAAACGGCGACAATGTCAGCCTGGCCAACGGCGGCGAGGGCAAGGAGTGGGAACGCAACAGCGAGTTCAAGTACGTCGTCCAGAGCGGCACGTTCAAGAACGTCGCCGTACGCCTGCGCAACGCGACCTACCGCTCGTCGTTCGCCCGTGACGCCGACGAAGTGCGGCTGCTGGTGAGCTACAACGTGGCGCTGTGGTAAGCCCAATAACAATAATATCCGAGGAGAATGACCATGACCTTTTCCCTGCGCCGTATTGCCCTTGCCACTAGCTGCCTGTTACTGGCCGGCCATGTCCTGGCTGGCGAACCGAAACGCCCCGAATGCATCGCCCCGGCTTCGCCCGGTGGAGGTTTCGACCTGACCTGCAAGCTGGTACAGAGCGCACTGGTCAACGAAAAAATCCTCACCAAACCGATGCGCGTGACCTACATGCCCGGCGGTGTCGGCGCCGTGGCGTACAACGCCGTGGTTGCCCAGCGCCCCGCCGATGCGGGCACCCTGGTTGCCTGGTCCAGCGGCTCACTGCTGAACCTGGCCCAAGGCAAGTTCGGTCGCTTCGATGAAAACGCCGTACGCTGGCTGGCGGCAGTCGGCACCAGCTATGGCGCCATTGCAGTGAAGAGCGACTCCCCCTACAAGACTCTCGACGATCTGGTCGCGGCACTGAAGAAAGACCCGAGCAAAGTGGTTATTGGCTCGGGCGGTACCGTCGGCAGCCAGGACTGGATGCAGACCGCACTGATCGCCAAGGCTGCCGGGATCAACCCGCGGGACCTGCGTTATGTGGCGCTGGAAGGCGGCGGTGAAATCGCCACGGCACTGCTGGGTGGGCACATTCAAGTGGGCAGTACCGACATTTCCGACTCCATGCCGCACATCCAGAGCGGCAACATGCGCCTGCTGGCGGTGTTTGCCGAGAAACGCCTGGATGAGCCGGAAATGAAAGACATCCCCACCGCCAGGGAACAGGGGTACGACATTGTCTGGCCAGTAGTGCGCGGCTTCTACCTCGGGCCGAAGGTCACAGACGAAGAATATGCCTGGTGGAAAGATGCCTTCGACAAACTGCTGGCCTCTGAAGACTTCGCCAAATTGCGTGATCAGCGCGAACTCTTCCCCTTCGCCCTGACGGGCAATGAACTGGACACCTACGTGAAGAAACAGGTGGCGGACTACAAGGCCCTGGCCAAGGAATTCGGCCTGGTTCAGTAACTCGCTTATCCAGAAGCCTATCGCTGGCAAGGCACCTACACCGCCCCGTAGGCGTCAGCCTCGCCGGCGATCCCCTGCCCCAAAGAGGATTCACCATGATCCTGCAACGACTCTTCGCCTTCGTTTTGTTGGCGGCATGCGCCGCCTTGGCCGTCATGGCCTGGCCCTACCAGGCCGCCTTTTCCTACGAGCCGGTCGGCCCCCGCGCCTATCCCCTGCTGATGCTCGGCCTGATGAGCGCAGCACTGCTGTACCTGCTGTTTCGCCCCACCCCCATCGTGCACAGCGACGATGAACCGGCGCTGGACCGCGCCACGCTGAACAAGATCGGCGTCTGTGTACTGCTGTTACTGGTCTTCGCAGCCACCTTTGAACCGCTGGGCTTCATCCTCAGCAGCATCCTGATCGGAGTACCGATGGCACGCCTGTACGGCGGTCGCTGGCTGCCCAGCGCCGCCATCATCGGCGTGATGAGCATTGCCCTGTACCTGTTGTTCGACCGGGTGATGGATGTGCCGCTGCCCCTTGGCCTGCTCGACATTCTGGAGAATTGACATGGATACCCTCAGCTATCTGGGCCAAGGCTTCGGCGTCGCCCTGAGCCCCTACAACCTGGTCACCGCCCTGGCCGGTACCCTGATCGGCACCGTGGTCGGCTTGCTGCCGGGCCTGGGCCCGATCAACGGCGTCGCCCTGTTGATCCCCATTGCCTTTGCCCTGGGCCTGCCGCCAGAGTCGGCGCTGATCCTGCTGGCAGCGGTGTACCTGGGCTGCGAGTACGGTGGGCGGATCAGTTCGATCCTGCTCAACATCCCGGGCGAAGCCTCCACGGTCATGACCACCCTCGACGGTTACCCGATGGCGCGTCAGGGCTTGGCCGGCGTGGCCTTGTCGCTGTCGGCCTGGAGCTCGTTCATCGGCGCCCTGATCGCCACCTGCGGCATGGTGCTGTTCGCGCCGTTACTGGCCAAATGGGCGATAGCCTTCGGCCCTGCCGAGTACTTCGTGCTCATGGTCTTTGCCATCGTCTGCCTCGGTGGTATGGCCGGGGACAGGCCGTTGAAAACCTTTATCGCCGCCTTGATCGGCCTGTTCCTGTCCAGTGTCGGGATTGATGCCAACAGTGGTGTGTACCGCTTCACCGGCGACAGCGTGCACATGGCCGACGGTATCCAGTTCGTCGTCCTGGTATTGGGCCTGTTCTCCATCAGCGAGATTCTCCTGCTGCTGGAAAAAACCCACCACGGCCACGAAGCCGTAAAAGCCACCGGACGCATGCTGTTCAACCTCAAGGAAGCGGCATCAGTGTTCGTGGTGAACATTCGCTGCGGCTTGCTCGGTTTCATCATGGGCGTGCTGCCGGGTGCAGGCGCAACGCTGGCCAGCGCCGTGGCCTACATGACCGAAAAACGTATCGCGGGCGCCAGCGGCACGTTCGGCAAAGGTGACAAACGCGGCCTGGCTGCGCCAGAAACGGCGATTGGTGCATCCTGCTGCGGCGCTCTGGTACCGATGCTGACCCTCGGCGTGCCGGGCTCGGGCACTACCGCCGTGATGATCGGCGCCCTGACCCTGTACAACATCACCCCGGGGCCACTGCTGTTCGAACAACAACCCGATATCGTCTGGGGCCTGATCGCATCGCTGTTCGTCGCCAACATCATGCTGGTGATTCTGAACATCCCGATGATTCGCCTGTTCACCCGTATTCTCGCCGTGCCGAACTGGGCGCTGGTGCCGGTGATCGCGATCATTACCGCCATTGGTGTCTATGCCGTCCACGCCACCACCTTCGACCTGTTCCTGATGATCGGCATCGGCATCTTCGGCTACATCCTGCGCAAGCTCGACTTCCCGCTGTCGCCAATCCTGCTCGGTTTCATCCTTGGTGGTTTGATGGAACAGAACCTGCGCCGGGCCCTGTCGATTTCCAACGGTGCGCTGGACATCCTCTGGGCCAGCCCGATCAGCCTGTCGGTATGGGTACTGACTGCGTTCATGCTGGTACTGCCACTGCTGCGTATCTGGCGTAAACGCAGCGTGCAGCGACGTGCCCTGGCCGATGCCTGATTCAGCACCACAAGGCTGGTGGGCAACCGCACTGGTCGGCCTGGCAGGCGGCTTTCTCGCCAGCCAGGTCGGCTGGCCATTGCCCTGGATGGTCGGCTCGCTGCTCGCCGTCATCCTGGTGCGCTGCCTGACACCCTGGCAACTGAAGGAAATCCCCGGCGGCCGTAAAGGCGGACAATGGATCATCGGTGTCGGCATCGGCCTGCACTTCACCCCAGCGGTGGTCGAGCAGGTGGCGAGCCACTTTGGCCTGATCTTCTTCGGTGCATTGCTTACCAGCTTGTCCAGCGTGGTCGGGGTCTGGCTGTTGCGTCGAACCGGTGAGGATCGAGCCACGGCATTCTTCTCAAGCATGCCGGGTGGCTCAGGGGAGATGGTCAACCTGGGGGCGCGTAATGGCGCGTTCCTAAGCCACGTCGCAGCGGCGCAAAGCCTGCGGGTGCTGGTGGTCGTGCTGTGCGTACCTGCCGCCTTCAAGTTCCTGCTCGGCGACGGTGCACCGCTGCTGCATGCCGGCAACGTCGATTGGCGCTGGCTGGTCGTGGTGATCCCGTTGGGCGGGCTAACGGCCTGGGCATGGCAACGGCTGCGCCAGCCCAACCCCTGGTTGTTCGGCCCATTGCTGGTCGCCGCCAGTGTCAGCATTGGCTGGAACCTGCAGATCGGCTTGCCAGACGGCGCCAGCCAGATCGGCCAATGGCTGATTGGCAGCGGCCTGGGCTGTCACTTCAACCGAGCGTTCTTCCGCCGCGCGCCGTCCTTTCTTGGGCGAACACTGATTGCCACCTCGTTGAGCATGCTGATCGCGGGGCTAGCCGCCTGGGCCTTGAGCCTCGCCACCCACCTCGATCTGCGCTCACTGACCCTGGGCATGATGCCGGGCGGCATCGCGGAAATGAGCCTGACCGCCGAAACCCTGCAACTGTCAGTGCCGCTGGTAACGGCGTTGCAGGTCATGCGCCTGCTGTTTGTATTGTTTCTGGCCGAGCCCTTGTTTCACCACTGGACCCGGCACAGCGAATAACCTGCCGCTTGCGCAAGCCGAAGAACCAAGCGGTTTGCGCAGCCCACAGAAGGTGCTTCATTTACGCAGGCGGCAGGCGCCAATCGATAGGCGCCAGGCCACGCTGCTCGAGGAAGCGATTGGTCTGGCTGAAATGGCCACATCCGAGAAAACCACGGTAAGCCGACAACGGCGATGGATGCACCGACGTCAGGACCAGATGCTTGGTGGCATCAATCAATTTGCGTTTGCTTTGCGCATGCGCGCCCCACAGCAGGAAAACCAGGTTTGGCTGCTGCTCACTCACCACTTCAATAATCCGGTCGGTGAAGTGCTGCCAGCCCTTGTTGGCATGGGACGCCGCATTGCCTCGCTCGACAGTCATGGTGGTATTGAGCAGCAACACGCCTTGTTCAGCCCAGTGCTGCAGGCAGCCATGGTTGGCAATGTCGATGTTCAGGTCGCGCTGCAGTTCTTTGTAAATGTTCAGCAACGACGGCGGTGTAGGCGTACCTGGTTGCACCGAAAAACACAGACCATGGGCCTGACCGGGGCCGTGGTACGGGTCTTGGCCGAGAATCACCACTTTGACTTTATCCAGCGGCGTGGAATTCAGCGCATTGAAAATCATCGGCCCTGGCGGGTAGATCTCTTTGCCTGCAGCATGTTCCTGGCGCAGAAAGTCTTTCAGCTCCTGCATGTAGGGCTGGTCGAACTCGCTGCGCAAGGCCTGCTTCCAGCTGGGTTCGAGTTTGATACGGTCGTCGTCGGTCATGGTGTCATCCAGAAAACAATGGGGCGGACACTAGGAAACCCGCTCGTGCTTGTCAATCGATCCGACCGACGACCGGCACGATCACCATCAGCGACCATACTTTCGGGATAAACCTGTCGAGGCCTCCCCATGAGCGTGGCGTTTGAAGTATTGACCGGTGTTGACGGTGCAGGCATTGGTATCGCCAGCCTGAACGCACCGCAGTCACTCAATGCGTTGTCACTTCCGATGGTCCAGGCGCTGTACACGCACCTGCAGGCCTGGGCTGAAGACTCGCGCATTGCCTGCGTACTGCTGCGTGGTAACGGCGACAAGGCGTTCTGTGCTGGCGGCGAGGTACGCAGCCTGGCCCAGGCCTGCCTTGATCGGCCCGGTGAAGTACCGCCGATGGCCGCTCATTTCTTTGCCGCCGAATATCGCCTGGACTACTGCCTGCACACCTACCCCAAACCGCTATTGTGCTGGGGCCACGGCCATGTGTTGGGTGGAGGCATGGGCCTGCTGCAAGCGGCCGGCGTGCGCATCGTCACCCCAAACAGCCGCCTGGCCATGCCGGAAATCAGTATTGGCTTGTACCCGGACGTCGGCGGCAGTTGGTTCCTCTCGCGCCTGCCCGGCAGGTTGGGCCTTTTTCTGGGCCTGACCGGCGCACCGATCAACGCCCACGATGCACTGGACCTGGGCTTGGCCGACCGCTTCATGACCCCGGATCAGCAGGAAAGCCTGATAGAAGGCCTGCTGCAACTGAACTGGCAGGAACAGACGGCCCTGCAACTGAATAGCCTGTTAAAAGCCCTGCAACAGGAAGCCCTGCCTGCTCTGCCAGCCGCGCAGTGGTTGCCCCGCCGCCAGCATCTGGACAACCTGCTTGATGTCGGTGATCCGGTCTGCGCCTGGCGCGCCATCGCCCAGCTACGGCATCAACCCGACACCCTGCTCGACCGTGCCGCACAGACGATGCTTGAGGGCTGCCCACTCACCGCGCTGCTGGTCTGGCAACAGATTGCTCGTGCACGGCACCTGTCATTGGCTCAAGTGTTCCAGATGGAATACACCATCAGCCTGAACTGCTGTCGCCACCCGGAATTCGCCGAAGGGGTGCGCGCGCGCCTGATCGACAAAGACCAGAAGCCACACTGGCATTGGCCAGACATCAGCCATGTACCCGCAGCAGTGGTAGAGGCGCATTTCAACAAGGCATGGGAAGGTCGCCATCCGCTGGCAGACCTCACACAGCCACTCACGTAGGTGCTGTAGCAGGCCAGCCCGCGCAAGGCGATGCCTTCCGGGGTGCTAGCAGGTGTCAGCGGTTCCAGTTGCGATCCGATCTGCCATCGCGGTCGTGTCCACGACCGTAATCCTGGCCACGACCGTGCTCCTGACCGCGACCATAAGCCCGACCACGGTCATGCTCATGACCACGGCCATAATTGCGGTCATAACCACGGCCGCCATCACGGTCCCGGCGAGGCGCATCCCGGTAGCCATGGTTGTCATGACGGTAACGGGCGTCATAACCACGCCCCTGATAACGGTTGTTGTAGTAAGACTCGGGGGCGGCTCGGTAGTAACGTGGCGCAGGCGCGTAATAACGCTGCTGAGGCACCACATAGTAGCCTCGCCCATACGAGTAGGAAGGCCGGTCGTAGTCCCGGTAGGAGTAACGATCTACGGTGTACACGTCATTGCGGTAGTAGCCATGGTCTCCATAAGGTACGCACGCAACCATTAATGAACCCAACACTACAATCAGCAAAAGTCGGCGATACATGGCGGCCTCCTGGACCGCTAAGCTGCCATCCAGCGACGCTGGTCGGCGCCGATCGATAGTCATCGGCCGGCACAACATCAGACACGCAAAAGCGCGCCCAGTGCCGTAGATGAAATAATTTGATACAAGGCTTATAACCTTAAAAATCATCCAGTTATTTTTCTTCAAGACCACTAGAATACAGGCCACTGGTACCAGCAACGGAAATGCCATGCCGTCTCGTTCTGCCTTGTTTTCACAACGTTCGCTGATCCTGGCGTTACTCCTCTTGCTGGGCTGTGGCTTTCTCGCGACGTCTCTGCTCAGCTACTTCGCCTCACGCAGTTCGATCCGTGACAACATCATCAACACCGAGCTGCCACTGACTTCCGACACCCTCTACTCGGAAATTCAGAAAGACCTGGTACGCCCCATCCTCATTTCATCGATGATGGCCAACGACACCTTCCTGCGCGACTGGGTGCTGGCCGGGGAACACGATCCTGAGCGCATGACCCGCTACCTCAACGAAGTGATGGCTCGCAATCGCGCGTATACCGCCTTCTTCGTCTCCGACCTTACCCACACCTACTTCCAGGCCCAGGGTGTACTCAAGCAGATCGACCTGCAGGAAGCCCGTGATGCCTGGTACTTCCGCCTGCGCAACCTCGATGCGCCTTACGAAATCAACGTCGACCTGGACATGGCCAACCAGGACAACATGGCCATCTTCATCAACTACAAGGTCCTTGATTACCAGAACAACTTCATCGGTGCCGCCGGTGTCGGGCTAAGCCTCGAATCGGTCATCAAGTGCATCGACGACTACCAAAAGCGCTACATGCGTAGTGTCTACTTCGCCGATCGCCAGGGCCGCATCGTACTGACTGGGTCTGATGGCGGCCCACAGGGCATGCAGGCCGGGCAACACTTGAGCGACGTCAAAGGGCTGGGTGACCTGGCTCAGCAGATGCCCATCCCCGTCAGCGGTAGCCGCGAATACCGCAGTGCCGACGGCCACAACCAGTTCCTCAACGTGCGCTTCATCCCGGAACTGAACTGGTACCTGTTCGTCGAAAAACATGAAGACGGCCGGTTGGACAGCATCCTCCAATCGCTGTACATCAACCTGGCGATCTGCGCGATGATCACCCTGGTCGTACTCTCGCTGCTCAATGCCATGATCAAACGCCACCACGAGCGCATCCAGGCCCTGGCCACCCTCGACAGCCTGACCGGCTTACCGAACCGCCGGGCCTTCGACCTGCTTGCCGCACAAGCCTTGCTCGAAGCCCAGCGCGAGCCCAAGCCACTGGTGGCGCTGCTACTCGACCTGGACCACTTCAAAGCCCTCAACGACACCTACGGCCACCTGGGTGGCGACGAAGTGTTACGCCAGTTTGCCCGCGTACTGGAGAGCTGCCTGCGCGTCTCCGACATCATCTGCCGCTGGGGCGGCGAAGAGTTCGTCGTGCTACTCCAGGGCAGCGAGCATCAGCAGGCGCTCGGCGTTGCAGAAAAGATCCGCCAGAAAACCGAGCAACTGGCATTCAGTTATGCTGACGCCGATATCAAGCTGACCGTCAGCATCGGCTTGAGCAGCCTGCGCCCGGACGATACGCTACACACCCTGATCGGTCGCGCCGACCACGCGCTTTACCGCGCCAAGCAAAGCGGGCGCAACCGCGTCTGCACGGATCACGCATGAACGAGCCCAACCTCTGCCCGGCCTGCGGTGCCAGCAACCACTGCAGCCTCGCCAACCCTCGCAGCGCTACGCACGATTGCTGGTGCTACGGCGTCAGCATCGACCCGCAGGTGCTTGAAGCACTGCCGGCCGAGCTGCGTGACAAAGCCTGCCTGTGCCCGCGCTGCGCCCAGGTAGAAGCCCAACTGCAGGCAGCCAAGGACGCCGCAAAGCGCTAAACTGCGCACCCGATACTGGCCCCTTCTCGCCCCATGCGCCTCGACCGTTTTCTCAGCAACCTGCCCTGCTACAACCGCCAGCAAGTTCGCCTGCTGCTGGCAGAACGCCGCGTACGCGTCGATGGCACACAGGTCGGCGACCCACGCCATGACGTGCGCGAGTTCAGTCGAATCGAAGTCGATGATCAGCTTGTGCAAGCCGGCAGAGCACTGCGCTATTTCATGCTGCACAAACCAACGGGGTGCGTCAGCGCCACGGTCGACCCACAGCACCGCACCGTCCTTGATCTGCTCGACGAGCCGGACAAACACGACCTGCACATCGCCGGTCGCCTGGACTACAACACCACCGGCCTGCTGCTGATCACCAACGACGGCCAATGGTCCAGGCGCCTGACCCAGCCACAGACCAAACTCCCCAAGGTCTACTACGTCGAAACCGAGCACGTCATCGACGAGCACTACATCGAAAAGTTTCGTGAAGGCTTCTACTTCGCCTTTGAAGACCTCACCACGCAACCGGCAGAGCTGACGATACTCAGCCCACACAGCGCTCGCCTGAGCATCGTCGAAGGCCGCTATCACCAGGTCAAACGGATGTTCGGCTTCTTTGACAACAAGGTAATACGCCTGCACCGCGAACACATGGGCCCCCTGCAACTGGACCCGTCGCTGCTGCCCGGCGAGTACCGCGCCTTGCGCCCAGACGAAATCAGCGCGTTCTGACGTCACGACCGCCTGGCAGAAAAATATCGCCAATTACACCAACGGCACTTGCGGGTTCAGCACATGGCTGCTTGAATCCAAACGTCGGTCTGCATGTGACTCGCCAGTCACAACCGCAGTCAAAGACACCTTTTTGCCGGCTACCAGCACCTCGAAGTGATGGGGTCCGGCAGATTGCCCGCCTAGAACAATACCCGTCGACCAGCCTGTAGCGGATCGACAAGGGCCCTCAGTTTCACTTCAAGGCGTATGCCTACCTGTCATAAAGAACGTGCAATCTTGCTTGCGCGATTACCCTTTCTTGCGCCAGGAGTCGACGACATGAGGCCAGAAATTGCTGTGCTGGATATACAAGGTCAGTACCGGGTTTACACGGAGTTCTATCGCGCAGATGCCGCCGAAAAGACGATCATCCTGATCAACGGATCGTTGGCAACCACCGCCTCGTTCGCCCAGACGGTGCGTAACCTGCACCCAAAATTCAATGTTGTGCTGTACGACCAACCCTATTCGGGCAAGTCCAAACCGCACAACCGCAACGACCATCTGCTGACCAAAGAGATCGAAGGCCAGATCCTTCTGGAACTGATCGACCATTTTGCTGCCGATCACATCATGTCCTTCTCCTGGGGCGGCGCCTGCACCCTGCTCGCCTTGGCCCACAAGCCACGGCGCATCGAAAAGGCGGTGATCAGCTCGTTCTCGCCGGTGATCAACGAACCGATGCGCGACTACCTCGAGCGCGGCTCACACTACCTGAGCAAGTGCGATCGCTACGAAGTCGGCGCCTTGGTCAACGACACCATCGGCAAGCACCTGCCGTCACTGTTCAAGCGCTTCAACTACCGGCATGTCAGCAGCCTGGACAACCACGAATACAAGCAGATGCACTTCCACATCAACCAAGTGCTCAAGCACGACCTGGACAACGCCCTGCGCTCGGCCCGTGTCATCGACATCCCGGTACTGTTCATGAACGGTGAATGGGACGAATACACCACCACCGAGGACGCCCAGCAGTTCAGCAAACACGTGCGCAACAGCCACTTCAGCCGCATCCAGAGCGCCGGCCACTTCCTCGACATGGAACACAAGGCCGCTTGCCGCGACTCGCGCGATGCACTGCTGAGTTTCCTCACCCCCTCGCCTCGGGAACACCGCGTACGCACGCCGTTTACCCTGGGAGAACATGCCTTTGCCCTCTGAGCATCGGGGTCGCCGGTAACGCAGCAACCTGCATCACACGCCTTCGGGCACCCGCAAGATGCAGACCTTGCGTTACCGGCCGACCGCACAACGCGCGTGAAGAAAGGCTTCAATTCCCGCCTCACTTCTGGTACAAAGTCGTCCTGCAGAGCGGGTGTCGTATAATGGCATTACTCCAGCTTCCCAAGCTGATAACGAGGGTTCTTATTGGACAGCCCGTTTTGGTGAGTAAAGACTGACGCAAAAAGCGGGTATAGTTTAGTGGTAAAACGAAAGCTTCCCAAGCTTTAGTTGAGGGTTCGATTCCCTCTACCCGCTCCATCTCCTTCCAGTCAAAACCCCGTATTCTTTGCCTTTCAGGGCACTTAAGCCGACGAAAGCGAATTCCTCCCCATGCTGGCTTCACAGCACCCCGTCAAACCGTTTCGGTTATAAATCTGCCTGCAGTCACCGACCAAAGTGGTGAGCAAAGGGCAGCGACACTGGCCCGCAACAAGATCACACCTTTGTACCCACGCCCCCACAAAATCCTTTCCCCATTTTCGATATTTAGCCACATATTGATCGCCTCCCAGCTAGTCTCTTCCCGTGAGGAATTCCAACCTCAAAGACCAGTAACCCACATGAGGCAGCCCCCGCCGCCGCCCTCAGGAATTCCAGTAATGCCCTGACAATCCGGTAGCGAGATCCGAAGAGCCAGAACAGTCGAGGGCAGATCCGCCCCATCCCAATGCGGCGATTCAAAATCTGGAGCTCCACAAGGAAGTGAAAGGATAGCGATGAACACCCGCGCGAGTAGAGAACCCAGACCGCACGCTGCCCCTATAGCGAATAACGACTGTTTTGAGCAGCTCATGCACCTCGTAAGCATGAACGGTTATGCATTCACCAGAACCTTGCTTCCTGAATCATCGACTCAAGAAATCGCAATTCGCCTCGGCTCCATTCTTGATCCACAGAAAATTGCACCAGGCCATGGGATCGCAACCGTTCAGACGTTGAAGCCACGAGAGTCAAGTGACCTCGACCTTCAAACCTACGGCGGAGTTTATGGCCGAAACGAGTTTCCTCTTCATTCCGACTACGCCCACTGGGGATCACCACCCCGTTTCCTGATGCTGCGCTGCCTTGAGGGCATCCCCTCGGTGAGCACCTATCTACTGCCAGCCTCTGACATTCTTGAGCATGCAGATGGACTCGCAGAAAGAGCCGTCGTAGTGCCGCGCAGAGCCCAGCCTTGTTGGCGCTGTTGCGACTTTGACCCAGGCTGCCGGAATTCATTGACCCACCCGAATACTCAGTAAACGATGGCCTTGCGCGAGATTTCAGAGACTGCATATGGGGCAGTCAAAATCAGCAGACTGGGTCAAAGTGGCATCAGCGCCAACAATCTGTAGGTACTAAGGCCGGGCGAGGAGCTCAGAAGGCATGTCGTCAAGCCAAACAAAAAGTTCGGAATAGCGAACTTTGTGACAAACTGCCCCCGCTTAGCGTCTTTGTCAAACGATTTGTTCGGAATCGTGGTACATTTTTCACCACTACTGGAGGAGATAGGACATGGCTACCCATCTCGGCGAGAAGCTCCGCGACCTGCGCAAGCAGCGCGGATTGACCTTGGAAAAGCTCGCGGACATGGCGGGGTTGAGCAAGAGCTACCTATGGGAGCTTGAAAATCGGGAATCTCAACGCCCTTCTGCTGAAAAGCTCACCGCGTTGGCAGATGTTTTGGGAGTAGGAACTGCTTACTTTTTCGAGGATGATCTGAGGGAGCCTGAAGAGAAACATCTCGACGAGGCTTTCTTTCGTGGATACAAGAATCTTGAACCAGATGCCAAGGCGCAGCTGAGAAAGATTCTGGATACATTCAAAAAGGATTTTTGAAAATGCCTGAGCCTGAGGTATGGACACCGCAGAAAGCTGCAATTCGACTGACCAAGATTTGTGATTTTTTCAGTCAGGTTCATGGGGTTCCGCGCTTTCCCGTAGATGTACCAAAACTGGCTCTGGATACAGCAGAGGTCTTTAACTGGCCTGATCCCATTGCCAAGGTGGATGCGGTCGATATCAAGGGATTTGATGGGGCGCTATTTGCCAACGAAGCAAGAAGCCGCTGGATGCTGCTTTACAACAGTGGGTTGGAGTCACCCGGTCGAATCCGCTTTACCCAGGCCCATGAGCTTGGTCATTACATTCTGCACCGCCTCAAGCGCGACGAGTTCAAATGCAGCAGTGATGACATGCTGTCATGGGAGGACAAGAATATTGAAGCCGAAGCTGATCTATTCGCTTCTTTCCTGCTGATGCCGCTTAATGACTTCCGTAACCAGCTCACCACGAGCGTCGACTTCGAGGTGCTGCGTCACTGTGCGATGCGCTATGGCGTTTCACTGACGGCTGCAGCATTGAAATGGATTCAGTGCACCGAAGAGAGCGCAATACTCATCCTTTCTTGCGATGGATTCATGAAGTGGGCATTCCCCAGTGCTACTGCACGCAAGAACGGGGCCTTTTTTCGGACACGCCAAGGAGCTGTGGAAATTCCTGCAGGTTCACTGGCCGCGTCCCCTAACGTTTCGCAGGAGCGCCAAGGAATTGAGCTTCCAGCATCGCTATGGTTTCCACACGCTGATCGAAGCGCCAGCGTGCGCGAGATGAAGATCCAGTCCGAAAAATACGAATATACGATGACTCTGCTGTGCCTGCCGCGTAATGCGTCCGTATGGCCGCCCTTTGCTCAAAGCGACGATGAAAATGGCCGTTGGCGCCGTGATTAATAGGCACGGCATGACAAGCATGAGTGGCATATGAACGCGAATATACATCGGTTAGTAGTATGAGGTGACGCTCTGGCACGCCACCAAAAATATCTTGCCAACCAGCAGTCCATGAACCGCTTTTACGAGCTCGTTGATGTGCATGGTGAGGCTGAATCGAGCGGCAGTCTGGTTTGATCTGCCCCCATGCTACAGCTGTTTTTTTTGGGGGGGGATTTGAATCGGGAGTCGGCGCCAGTACTCACCAGGTGAGTGAAGACCGATGGGGATGCACCATGCCGTAAACGGTTGCCGGGCAATTCGTGGGGGCCTCACATATTTACACACTTACACACTTCACCCGCCCTTTCGTCCAATAAAGGTTCGATTCCCTTCACCCGCTCCACTTTCGCCTCGCTGAAAATCCGTCTGAACCCATACACTGCTGAAAGTAAGGAATTTTTCCTTAGCATCAGTCCAGCCTGATCTGCCACTCCCACGCCACTACGACGTTTTCAAGCCTTTACTACATCACAAGATACGTTGATGAAAAAAGAAAAGGCCGTACTAAAAAGCATCAACCAAGGGTCGAAATGATGGACAAAAATCTCTTCGATCGTCTTGTTAACAGCATGACTGAGATGGATGAGATCGCCCGTGGTGAGCGCAAGCCATCCCGGGAATTCCGGGTCGACGCTATACACGTGAAAGCAATCCGCGAAGCTACAGGTCTTACTCAAGAAAAATTTGCAAAACGAATCGATGTACCTGTTGGGACCCTCAGGAACTGGGAGCAGGGACGTCGTGTTCCAGAAGGGCCAGCACGTGCATTGCTGCGTGCGATTCATAATGACCCTACTCATGTGCTGGCCGCGTTGGCAGAAGCATGAAAGCCCCAGCCACATGGCGGGATCAGGCTACAGACGCCCCCGCTTTTAGCGGGGGTTTGTTTTTCTAAGCCAAATTCAAGCCTGCATCCCATAGAAACCACATAAGCCCGTGACATTGGCATTGCTCTTAAACAAAGAACCAAGGCCTTTCGCTTAGGGACGCTGCCTAGGCCTGCGCATTCGTCTCTCGCCTGACTCAAAACAACGCCAGTCGCTTTACTGTCGAAATTTCTTGCAACGTTTCTGCAATCGGGTACAAACAATTCATCTCGCTGCACCCTGACCAGGCGCCCTGCCCGCCGCAGTGTTTCGGCGCTCGGGAATGAACGCGGCGTTGTTCTGAAACAGTCGAAAGGACCCGTTCATGTTTCTCTCCCGCTGGCTTCCGGGCCTGGCCAATTTGCTGCATTACCGCGCCGAGTGGTTTCGCCACGATCTTCAGGCCGGGCTATCTGTTGCCGCGATTCAGATCCCTATCGCCATTGCCTATGCGCAAATTGTCGGCCTGCCGCCACATGTGGGCTTGTATGCCTGCATCTTGCCAATGATTGTCTATGCCTTGGTCGGTAGTTCGCGGCAGTTGATGGTCGGGCCGGATGCCGCCACCTGTGCGATGGTTGCCGGGGCAATTGCGCCACTGGCAATGGGCGATCCGCAGCGGCTGGCGCAATTGTCGGTGATTGTCACGGTACTGGTGGGGCTGATGCTGATCGCCGCCGGGGCGGCACGGGCCGGGTTTATCGCCAGCTTTTTCTCGCGACCTATTCTGATCGGCTACCTGAACGGGATCGGCCTGAGCCTGCTGGCCGGGCAGTTAGGCAAAGTGCTCGGCTTTCAGATCGAGGGCGATGGCTTCATTCTCAGCCTGATCAACATGCTGCAGCGCCTGAACGAAATCCATTGGCCGACGTTGGCCATTGGGGTTGCCGGGCTGATTGCACTGATCTGGTTACCCCGGCACTTCCAACGCTTGCCGGCGGCACTGGTTACCGTGGCCATCGCCACGCTGGCGGTTGGCGTGCTGCGGCTAGACCGCTTCGGCGTTGCCATTCTGGGCGCGGTGCCCGCCGGGATGCCGGAACTGGCCTGGCCGCAAACCAACCTGGCAGAAATGAAAAGCCTGATGCGTGACGCCTTGGGTATCGCGACCGTGAGCTTCTGTAGTGCGATGCTCACCGCCCGCAGTTTCGCCGCGCGCCACGGTTACGCGATCAATGCCAACCACGAGTTTCTTGCACTGGGTGTGTCGAACCTCGCTGCCGGGGTTTCCCAGGGCTTTGCCATCAGCGGTGCCGACTCGCGTACGGCGGTCAACGATATGGTCGGCGGCAAGAGCCAACTGGTGGGCATTATTGCCGCGCTGGTGATCGCGGCGATCCTGATGTTCTTCACCGCACCACTGGCCTGGATTCCACAAGCCGCCTTGGGCGCGGTGTTGCTGATGGCCGGCTGGGGGCTGATTGATGTGCAGTCACTGCGCAAGATCCGTACACTCAGTCGCTTCGAGTTCTGGCTTTGCGTGTTCACCACCGTCGGCGTGCTCGGGGCGGGCGTGCTGCCGGGCATTATCATTGCCGTAACCCTGGCCATCCTGCGCCTGCTGTACAGCATCTACCAGCCAACCGATGCCGTACTCGGCTGGCTACCCGGCGTCGAAGGCCAGGTGGACATTCGTCACCACGAAGATGCCCGCACCGTACCGGGTTTAGTGGTGTACCGCTTCGATGATGCGATTCTGTTCTTCAACGCCGACTACTTCAAAATGCGCCTGCTCGATGCCGTACAACGTGAACACCAGCCCCGTGCGGTGCTGTTCGACGCTGAAGCGGTGAGCACCATCGACGTCAGCGGTATCGCGGCCTTGCGTGAAGTGCGGGACACCCTCAAAGCACAAGGCATCCTGTTCGGCATTGCCCGTGCCCGCGGCAAGTTCTTGCGCATGCTGGTGCGCTCGGGGATCGCGCGGGAACTGGAGGATCGCTTGCTGTTCGGCTCGGTACGGGCCGGCATTCGCGCCTACCGCGTATGGCGCAATCGGAACAAAGAGCTGTTTGCATCGGAGTAAGCGAAACTTCCTACATAACCTTGGGAAGTGCTGACCTTGTTGCACAACGGCATGCCCACTAGCCTTCGGGGGTCGCTGCATATTCAGCGACCAGATGTGGAAGTCTGGACCCTCTATAGGCGTGTATTCCCTGACAGGTGAATGCTGGCGTACTTTTATGCCTGTATGATTTGTTATGGCGGCTACGCGCAGGGCACCCTTTGGGGTGCGCCGGATTCCTATAGACCGGTCTTCCACCCTGCGTGTGGCTGCCACCCTCATGTGGAAGTGAGTCAGGGCAGCTCCTCTATGTCTATAGGAGCTTTACCATGATGAAAATTGTTCCCGACCCACCACGTTGTGCGCCGTATAAAACGGCCTCGCTGCCTTTTGGCTCCTGCGACGCAGGGCACCCGCCATTGTTTTCCGTTAACGAAGGCATTAGTGCCGAAGACGCGCTGGTGCATGCCTCCTTGCAACTGAAGGCAGGCATTGATGCCGTCAACCAGACCTGCTTCTGCCACGAGCGCACCCCGGAAGGCTTGCGCTGGGCCTCGCTGCACGCGATGGAGGCGGCCAAAGCGTTGATTGACGCCCTGCTCGACGGGTTCGAGGCACAGGCCATGAAGCGCTAATACCTTCACTGACGCCATCGCAGGCAAGCCTGCTCCCACACGGTGGACTGCCTCCAAGGGTTGGATTTTTGCCCAACTTCTTGGAGGCAGTCATTTGATCGGGGCCCGGTGGGAGCAGGTCTTGCCTGCGATACAAGCACCGCTTACTCGCGGATACCCCACCGAAGTCATCAATCAGCCACATGACGCGCGCCAAACTTCCGAAGGCTCCAGAACTTTATAACCTCAGACACAATAACCAAAACAACCATCAACAGCGGGCTATAATCTGGAAAAAACTGAACACCCACCAATAAAACTGAAACCGAAGGCACAATAAAAAACAGCCTCAAAGGCAACTGTGAGTACCCGACCCACCTCGCGGCATCTCGCCGGGCCAAAAATAAAAAACAGCTAACACATATCGACAACTGCAACACCCAGCTCAGCACAACCATTACCACCTGAGCGGGCCCTAGCTCACCCAGCAATGCCACTGTACTTTCCAGATCCGTTAGGTAGGGTATTTTCTCATGACGGAGGCTACCCATTACATACCAGGCAAGATAAAGCGCATCTAGCCCGCCCCATACAAACCACACCACCGACTTGTAGTCACTGCTTTCTACTTTCATTTTTCGTCGCTTCTCCGCTCATACACGGTGTCTGCGGTAGCAGGAACCCAGTGCCAGGACTTACCGGTTTCTCGCCACTCATCCTCGGATTCCTGAAAGCGCTGCTTTATGCGGCGCAAGGCCCCGTAGGCATGCATTGCCGAGCCCGTTTCATAGGAGAGCTCGTCATTGGCGAGCGGAACCCACTCTTGAACCAGAGTACGAGTGGTATTTGTAAAGTCCTTCCCATCAGAGAAAATTAATCGTCCCTCATCAGTTAACGAACCAGATCGATTGACCAGTACAGCGAGTGTGTTGCTGATACCATCGTAGTCAATTTCTTTTTTAACCCATTTTCCCGGCCCGAACTGAGCACTTGCTTTTGTATTAGCTCGCCTCATTATATTAGCCATCGTCAAGGGCTCACCCTGTTTTAACTCATCATTCGTGAGTTTGACTGGTGACCTGGCGGGTGTACCAAGCGAAAATGATTTACCGGTCAGGTGCGAATATATGCCGAAGGTATCCTGACTTAGAGGGCTGAATGGACTATTAGTAACCAGTAGCCAGTCACCTCGACTGACGGCCTCAAGAATGCGAGCTTTATCCTGTTCATACAAACACTGTTCAATGGAAGACCCGGACTCACTGATAAGATCAACCAGCCCGTCTATTTCCATAGGATATAAAAGTGAACGTTCTACATCAGATAAAGCGAAAAAAGGACTTTCAATTCGAGCAAGGCTAAACGCGCTCATGTCGCGCCGGCGAATCAGTCGTTTCATTTCATCACCAAGAGTGAGGAGGTCGTCTTGTTTTGCAGTCGCAACGAGCTTGATACCACTGAAACCCGCACTCCAAACGCCAACCCTTTCCCAATGACGTGTATGAAATTTCCGAAAATTCACTCGTTGAGCCAAAAAGGAGCTCTCGCTTCACTAATGACGCGATGCAGGCACCGCGTACTCGCGGATACCCCACCGAAGCCACCGCAGGCAAGCCTGCGTGGGGCCACGCGATTAACCCGCCAGCAACCCCGGCAAGGCATGCACCAGCGCATTGATCGCGAAACCAATGAACATCAACCCGCAGGCCCGGGTGATCCATAGTTCATAGCGCACATATAACGTACGAACCTGGCGCGCGCCCACCAGCGCCACCAGAATCGCATAGGCCAGCAAACCACCCACAAAGCTGAGCACGATCAACAAGGGCAGCATCGACCAGGTCAGTGCTTCGGCGCGGCTGGATAACAATGCCGTAAAGGTGGCAACGGCCACCGGGTAGGCCTTGGGATTGGTCAGGCCGAACACCACGCCATGCCAGAACGGCTGACGCACCGGCCCCTGCTGCCCGTCTTCAGCAGACGGGCGACTGCGCAAGGCGCGCAGGCCCAGCCAGAACAGGTACACGCCGCTGATTACGCCCAGGCCATCAAACAACAGGCTGCCAACCTGGCGCGCGCCGACGATAGCCACCAACGCAGTACCACACCAGAGCACATCACCCAGCAGGTGCCCACAAAGAAACCCCGCCCCCGCCTTACGCCCACGTGCCGCGCCAATACCGAGCACCGCCAGGACACCGGGGCCTGGGGTAATGCCATAGATAAAGCCGGAGGCGAGCACAGCAAATACAAGCGAAAACGTCATCGGAACACGGGGCCTGAACAGAGCAAGGCTCGGAAGTCTACGCGTGCTTCCAAACGCCAGCCAGCCGCACAGCCGATGGCGCACGCTGATGACAAGCGGGACGTGCGTGATACAGTCGCGCCCATTCCTTTGCATTACCTGTCTGTGAGCCCTGCATGCCCTCTGCCAACTTCGACGCCACCCTTGCCGCTTGGCCTGAACTGGTCTCCCGCCGCCCTTGCAGCGGCTTGCTGCTGGGCAACGGCGCCAGCCGTACGGTGTGGCGCCCGTTTGCCTATTTCTCATTGTTCGAGCTGGCCCAGCGGGTACGCCACAAACCCTTGGGGCTTACCGATCAGGCCTTGTTCAAGTCCATGGGTACGGAGGTGTTCGAGCCGGTGCTCACGGCACTGAACACCACGGTACGGGTCAATGCCGCCCTGGCTATCAGTTCGTCGGCACCGCTGAACCGCTATTACGCAATCAAGGAAGCGCTGATTCATGCCGTGCGCAGCGTGCATATCCCGTGGAAGCTGCTGCCTGCCTCGACCCTGCACACCCTCAACCAGGAGCTGCGCAATTACCGCAGCATCTATTCGAGCAACTACGACCTGCTCACCCATTGGGCGGTGAGCTACGCGCCTGAAGGGTTTCAGGTGCTGTTCGATGAGGAGGGCGTGTTTGACGTACGCCGCAGCCGCGGTGAAGGCCATCGCCTGCTTTACCTGCACGGTGGCTTGCACCTGCTCAAGCAACAGGACGGCAGCACCCGCCAACGCAGTGCCCGCGAAAGCGCACTGCTCGACGGCTTTGCGGTGAACACCCCCGGCGATGTGCCGCTGTTCATCAATGAAAGCAGCAGCGACGACAAACTGCGCGCTATCCGTACCTCGGACTACCTGAGCTGGTGCCACGGCGAACTGGCCAGCCATGAGGGTGGCCTGTGTATTTTCGGGCACCGCCTGGACAGCTCCGACCGACATCTGGTGGAGGCCATCAAACAGGCCAGCCCCGGCCACCTCGCGGTTGCGGTACACCCCTTGAGCGAAGCAGCGATCATCGGCCAGAAGCAGCATTATGCGGCGTTGTTTGCCGAACGCCCGGACATCGAACTGTGTTTCTTCGATGCCAGCAGCCACCCGTTGGGGCAGGCTGAATTGGCGGTGGCCGTTCCCCCTGCCAGCAAACGTCGCCGCTAAACGCTGTCCAGGGACTGTATCCGTCGTTTTGTATGCAACTGTTACAAGACCGCACCCAACGCCTGTGGCTCAATGGACGGACTTATCTGCCCAAGGCGCTCCCGCATGTCTACCCGCGAAAACACCGGCATGGCCCTCGGCCTGCTCGGCGTGGTCATTTTCAGCCTGACCCTGCCCATGACCCGTATCGTCGTGCAGGAACTGCACCCACTGCTCAATGGGCTGGGCCGGGCGCTGGTCGCAGCCATTCCCGCCGCCGCGCTGTTGCTCTGGCGTCGCGAAAAATGGCCGACCTGGCAGCAAATAAAAGGGCTGAGCCTGGTAGCGCTGGGGGTCATTCTGGGGTTCCCGGTGTTTTCCGCGTGGGCTATGCAAACCGTACCAGCGTCCCACGGGGCGCTGGTCAACGGCCTGCAACCGCTGTGCGTAGCGGTGTACGCGGCCTGGTTGTCCCACGAGCGCCCGTCAAAAGCCTTCTGGGCCTGCGCCGCGCTGGGCAGCGTTTTGGTGCTGACCTACGCCATGATCATGGGTGCCGGGCAGATCCAGGCCGGTGACCTGCTGATGCTCGCCGCTATTGCGGTGGGTGGCCTGGGGTATGCCGAAGGCGGGCGACTGGCGCGTGAAATGGGCGGCTGGCAGGTGATCTGCTGGGCGCTGGTATTGGCCAGCCCGTTGCTGCTCGGGCCGGTGGTGTACCTGGCGCTGCAGCACCAGGGCGAGGTCAGCAGCAAAACCTGGTGGGCCTTCGGTTATGTTTCGCTGTTTTCGCAGTTCATCGGTTTCTTTGCCTGGTACGCTGGCCTGGCGCTGGGCGGCATCGCCCGGGTGAGTCAGGTGCAGTTGCTGCAGATCTTTTTCACTATCGCCTTTTCCGCCCTGTTCTTTGGCGAGCAGGTCGAGCCGATTACCTGGGTGTTTGCCACCGGGGTGATTCTGACTGTGGTACTGGGCCGGCGCACACGGGTGCATCCGGCCCAGCGCCCAGCCAAGGTTTAGGCCGCGAGCAAACCGTCAGCCCGCAGCAGAGTTTCCAGGCAGTGCTCCTGAACCCCATAGAACGCTTTGAGCTCCTGGATTCTGGCCATCAACACGCTCGCATCGACCGGATCGCGACGCTTGATCGCCAGGATCATCTTGTTCTTGTTGGTGTGTTCAAGGGAAATGAACTCGAACACCTTGGTCTCATAGCCGCAGGCTTCCAGGTACAGCGCGCGCAAGCTGTCGGTCAGCATTTCAGCCTGCTGGCCCAAATGCAGGCCGTATTGCAGCATCGGCTTGAGCAGGCCCGGGGTGTGCATTTGCGGGCGAATCTGTTTGTGGCAGCACGGCGAGCACATGATGATGGCTGCACCACAGCGGATACCGGTGTGGATGGCATAGTCGGTGGCGATATCGCAGGCATGCAGGGCAATCATCACGTCGATGGCGCTGGGCACGACGGTACGCACGTCGCCATGTTCGAAATGCAGGCCCGGGTGCTCCAACTGAGCCGCAGCCTTGTTGCACAGCTCGACCATATCCTGGCGCAGCTCGACGCCGGTGACCTGGGCCTCACGCTGCAGGGTGTTGCGCAGGTAATCATGGATGGCGAAGGTCAGGTAACCCTTGCCCGAGCCGAAATCCGCGACACGCAGTGGCTGCTCTGCGCCCAGGGTCGAGCTGCCGAGGGCATGGGAAAACACCTCGATGAACTTGTTGATCTGTTTCCACTTGCGCGACATGGCCGGAATCAGCGCATGCTGCTTGTCGGTGACACCCAGGTCGACCAGGAACGGTCGGCTCAGTTCCAGGTAGCGTTTCTTCTCCCGGTCATGCTCGCCCGCCGGCGCCTGACGTGCCTGCTGTGCTGCGCTGTGGTGCAGCATCGGCTTGCCTTTCTTGCTGAACTCCAACTGGGCTTCATCGCTGAGGCTCTGCAGGTGGGCGTTGCGAAAACTGCCTGGCAGCAGTTCAGTCACCAGTGCCAGGGCTTCGTCGACCGGCAAATTGCGGGTGATGTCACGGGTTTGGTAGCGGTAGACAAACGACAGGCAAGCCTGGCCCTTGACGGTCAGCGGCTTGGCGATCACCCGTTGCAGGGCTTCTTCGGTGCCGACATGGCGCGCCAGCACCAGCTTGATCAGGGCATTCTGCTGCAGGCAGGTGGCGAGCAGGGCCAGAAACTGCGCACGCGCATCCGGCGCGGCCTGGGCGGTAGGGGTATCGGACATCAGGAGTGGGTGCCTCGGAGTGCGGGGACGCGCCAGTCGGCGCCAGTGCCGGGCATTTTACGTGGATGACCGGCGCAGGCACAGCTTTTGTCGATGATTGCCCTGCCCTTACGGCAACATCACCAGGCGATTGGGCAATTCATCACGGGCCTGCGTCAGTGGCACATGGGCACTCAACAGTTCGCCACACGCCTGAATACAGTCGAGAAAACCCTGCAAGGTCTGGCCTTGCCCGACCTGCCCGGTGAAGCGCTGCACAATGCGGTCCCAGACCTGATTGTCCAAATGCCGGGAAATGCCTTCGTCGACCAGAATCTCCACATAGCGCTCGGCTTCGCTGACAAAGATCAGCATGCCGGTGCTGCCCGCCGTACGGTGCAGGTTCTGTTCAAGGAACTGCCGCCGGGCCAGGTTCGAGGCCCGCCAATGGCGCACAGCGCGCGGAATCAAGCGGGTGGTCAGGCGCGGCACACGAAACACCAGACTGAACACAATGAAGGTCAGCCATTGCGCGATCAACAGCCCATGCCCACCCGGCCAGCCGCTGAGGTAATAGATGATGCCCGGCAGCACCAGTGCCAGCAGGCTGGCCCAGAGCAGCGGGATATAGGTGTAGTCGTCAGCCCGAGCGGCCAACACCGTGACCAGTTCCGCGTCGGTGTTGCGCTCGACCTGGGCAATCGCCTCGGCGACCTGCCGTTGTTCAAATTCACTGAGCAATGCCATGCACTGTGGCTCTTGTTGATGAGTTATCTACCAGCCGCCCGATGAGCCGCCACCGCCAAAACTGCCGCCACCGCCACTGAAGCCGCCCCCACCCGAACCGCCGCCGAAGCCACCAAGGCCGCCACCAAAACCGCCGCCGCGCCCGCCTCGCCCACCGCTCAAGCCCAAGCCTTGCAAGGTGAAGGCGAGTACCACCAGCAAGATGAACAAGCCGATGGTCCAGCCACGCGAGCCGCCTTCGGCCTCTGCGCCCGTCGCCTGGGCCGGTTCGGCCAAGGGGTTGCCCCCCAATACCTGAATAATCGCCGCCGTGCCCTGAACGATACCTTGGCTGAACTCGCCGCGCCGAAACGCCGGGGTAATGATGCTGTTGATGATGACGGAGGACTGGGCATCGGTCAGGCGCTCTTCCAGCCCGTAGCCGACCTCGATACGCAGCTTGCGCGCCTTCGGCGCGACGATCAGCAATGCGCCATTGTCCTTGCCGCGCTGGCCGATCCCCCAGTGCCGTCCTAGCTGGTAGCCATAGTCTTCAATGCTCATGCCTTGCAGGTCAGGCAAGGTGACCACCACCACCTGCTCACCACCGCTGGCCTGCTCATGGGCCGCCAACATCTGGCTGAGCTGGGCAATACTGGCCGCATCGAGCAAATGAGCCTCGTCCACCACGCGCCCGGTCAGGGCAGGGAAGCTGGGTTCAGCGCGCAGCGTCAAGGCTGCACAGAGCAGTGCCAGCAGCACAGCAGCCTTGAGCAGGCGCATCAGAATTTCACTTCAGGGGCTTTGTCGGCATCAGCACTGGTCGCCTCGAAGGTCTCACGCAGCGGCATGTCGCTGTACATCAAGCTGTGCCAGATACGCCCGGGAAAGGTGCGAATCTCGGTGTTGTAACGCTGTACGGCGGCGATGAAATCCTTGCGCGCCACGGCAATCCGGTTTTCCGTGCCTTCAAGTTGCGACTGCAGGGCCAGAAAGTTCTGGTTCGACTTCAGCTCCGGGTAACGCTCGGAAACCGCCATCAGCCGGCTCAAGGCCCCGCTGAGTTGAGCTTGTGCCGCCTGGAACTGGCGCAATTTTTCCGGGTCGTCCAAGGTACTGGCGTCGACCTGAATCGAGGTAGCCTTGGCCCTGGCCTCGACAACGGCGGTCAGGGTGGTCTGCTCTTGCTTGGCATAGCCTTTTACCGTCTCCACCAGGTTGGGAATCAGGTCGGCACGCCGCTGGTATTGGTTCTGCACTTGCGCCCAGGCCGCCTTGACCTGTTCGTCATACTGAGGAATGTTGTTGATCCCACAACCGGCCAGCAGGCTGGACAGCATCAACACGACCCAGAGCCGTATCGCTTTGGCATGAAGTACCTGCATCGTCATCGTGCTCCTTGATTAACCGTAAAAGTCCGGACTTCAGGCATAATCCCCGGCCATCGCTGGAATGCAATGGCACAATCGGCTAAAAGATCCCAGCCCATTACAACAATAGCTGCTCCCCCAATTTCGGCTGTGCAGTCTCCCTGATGAATACTGCTCTGAGCCTTGAGAACGAATAGTCATGAACAAACTCTGTTTGCTGGGCATGCTTGTCAGCCTGGCCAGCCATACCGCCTTTGCCGATACCACTACCGAGCCGCAGAAGAACAAGCAGGCGTTTATTGCCGACCTGATGCAGCAAATGACGCTCGAGGAAAAAATCGGCCAGTTGCGCCTGATCAGCATCGGCCCGGAAATGCCCCAGCCGCAGATCCTCAAGGAGATCGCCGCAGGCAACATCGGCGGTACGTTCAACTCCATCACCCGTAGCGAGAACCGTCCGCTGCAGGATGCGGCGGTAAAGAACAGCCGGCTGAAGATCCCGATGTTCTTCGCCTATGACGTGATCCACGGCCACCGCACCATTTTCCCGATCAGCCTGGCGCTGGCCTCCAGTTGGGACATGAACGCCATCCACACGGTCGCCCGTACCTCGGCAGTGGAGGCCAGTGCCGACGGTATCGACATGACCTTCGCGCCCATGGTCGATATCGCCCGTGACCCGCGCTGGGGCCGTAGCAGTGAAGGTTTCGGTGAAGACACCTACCTGGTTTCGCGGATCTCCAAGGTAATGGTCGAGGGCTTTCAGGACAACAACCCGGCATCAGCGACCAGCCTGATGGCGAGCGTGAAGCACTTCGCCTTATATGGTGCAGTGGAAGGCGGGCGCGACTACAACACCGTCGATATGAGCCCGACGAAGATGTACAACGACTACCTCCCGCCTTACCGCGCCGCTGTCGATGCGGGTGCAGGCGGGGTGATGGTGGCGCTCAACTCGATCAACGGTGTACCGGCCACGGCCAACACCTGGTTGATGAATGACCTGCTGCGCAAGGAGTGGGGTTTCAAGGGCGTCACGGTCAGCGACCACGGTGCGATCTTTGAACTGATCAAGCACGGCATCGCCCGTGATGGTCGCGAAGCAGCGAAGCTGTCGATCAAGGCCGGCATCGACCTGAGCATGAACGACTCGCTGTACGGCCAGGAACTGCCGGGCCTGCTCAAGTCCGGCGAGATCAATCAGGCGGATATCGACAATGCCGTGCGTGAAGTGCTGGGCGCCAAGTACGACATGGGCCTGTTCGACAACCCGTACCGACGCATCGGTATCGCCAGCGAAGACCCGGCCGACACCTACGCCGAAGGGCGCCTGCACCGAGATGCCGCCCGTGATGTGGCGCGCCGCAGCATGGTCTTGCTGGAAAACCGCAACCAGACTCTGCCCTTGAAGAAGCAGGGTACCATCGCTCTGGTCGGGCCGCTGGCCGATGCCCCTATCGACATGATGGGCAGTTGGGCCGCGGCAGGCCGCCCGCGTCACTCCGTGACCGTGCATGACGGTATGCGCCGTGTGCTGGGCGAACGCGCCCGTGTGATCTACGCCAAGGGTGCAAACATTACCCACGACAAGGCGATCCTCGATTACCTGAACTTCCTCAACTTCGATGCGCCGGAAATCGTCGACGACCCACGCCCTGCGGCGGTGATGATCGATGAAGCGGTCAAGGCTGCGCAGCAAGCAGATGTCGTGGTTGCCGTGGTAGGCGAATCGCGGGGCATGTCCCATGAGTCGTCCAGCCGCACCACGCTGGAAGTCCCCGCCAGCCAACGCGCCCTGATCACCGCCTTGAAAGCCACCGGCAAACCGCTGGTGCTGGTACTGATGAACGGCCGACCATTGTCGCTGACCTGGGAACGTGAACAGGCCGATGCCATGCTCGAAACCTGGTTCAGCGGCACCGAAGGCGGCAACGCCATCGCGGACGTACTGTTCGGCGACTACAACCCGTCCGGCAAACTGCCAATGACCTTCCCGCGTTCGGTCGGACAGGTGCCGATGTACTACAACCACCTGAGCATTGGTCGCCCATACACGCCGGGCAAACCGGGCAACTACACCTCGCAGTACTTTGAGGAACCCAACGGCCCGCTCTACCCGTTCGGCTATGGCCTGAGCTACAGCGAGTTCAGCCTGTCGGAGCTGACGCTGTCCCGCAAGACCCTGAAGCCTGGGCAAACCCTCGATGCCAGCATCCGGGTGAAAAACACCAGCAAGCGTGACGGTGAAACCGTGGTTCAGTTGTACGTTCGCGACGTCGCGGCGTCGATTAGCCGGCCCATCAAGGAGCTGAAGAACTTCCAGAAAATCAGCCTCAAGGCGGGCGAAGAACGCATCGTTCATTTCACCCTCAGCGAAGACGACCTGAAGTTCTACAACGCTCAATTGAAGTACGCTGCAGAGCCTGGCGAGTTCAACGTGCAGGTCGGGCTGGACTCAGAGGCCGTGAAACAGCAGAGTTTCGAGCTGCTGTAAGCGGTCGCCGCGATGTCCAAGGGGAAGTGCCGGAATGCCTTCCCCGTTGCCGGGATTCTGTTTGCCATGCCTATTTCCTTTCGCGCCATGCGCTTGGGCCTGATGCTGTTCCTGATGCTCACAGGCATGCTCTTGAGCACGGCGTGGGCCTGGCAGCATGCCCAGCGCCAGGCCTTGCTGGAGGATGCCTCCAGGGCGAGCCAGCAACTGGGCCTGTACGCCAACTCGCTACACACCCTGATCGAACGCTACCGTGCCTTGCCCGCGGTGCTGGCCCTCGACCCGGAACTGATCGCAGCCCTCAGTGGCCCGGTCACAGCCCAGGTTCAGGAGGCGCTCAACCACAAGCTGGAGCGTATCAACGGCGCGGCCAATTCCTCGACCCTGGAACTGCTGGACCACACGGGCCTGGCCGTCGCCGCCAGCAACTGGCGTTTGCCCAGCACTTACGTTGGGCAGAACTATGCGTTCCGGCCCTACTTCAAACAGACCATGAACCAGGGCAGTGGGCGTTTCTATGCCGTAGGGGTCACCAGCGGCATCCCTGGCTACTTCCTCTCCAGTGCGGTCAAGGACAGTAACGGGCGCTTTCTCGGAGCAATGGTGGTCAAACTGGAGTTTCCGGAGCTGGAGCGGGAATGGCGCCAGGGCAACGATATCCTGCTGGTCAGTGATGCCCGCGGCATTATCTTCATCGCTAACCAGGACGGCTGGCGCTACCGCGAACTGCAACCGCTTGGCGCCGAAGACCGCAAGGAGCTGGAGCAAACCCGGCAATACGACAAACAGCCGCTGGTACCCCTGAAACATCATCCACTGAACCGCTTTGATGACAACAGCCAACTGGTCAGTGTCCAGGGGCCAGCAGGCACCAGGGACTACCTGTGGGAAAGCCTGCCGCTGGGCACCGAAGGCTGGACACTGCACCTGTTGCGCTCGCCCCAGGTGACTGAAGACGGGCGCAACGCAGCCCTGGCGGCTGCCGCGTTATGGCTAAGCCTGTTCTTTGCGCTGCTGTTCATCAGCCAGCGCCTGCGCATGGCACGCCTGCGCCAACGTAGCCGCCAGGAGCTGGAGCGTTTGGTCGAAGCCCGCACACGCGACCTGCGTACCGCTCAGGAAGGCTTGGTGCAGTCCGCCAAACTGGCCGCCCTGGGGCAGATGTCGGCCGCCCTGGCCCACGAGATCAACCAGCCGCTGACCACCCAGCGCATGCAACTGGCCACCTTGCGCCTGCTCCTCGACAATGAACGCCTCGACGAAGCCCGTAAGGCACTGGAACCGCTGGAACAGATGCTGACCCGCATGGCAGCCCTGACCGGGCACTTGAAAACGTTCGCCCGCAACAGCCCCAGCGGCCTGCGCGAACGCCTGGACCTGGCCACGGTGGTGGATCAGGCCATGCAGTTGCTCGATCCGCGTATCCGCGCCGAGGGCGTCAGTACCGCGCTGTACCTGGCCCGACCAGCCTGGGTGCGTGGCGATGCGATCCGCCTTGAACAGGTGCTGATCAACCTGCTGCGCAATGCCCTCGACGCCATGCTCGACAAGCCCTACAAACGCCTGGAAGTGCGCATTGAGGTCGACCAGCACGATTGGAAACTGAGCGTACTGGACAGCGGTGGCGGTATTGCCGATGAACACTTGGCCAACGTTTTCGACCCGTTCTTCACCACCAAACCTGTAGGTGAAGGGCTTGGCCTGGGTCTTGCTATCTCCTACGGTATCGTCCATGAAATCGGTGGTCGCCTGCAGGTCGAAAACCTGCCGGGTGGCGCCCGCTTCACCCTGACCTTGCCCAGCGATACGGAGCCAGCATGTTGAATTCGGTGATCGTCGTTGATGACGAAGCCAGCATCCTTACTGCGGTGGAGCAGTGGCTGACGCTGTCGGGCTTCAGCGTTCAGTTACACAACCGTGCCGAGGCGTGCCTGGCGCAATTACCCGAGCACTTCCCCGGTGTGGTGGTGAGCGATGTGCGCATGCCCGGCATGGATGGCCTGCAACTGCTGGAACAGCTGCAAGCACGCGATGCCGACCTGCCGGTGATCCTGCTGACCGGCCATGGCGATGTGCCGATGGCCGTACAGGCCATGCGCAAGGGGGCCTACGACTTTCTGGAAAAGCCGTTCAGCCCCGAAGACCTGCTCAGCAGCCTGCGCCGCGCCCTGGAAAAACGCCAATTGGTGCTGGAAAACCGCTCGCTACATGAACAGGCCGACCTCAAGGCGCGGCTTGAGTCCACGTTGCTTGGCATGTCCCAAGGCATGCAGCAGTTACGCCGTCAGGTACTGGAGCTCGCCGCGCTACCGGTCAATGTCCTGATACGTGGCGAAACCGGTAGCGGCAAGGAGCAGGTTGCCCGTTGCCTGCACGATTTCGGCCCGCGTGCGAACAAACCTTTTGTCGCGCTTAACTG
Source organism: Pseudomonas sp. HLS-6 (assembly GCF_002753995.1). Taxonomy (NCBI): domain Bacteria; kingdom Pseudomonadati; phylum Pseudomonadota; class Gammaproteobacteria; order Pseudomonadales; family Pseudomonadaceae; genus Pseudomonas; species Pseudomonas sp. HLS-6. The sequence continues at coordinate 4,166,954 of NZ_CP024478.1, forward strand.
CGCGGCGATCCCCGAGCAGTTGTTTGAAGCTGAGCTGTTCGGCCACGAAAGCGGTGCCTTCACCGGTGCTCAGGGCAAACGTATTGGCAAGCTGGAATACGCCAACGGCGGCACGGTGTTCCTCGACGAAATCGAGAGCATGCCCTTGGCTCAACAGGCCAAACTGCTGCGCGTCTTGCAGGAACAGAAGCTCGAACGCCTGGGGGCCAACCAAAGCATCGCCATCGACCTGCGGATCATTGCCGCGACCAAACCCGATCTGCTTGAAGAGGCCCGCGCCGGGCGCTTTCGTGAAGACCTTGCCTACCGTTTGAACGTCGCCGAACTGCACTTGGCGCCGTTGCGCGAGCGCCGCGAAGACATCCCGTTGCTGTTCCAGCATTTCGCCCGTACCGCTGCCGAACGACTGGCCCGCACCCCACCCGTTTTAAGCGGCGCACAACTGGGCAACCTGCTCAGCCACGATTGGCCAGGCAACGTACGCGAACTGGCTAACGCTGCTGAGCGCCACGTTCTGGGCCTGACACCCCCTCAAACGCTGGCGGTAGAAAGCGGGCAGTCGCTGACCGCCCAGACAGAGGCCTTTGAGGCCCAATGCCTGCGTGCGGCACTCACCCGCAACAAGGGCGATATCAAGGCGGTGCTCGAAGAGCTGCAACTGCCCCGGCGCACCCTCAACGAAAAGATGCAGCGCCACGGCCTGCAGCGTGAAGACTTTCTCGACCGGCCCTGAGCCAATAAGCGGATTCTTGCCGATCACCCCCTGACCGATAAGCGAATTTCCGCTCACCAGAGAGGCTAAACCCTTCTAGAACGGGCCTCCGGCATCTGGCACAGCTCCTGCTATGGCACAGGCAAGCTGCGTTTCGACGCGCTCCACAAAAACAACGAGAAGGATCCATCATGGATAATTCAAGCACCCTGTCTGTCGGGGCGGCCATCGCGCCTGCCGCAGAAAAAAACACTGCCAGCCGGCTCAAGTCGATCTTCAGTGGCTCCATCGGCAACATGGTCGAATGGTACGACTGGTACGTCTACGCCGCATTCTCGCTGTATTTCGCCAAGGCCTTCTTCCCTGCAGGCGACTCCACCGCACAACTGCTCAACACCGCCGCGATCTTCGCCGTGGGCTTCCTGATGCGCCCTATCGGCGGCTGGCTGATGGGCCTGTACGCCGACCGCAAGGGACGCAAGGCTGCACTGATGGCCTCGGTGCTGTTGATGTGTGCCGGCTCGCTGCTCATCGCCCTGACTCCCGGCTATGAAACCATCGGGGTTGCAGCCCCTGTATTGCTGGTGATCGCCCGCTTGATGCAGGGCCTGTCCGTGGGCGGCGAATACGGTACTTCGGCTACCTACCTCAGCGAGATGGCCAGCAAGGAACGCCGTGGTTTCTTCTCCAGCTTCCAGTACGTGACGCTGATCTCCGGCCAGCTCATCGCCCTGGCTGTGTTGATCGTCCTGCAACAGACACTGACCACCGAAGAGCTCTACGCCTGGGGCTGGCGCGTACCGTTCGTGATCGGCGCGCTGTGTGCAGTGGTTGCGCTGTACCTGCGCCGAGGCATGGAAGAGACCAGCTCGTTCACCAAGAAGGAGAAGTCCAAGGAAAGCCTGATGCGCACACTGATACGTCATCCAAAGGAGCTGATGACGGTAGTTGGCCTGACCATGGGCGGTACCCTGGCCTTCTACACCTACACCACCTACATGCAGAAGTACCTGGTAAACACGGTGGGCATGACCATCAGCGACTCGACCACCATTTCAGCGGCCACAATGTTCCTGTTCATGTGCCTGCAGCCAGTGATCGGCGGCCTGTCCGACAAGATTGGCCGTCGTCCGATCCTGATTGCCTTTGGTGTTTTGGGAACACTGTTCACCGTACCGATCCTCAGCACCCTGCACACCATCCAGACCTGGTGGGGTGCGTTCTTCCTGATCATGGCTGCACTGATCATCGTCAGTGGCTACACCTCGATCAACGCCGTGGTCAAAGCCGAGCTGTTCCCTACCGAGATCCGCGCCCTGGGCGTTGGCCTGCCCTATGCACTGACCGTGTCGATTTTCGGCGGTACCGCCGAATACGTGGCGCTGTGGTTCAAGAGCAATGGCATGGAAGCCGGCTTCTACTGGTACGTCACCGCCTGCATCGCCTGTTCGCTGTTGGTGTATGTATTCATGAAGGACACCCGCCAGCATTCTCGAATCGTCACCGACTGATACAGCAGTCTTTTTGGGATGCAGGCTTGCCTGCGATGGCGTCGGCGCAGGGATCAGCGCCAGAACACAAAAAAGGGGGGCCAGTAATGGCCCCCTTTTTTGTGTTCAGTGCCTCACGAAAGTTCGGCGGAGACTTGGCGTTGCTCACGTCCTTGGTAGTACGAGGCTGCGACAATCAGCACCAACAGCACACCGCCCAGCACCAGCGATGAACCAACGGTGCCAAAATCCAGCCCGCCCTTTTCGTGCGGCTTGGTCAGGAAGTCGCCCAAGGTGGCGCCGAATGGCCGAGTCAGCACAAACGCTACCCAGAACAGCAACACACCCGACAACCGCGTCCAGTACCTCGCCAACACCACCACGCCAATGGCCGAACCGATCAGCAACGCACCACCGGCAAAGCCCAGGCCGGAGTCGTCGGCCAGGTAGTCGCCCAACGCGGTACCCAAGGTGTTGGAGAACAGAATCGCTGCCCAGTAGAACAGCTCGCCGCGCCGCGTTTGAACATGGCTCACATCGAGCGAGTCACCGCTGAAGCGCCAGGCAACAAAAATCGCCGCCAGAATGCCGATCAGGATCATCGAACCACTGGCATAGCCCAAGCCCAGTGTGCGGTCCATGAAGTCGGACATCGTCGTACCGGCGGTACTGGTCGACAGAATCACCAACCAGTACAGCACCGGGCTGTAGGTACGGGAAAACAGCTGGGTAACCAGGGTCGCCAGGAAAATACTGATCAGAATGACCGAACTGAGGGCATAGCCAACGTTCAGGGTCATCGAAAGCAAGTCACCGGCGGTTTCGCCCAAGGTGGTTGCACAGATCTTCATGACCCAGAACGCCAGGGTTATCTGAGGAAGTTTATTCACGCGTTCACCGCTCCAGGAAAAAGTGCGGCAAGGCTGCGTAAAGACGGATGAAAAACCAGTCGAGCAGAGATGAAAAATTCGTTGGTTTTTTTGTTTCGCCATATGTATCGAATTAACTGATTTATACGCGTTATTTTTTGCGCTTTTTTATCAATTTAACGAGCGTAACATTGAACCCATAGCAACACACAACCCCTCACTACCCCGGAGCAACCACCATGAAAAGCAAACTGATCCTGACCCTCGCCTTCTCGGTTCTGGCTGCAAACGCATTCGCTGAAGATGGCTTTGAACGTACCCATGCTCACAGCTTTACCAACGAGCACAGCCAATCAGCCGGCTATGTCGAAGACGGTTTTGATCGGACGGGGGCTGGCAAATTTGCCGAAGACGGTTTCGACCGCACCGGCGCTGCCAAGTTTGCCGAAGATGGTTTCGACCGCACTGGCGCTGCCAAGTTTGCCGCAGATGGTTTCGACCGCACCCAGGCCCACCGCTTCAGCTAATACAACGGCAACGACATGCTCAACGCCCGGCTTCGGCCGGGCTTGGTCGTTTTCAACGACGATGGACCTTGGCACACTAGCAGGCCGTAAAATTGCTAGCAGACCCTCGATGTACTACTACGAACCCGCAAAAGGCCATGGCCTGCCCCACGATCCTTTCAACGCCATCGTCGGCCCACGACCGATTGGCTGGATCTCTAGCCAGGACGCAGAAGGTCGCCTGAACCTCGCGCCGTACAGCTTTTTCAACGCGTTCAATTACATCCCACCGATCATCGGCTTCTGCAGCGTCGGGCGCAAAGACAGCCTGAACAACATCGAGCAGACCGGCGAGTTCGCCTGGAACCTGGCTACCCGTCCCTTGGCCGAAGCCATGAACCAGAGTTGCGCAGCAGTGGCGTCGCACGTCGATGAGTTCGCCTTGAGCGGGCTGACACCCGCCGCCTCGAAGGTGATCGCCGTACCGCGCGTGCAGGAAAGCCCGGTGTCGTTCGAATGCAAGGTGACGCAGATCGTCCAGCTGCAACGTGCCGACCAGGCACTGGTACCGAGCTGGCTGATTCTGGGTGAAGTGGTGGCCGTGCATATCGCCGAGCATCTGCTCAAAGAGGGTATCTACGACACGGCGGCCGCCGAGCCGATCCTTCGTGGTGGCGGCCCGGCGGACTACTTTGAACTGGGCAACCTGTTCAAGATGACCCGTCCGCAGGTGTGAGTTACCAGCGCAGTTCGGCGTCCTCGCTGACCCCGACCAAGCGCTCTAGTTCGCCACACGCGGCGACGTCAGCTTCGTGAGCGGTCTTGAAGGTCTGGCCTGGCAGCACTTTGTGGAAGCGTGGTGCACCACCGGCGCCCAGACCTTTTACCGCGATGGCGGCACTGTAACCGCCCTCTCCCGGAACCACGGCCGAAACGGCCTCGTACTGTGCAAACTCTCTGCGTGCCATGGAGTTGAAACCTGCCTCGGTGACTGTAAAGCCAGCATTCTAACCTGTGTGCGCCTCGCCGAATGTCTGTACGTCGAGGCTGTCGAGTAGCTGCGCCTGAAGCAAGTCACCGAACAGCATCAAGGTTGGTGAGGCGAAATAGTCCGCCATCGCAGCCGAATTGCGCCAGGAGCCGCTGAGCAGCCAAAGCTGCGTATCGCTGGTAGAGCGTTGCAGGCTGAAGCTCAGGCAACCGGGTGCCTGTCGAGAAGGCTCAAGCAACTGCTGCAGGCGTTCGCCCAGCTCTGCCGAACGCCCGGAACTGGCACGAACGAACGCAAGATGGCTGACCGGTTGCGGTGAAGTCATGGGCGGTTCTCCTGAAAGCGGCCAGAGGGGGAAATTGCCAGGTTGCACAGCGTAGAACCGCAGACACGCGTGGCGATAGGCAATTCCTGCCGATGACTTGCCTGATTCTGCACCGGCTCATCGCCAGCGAAAGCCCAACCTGACGCGAGGCCTCGCCCATGCCGATGGGTTTCAGGCAAGCACTCAGCACCATCGTGCCCTCAAGAGAGACTGCTCACGCAGGATCAGGCAAGAACCCGGCAGCATCGGACTAGCGTCACCACTTGCACAAACCTATGCTTTATCCGGTCACCTCTGGAAGCTGTCGCATGTCATCCGAAGCCCCCGCCGCCCTTCAACTGGAACCTGCTTTCGAGCAGCAACGACTGGAACTGGCCGACCTGATCAAGCGACACGCGGCCAGCCAGATTGGCGTTGCATCGGCCATCGACGACCTGTACCTGGTGCGCTATGAAGAGCGGGTGCGTTCGATGCCTACACTGGCGCAACCAGCGCTGTGCATCATGGCCCATGGCAGCAAGGAAGTCCGATTGGGCGATGAGTGCTACACCTACGATCCACTGCACTACATGGTCGTGTCGGTGGCCCTGCCGATCAGTGGTGTACTGCTGGATGCGAGCCCTGAAAACCCGACACTTGGCGTGCGCCTGGATATCGACCCGGCTGAAATACATAGCCTGATTGCCGAAGCCGGCCCAATGAGCGTGCCATCCCCACGCTCAGGGCGCGGTCTGTTTATCGAACGCATCGACAGCGAGCTGCTCGATGCCTTGCTGCGCCTGGTCCGCCTGCTCGACACCCCCAGAGACATTGCCGTACTGGCACCGCTGGTACGCCGCGAGATTCTGTACCGGCTACTGCGCGGGCAGCAGGGTTACCGGCTTTACGAGATCGCCATGGCCAACAGCCAGACACACCGTGTCTGTCAGGCCGTTCAATGGCTGAACGAGCATTTCCACCACCCGTTGCGCATTGACGAACTGGCCCGGGAGGTGAACCTCAGCACGTCGACGCTGCACCACCGCTTCAAGGCCGTGACCTCGATGAGCCCCCTGCAGTACCAAAAACAACTGCGTCTGCAGGAGGCCAGGCGGTTGATGCTCAACGATGGGCTGGAGGCTTCGGTGGCGGCCTATCGCGTCGGCTATGAGAGCCCGTCACAGTTCAGCCGCGAGTACAGCCGCCTGTACGGGGCACCGCCGCTACGAGACCTGGCCCGGCTACGCAGCGCCTTATAGGTCGCCCTTGCCGGCGCCCACGGTGAAACGCTGGCGAGAATGGGCTGGTTTCTCTACCTCGTCGAGCATGGCAATGGCGTAGTCGGCAAAGGTGATCCAGCTCCTGCCGTCAGCACCAATCAGCAAGTGATCCTTGCCCAGGGTGTACACCCCAGTGCGCGCGCCTTCAACAAACTCGGCCGAGGGTGAAAGGAAAGTCCAGTCCAGTTCGTGCTCCTGGCGCAAGGTGTCCAAGTAATGACCGCCTGCTGTAGCCTCAGCCTTATAGGCTTCCGGGAAGTCCGGGCTGTCGATCACTTTGTGCCCGGATGGTAGCAGCAGGCTACCAGCGCCTCCGACGACCAGCAGACGCTTGACCCCGGCCCGCTTCACCGGCTCGATAATCGCCTGCGGTTTGATCCCGGAGAAATGCGCCGCACTGAGCACCACGTCATGGCCGACCAGGGCCTGCTCTAGCGCGGCAGCATCAGTGACATCCAGCTGGCGCGTGGTCACGCCCGAACGCCCAGCCAGGGAGGCCGTATTACGGGCGATGGCCGTGACGCTGTGACCACGGCGCAAGGCTTCTTCCAACAACTGGCTACCAGCACGGCCAGTAGCACCGATAATTGCGATCTTGCTCATGGAAACCTCCGATCTGAGTTGCGCTGAAGTCATCAATGTGGAACAGCTTAGTTGCATGATCCGTCGCAAAAAATGCGATGCTTGGACATAGTTTGTTTCTGAAATCGGGCAAATCATGGACCGTCTGACTGCAATGCGGGTGTTTGTGACCGTGGTTGACCTCGGCAGCCAATCGGCTGCCGCCGACCACCTGGAGCTTTCACGCCCGGTCGTTTCGCGCTACCTGGCAGAACTCGAGGACTGGGTCGGTGCACGGCTGATGCAACGCACTACGCGCAAACTGAGCCTGACCGCAGCCGGCAACGAAACACTGCCGCGCTGCCGACAAATGCTGGAAATGGCCGGCGACCTGCAGGCGGCGGTCCGGCGGCCGGATGATGCGCCACACGGTGAGCTGCGCATCAGTGTCAGTACCTCGTTCGGTCATGCGCAGTTGGTCGAGGCTGTTGCCGACTATGTGAAACGCTACCCAGGCGTGAAGGTCGACCTGCAGATGCTCGACCGTACCGTCAACCTGGTGGATGAACGCATTGATCTGGCCATCCGGACCAGCAATGACCTTGATCCCAACCTGATTGCACGGCGCCTGACGGTCTGTCGCTCAGTGATCTGCGCGTCACCCGCGTACCTGCGCGAGCACCCGGCACCACAACGGGTCGAGGACCTGGCCCGGCACAACTGCCTGACCCACTCCTACTTCGGCCACAGCCTCTGGCATTTCGAGGTTCACGGCGAGGCCGTCTCGGTTCCGGTGCAAGGCTCTATCAGCGCCAATGAGGCACTGACGCTGCAACGGGCTACCTTGGCCGGGGCCGGTATCGCAATGCTGCCAACCTACCTGGCGGCCGAGTCGCTGCGCAGCAAAGCGCTGATCCGGTTGCTGCCGGATGCCAAGCCACGCGAGCTGAATCTGAATGCGGTGTACACCTCACGCAAGCATATGCCCGCGACCTTGCGCAGCATGCTCGACTTTCTCGCGGAGCGCTTCAACGCCGAACCGGCATGGGACATCGGCCTTTAGCTCGTTACGCCTCTGGCGGATTAGAAAAGTCGACGCACGCAGGTAAACTGGCCACTCACTTTTCTCCAAGGTTTGTCCGTGAACGCTCCTTTGCCCCCAACCGCCCTGCGTAGCGTATTGGTCGCCCTGATGCTGGCAATTTTCCTTGGCGCACTGGACCAGACCATCGTCGCCGTGTCGATGCCAGCCATTTCGACCCAGTTCAACAATGTCAGCCTGTTGGCCTGGGTGATATCCGGTTACATGGTGGCGATGACGGTGGCCGTGCCGATCTACGGCAAACTGGGCGATCTGTATGGGCGTCGGCGGATGATTCTGTTCGGAATCGGCCTGTTTACCCTGGCCTCGGTATTCTGTGCCCTGTCGCAGAGTATGGAGCAACTGGTAGTCGCCAGGGTACTGCAGGGCATCGGTGCTGGCGGGATGATCTCGGTCAGCCAGGCAATCATTGGCGACATCATTGCACCGCGCGACCGTGGTCGCTATCAGGGCTATTTCAGCAGTATGTATGCCTTGGCCAGCGTCACTGGGCCCGTGTTTGGTGGTTACCTCACCGAATACCTGTCCTGGCATTGGGTGTTCTGGTTGAACCTGCCTCTGGGTCTGCTCGCCTGGTGGATCGCTCGACGCACCTTGCGCGTGCTGGTCATCCCTCAGCGGGCGGCGGTGATCGATTACCTGGGTAGCGTGCTGCTGGTGGCCGGGCTCGGTACCCTGCTGATGGCCATTACCCTGATCGGCCAAGGTTACGCCTGGAACAGCCAGGAAATGCTCGGTTTACTGAGTACTGCCGTGGTCGGGCTGGTGCTGTTCGTGGCCCACCAGCGGCGAACACCCGAGCCCTTGTTGCCATTGAAGCTGTTCAGCAATCGCACAGCAGTACTGTGCTGGTGCACTATTTTCATGACCAGTTTCCAGGCCATTTCGCTGTCTATGCTGATGCCCCTGCGCTTTCAAAGCATCACGGGTGCGGGTGCCGATAGCGCAGCGCTTTACCTGATGCCGCTGGCCATCGGTCTGCCCATCGGGGCCTACACGGGCGGGCGGCTGACTGCCCGCAGCGGTCGCTTCAAGCCGCAGATCCTGACCGGTGCGCTGTGCATGCCGCTGGCAATCATCGGTATGGCGTTGACCCCGCCAGACGCATGGCTGACCAGTGCGACCTTCATGCTGCTGACCGGCATTGCCTCAGGCCTTCAGTTTCCAACCTCGCTGGTCGCCGCGCAGAGTTCTGTTGAACCACGTGATATTGGCGTCGCCACCAGCACCACCAACCTGTTCCGCGCACTCGGCGGCGCAATTGGTGTGGCCAGCATGTCAGCGCTACTGCTGGCAATGCTGGGGCATACAGGCCCGATTCAGCCTGGCATGAGTGAACACGGCCTTACCAGCAACATCCTGCTCGACAGCCTGAACACCGTGGATGGCCCAGCATTGCAAGCCTTGCGCAGTGCATTGAGCCTGACCTTCCGCGACGTTCTGCTGGGCAGCGCCTTGATCTCGCTGCTTGGCCTGGGTGCCGCTCTCAGGTTGCCCAATCAACAACTGCGTGGGCGCACTTAGGCGCCCCGGCGTTGAACCCAGGCTACCGCCAGCCCGCTGAGGCAGATGATGGTAATGCCAACCACACCGAACAGGTCCGGCGTGTGGTTGAAGACCAGGTAGCCAAACATCCCGGCAAACAGGATCTGCCCATAACTGAACGGCGCCAGCATCGCTGGAGCGGCATGCCGAAATGCCTGGGTCAGCAACATGTGGCCCAGCATGCCGCAGGTCCCAAGGCCAATCATGAACAGGCCGTGGGTCAGGGTAGGCACTGTCCAGAAAAACGGCACCAGTGCGGTCATGATCAGGCTGTTGAGAATACCGGTGAGAAAGTTACTGGTGGTTGGGCTATCAAAGCCGCTGAGCTTGCGCGTCAGCAACTGGTAGCCACCGAAACAGAGCGCCGAACACAACGGCAGGATAATCGCCGGGGTGAACAGCGCGCCCCCCGGGCGAACCACAATCAACACCCCGACAAAACCACCGAGCACCGCCAGCCACTGGCTGCGACTGACCTTCTCGCCCAGCAGCGGCACCGACAGTGCCGTCACCAGCAAGGGGGCCAGGAAGTTGACCGCCGTGGCTTCGGCCAGTGGGATGTAACGCAGGCCAGTGGTGAAGAACAGGCTGGTACCAATCAGACACAAGGCCCGTGCCAGTTGCAACCCCGGGCGCCGGGTACGCACCACCGCCGAAAACCCCGCACGCGGCACAAAAACCGCAAGCATCAGCAGTGTATGCACCACATAACGCGCCCAAACCACCATCACAATGGCATAGAAACCAGACAGGTATTTGGACAAGGCGTCATGGCTGGCAAACAACAGCACCGCCAGGCAGATCAAGGCAATACCTTTGAGCGGCCGTTCGGCACCACCAAGCTTCGGGTTCAGGGCTCTCATGGTAGGACTCGATGAAAAATAATTAATTAGCCTGCTAACTACCAGAGCGCAGACACTCCGTGAGAACGGAACCTGTCGACGTCACCTGAACGAGGCCTTGGGCACAACTGGACCTTGGAAACAAATAGACGCAGTTACTCACAATCCTTCACAAACTCTTATTTGCGCAAGGCTGGGCTCAAGCGCAGCATATCAAGGCCGGTGTCCACCCACAGTTCGGCATCCTTGAACAAGTCGAAGCTCTCGGGTAACAGCAGCCAGCGTTTGATGATGCCGTCTATGTAAGCATGTATTGCAATGGCGGCTCGCTCTGGGTCTACATTGGCGGGGAGTTGACCTCGCCTTATGGCATTGGCCAACGACAACGTGATGTGTGCATGGCAGTCAATGGTCGAGTTCTGGCGCTGCTGGCGAATGTCACACATGTCATCGGTGAACTCACACTTGTGATGCAGGATTTCATTGATGCGCCGCGTCTTAGGGTCGAGTACCAAGTGCTGCATGAGTTGAATGAGCAGTTTGCGCATGCACCCCAACGGGTCGGCTTCCTCCTCGCTCTCACTCGCCCTTGCCAGCTCATCAAGCGGTTCGCGCAAAGTATCGAGCATGGCCTGAACCAGCTCGGCCTTGTTGTTGAAATGCCAGTAAATGGCCCCCCGGGTCACCCCTGCCAGCTCTGCAATATCGGCCAGGGTGGTGCGCGCCACCCCGCGTTTGTAGAAGGCTTTCTCCGCAGCCTCGAGAATCTGGCTACGGGTTTCCTGGGCTTCCTCTTTGGTTCGACGGACCATGGCAGTACAACCTCATCAAGGGGCCGGGCGCGCCGTGGGCGCTCGGGTTCGGTGCCGGGCAAGTGTCTACTGAGCCAGTTCCCGGGGGTTAATTCAGGCCTCGCTGCAGTCGGGTAGACCGAACGAGAGGTGTTTACAAACAGCCGTGAATGTAAGTATATTCGTTAGTAAGCTACTTATCCACTCGACGCCATTTTTTCTCTCATTCAATTTCCACTACTCTTGAGCGTCTTCAGCTCTCAGCGACCCGAGGATCTCCATGCACTTCAAACCAGCTGTTACTGCTCTGGTTTCCGCCGTCGCCCTGGCAACACTGCTCAGCGGCTGTAAGAAGGAAGCGGCGGCGCCTGTCGCACAGGCCCCCCAGGTGGGTGTAGTCACCCTTCAACCTCAAGCCTATACCCTGACCACGGAACTGCCGGGACGTACCACCGCGTACCGGGTCGCAGAAGTTCGCCCCCAGGTTAACGGCATCATTCTCAAGCGTCTTTTCACTGAAGGCAGCGAGGTCAAGCTCGGCCAGCAGCTGTACCAGATTGACCCATCGGTGTATGAGTCGACCCTGGCCAGTGCCCAGGCCAACCTGCAATCAACCCGTGCGCTGGCTGAGCGCTACAAGCAGTTGGTTGCCGAACAGGCTGTGAGCCGTCAGGAATACGACGACGCGCAAGCCAAACGTTTGCAGGCTGAGGCCACCCTAAAAAGCGCCCAGATCGACCTGCGCTACACCAAGGTACTGGCACCGATCTCCGGCCGCATTGGCCGCTCGTCAGTCACCGAAGGTGCGCTGGTGAACAATGGCCAGGCCGATGCCATGGCCGTCATCCAGCAGCTCGATCCGATCTATGTTGACGTCACCCAGTCCTCGGTCGAGCTGCTCACGCTGCGCCGCGAACTGGAAAGCGGTCAGTTGGAAAAGGTCGGCAGCAATGCCGCCAAGGTCCAACTGACCCTTGAAGATGGCAGCAGCTATGCCCATGCCGGGCGCCTGGAGTTCTCCGAAGTCTCGGTCGACCCCACCACCGGCTCGGTGACACTGCGCGCGGTGTTCCCTAATCCTGACCACAACCTGCTGCCAGGCATGTTCGTGCATGCCCAGCTCAAGGCGGGCGTCAAGAACGCAGCGATCCTGGCTCCGCAACAGGGCGTGACCCGCGACCTGAAAGGTGCTCCAACCGCATTGGTCGTCAATCAGGACAACAAGGTCGAACTTCGCCAGCTCAAGGCAAACCGTACCGTCGGCAACCAATGGCTGATCGAGGAAGGCCTGAACCCGGGCGACCGCCTGATCACCGAAGGCCTGCAGTTCGTCAAACCGGGCATCGAGGTCAAGGCACGCGAAGCCACCAACGTCCAGTCGGCCCAGCCAGCCAAGCCAGCCCAGGCCAATGCAGCGACTGCAGAGGCCAAAGGGGAGTAAACCATGTCGAGATTCTTTATCGATCGCCCGATCTTCGCTTGGGTGATCGCCTTGGTGATCATGCTGGTAGGCGCACTGTCGATCCTCAAGTTGCCAATCAACCAGTATCCAAGCATCGCTCCACCGGCCATTGCCATCGCCGTGACCTACCCAGGTGCTTCGGCGCAGACGGTGCAGGACACCGTGGTCCAGGTGATCGAGCAGCAGCTCAACGGGATCGACAACCTGCGTTATGTGTCCTCGGAAAGTAACTCCGATGGCAGCATGACCATCACGGCGACCTTCGAGCAGGGTACCAACCCCGATACCGCGCAGGTCCAGGTGCAGAACAAACTGAACCTGGCCACCCCGCTGCTGCCGCAAGAAGTGCAGCAACAGGGTATCCGCGTTACCAAGGCAGTGAAAAACTTCCTCATGGTAATCGGCCTGGTGTCCGAAGACGGCAGCATGAGCAAGGACGACCTGGCCAACTACATCGTCTCGAACATGCAGGACCCGATCTCGCGTACCGCCGGTGTCGGTGACTTCCAGGTGTTCGGTGCCCAGTACGCGATGCGTATCTGGCTCGACCCGGCCAAGCTGAACAATTTCCAGCTGACCCCGGTGGATGTGAAGACGGCGGTTGCCGCGCAGAACGTCCAGATATCCTCCGGCCAGCTCGGCGGTCTGCCCGCCCTGCCCGGCCAGCAACTGAACGCAACCATCATCGGCAAGACCCGCCTGCAAACCGCCGAGCAGTTCGAGAAGATTCTGTTGAAGGTCAACCGCGACGGTTCGCAGGTACGCCTGGGTGATGTCGCCAAGATCGGTCTGGGCGGCGAAAACTACGCGGTCAGTGCCCAATTCAACGGCAAACCGGCTTCGGGCCTGGCGATCAAGCTGGCAACCGGCGCCAACGCGCTGGATACCGCCAGGGCGCTGCGCAAGACCATCAGCGAACTGGAGCCGTTCTTCCCGCAAGGCATGAAGGCGGTATTCCCGTATGACACCACGCCAGTGGTCACCGAATCGATCAGCGGGGTTATCCACACCCTGATCGAAGCCATCGTGCTGGTGTTCCTGGTGATGTACCTGTTCCTGCAAAACTTCCGCGCCACGGTCATCACCACCATGACCGTACCAGTGGTGTTGCTGGGTACCTTCGGCATCCTCGCGGCCGCCGGTTTCAGCATCAACACGCTGACCATGTTCGGCATGGTGCTGGCCATCGGCTTGCTGGTGGACGATGCCATCGTTGTGGTGGAAAACGTCGAGCGGGTGATGTCCGAAGAGGGCCTGTCACCCAAAGAAGCAACCAAGAAATCCATGGGCCAGATCCAGGGCGCCCTGGTTGGTATCGCCCTGGTGCTGTCGGCAGTACTGTTGCCCATGGCGTTCTTTGGCGGCTCCACCGGGGTGATCTACAAACAGTTCTCCATCACCATCGTCTCGGCCATGGCCTTGTCGGTACTGGTAGCGCTGATCTTCACCCCGGCACTGTGTGCCACCATGCTCAAGGCGGTGCCAAAAGGTGAGCATCACGTTGCCAAACGTGGCTTCTTTGGCTGGTTCAACCGCAACTTCGACCGCAGCGTACGCAGCTACGAGCGCGGCGTGGGCAGCATGCTGCGGCACAAGGCCCCCTACCTGTTGGCCTACCTGATCATCGTCGTCGGTATGGTCTGGCTGTTCACCCGCATTCCAACGGCGTTCCTGCCAGAGGAAGACCAGGGTGTACTCTTCGCCCAGGTGCAGACACCTGCAGGCTCCAGCGCCGAGCGCACACAGGTGGTCATCGACCAGATGCGCAGCTATTTGCTGGAGCAGGAGTCGGATACCGTCAGTTCGGTGTTTACCGTCAACGGCTTCAACTTTGCCGGTCGTGGTCAGAGCTCGGGCCTGGCCTTCATCATGCTCAAGCCATGGGACCAGCGCTCTGCTGAAAACAGCGTATTCAACCTGGCCAAACGTGCTCAACAGCATTTCTTCACCTTCCGAGATGCCATGGTGTTCGCGTTCGCCCCTCCGGCAGTACTGGAACTGGGCAACGCCACCGGCTTCGATGTGTTCCTCCAGGACCGCGCCGGTGTCGGCCACGCCAAGCTGATGGAAGCCCGTAACCAGTTCCTCGGTATGGCCGCGCAAAGCAAGGTACTGACTGCAGTACGACCGAACGGCCTGAACGATGAACCGCAGTACCAACTGACCATCGACGACGAACGCGCCAGTGCCCTGGGTGTGACCATCGCCGAGATCAACAGCACACTGTCGATTGCCTTGGGTGCCAGCTACGTCAACGACTTCATCGACCGCGGTCGGGTCAAGAAGGTCTATATCCAGGGTGAGCCCGGCTCACGGATGAACCCGGAAGACCTGCAGAAGTGGTATGTGCGCAACTCGATCGGTGAAATGGTGCCGTTCTCCTCCTTCGCCAAAGGCCAGTGGATCTATGGCGCACCGAAGCTGTCGCGCTACAACGGTGTTGAAGCCATGGAGATCCTGGGTGCGCCGGCCCCGGGCTACAGTACCGGTGAAGCAATGGCTGAAGTCGAGCGCCTGGCAGCGCAACTGCCCGCCGGTATCGGCTATTCATGGACCGGTCTATCCTACGAGGAGCGGTTGTCCGGCTCGCAAGCCCCAGCCCTGTACGCGCTGTCGCTGCTGATGGTGTTCCTCTGCCTGGCAGCACTGTATGAAAGCTGGTCGATCCCGATTGCCGTCATGCTGGTCGTGCCGCTGGGGATCATCGGTGCGCTGGCTGCCACCAGCCTGCGCGGTCTGTCCAACGACGTGTACTTCCAGGTCGGTCTGCTGACCACCATCGGGCTTGCTGCAAAGAACGCGATCCTGATTGTCGAGTTCGCCAAAGAGCTGCATGAGCAGGGTCGCAGCCTGATCGACGCCGCAGTGGAAGCCTGCCGGATGCGTCTGCGCCCGATCATCATGACGTCGCTGGCGTTCATTCTCGGCGTGGTACCTCTGGCTATCTCAAGCGGTGCGGGCTCGGGCAGCCAGCATGCTATCGGTACCGGCGTTATCGGCGGGATGCTGACCGCCACGGTACTGGCCATTTTCTGGGTACCACTGTTCTTCGTCAGTGTGTCGTCGCTGTTCGCCAGCAAGAAGCCTAAAGCCGACGCCACCCCCGAAACTCCACGCTATGAGGCTGGGCAATGAGTAAGTCCCTGTTGTCCCTGGCGGTCACCGCTTTCATTCTTGGCGGCTGCTCGCTGATTCCCGATTACCAGACGCCCGAGTCGCCAGCGGCGGCTCAGTGGCCGCAAGGCCCGGCCTACTCGCCAACCGAGTCGGCCGAGGTCGCGGCAGCCGAGCAAGGCTGGCGTCAGTTCTTCCATGACCCGGCACTGCAGCAGCTGATTCAGACGGCGCTGGTCAACAACCGCGACCTGCGGGTTGCGGCATTGAACATCGACGCCTACCGGGCGCAGTACCGCATTCAGCGCGCCGACCTGTTCCCGGCCGTTTCGGCCAATGGCAGTGGTAGCCGCCAGCGTGTACCCGGCGATGTCTCCAGTACCGGCGAAGCAACGATCAACAGCCAGTATTCGGCCACACTCGGCGTCAGCGCCTACGAGCTGGACCTGTTTGGCCGCGTCCGCAGCCTCAGCGAACAGGCACTGGAAACCTACCTGTCCAGTGAGCAAGCACGCCGTTCGACCCAGATCAGCCTGGTGGCCAGCGTGGCCAACGCCTACCTGACCTGGCAAGCAGACCAGGCCCTGCTCAAGTTGACCGAGGAAACCCTCAAGACCTACGAGGAAAGCTACCAGCTGACCAAACGTAGCAATGAAGTCGGCGTGTCGTCGGCACTCGACCTGAGCCAGGCGCGCACGTCGGTGGAGGGTGCCAGGGTGAAGTTGGCCCAGTACCAACGCCTGGTTGCACAAGACCTGAACAGCCTGACCGTGCTGCTCGGCACCAGCGTGCCGGCCAACCTCCCGGCCAGCCAGGAACTCAATGCCGACCTGCTTAGCGAAGTACCGGCAGGCCTGCCTTCCGAGCTGCTGCAACGCCGTCCGGACATCCAGGAAGCCGAGCACCTGCTCAAGGCCGCCAACGCCAACATCGGTGCGGCAAGGGCTGCATTCTTCCCAAGCATCAGCCTGACGGCCAACGCCGGCACCCTCAGCCCAGACATGGGCGGCCTGTTCAAGGGTGGCTCTGGCACCTGGCTGTTCCAGCCGCAGATCAACCTGCCGATCTTCAACGCGGGTAGCCTGCGTGCCAGCCTGGATTACTCGAAAATCCAGAAAGACATCAACGTCGCCAAGTACGAGAAAACAATCCAGACCGCGTTCCAGGAAGTCTCCGATGGCCTGGCAGCACGCCAGACCTTCAAAGAGCAGCTGCAAGCCCAGCGTGACCTGGTCGCTGCCAACCAGGACTACTACCGTCTGGCCGAGCGTCGCTACCGTATCGGGATCGACAGCAACCTGACCTTCCTCGATGCCCAGCGCTCGCTGTTCAGCAGCCAGCAGGCGCTGATCGCCGACCGCCTGTTGCAACTGGTCAGCGAGGTCAACCTGTACAAGGCACTCGGTGGCGGCTGGCATGAACAAACCGTTCAGGATCAGCAGGCGTCAGCGCAGGCTTCGAAGAACTGATTGCGTCGGCAGCAATCTGCTGCCTTGCCTGGGCTCATGACCCAGGCAAGCCACTCGTTGAAAACCACCCTCGCGGTGGTTTTTTTTGCCCCCACGAAAAAACGCTACCTGGCCTGCTTACCCTGGCAGCACCGATGCCTGCACGGCCATCGCAGCCACGTGAATGCCGCAAAAAATTATGTACCACCTAGTTAGTGTTCGTTTATCGCACAGTACCGTTTGCAACGAATTGATTCACCCCCACCGCTCGCAGCACCATCCTCTCGCCGCTTTGAAACACTGATCATTCAGCTCAGCACCTCGATCCGTGACGGCTGAACGTTACGGTTGAAGGCCTCGGCCCAATAAAAACAAGAGACACCACAATGAATACCTTCCAACCCGCACGACACGTGTTTTCCGGCTTGTTGATGACCACCTGCGCGCTGCCTGCACTGGCCAGCGAAGGCGGTTTTGTCGAAGATGCCAAAGCCACGCTCAACCTGCGCAACTTCTACATCAATCGCAACTTCGTCGACCCGGCAAACAAACAAGGCAAAGCTGAGGAATGGACCCAAAGTTTCATCCTTGATGCCAAGTCCGGCTTCACCCAGGGGACCGTCGGCTTCGGCGTCGATGTACTGGGCTTGTACTCGGTCAAACTGGACGGCGGTAAAGGCACCGCAGGCACTCAATTGCTACCGGTTCATGATGACGGCCGCCCAGCCGACAACTTCGGTCGCCTGGGCGTGGCATTGAAAGCGAAGGTGTCCAAGACCGAGCTGAAAGTCGGCGAATGGATGCCGGTGCTGCCGATTCTACGTTCGGACGATGGCCGCTCGTTGCCGCAAACCTTCCGCGGTGGCCAGATCACCTCTCAGGAGATTACCGGCCTTACGCTCTATGGTGGCCAGTTCCGTGGCAACAGCCCACGCAATGACGCCAGCATGGAAGACATGTACATGAACGGCAAGCCAGCCTTCACTTCCGACCGCTTCAACTTTGCCGGCGGCGAATACAGCTTCAACGAAAAGCGAACATTGATCGGCCTGTGGAATGCCGAACTCAAGGACATCTACAACCAGCAGTACATCAACCTTGTTCACAGCCAGCCACTGGGCAACTGGACCCTGGGTGCCAACCTTGGTTACTTCATCGGCAAGGAAGACGGCGCTGAACGGGCCGGCAAGCTGGATAACAAGACCGCGTCAGCCCTGTTGTCGGCACGCTACGGCAGCAACACCTTCTATGTCGGTCTGCAGGACGTCAGTGGCGACAGCGCCTGGATGCGGGTCAACGGCACCAGCGGCGGCACCCTGGCCAACGACAGCTACAACTCCAGCTTCGACAACGCCAAGGAACGCTCCTGGCAATTGCGCCATGATTTCAACTTCGCCAGCCTCGGTGTACCCGGGTTGACCTTGATGAACCGCTACATCAGCGGCGACAACGTGCAAACCAGCAGTGTCGACAATGGCAAGGAATGGGCACGAGAATCGGAGCTGGCCTATGTCATCCAATCCGGCGCCTTCAAAGACCTCTCGTTCAAATGGCGCAACTCGACCATGCGCCGGGACTTCAACACCAACTCCTTCGACGAGAACCGCCTGATCGTCAGCTACCCGATCGGTATTCTGTAAGCACCGCAACGTCTAGCCTGTCGAGATTCCGCCCCGGTTCGCCAGCTGTTTGAGGCGAACCGGGGCGAGAACCTTGATCCCGTTAAATCCCCGCACGCCGCTCCCCCTCCCCCTGTAGCACGCTATCCTGCACAGAAATGCGCAACCGCTCACATCTGTGGCCTTGAATCGGCTGCATACGCCAGGTATGACGGTTATTCATTTGACGCTCGACGGGAGGAACAACAATGAAAAACCTCGCCACATACCTCAGTCAATACGCTGCGTATCACCGTGATCCACGCAACATCGCCACGCATTTCATTGGTATCCCGCTGATTGTTGTTGCAGTGACGGTACTGCTGTCGCGCCCGGGCCTGTCGCTGATGGGGATGTGGCTGTCACCTGCACTGCTCGTGGCCTCTGCTTCGGCCTGGTTTTACCTGCGACTGGACACACACTTTGGCCTGGTGATGGGCGCACTGCTCGGTCTGTGCCTATGGGCTGGCGAGCGGCTGGCAGCACAAAGCACTGCCGTCTGGTTTAGCGCAGGATTGGGGCTGTTCGTGGCGGGCTGGGCCATCCAGTTCGTCGGACATTATTACGAAAGGCGCAAACCGGCGTTTGTCGATGACATCAGCGGGCTGATCATCGGACCGCTGTTCATCGTCGCAGAAGCGGCTTTCATGCTTGGGCTGCGGCCCGACCTGAAAGCGGCTGTGGAAGGCAGCGCCGGGCCGGTGACCAGGCGTTAGAAGGACATGGTGCTGTAAAGGCCAGCGCCTGCAACAGACGCGGGAACGTCTATGTGCAGGCGCCGTTTTTTCAGGTCGTCGAGGTCACTCGCGCGACTCAACCCCCAGCTCATCCCACACTGACTCTGCCAGGTGGAAGGTGGCATTGGCCGCTGGAATCCCGCAATAGATAGCGCTCTGCATCAGCACTTCCTTGATTTCGTCGCGGGTGACGCCATTATTGGCCGCCGCCCGCAAATGCAGCTTCAGCTCGTCATTACGGTTCATGCCGATCAACATCGCAATGGTGATCAGGCTACGGGTATGCCGCGGCAAACCCGGACGGGTCCAGATATCGCCCCAGGCATGACGGGTGATCATTTCCTGGAACTCGCTATTGAAGGCCGTCAGGTTGTTCAGGCTGCGATCGACGTGTGCGTCGCCCAGCACGGCACGACGGACCTTCATACCTTCTTCGTAACGCTGTTTCTCGTCCACACCTAACTCCTCAACGGGCCAACAGAAAGTCAATGACGCAACGACTGAACGGTTCGCCCACTTCAACGTTGGACAGGTGCGCAGCATGGAACTCAGCGTATTCGGCACCCTTCACCTTGTCCCGGATAAACAGGCCACCAGACGGTGGAGTCACCGCGTCGGCGCTGCCGGAAATCACCAGCATAGGGACCTTGATCTCGCCCAATTGGTCGCGGAAATCGGCATCGCGCACCGCAGCGCAGTTGGCCGCGTAGCCCTGCGGCGAGGTGGCCGCGAGCATGTCGGTGATGCGTTTGGCCTGATCAGGGTGGGACGCCGCGTAGGCCGGGGTGAACCAACGCTCAATGGACGCGTCACGCAGGCCAACCATGGCGGCCTGACCATCACGCAGCACGGTTTCGATCCGTGGGTTCCAAACCTCTGGCGTAGCAATCTTGGCCGCCGTGTTGCACACGATCAATCGGTTCAGACGATGGCCGGCATTTATACCCAGCCATTGGCCGATCAGGCCGCCCATGGACAGGCCACAGAAATGTGCACGCTCGATCTGCAGGGCATCGAGCAAGGCCAACACGTCCCTCCCCAGTTGTTCAATGCTGTAGGGGCCCTCGCTCACCAACGACTGGCCATGACCACGGGTGTCGTAACGCAATACGCGAAAGTGCGCGGTAAGCGCTGGCAGTTGGGTGTCCCACATGTGCAGGTTGGTGCCCAGCGAGTTGGACAACACCAGTACCGGCGCCCCTTCCGGGCCATCGAGTTGATAGTTCAGTACGCCATCGGCAAGTTGTACGCTAGCCACAAAAGTCTCCTTCAGGCACTCAGTCGGGTATGTTCAGCCACTGCACGCTCAACCCAGGCACGCGCCTGGCCGAGGTAGTGTGCAGGGTCCAGCAGACGATCGAGCTCGTCTGCCGACAGTTCGGCGCTCACCTGCGGATCGTCGCCGAGCACCGCGCGCAGGTGGCGTTGTTCAGCCACTGCACGCTTGCAGCAGCTCTCCAGCAGGTGGTGGGCATGGTCACGCCCCAAGCGTTGCGCCAGCACGATACTCACCGCCTCAGCCAAGACCAGGCCTTGGGTAAGCTCCAGATTGCGACGCATCCGTGCGGCATCGACCTCCAGGCCATCGGCCAGAATCTGCGCCTGACGCAAGGCACCGGACACCAGGCAGCAGATCTCCGGCAGTGTTTCCCATTCGGCATGCCACAGGCCCAGGCTGCGCTCATGCTCCTGAGGCATCGCGCTGAACAAGGTCGATAACAAGCCTGGCACGCGCGTCGCGGCACCGATCAAAACTGCGGCTCCCACCGGATTGCGCTTGTGCGGCATGGTCGAGGAGCCGCCCTTGCCCGGAGCAGAAGGCTCAAACACTTCGGCCGCTTCGGTTTGCATCAACAGGCTGACATCCCGGCCCAACTTGCCCAAGGTGCCGGCGATCAACGCAAGCACGGAAGCAAACTCCACCAGGCGATCCCGTTGAGTGTGCCAGGGCTGCTCGGGCAGGCTCAGGTGCAACTGCTCAGCCAGAGCGTCGGCAACCCGTAAACCCTGTTCCCCCAAGGCAGCCAAGGTGCCAGAAGCCCCACCGAACTGCAGGCAGAAGACTCGAGGCTTGAGTTCCTGCAAGCGTTGACGGTGCCGCGTCAGGGCACCCAAGGTGCCGGCGATTTTCATTCCCAGCGTCACCGGGGTGGCATGTTGCAGCCAGGTGCGTCCGGCCAGTGGCGTATCGGCATGGGCCAGGGCTTGGCGTGCTAGCGCCTCGCACAGCTGTGCGAGGTCTGCTTCGATCAGGCCCAGCGCATCACGCAGTTGCAGCACCAGGCCGGTGTCCATCGCGTCCTGGCTGGTAGCGCCGAGGTGAACGAAACGCTCGGCTTGCGGCACGTCACTGGCGATCACCTTGCCCAATGCCTTTACCAATGGAATTGCCGAGTTACCGGCCACGGCGATGGCTTCAGCCAACGCACCGAAATCGTAATGAGCGGCCTGGCAGGCCGCTTCTATGGGCGCTACCGCCTCCTGCGGGATAACCCCGACAGCGGCTTCGGCACGGGCCAGCGCGGCTTCAAAATCAAGCATGCCCTGCACTCGACCACGGTCGGAAAATACCTCACGCATGGCAGGTGCTGTGAAATAGGCATCGAACAATTGGTTGCCCGGTCGTTGAGTCATGGCAGGTCCTTCAACAAAACGCACCGCCAAGGGTACGCCAGTAGATCAATGATCGTTATGCAAACAGGCCGCCTGATTCGGCAGACGCGGGCTGAGTAGTGAGCAACTGCACAATGTAGCGAACAGAAGTCATGGCTACTTACTCTTGGAGGGTTATGAAAGTCTAGACAGGCTTGGCAACACCCTAGCTCCACATAACAATCACCCCATCACCCAGACCTTGCGTGGAGGCCGGGCGATGAGGTCATTGGTTTACACGCGCTCGATCGCCAGCGCCAAGCCTTGGCCAACCCCAACACACATGGTTGCCAGGCCTTTACGGCCACCGGTTTTTTCAAGTTGGTGCAGCGCGGTCAGAATCAAGCGCGCGCCACTCATGCCCAATGGATGCCCCAAGGCGATGGCGCCGCCGTTGGGGTTGACCTGCGGTGCATCGTCCGCTAGCCCCAACTCACGCAGTACAGCCAAGCCTTGGCTGGCGAAGGCCTCGTTGAGCTCGATGACGTCGAAGTCGGTCACGGCCAGGCCAAGACGCTCGACCAGCTTGCGCACAGCAGGCACCGGACCAATACCCATGACACGTGGTGCAACACCGGCACTGGCCATGCCCAGCACGCGCGCACGCGGCGTCAGGCCGTGTTTTTTCACTGCTTCGGCTGATGCCAGGATCATCGCTGCGGCACCATCGTTGACGCCCGAAGCGTTGCCTGCGGTAACCGTCTTGTCCGGACCATTGACCGGCTTGAGCCTGGTCAGTGCTTCCAGCGTGGTATCGGCACGTGGGTGTTCGTCCTGCTCGACAACCGTCTCGCCCTTCTTGTGCGCAATACGCACCGGCACGATTTCCTCGGCGAAGAAGCCGGCGGCCTGGGCCTGGGCGGTACGCTGCTGACTGCGCAGGGCAAAGGCGTCCTGATCGGCACGCGACACCTGATAGTCATCTGCTACGTTGTCGGCAGTCTGCGGCATGGCATCGACACCGTACTGGGCTTTCATCAACGGGTTGATGAAGCGCCAGCCAATGGTGGTGTCTTCCAGCTTCATGTTGCGCGAGTAGGCGCTATCGGCCTTGCCCATGACGAACGGGGCACGCGACATCGACTCGACGCCACCGGCAATTGCCAGTTCCATCTCGCCGCTGGCAATGGCGCGGAAGGCTGTACCGACCGCATCCATGCCCGAGGCACAGAGGCGGTTAAGGGTTACACCCGGCACACTGTCCGGCAGGCCAGCCAGCAACAGTGCCATACGGGCAACGTTGCGGTTGTCTTCGCCGGCCTGGTTGGCGCAGCCCAGGAACACTTCATCGATCTGGTCCCACTGTACCGACGGGTTGCGTTCGATCAGCGCCTTGAGCGGCACGGCTGCCAGGTCATCGGCACGCACACTGGCCAAACCGCCACCGAAACGACCGATGGGGGTACGAATTGCATCGCAAATAAAGACGTCACGCATTAGGCTTCTCCTGGGGCTTGGCCATGAGCGGCCGCCGTACGCGCTTCCAGATCACGCAGGGCAGTCAGTTCAACTTCGCTAGGCTCGGCAGTCTGCGCTACGTTTTCGGCAAAACGGATCGGCCAGCCAGTCGCGGCGATAATCTGTTCACGGGTAACACCCGGGTGGATCGAGGTCACCACAAACTCGTTGGTACCCGCTTCCGGTTCCATGATGCACAGGTCGGTGATGATGCCTACCGGCCCTTCACCTGGCAGCCCCAGGCGTTTGCGCGAGTCACCGCCTTCGCCATGACCGACTGAGGTGATGAAGTCCAGCTTGTCGACGAACGCACGCGACGACTGCTTGAGGATGATCAGCACTTGTTTGGCGGAGCCGGCAATTTCTGGTGCGCCACCTGCACCTGGCAGGCGAACCTTGGGTTGATGGTAATCACCCACCACCGTGGTGTTGATGTTGCCGAAGCGGTCGACCTGGGCAGCACCGAGGAAGCCCACGTCAATACGCCCGCCCTGCAGCCAGTAGCGGAAAATTTCGCCGGTCGGCACAACGGTATCAGCGGTCTCAGCGAGTTCACCGTCACCGATGGACAGCGGCAGGACAGTCGGCTTGGCACCAATCGGGCCCGACTCATAAATCAGTACCACGTCCGGGGACGAGGTCAGCCGCGCCAGGTTGGCGGCCTTGGATGGCAGGCCAATGCCAACGAAGCATACGGCACCATTGCGCAGACGACGGGCTGCGGCGACGGTCATCATTTCATTGGTGGAGTAGCTCATTATTCAGCCTCCGAAGCGCTGGCCAGTTTTGCCTTGAACGCGTTGAAATCAGCAGTGCCGCGGATGTATTCATCGATCCAGGCGGTGAAGGTCTCACGGCTGCGGGCGATAGGGTCCCAGGCCTGGTAGAAACGGTTGTCACGCTCGTAGTAGCCATGGGCATAGGACGGGTGCGCGCCCCCAGGAACCAGGCAGACAGCAGACAGAGCCCAGGTCGGCAGAACGCAAGCGTTCATCGGCGCATTCAGGTCGTCGACGATCTCTTCGACGGTGACGATGCAGCGCTTGGCAGCCAGGGCGGCCTCTTTCTGTACACCGAGGATGCCCCACAGCAGCACGTTGCCCTTGCGGTCGGCTTTCTGCGCGTGAATCACCGTGACATCGGGGCGTACCGACGGCACCGCAGCCAGCACTTCACCGGTGAACGGGCAGGTGACACTCTTGATCAGCGGGTTGACCTTCGGCAGGTCAGAGCCGGCGTAAGCACGCAACACTGCAAATGGCAGACCGGAAGCACCTGCAACATAGGCGTTGGCCAGGTCGGCGTGGCTGTGCTCTTCGATTTCCATGGCGTGCGGCCATTGTTTTTCCACTGCATCGCGCAGGCGGTGCAAGGAACCTACACCTGGGTTACCGCCCCAGGAGAAGATCAGTTTCTTGGCACAACCGGCACCGATCAATTGATCGTAGATCAAGTCAGGCGTCATACGAACCAGGCTCAGATTCTTCTTGCCCTGACGAATGATTTCATGACCGGCCGCGGTCGGGATCAAATGTGTGAAGCCTTCGAGAGCGACGCTGTCGCCATCGTTGACGAACTGCTTCACGGCGTCGTGGAGCGAGAGGATTTCAGCCATTACAGACTCCTGGTAGTCGCTGAAGTCGAGGGAGGATTGACCTCAGATTAAGGCCGTCCAGAACGCGGTTCAATCCGATAATCGACTAAGCGTTCGATAATCGAACCGATTGTTCCTACTCCGATCACTGCCTGCGCGCTCTCCTGCAGGCAACGCCTGCAGGGCCAGAAATGGAGGGGGTCAATCAGCGGCCGACCCTGTCGAGGATCGGCCGCAATGCGCTATCAGGTCGCGTCAGCGTGGCTAACCAGGCCCTTCATGATCACCGCCACCGTGGCCAGGCCAGCAGGGATCACCAATGCGGTCAGTACCTGCTCGAAGTTCCAGCCAAGCCCTAGCAGCGTTGCACCCATCCAGGCACCGAGGATCGCGCCGAACCGACCGATACCCAGCATCCACGACACGCCTGTGGCACGCCCCTGGGTTGGGTAGAAACGCGCTGCCAACGACGGCATGGCCGATTGCGCACCGTTGACGCACATGCCCGCAATCAATACCAGCGTCGCCAACAGGGTGATATCGCCAAGGCTCTGCCCTACTGCGTAGGCAAAGACGCCTGCCAGCAGGTAGAACACGCCGATGACCTTGTGCGGGTTGAAACGGTCCATCGCCCAACCCACCGCGACGGCGCTCAGCACACCACCAAACTGGAACAGCGCACCAATGAACGCTGCCTGCTCCATGCTGGCGCCACTTTCGCGCATCAGGGTCGGCAACCAACTGGTCAGCAGGTACACGATCACCAGGCCCATGAAGTAAGTGAGCCACAACAGCAGGGTGCCAATGCTGTAGGTTCCGGAGAAAATCACCGCGAACACATTGCGCGCCTTGACCGTTTTCTGCTCAGGAACACTGAAGCTTGCGGCCTGGGCGACCGTAACCGGGTCAATGGGGGAAAGGGTCTTGCGTACTTTGTCGTTACCACGGTTGCGAACTACCAGGTAACGCGCTGACTCCGGTAACCAGGCCAGCAGCACCAACGCCAACAGCAAGGGCAGAACACCCCCAATCAGCAGCAGGCTATGCCAGCCAAACACGGGAATCAGCTTGGCAGAAATAAAACCACCACCGGCCATGCCCAGGTTGAAACCACAGAACATGCTGGTGACCAGCAGCGACTTGTGCCGCTCAGGGGTGTACTCAGACAGCAGCGTTGTGGCATTAGGCATACCGGCACCAAGCCCCAGGCCAGTCAGGAAGCGCAGCACCAGCAACTGATCGACATTGCTGCTGTAAGCCGAAGCAAGGCTGAAGGCACCAAACAGAATCACTGCCCCCACCAGCACTACCTTGCGCCCAAAACGATCAGCCAGCGGGCCAGAACCCAAGGCACCGAAAACCATGCCGATCAACGCGGCACTCATGACCGGCCCCAGGCTGGCACGGTCGATACCCCAATCCTGGGATAACGCGGGCGCGATAAAGCCCATGGCGGCGGTATCCAAACCATCCAGGAAAACGATCAAGAAACACAGAACAACCACACGCCATTGGTAGCGTGAGAGGGGTTGTGCATTGATGAAGGACTGCACATCAAGGCAGTTTCCAACTGAAGCTTGAGGACTGTTCATTATTGTTATCCAGAAAAAATGCGTGAAAGTACGCATGCGCGCGTAAAACGCACAGACGGTTGGAGGACGCAGTCTTTTCGGGGGCTCAGCTTCCGCGCAGGACGCGGTCGGACAGGCGTGCGGGAACAGGAAGGATAGTATTCATGGGGCTTGGCCTCTCGCTAATTATTATGTTCGAGCAGTCGGGCTACTCGATGCGAGGGACATTAATCAGGCACCCGATACCGCGCAATTCGACAAACGCAACTCTGTGCGTTTATCGAACAACATTGAACAGCCCACTCAAGCGAACAGTTGCGCACTCAGATCACGACTGGCCGCCAACATGATGGGCAGGAACCGCTGTTCCAGTTCGCTGCGACTGACACGCCCGGCATGTGTACTGACATTCAAGGCTGCCAGCACCTGGCCCGACGAATCGTAGACCGGTACAGCGATCGAGCGCAGGCCCTGCTCCAACTCCTGATCGACAATACACCAGCCTTGCTGGCGAACCTGCTGCAAGCATTCAAGCAGCGCCTCTGGATCACGAATGGTTCGACTGGTCTTGGCCTGTAAATCCGCGTGTTCCAGGTACTCATGCAAGGTGGCATCGTCAAGTGCCGCCAGCAGGATCCTGCCCATCGAGGTGCAATAAGCCGGTAGCCGCCCGCCCACCGACAGGTCCACTGAAATCAGCCGCTGTACCGTGGCCGAACGCGCGATGTACAGGATATCGTCGCCTTCCAGCGTGGCCATGTTGCAGGCTTCATGCAACTGGTCACTCATACGGTCCAGATAGGGCTGGGCCGACACCGCCAACGGCGTGGACGACAGGTAGGCATGCCCCAGGGTCAGCACTTTGGGAAGCAGCGAATAGGTACGGCCGTCCGTGGTCGCATACCCCAGTTTGATCAAGGTATGCAGGCAGCGGCGCACCGCAGCACGGGGGATCTCGGTACGGTGACTGATCTGGGCAATGGTCAGATGGCGCTTGCGCTCCTGAAAAGCCTGCACGACCGCCAGCCCCCTGGCCAACGAAGTCATAAAGTCCGGGTCGCCAGTGAATGCCTGGATGCGCTTGGCCGGCGAAGCCACGATCGGGGGTGCCAACGAAGCAAAGGAGCTTCGCAGCTGGTCGTTGAGTCCTGGCCCTTTAGGCTGTAGTTCGTCGTTCATGGCTTACCTCGGCAAAACGCTCACGAGTGCGATTATCGAACCATCGACCGATAATCGCAATTGACCGCACCCCACAATTGCTTATACCTTTCTCCAGCCACCATGTGGCTTCTTGGAGAGACTGGTCAGGTACCCACCGTAGAAGTCCCAGGCACGGCCTTGCTCTCGAAGCGAGGCCGTTTTTTATTTTTTGCAGCGACTCAACAACCCGTTCAGCGCATGTATGGACGATCATCATTTACGTTCATGAATGCGCAACAGAACTTTGTTGTTGCAGCCGAGGCAGTACCGAACGATAGAGTTATTCAACTCACTTGCTATAATCCAACTTACGTTTTGATGACACGGTAGTGCACGCCGTCACTCGAGCCTCATGCAAATGTGCTCAACGGCTCGACGACAGCGCCTTGAAAGCTTCAAAATACCCGTGGTCATCCGTTTACCCGGAAATACCCCGGACTGCCCACGGTGTTTCATACACAATTGTCGCGTATGAAGCCTGCCTGCGGGACAGCATCCGCCTTAACACCAGAGTGTCATTTCAACTATCAGGTAACAACTGTGACGAAAGATGAACTGCGCGCGGAACTTGAGCGCCAGGAACAACGTTACAAGGAAGTTTACGGTGGTGAAGTAACCACCTACGCGGCCCAGCCCGACCCGGAACGCAAACCGTGGCGCAAACGCGCCAGCGTTCTTGACCAGGCATTTGCCCAGGAACTGCAGAAAATGGAAAAGGAGCTCAAGGCCGAGGAGCCTTAGCATCGTTTTCAAACCGCCTACCCGCCTTGCCCTGAGGGCTCTTATCGGGTATGCGTGCAGCGCCATAGCTGGAGGAGTCTTGCGCTGGATCAGTTAACGGTTACGTAATCTCACAAATTTCATACAAACGTATGATTTTTTTGAGCTCGTTTAAAATCCTTGATTTCGCGGAATTTAACCGCAATTTCACCGAAATTTATCCGCCTGAACCCGCAAACCCTCTTTTTTCACCGTCGCGATCCATCGCTGGACAGGTACTTACCGACCAGCAGCTAGTGCATCGATTACCGATGATTTCTGGCATAATCGCGCCCCCTTATGACCGGGTCAGAAAACCTTCATGATCGAATTATTCAGCGGACTTGATGCCTGGGTCCTGGTAAGCCTGCTGCTTGCCTTGACCTTCGTGCTCGCATTCGAGTTCATCAATGGCTTTCATGACACCGCCAACGCGGTTGCCACAGTCATCTATACCAAAGCCATGCCACCGCACCTGGCCGTGTTCTTTTCCGGCGTGTTCAACTTTCTCGGTGTTCTGCTCGGCGGCGTCGGGGTGGCCTACGCCATCGTCCACCTGCTGCCGGTAGAACTGCTGATCAATGTGAACACCGGCCACGGCCTGGCCATGGTCTTTTCGCTGCTGGCGGCGGCGATCACCTGGAACCTGGGCACCTGGTATTTCGGGATTCCGGCATCCAGCTCCCATACCCTGATCGGCTCGATCCTGGGCGTGGGCCTGGCCAACGCGATGCTCAACGACATTCCGCTGGGTGATGGCGTCAACTGGCAGAAAGCAATCGATATCGCCATGTCGCTGGTATTGTCGCCAATGGCCGGTTTCCTGGTCGCTGCACTGGTGCTGCTTGCCCTGAAATGGTGGCGCCCGCTGTCGAAGATGCACAAGACCCCGGAAACACGCCGTCAGGTCGACGACAAGAAACACCCTCCGTTCTGGAACCGCCTGGTACTGGTCATTTCAGCCATGGGCGTCAGCTTTGTACATGGCTCCAACGACGGCCAAAAAGGTATCGGCCTGATCATGCTGGTACTGATCGGCATCGTCCCGGCGCAGTTCGTCCTCGACCTGAACAGCACCACCTACCAGATCGAACGCACCCGTGACGCAACCCTGCACCTGAGCCAGTTCTATCAGCGCAACAACGCTACCCTTGGCGAGTTCCTCGCACTGGGCAAGGCAAAGAATGGCGACCTGCCGGAGCAGTTCAGTTGCAACCCGCAGCAGACCGAACCGACCATCAATGCCCTGACACAATCGCTCGCGGGCGTCTCCGACTACCACTCGCTGTCGCCTGAAAAGCGCGTCGAAGTGCGACGCTACCTGCTTTGCCTGGACGACACCGCGAAGAAGGTCGGCAAGCTGCCGAACCTGCAAGCGCGTGAAAAAGCCGACCTGGAGAAGCTGCGTAAAGACCTCACCGCCACCACCGAGTACGCGCCGTTCTGGGTAATCCTGGCTGTCGCCCTGGCACTGGGTGTCGGGACCATGGTTGGCTGGAAACGGGTTGTACTGACCATTGGCGAAAAAATCGGCAAGCAAGGCATGACCTACGCCCAGGGCATGTCGGCACAGATCACCGCAGCCTGCGCCATCGGCATGGCCAACGTGTTCAGCCTGCCCGTGTCGACCACCCATGTACTGTCCTCTGGCGTTGCCGGCACCATGGTCGCGAACAAGAGCGGCCTGCAAGGCGGCACTGTCCGCACCATCCTTCTGGCCTGGGTATTGACCTTGCCAGCATCGATGTCGCTGGCAGCCGGGCTGTTCTGGCTGGCATCCAAAGCCATCGCCTGACCCGTAGCCGCACAGTAAAGAAAGGCGCCTCACGGCGCCTTTCTTATGCTTGAAAGCTCCCCAGCACTAGCGGCGCTTACTCCCCAGCAACGACCCCATCAGCCCCCTTACCAACTGCCGCCCCAACTGACCGGCCGCCTGGCGCACTGCCGACTTGATCGCCTGCCCTGCAGCACTCTGTAAAAACTCACCGGCTTTATCGGCAAAACTGTCCTCACTGGCTGCAGACACCTGCTCCGGCACCGGCGCAGTACCTTTACGTGCCGACAACATTTCATAAGCCGATTCGCGGTCTATCGGCTTATCGTAACGACCAGCCAGCGGCGAAGTTGCAATCAGATGTGCTCGCTGTGCGTCACTCAATGGCCCGATACGTGACTGCGGTGGCGCAATCCGCACACGCTGAACCATCCCGGGCGTTCCCTTCTCCTGCAGGGTTCCCACCAATGCTTCCCCGATCTCAAGCTCCGTGAGCACTGAAAGCGTGTCAAACGCCGGATTAGGCCGAAAGCCATCCGCTACGGCCTTGAGCGATTTCTGCTCTTTGGTGGTAAATGCACGCAAGCCATGCTGGATACGCAACCCCAACTGAGCCAGAACATCGTCAGGCAGATCTCCCGGCGACTGGGTAACAAAGTAGACCCCAACGCCTTTGGAGCGGATCAACCGAACCACCTGCTCCAAGCGTTCTTGCAATGCCTTTGGCGTTCCGCTGAACAACAGGTGCGCCTCATCAAAGAACAACGCCAACAGGGGTTTGTCTGCGTCGCCACGCTCAGGTAACTGCTCAAACAGTTCGGCCAGGAGCCAGAGCAGGAAGGTTGCATACACCTTTGGCGCCTCATGCACCAGACGACTGGCATCCAGCAGGTGGATACGCCCGCGCCCATCGGCAGCCGGCTGAAAAAGGTCTTCCAGTTGCAGCGCAGGCTCACCAAACAGCGCCTCGGCGCCCTGCTGCTCAAGACTGGCCAGACGACGCAAGAGCGCCTGGCTGGAGCCGCTGGTCATCAATGCCGCATCGTCGCCCAATACCTGCGGATTGTCCTTCAAGTGCGCAAGCAGTGCCTTGAGGTCCTTGAGGTCAAGAAGCAGTAACCCTTCTCGATCCGCCACCTTGAACGCGGCATACAGCGCGGCTTGCTGGCTGTCTGTCAGCTCCAGCAAGTTACCCAACAGTAGCGGCCCCATCTCGCTGAGCGTCGTGCGCAAGGGGTGGCCCGACTGGCCGTGAACATCCCACAAGGTAACCGGGTAGGCCTGCGGGCGATGCTCAAGCCACGGCATCGAGGCGATGCGCTCGGCGACTTTCCCCTGCGGATCGCCCTCTGCGCCGAGGCCGCACAAGTCACCTTTGACATCGGCGGCAAACACCGCCACACCCGCGTCGCTAAAAGCCTCGGCCAAGTGCTGTAACGTCACGGTCTTTCCGGTACCCGTGGCACCCGCCACCAGCCCGTGACGGTTGGTCAGACGCAGCGCCTGAACGACGGGCTGACCATCAACATCTGCGCCCAGTACGACGTGTGCGGAGTCAGTCATTATTTTTTCTTCCTCTATTCAAGCTTTGCATGAAAGCGGTCGATAGCTAGGTGTGATGCACCGCACCAAAAGCCAGAAAAAGACCCGACAAGGACATCGGCCCCTGCACTGCTTTGAAGCTGTTCTTTGTGCGACAGACCCGGATTAGAAGACCTTAGCGGACATATACGTTATGAACAAAAGCCTCCGTTTCAGCCATAAGATCCTAATGGCCGCTTCATTGATCGTCATGATCGCCTTCGCCCTCTTTACCTTGTACAACGATTACCTGCAGCGTAATGCGATTCGCGATGATCTGAAAAACTATCTTGAGGAAATGGGCGAATCCACATCGACCAACATCAAGAACCTGTTTGACGGTCGTATTCTGCTGGTACAAAACGCGGCCCAGAACATCGCCGCCTTCCCCAATCAAGAAGCCATCGGCACGATACTCGGCCAACAATCGCTTGTTTCAAGCTTCCTGACGGTTTACCTGGGCGACATCAATGGTGGCTTCACCATTCGTCCGCTGACCAAGATGCCCGACGGTTACGACCCACGTGTTCGCCCTTGGTACAAGGATGGCCTGGCAGCCAATGGCCCGATCCTGACCGAACCTTACATCGACGCCAGCACCGGCAAGATGGTGATTTCCGTGGTGGTCACGGCAGCCCGTAATATCGGCGTGGTCGGCGGTGACCTGGCCCTCGACGGCCTGACAGAGATCATCAATTCGCTGAACTTTGGCGGCATGGGCTATGCCTTCCTGGTGAACGATCAGGGCAAAATCCTGGTGCACCCCGACAAAAACCTGGTGATGA
Organism: Pseudomonas sp. HLS-6; assembly: GCF_002753995.1. NCBI lineage: Bacteria > Pseudomonadati > Pseudomonadota > Gammaproteobacteria > Pseudomonadales > Pseudomonadaceae > Pseudomonas > Pseudomonas sp. HLS-6. The sequence goes on from NZ_CP024478.1 coordinate 4,199,740, forward strand.
AGTCACTGTCGGACCTGTTCCCGCAGAACACCCCAAGCCTCACCAAGGAAATGAGCGAAGTCGAGCTTAACGGCCGCACCCGCGTACTGAGCTTTGCGCCAGTCAAAGGCCTGCCGTCAGCCAACTGGTACATCGGCCTGTCCATCGACAAGGAGAAAGCCTATGCCATGCTCAGCAAATTCCGCACCTCGGCGATCATCGCCACCCTGGTCGCCATCGTTATCATCATCGCCCTGCTAGGCCTGCTGATTCGCATGCTGTTGCAACCCTTGAACATCATGACCAAGGCAATGGAAGACATTGCTGAAGGTGAAGGTGACCTGACAAAACGCCTGAACATTCACAACCACGATGAGTTCGGCACCCTGGGCAAGGCATTCAACCGTTTCGTCGAGCGCATCCACGGCTCTATTCGCGAAGTGTCTTCGGCGACCCAACAGGTCAATGAAGTGGCATTGCGTGTAATCAGCGCCTCAAACTCGTCGATGGTCAACTCTGACGAACAGTCCAACCGCACCAACAGCGTTGCCGCAGCAATCAATCAGTTGGGTGCCGCCGCCCAGGAAATCGCCCATAACGCTGCGCAGGCCTCACAACAGGCCAGTTCTGCACGGCACCTGGCCGAAGAAGGTCAGCAGGTGGTCGACCGCAATATCCAGGCCATGAATCGCCTGTCTGACCTGATCTGCACGTCCAGCGCCCACATCGAGACGCTCAACAACAAGACGGTCAACATTGGCCAAATCCTTGAAGTCATCACCAGCATCTCGCAGCAAACCAACCTGCTGGCACTCAACGCAGCGATCGAAGCTGCGCGAGCCGGCGAGGCCGGTCGTGGTTTTGCGGTGGTTGCTGATGAAGTCCGCAACCTGGCACACCGCACGCAAGAGTCGGCACAACAGGTGCAGAACATGATTGAGGAGTTGCAGGTTGGCGCCCGTGAGTCGGTTGACACCATGAGTCAGAGCCAGCGCCACAGCCAGGACAGCGTGTCGATCGCCAACCAGGCAGGCGAGCGCCTGAGCAGCGTGACACAGCGCATCGGCGAGATTGACGGCATGAACCAATCGGTCGCTACCGCCACTGAAGAGCAGACGGCGGTTGTCGACTCGATCAACATGGACATCAATGAAATCAACATGCTCAACCAGGAAGGTGTCGAGAACCTGCAATCGACCCTGCGCGCCTGCTCAGACCTGGAACAACAGGCTACCCGCTTGAAACACCTGGTCGGCAGCTTCCGCATTTAACGCCACCTGCAGGCAGCGACGCCCGTCGCTGCCTGCCCTCCCCCCGCACACCCAACCGACCACACCTGCAGTCTCTGGCGCGAAGCGCGGACGGATGGCTCATACCGAAATCGCGCGAAACCGCCGAATCAGTTGAACACCACGGTTTTGTTGCCGTGCACCAGTACGCGATCTTCCAGGTGATAACGCAGGCCACGGGCCAGCACCATCTTCTCGACATCCCGGCCGAAACGAACCATGTCTTCAATGGTGTCGCTATGGCTGACGCGCACCACATCCTGTTCAATGATCGGGCCGGCATCCAGCTCTTCAGTGACATAGTGGCAGGTTGCACCGATCAGCTTCACGCCGCGCACTGCCGCCTGGTGGTAGGGCTTGGCGCCAACGAACGACGGCAGGAAACTGTGGTGAATATTGATCACCTTCTGCGCATATTCCTGGCACAACTGTGGTGGCAGGATTTGCATGTAGCGCGCCAGCACGACCACATCGGCGGCATGCTCTTTGACCAGGCGCGAAACCTCGGCAAATGCAGGCTGCTTGTCTTGAGGGTCGACAGGGACATGGAAGAACGGGATGCCGTGCCACTCAACCATGCTGCGCAGGTCGTTGTGGTTGGAAATCACGCACGGAATCTCGCAATCCAGTTCATTGCTGTGAAAACGGTGAAGCAGGTCGGCCAGGCAATGGGACTCGCGACTGGCCATCAACACCACACGCTTCTTCTGGTCGGTATCGGTGATCCGCCAAACCATGGAGAACTCTTCTGCGATAGGCGCGAAGGCCTCGCGAAAAGCCTCGATACCAAACGGCAGGGTTTCAGCGCGAATTTCGTGACGCATGAAGAACCAGCCGCTCAATTCATCGGAATGGTGGCTCGCTTCGTTGATCCAGCCGTTGTAGGACGCCAGGAAATTACTGACTTTGGCGACGATGCCGACGCGGTCGGGGCACGCAATCACCAGCCGATAGGTGCGCATGAAAATTGACTCCAGAACTTCGCAAAGGTGCTCATTCTAACGATTGCCCAGCAAAACTGCAGTAATGATTGCAACTGCCGGGTCGGCAGATGGACGGTGGCCGCAAGGTCTTCGACCACTGGCGCTACGCCAGCTGCGACAAAAAGTTACTTGTTCCAAGACACTTTAAGTTTGTAAATTTCTACCTGACAGATTCCAGACATTAAAATGCGTTCATGTGATTTTCGAGTTTAATGTTTACTTGACGAAAACCTCTGACTATTATTGCGGCACTGTTTCCCTTTCCACCAAGGATTGCCCCATGTCCCTGATCAACGAATACCGCGCTACAGAAGAAGCCATCAAAGAACTGCAGGCCCGTCTGAAAAACCTGTCGGAAGACGACAAACTACAGAAAGAGCTGGAGTTCGAAGGCAAATTGCGCGAGCTGATGGGCGAGTATCAAAAGTCGCTGCGCGACATCATTGCCCTGCTGGACCCAGAAGCCAAACTGAACAAAGCACCACGTGGCGCGGTGAAAACCACCGGTACCAAGCGCGCGCGCAAGGTCAAACAATACAAGAACCCACATAACGGCGAAGTCATCGAAACCAAAGGTGGCAACCACAAGACACTGAAAGAGTGGAAAGCCAAGTGGGGCGGCGACGTGGTTGAAGGCTGGGCAACGCTGCTCGGTTAATCACGACCGGCATATACTGATGCCTGTAATAAAAACGCCAGCATGCTGGCGTTTTTTATGTTCGCAATATTTTACATCTGTAAACGCACCTTAAGCGCCTGAACATATTCACGCCACGTACCGAGCAATCCACGCTGCTGCTCCGTTGCCTGAGCCCAACAGCCCTCCAGCGCCTGTTCGAAGGCGGGCAGCGTGTTGGGCGCGCCCATGGCCTCGTCCGTCAAACGCTGTCGACAGAACTCGACCCAACGTTGATGCTCTTCAGCACTCAAGGTCTCAGGAAAGTTTCGGGCACGATAACGGAACAACAGCTCCGGTAAGCGTTCGTCATCAAACATCCACTGCCCGCTCACCAATTGTTGTGGATCAACACTGCGCACCTGCTCGCACAAGCGACGATCACGCTCGCCTAAAAAACCCTCGTACAGTTGCTGTTCGGGGTCTTCACAGGACGAAAATTCCTCGGAGGCATAAACCGTTTTCAACTTATCTTGAACAATCGCCTGATGACCTTGCAGCTCAGCAGCCCTGTCGTGATACAGCTGCATATCCAGCGCCAAGCGCTGCTGATCTTCATTGCGCAATACCGACAACGGTGCAATCACCGGGCAACGATTTATGTGAATCAACTTCAAGGGTACCGGTAGCTGCCCCTCGGCTAACGACTCACGGCGCGTGTATAAATGCTGGCGTATTACCTCGGCCTCTTCCTCCAGCAAAGGCTGGGGATCCAGGTGCAGGTCACAGACAATCAGTGCATTGCGATTACGTGGGTGCCACGCTAAAGGCAACACCACACCCAGATAATTACGCGCGGCGGAAAAGCGACCGGAGATATGTACAACGGGCTGCATCAATCGAATATGGTCGAGTACTTTCTGCTTGCTACGCAGTTGAAACAGCCAGTCGTATAGCTTCGGTTGTTTTTGTCTGATCAACCTTGCCATCGCAATAGTGGCACGCACGTCGGACAACGCCTCATGCGCCTGGCCGTGATCGATACCATTGGCGGCAGTCAGCAGTTCGAGCTTCAGGCTGATGCGTCCGTCCTGCTCAGGCCAATTGATGCCATCCGGGCGTAAAGCGCAGGCGGCCCGTACCGTGTCGATCAGGTCCCAACGGCTATTGCCACCTTGCCACTCTCGGGCATAGGGGTCGAAAAAGTTACGGTAAAGGCTGTAACGCGTGACCTCGTCGTCAAAACGCAAGGTGTTGTAACCCGCACCACAGGTACCCGGGCGCGCCAGCTCGGCATGAATGCGCGTCATGAATTCAGCTTCGCCAAGGCCATGATCGGCCAAGTGCTGCGGCGTAATGCCAGTGATCAGGCACGCCGCTGGGTGCGGCAAAATATCGTCACTGGGTCGACAGTAGAGGTTGACCGGCGCCTCGATCTCGTTGAGCTCAAGGTCAGTGCGCACACCGGCAACCTGCAACGGGCGATCGCTACGGGGGTTGATGCCGGTGGTTTCGTAGTCGTGCCAGAAGATGCTGGAGCTCACGGGAATTCCCTGATCAGAAAATCCCCCGAGTCTACCTCAAGCCGAAGCGCTCAATGGGTAGAAGCTGAAGTAGTTGCGCAGGGCAAGCACCAGGTGATCATACTCACGAGGAGGGTGCAGCAGCATGAAGCCAGAGTCGTAGTGGCCTGGCGTCTGGTCCTCATGGCACCAGAGGCAACTGGCCGTCAGATTGATCAGGTGCTGGGCACCGTCAATGCCGGGCAAACGGATCTGCAACTCGAAATCCGGTCCCACCAGCAGAGGCAGCTGGCTGATCAGCATCAGGCCGTCTTCCGACACATTACCCAAGTAACCAATAGGCTGATCGGTAAGGCGGTTGAAGACTTTGAGGAAATAAGGGAGCTGGTGTCGCTCGATATGGCGCTCGGTAAACATGGTTCGAACCACTGTCGGAAACCCTTGAGCAGGGTCGCGCTAGTACTGCCGATGGGGAGGCGCTTGCCTATGACAAGACTAGCGCAACATACCCCATACGTCACAATCGAACCCTAGTACTTTCGCACTAGCGCCAGGAGGTAACCGCTGCCGGGCGGGTAATCGCCTCCTCACCTGCGCGGTAGTGGCCAAGGCGTTCCAGCGTCTGCAAACGTGCCCGGGCACGGAACGCATATTCGTTCTGTGGGTAACGCTGAATGATGTACTGGTAAGTCTGTACCGCGTCCGGGTAGAGCTTCTGGCGCTCCAGGCATTGCCCCCGCAGCATCGCGACTTCCGGCTGTACGAACGGCCGGGCTCGGCTGGTACGGTCGACCTGGGACAGCTCGAGCATCACCCGCTCGCAGTTACCCCGATCATAGGCACGGTAGGCATTATTCAAATGGTGGTCCATCGACCAGCGGGTACAGCCGACGACACTGGTCGCCAAGGCTAAGACTATCAAGGCTCGCATGGGGGATTCTCCTGTGATGTGCAGTGTATCGGCTTTTGGCCGCAAATCTGAAGACGAGCCACCCGACACACGTCCTACGGTTCAAACGACCTGCACTCCGCCTGCAAGGTAGTACACAGGAACAATGACTACAGGCTTTTTCAGGAGTAGCCTTTCGCAGCGCTTCACTAAAGGAGTCTGTGCATGACCATCCGCCGTACCAAAATTGTCGCCACCCTCGGCCCCGCCAGTAATTCACCGGAAGTTATCGAGCAACTGATCCTCGCCGGTCTGGATGTCGCGCGCCTGAACTTCTCTCATGGCAGCCCCGCAGAGCACAAGGCTCGCGCCCAGCTGATCCGTGAAATCGCCGCCCGCCTCGGCCGCCATGTGGCCCTGCTCGGCGACCTGCAAGGCCCTAAAATTCGTATCGCCAAGTTCGCCAACAAGCGGATCGAACTCAAGGTCGGCGATCGTTTCACCTTCTCCACGGCTCACCCACTGACCGAGGGCAACCAGGACATCGTCGGTATCGACTACCCGGACCTGGTCAAGGACTGTGGCGTCGGCGATGAACTGCTGCTCGACGACGGCCGCGTGGTCATGCGTGTCGAAACCGCTACCGAGGATGCGCTGCACTGTTCCGTGCTGATCGGTGGCCCACTGTCTGACCACAAGGGCATCAACCGCAGAGGCGGTGGCCTGACCGCCCCGGCCCTGACCGAGAAAGACAAAGCCGACATCAAGTTGGCTGCCGAGATGGACCTGGACTACCTGGCCGTGTCCTTCCCGCGTGACGCCAGCGATATGCAGTATGCCCGTCGCCTGCGTGACGAAGCCGGCGGCAAGGCCTGGCTGGTGGCAAAAATCGAACGTGCCGAAGCCGTTGCCGACGATGAAACCCTCGACGGCCTGATCGCCGCCAGCGACGCGGTCATGGTGGCACGGGGTGACCTGGGCGTGGAAATCGGCGACGCCGAACTGATCGCGATCCAGAAGAAGATCATTCAGCACGCCCGCCGCAACAACAAGGCCGTGATCGTCGCCACCCAGATGATGGAGTCGATGATCCAGAACCCGATGCCGACCCGTGCCGAAGTGTCCGACGTCGCCAACGCCGTACTGGACAACACTGACGCGGTGATGCTCTCGGCAGAAAGTGCTGCCGGTGCCTATCCGGTCGAAGCCGTCCAGGCCATGGCGCGCATCTGCCTGGGCGCGGAAAAACACCCGACCAGCCAGAAGTCCAGCCACCGCCTGCACACCCGCTTTGAGCGCTGCGACGAAAGCATCGCCCTGGCGGCCATGTACACGGCCAACCACTTCCCGGGTGTCAAGGCGATCATCGCCCTCACCGAAAGTGGCTACACCCCACTGATCATGTCGCGCCTGCGCTCCTCGGTGCCGATCTTTGCCTTCTCGCCACACCGTGCCACCCAGGCTCGTGCCTCGATGTTCCGTGGCGTGTACCCGGTGGCGTTCGACCCAGCAGCCCTGCCAGCGGACAAAGTCAGCCAGGCCGCGGTTGACGAGTTGATCCAGCGTGGCGTGGTTGAGCAAGGCGACTGGGTCATCCTGACCAAGGGTGACAGCTACCACACCATCGGTGGCACCAATGGCATGAAGATCCTGCACGTCGGCGACCCGATCGTCTAAGGTCGAGCCAGCCCCTCAAAAGCCCTGCAGTGCACACTGCGGGGCTTTTTTGTTTTTGCTCTCCACACGCCCTTCTGCACCTGCGCCACGCCGCCCGCACCAAAACTTTCGGAATCGCCCTACATCAATCCCAAAGCATCTTTGCTAGCGTTCGGCGCTTTGCGGTCAGTGCCCCACTGACAAGCACTGCCCCCAACAACAAGGAGCGCATGGAATGAGCGCCGAAAAGAAAGCCTATGTCTGCCAGCTGGCCAATGCTGAGCGTGACGCCAGGGCTCATCCCCATGTCGACATCAACAGCCCGGTCGAGCTTTGCCAAGCCTCGCAGCCCGAGATCTTCGTCGTCCCGGTGCGCTACGCCTTGGCCGAGGAGTGGGCCAGCCACCCATGCTGTGATCCTGGGGTTGTGCCGCAAAGCCATGCCATGGCGGCGCGCCGCCTGCGTTGCGGTTACCTCTACCTGTGGCACCAAGAAGGCCCGCTCAAGCGCTATGCGGTGGCCGACAACGGCCTGTTGCTGGAGCAGGCACTCCACGACGCGCCTGGCCGTGTGGCCAATGGCACCCTAGTCGGCCTGGCGCTGGATAAACACCACGACGCCTGGATGAGCTTTACCGAACACCCCATCGGGCCTGAACAGTGTGCCCGGCTCAGTGAACGCAAGATACGCGACCGGCACATGCGCCACGTGGACTTGCGCCAGGTGGCCGACACCCTGCAGGCGCCGCATTGCCCGCCCTGGGAACACGCCGACCAGGTGCTCGCCGAGCTACTGCCTGAGAGCTACCTGCGGGCACTGGCCATTGAATATCAGCGCACGGAGTACGCGCAGCACGCCGAAATCCTCGGCGATCAGATGATCGCGGACCCCACACCGGCCAGTATCAAGGCCTACACCGATGCCATGTACCACAACCAGGAGCGGGCCAAGGCGGCGGAGCAGTACGCCGAAGTGAGCGCCGACACCCCGCCCACCGGTGAATGGAGCGCCGAGCGCTGGGACGCCCTGCAGGTCAAGGACTGGCTGGCGACCATCCACGCCCAGGCCCGGGCCCTGTACCGCGTGTTCGCCTGCCTGGACGATGAGCTGGGCGTGCTGCGCGACATCAACCATGAGCAGGAGCAGGTGCAAACCCGCCATGAGCAGTGGACCCAGGACAACACCCTGCGCCTGAGTGTGGGGGGCTTTGTTCGCAGCCTGATCACCGAGGATGCCGCGGAAGTGGCGGGCCGGCTGCGTTACGTTTACCACAAGAGCAACGACAGCGGCCCGGGCCGGGAAATCGAGTTCAGCACCGAGCAGGGCGACATCCTGCTCAAGGCTCACCGGCGCCTTGACGAGTTGTTCAAGGAAGAGGCGCGGATCAACCAGCAGCGCGGGATGACCTACAGCCATCGGCAAGCCGATGAAATGCTCTGGGCGGTGCGCGAGCAGATCGCCGAGGCCACCGCCCCGGTGCGCGCCTTCATCCCGATTGACCTGTACAACGAAGTCGAAACCCTGGTTCGCCAGTACCGTGCCGACAAAGTCACCAACCTGGCCAAAAGGGCGGGCGCCCGGGTCGAGGAATACATCGACCTGCCGGCCCTGAACACCTGGCTCGACCACACCGCACCGGCCCACTATGCGCAGGTCAACGAGCGCCATACGCTGCTGTATGCCGACCGCGAGCTGTATTTAAAGCGTCACCACCGTGCGACCTGGTGGGTCGATTATGACGACAGCGGCACCCGTGCCTGGCTCGACCGCCTGGCCACCGCCTGCCTCAGTGCCCAGTGCCTGCACGACAAAGGCGCCGAACAATATGCCGACTATGTGCGCAGCCCCGACCCCGGCGTGCTGCGCCAGCTGTTCTTCGCCTGGAGCCCAAGCCTGGAAGCGGCGCTGAACAGCGCCACGCGCCACAGCGAGATCCTCGGCGCCCTGGCCCAGGAAAACCGCGGCAACGCCTATGAAGCCCTGGCCAAGGCCCTGGCGCCGCTGAGCCGGGCGGTCCTGGATGATATCGGTGCGCGGGCCAGTACCCTCCATGGCGAATGGAACACCCTGGTCAAACGCCTCGGCGCGGCCTTGCTGCGGCTCAGGGGCGAGGAAGCCATGGCCCTGAGCCCGACCTGGAACAGCCTGCTGGTGGCGATCAAACTGGGCACGGGGGCCGGGGCGCGCTGGGGCATCGAAGCTGGCAAACCGGTACTGCGCCTGTTTGGCGACTCGGCCGAGGAACTGTGGCGCTGGGCCCAGTCGACCGGGCGGGCCATTGGCCTGGGGCAACCGGCGGGCATCTTCAACAGCAAGGTGGTGCAAAACAGCGGCGGCTTGATCGCCCTGATGGTGCTCCTGCTCAACAGCTGGAATGCCAATAGCTACCTGAGCCAAGCCAGTGCGCTGGAGGGGATGGACAATCAGCGGATCAACGACACGATTTCCGCGACGCTGTACGCCGGGGCGGCGTTGACGGCGGTGGTGGATATGCAGATTCGGAAGGGGTTGGGGGTTAAGGAGTTTGTCACGGGTAAAGGGCCTATGGCATTTACAACACCTGTTTTGACACTTTTCGGGGGGGTTATTGGTGGGCTGTCACTTCTTGCCGCTGGCGCAGAGTTCGCGTCGTTACAAAAACAACTGGAGAGCGCGCAAAACTCCATTGATCCATGGCTGGAAATGCGCCATGCGGTCGTTGGCGGACAGATTGCCGCTTTTGGCGCGCAGGCTCTACTGGGTATTACTTACACCGCACGGGCCATTTTCGGCATTACCACCGTCGATGCCGCCATTGCGGGCTATCTGCTGTGGATGGGGCCTATCACGATCCTGATCGCCGGGTTGGGCGTGCTGTACCTGATCGCCTGGTTTTTCCAGCAAAAGCCATTGCAGGCCTTCCTCGCCAACTGCTGCTGGTCCAAACAACGGGCGCGCGACCTGGGGCCCGTTTCGCCTGAGGCGCAGCAGCAGGAACTCGCCCAGTTGTACCGCATCCTGTATGCGCCGAAGGTCAGTGTTGAAGTGCTCAACACCACGGTGTATTCCGGCGATGCCAGCGGTATCCGCAATATTTCGGTGATCAAGCGCCTGACCCTCGACCTGCCGGGTGCGGAACCCCACAGCACCTACCTGGCGCTGGCCATGATCGGTGACCCAATCGATCGCGATACCTGGCATGAGCAACTGAAGAGAAACCCATACAGCACCGCCAAACCGCCGCGCTTATGGTCCGAGGTAGGCAAATACTGGCTGGAGAAAAGCCAATGCACTTGGATCCCCCATCGGGAGGGGCAAGGCCTGCGTTTGCAGGGAGACTTCGCCATGTCCAGCAGCCTCAGCTTTCCGCCCGCTAGCGTTTCATTGCGCGTGTACTACCGAACGCCACTGACCGCACTGCTCGGCGACGGCGCCTTTGTTGGCGGCGAGCGGGGTGTGGCCTTCACCATCACGCAAGACGATGGGATCATCACCCTGCGTGACGACCCCACTCCCGGTTTGGACCGCGCCCGGCATTACCTGTTGAGTGACCAGCAGCAATGCTCGAGCTACCTGCAGCCGATGTGGCGAGAATGAGTAGACCGGCAGCCGGTACAACCAAAAAACGCCTGTTCTCACAACGTGACTACCTGGCGCCCCTGCCGATCCCGACCGGTGAAAAACCAGCGGATGTGCTCAACACCATCTGGCGCAAGAATGAGGTGTTTCTCGATATTGGGAGCTACAGCATTGGATCAGGGGTAGGTGTACTGTGGCCTTTGGTCATGATGTTTTTGGGCTTCGCCTATGGCTTTCGAGACATTGCGCCGCAGGTCAGCTCGCTGGCGCTATGGGGCGGTGGCATCATTACGGGTATCCCCGCCCTGATCATGATTCATGGCCTGTTTCGTCCCGTTCCGTTGCCGTTGCGCTTCAACCGCCAACGCCGCGAAGTCTGCGTCCCACGCGAAGACGGCGAGTACTGGATTGTGCCGTGGGAGTCGGTGACTGCAGCAGCCGTCCAGCATTCGACCGTCAGCCAAGGGGGGCGAATGGAAATGGGGCTGTTATTCATCGGCTTTGACAACCCCGATCCTGATGCACAGGAAGGTAATCAGCATTTCAGCCTGGGTTTCAACTGCGGGGGCGGCACCACGGCGATGGCCTTGTGGGAGTGCATACGCAGTTACATGGAGGTCGGACCGCAGGCCGTTCCACGCTGTAACTTCGAGGGGGAAAGCTCAGGTCGCAGTCTGCTTGGCTGGCTGCTGTTCTTGCTGGCGGAGATTGCTCGTGCGTTGCTCAAAGGCGATGTGCTGACGGCACTGAAGGAAAGTGCGTTTCTGTTTCTCTTGGGTTCGCCACTGGCATTTTATCTTCAGGAAAAGAAGCTGATACCTCCCCCCGACCTGCCTTACCCCGAAATCAGCGAATGGTCAAAACCCTTGCCGCCCGAACAGTGGGCCAAGCGCTCTCCTGAACTGGAAACAGCCATTGCTGAGCGCGAGGCGGAGCTGGCGGCATTGGCACACGCGGGTCAGGCGCGCTAGCGGCCAGGTTCGGACGCACCCGAGGCTTCAGGCGTGGTCGGTAAAGGTATCCGCCAATACCTGATTGCGCGGCACGCCGGCCAGGAACAGTCGACGGGCGAACTGCTCCACGCTGGTCGGCGCGCCACAAACCAACGCCAGGGTTTGCCGTGACGGTGGGCGCAATGCCGCCAGCGCAGCGGGTAACTGCTCTGGGGTGATCAATTCCACCTGCAGTAATGGGTGTTCCCGCGCCAGCGCCTGCAACGGCGCCGCCAGGTAGTGCGCGCGCGGGTCGGGCGCCAGGTGCAAGAGCCGAATCGTCCCTCGGTGGCCCTGACGCAAGGCTTCGCGCAAGATGCCCCAGAGCGGCGCCAGGCCCGTGCCGGCGGCCAGCAGCCATAGCGGGCGCTCTTGCCAGTCGGCGTCATAGTGCAGCGCCCCGCCACGCAATTCCCCCAGACGCAGCATTTCACCCACGTGCAGTTGTCGAGCCGCATCGCAAAACAGCCCAGGCCGACGACAGTCGATATGAAACTCCAGAAAGCCCTCTTCGCCCGGCAGGCTCGCCAACGAGTAGGGCCGGGCAACACCTGCGGCCGTCCACAACACCAGGTGCTGGCCGGCTTGGTAACGCAACGGTTTAAGCGGCACAACACGCAGGCGCAACACCTCAGGGGCGAGCCAGTCGAGTGCCACGATTTCAGCGGGCACACCATCCTCAAGAGGATCAAAGCGCGCAATGCGCAGGTCCTGGTCCACCCGACACTGGCAGGCCAACCGCCAGCCGTCCTGACGCTTTTCCTCGGCCAGCGCAGTAGGATTGGTATCGGTCGGCACACCTTCCAGGCAGCGCACCAGGCAGGCATGGCAACTGCCGGCCCGGCAACTGTAGGGGATGGCCATACCGGCGTCATTCAAGGCATCAAGCAAGTTGCTACCGGCCGCCACAGTCCAGCAGTGCTCCCCTACATGCAGTTCAGGCATCGGCATACTCCCAAGCCGGCAGGCAACGATTGCGACCGCCATGCTTGGCACGATAGAGGGCTTGGTCGGCGCGGTGCAAGGCCGCGTCCAGATCATCATCTTTGGTGAGCAAGGTCATGCCCGCCGACAAGCTCAAATGCGAGCCTGGCAACACGACTGCTGCCAGCTCAGCCTCGGCAAAGGCTCGGCGCAGGCGCTCGCAACACACCGACAGTTGCTGGGCACTGCAGTGGGGCAGGAGCAACACAAACTCTTCGCCGCCGTAACGCGCCACAATGTCGGTTTCACGCAAACACGCCCGGGCAATATGGGCAAATGCCTGAAGGACCTGGTCGCCGACCGCATGCCCGTACACATCGTTGATACGCTTGAAATGATCAAGGTCGATCAGCGCCAGACCATGTTGGCCACCCGTCTCCATGCGACCCAGCTCCTGCTCGGCCAGACGCAGAAAATGTCGGCGATTGAACAGACCGGTCAGCTCGTCAGTGGCCACCAACTCCTCCAGTTGACGCATCATGCCGCGCAAGGTGTCCTGATGGGCTTGAAGGGCGAAGCGATGCTTGCGTATGCGTTGCCGCGAGGCTTGTACATAGCGGGCATACAGGCACAACCAGACCAGCACCACGAGCAACGCACTGCCTTGCAGCAACGCAAGCGATGGGTTGGCCATCCGGCCGGTGAAGCCCTCCCAGCCATTAAGGACAAGGAAGCAGCCAAACACCAGCGCGGCGCAGCGGACAAATGCACAACCACGCAAATGGAACAGGCCAAACATCAGGATCAATGGATAGACCACCATAAAGGTTCCGCGCGCCTGCCCCAGGTGGGCCAACAACCAGGTCAACCCGATCAACGCCAGGACGATTTGCAGCTCGGTGAGGCTCGGGTCCTTGAAGCGCAAGTTGATCCCGCTGAGAAAAACCAGGCCCAGTAGCACTTGGGTCAACAACATCAAGCCACTGCCTGCCACCAACAACCCCGGTGGCGCAAGGAAATGACCGCACAGAAATGCCACCCAGGCCAGCACCACAACCAGCGAGTAGGTGCTGACAGCCAGGAGGAAACGCTTGATGAGAAGCTTCTGCAGCGCTGTTTCGGTCACAAATGACTCACCGTGCTGCCATTGATGGCGACAAGTTGAAAGATGGCTAGGTGCCACTTTAGGCGCTGAACACAACAATTGCCATGTTTGCACTGACGTACCACGCAAAATCGATGCCTGTCTGCTGCCGACCTTTGTTGCACGACACAAACGTGTATCGACTGCCGATGCACGCTATACTGCGGCGCCTTTTTTGCGTCGCCAGCTCCAGTCGGCGCGCCTTGAAAGTCGTTTCGACAGCCCGTTTGCGTCGAAACTCCTTATTGAATGTTCCCGTCTTTAAGAGGAGCGCGCTGCATGACCGTGATCAAGCAAGACGACCTGATTCAGAGCGTTGCCGACGCCCTGCAGTTCATTTCCTATTACCACCCCGTGGACTTCATCCAGGCGATGCACGAGGCCTACCTGCGCGAAGAGTCGCCGGCAGCCCGTGACTCCATCGCCCAGATCCTGATCAACTCGCGCATGTGCGCCACAGGCCACCGGCCAATTTGCCAGGACACCGGCATCGTCACCGTATTTGTGCGCGTCGGTATGGACGTGCGCTGGGATGGCGCCACCATGAGCCTGGACGACATGATCAACGAAGGCGTCCGTCGCGCCTACAACCTGCCGGAGAACGTCCTGCGTGCTTCGATCCTGGCCGACCCGGCTGGTGCTCGCAAGAACACCAAGGACAACACCCCGGCAGTGATTCACTACTCCATCGTTCCCGGCAACACCGTGGAAGTGGATGTGGCAGCCAAGGGCGGCGGCTCCGAGAACAAATCGAAGATGGCGATGCTCAACCCGTCCGACTCGATCGTTGACTGGGTGCTGAAGACCGTTCCGACCATGGGTGCTGGCTGGTGCCCACCTGGCATGCTCGGCATTGGCATCGGCGGTACCGCCGAGAAAGCTGCGGTCATGGCCAAGGAAGTACTGATGGAGTCCATCGACATCCATGAGCTCAAAGCCCGCGGCCCGCAGAACCGTATCGAGGAACTGCGCCTGGAACTGTTCGAGAAGGTCAACCAACTGGGCATCGGTGCCCAGGGCCTTGGCGGCCTGACCACTGTACTCGACGTCAAGATCATGGATTACCCGACCCACGCCGCGTCGCTGCCGGTGTGCATGATCCCGAACTGCGCCGCAACCCGTCACGCGCACTTCGTGCTCGACGGCTCGGGCCCGGCAGAGCTGGAAGCGCCGTCGCTGGACGCCTACCCGGAAATCGTCTGGGAAGCCGGCCCATCGGCTCGCCGTGTCGACCTCGACACCCTGACCCCGGAAGACGTTCAAAGCTGGAAGCCGGGCGAAACCATCCTGCTCAACGGCAAGATGCTCACCGGTCGCGACGCTGCGCACAAGCGCATGGTCGAGATGCTGAACAAGGGTGAGGCGCTGCCAGTAGACCTCAAGGGCCGTTTCATCTACTACGTAGGCCCAGTCGACCCGGTTGGTGACGAAGTCGTTGGCCCAGCCGGCCCGACCACCGCGACGCGGATGGACAAGTTCACCCGTCAGATCCTTGAGCAAACCGGCCTGTTGGGCATGATCGGCAAGTCCGAGCGCGGCCCGACTGCAATCGAGGCGATCAAGGACAACAAGGCTGTCTACCTGATGGCGGTCGGTGGCGCGGCTTACCTGGTCGCCCAGGCGATCAAGAAGTCCAAGGTGCTGGCCTTCGCCGAACTGGGCATGGAAGCGATCTACGAGTTCGAGGTCAAAGACATGCCTGTTACCGTTGCGGTCGACAGCAAAGGTGAGTCGGTTCACATCACCGGTCCAGCGATCTGGCAACACAAGATCGCCGAGAGCCTGGCAGTAGAAGTGAAGTAGGCTGCAAGGCGATGAGGCCCAGCCGGGTCTCATCGCCGCAGCGTTTTATCCCACGACGCGCAACGACACCGGCTGCGCTACCTGACGCTGGCTCAGGTAACGAATGCAGCTCACCCGCAGGAACGAGGCGAAATTCACGACCTCGCCGCGGTAGGCCATCACTTCTTCATACAACTTCGTGATCAACTGGTTGACGGTCATTCCATCGACCTCGGCTATCTCCTGCAACACATCCCAACACTGGTTCTCAAGCCGCACCGTGGTCACGACCCCGCGAATGCGCAAAGAGCGGCTGCGCGACTCATACAGGATGGGATCGGCCTTCACGTAGAGCTCGCACATACCGCCTCCTTCAGAGTGTGATCCGGGTGCCGAGCAAGCCCAGGAAACCGGCCAGCCACGCCGGGTGTGCCGGCCACGCAGGCGCCGTGGCCAGGTTGCCCTGAACATGGGCCTGAGTCACTTCGATGTCGACATACTGACCACCCGCCAAGCGCACTTCCGGCGCACACGCCGGGTATGCGCTGCACTCGCGGCCTGCCAGTACGCCCGCAGCGGCGAGCAGTTGGGCGCCGTGGCAGACGGCCGCAATCGGCTTGCCCGCCTGATCGATGGCCTTGACCAGTTGCAACACCTGCTCATTCAGGCGCAGGTACTCCGGTGCCCGCCCACCCGGAATCACCAGTGCGTCGTAGTCTTCGGCACGTACCTTGGCGAAGTCGAAATTCAGGGCAAAATTGTGCCCCGGCTTCTCGCTGTAGGTCTGGTCACCCTCGAAATCATGGATTGCCGTGCGTACCGTCTGCCCCGCGGCCTTGCCCGGGCACACGGCGTGCACGGTATGGCCGACCATCGATAATGCCTGGAACGGCACCATCACTTCATAATCTTCGACGTAATCGCCGACCAGCATCAGGATTTTCTTCGCGGCCATTTCGCTGACTCCTTGGGCACAGGGGAAAAGTTCTCCATCACAATAGCCCTCCCCAGCCAACGGCGGGTAATAGTCTGGTACTACAGCGAGAGTCGTTCAGTCGCGCAGATTCAACAGGTTGACCACCAGACGATCCAGCCAGCTCCACATCCGCTGCTGAACCCGCTTCCACCAGGGCCGGGCGTGCCAACGCTCAAGGTCAATGACCGTGCTCTGGGCGAAGTCTCGCTCGAAGCTGGCGGCCACTGCTGCGGTCAGCGGCGGGTCAAGCGCCTCAAGGTTGGCTTCGAGGTTGAAATGCAGGTTCCAATGGTCAAAGTTGCACGAGCCGATGCTCACCCAATCGTCAATCAGCACCATTTTCAAATGCAGGAAGCAGGGCTGGTACTCAAAGATCTTCACCCCGGCACGCAACAGCCGGGGGTAATAGCGATGGCCGGCATAGCGCACCGACGGATGATCGGTACGCGGCCCCGTCAATAGCAGGCGCACATCGACGCCCCGTGAAGCCGCCCGACGCAATGAACGACGCACTTTCCAGGTCGGCAGAAAGTAAGGTGTCGCCAACCAGACCCGACGCTGCCCACTGTTCAGTGCGCGCACCAGCGATTGCAGAATATCGCGGTGCTGCCGGGCATCGGCATAGGCCACACGCCCCTGCCCTTTGCCCTCTGGCGGTACCCGAGGCACCCGTGGCAAACCAAAATGAGTCGGCGGGCGCCAGGCTGTGCGGCGCAAGTTGGCTCGCCACTGCCGGTCGAACAGCATCTGCCAGTCCGCCAGCAGCGGCCCGCGCATCTCGACCATGACCTCATGCCACTCGCTGACCTCTTCACCTGGGGTCCAGAATTGATCCGTGACACCCGTACCGCCGACGACCGCCCAAGACTGATCCACCAGCAGCAACTTGCGGTGATCGCGGTACAGGTTGCGCACACCACGGCGCCAGCTCAGCCGGTTGTAAAAGCGTAACTCGACACCGGCCGCCAGCAGTCGCTGGCGCAAGCTCAGCGTAAACGCCAACGATCCGTAAGCATCGAACAGGCAGCGTACGTGCACACCGCGCTCTGCTGCCTGAACCAGCGCCGACACCATCGCCTCGGCGCAGGCACCGGCTTCCACCAGGTAGAGCTCCAGGTCTACCTGATACTGGGCACGAACGATGGCGGTGAGCATCCGGGGGAAAAATTCGGGGCCGTCGATCAGTAACTCGAACTGGTTACCCCCGCGCCAGGGAAAGACCGCCCCGGCCATCTCAGCGCGCCGTGAAAATCAGCACCGCACCCACCGGAACCGACAGGCTGATGGACTGCAGCCCGGCGACCTTGCGCAAGGCATCCAGGCCCGGTGCCAGGTCGAACTCTTCAGCCCGCAGCATCAGCGGCTCAAGCGTTACCACCTGAAAGCGCCGCTCATCAAGCCGAGTCGCCAGCAGTTGAGCACTGTAACTATGCTCCTTGCCATGCAGGCTGACCGTCACCGGCAAACGCAACTCCAACTGAGCACCATTGGCCAGGTCATTGATCGGACGCAGGTCAAGCTGGGCACGAATCAGTGCATCGGGGAAACGGGCGACCTCGAACAGGTCTTTGCGCATGCGCTCATCACGCAGTGGTATACCGCTATTGACCGAGTCCATTTCGATCTGCAACTCAGCCGCGCCTTTGCTATCGACCTTGCCATGCAACACCAGAAAACGATGGACTTCGGTGACATCACCATTCTTGTTGGTAATAAACGACAGCCGCGACGACTCGTTGTCCAGGTACCAATTAGCCTGGGCCGGCAAGGCCAACGCTGCGAGCAGAGCGAAGAAAAGGCGGGACGATTTGAACATGTGAAATCCATAGGCACAGTAGCCGCCAACCTTACCTGCACACCCTCATGGCAGCAAGCGACAGCCCTGCCTCGGCCCTTCCCACGCGGCACGATTGCTACGCCCCAACCCTGTAGCGCTGACCAAGTGCAAAGACGGCTCATCGCGCAGCGTACTCAATGGCAGGTACTGCTGAACATATCCACGGCAATACTCGGCAGAAAATGCCATCACGTAACGGCAGGAGCAGTACTCCTTGGCAGAGTAGGCACTCAGCACACCAGGAAACGCCAGCAAGGCCTCCCGCTCCCACCCGGCCCAGGCGCACGCGCTAATCAGCAGCGCCAGCAACACACGTTTCACGGTTGTTCTCCCGCGAAAGCCGCGAGGGCCCGCTTGAGGAGTTCGTTATGTTGATAGCGCACATCGCGATCATCCGCGTAGCGCACGATCACCAGTTTCTGAGCGGGCAACACGTAGAGTGCCTGACCCCAATGCCCCAAGGCGGCAAACGTCTCGGCGGGCGCATCCGGCCAGGGCCTGGTGCTGCCTGCAACAGGCGTATTCAACCACCAGTGACCACCGGGTGTTGCTTCGCCCGGCGCTGCGCTCGCCGCTGTAAACGGCTGGCGGTTGAACGCCACCCATTCAGGCGGCAGCAACGGCTGCCCCTGCCAGCGCCCATCACGCAACATCAGCAAACCAATGCGGGCCAGGTCGCGGGCATTCAGGTACAGGTAAGAGGAGCCGACCAACGTACCGCTGGCATCCCGTTCCCAGGTTGCCTGAGTGATCCCCAACGGCTGGAACAGGGCTTGCCAGGCATAATCCTCACTATCGACCATGCCACGCAGCGCCGCCGCCAACAGGTTACTGTCGCCACTGGAGTAGAGAAAACGCTCACCGGGGCCGGCAGCACGGGCACGGCTGGCGGCGTAGGCGGCCATATCCGCGCGCCCTCGGGTATAGAGCATGGCCACGACCGAAGAGTTGAGCGGCGCGTACTCATAGTCCTCTTGCCACTCAAGACCGCTGGCCCAGTGCAGCAGGTCTTCAATGCGCACCTCCGGGTGAGCCTGCATCGGTGCGTAATAGCGCGCCACCGGATCTTGCAGACTGAAACGCCCCTGGCCGTAGGCAACGCCGAGCGCCGTCGCCAGCACGCTCTTGCTGATCGACCAGGTCAAATGGCGTGTCTGCGCCGACGTCGGCGCCACGTAGCGCTCATACACGATGCGCCCGTCCTGGACGACCAGCAAAGCATCCGTGCGTACGCCCTCACGGCCTTGACTGCTGCGCGGCGCAAACGCGTACGCCTCCAGTGCCTGCAACGCGGGGCCTGCCGGCGGGCTTGTCGAAGCCCAGTCCGAATCGGGCCAGATCTCTGCTGCACGGCCCTCCAGCGCAAACACGCTCAATGCAATGATCAGCAGCACAGCCTTGCCCATGGCCGGACCTCAAGACAGTCGATCCGCCCCAGACTACTCCGGTTCTATGACAATCCCGCAGCGGCGCAGGCCTTGGCCAGGCGCTTGGCCCGTGCAGCACTGGCGATATCAAGAACGCCCTGATCGCGCTGCCAGAGGCTGGCCCACTGCCCATTGCTGGCCAGCAACGCACGGTTGATCTCCTCTCGCAAGCCCGCGAACTGGGCAAACAGCCCGCCCAGCAGCAGGTGACAAGCCACCGTATCCGCACACAGCCGACTGCCCTCGGCACAGCCGGCAAGCAGACTGATCAGGCGTAGCTGCAGGCTCTGCGGCCATCCGCTGACCAGGCCAACGCCATACAGCCAGGCACACAGAGCGCTGAGCACATAGAGGTCTTCGAGGGTACGAAAGGGTTTGACATAGGCATCCCAGCCATCCCCGGCCAGACGTTCGCACAGCGCCTGCTCAAGGTGCAGCCGGGCATGCCCGACTTCCGGCATCAACGGTAACGCTGGCAAAGGCTCCAAACGGACGCCTGGCTCGCCGGGGTAAACCACGGCCAGGCTCAAGCGCGGTGATTGCCCCTCTGCCTCGCTGCGGGCGGCCACCAACAGCCAGTCGGCATCCAGCCCGGCGGTGACAAAATCCTTGCTGCCACTCAGGCGCAGCTCATCAAGCCGGGTTTGCATGTCGGCCGGGCGCACACTGCGTCGCTCGCTGGCACACAAGGCACCAAGGCTCTGCGGTGCACTGGGCCAGAGAACCCGCAACGCGGCCTGATAACCGAGCAAAAAGGCCAAGCCCGGGGTCGGCATCGACCGTCCACCCAGGATTGCCAACTCGAACGGGCTGCAGGTGCCAAGCCGCTCGAGCAACACACTGTAAGTCTCACCCAACGTCGCCAACAGCGGTTGAGACGGCATGTGGTTGAGTCGTTCCAGCCAGACCATTGAGGGACTCCTTAGAAGGCTGTCATAGAAGCATCACCAATCATTCACCGAGGTGACACCACGTCTACCTAGGCTGACTTTGCACAACAAAGTCGACCGGCCGCAACCCCATGGCTGGCTTATGGAGACTCGCAATGACTCAGATCGCTCGCTCTGGCGACAACAGCACTGAACGCCGTCTGCAAGCCGAACGTCTGGTCGGCCCAGAGGCCCTGCAAGAAGCACAGGCCCTGCGCTTCAACGTGTTCAGCAGTGAATTCAAGGCCAAGCTAAACGGTGCAGAACACGGCCTGGACATGGATGACTACGACCCTCACTGTCAGCATATCGGTGTACGCGACCTGACCAGCGGGCGCCTGGTGGCCACCACCCGACTGCTTGACCATCAGGCAGCCAGTACGCTGGGCCGCTTTTACAGTGAAGAAGAATTCAGCCTGCACGGCCTCGGCCATCTGCATGGCCCGATCCTGGAACTGGGTCGAACCTGCGTCGACCCGGCCTACCGCAATGGCGGCACCATCGCCGTACTGTGGAGCGAGTTGGCTGAAGTGCTCAACGAAGGCAACTATAGCTACCTGATGGGTTGCGCCAGTATTCCCATGCAGGATGGTGGCGTTCAGGCCCATGCCATCATGCAGCGCCTGCGCGAGCGCTACCTGTGTAACGAGCACCTGCGCGCAGAGCCGAAAACGCCACTGCCGAACCTGGCCCTGCCAGGCAATGTCATCGCCGAAATGCCGCCGCTACTCAAGGCCTATATGCGCCTGGGGGCTAAGATCTGTGGCGAACCCTGCTGGGACGAGGCGTTTCAGGTCGCCGACGTGTTCATCCTGCTCAAGCGCGACAACCTCTGCCCGCGCTACGCTCGCCACTTCAAGGCGGCCGTCTGATGCGGCGCCTGCGCGTCCAGGGACGCGTTCTGCGCCTGTTGCTGGTGGTTCTGCTCGGGCTGAGCATGGCAAGCCTGTTCAGCCTTTACGAACGCCTTCGCCTGAACCCCTCGCTACAGCGCCGGCAACGCTGGTCGCAGCTGTTCATGCGCCAGTTGAGCAATGCCCTGCCCTTCAAGGTCACGGTGGTGGGCAACCTGCCGCAACAACCCATGCTGTGGGTGAGTAATCATGTGTCTTGGACGGACATTCCGTTGCTCGGCATGATCACGCCACTGGCGTTCCTGTCCAAGGCCGAAGTACGCACCTGGCCTGTAGCCGGTTGGCTGGCGCACAAGGCGGGCACACTGTTCATCCGTCGCGGAGGCGGCGACAGCCAACTGCTGCGCAAGCAGATCAGCCAGCACCTGCAACAACAGTGCGACCTGCTGATATTCCCGGAAGGCACCACCACCGATGGGCGCAGCCTGCGCACGTTTCACGGCCGTTTGTTGGCCAGCGCCATCGATACCGGCGTGCCAGTGCAACCGGTCGCCTTGCGCTACCTGCGCAATGGCGAAGCAGACGCCATCGCCCCCTTTATCGGCGATGATGACCTGCTCTCGCACCTGCTGCGCCTGTTCAGCCATGAACGCGCCGAGGTCGAAATTCACCTGCTTGAGCCCATCGCCAGCCATGATCAGGAGCGCGCCGTACTGGCCCTGAACGCTCAGCAGGCCGTGCATCGCGCGCTGTACGGTCAGCCCCCAGAGGCCATGCCGCAACGGCGGGCCAAAGCGGCTTAACGCAGGGCTTTCTGTGCGAAGGCCTGTAACTGCGGGTAGAACAGCCGAAAGTCTTCCTGCAAAGGCTCGTACAACGCTTGCACTTCCTCCCAGGCACCGTCGAGCCCCTCGGGGCGCGACAGCCGTCGGGAAATGCCCTTGAGCACGCGCTCCAGCACCGCAAACTCACGGTATGAACCCAGCCAGTCGTCAGCCGCCATGTAAGGGGCTATCTGCGCCAGGCGACCCGGCAACACCGGCTGCTCGGCCAGCACCCGATAGACCCGGTGAGTAAACTGCGTCAACGGCTGATCGGCATAATCAAGCCAGTCCCGGGCCAGGCAATGGTCGAAGAACACATCAAGAATGATCCCCGCATAGCGCCGACGCTCGCGTGGAAACCGTCCCAGCGCCTCATGCACCACGGGGTGACTGTCAGTGAATACATCGATCTGTCGGTGGAGACGGATAGCCGCTTCCAGCGACAGCGAAAAGCGACCGTCCAGCGGCCCTTTGACGAAGTCGCCATACAGGCTGCCGAGCAATTGCTCGGGCTGCTGGCCACCAAGATGGAGATGTGCAAGGTAGTTCATGCCCGCAGTTTAGCACCTGGCCTGCACATATCGTTATAACCCGATATATCGATTTACGCAGTGCTAAGAACCTCTTCATATTTGTATATCGCGAAATACCGATTTATATTTCGCTGCATCGCGATATACCGTTACCCCTCATGAGCCACCACCATGCCCCTTGATCTCGACGAAATAATAAAAGCCCTGGCCCATCCAGTACGGCGAGAAATCCTCAACTGGCTGAAAGACCCACACGTACAGTTTCCCGATCAGCAGCACAGCACCGAATACGGTGTCTGCGCAGGGCAGATCGATCAACGCTGCGGGTTGTCGCAGTCAACCGTGTCGGCGCACCTGGCAACCCTGCAACGCGCCGGGCTGATCAGCAGCCAGAAGATCGGGCAGTGGCATTTCTTCAAACGCAACGAGGACACCATTCAGGCATTCCTCAAGCAAATGAGCCAAGAGCTCTGACAAGGACCTTCGCATGCCCCTTCCCTTACTGATACTGGCGCTGAGCGCGTTTGCTATCGGCACCACCGAATTCGTCATCATGGGCCTGCTGCCCGATGTCGCTGCCGACCTGGGCGTCTCGATTCCCGGCGCTGGCTGGCTGGTCACCGGCTACGCCCTGGGCGTGGCAATCGGCGCACCGTTCATGGCTCTGGCCACCGCCAGGTTGCCACGCAAGGCAGCCCTGGTTGCCCTGATGGGTATTTTCATCATCGGTAACCTGCTGTGCGCACTGGCCAGTGATTACAACGTGCTGATGTTCGCCCGTGTGGTCACCGCCCTTTGCCATGGCGCGTTCTTTGGTATCGGCTCGGTAGTGGCGGCGAACCTTGTACCGGCCAATCGTCGCGCGTCGGCTGTGGCCTTGATGTTTACCGGCCTGACACTGGCCAACGTCCTCGGCGTGCCCCTGGGCACAGCGTTGGGCCAGGTAGCGGGCTGGCGCTCGACCTTCTGGGCCGTGACCCTGATCGGTGTCGTCGCCTTGTTTGGTCTGATCCGCTTCTTGCCCAACAAGCATGATGAAGAAAAACTCGACATGCGCTCGGAAATGGCAGCGCTCAAAGGTGCGGGTATCTGGCTGTCGCTGTCGATGACCGTACTGTTCTCCGCGTCGATGTTTGCCCTCTTCACCTACGTCGCACCGCTGCTCGGTGATGTCACCGGCGTCAGCCCGCGAGGCGTGACCTGGACCCTGCTGCTGATCGGCCTGGGCCTGACCGTAGGCAATGTTCTGGGCGGCAAACTGGCTGATCGCCGTTTGGCGGCCACCCTTGTGGGCGTGTTTGCAGCCATGGCGCTGATCAGCACGGCGCTGTCCTGGACCAGCACCGCCTTGATCCCTGCCGAAATCACCCTGTTTCTCTGGGCCACCGCCGCTTTCGCCGCCGTACCGGCCTTGCAGGTCAACGTAGTGAGCTTCGGCAAGGCCGCGCCAAACCTGGTATCGACCCTGAATATCGGCGCCTTCAACCTGGGCAATGCGCTCGGCGCCTGGGTCGGTGGCACGGTCATCGACCAAGGCCTGGGGCTGACCCGTGTGCCTCTGGCTGCTGCCGCACTGGCGGTTATGGCCCTGATCGTCACCCTGATTACTTTCCGCCAGAACGGCGACAACGCCGAACTGGCACCTGCCACCCACTGATTGCAACGAGGTCTACGTAAATGACGACGCTTTTCGACCCCATTACCCTCGGCGATCTGCAATTGCCGAACCGTATCATCATGGCTCCGCTGACCCGCTGCCGGGCGGACGAAGGCCGCGTACCCAATGCGCTGATGGCCGAGTACTACGTGCAGCGGGCCAGCGCCGGGCTGATCCTCAGTGAAGCCACCTCAGTGACGCCCATGGGCGTCGGCTACCCGGACACACCCGGTATCTGGTCCAATGATCAGGTCCGTGGCTGGACCCAAATCACCAAGGCCGTACATGCGGCCGGCGGTCGGATCTTCCTGCAGCTGTGGCATGTAGGACGCATTTCCCACCCCAGCTACCTGAATGGTGAAGCACCGGTGGCACCGAGCGCCATTCAACCCAAAGGCCATGTCAGCCTGGTACGGCCAATCAGCGAGTTCCCGACCCCTCGAGCGCTGGAGACCGCAGAGATTGCCGACATCATCGAGGCCTATCGTACCGGTGCCGAGAATGCCAAGGCGGCGGGCTTCGACGGCGTCGAGATCCATGGTGCGAATGGCTACCTGCTCGACCAGTTCCTGCAGAGCAGCACCAACCAACGTACCGACCAGTACGGCGGCTCACTGGAAAACCGCGCACGGTTGATGCTGGAAGTCACCGATGCAGTGATCGAGGTCTGGGGGGCAGAACGTGTCGGCATGCACCTGGCGCCACGCGCCGATGCCCATGACATGGGCGACGCGAACCGTGCCGAAACCTTCACCTATGTCGCCCGCGAGCTGGGCAAACGGGGTATCGCCTTCATTTGCTCACGGGAAAAAGAGGCTGATGACAGCATCGGCCCGTTGATCAAAGCCGCGTTTGGTGGTCCTTACATCGTCAATGAGCGCTTTGACAAAGCCTCTGCCAGCGCAGCCTTGGCCAGCGGCAAGGCAGATGCAGTGGCCTTTGGCATTCCATTCATTGCCAACCCGGACCTGCCCGCGCGCCTGAAAGCCGATGCACCGTGGAATGAACCGCACCCGGAAACCTTCTATGGCAAGGGCCCGGTCGGGTACATCGACTACCCACGGATGTAGTTAACAATACGGAAGCTGCCTGCGATCAAGGCACCCCGCGCCCCAGCAGCGGCAACCGCCCACACAAGGGCAAGGGGCGCAGGCATATGATCCGTTCAACCGCGGCCTCAAGGCCGCGCGTTGATCTGCTGCTGCAGGTTCTGTATCTGGCTTTGCAGCGTATTGATGTTCCGTGTCACCTGGCCACGGAAAGCATCGAATTCAGCCGTAGACGCCCCCGCGCCTGCACTCGCTGCCGGGCGGTGTTCCTGCTCGCTCTTGAGCACAATCAAGTCTTGCTCCAGACGCTCAATCGCCGCGTTTGGATTACCTTGCTTCTTCAGCGCCGCGACTTCAGCCGACAAGCCCTTGAGCTGAGCATCGAGCTTGTCAGACTCGGCCTGAGCAGCCTTCAAGGCAGACAATTCGGCCGTAACTGCCTTGAGCTGGGCTTGCACCTGAGCATTGGCTGCCTGCTGCTCACTGGCCTGTGCCAGTGCCTGCTCCAGACGTTTGCCCAAATCACCCTGCTGACCGGCGACACCCTGCTGCTGCTTGTGTTGCTCAGCCAGACTGGCCTGCAGTTGCTTGATCTGCAACTTCAGCGCTTCGCTGCCAGTGGTCACGCTGGACTCACTGGCAGCGACCTTGCCACTGATCGCCTGCAGGCGCCCCGCTGCATCTTCGCTGATACGCGCAAAACTCTCCTGGGTGGCAACCAGCTGCTGCTCCATCAATGATATTTGCTGGAAACTCCACCAGCCGAGCCCGGCAAGCGTAATGAAGGACGCCCCCAGCAACGCCCAGAGCGGGCCTGTTGCACCGCCCTTGCGGGCAGGCTGACGCACACCGGCGTGCGGCTGAGCAGCCGGCGTGAAGTCGTCGTGATCACGCGCCTCGGCCCTCAGGCTTGGGACATCATCGAAATCGTCATGGGCATCGTTACGCATGGGTACCTTCAACCGCCGTGATAGCAAATGAGCATTAGTATAAACCGCCCGAGGGCCGCACTGATCGACCACCTGCGAACCGATCGGTTCAGTGGCCGATGTGCTGTGCTTTCCACCAACCACAAAATTCATCCAGCGCCGTCCAAAGGCTGACCGTCGGACGGTAGTCAAGCAAATGCCTGGCTCGGCTGATGTCCAGCGTGAAGTCCTTGTTCATGACCTGCATACCCAGGCGCGACAGGGTCGGCTGTGGGCGACCAGGCCATAGCAGGCAAGCCCCTTCATTCAACGCCGCCAGGCTGTATGCCAGGCCGAACGAGCGGTAGCGTGTCACCTGCGGCACCTGCATCTGCCGCATGACATAATTGATCACGTCCCAGATGGGCAGCGGCTGCCCGTTGCTGATGTTGTACGCCTTGCCCAGCGCCTCATCACCAACATGCAAGGCGCTGAACAACGCCTCGTTGAGGTTCTGCACACTGGTGAAATCGACCTTGTTCAGGCCATTGCCCACAATGGCCAGGCGCCCCTTGCGCTGCATCTGCAGCAGCCGCGGGAAAATGCTGACGTCCCCGGCACCGGTGACAAAGCGCGGACGCAGGGCCAGTACCTCGAGGCCAAACTCTTGCGCCCCGAAGACCTTTTGCTCAGCAAGAAACTTGGTACTCGCATAATGATCATGGAAGCGTCGAGGCACCTGATCTTCGGTGATCCCCATGTGCGACCGACCATCGAAGTAAATCGACGGGGATGACAGGTGCACCAGGCGTCGGACATGCTCCTTCAGACAGGCTTCAACGACGTTCTCGGTGACCACCACATTGCCCTGATGGAAGTCTTGATAGCGCCCCCAGTGCCCCACTGCACCCGCACAATGCACAACGGCATCGACACCTTGGCACAAGCGCCGGGCCAGTTCAGGATCACCCAGATCGCCAGCAATGAACTGCGCACCACGACGTACCAAGTGCTCAACACCCTCAGCGCGTCGGCCGTTGACCCTGACATCCAGGCCTTGCTCAAGCGCATGGCGCGCAAAGCGCCCGCCAATAAAGCCGCTTGCGCCGGTGACCAGAATTCGCATGAACCACTCCGCTTAGAAATATCTCAGATGCTGCAGACGCGAGTCGCGCCTACAACGGCACCAGCCACTGCCGGCTTGTCGTCGCAAGATGCTCAGTCAGTTGCCCAAGCAATTGCCCGCCGTTGCGCCAATGATGCCAGTACAACGGCACATCGATAGGGGTATCAGGAAGTATTTCTACCAGACGACCCGATGCAAGCTGTTCGCGCACCTGCAACTCGGGCACCAGCCCCCAGCCAAGACCGGCCTCGGTCATCCGTAGAAACCCCTCCGAGGACGGGCACAAGTGGTGCATAAACCCCTCCTGGACCCCCAGCGACGCCAGGTAGCGGTGCTGCAGGAAATCGTCCGGGCCGAACACCAATGCAGGTGTGCGTGATAACCGCGTGACCTCAAAGCCATTGGCAAAATGACGCGCCATGAACGCCGGGCTCGCCAACGCCCGGTAACGCATGGCACCCAACAACAAGCTGCGTGCACCGGCCACCGGCCGCTCGCTGCCACATAGGCAGGCGGCTACCTCACCGGCCCGCATGCGCTTGAGCCCGACGTCCTGATCTTCCACCACCATGTCCAGCAACAGGCGTTGCTCAGCACAGAACTCACCCACTGCTGCCGCCCACCAGGTCGCCAGGCTGTCGGCGTTCAAAGCAATACGCAGACGCTCGGGCATGCCCTCCTCGTCCAATGCTGGTACCTGCCGTTGCAGATCGCGCTCCAACAGCCGCACCTGCTGTACGTGGTTGAGTAGACGCCGACCGATCTCGGTCGGGCCCGGCGGTGTGGCCCTGATCAGCACCGGCTGGCCCACCCGGGCCTCAAGCAACTTGATCCGCTGCGAGATGGCCGACTGCGATAAACCCAGCACCTGCGCGGCACGCTCAAAGCCCGCCTGTTCGACCACCGCAGCAAGGGCCGAGAGCAATTTGTAATCGAACATTATTTTTCCTAATGCCAGATCAGCTTTATTTGTTTTTCTTATACAGCTGTTTTGCCCAGAATCACCAGCATCTTCTTTATATCTGCTGCGTGGCCTGACGAGGGGCAACGGCAGTCGTCTGTGGAGTTCTTCCTATGTGGCAAAGTTATCTAAACGGCTTGTTGGTCGCCTTTGGCCTGATCATGGCCATCGGCGCCCAGAACGCCTTCGTTCTCGCCCAAAGCCTGCGCCGTGAACATCATCTGCCGGTGGCCATGCTGTGCGTCGTGTGTGACGCAATCCTGGTGGCCGCAGGCGTCTTCGGCCTGGCGACGGTGCTGGCCCAGAACCCCACCCTGCTGGCAGTCGCCCGTTGGGGCGGCGCGGTCTTCCTGATCTGGTACGCCAGCAAAGCGCTGATACGTGCCTGTTCGCAGCAAAGCCTGCAACACGCCGAAGGCCAAGGACAACGCTCGCGCCAGGCGGTACTGCTCAGCGCCCTGGCAGTCACCCTGCTCAACCCGCATGTGTATCTGGACACCGTGCTGTTGATTGGCTCGCTCGGCGCTCAGCAAACCATGCCCGGCGCCTACGTAGCCGGCGCGGCCAGTGCCTCGGCACTGTGGTTTTTTACCCTCGCACTGGGCGCCGCCTGGCTGGCGCCCTGGTTGGCCCGGCCGAATACCTGGCGGATGCTCGACCTCATGGTGGCGGTCATGATGTTTGCGGTGGCCGCTCAACTGATCCTGGGCTGAGACAACATCGCTTAAAACAGGACGAAGGCTCTGGAACCTCTTTTCCCACACACTTGTTGCGTGGTTAAGCCTGGGGTCCGGTGCTATGATCCGGACCCTGCGTCGCAAAGAGTACAGACTCGCCGATGCACTTCCGGCCGCCCGTGATCGGCCTTGCGCTCACCGCAACAGACCTGATTAGGAGAATCACCATGGCTTTTGAACTGCCGCCGCTGCCTTACGCCCACGACGCCCTGCAGCCGCACATCTCCAAGGAAACCCTGGAGTTCCACCACGACAAGCACCACAACACCTACGTCGTGAACCTGAACAACCTGGTGCCTGGCACCGAGTTCGAAGGCAAGACCCTGGAAGAGATCGTCAAGACCTCTTCGGGCGGTATCTTCAACAACGCCGCTCAGGTCTGGAACCACACCTTCTACTGGAACTGCCTGGCACCAAACGCCGGCGGCCAGCCAACGGGCGCCCTGGCTGACGCCATCAACGCTGCGTTTGGCTCTTTCGACAAGTTCAAGGAAGAGTTCACCAAGACCTCCGTCGGCACCTTCGGTTCGGGCTGGGGCTGGCTGGTGAAGAAAGCTGACGGTTCCCTGGCTCTGGCCAGCACCATCGGCGCCGGCAACCCGCTGACCAACGGCGACACCCCGCTGCTGACCTGCGACGTCTGGGAGCACGCCTACTACATCGACTACCGTAACCTGCGTCCAAAGTACGTCGAGGCGTTCTGGAACCTGGTTAACTGGAAGTTCGTTGCCGAGCAGTTCGAAGGCAAAACCTTCACTGCCTGAATGCAACTGCTTTGAAAAAAACCCGGCCTGGCCGGGTTTTTTTTCGCACACTCTACCGCTCTGCGCGCTTGCCGACGACCGATACCGCGCTAACATCAAGGCGTGGGAAAGTTGTCACCCCACACTAAAGTCGCAAGGCCTTACAACCGATACAGTGACACAAGGATCGCAAACCTCTGACGAAGTAACTCAGAAGATCGAGTAATACGTGTTGAAGGCCGATAGTGGATTGCCAAGATTGATGGCAAAATGATGCCATGCGCATGGATTAAGGAAACCCCATTGAAGCTGGAACTCAAGAACAGCTTATCGGTCAAGTTGCTCAGGGTGGTATTGCTCTCGGCGCTGGTCGTCGGTGTAGTACTTAGCTGCGCGCAGATCGTGTTCGACGCCTACAAGACGCGCCAGGCTGTCGCAACCGATGCCCAGCGTATCCTAGACATGTTCCGAGACCCCTCTACGCAGGCGGTCTATAGCCTCGATCGGGAAATGGGCATGCAGGTCATCGAAGGCCTGTTCCAGGACCAATCGGTGCGGATGGCGTCCATTGGCCATCCCAACGAAACCATGCTTGCAGAAAAGAATCGGCCATTGCAGGAACTGCAAACGCGCTGGTTGACCGACCTGATTCTGGGCCAGCAAAAGACCTTCAAGACACAGCTGATCGGTCGAGGCCCGTACAGTGAGTATTACGGCGACCTGAGCATTACCCTCGATACCGCTACCTACGGCCAGGACTTCATCGTCAGCTCGGTGATCATCTTCATTTCTGGCGTGCTACGCGCTCTGGCAATGGGCCTGGTGCTGTATTTGGTCTACCACTGGTTACTGACCAAACCGCTCTCAAAGATCATCAACCATCTCACCCAGATCAATCCGGACCGCCCAAGCCAACACAAATTGCCGCTGCTCAAGGGGCACGAAAAGAACGAACTGGGTGTATGGGTCAATACTGCCAACCAGTTGCTGGCCTCCATCGAACGCAATACCCACCTGCGTCACGAAGCCGAAAACAGTCTGCAGCGCATGGCTCAGTATGATTTTCTGACCGGGCTGCCAAACCGCCAGCAGTTGCAGCAGCAACTGGACAAGATCCTGGTCGACGCTGGACGCCTGCAGCGTCGCGTAGCCGTACTGTGCGTTGGCCTGGATGACTTCAAGAGCATCAACGAACAGTTCAGCTACCAGGCCGGAGACCAACTGCTACTGGCCCTGGCCGACCGCCTGCGTGCGCACAGTGGCCGTCTGGGAGCCCTTGCCCGGCTCGGTGGTGACCAATTCGCACTGGTTCAGGCCGATATCGAGCAGCCGTACGAAGCCGCCGAGCTGGCGCAAAGCATCCTCGATGATCTGGAAGCCCCTTTTGCACTGGACCACCAGGAAATTCGCCTGCGTGCGACCATCGGCATCACCTTGTTCCCGGAAGATGGCGACAGCACCGAGAAACTGCTGCAAAAGGCCGAGCAGACCATGACCCTGGCCAAAACCCGCTCACGCAACCGCTACCAGTTCTACATTGCCAGTGTCGACAGCGAGATGCGTCGCCGCCGCGAACTGGAAAAAGACCTGCGCGAGGCCCTGCCACGCAACCAGTTGTTCCTGGTCTACCAACCACAGATCAGCTATCGCGACCACCGGGTCGTCGGGGTTGAAGCGCTACTCCGCTGGCAGCACCCCGAACTGGGCATGGTACCGCCCGACCAGTTCATCCCGCTGGCCGAACAGAACGGCAATATCATCAGCATCGGTGAATGGGTGCTCGACCAGGCCTGCCGTCAGTTGCGCGAGTGGCATGACCAGGGCTTCAGCGAACTGCGCATGGCGGTCAACCTGTCCACCGTGCAACTGCACCACAATGAACTGCCACGGGTGGTCAACAACCTGCTGCAGATCTACCGCCTGCCGCCACGCAGCCTGGAGCTGGAAGTTACCGAAACCGGCCTGATGGAAGACATCAGCACCGCAGCGCAGCACCTGCTGAGCTTGCGCCGTTCGGGCGCGATGATCGCCATTGACGACTTCGGCACTGGCTACTCGTCGCTCAGTTACTTGAAGTCGCTGCCACTGGACAAGATCAAGATCGACAAGAGCTTCGTGCAAGACCTGTTCGAGGATGATGATGACGCCACCATCGTTCGGGCCATCATCCAGCTTGGCAAGAGCCTGGGCATGCAGGTCATCGCCGAAGGCGTTGAGACGGCCGAGCAGGAGGCCTACATCGTTGCCCAAGGCTGCCACGAAGGCCAGGGCTACCACTACAGCAAGCCGCTACCCGCTCGAGAGCTGACCACGTTCCTCAAACAGGCAAGCCGAAGTCAGGTTTCAATCCTCTGACGCGCACGCAAAACGCCAGCGACAAGCATTTGAATATTTATGTATTGCCCCTTTACATCAAATGCAAATCTTTCGCATTATGTTGCAGTTTTGCGTGCACCCGCACACCTGTTCAACTTCTCGACGCAGGAAATCGCCATGATTCGTATGCCTCTGGCCACCGCCAGTCTGTTGGCCATTGCCATCTCTCTCGCCGGTTGCGGCGATAGCAAGGACAAAGCCAGCGCGCCGCAAGCACAGACACCCGCCGCCAGTGCTGCCGCCCCTGCCGCAGGTGCACTTGACGAAGCCGCCAGCAAGGCCGTGATCAAGCACTACACCGAGATGGTCTACGCCGTCTTCAGCGATTCCCTGAGCACCGCCAAAACCCTGCAAGGCGCCATCGACGCCTTCCTCGCCACCCCCAACGACGAAACCCTGAAAGCCGCCAAGGCCGCCTGGGTCGCTGCACGTGTTCCGTACCTGCAGAGCGAAACCTTCCGCTTCGGCAACACCATCATCGACGACTGGGAAGGGCAAGTGAACGCCTGGCCGCTGGACGAAGGCCTGATCGATTATGTCGATGCCAACTATGAGCACGCCCTGGGCAACCCGGGCGGCACCGCCAACATCATTGCCAACACTGAAATCCAGGTGGGTGAAGACAAGGTCGACGTCAAGGACATCACTGCCGAGAAACTGGCCAGCCTGAACGAGCTGGGCGGCTCCGAAGCCAACGTCGCCACCGGCTACCATGCCATCGAGTTCTTGCTCTGGGGCCAGGACCTGAACGGCACCGGCCCAGGTGCGGGTGCACGTCCTGCATCGGACTACCTGGAAGGTAAAGGCGCCACCGGTGGCCACAACGAGCGTCGCCGCGCTTACCTCAAGGCCGTCACCCAACTGCTGGTCGATGACCTGGAAACCATGGTCGGCAACTGGAAGCCAGGTGTTGCTGACAACTACCGTGCCACCCTCGAAGCCGAGCCGGTTACCGATGGTTTGCGCAAGATGCTGTTCGGCATGGGTAGCCTGTCGCTGGGCGAGCTGGCCGGCGAGCGCATGAAGGTATCCCTGGAGGCCAACTCCCCTGAAGACGAGCAGGACTGCTTCAGCGACAACACCCACTTCTCGCACTTCTACGATGCCAAAGGTATCCGTAACGTCTACCTGGGCGAGTACACCCGAGCCGACGGTACCAAGCTGACTGGCCCGAGCCTGTCATCGCTGGTAGCCAAGGCCGATCCAGCAGCCGATGCTACGCTCAAGGCCGACCTGGAAGCCACCGAGGCAAAACTGCAGGTCATCGTTGACCATGCCGCCAAAGGCGAACACTACGACCAGCTCATCGCCGCTGACAACGCTACCGGTAACCAGATCATCCGTGATGCCATTGCCGCCCTGGTCAAACAGACCGGCGCCATTGAGCAGGCAGCCACCAAGCTGGGGATCAATGACCTGAAACCAGACACCGCCGATCACGAATTCTGATCAGCCGTTCAGCACTCCGTTGTAAACCACATGCCCGATGCCTTGCATCGGGCATGTTGCGTTATATAACTTGAACTTCACACACCGCCACTAGACCCCGCACGTTTGCCTCGCCAATAACCCGCCTGTCAAACCGCCCTCCTCCTACACGTTACTGTCCAGCGTTCGCATTGTTATCACCGTTTCAGAGTGTTCAACTCTACACATCAACTGCGCACAGAAATGACAATTTATAAAACATGAACACCGGAAGTTCTTCCACCTCCATATATCAATATAGAGACACTCAAGGAGCGTGCCACGATGAAAATACTCGACGTCTGGGGAGAAGGCCGAATCGTTGACAAAATATCTGACACCGTCTTTATCACCGGCTTTACGGATGCAGACAACATCAATAAAGATGGCCAAAAGATATCCAACGGCCCGGATACAGGAAAGGAAATACCCCGTCTTATTCCCGTGAATGATTATGACTACCCCATTTTTCCACTCGCAGAAGACCTGTACCCCTGCGAAACACTGATGGGGGCTCCTATAACCGTGGGCGCCGCTCAGGAAATGTGCAGGGTACTGAGCGCGCCGGCTGGCAAAGTGTACCTCTATGACCCTGCCGAGCCCTTCAGAAAGGCCTTCGAAACAACGGCACGCGGTCACGGACTATTCCTAGAGGGACGCTATTCACCTGAAACACTTCCTTCCCCGCTAAACGAAATAACCATGCACGCCGTCTATGTGTATGGCCAAGCAACAGAGCCCCGCCCGAACCCCAACATTGAACTTTGAGCCTACCCGGAAACTGGAGCAATTTATGGCGAGCGTCAGCATTCTGCGATCCATCGCAAATAATACCCCGTACACCTTGTCCATTCGCAATGGCGAAAGCAAAAGCGATCTGTTTTCCATCGGCGCACAATCTGCATGGAACGGCTGCATGAACGTACCGTGGATCGGAAAGGTCTCAGAAAACTATAAAGCCATTGAACTGGTCATGGGAGCTAAAGCCGAGACAACGCTGTGGCTGTTTCAAGATTACTGGGAACCGGCCCATGAAGATGCGGTTAAATATTTATTCGGCACTGAAATGGATTATACGGGCGGCACCCTGGAAGTGCCGGGAAACAACCGGGGTGGCGGTAACCACAACCTGATCATCAGCCTGGAGGGCAATCGTTTTACCTTGAAAATGATGTAAAACTGCAGCGTATACCGCACTTCGGCATTACAGCCCGCCAAGCACCGCTACCGGCCTTCGGGTCGGCAGCGCCCTCCCCCGCATGAGCCGCCACGCGCAAAATTTCATCAAGCAAACGCAAATCCCTCTTATTCAACAAGCGGATAGCCTGCTAAGCTTGCGAGCCGGTTTTTGCTCGCGCCTCAGGATTTCAGATGTCCTCGTTGCTTCGCTGCCTTTTTCTCCTGCTCTTGGTACTGCCGCTGGCAGCCTGTGACGACGCCCCGCGCTTCACTCAGGCTGAGCCAGGGGAAGCCATGGGTGGCGGCACGTCGACGGTCAACAAGCACGACAAAAATGCCTTTTCGATGGCCTCCGCCAACCTGACAGCGAGCCGACAACTGGACTTCAGTGTCGGCAACAGCTTCTTCCGCAACCCTTGGGTAATTGCACCGTCCACAACCACCGCTCGTGACGGCCTGGGCCCCCTGTTCAACACCAATGCCTGCCAGAACTGTCACATCAGGGACGGTCGCGGCCACCCTCCTGGGCCAGATGCCAAAAGCGCAGCCTCGATGCTGGTGCGCCTGTCGATCCCGAATGCAACAGAATATCTGCCGGTCATCGAACGCCTGGGTGTCGTCCCCGAACCGGCCTATGGCGGACAGTTGCAGGATATGGCTGTGCCTGGGGTTGCACCCGAAGGCAAGGTCCGGGTGGAATACACACCACACAGCGTCACCTTCACAGACGGCACCACGGTCGAGCTGCGCAAGCCAAAGCTGCTTATCAGCCAACTTGGCTACGGGCCAATGCATCCCGACACACGTTTCTCCGCACGTGTCGCACCGCCGATGATTGGCCTCGGTCTGCTGGAAGCCATTCCGGAAGAGGCCATCCTGGCCAACGCCGATCCCTACGACAGCAACGGTGACGGCATCCGAGGCCATGTCAATCAGGTGTGGGACGACGCCCAGGGTAAAACCGTCATGGGCCGCTTTGGCTGGAAAGCCGGGCAACCGAATCTCAACCAGCAAAACGTGCACGCCTTCTCCGGCGACATGGGCCTGACCACCCGCCTACGCCCGATAGACGACTGCACACCGACACAAACCGGCTGCCTGAATGCCCGCCAAGACCGTGGTGAACCGGAGGTCAGCGATAACATTCTGCGTTTGATGTTGTTCTATACCCGCAATCTGGCAGTGCCCGCACGCAAGGATGTCGACTCACCACAGGTGTTGGCCGGCAAGAACCTGTTCTTCAAAGCCGGTTGCCAACGCTGCCATATCCCGACGTTCACCACCTCGGCAAACGCCGCGGAGCCGGAACAGGCCAACCAGGTGATCCGCCCGTATACCGACCTGCTGCTGCACGACATGGGGCCGGATCTGGCGGACGATCGCAGCGAGTTTGCCGCCGGTGGCCGCGACTGGCGTACCGCACCGCTGTGGGGCATCGGCATGACCGAAACAGTCAGTGGCCACACCCAATTCCTGCACGACGGCCGGGCGCGCAACCTGCTCGAAGCGGTGCTTTGGCACGGCGGCGAAGCAAAGGCCGCCCAACAACACGTCTTGACCTTCAATGCAGAGCAACGCGCCGCGCTGCTGGCATTCCTGAACTCACTCTAGCCATAGGAGCCGGGCATGTTCCGTCCCAAACTGTTATTTACCAGCCTCGCCGCCCTAGCGCTGGGCGCCTGCTCGCCGCAGGATCCGCAAGCGGTCACTTCCGCCGCGATTGCCAAGCAAGTGATCCTGCCCACCTACAGCCGCTGGGTCGAAGCCGACCGTCAGCTGGCCGTCAGCGCGCTGGC
Source organism: Pseudomonas sp. HLS-6 (assembly GCF_002753995.1). Lineage (NCBI taxonomy): Bacteria > Pseudomonadati > Pseudomonadota > Gammaproteobacteria > Pseudomonadales > Pseudomonadaceae > Pseudomonas > Pseudomonas sp. HLS-6. The sequence continues at coordinate 4,236,455 of NZ_CP024478.1, forward strand.
CTTCTGCGAAGGCAAGAACAGCCTGGAAACCGCACGGGCTGACTTCCTTCACGCCCAAAAGGCCTGGGCAGAGTTGCAACCACTGCTGATCGGGCCGCTGGCCGAGGGCAACCGCGCCTGGCAGGTGCAGTTCTGGCCAGACAAGAAAAACCTGGTAGGACGCCAGGTAGAACAACTGATCAACAGTGACAAGCCGATCGATGCCAGCACCCTCGCCAACTCCAGCGTCGTGGTCCAGGGGCTCTCGGCTTACGAGTACATCCTGTTTGACAGCAAGCCAGACACCGCCAATGCCGAGCAGAAAGCCCGCTACTGCCCGCTGCTGGTTGCCATCGGCGAGCGTCAGAAAGCCCTGGCCGAAGAAATCCTGAAGGGCTGGAACAAGAACGACGGCGTGCTCGCACAGATGACCAAGTTCCCGAACCAGCGCTATGCCGACTCTCACGAAGCGATTGCCGACGTGCTCCGCGCCCAGGTCACTGCGCTGGACACCCTGAAGAAAAAACTCGGCACGCCGATGGGTCGCATGAGCAAGGGCATCCCGCAGCCACTGCAGGCAGAAGCCTGGCGTAGCCAGTCGTCTCTGAAGAGCCTGCATGCCAGCCTCAGTGCTGCACAGACAGTATGGGCCGGGGTCGACAATCAAGGGCTGCGCAGCCTGCTCGGCAGCGACCAGAAGGCCCTTGCCGACAAGATCGACGCTGCCTATGCGGCATCGCTGAAGCTGTTGGCCGACACGCCGAAGCCCCTTGGCGAGCTGCTGGAAGATGAAGCCGGTCGTGAGCAGTTGAACGCGATCTATGACAGCCTGAACGCCGTCCACCGCCTGCACGAGACTGATCTGGCCAAGGCGCTGGGTATTCAATTGGGCTTCAACGCCAACGACGGTGACTGATCATGTTGCGACGTCAGGCTCTGAAAGTCGGTAGCGCGGTGCTTGCTGCCCTCACGCTAGGCGGATGGACCCTGTTCCAGAACAAGCGTCAGCAGCCCCTGCTGCTCTCGGCCCGCGACGATAGCGACGGCAACCACTACGCCGTCGGCTACCGCCTGGACGGTAGCCAGGTATTCGCAACCCAGGTCGGACAGCGTTGCCACGACATCATCAATCACCCTGAACTGCCCATCGCCCTGTTCGTGGCGCGTCGACCCGGTACCGAGAGCTATCTGGTCGACTTGCGCGACGGCCGCCTGCTGCAAACCGTCACCTCACAGCCGAACCGTCATTTCTATGGCCACGCGGTGATTCACAAGGGCGGTGAATGGCTGTATGCCACCGAGAACGACACCACTGATCCGGGGCGGGGTGTACTTGGGGTCTACCGATTCGAGGGCGAACGGCTGCAGCACAGTGGCGAGCTGCCCACCCACGGCCTTGGCCCGCATCAGGTGTCCTGGCTACCCGATGGTGAAACCCTGGTGGTCGCCAACGGCGGTATTCGCACCGAAGCCGAAAGCCGCGTCGAGATGAACCTCGATGCCATGGAACCCAGCCTGGTATTGATGCACCGCGACGGCACCTTGCTGAGCAAGGAAACCCTGAGCCAGCAAATGAACAGCGTTCGTCACCTGGCCGTTGCCAGCGACGGCACGCTGGTCGCTTGTCAGCAGTTCATGGGCGATGCTCACGAAACCGCTGAACTGCTGGCGATCAAACGCCCAGGGCAGCCCTTCCTGCCATTCCCCGTGGCGCAGGCACAGTTGCAGTCAATGGCGAACTACACCGCCAGTGTCGCGGTACACAGTGAGTTGCGACTGGTTGCACTGACCGCACCTCGGGCCAACCGCCTGTTCATCTGGGATCTGGACACGGGTGCAACGCGCCTGGATGCCCCTATGCCCGACTGCGCCGGTGTTGGCGCAGTCGCAGACGGTTTCGTCGTCACCTCGGGCCAGGGCCGCTGCCGGCTCTATGATTGCCGCAAGGCAGAACCGGTCGGCCAACCGTTGCAGTTGCCGCCCGGGCTTTGGGACAACCATCTGCACCTGACGTGAGTAGCATCAAGGGGAAATGGACTTCCCTGCATTAGGCAAAGGCGTAATATTCGACAACACTGCACAACAGTGAGCAGGTGTTCGTCAGTGCTGTGCCTGCCTGTCTAGCCTCCAAGGAAATGGAATATGCTGCGCCGCCGCATGCTGATCATGTTGGGTGTCGTGTTGCTGATTGTGCTGATTCTGGGAGGCTACAAAGCCTTCAGTATCTATCAGCAAATTAAGCAATTCAGCGCGCCAAGACCTCCCGTGAGCGTAGCGGCGACTGCCGCGCGCGAACAGCTCTGGCAGAGTCGACTGCCCGCAGTTGGCAGCCTCAAGGCGTTTCAGGGTGTCAATCTGAGCCTGGAGACCGCCGGTACGGTCAAGACCCTGCTGTTCGAGTCAGGCCAGCGGATCAGAGTAGGCCAGCCCCTCTTGCAGCTCGACAGCGACGTGGAAAGCGCCTTGCTGGGCACCGCGATGGCGGACCTCGGGCTGGCGCAGGTCGAGTATGGACGCGGCAGCCAGCTGATCGACAGTCAGGCAATCTCCAAAGGCGAGTTTGATCGCCTCGCAGCACAACTGCTGCGCAGCAAAGCCGTGGTCGCCCAACTCAAAGGTTCCTTGGCGAAAAAGACGATCCTTGCGCCGTTCAGCGGTACCATTGGTATCCGCCAGGTCGATATCGGCGACTACCTGCCCAGTGGCACAGTGATCGCCACCCTTCAGGACCTGAGCAGCCTGTACGCTGACTTTTACGTGGCCGAACAGGCGTTTCCCAAACTGGGCATCGGCCAGCAGGTACTGGTCAGCGTTGCAGCCTACCCCAACCAGACGTTCCCTGGCGCCATCAGCGCTATCAACCCCAAGGTTGAAGACAGCACCCGTAATGTGCAGGTCCGCGCCACCCTGGCGAACCCCGATGGCAAGCTGTTACCCGGCATGTTCACCAGCCTGCAAATACTGCTGCCCAACCCGCGCACGGAAGTGGTCGTCCCTGAGACTGCGGTCACCTACACCCTGTATGGCACCTCGGTGTACGTCGCAGTGCCCAAGACCGCCGAGGACGGCCAGCCACAAAAGACCCCTGACGGCCAACCGGTGTGGGTGGCAGAGCGCCGTTTCATTGAAGCCGGCGAGCGCCGTGAAGGCCTGGTGGTCATCGCCAAAGGCGTTAAGGCAGGTGAACAGGTGGTGACGGCCGGTCAACTGAAACTCAGCCAAGGCGCCCTGATCACCGTCAGCCCGGACAAGACCCTGACGGGCGAGCCGGCCACCTCGCCACGCGTCGATTGATCAAGGAACCTTCATGGCCTTAACCGATCCGTTCATTCGCCGCCCTGTACTGGCCAGTGTGGTCAGCCTGCTGATCGTCCTGCTCGGCTTCCAGGCCTGGAGCTCGTTGCAGATCCGTCAGTATCCGCAGATGGAAAACGCCCTGATCACGGTGACCACCGCCTACCCCGGCGCCAACGCGGAAACCATTCAAGGCTACATCACCCAGCCCATGCAGCAGAGCCTGGCAAGCGCAGAGGGCATTGACTACATGACCTCGGTGAGCCGGCAGAATTTCTCGGTGATCTCGATCTACGCCCGAATCGGCTCGGACAGTGACCGGATGTTTACCGAACTGCTGGCCAAGGCCAATGAGGTAAAGAACAAACTGCCTCAAGATGCCGAAGACCCGGTCCTGAGCAAGGAGGCCGCTGGCGCCTCGGCGCTGATGTACATCAGCTTCTACAGCAGCGAACTGAGCAACCCGCAGATCACCGATTACCTGTCACGGGTGATCCAGCCCAAGCTGGCAACATTGCCGGGCATGGCTGAAGCAGAGATCCTCGGCAACCAGTTGTTCGCGATGCGCATCTGGATCGACCCGGTCAAACTCGCAGGCTATGGCCTGAGCGCCAGCGATGTGACTGACGCGGTACGGCGCTACAACTTCCTTTCTGCAGCGGGCGAAGTCAAAGGCGAATACGTGGTCACCAGTATCAACGCCAGCACTGAGCTCAAGTCGGCCGAAGCCTTCGCCGCCATCCCGCTGAAAACCATGGGCGATAGCCGGGTGCTGCTGCGCGATGTGGCCCGGGTGCAAATGGGCGCGGAGAACTACGATACGGTCAGTTCTTTCGATGGCACCCCGTCGGTCTACATCGGCATCAAGGCGACGCCAGCGGCCAACCCGCTGGATGTCATCAAGGAAGTGCGCAAACTGATGCCGGAACTGAACAGCCAGTTACCGCCCAACCTGAAAGCCTCCATCGCTTACGACGCCACACTGTTCATCCAGGCCTCGATCAACGAAGTGATCAAAACCCTGGCGGAGGCCGTGCTGATCGTGATCGTCGTGGTCTTTCTGTTCCTCGGGGCGCTGCGCTCGGTGCTGATTCCGGTCATCACCATTCCATTGTCGATGATCGGCGTCCTGTTTTTCATGCAACTGATGGGCTACTCAATCAACCTGCTGACCCTGCTGGCCATGGTGCTGGCGATTGGTCTGGTGGTGGACGATGCCATTGTCGTCGTGGAAAACATCCACCGGCACATCGAAGCTGGCGAGACGCCCTTGGAGGCCTCGTTGGCAGGGGCGCGAGAAATTGCGATACCCGTGGTCTCGATGACCATCACGCTGGCAGCGGTGTACGCGCCGATTGGCTTTTTACAAGGCCTTACCGGCGCACTGTTCAAGGAGTTCGCCTTGACCCTCGCTGGCGCCGTGATCATCTCCGGGATCGTCGCCCTGACCCTGTCGCCCATGATGTGCTCAATGCTCCTGCGCCATGAAGCCAACACCCACGGCCTGGCCTATCGCCTCGACCAGCTATTTGAACGCCTCAAGCAGCGTTACCAGAAAATCCTCCACGGCACACTCAACACGCGCGCCGTAGTGTTGGTGTTTGCCGTGATCGTCCTGTGCCTGATTCCGGTGCTGCTGATGTTCACCAAGAAAGAGCTGGCACCGGACGAAGACCAAGGCATCGTGTTCATGCTGGCCACCGCACCACAGCCAGCCAACCTGAACTACCTGAATGCCTACACCGACGAATTCATAAACATTTTCAAGGCATTCCCGGAGTACTACTCATCCTTCCAGATCAATGGCTTCAACGGGGTGCAGTCAGGCATCGGAGGTTTCCTGCTAAAGCCCTGGAATGAGCGGGAGCGAACCCAAATGGCACTATTGCCAGAGGTTCAGGCAAAGCTCAACCAGATCAGTGGCCTGCAGGTCTTCGGCTTCAATCTGCCATCACTGCCCGGTACGACCCAAGGTTTGCCCTTCGAGTTTGTCATCAACACCCCGAACGATTACGCATCGCTGCTGCAAGTGGCCGAGCAGGTAAAAACACGCGCCGAGGCCACCGGCAAATTTGCCTTTCTCGACATCGATCTGGCCTTCGACAAGCCCGAAGTCGTCATCGATATTGATCGGGCCAAGGCCGCACAAATGGGGGTGACCATGGCCACGCTAGGGAGCACACTCGCGACCTTGCTGGGTGAGGCTGAGATCAACCGGTTCACCCTTGAAGGACGCAGCTACAAGGTCATTGCCCAGGTCGAGCGCGCCTACCGTGACAACCCTGGCTGGCTGAACAACTACTACGTCAAGAATGAACAAGGGCAAATGCTGCCGCTGTCGACGCTGATCACCGTCAGCGACCGCGCACGACCGCGCCAACTGAATCAGTTCCAACAGCTGAACTCGGCCATTATCCAGGGCGTACCGCTGGTCAGTATGGGGGAGGCCATCGAAACCGTACGCAACATCGCCCGCGAAGAAGCCCCCGCCGGGTACGCCTTTGACTACAGTGGCGTTGCACGCCAATTCATCCAGGAGGGCTCGGCACTGTGGGTCACCTTTGGCCTGGCGTTGGCCATCATCTTCTTGGTACTGGCAGCGCAGTTCGAGAGTTTCCGCGACCCTCTGGTCATTCTGGTGACAGTCCCGCTATCAATCTGCGGCGCACTGATTCCGCTGTTCCTTGGCCTGTCGAGCATGAACATCTATACCCAGGTCGGGCTGGTCACCTTGATCGGACTGATCAGCAAACACGGCATTCTGATCGTCGAATTCGCCAATCAGTTACGTCGGCAAAATGGCTTGTCGGTACGAGAAGCCATCGAAGAAGCCGCTGCGATTCGCCTGCGCCCGGTACTGATGACCACTGCCGCGATGGTCTTTGGCATGGTGCCCTTGATTCTGGCCAGCGGCGCCGGGGCGGTCAGTCGCTTCGACATCGGCACCGTGATTGCCACCGGCATGTCGGTGGGAACCCTGTTCACGCTCTTTGTCCTGCCCTGCGTCTACACCCTGCTGGCCAAGGCGGACGCTCCGGCAGGGGTCGGGGACTCACAACCAACCTGAATAGCCCATAATCAAAAGCCCCGTCGTTGACGAGGCTTTTCAGGTTACCCAAAACAGGATCAGCTTTGGGGTCGAAGCCCTTGCCTCAAGCCGAACAACAACAGTAGCAAGTCGTGATCGGGCGTGGCCACGACCCGATCCTTGACAACATGTGGCGTAGGGCAGTGGGCCGTGTCGCTGAGGATACCAGGGCCGGGTTCATCCCACGCGGCTGCCGCAGCGGTGGCTATTGCCAGACCACCCAGGAAGAACAGACCTCGAGCAATTTCTAGTTTCATTACTCTAAACCTTTGACAGCGCTGCCAAACACCCTGAGGTAAAAATAGAGCAGCTTTTGCCAGTCTGCGTTGCGCCACGACGAATGGTGACGCAACTATGTGATCGTTGTAGGCGGCCAAACGGCTGCCGTGGCGGTGACAGGCAGGCGCCTCCTAGCCTTTACGCAGCACGTAAACGCGCCACATGGCGTAGAACGGCAAAAAATCCAACCGTTCCTGAATGCGGAATCCTGCTTCGACGAACTCCTGCTCCACCGTGGCAGCAGGCAGCACAAAGCGATTCTGGCGAGCCTCTTCTGAACCTGTTTTCGCCAAGCGACGTGCTTCCAGCTTTTTACGTCGCCAGGCTTTGAAGTTGCCATCGACCCAGAGCGAGAGGATCACGCTGTCACGGGAGACACGTTGAAACTCGGAGAGAATGACCTTGCGGTGCGCCGCTTCACCAACCTGCTGAAAGAGTCGCATACAGAAAATGCTGTCGACGGCATTGTCGGGCAAGTCGATGTTGAATGCCGAGGTCTGCAGGGTGCGCACACGCTCGACGACACCGGCCGGTTGCGACGTGCGAGCGGTTTCAAGCATCGCCTCCGAGTTGTCGGCGCCGAGGATCACACGATTGTTTTTTTCCGCCAGCAACGGCCAAAAATGCCCGGCACCACACGGCAGATCAAGCACAAGACCCGGCTCCCCCGACAGCGCCAGCGCACGACGCGCCAACTGTTCATCACGCTGGTGGGACAGACGGCGCGCCAACCCATCTTGATGCTTGAGAAAGCAATCCTGAGCCTGTTGCTGATCGTGCTTCTCGGAAAACTCGAGCTTGATGGGACTGCGCATTCTGCCTCTCCTGACTCCATTGGCGCCCACCTTATTCAGGTGGGCGTTGGCGTCAGGTCATGCGGATGTGAAAAAAACGTTAAACACGTTCACACCAACTTCATCCTGTTTCAGGACGGGGTTAGCCGATGATCTCATCCCGATCAGTCAATTGACTTCGACCATGGCTCAGATCGACATGGAAGCGACAGCCATTGGGTGTCATGGCCGTGAGGCTGACAATCCAGCACTGGTCATCACAGATCCGCTGTACCAATGACAACCCCAACCCCAGCCCCTCACCACGCTTTTCTCCACCGCGTACAAACGGCTGGAACATGGCTTCACGCTGCTCTTCAGGAATGCCCACGCCACTGTCTTCAACCATGAACCCGGAGGGCTCCAAGGTTAAGCGAATGAAACCGCGTTCAGTGTAATGCGCCGCATTACGCAGAAGATTGCCCATCACCGCCTGCAGAAAGGTTGCATTGTAGAGAACCGATCCCGCAGCGCCTGCGCTGTAGTACAACTGCAGACCTTTCTGTTCAATGGTGTCGCGCCACACCCCCAGCAGGTCATCAGCGACTTCTTTCAGGGTCGCCTGCGAGGCAACGGCCCCCTCATCACGCTGAGCCCGAGCCAACATCAGGAAGGTTTTGACCAACTCACGCATTTCCTCGCTGGCCCTGGCGATGCGTTCGACCTGCGCCCTTGCGCGGTCATCGAGCTTCGTGTTTTCCAGCAGCAATTCGCAGGACGTGGCCAGCACCATCAAGGGTGTACGCAACTCATGACTGACATCGCTGGTGAACAGCCGCTCACGGGTCAATGCATCGCGTAATCGGCCCAAGGTGGCATCGAATGCCACCGCCAGTTGCCCGACCTCATCCGCGGCATAATCCGGAGCCAGAGGCGGTGCGAGGCCCAACAATTGATCGCGGTGACGAACCTGACGAGCCAAACGGATCACCGGTGCCATTACCTTGCGCGCCAACACCCAGCCCAGGAACACCGCCAGCGCCAGGCTCAGCACAAAGCCGACCACCACGACGGCAAAAAGCACACGCTCGCGCTCTTCGAAATCACTTTGATCCTGCAACAGGACATAGCGACGACCATCTACGATCTCGACCATCGCGTGATACGACAGTTGATCACGAAAGACCTCATGAAACCCCGGGTCCAGGTGCCTGAGATCCTTGGGCAAGGCAAAGTCATCGCGCCCGCCGCTGAAGTAGAACAGTTGATCTGGCCGCGGCCTGTGGCTCCAGTCACTCACGCTGTCCATCAACAACAACCGCTGCAGATCGCCACCCAATACGGCAGAGATCAAACGCTCTTCGACCAGATGTACTGTCGCCACAATACCGAAAGCGAACGCTCCCGCGACAAAGGCGCTCATCAAGGCAAAGGCGATGATGATCCGCTGCGCCAGGCTTTGCTTAAACTCCATCGCGGCCCTCGGCCATGCGGTACCCCACACCATGTACCGTGTGCAGCAATGGCTTGTCGAACGGCTTGTCGATCACCTGGCGTAGTTGATGAACGTGGCTACGCAGGCTATCACTGTCAGGACAGTCATCCCCCCAGAGCGCCTCTTCAAGCACTTCGCGGCGCAACACATGGGGGCTTTTTTGCATGAGAACGGCAAGCAATTTCAGGCCGACCGGGTTCAACTTGAGCAAGCGCCCTTGGCGCGTGACCTCAAGCGTGTCCAGGTCATAACTCAAATCACCGACTTGCAGGCTGCGGCGTCCGCCACCCTGAGCACGACGCAGCACCGCCTCAATACGTGCGGCCAACTCCGACAGGGCAAATGGCTTGAGCAGGTAATCGTCGGCGCCCGAGCGAAAACCCTGCAGACGGTCGTCAAGTTGGTCACGGGCGGTGAGCATGATCACCGGCGTGTCGCGCCGGGCATCCTCGCGCAAGCGCTTGCATAGCGTGTAGCCGTCAATACCGGGTAACATAATGTCGAGCACAATCAGGTCATAGTGTTCGGTCGCCGCCAGGTGCAAACCCGAGAGGCCGTCCTGGGCACAATCGACCGTGTAGCCCTTGAGGCCAAGGTAATCTGCCAGATTGGCCAGAATATCGCGGTTGTCTTCAACCAATAGAATTCGCATGGGTATCCCCCGTTCACTGCATTTGCCTGCTTGGCAGGCGCAGCTTAAGGCCATCGCTCACGTACTGCCAGATCAGAACAGATTTATCACTGGTTAACGTTTTTTTCACCGAGTATTCACAGACTACGCACCCCCCTCCACAGAAAATCGCCGGTCGCTACGTCAAGCCTATACCCGGCTCGGGCTTGCCGACCGGGACTGTCCATTTTGTTTGCCAGGACCTGTCATGCCTGAAGCCCACATCCGCCCACCATCGCGCCCCATCAACGCCTGGCTGTACCTCGGCCTTCCCCTTTTAGTCGCCACCGCCCTGCTCCTTCTGGAACTGACCAGCCTGGACATGAACATTGCCAAGTGGGCCTATGACCCTGTGGCAGGCCAGTTCATCGGACGACACAGCTTCTTTCTTGAAGACATCCTGCATGATCGGGCCAAACAAGTTGTAATCGTCTTGGGATTGGCAGCGATTGTCGGGTTTATCGCCAGCCTGCTGCTGAAGAAACTCAACCCCTGGCGCCGCGAACTGGGTTGCCTGGTAATGGCAATGGCCGTGTCTACCAGCTTTGTAACCCCGCTCAAGGCAGTAACCGCTGTGCAGTGTCCTTGGAGCCTGCAGGAATTCGGCGGCAAAGAGACCTACAGCGAACTGCTCAGCCCACGCCCAGCAACGGACAAACCCGGACGCTGCTGGCCAGGCGGCCATGCGGCCACTGGTTTTACCCTGTTCGCACTGTTCTTCGTGCTCCGTGATCGACGCCCACGCATGGCACGGGCAGCACTGTGGTTTGCCTTTGGGCTGGGTACCGTGTTTTCAGTCGGGCGTATGCTGCAAGGCGCGCACTTCTTCTCGCACAACGTCTGGACTGCCGTGTTCTGCTGGTTGATCAGCCTGGGCTGCTACTACGCCGTGCTGTACCGCAGACCGGCCACCGCTGAAGTGCCTGCACCGGCAACAGTCCAAACCCGATAAGCGGATTACCCTACAGGGGATGTGTTCAAGCAGTGTGATCCAACTGCAGCGAACACACTGACCTACCGCTACCTTCGCAGGTAGGCCCTGTGGCAGCGATATCCCCGTAAAACAAAAAACCCCTGGCCTTTCGGCCAGGGGTTTTATTTTGAAGCGGGTAAGGCTGGCTTACATCATGCCGCCCATACCGCCCATGCCACCCATGCCGCCCATATCAGGCATGCCACCGGCTGGCTTGTCTTCTGGAGCGTCAGCAACCATCGCTTCGGTAGTGATCATCAGACCACCGATGGACGCTGCAGCTTGCAGAGCCGAACGGGTAACCTTGGCTGGGTCCAGGATGCCCATCTCGATCATGTCGCCGTACTCACCGGTAGCAGCGTTGTAACCGAAGTTGCCCGAACCTTGCTTGACCTTGTCAACCACAACGCTTGGCTCGTCGCCGGCGTTAGCAGTGATCTGGCGCAGCGGCGCTTCAACAGCGCGACGCAGCAGAGCAATACCCACATCCTGATCAGCGTTGTCGCCTTTCAGTTCGGAAATGGCTTGCAGAGCGCGGACCAGTGCTACACCACCGCCAGGCACCACGCCTTCTTCAACGGCTGCACGGGTAGCGTGCAGGGCGTCTTCAACGCGGGCTTTCTTCTCTTTCATTTCAACTTCGGTGCCAGCACCGACCTTGATCACGGCAACACCGCCAGCCAGTTTGGCCAGACGCTCTTGCAGTTTTTCACGATCGTAGTCCGAGGAAGTCTCTTCGATCTGGGCACGGATCTGCTTGACGCGTGCTTCGATGTCGGCTTCGGAACCTGCACCGTCGATGATGGTGGTGTTTTCTTTCGACAGGGTGACACGCTTGGCGTTACCCAGGTGCTCCAGGGTAGCGGACTCCAGGCTCAGGCCGATTTCTTCGGAGATCACAGTACCGCCGGTCAGGACAGCGATGTCCTGCAGCATGGCCTTGCGACGGTCGCCGAAACCAGGTGCCTTGACTGCAGCAACCTTGACGATACCGCGCATGTTGTTGACGACCAGGGTCGCCAGCGCTTCGCCTTCAACGTCTTCAGCCACGATCAGCAGCGGACGGCCGGACTTGGCAACGGCTTCCAGAACTGGCAGCAGTTCGCGGATGTTGGAGATCTTTTTGTCAACCAGCAGCAGCAGCGGGCCTTCCAGCTCGGCAACCATGGTGTCTGGCTTGTTGACGAAGTAAGGGGACAGGTAGCCACGGTCGAACTGCATGCCTTCAACAACCGACAGTTCGTTTTCCAGGCCCGAGCCTTCTTCGACAGTGATGACGCCTTCTTTACCGACTTTTTCCATGGCTTCGGCAATGATGTCACCGATGGAGTTGTCGGAGTTGGCCGAGATAGTACCAACCTGAGCAATGGCCTTGGAGTCGGCGCATGGCTTGGACAGGCCTTTCAGCTCTTTGACGATGGCGATGGTCGCCTTGTCGATACCGCGCTTCAGGTCCATCGGGTTCATGCCGGCAGCGACGGCTTTCAGACCTTCGTTGACGATGGCTTGAGCCAGAACGGTAGCGGTGGTGGTGCCGTCACCGGCATCATCGTTAGCCTTGGAAGCGACGTCCTTGAGCAGCTGAGCGCCCATGTTTTCGAACGCGTCTTTCAGCTCGATTTCTTTGGCGACAGAAACGCCGTCCTTGGTGATGGTCGGTGCGCCGAAGCTCTTGGCCAGAACTACGTTACGGCCTTTCGGGCCCAGGGTCGCTTTTACCGCGTCAGCCAGAACGTTGACACCAACCAGCATTTTCTTACGGGCGGAATCGCCGAATTTTACGTCTTTAGCAGCCATGATCGTTTAATCCTTGAATACTTTGAAGTAACGGGAAACCAGCGGTTGATTAACCTTCGATGACCGCGAGAATTTCGTTCTCGCTCATCACCAGCAGGTCTTCGCCGTCGACTTTCACAGTGTTGCTACCGGAGTAAGGGCCGAAAACAACCTTGTCACCCACTTTCACGGCCAGCGCACGTACTTCACCGTTATCCAGGATGCGGCCGGTACCTACAGCGACAATTTCGCCACGGTTAGGTTTTTCAGCAGCCGAACCTGGCAGAACGATACCGCCAGCGGTTTTCGATTCTTCTTCGCTGCGACGGATGACGACGCGGTCATGCAGAGGACGAAGCTTCATTGTCGATCTCTCCTAATTGTGGTTTTCATCGGCCGGTTTAAACCGGCTGGTTGAGGCTATCGGCGTGGCCCAAGTTGGCCCGACCGTTGGTGGCTCGCCAAGCGAACCACGCATGTCTTGTCTGGTGTTTGTAACCAGAAACCTTTCGGTGACCCATACATGAGGTCGCTCAAGGCGATTACAAGGCTGTACATGAAATTTTTTTTGTCGAGCGGGCGAATGAAAAACGGCCCCGTATGGGGCCGTCAGGTTATCGCCAGGGTTCAAGAGTCGCGATGCTCGTACTCGCCTTCGATCACATTCGGCTGCCGCGGCGTACCGCCCTGAGCACCAGGACGGCTTGCAAACGGGTCATCTGAAAACGCCCGCTGGCGCATGGCCTGCGCCTCGGCACGCTCACGCAAACGTCGACCGATCAGGCGTCGGGTGAACGGCAGCAGGCAGATCAGGCCCAGCACGTCAGTAATGAAACCAGGCACCAGGAGCAGACCGCCACCGACGGCCAGCAACAACCCCTGGAACATCTCCTCAGCAGGCAGTTCGCCACGCTGCAGGCTTTCACGGGCGCGCAGCGCGGTAGCCAGACCAGCCACCCGCATGACCAGCACACCCAGTGCAGAAGAGGCAATGATCAGCAGCAACGCCGGAAAAAAACCAATGGCTGTGCTGACCTTGAAAAACACATAGAGCTCGAGCACCGGAAAAAGCAGAAACAGCAGTAGAAAAGCACGCATCAAGGGTTCCTCGACGGAAGACGACCTTCCAATACCCGGTTAATGGTTGCAGTCCATTGCAATTTCAAGCCTCAACCGGCTCGTTACTCGGCCAATCGTCGGCGTGGGCCAGAAAAACCAAGGCTTCGCGTACTTGTGTCGGCGTGTTGCAAGGCTCACCAAACGCCAGCCAGTAGAGGCCATGGCCAATTCGCAAGTGCATGCCTTCGCTGTCGATACCGGCCATCTGCGCAGGCACGGTCTGCGGCAAGCCGCTCAAGGCCACATAGTGAGCAATCGCCTTGGCATGATCGCTATTCATGTGCTCGACCATACTGGCCTCAACCTTCCCGGCAAACGGGTTGGCAAGGGCAACGTGGTCCAGCCAGTGAATTGCGCCAAAGCCGCCGATATAGCGATAACGCACGGGTTTGAGCACCCAGAAATCGAAATCATGCGCGCGGTGGTAATTACGCGACTCCGGAAAATAACGGTAATAACGTTCGGCTGCCGCTTCAATGGCGTCGGCGTCCTCAAGCTGCCGGGCCTCGGCTAGCAGCGTCAGACGGCCCACCGCCTGGACGTCTTCAGCGCCCCGCTCGCCGACCAGCAACGAACATTTCGGATCACGCTGCAGGTTATGAGTGTGCTGAGCGATACGGCTGATGAGGATCAGCGGATGACCTTCGGCATCCAGGCAATAGGGCACCACCGAACCAAACGGAAAGCCCGGCATCGACTTGGAGTGGGTCGACAGGACGCCCCGGTATTCCTTGAGCAGCAGTTCTCGTGCATGCTTCGTCGCTTTAGCGCTCACGTTGTGACCCCCAGACTAGAATTCGTCATAAATAAAATGTGTTCGCCCGCCCCAAACCTGCCCGTGGAGCATCCTTATGCAGTTGACTGACAAAGTAATCATTATCACCGGCGGCTGCCAGGGTTTGGGCCGTTCAATGGCCGAGTACCTGGCGGGTAAAGGGGCACGCCTGGCGCTCGTCGACCTCAACGAAGAAAAACTCCAGCACACCGTCGCGGCGTGCAAGGCGCTGGGTGTCGAAGCACGCCACTACCTGTGCAATGTCGCTGACGAAGACCAGGTCGTCCAGATGGTTGAGCAGGTGGCGGCGGATTTCGGAGCCATTCACGGCCTGATCAACAACGCGGGCATCCTGCGTGACGGTCTGCTGGTGAAGGTCAAGGATGGCCAACTGAGCAAAATGAGCCTGGCCCAATGGCAGTCCGTGATCGACGTCAACCTCACGGGGGTGTTCCTCTGCACCCGTGAAGTGGCAGCAAAAATGATCGAACTGAAGAACCAGGGCGCAATCATCAACATTTCCTCGATTTCCCGCGCGGGGAACCTGGGCCAGACCAACTACTCGGCCGCCAAGGCAGGCGTCGCGGCCGCCACGGTTACCTGGGCAAAAGAGCTGGCCCGCTATGGTATCCGCGTGGCCGGCATTGCCCCCGGGTTCATCGAAACCGAGATGACCGCGAGCATGAAGCCCGAGGCGCTGGAGAAAATGACGGCTGGCATTCCGCTCAAGCGCATGGGCACGCCAGCAGAAATTGCCCATTCGGCCGCCTACATTCTTGAAAACGATTACTTCAGCGGGCGCATTCTGGAACTGGACGGTGGTTTGCGCCTGTAAAAGCGTTATCCAGATACGCCCCGGGCGAGGACGGAGCCAAACCATGCCAATGTGTTCAATTGCTGTTTCCCGGCTCACTGCGACCCGACAGGCTGTCGCGCAGAGTGCACAACAGTGAACGCCGTGCCCGGTGATCCAAGGCAAACGCCTGAAGCCAGACGAACGGCACTCTATGTGGTACTGAACCAGGTACCTGCAGGCAAAGTCGTCAGCTATGGTCAATTGGCCGAAATGGCCGGGCTGGGGCGTGCTGCGCGCTGGGTCGGGCGTACCCTCGGGCAACTGCCTGATTCGACACAGCTTCCCTGGCACCGTGTGATTGCTGCCGGTGGCCGCCTGAGCCTTGCGCAGGGCACACCTTCAGGTGATGAACAACGTGCCAGGCTGCGTGCAGAAGGGGTCACCGTCCAGAATAATCGTGTGGATATGTCGTGCCATGGCTGGCGTCCAATGGAGCACAGCGGTTAGAGTGCGCGCTTTGTTTTCGTAAACTTGAGGCAGATGTTGGCCCATGCCCCGTAAAACCTGGCGCGATGCGCTCGCTGCCTATGCCAGCCCGTCAACGCTGGTGCTGTTGCTGCTCGGCTTTGCCGCCGGCCTGCCGTACATGTTGGTGTTCTCAACCCTGTCCGTGTGGCTGCGCGAGGCCGGTGTGGCCCGCGAGACGATTGGCTATGCCAGCCTGATAGGCTTGGCGTACGCCTTTAAATGGGTGTGGTCGCCACTGCTCGACCAGTGGCGCCTGCCACTGCTGGGCAAGCTCGGTCGACGCCGCTCCTGGCTCGTGTTATCGCAGGTGCTGGTCGTGGTGGGCCTCATCGGGATGGGGTTCTGCGACCCCCAAAAACACTTGTCCTGGCTGATTGCACTGGCCGTACTTGTCGCGTTTGCCTCGGCAACACAGGATATTGCCGTTGATGCCTATCGCCTGGAGATCGCCGACGATCAGCGCCAGGCAGCCCTGGCAGCCAGCTATATGGCTGGCTACCGCGTCGCGGCCCTGCTGGCTACCGCGGGCGCCCTGTTTTTCGCTGAAGGTTTCGGCTCCACCGGTTTCAACTACCTCCACAAAGCCTGGACCGGTACCTATGTGCTGTTCGGTGTAATGATGGTGCCGGCACTGGTTACCAGCCTGTTGATGCGCGAACCGCCTGTACCACTGCGCACTCAGTTGTCGGCGGCGCGCTATGGCTTTGCCCACCAACTGGTATCCGTGTTCGTGCTGATCGTACTGCTCGTGTCGGTACCGGCAACGTTTACCCAGTTGTACTACACCGACTTTGCAAGTGTGCTGTTCGAGGGCGTGAGCCTGCTTGACCTGCTGCTGGAAGACCGCGCGTTCCTTCGCGCGATTCTGTACATCACGCTCACAGCGTTGTGCCTGTCCTCAATGGGCCGGCGTGGCCTGGCCCCGGTGCTGACCCCGGTCAACGACTTCATTACGCGCTACCGCTGGCAGGCCTTGTTGCTGCTTGGGCTGATCGCAACCTACCGGATGTCCGATACAGTGATGGGCGTGATGGCCAACGTGTTCTACATCGATCAAGGCTTCACCAAGGATCAGATCGCCAGCATCAGCAAAATCTTCGGGTTGATCATGACCTTGGTGGGCGCCGGCCTAGGCGGGCTGCTGATCGTCCGTTTCGGCATCCTGCCGATCCTGTTCATCGGTGGCGCAGCCTCGGCCAGCACCAACATCCTGTTCCTGATGCTGGCAGACATGGGCCCCAACCTGAACATGCTGATCGTCACCATCTCGCTGGATAACTTCAGCTCTGGCATGGCGACTTCGGCGTTTGTCGCCTACCTGTCGAGCCTGACCAACCTCAAGTTCTCGGCCACCCAGTATGCCCTGCTCAGTTCCATCATGCTGTTGCTGCCAAGGCTGATCGGTGGATACTCAGGCGTCATGGTGGAAAAGTTCGGCTACCACGACTTCTTCCTGATTACGGCACTGCTGGGTGTACCCACGCTTATCCTGATTGCCCTGCACTGGCATCAAGAAGCCCGCCGTGGAAAGCCTGAACCTCAGGATCAGCCACAGAACTCGGTGGGCGAACGCCCTTAATCCGAGACAACCGGCTCGCCAGCGCTCAGCACCGTACGCAACGGCCAGAGCGCCAGCAGGCCGGCGACACCCGCGACCCAAGCGAACGTCAGCAAGCCCTCACCCGCGCCCAGTATTGCCAGCAAGGAGCCTCCCAGGCCGAGCAAAGCAATGGTGATCATGCCCAGCATCGCCGACACCAGGCCTTTGCTTTGCTCGCTGGCAAACAGCGTGATGCGGTACAACACGGCATTACAGACTCCAAGGCCAAGCGCGTATACCGATAGCCCTGCAACCACACCGATCACCGACGGGTACAACCAGGCAACAACCATCATTGCCAGCAAACCACCCACCAGCGGCCACAGCCCACGGCGCACGAGGGCCAGCAGTGTATAGCGCTCGGCAATCCGGTTAATGATCAGGTTTCCGGCAATCAGGCCGCCAAACACCGGCAGTTGCCACAGTGCGTAGTCCAGCGTACTCAAGCCCTGGCCGTGAATGAGCAGTACCGGTGACAGCCCGATCCAGGCGATCAACGGCAACCCGATCAAACCAAGCGCCATGCTGCCCGCGACGAAGTAACGGTTGAGCAACAACTGCCGATAACCGGCCAACAAGGGCAGCAGATGAATCGGCTGAAACGCCAGCCTGCTGCCGTCACGCCGCTCAACACCGAGTGTTTCAGGCATGAAGCGATACAGCGCCAACCAGGCAAGCATGCCACCGGCGCCGATCAGTACAAAAATCCAACGCCAGGACATCCACTCCAGCAACAGCGTGCCGAGCAAAGGCCCCAGCAAGGGGGATAGCAAGGCGATATTCGCGAGCAGGGCCATCATCCGTACCGCATCCGCCTCGCTGAAGGCTTCGTTCAGAGCGGGATAACTCACCGTCACCACAAAGCCCAGACCAATCCCCTGCAACAATCGCAGCAGGTTGAACAGCTCAATCCCATCCACCCAATGGGTGAGCAGGCACATCAAGCTGAAAAACACGCAGCCACCGAGCAGCAGCGGGCGCCGACCATAACGGTCCGCCAACGGCCCGATCAGCCATTGCAGCAGTACGCCGCCAAGCAGATAGAGGTTCAGGGCATGGGGGATGAAATCTGCGCTCGCCTGCAGGTCATTCACCACCGTAGGCATGGCAGGCATTACCACATCACTGGCGACATAGGTCAGCAGCTCGAAGAACGCCAAGGTCAGTGCGAAGCAGAATGCACGCAGCGGGGTGATTTGCAGCAGCGGGGTCAACATGGGAACGCCAGGCCAAACGACATTTGGCCAGCCTGTATGCCAGAAAAGTCACGCTCGCGATAGGACATTCCAGGCACCCGCCTTGCCGACGATGCTATCGGCAAGGCGGGTGCCTAGGGAGGCAACGTTTTAGGCAGTCGCTTCCTGGACCACGCGAATCACGCGCTGCGGAAAGGGAATGTCGATCCCCTCGGCACGCAGGCGATCACGGGCATGCTCGTTGAGCATGAACAACACATCCCAGTAGTCACCGGTATTGACCCAGGCACGCAGGGAAATGGTGATCGAACTGTCGCCCAGGGTCGACACGACGGCTTGTGGCGCCGGATCCTTGTGAACCCGTGGATCATTGGCCAGCTCAAGCAACACGCGACGCGCAGCCTGCAAGTCGGCATCGTAGTCGACACCAACATCAAACACGACCTTACGGGTCGGCTGACGGTTGTGGTTGGTGATAATGCCGTTGGACAGGCTGCCGTTGGGCATGATCACGGTCTTGTTGTCACCCGTACGCAGCACCGTGTGGAAGATCTGGATGCTATCCACCGTTCCGCTGACCCCTTGCGCTTCGATCACATCACCAATGCGAAACGGACGGAACAGCAAAATCAGCACGCCACCGGCAAAGTTCGCCAGGCTGCCCTGTAATGCCAAGCCAATGGCAAGGCCTGCGGCACCAATGGCGGCAACGAAGGACGTGGTTTCTACGCCGATCATCGAAGCGACGCTGACCATCAACAGCACTTTGAGGGCGATGTTGGCCAGGCTACTGATGAACCCCTGCAGTGCAAGGTCGGCATTACGCAAAGCCAGCAACTTGCCCAGACGGAATGTCACCTTGTTGATCAGCCACCAACCAATGGACAACGTCAGCAGCGCCAACAGAAAACGGCTGCCGTACTCCATGATCAATGGAATCCAGCTTTGTGAGGTCTTGACCAGTTGATCGACTTCAGCGTTCAAATCCATAGTGCTCTCCTGATGCCAAATGGCAAAAGCGTAAATATCCCACCGCAATCGTATCAACGGCCTAGAGAAGCTCGGACGCCAGAACGGCGCCGAGGTTCCTGACGCAGGGTGCTCAGTCGCGGAAATTGTTGAACTGCAATGGCATGCCGAATTCCTTGGCACGCAAGGCGGCGATGGCCTCTTGCAAATCGTCGCGCTTCTTGCCGGTTACCCGTACCTGCTCACCCTGGATGGCGGCCTGAACCTTGAGTTTGGCCTCCTTGATGTGGGCAACGATCTTCTTCGCCAGCTCTTTGTCGATACCTTCCTTGAGGACGGCTTCCTGTTTCATGACCTTACCGGACGGGTAAGCATCCTTGATCTCCAGGCATTGGGCGTCGATCTTGCGTTTGATCAGCGACAACCTGAGGATTTCAATCATCTGCTCAAGCTGGAATTCGGCTTCGGCTGTCAGGTTGACAGTCAGCTCCTTTTCCTTGAACTCGAAGCTGCCTTTGCCTTTCAGGTCGTAGCGCCGGTCCAGTTCCTTGATCGCGTTGTCTACCGCGTTGGTGACTTCGTGTTTGTCCAGTTCCGATACCACGTCGAACGACGGCATATCCTTTCTCCAAAAATAAAAGACACGCTACCTGCCCTGATGAAAGAGCACGATGGAGCGCGCCGGGTTTGACGGTTAAAATGCTCGCTCATTATAACGGTTGCGAAACGCGGATGAGCAGCACCTGGCATATTCTCGGCGCCGGCAGTCTGGGCAGCCTTTGGGCCTGTCGTCTGGCTCGTGCAGGCAAAGCAGTACGCCTGATCTTGCGGGACGATGAGCGTGTGGCTGCCTATGAGGCCGCGGGCGGCCTGACGCTGATCGAACAGGATCAGGCGCACACTCATGCCATTCCCGCACAGACAGCGACGGGCGCAGGGCCTATCCACCGTCTGCTGGTGGCCTGCAAAGCCTACGACGCACACAAGGCGGTTGCCCCCCTGCTGCCCCGCTTGGCCCCCAATGCCGAGCTGATCCTGCTGCAGAACGGCCTGGGCAGCCAGGACGAGGTTGCCGCCCTGGTGCCCCACGCACGTTGTATCTTCGCCTCCAGCACGGAAGGCGCCTTTCGTCAGGCGGACTGGCAGGTGGTGTTTGCCGGCCACGGCTTCAACTGGCTGGGCGATCCCGCCAGGCCCAGCACGCCCGACTGGCTCGATGAACTGGAAGACGCCGGGATACCACACCAGTGGACACCCGACATCCTTACCCGCCTCTGGCGCAAACTGGCCTTGAACTGCGCCATCAACCCACTGACGGTGTTGCATGAGTGCCGCAATGGCGGCCTGAGCGAACACCACTGCGAAGTGGCGACCCTGTGCTTGGAGCTCGCCGAGCTGTTGCGCCGCTGTGGTCAACCACAGGCCGCCGATGGCCTCGCCGAGGAGGTGGAGCGAGTGATTCAGGCCACCGCCGCCAACTACTCATCGATGTACCAGGACGTCCGTCAGGGCCGCCGCACAGAGATCCACTACCTGCTCGGCCATGCCTGCCGCATTGCCGCCCGTCATGGCTGCGAATTGCCGCATCTGGAACGGCTCCACCGGCGCCTGGTCGAGTACCTGAATGCGCATGGATTGCCCAGCGACTGACTCGGGCGGTACTCTGGCCGCCTAAACCCCCACCAGGATCACGCCTCAACCATGCCATTGCGCGAACGCCTGGAAAACCTGCCCGTTGGGCAAAAGCTACTAGCTGCCCTGCTGGTGCTGCTGATTACCGTGATGTTGGTCGCCAACCTGACCTTCATCAGTGCTGCCTATTGGATCTCTCAAGAGAGCATGGCGCCCCAGGCGTTGCAGACCATCGGTCGACTGGTATCCAACCCTCAACTGGCGCAACAGGCTAGCGACTCACCGGAAGCCGCCGACCGGCTGCTCAGGGAGCTGGACAGCTATTCGCCACTGCGCGCTGCCGCCCTGTATGGCAGCGATGGCAAGCGTCTCGCGCAATTGCAGCACGGCGAATTACTCGACCTGCCCAAACGCTATCGCAACATCGAAACCTGGCGGCTCACCGAATTTCGCAACACCCAACTGATCCCGCTGCCACGCCCTGGTTCACCGCCCAGCCACTTGCTGCTGGTGGCCAGTAGCGAACTGCCGATGGCCTTCTACACCGGCACGCTGACCGCCAGCCTGGGGATTCTGGTGTTCAGTGTGCTGCTATGGATGATCATCGCCCGGCAGATCAAGCGCCTGATTACCGAGCCGATCGACCGGCTTGAACAGCTCACGCGCCAGGTGACCCGTGAAGAGAACTATGCCCTGCGCGCCCAGCCGGGTAACCGCGACGAAATCGGCAGCCTCGCAGAAGCCTTCAACACGATGCTTTCGCGCATCGAAGCACGCGAACAGCAGCTCAAGCGCGCTCGCGACGAATTCCAGGATGCCTTCGACCAGGCTCAGGGCCTGGCCGAGGAGACACGCCATACCAACCGCAAGCTTGAACTGGAAGTCCAGGTACGCAGCAAGATCGAGAAAAAACTCACCGGTTTTCAGAACTACCTCAACAGCATTATCGACTCGATGCCCTCGGCCCTGATCGCACTCGACGAGCAGCTCTACGTCACCCAGTGGAACCAGGAAGCCACCGCCCTCTCCGGCACACCGCTGGACGAGGCGCTGAACCAGCCGATTTTCCTCGCCTTCGAGCCATTACGCCCCTTCCTGCCGCAACTCAAGGAAAGCGTCGAGAAGCACCGAGTAGCGAAAATCGAACGCGTCACCTGGACCAAGGACGACGAACCTCGCCACTATGCCCTGACTTTTTACCCACTCATGGGCGGTGGCGGACGTGGCGTGGTGATCCGTATCGACGACATCACCCAGCGCCTGTCGCTGGAGGAAATGATGGTGCAATCGGAAAAAATGCTCTCGGTCGGCGGCCTGGCAGCGGGCATGGCGCATGAAATCAACAACCCACTCGGGGCGATTCTGCACAACGTCCAGAACATCCGGCGGCGGCTGTCGCCTGACTTGCCGAAGAACATCGAGCAAGCCAGTGAAGCAGGCATCGACCTGAGCGTCGTCAACCATTACCTGCAACTGCGCGAAGTGCCGCAACTGCTCGATGGCATCCAGCAGGCCGGCACCCGAGCGGCCAAGATCGTCACCCATATGCTCAGCTTCAGCCGCCGCAGCAATCGCCAGCTGGTGCCTTGCGACCTGCCAGCCTTGATCGACCAGGCGGTAGAAATCGCCAGCAACGACTTCGACCTGACCATCGGTTTCGACTTCAAAGGCCAAGCCATTGTCCGCCAGTTCGACCCTGAACTGGGGCCGGTACCCTGTACGGCGAACGAGCTTGAACAGGTGCTGCTGAACCTGCTTAAAAACGCGGCTCAGGCCATTCACCAGCGCCAGGATGATAGCGAGCCCGGTCGCATCATCCTGCGCACGCGACTGAATCCGCCATGGGCCGAGATCCAGGTCGAAGACAACGGTGTCGGCATGACGGAAGCCGTCCGCAAGCGGACCTTCGAGCCGTTCTTCACCACCAAGGAGATTGGCCAGGGCACCGGGCTGGGGCTGTCCGTCTCCTACTTCATCATCACCAATAACCACAAAGGCCAGATGGAGGTGCAGTCAGCACCCGGTCAAGGCACCTGCTTCACCTTGCGCCTGCCCCTGGCAACCCCCACACCGAACCAAAAGACGGAGTCTTGAACATGGGTTTTCGTTTGTCGAAGATCTACACCCGCACGGGCGACAAGGGTGAAACGGGCTTGGGCGATGGCCGCCGAGTACCGAAGGATCACCCACGCATTGAAGCCATTGGCGAAGTAGATACGCTCAACAGCCAGCTTGGCGTGCTGCTGGCAGGCCTTGCGACGGACCCTGCCCTGACAGAACTGATCGAAGTGCTTTCACCTTGTCAGCATCGACTGTTCGATCTGGGAGGCGAGCTGGCGATGCCCAGTTATCAAGCCTTGAATGACGCGCAAGTGGAATCACTGGAGCAGGTGATCGATCGCTGGAACGATGAACTGGGACCGCTGGAGAATTTCATTCTGCCCGGAGGCTCAGCCCTGGTCGCCCAGGCCCATGTCTGCCGCAGCCTGGCCCGCAGTGCCGAACGACGCTGCCAAGCGCTGAACGCCATTGAGCCATTGACTGGTGTTGGTTTGGCCTACATCAACCGGTTGTCCGACCTACTGTTCGTGGCGGCACGACTGATTGGGCGGCGCCAGGGCGTGGCCGAGGTGCTGTGGCAGCCTGCAGCCAAACCCTGAGGCGCCAGTCAGCGCCCATCAAGCACGATTCGCAGTGGTTACATCTCGGGCCAGAAGGCCCGAATCCCGGCAACACCCTGCGCACCGCTCTGCCAGGCCCGCTCACGCTCTGCATCGCCAACGCCACCGAGCAGGAACACCGGACGATTGAAGCCCTCGATCAACTGCGAGGCCTGCTCCCAGCCTAATGGCGCGGTATCCGGATGGCTCTGCGTCGCCTGCACCGGCGAGAGGGTGACAAAATCAACCCCCATCTGCTCAGCCAACGCCAACTCTTCGGCGTTATGGCAGGACGCTGCCAGCCAACGGTTCTGCGGGAACGGACGCCCCTTGCTGGCGTACTTGCGCAATTGTGTCGCAGTCAGGTGCCAACCGGCCGCCGGGAAGTCGCCCAACCACTCCAACGGCCCCTTGAGCATCAACTGTGCCTTGCCAGCACAGAGGCCGACAGCATCCACGGCGAGGTCGCGGTACTGCGGGTCATACATGTTCGGCGCACGCAATTGCAGCAGCTTCACGCCGCCAGCAATGGCCTTCTGCATACCGCGCAGCAACTGGGACGTTTCCAGGCCGTCCGGGGTAATCAGGTACTCACCGGGCAAACGCGCAGCCGCCACAATCGGCCGGTTGGCTTCAGGGAAGTCGTACTGCGCCAACTCGCGTGGCGCCACCCAGGCCAACGGCTGGCCCTCGGCACCGTGGGGCTCACCGGTAAACGCGGACACCTCCCACACATCCAGCAGCACCTGTTTGTCCGGGTAGTCATGCTTGACCTTGATCAATGGCCGCGCCGCACTGACGGCAATACCCAGCTCTTCCTGAAGCTCACGGGCCAACGCAGCCTGTACGGCTTCGCCCTCCTCGACCTTGCCGCCCGGAAACTCCCAAAGGCCGCCCTGATGCTGACTGTCGGCACGCCGAGCAATCAGCACCCGGCCATCGGTACCGCGAATCACGGCGGCAGCTACATGAATACGTTTCACCGTCCACACTCCGCCAATCCCGCTTTCTGCCAGGCCTGGAAAGCGGGCCACTGGTAAATCGCTTCGATGTAGTTGAGCGCTTCAACCGGCAGTTCAACCCGGTAAGTGCGCAGGCGAACCGCCACTGGCGCAAAAAACGCGTCGGCCAGGCTAGGCGTGCCAAACAGGAACGAGCCGCTGGCGGTTGCGGCAGTACGGCACTCGGCCCACAAGGCAACGATACGGTCGATATCCGCCTGGACGTCCGCCGGGGTTACGTCCAACGCCTGGTCACGGCTCAGGTCGAATGGCATGGTGCCACGCAGGGCAAAGAAACCGCTGTGCATCTGCGCACAGGCAGAGCGGGCCTGAGCACGGGCAGCGACGTCGGTCGGCCACAGATGGGCGTCCGGATGACGCTCGGCCAGGTACTCGGCAATCGCCAGGGAATCGGCGATGGTGCCATGCTCGGACTTGAGCAACGGCACCTTGCCGGTCGGCGAATGCTCGAGCAAGCGGGCGCGGGTATCAGG
This sequence comes from Pseudomonas sp. HLS-6, assembly GCF_002753995.1. Taxonomy (NCBI): domain Bacteria; kingdom Pseudomonadati; phylum Pseudomonadota; class Gammaproteobacteria; order Pseudomonadales; family Pseudomonadaceae; genus Pseudomonas; species Pseudomonas sp. HLS-6. The sequence continues at coordinate 4,261,552 of NZ_CP024478.1, forward strand.
TTGATTGAGTTTGACGAGTTGCTCGGTGTAGGACGCTCCGGTCAGTTCCAGCGCCAGGGCGGCGCGCAGTGACCAGGAGGAGTAAAGCTTGTCGCCGATGATCAGGTGGTAGCTCATGGTTCGGCTCCAGAAGGTTTGGAGAATGTACCGCCGCTGTCGCCGACCAGGCTGGCTCGCGCTGGAGCCGGCCTGGTCAACGAGTCGATCAGCTCCGGTATTCGGCGTTGATCTTCACATACTCATGGGACAGGTCAGTGGTCCAGATGACCTCGCTGCACTGGCCACGGCCCAACTCGATGCGAATGGTGATTTCTTCCTGCGCCATGACAGCGGCGCCCTGCTCTTCGGTATAGCTGGCACTGCGACCGCCTTTGCTGGCGATGCAGACGCTACCCAGGTAGACGTCGATCAGGCTCACATCCAGGTTCGGCACACCCGCACGGCCTACTGCCGCCAGAATACGGCCCCAGTTCGGGTCGGAGGCGAACAGCGCGGTCTTGATCAGCGGCGAGTGGGCCACTGCGTAAGCAACGTCCAGGCATTCCTGATGATTGCCACCGCCGTTGACTTCAACGGTCACGAACTTGGTCGCACCTTCACCATCGCGAACGATAGCCTGTGCCACCTCCATGCATACCTCGAACACTGCCTGCTTCAACGCCGCGAACAGCGGGCCGCTGGCTTCGGTGACTTCAGGTACTGCGGCCTTGCCGGTCGCAATGAGCATGCAGCAATCGTTGGTCGAGGTATCGCCATCGATAGTAATGCGGTTGAACGACTTGTTCGCGCCGTCCAGCAGCAGGTCCTTGAGCACGTGCGGTGCAACCTTGGCATCGGTGGCGATGTAGCCCAGCATGGTCGCCATGTTCGGGCGAATCATGCCCGCGCCCTTGCTGATGCCGGTCACGGTGACCGTGACGCCATCGTGCTGGAATTGACGGCTCGCGCCCTTGGGCAGGGTGTCGGTGGTCATGATGCCGGTCGCGGCGTTTGCCCAGTTGTTTTCCGACAGGTCGTCCAGCGCGGCTTGCAGAGCGCCTTCAATCTTTTCGACCGGCAGCGGCTCGCCGATGACGCCGGTGGAGAACGGCAACACCGCACTGGCATCAACGCCAGCCAGCTCGGCCAGCTTGGCGCAAGCGCGCTCAGCAGCCGCCAGGCCCTGTGCACCGGTACCAGCGTTGGCATTGCCAGTGTTCGTCAGCAGGTAACGTACGGTGCCCTGTACACGCTGCTTGGCGAGGATTACAGGTGCCGCACAGAAGGCGTTCAGGGTGAACACACCTGCCACGCTGGAGCCTTCGGCACAGCGCATGACCACGACATCCTTGCGCCCTGGGCGCTTGATGCCCGCCGAGGCGATGCCGAGTTCAAAACCTGGGACCGGGTGCAACGTTGGCAAAGGACCAAGACCAACAGCCATGAAAGCGCTCCTAAAAAAAATACGCCGAGCTCGTTGCCGCGGCGCTTGAGATGGAACAACGCCGCGAAGGCAGGAAGCCTGTCGCGGCGCGGTGTTCAAATGTCAGCGTGTTACCTGGGCGGGATCGTCAGTTGATCTGGCCGTGGCAATGCTTGAACTTCTTGCCCGAACCACACCAGCACAGTTCGTTACGCCCCAGCTTCTGTTCGTTGCGCACCGGCGCAGCGGCAACAGCAACTTCAGCGCCTTCTTCCTGCTCGTCATTCTGCTCCAGACCGGGCGCAGCATCATGCTGGAATTGCATGCGCTGGGCCAATTCCTCGGCTTCGCGGCGCAGACGCGCCTCTTCTTCGATCGGGTCTTCGCGGCGAACCTGAACGTGCGAGAGCACGCGGATGGTATCGCGCTTGATCGAGTCAAGCAGCTCCTGGAACAGGTTGAACGACTCGCGCTTGTACTCCTGCTTCGGGTTCTTCTGTGCATAACCACGCAGGTGGATGCCATGACGCAAGTGGTCCATGGTCGACAGGTGGTCTTTCCACAGGTCATCCAGAACGCGCAGCAGAATCTGCTTCTCGAAGGTGCGCAGGGCATCGGCGCTGGCCTGCTCTTCCTTCTCGTTATACGCCGCCAGCAGCTCGTTCAGCAGGCGCTCGCGCAGGGTTTCTTCGTACAGGTGATCGTCTTCGTCGAGCCACTTCTGAATCGGCAGCTTGACCCCGAAATCGCTGGCCAGAGCTGCTTCCAGACCAGCCACGTCCCACTGCTCGGGCAGCGACTGCGGCGGAATGTGCTGGCTGACGGTGGCATCCAGTACTTCCTGACGGAAGTCAGCGATGGTGTCACCAATGTTGTCAGCAGCCAGCAGGCTGTTGCGCATGTGGTAGATCACCTTACGCTGCTCGTTGGCCACGTCGTCGAATTCGAGCAATTGCTTACGAATATCGAAGTTGCGCCCTTCAACCTTGCGTTGTGCTTTTTCGATGGCGTTGGTCACCATGCGGTGCTCGATCGCCTCACCGGACTGCATACCCAGCGCTTTCATGAAATTCTTCACCCGGTCAGAGGCGAAGATGCGCATCAGGCTGTCTTCCAGCGACAGGTAGAAACGGCTGGAACCCGGGTCACCCTGACGACCGGAACGGCCGCGCAACTGGTTGTCGATACGACGCGATTCGTGGCGCTCGGACGCAATCACGTGCAGACCACCAGACTCGATCACCTGCTGGTGACGCTTCTGCCAGTCGGCCTTGATCTGTGCGACCTGCTCAGGGCTCGGGTTCTCCATGGCCGCCACTTCAACTTCCCAGTTACCGCCCAGGAGAATGTCGGTACCACGACCCGCCATGTTGGTAGCGATGGTCAGCGCGCCCGGACGACCGGCCTGCGCAATGATCTCGGCTTCCTTCTCGTGGTACTTGGCGTTGAGGACCTTGTGGTCGATGCCTTCCTTCTTGAGCAGGTTGGACATGTGCTCAGAGGTTTCAATCGTCGCGGTACCTACCAGTACAGGACGGCCCTGGGCCAGGCTTTCCTTGATGTCCGCGATGATGGCAGCGTACTTCTCTTCTGCCGTCAGGTAGACCAGGTCGTTGAAGTCCTTACGGGCCAGCGGCTTGTTCGGCGGAATGACCATAACGTTCAGGTTATAGATCTGCGCGAACTCGAACGCCTCGGTATCAGCAGTACCGGTCATGCCGGACAGCTTGGTGTACAGACGGAAGTAGTTCTGGAAGGTGGTCGACGCCAGGGTCTGGCTCTCGGCCTGAATATTCAGGTTTTCCTTCGCTTCGATCGCCTGGTGCAGGCCTTCGGACAGGCGTCGGCCCGGCATGGTACGACCGGTGTGCTCGTCAATCAGCAGGACCTGGCCGTCTTGGACGATGTACTCGACGTTGCGATGGAACAGCTTGTGCGCGCGCAGGCCGGCATAAACGTGGGTCAGCAGGCCCAGGTTGTGGGCCGAGTAAAGGCTTTCGCCCTCGGCCAGCAGGCCGACCTGGGAGAGCATCTCTTCGATGTACTGGTGACCGGCTTCGTTGAGCTCGACCTGACGGCTCTTCTCGTCGATGCTGAAGTGACCGGCCTGGGTGACCTGGCCTTCGACTTCCTCGATGTGCTGCTTGAGGCGCGGGATCAGCTTGTTGATCTCGATGTACAGCTTGGAGCTGTCTTCCGCCTGACCGGAGATGATCAGTGGGGTACGCGCTTCGTCGATCAGGATGGAGTCGACTTCGTCGATCACGGCGAAATTCAGCTCACGCTGGAATTTCTCTTCCATGCTGAACGCCATGTTGTCGCGCAGGTAGTCGAAACCGAATTCGTTGTTGGTGCCGTAGGTGATATCGGCAGCATAGGCCGCACGCTTCTCTTCCGGCGGCTGAAACGGTGTAACCACACCGACGGTCAGACCGAGGAACTCATACAGCGGGCGCATCCAGTTGGCATCGCGACGGGCCAGGTAGTCGTTGACCGTGACCACGTGCACGCCCTTGCCAGACAATGCGTTGAGGTAGACGCCCAGGGTTGCGACCAAGGTCTTGCCTTCACCGGTACGCATTTCTGCGATCATGCCTTCGTGCAAGGTCATGCCACCGATCAACTGCACGTCGAAGTGACGCATCCCCATGACCCGCTTACCGGCCTCGCGAGCGACCGCGAAGGCTTCAGGCAGCAGATTGTCCAGGGTCTCGCCTTTGGCCAGGCGCTCTTTGAACTCGGCGGTCTTGCCGCGTAGTTGCTCATCCGAAAGGGCCACCATCTGCTCTTCGAAGGCATTGACGATCTGTACCGTCTTGAGCATGCGTTTGACTTCACGCTCATTCTTGCTTCCAAAAAGTTTCTTTAACAAAGGCGCAAACATATCGGCAGGATCTTCCACACGTAGGGATGGAGGGCGGCCCCGTGAGTCGCCCGTGCAGCCCTTATGGCCGCATGCGAACGAGCATTCTACCCGGAAACGATGGAGAGGAAAGTGGCGTTGTTTTCCACAGTGCTGGCACAGCGCTTTGACGGGGCTTTCCTAAAATAAGGGCTTTTTCGTCAGTTTCAACCCATAACTGCGACAAGACTGCATTTACAGCACCTCTGACGCGGTCAGCGCAGGGCGATCTGGTAAGCTATGGGCTCTGTAACCTCAGGTAACCAACCATGGCTTTTCGCCCCCTGACTGCACGCGCGCCAGCCATTTTGCTGCGCGAGGCGCGGCCTCTGAAGGCTCTGCTCAACCAGGCACAACGCCTGGCACACTTGCAGCGCCTGGTGGAAAGCCAGTTGCAACCCGCAGCACGCGAGCATTGCCACGTCGCCTCCTGGCGCGAAGGGACACTGCTGCTGATCGTCACTGACGGTCATTGGGCGACCCGCCTGCGGTATCAACAAAAACGCTTGCAACGCCAGCTACAGAGCCTGGAAGCGTTCTACAACCTGAACCGAATCCTGTTCAAGGTGCAGCCCCCCACCACCGCACCCAAAGCCCACGGGCACCCGCTCGATATCTCCAACCGGGCCGCCGAAAACATTCAGGCGACAGCCGAGGGCATCAGTGATCCAAAACTGCGCGCTGCGCTGGAGCGCCTGGCCAGTCACGCCAAGGACAAAAATCCCGCGCACGACTGAACGACACGCATAAAAAAGGCCACCCGAAGGTGGCCCCAAAAACTAAAGAAGAGAGTGTTCGTACTTACACTGCCGCAACCGGACGCATGTAAGAGATCGGCGCCGTACTGGCATCTTCGAAAGTCACCACTTCCCAAGCATCTTTTTCCTCAATCAGCTTGCGCAGCAGCTGGTTGTTCAGCGCGTGCCCGGACTTAAAGCCACGGAACTCGCCAATCAGGCTGTTGCCCAGCAGGTAGAGATCACCGATGGCGTCGAGGATCTTGTGTTTGACGAACTCGTCTTCGTAGCGAAGACCGTCTTCGTTCAACACGCCTTCCTTGTCGACAACGATGGCGTTTTCCACGCTGCCGCCGAGTGCGAGGTTATGCTTGCGCAGGTACTCGATGTCGCTCATGAACCCGAAGGTACGGGCGCGGCTGACTTCCTTCACGAACGAGGTGCTGGAAAAGTCCACGCTGGCGCTTTGGGTACGGTTGCGGAACACCGGGTGATCGAAATCGATCTCGAAACTCACCTTGAACCCGTCGAATGGCAGGAAAGTAGCGCGCTTGTCGCCGTCTTCCACTGTCACTTCGCGCAGGATGCGGATGAACTTCTTGGCTGCGTCCTGTTCTTCCAGGCCGGCAGATTGAATCAGGAATACAAAGGGCCCAGCGCTACCGTCCATGATCGGCACTTCGGACGCGGAGAGCTCGACGTAGGCGTTATCGATGCCCAGGCCAGCCATGGCCGAGAGCAGATGCTCTACCGTATCTACCTTGGTATCGCCGTTGACCAGCGTCGTCGACATAGTGGTCTCGCCAACATTTTCCGCGCGGGCAGGAATCTGCACCACGGGGTCGAGGTCGGCGCGGCAAAATACGATGCCGGTATCCACAGGGGCGGGTTTGAGGGTCAGGTAAACCTTTTCCCCGGAGTGCAGGCCGACACCTGTGGCACGGATAATATTCTTCAGGGTGCGTTGTCTAATCATGGCATTGGCCGCTTCAGCGCAAATTGCGAACTGGTATCAACAAAGGCTGGGGATAATAGCAGACCCGGCCTTTGCTGAACACCAATCACCCTTATACCCCTGATAAATTTCATTAATCAGCCTGACGACGCAGGAATGCCGGGATGTCCAGGTAATCCAGATCGTCTTGTGGGTTGAGTTTAGCAGCCGCTGCAGCACCGGCATGAGCCTGGTTGCGCATTACAGTCGGGCGCTCCAGATCACGGTAGTTCACCGATGGTTGCTCGGCGCGTACTGGCGCAGGTGCAGGGGTCTGCACGGACGCGGTCTGCATGGTGTTGTCGATAACCTTGACCGGCTTCTCGATTTTCGCACCCAGGCCGGTAGCCACTACGGTAACGTGCAGCTCGTCACGCATGTCCGGATCGATAACGGTACCGACCTTGACCATGGCGTGATCGGACGCGAACGCCTCGATGATGCTACCCACATCGGAGTATTCACCCAGCGACAGGTCAGGACCTGCGGTGATGTTCACCAGGATGCCACGGGCGCCCTGCAGGTTGACGTCTTCGAGCAGCGGGTTGCGGATGGCCGCTTCCGTGGCTTCGCGAGCACGGTTCGGGCCGCTGGCGCAGCCAGTACCCATCATCGCCATACCCATTTCGCTCATCACGGTGCGCACGTCGGCGAAGTCGACGTTGATCATGCCTGGGCGCTTGATGATGTCGGAGATACCGCGAACGGCCCCCGCCAGCACGTCATCGGCCTTGGCGAACGCCGACAGCAGGCTGGCGTCTTTACCCAGGATGGTCAGCAGTTTCTCGTTGGGGATGGTGATCAACGAGTCGACGCTGTCAGCCAACGCGCGAATGCCTTCGTCGGCAATCTGCATGCGCTTGCGGCCTTCGAACGGGAACGGCCGGGTGACCACGGCAACGGTGAGGATGCCCAGTTCCTTGGCCACTTCAGCGATGATCGGCGCCGCACCGGTACCGGTACCACCACCCATGCCCGTGGTAATGAACACCATGTTGGTGCCCTGCAGTACTTCAGCGATGCGCTCACGGTCTTCCAGTGCCGCCTGACGACCGACTTCAGGATTGGCACCAGCACCCAGGCCCTTGGTCACGCCAGTACCCAGTTGCAGGATGGTGCGCGCGCCGATGTTTTTCAGCGCCTGAGCATCGGTGTTGGCGCAGATGAACTCGACGCCTTCGATGTTGCTCTTGACCATATGATTGACGGCGTTGCCACCGCCGCCACCGACGCCGATCACTTTAATGACCGGACTTTGCGGGACGTTGTCTACGAGCTCGAACATTTTCCCTCTCCTTACAGTTCTCTAGTTTTTTGCGCCTACTACTACTGCTTTGAAACTTTAAAAGTTGCCCTGCACCCAACGCTTCAAGCGTTCCAGCACGGGTGCCTTCGGTTCATCGCCATAGCTGTTGCTGTTAATACCGGTCAGGGTCACGCCGTCGGACTGCTTTTGCAGCCCGTAGGTCAGCAGGCCCACACCGGTGGAATAAATCGGGTTGCGGACCACATCACTGAGGCCGCGAACGCTGTGCGGTACACCCAGGCGTACCGGCATGTGGAAAATCTCTTCCGCCAGCTCTACAGCGCCTTCCATCTTCGAGGTACCGCCGGTCAGGACGATGCCCGCGGGCACCAGGTCTTCGTAACCGCTACGACGCAGCTCGGCCTGAATCAGGGTGAACAGTTCGTCGTAACGTGGCTCGACCACTTCAGCCAGCGCCTGACGCGACAGTTCACGCGGAGGACGATCACCCACGCTCGGCACCTTGATGGTTTCCCCAGCACCGGCGAGCTTGGCCAGGGCGCAGGCATAGCGAATCTTGATTTCTTCGGCGTACTGGGTCGGGGTACGCAGGGCCATCGCGATGTCGTTGGTCACCTGGTCGCCCGCAATCGGGATCACTGCGGTATGACGGATAGCACCTTCAGTGAAGATGGCGATATCGGTAGTGCCACCACCGATGTCCACCAGGCACACGCCCAGCTCTTTCTCGTCATCGGTCAGTACCGAATAGGCCGAGGCCAGTTGTTCGAGAATGATGTCGTCGATTTCCAGGCCGCAGCGACGTACACACTTCTCGATGTTCTGGGCGGCATTGACCGCGCAGGTCACCACGTGAACCTTGGCTTCCAGACGCACGCCGGACATACCCAGTGGCTCGCGCACACCTTCCTGGTTATCGATCACGTAGTCTTGCGGCAGGGTGTGCAGGACGCGCTGATCGGCAGGGATGGCCACGGCCTGGGCAGCGTCCAGGACGCGCTCAAGGTCGGCGGCGCTGACTTCACGGTCGCGAATGGCAACGATACCGTGGGAGTTCAGGCTACGGATGTGATTGCCGGCAACGCCAACGAATGCCGAGTGAATGCGGCAACCGGCCATCAGTTGGGCCTCTTCAACCGCGCGCTGAATCGACTGTACGGTCGACTCGATGTTCACGACTACGCCCTTCTTGAGGCCGCGCGATGGATGCGTACCGATCCCGACGATCTCCAGGGTACCGTCAGCCGCGACCTCGCCCACCAGCGCCACCACCTTGGAGGTGCCAATGTCCAGCCCGACGATCATTTTGCCGCTATGCGCATTTGCCATGGTCCTGCCTCTCTCTAATTCTTCGCAACGGCGGGTTGGGCCGTCGTCGGTGCATTCGGTTCCCGCCAGCCGACGGCCAGGCCGTTGGCATATCGCAGATCAATGCGGGCGATGTTGGTGATCTGCTCTTTGAGTGTCTTGTCGTAAATGGCAATGAAACGGCGCATTTTTTCCACCAAGTGGTCGCGCCCCAGCAGCAGCTCGATACCCGGACCGGCACTGCCAGCGCCCGTGGTCAGGAACCAGCTGCCACGTTCACGCAATTCCAGGCGAGCGATCGAGAAACCCATGGGCCGCAACATCTGGTTCAAAATCTGATACTGCTGCATCACTTGTAACTGCGCCCGCTGCGGCCCGATCAGCTGCGGCAGGTGCTCATAGTTGGCCAGCTCGCGCGGGGCAAAGGCCTGGCCCTTGTTGTTGAGCAGGGCATCATCCCCCCAACGCGCAATCGGCAACTGCTCTTCCAGGTGGATCACGACCTCATCCGGCCAGACGCGACGGACTTCGGCGCGAGCGATCCAGGGCATTTGCTCCAGCTCGGCGCGCATGCTCGCCAGGTCTACGGTAAAGAAGCTCGCCGCGACATAAGGCGCGATTCGCTGCTGCACCGCCTGCTGGCTGATATAACTCAGGTCACCCTGTACGGCGATCTTGGTAATCGGCCGATCGGCGTACGGCATCAGGCGTTGCGCGCCCTCGTAGGCACCGAAACCGGCGACCACCAGCAATACCGGCCACAGCAGACGCTTGAAAACACTGAACCTTGCCTTGGGCAGGCGCGCCGACAGTGGCTCCTTGGCCACCATCCGGCTGGCACCACGCGGCACCGGCTTGCGGCCGGTGGCGGGTTGCTGATGACGTAACATCGCGCCTTGCATGGGCTTAACCTCGCGCCTCAACGCTAGCGGCCAGGATTGCCAGCACCAACTGCTGGAAGTCCAGGCCGGCTGCGCGAGCCGCCATCGGGACCAGGCTGTGATCAGTCATGCCTGGTGCGGTATTGACTTCGAGCAGCCAGAACCGGCCCTGCTCGTCCTGCATCACATCAACCCGCCCCCACCCTGCGATGCCGATGGCTTCGCAAGCACGTGCGGTAAGGTCGATCAGTTCCTGTTCCTTGGCGCTGTCCAGGCCGCAGGGAATGCGGTACTGGGTATCGTTGGCCAGGTACTTGGCGTCGTAGTCGTAGAACGAGTGCGGCGTACCCAGGGCAATCGGTGGCAGCACCTTGTCGCGCAACACGGCCACGGTGAATTCCGGCCCCTGAATCCACTGCTCGACCAGCACTTGAGCGTCATAACGGGCAGCGTCCTTCCACGCCACGATGAGCTCGTCACGGCTGTGCACCTTGGCCATGCCGATGCTCGAACCCTCATGGGCAGGCTTGACGATCAGCGGGAAGCCCAGGGCCGACGCCGCGGCAACACAGTCGGCTTCGCTGGCCAGCACGGCATGGCGCGGGGTTGGAATACCCAGGCTCTGCCAGACCTGCTTGGTCCGCAATTTGTCCATGGCCAGGGCCGACGCGAGAATGCCGCTGCCGGTGTAAGGAATGCCCAGGCACTCCAACAGGCCTTGCATGCTGCCATCTTCACCGCCGCGGCCATGGAGAATGATGAACGCGCGGTCGATCTTTTCGTTCTGCAGACGGCTGAGCAGATCGTCACCAACGTCAATGGCAACCACGTCGACGCCAGCAGACTGCAGCGCGTCAATGACCGCGGCACCCGACTTGAGCGAGACCTCACGCTCAGCGCTCTTGCCGCCATAGAGCACGGCAACCCGACCGAAATCCTTCGGTGCGATGTGTGAATGCAGTTTCGAATAGTCGTTAACAGTCATTTCGATTTCCCTTCGCTGGCTGCAGCACTCGCGAACAACGGGCTCTTCAGCAATTGTGGGGCCAGGCCACCGATATCACCTGCCCCTTGGCACAGCAGGATGTCGCCGGCACGCAGCAGAGGTTTGACCAGCGGCGCCAGTTCGATGCCGCGCTCGATGTAGATCGGGTCGAGTTGGCCGCGCTGGCGAATGCTGTGGCAAAGCTGACGGCTGTCGGCGCCGGGGATCGGCTCCTCTCCAGCGGGATAAACCTCCATCAACAGCAGCACGTTGGCATCGGCCAGTACCTGCACGAAGTCGTCGTAGAGGTCGCGGGTGCGGCTATAACGGTGCGGCTGGTACACCATCACCAGACGGCGCTCCGGCCAACCACCGCGCACGGCCTTGATCACGGCAGCCACTTCGGTCGGGTGATGGCCGTAGTCGTCCACCAGCATCACGCTGCCGCCGTCCACTGGCAGCTCGCCATAGACCTGGAAGCGTCGACCAACACCCTGGAAGCCCGAAAGCCCCTGGACGATGGCCTCGTCGGTGATGCCTTCATCGGTCGCGATGGCGATGGTTGCCAAGGCGTTGAGCACGTTATGGTTACCCGGCATGTTCACCGAGACATCCAGCGGCTCGCGGTCACGACGCAGCACGGTGAAGTGCGTCTGCATGCCCGACTGGCGAATATTGATTGCCCGTACGTCAGCTTCTTCGCTGACGCCGTAAGTGAGGGTCGGGCGTTTGATCAGCGGCAGAATCTCACGTACCACCGGGTCGTCCAGGCATACCACTGCCAAGCCATAAAACGGCAGGTTGTGCAGGAACTCGACAAAGGTTTTCTTCAGTTTGTTGAAGTCACCCTCATAGGTCGCCATATGGTCGGCATCAATGTTGGTGACCACAGCCACCAGCGGCTGCAAGTGCAGGAAGCTGGCGTCGCTCTCATCGGCTTCGGCGATCAGGTAGCGGCTGGTGCCCAACTGGGCATTGGTACCGGCTGCATTCAGACGACCACCGATGACAAACGTCGGGTCCAGGCCACCTGCGGCGAACACCGAGGCCAACAGGCTGGTCGTGGTGGTCTTGCCGTGGGTGCCGGCAACGGCAATACCGTGACGGTAGCGCATCAACTCGGCGAGCATCTCGGCACGCGGCACCACGGGAATACGACGTTCCAGGGCCGTAGCGACTTCAGGGTTGGCTGTATTGACCGCGCTGGAGACCACCAGCACATCGGCGCTGGCAGCGTTCTCGGCGCGGTGGCCGATGAAGATCTCGGCGCCGAACGACAGCAGGCGCTCGGTGACCGGCGAAGCCTTGAGATCAGAACCCGAGACCTGATAACCCAGGTTCAACAGCACTTCGGCAATGCCGCACATCCCCACACCGCCAATACCGACGAAATGGATACGACGGATACGGCGCATTTCAGGTTGAGGCATGGCTTTGCGATTCTCAACCATGGGCCACCTCCAGGCAGATATCGACCACGGTGCGGGTGGCAGCGGGCTTGGCCAAGCGCCGTGCGGTGCTGGCCATCGTGTTGAGTTTTTCCGGTTGCATCAGCACCTCGTTCAGGCGTTCAGCGAGCTGCGCTGCGCCAGTTGTCGCTTGTGGCATCAGGAAGGCGGCGCCTTCACGAGCCAGATAATGGGCGTTATGGGTCTGGTGGTCGTCGATTGCGTGGGGCAATGGCACCAGCAACGACGGCAGTCCTGCTGCCGCCAGCTCACTGACCGTCAACGCACCTGCACGGCACACCACCAGATCAGCCCAGCCATAGGCCTGGGCCATGTCCTTGATAAAGGGCTCTACCTGAGCCTCGACCCCCGCTTCGCGATAGCGCTCGGCAGTGATCTGATCATGCTGTTTCCCGGCCTGATGGAACACTTTCGGGCGGATTGGTTCCGCAACCAGCGCCAATGCCTGGGGCAACAATTTGTTCAACGGCTCGGCACCCAGGCTGCCGCCGAGGATCAAGAGGTGCGGACGGCGACCGGCCAGCGGTTCGCGCACAGGCTCCAGGAACAACTCGCTGCGTACCGGATTGCCGGTGGTACGACGTTTTTCCGAAGCGGCGAAGGTGTCCGGGAACGCTTCGCAGACACGCGCAGAAAGCGGTACCAGCAAACGATTGGCCGTCCCCGCACGGGCGTTCTGTTCGTGAATCACCAGTGGCACGCCACAGAGCTTCGCCGCAACGCCGCCCGGGCCGGTGACATAGCCGCCGAAACCCAATACGCATACGGGCTTGAGCCGACGAATCACCTGGCGCGCCTGCAACACAGCCTTGAGCACCGTGAACGGCGCCTTGAGCAGCGACAGCTTGCTCTTGCCACGCAGGCCACTGACATTGATCAGGTGCAGCTGCAGCCCAGCCTGAGGAACCAGTTCGTTTTCAATGCCTCGCGGCGTTCCCAGCCAATGTACGGTGTAACCGCGTGCCTGGAACTCACGGGCACAGGCCAGCGCCGGGAACACGTGGCCCCCGGTGCCGCCTGCCATGATCAAGACGTTCTTGCCATTAGCGGCCATGATTCGGCTCCTCGGCAAAATCGCTTTCATCGAATTCGTGCTCTTCACTGCCCAGGTGGGTTCGACTCTCCCACTCGATTCGCAGCAGCAACCCCACACAGGCACAGCAGATCACCAGGGAACTGCCACCGTAACTGAGGAACGGCAACGTCAGGCCCTTGGTCGGCAGCAGGCCGACGTTCACCCCGATATTGATCAAGAATTGACCGATCCACAGGAAGGCCAGGCCGAACGCCATGTACGCGGCAAAGAACTGCTTGGCCTTCTCGGCCCACAGACCGATGTACAGCGACCGCACCGTAACAAACAGGAACAAGGCAACGGTCGCCAGCGAGCCAACGACGCCCAGTTCTTCAGCCAGCACCGAAAACACGAAGTCGGTGTGCGCTTCAGGCAGGTAGAACTGCTTCTGTACGCTGTTGCCCAAGCCGACACCAAACCACTCGCCACGACCGAACGCAATCAGTGCCTGCGTCAGTTGGTATCCCGAACCGAACTGATCGGACCACGGGTCGGTAAAAGTAATCAAACGCGCCATCCGGTAGGGCTGGGCCTGTACCAGAACAAACACGGCTCCGACCGCCAGCACCACCATCAGACTGAAGCGGAACAACCCAACACCGCCGAGGAACAGCATCGCTGCAGCCGCCCCCATCATCACGACGGTGGCACCGAAGTCAGGCTCCATCAGCAACAGGCCGGCCATCGGCAGCAAAACGATGAATGGCTTGAAAAAGCCCATCCAGCTTTCGCGTACCTCTGTCTGCCGTCGTACCAGATAGCCGGCGAGGTAGATCACCACGAAAACCTTGGCAATTTCCGACGGCTGCACGTTGAAGAAGCTGAAGCCGATCCAGCGCATCGAACCGTTCACTTCCCGGCCAATGCCTGGCACCAGCACCAACACCAACAGGCCAAAGGCACCCACCAGCATCAGGAAGCCCATGCGTTGCCAGGTGGCAATCGGCACCATTATGGTCACTACGCCAGCGCCCAAGCCCAGCAGTACGTAAACCAGGTGACGGAACATGTGGTACAGCGGTGTACCCGATTGCGCCGCCGCCACTTCAGAGGAAGCCGAGGTGATCATCACCAGCCCCAGGCCCAGCAAGGCCAGGCAACCGGCAAGCAACGGGAAGTCGAGGTCGATACCTCGCCCGGTAATCAACGGCGATGGGTAGGGCTTGATGACGCCAAAGATCATGAAAGCCCCTCCACCGCGTGAGCGAACAGACGCCCACGCTCTTCAAAGTTCTTGAACATGTCGAGGCTGGCGCAGGCGGGTGACAGCAACACGGCATCACCCGGACGGGCCAGCGCTGCGCATTGCTGGACGGCTTCGTCCAGGGTCTTCACACGAATCAGCGGCACGCTGTCGCCCAAGGCCTGGGCCAGCAATTCGGCATCGCGACCCAGCAGCACCACAGCGCGACAATGGGCTGCCACCGGAGCACGCAGGGCGCTGAAATCTGCACCCTTGCCATCACCGCCAGCCACCAGCACCAGCTTGCCGTCGATATCGGCGCCCAGGCCTTCGATAGCGGCCAAGGCTGCACCGACGTTGGTCGCCTTGGAGTCGTCGTACCAGTTCACCCCGTCACGCTCACGCAGCCACTGGCAACGGTGTGCAAGGCCGGTAAAACTGCGCAGGCTGCTCAGCATGGCATCGAACGGCAGGCCAACAGCATGGCCCAGCGCCAGCGCGGCAAGGGCATTGGACTGATTGTGAGCGCCGCGAACCTTCAGCTCACGCACCGGCATCAGGTTCTGGAATTCGAAGGCCAGGTACTTCTCGCCATTCTCCTCACGCAAACCGAACGCCTTGAAATCCGGGGCATTCAAACCGAAGGTCCAGCAGGTCTGGCCATCGGTCAGCAGGGGACGGCTCAGGGCATCCTGGCGGTTGACCACAACCTGACGCGCGCCGCGGAAGATCCGGTGCTTGGCCAGGTGATACGCCGGCAGGCCGCTGTAACGGTCCATGTGGTCTTCACTGATGTTCAGCACGGTCGCCACTTCGGCGTTGAGCTGATCCGTGGTTTCCAGCTGAAAGCTGGAAAGCTCCAGGACATACAGTTCAACGTCATCGCTCAACAGGTCCAGGGCGGGGGTACCCAGGTTGCCACCCACCGCAACACGCTTGCCGGCTGACGCAGCCATCTCCCCGACCAGGGTGGTCACCGTGCTTTTGGCATTGGAGCCGCTGATCGCGACAATGGGTGCCTTGGCATTGCGGGCAAACAGTTCGATATCACCCGACAGTTTCACGCCACGGGCAGCCGCCTGTTGCAATGCAGGTGTCGCCAGCGCCAGGCCCGGGCTGACATACAGTTCGTCAGCGCGGCACAGAAAGTCCACATCCAGTTCGCCGCAACGTACTTCCACCTGTGGGTAGTCGCGCCGCAGCGTTGCCAGCTCCGGCGGGTTCTCGCGCGTATCGGCGACCGCAAACGCAACGCCCCGGCTCGCCAGGAAGCGAACCAGGGACATGCCGCTCTTGCCGAGGCCGACAACAATGCGGAAGTGGTCAGAAGCGATCAGGGACACGCGTGTCTACCTCAGTTTCAGGGTGGCAAGGCCAATCAGCACCAGAATCACGGTGATAATCCAGAAACGGACGATCACACGCGGCTCGGGCCAACCCTTGAGTTCAAAGTGGTGGTGGATAGGCGCCATGCGGAACACACGACGACCGGTCAATTTAAAGGACGCCACCTGGATGACCACCGACAGGGTCTCCATGACGAAAATGCCGCCCATGATGAACAACACGATCTCCTGGCGGACGATCACGGCAATGGTGCCCAGTGCAGCACCCAGTGCCAGCGCGCCGACATCACCCATGAAGACCTGAGCCGGATAGGTGTTGAACCAGAGGAAACCCAGGCCCGCACCGATCAAGGCGCCACAGAACACGATCAGCTCGCCAGAGCCCGGTACATAAGGAATCAGCAGGTATTCAGCAAACTTCACGTTACCCGACAGGTAGCAGAAGATACCCAAGGCGCCGCCAACCATCACCGTGGGCAGAATGGCCAGGCCATCGAGGCCATCGGTCAGGTTGACCGCGTTACTCGAACCGACGATCACGAAATAGGTCAGCACCACGAAGCCAATGCCCAACGGAATGGTGACATCCTTGAGCATTGGTACGATCAGCGTGGTCTCGACGCTGGTCGGTGCCGTCATGTACAGGAAGATCGCAGCGCCCAGGCCGAACACCGATTGCCAGAAATACTTCCAGCGGCTCGGCAGGCCACGCGAATTCTTTTCAATCACCTTGCGGTAGTCGTCAACCCAACCAATGGCGCCAAACAGCAGCGTGACGATGAGCACGACCCACACATAACGGTTGCTCAGGTCGGCCCAAAGCAGCGTACTGATGGCAATGGCCGACAGGATCAAGGCACCACCCATGGTCGGGGTACCGGACTTGGACAAGTGCGATTGCGGGCCGTCATTACGCACCGCCTGACCGATCTGGCGAATCTGCAGCGTGCGGATCATCCAGGGCCCCAGGCACAGGGCCAGCGACAACGCCGTCAGCACACCCAGAATCCCGCGCAGGGTCAGGTACTGAAAGACCGCGAAGCCTTTGTAGAACTGTTGCAGATACTCGGCCAACAGCAGCAGCATTAATGTTTCTCCCCGCTGGAACCGCACAAGGCCGCCACGACGTTTTCCATCGCAGCGCTGCGCGAACCCTTGATCAAAATGGTGGTATTGCCAGCCTGCTCGCCACGAACGGCTTCGATCAGGTCGGCTTGAGTAGCGAAGTGGCGGGCATTGATGCCAAACGCCTTAACAGCGTGAGCCATCATTGGCCCTACGGCATAGAGTGCCGAAACCTTGTCTTTGGCGTAGTCGCCCACCTGCCGATGCCCTTCCTCGGCCCACTGGCCCAGTTCGCCAATATCCCCGAGCACCAGAACAGTGCGCCCGGAAAAGCCGGCGAGTATATCAACGGCAGCACACATGGAGGTGGGGTTTGCGTTGTAAGTGTCATCGATCACCCGAACGCCATTTGCAGCCATCTGTACCACGGTGCGGCCCTTGACGGGCTGCACGGCATTCAGACCGGCAACAATACCTTCAAGTGTCAGACCAAAGGCATAGGCGGCAGCGGCGGCAGCCAAGGCATTGCTGACGTTGTGCGTGCCGAGCAGGTTCAACTGCACCCGCGCCGAACCCAGAGGGCTACGCAAGTCGAATGCGGGGCAACCGCGCACATCGCGATCAAGCGCAGTGGCATGGAAATCAGCGGCAGCATTGTTCAGCGCAAAACTGATCACACGGCGATCGCCTGCACGTTGCTTCCAGGTAGCGAACGCCTTGTCATCAAGGTTGAGGATAGCCACGCCATCCTGATCCAGGCCCTCAAGGATTTCACCTTTGGCTTCAACAATCTTTTCCGGACCGCCAAATTCGCCGACATGAGCCGTACCGGCATTGTTGATCAAGGCGACATGCGGTCGGGTCAGGCCAACGGTGTAGGCGATTTCGCCGATGCGCGAAGCACCCAGCTCAATAACCGCCGCAGTGTGCTCCGATGCCAACTCCAGCAGCGTCAATGGCGCGCCAAGGTCGTTGTTCAGATTGCCACGGGTGGCCAACACCGGCCCACGGGTGCGCAGGATACTGGCGAGCATCTCTTTAACCGTGGTTTTACCGCTAGAGCCGGTAATCGCCGCGACAGGCTTGTCGAACCGGGCACGGTTCAGCGCACCCAGTTGGCCCAGTGCCAGACGACTGTCGGCCACGATCAGCTGTGGCAAACCAGTACCTGGCACTTCACGCTCGACCAACGCCGCCACAGCACCCTTGGCTGCAACATCGTTCAGGTAGTCGTGCCCATCGAAACGCGGCCCGGTCAGCGCCACGAACAACTGCCCCGGGGTAATTGCACGGCTGTCGATACTGACGCCATTGAACGTGGCATCACTGCCATGCACACGTGCCTGCAATGCTACGGTCAACTCGCTGAGCGACAGTGGCTTAAGCATGAGTAACCTCCCAGGCGCTCAACGCGCGCTCGGCTTCAACCAGATCGGAGAACGCATGCCGCTGGCCATTGATCTCTTGATAATCTTCGTGCCCTTTGCCGGCCAGGACGACGACATCATCGGCCGCCACACTGGCGATCAGTTGGGCGATGGCTTCACCGCGCCCGGCAACGAATTCGACGGCTGTCACGTCATCGAAGCCTGCACGAATGTCCGCAAAAATCTGCTGCGGATCTTCACTGCGCGGGTTGTCGTCAGTGACCAGCACACGATCAGCCAGACGCTCGGCAACCTGCGCCATCAGCGGTCGTTTGCCGCGATCACGGTCACCACCGCACCCGAACAGGCACAACAACTGCCCCTTGGCGTGCGGGCGCAGAGCTTCAAGTACCTTTTCCAAGGCGTCCGGGGTATGTGCGTAATCGACCACCACCAAAGGCCGCTTGCCGCCACCCAGGCGCTGCATGCGCCCAACCGGCCCATCCAGCTCGGGGGTGACCTTGAGAATTTCATCCAGCGGGTAATCCAGCGCCAGCAATGTGCCGACCGCAGCCAGCATATTGCTCAGATTGAAGCGCCCAAGCAGGCGGCTACGCAGGGTACGTTCGCCCTGAGCCGTCACGATCACGGCGCGCACGCCATCATCATCGAAGTGAGCTTCGCGGCAATAAAGCGAGGCCTCGGCATCGATCAAGCTGTAGCTGATAAGACGCGCATCACTGGATTCGGCAGCGAGGCGGCGACCAAAGTCGTCGTCCAGGTTGACCACCCGGCACCGCAGGTTCGGCCAGGCAAACAGGCGTGCCTTGGCAGCCTCGTAGTCCTGCATGCTGCCGTGGTAATCCAGATGATCACGCGACAAATTGGTCATCACAGCAATATCGAACGCAAGGGCTGCGACCCGGCCTTGATCCAACGCGTGAGAGGACACTTCCATGGCCACCGCACGGGCGCCCTGGTTTTTCAGATCGTTGAGCGTGGCCTGTACCGCAATAGGGTCAGGCGTCGTCAGGCGGCCACTTTGCAAAGCACCATAAAACCCGGTGCCCAAGGTACCGATCAGACCGCAGTGCTGGCCAAGACGGTCCAACGCCTGAGCCACCAACTGAGTCACACTGGTCTTGCCATTGGTTCCAGTGACACCCACCAGGTCCAGCAGACGGCTGGGCTCGCCATAGAAACGCCCGGCGATGTCCGACAACTGGGCAGCCAGGCCCTTGACCGGAATCAACGGCACATCCGTGAGCGGCAACACGCTGGCGCCGTCAGCCTCATAGGCAACAGCCGCGGCACCGCGCGCCAGCGCATCGGCAATGTGCTCGCGCCCGTCCACACGCGTCCCCGGCACCGCCAGGAACAGATCGCCAGGACGCACGTTACGACTGTCGAGCGTCAGCTCGCGAATCAATGGATCGCGCGAGGCTTGGGCGAACAGCTTACTCAATGGCATTGTCATTATCCGCGCCCTCCTTTGGCGGGCGCAGCATTGACCTGCTGCGGTGGAATAGGTGCCGGCAGGTTGTCCGGCGGAACGTTCATCAAACGCAGGGTGCCCGACATGACCTTGCTGAACACCGGCGCAGAAACCAGGCCACCGAAGTAACCACCTTTGCTCGGCTCGTCGATGACCACCACGATGGCGTAACGCGGATCACTCATGGGCCCGAAGCCGGCGAACAGGGATCGGTAGGCGTTCTCGGTATAACCTTTGGAACCAATGGTGGCCTTACGGGCCGTACCGCTCTTGCCGCCGACGTGATAGAACGGCACCTGCGCACGGAACACCCCACGCGGCGCTTCGATCACTTGCTGCAGCATGCCTTGAATGGTTTCTGCGGTTTCCTTCGGCACTACCTGGGTTTCTTCAGGTGCCTTGTCGGTCTTGAGAATGCTCAACGGCACCATCTTGCCGTCGTTGGCCAATGCCGCATACGCGTGCACCAACTGCAACGCGGTAACCGACAAACCATAGCCATAAGACAGCGTGGCGGTCTCGGCCTTGCGCCACTCACGGTGGTTCGGCAAGTTACCGACGCGCTCGCCCGGGAACCCCAGGCCGGTGTACTGGCCCAGGCCCAATTGAGCCATGACGCGATAGATCGCCTCGCCGCCAATATCGAAGGCGATCTTGCTCATGCCGACGTTACTGGAGTTGATCAGGATGCCCGTCAGATCGAGGATCGGGCCTTCGGTCTTGGAAACGTCACGAATGGTGTAACGGCCCAGCTGCAAGGTACCGGGATACACCTCGACCTTGTCGGTCGGCTTCCAGCGTCCGCTTTGCAGCGCCGCACTCATCGACAATGGCTTGACGGTGGAGCCTGGCTCGAACACATCGATGATGGCCCGGTTACGCATCGCAGCGGGGAACATGCTGCGACGGTTGTTCGGGTTGTAGGTTGGCTGGTTGACCATTGCCAGGACTTCGCCAGTCTTCACGTCCATGATCACCAGGCTACCGGCCTTGGCTTCCTGCTCGGCAATCGCATTGCGCAGCTCGCGGGTAGCCAGGTACTGCAGACGCAGGTCAATGGACAACGCCAAGGTCTTCCCTGCCTTGGCGTTCTTGGTTACCTGGATGTCCTTGATAAGTCGGCCACGCCGATCCTTGATCACCTGACGTTTTCCCGGGACCCCGGCCAGCCAGTCATCGTAGGCCAGTTCCACACCTTCCCGACCGTGATCATCAAGGTCGGTGAAACCAACCATGTGCGCAGTTACGTCACCGGCCGGATAGAACCGCCTGAACTCCTCGATGCCGTAGACGCCCGGTATTTTCAGGTCGAGCACAACCTGTCCTTGCTCTGGGGTCAGGCCGCGCACCAGATAAATGAACTCTTTGTTGGCCTGCGCCTCAAGACGCTGGCTCAACTGATTGGGGTCCTGCTTGAGGGCAGCCGCCAACACCGGCCAACGGTCCTTGCCCGCTTGCATCTCCTTCGGGTTGGCCCACAGCGTGGTAACCGGCGTACTGACCGCCAGCGGTTCGCCGTTGCGGTCGGTAATCAACCCACGGTGTGCAGGAATGGGAATATGGCGCAGGCTGCGCGCATCGCCCTGCCCCTTGAGGAAGTCACGGTCGACCACCTGCAAATCGACAATTCGCCAGGCAATGGCACCGACCATCACGGCCAGCAGCGCAAGCACCACGCGAAACCGCCACGGATAAAGCGCGCCCTCAAGCTTCATCATGGCACCACCATCCTTACTTCATCGGCGCCAGGAATACGCATTTTCAACTGCTCGCTAGCCAGGCTCTCGATCCGGCTGTGGGCGGTCCAGGTACT
Source organism: Pseudomonas sp. HLS-6 (assembly GCF_002753995.1). Lineage (NCBI taxonomy): Bacteria > Pseudomonadati > Pseudomonadota > Gammaproteobacteria > Pseudomonadales > Pseudomonadaceae > Pseudomonas > Pseudomonas sp. HLS-6. Next base: position 4,282,841 of record NZ_CP024478.1, read on the forward strand.
TTGTTCAAGGATCAAACGCCCCCACTCGGCCTGCGCCTTGTCGCGCTCGTTCAATTCGCCATAGAGGGTGTTAAGCAGTTGACGATTCCAGTGCGCGCTGTAGGACACGGCGATCGCCGAAATGAGCACGCCAATGAACAGCAGCAGCATCAGGAAGCTTCCGCCTGGTAGAGGCTTGGCAAAAAGCTTGCTCACCGCAGCTTCTCCGCAACCCGCATGACCGCGCTACGCGAACGCGGGTTAGCCTTGAGCTCAGCGTCGGAGGCGAACTGCGCCTTGCCGTGCACCTTGATCTTCGGCTCGAAAGGCTTGTGCTGTACAGGCAGGTTGCGCGGCAGGTTATCGGCCTCACCCTTGACCAGTTTGCGCATGAACAGTTTGACGATCCGGTCTTCCAGGGAGTGGAAGCTGATCACCACCAGACGACCGCCGATCTCCAGCATCTCGAGCGCAGCCTCCAGGCCAGCCTCAAGATCACCCAGCTCGTTATTGACGTGAATGCGCAGCCCCTGGAATGCACGGGTTGCCGGGTTCTTGCCCTTCTCCCATGCCGGATTGGCTACCTTGAGCACTTCGGCGAGGTCTGCCGTACGGGTAAACGGCTGCACCTGACGACGCTCGACCACGGCACGAGCCATCCGCTTGGCGAAACGCTCCTCGCCGTACTCCTTGAATACCCGGGCAATTTCCTCTTCGGGCGCCGTAGCAATGAATTCTGCCGCACTGATACCCCGCGAAGGGTCCATGCGCATATCCAGAGGGCCATCGTTCAAAAAGCTGAAACCGCGCTCGGGATCATCCAGCTGAGGCGAGGAAACGCCCAGATCAAGCAGCACGCCACTGACCTTGCCGGCCAGGCCGCGCGCGGAAACCTCTGCACCCAGCTCGGCAAAACTGCGCTGCACAATAACAAAGCGGCCGTCTTCGGCCGCCAGCGCTTGCCCGGTTGCAATCGCTTGAGGATCTTTATCGAAGCCGAGCAGTCGCCCTTGCGGCCCCAAATGCCGAAGGATCAAACGGCTGTGACCGCCACGACCGAACGTGCCGTCCAGGTAGCAGCCATCGGCGCGTATGGCGAGAGCCTCGACGGCTTCGTCAAGCAGCACGGTGATGTGGTTAAAGCCGCTATCTATAGTCACAGGATCAAATCACGTAGTTCATCAGGCATGGCGCCCGGTTGTTGAATGGCCGCCAGGTCTGCTGCAGCAACAGCATTCCAGGCATCCTCGTCCCACAATTGGAATTTGTTCAGTTGCCCCACAAGCATTGCGCGCTTGTCGAGCTTGGCGTACTCACGCAAACGCGGAGGCACCAGGAAGCGCCCACTGCCATCAAGCTCCAGATCAACCGCATTGCCGATCAGCAAACGCTGCAGGCGACGGTTCTCTTCACGCAATGACGGCAAGGCACGCAACTTGGCTTCAATAATTTCCCATTCATCAAGCGGGTAGACACACAAACAGGGGTCAACGGCATCAATTGTCACGATCAATTGCCCGGAACTGCGCGAATCAAGCTCGTCACGGTACCGGCTCGGCATTGCGAGACGGCCCTTGGCGTCGAGGTTGATAGCGTTTGCTCCGCGGAACACGGCTGCGCTTCCCTAATTGTTTGTTTTTTGTGCCTGAAAACCCACTTCATGCCACTTTCTGCCACTTGCGCACACTATAGGAATCCGCCCACCACACCGTCAAGGCACCCTTATAGGGAAAACCCTTACAGATCGGAGATTTAGCGCAACATTGGATAATGAAGAGACTTATCGGAGGGATTTTTGACGATAAATTGCGAGCTCACTCAAACGGATGGAGTGCGAACTTAAAGTAGTTTCTCAAGAGTAAGATTTTTTCGGTATTACCAAAGCGAATCTGCTATCGATTCAAGCAGGGGAGGGAAAAAGGTGGAGAGTCGATCTGTAAGCCGGGTTCTGTCGAGGACAGTCATTCCTCTACGACGGCCATCACTGGACGCCTTTAGCAACCTACCCGGTTCCAACGCGGGCCGCGCCATATGGAACCCTATTTGGTCTTGCTCCGAGTGGGGTTTACCTAGCCACGAACTGTTACCAGACGTGCGGTGCGCTCTTACCGCACCTTTTCACCCTTACCGGTACCGAAGTACTTAGGCGGTTATTTTCTGTGGCACTTTCCGTAGGCTCGCGCCCCCCAGGCATTACCTGGCACTCTGCCCTATGGAGCCCGGACTTTCCTCCCCCCTCTTTTGCAGAACAAAAGAAGGCAGCGACTGTCCAATCGACTCTCCGCCGCGAAGGTTAACGGTTGAAAGGCTCAAGAACAAGCTTAAATAGAAAGAATGGCCAGGTGATATCACTCGCCTTTCTGTTTTTCCAAGGCAACTTGATACAAAACATTCTTGCGTACACCGGTAATTTCCGCAGCCAATGCAGCTGCACGCTTGAGCGGCATTTCTGCAAGCAGCAGATCGAGCACACGCATCGCCTCGGCACTGACGGCTTGCTCATCCTCCGGTGCCACCCAACCGGCAACCAGCACCACGCACTCTCCGCGCTGCTGATTACTGTCGGACTCAACGAAGGCGCGCAACTCAGCCAGCGGCAACCCCTTGAGCGTCTCGAACGTTTTGGTCAACTCACGCGCCAGAAGTGCCGGGCGCTCAGCACCAAACACCGACTCCATATCCTGCAGACACTCGAGGATTCGATGCGGCGCTTCGTAGAAGATCAATGTACGCGGCTCCTCCTTGAGCTGGCCCAGGCGCGCCTTGCGCCCGACAGCCTTGGCCGGCAGAAACCCTTCGAAAATGAAACGATCGGACGGCAAGCCCGCGGCGGACAGCGCCGCAATCAAGGCACACGCGCCAGGGACAGGCACCACCGCAATACCCGCTGCGCGCGCCTGCCGGACCAGGTGATAGCCCGGGTCGGAAATCAACGGCGTACCCGCATCGGAAATCAGCGCAACACTGTCGCCGGCCTGCAAACGGGTAATGAAGCGATTACCCTCGTCACGCTCATTGTGCTCATGACACGCCGCCAAGGGTGTGTTGATCCCGAAGTGCTGCAGCAACCGCACCGAGTGCCGCGTGTCCTCGGCCGCGATCAGCGCCACACTGCTCAGAATCTTCAGGGCGCGCGCACTGATGTCATCCAGATTGCCAATCGGCGTGGCCACTACGTACAACGTACCGGCAGTGGAATTGGAAGCACCTGAAACATCGGTCACAGCACACACCCATCATCGAGATCAAAGGCGCCATTGTAGCCCGATCGCCAGCAACAATGCGTAACCAAGACCTGCCTGGCACGAAGCCGAGCGACCTATAGTGAAGGTTTAGCGCCAGCGAGATCGCACCCAAGCAAGCGCTTGGGTACAATTGCAGGTTAATTTGATCGAGTAACAGGACATTTACATGATCGCTAGCCTGCGGCTGCTCTCAGCCCTCTGTCTCGCTGCCCTGCTGGCAGCCTGCGCCAGTTCGCCCTCATCAAGCCTGGGCGAGTTGCCACGCACTCCAGATGCCAGCATCGAGCAACTGCTCGACCAGGCCGCCACCAGCAAGACACCGGAAAAAGCCGCACTGTTGCGCCTGAGCGCGGCAGACTTGGCTCACACGCAAAAAGACAACGCACGTGCCTCGCAGATTCTTGAGCAGGTGCCGCTGGAATCACTCAAGCCTGCACAACAGGTCTTTGCCAGCACCTTGAGCGCCGAATTGGCGATGGGCCGTAATCAGCCCAAAGCTGCACTAAGCGCCTTGAGCCACCCTAGCCTGGCCCGCCTGAGCGAACTGCCGAAGGAGCAACAGGCTCGTACCTACAGCGTGCGCGCCGCTGCCCTTGAGGCCGACGGCCAAACCCTGGCGGCTGCCCAGGAGCGTGTTCAGTTGGCACCATTGCTCGCGGGCAACGCAGCCAACGCCAACCACGAAGCCATCTGGGGCCTGGTTTCCGCCCTGCCGAGCGAGCAACTGCAGAGCGTCAGCATGGGTAGCGACCCCTTGGCCGGCTGGGCCAGCCTGGCGCTGGCCGTGAAAAACGCAGGCACGCTGGAACAGCAACAGGTCGCCATCGAAACCTGGCGCGGCCAACACAGCGAACACCCTGCTGCCCTGCAACTGCCGCTGCCATTGGTAAAACTCAAGCAACTGGCCAGTCAGCCATTGACCAAAATTGCCCTGCTGCTGCCGCAGGAAGGTCAGCTGGCATCGGTAGCCCGCGCCCTGCGTGACGGCTTCATGGCTGCACACCTGCAAGCCCAGCAAGCCGGCCAGCAACCACCTGCAATCCAGGTGTTCGACAGCTCGCGCCTGACATCCCTGGATGATTTCTATCGCCAGGCACAGGCTGCCGGCGTACAACTGGTGATCGGCCCGCTGGAAAAGCCACTGGTCAAACAACTGAGCACCCGCACCCAACTGCCTATCACAACCCTCGCCCTGAACTACAGCGACGTCGGCCAAGGCAACCCACCACAACTGTTCCAGTTCGGCCTGGCCGCCGAAGACGAAGCACGTGAAGTGTCCCGCCGCGCCCATGCCGATGGCATGCGCCGCGCTGCAGCCCTGGTGCCACGTGGCGAATGGGGCGACCGCGTACTCAAGGCCTTCCGTCAGGACTGGGAAGCCAAAGGCGGCACCCTGATCGCAGCCGAGCATATCGACCAGCCTGTGGCCCTCGCCCAGCAAATCGCTGAGCTGTTCCAACTGCGCCAAAGCGAAGGCCGTGCGAAGAGCCTGCAGAGCACGGTAGGCGGTAACGTTTCGGCACAACCGTCACGCCGCCAGGACATCGACTTCATCTTCCTCGCTGCCACCCCGCAGCAGGCCCAGCAAATCAAGCCGACCCTGAACTTCCAGTACGCCGGCGACGTACCCGTGTACGCAACCTCGCACCTGTACAGCGCCTCAGGCGACGTCAACCAGTACAACGACATGAACGGCATTCGCTTCTGCGAAACCCCATGGCTGCTCGATACCGGCAATTCGCTGCGTCAACAGGTCGTTCGCCAATGGCCACAAGCCGGCGGCAGCCTGGGTCGTCTTTATGCCATGGGTATTGATGCGTACAGCCTCGCGCCGCGCCTGAGCCAGCTCAAGGCGCTGCCAGACACCCGTATCGAAGGCTTCTCCGGCAGCCTGAGCATGGGCCAGAGCCAGCGCATCGAACGCCAACTGCCCTGGGCGGAGTTCTCCGCCGGCCAGGTCAAACGCTTGCCCGATACACCACGCTAATGCCCGACAGTTCGCGCCAGAAGGCCGGCCAAGCCGCCGAACAGCAGGCCTTGCAGTACCTTCAGGGACAAGGTCTGCACCTGCTGGCGCAGAACTGGCGATGCAAACGCGGCGAGCTTGATCTGGTCATGCTCGACAGCGATACAGTAGTATTCGTCGAAGTTCGTTACCGGCTGCACGCAAGCTTCGGCGGCGCACTCGGCAGTATCGATGCCCGCAAGCAGGAAAAACTGGCGCTGGCCGCCGAACATTTTCTGCAACAGGAAGCACGATGGGCCAGGCACCCTTGCCGATTCGATGTCATTGCCCTGCAAGGTCGCGGCCATGCAGGGCAAGCACTCGAATGGCTGAAAAATGCCTTCGAATGCTAAGCCAGCGCCTGGCAATGCATCGTTTACCCACCGAACTCAATTTGCTCTTTGCTTCACGGGCTGCACAGTCATGTGCCGGGGTATCCGGCTTCCCGACGCGCCCGGCCAGCCGCCCCACTTAAGGTCACACTGATGGACATGCAATCCCGAATTCGCCAGCTTTTCCAGGCCAGCATCAACACCAAGCAACAGGCGATGGACGTCCTTGCACCTCACATCGAGCAAGCCAGCCAGGTGATGGTCAATGCCCTGCTCAATGAGGGCAAGATGCTCGCATGCGGCAACGGTGGGTCGGCCGGCGACGCCCAGCACTTTTCCTCGGAACTGCTGAACCGCTTCGAACGTGAACGCCCAAGCCTGCCAGCGATCGCCCTGACGACCGACAGCTCGACCATCACCTCGATCGCAAACGATTACAGCTACAACGAGGTGTTCTCCAAGCAGATCCGTGCCCTTGGCCAACCCGGCGATGTGCTGCTGGCAATTTCGACCAGCGGCAACTCGGCAAACATTATTCAAGCGATCCAGGCCGCACATGATCGCGAAATGATTGTCGTAGCTCTGACTGGGCGCGACGGGGGCGGCATGGCTTCGTTGTTGCTGCCAGAGGACGTCGAGATTCGTGTCCCGGCAGACGTCACCGCACGCATCCAGGAAGTCCACCTGCTGGCGATCCACTGTCTCTGCGATCTGATCGACAGCCAATTGTTTGGGAGTGAAGAATGACCGCAAAACGCCTGGGCCTGATGGCCCTGACCTTGTGCCTCGGCCTGAATGCCGGTTGCAGCTCGGTAATTAGCGCAAGCCGCGAAGCCCCGATCGAGGATGATCGCGGCACGCGCACACTCGGCAGCAAGATTGACGACTCACTAATCGAAACCAAGGTGGCGGTGAACGTCGCCAAGGCCAGTCCCGACCTGGACAAGAATTCGCACATTGTCGTAAGCAGCTACAACGGTATCGTGCTGCTCGCGGGCCAGACCCCGCGCGCCGACCTCAAGAGCCTCGCCGAACAGGCCGCAAGCCAGGTTCAACGCGTCAAGAAGGTGCATAACGAACTGCAGGTCATCCAGCCCTCTTCGCTGCTCGCCCGCAACAATGACACCTGGCTGACCACCAAGATCAAAACCCAGATGCTGGCCGATGCCAACATACCCGGTTCGCGTATCAAGGTGATCACCGAGAACGGTATCGTCTACCTCCTCGGCCTCATGACCCAGCAAGAAGCCGCACGCGCAACCAGCCTGGTTCAGGGTGTGTCCGGGGTACAGAAGATCGTCAAGCTGTTCGAGTACATCGACTGATCCACAGCCTGACGCACCATCGACTGCCCGGACTCCGGGCATCGCGCACAAAAAAGGCGATCCACCTGGATCGCCTTTTTTGTTACTTGACCACTTTCAAGCTAGGCCGGCCACTTGGGCGCGGCGGTGGATTGTCGGTGTCATCGCCCGATTCATCCTCCCCCTCAAGCTCGTCGTCGTCCACCAGAGGCGGCTCAAGCTCGAACACCATACCCTGACCATTCTCTCGAGCGTAAATGCCCAGAATCGCACCTGTGGGCACGTAGAGGGTATGCGCAACGCCACCAAAGCGACCCTCGAAGCTCACGGCCTCGTTATCCATGTGCAAATGACGCACGGCACTGGGCGAAATGTTCAAGACGATCTGACCATCACTGGCAAAGCCTTGCGGCACCTGTACCGCCGGGTACTCGGCATTGACCAGCATATGCGGCGTGCAATCGTTGTCCACGATCCACTCATACAACGCACGCACCAAATAAGGGCGACTGGAGTTCATAAACGGCTCCTTAAAACCTAACGCATTTCACGTTCAGCAGCGGACAGGCTCGCCTGGAAAGCTTCACGAGCGAACTGGCGCTCCATGTAGTCCAGCAACGGTTTTGCCGGCCGCGGCAATTCAATACCCAACACCGGCAAACGCCAGAGTATGGGCAGTAGACAACAGTCGACCAGACTTTGCTCCTCGCTCAAGAAACAAGGTTTTTCAGCAAACAGCGGAGAAACGCCGGTAAGGCTCTCTCGCAGCTCTTTGCGCGCCTGAGCGCGCGCGCTGTCCTTGCTGCGCGGATCAAGAATCAGATCAACCAACCCACACCAGTCGCGCTGGATGCGGTGTATCAGCAACCGGCTGTTGGCTCGGGCTACCGGATACACCGGCAGCAAGGGCGGGTGCGGATAACGCTCGTCGAGGTACTCCATCACCACGGTCGACTCAAACAACGCCAGATCGCGATCAACCAGTGTCGGCAGACTGCCGTAAGGGTTCACTTCAATCAGCTTTGCCGGCTGCTGACCAGCAGGCACATCAATGATCTGGACACTGACCCCCTTCTCGGCGAGAACAAGGCGTACCCGATGAGAATAGTGGTCAGCGGGGTCGGAGTAGCAGGCTAACCGGTTGGTCACGCCCATGGTGATCCTCCTCGCGAATGTAATTATGAATGGTACAAATGCAAACGCGCCCTGCGGACACCCCTGCGTTGCAGAGGCGCCCCAGGGCGCGTTCAACTACCAGAAACTACTGCGTGATCAGTGCACGTCCTTCCAGTATTCGCGCTTGAGCAGGTAAGCGAATACGAAGAAGAAGGCCAGGTACAGCAGCACGTAAGTACCGATGCGCTGGCTTTCCAGTTTGACCGGGTTGGCCGAGTACGCCAGGAAGGTCACCAGGTTCTTGACCTTCTCGTCGAACTGCTCTTCGTTCAGGGTACCGGATTTCGGCACGATGGTCAGCTGGTCACACGCCTCATGGGTCAACGGCGTACCGGTCAGCGGGTCGAATTGCTTCTTGCCGTCAGTGACGATCTGGACCTGCTTGCAACCGATGACCTGCCGACCCTGCAACCCTACCAGCACGTTAGGCATGCCCACGTTAGGGAACACGGTGTTGTTCACACCCCAAGGACGCGCCTTGTCCTCATAGAAGCCATGCAGGTAGCTGTAGAGCCAGTCAGTACCACGCACCCGGGCAACCAGGGTCAGGTCAGGCGGCGCGGCGCCAAACCAGGCCTTGGCATCGTTGGGCTGCATGCCGACTTTCATGTGATCGCCGATCTTGGCACCGGTGAACACCAGCTTCTCGAGCATCAGCTCATGCGGGATACCGAGGTCATCGGCAACGCGCTCGTAACGCTGGAACTTGGCGCCGTGGCAACCCATGCAATAGTTTGCAAAGGTGCGCGCACCGTCCTGCAGAGCGGCCTTGTCAGTCAGATCGATATCAACCTTCTGCAGCTCGACGGTTTCACCACCGGCAGCAAAGGTCAACGAAGGCATCACTGCCAGAATCAATACTGCAAATAGCTTTTTCATCAGCCAGTCACCCTTTCCGGAACCGGTTTGGTCTTCTCGAGCCTGGTATAGAACGGCATCAGAATGAAGTAGGCGAAGTACAGGAAGGTACATACCTGCGACAGTAAGGTACGACCCGGAGTCGGCGCCAGAACACCCAGCACGCCCAGGATCACGAACGAAATGCAGAACACCACCAGCCAGATCTTGCTCAGCCAGCCTTTGTAGCGCATCGATTTGACCGGGCTACGGTCAAGCCAAGGCAGCACGAACAGCACGGCAATGGCGGCACCCATGGCTACGACACCAAGCAGCTTGTCAGGGACGGCACGCAGAATCGCGTAGAACGGCGTGAAGTACCATACAGGCGCAATGTGCGCAGGTGTCTTGAAGGCGTTCGCCTGCTCGAAGTTCGGCTTCTCGAGGAAGTAACCGCCCATTTCCGGGAAGAAGAACACGATCAGACAGAAGACGAACAGGAAGACCACGACACCGACGATATCCTTGACGGTGTAGTACGGATGGAAAGGAATGCCGTCGAGCGGAACACCGTTCTCATCTTTCAGCTTCTTGATGTCGACACCATCCGGGTTGTTCGAACCTACTTCGTGCAGCGCCAGAATGTGCAGCACTACCAGACCCAGAATCACGATTGGCAGGGCAATCACGTGCAAGGCGAAGAAGCGGTTCAGGGTAATACCGGAGATCAGGTAGTCACCACGAATCCATTGGGTGAGGTCATCACCGATGACCGGGATCGCACCGAACAGCGAGATGATCACCTGGGCACCCCAGTAGGACATCTGGCCCCACGGCAGCAGGTAACCCATGAAGGCCTCGGCCATCAGCGCCAGGTAGATCAGCATACCGAAGATCCACACCAGCTCACGCGGCTTCTGGTAAGAGCCGTAGAGCAAACCGCGGAACATGTGCAGATAGACAACGACGAAAAACGCCGATGCACCGGTAGAGTGCAGGTAACGCAGCACCCAGCCGTATTCAACGTCACGCATGATGTATTCGACGGAGGCGAAGGCCTCTTCCGCCGACGGCGTGAAGCTCATGGTCAGCCAGACGCCCGTGACGATCTGGTTAACCAGCACCAGCAGCGCCAGGGAGCCAAAGAAATAGAAGAAGTTGAAATTCTTCGGTGCGTAGTACTTGCTGAGATGGTCTTCCCACATCTTGGTCGCGGGGAAGCGCGCATCAACCCAATCCATGAACTTACTCATCACGCTTTCTCCTGATCGACACCGACGACAATGATGTCGTCCGACTCATAAGAGTACGGCGGCACCGGCAGATTGAGCGGCGCTGGCTGAGACTTGTAGACCCGACCCGCCAAATCGTAGTGGGAGCCGTGGCAAGGGCAGAAATAGCCACCCACCCACTTCGGCCCCAGATCGACCGGCGCCACTTCTGGGCGGAACGTCGGGGAGCAACCCAAATGCGTGCAAAGGCCAACCAGCACAAGAATTTCAGGCTTGATCGAACGATTCGACGGATCGACGTAAGCCGGCTGAACCGATGCCTTGGATTCAGGGTCAGAGAGGTCGCCGGCAATCTTTTTCAGGTTGCCCAGAATTTCTTCTGTACGGCGAACGACGAACACGGGCTGGCCGCGCCACTCAGCGATTAGCTGCTGACCTGGCTCGATCTTGGCGATATTGACTTTCACCGGTGCACCTGCGGCTTTCGCCTTGGCACTGGGGAACCATGACCCCACGAACGGGACCGCAGCCCCCACCGCTCCAGCAGCACCTACCACAGACGTGGCTGCTACTAGGAAGCGACGCCGGCCTGCATTGACGCCGTCATTGCTCATTCAGTCCTCTCCCATCAGCTTTGTGGCCTGTTGCAACAGGCATCTACTAAATAATTTCTGAACTGCGTAAAAATTTGCCGAATGGTAATTAAAAGACCCTGCTCTGACAAGGTGATTAGCCCGGCCAAAACCTTGGACCCCTTGCAGTGCTTGACTTGCATCTATGCGGCAAGTTGTCACACCAAAGTCCGACTCATGTATTCAAGACATAAAAAAAGCCCAGTTCCACCTGGAACTGGGCTTTTTTTGAATACTGTAGCGAATTAACGCTTCGAGTATTGCGGACGCTTACGTGCTTTACGCAGACCCACTTTCTTACGCTCGACTTCACGAGCATCGCGGGTGACGTAGCCAGCGCGACGCAGAGCGCTACGCAGGGTTTCGTCGTAGTCCATCAGAGCGCGAGTGATACCGTGACGGATAGCACCGGCTTGACCGCTGACACCACCACCGATAACGGTGACGTAGATGTCGAACTTCTCGGTGGTTTCAGTCAGTTCCAGCGGCTGGCGAACGACCATGCGCGCGGTTTCACGACCGAAGAACGTCTCGAGAGAACGGTTGTTGATGGAGATGTTGCCAGTGCCCGGACGCAGGAAAACGCGAGCGGTTGCGGTCTTGCGACGGCCAGTGCCGTAATTTTGAGTCGCCGACATAATGAACTATTCCGTTAAATCTTCAGTTCTTGGGGCTGCTGAGCAGTATGAGGGTGAGTAGCGCCCGCATAGACTTTCAGCTTACGGTACATGTCGCGACCCAGTGGGTTCTTAGGCAGCATGCCTTTAACCGCGGTCTCGATCACGCGCTCTGGGGCCTTGGCGATCAACTTCTCGAAGTTGATTTCCTTGATACCGCCCGGGAAGCCGGAGTGGGAGTAGTACATTTTGTCCGAAGTTTTGGCGCCAGTCACACGCACCTGCTCGGCATTGATAACGACGATGTAGTCGCCGGTGTCAACGTGAGGGGTGTATTCTGGTTTGTGCTTGCCACGCAGACGGCTAGCGATTTCGGTAGCCAGACGACCCAGGGTCTGACCAGCGGCGTCAACTACGAACCAGTCGCGCTTTACTGTTTCCGGTTTAGCAGTAAAAGTTTTCATTCTTTATAGCCTCAGAGGCCGCCCAGCGAAAATAAGACGGCAGATCTTACTGGATAGTGCGCACCTTGACAAGTCAAGGACACAGCCGCACACGGACGCTATCGGGGGCTCGGGTCAGCGCGTCCAATATTCGGCAGGGTTCTTCGGTACGCGGGGCATCACTTCCGCAGCACAGAGAGGGGCTGAATTATCCAGATTGCGAAAAAAAATTCAACCTGCTTTTATGCTTCTTTTGCCTTGGGAGATGCAAATGGACTACCGCCAACTGGGCCGCAGCGACCTGAACGTAAGCGCCCTGTGCCTGGGCACCATGACCTGGGGCGAGCAGAACAGCCAGGCCGAAGCCTTCGCCCAGATCGAGCGAGCCAAGGCAGCCGGCATCAACTTCATCGACACGGCAGAAATGTACCCCGTGCCCCCACGCCCGGAAACCTATGCCGCCACCGAGCAAATCATCGGCAATTGGTTCAAGCAGCACGGTGACCGCGCCGACTGGGTTCTCGCCAGCAAGGTGGCCGGCCCAGGCAATGGAATCAGCCACATTCGCGACGGCCAGCTGAAACACAATCGCCAACACATCGTTGCCGCACTCGACGACAGCCTCAAGCGCCTGCAGACCGACTGGATCGACCTTTACCAACTGCACTGGCCAGAGCGCAGCACCAACTTTTTCGGCAAGCTGGGCTACCAGCACCTGCCTCATGACCACTTCACGCCGCTGGAAGAAACCCTGGAAGTCCTCGACGAGCAGGTCAAGGCCGGCAAGATCCGCCACATCGGCCTGTCCAACGAAACCCCGTGGGGCACCATGAAGTTCCTGCAACTGGCAGAAAGCCGCGGCTGGTCGAGGGCTGTATCGATACAGAACCCCTACAACCTGCTCAACCGCAGCTTTGAAGTCGGCCTGGCGGAAATTGCCATCCGCGAACAGTGCGGCCTGCTGGCCTATTCGCCACTGGCCTTTGGCATGCTCTCGGGCAAATACGAGAACGGTGCGCGCCCTGCCAAGGGCCGCCTGACGCTGTTCAGCCGCTTCTCTCGCTACTCCAACCCACAGACCGTAGCGGCCTGCAGCCGTTATGTGACGCTGGCCCGCGAGCATGGCCTGGACCCGGCACAGATGGCCTTGGCGTTCGTCACCCAGCAGCCCTTTGTCACCAGCAACATCATTGGCGCCACGTCACTGGAACAACTGGAGAGCAACCTGGGCAGCCTTGAACTCAAGCTGAGTGATGAGCTGCTGGCCAGCATCGAAGCCATCCATCAGGACCAACCCAACCCTGCACCTTGAAGGGCAGTAGCGTACCCGCGGCAAACGCGGGTACGCAGGGTAGACATCACCGGCAAAAAATAAGACGATCCAGCCGGTGATTGACCACTTTCCCCTATAAGAATAACGAAATGATCTTTACCCAACCCTCCGCGTCGCTGCGGCGCGTCAGCATTCTGGCCATCGATAAGGTGTTCGCTTCAACCCTGATGCAGGCCAAGGACTTCTTCCATCTGGCCAGCCTGCGTTATAGCAAGCAACTGGGACTGGGCCTCAAGCCCATGTTTGAAACACGCCTGGTCAGCCCCGACGGCAACCCTGTGAACAGCTTTAGCGATGTGCTGATACCGGTAGACGGCGGCCTGGAACAGGCCGATATCATCATCCTGCCGGCGTTCTGGGATGACTTCGATGCCCTGTGTCAGCGCTACCCGCAGATCCTGCCCTGGCTACGTGAGCAACATGCTGCTGGCGCCGTCCTCTGCGGTGAAGCCAGCGGGGTGTTCTGGCTGGCCGAGGCCGGGCTGCTCGACGGCAAGGAGGCCACCACCTACTGGCGCTTCTTTAATACCTTCGCCGAACGCTTCCCCAAGGTCAGCCTCAACCAGGACAAGCACCTGACGGATGCCGACAACCTGTACTGCGCAGGCGGCCCCACCTCAGCCTGTGATCTCTACATCTACCTGATCGAACGCTTCTGCGGCGCCAACGTGGCCCAGGCAGTGTCCCGCGACATCCTTTACGAGGTACAGCGCAGCTACACGCCTGGACGCATGGGTTTTGGCGGGCAGAAACTGCATCAGGACCTGATCATCCTGCAAATCCAGCAATGGCTCGAAGAACACTTCGCCGACAAGTTTCGCTTTGAGGACGTGGCCCGCAACCACGGCATGAGCATTCGCAATTTCATGCGTCGCTTCCAGGGCGCCACGGGTGACAAGCCCCTGCACTATCTGCAGCGTTTGCGGATCGAAACAGCCAAGGGCTTGCTGTCCGGTACGCGCAAGAGCATCAAGACGATCAGCTATGAGGTGGGGTATGACGATGCGAGCTTCTTCGCACGACTGTTCCGCCAGCACACGGCACTGTCACCAAACCAGTACCGCCAGCAGTTCATGCAAGAAGCTTGAGCGACCGCATCACAGGCAGGCCTGCCTCGCGAAGCACAGGGTGCTCAGCGCGAGGGCAGGCTTTGCCAGACGGGCATAACGCGGCTTAAGGACGATGCGCCCGCGCCAGGAACTCGTGGGACTGCATCTCAAGCAAGCGGCTCAGGGTACGCTGGAACTCGAAACTCAAGCGTCCGCCGGTATACAGGTCCTTCAGTTCGACCTCGGCAGAGATGATCAGCTTCACGTTCCGGTCATAGAACTCATCGACCATGTTGATGAAGCGGCGAGCGATGTCGTCGGTCGCCACGCCCATCTGCTCGACACCACTGAGCAGCACGGCATGGAAGATCTTGCCCAACTCGATGTAATCGTTCTGGCTACGCGGCCCATCACACAGCTCGCGGAAGTCGAACCAGGCCACGTCGTCACAGGTACGCAACGCACGAATTTCCCGGTTCTCGATGACCAGCACGTCATTCTCAACAGCCTGGGTGCATTCCGGCGTCAGGGCGCGGAAACTCTTGCGCAGGCTCTCGTGAGCGGCCTCATCGAGTGGGTAATGGAACAGCTCGGCCTGCTCCAGGTGACGCAGACGGTAGTCGACGCCACTGTCGACGTTGACGATCTCGGTGTTCTGCTTGATCAGGGCAATGGCCGGGAGGAAACGCGCACGCTGCAGACCGTCCTTGTACAGGCCATCGGGGACGATGTTGGACGTTGCCACCAGCGTAACGCCGTTCTTGAACAGTTCTTCCATCAGGGTACCGAGGATCATCGCGTCGGTAATGTCGGAAACGAAGAACTCGTCGAAGCAGATCACCCGCGCCTCTTCAGAGAAACGCTTGGCAATGATCGTCAGCGGGTTTTTCTCGCCCTTGAGGGTTTTCATTTCCTCGTGGACCCGCTTCATGAAGCGGTGGAAGTGCGTACGCACCTTCTGCTTGAACGGTAGCGCCTCGAAGAAGGTATCGACCAGGTAGGTCTTGCCCCGCCCTACCCCACCCCAGAAATACAGGCCTTTGACAGGTACCTGCTCTTTCTTGCCAAACAGTTTGCCAAACACGCCTGGCTTGCTGTTCTGCGCCGCGATCAAATCGTCGTACAGGCGCTGGAGGTGACGCACCGCTGTTTCCTGCGCCGCGTCATGGAAGAATTCGGGACGTTTCAGATCTGCTTGATATCGTTCTAGGGGCGTCATAATTCGTTAGCAAGGCAACAAAAGCGGGCCGTCACTGTAGCGACGGCCCCGGTTATTGGCAATCAGACTTCCGATAGCCTGTTTAGTCCTGTTGTGGCTGCAAGGCCACGCGCAAGCTCTCAATGGCCGCGTCGCGCGCCGCCGCGTCGCTGAACTGCGGGCCATCGGCGACACATTCGCCTTCCAGCCAGAGGCTGAAGCCCAGGCCTTCACTGCGTACATCCAGTGCTTGCCCCTGCTGCAGTTGCTTGGTCACGGCACCGGCAGTCTTGCCGTCGGCAAAGTGACGCGACAGCAGCAGTTGCTCACCATCAGCGGCCAGCAGACGGAAACGGAAGCTGCCGTCATCTTCACGGAAACTGACGAAGCGCGCGGCCTTGGCAGCCTTTTTCTTGACCTCGACAGGCCCCTGCACAATGTTGCGGAACGAGCGCAAGCCAACCGCTTCACGCAGTTGTTCAAGAAACGGCGTAGCAACCTTGCGCGCCTTCTGTGCGCCGGCCAGGAGGATATCTTCCAGGTCAGCAGGTCGCGCGATCAACTGATGGTAGCGCTCACGCGCCTCGCTCAACTGGCCATCGAGCAACTGGAACAGGCGCTGCTTGGCCTCGCCCCAGCCCAAGCCCTGCAGCAGTTCAGTGCGGAACTCTGCCGCCTGGTCCGGCGTAGCGAATGCCTGGAACAGGGTGAACAGGTGGGCGTTGTCCGGATCCTTCGCTTCCCCTGGTGCACGCGAGTCGGTGACGATGCGCGAGATCGCGTCTTTCATCTCCTTGGCACTGCTGAAAAGCGGAATGGTGTTGTCGTAGCTCTTGGACATCTTGCGCCCGTCGAGGCCTGGCAGGGTCGCCACGCTCTCCTCGATCAGGGCTTCGGGCATGACAAAGAACTCCTTGCCCTGACCGAACAGGTGGTTGAAACGCTGACCGATATCACGCGCCATTTCCACGTGTTGAATCTGGTCACGACCCACCGGCACCTTGTGCGCGTTGAACATCAGGATGTCGGCAGCCATCAGCACCGGGTAGCTGTACAGGCCCATGCTGATGCCCGCATCCGGGTCTTCACCGTTTTCCAGGTTCTTGTCCACAGACGCTTTGTAGGCATGGGCGCGGTTGAGCAGGCCCTTGGCAGCGACACAGGTCAGCAGCCAGGTCAGCTCTGGAATTTCAGGGATATCGGACTGACGGTAGAACGTGACCCGCTCAGGATCCAGACCACCGGCCAGCCAGGTCGCCGCGATTTCGAGGCGCGAGCGCTGGATACGCTGCGGGTCATCGCACTTGATCAGGGCGTGGTAGTCGGCCAGAAAGTAGAACGAGTCGACATTGTCCTGGCGGCTGGCCAGGATCGCCGGGCGGATGGCACCGGCGTAGTTGCCCAGGTGGGGCGTGCCCGTGGTGGTGATACCGGTAAGGATACGAGTGGTCATGGGTAATCGCTTATCAGGCTTGTATCAGTTCGAAAGGCGCGGCAGCACCAGATCCTTGAGGTCGGTCAGCTTGCCATGAAAAAAGTGTCCGCATTCTGCCACTTTCAGCAGCTCATGGGGGCGCGACAGTGCAGCAGACCAGTCATAGACCAACTGCGGTGCAACCACTTCGTCGGTATCCGGCTGAATCACGATCAGCGGGCAGCCCTGCGGCAGCACGTCATTGGCGCTCAGGCGCATGACCGCCGGGGCCACCATGAACAGCCGGGCCAGCGGCACGCCAGTAGCCTCCAGACGACCGCCAAGGCTGGCGGCGACAAAGCCACCGAACGAGAAGCCAAACAGCGTCAATGGCAATTCAGGATGTTTTTCACGCACCCAGGCGGCCACCGCCTGAGCGTCATCGACTTCACCGCTGCCCATGTCATGGCTGCCAGCGCTGGCACCGACGCCGCGATAATTGAAGCGTAAAGTGATGTAGCCCGCATCACGTGCCGTACGCTGCAAGGTGGAAACCACCTTGTTGAGCATGGTACCGCCCTGAACGGGGTTAGGGTGGCAGAGCAAGGCCACGCCACGGGCGTCGGCCACATCGAGGTACAAGGCTTCGAGCTGGCCAACCGGGCCATCGATGAATACGGGGGTTTCGCGGATAAGCAAGGAAGAACTCCGTGACCTCGGAAAGGGTCGACTCGTCTAGCTGAATGATTCTGTCTGAGATATTTGCGATAGTTCGCGGTATACAGCGCAGGTCCGAGCCGTTAACGTAAAGCAAAGCCGTTTATAGAGGAAGGACTCGTGGAACTCTCGCTCTTAGTTTGGTTGTTGCCGACCCTGGCCCTGGCAGTAGGTGTCGTTGTTGGTTTCCTGGTCGCCCGCCTGTTGCCCAATGCCGCGCCGAGCAGCACCCAGCGGCAACTGGACGACATCCAGGAACGCTTCGACAGTTATCAGAACGAAGTGGTCACCCACTTCAACAGCACTGCGGCGCTGGTTAAAAAGCTCACGCAAAGCTATCAGGATGTTCAGGACCACCTGGCCGAAGGCGCCAACCGCCTGGCCCTGGACGAACTCACCCGTCAACGCCTGCTGGCCTCGCTGCACGCCGAGACACCACAGTCACCTCGCGAGCGTCTGACGCCTCCTCGCGATCAGGAAGCACCGAAAGACTACGCACCGAAGACGCCAAACGCCCCAGGCATGCTCGACGAGCATTACGGGCTCAAGCGCAACTGACCGACGCCATCGCAGGCAAGCCTGCTCCAACACAGACCCAGCAACCTGTAGGAGCCGGGCTTGCCCGCGATACAAACGCCGCGAACTCAGGGGCACTCCACCAGCGCGATCGCAGGCAAGCCTGCATCCCACATCAGCTATACCACGGCGCCGTCTCGCTACAGACGGAATACCGCGCTACAGCCTGCTCCAGCACACTCGGCGCCAACGCCCCGTTCTGCACCAGGCTATGCAGGCTGGCCAGGACAATGCTGAAGCGGTCGACCTCAAAGAACCGACGTAACTGCTGCCGCGTATCACTGCGACCGAAACCGTCAGTGCCCAAGGTGACATAAGGCGCCGACAGGTACTCGGCAATCAACTGCGGCCAGGCCCGCACATAATCACTGGCAGCGACGATCGGCGCGCTCCCCCCCAAACACTGCTGGACGTAACTGGCCGCTACCCCTGCCTTCGCGCAACGGCCAGCACGTTGTGCATCGCGCGCATCGCGAGCCAGCTCACTGAAGCTGGTGACACTGAACACTTCACTTTCAACCTGCCACTCGTTCGCCAGCAGCTCACTGGCGGCAATCACCTCTCGCAGAATCGCCCCGGAGCCCAGCAGACGTACGCGCCCCACGGCGCGCTCCAGCGAGTGCTCAGTGAACCGGTACATACCTCGCAGCACCCCTGCATGAGCGGCCTCGGGCAGCGAGGGCTGTGGATAGTTTTCGTTCATCACGGCGATGTAGTGGAATTCGTCGCACTGTTCGCCGAGCATCCGCCGCGCAGCATGCTCCAGAATGACCGCCAACTCACCCGCGAAGCATGGCTCCCAGGCCCGGCAATTGGGCACCATGGACGCCATCACCACGCTGGAACCATCCTGATGCTGCAGGCCTTCACCGCCGAGCGTGGTACGCCCGGCGGTAGCCCCCAGCAGGATGCCCCGGGCACGCTGGTCGGCGGCGGCCCAGATCAGGTCGCCCACCCGCTGGAAACCGAACATCGAGTAATAGATATACACAGGCAACATCGGTTCGCCGTGCACCGCATACGACGTGGCAGCCGCGACCCAGGAGGACAGCGCCCCAGCTTCGGTAATGCCCTCTTCCAACAACTGACCGTCTTGCGCTTCCTTGTAGAACAACAGTGAACCGGCATCTTCCGGCTCGTAGCGCTGCCCCTGCGGCGAGTAGATACCGATCTGCCGGAACAGGCTGGCCATGCCGAATGTGCGCGCCTCATCCGCCACGATCGGCACAATGCGCGGCCCCAGCTCCGGCGCTTTCAACCAGGCGCTGAGTACGCGAACCGCCGCCATGGTGGTAGACATTTCCTTGCCATCCGCCTGCAGCGCAAACCCTGCACTGGCATCCAGCGATGGCACCGGTATCGACCGAACCTCACTGCGACGCGCTGGCAAAAAGCCCCCCAGTGCCGCACGACGCGCTTGCAGATAGCGCATTTCCGGGCTGTCCTCCGGTGGACGGTAGAAGCGCAGCTGTTCGACATCGGCATCCGAGAGCGGCAGATGGAAGCGGTCGCGATAGGCCAAGAGGGCCTGCACATCGAGTTTTTTCGCCTGGTGCGCGGTCATCCGCGACTCACCGGCAGCACTCATGCCATAACCCTTCTTGGTCTTGGCCAGGATCACGGTTGGCCGCCCCTTACAGGCCTTGGCCGCAGCGAAGGCGGCATACAGCTTGCGAAAATCGTGGCCACCGCGCTTCAGGGCGTTGATCTCGGCCGAGTTCATGTGCGCCACCAACTGCTGCAACGCCGGGCTCTGATTGAAGAAATGCTCAAGATTATAGGCGCCGTCATTGGCCCCCAAGGTCTGGAACTGCCCGTCGGGGGTCGCCGCAAGCTGACGCAACAACACATGCTCGCTGTCGCGGGCAAACAGCGCGTCCCACTCCGAACCCCACAGCACCTTGATCACCTGCCAGCCAGCACCGCTGAACAGGGCTTCCAGCTCCTGGACAATCTGTCCATTGCCCCGTACGGGCCCGTCCAGGCGCTGCAAGTTGCAGTTGACCACGAACGTCAGGTTATCCAGTTGCTCACGGGCCGCCAGGGTCAGCCCGGCAATGGACTCCGGCTCGTCCATCTCACCGTCCCCGAACACGCCCCAGACATGCCGAGCGGCAGTATCCGCCAGCCCACGGTGCTGCAGGTAACGCATGAAACGCGCCTGGTAAATCGCACTGATCGGGCCGATTCCCATCGAACCGGTGGGGAACTGCCAGAAGTCAGGCATCAACCAGGGATGCGGATAAGAACACAGGCCGCCACCCTCGACCTCCTGCCGATAGCGCGACAGTTGCGCCTCACTCAGTCGCCCTTCAAGGAACGCCCGGGCGTAAACACCAGGGGCTGAATGCGGCTGAAAAAACACCAGATCGGCGTGCTGAGGCTCACCGCCCTTGAAGAAATGCTGAAAACCCACCTCGAAAATTTCGGCGGCCGAAGCGTAGCTGGCGATATGCCCACCCAGATCACCGTAGGCATGGTTGGCTCGAACCACCATTGCCAACGCGTTCCAGCGCAGCAAACGGGTAATCCGCTCTTCAATTTCCAGGTCACCGGGATAGGCGCCCTGCTGCTCTACCGACAACGTATTGCGGTACGCCGAATACGCCTGAGCACCGCGCTCAAGGCCCAACTCACGGGCGTGCGCCTCCAGTTGCTCCAGCAAAAAACGCGCACGCGCCGGGCCACAATGCCGCAAGGTCGAGTCCAGCGCATCAAGCCACTCGGCCGTTTCGCCCGGATCGGGATCGACCTGCGGGTCATGTCCAGGCTGCCCTGCCATACCGTCGCCAGGCACACGGTTCATCATTGCCACCATCGCATTGACCTCATCCATGTCAGCTCAGGCACAGGCCTTCAATGCCTGCGCGATGTCTGCCAGCAGGTCATCGATGTCTTCCAGCCCCACCGACAACCGCACCAACCCCTCGGAGATGCCGTACTGGGCCCTCTCCTGCGGGGTATAGCTGGAATGGGTCATGCTCGCCGGGTGTTGGGCCAGCGATTCAGCATCGCCCAGACTGACGGCACGGCTGAACAACTGCAGGGCATTCATGAAACGCCGACCGGCGGCAATGCCACCCTTGAGTTCAAAGGCAATCATCCCGCCCGGCAAGCGCATTTGCCGCTGTGCCAGTTCGTATTGGGAAAAACCTGGCAAGCCGGGGTAGTTGATCAACTCCACCTGCGCTTGTTCGGCGAGGAGTTCAGCAATGGCCTGCGCATTACTGCAGTGGCGCTCCATACGCAGCGTGAGCGTCTTCAGGCCGCGCATCAGCAGCGAGGCGTCATGCGGCGAGAGGACAGCGCCGGTCATGTCCTTGAGGCCTTCCAGGCGAATACGGTCAACCAGCGCCTTGCTGCCGATGACCAGGCCAGCGGTGATATCACCGTGACCACTGAGGTATTTGGTTGCCGAATGCACCACCAGATCCGCGCCCAGCTCCAGTGGACGCTGCAGATACGGCGTGCAGTAGGTGTTGTCGACCACGACGATGATGCCGTGCTGATGGGCGATTTTCGCCACGGCGGCGATGTCAGTCAGTTGCATGTTCGGGTTGGCCGGTGACTCGAAGTAGATCACCCGCGTGGCCGGAGTGATCGCGTTTTCGAGCGCTTGCAGGTCACTCATATCGACATGCCGCGAGGTGACACCGAACTCGCCAATGCCGTGGTGCAAGAACGCGAAGGTGCAGCCGTAGAGGGTACGCCCCAACAGAATTTCGTCGCCAGGACGCAGCAAGGTCCATAACGTGGAGGTAATCGCGCCCATACCCGACGCCAGCGCCAGCCCGGCCTCGCCGCCTTCCAGCGAAGCCATGCGCGCCTCCAGCAAGGCCAGGGTAGGGTTGGAAATACGGCTGTAGAAGTACCCCGCCTCCTCCCCCGCAAAGCACGCTGCACCGTACTCAACCGTCGGAAATGCGAACGTGGCAGTCTGGTAGATCGGCGGCACCAGTGCGCCGTTGTGCGCCAACGGATCGTAACCATGGTGAATGGCACGCGTAGAAAAACCGGATTTATTGTTGGAGTCGCGCATGGCAACAGCCTCTTATGGTTTGCTATAAGCTTATGCCACTCAAGTGCTGATATTTTTCCAAATAAACCCAGCTTTCTCGGCAATTATTGGCATAAAAACAACAATAAAAGACCGTGGAGGGCAAATCATGCCTAACGCCATCGACCGTACCGACCGTGCCCTGCTGGGGGCCTTGCAAGACAATGCCCGGCTCACCGTCGCCGAGCTGGCCGACAGCGTCTCACTGACCACCTCCCCCTGTTGGCGGCGGGTCAAACTGCTGGAAGAGAGCGGCTACATCACCGGCTACCAGGCCATCCTCTCGCCCAAGGCCCTGGGGTTTGGCGTGACCGCGTTCGTGAGCATCATGATGGACTCGCACACCAAGGAAATGGCGCGCGCCTTTGAGCAACGGCTCATGGAAATTCCAGAGATCGTCGCCTGCCACAACATCTCCGGGCGCTATGACTTTCTGCTGGAAATCCTCGCACGCGATCTGGAATCGTTCGGCGAATTCACCCGCGAGGTGTTGCAGTCACTACCGGGTGTAAAGGAGATCTACTCGAGTTTTTCCTTCAAGGCGGTGAAGGAGCGACGGGTGATACCGGTGTCGGAAAAACATATTTAGTCTATCGCCGGGCTCAATCACTTAACCGAAATTTCCCACAAGACAATCAGAAACCTTGGCAGCAGGCTAATGAATACTCACTCATTAGCCTGCGATGCAAGCCACAAAAAGCACCCCTCAACGAGGTATCGAGGCATGACGACTTTGCTAGTCTTCATATGACGCACATCAGATGAGAGGACGCCATGAAGTATCTATTCGCTATTTTGATAGCTGCACTCACTGCCGCATGCACCAATGGACATTTTATTTTACAAAAATATGACCCAGAGCTAGCGCATCGCTGCAAAATAGACGCTAACAGGCCGGAGTGCTCCATAAACTGATATTTAAAAATTCCATTCATAAATAGGAAAATTGAAAAGTTCCTTGTATGGCTTCAGCTTAGGCAGTCGCCCCGGTACGAAGCCGAAACGAGCCCAACAAGGATGGCCATTACGCCGATCGTAAATAACCAGATTTCCATCGTCACGCAGCACCATACAACTGTTGTACCACTTTGATTTATCTAAGGTGTGCGAACTCTCTGCAATCCAAAGCCTTTTTCGAGAAGGATCATATAAAAACCCACTATTGCTGACGACGAAGTGCGTTGACTCCCTCATTTTCTTTCGAATTAAGGTACGACTGTAGGGCTGAGACGAACCAGCAATCCATACAGTTTTTCCCTCTTCAACAAGCACAAGATTCCCATCCGACCGCAGAACCAAATGAAATCTTCCATTTTCTGAAACAAGCCTCTGACCAGGCCTCATCATATGATTAGGTGGAAGAAGCATGGATCCCGACGCATTAAAAGGTACATATTGAATTGCCATTTCACACCTCACACTTCTGATTGGGTTACTTAGATTCAATCAGCAACATGCAAGAAAAAAACATAATTATTTATCAGCACTAAAAACAAAACGCATACGTAGAGCAAAACTGCCACACTGATATTATCTCGGTTATTCAAATGCAGACCTTATAACCGTGCAAAGGGGCATGGCTAAAATAAAAAACCCCGCGACAAGCGCGGGGTTTTCGGTCAAGCCAGACGCTTAGATCGCGCCGCGCTTACGCAGCACATCCAGCACCTGCTTCACGCCGTCTTCCAGGCTGACACTCTGGGTGTCGATCACCAGATCGGCATCCAGTGGTACATCGTACGGGAAGGACTCACCCGGGATGTTGTCGCCACCGGCAGCGTAGAGCCCTTGCGGGTCACGCTCGCGGCAAACCATTGGCGACGCCTGGACGTAGACCGTGACCAGACGCTCCTTGCCGATCAGCGCCTTGGCCTGTTCACGGCCTTCGGCATCCGGCGCGACGAAGGCCGCCAGGGTCAGCAGGCCGGCTTCGTTGAACTGACGCGCAACGTGCGCGGCACGGCGCCAGTTCTCGGTACGCCCGGCGCGGTCCTGTGGCAGGCCCTTGTTCAGGTCATGACGCAGGTTCTGGCCATCGAGCACGTAGACCGCACGGCCCATGTCGAACAGCTTGCGCTCAACGGCATACGCCAAGGTGCTCTTGCCCGCGCCCGACAGGCCGCTGAACAGCACGGTGGCCGGTTGCTGACCGAAACGCAGTGCACGCTCTTCCGTGGCCACGTGAGCCATCTTGCCGTGATGCCCCACCGAACCATGCGGTACAACCGGTGGCGCGATGATCATGCCGGCACCCACGGTGCCATTGGTCAGACGGTCGATGACAATGAAAGCACCGGTAGTGCGGTTGCTGTCATAGCCGTCGAGGGCAATCGGCGCGTCCAGGCTGACCTTGACCCGACCGATTTCGTTGAGCTGCAACGCACTGGCGGCGCCCTGCTCCAAGGTGTTCACATCAACCTTGTGGGTGATGCTGGCAATCGAGCCCGGCACGTAGCTGGTAGCACGCTTGATGTCGTACTTCTTGCCCGGCAGCATGGGCTCTTCAGCCATCCACACGAGCATGGCATCAAACTGGTCGGTCACCGGTGGAACGTTGTCGGCATGCACCAGCAAGTCACCACGGGAGATGTCGATCTCGTCTTCCATGGTCAGGGTTACGGCCTGGCCTGGGCCTGCCTGTTCCAGCTCACCTTCAAAGGTGACGATGGATTTGACCCGGCTGCTCTTGCCCGACGGCAGAACGACGATCTCGTCGCCCTTGTGTACGACACCGCTGGCCAACGTACCGGCAAAGCCGCGGAAGTTCAGGTTCGGCCGGTTCACGTACTGCACCGGGAAGCGCAGGTCGGTGAAGTTGCGGTCGGCGGAAACTTCCACGGTTTCCAGAATTTCCATCAGCGCAGGGCCGGTGTACCACGGCGAACGCTCGCTGCGGTTGACCACGTTGTCGCCCTTGAGGGCCGACATCGGTACAAAGTGCAGGCTGCTCGGGTTCAGCTTGATGGCATCGGCAAACTTCAGGTAGTCGGCCTTGATCGACTCGAAGACCTGCTCGTCGAAGCCCTTGAGGTCCATCTTGTTGATGGCGACAACGATGTGCTTGATACCCAGCAGCGACGCAATGTAGCTGTGACGGCGGGTCTGGGTCTGCACGCCATAGCGGGCATCGACCAGAATGATCGCCAGGTCGCAGGTAGAAGCACCGGTCGCCATGTTGCGGGTGTACTGCTCGTGGCCCGGGGTGTCGGCAATGATGAACTTGCGCTTGGCGGTGGAGAAATAGCGGTAGGCCACATCAATGGTGATGCCTTGCTCACGCTCGGCCTGCAGGCCGTCGACCAGCAGCGCCAGATCGATGTCTTCACCAGTGGTGCCGACTTTCTTCGAGTCGCGGGTGATCGCTTCCAGATGGTCTTCGTAGATCATCTTGGAGTCGTGCAGCAGGCGCCCGATCAGGGTGCTCTTGCCGTCATCGACGTTACCGCAGGTCAAAAAGCGCAGCAGTTCTTTACGTTCGTGCTGGGCCAGGTAAGCGAGGATGTCCTCGCTGATCAATTCGGATTGGTGCGACATGCTCTGACCCTAACTTAGAAGTAGCCTTGACGTTTCTTGTCTTCCATCGAACCGGCGCCATCGTGGTCGATGACACGGCCCTGGCGTTCGGACGTTCGCGTCAGGAGCATTTCCTGAATGATGTCCGTAAGGGTTTCAGCTTCGGACTCCACCGCGCCCGTCAACGGGTAGCAGCCAAGGGTACGGAAACGCACTTTCTTCTTGACGATGCGAGCCTTCTCCTCGTCGGAGAGGTGCTCGAGGATGCGTTCGTCGTCGATCATGATCAGCGTACCGTTCTTCTCGATCACTTCGCGCTCGGCAGCGAAGTACAGCGGCACGATCGGGATACCTTCCAGGTAGATGTACTGCCAGATGTCCAGCTCGGTCCAGTTCGACAGCGGGAACACACGAATCGACTCGCCCTTGTTCACCTTGCCGTTGTAGACGTTCCACAGCTCAGGACGCTGGTTCTTCGGGTCCCAGCGGTGCTTGCTGTCGCGGAACGAGTACACACGCTCCTTGGCGCGGGATTTCTCTTCATCGCGACGAGCACCACCGAACGCGGCATCGAAACCATACTTGTCCAGCGCCTGCTTCAGGCCCTCGGTCTTCATGATGTCGGTGTGCTTGGCACTACCGTGGGTGAACGGGTTGATACCCTGGGCGACGCCTTCAGGGTTGACGTGGGTGATGAGCTCCAGACCCATTTCCTCGACCATCTTGTCGCGGAAGCTGTACATCTCCTGGAATTTCCACTGTGTGTCGACATGCATCACTGGAAACGGCAGCTTGCCCGGGAAGAAAGCCTTGCGCGCCAGATGCAGCATCACTGCCGAATCCTTGCCAATCGAGTACAGCATCACCGGGTTATCGAACTCGGCGGCCACCTCACGAATGATGTGGATGCTCTCCGCCTCCAACTGTTTCAAATGCGTCAGTTTGTCGACCATGGCTACTCACGGAAAATCGATCTTATGGACGGCCAGCGGGCCGTGTTCGCGTTCGGCACTCTAGCACAGCGTCCAATTCTATTGAGGAAGCAAACTAGAACGAAACGGTATAAGAATATGCCTAGGGGTTTTGAGTTTCAGATGGGGTTCGGGCAATCGATGAACAGATGCTCCAGTGCGAATCGCCGCGCCAGGTAATCGCCCAGTGCCTGCACACCATAACGCTCGGTCGCGTGATGGCCTGCGGCGATAAAGCTGATGCCGTTTTCCCGTGCGCTGTGGAAGGTCTGCTCGGACGCTTCGCCACTGAGGTACAGGTCAACACCGGCTGCAATCGCCTGATCGATATAGCCCTGGCCACCGCCCGTACACCAGCCGACCCTGCGTATAACCCCGTCACCTTCGATCAGCAGGGGTTCACGCCCCATCACATCCTGCACCTTGCGGGCAAAATCACGCGCAGAAAGCGGTTCGGCCAGCGAGCCGACCAATCCCACTACCCGTGGGTTTTCAGGATCCAGAGGGCCTTCAACGGTGATCTCCAGTTGCCGCGCCAGTTGCACGTTGTTGCCGACTTCCGGGTGCAGGTCCAGCGGCAGGTGATAGGCCAGCAGGCTCAGGTCGTGCTTGAGCAAGGTCTTCAGGCGGCGCTGTTTCATGCCGGTGATACAAGGGTTCTCACCCTTCCAGAAATAACCATGATGAACCAGCACCAGGTCAGCGCCGGCCTCGACAGCAGCATCGAGCAACGCCTGGCTGGCAGTGACACCACTGACAATGCGCGTTACCTGTGGGTTGCCCTCGACTTGCAGGCCATTGGGGCAGTAATCCTGAATTTTTGCACTGCCAAGGTAACGGTCGGCTTCCTCGACCAGGGTGCTCAGGGCGACAGCCATGAAAAGACTCCTTAATTCAGCAGTTCAGCGCGGCACAAGGCCTCGTATAATGAACGTCATTATGGGCCGTCGACCGGTTTGGGGAAACCGACGGCATACGCCTGGGGCGCCAGATCAGTTACCGCTATCCGTCATCACGTTGTGCTGTTCCGGCGCAACGCCTGACACAGTATGATCGCGCGCCTTACTACTTCGCGGCCCTCTGCCAACTCCCGAGACTCGTTCAATGCTCAAGGCTTTGCGTTACTTTGGCTGGCCACTGCTGACCGGTGTACTGGTCGCCCTGCTGGTCATCCTGCGCTTCCCACAGTGGGTTGGCTTGCCCAGCCAGGATGTCAATTTGCAGCAGGCGCCGCAAACCACACGCATCATGCAGGGGCCGGTGTCCTACGCCGATGCGGTGAACATTGCCGCTCCTGCCGTGGTCAACCTGTACACCACCAAAATGGTGAACAAGAGCGCTCACCCGCTGTTCGAGGACCCGCAGTTCCGCCGCTTCTTCGGCGATAACCTGCCCAAGCAAAAACGCTGGGAGTCCAGCCTGGGTTCAGCCGTGATCATGAGCCCGGAAGGCTACCTGCTGACCAACAACCACGTGACCGCCGGGGCGGACCAGATTGTGGTGGCGCTCAAGGACGGCCGCGAAACCCTCGCCCGCGTCATTGGCAGCGACCCTGAGACCGACCTCGCGGTCTTGAAGATCGACCTGAAAAACCTGCCCTCAATCACCATTGGTCGCTCCGACGGTATTCATATCGGCGATGTCGCCCTGGCGATTGGCAACCCGTTCGGCGTCGGCCAAACCGTCACCATGGGTATCATCAGTGCCACCGGGCGCAACCAACTCGGCTTGAACACCTATGAAGATTTCATCCAGACGGACGCCGCGATCAACCCGGGCAACTCGGGCGGCGCGCTGGTCGATGCCAACGGCAACCTGACCGGTATCAACACGGCGATTTTCTCCAAGTCCGGCGGCTCGCAAGGCATTGGCTTCGCCATCCCGACCAAGCTGGCCCTGGAAGTCATGAAGTCGATCATCGAGCATGGCCAGGTAATCCGGGGCTGGCTGGGCATCGAAGTACAACCCCTGACTCAGGAACTCGCGGATTCGTTCGGCCTGCAGGGCCGACCAGGCATCGTCGTCGCCGGGATCTTCCGCGATGGCCCAGCGCAAAAGGCCGGCCTGCAATTGGGCGATGTGATCTTGAGCATCAATGGTGAGGAAGCGGGTGATGGCCGTCGTTCGATGAATCAGGTGGCGCGGACCAAGCCCAACGATAAAGTGACGATCGAGGTGATCCGCAACGGCAAGGCGCTCAAGCTGGTCGCTGAAGTCGGCCTGCGTCCGCCACCCGCGCCGGTGCAGACAGAAAACAACTGATCCCTTAATGCAATCGCCGGCAAAGCCGGCGATTGCATTTCAGCCCTTAGTGCAGGATCTGACTCAAGAACAGCTTGGTTCGCTCGTTCTGAGGCCGGTCGAAGAAGTCGTTCGGCGGCGCCTGCTCAACGATCTCACCTTTGTCCATGAAGATCACCCGGTTCGCCACGGTCCGGGCAAAGCCCATTTCATGGGTCACACAGAGCATGGTCATGCCGTCTTCGGCCAGGCCGATCATGGTGTCGAGCACTTCCTTGACCATCTCCGGGTCGAGCGCAGAGGTTGGCTCATCGAACAACATGATCTTTGGCTTCATGCACAACGCCCGGGCAATCGCTACCCGCTGCTGCTGACCACCGGACAACTGCCCCGGATACTTGTTGGCTTGCTCGGGAATCCGCACCCGCTCCAGATAGTGCATGGCGATTTCCTCGGCCTTGCGCTTGGGCATCTTGCGTACCCACATCGGTGCCAGGGTGCAGTTCTGCAAAATGGTCAGGTGCGGAAACAGGTTGAAGTGCTGGAACACCATGCCCACTTCACGGCGAATCGCCTCGATCTGCTTGAGGTCGTTGGTCAACTCGACGCCATCGACCACGATGCGGCCTTGCTGGTGCTCTTCAAGGCGGTTGAGGCAGCGGATGGTCGTCGACTTGCCCGACCCCGAAGGCCCGCACAGGACGATACGCTCCCCCTGGCGCACATTGAGGTTGATGTCCTTGAGCACGTGGAACTGGCCGTACCACTTGTTCACGCCCTGCATCTGAATAATGCCTTCAGGGCTCACAGGCTGTTTGATCGCTTCACTCATGGGAACACTCCTAACGCTTGTGGCCTGTGTCCAGCTTACGCTCCAGATGCATGGAGTAGCGGGACATACCGAAACAGAAAATCCAGAACACCAGGGCGGCGAAGACGTAGCCTTCAGTCGCCATACCCAGCCATTTGGGGTCGGCTGCTGCCTGCTTGACACTGTTGAGCAGGTCGAACAGGCCAATGATGATGACCAGGCTGGTGTCCTTGAACAGGGCAATGAAGGTGTTGACGATGCCGGGAATCACCAGCTTCAGGGCTTGCGGCAGAATCACCAGGCCCATCGCCCGCCAGTAACCCAGGCCCATCGCGGCAGCCGCCTCGTATTGGCCTTTGGGAATGGCCTGCAAGCCACCGCGCACCACCTCGGCGATGTAGGCCGACTGGAACAGGATCACCCCGATCATCGCTCGCAGCAGCTTGTCGAAGCTCATGCCTTCAGGCAGGAACAGCGGCAGCATTACCGACGACATGAACAGCACCGTGATCAACGGCACACCACGCCAGAACTCGATGAACGTGACGCACACCACGCGCACTGCAGGCATTTTCGAGCGCCGCCCCAGTGCCAGCAGAATGCCCAGCGGCAACGCGCCGACGATACCGACCGTGGCAATCACCAGGGTCAGCATCAAGCCACCCCATTGGCTGGTGGCCACCGCAACCAGCCCCAGGTACCCACCGTGCAGCAGGGTGTAGGCCAGGATGGGGTACAGCACCAGGAACGCCAGGCCGTAAACAACCTTGTGCGGGACGCGGGCGATGAACAGGGGCGCTGCGCCGATCACGGCCAGCCACACCGTCAGGTCGACCCGCCAGCGCAGTTCACTGGGGTAGTAGCCGTACATGAACTGCCCGAAGCGCTGCTGGATAAACACCCAACAAGCGCCCTCCTTGGTGCAGTCGGCCTGAGTGGTTCCCACCCAGTTGGCATCGATGAATGCCCACTGCAACAGGGGCGGTACGATCAGCCAGACCAAATACACCGCAAACAACGTCAACAGGGTGTTGAGCCAGTTGGAGAACAGGTTGTTGCGCATCCATGCGAGGGCACCGACGGCTTTCACCGGCGGCGGCATATCAGGTTTGAAAACATGGGTACTCATGCGCGTATCCTCACCGCTCGATCAGCGCAATGCGCTTGTTGTACCAGTTCATCAGCAGGGAAATGCTGATGCTGATGGCCAGGTAGACACTCATGGTGATGGCGATCACTTCGATAGCCTGGCCGGTCTGGTTGAGCACGGTTCCAGCGAACAGCGAAACCATTTCCGGATAGCCGATACCCGCTGCCAGCGAGGAGTTCTTCGCCAGGTTCAGGTATTGGCTGGTCAAGGGTGGAATGATCACTCGCAGCGCCTGGGGAATGATGACCTTGCGCAGGGTTGGCCCTTCACGCAGGCCCAACGAACGCGCCGCCTCGGTCTGGCCATGGCTGACCGAACGAATCCCGGAACGAACGATCTCGGCAATGAACGCTGCCGTATAGATCGTCAATGCCAGGGTCAGCGCCAGCAGTTCGGGAATCAGTACCCAGCCGCCCACAAAGTTGAAGCCCTTGAGCTGCGGCACTTCCCAGTGCAGTGGGGTGCCTATGAGCAACGCACACAGCCCCGGAATGGCCAAAAGCAGCGCCAGGCCGACCCAGAACTTATGGAACGGCTCACCGGTTTCCTCAAAGCGCTTGTTGGCCACACGGACCATGAGCACGATGGCAATCACGGCCACCACGAGACTGCCGACGAACGGCCAGAAGCCCTCCGCCAGCGAAGCACCCGGCATGTTCAAGCCACGGTTGCTGATAAAGAACGTATCGCCAAAATTGATGCTGCCGCGCGGCCCCGGCAGGGTCAAAAATACTGCGAAGTACCAGAAGAGAATCTGCAGCAGCGGCGGAATGTTACGAAAAGTCTCGACATACACCGTGGCCAGCTTGCTGATCATCCAGTTCGGCGATAACCGGGCCACACCGACGATGAAACCCAGCACGGTCGCCAGGATAATGCCGATGAAGGTCACCAGCAGCGTGTTGAGCAAGCCGATGACAAATACCCGGGCATAACTGTCGGACTCGGTGTAAGGAATCAAATGCTGAGCGATCCCGAAACCGGCACTGCGCTCAAGAAAATCGAAACCCGAGGTAATGCCTCGGTGCTGCAGGTTGGTTTGGGTATTGTGAAACAGGTACCAGCCCAGCCCTACCACCGCGACCACGGTGATGATCTGGAACAGCCACGCACGCACACGTGGATCGCTAAGGGAAACCCCTTTGGGTGCGCCGATTTTATTTTGCATGAAATGCCCCGAAGAGAAGGAACGAAACGGCCTGCAGCAGCTCGCTGCCGCAGGCCGTACCCATCAGCGCACTGGTGGCGCGTACTGGATGCCGCCGTTGTTCCAGAGGGCATTCAGACCACGGTCGATCTTCAGATCGGTGCTTGCGCCAAGGTTCTTCTCGAACACTTCGCCGTAGTTACCGACTTGCTTGACGATCTGTACGACCCAGTCCTTGGGCAGCTTGAGGTCTTTGCCATATTCGCCATCAGCACCGAGCAGGCGGGCGACGTCCGGGTTCTTGGTCGATTTCGCTTCAGCCTCGACATTCTTCGAGGTGATACCTGCCTCTTCGGCATTGATCATCGCGAACAGGGTCCACTTGACGATGCTGAACCACTCTTCATCGCCCTTACGCACGACAGGGCCCAGTGGCTCCTTGGAGATGGTTTCCGGCAACACGACATAATCGTTTGGCGACCCCAGTTTGGAGCGTTGTGCGTAGAGCTGCGACTTGTCGGAGGTCAGTACATCGCAACGACCGGACTCCAGCGATTTGGCGCTTTCATCGGAGGTGTCGAAGGTGATCGGGGTGTACTTCAGGCCATTGGCGCGGAAGTAGTCGGAGACGTTGAGTTCAGTGGTGGTACCGGCCTGGATGCAGATGGTTGCGCCATCCAGTTCCTTGGCACTGGAAACGCCAAGCTTCTTGTTCACCAGGAAACCTACGCCGTCGTAGTACGTGACGCCCGCGAACACCAGGCCCATGCCGGCATCGCGCGAACTGGTCCAGGTAGTGTTACGCGATAGCACATCCACTTCACCGGACTGCAACGCCGTGAAACGCTCCTTGGCGTTCAGTTGGCTGAACTTGACCTTGTTTGCATCACCGAAGACGGCGGCAGCCACGGCGCGGCAGACGTCAGCATCGATACCCACGATCTTGCCCTTGGCATCCGGCACCGAGAAGCCCGGCAAGCCGTCACTCACGCCACACTGGACGAAACCCTTTTTCTGAACCGCTTCGAGGGTTGCACCGGCCTGCGCGAAAGCACTGATACCCAGTGCGGCGGCAGCGGTAACGACTGCCAGAGTGGATTTCAACATCTTCATTAAAACCTCCAGATTGCTCTTGTTGTGTTCGAGCCGATTGCACCGCACCCTTATGAGGCGCATCCGACCCGCGCTGGCTTGCTTTTGGGTCAATGGCGCAATAACGCTGTTCTGTGGCAGCCTTTAATAGCGAAATGGTGTTACCGTCGAAACGCCACGCGTCACGTCGCAAGGTTCGTAGCAAAGCGCGTACCACACTGAGCCGCTTAAGCGATTCAGTGTGCGCCAACAGGTAAACTTGTCGCCTTTCGACAAGTTTTTCCCGGACCGAACCGACACGCCTTCTTTTCATGCACTTAATAAGAGCGTGCGCACATTTTCGGAGCAGTCATGACCACCCCGTTGATACTTGAGCCGCAAAAGACCCCCGATGCCTGTGTGATCTGGTTGCACGGTTTGGGGGCAGATCGTTACGACTTCCTGCCGGTCGCCGAAGCCTTGCAGGAACAGTTGTTGAGTACCCGCTTCGTAATGCCCCAGGCACCCACCCGCCCGGTGACCATCAACGGCGGCTATGAAATGCCCAGTTGGTACGACATCACGGCCATGAGCCCGGCCCGTTCGATTGATCGCACGCAGTTGGAAGACTCAGCAGACCAGGTCATTGCATTGATCGAGGCCGAGCGCGCCAAAGGGATCGATCCAACGCGGATTTTTCTTGCCGGCTTTTCACAAGGTGGTGCGGTCGTGCTGCACACGGCGTATGTAAAGTGGCAAGGCACCCTGGGCGGTGTCCTGGCCCTGTCAACCTACGCACCGACCTTCAGCGCCGAACGCGAGCTAAGCGCTAGCCAGCAACGCACCCCGGCCTTGTGCCTGCATGGCCAGTACGACACTGTGGTACAGAACGCCATGGGCCGTACCGCCTACGAACACCTCAAACATTGGGGGGTTAATGCCGGCTGGCAGGAATACCCGATGGAGCACGAAGTACTGCCCGAGGAAATCCGCGATATCGGTACCTGGCTGACCCAGCGTTTGAGCGGAAGCACGACTTCCGTGTAGCCGTCAGCTCAATCCACTACGCCGCGCCCGAATCTTGCATTACACTGGCCGGCGTACATTCCTTAACCAATTGACGAGATGACCGTGCTCAAAGCACTCAAGAAGATGTTCGGCAAAGGCGAGGCTGAGCAACTCGCTGCCGAAACCGCTGCCCCCGTGGTGCAGCCACCTGCACAACCCAAGCCCTCTGCACCAGCAGCCCAGCCACAGGCTCAAGCGCCCGTCGCGGCAAAGGCTGAGAAACCGGCAGAACCCAAGCCGCGCCGTGAGCGCAAGCCAAAACCCGCGGCATCCAGTTGGAAACTGGAAGACTTCATGGTTGAGCCACAGGAAGGCAAGACCCGTTTCCACGACTTCAAGCTTTCGCCAGAGCTGATGCACGCCATCCATGACCTGGGCTTCCCCTACTGCACGCCGATTCAGGCTCAGGTACTGGGCTATACCCTGCGTGGCCAGGACGCTATCGGCCGCGCTCAGACCGGCACAGGCAAGACCGCCGCGTTCCTGATTTCGATCATTACCCAACTGCAGCAGACTCCGGCACCCAAAGAGCGCTACATGGGTGAGCCACGGGCACTGATCATCGCCCCGACCCGCGAACTGGTCGTCCAGATCGCCAAGGACGCCGCAGCACTCACCAAGTACACCGGCCTGAACGTAATGACCTTCGTTGGCGGTATGGACTTCGACAAGCAGCTCAAACAGCTTGAAGCCCGCCACTGCGACATCCTGGTTGCCACACCGGGCCGCTTGCTGGACTTCAACCAGCGCGGCGAAGTGCACCTGGACATGGTCGAGGTGATGGTGCTGGACGAAGCCGACCGCATGCTCGACATGGGCTTTATCCCCCAGGTACGGCAGATCATTCGCCAGACACCACCGAAAAGCGAACGCCAGACCCTGCTGTTCTCGGCCACCTTCACCGAAGACGTGATGAACCTGGCCAAGCAGTGGACCACGACCCCGGCCATCGTCGAGATCGAGCCGGAAAACGTCGCCAGCGAGACCGTCGAGCAGCACGTTTATGCCGTGGCCGGCAGCGACAAATACAAGTTGCTGTACAACCTGATCACCCGCAACAAATGGGAACGGGTCATCGTCTTCGCCAACCGCAAGGACGAAGTGCGCCGTATCGAAGAGCGCCTGGTACGCGACGGTGTCAACGCCGCCCAGCTGTCCGGCGATGTGCCGCAGCACAAGCGTATCCGCACGCTGGAAAACTTCCGTGAAGGCCGTATCACCGTACTGGTGGCCACCGACGTGGCCGGTCGCGGAATTCACATCGACGGCATCAGCCATGTGATCAACTTCACCCTGCCAGAAGACCCGGACGATTACGTTCACCGTATCGGTCGTACCGGTCGTGCTGGCACCAGCGGCGTATCGATCAGCTTCGCCGGTGAAGATGACTCTTACCAGCTACCCGCCATCGAAACACTGCTGGGTCGCAAGATCAGCTGCGAGATGCCGCCGGCCGAGTTGCTCGAGGCCGTGCCCCGCAAGCCTCACTGATCGGCTGTACTGCAACACCGAAAACGCTGCCTGCTGCCAGGCGGCGTTTTTTTATGCCCGCGATATTGCCCACAAGAACAAAAAGTCCATAATAGACAAAATAGTTTATTTGGAGCACTGCATGTCCGCGCCCCTCGTCATTGATCAACAGCACGCACGCCAACTGCTCAGCCAGCTGGATGTCCCGCAGATCCTGCGCAAACTGTTTCGCGATCTGGCCGCCGGGCAAGCTGTGCAGCCGCCGCAGCAGCTCGTCGAGTTCCCAGGTGGTGCCGGCGATTTCATCAACTACGGCGGCGTACTGGCTGAAGACGGTGTCTACGGGGTCAAGACATCGCCCTACATCGTCCGTGACACGGGCCCGCTGGTTACCGCCTGGACACTGCTGATGTCCATGGAAAGCGGCCAGCCACTGCTGCTTTGCGACGCTGGCGAACTGACCACCGCGCGCACCGCCGCGACCACCGCCGTGGCCGTCGATGCACTGGCCGCAAGCGGTGCCCGCCGCCTGACCCTGATCGGCAGCGGCCCCATCGCCCGGGCGCACCTGCGCTACACCCGCGACCTGCGCGACTGGCAGGACATCCGCCTCTACTCGCCGCGCCTGCATCAGCAGAGCGCCGAACAACGTCGTGCACTGAGTGACCTCGATCCACGCCTGACCTTTGCCGATACCCTTGAACAAGCGGTACAAGACGCCGACGTCATCATGCTCTGTACGTCTTCGGCCAGCCCGGTCATCGACCCGCGTCAATTGAGCAAGCCTGCCCTGATCACCTCGATCAGCACCAACGCCGTGCGCGCTCATGAAGTGCCGCCAGAAACCCTCGCGAACATGGACGTCTACTGCGACTACCGCCTGACCACGCCAGGGTCGGCCGGGGAAATGCGCATCGCCAGCGAACAGCATGGCTGGCACGCCGACGCGATCATCGGCGACCTGGCACAACTGCTGAGCGATCAGGCGCCGCGCCCTGACTACCAGCGCCATGCGTTCTTCCGCTCCATCGGCCTGGGCCTTGAAGACATTGCCTTGGCCAATGCGCTCTATCGACTGCAGCGCGCCGACTGACGGCGACCGGAGACGTCCATGCAACCAGCAGATTTCATCATTATTGGCGCCGGCATTGCCGGCGCCTCCACCGGCTACTGGCTCGCCGGCCATGGCAAGGTCGTGCTGCTCGAACGCGAGTCGCAGCCGGGCTATCACTCCACCGGCCGCTCGGCGGCGCTCTACACGGCCGCCTATGGCACGCCACAAGTACGCGCCCTGACGCTTGCCAGCCGGGCATTTTTCGATGCCCCGCCAGCGGGGTTTGCCGAGCATCCGCTATTGACCCCGCGCGGGGAAATGACCGTCGACTTCACCGGTGATGCCGAAGAGCTGCAACGCCAGTACGACAGCGCCAAAGCCTGCGTGCCCGAGGTGCAGTTGCTCAGTGCCGAGCAGGCCTGCGAGCGGCTCCCGGTACTGCGCCGCGACAAGGTGCACGGCGCGCTCTACGACCCAAGCGCCAGCGATATCGACACTGACGCCCTGCACCAGGGCTACCTGCGTGGCATTCGCCGCCAACAGGGCGAAGTGCATAGCGACTGCGAAGTTCAGCGCATAGAACGCAGCGCCGACGGCCTGTGGCAGGTCCACACCGGCCGTGGCAGCTTC
Source organism: Pseudomonas sp. HLS-6 (assembly GCF_002753995.1). Lineage (NCBI taxonomy): Bacteria > Pseudomonadati > Pseudomonadota > Gammaproteobacteria > Pseudomonadales > Pseudomonadaceae > Pseudomonas > Pseudomonas sp. HLS-6. The sequence goes on from NZ_CP024478.1 coordinate 4,320,113, forward strand.
AGCGCCCCGGTGTTGATCAACGCGGCAGGCGCCTGGGCGGACCAGATCGGCGAACTGGCGGGCGCACGGCCGCTGGGCCTGCAACCCAAACGCCGCGCCGCCTTCATCTTCGCCGCTCCAGAAGGCGTGGACAGCCATGACTGGCCAATGCTGGTCAGCCTCGACGAATCCTTCTACATGAAGCCCGACGCCGGCATGCTGCTGGGCTCGCCCGCCAATGCCGACCCGGTGGCACCACACGATGTGCAGCCGGAAGAGCTGGACATCGCCATGGGCATTTACCAGATCGAAGAAGCCACCACCCTGAGCATTCGCCGCCCCACCCGCACCTGGGCCGGGCTGCGCAGCTTCGTGGCCGACGGCGACCTGATCGCCGGCTTCGACCCTCAAGTACCCGGCCTGTTCTGGGTCGCGGCACAAGGCGGCTATGGCATACAGACCTCGCCCGCCATGGGCCAAGCCAGTGCCGCACTGGTGCGCGGCGAAGCATTGCCCGAGCCACTCAAGAGCTTTGGCCTGACGGCCGCCATGCTCTCGCCTGAGCGCTTGGTTGCAGCCCAAGGGTGACGCGCCACTGCGTTTGCGGCACACTCCCAGCGCCCTTTAGCCAAGGGCGCTGACAACCGCTGGAGCCCGCCTCAATGTCGACACCTCGCCCCGACCCGGCCCTGGACAACTTCCGGGCGATCGCCGATGCCATCGCCACGCTGTTCTTCCCGCATGCCGAAGTGGTCCTGCACGACCTGCGCAGCCAGAAGATCGACTACATCGCCAACAACCTCTCCAAGCGCGAGATCGGTGACGATGCGGCGCTGGAAGACATGTTCGAAGAAGGCACCGACGAAACCAATATCGGCCCTTACGAGAAACTCAACTGGGACGGGCAGAAGATTCGCTCGCTGAGCACGGTGCTGCGCGACGCCAACGGCAGCCCCTTGGCCGTGCTGTGCATCAACTTGAACATTTCCCTGTTCGAGAGCGTCAAGGCCGCCCTGGACCTGTTTCTCTCGCCCAGCAAGTTGATCCCGCAACCCGACGCATTGTTCCGCGATGACTGGCAGGAGCGCATCAATACCTTCCTGAACGGCTGGCTGCGCCAGCGCCAGCTCAGCCTGAACCTGCTGACCCGTGAGCATAAGCGCGAACTGGTGTTTGCCCTGCACGCCGAAGGCGCGTTTCGTGGCAAGAGTGCGGCCAACTATGTGGCCAATGTACTGAACATGGGGCGGGCGACGGTGTACAAACACCTGAAGGAACTCAAGGCCTGAACAGCATCAGGCCCTGAGTCAGGCGCAGATCAGTCGCCGTAGATATCCGACTTGAAGTACTTGGCCTGGATCTTCTGGTACTCGCCATTGCTGCGGATTTCGTCGATGGCTTTGTTGAGCTCGCTGACCAGCTGCGTATTGCCCTTGCGCACGGCAATACCGGCACCTTCGCCAACGTACTTCGGATCTTTCAGCTCAGGCCCGACAAAGGCATAGCCCTCGCCCTTGGGCGTCAACAGAAAGCCTTGCTCCAGCGGGATGGTGTCCGCGAACACACCGTCCAGACGCCCGGAAACCAGGTCCATGAAAATCTCTTCGTTACTGGTGTAGCGAACAATTTCTACACCTTTTGGCGCCAGCACTTCAGAGACGTAACGGTCGGTGGTGGTCGCACGCTGTACGCCGATACGTTTGCCCTTGAGGCTCTGGTACTGGTCATCGACCTGAGTACCGGCCTTCATCGCCAGGCGCGCCGAGGTGAAGTAGTACTTGTGGGTGAAGTCAACGGAGCGCTTGCGCTCTTCGGTGATGGTGATAGACGACAGCGCGGCGTCGATCTTGTTGACCTTCAGCGAGGGAATCAGCCCGTCGTACTCTTGCTCGGTCCATTGGCATTTGACCTGCATCTGCGCGCACAGGGCATTACCGATGTCGTAGTCGAAACCGCTGATCTTGCCGTCCGGGGTCTTGAAGGCAAACGGCGGGTAGGCGGCTTCGATACCGATACGCAAGGTTTTCTCGGCGGCGAACAGGTTGCTGCTGGCCAACAGGCTCAGGGCCAGACCGGCAATCAGTGTAGTGGTCTTCATGAGGGCTCTCTCGCTCATTATTGGAGGTGTGTTGCAAGACAGAGGAAAGTGACAAGCCTGAAATTATTTTGTACTTATAAATCCATACTGGACTTTTACGTACACAATTTCAACACCTGGATGCGCGCGAGAGACCGAGGCGCAACATCGCCAGCCACACTGGCGACCACAGCGTTTGTGTCGTTTAGCGACCGTCCTCCCAGCGCTGCGCCGCCGACTGGTCACTGACCCGCCCTTCGACCCAACGCGCCCCTTCGGCAGTGTTTTCCTTTTTCCAGAACGGTGCCCGGGTCTTGAGGTAGTCCATCACGAAGTTGCAGGCATCGAATGCCGCCTGACGATGAGCGCTGGCCACCCCGACGAAGACAATCGGCTCACCGGGCTCCAACGCCCCGATGCGATGCAGTACTTCAAGGCGCAACAAGGGCCAGCGTGACTCCGCCTCGGCGATGATCTTGCCGAGCGCCTTTTCGGTCATGCCTGGATAGTGCTCCAGGAACATGCCCGCGACTTCACGCCCCTCATTGAAGTCGCGCACGTACCCGACGAAACCGACCACGGCGCCGATCCCCACATTGGCCGCATGCAGGGCATTGAGCTCGGCCCCCGGGTCAAAAGCGCCCGCCTGCACCCGAATCGCCATGCTCAACCTCCGGTCACGGTTGGAAAAAACGCTACCTCATCGCCATCAGCCAAGGGCTCGCTGAGTGAACAGAGGTCCTGATTACGTGCGCACATGATGTTCTGCTCGGCCAGTACCTCCCAGGCTCCGCCGCGCTGCAGCAGGTGCTGGCGCAGGGCATCGACCGTGGCAAACACGCCCTCGAGCGTTTCGCTCTCCAGCCCCAAGGCTTCCCGGTAACGGGCGAAATACTGCACGTTCAAGCTCATGCGTCACCTGCCTGGTAATCACCACTCTTGCCGCCGCGCTTCTCTAACAGGCGCACACTGTCGATGGTCATGCCACGGTCGACGGCCTTGCACATGTCATAGATCGTCAACGCGGCCACACTGGCCGCCGTCAGAGCTTCCATCTCGACGCCGGTTTGCCCGGCCAACTTGCAGCGGGCCAGGATGTGCACCGTGTCGAGGCCTTCAGCACTGAGTTCGACCTTGACGCTGGTGAGCATCAACGGGTGGCACAGCGGGATCAGGTCACTGGTTTTTTTCGCCGCCTGGATCCCGGCAATGCGGGCCACGGCAAACACATCCCCTTTGGGATGATCACCGTCGACAATCATCTGCAGGGTTTGCGGGAGCATGCGTACGCGCGCCTCAGCAACAGCTTCACGCGAGGTCACGGCCTTTTCGGTAACGTCGACCATATTGGCCCGACCTTGAGAATCGAGATGTGTCAGCACAGCCATACTCCTGATCAGCGGACCTTGATTGTAAACCTGCAGGTCAACTTTTCGCACGGGCCATGCGACAAAGTTCGGGCGGCACATGGCCGCCCGAACGAGACGTCACAGATGCGATTCGGCGTATTCGGCCAGAATCGAACGAGGCACCCCTTGCAGGGTGATATGCACACCGTTGGGGAAGTCCTTGAAGCGCTCGGTCAGGTAGGTCAGGCCCGAGCTGGTCGCGGACAGGTAAGGGGTATCGATCTGCGCCAGGTTGCCCAGGCAGATCACCTTGGAACCGGAACCGGCACGGGTGATGATGGTTTTCATCTGGTGCGGGGTCAGGTTCTGGCATTCGTCGATCAGGATCAGGCTTTGCTGGAAGCTGCGACCGCGAATGTAGTTAAGCGACTTGAACTGCAGCGGAACCCGCTCAAGGATGTATTCGACACTGCCATGGGTGCTCTCATCGTCCATGTGCAGCGCTTCGAGGTTGTCAGTGATGGCGCCCAGCCAAGGCTCCATTTTTTCCGCTTCGGTGCCTGGCAGGAAGCCGATCTCCTGGTCGAGCCCCTGCACACTGCGGGTAGCGATGATGCGACGGTAACGCTTGCTGACCATGGTCTGCTCAATGGCTGCCGCCAAGGCCAGAATGGTCTTGCCGGAACCGGCAGCGCCCGTCAGGTTGACCAGGTGGATGTCCGGGTCAAGCAAGGCGAACAGCGCCAGGCCCTGATGAATGTCACGCGGCTTCAAACCCCAGGCTTCCTGATGCAGCAGCGGCTCCTGGTGCAAGTCGAGCAGCAGCAGTTCGCTGTCCTTGATACCTTTGATCCAGCCGACAAAGCCCTGTTCGTCAATGATGAACTCGTTGATGTGAACAGCCGGCAGGTTGTCGATCAATTGCACACGGTGCCAGGTGCGCCCGCGCTCCTGACGGGTCTCGACCTTGCTGACCCGGTCCCAGAACGACCCCGTCACCGAGTGATAGCCCTTGGACAACAGGGAAACGTCGTCGACCAACTGATCGGTACTGTAGTCCTCGGCGGCGATGCCACAGGCACGGGCCTTGAGGCGCATGTTGATGTCTTTGGTCACCAGCACCACACTCAGTTCCTTGCGCCGGCTCCGCAGCTCAAGCAATTGGTTGATGATGATGTTGTCGTTCAAATGCTCAGGCAGTAGACGGTGCGGCTCAGTGCGCGGCGTCATCAAGATGGACAGGAAGCCTTTCGGGCCACTCTTGCCCCGCTGGATGGGTACGCCCTGCTCAACATCGGCAGGCGAGGCGTCGCCCAGGGTCTGATCGATCAAGCGGATGGCCTGACGACATTCTGCAGCGACGGAGTGCTTGCCGTCCTTGAGCTTGTCGAGCTCCTCAAGCACGGTCATCGGGATGGTGACGTGGTGCTCCTCGAAGTTCAGTAACGCGTTCGGATCGTGAATCAGAACATTGGTATCGAGCACGTAAAGGATTGGCAGGTTGGAAGAAGTGGTACGTCCTTGATCATCCATACTCGGTCACCTTTGTGGGAGCCTGACGACGCAATACCCAGACGGTGCTGCGCCGCGATGTGACCGCTGATGCTCCCCGGGGCCCGCGTCGTTACGGGTGGGCAGCTACAAACAAAGGATGGCGAGTAAGACGCCACCTGTGTTGCAGGGTTCGGCGGTCTGTCTTTGTAATACCGCAAAACCCATGACGGTAAAAAGCGTTTTTACGCATTCTTGAAGTTTATTTTTCAAGAGGGCAAAAACCGCTTGGCGTAGCCCCCATGCACCGTTAAAGTCAAAAATCCAGTCGGCTCAACGGCTGCCTGCAATGTGCGCCCACGCACGCCCCTCAACGGCCTGCCGCGAAGTCCTTGCACCCCTCCCAACCGATCCCGCTCTGCGCCGTGTGTTGCAGCAGCCAGGTCAGTGACGCCTGCGCCTTGGGCTGGGTGTCATGGAACCGTATCAAGCCCTTGCGCCACAACAACATCAGGCTCAGCACCCGCTGTGCTGACTGTTCGGCATCCAGTGCGCTCTGGTCCTGAGCATCGATATCCCACAACACCACCTGCATGTGCTGGCTGCTGAAAAACGCCTGCGCGTCGGCACGACGCTGGCCATAGGGGGGGCGAAACTGCGCAACATACTGCTCGGGCAGATCGCTACTGACCCGTGCCTGACTGCGCAGAATAGAGTCCTGCCAGTCCAGCCAATGGCTGTGAGAACGGTACTGCCAGCCTTGAATGCCCACGCACTGCCCGCGGTAAAGCGCCTGCAACGCGGCGACGGAGGTCTTGTCACGGCGTTTCTGCACACTGTCGCCGAGCACAAAGAACGTCGCTGACAGCTTCTGCCGACGCAAATAATCTGTCAGCGCATCACTGGCACCACCGGCCAGCGTAGGGCCACCCTCGAAGGTCAGCAGGAACATCCGGTCGTTCAGCTCGTCACCGTTACGCTCCAGGCTGGAGAAACGCTCGATCTCGCTGCTGGTCTGCGGAAACAACGCAGCCTTGCGCAGCAGTTCATCCAGGTAGCGCTCATGGAACATCCGGCTTGGCTCAACCCACGGGGCATAGAACGAGTCGGCGGCGACCTTGATCTGCCCGGCCTGAGCACGCAAATCCGCCAGGCTTTCAAGGGCATAACAGAACGAGGCGTCCTGCTCGCAGCTCTGTTGGGCCAGGTCATAGTTGCGCCACAACCGCTGCCACAGCCGCTCACGCAGGGCATTGACTGACAACAGGTTGATCTGCCGCAGGCCAAGACGCGCCGTCAGCTCGGCCTGATCCAGCGCCTCACTGTCATGCAGGGCTTTGGCGAACCCCAGAATCTCGGCACGCGAGGCGACATCGAACAGTGCCGGAGAATTGAGCTGTTCAGGCCAACTGCTGCGATCGTAGGTAGCAACCTCGGCAGCACCGGCCATGGCCGTCGACAGGCTCAACCATCCCGCCAGCAATAAAAGGGCAATGCGCAAGACAACACTCTCCGTTTTGATCGCCGGCACTATAACGCAGGGACTATCGTGCCCATAGCTGGAGATCGACCGCCCTGCCCCGTAGAATCCGCAGCACGATTGAAGGAGCCTATGACATGCTGACGGTGATTTCCCCCGCCAAGACCCTCGACTACGAAACCCCGCCGGTGACCCAGCGTTTCACCCTGCCGCAGTACCTGGACGACTCACAGGTGCTGATTGCTCAGTTGCGGGACTTCACCCCGGCTCAAATCGCAGCGTTGATGCACCTGTCTGACAAACTGGCCGGGCTCAACGCCGCACGCTTCGGCAGCTGGACGCCCGATTTCACGCCGGCCAATGCCAAGCAGGCACTGCTGGCCTTCAAGGGCGATGTCTACACAGGCCTCGACGCCGAAAGCCTTGGCGAAGACGACTTCAGCTACGCCCAGGACCACCTGCGCATGCTCTCGGGCCTGTATGGCCTGCTGCGCCCGCTCGACCTGATGCAGCCGTACCGGCTGGAGATGGGCACCAAGCTGGCCAACGCCCGCGGCAAGGACTTGTATGCCTTCTGGGGTACGCGCATCAGCGAATGGCTGAACCAGGCGCTGGCCGATCAAGGCGATGACCTGCTGCTCAACCTGGCCAGCAACGAGTACTTCAGCGCGGTCAAGCGCAGCGCGCTGAATGCCCGTGTGATCAACACCGAATTTCGCGACCAGAAAAACGGCCAGTACAAGATCATCAGTTTCTATGCCAAAAAAGCCCGAGGCCTGATGAGCCGCTTCGTCATCCAGGAACGCATCGACAATCCTGACCGGCTGAAGCAGTTCGATGTGCAGGGCTACTACTACAGTGCCGAGCAGTCCAAGCCGGACAACCTGGTGTTCCTGCGCGATCATCCGGTCGACTGAAGGCAATCGCCGGTAAGCCGCCCGCCGCTTGGTCGAGTGCCGTTTTATCGCTACGATGGTGATATCACGCACTCAAGGCAGCCCCCTATGCTTATCGGCGTCGTCCTGATCCTGTCCTGGCTGATCCTGCTGCTACGCTACCCAGCCAAGGCCCTGCCCATCTCCATGGCCGCGGTGTTCGGCCTCGGCCTGGTCGGCCTGTGGGTGCTCTGGCAGGACAACCGTGAGGCGGCTCAACTGGCACACCTGGACATGCGCCTGAGCTACGCGCCCGAGCATTGCCCGGCCGACCGGCCGTTGCAGGTCAAACTGACCAACACCAACCCGCAACCCCTGGTGGAGCTGCGCTGGCGGATTGCCGCGTATGCCCCGGGCGATCAGGTCAATCTGGCGGAAAACACCTACTCGGCACCGCGTTATCGCGGCCCGGGTGACCTGCAGGCCGGCGCCAGTTGGGAAGCCTGCTTGCCATTACCGCCGCTGCGCTCTGGCTATCGCCCGCAAACGCTGGAGTTTCGCGCCGAACACCTGCAGGGCCGCTTCGCGGATTGAGCCCTGGGGTACGCCTGCGCCCTGCTTGATGACGTATGATCCGAGGCTCATCTACCGCCAAGGATCGTCCTATGCCCACCGTTCTGATCACCGGATGCTCCAGCGGCATTGGTCTCGCCTTGGCCGAAGCGTTCCAGTCAGCAGGCTTCGATGTCTGGGCCAGTGCGCGCAAACCCGAGGATGTCGCCCGCCTGCAGGCCATCGGGCTTACCGCACGGCAACTGGATGTCAATGATGAAGCCGGCCTTGCAACACTGGCGGCAGAGCTGGAGCAGCGCGGCAACGGCCTCGACGTGTTGATCAACAACGCCGGATACGGTGCCATGGGGCCGCTGCTCGACGGCGGCGTCGAGGCGATACGTCGCCAGTTTGAAACCAACGTATTCGCCGTGGTCGGCGTAACCCGCGCCTTGTTTCCGGCACTGCGACGAGCACGTGGCCTGGTGGTGAACATTGGCAGCGTCTCGGGTGTGCTGGTTACGCCGTTCGCCGGCGCCTACTGCGCCTCCAAAGCGGCCGTGCATGCCTTGAGCGACGCCCTGCGCCTGGAGCTGGCGCCCTTCGGTATACGGGTGATGGAAGTGCAGCCTGGTGCAATTGCTTCCAGCTTTGCCAGCAATGCCGGGCGCGAAGCCGAACAGTTGTTGCACGAAGAATCGCCGTGGTGGCCGCTGCGCGAAGGCATTCGCGCCCGCGCCCGTGCCTCGCAGGACAAACCGACCCCCACCAGTGAGTTTGCCCAAGGCCTGCTGAAGGCAGTGCAGCAAGCAAAGCCCGCACCCCTGGTGCGCCTGGGCAATGGCAGCCGCGCACTCCCCCTGCTACAGGCATTGCTACCCCATGGGCTGCAGCAGTGGGTGCTGAAAAAACGCTTTGGTCTCAACCGCAGCCTCTGAACCCGTCAGGGCATTCGGCGCGCGGCCAACGCAGGTCATTGCGCCTCGGATTTACCCTGTTTGACCACCACCGTGCAGGTGGTACCCGCCGCCAGCAGGAAGCCTTCCGGTACTTCGTCGATGTGGATACGTACCGGTACCCGTTGAGCCAGGCGAACCCAGTTGAACGTCGGGTTGACGTCGGCGATCAACTCGCGGCTTTCCGGGTTGTCACGGTCGTAGATACCCCGCGAAATACTCTCCACATGCCCCTTGAGCACTTCACCACTCATCATCTGCAAGTCGGCCTGGTCACCGACACGCACATGCGGCAACTTGGTTTCCTCGAAGAAGCCGTAGACCCAGAAGGAGTTCTTGTCGACCACGGCCATTTTCGCCTCACCGGTACGCGCATAGTCGCCGCGATGAACGTTGAGGTTGGTGACGTAACCGTCGACAGTGGCCAGGATCCGCGTGCGCTTGAGGTTCAGCTCGGCGGCCGCCAGTTGCGCCTGGGCATGCTGGTAATCAGCCATGGCCGAGTTGGCGATGTTGCTGGCGTCGTCACGGTTTTCCTTGGAGATCACCAGGTTGTCCATGTCAGCCCGGCGGCTGGCATTGACCTTGCGCATCTCCCAGGTGGCCTTGCGCGAAGCGACGAGCGCTTGGGCCTGCTTGACCTCCAACTCGTAGTGCTCAGGGTCGATCTGCATCAACAGATCGCCCTTCTTTACCAGTTGGTTGTCACGCACCGGCACATCGACCACATAACCAGGCACGTCGGCGGCAACGTTGATGATGTCGGCACGCACCCGGCCATCGCGGGTCCAGGGCGTGTTCATGTACTGGACCCAGAGCTGCCGGCCGATCACCACGGCGGCGGCCAGTACAAGCAGGGTGGCGATCAGGCTGAAAAACTTTTTCATCAACAAGGTCTCAACGGTAGACAGTCAGCGCCATGGCGCCAAAAAGGCAGATGAACAGGCACAAGCGCAGCAACGCCGGGTGCCAGAAAAAGCGGTAGCCGTCATAGCCGGCGATAAAGCGATCCAGGCCCCACGCCAGCAGGGCAGCGATCAGGAACATCAAGGTCATGGTGGGCATGTAAATGCCATGGAAGGCAATTTCACGGGGCATCGGGCAGTCCTTTCACCGGAGCCAGTTCGGCCAGCGGCGATTGCGGGTCAAGCAGGGAAGTACGGATGAAGTGCAGGTAACTCTGCACCCGGCGCAAGGCCGACGTGTCGAAGTGCCGGGCAAACGGCTCATCGGTTGCCTGGACGCGGCTGATGGCATGGTCCACCGCCACCAGTGCACGCTCATGGTTGCTCGCCGAAGGCTGCAGGAACAATCGCGCCAGCGCCCGGCCCATCACCCTGATCGCCTGGCGCCAGGGTTGCGACTCGGCATAACACGGATGCACCGGCAGAACGGCCTGCTCCTTGCGCAACTCGATGATCGAATGACCCACCTCCAGCACCACGAACATCCAGCGCAGCAGCGAGCTCTGCACCAGTGGCTTGCCGGCCGCCAGACCGTAGGCCTGGTGCAGCAGGTCACGGGTACGGCTCTCGAACGCCGAGCCCAGGCCGCGCAGGCGCCCGGTAATCGCAAACAGCACCTGGCCACGCAGGTCCTGCTCCAGTCGGCTCCACAACCAGCGGCTGTTCGGCGGCAGGATGATCGCCCCGGCCGCAGCGCAGACCAACATGCCGATCACCATGGCGATGTAGTCGTTGATGAAGTTGTAGGGGTTGTAGACCGTCATGTTGTCCGGTACTGAACCGGTGGAAAAGAAGATCAACAGGCCCACCCCAACCCCGAAATAGGCCGGGCGAGACGAGAGGAACGCACCGAGGATGTACACCGGTGCCAGTACCATGCAGAGCAACGGGAAACCATCAATCCAGGGGTACACGAAGAACATTTCGAAGAAGCCGATCAAGGCTCCCAGCAAGGTGCCGCATGCCATCTGGAACGACATCCGCTTGGGGTTCGGCGTGGCCGCCGACAGGCCCACGGTAGCTGCCGCGATCAGGGTCATCATCGCCCCGCTGGGCCAGGCCGTGATGATCCAGTAGCTGCCCAGCACCAGCAGGATGAACGAAGCACGTACGCCTGCAGCAAGCGAGACCAGCCAGTTGGTCTGGGCCACATACGGCTCATCCCACTGCTCACGTGCATGGCTGTGATCAGCCAAGGACGCGTGGGTCAGGGCATAGCTGTGCATATCGTCGACAAAACGGTAGAGCAGTTCGTAGGCGGTATGGAAGTCGAGCAGGTCGGCGTCGCTTGGCGAGCTCTCGACAAAGGCCGCGCGCAAACTGCGCACCCGCTCCGGCAAACCCTCCTTGTAGATCGCCAGTTGCTGGGCCAGGCGCGCCGCGTCGGCGTCGGTCAGACCGCGCCCGGCGTAACTGTCGAGCAGTTCGGCGAGCGCATTCAGGCCGGGCTCGATGGCCGTGACGATCTGCAATGGCCCGCGCAGACGCAAGCGCTCAAGCAACTGGTGCAGGGCGTTGAAACGCGTGGTGATGGCCATGAACTCACTGTTCAAGCGGCCCAGGCGACCACTGCGCCGGCGCATGTGCGGGTCTTCAAAGGCGGTGACGCTACGCAGGCTTTCCAGGCCCACCGCTTCGGCGATGAAACGCACGTTGCTGCTCTCGAAACGCTCGCGCTGGCTTTCGCCACGCAAACCTTCGGCAACGAACCCGGCAAACACCCCAAAACGCTGGTACAGGGCGTTGCGCATCGAGGCACTGGCCGATTGCGGCAGGATCGCCGCACTGACCAGAGTCGACACCAGAATACCCAAGGAAATTTCCAGCACCCGCCACACCGCCGCCATGAAAGCGCCGTCGGGGTTGGCCAGTGCCGGCAGGCCAACCATCGCAGCGGTGTAACCGGCCAGCACAAAACCATAAGAACGGAAGGTCCGATAACGCATGGCACCCGCCGAGCAGATACCCACCCACACGGCCAGGCTCGGCAGAAACAGCTCGGTGTTCTGCGGGAAGATGGCAATCAACGCCACCATCATCGACGATCCGGCCAACGTGCCCAGGAAGCGATAAAAACTCTTGGCAAACACATGGCCGCTCTGCGGCTGCATGACGATGAACACCGTGATCATCGCCGTACGCGGCTGCGGCAGCTCCAGGCGCATGGCCAGCCACAGGGTGAGGAACGCAGCGCACAGGACCTTGAAGATGTAGACCCAGGTTACCCCGTCGCTACGCGCCCATTCAAAGAACCCACGGCGCCACTCCAGCGACGCCAGCCAGCGAAACGGAAAGGTCACGGCATTCATTCGGCGTGGCTCGGTTTGTCGAAGATCGCCAAGGTTTTAGGGGTCTTCGGTGCGGCCTGGCGGTCTTCGTCCGGTACGTCGTTACCCGCTCCCAGACCACCACCCAGTGCCGTCACCAGCTCGGCATGGGCCATCAGGCGCGCCGCCTGGACCTGCTGCTGGATCTGCTGCTGGCGGAACAGCAGGGTTTGCGCGTTCAGCACATTGAGGTAGTCGGTCAGGCCACGCTGGAACGCCACCATGGCGATGTCATAGGTCTTCTGCGCCGAGGCCACCGACTCTGCGGCAAAATGCTGCTGCTCGTTCATCGACTCGCGGCGAATCAACTGATCAGAGATCCCCTTGAGCGCTTCGACCACGGTCTGGTTGTAACGGGCCACCGCGATGTCGTAACCCGCCGAAGCCACACCCAGTTGCGAACGCAGACGGCCACCATCAAACACCGGCAGGCTGATGGCCGGCCCGATGTTGTAGTTGAATTTCTTCCCGGTGAGGAACTCCATGGCCCCGCCACCGGTAGCCATGTAACCCAGGCTGCCGACCAGGTCGACGTTAGGGAAGAAACCGGCATGGGCGACATCAATGCCACGGGCCTGTGCGGCGACCTGCCAGCGGCTGGCAACCACGTCCGGACGCTGACCAACCAGCTCCGCCGGCAAGGCCGATGGCAGCTTGAGTGCAGCATTGAGCGACAAGGTAGGACGCTGCAGTTGTGCGCCCTCGCCCGGCCCTTTGCCTGCCAGCGCGGCCAACTGGTTACGCGCCAGGGCAATTTCTTCATGCAGCGCGTCCAACTGACGGTGGGTTTCCGGCAGTGGCGTCTGCGCCTGGCTGACTTCGAAGTGAGTGCCGATGCCACCGGCCAAACGTCGTTCGGCCAGGGCCAGGATCTGCTCCTGCTGTTCCAGGGTGGCCTTGACGATGTCGTACTGGGCGAAGTACAGCGACAACTGGATGTACACCCGCACAATGTTGTTCTGCAGCTCAAGCTGGGCCTGGCGGGCCTGCGCAGCACTCATGTGGGCCATGTCCACGGCCTGCTCGCTGGCATTGCGCTCGCGGCCCCAGAGGTCCAGCGCGTAGCTGAAGCCCAACGCCGCGTTGTTGTCCCAGGTGTTGCTGCCCGACAAGGCGCCAGGGCCATAGAACTGGTCTTCCGGCCAGTTATGACGCTTGATCGTCGAGACCCCGTTGACCTGCAGTTTCTCGGCCGACTCGATGATACCCGCCATGGACTTGGCTTCACGGACACGTGCAGCCGCCATGGCCATGGTAGGGCTGTCCTTGACGGCCAGGGCGATCCAGCGGTCGAGCTGCGGGTCACCATAGGCATGCCACCATTGCTGGTCGGGCCAATGGGCATCGCGAGCGGCCTCGCGGATCGCCTCGTCGGTGGTCAGGGTATTGGCTTGCAGCGTCTTGCTTTCCGGGGCAATGCCCCAGGTCCCGATACAGCCGCTCAAGGTCAAGCTAAAGGCACAGACACTGAGCGCATTCAACGCTCTGATGATGCGACGCGGCACAGCTGCGAATTCCCGACATAGAAGGTGGATGACGCTTGGAGAACGCAATTCTAGGGGGCGACAGCACTGGCGATAAGCGTGTATTACTGCGAATCTTTGTTACGAAAACGGTGATAATCCGGCTTTAGTCTGAAGACCAACACTGTAACTTCGTGTCACAATTTGTCGTCTACTTTGAGAGCGACCCATGGACACCCTGCAAAATATGCGTGCATTCAGTTGTGTGGCCCAGGTTGGCAGTTTTACTGCCGCTGCCGTTCAACTGGATACGACCACCGCGAACGTCTCGCGGGCGGTTTCCAACCTAGAAGCGCACCTGCAAACACGTCTTCTCAACCGCACCACCCGGCGAATCGCCCTGACCGAAGCCGGCAAGCGCTACCTGATGCGCTGCGAGCAGATCCTCACGTATGTCGAGGAAGCCGAAGCCGAGGCCAGCGATGCCCACTCTCGACCGGCTGGCCAGTTGAAAGTGCACTCGATGACAGGCGTAGGGCAGCACTTCGTCATTGATGCCATCTCCCGCTACCGCGAGACCCACCCGGACGTCACCTTTGACCTGACGATGGCCAACCGCGTGCCGGACCTGCTGGATGAAGGCTATGACGTGTCCATCGTACTGGCCAGCGAGCTGCCGGACTCAGGCTTTGTCTCGCAGCGTCTGGGGATTACCTACAGCATTTGCTGTGCCTCGCCGGACTACGTGAAACGCAAAGGTGGCGCGCAAAAGCCCTCCGACCTGCTCGGTCACTCTTGCCTGCGCATGGTCAGCCCGGTGATTCCACTGGAAAAGTGGCTGTTCGACGGCCCTGAAGGCCAGGAAGTGGTCAACATCACCCAGGCGCCATTCCAGGTAAACTCGGCCGACGCCATGAAGACCGCCATCCGCAGCGGCATGGGCATTGGTGTACTGCCGATTTACTCGGCAATCGACGGCCTGCGTGATGGCTCGCTGGTACGGGTGATGCCGGACTACCGTCTGCAGGAGCTGAACCTGTACGCGATCTACCCGTCGCGCCAGTACCTGGATGCCAAGATCAAGACCTGGGTCGAGTACCTGCGCAGCTCGCTGCCGGAAATCCTCGCGGCCCACGAAGCCGACCTGAAGACCCACCAGCTGCGCATCGCGACGTAAAACCTGCTGCACGATCGGGGTCGAGAATGATAGCGTGCTACCCAATAGCCGCTTCATTCTTGACCGCCAGCAGAGATTTCACCGATGAAAAAGACTGTCCTTGCCTTCAGCCGCATCACCCCGCCGATGGTCGAGCGCCTGCAGCAGACGTTCAACGTGATTGTGCCGAACCCCAAGCTCGGCGATATCAGCGCACAGTTCAACGAAGCACTGCCCGAGGCCCACGGTCTGATCGGCGCCGGGCGCAAGCTGGGCGAGGCACAACTGGCAACCGCAGCCAAGCTTGAGGTGGTCTCCAGTGTTTCGGTAGGTTATGACAACTATGACCTGGCCTACTTCAACCAACGCGGCATCGCCCTGACCAACACCCCCGATGTGCTGACCGAGAGCACCGCTGACCTGGGCTTTGCCCTGATCATGGGGGCTGCCCGCCGGGTGGCCGAACTGGACGCCTGGACCAAGGCCGGGCAATGGCAGGCCACCGTGGGCCCGGCGCACTTTGGCAGCGATGTCTTCGGCAAAACCCTCGGTATCGTCGGCATGGGCAACATTGGTGCCGCCATCGCCCGCCGTGGCCGCCTGGGCTTCAACATGCCCGTGCTGTACAGCGGCAACAGCCGCAAACCGGCACTGGAGCAGGAGCTCGGCGCACAATACTGCAGCCTGGAACACCTGCTGGCCGACGCCGACTTCGTCTGCCTGGTCGTACCGCTCACAACCCAGACACAGCACCTGATCGGCCAGCGTGAGCTGCAACTGATGAAGCCCAGTGCCTTCCTGATCAACGTCTCCCGTGGCCCCGTGGTAGACGAAGCGGCACTGGTTCAAGCCCTGCAGAACGGCACCATTCGCGGCGCCGGCCTGGACGTTTATGAGAAGGAACCGCTGAGCGAGTCGCCGCTGTTCCAGCTCAAGAATGCCGTTACCCTGCCCCATGTCGGCTCGGCTACTGCCGAAACCCGCGAAGCCATGGCCAACCGCGCCATCGACAACCTGTGCAGCGCCTTGAACGGCGAACGCCCACGTGACCTGGTCAATCCGCAGGTCTGGAAGTAAGCAACTACAGGCGCTGAGCCAGGGTGCCGAAGGGCACCCGAGGCTTGGGCTTGCGGAACACCAGCACGTTACCGAGCATCACCAGCAACAGGCCGAACAACGCAGGCGGCGTCCATTGATAGCCTTCGACGAACGCCGAAACGTTCAGCGCCACCAGCGGGAACAGTACCGTGCAGTACGCAGCACGCTCCGGTCCCATGCGCCCGACCAGGGTCAGGTAAGCGGTAAAGCCAATCACCGAGCCCGGAATCACCAGGTACAGCAGCGAGCCGATGTAACGCGTGTTCCACTCCATGGCGAAGGGAATGCCGCTGATCAGGCAATACACTGCCAGCATCGTGGCCCCGTAGAACATGCCCCACGCGTTGGTCGTCATCGGTTTCAGGCCGGCTTTCTGCTGCAGGCTGGAGAGCATGTTGCCCGCCGAGAAGCACAAGGTGCCGAGCAAGGCGAGCGCCAGGCCGATCAGGGTTTCACGGCTGGCGGCATGCCCCGACAGTTCTGGCCAGAACAACAGCGCCAACCCTAACAACCCCAGCGCACCACCGCCCATGACGTTGGCCGCGATCCGCTGCCCGAAGAACACCCGGGCGTTGAGCGCGTTCCACAGGGTCGCCGTGGAGAACACCACGGCAATCAGGCCGCTGGGAATCCACTGACTGGCCGTCAGGAAGCACATGAAGTTCACGCAGAACAGGCACAGCCCCTGCGCCAGACAAAGGCCATGAGCCCGCCGGTTCATCGGTTGCAAACGGCGGCTGACCAGCAGAATGGCGAACAGCAGCAAGGCGGCCAAGGCAAAGCGGTAGACAATCGATACCGGGATCGCAACCACGCCCAGTTGCAGTTTCAGGGCAATCCAGGTGGTGCCCCAGATCACAACGGTCAACAGGTACAAGAACAGGTTCATGACAAAGCTCCTCTGAACTGAGGTGCAGTGTCTGCCCAGAGCACTGGGCCGGGCTTGCACAAACTTGCGCTTTTCCATCGCCACCTGCTGTGTGCTGTGGTGGACAGCGGTAGGATGGCCACAGAGGTAACCACCATGACACCGCTGGACACACTGCAAGTCTTCAACGCCCTGCATGATTCACCCAACACCCGCCTGGAACACAGCGCGCAACTGGGTGACGGCATGGTAGCGGCCTTGTGGAACAATCAAGACGACGCCCGCGATTATCAGGCGCCCAGCCATCACACCCTGTCGTGCTACATCGACGGCGGCACGGGCACGTTTCGCCGCGAACGGCCCTCTGCCAAGGGAGGCCCGGACAAGCTGTGCATTCTTCCAGCCGGGCATGACTCGAACTGGGTGATCAACGGCAAGATCCGCCTGGTACACCTGTACATCACCCAGGAACAATTCGCCCTGGAGTGCGTGCGCCTGTTGGACCGTGAGCCGCGAGAGCTGCAACTGCAAGAGAACACCTTTCTGGATGATCCCGAGCAGGCCCGACGCTTTCGCCAACTGATCGCCCTGGACTGGGACGAACCTGCCGAGCGCCTGCTGACCAGCAGCCTGGCCCATGAACTGGTCAGCCATGCCCTGCTCAACCAGGTCGGCTTGCGCCAGGGGGTAAGGCTCAAAGGTGGCCTGGCGCCGCACCAACGCCGGCAGTTGGCCGACTTTATCGAGCAGCACCTCGACCAGCCGATCAGCCTGGGTGAACTGGCCACCCTGTGCAACCTGTCCGAGTACCATTTCGCACGCATGTTCCGCACCAGCTTTGGGCTGCCACCGCACCAGTACCTGCTGGCCCGGCGCCTGGCCAAGGCACGCCAACTGCTACGTTTCAGTGACCTGCCCATGCTCCAGGTGGCCCTGCTCTGCGGCTTTGCCAGCGCCAGCCACTTCAGTAACCGCTTCCGTCAGGCCCTCGGCGCAACACCGGGCGAGTACCGTCAGGCACTGCGCAGCTAACCCCGTTTCGTCGCCCTTCGGTCAGAACGACAGGTCCATACCGACGGTGTAGCGACGCCCGTCCAGAACCGTTTGATACTCGGCGTAATCCACTTCCTTGTTGAAAACGTTGTACACACCCGCCAGCAGCTTGAGGTTCTTGGTCACCTTGTAGGTGCCGCCAACATCGACAAAGGTGTAGGACGGCGTGCCGTCAGACATCGTGGTACGCCCCAGATAGTCGGAGGTCTTGCCTCGGTAGTTCAGGCGCGTCCAAGTGCCCAACTGATCGGTGTTCTGCCAGTCCAGAGTGGCGTTGAACATGTGCCGGGGCATCTGGTTCAACGCCTTGCCCTTGAGCGCCCCGCTCTTCTGCTCGGAATCGGTGAAGGTGTAGTTGGTCGCCAATGTCAGGCGCTGGGTAATGGCCCAGTCCAGAGTGGCCTCGACGCCACGCATCTGCGCCTCATCGACGTTCACCCGATCACTGATGAACTTGTACGAAGTACCAGCGATCTGGCACTGCCCAGACGCATTGCCCGTGCTGTCGGTGCAACGACGCTGCTCGGTGATCTTGTCCTTGAAGTCGGTGTTGAACACCGTCAGGCCGGTCGAGAAGCCCTCCAGGTTGTCCCAAATGAAACCGATCTCCTGGCTGACGCTTTCCTCCGGCTTCAGTGCCGAATTGCCGACGATAATCGCCGGATCGCCACCACCGCCGGTAATCTGGCCCCAATCGTCAACAGCTGCACGGATGTCCGGCGAACGGTAGCCGGTGGACACACCACCCTTGATCGTCCACTGCTCGGTCGGGTGATACACCCCATACAGGCGTGGCGACCAATGTGTGCCGTAGTTCTCGTCACGGTCCATGCGCAGGCCGCCGGTCAGGGCGAACTGATCGGTCAGACGCCACTCGTCTTCGGCGAACAACGCCCAGGACCAGCGGGTAAGCTGGTTGAGGGTAGCCGCCGAGGCAAGCTGGTTGCCTTGATCACTCAGGTCTTCGTACTTGTACTGACCGCCGAAGGTCGTGGTGTGCGAGTCGCTGTAGAACGACGCCTGGGAGTTGAGCACCGTGTTCTCCAGCTCCATCTTGCGGCCGGGGTTCTCGATTTTCTCCCGCTGCAGGTAGCTGTCGGTGGTGACGCTCTCCCAGCGGCCCGAGTGGCTCACAGAGAAATGCGTACGGTCGTAATCGTTCTGTGAGGAAGAAGAACGCGCCGAGCGGCCCAGGGTGGCATTGCGTTCCTGTTCGGATTTTCCGGCTTCAACGGTGATGTCGTTGTTCGTGTCCGGGGTGAACGACAGTTTGGCCGTGGCACTGTCGGTACTCTGCTCATTGAAGCCGTTGACGATGTGGTCCTCGTCACGGCGTGAGCGCTGCCCGTACAACTGCAGGCCCACCAGGTTCTCCACCAAAGGCCCGGAAATGAACGCGCTGGTGCTGGAGTAGTCCCCGGAATCGGAGCGGTCCTGGAACGTCGTCTCGGTGCGAACGCCACCGTACCACTGTGGCGTGACCTTGCGCGTGATGATGTTGATCACACCGCCCATGGCGTCGGAACCATACAACGACGACATCGGCCCACGCACCACCTCGATTCGCTCGATAGCTTCCAGCGGTGGCATCCAGCCCTGCTCGATCCCGGCACCATCACTGTTGGGACGCGTAGCGCGCGAGTCCTGGCGTTTGCCATCTACCAGCATCAAGGTGTACTTCGAGGCCATGCCACGAATACTGATGTCACTGGAACTGCCACCACCAGTTACCACCACACCCGGCACATCACGCAGCGCATCGGTGACATCACGGTAGGACTTGTTCTCGATCTGCTCACGGGAAATGACCGAAATCGACGCCGGGGCATCCTTGATCTGCTGGGAAAAACCGGAGGCGGTCACCACCATGTTGTCCAACTCCAGAGGCTGGCTCTGGGCCGAAGCCTGGGCGGTATAAAGCGAACACAAGGCGAGTGCAAGGCAGGACTTGGTGAAGCTGGGGGACATGGTGAACCTCTCCCTGGAAATGTAAATTCTACGTAAATAGAAACTGGGGGCGAATGATATTTATTCTCACCACCTAGTAAAGCGCCTTTACGCTTTTTTACACTTTCAGTAACAATCCACCCAGCACGCCAGCGATGAGGCCTCTTGATCCAGAGCAAGCCCGCAGCCCTTCCAACGGCTGCTTTTTGCGACAAGATATTTTTCTTTCAAAAGGGCTTGAATTGTTTCGCCAACTGCCTGACCTTGTAGTCAAGAGGCGATGACTGCCACGGTCCATACCGGCACCATCGATTCTCTTGCGAGCTAGCTGAATAAGGATTGATCTATGCAAGTCCATGTCAATAGCGACAACCATATTCAAAGCAGCATCCGGCTGGAACAGTGGGTCCGCAGCACCGTCGAACAACAGCTCGACCGCTTCGAAGAGGACCTCACACGCATCGAAGTTCATCTGGGGGACGAAAACGGTACCAAGCCCGGCCCACACGACAAACGTTGCCAGATGGAGGCTCGCCCCAAAGGCCACCAACCGATCTCCGTAACCCACAAGGCCGCTTCGCTTGAGCAGGCGGTGGACGGTGCAGCCGAGAAGCTCAACCACGCGCTAGAACACTTCTACGGCAAACTGCGCAGTAAACGTGCAGTGTCTCAGCAAAGCGCCGAAAGCGAACACACCGATCAGTTGCTACAGGAAGACTTCGAGGAAAATCAGCAAGCCCTCAATAGCTGAAGACGGCTAACCCCAGGTTGCTGACGAACCCCCGCTCTTTAGCGGGGGTTCTTTTTTTAGCCAACGAAATTCTGGCGCTGATCCCTGTGGGAGCGGGTCTTGCCCGCGATGCAAACGCCGCGCACTCACGGTCACCGCGCCGAGGCCATCGCAGGCAAGCCAGCTCCAACAGAAAATGCAACCTGTAGGCGCCGGGCTTGCCCGCGATGCAGTCGCCGCGCACTCACGGTCACCGCGCCGAGGCCATCGCAGGCAAGCCAGCTCCAACAGCGAATGCAACCTGTAGGAGCCGGGCTTGCCCGCGATGCAAACGCCGCATACTCACGAACACCCCGCCGACGCCATCGCAGGCAAGCCAGCTCCAACAGAAAATGCAACCTGTAGGCGCCGGGCTTGCCCGCGATGCAGTCGCCGCGCACTCACAGGCACCACGCCGACCCCATCGCAGGCAAGCCTGCTCCAACAGCGAATGCAACCTGTAGGAGCCGGGCTTGCCCGCGATGCAGTCGCCGCGCACTCACTGGCACAACGCCGACGCCATCGCAGGCAAGACCTGCACCAACACAAACCGAGCAGCCCTATTTGGCCTCTTCGATTTCCTTGCCACTGGCGTCAATCGCCTTGGTCGAGGGGTAGCGGGACGAGGCGAAGCGCACCACCAGAATCGAGAACGACAGCAGCAGGATACCGCCGCACACATACAACAGGCCTGCGTCGGGTGCCTTGTGGTGTGATACATCGCCGATCAGCAGACGGGTCAAGGCGGTGATCGCCACATACAACAGGAAGCGGATTGGCATGTGGTTGGTCTTGAAATAGATACCGACCATCGCCCCCAACTCCAGGTAGATGAACAACAGCAGGATGTCATCGACACTGACACCGCCCTTGCCCAGCATCTCCAGGAAGGTCACTACAGCGGCGTACGCAGTGATCGCACCGATACCGAACAACGCCAGGTAATGGAAGGCCTCAACGCACAAGTTACCCAGTGAGTCGGCAGAGCCATGCAGGCTTTTTCGCAGTTTGTCAGCCCAATTGTTATTCACGGTACAGATTCCTTGATACGGCTTGAAGGAGAATGCGGCAAGTACATGACGCTTTATCTGCATGCAGTAAAAAGGCCAGGCACTGGGTTTGAGAAGGCGGCAGATTGCCGCAAGGCACGTGCGTGTGCACCCGTTCAATGCGACCGGGGGCTAAAGACCGAGGCAGGGGCTGCAAAAATGCCACTATTCAAAGCCGAGGGATTGCCTTATCCTCTCTACTGTACAAAAATACAGTATTCGTATTGTTCAATTATCGAAAGGCATGTGAGGTGATGAATGGCCGTCGAAGTGGTGTACCGCAGCAGCCGAGACCTGGAGCGCTTGTTCATGGATAAAGCCGAAGCAGACCGTCACGACAAGATGCTCGAGCTGGCTGAACTGCTGGCCGAAGTGCTGAAGAAAGCCGTGCCGTCACTGAGTGAACAGCAGGTTGAGGACGCCGGTATCTACATGGCGAAAAACCGCGACGTCTTCGCCAAGGCCTTCAAGAGCCAGCCCGACGCGCTCAGCGAACTGCTGGGTGACGAAAGCCCTGCCGAGTAACCCAACTCAAGGGTATAGCAGCCGCTCGGCCAGGGTTTGCGCAACGCGCGCTGGCGAGCGCTTCTCTGCCTGGGCATGGGCAAAGACCTCTGTCAGCCGCGACGGAATGCGCGCCAGGTGCTCGGTAATGGTCGGCAGCTCTTCACCTTGGTGCTTGAGCGCCACATAAATCAGGCCGCCTGAGTTGATGATGTAATCCGGTGCGTACAGGATGCCGCGGTTTTCCAGCTGATCGGCCACCTGCAGGGTGGTCAGTTGATTGTTCGCCGACCCTGCAACGGCAGCACAACGAAGCTGCATTACACTCTGTCCTGTAAGAATCGAACCCAAACCGCAGGGCGCAAAGATATCGCATGGGGTACTGATCAGCGCCTCAGACGCAATCGGATGGGCATTGAACTGCTCCATCGCCAATTGCACCCGCCCAGGATCATGATCGCTGACCAGCAGTTCGGCGCCCGCCGCATGCAACTGCTCCGCCAAGGCGAAGCCCACATTACCCAACCCTTGCACCGCCACACGCAAACCTTCCAGGTTGTCGCTGCCCAAGCGCGCCATTGAAGTCGCACGGATACCGGCAAACACGCCCATGGCCGAATACGGCGAGGGATCACCTGACGCCGTGGTGCTCGTGACATGCTGTGTTGTTTGCGCAATGCAGTCCATGTCCAGCGTCGACGTACCGCTGTCGATGGCCGTGATGTACCGCCCCTCGAGTGAATCGACAAAACGCCCGAAAGCCTCAAACAGCGCGGCTCGGTTTTCTACATGTGGGTTTCGAATGATCACCGCCTTGCCCCCACCCAGCGGCAAGCCGGCCAACGCAGCCTTGTAACTCATACCCTGAGCCAGACGAATAGCGTCGATCATCGCACTGTCATCGTCGGGGTAGGCCAGGTAGCGACACCCGCCCATGGCCGGGCCACGCTGCTCACTGTGGATAGCAATCACGGCCTTGAGCCCGGTCGGAGGATCGATACACAGGTGCAGCGAGTGGGTGCGCGTGCTTTGCATCAGCGAAAACATCGACAAGCTCCCGAATTGCTGGGTGCTGATGCAAGTATAGGCACGCTCCGGGCAACTGATAGCGCTACTGGACGAAAGCCACGCAGGGGGCTAAAAAATAAGCGTAAGCGGAGACTTTCATGAACCCACGCAAAGCCTGTCTGGCCTGCCTCGAACGTGACCCTGTCGCGCTGTTTGAAGCGGGGTTGTGGATCGCCGCCGAGCATGACCCCGGCGTGCAACCTGCCGACTGCCTGGCGCAGGTGCAAACGCTGCAACGCGAGGTCAGTGTTGGCCTGCCCATGTTGTCGGTGAACGAACTGGCCCAGCCTCTGCTGCGGCAGCTCTGCGCGCTGGGGTTTCAGCAGGATGAGTATTACCCCTTGCGCCCTCAGGCAGCCTTGCTGGACAAGGTGCTGCTGCGCCGTCGCGGCCAGCCGCTGGCCTTGGCACTGTTGAGCCTCGAACTGGCCCGCAGCTTGTCCATTCCACTGGAGGGGGTGAACTTTCCGGGATACTTCCTGCTGCGAGTACCGGGCGCCGACCACCTGCTCGACCCGTGTGGTGGACGTCGCCTGTACCCTGCCGACTGTCGCGAACTGCTCGGCCGGCAGTTCGGCCCGCAAATGACCTTGAGCGCAGAACACCTGCTGACCGCTAGCCCACGCCAGATGCTGCAACGCCTTTCACGCAACCTGCGGCAATTGCACACCACCCATGACGACGACCTGGCAGCACTGAAAGATGCTGAACGGGTCGTCGAACTAGGGTCAGCCAATGCCAGTGACTATCTGGCAAGGGCCACGCTCTACCAGCGACTGGATTGCCCACAGGCCGAACGTTTCGACCTGGAGCATGCCTTGTTGCTCAGCGAAGACCCGATCCAGCGTTTACGCCTGACCGAGCGCCTGAGCCACCTGCCCCCCAAAGCGACATCGATTCATTGAACCTAATCACCTGCCGCGTCATGGGGTATCCGGTTGGTTAGACGGGTGTGCCTGAATGAACGCCGGGTGTTGCGCGGCCAGCGCCGCTACCCGATTGATGCGAGGATAAGCGCCGAGATCGATGCTGAACCGCTGCGCGGCATACAACTGGGGAATCAGGTAGACATCCGCCAAGCCCGGTTGTGCGCCGAAGCAGTAGCCACTGTCACCGATCAACTGCTCAACCGCCGCCAGCCCTTGGCTGATCCAGTGGGCGATCCACTGGTTGACCTGCGTTTCGTCATGCCCTAGCTGACGCAGTTGGTTGAGCACACTGACATTGTGCAACGGGTGGATGTCACAACCAATCAGCGCCGCCACCCCACGCACTTGAGCGCGTTGCTCAAGTGCAGCAGGCAGCAGTGCCGGCTGTGGATAACGTTCTTCCAGATACTCGATGATCGCCGGCGACTGTACCAGCAACGCCCCCGAGTCGACCCTCAGGGCCGGTACACGGCCCTGAGGATTGAGCGCCAGAAACGCAGGCTCACGCTGCTCGCCTTTGAGCAGGTTGACCGGCAGGGACTGGAAATCCAGCCCCTTGAGCGCCAGGGCAATCCGTACCCGGTACGACGACGTCGAACGAAAGTAGGTATAGAGTTCCATGCCCTGCCCTCTTTTTTAGTGTGCTGGCAGGATCTTGCCGCGGCACTCACCAAAACCGATGCTGGCAACACCGTCGCGGATGCAACGGGCGCGCAGGATGATCTCGTCACCGTCTTCAAGGAAGCGGCGCACTTCGCCGGATGCCAGCTCGATCGGCTCCTTGCCACCCTGGGTGATCTCCAGCAGGCTGCCAAACTGGCCGGGTTTAGCGCCCGACAGGGTGCCAGAACCGAACAGGTCGCCCGATTGCAGCTGGCAACCGTTGACACTGTGGTGCGCGACCATCTGCGCCACGGTCCAGTACATGCTCAAGGTGTTGCTCAGGGTCAGGCGATGGGCCGGCAGGTTCTGCTCACGCATGCGCTCGGTCACCAGCAGCACTTCCAACTCGATGTCGAAGGCGCCCAGCGCCTGATCGCGCTTGTCGAGCAGGTAAGGCAGTGGCTGCGGGTCGCCTTCCGGGCGTGCCGGTTGGGCGCAACGGAACGGCTCCAGCGCTTCGGCCGTCACCACCCACGGCGAAACCGTAGAGATGAAGCTCTTGGACAGGAACGGGCCCAGTGGCTGGTATTCCCACGCCTGGATGTCACGCGCCGACCAGTCGTTGAGCAGGCAGAAGCCGGCGATATGCTCAGCCGCTTCGGCCACCGGAATGGCCTCGCCCAACGCGTTGCCCTGGCCGATCCAGATGCCCAGCTCCAGCTCGTAATCAAGCCGTGCGCAAGGGCCGAAGGTCGGCTCGCTCTGCCCGGCAGGCAGGGTTTGGCCCTTCGGCCGACGGACATCCGTACCCGACGGACGAATGGTCGAAGCACGGCCGTGATAACCAATCGGCACATACTTGTAGTTCGGCAGCAAAGGGTTGTCTGGACGGAACAGTTTGCCAACGTTCTTGGCGTGTTCGATGCCTACGTAGAAGTCGGTGTAATCGCCAATCCGGGCAGGCAGGTGCAACTGGCACTCAGCAGCCGGATACAGCAGTGGTCGCAGTGCGGCCTGGTGCTCGCTGTGTTCACCCAACAGCGCCAGCAGACGCTCGCGCAGGGCAACCCGGACACCACGGCCCAATGCGAAGAACGCATTCAGCGCACCGCCACGGGTAGCCTCGACAGCAGCACGGGCTTGGCCCTCGAACAGGCCCGCGGCCAAAGCGCCTTCCAGGTCGAGGATGGCATCGCCAATGGCAACACCACAGCGTGGCGCCTGGTCGTTACGGCTGAAGATACCCAGGGGCAGGTTCTGCAGCGGGAAATCGCTATGCCCGTTGGCGTGATCGACCCAACTACGGGCAATGGCGGACTGATTCATGGGTTATCTCCGATTCGGGGTGAAGGTGCTCGGCAACGATGCCCAGCAACTATCGTAGTCGGCCTGCAATTGCGGGCATTCCAGTGCATGGCGCGTCGGTCTCAGCATCTGGCTGGTCTCGAACATGAAGGCCATGGTGTTATCGATCTTGTTCGGTGCCAGGTCAGCGGCAATCGCCTTGGCACAGGTTTCAGCATCCGGGCCATGGGCGCTCATGCAGCTGTGCAGCGACGCACCGCCAGGCAGGAAACCTTCGGCCTTGGCGTCATAAGCCCCCTGGATCAGGCCCATGAACTCGTTCATCAGGTTGCGGTGGAACCATGGCGGACGGAAGGTGTTCTCGGCCACCATCCAGCGTGGCGGGAAAATCACGAAGTCGATGTTGGCCATGCCCGGCACGCTGGTCGGCGAGGTCAGTACGGTGAAAATCGATGGGTCCGGGTGGTCGAAGCTGACGGTGCCAATGGTGTTGAAACGGCGCAGGTCGTACTTGTACGGCACGTTGTTGCCATGCCACGCCACCACATCCAGCGGCGAATGCTGCAACACACAGCCCCACAGCTCACCCAGGAACTTCTGCACCAACGGCACAGGGCCCTGGTGCTCTTCGTAATGGGCCACCGGCGCCAGGAAATCACGCGGGTTGGCCAGGCCGTTACTGCCAATCGGGCCAAGGTCCGGGATACGCAGCGGCGCACCGTGGTTCTCGGCGATGTAGCCGCGCGCGGTACCGTCGAGCAGTTCGACACGGAACTTCAAGCCACGCGGCAGCACGGCGATTTCCAGTGGTTCGACCTCCAGCACACCCAGCTCGGTGGCGATACGCAGGCGGCCCTGCTCCGGCACCAGCAACAGTTCGCCGTCGGCGTTGAAGAACACGCGCTCCATCGAGCGATTGGCGCAATAGCTGTAGACGCTCACACCCGCTGGCTTGTCAGCAGCCGAGTTGGCCGCCATGGCGACCCAGCCGTCGATGAAATCGGTCGGCTCGGCGGGGATATCCAGCGGGTTCCAGCGCAGCCGGTTTGGCGTCACCGCGCCCAATGGGCCACCGGCCAGCTGACGCTCCAGGCGCTCGAACGCCGGATGCAGGGCCGACGGCCGGATACGGTACATCCAGGTGCGGCGCAGTTCACTGCGGGTCATGGTGAACGCGGTGCCGGAGAACAGTTCGGCGTACAGACCGTACGGGGCCTTTTGCGGAGAGTTTTGCCCGACAGGCAGGGCGCCCGGCAATGCTTCGCTGGCGAATTCGTTACCGAAACCGCTCTGGTAGCTGAGTGAGGACGTGGAATCGAGGTTCATCGAGACTCCTGGCCATGAGGCCGGTTACGGGCAGTTGGCTGCGAACCGACCAGGCGGTGACAGCACGTCTGCATTATTTTTATCGTAATCACATTACGCATAACGTAATTTGATTGCCAAAGTCCGTCAAGCTATAAAGACGCCCTCCTGTCTCTCCCGGATCGAATGCCCCATGGCCAAAGCCAGCTCCACCGCCGATAGCACCGGCAAACAGAAGGTTCGCTCGGCAGAGGTCGGCACCGACATCCTCAAGGCCCTGGCTGAACTGTCGCCCGCCACGTCACTGTCACGCCTGGCCGAACACGTTCAAATGCCCGCAAGCAAGGTTCACCGCTACCTGCAGGCGTTGATCGCCAGCGGTTTTGCCGAACAGAACCCGGCGACCAACCACTACGGGCTGGGCCGTGAAGCGCTGCGCATCGGCCTGGCCGCACTGGCTGGCATCGATGTATTGAAGGTCGGCGCAATGCCGCTGTCGCAATTACGTGATGAGCTTAATGAAAGCTGCTTTTTGGCCGTATGGGGCAATAAGGGCCCAACCGTGGTCAGCATTGAGCCGGCCGTGCGTGCTGTAACCGTGGTCACGCAGATCGGCTCGGTACTGCCGCTGCTCAGCTCATCCACCGGGCTGGTGTTCGGGGCCTACCTGCCGGAGCGCGAAACCCTCGAGCTACGTGATCAGGAACTGGCGGCCCTGAAGCAGACCGCCAGTGAGTACGACGCCTTGTTTGCACAAATCCGTGAACGTGGCCTGCACCATATCCACGGCCTGCTGATGCCGGGCGTCGATGCGCTGTCAGCCCCCGTGTTCAATGCGGTCGGCAAGATCGCGGCGGTTATCACCGTGGTCGGCCCGACCTCGATCTTTCATGCCGATGAACAGGGGCCAGCCGCTCAACGGCTGCTGGCCACTGCAAAAACCATTAGCTGGCGAATGGGGCATGACCTTTAGGGAGCGCCTGCGCGCTGGCTTCCAGGTCACCAAGGAACAGCGTCAGCTCTTCCTTGAACACCTTGTAGGTCGGGGTCGCGGCCTTGGGGGCGACGGGTGCTACGAGCTCCTTGCACAAGTTTTTGAGCAACTCCACCTGGGCAGAGCTCGGCCCACTCGACAACTTGGAAAGGGCAGCAAGCAAGCGCCCCCATCCCCCTACCATCGAGAACACCCCCAACCCTGACAACGCAAAGGAAACCAGCGCTGAAGCCCGGTCACCATCACGGTAGGCCAGCGCCCCCTTCGTGAATGCTCGCAACGTAGTAAAGGCCGATATCGCCATTGACGCCGGTGGAAACGGCATCGAAAGAATGGACGCGGTACTGAGCACCACCTCAAACAACAACCGCGATATCCGCTCGGCAACGCTGGTCGTGTCATGATCGACATCGTCGATGATGCGCAGCGTCATGGCATCGAACTCATCACCAAGATCACTGATCCGGGTGTACTCACCGTAGGCACTGACGATCAGATCGGTGGGGTCACCCGCGCGCGCGATATCGTTAATCAAGGTACCGATGATCCGCTGATCCTTGATCGCCACTCGGCGATAGAAGTAATCACCGAGGCCATACGCCTTCCATTGACTGATCAGGTCTTCCCGACTGCGCAACCAGCGGCCATCAGGGGCATCCGGGGTGTACAGCAGGTCGTCCGCGGCATTGCCCTGCATGTGCCGGAGAATATAGACACCTTCGATACGCTGGCCGCGCAAGGCAAGCTGGTACACACCGTCCTTTTGGTAGGTTCTGTCGCCACCCACCACGGGCGGTTCGAGTTCCAGCAGCGATTCGACCGTCGCCTTCATCCAGCGGCGCTGCGCTGACGAAAGGTTCCCCTGCAACACTTCGCAGAGCGCGGTCCGCGTGATCTGCAGGCGCAGCAAGTGGCCATGCAATGCGCGATACAGGCCGTATTTCGCATCGGTCTTCACCAGTGTCTGCTTGGCCTGCGCGATATAGCGCTCCCCCAACTTTGCCGAACGTATGTAGCTCGCCACACGTCGACGATCAAGCCTCGACAGATCCTGCCCGCGGGTTGAGGCGAACCTGGCGAACTCCTCGAAATTGAAACTGCTGCCGTATCCGCTTATCACCACTTGAGTCAGCGTCATCTCGGCGCCCGCCTCAAGTGTTACCAACACCGTGTCAGGGTCTACCCAGCCACCCGTTGAGTTCGAACCGAGCAACGTGTTGAGCCATTGCCCGACTTCATGGTGGGCAAAGCTTCGGAAATGGGGAAGGCTGTAGTGTTTTTCATATTCCTGGCCAAGTGCCTGCAACATGAAGTCCAGGTTGCTCAGCGCCTGACGGTCGTTGGGGGTAGCATCGCGGTACCATTGCGGCGTGACGGCCTGCAGCTCATCCAGCAGCCCCTCCACTTTCATTGAGGCAATCTTGGACAACGCGTCGCTCCATGTGCTTGCCTCCCAAGGCTTCAGCACCATGCTGTTACGTATCCAATGCGTGGTGGAGCGATGTTGTTGCTCAAGATGGCGCCTGAAGCCGGACCGCTCTGCAAAGGCAACCTGGCCGACCAGATAATCACAGCCTGGCGCTGTAGCTGACCACCCTGCCATGGCGTCGCTCAGATGATGCACAGCGTCAAACACCCTGACATCACCCCCTGGCGCACCCGGCGCGTAAACGATATAGCGCCAGTCATCACCCTGGGGATAACGCACATAGAAAAGATCCTTCAGTACCACCCCTTGCTCATTGAGCAACACACATCCCACCTCGACACCCAGCGACGCCAACGAGCCGTTGTGCTGACCAAGACGTTCAAACACCTCAAATGCCGTTGGGTCCATGCCCTGATAACGCGCACTCAGAAACGACAACGACAAGCGCGCCTGCAGGGCGTCGGCCATCGCAGCTGTTCCCTCCTCTGTCAGGTAAAGGGCTCGCACGGCATCGATGTAACCCATGCGCAGATTCAGCTCGGCAATCATCGCAGCAATGAACTGCGCCGAGAGGTCTGGCCCCTGGACAACCTGCACAACGACCTGAGCCTCTTGCCCTTGATAGCCTCCCGAGAGCACCCATTGGCCAAGGCTCAATTGCCGGCTGCCGGTTTGTACATGCCCATCGAGGTCTATTGAGTACGCGACATTGAGCACAACCTGCTCAGCGTCAATGGTCAGCCCCAGATGCTTTTGCACATATGCCTGGATTTGCAGGCGGGCATAATCCTCATGGCTGGCATGCCCCTCAAGCAACGTATCTACACGCAGTTGGGCATCTTCGAGCGTTTTTTCACGCTGCTCATAAGCGACTTTTTCGTCACCGACCAGAAACCGCAACCAGTCTGGTTGACGGGAAACACGGTACTGCCTGAGGCGATCGGCATGACGCGCCTGAAGCGTTGAAACCAGTACGCGCTGCTGCTCCATCGCAGCCAGCGCTTCCCACACCTGAGGTGCAGGCTGCGAGTGAGCACGTGCGTTCTGCAGGATGTCGAGAAACCACTGTCGCTGAGTACGCTGCAGATCTGCAACGTGTTGTTTGAACACGTCTTCAGCAAAAGGCTGCTCGACAACCGTGAGCGTCTGCCCCTGAAGCAGGGTCTGTTGCGCAGGCGCCAAGTGCTGTAACAGTGGTTGACGCGTTTCAGTTTTTTGCAGGCGCCACGTCACGTCACCCAGCAGCGACTGAAGATCACCATACAGCCCTAGCCCATCCCAGGTGCTGTACAAACACACCACCGTGTCGGCGGGATGCTCGGCAAAATCACCTGATACGAAGGCCTGCGAAAGTGGAATGGCCTGCCCGCTATCGTCAAGCAGCGAAAGTGTCCTGAGCGTCGCATCAGCATTAAAGATGCTCTCCTCCAACTGCTTGCAACGGGCGGCCCTTTCAGGTCGCCCCTTGGCCCATAAATGAATATCGAGAAAGAACAGATAGGCCAGCAGTTGGTGAAGCCTGTTTGGGCCAAACGCTTCATCGGGGCTTAACGCACCCGCCCAAAAATCTTGAAGTTGCTCCAACCATGTATCAGCCCACTGGGGAAGCAGTTCGCCAAGCACCTGATGAATAAGGTTTACATCGGCATCGATGGGCTGAGTTACACCCGCCGCGAAAAGCTGCGGGCCCATTTGCTCAAGCGACAGTGCCTGCTGATCAATCATGGCCTGCAGCGCAAGGTCGATCAGCGGTACGCCCTGTTGAACCCGCAAGGCCTGAAGATCAACATCGCAACCCAACGCAGCCATTCGCACCTGAAACTGTTGACGTATGACCTGCGCTAAAGAAGGGGCCGTGCTTAAAACCGACTGTATCTTCAATACGGTATTGGTCATTTCAAGTAGAAGCTCTTGCACACTGAAGTTCTCCAGTCGTTCAGTGGACAATGTAAACGGTGTAGAGGTATTCATTCGCCATCCTTGTGAATGTGGTTATTAGCGGCCAAGAAACTACCCACAAGAACGTGCAAACCCAAGAGGAGAAAGTGCCTGAAAAGTATCAAAATTAATCAGAACTAATGGATCCAATTAATGCGCCCAGTACTTAAAAGTGTTTTCCTTCAGCGCGCTTTTTTACAACCCACTTACTGCCTGTTTTCTGACATAAAAAACACCCGCAAACAAAACACCAACACGCCGTCTTGCCTGCGGTGAAAGTGCTGCATAACCTAAAACTATTACAGCCTGCGTAAAAGAGAATGTCAGAAACCACTATTTTTCCTGAAAGATCAGCGCCTTATTCTAAGCCCACCTGCCCAGTAGAGCCGCTCAACAAGCAACTCCTGGCAGGCTTGTAGGCTTACTCAATAGCGGAGTACCTACCCAGTTCACCGACGTTGATTTTGAAGCTCCTTGATCTACGTCTTACTTGGCCGCTGCTTTGCAGCGGCCTTTTTTATTCTGTACCGCTGCGGGCTTCAGTCGGCCGCGTCATCGCAGTGAAGCGATGAGCGATCGGTGCCAGAATCAAATCATTTGTGGCAGCGTCACCGGGCCCACACCAACAGGAACATCCTCAACATTCAGGATCAGGCCTGTTTCAGTGGCCGCCCCAGCCGGGAGTAAGCGCGGAACGCCAGGTAGTGATACAGCACCTGGACCGGTGATTCAGTGTGTGGGTAATGGCCAATTCCCGGCAGCAGCACCGTATCGGGCTCCGGCACCAACTGCCGGTAACGCTCAACCACATGGCCTCCGCAAACCGGGTCTACCAGGCCATTGATAAACCGTAGCGGCACACCGCCCACCAGCAACGCCCCGACCCAGCGCTCGCGATAGGTCATGCACTCCAACGGGTAGGTACTGAGCTTGTGCAATACCCGCATGCCACGGTTGGCAACCATCAGGCTCCAGCAGTCATCCAGCGCACTTTCACTGGGACGGGTGCGAGGCCCATAGATCTTGCTGACGCAATTGACCAGATCATCACGCCGGAAAGAGCGTGCCACCAACCAGCCAAGCCGACTGAGCAGCAGCTTATGAATCAGCAGAGGCCGATGGCACTCGGGGAACAGCGCTGCATTGAGGAACACGCAACTGGCGATCTGCGCCCGCCCTTCATGGTGACGCGCCAGCAGCTCCTGAGCGACCGTAGCCCCATAATCATGCCCCAACAGATGCACGGGCTCAGTGACCTGCAGGTGCTCGAGCAACGCCTGCTGGATATCCGCCTGCTCCATCAGGCTGTAGCTGTAGTGCAGGGGCTTTGAGGAATCGCCAAAACCGAGCATGTCACAGGCAATCACCTGATAGCGCTGTGCTAGAGGCTGCCAGAGATAGTGCCAATCCCAACTGGCGGTTGGAAAGCCATGGAGCAACAGCAGTGGTTCGCCATGGCCGGCGGTCCAGTAACGGAGGGTTTGGCCCCGGAACGAAAAATGATGCCCCCGGGTGCGCCAGACACTTAACGGTATCTCGGCAAGAGGCATCTGCGCAGTCCCCGTGGCGTGGTCGAAGTCCTGTTGAGCAAGGTATTGGCGGTATTCATTGCAATCACCTCGGCACGTTCATGTGCGCTGCTGGCAAACAGTCTAGCCAGCTTTGATCAACCCGAGAGTTGCATTGCCAGCCAGCCTATTGACCGTGTGAGTCATTGCGCAAAAATGTCAGGACAAGGCGACCAACAGCACTGCTCAGCCGCGCAGGGCAGCAGCAAACCCGGCCAACCAGGGTTCGGCATCGGTCTCCGGGGTAACGGTCTCACTGGCATCCAGGCGCAGCATCGGCTGCACTTCCTTCAGGCCCATCTCGGCAAACAATTCGCGCAATTGTTCACCGCCAGCACAGAAGGTATCGCCGTAGCTCGAATCGCCCAGACCGATCACGGCACCTGGCAATCCACGCCAAATTGCCGGCAAGGCATCGCGGATTTCACAGAACAGCGGCATCAGGTTGTCTGGCAATTCGCCCATGCCGGTGGTCGACGTCACGGCCAGAAAAGCCTCTGGGGCAAAACCTTGCAGGTCTTGAAGGGTCGCCCGGCCAGCATGCCAAGCCTCAAAACCAGCGGCTTTGAGCAACGACTCGGCGTGGCGAGCAACTTCGTCGGCAGTACCATAGACCGAACCGGAAAGGATGGCGACTTTCATAGTAGATTCCGAAACTGAGTAAAAACGTAGGATACTAACACCGCAGGCTGGCAAATGGCCCCACGCCAAAGGTGTAGGGCTACGCGCAATCTTCTAGAATCAGCCATCCTGTCAGGTCGTTCTTCCCATTTTGCAGGCCCTTGTCCATGATCAACGCCAAACTGCTGCAACGCATGATTGACGCCTCCACAGACGGCATTGTGGTCGCGGAACAGGAAGGCGACGACACCATCCTGATCTACGTAAACGCCGCCTTCGAGCGTATCACCGGCTATAGCGCCAACGACGTGCTCTACCGCGACTGCCGTTTCCTGCAACAGAACGAGCGCGACCAACCGGCACGCGCACGTATCCGCCAAGCCATCAAGGAAGGCCGCCCCTGCCGAGAAATCCTGCACAACTTCCGCAAGGATGGCACCGCCTTCTGGAACGAACTGTCGATCACGCCCGTCTACAATGAAGCCGATCAGCTGAAGTACTTCATTGGCATTCAGAACGATGTCAGCCGCCAGGTGGAAGCCGAACAGCGTGCGGCACAGCTGGAGCAGCAACTGGCCGAGGCCTTGGCCCGCATCAAGGTACTGGAAAGCGACCAACGGTCGTAAACAAAGCGGGCAGATTGTTGTCCATCAATTTACCGCCTCGTAGACCGATCAAGATTTCCGGGTTTGACCATGCAAACAGACGCCCTACTCACCCAGGATGAGCTGGACTTCATTCAGAACATGCAACATTCGCCGCAGTTCGATGTGGCGGATGCGACCGCCAGCCTGCTGCTCAACAGCGACAGCCAACTCAAGAACCTGCTGACCCGCCTGATCGCCCACGAACAGGTCACCCTGCAAGCGCAGTTCGAAAACCACCAGATGAGTTTTCCCCTGCAACTGGTCGAAGACGAGTTCCACGCCACGCACCTGCAAGTGGGCGCGCCGAGCATCTACGAAGACGGGCCGATGGTACGCCCCTGGCGCCTGACCCTGGACACGCCGGTTGCGCTGGAAGACGACATGGGCCTGAGCACGGATCTATGGGTACGGGAGATATCGTTCAAAGGGGTACTGCTTGAAGTGCGCCAGCCAGAGCCACCTGCGCGATTCTCGCTGTGGTTCAACCCCGGGAACGCAGAGGCACCCATTGCACTTGAGGGCACCCTGCAACGGCGTGCGGCTGACGGCCTTGCAGCCTATCGCCTGAGCCAGCGCCATTCTGCCGAGACCGAGCGCCTGCGCGAGTACATTCTGCAACAACACCGCCGCGCGCATCCGGATGTGCACGCGGCCTGAAGGCCGCACCTTCAGGTATCGAGGTGCCCCGCCAGGTACTGCTGCAGCCGCCTGCGCATCAACCGCCCTTCACTGCCCAGACACGCCACCTGCGAGCCGATCAACAGGTCTTGGGCGAGGTCTGCGGCTTCGCCGGCGAACAACAGCGGGCACTCCAGGCCCAATGCCAGGCGCGCCAGACGCTTGGGCAGATCAGCCGCCGGTGGATGATTGGAAAACAACACCAGGGCATGAGGCTTGATGCGCTCGCACACCAGGCTCAACTCCTCCAGCGGTTGCCCCAGCGACAGCACGCTCACGGCGACCTCGCTGCTGCCTAGCAACAACGCGGCCACCAACAGCTCCAGCTCACGGCATTGCCCGGGGATTGCCGCCAGCACGACATGGAGCTCTTGCTGCTCACGCGCCAACTGCAAACGTTGCAAGGCGCGGGCCCGCAGGAAACCGTCGAGGAACAGCCACTCGCTAAGCTGGCCAAACACCTCCTGGGCCGTACGCAGTTCCTGCCACACGGGCATCAGAATGTCCTGGAACACCACCACCAGCGGATAACTGGCAAACACCTGCCCATACACTTGCTCAAGCTGGCGCTCATCGAACGAGCGGACCGCTTGGCGCAACTGAACCTGCCACTGCGCCCAATCGCTCTGCACGCCTTGTGGTGGTACCTGCAGCGTCTGTGCCTTGATGACCTGGCTCTTGGCAAGCAGGCTACCAACCTTGCTCACCGCCACACCGCGTTCGATCCAGCCGAGGATATTACGGACCTCGTCAATATCGGCCTGGGAATACAGCCGATGCCCACTTTCGGTGCGTGTTGGCTGGATCAACCCATAACGGCGCTCCCAGGCACGCAACGTCACCGGGTTGATACCGGTTAATCGGGACACCTCACGGATAGGAAACAGCTCCTCGTGATCGAGGGCAGTGGAGCTCAGGGAGGGATGAGCGGATTCAGTCATCGCCGGGACAGCCGCATTTTCAGAAGGTGGAGGCCATTCTACTCCGCTATTGCCGCCAAGGCACAAGACCGATCTGAACCCACCCGGCGTAGATCAGCACTGACGCGCCAGCCCATTTACGGAATAATCCTTGCTTGTGTTCAAACGCTGCCCACCACCCCGGGCAGCGTTCCATGGGCGCGGCTACCCGCCGCCTCCATAAAGCCAGGAGATACACGATGTCTACCCCACCCGTTACCTTGATGGTGGCGCGCCGCGTTGCCAATGGCCGCTACCAGGACCTGATCGCCTGGTTACGTGAAGGCGAACAACTGGCCACCGACTTTCCCGGTTATCTGGGTTCGGGCGTGCTGGCCCCGCCGCCACAAGACGATGAATTCCAGATCATCTTTCGCTTTGCCGACGAAAAAACCCTGCATGCCTGGGAGCACTCGGCCTCACGCACGGCATGGCTCGCCCGTGGCAACGGCCTGTTTCAACAACCGTCGGAACACCGTGTCAGTGGTATCGACGGCTGGTTTGGCAGCAATGCCGCACAGCGCC
Source organism: Pseudomonas sp. HLS-6 (assembly GCF_002753995.1). Classification (NCBI taxonomy): domain Bacteria; kingdom Pseudomonadati; phylum Pseudomonadota; class Gammaproteobacteria; order Pseudomonadales; family Pseudomonadaceae; genus Pseudomonas; species Pseudomonas sp. HLS-6. The sequence continues at coordinate 4,356,640 of NZ_CP024478.1, forward strand.
CACCCCGCTGGAAACAAGCCGTGGCGATCTGGCTGGCGTTCTTCCCGGTATCGCTGGCCTTCAACCTGCTGTTCGGCCACTGGCTCGCCGAGCTGAGCCTGCTGCCGCGCGTGCTGCTCAGCACCCTGGCCCTGACGCCGATGATGGTCTACGTCTTCATCCCACTGTCGACCCGTTGCCTGGCCGGTTGGCTCAACGCCAGCAGCACACACCCCGCCGCGCCCACGGCACCCACACTGGAAAGCCGCTAGCCGGCTCAGGGCGCGTGCAACACTGCGCAGTTCGGGTATGCTGGGCACTAACCCTGCGAACACGTAAGAAAAGTTGACCGCCCTTACATGAACAGCCCAATTCTAGTCACCGGAGCCAGCCAACGTGTTGGCCTGGCACTGGCTCTGAGGCTTGCGCAAGCCGGCCATACCGTCGTCAGCGCCAGCCGTAGCAAGAGCCCAGAGGCCGCGCACCCGAACATCATCCAGTTCCAGGCCGACCTGTGCGACGAGCAAGATCGCCTGGCGCTGATCCAGTTCCTGCAAGACAACTTCGACGGCTTGCGCGCTATCATCCACAACGCCTCGCTGTGGCTGGACGACAGCCTGGCCAACCTCAATACCATGTTCAAGTTGCATGTAGAGGCGCCCTACCACCTCAACCTGGCCCTGGGCGAACACCTGCTGAAGCTGGACAAGTCAGACATCATCCATATCTGCGATGAAACCTCCTCGCGCGGCAGCAAAAGCCATATTGGCTATGCCGCAACCAAGGCGGCGCTGCAGAACATGGTGCTGTCCTTTGCAGAAAAGTACGCACCGCGCGTACGCGTCAACGCGATCCTTCCGGGCTTGCTGATCCTCAAGGAAAACAGCGACGAAGAGTACCGCCAGCAAACCCTGAAAAAGGCCCTGCTGGAGTTCGAGCCCGGGGCTCAACCGTTGATCGACGCGGTGCTCTTCCTGCTGGAGAGCCAGTACAGCACGGGCAGCAGCGTGGTGATCAACGGTGGTCGCCACCTGAAAAAAGCCGTATCGCGGTAAACTGACCCACTGCGCCACACCTTCACGAGACTAGCCATGACGCCTCAAGAGCAACTCGAACTCGAAGCGGCGGCCTTTCGCCGCTTGGTCGAACACCTGCGCAAGCGTACCGACGTGCAGAACATCGACCTGATGAACCTCTCCGGCTTCTGCCGTAACTGCCTGTCCAAGTGGTACAAGGCTGCTGCCGACGAGCGCCAGATCGACCTCAGCCTGGATGACGCCCGCGAAGTGGTGTACGGCATGCCTTATGCCGAGTGGAAAAGCCAATACCAGAAAGAAGCCAGCCCAGAACAACAGGCGGCGTTTGCCAAAGGAAAACCCCATGACTGACCTGACCACCCTGCGCGCCAGCCTCAACAGCGGCGAACACGTCTTTGCCGACACCCTGGCGTTCATCGCGGCGGGCTACGACTACCAGCCACAGGCGTTCAACAATGGCGGCGTCGAAAACGCAGCCGGGCAGAACGAAGGCTCGTGCAAAACCCTGGGCCTGGCCCTGCTGGAAGGCCTGAGCGACCAGGAAGCGCTGCTGGCGTTCGGCGAACACTACCGCAGCGTAGTGGCTACACCACAAGGCACCGACCACGCCAACACTCGTGCCCTGATCGAGCATGGCCTGGCGGGCGTGAAATTCAGCGCACAGCCGCTGAAGCGCAAAGCCTGACCCAAACGGCATAGCCCACAGGGATATGCGCAGAACACTGCATTTCCTGTAGGAGCAGGCTTGCCTGCGATGGCCCCGGCGCGGTGCCAGTGGATACGCGGCGCCCGCATCGCGGGCAAGCCCGGCTCCTACAATCCCTGTTGGAGCTGGCTTGCCTGCGATGGCCCCGGCGCGGTGCCAGTGGCTGCGCGGCGCCTGCATCGCGGGCAAGCCCGGCTCCTACAATCCCTGTTGGAGCTGGCTTGCCTACGATGGCGTCAGCGGGGTGCCAGTGGCTGAGCGGCGCCCGCATCGCGGGCAAGCCCGGCTCCTACAATCCCTGTTGGAGCAGGCTTGCCTGCGATGGCCCCGGCGCGGTGCCAGTGGATACGAGGCGCCTGCATCGCGGGCAAGCCCGGCTCCTACAATCCCTGTTGGAGCTGGCTTGCCTGCGATGGCGTCAGCGCGGTGCCAGTGGCTGCGCGGCGCCTGCATCGCGGGCAAGCCCGGCTCCTACAATCCCTGTTGGAGCTGGCTTGCCTGCGATGGCGTCAGCGCGGTGCCAGTGGCTGAGCGGCGTCTGCATCGCGGGCAAGCCCGGCTCCTACAATCCCTGTTGGAGCTGGCTTGCCTACGATGGCGTCAGCGGGGTACCAGTGGCTGCGCGGCGTCTGCATCGCGGGCAAGCCCGGCTCCTACAATCCCTGTTGGAGCAGGCTTGCCTGCGATGGCGTCGGCGCGGTGCCAGTGGATACGCGGCGTCTGCATCGCGGGCAAGCCCAGCTCCTACAATCCCTGTTGGAGCTGGCTTGCCTGCGATGGCGTCAGCGGGGTGCCAGTGGCTGAGCGGCGTCTGTATCGCGGGCAAGCCCGGCTCCTACAGGCTGCATGTTCTGTTGGAGCTGGCTTGCCTGCGATGGCGTCGGCGGGGGGCCAGTGGCTGCGCGGGGTCTGCATCGCGGGCAAGCCCGGCTCCTACAATCCCTGTTGGAGCTGGCTTGCCTGCGATGGCGTCAGCGGGGGGCCAGTGGCTGAGCGGCGTCTGTATCGCGGGCAAGCCCGGCTCCTACAGGCTGCATGTCAGGCGTAGGGCGGGACCACCCGCCCCGGTGCGCACGCGGTCAGTTCGCCACGCTTCAACCACCCCAACGCAATCGGCCATAAACGCCCTTCGTAGCGGCTACGAAAAAACGCAAAATGCCCTACCTGCGCCTCGTCGATATCTTCAGGGGCAATACGCAGGTGCACCCGTGGGCTGGCCTTGAAATACGCCAGCAAACGCTCAATCGCCGGTACGGTACCAAACGGATCATCGCTCAGGCTGATGGCCAGGGTTTTCGCCGTTACCCGGGCAAAGTGCAACTCGGCCAACGCCTGACCACTGGGCCGCGTTTCATAGCGCGCACTGGATCGGCTCCAGTCACGCACCACGCCAGCCGGCGTGTCTTCCAGCCAGCCCAGCCGCTTGCCCGGAAAATAGCCACACAACCGTGTCAGCAACGGCATCAACACATGCCATTTGCACACCAGTTGCCAACGGCTGGCCGCCGCGTAATCACGCCAGTAGGCAAATTGCGCCCCCACCGTGACCAAATGCCGAATCACCGCCGACGAAGGCGCCAGCCCCGCGGCACACCCACCAAAACTGTGGCCGATGACATCAATGGGCTGACCGGGAAACACACGCATCGCCCGCTGCAGCATCGCCTCGAAATCCAGTACGCCCCAGTCGGACCAGGACGCCTGAAACCCGCGCATCGACGCCGGCCGCGACTCACCGATGCCCCGGTAGTCGTAGACGATCACATCGAAGCCATTGGCAAACAGGTACTCGGCGAAACGGAAGTAGAACCGGCAGCGTACCGAGGTAGCCGCGTTGATGATGACCACCGCCCGCGCGGTATCGGCCTTGCCATGACGCCAAGTAAAACCGCCGAGGCTGAAACCATCGGCGGCCTGCTCACGAAACGCCTCGCCTGAGGCACCGGCAACCGGCGCCGGGTGCTGCTGAAGGATGATCGACATGCGCCCCCCTTTTTATAGTGGGGTCAACGCTAGCACCTTTACGGCGGGTTGAGCGTGCCGATCAGGGCATCCACCACGGCTTTGGCGCTGTCGAGGCTATGGTGCACCAGCCAGGCGCTGTCTCCGGCCAGCACCTGCTCACCCATGGCAGCGGCATACACCGCCGCTCGCGCGGGGGCCAGCAAATCGGAAATGCTGCTCAGCGCATCGCCTATCGGTACACCGTCAACCACGCAGAACAGCGCGCGCTGCTGGTGTGCATCGCCCGTGCAATGGAACACCACACCTTGTGCGGTCGTAATCGGAGGGGAATCGGAGGTGTGCATAGGAACTCCTTGATTAGAGGTGAACCTAACGTTCTCGACCGGCCAAGGTCGGTCACGGGATTGACCGTGACCGCGCAACCATACCGGCGGCCCCCGGTGCACGCAACAGCAAAGCGTGGCTCTGTGCGTGAAAGCGCTTCACCTGCGCGCGGGCACTAGTTGTGGTAGGTCATCCACCAGGTTTCGCGGCACGTCGAATTGAAGGTCATGTGTGCGGGCGCAACCGTAAACTGGTCGACCGGGCACTCCAGCACTTCATAGATGATCCAGCACTCGGGGCAGGTGTCCGCACTGACCGGCAAGCGGTCTTGTTCAAGGGTGCGCCGAATGACCACACCGTTGGTAAACGTCGCAGTCAGGGTGTCTTCCCTGACCTCAAGCCCTTCGTCCACGGTGCTGTTTGAGCTGACGGTATAGTCGCGAACACACACCGTACTTTCTGCGCCGTGCAGCGCGCGAACATACAGTGCCAAGTGCTGCGTTGCCTCTTTCATGCGATATGCCACCTGGGTAATGCAGGGAATATTGACCCGCACCGCACCTGTTAACAGGCGCGGGCGCTGCCCAGAATGAGCGCGCACAGTGCATGGGTACAAGCACAGATTGCAAAAATGCTCAGCCAACTTAGACAAAAAGCCACGGCCAAGCGAGGGTGAAATGCCGTATGATAATGCCGCCCAAATGCAAATATCGGTTCGTTTTAGATGAGTGGCAAGTCGCTTTTCAAGATTGACCTTCGTGGTTTAATACTGCTTCTCGCGATTGCGACTGCACTTATTACGCTAGGCAACGCGCTCTATTCAAGTTATCGCGTTCAGCGCCAGCAGTTGATCGACAACACACTCGAATCAAACCGTATTTATGCGGCGAAACTGGCTGCCAGTACCGATCAATTCCTGCATTCGGCCCAACAACAACTCGCCTACAGCGCGCGCATGATGAGCAAGCCGGACGGGCTTGGCCAAGCACTAGACGAAGTTGAACGCCTGAAATCCCAGACCGACAGTTTCAACTCGGTAACCGTTGCCGATGCCACGGGGAAAGTTGTAGCCATATCACCTGAAACGATTCAGATCGTGGGAAGTACACTTACTTCGGTGAATGCTCAGCGCGCACTGACTGAACAGAAGCCCTTTATCAGCCAACCCTTCGTCTCGTTCGCCGGCAACTTGGTGGTGTTCATTTCCCATCCGATTTTTTCCGACCAAGGCGTCTACCTCGGGTTTATCGGCGGCACTATTTACCTCAAGCAAAAGAGCATGCTGCACAGCCTGCTGGGCAGCCACTTCTACACCGACAGGGCGGCCTCAAGGAGCAAGTGCAACACCTGATGTAAGGTGTTGCCATGTCTACCCAATACAGTCACCTGAGTACCGAGGAGCGCGTCACCATCATGGTGATGCTATTTCAACGGCAGACGCTACGAACTATTGCTGCGTTGCTAGGGCGTCACCCCAGCACCATTAGTCGAGAGATCAAGCGCAACCCCCAGCAGCCCCACTATGACGCCATCAAAGCCACAAGTAGGGCACAACAGCTTCGACATATGCCTCGTCGTCAACGGCGTTTATCTCCAGACTCTGAGCTGTTTCAAGTGGTCGTCGAAATGCTCCGCATTGGCTGGTCACCACAACAAATTGCCCGCAGACTACACGCTATCTGGCCTGACCAACCCGAGCGACATGTGAGCCACGAAACTATCTACCTCGCCATCTATGCCTACCCACGCGGAGAGCTGAAACGTCAGCTGATCAGTTATCTACGTCAAGCAGACGGCAAGCGTCCTAAGCGAACACAGAGCAATGTGCGTCGAGAGCGCTATCCTGCACAACTGAGTATTCACCTACGCCCTCCCGAAGTTGCAGATCGTCTGGTACCTGGGCATTGGGAGAGTGATCTGATTATGGGGGCCAATAATCGCTCAGCCGTCGCCACAATGGTCGAACGCACAAGCCGATATGTAATCCTCGCCAAACTTGAAGCCCCCACCGCTGAAGCGGCGGCGGAAGCCATTGTGAGGGAGATGTCGCGGATGGCCCCATCACTACTAAAAACCATGACACATGATCAAGGTAGCGAAATGGCCCGCCATGCCGAAATCACGGCGCGAACGGGGATGAAAATTTATTTCGCCGATCCACATTCGCCTTGGCAACGCGGTAGTAATGAAAATACGAACGGATTGTTGCGTCAGTATCTCCCGAAAGGCACAGATCTCTCTCTAGTGACGCAGGCGCGACTGGATGAAATAGCTGATTTGCTCAATACCCGCCCTCGGCAGACACTGGGCTGGAAGTTTCCAGTTGAGGTGCTAGTAGATTATCTTCAGCTCTCAGCGACCAATAAGCTTACAACGATAAATTGACCGCTAAGAACAAACCCTCCCCCAGCTTGGCTAGCCTGCTGGATGCCCCATAAGGAGGGCGGCTATCGTGCCATTTCAGGCCGCTACATCGTCGATGCTGGGGGGGTTCTGTATAGCCATTGTTTAAGCGATGCCGGGGGGGTTGTGTATAGCCGCAGTTTCAGCGACCGAGGAGGAGATTTTGGGCAGGGGCTTGGCGAAGAAAATCGTGCTTAGTCGGGATGGCTCAGTTCGCTCAGACGCCAAACGATCGCGATGCTTCGGAGGCGGCATCTCGTTCAATTTCGGAATTAGCGCGCTCCGATTTTTTAACTAGCTGTTGCACTTGCTCCTTGAGGCCGCCCAGCTCCTACATTTACGTCGTCGATGAAAACCGCAAGCTGCTCTACCACCCCGACCCCAATCGGATCGGCGAGGCCGTCGGCCCCAACACGGTGATTGATGCCGTGATTCGTGGCGAAAGCGGAAAAAGCCAGGTCATCAACACCGCCGATGTCGAGATGCTGGCCGGCTACGCGCCCATTACCTCGGCGCATTGGGGCATCGTTTCTCAGCAGCCGATCGAGACATCGCTGCTGGCGTTGAACACGCTGATGATCAACATGCTCAAGGGCATTCTGCCGGTTGGCCTGCTGGGAATGCTTGCCATCTGGTGGCTGGCACGGCTGATCTCGACGCCGCTGGGGCAACTGGCCGACTGCGCCAAGAACATGGACAGCCCGGAAGCGCAGGGCAAGATCCGCGCGGTAAAATCCTGGTACTTCGAGTCAACCCAGATCAAGCGCGCCTTGCTGTTAGGCATCTCCTTGCTGCAAAGCAAGATCGGCAAGTTGAACAAGGACGCGCAAACCGACCCGCTGACGGGCCTGCTCAACCGGCGGGCCATGGCCCAAGTACTGGAAACCTACCGCAGCGAGCAGACCGCCTTCTCCGTCGTGGTGCTCGACATCGATCACTTCAAGCGGGTCAACGACACCCATGGCCATGACACCGGCGACAAGGTCCTGGTGCAGCTCTCGAAAATCATGCAGAAGTATTCGCGCGAAGCGGACAGCGTATGCCGCGTGGGTGGCGAAGAGTTTTTGATCCTGCTGCCTGGCACCTCACTTGAAGCCGCCGGCAACTTTGCCGAGCGCCTGCGCGTGGCCGTTGAACAAGCGCCCATGGCGCTTGTTGGGCACATCACGATTTCCCTGGGGGTCGCCCACTGGCCGGACGACGCCAAAGAACTCTCCGAAACCCTGAAGCTGGCGGACGACCGGATGTACCAGGCCAAGCAGTTGGGCCGCAACCGCGTGGTCGCGAGTGCCGTTGAGGGCACCGTTCAGTCATGCGTGCCGCAGTAACTGCACGACCACCCCGGCCAGCCCACACGCCATCAGTACCGGTATCACGCCGCGCTTGAAGCGGAACAGTGCAATTGCGGCCGACACGGCGATCAACGCCGATACCCCATCGAACGCACCGCTGAAGCCTTTGGGCCAGAGCACGTGATAACCGAAGAACAGCGCCAGGTTGAGGATCACCCCGACGACAGCCGCGGTGATGGCGGTTAACGGTGCGGTGAACTTCAGCACGTTGTGCGTCGACTCCACCAGCGGGCCACCCGCCAGAATGAACAGAAACGACGGCAGGAAGGTGAACCAGGTGACCAGGCACGCGGCAACCGCGCCGGCCAGGAACAGGTGCTCGCCCCCCAGCGCCTGCTGCAGGTAAGCGCCCACAAAGGCGACAAAAGCCACCACCATGATCAACGGCCCGGGGGTGGTCTCACCCAGCGCCAGGCCATCGATCATCTGCGTTGGGCTCAACCAGCCATAGTGGCCGACCGCGCCTTGATAAACGTAGGGCAGCACCGCGTAGGCACCACCAAAGGTCAGCAGTGCAGCCTTGGTGAAAAACCAGCCCATCTGGGTCAAGGTACCGCCCCAGCCAAACAGCGCCGTCAACACCCCCATTGGCACTACCCACAGCACCGCGCCAACAACCAACAGTTGCGCCAGACGCGACCAGCGGAAACGTGCATGTGCGGGTGTAGGGGTTTCATCGTCGATCAGCGCGGGGCCATAGGCGGCCCGGCTTGCAGCATGCCCACCGGCGTTACTGAACCTGGCCGGCGCAAAACGACCGCCCAGGTAACCCAACACAGCGGCGCCCAGCACAATCAACGGGAACGGCACATTGAGGGCGAATATCGCGACAAAGGACGCCGCAGCAATCGCCCACAGCCAGCTGTTTTTCAGTGCCCGTGAGCCAATACGGTGAGCCGCCTGGATCACGATGGCGGTCACGGCAGGCTTGATGCCATAGAACAACCCGGCCACCACCGGCACGTCACCAAAGGCGATGTAGACCCAGGACAGGCCAATCAAGATAAACAGCGACGGCAGCACGAACAGTACGCCGGCAATCACCCCGCCCCAGGTTCGGTGCATCAGCCAGCCGATGTAGGTGGCCAGTTGCTGAGCTTCGGGGCCGGGCAGCAACATGCAGTAGTTCAGGGCATGCAGGAACCGACGCTCGGAAATCCAGCGTCGCTGCTCGACCAACTCCTGGTGCATGATCGCGATCTGCCCGGCCGGGCCGCCGAAGCTGATAAAGCCCATCTTGAGCCAAAACACGAAGGCGTGCCAAAAACTCACCGGCGGCGGTACGGCTAGGGTGTCGGCAGCCTTCGGGGCGATGTGCGTCATACTGAGGATCCCTGATTGCCCGTATTAAGGCCCGGTAAAGGTATTCATTCGGGTGAGGCCGTATGATGAACGCTTGAACCGCTCAAGTGGAAGGCTCCCCCCGAATGAACGTGAGTGTTTTGTACGCGCTGGCCGCAGCGGCCCTGTTTGGCGCCAGCACACCACTGGCCAAGTTTCTGGGCGTGGGCCTTTCTCCTGTGCTGTTGGCCGGGCTGTTGTACCTGGGTAGCGGCCTGGGCCTGACCCTCGTGCGGTGCATTCGAGACCGAGGCTGGCGCAGCAGCGGCCTGACAGCCCCTGAATGGCCGTGGCTGCTCGCCGCCATCGCATTCGGCGGCGTACTTGGGCCGATTGCGCTGATGTACGGCCTGACACGTACCTCAGGGGCGACCGCCTCCCTGATGCTCAATCTGGAGTCTGTACTGACCGCCCTGCTGGCCTGGGTCGTGTTCAAGGAGAACGCTGATCGTCGAATCGTGCTCGGCATGATCGTCATCGTTCTGGGGGGTTGTGTACTCTCCTGGCCTCAGGAAAGCACATCGGCCCATGACTGGACCGGCCCGCTGGCCGTGGCGTTCGCCTGCCTATGCTGGGCCATTGATAACAACCTGACGCGCAAAGTCTCAGCGTCCGACGCCGTGTTCATCGCAGGCCTCAAAGGCTTGAGCGCAGGTGTGGTGAACTGCGCGCTGGCATTGGCTATCGGCGCCCAACTGCCGGCAATCAGCACACTGCTGCCTACCTTGCTGGTGGGGTTCCTTGGCTATGGCGTCAGCCTGGTATTGTTCGTACTGGCCCTGCGTGGGCTCGGCAGCGCACGTACCGGCGCCTATTTCTCAACCGCGCCCTTTCTGGGCGCGGCCCTCTCGATCCTGATGCTTGGGGAGTCGGTGTCATGGCTGTTCTGGATCGCCGCCGCGCTGATGGCGCTGGGTGTCTGGATACACCTGACCGAGAACCACGCACACGAGCATCAACATGAACCGCTGGTGCACAGCCATCGACATACCCATGACGAGCATCACCAACATGAACACGACTTCGAATGGGATGGCACTGAACCCCACAACCACCTGCACCACCACGCACCGATCCGACACAGCCACCCGCACTTTCCCGATATCCATCACCGGCACAAACATTGAGGGTGTGCCTGGTTGTTGATGGGGTCGTCTGGGGTGCGAGGATCGGCGTACCCCCGACACTCGATACCTGAGAGACTAAAGCGCCGGGCAAGCTCGCCCAAGATCACACCATGGACCGGATGCTACATGCGCAAGTCAGATCGACTGTTTCAGGTGGTCAACCTGATACGAGTGCATCAACCCATTACCGCAGACGCGTTGGCCGAGCGCATTGGCGTCTCAGCCCGCACGATTTATCGGTACATCGATGACCTGTCTGTCAGTGGCATTCCCCTCTATGGGGTTGCTGGCGTGGGGTACTCACTGCGTGAAGGCTTTGAACTGCCGCCTCTGACCCTCACCCGCACTGAACTCGATGCGCTGATGCTTGGCGTTGAGATGCTCTCCACTGCCGCGGGTACTGAACTCGCCACCTCTGCCAGGACGCTTCTGAGCAAAATCACCGCGGCGTTGCCATCGGCCGATGTACCGCCCTCGCTCTCCAGCATTCGGGCGCTGCGCGTCAGGCCCGCCACAGCGCACCAGCGCCACCTGGATGAACTGAACCGGGCTATTCAACAAGCGAGCGCGGTACGTTTTTCCTATGTCAGCCTGAACGAGGCAACTTCGGACCGGACGGTGTTTCCCTTGGGGCTGTTCTATTGGGGAGGCAAGTGGACGGTGGGCACCTGGTGCGTGTCCAGGCAGGCCTACCGAGACTTCCGGATCGACCGGATGCACAACCTGCAGATCATGACGGACGGTCAAAAGCTTGGGGCAGAATGGAACCTGCGCGCCTACATGCAGTTCCAGTCCGCGCAATGGGCGGCACATCCTGCGATGAAGCACTGACAGTACGCTGTCAGTAGGCCTGCGTGACACTGGTCGCTCTTCTTACTGCACCTGGAGAGCACCCTATGACACAGAACAGCCATGTACTTGAACTCGCGATCTTTACCGTCAAGGAAGGTTTTGAACAGCAGATGCCCGAGCTTCGAGTAGTGCTTCGCGAAGCCCTGAAGCACTTTGATGGCTTGATTGAATACACCGGCTACTGCCCTGCCCCTCAAGGCCGAGTTTTCGTCGACCTTGCCAAGTGGGACAGCCTTGAGAGCGCACACGCCGTTGCACAGGCCTTCGAACGCGGAGACGCCAGATTCGCACCGTATGCCCACGCCATTGAAGCGATTACCTTCATGGGGCACTTTTATCCGGAGTGATCGCCTCTTCTCACATTGGCATCTAAGGCGCACCATTACGCAGCAATAGGCGGATTTCCGCCATCATAGTTCTGGAAAGTGGCGTGTTTCCTCCATTCAAGTGCCGGGAACACCGCCCCAACAACCGTAACATCTGCATTACAACCTTCGGGTACAGGTCTTGCAAAATGTGAACAGTAAAAGACCAGACAACGACTCACGGGATCAGACCATGCAAAAAACCTGTCACCATGAGCTGCGCAATGCCTTTCGTGCCCTGCTTGCCAGCCATGCCTGTTACCACACTGCCTCAGTGTTCGACCCGTTGTCGGCGCGTATCGCCGCCGACCTCGGTTTTGAAGTCGGCATCCTCGGCGGCTCGGTCGCGTCCCTGCAAGTGCTCGCCGCCCCGGACATCGCCCTGATCACCCTCAGCGAGTTTGCCGAACAAGCCACACGCATCGGCCGTGTGGCCCGCCTGCCCGTGATCGCCGACGCCGACCACGGCTACGGCAATGCCCTCAATGCCATGCGTACCGTCATCGAACTGGAGCGCTCCGGCGTCGCCGCACTGACCCTTGAAGACACCCTGCTGCCAGCCCAATTCGGCCGCAAGTCCTACGACCTGATCAGCGTCGAGGAAGGCGTCGGCAAGCTGCGCGCCGCCCTGGAAGTACGCGACGACAGCGCCCTGGCAATCATCGCCCGCACCCATGCCGGCGTGCAGCCGCTGACCGACGTCATCCACCGCACCCGCGCCTATCAGGACGCAGGCGCCGATGGCATCTGCCTGGTCGGTGTGAAGGACTTTGAACACCTGGAGGCCATCGCAGAAGGCCTGAGCGTGCCACTGATGCTGGTCACCTACGGCAACCCGGAACTGCGTGACGACAGCCGCCTGGCCAAACTGGGCGTGCGCATCGTGGTAGACGGCCATGCCGCCTACTTCGCGGCAATCAAAGCCACCTACGACAGCCTTCGCGAGCAGCGCGGCATCCCTGTCGAAAACGCGCTCAATGCCTCGGAACTGGTAACCAAGTACACCGCCCCGAACGACTACATCGCGTGGGCGCGGGAATACATGAATGTGAAGGAGTAACGCGCCAGCTTGGGGGGCGAGATTCGATCCAAGCCCGCCACGAAAAAATCGTCGCCGCGCTTATGGCAGCGCTTTAAACAAGCGCAGCCTGGGCCAGGCACTGAAACACTAAGCGGTATGAGGTCGTGGGAGCGATGCGATCATTTGATCAAAAGCCTCTAGCGCATACCTTCCATCAAGGCTTTTCAAGGCCGGCATTTCTGAAGGAAAACCGAATTGCACCCGGCCTGGAAGTACCTTTTCGATGGCTGAGTACCAGTTCAAAAGAGCGGTTTGGAGACGCACGTGTAGCTCGAATTTACGCCGTCGGCGGGTAGTGTCTGCGTTGGCTCGTTCGCGCGCGAGCTGCGGATCGATGCTGCCAACAATGTAATAGTCAGCGAAGCCAATCCGCCTTTGGGCTACCGTTTCTCGTGTAGCCGCCAACTCCAATCGCCAGTCGTGTTCGCTGGCCTCGCCGATCTGCCAGAGGCTCCAAATGTAGTGGAGCTTGAGGGGGTCGCTGTCACACAAAGCCCACGAAGACATTTCTTCCGTAGCGAGCGCTGCCTGCCAGCGATCTACGTTTCGCTCTGCCCAGAACGCTGCGGCTCCGACGGGGTCTTGCAGTCGATTTGGCTCGTCCTTGAAACGTCCATTTTCAGGAACGACATGTTGCCCTCCATGCTTTGCGCACCAGGTGGTTTTCCCGCTAGCGCTGATACCGTCGACAACTACGATCATCGTTCTGACTACTCCGCAAAATTCATCCTGCTCCTGCAAGCCTACAGGCATCCGAGTGGCTTGTGCCGGCATCCCTTCATGCAGTGTTTCGCACTTGCGGGCGCGCAAGGCTGGGCACACACCATGTATTGGCTTTGCAGGGCTGGGTAGATGACTTAGCCGTATGGACACCGATCCGGAGACCAGCAGAAACAACAAAGCCCGCACTGGGCGGGCTTTGTTGGGTGTTTCGTGCCCTGTGGGGCTGATCGAAACGGCTGAATGGTGCGGAGACAGACGGACGGTTGTTGGCCGTGAGGGCCCGGTTTGCGCGGAGCTGGAATTTGGTGGATTTTTTGATGTACCCCATAGGGTATCTAGAAAAAAATCAGCTGGTTATGGCGTTCAGTGGAATCGAATCGGGACTTGCAGAGGATCCAGTGAGAGCTTCACACACCCGCTTCAAATGTTAGGCTCTGTACGAAAGCCATTGAACCTTCCTGAAAGCCGCCGGAACCCCGACGTTCCGTAGCGTTCTCGCCTTCAGGCTAAGGGCTCTACTATGCTAAGGCCAAGCGTTACGAACTTTCTGACGAGCACTGGGACATGGCCGCTGACCTCTTTACAACACATCAGCGTACTGGGCGTCCAAGGGTTGACGATAGGTAACGGCATCGAGGGAGTCAGTCGCATGCGAGCGCGCAATATGACTTCATAAATGCGAAGACAAAATCGTATCAATATAAAAATTTTAAATTTATTTATAATTATTTCTTGCGCAATATTCTTTATCTCTAAAGTGAAGCTCAGTCTATCTCTCGGTTGCGGACCGTTTTGAGAAAGTCACTAGCACGATAACGATAGACCGCTTAAGAGATCCCGCACGTGCCTCAAAGCCGTCCTTATGATGCCGGACCTGTGGAGGTATAAACTCCACAGGTACTTACTGAGAGGTGCTGACTGGTATCTTGTAACTATCAATAGCTCGGCTTTAAAAGCTCATCAGTCCAATTATCGCAAAACTTAGTAACCTGCCATGATTCGAGACTCACGACAGACTGATTAGATGTGGTTACTGCTCTTACTGAGATTATAGAGTCTATTTTATTTGCTTCAATTGGCATATCATTTTTCCACAAATTCCTAGCATTTATGTAAAAATAAAGCGAATCTTGGGGGCGATGAAGAATATCCAGCGCCTCAGCAATCCACTTGGACGCAAATCCTAAGTTGTGACGATTAAAGAAAGAATTTTTATCAGCATTGAGCGCCCTATAAGATTTGGCAATGAACATTAGCCCCTCATTCTGGCGATTCAGATGCAATAGGCACCTTCCGATGTTTCCGTATGTTGAAGACATACCGGACGTGCATTCTGTGGCCAACAAAGTCTCTATATTTTTTCCATCACAAAAATAATCCATAGCCTCCTGGACGTTTTTAGGATCTTTCGAGTCTCGTAGAGCCAAATTGAATCTATTTTTCCCTTGCCTAGTATCAGTAACTTCAAGATAGTCGATTAGATCAGAAGCACTCCTTCCTTGTTTGATGGCCTCATCATAATTCCCTTCGACCCAATATCGATGCGAAAGAGCTGACTTAGCTAAAATCATGCTTGCATCAGGCTCTGTAAATACAGTTAAAAATTTGTCAATGTAAATATCGAACATTTCAAAGCTACCAAAGTCTACCATCCTGGTAAACGCTTCATCAATGAAATCGAGAAAACCGTGCATACTTGATATTTTATATATTGTCCAAATTTCCTTGCCGAGAATTTGATTTGCAAGTCGCAAATACTCCTCACAATAACCGGATATATGGAATGAGTCGCCAGTGGTCCTCAATTCATTGACAGCTTCTTGAAGCTTGTTGCTGTCGATTAGCACCTCAATTTTTTTGATAATTTTCTCAAGATCATCATGACTCAGAACCATTCCAAATTTATTTTTTAGTAAGATGATAAATCCGTCTAAATAACCAACGTACAGCGAAATATAGCTCTCCTGGTCTTCTTTTCCATAATTTGAATTTATGAACTCTCGCACGAGCGGGTGCAACTCTAGCTGACCAGAGCTTTTGGTTATAATCAAATTTAAGGACTTTAACGATTTGAGTGCTCTTGTGTACTGATTGTAATTTATCTTCTTCGCCATTATCTTGGCTAAGTCATCTTCTGTTTCTGAGATATTTGAGATAGATAATGTGCGAAGTACAACCTTTTCTCGTTCCTTCAAACTGGTCCAAACGTTTTCAAGAATTGTCTCGGAGACAAGAGTTGAAATATTTACTCCTTCATTTATTTGGCGCTGACTTATTTTAGCAACAAGAATTTTGATCTGCCGAATATCAGTTCTAGACTGCGCGAGGATGAGCCCCATCCACAAAGGATGTCCATTAGTAGCTTGGTGCAACTTACTAGAAACGTCGTCAAGCTCGTTCTGGTCAATACTGAAATGATATTTTTTTATGAGATCCCTTGCATCATTGAGCTCTAGCCCCTCAAGTTTTACTTGGTAAAATCCCATTGTGGCATGATGAATGAACGGACGACAGGTGAAAATAAACTTTGAATTATGGGTATTTTTCAGGGCTTTATTAAAAAAGACACCCATGTCGCCTGAGGGTATAAACTTATGCAGATCAATATATTTATCTATATTATCAAAAACAAAAACTCCTTTTTGAGCGCCAAGCTCCCTGAAGAATAGGTCGATCAGGTGTTCTGTTTCCAGACCAGCAACCTGCTTGACCCTGACTTTCCCTCCTGAGACCAGTTCAATCATCTGATAAAGCTTGCTTTGCAAGTTTAGTTCTTCTTCCTTGAAATCCCGCCAATCAATAAATTGGTATTCAGGCGATGAACAGGCACTGAGAAACTTTGAAGCCAGTGCGGACTTGCCCTGACCTCCGATTCCTGTGATAAAACATACTTTATAAGGCGGCTCCAATGATCTGAGCTCTTCTATTCGCCCAGTCCAATGTTCAACTTGTGGCGGAGTATCCTGCCCTAAGTGAATAGGTATGCCCGCCTCAGGCAAGATATTAAGTGCTGCGCGAGTTTCAGCCGAATCCAATGTACTATACGTAGCATCCTGACCTTTAAGGCTGGATAGTTGATCCAGAATAACGGGAAGGTCGTCGTGATTCTTTATTTTTATTAACTCGACAAAATCGTGATCAATCTGTGAAGTACTGACTACGTAATGCTCTCTACCCAGCCCCTTGTAAACTGTGCTTAGATTCTCAAACAGTTCTAAAACGTAATTATCGCTGAGACTGAAGCCCAAAAACAGACAAGAATTTGAAGACACTATTTTCTCAAACTGGAATTTTGCCAGTTCGTTATCTTCACCATATAGACGCTCATAATCCGATGTAAATATCACAGCATTGTCAATTGACGTACACGAGCCGTGAATTTTTAATATATACTCATGTGCGCCATCTGTTTTCTGTAGATTATAAGGACTTGAAGTATCAATGGCAGGGATTTTCGTATTGAACTCTAAAAGAGTATCGTAATTCGTGGTTATAATTTTCTTGCTTATTCTTGCAATTTTGTCATAGATGTCGCAATGAAAATTCTGTGAGGTTTCTTCCTCGAAATGCTTGTACACCTCTCGCCTATGATCTTTCTTAATTTTGTCTAGTGCTTCTAAAGGGGTAATAATTT
Source organism: Pseudomonas sp. HLS-6 (assembly GCF_002753995.1). NCBI lineage: Bacteria > Pseudomonadati > Pseudomonadota > Gammaproteobacteria > Pseudomonadales > Pseudomonadaceae > Pseudomonas > Pseudomonas sp. HLS-6. Next base: position 4,373,529 of record NZ_CP024478.1, read on the forward strand.
CATCTTCTAGCGCTGATATAAAACCATTACCTTTGCGTATAGCTGGATTGGAAAGAGTTTTTTTGACAATTTCATACCAAGATGGCATCCCTGATATTTTAGATATCCCTGCCCCAACGAAAATAACAAGCTGGTTGTCTTTAATGGCTTGTTTTAGATTATGTGGGATTTCGTAAACTTCGATTTTAGACATAGAAAATCGCTTTCTGCAGAGGGTTCGTTTCGAATCCTACAACGAATGGTGGCCCATTGCTACTCCCTGTCGTGATGATGATCCAATGTGTAGTAGTGGCCTAAGTTTTCATCCTAGCCTTAAAAAATGTTGTCATAGACATCGCTGCAAACAGGCCAATATCGCCATGTTGGCAATTGACATAACTTTTTCACAGCTTGCTCTTTCAGATAGTCGAACAGTTGCAAGATTACGTCATATCTTCGGTACCTAAGCTTGTCGAATGGCCGCGGAAACAGGTTTAGGCTTACGCTTCATAATCCGGTAGGAAATCACAGGATGCATTCGACATCAGTCGCAGTACAGGCACAGAGATTCCGGGTTTCAACCTTTGTCAGCTACCCAGCTACGGTATCGCTTTCAGGCGATCGGAATGCAAACACCGTCCAACAAGGGGTGACCATGGCAAGTATCGCTAGCTTGCCGGCCGGAATGGATAAAAAGCAGTGGCACACCTTAAGTGACGCAGACCATTTTGATTCCCAGTTTTGTTCTAGAGCAGTCCGTTGCAACTGTCAAATTTAGATCTAAATCAAATAGTTGTCTCTGGCAAATCCCGGTGGGCTGCATGCCCAGCGCGTTGCTCGGGCTGAGTAACTTAACGCAATGATCACCGCGAAGCGCCGGCATGGCCCAGCTAACGCTGGATAGCCGATTTTGTGCGGTGGCTGACGGAGAGATCACCGCGCCTAACCCGCTTGCGGAGATACGCCGCATAGTCCGCCAATACCTTCCGATCAATCTGCCGCGCATCATTGATACCAGGCCCGTGTTCAGAACGGCACCATTTGACGAATGCTTGCCATCGATCATAGTGCGCCTTGACTGTGCCGTAGTGGCCACCGCCAAACATGTCTTTCAGCGCCTGTGGCCCTGCGTAGCTCAATTGCCTGCCGTAACCGAAATTGCGGCCATCGCGTCTACCCACCAATGCCATGTCAGTCACCTCATCTTTCGATTTCCGATCCTCGCCCCACGTCATCCCGCCAAGAATGCTGAGTGTTATCAGGGATCAAGGCCCCTGCGACCTATGGGAAATGTCCTCTTCGCGGGACTGGCGGCTCCTTACGACCGGGAGCAAGGGCATCTCATGATCTGGCCTCCTGAGCACCGTTACCGGTGGGCGGGTGGAGGCTGCATTGGCTGACGAGACCAGTGCCGCGAGATCCTGAGCCGGGTGAACGCAGCAATGCGATGACCGGGGCATGCCTGACTGTCAGTCAGGTGCAGTCCATTCCTTGATCTGCGGCACCATCATCTACAGCGCTGTTGCTGGTGACATCGGTGTTTGTCACGCCGATTGTCACGAGGGGAATTGCCGCAAAGCCATGTGCGATCGGGGCTGCAGCAGTGGTAGACGTGCCCGTCTCTTTCCACAGAAAGAGACGGGCACAGGTTGGCGCAATATTCGGCCAAGCGGATAGATTGCTGCAGGGCAGCGAAGTAGGAGGTGTTGTGTGGCGCACGAGGGCCATGTTCTGAAGTAGGCATCCATCACCGGGGAGGTGACCGGGCGAACTGCCGGACGCGAATCGCCATTTGGGGGGAGAACCACCGCGGGAGCGGCGTGACCTTAAAGGTTCGGGCCACCTGGGGTGCTGTCATCGACAGCGCTTGCACGGCCAGTTCTACGCCTGTGGATAAACCCGGTCAAGGGTCGAAATTCACCGCTACTTGGGACGTGAAAAGCGGTTATCCACCGATGGATGTCCGTGGTAAAACCCGGACAACGTCGTGGCTTTTAGCTCTTCAAAGTAAGGTCCATCCAAACAGGGCGGCTTTGCAGCCCTGTTTGGATGGACCCGCGTGAAAGAGCAGCCAGCGCCGATCTTACAGGCTCACCCGCGATTGAATGCGCCATGACCATTTGGCAAGGCGGTGACGTTGTCGCCTACCGGGTGGGCAAACTCATGCGGAGTGACATGGCCCGATCTGTTGGCATCGATGTAATTACTCCACCACGCCATGATCAACCGACGCTGCTCCAGAAACTGGGCCTTATGGATGTATGCAGCGCGCACGCGGTTACGCTCCTGATGGCTCATCTGCCGCTCAATCGCCGCGTCCGTCCACAGCCCTGATTCGAGCAATGCACTACAAGCCATGGTCCTGAAACCATGCCCACACACATCCTTGGTGGTGTCGTATCCCATATTGCGCAGTACCTGATTAACCGTGTTCTCTGATAAGGGCTTCCAGTACCTGTGATCACCGGGCAACACGAGTTCAGAGAAGCGATTCAAGCTGCGCAGCCGTTCAAGGATCTCGATGACTTGAGGCGACAGCGGCACTATCTGAATGTCCCCACTCATCTTGGTCCCGCGCGTGGAATAGCGGACGCCTTCAATCGGCTTGCGGGTATCGGGGATTTCCCACATCGCTCGTTACAGGTCGAATTCATCCCACCGAGCGAAGCGCAGTTCGCTGGAGCGCACGAACACATGCAGCGTCAGTAGCACTGCGAGCCGGGTCAGTTCGCGACCGGTGTAGTTGTCGATTCGATCCAACAGTTCAGGAAGGCGATTCAGCGAGAGTGCTGGACGGTGCACCGTACGCGGAGCTTGAATCGAGCCGGCCAAGTCGAGAGCAGGATTTTGAGTGATCTGCCGCGCCCGCTTCGCACCCCGCATGATCGTGGATAGGTAGTTCTGCACACGCAGCGCTACATCCATGGTGCCGCGATCCTTGATCCGCTGGGTGACCTCAAGGAGATCGTGGGTGTCGAGTTCAGCAATAGGCCGCTGACCAATCAGTGGAAACACATGGGTGCGCAACCTGCTCAGCACCGTCTTGGCATGGCCCTCGGTCCAGCGCCGGGACATTTCGACGTGCCACTCCAGGGCAACAGTTTCAAAGAGAAGGCTCGCCCGCTGGGCAGCAAGCTTGGCCTTCTGCTTTTCTTCCATCGGATCAAGATTGTCGAGCAACAGAGCCTTGGCCTCATCGCGCTTGGTCCTCGCGACGGCCAACGAAACGATGGGGTACGTGCCGATGATCAGCGTGCCTTCCTTGACACTGGGTTTGAAATACCGCGGCCGCCAAGTCTTCGAGCCGTTGGGCGTGACGTACAGGTACATGCCCCCGCCGTCGAACAGTTTGTAGGCACGATCACGCGGTTTGGCTGTGCGGCATTTGAGGTCGCTGAGCGGAGTGGCTAGGCGTGGCATAGGGGTACGTTCTCCATGCAGGAAAGACGCTGTACCCCAAAAATACCCCCGGTTATTGGGGATTTTATTGGTTCCCGACGGAGGGTCGTGGAAACGAAAAACCGGCCAAAAGGCCGGTTTAGAGGGCTTCCAAAGCATTCAGCGGAATGCAGTGGAGCTGGATGTGGTGCCGGAGACAGGAATCGAACCTGCGACCTTCGCGTTACGAGTGCGCTGCTCTACCGACTGAGCTACACCGGCGTGACAGCAACGCTACCACTGCCGCGACGGTTACGCAAATCACTGTTTAATAACAGCTATTGCCACCTGTTCTGCCAGCCGCTCAAGGCGTGCTGCAACCGGCGGGGGCGTAGTCCTTGGCGACGGTGGTGGTGCAGTTCCAACCGGTGGCCGAGCGGGTCAGGCTGATGGTTTTGTCCAGCACTGGCGCTGGCGCATCGAGCAGGCTGCAGACGATGCTGCCGGTGCCCGCCACTGCGCTGCCCACGGCGGTAATGGCGCAGTTGGCGGTACGCTCCTGGCCACCAATGGCGGCGACGTTGGCAACGTCTGCGCCTTGGTTCAAGCGCACTTCGAGGGCGGTCTTGAGGGCGGAGATTTCCGCCAGCCCGGCGGTGGCCTTGGTTCGCGCCTGGTGGTTGGTGTACATGGGTAAGGCGATGGTCGCCAAGATGCCGATGATCGCCACGACGATCATCAGCTCAATTAATGTGATGCCACGCTGCCCGTTCATGGACATTCTCCCTGTTTGGACCGAATCGGTTGCCGGGGTGCTCTGCCGGCAGCCGCGCAGTAGGCCCGAATAGACACCTTTTGTCACCCTGCCAGACGCTATCCCTGATCCGGCCTCGACTACTCTAGAGGCTGGGATGTGAACGCACACCCCCTGCAGCACCTCAAGCTGTAACCAATTTTGAACCTGTTCAGCGCTACAAGGATGTCGCGATGACCAACAAAATCACACGCCCCAGGGCACAGCGCCTGCGACGAAACGCGCACAGGCGTTCAGTCGATACACAGGCCCGATACACATCGGGGCGGGTAGCCGAGTTGCTCACCTTGCACCTCGGCAACCCCATCAGTTCAGCGGAGCTGGCCCGTTTTACCCGGCAACTGGCGACCTTGCTCAAGGCCGGCGTCGCACTGCTGCAAGCCTTCGACATGCTGGCCGAAAGCTGCAGTAACGTGCACCTGCGCCGCCTGCTGCTGGCGCTTAAACAGGCGATTGCTGCCGGCAGCAGCCTGGCCGACGCGCTGCGTAAGCATCCGCGTTGTTTCGATGCGTTGTACTGCAACCTGATTGCGGTCGGTGAGCACTCGGGCAGCCTGGATACGCTGCTGGACCAGGTAGCGAACCTTCAGGAAAAGCGCCAGGCGCTGCAAGCGCGGGTGAAAAAGGCCATGACCCATCCCGTACTGGTGCTGCTGGTCGGCTTTGGGGTGTCGGCGGTATTGCTGCTTGAAGTCGTGCCGCAGTTCCAGTCACTGTTCGCCGGCTTTGGCGCAGAGCTTCCGCTGTTTACGCGCCAGGTCATTGGTGTGTCCCAATGGTTGAGCGATCACATAGGCGAGTTGCTGCTGATGGCTGGGGCTGGGCTGTTGGCCGGGCACTGGGCCTGGCGCCGCAAGCCAGCGTTCAAGCTGTGGGCATTGCGCCATGCGTTGAAGCTGCCACTGGCTGGCCCTCTGCTGCAACAGGTCGCCTTGGCACGCTTCGCGCGCACGCTGGCGACTTCCTTTTCTGCTGGCGTGCCACTCGTCGAAGCGCTGAACTCGGTGGCAGCAGCCTGCGGCAATCCGCTGTTCGAACAGGCTGTGCATCGGCTTCGCCAAGAGGTCGCGAATGGCCTGCCACTGAGCACAGCCATGAACGCCAGCCATCTGTTTCCCAGCCTTGCGGTGCAGTTGTGCGTGGTAGGGGAGACATCCGGCAGGTTGGACGATATGCTCGATAAAACTGCCAGCCATTATGAAACGACCATCGACCAGATGCTCGATACCCTGGCCAGCCTGCTGGAGCCCTTGATTGTATTGATCCTGGGGGTACTGGTGGGGGGCTTGGTAATCGCAATGTATCTGCCAATCTTTCAGTTGGGCGACGTGATCTGAACATGAACCTCATGGATACGCTGGCCAGCCAGCCCCTGGTCTACCTCAGCACCACCCTGTTGCTGGGGCTGGTCGTAGGTAGTTTCCTCAACGTAGTGGTCCACCGCTTGCCGATCATGCTGGAACGGCAATGGCACGAGGAGGCGCGTGAAGTCCTTGAGCTGCCAACACAGCCAGCTGAGCGCTACGACCTGTTCCTGCCCGCTTCACATTGCCCCCATTGCCAGCACCGCATCCGCGCCTGGGAAAACGTGCCACTGCTGAGCTACCTGTTTTTGCGGGGGCGCTGCTCAAGCTGTCGAACCCCTATCAGTTGTCGTTACCCGTTGGTTGAACTGGGGTGCGCGACCCTGACCGGGTTTGTCGCCTGGCACTTTGGTTTCACCCTGCAGGCGGCAGCCTTCATGGTGCTGAGCTGGGGGTTGCTGGCCTTGAGCCTGATCGATATCGAGCATCAACTGTTGCCCGACGCGCTGGTACTGCCATTGCTCTGGCTGGGGTTGGTGTGCAACGCCTTTGGGTTGTTCGTACCGCTGGAAAACGCGTTCTGGGGCGCCATCGCTGGTTACCTTAGCCTGTGGACGGTGTATTGGTTGTTCCGCGTGGTGACCGGCAAGGAGGGCATGGGTTACGGCGACTTCAAGCTACTGGCCATGCTGGGCGCCTGGGGCGGCTGGCAGATCCTGCCACTGACGCTGGTGCTGTCATCGTTGATCGGTGCCGTGCTGGGCCTGATCATGTTGCGCCTGAGCGGCAAGCTCAGTAGCACGCCGATCCCCTTCGGGCCCTATCTGGCAATTGCAGGCTGGATCGCACTGCTCTGGGGTGGTCAAATAACCACTTCCTATTTGCAGCTTGCTGGATTCCGATGACAACACCTGCCTTCACCCCCTGGATTCTCGGCCTGACCGGCGGTATTGGCAGTGGCAAAAGCGCCGCTGCACAGCGCTTCGTCGAACTGGGTGTGCACCTGGTAGACGCCGATCAAGCAGCACGCTGGGTGGTCGAGCCCGGGCGCCCTGCCCTGGCCAGCATTGTCGAGCGCTTCGGCCCTGGCGTGCTGCAAGCCGATGGCCAACTGGACCGTGCAGCACTGCGCCAATTGATCTTCGCCGACCCGGAGCAACGCCGCTGGCTGGAGGCCTTGCTGCACCCGCTGATCGGCCAGGAAATCTTCAGCTACCTGGCCAAGGCCGAATCACCTTATGCCGTGTTCGTCTCGCCCTTGATGATCGAGTCCGGCCAGTTCAAGCGCACCCAGCGCTTGCTGGTGATTGACGCGCCGCAAGCCCTGCAGGTCGAGCGCACGCTGTTGCGCGACCAGACCAACCCCGAGCAAGTCCAGGCCATTCTCAAGGCCCAGACCAGCCGTGAAGAACGCCTGCGCCACGCCCACGACGTAGTGGTCAACGACCGCGATCTGAGCTGGCTGCATTCGGAGGTCGACCGCCTGCATCACTTTTACCTGACTTTGCGTGGAGGCCAACCATGAGCCAACCCCTGACCGTAGAATGCCCAACCTGTGGCGCGCCCGTCGAATGGAGCGCTGCCAGCCCTTTCCGCCCCTTCTGCAGCGACCGCTGCAAGTTGATCGACCTGGGCGCCTGGGCCGCCGAAGAGCACAAGATTCCGGTAGCACCGGACGCTGAAGATGAGCTGTTTTCAGGTGAACTCAACCACCGCGAACACTAAGGCTTGGGCTCATCATCCTTCCACGGGGCCTGCAGGTAGCGGGTCCTGTTGAAGGTTTCCAGCCACTCTGGGCAAAACACGACCAATGCGCTGACCACCATGCCGTTGATGAAGGCCTCGGGGAAAATGATCAGCCACAGGTAACCGATAAAATCCTCAAGCCATTCCGGCATTACAAAGCGACCATCCAGCCATAGCAGGCCCAAACCCGCCAACAGGCAGAGCAATGCCGCCAGTGCCGCTGCGAAAAAGCCGGAACAGAAGATATACACGAACAGGTTTTTTGGCTGGGCGCGCTCGACGGCTATCGCGCACACCTCGGTGACCAGCACTGGCAGGCCAATGAACAACAGGCCGTTGACGCCCATGGCCGCCAGGTCCTGACGCCCCAGCATCACCAAGCCCACCTGTGCGATAAAGCCGCCCACAAGCGCCAGTGGCCAGTCCAGTAGCAGGGTTACCGCGGTCATACCGATAAAGTGATAGGACACGCCGGTGTCGAAGTCCCGTCGTACCAGCCACAGCGCGAACAGCGCAAAGACGGTACCGAACAACAGGTGTTGGCGACGACTGTCGGCAAACAGTTCAACCCAGCGCGTACGCGCCACCGCCCATATCAGCAGCGGGACGTAGGCTAGCCAGCCAACGCTCAGGCTTGTATCGGAAAGAACTTCAGCACTTATCACTCGTTCATTGCCCTTTTGATGTTGAGAGCACCTGTGGGGTAGTGTCACGCTGCTGCAAAGTCTACAACCGATGCTCAGAGGCTGCGATTGAGGGTCGAGCGATGACACTTTAGTAGCGCCAACGCCCCGAACCCTCTGTTTCGACAGATTTTTTCTTTAAGCATCACAATTGAGCGCTAAGCTTGTCCCATGGACGACTCAGACTATCTACGCCTGCTCACGATCCAGGCCGAGCAGGCCAATGCGTTCCTCTCCAATGCTCGTAAATGGGAACGCGAGCGTTGGGTCTGCCAGCGCCTGCTACAAGGCCTGAACATACCCTACCGCAACGACGACTTTACACCTGCTGGCCAGGAGCCGCCGGATGTACTGTTTCGTGATGCGGCCTTCGAAGTGTTCTTCGTGCTCGACGAAGGCCGCCGCCTGAACGATGAGTGGCGCGAAGAGTTGCAACGTCGCCGCAGTGCTTTCTCACTGAGCCAGTTGGTACGCCGCGAGGCCCGCCCAAGGCGCATCAGCGCCCACGAACTGCTGGCCCGCCTGGCGCCAACGCTGAGGAAAAAAGCGCACAACTACAAGGAGCGCGGCCTCGATTTAGGTGAGCTGGACATCATTGCCTTTGCCAGCCTGAAACGGGAGGTGCTTGATCTGAACAGCCATTTCCCGCCGCCCACCGAGTACCTGCGTCAGGGCTGGCGGTCGCTGTCGCTGGTCGGCCCGACCTTTGCCCGTGTGCTGTTCGCGCACCCTGATGCCCCAGACTTTTTGCGCAGTAATCTGGGCCGCAGCATTCTCTTTGATGTCGGTATCAGCCTCTGACCCACCCTTGTGCAAAAGCGTTATGGCAAAAAATCAACGCCGGTGATAAAAAGCCTAACCATTCGTTGTGAACACCCTTTCATTACCGCCGGACGGACCTTTGGCAAGCGACTAGAGTGAACGCTATAGCGTTCCCATAGTCACAAACGTCTATCTGGCGAGGCCCCCATGACAAGCCGTCTGACCCCCGAAGATCAACAACGTGTCGATCACTACCTGCGAGCCCCGCAACATCAAGTCGAGCGCAAGCCTTTCCGGCCTTGGCTGCTCCTTGTGCTGGTGCTGGTCGTGACGATCGGTTTGGGCCTGGTCAGTCGCCTCCTGAGTCAACTGGTGCTATGAGCTGCCTTGCGCTCGCCCACGCCGCACGCCGCCTGCGGCTGATCACTCAGGCCCCGAATTCCGTAAACCTTATGAGATATCTCCATGACTCACCGTATCGTGATTGTCGGCGGCGGCGCTGGCGGCCTGGAACTGGCGACCCGCCTGGGTAAAACCCTGGGCAAGCGTGGCATAGCCCAAATCACCCTGGTAGACGCCAACCTGACGCACATCTGGAAACCGCTGTTGCACGAGGTGGCGGCCGGGTCGCTCAACACGTCCGAGGACGAACTGAACTACGTGGCGCAAGCCAAGTGGAATCATTTCCAGTTTCAGCTCGGGCGCATGAGTGGGCTGGACCGTACCGACAAGCAGATTCAACTGGCCGCCACCCTGGACGAGGACGGTCGTGAGCTGCTGCCGGCGCGCACCCTGGGTTACGACACCCTGGTGATTGCCGTCGGCAGCAATACCAACGACTTCGGCACCTTGGGCGCGGCGCAAAACTGCCTGTTCCTCGACACCCGCAAACAAGCCGAGCGCTTCCACCAGCAGTTGCTCAACCACTACCTGCGCGCCCACGCAGGCGACAACGCCAACCAGAAGATCAGCGTGGCGATTGTTGGAGCGGGGGCTACCGGGGTGGAATTGGCAGCCGAGTTGCACCACGCGGCGCACGAGCTGGCGGCCTATGGCCTGGACCGGATCAAGCCGCAGGACATGCACATTACCCTGATCGAGGCAGGCCCACGTGTGCTGCCGGCCCTGCCGGAGCGTATCAGCGTGCCAGTGCACAAGACGCTGGAGAAGCTTGGGGTGACGGTCATGACCAACGCGGCAGTCAGTGAAGTGACAGCCGAGTCGCTCAAGACCAGCACTGGCGAGGTCATCGAAGCCAGCCTCAAGGTCTGGGCAGCGGGTATTCGGGCACCGGCGTTCCTCAAGGATATCGACGGCCTGGAAACCAACCGCATCAACCAATTGCTGGTACGCCCTACCCTGCAGACCACCCTGGATGACGACATCTTTGCCTTTGGTGATTGCGCCGCCTGCCCACAACCTGACAGCGACCGCAATGTACCGCCACGGGCACAGGCCGCTCACCAACAGGCCTCGCTGCTGGCCAAGGGGCTCAAGGCTCGCCTGGAAGGCAAGCCCTTGCCGACCTATGCCTACCGTGATTACGGCTCGCTGGTGTCGCTGTCCAGCTTCTCGGCAGTGGGTAACCTGATGGGCAACCTGACAGGCAGCGTCATGCTTGAAGGCTGGTTGGCGCGGATGTTCTACGTCTCGTTGTACCGCATGCACCAGATGGCGCTCTACGGCACCTTCCGCACCTTGATGCTGATGCTCGGCAGCCGCATCGGGCGCGGTACTGAACCACGCTTGAAGCTGCACTGATGCCACACCTGTCGGGTGGTCGCTCAGGTGATCACCCGACGGTGCTCTGCGCTGCATGGCACATAGCGCCCGTAGATTGAGGCAATTTTTCAGGCTCAACGCTTTTGATAGCGGAACAAACGGCAGGAGCTGTAGAAAGCTCACACGGGGAAGGGACACAGAAACGAAAAAAGGCGCCTTTTTAGGGGCGCCTTCTTTACATGTATGGTCGGGGTGAGGGGATTCGAACTCCTGACATCCTGCTCCCAAAGCAGGCGCGCTACCGGACTGCGCTACACCCCGGTAAAAAGATGATGCCTCTCAGCACCTTCTTTTCGTTACATGACACATACGGTGTCATGCCTTTTAAGATTCGAGCCTGACGGGTCAGACTCGAAAATGGTGGGTCGTGTAGGATTCGAACCTACGACCAATTGGTTAAAAGCCAACTGCTCTACCAACTGAGCTAACGACCCTGAAAATGGTCGGGGTGAGGGGATTCGAACTCCTGACATCCTGCTCCCAAAGCAGGCGCGCTACCGGACTGCGCTACACCCCGAAATTGGCTCCGCGACCTGGACTCGAACCAGGGACCCAATGATTAACAGTCATTTGCTCTACCGACTGAGCTATCGCGGAACTACATTTCAGCTACTGCAATTTCGAAAACTGTATCTCTACCGCTTCGAACTCTTTGACGTTTCCGTATCGCTACGTTCATGTCTCTGAGGCGCGCTATTTTACAATTTCCAAAACCTCTGTCAACCCCCAAATTACTGATTTGCAACTTTTTTTCAGTTTTCTCAGATTCTTCAAACCAACCAAGAATCTGCGGGGTGACTTACAGCGGGGCGCACTTTACAAGCACTGGAGAAAAATTGCAAAGAAAAAAAAGGCCTCGAAAATCGAGGCCTTAGCGTAACCCTCAGAAAACTCAGGCGAAGGTAATTTCCTCGCCCTCCACTTTCGCGGTAATCGCGCTGCCAGGCAGGAAGTGCCCCGACAGAATCAGCTGCGCCAACGGGTTTTCGATCCAGCGCTGAATGGCGCGTTTCAGTGGCCGTGCGCCATACACCGGGTCGTAACCAACGGCAATCAGCTTGTCCAGCGCTTCCGGGCTGAGCTCCAGGCTCAGTTCGCGTTCGGCCAGGCGGCTGCGCAGGCGTCCAAGCTGGATCTGCGTGATGCCGGCGATCTGCTCGCGCCCCAATGGCTCAAACACCACCACTTCGTCGATACGGTTGACGAACTCTGGCCGGAAGTGTGAACCGACCGCATCCATCACCGCCGCACGTTGGGCCTCACGATCACCCACCAGCTCCTGGATCTGTGCCGAGCCCAGGTTGGAGGTCATCACGATCACGGTATTGCGAAAGTCCACGGTACGCCCATGGCTGTCAGTCAGGCGACCATCTTCCAGCACCTGCAGCAATACGTTGAACACGTCCGGATGCGCCTTCTCGACCTCGTCGAGCAACACGACCGAGTAAGGCTTGCGACGTACCGCTTCGGTGAGGTAACCGCCCTCTTCATAACCGACATAGCCCGGTGGCGCACCAATCAGACGAGCGACGGAGTGCTTCTCCATGAACTCGGACATATCAATGCGCACCATCGCCTCTTCAGTATCGAAGAGGAACTCGGCCAATGCCTTGCACAGCTCGGTCTTACCGACACCGGTTGGGCCCAGGAACAGGAACGAACCACTTGGCCGGTTCGGGTCGGACAGGCCGGCACGGGAGCGACGTACGGCGTTGGACACTGCCACCACGGCCTCTTCCTGGCCGATCACGCGTTCGTGCAGCAGGCTTTCCATCTTCAGCAGTTTCTCACGCTCGCCTTCGAGCATTTTCGAAACCGGGATGCCAGTCCATTTCGAGACGACTTCGGCAATTTCCTCCTCGGTGACCTTGTTGCGCAGCAACTGGTTCTCAGCCTTGCCGTGCTGGTCGACCATCTGCAGGCTGCGCTCCAGATCCGGGATCACGCCGTACTGCAACTCAGCCATGCGGCTCAGGTCACCTTTACGTCGCGCAGCTTCCAGTTCCTGACGGGACTGCTCGATCTTCTGCTGGATCTGGGCTGAACCTTGTACCTCGGCCTTTTCCGAGGTCCAGACTTCTTCCAGGTCGGAATACTCACGCTCAAGGCGCTCAATTTCCTCTTGCAGTTTCTCCAGGCGCTTGAGGGCGGCTTCGTCCTTTTCCTTGCTCAACGCCTGGGACTCGACCTTCAGCTGGATCAAGCGACGCTCAAGGCGGTCAAGCACCTCGGGCTTGGAGTCGATCTCCATACGGATGCGGCTGGCGGCTTCATCGATCAGGTCGATGGCCTTGTCCGGCAACTGCCGGTCAGTGATATAGCGGTGGCTGAGCTTGGCCGCAGCGATAATGGCGCCGTCAGTGATCGCCACCTTGTGGTGAACCTCATAACGTTCTTTGAGGCCCCGCAGAATGGCAATGGTGTCTTCTTCGCTCGGCTCATCCACCAGTACTTTCTGGAACCGCCGCTCCAGGGCCGCGTCCTTCTCAATGTACTGACGGTACTCGTTGAGGGTGGTTGCACCTACGCAGTGCAGTTCACCACGCGCCAGCGCAGGCTTGAGCATGTTGCCGGCGTCCATGGAGCCCTCGCCCTTGCCGGCGCCAACCATGGTGTGCAGTTCGTCGATGAACAGGATGATCTGGCCTTCCTGCTTGGACAGCTCGTTGAGCAGCGACTTGAGGCGCTCTTCGAACTCGCCGCGGAACTTGGCGCCCGCAATCAAGGCACCCATGTCCAACGACAGCAGGCGCTTGCCCTTGAGGCCATCCGGCACTTCGCCATTGATGATGCGCTGCGCCAGGCCTTCGGCAATGGCCGTTTTACCCACACCGGGCTCACCAATGAGCACCGGGTTGTTCTTGGTACGCCGTTGGAGTACCTGGATGGTGCGACGGATCTCGTCATCCCGGCCGATCACCGGGTCAAGCTTGCCCTCTTCGGCACGCTTGGTCAGGTCAATGGTGTACTTGTCCAAGGCCTGGCGGGACTCTTCGGCATTCGGGTCATTCACGGCTTCGCCGCCACGCAGGTTGCTGATGGCGTTTTCCAGAGCCTTCTTGGTGACGCCCTGGCCGAGCAGGAGCTTGCCCAGTTTGCTGTTCTCGTCCATGGCCGCGAGCAATACCAGCTCACTGGAGATGAACTGGTCACCCTTCTGCTGAGCCAGGCGGTCGGCCTGGTTGAGCAGACGCGCCAAGTCCTGGGACATGTTCACGTCGCCCGTAGGGTTCTGGATCTTCGGCAGTTGGTCGAGCTCTTTGGCAATGGCCTTGCGCAGGCTGTTGACGTCAAAGCCGACCTGCATCAGCAGCGGCTTGATAGAGCCACCCTGCTGGTCGATCAGCGCCTGAAGCAGGTGCGCAGGCTCAATGGCCGGGTGGTCCATGCCCACCGCCAGAGATTGGGAGTCGGATAACGCCAGCTGTAGCTTGCTGGTCAAACGGTCAATACGCATAAGTTACCTTCCTAGTTAGGGCAGGTCGGAGCGATGGACACACCTGATGAAGAAAAACCTGCCAGAGATACCACTGTAGTTTGGGATTATTCTGGAAGATTCAAGCGTAGCGGGCTTGATGCAGATCAGCGTGGCGTGAGCCAGACCAATGAAGCGAAGCGGCCAGTACCGGGATTTCGCCGGTATGAGAAGAAACGAGGGTCGCTGACGGTACAAAAACCGCCACCATATACCGCGGTGACACCCCGAGCGGCCAGGCGCAGCCGCGCCAGCGCATAGATGTCGGCCATGTATTTGCCAGGTTTGTCGCCAGGCACAAAGGCCTGAGCCGTTTCTGGATGCGTGGCCATGAACGCCTCACGCACCTCGGCCCCGACCTCGAAGGCAGCTGGGCCGATGGCCGGCCCCAGCCAGACCAGCACGTCGTGCGGATCAACCTGCAGGCTGTCCAGTGTGGCTTCGAGCACGCCGTTGGCCAAACCGCGCCAGCCCGCATGGGCGGCCGCGACCCGGGTACCGGCACGGTCGCAGAACAACGCCGGCAAACAGTCGGCCGTCATCACGGTGCAGGCCACGCCCGGGGTATCGGTCCAGCTGGCATCGGCTTCAGCGATGACATGCGGGTCGGCGTGCGCCACTACAACGCCATGTACCTGCTTGAGCCAGGCCGGCTGGATAGCGTACTCAGCGGTAAGGCGCCGACGGTTTTCGGCGACCGCTGCGGGCTCATCACCCACATGATCGCCCAGATTGAGGCTGTCGTAAGGCGCCAGGCTGACGCCCCCGGCACGTGTGGTGACGCACGCCTTGACCGAGGCTGGCGCAGGCCAGTCCGGGGTCAGCAGGTCGCACGCCAGCCGACTCATCCGACGAACGCCTCGCGGTCTTGCTTGAGCAGCGACAGCAGCCAGACGAAATCATCCGGCAACGGCGACTCCCAGCTCATGCGCTCACCAGTCACCGGGTGGTCCAGCTCCAGGAAGCGTGCATGCAGGGCTTGACGAGGGAAGTTCTTGATCGCCTCGACCATCGTCGGGCTGGCCGCCGGCGGAATACGGAAACGTCCGCCATAGACCGGATCACCGACCAGCGGGAAGTTAACGTGCGCCATGTGAACCCGAATCTGGTGGGTACGGCCGGTTTCCAGCTTGACCCGCACATGGGTATGCGAGCGGAAACGCTCGAGCACGCGGTAGTGGCTGATAGCAGGCTTGCCACCTTCCATCACGCCCATACGCTGACGCTGGGTGCCATGACGGCCAATCGGTGCGTTGATCTTGCCACCGGCAGTCACCACGCCCACCACGATGCATTCGTAGATACGGCTGACGGTACGGCTTTGCAGCTGGCTAACCAGTTGGGTCTGCGCCTGAATGGTCTTGGCCACCACCATCAAACCGGTGGTGTCCTTGTCCAGACGGTGGACGATACCGGCACGCGGTACGTTGACGATGTCAGGTACGTGGTGCAGCAAGGCATTGAGCAGGGTGCCATCGGCATGCCCTGCAGCCGGGTGCACAACCAGCCCGGCAGGCTTGTTGATGACCATAAGCTGGTCGTCTTCATAGACGATGTCCAGCTCGATATCCTGGGCCACCCACTCACCTTGGGCTTCCTGCTCGGCGTCCAGCGCCAGCAACGAACCGCCATGAACGATATCGCGCGGGCGCAGGACATTGCCATCGACAGTCAGGCGGCCCTCTTTGATCCAGGCGGACAGGCGCGAGCGCGAATGCTCGGCAAACAATTGGGCGGCGACTTGGTCGAGGCGTTGACCGCCCAATTCGGACGGCACCTCTGCGCGAAGTGAAATAATCTCAGACATGCTCGGATCGGCGGCGGTACAGCCTTTGGTTTCGGCTGCAGGCTTGTGGTTAAATACGGCTTCTTTTTGCCCCGGGTATTGCAACGGGGTGTTCATCATAACAGGACGGCCTCGCCCAAGACAGCAGCCGTCAAAGGGACGCAAGCCGCCATGCAAGTGAAACACCTGCTGCTGATCGCCATCCTAGGACTCACTGCTGCTTGTTCTTCGAAGGAAGTCGTAGACGAAAACCTCAGCGAAGCCGAGCTTTATCAGCAGGCGCAGAGCGACCTGGACAACCATAGCTACACCAGCGCCACCGCCAAGCTCAAGGCGCTGGAGTCGCGCTACCCGTTCGGCCGCTACGCCGACCAGGCGCAGCTCGAACTGATCTACGCGAACTACAAGAACGCCGAGCCAGAGGCTGCCAAGTCCGCTGCCGAGCGTTTCATTCGTTTGCATCCACAGCACCCGAACGTCGATTACGCCTACTACCTCAAGGGCCTGACCTCGTTCGACCAGGACCGCGGCCTGCTGGCGCGGTTCCTGCCGCTGGACATGACCAAGCGTGACCCGGGCGCTGCCCGCGACTCGTACAACGAGTTCGCCCAGCTGACCAACCGCTTCCCGAACAGCCGTTATTCGCCAGACGCCAAGCAGCGCATGATCTACCTGCGCAACCTGCTGGCGGCCTACGAAATCCACGTGGCCGACTACTACCTGACCCGTCAGGCCTACGTCGCAGCGGCCAACCGCGGCCGTTACGTCGTGGAAAACTTCCAGGAAACCCCATCGGTCGGCGATGGCCTGGCCGTCATGGTTGAGGCCTACCAGCGCCTGCACCTGGACGAACTGGCAGCCAGCAGCCTGGACACCCTCAAGCTCAACTACCCCGATCACCCAAGCCTAGTTGATGGCCAGTTCGTGCCACAGCAGGAAGAAGCCGATAACCGCTCCTGGCTGTCCAAGGCAACCCTGGGCCTGATCGAAACCGATACGCCGCTGCCGCCGGGTGAAACCCGTGCCAACCAGGACGTGATCCGCCAGTACGAAGACGCCAAGGAAGCCATCCCGGAAGAATTGCTGCCCAAAGAAGGCGCGGCTGCCGAGGAAGAGAACCACGAGGCAGAAGACAGCAGCACCGATCGCTCGTGGTTCAGCCGCATGACCTTCGGTGTTTTCGACTGATCGTCACGAAAAAGATAAAGGGAGGCCAAGGCCTCCCTTTTTTTATGCCCGCCGTTAAACTGGTGACTTAATCACTGACACGCTGGACATCATGGTTCGCTTACTTTTCTGGATTGCCCTGATTGCTGCAGCTTTTTGGCTATGGCGCAAATTCAAGGCCGGCAACGCCGCCCCTCGCGATGCCTCACCTGAGAACACCCTGAAAATGGTTCGCTGTGCGCACTGTGGCGTCCACGTGCCGAACGATCGCGCCTTGCGCCGGGGCAACGAGTGGTACTGCAGCTCCGCGCACCTGGAAAAAGGGCCGGTAGCGGATCGCTAAGCACCGCTGACGCTGGCCTTTCCAGCGTCGCGGGCTACTCGAACAGCTGTTGTTTTATATGCGACCCGCCGGGGCATACGGGCTCGGATCAATGATTGGGGCCCGCCCCAACAACAGGTCGGCAAACAATTGGCAGGACGCTGGCGCCAGTACGAGGCCATTGCGGTAGTGCCCGCAGTTCAGCCACAGCCCTTGCCAACCGGGCACCTCACCAATGTAGGGAACCCCCTCAGGGGAGCCCGGGCGCAAACCTGCCCAATGGGCCACTGGCGTTGCATCCGCCAACGCAGGTAGCAGCTCCACCGCCGACGCCTTGAGGCTTTCCAGCGCATCTTCGGTCGGGGTTTTATCGAAACCGGCATGTTCCAGGGTACTGCCCACCAGCACATGCCCATCACGACGCGGAATCGCATAACGCCCTTTGGCCAGCACCATGCTTGGCAGGAAGTCGGCGGCACACTTGTAGAGGATCATCTGGCCCTTGACCGGCTCTACCGGCAGGTTCAACCCCAGGGAAGCCAACAACTCGCCACTCCAGGCCCCGGCGGTGAGCACCACGCGATCAGCCGCAATGGGCCCGGTCGCGGTTTCCACCCCTGTGATTGTCTCGCCGTCACGGGAGAACCCGGTAATCTCGCAATGCTCTTTCAAGACCACATTAGGCATCGCCTGCAACGCCGCCTTGAGTGACTTGACCAGCCGTGGGTTACGCACATTGGCAACGCCCGACATGTAGATAGCCCGGCTGAAACCGCTGCCCAATACCGGCACTGCCGCATACGCCTGGGCGATATCCACGGCACTCAAGGGGCGCCCTTCACGCGCGGCCCAAGCCAACGCTTCGCTTTCATCGTCCAGGTCCAGCCAGTAAAGGCCCGTGGTGTGCACTTCAGGGTCAACCCCGGTGCTGGCGAACAGACGCTCGCCCAACTGTGGATAAAAGTCCTGCGACCAGTGCGCGAGGGCCGTCACGGCCGGGCTGTAACGCCACGGATAGAGCGGCGATACGATGCCGCCTCCCGCCCAGGAGGACTCCTTGCCCACCTCGCCCTTGTCACAGAGCACCACCTGTTCGACCTCTGCAGCCAGGTTGAACGCAGTCAGCAGGCCAATCACCCCGCCACCGACAATCACTACGTGCTTAGTCATCTGTTGATCCAATACCCGAAATGAACCGTGACGCCGCCTCGGCGCCATGAACCTGCAAAATCCTCAGTTGCCCCAGCAGTGCTCAAGGCTGTGATCCGGTGCTGCACCTGGGTTGCGGCGAATGCCGTCATGGCCAAGCGCGAAGTCCGCACAGCGATCACTCGTCATCAACGTACCTGGCCGACGCCGGGCAGAAAGCACGAAGTCTTCGGCAGTACGGCTGGCATGCAGGCTGTAGTAGTCGGTGCCAGTGGGCAGAGGGGTTACCACCGCGTCGGTATCGGCATACTGACCCGCACGTGAGCGGTGCCGCTCAAGGCTCAATGCGCTCTCGAACAACAACCCGGCGATTTCCGTGCGTGCGGCCTTTTTGACCTTTTCGCTGTAGCTGGGGTAGGCAATGCTCGCCAGAATGCCGACGACGGCGATGACAATCAACAGTTCGATCAGGGTCAGCCCCTTGCATGAGCTATTCATCGGATACCCTCTCTAAAGAATTTGTCGCCAGAGAATGCGTTGCGCCGACGCCCCATCCGCCGCCAGCGGCAAGGCCAAGGTGCTTTCCAGTACCGTGCGGGCGGAGCCTTGGCGGGCGACGGCCGTGATGCGATAAAGCGTGACCGGCTTTGCGTCAGGCATGTGGGCTGCACGGGTACTGACCCCGAGCCGTTGAATCATGAACAGCCCTGAGTCCGAAGCAGACCAAACCAGCCCGGAGCGCCTGCCCACGCCGTGATAGATACCCGGCACCTGCACCCGCCCCACTTCCGGTGGTGGCTGGCAGTAACGACACGGCACCAGCTCAAGCCCGGCCCGCACCTGCGCCTCGCCGTGACGCAAGGTAGCCTCAGCCCGCTCAAGCAGTTGAAGGGACATCAGCAGACTCCCCGACATGCGCTCCTGCAACAGTGCGCTGTGCAGCGATGAAAGCCCCAGCAACCCCAGCAACATCGTTAGCAGCAGGCTTAGCAACAGCACCATTCCTCGTTGTCTGCACATCGCTAGAACAACCTGTTGCGTGGAGCTGCGGTCAGTTGGTAGGTCTGCGCGGCGCCCAGCTCACGCGGATCACTCAAGGTCAGGCTCAAGTGCAGCTCACGGGGCGCCGCGGGATCAAACATCAACCGTAACGCGCTCACATTGTTGATCAGCACCGCACTGCTACCGCCACTGCTCAGCAACAGTTGCCGCCCCTGCAGGCGGTAGGTCAGTCGCCGTAAGGGCAGTGCTATCTGCCCTGCCCCGGCGCTGCGAGCCCCTGGGTAGACGCGTGCGCTCGTCAGGCAATCGGTGACCAGCGTCCAGTCGGGTGGGCCACCCGCCTCACCAGACTCGCCAGCAATCAGGCTCAGGGCGCGCAGGCTGCCGTCATTGGCGCGGTCAACACTCAGTGGTTGCCGAAAACTATCGGCCACCGTGGCGTCGGCAAAGGTGATTGCCTCATGCCGCAAACACCCCGTCATGCCGGCCATGCGGATATCCCGCGCCATACGCAGCAGTGCAAAACGGGCATCGTCCTGCAGATGCGCCGCCAGCGCCTGCGACTGCCAAACCTGAATCGCGCCCAAGAACAAGCGGCTGCAGGCCAGCATCAGCAGCAAACCCAGGCTCAATGCGATCAGCGACTCGACCAGGCTGAAGCCCTTCTGGTCGTTCATGGCAGAACCCATCCGGCGATTTGCAGCACACGGGGAGCACCGCCAGCGCGGCGATCATCCCAGGTCAGCGTCACGAGCGTCTCAGCGCCAGCCTGCGCCACTTGCCCATGAGCCGATGCGCCGGCAAACGCTTCAGCCTCATGGCGCAACGCTGCGCGTGCGAGGTCACTCACCTCACCGCGAGCACGAACCTGCTCAAGTACACCTTGCGCAACAAAGGCGCCCTGAGTGCTCATCCGTGCGCTGTCGGTGGCCTGCAATGCCCGCAATTGCAGCATGGCTGCGCCGAACAAACCCAGCCCGACGACCACCAACGCCACCATGACCTCAATCAGGGTCATACCGCCCTGCGACCTCCTGGCCATATTTCGCCTCCTGCGATTTTTCCACCTGCTCCAGACAACTCGGCCGACTGGACAAACTTCCCGCCGAATCTGACCCTGAAGCGAAGCACGTCCAGGGAGGAATGCCGCATGCAGCAACAGGGAGTAACACTGATTCAACTGCTGTACGCGCTGATGCTGATAACCCTGCTGCTGCATTTGGGGATACCGGCCTACAGCGATATGAGCACCCGCCTACAGCGCCAGGCGAGCGCGCAGCAGCTGACACAGGCACTGAACCATGCCCGCAGCGAAGCGCTGCAGCGCAACCAGATCGTGGTGCTACAGGCTATTGAGGGGGATTGGCGCAACGGCTGGCGCACCGTGCTGGAACAAGAAACCCGGGCGCTGTTGCACGAGTATCGCGCCAGCGGCCGGGTCTTGATTGTTGGCAACCAACCACTGGCACACCTGGTGCGTTTCAGTGGCCTTGGCACGCCATTACAGGGCAGTGGAGCCTTTCTGGCGGGCACCTTGCACGTCTGTGAAGATGCCACTGCCAGAAGCCATTATCAGGTCGTACTGTCCCGCTCGGGTCGGGTCAGCCTGAGGCAGGCTTTGCATGAGCAGCCGCTGTGTGCGGCTGCCGGGTCAGGTCAGCGAACGCACCCGTAGCTCTTTGGGCATCGAGAAGGTGATGTTCTCTTCACGCCCATCCAGCTCTTCGGCCCCCGTCGCCCCCCACGCCTGCAGTTGCTGAATCACACCACGCACCAGCACTTCAGGAGCAGAAGCACCCGCCGTGATACCGACTCGCTCAACACCGTCGAACCAGCTACGTTGCAGGTCTTCGGCGCCATCGATCAGGTAGGCCGGGGTCGACATGCGCTCAGCCAACTCACGCAGACGATTGGAGTTGGAGCTGTTAGGGCTACCGACTACCAAAACGACGTCACACTCGTCGGCAAGCTGCTTGACGGCATCCTGGCGGTTCTGGGTGGCGTAGCAGATGTCATCCTTGCGCGGGCCACCGATGCTTGGGAAACGCGTACGCAGTGCATCGATAACGCGGCTGGTGTCATCCATCGACAAGGTGGTCTGAGTGACGAATGCCAGGCGCTCCGGGTTAATAACCTGGAGGTTCGCGACATCTTCCTCATCCTCGACCAGGTAGATGGCACCGCCATTGGCCCCGTCATACTGGCCCATGGTGCCTTCGACTTCCGGATGCCCGGCGTGGCCAATCAAGATGCACTCCCTGCCGTCGCGGCTATAACGCGCCACTTCGATATGCACCTTGGTCACCAATGGACAGGTGGCATCGAAAACCTTCAGGCCGCGCCCCGCTGCTTCCTGGCGTACCGCCTGGGAAACACCGTGGGCACTGAAGATGACGATGACGTCATCGGGCACTTGCTCCAGCTCTTCGACGAAAATCGCGCCGCGTGCGCGCAGGTCTTCAACGACAAACTTGTTGTGCACCACTTCATGGCGCACATAGATCGGCGGCCCGAAGACTTCCAGGGCACGGTTGACGATTTCAATCGCCCGATCCACGCCGGCACAGAAACCACGAGGGTTGGCGAGTTTGATTTGCATGGAGTGCTCCTGGCTCAAAGCGCCTTGACCCCGAGGATTTCCACCTCGAAGCTCAAGGTCTTGCCGGCCAGCGGATGGTTGAAGTCGATGGTGACCTGAGCATCGTCAAAGGCTTTTACAACGCCAGGCAACTCGGCATTGGCCGCGTCGTTGAAGATCACCAGCAGGCCTTCGGACAATTCCATGTCGTTGAACGAGGAGCGCGGCATGACCTGAACGTTCTGCGGGTTGGGTTGGCCAAACGCGCTTTCCGGCGCA
The DNA here is from genome assembly GCF_002753995.1 of Pseudomonas sp. HLS-6. NCBI lineage: Bacteria > Pseudomonadati > Pseudomonadota > Gammaproteobacteria > Pseudomonadales > Pseudomonadaceae > Pseudomonas > Pseudomonas sp. HLS-6. The sequence continues at coordinate 4,395,735 of NZ_CP024478.1, forward strand.
ACGGTCACGGTGCGCTTGTCACCGGCTTTGAAACCGAACAAGGCGGCCTCAAAACCTGGCAACAGGTTGCCGTCGCCGACCTTGAAGACCGCTGGCGCCTTGTCGAATGTGCTGTCGACAGTGTCGCCGTTTTCCAGATGCAGCGCGAAGTGCAGAGTAACTTCGGTGTTCTGGCCGATACGGATGTCAGTCATGGACGGGTTCTCCGGACTTTTTACTTTTGAACATGTCCAGCGCCAACATTACCGCGCCAACGGTAATCGCGCTGTCGGCCAGGTTGAAGGCCGGGAAATACCAACGGTTCTGCCAGTGCACCAGAATGAAATCGATCACATGGCCCAGAACGATACGGTCGTACAGGTTGCCCAGCGCGCCACCCAGCACCAGCGCCAGGGCAACGGCCAGCCAGGTGTCGTTGCGCCCAAGACGCTTGAGCCAGACGACCAGTACCGCACTGACGACCAGGGCAATCAGGGCAAACAGCCAGCGCTGCCAGCCCGAGCTGTCTGCCAGGAAGCTGAATGCGGCGCCGGTGTTGTAGGCCAGGGTCCAGCTGAAGTAGTCCGGAATGACCACAATTTGCTGGTACAGGCTCAGTAAGCCCTCAAAGTAGAACTTGCTGGCCTGGTCAAGGACCAGGACCAGCACGCTCAACCAGAGCCAGCTGAGGCGCCCGAAGCGCCCCACGGCAGGGTTAGGCATAGTGACGCACCTCGCCAGTGCCGCTGATGTTGTCGACACAACGGCCGCAGATTTCCGGATGCTCAGGGTTCACACCCACGTCCTCACGGAAGTGCCAGCAACGGCCACACTTGGTGTAACCCGACTTGACCACCTTGAGTTTCAGGCCTGCCACTTCGGTTACCACGGCATCGGCCGGTGCCTGCACGAATGGTGCAACGCTGGCAGCCGAGGTGATCAGTACAAAACGCAGCTCGTTGCTGAGCTTGCCCAGATCAGCGGACAAGGCTTCATCGGCAAACAGGGTTACTTCAGCTTGCAGGTTGCCACCAATGGCCTTGGCTGCACGCTGGTTCTCCAGCTCCTTGTTGACCGCCGCTTTGACCGCCATGATCCGGTCCCAATAGGCACGGCCCAGCTCGAAGCCTTCCGGCAGCTCGCTCAGGCCCTGGTACCAGGTGTTGAGCATAACCGACTCGTTACGCTCGCCTGGCAGGTACTGCCACAGCTCGTCAGCGGTGAAGGCCAGGATCGGCGCGATCCAGCGCACCAGCGCCTCACTGATGTGGTACAGCGCGGTCTGGCAGGAGCGCCGTGCGACACTGTTGGCGCCGGTGGTGTACTGACGGTCCTTGATGATGTCCAGATAGAAACCACCCAGCTCCTGCACGCAGAAGTTGTGAACCTTGGAGTAGACGTTCCAGAAACGGTACTCGCCGTAGTGCTCTTCAAGCTCGCGTTGCAGTATCAGGGTGCGGTCCACGGCCCAACGGTCCAGCGCCAGCATGTCTTCAGCAGGCAGCAGATCGGTCGCCGGGTCGAAACCGGACAGGTTCGACAGCAGGAAGCGCGCGGTGTTACGGATACGACGGTAGGCGTCAGCACTGCGCTGCAGGATCTGATCGGAAACCGCCATCTCGCCGGAGTAGTCCGTGGCCGATACCCACAGACGCATGATGTCGGCACCCAGGGTGTCATTGACCTTCTGCGGCTCGATGGTGTTACCCAGCGACTTGGACATCTTGCGACCGTTTTCGTCGACGGTGAAACCGTGCGTCAGCAGCTCGCGGTATGGTGCGTGGTTGTCGATGGCGCAACCGGTCAGCAACGAGGAGTGGAACCAGCCACGGTGCTGGTCGGAACCTTCCAGGTACAGGTCTGCACGCGGGCCGCTTTCGTGACCGACGTTATGCGAGCCACGCAGTACGTGCCAGTGAGTGGTGCCTGAGTCGAACCAGACGTCGAGCGTATCGGCGATCTTGTCGTACTGGGCGGCCTCTTCACCAATCAGTTCGGCGGCATCCATCTTGAACCAGGCTTCAATACCTTCCTGCTCGACGCGCTTGGCCACTTCTTCCATCAGCTCAACGGTGCGCGGGTGCAGCTCACCGGTCTGTTTATGCAGGAAGAACGGAATCGGGACGCCCCAGTTACGCTGACGCGAGATGCACCAGTCCGGGCGGTTGGCGATCATCGAATGCAGGCGCGCCTGGCCCCAGGCCGGCACGAACTTGGTGTCTTCAATGGCCTTGATCGCGCGCTGACGCAGGGTGTCGCCCTGATCTGGCTGCTTGTCCATGCCCACGAACCACTGCGCGGTGGCGCGGTAGATCAGCGGGGTCTTGTGACGCCAGCAGTGCATGTAGCTGTGGCTGATGGTTTCGGTATGCATCAGCGCACCGACTTCAGACAGCTTTTCAACGATCGCCGGGTTGGCCTTCCAGATGAACTGGCCGCCAAAGAACGGCAGCGACTCGACATACACACCGTTGCTCTGCACCGGCGTGAGGATGTCGTCGTTGGACATGCCGTAGCGCTTGCAGGTGACGAAGTCGTCCTCGCCGTAGGCAGGCGCGGAGTGAACCACACCCGTACCGGCGCCCAGCTCAACGTACTCGGCCAGGTAAACCGGCGACAAACGGTCGTAGAACGGGTGACGGAAGTTGATCAGGTCCAGCGCAGCGCCTGGCGCGGTAGCGATGACGCTGCCTTCCAGCTTGTAGCGGCTCAGGCAGGACTCAACCAGTTCCTCGGCCAGTACCAGCAGCTTGTCACCGACATCAACCAACGCGTAGTTGAACTCAGGGTGAACGTTCAGCGCCTGGTTGGCCGGAATGGTCCACGGCGTGGTGGTCCAGATCACGATCGAGGCAGGCTTGGCCAGTGCACCGAGACCGAAGGCCGCAGCCAGCTTGGCCTCATCGACGATCGGGAATGCCACGTCGATGGTTTGCGATTTCTTGTCGGCGTACTCGACTTCCGCCTCGGCCAGTGCCGAACCACAGTCGAAACACCAGTTCACGGGCTTCAAGCCCTTGAACACGAAACCGTGTTTGACCATTTCCGCCAGCGCGCGGATTTCACCGGCTTCGTTGGCGAAGTTCATGGTCTTGTAGGGATTGTCCCAGTCACCCAAGACACCCAGACGAATGAACTCGGTCTTCTGGCCTTCGATCTGCTCGGCAGCATAGGCGCGGCACAGCTCGCGGGTTTTGTCTGCGGTCAGGTGCTTGCCATGGGTCACTTCGACCTTGTGCTCAATCGGCAGGCCGTGGCAGTCCCAACCCGGTACATACGGCGCGTCATAGCCGGCCAGGGTCTTGGAGCGGACGATCATGTCCTTGAGAATCTTGTTCAGCGCATGACCGATATGAATCTTGCCGTTGGCATAGGGTGGACCGTCGTGCAGTACGAACTTCGGACGATCCTTGCCAATCTCACGCAGCTTCTGGTACAGGCCAATGCTGTCCCAGCGCTGCAGGATCTGCGGTTCGCGCTGTGGCAGGCCGGCCTTCATTGGGAAGGCGGTGTCCGGAAGGTTAAGCGTGGCTTTATAGTCGGTCATTTCAGGCTCTTCGTTAGCGGTTGAGCGTGCCAATGGGCACGTGCGGCGGCGATATCCGCATCGATCGCCGACTTAAGCGCCTCCAGGGAGGCGAAACGCTGCTCGTCGCGCAGCTTGTGGTGGAATACCACCGTCAAACGCCGGCCATACAGGTCGCCGGCAAAATCCAGAAGGTGTATTTCCAGGTGGGCACTGCCATCACCTGAAACAGTAGGCCGTACGCCAATATTGGCGACGCCCGGCCAACGCTGGCCATCAATTTCGGCGCTGGCCAGATAAACGCCCGTCAACGGCACACGACGCCGCTTGAGCTGGACATTCGCGGTAGGGGTGCCCAACTGACGCGCCAGCTTCTGGCCGTGCAGCACCCGCCCGGTAATACGGTAAGGCCGTCCCAGCAACCGCTCGGCCAAGGCAAAGTCGGCGTCGGCCAAGGCATTGCGTACCTCGGTACTGCTAACCCGGAAACCATCGAGCTCAACCGTTTGGGCTGCTTCGACGGTAAATCCGTAAGTGGCCCCGGCTTGCTCCAGGAACGAGAAATCGCCTGCCCGGTCACAGCCGAAGCGAAAATCGTCACCGACCTCCAGATGCTGCACCCCCAGGCCATCGACCAGAATGGTTTCGACGAACTCGGCGGCGCTGAGCTTGCTCAAGCGCTGGTTGAAGGCCAGGCAAAGCACCCGGTCGATACCTTCAGCCGCCAACAGGGCAACCTTGTCACGCAGCCGCGCTAGACGGGCTGGCGCTGTGTCCGGCGCAAAGTATTCGCGCGGCTGTGGCTCGAATATCACCACACAGCTAGGAACACCCAGCGCCGCCGCCCGCTCGCGCAGACGTGCCAGGATTGCCTGGTGGCCACGGTGGACACCGTCAAAGTTGCCAATAGTGGCGACACAGCCCCGGTGCTGGGGGCGCAGGTTGTGAAGGCCTCGAACCAGCTGCATAACGCACTTCTTGATCATAAAGTGGCCGATTATAACCACACCCGCGCGCTGACGACAGGCAGCAGCGTGCTGCGTTTATCGTCAACGCCAAAAACCGACGCCTGACCGACGTCGCCCATTAATGCAATGCCTTGCGCGCAAAGTCCCGCGGGCGGAAACCAAACAGGAACAAACAACCAAAATAGGTGGCAATGCCAGCGCCAATCAACACCCCGAGGCGCAGGAAGCGGGCAAGCATCTGCCCTTGCTCCCAGGCGGGCATCAGCTTCATTCCCACGACCAGCACACCGGCCATCAACAGGACCGCCACCAGCAATTTGAGCAGGAACACGGTCCAGCCAGGCTGTGGCTGGAAGAGGTCTTGCTGGCGCAGTTTCCAATAGAGCAGGCCGGCATTGAGACAGGCGCCGACACTGATCGCCAACGCCAGCCCCGCGTGCTGCAGATGCGAAATAAACGCCAGGTTGAGCAACTGGGTCGTCACCAAGGTGAAAATTGCGATTTTCACCGGTGTCCGAATGTTCTGCTGGGCATAAAAACCAGGCGCCAGCACTTTGACCAGAATGATCCCGAGCAGGCCAACCGAGTAGGCGATCAACGCGCGCTGGGTCATTGCAGCATCGAAGGCACTGAATTTGCCGTACTGGAACAACGACACGGTCAAGGGCTCAGCCAGAATCGCCAGGGCGAAGGTACACGGCAGCACCAGCAGGAAGCAAAGCCGCAGGCCCCAGTCGAGAATCCGCGAATATTCGTGACGGTCCTTGTTGGCGTAGGTCTTGGCCAGGGTCGGCAAGAGGATCGTGCCCAAAGCGACACCCAGCACCCCAGAGGGCAGTTCCATCAGGCGGTCGGCGTAGTACATCCAGGACACGGAGCCCGCCACCAGAAAAGAGGCAAAGATCGTATTGATGATCAGCGAAATCTGGCTGACCGATACCCCGAGGATCGCCGGCAGCATCTGTTTCAACACACGCCACACGCCGCTGTCCCGCAGATTCAGGCGCGGCAGAACGAGCATGCCGATCTTTTTCAGGTGAGGCAGTTGATAAAGCAACTGCAACAGCCCGCCTGCCAGCACCGCCCAGCCCAAGGCCATGACCGGTGGATTGAAGTAAGGCGTGAGGAACAACGCAAAAAAGATCATTGCCACGTTAAGCAGCGTCGGCACGAAGGCCGGCACCGAGAAACGGTTCCAGGTGTTAAGGATCGCGCCCGCCAGAGACGACAGCGAGATCAGCAATATATAAGGGAACGTGATACGCAACAGGTCGGTGGTGAGCTCGAACTTTTCAGGGCTGTCGACAAAACCCGGCGCCGTTATCCAGATCACCCAAGGCGCAGCGATGATCCCCAGCGCCGTGACCACGGCCAGCACCAACGTCAAAAGCCCTGCGATATACGCGACAAACGTACGTGTCGCCTCTTCGCCCTGCTGGCTTTTGTATTCGGCCAGAATAGGTACAAAAGCCTGAGAGAACGCGCCTTCGGCGAAGATCCGCCGCAGCAGGTTAGGCAGTTTGAAGGCAATGAAGAAGGCATCGGTGGCCACGCCGGCACCAAAGATGCGCGCCAGTATGGTGTCGCGGACGAAGCCCAGCACCCGTGAAACCATGGTGATGGAACTGACGGCGGCCAAGGATTTGAGCAAATTCATCGAGAGATTTTCACGCCTGTAGACGAAGGGTTGGGCATCTGAGCGCGCGGATATGCGATAATCCGCGCCGCATCCGCGATGCCGAGTGAAAACGACCGAGTTTACAGGTCATGTGCCAGAAGGGAATCATCTCCGTGGTTACATCGACCGCTTAGCAGAAGGGCATATGTACCCTTGACAACTGCTTAACTCATCGGCATGATTCGCGGCCTATTTTGTTTGCTATTTAAAGTCTTTCGAGGAGCTCGACGGTGGCCAACTCACCTTCCGCCAAAAAACGTGCAAAACAGGCTGAGAAGCGTCGCAGCCACAACGCCAGCCTGCGTTCCATGGTCCGTACCTACATCAAAAACGTAGTTAAGGCCATCGACACAAAAGACGCTGACAAAGCACAAGCCGCTTACGTTCTGGCTGTCCCTGTAATCGACCGTATGGCCGACAAGGGCATCATCCACAAGAACAAGGCAGCTCGTCATAAGAGCCGTCTGAATGGCCACATCAAGGCGCTGAAAACTGCTGCCTAAGTGACCTGCTTGTAAAAAAACCGACCTTAGGGTCGGTTTTTTGTTGCCTACGTTTTGTCATTGCCCTGCCCTACCTCACACTTAACGTATGGGAGCCGGAACCCAGCCCCCACCGCTCCAGCACTTACACGGCCTATTTACCGATCTGAATCTTTGGCGCCCACTGCAGCCACTCATCCTCAGCCTTATCGAACAAGGCGAAGGTCTGCTTAGGCAGCGCCGGATTACCCATCTTTTCCCCGTCCGGGGTCGCAAACGCAATCCCACCCTCAATCAGCGTTTCCAGCGACTCAGTACGCACGGTTGCGCCCTTGAACAGCCCGAAGTCCATGCCAAAGCCGCTGCTGTTCCAGAACCGGCTACCACCGCGCACCAGTGAGGCGTAACGCGGCTCGATCAGGATATGGATCAGCACGCGATCTGCTGTTTGACCCAGTTCGTACCCTGTGACCTTGCCTACCGTGATTTCACGGTAGGTCACAGGAACGCCTGGCTTAATCGAACCTCGGCGCGCAGCACTCAATACCAACGCGAGCCCTGCTTCACGCTCGGTGCGGTCAGGCGCCTCGGCCAGCGCGACAAAGTTGCGTTGCGGCCCCTGATTCTTCACCGCGGGCAAAACCTCAAGATACTGACCAGTAACCAGTGTTTCCAGATTGGCAGTCTTGACGATACCCAGTGCCGGCTTCACTACCCAGAACTGCGTTCCGACCCGCGCAATACGATCAGGCACTTCGGTAATACGCGCCTTGAGCATGACCGACTCCAGATCATCACTCAGCCTGACATCTTCCACCTTGCCAATGTCCAGGCCCCTGAAGCGAATAGGCGTACCCGCCTTGAGCCCGTCGGCGCGCTCCACCTTGATCATCACGGTGACGCCACTACGGTTCGCCGCCTCTTGATCAAGGTGCAGTTTGAACCGTGGAACACGACGTTTTAGCGGTACATCCGGTGTCGGGGTATCAAAAGCGATACCGCCAGCCATCAGACTCTGCAAGGACTCACTCTTGATCTGGATACCAGAGAGACCTCCACTCAGGGTAATGCCGCTGGCATTCCAGAAGCGTGTCGAGCCATTAACCAGATTGGCGTACTCTTTTTCGATATGGACACCAATCAGCAGACGCTTATGCGTTTTTGAGAACTGATAGCTCTGCACGGTACCGACCTTGACCTGACGGTAGAGGATTGGGCTACCGACCTCCAGCGAACCCAGGCTGTCACTAAACAGTACCAGGTGCAAACCAGGCGCTTTCAGATCCAACGGTGGTGCCTTGGCGCGCGCCTCAAACTCCCGCTGTGGCAAAGCGCCTTTATCGCCCGGGCGAATTGCAATGTAGTTCCCCTTGACCAAAGCCTCCAGCCCGGTGATACCGGCCAGCGAGATCGACGGCTTGACCACCCAGAACTGGGTTCCCGCAACCAGGTAGTCTTCAGCCAACGGGTCCAAGGTCAGCTCGGCCGTAGCACTGGAAAGATCAGGGTCTACCTTGAGCGTTTTGAGCGAACCGACCTGGATACCCTTGTACATCACCGGCGTTCTGCCGGCCTGCAGCCCTTCAAAGTCACTCAGCGTGACCTTGACCTTGATGCCTGCCTGCGCAGCATCAAAGTCCTCGTACAAACGGAATGGCAGGTTGGTATCAGTAGGCGGGCTGTCTTTGCGGTGCTCAGGCGTGGCAAAGGCGATACCACCCGCCACGATACTGGCCAACGACTCACTGCGAACTTTCACGCCGGAAAGATTGGCATCAATACTGATGCCGCTGGCATTCCAGAAACGCGTGTGCTTGCGAACAAGGTTTGCATAGGCCGGTGCAATAAATACCTTGAGCTCAACGATCCCCTGGTCTTCGGCAAGACGATAGCTCTTCACTCGGCCCACCTGAATCTGCTTGTAGAACACTGGGCTGTCCCGATTGAGCGAACCCAGTCGATCGGCCTTGAGCGTCAGGTGCAAACCCGGCTCGTTGTCAGAGAGCGGTGGTGCCTCGGCCAGCGCTTTGAAGCGCCGGGTTTGCTCACCGTCACCAGGGCTCACAGCGATGTAATTACCCGAGACCAAGGTTTCCAGCCCGGTAATACCCGCCAGGCTTACACTCGGCTTCACCAGCCAGAAACGCGTATTGGTGCGCAGCTGAGACTCAGCAGCCTTGTTCATCTCAATCGTGGCAATCACCCCGGTGTTACTGCCCTTGGCATCAAGCACCAGGTTCTTCACCTTGCCGACTGGCATGCCCTTGTAAACCACTTCAGTCTTGTTGACGACGATGCCCTCGCCACTCTGGAAGCGAACCTCGATGTCGACTCCCGACTCACGGTAAGCCTGCCAACCAAGCCAACCACCAATGACCAAAGCGATCAGAGGCAGTATCCAGATAGCAGACCAGTTCGAGGCAGGGCGGGTTTTAGCCGTAGGCAAATCACTCATTGTCGTCATCCGACTCCGTGTTGTCCCAGATCAGTCGGGGATCGAAAGTTACTGCAGCGAGCATTGTCAGAATCACCACGCTAGCGAAAGCGACAGCACCCAGATTGGCTTCAACACTGGCGATGCGGCCGAAATTCACCACCGCCACCAGAATGGCAATGACGAAGATATCCAGCATCGACCAGCGTCCGATGAATTCGATGAAACGGTACATCACTATTCGCTGACGAGCAGAAAGCGGCTGATGGCGCTGCACCGAGTACAACAACAGCGCAATTCCTACCAGCTTGAAGGTCGGCACCAGAATACTGGCGACAAATACCACTGCGGCAATCGGAAACATTCCGTGCTTTATTAGCGTGATGACGCCAGACATGATGGTATCGGGACTGCCCTGCCCCAATGTACTGACTGTCATGATCGGCAAGATGTTGGCAGGGATGTAAAGAATGGCAGCGGTGATGAGCAGCGCCCAGGTTCGCATCATGCTGTTCGGGCGCCGCGCATGCACCAGTGCACCGCAACGCGTGCAGACCTGTTCATCGGTATCAGGCTCCTGCCGATTCAACTCATGGCATTCAGCACAAATCAGGATGCCTGCATCAATTGCCCGCATGAAGGTCCTCCCCGGACAAAGCCACCCAAATCTGGTGAGGTGACATCACCACCTCCAGCCATACCTGAACCAGCAATAAACTCACAAAACAGACAAGACCAAGCCCCAGACTCAACTCGGCAAGATCGACCAGCTTGACGATGGCGACCAGTACGCCCATGAAGTAAACCTCAAGCATGCCCCAGTCGCGCATATGGTGGTACATACGGTACAGCAGCAGCCCATAGCTGCGCCCAACATCCAACCTGATGCTTAGCAGTACAGCGAGCTGACATAACAGCTTGAGCAAAGGGATTGCCATGCTGCACAGAAACACCACGATAGCGATTTCACGCATGCCACTGTCATACAACCCGAGGACACCACTCCAGACTGTGTCGTCAGAAGTTTGCCCCAACAGGTGGAGCCGCATGATCGGAAGGAAATTCGCGGGCACATAGAGGAGAAGCGCAGCAAGCACCAAGGCCATACTGCGCTCAACTACATTATGTCGATGCGCATAGAGCTCATAACCGCAGCGAGGACACTGCGCCTTCTCATTGTGCTTGAGCACCGGCTTGCGCATCAGCAGGTCGCACTCATGACAAGCTACCAGTTGGTCCAGCGGCAGGTCTGCGAGTGGATCGGAATTGGCAGGATCAGGCATGAATGAATTCTGAGTAAAAACGTCGACCTCTATTCTAGTGTTCCAACTCAAATTGTGGGAACACAACGAAAGATCGACCGGGAAAGGGCCACCGTCAAAACCGGCGTTACCGACAAGCTTTGGAGGCAAAAAGACAAAACCCCTACCTGCATGTGCAGATAGGGGTTTCGGAATTTAATCTTGACGATGACCTACTCTCACATGGGGAAACCCCACACTACCATCGGCGATGCATCGTTTCACTGCTGAGTTCGGGATGGGATCAGGTGGTTCCAATGCTCTATGGTCGTCAAGAAATTCTGTGTACCAGACCGTCTTTCGACGCTCCAGCAAATCGGGTATGTGATAGTTGTGAGTCGCAAACTTTCGGTTCGTTTCGTCTTCACAACACCGCAATCTGGCCTTTCGACGCAAATTGCTTGGGTGTTATATGGTCAAGCCTCACGGGCAATTAGTATTGGTTAGCTCAATGCCTCACAGCACTTACACACCCAACCTATCAACGTCGTAGTCTTCGACGGCCCTTCAGGGAGCTCAAGGCTCCAGTGAGATCTCATCTTGAGGCAAGTTTCCCGCTTAGATGCTTTCAGCGGTTATCTCTTCCGAACATAGCTACCCGGCAATGCCACTGGCGTGACAACCGGAACACCAGAGGTTCGTCCACTCCGGTCCTCTCGTACTAGGAGCAGCCCCTCTCAAATCTCAAACGTCCACGGCAGATAGGGACCGAACTGTCTCACGACGTTCTAAACCCAGCTCGCGTACCACTTTAAATGGCGAACAGCCATACCCTTGGGACCGGCTTCAGCCCCAGGATGTGATGAGCCGACATCGAGGTGCCAAACACCGCCGTCGATATGAACTCTTGGGCGGTATCAGCCTGTTATCCCCGGAGTACCTTTTATCCGTTGAGCGATGGCCCTTCCATACAGAACCACCGGATCACTAAGACCTACTTTCGTACCTGCTCGACGTGTCTGTCTCGCAGTCAAGCGCGCTTTTGCCTTTATACTCTACGACCGATTTCCGACCGGTCTGAGCGCACCTTCGTACTCCTCCGTTACTCTTTAGGAGGAGACCGCCCCAGTCAAACTACCCACCATACACTGTCCTCGATCCGGATGACGGACCTGAGTTAGAACCTCAAAGTTGCCAGGGTGGTATTTCAAGGATGGCTCCACGCGAACTGGCGTCCACGCTTCAAAGCCTCCCACCTATCCTACACAAGCAAATTCAAAGTCCAGTGCAAAGCTATAGTAAAGGTTCACGGGGTCTTTCCGTCTAGCCGCGGATACACTGCATCTTCACAGCGATTTCAATTTCACTGAGTCTCGGGTGGAGACAGCGCCGCCATCGTTACGCCATTCGTGCAGGTCGGAACTTACCCGACAAGGAATTTCGCTACCTTAGGACCGTTATAGTTACGGCCGCCGTTTACCGGGGCTTCGATCAAGAGCTTCGCGTTAGCTAACCCCATCAATTAACCTTCCGGCACCGGGCAGGCGTCACACCCTATACGTCCACTTTCGTGTTTGCAGAGTGCTGTGTTTTTAATAAACAGTCGCAGCGGCCTGGTATCTTCGACCGGCATGGGCTTACGGAGCAAGTCCTTCACCCTCACCGGCGCACCTTCTCCCGAAGTTACGGTGCCATTTTGCCTAGTTCCTTCACCCGAGTTCTCTCAAGCGCCTTGGTATTCTCTACCCAACCACCTGTGTCGGTTTGGGGTACGGTTCCTGGTTATCTGAAGCTTAGAAGCTTTTCTTGGAAGCATGGCATCAACCACTTCGCGCTCTAAAGAGCACTCGTCATCAGCTCTCGGCCTTAAGATCCCGGATTTACCTAAGATCTCAGCCTACCACCTTAAACTTGGACAACCAACGCCAAGCTGGCCTAGCCTTCTCCGTCCCTCCATCGCAATAACCAGAAGTACAGGAATATTAACCTGTTTTCCATCGACTACGCTTTTCAGCCTCGCCTTAGGGACCGACTAACCCTGCGTCGATTAACGTTGCGCAGGAAACCTTGGTCTTTCGGCGTGGGAGTTTTTCACTCCCATTGTCGTTACTCATGTCAGCATTCGCACTTCTGATACCTCCAGCAAGCTTCTCAACTCACCTTCACAGGCTTACAGAACGCTCCTCTACCGCGTCACCTAAGTGACACCCGTAGCTTCGGTGCATGGTTTGAGCCCCGTTACATCTTCCGCGCAGGCCGACTCGACTAGTGAGCTATTACGCTTTCTTTAAAGGGTGGCTGCTTCTAAGCCAACCTCCTAGCTGTCTAAGCCTTCCCACATCGTTTCCCACTTAACCATGACTTTGGGACCTTAGCTGACGGTCTGGGTTGTTTCCCTTTTCACGACGGACGTTAGCACCCGCCGTGTGTCTCCCATGCTCGGCACTTGTAGGTATTCGGAGTTTGCATCGGTTTGGTAAGTCGGGATGACCCCCTAGCCGAAACAGTGCTCTACCCCCTACAGTGATACATGAGGCGCTACCTAAATAGCTTTCGAGGAGAACCAGCTATCTCCGAGCTTGATTAGCCTTTCACTCCGATCCACAGGTCATCCGCTAACTTTTCAACGGTAGTCGGTTCGGTCCTCCAGTCAGTGTTACCTAACCTTCAACCTGCCCATGGATAGATCGCCCGGTTTCGGGTCTATACCCAGCGACTAAACGCCCTATTAAGACTCGCTTTCGCTACGCCTCCCCTATTCGGTTAAGCTCGCCACTGAATATAAGTCGCTGACCCATTATACAAAAGGTACGCAGTCACCTAACAAGTAGGCTCCCACTGCTTGTACGCATACGGTTTCAGGATCTATTTCACTCCCCTCTCCGGGGTTCTTTTCGCCTTTCCCTCACGGTACTAGTTCACTATCGGTCAGTCAGTAGTATTTAGCCTTGGAGGATGGTCCCCCCATATTCAGACAAAGTTTCTCGTGCTCCGTCCTACTCGATTTCATTGATAAGAGATTTTCGCGTACAGGGCTATCACCCACTATGGCCGCACTTTCCAGAGCGTTCCGCTAATCTCAAATCAACTTAAGGGCTAGTCCCCGTTCGCTCGCCACTACTAAGGGAATCTCGGTTGATTTCTTTTCCTCAGGGTACTTAGATGTTTCAGTTCCCCTGGTTCGCCTCTTGCACCTATGTATTCAGTACAAGATACCTAGGTTATCCTAGGTGGGTTCCCCCATTCAGAGATCTCCGGATCAAAGTCTGTTTGCCGACTCCCCGAAGCTTATCGCAGGCTACCACGTCTTTCATCGCCTCTGACTGCCAAGGCATCCACCGTATGCGCTTCTTCACTTGACCATATAACCCCAAGCAATCTGGTTATACTGTGAAGACGACATTCGCCGAAAATTCGCAATACTCTTAAGACTTAAGAGACACTCACAAATTTTACCTTAGCCTGAATAAACACCAGTGAAAGTGCTATTCAGTCTATTTCTATCACATACCCAAATTTTTAAAGAACGATTCTGAAAAAGTTCAGAAATCAACATTCACCATCGTCACGATGGAATGCTCATTTCTAAGCTTTGACACGGTTAAGCAAGAGGGGTGGTGGAGCCAAGCGGGATCGAACCGCTGACCTCCTGCGTGCAAGGCAGGCGCTCTCCCAGCTGAGCTATGGCCCCAGCAATTGGTGGGTCTGGGCAGATTCGAACTGCCGACCTCACCCTTATCAGGGGTGCGCTCTAACCAACTGAGCTACAGACCCAATCGAAGGTTGCTAACCTAATCGTCTTCTTCAATGAATCAAGCAATTCGTGTGGGAGCTTATGAAGCAGCTGATGTCGTCGATTAAGGAGGTGATCCAGCCGCAGGTTCCCCTACGGCTACCTTGTTACGACTTCACCCCAGTCATGAATCACACCGTGGTAACCGTCCTCCCGAAGGTTAGA
>NZ_CP024478.1:4412500-5276694 GCF_002753995.1 Pseudomonas sp. HLS-6
AAAAACTGGCGAGAACAAAAATACCAAGGCGAAACCATGGGTAGCGCATCAGTAGTTCTTCCTCAGATCAAGGCCACTATAAAGAGAAGCGACTTCCTCTGCGTACCCATTGAACATCTGCGTGTCGCGCACATTCGGACTGAACAGCCCACTCGGCAACCGACGCTCACGCGCCTGCGTCCAGCGTGGATGATCAACCAGAGGGTTCACATTGGCATAAAAGCCGTACTCATCCGGCGCAATGCTTTGCCACGTGGTTTTCGGCTGCTGCTCAACGAGACTGATGCGCACGATCGACTTAATGCTCTTGAAGCCATACTTCCACGGCACCACCAACCTGAGAGGCGCACCATTCTGATTAGGGAGCTCCCGCCCATACATACCAACAGCCAGTATGGCCAACGGATTCATGGCCTCATCCAGACGCAACCCTTCTACATAAGGCCAGTCAATCAAGGCAAAGCCTGAGCGTTGGCCAGGCATGCTTTTCGGATCCTGCAGCGTTTCGAAGCGGATGTAACGCGCTTTGGATGTTGGCTCCACCTGCTTGAGCAGAGCGGACAACGGGACCCCCAACCAGGGGATCACCATCGACCAAGCCTCTACACAGCGCAGCCGATAGATGCGCTCCTCCAACTGATAGGGCTTGATGAAGTCTTCCAACGCATAACGACCGGGCTTTCCGACCTCGCCATCGACTACTACCGTCCAAGGCGCCGTTTTCAGCACAGCCGCGTTTTGCGCCGGGTCTCCTTTATCAGGGCCGAACTCATAGAAGTTGTTGTAGTGGGTTGCATCTTTGAATGGCGTAATGGCCTCGCCTGGCGCCGTCACCGCCTGCCATTGAGTTCCACCAAGTTTCTCGCTGAACCAACCGGGCGCGGAACCGGCATCGACATCCGGGTAACGCGAAACATCGGCGGCACTGGCCAAACGCGGCAGGGCTGAAACAGCCAACGCAGCCAAGGACCCGCCCAGCAGTTGACGACGAGAGACATAGATAGATTCGGGGGTGACCTCTGACGCTTTGCAGTCAGAGGCCTTGGACATCTTGATCAGCATGATGACTCCGTAGAACGGGTGGACTGATGCACCAGTAGACTACGGAGTCTTGCAGAAATTACATCACTCGGCGCCTTTACGCCGACGCATGCGCAACAGGTACTGGATAGGGCCCGAAGCGGCATAAGCAAGGAAAATCAGCAGCAGAATACGTGGCGGATCACTGAAGACCACAGCAAACACGAGCACCACGGCGAGAATCGCCACGAAAGGTACACGCCCCTTCAGGTCGAGTTCCTTGAAGCTGTTGTACTTGATGTTACTGACCATCAGCATGCCGGCGGCAGCAACCAACAGCGCCACCAGGAATGACAGCTTGGAACCCTGGATACCGTAGTCACTGAATGCCCAGACAGTACCGGCTACCACACCCGCCGCAGCCGGGCTGGCCAAACCGATAAAGTAGCGCTTGTCCGCCTTGCCGACCTGGGTATTGAAACGCGCCAGACGCAACGCGGCACCAGCCACATAAATGAAGGCCACCATCCAGCCGACTTTACCCATGTCGCCCAGCGCCCAGCCGAACGCCAGCAATGCCGGGGCCACACCGAAAGCGACCATGTCGGACAGGGAATCGTACTCGGCACCAAAGGCGCTTTGAGTGTTGGTCATGCGCGCAACACGACCATCAAGGCCATCGAGCACCATGGCAACAAAAATGGCGATGGCGGCGAAGGCAAAATACTTGCTCGCTTCGCGAGGATCACCAGCACTCAATGCGCTTTGTGCGCTCATCGAGCTGATGATGGAATAGAAACCGGCAAACAGGTTGGCGGTAGTAAAGAGATTGGGCAGCAGATAGATACCACGATGCCGCACCTTGCGTCCTTCGGCATCATGCCCTTCTTCAACATGCTCATCGATCGGTAGCAGGCTTTCGGCGTCGGAGGCCTTACTGGGCTCTTCTGGACGTTCGCTCATGGACATTACCTTGCAACGGTTTGGAAAGTTTCGGCTGTTGTTTGCAGCGAGAGATCGTGCACACAGTGAGCTTTATACCAGAAGCTGACCCTCTAAACGAAAAAACGCGGCCGAAGCCGCGTTCTTATCGCATCAAGGCAAGATTAGTTCTTGGCTTTGTCTACGATTTTGTTCGCCGCGATCCAAGGCATCATCGAGCGCAGTTGCTCACCGATGACTTCGATACCGTGTGCAGCGTTGTTACGACGACGAGCAGTCATCGATGGGTAGCCAGTGGCACCCTCGCTGATGAACATCTTCGCGTACTCGCCGTCCTGGATGCGCTTCAGAGCGTTGCGCATGGCCTGACGGGACTCAGCGTTGATAACCTCTGGGCCAGTTACGTACTCGCCGTACTCGGCGTTGTTGGAGATCGAGTAGTTCATGTTGGCGATACCGCCTTCGTACATGAGGTCAACGATCAGCTTCAGCTCGTGCAGGCACTCGAAGTAGGCCATTTCTGGCGCGTAGCCAGCTTCAACCAGTGTTTCGAAACCGGCTTTGACCAGCTCAACAGTACCGCCACACAGAACAGCCTGCTCACCGAACAGGTCGGTTTCAGTCTCGTCCTTGAAGGTCGTTTCGATGATGCCGGTACGGCCACCGCCAACGCCTGCGGCGTAGGACAGGGCAACGTTCTTGGCGTTACCGGAAGCGTCCTGGTAGATCGCGATCAGGTCAGGGATACCGCCGCCCTTGACGAACTCGGAACGTACAGTGTGGCCTGGTGCTTTAGGGGCGATCATGATCACGTCCAGGTCAGCACGTGGCACAACCTGGTTGTAGTGAATCGCGAAACCGTGGGAGAACGCCAGGGTAGCGCCCTTCTTCAGGTTAGGCTCGACTTCGCTCTTGTACAGCTGAGACTGGAACTCGTCTGGGGTCAGGATCATGACCAGGTCAGCAGCGGCAACAGCGCTGGCCACGTCAGTGACTTTCAGACCGTGCGCTTCAGCCTTGGCAACAGTAGCCGAGCCTTTACGCAGACCAACGGTAACATCCACACCCGAATCTTTCAGGTTGCACGCTTGGGCGTGACCCTGAGAGCCGTAACCGATGATGGCAACTTTTTTGCCCTGGATGATCGAAAGGTCGCAGTCTTTGTCGTAATAAACTTTCATGAAACACCCCTTATCTCGGCCTTTCGAGGCCATTCGCTAATTTTTTGAGTTAGATGCTAAGAACTTTGTCGCCACGGGCAATGCCGGTGACGCCACTGCGTACGGTTTCGAGAATGGACGCGGTACCGATAGCCTGAATGAAACTGTCCAGTTTGTCGCTGGTACCGGTCAGTTGAACGGTATAGACACTGGCACTGACATCGACGATCTGCCCCCGATAGATATCGGTGGTGCGTTTGATCTCGGCACGCTGTGCGCCCGTGGCCTTGACCTTGACCAGCATCAGTTCACGCTCGATATGCGCGCTTTCTGAGAGGTCGACCAACTTGACCACTTCAACCAGCTTGTTCAGGTTCTTGGTGATCTGCTCGATCACTTCATCATGGCCGACTGTTGTCAGCGTCAGACGCGACAAGGTCGGGTCTTCAGTCGGAGCAACCGTCAGGCTTTCGATGTTGTAGTTGCGCTGGGAGAACAGGCCAACCACGCGCGACAAGGCACCAGGTTCGTTTTCCAACAGCAGGGAAATAATGTGCCGCATGATTAGGTACGCTCCGTCTTGCTCAGCCACATATCGCGCATCGAGCCATCCTTGATTTGCATCGGATAGACGTGCTCGCTGTTGTCGACCTGGATATCGATGAACACCAACCGGTCTTTCATGGCAAAGGCTTCCTCGAGCTTGGGCTTGAGGTCCTTCAGGCTGGTGATGCGGATACCCACATGGCCATAGGCTTCGGCCAACTTGACGAAATCAGGCAGCGATTCCATGTAGGAGTGCGAGTGACGGCTGTTGTAGGCCATGTCCTGCCACTGGCGGACCATGCCCAATACACCGTTGTTCAGGTTGACGATCTTCACCGGCAGGTCGTACTGCAGGCAGGTCGACAACTCCTGAATGTTCATCTGGATACTGCCCTCACCGGTGACACAGGCAACATCCTGGTCAGGGAAGTTCAGCTTGACGCCCATGGCGGCAGGGAAGCCAAAGCCCATGGTGCCCAGGCCACCGGAGTTGATCCAGCGGTTTGGCTTGTTGAAGCGGTAGTACTGCGCCGCGAACATCTGGTGCTGGCCGACATCGGAGGTAACGAAGGCATCGCCTTTGGTCACTTCGCAGAGTGTCTCGATAACGGTCTGTGGCTTGATGACACTGCCATCACCCTTGTCGTAAGGGAACATGCCGCGGTCGCCACGCCACTCTTCGATCTGCTTCCACCAGGCATCCATTGCCGCCTTTTCAGGCTTCTCACCGATTTCCTTGAGGATCGCGACCATCTCGGTCAGAACGCTTTCGACAGGCCCGACAATAGGCACATCGGCCTTGATCATTTTGGAGATCGACGCAGGGTCGATGTCGATATGGATGATCTTGGCGTTCGGGCAGAACTTCGCCGGACCGTTGACGACCCGATCATCGAAACGCGCGCCAACAGCAAGGATCACGTCGGCATGGTGCATCGTCAGGTTGGCGGTGTAACTGCCGTGCATGCCCAGCATGCCGAGGAATTGACGGTCAGTACCCGGATAGCAACCCAGGCCCATCAGGGTATTGGTGACCGGCAGGTTCAGCATCTGCGCCATTTCAGTCAGGGCTGCGGAGCCACCGCCGAGGATGACACCACCACCAGCGTACACAACCGGACGTTTAGCCGAGAGCAGCATTTCTGCGGCTTTGCGGATCTGACCCGAGTGCCCACGAACCGCCGGGCTGTACGAGCGCAGCTTGACCTTCTTCGGATAGACGTACTCGAACTTTTCAGCCGGGTTGGTCATGTCCTTCGGAATGTCGACGACAACCGGGCCTGGACGGCCGGACTGCGCGAGGTAGAAGGCCTTTTTCAGAACTTCAGGGATTTCCGATGCATGCTTGATCATGAAGCTGTGCTTCACGATCGGCCGGGAAATACCGATCATGTCGGTTTCCTGGAAAGCATCCGTACCAACCATGGTGCTAGGCACCTGACCGGAAAGGATGACCATCGGAATGGAGTCCATGTAAGCGGTGGCAATACCGGTAATGGCATTGGTCGCCCCAGGACCGGAGGTCACCAGAACTACACCAGCCTTGCCGGTAGCACGGGCGTAACCATCCGCCATATGGGTTGCAGCCTGCTCATGACGGACCAGAATGTGACTCACTTCCGGTTCTTTGAACAGAGCATCGTAAACATGAAGAAGAGCACCGCCTGGGTACCCATAGATGTGCTTAACGCCTTCGTCACGCAAAAAGCGGACGACCATTTCAGCGCCAGATAAAAGCTCCACGTTGTTCACCTCTAAAACGCCAGAATACCGTCCGATGGGAACGGGTCTTAATAGGTTTACTGCCAAGCAGAGCATGAGCGACGAAATCGCCGACTACGTCAGCACTGACTGAGCAAGTATTGGGAGCGCCCCAGAGTGTTGCGGGGTTTTCCCACCCAGCGCGAGGTAACGCGTTGCGGGGTGTAACAGGTCGGCGCGGGTGTGCGCCTCATGATCTGCTTAGCGGGTCTGCTTCTGGCAGTCCCTCTACAGCGGACTTTGGATTGTTCTGATTCGAACTGCTCAAGTCAAGTGATCTTCGCGGTTAATTCACCATAAGCCACTCTTGAGCAAGCAGAAAAACGTTTGCCTGAGCATCTGAAGCATCAGGCAACGAGCGTGCGGGGCAGACGAAGCTGCCCCGGAAGGAGAAACTCAGGAACTCAGCGAGATGAGCGAATCAGTTCGTCAAACTCGGACAACAGTCGACGCAGCCGCGTACTTTCCTGCACCCGATCCACATAAACCATCTCGGCCATCTCGAGAATACCGGAGGCGTTAGGCAGCGGCAGGTCATGCTCAAGAATCATCTTCATGCGTTGAAGGAAGATCCACTGCAGCCACTGCTCAAAAGACAGCGTATCGACCGCAAAGGGTTCAACACTGGCCAGCGCCTCGGCACTCGGCGCCCTCTCCTCCCACCATCCAAGCGAGCGCAGTTCCTGCTCGATCAACAATAGATGGTCGGCGACTGACGGAACCCGCTTGTCCATTACGAGCTCACCCGCGCTTTCTGACGGGCCAGCGCAGCGCCAGCAGCGTCACCTTGCTTCTCCCGTGACTGGGCGATGATGTCCCACAGCCCGGCTTGCAAATCAGGTCGACCATTGGCATAGGTCAGCGCTCGTCGAGCCAGTTGCTCGGATTGGGCGGCATCCCCTTGGGCCAGGCGCACTTGGGCCAAACGGTAAAGCACTTGCGGCTCACGCGGTGCAATGCGCTGCGCACGCTCCAGGCTGGACGAGGCACCGTTGTAATCACCGCTGCCTTGTTGTTGCTGCGCAGTGGTCAGCAACGCCAGCACCGGACCATCCAGTTGTTCATCTGCGGACAAGCCACCCCCATTGCTGCGCGGGATGCCTGTTGGCGCACTTGGCATGCTGTAACCGCCAGAGCTGATTGATGCGGTCGTCATCGGCTCCGATGTCACCGGGCCTGGCGTAATCGGCCCCGGTGTAATTGGTGCTGCGCTGGTCGACGCCGGGAACGTCTGGATCGGCGCCGCACCAGCCCCCTGCGGCACCATGACGGTTACGGCATCGTTCTGAGGTATTGCTTGAGCCTGACGCGCACCGCTGGCGGCAGCGTTATAGCCACCGCGGCTGGCCGTTACTCGCTCACTGTTAGAAACACGCGTGCCTGACTCGACAACAGGGATCGAACCACGTTGCACGCTGGCACAGCCATTGAGTAGCGCCAGTGCCGTCAAGGCAGGAAACCACCACTTATTCACTTCACACCCTCTTCGCTAGTGCTCAATTCATCCAACCCTTGACCCAGTCCATTACCGATTCGGCTGGCGCGGATTCACCACCACAGGCAGGACCGGGGGGCGGTTCGCTGCCGCGAATATACGGCATCTGGACCGCGCCCGGGCAGCTTGCGTCCGACCCTTGCCCGGAATGGGCATCAACCCAGGCCAGCACCACATTATCTGGCTGCGGCATATCCAGAGGAAGCGGGTCGGCCTTGCGCATGAAACTGGTCCAAACCTGCAATGCGCCGGTGGCCCCCGTGAACGGCGTCTTGCCATTGTCGTCACGCCCCAACCAGACGACTGCCAGCAGGTCCTGACTGAAACCTGCGAACCAACTGTCTCGCGAGTCGTTACTGGTACCGGTCTTGCCGGCCAAAGTCAGAGAGCTTGGCAAGACACTGTAAACCGAACGTCCGGTGCCTTCACGCATGACCCGTTGCATGGCGCTCTGCACCAGATAGATGGAGCCTGGATCAAAACGCTGCTGGATCTGGAACGGGTAGCGCTTGAGTGGCTCACCCTCAGCCGTCAGTACGCTGCGAATACCGCGCATCGGCGTATTGAAACCACCATTGGCCAGGGTCTGGTACATGGTAGCAACCTGCATCGGCGACATGCCGCCCGCCCCCAGCAACATCGACGGGAACGCCGGCCAATCGACTTCGACACCCAAACGGCCAATGGTTTTCAACACATTGGGTACACCCACTTCCAGACCAAGTTTGGCCGTGGAAAGGTTGTAAGAGTTCGCCAGCCCCTGATAGAGGTAGATGGTGCCATGGGATCGCCGATCGTAGTTCTGCGGCTTCCATACCTGGCCGTCGGCACCTTTGACCGAAAAGGGCTCATCCTGGACCCAGCTCGTGAGCGTGTACTGGCTGGGTTTTTCCAACGCGGTCAGGTAGACGGCCGGCTTGACCAGAGAGCCAATCGGCCGAACAGCATCCACAGCACGGTTGAAACCGGCAAAACCGGGCTGGCGACTGCCTATCAGCGCCTGGACCTCACCGGTTTCCGGATTGGTCACCACCATGGCTGCCTCGACTTCATCCGCCCCCTTGCGCCCGGCAAGGCGCTTGAAGGTGTCAGTGACCGATGCCTCCGCCTTCATCTGCAGAATCGGATCGAAGCTGGTAAAGATCCGCAGGCCTTCTTCGGTCAAGTCTTCGTCACGATAGTCCTGACGCAGTTGGCGTTTGACCAGGTCAAGGAAGCCCGGGAAGGAACTGTCGGCCAGGCTGCCACGCTTGGTAACGCCCAACGGCATTTTCTTCGCAGCCTCGACGGCCTCCGGGGTTGCAACGCCCTGCTCGGCCAGCAAGTCGAGCACCAGGTTACGCCGCACCGTTGCACGCTCGGGGTAGCGCCGCGGGTTGTAGTAGGAAGGCCCCTTGACCATGCCCACCAACAACGCGACCTGATGCAGCTTGAGCTCTGACAACGGCTGACTGAAGAAAAACTGGCTGGCAAGACCAAAGCCATGCACCGCGCGCTGACCATCCTGGCCAATGAACACCTCGTTGAGGTAGGCCTCGAGGATCTCGCGCTTGTCGTAATGCAGCTCAAGCAACATCGCCATCAGGGCTTCCGTCAGCTTGCGACTGAGGCTGCGCTCATTGGTCAGGTAGAAGTTCTTGACCAACTGCTGGGTCAGGGTACTGCCACCCTGACGCATGGCACCGGATGAGGTGTTGACCCAGATGGCCCGTGCAATCGACTTGGGCGAAACACCAAAGTGCGAATAGAAGTCGCGGTCTTCCACGGCAACCAGGGTTTCAAGCAGGTACGGGGGCACCTGATCGAGTTTTATCAGGATGCGGTCTTCAAGGTTCTTCGGATACAACCCGCCGATCAGCAGCGGCTCCAGGCGAACCACGGCCAGTTTCGAGCCATTGGCTCCACTCAACCCGGCAACGTAATCGCCCGAGAAACGTACTTGAACCGCCTGGGCCTGCTCCAGACCTTCATAGAACTGGAAGCCACGGGTATTGATATCGACGGTATTACCACTGACAGCAGCGGCACCAGGCCCATTGGCGACGCTCTCGCGCCGATAGCCCAAGGCATCAAGCTCGATAAGGAAGTCGTCCTTGCTGAGTTTCTGGCCGACGAACAGCTCCAGCGGCCGGGCATATACCTTGGCCGGGATCGTCCAGCGCTTGCCAGAGAATTTCTCCTGGACTACCGCATCGAAATAAATCGCAAAGCCCGCGAGCACGACGAGACCGACAAGGCTGAGCTTCAAAGCCCAGCCCAGCAGGGCGCGCGCACGGCCAGAGGGACGTTTTTTGGGGGTACGGGAAGATTGGGTACGAGTCATGGCCGCGGATTATACGCACTTTATTGTTCGTCGACAGGCGCCCTCCGGCGGTTTGCACGGGGGCCGCTTGTCGCCATAATGGGCGCTTAGACTCTTCACGACTCCAAAGGATCGCCCGTGAGCCAAGCCTTGATTGCAGCCCTGCAAAACCCAGCCCTGTACCCTCATCCGGTGAGCGGTTTCCAGGTTATTGAGACACACATTTCCTGGGTTCTGCTCACTGGCGAATTCGCCTACAAAATCAAGAAGCCGATGAACTTCGGCTTCCTCGACTTTACCGAACTGGCCCAGCGCAAGCACTTCTGCAATGAAGAGCTGCGTTTGAACCAGCGCCTGACCCAGGGGCTGTACCTTGACGTACTGCCAATTACCGGAAGCGCCGAAGCCCCACAATTGGGCGGCACAGGCGAGCCGATCGAGTACGCCCTGAAGATGCGTCAGTTCCCGCAGAGCCAGATGCTTAACACGCTGCAGGCCAATGGCGAGCTGACGGCAGAGCATATCGACCAGATGGCCCACCAGATTGCCCAGTTCCACCTGAGCGCACCGCGCGTGGCCGTGGATCACCCGCTGGGCAGCCCGGAAAGCGTGATGGCCCCGGTTGAGCAGAACTTTGAGCAGATACGCCCCTTCCTGAGCGAAAAGGCTGACCTGCAACAACTCGATGCCCTCCAAGCGTGGGCACGCAGCAGCTTCGACCGCCTTCATGGGTTGCTGGAAGCTCGCAAGGCCCAGGGGTTCATTCGTGAGTGCCACGGTGACATCCACCTGGGCAACGCCACCCTGATCGATGGCAAGGTGGTGATCTTCGACTGCATCGAATTCAACGAGCCGTTCCGCCTGACCGATGTCTATGCCGACGCCGCGTTCCTGGCGATGGACCTGGAAGACCGTGGCCTCAAGTCGCTGTCCCGCCGTTTCATCAGCCAGTACCTGGAACTGACCGGCGACTATGAAGGCCTTGAGCTGTTGAACTTCTACAAGGCCTACCGTGCACTGGTGCGTGCCAAGGTTGCCCTGTTCAGCATGCCGGCCAATGCCGACGGCGTGCAGCGTGCCACAACCCTGCGCCAGTACCGCAACTACGCAACCCTGGCAGAGAGCTACAGCGCTATTCCTTCGCGCTTCCTGGCGATTACCCACGGTGTGTCGGCCGTTGGCAAAAGCCATGTCGCCATGCGTTTGGTCGAAGCACTTGGCGCTATCCGCCTGCGCTCGGATGTAGAGCGCAAGCGCCTGTTCGGCGAGCAAACGCCCGAAAATGCAGGCAACTTGCAAGCTGGCATCTACAACCAGGACTCCAGCCAGGCGACCTACGCACGCCTGCATACACTGGCAGGCATTGTCCTGCGTGCAGGCTTTCCGGCTGTCATCGATGCCACCTACCTCAAGCACGCACAACGTCAAACCGCCGCGGGCATTGCGGGTGAAACGGGCGTACCGTTCCTGATACTCGACTGCAATGCACCTGATGCGGTCATCGCAAGCTGGCTCAAGCAGCGTCAGGCCGACCAGAATGACCCGTCCGACGCCACGCTTGAGGTGATAGCCGCACAGAAAGCCAACCGTGACCCATTGAGCGCCGAAGAACTGCTACACAGCAAGCGCGTAGAAACCAACGAAAGCGGCAGTCTCGACGAACTGGTCAAGCAGATTCGGCAAAAACTGCCTGGCTTGTAAGCAACCCCCGGACGTGAAGCAGTCGACACTTCTCGGCAGTGGGTTCGCGCCTCCCAAGTGATGGCACTATAGTGTCATCACAATCACATAAGGAGGCCTACCATGAACCAGCCCCGGCAAATCGACTCTGCGCTGTATGCCTTGGTGCGTAACGAAGAGGTAGCGGCTTTCAATCAGGAAAGGCCGAAAGACGCCAGCATCGATTTTAGTCATGGCGACTTTCGCGGTCTGGACCTGCGCGAATTGGACACCACAGGCATAGATTTCACTGGTGCCTACTTCCGGGCGGCCGACCTGCGTGGCCTGGATCTGCGAAACTGCTCCATGGAAGGCGCCAGCCTGGCCCATGCCCAGATTTCCGGCGTGTACTTTTCACCAGACCTGAGTGCTGACGAAATTCTCATGTCAGTTAATTTCGGAACGCGTCTGCGCTACCGCACACGTTAACAGACTGTAACCCTAGGGCCCGCCGACTCACACTTGACGGGCCATAGGGCGCCGCCGCCCCCCATAAGCGCCAAAATGCCGCTTATTTTCCAACTGCCGCTACACTCCCCTTGGTATGCCTGCGATTCCCCTCGACCCGTTCAGCCGTCGCAAGGAGGCTTGATGAACGACGAACTCCAGCATCTGAAGAATCTTGGCAAGACTTCTGCGCAGTGGTTGCATGCAGTCGGCATTCACAGCGCCTCTGACTTGCGTCGCATGGGCGCGGTCAATGCGTATCAGGCCGTGCGTACTCGTGGCTTCAGGGCATCGAAGGTACTGCTCTATGCCATCGAAGGCGCCTTGCTCGACATGCACTGGAATGACATTCCAGTCGAGCGCAAGGAAGCCCTGAACCAGCAACTCGACGCAAGAGCGCCGCGGAAAAACAACTGAGAGCCGATACAGCAGTTGACATGCAAATGATAATTGTTATTATTGGAACCACTGGCCGCAAGGCTGGTTGGATAAGCTGAAAAGCCTCGGTTCGGGCTCTCAAATTATCTCCTCATCAGGCTAATCACGGTTATTGACCCGGCACATTTTGCCGGGTCTTTTTTTGCCTGCTCACTCAGTGTTTCTTGCGCAAACTCGCGCAGTAGTCCTGAGCCGGCAACGCTGCGGTAAACCAGACATAATCCGCCATGCCCGGCTCAACCACCTCGCCTACCTGGGCCAGCATCAGCACCTGCGGTGCGTCTTGCACGCCAAGGTCAGCCAAGTGCTGCGGCACACCGATATCTTTGCGCACGTGATAGCCGCCCGCGAACAACAGGCTTGGCGTCGGCGCCGCAAGCAAGCGCTCGGCTATTCGTCGGTCACGCTGCTGCTGCACCGCAAGCATCGCTGGCAATTGCGAGTCTGGCAGCAAGCCACAATGGGAGTCGCGTACCTGCTCAAGTAGCGCCTGACGAACAGCCGTTGATGTCGAACGATTTCCAGACAACACCGGCGGCTGTCGATAGATCCGTCCCACTTCATCATCGTCAAGATTGGCGGCCAGCAGTGCATACGGTTGTCTCAGGGCCTCCTCTACGATCGGCCCATACAGGGTCCAATCCCAACCTTTTTGCCAACGCAAAGCCCCGGGTACATCAGCAGGTAATGATGCTTGCTGGCGCACTACCTCGACCCGCGCCTGCTGTACAGGCTGAAGCATCTCCAGTAGCAGGCTACCTTGGGGGCGGTATTGGCCGAGAGCCTTTAACAACCACAACTGCAGCGCATGATGGTCAGGATTATCGTGTTGCTCTCCCACCAGCACACGGGACGCACCCGCCAAGCGAGCGACCAGTTGCTCAGGGCTCAGGACTCGACCACTGGCCAGCTCACGTATCTGCCCCAGCTCAGCATGCCCCAGCCCCTCAGGGCTCTGCCAGGCCGGCAATGGCGGCAGCGCTACGCGGGTCTGGCAGCCTGACAGGCACAGAAGCAGTGCGAGTACGGCATAACACAGCAGTCGGGGCATCAGCAGTTCTCCTCTCGAGCCAGCATCAGCAGGCGACTGCTGGCCAGCGGCGTCGGCTTTCCTAGGGTCAATCTGCACGGTATAAAACGTGCCTCAGGGTTGAACGCTCGTGTCAGTCGAGCCAAGCCCATCATTTTGAGTAAGCCATGCGCATGCACTTCCTTTGCCCGTCCTCCGACCTTCGTGAAGGCCACAGTCGCGGCTTTAGCCTCGACAACACCCACCTGCTCGCCGTTCGCCGGCAGGGTAAGGTCTACCTCTATCGCAACCGCTGCCCCCATCGAGGCATTCCATTGAACTGGCAGGCTGACACGTTTCTCGACAGCAGTGCCCAATTGATCGCCTGCGTGCATCACGGCGCACAGTTTCTGATCGAGTCAGGCGAGTGCGTGGCAGGCCCTTGCGAAGGCGACGCCCTGGAAGCCCTCAACTGCCACGAAGACACCGGGGGCATCTGGCTCACGGATTGATCAGTACCGGCAAGCGACGATCGACTTCAATCTGCTCACCCTCCAGACGCACTCCGTACGCCAGCACTTCCACACCATCCGCAACGGCCTCACGCAGTGCTGCCGCATAAGCAGGGTCGATTTCCTCGGCCGGACGAACCGCATCAACACCACTGAGGTTCACGCAATATAGCTGTACGGCGCGCACACCTTGACGAGCCAATGCGGCGAGCTCACGCAAGTGCTTGGTGCCCCGTTGAGTCACCGAGTCGGGAAACGCTGCAGTAGTCGAATCAGAAAAACCCAATGTCACGCTTTTGACTTCGACATAAGCCGGGCCGTCAGGAAACTCCAGGCGAAAATCCACTCGACTGTTTTCTTCACCGTAAGGCACTTCGCGCCTGAGCGCGCTAAACCCGGCAAGCTCCTTGATCCGCCCGGCATGCAGCGCTTCTTCGACCAGTGCATTGGCGCGCCCCGTATTCACGCACGCCAGCCGTCCCTGAGGCGTTTCGCTGATTTCCCACGTGCCAGGGAGCTTGCGCTTGGGGTCATTGGAGCGGCTGAACCAGACCTTGCCACCCTCGATCATGCAATTGAGCATTGAGCCGGTGTTGGGGCAGTGGATCGTCAGTTGCTCACCACTGGCCAGTTCTATATCTGCCAAGAAGCGTTTGTAGCGACGCAGCAAGCGCGCTTCCTCAAGTGCCGGTGAAAAGCGCATCAGCCTTGCCAACTCCGCAGGCCACGCTCAATTCGCTCTACAGCCTCCTGCAAGCGCGGCATGCTCTGGGTGTAGGCAAAACGCACATGGTGCCCGGCCTGATAGCGCCCGAAATCCAGCCCCGGGGTAAACGCGACATGCTCGGTTTCCAGGAAATGACGGCAGAAAGCGAACGCATCGCCGCCAAACGTGCTGATATCGGCATAGAGATAGAAAGCACCCTGAGGCTCGACTGCGATACCAAACCCCAGCTCACGCAGGGCTGGAAGAAGAAAATCACGTCGCCGACCAAATTCCTCGCGACGCTCTTCTAAAATAGCCAGCGTTTCCGGCTCAAAGCAGGCCAATGCAGCATGCTGAGCCATGCTCGGCGCACTGATGTAAAGATTCTGGGCGAGCTTTTCCAGATCAGCCACGGCTGCGGGAGGTGCGACCAGCCACCCCAGACGCCATCCGGTCATGCCGAAATATTTAGAGAAACTATTCAGGACGAAGGCCTGGTCTTCAACTTCAAGCACGCTCGGCGCGTCCATGCCGTAGGTCAGGCCATGGTAAATTTCGTCTACCACCAGATGCCCGTGACGCTCCCGAACTGCCTGCGCGAGGCTGGCCAGTTGCTCACGGTCGAGCACCGTACCTGTTGGGTTTGCCGGTGAGGCAACCAGTGCACCAACGCTGTCCTGATCCCAGTAACGCTCTACCAGATCAGCGTTCAGTTGGTAGTTGACCTCAGGGCCGACCGGCACCAACTGTGCAGCCCCTTCTACCAGGCGCAGGAAATGCCGATTGCATGGATACCCTGGATCGGCCAGCAACCAGTGCTTACCAGGGTCGACCAGCAAGCTGCTGGCCAGAAGCAGCGCGCCAGAGCCTCCCGGGGTGATCAGGATACGCTGAGGATCAATGCTCAACCCGTAACGCGTGGCATAGAAGCCCGCGATCGCCTCGCGCAATGCCGGGAGGCCACGCGCGGCGGTGTAACGGGTTTCCCCATTGGCAAGCGCCGCCTGCCCCGCCTTGATGATCGGCGCCGCCGTGGTGAAGTCCGGCTCGCCGATTTCCAGATGGATGACGTCATGGCCTGCAGCTTGCAGTTCGTTGGCTCGCGCCAGCAAAGCCATCACATGAAAGGGTTCGATGGCGCGACTACGCGCACTGTAGGGCTGAGCCATTAGCCTTCTCTCAAATGGGGTGTAAACTAAAGATTCTACCCAAGAGCCGGAACTAGCGGGTGGTAAAACCTGCAATCACGGGGAGTAGCATCCCCTGATTCTATCTGGTAAGTTCGGCGGCTCGCAGTCGCAGGGCCGGCGGGCGCCGGAGATGGAGCAGCCTGCGCAATGGATTAGAAGAGTGAGAGGCGGTCAATTCATGCCCACCAACGAAAAGCAACAAAGTAGTCAACTTGTTCGCGGCTTCGAACCCTATAGAGAAACCCAGGGCGAGGAGTACATGGGCAAGCCCATGCGTGCTCACTTCACCGAGCTGCTGAATAAATGGAAGCAGGAGCTCATGGTCAGCGTCGATCAGACCGTGGACCACATGAAAGACGAAGCGGCCAACTTCCCTGACCCGGCCGATCGCGCCAGTCAGGAAGAGGAGTTCGCCCTGGAGCTGCGCAATCGCGACCGCGAGCGCAAGTTGATCAAAAAGATCGACAAGACGCTGCAGCTGATCCAGGACGAAGAATACGGCTGGTGCGAGAACTGCGGCATCGAGATTGGCGTACGCCGCCTGGAAGCCCGCCCTACCGCCGACCTGTGCATCGACTGCAAGACACTGGCGGAAATCAAGGAAAAGCAGGTCGGCAAAGCCTGACCTGAAAAAATGGGGCGCTTATAGCGCCCCATTTCAATTATGGTTGTACGACTTTTCCTGATTACCCGCGCGTTACCATGAACAACCCCAGCTATGTCGGGCGCTTCGCCCCCACCCCCAGCGGTTTTCTTCATTTCGGCTCACTGGTAGCCGCCCTGGCCTCCTACCTGGATGCCCGTGCGGTTGGCGGTCGTTGGCTGCTGCGCATGGAAGACATCGACCCTCCCCGTGAAGCGCCTGGCGCACAGGCAGCTATCCTGCGCACCCTGGAATCATATGGTCTGGAGTGGGATGGCGAGGTGGTTTATCAAAGCCAGCGCCATGATACCTACGCCGAAACGATCCAACGCCTGTTTCAGCAAGGCCTGGCCTATGCCTGCACCTGCTCGCGCAAACAGCTGGAGCCTTATCATGGAATCTACCCAGGCCTGTGCCGGAACCTTGGCCATGATCAGCACGATGCGGCCATCCGTGTACGCGTGCCAGAGCTTGCCTATCACTTCATTGATCGGGTGCAAGGCCGTTTTGAACAACACCTGGGCCGCGAGTCAGGCGACTTCATTATCCGTCGTCGAGATGGGCTGTATGCCTATCAACTGGCCGTGGTGCTAGACGATGCCTGGCAGGGCGTTACCGACATTGTGCGAGGCGCCGACCTGCTCGACTCAACACCACGCCAACTGTATCTTCAGGAGTTACTGGGGTTACGCCAGCCGCGCTACCTGCATGTACCGCTGATTGTGCAACCCGATGGTCATAAGCTGGGCAAATCCTATCGCTCCGCCCCGCTGCCCACAGACCAGGCCACCCCGCTACTGCTACGTGCCCTGCGTGCCCTGGGGCAACCGACCGATCCGGCTCAGGCGTACGCCACCCCGCAAGAGGTGCTGACACATGCTTGCCGGCACTGGAACGTCGACGCAATCCCCAAAAGCATGACCCTGGCCGAGGCAACGCTGCGCTGAAGCCTTGCCGAACGCAAGAAAGCCCAATAGATTCAATTCCTTGGGGCAGAATGCGAAGTCCATTTGCAGCCTTGTCGCCATCCGCTACCATCGCCACCGCCGATTTGCGCCAATAATAACTTCAGGCACGCAGCGGTTTAACCAGTGAGGCCCACATGTACATCTATCGTTTGGTCCTGCTTCTGGTCGTGGGGATCTATTTGTTCTCCCCTGCCATCATGGACTGGTGGATCGAACCGACCGGGGCCTGGTATCGCCCGTACCTGCTCTGGCTGATCCTGATCGTCGTGACCTTTATCCTGCAGAGCCAACGTGATGCCGATGAGCTTTAGCCTGACCCAGATGATCCTGATCAGCGCCGCCTACCTGCTGGTGCTGTTCGGCGTGGCCTGGATCAGCGAACGCGGCATGATCCCACGCGCGATCATCCGTCACCCGCTGACCTACACCTTGTCACTGGGTGTTTATGCCAGTGCCTGGGCGTTCTATGGCACGGTCGGGCTTGCCTACCAGTATGGGTACGGTTTCCTGGCCTGCTACCTGGGGGTTTCCGGGGCCTTTCTATTGGCGCCCGTGCTGCTTTACCCGATCCTCAAGATCACCCGCACCTACCAGCTGTCATCCCTGGCCGACCTGATTGCTTTTCGCTTTCGCAGCACCTGGGCCGGCGCGCTGACCACCGTTTTCATGCTGATTGGCGTACTGCCTCTATTGGCGCTGCAAATTCAGGCGGTGGCCGACTCAATCGGCATTCTCAGCGGCGAACCGGTTAAAAACCGGGTGGCACTGGCCTTCTGCGCAATGATCACACTGTTCACCATTTTCTTTGGCTCGCGGCATATCGCGACCCGTGAGAAGCATGAAGGACTGGTGTTCGCCATTGCCTTCGAATCGGTGATCAAACTACTGGCGCTAGGGGGGATTGGCCTCTACGCGCTTTACGGCGTGTTCGGCGGCCCCCACCAACTGGAAGTCTGGTTGCTGCAAAACCAGACAGCCCTCGCTGCATTGCACACGCCACTACAGGAAGGCCCGTGGAGAACCCTGCTGCTGGTGTTTTTCGCCTCGGCAATCGTCATGCCGCACATGTACCACATGGCCTTTACCGAAAACCTCAATCCGCGCTCACTGGTCAGCGCCAGCTGGGGCTTACCGCTGTTTCTGCTGCTGATGAGCCTGGCGGTCCCCCTGATCCTCTGGGCGGGCCTGAAACTGGGCGCCAGCACCAGCCCGGAGTACTTCACCCTGGGCCTGGGCATTGCCGCGAACAACAAGCTATTGGCACTGCTGGCGTACATCGGCGGGCTCTCAGCCGCCAGTGGCCTGATCATCGTGACCACCCTGGCGCTGTCCGGCATGGCCCTGAACCATCTGGTACTGCCGCTATACCAGCCACCAGCCGAAGGTAATATCTACCGCTGGCTGAAATGGACCCGACGGGCACTGATCGTCGCCATCATCAGCGCAGGTTTCGGCTTCTATCTGTTGTTGGGCGCTCAGCAGGACCTGGCCAACCTCGGTATCGTCGCCTTTGTCGCAACACTGCAGTTCCTGCCCGGCGTGCTCTCGGTACTCTATTGGCCAACCGCAAACCGACGTGGCTTCATCGCCGGATTGCTGGCGGGGATCAGCGTCTGGCTGGTAACCATGCTGCTGCCACTGGTTGGCAATCTGCAGGGCTTTTACATCCCGCTGCTGAACATGATCTATGTGCTCGACGACACCAGTTGGCACATGGCAGCCATCGCTTCACTGGCAGCCAACGTCCTGTTGTTCACGCTGATTTCGCTGTTCACCAATGCCAGCCCTGAAGAGGTTGGCGCCGCGGAAGCCTGTGCGGTGGACAATGTGCGCCGGCCGCAGCGTCGCGAACTGCATGCGGCCTCGCCGCAGGAGTTTGCCACCCAACTGGCCAAGCCCCTGGGTGCCAAGGCCGCACAGAAAGAAGTTGAACAGGCACTGCGCGATCTCTACCTGCCCTTTGATGAGCGCCGGCCTTATGCGCTACGCAGGCTGCGTGATCGAATAGAGGCGAACCTGTCTGGCTTGATGGGGCCTAGCGTGGCTCAGGACATGGTCGAGACCTTCCTGCCCTACAAGTCCGGCAGCGAGAACTACGTTACCGAAGACATCCACTTCATCGAGAGCCGCCTGGAAGACTACCATTCGCGGCTGACCGGCCTTGCCGCTGAACTCGACGCCCTGCGCCGCTACCATCGCCAAACCCTGCAGGAACTGCCGATGGGCGTCTGCTCGCTGGCCAAGGATCAGGAAATCCTGATGTGGAACCGGGCCATGGAAGAGTTGACTGGCATTGCCGCCAAGCACGTGGTGGGCTCCCGCCTGACAACCATCAGCGAACCTTGGCGCGGCCTTCTGCTCGGCTTCATCAATGTTCCGGATGAACACCTGCACAAACAACGGTTGGCGCTGGATGGCCAGCCGCGCTGGTTGAACCTGCACAAGGCGGCCATCGACGAACCGCTGGCACCGGGTAACAGTGGCTTGGTACTGCTTGTTGAAGACTTGACCGAAACTCAAGCGCTTGAAGACAAGCTGGTGCACTCCGAACGTTTAGCGAGCATCGGCCGGCTGGCCGCCGGGGTGGCCCATGAGATCGGCAACCCGATTACCGGCATCGCCTGCCTGGCGCAAAACCTGCGGGAAGAACGCGAGGAAGACAGCGAGATCACCGAGCTGAGCAGCCAGATCATTGAACAGACCAAGCGTATTTCGCGCATCGTTCAGTCACTGATGAGCTTCGCCCACGCCGGCGGTAGCCAACAGAACAATGAAGAACCCGTATGCCTGGCAGAAGTGGCACAGGATGCAATCGGCTTGCTGGCCTTGAACCGGCGCAATTTTGAAGTACAGTTTTTCAATCTGTGCGACCCGGAGCACTGGGTAGACGGCGACCCCCAGCGGCTCGCCCAGGTATTGATCAATTTACTGTCCAATGCCCGCGACGCCTCGCCACCCGGCGCTGCCGTGCGGGTCAGAAGCGAAGCGAATGAACACACCGTCGACCTGATTGTCGAGGATGAAGGGAGCGGAATCCCGAAGAACATCATGGACCGATTGTTCGAACCGTTCTTCACCACCAAGGATCCGGGTGAAGGGACAGGACTAGGGCTCGCTCTGGTCTATTCCATCGTGGAAGAGCATTATGGACAAATCACCATCGACAGCCCGGCCGATATCGAAAGCCAGCGTGGCACCCGGATCCGAGTGACCCTACCGCGCCATGTCGTAGCGACGTCCGCTGTGAACTGAGACCGTCGAGAGAATTGAATCAATGCCGCATATTCTGATCGTCGAAGACGAAACCATCATCCGCTCAGCCTTGCGTCGCCTGCTCGAACGGAACCAGTACCAGGTCAGTGAAGCCGGCTCGGTACAGGAGGCTCAGGAACGCTTCAGCATTCCGACCTTCGACCTGATCGTCAGCGATCTGCGCTTGCCAGGCGCCCCGGGTACCGAACTGATCAAGCTTGGCCAAGGAACGCCTGTGCTGATCATGACCAGCTACGCCAGCCTGCGTTCTGCGGTCGACTCCATGAAGATGGGGGCGGTCGACTACATCGCCAAACCCTTCGACCATGACGAGATGCTGCAGGCAGTGGCGCGCATCCTGCGTGATCGGCAGAGCGCTCCGGCGGCACCTTCCGAACGTGTAAATGGCAAGCCAGCCGCCAGTGACAAGGCCGGCAGTGAAAGTGCCAATGGCGAGATCGGCATTATCGGCTCGTGCCCACCGATGCAAGATCTCTACAGCAAGATCCGTAAAGTCGCGCCCACCGACTCCAACGTCCTGATTCAAGGCGAGTCGGGTACTGGTAAAGAGCTGGTCGCTCGCGCCCTGCACAACCTGTCGCGACGCGCCAAGGCGCCGATGATCTCGGTAAACTGCGCAGCGATTCCGGAAACCCTCATCGAGTCCGAACTCTTCGGCCACGAGAAAGGCGCGTTCACCGGCGCCAGTGCCGGGCGCGCAGGCCTGGTTGAAGCCGCCGATGGCGGCACGCTTTTCCTGGATGAAATTGGCGAGCTGCCGCTGGAAGCCCAGGCTCGCCTGCTGCGTGTATTGCAGGAAGGCGAAATCCGCCGGGTCGGTTCGGTACAGTCGCAGAAGGTTGATGTGCGCCTGATCGCCGCTACCCACCGCGACCTGAAGAACCTGGCCAAAGTCGGCCAGTTCCGTGAAGACCTTTACTACCGACTGCACGTCATCGCCCTGAAGCTGCCTGCGCTGCGGGAACGGGGTGCCGACGTCAATGAAATTGCCAATGCCTTCCTCGCTCGGCAGAGCGCACGTATCGGCCGCAATGACCTGAGGTTTGCTCACGACGCAGAAATGGCGATACGTCACTACTCCTGGCCAGGTAACGTGCGTGAACTGGAAAACGCCGTGGAGCGTGCCGTCATCCTTTGCGAGAGCCCAGAGATTTCTGCCGACCTGCTGGGTATCGATATCGAGCTGAGCGATCTGGAAGACGACGATGAGAACTTCGGTGGCCTGCCAGCAGCCGGCACGCAGGCCAACAACAGCCATGAGCCCATGGAAGACCTGTCGCTGGAAGACTACTTCCAGCACTTCGTGCTCGAGCACCAGGACCATATGACTGAAACCGAACTGGCACGCAAGCTGGGGGTCAGCCGCAAGTGCCTGTGGGAACGACGCCAGCGCTTGGGAATACCTCGACGCAAGAGCAGCGCAACCAACGAGGGCTGATACGCTTCAGCTGTCACCGTGCCATTGGGCAGGTAACATAAGATTCACGTGACAGACTGTTACCGCAACATGAAGACGTAACAAAAACCGGGGCTTACGGTAACGAAACCCCGGTTTTTTTTCGGCGGCAAAACGGACCAAAACCGGCGTAAGCCCTTGTTTTACTGGGTTTCACAAAAGTTGGCACGGCACCTGCTATATGTTTGGTACAAGAACAATAACAAGCACTGCAAAAGACAATAAAAATAAGACGAATCGGCTCACGCACAATAAGAACAAGACGGCGGAGGCGCAGCTAACTGATTCTTTTGGAGAGGAGTTGTGTTTTGGGGCTTGCCCCACAACCAGGCAGAGAACAACAAAAACTGCACTAAAGCAGCGCCTACACTGGTTGGATCGACAGATCACCGCAACCTCAGCGACCAAAGCAATCCGTTTGCTCTTGGCCCCCGAATAGGGGGACGCTCTACAAGCCTCGGCTTTGTAGACAGGGCACTCAACAAAAACAAGAAGCCCAGAAGAAAAATAAAAAGAGCACGCAACTACATTCCAGGGGAGCTTCGGCTCCCCTTGTAGTTTTCCTACCTGTCCCCCCTCATGCTGTTGCCTACACCATTCCCAGAGTAAATGCTAGAATCCCCGCCTATCATGCGGCCATTCTTCGTTTATGGCTGAAAATTCCTTCAAACAGTGCATCCCATGCTGAAGAAGCTGTTCCAGTCGTTCCGTCCCCCCGTTCGTGGCCCGCACCACCAGCGCACCACGCCTGAAGTGATTAATAGCAGTCAACATTCGCTGCAACGTGGCCAATTCAGTCGTCATGCGGTGAGCATCGTCGAGCGTCTGCAAAACGCCGGCTACCAGGCCTATCTGGTCGGCGGCTGCGTGCGCGACCAGCTTCTGGGCATTACGCCGAAAGACTTCGACGTCGCCACCAGCGCCACCCCCGAGCAAGTGCGTGCGGAGTTCCGCAACGCCCGAGTCATTGGCCGTCGCTTCAAACTGGTTCACGTCCACTTTGGCCGTGAAATCATTGAAGTCGCGACCTTCCGCGCCAATCACCCCGAAAGCGAAGAGGAAAACAGCCACCAGTCCTCACGCAACGAGAGTGGGCGCATCCTGCGCGATAACGTCTACGGCACATTGGAAGAAGACGCGCAGCGCCGCGACTTCACCATCAATGCGCTGTACTACGATCCGATCAGCGAGCGCATTCTCGATTATGCCAACGGCGTACACGACATTCGTAACCGCTTGATCCGCCTGATTGGCGACCCGACCCAGCGCTACCAGGAAGACCCGGTACGCATGCTGCGCGCGGTGCGCTTCGCCGCCAAGCTGAACTTCGGCATCGAGAAGCACACCGTCGCACCGATTCGCCAACTGGCGCCGATGCTGCGTGAGATTCCGTCTGCACGCCTGTTCGAGGAAAGCCTCAAGCTGTTCCTCTCCGGCCAGGCCGCCGATACGTTCGAGATGCTGGTCGACCTGCAACTGTTCGATCCACTGTTCCCGGCCAGCGCCCAGGCACTGGAAGACCATCCGACCTACACCCATACGTTGATCAGCCAAGCGTTGATCAACACGGATCTACGGGTCAAACAAGGCAAGCCGGTAACCCCGGCCTTCCTTTTCGCTGCCATGCTCTGGCCTGCCCTGCCAACACGTGCGCTGCATTTGCAGAGCCGAGGCATGCCGCCTATCCCGGCCATGAACGAAGCGGCGCACGAACTGATCAGCGAACAGTGCCAACGCATCGCAATCCCCAAGCGTTTCACCATGCCCATCCGTGAAATCTGGGACATGCAGGAGCGCCTGCCACGGCGCAGCGGCAAACGTGCCGACCTGTTACTGGACAACCCGCGCTTCCGAGCCGGCTATGACTTCCTGCTGCTGCGCGAAAGTGCGGGCGAGGACACCGATGGTCTTGGCCAATGGTGGACTGACTATCAGGAGTGCAACGAAAGTGAGCGTCGCGACATGATCCGCGAACTCGGCAGCCGCGATGAGGGGGCTGGCGCAGGCCCACGCAAACGCAAGCGCAGTGGCAGCAAACGCAAGCGCGCCGACGGCGCTGCGGGCGAGTAAACATGCCTCGCGTCTATATTGGTCTGGGCAGCAACCTGGACGATCCCCGCCAGCAGCTTGAGAGCGCCCTGCAATCGCTCGAGCAGCTGCCAGCGACTGATCTGGTTGCCGTGTCCAGCTTCTACACCAGCGACTCGCTCTCACCAGGCCAGCCACGCTACACAAATGCCGTGGCGGCACTGGACAGCGCGCTGGAGCCTATTGCCCTGCTCGATGCCCTGCAATCCATAGAAAACGCCCAGGGCCGCGTTCGTAAAGAGCGCTGGGGGGCACGAACCCTTGACCTGGATATCCTGCTCTACGGCGACCAGGTTATCGATGAACCACGGCTCAAGGTGCCGCATTACCACATGCAGGCGCGTCCGTTCGTGCTCTACCCGCTGGCAGAACTGGTACCTGCCGACTTCCTGCTGGCCGACCAGCGCCCGCTCGCCCAACTGCTGGCCGATTGCCCGTTCGTCGGTCTGGAGCGCCTGTAACCGGGCGTTCCCCCACACGGTAACGCCCGTAACAGTGCATTCGTAACAATGCGGTAACAGGGTAATTGACTTAAGCCCCCTCGCTCACGACTATAGGCGTCCCGTGGCGCCCAAGCGCCGCAAAAAGGCGTATATAGGCCTGGAACAGGTCGTATTTCAAACACCACAATCGATGATGTGCTGTTCCAGAAGATGAATACACGCGTTGTACGCAGTCGTTTTTCACAGCGCCTGAACGAGGATTCCTTTTCATGCCAGATGTAACCCTGACCACCCTGCAGAGCCTAAAGCTCAAGGGTGAGAAAATTGCCATGCTGACGTGCTATGACGCAACGTTCGCCCAGGCATGCTGCCGCGCCGGCGTAGAAATACTGCTGGTAGGCGACTCGCTGGGCATGGTCCTGCAGGGCCACGACAGCACCTTGCCCGTCACCAACGCCGAAATGGCCTACCACGTAAGCAGCGTCAAACGTGGTAACGAAGGCGCACTGATTCTGGCCGACCTGCCGTTCATGGCGTATGCCACCACTGAACAGGCGTTCGCCAACAGCGGCGCACTGATGCAGGCCGGCGCCCATATGGTCAAAATCGAAGGCGCAGCCTGGCTGGCTGACACCATTCGTCTGCTGGCCGAACGCGGTGTACCTGTGTGCGCACATATGGGCCTGACACCACAAGCGGTGAACATACTCGGCGGTTACAAGGTCCAGGGTCGCCAGGAAAACCAGGCCCGACAAATGCGTGCCGATGCCATTGCCCTGGAACAAGCCGGCGCCGCGATGCTGCTGCTGGAGTGTGTCCCAAGCGAACTGGCCGCCGAAATCACCCAGGCAGTAAAAATACCCGTCATCGGTATTGGCGCAGGCAGTGCCACCGACGGCCAGGTACTGGTCATGCATGACATGCTCGGCCTATCCCTCAGTGGTCGTGTACCCAAGTTCGTGAAGAACTTCATGGCTGGCCAGAGCGATATTCAGAGCGCCTTGCAGGCGTATGTCAAAGAGGTCAAGGACGTCACTTTCCCAGGCAGCGAACACGGGTTCAGTGCATGAATACAGTCAAAACCGTCCGCGAGCTGCGCGCCGCCGTAGCGCGGGCACGCAGCGAAGGCAAACGCATTGGCTTCGTACCGACCATGGGCAACCTGCACAGCGGGCATGCTGCACTCGTGGCCAAGGCTGCTCAGCGGGTTGATTTCGTGGTTGCCAGCATCTTCGTCAACCCGCTGCAGTTCGGCGCGGGCGAAGACCTCGACAAATACCCTCGCACGCTTGCCGCCGACCAGGAAAAGCTGCTGGAAGCAGGCTGTCATCTATTGTTTGCCCCTTCCGTCGAGGAAATGTATCCCGAGGGCATGGCAGGACAAACCCGTGTTTCTGTTCCACAGCTGTCAGAAGGCCTTTGCGGCGCAAGCCGACCAGGGCACTTTGAAGGTGTAGCCACCGTGGTCAGCAAGTTGTTCAACATGGTTCAGCCAGACCTGGCGGTGTTCGGCCAGAAGGACTTCCAGCAACTGGCCGTGATCCGCGCACTGGTCCGTGATTTGAACATGCCGATCCAGATCATCGGCGAACCCACTGTGCGTGCCCCTGATGGCCTGGCGCTGTCGTCACGCAACGGTTACCTGAACGATGAACAACGCGCCTGTGCACCCGCGCTGTACCGCACCCTGACGCAGATGGCCGAAGCCATCAAACAGGGCTCGTGCGATTTCCAGGCCCTGATTGCCCAGGGCCAGGAGCAACTGCAAAAGGCCGGTTTCCGTCCCGATTACCTTGAAGTTCGCCATGCGATCAGCCTGCGCCCTGCCACCGCTGAAGACCGTGACCTGGTGATCCTGGTCGCTGCGTTTCTGGGCGCAACCCGCTTGATCGACAACCTGCACCTGAATCTCGACGACAAGCCTTAGCGCCATGTTGCCCGGCCCCCTGGGTTCGGGCACACTGCCGCCGCTCGCGGGGCCGGGAGGCTCCGTGTACCCGCGCGAGAACCTGACCAAGGAATCCCCCCCATGCACGCCATCATGCTCAAGGCCAAACTGCATCGCGCAGAAGTCACCCATGCCGTACTCGACTACGAAGGCTCCTGCGCCATCGACGGGCTCTGGCTGGACCTGGCCGGTATTCGTGAGTACGAACAAATCCAGATCTACAACGTCGACAACGGCGAGCGCTTCACCACCTACGCCATTCGCGGCGAAGAAGGCTCCCGGATGATCTCGGTCAATGGTGCAGCTGCACACAAGGCCAAAGTCGGCGACCGCGTAATCATCTGCGCCTATGCCCATTACAGTGAAGCAGAACTGCACAACTTCAAACCGCGCATGCTATACATGGCGCCAGGGAATGAGCTGAGCCACACCAGCCATGCCATTCCGGTTCAGTTGGACTGAGCCACCGGCTCAGCCAGGCCAACGGCAGGTTCGTGTGCAATCTTTTCAGACGAACCTGCAAACGGACCGACCTTTTCAGTGTCCAAGGCAGTTCCAGCAATAAGGAAAATCTGCAGCGATGGCGTACTACCGCACCCCTCATGACGTTACCGCCCTGCCGGCCTGGCAGGCGCTCCAGCAGCACCGCGAAGCCATGCAGAATTTCAGCATGCGCGAGGCCTTCAACGCCGACCCACAGCGCTTCAACCAATTTTCTCTGAGCTGTTGCGGGCTGTTCCTCGACTACTCGAAAAACCTGATCAACGCCCAGACCCGCAACCTGCTGGTAGGGCTGGCCGATGAAGTGGGCCTGCAGGATGCGATAAAGTCGCTGTTCGCCGGCGAGATCCTCAATGCTTCGGAGGGTCGTCCAGCGCTGCACACCGCGCTACGCCGTCCGGTAGGCGACAAATTGAGCGTCAACGGCGCCAACATCATGCCCGAGGTGCATAAAGTCCTTAACCAGGTAACCGAACTGGTTGGGCGGATTCACGACGGCTTGTGGCGTGGTTATACCGAAAAGCCGATTACCGACGTTGTGAACATCGGCATTGGCGGGTCCTTCCTTGGCCCCGAACTGGTCTCTGAAGCCCTCTTGCCTTATGCCCAGCGGGGCGTGCGCTGCCACTACCTGGCCAATATCGACGGCAGCGAGTTTCATGAGCTGTCGGCCAACCTGCGCGCCGAGACCACACTGTTCATTGTCTCGTCAAAGTCTTTCAACACCCTCGAAACCCTGAAAAACGCCCAGGCCGCACGCGCTTGGTACTTGGCCCAGGGTGGCTCGGAAGTAGAACTTCACCGGCACTTCATCGCCGTTTCCAGTAACAAGACAGCAGCCATCGCTTTCGGCATCCGCGAAGAGAACATCTTCCCGATGTGGGACTGGGTAGGTGGCCGTTATTCGCTGTGGTCGGCCATCGGCCTGCCTATTGCGCTGGCCATTGGCATGGCCAACTTCAAGGAGCTGCTGTCCGGTGCCTACACCATGGACCAGCACTTCCAGAGCGCCCCGTTCGAACAGAACATGCCTGTGCTGTTGGCACTTCTGGGCGTCTGGTACGGCAACTTCTGGGGAGCGCAAAGCCACGCGATCCTGCCGTACGACCACTACCTGCGCAACATCACCAAGCACCTGCAGCAGTTGGATATGGAGTCCAACGGCAAGAGCGTGCGCCAGGACGGAACCCCGGTTAACCACGATACCGGCCCCGTCATCTGGGGTGGCGTCGGTTGCAACGGTCAGCATGCCTACCATCAGTTGCTGCACCAAGGCACCCAACTGATTCCAGCGGACTTCATCGTCCCGGTGGTCAGTTTCAACCCGGTTGCCGACCACCACCAGTGGCTGTACGCCAACTGCCTGTCGCAGAGCCAGGCCCTGATGCTCGGTAAGACCCGCGCTGAAGCCGAAGCAGAACTGCGCGAGAA
This sequence comes from Pseudomonas sp. HLS-6, assembly GCF_002753995.1. Classification (NCBI taxonomy): domain Bacteria; kingdom Pseudomonadati; phylum Pseudomonadota; class Gammaproteobacteria; order Pseudomonadales; family Pseudomonadaceae; genus Pseudomonas; species Pseudomonas sp. HLS-6. The sequence goes on from NZ_CP024478.1 coordinate 4,440,499, forward strand.
AGGCCTGGCCGAAACCGAAATCCAGAAGCTGGCGCCGCACAAGGTGATCCCGGGCAACCGTCCGAGCAACACCTTGGTTGTAGAGCGTATCAGCCCACGCCGTTTGGGTGCGCTGGTGGCCATGTATGAACACAAAGTGTTCGTGCAGAGCGTCATCTGGGGTATCAATGCCTTCGACCAGTGGGGTGTTGAATTGGGCAAGGAGCTCGGCAAAGGCGTCTACCAGCGCCTCACCGGTGGCATCGAAGAGCCTGCTGAAGATGCCTCGACCCAAGGCCTGATCAACTACTTCCGCGGCCGCCACCGCGGCTGATCACCCTTCCTGCCCCTGGTCGTCAGTGCGACCGGGGGCAGTGAAGCGCACCGCAACGACGGTGCCGCAAGGACGTTATGGAAGCCCTTCGTCGCCGTATCGAGACCCAACTGCTTAGCATGACCGGCCTGGCGCTGGGGCAACTGGACCTGGAACACCCCAAAGGTGATCCCGGGCTGTTTGGCCCAGACAGTGTCTGCTGGCGCGTGCATGGCGACTTTCCCAGCATGCTGATCGGTGGCATCAGCGCCCTCCTGTTGCAAGTCTTGCACCCACTGGCACTGGCCGGGGTCTGGGACCATTCGAACTTTCGCCAAGACATGATCGGCCGTCTGCGCCGTACCAGCCAGTTCATCTCCGGGACGACATTCGGCTCAACCCGCGACGCCGAGTGGCTGATCGATAAAGTACGGACCATTCATCTGCAGGTCGTCGGCACCACCGCCGATGGGCGCCCCTATGCCGCCAGCGATCCCGACCTGCTGACCTGGGTACACGTCGCCGAAGTCAGCAGTTTTCTCGCCGCACACCTGCGTTACCGTAATCCTCGGATGAGCCTCGCTGACCAGGATGCCTACTACGACGAAATTGCCTTGGTCGCCGAACGCCTGGGCGCACGCAATGTGCCCCGCTCACGTCAGGCTATTGCCGAATACCTGCACGCCATGCGCCCACAACTGGCGTGCGATGCACGCAGCCGCGAAGTGGTTCGCCTGCTGCTTGATGCCCCTGCGCCGAGCCGGCAAGCCAAGCCCGTTGGCGCCATGATGATGCGGGCAGGCATCGACCTGTTAGCGCCATGGGCCAGTGCCATACATGGATTCTCACCGAGCCTGCTAGAGCGCCGACTGGTCCGCCTGGGGGTTGCCGGTGTTGCCCCGGTGCTACGCTGGGCCATGCGCGACAGCTCCAAGCACCGTGCACACCGACGCATGGGACTCAGCTGAGCGTCAGCCAGCGGGCGTGCACGCCTCATACTTTGGTGATTGGCAGGCGCCTGGCCATCTGTGCCACCATGCCTACCAACAAAGCCCAAAGCAGGCTTTTGCCGTTCCGATACCACATCCAACAAGACTAAGGACCTGTGCCATGCAAGATGTTGTGATCGTTGCCGCCACCCGTACCGCCATTGGTAGCTACCAAGGAGCACTGGCCGCTATTCCAGCCGTTGATCTGGGGGCTGCGGTTATCAGCCAGCTGCTGACACAGACCGGCCTGGACGCCGAACTCGTAGACGAAGTCATCTTCGGCCAGGTTCTGACCGCTGGTGCCGGTCAGAACCCTGCCCGCCAAGCCGCGATCAAGGCCGGGCTGCCCCACGCCGTGCCCGCCCTGACACTCAACAAGGTATGTGGCTCTGGGCTCAAAGCCGTGCACTTGGCTGCGCAAGCGATTCGGTGTGGCGATGCCGACGTGGTCATCGCGGGCGGACAGGAAAACATGAGCCTTGCCAACTATGTCATGCCTGGTGCGCGCACCGGCCTGCGCATGGGCCACAGCTCATTGATCGACAGTATGATCAGTGATGGCTTGTGGGACGCTTTCAACGACTACCACATGGGCATCACCGCCGAAAACCTGGTCGAAAAGTACGGCCTGAGCCGCGAGGAGCAGGACGCCTTCGCAGCGGCCTCCCAGCAGAAAGCCAGCGTAGCCATTGAAAGCGGTCGTTTCATTGAAGAAATCACCCCGATCCTGATCCCGCAACGCAAAGGCGATCCGATCGCGTTCGCCACTGACGAGCAGCCCCGCCCAGGCACTACCGCTGAGTCGTTGAGCAAGCTCAGGCCCGCCTTCAAGAAAGATGGCAGTGTCACGGCGGGCAATGCGTCGTCACTCAATGATGGTGCTGCCGCCGTGCTGCTGATGAGTGCTGCTAAAGCCCAGGAACTGGAGCTGCCGGTACTGGCCCGTATCACCGCCTATGCAAACGCCGGCGTTGACCCTGCAATCATGGGCATTGGCCCTGTAAATGCTACTCGACGCTGCCTTGAAAAAGCCGGCTGGTCGTTGTCAGACCTGGACCTGATCGAAGCCAACGAAGCCTTCGCCGCCCAAGCGTTGTCCGTCGGTAAAGAGCTGGGCTGGGATGCCGCCAAGGTCAATGTCAACGGTGGTGCCATTGCATTGGGGCACCCTATTGGTGCTTCCGGTTGCCGGATACTGGTCACCCTGTTGCACGAAATGATCAAGCGTGATGCCAGGAAAGGGCTGGCAACGCTGTGCATCGGTGGGGGGCAGGGTGTGGCCCTGACGATCGAACGCTGATGCACACCGGAGAGGCTCACCCTGGGCCTCTCCTGTTAAACTGCAGCCCCGCATACCAAGGCTACGTGCATGTCCCTCTTGAATCAGGCGCTGCGCGCCGCCCTCGACTCCCGCAACGGCCTTCTCGCCGAACTCCATGCCCAAGGGACCGACTGCTACCGGCTGTTCCATGGTAGCCAGGAAGGCGCTGCCGGCCTGACCGTAGACCGCTATGGCCCGCAGTTGCTGGTACAGAGCTTTCACCAGACCCTCGATCACGATGCCTTGCTCGACCTGCATGCTACCGTCGAGCAATCACTTGGCCTGGAGCTGCTGCTGGTCTACAACGACCGCTCCCAAGGCAACAGTCGCATCGACCGTCGAGACCCGGCCTACCAGGCCAGCGAGGCGGCCTTGGCCGATCATGTCGGCCATGAATGGGGGCTGAACTATCGGGTACGTGGCCGTCACTCGGGGCAGGATCCGCTGTTGTTTCTCGATTTGCGCAATGCCCGTGGCTGGATCAAGCAGCACAGCGCCGGCAAGCGCGTACTGAACCTGTTTGCCTATACCTGTGGGGTTGGCTTGAGTGCCGCCGCAGGGGGTGCCCGTGAAATCTGCAACCTGGATTTCGCCGAAGGCAACCTGGCTGTAGGTCGCGAAAACGCAGCCCTGAACCCAACGCTTGCGCCCATGGAGTTCATACAGTCCGACTACTTCCCGGCGATCCGCCAGTTGGCCGGGCTACCCGTCAGCCAACGACGCGGTCACAAACTGCCGCCCTACCCGCGACTGGAACCACGGCAATTCGATCTGGTATTTCTCGACCCGCCTGCCTGGGCAAAGAGTGCCTTCGGCACCGTCGACCTGTTGCGAGACTATCAAAGCCTGCTCAAGCCGGCGCTGTTGAGCACTGCCGAAGGAGGTGTGCTGGTCTGCTGTAACAACCTGGCCAAGGTCAGCCTCGACGACTGGCGCGCACAGGTGCTGCGCTGCGCCGAGAAAAACAACCGGCCAGTGCGCGAGTGGCAGGTTCTGACACCGGCTGCCGACTTCCCGTCCATGGATAACCAACCACCGCTAAAGACCTTGATTCTGCACCTTTGAAATAGACGTTTACGCACGAAAGAGGTGATTTGGCGCTATCTTCGGAACCGAATTATCGTGCCATACTCCAACCACTTCCGTTAGATACAGACGACGCCGCACATGCCCAAAGGAATGAAACGCGCCCTCGGCGCCTTGTTGGCCGCTCTGGCCCTTTACAGCCTGCTTGGATTCCTGATTCTCCCCGGCGTCGCCTTGCGAATTGCTAACCAGCAATTAGCCAACTACGCCACGCTACCAGCCAAGCTGCAGCGCGTGGAACTCAACCCGTTCAGCCTGGAGCTGACACTCTGGGGCTTGCAGATCGGTGAGCCGGGCAAGGAGCAGGTCGGCTTTGAACGTTTGTATGCCAACCTGCAGCTCGACAGCCTGTGGAGCGGCGCGCTTCACCTGGCGAACGTCGAACTGGACAAGCCACGTACCGAACTGCTGTTTGCCAAGGACGGCAGCCTCAATCTGACCCAACTCTTCAAGCTGCCACCCAGCCAGCCAAAAGCCGAAACGCCTGCGAGCGAGCCCTTCCCGCTGCGTATTGGCAGCATCAAACTCAACGCCGGTTACCTGCATTTCGAAGACCTGCGCCCCAGCGAACCCATCGAATTTCTCTACGACTCGATGGACCTGGAACTGAAGAACCTCAGCACCCTGCCCGACGACAGCACGGACATGACCCTGGTCGCCGCAGGCCCCAAGGGCGGCCGGATCGACTGGCAGGGTACGTTCAGCCTGGTGCCCATCGCCTCTGAAGGCACGCTGAAGTTTACTGACGGCAAGATGAAGCTCGTCTGGCCTTATGTCCGAGATATAGTGCCGTTGGTACTTGAAGACGGGCGTGTCAGCTTTGAGACCCACTACAAACTGAACCTGTCCAAGGAAACCGAGCTGCTGCTCGACAACACCTCGCTTCAGATCGCGCCGTTTGCAGTCAATGCGCCCGATGGCAGGCCATTGGTACGCCTGGCCAGCCTGTCGGTCAGCGAAACGTCGATTGACCTGGCCAAGCAGTTGGTCACCGTTGGCAAGATTCGCAGCGAGAAACTGGAAACCTGGGCAGCCCTTGAAGCCGATGGTCAGCTCGACTGGCAGAAGCTGTTCGCCAGCCAGCCAGCCAAGGCAAAACCTGCAGAGAAAACTGAACCGGCCACCGCAACGCCGGCCACCAAAGAGACGACAGGCACCAATACCCCAAGCAAACCATGGCAGGTGTTACTGCGTGACGTTCAGTTGCGCAACTATCAGGTTCATCTGGCTGACCGTACCCACAAGGAACCGGTGGCGCTGGAGGTGGGCCCACTTAACCTGGACCTGCAGAACTTCGACAGCCTCAATCAGTCGCCCTTCACCCTGAAGCTCGATACCGGAGTAGGCAAGCAAGGCAAGCTGCAGGCCTCGGGTGACGTCAATCTGGCACCTGTCAGCAGTAAACTGAATGTCGTTACGCGGGATATCGACCTTCGTGTCGCACAAGCCTATATCAGCCCATTCATTCGCCTTGAGCTACGCAGCGGCATGCTCAACAGCGATCTCGACGTCGACCTCAAGAACACGGCACCGCTGGCCTTCAGTATCACGGGCAAGGCTCAGGTCAATCAGCTGCACACGCTAGACACCATCAAGAACCGCGATTTCGTCAAATGGCAGCAGTTGAATCTGGATGGCCTGGAATATCGTCATGGGGATGCGCTATCGATTGCAAAGGTCAACCTGCAACAGCCCTATGCGCGTTTTATGATCAATGAAGACCGTACCACCAGCGTCGATGACCTGTTGATACCACAACCCGCTGGAAGCCCGCAGAAAGCCCGCAATACGTCCACCAGCAGCGCCAAGCCGCTGGGCATCCACATTGGTGAAATCGCGATCAACGACGGCTCGGCCAACTTCGCCGACTTCAGCCTGACACCCAACTTCGCCACGGCGATCCAGCAACTCAACGGCCGGATCGGCACCATCGACAACCGGCAACCGAAACCTGCCAATGTCGATATCAAAGGTAAGGTCGACCGCTATGCGCCCGTCACTATCAAGGGCGCGCTGAACCCCTTCGACCCCATGGCCAGCCTGGACATCGCCACCAGCTTCAAACGCGTCGAGCTGACCACCCTGACCCCTTACTCGGGCAAATTTGCCGGCTACCGCATCCGCAAGGGTCGCCTGAATCTGGACCTGCATTACCTGATCACCAAGGGCCAGCTCAAGGCCGAGAACAAACTGGTGCTTGAACAACTGCAACTGGGTGAAAAGGTAGACAGCCCTGATGCCGTAGACTTGCCGATTCGCCTTGCCGTCGCACTGCTCAAGGACACCGAAGGCAAAATCTCCATTGAGTTGCCAATCTCCGGCGACTTGAACAACCCTCAGTTCAGCGTGATGCCGATTGTCTGGCAGACATTACGAAACCTCGTCATGCGAGCCGCCCAGGCACCGTTCAAGTTCATTGGCGGGCTCGTCAGTGGCGGCGACGCCCAAGACCTCGGAAGCGTCGCCTTTACTCCAGGCTCAAGTGACTTGAGCAGCGACGCCAAAGGAGCCCTGGACAAACTCGCCAGCGCACTCAAGGCGCGCCCGGAATTGCGCCTGGAAATCGAAGGTACCAGCGCCCAGAGCAGTGACGGCCCGCTGATTGCCGAGCAGCGTCTGGAGCGCGAGTATCAGGCTACCTACTACAAGATGCTGCAACGGCGAGGCGACAAGGTCCCGGCACAAGCCACTCAACTGCAGGTGCCAGATGATGAGAAACCCGCGATGCTTGAGGCGATCTACCGCTCGCGCCTCAAACAACAACCGCCCGCGCAGTGGGAGCAGTTGAGCCGTAAAGAGCGCACAGACAACCTGCGCAACGCGGTGATCACGTCGTGGGCTGAAAGCCCCCTGTTGCTGCGTCAACTGGGCCAGGCGCGCGCCAGCAGCATCAAGGACTACCTGGTCGACCAGGGCAAGCTTGAAGACCAGCGCGTGTACTTCGTCGATGCCACGCTGGGGCAAGCCGAAGCCGATGGCCGGGTAATCTCGCAGTTGCATCTGGACTCCGAGTAAGCGCTCCTCAAACGCCTGTCTAAAACCCCGGCTCAATGGCCGGGGTTCAGCTTAATAGGTTCTCAGGCCTTCAGCCGATACCGCCTTAACCCCCTTTATTTTTTTGGCAATCGAGACTGCTGCGTCTTTCTGGGATTGGGTCAAAGGCACCTTTGACGACAGGGAAACTACGCCGCTGTTGGTTTCTACAGAGATGTCCGAACCCGGCACCCCCTTCTCCGTCATCAGGTCTGCTTTGACCTTCGTGGTGATCCAGGTATCGGAAGTAGCCTCTGTTGCCTTGGTCATCTCACCCGCCGCAACCGTCAGCGGCGCTTGAGCAAAGGTCACGTTGGCCAACATCAGCGCGGTAACAGTAGCGGCAGCAATAACGAACTTCTTCATACTAGACACTCCTTTTTGAAGCATGCAGGATGCAAGCACGTACACGGCGAACTCCGCCCATAAAAAAAGGACCCCGTAGGGTCCTTTCTTCAACGCTTTGAGCTTAGACGCCCGAAGCCTTGGCTGCTGCAACATCTTTGATCGACAGCTTGATACGGCCGCGGTTGTCCACGTCCAGTACCAGTACTTCAACTTCCTGGCCTTCTTTCAGGATGTCGGTCACTTTCTCGACACGAGCATCGCTCAGCATCGAGATGTGAACCAGACCGTCCTTGCCCGGCAGGATGTTGACGAAGGCACCGAAGTCAACGATGCGCTCAACCTTGCCGACGTAGATCTTGCCGATCTCGGCTTCGGCAGTAATGCTCAGTACGCGCTGGCGAGCCGCTTCTGCCGCATCCTTGGTTTCACCAAAGATCTTGATCGAGCCGTCGTCTTCGATATCGATCGAAGCCTTGGTCTCTTCACAGATAGCACGGATGGTCGCGCCGCCTTTACCGATAACATCACGAATCTTGTCGGTATCAATCTTCATCGCGATCATGGTCGGAGCATTTTCCGACAGTTCGCTACGGGACTGACCAATGACCTGGTTCATCTGACCGAGGATGTTCAGGCGCGCTTCCAGGGCTTGGCCCAGAGCGATTTCCATGATCTCTTCGGTGATGCCGTTGATCTTGATGTCCATCTGCAGCGCGGTAACACCTTTGGCGGTACCGGCTACCTTGAAGTCCATGTCGCCCAGGTGGTCTTCGTCACCCAGGATGTCGGTCAGGATGGCGAACTTCTCGCCTTCTTTAACCAGACCCATGGCGATACCGGCAACCGGTGCCTTCATCGGTACACCAGCGTCCATCAGTGCCAGCGATGCACCACAGACCGAAGCCATGGAGCTGGAACCATTGGACTCGGTGATTTCCGAGACGACACGAATGGTGTACGGGAATACGTCGGCAGCTGGCAGCATGGCCTGAACCGAACGGCGAGCCAGACGGCCGTGACCGATTTCACGACGACCTGCACCACCCATACGACCACACTCACCTACCGAGAACGGAGGGAAGTTGTAGTGCAGCATGAAGGGGTCTTTTTTCTCGCCTTCAAGGGTGTCCAGCAGCTGCGCGTCACGGGCAGTACCCAGTGTTGCAACAACCAGAGCCTGGGTCTCGCCACGGGTGAACAATGCCGAACCGTGAGTCTTCGACAGTACACCGACTTCGATGTTCAGCGGACGTACGGTCTTGGTGTCGCGACCGTCGATACGTGGCTTGCCATTGACGATGTTTTCGCGAACGGTGCGGTATTCGATTTCGCCAAAGATTTCTTTGACTTCACCAGCGCTAGGCTGACCTTCTTCACCGGAGAACTTGGCGACAACCTGGTCACGCAGTTCGCCCAGGCGAGCGTAGCGATCGGCCTTGACGGTGATGGTGTAAGCCTGGGAAACGGCTTCGCCGAACTCGGCGCGGATTGCGTTCAGCAGTTCGGTGTTGGCAACCGGTGCTTTCCAGTCCCAGGTAGGCTTGGCAGCTTCGGCAGCGAGCTCTTTGACGGCCTGGATAACAGCCTGGAACTCGTCATGAGCGAACAGCACAGCGCCCAGCATCTGGTCTTCGGTCAGCTCTTTGGCTTCCGATTCAACCATCAGTACCGCGTCGGAAGTACCGGCAACGACCATGTCCAGGCTCGAGGCAGCCAGTTGCTCGTAAGTTGGGTTCAGCAGGTAGCCGGTGCTTTCGTGGTAAGCAACACGGGCAGCGCCGATCGGACCATCAAACGGAATACCGGAGATCGCCAGGGCAGCCGAAGTACCGATCATCGCAGCGATGTCCGGATCGGTCTTCTTGCTGGTGGAAACGACGGTGCAGACAACCTGCACTTCGTTCATGAAACCTTCTGGGAACAGCGGGCGGATCGGACGGTCGATCAAACGCGAAGTCAGGGTTTCTTTCTCGGAAGGACGGCCTTCACGCTTGAAGAAACCACCAGGGATCTTGCCGGCGGCGTAGGTCTTTTCCTGATAGTGAACGGACAGAGGGAAAAAGCCCTTGCCTGGATCAGCCTGTTTGGCACCGACCACGGTCACCAGTACGGTGACATCGTTGTCGACGGTGACCAATACGGCGCCGGAGGCTTGACGAGCAATACGGCCCGTCTCGAGGGTAACGGTCGATTGACCGAATTGGAATTTCTTGATTACCGGGTTCACGGTTTCCTACCTTTTTTCAGTGGCTCTAGGGGAACTTGTTCTTGCGAATTCTTGGGCAGAACGGGGAATCGGCCCCATTGACCGTCCAGATAAAACTAGAGGTTGGGAGCCTGCCCTGACTGCGCGGAAACCGCTCAGGCAGAACAGACAGCCAACCTCATAGATACGCGCGGCGTGTTCATCAACCCAGGTACAACGTACCGTGGCTGAAGAATGCAACACGCCGAGCACACCACTGGCCAGGACGCTATTAGCGACGCAGACCCAGACGACCGATCAGGGCGCTGTAACGAGTGGCGTCTTTACCCTTCAGGTAGTCCAGCAGCTTACGACGCTGGTTTACCATACGGATCAGACCACGACGGGAGTGGTGGTCTTTGCCGTTGGCCTTGAAGTGGCCTTGCAGCTTGTTGATGTTGGCGGTCAGCAGTGCAACTTGCACTTCTGGCGAACCGGTGTCACCGGCTGCTTGCTGGTATTCGCCGACGATTTGAGCTTTTTCTTCAACGCTGAGTGCCATCTGGCTTCTCCAAATCAAGGGAAACCGAAACCGGTTTCCAATAGGCCAGGGACGGATCCCTGTATTCATAAAAGTGAGGAGTAACCGTGCCTATTAACAGCCATCCTCTGTCCCGCAGGCATCACGCCGAAGCTTGATACCGTTGGTTTCGATCATTCAGATCGAATCAGTCGACGCGGCGCGATTCGCCCGTCTTCGCTCACTTCACCAATACCGATGAAGCGACCGTTGTGATCCTGTACGCGGACCATGCCGAATTTCGGCGCGTCCGGAGCCCTTACCGGCTGACCATGCAGCCAGTAGAAGGCACTGTGCTCGGAAAACTTGAGCAGAGGCCAATCTTGCAGACCGCTATCGGACGGTAACAGAAAGCGATCAACCGCTTCATTACCGCCTTCGGCGTGAACCTGCTCGAGTTCTTCGAGGGTCACAGTCTGTGCCAGGCTGAATGGCCCGGCATGCGTGCGGCGCAGTTCTGCAACATAGGCGCCACAGCCCAACTGCTCGCCGATGTCCTCGACCAGGGTACGGATGTACGTACCTTTACTGCAGCCCACCGAAAGACGAGCGCGGCTACCTTCACACTCAAGCAGTTCCAGGCGATCAATAGTAACAGAACGTGCTTCACGCTCCACTACTTCACCTGCGCGTGCCAGCTTGTACAGCGGCTGCCCGTCACGCTTGAGCGCAGAGTACATCGGCGGTATCTGACTGATTTGACCACGAAATTGTGGCAAAACAGCTTCGATATCGGCGCGACCAACGGTCACTTCGCGAGTCTGCAGCACTTCACCTTCAGCATCGGCAGTGCTGGTGGTCATGCCCAATTGCATGACCGTTTCGTAACCCTTGTCAGAATCGAGCAAGTACTGGGAAAACTTCGTCGCCTCACCGAAGCACAGCGGCAATACGCCACTGGCCAGTGGGTCGAGGCTCCCCGTATGGCCTGCCTTTTCAGCATTGAGCAGCCAGCGCACCTTCTGCAAAGCGGCGTTGGAGGTAAACCCCAGCGGCTTGTCGAGCAGGATGATGCCACTGACGTTACGACGGATACGCTTGACCTGAGCCACCGCTTACTCCTTGGTGTCCAGGGAAGTACCGCCATCCTGATGCTGGCTGTCTTCTGCTACGGCACGCTCGATCAACGCCGACAGGTGGGCACCACGGGAGACGCTTTCGTCATAGTGGAAGTGCAGTTGCGGCACACTGCGCAACTTCATTTCACGACCGAGTTGCATGCGCAGGAAACCTGCGGCGGAGTTCAGAACTTTCAAGCTCTGCGCGATGTTTTCTGCACCATCCTGCCCCATCACGGTGATGAACACCTTGGCATGGCCAACATCACGACTGACATCGACGGCAGTAATGGTCACCAGACCAACACGCGGATCCTTGACTTCACGACGGATCAGCTGCGCAAGCTCACGCTGCATCTGATCGCCAATACGTTGGGTACGGCTATATTCTTTTGCCATGTTTGCTACCTGTAACTGAAGCGGCAAACGCCCGGCCAGGCTGAAGCCGGACCGGGCGTTGCGTTCAGAGCCGCTGCGGGCGCCTTGCGGCGATCAACATACGGCTCCCAAGCTCGCGGCTTAGAGCGTGCGAGCGACTTGGACTTTCTCGAAGACTTCGATCTTGTCGCCAACCTTGACGTCGTTGTAGCTCTTGACGCCAATACCGCATTCCATGCCGGCGCGGACTTCGGACATATCGTCCTTGAAGCGACGCAGCGATTCCAGTTCGCCTTCGAAGATAACGATGTCTTCACGCAGTACACGGATCGGACGGTTACGGTGAACCGTACCTTCGACCACCATGCAACCGGCGATAGCACCGAACTTCGGCGAGCGGAACACGTCACGAACTTCAGCGATACCGAGGATGTTCTCGCGAACATCGCTGCCGAGCATACCGGTCAGGGCTTTCTTGACGTCTTCAATGATGTCGTAGATCACGTTGTAGTAACGCATATCCAGACCTTCCTGCTCGACGATCTTGCGCGCGCCAGCATCAGCACGCACGTTGAAGCCGAACAGTACTGCATTGGAAGCCAGTGCCAGGTTGGCATCGCTTTCGGTGATACCACCGACGCCGCCGCCCACTACGCGCACTTGTACTTCGTCGTTGCCCAGACCGCTCAAGGAACCTTGCAGCGCCTCGAGAGAACCACGCACATCGGCCTTGAGGACGATGTTGAGGGTCTTCTTCTCTTCCTGCCCCATGTTCTCGAAGATGTTCTCGAGTTTGCCGGCATGCGCGCGAGCCAGTTTGACTTCGCGGTACTTGCCTTGACGGAACAGTGCAACTTCACGGGCCTTCTTCTCGTCAGCAACCACGCTCAGCTCATCGCCGGCCTCTGGAGTGCCATCAAGACCAAGGATCTCGACCGGAATCGACGGGCCCGCTTCCTTCACAGGCTTGCCGTTCTCGTCAAGCATGGCACGTACACGGCCGAAGTTCGAACCGCACAGAACCATGTCGCCCTGACGCAGAGTACCATCCTGAACCAGCACGGTAGCCACTGGGCCACGGCCTTTGTCCAGACGCGATTCAACTACCACGCCACGACCCGGTGCCGAAGGCGTTGCCTTGAGCTCGAGAATCTCGGCCTGCAGCAGAACGGCTTCAAGCAACTCGTCGACGCCAGTACCCATCTTCGCCGAGACAGGAACGAATGGTGTATCACCGCCCCACTCTTCGGAGGTAACGCCCTGAACAGACAACTCGTTACGGATGCGATCGAGATCTGCACCCGGCTTGTCGATCTTGTTCACGGCAACAACCAGAGGAACACCGGCAGCCTTGGCATGCTGGACTGCTTCAATGGTCTGCGGCATTACACCGTCGTCAGCCGCGACCACGAGGATCACGATGTCGGTTGCCTTGGCACCACGGGCACGCATTGCGGTGAACGCAGCGTGGCCTGGGGTATCGAGGAACGTGACCATGCCGCGGTCGGTTTCAACGTGGTAAGCACCGATGTGCTGGGTAATACCACCGGCTTCGCCAGCAGCTACCTTGGCACGACGGATGTAGTCGAGCAGCGAGGTCTTACCGTGGTCAACGTGACCCATTACGGTAACAACCGGCGCACGAGCGAACGACTCACCTTCAAACTTCAGGGACTCGGCCAGGGAATCTTCCAGGGCGTTGTCGCTGACCAGTTTGACGTTGTGGCCCAGCTCTTCAGCAACCAGCTGTGCGGTTTCCTGATCGAGCACCTGGTTGATGGTCACCGGAGTGCCCAGCTTGAACATGAACTTGACCACTTCAGCGGCCTTGACCGACATCTGTTGGGCCAGTTCAGAAACCGTGATGGTCTCGCCGATCACCACGTCACGGATTACCGGACCAGTCGGGCTCTGGAAGCCGTGCGCGTTACGCTTCTTCGGCTTGCCCTTGCCACGACCACCGCGACGGAAGCCATCGCTTTCTTCTTCGGTAGTACGCGGAGCAGCACGCGGCGTAGGCGCCTTTTCCTTTTCCTTGACCTTGACCGAAACACGTGGCGCTTCGTTGCGGCGCTCGCCACGACGATCGTCGTCACGCGCCTTGTCGCTACGACGGCTTTCGTCTTTCTTGCGATCGGCAACCGGTGCTGGAGCAGCGTCGGCCGGAGAAACAGCGGCAGGCGCTGCTGCGACCGGCGCGGCCGCTACGGCCTCAGTCGCTGCAGGCTGACGACGGGCTTCTTCCTGGGCACGTTGACGTGCTTCGGCTTCAGCCTTCTCACGTGCGGCGTTTTCCACAGCACGGCGTTCGTCCAGCTCGCGCTTCTGCTCGGCCTGGATCTCTTCCGGGCTGCGTTGCACAAATACTTTCTTCTTGCGTACTTCTACGCTGATGCTTTTGCTACCGGCAACACGCAGGGTACTGGTGGTCTTGCGCTGCAAGGTGATCTTGCGCGGTTCTTCCACTTTCGCCTTGTGGCTGCTTTTCAAATGAGTCAGCAGAGCCTGCTTCTCACTGTCGGTCACTACCTGACCGGCGTCGGTGTGCGGCAGACCTGCCTCACGCATCTGCTGCAGCAGGCGCTCTACCGGTGCAGCGACCTCTTGGGCCAATTCTTTCACCGTGACTTGCGTCATGCACTTCTCTCCTCAGGCCAGCCTAATTACTCGAACCAGTGGGCTCGGGCGGCCATGATCAACTTGCCGGCACGCTCTTCGTCGATGCCGTCGATGTCGAGCAGGTCGTCGATCGACTGCTCGGCCAGGTCTTCGCGGGTAACCACGCCGCGCACCGCCAGTTCCGCTGCCAGGTCGTTGTCCATACCCTCAAGAGAGAGCAGGTCTTCGGCCGGGTGGGCGTCTGCCAGTTTTTCCTCTGTAGCGATGGCCTTGGTCAACAGACGGTCCTTGGCCCGAGCGCGGAGCTCGTTGACGATCTCCTCGTCAAAGCCATCGATGTTGAGCATTTCTTCCAGCGGTACGTAGGCAATTTCTTCCAGGCTGGTGAAGCCTTCGTCAACCAGCACCTGCGCCAGCTCTTCATCAACTTCCAGCTCGTCGATGAAGTTACGCAGGATGTCGCCGGTTTCAGCTTGTTGCTTGGCCTGAATGTCCGACTCGGTCATCACGTTCAGCGTCCAGCCGGTCAGCTGGCTGGCCAGACGCACGTTCTGACCGCCACGGCCGATGGCCTGGGCCAGGTTGTCCGCCGCCACGGCGATATCCATGGCGTGGGCATCTTCATCAACAATGATCGCCGCGACTTCAGCCGGTGACATGGCGTTGATGACAAACTGCGCCGGGTTGTCGTCCCACAGGACGATATCCACGCGCTCGCCGCCCAATTCGCCAGAAACTGCCTGAACACGCGAACCACGCATGCCAATACACGCACCTTGTGGGTCAATGCGCTTGTCTTTGGAGCGAACGGCGATCTTGGCCCGCGAGCCTGGGTCGCGAGAGGCGCCCATGACTTCGATCAGGCCTTCGGCAATTTCCGGCACCTCAATGCGGAAAAGCTCGATCAGCATCTGTGGCGCAGTACGCGACAGAATCAGTTGCGGGCCACGGTTCTCGGTACGAATTTCCTTGAGCAGTGCACGCAGACGCACACCCACACGGAAGGTTTCGCGCGAAATGATGTCTTCACGGGCCAGCAACGCTTCAGCGTTGTTGCCCAGGTCGACGATAACGTTGTCGCGGGTGACTTTCTTGACGGTGCCGGAAATGATCTCGCCCAGACGCTCACGATAAGCGTCGACGACCTGCGCACGCTCGGCTTCACGCACTTTCTGCACGATAACCTGCTTGGCAGTTTGAGCAGCAATGCGGCCGAACTCAATGGATTCGATCTTTTCCTCGATGATCTCGCCAGCAACGGCACCCGGCTTTTTCGCCTGGGCCTGATCAACGGCAAGTTCAATCGCTGGATCGTCCAGATCTTCGTCTTCGACCACAGTCCAACGACGGAAAGTCTCGTAGTTACCCGTGTGGCGGTTGATTTCCACACGCAGGTCGACTTCATCTTCAAAACGTTTCTTGGTTGCAGTGGCCAGAGCCACTTCCAGCGCTTCAAAAATTACGCCGGCCGGTACGCCCTTTTCGTTGGATACCGACTCAACAACCAGCAGTACTTCTTTGCTCATCGTACGCCTCGCCTTTCGCACGCCATTGGATCCGCGGACTACGCGGTATCCGGCACGTCTCAGTCAAAACTGGGAATAATGTTGGCCTTGTCGATCGAGTCGATCGGCAACAGGAACTCATGGCTATCCACCTGGACCACCACATCCTGCTCCTCCACTCCACGGAGAAGGCCCTGAAAGTTACGACGACCTTCAAAGGGCGTACGCAGCTTGATCTTCACTTGTTCGCCGGCATGCGAAGCGAACTGTTCCAAAGTGAACAGCGGGCGATCCATGCCAGGAGAGGACACTTCAAGGGTGTATTCGGAACTGATCGGATCTTCGACATCCAGAATGCCACTCACCTGGCGACTGACCACTTCACAGTCGTCGACCAGAATGCCATCTGCCTTGTCGATATAGATACGCAGTACCGAATGCTTGCCTTGAGAGATGAATTCGATCCCCCAGCATTGATAGCCAAGAGCCTCGACCACCGGGGCCAACAAGGCCTGCAACTGTTCTAGCTTGCTCGACACCTGAACCCCCTCGTGCATGCTATGCAAATAAAAAATGGGCAAAGCGCCCATCCCGGATACGCCGCTGAATACCGGCGCTAAGAACTGTCCAGCTAGCAAAAAGCCCCTGAAAAGGGGCTCCGCTTGGGACTGGTTGCGGGGGCTGGATTTGAACCAACGACCTTCGGGTTATGAGCCCGACGAGCTACCAGACTGCTCCACCCCGCGACAAAGCTGGGGCGAAAGTATACGACCGAACCCACCAAGGGGTCAATCTAACCTCCACCGACAAGAAAGCCCGCATGTAGCGGGCTGTCTTGTTTTAATTGGTACCGAGAAGGGGACTCGAACCCCTACACCCTATGGGCACAACCACCTCAAGGTTGCGTGTCTACCAATTCCACCACCTCGGCAATACTACATTTGACGCTTTTTACTTCTTCTCTTGAGCTGGAGGAACATCAGTATTACCGACATTACCTTTTTGCTCTTGAAGCACCGGCACATCATCTGCCGCTGGTTTTTTCTGAACTTCCAGAACCGCTGGATCTGGCAATCCTACCTGAGTCAGCTCATGAGCTTTCTCTTTAGCAAAGTATCCTAACCCAAGAGCAGTTAAGAAGAAAGAGGCAGCTAGTATAGCAGTAAACTTACTCAGAAAGGTAGCAGAACCTTGGCTTCCGAACACAGTATTTGAAGCACCTGCGCCGAAAGATGCACCAGCCTCTGCACCTTTACCCTGTTGCAACAACACCAGTACCACCAAACCCAGTGCGCCCAACAGATGCAAAACAACTACGACGGTTTCGAGCATTTCTCAGTTTCCTGCGGCGCGACAAATTGCACCGAATTCGTCTGCGTTCAGGGAAGCTCCACCTATGAGCCCCCCATCGATATCCGGCATGCCGAACAGCTCAGCCGCATTGGCCGCCTTCACGCTGCCGCCGTATAGAAGCCGCACATTTCCTGCGACTTCAGTATTCTCTGCCGCCAACTGCTCACGAATGGCTTTATGCACATCCTGCGCCTGCTGTGGCGTGGCCGTAAGGCCTGTGCCAATGGCCCATACAGGCTCATAAGCAATCACCGCTTTGGCAAAGGCACCAACACCGAGCTCCTCGATGATGCTACCCAGCTGACGCCCTACAACCTCAAGCGTCTTGCCCGCCTCGCGCTCTTCCAGGGTTTCCCCTATACACAACACTGGCGTCAGGCCACAGGCCTGAGCGGCTGCAAACTTGCGGTTGAGCGTTGCGTCAGTTTCGCCCATGAACTGGCGACGCTCCGAATGCCCAACCAACACAAAACTACATCCTGCATCGACCAACTGGCTCGGTGCAGTCTCACCGGTCAGCGCGCCCTGCATAGACTCCACTGCGGAGTTCTGTGCACCGACGGCTACCGACTTACCCTTCAACCCTTCAATCACTTGATTGATGTAGAGACAGGGCGGGAAAACCGCTACTTCAACACCGCTCGGCAGGGCTAAATCACTCAAGCCCTTGATCAGCTCAGCGACGCTGGCGCGGGTACCGTGCATCTTCCAGTTACCAGCTACCATAGGGCGACGCATGCTGTACCTCGTCGGTCAAAGTGGGCGCAGATCTTACCCAACCCTTTCAACGCTGGCAAGCGCTAATCAGACGCAAACTTCACCAACCAGCGCTGCCAGCTCTTCGGCATAACCACGCACCTGTGCTTCATCGTCACCTTCGACCATGACACGCACCAGCGGCTCAGTACCGGATTTGCGCAGCAATACCCGCCCACGCCCCGCCATTGCCTCTGTAACACGCGCACAGGCTTCCTTGACGACAGGGTGCTCAACCGGATCGACCTTGCTGTCACCAAAACGCACGTTGATCAGAACCTGTGGGCACTTGCGCAAAGCCTGACGCGCCTGAGCCAAGGTTTCGCCGCGACGCTTGAGCGCCAACAACACCTGCAACGCAGCAATAATCGCATCGCCCGTCGTGGTGTGGTTGCAGCACACGACATGCCCGGAGTTTTCGCCGCCAACCACCCAGTCACGCTCCAACAGCTCAGCCATGACGTAGCGGTCGCCAACCTTCGCCCGCACAAACGGTATGGAAAGCTCCTGCAAGGCCAACTCAAGGCCCAGGTTGCTCATCAGGGTACCTACCACACCACCCTGCAACTTGCCGCGCTCCTGCAGGTCACGCGCAATGATGAACAACAGCTCGTCACCATCGACGATCGCACCGGTATGGTCGACCATCAATACACGATCACCATCACCATCGAACGCGATACCAAGATCGGCATGCCCCACCAGCACTGCCGCCTGCAGCGATTCGATGTGCGTAGAGCCACAACCTTCATTGATGTTCAGGCCGTCTGGCTGCGCATGCAGCACCGTGACACTGGCACCCAGTTCGCGGAACACGCTAGGCGCAACCTTGTAGGTAGCACCATGGGCACAATCAACCACAAGCTTGAGCCCGGCAAAATCGGTACTGGTCGGCACACTGCTCTTGCAGAACTCGATGTAGCGCCCGGCAGCATCGTTGATGCGCGAGACCTTGCCCAGCTTGCTCGACTCCACCACGGTCATCGGCTGATCGAGCAGCTCTTCAATCATCAACTCGATATCATCAGGCAGCTTGGTGCCCTGGCCGGAGAAGAACTTGATGCCGTTATCATCGTGCGGATTATGCGAGGCACTGATGACAATGCCCGCTTCGGCGTGAAAGGTACGCGTCAGGTAGGCAATCGCCGGGGTCGGCATCGGCCCAAGCAGCATGACATCCGCACCGGCAGCAGAGAGACCTGCTTCCAGCGCCGACTCGAACATGTAACCCGAAATTCGCGTGTCCTTGCCCACCAACACCCTGCAAGCGCCCATCTTGCGAAAGGCCATACCCGCCGCCCAACCCAGCTTGAGCATGAAATCAGGGGTGATGGGGTATACACCGACGCGGCCACGAATACCGTCGGTACCAAAATATTTTCTACTCATAAATGCTCCGTCACTCTTATTCGGCGGCCTGTACCGCTGCGATCATCCGCACTACGTCGACGGTTTCGGCGACATCATGAACGCGTAAAATACTGGCACCTTTGGTCATCGCCAGCGCAGCCAATGCGAGGCTGCCGTAGAGCCGCTCCCCAACCGGGCGCTCAAGTGCCTGACCAATCATGCTCTTGCGTGAAACGCCGACCAGCAGAGGCCTGCCAAGGCGAAACAACGCTTCCATGTGCTTGAACAGGCTAAGGTTGTGGGCCAGGTTTTTTGCGAACCCAAAGCCCGGATCCAGGATAATGCGCTCCGCACCAATGCCCACCGCAGCACACGCAGCCATCCGTTCTTCAAGATAGCTCGACACTTCGACCGTGACATTCTGGTAATGCGGGTTGTTCTGCATGTCGCCTGGTTCACCCCGCATGTGCATCAAGCACACAGGCAAACCTGTGGCAGCCGCTGCATCCAGGGCGCCATCGCGACTGAGCGATCGCACATCGTTAATCAGCCCCGCCCCGAGACGGGCCGACTCGCGCATCACGGCCGGGGTCGACGTGTCGACGGAGATGATGACATCCAGCGCCTGGCTGATGGCCTCGACGATGGGCGCAACGCGCTCCAGCTCTTCGACAGGAGACACCGCTCGCGCGCCCGGCCGAGTGGACTCACCGCCCACATCGATCAGCGTAGCGCCTGCGGCAACCATAGCCTCCGCGTGGCGCAATGCCGCGTCACGCTGAGTGAAGCGGCCGCCATCGGAGAAGGAGTCTGGCGTGATATTGAGGATACCCATGACATGGGTAAGGGACAAATCAAGAACCCGGTTGCCGCAAGGCAACCGGGTCGGGTACTGCTTTGGAGTCATATGAATCCTTAGTGTTGCGCCGCCGGGCCACCAATCGGCGACTCGGGGCGGTCACTCTGCGAGACAGGTGTGCCCGAAGTACCCGATCCACCTTCCCAGTCACGCGGTTCGCGCGGGGTACGGCCAGCCATGATGTCGTCGATCTGATCAGCATCAATGGTTTCGTACTTCATCAATGCATCCGCCATGGCGTCCAGCTTGTCTCTATTCTCGGTGAGAATCTGCTTGGCGGTGGCATAGCACTGATCGATGATGCTGCGCACTTCGGAGTCGATCATCTTGGCCGTCTCGCCAGACACGCTAGCGTGCTGGGAACCCGCGCTACGCCCCAGGAAAACCTCACCCTCTTCTTCGGCATACATCAGCGGGCCGAGCTTTTCGGAAAGGCCCCACTTGGTCACCATGTTACGGGCGATCTGGCTGGCACGCATGATGTCGTTTGATGCACCGGTGGTGACACCATCAAAGCCGAGCGTCATCTCTTCGGCGATACGACCACCGTAGAGCGAGCAGATCTGGCTGATCAAGGCACGCTTGGAGAGGCTGTAACGGTCCTCTTCAGGCAGGAACATGGTTACACCCAACGCACGGCCACGAGGGATGATCGAGACTTTGTAGACTGGATCATGCTCAGGCACGATGCGACCGACAATGGCGTGACCCGCTTCGTGGTAAGCGGTGTTCTGCTTTTCCTTCTCCGACATGACCATGCTTTTGCGCTCAGCGCCCATCATGATCTTGTCTTTGGCCAACTCGAATTCTTTCATTTCGACGATACGCTTGCTGCCACGCGCAGCGAACAGCGATGCTTCGTTGACCAGGTTGGCCAGGTCGGCACCGGAGAAGCCTGGCGTACCACGTGCAATAACCGCCGGATTGACGTTCTCGCCCACAGGCACTTTACGCATGTGAACCTTGAGAATCTGCTCGCGACCACGAATATCCGGGAGACCCACCACGACCTGACGGTCAAAGCGACCTGGACGCAACAGCGCCGGGTCCAGCACGTCTGGGCGGTTGGTAGCGGCAATCACAATGATGCCGTCGTTCATCTCGAAACCGTCCATCTCGACCAGCAGCTGGTTGAGGGTCTGCTCACGCTCGTCATGACCGCCGCCCATACCGGCACCACGATGACGACCCACCGCATCGATTTCGTCGATGAAGATAATGCAAGGGGCATGCTTCTTCGCTTGTTCGAACATGTCACGGACACGGCTCGCACCGACACCCACGAACATCTCGACGAAGTCAGAACCGGAAATGGTGAAGAACGGTACTTTTGCTTCGCCTGCAATGGCCTTGGCCAACAGGGTTTTACCGGTACCCGGCGGGCCAACCATCAGCACGCCGCGAGGAATACGACCACCCAGGCGCTGGAACTTGCCCGGATCGCGCAGGAACTCGACGAGCTCGCCGACTTCCTCCTTGGCTTCATCACAACCGGCCACGTCGGCCAGTGTGGTCTTTACCTGGTCTTCCGATAGCAGGCGCGCCTTGCTCTTGCCGAAGCTCATCGGCCCGCCCTTGCCACCTGCGCCACCCTGCATCTGGCGCATGAAGAACATGAACACGGCGATAATCACCAGGATCGGGAAGCTGGCAACCAGCAGTTGAGTCCAGATGCTCTGCTGCTCGGGCTGCTTGCCTTCAACGACTACGTGATTGTCGACCAGATCGCCAATCAGGCCGTTATCCTGAATGGCCGGACGGATGGTCTTGAAGCTTTCGCCGTCCGTACGCTTGCCGGTGATGACATAGCCGTCGACTGCGACACGTTCGACCTTGCCATCCTTGACCTGTTGAATAAAGTCGGAATAGTTGAGGGTCTGCGGCTCGTTCGGGCTGGAGAAGTTGTTCATCACCGTCACCAGGACAGCCGCGATGATCAACCACAGGATCAAATTCTTTGCCATATCGTTCAATTAGCTACCCTCTGAAGCAGGCTGAGGCGCAGCCGTGCCTCGCATGATAATCACCGGCCTAACTTACTACATTACCTACACATCTGCAGGCGCCGTCTGTAACCCTTTGTGAAACTTAGACTACACGATGTTCGCCCAAGTCAGGCAGGGCAGTCGATTGGAAAAAACTATCGCAAACCCTGGAAGCTGCCGGCATGACGCTTTACTCGCCGCGAAAACCCCTTGCCAGCAAGTACTGCTCGCGGGAACGGTCCCGCGAAGAGAGCGGCTTACGCATCTGCACCTTGTCGAACTTCTGCCGAACGGTTTTCAGATAGGTATCAAACCCCTCACCCTGAAAGATCTTGATCAGGAAATCACCACCCGGACGCAATACGCGGGTAGCCAGGTCAAGGGCCAACTCACAGAGGAACATCGCCTTGGGCATATCCACCGCAGGCGTACCACTCATATTGGGGGCCATATCGGAAATCACAAGGTCTACTTCCGTATTACCTACCGCTTCGAGGATTTGCGCAAGCACCTCATCCTGGGTGAAGTCGCCCTGAATGAAGGTCACATCAGGAATGCTGTCCATTTCCAGGATGTCCGAGGCAATCAAACGCCCCTGCCCACCAATCAGACGACTGGTCACCTGAGACCAGCCACCTGGCGCAGCGCCGAGATCGATGACACTCATGCCCGGGCGGATCAGTCGGTCTTTTTCCTGCAGCTCCAGCAGCTTGTAGCTGGCACGCGAGCGATAACCGTCCTTTTGCGCCATCTTGACGTAAGGATCGTTGAAATGTTCTTTCAGCCAGTTATGGCTTGTCTTGGAACGCGCCACTGGGCACCTCGATGATAACGGTCGTGATTAACTGGGCGGATCCACGGGCCCTCGGGTAAAATGGCCGCCATTTTTACAGAATCAGACAAAGGGTCAGATTATGCCGCTCACTCAAGAGCAGAAGAAACAGTACAAATCCATTGGCCACGACCTCAAACCAGTTTTGATTGTGGCAGGCAATGGGCTGACTGAGGGTGTTCTCGCCGAACTCGAGCGTGCCCTGAGCGATCACGAGCTGATCAAGATCAAGCTCAACCTCAACGAACGCGAAGAGCGTGCCGAAGTGATCGCCGAGCTGTGCAAGGCTGGCCGTGCAGAACTGGTACAAACCATCGGGAAAATGGCACTGATTTACCGCAAAAACCCACAGCCTAACAAACAGCTGTCGAACATCCATCGCTACAAGTGATGCTCGCGCCGTGTCAGCGGCGCGCTCTGCGCGCCCTGCCCGGCTGGGGTTGTAGCACCAGCAATACACCGGTAAGGCCCAGCACCAAATAGCAGAGCAACTGCCAACGCATCAACCCTGGCAGCAACGTTCGCAACGCAAAATACACAACACACGCCAGCAACGCCATCAGCAGCAGTTGCCCTCGCCTGTCTTGCCACAGGCTGCGCAGGCCTTCAGCCTGCACCAGAACCAACACCTGCAGCCCCGCACAAAACGCTGCGAATGCTACCAGCAATGACGCCACCAGCTTGCCGATATCCTCGACAAGTAGCGGCGCCAGCCCAACCTTTGCAAGCGTCGGTAAAAGCCCGAAGTACAGCATCCACAGGCCGCCAACCCAGAGCACCTGGGTTAGCTGCCAGATCACAGCGGTCGCGGCAACGCCGCGACGCCGATTAAATATGGGCGACTTCGACAATCTCGTACTCGATCAAACCACTCGGGGTCTTCACCGACACGACATCACCCTCTTGCTTGCCGATCAGGGCGCGAGCAATAGGCGAACCAACCGAAAGCTTGCCAGCCTTGATGTCAGCTTCATCTTCACCAACGATCTGGTACTTCAGGCTTTCGTCGGTTTCGACGTTGGCAATCTCAACAGTCGTGCCGAAGATCACCTTGCCAGTGTGCGCAATCGAAGTGACATCAATCACCACCGCGTTCTGCAAGCGCCCTTCGATATCACGGATACGCGCTTCAACCATACCTTGCTGCTCGCGCGCAGCATGGTACTCGGCGTTTTCCTTGAGGTCGCCCAGCTCCCGCGCTTCACCAATATCCTGGCTGAGCTTGGGACGAACGACCTTGGTCAGATGGGTCAGTTCTTCTTCCAGGGCGCGAGCGCCCTGGACAGTCATAGGGTATTTATTCATCCGTTGAGTCCTGCATGGAGATCCTGCAAGCGGCGCACGGTCTTTTCCGGACCGAACTTCAGCGCTTCACAGATAGCTTCACCTGCCGCAATGGTGGTGGTGCAGTAGATTTTGTGCTGCAACGCATTGCGACGAATCGAGTAGGAATCAGCAATCGACTGACGACCTTCAGTGGTGTTGATGATCAGCGACACTTCATCGTTCTTGATCATATCAACAACATGCGGGCGGCCTTCAGTCACCTTGTTCACACGACGCACTTTCAGCCCGGCAGCCTCGATGATCTTGGCAGTGCCTGCAGTCGCGACGACTTCAAAGCCCAGGGCGATCAGGTCACGGGCAACGCCAGCCACTTGCGGCTTGTCGTCATCACGCACGCTGATAAACGCGGTACCGCCAGTCGGCAGCACTTCGCTGGCGCCCATCTGAGCCTTGGCAAACGCTTCACCGAAGCTGTCGCCAACACCCATGACCTCACCTGTCGACTTCATTTCAGGGCCGAGGATCGGGTCAACACCTGGGAACTTGGCGAACGGGAAGACCGCTTCCTTGACGCTGTAGAAGTTCGGAATGATTTCCTTGGTGAAACCAATTTCCTTCAGGGTCTTGCCGGCCATGACACGCGCCGCAATCATCGCCAGGGACGTGCCGATGCACTTGGAGACGAACGGTACGGTACGCGAAGCGCGCGGGTTGACTTCAATGACGTAGATCTTGTCGCCTTGCAGCGCCAGCTGAACGTTCATCAGTCCGACCACGCCCAGCTCCAGAGCCATTTTCTTGACCTGCTCGCGGACTTCGTCCTGAACATGGGCTGGCAGGGAGTATGGCGGCAGCGAACAGGCCGAGTCACCGGAGTGAACACCGGCCTGCTCGATGTGCTGCATGATTGCGCCGATGACCACGTCGGTACCGTCGCAGACCGCATCAACGTCCATCTCGATGGCGCAGTTGAGGAAGTGGTCGAGCAGCACAGGGCTGTCGTTGGAAACCTGGACCGCTTCACGCAGGTAACGCTTGAGTTCGTCCAGTTCGTAGACGATCTCCATGGCACGGCCACCCAGCACGTAGGACGGACGAACCACCAGCGGGTAACCGATCACACCGGCAGCACGGATGGCTTCATCTTCGCTGCGAACGGTGGCATTTGGCGGCTGCAGCAGGTTCAGACGCTGAACCATCTGCTGGAAGCGCTCACGGTCTTCAGCACGGTCGATTGCATCAGGGCTGGTACCAATAATCGGTACACCGGCCTCTTCCAGCGCACGAGCCAGTTTCAGCGGGGTCTGGCCACCGTAGTGAACGATCACGCCTTTCGGCTTCTCGACACGCACGACTTCCAGCACGTCTTCCAGCGTCAGCGGCTCGAAGTACAGGCGATCGGAGGTGTCATAGTCGGTGGAAACGGTTTCCGGGTTGCAGTTGACCATGATGGTCTCGTAACCATCTTCACGCAGGGCCAGAGCCGCGTGTACGCAGCAGTAGTCGAACTCGATACCTTGGCCGATACGGTTTGGACCACCACCCAGGATCATGATCTTGTCACGATTCGACGGGTTGGCCTCGCACTCTTCCTCATAGGTCGAATACAGGTAGGCCGTGTCGGTCGCGAACTCGGCAGCGCAGGTGTCGACGCGCTTGTAGACCGGGAACACTTCCAGCTTGTGACGGTGACGACGCAGGTTCTTGTCGGTAATACCCAGCAGCTTGGCCAGACGCTGGTCAGAGAAGCCCTTGCGCTTGAGGCTGAGCATCAGGCCCTTGTCGATGTTGGCCAGGCCCAGGGTCTTGACGCGCTCTTCTTCCTTGATCAGGTCTTCGATCTGCACCAGGAACCAGTGGTCGATGCTGGTCAGCGCGAAGATTTCGTCGCGGGTCATGCCGGCACGGAAGGCGTCAGCAACGTACCAGATGCGCTCAGCGCCAGGAACGGTCAGCTCGCGCTTGAGGATGCTTGGGGTTTCCGGGTTAGCCAGGTCAAGCTTAGGATCAAGACCGCATACACCCACTTCCAGACCACGCAGGGCTTTCTGCAGGGATTCCTGGAAAGTACGGCCGATGGCCATGACTTCACCAACGGATTTCATCTGGGTGGTCAGACGGGCGTCGGCTTTCGGGAACTTCTCGAAGGCAAAGCGCGGCAGCTTGGTCACAACGTAGTCGATGGACGGCTCGAACGAAGCCGGGGTACGACCACCGGTGATGTCGTTCTGCAGTTCATCCAGGGTGTAGCCGACAGCCAGCTTGGCGGCAATCTTGGCGATCGGGAAGCCGGTCGCTTTCGAAGCCAGGGCCGAGGAACGCGATACACGCGGGTTCATCTCGATCACGACCATACGGCCAGTGTCCGGGCAGATACCGAACTGGAC
Source organism: Pseudomonas sp. HLS-6 (assembly GCF_002753995.1). NCBI lineage: Bacteria > Pseudomonadati > Pseudomonadota > Gammaproteobacteria > Pseudomonadales > Pseudomonadaceae > Pseudomonas > Pseudomonas sp. HLS-6. Next base: position 4,466,702 of record NZ_CP024478.1, read on the forward strand.
GTTGGAACCGCCTGTTTCAACACCGATCTCACGCAGTACCGCCAGCGAGGCGTTACGCATGATCTGGTATTCCTTGTCGGTCAGGGTCTGTGCCGGAGCAACGGTGATCGAGTCACCGGTGTGCACGCCCATCGGGTCGAAGTTTTCGATGGAGCAGACGATGATGCAGTTGTCCTTTTTGTCGCGGACCACTTCCATCTCGTACTCTTTCCAACCGATCAACGATTCATCGATCAGCAGTTCCTTGGTCGGCGACAGGTCCAGACCACGGGCACAGATTTCTTCGAACTCTTCACGGTTGTAGGCGATGCCGCCACCGGTGCCGCCCATGGTGAAGGACGGACGAATGATGCACGGGAAGCCCAGCTTCTCGAGAACGGCGTTAGCCTCCTCCATGCTGTGGGCGATGCCGGAGCGCGGGCACTCCAGACCAATGGCTTTCATGGCCTGGTCAAAACGCGAACGGTCTTCTGCCTTGTCGATGGTGTCGGCATTGGCGCCGATCATTTCCACACCGAACTTCTCCAGAATGCCTTCGCGCTCCAGGTCCAGGGCGCAGTTCAGTGCAGTCTGGCCACCCATGGTCGGCAGCAGCGCATCTGGACGCTCTTTCTCAATGATCTTGGCCACCGTTTGCCATTTGATCGGCTCGATGTAGGTGGCGTCGGCCATGGCCGGGTCGGTCATGATGGTGGCCGGGTTGGAGTTCACCAGGATGACGCGGAAACCTTCCTCGCGCAGGGCCTTGCAGGCCTGGGCACCGGAATAGTCGAATTCGCAGGCCTGGCCGATCACGATCGGTCCAGCGCCGAGAATCAGGATACTTTTAATGTCTGTACGTTTTGGCATGGGTTGTCACTCAAATCCGCAGGTCAGTCGGCAAGCCGTCTTGAACAATCTTGGCGGTCCCTGAACACGGCTTGCGCCGGTTCAGGGCCTTCTCACTAGGTGCTCAGCGGCGCTTGGCCATGGCATCGATGAAACGGTCGAACAGCGGCGCGACATCGGTCGGGCCAGGGCTGGCTTCAGGGTGACCCTGGAAGCTGAACGCGCTCTTGTCGGTGCGCTCAATACCCTGGAGGCTACCGTCGAACAGCGACTTGTGCGTGGCGCGCACATTGGCTGGCAGCGTCGCCTCATCAACGGCAAAACCGTGGTTCTGACTGGTGATCATCACAACGCCGGTGTCCAGATCCTGGACTGGGTGGTTGGCACCGTGGTGGCCATGACCCATTTTCACGGTCTTGGCGCCAGAAGCGAGTGCCAGCAGTTGGTGACCCAGGCAGATGCCGAACACCGGAATTTCGGTTTCGAGAATGTCCTGAATCGCCTTGATTGCATAATCGCAAGGCTCTGGATCGCCAGGGCCGTTAGACAGGAACACGCCATCTGGGTTGAGCGCCAGAACGTCGTTGGCCGGTGTTTGCGCAGGAACCACGGTCACGCGGCAGCCGCGCTCAACCAGCATGCGCAGGATGTTCAGCTTGACGCCGTAGTCATAGGCAACCACGTGGTATGGCAGCTCGGAAGCCTCGATAGTCGGGTGACTGTCGGTCTTCAGGTTCCAGACACTGGAACGCCACTCGTAGCTGTTCTGGGTGCTGACAACCTTGGCCAGGTCCATGCCTTTCAGGCCCGGGAAACCACGCGCAGCGGCGATGGCGGCTTCTTCAGTGATGTTGTCACCGGCCAGGATGCAACCATTCTGCGCACCCTTCTCACGCAGGATGCGTGTCAGGCGACGGGTATCGATGCCAGCGATCGCAACCACGTTGTTGGCTTTCAGGTAGTCCGGCAGCGACTGCTTGTTCCGCCAGTTGCTGGCAAGCAACGGCAGGTCGCGAATCACCAGGCCAGCCGACCAGACGCGGTCGGATTCGGCATCTTCCGGCGTGGTGCCAGTGTTGCCAATGTGTGGGTAAGTCAGGGTAACGATTTGCTGCGCATAGGAAGGGTCAGTCAGGATTTCCTGATAGCCGGTCATTGCGGTGTTAAACACCACCTCACCAACGGTCTGACCGTCGGCTCCAATGGCTTCACCGCGAAAAATGCTGCCATCAGCAAGGGCGAGTATGGCTGGCTTAGTCAAGAAGACCTCCCGTAAATCAAGCCTGAAGGGGCGATCGCAGGTTGCAAAAAAGCGGAATGACGTATAGACACGTCACCCCGCTTTCTTCGTCGAATTATCTGCGCGCTTTTAGTGGACACACTAAAGCTGTAGCTTACAGAAAAACGTATTTTTGGTCTACCGCTGATGTGCCTGAAAGGCGCAGAAATGCGACAGGACGTCGCCAGGATTCAGAAGCAACCCGCAAGACCGGCTCCAGTGAAGCCCAAAGAGCCGACTTGCAGGCACACTTTCAACAACGCTTAACGCAGTTCCAGCACGTCCTGCATGTCATACAGGCCAGGTTCGCGCCCTTCCAGCCACAATGCGGCACGCACCGCACCCTTGGCGAAGGTCATGCGACTGGAGGCCTTGTGGGTGATCTCGACGCGCTCACCCTCAGCCGCGAACAACACGGTGTGATCGCCAACCACATCGCCGGCACGCACGGTAGCGAAGCCAATGGTCTGCCGATCACGGGCGCCGGTCTGACCTTCGCGACCATAGACCGCCACTTCCTGCAGGTTGCGACCCAAGGCCTGGGCAACCACCTCACCCATGCGCAGCGCCGTACCCGAAGGTGCATCGACCTTGTGCCGATGATGCGCCTCGATGATCTCGATATCGACGTCATCACCCAGCACGCGGGCAGCAGTATCGAGCAGCTTCAAGCACAGATTCACACCCACGCTGAAGTTGGCGGCGAAGACAATCGGAATCTCCTTGCTCGCCTCTACCAGCAGTTGCTTTTCTTCAACATTGAAGCCGGTAGTACCGATCACCATGGCCTTGCCCGACTCACGGCAAAACGCCAGGTTTTTCAGCGTGACCGACGGGTGGGTGAAGTCGATCAGGACATCGAAGTCATCGACCACCTGTTCCAGACCACCCGACAGCGCCACGCCAATACGACCCAGCGCTGCCAATTCACCAGCGTCCGCACCGATCAGCGTACTGTCCGGACGATCCACAGCCGCGGTCAGGCCCGCACCCTGCGCATGCTGCACAGCTTCGATCAGGGTTTTACCCATCCGCCCTGCAGCACCCATTACCGCTATACGTCGCATGCCCTGTTCCTTCTTACAGATCGCCGAAGAAGCGCTTTACGCCTTCGAACCAGCCACTGGCCTTGGGAGAATGGGAGCTGTCACAGTCCAGCGAATCGCGTAGCTCTTCGAGCAGCTCACGCTGACGGCGACTCAGATTGACCGGCGTCTCGACTGCGACACGGCACATCAGATCGCCCGCCGCACCGCCACGCACCGGGGCAACACCCTTGCCGCGCAGACGGAACTGCTTGCCGGTCTGAGTACCCTCAGGGATCTTCAGCTTGACCCGACCATCAAGGGTCGGCACTTCAAGCTCGCCACCCAGCGCAGCATCGGTGTAACTAATCGGCACTTCGCAGTACAAATGCTTGCCATCACGCTGGAAGATCGCATGCTCGCGCACATTGATCACAACGTAAAGGTCGCCGGTAGGCCCACCATGGCTACCCGCCTCGCCCTCGCCAGACAGGCGGATGCGGTCTCCGGTATCGACACCGGCCGGCACCTTGACCGACAGCGTCTTGTACTCTTCGACACGCCCTTCGCCATGGCATGCATCGCAAGGATCGGTAATGATCTTGCCTTGGCCATGACAACGCGGACAGGTCTGCTGGACCGAGAAAAAGCCCTGCTGCATGCGCACCTGGCCAATACCACCACAGGTCGGACAGGTCGAGGGCGAAGAGCCCTTCTTGGCACCGGAACCCTCGCACGGCGAGCAGTTCACCAGTGTCGGCACACGGATATTGACCGTGGTGCCGCGCACCGCTTCTTCGAGGTTCAGCTCCAGGGTGTAGCGCAGGTCGCTGCCACGCTGGGCACCGCCACGGGAACCACCCCGACCACCACCAAAGAAGTCGCTGAACACATCACCGAAGATATCGGAGAAGTTCGCACCGCCAAAGCCAGCACCGCCACCACCCATGCTAGGGTCGACGCCGGCATGGCCATACTGGTCATACGCCGCACGCTTGCTGCTATCGGACAGCACTTCGTAGGCCTCGTTGGCCTCCTTGAATTTTTCTTCCGACTCTTTGTCATCGGGATTACGGTCCGGGTGATGCTTCATCGCCAGACGACGATAAGCCTTCTTCAGCTCCGCCTCGCTGGAGCCGCGCTCTACACCCAGAACCTCGTAATAATCACGCTTTGCCATAAGTCTTTGTACTCTTGAGGACGTTCGGCAAACCTCTGCGCTATTCGCGCTATGCCGCCAGCATTCAAACCCGGTCGAATGCCGTAAAAATTCGGGTATTCCAGACACGCCAACGCGGGAGCAAGCCCCCGCGCGGCGACATCCTACCAGCCACCGCTAAAATGCAGTCAACCGGCCGACAACCTGTAGTAATTACTTGTTGTCTTTGACTTCTTCGAACTCGGCGTCGACTACATCGTCATGCTTGCCAGCTTCTTCCGCAGGCTTGGCAGCAGCTTCAGGCTTCTCGCCCTGCTCAGCGTACATTTTCTGAGCCACTGGCGCGGAGACCTTCGACAGCTCTTCGACCTTGGCATCGATGGCAGCTTTGTCATCGCCTTTAACGGCAGCTTCCAGCGCTACGACCGCAGCTTCGATAGCAGCCTTCTCTTCGGCAGTGACCTTGTCACCGGCATCAGCGACCATCTTGCGAGTCGAGTGCACCAGCGCATCACCCTGGTTACGGGCAGCGGCCAGCTCTTCAAACTTGCGGTCTTCCTCGGCGTTAGCCTCGGCATCACGCACCATGCGCTCGATTTCTTCGTCCGACAGACCGGAGTTGGCCTTGATCACGATCGACTGAGTCTTGCCAGTGGCCTTGTCTTTCGCACCAACGTGCAGGATACCGTTGGCGTCGATGTCGAAGGTCACTTCGATCTGAGGCACGCCACGTGGTGCTGGTGGAATGTCAGCCAGGTCGAACTTGCCCAGGGACTTGTTCTGTGCGGCTTGTTTACGCTCACCTTGCAGCACGTGAATGGTCACGGCGCTCTGATTGTCATCAGCGGTCGAGAACACCTGCGACTTCTTGGTCGGAATGGTGGTGTTTTTCTCGATCAGCGCGGTCATCACGCCACCCATGGTTTCAATACCCAGGGTCAGCGGGCTAACGTCCAGCAGCAGAACGTCTTTCACGTCACCTGCCAGAACGGCACCCTGGATAGCAGCACCCATGGCAACGGCTTCGTCAGGGTTGACGTCTTTACGCGCTTCTTTACCGAAGAAATCGGTAACGGCTTTCTGTACCAGCGGCATACGGGTCTGGCCGCCAACCAGGATCACGTCGTTGATCGAACCTACGTCGATACCGGCATCTTTCAGCGCGATACGGCAAGGCTCGATGGTGCGCTGAACCAGGTCTTCAACCAGCGATTCCAGCTTGGCGCGGGAGATCTTCACGTTCAGGTGCTTAGGACCGGTGGCATCTGCAGTGATGTACGGCAGGTTGACATCAGTCTGCTGGCTCGAAGACAGCTCGATCTTGGCTTTCTCAGCGGCCTCTTTCAGACGCTGCATGGCCAGCGGGTCACCCTTGAGGTTCATGCCGCTTTCTTTCTTGAACTCGTCAACAAGGTAGTCGATCAGACGGATATCGAAGTCTTCACCACCGAGGAAGGTGTCACCGTTGGTTGCCAGTACTTCGAACTGGTGCTCACCATCAACCTCGGCGATCTCGATCACCGACACGTCGAAGGTACCGCCACCCAGGTCATAAACGATCACGGTGTGATCGCCCTTGGCCTTGTCCATACCGTACGCCAGCGCAGCAGCGGTAGGTTCGTTGATGATGCGCTTGACGTCCAGACCAGCAATACGACCGGCGTCCTTGGTAGCTTGACGCTGGCTGTCGTTGAAGTAGGCAGGCACGGTAATAACCGCTTCAGTCACTGCCTCGCCGAGGTAGTCTTCGGCGGTCTTCTTCATCTTTTTCAGGATTTCAGCCGAGATTTGTGGCGGCGCCATTTTCTGGCCGTTCACTTCAACCCAGGCGTCGTTGTTGTCTGCCTTGACGATCTTGTAAGGGACCATCTGGATGTCTTTCTGAACGACTTCTTCATCGAAACGACGACCGATCAGACGCTTTACTGCGTACAGGGTGTTGTGCGGGTTGGTGACAGCCTGACGCTTGGCCGACTGACCGACCAGAATCTCGCCATCGTTGGCGTAAGCGATGATCGATGGGGTGGTACGCGCGCCTTCGGCGTTCTCGATAACCTTGACGTTACCGTTTTCCAGAATGGAGACGCAGGAGTTGGTGGTCCCCAGGTCGATACCGATGATTTTACCCATGTTAACTCTCCCGAAACTTGAATAAGGTTGCCGCAGCAGTGCTGGCTAACTGCGGTAATACTTGAATGCTTGACACCTAAATGGGGACGCCCCGGACGATTTCAAGCCTGCTCGTCAATCGACGGCGAAACCGGCGCCGGCGCCTTGCTGACCACAACCATGGCTGGGCGCAGCAGACGGCCATTGAGCTGATAGCCCTTCTGGAACACTTTCAACACGCTGTTAGGCTCTACCTCAGCGCTTTCCTGCATGGCCATGGCCTGGTGATGCTCGGCATTGAACGGCTCGCCATGCGGGTCAATGGCTTCAAGGTTGAAGCGCTTGAGGGTGTCGTGGAACATTTTCAGCGTCAGCTCAATGCCTTCACGCATTGGGCGAATGCTTTCATCATCGGCGCTGGAAAGCTCCAGACCGCGCTCCAGGCTATCGATGACCGGCAGCAGGTCGCCAGCGAACTTTTCCAGGGCGAACTTGTGGGCCTTCTCGATATCCTGCTCAGCACGACGGCGAATGTTCTGCAGATCGGCTGCAGCACGCAGAGATTGATCCTGGGCCGCCGCCAGCTGCTCTTCGAGCACCTGAACGCGAGCATTGAGGTCGTCGCCGGTCGCGCCTGCGGATTTGTCGGCGTTCAGATTCTGTTCGTCCAGCATCTGTTCGTCAGCCATAAAATCTCTCCTTTCAATTTTGTCAGCGAGCTGAACTCGCGCATCTGCCGCCTATATGGGGTCGCAAAATGCAGGTTCAAGGGCTGAAATCAGCAGAAGCACACCCGCGCTATGATCACTCGCGATCAAAAGCCACCTCACTCAAGCAAACAGAGCTAAAACCAGGCATTGTCAGCCGATTTGAAAACACTGTATAAATAACCAGACTTAACACTTGGGAGCCGCCCCAATGCTGGTGCATCTGTCTGTACATAATTACGCCATCGTCGAACACCTGGACCTCGAACTGTCCCGTGGCATGAGCGTCATCACTGGCGAAACCGGGGCCGGCAAGTCGATCATGCTTGACGCCTTGGGCCTGACACTCGGCGACCGGGCCGACAGTGGCGTGGTACGCCCAGGCGCAGACAAAGCCGACATCCTGGCCACCTTCGACCTGGTCGACATCCCCGAGGCTCGAGCCTGGCTGGCCGAGCGCGACCTGGACACCGACGGCCCCTGCATCCTGCGGCGCGTCATCACTGCCGAGGGGCGCACCCGCGGCTACATCAACGGCACCCCCTGCCCGCTGAGCGACCTCAAGGCACTGGGCGAACTGCTGATCGACATTCACAGCCAACACGAACATCAGTCGCTGCTGAAATCCGACACCCATCGCCGCCTGCTTGACGAATACGCCGGCGCCACCGACCTCGCCCGCCAGGTGCAACTGGCGGCCCAGCGCTGGCGACAAACGCGCCAGGAACTGGAGCGCCTGTCCAATTCCAGTGAAGAACAGCAGGCTCGTCACCAGTTGTTGAGCTATCAACTGGAAGAGCTGGACAACCTGGGCCTTGGAGAAGATGAGCTGGAGCAACTGGAGCAGGAACACAAGAACCTGACCAACGCAGAGGCCCTGTTCGGCATTTGCCGCCAGGTCATCGACCATTGCAGCGAAAGCGATTCGGGCAATGTACTCAGCGCACTGACCGCCAGCCTCAACCGCCTGACCGCCGTACACAATGCCCCCAAAGCACTGGGCGAAGCTGCCAACCTGATTGCCAGCGCGCAGATTCAGGTCGAAGAAGCCGTAGGCGAACTCAATCGCTTCCTCGACAACTTCGATGCCGATCCAGCGCGCCTGCAACAACTGGAAGAACGCCTCGACACCATCTATACGCTGGCACGCAAGCATCGGGTTCATCCCACTGAACTGACTCAGTTGCAGTGCAAGCTGAGCAGCGAGCTTGGAACGCTCGACGCCAGTGATGAAGCCATCGAACGCTTGAGCGAAGAACTCGCCGCCTATGCCCGCCATTACCAGGAAAAAGCCAGTGAGCTCAGCACGCTGCGCAGAGCGGCCGCGGACAGCCTGGCCTGCGCCGTGGAGCAAGAAATCCAGCGCCTGGGCATGCCCGGGGGGCGTTTCAACATTGCACTGCAGGCCAGCAACAGTGACGAACTACTGCCCCATGGGTTGGAGCAGGTCGAACTGCTGGTCAGTGCCAACCCCGGCCAACCGCTCAAGGCGCTGGCCAAGGTAGCCTCCGGGGGCGAGTTGTCGCGCATCAGCCTGGCGATTCAGGTCATCACCGCACAAACATCACGCATCCCGACACTGGTGTTCGATGAAGTCGACGTAGGTATTGGCGGCCCGACAGCCGAGATCGTCGGCCAACTGCTACGCCGACTGGGCGAGCGCGGCCAGGTACTTACGGTTACCCACCTGCCGCAAGTCGCCGCCCAAGGCCATCATCATTTATTCGTACACAAAGTACGCAACAGTGATGCTACCCACACGGCGGTCGCCAACCTGAGCAAACGTGAGCGCGTGGAGGAAGTGGCACGAATGCTCGGCGGCATTGACCTGACCAAAGAGTCCCTGGCCCACGCGCGCAAAATGGTCGTCACCAGCAAGGCCTGAAATATCCACTCACCAAAAATCACGAAGGCGACCCCAGGGTCGCCTTCTATGCCGTGCCTTAATGCTGGAAACGATTAACGCTTCTTGCGCACATACAGCACCAGATTGTGATCCACGAGCTCAAAGCCATGCTCGGCAACAATTTCTCTCTGGCGCTTTTCGATCTCGCTGTCGAAGAACTCGATCACTTCACCGGACTCCACATTGACCATGTGGTCGTGGTGGCCGCCATCAGCGAGCTCGAATACCGCGTGACCACCATCAAAGTTATGACGGACCACCAGGCCTGCCGCTTCGAACTGGGTCAGCACCCGGTAAACAGTGGCCAAGCCGACGTCCTCGCCTGCCTCCATCAACGCTTTGTAGACGTCCTCGGCGCTCATATGACGCTGCTCGGTCGAGTCAAGCATCTGTAGAATTTTGACTCGAGGCAGGGTCACCTTGAGACCGACTTTGCGTAGTTCGCTATTTTCAACCATGGTCAGCTTTCTCGCCGATGCTGCTTCGCAGCTTCTCTTAATACGGGTATGATCGGGGTTTACGTTGTCCAGCCAAGATAGTGGAAGTCGCCCACCGATGCAAAACACCAAGCTCTTGCTAACCAGCCTCACGTTTGTGGGACTGCTCGCACTCGCCGGTTGTTCATTCCCCGGGGTTTACAAAATCGACATCCAGCAGGGCAATGTCGTAACGCAAGACATGATAGACCAATTGCGCCCGGGAATGACCCGCCGGCAAGTGCGGTTTATCATGGGCAACCCACTGATTCAGGACACGTTCCACCCTAATCGCTGGGACTACCTGTACAGCCTGCAACCTGGTGGCGGCCAACGCCAGCAGGAACGCATGAGCGTTTTCTTCAACGAGAACGACCAACTGGCCAACCTGTCCGGCGACTTTATGCCAGGCGTGAGCCGTGACCAGGAGATCCTGGGGAGCGACGGCAATACCACCATCAGCCCGGCGCGCGGCAACGAAGCGGCTAAAGAAAAGCCCGCCAAAGCCGGCTCGCTGGAAGAGAAGCTGCAACGCGACGTGGATACCATCGAAGTTATCCCAGTGCCCGTGCAGCAGCCGCTGGACACCTCGCCGCAATAAGGCACACATAAAAAAGCCCGGATCATTCCGGGCTTTTTTATATCCGTTGTTTTTAGCGCTTGGCTTTTTTGAACACCCGAGCCACCTTGGCTGCACGCTGCTTGCGCACCTCTTTAGGGTCAACAAGCAGCGGCCGGTACAACTCGATACGCTCCCCTGCCTCGACCAGGCGCTCAGCCGGATTGGGCACGACACGCCCAAAGATACCCAACGGGCACTCGCTCACGTCGACCCCTGCAAGCTGCTCGGCAATGCCGGACAGGCGCACCGCCTCGCTCACCGAAGTCCCTTCTGGAACACTGCACGCCAGCAACCACTGACGCTCGGCAGTTGCATAGACCACTTCAATTTCAAGCATCGTCTCAGCCATTGAGTTGCTTTGCCCGCTGACAGAACGCATCAACCAGGGTATTGGCGGCCTGATTGAAGAGTGGGCCCAAGGTGGCCCGCACCAGCGGACCAGCATAGTCGAACGACAGGTCAAGGCTGATCTTGCAGGCCTTTTCGTTCAATGCCTTGAACACCCAGACACCGTGCAACTGGTTGAACGGCCCCTCCTCCAGGTTCATTTCGATCGACTGCCCAGGCACCAGCACATTACGCGTCACAAAGCGCTGGCTCATGCCACCCTTGGCAACCTCGAGGCTGGCGCGCATCTGCGTATCACTGGCCTCAAGTACCGTGCTCGAAGAACACCAAGGCAGAAACTCCGGGTAACGCGCCACGTCATTGACCAGATCGTAAAGCGCCTGGGCAGGGTAAGGCAGCAGGGCCGAACGTTGAATATGGGTAGTCATCCAGGCGTCACTTCCAAAGCTGAGCGGCAAACACAATCAGAATGCCGAGGGGCGCCACATAGCGCATCAAGAAGAAGGTCAGAGCAAACAGCAGCGGGCTGCGCATGGCCAATTCCTCGCGCACCGCCTCACGCCCCATGATCCAACCCGCGAATATCACAAAGCACAAACCACCCAGCGGCAACATGATGCGCGAGGTAAAGAAGTCGATCACCCCGAAAAAGTCCAGGCCGGCCTTGGCGCCCCATTCATAGAGCCGAAAGCCACTTTCATCGCTCACAAAGAACTTTGCCTGCTGCCAGACGTTGAACGAGAACACCGTGCCCAGGCCCACCAACCAGCAACTGAATGCCAGCCACGTGGTGATCCAGCCACGCCGCACACCCGTACGCTCAACCAGGTAGGCAACCATTGGCTCAAGCAGTGAAATTGCCGAGCTCCAGGCAGCCACCGCCACTAGAACAAAGAATACGACGCCCATCAACTGGCCGAAGGCCACATTGCCGAAGGCGAATGGCAACGCGACAAACATCAACCCTGGCCCTTCGCTGGGGTTCAAACCGGCGGCAAACACAATTGGAAACAACGCCAGGCCGGCAAGCAACGATACAAAGGTATCAAGCAGGGCCACCGACACAATCGTACCGGCAATCGATGATTGCTTCGGCATGTATGCGCCATAAATCAGCAGAGAACCGACACCGACACTCAGCGAGAAGAACGCATGCCCCATGGCTGGAAGCAGGCCATCCATCAGGCGCGACGGATCGAAGTCGAACATGAAGTGCACGCCCTGCATGAAGTGCCCGGTGGTCAGGCTGTAGCCCAGCAGGATTACCAGCAGCAGAAACAGCAGCGGCATCATGATGCGTAGGCTGCGCTCCAGCCCGGCGACAACACCCCTGGCGATCACGACCGCAGACAGCGCCATGAACAGGCTGTGCCAGAGCACCAGGCGCCAAGGATCACTGATCACACCATTGAAGTAGGCGCCCACCTGGTCGGCCGTCACACCTTGAAAATCACCCCGCCCCATGTCGAGGATGTAGTCAAACGACCACCCGCCCACAACGCTGTAAAACGAGAGAATCAACAATGCGGTAAGCATGCCGGCGAAGGCCCACCAGGACCAGCGCGGCGAGTGACCGGTTTCAACTGCCAGATCACGCAAGGCATTGGCCGGGCTTTGCCGGGTACGCCGCCCGATCAAGGTTTCGGCCAGCATCACCGGAATACCGATCAAGGCGATGCAGGCAAGGAAAACCAGGACAAAGGCACCACCACCGTAAACCCCGACCATGTAGGGGAATTTCCAGATGCTCCCCAGGCCTACCGCTGCGCCTGTCGCCGCCAGCACGAATACCCAGCGACTGGCCCAGCCACCATGGACAGAAACCTTGTCCGTCGACATCGACACACTCAACTCAGAAAAAAGAGCGCGCATTGTCCGGGATTCACTCCGGCGGCTCAAGCGCACCGCAACCCCGTAGCCGACAGCGCAGCGACTGCCTATAATGCCGCCCCTATGGCTAAAAAAACGAAACACCCAACAGGGACCATCGCGCAGAATAAAAAGGCGCGACACGATTACTTCATCGAGCACAAGTTCGAGGCCGGTCTGGTCCTGGCCGGTTGGGAAGTAAAGAGTCTGCGTGCCGGCAAGGCGCACCTGACGGACAGCTACGTGGTGCTCAAGGATGGCGAGGCATGGCTGATGGGTAGCCATATCACGCCACTGACCACGGCCAGCACCCACGTCATTGCCGACCCGACACGTACCCGCAAACTGCTGCTCAACCGCCGCGAGCTCGAGCGCCTGCATGCGGCTGTGCAGCAGAAGGGCTACACCTGCGTCGCCTTGTCGATCTACTGGAGCAAGCACTTGATCAAGTGCGAAATTGCGCTAGGTAAAGGCAAGAAGGAATACGACAAGCGCGATACCCAGCGCGAGCGTGATTCCGACCGCGAACTGCAGCGCGCAGTGCGCAGCAAGGGCCGGGAAGACTAAGGCCTGGGGCGGGCACGCTCTAACGCCCGCCACACCCTGGCACCGGCATGGCCGGCCCCTGAAAAGCGGCCGGCTAGCGGCCTTTGCGGCGCTCGGCCCGGGCAACCCGTTGCACTTCCTGACGCACCTCTTCGAGGACTTCCTGCACATACAGAATGTGCCGGCTAGACACCTCACGGGCATCTTGCGCACGCCCCTCGACAATCGCCAGATACAAATCACGGTGCTGAGCAATCAGCATGTCGCGTGTCTCGCTGCGCTGCTTGTACATACCGCCAATGTTGGTCACAACGTTGCGCTTGAGCAAGTCGAACAACCCACGAATGGTATGCAGCAGAACAGCATTGTGGCTGGCCTCGGCAATCGCCAGGTGAAAACTCGCATCGGCAGCCCCCTCCTCGGCCCGGCTGACTTCATCGGCACGGGCGTAGCAATCCTGAAGCGCATCGAAGGCGGCTTTCAGTCGCTCGCGATCAACCTCGGTTGCACGAATCGCCGCATAGTAGGCACACGAGGCCTCCAGGGTGTGCCGGAACTCAAGCAGATCACGCTGCGCTTCAGGATTATTCTCAAGCAGCAGCAACAATGGATCACTGAACGTCGAACCCAGCGACTCAGCCACGTAGTTACCGCCACCCTGGCGACTCACCAGCATGCCTCGGGCCACCAGTTTCTGGATGGCTTCACGCAACGACGGCCGTGAAACACCAAACTGCTCAGCCAGCAACCGCTCGGCCGGCAATCGCTCGCCAGCAGTCAAAGTGCCTTCAAGAATCATCCCCTCAAGCCGTTCGACGATGTCATCGGACAAACGGCGCTGGCGGACCTGATCGAAAACCATCACGTACTCTCCACTATCCCGGGCACCTCCGGAGCCGCCTATTCTGGCGTATCCACACCCGATCGACACCCATCAGTTTGCATCTTTCCAGACCACTCAGGCGCCTTTTCCTACGTCCTGATACGAAAGTTTCGCCGAGGCAAATTGACACACCCCCGGCACGGCTTTTAACCTAGCGCCACGACATTGTAAATTGGTATTACCAATTAACCAACTGTCAGCGCACGACCAACAACAATTAGGGGCCACCCCATATGCAAACCTGGCAACAGATCTACAGTCCGCTTGGCAGTCTTGGCTTGTCCGCTATGGCGGCAGTCATCCCCATCGTGTTCTTCTTCCTGGCTCTGGCCGTATTCCGCCTCAAAGGCCACATCGCTGGCAGCATTACCCTGGCGCTGTCGATCCTGGTAGCGATCTTTGCGTTCCAGATGCCTGCCGACATGGCGTTCGCCGCTGCCGGCTATGGCTTTGCCTATGGCCTGTGGCCCATCGCCTGGATCATCGTCGCCGCCGTCTTCCTGTACAAATTGACGGTCAAGAGCGGTCAGTTCGAAGTCATCCGCAGCTCGGTGTTGTCGATTACCGACGACCAACGCCTGCAGGTGCTGCTGATTGGCTTCTGCTTCGGTGCGTTCCTTGAGGGTGCGGCCGGCTTCGGCGCGCCTGTGGCCATCACCGCAGCGTTGCTGGTAGGCCTGGGCTTCAACCCGCTCTACGCTGCCGGCCTGTGCCTGATCGCCAACACCGCGCCAGTAGCCTTCGGTGCCTTGGGCATCCCGATCATCGTGGCCGGACAAGTCACCGGCATCGACGCGTTCAAGATTGGCGCCATGACCGGTCGTCAACTGCCACTGCTGTCGATGTTCGTACCGTTCTGGCTGGTGTTCATGATGGACGGCCTGCGCGGCGTCAAAGAGACCTGGCCAGCAGCGCTGGTCGCCGGCCTGAGCTTCGCCGTCACTCAGTACTTCACCTCCAACTTCATCGGCCCGGAACTGCCGGACATCACCTCGGCCTTGGCCAGCCTGATCTCCCTGACCCTGTTCCTGAAGGTCTGGCAGCCCAAGCGCTCGTTCGCAACAGCCAACGCCAGCGTAGGCGCGGCTGCAGTTCAGAGCGCTGGTGGCTTTGGTCAGCCACGCACGACCCAGCCATCGCCTTACAGCCTGGGTGAAATTTTCAAAGCCTGGTCGCCGTTCCTGATCCTCACCGTGCTGGTCACCATCTGGACCCTGAAACCGTTCAAGGCGATGTTCGCCGCTGGCGGCTCGATGTACAGCTGGGTGTTCAACTTTGCCATCCCGCACCTGGATCAACTGGTCATCAAGAGCGCACCGATCGTTGCCAACCCAACGGCGATCCCGGCGGTGTTCAAACTTGACCCGATCTCGGCCACCGGTACGGCGATTTTCTTCTCTGCCCTGGTCTCGATGCTGGTACTGAAGATCAACGTCAAAACTGGTCTGACCACTTTGAAAGAGACCTTCTACGAGCTGCGCTGGCCTATTCTTTCGATTGGTATGGTGCTGGCCTTTGCCTTCGTCACCAACTACTCGGGCATGTCCTCGACGATGGCTCTGGTGCTGGCCGGTACAGGCGCTGCGTTCCCGTTCTTCTCGCCGTTCCTGGGTTGGCTGGGCGTATTCCTGACCGGTTCGGACACCTCGTCCAACGCACTGTTCAGCTCGCTGCAAGCCACCACCGCACACCAGATCGGGGTCAACGACACCCTGCTGGTTGCGGCCAACACCAGCGGCGGCGTTACCGGCAAGATGATTTCGCCACAGTCCATCGCCGTCGCCTGCGCCGCCACCGGCCTGGTCGGCAAAGAGTCGGATCTGTTCCGCTTCACGCTTAAGCACAGCCTGTTCTTTGCCACCATCGTCGGCCTGATCACCCTGATCCAGGCGTACTGGCTGACCGGCATGCTGGTGCACTGATTCACGTTACGCTTGATGCAATAAACCTGGCGCGGGCACGCTCGCGCCAGTTGTTCAACAACCCCGCCTGCAAGGTTGCCGAAAGCTTCGCTGGATAAAGTGCCGGCAGCACGCAGGATGGATAACCGGGCCCACCCGGAGACACGCCTGATGAGCGACCTGTTTTACAACGCCGTGCCTAACGCCACCCGCGTCGCACCGCCACTGCCCCAACCACGGGAATACCCACAACACAAACCCGCGAAGGTCTACCTGTTCGGTACCTGTGTGGTCGATCTGTTCTACCCGGAAGCGGGCATGGACGCGATCCGCCTGCTGGAGCGTGAGGGCATTCGTGTCGAGTACCCCCAAGGCCAGAGCTGCTGTGGTCAACCGGCTTACACCAGCGGTTACACCGAGCAGGCCCGGGAAGTGGCCAGGGCACAACTGGCGCTGTTTGCCGGCGATTATCCGGTGGTCGTCCCGTCGGGCTCGTGTGCGGGCATGATTCGCGAACACTATGCGGACCTGTTCCACGACGAACCGGCCACGCTGCAACAGGTCAAGGCGCTCGCGGCGCGTACCTATGAGCTGGCCGAATTCCTGCTGCATGTGTGCAAGGTGCAACTGCAGGACAGCGGTAATCCGGTCAAAGTGGCGCTGCACACGTCATGCTCGGCACGCCGGGAAATGAACACCCATGTACACGGGCGTGCGCTACTGGCACAACTGGGTAATGTGGAACGGGTCGAACACGACCATGAAAGCGAATGTTGTGGCTTTGGCGGCACCTTCAGCGTCCGTATGCCAGACATTAGCGGTGCAATGGTCGCAGACAAGACCCGCGCCCTGAAAGACTCCGGTGCCCACCAGGTGGTGAGCGCCGACTGCGGTTGCCTGATGAACATCAACGGCGCCCTGGAAAAACAGCGTGAAGCGCTACGCGGTCAACACTTGGCCAGCTTCCTCTGGCAACGTACCGGGGGTGGTCAATGAGCACGCCATCGCTGATTCCGACCGTCGAGGTGCAAGACGATTTTCGCGCTCGGGCTCACAAGGCCCTGGGCGATCAACAACTGCGGAACAACTTCCGCAGTGCCATGGACTCGCTGATGACCAAGCGCGCCGTGGCCTTCAGTGATGCTCATGAACGTGAGCATCTGCGCGCACTGGGTAACGCCATTCGCGCTCGTGCATTATCCAAGCTGCCCGACTTGCTCGAGCAGCTTGAGCAGAACCTGACTCGCAACGGTGTGAAGGTACACTGGGCGGAAACGGTGGACGAAGCCAATGGCATCGTCCTCTCGATCATCCGGGCTCACGAGGCCCGGCAAGTGATCAAGGGCAAATCGATGGTCAGCGAAGAAATGGAGATGAACCATGTCCTCGCTGAACAGGGCATTGAATGCCTGGAATCGGACATGGGCGAGTTCATCGTCCAGCTCGACCACGAGAAGCCTTCTCATATAATTATGCCGGCAATCCATAAGAATGCCGGCCAGGTCGCGTCCTTGTTCCACGACAAACTTGGCGTGGAGTACACCAAGGACGTTGACCAACTTATTCAGATCGGCCGCCGGGTGCTGCGTGAAAAGTTCTTCGAGGCTGATGTCGGCGTCTCCGGGGTCAACTTCGCCGTTGCCGAAACCGGCACCTTGCTGCTGGTAGAGAACGAAGGCAACGGGCGTATGTCTACCACCGTGCCGCCGGTGCATATTGCCGTGACCGGCATCGAGAAAGTGGTCGAGAACCTGCGCGATGTGGTGCCGCTGCTGTCGTTGCTGACCCGCTCCGCGCTTGGCCAGCCGATCACCACCTACGTCAACATGATCTCCGGCCCACGCAAGGCAGAAGAGCTCGACGGCCCACAGGAAGTCCACCTGGTGCTGCTCGACAACGGCCGCAGCCAGGCCTTCGCCGACAGCGAGCTGCGCCAGACCCTGAACTGCATCCGCTGTGGCGCCTGCATGAACCATTGCCCGGTCTACACCCGCATTGGTGGCCACACCTACGGTGAGGTCTACCCCGGCCCTATCGGCAAGATCATCACCCCCCACATGGTCGGCCTGGCCAAGGTTCCAGACCACCCGAGCGCGTCATCGCTGTGCGGTGCCTGTGGTGAAGTCTGCCCGGTGAAGATCCCGATTCCGGCCCTGCTGCGCCGCTTGCGCGAAGAAAACGTGAAAGCGCCGGACAGCCCGCATCAAGTCATGCGTGGCCAAGGCAGCAAGTACTCACGCAAGGAACGGATGATCTGGAACTTCTGGGCTCGCCTGAATACATCGCCTGGGCTTTACCGCCTGTTCGGTTTCTTCGCTACCCGCTTGCGCCAGTGGGTGCCGAACAACGTCGGCCCCTGGACACAGAACCACAGCGCCCCGAAACCGGCTGCCCGCTCGCTGCATGAGCTGGCGCGTGAACACCTGGCCAAGCAGGACAAGCACTGATGAGCGCAAAACAGAACATCCTCGCCAAACTGCGCAAGAGCCTCAGCGGCACCACACCGCTGGCCGACAATTTCGATGAAGCGCTGGTCACCGAACCTTGGCGCTATGCTCCCGAGCAACGGATTGCCCAACTGCGCAAGTTGATGGAAGCGGTGCATACCGAAATCCACCTGACGACCGCTGCCGATTGGCCGCAGCGCGTGGCGCAACTGATGCGCGAACGCCAACTGCCGAGCCTGCTGATCGCCCCGGCCACGGCTCACGGCCAGCAGCTGTCGGCCTACTGGCAGCAATGCGGCGACCTGCCGCCACTCAAGGCCTACGACCGGCCCGTGGAAGAGTGGAAGGCCGAGCTGTTCAATGACACCCCGGCCAGCCTCACCGGTACCTTGGGCGCAATCGCCGCGACTGGCAGCCTGATCGTCTGGCCAACCCCGCAGGAACCACGCTTGATGAGCCTGGTGCCGCCGGTGCATTTCGCCCTGCTCAAGGCCAGCGAAATCCATGACAACTTCTACGAGGTCCAACAGAAGTTTTCCTGGGCCGCCGGCATGCCGACCAACGCCCTGCTGATCTCCGGCCCCTCGAAAACAGCCGACATCGAGCAGGTACTGGCCTACGGCGCCCACGGCCCGAAAGACCTAGTGGTGCTGATTCTGGAGGACCAATGAGCCTGCCTGCCACGTTTCTGCACGACGTTCAGCGGCTGATCCCCAAGGACCGCCGCTTCGATGATCCAACCTCAACGTTAGCCTTCGGTACCGACGCCAGTTTCTATCGGCTGATCCCCAAGCTGGTGATTCGTGTCGAGTCTGAGGATGAAGTGGTCGCCCTGCTCAAACTGGCTCAACGTGACCACGTGCCGGTGACCTTCCGAGCGGCGGGCACCAGCCTGTCCGGGCAAGCCATCAGCGACTCGGTGCTGATCGTCCTGGGCGACAACTGGAACGGGCGCGAAATCCGTACCCAGGGCCAGCAGATCCGTCTGCAACCCGGGGTGATTGGCGCGCAGGCAAACGCCTGGCTGGCCCCCTTCGGGCGCAAGATCGGCCCTGACCCGGCCTCGATCAACGCCTGCAAGATCGGCGGCATCGTTGCCAACAACGCCAGCGGCATGTGCTGTGGCACCGCCCAGAACACCTACCACACGCTGGCCGGCATGCGCCTGGTGTTGGCCGATGGCACGCGCCTGGACAGTGAAGACCCAGCCAGCGTCCGCGCCTTCGAGCAGAGCCACGCCGCACTGCTGGACGAACTCGCCCGGCTTGGCCGCGAGACACGCGCCAACACCGAACTGGCTGCGAAAATCCGCCACAAATACCGCCTGAAGAACACCACCGGTCTCTCGCTCAATGCCCTGATCGACTACGACCAACCGCTGGATATCCTCTCCCACCTGATGGTCGGCTCCGAGGGTACCTTGGGCTTCATCAGTGCGGTCACCTACGACACCGTCATCGACCACCCGCACAAGGCTTCGGCTCTGATCGTCTTCCCGGATGTGGAGACCTGCTGCACCGCCGTCAGCGTCCTGAAGAGCCAGCCCGTTTCAGCCGTCGAACTGCTTGACCGTCGCAGCCTGCGTTCAGTGCAAGACAAGCCGGGAATGCCGGCCTTCGTCCAGCAACTGTCGGAAAACGCCTGCGCGCTGCTGATCGAGTCACGCGCCGCCAGCCAGGCACTGCTGCATGAGCAGCTTGCACAGATCATGGCCTCGCTGGCACCGTTTCCGGTGGAAAAGCAGGTGGACTTCACCGAAGACGCCAAGGAAAACGCCAAGCTCTGGGCCATTCGTAAAGACACCTTCCCGGCCGTCGGCGCCGTGCGCAAAACCGGCACGACGGTAATCATCGAAGACGTGACCTTCCCAGTGGAACAACTGGCCATCGGCGTGAACCGCCTGATCGCCCTGTTCGACAAACACCACTACGACGAAGCGATCCTGTTTGGTCATGCACTGGAAGGCAACCTGCACTTCGTCTTCACCCAAGGCTTCAACAGCGCCGAGGAAGTCGCACGCTACCAGGCGTTCATGGACGACGTGGCACACCTGGTGGCCGTCGAGTTCGGCGGCTCGCTGAAGGCCGAGCACGGCACCGGGCGCAACATGGCACCGTTCGTCGAACTGGAATGGGGCGAGGACGCCTACCAATTGATGTGGTCGCTCAAGCGCCTGCTTGACCCCAACGGCATCCTCAACCCGGATGTGGTGCTCAGCCAAGACCCACAGATCCACTTGAAGAACCTCAAGCCGTTGCCGGCGGCCGACGAAATCGTCGACAAGTGCATCGAGTGCGGGTTCTGCGAGCCGGTCTGCCCATCCAAGGGGCTGACCCTCAGCCCACGGCAACGCATCGTCATGTGGCGTGACATCCAGGCCAAGAAGCGCGCCGGCATTGATACCCGAGAACTGGAGCGCGACTACCAGTACCAAGGCATCGATACCTGTGCCGCTACCGGCCTGTGTGCACAGCGTTGCCCGGTAGGCATCAACACGGGCGAACTGGTGAAGAAACTTCGCGGCCAGGCCGCACAGCATGTAAAAACCGCGGACTGGCTGGCCGAGCACTTCCACTCGGCGCTCAGCGGAGCCCGCCTGACCCTGATGGCCGCCGATACGGCACGCAAGCTGCTCGGCGCACCGCGCCTGGCCCGTATCAGCAACACACTGAGCGAGCTCAGCAAGGGCCGTATACCGCAGTGGACGGCAGCCATGCCGCAGCCGCTCAAGGCCATGCGCTTCAGCCCGAGCAGCCACGATGCCCGCCCCCGCGTGGTGTACCTGGCCGCCTGCGTTTCGCGGGTCATGGGCCCAGCCGCGGGCGACCGTGAGCAGACCTCACTGCTGGACAAAACCCGCGCGCTGCTGGAAAAGGCCGGTTACCAGGTGGTCTTCCCCGAGAATCAGGATGGCCTCTGCTGCGGCCAGCCGTTTGCCTCCAAGGGCTACGCCGAGCAGGCCGAGCACAAACGCCAGGAACTCATCAGCGCGCTGCTGCATGCCAGCCGCGGCGGGCTCGACCCTATCTACTGCGACACCAGCCCCTGCACCCTGCGCCTGGTTCAGGACCTGACCGACACACGGCTGGACCTGTACGACCCAGTGCGCTTCATACGCACCCATCTGGTCGACAAACTGGAGTTCACCCCGCAGGACGAACCGATTGCCGTCCACGTGACCTGCAGCACCCAGCACCTGGGCGAAAGCCAGGCCCTGATCGACCTGGCGCGGCGCTGCAGCAAGCAGGTGGTGATTCCGGAAGGCATTCACTGCTGTGGTTTCGCTGGCGACAAAGGCTTTACCACACCGGAACTCAATGCCCACTCACTGCGCAGCCTGAAGGATGCGGTGCAGCATTGCAGCGAAGGGATCTCCACCAGCCGCACCTGTGAAATCGGGCTGTCCAACCATGGCGGCATCGACTACCACGGCCTGGTTTACCTGGTGGACCGGGTGACACGCGCTCGCGCAATCTGAGTGCAACCATGGATCGCCAGCCTGGCCGGCGATCCATGGTGCCAGCAGACAGTCGACGTTACCCCAGCGAAAGCGTATACTCCCCTGTGAACGCCTAGAAAGCGTTCCAGCTAGAGCAGCAAATGGGGCCGATTAGGATTCGACGCCGGTAGCGAAACTCTAGGTGCATGCCGAGTTGGTAACAGAACTCGTAAATCCACTGTTGCAACTTTCTATAGTTGCCAATGACGAAACCTACGAGGGCTACGCTCTCGCTGCGTAAGCAGCTGAGCCCGCTCTTCTGGTAGCTTCGGCTCCAGCAATCACCAGGGGATGCCTGTAAACCCGAAGTGATTGTCATACAGAACAGGATCGCCGCGTAGTACGTTGTGGACGAAGTGGCTAAAACTTACACAACTCGCCCAATGCACCCTGCCCGTCGGGCCGCTGAGGGTTAACTTAATAGACACGGCTAAGCATGTAGTACCGACAGCGGAGTACTGGCGGACGGGGGTTCAAATCCCCCCGGCTCCACCAATTTGTCTTCCCAGGAAGACCCAGAAAAGCCGTAAAGCCTAGAGAAATCAAAGCTTTACGGCTTTTTTATTGCGGACATGGATGGGCCCCTTAGTTGATCGAAGTCGCCCTCGCCCACGTCGATAAAGTCGAAGCCCGAAGCGCATACAACCGAGCGGACTACATCGAGCGTCGGCGCCCGATGATGGTTTGGTGGAGCGAGTACATTCAAAAAGCAGCGACAGGGAATCTATCGGTTACGGCCATCCACGGCGACCGAAGCGGTAACGTCGTACCGATTCGTTGATCGGACAACCGTCGCTGGCGGTGATGGAACGGGCTGTCAGATGGCCTGGAGGTCTCGCAACGCTTCCGGGTGCTGGCTGGCAACCCGCAACAGGGTCTGTGCCGCACCGGCAGGTCGCCGACGACCTTGCTCCCAATCCTGCAGCGTGCGCAGGCTGACGCCCAGTAGCTCCGCAAATGCACTTTGAGACACGCCGACTTTGGCCCGGGCCTCAGCCGCAGCCGAAAGCTTCACCTCGGTTGTGCGTGCGGCCTTGCCAGCCTTCATTTGACGTACCGAAGCCAGCAAGTCCTTCTGAAAGCTTTCCATTTCATGGTCCATTACTGATTTCCTCTTTCAATTGATTCAGGAAGGCTGTCGGCAAGTTGTCGAACTTCGCCTTGGTGTAAGCGATCAGCAGCCAGCGGGTTTGCCGCCAACCAAGTGATGAATTCCTGGCGCTCGTCATAACGCCAGATTGATTCGGCGTAACGCTTGAATATTTCGGTTTCGATGATCGTGTACATGGCAAAAACATTCGGCAAGGCAGTATAGCGGTGCAAGGTTCGCTGGTCGGATGCTTGCAATGCCGAGCACCAGCACCTCCAGGACCTTGCTCTTGCAGGCATCAAGCAGTAAGGTCTATGCATCGCTACCCATTAGCGATACAGGATTGGCGTCCTGTCTGGTTCGGAAGACACAAAAGCCGCTGTCGCGGCTTTTTCGTGTCCTGCATGTGGCTGCCTGTTATGGGCGGGCCGTATGTGGGCATCTTCGGATGCGCCGGGGTCCGACTAGCCGGTACGCCAACCCATACGGTTCCGCCCACCCTGATTGGCGTCAGGAGGCGGTGTTATCACCTCTAGCGGACAATTCAAAAATGAACGAGCATTTCGAACCCATGCGGTTCACGCGCAACAATCGTTTCATCCATGCATTGATACTCGATGCTCAAGCCTGGTTTAGCGTTGTTGATCTCGGCAGGCTTATGGGCTACTCCCTGAACGAGCGCCTCATTCGCAAACTCGACACCGACCAATATCGTGTTCTCTCGCTGAACTACCACGGGGAAATTCAGGATACGTTGATGGTGAGCGAGTCCGGCATGTATGCGCTCATGATCTATCACCAGATCCCTGAAAATCGAAACCTTCGGCAGTGGTTGACGCATGACGTCATCCCCGCACTACGAAGAACCACAGCCTCCACAGCAGAGAATGGGCCAACGCTCACCACACTGCATTGGGCGGGTCGTTCCGTGAGTCTTTTGCATTGGCAAAACACCGCCTGGATTCAATGGCGGGATATGCCAGTGCTGATGCCATCAGTCGAGCATGCCAACGGACTCAGTCGGTAAATTGACCTCTTACGGCCCATCTCACGACGCCGTGCAACTTTCATAGGCAGCAGTGGCGCGGAACATCTCGAAAGTTTGCCCTCTTCGATATCCGTCAGGCCAGAGCAAAAAGCCTCCCGTATTTCCCCCGTGGCGACAGTCGCCACTATTTTTCTGCTGTCGCTGGGCTTTTAGAGCCAAGCCCCTGAGGACAGGAAGGCTTTGCCTTCGCGCCCTCAGGGGCTTACAAAAAATACGGCAAGCGGTCATCAGGCCAGGTAGCCAGGACCTTTAAGGCTACGCCATACCCTGGTGCTCCCTGCCCATGCGCGCTCGCTTCCAATTAGGCGCGCAGTCACGCCCAACGTGATCGTCGCAAAGTTATCCACCGTACGGCTACGGCAGATCACGCCCGTGTCACCCGCAGCAGCGATGAGGAGATGGTGCCGCACGCAGCCCACGGAATGGACTGTACCTGACTGACAGTCAGGCATGCCCGGTCATCGCATAACTGCCTGCCGCTACCGACTCAGGATCTCGCGGCGCTGGTCTCATCAGCCAATGCAGTCTCCAACCAACTGCTCAAAGACCGGATGATCAATGGCCAAGGCATCCTGAGCCGCTGCTTGATCAGTTGGCCCGAACGTCTGGTCGCCGGCGCTTGTACAAGGCAGTCGAACTGACGCGAGATACCAAGGTCCAGCGCTACCAAACGCGCATCACCTCCCTGCTGGATAAGCGATTGTCGCTGGACAAAGACGGTTCATTTAACCCCGCTAAGCTGGAACTGACGCCCAGCGCTCGCACTGCCTGGATTGATATTCACGACACCATCGAATGCCAGTCTGGCGAGTTCGGTGAGCTGGCGGGCGTCCAATCCGTCGCAGGAAAAGCGGCGACCAATGTGCTGCGCATCGCCGGTGTGCTCGCGGTTACTGAAGATACGAGTGTAGTGAGTGATGCCCATATTCAACGCGCCTCAACACTGATGGATTACTACCTGGCGGAGATCCAACGCCTGACCGAACAAGAGCCAATCAACACTTTACGTGAGGATGCGGATCGACTGCTGCGCTGGCTGACGCAAAAAGGCTGGACCCAATTCACTACCCGCGATCTCAATCGCAACGGCCCTCGTTTTGCACGCAAGAGCAGCCATCACACCGCCAAACTGCTCGTCGAGTTGATCACGCATAACTGGCTGAACAGTCGCGATGCCAAAACTTTCGAGGTCCGCCATGTTTCGCCTCAATGACGCGGTGCGCTGCTACCAGGCGCAACATCAATCGCAATCAGAAACACGGCGTGTCGCCACCTTGTCGCCACGCGCCAGGCCAAGAATGAAGCGGGTTGTCGCCACTGTCGCCACACCACCTCTTGCCCCCGCCGACATCGCCCTGTTGATCGAGCAACTGCGTGAGGAAGGGGCACGGCTAGAACACCAGGAGAACGCCCTCCTGATCCGCCCAACACACTGGCAGCAGGTGGACAGGTTCAGCCCCCACTGGAAAGCCCTGCTTCTTTTTCTGCAAACAAACGAAAACGGTGATGACGATGACCTTGATTAGTCGACGTGATGGTCGCAACTTTGGCTATGGCCGCCAGCTGAGCTATGCCGGTTCACAAGCGCTAAAGGATTTGTTTGCCGGCGGCCACTTTGCCACGGTCAAAGCGCATAGCGATCGCTGGCGAGCGTTCGTGCGTTGGTGTCGATCAGAGGACGGTCCCGGTTACAACGATGCGCGCCAGATCGATCGACAGACGCTCCAAGACTACGCCGCATATCTGCGCCAGCAGATCCAGCAAGGTGAACTCTGCATCGCCACCGCGCAGAACCGCCTGAGCAGCGTAAACCGCACCCTCGCTGCGCTGCGCGGTGATCAGGACGTGAGGATCGCCAGCCCGAGTCAGGCGTTGGGACAGAAGCGCTCGACCGTACGCACCCGCGCGCCAGATGGCCAAGACCGCCAACAGGTGCAGCGAGTGCTTGAGGTACTTGGCGAACAGCACCACGAGCGGGTGGCCGCGATTGTCCTATTGGCTCGAACAACCGGTATGCGCCTGCGCGAAGCAATCCTGGCGGACCTGCCACGATTGCACCGCGAAGCCGAACACTTCGGCCGCATCAACATTCAGGACGGCACCAAAGGCGGCCCCTCAGGGGCTTCCGCGCCGCGATGGATCGTGGCCAATGAAGCGGTGAAAGCGGCGCTGCAGTTGGCTCGTAAGGCGTCGCCGACCAGCAGCCGCAACTTGCTGGCCCGAGACGAAAGCTACGCCGCGTTCCTGTAACAGACCGTACTCCCCGCCCGCGAAACGCTGCATGAATACGGGCTGAAGGGTTTTCATGAACTGCGAGCGGCCTACGCCTGCGAGCGTTACGAACAGCTCACGGGCCACGCTGCACCGATCAATGATGGCCACTGCTATCGCATTGACCGCGACCTTGATCAACAGGCGCGCTAACAGATCAGCCTTGAGCTCAGGTATAACCGGATCGATGTGGTTTCGGCCTACATTGGAGGTCGAGTGTGACCAGGCGCTTCAATATGGCGCTGTTCCTGAGCGGCGTAATAAATCACGCCCGCAGTGAAGTCTCCATCCCTTTCCCGATCCCCGCTTGGCAGCAACCGGTTCAGCCTGGGCCAGTAGAGGAGCGTGCTAAAAATCCGTGGAGGGGTCGCTTACTTATGGCACTATCGCGCCAGTGGAACAAATTGGCGCAATCTGGATCGATTCCGGATTCTGCTGCGTGCCAACGACGCAAATATGGAGGCTCGGCTGCCACCGCTTAAGAGCGCGGCACCCGATCGTATGGAAACTAATCCGACTCAGAAGCTGATGCGGAGGAACCGCTTTGCGGTAAAGCGCGGCGTCATTCCTCCTTCATCCCAAGTCTTGCTCATTCACGCCGACCAATGGGAAAAGCTCATTGAGGACGCATGTCGCAATCGTCCTTTGGGTGGCGATGCGAAATACGTATTCGTCAAACAACTGGGCGGCGCAGGCGACGGTGGGCGCGATGTCGAAGCTCGTCTAGTGTCCGCTTTGTCCGAGAGGCAATGGGATCTCTTTCAAGGCAAACATTACAACCACGCCTTGACGCCTACCGACGTATTCAAAGAATTGGTCAAATTCTTCAAGCACTTGGAGGCAAAGACTTACCCTGCGCCGCGGTACTACTACCTCTGTGCGCCGCGCGGCGTGGGCAATGACCTTCACAACCTTCTGAGCAAACCCGACGAGTTCAAGCAGCGCTTGCTGGATGACTGGAGGGCGGGGAAGACCGGGCTCAAGGGACGCGCTACAGAGCTAACCCCGGCACTCGAACAGTTAGTCCTGGCCTTCGATTTCAAGAACATCGCGGAGTGCCAGACACGAGACATCCTGGAGTGGCATGCGCTGGATCAGAAGGCGCACTTCGAGTTGTTTGGTTTTGAGGGTCAGCGCGGTGATGATCCCTTGGCCCCCGTCGCCCCCACAGTACATGAGCAGGTCTACATCGAAGAATTGCTGAAGGTCTATTCCGAACTAACCGGCAAGGGCTTGACGCTGGATGAACTAATGGCCTCGGACTCCTGCGGTGAGCACTTCCAGAGTCAGCGCGCACTGTTCTACTGCGCCGAAGGTTTGAAGACATTCAGTCGGGACACCTATGGCGAGGCTGAGTTCGAGGCGCTGTTGGGCATGGTGCTGACGGGCATCAAGCCTAAGATCAAGAGCCCTCGGCATAAGACCGGTCTGGACCGACTCGAGGCTGGCACCGAGGGTGCGCAACAGTTGGTCGTCAATGACAGTCCGCTGGCTCCTAAGCTGCGGCCCGGCGACCTGCCGGGCACCTGCCACCACTTAGCAAACCAGAGGAGGCTCCAGTGGGTCAAGTAAAACGACACGCGTTGCCTGTGTTCAATTCACCATTTGAACTCGGCATCCGCATGGTCTATCTCCTACAGGCACTCCTGCCGCACGGGTCGGACCTTCAGAAGCTGGTGCTGCTGGACTATGCCATTGTGTACTCCGCGGATCTGAACGGGCCGAGCAGCCTACACACTCCCATTCCATTCCGCGGAGCAGAACTCATGAGCAGGCGCGAGCTGATTGAGCAAGGGCTCTACCTCATGAGCACGCGAGGCCTGGTGACGGCCACATGGGACACAGATGGCATCACTTACTTCGCGGGCGAGGTCGCGAGGACGATGACGGGCGCTTTGACGTCAAGCTACTTGCGTGAATTGGAGCAGCGCTGCGCATGGGCAGCCGAGCGCTATGGTCAAGCCGACTCCTCCGCACTGACTGCCCAATTCGCCGCGAGCGGTCACCTGTGGGGCGCAGAACTCGAATTGATGGCGCGAAATGGAGGTGGCGCATGGGCATAGTTCTCACGTCGCTGTCAGTCCACGGACCAGATCGCGAGATCGCCGAGGTCCTATTCCACCACAGGCGACAGCTGATTCGAGGCCCCAGCGAGACTGGCAAGTCCTATATTTACGACTGCCTTTGGTACATGCTGGGAGGTAACGACCTTCCCGAATCATTCCCGCTGACGCAGGGCTACCAGGAATTCCGCCTGCGGTTTAATGCAGCCGACGGCGAATACGAAGTACGCCGCGGGATGTCTGGCGGAGGCGCCGCCGTTTACACGCGCGTGCTCGGCGACACTGAGGATCAAGCGTTCGAACCGCTGGATCAAGACCTCGGGGAGTTACTCGTAGCGTTGTGCGGCGCGAGTGGCAAACAAATTCTTCGCAATCACAGCAAGCGTGGTGCCGTAACGGGCGACGATCTTCGCCACTGGTCGTTGTGGTCGCAGTCCGACATCCCTGCCAAGCAACCCAGTGCTGGCAGCGGGCATGCCGCATCGAAGCATGAAGCGGCGTTCCACTTGTTTTTGACAGGCACCGATGATTCGGCCATCCAACTGCGGAAGTCCGCAACAGACGCTGAACGTGCCCGCGGCGAGCTACAGGCTGCCGAAACTGCCCTGAAGCGCATCGAAACCCTTATGCCGAAAGACCTGAGGCGCCACGAGGTGGCAGAGGCGCTGGAGCGGGTGGATACAGCCCTCTCGGCAATGACGAGCCAATACGACGCGCGTGCTTCCGCGCTGAAGGACTTGCGCAGGCAGCTTGCTGAAACGTCCGATGGATTACGCCAGGTTGAGAACGAGCGGAATCACACGCAGTCCATGATTGGCCGCTTCGAGCTGCTCGACAAGAAGTACGCGAACGACCAAGCTCGCCTTGGAGGTACTAATGAAGGCGTCGCGTTCTTCCAGGAACTACCGACTGTAGATTGCCCATTGTGCGGAACCCCGGCAGAAAGCCAAGTGGACCCTAACGATCTGCGCCCCGCGGCGCCAAGTCGCTACCGAGCAGCCATCGCCGCTGAAGCAGAAAAAATTCGTGCTCTCCGCGTGGGCTTACTCGCTGCACTCCAACATGAACGAGGCCGCTACCAAGATCTCAAAGCAAAGACTTCGAATCTGGATGCTGCCCTCAACGTGCTGCAGAACCGCGAAGCGATGGTGCTCCAGAACGTCCGCGTCGAGTTCACTGCCAATCCAAAGACATTGGCGTTGCGACGTTCAGAGCTGTCCGAGCAGCTGAGTAATTTCGACGAGATACAGCACCTGACGGCAGAAATTGATCGCCTAAAAAAGGCAAGCGTGCGCAAACGTATCAATGTGACTCGCGAGAGCGGTACGTTTGGCCGTGAGGTGGCCAACCGCGCAAAGGAGTTGCTGAATACTTGGGGTTTCACTGCCATCCAGAACATCGCTCTCGAAGACGGATCTTGCGATCTGCGTATCGACGACCGTTCTCGCCTCAGCTACGGCGCCGGTGTGAGAGGCCTGTACCTGTCCTCTCTGGTGGTCGCGCTCATGGAACACGCGCTTGAGAAAGGGCACCCGCATCTCGGCGTCGTCGTGCTCGATTCGCCGCTGAAGACGTACGCCGATCCGGACTCGACCGAAGAGCATGAGGTGCTGCCTTCGACGGTCATTGACCGGTTCTATGGTTGGATGGCGACTTGGCGTGGGCGCGGACAAGTCATCGTTCTCGAAAACGAACCGATCAAACCAGAAACAGCGGAAGCGCTCGAACCCATCACGTTCACGCGTATTCATGGTAAGGGCCGATACGGCCTTTACCCAATTAGCGCAAAGCGGACCTAGGTCAACCGTCCGTTCTTAGCCGATCTTGTTGAAAAAGTCGGCTTTGGTTTCCACGGCATTAATTTACGAGTCTGAGATTGAAATCCGTGTTTCTCGCAGAAGGTTCAGGGCTCAGATTTTACGTTACAGCGTGCAAAAGAGGTGTTTTCACCACTCATTGCATCGTTAGTCAGGCCGGGACGAACTTTTCGACACAACCGGCCGATTTCTTCCTGTCACCACCGGCAGCTATGGGCAGTTCACTGCCAATCATGGTTACGAAACGTGCTGGTCAGATCGAATGCAAACGGGTGGTCAAGTGGAGTGCAGTATTCCAACTGGTATTCCAAGTAAAAATTAAAATCGTTATATATTTTATAAATCAATAACTTACTGAACAGATTCAAATCCCCTGTCCCAAATGATCAATCAAAGACGTCCACGGACGTCTTTTTTGTGCCTGATACCCAGTAAATACGGGGCTTTCAGCGTCATCACGATCCGATAGCGTCCAGCAAGGTCCACGAAATCCGGTATTCCAAGTCATCTACTGGTAATTTTTGGAATACCGCATGTGCGCTCAAGCCACCCGCCTCTCGGACTTCAAAGTCAAAGCCGCCAAGCCTCAAGAGAAGGGCTATGTCCTAAGCGATAGTGACGCCCCTAAAATACGAGTGGGAAGCAATGACCTTAAACTCTGAAACTTCAACTTACGTGGAGATCGATTGGCTTTTCTGGTTAGGGCTGCCGATCAATAAACCTGTCCCCCTTTCAGCTCGCCCATACAGATTCTTTAAAGGCCCATCGACTGAATCATCTCCCCCTCACTGACCGACTCCGGTGTCACAACGGCATCCTTGAGCATCAGTTTTCCGCGTAACAAGCGGTCAAGGTGCACATCGAACGAATCAAACTGGGGATGAGTGACAGCAGGCAGGTGAATGAACACCGGTTTGGTCTGGCCGATCCGGTAAACCCGGTCAGATGCCTGCGCCTCCTTGGCCGGGTTCCAGTGGCGCTCCAGATGCACCACATGATTGGCCCCGATCACGGTCAGACCGACCCCCGCAGCGACTGGCGACATGATCAGCACATTGAAACCGCTGTGGGCTTCAAATTCGGCAATCAGCCGCTTTCGCGTCATGTCTTCCGCACGTGTCGCGACCGCTTTGGTATCGCCATTGATCACAGATACACTCAAGCCATAGATCTGATCAAGCCAGAGCTTGAGGACTCGCTGCAGACGCTTGGTCATCATGAACAGGATGACCTTTTCACCCTTGCTACGGATCTCATCGAGCAACTGCAGCATCACCGCCAGCTTGCCGGACTCCATCATCAATTGCCGCGCTTGCTTGCCGTCCTCGCTGTACAGCGCCGGCTCATTCTCCAGGCGTGGGTGCAGGGAAATCGAGCGCAGCTGAGTCAATGCCGCCAGTGCGGTACCCCGCATATCCTCAGCACTCGCACGTCGCGCCCGGTAGCTGTTGAGGACTTCATCGTAGGTCTGCAACTGGATGCCTTTCATCACCACACCCAACTGCGTCGCATGCCGTTGCAAGCCATGATCAGCTTGCTCGACACCACTGAGAATGGTCTTGGTTGGCAGGCCCTTGAGCTGATCCTCTTTCACCCGCCGCAGCATAAATATGCCAACCGCACGCCGCAGCTGCTCGCCTAAATGCGCCCGGACCTCATCTCGCTCATCATCGCTGGCAGCCAGGATCGGCTTGATCCAGGTATCGCGGAAGTTTTCCCAGCCCCCCAGCAAACCGGGCTGCACCGTATGCATCAGGCACCAGAAATCGCCCAGGCTGTTTTCCACCGGCGTGCCGGTTGCCAGCAGTTTGAAATCCGCCTTGAGCCCTTTGGCCGCAATAGTCTGTAGCGCATTGGGGTTCTTGATGTTCTGCGCCTCGTCGAAGATGACCATGCCCCAGTCGATACGGCACAGAGAGAACTGATAATCGCGCAGGGTCTGGTAGGTCATCAGTACCAAGCGGCGATCCATATCCAGACGATGCACACCAGCTTCCGGCCCTACATGCAGCGCATAGCGAATGCTCTGCTCATCCACCATGCCACTGCTGTCATCGATCATAGACGCCAACTGCACCGATTCGCGCTCAGCACCGTTGACGCGATAGTCGCGCAGACTCCGCCCCGACTGCAGCACCACCACATCGCGGAACGGAATGCCGGCGAAAGTCTTGTCGACTTCATCCTCCCAGTTTTCCAGCAGGCTCAGCGGCGCCACCACCAGAACTGGTTTCTGTGGCTTGTCAGCCGCGCGCTGACTGGCCAGATATTCCCCGACCGTAACCAGCGACATGTAGGTCTTGCCGAGGCCCATGTCATCAGCCAACAGACCACCCTGCAGGCGATACAGGTCATCCGCTTCATCCTGCAACGCAGCGCCCATCAGTTTCAACATCCACTCGATCCCCTCACGCTGATGAGGGAACGGCTGCCGGGCATAAACCGACCAGTCGGGCACAGTCAACGGCGTTGCAGCCGCCGCCTTGTGCAACAGTGCAGAATTTATCTCGTCGACATCCTTGAGAATGACCCCGACCTTTTCCTTGCCTTCCGGGGGCTCGTACTCCTCGTCACGCGATTCGCTATCGCTGACCGGGTGCATGTTCTGGCG
Source organism: Pseudomonas sp. HLS-6 (assembly GCF_002753995.1). NCBI lineage: Bacteria > Pseudomonadati > Pseudomonadota > Gammaproteobacteria > Pseudomonadales > Pseudomonadaceae > Pseudomonas > Pseudomonas sp. HLS-6. The sequence goes on from NZ_CP024478.1 coordinate 4,499,206, forward strand.
AGCCTTGGCCAGCTCCTGCTGAACGGCCGGGGCATCGGAGATATCGATCACCTCGCCAGCAAACGCCACACTCGTCGCGCCCTGTTCATTAGCCGCCTGCAGTACCCCTTCGAAGCGCTGCAAATCCTCGGGAGACTGAATCAGCTTGCCCAGAATAGCGGCAGGTGCCGGGCGTTTGTCCAGTGCAAACCAGTCATTCTTAGTTGCATCCAGCGCGCCGAAGTCCATGTGCTGAAGCTTGCCGATGCCCGCAACCCGGGCGGAGAAGCCCACCTCCAGATTGACCAGCGCAGCATCGAGAAACGCCGTGGGCGTCGCAATAAACTCGTTTACCTGGTTAGCCGGAATACGCTTGTTCGCCAGCACATTGCGGATACCCTCCATCCTCGCCTGATCCAGCAACAGCACACGATTGTCAATCCGCAGCACGCCGCCATCGGCCGTCATGTCCAACTGCGACCAGCGTTTCTCCAACTGATCAGCAGTGGAGCCATCCCCCAGGCTAGGGCAGAGCTGAAGGCTGCCATCTGGCAAACGCGTGGCGATAACCCCGATGTTCTCCGGCACCACCACATCCAGCCGCTCGAAGTGGCTCAGGTCAATGCGCATACCGCTGCGTGCGGCGGTCTGCAGTTCAGCCATCAAACGCAGATTGGCCGCCTCACCACGCTGCTCCGGCAGCAGCGCCTCATGCCGCTCCCAGGCCTGCAAACCCATCATTTCAGCCGGCGTCAGCCAGTAGCACTCACTGCTGGTCAGGAACAAATAAGGGCCTTTGCGTGTGAAGCTGGCAGCGCCATCCGGCATTTCCAAGGTGATCGCCACACGAAAACCACTGTTGCCTGTGCGTCCACTGATCGAGGTCAGAAAGCGCCCCGGCAAGCGCCTTGGCAAGCGCAGGATTTCCGCCTGCTCAAGGTCCATCCCCGAAACATCTTCGGCACCGATGTGGAAACCGTTAGCGGTGGTTTCAGCAATGCCCTGCTCAGTCAGCATGTTGAACACGATCAACTGTACTTTTGCCAGCGCACTACCCTGCCCAGTTTGCAACGCCTGGAAGGCCGGCATGGGCATGAAGAAGTTCAAGCCATTGGAGTCCGGTTGCGACTGAAAGCCCTGCTGAGTACTCAGCGCGCCATCCCGCTCACCGATGAGCGAGCGGAAAATATCCATCAACCCCATCTATTCGGCCCCTTCCTGTTCATCCAATGCCTCAAGCGCGAGACGTGCTGCCTCATTCACCGTCCAGCCGTACTGCTCATCACGCACGCACATGTCCTTCAATGGGCCATACAAGATCTGATTGATTTCTCGCGTATCGACACCGAACACATTCGCCGCATAGCGGACTTTATCGCCTGGGTTATCCACAAAGTAGCGCAGTATCTTCAGGGCCGAGGGTTTCAACCCTGCCAGCCGTCCTTCGCTTGCCTGCATCGGAGGCGCCGTGACAGGAGCATTCACTACGGAAGGACTTACATAGCGCGGCACTACGGGATAATGCTGCTGAGTGCCTTGCCTTACTGAAGAAGACGGAGAAGGCGTCACAGCACGCGAAGCCAATGGTTCTTGTGCAGGAGTAGCTCTGGATTCTCTCGTTACCTGTGCTACAGGCGCACGCCCCTGAGGCGCTGACAGCATTGTCGCCTCAGTCCTGTCAGCAGCGGAACGCGCCGGCTCTGCAGGAGAATCTACCTGTCGAGGAGGCGGCACTGCCGTACGCCTGGCATTGACCACAGGCATACCAAACTTGCGCAGGTAAGACTGGTAGTCACTGCGATTGAGCAACTGCTCGATATCCAGAGCGATACCGTTATCAGCCAGGAAGCTGAACACTCTGTTCTGCCAGGAAAGCGGCGGGTGATGCGTGAAGGCATCATAGGGCAGGCTGGGATAAAGCAGCTTATAGGCTTGAGGAATAGCCGTGGTCAGATCAGCGTGACTGAAACTTGAGCGCTCATAGGAGCGCAGAGCCTCGCCCGGCGAGGCGAGATAAACCCAAACTCTGAAGCTGTGCGAGCCCTCGACCAGGTGGAAATCTCCGCAATCGAGATAGATCACCGCCTTGTCGTTCATCTGCCCGTCCATACGAGCAAATGTGGTCTTGACCTCTTTGCCGAGGATGCGGTTGACTGAATGCTGCGCCCGCCCACCAAGCAGCAAACGGGTATTGCGGATCAGCTTGAGCTTGAAGAGGCCTTCCAGGAACTGCTTGCGTGCAGGGAACATTCGCTGCAGATCGTCGTTCTGAGTTTCGATACCGTACTGTTCCACCGCCTGCAAAAACAGACGCAAGTCTTCCTTGGACAACCAACCCCGAACCTTATGCACCCGCTCGTCACCGAGGAACTGCCACCACTCTCGGTAGTTGGCCGAGTTGCGGGAAATACGCGGATCCCCAGCCAGATTGAGGATAAAGTTCAACCAGGCATCGCCCGGTTCCTGCCCGACGCGGTCGATCAAAATCTCCAGCGCGATATGTCCGATTCGCCGCTCGCCCTCGTAGGGCGCCTTGGCCACAGAGGGTTTCTGCAGTTCGTCCAGCACCGGGTCATACTCACCGGGCGAAAGCCCTCGCAGGGTCTCCAGGTAGAAGTGCGCCCGGCAGATATCGCCATAGCGCCCATCGTCAAAGCCCTGAAGACCCAGAGCCTCAAAGGTTGCACTCAGCTCATGGCCGCTGTCGCGAACCTGCTCGACCAGTTGTACCGGGCCGTCAAGCGGCAACAACCAATGTCCATCACGCTTGAGGGTTAACAGCGGATCGGCTTGCGGCCCGCTGACTCTGGGTTCAGGCAACAATTGCAGTTGCTGCAGCAAAACCTGCTCAAGCTTCTCACGCAGCCCCTCGTGCTCGTCCAGCTTGTCGAAGCGACGGAAGTAGAACTGCGCCAGTTGCTGCAGAGTAATGCGCGTCAGCCTCGGCTGCTGCGCCTCCACCAGCACAGTGAGCAAGCGGACACTGAACAGCCGCCTGCCGATAACCTCGTCGTTCAACCACAACCAGGTCAGCGCTCGCGCGGTAAGCCGGCGTTTGAGCAACGCCGGCAAGCCGTCAAAACGCCCGGTGCTGGCCATATCGCGCAAACGCGCCAGCATTGCCTCGAACGCATCACCCTGCCCTGTCGCTGCCGCCATCCTGGCCCCCTTTTCGATCAGAGTCTGCCAGACTTCAATTGTCCTGGCAGGCCACTCGACCACGGGCATATGCAGCGGGGGCAACTTCACGGCTGCACCTCTTCCAGGCGCTCACGCACCTGCTCGTACTGAGCGCTGTCCGGGCGGCGAATGGTGAAGCGGATGTCGATACGGCGGTTACGCTTGAAGTCTTCTTCCGCCTGCTGGTCTACCACCACCGGCCGGGTTTCACCGTAACCACTGACCGAGAACAGCGGCTTGCCATCCTTGTTGTTCAGACTGGCCAGTTGCTCATCACCTGGCAGGGCAGCGCCCCAGAACTGCCACAAAGAAATGGCGCGGAAGGTTGAGAGCCCCCAGTTGCCCTTGCCCATAAACCCCGGGAACGGCCGATTGTCGGTATGGCCCTCGATGAAGATGGTATCGAGATACTCAATCCTGTCATCACGGGCGATCACCTCATAGATCACCTTGCCGATCTCCAGCGCACGTTCCTGGTAAGCGGCATGAATGTCATAGGCGCCGCTGTCGAACCCGAGCAGATCGTTGGGAATACTCAGTACCGTATGATTTTCGCTGACCTCGACCTTGATGCCGCGACGGCGCAGGGCCTCAACCGCTTCATCCAGAATGGTGCGGCGCACCTGCTCAGCTTTTTTCAGCTCGACGATTTCTTCCTCGAACTGAACCTGCCGCTCCTTCAGCTCCTGCTGAATCTCCATCAACTGCAGGATCAGAATCACCGAGGCCAGAATAAAGATCACTAGCAACGCCGACATGATGTCCGAGAAGGACATCCAGTACGGATTTTCCTCGTCGACGCTGACCTCTTTGGCTTTGCCCAGACGCATTAGCGTGCCTCCAGCTCATCCAGAATGCTGCTCATGTTCTGCACGATGCGGTGCATCTGATCCGCATAGTTCTGAGAGACCTCATTCCACTTGTTCATGCGGTCATCCGTCTGCACGCGCACCTCACCGGCATAGCTACGCAGCCACTCCTCGGCCTGCTTCTCCACCGCCTCGACCTGCTCACGCAGCGCCACACCCAGCGAGATAAACTCATGGCGCACCCCGGCGAGGAATTCCTGCTGGGTCGTTTTCATCTCGCGAAAGCCGTTACGCGCCTCGCTGGCAGCCTGTTCGAAGCGCTGAGCGCCTTCCAGCAGGGTGCCCTGCAACTGCGCCAGGATCGTCGCCTGCTGCTGCAGCTGGCCAGCCAGTTCGGCGTTCTGCCCGCCTGCCTGCTCGATGCGTGCAGTCACCTGTTCCAGGCGCTGGCCCAACAGTTCGGCGGCCGAGCGCACGTTGGTCGATAGCAGGCCAAGCTGATTGGCACTGCTGTCCATATGCTTGCTGCTCTGCGCAGCCGCCTCGGTTGCCTGCTTGAGCTGGCCGAGCAACTGCTGGTGCTGCTCCGCCATCAGGCGGCTCTGCTGCTGAGTGGCCTGCACGGCACTGGCCAAACCGGCCAGCAACTCCTGCTGCTGCAGGGCAACCTGCTCAAGCTGCTGCTGGAAGCGCTCCTGCCGCGCCAGCTCGCGAGCCTCGGCCTGCTCACCCTGGGTGCCGATCTGCGTGGTCAGGCCACCCAGCAGCTTGTCCACGGTGCTCTGCAATTCACGTTGTTGCTGCGCCGCCGCCTCGTTGAGTGCATTGATCTGCTGCTGGCTGCTCTGCCCCAGGCTGCCCAGCATCAGCTGCTGGCGTTCGAGCAGCTCGGCCTGTTGCTGCTCATGCCGTTGCGCGCGAGCCTGCTCACGCTGCTCGGCGGCGCCCATCTGCGTATCGAGCTGAGTGTTGAGGTTCATCATCAAACGGGAGAACACCTTCTCCAGATTGTTATGGCGCTCGTTGCCGGCCTCGGCCATCGCCTGCATCTGCTCACGGGTCGAATGGGAGAACTGCTCCAGCATCGCCGTCTGGCTGCTGCTGGCCTGCCCCAATACCCGCTCGAACAGCGCCTGGCGCTCTTCGTCACGCTGCTGCGCCGCACCCAGTTGACTCTGTAGCTGGCCGCTCAGGCCCGCCATCAACTCGCTGAAGCGCTGCTCCATCTGCGCCTGACGATCATCAGCAGAACCGCTAATGCGCTGCAATTGCGCCTCGAAGGCCGAGCTTTGCTGCTGCGCCACCGCCATCTGCTGGCTCTGCTGCTCGCTGAGGCTGCTAAACAACTGATTCAGCTGCTCGCTCATGCCACTCACGGCGGCATTCACATTAGCCGCTGCCTGCTGCATCTGCTGGCCCTGCTCACGGCCAACCGAGGTCATGCCTTCCATAAAGTTGCCTACCAGGCTTTCCAGCACCTGAGTGGACTGCTGGCTGGTGGTGCTGACCAAGGTCTGAATGGCCGGCGCCATGATGTTGTTCAGGGCATCAGTGAGTGCGGTCTGCATCGCCTCGTTCATGCCGGTCAGGGTTTCCTGCAGGCGCTCGCCGATGCGCTCGTGCAGCTCCTGCAGCGCCTCCTTGCTCTCCTTGCCGTATTCGGCGATGTGCACCAGCGACTGCTCGGCGGGAATGCGCGGATACAGCGCATCCACATCGTGCTGTAGCGCTTGAATCCCCTGCAGCGCCGCACGCTCGAACATCTTCTCGATGAAGTTGAGCAGCAGGCTGAACAGCACACCCCAGACCGAGGTCATAAAGGCCACGGCAGCACCGGAGATCAGCTTGTTGATACCGCCCTTGAGCGCTTCGATCTCGCCCGTGCTGCCTACCAGCCCTTCCAGACCAACGGTCAGGCCGACGAAGGTACCCAGCACGCCGATGGCCACCAGAAAGCTTGGCGCTGCCGCCAGCAACCGGCTGGCCGTCAAACCACCAGCCAGCGTACGCGGGTTGAAGAAGTGCTCGGCATCCAGCGTGTTGAACAGCTGCTTCTGATCCGAGGACAGCACTAGGCTCTCGTCGAACTCACGCCAGAGCATGCCTACATTCGGCGCCTTGAGCTCCCCCGCCCTCTGTAGGGTTTCCCGGCGGTTCTGCGCTAGCGTCTCCTTGCTCTGCCCTTCCAGCAGTGAGTGCAGAGCCTGCATCCGCGCGCTGAAGCGGCGGTAATGCACCACCAGCGCCCAAAGGGAAAAAACAAAGACAAGCGCAGTGGCCAACCAGAACCAGGCACTGATGCCATTGGGGTTGGCGCTGAACATATGGGCGAAGTCAGGAATCAGGTGTTGCAGCAGGTCCATCATGTCAGGGCACCCAGAAACGTTATTCGAATAATCAGTAATTCCAGCATCACTTCGGCATCGGCCAAATCTTCAGCGCGGATGCAAACAGGCTGTCCGCTCGCACCACGATATCTTCCTCATCCCAGGAATCGTTGTCGCCATAGCGCTGGAAGTGGGTGTTGAGCATCAGCAGGCTGGTGGTCACGATCTCTTGCCGCTTCACGGCAAAGGGTTCGTTGCTCAGGGCGGAGTTGAAGGCTTGGGTCACCAGTGTGAGGTTGCCGATACTGTGCAGCAGGCGACGGCGCCTTTCCTGGCTCTCTGGTGTGTCCTCGGCGAGCGGCCAGTTCGTTTGCCACTTCTGCGGCAACACATGCTCCACGGTCAGGCCATCAGGTAGCACCAGGCTCTCCTGCTTGCTACCGCGCATGGACAGCTCCAGCGCCTCTAGAACCGCACGGACCTTGCTGGTGTTGCGGCCCTGGTAAAGAGCGCGATGGCACCAGTTAAGGGCGAAGGCCTCGTCATCCGGCCAGCACTGGCTGTCGCCCTGCAGGGACAGCAACTTGTCGCGCAATGTCGCGGCATCGGTCTTCTGCTCGCGCACCATCTCCACCAGCAAGCGGTTGAGGAAGGTGCGGTTGTAGCTCTTGGTGGTGTAGCCACAGATAAAGCGGCGCACCAAGTAAGACTCCAGATCACCAATGGCCTGCAGGAACTCCGCGGAATCCGGCTTATGATGCTCCAGTAGATACAGCACAAGCGGCGTCACCGTGGATACATCCAGCAGCTTCAGACGCCGGCAGAACAGATCGAGGCGACTCGCCTGCCCCGGCACCATAAAGGTCTGGAAATACCCCGCCAGGTGCGTGATGCGCGCCAGCTCGCGCTGAGTGTCGCGCGGCTCATCCTGCCACCAGTCCTTGAACTCGTTGAATACGTGGGCCACCTTCAGATCCTCGCACTTGCGCATGCCCACGTAGTGGTAAAGCAGCAGGTCCAGTCGCGAGTTCTTCAGGCGGCCCTGCCGCTCCTGCTGCTTCCAGAACTTGGCGCCCTTGCCGGTGCTGGTGTCCACCGTCTCGTCGAAGTGCTGCCAGCCCTGGCGATACAGCTCATCCACGTCTTCGCCGTTACGTGTAGCGTGGAGGAAGATGAAGTTGCGGATCAGGTCGCTCGGCAGCAGCGGTGCGCCCCGGGCATTGAGGGTTTCGAAGATGATCTGCGGGTCGTCCTCGTCCTCCAGCTCCAGCGACATGATCTGGAAGCCCTCGCGCAGGGTGACCAGCAGCGCATGGGCGCGCTCCACCTGCAGCGGCAGGTCGGCGCCCGGCAGTTTCAGCTGGTTGTCCGCGTCAATGGAGCGAATCACCGCATAGGCCACGGTGCGCTCTTCATCCGCCGCGGCGCCCGGCAACGGGTCATCGTAGCGCAGGCCACGCAGGTGGCAGACCAGCATGGCGTGGAAGAACAGGTAGGCACGCACCATCGCCGGGCGTTCCTGATACTGCCGACCAACCTTGGCCGGGAAGCGCTCGCAAACCTTCTCCGCGCTGCCCAGCTCGGCCAGCGCTTGCATCACATCGCGGCCGACATTGGTCGGCAGCACCTTGAGCGAATCGCTACTCTGACGGTACTTACCGATATTCTGCGTCAGCGGCTTGAGGTCGTAGCTCAGCGCCTCGTCATCCAGCGGCACCACCAGGTCGCGAAACGCCAGCAGCAGGATCTGCAGGGTGGTGATGCGCTGCTGGCCGTCGATCACATCGCGGTTGCCCACGGCATCACTGCTGCCGCCCTTGAGGCTGCCGATCACCACGGTGCCGAGAAAGTGCCGGCGTAGCGGCCTGAGCCGGCCAGCCCCGACCATGGCTGCATCGGCCTGATGCTGGACGATAGCCTCCAGGCGGTCAACGAGGTCTTCCCAGAGCGGCTGCACCTGCTCGTTCAGCGTCCACACGTAACCGCGCTGGAACAAGGGGATCAGGTACTGCGCGCGCTCGGTAAACAGGTCGGTGACGGCTTTCTTGTCGGGACGCATAGGATGTCCTTATCGGTGTGCTTGTTAAATCAGGCCACGGCCTGCTCGACCAGCGCATTGGCCAGATGTTCGTGCACCTGCAGGGCCTGGTTAAGGCGGGTTTTAAGTTGCTCGCAGAGGGCCATCAGTTGATCGACTTTGGCGACGATGCGGTGTTGTTCAGGGAGAGGCGGGACGGAAACCAGCATGTTTTTCATGATCGTCCCATTAACGTTTGCCTGCCCACATTGTTGCTTCAAATGCGGGTTTATTTGGGTTTCACGAAAGCCTGGCGCATTCATCGAAATATTCAGGTAGAGCGGAGAAAACAGCTCCTTCAGGCATCTGATACGAATCAAGTAAGAAGCAAAGGAGTATTCCCCCGCTTGCCCCAAGAAAACTCCAGTTTTACCGACCAGTTCAGCGCTGTTTGTTCGGTTGTAAAGCAAATCTTCCGTTTCCAAAAAGAGCCCTGGTAGACCCTCTGTATTCTTGCTTACGGCCATCTGCCCGCCAAGTAAAACTCTTCCTTCTTGTATGTCACCCATTTTCAAAACGGGAACTCCATCCTGTAGGTCAAAGGTTTTCTCAGACAGGCCGTACTCCGTATTAAGCGAAATTTCTCCAATTCGAGACCACGCCCAATTATCTGGTACATCAAACGGGATATCGGAAATAGCAATATCGCCCAGAGGCTTCTGCTTCTTGAGCTTCCCTTCTGCCACCAACCGCGCCTTTTCCTCCGAAACCCGCTTCAGCAACTCACTCGCAGGCTCATCTCTAGAATCTTGGGGCAACAGCTTGCCCATCACCGCCAGTTGCAGCAGGGTTTGCTTGAGGGCGTCGATGCTGGAGTCGGTAGTGAACAGGGTGTGAAATTGTTTGGAAAGACGCTGCCAGCTTTGCGCAAAGTCTTCGGCATCGCTGGCCTGAGTCAGGCTACCCAGCAGCGCCTGCACCAGTTGGAAGTGGGCGCTGTCGGCATCGGCCTGCCGCGCTTCCAGCCGGTCGCACAGGGCCATCAGCTCATCGACTTTGGCGACGATGCGGTGTTGTTCGGCGAGAGGGGGGAGAGGGAAAAGGGCTTGCCTACCGTCTTCAGTTCCTAGCCTAGGCATTTTCATACCGTAGCTTTTAGCATTCACATAGCTGAGGAAGTACGGGCTTTTCAGCGCGACCATAAAGTAGTGCGCTACAAAAGGTCCGTGGCACCTGAACGGGAGAATTTCGGTTGTGCAAAATCCGTCATCCTCAGCTACTAGAATTTTATTCAGATACGGACGGAGCTTGCCATATAGCACATCGCCTTTAGCGAAGCTGTTCTTGTCACTGAGAGAGTTGCGCTCGTAAAAGCGAGCCTTCTGTAAAAGTCTTGAAGTGTCTTTCTCAATATCCTCAAGATCGAGCACCCAAGCGTCATCTGGGATTTCGTCTTTTTTGGTTGTAGTACCAAAGTTGGTAATTTCGCCAAGACGAGCCCAAACCCAGGCCTCTGGCAATTTAAACGGTAGTGCTGCCTCTTCAACGCCGGCCAGCGGTTTCTGCTTCTTGATTTTCCCCTGCGCCACAAGCCGCGCTTTTTCTTCAGCAATCCGCTTCAGCAACTCACTGGCCGGCTCATCACTCGGATCTTGCGGCACCAGCTTACCGCGCACCGCCAGCTCCAGAATCAGCTCACGCAGCTTTTTGATGCCATTGGGCGCGTCGGCCAGCAGCGGCAGGTTGTCGGTCAACACTGCGCTCATGCTTGACGCTCCGCAACCTGATCGGCAAAGGCCTCGGCCAGTACGGCCTTGAGCTGGTCGCGCAGTTCGCCAATCTCGTCTTGCAGCGCGGCGTAGTCGCGCAGCAGCTCGTCCGGGTCGTGGCTGATCTGTTCGCCGACGTGAGGGTTCTTGCAGTCGAGGTTCCAGTTACGGTTTTGCAGCTCGTCGAAGCTGACCTTCCAGGCGAACTCGTTCTCCTGCCGCGCGGCAAAGCCATCGGCCTCGTTACCCCACCAGGCTTCCTCGACGGCAAACTCTTCGACGCGCATGGGTTTGGTCTTGGAGTAGCTTTTGTAACCGGCAGGGTACCGGTGCTCGTAGAACCATACGTCCTTGGTGGGCGTGCCTTTGGTGAAGAACAGCAGGTTGGTCTTGATGCCGGTGTAGGGGTTGAACACGCCGTTGGGCAGGCGAACGATGGTGTGCAGGTTGCACTCAGTCAGCAGCTTTTCCTTGATGCGACTCTTGATGCCTTCACCAAAGAGGAAGCCGTCGGGCAGCACTACGGCGGCGCGGCCGCCGTCCTTGAGCAGGTGCATGATCAGCACCAGGAACAGGTCGGCGGTTTCGCGGGTGCGGAAGGCCGTGGGGAAGTTGGTTTCGATGCCGTCTTCTTCCATGCCGCCGAACGGCGGGTTGGCGACGATGCACTCGACCCGCTCAGCCGGCCCCCAGCTGATCAGCGGGCGGCCCAGGGTGTTGTCGTGCTTAATCTGGTTGGGCACCTCGATGCCGTGCAGGATCATGTTGGTGGTGGCCAGCAGGTGCGGCAGCGGCTTCTTCTCCACGCCAAAGATGCTCGCCTGCAGGGTGCGTTCGTCCTCGGCGGTTTGCACATAGCGCTTGCGCTTGTGCTCGATGCTGCAGGTGAGGAAGCCGCCGGTACCGCATGCCGGATCCATGACCTTTTCATCCAGCTTGGGGTCGACCATGCGCACCATGAATTCGGTGACCGGGCGCGGGGTGTAGAACTCACCGGCATTGCCGGCGTTCTGCAGGTCGCGCAGCAGTTGCTCGTACATGTCGCCAAAGGCGTGGCGCTCCTGCGCCTTGTTAAAGTCCACCCCTTCCTGAATCTTGTTGATCACCTGGCGGATCAACTGGCCGGACTTCATGTAGTTGTAGGCATCCTCGAACACGCCACGCACCACGTAGGTGGCTGGCGTGGTACTGTATTCGTGGAGGTTCTGCAACTGCGGGAACAGGTTGTTGTCGATGAACTCCTTCAGGGCATCACCGGTAATGCCCTCCGGGTTGGCCGCCCAGGTGCGCCAGCGGCAGCTTTCCGGAATCGGCGAGCGGTAGGCGTCATCGAGCAGCTCCCACTCCTGCTCGCGGTCGTCGAAGATTTTCAGGAACAGCATCCATACAAGCTGGCCAATACGCTGCGCATCACCGTCGACGCCGACGTCTTTGCGCATGATGTCCTGGATGGATTTGATGGTGGAGCTGATGGACATGCTTACTTCCTGAAAAGGTGTTCACGGTGCCAGGCCAGATAGCCGCGATGCTGCGGTTCGATCTGGCGCAAGCGCAGAGAGGGGGTGATGTTGAGCGCACGGGCGCTGTCGGGGTTGAGATCTTCACCGAGGAGAATCTGCCCCTGATCGTCAAAGCTGATCAGGCCACGGTCGAAGGCCAGATCGAGATTGGGGGTGAGCAACAGCCCGTTGAACGGATCAAGCCGCTCGGCCGGGCTGGCAGCACGCCAGGGTTTGATATGCGACGCCCGCAACAGCTCCGGTACGCAGCAGTCGGTAACCGCACAACCGCCCCAGTAGGCCAGCAGGTCGTCGCGGTAGCCGCTCTGACCGATGCGCGCCTTGATCAGGGCGTCGCGTTCGGTGTCGCTGTGGGCCTGCTCTGACAGATCAAGCACCTCAGCCTCGACTAATTCTTGCGAGGCGGGCAAGGCCACCGCGACAGCGGTTTTTGCGCCCAGGAGATATTCAAGGGTCTGTTCCAAGGCAGTGGCATGGCTAAAGCCAAGATCGATGCCATAAGCAATATCGGCTTCCCCGCCGTTACGGCGCTTGGGGAAACCACGCAGATTGGAGTTGTGGTAGTAGCTCGTACTGCCACGCTCGACACCGGCAATCGCCAATATCTGTTGCAAGCGCTCCTCATAGCGAGGGAGTAGAACCAGCGGTGCTTGCAGACGGGATTCCAGGCTGGTGCTTTGTTTGACAAACAGAGCCTCGCCAAGGCGAGGATGCTCCATTCTGACGACCTTCAGCCCTGACTGCTGAGGACGCTGGAAACCCGCACGTAGCAGAGCGGACAGCACCTCCTGGATACTCGGCCGGGCATTGGACAGTGTCCGAGCGGCCGACCCTGACCGGCTGCAAGCAGGCACCTCTAACCAACCCAGTTCCCGCAGCGCATCTACCAACTCCGGGTACATATACGCCCGGCTGTGGGACGTTTCAGGGTCTGCATCAAATCTGGCGATGACGTAGACCAGGAATTTTGGTCGAGCAATGGCAAGGCTGTCTGCCAGTTTTCCGGCCAGCAGGCCGTACTGCAAATTGGCTGCACTGTAGCTGGGAAAACCAACCTGCTCTGCCAACTCTGACATGGTCAAGGCATGTTCTTTAGCCTGGGCATGGCCGATCAGCATGCGTCGCTGCTTGTCAGCAATTTCAGGTTCAATAAGACGCAGCGCCTGCACATACTCCCGAGTACTGACCTGACGAATTGCCCGCGCAGATGTAACAGGCGGGGCTGTGTCCATAGCGGTCGCCAGGAAGTCGCGCCATTGATCCTTGCTCTTAGGTTCCATCTTGCAAACTCACGAAGTGGTTAACGCGAGGGGGTACGTCACGATGCATAAAGCTCGCTCTCCAGCGCCTGTATGGCTTCCTGATAACCAGGTTTGCCACCAAAGGCCCTGACCAGCTCAATCGGCGCACCGATCTGGCTGAACGGCGCCAGCTGCAGAATCTTGATGTCTTCGATGTGCTCGACGCCAGTGTCAGCGTATTTATCGAGCAGGGCTTCCAGCACCTGGCGGGTGGCGCCGGAGTATTTGGCGAAGTAGTTGCGCTTTTTCACCTGCTCGGCGCGCTCCTTGCGGGTGAGCGGCGGCTGGTCGAAGGCGATGTGGCAGATCAGGTCGAAGGGGTCGAGCGGCTGGCCGCGCTTGGCTTCGACTTCCTCGGCCAGGGCTTCCCACATCACGCCTTGAGCGGCTAGCTCGTCGATGATGGCCTTCTTCTGCTCGGCATCGGTCCAGCGGCGTAGGAAGTCATCCAGCGAGGCAAACTGTTTCTTAACGCAGGCGCGGGTGTAGTCACGTAGCGATTCGGTGATCAGCTTGCCGTCCGGGCCGTAGTACTGCACGCGCTCGGCAATGACATGCACGGCGACGTTGTTGATCACGTATTTGACTCGCTTCTTGCCGCCATCGTCGTCAGCGCCGCCGGTGGTTTCGTCACCTTCGGTTGCCCCAGCACCACCGTCGATCACGTCACCCTCTTCGCCCTCGGTTTCTTCCGGCGGCACCGGTGAGGAGTCGCCCTCGGGGTTGTAGATCACCACCGGCTCACCGTCGAAGGCCGGGTCGGCAAACAGTTCGGTGGCTTTCTTGAAGTCCATGATGGTGAACCAGTACTTGCCGTAATCCTCGTTGATACGGGTGCCACGACCGATGATCTGTTTGAACTCGGTCATGGATTTGATGTGCTGGTCGAGCACCACCAGTTTGCAGGTCTGGGCATCAACGCCGGTGGTCATGAGTTTGCTGGTGGTGGCGATCACCGGGTAGCGCGACTCGGGGTTGATGAAGTTGTCCAGCTCGGCCTTGCCTTCCTTGTCGTCGCCGGTAATGCGCATCACGTATTTGCGGTTTTCCTCAACGCGCTTGGGGTTGAAGTTGACCAGGGCCTGGCGCATGCGCTCTGCGTGGTCAATGTCGTCGCAGAAGATGATGGTTTTCTGGAAGGGGTCGGTGGCGGTCAGGTATTCGGTGACCTTGCGGGCGACCAACTGGGTGCGCGCTTCGATCACCAGGTCGCGGTCCATGTCCTTGAGGTCATAGACGCGGTCTTCGATCAGCTCACCGTTCTTGTCGCGCGTGTCCTTGGGCGGACGCCAACCTTGCAGGTCTTTGTCGAAGTCGATGCGCACCACTTTGTACGGGGCGAGGAAGCCATCTTCGATGCCTTGCTTGAGGGTGTAGCTGTACACCGGCTCACCGAAGTAGGTGATGCTGGAAACCTCTTTGGTCTCCTTCGGTGTAGCAGTCAGGCCGATGTGGGTGGCACCTGAGAAGTAGTCGAGAATCTCGCGCCAGGCCGAGTCTTCGGAGGCGCTGCCTCGGTGGCATTCGTCGATCACCACGAGGTCGAAGAAGTCGCGGGAAAACTGCTTGTAGATATTCTTCTCTTCTTCGTTGCCGGTCACAGCCTGATACAGCGACAGGTAGATTTCGTAGGACTTTTCGATCTGCCGTTTGGCAATCTTGGTCATCGCCTGGCCGAAGGGCTTGAAGTCGTTGTTCTTGGTCTGGTCGACGAGGATGTTGCGGTCGGCGAGGAAGAGGATGCGTTTCTTCTGCCCGGACTTCCACAAGCGCCAGATGATCTGGAAGGCGGTGTAGGTCTTGCCGGTGCCGGTGGCCATGACCAGCAGGATGCGATCCTGCCCGCGCGCCACGGCCTCGACGGTGCGGTTGATGGCGTTCATCTGGTAGTAGCGCGGCATGCGCCCGGAACCGTCGTCGTAATACGGGGCTTCGGCTTTCTGCTGGCTTTCGCCACTCAGGCCCTTCCACTGGCAGTAGCGCTGCCAGAGCTCATCGGGGCTGGGGAACTGCTCCAGGCTCAGCTCGGTTTCCTTTTGCGCGCCGGTGCCACTGCGATCATGGAAGAGGAAGCCGTCGCCGTTGCTGGAGAATACGAACGGCACATCCAGCGCCTCGGCATAACCGAGCGCCTGCTGCATACCGGCGCCGAGCGCGTGCTTGTTGTCTTTGGCCTCGATAACCGCCAGTGGCAGGTTGGCCTGGTGATACAGGATGTAGTCGGCGCGGCGCGATTCGCCTCGGCTGTGCAGCTTGCCACGGACGATGATGCGCCCCTTGGTAAAGCTGACTTCCTCGCGAACCTGCTTGTGCAAATCCCAGCCCGCCGCGGTGATGGCCGGTGTGATGTATTTGCTGCAGATGTCACGTTCAGTCAGTGAATTCTTGTCCATGTATCCGTCCCGTTGAACTGCCTTGACCTCGCATATCTGGTTGGCGAGGCGATTATTGGGACGGCGTAAAAGTGTACGCTAGAACCCTTGATTACGTCCCTGGTGGCTCTTTGACCTAACTGTGTGCGAACGACGTCACAATATCTATCCAGCAAGAATGGGTAAAGATCGCGCCCCATCAAAACGCGGCTTTTTTGCCCAGAGGTAACACCAGTAGTCCACTCAAGCTACTCGCGCGGCATTGTGACGCCAGCGCATGGGGAAATGCACATTCCCCCGTGCGTTTGGATCACGCCGCTGGATCATCCCAATCCCCCGCCTGTCCCGGTGCTTTTCTTTCTCGCGGTTGCAGTTTTGGTAGCAGCCCTGACCACGAGTGATGCGTTCCCACAGCTCGCCAATCTGCTGCGCTCTTTAGATGTCAGCACTCACCTCTGAGCCGTTGAAGAAGAAGGCCGCATGGATGTGGTACCCACGATCCTCACCCTGCTCAACACTGCAGATGTAGCCGGTCTCATGGTCGAAAATCGCATTGCGTTCACGCGCCTTAATCAACCGTCTCAGATCATCGCACACACGCTCTACACACAGCCTTGCCTGGGCCTCTTTCCGGGTAATACAGCTGCGTCATTGCCTGAAGCAGCTCGCCTTATGGGAGGCAACAATGGGAGGCAAGCTGCCGGAGGCTGCCCACGGTGAGAAAGCAAAGGCAGTTGCGCTCACAAAACAGCGAATTCGAGTAATCCAATAGGCCATCGATGCCGCCGTCACGAAGCATGCGATGCTGAGTCCGAGGTCGCTCTGAGCAAATTGCGATCCTAAATTCTAAACGCGAGCTCTCGTGCGCCCCTCAATGTTCCAGAATCCCGAGTTCAAATTCCGTAACGCGGTATTCCAAAAGGTGTTCCACAGAAAAAACAAACCGAAATTTTATGTTATTTTTAAATAAGATAAAAAATCATTTCAGCTTCCCCCGGCTCAACAAAAAAGACGCCAAAGGGCGTCTTTTTTTGTGCCTGGAATCCAGTTAAATCAAAGGTTTCAGCGCCATTGGCTTCCGCAGAAGAATCTTGAGTTCCGGTCGTTTTGGTGTTCCTAGCTCCCTAGCGCTAATTTTTGGAAAACCCAAACAGCGACTGAAGTAGCTCTCAAATACACTAGGGCGCAACAGCCGTCATAAGCAGCTTACGGCTCACATGGCGACACCTGCGACAAACCACAGAAGTCCATGAGCGCAGCTTGGCACAACGACTCCATCAGCCTTCAACTGCCTCCAACCGTTGCTTCAGCCGCTCATTCACCAACGCTCCGTGCACCCCAGAATGAATCTCCCGATGGCAACTCGGGCATACAGCCCCCACATAACGTGGGTGATCTAACCCCCCATCCGAGAGCCGGTTTACATGATGCGGCTCTAAGTAGGTAAGCGAACGGGCATTACACCTTGCCGACGGATACCCAGCTGTGCGGCAGCAGCTCGGCCAGAGCGCTGGCCTTCTGCGTCGGCAGTCGCGTTAGCACATCCTTGAGATAGGCATACGGATCATGCCCATTCATCCGCGCCGACTGGATCAGGCTCATGATTGCCGCCGCCCGTTTGCCGCTGCGTAGCGACCCGGCAAACAGCCAATTGGAGCGACCTAGAGCCCACGGGCGGATCTGGTTCTCGACTTGGTTGTTGTCGATGGGCACAGCGCCATCGTCCAGGTAGCGCGTCAGCGCTACCCAGCGTTTGAGGCTGTAATCCAAAGCTTTCGCCGTGGCTGAGCCGTTGGGCACAAGATCACGCTGGGCCAGCATCCAGTCATGTAGTGCGTCGAGGAGCGGTGAAGCCTTTTCCTGCCGTATTCGCCAGCGTTCTTCATTGCTCATGTCGCGCACTTGGCGTTCGACTTCGTACAGCCCAGCGATAGAGTGCAGCGCCTGTTCGGCCAGTTGGCTTTTGTTCGCCGCGTGCAGATCGAAGAACTTGCGGCGGGCGTGAGCCATGCAACCGATTTCGGTGATGCCTTGCTCGAAGCTGGCCTTGTAGCCAGCGAAGTCGTCGCAGACCAGCTTGCCATTCCACTGGCCAAGAAAATTGCGCGCATGCTCGCCGGCACGGCTGGGGCTGAAGTCGTAGACCACGGCCTTCAGATCGGCGAAGGGCGTGGTGCTGTAGGCCCAGACGTAGGCACGGTGGGTCTTCTTCTCGCCGGGCGCGAGCATCGAAACCGGGGTTTCGTCGGCATGGATCACGCGCTGGGCAAGCACCGCTTCGCGCAGCGCATCGACTAGGGGCTGGAGCTGCACGCCGGTTTGCCCGACCCACTGTGCCAGTGTCGAACGAGCGATGGCCAGGCCGGCACGGCCAAAGATCTTCTCCTGCCGGTACAGCGGTAGGTGGTCGGCGAACTTGGCCACCATCACGTGAGCCAGCAGGCCGGCGGTAGGGATCCCCTTGTTGATCACCTGGGCCGGCACGGGCGCCTGGATCAGCGTTTCGCATTGGCGGCAGGCCCATTTCCCACGCACGTGCTGTTCGACGGTGAACACGCCCGGCGTGTAGTCGAGCTTTTCGCTGACGTCTTCGCCGACGCGCTGAAGCTGGCAACCGCAGGCGCACTGGGTGTTCTCCGGCTCGTGACGGATCACGGTGCGCGGAAATTGCGGTGGCAGCGGTGTGCGCTTGGGTTGTTGGCGTGGTTCGGCTGGGGTAACCGGAGGATTGACGGCTTTCAGCTCGGCCTCGATGGCGGCGATGTCGGTGTCGAGCAGGTCATCAAGCAGGCTGCCCTGATCAGGGCTTAGCTGCTCGCTGCGCTTGGCGAACTTGTGCCGTTTGAACCATGCGATTTCGTGGGTGAGCTGCTCGATGACTGTTTGATCGCGGTGGATCTTTTTGCCCATCGCATCGACTTGCGTGAGCAACTGCGCGGCCAGTGCGCGCAGCTGGTCAGGTGTCAGTTGGTCGAGATTGGGCGAGGAAGTCATGCCGCTGATTGTGCCAGAGCAGGCGGTCAGCGGAGATAAACCGATGGGCTAATGGCAGGTGCTACAGCACTGTGATCGCGCCGGCTGCGCCGACTCGCTGCCAGGGCAACCCCAGTACCAAAGCCTGAAGTTGCTCGGTGTCGAGTTCGACTTCCGAGCCGTGCCGGATGCCTGGCCAATGAAACTTGCCCTGGTGCAAGCGCCGCGCGGCGAGCCAGATACCCACGCCGTCATGCACCAGAACTTTCATGCGGTTGGCGCGGCGATTGGCGAACAGATAGGCGCAGTGCGGCTTCGCCGCACCGAACACCGCCACCACGCGGGCCAACGCGGTTTCAGTACCCGCACGCATATCCATCGGCTCGGTGGCGAGCCAGATACTATCCACGCGGATCACTGGGCGAGCCCACGGACAAAGCGGGCGCAACCTTCAGGATCGGAGGCTGGCCATTTCACCGTGACCGATTGCGCGCCCAGCGGTAGCTCGATAATCACCGCTGCTTCAGCTGGTCGTTTGGGCGTAACCCTCGCAGGAACGAACGCCGGCAACGCCGCTGGCAGTTGATCCCGATAAAGCGGTAGCCACTTGCGAATGACGTTGGCGTTGATGCCATGGCGTATGGCCACGCTGGAGACGGTCGCACCAGGTTGCAGGCACTCCTGAACAACCTGGGCCTTGAACGGTTTGGGGTAAGAGCTTCGTTGGCGCATGGAAATCCCGGCGATAAGGGCTATCGCGTCCGTTTAAAAATACGCGGACACCATCGCCCTTAATGCGGGATTGCGGAAGGTGACTTGGCTGGACGCTTACCTAAGTAGGGCGTGCCGTCCTTTTTCATAAATGGCGCCGGTTTTTCACAGCTTTCGCACGCCCCCTGGGCGCGCATCAATACATAGTGGGCGACCTTTCGGCTTCGCTGGTAGATCTTACGCGGCGCAGATTGGCCCAACTCATCACTACTTGGCTGGCATGCCGCCAACGCAGCCAACCGCGCGGCGGCCAGAGAGTCGGAAAGGTCAGTATCGTCCTCTACTTCAGCCTCCATGATCCCGCTAGGAATACCTACAGGCACTAACCGAAAAACAAGCGCCGCACGATCCTGTCCATCTACATCCGGCTGGATTCGCGTAAACATGTCGGCGCATGAAAACTCGCCCACGTAGGCATTGCCATTTCCTTTACCGAGGGACTTAAACAAGTGAAGCGCACGACCATCCTTGGCATGCTCAGCAATGGCTCGGTTGCCACGGGTCAAGGTCATTGCCCCGCGTTGCCCCTCACCGGTGTAAAAGTAAGCGCCCTCCTCCCAATGGTCGGCATACCCATATTGCTCACCGCTATCGCCTGTAAACAAAAAAATCGCAGGGTAGATAGCAGATGCGGCAATGCCACTCTGTAGGCTTCCGCCGAACGGCCCGTTGATCTCAGTTTTGCGGTCGTATATCGCTCCCGGCGTGAACTGCAACACTGGCTCGCCTTCCCCGCGTGGCAACTCAACAACGGTGAAGCCTCGCTTCTCTAGGTAGCTGTTGGTCGGATGCCCACCGGAGAATTCACCTACGGCAATACCGGTAGCTAAGGAGACGATTTTCTTAGCGGGATACAGCTCACCTCCGGCATGAACGGCGTAACGGTGGGCCTGGTTATTTTCCCACCCCTGCCACTCGCGCTTACTTCGGCATTTACTGTCAAACTCCAGTAGAGCTTTGCCAATTCGTTCCTTCGAAACCGATTTTATCGCCACGATCCATGCCCTTTTTCGTCAAGAGTTGTAGGAAAACTCCTATCGTCGCCGTACTACAAAAGGGTTTCAACACGTAACAGAGCGCAAGGCACAAAGGGGAACTCTACTGAGCGTTAAATTGCAGGTTCGAGGGATGCCGTATTTCGTTCTTTACACAAAACAGAAAAGGCACTTAGCGAACCCCGCAAGTGCCTTTTTGTGTCGACAGGGGCGGCGTTTGTCTCAGCTCAGACCTTAAAACGCCCCACCAACACTTCCAGTTCATGACCGAGCCGCGCCAGTTCGATGCTTGACGAGGCGGTCTCTTCACAGGCGCTCGCCGTCTGGTCGGAGATGTCGCGCACGTTGATCACACTGCGGTTGATCTCCTCCGCCACAGCGCTTTGCTGTTCCGACGCGGTGGCAATCTGCTGGTTCATCAGTTGGATGGTGGAGACCGTGCGGGTGATGTTCTCCAGCGCGGTGACTGCACGCCGGGTGGATTCCACACTGCTTTCGCTCATCTGCCGGCTGCTGTCCATGCTCACGGCAACCGCTTGGGTACTGCTTTGTACACCGGCGACCAAGGACTCGATTTCCTCAGTAGACTGCTGGGTGCGCAAAGCCAGGTGGCGAACTTCATCGGCAACGACCGCAAAGCCACGCCCGGCCTCACCAGCGCGGGCGGCTTCGATCGCTGCGTTCAGGGCCAGCAGGTTGGTCTGCTGGGCCACCGCTTTGATCACATCCAGCACGCCGCCAATCTTGTCGCTTTGTTCCTTCAAATGGCCCACGGCATCTGCCGAGTGCCCCACTTCCTGGGCAAGGCGCTCGATCTGTTCAATGGCCTCGGCCACGACGCGCTCACCTTCGCTGGCTTGCTGGTCGGCCATGGAGGCCGCTTCAGAGGCTTCTTCGGCGTTGCGTGCAACATCCTGCACGGTAGCAGTCATTTCGTTCATGGCGGTGGCGACATGGTCGGTCTCGGCCTTCTGGCTGTTCACGCCGGCACTGGTTTGCTCGGTCACTGCTGACAGTTCTTCAGCTGCGCTGGTCGCCCGGATCACACTGGTGCGAATGCCATCGATCAACTCACGCAGGCTGACGGTCATCTGGTCGAGCCGGGACTGCAGTTGGCCCAACTCGTCGCGTCGATTGACGTGCACGTCCTGGCTCAGATCGCCATGAGCAATGCGCTCCACCACCTGGAGGGTATGCTGCAGCGGGTTGACGATCTGCCGGGTAATGACCCAGGCCGACAGGACGCCGAACAGCATCGCCAACACGGTGACAATACTCAGCAGGGCCTTGGCAGACGCTGCATCACTGTCACGCTTGGCATTTTGCGACTGGATCAGTTGCTGCGTGGTGTTGATGAGCACATCGCCCAATTGCGCCATGTGTTTGAACAAGGACGCGGTATCCGCGTTGGGCTGGCTCAACACCTGCAGGATCTGCCGGTACTCATCGACCGACTGGCGCTGCTGGCGGATCAAGTCCAGGTCGGCGGGCGCTTCGAAATGATGTTCGATGCTTTCCAGATGGGCCGCCAATTTATCCAGAATCTGCTGTAAGGGGCTCAAGCCTTCAGCTTGAAGGTTGCTCCCCATGCGCAGGCGCTGAATACGCAGGTCTTTGGTGTAGTCGCTGACCAGCGCAATCTTCTCGATCTTCTCGCCACGCTCGGTAAGGGTGTTGAGCGCATACCACCCTGTGATAGCCAGTAACAACGTAAGCCCCAACACCAGGCCAAAACCCCAACCCAATTTGGCGCTGACACGGATGTTGCTGATCCAGCCGAACATAAAGACTCCAGGCAGAAATGCAGGTGCACATTGAAAAAGTAGTGACCTGACTATCGGCCAAAGGCTTTGCTGCTTAACCCCGAGAAAACCTTCCAGGGCGGCTGTAACCCGCAGGATAGACCGCTCGTCAGAAATTTTTTAAGCGCCACGAGGCATGTCAATCCACGCCTGATGCCTTGCAGGCCACGCTGCCCGGGGCTTTTTACGTGCCACCCGCAACGACTCAAGCAGCGCTTACCCAGGAACCGGGAGGCCAGACAGCCGCTTCGATGCTTTGGTCGAATGTCCGTCGAGGCAAAAATCATGTCACGCTCAATGCCAGGTGATGAAACCTTTCACCAACACCCTGCAGCCCTTGAGGCCAGAAACAACAAAGCCCGCACGAAGCGGGCTTTGTTGTTTGCGTAGGTGCTTACCAGCCGGATGGCAACCAACCCAACGCGCTGGAAATCGCATACAGCATGCTGCACAGGTACAGCACCACCACCATGCACTGCAGCACAGGATGGGCGATCCAGCCGCACTTCCAGGCGGGCTCGATGTCACCGTATTTGCGTGCCGAACGCAGCATCAGGATCGGCATGATCGACAGAATCACACCACTGAATACGCCGGCAAAGTACAACGCGCTGACGAAACCCACCATACCGCTATAGGCCAGCAGGAATGGCGGTACGCAAACGATGGCCAATACCATCAGGCGGCTCTTTGGATGGCTCTCGGCGCCCAGCTTCGGGAACTTGTCGAAGATGTTGGTCAGGAAGCTACCGCCCAGGCCCCAGTAGGAGGTCATCATCGCGCACAGGGCAAAGGTGTTGGCGGTGTAGAACGCCCACTGGCCCAACGCCTGCCCCCAGGCCAGGGTCGCAACTTCCGTCTGGTTTTCCAGACCGTTCAGCGAGATAACCGACATTGGCACAATGGCCAGCAGCACGAAGGTGATCACCATGCCGGTAATGACAGCCACCGGCAGGCGCTTGGGCGCATGGCTGAAACCACGGGCCATTTCCGGCACTACGTACTGGGCCGAGAAGCAGAACACGGCAATGTTGAACACCGGAATCATGTAGACCCAGTCGCCTTCGAGCAGGTTGGCGAAGTTCGTGTTCTCATGAACAAGCGTTGCGACGACCAGCACCAGGGTCATCGAGACCATACCGATACTGATGAACTTTTCACCCTTGCCAATGGCTTTCAAGCCCAAGTACAGCACCAGCGCCGCAGGGGCGAAGAACAACAGGCTGCCCAGCGCAGGGCTGATACCGAAGAACTGGCTGAGAATCTTGCCGCTGCCACTCATGTAGGCGATCAATGCGCCAATACTGTTGACCGCTACCGACAGAAAGATTGCCCAGGCACCGAACGAGCCGACATAGCGTTGAGCCAGGCCGCTGAGCTGGTGATGGCTACGGGTACGCAGCGCCGTTTCCGAGACATACAACATGGAGATGGTGGTGAATATGCCCGCCACGGCCAACCACAGCAGCAGCGGCATGTAGCCGGCCTTGCGACTGGCATAGGCCATGGACAACACACCGGCACCAATGTTGGTACCCACGATCATTGCCACAGCCTCGACGAAGGTCAGCCGTTTGACCTCCAGGCCTGAGGACTCAGTCGCCTCGGCGTGGTCCGCGCCTCGTGCGGCTGCGTTAGGGGATGTACTCATGATCAATCACACTCACTACGTATTTGATACCGGATGCACCTGAATTGGTGCGTCACAGAACCCGCCTTTGTGAGACGACTTCCGTGTCTTGATTTCTAGAGCGGCGCGCAAAATATCACACAAGGTGTTTGAAATAACCCCCACATAAGGCGAAACGCCATGCACAGACACGGCCTGTAACACTTGATATAGAGCGGTTTCATTGAGGGGCAGCTCGTTTCGCCCGACATATGCCGGGCGAAACGAGCGCTGCAGGAGCGAGGGGAAAACTCAGGAGATCAGATCGCTTTTTGCCGATACGACGGATGCGCTGAACCTACAAGCCAGTGCGCAGCAGGGCATGCAATGCCCGGCAATCTGCCGCATGCCAGTCCGTGAGCGCTGGCCAGGGATTGTCCGGCAGGTTGACCAGAATGGTGCGTGTACCTGCCGCACGACCGCAGTCGAGGTCAAAGCGGTAGTCACCCACCATGACCATCTCGTTCGGCGAGACATCCCAGGCCTCGGCCAGCTTGAGCAACCCTCCCGGATGCGGCTTGGGTGGTGCTTCGTCGCGGCCCAAAATGCTCTGCACGGGGAAACAGTCCGCCAGGCCAATGGCCTCCAGCGTGACATGCGCCAGCTCACGGGCATTACGGGTGAGGATGCCCAGCTGGCAATCGCGCGCGACCAGTTCACGCACCAGTTCAACCGCCCCCGTCGCCGGGCGCGAAGCGATGGCAAGGTCACGCTCATGTTCCAGCAACCAGGCATGCTTGGCGGCGGCTTCCTCTGCTGGAAGGGCCGCCAGATGGGTCAAGATGTCGTCTTCGGCGGGAATGTCCAGCGCTTCGCGGATGGCGGCAAAATCGTGCACGGCAACCGTCAGGGTGCCGTCCATGTCAAACACCCAATGACGAATGTGGTGCAGGTTCATGCCCAGTCCTTGCGATGGCGAATCAGCCCTTCCTGGCACGACGATGCCACCAGTTGCCCAGCCCGGTTGAAGATATTGCCGCGCGAAAAACCACGGGCATTGCCCGCCCAAGGGCTGTCCATCGCGTACAGCAACCAGTCATCGGCGCGCAGGTTGCCGTGAAACCACAAGGCATGATCAAGACTGGCCAGTTGCATGTCCTTGTGCCAGACCGATTTGCCATGCGGCATCAACGAGGTGGTCAGCAGGCCAAAATCCGACGCATAGGCGAGGATGTATTTGTGCAATGCCGGCGAGTCAGCCAGGTTGCCATCGGCACGGAACCAGGCGTATTTGATCGGGTCACCGGGCTGCGGGTTGAACGGGTCTTTCTCGGTCACCGGGCGCACTTCGATCGGCTTGGCGCAGAGCAGCTTTTCGCGCAGTTGCTCTGGTATGTGCTCGGCCATACGTTCGGCAATTTCCACTTCCGACGGGAGGTTTTCCGGGCCGACCACGTCCGGCATCTGCGCCTGATGCTCGAACCCTTCTTCGTCGTACTGGAATGAAGCGCTGCAGGTAAAGATGGGCTGCCCTTTCTGGATCGCCGTTACCCGCCGGGTGCTGAAACTGCCGCCATCACGCACACGGTCTACCGAGTACACCACCGGCATCGACGCATCGCCTGGGCGCAGAAAGTAACCGTGCAGCGAATGCACATGGCGTGCTTCTTCTACGGTCTGGGTGGCGGCGGAAAGCGACTGGCCGAGTACCTGGCCACCATACAACTGACGAAAGCCGAGGTCTTGGCTACGCCCACGAAACAGGTTTTCCTCGATCGCTTCCAGACTCAGCAGGTCGACCAGATCGTCCAACACGTGGCTCATTCGAGATTCTCCAAAGCAATGCCCAGTGGTCAAATGATACAGGGTTTGTCATTGCTGGCCGTTATGTTCGGTGATTCACCCGCGCAGGGTTGTTTGCCATTGCGTCCGATTGATCCGGTACAGAACATGCGGGCGCAGTGGATGCCCCGGTGGAATTCTCGGGTGCTCGAAGTTGCTGTCAGGGTCAGCCTGCATGCCGATGGCCTGCATGACTTTCTGCGACGGCAGGTTGCTTTCGCTGGTAAATGAAACCACCTGCTCCAGCCCCAACTGTGCGAACGCGCAGCGTAGGCAGGTCCAGGCCGCCTCACTGGCAAAGCCTAGCCCCCAGTGACGCCGCGCCAAGCGCCAACCGATTTCCACCGCAGGAGCGAAGCCCGCATTGAAGTTGACGTTGAGCAGGCCGGTCATACCGATAAACGCACCACTGTCCTTGCGCTCCAGCGCCCACAAACCAAAACCGTATTCCGCAAAATGACCACGCAGGCGCCCAATCAGCGCGGCGCTTTCCAGGCGCGTCAGCGGCGCCGGGAAATAGCGCATTACCTGGGGGTCGGCACACATCGCAGCAAACTCGCGCAAGTCGTCATCCTGCCATTGGCGCAACACCAGCCGCGCGCTTTCCAGCTCCAGTATGGGGGTCATGGTCTGTTCCTCTCTCTACCGCTATGCCTGTACAACGCTGGCACCGCAGCCCCCACAACTGGCAAGATCAAGGCTTGATCTCGTCGCGAAGCTGCCATGCCCCTTCCCCTGATTTACCATGACGACTACAGCCCGGACTTTCCCGCCGAGCACCGTTTTCCGATGGACAAGTTCCGTCTGTTGCGCGACCACCTGATCGACAGTGGGCTGACTACCGATCAGGCACTGCTGCGCCCCGAACTGTGCCCGAACGAGATTCTCGCGCTGGCCCATGATCGCGACTACATCGCGCGCTACATGGACGGCGCACTTTCCCGAGAGGACCAGCGCCGCCTTGGCTTGCCGTGGAGCGAAGCACTCGCGCGTCGAACCGTACGGGCGGTCGGCGGCTCATTGCTGGCCGCCGAACAGGCACTTAAGCACGGTATCGCCTGCCACCTGGCGGGAGGGACCCATCATGCTCATTATGACCATCCTGCCGGATTCTGCATTTTCAACGACCTGGCCGTGATCAGCCGTTACCTGCTGGAAGCCGGGCGCGTGCATCGCGTCCTGATCTTCGATTGCGATGTTCACCAGGGCGACGGCACCGCACGCATCCTTCACGACACACCGGACGCCATCACCGTTTCACTGCACTGCGAGCAGAATTTCCCGGCGCGCAAGGCCCAGAGTGACTGGGACATTCCGCTACCTCGGGGCATGGGCGATGCCGACTACCTGAGGGTGGTCGAGGATGCACTGAACTACCTGCTGCCCCTCTACCAGCCCGACCTGGTGCTTTACGACGCGGGGGTCGATGTGCACAAGGACGATGCCCTGGGCTACCTGCAACTGACCGACGCAGGGGTTGCCGCCCGCGATGAATGCGTGCTGCGCCACTGCCTGGGGCGTGATATCCCGGTGGTTGGCCTGATTGGCGGCGGCTACAGCAAGGATCGCCAGGCCCTGGCACGGCGCCACGGCATTCTGCACCACAGCGCACACCGGGTACTTTACCCACAATGACTGTGGAGCCGCCTGTGGATAACCTGAGTGAAAGCCAGCCCAGCCCTTGATCGGCGTGGCCTGTAGAATGCCGATCATTTTTTGTACAGTGTTTCCCGGCCCCCGCCTCAGGTAGAATGCCGGCTCTTTTCAATCGCTTGCAGCCCACCATGACTGAGACCTCTCACCCGCACCGCCCACACGTCGCTATCATCGGGGGCGGCCCGGCTGGGCTGATGGCCGCCGAAGTGCTCGGCCAGGCCGGGATTGCAGTCGACCTTTACGACGCCATGCCCTCGGTGGGCCGCAAGTTCCTGCTGGCCGGCGTCGGCGGCATGAACATTACCCATTCAGAACCCTACCCGGCCTTTGCCTCGCGCTACGCCGAGCGTGCCGACGAGATCAAGGCACTGCTCGACGACTTTGACGCAGACGCCCTGCGCCAGTGGATTCACGGCCTGGGCATCGAGACCTTCATCGGCAGCTCCGGCCGGGTGTTCCCCCGCGACATGAAAGCCGCGCCCCTGCTACGCGCCTGGCTCAAGCGCTTACGCGACAGCGGTGTGGTTATCCACACCCGTCACCGCTGGCTCGGCTGGACCAGCGAAGGCAGCTTACGCATGAGTTACCCACAGGGTGAGCTATCGCTCAAACCGGATGCGGTGTTGCTGGCACTCGGTGGCGGCAGTTGGGCACGGCTCGGATCAGACGGCGCCTGGTTGCCCTGGCTGAAAGCGCAAGGCATCGAAACAGCACCGCTACAGGCGGCCAACAGCGGCTTCGAGGTCGAGGCCTGGAGCGCGCTGTTGAAAGAGAAGTTTGCCGGTGCGCCACTGAAAAACATCGCCATGAGCCTGCCAGGCCAAGCACCGCGCCTGGGCGAGTGCGTGGTCACTGAACTCGGCCTTGAGGGCAGCCTGGTCTATGCCTTGTCGGCGCAGATCCGCGAGACCATCAACCGCGACGGTCATGCCACGCTGCTATTGGATCTGTTGCCCAACAAGCCAGTGGATAACATTGCCGCCGCACTGGCCAAGCCCCGTGGATCGCGCTCAATGGCCAAGCACCTGCACAACCAGTTGGGCCTGGACGGGGTCAAGGCCGCCCTGTTGCGCGAGCTGACCGACCAAACGACCTTTGCCGACCCGCTGCTACTGGCTCGCGCGATCAAAGCGCTGCCGGTCACGCTGGTGCGCCCTCGCCCACTGGACGAAGCCATCAGCAGTGCCGGTGGGGTGACCTTCGAAGCGCTGGACGAACACTTGATGCTGCGCCAGTTACCTGGGGTGTTCTGCGCGGGGGAAATGCTGGACTGGGAAGCGCCCACCGGTGGCTATCTGCTCACCGCCTGCTTTGCCAGTGGGCGTCGGGCCGGGCTGGGCATGCTGGAGTGGTTGAAGCACCCATAAGCCACACATGTAGCGTCGGCAGCGCCGACGCTCACGATGACCGAGCGATTACGGCTTGCGCTTGCGTGGGCCGGTGTTGAAGGTCGGCACCTTACGTACAGGCTTGGCCTGTGGTGCAGCTGCAGGCGTTTCACCGCTGTCCAGCCAACGACCAAGGCTGCGCTTGGCCCCACCCTCTTTCGGCTTTTTCGGTTTCTTCGGCTTTTTCAGGATCTGCCCACTGGCGTCGGTCACCGGTACCCGGTGCTCTGGCGCGAAATCCGGCTCTTCGTGACGCGGCAGGGTCTTGCGGGTCAGGGTTTCAATGGCCGAGAGCAGTTGCACTTCATCAGCACACACCAGCGAGATCGCTTCACCGGTGTTGCCAGCACGACCGGTGCGGCCAATACGGTGAATGTAGTCTTCAGCCACGATCGGCAGGTCGAAGTTCACCACCAGCGGCAGGTCGTCGATGTCCAGGCCTCGGGCGGCCACATCCGTCGCCACCAGGATCTGGATTTCGTTGGCCTTGAAGCTGTCCAGTGCCCGCTGGCGTGTCGCCTGTGGACGGTCGCCGTGAATACCGTCGGTATTCACACCTTGACCGCGCAGGCGCTCCACCAGTTGATCGACACCATTGCGGGTCTTGGCAAACACCAGCACCTGCTTCCAGCGCTGCTTGCGCATCAGGTGGATGAACAACTCTGGCTTGCGCTTCTTGTCCACAGGGACAATCCACTGTTTGACCGTGCTTGCCGCAACGTTACGCGGACTGACTTCGATGCTCAGCGGTTCATTGAGCATCTGCCCGCCCAGCAGGCGAATCTCGTCGGAGAAGGTGGCCGAGAACAGCAGGGTCTGGCGACGGTTAGGCAACACGGCATAAATCGCCCGCAGCTCCTCGGAAAAGCCCAGATCAAGCATGCGATCGGCCTCATCCAGCACCAGCGCCTGAAGCTGATTGAACTTCAGTGCATTCTGCCGGAACAGATCCAGCAGGCGCCCAGGCGTTGCAACCAGCAGGTCGACGCCTTTGCGCAGCTTCATCATCTGCGGGTTGATGCTCACCCCGCCGTACACCGCATAAGTGCTGAGCGGCAGGTGTTCGGCATAGTCCTGGATATTGCGGTGAACCTGCTCGGCCAGTTCACGCGTCGGCACCAGCACCAGCGCACGCACCGAGTTGCTGGCAACCTTGGCACCTTCCATCGTCAGGCGCTGCAGCAGCGGCAAGGCAAACCCGGCCGTTTTGCCGGTACCGGTCTGGGCGGCCGCCATCAGGTCGCGCCCGGCCAGCACTGCCGGAATGGCTTGCGCCTGAATCGGCGTCGGCGAGTGGTAGTCGAGGCGCTCAAGCGCGCGCAGCAAAGGTTCAATCAGGCCAAGTTTGGCGAATGTCATGGCAATACCGTCAGGGGAATTCAGCAATGGCGGCAGTTTACCTTGTTCGACGCCCCGGCATGCAGCACGCCGTTGTCAAAACTGCCACAACGCCCCCTTTACTTGGAAAACGCTTCCTTGCCCACCTCGACAGCCGGAACGCTGGCAGCACTTGGCTTACGCCACTGTGGAACACCAATCAGCACGACGGCACCAATGATCACCGCCATGGCCAGACACTCCTCGAAGCCAATCTGCTCGCCCGCAAAGACAATGCCCAGCAGCACCGCCACTGCCGGGTTGACGTAGGCGTAGCTGGTGGCCGCTGCCGGGCGCACATGCTTGAGCAAGTACATATACGCGCTAAAGGCCAGGATCGAGCCGAAAAACACCAGATAGGCCAATGCTCCCCAACCCGCAGCGGTCGGCATCTGCGTCATGCGCTCACCGCTGAGTGCGCTACCCAGCAACAACACCAAGCCACCCACCAGCATTTCCGCCGCACTGGCCATCGGCCCCTGAGGCAGTGGCAGGCTTTTGCTCCACACTGAACCAAATGCCCAGGAGGCTGCCGCAAACAGAATCAGGGCCGCACCCAGCGGGCTCGCCTGAAGGTTCGAGCCCAGGTTAAGCAAACCGATACCCAGCAACCCGAGGAGAATCCCTGCCCACTCCAGACGCGTGTTGCGTTGCCCCCACAACAGGCCAAACAACAGTGTGAACAATGGCACGGTCGCAACCGCCAAGGCCGCAACCCCGGAGGCGACCCCGGCATGCTCGGCGACCGTTACGCCTCCGTTACCGCAACTGAGCAGCAATACGCCGATCGCTCCGGCCGCGCGCCATTGCGGCCAGGTCGGTGCGGGCACCCCACGCCAGCGCAGGAACGCATAAAGCAGTGTACCGGCAATCATGAAACGCACGCCGGCCATCAACAACGGCGGCCAGGACTCCACACCGATGCGAATCACCAGGTACGTCGAGCCCCAGACCAGATACAACGCGAGGAAGGCACCGATCAATAACAGTGGAAAGCGACGAGAGGCAGGCATGGCAGGCTCGAAATCGAGTAAGTAAGGGGATTAGTTTAGAAAGCAGTCCCACTAAACTTAAGCTACAAAACCTGTTTATAGTGCCGTAACAGTTTCTAAACAAAGGTTGTTCAGGCCCATAACCTTCTTTTCAAAAGATCTCTCGCACCATGGATAAATACGATCGGATGCTCCTCGCCGCGCTGCTGGAAAATGGCCGCGCGTCGTTCGCTCAATTGGCCCGCAAGGTTAACCTGTCGGCACCGGCGGTCGCCGAGCGGGTGGCCAAACTGGAAGCCAGCGGGGTAATAACCGGCTATCAAGCCAAGGTCGACATGAGCAAGATAGGCCTGCCTATCCAATGCGTGATCGAACTGCGCCTGGCCAGCCATGGCAATCAACAGGCTTACGAAGCGCTGACGCAGATCCCTCAGCTCACCGAGTGCCACCGGGTCACGGGCGATCCCTGCGTGATCATGCAGGCGGCTGTCGGCTCGATGCCGGAACTGGAAGAGCTGATCAACCGGGTTGCCCAGTTCGGCTTCAGCAAGACCTCGATCATTCTCTCGAGTGCGGTCGAGCGGCGCGTGCCCTTGGGGCAGCTGGATAACCCGGCGAAAAAAGCCTAGCGATAGCGCTTGAGCGTTTCGGCGATTTTCGCCGCGGGCACTTTCTGCAAACTGCAGAACAACGGGTGCGAGACTGCACTCACGCCGTGGCGCAAACGCAACTCATCGGCCAGGTGCTGAGCCAGGTTGGCAGCCATCTCGGCGTCGGCCATGGCCCGGTGAGCGGTGCCGGTGTCCGGCAAGCCAGCCCAGCGGGTCAGGGTGCCCAGTTTGTGGTTCGGCGCGGCTGGCAGCAGGCGTCGGGACAGCAACATCGAGCAGGCAAAGTGCTGGGTACGCTGACGGTTGATCTGTGCCAGCTCGTAATCCCAGAACTTCTGGTCGAAGGCCGCGTTGTGCGCCAGCAATGGCGTGTCGCCCACAAACTCAGCGACCTCGTTCATGACCTTGGCGACCGGCGGCGCACTGCGCAGCATGGCAGTGGTGATACCGGTCAGCCCGGCGACAAAGGCAGGCACCGCAAGCCCGGCATTCATCAGGCTCTGGTAACGCTCGACAATACGCCCGTCTTCAAGCATGACCACGGCCACCTCGGTGGCGCGGCAACCGGGGCCCGGAGAAATACCGGTGGTTTCAAAGTCGATGACAGCGATACGTTCCACAAGAACCTCTGGTTTGAACTCAATGCTTGAGCAGCAACTCGCCTTCGATGGGCACGTAGCGACTGGCGGCGCGGATCAGTGAATTGGCGGTGAGCCCCGGCACGCCATAAGCGACCGCTTCGACCCCATGACGGCTGATAATGCGTTCAAGCAGCAGGTCGAAGTCGCCATCGCCCGAGGCGAGTACCACTTCATCAACCCGTGCGGCGGCATCCATCACATCCAGGGTGATGCCCACATCCCAATCGCCCTTGGCCGAGCCATCGCTGCGCTGGATGTAAGGCTTGAGTTTGACCGTAAAACCGAGGTTGCGCAGGATCTGCTGAAACTGCTGTTGCTTGCTGTCACCACGGTCGATGGCATAGGCAACGGCCTCGACGATCTGCCCGTGTTGGCTGACATCAGCCCAGAACGCGGCATAGTTGAAGTGACAGCCATAGGCCTGGCGCACGGTGTAGTAGAGGTTCTGCACATCGGCGAACACTGCGATTTTCTTCACCGTACTTCCTCATTACGCCCAGGGACCGGCCACCTGTGTCAGCCGTTTCGGCGCACAGTATGCCAGCCCCAGGGCGAATGCGGGTACTCGCGGCTCAGACGTAGGAGTCGTCGTCGCTGAAGAAGCCGCCATCGTCGTTGTAGTCGGTGCCCATGAAGCCGCCCTGATCATTGCCATAACCGCTATTGTCGGCGGTCAAGCGCTGCTCATCATTGCTTCCCCAGCCGCTGTCGCTGGCCGGTGCCGGTTCTTCCTTGATCACCTCGGTAACGGTTTCAGGCTGCGAGTGATGATTGAACAGGCTGCTGATGCCTTGTGCGAGCATCACCCCACCGGCAACGCCAGCGGCGGTTTGCAAGGCACCACCCAGGAAACTGCTGGCACCGCCACGGGCTGGCGCAGCAGCAGGCTGTGCATACGCTTGCGGCTGCGGCGCGACACCCGGCGCGTTGAACGAACTGGCCGGAGCCGGCTCGCGCCAACCGCCAGTGCTGGTGGGCGGAGGCGAGACTGGCTGACTGGCAACCGGTTGAGGTTGAGGCTGTCGAGTGCCGCTGCCGAAGATGCCGGACAGAAACCCACCGCTGCTTTGGGTCGTCGCCGCGACTTGGGCCTTCGCCTGGGTGAGTTCAGCTTGCAGCTGCTTGTTCTGTTCGTCGAGGCGCTTGATGGCAGCCTCCTGAACCAGAATTGCCTGAGTCATGTAGTACGGGGCCGCACTCTGCTGTTGCAGGTGCTCGGCGATCCGCGCTTGAGCCTGGGCGTCTCGTGGCGCAGACGTGGCCTCAACCTGCTTGAGCTTGGCAAACAGGCCATCGATCAGGGCTTGCTCTTCGCTGTTCATGAACAACCTCGTTGGATAACTGGAGAAACAGACTCACTGAAAATAGGGGCCGCGGCCAGTGATTCAATGCACCTGTAGGATGAAACTTTTTTCAGGTCAATGGCCCTCGGGGATGCGATATGGACTAAAGAATCTACTCCACGTTCGCTTCACCGCACGGTATTTCTTTCTGACCAACGGTAGAGACCCCGTAGCTAGGGTATGCTCAGGGATCACCCGGAACCCGCCAAGCCGCGCCGATGATCCGATTACTGCGCAATACCCTGCTGACGCTGTTACTGACCATTGCCCTGCTCTGGACGCTGGCCTCACACCTGAGCTGGCAACCTGCCCCCCGCGAAGACCTGCCCGTCAGTTGTACGGCCAGCAGCACGCCGCTGGTGCCTGGTCAGGCACTCAAGGTCATGACCTGGAACGTGCAGTATCTGGCCGGCAAGCGCTACGTCTTCTGGTACGACGAAGGACGCGGCAGCGATACACGGCCCACCGCTGAAGACCTCGCGCATAACCTCGACGAGGTAGCCCGCGTGATTCGTGCCGAACAACCCGATATCGTTCTGCTCCAGGAACTGGACAACAATGCCAAGGCCACGGGCTATCACGATCAACTGGCGTTGTTGCGTGAACGCCTGGTCGACCTCTATCCGTGTGCGGTACAGGCCTACGACTGGAAAGCGGAGTTTGTCCCGGACTGGCATGTTTTCGGCAGTGTTGGCCGCAGCCTGGCAACCCTGAGCCGTTACCCGATCAGCAAGGCTCAACGCCTGCAACTGCCGACAACCGCGAGCAATGCACTGAGTCGCCTGCTCCAGCCCCAGCACGCGGTGCTGGCCAGTTACCTGCCACTGCGTGACGGCGGCCAATTGGCGGTGCTCAACACCCGCCTGGCGCACTATGAAACGCAGAGTGATGTTCAGCGCCAACAGGTTCAGGCGCTGGTTAAACAACTTGGCAGCCTGGAACGCCAAGGCGCGGCATGGTTGATTGGAGGGGATTTCAACATGCTGCCACTCGGACAGTACCGGCGCCTCACGCCCCAGCAACGCGGGTTGTACGCGGCTGACAGCGACCTGCACCTGCTCTGGGACACGTACCCCATGATCCCCAGCAATGCCGAGGCCAGCGGTGCAGATCGCGCCCGCTGGCTTACCCATTATCCCAACGACCCCAATGTGAGCGCTCCGGACCGAACCCTCGACTACCTGTTCCACAGCCCCAAGCTCACGCGTTTAAGCGCACAGGTGCTGCAGCAGGACACCCTGGAAATCTCCGACCACCTCCCTGTGAGCGCTCGCCTGCTGCTGCCGGTAGCGCCTTGACTATTTGCGCGGTTTGGCTCGCGCCGTGGCTTCCGCCACCAATGGGTCATCGGGCCAATAGTGCTTGGGGTAACGGCCCTTCAGGTCTTTTTTGACCTCGCTGTACGTGCTGCGCCAGAAGTTAGCCAGATCTTGAGTGACCTGCACAGGTCGACGCGCAGGCGACAGCAGGTGCAGCTTGACCTGTAGGCGGCCCTGAGCAATACGCGGCGTTTCCGCCAGGCCGAACAACTCCTGCAGGCGCACGGCAAGGATCGGTGGATGCTCGCTGTAATCCAGACGAATGCTGGAACCCGACGGCACACTCAGGTGCATCGGAGCCCACTCGTCCAGGCGTTGCGGCAACGGCCAGGGCAACAGGTTGCGGACAATTGAAGAGAGGTCGAGCTGGGCGAAATGGCTCAAGCGCGTGACCTTGCCCAGATAAGGCTGCAACCACTGCTCAAGGCCCGCCAACAATGCCGCATCACTCAGGTCCGGCCATTCACTGTCGCCCCCTGTGGCCAGGTCCAGCTGACGCAGCAACGCCACCCGGGCCTGCCATTGGCGCAACTCCGGCGTCCACGGCAGCAACTCCAGCCCCTTGCGCCGAACCAGGTCAAGCAATGCGCGGGCACGGGCGTCATCATCCAGGCCGGTCAGCGGCTCGCGCGCCAAAATCAGTTCCCCGACCTTACGCTGGCGCTCGGCACGCAGCACGCCTTCACGCTCATCCCAGTCGAGCACATCGAGGCACTCGACCTGCTCGGCCAGCACCCCATCGAACAGCGCCGGGTCGAACTCAGCCGCCAGGTAGATACGCTCCTCACGCTGGCCCTGACGACTGCCCAGATCAGCAACCACCAACCACGGGGCCTTCATCAGCGCATCGACCTCACCAAACAGGGCCGCTCGCCCATTGGCCAGCCGGTACTCCGCGCCCCCGGCACGGCGCTGCTGTGCAACACGGTCTGGATACGCCAAGGCCAGCAACGCGCCAAGCCAGCGAGGATGCTCAGGGTCTGGCACTGCGCTCGATGCTTTTCCTCGCAAGTAGCCACGGTACTGCCGGGCCAATTGCCGCGCGCGCTGAACACCACCCTGCCCACCACGGGAAGCACGGGTCTCACCACTGAGCAGGGTCAAACGGCTATGCAGGTCGGCGCCCGCACCGCGCAGAATGTCGCGCTCCCCCAGCAGGGCCGCAACATCGCAGGCCATCTCGGCCAACCCAAGCGCCTGGCCACGCAATAGCAAATGCGCAATACGTGGATGCGCCGGCAACTCAGCCATTGCCTGGCCATGAGCGGTCAGGCTGAGCAGTTGCCCGGGCTTGAGCGCGCCAAGCCGCAGTAACAGGTCCTGGGCCTGTGCATACGCCGCCGCAGGGGGTTGATCGAGCCAGCTCAATTGC
Organism: Pseudomonas sp. HLS-6; assembly: GCF_002753995.1. Lineage (NCBI taxonomy): Bacteria > Pseudomonadati > Pseudomonadota > Gammaproteobacteria > Pseudomonadales > Pseudomonadaceae > Pseudomonas > Pseudomonas sp. HLS-6. The sequence goes on from NZ_CP024478.1 coordinate 4,535,171, forward strand.
CCCGGCGTCACACCCCAGCGGGTCAGTTGCAGCGCCAACCCGGCCAGATCGGCCTGGAGTATTTCCGCACTGGCGTATGCCGCCAACTGATCATGTTGCGCTTCGGACCAAAGCCGGTAGCACACGCCAGGTTCAAGACGCCCGGCCCGGCCCGCCCGTTGGGTAGCACTGGCGCGGGAAATTCGCTGGGTGTCCAGACGCGTCATGCCACTGCCAGGGTCGAACCGAGGCACCCGTGCCAACCCCGCATCAATGACCACCCGAACACCGTCGATGGTCAGGCTGGTCTCGGCGATGTTGGTGGCCAATACCACCTTGCGCACGCCCGGCGCGGGTGCATCGATGGCTGCACGCTGGGCACTCAGTTCGAGCTCACCGTGTAGCGGGCAGAGCAGGATGTCCTGCCGCCCACCCAGCGACGCCTGCAACGATTCATGCACGCGGCGAATTTCCGCCTGCCCCGGCAGGAACACCAGCAGGCTGCCCGGCTCGTCGGCCAGTGCCTGATGGACCGTATCGACCACGCGCGGCTCGATGAACTCGCCGGGCTGGAACGGCCTGCCCCAACGCACGTCAACCGGGTACATGCGCCCTTCGCTGCTGACCACCGGCGCGTCACCGAGCAACGCCGACAGCCGCTCGCCCTCCAGCGTCGCCGACATCAGCATGATCTTCAGCGGCGGCTCGTCGCGCAGCAGGTCACGCCCATTGAGACTGAGGGCCAAGGCCAGATCCGCATCCAGACTCCGTTCGTGAAACTCGTCGAAGATCAACAAACCCACGCCATCGAGGGCAGGGTCTTCCTGAAGGCGCCGCGTCAGGATGCCCTCTGTCACGACTTCGATGCGCGTACGCGGGCCGACTTTACTGTCCAGGCGAATGCGATAGCCCACCGTTTCGCCGACCGATTCCCCCAACTCACTGGCCAGTCGCTCCGCTGCGGCACGTGCGGCCAGGCGGCGCGGCTCAAGCATCAGGATCCGCTGCCCGGCCAGCCAAGGCTCGTTCAGCAACGCCAGTGGCACGCGGGTTGTCTTGCCTGCGCCCGGTGGCGCCTCCAGCACCACTTCATGGCGTTGGCCCAGCGCTTGGCGCAGAGCGGGAAGTACGTTGTCGATCGGTAATGAAATCATGGTGGCCCTCAAACAATGGGCCGAGTATAACGGCGAACCTAGGATGCCTTATCATGGTCTGATCAGCAGTTGCAGGTGCACTGCCTGCTCCTTTGTAACCTCAATTGCGGAGATTTCTATGCGTATGCCTTCCCGCCTCATTGGCGGTGCTCTGATCACCTGCTTACTGACCCAACTGACGGCCTGCGGCACCCTGTTCTACCCGGATCGACGCGGCCAGATTTCCGGCAAGATCGACCCGGTGATTGCCGCCATGGATGCCATCGGCATCCTGTTCTTTGTCATCCCCGGCCTGATCGCCTTCGGCATCGACTTTGCCACCGGCGCTATCTACATGCCGGGCGGCAGGCACGCCCAGATCTCACCGGAAAAACTGCAACCGGCCCTGGGGCCTGACGGCAAAGTGGACCTGGTAAAGCTGCAAGCCATCCTCCAGCAGGAGCTGAACCAGCACCTGCCACTCAATGACCCGCGCCTGATCCAGCACAAAGGCAGTGTCGAGCAACTGGCAATGTACGGCCTCAAGCCTGCTGCCTGAAACAACCCTCCACGGACATAGATACCCCATGAGTGAAGCCGCTGAACATGAACGGTTGTTGCGCCTGGCCACCCGCGCGTCGCTTGCAGTGGCCTGTACTCTGGTACTGGCCAAGGCCATCGGCTGGTGGCTTAGCGGGTCAGTCAGCCTGCTGGCAGGCTTGACCGACTCGCTGCTCGATAGCGTGTCGTCCTTTCTCAACCTGCTGGCAGTGCATTACGCCCTGCGTCCTGCCGATGACAATCACCGCTACGGTCACGGCAAGGCGGAAACATTGGCCGGCATGGCTCAGGCGCTGTTCATCGGGGTCAGTGCCGTATTGATCGGCATCCAGGCCTACCATCGGCTGGAAACCCCAGAACCGCTCGGCAACACCAGCGTCGGTATCGGGGTGATGGTGTTGTCGCTGGTGCTGACGGCGGCCTTGTTGATGCTCCAGGCACGCGTCATCCGTATCACCGGCTCCACGGCCATTCGCGTCGACTCGCTGCATTACCGCTCCGACATGCTGCTCAATGGCAGTATTTTGCTGGCGCTGGTGCTGGCCATGTTCGGCTGGCCGCAACTGGATGCCTACTTCGGCCTGGGAATCGCACTGTACATCCTCTGGAGTGCACTGCAGATCGCTCGCGAAAGCACGGCGATCCTGATGGACACGGCATTACCAGAAGACGTCAGCGAGGAAATGCTGGCGCTGGCCTGTTCCGTCAAAGGTGTCGTGGGCGCTCATGACCTGCGTACGCGCATCTCTGGACAGCACTGGTTCGTTCAGTTGCATCTGGAGTTGCCGGGCGACTTGCCGTTGCGCGAAGCCCATTCACTCTGCGAAGAAGCGGCAGCGGCAATCAACGAACGCTTCCCCAGGGCCGAAGTGCTGGTACACGCCGACCCGGCGCCACACTAAGCACAGGAATCAGTTCACGCTGTAGCCACGCCCGCTCAGACACGCGCCTAGCGCACGCCGGTAGTTGTCAGCCACATAGGCAGCCGGCGCGTAGCTGGCCGCTGCCGGATCAAAACCACTCTGCTCCACAGCCCAGCGGTGACACTCGTAGCGGTCCTGCTGGATCTGCTGCGGCGTCTGCCCCTCGGCCGGGTAGGCAATCACGTCATAACCGTTACTCGGTTCAGCCTGAGGTGCCGTATTGGCCTGCGGTGGATTGACCACCACATACTCCTGGCGGTCGTTGAGGTACTGGTAATAAGTACCCGCGACCATAAACAGCAACGCGTTGCCAACCCACACCTCGCGCGCGTAGGGCGGCAAATAGGTCACCCTTGCCCCGTAAGGCGGTGCCACGACCACATAGCGCGGCCCTTGCGGTCGATACCAGTAACCACCTGAGTAGAAGTAATCATGACCTCGGTAGGGGACTTTCCAGGACTGCTCTGGAAAGCGATCGATCACATGCCCCGGTCGATACTGCGGGCCTTCACCCCAGCCATTGCCATGCCCATCAGGCCGCCCCGGCCAATCCTCATGCGGTCGCTGCCCGGCACCACCCGCCTGCCAGTGCTGGTTGTAGCCATTGCGTCGTGGAATGTCCTGATAGTATCCCTGCCGCGGTTGCTGCGTCTGACGCACTTCATCCGGACGTGACTGGATCGGTAGCGAGGCGGTGGGCTGCTCCTCGCCATTGGACGGCTGTTGGCCATAACGCTCACCCTGCGCAAAGGCGCTCATACTCACACAAAACAGACCAACACCGGCCAGGCGCCAGATGCACGACTTCATGCTGTTCCTCACGGGGTCAAGATGGGCCTGTAGCGAATACAGCAGAACCACAGGCGTGTTCTGCCATCACTCTATCAGGCCTGCCAGGGCGGGTAATCGACCGGTAGATGAAAAATTCAGGGCATAAAAAAGGGAGGCCCTTAGGCCTCCCCTTGATAATTTTGTCCGTGCTCGACGCTTTTGACGCCGGCTCACCTCACGCCGTCTTCTGGACAGTGTGTAGCCCGGGGGCCGAGCACAACCCTGTGGGATTGCTGGCCGCGGCTGTCCTGATTGGGTCAGCCGCCGTGGACTGATGTCCGGGCAGTGATTCTGGAAATAAGAATACGGCGACAGCTGCGGCAGCGGATTGCGAATATTGCTGATCAAAACACTAGTTGCGCAATTTTTAACTAAAGATAGATAATTCAGCGCAATCGAAACAGAAAAGGCCTGATCCATGAGCAAGCTGGACCGCTATGACCTGAGTATTCTTGCCGAATTGCAGCGCGATGCGCGCATCTCCAACCAGGAGCTGGCCGAGCGTATTGGCCTGTCGCCGTCGCCCTGCTCACGGCGGGTCAAACAACTCGAAGATGACGGTTACATCGCCCGCCAGGTTGCCCTGCTCGACCGCAAGATGCTCGGTTTAAGCCTGACCGCTTACGTCCTGATCGGTATGGACCGGCACACACCTGAGCGTTTTGAAACCTTCGAGGCAGCCATCCGCAACCTGCCGCAAGTGCTCGAATGCAGCCTGGTCACCGGGATGGACGCTGACTACCAGCTCAAAGTCGTGGTGCCCGACATGGACCACTACCAGAAGCTGCTGCTCGGCCACCTGACGCGTATCGAAGGGGTGACCAGCGTACGCTCAAGCTTCGTACTCAACCAGGTACTGGCCAGCACCGAACTACCGTTGACGCACCTGCGTTAGTCAGGCCATTCGTACAGGCGTATAATGCCGCGCCTCAGCCTGCCTGGAGAAGATCGATGGATCCTGCGGTATTTGAAGAGTGGATGATGACCGGCCTGGTCACCATCTTGATTGGCTTCATGGGTTTTATCGTCTGGGACCTGGCGAAAAAATCCAATGCTGGCAAATTCGGCACGTTCATTCTGTTCTTCGTGCTGGGCCTGGGCATCCTTGCCTTCATCATCAAGAGCGTGGTGATCGGCTACATCGAAGGGGTCTAGAGCTTGGCCGGGACTTCCCGCCAGCAGCCCTGATCAAGCCCATCGAGCGTCCAGTTGCCGATCCTGACCCTGACCAGCCGCAGGGTCGGCAAGCCTACCGCTGCGGTCATGCGCCGCACCTGACGGTTACGCCCCTCCTTGATCACCAGCTCCAGCCAATGGGTCGGCACGCTCTTGCGAAAGCGCACCGGCGGATTGCGCGGCCATAATTCCGGCTCATCCAAGGCGCGTGCCTGTGCTGGCAAGGTCATGCCATCGTTCAACTCAACACCATCACGCAACCGCTGCAATTGCTCATCGCTCGGTTCACCTTCGACCTGTACCCAGTAGGTCTTTGCCAGCTTGTGCTTGGGGTCGGCAATGCGGGCCTGCAACTGACCGTCATTGGTCAGCAACAACAGCCCTTCACTGTCACGGTCCAGGCGCCCTGCCGGATAGATTCCGGGGATGTCGATGTAGTCCTTGAGCGTTGCTCGCCCCTCGCCGTCACTGAACTGGGTCAGGACGTCGAAGGGCTTGTTGAACAGGATCAGCCGCGGTTCGGCCGGCGGCGCCTTGGCTTGGCGACGCGGGGCGAACGGTTTGGCCGCTGGGCGGCGCGGCTTGGTACGAGGGGGTAACGGCATGGGGCCTCAGCGGAACGGCGGCTCATCGAAACTGCGCAGTTTACGCGAGTGCAGCGCGTTCAGTTGGTTACGCAGCAGGTCCAGTGCCGCGATGCCAATCTTCAAATGCTGGCTGACCGCTCGATTGTAGAACGCGTTGGCCGAACCAGGCAGCTTGATTTCACTGTGCAACGGTTTGTCCGAGACACACAGCAACGTGCCATAGGGCACCCGCAAGCGATAACCCTGCGCCGCAATCGTACCGCTTTCCATGTCGACTGCCACGGCTCGCGAGAGGTTGATCAGCGGTCGCTCCTGGGCCCAGCGCAGCTCCCAGTTGCGGTCGTCATAGGTCAATACCGTGCCGGTACGCAGGCGTTTTTTCAGCTCATCGCCACGCTCACCCGTGACCTGTGCGGCGGCTTCCTGCAGTGCCAGCTGGACTTCAGCCAACGCCGGTATCGGGATGTTAGGCGGTACCACGCGATCAAGAATCCCATCGCGACGCATATAGGCGTGAGCCAGTACGTAGTCACCAATGGTCTGCGACTGCCGCAGGCCGCCACAGTGGCCGATCATCAACCAGCAATGCGGACGCAGTACCGCCAGATGGTCGGTGATGTTCTTGGCGTTGGACGGGCCGACGCCAATGTTGACCAAGGTAATGCCATGCCCATCGGCCGCGATCAGGTGATACGCCGGCATCTGGTAACGGTGCCAGACCACTCCGGCAACCAGCGCCTGGGCTTCACCGTTGTCCATGGCCTTTTCGATGATGACATTGCCCGGCAGGATCATCCGCACAAAACGTGGATCGTCGCGCAAACGCTCCAGGCCATGGCTGATGAACTGGTCGACGTAACGGTGGTAGTTGGTCAGCAGAATCCACGGTTGCACATGACGCCAGTCGCTGCCGGTGTAATGCACCAGACGACGCAATGAGAAGTCCACCCGCGCCGCATCGAACAACGCCAGCGGCAGCGGATCGACGTTGGCCCAGTCATACAGGCCGTCGGCAATACCATCGGTGGCTGCCGACAGGTCGGTACTGGGGAAGACCCGTGCCAGCACGGCGGCGGTAATGCCACTGCCCGCCAACTCATCGCCCTGCTCAACCACGTAAGGGTATGGAATGTTCTGCTCGCTGACACCCACTTCCACCGTCACGGTGAAATCTCGCATCAGCGGGCGCAGTTGCTCCAGCAGATAACTGCGAAACGCCGCCGGGTGAGTCACGGTAATGCTGTAGGTGCCGGGTAACTGGACCTTGGCGTAGGCCCGCGTGATGGCTGGCACTTCACCTTGATACTGATAGGTCAGACGTAATTCAGGATATCGGAACTGTGCGCGTTCGGCGGCGCTCGGCTCGGTACGGTCCTTGAGGTAGCGCTTGAGCGCCTGACTCAAGGCCCCGGTTGCCTGCTCATGCAGGGCGGCCAGACGATCAACCGCCTCCTCGGCGGTTTCTACGACAACAAAGGCTTCAACAGTGCGGTTCACAATGTACTTCCTGTCTGACATGCAGGTTTCCATCTTGCCTACATCTGCGCCTAAAGGCACGCCTGTTTAGAGTGGCCAATGCGGCGTCGAACGCTGGACCAACGCAGCGACGTCTAGACCACGTGGCAAGGTCCCGTACACGCGACCATCGCCACTCAGACGACTGGCAATAAATGCATCGCTGACAGCAGCATTACCGGCCTCCAGCAGCAACTTGGCTTGCAGCCCCAAGGCGATCGCCTCAGTCAGTTGCCGGGCCCGGTACTGGATATCACTGACATCACTGAATGCTTTCTTCAGCGCGACGATGTGCGCCGCCAGACGCGCATCGCCATGGCCATCACCAAGCTCGGCAAACAGCGCATCGAGTACGCCCGGCTCTTTCGACAATGCCCGCAGTACATCCAGACACTGCACGTTACCGGAACCTTCCCAGGTCGAATTGACCGGTGCCTCGCGGTACAGCCGCGGCAAGATACTGTCCTCGACATAACCGGCACCGCCCATGCATTCGGCCGCTTCGTTGATCATTGCCGGGGCGCGCTTGCAGATCCAGTACTTGCCCACTGCTGTCACCAGGCGAGCAAATCGCACCTGCTGCGGATCATCCGGCTGATCCAGGGCGTGCGCCATGCGCAGGCTGAGGGCCAAGGCGGCCTCGCTTTCCAGGGCCAGGTCGGCAATGACGTTCTGCATCAGTGGCTGCTCAGCCAGCAGGCGCCCACCCACCTGGCGGTGAGCACAGTGATGCGCAGCCTGGGTCAACGCCTGGCGCATCAACGCACTGGAGCCAACCATGCAATCGAAGCGGGTCATGCCGACCATTTCGATGATGGTTGGCACCCCGCGCCCCTCTTCACCCACCATCCAGGCAAGGGCGCCGCGAAACTCCACCTCACTGGACGCATTCGAGCAGTTACCCAGTTTGTCCTTCAAGCGCTGGATATAGAATTGATTGCGGCTGTCGTCAGGGCGGTGACGCGGCAGCAGAAAACAACTCAACCCCTTATGGGTCTGCGCCAAGGTCAGGAAGGCATCGCACATGGGCGCGGAACAGAACCACTTGTGCCCGACCAGTTCGTAGGCCTGGCCCGGGCCTGCCGCACCGACGGGGTAAGCCCGGGTGGTGTTGGCACGCACATCGGTGCCGCCCTGCTTCTCGGTCATGGCCATGCCCAGCGTAACGCCCACCTTGTGCCGATCTCCGATGTTGCGCGGGTCGTACTCGGTAGCGAGTACCTTGGGCAGCCAATACTGGGCCAGCTCTGGCTGCAACTTGAGGGTCGGCACCGCTGCAAAGGTCATGGTCAACGGGCAACCACTACCGGCCTCGGCCTGGCTGTGTAGATAAGTCATCGAAGCACGTGCGACATGAGCGCCCTCGCCCGGTGAGGTCCAGGGCAGTGAGGGCAAGCCATGTTCGATGGCCGTTCGCATCAGCTCGTGATAAGCCGGATGGAACTCCACCAGATCGATCCGGTTGCCGTAGCGATCATGGCTCTTGAATTGGGGCTTGTGCTGGTTGGCAAGGAACCCGGCGGCCATCAGCGGCCCACCGGCAAGAGCACCGTAGGCGTCGATCCGTGCTTGCGCCCAGCCCGCGCCGAAGCGTTGCGACCACTGCTGCAAAGGCAGATCAATGCGGTACAGGTTGACGCCATCCAACGACGGTGGCTGGTTGGTGACCTCATGGGTTTCAGCGTACTGGTGCAGGTTCATCGGGGGCTCCTGACAGATTCACGCATGACTTAACCTCAGTGAATCACGCGCCGCCCCCGGGTCAAAGTGACAAAAGCGCCTAACTGACCGGGCTTTGGCCTCGATTAAGGCTCATGTCGGCGATTTGCACGGGGTTGGCCGCCACACACAGGGACAACTCGAAACAACTGCCTTCGCCCGGCTGCGACTCATGAGTCAAACGGGCCCCGATCAATTCGGCCAATTGCCGACAGATCGCCAAACCGATGCCTAACCCGCCGTACTCACGGGTCATCGAACCATCAATCTGGAAAAAACGCTGATACACGGTCGATTGGTCCAGGCACGCAAAACCGATTCCAGTGTCACGAACACTGATGGTCAGGCACAACTGCCCAGAACCTTGTGGCACGCCGTTGATGTGCACGGTCACACCACCACGATGGGTGAACTTGATGCCGTTATCGAGCAAGTAACCCAAACATGAGGCCAGCTTCTGTCGATCACCGATCACGGTATCCGGCAAGCCGGCAGCGATCTCGAGGCGAACGTACAAGCCCTTGTGCAACGCCTGAGCGGTGAACTGCCCACGCAACTCATGCAAGACGCCACGCAGGCTGAAGGGTTCGTTGTGCTGCTGCAGCCGCCCGGCCTGGAGTTCCGTCAGCACCAGGATGTCATCGACCATCCGCATCATGTCCCGCGCCGAGCCGCTGGCCGTTTGCTGGTACTGCGCAAGCTCTGGCTCCATTGGCAGGGTCTGCATCAGTTCCAGACAACCAATGACACCGTTCATCGGTGTGCGCAGCTCATGCGTCACGGTGGCGAGGAACTCATCCTTGAGCCGATTACTCTTGGCCAATTGCTGATTGAGCCGCTCAAGGCTCTCCCCGGTTTCGCGCAAGGTTCGCGCCTGCAGGTCGCGCATGCTGTTGATTCGGTCGGCAAGCGCCAACGACAGCAGACCGACCTCCAGCGCAGAACCGATCTGGCTGGCATACATCGTCAGGAAGACGTTCGGCAGGTAGCCCAACACCATCAGGGTGTTCACCAAACCACCGAGCAAAAACGCCGACCAGGCAATGATGAAGTAACGCGCAACCCTCAACCCGCGCCACCAGGCGAACACACCGGCGGTAAAAATACTGAGGGTGAACATCAACGCCAGCAAGGTCGCCAGGCGCAGGGCTATGCCGTAGCTGAGGGTCAACGACATCAGCACGACCGCGACCGCACAGGCCATCAAGGCAAGCAACAAACGGTCAAGCACTCGGCTGTGTTGCGCCATCTGGAGAAAACTTCGGGCGAACTGACAACCGAACAAACCCGCCGCACCAATGAAGAACGGCGTGGCCGCATTGGCCCACCAGGGGTTTTCCGGCCAGAAGTAAGCCACCCCGGCGCCGTTTACCGAAACCTGATACAAACCAAACGAGGCGATGTAGAGGATGTAATAGAGGTAACTGGTGTCGCGCACACTGATGTAGATGAACAGGTTGTACACCAGCATCCCCAGCAGCACGCCATAGATCAGGCCCAGCACATACAGGCGTGTCGGCTGTGCCTCCAGATAGGCATCGGTAGCCCACAAGGTCAACGGCGCCTGAACCGACCCTTCGCTGTGCAGGCGCAGGTAGACCGTCATTGATTGATCAGGCTTGAACGGCAATTCGAACAGGTAGTTGTTCTGCTTGATCTGACGGCTGTCATAAGGCAACGCATCACCGGTGCGCTGAGCCAGCCGGTAGGTGCCGCTATCGTCGGGGAGATACAGTTCCAGATGATCAAGCGGCGGGTAGGCCAGCTCCAGCAACCAGCTACGTGCACTTGCCTGGGGCATTGCCAGGTAGTGCAGGTCCACCTTGAGCCAGAACACCGATCTTGAATAGCCTGCGTTGAGCACGTCAGCGTCATGGGAGCTGAATCGATCGCTGAAGGCCGCAGCACTCACCTGAGCAATATCGGCATGGCCCTCACGGTCTTCATAGACCTGCATCAAGCGCCCTAGCGGCAGGTTGCGAGTGGCGTCGTCAAAGTCGACCGCGCCAGCAAAGGTTGGCAGGCAGCCCAGCAAAAAAATCAGCAAATAGCGCATACAGCCCCAGCATGGTCTGCCCCGGTTGCGTCGCGTTCGCCTCCTTTCCTTTTGAGACGACGAAATCCGGCGGTGCCTGTTATCAGTATTGAGAGCACTCTAGCATAGCTGTCGCGGCTTACTAGCCGCCACTCCAAAATACAAAGAAAAGGCTCTATTTCGGGCATTACAGACAACCAACGCAAAAATACCTGACCCCTTTGCCAAAAAATCAACCTGGCAGGGGAAGACCCGCAAAATGCGTTTGGTGTTAAGCTCGCGCACCATGAATACCTACAGCTCCCGCCCCGTTGTCCTCTGTCTCTCCGGCCACGACCCCAGTGGCGGCGCCGGCTTGCAGGCAGATATCGAAGCCCTGATCGCTCAAGGCTGTCACGCTGCACCCACCGTGACCGCCCTGACCGTGCAGGATACCGTCAATGTCAGCGACTTCCGCGTCCTTGATCGTGAGTGGGTGTTGGCCCAAGCCAATGCCGTGCTCAACGACTCGCCGGTAGCCGCCGTCAAGCTGGGCATGCTCGGCTCACTGGAAATGGTTGATACCGTGGTCGAGCTACTGGCCGCCCATCCGCACCTGCCGATGGTCTGTGACCCCGTGCTGCGCGCAGGCGGCGGCGGACGGCTGGGCAAGGATGAAGTGGGTTACGCCATGCGCGAACGCCTGCTGCCGATTGCCACCATCGCCACGCCGAACCTGCCGGAAGCACGCATTCTGGCTGAACTCCCGGAAGGGACTGCCGATGAATGTGCGGAAAAGCTCCTGCCCTTCTGCAAGTACCTGCTGATCACCGGCGGCCACGGTGACGAGCACGAGATCCATAACCGCCTGTACAGCCGCGATGGCCAGCGCCACACCTGGACCTGCCAGCGCCTGCCTGGCAGCTACCATGGCTCCGGCTGCACCCTGGCCAGTGCCCTCGCGGGCCGTCTGGCGCTGGGCGAACAACTGGAGAGCGCCGTGCGATCCGCGCTGGACTACACCTGGCGAACGCTGCGCGATGCCGAGCAATTGGGCAAAGGCCAGTACGTACCGCGCCGTCTGCCCCTGGATTTCTGTTCCTGACGACTGGTTTCCGGTCACGGCCACGAGGCTCAAGCAATGAAGTTACGCGGTTTGTACGCCATTACAGATAGCCAGTTACTGGCCGGTCGGTTCTTGTCTCATGTCGAAGCCGCGCTGGATGGCGGCGTGACCCTGTTGCAGTACCGCGACAAGAGTGACGACGCGGCGCAACGTCTGCGCGAAGCCGAAGCCCTGGCCAAACTCTGCGAACGCTACACCACCCAGTTGATCATCAATGACGATGTCGAGTTGGCCGCACGCCTGGGTGTCGGCGTGCATCTGGGCCAGACCGACGGCCCGCTGACGCCGGCCCGCACGCTGCTGGGGCATCAGGCGATCATTGGCTCCACCTGCCACGCCCAGCTTGAACTGGCGGAGCAGGCCGCGCGCGAAGGCGCCAGCTATGTGGCCTTTGGTCGTTTCTTCAACTCCGTAACCAAGCCCGGCGCGCCGGCCGCCAGCGTCGAACTGCTGGAACAGGCACGCCGCCGGGTCAACCTGCCGATTGCCGTGATCGGCGGCATTACCCTGGACAATGCCGCACCGTTGGTCGCCCATGGCGCCGACCTGCTGGCCGTCATCCACGGGCTGTTTGGTGCCGACAGCGCGCAGGAAGTCACCCGCCGCGCCCGCGCCTTCAACGCCCTGTTCGAATCTGTTTGATTGAGAGAGATCCTCATGTCCCGTTCCGAAGCCCTGTTTGCCAATGCCCAGAAGCACATCCCAGGTGGCGTGAACTCGCCAGTCCGCGCATTCCGCAGCGTTGGCGGCACCCCGCTGTTCTTCAAGCACGCCGAAGGCGCCTACGTTACCGATGAAGACGACAAGCGTTATGTCGACTACGTCGGTTCCTGGGGGCCAATGATTCTGGGCCACAGCCACCCAGACGTCCTTGACTCGGTGCGCAAGCAACTGGAGCACGGCCTGTCCTATGGCGCCCCGACCGCGATGGAAACCGAGATGGCCGATCTGGTCTGCTCGATCGTACCGTCGATGGAAATGGTTCGCATGGTCAGCTCCGGCACCGAAGCCACCATGAGCGCCATCCGTCTGGCCCGTGGCTACACCGGCCGCGACAGCATCATCAAGTTCGAGGGCTGCTACCACGGCCACTCCGACAGCCTGCTGGTAAAAGCCGGCTCTGGCCTTCTGAGCCAGGGCGTACCGAGCTCTGCAGGCGTGCCCGCCGCGTTCGCCAAACATACATTGACCCTGCCGTTCAACGACCTTGCTGCCGTCGAGAAGATGCTCAATGAAGTGGGCAACGAGGTCGCCTGTATCATCGTCGAGCCGGTCGCCGGCAACATGAACTGCGTGCCGCCCGCCCCCGGCTTCCTTGAAGGCCTGCGCACACAATGCGACAAGCACGGCGTGGTCCTGATTTTCGACGAAGTCATGACCGGTTTCCGTGTTGCCCTGGGCGGTGCGCAAGCCTATTACGGCGTTACCCCTGACCTGTCGACCTTCGGCAAGATCGTCGGCGGCGGCATGCCTGTCGGCTGCTTCGGTGGCAAGCGCGAAATCATGTCGCAGATCGCGCCGCTGGGCCCGGTGTATCAAGCGGGCACCTTGTCGGGCAACCCACTGGCCATGGCCGCTGGCTTGACCACACTGAAGCTGATCAGCCGACCTGGGTTCCACGACGAACTGAGCGACTTCACCCGCCGCCTGCTCCAGGGGCTGCAGGAGCGTGCCGATGCTGCAGGCGTACCGTTCGTCACCACCCAGGCGGGTGGCATGTTTGGCCTGTACTTCAGCGCTGCCGACGATATCGTGACCTTCGACGACGTCATGTCCAGCGATGCCGAGCGCTTCAAGCGCTTCTTCCACTTGATGCTGGAAGGTGGCGTGTACCTGGCACCAAGCGCCTTTGAGGCGGGCTTTACCTCTATTGCACATGGCGACGCCGAGTTGAAGGTCACCCTGGACGCCGCTGAGCGGGCATTCGCCAAGCTCTAAGCGCCCGCCTGCAACAGACCGTCTTGTCGCCGCTGCGGGGCCGACGCGATGCCAATGAGCACGCGTTGCCCGCAGCGCCAACAAGGCCGGCACATGCAAATAGCGAGCACCAAACACCCCTTCAAGCAGAAAATCGAGTAAAGACTTTGTAAGGTTGGCGCAGGTTATCCCATAATGTGCCACCAGACACATTGGCCGCAGCTTTGCAGAGGTAAGTCGATCCCCATGAACCGCACCGGCCGCGCCCTTGCCCTGGGCTGCCTGTTGCTTCTTCAGCCCCTGCTGGCTACAGCAGGCGGTAACTCGTTGCTGATCCCGGCAACCGGCCGCTGCACCCTCGACTCCCAGCCCGAAGACCTGGCGCAAGCACTCGCTGACTGCCAACAAGCGGCACAGGGCGGGGATGCCCAGGCGCAGTACGAGTTGGGTGAGTTCTACTACGTGGGTAAAAATGCACCGCGCGACCTGAGCAAGGCACTGAGCTACTTCGAACAGGCCTCATTGCAAGGGCATGCTGAAGCGCAGTACCGCCTGGGCACCATGTTTTTCCGCGGAGAAGGCGTGGCGGCCAACAATGTGCAAGCCTACATCGTGCTGAAAATGGCCGCAGTCAATGGCGCCGAAGACGCCCTGGACATGGCCGACGAGGTGTCGGCACAAATGCCACGTGACGAGCTGGAGGTCGCAACCCAGGTACTGGGGCAGATCTTCCGCAAGTACCTGCTGGAACTGCAGAGCGCCGAAGGGCGCACCCCCTTCTCGCCACTCCCCTGACGCCGGGGCAGCGTCCTGCTTACTTCTCGGGCATCGGCATTGGGAACGGCATCACGTTACCGCCCCCGCGCGCTTCACTGATCTTGGGTGTCCCCAGCCGCTCGACTTCATCGATACGCACGATCGAATGCATCGGTACGAAGCTGCGAACCACACCCTCGAATTGCGCCTTGAGCTTCTCTTCACTGGGATCGACCACCACTTGGGTGCGCTCTCCGAAGATAAACTCCTCCACTTCGAGAAAGCCCCACAGATCACTTTGGTAGATCTGCTTGGCGTACATCTCGAATACCTGGCCCTGGTTGAGAAAAATCACTTTGTAGATCGGATCGGCACGTTTGGTCATTTTCGGCGGGAACGAAGACAGGTGGTAAAGAGGGCGCAAACTATAGCATAGCCACCTGATCGACAACGCTAGGAACCATCGCTGACGCCCCTTATAATGCGCGGTTCTTTGAATTACCTGATGATCTCCCATGGCCAAGAAGCTTTATATCGAAACCCACGGTTGCCAGATGAACGAGTATGACAGCTCGCGCATGGTCGATCTGTTGGGCGAACATCAAGCCCTGGAGGTCACCGCCCGGGCAGAAGACGCCGATGTCATCCTGCTCAACACCTGTTCGATCCGCGAACGTGCACAAGACCGGGTCTACTCCCAGCTGGGCCGCTGGCGTGAGCTGAAGGAACAGAACCCGGAAATGGTCATTGCCGTCGGCGGCTGCGTCGCCAGCCAGGAAGGCGAGTCCATCCGTAAGCGTGCGCCTTATGTCGACGTGGTGTTCGGCCCGCAAACCCTGCACCGCTTGCCGGAGATGATCGACGCCGCCCGCACTACCCGGCAACCACAGGTAGACGTCTCGTTCCCGGAAATCGAAAAGTTCGACCACCTGCCGGAACCCCGTATCGACGGCCCTACTGCCTACGTTTCAGTCATGGAAGGCTGCAGCAAGTACTGCACCTTCTGCGTGGTGCCTTACACCCGCGGCGAGGAAGTCAGCCGCCCATTCGACGACGTACTGGCCGAGGTCATTCACCTGGCCGAGAACGGTGTACGCGAGATCACCCTGCTGGGGCAGAACGTCAACGGTTACCGTGGCCTGACCCACGATGGGCGCCTGGCCGACCTGGCCGAGCTGATCCGCGTGGTTGCCGCAGTAGACGGCATCGGTCGCATCCGCTACACCACCTCGCACCCTCTGGAGTTCTCCGACAGCCTGATCCAGGCGCACGCTGACGTGCCGCAACTGGTCAAGCACCTGCACCTGCCAGTGCAGTCGGGCTCGGACCGTGTACTGGCCGCGATGAAGCGCAACCACACCGTTCTTGAGTACAAGTCCAAGCTGCGCAAGCTCAAGGCGGCGGTGCCGGATATCTGCATCAGCTCCGACTTTATTGTCGGCTTCCCCGGCGAAACTGAAAAAGACTTCGAACAAACCCTGAAACTGGTCAGCGATGTCGGCTTCGACTTCTCCTACTCGTTCGTCTACAGCCAGCGCCCGGGTACACCGGCCGCCGACCTGCCGGACAACACGCCGGAAGAACTCAAGAAGGAACGCCTGCAGGTACTGCAGCAGCGCCTTGACCATCAAGGTTTTGAAATCAGCCGGCGCATGGTCGGGACCGTTCAGCGCATTCTGGTAACCGATTACTCACGCCGTGACCCTGGGCAGTTGCAAGGGCGCACCGAAAATAACCGTATCGTCAACTTCCGCTGCGACAATCCCAAACTGATTGGGCAGTTTGTCGACGTGCAGATCGACGATGCACGGCCTCACTCGTTGTTCGGCTCGCTGCTACCGTAAAGGCATGGCCGGGCCCTGCACACCGGGCCCGGTAACCCTTGAACGTTTCAGCGCTTTCGCACGTGAGCCTCTGGGGTTATCCTTGAATTCACTCTCATTGCCGTTGGGCGGCTAAAAAACGACCTTGAACGCACCCATAGAACCTCATCGTTTCATCCTCGAGCCCTTTGAGGCTCGCCGCTTCGCCAACCTGTGCGGGCAGTTCGACGAGCATTTGCGCCTCATCGAGCAGCGCATGGCCATTGAAATCCGCAACCGCGGCAATCAATTTGAATTGATCGGCGAACCCCAACTCACCTCTTCCGCCGAGCAACTGCTTCGACGCCTGTACCGCGAAACCAAGGCTACCGAGCTTTCGCCGGACATGGTTCACCTGTTCCTGCAGGAGTCGTCGCTGGAAGCCATGGAAAACCCGGCTGCCGCCGAACCGAGCGTGACCCTGCGCACACGCAAGGGCAATATCCGCCCGCGCGGGCTCAACCAGCAGCGCTACGTCAAGGAAATCCTGGCGAACGACATCAACTTCGGCATCGGCCCGGCGGGTACCGGCAAGACCTACCTGGCTGTGGCCTGTGCGGTTGATGCGCTGGAGCGTGAACAGGTGCGGCGCATTCTGCTGGTGCGTCCGGCGGTCGAAGCAGGCGAAAAGCTTGGCTTCCTGCCCGGCGACCTGGCACAGAAAATCGACCCGTACCTGCGACCGCTGTACGACGCCCTCTATGAAATGCTGGGTTTCGAACATGTGGCCAAGCTGATTGAGCGCCAGGTCATCGAGATCGCGCCATTGGCCTACATGCGCGGCCGTACCTTGAATAACAGCTTCATCATCCTCGACGAAAGCCAGAACACGACCGTCGAGCAGATGAAAATGTTCCTCACTCGGATCGGCTTCGGCTCGACAGCCGTGATCACCGGGGACATCACCCAGGTCGACCTGCCGCGCGGCACCAAATCAGGGCTGGCGCATGTGATCGAGGTTCTTGACGGGGTGCCGGGCATCAGCTTTACCCACTTCAAGCCGAAAGACGTTGTACGCCATCCGCTGGTGCAACGCATCGTCGAGGCCTACGAGCGCTTCGACAGCAAGCAGCAGGACAAGCACGAAGGCAACCGTCACGATGGTTGAACTCGACCTGCAACTGGCTACTGATGCCGCCGCCCCTGATGAAGCCACGTTCCGTCGCTGGTGTGAGCTTGCCCTGCGTCAGCGCAGCGCCGACTCCGAGCTGACCATACGCCTGGTTGATGAAGCCGAAGGCCGCGAGCTCAACAACACCTATCGGCACAAGGACTACGCCACCAACGTGCTGTCCTTCCCGGCCGATGTGCCCGATGACATGCTCGACATTCCACTGCTCGGCGACCTGGTCATTTGCGTCGCCGTGGTCGAACGCGAAGCAGCCGAACAAGGCAAGTCGCTGGAGGCACACTGGGCGCACCTGGTCATCCACGGCTGCCTGCACCTGCTGGGCTACGACCACATCGAAGACGATGAGGCCGAAGAGATGGAAGCACTGGAACGAACGTTGCTTGCCGAACTGGGTCACCCTGACCCGTATGCCGACGACGAACACGATTTCCCCGACACCGATACCTGTAAGGATCACGAGTAACCGCCATGAGCGAAGATCGATCGAGCAATGGGCAAAAGTCCTGGCTGGGTAAGCTGACCCAGGCTTTTGCCCATGAGCCGAAAAACCGCCAGGAACTCCTGGAACTGCTGCGCGAAGCCCATCAGAACAAGCTGCTCGACAGCGAAGCCCTGACCATCGTGGAAGGCGCAATCCAGGTCGCAGACCTGCAAGTGCGTGACATCATGGTCCCGCGCTCGCAGATGATCAGCATCAAGGCGACCCAAACACCCCGCGAGTTCCTGCCAGCGGTGATCGACGCTGCGCACTCACGCTACCCGGTCGTGGGCGAGAGCCACGATGATGTCCTCGGCGTACTGCTCGCCAAGGACCTGTTGCCACTGATCCTCAAGGAAAATGGCGACCGCTTCAACATCAAGGACCTGCTGCGCCCGGCCACCTTTGTGCCCGAATCCAAGCGTCTGAACGTGCTGTTGCGTGAATTCCGTGCCAACCACAACCACATGGCCATCGTGATCGATGAGTATGGCGGCGTGGCCGGCCTGGTAACCATCGAAGACGTGCTCGAACAAATCGTCGGCGACATCGAGGATGAGCATGACGTCGAGGAAGACAGCTACATCAAGCCGTTGCCTAGCGGCGACTTCCTGATCAAGGCCTTGACGCCCATCGAGAACTTCAACGAGTTCTTCGACAGCGAGTTCTCCAATGACGAGTTCGACACCGTCGGCGGTTTGGTGATGAGCGCATTCGGGCACTTGCCCAAGCGTAACGAGACAACCGAAATCGGCCCCTACCGTTTCCGGGTTCTCAACGCCGACAGCCGCCGGATACACTTGCTGCGACTGACACCTATCACCCGCTAAGGACAACCATGCGTTGGATCACCCGCCCCGGCTGGCCCGGTAACCTGCTGGCCGTGGCGGCCGGCGCCATCACCACCCTGGCCCTCGCGCCGTTCAACATCTGGCCACTGGCGCTGGTGACCCTGGCGATGTTCTACCTGGGCCTGCGCGACCTTCGCCCACGCCAGGCTCTGGCGCGCGGCTGGTGTTATGGCTTCGGTGTGTTCGGCGCGGGAACCAGCTGGATCTACGTGAGCATCCATACCTACGGCGGCGCCTCGGCACTGCTGGCAGGCCTGCTGATGCTTGCCTTCATCGCAGCGATAGCGTTTTTCTTCGCCCTGCCTGCCTGGGTCTGGGCGCGCTGGATTCGACGCAACGAAGCACCGCTGGCCGACGCCCTGGCCTTTGCCGCGCTCTGGCTGGCCCAGGAAGCATTCCGTGGCTGGTTCCTGACCGGCTTCCCATGGCTCTACGCAGGCTACAGCCAGCTTGACGGCCCCTTGGCCGGCTTGGCCCCACTGGGTGGAATGTGGCTGATCTCCTTCAGCCTGGCACTGAGCGCCGCACTGCTGTGCAACCTGAACCGCCTGCGTGAGCGCAAAGCCTTCCTGATCGCCGCGCTGGCCGTCTTGCTGGCCCCGTGGGCGATCGGCATGGCACTCAAAGGCCACGCCTGGACCCGCCCGGCGGGCGAGCCACTGAAGGTGGCCGCAATCCAGGGCAACATCGAGCAGTCGCTAAAGTGGGATCCGACCCAGCTGAACGCCCAGTTGGCGCTGTACCGCGACATGACCTTCACGTCCAAGCAGGTCGACCTGATCGTTTGGCCGGAGACGGCTGTGCCAGTGCTCAAGGAGTCCGCTCAGGGCTACCTGGACATGATGGGCAGCTTTGCCAGCGACCGACGCTCGGCGCTGATCACTGGCGTACCAATCCGCCAGGTTGTGCATGACCAACGGCGCTACTACAACGGCATTACCGTCACCGGTGAAGGCGACGGCACCTACCTGAAACAGAAACTGGTGCCTTTCGGTGAGTACGTGCCACTGCAAGACCTGCTACGCGGGCTGATCACCTTCTTCGACCTGCCGATGTCGGACTTCGCTCGCGGCCCCTCAGACCAGACACTGTTGCAAGCAAAGGGCTACCAGATCGCGCCCTACATTTGCTACGAAGTGGTGTACCCAGAGTTCGCCGCCAGCCTCGCGGCACGCAGCGACCTGTTGCTCACCATCAGTAACGACACCTGGTTCGGCACCTCGATCGGACCGTTGCAACACCTGCAGATGGCACAAATGCGCGCCCTTGAAGCAGGACGCTGGATGATCCGTGCAACCAACAACGGCGTCACCGGCCTGATCGACCCCTTCGGCCGGATCACCGCGCAAATCCCACAATTTGAGCGCGGCATCCTCTACGGCGAAGTGGTTCCGATGCAAAAACTCACGCCATACCTGAAATGGCGCTCCTGGCCGCTGATCATTCTCAGCACCCTGCTGCTGGGCTGGGCATTGATAGCCGGCCGCATCGCCAGAACAGTCTAGTAAAACAAGCGATAAGCGAGCAGACCAACGGCTTCGTTAAGCAGTTGGCTGCTCTGCCAGAGTGATTTGTTTTCAGGCATCCAGCCGCCAAACGGGCGAGCATGATTGCGCCCCATGTAGCCTACTGGCGCTGGCACCACAGTGAACCCGACGCGCTCAAAGCTCCAGCGCGAACGCTGCATGTGCCATGCCTGGGTCACCAACACCACGCGCTTGTAGCCCTCTGGCAGCAGCAGCTCTGCGCTCATCTGCGCATTCTCCCAGGTCGTACGGCTACGCTCCTCTTTCCAACGCACCGAGACACCAAAATCGCGCGCGAGCGCGTCGGCCATCAACTGGGCCTCACTGGGCGGCGTACCGTAGTGCAATCCGCCACTGATGAGTACAGGCAAACCGGAAGCCTTGGCCAGTTGCGCGGCATAGCGCATACGTTCAAGCGCGACAGCACTCGGCTGATCCTTGGCGCCCCAGGCGGGGTCATCGCGCTCTCGGCCCGCGCCCAGCACGACGATGGCATCGGCACGCTCAGCAAGGCCCTCCCACTGGCCATAAGCCAGCGCAGGGTCGCGCTCCAGCAGGCGTGCGGCCTGCTCCACAATGACAGGCAAGCTCATCAGCCACAGCCCGCCCAAGCCCAGCGTGAAACATGCACAGGCCGTACGAGGCCAGGTGTTACGCAACCACCATGCCGCGATCAACAGCAGAAACAACACGCCAGGCGGCATGATCAATTGTTTGATGAAATAACGAAACGGCATCGGCACCTCCATGGATGCGCGAAGCCTAAGAAAATCGGCACCTGACAACAATAGCCAGGTGCCGATCATGGAAAATTTAACGGCCCGGTCGTACAGCCTGAAGGGCTCGTACGATTACTTGAAATGCAATGCGCTGAACTTTTTCGTGGCTGAAGAACGCGCGCTGTCTTTAAGCCAGACCACTCTGCCGGCAGGTACCTCAGGCTGCTGCAGCGCATCTATATGTGCTCTGTAGCGCTCTGGGTTCGATGCCAGGTAAGCCTTGATCACTTCAAATTCGGCGTAGCTCAATCCACGTAGTTCCAATTCGGCGGGCATCTCATCGCGCAGTCGAACAGAGGCTCTGGCGACATCCAGTGCCAGCCCCAACCGGTCGATCAAACGCTCGCAAAGCTCGGGCTCTAGTGCTTGTAGCGGCGACTCACCCATCCGTTCACCTCATTTGAGATAAAAATACCGCCCCCAAGAATCAGCTTAGCGGTACTCACAAAAGCAGTGAGACGCCACGACCAACGGCCCGCAGCCAGTCTGAGGATGCAATCAGGGTTTCCCTCGATAGAGACGGGTCATGTATGCTACTGCGTTCATTATATTGACACCGAATTGCCGGGCGCAGCGGTTCTGCCTGGATAAGGTCTCCCATTTCTCAGCGCAAAGTAGCCATGCACGAACTCTATCAGCCCCGCGAAATTGAAGCCGCCGCCCAGTCGTTCTGGGACGAGCAAAAGTCTTTTGAAGTCAGTGAACAACCAGGCAAAGACACCTTCTACTGCCTGTCGATGTTCCCGTACCCAAGCGGCAAGCTACACATGGGTCACGTGCGCAACTACACCATCGGCGACGTCATCGCCCGCTATCAGCGCATGCAGGGCAAGAACGTCCTGCAGCCGATGGGTTGGGACGCCTTTGGCATGCCGGCCGAAAACGCGGCGATGAAAAACAACGTCGCCCCGGCCAAGTGGACCTACGAAAACATCGAGTACATGAAGACCCAGCTCAAGAGCCTGGGCCTGGCCTTCGACTGGTCGCGTGAAGTCACCACCTGCAAGCCGGACTACTACCGCTGGGAGCAGTGGCTGTTCACCCGCCTGTTCGAAAAAGGCGTCATCTATCGCAAGAACGGCACCGTCAACTGGGACCCGGCTGACCAGACCGTACTGGCCAACGAGCAGGTCATCGACGGCCGTGGCTGGCGTTCGGGCGCGCTGATCGAGAAGCGCGAAATCCCGATGTACTACTTCAAGATCACCGATTACGCCGACGAGTTGCTGGAAAGCCTCGACGAACTGCCGGGCTGGCCTGAACAGGTCAAGACCATGCAACGTAACTGGATTGGCAAGTCGCGCGGCATGGAAGTCCAGTTCCCGTTCGACAAGGCCTCGATCGGCCACGACGGTACACTGAAAGTCTTCACCACCCGTCCAGACACCCTGATGGGCGCGACCTACGTCGCCGTTGCCGCCGAGCACCCGCTGGCCACGCAGGCTGCCCAGGGTAACCCGGCGCTGCAAGCCTTTATCGACGAGTGCAAGAGCGGCAGCGTTGCTGAGGCCGACGTTGCCACCCAGGAAAAGAAAGGCATGCCGACGTCGCTGTTCGTCGAGCATCCGCTGACTGGCGAAAAACTGCCCGTGTGGGTCGCCAACTACGTCTTGATGCACTACGGCGACGGCGCGGTCATGGCTGTTCCTGCCCATGACGAGCGCGACTTCGAGTTCGCACACAAGTACAACCTGCCGGTCAAGACCGTGGTTCGCACCCGTGCCGGTGATGTGGTTGGCACCGAGTGGGACGCCGCCTACGGCGAGCACGGCCAACTGATCAATTCTGCTGAATTCGACGGCCTGGACTTCGCTGGCGCGTTCGATGCCATCGAAGCCGCCCTGATCAAGAAAGAACTCGGCAAGTCGCGCACCCAGTTCCGTCTGCGCGACTGGGGTATCAGCCGCCAGCGCTACTGGGGTTGCCCAATCCCGATCATCCACTGCCCATCCTGCGGCGACGTACCGGTACCGGAAGACCAGTTGCCGGTCGTCCTGCCAGAAGACGTAGTGCCGGATGGTGCGGGATCGCCGCTGGCGCGCATGCCTGAGTTCTACAACTGCAGCTGCCCGAAATGCGGCGCCGCAGCCAAGCGCGAAACCGACACCATGGACACCTTCGTCGAGTCGTCCTGGTACTTCGCGCGTTACGCCTCGCCAAACTACGAAGGCGGCATGGTCGACAAACAGGCTGCCAACCACTGGCTGCCGGTTGACCAGTACATCGGCGGTATCGAACACGCCATTCTTCACCTGCTCTATGCACGCTTCTTCCACAAGCTGATGCGTGACGAAGGCCTGGTTAGCTCCAACGAACCGTTCAAGAACCTGCTGACTCAGGGCATGGTCGTCGCAGAGACGTACTACCGCACTGCCAGCAACGGTGGCAAAGACTGGTTCAACCCGGCCGACGTTGAAGTCGAACGCGATGCCAAGGCCAAGATCATTGGCGCCCGCCTGAAAACCGACGGCCTGCCCGTAGAGATCGGCGGCACCGAGAAGATGTCCAAGTCGAAGAACAACGGCGTTGACCCTCAGGCCATGATCGAAGCCTACGGTGCTGACACCTGCCGCCTGTTCATGATGTTCGCCTCGCCGCCCGATATGAGCCTGGAATGGTCCGACTCCGGCGTAGAAGGCTCGAACCGCTTCCTGCGCCGCGTCTGGCGCCTGGCGCAAAGCCACGTCGCGCAAGGGCTGCCTGGCGCCCTGGATGTCGCTGCGCTGGACGATGCCCAGAAAGCCGTACGCCGTTCGATCCACTCGGCCATCAAGCAAGCCAGCCAGGATGTGGGCCAGCACCACAAGTTCAACACCGCCATTGCGCAAGTAATGACCCTGATGAACGTGCTGGAGAAGGCACCGCAAGCCACGGCACAAGACCGCGCACTGATTCAGGAAGGCCTGGAAACCGTGACCCTGTTGCTGGCACCGATCACGCCGCACATCAGCCACGAACTGTGGAAGCAGTTGGGCCATGAAGGCGCAGTCATCGACGCTGGCTGGCCAGCCGTGGATGAAAGCGCGCTGGTACAGGACAGCCTGCAACTGGTAATCCAGGTCAACGGAAAACTGCGCGGCCAGATCGAGATGCCGGTTGGCGCCAGCCGTGAAGACATTGAAGCCGCGGCCCGCAGCAATGAAAACGTGCTGCGTTTCACTGAAGGCCTGACCATCCGCAAGGTCATCGTCGTACCGGGCAAGCTGGTCAATATTGTCGCCAGCTGATGGAATGTGGCGCCCTGCTCACCTCAGGGCGCCCGCACAGAATCGGCTTACAAGGTTTCAAGGGAGCAACAACATGATCAAACGCAACCTGCTGGTGATGGGCCTGGCCGTAATGCTCAGCGCCTGCGGCTTCCAACTGCGCGGCACCGGCACCACCGACCTGGCGCTCAAGGAGCTCGATGTCAGTGCTCGCGACGCCTATGGCGATACTGTGACGCAACTGCGCCAGGTTCTGAAAAGCAGCGGCGTGAACGTGCATGCCGGCGCCCCATACAAGCTGTTCCTGGCCCGTGAAGACAATACCCAGCGCGCCGCCAGCTATGCAGGCTCTGCTCGCTCGGTCGAGTATGAACTCACCGACACCCTGAGCTTCGAGATCCGCGGCCAGAACAACACCAGCCTCCTTGCCGACAAGCTGGAAGTACAAAAGATCTATGTGCATGACAGCAACAACCTTACGGGCTCCGACCAGGAAGCCAGCCAGGTTCGCGATGAAATGCGCCGCGAGATGGTCCAGAAGATGGTCCTGCGCTTGCAGTTGATCACCCCGGCCCAACTTGAAACCCTGCAAATGGAAGCCGAGGCGCGCGCCAAGGCCGAGGCTGATGCCCTCGAAGCCGCCCGTCGCGCCCAGGACGAAACGCCGCAGCAATCCCCGCTGGAAATCCCAGCCAACTGAGCCTGAACGGGGCACTTCGGTGCCCCGCACTCCGCGATGAAACTCACACCTGCCCAACTCAACAAGCACCTGCAAGGTTCGCTCGCCCCGGTCTACGTGGTTAGCGGCGATGACCCGCTGCTGTGCCAGGAAGCCGCCGACGCGATTCGCGCGGCAGCTCGCCAGCAAGGCTTCGACGAACGCCAGGTGTTCAGCGCAGATGCCAACTTCGACTGGGGCACGCTGCTTCAAGCGGGCGCCAGCTTGTCGCTGTTCGCTCAACGACGCCTGCTGGAACTGCGCCTGCCTTCAGGCAAGCCCGGTGACAAAGGCGCCGCGGCGCTGATTGAGTACTGCTCCAACCCTGCCGAAGACACCCTGCTGCTGATCAGCCTGCCAAAACTCGACGGCAGCGCGCAAAAAACCAAGTGGGGCAAGGCGCTGGTTGACGGTCAGCACGTCCAGTTCATTCAGATCTGGCCGGTGGACAACAATCAACTGCCGCAATGGATCAGCCAACGCCTGTCTCAAGCCGGCCTGGCAGCCCAACGCGATGCAGTAGAGCTGATTGCAGCGCGCGTGGAGGGCAACCTGCTCGCCGCCGCTCAGGAAATCGAAAAGCTCAAGTTACTGGCCGATGGCAATCAGATCACCGTCGAAACGGTACAGGCCGCCGTGGCCGACAGTGCCCGCTTCGATGTCTTTGGCCTGGTCGACGCCATTCTTAATGGCGAAGCTGCCCATGCCCTGCGCATGCTCGAAGGCTTGCGCGGTGAAGGGGTTGAGCCACCGGTCATTCTCTGGGCATTGGCCCGGGAACTGCGCCTGCTGGCTGGCCTTTCCCAGCAGTACAGCCAGGGCGTGCCGCTGGACAAGGCATTCAGCCAGGCCAAACCGCCGGTCTGGGATAAACGCCGGCCGCTGATGAGCAAAGCCTTGCAACGTCATTCGGCGCAACGCTGGAGCCAGCTGCTGCAGGATGCCCAACGCATTGATGCACAGATCAAGGGGCAGGCACAGGGCTCTCCCTGGACCAGCCTGGCACGTCTGTCGCTGCTGATGGCCGGCCAACGTCTGACATTACCTGCCGAATAGCATCACGCCAAACCTGGCGATACCAGCCCCGCCAGCGATGTATGCATCGCGCAACAACCCATGCCACAACGAGCAGATAGCCGGTAAGCCCGTAAGATTGCCCACACGAATGCAAGGGCCTATAGTGCGCGCCAACACCCCCCCATCGCAGGAGCTCCTGTAATGAGCAAGAAACCGGCCAAACCCGGCCCCAACAAAGCCAAGTCCATCATCGCCCAGCCCCTGTTCCGTAGCCGCCAGGAACGCTCAGGCAAGGGCAAAGGCAGCTACCGCCGCGAAGCCTTCCAATCGAGAGATTGGGAGGCTTCTTACTTTTTGGCCGCATGAAGGCAGGAATCCGGCAAGCATGGTATGGTCAACACCTGACTTGAATTACTGGACCTGTGCATGCCCTTTTGCCTTTCCCGCCGTTGGCAACCCCGCCAACTGATCGCTGCCTCCAGCCTCATCCTGCTTGTCGCCTGCGCGGAGAAGCCGACCGCCGCCGATGCGCTGCCGCTAGCGCCGACACAATCCGCTTCTGCTGCACCCCAGCCCACTGCCAGCGCCGATCCGATCGACGATGTGCAACCCCTGCAGAGCTTCGCTCAATGGCAAGCCGGCTTCCGCCAGCAGGCCCTGCAAGCCGGTATCAATCCGGCGACCTTTGACCGCGCGTTTTTTAATATCACCCCTGACATGAGCGTGATCAAGGCCGACCGCAGTCAACCCGAATTCACACGCCCCGTCTGGGAATACCTCGACGGCGCTGTCTCGCCTGTACGTGTTCGCAAAGGCCAGGCCCTGCTCAACCAGAACGCCGAGCTGCTGGCACGTATCGAACAACGGTATGGCGTCGACCGCACCACACTGGTGTCCGTCTGGGGCATGGAAAGTAACTTCGGCCAGTTCCAGGGCAGCAAATCGGTGATCCGCTCGCTCGCCACCCTGGCCTACGAAGGCCGTCGCCCGGCCTTCGCACAGGCGCAGCTCCTCGCTGCCCTGCAGATCCTGCAGAACGGCGACATCCAGCCCGAGGCCATGCTGGGCTCATGGGCCGGCGCCATGGGTCAGACCCAGTTTATCCCGACGACCTACAACACCCACGCGGTAGACTTCGACGGTGACGGTCGCCGTGACATCTGGAACAGCACCGCCGACGCCCTCGCATCGACCGCCCACTACCTGCAAAGCTCAGGCTGGAAACGCGGCGAGCCTTGGGGTTTTGAAGTTGGCCTGAAACCCGGCTTCGACTACTGGCTGGCGGACGGCTCTCAACGCAAGACGGTCGCAGAATGGCTGCAACTGGGCCTGCAACTTCCCCCTGGAACGCAAGTACCCGCGGGTAGCGAACAACTGTCTGCAGCCCTGCTGCTGCCTGCCGGCGCTCGCGGCCCGGCCTTCCTGGTACTGGACAACTTCCGCGCCATCCTCAAGTACAACAACTCATCGTCGTACGCCCTGGCCGTCAGCCTGCTGGCACAGCGTTTCGATGGGTCTGGCTACATCCGCGGTGACTGGCCAAAAGATGATCTGCCGCTGAGCCGTAGTGAGCGCATGGAATTGCAGAACCTGCTCAGTGCCAGCAACTACGACGCCGGCAGCGCCGACGGCATCATCGGGGCCAATACCCGCAAGGCAATTCGTAGCGCACAGCAAGCCCTGGGCTGGCCGGCAGACGGTTACCCGACCCATAAGCTGCTGGAGAGCCTGCGCAACCAGCAGGCACGCTAGCACGCCCAACGGGGCGGTTCAGGCTGCCAGCGGCAGACTTTCCTGTAGCGCACACAAAAATGCCGACACCCTCATGAAGACGGGCGTCGGCATTTTTCGTTCATGTCGAATCAGAGCTTGATCTTGGCCTCATGAGCCTGCTGATCGGCATGGTAGGACGAACGCACCAGCGGGCCGGACGCGACGTTCTTGAAGCCCATCCGATAACCTTCCTCGGCGAACCAGGCGAAGGTATCCGGGTGAACAAAGCGCTGTACCGGCAGGTGGCTGCGCGACGGCTGCAGGTACTGGCCGAGGGTCAGCATGTCGATATCGTGCTCGCGCATGCGCTGCATGACCTCAATGACTTCCTCGTCCGTCTCGCCCAGGCCGAGCATCAGGCCGGACTTGGTCGGAACGTGCGGTACCAGTTGCTTGAACTTTTGCAGCAGGTCCAGCGACCACTCGAAATCAGACCCCGGACGCGCGGCCTTGTACAGGCGCGGTACGGTTTCCAGGTTGTGGTTGAACACGTCTGGCGGCTCTTGCGCGGTGATGGCAAGGGCCACGTCCATACGACCACGGTAGTCCGGAACCAACGTCTCCAACTGCACGCCTGGAGACAGCGCGCGGATCTCGCGCAGGCAGTCGGCGAAGTGCTGAGCACCACCGTCACGCAGGTCGTCACGGTCCACCGAGGTGATGACCACGTACTTCAGGCGCAGGTCGGCGATGGCAACTGCGAGGTTCTTCGGCTCATCGACATCCAATGGTTTGGGACGGCCATGACCCACGTCGCAGAACGGGCAACGGCGGGTGCAGATATCACCCATGATCATGAAGGTGGCGGTGCCACCCGAGAAGCACTCACCCAGGTTCGGGCAGGAGGCTTCTTCACACACGCTGTGCAGCTTGTGCTTGCGCAGCAGTTGCTTGATACGGTCGACTTCCGGCGAAACCGGGATGCGCACGCGGATCCAGTCAGGTTTCTTCGGCAGCTCTTCGGTAGGGATGATCTTCACCGGAATACGCGCAACCTTTTCGGCGCCACGCAACTTTACACCGGCTTCAACTTTCGCCCGCGGGGCCGGCGCAGCCGACGCGTCCACCGCAACGGTCACGTTCGGCGCGCTGCTCTCCAGCGGTTCTTGCACAACAGTAGTCATAATCAGTCGATTCCGCCCGTAAGGGTCGTCTGCTCAGCATAGTCGAGGTGCTTGACCAGCTGCGCACGCAGCCTTGCCCTTACCTCGGAGAGTTCGATCGGGCCTGCCTGGTCGCGCAGCTGGGTCATTGCCAGCCCCGCATACCCACAGGGATTAATACGACGGAATGGCGCAAGGTCCATGTCCACGTTCAAGGCAAGGCCATGGAATGAACAGCCATTGCGAATTCGCAAGCCGAGGGAAGCGATCTTTGCTCCATCGACGTAGACACCCGGGGCGTCCGGCTTGGCGGCAGCTTCAACATCGTAGCCTGCCAACAGATCGATCAGGCAGCGCTCAATGCGGCTTACCAGATCTCGTACGCCGAAACCCAACCGGCGCACATCAAGCAGCAGATACGCCACCAACTGGCCAGGACCATGGTAGGTCACCTGGCCTCCGCGATCGACCTGCACCACCGGAATATCACCCGGCAACAGCAGGTGCTCAGCCTTGCCAGCCTGCCCCTGGGTGAACACCGGAGGGTGTTCAACCAGCCAGACTTCATCGCCGGTCTGCGGCCCACGCGTATCGGTAAACCGACGCATGGCCTGCCAGACAGGTTCATAAGGCAACAGGCCGAGTTCGCGAAAGCCCAGGCTTGCGGGCATCAAAGCACCATATGCACGATGCCAGTAGCACGCAGGGCGCTATTGATATCTCGCAGTTGATCTTCACCGGTCGCTTCGATGTGCAGTTGCACCGTGGTGTACTTGCCATTGCTGCTCTGGCGCTCGGCCAGTGTCTGCAGGTCGATCTTGGCATATTTGCTCAGGATCTCGATGACCGTGTCCTTGAAATTGACCACGGTATCGCCGATTACCTTGATCGGGTAATCGAGGCAGGGGAACTCAATAGTGTGCGACTTGACGTCAGGTACGCTCATGGCAGTAACGGCCTCGTAAGCCGTGGCAACAACAACGCCCTCACCTGAATATGGCGAGGGCGTGCAGGTCACGATATCAGTTGAACAACCCGTAGAAGAATAGCCGAATGCTATCCCACACACGACGGAAGAAACCACCCTCTTCCACGCCGTCCAAGGCAATCAGGTCGGCGCTATGCACCACATTGTCATCCAGTTTGACTTCCACTTTACCGATTACGTCACCTTTGGCGATAGGCGCAGTCAGCTGCGGGTTCATGGTCATGCTGGCAGCCAGCTTCTTCAATTGGCCTTTAGGCAAAGTCATGCTCAGGTCTTCGGCCAAACCGGCCTTGACCTGACTGGTGGCGCCCTTCCAGACCGGCGCCTGTGCCAACTCGGTACCCTTCTGGTAGAAGGTCTGGGTTTCGAAGAAACGGAAGCCGTAGGTCAGCAGTTTTTGCGTTTCGGCTGCACGAGCCTGCTCGCTGTTAGTGCCGAAGACCACCGCGATCAGGCGCATGCCGTCGCGTACAGCCGAGGATACCATGCAGTAGCCGGCTTCGTCGGTATGGCCGGTTTTCAGGCCGTCGACGGTCTTGTCACGCCACAGCAGCAGGTTGCGGTTCGGCTGCTTGATGTTGTTCCAGAAGAACTCTTTCTGCGAGTAGATCGCATAGTGAGCAGGGTCTTCGTGGATGATCGCACGGGCCAGCAGGGCCATGTCGTGCGCCGACGAGTAATGCTCTGGGTGCGGCAGGCCGGTCGGGTTCATGAAGTGGCTGTTGCTCATGCCCAGATCGCCAGCCGTCTTGTTCATCATGTCGGCGAACGCATCTTCGCTGCCCGCGATGTGCTCGGCCAGCGCCACGCTGGCGTCGTTGCCCGACTGGATGATGATGCCGTGCAGCAGGTCGCTGACGCTGACCTGGGTACCCACCTTGATGAACATGCGCGAACCACCGGTACGCCAGGCGTTCTCGCTGACGGTCACAGGATCGTTCTCGCCAATCTGCCCGCGACGGATATCCAGGGTCGCGATGTAGGCGGTCATCAGCTTGGTCAGGCTGGCCGGCGGCAGACGCTCGTCGCCATTGTTCTCAACCAGAATGTTGCCGCTGGAGGCTTCCATGAGCACGTAGGACTTGGCTGCCAGTTGTGGCGGCGACGGCATCATCTGCTCCGCCGCGAATGCGGCAGGGGTGATCATCAGCGGGACAAGCAGGCAAAGGCGTTTGGCAAAGGTGGTGATGTTCATCCGTCTCTCGAAATGGCTAATGGGCTCATGCCCGCAAGGGCAAAACGTTTCCAGGCGCGTGGCCTGATGAGCAAAACAGGCATTGTACAGACTGTTTTGCCGCGCCGGTCGTTCGCACTTGAGCACACCGACCGGCGTATTTCACAACAGACTGATCAGCCCCCCTGAGTCAGTCTGCCGTGACAACTTTCGGCTGGCCCAGATTGGCCAGACGCACACTGTCCTGCATTTGTTGGGCTTCGCCCGGGTTGCTGATCGGGCCCATGCGAACCCGGTGCAGGGTCTGCTGATTGCGCACGATCGAACTGATGAACACCGGAGCGCTCACCATGGTGCTGAGCTTGGAACGCAGCAGTTCGGCGGCATCCGGGTTGGCAAATGCGCCGACCTGCAAGTACATGCCAGCGCCGGCCGGGGCCGTGTTGCTGGCGACCTGAACCGGCACCACCGCCGCCGCATGCTGCTGCGGTGGTGGCGTCCACTGCTCGACCGTCCCGGTACTGCTCGACAGCGGCTGGGCCTGCGCTACCTGTGGCTGCTCCAGCACCAGCGGTGCAGGCCGGCCGCGCTGGGCCCACCACTGTTGCGGATCAATACCTTCAACACGCACACGCGCCGTGCCGGTCTCAGCGTAGCCAAGCTTTTTCGCTGCGGCATACGACAGGTCAATGATCCGGTCGGAGTAGAACGGGCCACGGTCATTGACCCGCAAAATCACACTGCGGTTGTTGTCCAGGTTAGTCACCCGCACGTAGCTCGGCAGCGGCAAGGTCTTGTGCGCCGCGCTCATGCCATACAGGTCGTAGACCTCTCCGTTGGCGGTGTTCTGCCCGTGAAACTTGGTGCCGTACCAAGAGGCGGTACCTTGGGCCACGTAGTTGCGCGACTCGCCCATCGGATAGTAGGTCTTGCCCAACACCGTATAGGGGTTGGCCTTGTACGGGCCATTGTGCACCGTAGGCGTCGCATCGGGGATCTTCGAGACATCGACATCCCACCAGGGCGCGCCGTCCTTGTGAGCACGGTTGATATCCAGGCCGGGCTGCGAGCGGATACCGCCCTGTTGTTGCGGTGAACGACCGGTGGAGCAACTGACCAGCACCAGCCCCAGCGCGGCCACGCCGAGCAGTTGTAACGAAGTAGTGAGCGATACGCGCATTTATTTGGCGCCTCGTGCTTGAACCAGCAGGTCCGAAAGTTGATGTACCGCCATGGCGTACATCACGCTGCGGTTGTAGCGCGTGATCGCATAGAAGTTCTTGAGGCCCAGCCAATACTCAGGGCCGTTGTCGCCTTCAAGCCGAAAAGCGGTGACCGGCAGATCATCGCGCAGCACATCATGGCTTGACCAGCCCAGTGCCCGCAACTCCCCAACCGTACGAACCGGCTCGATTCCAGTCGTCAGCCCTTCATCCACCCGTTCACCGCGGACCATGGCACGGCTGACCACACCCTCGCCGGCCACCCAACCGTGGCGCTTGAAATAACTGGCGA
Source organism: Pseudomonas sp. HLS-6 (assembly GCF_002753995.1). NCBI lineage: Bacteria > Pseudomonadati > Pseudomonadota > Gammaproteobacteria > Pseudomonadales > Pseudomonadaceae > Pseudomonas > Pseudomonas sp. HLS-6. Next base: position 4,567,530 of record NZ_CP024478.1, read on the forward strand.
CACTGCCAATGGCATCGTCCGGGTCGTTCCAGATATTGATATGGCCATCGCCATCGAAGTCCACGGCGTAGGCCCGAAAACTGCTCGGCATGAACTGCGGCAGCCCCATGGCGCCGGCGTAAGAACCCTTGAGGGTCAGCGGGTCGACCTGTTCTTCACGGGCCAGCAACAGGAACTCACGCAGCTCCTTGCGGAAAAACTCGGCACGCGGTGGATAGTCGAAGCCTAGCGTCGACAAGGCATCAATGACCCGATAGTTGCCTGTATTGCGCCCAAAGAAGGTTTCAACGCCAATGATCGCCACAATGACCTGGGCGGGGACACCGTACTCCTGCTCGGCGCGGGCCAGCGCAGCCTCGTGCTGGCGCCAGAAATCCACGCCGCGGGCGATACGTGCATCGGTCAGGAACATCGGGCGATATTCCTTCCAGGGTTTTACCCGCTCAGCTGGTCGGGAAATGGCATCGAGAATCGACTGTTTGCGCTCGACCTCACGAAATACCCCGATCAACTGCTCACCAGCAAAACCGTAGTCACGGGTCATTTCGCCGACGAACTCGGCCACCTGAGGCGAGCCGTCATAGTCGCCAGCCACAGCCTGTTGCGCCGAGCCGAGCAGGCCGAAAAGGCCAACCCAAGGCGCGCAACGAGCCGCCCAGCCACGCATTGCTTGCATGAAATTCTTCACCTTATTCAAGCTTGTGCGATCCATTTACGGTGCGTATGAATCGACATTAAAACCCCAAACGCTGACAGCAGCGTCACCAACGAAGTTCCACCATAACTAATGAAGGGCAGCGGCACCCCCACCACAGGGAGCAAGCCGCTGACCATACCGATATTGACAAAAACATAGACGAAGAACGTCATGGTCAGGCTGCCCGCCAGCAGTTTGCCGAACAGCGTTTGCGCCTGGGCAGTAATCACCAGGCCGCGTCCGATCAACAACATGTAAATCAGCAACAGCGCGCAGATCCCTACCAACCCGAACTCCTCACCCATGACGGCGATAATGAAGTCAGTATGGCTTTCCGGAAGAAAGTCCAGGTGCGACTGCGTGCCCAGCAGCCAGCCCTTGCCGAACACACCGCCCGATCCAATGGCTGCCTTGGACTGGATAATGTTCCAGCCCGTGCCTAATGGGTCGCTTTCCGGGTCGAGAAAGGTCAGCACGCGCTGCTTCTGGTAGTCGTGCATGACGAAGAACCACATCGCCACCGCCACAGGCACAGCAGCGGCGACCACACTGATAATCCAGCGCCACTTCAGCCCGCCCATGAACAGCACGAATGCACCCGAGGCCAGAATCAGCAGTGCAGTGCCCAGGTCCGGTTGACGGACGATCAAAATGAACGGCACGCCAATCATCACCAGACTGATCGCCACATGCTTCAAGTGCGGCGGTAGCGTGCGCTTGGCCAGGTACCAGGCAATGGTGGCGGGCATGATGATCTTCATGAATTCCGAAGGCTGGAAGCGGATCACCCCCGGGATGTTGATCCAGCGCGTGGCCCCCATGGCGTTGTGCCCCATGACATCCACCACGACCAGCAAGAACACGCCGAAAACGTAGGCCAGTGGTACCCAACGCGCCATGAACCGCGGCTCGAACTGCGCGATGATGAACATTGAGACCAGGCCAATACCGAATGAACTGGCCTGCTTGAGCAACAGGTCCCAGTTCTTCCCGCTGGCCGAATACAGCACGAACAGGCTGCCCGCAGCCAAGGTCAACAAGAGAACGAGCAACGGGCCATCAACGTGGATGCGCTGGAGGAACGTCGCCCGACGGCGCATGACGTCCTCACTGGAAAGCATGCGATCGAAATTGCTTTTCACTGGGCAGGTTCCTGAGCGACAGAAGGTGTGACGTACTCCGGTTTGAGCCGCCCATGTTCATCGAGCAGCCAGGCATCCATGACCTGCCGCACGACTGGCGCGGCAACGCCCGAGCCAGACTCGCCGTTCTCAACCATCACCGATACGACAATCTTCGGATCGTCAGCCGGTGCAAAGCCGACAAACAGTGCATGGTCACGGTGGCGCTCCTGCAACTTGTTACGGTCGTACTTCTCGCCCTGCTTGATCGCCACCACCTGAGCCGTACCACTCTTGCCTGCAATCCGGTACTGGGCACCAATCGAGGCCTTGCGCGCAGTACCCCGCGCACCTTGCATTACCTGCTCCATGCCGTGGGTGACCTTGTTCCAATCGGACTTGTCACGCAAAACGATGTCTTCCATCGGGTTCTCATCTACCGGTGGCTTACCTTCGATGGTCTTGGCCAGGTGCGGACGGTTCCACTTGCCCTTGTTGGCAATCAACGCGGTGGCCTGAGCCAACTGCAACGGGGTCGCCTGCATGTAACCCTGGCCAATACCGAGAATCAGCGTTTCACCCGGGAACCAGGCCTGACGACGGGTCGCCCGCTTCCACTCACGGGACGGCATCAACCCAGGCGACTCTTCAAACATGTCCAACGCCACTTTTTGGCCAATACCAAAGCGGTTCATGTAGTTGGCCAACCGGTCGATGCCCATCTTGTGCGCCAGGTCGTAAAAGTAGGTGTCGTTGGAGCGCATGATTGCCGTGTCCAGGTCGACCCAGCCATCGCCGGTACGGTTCCAGTTACGGTACTTGTGGTCGTAGTTGGGCAACTGGTAGTAGCCAGGGTCAAACACCCGCGTACCGGCAGTCACCACACCCGTGTCGAGACCGGCAATCGCCACAGCCGGCTTGATCGTCGAGCCCGGCGGGTAAAGACCACGCAGCACACGGTTGAACAGTGGCCGATCAATGGAATCACGCAACTCGGCATAGGCCTTGAAACTGATGCCGGTCACGAACAGGTTCGGGTCGAAGCTCGGCTGGCTAACCATCGCCAACACCTCGCCGGTACGAGGATCAAGGGCCACAATGGCACCTCGGCGCCCGCCCAGCGCAGCTTCTGCGGCCTCCTGCAGCTTGATGTCGAGGCTTAGAACGATATCTTTGCCCGGCACCGGGTCAGTGCGTTTGAGTACACGCAGCACACGGCCCCGGGCATTGGTCTCGACTTCCTCGTAACCCACCTGACCATGCAATTCCGGTTCATAGAATCGTTCGATACCGGTTTTGCCAATGTGGTGGGTACCGCTGTAGTTGACCGGGTCGAGGGTCTTGAGTTCTTTCTCGTTGATCCGCCCGACGTAACCCACCGAATGAGCAAAATGCGGCCCTTGCGGATAGTGCCGGACCAACTGCGCAACCACTTCGACACCCGGCAGGCGGAACTGATTCACCGCAATGCGGGCAATCTGCTCCTCCGTCAGCTCGAACAGGATGGGCACCGGCTCGAAAGGACGACGCCCTTGCTTCATGCGTTTTTCAAACAACGCACGGTCATCGGGGGTCAGTTGCAGCACTTCGACGATTACATCGAGCACCTGACGCCAGTCGCCAGCCCGCTCACGGGTCATGCTCAAGCTGAAGCTTGGTCGGTTATCGGCGATGATTACCCCATTACGGTCGAAGATCAGCCCACGGGTCGGCGGAATCGGCTGTACATGCACCCGATTGTTTTCCGACAGCGTGGAGTGATAGTCGTACTGAATGACCTGCAGGTAGTAGAGGCGAACAATCAGCACGCACACCAGCAAGACGACCGCCACTGCACCGACCACGACGCGGCTACGCACCAGACGGGCGTCTTTTTCGTGATCCTTGAGGCGAATCGGCTGCGACATTACGGAGGCTTACGGCTTATTTGTGGTAAGGGTGCCCGGACAGAACCGTCCAGGCGCGATACAGCTGTTCGCCAATGAGTATCCGTACAAGCGGGTGCGGCAGGGTCAAGGGTGACAGCGACCAGCGCTGTTCACTGCGTGCACAGACTTCCGGCGCCAGCCCCTCGGGGCCACCGACCATGAAGTTGACCGTACGCGAATCCAGCCGCCAGCGGTCCAGCTCGACCGCCAGCTGTTCGGTGCTCCAGGGCTTGCCATGGACCTCCAGCGTGACGATACGTTCCCCCGGCTGGACTTTGGCCAGCATGGCTTCGCCCTCCTGACGGATCAGGCGGGCGACATCGGCATTCTTGCCTCGGGTATTGAGTGGAATTTCCACCAGCTCCAGCGACAGCTCAGAAGGTAGACGCTTGGCATACTCATGCCAGCCGTCTTCAACCCACTTGGGCATGCGCGAGCCAACCGCGATCAGACGCAGACGCACGACGCTTCCTTATTCCTTGTCGCGGAGCTTGTCGAAGTGCTCGTGCGAATGCTCCGGCGAGTGGTGCTTGCCGTCGGCAGCACGGCTCTGCTCAGCGCCCTGCCACAGACGTTCCAGGTCATAGAACTGACGTGCGGCGGCGGTCATCATGTGAACAATGACATCACCCAGGTCCAGCAGAACCCAATCGCTTTCGCCCTTGCCTTCTTCGCCCAGCGGCTGAGCGCCGTGCTTCTTGACGTTCTCGCGAACCTTTTCCAGCATCGCGTTGATCTGACGGTTGGAGGTACCGGTAGCGATGATCATGTAGTCGGTGAGGCTGTGCTTGTCACGCACGTCGATCACCAGGATGTCCTGGGCCTTGACGTCAGCCAGTGCCGCTTGGGTCAGTTCGACCAGTGTTTCGGCGTTGATTGCTTGGTTCTTCATATAAAACTCATTCAGCTCGTAAGTAGGGGCCGCCTCGCGGCGTGCCCTTCAGTTCGGCGTACGGTACAAGCCGTGCGCCTCGATATAGGCCAGTACTGCGTCTGGAACCAGAAAACGCACCGACTTGCCATTGGCCAGCAGCTGTCGGATTTGCGTGGCGGAAACCGCCAGCGGCGTTTGCCAGACGAATGCAATTTGCCCGGCAGGCCCAACCAGGGCCTGTGGATCGCTGACCGAGCGTGCGGCCAGCAGGTTGCGCAACGCATCCGGCGGCTCAACGTCGGCATCCGGGCGTTGCAGCACCAGGATGTGGCAGTGTTTCAGCAACTCATCCCAACGGTGCCAACTGGGCAAGCCACAAAAGGCATCCCAACCCAACAACAGGAACAACTGGTCTTCAGCAGCCAGCTCGGCCCGCATCAGCTCCAGCGTTTCAATGGTGTACGACGGTCTATCACGGGACAACTCCCGGGCATCGACTGTCAGCAACGGCACGCCACGCACCGCCTGTTCGACCATTGCCAAACGGTCGAGCGCCGACACCTGCGGGGTATCGCGGTGCGGCGGTCGAGCATTGGGCATCAGCCGCAACTCATCGAGCCCCAGCACTTCGGCAACCTCCAGCGCACTGCGCAGGTGACCGATATGCACGGGGTCGAAGGTTCCGCCGAGCACGCCAATGCGCCGCTGGGGCGGCACGCTGACAGCAGCGGCGAGTGGGGCATGCTCAACCAAGTCAGAGCGACTCCTGGCCGCGTAACTGGCCGTCGCCGATCACAACATATTTCTCGCAGGTCAACCCTTCCAGGCCAACCGGACCACGGGCATGCAGCTTGTCGGTGGAAATACCGATCTCGGCGCCCAGGCCATACTCGAACCCGTCGGCAAAGCAGGTCGGGGTATTGAGCATGACCGACGCCGAGTCGACCTCGGCAATAAAACGCCGGGCCAGGCCCTGATGCTCGGTCACGATGGAATCGGTATGGTGCGAGCCGTAGTGGTTGATATGTTCAATAGCCTGATCCAGGCCATCGACCACTCGGATCGACAGAATCGCATCCAGGTACTCAGTGTGCCAGTCTTCTTCCGTGGCAGGCAGCGCCTCGATGTACTGACGGGTACGTTCGCAACCACGCAACTCAACGCCTTTTTCCCTGAACAGGGTCGCCATTGCCGGCAGGAACTCCGCCGCAACACGCTGATCGACCAGCAGGGTTTCCATCGCGCCGCAGATGCCATAGCGGTAGGTCTTGGCATTGAAGGCAATACGCCGGGCCTTTTCCAGATCAGCATGCTCGGCCACATACACGTGGCAGATGCCGTCCAGGTGCTTGATCACCGGTACGCGGGCTTCGCGACTGACCCGCTCGATCAGGCCCTTGCCGCCACGGGGCACGATCACGTCGACATACTCCGGCATGCTGATCAGCGCGCCGACCGCCGCACGGTCAGTGACCTCGACCACTTGCACCACCGCCGCAGGCAGGCCGGCTTCAGCCAGGCCACGCTGGATGCAGGCGGCAATCGCGCGGTTGGAATGAATGGCCTCCGAGCCGCCACGCAAGATGGTGGCGTTGCCGGACTTCAGGCACAGGCTCGCAGCATCGATGGTCACGTTAGGCCGCGACTCATAGATGATCCCGACGACACCCAGCGGCACACGCATCTTGCCCACCTGAATGCCCGAAGGGCGGTAGCTCATGTCGCGAATCGCCCCGACCGGGTCTGGCAGGCTGGCGACCTGACGCAAGCCGACGATCATGCTGTCGATACGTGCTGGCGTCAGCGCCAGGCGCTCGAGCATGGCCGGCTCAAGGCCGTTGGCACGGCCAGCAGCCAGGTCCTGCTCGTTGGCAGCGGACAGTTCGGCGCGGGCAGCGTCCAGCGCATTGGCAGCAGCCTGCAACGCGCGGTTCTTCTGCGCAGTGCTGGCACGGCCAATGACGCGGGCCGCCTCACGGGCAGCGCGACCCAGGCGGGTCATGTAGTCAAGAACGGACTCAGTCATGGGGCTCAGTGTCTTGGCGAAGGGGAAATCGGCTGATTATAACTGTCATGCAGGTGAACGCCCAGCGGTGGCTGGCGGATGGTCGAAATCAACCACCCAAAACGGCCCTGACGATAAGTTGCTATGATCGGCGCCAGCTTCCAACGATGATCGATAATGCCTACGCCGAACGCTTGCCGGCCACTGCCCGATACATTTTTTGACCGTGATGCGCAAACCCTGGCCAAAGCCTTGCTCGGCAAGGTCATCCGTCACCGACAGGGCCCCTACTGGCTCTCGGCGCGCATCATCGAAACCGAAGCCTACTACTGCGCCGAAAAAGGCAGCCACGCCTCGCTGGGCTACACAGAAAAGCGCAAAGCCCTGTTTCTCGAGGGTGGGCACATCTATATGTACTACGCCCGCGGTGGCGACTCGCTGAACTTCAGCGCCCAAGGCCCTGGTAATGCCGTGCTGATCAAATCCGGCTACCCATGGCTAGACGCCTGTTCCGATGCCGACAGCCTGGCGCAAATGCAAGCGAACAATCCTGATACCCGCGGCCAGCCACGCCAACCTGAACGCCTGTGCGCCGGGCAAACCCTGCTGTGCAAGGCACTGGGGCTGAAGGTGCCCGAGTGGGACGCCCAACGCTTTGACCCCGAGCGACTGTTTGTCGACGACTGCAGCATTATTGTGAAACACATTATTCAGACCACTCGCCTGGGCATTCCCCACGGCCGCGATGAGCATCTGCTGTATCGTTTCGTTGATGCCGAATTCGCCCGTTACTGCACCCGCAACCCGTTGCGCCGAGGGCAGGTCGAGGGGCAAGACTACCTTTTACTGACACAAGGAATTTGAACCTATGGGCGCATGGCTCGACAGCCTGACCGGCTGGCTGACCACCCACCCGCAGTGGCTTGGCCTGGCGATTTTTGTGGTCGCCTGCATCGAGTGCCTGGCGATTGCCGGGATCATCGTACCCGGCACCGTGCTGCTTTTCGCTATCGCCGTACTGGCAGGCAGCGGCGCCCTGTCGCTGGGCGAAACGCTGTTACTGGGCTATCTGGGCGGCCTGCTCGGCGATGCAATCTCCTATACCCTGGGCCGGCACTTCCACCAGAACATCCGACGCCTGCCATTACTGCGCACACACCCGCAATGGATCGGCAGCGCTGAAACCTACTTCCAGCGCTATGGTATCGCCAGCCTGCTGGTCGGGCGTTTTATCGGCCCGCTACGCCCAATGCTGCCGATGGTGGCGGGCATGTTCGACATGCCGATTCCGCGCTTTATCATGGTCAGCCTGGTTGCTGGTGCCGGCTGGGCTATCGCCTACCTGCTGCCAGGCTGGGCGACCGGTGCAGCCATGCGCCTGCCATTGCCGGACGGTTTCTGGCCGCAGGCCGGTATCGTGGCGGGTAGCATGGCCGTGCTGATTGCACTGAGCATCAGTGGCAGCCTGCGCAGCCAACGACGTGGTACCCGGCTGATGGCCGGGCTGAGCCTGTTGGCGCTGATTGCGCTGTTTTTCGGCTGGCCGTACCTGACACAGTTGGATCAAGGCTTGATGGCCGTCATTCAGGAAAACCGCAGCCAAGCGATCGATGATATAGCCGTCATGGTCACACGGCTGGGAGACTTCCGAACGCAGCTAATAGCAGGAGGCCTGCTGACCGCGCTTCTGCTACTGGCCCGGCAATGGCGACACGCCCTTTTTGCCGCCACCACCCTGATTGGCACCGCACTGCTCAACGGTACCCTGAAGTGGTTCTTCGCCCGCGCCCGCCCGGACGTACTGACCGACCCTTTGGGCACTTACAGCATGCCCAGCGGGCATAGCTCTGCGTCGTTTGCGTTCTTTCTGGTGCTTGCGGTGCTGGCCGGGCGCGAACAACCACCACGCATGCGTCTGACCTGGGTCATGCTGGGCTGCCTGCCGGCCCTGGCCATCGCCTGCTCACGCGTTTACCTGGGCGCACATTGGCCCACCGACATCCTCGCTGGGGCACTGCTGGCCTGCTTTGTATGCGCGAGCAGCCTGACACTGATTCAGGACCGCGCACCACTGAACGCCCTGCCACGACGTGCCTGGTGGCTGATCCTGCCAGCCTGTACGGCACTGCTCGCCTTTTTTACCTTGCATGCGTTGCCACAAGCCCTGGCCCGCTATCAGTACTGAGTGGTCAGGCGAACAGCTCACCCTGTAAACGATCAAGCAGTGCCTGGATAGCATCCAGGCGCTGTTGGGGCGCATCAATGGCCAGCAGGTCGAGCTTGTCTTCCTCGACAAACGGCAGCAGGTAGGCCAATTGATTCGCCAACGCCTGCTGCCCGAGAATGGCTCTCGGCATGTTCAGCGCCTCGACCATCGGATGTTCGGCCAACGCAACGAGCAACGCTCGCAGGTCTTCGTCCTGATCACGCAACGGGCGATCCGGCTGTTCGGCCAGCCACTGCACCTGCGCCAGCAGCAACTGATCCTTCTGCACCTCGGCCTGGGTCACGCGAAAACGTCGTGTGCCTTCGACACGAATACCGAGCAGGCCGTTGTCCTGCTGCTGAAAATCGCGAATCAGCGCCTCGCAGCCGATCGAGGCATAGCCCTGCGCAGCCCTACCGACTTCGGCACCGTCCAGAATACAGACCACACCGAAACCACCGCCCTGCTTCATGCAACGGCCAATCATGTCCAGGTAGCGCGCCTCAAAGATCTGCAGATCCAGATAGCAGCCGGGAAACAGCACCGTATTCAGCGGAAACAGCGGTAACGTCATGGCAACTCCTCACGCGACCAGGCTGACCGCCAACGGCAGGAAGACCGCCGTGGCAACGCCCATCAGGCTCATGGCCAGGGCCGCAAAGGCCCCGCACTCCTCACTTTCCTGCAACGCCACTGAAGTACCGACCGCGTGTGCCGTCAAGCCCAGCGCCATGCCACGAGCCTCTGGGCTATGAACACCACAACGGGACAAGAGCGCCGGGCCAAAAATGGCCCCAATCACCCCAGTGATCAATACGAACACGGCCGCCAATGGCGCAACGCCGCCAATCTGCTCGGCCACCAACATGGCAATCGGCGAGGTCACCGACTTCGGCGCCAGGGTCATCAGAATCATGTGCTCGGCGCCAAACCACCACCCCAACAGCAGGCAGGCGCCAGTCGCCACCACGCCTCCGATTACCAGCGTAGTAAAGGTCGGCCAAAACAGCTGGCGAATACGCCGCAGATTCAGGTACAGCGGCACCGCCAGCGCGACGGTCGCAGGCCCCAGAAGAATATTGAGAATTTCGGTACTTTTACGGTATTCGCTGTAGGTCAAGCCACACAGCAGCAGTACGCTGATGACGACCAGCATCGACATCAACACGGGCTGCAGAAAGATCCAGCGCGTCTTCTCATAGGCTGCAAGCACCAGTTGATAGGCACCCAGCGTGATACCGATACCGAACAAAGGGTGATGAATGACCGCCTCGACGGCGCCGTGCCAATCCAGGTTCATGGCCGCTCCTCATCCCGCGCCTGACGGGCGATGAGCTTCTGCATCAAGACACCTGCGAAGACGATGGAAATAAGTAGCGAAAGCACCAATGCACCGGCAATCGCCCAGAAATCCGCCGCAATATCGGCGGCATAAACCATCACCCCTACTGCCGGCGGCACCAGCAACAACGGTAAATAGCGCAGCAGGCTGCTGGCGGCTTCGCTCAGTGGCGCACCGACCTCACCTCGGACGATCAGGTACGTCAGCAGGAGCAAGAGCCCGATAATTGGCCCCGGCAGTATCGACAGGAACAAGTGATTAATCGCTGTCCCCAACAACTGAAACAACACCAGCCACGTCAAACCACGCAACAGCATAGAAATCTCCCTCAGGCCCGCCGGCCATTATAAGCACCCTACTGGTGTGCCTATACCGAGATATTCGTTCAAGTCATGCTGACTTGACCGGCCCCCTCCGACGTGCTGATCTTAAACGCTTGAACCTACCGTAGTCATAAGAAAACCAACGACAATCAGGAGAGTCTCGATGCCCTATGTACCCGTTACAGCGCTCAAAGACTATGTCGGCAAGGAACTGGGACGTTCCGCATGGCTGAAGATCGACCAAGAACGCATCAACCTGTTCGCCGAAGCCACCGGCGACTTTCAGTTCATCCACGTTGACCCCGAGAAGGCGGCAAAAACGCCATTCGGTACGACCATTGCTCACGGCTTTCTGACCCTGTCACTGATCCCTACGCTGATGCTGGACATTCTGGTGTTGCCTGAAGGCTTGAAAATGGTGGTCAACTACGGCCTGGACAGCGTCCGCTTTATCCAGCCGGTAAAGGTCAACAGCCAGGTAAGGCTCAAGGTTGATCTCACCGAAGCCACCGAAAAGAAACCAGGGCAGTGGTTGCTGAAGGCTACCGCCACCCTGGAAATCGAAGGTGAAGAAAAACCTGCGTACATCGCCGAACCGCTGTCACTCTGCTTCGTATGACGAAACATGGCCGGTAGAAACACGCCGGCGCGGCTGTTTCCACCGGCGCATTCTGCGGCATACTCGGCGGCTAACCCACCCGGACCCCGTTATGCGCCCACTTGCCCCACTCGCCCTGACCCTGCTGCTCACCGCCTGCGGTGACGGCGAACCACTTTCGCCGCCCGATGCCCGCCTGCCCGACGGTGGTCGCTATCGCGGAGAGGTGGTGAATGGCCTGTTGCAGGGCAGTGGACGCATCGACTACCCCAATGGCAGCTGGTACGCCGGAGGCTTCCTGAACGGCCAATGGCACGGCCAGGGTGAATGGCACGGCAGCAACGGCGAAGTCTATGTTGGCCAGTTTGAGCAAGGCCTGTTCCATGGCCAGGGCCGACTGAAGACGGCAGACAGTAGCTACCAAGGTGGCTTCAAGCTTGGTCGTCGTGAAGGTGAAGGCACGCTCAAAGAGGCCGGCCAGGCCTATCGAGGCCAGTTCAAAGCCGACCAGTACAGCGGCGCTGGCCACCTGGAGCTGGAAGACGGCAGTCAGTACCAAGGACTGTTCGCCCATGGCAAACCCAACGGCGAAGGGGTGCGCAGCGATGCAAGCGGCAACCAGTTCAGCGGGCGTTTCGTCAACGGCCAACTGGAGGGCAGCGGCACCTTCAACAGCGTCGATGGTGATCAGTACATCGGTGAGTTCCGCGACAACCGCCTGGAAGGCCGGGGCCGCTACGAAAACGCCGACGGCGATGTCTGGATCGGCCAGTTTGAAGACGGCTCGCTCAGCGGTAAAGGTGAGCTGTTCGCCACCGACGGCAGCCACTACAAAGGCGATTTCCGCGACTGGCACTTTTCCGGTTACGGTCGCCTGCAACTGGCAGACGGTAGCGTTTATGTGGGTGGCTTCGAGAACGATACGTATCAAGGCAAAGGCCTGCTGACCCTGCCAAACGGCCAGGTCGAGAGCGGACACTGGATCAACGGCCAACGGGTTCGTGACGATCAGGGGCGACCACTGTCCGACCCACTGGAACTGGCACTGCTCAACCAAGGCAAGCTGCTCGAACAAGCCCTCGACAACGTGCCGCGCTCCACCGCCGAGGTAGAACTCTACAGCCTGGTCCTGGCCGGCGACGGCAAACAGAGCGTGTTCCTGCGGGAGGCCGACTACGTCAGCAGCATGCTCAAGAGCCGATTTGGTGCCGTTGGCCAAATCACCCTGGCCAATCACCGCGATCATTTGACCGACCGCACGATGGCCACCCGGGAAAACCTGACCCGTGCCGCGCGCACCCTCGCCGAACGCACCGGCCCGGAAGACCTGGTATTCATCTACCTGACCAGCCACGGCAGCCAGACTCACGAACTGGTGCTCGATCAGCCGCGCCTGCAACTGGCAGACCTGCCGGCCGGCGAACTGGCCACAGCGCTTGCGCCCCTGAAAGGGCGAGACAAAATTGTTGTCATCTCTGCGTGTTACTCAGGTGGCTTTATCGACTCCCTCAAGGACGACAAGACCCTGATCATGACCGCCGCGCGCTCGGACAGAGTGTCTTTCGGCTGCTCCGAAGAGGCCGACTTCACCTACTTCGGCGATGCCCTGTTTGCCCAGGCACTGAACCAGACCGACGACCTGCAAAACGCCTTCGAACTGGCCCGCACCCAAGTAGCCTTGCGTGAGCACAACGAAGACTTCGACGCCTCGGAACCGCAGATCTGGGCCCCCAAAGGCGTCCTTGCGCACTGGCAGCGTTTGCGTCAGCAGCAGGCCCGCAAAGCCCTGCAGAGTGACGAAAAAACAACTGAACAAGCAAAGAGCGCCCGGAGCCACTAAGCTGACTGTATCAAGGGAGAGACATCATGTACTTGACGCCTCAGCACATCCTGCTTGCCGGAGCCACCGGACTGACCGGTGAACATTTACTGGATCGGCTGCTCAGCGAACCCACCGTCAGCCGCGTTCTTGCCCCTACCCGTCGACCACTGGCCAAACACCCACATCTAGAGAACCCGGTGGGTGACCCTGCGGTTTTTCTGCCCCAACTCAGCGGCCGTGTCGATATCGCCTTCTGCTGCCTGGGCACCACCATCAAACAGGCAGGCTCAGAAACGGCATTCCGCGCGGTCGACCTGGACATGGTTGTTGCTTTCAGCAAGCGCGCCCGCGAAATGGGCGCGCGCCACTTGCTGGTGGTGAGCTCACTCGGCGCAGACCCAAAATCGTCGGTGTTCTACAACCGGGTAAAAGGGGAAATGGAAGAAGCGTTGAAAGCACAAGACTGGCCGCAACTCACCATCGCCCGGCCGTCCCTGCTGCTCGGCGAACGCATCGAACCACGCACCGCTGAGCGCTTGGCAGCACCGCTGGCACGACTGCTACCGGGCAAGTACCACGGGATTGAAGCCTGTGAACTGGCGCGGGCATTGTGGCGCCTGGCGCTGGAAGAGCAGGACGGCACTCGCGTGGTGGAGTCCGATGAACTGCGCAGGCTGGGCAAGAAGTAAGCCCTGCCCGGCCATCGCCGGCACGGCGGCGATGGCCGGTTACAAACCGCCGGTGGCCTGAAAGCTGACACCCAGCACGGTCAACAACGACAGCGGCAACAGCAGCGTGTCGAGCAACGCGCTCGCGGGCAGATCAAGCCCGGGATACGCCGGCGCCTCAGCACCAAAACGGTCCATGGGGCAACACCCGCCCTGCATGGCATACAGATCAAGGCGCGTACCGGAGTATACAATCGGTGCCCCTGGCTTGGCCGCGTCCAGCGTGCGTACGCTGGCGCAACCACTGAGCAGCGCCAGCGCCAGCACCATCACCAGTAAAACTGAACGTTTCAATCCTCACCGCCGACATGGTGCTCACCCCAACGCGGCAACATGTCCTGAGGAATGTTCAGCACATTGAGAATGCGCGCGACGACAAAATCAATCAGGTCGTCAATGGTTTGCGGCTGATGATAGAAACCTGGAGCCGCTGGCAGAATCACCGCGCCCATGTTCGACAGCTTGAGCATGTTCTCCAGGTGAATGGTGGAGAACGGCGCCTCACGCGGTACCAGAATCAACTGCCGACGTTCTTTCAGAGTGACATCCGCCGCCCGCTCGATCAGGTTGTTACAGGCGCCGGTCGCAATGGCCGAAAGCGTGCCCGTGGAGCACGGCACGACCACCATCGCTGCCGGTGCACCGGAACCTGAAGCCACCGGCGACATCCAGTCTTCCTTGCCGTACACACGAATCTGCCCTGCGGCGGCGCCGGTGTACTCGGTCAGAAAGGCCTGCATTGCCTGTGGCTTGGCCGGCAGCAGCACATCGGTTTCCGTCGCCATGACCAACTGCGCAGCCTTGGAGATCAGGAAATGCACCTCTCGGTCTTCGCGCACCAGGCAATCAAGCAGGCGCAGGCCGTACTGCGCCCCCGAGGCCCCGGTCATGGCCAGCGTGATGCGTTCCGGCCCGCTCATCGCAGGGCCTCGGCCAACTTCCCATGCAGGCCACCAAAGCCGCCATTACTCATGATCACGACTTGAGTACCGGGCTTGGCCTGGCTTTTCACCCGGGCAATGATCGCTTCCAGGCTGTCAGCCACCACCGCAGGTACCGGGCACTGGGCTGCCGTGGCCGCCAGATCCCAACCCAGGTTAGGCGGTGCATACCAGATCACCTGATCGGCCTGGCGTACGCTTTCCGGCAGGCCATCGCGGTGCGCGCCCAGCTTCATTGAGTTCGAACGCGGTTCAATCACGGCGATCAGTGGTGCATCGCCAATACGCTTGCGCAGGCCATCCAGCGTGGTGGCGATCGCCGTCGGATGGTGTGCAAAGTCGTCATAAATCGTCACGCCTTGTACTTCAGCGACTTTCTCCATGCGCCGCTTCACGCTTTTGAAGGCGCTCAGCGCGGCGATACCCATCGACGGCACCACACCAACATGGCGAGCAGCAGCCAACGTGGCCAAGGCGTTGGCGACGTTGTGCTGACCGGTCAGTTCCCACTCGACCACCCCTTGCGACTCGCCTTCAAAGCTGACTTCAAAACGCGAACCGTCAGCACTGAGCAGCTTGACCTGCCACTGACCGCCAACACCCGTGGTCTGGACCGGGGTCCAGCAGCCCATCTCAATCACGCGCTGCAAGGCTGGCTCAGTGGTGGGGTGAATGATCAGGCCTTCACTCGGGATCGTGCGCACCAGATGGTGGAACTGCCGCTCGATAGCTGCCAGATCCGGGAAAATATCCGCATGATCGAATTCAAGGTTATTCAGGATGGCAGTACGCGGACGGTAGTGGACGAACTTCGAACGCTTGTCGAAGAAGGCGCTGTCATATTCATCAGCCTCAACCACGAAGAACGGCGTATCGCCCAAGCGCGCCGACACCGAGAAGTTCTGTGGCACGCCGCCGATCAGGAAGCCTGGGCTCATCCCGGCATGCTCCAACACCCAGGCCAGCATGCTGCTGGTGGTGGTTTTGCCATGGGTTCCGGCCACGGCCAGCACCCAACGCCCTTGCAGCACATGATCGGCCAGCCACTGCGGGCCGGATACATAAGGCAGGCCTTTATTCAGCACATACTCCACCGCGGGATTACCACGCGACAGGGCATTGCCGATGACCACCAGGTCCGGTGCCGGATCCAGCTGGCTGGCATCATAGCCTTGGGTCAGCTCAATGCCCTGGGCCTGAAGCTGAGTGCTCATCGGTGGATAGACGTTGGCGTCGGAGCCCGTGACGCGGTGGCCAAGCTCCTTGGCCAACACCGCCAGCGAACCCATGAAAGTGCCGCAAATACCGAGAATGTGAATGTGCATGGTCGACCTCGCAAAACATCGAGGCAGGGTAGCCCAGGGCGGGGAAAATCGCATCCTTTCGTTCAGGCGTCCCGGGCAATACCATGCTTGCGCAGTTTTCGGTACAAGGTATTGCGACTCACGCCCAAGTGCGCCGCCACATGGCTCATGTGCCAGCGTTGCTGCTCCAGCACAGCCAGCAAAGCGCTGCGTTCAGCATCCTCAAGTGGATGTTCAGGCGCCTCGCTGGAAACCGTGGGTATCGCAGCAACTGGCGGCCGACGAATCAATGGCGGCAGGTCGTTGAAGGTAATCTCTTCGCCCTCCGCGAGCGCAACCAATGTGCGCAGGACGTTGCGCAACTGGCGCACGTTGCCGGGCCAGGCGAAATCGAGCAAGGCATGTCGCGCCTTCGCCTCCAGACGGACAACCTGCCCCGCAGCTTCCTCCGCCAGCAGAAAATCTAGCAACTGGGCCTTGTCACTGCGTTCACGCAGAGCCGGCAAGGCCACTTCCAGGCCGTTCAGCCGGTAGTAGAGGTCTTCGCGGAAACTGCCGTCCTCGACCCGCTCCAGCAGGTTGCGGTGGGTGGCGCTGATGATGCGGACATCCACGGCCTGGGGTTCACCACCAATCGGCACGACCCTGCGCTCTTCAAGCACACGCAGCAGGCGGGTTTGCAGCGCCAGCGGCATATCACCGATTTCATCCAGCAACAGGGTGCCGCCATCGGCCTGTTGCAGCTTCCCACGCATCCCCTCCTTACGTGCACCGGTGAACGAGCCGCCGCGATAGCCAAACAGCTCACTCTCGATCAGGCTCTCAGGGATCGAGGCACAGTTCAGGGCGACGAACGGCTTTGCCGCACGCTGACTGGCCTGATGCACGGCCTTGGCAAAGGCCTCCTTGCCACACCCGGTCTCGCCATTGAGCAGCAATGGCACATCGCGCTCGAACACCCGCACGGCGCGACGAAAATCGTTCTGCAATGCAGGGTCGACCAGGCAAATCGAACCCGTAATCGGTGCTGGCGGCGGCAACGCCACCGCGGCCAATGACGACGGTTGTGGCGCCCGAACCTGACCGCGCACACTGGCAAACAACTGGCGACCATCACGCGTACGCAACGGCCAACTGGCATTGGCCTGAGCCGTAGCACGCCCCAGCAACTCATCCAGTGAACACTCGAAGAACATCTCCACAGGCTTTCCAAGCAGGCCGCCGCGAACATGCCCAAGCAAGTTCAGGGCGCTCTGGTTGGCCGCGCAGATACGTCCATCCCCCTCAAACGCCAGCAACCCCTCGCTGAACAGGCCCACCGACTCGGCCTGCAAATGAAAGCGCAGTAGCCACTGGTTTTCGAAATGGCGCAGGAAGTAACAGCTCTCGATCATCTTCGCCGAGAGGTTGACCAACGCCATGGTGTGAAACTGACTTTGCCGCGAGACCTCAGGGCGTGCCGACGATACGTCAAGCACCGCAAGCAGTTCGCCATGGGGGTCGAACACCGGGCTGGCAGAGCAGGTCAGGCCGGTATGACGGCCACGAAAATGCTCTTCCTGATGAATAGTGACGGCTTGACGCTCGACCAGACAGGTACCAATCCCGTTGGTGCCTTCACTGGCCTCGCTCCAGTCGGCGCCGAGCCAGAGCCCGGCACGCTCGAAGATTTTGCGCTCGGTCGGCGCCGTTACACAGTTGAGGATTACCCCACGCGCATCGGTCAGCAGCACCGCATGGCCTGCGCCGGAAAGCTGTTGATGCAGCGTGTTCATCTCGTTGCCGGCAATCTGCAGCACCTGCTGCAGGCGCTCTCGGCTTTCCAGGAGACGCCCATGCTCAAGCACGGTCGGTGCCATCGCCATGGCCGGATCGAGATGATAGTCCTCCAGACAACGCAGCCAGGAACGGGCGATGGATGGATCGCTGCCCGGCCCCTGCAAGTGGGCCTTGCCCTGAGTCACCGTAAGCACTTGCCGAGCGTGCCGGCTCAAATGATTGCTCTGCACTTTTTATTGTTCTCCCCGGAAGCGGTACAACCCAGCATCCTCCAGCCGCTGACGCTTTGCAATGTCAGTACGACCGCTGAGTCACAGGTTGTCCCGCATCTGGCACAAAGTGTCACCCCCACCGTCCCAGAAATGCGACAACCAAGCCCGCGCGCACCCGCAGAATCCCATCAAGCCCTTGATTTACATAGACCTGCCAGCAGTGGCCCGCGCTTTGCTCTACGCTCTATATCCTCCCCAACAAGCACAAAAGCCAGGAGACACACCATGCGTTACGCACACCCAGGTACCGAAGGCGCAATCGTTTCCTTCAAGAGCCGTTACGGGAACTACATCAATGGCGAGTTCGTCGCCCCGGTCAAAGGTGAGTACTTCACCAACACCTCGCCAGTGAACGGCCAACCGATCGCCGAATTCCCGCGCTCCACTGCCGAAGACATCGAAAAAGCTCTGGATGCCGCCCATGCCGCCGCCGACGCCTGGGGCAGCACCTCGGTACAAGCCCGCTCGCTGATCCTGCTGAAGATCGCCGACCGTATCGAGCAGAACCTTGAACTGCTGGCCATCACTGAAACCTGGGACAACGGCAAAGCGGTTCGTGAAACCCTGAACGCCGATATTCCGCTGGCAGCTGACCACTTCCGTTACTTCGCCGGTTGCCTGCGTGCCCAGGAAGGCAGCGCCGCCGAGATCGACGGCAACACCGTGGCCTACCACATCCATGAACCGCTGGGTGTGGTCGGACAGATCATCCCGTGGAACTTCCCGATCCTGATGGCGGCCTGGAAACTGGCTCCGGCACTGGCTGCCGGTAACTGCATCGTGCTCAAACCCGCCGAGCAAACCCCGCTGGGCATTACCGTGCTGATGGAAGTCATTGGTGACCTGCTGCCACCTGGTGTACTCAACGTGGTGCAAGGTTTCGGCCGTGAAGCCGGTGAAGCACTCGCCACCAGCAAGCGCATCGCCAAGATCGCCTTCACCGGCTCCACGCCGGTTGGTTCGCACATCATGAAATGTGCGGCTGAGAACATCATTCCGTCCACTGTTGAGCTGGGCGGCAAATCGCCGAACATCTTCTTCGAAGACATCATGCAAGCCGAACCGGCCTTCATCGAAAAAGCCGCCGAAGGCCTGGTGCTGGCATTCTTCAACCAGGGCGAGGTCTGCACCTGCCCATCGCGTGCGCTGGTACAAGAGTCGATCTACCCGGCGTTCATGCAAGAAGTGATGAAGAAGATCAAACAGATCAAACGTGGCGACCCACTGGACACCGACACCATGGTCGGCGCCCAGGCCTCTGAGCAGCAATTCGACAAGATCCTGTCCTACCTGGAGATCGCCGAGAAGGAAGGTGCTGAACTGCTGACCGGCGGCAAGGTGGAGAAGCTCGAAGGCAGCCTGGCCACCGGTTATTACATCCAACCGACCCTGCTCAAAGGCAACAACACGATGCGGGTGTTCCAGGAAGAGATCTTCGGCCCCGTGGTAAGCGTCACCACCTTCAAGGACGAGGCGGAAGCCCTGGCCATCGCCAACGACACCGAGTTCGGGCTGGGCGCGGGCGTATGGACTCGCGACATCAACCGTGCTTACCGCATGGGCCGCGGGATCAAGGCCGGTCGCGTGTGGACCAACTGCTACCACCTGTACCCGGCACACGCCGCTTTCGGTGGCTACAAGAAGTCGGGCGTGGGTCGTGAAACCCACAAAATGATGCTTGATCACTACCAACAGACCAAAAACCTGCTCGTGAGCTACGACATCAACCCATTGGGCTTCTTCTAACCCAGTGTACGGTGCGGCCTTCAACAGATTGAAGGCCGCACTGGCTTGACCTCACCGCCCCCTCAACTGCAGCTACCTTATCGCCCGCCTTGCCGCCCCACGCCGGCGCACAGGCAGGATTCAGAAATAACCTCCGCCAGAAACTGAAATTTCCTAATCGACAAGACCCGGATTCGGGTCCATTTTTGCCAATTGCGCTTTTTTTCCGCTTTAGGCAGCATCGGGGCTACGGCTGCCCTGCGATTCGCCGCCACCCCCAAAGGAACCTGAGGACTGCTTATGCGAATCATCAAAGCAACCCTTGAGCATCTGGATCTGATTGCTCCGCTTTTCGTCAAATACCGCGAGTTCTACGGCCAACCGCCTTACCCCGAATCCTCACGCAAATTTCTCGAAAAACGCCTGAAGCGTGGTGAGTCGGTGATTTACCTGGCACTGGCCAACGATGACGACAGCAAACTGCTTGGTTTCTGCCAGCTGTATCCGAGTTTCTCCTCGCTGTCGCTCAAGCGCGTCTGGATCCTCAACGATATCTATGTGGCCGAAGACTCGCGCCGCCAACTGGTGGCCGACCACCTGATGCGCGCCGCGAAAAAGATGGCCAAGGAGACCAATGCCGTGCGCATGCGGGTTTCCACCAGCACCAACAACGACGTGGCCATGAAAGTCTACGAGTCCATCGGCTTTCGTGAAGACACCGAGTTCAAGAGCTACATCCTCCCCATCCAGTCGGACTGACCTGGCAGCCGGGCGGGCCTTGAGCCTGCCCGGTATGCACCAGCAAAACCCTCCGCTACAAACAGCACAGGAATAATCCGTTTGCGGCCGTATAATACGGCACCACACGTTGAGTGGAGGCTTTCGCACGCCGCTGTGTCGCGCGCGAAACACCCCACTGCCAGTCATCGCAGGCCCGCCAGCACGGGCTTTCACCACAGGTGCCGTACATGGATTTCAACCCGCTGGACATTATCCTGCATCTTGATACCTACCTCGATTTACTGGTCAACAACTACGGCCCCTGGATCTACGCCATTCTGTTCATGGTGATCTTCTGCGAGACAGGCCTTGTGGTGACGCCCTTCCTGCCAGGCGACTCACTGCTGTTCATCGCAGGCGCAGTAGCCGCTGGCGGCGGCATGGACCCATTGCTGCTTGGCGGCCTGCTGATGGCTGCGGCAATCCTGGGCGACAGCACCAACTATGTGATTGGCAGAACCGCTGGCGAACGACTGTTCCGCAACCCCAACTCGAAGATCTTCCGCCGCGATTACCTGCAACAAACCCACGATTTCTACGACCGCCACGGTGGCAAGACTGTCACCCTGGCGCGCTTTCTGCCGATCCTGCGGACCTTCGCACCGTTCGTCGCCGGTATCGCCAAAATGACCTATAGCCGTTTTCTGGCGTTCAGCGTCGCCGGTTCCGTCCTGTGGGTAGGTGGCCTGGTCACCCTCGGCTACTTCTTTGGTAATGTGCCGTTCATCAAGAAAAACCTGTCGCTGATGATCGTCGCGATCATTCTGGTGTCGATGCTGCCGATGATCATCAGCCTGGTGCGCAACCGCATCAACCGCAACGCCGCCAAGGCCAACTAAGCCCCGCTCATGTGGTCCCTGAGCGCCTGGCGACGCCGCCGTACATTGGCCCGGTACCCACTCGATGCGCAGCTGTGGCAGCGCATCCGTGAACGCCTGCCGCTGCTCGACGGTCTGAGCGAGGCAGAAGATCACTGGCTGCGCGACGCCTGCGTGCTGTTCTTGCGCGAAAAACACCTCACCGCACTGCCCGGCGTCGAACTGGATGCCGAACAGCGCCTGTACCTGGCGGCTCAAGCGCAGTTGCCCCTACTGCACCTGGGTGAACTGAACTGGTACCAGGGCTTCCATGAAATCATCCTCTACCCCGACGACTTCATCAGCCCACAGCGTCACCGCGACGCCAGCGGCGTGGAACATGAGTGGGATGGTGAGCACAGTGGCGAAGCGTGGTTGCAGGGCCCGGTAATCCTGGCCTGGCCGGGCGTTCTGGCCAGTGGTGGCTGGGAAGGCTATAACCTGGTCATCCATGAGTTGGCGCACAAACTCGACATGCTCAACGGTGATGCCAACGGCCTGCCACCGCTGCACAGCGACATGCGCGTCAGCGATTGGGCGTCAGCCATGCAACACGCCTATGACGACCTCAATCGTCAACTTGACCGCCACCCGGATGCCGAAACCGCCATCGACCCCTATGCCGCAGAAAGCCCGGCGGAATTCTTCGCGGTCACCAGCGAATATTTCTTCAGCGCCCCCGACCTGCTGGCCCGAACCTACCCCAAGGTCTACCAGCAACTGCGCGCGTTCTACCGCCAGGACCCGCTGCTGCGTCTACAGCAACTACACAGCCATCATCCCCACTATCGCCACGCCAAGGACTGAGCATGCCAAGCATCCGGGTGGGCGTGGCAAGCGCGTGGGAATGTGCCTATAATCGCGACCAATTTTTGGCCAAACATGGGGGCAATGCCCAATGAGCTACAGCAAGATTCCGGCTGGCAAAGACCTGCCGAACGACATCTACGTCGCCATCGAGATTCCAGCCAATCACGCGCCGATCAAATATGAAATCGACAAGGACAGCGATTGCCTGTTCGTCGACCGTTTCATGGCCACCCCAATGTTCTACCCGGCCAACTACGGTTTCATCCCGAACACCCTGGCTGATGACGGTGATCCGCTGGACGTGCTGGTTGTAACCCCGTACCCAGTGGCTCCAGGTTCGGTCATCCGCGCCCGTCCGGTCGGCATCCTGAACATGACTGACGACGGCGGCGGCGACGCCAAAGTCATCGCCGTACCGCACGACAAACTGTCGCAACTGTACGTCGACGTCAAAGAGTACACCGACCTGCCAGCCCTGCTGCTGGAGCAGATCAAGCACTTCTTCGAGAACTACAAGGATCTCGAAAAAGGCAAATGGGTGAAGATCGACGGTTGGGGCAACGCAGACGCCGCCCGCGCCGAAATCACCAAGGCCGTTGCCGCCTACAAAGGCTAAGCACCGCGCTGAACAAAAAGCCCCGCTCGCGGGGCTTTTTGTTGCCTGCAAAGATAGCCCCCTGTAGGAGTAGGCTTGCCTACGATGGCATCAGCAGGGTGCCAGCCAACACCTAGGGCCGCGAGAAACATCCGGCAAATCCCTCGGAAACACCCTTAACTCCGAGAAATTCTTCAACCCAATGTTTATATCCTGATCGCACAGAGCCCCGTAAAATCGGGCCTCATGAATACTTCTGGCAGCCGTTTGAAAGCCCTCCTGCGCGAGTGCAACCTGACACCCTCCGACTTTGCCGCCCACCGCAAAGTGACACCGCAGCACATCAACAACTGGTTCAACCGCGGTGTTCCCCTGGCGCGTATCGATGAGATCGCAGAACTCCTGTGCGTCTGCAGCAAATGGCTACGCAGCGGCGAAGGGCCCAAGCATCCGCCACCCGCACCGCGCATCACCCCGACCGAAGTCGAAGTCGAACCACCCGACACCAGCCTGATGGCCGCGCACAAAGAGGATGACGCGCAACTGCCCTTCTACCGCGTGAAGGACAAACAACTGAGCGTGATCGCCGACCGCCACCTGCGCCTGCCCGCCTGCAGTCTCGAGCGGCTTGGTGTCGATCCCGCGCGAGCATTCTGCTTGAGCATGCCCGACACCAACATGGCCCCGCTGCTGTCACAGGGTGCGACCCTGGCCATCGACCGCAGCCTGACCCGCATCGTCGAAGGCGAACTCTATGCCCTGCTGCACAATGGCCGACTGCGCATACACACCCTCAGCCGCCTGCGGGGTGGTGCCATCGCCCTGCACAGCTACGACAATCGGCAATTCCCCAGCGAAAGCTACAGCCCGGCCCAGGCCAAAATGCAGCACCTGGAAATTCTCGGTTGGGTCTTCTGGTGGGGACAACGGCGTACCGAACGGCCAGCCTAAAGCGCTCAAGGTGAATTTCCACTAGGCATACCGCGCCATTGTCAGTATGCTACGCCGCACATTTAGCCCCTGGCAGCCGAGCGCCTGCCAACGGGTTTGGCGACGCAATACATTCGCGTCCAGCCACCTTCGGCCCTCGCGCCGACGCAACGATTTGAAGGCGGTTGCGGCTTACCAAAAATAAGCCAAGACCGTCCCCGAGAAGCCGGCCACAAGCCGGCTTTTTTATTGCCCGAAGAAATCCAGCAAGATCCTACAGCCCTAGCAAATACGCGCCTTACAGCTTAGCATCCGTCCCAAGACATCCCGTAGCCATCCATAAAATCCGCAACCAAGGTGTGGGTCAGAGTGTGGGTTGAGGGGTGTGGGTTGGAGTAGGAGCGAGTAATGGGCAAGCTGACCAGCAAGACCGTAGAGTCGATAGCCAAGGCTGCAACGCCAGGAAAAACCAATGATGGCGATGGCCTGTACTTCCAGGTATCCAAGAGCGGCGGCACCAGCTGGATCTTCCGCTACAAGCTGGATGGCCGCAGCCGCGAAATGGGGCTAGGCCCCTTCCCTGCCATCACACTCGGCCAAGCACGGCAGTTGGCCGCCGACCAACGCAAGCTCCTCGCCTCCGGAAGCGACCCACTGGCAACCCGCGACGCGGCAAAGGAAGCCAAGCGCGAGGCCGAACGCCAAGCCGCAGCACGTCGCACGACGTTCGAAGATCTCGCTCGCGAATACCAACAGGCACATGGCGGCAGTTGGTCTGAGAAGTGGCGGAAAGGCTGGCTACGCAAGCTGGAGCTCTACGCCTTCCCGACTATGGGCAAGCTGTCGGCTGACATCATCAGCACCGAGCATGTGCTTGCTGCGTTGCAACCCATCTGGGTAACCAAAACCCGCACTGCTGATGAAGTCAGGGGCCAGATCGAGCAAATACTGGATGCAGCCAAGGCTCGGCGCTTACGCGAGGGAGACAATCCTGCCCGCTGGCGCGGACATTTGGACAACTTGCTAAGTAAGGCAGAGAAGAAGAAGGCCAGGCAGCGCCAGCACTTTCCGGCACTGCAATGGAAAGACACTCCGAAGCTGATAGCCTCCCTGGCCAACATCAATACACGTGACGCCATCGCAGCCAGGCTGCTGATTCTGACCGGCGCTCGTTACCACATGATCCAACATGCTCAATGGTCCGAGTTTGACCTCGAAGCGGGCATCTGGGCACTTCCGGCCGGGCGTATGAAGATGCGAAAACCTTTCGTCATCCCGCTATCCCCACAGATAGTCGAGATGCTGAAAAATATGAATAAGACGCATTCTAATTACATTTTTCCTGGACAAGGGAAACGCGGCGTCATGCATGGCAACGCATTACGCAATCTATTGCAAAAGCTGGGGTATGCAGACATCACGAGGCACGGCTTTCGATCCACCTTCCGGGATTGGGCAAACGAATGCACCAACTACCCGCGCGAGGTATGCGAGCTGGCGCTTGCCCATGACGAACGCGACCAGACGGAGGCGGCCTATTCGCGCTCCGATCTTCTGGAGAAGCGCAGGGCACTGATGGCGGAATGGGCAGAGTTCTGCACGAGAGAAAAATGACCATCCACAGTCAGCAACAAAGCAGCCGGTAGCAACAGTCAGAAACCGGCCAAAAACGGACACCGCCAACCCGTTGGAAAAAAACTGAGCGTTGCTTTCCGTTAAGTTTGGTAGTTGCAAGCCCCGTTCAGGAAGAATTGCTCGATCAACGCCGCCATACCTGCGCGTGCGATACGGCCGCGGCGCTCGGCGTCTACCAGGCCGAAGATCAAGGAGGAGAAGATTTCGGTAAGCGCCGGGGCACCGATATCGATACGGAATACGCCCAGTTTTTGCCCGCGGAGAAAGAACTCGTCCAGCGTTTCCGAGTAAGGCAGCCATCGGCAGCCGCCTGCATCTAAATCAAACGTGTCCGGGCGCCACTGGAATGAGAGGAATACCAACAACTCCCTGTGAATCAAATGGCCTTCGATCAGACGATGCAATGCGTCCAAGGGCGCCGCCTCAAGATCGGCATCGGCAATGACCCTATAAATAACCACCGAACCATGATTCAGAAGCATCTCGATCAGGTTGTCGCGGGTGCCGCAAAACCTGTTGAGCGTCGCCTTGCTGACCCCCGCTGCCTGGGCTATTTCTTTGAACGTGGCTCGCGGGTGGTCAACGATGGCGATCGCCAGGGCCTTCAGCAATTTCTCATCGGCAGCAGTTAAATCCATCGGTCACTCTTTATCTATCGCGGGCAGATGCGGGTATTTTGCCTAGAACACTCATTTTTCTCAAAGAGGATACTAGCTTTGTTCACACCAAAATCAAATGAGTCAATATTGACTCATTTGATTTTTGCGTGGATCATGCGCGGCTTCGACTACGTACTGGCTTCGCGCTTGGGTGAGATATGAACAAATTCCGCGAATGGATCACTTTTTCCGTGATCTCCTATTTGATCGCCGTGACCCTGGTTGGCTGCGACAAGCCCGAAGAGCAACGGGAAGAGGCGCCAGCGCGTGAAGTCGATGTGCTCAGCGTGAAGACCGAGCCCTTCACAGTGTTCGCCGAGCTACCAGGGCGCATCGAGCCGGTGCGTGTCGCCGAGGTGCGCGCGCGGGTGGCGGGGATCGTGCTCAAGCGCACCTTCGAGGAAGGGGCCGACGTGAAGGCCGGTGACGTGCTGTTCCAGATCGACCCTGCGCCGTTCAAGGCGGCCCTGTCGCGGGCGCAAGGTGAACTGGCTCGCGCCGAGGCGCAGCTGTTCCAGGCTCAGGCGATGGTTCGCCGTTACGAACCACTGGTGAAGATCGACGCCGTCAGCCAGCAGGATTTCGACAACGCCAAGGCCGCTCTGCAGAGCGCCCAGGCCGACAAGCGCTCGGCCCAGGCCAATGTCGAAACTGCCCGCCTGGACCTGGGTTATGCCGAGGTTCGCGCCCCCATCGCCGGGCGTATCGGTCGCGCCCAGGTCACCGAAGGGGCTCTGGTAGGCCAGGGCGAAGCCACGCTGCTGGCACGTATCCAGCAACTCGATCCGGTGTACGCCGACTTCACCCAGCCTGCTGCCGATGCCCTGCGCCTGCGCGCGGCAATCGCCGAGGGCAAGGTTGCCGGTGCGAGCGACCAGCCGCTGTCGCTGCGTGTCGACGGTACCGATATCGAGCGCAAGGGCACGCTGCTGTTCACCGATATCTCGGTGGATCGCAGCACCGGGCAGATCGCCCTGCGAGGCCAGTTCGACAACCCCGAGGGCGTGCTGCTGCCGGGTATGTACGTGCGTGTGCGCACACCGCAAGGGCTCGACCAGAACGCCATCCTGGTGCCGCAACGTGCCGTGCAGCGTTCGGCTGACGGCCAGG
Organism: Pseudomonas sp. HLS-6; assembly: GCF_002753995.1. Taxonomy (NCBI): domain Bacteria; kingdom Pseudomonadati; phylum Pseudomonadota; class Gammaproteobacteria; order Pseudomonadales; family Pseudomonadaceae; genus Pseudomonas; species Pseudomonas sp. HLS-6. The sequence continues at coordinate 4,594,571 of NZ_CP024478.1, forward strand.
CCAGCGTGATGCTGCTGGGGGAGGGCGATACCGTCGAGGCGCGCCAGGTCACCACCGGTGCCATGCAGGGCTCGCGCTGGCAAATCAGCGAGGGCCTGCAGGTCGGCGACAAGGTGATCACCAGCTCGCTGGCGGCTATCCGTCCGGGCGCCAAGGTCATCCCCCGCGAGCAAGATGCCGCCGAAGCCGCTCCACAGTCCCAGGCGCAGTAAGCCGGAGAACCTCTCATGTCCCTGTTTTTCATCCGGCGCCCCAATTTCGCCTGGGTAGTCGCCCTGTTCATCTCGCTGGGTGGCCTGCTGGCCATCCCGTTCCTGCCGGTGGCGCAGTACCCCAACGTGGCGCCGCCGCAGATCACCGTGACCGCCACCTATCCCGGCGCTTCGGCGCAGGTGCTCACCGACTCGGTGACCAGCGTCATCGAGGAAGAACTCAACGGCGCCAAGAACCTGCTGTACTTCGAGTCCACCAGCAACGCCAACGGCATCGCCGAGATCACCGTCACCTTCCAGCCAGGGACCGACCCCGAACTGGCCCAGGTTGACGTGCAGAACCGTCTGAAGAAGGCCGAGGCACGCATGCCGCAGGCCGTGCTGACGCTCGGCATCCAGACCGAGCAGGCCACCGCCGGCTTCCTGCTGATCTATACGCTGAGCTACACCGATGGCGACAAGGACGCCAACGTCACGGCGCTGGCCGATTACGCCGCGCGCAACATCAACAACGAAATCCGTCGCGTGAACGGCGTCGGCAAGCTGCAGTTCTTCGCCTCCGAGGCGGCCATGCGCGTGTGGATCGATCCGCAGAAGCTGGTCGGCTACGGCCTATCCATCGATGACGTGAACAACGCCATCCGCGCGCAGAACGTGCAGGTGCCGGCCGGTGCCTTCGGCAGCACGCCGGGTTCCAGCGAGCAGGAGCTGACGGCGACCCTGGCGGTCAAGGGTACCCTGGACAACCCGCAGGAATTCGCCGCCATCGTGCTGCGTGCCAACCAGGACGGCTCGCGCCTGACCCTGGGCGACGTGGCGCGCATCGAGGTCGGCAGCCAGGACTACAACTTCGGCTCGCGCCAGGACGGCAAGCCCGCCGTTGCCGCCGCCGTGCAGCTGTCGCCCGGTGCCAACGCGATCCAGACCGCCGAGGCGGTCAAGCAGCGTCTGACCGAGCTGTCGGCCAACTTCCCGGACAACGTCGAGTTCTCCGTGCCGTACGACACCTCGCGCTTCGTCGACGTGGCGATCGACAAGGTCATCATGACCCTCATCGAGGCCATGGTGCTGGTGTTCCTGGTGATGTTCCTGTTCCTGCAGAACGTGCGCTACACCCTGATCCCGTCCATCGTCGTGCCGGTGTGTCTGCTCGGTACGCTGACCTTCATGTACCTGCTTGGCTTCTCGGTGAACATGATGACCATGTTCGGCATGGTGCTGGCCATCGGCATCCTGGTGGACGACGCCATCGTGGTGGTGGAGAACGTCGAGCGGATCATGGCCGAGGAAGGCCTGGCGCCGGTGCCGGCGACCATCAAGGCGATGGGGCAGGTGTCCGGGGCGATCATCGGTATCACCCTGGTGCTGTCGGCGGTGTTCCTGCCGCTGGCCTTCATGGCCGGCTCGGTGGGGGTGATCTACCAGCAGTTCTCGCTGTCGCTGGCGGTGTCGATCCTGTTCTCGGGCTTCCTCGCGCTGACCTTCACCCCGGCGCTGTGCGCCACGCTGCTCAAACCGATCCCCGAAGGCCATCACGAGAAGACCGGTTTCTTCGGCTGGTTCAACCGCAAGTTCACCGCCCTGACCGGCCGCTACACCAAACTCAACGGCAAGCTGGTGCCGCGCGCCGGGCGGGTGATGTTCATCTACCTGGGCGTGGTGGTGCTGATGGGTTTCTTCTACCTGCGCCTGCCGGAATCCTTCGTGCCGGTGGAAGACCAGGGCTACATGATCGTCGACATCCAGTTGCCGCCAGGCGCCACCCGTGAGCGCACCTCGGCCACGGGTGAGGAGCTGGAAGAGTTTCTGATGGCCCGCGAGGCCGTGCAGACGTCCTTCCTGGTCCTCGGCTTCAGCTTCTCCGGCATGGGTGAGAACGCGGCCATTGCCTTCCCGCTGCTCAAGGACTGGTCCGAGCGAGATTCTTCGCAGTCGCCGGAAGCCGAGTCGGCTGCGGTCAACCAGCACTTCGCCAACCTCGATGACGGCGCGATCATGGCGGTGCCGCCACCGCCGGTCGAAGGCCTGGGCAACTCGGGTGGTTTCGCCCTGCGCCTGCAGGACCGCGCCGGCCTTGGCCGCGATGCCCTGTTGGCAGCGCGCGATGAAGTGCTGGGCAAGGTCAACGGCAATCCGAAGTTCCTCTACGCCATGATGGAAGGTCTGGCCGAGGCGCCGCAGCTGCGCCTGGTGATCGACCGTGAGCAGGCGCGCACGCTGGGAGTCAGCTTCGAAGCGATCAGCAGCGCGCTGTCCACTGCGTTCGGCTCGTCGGTGATCAACGACTTCGCCAACGCCGGCCGCCAGCAGCGCGTGGTGGTACAGGCCGAACAGGCCGAGCGCATGACACCGGAAAGCGTCCTGCGCCTGCATGTGCCCAACGACAGCGGCAGCCTGGTACCGCTGAGTGCTTTCGTCACCACGAGCTGGGAAGAAGGCCCGGTGCAGGTCGCGCGTTACAACGGTTACCCGTCGATCCGCATTGCCGGTGACGCCGCGCCCGGCGTGAGCACTGGCGAGGCGATGCTCGAACTGGAGCGCATCGCTGCCGAGCTGCCCGAAGGTATCGGTTACGAGTGGACCGGGCTGTCGTATCAGGAGCGGGTCGCCAGCGGGCAGGCGACGATGCTGTTCGCCCTGGCCATCACCGTGGTGTTCCTGCTGCTGGTGGCGCTCTACGAGAGCTGGGCGATCCCGCTGACGGTGATGCTGATCGTGCCGGTCGGCGCACTCGGCGCGGTACTGGCGGTGACTGCTATCGGCCTGCCCAACGACGTGTACTTCAAGGTCGGCCTGATCACCGTGATCGGCCTGGCGGCGAAGAACGCCATTCTCATCGTCGAGTTCGCCAAGGACCTGTGGGAAGACGGCTACTCGCTGCGCGATGCTGCTGTCGAAGCCGCGCGCCTGCGTTTCCGCCCGATCATCATGACCTCCATGGCGTTCATGCTCGGCGTGGTGCCGCTGGCCATCGCCACTGGCGCCGGCGCTGCGAGCCAGCGCGCACTGGGCACCGGGGTGCTGGGCGGGATGCTCAGCGCGACCATGCTCGGGGTGATCTTCGTGCCGATCTTCTTCGTCTGGGTGCTGTCGCTGCTGCGCACCAAACCTCAGCAAACCGACAACCATCCCCTGCATAAAGCGGAGTAATGCGATGACCTCTCACTTCATGCTCCGTCGCGCTCTGCTGCCCCTGGCCATCGCCGCCCTGGCGGGTTGTTCGCTGGCCCCGACCTACGAGCGCCCGCAGGCACCGGTCGCGTCGCACTGGCAAGCCGCCGACGCGGAGGGCACCCGTGCCCAGGCGCTGGACTGGCAGACCTTCATCGTCGATGCCGACCTGCGCCGCGCGGTGGATACGGCGCTGAGCAACAACCGCAGCCTGCGCCAGGCGCTGCTGGATATCGAAGCTGCGCGTGCCCAGTACCGCATCCAGCGTGCTGATCGCCTGCCTTCGATCAACGCCAATGCCAGCGGCAACCGCCAGCGCCTGCCTGCCGATCTGTCGCAGACCGGGCGCTCGGAAGTGACCAGCAACTATCAGGTCGGCCTCGGCCTCGCGGAGTACGAAGTCGACCTGTTCGGCCGCGTGCGCAGCCTCTCCGAGGCCGCGCTGGAGACCTACCTGGCGACCGAGGAGGCGACCCGTGCCACGCAGATCAGCCTGGTTGCCGAGGTCATCCAGGCCTACCTGACCCGCGATGGTGCGCTACGCCGCATGGCCCTGGTCGAACAAACCCTGGACAGCCGCCTGGCCTCGCTGGAGCTGGTCAGCCAGCGCCGTGCAGCGGGGGCCGCCACCGCCCTGGATTACCAGGAAGCGGTCGGCCTTGCCGAACAGGCGAGGGCCGAGCGCGAGAGCACCGAACGCCAGCTACGCCAGGCGGACAACGCCCTGGTCCTGTTGCTCGGCACGCCAGATGCCACTCGCCTGCTGCCCGCGACGCCCCGCGACGACCTGATGGTGCTGCAGGACATCGCCCCCGGCACCAGCTCGGAACTGATCGAACGGCGCCCGGACATTCTCGCCAGCGAGCACCGCCTCAAGGCGCGCAATGCCGATATCGGTGCAGCTCGCGCCGCGTTCTTTCCCCGGATCAGCCTGACCGGTTCGGTGGGCAGCTCCAGTGCCGAGTTGTCCGGGTTGTTCGATGGCGGCTCGCGGGCCTGGAGCTTTGCCCCGACGCTGTCGCTGCCGATCTTCGCCGGTGGCCGCAACCGCGCCAACCTGGACCTCGCTGAAGTGCGCCAGGACGCGGCGGTGGTCGACTACGAAGGCACCATCCAGACCGCCTTCCGCGAAGTCGCCGATGCCCTGGCCGCCACTGACACCCTGCGCCGCGAAGAGGGGGCTCGGCGGGCGCTCGCCGACAGCAGCGAACAGGCGCTCAAGCTGGCCCAGGCCCGTTATGAAGGCGGTGTGGACGACTACCTGCGTTATCTTGACGCCCAGCGCAGCACCTTTAGCAACCAGACCACACTAATTCAAATCAGCACGGAACGGCAGATTGCGCTGGTTGACCTGTTCAGGTCTCTGGGCGGTGGCTGGGGCCAAACTGAACCGATGGCCGGGATCGGCGCTGAGTGAGCAAAGCCAGGAGTCCTGCATCCGAAGACCGGACTCTGGCTCCATCACCGGTGAGCTACTGGTCATCGACGGGGCAATCGCCTGATCGAGAATAAGACTGTCTGACGACTGGCAGCCCTATGGATTATTGGTGGCAGCAGCTAACGGCTCTATAAAGAGCTGCAAAAAATCACTGTAACGCATGATTGACTGACTGCTTCTGGCCGACTGTAGCCTGTTCCCCCCTTGGTTTCGCAGCTGCAAAGCAGCCATTCGATTCGAAAAATTCTCAGCAACACATTACCGCAATGACATCAGCACCAAGGAGGTTCGTCCCATGTCATTGCAGTGCCCCCGCTGTCACTCCCCAAAAGTCGCTTCTTTCCATCACGCCATGAAAACCGGCGCAGCCATCGGCGCTGTCGGTGGCCTCGCCCGTGGCGTCAGTGCTGCTCTTGCAGGCGGCAAGGCCGGCGCAGCGCTCGGCGTAATCGCCGGCCCTGTCGGTATCACACTTGGTTCGGTATCCGGCGCCATTCTCGGCGGCCTGGCCGGAAGCGTCGGCGGCTGTGCGATTGGCGCTCAGCTCGGCGAGTCACTCGACCGTCACGTCCTGGCCCACAACCTCTGCCTGCTCTGCGGTCATCGCTTCAATCTGCCGGCCTGATCCGGCCACCGTTCCCCTCTTACTTATACATCACTGATTGCCGGTGCTGCGCTCTGCGTGGCGCTTTATGCCGGCCCGCACCCAAAGGAAATTCGTCATGGCTCATCAAATCGAACAAATGGCCTACGTTGGCGCTACTCCGTGGCACGGCCTGGGCAACAACCTGCCGCAGAAACAGCCCATCGAAGTCTGGCAACGCGAAGCCGGCATGGATTGGCAGATCCTGGAAAGCCCCGTGCACTTCAAGTCGGACGCAATCGGCCATCTGGGCGCGATCCACTCCTTCCCCGAACAGAAGGTGCTCTACCGTTCGGACACCAAGGCACCGCTGTCGGTGGTGTCGCAGCGATACCACACCGTCCAGCCTCGTGAGGTGCTGGAGTTCTACCGCGATTTGACCGAGGTCTCCGGCTACGAGCTGGAAACTGCTGGCGTGCTTAAGGGCGGTCGCAAATTCTGGGCGTTGGCGCGTACCGGACAGGGCGCCGCAATCAAGGGCAACGACCAGGTGAATGGCTATCTGCTGTTGGCCACTTCCTGCGACGGCACCCTGGCCACCACGGCAACGCCCACCACCATCCGCGTAGTCTGCAACAACACGCTGACCATCGCCTTGGACGGCACCAGCCGTGCGATCAAGGTGCCTCACAGCACCCGCTTCGACAGCGATCTGGTCAAGAAGCAGCTCGGTATAGCCGTCTCGCAATGGGACGACTTCATGTACCGCATGCGCCACCTGGCTGAACGCAAGGTGCAGTGGCATGAGGCACTGGGCTTCTTCATGAACGTGATGTGCGAGACCAGCCCGACCGGCGCCCTGCCGGAGCAACTGCCCAACGAGCGCGCTCTGCGCAAAGTGCAGGAGCTGTACGAAGGTCGTGGCCGTGGCAGCCAGCTGGACTCAGCACGCGGCACTGCCTGGGGCTTGCTCAATGCCGTAACCGAGTACGTCGATCACGAGCGCCGGGCACGCAGCACGGAGTACCGCCTCGACTCCGCCTGGTTCGGCCAGGGTGCCCAGATCAAGCAACGCGCATTGGATACAGCCCTGCAATTGGTCGCCTGACCTTTTACCCCCCATAACGCCCGACCCGCTTCGTTGCAGGTCGGGCGTTTCTATTTCTGCAAGGTGAACGTTATGAAAGCCACTTCATTGAATCGCAGCACCAGCAAAGCCCGCCCTGCACTACGCCTGGTCAGCACCAAGGAACTGCCACGCGAGGACTGGCTGCAGATCCGCAAGCAAGGCATCGGCAGCTCAGACGCTGCGGCTGCCGTAGGCCTCAACCCCTACAAGTCGCAGTTGGAGCTGTGGCTGGAGAAGACCGGGCGCGATGCCGGCATGCCCAAGGCTGATCCTCAGGATGAGGAAAGCCCGATGTACTGGGGCAACGTACTGGAGCCAGTCGTTGCTTGGCACTACAGCAAGCGCACGAAGAACAAGGTGCGGCGTATCAACGCCGTGCTGCAGCACCCGGATCCGGAGTTGCCCTGGATGCTGGCCAACATCGACCGCGAGGTGATCGGGGCGGACGATGTGCAGATCCTCGAATGCAAGACAGCCGGCATAAACGGGGCACGCCTCTGGAAAGAGGGCGTGCCGGAGTATGTACAGCTGCAGGTAATGCACCAGCTCGCCGTCACCGGCAAGCAGGCGGCGGATGTGGCGGTACTGCTGGGTGGTCAAACACTGGAGATCCACCGCATCGAGCGGGACGAGCAGATGATTGCCCGCCTGATCGAGCTGGAGCGCCAGTTCTGGCACTACGTGGAGACTGATACGCCGCCACCGGCTGATGGCACCGCTTCGGCAGAGTCAGCACTGCGCTGCCTCTACCCGGAGGACAACGGTCAGATCGTCGACTTCAGCCAGCATGCCGGGCTCAGCGCGGCTTACGTCGAGCTGAAGGCTGTTCGTCAGTCGATTGCCGACAAGGAAAAACGCGAGGCTGAGCTAAAGCAGATGCTGCAGCAGACCATGGGCGATGCTAGCCGGGCGGAGTTCGCCAACGGTTACATCACCTGGCGCAAGGCCAAAGACAGTGTCGGCTTCGACGTCGCGCAACTGCTCAAAGACAAGCCGCACCTGCAGGCCAAGTACCCACTGCTGAAGCAGGGTGCACGGCGCTTCCTGGTCGGCTGAAACCAACCTCATTCATCCCTTCCCTCCCCTTGGCCAGTCCATGCAGTTCGCGCTGCGTGGCTGGCCTTTTTTCATTTCCAGGAGACTCACCATGCTCAAAGGTCTGGCTATCACTCCACCGGTACTCGGGCGGATTTCCATCGGTAAGGTCATCGAGAAGAACGGCAAGAGACTGCCGGAGAAGGATGACCAGTTCACCATCACATCCCAGGTACAAGGTAAGGACGGCTGGCTGCTGCACCCTCTCAATGACGAGCTACGTAAGGGCAAGGACGACAAGCTGCGCAGCATTCCGGTACGCCTGCTGTTCAACGAGCCTGAGCTGAATTTTCGCGCCGACTACACATTGTTCGACCGGCAATCTGGGCGCCCGGTTTGCGTCGGCAATGGCGAGACCTGCAAGCGAGTCACCCAGGACGGCATGCAGTCGTTGCCTTGTCCATCGCCGGATGCTTGCCAGTTAGCCAAAGGTGGTGGCTGCAAGCCCTATGGCCGACTGAACGTAGTCATTGGTGATGAGGATCCGCTGGGCAGCTTTGTGTTTCGCACCACTGGCTTCAACAGCATCCGCACCTTGGCCGCTCGCCTGCATTACTTCCAAGCCATCTCTGGAAACCGCCTGGCCTGTCTGCCTCTGGAGCTGCGCCTGCGTGGTAAGTCGACACGCCAGAGCCATGGCACGCCGATCTTCTACGCCGACCTGACAGTACGCGGCGGCATGGACATGGCCGAGGCTCTGGTAACCGCCAGTGAACTCGATTCGCGACGGCAGGCAGCAGGCTTCAATCAGGCTGCTTTGGATGAAGCCGCACGACGCGGATTCGGCAACGGTGCCTTTGAGGACAGCGAGGAGGATGTAAGCGCCATCGTTGAGGAGTTTTACCAGGAAGGTGAAGTGCCCGTCTCAACAACCACACCACAAGTCACCTCCAGCAGGCCCAGCCTGGCTGAAAAGTTGGAAGCGCAAGCCGCACGGAAGGAGGAGGTATGAAACGGCTGCTACGTACTTTCGGTGCTGCGATGATGTTTGCCGGGATCCTGACAGGCTGCCTGGCGGTCTTGTTGCTGGCGATTATGATGGTACGCTTTCCACCATTGCTGATAGCGGTGGTACTGGCGTGCTGGATCCTCTGTCGACTGCAGGCAGCACGATCAAGCAAGTAACTGACGTCAGCGAAAATGGATGTCCCGCTCCACTGAGGGCGGGACATTCTTTATTTTTTGTCTTTCACTGATAAGGCCCGATGTGCGATTGCTAATCAACAAAGCCCGAGAGGGACTCAGCTATCTGCGTCCCTGATCTTAAACTCAGGTTTCACCTTGACGACTGCTCCCGACGGCGCACCAACAAGCTCAACGTCATCCTCGCAGTCATCGGCGTCAGCGAAGGTCATCTGTTTCATCGGAAAACTCGATGGTATGGCGAAGTGGTTCCGGTTTTCCGAACAGGTAACCCTGGAACGCACGGCAGCCAATAGATACTAGCAGATCCAGCTGTTCGCGCTGCTCCACGCCTTCGGCTACCACCTCCAGGCCGAGGTTTTGCGCCAGGGTCACCACGGTGTGGACGATGGCGCTGTCGGTGTTGTCGGTGAGGATTTCGTCGACGAAGGACTTGTCGATCTTCAGCTGATCCAGCGGCATGTGCTTGAGGTAGCTCATGGACGAATAGCCGGTGCCGAAGTCGTCCAGCGAGAAGCGCACGCCGACCTGGCGCAGCGCCTGCATCTTGCCGATGGTTACCGTCAGGTCGTGTTGCAGCATGGATTCGGTGATTTCCAGGCGCAGGCGGTTGGCCGGTGCGCCGCTGCTGGCCAGCACCTGCAGCACCTGCTGGACGAAGTCATTCTGGCTGAGCTGGCGCGCGCTGATATTCACGGCAATGGTCCAGGCCTGGCGCATGGGGTCGTGCTGCCACTCGGCCAGCTGGCGGCAGGCGGTGGTCAGTACCCATTGGCCGATCGGAATAATCAGGCCGCTTTCCTCGGCCAGGGGAATGAACTGCGCCGGGGAAACCAGGCCGCGCTGCGGGTTTTGCCAACGCAGCAGGACCTCAAAGCCGAGGATCTGCTCGTCGACGTCGACTACCGATTGGTAGAACAGGCGCAGCTCATCCTGCTCCAGGGCCAGGCGCAGGTCGCGCTGCAGCAGGGCGCGCTGGTTGATTTCGCTCTGCAGGGCGTTATCGAAGAAGCACAGCTGGTCGCGCCCGGCATCCTTGGCTTTGTACAGCGCCATGTCGGCCTGCTTGATCAGTTCGTCGGCGTTCTGCAGCGTGCCATCGAACAACACCACGCCAATGCTCGGGGTGATCTGCGCCATATGGTCGCGGAGCTGATAGGGCGCGGACAGCACCTGGCGGATCTTCTCGCCAGTATCGCTGGCATGGTGCATGGCGCTTTCCTGGCTGTTGCCCAGCTCTTCGATGATCACCACGAACTCGTCGCCGCCCAGGCGCGCCACCGTGTCGCTCTGGCGCAGGGTGCCCTGCAGGCGCACGGCCACTTCCTTGAGCAGCTGGTCGCCGATCGGGTGGCCGAGGGTGTCGTTGATTTCCTTGAAGTGGTCCAGGTCCATCAGCAACAGGGCGCCGTGCTGATTATGCCGTTGGCTTTTGTGCAGGGCGCGGATCAGGCGTTCGCTCATCAGGCGGCGGTTGGCCAGGCCGGTGAGGGCGTCGTGCAGGGCCATGCGCTGGGCGGCTTCTTCGATGCGCTTGCGCTTGGTGATGTCGGCGCGGATGGCGATGTACTGCTCGGGCAGGCCATCCTTGCCGATGAAGGGCATGATGGTGCTCTGCACCCAGTACAGCGAGCCGTCCTTGGCGCGGTTGCACACCTCGCCACTCCACACCTTGCCATGGCTGATGGTGCGCCACAGGTCCTGGAAAAATTCGCGCGGATGATGGCCGGAGTTGATCATTTTGTGGGTGCGGCCGACCAGCTCGCTGCGGGCGTACTGGGAGATGGCGCAGAACTTGTCGTTAACCTGGGTGATTACCCCGCGGGCATCGGTGATGGCGACGATGGCGTGGGCATCCAGGGCGGCCTTGATCTCGGCGATTTCACGCAGTGAGTCAATCAACTGTCGGCGATTGTGCTCGCGTTCGCTGGTGTCGGTGAAAATCGCCAGCACCCCGGCTTCGCGGCCGCTGACCTGGCGTTCCGGCACCACCAGGCAGGAGGCATAGGCGCTGTTGCCGTCCGGGCGCAGGTATTGCAGGTCCAGGTCGCTGCGTATGCCGTCGAGGGCTTTGATCAGGTGTGGTCTGATCTGCTCGGCAACGTCGTCCAGCAGCAGATCGCCGATGGTTTGGCCGATCACGCTTTCCGGACGACGATACAGGCTGCGGATTAGCGTCGGGTTGGCATAGCGCAGGTGCAGGTGCTCATCCAGGCGGGCGATGCCAACCGGCAGGTTGCTCAGCAGGTTGTGCAGTTCGGTTTCCTGTTCGCGAATGCGCTGCTCACGCACTTCCAGCAAACGATAGGGTTTGCGCACGGCAATCTGGAAGGCAGCCAGGTAGAAGAAGCAGTAGGCGGCCACCTTATAGATGTGGCCGTACAGGTTGATGAATTCCGAAGTCGTTCGGTATTGGGTAAACGCCAGGCCGCCCATCGCGGTAATGAAACAGGCCGCGCCCAGCCATAGATCGCGGCTGCTCTGAGTCTTGCGGCTACGCAGGAAGAACCACAGGGCCAGGCCCAGGTTGGCGACGCACAGGATGAGTTCGCAGGCGTTCTTCAGCGGTGTCAGGCCGCTGCCGGGGATATAGGTCACCGGCAGCCACTGCGGAAGCAGGATGGCGATCAGGAGCAGGGCCACGACCAGGGTAATGCCCGCCACCAGCCAGAAACTACGGCTACCCGGCAGGCGCAGTTGCAGGGCCGCCAGGCAGAGAACGCTAACTTCAACCGCGCGGCTGCTGAGCCAGAAGAAGAGCGAGGTGTTGAGGCTGCCATCCACCACCAGCCCCGGCATGCCGGCCAAATACAGGGTATGCAACATGTCCAGGCCGGCCACGCTGGCGAAGCCGAAGACCAAGGTCTGGGCTATGGGCTCGGCGTCATGATCCGGTGTGTTCCAGGCGATAGTGACGATCATCAGCGAGACGCTGATGGCGAACATTTCCAGCAGGATATGCACCGACAGGTAGTCGGCCGGACGGGCAGTGAAGATGGCAATCGGAGGCAGGCTCAGGGCCAGGGCCATCAGTACCAGGGCCAGGGCGCAGGTGCTCAGCGCCAGACTGCGCTGGTTCAGATAGAGAGGCTGCAAGGCGTTATCCGGGGGCGCTGCTAGCGCCCGTTGTGCAGGATTATTAACTGTTGAAACGCTCGACCAGCGCGTGCAGGGAGCCTGCAGTGGACTGTAGCTGGCTGCCTAGGCGCGCGCTATTGCCGGTGACTTCGGCATTGTCGTTGGTGGCCTGGGAAATCGAGTTGATCTGCCGGGCAATATCCTCGGCGACCAGGCTCTGCTGTTCGGCAGCAGCGGCCATTTGCTCGGCCATCTGGTGGATATTGTCGACGGTCTGGCTGATGCCTTGCAGCGATTGTTCGGTTTGCGCTACCCGCGCCACGCCGTTACGCGCTTCCTCGCTGCCGGCGCGAGCGACGCTCAAGGCACGTTCGGTTTCCTTATGCAGGCCCGTGATGATGCCCTGGATGACGTCGGTAGACTGGCGGGTCTTGGAGGCCAGGGCGCGCACTTCGTCGGCCACTACGGCAAAGCCACGGCCCTGCTCACCGGCGCGGGCTGCTTCGATGGCGGCATTCAGGGCCAGCAGGTTGGTCTGCTCGGCAATCGCGTGGATCATGCTGGCGGCTTGCTGGATGGAAGCGGTTTCATCGGCCAGTGACTGCACCGATTGGCCGATGCCATCGACAGTCTGCGCCAGTTGCTCGATGACCTGGCGGCTTTGCTGCGACTGCTGGGCGCCGGCCATAGCCAGTTCACTGGCCTGACGTGCTTCCTGAGCGGTTTGCTGGACGTGGCTGGAGACCTGATTGATCGACGCGGCCATCTCGTGCATCGCCGTGGCGGCCTGGTCAGCTTCATTGCGCTGGGCCTGCAGGGCACGTTCGGCCTGCTCGTTGAGGCGGCCGTTTTCCTTGGCCAGGGCGGCGGTCTGGTCGGCGAAATCTCCCAGGCGGCAAAGCGCCGTGCGAATCCGTGCATCCTCGCTGATCAGTGCCAGGTGCAGCAGCGCCAGTGGCCCGGAGGCATCGCTGTAGGTGCGGGCCACCAGCGGGCTGTCGAATGTTTTTGGCGCTACTGCACGAGCCCGGCCGAGCAGCTGGCTGGAGTTGTGCAGGCTGGCAAAACCCTGCAGCCCAAGCAGGACCAAGGTCAGCAGCAACGCCGTGCCGGGCAATTCCAGGCTCCAGAGCGCCGCGCCGCTCACTACACCGAGCAGCGGCAGCACGAAGAAGCGTGCCAGTTGCGCGAATGCCTCGCCACGGCCGATGGCCGGGCGCCCCTGGTTCAGGCGCGCGTAGAGCGCTTCGGCACGGCGCACCTGCTCGCTGTTGGGTTTGCTGCGCACCGACTCGTAGCCGACGACCCGGCCGTTTTCCTGGATGGGCGTGACATAGGCGCTGACCCAATAGTGATCGCCGTTCTTGCAGCGGTTCTTGACGATGCCCATCCAGCTGCGTCCGGATTTTAGGTAGTCCCACATATGAGCGAACACGGCAGGCGGCATATCCGGGTGACGCACTAGGTTGTGCGGGCTGCCGACCAATTCCTCGCGGGTAAATCCGCTGATCTCGGCGAACTCGTCGTTGCAGTACGTGATGATCCCGCGGGTATCGGTGGCGGAAATGAGGTGCTGCTCAGCCGGGAAGCTACGTTCGCGACCGCTGTTGGGTTGGTTTATGCGCATTGGCTTGGCTCGTTACGGCTGAGTAGCGATGTGCCCTAATATAAGCAAAAGGATGTTTCAGTTCATCCCTAAGCGGGACGTTATTTAGGGATGGTCTGAAGTAGCCATGCATTTCTGGCTGACTTCAGCCTCCGCCGATTTTGAAAGCGGCAAATCGAGCAAAAACGATCAGATAACCCGCTTATTTCGGTGTTTCTAGCCGCCGAGACCACCTCGCGGCGGCCATTTCCTGCATTACAGACGCACCTCTCCTGCATTCGTCAGTAAATGTCGGCGTGCCATCCACAGGTTCGACAGCGCGAACAGTGTCACCAGCTGTGCCGTGTTCTTCGCCAGGCCACGGAAGCGTGTCTTCACATAGCCGAACTGGCGCTTGATCACCCGGAACGGATGCTCGACCTTGGCACGCACCTGGGCCTTGGCTTTCTCGATCTTGCGCTTGGCTTTGTACAGCGCGCTGCGCTTACTCAGCTTCTTGTACGTACTACGACGGGCCGCGATCTGCCAGATCACCTCACGACCTTCATGTTCCGGGCGCTTCTCTACGCCAGTGTAGCCCGCGTCGGCACCGACCATGTTTTCCTCGCCGTGCAGCAGTTTTTCGACCTGGGTGATATCCGCCACATTGGCCGCCGTGCCCACCACGCCACGCACCAGACCTGACTCATCATCGACACCGATGTGCGCCTTCATGCCGAAGTGGTGAGTCGGCCACAGGAACTGCCCCCGTAGCCGCTCGCAGAACCGTACGTGACACTCTCGCGTCATACGGCTCCCGTTATCCAACCTGTTGCTCGGTTACTTGCCAGTGATAAAACAGTCGAGGGGCAGCCTTATGCACCGTGTCCAACCATTCAGATATACGCCGCTTGCGCCCGTGAAGTATTTTGTACTTACGACCGGCCCAACGCTTGAGCGCGCTATCGATATGTCGAAAGATACCAAGCATGGCCGTCCGATAGAACGCGCCATAGTACTGCCACCAACCTTGTATCACTGGGTTGTAAAGCCGAGCCACAGCAGCCAGCGTCACATGAGTTTGGCGGCTGACCCGCCACTCGCGCACTGCTCGCCGCATCCGCTTCAACGCTTGCGCACTGACTCCCGGAAGGAAGCTGGTGAAAAGCTTGTTCTGCTGGCCGATTGCCTTCCTAGGTCTAAAAGTGAAACCAAGGAAGGTAAAGCTCACATGCGGATACCCTGCGCGTCGATTGCTGTCCTTGCAGTACACGATTTTCGATTTCTCGGGATGCATCGTGAGGCCACAAACCGCTAGACGTGAAGCGATTGAACGCATCACGTGTTCTGCTTGCCTCTGGCTACGACAATGCACTACCGCATCATCGGCATACCGGGCAAAAGGACAGTTTGGGCTATTTCGTTGCATCCATGCGTCAAAGGCGTAATGCATGAACAGATTCATCAACATGGGACTGATCACGCCGCCTTGCGGGGTGCCACGTTCGCGTTGAATGCGAACGCCATCTGCTGCCTCGAATGGAGCAACCAGCCATCGTTCGATGTACAGCAGTATCCAATCCTCTTTGATATGGGTTCGCACCGCTTTCATCAGCAGTTCATGATCAATGTGATCGAAAGCCGCCTTGATATCAAACTCCACCACCCAGTCGTATCGCCAGCAGCGTTCGCGTGTGATCGCTATGGCCTGTTTGGCTGAACGTCCTGGTCGGTATCCATATGAGTCCGGATGGAAAAGCGCATCCAGCTTTGGCTCGATGAGGAGTTTGACTACAGTTTGTGCGATACGGTCGCTGACCGTCGGCACTCCCAACCTGCGTATACCCCCCGATGCCTTCGGTATCTCAACAGCCTTGACCGGCGGCGGGAAATAAGACCCCGACGACATTCGATTCCATAGCTTGTAAAGATTCTTCGGCAGGTTCCGCTCAAAATCGGCAATGGTCTCATCGTCGATTCCAGCAGCTCCCCGGTTGGTTCTGACCTGCTGATAGGCCTCCCATATCACGCGCTTCGCTATGTTGTAAGGTTTGTTCGAACTCACACCGCTCATCCCCTGAGGTTGGCGGCGTTCGTTGACAGGATAACGCCTCCCCTTCGCTCCAGCTTCATTACAAAGCCTTCATCACTACTACAGGAGGCTCCGCCCCTTATTCCAGCATTGGTATTCTTCCTCATGGTTTTAGCCATTTGTCATTTTCCTTTGCATCTGGAACAAGGTTCTCACGTTCCGTACCCAAGCCTGTATGAAGATCATGCCGCCTTTACACCGGCTGCCACTGGGGCCGTAAGCAGGTAACGCCCCAACTCGTCCTGAAGCCAATACTCAACCTCAGTTTCGACAGCACTTTAGGGAATAACGATGCGTCATCGGACGGTTTGCTCTCGCTCATCTTCTCCATACTCACCTGCCATCATCATGGGATGACTTTTCCTCGGTCGCTCACCACCGCACCTTTTGGATGCAGCAGCACCGGGTGGTTTGAAGCCTGCTCCTGCAAGCCGACTTCGGAAGGCCTACTTCCATCTTCGGTACAGCATCACAGGTCATACGACCTGTGTTCGTGACACACAGTACTGGTTACCCTTCTTGGCCTGGTGCATCTCTGGGTCGCGTTTGCCGTCCTTGTTCTTGGTCGAACTCGGCGCATTGATCAGCGTGGCATCGACGATGGTGCCTTGGCGCAACGACAGGCCTCGATCACCCAGATAGCCATTGATCACCGCCAGGATGCCAGCAGCCAGCTCGTGTTTCTCCAGCAGACGACGGAAGTTGAGGATGGTGGTTTCGTCGGGGATGCGCTCCAGGCTCAAACCCGCGAACTGGCGCAGGATGGTGCTACGCCAAGGCTCAGGTGATGCTGTTGGATCTGTGTCGCAAGAATGAGTACACCCCGGATCTGTTCGCCCCTGGACAGCCCGTGAAAGCCGAGCGACTGATGAGCACCTTGGACGCGATCAACAATCGCTGGGGACGTGGAACGCTGCAGCCGGTACGCATTGCCAAGCCAGCCGAGTGAGCTATGCGCAAAGATTTGCTCTCCCCCGCCTACACCACTCGCTGGTCTGAATTAATGGTCGCAAAGGCCAAGTAGCCTTGCCATTCACTTATCCGCGACGAGCACGGCTCAGAGTCCCCTTACGCAGGCAGCGTGCCCCTGCAGGCTTCAAGCGCAGGTGCTGATCGTCCTTGACTAGGTATTTCATGGCGTAGTGCGTATGAGGCCGTATTGACTGATCATCCCTCTGGATCAGGCCGATGCCGCACTCGTCACCATACCCCTCCTTGTCGTGGTTGCAGCTATGGGCATAGCCCTGACCACGCGTTACCTCCTCCCATAGCTCGCTGATCTCAATCGCCTTCCAGACATCACGGCACACCTGGTTGCCATTGAAGAAGTAGGCCGCATGGATGTGGTAGCCACTCCCGTCATTGCGATCCCCTTGCTCGACTGAATAGGTGTAGCCAATCAGGTGCTCGAAAGTCCGGTGACGGCTGTGCTCGTAGATCAGATCATCCAGGTGATCGAATACCTGCTCGACGCGCTGCCTGGCCTTAGCTTCAGGTCGGTAGTAGAGGTCCAGTCTGATGACCGTAGTGCGGGAGTAAAGGCTCATCACAGCATCCGTGTACGCGATGATCTCCGCCTCCTGCTTGCGTGCCTCATAGGCACGCCCCCCAGGCCTACGCCGATACCACTGCTCTCGTGTCAGCTCACGGATTCGTTCGGTCAGGACGTTCATGCTCTGCTCATGACTGAGCCAGTACGTCCCCGTCTCGCTCATGCAGACAGGGCCATTGGGTGAACGCTGAAGGCCGATGTCGTCACAGGCTTCCCGGAACGCCTGCAGGTGCTCGCTGTAGTCGTATGGCACTCGGTCATCGAACAGGTTGTACATCTGCTGGACGTTGGTGAAGTACCGGGAGAGTCTGGTCTGCTCGACCTGCTCATAGCCTGACCGTTTGTGCGTAATCCGATATGCGGGTGTATCGCTGCGCTCGATAGCCTGGACGAGTGATTCGATCTTCAGGGCTATGTCGGACTGTGAGAGGTGGGTGTTGTGCTTGCGGTTGTTCATGGCTGAGTACCTGGTTGGTTGTTGGTGCATACCAGGTAAGTGGTCTTTTTCTTTTTTTACTGGTCTTCTTTCCCTCTGGTGTAGTCAGTGGTGATGGGTAGTGATGGTTAGTAAGAGTTGGTAGTTAAAGCTATAGATGCAGCCCTGACCAGAGCAGTCCCTCCCGAGCAGGCCGGGCAATGGGGAGCAACATTGCCGAGCCTGTCGAGAGATTTTCCGGATTGAGCTTTGGGAGAGTTAGCTGAGAGCCAAAAGCTATTCGAGTCGGCATAAGCGCCATGACCAGCCGAAGCCGATCATGGCGCAGGTGGCTGCTCTAGCTGGCCATGCTCAGATGACCGATAGGGCGCGTAGCGGCACCCTCGGCTTGGTCACGCTCCTCGATCCGAGCCAGGATCCAATCGTGCACCTCGCTATCGACCCAGCCGACGCAGCGGTCGCCCAGCGATACCGGTTTCGGGAAGGTGCCTTCCGAGATGTACTTGTACAGGGTCGACCTAGACAGGCCAGTAGCAGTGATCACGTCTTGTAAGCGGAAAATTCGCATCAGCAGGGCTCCTCTGTATGTCCCAGAGGATCTGCGAGGGCAGTAAAAAATCACCTGCCCTAGCTTGGCCTAGGGCGCCTTGGCCTTGGTCAAGAGCGCCAGCGCGTAGCGCTGCTCCAAATCCAATGCTTGCTCTCCCACATATAGGTCAGTCCTCCCGCCGGGCAAGTCCCATACCCAAAGGCATGTATTGCTAGCTTTGGGCGCTGGATAGACAATCAGCGACACCGCACTCCAGATATCACTTGTTTCTGGTGCAGGTAGGAGCCTAACCATCTGCGGCCTGTATTCTGGCCAAACGTTCCTGTGGCGCAGCCCCTTATAGATACTTTCGGCCCACCGACACGCCTCAGCATGCAACCTTTCCTTAAAGTCACCCCATCGGTCAGGCTCGTTGGATTCAGGGCCGACTGGCAGTGTCGCGCTTGACTTACCAGCAATGCTTTCGAAACCTCCCGCCTTGAGATCGGTAATGGCGCACTCAGGGTCAGACCAGAGAGCAGTCAGCAGGTGTGAAGTGTGGCTCGCCAGCCTGTGATAAACCATCTCTTGGACAGCCCTATCCTTTAGCTTCGTCGCAGGTAGCGCCGCTTCGATAAGGTCGTGCTTTAAATGCACTTGTGTTGCGTACACCACCAAACCCAGCTGCTGCTTCCTCTGGCCCGCCTGCAGCTGCGGGTGATCAAGGTTCAGGTAGTAGATGCTCATAGTCTTTGAGCCAACCAAAACCCCATGCGACACACCCGGCACATAGCTACGAAGAAAGCCCAAGCTCAATAGACGATTCAATTGATGCTTGATTGATGGGGAGTCGAGCCCTGTCATTTCCCTCAGCTTGCGCCCACTGAGCTCCGTCACTACGCCGCACTGATCAGCCTCACTGAGAAGAGCAGCCAATAAAACACGACTTGCAGCGCCCAGCCTTCCCTTGGCGCCTGGAGCAGCAGGCCGACCATCTTTGCGGACGGCTGGCCGGGATGACTTCTTCTGCTGAGTCTCGGATGTCGACTTTGCCTCCAGGCCAGAGGCATTGATATTCGGCTCAAGAAAAAGGCGAGCGATGAGCTCTTGGTGGGCGAGATCTCTGTTTTCTGCAGACAGCACTCTGAGAATGTAATCCGAGGCTACGTAACCGACACCCGGACGCCCAATGCCACCGTGCTGCTTGTTTTCCCTCAGAAGCCCTGCCCTGGCTAGCACCCGTGATGAATCTCTAACGAACCTCTCCGTCAAGCAGAGCTCCTTGGCTAGCGACTTGATGTCATAAGGCGCTTCCAGCCAGCCAGGCTTTCTAAACATCAAAGCTTGAAGGAGAAATCTTGATTCAGCATCCACATCAATCAGTGTAGATATAGCTATCATGCTTGGAATGCCAGGGTAAACACGTGATATTAAGTGATTTTATACCTATAAATTGCCATAATCAATTCAGTTAACAGATGCGTTAACCATTCAGTTAACAGGTACGTTACCAATACTTTTAACAGCGACGTTAACCAGTCTGTTAACATCACTGTTAACGATTTAGTAATCGGACACCTGCGAGTAACGACCCACTCGACAAGATGAGAGAAGTGGATGGGAGCAATCAGGAAGACGCCGAAATGGCTAAAGAAGATCGATCAAAAAGAGACGGGATGGGCCGCAGAGTACCTACTGAATCGATGGCCTAAAGGACTCAACCCTAGGCCGTCATCATGGGTCCCCATAGCCGCTAACTTGGACGAAACGATCCGCACCCTAGAAGTAGATGCTGGCGGGGTAAAGCTCATTGAGCGACTGAGAAACGCTATCAGACAGCGGCGCTATCGCCTGGCAGGAGGGGGTCGAGTAACGTGCTCCTTCACCCTGCCAATTCTGACTAGGGACAAGCTAAAAGCCCTTGCAGCAAAGGATGGCACAACCGAAACAGCCATCCTTGAAGCAATGATCAATGAAGCTCAGCAAGCGAGCGAAGATCAGAAAGAGGAAGAGCGACGCGAGGCTCTGAACAAAAAAGTCACCCGTAACTCCGACAAGCTTGCGCAGGAGCTGATCAAGATCAGGCTCGAAGCGACCACAAAGCATCTGGACGCCTGCCTGAAAAAACTTGCTGGATGGCAGGTATACCTCAACGAGCAGAGCCCCGAGCTTTCGCCTGAGCAAGAGTCCGAAGCTAACAGGATTGCCGAGAAGCGAATGCGCGAGATTCAGGAGGCAATCAGGGCAGCCGTAGCGAAGCATGAAATGATGAGCCCAAGGAACATCTGAAATCATCCCCCAGGGCAGCGACCCGCCTCAGTGTGGGTCAAAGTGTGGGTCTATACGACAAGTAGAAATAAAGTACTTTAAAATCAACAACATATTTAATAAGAACACCGGCCACAAGCCGGCTTTTTAATGCCCGAAATCCACCCACCGCATCACACCTATCAATGCGACGCCTTCTCCAGCGCCTCACGCAGTGCAGCCGCCGTGGCGTATTCCTGTTGCGCGACCAACCGGCCGTTGTCCAGTTGCAGCCACAGCACCTTGTCTTCGGCACCGGCATAACGGGTTGCCACGCGCGCGTCGCGGTCAAGCAGTACCCGGTAGTTGTAATCACGCATGGCGGGGATGGCGAACATTTTTGCGATCAGTGCAGGCATGCGCTGGATGTCGGCAACGAACACGGTATGTCGTGCTTCCAGGTAACCCTTGGGACGGTCTTGCAGGGCCTCTTTCACCAGTTTGGCGCCGTCCATGCCACGGGCTACCAACAGGGTTCGGGTTTGATCGTCCAGGCTATAGGGCTGATCGAACTGATCGAGCAGGGTCCAGGGCGCAAGGCGCTCTCCGACTTCGACCGCCTGGGCCAACAATGGCAATACGCTCAACAGCAGAATCGACAGATATCTCACAGCAAACCTCGTTGTAGTGGTTGCACAGCCAGGCCAGCAGTCTACACCGCCGCGCATGCACCTAGCCTTTCACGCACACCACTTGACGCAGGGTATGCACCACTTCCACCAGATCACGCTGGGCCTGCATGACCGCGTCGATGTCCTTGTAGGCCATGGGGATCTCGTCGATCACGTCTTTGTCTTTGCGGCACTCGACGTGCGCGGTGGCACGCGCCTGGTCTTGGATGGTGAAGCGCTTCTTCGCCTGGGTGCGGCTCATCACACGCCCCGCGCCATGGCTGCAGGAGCAGAACGCTTCTTCGTTACCCAGGCCGCGAACGATGAAGCTGCGTGCGCCCATCGACCCCGGAATGATCCCCAACTGGCCTTTTTGCGCAGAAACCGCGCCCTTGCGGGTAACCAGCACCTCATGGCCGAAATGCTGTTCTTTCTGCACATAGTTGTGGTGGCAGTTCACCGCTTCGAGGTTGGCCTTGAAGGGTTTGTTGATCACCTTACGCGCGGCTTCGATCACCGCGTGCATCATCAGCGCACGGTTCTGCCGGGCAAAGTCCTGGGCCCATTCCACGGCTTCGACGTAGTCGTGGAAATGCCGGCTGCCTTCCTCGAAGTAGGCCAGGTCCTTATCCGGCAGATTGGCGATGTGCTGGCGCATATCGGCTTGGGCCAGCTCGATGAACAGGTTGCCTATAGCGTTACCCACGCCACGCGACCCACTGTGCAGCATGAACCAGACACGATTGGCCTCGTCCAGGCATACCTCGATGAAGTGGTTACCCGTGCCCAAGGTTCCCAGGTGCTGACGGTTGTTGGTGCGTTCCAGCGTCGGATACTTGTCAGTGATGGCCTTGAATCGGCCAGCCAGTGCGCGCCAGGCATGATCGGCCACGCCGGGTACGGTGTCCCAGGCGCCTTGATCGCGACGGCCGAAGGTCTTGCCGTGCGGTACCGCCTTTTCGATGGCCGTACGCAGGCCATGGAGGTTGTCCGGAAGGTCCGCGGCGTGCAATGAAGTGCGTGCGGCGATCATCCCGCAGCCAATGTCCACGCCCACCGCTGCCGGGATGATCGCGCCACGCGTGGGAATCACACTACCAATGGTCGAGCCTTTGCCCAGATGGACATCCGGCATCACCGCCAGGTGCTTGAAGATGAACGGCAGTTTGGCGGTGCTGATCAATTGCTGTCGCGCTTCCTCCTCCACCGGCACGCCCTGGGTCCAGAGCTTGATCGGTTTGCCGTTGGCGACTTCGAGGATGTTCATGGTTTTCATCTGGCTGCTCTGTTGCCTGGCGGGTTACTCAGACTGCACCACACCATTCAACACCTTATCCCACCCGCCGCACACCGAAATTCGATCGTCAGCGAGGGCGTCACTGCAACCCGAGCTGCCCACGCAGGAAGTCATACAGGCCTGAGGCACTTTTGCGGTAACCATCGGCGGATAAATGCACCAGGTCGTTCCGGGCCAGACCTTCAGTCTGCCAGTTGACGATAGAACAAGGGCCGCCCATGTACGCCTGCCAATCCCAGAACAGGCCGTTGAACTGCTTGGCGGCCTGGCGCTGAATACGGATGATCTGGGCCAATGGTTGCGGCTGACGGGCGGCGCACGTACGCGCTTTGCGCTGTTTGATCGAGTCTGGTGGGCCGACCAGCAGAATGGCGGCACGCGGCATGTTGCGGCGCAACTCGGCCAGGGTCTGGTTCAGGTGGTCACGGTACTGGTTCAAGTCGAGCTTGTCGTCGAAGGCTTCGTTGGTACCGTACGCCAGAATGATCAGATCCGGGCGCAGAGCCTTGAAGCTCTCCTGCCAGCCGGGCTGCCACTTATCCACAACATCCAGCCGCGCGCCGTTGATCCCCAGAGCTGAATAGGTCACACCGGCATTCTTCTGGCCCTGGATGAACCAGCCACCTAGCGCTACGTCCTTGCGGTTGCTCAAGGTGAGGTCCAGCGGCAAGCTGACACTGTTGAACACCGGGCTGAAGCGCCACTGCCCATTGGTTGCTGCCAGCAGGCGCCGGTTCTGGGTAGTGCCGTCGCGGGCGAGCAATGTCGTGTTGGCCGTTGAGGTGTAGAGGGCCGACACGCGGTAACGCTGGGCCGTGGGCTCACGCGCCTCGATGCGTACGGCTGCGTTGGCCGTCAGCGGTAATGACAGGTAACCGCCCAGGGGAAACTGAGTGCTTTGCTGGTTCCGTGCCGAAACCAGTTCCCACTGGCGCTTGGCGGCCTTGAGGATCACCGTTTCATAGCGCGTCCCCGGTACCGGTGAGCCTGCAACCAGGCCGATACCGCCATCGCCATACTGGGCCTGCAACAGGCGCCGCATTTCCCCGCTGAACAGGTCGGCGGCGGTGTGTGAGTCACCCAGTTGCACGATATTGATCGGGGTGCGGTTTGCAGTGCGGAACTTGCCCGCCAGCAGCGCCAAATTACCGTTGGCAGGGGCTTGAACCGCCTTTTGAGGCACCTGAAGTGGACGTGCTGCCGGCCCATTGACCGCCGCTACCGGGCTACAGCCCGGCAATGCGCAGATCAGTGCCACCAGGGCCAGGATGTTGTGCAATCGACGCATTTCAGTGTTCCGTCACGGTCAAACCCGGGAAGGTAATCATCGACAGCACTTGCTGTGCAATGAGCTTCTGCCCGGTGGGGGTAAAGTGAATGCCGTCATCGACCCGGGTCTTGACCCGTTTGCCTTGGTCATCCTGCAAGGTGTAGGAGAACTCATCAGCCTTGTAACCCAACACGCCGTTAGCAGAGACATAATGCTGCTGGTAGAGCCTGGTCTGGGTTTCATAGAGCGTGCTCAGGTAGGCCATGGCGCTGGACAGCTTGGTTTTCTGCATGTTCGGCGGGCCAACCCAGATCACTTGCACATCATGCGCACGCGCCTGCTCAAGAATCGAATCAATACGCTGACGGTACTGCTCCTCCCACTCGGCAGTTTTAAAGCGCAGGAACGGCTTACCTTTGGCAACCGGCATGTCCCAAGGGTCATTCGGCCCCAGGAACACCACCATCAGGCGAATGTTCGGCTGGCTTTGCAAGGTCTTGGCCACCGTCTGTGGCCAGTTGAAAAAGCCCGGATAGGCAAGCCCGGTACTCTGCTTGCTGAGGTTGACGCTTTTGATCTGGTAACGCTTGTGCAAGGTATTGGCCAGGTGCGGCGCCACCCCTTGCATCAGCGAATCGCCGACCAGAAAGACTTCATCGCCCGCCGACAGGGTCACCGGCATCGGTTGTACTGGCTGCGGGATGGGCGCAGGCAATGGCGTCGCCGCCACCTTGACTGGCTTGGCGCTCTCATGTGCCGGAGCGGCATGCACCGGGGTCGCATGCTTGCCATCCAGCGTCACCGGCACGACAGGCACCGTAGCGGGCATCGTCACGGTTTCGCTGACGGGAGCCTGCGCAATCAATGCTGGCGGAGCAGGCTGGGTCAGGCTTTCAATAAAACTGTCACGGGCACTGCCCAAGGCCTGAGTCAGGTTGCTGCCCATCCGCCAGGCAGCACTCTGGCCCAGTAGCGGCAGTTCACAGCCCTGGTGGTACTTCTGCTCGCAGTAAAGGCGGATTGAGTCCTGGTTGAACCAGAACAACAGCAAGGTGGTCACCACAATGGCATACAGCACCTTGGCCGCGCCCACCTGCGTTTCGAACAGCTTGCTGGCACTAGAAACTGGCATAGATGAACCCCGGAACGCCCGACTGCGATGCAAAGATGACCAAGGAAATGAATACCCCCAGCGGAACGGGGTACAACTGCCAAGGCAGGCGCGTGGTGGCGGCGAAGAGCTGGCGCAGAAGCGCGATCAGTTGCCGGTAGACAGCGATGTACACCACACAGGCCAGCAACAGGGCGCCCGTAGGCGAGAACAGTGCCTCCAGACGCAAGCCAGCAATACCGGCGAGCATGTCCTTGGCATCATCGAGGCTGGCGCAACGGAAGAAAATCCAGGCAAACGCCACATAGTGGAAGGTCAGCAAGCGTGCGGCGATACCCGCCCCCGGCCAACGCATCGGCTGCGGCAACCAATAGGTCGAGGCTTTGTACAACGCCAAACCCAGGCCGTGCAGCGCCCCCCAGATAATGAAGTTGATGCTCGCGCCATGCCAAAGCCCGGAGATCAGCATGGCCAGCAGCATGTTCAGGTTGCCGCGCCAGACGCCCTGACGGTTGCCGCCCAACGGGATGTACACGTAGTCACGGATAAAGGTCGACAGGCTGATATGCCAACGGCCCCAGAACTCCTTGAGGTTGTTCGCGGCATAGGGCGCATTGAAGTTCTCCGGCAAACGGAACCCCAACAACAAGGCAATGCCGGTCACCAGGTTGGTATAGCCACTGAAGTTGAAGTAGATCAGAAAGCTGTAGCCGTAGACGCTGAGCAGGATCTGCTCGGCCGAATAGCTGCTGGGCGTCTCGAACACCGGATCAACCCACTCACTGGCCAGCCAGGCGCTGAAGAAGAACAGCTTCACCACCGCCAACGCAATCAGCCCCAATGCACGTTGTGGCTCCAGCACCTGACGCATCTGCCCGGCCTGAATCTGCGGCAGCATGTGCGAAGCACGGTTCACCGGCCCGGCAATCAGGCTCGGGAAGAACGCCAGGTAAAGGGCCAGATCAAACACCGGCGCAGGCGTCATCTCGCGCCGGTTGATCGACACCAGGTAGCTGACCGAATGGAAGGTGTAGAACGACAGGCCGATAGGCAGCAGCACTTCCAGAATAGGCAGCGAGACATCAAGCCCGGCACTGGCCAGCGCCGACTGAACGCCACCGACGAGGAACTCCTGGTACTTGAACAGGTAGAAACACCCCAGCACCAGTAGCGCAACCAGCCCGTAACTGAAGCGTCGCCCCGGATAACGCGCACCCAGAAGCCCCAGCAGATAGACCAGCGCTGTATACCCCAGCAGGATATAGAGAGAATTCAGACTGAAGCTGGCAACAAGGCCGTAACTGGCGGCCAGAAGCATGACGTTCTGCAAACGAACGCTCCAGCACAGGCTCCAGTAAATAGCAAAGAACAGGATGAAGCAGAGGCCGAACTCGATCGAAAGGAAGCTCACAACGTAGTCCATTACGCGACATCAGGAAGGGAGAGCCTTGCCGGGCAACGCCGTAGCGCAAAGCTGCAGCAATTATGGCAGAGAGCCACAACCCCTCACAATGACGGGCTCACAGAAAAAGCAAGATAGTGAACAAAGGCTTTATGCAACAGAATGCGACGAAAGATCATCGGCACTGATTTGCTCCCCCTGCCCCGCTCTGCTAGTGTCGCGCCGTTTAAACCGCCACAGAGACAGCCGCCATGGCCCGGAAAAAAGCCGCCGTTGATTTCGAGCAATCCCTCGCCGACCTGCAAGCCCTGGTCGAACGCCTGGAGAACGGCGAACTGTCGCTGGAAGACTCGCTGACCGCCTTCGAGCAAGGTATCCGTCTGACCCGTGACTGCCAGGGCGCCCTGGCACAGGCCGAGCAGAAAGTGCAGATCCTCCTCGAGCGCGATGGTGAGTTGGCCGCCGAACCCTTCAGCGCAGAGCAGCCGGAATGATCGCCCGCTACCAAGCCACCTGCCAGGCCCGTGTCGATGCGGCGCTGGAACAGTTGTTTGTCGCCCCTTCGGCCGAACTCACCCGCCTCTACGCCGCCATGCGCTATAGCGTCATGAACGGTGGCAAACGGGTCCGCCCGCTGCTCGCTTATGCCGCCTGCGAAGCCTTGGGGGCGCCAGCCGAACAGGCTAACGGCGCGGCCTGTGCGGTTGAACTGATCCATGCCTACTCACTGGTTCACGATGACCTGCCGGCCATGGACGACGACGACCTGCGCCGTGGCCAGCCAACCACCCATAAAGCCTTCGACGAGGCCTGCGCGATCCTTGCAGGCGATGGCCTGCAAAGCCTGGCCTTCAGCGCCTTGCTCGACCCGCGCCTGAGCCCGCAAAGCGACAGCAACCGCCTGACCATGGTCCAGACGCTGGCCTTGGCTGCCGGCCCGGCCGGGATGGTCGGTGGCCAGGCCATCGACCTGGGCTCAGTGGGCCTGAAGCTTGACCAGCAAGCGCTGGAATTCATGCACCGGCACAAGACCGGCGCCCTGATCGAAGCCAGCGTGCGCCTGGGTGCTCTCGCCAGCGCCCGTGCGGGCAACACCGAACTGGAGGCCCTGCAACGCTACGCTCAGGCAATCGGCCTGGCATTTCAGGTACAGGATGACATCCTCGACGTCGAAAGCGACACGGCCACACTCGGCAAACGCCAAGGCGCGGATATCGCCCGCGACAAGCCGACCTATCCGGCGCTGCTCGGCCTGGATGCCGCCAAAGCCTACGCGCTGGAACTGCGCGATCAAGCACTGCAGGCGCTGGAAGCCTTCGACGGCGCGGCCGAACCACTGCGCGATCTGGCCCGTTACATCGTAGAACGCAAGAACTGAGTGCACTTCACGTAGGCGCCGGCCTTGGCAGCGGTAAGACATATCGCTGGCAGGACCGGCTCCCGCGAAAGACGATGCACAGGTGTCGCAGAAGCACCATGCCATGGGCAGCCATCACCGCAATAAGGTAAACTGCCGCCTCTTCACACCTATAATGATTCGCCTGATGCCCACGACGTTTCAAGAGATTCCCCGCGAACGCCCGGTCACGCCGCTGCTCGACCGTGCTGATACGCCCGCTGGCCTGCGCCGGCTGGCTGAAGCCGATCTGGAGAGCCTGGCCGACGAACTGCGCCAGGAGCTGCTCTATACCGTTGGCCAGACCGGCGGGCATTTCGGTGCCGGCCTGGGCGTCATCGAGCTGACGATCGCCCTGCACTACGTCTTCGACACCCCGGATGACCGGCTGGTGTGGGACGTGGGCCATCAGGCCTACCCGCACAAGATCCTCACGGGTCGACGCAAGCGCATGAATACCCTGCGCCAGAAGGACGGTATTGCGGCCTTCCCACGTCGCTCCGAGAGCGAGTACGACACCTTTGGCGTCGGCCACTCAAGCACCTCGATCAGTGCCGCACTGGGCATGGCCATCGCCGCTCGCCTGCAGAACGAGGCGCGCAAGTCCATTGCGGTGATCGGCGACGGTGCACTGACCGCCGGCATGGCTTTCGAAGCGCTCAACCATGCGCAGGAAGTCAACGCTGACATGCTGGTGATTCTCAACGACAACGACATGTCGATTTCACGCAATGTCGGTGGCCTGTCCAACTACCTGGCCAAGATTCTCTCCAGCCGCACCTACGCCAGCATGCGCGAAGGCAGTAAAAAAGTGCTTTCACGCCTGCCCGGCGCCTGGGAAATCGCTCGCCGCACCGAAGAGTATGCCAAGGGCATGCTGGTACCCGGCACCCTGTTCGAGGAACTCGGCTGGAACTATATCGGCCCGATTGACGGCCACGACCTGCCGACCCTGATTGCCACCCTGCGCAACATGCGCGACCTCAAGGGGCCACAGTTCCTGCATGTGGTCACCAAGAAAGGCAAAGGCTTCAGGCCGGCCGAAGTCGACCCGATCGGTTATCACGCAATTACCAAGCTTGAGCCGGTCGATGCACCGGCTGCTGCGCCGAAGAAAGCAAGCGGGCCGAAGTATTCGGCGGTATTCGGCCAGTGGCTGTGCGACATGGCTGCGGCTGACCCGCGCCTGGTTGGCATCACCCCAGCCATGAAGGAAGGCTCGGACCTGGTGGCCTTCAGCGAACGTTTCCCGGCGCGCTACTTCGATGTGGCCATCGCCGAGCAACACGCTGTCACCCTCGCCGCCGGCATGGCGTGCGAAGGCGCCAAGCCCGTGGTGGCGATCTACTCGACCTTCCTGCAGCGCGCCTATGATCAACTGATCCATGACGTTGCGGTACAGAACCTCGACGTCTTGTTTGCCATCGACCGCGCCGGCCTGGTCGGCGAAGACGGCCCGACCCATGCGGGCAGCTTTGACCTGTCGTTCCTGCGCTGCATCCCCGGCATGCTGGTGATGACCCCGAGCGACGAGAACGAACTGCGCAAAATGCTCAGCACCGGTCACCTGTACAACGGCCCGGCAGCGGTGCGCTACCCGCGCGGCACCGGCCCGAATACGCCGATTGAAAACGACCTTGAACCCCTCGAAATCGGCAAGGGCGTAGTACGCCGCCAAGGCCGCACCGTCGCCTTGCTGGTCTTTGGTGTTCAGTTGGCCGAAGCACTAAAGGTTGCCGAACAGCTCGATGCCACCGTGGTTGACATGCGTTTCGTCAAACCGCTGGATGAAGCGTTGGTACGCGAGATGGCTGGCCAGCACGAGCTGCTGGTGACCATCGAAGAGAACGCCATCATGGGCGGCGCCGGTGCGGCTGTCGGTGAATTCCTGGCCCGCGAGAACCTGATCAAGCCGATCCTGCACCTGGGCCTGCCTGACATTTATGTCGAGCACGCCAAACCGGCACAGATGCTTGCTGAATGTGGTCTGGATGCAGCGGGAATCGAAGCAGCAGTACGTCAGCGCCTGCAGTTGTTGGGCCTCTGACCCCCTATCGTCATGGTCGGCTCCGCAAGGAGCGGCCATGACGACAATAGGCCTGCCGACCTATCAGCCGAGCTGACGCGGAATACGGTAGAGGTAGAGCACGACCACGCTTGAGACCGCCAACAGAATCTGCGGCACGGCCTCCAAGCCAACGAATACCGACACAGCCGCAAGCCAGGCCGGCAAGCAGGCATAGAGCATGGCCACCCGACGTACGCGCGCCAGCTCAATCCAGGCCGCAGGCTCCGCCTCGCTGTTCAGCGCCTTCTCCATTGCAATCAGCCCGTGCTTGTAAGCGCCAAAGCGCGGCAGGCTGAGGAACATCGAAGAAACACTGGCGATGAACATCGGCATGGCGAGGATTGGCAGCAACGCTTCACGATCACCGAACGCCCAATTGAAGACAAACAACGGCGCCAATGCGATCAGCAGATGCTGCCACCAGGCAATGCTGAGACGGCGACGAACCTGAGCCCGGGTCACGCCCGACCAACCTCACCCTGATGCTCGTTGCCCATCATGTGGCCAAGCTTGCCGGCCTTGGTGGCCAGGTAGTGTTTATTGTGCGGGTTGTGGCCGGTATGCAACGGCACTCGCTCAGCCACCGCGATACCCATCGCAGTGAGGGCTTTCACCTTGCGCGGATTATTGGTCATCAGGCGCAGCGACTTCACGCCCAGGTGCTCAAGCATCGGCAGGCACATGGCGTAGTCACGCTGATCGGCAGCAAAACCCAGACGTTCATTGGCTTCAACCGTATCGGCACCGCCATCCTGCAGCTCGTAGGCGCGAATCTTGTTCAACAGACCAATGCCGCGACCTTCCTGACGCAAGTACAGCAATACACCGCGCCCTTCATGAGCGATCGCCTGCAGCGCCGCTTCCAGCTGCGAACCGCAATCGCAGCGCTGGCTGAACAGCGCATCGCCCGTCAGGCACTCGGAGTGCAGGCGTCCCAGTACCGGCGCGCCGTCGGCCACATCACCCAGACTGAGCACCACGTGCTCGCGACCGGTGGCCTCATCGAGAAAACCATGCATGGTGAAGGTGGCAAAGGGTGTAGGCAGCTTGGAGGCAGCAACGAAAACGACGGGCACCTTGTGCTCCTGAAATAACGTGAATATTTGACGTGGACTGGATTGTAACAGCAGCGTGGCACCGGTGCTTATGCTGAATTTTTGTGCAGACATATCGAAAAGTTCGATGCGCCTTGCCGATCTGAGGGCAACCTAGAACGGATACGGCTGCTTCCAGCGCGTGAATATCTCGCGCAACTGGCCACTTGGCACCAGCTCATCCATGCGCTGATCGAAAATTTCCTTGAGGGCACGGCCTTCCGGGGTTTTGGCAAATGCCAGGTACAACGGCAGTTCAGCCAGGTGGGTACGCCGAAATGCCGACGGATTCTGCGCCTGCGACAACACATAGTCGACCTCGGTCAGGGCATCGATGTAGAAATCGACGCGACCATACTCAAGCATCGGCAGAATGCCCTCACGCCGCTGAACCTCGCGGTAACGGTCAACATAGGGCAGGTAACTGTTGAAATCGTAACCACGCACCCAAGCCAATTGGAACTGACCCAGCGTTTCCTGGGTAGGTACCGGCCGACTGGCCAACCCCAGGGCATAGATATGGTCTTGGTCAAAGTGCCAGCGCGGGTAGATATTATCGGCGCTTTCCTCATGATAAGAGCCGACCCAGGCATCTGCTTCGCCACGCTTTACCAAGCCGATGGCGCGACTGTAAGGCACGCTCGCCGTCTTGACCTTGACACCTACGGGCTCAAAAACCTTGCGCAGCAGCTCCCAGGCCAGGCCTGTGCCGTCGGCATTGGTGTAGTCGAGCCACACCTCGCTGGCCAAACGAGCGTGCAAAGGCTTTTTCGGCAAGGGCTCTGCTGCCCACGTCACACCTCCTGCCAAAAGCAGGACCAGTAGCAACCATCGGCATCCTTGCATCGCCCTATCTCCTTAGGTAAAGCTCCATACTAGCCCTTGCATCGTCAGCCAGGCGAATACACCGGCAAGCACATCGTCAATCATGATGCCGACACCTCCATGCACATGCCGATCAAGCCAACTGATCGGCCAGGGCTTGAGTATGTCAAAGAAGCGGAATACCAAGAACCCGACCAACAACCATTGCCAGCCTTGCGGCACCAGCCACAGGGTAATCCACATCCCCACCATCTCGTCCCAGACGATACCCTCATGGTCGTGCACACGTAAATCGCTGGCAACCTTGCCGCACAGCCAGAAACCAAACAGCATGGTCAGGCCCAGCATCAGCCAGTAACCCCAGTCTGGCAGCATTTGCCACAAGGGCATGAACGGCAAGGCAACCAGAGACCCCCAGGTCCCCGGCGCCTTCGGCAAAGTACCCGAGCCGAAGCCGAATGCCATGAAATGCCAAGGGTTGCTCCAGACCGAAGGCGGAACAGGCTTCACCTGATTACGGTGATCGGTCACGGTGTCTCCCTAATCGCTAAAGTGTTGATAGCCCCGAACAGCCGGGGTGATGTTGCGCCCTTCCCGATCGTACAGGCTGACACCGGAGCCAACCTCGACCCTGCCAACCACGTGAATCGGCCAGCCGTCGGCCAGCAGCCCCGGGAGTTCGGCATCGGGAAGCGTGAAGGCCAGCACATAATCGTCGCCACCGGTCAATGCGGCGTGACGCGCACCCTCCAGCCCCAAAAAGCCGCGTAATGCCTGGCTCATCGGTAGCGAGTCCACCTGCAAATGCAGCGCCACGCCAGAGGCTTTGGCGATATGCCCACAGTCAGCCAGCAAGCCGTCGGAGATATCCAGCGCCGAGGACGCCTTGCCGCGTAACGCCTGGCCGAGTGCCAACTGCGGTGCTGGCGACCAGTAGTGCGCCAGCAGCGGTGCCGCCAGCGACGGCTCGGCTTGACGTTCCGCAAGCACCAGCGGCAGCGCGCCAGCAGCGTTGCCCAGTTCACCCCCCACACACACCAGGTCGCCTGGTTGCGCACCGGCGCGGGTCAGCGCCTGCCCGGCAGGCACCCGGCCAAACACGGTCATGGTCAGGCTCAAGGGGCCACGGGTGGTATCGCCACCGACCAGGCTCAGGTTGCACTGCCTGGCCATCTGATTGAGGCCTTCTGCGTAAGCGCGCAACCAGTCCGCCGACGTGTCCGGCAGGGTCAGGGCAAGGGTAAACGCGAGGGGGGTAGCGCCCATCGCCGCCAGGTCACTGGCGGCAACGGCCAGCGAACGCTGGCCGAGCAGGAACGGGTCACTGTTGTGCGGGAAATGCACACCGACAACCAGCGTGTCGGTAGACACCGCCAACTGTTCGCCCGCTGGCAAGGCCAGCAGGGCACAGTCGTCACCGATGCCCAAGGCAACTCCTTCGCCACCTTGCGCACACGGTGCGGCGGCGAAGTAGTGACGGATCAGCTCGAACTCACCCATTGGCCAGCAGCGCCGAGATCAGCGCTTGTATGCCCGTACTTCGGCTTCACGAAGCCGTGGAGCCAGCTTGTCGAGCACACCGTTGACGAACTTGTGGCCATCGGTGGCACCGAAGACCTTGGCCAGCTCAACACCTTCGTTGATCACAACGCGAAACGGCACGTCGACCCGCTTGATGAACTCCCAGGTCGACAGCCGCAGCACAGCCAGCTCTACCGGGTCGAGTTCTTCCAGTGGCAGGTCCAGGCACGGAGCCAGGGCCTTGTCGATCTCTTCCTTCATGACCGGAACCCCGTGCAGGATCTCCCGGAAGTAGGCGCCGTCGACATCGCTGAAATCGTTATCGACCCGGAACTGCGCTTCGATCTCGTTCAGCGACTGCTTGGCCATGTGCCACTGATACAGGGCCTGGGTCGCGAGCTGACGGGCTTCGCGACGCTTGGCGCTTTTCGATGGTTTGCCAGCATCCGCAGGTTTTGGATCGCGCGGGTTGAAACGATCGCTTTCGTCGCTAATCACTTGGCCTCCAACTGCGCCAGCAGGCTGACCATTTCCAGGGCGGACAGGGCTGCTTCAGCGCCCTTGTTGCCGGCCTTGGTGCCGGAGCGCTCGATGGCCTGTTCGATCGAATCGACAGTCAATACACCGAAGGACACCGGTACGCCGAACTCCATGGACACCTGGGCCAGGCCCTTGGTGCACTCGCCTGCCACGTATTCGAAATGCGGAGTGCCGCCACGGATCACCGCGCCCAGGGCGATGATGGCCGCGTATTCACTTTGCTGGGCGACTTTCTGTGCAACCAGCGGGATCTCGAACGCACCCGGGGCACGGATGATGGTGATGTCGCTTTCGCTGACGCCATGGCGAACCAGGGCATCAACGGCACCGCTCACCAGGCTTTCGACGACGAAGCTGTTGAAGCGGCCAACCACCAAAGCATAGCGACCTTTGGGGGCGATGAAGGTACCTTCAATGGTCTTCAGAGTCATTCCGGGATTCTCATCTTAAAGAGCCAGGCCGCACCGACGCGGCCTGTGGGAGGTTTGGTCACGAACACGCAGTGCAACAAACGCCTGCTTTATTCGGAGGGCACGTATTCTACAACTTCCAGATCGAATCCGGATATCGCATTAAATTTCATCGGCGAACTCATCAGGCGCATTTTGCGTACGCCGAGGTCACGGAGAATCTGCGAACCCGCACCGACGGTGCTGTAGGTTGTCGGGGTTTTCACCTGAGCGCTGTCGGCGGTCTCACGGATATGCGCCAACAGCACGTCACCGTCCAACGGGTGGCCGAGCAACAACACAACACCACTGCCCGCCTCTGCCACCGCGCTCATTGCGGCACGCAGGCTCCAGCGGCCGGGCTGCTTGACCATCAGCAGGTCACGCAGCGGGTCCATGTTGTGAACCCGAACCAGGGTCGGTTCTTCTGCGCAGATATTGCCCAGGGTCAGTGCCAGGTGCACATCACCCTCGACCGAGTCACGGTAGGTAACCAGGTTGAATTGGCCCAATTCGCTGTCCAGCGGCTGCTCGGAAATCCGCTGAATGGTACGTTCGTGGATCATCCGGTAGTGAATCAGGTCGGCGATGGTGCCGATCTTGATGCCGTGCTCGGCGGCAAACGCTTCCAGCTCCGGGCGACGGGACATGGTGCCGTCGTCATTCATGACCTCGCAGATCACGCCACTTGGCTCAAAACCGGCCATGCGCGCCAGATCACACGCAGCCTCGGTATGGCCTGCGCGGGCCAGCGTACCGCCGGCTTGCGCCATCAGCGGGAAGATATGGCCTGGGCTGACGATGTCTTCGGCCTTGGCATCACGCGCGGCGGCAGCCTGAACGGTACGCGCACGGTCAGCAGCGGAGATACCGGTAGTGACACCTTCGGCAGCCTCGATCGAGACCGTGAACTTGGTGCCAAAGCCCGAACCGTTGCGCGGTGCCATCAACGGCAACTTGAGCAGTTCACAGCGCTCGCGCGACATCGGCATGCAGATCAGGCCCCTGGCATGCTTGGCCATGAAGTTGATGTGCTCAGCCTTGCAGGCCTCGGCGGCCATGATCAGGTCGCCTTCGTTCTCGCGATCTTCGTCATCCATCAGGATGACCATTTTGCCCTGGCGGATGTCTTCAACCAGTTCTTCGATGCTGTTGAGCGCCACGCGGCACCCCCTTCTCATTCAGGATTTCAGGTAGCCGTTGGCGGCCAGGAAACTTTCAGTGATACCGCTGCCCTTGGTCGACTCGGCGGCTTTGTCGCCGAGCAACAGACGCTCCAGGTAGCGGGCCAGCAGGTCGACCTCAAGGTTGACCCGACGACCAGCGCGGTAGTCGGCCATGATGGTTTCGGCCAGGGTGTGGGGCACGATTGTCAGCTCGAACTCGGCGCCATCGACGGCGTTCACCGTCAGGCTGGTGCCGTCGACGGTAATCGACCCCTTGTGCGCAACGTACTTGGCCAGTTCCTTTGGCGCACGAACACGGAACTGGATGGCGCGAGCGTTATCGCTACGCGATATGATTTCGCCGACACCGTCGACGTGGCCGCTGACCAGATGACCGCCCAATCGGGTGGTCGGCGTCAGGGCTTTTTCCAGGTTGACCCGGCTGCCGCTCTTGAGGTCGGAGAAGGCAGTGCAGTCCAGGGTTTCGCGGCTGACATCGGCCCAGAAGCCGTCGCCAGGCAGCTCGACTGCCGTCAGGCAGACGCCATTCACCGCAATGCTGTCGCCAAGTTTCACATCGCCCAGGTCCAGCTTGCCGGTTTCGACATAAACCCGCACATCGCCACCTTTTGGGGTCAACGAGCGAATGCTGCCGATAGATTCGATAATGCCTGTGAACATGAGTCCTCCTCGAGAACGGGCCGCGCGTGGCGCAAGCCGAAAATTATACGCCGGACGTCGGCACAGGGATCGCGGTGACTCGCCAGTCATCGCCAACCGCTCGCATTTCAGTGATTTTCAGCGCCGGCGCCTCGCTCATGCGGGCCAGCGGCCAATCAAGCAGCGGCCTGGCGCTGGAGCCGAGGAACTTGCCGGCAATGAACAGTTGATACTCGTCCACCAGCCCAGACTGCGCAAATGCCCCAGCAAGCCCCGGGCCGGCCTCGACCAGCACCTCATTGACGCCCCGGGCAGCCAGCTCACGCAGCAATGCACGCAAGTCGACCCGCCCCTCCTGAGTGGGCAGTCGCAGCAGCTCCAGGCCCGCCTGAGCATAGCGCTCATCGTGCGCGGCGGCAGTCGCCACCAGCGCAGGACCGGCCTGATAGAACGCGGCCTCCAACGGCAGGCGCAAACGCCCATCGATCAGCACCCGCAGCGGCGGGCGAGCCAGCGCCAAGGCGGTATTTTCCGCATCCAGCCCCAGTTCTTCGCCACGCACAGTCATCCGGGCATTGTCCGCGATCACGCTTTCAGCGCTGGTCAGCACCACACTGGAACGCGCACGCAAACGTTGAACGGCCGAGCGTGCGGCAGGCCCGGTAATCCACTGGCTCTCGCCACTGGCCATGGCGGTGCGGCCATCAAGGCTCATCGCCAGTTTGACCCGCACATAAGGCAGGCCATGTTCCATACGCTTGAGAAAGCCCGGGTTCAACGCGCGTGCCTCGGCCTCAAGCACCCCGCTGGACACGTCAATACCGGCATCGGCCAAGCGCTTCAGGCCTTGACCGGCAACCTGTGGATTGGGGTCCTGCATGGCCGCAACAACCCGCGCCACACCGGCGTTGACCAGCGCTTCGGCGCAAGGCGGCGTGCGGCCATGATGGCTGCACGGCTCAAGGGTGACATAGGCGCAGGCGCCACGGGCCAGTTCGCCCGCCTGGCGCAATGCATGAACCTCAGCATGCGGTTCACCGGCACGAACATGCCAGCCTTCACCCACCACCTGACCATCACGCACAATCACGCAGCCGACGCGAGGATTAGGGTGGGTTGAGTACAGCCCCTTGCGCGCCAGTTCCAGGGCGCGGGCCATGTAGTGAGCATCCAGCACAGCGCGTTCAGTGGGCATGATCACTCTTTAGCCGGCTCTCGGGCCAGACGGTCAATCTCTTCACGGAATTCATCGAGGTCCTGGAAGCGTCGGTAAACCGAGGCGAAACGGATGTAGGCGACCTCATCGAGTTTCTGCAGCTCGGCCATCACCAATTCGCCCACGACCAGCGACTTGACCTCACGCTCGCCGGTTGCCCGCAGCTTGTGCTTGATATGCGCCAGTGCCGCTTCCAGTCGCTCGACGCTGACCGGGCGCTTCTCCAGCGCACGTTGCATACCGGCGCGCAGCTTGTCTTCATCGAACGGCTGTCGGCTGCCATCCTGCTTGATCAAGCGAGGCAGGACCAATTCGGCGGTTTCAAAGGTGGTAAAGCGTTCACCGCAGGCGACGCATTCGCGCCGACGGCGCACTTGCTCACCCTCGGCGACCAGTCGCGAGTCGATGACTTTGGTGTCGTTGGCACCGCAGAAGGGACAGTGCATGGTGGCAGGCAACAAAAAAAGGGAGGGCCATGGTAGCGCATCTCACTGGCAAGACAAGCCAAAGGGTTTACCATCCAGTGAGGAAACGTCCTCAAGGAACCTCTTCATGCGCTTTCGAGCACTCATTCTGCTCAGTTTTGTCGGCCTGCTCGTCGCCTGCAGTAGCGATGCGCCCAAACAGACGCAGACAGACACCTCCCCAACCACCAGCACGTCACCTGCGGCCCCCGGCCCTCTGCCGGCCTATCAGCGCGAACTCAGCGGCACCCTGCTGGGCATACCGGCCAACGCCGATGTTGAGCTGGCGTTGCTGGTCATTGACGAACGCGGTCGTCCGCAGCGCTTGCTGGCCAGCAGCTCACTCGCAGGTAACGGTCAGGCACTGCCCTTTCATTTACGCTTCAACCCGGAAGCCTTCCCCAGTGGAGCACGTGTTGAACTGCGCGGTCGGGCCAGTCAGTCAGGGCAACTGATCCTGCACTTGCCGGCACTGCGGGTTACCCAGGCAACCACCCAGGCCACTGGGCCGCTGCGTTTTGAGAAGGCGCCATGACGGCAGCACCGTCATCACTGCAAGGGGCATTGAGTGAACTGCTCGGCGATGCGCGACTGGTCGCCAGCCACCTGCCGGGCAGTGACCTGAGGCTCTGGCTGATCGATGCGGACAACATGGACCGCGCCTTCAGCCCCGAAGAGACCCGACGCATCCTCCATGAGCCGCCATATTGGAGCTTTTGCTGGGCCAGCGGCCTGGCCATGGCGCGCTTTTTGTGTGAGCGACCGGAGTGGGTTGAAGGCAAGCGCGTGCTCGACTTCGGCGCAGGCTCTGGCGTTGCGGGTATTGCAGCGGCCAAGGCCGGCGCCCTTGAAGTGGTGGCCTGCGACCTCGACCCTCTGGCGCTGGACGCATGCCGGGCCAATGCCGAACTGAACGGGGTGAACCTGAACTACTCCACGGACTTTTTTGCCGAAGCCGACCGCTTCGACCTGATTCTGGTCGCCGACGTACTCTATGACCGGGCCAACCTGCCGCTGCTCGACGAATTCCTCAGCCGTGGCCGTGAAGCCTTGGTGGCCGACTCCCGCGTGCGCGACTTCAGCCACCCGCTGTATCAATCACTGGGCGTCCTCGAAGCCCTGACCCTGCCGGACCTGGCCGAGCCTCACGAATTCCGCCGGGTCAGCCTGTACCACGCCAGCCGACAGCCTTTATAGTGCTGCCATTCAAGGATTTGCGAGAGTCGCGATGAGTCAAGAAACGCCGTACATTTTCGACGCCAGCGCTGCCAACTTCGATCAGCTGGTGATCGCCAACTCCCATCACAAACCGGTGCTGGTGGATTTCTGGGCCGAATGGTGTGCGCCGTGCAAAGCGCTGATGCCGCTGCTTGCACAAATCACGGAGAGCTACCAAGGCGAGCTGCTGCTGGCCAAGGTCAACTGTGACATCGAACAGGATATCGTTGCACGCTTCGGTATCCGCAGCCTGCCGACCGTAGTGCTGTTCAAGGATGGTCAACCGGTTGATGGCTTCGCGGGTGCCCAGCCCGAGTCGGCAATCCGAGCGCTGCTCGAGCCTCATGTTCAAATGCCGCCGCCACCAGCCGCCGACCCTATGGTGCTGGCTCAGGCACTGTTTTCTGAAGGGCGCTTTGGTGAAGCCGAGGCCACCCTCAAGGCACTGCTCACTGAAGACAACAGCAATGCCGGTGCACTGATTCTCTACGCCCGCTGCCTGGCAGAACGCGGTGAGCTGGGCGAAGCCCAGACCGTCCTCGATGCCGTGAAAAGCGATGAGCACAAGGCCGCACTGGCAGGCGCCAAAGCCCAGTTGACCTTCCTGCGGCAAGTGGTGGACTTGCCTGACGCCGCCACCCTCAAGACACGCCTGGCGCAGAATGCAGAGGATGATGAAGCGCTTTACCAGCTGGCGATTCACCAACTGTCACGCCAGCAATACGAAGCGGCGCTAGAGGCACTGCTGAAACTGTTCGTGCGCAACCGTGGCTATGACGGTGGCCTGCCGCACAAGACATTGCTGCAGGTGTTCGACCTGCTCGGCAATGATCACCCGCTGGTGGGTACCTATCGACGCAAACTGTTTGCAGCGCTGTACTAAGCAGCCTATCGCCGGCGCCTGCACACGCGGCAGGCGCCGGACGCTCATTCAAGCCAGCGATACACCGGCGCATCCGCCCCGCTTTCAACCTTCACCTGTGCACTGTGGCGCAAGCGCACCAGCAGTCGCTTGCCGGCCGCCGTACTGCCAGCAAGCGCAGCCAAGCCTTCCAACAACGCCGGCCCATTGAGCTGCCCGGCCTGACGCAACAAGGTCAGCGCCGCTTGCCACTGCACATCATCCGGACGCACGCTCGACACACTGGCTTCGGTAGGCGGAGTCGCGGGCAGAGCACGTTCCAGATGCCCACCCAACTGCGCCCACTCGGCCGGATCAAGTTCGAGTGTCAGGTCCACCGGCCAGTCACCAATATGTCCACGAATACGCACAGGCCTCTCCTTCAGATCATCCGATAGCCCATGCTCCCACGGCAACAGGCTGCCGCCAAGCACACTGGCAACCACTCGACAACTTGTTATAACATTGCGATTCAAGCCCCACCTCTACGGAGACCGTTCCATGCGCCGTCTGCTGCTCGCCTTGCCGTTTGCCCTGTTGCCACTCACGGCAGCACACGCCGAGAAAGACCATGATCATGCCCATGGCAGCCTTGACGCCCATGAGCATGGCGTGGCGCATCTCAATGTCGTGCTCGATGACAAGACACTTGAGCTGGAACTGGAAAGCCCAGCCATGAACCTCGTGGGCTTTGAGCATGCGGCCATCAGTGCGGCCGACAAGGCCAAGGTCGCGGCCGTCCGCAAACAACTGGAGCAGCCGCTGACGCTGTTTGGCTTGGCCAATGCGGCGCAGTGCACGGAAACCGACGAAGCCCTGGAAAGCCCATTGTTCGGTGATACCCCATCTGACGATGACGCCACCGATGATCACCACGCCGCCCACGAAGACGAACACAGCGAGATCCACGCCCATTACCAACTGACCTGTGAACAGCCAGGCAAACTGGCCAACCTGGATTTGGGCCCACTGTTCAAAACCTTCCCCGCCACTCAGAAAATTACGGTGCAGTTGATCGGCCCCAATGGCCAGAAAGGCCTGGAAGCAACCCCGAACAAGGCCATGGTTGCGTTCTGAATGCGCCAGCCACTGATCGAGTTGACAGACCTGGCGTTCGCCTGGCCGGGCCATCCACCCTTGCTGGATATCCCGGCCTTCCATTTGGATACGGGTGAATCGCTATTCCTCAAAGGCCCCAGTGGTAGCGGAAAAACCACCCTGCTCGGCCTGCTTGGTGGCGTGCAGCAACCTGACCACGGCAGCATTCGCCTGCTCGGTCAGACGCTGAGCACGCTCAAGCAAGGCGCTCGCGATCGCTTTCGCGTTGACCATACCGGCTACATCTTCCAGCAGTTCAACCTGCTGCCGTTTCTCTCGGTCCGCGAAAACGTCGAACTGCCCTGCCGCTTCTCCAAGGTTCGCGCAGCCAAGGCCTGTGAGCGCTACGGCAGCGTCGATCAGGCTGCCGCCAGCCTGCTGGCTCATCTGGGCCTGAAAGACCCCGCCTTGTTGATGCGTCGTGCCGACAGCCTATCGATTGGCCAGCAGCAACGCGTCGCCGCAGCCCGCGCATTGATTGGCCAACCTGAGCTGGTGATCGCCGACGAGCCAACCTCAGCCCTCGATGCTGACAGTCGTGAGGCGTTTATCCGCTTGCTGTTCGCAGAGTGCAGAGCGGCCGGCTCCAGTTTGCTGTTTGTCAGCCATGACCAGAGCCTGGCGCCCTTGTTCGACCGCCACCTGTCGCTGCCAGAACTCAACCGCGCGGCCCGTCCGGCCAATGACCTGGAGGCCTGATGTACCTGCTACGCCTTGCACTGGCCAGCCTGGCCAATCGACGCTTCACCGCCTTCCTGACCGCCTTCGCCATTGCTTTGTCTGTATGCCTGCTGCTGGCAGTGGAACGCGTACGCACTGAAGCCCGTGCCAGCTTCGCCAGCACCATCAGCGGCACCGACCTGATCGTCGGCGCACGCTCCGGCTCGGTGAACCTGCTGCTGTATTCGGTGTTTCGCATTGGCAATGCCACCAACAACATTCGCTGGGACAGCTATGAGCATTACGCCAGCGACCCACGGGTGAAATGGGCGATTCCGATTTCCTTGGGTGACTCGCACCGTGGCTACCGCGTGATGGGCACTTCCGAGGCCTACTTTGAGCACTACCAGTACGGCCACAAGCAATCCTTGCAACTGGCTCAAGGCCGCGCCTTTGCCAATGACCCATTTGAAGTGGTACTGGGCGCCGAAGTCGCGCAGGCCCTGCATTACACCCTGGGCGACAAGCTGGTACTGGCTCACGGCGTGGCGGCAATCAGCCTGGTCAAACATGACGACAAGCCGTTCACGGTAGTCGGTATTCTGCAGCGGACCGGCACACCGGTAGACCGCACACTGCACATCAGCCTGGGCGGCATGGAGGCGATCCACGTTGACTGGCACAACGGTGTTCCCGCACGCGGGGCCGGTCGTGTCAGCGCCGATCAGGCGCGCAACATGGACCTGACGCCCAGTGCCATTACCGCGTTCATGCTCGGCCTGAACAACAAAATCGCCACCTTTGCTCTGCAACGCGAGATCAGCGAGTACCGCAATGAACCACTGCAGGCCATTCTGCCAGGCGTCGCCCTGCAGGAACTGTGGAGCCTGATGAGCACTGCCGAGCAGGCGCTGTTCGTGGTATCCCTGTTTGTCGTGCTGACCGGCCTGATAGGCATGCTGACCGCCATTCTCACCAGCCTGAACGAACGACGCCGGGAAATGGCCATACTGCGCTCGGTGGGTGCCCGCCCTTGGCACATCGCCGGCCTGCTGGTACTGGAAGCCTTTGCGTTGTCGGTTGCAGGCATACTCGCAGGCCTGTCCCTGCTTTACCTGGGCATCGCCCTGGCCCAAGGGTATGTGCAAGCCAACTATGGCCTGTACCTGCCACTGGCCTGGCCCAGCAGCCACGAATGGACATTGCTGGCAATCATCCTGGGCGCCGCGCTATTGATGGGCAGCGTGCCCGCTTGGCGTGCCTATCGGCAGTCACTGGCGGACGGTCTGTCGATTCACTTATGAGACCAATACCCATGGCCCGCGCCTTGTTCTTGTTGCTACTGGTTGCCACACCGCTGTGGGCGGGCGAACCCCGCACCCTGGAATGGCCACAGCTGATCCCTCCTGGCGCACCGGTGATCGAGCCGCAGATGGCACCCTTGCATGACCTGTCACAACTGGGCAATGCGCTGGCGGCAGAGAGTGCCCCGGCAGCGCACCAGCAAGCACCGGATGCGCCGGTCGTCCAGGCGCTGGACGGTCAGCAGGTCAAGCTACCTGGCTACATCGTACCGCTGGAGGTCAACGAGGAGGGGCGTACGACTGAGTTCCTTCTGGTGCCTTACTACGGCGCGTGCATTCATGTGCCTCCGCCCCCGTCCAACCAGATCGTGCATGTGGTCAGTGAGCTCGGCATCAAGGTCGAGGAGCTTTACCAGCCGTACTGGATCGAAGGCCCGATGCGTGTCCAGTCGTCGAGCAGTGAGCTGGCTGAAGCGGGTTATCAGATGGACGCCGAGAAAATCTACGCCTATGAACTACAATAACAGCCGCTCTGGAGCGCTATCGCGGTTTCATTGAGCTGAGTCAAATTCTCCCCGCTGCTGGCTCTTTACCATTGGCACATTACATTCTAAATGTCCTTTGGGAGCTTCCATGAACAAGTCCTTGCTTGGCGCCTCGCTGATTGCCCTGGCGCTTACAGCCCCTGTTGCCCACGCCCACAAGGCGGGTGAATTTATTATGCGTGCTGGCGCTATCACCACCGCTCCTAACGAAGACAGCGGCAACCTCAAGCTGGACGGCAACAAGGTTCCCGGCACCAAAGCGACGCTGGACAGCGATACCCAACTGGGCTTGACCTTCGCCTACATGCTGACCGACCACGTTGGCCTGGAACTGCTGGCAGCGACGCCATTCCAGCACACCGTTAGCGTCAAGGGCGCAGGCCTGGACGGCAAACTGGGCGACATCAAGCAACTGCCACCGACCCTGTCGCTGCAGTACTACCCGCTTGACGCGAGCTCCAAGTTCCAGCCGTATGCCGGTATCGGCCTGAACTACACCATGTTCTTCGATGAAGACCTGAGCAGCAACCGCAAGGCCCAGGGCTTCAGCAACCTGAAACTGAAGGACTCGGTGGGCCTGGCTGGCCAACTGGGCATGGACTACATGCTGACCGACAACTTCCTGGTCAACGCCGCGGTCTGGTATGTCGACATCGACACCGAGGCCAGCATCGATGGCCCGAGCGCGCTGACCGTAGGCAAGACCAAGGTCGACGTGGATGTCGATCCATGGGTCTACATGGTCGGCGTCGGCTACAAGTTCTAAGGCTTGGCCTTAATCAAAAAACGGCGATTAAATCGCCGTTTTTTTGTTTCAGCGCCCCAGAAGCCGGGCAAGGCCTTCGGCCATTGGCGTAGGTTCAGGAAAGCGGAAGCGCTGCAGCAGACGGGTATTGTCAGCACGCGAATGGCGGATATCGCCAGAACGCGCAGGCCCATGACTGATCGCAGGCAAGCTGCCGACCACCGTTTTCAGGGCAGCCAACAGTTGATTCAACGAGGTGGCCTGATTCAAGCCGACGTTCACTGCACCTTCTTCCACCTGATCCAGCGTCAGCGCCTGCAGCATCACACTCACCAGATCACCGACATAGACGAAGTCGCGGGTCTGCTCGCCATCACCAAACACAGTAATGGGCTGCCCGCTGAGCGCCCGCTCGCTGAAGATGCTGATCACGCCCGAATACGGCGATGAAGGGTCCTGGCGCGGACCGAAAATATTGAAGAAGCGAAACACTACGGGCTCCAGGCCATGCTGACGGCGGTAGAAGTCCAGGTAGTGTTCACTGGCCAACTTATCCACGGCATAAGGCGTGAGGGGCGCCTTGGGCGTCTCCTCACTGATCGATTCGCCTTCACCGTTGTTGCCATACACGGCTGCACTGGAGGCAAAGAGCACCCGCCGAATGCCGGCCAGGCGCATGGCCTCACACACATTCAGCGTGCCGATGAAATTGCTCTGGTGAGTTTTCACCGGGTCTTCGACCGACGCCTGGACCGAGGCCACCGCAGCCAGGTGAACCACCGCCTGGCACCCTGCCGCTGCCTGTGCGA
Organism: Pseudomonas sp. HLS-6; assembly: GCF_002753995.1. Taxonomy (NCBI): domain Bacteria; kingdom Pseudomonadati; phylum Pseudomonadota; class Gammaproteobacteria; order Pseudomonadales; family Pseudomonadaceae; genus Pseudomonas; species Pseudomonas sp. HLS-6. Next base: position 4,639,291 of record NZ_CP024478.1, read on the forward strand.
CCAGCGCCGCGTCGGCGACATCGCCTTCGATCAGTTGCAGCTTGGGGTGCTGCAACTGCAGGTTGCTGCGCTTGCCAGTGGACAGGTCATCCAGCACCCGCACCGCGTAGCCGTTTGCCAACAACGCGTCGCTCAAGTGAGAGCCGATGAAGCCTGCGCCGCCGGTAATCAGAATAGGTGCATCAGCCATGTCGGTAGAATCGATCCAGTAGTGTCGGCAGGCCAGCACGCCAGGCGCGCGGCTTGATACCGAAGGTGTGCAGAATTTTCTTGCAGGCCAGTACCGCGTGCTGTGGCTCTTCAGCCGCATCCGGGCGTGCCGCGTGCGCCTGTGCAGTCGGTGCTTCGACAGCAAGCTTGTGAAGCTGCGAGGCCTCACTGAGAATCGCCTGGCCTAGCGCGAGCGGCGTAGTCGCCTCATTGCCCGCGTAATGGTAAGTGCCCCACAGTGGGGCCGCGCAATCCAGCTGCTTGAGCACGGAGAGAATGACCCGTGCGGCATCATCGACCGGCGTCGGGTTTCCACGCCGGTCGTCCGCCAGCAGTAACTCCTGAGCCTGTTCGGCGCGCGTCAGGAAGCGCCCAAGAACGCCGTCCAGGCTTTCGTCGAGCAACCAGCCAAAGCGCAGCAGTACATGCTGCGGGCAGGTGGCGCGGACGCTCTGCTCGATCCGCCAGAGCGCTTGCCCGCGCAGGCCCAACGGCACTGGCTCGTCCTTCTCACTGTAGGCCGTGGCCCGAGAGCCATCGAACACGCGGTAGCTGGAAGGCTGTACCAGGATAATGCCGTGGTGCTGGCACAGCTCAGCCAGACGCTCTACCGAGCGCTCCTGCTGTGCCAGTCGTTGCTCGCTGACCGACTCGGCCTGAAACCAGTCGAAATAATAAGCCAGATTCACCAACGCATCGGGGCGGGTATCATCCAGTAACTGGGTCAGGCTGGCAGCGTCCCACCCCTTATCCGGCGGACGCGGCGCCAGAAAGCCGATGTCTTCCTCGGCTCCAAGGCGAATCAGCGCTTGCCCGAGGGCACTTCCACCACCCAACAGCATCAGGCGCATTCGCATAGAGTCAGCAGGTCCGGTCAGAAATAGGGGAAAGCGGATATTTTGCGGCTTCCTGCGGGGGATGTCCAACCTGCGGGTTGGCGGAAGGCAGCGGGAGTCGAACCTGCCCGGGAACGGCTGCCGTCCCCAACCGGGTTTGAAGCCCGGCCGCGCCACCGGGCGCGATTGCCTTCCTTGTCATACGTCGCGGGGTACGTGGGCCAGCGCATTGTCCTGCCGTATGCGACGCTGGTCGCCGAGACGGCGGGTCAAGCCGACACGGTCGAAATACTCGAGAATCTGAATACTGCGTTTACGGCCGATCCCCAGCACATCGCGAAAACGCACCACCTGCACACTCAGGTCCTCGGTAGCCACCTGCATGAGCATAGCCGCCATTTGTCGCACTGTGGCGTCCGGGTAAAACAGGTCGCGCACCACCTGATGAACTTGCCCCAAGCGCGCCATCTTGCGTAACAGCAGCCGTACCGCAGCCTCCTCGCTGTGGGTTGCACGGGCCAGGTCACGCACCCAGGGCGGGTCGAAACCGGACGCCTGCACGTACGGCTGCAACTGCGCCCACAACGCCATGTCCGCATCGCTCAGACGCGCCTGGTGTTCCGGCAAGTGCAACCAAGGCCCACTGCTGGCAAGTAACCCGGCGGCCAGCATCTCCTCAATCAAGCTGATGAACACCGGGCGCTCCAACGGCAACGCCACGAAACGTCGCAAGCGGTCACGGTCTGGGCCTAGTTGATCGGGCTCCAGCGTATGAAACCGGGCCAATTGCACCAGCACCTCCTGCTTGAGCGCCTGCCAATGGGCTGTCGCGAACAACCGTGCGCCCTGGCGCGTGGCAACAACACTGACGTCCTCAGGTAAACGCCAACTGCTGCGCAGGCGATTGAACTGACGCTCCAGCTGTTGCGGGTCCAGCCCGGTCGCACCCTGCGCAAGCAGGGCCGGCAGCGCCTGCTCCAGGCTCTCGGCCTCGGCCAGCGCGTGCAACTGCGCCAGCCGCGCCGGGCTGCGACGCTGCCTGGCCGGGGCAAAGGGGTCCAGCACCTTACCGCCACCGAGGGTGCGCTGAGCGCGCTGGTCGCGCAGCACAAGGTGATCACCATGCACGGCGTGCAATGGGGCGTTGAGCAGCAGTTGCGCGAACATGCGTCCACCGGGCGCCAGGTATTCCCCCTGCAACAGAGCGACCCTGGCGGTGACATCCTGGGTGCCAAGGTGCACATGCACCGAACTGAAATGCTCAAACTGGCGTGTTTCGCTGCCCAGCAACTGCAACTCGATATCCACACGCTGAGTCGTGGCATACAACCACTCGGCCAGTAGCCAATCACCCCGGTGAATCTGCTCTATCCCCAGGCGCTCGGCACTGATGTTCAAGGCCACCCGCTGCCCGGCCCATGCTTCGACTGCGGCCTGGTTCTGGGCATGCAGGCCACGCACGCGCACCGGTTTGCCGGCCCTGCCCAACAGCAACGTGTCACCCACCTGCACATGTCCGGCCAATGCCGTGCCGGTCACCACAATACCTGCGCCAGTAACGCTGAATGCGCGGTCGATGGCCAGGCGAAAACCTCCTGCACTGCTGCGCCGTTGAACGTCACGCTGCGCGCTCAAGAGCGCCTGACGCAGTGCTTCGATACCGCTACCAGACACACTCGACACCACGAATTGAGCTGCGCCCGCATAAGGCCCTGGCGCCAGCAAGGTGCGCACCTCGCGCTGCACCTCCTGCACCCTGGCAGGCTCGACGCGGTCACACTTGCTGATGACCACCAGCGCCCTGGGGATACCCAGCAGCTCGACAATCGCCAGATGCTCACGGGTCTGCGGCATCACCCCGTCGTCGGCCGCTACGACCAACAACACAAGGTCAATACCGTGCGCCCCGGCGAGCATGTTGTGGATAAACCGCTCATGCCCAGGTACATCAATAAAACCGGTCTGTTCGGCCCCCGCCTGCAACGACGCATAGCGATACCCCAGGTCGATGGTGATACCGCGTTCGCGCTCCTCCCGGCGACGATCACCTGCCTGCCCGGTCAATGCTTCCAGCAGCGCAGTCTTGCCGTGATCGATATGCCCGGCCGTTCCGACAATCACCTTGCCATCGCTCCCTGCCGCAGTTGCGGCAACTGCTCAACCCAGCCCGCTTCGTCATCCAACTGGCGCAGGTCCATCCACAACGCATCGTCATCAATGCGCCCAAGCACGGGAATCGGCAAGGCGCGCAAGGCCGCCTCCAGCGCGAGCAAGTGACGCCCGCGCAAACGCTTGGACGCTTGTGCGCGCACACACAGGGCGGCGCTGGGCAAGCGGGCCACAGGCTGACTGCCGCTGCCGATCATGCCGAGTGCGGGTTCCACACTGACCGTCCACAACTCACCCAGCGCGTGCGCCAGCACCGGTGCCAGGCGCTCGGCTTGCGCCAGAATGTCGGCCTGAGGGCGGGTCAGCAGGCGCAGGCTGGGCAAGCGCTCAGCCAGCCGCTCAGGGTTGCGGTACAGACCCAGCACAGCTTCCAGTGCAGCGAGGGTCAACTTATCCACACGCAGGGCACGCTTGAGCGGGTTTTTCTTGATCTGTGCAATCAACGCCTTGCGGCCTACGATCAAGCCCGCCTGAGGCCCACCCAGCAGTTTGTCGCCGCTGAAGGTGACGATATCGGCCCCGTCAGCCAAGGCCTGGCGAACCGTCGGCTCGGCGGGCAGCCCCCAGCGCGTCAGGTCCAGAAGGCTTCCACTGCCCAGGTCCTCCAACAGCGGCAGACCATGCCGGTGGGCCAGTTCCGCCAGCGCTTGGGTCGGTACCTGATGGGTGAACCCCTGGATGCTGTAATTACTGCAATGCACGCGCATCAACAGGCCGCTGCGCGGGCCGATGGCGGCTTCATAGTCACGCGTATGCGTGCGGTTGGTTGTGCCCACTTCATGCAGTTTTACGCCAGCACGCGCCATGATGTCGGGTATCCGAAAGGCGCCACCGATCTCGATCAACTCACCGCGTGAGATGATCCCCTCCTTGCGCGCCCCCAGACTGTTGAGTGCCAGCAACACCGCTGCAGCATTGTTGTTCACCACCGTGACGGCTTCGGCACCGGTGAGCTCAAGGATCAGGTCCTCGATCAAGTCATCGCGGTCGCCGCGCTTGCCGCTCTCCAGGTCAAACTCCAGGTTCAGTGGATAGCGCGCAGCCTGCTGCACTGCATGAATGGCTTCTTCCGGCAGCAGTGCTCGCCCCAGGTTGGTGTGCAACACCGTACCGGTCAGGTTGAACACCCGACGTACCTGGCTTTGATGCTGCACCGCCAAACGCTCACCCACCCTGCCAGCCAGCACCTCGGGTATCAGCTCAATGGCCTCCAACTGCCCCAGCCGAGCGGGTTCTCGCAGGTCATCGAGTACGTGCCGTAGAACACTGAGTAACGCCTCGCGCCCATAGCGCTCCGCCAACGGCTGGCAGGCCGGGCTACGCAACAGGCTATCGACGGAAGGAAGGCGCGCGGGCAGCGGGGCTAAACTGGAAGGCATCAAAGACTCTCCGGTCATCGCGCTCTCGACGCACGGCAGCGGTCGACTCTGCCGACGAAGGGAGCCGGGAACCCTGAGTGTAGCCGCTGGGCTCAGTCCCCTCCTGGCGCCAGCAGCAGGTTCGGTGCCAGGCGCTGATACCCCTCCTGATCCAGACGCAAATCAAGGGCCAGGCTGGCCAGGTCGGCACTCAAGGCTTCCGCTTCGGCGTCATGCTCCAGATAGACCAGTTTCAAATAACTGTTACACCCCGCGCAGCACTCGGCACGCAGCGGTGCCTGGCCGGCAGGGTGGCGGTCATCCTCGAAACTGTAGTAACGCAGCCCCTTGCTCTGTTCGCAGTAGATGCATTTCACCCGAACCACATGCCACTCGCAGGCACACAAGGAGCAGACCAGATAACGCAACCCATTGAATTTGCCCCGATGGCGAATCACCCCTGCCATGGCCGGCGAGCCACAGGCCGGGCATTGCCTGAGGGTATCAACGGGCCTGAGTAGATCTTCCGGCAAACTCAATAGCCAGTGGCTCCAGGCCACTTGCAGCGCAGCACCGAGAAAGGGCACCAAGGCCGCCGGCAGCCCAGCGTACTGCCCGCCGAGCAAGGCCAATGCCCACACCTTGCGCTGCCCGGGGCTGGCAGCGCGCAACTGTGCCAGTGCCGCACGCACAGGTTCCGAAGAGGCCTGATACTGCTGCAGCAATGCCTCCAGGTACGGCTGCCAATCGGCTTCGCGCACCAGGCTGTCTGCGGCCAGCGGTGGCAGACCGTGCTCAAGACACAGGCGGATGCGCTCAGGGTCTGGCGCGCAGATGTCCGGGGGCTGATCCAGCAAGCCTTGCTGGAGCTGACAAAGGCTGGCAGCAAAGCGCAGATAATCAGCCAGAGGATGCCCTGCAGCCATGTGCTCAAGACGCACACGGCGCAGGTCAAACAGGTTCGCAGGAGGCAAATGGATGAACGGCGGGGCACTCGCTGCCGCCTCGATATGGCCCGGTTCAAGGATCCTGCTCAAGCCGTCACCTCTTCTTGCCGATGTGACTGTCCGACCGATCTTCACCGGTCACGTCCCGAAACCATAGCCCATGGTGCTTTTTCGCCCAGGCACGGCTCACCCAACCATGCACCATGGCACCGTTCGAGCCCTTGATCCAGATACCGGCATAGATATGCACGATGATGCTCAATACCAGCACGAATGCAGCCAATGCATGCAGCAGTGTCGCCAGACGAATACTGCCAATGCCGAAATACTGGCTGAAGTAGGCGCGCCAAATCACCACACCGCTGAGCAGCAACACCAGCATGCAAAGCAGCAACGTCCAGAACAGTAGCTTCTGCCCGGCGTTGTACTTACCCACAGGCGGCACGCCCTGCTCTTCATTGCGCATCACCCGGTCGACCCGCCGGAGCCAGAGTCGATCATTCGCCGTGAGCATGTTCGCCCGCCAGAAACGTATTACCAGACCCAGGAACAACACAAACATCAGCACCCCCATAAAAGGGTGCAATATCCGCGTCCAGGGCCCGCCACCAAACAGATGGCTGAGCCAGAACAATGCAGGATGAAACAGCGCCAGCCCGGACAACGCCGCCATGAAGAACAGAATGGCCACCGCCCAGTGGTTGCTGCGCTCATTCGCGGTGTAACGCAGGATCGGTTTGTCTTTCATGGCCGATCCTCCCCTTGTGCCCCGGGCTTGTTCGGATCGAAGACATGCACTGCCGGGTCGACCTCATGCACGCTGGGGTCCTTGCCAGCCGGATGCTCATCGTCCTCGATCCGCTGCGGGCCAATACGCACATAGTGGAAGAACCCCGCCAACACCGCCGCGCCCATGGCCAGCAACGCCAACGGCTTGCTCATGCCCTTCCACAAACCGACCAAGGGGCTGATCACCGGTTGATTCGGCAGGCCAGCGTAGAGCTGAGGCTGATCGGCATGGTGCAGCACGTACATCACATGAGTACCACCAACACCGTCTGGATCGTACAAGCCGGCCTGTTCGAAACCGCGCGACTTGAGATCGACGATGCGTTCGGCGGCATGCTCCTTCATGTCCGCCTTGCTACCAAAGACAATCGCACCGGTTGGGCAGGTTTTGACGCAAGCCGGCTCCAGCCCGACGGCGACCCGATCCGAACACAGGGTGCACTTGTAGGCCTTGTGGTCCTTCTGTGAGATCCGCGGAATATTGAACGGGCAGCCCGTGATGCAGTAACCACAGCCGATACAGTGATCCTGATTGAAGTCGACGATGCCATTGGCGTGCTGGATGATCGCCCCCGGGCTAGGACAAGCCTTCAGGCACCCCGGATCGGCGCAGTGCATGCAACCGTCCTTGCGAATCAACCACTCCAGGTTACCCACCGTATTCTCATGTTCCGTGAAACGCATCAGGGTCCAGGTTTCGGCGCTCAGGTCCTGAGGGTTGTCATAGGTGCCGAGGCTATGCCCAACATCGTCACGCAACTCGTTCCATTCCGAGCACGCCACCTGGCAAGCCTTGCAGCCGATGCACTTGGACGTGTCGATCAGCTTCGCCACCTCCTCTTGCTGGCGCACCGAAGGCGGTAAGGTGGTGGTGGCTGAACGGGCAATAATGTCTTGGCTGGCCATCAGATTTTCTCCAGGTTGACCAGGAACGACTTGGATTCTGGGGTCTGGGTATTACCGTCACCGAGGTACGGCACCAAGGTATTGGTCAGGTAGCCGTGACGGGTGGCGCCGGTGAAGCCCCAGTGCAAGGGAATGCCGATTTGATGCACGGTCTGGTTGTTGACCTGCAGTGGACGGATCCGCTTGGTCACTACGGCCACCGCCTCGATATGCCCTCGCTTGCAGGTCACCCGAACCCGATCCCCTGCGACAATGCCCTTCTCCTTGGCCAGTGCTTCGCCAATTTCAACGAACTGCTCTGGCTGCGTCACGGCGTTGATCGGGCAATGTTTGGTCCAGAAATGGAAGTGCTCGGTCAATCGGTAGCTGGTGGCGGCATAGGGGAAGTCCTTGGCCTGCCCCAGCGAGTCCCAGACCGAATCGAACACGCGTCCGGCCGGGTTGCTGGTCGCCTGCTTGTTGCCCGGGTGCAGCGGGTTGATGCCAATTGGCGTCTCGAACGGTTCGTAGTGCTCGGGGAACGGGCCTTCGGCCATCTTGTCCAGCGCGAAGAAGCGCGCTACCCCTTCGGGGTTCATGATGAACGGGTTCATCCCCGCCTCTGGAGCGACATCCGCTTTGTAGTCCGGCACGTCGGTACCGCCCCAGGTCTTGCCGTTCCACCAGACCAGTCGCTTGTTCGGTGCCCAGGGCTTGCCTTGCAGATCAGCCGAGGCGCGGTTGTACAGAATCCTTCGGTTCATCGGCCAGGCCCATGCCCACCCCAGGTTCTGCTTCATGCCATAGGGATCGCTATTGTCACGCCGGGCCATCTGGTTGCCTTGCTCGGTCCAGCTGCCGCAGAAGATCCAGCAGCCCGAGGCGGTGCTACCGTCGTCCCTGAGCTGGGAGAACCCAGACAGTTGTTGCCCCGCCTTGAACGTCATACCACTGGCGTCGGTGAAGTCGGCGGTGACATAGCCGTTGACCTCCTTGGCGATTTCTTCCGGCGACGGCTCATCCGCTACCTTGTAAGGCCAGTTGAGCTTGAGTATCGGCTCTGCCCAGGCTCCGCCCTCGCGCTGGTAGCGCTCGCGCAAACGCAGGAACAGTTCGCTCATGATCTTCACGTCGGTGCGAGCCTGGCCCGGGCCTTCGGCCCCCTTCCAGTGCCATTGCAGCCAGCGGCTGCTGTTGACCAACGAGCCGTCCTCCTCGGCAAAGCAGGTGGTCGGCAGGCGGATGACCTCGGTCTGGATATTGGCGGTTTCAACGTCGTTGTACGGCCCCACATTGCGCCAGAACTCAGATGTCTCGGTGGCCAACGGGTCCATTACCACCAGCCATTTGAGCTTGGCCAGCGACGCCATTACACGGTTCTTGTCCGGCAGCGCAGCAATCGGGTTGAAGCCCTGGCAGAAATAGCCATTGACCTGCCCCTTGGCCATCATGTCGAACATCTTCAGTACGTCGTAGCCGGGAACATCCAGCTTGGGCAGCCAGTCATAACCCCAGTGGTTTTCCGCTGTCGCATTGGCTCCGTACCAAGCTTTCATCAAGCTGACATGGAACTTGCCGTAGTTCTGCCAATAAGACATCTGCCCGGGACGCAAAGGCTTGAGCGCTCGCTTGGCGATGTAGGCGTCGTAATCCTGCTCGGCATCGGACGGCAGGGTCAGGTAGCCGGGCAACAGATTGGACAACAGGCCCAGGTCTGTCAGCCCCTGGATATTGGAATGCCCACGCAAGGCGTTGACACCGCCGCCAGGCATGCCGACGTTACCCAACAGCAACTGCACCATGGCCGCACTGCGAATGATCTGCGAGCCAATCGAGTGCTGTGTCCAGCCCAGGGCATAGAGGATCGTCATGGTTTTGCCCGGCTGCGAGCAGGTGGCGATCTCTTCCCAGATCTTGCGCATGCTGTCTTCCGGCATGCCGCAAATCTGGCTAGCCAAGGCCGGGGTATAACGGCTGTAGTGCTGCTTCATCAATTGGTAGACACAACGTGGGTTCTGCAGCGTTGGGTCGACCTTGGCAAAGCCATCCTCACCGATCTCATAGCCCCAGCCGGACTTGTCGGTATAAGTGCGTTTGGCTGCGTCGTAACCTGAAAACAGCCCGTCCTCGAAAGCGAAGCCGGCTTTTACGATGAACGAAACATCGGTGTAGTTACGCACGTACTCGTGCTGAATCTTGTCCTCAGTCAACAGGTAATTGATCAACCCGCCCATGAAGGCAATATCACTGCCCGTGCGAATTGGAGCATAGTAATCCGCTACTGAGGCAGTACGGGTGAACCGTGGATCGACCACGATCAAACGAGCCTGGTTGTGCGCCTTGGCTTCGGTCACCCACTTGAAGCCACAAGGGTGGGCTTCAGCAGTATTACCGCCCATCACCAGAATCAGATTCGCGTTGGCGATATCGGTCCAGTGGTTGGTCATGGCTCCACGGCCATACGTCGGGGCAAGACTTGCCACCGTCGGGCCATGTCAGACACGTGCCTGGTTATCGAACCCCAGCATGCCGAAACTGCGAACGACCTTATGGGTCATGTAACCGGCTTCGTTGGACGAAGCGGACGCGGCGAGGAAACCCACCGTCAGCCAGCGGTTGACCGTCTGCCCCTGCGCATTCTTCTGCACAAAGTTGGCGTCACGGTCGGCCTTCATCAGGTCGGTAATGCGATCCAGTGCATCATCCCAGGAGATTCGCGTCCACTCACTGCTGCCCGGCTTGCGCACCTGTGGGTACTGCAACCGGCTAGGGCTGTGGATAAAGTCGAGCAAGCCCGCGCCTTTGGGGCACAACGTGCCGCGATTGACCGGGTGATCGGCGTCGCCTTCGATATGGATGATGTTCTGCGCGACATTCTTGGCTGCATCGCCCTGGCTGTACATGATCAGGCCGCAGCCGACAGAACAGTAAGGGCAAGTGTTGCGGGTCTCGTGGGCGTGGGCCAGCTTGAAGTGGCGCACCTGCTCGGCGAAGGCCGGGGTCGGGGCCATTCCCAGCGCAGCCAGGCTTGAGCCTCCAAGGCCAATAGCGGCGACCTTGAAGAACTGACGACGGTTGAGGTCCATCGTGCACTCCTGATCAGGTTTGGGACGCCTGGAGAAATGCCAGGCATCTCTTGAGCGATCACAGTGGCGACGTTATGGCCATCGCCAGTTGATACTTTAGTCAAGATTGCCCACAGCGTAGTGAAACCGGATCGTCGGTGCCGATCCTATGCAGACGAACGCCCGAATGAGCATCTCTCAGTTCTTTGGCGAACCATTGAACATCCCTGTGCTTTTTGAAAAAGCCGTCCTTCGTGTAAAGCGCATTGCTCGCCTTCACAGACAAAAAAGCCCTGATCTCCTCATGAAGATCAGGGCTTTTCCATTTTAAAACGTACTGCTTGGCCTATAAGGCGCCGGACCACACCACGCCTTGTGAAGCCATTGCATTCAACGTCTATCCATTAGAACGGAATATCATCATCAAAGCTGTCGAAGTCCGGGGCCGGCTGTGGTGCTGGCTGTTGCGGAGCTGGACGCTGTGGTGCCTGCTGTGGGCGTGGCGCCTGCTGACGCGGGGCCTGGTTGTAGTTGTTACCACCACCCTGCGGAGCACCATCCTGGTTCTGTGGACGACCACCCAGCAGCTGCATGGTGCCCTGCATGTCGACGATGATCTCGGTGGTGTAACGCTTGATGCCGTCTTTTTCCCACTCGCGGGTTTGCAGCTTGCCCTCGATGTAGACCTGGGAACCCTTACGCAGGTATTCGCCAGCGATCTCGGCAACCTTGCCGAACATCGATACGCGGTGCCACTCGGTGCGCTCGACCTTCTGACCGGTTTGCTTGTCGGTCCACTGCTCGCTGGTCGCCAGGCTCAGGTTGGTCACGGCGTTACCGTTGGGCAGGTAGCGGACTTCGGGATCCTGGCCGCAAGTACCGACCAATATGACTTTGTTAACCCCACGGGCCATAACGTTCTCCTAGGCTTCGCACGCCGCGGATGCCGGATTGACCAGGCGCTCCAGGGTCGAACGATCCAAAATTTTTGTATCCAGTTTGATATAGATGGCGGCTTCATCTGCCACCACCACTGCGTCGGTCACACCCGGGACGGCCATAAGCCGCTCGGTCAGCCCCGCTTCACGGACGGCCTCGGCCGACAGCGGCATGCGCAGGCTGGTCACGTACGGCGGCTCGCGCATGCCTACCGCAACCACCCACCACAGGGCACAGAGCAACGCACATCCGAGGAAGACCATGCTCAAGCCACCGTGCTGGAACAACCAGCCACCGATAATTCCCCCTAGCGCGGCACCCAGGAACTGACTGGTGGAGTAAACCCCCATTGCAGTTCCCTTGCCACCGGCAGGCGACACCTTACTTACCAGCGAAGGCAACGACGCCTCCAACAGGTTGAAGGCGGTGAAGAATATCACGGTGCCGATCACCAGTTCTTGCAAGTTGTCTGCCGATACCCAGAAGAATAGTTCAGTGAGCATCAATACACTCACCGCCCCGAGCAACACACGCTTCATCTTGCGCTTTTTTTCGCCGTAGATGATGAACGGAATCATTGCGAAGAATGAAATGAGCAGGGCCGTCAGGTACACCCACCAGTGCTCCTCCTTCGGCAAGCCGCCACGCTCGACGAGCGCCAGCGGCAAGGCCACGAAACTGGCCATCAGGATGGCGTGCAGAACAAAGATACCGACATCCAAACGCAACAGATCAGGGTGCCGCAAGGTCGGGCCAAGTGCCTGTTTCGCCACACCCGACTCACGGTGCTGCAAGGCGCCGTGGGAGGCTGGAACGACGAACGCGATCAGCGCGATGCCGACAAGCGCCATCGCCGCTGTGGCCAGAAACAACCCCGACAAGCCAAAGGCCCGCGTCAGCAAGGGCCCTACCACCATGGCCACCGCAAAGGACAAGCCGATACTCATGCCAATCATGGCCATGGCCTTGGTTCGATGTTGCTCACGGGTCAAATCCGACAGCAGCGCCATGACTGCCGCCGAAATAGCACCGGCGCCTTGCAGGACGCGCCCGGCAATCACGCCCCAAATGCTATCGGCGTTGGCTGCCAGCACACTCCCCAGGGCAAAGATGACCAGGCCGAGGTAAATAACCGGACGCCGACCAATCCGATCGGAAATGATCCCGAACGGGATCTGCAGGAATGCCTGGGTCAGGCCATAGGCACCAATGGCCAGGCCAATCAGTGCCGGCGTGGCGCCGGCCAGGTCCATGCCATAGGTCGCCAGAACCGGCAACACCATGAACATGCCTAGCATACGGAATGCGAACACCAGTGCCAGGCCGCTTGCGGCGCGAGTCTCGCTACCACTCATGCGTTCGCTGTGGGGATCGTGCATGGATAAACCTCGTGTGAACCGGCGGCGATTCTACCAGCCCGATCGATTGTCAGCATATACGTGACGCTTTGCCGCGTGCTGGCATGCAGCCTTATACTCACCGGTTTATGCCCGCCAAGCGAGGCCGCAGTGGACAAGATCCTGATTCGTGGGGCACGAACCCACAACCTTAAGAACATCGACCTGACCCTGCCCCGGGACAAACTGATCGTCATCACCGGCCTGTCTGGCTCCGGAAAGTCGTCGTTGGCGTTCGACACCCTCTATGCCGAAGGCCAGCGCCGTTATGTCGAATCGCTGTCGGCCTATGCCCGGCAGTTCCTCTCGATGATGGAAAAGCCTGACGTCGACACCATTGAAGGCCTGTCGCCAGCGATTTCCATCGAGCAGAAGTCGACCTCGCACAACCCACGCTCGACTGTCGGCACCATCACCGAAATCTACGACTACCTGCGCCTGCTTTACGCACGTGTTGGTACGCCACGCTGCCCGGACCACGACATTCCGCTGGAAGCACAGACCGTCAGCCAGATGGTCGACCTGGTGTTGGCGCAGCCTGAAGGCAGCAAGCTGATGCTGCTGGCGCCGGTGATTCGAGAGCGCAAGGGCGAACACCTGGCGATCTTCGAGGAGTTGCGCGCTCAGGGCTTTGTCCGCGCCCGGGTCAACGGCAAGCTGTTCGAGCTCGACGAACTGCCCAAGCTGGACAAACAGAAGAAGCACACCATCGAAGTGGTGGTCGATCGCTTCAAGGTGCGTGAGGACCTGCAGCAACGCCTGGCGGAGTCCTTCGAAACGGCTCTGAAGCTGGCCGATGGCATCGCCCTGGTTGCGCCAATGGATGAAGAGCCCGGCGAAGAGCTGATCTTCTCCGCCCGCTTCGCCTGCCCGATCTGCGGCCATGCCATCAGCGAACTGGAACCTAAGCTGTTTTCCTTCAACAACCCCGCCGGCGCATGTCCAACCTGCGACGGCCTCGGCGTGAAACAGTTCTTCGATGTCAAACGTCTGGTCAATAATGAACTGACCTTGGCAGAGGGCGCGATACGCGGCTGGGACCGACGCAACGTCTATTACTTCCAGATGCTTGGCTCCTTGGCCGCGCACTATGGGTTCAGTCTCGAGGTGCCATTCGGCGAGCTGCCAGCCGACCAGCAGAAGGTCATTCTGCACGGCAGCGGCAACCAGAATGTCGACTTCAAGTACCTCAACGACCGCGGCGATATCGTCAAGCGGTCACACCCCTTCGAAGGCATCGTGCCGAACCTGGAGCGCCGCTACCGGGAAACCGAATCGGCCACCGTCCGCGAAGAGTTGGCCAAGTTCCTCAGCACTCAGCCCTGCCCTGACTGCCGCGGCACACGGTTGCGACGCGAAGCACGGCACGTATGGGTTGGCGAGAAAACCCTGCCAGCCGTTACCAGCCTGCCAATCGGCGATGCCAGCGAGTACTTCGGCGGCCTGAAACTGACCGGGCGACGCGGTGAAATCGCCGACAAGATCCTCAAGGAAATCTGTGAGCGCCTGCAGTTCCTGGTGAACGTGGGCCTGGATTACCTGACGCTAGACCGTAGTGCCGACACCCTGTCGGGCGGCGAAGCACAGCGTATTCGGCTAGCCAGCCAGATCGGTGCCGGGTTGGTCGGGGTGATGTATATCCTCGACGAGCCGTCCATCGGCCTGCATCAACGGGACAACGACCGCCTCCTGGCGACCCTCAACCACCTGCGCGATATCGGCAACACCGTGATCGTGGTGGAGCATGACGAGGATGCCATTCGTCTGGCTGACTATGTGGTGGATATTGGGCCTGGTGCTGGCGTACACGGTGGACAAATCGTCGCCGAAGGAACGCCCGCCGAGGTAATGGCACACCCTGACTCGCTGACCGGTAAATACCTCTCGGGCCGGGTCAAAATTGCCGTACCGGCCACCCGCACGCCGCGTGACAAGAAGCGCTCACTGAAGCTCAAGGGCGCGCGCGGCAACAACCTACAGAACGTTGACCTGGAGATTCCGATTGGCCTGCTGACCTGCGTGACCGGCGTTTCCGGCTCAGGCAAGTCAACCCTGATCAACAACACGCTGTTCCCCTTGGCCGCGACCGCCCTTAATGGTGCGACCAGCCTCGAAGCGGCACCGCATAGCAGTTGTGATGGCCTGCAGCACCTAGACAAGGTCGTGGACATCGATCAAAGCCCGATCGGTCGCACGCCGCGCTCCAACCCGGCCACGTATACCGGCCTGTTCACACCGATTCGTGAACTGTTCTCCGGCGTGCCGGAGTCGCGCTCACGCGGCTATGGCCCGGGACGCTTCTCCTTCAACGTCAAGGGCGGACGCTGTGAGGCGTGCCAGGGCGATGGCCTGATCAAAGTCGAGATGCACTTTCTACCTGACATCTATGTGCCGTGCGATGTCTGCAAGAGCAAACGCTACAACCGCGAAACCCTGGAGATCAAATACAAGGGCAAGAACATCCACGAAGTTCTTGAGATGACCATCGAGGAAGCGCGGGAGTTCTTCGATGCGGTACCGGCGCTGGCGCGCAAGCTGCAAACGCTGATGGACGTGGGGCTCTCCTACATCAAGCTGGGGCAATCTGCGACCACCTTGTCCGGTGGTGAGGCTCAGCGGGTGAAGCTGTCGCGCGAACTGTCCAAGCGTGACACCGGCAAGACCCTGTACATCCTCGATGAGCCGACCACCGGTCTGCACTTCGCCGATATTCAGCAGTTGCTCGATGTGCTGCACAGGCTTCGTGACCACGGCAACACCGTGGTAGTGATCGAACACAACCTGGATGTCATCAAGACGGCCGACTGGTTGGTCGATCTCGGCCCGGAGGGTGGCTCCCGAGGAGGCCAGATCATCGCCTGCGGGACGCCTGAAGAGGTCTCGGAGATGGAGCAGTCGCACACAGGTCATTACCTAAAACCGTTGTTACTGCGCGACAGGGCCTGACGCCCATGAAAAAGCCCCTGCCGCGCAAACGGCAGGGGCTTTTTTGCAGCATCGCGAACTACATCTGCGATTGCAGGTAGTTTTCCAGGCCGATGGACTTGATCAGGCCCAACTGCTTCTCCAGCCAGTAGGTGTGATCTTCCTCGGTGTCAGCCAGTTGCGCACGCAAGATATCGCGGCTGATGTAGTCCTTGTGCAGTTCGCACAACTCGATGCCTTTGCACAGTGCTGCACGGACTTTGTACTCGAGGCGCAAATCGGCTGCGAACATATCCGGCACGGTAGCACCGATGTCCAGATCGTCAGGACGCATACGCGGTGTGCCTTCAAGCATGAGAATACGGCGAATCAGGGCGTCAGCGTGTTGTGCCTCTTCTTCCATCTCATGGTTGATACGCTCGTAGAGCTTGCTCAAGCCCCAGTCTTCATACATGCGCGAGTGGATGAAATACTGATCACGTGCCGCCAGTTCTCCCGTCAGCAACGTGTTGAGGTAGTCGATTACGTCCGGGTGACCTTGCATCGCCCTGCTTCTCCCTAAGTGAAAGTGACAGTGTGAACCAGGATGACGGAGAGGTCACTGCGATTAACGTAAAATCAGGTAAAAAGGGGCGCAAACAGTAGTCAATTGCATTGAAAAACCGCCCTAATGCGGGCGGTTCTGCTTATCACTTCGACTTATGCCAGTTTGACCCCCAACGCCTTGGCGACACCTTCACCGTAAGCCGCATCAGCCTTGAGGAAGTGCTGCAACTGACGTTGAACAACATCCTGCGACACACCCTTCATCGCGCCCGCGATATTACTGATCAGCAGCGCTTTCTGTTCACTGTTCATCAAACGGAACAGGGCACCGGCATAGCTGTAGTAGTCACCATCCTCACGATGATCGTAACGGTCCGCAGCGCCATTGAGTGCAAGCGCTGGTTCGGCGTACTGAGGCGCCTGCTTGGGGGCGTTGCTGTAGCTGTTTGGCTCATAGTTCGGTGCTGCTCCGCCATTACTGCCCAGGGCCATCGCACCATCACGCTGGTAACTGTTCACAGGGCTCTTCGGAGCGTTAACAGGCAACTGCTGATGGTTGGTCCCTACACGGTAGCGGTGAGCATCGGCATAAGCGAACACACGCCCCTGCAGCATACGGTCTGGCGATAGGCCAACACCCGGCACCTGATTGCTCGGCGCGAAAGCCGCCTGCTCAACCTCGGCAAAGTAGTTCAGCGGGTTACGATTGAGCTCAAGCTCACCCACTTCAATCAGGGGGAACGCCTTCTGCGACCAGGTCTTGGTGACATCGAATGGGTTATCGCTGTGCGCAGCGGCCTGATCCTCGGTCATGACCTGGATACAGACACTCCATCTAGGGAAGTCGCCTCGTTCAATCGCCTCGAACAGATCCCGCTGGGCGTAATCCGGATCGGTGCCAGCAAGGCGAGTCGCCTCGGCCGGCGCCAGGTTCTTGATACCTTGCTTGGTCTTGAAGTGCCACTTGACCCAATGACGCACACCAGCCGCGTTGATCAGGCTGAAGGTATGGCTACCAAAGCCGTGCATATGACGGTAGCCATCCGGAATGCCCCGATCAGAGAACAGGATGGTGACCTGGTGCAATGCCTCTGGCGAATGCGACCAGAAGTCCCACATCGCCTGCGGGCTCTTCAGGTTACTTTGTGGCAAGCGCTTCTGGGTATGGATGAAGTCGGGGAACTTCAGCGGGTCCCGAATGAAGAAAACCGGCGTGTTGTTGCCCACAATGTCCCAGTTACCTTCCTCGGTGTAGAACTTCACGGCAAACCCACGAGGATCGCGCTCGGTATCGGCAGAGCCCCGCTCGCCGCCCACCGTAGAGAATCGCAGGAACGTTGGCGTCTGCTTGCCTACTGCCTCGAACAGTTTGGCACTGGTGTATTGGCTGATATCCCGGGTGACGGTGAAGGTGCCATAAGCGCCCGAGCCTTTAGCATGTACACGACGCTCCGGAATGTTCTCACGGTTGAAGTGCGCGAGCTTTTCAATCAGGTGAAAATCTTCCAGCAGCAGCGGACCACGTGGGCCGGCAGAACGCGAGTTCTGGTTATCGGCAACCGGAGCACCGCTGGCGGTGGTCAGTGTCTTGTTCTGGCTCATGCTCTCTCCCTTTTCAGAATAATGCTGCCGGCTAGTCGGCTGAGAGGGAGTATTGAGCATGAAGACGACACGATCAAATTCATTAATTGATCAAGATCAATAGCTTATTTCAATCACAATGAAAACAAAAAACCGGGCACTAGGCCCGGTTCCTTGTTTCAGACTGTTCGTCTTACTCAGCAGCTTCTACTACGCCACCGACAGGACGATCAACCAGCTCGACGTACGCCATAGGTGCGTTATCGCCAGCGCGGAAACCGCACTTGAGGATACGCAGGTAGCCGCCCTGACGGGTGGCATAGCGCTTGCCCAGATCGTTGAACAGCTTACCAACGATGGCTTTCGAACGAGTACGGTCGAAGGCCAGACGACGGTTAGCTACGCTGTCTTCCTTGGCCAGGGTGATCAGCGGCTCGGCAACGCGGCGCAGTTCCTTGGCTTTAGGCAGGGTAGTTTTGATCAGCTCGTGCTCGAACAGCGACACCGCCATGTTTTGGAACATGGCTTTGCGGTGCGCGCTGGTGCGGCTCAGGTGACGACCACTTTTACGATGACGCATGGTTCATTCCTTACCAAACTTACGTTCGGTGATTACGACGATCAGGCAGTCGCCTTGTCGTCTTTCTTAAGACTTGCAGGCGGCCAGTTGTCGAGGCGCATGCCGAGGGACAGACCACGGGAAGCCAGAACGTCCTTGATTTCAGTCAGGGACTTCTTACCCAGGTTCGGAGTTTTCAACAGCTCTACTTCGGTGCGCTGAATCAGATCACCGATGTAGTAGATGTTCTCCGCCTTCAGGCAGTTGGCCGAACGTACGGTCAATTCCAGATCGTCAACCGGGCGAAGCAGGATCGGATCGATCTCGTCTTCCTGCTCCACTACCACAGGCTCACTGTCACCTTTGAGGTCGACGAACGCAGCCAACTGCTGTTGCAGAATGGTTGCTGCACGACGGATTGCCTCTTCAGGATCCAGAGTACCGTTGGTTTCCAGATCGATAACCAGCTTATCCAGGTTGGTACGCTGCTCGACACGGGCGTTTTCCACCACGTAGGCGATACGGCGAACCGGGCTGAACGAAGCGTCAAGCTGCAAGCGACCAATGCTGCGGCTCTCATCTTCATCGCTCTGACGCGAATCGGCCGGCTCATAACCACGACCACGAGCTACGGTGAGCTTCATGTTCAAAGCGCCGTTAGACGCCAGGTTAGCGATTACGTGATCGGGGTTAACGATCTCGACATCATGATCCAGCTGAATATCGGCAGCGGTAACCACCCCCGAACCCTTTTTCGACAAGGTCAGCGTAACTTCGTCACGACCATGCAGTTTGATAGCCAGGCCTTTCAGGTTCAACAGGATCTCAATAACATCTTCCTGTACACCTTCAATTGCCGAGTACTCATGGAGTACGCCGTCAATTTCGGCCTCGACTACTGCACAGCCAGGCATAGAGGACAACAGGATGCGACGCAGCGCGTTGCCCAGGGTATGGCCGAAGCCACGCTCGAGAGGCTCGAGCGTGATCTTGGCGCGGGTTGGACTGACGACCTGCACATCAATGTGGCGGGGCGTCAGAAACTCATTTACCGAAATCTGCATGGATGCACCTATTTTCTAGCCCTTACTTGGAGTAGAGCTCGACAATCAGGTTTTCGTTGATGTCGGCAGACAGGTCGCTGCGAGCCGGGACGTTCTTGAAAACACCGGATTTTTTTGCAGCATCTACTTCTACCCACTCAACGCGGCCACGCTGGGCGCACAGTTCAAGGGCTTGAACAATGCGCAGCTGGTTCAACGATTTCTCGCGAACTGCGACCACGTCACCCGGACGAACTTGGTAGGACGGAACGTTTACAGTCTTGCCGTTGATGCTGATCGCTTTATGCGAAACCAGCTGACGGGATTCGGCACGAGTAGCGCCAAAGCCCATACGATAAACGACGTTGTCCAGACGGCACTCGAGCAGTTGCAGCAGGTTCTCGCCGGTAGCACCCTTCTTGGAGGCTGCTTCCTTGTAGTAACCGCTGAACTGACGCTCGAGAACGCCGTAGATACGACGGACTTTTTGCTTCTCACGCAGCTGGGTGCCGTAGTCGGACTGACGACCACGACGCTGACCGTGAATACCTGGGGCTGCTTCGATGTTGCACTTCGATTCCAGAGCGCGAACGCCGCTCTTCAGGAACAGATCAGTGCCTTCACGACGAGACAGTTTGCATTTTGGACCAATGTAACGTGCCATTTATCTGTCTCCTGATTACACGCGGCGCTTCTTCGGCGGACGGCACCCGTTGTGCGGGATTGGCGTCACGTCGGTGATGCTGGCGATCTTATAGCCACAGCTGTTCAAAGCACGAACAGCGGACTCACGACCTGGACCTGGACCCTTGACGTTAACGTCGAGGTTTTTCAGACCGTACTCCAGCGCAGCTTGACCAGCACGCTCTGCAGCAACTTGGGCCGCGAACGGGGTGGATTTGCGCGAACCACGGAAACCCGAACCGCCGGAGGTAGCCCACGACAGTGCGTTACCTTGACGATCGGTGATGGTCACGATGGTGTTGTTGAAAGACGCGTGGATGTGGGCGATCCCATCAACCACTGTCTTTTTGACTTTTTTACGAGGACGAGCAGCAGGTTTTGCCATGTCTATTTTCCTGTCGATTCGCTGGTGCGATTACTTGCGGATCGGCTTACGCGGACCTTTACGGGTACGCGCGTTGGTCTTGGTACGCTGACCGCGTACTGGCAGACCCCGACGATGACGCAGACCGCGGTAGCAGCCCAGGTCCATCAACCGCTTGATTTTCATGTTGATGTCGCGACGCAGATCACCTTCGGTGGTGAACTTCGCAACTTCGCTACGCAGCTGTTCAATCTGCTCGTCGCTCAGATCTTTGATCTTTGCGGCTGGGTTGACCCCAGTCTCTGCACAGATTTTCTGTGCAGTAGTGCGACCAACACCATAGATGTAGGTCAGCGAGATAACAGTGTGCTTGTTATCTGGAATGTTGACGCCTGCAATACGGGCCATTCAGTGGGACTCCAATTGACAGCTACCTACGCCCCGGAAGCCAAGAAATAGGGCGCGAGATAATATCGCTGTAGAAACAAATAATCAACCCAGCAGCGCACTAGCTGCTGGGCTTGAAGCACAGATCACACTCAGCCTTGGCGCTGTTTGTGACGTGGTTCCGCGCTGCAAATTACTCGAACGACACCTTCGCGGCGAATAATTTTGCAGTTACGGCACAGCTTTTTCACCGATGCACGAACTTTCATCACCAACTCCTCGAACCTTAAGGGACTATCAACGCAGCAGACCGCTGCCACCGTAGCCTTTCAGGTTGGCTTTCTTCATCAGGGATTCGTACTGGTGCGAAACGAGGTGCGATTGTACTTGGGACATGAAGTCCATCACAACCACTACCACAATCAGCAACGAGGTCCCGCCAAGGTAGAACGGAACGTTTGCAGCCACCACCAGGAACTGGGGCAGAAGGCAGACGGCCGTCATATAAAGAGCACCGAACATGGTCAAACGGGTCAGAACGCCATCAATGTAGCGCGCCGACTGCTCGCCTGGACGGATGCCCGGAATAAAGGCACCGGACTTCTTCAGGTTTTCCGCTACGTCTTTCGGATTGAACATCAACGCCGTATAGAAGAAGCAGAAGAAAATGATCCCTGCACTAAACAGCAGAATATTCAATGGATGACCAGGAGCGATCGACTCCGAGATGTCCTGCAGCCAGCCCATACCTTCGGACTGACCGAACCAGGCACCCAGCGAAGCCGGGAACAGCAAGATGCTGCTCGCGAAAATGGCTGGGATAACCCCGGCCATGTTCACCTTCAACGGCAGGTGGCTGGTCTGCGCAGCAAAGACCTTACGGCCCTGCTGACGCTTGGCGTAATGAACGGCGATACGACGCTGACCACGCTCAATGAACACCACAAAACCGATGATCGCTACTGCCAGAAGACCGATAACGATCAGGGCGATAATGTTGATATCACCCGTACGCGCAGACTCGAAAGACTGCCCGATTGCTCTCGGAAGACCGGCAACGATACCCGCGAAGATCAACATCGAGATACCGTTGCCGACACCGCGCTCCGTGATCTGCTCACCCAGCCACATCATGAACATCGCGCCCGCCACAAAAGTGGAGACCGCAACGAAATGGAAGCCAAAATCAGCAGAAAACGCTACGCCCTGACCGGCCAAGCCAATAGACATGCCAATAGCTTGAACCAGCGCCAGAACGACGGTGCCGTAGCGGGTGTACTGGCTAATCTTGCGACGGCCAGATTCACCTTCCTTCTTCAACTGCTCCAGCTGCGGGCTCACGGTGGTCATCAGCTGCATGATGATCGATGCCGAAATGTACGGCATGATCCCCAATGCAAAGATGCTCATCCGCTCCAGCGCGCCGCCGGAAAACATGTTGAACAAGCTAAGAATGGTCCCCTCATTCTGTCGAAACAGTTCCGCCAGCCGGTCCGGATTGATACCTGGAACAGGGATGTGTGCGCCGATCCGATAGACGATAATCGCCAGGAACAGAAAACGCAGACGAGCCCAGAGTTCAGACATCCCGCCCTTGCCGAGCGAAGAGAGAGCACCTTGCTTAGCCATTTATTCCTCGAACTTGCCGCCAGCTGCTTCGATAGCCGCACGCGCACCTTTGGTGGCAGCGACGCCCTTGATGGTGACTGCGCGAGTAACTTCACCGGACAGCATGATTTTCACGCGCTGTACGTTTTGGTTAATCACGTTGGCATCCTTCAGGGATTGCACGGTGACGACGTCGCCTTCCACTTTAGCCAGCTCGGACAGACGCACTTCTGCGCGGTCCATGGCTTTCAGCGAAACGAAGCCGAACTTCGGCAGACGACGATGCAGCGGCTGTTGACCGCCTTCAAAGCCTGGAGCGATGGTGCCACCGGAACGGGAGGTCTGACCTTTGTGGCCACGGCCACCAGTCTTACCCAAACCGCTACCGATACCACGACCCGGACGATGCTTCTCGCGACGGGAACCCGGCGCTGGACTCAGATCATTGAGTTTCATCGATTAACCCTCGACGCGCAGCATGTAGTAAGCCTTGTTGATCATCCCGCGGTTCTCGGGAGTATCCAGGACTTCTACAGTGTGACCGATGCGACGCAGACCCAGGCCTTTAACACACAGTTTGTGGTTAGGCAGACGGCCAGCGGTACTTTTGATCAACGTTACTTTAACGGTAGCCATGATCAGATGATCTCCTCAACACTCTTGCCACGCTTGGCGGCAATGGACTCAGGAGATTGCATGGCTTTCAGACCCTTGAAAGTGGCATGAACCACGTTCACTGGGTTGGTCGAACCGTAGCACTTGGCCAGAACGTTCTGAACACCAGCAACTTCCAGGACAGCACGCATTGCGCCGCCAGCGATGATACCGGTACCGTTAGAGGCAGGCTGCATGTAAACCTTCGAGGCGCCGTGGGCGGCCTTGGTAGCGTACTGCAGAGTGGTGCCGTTCAGGTCCACTTGAATCATGTTGCGACGAGCAGCTTCCATTGCCTTCTGGATCGCAGCAGGCACTTCACGCGACTTGCCACGGCCGAAGCCAACACGACCTTTACCATCACCAACCACGGTCAACGCGGTGAAAGTGAAGATACGGCCGCCTTTTACGGTTTTAGCTACGCGGTTAACTTGAACCAGCTTCTCGATGTAGCCTTCGTCGCGCTTTTGGTCGTTATTTGACATAACTTAGAACTCCAGCCCGCCTTCACGAGCAGCATCAGCCAGTGCCTTGACACGGCCGTGGTACTTGAAGCCAGAACGGTCGAAAGCAACTTGAGAAACGCCAGCGGCTTTCGCACGCTCGGCAACCAGCTTGCCAACCTTAGTGGCCGCGTCGATGTTGCCAGTGGCGCCATCACGCAGTTCTTTGTCCAAAGTCGAGGCGCTGGCCAGGACTTTGCTGCCGTCGGCCGAAATGACCTGGGCGTAGATGTGCTGCGAAGAGCGGAACACGCAGAGACGCACGGCTTCGAGCTCGTGCATTTTCAGACGTGCTTTGCGAGCGCGACGCAGTCGAGTAACTTTTTTGTCGGTCATTTGCTAGGCCCTACTTCTTCTTGGCTTCTTTACGACGGACGACTTCATCCGCGTAACGCACACCCTTACCTTTGTAAGGCTCTGGCGGACGGAAATCGCGAATTTCAGCGGCCACTTGACCAACCAGTTGCTTATCGATGCCCTTGATCAGGATATCGGTCTGGCTTGGGGTCTCAGCAGTGACGCCTTGCGGCAGCTGATAATCAACCGGGTGGGAGAAACCGAGAGCCAGGGACAGCACTTCGCCTTTGGCCTGAGCCTTGTAACCAACACCGACCAGCTGGAGCTTACGCTCGAAGCCTTGGCTTACGCCCTGGACCATGTTGTTAACCAGAGCACGGGTAGTACCGGCCATGGCGCGAGTCTGTTGATCGCCATTGCGAGCAGCGAAACGCAGCTCACCGGCTTCTTCGACGACTTCTACGGACGAGTGAACATTCAGTTCGAGAGTGCCCTTGGCACCCTTCACCGAAAGCTGTTGGCCGGCGAACTTAACTTCGACGCCTGCTGGCAGCTTTACGGGGTTCTTAGCGACGCGAGACATGCTTATCCCCCCTTAGAACACAGTGCAGAGAACTTCGCCGCCGACACCGGCAGCGCGCGCAGCACGATCAGTCATCACACCTTTGTTGGTGGAGACGATAGACACGCCCAGACCGCCACGTACTTTCGGCAGTTCTTCGACGGACTTGTACTGACGCAGGCCTGGACGACTTACGCGCTTGACTTCTTCGATGACTGGACGGCCTTCGAAGTATTTCAGCTCGATGGACAGCGACGGTTTAACTTCGCTGCTGACCTGGTAACCCGCGATGTAACCTTCGTCTTTCAGAACTTTGGCTACAGCCACCTTCAGGGTAGAAGAAGGCATGCTTACGACGGACTTTTCAGCCATCTGGGCATTACGGATTCGAGTTAGCATGTCCGCTAACGGGTCCTGCATACTCATGGGCTAGACGCTCCTGATACAAGAATAATTAGCCTTTCGGCTACTACAGACACCCGAACGACCCAGGAAAAACCCGGGCTCAGGTGAGCCGGTCATTCTAGACACATCCCAGAAACGAAACAAGCCCCATAAGGGGCTTGTTTCGTTGCCAGGTCACCGGCGGTCGGAAGATTGCTCCTCCTCCGCCAGGACACTGTCGGCACGTCTTACCAGCTGGCTTTAACCAGACCTGGGACGTCACCGCGCATTGCTGCTTCACGCAGCTTGTTACGGCCCAGGCCGAACTTGCGGTAAACGCCGTGTGGACGGCCGGTGATGCGGCAGCGGTTACGCATGCGCGAGGCGCTTGCGTCACGTGGCTGCTTCTGCAGAGCTACAGCTGCTGCCCAACGCTCTTCTGGAGTTGCATTCAGATTAACGATGGTAGCTTTGAGCTCAGCACGCTTCTTGGCGTATTTAGCAACCGTGAGCTGACGCTTCAGCTCGCGGTTTTTCATGCTCTTCTTGGCCATTTTCCTACTCCAATCAGTTGCGGAACGGGAATTTGAAAGCACGCAGCAGGGCGCGACCTTCGTCATCCGTACGAGCAGTAGTGGTCAGGGTAATGTCCAGACCGCGGAGAGCATCGATCTTGTCGTAATCGATTTCCGGGAAGATGATCTGCTCTTTCACGCCCATGCTGTAGTTGCCACGACCATCGAAGGACTTGGCATTCAGGCCGCGGAAGTCGCGAACCCGAGGCAGGGAGATCGCCAGCAGGCGGTCCAGGAATTCGTACATACGATCGCGGCGCAGAGTAACTTTAACGCCAATCGGCCAGCCCTCACGGACTTTGAAGCCCGCGATGGATTTCCGTGCGAAAGTCACAACGGCTTTTTGACCGGTGATCTTTTCCAGGTCAGCAACAGCGTGCTCGATGACTTTTTTGTCGCCGATCGCTTCGCCCAGACCCATGTTCAGGGTGATTTTGGTAACGCGCGGAACTTCCATCACGTTCGCCAGCTTAAGTTCTTCCTTAAGCTTGGGAGCGATTTCCTTCCGATAAATCTCTTTCAGTCGTGCCATGGTCTTCTACCTAGCAGTGTTCAAGCATCAACCGCTTTTTGGGTCGACTTGAAGACACGAATTTTTTTGCCTTCTTCTACTTTGAAACCAACGCGGTCAGCCTTGTTGGTTTCGCCGTTGAAAATGGCGACGTTGGAAGCGTGCAGTGGCGCTTCTTTCTCGACGATACCGCCTTGTACGCCCGACATAGGGTTAGGCTTGGTATGACGCTTCACCAGGTTGATCCCACCAACGACCAGACGGTCGTCAGCGAGCACCTTCAGCACCTTACCGCGCTTACCTTTGTCTTTGCCGGCGATCACGATGATCTCGTCGTCACGACGAATCTTTTGCATGTCGGATCTCCTTACAGCACTTCTGGGGCGAGCGAGACGATCTTCATGAACTTCTCAGTACGAAGTTCACGGGTCACTGGCCCAAAGATACGGGTGCCGATTGGCTCTTGCTTGTTGTTCAACAGAACAGCAGCGTTGCCATCAAAGCGGATAATCGAACCATCGGCACGGCGAACGCCGTGACGGGTGCGGACTACAACAGCAGTCATCACCTGGCCCTTTTTCACTTTACCGCGAGGAATTGCTTCCTTGACGGTTACTTTGATGATGTCACCGATACCGGCGTAACGACGGTGGGAACCGCCGAGCACCTTGATGCACATGACGCGACGAGCGCCGCTGTTATCGGCCACATCGAGCATGGATTGAGTCTGAATCATAAAATTTCTCCGACCCTTAGCCCTTAGACTTCAACAGCGCGTTCGAGAACTTCAACCAGTGCCCAGGACTTGGTCTTGGCCAGCGGACGGGTCTCGCGAATGGAGACCTTGTCGCCGATGTGGCACTGATTGGTTTCGTCGTGCGCGTGCAGCTTAGTCGAACGCTTAACGTATTTACCGTAGATCGGGTGCTTAACGCGACGCTCGATCAGTACGGTGATGGTCTTGTCCATTTTGTCGCTGACGACACGGCCAGTCAGCGTACGGACGGTTTTTTCAGCTTCAGCCATGATCACTTACCTGCCTGCTGGTTGAGCACAGTTTTCACGCGAGCGATGTCACGCTTAACTTGCGAGAGCAGGTGCGACTGCCCCAACTGGCCAGTTGCTTTCTGCATGCGCAGATTGAACTGGTCGCGCAGCAAGCCGAGCAGTTGCTCGTTCAGTTGCTGTGCTGATTTGTCACGAAGTTCATTCGCTTTCATCACATCACCGTCCGCTTAACAAAGGAGGTGGCGAGAGGCAGCTTTGCAGCCGCCAAGGCGAATGCCTCACGCGCCAGCTCTTCAGAAACACCCTCGATCTCGTACAGGACTTTGCCTGGCTGGATCTGGGCAACCCAGTACTCCACGGAACCCTTACCTTTACCCATCCGCACTTCGAGAGGCTTCTTGGAGATCGGCTTGTCCGGGAATACACGGATCCAGATCTTGCCGCCACGTTTTACGTGACGAGTCAGAGCACGACGTGCCGACTCGATCTGGCGAGCGGTGAGACGACCGCGAGCAACAGCTTTCAGAGCAAATTCGCCGAAGCTGACTTTGCTACCGCGCAGTGCCAGACCACGGTTGTGGCCGGTCATCTGCTTGCGGAATTTTGTACGCTTTGGTTGCAACATTTGGCGTACCCCTTACTTAGCAGCTTTTTTACGAGGCGCTGGTGCTTGTGGTTTCAGTTCTTCTTGGCGACCACCGATAACTTCGCCTTTGAAGATCCAAACCTTGACACCGATCACACCATAAGTGGTGTGAGCTTCGTAGGTGGCATAGTCGATATCGGCACGCAGGGTGTGCAGTGGCACACGACCTTCGCGATACCATTCAGTACGTGCGATTTCAGCACCGCCGAGACGACCGCTCACTTGGATTTTGATGCCTTTGGCACCAATACGCATGGCGTTCTGTACAGCGCGCTTCATGGCGCGACGGAACATCACACGACGCTCCAGCTGCTGAGCTACGCTCTGAGCAACCAGCATACCGTCGAGTTCCGGCTTGCGGATCTCTTCGATATTGATGTGCACAGGCACACCCATTTGCTTGGTCAGGTCCTGACGCAGTTTTTCAACATCCTCACCTTTCTTCCCGATAACGATACCTGGACGAGCGGTGTGGATGGTGATGCGTGCAGTTTGGGCCGGACGATGGATATCGATACGGCTAACGGACGCGCTTTTTAGTTTGTCTTGGAGATACTCACGCACGTTCAGATCTGCGAGCAAATAGTCCGCATAAGTCCGACCGTCTGCATACCAGACGGAGGTGTGCTCCTTGACGATTCCCAGGCGAATGCCAGTGGGATGTACTTTCTGACCCATCTGATCGACTCCGTTACTTGTCCGCAACCTTGACAGTGATATGGCAAGACCGCTTGACGATGCGATCAGCGCGGCCTTTGGCACGCGGCATGATACGCTTCAGCGAACGCCCTTCGTTGACGAAAACGGTGGAGACCTTCAGGTCATCAACGTCTGCGCCTTCGTTATGCTCGGCGTTGGCTACGGCCGACTCGAGGACTTTCTTCATGATTTCAGCGGCTTTCTTGCTGCTGAAGGCCAACAGGTTGAGCGCTTCGCCCACCTTCTTCCCGCGGATCTGGTCGGCGACCAAGCGGGCTTTCTGGGCGGAGATGCGAGCGCCCGACAACTTAGCGGCTACTTCCATTTCCTTACCCCTTAACGCTTGGCTTTCTTGTCAGCCACGTGCCCGCGGTAGGTGCGGGTACCGGCGAACTCGCCCAGTTTATGGCCGACCATGTCTTCGTTCACGAGAACTGGGACGTGTTGGCGACCGTTGTGTACCGCGATGGTCAAACCGACCATTTGTGGCAGGATCATGGAACGGCGCGACCAGGTTTTAACTGGTTTGCGATCGTTCTTTTCCGCCGCCACTTCGATCTTCTTCAGTAGGTGAAGATCAATAAAAGGACCTTTTTTCAGAGAACGTGGCACTGTCGTATCCCTCTATTTACTTGCGACGACGGACGATCATATTGTCGGTACGCTTATTACCACGAGTCTTAGCACCCTTAGTCGGGAAGCCCCATGGCGATACCGGATGACGACCACCGGAGGTACGACCTTCACCACCACCGTGCGGGTGGTCAACCGGGTTCATGGCAACACCACGAACGGTTGGGCGAACGCCACGCCAGCGTTTAGCACCAGCTTTACCCAGCGAACGCAGGCTGTGCTCGGAGTTCGAGACTTCACCCAGGGTCGCACGGCATTCAGCCAGGACTTTACGCATTTCACCAGAGCGCAGACGCAGGGTCACGTAGACACCTTCGCGAGCGATCAGCTGAGCCGAAGCACCAGCGGAACGAGCGATTTGTGCACCTTTGCCCGGCTTCAGTTCGATGCCGTGAATGGTGCTACCCACTGGGATGTTACGCAGCTGCAGGGAGTTGCCTGGCTTGATTGGAGCCAGAGCACCTGCGATCAGCTGGTCGCCAGCACTCACGCCTTTAGGGGCGATGATGTAGCGGCGCTCGCCGTCTGCATAGCACAGCAGTGCGATGTGAGCAGTACGGTTCGGATCGTATTCAATACGCTCGACAGTGGCGGCGATGCCGTCCTTGTCGTTGCGACGGAAGTCGACCATACGGTAATGCTGCTTATGACCACCACCTACGTGACGAGTAGTGATGCGGCCATTGTTGTTACGACCACCAGTCTTCGATTTCTTCTCGAGCAGCGGTGCGTGAGGAGCGCCTTTATGCAGCTCCTGGTTGACCACCTTGACCACGAAACGGCGGCCAGGGGAAGTCGGTTTGCATTTAACGATTGCCATGATGCACCCCTTCCTTACTCAGCACTGCTGCTGAAATCGAGATCTTGGCCTGGCTGAAGGGATACGATCGCCTTCTTCCAGTCATTGCGCTTGCCCAGACCACGAGCGGTGCGCTTGGTCTTACCCAGAACGTTCACGGTAGTGACGTTCTCGACCTTGACACCGAACAGACCTTCGACAGCCTTCTTGATTTCCAGCTTGGTTGCATCAGTAGCAACCTTGAATACGAACTGGCCTTTCTTCTCAGCCAGAACCGTGGCCTTCTCGGAAACGTGCGGGCCAAGTAGAACTTTAAATACGCGTTCCTGGTTCATCCCAGCAGCTCCTCGAATTTCTTCACGGCCGACACAGTGATCAACACTTTGTCGTATGCGATCAGACTGACCGGATCGGAACCTTGTACGTCACGTACATCGACGTGCGGCAGGTTGCGAGCAGCCAGGTACAGATTCTGATCAACAGCCTCAGAAACGATCAGTACGTCGGTCAGACCCATACCGTTCAGCTTGTTCAGCAGGTCTTTGGTTTTCGGTGCTTCAACAGCGAAGTCCTGAACCACGACCAGACGGTCGGTACGCACCAGCTCAGCGAGGATGGAGCGCAGTGCTGCGCGGTACATCTTCTTGTTGAGCTTCTGCGAGTGGTCCTGAGGACGAGCTGCGAAAGTGGTACCGCCGCCACGCCAGATTGGGCTACGGATAGTACCGGCACGAGCACGGCCAGTACCTTTCTGACGCCATGGGCGCTTACCGCCACCAGCAACGTCGGAACGGGTTTTCTGCTGCTTGGTACCTTGACGGCCGCCAGCCATGTAGGCCACGACTGCTTGGTGAACCAGCGTCTCGTTGAATTCGCCGCCGAAAGTCAGTTCGGAAACTTCGATCGCTTGAGCGTCATTTACATTTAGTTGCATGTCAGCTTCCCCTTAACCGCGAGCCTTGGCAGCCGGACGCACAACCAGATCGCCGCCAGTAGCGCCAGGAACGGCACCCTTGACCAGCAACAGATTGCGTTCAGCGTCGACGCGCACTACTTCGAGGGACTGAACGGTCACGCGCTCGGCGCCCATATGACCGGACATTTTTTTGCCCTTGAATACACGACCAGGAGTCTGGCACTGGCCGATAGAGCCCGGGACGCGGTGGGAAACGGAGTTACCGTGGGTGTTATCTTGACCGCGGAAATTCCAACGCTTGATGGTACCGGCAAAGCCTTTACCTTTGGACTGACCGGTAACATCTACCAGTTGGCCTGCAGCGAAGAGTTCAGCATTGATCAAGTCGCCAGCCTGGTACTCGCCTTCTTCAAGGCGGAATTCCCAGACACCGCGACCAGCGGCAACGTTCGCTTTAGCGAAGTGACCTGCCTGAGCAGCAGTCACGCGCGAAGCACGACGCTCACCTACAGTGACTTGCACTGCACGATAGCCATCGGTTTCTTCAGTTTTGAACTGGGTGACGCGATTCGGCTCGATCTCAATGACCGTGACCGGAATGGAGACACCTTCTTCGGTGAAAATACGGGTCATACCGCATTTACGACCGACTACACCAATAGTCATGTTGTAAACCTCATGAGTGTACGGGGCTTTCACCCGCTATGGCCGCCCATTTCAGAGCGTTACACGACTAAGACCCGAGTCTTAGCCGAGGCTGATCTGCACTTCCACACCTGCCGCAAGATCAAGCTTCATAAGTGCATCAACGGTTTTATCCGTTGGCTGGACGATGTCCAGTACGCGCTTATGAGTACGGATCTCGTACTGGTCACGCGCGTCTTTGTTGACGTGCGGGGAGACCAGAACGGTGAACCGCTCTTTACGGGTAGGCAGTGGAATTGGACCACGCACTTGAGCACCAGTACGTTTCGCGGTTTCCACGATTTCCTGGGTGGATTGGTCGATCAGGCGATGGTCAAAAGCCTTCAACCTGATACGGATTTGCTGATTTTGCATTGGATTTCAGACTCCAGGCTGCTATTCCCACCGGGCGCACTACGCCCGTTAAAAGGAGGCGTGATTCTATAGACGCCCCAGTTGGGTGTCAACCCAATAAAAAAAGCCCCCGCTGAGCGGGGGCTTTTCAAAGCATCGAATATTACTCGATGATTTTGGCTACGACGCCAGCGCCGACGGTACGACCGCCTTCACGGATAGCGAAACGCAGACCATCTTCCATTGCGATGGTTTTGATCAGAGTGACAGTCATCTGGATGTTGTCACCTGGCATTACCATTTCAACGCCTTCTGGCAGCTCGCAGTTACCAGTCACGTCAGTAGTACGGAAGTAGAACTGTGGACGGTAGCCTTTGAAGAACGGAGTATGACGGCCGCCTTCTTCCTTGCTCAGAACGTAAACTTCTGCGGTGAACTTGGTGTGCGGCTTAACCGAACCTGGCTTAACCAGAACCTGACCACGCTCAACGTCGTCACGCTTGGTACCACGCAGCAGAACGCCGCAGTTCTCGCCAGCACGACCTTCGTCCAGCAGCTTGCGGAACATCTCAACACCGGTGCAGGTGGTGGTGGTGGTGTCACGCAGACCAACGATTTCCAGAGCGTCTTGAACGCGGACGATACCACGCTCGATACGACCGGTAACAACAGTACCACGACCAGAGATCGAGAATACGTCTTCGATTGGCATCAGGAACGGCTTGTCGATAGCGCGCTCTGGCTCTGGGATGTAGCTGTCCAGAGTTTCAACCAGCTTCTTGACAGCGGTGGTGCCCATGCCGTTGTCGTCTTTGCCTTCCAGCGCCATACGAGCAGAACCGATGATGATCGGAGTGTCGTCGCCTGGGAAGTCATAGGTGGACAGCAGGTCGCGAACTTCCATCTCAACCAGTTCCAGCAGCTCTGCGTCGTCTACCAGGTCAGCCTTGTTCAGGAAGACCACGATGTACGGAACGCCTACCTGACGGGACAGCAGGATGTGCTCACGGGTTTGTGGCATCGGACCATCGGCGGCCGAGCAAACCAGGATAGCGCCGTCCATCTGAGCAGCACCGGTGATCATGTTCTTCACGTAGTCAGCGTGACCTGGGCAGTCAACGTGAGCGTAGTGACGAATGTTCGAGTTGTACTCGACGTGCGCGGTGTTGATGGTGATACCGCGAGCTTTCTCTTCTGGAGCGCTGTCGATCTTGTCGAATTCGACAACAGCCGAACCGAAAACTTCGGAGCAGACGCGAGTCAGAGCAGCAGTCAGAGTGGTTTTACCATGGTCAACGTGACCGATGGTGCCAACGTTGACGTGCGGAAGGGAACGATCAAATTTTTCTTTAGCCACGACAATTAACTCCTAGCCTAAAGGACTGAATCAGCCTTGTTTTTTAACGAGCGCTTCGACGATGTTCGACGGAGCCTCAGCGTATTTGGAGAATTCCATGGAGTAGCTCGCGCGACCCTGAGACATGGAACGAACGTCGGTCGCATAACCGAACATCTCTCCGAGCGGAACTTCAGCACGGACAACCTTGCCGGACACCGAATCTTCCATACCCTGGATCAGACCACGACGACGGTTCAGGTCACCCATCACGTCACCCATGTAGTCCTCAGGGGTCACAACTTCCACCTTCATGATCGGCTCAAGCACTTTACCGCCGCCTTTCGTGGCCAGCTGCTTGGTCGCCATGGAGGCCGCCACCTTGAACGCCATCTCGTTGGAGTCGACGTCGTGGTAGGAACCATCAAACACGGTTGCCTTCAGGCCGATCAGCGGATAGCCGGCAACGATGCCGTTCTTCATCTGCTCTTCGATACCCTTCTGGATAGCCGGGATGTATTCCTTCGGAACCACACCACCCACAACCTCGTTAGTGAAAACCAGGCCTTCAGTGATGTTGCCCTTATCGTCCACGTCTGGCTGCGAGAAGCGAATCCAGCAGTGACCGAACTGACCGCGACCACCGGACTGACGGACGAACTTACCTTCGATCTCGACGTTGTCCTTGGTGATCTGCTCGCGGTAGGAAACCTGCGGCTTACCGATGTTGGCTTCAACGTTGAACTCGCGCTTCATGCGGTCAACGAGGATGTCCAGGTGAAGCTCGCCCATACCCGAGATAATGGTCTGGCCGGTTTCTTCGTCGGTCTTGACGCGGAACGACGGGTCTTCCTGAGCCAACTTGCCCAGTGCGATACCCATCTTTTCCTGATCCTGCTTGGTTTTCGGCTCAACAGCTACCGAAATTACTGGCTCAGGGAAATCCATACGCTCAAGGATTACCGGCTTGTCGGCATCACAGAGGGTATCACCAGTGGTGACATCTTTCATGCCGATCAGCGCAGCGATGTCGCCTGCACGTACTTCCTTGATCTCTTCACGCTGGTTGGCGTGCATCTGCACCATACGACCAACGCGCTCTTTCTTGCCCTTGACCGAGTTGATCACGGAGTCACCAGAGCTCAGGAAGCCCGAGTAGACGCGCACGAAAGTCAGAGTACCAACGAATGGGTCGGTAGCGATCTTGAACGCCAAAGCCGAGAACGGCTCATCATCGCTAGCGTGACGCTCGATTTTCGGAGCGCTTTCGTCGTCGATGTTATCCGGATGGATACCCTGAATTGCAGGGATCTCGGTCGGAGCAGGCAGGAAGTCGATAACGGCGTCAAGAACCAGAGGAACACCCTTGTTCTTGAAGGAAGAGCCGCAGACAGCCGGAACGATCTCGCTAGCCAGGGTGCGAGCACGCAGACCAGCCTTGATTTCTTCGACGGACAGCTCACCTTCTTCAAGGTACTTGTTCATCAGCTCTTCGTTGGCCTCAGCAGCAGCTTCGACCATATTGGCGCGCCACTCTTCAGCCAGCTCCAGCATATCAGCAGGAATTTCTTCCTCGCGATAGGTGGTGCCCTTGTCGTCTTCGTTCCAGTAGATTGCCTTCATCTTGATCAGATCAACCTGACCTTCGAAGTTCTCTTCCGAACCGATAGCCAGCTGGACAGGAACCGGGGTGTGACCCAGACGGTTCTTGATCTGACCAACTACGCGCAGGAAGTTAGCACCTGCACGGTCCATCTTGTTCACGTAAACAACACGTGGAACACCGTACTTGTTGGCCTGACGCCATACGGTTTCGGACTGAGGCTCAACACCGGAGGTACCGCAGAACACAACGACAGCGCCGTCGAGTACACGCAGGGAACGCTCTACTTCAATAGTGAAGTCAACGTGGCCTGGTGTATCAATGACGTTTACGCGGTAGTTGTCGTACTGACCACGGGAACCTTTCCAGAAGGTAGTAACGGCAGCAGAGGTAATGGTAATACCCCGCTCCTGCTCCTGAACCATCCAGTCGGTGGTCGCGGCGCCATCATGCACCTCGCCCATTTTGTGGCTCAGGCCTGTGTAGAACAGGATCCGCTCGGTAGTGGTAGTCTTGCCCGCATCAACGTGCGCACAGATACCGATGTTACGGTAGCGGTTAATTGCTGTAGTACGAGCCATAAAGCCCTCGCAAAAAAATTGATGCTGTGATTAGAAGCGGTAGTGCGAGAAAGCCTTGTTGGCTTCAGCCATACGGTGTACGTCTTCACGCTTCTTGACTGCAGCACCTTTGCCTTCAGCAGCATCCAGCAGTTCGCCGGCCAGGCGCAGCGCCATGGACTTCTCGCCACGCTTGCGGGCGTAGTCTACCAGCCAGCGCATTGCCAGCGCGTTACGACGGGATGGACGAACTTCAACAGGAACCTGGTAAGTGGCACCGCCAACACGGCGCGACTTTACTTCGACCAGCGGAGCGATGGCGTCGAGAGCTTTCTCGAAGATTTCCAGGGGATCGCTGTTCTTGCGTGCTTTGACGGTATCCAGAGCACCGTAAACGATGCGCTCGGCTACGGCCTTCTTGCCGCTTTCCATCACGTGGTTCATGAACTTGGCGAGAATCTGGCTTCCGTATTTCGGATCGTCCAGAATCTCACGCTTGGCTGCTACACGACGTCTTGGCATTGATAAGCCCTCAAACGGTCTTCAGGTTAGCCCGGGACACCTGACCCACTGGGTGCGTGCCCGACCTTACTCTTATCGACTCAATAAAATGAATAACTGCAAACTGCTGCAAACGGCCGATTACTTCGGACGCTTGGTACCGTACTTCGAACGGCCTTGGTTACGACCTTTGACGCCGGAGGTATCCAGGGAACCGCGAACGGTGTGGTAACGAACACCTGGCAAGTCTTTTACACGACCGCCACGAATCAGCACCACGCTGTGCTCTTGCAGGTTGTGGCCTTCACCACCGATGTACGAGGAAACCTCGAAACCGTTGGTCAGACGCACACGGCATACTTTACGCAGTGCCGAGTTAGGTTTTTTCGGCGTGGTGGTGTACACACGAGTGCATACGCCACGACGTTGCGGGCAGTTCTGCAGCGCAGGAACGTCGGATTTCTCGACGATACGCTTACGCGGCTGACGTACCAGCTGGTTGATAGTTGCCATCTACTAGCTCCACTGTTGTCTTGCGACGCTATTGTCTTGCAAGAAAAGCAAAATGGCAGGACGAAGTCCCACCAAATTTAGGGGTACAAGAGTCTAAAGAGGATCTTGTCCCCAGTCAAGGCAAGGCCCCAGCCTCCCCTCCCCGGCTGTCGGTGACAATAACAGTCACCGACGACCGGAGTGAGGCCACCAGGGCCCTACGCTTAGTTGCCGCTGGAGTTCAGCGCTTCAGTCAGTGCGGCTTCCACCTCACTGGCACTTACACGCAGCGGCTTGTCGGCATCACGGCGACGCTTGCGCTCGCTGTGGTAAGCCAGACCGGTACCGGCCGGGATCAGACGACCTACGACCACGTTCTCTTTCAGGCCGCGCAGGTAATCGCGCTTGCCGGTTACCGCCGCTTCGGTCAGCACTCGGGTGGTCTCCTGGAAGGAGGCCGCCGAGATGA
Source organism: Pseudomonas sp. HLS-6 (assembly GCF_002753995.1). Taxonomy (NCBI): domain Bacteria; kingdom Pseudomonadati; phylum Pseudomonadota; class Gammaproteobacteria; order Pseudomonadales; family Pseudomonadaceae; genus Pseudomonas; species Pseudomonas sp. HLS-6. The sequence continues at coordinate 4,675,769 of NZ_CP024478.1, forward strand.
ACGACTCGGTGGAGAGCGAAGCCTTGGTGATACCCAACAGTACGCGCGAGAACTTGGAGACGAACTTGTCTTCAGAAGCCAAGCGCTCGTTCTCTACCAGTACCTGGGTCAACTCCATCTGGTCGCCCTTGATGAAGCTGGAATCACCCGACTCGGCGATCTCAACCTTACGCAGCATCTGACGCAGGATGGTCTCGATGTGCTTGTCGTTGATCTTAACGCCTTGCAGACGGTAAACGTCCTGAATCTCGTTGACGATGTACTTGGCCAGCGCGCTCACACCCAGCAAACGCAGGATGTCGTGCGGATCGCTTGGACCGTCGGAGATAACTTCACCACGGTTCACTTGTTCGCCTTCGAAGACGTTCAGGTGACGCCACTTCGGAATCAGCTCTTCGTACGGCTCGCTGCCATCGTTCGGAGTGATAACCAGGCGGCGCTTGCCCTTGGTTTCTTTACCGAATGCAATGGTACCGCTGACTTCCGCGAGAATCGACGCTTCCTTCGGACGACGCGCTTCGAACAAGTCGGCAACGCGCGGCAGACCACCGGTGATGTCACGGGTCTTGGAAGTTTCTTGCGGGATACGTGCAATAACGTCACCCACACCGATTTGCGCACCGTCAGCAACACCAACCAGGGCGTTCGCCGGCAGGAAGTACTGAGCTGGTACATCGGTACCCGGCAGCAGCAGATCCTTGCCATTGGCGTCGACCATCTTGATTGCAGGACGAATTTCCTTACCTGCAGCCGGACGGTCTTTAACGTCCAATACTTCGATGTTGGTCAAACCAGTCAATTCGTCGGTCTGACGCTTGATGGTAATGCCTTCTTCCATGCCCACGAAGGTCACGGTACCTTTCATTTCGGTAACGATCGGGTGGGTGTGCGGGTCCCACTTGGCAACGATCGCGCCAGCGTCGACCTTGTCACCTTCCTTGACCGAAATCACAGCACCGTAAGGCAGCTTGTAGCGCTCACGCTCACGACCGAATTCGTCGGCAATGGCCAGCTCACCGGAGCGCGAGACCGCGACCAGATTGCCATCGGCACGCTCAACCTGCTTGAGGTTGTGCAGGCGAACCATACCGCCGTTCTTCACCTGGACGCTGTCGGCAGCCGAAGTACGGCTCGCAGCACCACCGATGTGGAACGTACGCATGGTCAGCTGGGTACCAGGCTCACCGATCGACTGGGCAGCGATAACGCCGACAGCCTCACCGATGTTGACCTGATGACCGCGAGCCAGGTCACGACCGTAGCACTTGGCACAGATACCGTAACGGGTTTCACAGCTGATCGGCGAGCGCACGATAACTTCATCGATGCTGTTCAGCTCGATGAACTCAACCCACTTCTCGTCTACCAGAGTGCCAGCAGGGACGATGACTTCGTCGGTGCCAGGCTTGAATACGTCTCGGGCAATTACACGACCAAGTACACGCTCACCCAGCGGCTCAACGACGTCGCCACCTTCAATGTGCGGCGTCATCAGCAGGCCCTGTTCGGTGCCGCAATCGATCTCGGTCACTACCAGATCCTGCGCAACGTCTACCAGACGACGCGTCAGATAACCGGAGTTCGCAGTCTTCAACGCGGTATCCGCAAGACCCTTACGAGCACCGTGAGTCGAGATGAAGTACTGCAGTACGCTCAGACCTTCACGGAAGTTCGCGGTGATCGGCGTCTCGATGATCGAGCCGTCCGGCTTGGCCATCAGACCACGCATACCGGCCAACTGACGAATCTGAGCTGCCGAACCCCGAGCACCGGAGTCAGCCATCATGTACATGGAGTTGAAGGACTCTTGCTCGACTTCGTTGCCATCACGGTCGATAACCTTCTCTTTCGAGAGGTTGGCCATCATCGCCTTGGAAACTTCGTCGTTCGCCTTCGACCACAGGTCGATTACCTTGTTGTACTTCTCGCCCTGGGTTACCAGGCCGGAAGCGTACTGGCTCTCGATCTCTTTCACTTCGTCGGTAGCAGTACCGATGATGCGGGCTTTCTCATCCGGGATAACGAAGTCGTTAACACCGATGGAAACGCCAGAAATGGTCGAGTAGGCAAAACCGGTGTACATCAACTGGTCAGCGAAGATCACGGTCTCTTTCAGACCAACAACGCGGTAGCATTGGTTGATCAGCTTGGAGATCGCCTTTTTCTTCATCGGCTGGTTGACCACGTCGTACGACAGGCCGGCCGGAACCACCTGGAACAGCAGCGCACGGCCAACGGTTGTGTCGACGATACGGGTGTTCTTGACGCTGCCACCATCACGATCATTGACGGTTTCGTTGATACGAACCTTGATCTTGGCGTGCAGAGCGGCCTCACCAGCGCGGAACACGCGGTCGACTTCCTGCAGGTCAGCAAAAACGCGACCTTCGCCCTTGGCGTTGATGGCTTCACGGGTCATGTAGTACAGACCCAGTACCACGTCCTGCGAAGGAACGATGATCGGCTCACCGTTGGCTGGCGACAGGATGTTGTTGGTCGACATCATCAGCGCGCGCGCTTCCAGCTGGGCTTCCAGCGTCAGCGGCACGTGAACGGCCATCTGGTCACCGTCGAAGTCGGCGTTGTACGCAGCACAGACCAACGGGTGCAGCTGGATAGCCTTACCTTCGATCAGTACCGGTTCAAAAGCCTGGATACCCAGACGGTGAAGGGTCGGTGCACGGTTAAGCAGTACGGGGTGTTCGCGAATCACTTCGGCAAGAACGTCCCAGACCTCTGGCAGCTCGCGCTCGACCATTTTCTTGGCCGCTTTGATGGTGGTCGCCAGACCGCGCATCTCCAGCTTGCCGAAAATGAATGGTTTGAACAGCTCCAGAGCCATCTTCTTCGGCAGACCGCACTGGTGCAGACGCAGGGTCGGACCTACGGTAATTACCGAACGGCCAGAGTAGTCAACGCGCTTACCGAGCAAGTTCTGACGGAAACGACCTTGCTTACCCTTGATCATGTCAGCCAGGGATTTCAGAGGACGCTTGTTCGAGCCAGTGATGGCGCGGCCACGACGGCCGTTGTCGAGCAGTGCGTCGACCGCTTCCTGCAGCATGCGCTTTTCGTTGCGCACGATGATATCTGGCGCGGACAGGTCGAGCAGGCGCTTCAGACGGTTGTTACGGTTGATCACCCGACGATACAGATCGTTCAGGTCGGAGGTCGCGAAACGACCGCCGTCCAGCGGAACCAATGGGCGCAGATCTGGCGGCAGAACCGGCAGAACGGTCAGAACCATCCACTCAGGCAGGTTGCCGGAGCCCTGGAAGGCCTCCATCAGCTTCAGACGCTTGGACAGCTTCTTGATCTTGGTTTCCGAGTTGGTCTGCGGAATCTCTTCGCGCAGGCGGCCAATTTCGTGCTCCAGATCGATAGCGTGCAGCAGCTCACGTACAGCTTCGGCACCCATACGAGCGTCAAAGTCGTCGCCGAACTCTTCCAGCGCTTCGAAGTACTGCTCATCGTTCAGCAGTTGACCCTTTTCAAGGGTGGTCATGCCTGGATCGATAACGACATAGCTCTCGAAGTAGAGAACACGTTCGATATCACGCAGGGTCATGTCCATCAGCAAGCCGATACGCGACGGCAGGGACTTCAGGAACCAGATGTGGGCAACCGGAGAGGCCAGCTCGATGTGCGCCATGCGCTCACGACGAACCTTGGCCAGGGCGACTTCAACGCCGCACTTCTCACAGATAACACCACGGTGCTTCAGGCGCTTGTACTTACCGCACAGGCACTCGTAGTCCTTGACTGGACCAAAAATCTTGGCGCAGAACAGACCGTCACGCTCGGGTTTGAACGTACGGTAGTTGATGGTTTCCGGTTTTTTAACTTCACCGAACGACCACGAACGGATCATCTCAGGCGAGGCCAATCCGATACGGATGGCGTCGAACTCTTCGACTTGACCCTGGTTTTTCAGCAAATTCAGTAGGTCTTTCAAGGCCTTTCCTCCTGGCGGAGCAGGGAGCGGGCTTGTTCAGCCACGCTCCCGATTCGCGTCACGTGTTATTCGGTTTCCAGATCGATATCGATACCGAGCGAACGAATCTCTTTGATCAACACGTTGAAGGACTCGGGCATGCCCGGCTCCATACGGTGATCGCCGTCCACGATGTTTTTGTACATCTTGGTCCGACCGTTCACGTCGTCCGACTTCACTGTGAGCATTTCTTGCAGGGTGTATGCCGCGCCGTATGCTTCCAGCGCCCACACTTCCATCTCCCCGAAACGCTGACCACCGAACTGCGCCTTACCACCCAGCGGCTGCTGAGTAACCAGGCTATAAGAACCAGTGGAACGCGCGTGCATCTTGTCGTCCACCAAGTGGTTCAGCTTGAGCATGTACATGTAACCAACGGTCACTGGACGCTCGAACTTGTTGCCGGTACGACCGTCGAACAGCTGCATCTGGCCGCTTTCTGGCATGTCTGCCAGTTTCAGCATGGCCTTGATTTCTTGCTCCTTGGCACCATCGAAGACCGGAGTTGCCATTGGCACACCGCCTTTCAGGTTTTTGGCCAGGTCAAGGATTTCCTGGTCGGTGAACGACTCCAGGTTCTCCTGACGACCACCGATTTCGTTGTAGATCTCGGTGAGGAACTTACGCAGTTCAGCGACTTTACGCTGCTCTTCGAGCATGCGGTTGATCTTCTCGCCCAAGCCCTTGGCCGCGAGGCCCAGGTGGGTTTCCAGGATCTGACCGACGTTCATACGCGATGGTACACCCAGCGGGTTGAGTACCACGTCTACCGGCGTACCGTTGGCATCGTGCGGCATGTCTTCGACAGGCATGATCACGGAGACCACACCCTTGTTACCGTGACGACCAGCCATCTTGTCGCCCGGCTGGATGCGACGACGGATTGCCAGGTAGACCTTGACGATCTTCAGTACGCCAGGAGCGAGGTCATCGCCCTGCTGCAGCTTGCGTTTCTTGTCTTCGAACTTGTCGTCCAGCAGACGGCGACGATCAACGATGTAGGCCTGGGCCTTCTCCAGTTGCTCGTTCAGCGCGTCTTCGGCCATGCGCAGTTTGAACCACTGGCCGTGCTCCAGACCGTCCAGAACTTCGTTAGTGATCTCGGTGCCTTTCTTCAGGCCCGCACCACCTTCAACGATCTGACCATTCAGGGCTGCACGCAGACGCTCGAAGGTTGCCCCTTCGACGATACGGAACTCTTCGTTGAGGTCTTTACGGATTTCGTCCAGCTGCATCTTCTCGATGGACAGCGCACGGCTATCGCGCTCGACACCATCACGGGTGAAGACCTGAACGTCGATGACAGTACCTTTGGTGCCGGTCGGCACGCGCAGGGAGGTGTCTTTAACGTCGCTAGCCTTCTCACCGAAGATCGCACGCAGCAGTTTTTCTTCCGGAGTCAGTTGAGTCTCGCCTTTTGGCGTGACCTTGCCGACCAGAATATCGCCAGCGCCAACCTCAGCACCAACATAAACAATACCGGCTTCGTCCAGCTTGTTCAGCGCAGCTTCACCCACATTCGGGATGTCCGCGGTGATTTCCTCTGGGCCAAGCTTGGTGTCACGGGCCACACAGGTCAGTTCCTGAATGTGGATCGTGGTGAAACGGTCTTCCTGAACCACACGCTCGGACAGGCAGATGGAGTCTTCGAAGTTGAAGCCGTTCCATGCCATGAACGCGATGCGCATGTTCTGACCCAGTGCCAGTTCACCCATATCGGTGGACGGGCCGTCAGCCATGATGTCGCCACGCTCGACGCGATCACCTTTGCTCACCAGCGGACGCTGGTTGATGCAGGTGTTCTGGTTAGAACGGGTGTACTTGGTCAGGTTGTAGATGTCGACACCCGCTTCGCCGGTTTCGACTTCATCATCGGCAACACGGACCACGATACGACTGGCATCGACGGAGTCGATAACGCCACCACGACGAGCCACAACGCAAACGCCGGAGTCGCGTGCTACGTTGCGCTCCATACCGGTACCGACCAGCGGCTTGTCAGCACGCAGGGTTGGTACAGCTTGACGCTGCATGTTCGAACCCATCAACGCACGGTTGGCGTCATCGTGCTCGAGGAACGGAATCAGCGACGCTGCAACCGAAACTACCTGCTTCGGCGAAACGTCCATCAGGGTGACGTCTTCCGGCGCCTTGACGGTGAATTCGTTCAGGTGACGAACGGCTACCAGTTCATCGATCAGTTGCTTCTTATCGTTCATCGCGGCCGAAGCCTGAGCGATGACGTGATCTGCTTCTTCGATCGCCGACAGGAACACGATTTCGTCGGTAACAACGCCCTCTTTCACCACACGGTACGGGCTTTCCAGGAAGCCGTACTGGTTGGTGCGCGCATATGCGGCCAAGGAGTTGATCAGACCGATGTTCGGACCTTCAGGGGTCTCGATCGGGCAAACGCGACCGTAGTGAGTCGGGTGTACGTCACGAACCTCAAAGCCCGCGCGCTCACGAGTCAGACCGCCAGGGCCGAGTGCAGAGACACGACGCTTGTGGGTAATTTCGGAGAGCGGGTTGTTCTGGTCCATGAACTGGGACAGCTGGCTCGAACCGAAGAACTCTTTCACCGCAGCCGCAACCGGCTTGGCGTTGATCAGGTCTTGCGGCATCAGGCCTTCGCTTTCTGCCATCGACAGACGTTCCTTGACCGCACGCTCGACGCGCACCAGGCCAACACGGAACTGGTTCTCAGCCATTTCGCCAACACAACGTACACGGCGGTTACCCAGGTGGTCGATGTCATCGACGATACCTTTGCCGTTACGAATGTCGACCAGGGTCTTCAGAACCTCGACGATGTCTTCCTTGCTCAGTACGCCCGAACCCTCGATCTCGGTACGACCGATACGACGGTTGAACTTCATGCGGCCAACAGCGGACAGATCGTACCGCTCGGCGCTGAAGAACAGGTTGTTGAACAGGGTCTCGGCAGCGTCCTTGGTTGGCGGCTCGCCTGGACGCATCATGCGGTAGATCTCGACCAGGGCTTCCAGCTGGTTGCCGGTAGAGTCGATTTTCAGGGTATCCGAAATGAACGGACCGCAGTCGATATCGTTGGTGTAGAGCGTCTCGATACGGACAACCTGAGCCTTGGCGATCTTGATCAGCAGCTCGGTGGTCAGTTCGGTGTTGCACTCACACAGGATTTCGCCGGTAGCCGGGTGCACGATGGCCTTGGCGGTGGTGCGACCCAAGACGTATTCCATTGGAACGTCCAGGTGCTTGACGCCTGCCTTTTCGAGCTGGTTGATGTGGCGGGCAGTAATACGACGGCCCTGCTCCACGATCACCTTCCCGGTCTCGTCATGGATGTCCATGACTGCGATTTCGCCACGCAGACGCTGAGGAACCAGTTCCAGGCTGAGTTTTTCACCGGAAACATGGAAAACGTTGGTGGTGTAGAAAGCGTTCAACACTTCTTCAGTGCTGTAGCCCAGCGCGCGCAGCAGCACCGAAGCCGGCAGCTTGCGGCGACGGTCGATACGAACGAATACGCAGTCTTTCGGGTCGAATTCGAAGTCCAACCACGAACCACGGTAAGGAATGATCCGAGCCGAGTACAACAGTTTGCCAGAGCTGTGAGTCTTGCCACGGTCGTGGTCGAAGAACACACCTGGCGAACGGTGCAGCTGGGAAACGATAACACGCTCGGTACCGTTAATAACGAAGGTACCGTTTTCAGTCATCAGGGGGATTTCACCCATGTAGACTTCTTGCTCTTTGATGTCCTTGATCGCTTTGTTCGACGACTCTTTGTCGAAAATGATCAGACGCACCTTCACCCGCAGTGGTACGGCGAAGGTTACGCCGCGCAGTACGCATTCTTTGACATCAAAAGCCGGTTCGCCCAGACGATAGCCAACGTACTCCAAGGCAGCATTGCCGGAGTAGCTGATGATCGGGAAAACCGATTTGAAGGCCGCATGCAGGCCCACGTCGCGGAACTGATCTTTGGTCGCTCCCGCTTGCAAGAATTCACGATACGAATCCAGCTGGATGGCCAGGAGGTAAGGCACATCCATGACGTCCGGCAACTTGCTAAAGTCCTTGCGGATACGTTTTTTCTCAGTGTATGAGTAAGCCATCAGCGTTCCCCAGCTTGGTCACCTGCTTGTTTGGCTCCTCCCGACGGAAGCAGCCAGAAAATCGTGCAAACCCCTTGGTTTGCGCCACCGTCTCGGTGGTTGCAGCTCGTTATCGGGGCCGACCTGGTCGGCCGCCAATAACGGAAAAAGGCCGGTGGCAAGAGCCACCAGCCATCAGCCGTTCGCTTAACGCTTGGGCTGGATACGCAAAGTCGGAGTTACTTAACTTCGACTTTAGCGCCTGCTTCTTCCAGAGCTTTCTTCAGAGCTTCAGCTTCTTCTTTCGAAGCGTTCTCTTTCACGACGCCCAGGTCGTCAACAACAGCCTTGGCTTCTTTCAGGCCCAGACCGGTGGCTTCACGAACAGCCTTGATGACGTTTACTTTCTTGTCGCCGGCTTCAACCAGTTTAACGGTGAACTCGGTTTGCTCTTCAACAACGGCAGCGGCAGCAGCTGGGCCAGCAGCGGCAACAGCAGCGGTAACGCCGAAGGTTTCTTCCATTGCTTTGATCAGCTCAACAACTTCCAGAACGGTTTTCTGGCCGATTGCTTCGATGATTTGTTCGTTAGTCAGAGACATGACTATAAATTCCTGTATTGGGGTGACAGCCTACGCAGCCATCAAATTAAACGTATGATTTCGAAAGCGCTTGCGGTGCCTTAGGCAGCAGCAGCTTCTTTCTGGTCGCGAACGGCCGCCAAAGTACGAGCCAGCTTGCTGGTAGCGCCTTGAATCACGCTCATCAGCCTTGCAATGGCTTCGTCGCGAGTTGGCAGCGAAGCCAACACGTCGATCTCGTTTGCTGCGAGGAACTTGCCCTCGAACGCAGCTGCCTTGATCTCGAACTTGTCCTGACCTTTAGCGAATTCCTTGAACAAACGGGCAGCAGCGCCTGGATGTTCGTTGGAGAACGCGATCAAGGTCGGGCCGGTGAAGGCGTCGTTGAGGACACTGTATTCAGTGTCAGCAACTGCACGCTTGAGCAGGGTGTTACGTACAACACGTACGTAAACGCCAGCTTCACGAGCCTCTTTACGGAGTCCGGTCATAGCGCCTACAGTCACGCCACGGGCATCAGCCACGACAGCGGACAGAGCAGCTTTGGCAGCCTCGTTGACTTCAGCGACGATGGCCTTCTTGTCTTCGAGTTTAATTGCCACGGGTTTAACTCCTGCTTGTTACCGTTTCATTCGACCGAGGCCGAATGTCGTTTTGGTGTCTGATTCGGTAAGGAATCGGGAGCACCATCTGCGTAGGCTTGAGGTTTAAGACTTGCGTCGCCTACGGTCTTGGATAGCCCCCGCCAGGCAGGGACCCCAATTTTGCAAAGCGGGCGCGATCGCTCGCACCCACCGATGTCTTACGCGCTCAGCGAGCTCTGATCGATGACCAGACCTGGGCCCATAGTGGTGCTCAGGGTAACGCGCTTGACGTAGATACCTTTCGAAGAAGCTGGCTTGATACGCTTCAGATCAGCGATCAGGGCTTCAACGTTTTCCTTCAGCTTGACAGCATCAAAGCCGACTTTGCCAACGGAGGTGTGGATGATGCCGTTTTTGTCGGTGCGATAACGAACCTGACCAGCCTTGGCGTTTTTAACCGCGGTAGCTACGTCTGGAGTTACAGTACCAACCTTCGGGTTTGGCATCAGGCCGCGAGGACCCAGTACCTGACCCAACTGACCTACAACACGCATTGCGTCCGGGGAGGCAATAACGACGTCATAGTTCAGATCGCCGCCTTTCATTTCGGCAGCCAGATCGTCCATACCTACACGGTCAGCGCCGGCAGCCAGAGCGGCCTCAGCAGCTGGACCCTGAGTGAAGACAGCTACGCGTACGGTCTTGCCAGTGCCGTGCGGCAGCACAGTTGCGCTGCGAACAACCTGGTCAGATTTACGCGGGTCAACACCGAGGTTGACTGCAACGTCGAAGGACTCGCTGAACTTCACGGTGGACAGTTCGGCCAGCAGAGCTGCTGCGTCTTCAAAGTTGTAAACTTTGCCAGCTTCAACCTTCGAAGCGATGGCCTTTTGGCGCTTGGTCAGCTTAGCCATTACACACCCTCCACGTTGAGGCCCATGCTGCGAGCAGAACCGGCGATGGTACGCACGGCTGCTTCCAGGTCAGCGGCAGTCAGATCAGCTTTCTTAGCTTTTGCGATCTCTTCCAGCTGAGCGCGGTTCACAGTACCAACCTTGACAGTGTTCGGACGAGCCGAACCGCTGGTCAGGCCAGCTGCTTTCTTCAGCAGAACCGAAGCAGGGGTGCTCTTGGTTTCGAAGGTGAAGCTGCGGTCACTGTAAACAGTGATGATCACTGGAGTCGGCAGACCTGGTTCTTGACCCTGAGTACGGGCGTTGAAGGCCTTGCAGAATTCCATGATGTTCACACCGTGTTGACCCAGTGCAGGACCAACGGGTGGGCTTGGGTTGGCCTGGCCGGCCTTTACTTGCAGCTTGATGTAAGCCTGAATCTTCTTAGCCATGAGCTACTCCAATATCGGGTACGAACGCCTAATGGCTCCCCGGATTACTTACGTTTTATCCCAGTGACGACAAAACCCCGCAGCACAAGGCTGCGGGGTATGGGATGCTGGGTTCAGTTAGACCTTCTCGACCTGACTGAACTCGAGCTCCACCGGAGTAGAGCGTCCGAAAATGAGCACTGCGACCTGCAGCCTGCTCTTCTCGTAGTTAACTTCTTCGACAGTGCCGTTGAAATCAGCGAACGGACCGTCGATGACACGAACGACCTCGCCCGGCTCGAACAACGTCTTCGGCTTCGGCTTGTCGCTGCCATCAGCAACACGACGGAGAATCGCTTCTGCCTCTTTATCAGTGATAGGCGCAGGTTTATCTGCCGTACCACCGATGAAGCCCATGACGCGAGGGGTATCCTTGACCAAGTGCCAAGTCCCTTCGTTCATGTCCATCTGAACCAATACGTAGCCTGGAAAGAACTTACGCTCGCTCTTGCGCTTCTGGCCATTGCGCATCTCGACCACTTCTTCGGTCGGGACCAGAATTTCGCCGAAACCGTCTTCCATGCCAGCCAGTTTTACGCGCTCGATCAACGAGCGCATGACATGCTTCTCGTAACCCGAGTAAGCATGCACGACGTACCAACGCTTAGCCACGGGACACCCTTAGCCGACAATCAACGAAATCAACCAACCGAGCAGGGAATCAAGCCCCCACAACAGTAGCGCCATAACCAGAACGACCGCCACTACGATAAGGGTGGTCTGAGTGGTTTCTTGGCGGGTTGGCCATACAACTTTACGAATCTCGGTACGAGCTTCCTTAGCCAGCGCAAAAAACGACCTACCCTTAGCCGTCTGCAGCGCAACGAAGGCAGCAGCAGCAGCAAGAACAAGGAGCGCGATTACGCGGTACAGAATCGGGGATGCGCTGTAGTATTGGTTACCAACAACGCCTACGATCACCAAAGCGACAACAGCAAGCCACTTGAGCAGATCAAAACGAGAGTCTTGGGCTTCAGACTTGGAAGTCATCTAGGAGGATCCTGTGAAAAGAAAGCCAGACACACGAGGTGAATCTGGCAGGTCAGGAGGGAATCGAACCCCCAACCTACGGTTTTGGAGACCGTCGCTCTGCCAATTGAGCTACTGACCTAAAAGCTTAATCAGGCCGACCATTATGCCGGCCCGATAGAAATAAATCAACTACTTATTCGAGAACCTTTGCAACCACACCAGCGCCGACGGTACGACCGCCTTCACGGATAGCGAAACGCAGACCATCTTCCATTGCGATGGTTTTGATCAGAGTGACAGTCATCTGGATGTTGTCACCTGGCATTACCATTTCAACGCCTTCTGGCAGCTCGCAGTTACCAGTCACGTCAGTAGTACGGAAGTAGAACTGTGGACGGTAGCCTTTGAAGAACGGAGTATGACGACCGCCTTCTTCCTTGCTCAGAACGTAAACTTCTGCGGTGAACTTGGTGTGCGGCTTAACCGAACCCGGCTTAACCAGAACCTGACCACGCTCAACGTCGTCACGCTTAGTACCACGCAGCAGAACGCCGCAGTTCTCGCCAGCACGACCTTCGTCGAGCAACTTGCGGAACATTTCAACACCAGTGCAGGTGGTGGTGGCAGTGTCGCGCAGACCAACAATTTCCAGAGCATCTTGAACGCGGACAATACCACGCTCGATACGACCAGTAACAACAGTACCGCGACCCGAGATCGAGAACACATCTTCGATTGGCATCAGGAACGGCTTGTCGATGGCACGCTCTGGCTCCGGGATGTAGCTATCCAAGGTTTCAACCAGCTTCTTGACAGCAGTTGTACCCATGCCATTGTCGTCTTTGCCTTCCAGCGCCATACGAGCAGAACCGATGATGATCGGAGTGTCGTCGCCCGGGAAGTCATAGGTGGACAGCAGGTCGCGAACTTCCATCTCAACCAGTTCCAGCAGCTCTGCATCGTCCACCAGGTCAGCCTTGTTCAGGAAGACCACGATGTAGGGAACACCTACCTGACGGGACAGCAGGATATGCTCACGGGTTTGCGGCATCGGACCATCAGCGGCCGAGCAAACCAAGATAGCGCCGTCCATCTGGGCAGCACCAGTGATCATGTTCTTCACATAGTCAGCGTGACCTGGGCAGTCAACGTGAGCATAGTGACGAATATTCGAGTCATACTCGACGTGCGCGGTGTTAATGGTGATACCGCGAGCTTTTTCTTCTGGAGCGCTGTCAATCTTATCAAAATCGACTTTAGCCGAACCGAAAACTTCGGAGCAAACGCGAGTCAGCGCAGCAGTCAACGTGGTCTTACCATGGTCAACGTGACCAATAGTACCTACGTTCACGTGCGGCTTGTTACGTTCGAACTTTTCCTTAGCCATCGAGACTGTCCCCCGCAGAAGAATTTAACTAGTCACGCCAACCATTAAAACAAAGGCAGATATTTTCATATCTGCCTTGTTAATATGGAGCTCTTGAGCGGATTTGAACCGCTGACCTCACCCTTACCAAGGGTGTGCTCTACCAACTGAGCTACAAGAGCCTTACACTTTGCAAAAACAGCAAACCTGGAGCGGGTAGCGGGAATCGAACCCGCATCATCAGCTTGGAAGGCTGAGGTTCTACCACTAAACTATACCCGCGGAGCTTGCAGCTCTCGCTAAACTGGTGGAGGGGGAAGGATTCGAACCTTCGAAGTCGTAGACGTCAGATTTACAGTCTGATCCCTTTGGCCGCTCGGGAACCCCTCCTGAACGTGGGCAGCATTTTCAACTCTTGCTGCCTTCCTGTCAAGCTTTTTCTCATTAAAATCTTGAGGTTAGCTAATTTGACAGTTGCTACACAGGCTTTCCAACTAGTGGTGTTCCCTGTGAAGCGGGCGCCATTCTATCAAGCTATTCAGCAGTTGCAATACCCTCGCACAACATTATTTTATGTTTTAAGTCTTTGAAATCATGGGAAAGTGTCGCGAGCAGCGCTTCGCCCAGTAAACGTCGGCTTTGGGGCGCCACCTGCAGCCAGAATCCCGGGCTGTCACCCAGCACCCCAACTACCTGTGCAGTCGCCACATCCAACGAAACCAAACGCTGACGAAGCGCATTCAATTGCTCAACCTTGGCAAGGCCACCGATGTAGAGACAATCTTCAGCCTGCTGCGCGCTGCGCCCTCCAGCCCCCGACTCACTCAAAAGGCGAATACCCTGCTGACTACCTTTATACAAAGACAGCGGGGCTACCTCCTTTGCCTTCAAAGGCGCTTCTTGCTGATGCCAGACGTAATAAACAGCATTGAGCACCACCAAGAGAAGAAACAACCAGCGCATAGATACCTCAATCCAGGGGGCAGGCTATCGCCAGACCAACAAACACTAGATCCGGTACCACGCGAGCACACGGAGCCACCTGATGAACCAGGGGCGCATCACCACCCGTGAGGAACAGTGTAAATGCCCCTCCAAAAAGCGAGTGAGCCTGCTCTACCTGTGTCAATACGAACCCTTGGAGCATTAACAGACAGCCGCGCTCAACCGCCTCGACAGTCGAACGCCCAGGCTCCACGCTTGAGAGCGCACGCTCTGCTGCGGCGTCGTCATAACGGATACGACGGGTATGGGTGCGCAGCTGATTACGCATCAACGGCAACCCAGGGCAAATAAACCCCCCAAGATGCGCCCCGTCAGCCGCGACAAAGTCGGCCGTTACCGCTGTACCGAAGTCGATAACCACACAAGCACCCTTGGCCAGATGATAGCCACCCAAAAGCGCCAACCAACGATCCAGCCCCAATCGCTGGAAATCATCATAGCCATTACGAACCCCGGCCAACTCTTTCGCTGGCTCAGCACTAACAACCAGCAGACCGAACTGCTCAACCAGAGCTGCACGCAGTCCTGCTGTCTCATCCTCTCCCCTGACACTGACCAAGCGACAGCATCGAGGGGCGCTACCTGGAACTGCATGGATCGAGGCAATCAATGCTTCATTGGACTCAACGACGCCACCAGCGACTATCGAGGCATCCTCAGAGCGAATGATTCGCCATTTGATAAAGCTGTTACCGCAATCGAGCTCAAGAATCATCGCGCAACCTCAAACTGAGCTCTCCGCCACTAAAGCTCTTTTCAACACCATCGACCTCAAGACGCAGAGCCCCCTGACGATCAATGCCTCTCACCACACCATCGACCTGATGATTACCTGCAATAAGCGATACCGCGCGACCTTGCCAGAGGTGCGCCTTCTCCCACTCACCCTGGAATACTGCAAATCCCGACTGGCGATGCCGAACCAGGTCTTCCTGCAGGTTCTGATTGAGCAGAGCGACCAGCTGATTGCGATCAACGACCTCCCCAACCTCTCGCCATATGGACGTCCATTGCTGATCCACTTCACTGCTGGCCTGCATGTTGACGTTGATCCCAACGCCCATCACCACGTGGCAAACATCTGCAGGATCACCTACAAGTTCTAGCAAGATACCGGCGATTTTTTGATTATTCACCAACACATCGTTTGGCCACTTAAGACCTGCGCCACTGACACCATAGGCATGTAGCGTGCGCATCACCGCCAAGCCAACGACCAGGCTAAGCCCTTCCAACTGGCGCATACCACCCTCTATCCGCAGTACCAGACTGTAATAAAGGTTCTCTGCAAACGGACTGGCCCAACTACGCCCACGACGGCCTCGCCCGGCCGTTTGCCGCTCAGCCAGAACAATAAAAGGAGCAACTCGCCCCTCATTGACCTCACGGAGCGCCTGGGCATTTGTCGAGTCGATTGAGTCGAAAATCAATGCCGGCCACGACTCGTCGACAGATCGCTCTGCAATTGCCGCCGTTTCCAGCAAGGACAATGGCGTCGCCAGCTGATAACCGCGACCGCGGACTTTATAAATAGGCAAGTTCAGCTCAGCCTCAAGGTGCTGCAACTGCTTCCAGACAGCACTGCGACTGACACCCAAGGCGGCCCCCAGCGCCTGTCCGGAATGAAACCGGCCATCTTTAAGGAGGTTTAACAACTTCAGCATGCCAATCTCGACTCACAATGAGGCAGGCATGATAGCCATGCCTCGAAGACTTGCATAGAAATCTGTAGCCACGAGAGACGACATGGGAGCCGGAAAGCCCAGCCATGGAGGGGCCTCCCTGAGTGGATCGCACACTGCCAGCCGCTTAGAGGCCACAAGCCAGCCCACAAACGTGAAATAGCGACAGCCGCCCTGCTGGCAATGTTTTCCAGGCCACAAAGACAAAACCCCTACCTGCATGCGCAGATAGGGGTTTCGGAATTTAATCTTGACGATGACCTACTCTCACATGGGGAAACCCCACACTACCATCGGCGATGCATCGTTTCACTGCTGAGTTCGGGATGGGATCAGGTGGTTCCAATGCTCTATGGTCGTCAAGAAATTCTGTGTACCAGACCGTCTTTCGACGCTCCAGCAAATCGGGTATGTGATAGTTGTGAGTCGCAAACTTTCGGTTCGTTTCGTCTTCACAACACCGCAATCTGGTCATTTCGACGCAAATTGCTTGGGTGTTATATGGTCAAGCCTCACGGGCAATTAGTATTGGTTAGCTCAATGCCTCACAGCACTTACACACCCAACCTATCAACGTCGTAGTCTTCGACGGCCCTTCAGGGAGCTCAAGGCTCCAGTGAGATCTCATCTTGAGGCAAGTTTCCCGCTTAGATGCTTTCAGCGGTTATCTCTTCCGAACATAGCTACCCGGCAATGCCACTGGCGTGACAACCGGAACACCAGAGGTTCGTCCACTCCGGTCCTCTCGTACTAGGAGCAGCCCCTCTCAAATCTCAAACGTCCACGGCAGATAGGGACCGAACTGTCTCACGACGTTCTAAACCCAGCTCGCGTACCACTTTAAATGGCGAACAGCCATACCCTTGGGACCGGCTTCAGCCCCAGGATGTGATGAGCCGACATCGAGGTGCCAAACACCGCCGTCGATATGAACTCTTGGGCGGTATCAGCCTGTTATCCCCGGAGTACCTTTTATCCGTTGAGCGATGGCCCTTCCATACAGAACCACCGGATCACTAAGACCTACTTTCGTACCTGCTCGACGTGTCTGTCTCGCAGTCAAGCGCGCTTTTGCCTTTATACTCTACGACCGATTTCCGACCGGTCTGAGCGCACCTTCGTACTCCTCCGTTACTCTTTAGGAGGAGACCGCCCCAGTCAAACTACCCACCATACACTGTCCTCGATCCGGATGACGGACCTGAGTTAGAACCTCAAAGTTGCCAGGGTGGTATTTCAAGGATGGCTCCACGCGAACTGGCGTCCACGCTTCAAAGCCTCCCACCTATCCTACACAAGCAAATTCAAAGTCCAGTGCAAAGCTATAGTAAAGGTTCACGGGGTCTTTCCGTCTAGCCGCGGATACACTGCATCTTCACAGCGATTTCAATTTCACTGAGTCTCGGGTGGAGACAGCGCCGCCATCGTTACGCCATTCGTGCAGGTCGGAACTTACCCGACAAGGAATTTCGCTACCTTAGGACCGTTATAGTTACGGCCGCCGTTTACCGGGGCTTCGATCAAGAGCTTCGCGTTAGCTAACCCCATCAATTAACCTTCCGGCACCGGGCAGGCGTCACACCCTATACGTCCACTTTCGTGTTTGCAGAGTGCTGTGTTTTTAATAAACAGTCGCAGCGGCCTGGTATCTTCGACCGGCATGGGCTTACGGAGCAAGTCCTTCACCCTCACCGGCGCACCTTCTCCCGAAGTTACGGTGCCATTTTGCCTAGTTCCTTCACCCGAGTTCTCTCAAGCGCCTTGGTATTCTCTACCCAACCACCTGTGTCGGTTTGGGGTACGGTTCCTGGTTATCTGAAGCTTAGAAGCTTTTCTTGGAAGCATGGCATCAACCACTTCGCGCTCTAAAGAGCACTCGTCATCAGCTCTCGGCCTTAAGATCCCGGATTTACCTAAGATCTCAGCCTACCACCTTAAACTTGGACAACCAACGCCAAGCTGGCCTAGCCTTCTCCGTCCCTCCATCGCAATAACCAGAAGTACAGGAATATTAACCTGTTTTCCATCGACTACGCTTTTCAGCCTCGCCTTAGGGACCGACTAACCCTGCGTCGATTAACGTTGCGCAGGAAACCTTGGTCTTTCGGCGTGGGAGTTTTTCACTCCCATTGTCGTTACTCATGTCAGCATTCGCACTTCTGATACCTCCAGCAAGCTTCTCAACTCACCTTCACAGGCTTACAGAACGCTCCTCTACCGCGTCACCTAAGTGACACCCGTAGCTTCGGTGCATGGTTTGAGCCCCGTTACATCTTCCGCGCAGGCCGACTCGACTAGTGAGCTATTACGCTTTCTTTAAAGGGTGGCTGCTTCTAAGCCAACCTCCTAGCTGTCTAAGCCTTCCCACATCGTTTCCCACTTAACCATGACTTTGGGACCTTAGCTGACGGTCTGGGTTGTTTCCCTTTTCACGACGGACGTTAGCACCCGCCGTGTGTCTCCCATGCTCGGCACTTGTAGGTATTCGGAGTTTGCATCGGTTTGGTAAGTCGGGATGACCCCCTAGCCGAAACAGTGCTCTACCCCCTACAGTGATACATGAGGCGCTACCTAAATAGCTTTCGAGGAGAACCAGCTATCTCCGAGCTTGATTAGCCTTTCACTCCGATCCACAGGTCATCCGCTAACTTTTCAACGGTAGTCGGTTCGGTCCTCCAGTCAGTGTTACCTAACCTTCAACCTGCCCATGGATAGATCGCCCGGTTTCGGGTCTATACCCAGCGACTAAACGCCCTATTAAGACTCGCTTTCGCTACGCCTCCCCTATTCGGTTAAGCTCGCCACTGAATATAAGTCGCTGACCCATTATACAAAAGGTACGCAGTCACCTAACAAAGTAGGCTCCCACTGCTTGTACGCATACGGTTTCAGGATCTATTTCACTCCCCTCTCCGGGGTTCTTTTCGCCTTTCCCTCACGGTACTAGTTCACTATCGGTCAGTCAGTAGTATTTAGCCTTGGAGGATGGTCCCCCCATATTCAGACAAAGTTTCTCGTGCTCCGTCCTACTCGATTTCATTGATAAGAGATTTTCGCGTACAGGGCTATCACCCACTATGGCCGCACTTTCCAGAGCGTTCCGCTAATCTCAAATCAACTTAAGGGCTAGTCCCCGTTCGCTCGCCACTACTAAGGGAATCTCGGTTGATTTCTTTTCCTCAGGGTACTTAGATGTTTCAGTTCCCCTGGTTCGCCTCTTGCACCTATGTATTCAGTACAAGATACCTAGGTTATCCTAGGTGGGTTCCCCCATTCAGAGATCTCCGGATCAAAGTCTGTTTGCCGACTCCCCGAAGCTTATCGCAGGCTACCACGTCTTTCATCGCCTCTGACTGCCAAGGCATCCACCGTATGCGCTTCTTCACTTGACCATATAACCCCAAGCAATCTGGTTATACTGTGAAGACGACATTCGCCGAAAATTCGCAATACTCTTAAGACTTAAGAGACACTCACAAATTTTACCTTAGCCTGAATAAACACCAGTGAAAGTGCTATTCAGTCTATTTCTATCACATACCCAAATTTTTAAAGAACGATTCTGAAAAAGTTCAGAAATCAATATTCGACGCGAATATTCATTTCTAAGCTTTGACGTGGTAAGCAAGTGGAGATGGTGGAGCCAAGCGGGATCGAACCGCTGACCTCCTGCGTGCAAGGCAGGCGCTCTCCCAGCTGAGCTATGGCCCCGTATTGCTACAGGCTTTCACCACAAGTAATTGGTGGGTCTGGGCAGATTCGAACTGCCGACCTCACCCTTATCAGGGGTGCGCTCTAACCAACTGAGCTACAGACCCAATCGTCTTCTTCAATGAATCAAGCAATTCGTGTGGGAGCTTATGAAGCAGCTGATGTCGTCGATTAAGGAGGTGATCCAGCCGCAGGTTCCCCTACGGCTACCTTGTTACGACTTCACCCCAGTCATGAATCACACCGTGGTAACCGTCCTCCCGAAGGTTAGACTAGCTACTTCTGGTGCAACCCACTCCCATGGTGTGACGGGCGGTGTGTACAAGGCCCGGGAACGTATTCACCGCGACATTCTGATTCGCGATTACTAGCGATTCCGACTTCACGCAGTCGAGTTGCAGACTGCGATCCGGACTACGATCGGTTTTGTGAGATTAGCTCCACCTCGCGGCTTGGCAACCCTCTGTACCGACCATTGTAGCACGTGTGTAGCCCAGGCCGTAAGGGCCATGATGACTTGACGTCATCCCCACCTTCCTCCGGTTTGTCACCGGCAGTCTCCTTAGAGTGCCCACCATTACGTGCTGGTAACTAAGGACA
Source organism: Pseudomonas sp. HLS-6 (assembly GCF_002753995.1). NCBI lineage: Bacteria > Pseudomonadati > Pseudomonadota > Gammaproteobacteria > Pseudomonadales > Pseudomonadaceae > Pseudomonas > Pseudomonas sp. HLS-6. The sequence goes on from NZ_CP024478.1 coordinate 4,695,727, forward strand.
AGGGTTGCGCTCGTTACGGGACTTAACCCAACATCTCACGACACGAGCTGACGACAGCCATGCAGCACCTGTCTCAATGTTCCCGAAGGCACCAATCCATCTCTGGAAAGTTCATTGGATGTCAAGGCCTGGTAAGGTTCTTCGCGTTGCTTCGAATTAAACCACATGCTCCACCGCTTGTGCGGGCCCCCGTCAATTCATTTGAGTTTTAACCTTGCGGCCGTACTCCCCAGGCGGTCAACTTAATGCGTTAGCTGCGCCACTAAAATCTCAAGGATTCCAACGGCTAGTTGACATCGTTTACGGCGTGGACTACCAGGGTATCTAATCCTGTTTGCTCCCCACGCTTTCGCACCTCAGTGTCAGTATGAGCCCAGGTGGTCGCCTTCGCCACTGGTGTTCCTTCCTATATCTACGCATTTCACCGCTACACAGGAAATTCCACCACCCTCTGCCCTACTCTAGCTCGCCAGTTTTGGATGCAGTTCCCAGGTTGAGCCCGGGGATTTCACATCCAACTTAACGAACCACCTACGCGCGCTTTACGCCCAGTAATTCCGATTAACGCTTGCACCCTCTGTATTACCGCGGCTGCTGGCACAGAGTTAGCCGGTGCTTATTCTGTCGGTAACGTCAAAACAGCAAGGTATTAGCTTACTGCCCTTCCTCCCAACTTAAAGTGCTTTACAATCCGAAGACCTTCTTCACACACGCGGCATGGCTGGATCAGGCTTTCGCCCATTGTCCAATATTCCCCACTGCTGCCTCCCGTAGGAGTCTGGACCGTGTCTCAGTTCCAGTGTGACTGATCATCCTCTCAGACCAGTTACGGATCGTCGCCTTGGTGAGCCATTACCTCACCAACTAGCTAATCCGACCTAGGCTCATCTGATAGCGCAAGGCCCGAAGGTCCCCTGCTTTCTCCCGTAGGACGTATGCGGTATTAGCGTTCCTTTCGAAACGTTGTCCCCCACTACCAGGCAGATTCCTAGGTATTACTCACCCGTCCGCCGCTGAATCAAGGAGCAAGCTCCCGTCATCCGCTCGACTTGCATGTGTTAGGCCTGCCGCCAGCGTTCAATCTGAGCCATGATCAAACTCTTCAGTTCAATACTGCTTGGGTTTTGAGAAAACCCTAAACTTGGCTCAGCAATCTCAAATGACTATTTCGATTTCTCGTGTAGTCACTTGTGATGCTGATAATCTTTTTGACTATCAGTCTGACCTCACAAGCACCCACACGAATTGCTTGATTCGATTGTTAAAGAGCGGTTGGTTAAGAGCTTTTCGTCTCAACCGAGGCGCGCATTCTACGCTTTCCTCTGTCTCTGTCAAGCGTTTATTTTGAAGTTTTTCAGAATTTTCCGTTCAACTTCAACCACTTGACTCGCTTCGATCTCTCGTTAGCGGGAGGCGAATTCTACAGCGTTTCAACTCGCTGTCAACCACCTTTTTCACCGCTGCCGATCTATTCGACCGAAGCACTTCCAGCACCATCTTTAAACATCTAACTCGTTGATTACCAAGGAGTTTTCCGTTTCGACTACGCCGGAAGTGGGGCGAATTATAGACAGTTACAATTCGCCGTCAAGCCTTATTTACAAACTCACTCAGCCTTCAGCGTAATACGCGCAAAGGCCTTCTTGCCGGCCTGGCAAACATGAGTGGCGCCCAACGCGAATACGAAGCCACGATCAACGACCTCGCCATCAATGCGCACACTACCCGCCGCCAGAAGATCGCGAGCCGCAGCAGCATTCTTGACCAGCCCAGCCTTATTAAGGACAGCCGCAATCGGCATCTCTTCATCGGCAGGCACTACAACCTCGGGCAGGTCTTCTGGCAACTCGCCATCCTTCATGCGATTGCCCGCGGCACGGTGTGCGTTCGCAGCAGCCTCTTCACCATGGAAGCGCGCAACGATCTCTTCAGCCAGCTTGATCTTGATGTCCCGCGGATTAGCGCCCGCCTCTACCTCTGCACGGAATGCATTGATCTCTTCCATGGACCGGAAGCTCAACAACTCGAAGTAACGCCACATCAAGGTGTCCGGGATCGAGACAAGCTTGCTGTACATCACACCCGGCGCTTCCTGGATACCAACATAGTTCCCGAGGGACTTGGACATCTTCTTGACACCATCAAGCCCCTCAAGCAGTGGCATGGTGACAATATTCTGAGGTTCCTGACCGTAACCGCGCTGAAGTTCGCGCCCCATCAGCAGATTGAACTTCTGATCGGTACCACCCAGTTCAACATCCGCCTTCAGCGCTACCGAGTCATACCCCTGCACCAGCGGGTAGAGGAACTCATGGATCGCGATCGGTTGATTGGTGGTGTAGCGCTTATGGAAGTCATCCCGCTCCAGCATACGCGCAACCGTGTATTGGGACGCCAGGCGAATGAAATCAGCCGGGGTCAGCGCATCCATCCAGGTCGAGTTGAATGCAACTTCTGTCTTGGCTGGGTCAAGGATCTTGAACACCTGCTGTTTATACGTCTCGGCATTTTCCAGCACCTGCTCGCGAGTCAGCGGCGGACGCGTAGCACTCTTGCCACTCGGATCCCCGATCATCCCGGTGAAGTCCCCAATCAGGAAGATCACTTGATGCCCCAGATCCTGGAACTGACGCAGCTTGTTAATAAGGACGGTATGCCCCAGGTGCAGGTCAGGCGCGGTAGGGTCGAAACCCGCCTTGATCCGCAGCGGCTGACCGCGCTTGAGCTTCTCGACCAGTTCGGACTCGACCAGTACCTCTTCCGCACCACGTTTGATCAGCTCTAGCTGCTCTTCAACCGACTTCATGACAGACCCGTAAGGCTCAGATTAAAAGGCCCCAACCATACAAGATCAGCCGTCAATTACAAGTTTTTGGCCTGAATGTGACCCAACACCCGACTGATGACGTCTGCCCGCTTGCTTTGGAAGGGATTTGGTTATATTTTATACAGTTATTTCATCTTCATCATGTCATTCATCTTTTCCATTTCATCTTTTTCAAAGTCAATTTACCCATGAGCAACGAACCGCCTAAAGCGCCTCCGCTTTATCCGAAGAGCCATCTGTTGGCTGCGAGCGGCATTGCAGCCTTACTCAGCCTGGCTTTGCTGGTATTCCCATCCAGCGAAGTCGAGGCCAAGAAAACAACCCTGAACCTTGAGCTGGAAAGCCCAGTCGAGCAGCTTGAGCAACAACAAGCAACGCCACCGCTGGCCAGCGAAGAGGCTGCACCCTCACCGTTTGCCCAGATAGACAACGCTGACGAAAAAAACGAGCAAGCTGCCAAGGCGGAGCCTGCACCAACAGCAGAAACAGCTAAATCGCCTAGCCACCGCGAAGTCACCGTAGGCCGCGGCGATACGCTGTCGACACTGTTCAACAAAGTCGGCCTGCCAGCCAATGCGGTGCATGAGGTACTGGCCAGTAACAAGCAGGCCAAGCAGTTCAGCCAGCTCAAACATGGCCAGGTTCTGGAAATTGAACTGGACAAGGACGGCCAACTGTCCAGCCTGCACAGCAAGGTCAGCGACCTGGAAACCATCCGCCTGACCAAGACCAGCAACGGCTATGCGTTCAATCGCGAGATCAGCAAACCGACTGTACGCACTGCCTATGTGCACGGCGTCATCAAGAGCTCGCTTTCTGCGTCAGCACAACGTGCCGGCCTGTCTCACAGCCTGACCATGGATATGGCCGGTATCTTCGGCTACGACATCGACTTCGCTCAGGACATTCGCCAGGGTGACGAGTTCGATGTGATTTATGAACAGAAGGTAGTCAACGGCAAGGTCGTAGGCACCGGCAATATCCTTTCCGCCCGCTTCAGCAACCGCGGCAAGAGCTATAGCGCCGTTCGCTATACCAACAAGCAGGGCAACACCAGTTACTACACCGCCGACGGCAACAGCATGCGCAAGGCGTTCATCCGTACACCGGTTGATTTCGCACGTATCAGCTCGCGCTTCTCTGCTGGGCGTAAACACCCGATCCTGAACAAGATTCGCGCGCACAAAGGCGTCGACTATGCAGCGCCACGTGGGACGCCAATCAAAGCCGCTGGCGATGGCAAGGTGCTTCTGGCAGGGCGTCGCGGCGGCTATGGCAACACCGTCATCATTCAGCACGGTAACCGCTATCAGACGCTCTACGGGCATATGCAGGGCTTCGCAAAAGGCGTGAAGACCGGAGGCTCGGTCAAGCAGGGCCAGGTGATTGGTTATATCGGCACTACTGGCCTCTCCACCGGCCCACACCTGCACTATGAATTCCAGGTCAATGGCGTCCACGTCGACCCTCTGGGCCAGAAGCTACCCATGGCAGACCCTATCGCCAAGGCTGAACGCCAACGCTTCATGCAGCAGAGCCAACCGCTGATCGCACGCATGGACCAGGAAAAGGCCACCATGCTGGCCTCGAGCAAGCGTTAAGCGATGCCTCTCTATCTGGGGGTGATGTCCGGGACCAGCCTTGACGGCCTGGACATCGCATTGATCGAGCAAGCGCAACAGCTCAAGCCAACGCTACTCGCCACGCATTACATCCCCATGCCGGACACGCTTCGCCAGTCGCTACTGGCGTTGTGCGCCAGCGGGCCGGATGAAGTCGCCCGGGCAGCACTTGCCGAAAATGAGTGGGTGGCACTGGCAGCGACCGGAATCCAACAATTGCTGAGTACTCAGCACCTGCAACCCAGTGCCATTCGCGCCATTGGCAGCCACGGCCAGACCATTCGGCATGAACCGGCGCGCGGCTTCACTGTGCAGATCGGCAACCCAGCCCTGCTAGCCGAGCTCACGGGCATCAGCGTCGTCAGTGACTTCCGACGCCGCGACGTCGCCGCAGGCGGCCAGGGCGCCCCTCTGGTACCCGCCTTCCATGAATCGCTGTTCGAGCACCCAGGCGAACGCCTGGCAGTACTCAATGTCGGTGGTTTCAGCAACCTCAGCCTGATCGAGCACGGCATGCCAGTCAGAGGCTTTGACTGTGGTCCGGGCAACGTACTGCTGGACGCCTGGATTCAAGACTGCAAGGGGCTTAGCTTCGATGCAGGGGGTGCTTGGGCTGCGAGTGGGACGGTCATTCCGAGCTTGCTGTCTGCCTTGCTCAGTGACCCGTTCTTCGCGGAAACCGGCCCCAAGAGCACAGGCAGGGAAGTGTTTAACCTTCCATGGCTCAAGCACCACCTCAGCTCACAACCCATCCACAACGATGCCGACGTACAGGCCACACTGCTGGAGTTGACCGCACAAAGCATCATCAACTCACTGCAGGCAGCCCAACCGGGGACACAGGTACTGTTGGTATGCGGGGGCGGCGCGCACAACGACGTGCTGATACAGCGCTTGGCCAAGTTGCTTCCCGGTGCGCGGGTCAGCAGCACTGACGCTTGCGGCGTCGATCCGGACTGGGTAGAGGCGATGGCATTCGCCTGGTTGGCTCATTGCTGCCTGGAAGGCATTGCGGGCAATCGCCCCAGCGTCACCGGCGCCCGCGGCCCTCGGGTACTTGGCGCCATCTACTCTGCCTGAAGCGCAAAGCAAAACGCCGCGCAAGTGCGCGGCGTTAGCAGTAGACACCCGGCCTTAGATCGAAAACGAAGAACCGCAACCACAGGTGGTGGTAGCGTTAGGGTTCTTGATCACGAAACGCGAGCCTTCCAAACCTTCCTGGTAATCCACTTCGGCACCTGCCAGGTACTGGAAGCTCATCGGATCGACAACCAAGGCAACGCCTTCGCGCTCCACGACAGTATCGTCTTCGGCAACGTCTTCATCAAAGGTGAAACCATACTGAAAGCCGGAGCAACCGCCGCCCGTTACGAACACTCGCAACTTCAGACGATCATTACCCTCTTCATCGACCAGGGTCTTCACCTTGTGCGCGGCGCCCTGCGTGAATTGCAAGGCCGTAGGGGTGAAGGATTCGACGCTCATGCTGACTATCTCCCGGCGCTGTGCCGCCATAATGCGTGATGACAGGCATTATCCGCTTCTCCGAGAAAATTGGTCAAGAATTGAAGCAGACCCACGCCACACGTGAAACGACACTGCAAGCGTCTCCCACGTGTGGTTTCCCGCACTTTAAAGGTGATTAAGGCAACAGCCCCGCATGAGACAGACCCATGCGCTCGTCCAGGCCAAAAAGGATGTTCAGGTTCTGTACCGCCTGACCCGACGCGCCCTTGACCAGGTTATCGATGACCGAGAGCACTACGACCAGGTCACCACCTTGTGGCCGATGAACCGCAATACGGCAAACGTTGGCACCCCGCACGCTACGGGTTTCCGGGTGGCTGCCGGCTGGCATGACATCGACAAACGGCTCATCTGCATAACGTTTTTCGAACAGCGCTTGCAGGTCAACCGAGGTATCGGCAACGGTGGCGTACAGGGTCGAGTGGATACCCCGGATCATTGGCGTCAGATGCGGCACAAAGGTCAGACCGACATCACCACCGGCAGCACGGCGCAAGCCTTGGCTAATTTCTGGGAGGTGACGGTGCCCTTTGACCGCGTATGCCTTCATGCTTTCACCGGCTTCGCAGAACAGCGACCCTACGCTGGCGCCACGGCCAGCACCACTGACACCGGACTTGCAGTCGGCGATCAGGCGCGAGGTATCAGCAATGCCGGCCTCAAGCAGTGGCAGGAATCCCAATTGGGTAGCGGTTGGATAGCAACCTGGGACGGCAATCAGGCGAGCCTGGCGAATCTGCTCACGGTTGACCTCGGGTAAGCCATAGACCGCATCCTTGAGCAGTTCAGGTGCACCGTGTGGCTGGCCATACCACTTGGCCCACTCGTCAGCATCCTGCAAACGGAAGTCCGCAGAGAGGTCGATCACCTTGGTACCGGCTGCCAGGAGCTCCCCAGCCAGCGCATGGGCTACACCATGTGGCGTGGCAAAGAAGACCACGTCGCATGCTGCCAATGCCTTGCTGTCGGGCACGCTGAAGGCAAGGCCATCGTAGTGGCCGCGCAGGTTCGGGTACATGTCGGCGACGGCCAGCCCTGCTTCTGATCGCGATGTGATCACCGCCACCTCTGCCTGTGGATGCTGTGCCAACAGACGCAGCAGCTCGACACCAGTGTAACCCGTGCCGCCGACGATACCGACCTTGACCATAACGCGTGCCCCTTCTGAACGAACCGACTGTAGAGTGTAAAGCCAGCGATAATATGGGGCTGTCGCTTTGGTAACAACCGTTGAGATGACGGGGGCCACCCACAGCCACTACTATCCGACCACCGTGAACCCTGAAGGAACTGCAAAACATGCTTTATCTATGGATCAAGGCCCTACACATCGTCAGCGTGGTGTGCTGGTTTGCCGGGCTGTTCTATTTGCCCCGGCTCTTCGTCTATCACGCCCAGAGCCAGGACAGCATCAGCCAGGAACGTTTCGTGACCATGGAGCGCAAGCTGTACCGGGGCATCATGGGGCCGGCGATGATCGCCACTTTCATCTTTGGCATCTGGCTGCTTAGCTTGAACCCCGGCTTCATGAGCCAAGGCTGGATGCACGCCAAGCTGACACTTATCGTGCTGTTGACCGGCTACCACCATATGTGCGGCGCCCAGCTGAAACGCTTTGCACGTGGAGAAAACACTCGCAGCCACGTCTACTACCGCTGGTTCAATGAGGTGCCCGTGCTGATTCTGCTGGGTATCGTCATCCTGGTGGTGGTCAAACCGTTCTAAGCCGAACCTCGTCGGCTACTACCCGCACTGCAGGCGCAACGCCTGTACGTAGCGGTAGTGGCTGCGCCGACCCCAACCTGTAAACTACGCGCCTTGAACAACGCCCCCCCTGATTGGAGAACTGCATGACCCGTTACGCCATGATCACCGGTGCCTCCAGCGGCCTCGGCCTGGCACTGGCCGAAGCACTGGCCAGGCGGGGGCGCAACCTGATTCTGGTGGCACGACAACGCGACCTGCTTGAACCTGTCGCCATCGAACTGACTCAACGTTTCGGTGTAGAAGTTCTTTTCCGCGCCTGCGATCTCGGCGAGCCGCTGCGTCTGTCTGGCTTTCTACTTGAGCTCGAAGAAGGCGAACGGCAAATCGATCTGCTGGTGAACTGTGCGGGCATCCGCTCCTATGGTCCGTTCCTCGCTCAGGAATGGGCAGACGAGCAGGACCTGATCGAAGTGAACATTCTCGCCCTTACCCGCCTTTGCCACGCGCTGGGTAACGCCATGGCGGTTCAGGGCGGAGGGCAGATCCTCAACGTTGCCTCCCTCGCGGCGTTTGCGCCTGGCCCCTGGATGAGCAGCTATGCCGCAAGCAAGGCGTATGTTCTGCACTTCTCCGAAGGGCTACGCGAAGAACTCAAGCGCACCGGCATCAAGGTTTCAGTCCTCTGCCCCGGCCCGGTGCGCTCGTCCAGACGCCGTATTCCACGCCTGGACAACAGCAAGCGCTGCCTGAGCGCCGAGGAAGTGGCGCTGTATACCGTTCGAGCGCTGGAAAAAAACCGCGCTTTGATCCTTCCCGGTCGGCGCAATCGCTGGCTTGCATTCAGCCCGCGAATGCTCTCGCGCTGGCTCACACGCAAGCTGGCCGGTGCCATCAACCAACGCTATCGCCCAAGCAGAATCGAATAGAGGCTGGGCGGCAGGCCCTGCGCTGAGTACACTCAGGCCAGACTACCACCATGGAGCAAGCGTTGTGGAGACTCTCTTCACCAAGATCATCAACCGGGAGATCCCGGCCAAGATCATCTACGAGGACGACCAGGTTCTGGCCTTCCACGATATCGCACCACAGGCCCCCGTACACTTTCTGGTTATCCCGAAAAAGCCTATCCGTACCCTCAATGACCTGACCGAAGAAGACAAAGGCCTGGCTGGCCATATCCTCTTCACCGCTCAGCGCCTGGCCAAAGAGCTGGGCTGCGAAGACGGTTTTCGCGTGGTCATGAACTGCAATGAGCTGGGCGGTCAGACCGTCTACCACATCCATATGCACGTGCTCGGTCAACGCCAGATGCACTGGCCGCCGGGCTGATCCAACGCAAGCCGTGTCATCTGGATTGGGGTAAACTATCGGGCACATTCTTGCGGAGGTGCCCGATGGCTACCGAACGTCACTACTCGCCGCTCGACCGCTTGTTGCTGCAGGCCGACACTGCCATGCGCACCTTGCTGCCCTTCAGCGGCCAACCTTCCCGCCCGTCTCCGGCGATCATCCAGCCCGACAGTGACATGGACGACGAACAAACGCGCCATGTAGCGGGCCTGATGCGCATCAACCATACCGGCGAGGTCTGTGCTCAAGCGCTGTATCAAGGCCAGGCACTGACGGCAAAGCTGCCGCAGGTACGCAAGGCAATGGAACATGCAGCCGAAGAAGAAATCGATCACCTGGCCTGGTGCGAACAGCGCATTCGCCAACTTGGCAGCCACCCCAGTGTGCTAAACCCGTTGTTCTATGGCATGTCATTCGGCATCGGCGCAGTGGCCGGGCTGATCAGCGACAAAGTCAGCCTGGGGTTCGTCGCAGCTACCGAGCATCAAGTGTGCAAGCACCTGGATGAGCACCTGGAGCAAATTCCAGCCGAAGATGAGAAATCACGGGCTATCCTCGAGCAGATGCGCATCGATGAAGCACACCACGCCGAGTCCGCACTGGACGCTGGGGGCTTCCGCTTCCCTGCGCCGATCAAGTTCGGGATGAGCCTTATGGCAAAGGTCATGACTAAAAGCACCTACCGTATGTGACCATCATGGCTGACCGCTTCGATGCTCAAGATCTTGCCCGTGCCGTAGCTGCGGGGATTCTCCAGCCAGGCCAGGATCAGGCCCTGCTGGACTTTCTCAAGCAGCAACCGCAAGAGCGTGCCAGCTTCCAACTGGCGCATGTCGCCTATTACTTTGGCGCACTACTGATCATGGGCGCCATGGGCTGGCTATTGACCGAAGCCTGGATGAGTATCGGTGACAGCGCCCTGCTGCTGGTCGCACTGAGCTACATCGCCCTGCTCACCCTGGCCGGCAAGGCCATGCACCGCAGTGGGCAGGTAATCCCTGGTGGGCTGCTCGCTGCCGTGGCGGTGAGCATTGTGCCGTTGGCAGTGTTCGCACTCGAACGCCTTAGCGGTTTCTGGCCCATGGACGACAGCCAAGGTGACTACCAGAACTACTACCGTTATGTACAAGGTGGGTGGTTGTTGATGGAAGTTGCGGCAGTGGTTGCCGGCCTGCTGATGCTGCGCCTGGTGCCCTTCCCGTTTATTGTGATGCCAATGGCGATCGCCCTCTGGTTCATGTCAATGGACCTGACCGAGTGGGTCTACGGTGACGGATTCAGTTGGGATCAGCGTCGAGAAGTCTCGCTGTGGTTCGGCCTCGGTTTGCTGCTGGTATGCGTCTGGATTGATGGGCGCAGCCGCCAGGACTATGCCTTCTGGGGCTATCTGGCCGGGCTCGCAGCCTTCTGGGGCGGTTTGACATTGATGGACAGCGGCAGCGAATGGGGCAAGGCCATGTACTGCCTGATCAACCTTGGCTTGATGGCCGTGGCTCTTTTGCTGCGCCGCCCCGTGTTCATGGTGTTCGGGGCACTGGGTGTGGCGGCTTACCTGGGGTACCTGTCCTATGATGTGTTCGCTGACTCACTGCTGTTCCCGCTGGTACTGAGCCTGATCGGGATCGCGATTATTGGCCTTGGCGTGTTCTACCAGAAACACCGCGAGCGCTTGAGTACCGCCCTACGTACCCTGCTGCCAACTGCCATCGTGGATTTTCTGCCCGGATTGCGCCGCTAAATGCAGCGCAACAACCGGAGCAACTGACGAAAATAAAAAAGGGGCCCTCGCAAGGGCCCCTTTTTTTGCCTGGAAATTTACGCTGGCATGTTGCGAGCGTAAAAGATTTCCAGCATTTCGTGTTTTACACGCTCAGTCACCTGCGCGCGCTGTTCTGCAGACAAGTTGTTGGTCGCGTCGCCGAACAGGTAGTTGTCCAGTTCGAAGTCCTTGAGCAGCATCTTGGTGTGGAACAGGTTCTCCTGATACACATTGACGTCCGTCAACTGGTAAGCGGACTTGGTATCTTCAGAGAGGTAGTTCTGGATCGAGTTGATCTCGTGATCGATGAAGTGCTTCTTCCCTTCGATGTCACGGGTGAAACCGCGCACACGGTAATCCACAGTCACGATGTCCGAATCGAACTGGTGAATCAGGTAGTTGAGCGCCTTGAGCGGTGAAATAACCCCGCAGGTCGACACATCGATATCCACACGGAAGGTAGCGATGCCATCCACCGGATGAATTTCCGGGTAGGTGTGAACAGTGATATGGCTCTTGTCGAGGTGGGCCAGAATGGTATCTGGCAATGGGCCCGGCGACTCTTCGATCTGGCTGTCGGTCGGGGTGACCGGTTGTTCAGAGATCAGAATGGTCACGCTGGCGCCTTGTGGCTCGTAATCCTGACGGGCAATGTTCAGGATATTGGCACCAATGATATCAACCACATCGGTGAGAATCTGCGTCAGGCGTTCGGCGTCGTACTCTTGGTTGATGTACTCGACGTAGGCCTGCAGGTCCTGAGGGGACTCTGCATAGCAGATATCATAGATGTTGAAGCTCAAGGTCTTTGTCAGGTTGTTGAACCCGTGGAGCTTGAGTTTGCTTTTCACCGTTGAAAACTCTCTATATGTGTGCGGCCCGGCCGCGTGATCAAGCATGCCCGTCAGATGCGAACGACGCACCTGCGTAGGACGGTTAACACCTCTTCGCGATGGCGATTTTGGTTGTCTGGTCGGAGCAGGTCCGAGACAGGGCCAAAGCCCTGAAAAAGGGGCGCATTATGCAGACCTGAAGCCCGGTCTGCCAGAGTGTGCGCCGCTTTTATGATAGTTGAATGTCGACTCAACCCAGCTCGACGATTTCATAGGCGTGAGTAATCTCGACACCCGCACGCCCCAGCATGATCGAAGCCGAGCAATACTTCTCGGCAGACAGCTCAACCGCACGTTTGACCTGAGCCTCTTTCAAACCACGGCCCTTGACCACAAAGCGCAGATGTATCTTGGTGAATACCTTGGGGTCTTCACTCGCACGCTCAGCCTCCAGGAACGCTTCACAGCTTTCTACTGCCTGCCGCGACTTCTTCAAGATGCTGACCACATCGAAGTTGCTGCAACCGCCCAGACCCAGCAGCAGCATCTCCATCGGCCGAACGCCCAGATTACGCCCGCCACTCTCCGGCGGACCATCCATGACCACCACATGGCCACTGCCTGACTCGCCGAGAAACATGGCTTCGCCAGCCCACTGGATACGCGCCTTCATACCTGGACTCCATTAAACATGAAAAAGGCTGCCAGCTTAGACCCTGCGGGCACGTCGGAAAAGCTAAGCGTTCAAGGAAATGTGCCGATACAGGAACACGCGTCTGATAAGCTGACGCCAAATCACTGGCGCAAAAGCCAGGCTACTTACAAAAGTGTCCACGCATCGCTTCTTTCCGGAATTCAGCCATGGTTGCCTTGAACCTCCCAGCCAAGATCAAGAACATCGACAAGTTGCTTGCTCATTGTCAGCGTCGGCATTTCACCGCCAAGAGCAACATCATTTGCGCGGGCGACGAGGCTCATACCCTGTGGTACATCGTCAAGGGTTCGGTGACCATCCTGATCGAGGATGATGAAGGCCATGAGATGATCATCGCCTACCTCAACAGTGGCGACTTCTTTGGTGAACTTGGGCTCTTTGAACCCGAGGGCAAAGAACAGCAACGCAGTGCCTGGGTACGCGCCAAAAGCGAATGTGAAGTGGCCGAAATCACCTATGAGAAATTTCGCGAGCTGGCCCGCCAGGACCCGGACATTCTCTACGCGCTCGGCAGCCAGATGGCACAACGCCTGCGTAACACGACTCGCAAGGTAGGCGACCTGGCCTTTTTCGACGTCACCGGACGCGTAGCCCGCTGCCTGCTGGAGCTATGCAAGCAACCCGACGCAATGACCCACCCGGACGGTATGCAGATCAAGATAACCCGCCAGGAAATCGGCCGGATCGTCGGATGCTCACGGGAGATGGTCGGCCGCGTGCTAAAGGATCTTGAAGAACGCAGCCTGGTTCAGGTCAAGGGCAAGACCATGGTGGTCTACGGTACCCGCTAGTCTTTCGCGATACCCGCAAGCACCGCGCCATAGGCCTGCGCCAACTGTGTAAACAGTGGGGCCTCGGGTACCACTTCGTGCAGGGCAATGTGGCTATCGGCCAGACAACGTTGCTCCAGCTCGCAACACTCATTGAACCGGTTCACTGCGGCGACCATCGTTTCGCGCTCGTTATCCAGCAGCAGTGCACCGTGCACCAGCACGACAGGCCGCTTGCCATTGAGCCCCTGACGCCAGCGCTGAGCCGTACCGACCAGTTTGCGACCATTAAGGTTGACGTTGTAACGACCATCGCAGAACGCCCCCTCGATCTCTCCGACCGAAGCAACCCCGCCCCACTCACGCAGGGCCTCGCACAAGGGTTGGCAAAGTCGCTCATAGGCGCTTTCGATCCGCCCATGATCACCCTCACTGCGCGGCGCAACATAGACCAGGGCAATGTTGATGACCGCTGGTGATTGCGGTACAGGCTCGCCGCCAGTCTCTCGCAACAATATCGGCCAGCCGGCAATCGCCAGTTCCGCACAGGCCGCCTCGAAGCCCTCCAGGCGACTCATGCGCCGAGGCATGACCAAGGCCCGGTCAGTCGGGCGCCAGAACAACACACCATGGTCTTGCTCACCTCGACACACAGCGGCCAGCAAATCCTGCTCGGCACGCAGGCCAGCTTCAACGGTCACGGCAACAGGTTGATCGTTCATCGCATTAACCTTGTCGATACAAAAAAGCCGGCATCGCCGGCTTCAGGGGTTGATCAGTCCAGACCTGGAACCTGGTTCTGTGGCACACGCTCAGGAAAGAACAGACGCTGCAGTTCATAACCTGGATTGTCCGCGCGCATGAACGCTTCGCCGACCAGGAAGGAATACACCTCATTGACTTCCATCAGCTCGACGTCGGCACGGGTCAGAATGCCGCTTTCAGTAATTGCCAGACGATCACGCGGAATGCGTGGCAACAGGTCGAGCGTCGTTTCCAGGCTCACCTCAAAGGTGTGCAGGTTACGGTTGTTGACACCAACCAGCGGGGTATCAAGGACGCTCAATGCCCGATCGAGCTCATCACCATCATGCACTTCGACCAATACATCGAGGCCGACACCTTTGGCAGTGGCCGCCAGCTCAGCCATCTTCACGTCGTCCAACGCGGAAACGATCAGCAGTACGCAGTCAGCACCCAGGGCTCGCGCTTCGACGATCTGGTAAGGATCGATCATGAAATCCTTGCGGATAACGGGCAAGGCACAAGCCGCTCGGGCCTGCTGCAAATACACATCAGCGCCCTGGAAGTAGTCGATGTCGGTCAGTACCGACAGGCAGGTTGCCCCACCCTTCTGGTAACTGACCGCGATGTCGGCCGGAACGAAGTGCTCGCGAATGACACCCTTGCTCGGCGAAGCTTTCTTGATTTCAGCAATAACCGCTGGCTGCTTGCGTGCCGCCTGCTCGATCAGCGCCTTGGCAAAACCACGAGGCGCATCGGCGCTGGCCGCCAGACGCTCAAGTTCGGCCAGGCTCACCCGGGCACTGCGCTCAGCGACTTCTTCGACCTTGCGCGCGAGGATTTTTTCCAGAACCGTCGGCACACTCATCCTTCATTCTCCTGCTTGAATACAGCGGTAAACGCACCCAGCTCCTCAAGTTTTTCGCGGGCAAGACCGGTGTGCAGCGCATCATGTGCCAACGCGACGCCCTCTTTGAGCGAAGAGGCGTGGTCTGCGGCGTACAGTGCTGCGCCCGCATTAAGCACGATCATTTCTGCAGCCTTCTGACCGTTTTCAGTCTTGCGTCGGCCCAAGGCATCGCGAATCAGCTCCAGCGAAGCCGCCGGGCTTTCAACCGACAGCCCATGCAGACTCTGGCTTTTCATGCCAAGGTCTTCAGGCTCGACCCAATACTCGGTAATCTGGTCGTTCTTCAATTCCGCCACAAAGGTCGGCGCGGCCAGGCTGAACTCGTCCAGACCGTCCTTTGAATGCACCACCAGTACATGTTTGCTGCCCAAGCGTTGCAGCACTTCGGCCAACGGCCGGCACAGCGCTTGACTAAACACACCGACCACCTGGTGCTTCACGCCGGCAGGATTCGTCAGCGGGCCAATCATGTTGAACAGGGTGCGCAACCCCAGATCACGGCGAGGGCCGGCAGCGTGCTTCATTGCCCCATGGTGCGACTGGGCAAACATGAAGCCGATACCAACGCTGTCAATGCAACGAGCCACTTGAACCGGGGTCAGGTTCAGGTAGATACCGGCGGCCTCAAGCAGGTCGGCACTGCCACTCTTGCCCGAAACGGCACGGTTACCATGCTTGGCAACCGTGCAACCCGCCGCTGCCACCACAAATGACGAGGCAGTAGAGACATTAAAGATGTTCGCGCCGTCGCCGCCGGTGCCGACGACATCGACAACACCGGCAAGGGTGTTGAGTTCAACTTTATCCGCCAGCTCACGCATCGCCGAGACGGCACCGACGATTTCGTCAATGCTCTCGCTCTTCATGCGCAGCCCCATCATGAAAGCGCCGATCTGCGCTTCGGTGCATTGGCCGGTCATGATCTGACGCATGACGTCGCGCATTTCATCGGTGGAGAGGTCCAACTGACTGACGATACGGGCCAGCGCGCTCTTGATATCCATGTTCGATCCTTAGCGGTGGCCGCCGCTCTGCTTGAGGAAGTTGGCGAACAGCTCGTGGCCCTGTTCAGTGAGGATCGACTCAGGGTGGAACTGCACCCCTTCGATGTTCAGCGTCTTGTGCCGCAGGCCCATGATTTCATCGACAGAACCATCTGCCAGCGCAGTCCAGGCGGTGACCTCAAGACACTCCGGCAAGGTTTCGCGCTTGACCACCAGCGAGTGGTAGCGGGTTACGGTGAGCGGATTGTTCAGGCCCGCAAATACGCCGAGGTCGCGGTGGAACACAGGGCTGGTTTTGCCGTGCATCACCTGACGGGCACGCACCACGTCCCCGCCAAAGGCCTGGCCGATGGACTGGTGGCCCAGGCAGACACCGAGAATGGGCAGTTTCCCGGCAAAATACTTGATTGCCTCCAGCGACACACCCGCTTCAGTTGGGGTGCAAGGGCCGGGGGAAACAACGATGCGTTCAGGCTTGAGCGCCTCGATCTGGGCGATGGTCAGTTCGTCATTGCGAATGACCTTGACCTCTGCACCCAACTCGCCAAGGTACTGCACGACGTTGTAGGTGAAGGAGTCGTAGTTGTCGATCATCAGTAACATCTGGTCAACCTCTTGAGTCTGCTGACTCTGAATACCTGTCTTGCGCCGAAAAGGCGCCATCTTCACTGGCGTGGCGTCTGCTCGGCCAAGGCTACGGCCCGGAACATCGCGCGGCGCTTGTTGATGGTTTCTTCCCACTCCAGCGCGGGCACCGAGTCGGCGACGATGCCGCCACCGGCCTGGACATGCAACTCGCCGTCCTTGATCACCGCCGTGCGGATCGCGATGGCGGTATCCATGTTGCCGTTCCAGGCGAGGTAACCGACCGCACCGCCATACACGCCGCGCTTTACCGGCTCCAGCTCATCGATGATCTCCATCGCACGGATCTTCGGCGCACCCGACAAGGTACCCGCCGGAAGAATCGCGCGTAGCGCATCCATAGCCGAAAGACCTTCCTTCAGTTGACCAGTAACGTTAGAGACAATATGCATCACATTGGAGTAGCGCTCGATCACCATTTTCTCGGTGACCTTGACCGAGCCGGTTTCGGATACCCGACCGGTGTCGTTACGCCCCAGATCAATCAGCATCAGGTGCTCGGCGATTTCCTTGTCATCGGACAGCAGGTCTTCTTCCAGGGCACGGTCGGCTTCTTCGGTTGCACCGCGTGGACGAGTACCGGCGATTGGACGTACGGTGACCAGGTTGTCCTCGACGCGCACCAGTACTTCCGGCGAACTGCCAACGACGTGGAAGTCGCCAAAGTTGAAGAAGTACATGTACGGCGTCGGGTTGAAGCAGCGCAGCGCACGGTACAGGTCGATAGGCGCGGCACTGAAATCAATGGACATACGCTGCGACGGCACAACCTGCATGCAGTCGCCCGCCAGGATGTACTCCTTGATGGTATCGACAGCACGCTCGTAGTCGTCCTGCGTGAAACTGGAGCGGAATGCGGGCTCGGCAGCCTGCAACCCCTTGAAATCCAGGCCACGGCGCGGCGTGATCGGCTGACGCAGTTGCTCGAGTAATTGCTCGAGGCGCGCCTGACCTTCTTCGTAGGCGTTTTCCTGCGCCGGGTCGACCAGCACGATTGCATGGATCTTGCTGGCCAGGTTGTCGAACACCACGACGGCATCAGAAACCATCAGCAAAATATCCGGCACACCCAACGGGTCTGGATTCGGGCATTTGCCCAGGCGCTTTTCCACATAGCGCACGCAGTCATAGCCAAAGTACCCCACCAGACCGCCGTCGAAACGCGGCAGACCAGCGATCGTTGGCACCTTGTAGCGATCTTTGAAGGCCTCGACGAATGCCAACGGATCGTCGACATCATGCTGCTCGACTTCTACACCGTCATGGCTGATGCGAACCTGATAGTCATGCACACGCAACACCGTGCGGCACGGCAAGCCAATGATGGAATAACGCCCCCATTTTTCCCCGCCCTGCACGGATTCGAGCAGGTAGGAGTTGGGCTGGTCGGCCAGCTTCAGGTAAATGGACAGCGGCGTATCGAAGTCGGCCAGGGTTTCGCAGGCAAGCGGAATGCGGTTGTAGCCGGCTGCGGCCAGGCGCAGGAATTCTTCGCGGGTCATGATAGCCTCGTGGCAAGGAGCTATGGGTCGGGCAAGCAAACGTGCCGGGTCAAGCCGGCTAGATAGAAGTCAGGCGCGCCAACGCCAACGGGCCAGTGCCTTGATGACTTTCATCCAGAGTTTGCAGGTGACCACCACGATGGAATCTCTATCAGGGGGGGATTGAACGTCCGACATTAGCTCAGTGTCTGCTTCTAAGCAACCAGGCAAGAGTGCACGAAGGTCATCAATCACCAATGTGGGTGACTCCTCGGCTATCGGACGACCATGGTTATAGCCATAGCTGAGTGCAACACACTTGACGCCAGCAGCCTTCGCCGCCAGCACATCGCTGCGCGAATCACCGACAAACAGCGCGTTTTCTGGCGGCACATTCGCCATTTTCATAACGAACATCAGCGCTGCCGGGTCTGGCTTCTGCTGCGGCAAGGTATCGCCGCCGATGATCCAGCGAAAATAACGGCCGATTTTCATCTGGTCCAGTAACGGGCCAACAAAGCGTTCAGGCTTGTTGGTGATCAGAGCCATTTCCACGCCCTGCTTGCGCAACCAACGCAGCGTATCCTTCACGCCAGGGTAAACCGCCGACAGCGCATGGTTTTCAGCATAGGCCTGCATGAAAATCTCCAGGCCCTTCTCCGCCTCGTCTTCATCGACGGCGGAGTGATCCAGGCCACCGGCCAAGGCGCGGCGTACCAGTACCGCAGCGCCGTTACCGACCCATTGGCGTACAGCCTCAAGGCCAACCGGACGACGGCCCATTTCGAGCAGCATCTGGTCCACAGCGACCGCCAGGTCCGGTACGGAGTCGATCAGCGTGCCATCCAGATCGAACATTACCAGCCTGGGAAGGCTGCCCGGGAACAGCTGCTCGAAACCACTCATGGCCGTGCCAAAGCCAGTTCAGCATGCATTTTGGCGATGACTTCGCGGTAGTCCGGCGCATTGAAGATCGCAGAGCCCGCAACAAAGGTGTCAGCGCCAGCAGCAGCGATCTCGCGGATGTTGTTGACGTTGACGCCGCCATCGATTTCCAGACGGATATCGCGACCACTGGCCTGGATCAGCGCGCGAGCCTCACGCAGCTTGTCGAGGGTGCCGGGAATGAACTTCTGCCCACCAAAGCCTGGGTTAACGCTCATCAACAGGACCATGTCGACCTTGTCCATGACGTACTTCAAGGCATCGAGCGATGTTGCCGGGTTGAACACCAGGCCCGCCTTGCAGCCACCATCACGGATCAGTTGCAGCGAGCGGTCGATGTGCTGGGAAGCTTCTGGGTGGAAAGTGATGTACGTCGCACCGGCTTCAATGAAATCGCCAATGATGCGATCTACCGGGCTGACCATCAGGTGCACGTCGATCGGCGCGGTGACGCCATACTTGCGCAGCGCACTGCAGACCATCGGGCCGATAGTCAGGTTGGGGACGTAGTGGTTATCCATGACATCGAAGTGAACGATGTCGGCTCCGGCCTCCAGCACATTGTCGACTTCCTCGCCCAGGCGAGCGAAATCGGCAGAGAGAATGGAGGGGGCAATAGCGTAGGGCTGCATGGCGCACCTGTAGGGCAGAAATCACGGTGGTGCGCATTGTAGCTCAAGCGACCGGCCAAGGGCTGACCGGTATCAATCACAGCGACAAACAGGTACCAAGGCGTGCCCCCCAGGTTTTGCACCTGAGGGGCACAGGCATCAAGCCGGCTGCTGGGTGCGCAGTTTTTCGCTACGCCCACGCAACCATTCCAGGGTCAGCAGCAGGAGCACCGAGAATGCAATCAGCAAGGTCGCGGCCGCCGCAATGGTCGGGCTCAGGTTCTCACGGATACCGCTGAACATTTGCCGTGGCAAGGTCGCCTGCTGCGGGCCAGCAAGGAACAGGGTGACCACCACTTCGTCGAACGAGGTCGCAAAGGCGAACAAGGCTCCGGAAATGACGCCAGGTGCAATCAATGGCAGGGTCACACGGCGGAACGCTGTCAATGGCGATGCACCCAGGCTGGCCGCTGCACGCACCAGGTTATGGTTGAAGCCCTGCAGGGTTGCCGAAACCGTGATGATCACAAACGGCACACCCAGCACGGCATGCACCAGGATCAGCGAAATGAAGCTGTTTCCCATGCCCAGCGGTGCGAAGAACAGGTAGCTGGCCACACCGATGATCACCACCGGCACCACCATCGGCGAAATCACCAATGCCATCACCAGCGATTTACCAGGGAAGTCGCCACGGGTCAGGCCAATCGAGGCCAACGTACCGAAGACCATTGCCAGCACCATGGCCGCTGGCGCAACGATGATGCTGTTCTTCAGTGCGCGCATCCACTCCGCCGAAGCGAAGAAGTCCTGATACCAGTGCAGCGAGAAGCCCTGCAGCGGGTAGACCAGAAAACTGCCCGAGTTGAATGACAGTGGAATGATGACCAGCACCGGCAACACCAGGAACAGCAGGATCAGCCCGCAGAGGATACGCAAGCTGTAGAACCAGACCCGCTCGATAGGCGACATGTAAGGACTCAACATGGAAAGGCTCCTCAGCTCAGACGACGGCGGCTTGAACCGACCAGCCAGCTATAGATCAAGTACAACAGCACGGTGGCAAGCAACAGCAAACCGCCCAGCGCCGTGGCCATACCCCAGTTGATACTGGTGTTGGTGTAGAAGGCGACGAAGTAGCTGACCATCTGGTCGTTCGGGCTACCCAGCAACGCCGGGGTGATGTAGTAACCGATCGCCAGGATGAACACCAACAGGCAGCCTGCGCCAACGCCCGCATAGGTTTGTGGGAAGTACACCCGCCAGAAGCTGGCGAAAGGATGGCAACCCAGCGAGATGGCTGCACGCATGTAAGTCGGCGAAATGCCCTTCATCACGCTGTAAATCGGCAGGATCATGAACGGCAGCAGGATATGCACCATGGAGATATACACACCGGTCCGGTTGAACACCAACTCCAGTGGTTTGTCGATGATGCCGATCGCCATCAGTGCGCTGTTGATCAAACCACCAGACTGCAACAGCACGATCCAGGCGGCAACACGCACCAGGATCGAGGTCCAGAACGGCAACAGCACCAGGATCATCAGCAGGTTGCTCTGGCGGGTTGGCAGGTTGGCAAGCAGATACGCCAACGGATAGGCCAACAGCAGACAGATGCCAGTGATGACGAAGCCCATCCACAGGGTAC
Source organism: Pseudomonas sp. HLS-6 (assembly GCF_002753995.1). Classification (NCBI taxonomy): domain Bacteria; kingdom Pseudomonadati; phylum Pseudomonadota; class Gammaproteobacteria; order Pseudomonadales; family Pseudomonadaceae; genus Pseudomonas; species Pseudomonas sp. HLS-6. The sequence continues at coordinate 4,716,828 of NZ_CP024478.1, forward strand.
GGGCGAAAATGTCCAGGTAGATCGCCTGGTCAGGGGTAGCCGGGGCCAGCTCGCCCAGATCGTCGATACGATGGTCCAGGGAAGCCAACAGGTAGAACGGGGTGATACTACTGGTGTTACGGCGAATCGCCTGCCAGTAGGCGGGGTCGCCCCAACGCTCGTCCAACTCCTGCAGCGCTTCTTTATAAGAAGCCGGCTCGGCCTTGAACGGAAGGGCACGGGCAGTCTTGGCCAACAGGCTACGGTAGCCAGCCAGCTCCATGTTCAAACGCTTGGACAGGTCGCCCAAGGTCTGGTTCTTGCGCGATTCGGCGAGATCGTCGGCCAATGCCTTGTACACCGGCTCGGCCGGCAGGCTCTTGCCATCCCACTCGCTGACCGCAACGACGGTACGCGGCAAGCCGCTGACCACCTCAGGGTTACCGACACTCTTGTACAACAGCGCAGCGATAGGCACCAGAAACACCAGCAGCAGAAACACTGCCAGAGGTGCGATCAATGCCTGCGCCTTCCAGCGGTTGACCCGCTCGGCATGCGCCAGGCGACGCTTGAGGGAAGGACCGGTGCCTTCGTTCAGGGGCACTGCGATGGCCATAGCGAACTCCGAAAAACTTGATCAAAAGGCGCGTCACCGGAAGGGTGACGCGCCATCAGCACGGCTTACTTGGCTGCCCACGCGTTGAAGCGTTGCTCCAGTTGCTCGCTATTGTCGGCCCAGAACGCCACGTCGATTTGCACCTGATTGGCGATGTTTTCCGGGGTGGTCGGCATGTCTTTCTTGATGCTGTCAGACAACAGGGCGACAGCTTTCGAATTCGCCGGACCGTAAGCGATGTTTTCGGAGTAGGTCTTCTGCTGCTCTGGCTTGACCGAATAGGCGATGAACTTCTTCGCCTCTTCAAGGTTTTTGGCACCCTTTGGAATGGCCCAAGCGTCGAAGTCGTAGATACCGCCGTTCCACACCACCTTCAGGTTGCTTTCTTTCTGAACGGCGGCGATACGACCGTTGTAGGCCGAGCTCATGACCACGTCACCCGAGGCCAGGTACTGCGGTGGTTGAGCACCGGCTTCCCACCACTGGATGCTTGGCTTGAGTTCATCAAGCTTCTTGAAGGCGCGATCCTGGCCTTCCTTGGTCGCCAGCACTTTGTAGACTTCCTTCGGCGCGACACCGTCGGCCATCAAGGCGAATTCCAAGGTGTACTTGGCGCCCTTGCGCAGGCCACGCTTGCCCGGGAATTTCTTGGTATCCCAGAAATCGGCCCAGCTGGTTGGCGCAGATTTCAGTTTGTCGGCGTTGTAGGCCATCACCGTGGACCACACGAAGAAACCTACACCGCACGGCTGAATGGCACCGGGAACATAGTCGGACTCATCACCGAACAGCGCCGGGTCGAGCTCCTCGAACATGCCTTCGTCGCAACCACGCGCCAGCTCTGGCGATTCGACTTCGACCAGGTTCCAGGACACGCTTTTGGTGTCGACCATGGCTTTGACCTTGGCCATCTCGCCGTTGTACTCACCCGCAACAATCTTGCCGTTGCCAGCCTTTTCCCAAGGCTCGTAGAACGCCTTGGTCTGGGCTGCCTTATTCGCGCCCCCAAAGGAAATCACAGTCAGATCGGCCGCCGCCATGGCCTGGGTTGCTGCGAACAGGCCCAAAGAAAGGGCGGTCAACTTCAAGTGCTTGAGCATTATTATTCTCTCCACAGTGCAGGGTTGGTGAAGCAAACCTCAATGGGCTTCCAGGATCGGATCGAGCGCGCGACCGTGCTCGACCTCCCAGCCCAGCGGTACCACATCGCCCACAGCCAGGGCTGGGTCGAGTTCGGCAATCGGCTGCTTCACGAAGAAATCGGCCTTGCCGCAGACTTCCAGGCGCACCCTTACGTGGTCACCCAGGTAGACGAATTCGGCCACGCGGCCGGAGAAACGGTTGACGCAATGTTCGCTATGGCCGTTGAGGCGCACGCGCTCAGGGCGAATCGAAAGGGTTACAGGCTCGCCCGGCTGACCGACGTTGACCGCCAGCGCCTCAATCTTCTCGCCACGCGCCAGTTGCACCTGGCAACGGTCACCGCTCTGGCTGAGCAAACGGCCATTGATACGGTTGTTCTCACCGATGAAGTTGGCAACGAAGGTGTTCTTCGGCTCTTCGTAGAGGGTGCGTGGGTCGGCGATCTGCTGAATCTCGCCTTGATGGAACACCGCCACCCGATCCGACATGGTCAAGGCTTCACCTTGGTCGTGGGTCACATACACCACGGTCACGCCAAGGCGTTGGTGCAGGTGTTTGATTTCCATCTGCATGTGTTCACGCAGCTGCTTGTCCAGCGCGCCGAGCGGTTCGTCCATCAGAACCAGCTGTGGCTCGAACACCAGCGCCCGGGCCAAGGCCACACGCTGCTGCTGACCACCGGAGAGCTGGCCCGGATAACGCTGGGCGAAGGCATCGAGCTGAACCATGTTCAGCACCCGCTTGACCCGCTCACTGATGTCGGTCTTGCTCAGGCCGCGCACGGTCAGCGGGAACGCCAGGTTCTCGGCAACGGTCATGTGCGGGAACAGTGCATAGTTCTGGAACACCATGCCGATGTCACGTTTATGCGGCGGTACATTATTGATCGAGCGACCCGCCAGTTGGATCTCGCCAGCGGTCGGGGTCTCAAAGCCAGCCAACATCATCAGGCTGGTAGTCTTGCCCGAGCCCGAAGGCCCCAACAAGGTGAGAAACTCGCCTTTGCGAATGTCCAGATTGAGGTCTTTGACGATTAGCGACTCGCCATCGTAGCTCTTCTGCACACCACGGAAGCTGACCAGCACTTCGCCGGTTGCAGCGCTCGAATTCACCTCACTCATACCCGTACCTTTTTGTTGGATGACTGCCGTAGCACAAGCCTAGTGAAGGCAAAAGGCAGCGCAAATCGGGGGTGGAGAGAGATTGACATCAGCCGGGTGGAAGGGTTGTTGTAGGGATTGCCCTACAAGGATGGCGTTTTTAGATATCCGCCGACGCTACTGGAGCCCCCCAACCAATGCCACCCCCGGCAGGACAGCGTGGGAAGGGCCCGATGGGCCGACGCAGGGTGTCGCATTCAGAACAGTCAGAGCAGCTTGTGCTCCATGGCGTACTTCACCAGCTCAGCCAGCGAGTTGACGTTGAGCTTCTGCATCAGCCGCGCCTTGTGCGTGCTGATGGTCTTGTTGCTCAGGGCCAGTTGCTGGGCAATGTCGTTGACATTGGCACCTTGGGCCAGACGCTCGAAGACCGAAAACTCACGTTCGGATAGCAGCGAGTGCAGGGGGCGAGCGTCCGTCAGGCCTACCTCAAAGACCATTCGGTCTGCCAGATCCGGATCAATGTAACGCCCCCCTGAAGACACCCGGCGAATCGCCGTCAGCAACAAGGCAGGGTCACTGTCCTTGGTTGCATAGCCGGCGGCGCCAATCTTAAGCGCCCGTGCAGCCATCTGTGCTTCGTCATGCATCGACAGCACCAGGATCGACGGCGGGTTGTTCAGCGCCCGGATACGCGGGATCGCCTCAAGACCATTGACGCCTGGCATCGAGATGTCCAGTAACACCACTTCGCACTCGGTATGACGCAAGGTATCGAGTAGCTGCTCGCCATTGGCGGCCTCGCCCACCACCTGCATGTCCTTGGCCAGGCCGATCAATTGTTTGATGCCTTCGCGCACAATGGTGTGGTCTTCAGCAACCAGTACTCGTATCACGGCCCTGCTCCTGTGTTAATCCAAGGGAATCCGCACGCTCAGGCTGGTGCCCTCGCCCGGTTCACTGTTGAGTGTCATGGTGCCGCCCAGCATCAGCACCCGCTCGCGCATACCAACCAGCCCGAAGGAACTCGGGCGACTATCGTGCATGGCGAAACCAATACCGTCATCACTGATGGTCAGGCATAGCTGCTGCTCATCTTCGGTCAGGCTTATCTCTACAGTATGCGCCTGGGCGTGGCGCATCACATTGGTCAACGCCTCCTGCAAGATACGGAACAACCCTATGGCCTTGGCATCGCTCAAAGGCGGCAGGTTTTCCGGCACCTCCACCAGGCAAGGAATCTGCGTACGCGCCTCAAAGCGACGCGCCTGCCATTCGATTGCCGATGCGATCCCGGCGTCGAGGATCGGCGGGCGCAATGCCGTCGCTACATCGCGCACCAGTTGAAAGAGCTGGGCAATCAGGCGTTTCATGCTCGCCAAGCGTTCATTCAAGCCGGGGTCGAGGTCGGCATAAGCAAGCTCGCACATCGATGTCTCCAGTTTCAGTACGGTGAGCATTTGGCCCAGTTCGTCATGCACCTCGCGGGCGATGCGGGCCTTCTCTTCCTCCCGGACGCTTTCCAGGTGCGCCGACAGCTCACGCAATTGCTCCTGCGAGCGCGCCAACTCCAGTTCGATCACCTTGCTCTGGGTGATGTCCCACACGATGCCGTCCCAGACCACACGCCCATCGCCCAGTGCCCGCGCGGTGGCCTTGATGTCGGCCCAGCGTATGTCGCCCTGACGCGTAACGATTCGCCCCTGCCAGGCCCAGTCACTGTCAGTCTCAAGTGCTCGGTCCTGGACCTGATGATAATGGGCACGGTCATCCGGATGAACCAGGCTGCGCAAGCCCATATGCGGGCGCTGGATTTCAGCCGGCGTATAGCCAACGAGTGCCTCACTGCCCTCACTGATGTAGGGGAACTCCAAGAGACCAACAGGCGGATCCCGCTCCAGGCGAAACACCAGGCCCGGGACGTTGGCGGCAATCCCCTTGAGCCGTGCCTCGCTTTCCTGTTGCGCCGCCAATGCACGGCGACGCTCGGTGACATCGGTCAGGAACACCACCAGGTACTCGGCATCACGAAAACGCAGGAAGCTCAGCGAAACATCCACCGGCAACAGTCGGCCATCAGCGCGCAGGCATTCGGTTTCAAAGCGTTGCGCCGCTTCGTCACAGGAACGCGCACGCTTCCACAGCGTCAACCAGCGATCCATGTGCAGATTGGGCTCGAAGTCGATCAATGGGCGTTCCACCACCTGCCCCGGCGCATAACCGAGCATCGCTTCAGCCGCGCGGTTGGCATAACGTACATGGCTGTCCCAGTTGACCCACAGAATGCCGACGGTACTTTGATCAATCGAAAACTGGCTCAAACGCAGCGCCTGTTCTCGCGCCAAACGCTGGGCAATATTGTCGCGCGCGGCGAGCAGGCTATGTTCCAGCGCATGCTGTTGACGCCGCTGCCAGAGCACGATGGCCATGGCGCTCAGCAGCAACGCCAGCAGCAGCAGGCTCAGGTTTTGCCAGAAACCCGGCGACTCGCTCAGGCGCGGGTACTTGGGCTGCAGCCAACGGTTGTGCAGTTTCTCGAGGTCTTTGGGCGGAATCGCCTGCAGCCCCCGCTCAAGTATTTCCGCCAACTGCGGCCAGTCACGTCGCGAGCCGATACGCAGCAACTGCGGCAAGCCAATATCACCGACCACCGCCAGCTCGCTGAATTCGTTCTCGCGAGACAGACGGCTGAGCTGGGCTTCATCCACCACCGCGTAGCGTGCCTGTTCAGTGAGCAACAGCTGTAAAGCCTGGCGCTCCAGTGGTACACCTTGCACATTCAAATTGGGATAGGTGCTGCGCAAATAATCGGCCACCGCACTAGGCATGCGCACAGCCACGCGGTCCGTACTGCTGAGCTTTTCCAGATCCACCGCTACGGCACCATTACGCGGGCCGACAATCAACTGCGGCACACGCATGTACGGGTCGCTGAACAACCATAAGCGCAAGCCCGCTGGCGTTTGGGTCAAGCCGGGGGCCATATCGATTTCGCCGCCCACCAGCGCGTGCTCAAGCGCCGACTGGTCAGGATAGTTACGCCATGTCAGGTCCAGCCCCAAGCGCTTGCCAAGCCAGTTCATCAACTCGACATTAACCCCCGAAAGCTGCTGAAGCCTGCGGTCGAACTGAGCATAAGGGGCTTGCAGTACCAAACCCACACGCAGGCTGCGATGTTCGTCCAGCCACTGCTGTTGAGCCGGATCCAGCTGCAGCGGCGGCGTTGTCGATGCCGGTGCGGCCCACACGATAAAGGGCAGACAAAAACAGCCGATAAACCACAAGCAGCGCAAACGCTTCATCTTGAATCTCGTCATAGAACGGACGGCCTCAGAGCATGGCCGTCCCGGACAAATACCTTTAGGCTGCCGGTAATAATCTGGCCTGGATAGATCCATGTTCCCACTGAATCGCACAACGCTTCCTGCGTTATGCCTGTCCTTGATACTACCTTGTACCCTACACGCCGCAGATGGCGAAACGCCAGAGCCGGCGAAAGAGGCACAGCCCGCGCCTGTGCAGCGCCAAGCCCTGAATGAACGCAGCCAGGACGATGCCTTGGCACTTGAGCGCCAAGCCCCAAAAGAAGAACAACAAACCCTGCAAGCCGGCAGCGAGAGCTTTCTGGCCCTCTGGAAGCCCGCCAATAGCGGCGACCCGGAAGGAGCATTGATCATTCTTGCGGGTGTCGGCGAAACCGCAGACTGGCCAAAGGCTGTTGGCCCACTACGGCGCAAATTTCCGGATGCCGGTTGGCACAGCCTTAGCCTGAGCCTGCCCGACCTGCTGGCTGACAGCCCGAAACCCCGGGCCGAACCACCGGCCAAGCCCGCAGAGCCCAGCGCAGAAGGCCAGCAGGCACCGGCCAAAGACACACCTGCCGACGCCAATGCCAGCGTTGAACAAGCCACGGCCGCCGAAGGCGAAAGTGCCGATAACAGCGAACCGGCACAAACGCCGGAAGCTCAAAGCAACGCCGATGCCGAACGGATTTTTGCTCGCCTGGATGCGGCCGTCGCTTACGCGCAGCAACAGAATTCCCGTAGCGTTGTACTGCTCGGACATGGCACGGGGGCCTACTGGGCTGCTCGCTACCTGAATGAACGCCAACCGGCGCAGGTACAAAAACTTGTGATGGTCGAAGCACAAACACCGGCCACTGCGGACCAGAACCTGACGGCCCTGGCACCGGGGCTGAAGCTGCCGACGGCCGATTTCTACTACAACCAGCCACGAGCCCGAAAGGCGGCCGAGCAGCGACTACAAGCCAGCAAACGGCTAAAAGGCAGCAACTACCACCAAGTGGTCCTCACTGCCATGCCCGGTAACCGCAACGCCGAACAGGAAAACCTGTTTCGCCGGGTCCGTGGCTGGTTGAGCCCCAGCCAGGACAACTAAAATCCCTGCCGCGTGCGGATGACCGAGTAAGCCTGATGCAGATCACGGGTGTACTCGGTCGCCTCCCGCACACGCTCAGGGCTCGCGCCACTACCCACTAATTTGTCGGGGTGGTGACGGCTCAACAAGCGCCGATAAGCACGCTTGATCTGCTCAGGCGCTGCGCCCACCTCGACACCCAGCAACTTCAGCGCATCCGGATACGCCAGGGTGGCACTGCCCAGCGCGGCTTTCTGAGGTTCATAGTCCTGCGTCAAGGCCTTCACCTTGGCGGCTGACCAGCCCAACGCCTGCCCCCATTGCACAATCAACTCACGTTCATGAGGGCTCGCCCGGCCATCGGCCCAGACCATCCGCAGACACGCACGCAAAACCCCTTCGGCAGCATGCGGTTGCTGTTTGAGGCGACGCAGATAGCGCCCGAGCCGCTCCCGTCCGTTCTTGCCCCGGTTGAACGCCGCAATCGCCCGGCGCCGCGCCGGATCGCTCATTTCCAGGCGCTGCATTTCCTGCCGTGCCTGCTGAATGTGCCCCTCCACCACTCGGCCGTCACTCTTGGCCAACCGCCCCAACAGCAGGAACAACACCTCATCGTCACGCAACACGGGGCGACCACCCAAGCGCTCACGCACGTGCGCCCAGCTATGCAACTGCAGACGGCGGTCCATCGCCTGACCAAGTAACGCCCCCAGCAAGGCCCCAGGAATGCTGGCAATGGCGAAACCCGCCCCAGCACCAATCACTGTGCTCGGCCACAACATCTCAGCGGCGCTCGCCAGTCATGATGCGTTCGACATCGGCAAGACGCTCAAGCGTGCCCACATCCACCCAATGGCCAGCGAAGTGCTCGCCGCTCACCTGCCCCGTTGTCATCGCCTGGCGCAACAGCGGCGCCAGTTTGAAGGCGCCTGGCTGGCAGTCGGCAAAAAGTGCCGGATCAAGCACGGCAATACCGCTGTAGGTCAGGGTGTCAGCCCCCGCCTCGGCGTCGAGCACCCGGCCATCGACCAAACGAAAATCACCCTTGCCGTGATGCCCGGGGTTATCCACCAGCACCAAATGCGCCAAACCCGCCAAGGGCTGACGCAAGCGGGAGAAGTCAAACTCGGTCCAGATATCGCCGTTAACCAGCGCAAACGGCGCATCACCCAGTAGTGGCAACGCCTTGTAGATACCCCCGCCGGTTTCCAGTGGTTCACCTTCCGCCGAGTACTGAATGCTAAGCCCCCACTGCGCACCGTCACCCAGGTAGTCTTCAATCTGCTGGCCAAGCCAGGCGTGATTGATCACGACATCCTTGAACCCGGCGGCAGCCAGTGCCTTCAGGTGATACTCGATCAACGGCACCCCCGCCACTGGCACCAAGGGCTTTGGGGTATGCAGCGTCAGCGGCCGCATGCGCTCGCCTTTTCCCGCAGCCAGGATCATTGCCTTCATGACCGCACTCCGGCTGCCTGCTGCAACTGCGTGATCAACTCACCGAGTTCAGCAAGCTCCGGACGACGGGCAACCACTGCATCTATATAAGCAAAGAAACGCGGCACATCACCCAGGTAGCGTGGTTTGCCATCGCGGTGGCAGATCCGCGCGAAAATGCCGATCACCTTCAGGTGGCGCTGCACGCCCATCAGGTCACTGGCACGGTGGAAACTGTCAAAGTCGCCTTGCACAGGGATGCCCCGGGCTTGCGCACGCTGCCAGTAATCACGCAACCAACCGGCTACGCGGGCCTCTGGCCAGCTCAGAAACGCATCTTTGAACAGGCAGGTGATGTCATAGGTGACCGGGCCATACACGGCATCCTGAAAATCCAGCACGCCCGGGTTCGGGGTACTGAGCATCAGGTTGCGCGGCATATAGTCGCGGTGCACCAGTACCTTAGGCTGATCCAGCGCACTGTCGATCAATAGACCGCTCACACGCTGCCAGGCCGCGTGTTGCGCCTCGCTGAAGGCAAGCCCCAGTTCCCGCCCCACGTACCACTCAGGGAACAACTCCAGTTCGCGGCGCAGCAGCGCGACGTCATAGCTGGGCAATGGCGCCGTCATGGGTAACCGCTGGAACGCTAACAGTGCGTCAACCGCATCATTGAACAAGGTGTCGGCATTGTCGACATCAATGACATCCAGGTAAGTCTGCTTGCCCATATCACTGAGCAGCAGAAAGCCACGCTGCAGATCCTGCGCATAAATGTTCGGGACATGGATGCCGGCACTGGCCAGCAAATGATCGATATCCACGAAGGGCTTGCAGTTTTCCTGGGGCGGCGGTGCGTCCATGACGATAAAACTGCGGCCATTGGCTTCCCAGCGAAAGTAGCGGCGGAAGCTGGCATCGCTGCTGGCGGCAGTCAGGCTGCCTTGCGGCACCTCGCCCCAGCCCTGGGCCTGGAACAGATTTGCCAGTTGTTCATCGAGCCAGACATTCAAGTGTTGCAGGCGTACATCGTGATCGGGCATTACAAGGGTCTCCGACGGCCCTAGCCGTCAAGCGGGTCATGCTTTATTATCCAGCATCTTTTTCAGACCATCGAGAGGCGTGCGGCCCCACACGCGGGCAGATGGCACGCAGGAAGCCCGGACTAATAAGATGGCATTGAAATCCCCCGCGTTTCGTAAAAAATTCCCGTTGCTGGTTACCGGCGGCTTGCTGGCCATGCAACCTCTGGCGACGTCGTATGTGGTCGCCGCAGAACAGTTCGACTGTCAAGTGTCTGCTGCCGGCGGTTGGGACTGCAAGCCCAAGACCACTACTGCCAACTTGCCTCCACGTCCTGTGCACCCAGGCGCCGCCGTCAGCTCGACCGACGAAACCTCGGCACCCGCTGCCGAAGCGGCTGAAGAGCCGGGCAAAGGCCCGATGCTCGTCACTGAAAGCAAAGGCCGTGTACTGAAATCGCGTAGCGCCGATTACAGCCATCTTGACTGGGTACCCCGTGACAAGCTGACCCCTGCACAACTGGCCGAGACCGGCCCGTATTGTGGTGGCGCCTATGTCGAGCCAACCCGCCCCGGCATGAACGACAGCACCCCGAAAGACGAAGCACCGACCTTCATTGGTGCCAAGGTTTCGCGCTATCAGCAGGAGCAGCAGATCGCTCAGCTCGCCGGTGACGTGGTGATGCGCCAGGGCAGCATGCAGGTCGAGGCCGATGAAGCCAACCTGTACCAGGCTGAAAACCGTGGTGAACTCAAAGGCAACGTGAAGATTCGCGACAACGGCTCGCTGGTGGTTGGCGATCACGCCGATATTCAGCTCGACACGGGCGAAGCCAAGGTCGACAACGCCGAATACGTGATGCACAAGTCGCACATCCGCGGTAACGCCCTGTATGCCAAGCGCGCCGAAAACGCCATCATCCGGCTGAAAGACGGTACCTACACCACCTGTGAGCCGAACAGCAACGCCTGGCAGCTCAAGGGCAACAACATCACGCTGAACCCGGCCACCGGTTTCGGCACCGCGACCAACGTCACCCTGCGGGTCAAGGATTTCCCGGTGTTCTATACACCGTACATCTACTTCCCGATCGACGACCGTCGCCAATCCGGCTTCCTGCCACCGTCGTTCAGCACCAGCAGCGACAGCGGCTTCACGCTGGTCACCCCGTACTACTTCAACCTGGCGCCGAACTACGATGCCACGTTGTACCCGCGCTACATGGCCAAGCGCGGCCTGTTGATGGAAGGCGAGTTCCGCTACCTGACCGAGTCCAGCGAAGGCCAATTCGGCGGCGCCTGGTTGAACGACAAGGAAGACGAACGCAAGCTGCAGTCCGACTACAAGGACCAGCGCTGGATGATCAACTGGCAGCACAAAGGCGGCCTTGACTCGCGCCTGATGACTGAAGTCGACTACACCGACATCAGCGATCCGTACTACTTCCAGGATCTGGAAACCGACCAGATTGGCGTTGAAAGCCGCGACTACGTGAACCAGCAGGGTGCACTCACCTACCGTGCCGAGGATTACACGGCGCGGTTGAACGTGCAGGCCTACGAGCTGGCGACGATCACCCGGATCACGCCGTACGACAGGTTGCCGCAAATCACCTTCAACGGGAAGCTGCCATACCATCCAGGCGGGTTGGACCTTTCCTACAAGACCGAGTTCGCACGCTTTGAGCGCGACCTGCGCACAGGCAACTTCATTGATGAAAATGGAAACTCCGACCCTTGGTATGACACTCGCGTTTCGGGCCTGGCACGTGCCAATGGTGACCGAATCAACCTGGCGCCACGAATCAGCCTGCCACTGGAAACAGGTTATGGTTTCCTGAAGCCATCGCTGACCTACGTCTACACCGACTACAGTCTGGACTTGGATCAACAAGGGAAGAACACGCTGGCCGATGGCGAGACCTTCAAAAGCTCGCAGAACCGTGGCGTCCCGATCTTCAGCGTGGATAGCGGCCTGTACTTCGACCGCAATACCCAATGGTTCGGCAAAAACTACCGCCAGACCCTGGAACCGCGACTGTTCTACCTGTATGTACCTTACAAAGATCAGACTGATATCCCAGTCTTTGACACTAGCGAAGGCACCTTCAACTATTCTTCACTCTTCCGTGAAAACCGCTTCAGTGGCTCCGACCGCATCGGCGACGAGAACAAGCTGTCGCTTGGCGTGACCAACCGCTGGATTGAAGATAACGGTTTCGAGCGGCAACGCTTCAGCATTGGCCAGGCCTTGTACTTCAAGGACCGCAAAGTCCAGTTGCCGCGTATTGACTGGCGTGATCGCGAAGATGCCCAAGCGAACGTTTCGCCCTACGCCCTGGAATACCAGTACCGCTTCAACCGTGACTGGCGCCTGAACTCCGACTTCAACTGGGATCCGGACAGCCGCAGCACCCGTTCGGGCAGTGCGATGTTCCACTACCAGCCTGAAGACAACGTCAACAAAGTGGTCAACCTCGGCTACCGCTACCGTAACGATACCGTCCGCTATGACCAGACCACTGGTAAATGGCAGGTGGGCGGCGGCGACTATGGCACACCGGGCAGCCCGAACTACGTCAAGGACTACTACAAGATCCAGCAGCATGACTTCTCTGTCATCTGGCCGGTTGTTCCCCAGTGGAATGCCATCGCTCGCTGGCAGCATGACTACAACCGCAACCGTACCCTGGAAGCCTTCGGTGGTTTCGAGTACGACAACTGCTGCTGGAAACTGCGTCTGATCAACCGCTACTGGATCGACTACGACGAGTTCAGCCAGGACGCACCAAGCAACGAAAAAGGCGACCACGGCATCTTCCTGCAGATCGTACTCAAAGGTCTCGGTGGCGTAGTGGGCAACAAGGTCGAGACGTTCCTCGACGAAGGCATTCAAGGTTATCGTACACGTGAAGACCAAGCTTATTGATTGTCTGCGCCCGCTGATGCTGGGCGCTGTATTGCTGAGTTCCGCAGTGCATGCCGCGGTACAGGAACTGGACCGCGTGGTGGCCATCGTCGATAACGACGTGGTCATGCAAAGCCAGCTGGACCAACGTGTGCACGAGGTGCAGCAAACCATCGCCAAGCGCGGTTCTGGCGTTCCGCCAGCCAGCGCCCTGGAGCCGCAGGTACTGGAACGCCTGATCGTCGAGAACCTGCAATTGCAGATCGGCGACCGTTCCGGCATCCGCATCACCGATGAAGAGCTGAACCAGGCCATTGGCACCATTGCCCAGCGCAATGGCATGAGCATCGATCAGTTCCGCGCAGCCCTGGCCCGCGACGGCCTCTCCTATGAGGACGCCCGCGAGCAGGTTCGCCGCGAGATGATCATCAGCCGCGTGCGTCAACGCCGTGTAGCCGAGCGCATTCAAGTGTCGGAGCAGGAAGTGAAGAACTTCCTCGCCTCCGACCTGGGCAAGATGCAACTCTCTGAAGAGTTCCGCCTGGCGAACATCCTGATCCCGACCCCGGAAAGCGCCAACTCGGCTGCAATCCAGGCTGCTGCCAAGCAAGCCGGCGAGGTGTACCAGCAGCTCAAGCAGGGTGCCGACTTCGGCCAACTGGCTATCGCCCGCTCCGCCAGCGAAACGGCACTGGAAGGTGGTGAGATGGGCTGGCGCAAAGCCGCTCAACTGCCGCCACCGTTCGACCGCCTGCTGAGTTCCCTGTCGGTCGGTGATGTTACCGAGCCAGTGCGTACGCCAGGGGGCTTCATCATCCTCAAGCTGCTGGACAAGCGTGGTGGCCAAACCCAGGTTCGTGACGAAGTCCATGTTCGTCACATCCTGATCAAGCCAAGCGAGATCCGCAGCGAAGCCGCAACCAAGCAGTTGGTGGAAAAGCTCTACGACCGGATCAAGGCCGGGGAAGACTTCGCTGAACTGGCCAAGAGCTTCTCGGAAGACCCAGGCTCGGCGCTCAATGGTGGCGACCTGAACTGGATCGACCCGAACGCGCTGGTGCCGGAGTTCCGCGAAGTCATGGCAAGCAGCCAGCAAGGTGTAGTGTCCAAGCCCTTCAAGACCCAATACGGCTGGCACGTACTTGAAGTGCTGGGTCGCCGCGCCACCGACAGCACGACTCAAGCCCGCGAACAACAAGCGTTGACCGTACTGCGCAACCGCAAGTACGACGAGGAGCTGCAGACCTGGCTGCGTCAGATTCGTGACGAAGCCTACGTTGAAATCAAGCTCCCCGGCGCGGCCCAGGCCGCCCAGTGAAACGCCAACGTTTCGCCCTGACACCCGGCGAGCCGGCCGGCATAGGTCCAGACCTGTGCCTGCTGCTCGCTGCACACGCCCAGCCTTACCCTCTGATCGCCATTACCAACCGTGACCTGCTCGCCGAGCGGGCCGCGCAGTTGGGCGTGGCCGTCACACTGCTGCCCGTGTCTGCCGATGCGTTCCCGGATACACCTGCCGACGCAGGCAGCCTGTATGTCTGGGATACACCGCTGCAAACCGCTGTGGTGCCTGGGCAACTGGATAAAGCCAACGCCGCCTTCGTGCTGGAAACCCTCACCCGTGCGGGCCAAGGCTGCCTGGATGGCCATTTCGCGGGCATGATCACCGCGCCGGTGCACAAAGGCGTGATCAACGAGAGCGGTATCGCCTTCTCCGGCCACACCGAGTTTCTTGCTGACCTCACCCACACCCAGCAGGTGGTAATGATGCTGGCGACACGCGGCCTGCGTGTTGCGCTGGTGACCACTCACCTGCCCTTGCGCGACGTGGCCGACGCCATCACCGAGGAGCGGCTGGAGCGCGTCACGCGTATCCTGCATGCCGACCTGGTGAACAAGTTTGGCATCGCCAACCCGCGCATCCTGGTCTGCGGCCTCAACCCGCATGCCGGTGAAGGCGGCCATCTGGGCCGCGAAGAAATCGACATTATCGAACCGACATTGGCGCGCCTGCGCAGCGAAGGCATGGACCTGCGCGGCCCACTGCCCGCCGATACCCTGTTTACCCCCAAATATCTGGAGCACTGCGATGCAGTGCTGGCGATGTACCACGACCAAGGCCTGCCCGTACTCAAGTACAAAGGGTTTGGCGCTGCAGTGAACGTGACCCTGGGCCTGCCGATCATCCGCACTTCGGTTGATCATGGCACCGCCCTGGACCTTGCCGGAACCGGCAAGATCGACACCGGCAGCCTGCAGGTCGCCCTGGAAACCGCCTATCAGATGGCCGAGACCCGTTTATGAGTGAGCAATACCAACACCGGGCGCGCAAGCGCTTCGGCCAGAACTTCCTGCATGACGCAGGCGTTATCGACCGTATCCTGCGTGCCATTCACGCTCGCCCAGGCGAGCGCATGCTGGAAATCGGCCCCGGCCAGGGTGCACTGACCGCAGGCCTGCTGGGCAGTGGCGCAGAGCTGGACGTGGTGGAACTGGACAAGGACCTGATCCCGATCCTCAACCACCAGTTCGCGGGCCGTGACAACTTTCGCCTGCACCAGGGCGACGCCCTGAAGTTCGACTTCACCAGCCTGGGGGCCGCCCCACACAGCCTGCGTGTCGTCGGCAACCTGCCGTACAACATCTCCACCCCGCTGATTTTCCACCTGCTGGATAACGCCGGGCTGATCCGTGACATGCACTTCATGCTGCAGAAGGAAGTGGTCGAGCGCCTAGCCGCAGGGCCTGGTGGTGGCGACTGGGGACGTCTGTCGATCATGGTTCAGTACCATTGCAAGGTCGAGCACCTGTTCAACGTCGGGCCTGGCGCCTTCAACCCGCCTCCCAAGGTTGATTCAGCCATCGTCCGCCTGGTGCCTCACGAAACCCTGCCGCACCCAGCCAAAGACCACCGGCTGCTTGAGCGCATTGTTCGTGAAGCCTTCAACCAGCGCCGCAAGACCTTGCGCAACACCCTCAAGGCGCTGCTCAGCAGCGAGGCGATCGAGGCGGCCAATGTCGATGGCAGCCTGCGTCCGGAGCAACTCGATCTCGCCGCCTTTGTCCGCCTGGCCGACAAACTGGCCGAGCAGAGCGGCGCCGAATAAGCCTCCCGCCGGTCAACCGTGCATTCACGGCTGGCCGGCCGCCCCGCCTTTGGCCTAGACTGAAGCAATTGCAGCATTCGCGTTTGCTTAAGGCCCTTTGCATGTCTGATCCTCGCTACCAGATCGACGTCAGCGTCGTCACCCGATTCCTTCCCGAGCAGTCCCAACCCGACAACGACCGTTATGCCTTCGCCTACACCATCACGGTGCAGAACAACGGCCAGTTGCCCGCCAAGCTGATGTCCCGGCATTGGCTGATCACCAACGGCGATGGCGAAGTCGAAGAAGTACGCGGTGCTGGCGTGGTTGGCCAGCAACCGCTGATCGAGCCCGGAGCCAGCCATACCTACAGCAGCGGCGCGGTCATCAGCACGCGTGTTGGCACCATGCAAGGCACCTACCAGATGTTTGCCGAAGACGGCAAACGCTTCGATGCGATCATCGCGCCATTCCGGCTTGCAGTGCCTGGGGCCCTACACTGATGGCGGTTTATGCCGTCGGCGACCTGCAAGGCTGCCTGCAACCCCTCAAATGCCTGCTGAAGCGCGTGGCGTTCAACCCTGCCGTCGATACGCTGTGGCTGGTCGGCGACCTGGTCAACCGTGGCCCGGAATCGCTGGAAACCCTGCGCTTCCTCTACGGCATGCGTGACTCACTGGTGTGCGTACTGGGCAACCATGACCTGCACCTGCTGGCGGCCGGGCACAATATCGAGCGTTTGAAAAAGAGTGACACCCTGCGCGAGATCATCGAAGCCCCAGACGCCAAAGACTTGCTCGACTGGCTACGCCAGCAAAAGCTGCTGCACTACGACGAGCAACGCGAAATCGCCCTGGTGCATGCTGGCATCCCGCCGCAGTGGAGCCTGAACAAGGCTCGGCGCCTGGCCGCGGAAGTCGAGGAAGTGCTGCGTGATGACACCCGTCTAAAGCCCTATCTGGACGGCATGTACGGCAATGAACCGAACAAGTGGGACAAGAGCCTCCACGGGGTGACGCGCTTGCGGGTTATCACCAACTACTTCACCCGCATGCGCTTCTGCACCAGCGACGGCAAGCTCGACCTCAAGGGCAAGGAAGGGGTCGATACCGCCCCGCCTGGCTATGCGCCCTGGTTCAGTCACAAGGAGCGACGCACCCACGGCCTGAAGATCATCTTCGGTCATTGGGCTGCGCTTGAAGGCCGGTGTGACGTACCCGGCCTGTACGCACTGGACACCGGCTGTGTCTGGGGCGGGTCCATGACCCTGATGAACGTCGACACCGGTGAGCGCTTCGAGTGCGAATGCAGCAGCGAAGGCAGTCTGCGCCCACAACCCTCAATGCCTGCAGCCTCTCAGATGGCTGATCACTCCTGAAGGAACCCCCATGAGCGAATTCAAACGCATCCCTCCCGAGCAAGCCCAAGCGCTGCGTGAGCAAGGTGCGGTCGTGGTCGACATTCGCGATCCACAGACCTACGCCGCCAGCCACATCACAGGTGCTCACCACCTGGATAACCAGTCGGTTGCCGACTTCATCCGCAATGCCGACCTCGATGCCCCGCTGGTGGTGGTCTGCTACCACGGTAATTCCAGCCAAAGCGCAGCGGCCTATCTGGTCAGCCAGGGCTTTTCCGACGTCTACAGCCTTGATGGCGGTTTCGAACTGTGGCGTAGCGTCTACCCCGAGCAAACCGCTCAAGGCGACGCCGAATAATTTTTTTCACGGTCCTCCAGCCCACGTCCCCTGTGGGCTGGCGCCAGATCTGACGAACGGTCGTGGCGAACTTATCACGCAACCACCCTTGACCTCCCCGATTCCGAACTATTCTTAGGCTCAGGCCATCCAAAAAGGGGAGAGCCGGTACACCGGCGTGCGGGTCATCGGTAGCGATTTTACAGGTGTTCTGGGGGGTATGAAGCAATCGGGCATCCGGTTGTTTGCCAGCATCAGCTGACTGATCCGGCGTCGGCTCCACGTATCGAGCGAGGTGACGTCATGAGTATTTTTAGCCACTTCCAACAACGTTTCGAGTCCACCCGTCAGGAAGAACTTTCGCTGCAAGAGTATCTAGAGCTCTGCAAGAAAGATCGCAGTGCCTATGCTTCGGCGGCCGAACGCCTGCTGATGGCTATTGGCGAACCAGAGCTGATCGACACTTCGCACAACTCGAGGCTGTCGCGGATTTTCTCCAACAAGGTCATACGGCGCTACCCGGCCTTTGAAGACTTCCACGGCATGGAAGAATGCATCGACCAGATCGTTTCCTACTTCCGCCACGCCGCTCAGGGCCTGGAAGAGAAGAAGCAGATTCTCTACCTGCTCGGTCCGGTCGGCGGCGGTAAATCGTCACTGGCAGAAAAGCTGAAGCAGTTGATGGAGAAAGTGCCCTTCTACGCCATCAAGGGCTCGCCCGTTTTCGAGTCTCCGCTGGGGCTGTTCAATGCCGCGGAAGACGGCAGCATCCTTGAGGAAGAGTACGGCATTCCACGGCGCTACCTGAATACCATCATGTCGCCATGGGCCACCAAACGCCTGTCCGAGTTCGGCGGCGACATCAGCAAGTTCAAGGTGGTCAAACTCTACCCCTCGATCCTCAACCAGATCGCGGTAGCCAAGACCGAGCCAGGCGATGAGAACAACCAGGACATCTCTGCACTGGTCGGTAAAGTCGATATCCGCAAGCTGGAGGAGTACCCACAGAACGACGCTGACGCCTACAGCTACTCGGGGGCATTGTGCCGGGCCAACCAGGGCCTGATGGAATTCGTCGAGATGTTCAAGGCGCCGATCAAGGTCCTGCACCCGTTGCTTACCGCAACCCAGGAAGGTAACTACAACAGTACCGAAGGCCTGGGCGCGATCCCCTACTCCGGGATCCTGTTGGCCCACTCCAACGAATCGGAATGGCACAGCTTCCGCAACAACAAGAACAACGAGGCGTTCATCGACCGGATCTACATCGTCAAGGTGCCGTACTGCCTGCGCGTCAGCGATGAGATCAAGATCTACGACAAACTCCTGTTCAACAGCTCCCTGGCCAAGGCCCATTGCGCGCCCGACACCCTGAAGATGCTTGCCCAGTTCACCGTATTGTCGCGCCTCAAGGAGCCAGAGAACTCCAACATCTACTCGAAGATGCGCGTCTATGACGGCGAAAACCTCAAGGACACCGATCCAAAGGCCAAGTCGATCCAGGAATACCGCGACGCGGCCGGGGTCGATGAAGGCATGAACGGCCTTTCAACCCGTTTTGCCTTCAAGATCTTGTCCAAGGTCTTCAACTTCGACCCGCACGAAATCGCCGCCAACCCGGTACACCTGCTGTATGTGCTGGAGCAGCAGATCGAACAGGAACAGTTCCCGGCTGAGGTGCGCGAGCGTTACCTGCGCTACCTGAAAGAGTACCTGGCGCCCCGCTACATCGAGTTCATCGGCAAGGAAATCCAGACCGCTTACCTGGAGTCCTACAGCGAGTACGGTCAAAACATCTTCGACCGCTACGTGCTCTACGCCGACTTCTGGATTCAGGACCAGGAGTACCGCGATCCGGAAACCGGCGAGATCCTCAACCGCATTGCCCTCAACGAGGAGCTGGAGAAGATCGAAAAACCGGCCGGTATCAGCAATCCGAAGGATTTCCGCAACGAGATCGTGAACTTCGTGCTGCGCGCCCGGGCCAACAACAACGGCAAGAACCCGACCTGGCTCAGCTACGAGAAGCTGCGTGTGGTCATCGAGAAGAAAATGTTCTCCAACACCGAGGACCTGCTGCCTGTCATCAGCTTCAACGCCAAAGCCAGCAAAGAGGATCAACAAAAGCACAACGACTTCGTCACACGGATGGTGGAACGCGGTTACACCGACAAGCAAGTCCGGCTGCTCTCCGAGTGGTACCTGCGGGTCAGAAAGTCACAATAACCCGCAACCGGAGCACCGGTTGTCGTTAGCCCAGAGCCTGTGTCAGCAATATCTGCTACACAGGCTTGAGGGAAGTTGTCGGAAAGCTGGCGGCGTGGTTCAGCCACACTCAGTGCGCACCCGAGCAGTCCGTTTCGGATGTTCTGGCCGATTGACCCGCCAAAGGTTTTCCAAGACGGCTTCATAAGGAGCAGTCATGAGCTATGTGATCGACCGACGTCTGAACGGCAAGAACAAGAGCACGGTTAACCGCCAGCGCTTCTTGCGGCGCTACCGCGACCACATCAAGAAAGCCGTCGAGGAGGCCGTAAGCCGCCGCTCCATTACCGATATGGAGCACGGCGAGCAGATCAGTATTCCCGGGCGCGATATTGACGAGCCGGTGCTGCACCATGGCCGCGGCGGCAAGCAGACCGTCGTCCACCCCGGCAACAAGGAGTTTACCGCTGGCGAACATATCGCCCGCCCTCAAGGCGGCGGTGGCGGCAGCGGACGCGGCAAGGCCGGTAACTCCGGCGAAGGCATGGACGAGTTCGTCTTCCAGATCACCCAGGAAGAGTTTCTCGAATTCATGTTCGAGGACCTCGAATTGCCCAACCTGGTCAAGCGTCACCTGGCCGGTACCGACACCTTCAAAACAGTACGCGCCGGTATCAGCAACGAAGGCAACCCGTCACGCATCAACATCATTCGCACATTGCGTTCTGCCCATGCACGGCGTATTGCCCTGTCTGGCAGCAGCCGCGCCAAACTGCGCGAGGCTCAGGAAGAACTTGCCCGACTGAAACAGGAAGAACCTGACAATTTCGGCGACATTCAAGCCATAGAAGCGGAAATAGAGCGGTTGAGTGCGCGCATTCATCGCGTCCCCTTCCTTGATACCTTCGACCTCAAGTACAACTTGCTGGTCAAACAGCCCAACCCAAGCTCAAAAGCCGTGATGTTCTGCCTGATGGACGTTTCCGGGTCCATGACCCAGGCGACCAAGGACATCGCCAAACGCTTTTTCATCCTCCTGTACCTGTTCCTCAAGCGTAACTACGACAAGATCGAAGTCGTGTTCATCCGCCACCACACCAGTGCCCGCGAAGTGGACGAGGAAGAGTTTTTCTATTCGCGGGAGACCGGCGGCACCATCGTTTCCAGCGCCCTGAAAATGATGCAGGAGATCATGGCCGAACGTTACCCGGCCAACGAGTGGAACATCTACGCCGCCCAGGCCTCGGACGGCGACAACTGGAATGATGACTCGCCGATCTGCCGCGAGATCCTCAGCAAGCAGATCATGCCCTTCGTGCAGTACTACACGTACGTCGAGATCACCCCACGCGAGCACCAGGCCCTGTGGTTCGAGTATGAGCGCATCGGCGAGTCCTTCCCCGACACATTCGCCCAGCAACAACTGGTATCGGCCGGTGATATCTATCCGGTCTTCCGTGAACTCTTCCAGCGCAGGTTAGTGACATGACCGCCAGAGAACAGAAGCGCCAACCCATTTCCACGGGGTCCGAATGGACGTTCGAACTCATCCAGGCCTATGACCGTGAGATCGGCCGCCTGGCAGAGCGCTATGCCCTGAACACTTACCCCAACCAGATCGAGGTGATCACCGCCGAGCAGATGATGGATGCCTATGCCTCGGTCGGCATGCCGCTGGGCTACCACCACTGGTCGTATGGCAAACACTTTCTCAGCACCGAGAAGTCCTACAGCCGCGGCCAGATGGGCCTGGCGTACGAGATCGTCATCAACTCCGACCCGTGCATCGCCTACTTGATGGAAGAAAACACCATCTGCATGCAGGCGCTGGTGGTGGCCCATGCCTGCTATGGCCACAACAGCTTTTTCAAGGGCAACTACCTGTTCCGCACCTGGACTGACGCCAGCTCGATCATCGACTACCTGGTGTTCGCCAAGCAGTACATCACCCAGTGCGAGGAGCGGCATGGCATTGATGCCGTGGAGGACCTGCTCGACTCCTGCCATGCCCTGATGAACTACGGTGTAGACCGTTACAAGCGCCCCTACCCGATCTCTGCTGAAGAAGAACGGCGTCGGCAAAAGGACCGTGAAGAACACCTGCAGAAACAGATCAACGACCTGTGGCGCACCATACCCAAGAACAGCGACAAGAACAGCGACAGAGACAACGCACGCTTCCCGGCCGAGCCACAGGAGAACATCCTGTATTTTATCGAGAAGCATGCACCGCTGCTTGAGCCCTGGCAGCGTGAAGTGGTGCGCATCGTGCGCAAGATCGCCCAGTACTTCTACCCACAACGGCAAACCCAGGTGATGAACGAAGGCTGGGCAACCTTCTGGCACTACACCCTGATGAACGACCTGTACGACGAAGGGCTGGTGACCGACGGCTTCATGATGGAGTTCCTCCAGTCGCACACCAGCGTGGTGTTCCAGCCAGGTTTCGACAGCCCCTACTACAGCGGCATCAACCCTTATGCCCTGGGCTTTGCCATGTACCGCGATATTCGCCGCATGTGCGAAAACCCCACGGAAGAAGACCGTCGCTGGTTCCCCGACATCGCAGGTGGCGACTGGCTCTCGACCATCAAGTTCGCCATGAGCAGCTTCAAGGACGAGAGCTTCATCCTGCAGTACCTGTCGCCCAAGGTCATCCGCGACCTCAAGCTGTTCAGCATCCTCGACGATGACCAACGCGACGACCTGCTGGTGCCCGCGATCCACGACGAAGCCGGCTACCGGACCATTCGTGAGACCCTGGCCGCCCAATACAACCTGGGCAACCGCGAGCCCAACGTGCAGATCTGGAGCATTGACCGGCGGGGCGACCGCTCGCTGACCCTGCGCCATCAGCAGCACGACCGAAAACCCCTGGGGGACTCCACCGAAGAAGTACTCAAGCACCTGCACCGTCTCTGGGGCTTCGATATCCACCTGGAAACCCTGCAGGGCGACCAGATCGTCAAAACCCACCATGTGCCGCCCAAAGGCGAACACTCGGACGGCGATTACGGTCGCCTCGACCTGGCCGTCGTACACCTGTAGCGAAGCCAGCCTCCGTTGCTGCCGGACAGGGTATCCTGTGGCATCAACGGAGGTTTTTTAATGCACATCTACAAGGTCGGCGGCGCGGTACGTGACCGCCTGCTCAACAGGCCCGTAACAGATATCGACTGGGTGGTAGTGGGCGCGACAGTCGAGCAGATGCAAGCCTTGGGCTATCGCCCGGTCGGCGCCGACTTTCCGGTTTTCCTGCATCCACGCAGCGGCGAGGAATATGCGCTGGCACGCACGGAGCGCAAGAGCGGGCGTGGCTATGGCGGGTTCACCTTTCACGCAAGCCCCGAGGTCACCCTTGAAGAAGACCTCATCCGCCGCGACCTGACCATCAATGCCATCGCCGAAGACGAACACGGCCAGGTGTTTGACCCCTACAACGGCATCCGCGATCTCGAAGCACGCATCTTACGCCATGTTTCCCCGGCGTTCGCCGAAGATCCCCTGCGCGTATTACGGGTAGCCCGTTTCGCCGCGCGGTATGCCTACCTGGGCTTCACGGTGGCTCCGGAAACCCTTGAACTGATGCGCCAACTCAGCGCCTCCGGGGAACTCCAGGCCCTTACGGCAGAACGCAGCTGGAAGGAAATCTCTCGCGCACTTATGGAAGACCAGCCACAGGTCTTCATTGAGGTGCTCCGGGCGTGTGGTGCGCTGAAGGAGTTGCTGCCCGAGGTCGATGCGTTGTTCGGTGTACCGCAGCCGGCTGCACACCACCCGGAAATCGACACCGGCCTGCACACCCTCGCCGTGCTGGAACAGGCGGCCGTGCATCAACAGCCCCTCAGCGTGCGCTGGGCTTGCCTGCTGCACGACCTGGGCAAAGGCCTGACCCCTGAAGCGCAATGGCCACAGCACATTGCCCACGAGCATCGCGGGCGGCCCTTGATCAAAGCGGTCAACCAGCGTTTCAAGGTACCGCGAGACTGCCAGGAACTGGCAATACTGGTCGGCGAGTACCACACCCACAGCCACCGGGCCCTGGAGCTCAAGGCGTCGACCCTGCTGGAGCTGTTGCAGCGCTTCGATGTGTATCGCCGCCCAGAGCGTTTTGAGGCGTTCATCGCGGCCTGCGAAATGGACGCCCGTGGGCGCCTTGGGCTGGAACAGCGGGCCTACCCACAAGCGGACTACCTGCGTGGTGCGGCTGCGGCAGCACGCGCGGTCGCAGTCCAGCCATTGGTGCAGCAAGGCCTGACGGGGCAAGCCTTGGGTGATGCGCTTAAATCAGAGCGGCTGAAGGCGCTGAAGGCCTACAAGGACGCGGCCGCACACTAGCACGCCTCATCAGCCTTGGCGGCGCCTGCATCGCCGCCGAGGCTGTCCTGACGCGTCAGTTGCTGACCGCGCCACTCGAACGGTACAGGCGCCAACACCTGTTCGATATGCGAGTCGGCCCACAACTGAGCCATGGTCTTACCGACTTCCACATGAACCAGTTCAGGGGCAATCAGCGACAATGGCCAGAGCACGAAGGCATTTTTCAGAATTTCGGCACGCGGCAGCACCAGACCATCGAAATTACCGACCAGATCGCCGTACAGCAGTACATCGATATCCAGCGGCAGGCCTTTGCGCTCAGGCGCATAGCGACCGTTGTCGGCCTCAATGAACTTCAAGCGACGATCCAGCTCCGTCAGCGGCAAATCGGTCTTCGCTACCACCACCAGATTGAAGAACGGGCCACTCTTGATGCCCACCGCCTGGCTCTCGAACACCGCTGAACAGTGCATGTCCACAAGGAACGATGCCAGCGCATCAAGCCCTGCGGTCAAATGCCGTTCTCGCTCGGTATTGCTACCAAGCCCAAGGTAAACCGTGGTCAGAGACATCCGCGCTCAATCTCCACACCCACCCCGCTGGCTTCCGGGACGGCGCCGGGCTTGGTCAGCTTGAGGTGCAGCCAGGGAATCTGAAATTCGTCCATCAGCACCTTGGCCAAGCGCTCGGCAAAGGTTTCCACGAGTTGGAACTGTGCCTGCTCGGCAAAGGCCTGGATGCGCGCCGACACGCTGGCATAATCGAGGGCCAGCGTCAGGTCATCACCTGCGGCTGCCGGGCGATTGTCCCAGGCGAATCGCAGGTCCAGCCGCAAGCACTGGCGAATACCGCGCTCCCAATCGTAAGCACCGATGACGGTATCGACTTCCAGCCCTTCGATGAACACTCTGTCCAAGCACTTTTCTCCGCTGCACGACAAGGGCGCCTTGCGCCGTTAGAATCAGGGCGTCCTCGCCCGGAATAGTTAGCATGTTTTGGTTACTGGCATTGCTCGCCTACCTGCTCGGCTCGCTGTCCTTTGCCATCCTACTCAGCCGCCTGAACGGCTGCCCCGACCCGCGCATGAGCGGTTCAGGCAACGCCGGCGCGACCAACATGCTGCGCCTGGCGGGAAAAAAACTCGCCATCCTGACCCTGCTCGGCGATCTCTGCAAAGGCCTGCTGCCCGTACTGATCGCGCAAGCGCTGGGCCTTGGCCTGCAACAACAAGCCTGGATCGGCCTGTACGCCGTCATTGGCCACCTGTTCCCAGTGTACTTTCGCTTTCGTGGCGGCAAGGGCGTCGCCACTGCCGCCGGCATGCTCCTTGGCCTCTACCCGCCGGCTGCTCTGCTGGCCATCAGTGCCTGGCTGCTTACCTTCCGCCTGACCCGTACCAGCTCGCTGGCCGCGTTGATCGCCACACCGCTCACCCTGCCCTTGCTGGCCTGGCGCGAACCTGAGGCACTGCTGCCGATAAGCGTGCTGACGATACTGATCGTCTGGCGCCATCGCGGCAATCTACGCGACCTTTTCGCCGGGCGCGAACGACACTTCTGAACCTGAAACATGAATGGCTTTCAGCTTCAAAGCGCTGGCAACTGCTCCATCGGCCAGCGCGCCTGCACTGTAATTGCCAGGCTTTCGTGCTGCCCGGCGGCCAAACGCTGGCAGCCGGCATAGGCGATCATCGCCCCGTTATCGGTACAGAACGCTGGGCGCGCGTAATACACATTGCCTTTGAGCCCGGCCAGCATCTCTTCCAACGACGCACGCAAGGCCTTGTTCGCGCTCACTCCACCGGCAATCACCAGCCGCTTGAGGCCGGTTTGCTTCAAGGCACGCCGGCACTTGATGGTCAAAGTCTCCACCACTGCCTGCTGGAAGGCCAGCGAGATGTCGCAACGGGTTTGCTCACCGTCGTCCCCAGCGCGCTGACACTGCTGCCAGGTGTTGAGCGCAAAGGTTTTCAGGCCGCTGAAGCTGAAATCCAGGCCCGGACGATCGGTCATAGGCCGCGGGAACACGAAGCGTCCCGGTACGCCCTGAGCGGCAAGGCGGGCAATCTCTGGCCCGCCCGGATAGTTCAGACCGATCAGCTTGGCAGTCTTGTCGAACGCCTCACCTGCTGCGTCATCCAGGCTCTCGCCCAACAGTTCGTAGCGACCGATACCATCCACCCGGACCAGTTGGGTGTGGCCACCCGAAACCAGCAAGGCGACGAACGGGAACTCCGGCGGCTGGGCCTCCAGCATCGGCGCCAACAGATGGCCTTCCATATGGTGTACGCCCAACGCCGGGATGCCCCAGGCAAACGCGAGGGCCTGGGCGCAGGAGGCACCCACCAGCAACGCACCGACAAGCCCGGGGCCTGCCGTATACGCGATGGCATCGATCTCGGTCGCGACACAGTCGGCCTCGGCCAGCACCTGCCGGATCAACGGCAGCATGCGCTTGACGTGATCACGCGAGGCAAGCTCGGGCACCACCCCGCCGTAGACACGGTGAAGGTCGATTTGACTGAACAGCGCGTCGGCCAACAAACCGCGTTCACTGTCGTATAATGCGACGCCGGTTTCGTCGCAGGATGTTTCCAATCCCAGTACTAGCATGGGTCTATGCCTTGTATAGGCTGAATTCGAAGGCGCGCATGATAGTCCCCGTACCCGATGCCGACCAGCGGTTTTCGATCAGAGGCTTTGCATTCCGAGCGTCTAAGGGTTAACATCCGCAACCCTTAAAAACCGACGTTCTCCAGCGCACATTTTTGCCACGAGTACGTTGCCCCGGTACTAAATGAAGGTAGCTCTGGATGCCAGCCGTCAAAGTTAAAGAGAATGAACCCTTCGACGTAGCTCTGCGTCGTTTCAAGCGCTCCTGCGAAAAAGCCGGTGTACTGGCTGAAGTTCGTAGCCGCGAATTTTACGAGAAGCCGACTTCCGAGCGTAAGCGCAAGGCTGCTGCTGCAGTTAAGCGTCACGCCAAGAAAGTCCAGCGCGAGCAGCGCCGCGCCGTTCGTCTGTACTAATACAGACGTTCGACCACGCTTCTGCCTAACCCGGTCTAAACGCCGGGTTGTCGGCAGATGATGTTTTACTCAGGCCTAAACACCTGAGCTGCAGAAACCGCTCGTCGGTTGAAGCAGGCCTTCCAATCGTCAGAACTGGCATCACGCCAGCTGTGCACGTCAACACTGACGAGTCCTCACGGGCTGCAGGCGAGCACACTCTTCCACACTTGTGTTATGAACATTCGACCACGCTCGAATGCGCAGCCGTTCCCGCAGCATTAGCGATTACACTGGTTTATCGCCTGATGATGAGAGTGCCATGGCCGGGCTGATACCCCAAAGTTTCATTGACGACCTCCTCAACCGCACCGATATCGTCGATGTGGTGAGCTCACGCGTCCAACTGAAAAAAGCCGGCAAGAACCTCACCGCCTGCTGCCCGTTCCATAAAGAGAAGACCCCTTCTTTCAGCGTCAGCCCCGACAAGCAGTTCTACTACTGCTTTGGCTGCGGCGCTGGTGGCAACGCCCTGGGCTTCATCATGGACCACGACAACCTGGACTTTCCCCAGGCTGTCGAGGAACTGGCCAAAGCGGCCGGCATGGAAGTGCCACGCGAAGAAGGCCAGCGCGGGCACAAGCCCCGGCAACCGACCGATTCACCGCTCTATCCACTGCTGGAAGCCGCCGCGGAGTACTACCGCCAGGCCCTGAAAAGCCACCCGACGCGCAAATCAGCAGTCGAATACCTCAAAGGGCGTGGCCTGTCCGGTGAAATTGCCCGCGACTTCGGCCTGGGCTTCGCCCCGCCCGGCTGGGACAACCTGTTCAAGCACCTCAGCAGCGATACACTGCAGCAAAAAGCCATGATCGACGCCGGGCTGTTGATCGAAAACGTCGAAACCGGCAAACGCTATGACCGCTTCCGCGATCGCGTCATGTTCCCGATCCGCGATAGCCGGGGCCGCGTCATCGCCTTTGGTGGCCGCGTGCTGGGGGACGACAAGCCCAAGTACCTGAACTCCCCGGAGACGCCTGTATTCCACAAGGGCCAGGAGCTGTACGGGCTCTACGAAGCGCGCAAGTTCAACCGCAATCTCGATGAAATTATCGTCGTAGAAGGCTACATGGACGTCATCGCCCTGGCCCAGCAAGGCCTGCGCAATGCCGTAGCCACCCTGGGCACAGCCACCAGCGAAGAACACCTCAAGCGCCTGTTCCGCGTGGTGCCCAGCGTGCTGTTCTGCTTCGACGGCGACCAGGCTGGCCGCAATGCCGCCTGGCGCGCACTGGAAGCCGCCCTGCCGAGCCTGCAGGATGGTCGCAAGGCACGCTTCCTGTTCCTGCCCGAAGGTGAAGACCCTGACACCCTGATTCGCGCCGAAGGCACAGACGCCTTCCGCGCACGGATCAACCAGCACGCTCAACCGCTTGCCGATTACTTTTTTCAACGACTGACCGAAGAGGCCGACCCGCGCTCGCTCGAAGGCAAGGCCCACATGGCCACCCTCGCCGCACCGCTGATCGACAAAGTGCCCGGTGCAAACCTGCGCGCCCTGATGCGTAATCGGCTGAAGGAAATTACCGGCCTCAATAGCGAGCAGGTCGAGCAGCTGTCGCAAAGTGCGCCCACCGAAGCGCCGCCCAGCTACGACACGGGCATCGACTACGGTGCGATGCCCGACTACACACCCGATTACAATGATTTTCATCAGCCCGAATACACGCCGCCACAGCAGCAGTGGACACCGAACAAGGGTGGCCAGAAAAAGAAGTGGGACGGCAAGCCATGGGACAAGAAAGGCAAGCCATGGGAGCGCAATGGCCGCAATCAAGAGGCGCCACCACGGGTACCGACCGCCGTCGAGCCACCCACGCTGAGCGCCCTGCGTACACTGCTGCACCACCCGCGACTGGCCAAAAAAGTCGAGGACGCCAGCCACTTCGCTGCCGAAGAGCACCATTACGCTCAGCTACTGGTGGCGCTGCTTGAGGCCTTGCAGAAAAATCCTGAGCTACGCTCATTACAGCTGATCGCACGCTGGCACGGCACTGAACAAGGCCGCTTGCTGCGAGCGCTGGCAGAAAAGGAATGGTTGATCGATGCCGACAACCTTGAACAACAGTTTTTCGACACTATAACTAGCTTGTCCGCTCGCCAACGCGAGCGCAGCCTGGAACATTTGCTCAGGAAAGCACGTCAAAGTGAACTGAGCGCAGAGGAAAAAAATCAGCTGCGCGACCTGTTAAGCCGTAATGTTCCCGCACAAAACCCGACCTCAACTGGCGCGTGAGGTCCATGCTCGGGTATAATCCTCGGCTTGTTTTTTTGCCCGCCAAGACCTTCAGTGGATAGGGTGTTATGTCCGGAAAAGCGCAACAGCAGTCTCGCATCAAAGAGTTGATCACCCGCGGTCGTGAGCAGGGCTACCTGACTTACGCGGAGGTCAACGACCACCTGCCAGAGGATATTTCAGATCCGGAGCAGGTGGAAGACATCATCCGCATGATCAACGACATGGGGATCAACGTATTCGAGAGTGCTCCGGATGCGGATGCCCTTTTGTTGGCCGAAGCCGATACCGACGAAGCCGCCGCCGAGGAAGCGGCCGCCGCGTTGGCAGCTGTGGAAACCGACATTGGTCGCACTACCGACCCAGTGCGCATGTACATGCGCGAAATGGGTACGGTTGAGCTGCTGACCCGTGAAGGCGAAATCGAAATCGCCAAGCGCATCGAGGAAGGCATCCGTGAAGTCATGGGTGCGATTGCCCACTTCCCGGGTACTGTCGACTACATCCTCAGCGAATACGACCGTGTAACCGCCGAAGGCGGCCGTCTGTCCGACGTGCTCAGTGGCTACATCGACCCGGATGACGGCATCGCCGCGCCGGCCGAAATGCCGCCACCGGTCGACACCAAAGCCGCTCCGGCTGCGGTCGCTGATGACGACGAGGAAGAGGCTGCCGAAGCCTCCGACGACGAGGAAGAGACCGAAAGCGGTCCGGATCCGGAAGTGGCTCGCCAGCGTTTCGGCGCAGTGGCCGAACAGCTCGAAGCAACGGTCAAGGTGCTGAAAAAGCACGGTCGCAACAGCAAGCAAGGCATCGCCGAACTGCTGCAACTGGCCGAGCTGTTCATGCCGATCAAACTGGTTCCAAAACAGTTTGAAGTACTGGTCGAGCGTGTACGTAGCGCCCTGGAACGCCTGCGGGCCCAGGAACGCGCAATCATGCAGCTGTGCGTACGTGATGCACGTATGCCACGTGCCGACTTCCTGCGCATGTTCCCAAGCAACGAAGTCGACCTGACCTGGAGCGGCGATCTTGCCAAGCGCAGCACCAAGTGGGCTGAAGCATTGGGCCGCCTGGACGCCGACATCGTGCGTTGCCAGCAGAAGCTGGTAGACCTGGAAGCAGAAACCGGTCTGACGATTGCCGAAATCAAGGACATCAACCGTCGCATGTCGATCGGTGAGGCCAAGGCCCGCCGCGCGAAAAAGGAAATGGTCGAGGCCAACCTGCGTCTGGTGATCTCCATTGCCAAGAAGTACACCAACCGTGGCCTGCAGTTCCTCGATCTGATCCAGGAAGGCAACATCGGCTTGATGAAGGCGGTGGACAAGTTCGAATACCGTCGCGGCTACAAGTTCTCGACCTACGCCACCTGGTGGATCCGTCAGGCGATTACCCGTTCCATTGCCGACCAGGCTCGCACCATCCGTATCCCGGTACACATGATCGAAACGATCAACAAGCTCAACCGTATTTCCCGGCAGATGCTGCAGGAAATGGGGCGCGAGCCGACGCCGGAGGAATTGGGTGAGCGCATGGAAATGCCTGAGGACAAGATCCGCAAGGTATTGAAGATCGCCAAAGAGCCGATCTCCATGGAAACCCCGATCGGTGACGACGAAGACTCGCATCTGGGCGACTTCATCGAGGACTCGACCATGCAGTCGCCAATTGATGTGGCCACTGTCGAAAGCCTCAAGGAAGCAACCCGTGACGTGCTCTCCGGCCTGACTGCACGCGAAGCCAAAGTGCTGCGCATGCGTTTCGGTATCGACATGAACACCGACCACACCCTCGAAGAGGTCGGCAAGCAGTTCGACGTGACCCGTGAGCGGATCCGTCAGATTGAAGCCAAGGCACTGCGTAAGCTGCGCCACCCGACGCGAAGCGAGCATCTGCGCTCCTTCCTCGACGAGTGATGACAAACCCCGGCCCTCGCGCCGGGGTTTTTCTTTTCATGGCATCTGCATTTAAGACTTTCGCCACTATCCCCTAGGCAAAAGCGCCGTCTACACTCGAATCAGACTACCTGTGTGACGAGGCCGCTATGCTCAGATTGCCGGCCATCCTGTTGCTGCTCCAGCTTCTCTGGAGTGCAACGGCCGGCGCCTTGACCCTGACAGACGAAGAACAAGCCTGGCTCAGTGCGCACCCGCAACTGCGCCTAGGCGTCGATGCTTCCTGGCCACCCTTTGAATACCGGGACCAGGAGGGTCGCTACCAGGGACTGGCCGCCGACTACATCACCTTGCTCGAGGATCGCCTGGGGGTCGCATTCAAACCGATCGAACCGATCAGTTGGACTGCAGTACTGGAGGAGGCTCGAAACGGCAAACTGGATCTGTTGCCAGGCATCATGTCGACGCCTGAACGACAAAGCTACCTGTCCTTTACGCGTCCCTACCTGGATTTTCCGATTGTCATTCTTGCCCATCAGGGCGGCGCGCAACCCCACGACCTGAAAGACCTCTATGGCCTGAAAGTCGCCGTGGTTGAGAACTACGCCCCCCACGAACTGTTACGCACCCATCACCCCGACCTCAATCTGGTCGCCCTGCCCAACGTCAGCTCGACCTTGCAAGCCCTGGCGACAGACCAGGTCGATGCGGTGGTCGGCGACCTGGCATCTAGTATCTGGAGCCTGCGCCAGCAGAAGCTGGAAGGCTTGTATGTCAGCGGGGAAACCCCCTATCGCTATCAACTGGCAATGGCCGTGCCCCGCGAGGAAAAAATACTCGTCGCAATCCTCGACAAAGTCCTGGCCGACATGAGCCCGGGCGAGATCAGCAATATCCAGGAGCGCTGGGTCGGCAAGGTGTTGGATCGCCGCACAGGCTGGTACGACCTGCTGATGTATGGCTTGCCAGGGATCCTGGTGCTGCTCACCATCCTGGCGGTGGTCATCTGGAGCAACCGCCGACTCAGCTCCGAGATTTCCAGACGCATCGCCCTTGAACAGGAGTTGCGTAGCAGCGAATACCACTACCGCGGCTTGATCGAGAGCCTTTCGGCCATCGCCTGGGAAGCCGACACCGAAGATTTCACCTACAGCTACGTCTCGCCCCATGCCGAAAACCTGCTGGGCTATCCACTCAGCGACTGGCTCAAGCCCGGCTTCTGGAACAGCATTCTGCACCCCGACGACGCGCTTTGGGCACAGGCCTACTGTGACAGCGAAACCGCTGCAGGACGCGATCACAGCCTCGACTACCGGGTGATCACTGCCGACGGGCGTAGCCTGTGGGTGCGCGACATCGTCAGCCTGATCGAACACGGGCACAAGCCGGTCATGCGCGGCTTGATGATAGACATCAGTGAAGCCAAGAATACCGAACTGGCCCTGCGCCTTTCTGAGCAAAAGTTCGCCTCAGTGTTCCAGCAGTGCCCAGACATCCTGGTTATCGCCCGCCTCAGCGACGGCTGCCTGCTTGAAGTCAACGAAGCCTTCGAGGAGCAGCTTGGCCTGAGCCCGGCACACGTCATCGGCAAGACCGCCACCGAGTTGAACATCTGGGGCATCGAAGGCATAGGCCCCAAATTACTGCGGCGCCTGCAGGCCGGAAAGGTGCGCAATCTTGAGATGCTGTTCAAACGTCGCAATGGCCAGGTGTTTACCGGGCTGACCTCGGTCGAGGCCTTCCAGCTGGATAGCACGCCTGCCCTGGTGGTGGCCGTACGCGACATCAGCCAACTCAAGGAAGCCCAGGATCAGTTGCAAACATCCGAAGAGAAGTTCGCCAAGGCTTTCCATGCCTCACCCGACGGGCTTCTTCTGTCGCGCCAGCGAGACGGCAGGCTGATTGAAGTCAACGAAGGGTTCTGCCGCCTGACAGGCTATGACCTGAGCGTGACGCTGGACCGCACATCGATTGACCTGGGCATCTGGGTTGACCTCAATGAACGCAAACGCCTGCTGGAACTGCTGGAAAGGGACGGCTTCGTGCGCGACTACACCTGCCATATTCGCCGCAGCGACGGGCAGATTCGCCTGTGTGAGCTCTCAGCGCGGCCACTGCCCATCGCCGGCGAAGAGTGCATGCTGACCATCGCGCGCGATATTACCGAGCGCCACCTGATGCAGGAAAAACTGCAACTGGCTGCCACTGTCTTCGAGAATACGGCCGAGGGCGTGCTGATCACCGATACCGAGCAGCGTATCAGTGCGGTCAACCGGGCTTTCAGCGAGATCACCGGCTACAGCGAATTCGAGGCGCTGGGCCAGACACCGCGCCTGCTCGCGTCTGGCCAGCACGACAGCGCCTTCTACGCGGCCATGTGGCACCAACTGACCGCCGAAGGCCACTGGCAAGGCGAAATTCAGAACCGCCGCAAGAACGGCGAAGTGTACCCAGGCTGGCTGACCATCAGTGCCGTACGTAATAGCGGCCGGGAAATCACCCACTTCGTGGCAGTGTTCGCCGACATCTCCAGCATCAAACATGCCCAGGCCAAGCTCGACTATCAGGCGCACCATGATCCACTGACCGGCCTGCCCAACCGTACCCTGTTTGAAAGCCGGCTACAGGCTGCCCTGAGTTGCACACAAACCTCCAAGGCTCAGGGCGCGGTGCTGTTTCTCGACCTGGACCGCTTCAAGCACATCAACGACAGCCTTGGTCACCCGGTCGGCGACCTGCTACTCAAAGGCATCGCCCATCGCCTGAAGGAGCAAGTGCGGGATATCGACACCGTCGCCCGCCTGGGCGGTGACGAGTTCATCATCCTGCTTCCCGGCCTGCACCAACCCAGCGACGCCGAACACATCGCCGCCAAGCTACTGAATTGCTTCAGTGCACCCTTCCAGGCGGGCGAACATGAGTTTTTTACCAGCGCCAGCATCGGTACCAGCCTTTATCCACAGGACGGCAGTGACGTTGCATCACTTATCCGAAACGCCGACGCCGCGATGTACCGTTCCAAAGCCAAGGGCCGCAACCGCGTCGAATCCTACACACGCGACCTGACCGCACAGGCCAGCGCGCGCGTTGCCTTGGAGCATGAACTGCGCAGAGCCATTGAGCGCGACGAACTGAGCCTGTACTACCAGCCTAAGTTCAGCCTGAAAACCCAAAGCCTGATTGGTGCCGAAGCCCTGATTCGCTGGAGCAACCCCACCTTTGGTGATGTTCCGCCCGAACACTTCATTGCGTTGGCAGAAGAGAACGGCATGATTCTGCAACTGGGCGACTGGGTGCTGGAACATGCCTGCCGACAAATGCAGCAATGGAAAGAGACCTACCTCGCCTTCGGCCCACTGTCGATCAACCTGGCGGGGGCCCAGTTACGTCAGCCCAGCCTGGTCAAACGTATTGAACAGTTGCTCAATACCTACCACCTCAGCGCGGGCGACCTGCAGTTGGAGATCACTGAGAACTTCATCATGAGCCAGGCCGAAGAGGCCCTGGCGATTCTGCACCAACTCAAACGCCTGGGCGTACAGTTGGCTATCGACGACTTCGGCACCGGCTACTCATCGCTCAGTTACCTCAAGCGCCTGCCGCTGGACATCCTCAAGATCGATCAGTCATTCATCCGCGGCCTACCGGACGACCCGCATGACGCAGCGATTGCCCGCGCCATTATCGCCCTGGGCCGCAGCATGCAACTGACCATCATTGCCGAGGGCGTAGAGAACCTTGCCCAACAACGCTTCCTCGCGGCCGAGGGCTGCGAACAGATCCAAGGCTACATCGTCAGCTTGCCATTACCACCCGAAGAGTTTGCCGCGACCTTTCTTCGTATAGCAGTTTCAGATCTTTCGGATGGCACAGCCTGGAAACCCTCGTTATAATCCGCGACCACTGAGGGCCTATAGCTCAGTTGGTTAGAGCAGGGGACTCATAATCCCTTGGTCGCAGGTTCGAGTCCTGCTGGGCCCACCACGTTCAAAGCCGCGCACTGCGCGGCTTTTTCGTATCTGCCCTAAAAAGCTCACGTCACGCCTGTCCGCAAACAGCACTGCCTCATTGTTGGACAGTGAGCCGAATAGCCGACACAATCGGCTCACACCATGAGCCGAATAAGCTCATGCCTGTGATGCAAGCACCGCGTAAATGCGGGCACCCCGCCGAATCCATCGCAGGCAAGCCTGCATCCCACAGAGGATGCAAGTGCCGTTAACCTGGCACCAAGGCCTTTCAGCCAGCCCAATAGCCCTGACCCAGGGCCTGTATCCGAGATACCCCATGCCTGAAACACGCGCTGCAGCCCTCGACGAAATCGACCGTCAACTCATCGCCCTGTTGCAGATCAACGCCCGTGAAGGCGTGGCCACGCTGGCCCGGCAGTTGGGCATCGCTCGTACTACCGTCACCTCACGGCTGGCTCGCCTTGAGAAAACCAAGGTAATCACTGGCTACGGTGTTCGCCTCGGGCAGCGAGTGATTGATGGCGGCTTGCAGGCGTATGTCGGGATTACCGTGCAGCCACGCTCCGGCAAGGATGTGGTGCGGCGGCTCAGTGCCATGGGCCAGATCCAGCAGTTATGTGCGGTGAGTGGCGAGTTTGACTATGTGGCCTGGCTGCGCAGCGACTCACCGGAGCAACTGGACCAGTTGCTCGATCAAATCGGCAACGTCGAAGGTGTGGAGAAAACCACCACCTCGATCATCCTCAGCAGCAAGGTGGATCGCGGGCAGCCGATTTGACCGCCTCGGCCGGCATGGCATGAGCCACGCCGGCGCCCACACAGATCGTCACTTTGTAGCGTATCGTCGTCTAAATGACATAAATAAGAGCATAACGACGACACTCTGCATCTTAATAACGAAATCCACACCCTCTAAAATGACCGCCAGGCAGTTTCCTATACTCAAGCTCCGCACTCCGCGCAGCCCTGGCAAGGTCAATCATGAACAAGAACAATCGCCACCCCGCCGATGGAAAAAAACCCGTCACTATTTTCGGCCCGGACTTCCCTTTCGCCTTTGACGACTGGATCGAACACCCCGCAGGCCTCGGCAGCATCCCGGCCGAGCGACAGGGTGAGGAAGTAGCGATTGTCGGTGCCGGGATCGCCGGCCTGGTGGCCGCGTACGAGTTGATGAAGCTGGGCCTGAAACCGGTCGTTTACGAAGCCTCGAGGATGGGCGGCCGCCTGCGCTCGCAAGCCTTTGAAGGCACTGACGGGATCATTGCAGAACTGGGGGGAATGCGTTTTCCAGTGTCCTCCACGGCGTTCTATCACTATGTGGACAAGCTCGGCCTTGAGACCAAGCCCTTCCCCAACCCGCTGACCCCGGCGTCCGGCAGCACCGTGATCGATCTGGAAGGCCAGACCCATTACGCTGAAAAACTCTCCGATTTGCCCAAGCTGTTCCAGGAAGTGGCCGATGCCTGGGCCGACGCCCTGGAAAGCGGCGCGCGCTTTGGGGATATCCAGCAAGCCATCCGTGACCGTGATGTTCCGCGCCTCAAAGAGCTGTGGAACACGCTGGTGCCGCTCTGGGACGACCGCACCTTTTACGATTTCGTTGCGACCTCAAAGTCGTTCGCCAAGCTCAGCTTCCTGCACCGAGAAGTCTTTGGTCAGGTGGGTTTCGGCACGGGCGGCTGGGACTCGGACTTCCCCAACTCGATGCTGGAAATCTTCCGTGTGGTAATGACCAACTGCGACGATCACCAGCACTTGATCGTCGGTGGCGTCGTGCAGGTGCCGCAGGGCATCTGGCGCCATGTTCCTGAGCGTTGTGCCCACTGGCCCGCAGGTACCAGCCTGAGCTCACTGCACCGAGGCGCGCCGCGGCCGGGCGTCAAACGTATTGCCCGGGCCAGCGACGGTCGCCTGGCGGTGACTGACAACTGGGGAGATACCCGTCACTACGCCGCAGTACTGACCACCTGCCAGAGCTGGTTGCTGACTACGCAAATCGAATGCGAGGAGTCGCTGTTCTCGCAGAAGATGTGGATGGCCCTGGACCGCACACGCTACATGCAGTCGTCGAAGACCTTCGTCATGGTCGACCGCCCCTTCTGGAAGGACAAGGACCCGGAAACCGGTCGCGACCTGATGAGCATGACCCTGACCGACCGCCTCACCCGTGGTACTTACCTGTTCGACAACGGCGACGACAAGCCGGGGGTAATCTGCCTGTCCTATTCATGGATGAGCGATGCCCTGAAAATGCTGCCTCAACCCGTGGAAAAACGGGTGAAACTGGCACTGGATGCGCTGAAGAAGATCTACCCGAAAGTGGACATCGCCGGGCACATCATCGGCGATCCGATTACGGTTTCCTGGGAAGCCGATCCGCACTTCCTGGGTGCGTTCAAAGGCGCTCTGCCCGGCCACTACCGCTACAACCAGCGGATGTACGCGCACTTCATGCAGCAGGACATGCCAGCCGAGCAGCGCGGTATGTTCATCGCCGGTGATGACGTTTCCTGGACCCCCGCCTGGGTTGAAGGGGCGGTACAAACGTCGCTCAATGCGGTGTGGGGTATCATGACCCACTTCGGTGGCCATACCCACCCGAACAACCCAGGCCCAGGCGACGTGTTCAATGAAATTGGCCCAATCGCCCTGGCCGACTGACGAGAGAACCGCCATGCGTATCGCCGTGTATCAGGGTGCGCCGCTGCCAGTGGACGTGCCCGGCAACCTGGAGCGCTTGCATCAGCAAGCGCAGGCCGCTGCTGCCCGGGGCGCCGAACTGCTGGTGTGCCCGGAGATGTTCCTGACGGGCTATAACATCGGCGCCGACGCTGTAGCACGGCTGGCCGAGGCCGAGGACGGCCCCTCGGCCATGGCCGTGGTGGAAATCGCCCAAAGCAACCGCATCGCCATCGCCTATGGCTACCCTGAGCGGGCCGATGATGGTCGGCTGTACAACGCAGTACAGCTGATCGACGCCCACGGCAGCAGCCTGTGCAACTACCGCAAGACGCACCTGTTCGGCGGCCTTGACCGGGCGATGTTCAGCCCGGGCCCGGACCACTTCCCGGTGGTTCAGCTCAACGGCTGGAAGCTTGGTCTGTTGATCTGCTACGACATCGAGTTCCCGGAGAACGCCCGACGTCTGGCCCTGGCCGGCGCCGAACTGATACTGGTGCCGACCGCGAACATGGTGCCCTACGACTTTGTCGCCCAGGTCACCGTGCGCGCCCGCGCCTACGAAAACCAGTGTTATCTGGTTTACGCCAACTACTGCGGTGCCGAGGACGCGATCCAGTACTGCGGGCAAAGCAGTATCGTCGGCCCGGATGGCAGCATCCTGGCCATGGCTGGACGCGAGGCCTGTTTGCTGGTCAGTGATCTGGATCGCCAACAGGTCGTACAGGGCCGGGCCAACACCCCCTATTTGCACGACCTGCGCCCCGAGCTGTACGGCGACCCGCGCAAAGGCTGAGTTATCCGCTAGTATGACGGTTCGCGTTTTGCTGGAGCCGTCATGCCTGCCACGTTTGCACACCATACCTTGGCCAACGGCCTGCAGCTCACACTGCGCCATGCGCCACACCTGAAGCGCTGCGCCGCCGCAGTGCATGTCGCTGCCGGTAGCCACGATGCTCCAACGGCATGGCCGGGGCTGGCGCACTTCCTTGAACACCTGTTTTTTCTCGGCAACAGCCGCTTCCCGGCTGAAGACGGCCTCATGCGCTATGTGCAACGCCACGGTGGCCAGGTCAATGCAAGCACGCGGGAACGGGCCACTGAGTTTTTTTTCGAAGTCCCGGTCGCGGCATTCAGCGGTGCCCTGGAGCGGCTGTGCGACATGCTTGCCCAGCCCCGCCTGGACGACCACGCCGCGCAGTTGCGCGAACGCGAAGTGTTGCACGCCGAGTTCATTGCCTGGTCCCGCGACCGCGCCTCGCAGGCACAATTCACCCTGCTTCAGTGCGTATCGGCAGGCCATCCACTGCGCGCCTTCCATGCCGGTAACCGCTACAGCCTGGGTGTACAGCAGGCCGCCTTTCAACGGGCACTGCAGGACTTCCACAAACGCTACTACCAGGCAGGGCAAATAACCTTGAGCCTGGCCGGGCCACAACCACTGACCGAGTTGTTGGCAATGGCCGAAGCCTGTAGCCAGGCCTTCGATCCCGGGCTGAAGACAGCCCAGGCACCCGTCACACCTCTGCAACTGTGCGGCGCACCGGCCCAACCGGCAGGCCTGCTGAACCTGTTGTTCGCCTGTGAACGCTTGCCTACCGGTAGCGAGGACGCAATCGCATTCCTCAGCACGTGGCTGACGGACAGCCAACCCGGCAGCCTGCTCGCACTGTTGCGCGAAAAAGGCTGGATAACGGGCCTCAGTTTCAAAACGCTGTATCAGTATGAGCAGCAGGCCCTGCTGCATGGGCAGTTCACCCTGACGGATGAGCAGCATCGCAGTGACGTTGAACGGCTGTTTTTTGATTGGCTGGCTTTTTTCAACAGCGCCGACCGGACGCCGCTGCTGGAGGAGTACGCCCGACTCCTGGCCTGCCAGCAAGGGCGTGCCGGCGCCCTGCAACTGGCACGTCAAGACAGCACGGGCAACCCACCCGGGACACCGGACAGTGCAGCGCTGAGCGCCCTGCTCAACCCGCTACTGGCTCGCACATGCCCGCGTCTCGAAACCGTCATGCCCTGGCAGCTGCCCGAGCCCAACCCATTCCTGGTGAACGCTGATGCCGCGACTCGGGC
Source organism: Pseudomonas sp. HLS-6 (assembly GCF_002753995.1). Lineage (NCBI taxonomy): Bacteria > Pseudomonadati > Pseudomonadota > Gammaproteobacteria > Pseudomonadales > Pseudomonadaceae > Pseudomonas > Pseudomonas sp. HLS-6. Next base: position 4,756,648 of record NZ_CP024478.1, read on the forward strand.
GTCGTCGGGCACCCCCCACATGGTCTACAACCCCGTCCTGCCAAGCACACGCCAGACCGGCATCCTGTACCTGCGCTGGCAACTCGACTCACGCAGCCACGATGACCTCTACGCACGGCTCAACGGTGCCTTGCAAAGGCTCATCGAACGGGCGGCACAAGCCTGTGTAGAACTGGAATTCAGCGCCTGCGCACACTACTGGCAGTTGCGCTGCGCTGGCGCACCCAGTGCCGTCAATGCTGTTGTCACGCAAGCCCTGGCGGTGCTGCGCAGCCCTCCAGCGAGTACCTGGCAGACGGCCACGACCCCAGCCCGGGAACCGACACTGATACCCATCCGCCAACTGCTACGGCAATTGCCGGAGGTTGTTCTGGGGGGAGGGAACACAACCCCGCAGGTGCAAACAGCCACCGACGCAGAGCTTCAGGCCGTGTGGAGCAGCGCACGCTGGCAAGGGCTGGCCACCGGCTTTGCGGCAACCGAACGGCAACCACTGGCGATTCCCGGCAGTGCTGGCAGCCACACCACGCCGCGCCTCATTCGCGGCAGGCAGTGGTACCACTCGACGGATGACAGCGCAGAGCAAGCCCTGTTGTTGTTCTGCCCGGTGGCCGATGAGGCTGCAGGACGCCTGCTGGCACACCTGATCCAGGGGCCTTTCTACCAGCGTCTGCGGGTCGAGCTGCAATTGGGTTATGCCGTGTTCAGTGCCTTCCGTCAGGTTCAAGGCCATGCTGGCCTGCTGTTCGGCGTGCAGTCACCGTCGGTCAGCAATAGGCAAATCCTCATGCACATCAACACCTTCATTGATGGGCCAGGAGTCTGGCTCAACACTCACGCCAGCGAACTGGAAGCACAACGTCAGGCCCTGGCGGCGCAGTTCGCTGAACCGAGCATGAGCAACAGCGATGTGGCCGAGTGGGCCTGGCAAGCGCAACTGGCCGGGCATCCCCAGCAGACACTGAAGCCGTTGCAGGCACGCATCAGGGCTGTAGACCTGGCAACACTCGAAGCCGCCGCCGAGGCGGTGCGCCGGGTTAACCAGGGTTGGCTATGCTTGGCCAACGGCCCAGCGCCGTCCGCCGCCTGGCAGGATGCATGCTGATTTTTACGCCCGCGGTAACGGCATTTATCTAAGATTTAACCTTTCAGCTCCGTATTTTTTAGTAAGATAGCGCAATCTTGGCCACCGAATCCCCTTCATTGCGAGGGTGGACTAAATAAGTAGCCACCAACCCCCAGACCTATCCGGAAGGAGTAATCCCATGTGGACCAAACCTGCATACACTGATCTGCGTATCGGCTTTGAAGTGACCATGTACTTCGCAAACCGCTGAGTTTGCTGTCAGTACAACGCCTCGGTCAGCCGGGGCGTTTTCATTTTCAGACGCAGCAGGAGTGGCCATGTACATCCAGATTCTCGGTTCCGCCGCCGGTGGCGGTTTTCCCCAGTGGAACTGCAACTGTGACAACTGCAAGGGCTTTCGCGATGGCACCCTGCGCGCCACGGCGCGAACCCAGTCGTCGATCGCCTTGTCCGATGACGGCGTCCACTGGGTACTCTGCAATGCTTCGCCTGACATCCGCGCCCAACTGCAAAGCTTTACCCCGATGCAGCCGGCCCGGGCACTGCGCGACACGGGCATCAACGCGATCGTCCTGCTCGACAGCCAGATTGATCACACCACGGGCCTGCTCAGCCTGCGCGAAGGCTGCCCCCATCAGGTCTGGTGCACCGACATGGTCCATCAGGACCTGAGCACCGGCTTTCCGCTGTTCAATATGCTCAGCCACTGGAACGGTGGGCTGGTCTGGAACCGTATCGAACTGGAAGGCAGCTTCGTTATAGACGCCTGCCCTAACCTGCGCTTCAGCCCGTTCCCGCTGCGCAGCGCCGCACCGCCTTACTCGCCACACCGCTTCGACCCACACCCAGGTGACAACCTCGGGCTGATGGTAGAAGACCTGCGCACTGGCGGTACCTTGTTCTATGCCCCAGGCCTTGGGCAAGTCGATGACGGGCTGATGGAGAAGATGGCCAGCGCCGACTGCCTGCTGGTCGACGGAACCCTATGGGACGATGATGAGATGCAGCGACGTGGTGTCGGCACCCGTACAGGCCGGGAAATGGGCCACCTGGCCCAGAACGGCCCAGGTGGCATGCTTGAAGTGCTGGAACACCTGCCGACGCAGCGCAAGGTGCTTATCCACATCAACAATACCAACCCGATCCTGGATGAAGACTCGGCCGAACGCGCTGAACTGAACCGCCGCGGTGTCGAAGTCGCCTTCGACGGCATGAGCATCGAGTTGTAGGAGCTGACATGAACGACGCCAAAGCGCTGTCCCCCGCCGAGTTTGAACAAGCCCTGCGGGCCAAGGGTGCCTACTACCACATTCATCACCCTTATCACGTGGCCATGTATGAAGGCCGGGCCAGCCGCGAGCAGATCCAGGGCTGGGTTGCCAACCGCTTCTACTATCAGGTGAATATCCCGATGAAGGATGCCGCGATCCTGGCCAACTGCCCGGACCGCGAGATCCGCCGCGAGTGGATTCAACGCCTGCTCGACCATGACGGCGCACCTGGTGAAGATGGCGGTATCGAAGCCTGGCTGCGCCTGGGCCAGGCCGTTGGCCTTGATCCCGAGCAACTGCGCTCTCAAGAGCTGGTGCTGCCCGGTGTACGCTTTGCGGTGGACGCCTATGTCAACTTTGCCCGACGAGCCTGCTGGCAGGAAGCCGCCAGCAGCTCCCTGACCGAACTGTTCGCGCCACAGATCCATCAGTCGCGCCTGGACAGCTGGCCGCAACACTACCCGTGGATCGACCCTGCCGGTTACGCGTACTTCCGAACACGCCTGAGCCAGGCCCGTCGCGATGTCGAACATGGCCTGAGTATCACCTTGCAGCACTACACTACAGTGGAAGGCCAACAGCGCATGCTGGAGATTCTCCAGTTCAAGCTGGACATTCTCTGGAGCATGCTCGATGCCATGAGCATGGCCTACGAACTGAACCGCCCGCCCTATCACACCGTCACCCGTGAACGGGTCTGGCACAAGGGGATTGCCCTATGAGCTTCGATCGCAACCTGACCCCGCGCTGGCGCCCGGGTTACCGCTTCCAGTTCGAGCCGGCACAGAAAGCCCATGTGCTGCTCTACCCGGAGGGCATGATCAAGCTCAACGAAAGCGCCTCGGCCATCGGCCGGTTGATTGATGGTCAGCGCACGGTCGCCGCGATCATCGCCCACCTGGACGAGCAGTTTCCCGGCGTACCCGAACTTGGGGATGACATCGAGCAATTCATGGAGGTCGCCCGTGTCGAACACTGGATCGAGCTTGCCTGAGGTACCCGCTACCCCTGAGGTCGGTCTGCCGCTGTGGTTGCTGGCCGAGCTGACCTACCGTTGCCCACTGCAGTGCCCGTACTGCTCCAACCCACTGGACTTCGCTGCCCAGGGCCAGGAGCTGAACACCGAGCAATGGTTCAAGGTGATGCGTGAAGCGCGGGAAATGGGCGCCGCGCAACTGGGCTTCTCCGGTGGCGAACCGCTGGTTCGTCAGGACCTCGCCGAACTGATCGGCGAAGGCCGCCGCCTGGGCTACTACACCAACCTGATCACCTCGGGTATCGGCCTGACCGAACAGAAGATTGCCGACTTCAAGCACGCCGGGCTGGACCATATCCAGATCAGCTTCCAGGCCAGCGACGAAGAGGTGAACAACCTGTTGGCCGGCTCGAAGAAAGCCTTTGCGCAGAAGCTGGAAATGGCCCGCGCGGTAAAAGCCCACGGTTACCCGATGGTGCTGAACTTCGTGACCCACCGGCACAACATCGACAGGATCGACCGCATCATCGAGCTGTGCATTGCCCTGGAAGCGGACTTCGTCGAGCTTGCCACCTGCCAGTTCTATGGCTGGGCGCACTTGAACCGGGTCGGCCTGCTGCCGACCCGCGCCCAACTGGAGCGCGCCGAACGCATCACCAACGAGTACCGCGAAACGCTCAAGGCTGCCGGCAACCCCTGCAAACTGATCTTCGTCACCCCGGACTACTACGAGGAGCGCCCGAAAGCCTGCATGAACGGCTGGGGCAGCGTATTCCTCACCGTCACCCCGGACGGCACTGCACTGCCCTGCCACGGCGCACGGCAACTGCCCGTGCAGTTTCCCAACGTGCGCGAACACAGCATGCAGCACATCTGGTACGACTCGTTCGGCTTCAACCGCTACCGCGGTTATGACTGGATGCCTGAGCCGTGCCGCTCCTGCGACGAGAAAGAAAAAGACTTCGGCGGCTGCCGCTGCCAGGCCTTCATGCTCACCGGCGACGCCAGCAAGGCTGACCCGGTCTGCGCCAAATCGGCCGACCACGGGATCATCCTCAACGCCCGGAAAGACGCTGAACACGCCAACCTCTCCATCGACCAGATGACGTTCCGCAATGATCGAAACTCCCGTGTCATCGCTCGCGGCTGATCGCTTCAGCGCCGAACAGGCGGTTGCCGCAGGCGCCGACTATGCCGAACTCAAGGTCGGCCCGCACGGGTTGTTCTGGAATGCCTTTCGTCCCCAGGACGGTGCTTGCCGGATCTGGCATTGGCACAAGGGCCGCAGCCGCTGCCTGACGCCCGATGGTTTCAGCGTACGCAGCCGGGTCTACGAGTATGGCGGCGGTGCATTCTGCCTCACGGCCAACGGCCTGGTGTTCGTCAACGAAACAGACCAGCAGCTGTATCGGCAAAGCCTCGATGGCAGCCAGCCGCAGCCGCTGACCCACGGCCATCGTCGTTACGGTGATTTGTGCTGGGCAGACGGCAAGGTCGTGGCCGTTGAGGAAACGCACACGCCGGATCAGGTCGAACACCGCTTGGTCGCCATTGGCCGGGGCTCACGGGAGGTACTGGCCGAAGGTGCGGACTTCTATGCATCTGCGACCGTAAGCGAGGATGGGGCCCGCCTGGCCTGGATCGAGTGGAACCGCCCCGACCAACCCTGGACCGCCACCCGCCTGCTGTGCTGCCAGCGTCAGGCCGATGGCCGCTGGAGCCCGGCGCAGTGCATTGCGGGTGACGGCGACGAACAGGAATCCCTGCAGCAACCGCGCTTCGACAGCAATGGCCGCCTGTATTGCCTGTCAGACCGTGAAGGTTTCTGGCAGCCCTGGGGTGAAACCGAACAGGGTTGGCAGGCACTCCCCGCCACGGCGGCCGACCACGCTGGCGCCCCTTGGCAACTGGGCGCCAGCACCTGGCGCCCCCTGGACCGTGGACGTTATCTGGCCAGTTGGTTCGAAGACGGTTTCAGCCGCCTGGGCGTGCGCCATCTCGACGGCACGCTAGAAGACTTCAGCGGCGCGTTCACTCGTTTTCGCTGCCTGGACCTGGACAACACCTACCTGTATGCCATCGCGTCGTCGGCCACCCACCCACCGGCTGTCATCGCCATCCACCGCCGGACGCACCATGTTCAGGTGTTGAGTGGCGGCGTACTTCCGTTACCGGCCGAACGCATCAGCCGGCCGCAAACCCTCCGTTACCCCAGCGGTGACGGTATTGCCCATGGTTTTTTCTACCCGGCCATGAACGGGACGTCGCGCCCACCGCTGGTGGTGTTCATCCACGGTGGCCCGACATCCGCATGCTACCCGGTGCTCGACCCGCGTGTTCAATACTGGACCCAACGCGGCTTTGCCGTCGCCGACCTCAACTATCGAGGCAGCAGTGGCTATGGCCGGGCCTATCGTCAGGCGCTGTGCGGGCGCTGGGGCGAAGTCGACGTGGAAGATGCCTGTGCCGTAGTCAGCTACCTGGCCGGGCAAGGCCTGGTGGACCCAACCCAGGCCTTTATCCGAGGCGGTAGCGCCGGCGGTTACACCACCCTGTGTGCGCTGGCCTTTCACAACGTGTTCCGTGCTGGCGCGAGCCTCTACGGGGTCAGTGATCCGCTGGCCCTGACCCGCGCCACGCACAAGTTTGAAGGCGACTACCTCGACTGGCTGATCGGCGACCCCGTGCGGGACATCGAGCGCTACCGACAGCGCACACCGCTGCTGCATGCAGCACAAATCAAAGTGCCAGTGATCTTCTTCCAGGGCGAACTGGATGCGGTGGTGGTCCCCGAGCAAACGCGCAGCATGCTCGACGCCCTGAAACGCCGTGGTATTCACGCCGAAGGGCACTTCTATGCCAATGAACGCCACGGCTTTCGAACCGCAGCCAACCTCGCCCATGCGCTGGAGGAGGAATGGAAGTTCTACCGCAAAGTCCTCAGCGCACCTTAGGACCCCAGGCGTGCCTTTGAGCAACTGACGGCAGATAAAAAAACGCCCCGAGCCAAAATGATCAGGCCCAGGGCGATGCGCAGGAACGCGAGACGGTTCGTAAAATTCGTTAGTGCAGAACGTTGCCAGAAAGGATCAGGTGGTCCAGTTGGTCGGCTACCAGCACTTGTTTGCCAGCGCTCAAGGCTTTTTCCAGCAGGCGTCGCTCGGCGTCACGCCAAGGCTCCTGCGGTTGCTCGGGCCCCAGGTCGATCAATAGATCGAAACTGTCCAGCCGTGGCATGCGGGCATGGGCATAGAGGTGGCAGATATGCACCGCTTCGGCGTTTTGCAGCAGCCAGCGGTTCAGTGGCCCATGACGCTGGGCGGGCGAATGTTGCAGGACAAGTACACGCATCTCAGGCACTAGCCTCGCGACGACGGTTCAGTTGCGCGGTATGGACCCGGGCGAATGCCCGTGCCAGGCGCAACAGCATTTCATCAATGTTGCCTTTGCTCACGGTCAACGCCGGCGAAAAACGCAGCACGTTCGCCTGCGGTGCGTTCAACAGCAGGCCTTCCTGCAGCGCAGCCTTGACCACCGCAGCCGCCGAGTCATCCGCCAGCTCCAGCCCCCAGAGCAAGCCCTGGCCGCGCACTTCACCCTGGCCGTAGCGTGCAGTCAGGCGCCCCAAACCATCGCGCAGGTGCCGTCCGGCCTCCTGCACATGGTCGAAGAACCCCGACTCCAATACCGTTTGCAGCACCGCCAGGCCAGCAGCGCTCATCAGCGCATTGCCATGATGGCTTCCCTCCAGCTCGCCCGGCTCGGCGCAACAGGCCGTGCCACGTGCCAGCAACGCGGCCAGCGGCACGCCACCGCCCAAGCCTTTGCCCAGGGTCAGAATATCGGCGCGTACGCCGTAGGTTTGCTCGGCAAGCAAAGCACCGCAGCGACCGATACCGGTTTGAACCTCATCAAGGATCAGCAGGATGCCCAGCTCGCGGCACAGACGCTCGACACCCTGCAAGTAGTCCTGGGTCGCCGGAATGACGCCAGCCTCGCCCTGGATAGGCTCCAGCATGATCGCAACCGTACGCGAGTCGACGGCGGCATGCAGGGCTGCAAGGTCGTTGTAGGGCACCTTGCTGAAACCTGGCACGCCAGGCTCGCAGCGGTTGCACGGCGACGGGTCGGAGGCCGACAACGCACCCAACGTACGCCCATGGCAGCTCTGGCTGGCCGTGATGATGTGGTAGGCACCGTTACGATGCAGTTGGCCCCACTTGCGTGCCAGTTTGATCGCACCTTCGCAGGCTTCGGCGCCACTGTTGAGCAGATAGGCCTGATCACTGCCGGTGCTTTCACACAGGCGATTGACCAGTTGCAACAAGCCACGGTTATGAAACCCTGCCCCCGGATTGATCAGCGCCTGAGCCTGGGCACCCAATGCCTGAACCAGTGCTTTGGGGCTATGCCCAAGGCTGTTGACCGCACAGCCCTGAGTAAAATCGAGGTACGCCCGCCCATCACTGTCCCACAGCCAGGAACCCTGACCCCGGACGAAGACTTGTGCCGGGCGCTCTGCCACTGGCATCAGGCATTCACGCGACAATGACTCGACCGGTGCAGTGGTCACCGGAGCAGGCTCGTGCTCCTCAAGGGGGGCCGGCGAACGACGCAGGTTGAACAGGTTCATGCGCGCAACCCTTCCAGTGGCAAGCCGAGCAGACGCGATGTCCAGTCTTCGACCTGGCCGGTACGTAGACGCCTCATCGCGATGTCGCGCCAGCGTGACGACAGGGCCGGACAATCCACCAGCTTTTTCAAACCTGCATGCTCCAGGGGTTCACGGAAAAAAGCATGTAACGCCCAGGCTACGGTGAGGCCTGGGTAGCTACGCTGAATCAACTCAAAAGGATCTTCGGCGCTGACAAAACCCGGCTTGAGCACCCGGTAGAACCAGCCGCAACGGCCCGTTTGCTGAGCCTGTTCAGGCAAGTCCAGCAGGCCCCAGCGGTGGCTGAGCCGATAACAGGGCGAGCGCGGCTGGCTGATCTGCAACAGCGCGCCCCCCCATCGAAACATGTCGCCCAGGCAAACGGATTCTTCGCTCATGCCGTGGGTCGACAGGTTTTCGCCAAATGCCGGTGCACACCAGTCGATCTGTGGATAACGTTTGCGCCAATAGGCGTAGTGCTCGGCGGGGTAGTGATGCAAGGCCCGTTCAGGGCCGGTATGGAAGCGTGGGTCGCCGTGTTCATCGCTGCCCAGTCCCTGTGGCCACAACCACAGCCTTCTTGCAACCTGTTCCTTATCAATGTCGGTCAATAAGCCATGACCGATGTTTTTAGCCTTGCCTATGTAAACACCATCCACATACACGGTATTCATCGCGCCCTATGGCCCTGTAAACCTTGTGAATACGGGATAGACTAGGCTTCTTGCAGGCTAACAGCCATTTCGTTTTTCGAGCTTTTTTGATAAGTATCTCTTATGGATTTTCGCCAACTGCGTTATTTCGTCGCGGTCTACGAAGAAGGTCATGTCGGCCGGGCTGCCGAACGCCTGTCACTGTCCCAGCCGGCGCTGTCGCAACAGATCCGCCAACTCGAACACAGCCTGGATGTCAGCCTGTTCGAACGCGGCAACAAGCGACTGCTGCCGACCCTGGCAGCACACACCCTGTACAACCACGCACTGTCCCTGCTCGACGGCCTGCAACGGGCGAGTGACGCCCTGCGTAACTTCAAGGGGCAGTCATTGCGTACCTTGGCCATCGGGGTACTGCAGACCGTACGCCCAAGCCTGGTACCACAGCTGCTCGACCGGGTACGCAAGGCGCAGCCACACCTGGTGGTACAGATCTACGAACTGTCAGGTATGGAAATCGAGCGACGCCTGCTAAACGGCACACTGGATATCGGCATCAGCTACCTGCCGCCGCGCCAGCCGGGCCTGCACGGCTTGATGCTCTATGAAGACGAACTGCAATTGGTGATCCCCAATACCCACCCGTTGCGCGAATTCAAGAAAGTCTCGCTGAAACAGGCCGCCGAGTTACCGATGCTGCTGCTGGGCGAAGAGTTTCAGGTGCGGCAGATCTGGCAGTCGCAGCTGGCCAACCTTGGCCGGCGCCCGCAGGTTCAGGCGGAAATGAACAACATGGGCGGGATTCTAGACAGCCTGCCACACACGTCGCTGGCTACCGTCTTGCCCGGCCGGGCCCAAGAGGTGACGGATGATCAGGAACTGCTCTGGAAGCCGTTGAGCGAGCCACGGGTGCCGCTGAAAGTGGGCTTGGTGTTCCGGGATGCGCAGCGCCAGCAAGCCTCGATCGAGTTGCTGCGTACGCTACTGGAAGAAGAGATCGACCCACGGCACATCGGCGTATCGCCGCTGGACGTGCTGGGCTGATTTAATTGCGGGCATAAGAAAACCCCGCCGAGGCGGGGTTTGCAGACTGTTTCCCTGACATCCATTTCACCCGCCATCCTGGCAGGAATCCTGCGTGTCCCTGTTCTGTACATTGCGCGTCCTGCGCGACGTCCATGTGGTAAAGATTAGCGATGGATCCAATCTTTAGATAGAGGCGAAAAGTCACCACGTCGTGTAAGCCTTTTCCTACACGACGCAGCGAAGCTTAAAACTGCTCGGCATTGAGCAGATAAAGCGACTCGCTACCGGCCTTCACGGCTGCGCTCAACGAGTGGATGCGTGGCAGCAATCGGGCAAAGTAGAACCGTGCGGTCCCCAGTTTGCTGGCATAGAAATCGTCCTGCCCCTGCTTGGCCAGCGCCGTACGTGCCATCAGCGCCCACATGTAGGCATAAGCGACGTAACCGAAGGTCTGCAGGTACTCCACCGACGCGGCACCGATCTCGTTCGGGTTGCTCTTGGCGCGGTCCAGTACCCAGGCGGTCAGTTCGTCGAGGCAACCCAAGGCTGCTGCCAGCGGTTTACTGAATTCGTCCAGCCCGGCGTCTGCCGAGGCGATGAACTGGCGGACCTCATCCGCGAACAACGCGTAATACGCCCCGCCGCTGCCCACGACCTTGCGCCCGATCAGGTCCAGCGCCTGAATGCCGTTGGTGCCCTCGTAGATCTGCGTGATGCGCACATCGCGCACCAGTTGCTCCTGGCCCCACTCTCGGATATAGCCGTGGCCACCGAACACCTGCTGACCATGCACCGTCGTTTCCAGGCCGAGGTCCGTGAGGAACGCCTTGGCCACCGGCGTCAGCAAGGCCACCAGGTCCTCGGCACGCTTGCGCACAACCGGGTCTTCGCTGTACTTGGCAGTATCCAGTTGCATCGCCACATAACTGGAGAAGGCGCGGCCACCCTCGTTAAAGGCCTTCATGGTCAGCAGCATGCGCCGCACATCAGGGTGAACGATGATTGGGTCTGCGACCTTATCTTTCGCTTGCGGACCGGTCGGCGCACGGCTCTGCAGACGGTCGCGGGCGTATTCGATCGCGTTCTGATAAGAACGCTCTGCCGATGCCAGGCCCTGAATACCGACGCCCAGGCGCTCGTAATTCATCATGGTGAACATGGCGGCCAGGCCCTTGTTGGGCTCACCGACCAGGTACCCTACCGCGTCGTCAAAGTTCATCACGCAGGTGGCAGAAGCCTGAATGCCCATCTTGTGCTCGATGGAGCCGCAATTGACCGGGTTGCGTGCGCCGAGGCTGCCGTCGGCATTGACCAGGAACTTGGGCACCAGAAACAACGAAATGCCTTTCGGCCCAGCCGGTGCGTCCGGCAGTTTAGCCAACACCAGGTGGATGATGTTCTCGGTCAGGTCGTGCTCGCCGCCCGTGATGAAGATCTTCGTACCACTGACCCTGTAACTGCCATCGGCCTGAGGTTCTGCACGGGTGCGGATGATGCCCAGGTCAGTGCCGGCATGGGGCTCGGTCAGGCACATCGAGCCGGCCCAGACGCCGGCATACATGTTTGGCAGGTAGGTTGCCTTGAGTGCTTCACTGGCGTGGGCATTGATCGACAGACAGGCACCGGCAGTCAGCATTGGGTACAGGCCGAAGGACAGGCTGGAAGCGTTGACCATCTCTTCGACCTGGGCAGAAATCACCTTGGGCATGCCCATGCCGCCGAATGCGGGATCACCGCCTACGCCCACCCAACCACCTTCGGCATAGGTGCGATACGCATCGATAAAACCTGCTGGTGTAGTGACGACGCCATTATCCCAACGGCAGCCCTCTTCGTCGGCACCACGGTTCAGCGGCGCGATGCTTTTGCTGGTGACCTTGCCGGCCTCCTCGAGAACGGCCATGGCCGTCTCTTCGTCAACGATATCGGCCAGGCCGGGCAGTTGAGCCCAGAGCCTGGCAACCTCGAAGACTTCATTGAGGACGAAGCGCATATCGCGCAAGGGCGCTTTATAGTCAGCCATGGCAACCTCTCACAGAACCAGTCAGGGGCAGTCCCGAGGGACCGATACTCAGTTAGAAAACCAGTGTACCTGAACAACTTTTGCGAGACATAGGGCCATCTTTTGACCGGATAGTCATATCCGGTCACGCCGTACGAACGGCCCCTCGCTTGTTTTGCAAACCGTAGGCGACCACGCAGTTACGGCCCGCGCCTTTGGCGCTGTAGAGCGCCTGGTCGGCCGATTTGAGCACTTCGTCAGGCGAGCGATGCTCCATCTGACGCTCGGCGACACCGATACTGATGGTCACCGACACACTGGCGGCCGCAGCAGCACCACGGCGCTGGCGCCCCTGAGTATCGTCCTGCGGGCGGCTATCCGGATTACGCAGCAAGATATTGTAGTTGGCGATCACCTCGCGCACGGCTTCCAGGTGTGGCATGCACTCCTCGATGCTCTTGCCGGCAAATACCAGGCAAAACTCCTCCCCGCCATAGCGGTAGGCACGACCACCACCAGTGACCTTGGACAACTTGCTGGCCACCAGACGCAGCACCTGGTCCCCGACATCGTGACCGTGGGTGTCGTTGAATTTCTTGAAGTGGTCGACGTCTGTCATCGCCAGCACATAGGTACGGCCCAACCGCTGCATCCGCTCATTCAATGCGCGACGCCCCGGTAGCCCGGTCAACTCGTCGCGGAAGGCCATCTGATAGGCTTCATGGGACACCGCTGCGGCAATCATCAACATCACCTGACTGCACATGATGTTGAGGGTAAACGGCAAGATGAACGTCTTTGGCAGCATCCAGAAAATGCCGATCAGGCCAATGATCTGCGCCGCATGCAGCGGTCGTGGCTGACGCAGGTACTGCACCACCAGCAAGCCGAAGGCGATCAGGAACACCGGGTACGCCATCTGGATCAGGCTCATCCATTGGCCATGCAACGATGGCCAACGAATCTCCGCCAGCCACGCCAGCAAGGGCTGCGGGAAGCTCTGCTCAAGCCCCAGGGCGACACTGCCAAAAGCCAGCAACACGGCAAAGCGCGCCACCATATCCTGGAACAGGTGCGTACGCTCCTGCCAGGCGCCAAACAGCCCGAACAGCAAGGGCAGTAACAGGCACACTAAATGGAAGACAACGGCCGCATCCTCACGGACCCGCCCATTGTCTCGATAAAAGTCAGTCTGAGTATCCAGCAGGAAGTAGGCGATATAGACCGTGACCATCAGAAACAGCTCACGCTGACGTCGGTAAACCGCGCAGTAGGCACCGCCAAGCAGCAACACCAAGGTTGGCAGCACATTGAACAGCGATGTGAAGAAAACACTCAGGTCCCGCACATAGGCCGCCGCCAGTCCGCAGAGCAGAAGGAACAGTGATGGCAGAAAGTGACTGAGGCGTACAGCAGATAAACGAAACAAGGGAATCTCCGACCCGGCAGATCAACAATGGCATTGTGCCTCTAGTGCATCGGCAACGCACATGAATAGATGAATGTTTACCTGCACTTTCATTTAACGGCAGCGCGAGATGGGGTTTAAGGCTTCCCTCCTGTTCGTCCACACAAAAAAAACCGCCTGCCGGTCAGGGCAGGCGGTTTTTCAGTTCAGCCACTCACTCAGTAAGCGAGGCCGAAATCTTCCTCTTTCATGTCCATCAGGTTATTGGCACCTGACAGCATGGCTTCAACATGAGCACGGGTACGCGGCAGGATGCGCTGGAAGTAGAAGCGCGCAGTTTGCAGCTTGGCGGTGTAGAACGCAGTTTCGCTGGTACCAGCGGCCAGTTTCTCAGCAGCCAAGCGCGCCATGTCAGCCCAGAAGTAAGCCAGGCAGGCATAACCGGAGTACATGACGTAGTCCACCGAAGCGGCACCAACTTCTTCACGGTCTTTCATGGCGGCCATCCCGACTTTCATGGTCAGCTCACCCCACTCCTTGTTCAGCTTGGCCAGCGGTTCAACGAACTCCTTGACCGCATCGTTGCCCTCCTGGCCCTGGCAGAACTTGTGGACGATCTTGGTGAAGCCCTTCAGGGCCTCGCCTTGAGTCATCAGCACTTTACGGCCCAGCAGGTCCAACGCCTGGATACCCGTGGTGCCCTCGTACAGCATGGAGATACGGCTGTCGCGCACGTTCTGCTCCATGCCCCACTCGGCGATGAAACCGTGACCGCCGTAGATCTGCACGCCATGGTTGGCGGCTTCAAAACCGACTTCGGTCATGAAAGCCTTGGCGATCGGGGTCATGAAAGCCAGCAGCGCGTCGGCTTTCTTCCTTTCTTCCTCGTCCTGACTGTACTTGACGATATCGACCTGTTTGGCGGTGAAGTAGACCATCGCCCGGTTACCTTCGGCGAAAGCCTTCATGGTCAGCAGCATACGCCGCACGTCCGGGTGAACGATGATCGGGTCAGCGGCTTTATCCGGTGCTTTCGGCCCGGTCAGCGAACGCATCTGCAGGCGGTCGCGTGCGTACTTAAGGCCACCCTGGAAGGCCACTTCAGCGTGAGCCAGGCCTTGCAGCGCAGTCCCCAGACGTGCGGTGTTCATGAAGGTGAACATGCAGTTCAGGCCCTTGTTGGCCGGGCCGATCAGGTAGCCGGTCGCGGCGTCGAAGTTCATCACGCAGGTGGCGTTGCCGTGGATACCCATCTTGTGTTCGATGGAACCACAGGCCACGGCATTGCGTTCGCCCACACCACCATCAGCGGTAGGCAGGAACTTCGGCACGATGAACAGCGAGATGCCTTTGGTGCCAGCAGGGGCGTCGGGCAAGCGTGCCAGAACGATATGGACGATGTTATCGGCCATGTCGTGCTCACCGGCGGAGATGAAAATCTTGGTGCCGGTGACTTTGTAGGAGCCATCAGCCTGAGGCTCGGCCTTGGTGCGCAGCATGCCCAGATCGGTGCCGCAGTGCGGCTCGGTCAGGCACATGGTGCCGGTCCACTCACCGGAAACCAGCTTGGTCAGGTAGGTGTGTTGCTGCTCGGGCGTGCCGTGCTCGGAGATCGTGTTCATCGCGCCATGAGACAAGCCAGGGTACATGCCCCAGGACCAGTTGGACTCACCGACCATTTCGCTGATCGCCAGGCCCAGCGACTCAGGCAAGCCCTGACCACCATGCTCGACGTCATGGGCCAGGCTCGGCCAGCCACCTTCGACAAACTGCTGGTAGGCCTCTTTGAAGCCGGTCGGGGTTTTCACGCCCGACTCACTCCAGGTACAGCCTTCCAGATCACCCACACGGTTCAGTGGGGCCAGTACCTGTTCACAAAACTTGGCGCCTTCCTCAAGGATGGCATTCACCATGTCTGGAGTGGCGTCCTGGCAAGCCGGCAGGCTCTGATAGTGCGCTTCGTAGCCGAGCAACTCGTCACGAACAAAGCGAATATCACGCAAGGGGGCTTTGTAATCAGGCATAGCGATAAACCTCTGCTGATGGATCCTGGATAGGGAGACCGTGACACACCGACCAGCTCTTGGCGACTTTCGGTCAAACAGTTGTTTGAAACATACGTTTACGCCAATGGGTTGTCAAGCATCGTCCAGAGGGCAATTGCGCCATCTCAAACCGCTGCATGGCCCTCATCACACCGGCTACACGCGCACGAACGAGCGCCTGGCGACAAGGCCAAGGCGCTGATACATAAAGCGTAGTAGAGGGGGCGAACGCAGATAGACCGGGGGGCGGTCAGGCGTAGGTATCGATCAGGGTGCCGAGCATTTCGTCGGAAGCTTTGGCCACTTTGACACCGAGTTCAACCTGGAACTTGCCCAGGGCCAATTCGACGGTGCTGGTGGCGAGGTCTTGTTGCTGGCTGCGATCAACCGAACGCAGACGCTCAGCCTGATAGTCGCTGGACTGGCTGGTGGCGGCACGCTCGACGGTGGTATTGGCGATCTGGCTGGCTGCCTGATCGACACGGTTCTGCCCCGTCTGAATAGCCCCCAGACCGGCATAGAACGCTGAGTTGCCTGAGATTTCCATTTCGACACTCCATGACGCTAACTGCAGATACCGCCTATTGAAGCAGACCTCAAGGAAAAAGGCCCGTCAAAAACACTAATAGCACATTGCCCTTCAATAGCCTGTAGTCAGTCCAGCAGATCCAGTTGCAGGAATTCAGCCACGGCGTCAGCCGTGACGCTCTTGAGTTTAGGGACGCGCCCCAGGCAGGGTGCCGGCAACCGCTCCGCCAGGGTTGCAAGGTTCTCTTCCAGTCGCGATGTGCGCGGGTCGACAACGTTGGCCACCCAGCCGGCCAACTGCAGGCCATCGCGCGCGATGGCTTCAGCACTGAGCAGGGCGTGATTGATGCACCCCAGGCGCACGCCAACCACCAGAATCACCGGCAGTTGCAGGGCAATGGCCAGATCAGAAAGGTTGGCCTGATCAGACAGCGGCACCCGCCAACCGCCAGCCCCTTCAATCAGGGTGAAGTCTGCCCGTTGCGCCAACACGTGACGCATCGGCGCGAGCAACCCCTGAACCGTCAATGCCACGCCCGCCTCACGCGCCGCCAGATGCGGTGCGATGGCCGGCTCAAAGGCGAAAGGGTTGACCTGCTCGTAGGGCAATACAATCGAACTTTGCGCCATCAGCGCCAGGGCGTCGGCATTGCGCAAACCCTTGGCGCTGACCTCACAGCCCGAAGCGACCGGCTTGGCACCCAGCGTGCTGAGCCCCGCCTGGCGGGCAGCCTGAAGCAAGCCAGCGGCGATCGTAGTCTTGCCGACGTCGGTATCGGTACCCGCGATGAAATAGGCTGCGTTCATTTCACACTCCACTTTCCAGAGGCTTTTGCAGCACCCCGTAGACCACCTGATAGGTCGCCGGCAGGCCTTGGGGCTGACGGAACCGCTCGTATGCCTGCAGCAAGCCCTGCATGCGCGCGCGCCCTGTCAAGCCGGTGGGCCGGCCCGGGTTGAGATTGTGTGCGCCCAAGGCCTTGAGCTCATGGGTCAGGCTGCGCACATCCGGGTAGTGCAGAACATGCGGACGGCGCTCCAACGCCAGCACCGGCATGCCACTGGCCAGGCACAGGCGCTGATAGTCCTCAAATGGCCGAAAGCGGTTGACGTGAACCAGCCCGTCCACCGCCTGCCAACTGTCGCGCAGCTCCTGGAGCGTACCGACACACAGGCTGGCAAACGCCAGCACACCGCCCGGCTGCAACACCCGTCGGGCCTCACTGAGCACGCCTGCAAAGTCACCACACCACTGCACCGCCAGGCTGGAGAAGATCAGCCCGACGCTGGCCTCGCGCAGCGGCAAACGCTCGGCATCGCCAGCAACATGGTAGTGCGCACCGCCCTGTTCGCGGGCATGACGAAGCATGCCTTCGGCAATGTCTACCGCCAGGCCGACACGTTGCGGATAACGCTGTTCCAGCATCCGGCTGAAGTAACCCGTGCCACTGCCCAGGTCGAGCCAGTTCGAAGGCTGTAACGACGCAGGCAACTGTTCCAGCAAGGCGCTCCCCACATCGCGCTGCAACTGCGCAACGCTGTCATAACTGACTGCGGCGCGGGAAAACGACGCGGCTACCTGGCGTTTGTCAGGCAAGGCACCGGGCAAGGCCGGCCGGGATAGATCAGTCATCACCGCTCTCGTGCAGAAAAGCCTTTATCGCACAGGCCAACTCGTGGGGTGTCTCCACCAGGAAGCCGTGCGCGCTGTCTTCGATCAAACCGACTTCAACGTCGGGTAACACATTCAGCAGCTCGCGCGCAGCTTCAGCCGGCACCAGTGCATCGCTCCCGGCAAACAGGTGCAACTGCGGCCCGCCAAACGACTGCAATGCTGTACGGGTGTCCAACTGCGCCAGCAGTTCCAGGCCAGTCACCAGAAACTCCTCACGCGTCTGCGGCATACCGGCCGTCAACAGCCGCGCCAGCGTGCGTGGTTCCTCTGCACCCTGGCTGCACAGCGAGACAAAGCGTTTAAGGGTCACCTGAGGGTGATGGCGGCAGCCGTCGAGAAACGTCTCAAAGGTGGCGGGCGCCATCCCGTGCGGCCAATCCGGGCGAGCGACAAAACTGAGGTTGCTGGCCAGGGTCAGTACGCCGCAGCACTCATCACCACGACGAGCGGCCAGTTCAGCCGCCAGCATTCCACCCAGCGACCAGCCACCCAGCCAGGTGTTACGTGGCAGGCTACGGTCCAGGGCCGAAAGCCACGCGTGCGGATCACTGGTGTCGAGTTGCGGTAACGCATGCACCTCAACCTTGAGCGCCGGGTCCAACGCGCGCAGAGCCGCAGCCAACGGCTCCAGCGCCGCGGTTCCCAGGCCCCAGCCTGGCAGCAGTATCAGACGGTCACGCATCGACAGGCTCCAACAACGGATAACACTCGGCCAATGCATTCAACAATAGCTGCACCTGTGCCTGACTGTGGGCCGCTGTCAGGGTAACGCGCAACCGCGCACCGCCTGCAGGGACCGTCGGTGGTCGAATGGCAGTGACCAGCAGGCCGCGCTCACGCAACAACTGCGACAACCGAACCGCCCGAGCACTGTCGCCTATCACGATCGGCTGGATCGGGGTAAAGCTGTCCATCAGCGTCAAGCCGATCTGCTCGGCGCCACTGCGGAATTGTTGGATCAATGCCGCCAGGTGCTCTCGACGCCACGTTTCAGTACGCAGCAGTTCCAGGCTTTTCAAGGTGGCGCAGGCCAGCGCCGGAGGCTGACTGGTGGTGTAGATATAAGGGCGGGCGAACTGGATCAGGCACTCGATCAGCTCTTCACTGCCCGCAACAAATGCTCCCCCGGTGCCGAAGGCCTTGCCGAGGGTACCGACCAGCACCGGGACATCATCCAGGCCCAGGCCAAAATGCTCGACAACGCCACCGCCCTGACGCCCCAGGGTACCGAAACCATGTGCATCGTCGACCATCAACCAGGCACCGCGCGCTTTCGCCGCCTTGGCCAGCGCGGGCAGGTCAGCCACATCGCCGTCCATGCTGAACACCCCGTCAGTGACCACCAGGGTGTCGCCCTGGGCTTTCTCAAGACGGCTGGTCAGGCTCAGGGGGTCGTTATGCAGGTAGCGATTGAAACGCGCACCACTGAGCAGCCCGGCATCAAGCAACGATGCGTGGTTGAGGCGGTCCTGCAGCACCGTATCACCCTGCCCGACCAATGCCGTCACAGCGCCCAGATTGGCCATGTAGCCGGTGGTGAAGAGCAACGCCCTCGGGCGCCCGGTGAACTCGGCCAAGGCCTCTTCCAGCGCGTGATGCGGGCCGCTATGACCGATCACCAGGTGCGAAGCACCGCCACCGACACCCCAGCGCTCGGCACCGTCACGCCAGGCAGCAATCACATCGGGGTGATTGGCCAGGCCCAGATAGTCGTTGCTGCAAAAGGCCAACAGCGGTTGACCGTCGACCACCACGCTGGGGCCTTGCGGGCTCTCCAGCAACGGTCGCTGCCGGTACAGGGACGCGGCGCGCCGTTCTTCCAGGCGCGCACGAAGATCGAAGCTCATCCGCACCTCAAACCGAGGCGGCGTTGTAGAACAACTCGCTGCTCTTCTGCTCGATCAGGGCCTGCTCGATAGCCGCCTGATGAACTTCATCGGCATGCTCCTCGCGGGCCTCGGGCTGGATACCAAGGCGTGCAAACAGTTGCATGTCCTTGTCGGCCTGCGGGTTGGCAGTGGTCAGCAGCTTCTCGCCGTAGAAAATCGAGTTGGCGCCGGCGAAGAAGGCCAGTGCCTGCATTTCTTCGTTCATGGCTTCACGGCCAGCCGACAGACGAACATGGGACTTGGGCATCAGGATGCGGGCAACGGCGAGCATGCGGATAAAGTCGAACGGATCGACAGCCTCGGCATTCTCCAGCGGCGTACCGGCGACCTTCACCAGCATGTTGATCGGTACCGACTCCGGGTGCTCTGGCAGGTTGGCCAGTTGAATCAGCAGGCCGGCGCGGTCGTCCAGCGACTCGCCCATGCCGAGGATGCCGCCCGAACAGATCTTCATCCCCGCATCGCGCACATATGCCAGGGTTTCCAGGCGCTCGCCATAGGTACGGGTAGTGATGATGTTGCCGTAGAACTCCGGCGAGGTATCGAGGTTGTGGTTGTAGTAGTCCAGCCCGGCTTCGGCCAGGGCCTGGGTCTGCTCACGGTCGAGCTTGCCCAGGGTCATGCAGGTTTCCAGGCCCATGGCCTTGACCCCTTTGACCATCTCCAGCACATACGGCATGTCCTTGGCCGACGGGTGTTTCCAGGCGGCGCCCATGCAGAACCGGGTAGAGCCGATAGCCTTGGCCCGCGCGGCTTCCTCCAGCACCTTCTGCACTTCCATCAGCTTCTGCTTGTCCAGGCCGGTGTTGTAGTGACCGGACTGTGGACAATATTTGCAATCTTCCGGGCAAGCACCGGTCTTGATCGACAGCAGGGTCGAGACCTGAACACGGTTAGCGTTGAAGTGCGCGCGGTGTACGGTCTGCGCCTGGAACAGCAAGTCATTGAACGGCTGCTGGAACAGGGCTTTAACCTCAGCCAGGGTCCAGTCGTGACGAAGAGTTGCAGTTGTGCTGGCGCTCATGGGCGATTCCTTGTTTAGGCTTGACTGGCGCCGGGACAGGAAAGCCCGCCAGCGCATCACGGAGTGTTTGCATGATTAAGGAAGCCCCATGCACTGTCAACCGAAGCTTAAACAGCTGGTTTACAAGTGGTTAAATAATAACCACAACTGTTTGTTATGCGATGAACCTGCCCACGCCCCCATCCCCATCTGCGTCGCCTGCGAGGCTGAGCTGCCCTGGCTTGATGAACGATGCCGGGTGTGCGCCTTGCCCTTGCCGATGACAGGACTGGTCTGCGGGCAATGCAATCGCCGCCGCCCGGCTTTCCAGCAGGTTGAAGCCCCTTGGCACTATGGGTTTCCAGTGGATGCACTGATCACCCGCTTCAAATACCACCGGCAATGGCCGCTGGGGCGACTGCTCGCCGAACTGCTCGGCAACTGGCTGGCCTACCGTTTCGCCGAAGGCCTGGCGCAGCCAACGCTTCTGTTACCTGTACCGATGGCCACACGCCGGTTGCGTCAGCGCGGCTACAACCAAGCGGGAATGCTGGCCAAGTGGCTCGGCACACAACTGGACATTACCTGCGATGAACACCTGCTGGTGCGCACGCTCGATACCCCTGCGCAACAGGGCCTGAACGCCCGGACCCGCAAACGCAACCTGCGCCAGGCGTTCGCAGTGACCGATGTGAAGGCCGTGGCCGGCCGTCACCTGGCCTTGGTCGATGATGTACTGACCACCGGTGCCACCGCCCAGGCCTTGGCGAGCCAGCTGCTCAAGGCGGGGGCTCGACGGGTTGATGTGTACTGCCTGGCGCGCACGCCAAAACCGGGCAGCGCTTGACTTGGCACAAGCGGGCGGGCACTTTCGCAGCGATCACCGCCACCCTGCGTAGCCATTCATGTCCCTGCCCGCCCTGCTCAACCAGCACCTCGTCAAACGCCCGCAACGTATCGCCCTGCTGCAGCACATCGCCGAGCAAGGCTCGATCACGCGGGCGGCAAAAAGCGCCGGCATCAGCTACAAGGCCGCCTGGGATGCCATCGACGAGCTGAACAATCTGGCTGGCACGCCACTGGTCGAACGCAGCGTCGGCGGCCGGGGAGGTGGCGGCGCGAAACTCACCGAGGAAGGCGCTCGGGTGCTGCGCCTGTATCAACGCCTGCAAGCCTTGCAGGCGCAAATTCTCGAAGCCACCGAAGACGCTGCTGATCTCGACCTGCTCGGTCGGCTGATGCTGCGCACCAGCGCACGCAACCAACTGTACGGCAAGGTACGCACAATAGAGGCTCAAGGTCGCAATGACCTGATCGAGCTGGCACTGGCCGACAACCTGAGCCTCAGCGCACAGATCACCCATGACAGCACGCTGCGCCTGGAGCTGGCCCCTGGGGCCACTGTCGTTGCGCTGATCAAGGCTGGCTGGCTGGAGTTGTTGGCGGCCAATGCCCAGCCTGAAGCTGGCTACAACTGCCTGCTGGCGACCGTCGAGGAGCGCCTCGACGATGCCGGAGGGCCCAGCGAAGTGCGCCTGGTGCTGAGCAACGGCCAGACCCTCTGCGCCCTCGCAGAAGCCGAGTGGCTGAATGAGTTGCACGCAACGCCTGGAAGCCTGTTACAGGTTCAGTTCCCGCCGGCCTGTGTACTGCTGGGAACCCCAGTCTAAAATTCGACACATTACCGTCATACAGGCTGACTAAGGTGACTGCCAAAACAGCAGGAAGCCGATCATGACCCTTTTAGACGAAAACCAGCCTACCGATCTCGAACAGATGGTCGGCCTCAGCCGACGCCGCTTCATCGGTGCCGGCGCCCTGTGTGGCGCCGCATTGTTCCTTGGCGGCGGCCTGATGAGCCGCAGCACACTGGCGCAGAGCGTCAAGGCCGCCAACGACAGCCTGCTGGGTTTTCCGACGATCCCTGCCGCAACCACCGACAGCATCAGCCTGCCGCCCGGCTACAACGCCTCGGTACTGATCAGTTGGGGCCAGCCGCTGCACACCGACAGCCCGGCGTTCGACGCCTCGGGCAATGGCAGCGCCAAAGCGCAGGAACTGCAGTTTGGCGACAATAACGATGGCATGAGCCTGTTCCCCTTTCCTGGCGATGAAAACCGGGCGTTGATGGCCATCAACAACGAGTACACCAACTACCGCTACCTGTTCCCTCACGGTGGCCAGCCAACCTCCGCCGAAGATGTGCATAAGGCCCAGGCTGCCGAAGGCGTGTCGGTGATTGAGGTGCAACGCAGCAATGGCCAGTGGCAGTTCGTCCAGGGCTCGCCCTACAACCGCAGGATTCACGGCAATACGCCAATCCGCATGAGCGGCCCGGCCAGCGGCGATGCCTGGCTCAAGACCGCTGCCGACAACAGTGGCGGCAAGGTACTGGGCACCTTCCAGAACTGCGCCAACGGCAAGACGCCATGGGGCACCTACCTGACCTGCGAAGAAAACTTCACCGACTGCTTCGGCAGCAGCAACCCGCAACAGGCATTCGATCCGGGCCAGAAACGCTACGGTGCTTCGGTCGCCAGCAAGGACATCGGCTGGCACCTGCACGATCCGCGCTTCGACCTGGCGAAAAACCCCAATGAACTCAACCGGCATGGCTGGGTCGTCGAAATTGACCCCTTCGACCCACATTCAACGCCGGTCAAGCGCACAGCCCTGGGCCGCTTCAAACATGAAAATGCGGCACTAGGCGAAACCCGCGACGGCCGGGCGGTGGTCTACATGGGCGACGACGAACGTGGGGAATTCATCTACAAATTCATCAGCCGCGACCCCATCGACCACAAGAACCCCACTGCCAACCGTAACCTGCTCGACCACGGCACCCTGTATGTCGCCCGCTTCGACAACGGCGACGGCAACCCCGACCAGCCGAAAGGCAAGGGCCAGTGGCTGGAGCTGACCCACGGCAAGAACGGCCTGAACGCCGCCAATGGCTTCGCCAATCAGGCTCAGGTGCTGATCCATGCGCGCCTGGCGGCCAGCCTGCTTGGCGCCACACGCATGGACCGCCCGGAATGGATTGTGGTCAGCCCCAAGGATGGTCAGGTCTATTGCACCTTGACCAACAACGTCAAACGCGGCGAAGAAGGCCAACCCGTAAACGGACCGAACCCCCGTGAGAAAAACATCTACGGGCAGATACTGCGCTGGCGCGAAAGCGCTGACGACCAGGGTGCGATGACCTTCGACTGGGACCTGTTCCTGATTGCCGGCAACCCTGGCGTTCATCCCGGCGACGCGAAAGCCGGCTCCGCCAACATCACCCCGCAGAACATGTTCAACAGCCCGGACGGGCTGGGTTTCGATGCCGACGGACGGCTGTGGATTCTCACCGATGGCGACTACAGCAATAGCGGTGATTTTACCGGCATGGGCAACAACCAGATGCTCTGCGCCAACCCGACGACCGGCGAGATCCGGCGCTTCATGGTCGGCCCGGTGGGCTGTGAAGTCACCGGTATTGCCTTCGCGCCAGACCAGCGCACGCTGTTCGTAGGTATCCAGCACCCAGGCGAAAGTGGCGGCTCGACCTTCCCCGAGCACCTGCCCAACGGCAAGCCGCGTTCATCCGTCATGGCGATCCGCCGGGACGACGGCGGCATCATCGGCGCCTGAGGCGAACCGCAACACAGCCCCTGCAACTCGGCGCGCGCAGGGGCATGTAGCGCACCCCAACGAGATGCATCGCATCCGGCGGATTGCGCTACCATGCCAGGCATGATGCGGCTGCCTGCCGCACGGCAGGAGCGCGTATGTCACACCCCTTCGATACCCTCACCCCCGACCTGGTGCTGGACGCTGTGGAAAGCATCGGTTTTCTCAGCGATGCCCGGGTATTGGCCCTCAACAGTTACGAGAACCGCGTCTATCAAGTCGGCATCGTAGACGCCGAACCGTTGATCGCCAAGTTCTACCGGCCCGGACGCTGGAGCAACGAGGCCATTCTCGAAGAGCACGCCTTCACCGCCGAACTGGCCGATTGCGACGTGCCGGTGGTCGCGCCACTGGTTCACAACGGCGCCACCCTGTTCGAACACGCCGGTTTTCGCTTCACCCTGTTCCCACGGCGTGGCGGGCGGGCGCCCGAACCAGGCAATCTGGACCAACTCTATCGCCTCGGCCAACTGCTGGGGCGCTTGCACGCCGTAGGCGCTACCCGTCCGTTTCTGCACCGTGAAACCCTGGCGGTGGATAACTTCGGCCATGCTTCGCTCGCCACCCTGCTGGAAGGCAACTTCGTCCCCAAAAGCCTGCTGCCCGCCTATGAGTCGGTCGCACGTGACCTGCTCATGCGCGTCGAGGCCATCTACGCGCAAACGCCGCACACGCTCATCCGCCTGCATGGCGACTGCCACCCCGGCAACATGATGTGCCGGGATGAGGTGTTCCATATCGTCGATCTGGATGACTGCCGCATGGGCCCGGCGGTTCAAGACCTGTGGATGATGCTTGCCGGCAGTCGGCAGGAGCGCCTGGGGCAACTGGCTGAACTGATGGACGGCTACAACGAGTTCCACGACTTCGACCCGAGGGAACTGGCCCTGATCGAACCGCTGCGCGCCTTGCGCCAGCTGCACTACAGCGCTTGGCTGGCCCGGCGCTGGGACGACCCGGCCTTCCCGCGTAGTTTCCCCTGGTTCGGTCAGGAGCGTTACTGGGGCGACCAGATCCTTGCACTACGTGAACAACGGGCCGCACTGGATGAAGAACCGCTGAAATTGTTCTGAAACCTGAAGCAGTCTGTCTACAATGGCGACTGCTTTTAGTTAGCTGCCTAAGCAAGGAATCTGCATGCACGCCGTCAACCCGCGCCGCGGGTACATCCTGGGCCTGACCGCCTACATCATCTGGGGCCTGTTCCCCCTCTATTTCAAAGCCCTGCAAGCCGTTCCGGCCGTCGAAATCATTGTTCACCGGGTGCTCTGGTCGGCCTTGTTCGGCTCACTGTTGCTGCTGGTCTGGAAACACCCCGGCTGGTGGCGCGAGCTACGCGAAAACCCTGGCCGGCTGGCGACCCTGGCCCTGAGCGGCGCGCTGATCGCCGGCAACTGGCTGACCTATGTCTGGGCCGTGAACAACGACCGCATGCTTGAGGCTAGCCTGGGCTACTACATCAATCCGCTGGTCAACGTTCTGCTGGGTATGCTTCTACTGGGCGAGCGCCTGCGCCGCCTGCAATGGCTCGCCGTAGGCCTGGCAGCATTCGGGGTGGCGCAACAGGTATGGCAAGTCGGCAGCCTGCCGTGGATTTCACTGGTACTGGCACTGAGCTTCGGTTTCTACGGCCTGATCCGCAAAAGGGCGCCCGTTGCGGCACTGCCCGGGCTGGTGGTGGAGACCTGGATGCTAGTACCGCTGGCACTCGGCTGGCTGCTGCTCAACCCGCACGCCAACAGCGCACAGGCCAGCTTCTACGGCAGCAGCGAAGCCCTCTGGCTGATTGCGGCCGGGCCGGTCACGCTGGTGCCGCTGGTGTGCTTCAACGCCGCCGCGCGCCACCTGCCCTACACCACCCTGGGCTTCCTGCAGTACCTGGCGCCGACGCTGGTCCTGCTGCAGGCGGTATGGCTGTTTGGCGAACACCTGTCGAGCAGCACGCTAGTAGCGTTCATCTTCATTTGGGCCGGCCTGGCGCTGTACAGCGTCGACAGCTGGCTACGCCTGCGCAAAAATAGCTGATCAAAAAACATACAGATCGCTGCAGGCCACACAGCACGTGGCCTGCAGCAACCTCTCCCAAGGTTATCCACAAGCTGATCCCCGTGCTTTGTGCACAAGCCCTTGAATCTGCTCATTTTTTGCTCAAACCTCCACAGGCCGCAGCCGGCTTGGCGCTGCCAGGAGGCTCCCCAGGTTATCCACAGGGGCATCCCCGGTAAAACGGGATAACTACTCTTCCGGTCGTAACGTGAGCTCTACCATCAGATCGTCTGCCAGTTCTTCCAGGTGCTTCTGTAGCTGTTCGAGCGGCAAGGTCAGCGGCAGCGCCAACAACGCTTCAGCATAAAACAGCGGCTCGCTGCTCATGGGGGCCGGTCGCACATCCGTGTTCAAGCGCTCAACGTTGATCCCCAGCTCGGCCAACAAACGCGTGATATCGCGCACGATGCCTGGCCGGTCGTTGCCAACCAGCTCCATCGCGATAGGCTTCCAGGTGCACGAAGGTTCGATGCCGCTTTCGGCGATCAGCACGCGAATACCCTGGCTGGCCAGCGCTTGCAAGGCTTCGACCAACTCATCATAGGACTCCGCCGGAACAGCCACGCGCAAAATCCCGGCAAACTGGCCGGCCATCCGCGACATCCGGCTCTCGAGCCAGTTGCCGTTATGCTCGGCAATGCATTCTGCGATGCGCTCCACCTGTCCCGCCTTGTCGGCGGCAATCACTGTCAATACGAGATGATTCACGCGGCAGCCCTCTGCGTTTAACGGTTCGATTCGCCCGAATTGCCAAGGCGCCGGGAAAGTATAGGCAAGGCGCGGCAACCTGCCGCAGCCGTCCCAAAAGACAAATCGTGTACTGTTTTAAGATTTATCTGGAACAATCTCTCTGTTTTTTGAGAACATGTTGTCTTCCAGCGTGACCCCATGCGACCAAACGGTCGCAGAACGACGTATTTAGTCTAATTTTCACAACCGCCGCGCATCATGTAGTATGCCGCAGCGCGGACTACAAAACGTTGATTCGATGTCTGCCAAGGCGCCTGTGAAAATACGCAACCGCCCGCCAGCACGCCTGGCAGGCTGCACCCAGCCGCCCTCCGGGCAAGTTCTGGTGCCGTGTTTAGAGAAGCGCTACAGGCTTTAAATAGAAGAGCTGAATAGCTGAGCAGAGTGAGGCAAGCAATGACTGAACACGTTCAAGTCGGTGGCCTTCAGGTCGCCAAAGTCCTGTTCGACTTCGTGAACAACGAAGCCATTCCTGGAACCGGTATCAACGCCGAACAGTTCTGGGTGGGTGCGGAAAAGATCATCAACGACCTCGCTCCAAAGAACAAAGCCCTCCTGGCCAAGCGTGACGACCTGCAGGCGAAGATCGACGCCTGGCACCAGGCACGCAAAGGCCAGGCACACGATGCTGCGGCCTACAAAGCCTTCCTTCAGGAAATCGGCTACCTGCTGCCAGAAGCGGCAGATTTCCAGATTTCCACCGAAAACGTCGATGACGAAATCGCTCGCATGGCCGGCCCACAACTGGTGGTTCCGGTCATGAATGCGCGCTTTGCCCTGAACGCATCCAACGCCCGCTGGGGCTCGCTGTACGACGCCCTGTATGGCACCGACGCCATCAGCGAAGCGGGCGGCGCGGAAAAAGGCAAAGGCTACAACAAGGTCCGTGGCGACAAGGTCATTGCCTTCGCCCGCGCCTTCCTCGATGAGTCCGCGCCACTGGCAGCCGGCTCCCATGTCGACGCCACCGCCTACCGTATCGAAAACGGAAAACTGGTAGTCGCCCTCAAGGGTGGCAGCAAAAGTGGCCTGCGCGATGATGCACAACTGATTGGCTTCCAGGGCGATGCGGCGAAACCGACCTCCATCCTGCTCAAGCACAACGGCCTGCACTTCGAGATCCAGATCGACGCCAACACCCCTGTCGGCCAAACCGACGCAGCGGGTGTAAAAGACATCCTGGTCGAAGCCGCCCTGACCACCATCATGGACTGCGAAGACTCCGTCGCTGCGGTCGATGCCGACGACAAAGTGGTGATCTACCGCAACTGGCTCGGCCTGATGAAAGGCGACCTGTCTGAAAGCGTCAGCAAAGGTGGCCAGAGCTTCACCCGCACCATGAACCCGGACCGCGAGTACAGCACGCCTCAGGGTGGCACGTTGAGCCTGCACGGTCGTTCGCTGCTGTTTGTACGTAACGTTGGTCACCTGATGACCATCGACGCCATTCTCGACAAAGACGGCAACGAAGTACCAGAGGGCATCCTCGACGGCCTGATCACCAACCTGGCGGCGGTGCACAACCTCAACGGCAACACCTCCCGCAAGAACAGCCGCACTGGCTCTGTGTATATCGTGAAGCCGAAAATGCATGGCCCTGAAGAAGCCGCATTTACCAATGAACTGTTCGGTCGCATCGAAGACGTTCTAGGCTTGAAACGTAATACGCTGAAAGTCGGCATCATGGACGAGGAGCGTCGTACCACGGTCAACCTGAAGGCCTGCATCCAGGCTGCCAGCGAGCGTGTAGTGTTCATCAACACCGGTTTCCTTGATCGCACCGGCGACGAAATCCACACCTCCATGGAGGCTGGCGCCATGGTGCGCAAAGGCGCCATGAAAACCGAGAAGTGGATCGGCGCTTACGAGAACTCCAACGTCGACATCGGTCTGGCCACTGGCCTGTCAGGTCGCGCACAGATCGGTAAAGGCATGTGGGCCATGCCGGACCTGATGGCCGACATGCTCCAGCAGAAGATCGCTCACCCGATGGCGGGTGCCAACACTGCCTGGGTGCCGTCGCCAACGGCTGCTGCGCTGCACGCGCTGCATTATCATAAGGTCGACGTCTTCGCCCGCCAGGCGGAACTGGCCAAGCGTGCACCGGCTTCGGTCGACGACATCCTGACCATCCCGCTCGCCGCCAATACCAACTGGTCCGACGAAGAGATCCGTAACGAGCTGGACAACAACGCCCAGGGCATCCTCGGTTATGTTGTGCGCTGGATCGACCAAGGCGTTGGCTGCTCGAAAGTGCCGGACATCAACGATGTCGGCCTGATGGAAGACCGCGCCACCCTGCGGATTTCCAGCCAACTGCTGGCCAACTGGTTGCGTCACGGTATCGTCAGCGAAGCCCAGGTCATGGAGAGCCTCAAGCGCATGGCCCCCGTGGTTGACCGGCAGAACGCCAACGACCCGCTGTACCGCCCACTGGCACCAGACTTCGACAACAACATCGCCTTCCAGGCGGCAGTCGAACTGGTGGTAGAAGGTACCAAGCAGCCGAACGGCTACACCGAGCCGGTCCTGCACCGTCGTCGGCGCGAGTTCAAGGCGCGTAACGGCCTGTAACGCCATCGCCAGCACTGTCTCCCACCGGGGGGCGGTGCTGGCGGCGACGCACGCCGCCTCACGCTC
Source organism: Pseudomonas sp. HLS-6 (assembly GCF_002753995.1). NCBI lineage: Bacteria > Pseudomonadati > Pseudomonadota > Gammaproteobacteria > Pseudomonadales > Pseudomonadaceae > Pseudomonas > Pseudomonas sp. HLS-6. The sequence goes on from NZ_CP024478.1 coordinate 4,785,976, forward strand.
AATTCACGCCCAACTCCCGCCGCACCAGCGCCAGCAACGCCTCCATATCGGTCGGCCCGAGCAGAAAATCCACTACGCCCAGGCGCATTGCCGAGATCGCATCCTGCACATCAGCCTCGTCCGAGGTAATCACGATGGGCAAAGCCGCCCGTTCCGTCCCCCGAATCAACCGAATCAACCCCAGGCCATCGACCGGGGCCATATGCAGGCCCGTGATCAACAGGCCGATTGTCCGATCCTTCTTCAGCCGCTGAAGTACCGCTTGGCCGTCATCCAGCACCAGGCACTGCACGCCATGGCTGGAGAGCTGCGCAGCCAGCAGGTCAGCGGCATTGCGCGGGTCATCGACAATCAATACTGTCAGGGCTGCCGGTGCCTGCATGACCGCACTTAGCGCCTCGCGCTCGGCGTCACTCAAGATACTTTCATGATCGGTCATCACGGCTCCATGCACGTAGAAAATTGCCCACTGGAACAAGTTCAGACTGCATTCGGACGCCTTGCAACCTGCCTTTCATCACTTAATGGATGGCCTGCAGCCCGCTCCTGACGCCAATCAACCTGCCTATGCCGCGTTTTTTAGACTTACGTCCAATGGGCACTGCCGGGCCTGCGACCGACCATGGAGGCAGACAAGAACAATCTTCGGCGCTGCGCCGCCGAGCCCAGAGATGTGGTCGAACACATGAGTAAAATGGACGCCTTCGCCCAAGCCGGCAAGACGGCAGTCATGCAGAACATTCAGGGAACCATGCAGTTCCTGCAGCGTTTCCCTCCGTTCAACCAGATGGAGAACGCCCATCTGGCCTATCTGGTTGAACAGTGCCAGTTGCGTTTCTATGCTGCCGACGAAAGTATCATCAAGCCCGCCGATGGGCCTGTGGAGCATTTCTACATCGTCAAACAGGGGCGTGTGGTCGGCGAACGCCCGCACACCGCCAAACGCGGCACTGAAACCACCTTTGAAATCACCAGTGGCGAGTGCTTCCCACTGGCGGCGCTGCTGGGTGAGCGTGCGACCCGTACCGAGCATCTGGCCGCCGAGGACACCTTCTGCCTGCGGTTACCGAAAGCTGCGTTCATTCGTCTGTTCACGCTGTCTGACGTGTTCCGGGACTTCGCCCTGCGTGGGGTCAGCAGCCTGCTGGATCAGGTCAACCAGCAAGTCCAGCGCAAGGCCGTCGAAACACTGGGCACTCAGTACTCGCTGAACACCCGCCTGGGTGAGCTGGCAATGCGTCACCCGGTGGTCTGCGGCCCCGAGACAGCGCTGCGCGAAGCAGTACGGCTGATGCATGAACAACAGGTTGGCAGCATCGTCATCGTCGACCCCCAGCGTGCACCGATTGGCATCTTCACCCTGCGCGACCTTCGCCAGGTGGTGGCCGACGCCAGCGCCGACTTCGCCACGCCGATCGAACAGCACATGACCCACGCGCCGTTCTTCCTCAGCCCCGAGGCCAGTGCCTTCGATGCGGCCATTGCAATGACCGAGCGGCACATCGCCCATGTTTGCCTGGTGGAAGACAAACGCCTGTGTGGCGTGGTGTCCGAACGTGACCTGTTCTCCCTGCAACGGGTGGACCTGGTGCACCTGGCCCGCACCATCCGCAATGCACCACGCATCGAGAACCTGGTATCGATGCGCGGCGAGATCGGTCAACTGGTCGAGCGCATGCTGGCCCACGGCGCATCCTCGACCCAGATTACCCAGATCATCACCTTGCTCAACGACCATACGGTCTGCCGCGTCATCGAGTTGGCGCTTCAGGACAAAGGCGATCCGGGTGTGCCGTTCAGTTGGCTGTGTTTTGGTAGCGAAGGGCGACGCGAGCAAACCCTGCATACCGACCAGGACAACGGCATTCTCTTCGAGGCACGCGATGCGGCCCAGGCCGAAGAGATCCGCAGCAAGCTGTTGCCGCTGGCACTGCACATCAACCAAGGCCTGGCCCAATGTGGATTCACCCTGTGCAAAGGCAACATCATGGCCAGCAATCCACAGCTGTGCCTCTCACGCGCCGAGTGGGCCCGCCGCTTCGCCGCCTTCATTCGTGAAGCCACGCCGGAGAACCTGCTGGCTTCAAGCATCTACTTTGACCTTCGGGTGGTCTGGGGCGACGAAAGCGCCTGCGAGCAACTGCGTCAGGGCATTCTTGAGCAGGTAGCCGACAACCGTCTGTTCCAACGCATGATGGCCGAAAACGCCTTGCGTCAGCGCCCACCGGTTGGCCGTTTCCGGGACTTCGTCCTGACGCGCCAGGGCGACGACAAGGCCGCAACACTCGACCTTAAGGTTCAGGGCCTGACACCGTTCGTCGACGGCGCACGCCTGCTCGCGCTGGCCAATGGCATCGGCGCCAACAACACCCTGGAGCGCCTGCGCCAACTGGTTGCCAAGGACGTCATCGACCCGCTGGACGGTGCGGCCTATGAAGAGGCCTACCACTTCATTCAGCAAACCCGGATGCAGCAACACCAGTTGCAAACCCGGCATCACCTGCCCTACTCCAACCGCGTCGACCCGGACAGCCTGAACCATCTGGACCGACGCATCCTGCGTGAATCCCTGCGCCAGGCCCAGCGCCTGCAAGCCAGCCTGACCCTGCGGTACCAGTTATGAGTCTGTTTGCCTGGCTGCGTCCCCGCCAGCCCAACCTTAACGAACAACAAGCGCAGCGCCTGGCACAATTGCCTGGCGCTGCCGCCCTCGACGAGCGCCCGCTAGACGAACAACGCTGGGTTGTTCTCGACCTGGAGACCAGTGGGTTGAACGTCAACCGTGATCAGGTACTGTCAATTGGTGCGGTAGTCATTGAGGACGGCGCCATCGACTTCAGCCAACAGTTTGAGCGCACCCTGCACCGACACGACCACAAACTCAGCCCCAGCGTGCTTATCCATGGCCTTGGCCCCAGCGCCATTGCTGCCGGTTGCGACCCCGCGCAAGCCTTGCTTGACCTGATGGAGTTTGTTGGCGAAAGCCCGATACTGGCCTTTCATGCACCCTTTGATCAGCGCATGCTCAGCCGCGCCCTTAAAGACAGCTTGGGTTACCGCCTGCAACACCCTTTCATCGATGTGGCCGAACTGGCACCCCAGCTCAACCCCAACGCCACCTTGCGTGAAGCCGGGCTTGATGACTGGACCTACTACTTCGGCCTTGAGGCCAGCGAACGCCACCATGCCAGTGCCGACGCCATGGTCACTGCCGAACTGGCCCTGATCCTGTTCAACCAGGCAAAACGGCAACACATCGACAGCCCCCTGGCGCTTGAACAGCGGCTAAACGGCTGGCGCCGGCGTCAGCAGCAGCGTCAGCTCTTCTAAGCGATCACACTGACGCTCAGGCAAGCGTCGGCAGTTCCCGATCCAGCCGCTGGTACAGGGCGCTGTCCGTGGGCCAGTTGCGCAGCAACCGCGCCCGGTCACGGGCAAATGCCGGGGCGAAGCTGAGCTGGGTCGCATGGTGGCTCATCGCATCCAGGTCGATCAGCGCCCAACGACCATCCTGCCAGAACAGGTTATGCCCTTTCAGGTCACCATGGCTGATGCGCTCATGGATCAAGCGCTCCAACAACTGCTGCAGAGCCTGCAACTGCTCCTGAGGCACGTCGCCGCTCTCGACATACGGCGCAAAGCACTCGACCAGGTCAGGCCCGTCCATGTACTCGGTCACCAGGTAAGCACGACCACGCAAGCCGCAGGTCCGCCGTTCCAGTACCGCCAGCGGCTTCGGCGTGGCGATGTCCAGAAACGCCAGGCGATGCCCTTCAATCCATGAATGCCAGGCACGACTCGGACGCCAGAAGCGCTTGAACCAGTGAGCGGCATTCTTGATGTTGTAGCGCTTGATCACCAGATGGCGGCCATCGACCTCGACCCGAGCGACACTGGCGGCCCCTCCGGTCTTGTACATATGCCCTTGTTCAATCAACGTATCGGCCTGCTCCAGCACAGCGCTCATCGCGGCCAACTCATCGCGGCGCACGGCCCGCAACCCGGAAAGCCCGCGCTCGACGCTAAACAGCGTGCATTCACGGCCGGCCTTGTCCAGGTAGTCCTTCAGCCGCCAGGCACGCACCTTGTCGGTCTGTTTCTGCAGCGCTTCCAGTACCAGCGCATGTTCACCATTGGCCAACAGGTAATGAACCAACAGTTCTTCGATGTACGGTTCAAGACGCTTGGGCAACTGCGCAAACAACACCCCAAGGTTCTGCAGCACCCGATCACGCGACAGCGGTTGGCCTGGGGTTTCGGCCTTTATACCGGCCCCGTCGATCAGGTACAGCTGACCGTTGTGACGCAACAGGTTGTCCAAGTGCAGGTCTTCCTGCCAAAGGCCCTTGGCGTGCATCTGCGCCACCGCAGCCAATGCCTCGCCCAGCACCTGCTGCTGCTCGTCTGCCAGCAACGGCAGGTTCTCCACTTCGGCCCAGGCGTCGGCCAGGCTGAGGGCACCCTCAAGAAACTCGAACAGCAGCCAGCCGCCCTCGCCCTCGCGCAGGCCATCTGCCAAAAGCCGCGGCGTGGTCAGCCCTTGCCCGGCAAGCAAGCGCACGCCCTCCAGCTCACGCTGAAAGTGCCGCGCAGCGCTGTTGCCCACCAGCAGCTTGGCCAGTACGGGCTTGCCACGCCAGACCCCGGCACCGACATAGCGTTGCCCAGGCAGCACCCGCAACAGCGTGAGCAGTTGCAGATCGGCAGCACCGGCTGCATCGGCCAGGGAAATGCTCAGTGGCAGCGTCGGGCGACGTCCGGCGCTCTTGAGTTCAGACAATTGCATCAGCGAGCCTCTTTAATACAGCGGCGGCGCGTCAGGCGCTCCAACCAATTATCGACCAAAGCGCTATCTGCTGGCTGTTTCAGATAAGCCGCCAGCAGCACACGCACATCGCCTTCGCTCCAGGCCTGGGCACGCCGCAGCAATGGTTCCAGGTCTTTCAGCCGGTCGCGCATGCCAAACAACAACGGTCGCGTTTTCTCCAGGTCAATCAGCCGTGCCTGCCAGCCATCACGGCGCTCACGCAGAAAAATATGCTTGGGATAGAAGCAGCAATGCACCTGACCGGCACGGTGCAGCTTACGCGCGGCTCGTCCACACACCTGAAGAATGCCCTGACGCTTCGACGCCGACAGCTGCGGCCACTTTTCCAGCAGGCTTTCCAGGTCGCTCCAGTCGTCCAGTGCACGAGTCATCAGAATAGCTCGACGCTCACCGCAAATACGCCGCTCACCGTAGTAGACCGCCTGCAACGCGGGGATACTCAGGGCCTGGTAACGGCTGATATTGCGAAACTCGCGGGCAAACGTCGGCTCACCGAATGGCCGGTGCAAGGTGCGAGTCAGGTAGTTGCTCTGACGCTTCAGGTAGTAGCCCTTCCCCTCAAGCTCCAAGCGGTAAACGCTGCTCCAGCCACCACGCCCGGTATTGGGCTCATCGACCGCATCGAGCTGCAGTGCCCAAAGTTGGTCGAAATCGCTCAGGCCATGACGGGCGAGCAATGCCAACTCGCCACTGGCCAGAAAATCGCTCATTCACGTCCCTCAAAAAACCTTACAACATGCCGAATGCGCCGCTTGTCCGCCGCATCGAGCCGCTTGCACCCACGGTACTGCAGGTAGAAGCGCAATCTTTGGGTAGCCGACAACTGATACTTGGCCACTTTATCCAGGCATGCCAAATCCTTTGTAATCCGGTAGCGCAGCATAAAGCCCCACCAGAAGTCGCCCGTCGGGCAGTCGATCAGGAACAACGTGCCCTGATCATCGACCAGCAGGTTGCGCCACTTAAGGTCGTTGTGGGTAAAACGCTGGTCATGCATGCAGCGGGTATGCCGCGCCAGCTGTTGACTCAGATGGTCAACCCAGGCGCGGTCACGCAAGCGCGGGTCACGGCGTTCCGCCAGCGCCGACAAGTCTTCGGTATGCGGCAACTCGCGGGTAATCATCGCCCCGCGGCTAAAACTCAGGCCGTTGCGCTCCAAGCCCCAGGCGATCACTTCGGCGGTAGGGATGTTCCACTTTGCAAACTGCCTGAGGTTCTGCCATTCCGCTTTGATCCGTGGGCGCCCGAGGTAACGGCGCAGGCCTTTGCCAGCACCGACATAGCGTTTGACGTAATAGTTGATTCCGTCGCGCTGAAACCGGATCACCTCGCTCAACAGATCGTGCGTCAAGCGCTCACCCTGAAGCGCGAAGACCGCATCGATACTGCCAAAATCGGCTGCGAGTGCCGCATAGGCAGGGTCAAGTGTCCAACCCGTCATCAGAGCGCATCCCCATACCGTTGCTTGCGCGCATAGAGCTTCTGGGCCTTGCCCTCCAGCCAGCGCAACAAGGCTGCTTCATCAGCCAGAACCTGACGCAATGGCTGCTGAAAATAGCCGCGCAGGAAGCGCAGCTTGTCGCGCGGAGTCAGGCCGATGTCCAGAGCCGAGAAATACAGCGCTGCCAGGTCTTTGTCGCGCCAGCGCCGGGAGATCTGCGCGCGGGTTTGAGCGCGGTGCAGGTCGATCACCGAAAGCTTGAAGTCATCCGCCGTCACTGGACGGTCGGTGTGCAGCAGGAAGTGGCAGATGTAGCAGTCACGGTGATTGACCCCTGCGCGGTGCATGGTACCGGTCATGCGCGCCACTTCCGCAATCAACGCCCTTTTCAGGCGCGGCTCTGGTGGCTGCTGGGTCCAGTTCAGGCTGAAATCTTCCAGGCTGACCGTGGGCGCCAGTTCCTCCGTCACGATGAACGAGTGCTGGGTCGCAGGGTTGCTGCCACGCTCACCATAGGCCACTGCGGTCATGGTGGGGACGCCGACCTGGTGCAGGCGCTCAATGGCGCGCCATTCCTGGCCAGCACCGAGCACCGGCAGCTTGGCCGTGAACAGGTTCTTGAAGATCTCACCCCAGCCAATGCCACGGTGAATCTTGACGAAATAACCCCGCCCCTCGACCTCGGTGCGCAGGGTACGGCGGCCTTCCAGCTCGCGGTACACCTGGCCTTGCAAGGCTTCAACAGCCTCGAAGGCATCGCACCCGGCCCACAGGCGCTTGAAGGGTTCAGCCAGTTTCAGCTTCATGCGCGCTCCTGCGCCAGAATCACATCGGCGGCATGCTCGGGCATGCTGTACAAGTCGGCACTGTCGGCAAACGCCAAACCATTACGCGCCCAGGCGGCGCGAGCGGTGTTGTCTTCAAGCATGCGTTGCAGGTACTGGTTAAGCTGCTCCTGCTCGAAGGGTTCATCGAGCACCAGGCCGCTGTCAGCCTCGGCAATGTAATGGGCATAACCACAGACCGCCGAGACCAGCACCGGCAAACTCGCCACCAAGGCCTCCAGCAACACCGTCCCGGTGTTCTCGTTGTAGGCCGGGTGAATCAACAGGTCGGCACCGAGCAGGAAGCGCGGAATATCGCTGCGCCCCTTGAGGAACTGCACGTGATCACCCAGGCCCAGCGCCGTACTCTGCAGTTGGAACACCTTGGGGTCGTCCTGACCGATCACCATCAGCCGGGTACGTTTGCGCAAGTCCGAAGGCAGTGCCGCCAGGGCTTTCAGGCTGCGATCGACGCCTTTGGTCTTGAAACCCGAACCGATCTGCACCAGCAACAGCTCATCGTCCGACAGCTTGAACTCGCGGCGAAACGCCGCACGAATCTCTGCGGCGTTGGCCGGCGCCCGGCGATCCTGGGAGATGCCCGGCGGCAGCAAGTGGAAACGTTGCAGCGGCGTGCCGTAGTGTTTGATGAACAGTGGTTGTTGCACTTCGGAGATCATCAAGATTTCAGTCTTGGACTCTGGCGCAAATACCGCCCGCTCGTACTCGGCAAAATGCCGGTAGCGGCCCCAACGCCGGTACAGCGAGTTACGCAGGGTCTGCGCCTTGTCCTCGAAGCAGCCGTCAGCCGCATAGTAAACGTCCAGGCCGGGCATCTTGTTGAAACCGATCAAGCGATCGACCGGGCGTTTGGCCAGGTCGGCCGCCATCCAGGCACTGAGCTTTTCATTGCGTCGGTGGTTGAACAGCGCCTTGACCGGCGCCACCAACACTTCAAAGCCCGGAGGTACATCGCCCTCCCAGATCAACGTGTAGACACGGATCTGGTGCCCGCGACGCTGGCACTCCAACGCAATGCGCATGAAGTCGCGTTGCAGGCCACCGAACGGGAAATACTTGTAGAGCACAAAAGCCAGTTGCATCAACGAACATCCTCAGCCAGCAGCAGCGCGCTCAGTCGGCCCGCGACGTGCTCGGGATTCAAGCGAGTGAAACACAACGGCCACTCGCGTTTGAGATCGAACCGACGCTGATCGTCAGCGCTCGGTTTGTAGGTGCATTTCTTCTGCAGGCAGGGCGCACAGGGGAAATTGCTCCCCAGGTGTATCTGCGCCTTGCCATAGGCACCGGTGAGCCCGGGGTTGGTCGGCCCGAACAAGGACAGGGTTGGCACATCCAGCGCTGCCGCCAGGTGCCCGAGGCCGGTATCTACCGCAACACAGGCCCTGGCCGACGCCAGCACCCGGGCGACACCGGCCAGATTCAGTTTCGGCAAGACCTTGGCATTGCTCAGCCCTTGGGCAATACGCTCGGCGCGCGCACGCTCGGCCGGGTTCCCCCACGGCAGACGCACCTCGACACGCAGGCGGCCCATGCGCTCGGCCAGCTCCCGCCAGTAGGCCTCAGGCCAGTGCTTGGTGTCCCAGGTGGTGCCATGCAGAAACACCACGAACGGTGCCGCGATGCCTTCCTGCAAGCGGGCACGATCAAGGCCGTAGTCACCCAAACCGGAAGGCAGGTCGTAGCCCAGCGACAAGGCGAACAGCTGACGCACCCGCTCGACCGCGTGCTGGCCATTGGCAACCGACAGTCGACGGTCATAGAACCGGCTCGACAGGCCTTCGCGGGCCGAATAGCGGTCAAGGCCAGCTACCGGTGCCTTGACGTAGCGGGTCAACCAGGCGCTCTTGACCAAGCCTTGAGCATCGATCACCAGGTCGTACTGGCGTTCACGCAGACGCTGCTTGAACTGGCGCCATTCGCCGCTCTTGAAGGTCTGCCAGAGGTTCTTGCGCCAGCGGCGAATAGCCACCGGAATGACCTTGTCCACCGCAGGATGCCAACTGGGGATCTCGGCGAAACCTTCTTCGACCACCCAGTCGAAGCGGATGCCGGGAATCGCCCGGGACGCATCGGTCAGCGCCGGCAACGCGTGAATCACGTCACCCAGAGAAGACGTCTTGATCAGCAATACCCGCACTTAGTCGACCTCGGCCATGACATCAATCAACGTCGGGCCGTTCAACCGCTGCAGCGCGGCAGCCACGGCATCCGGCTCCAGCTGGCGCAGGCAATTGTAGTGGCCAAAGCGGCAGGTCCGCTCGAAACACGGGCTGCACTCAAGGCCCAGGCGAACGATTTCCACCTGATCGGCCAACGGCGGGGTGAAGCCCGGCGAGGTCGAGCCATAAACCGCCACCAGCGGACGGTTAAGGGCCGCAGCCACATGCATCAGGCCAGAGTCGTTGGACACCACCGCGTCACTGCAGGACAGCAGGTCGATCGCCTCGGCCAGGGAGGTTTCGCCACTGAGGTTGGTCGACTCCTCGCGCAGCCCAGGGATCAGCCGCTCACGGATCGACTCGCCCACTGCATGGTCGTTCTTCGAGCCAAACAGCCACACCTGCCAGCCTTCACGGATCTTGATTTCAGCAACCTTGGCGTAATGCTCGGACGGCCAACGCTTGGCCTCACCAAACTCGGCGCCAGGGCACAAGGCCAATACCGGGCGATCCAGGCTCAGGCCGAACTTGGCCAGCGCGGCCTCTCGGCTTTCGGCCTCGATGCGCAGGTTCGGACGCGGGTAGGGTTGGGGTAGCTCGGCACCGGCCGGATACGCCAGGGCCATGAAGCGCTCGATCATCAACGGATAGCGTGCCTTGTCGAGCGTGCGCACATCATTGAGCAGACCGTAGCGGAACTCGCCACGCCAGCCGGTACGCCGAGCGATGCCGGCAAAGAACGGCACCAGTGCCGACTTCATCGAATTGGGCAACAGAATCGCCTGATCGTACTCGCCAGCCAGGGATTTACCGATACGCCGACGGGTCGCCAACTCCAGCACGCCGTGGCCGAGCGGAAAGCTCAAGGCCTTGCGCACTTCAGGCATACGCTCAAGGATCGGCCGGCTCCATTCAGGTGCCAGCACATCGATCACACACTCGGGGTGATGCTGCTTCAGGCAATGGAACAGGGTCTGTGCCATTACCATGTCGCCCACCCAGCTGGGCCCAATGATCAAAATTCTCATGCTTTATCCAGAAACGATCAGGGAGGCTGCAGCCTGTTCATCAACAGCCTGGCCTCCCCTCTTTATAATCAGGCTTGATCCGACCAGTGTACGCCATGTGGTCGCAGCAGGCCTTCCATCGCCTGAATCAACGGCTCGAACCCCTCACTTCAGACCCAACTCAGCCCAGATACGCCGCACCTCGCGCCGCTCGCTGACGAACTGCCCGGCATCGATGACCCCGGCCTGTTTCTGCAAGGCCTGGCGATGTGCGGCCGAGCGGAATGCCTTGTAGACCTCACGCAGCAGCACCGCATCGCTGACCGGCATCAGCCCGGCTTCCTCAAGCCCTTCAAGGATGCGGATGTTATCGGTGTAACGCAGCAAGGCCGGATGCTTGTCAGACCAGGCCAAAGCGGCGTATTGCACCATAAATTCGATATCGACGATACCACCGGCGTCCTGCTTGATATCGAAGGGCATACCGGCGTCATAGGCATTGGCCGCCGTACCGGCAGCCGTCGCCTTGGTTCCGAGGTTGTCGCGCATCTTGGCGCGCATCTCACTCACTTCGGTCTGCAGTTTACCCAAGTCGCGGCTCTGACCGAGGATACGGGCACGTACGCCCTCGAACGCTGCGCCGACCTGCGGGCACCCGACCAACACACGGGCACGCACCAGCGCCTGATGCTCCCAGGTCCAGGCCTCGTTCTGCTGATAACGCTCGAACGCGCCCAGCGAACTGACCAACAGCCCCGAGGCGCCGGACGGGCGCAAGCGCATGTCGACATCGTACAACTGGCCGGAGTTGGTCTGAGTGGTCAGCAAGTGGATGATCCGTTGCCCCAGACGCGTGAAAAACTGCGCGCTGTCGATCGGTTTGGCACCGTCGGTTTCGGCTTGCGGGTCGCCGTCATGGATAAACACCAGGTCCAGGTCCGAGCCGTGGCCCAACTCGATACCGCCCACCTTGCCGTAGCCCACAATAATGAAGCCCGGATCGCAGAGGCTACCGTCACTGCGTTTAGGCTGACCATGACGGGCCACCGTCTGGCGCCAGGCCAAGGCCAGCACCTGATCGAGGATCGCTTCAGCCAACCAGGTCAGGTAGTCACTGACCTTCATCAACGGCAGGTTGCCGGCAATTTCCGACGCAGCAACACGCAGGCTGTGCGCCAGCTTGAAGTGCCGCAGCGCCTCCATTTGCTGCTCCAGGTCATCCTCGGGAATACGCGTCAGCCGCTCACGCAGCTCGGCAGCCAGCTCCGGCGCATGAGGCGGGCTGAACAGGCGACCTTCATTGAGCAGCTCATCAAGCAACAGCGGGAAGCGCGCAATCTGCTCGGCAATCCAGGGGCTGGCGGCACAGAGGGTCAGCAAGCGCCGCAAGGCGCCTGGGTTTTCAGTCAGTAGAACCAGATAGGCGGAACGCCGCGCCACCGCCTCGACGAGCGGCAATACCCGCTCCAGTACCAGATCGGGATCAGCATGCTCCACCGCTTGCGCCAGCAGGCGTGGAATAAAGGCATCCAGGCGCTCACGACCCAGGCGTTGCATGGCACGCAACTGTGGGCTCGCGCGCAGGCCAGCCAGTTGTTTCAGGGCCTTGGGCCCGTCGACAAACCCGGCGTCCTGCAACTGACGACAGGCGGCCTCCTCATCCTGTACCTCTTCCCACAACGGCAGCCATTCGCCTCCGACCACCTCTTCACCGGCTTCGCTGTCCTCGTCGGGGTCGGCAATGACCTGGCGGAAATGCCAGTCGATGCGCCCACGCCAGTACATCAACTGTTCATGGAACGCCGCCCAGTCGGCAAAGCCAAGCATAAAGGCGATCCGGGCACGGTCCAGCTCACTGTCAGGCAGCATTTGTGTCTGGCGGTCGGCAATCGCCTGAATGGCATGCTCGGTATAACGCAGGAACTCATAGCCCTCGCGCAGTTCGGCAACCACCGCAGGCGGCAGGTAGCCCTGCCCTTCAAGGGTTGCCAGCACCTTGAGCAGCGGCCGCTGCTGCAGGCTCAGGTCACGCCCGCCGTGAATCAACTGGAACGCCTGGGCGATAAATTCGACCTCGCGGATACCGCCAGCCCCCAGCTTTATATTGTCGGCCATGCCCTTGCGCCGGACTTCCTGCTGGATCAACTGCTTCATGGTGCGCAGCGCTTCGATCGCCGAGAAGTCCAGGTAACGCCGGTAAACGAATGGCCGCAGCATTTCCTGCAACTGCGCGCCAGTGGTCTGATCGCCAGCCACTACCCGCGCCTTGATCATCGCGTAGCGTTCCCAGTCTCGACCCTGGTCCTGGTAGTACTGCTCAAGGGCATTGAAGCTGAGCACCAACGCGCCAGCCGAGCCATAAGGGCGCAAACGCATGTCGACTCGGAATACGAAACCGTCGACGGTGACCGGGTCCAGCGCCTTGATCAGGCGTTGACCAAGGCGGGTAAAGAACTCCTGATTATCCAGCGAACGTTTGACCCCTTCGGTTTCCCCGCCTTCCGGGTAGGCGAAGATCAGGTCGATATCCGAAGACAGGTTCAGCTCGACCGCGCCGAGCTTGCCCATGCCAAGCACCACCATGTGCTGCGGCTCGCCGCTACGGTGGCCGATGGGTGTGCCGAACTGCTGGCACTGACGCGGGTACAGCCATTGATAGGCCTGATCGATGGCCGCATCGGCCAGGTCGGAAAGGTCACGGCACGTCTGCACCAGATCGGCCTGGCGATTCAGATCACGCCATATGATCCGTACCTGCTGGCGCGTGCGCTGTCGGCGCAGGTTGCGCGCCAACTCGTCTTCCGTCGTGGCCGCCTGGGCCGCTGCAGCCACCTGGGCGCACAACTCACCGGCAGCGAACGGGCGGTCCAGTTCGCCACTGGCCAGCAGGTCCAGGAGCATCTGCGGGTCTCGCAGCACCTGTTGCAGTACAAAGTCACTGGCCGCGCAAACCCGGTCAAACTGCTGCCAGCGTTCTGGGCTCCAGTCGTCCAGTTGCAGGCCAGCGTCTGCGACCGCACTGCGCAGCGACTGTTTATTGCGCTCGACCAGCGGCGCGAAGGAAGCGGGCAACTCGGCCAGCGAAGGCAAGCTCATGGTCTATCCTTGAACGGCGTGAAAAAGTGGTGGGCTGCAAGGCACGTAAAACAAGGCCTCGGACAGACTGTCGTACAAAAGTTATAAATAGCTGAAAAAACCGATTTCTTGGTAGAAAACATCGCAGCAAACCCTTTGATGACGGAGCTTTTACCACCCGTATCGATTTTTCCCACAACCCGAGCAGAGGCCACGAGCCATTTTTCTGTAGTTTTACTACTATCATTTCGCCTCAAAAGCATGAAATGCCGATTGATTTGTAGTAAAACTACACAGCGCCGGGACCCTATCCGGTAATCCAAGAATTCATGTCGCCTGCCCACAAGGCCAGGCGCCAAAAAACTCAGGCCACCGATTCTGGTAGCCTTTCCGCCCTGGAGCAAGCCATGCAAGACCTCGATCCCGTCGAAACCCAGGAATGGCTGGACGCCCTGGAGTCGGTTCTCGACAAAGAAGGCGAAGACCGCGCTCACTACCTGATGACCCGTATGGGCGAGCTGGCAACCCGCAGTGGTTCGCAGCTGCCATATGCCATCACCACGCCATACCGCAATACCATTCCCGTCACCCACGAAGCACGTATGCCTGGCGACCTGTTCATGGAACGCCGCATTCGCTCGCTGGTGCGCTGGAACGCGCTGGCCATGGTAATGCGTACCAACCTGAAAGACTCGGATCTGGGCGGCCACATCTCCAGCTTCGCCTCCAGTGCCACCCTGTATGACATTGGCTTCAACTACTTCTTCCAGGCCCCGACCGATGAACACGGCGGCGACCTGATCTTCTTCCAGGGCCACGCCTCGCCGGGCGTCTACGCCCGCGCGTTCATGGAAGGCCGCATCAGCGAAGATCAGATGAACAACTTCCGCCAGGAAGTCGATGGCAATGGCCTGTCGTCGTACCCGCACCCATGGCTGATGCCTGACTTCTGGCAGTTCCCGACCGTTTCGATGGGCCTGGGCCCAATCCAGGCGATCTACCAGGCACGCTTCATGAAGTACCTGGAAAGCCGTGGCTACATCCCTGAAGGCAAGCAGAAGGTCTGGTGCTTCATGGGTGACGGCGAGTGCGACGAGCCGGAATCCCTGGGCGCAATCGCCCTGGCCGGCCGCGAGAAGCTGGACAACCTGATCTTCGTCATCAACTGCAACCTGCAGCGCCTCGACGGCCCGGTTCGCGGCAACGGCAAGATCATCCAGGAACTCGAAGGCGTGTTCCGTGGCGGTGGCTGGAACGTCAACAAAGTCGTCTGGGGCCGTTTCTGGGACCCACTGCTGGCCAAGGACACCCACGGTATCCTGCAGCGCCGCATGGACGAAGTCATCGACGGCGAGTACCAGAACTACAAGGCCAAGGACGGCGCGTTCGTCCGTGAGCACTTCTTCAACACCCCAGAACTCAAGGCCATGGTCGAAGACCTGTCCGACGACGAGATCTGGAAGCTCAACCGTGGTGGCCACGACCCGTACAAGGTCTACGCGGCCTACCATCAGGCGGTCAACCACAAAGACCAGCCGACTGTCATCCTGGCCAAGACCATCAAGGGTTACGGTACCGGTGCAGGCGAAGCCAAGAACACCGCGCACAACACCAAGAAGGTCGACATCGACAGCCTGCGGCTGTTCCGCGACCGCTTCGACATCCCGGTCAAGGATGACGAGCTGGAAAACCTGCCGTTCTTCAAACCGGAAGAAGGCAGCGCCGAAGCCCGTTACCTGAGCGAGCGCCGTGCCGCCCTGGGTGGCTTCGTGCCTCAGCGTCGCGCCAAGAGCTTCAGCATCCCGACTCCGCCACTGGAAACCCTCAAGGCAATCCTGGACGGCTCGGGCGACCGTGAAATCTCCACCACCATGGCCTTCGTGCGGATCCTCGCGCAACTGGTCAAGGACAAGGAAGTCGGCCAGCGCATCGTACCGATCATCCCGGACGAAGCCCGTACCTTCGGTATGGAAGGCATGTTCCGTCAGTTGGGCATCTACTCCTCGGTCGGCCAGCTCTACGAGCCAGTCGATAAAGACCAGGTGATGTTCTACCGCGAAGACAAGAAGGGCCAGATCCTCGAGGAAGGCATCAACGAAGCGGGCGCCATGTCCTCCTTCATCGCTGCCGGCACCTCGTACAGCTGCCACAACCAGCCGATGCTGCCGTTCTACATCTTCTACTCGATGTTCGGCTTCCAACGTATCGGCGACCTGGCCTGGGCCGCTGGCGACAGCCGCACCCGTGGCTTCCTGATCGGCGGTACCGCCGGTCGCACCACGCTCAACGGCGAAGGCCTGCAGCACGAAGACGGTCACAGCCACATGCTGGCTGGCACCATCCCGAACTGCCGCACCTACGACCCGACCTATGGCTATGAACTGGCGGTAATCATCCGCGAGGGCATGCGCCAGATGATGGAAGAGCAGCAGGACATCTTCTACTACATCACCGTGATGAACGAAGCCTACACCCAGCCAGCCATGCCGGCCGGTGTCGAGGAAGGCATCATCAAGGGCATGTACCTGCTCGAGGAAGACACCCGCGAAGCGGCGCACCACGTTCAACTGATGGGCTCCGGCACCATCCTGCGTGAAGTCCGCGAAGCGGCGAAGATCCTGCGTGAAGAGTTCAACGTCGGCGCTGATGTCTGGAGCGTTACTAGCTTCAACGAACTGCGTCGCGACGGCCTGGCCGTAGAGCGCAGCAACCGCCTGCACCCTGGCCAGAAGCCGAAGACTACCTACGTCGAAGAGTGCCTGGCTGGCCGTAAGGGCCCGGTCATTGCCTCCACCGACTACATGAAACTGTTCGCCGAGCAGATTCGTCAGTGGGTACCGAGCAAAGAATTCAAAGTCCTGGGTACTGATGGCTTCGGTCGCAGCGACAGCCGCAAGAAACTGCGTCACTTCTTCGAAGTCGACCGCAACTTCGTAGTGCTGGCTGCCCTGGAAGCCTTGGCCGACCGTGGCGATATCGAACCGAAAGTGGTGGCTGAAGCCATCGCCCGTTTCGGCATCGACCCGGAAAAACGCAACCCACTGGACTGCTGAGGAGTATTTCTAAGTGAGCGAACTCATTCGCGTACCTGACATCGGCAGCGGTGAAGGTGAAATCATTGAGCTGTTCGTCAAAGTTGGCGACCGCATTGAAGCCGACCAGAGCCTGCTGACCCTGGAGTCCGACAAGGCCTCCATGGAGATCCCGGCTCCGAAAGCCGGCGTGATCAAGGCCTTGAAGGTCAAGCTGGGTGATCGCCTGAAAGAAGGCGACGAACTGATGGAACTGGAAGTCGAGGGCGCCGCTGCGGCGCCTGAGGCTCCGGCCGCAGCACCTGCAGCCGCCCCGGCACCTGCTGCAGCGCCAGTCGCCGCAGCCGCGCCAGCAGCTGCCCCTGCGGCGGCCACTGTTCAGGACATCCATGTTCCAGACATCGGCTCCTCGGGCAAGGCCAAGATCATCGAAGTACTGGTCAAGGTCGGCGACAGCGTCACAGCTGACCAGTCGCTGATCACCCTGGAATCGGACAAGGCAAGCATGGAGATTCCATCGCCTGCAGCTGGCGTGGTCGAAGCGATCATCGCCAAGCTGGACGACGAAGTCGGCACTGGCGACCTGATCCTGAAGCTGAAGGTTGCAGGCGCAGCTGCGGCTGCCGCCCCGGCACCGGCCGCAGCACCCGCCAAGGCCGAAGCGGCTCCAGCTGCAGCACCTGCTGCAGCGCCAGCAGCGGCGGCCAAGGTCGAGGTGGCACCTGTCGCCGCTCCGGCTGCCAACAACGGCGCCAAGGTTCACGCCGGCCCTGCCGTGCGTCAACTGGCCCGCGAATTCGGCGTCGAGCTGAACGCTGTTTCGGCCAGCGGCCCGCACGGTCGTGTCCTCAAGGAAGACGTGCAGGCGTACGTCAAGGCCATGATGCAGAAGGCCAAGGAAGCGCCTGCCGCCGGTGCAACCGGTGGTGCAGGCATCCCGCCGATCCCGGAAGTCGACTTCAGCCGTTTCGGCGAAGTCGAGGAAGTGGCGATGACGCGCCTGATGCAGGTTGGTGCCACCAACCTGCACCGCAGCTGGCTGAACGTGCCTCATGTTACCCAGTTCGACTCGGCCGACATCACCGAACTGGAAGCCTTCCGCGTTGCGCAGAAAGCCGTCGCCGAGAAAGCGGGCGTCAAGCTGACCGTGCTGCCACTGCTGCTCAAAGCCTGTGCACACCTGCTCAAGGAACTGCCAGACTTCAACAGCTCGCTGGCACCAAGCGGCAAGGCCATCCTGCGCAAGAAATACGTGAACATCGGCTTCGCCGTGGACACCCCGGATGGTCTGCTGGTTCCGGTCATCAAGAACGTCGACCAGAAGAGCCTGCTGCAACTGGCTGGTGAGGCTGCGGCCCTGGCTGAAAAAGCCAGGACCAAGAAGCTCTCGGCTGATGACATGCAGGGCGCCTGCTTCACCATCTCCAGCCTCGGACACATTGGCGGCACCGGCTTCACGCCGATCGTCAACGCGCCGGAAGTGGCGATCCTCGGTGTCTCCAAGGCCACCATCCAGCCAGTCTGGGATGGCAAAGCCTTCCAGCCGAAGCTGATGCTGCCGCTGTCGCTGTCCTACGATCACCGCGTGATCAACGGCGCCGCAGCAGCACGCTTCACCAAGCGTCTGAGCGACCTGCTGGCCGACATCCGCACCATGCTGCTGTAATCGCTACACCCTGTCTCCCTCTGCCGGGGGAGACAGACCCTTTTTCGAGCTGCCACGCTCGTACCTCAACCCCGCCAATTTGGCGGGGCTTTTTTTGCCTGTTACTTGTGTGTTGCAGCCGTAATGGCCGAGTGCTCGTAGAGCTGTCCAGGCCACAGCCCCCATGCCCCTCGCCCCAACGCCCCCTCGCTTCAGAAACTGTCGATACGGCCGATAACCTGAAAAGTCGTAACCACGTGTTGCGCTTGTCAGCCAGCACGGCATGATGCAACCTTGCGGCACGCATTTTTCCACGAGTTCCAGGCCACTGCGCATTCGTACTTTTGAAGCGAGCTCTCCATGAAAAGCCAACCCGATGCCGCCAGCCGTATGGTGGCCGAGGTAGTGACGCAATTGCCCGTGCCTTCGCGGCTCGGCATGCTGCGTTTCGAGCGGCTGAATGAAGCCAGTTGGGCCATGCTGTTTCTCGACCCGAGCTGTGAACGCCAGTTCGGCATGCCTGCCGTCGACCTCTGCGCCCTGATCGGGTCGCCTTACGCGAGCCTGATGGAGCCTGAGGCGCGCTACAAACTGCACGACGCCATTGAGCTGCAACTGAGCCAGCGCAACCATTACCTGGTGCGCTACACGCTGCACACAAGCGTAGGGCCGCTGCACCTGCTGGAAGTCGGCGAAGCGTACAAACAGCACAATCGGCACCTGTTGCGCGGCTACTTGCTGGTAATCGACGGGCAGCCTGGCGATAGCCCAGAGCTTTCGCCCAGCGAACTGGAAACCCGTAACAACCGCCTGCAGATCGCCCTGCAACTCAACCAGCAAGCGCAACAGGAACAGCTCGAGCATCTGGAGCGGGTGCGCGCCCAGCAGGACCTGATCCTGCGCCTGGCACGACAGCGTTACAGCGCCGGCAACTCGCTGCAGGAGGCCGCCGAACTGATCACCCGCAGCGCCTGCGAGATCTACAAGGTCGACTGCGCAAGCATCTGGAACCTGGAAGACCAGCGCCTGGAGCCTATCTCGGCCTACTACCGCGATACCCAGGAATACCGCCTGCCCGAAGCGTTCGACGCCAGCCAGTTCCCCAACTACCTGGAAGCCCTGCACACCAGCCGTGCCATCGACGCCCACAATGCCAACCACGATCCGCGCACCCGCGAGCTGGTTGATCACCTGCGCCAGCACAACATCAGCGCCATGCTCGATGCCAGTATCCGCATCGACGGGCAGGTGGTCGGTGTGCTGTGCCTGGAGCATAGAGGCTCGACACGCACCTGGCAGTCGGACGAACTCGCCTTTGCTGGCGAGTTGGCCGACCAGTTCGCCCAGGTCATCAACAACCACAACCGCCGCACGGCCACCAGTGCCCTGCACCTGTTCCAGCGCGCCGTGGAGCAAAGCGCCAACGCCTTCCTGCTGGTCAACCGCGATGGCGTGGTCGAGTACGTAAACCCAAGCTTCACGGCGATCACCCAGTACAGCGCCGAAGAGGTCCATGGCCACCGCCTGTCAGAGCTGCCGGCCCTGGAAAACCTCAACGACCTGCTCTTCGATGCGCCCTCCAGCCTGGCCATGAACAACAGTTGGCAAGGCGAGTTCAAAAGCCGGCGCAAGAACCTTGAGCCGTACTGGGGACAGTTGTCGATCTCCAAGGTCTATGGCGATAACCGCGAACTGACCCACTACATCGGCATCTACGAAGACATCACCCAAACCAAGCTGGCCCAACAGCGTATCGAACGCCTGGCCTACACCGACAACCTGACCACCCTGGGCAACCGGCCCTCATTTATCCGAAACCTGGACGAGCGATTTAACTGCGACAGCGACCGCAAGATCAGCCTGTTGCTGGTGGACATCGACAACTTCAAGCGGATCAATGACAGCCTTGGTCATCAGACCGGCGACAAACTGCTGATCAGCCTGGCCCGACGCCTGCGCAACAGCCTGAGCCCCGGTGGCAGCTTGGCGCGGTTTGCCAGTAACGAATTTGCCGTACTGCTCGACGATACCGACATGGAGGGTGGCCAGCAGGTTGCGCAACAGTTGCTCAAGACCCTCGACAAGCCACTGTTTGTCGATAACCAGTTGATCAACGTCACCGCCTCGGTCGGCCTGGCCTGCGCACCGCTGCACGGGCGCGACCCGCAAACCCTGATGAAGAATGCCGGGCTTGCGCTGCACAAGGCCAAAGCCAACGGCAAGCATCAGGTCCAGGTCTTCACCGAAGCGCTCAACGCCGAAGCCAGCTACAAACTGTTTGTCGAGAACAACCTGCGCCGGGCGCTGACCCAGAACGAACTGGAAGTGTTCTACCAGCCTAAGGTCTGCCTGCGCAGCGGTCGCCTGCTGGGCATGGAGGCGCTGCTGCGCTGGAACCATCCGGAAAAGGGCATGATTCGCCCAGACCAGTTCATCAGCGTCGCCGAGGAAACCGGCCTGATCATTCCAATCGGCAAGTGGATCGCACGTCAGGCCTGCCGCATGAGCCAGGAGCTGGCAAGCGAAGGCCTGGGCAACCTGCAAGTGGCCATCAACCTGTCACCCAAGCAGTTCTCCGACCCGGACCTGGTCGCCTCGATTGCCAAAATCCTCAAAGAGGAAGCCCTGCCGCCGCACCTCCTGGAACTGGAGTTGACCGAAGGCCTGTTGCTTGAAGCCACCGAAGACACTCACCGCCAACTCGACGAGCTCAAGCAGTTGGGCCTGACCCTGGCCATGGACGACTTCGGTACCGGCTACTCGTCACTGAGCTACCTGAAGAAGTTCCCGATCGACATCATCAAGATCGACCGCAGCTTCATCAACGAAATTCCCGACAACCAGGACGACATGGAGATCACCTCAGCCGTGGTCGCCATGGCCCACAACCTCAAGCTCAAGGTGGTTGCCGAAGGCATCGAGACCGCTGAGCAATTGGCATTTCTGCGCAGGCACCGTTGCGATGTCGGCCAGGGTTACCTGTTTGACCGGCCCATCTCCGGCCACGAGCTGCTGGATAAACTCAAGCGCTACCCACGCGGCCCAATCGCCTGACAGCCGTGTAACACTCGGGCACACTACAGGTCTAAGCCTTATCGACGCCGCCTCGCGGCCGTCCCATCTGACATAGAGGAGTGGGTTCATGGTCTTGCGCTCTGAAATCCTGACAAACAAAAGCACGCTACCGACTGAAAAGCAGGCCCTGCCGGGCCGCGAACAACACGTGACCTTACCCGAGTATCACTTCGTCAACGGCAATCCACTGCTGGGGCCGTTCACGGGCAATGTGGAATTCGCCATTTTCGGCCTGGGTTGCTTCTGGGGGGCAGAACGCCGTTTCTGGCAACGCGAAGGCGTGGTCAGCACAGTGGTAGGTTACGCGGGTGGCTTCACACCGAACCCGACCTACGAGGAAGTCTGCTCTGGCCTGACCGGCCACACTGAAGTGGTGCTGGTTGTCTACGAGCCGGAAAAGGTCAGCTACCAGGAACTGCTAACGATGTTCTGGGAACTGCATGACCCAACACAGGGGATGCGCCAGGGCAATGACATTGGCACGCAGTATCGCTCGGTGATCTATACCACCACCCCTAGCCAGCTGGAACAGGCCCTGGCCAGCAAGCACGTGTACCAGGCCGAACTGACCAAGGCCGGTCGGGGCACCATCACCACTGAAATCGCCGAGCACTCGATCGTGTACTTCGCCGAAGCCTACCACCAGCAGTACCTGGCCAAGAACCCGAATGGCTACTGCGGCATCGGCGGTACAGGCATCTGCATGCCGCCCAGCCTGCAAAACAACTGAGGAACTGACATGTCCGCACCGAGCATGACGCTGTTTTACTCGCCGTTCTCGCCGTTCGTCCGCAAGATCATGGTCTTGCTGCACGAAACCGGGCAACTGGACCGGGTCGCGCTGCAGAGCGTCAACATCAGCCCGACCCAGCCCGACGCGACGCTGAACCAAGGCAACCCGGCCGGGAAAATCCCGGCCCTGCGCCTGGCGGACGGCTCGGTGCTGCATGACAGCCGGGTGATCTTCGAGTACCTCGACCTGCAGCATGTCGGCAACCCACTGATCCCACGTGAGGGCTCCGCACGCTGGCAGCGCCTGACCGTTGCCTCACTGGCTGACGCGATTGCCGAGGCAGCCGTGCTGACCCGCTACGAGACCTTCCTGCGTCCGGAAGAAAAGCGCTGGGATGCCTGGGTCGATGCACAACAGGAGAAGATCCGGCGCGGCCTGGCCCAACTGGAACAGGCGCACATCGCTGAACTCAGCGCGGCATTCGACGTCGCAGCCATTGGTGTCGCCTGTGCCTTGGGTTACCTCGACCTGCGCATGCCACAGTTCGGCTGGCGCAGTGCTCAACCTAAACTGGCGGCCTGGTACGCTGACGTCAGCCAGCGGCCATCACTCCGGGCCACTGAACCACCCAAGGCCTGATCGGCGGCCTGCCCGCGATACCTGTGGGAGCCGGGCTTGCCCACGATCCCCCCCCCCCGATCCCATCGCAGGCAAGCCAGCTCCAACAAAGCCCACGCCAGCCTGTAGGAGCCGGGCTTGCCCGCGATGCAAACACCGCGAACTCACGGGCACCCCACCGACGCCATCGCAGGCAAGCCAGCTCCAACAGATCCCGCGCCAGCCTGTAGGAGCCGGGCTTGCCCGCGATGCAAACGCCGCGAACTCGCGATCACCCCACCGACGCCATCGCAGGCAAGCCAGCTCCAACAAAGCCCACACCAGCCTGTAGGAGCCGGGCTTGCCCGCGATGCAAACGCCGCGAACTCGCGATCACCCCACCGACGTCATCGCAGGCAAGCCTGCTCCAACAGATCCTGCGCCAGCCTGTAGGAGCCGGGCTTGCCCGCGATGCAGACGCCGCGCACTCACGGGCACCCCACCGACGCCATCGCAGGCAAGTCAGCTCCAACAGATCCCGCGCCAACCTGTAGGAGCCGGGCTTGCCCGCGATGCAGACGCCGCGCACTCACGGGCACCCCACCGACGCCATCGCAGGCAAGCCAGCTCCAACAGATCCCGCGCCAGCCTGTAGGAGCCGGGCTTGCCCGCGATGCAAACGCCGCGAACTCACGGACACCGCGCCGATCCCATCGCAGGCAAGCCAGCTCCAACAAGGGCTGAACAGCCTGGCGATATTTATCGCCAGCGCCGCCCCTGCACAACGCTCCTCGCGTAAACCGCTCATTACAGCTTGCCCTGCCCTACCCGGTACCAGTCCAGGCGCCGGGTCAGGATCATGAATACACCCAGCAAGCCGAACAGCAGCAACGATCCCATCAGCAAGGCGTAGTCCTCTGCGCTGAGCAAGCCATAGAGCATGCCGTACAGTACCGCCAGGCCACCGCTGAAGCTCAGCGCTCGGCCCAGGCTGTGCAACACATGACTCAGGTAGAAACCAATCAGCAACACGCAAGCACTGGCCGAAATCGCATAGGCCGGGCCGAAGCCAACGTGCTCGGACAGCGACAGCAACAGCAGGTAGAAAAACGCCAGGGCAACACCCACCAGCAAGTACTGGATCGGGTGAACACTGAGGCTTTTCAACACTTCGAAGAGGAAGAAGCCGGCAAAGGTCAGGGCAATGAACAACAACGCATATTTGATCGCCCGCTCACTCTTGAGGTACTGATCCACCGGGTCGATAAAGCTCACGCCAAAGGCGCGTTCCTTGAACTCCAGGCAAGACTCGTTGTTCACACACTGGCTCAAGGCGTCTTCCATGTTGGTGGAGAAGAACGAGGTTTTCCAATTGGCAGTGAAGCTCTGGCTGTCGATCAGGCGACTGCTCGGCAGGTAGTTACCGACAAAACTGGGGTGCGGCCAGTTAGCCGCCATGGTCACATTGCTGCTACGCCCCACCGGCAACACTTGCAGTTTCCCGGTACCTTGCAGGCTCACATCAAAGGCGTAATCCAGAACGGTCTCGTTGCGGCTGTCCAGCGCGGGCAGTGCCACATGCACCCCGGCACCCAACCAGCTCAGGCCCGTGCCCGGCTGGAAATCCATCGACTGGCCGTTCAGGTCCAGCTTCAGGCCTTTCTCGATGCCGCGGATGTCGCTGATCGCCACCGCCAGGAACGGCGCATCGAAGGTGTAGTCCTCAAAATCATTGCCTAAACCCAGCTTCACCGGTATCTGGAACTGGCCGTTGATGCGGTTTTCGGCGTGGTACAGGCGCGCTTCGTAGATGCCGCGTGAACGCAGCTCAGTGTCGATCCTGGCGTTCAGGTCGAAGGTCTCCGGCAAGAAATACAAGTGGCCGTTGACCGTTTTCACGTCCTGATAGAGTGCGCCACCCCCTTCCGGGGTTTTCCACTGCCGCTCGATCTTGCGGTACGGCACCACCAGCAATGGGCCGCTGAGCGTCTGGCTGAAGCTGGAGCTCTGGGCAATGTCCTGCACCACACCGTCGCGCAGCGACTGGCGCTCCTGGATCAGCCCACCAATCATCAGCAACGGTACCAGCAACAACACAATCAAAAAGGCGATAGCGCCCAGTTTCAGGCTTAGGTTTCGGTTCATGCTCAAGGCTCCGGTTTCGATGCCACAGAGTGTGTGTCAGCGTTATGGAGCCTTGAGGGAGCGAATATGGAGACTTTGTGTAGATGCGGTGAAGCCTCAGTTGAATCGGTTGGCCGGTAGCCACAGGCGAACCCGCACACCACCCTCGACATTGCCGACGTCCAGCGAACCGCCGTGCAGTTGCAGCACCTCTTCGACAAAGTTCAGCCCAAGCCCGGTGCTCTTGCGCCCTGTACGCGGGCGCGGCAAGGAATAGAAGCGCTCACTGAGCCGCCCCAGCGCATAGTCGGGAATCGCCTCGCCCTGGTTGAACAGGCTCAGCGCAACACGCTGCCCGTCCCGTTCCAGCTCGAACAGCAGCATCCCGTCTGGAGGGGTGAAGTCCAGCGCGTTATCCAGCAAGTTGGCAATCGCCTGGTGCATCAGGAACGGCTCGCAGAGCAGCTGGAGTTCATGCGGCAAACGCTGCCGCACCTGCAGGCCGGCACTTTCGATACGGGCACTGTGGGCCAGCAACAGGTCGTCGACCATCTGCGCCAGTGGCACCCACTCTTGCGCATCAAGGCTCTGCAACTGCTCCACCTGCGCGAGGTTGAGCAGGCGCTCGATCAGTTGCTGCATCCGCGCGCTTTCGCTTTCTATGTTGCCGGCAAAGCGTTGCCGCTGAGCCTCCGGCATTGGCCCCTGAAGCAACTCGCTGGCACCGCGAATGGCCGCCAGCGGGCTTTTCAGCTCATGGGTCAGGGTGTGCACATAGCGCTCGACATAGGCTTTGCCTTCAAGCTGGGTACGCATTCGCTCCACAGCCCCGGCCAACTGTGCCAACTCGCCACCACGGTAATGTGGCAGCTCCGCACGCTCGCCCTCACTGACTGCCAGGGCATAACGGGTCAGGCGCTGCAATGAGGTCGCCAACCACCAGGACAACCCGGCCCCCACCAGCAAACCGAGGGCGATCAGACCGACACCGAGGTACAGCAAACGGCGTTCGGAGCGGTCGATATAGGGCTGCAGCGAGCTGTTGGGCTTGGCCACCGTGACCACACCGATGATCGTGCCGTTATCCAGAATCGGCGCACCGACATGCATCACCGAGGACGCCGGATCGTCAGGGTCGCTGCGGGTCGAGCGGGCGCCGTACTGCCCACGCAGGGTCAGGTAGACGTCGTTCCAGCGCGAGTAGTCCTGGCCCACTGCCAGGTCGCTGGAATCAAGCAGAACGATACCCTTGGCATCGGTCACGTAGATGCGGTGGTTGACCTCGGTCTTGGGCAGCCCCCAGATCTGCGCTCGCGGCTGCCGCTGGCCATAGGCCTGGAGCACCTGCGGCAACTGGCTCTGGCCCAAGGTGCCGGCCTTGACGTCCGCGCGCAGGATCTCGGCCAGCAGGTTGGCGGTGTCCACCAGGGTTTCCTCGGCAGACTGGCGCACACCAGGGCGAATTTCCTCGCGCACGGTGTTGATCAGAAAGTAGCCCGTCAGGCCGACAAACAGGAAGTAGACCAGAAAAATCCGTATCCCCAGGCGCATCAGCTATGGCTCGGGCTATAGCTGTAGCCCAGCCCGCGGTGGGTCTGGATCGGCTCTGCCTCGCCGGCCACCTGACGCAGCTTGGCGCGTACGCTCTTGATATGGGTATCGATACTGCGTTCATACCCGGCATCGGCCGGCACCCCGACCGCATCGAGCAACTGCTCACGGCTGAACACCCGCTCCGGTTGCTCCAGCAGGCACTGCAACAGACGAAACTCGTGCCGGGTCAGGCCCAACGGCTGACCACGGTAATTGATCTGCATACGCACGGTGTCGAGCACAAAGGGCTCAAGGCTGCCCAACGCCTCGGTACGCGGCGCCATGCGCTTGAGAATCGCCCGAACCCGGGCCGCGACTTCACGCGGGCTGAAGGGTTTGACCACATAATCGTCGGCACCGATCTCCAGGCCCACCACGCGGTCGATCTCACCGTCACGGGCACTGAGGAACATCACCGGCACCTCGCTGAAGCGACGTAACTGGCGGCAGGTTTCAAAGCCACTGATATCCGGCAGGCCAATATCGAGAATCACCAGATCAGCCGGACGCAGACGCTGCTGCTCCAGTGCCGCGTTGCCCAGCGTCACCCACTCAGTGCTGTGGCCTTCACCCTGCAGGGCGTAGATCAGGGTATCGGCAATGGCCGCTTCGTCTTCGACAATCAAGATATGGGGCATGGCATCCAGGCCTGGCGGTAATCGGTCGCCACTTGTAAGAGATTCAGGTGTGGCTGACAAGGCCCAGAAACTCTATACCTCCACAAAGGCCAGCGTTGCCGGCGATAGGGTCGCGGTGGTGTCAGCCATTAACCCGGCGCCCCTATCGTCGGCAAGGCCGACCTGTACAAGGCTAGACCATCAGCATGCAGGCTTACCCGCCGTGAAGCGTCGCGCCGGGTTCACGGCCGCGCCAAACTCGCGCAGAGCCTTGGCGCCGATCAGCAACGGGTAGTTGAAACTGCTGCGGTCGGCCAGGTTCACTTCAACGGTGCGCTTGGTATCGCCAAGGCACAGCTCCAGATCAATCACCGGGCGCTTGGTCACGTCGGCACCTTCGCCTCCATCATCCTCTTCATCCGCACGGTTCTTGATCTTGCTGATACGCGCCAGCTTGTGCTCGTAGACCTTACCGTCTGAATCCTTGGTGGCCAGGCGAAAACGCACCCAATCTTCACCGTCGCGCTGGAAACGCTCGATGTCCTTGGCCGACAACGACGCCGTCAATGCCCCGGTGTCCATCTTGGCCTTGAGGGTTTCGCCGATCTCCGGCAAGGCGATGTATTCATAACGGCCATACAGGGTCGGCTCGGCGGCCATCACCGGCAGGGCCAACAGGGAAAGCAATGCGAGTAAGGGTTTCACCGGGTTGGCTTCCTTGAGAAAAGACAGTGATTAGACTACAGAGGCAGCATAGGTTCGGTGTCACAGGGTATTAAAGACAATGTGAAACATTTGTCTGCCAAGGGCGGGCCGCCGTATTTGGCGTAAACCCCGCCGCTGCTTATCATTACCGACCGCTTACCCAAGAATAAGAGTTCTTTATGCGCCGCCTGCTGACCGGCAGTCTCGTGACCTTGCTGCTATTGCTCAACACCCTGGCACTGATTGGCCCGCTCACCGTATTTGCCCTGCTCAAGCTGGTGCTCCCCGGCCACTACCGCGACTACGCCTCCACGGCGGTGAAGTGGATTGCCGAAACCTGGGCCGAAATCGACAAACTGATCTTCGCGCTGTGCATCCCCACCCAATGGGACGTGCGAGGTGCCGCCGACCTGCGCCTGGACACCTCGTACCTGGCCGTCAGCAACCATCAGACCTGGGTCGATATTCCGGCGTTGATCCAGGCCTTGAACCGGCGCATTCCGTTCTTCAAGTTCTTCCTGAAGAAGGAGCTGATCTGGGTGCCACTGCTGGGCCTGGCCTGGTGGGCGCTGGACTACCCGTTCATGAAGCGCTACAGCAAGGCGTTTCTCGCCAAGCACCCGCACCTCAAGGGGCATGACCTGGAAATCACCAAGGCCGCCTGCGAGCTGTTCAAGCGCCAGCCGGTCACCGTGGTCAATTACCTGGAAGGCACCCGCTTCAGCGAGGCCAAGCGCCTCGAACAGCACTCCCCCTACCGCCACTTGCTCAAGCCCAAGGCCGGTGGTGTTGCGTTCGTGCTGGCTGCACTGGGCGAGCAACTCGACGCCCTGCTCGACGTCACGCTGGTCTACCCCGGTGACAAAGCGCCAGGTTTCTGGGACCTGCTTAGCGGTTCAGTGCCCAAGGTGATCATTGATATCCAGGTGCGCGAACTCGACCCGGCCCTGTGGGCTGGCGACTACGAGAGCGACCCGGCGTTCCGTCAGACCGTGCAGGACTGGGTCAACCAGCTCTGGCACGACAAGGACGCCCGCATCGAGGCCCTGCGCGCCGAGCTGCGCTGATTCAACCGATAATCGCATGGGGCAGGAAGCGGCTACTGTCCTTGGTGATCAGCGAATTGTCCTCGCGAATGCCGATACCGGCCGGTAGATCACCGACCATCCAGCTGCCGATTACCGTGTAGTTGTCGCCAAAACGTGGCAACGCCTGGAACTGCTGGATGATGCTTGGCCCACCGCCGTAAGGGCCATCTTCGACGATACGCTGCCCCTGGCCGGTATGAATCTCCACGTTCGCCCCCTCACGGGAAAAGAACGGCTTGCGCACCCAGCCCTTTTCCAGGGGCTGGGCCGGTGTCGGCTCGATAAACGCCGGCAACAGGTTCGGATGGCCCTCGTGACGCTCCCAGAGCAACGCCAGCATGCCCTTGTTGGAGAGGATCGCTTTCCAGGGCGGCTCAACGAACAAGGTGCCGCTGCCAGCAATCGCCGGGCCGAACGGGTCATTGAAGATCTCTTCCCAAGGGTAGAGCTTGAACAGGCTTGGAATCGGCGCACCGACCGGATCGACAAACTGCCCGCCCCGGCTCAGGCCGATGTCTTCCATGTCGACCAGACGCGCATCGAGCCCGGCACCCGCGGCGATGTCGCGCAGGTATTCCACCGTGCCACGGTCTTCCACCGAACCCTTCACCGAAGCGAAATAGAACGGTGTAGCAAAGCGGTTGGCCATCATGACCTGGGTCAGCTTCTCTTCCAGGCTGTTGAATTGGTCGGCATCGCCCGGCAACACACCACGGCGCATCTGCTCTTCCAACCAGAGGTACTGGAAGAAACTCGCTTCGTACAATGAGGTGGGCGTGTCGTAGTTGGCCTCCAGCAATTTGGCCGGGCCAGAACCGTCATAGCAGAGGTCCATGCGCCCGTAGAAATGCGGGTGCCCGTCACGCCAGGAACGGCGAATCAGCTCATGGTAGGCCGTCGGGATCGCCAGGCGGTCGAGCAAGGCGTCGCTCTCCACCACCTCGGCCACCAGCGCCATGCACAGCTCATGCAGCACGCGGGTCGGCTCCTCCAGGTCATCCTCGATCTGCCGCAGGCTGAACTGGTAATAGGCGCTTTCATCCCAATACGGTTCGCCATCGAAGGTATGGAAGTTGAAACCAAAATGCTCGGCGGTGGCTTTCCAGCCCGGGCGCGGGGCAACCGCTATACGTTTCATCTGCGCACCTCAGGAGCTAAAGCCACCACGCGCCGAGGCACGCGATACAAAGCCATTGTGACTGCCGATGGCGAATGGCCGGGACGATTGCGCCAATGCTGTCGGGTGCAGCGCGCTGCCAGCCGGCACCGTCGCAGGGTGAGTACCGTCCAGCGCATGCGGCAAGGAACTGAAGGGCGTCGACGTCGGGTGGTTCGGATCAAGCCCGGCGTACTGGTTGCCTGCCGCGACCTGCTCGGTCAACGAGGTAACCTTGAACGCATTGCGGCCATCACGCTCGTGGTAGATCGCCTCAGTGGAATAATGCGGCTCGGTGTCGGTGTAGTCGTAGAACCGGCTGCCGCCCGTCGACGTCGACCAGGCGCCTGAGGTGTCGTCATTACCATCGGCATACACCTGCCGGTCGACGGTCAAGGCGAACCCTTCCATCCGTGGCACGAAATTGCCGGCAAAGTTGCGCGTATCGCATTCCTGGAAAACCACCTCGCAAGCCTCAAGGCTCACGAAGCGCGGCGCATTGGCGTAATGGTGCTGCTGTGCGCCCAACCAGGCCTGCAGACAGACCTGACGGTTGATCCCGGCCATGGCGCAATGGTCGACGTCCTGAAAGCGCTTTACCTCGCTGACCACGCGGGTCGGTCGTTCGCCACAGGCAGACAGCACCAGCGGCAGACTGCCCAGCGCAATCAGCCGTACTCGTTTACTGCGTTTCATCGCGGTGCTCCCTGATCAGGCGGCGGGGGTCATGCAGGCAGCATTGAGCAACCCGATACTGATCGAGACCGCAGCCAACAGGATGGCCGAGGCCATCTCCTGACGGGCGATGCGCTCGGCCATGCCTTTGACACAGCGGTTCACCACCACGAATGCCAACAGTTGCACCACCGCCGCGATCAGCGCCCAGAGCAGGAAGTCCAGCAGCGAAATGGAATGAGAGACAGCACTGGCCACCGGAATGGCAAAGCCCACCAGCGCACCGGCCAGGGCAACAGCGGCAGGCGTGTTGCCTTCGCGAATCAGGCGCAGTTCGTTATAGGGCGTAAGACGGGTATAGATCAGCGCATAGAGCGCGAACAGCGCAGCGGCGCCACCCATGTAGACGACGAAACCGAGCACGGCCTCAGCCGGCAAGGACATCTTCAGAGCATCCATGAACATTGCAGTTTCCTATCCTTGTAAAACGGCTCGGGAGGCTACCACAGCCCCCCTCACGCGCAAACCGCGCCAGCCGGTCAGGCTGAAGGCAGTGCCGCCTGGCTACCCCAGATGGTGCCCAGGTTCTGCAACAACGAATTGGCCACGCCTTGCTGGCCAAGGAACTGCAGCAAAAGCGGGGCAAACTGGCCGATCAGGCCGGTGTCCATGCCCAACAGGCTGAAGGCGTTGTTCAGGTCGTTGGTGTCTTTCACATTGCCCAAGGCATTGCTCAGCGCCGATTGCTGACCGTCGCTCTTGCCCATCAGCGCGATCAAGCCATTCAAGCCACCCAGCGCGTTGTCACCGGTGAGCAGATTGAGCCCCGGGACCGCTTGGGTCAGCTGCGAGAACTCGTCACCACTCAACTGGTTCTTCGCCAGGCCAAGCAACGCGCCCGTGCCACCCACGGCTTGTTCGGGGGTGATGTTCAACTGGCTGCCCAGGGTGTTGAGCAGGTTCGCCGACGCTGGCGCAGCAATGACGGCAGGGCCTTCGCTGTCTGTGCCTTGCATGGCCGAGACGGCATTGGCGGCATCGCTGAGGTTAAAGGCAAAGACCGGGCTGGCGGCCAGGGTCATCAGGGTTACCAGGGCAAAGCGCTTCATCAAATGACCTCTTGAGCCTTAACGGCGGGAAACGGTCATTTGACTGGCCTGCCTCAGGATTGTTCCGTGCTGACTGACCGCCAGTGGTCGGGTGTTTTCAGCCTGAGCGTTCGCTCAGGGCGCGCGCCTCGATCCCGTCGAGCAAGGCGTCGACCAGGCCCTTGGCCATTTCTACCGAATGCATCGTGGACCAGAGAAAGCCCTTGGCCGACTCGTCGGCGGTGTCGCTGGCCTGATGGGCCGTGTCGTAGGCGCCGCGCAAGAACAGAGAGACATGCACCAGCGCATCATGGGGTTCGATACCGGGGCGCACGAGAAACATCGGATCGTGGCCGGCACCACAGAGGCCGAAGAGCGTGCTGGCGGTTGGGGCAAGGGTTTCGTGGGGTGGATCTGGAACGATTTTCTTCATGGAAAGCTCCCATTACGGTTGAGCTGGACACATCCCGTTTCCACACGAAGAGGTGGCAGCTGTACGCGGGGTGGAAAACCAGGGTAATGGGTAACCCGGCAGACCCGAAGGTCTCCCACGTACAGCCGCCATAACGACAGCCACCACATTACCGGTCCGGGTTTCCACGCCCGTTCGCCGAATTGTCAGCGACACGGGCAGCGTAGGTGGGCAACATTTCCAAGACAAGCCAATGGGTGCCGACAGCGTTCGTAGGATATTTCCTAGAACAGGTTATCTGCCAGCAATTTCATGTCATCAGGCGCTATCGCAACGTTCATGCTGTACCTAAGGGAGGCTTGCCTGCGATGGTTTCGTGGGGTGGATCTGGAACGATTTCCTTCATGGAAAGCTCCTGATGCAGGTGTAGCTGCACCCTTCCGTTTCCACACGAAGAGGTGGCAGCTGTACGCGGGGTGGAAAACCGGATGCATCAGGTAACCCCGGCAGACCCGAAGGTCTCCCGCGCACAGCCGCCATAACGACAGCCGCCACATTACCGGTCCAGGTTTCCACGCCCGTTCGCCGAGTTGTCAGCGACTCGGGCAGCGTAGGTGGGCAACATTTCCAAGACAAGCCAATGGGTGCTGACAGCGCTCGTAGGATGTTTCCTAGAACAGGTTATCTACCAGCAATTTCATGTCTTCAGGCGCTATCGCAGGCAAGCCTGCCACAGGCTGCCCGCTCTTTGTTGGAGCTGGCTTGCCTGCGATGACGTCGGTGGGGTGTCAATGCGTTCGCGGTGTCTGCATCGCGGGCAAGCCCGGCTCCTACAGGCTGGCGCGGGCTCTGTTGGAGCTGGCTTGCCTGCGATGACGTCGGTGGAGTGATCGCGAATTCGCGGCGTTTGCATCGCGGGCAAGCCCGGCTCCTACAGGTTGCGCGGGCTTTGTTGGAGCTGGCTTGCCTGCGATGGCGTCGGTGGGGTGATCGCGAGTTCGCGGCGTCTGCTTCGCGGGCAAGCCCGGCTCCTACAGTTGGAGCTGGCTTGCCTGCGATGGCGTCGGTGGGGTGTCAGCTGAAGCCAACCCCCGCTAAAAAGCGGGGGTGGCAGGGGGAATGATCAGGCGGCGCTGAACAGTTTGTGCGGGTCGATCACGAATTTCTTCGGCACGCCGGCATCGAACTCGCCATAACCTTCTGGCGCCTGATCCAGGCTGATGACTTGTACGCCCACCACTTCAGCGATGTTGATGCGGTCCCACATGATGGCCTGCATCAAGGCGCGGTTGTACTTCATCACCGGGGTCTGGCCGGTGTGGAAGCTATGGGACTTGGCCCAACCAAGGCCGAAGCGAATGCTCAGGCTGCCGATTTTCGCGGCGGCATCCACGGCGCCCGGGTCTTCGGTGACGTAGAGGCCAGGGATACCGATCTTGCCGGCTACCCGCACCACACCCATCAACGAGTTCAGCACCGTGGCCGGCGCTTCGTGCTGGGCACCAGCATGGCCATGGCCCCGGGCCTCGAAGCCCACCGCATCCACCGCACAGTCAACTTCTGGCTCACCCAGCAGGTTGGCGATCTGTTCGTGCAGCGGGGTGTCCTGGGACAGGTCGGCGATCTCGAAACCCTGAGCCTTGGCATGTGCCAGACGTACCGGGTTCACGTCACCGACAATCACCACGGCCGCACCCAACAGGCGCGCCGAGGCTGCAGCTGCCAGGCCGACCGGGCCGGCACCGGCGATATACACCGAACTGCCCGGCCCAACGCCTGCGGTGACCGCACCGTGGTAACCGGTTGGCAGGATGTCCGAAAGGCAGGTCAGGTCGCGGATTTTCTCCATGGCCTTGTCACGGTTCGGTAGTTTCAGCAGGTTGAAGTCGGCATAAGGCACCAGCACGTATTCGGCCTGGCCGCCGGTCCAGTCGCCCATGTCCACGTAACCGTACGCACCGCCCGCCCGTGCCGGGTTGACCGTCAGGCAGACGCCGGTGTGCTGTTCCTTGCAGGAGCGGCAGCGACCGCAAGCAACGTTGAACGGTACCGAGACCAGGTCACCGATTTGCAGGTTTTCGACATCACGGCCCTTCTCGATCACCTCGCCGGTGATTTCATGGCCCAGAACCAGGCCGACCTGGGCGGTGGTACGGCCACGCACCATGTGCTGGTCGGAGCCGCAGATATTGGTCGACACTACCCGCAGGATGACACCGTGCTCGATCTTGCGGCCTCGCGGGTCCTGCATTTTTGGATAGGGGATTGTTTGTACCTCGACTTTACCGGCGCCGAGATACACCACACCACGATTACCAGACATGCTTTCACCTCGCTGATTGTTTTTATGTAGCGGTGCAAAGTGCGCTACCCGGAGGCAGCGCTGAGTTACTGGATTTCTTTATTGGCAAGCGTGCTCGTCAGAGCACTACCGTGCGGTTGGCGTTCAAAAACACCCGCCGCTCAATGTGGTAACCCACCGCCCTGGCCAGGGTCAGGCATTCGATGTCGCGGCCTTTGGCGATGAGGTCTTCGGGATAATGGCTGTGATCGACCGCTTCGACGCCCTGGGCAATGATCGGGCCTTCGTCGAGGTCGTTGTTGATGTAATGCGCCGTGGCGCCCACCAGTTTCACCCCCTTGTTGTAGGCCTGGTGATACGGCTTGGCGCCTTTGAAACCGGGCAGCAGGGAGTGGTGGATATTGATCGCCCAGCCGTCGAGCTTGCGACACAACTCTGGCGACAGCACCTGCATGTAGCGGGCAAGGATCACCAGCTCTGCACCGGACGCCTCGATCACATCCAATACCTTGCGCTCTTGCACCGGTTTGTCATGGGGATCGAGGGCAAAGTGGTAGAACGGAATACGGTGCCACTGGGCCAACGGCTCCAGGTCCGGGTGGTTGGAAATCACCGCCACCACGTCCATGGACAGCTGCCCTATACGCTGGCGATAGAGCAAGTCGTTCAGGCAATGGTCGGCCTTGGAGACCATGATCACGACCTTGGGCCGGTGGTTCGGCGCCGTCAGCTCGAAGACCATGCCAAAGGCCTCACCGCGCTCGGTCAGGCCTGCGCGGAAAGCCGCTTCGTCAAAGTCATCAGGCTGGCGGAACTCCACGCGAATGAAAAACCGCCCGGACAACCGGTCATCGAACGAGTGGTGTTCGGTGACGTAGCAGCGCTGCTCGTAGAGGTAACGCGTCACCGCATCCACAGTGCCGAGCATGCTCGGGCAGTCGGCGGTGAGAATCCAGGTATCCGGGGCTCGGCTCATGCTAACGCTCCTGTCGGGTTCAGGCCTGGATGCTCAAGCCATATTCTGCGGCGGCGTCCTGCAACCACAGCCACCAGTAATCGGAGAAACTGCGACGGATCAGCAGTTCCCAGGTGTCTTCGCTGCTGCGACGGATGACCAGTTGCGACTTGGCGAACACCGTACTAACCGCTTTGCCGACCGGAAAATTGTTCGGGTGCACGTCGTAGCTGGTGGACTTCATCAGCACTTCACGCACGTTCGGGCCGCTCAGTTCCAGCAGGGTCTGGCCACCGCTGACGTTGACCACCTGAATGTGCTGGTCCTTGAGGGCGTCGCGCAGTTTCTGCTCGACGGCGAACTCCTGGCCACCGGGGACGATCAACAGCCACTCATCCGGGCCAAGCCACTGCAGCGACATGTCGCCGTTGGCGACCACGGTCAGGGCCACGGGCAACTCAAGGCCGATGGCCTTGAACACACCACCGGCGAAGGCCGGGTCGTGGCCGTTGCCACGAATAGTCAGGTGGCCCAGCAACTTCTTCTCGCGCAGGGTGACACCGGCGTTCTTGCGCCCCTTGCCAACCAGGCTCGGCAAGTCGGCGTGGGCCAGCGGCGATTCCGCCTTGGCGGCGTTGCCTGGGTGTTGCTGGTAAACGTTGATTGCGCTCATTTCAAACCTGCCTGAAATATCAAATGCTGTAGGGCGATCCGTGTGGGGCCGGCCGCGCCGGCGCCACACGTGCGCGTCAATCCTTAAACGTTCTGCCGTTCGCCTTGCGGGTCGAAGAACACCGCTGAACAGATCTCCGCTTCGATCACGCTGCCATCGGCCTGCGGCGAGAACACGCGCTCGCCCATGCGCTTGAGGCCACCCTTGACCACACCCATCGCGAACGAATAGCCCAGCGAGTTGGCGGCGTAGCTGGAGGTCACGTGGCCGACCATGTCCATCGGGATCGGTTGCTTCGGATCGAACACCAGTTGCGCACCCTCAGGCAGCCACTGGGTCGGATTGACCGGTTTGAGGCCGACCAGCTGTTTACGGTTTTCCCGTACGCAATCTTCACGGTTCATGCCACGACGGCCGATCCAGGAGAACGGCTTGGTCCGCCCGACGCACCAGCCCATGTTCAGGTCGTCCGGGGTCATCGAGCCGTCAGTGTCCTGGCCGACAATGATGAAGCCCTTCTCGGCCCGCAGTACGTGCATGGTTTCAGTGCCGTACGGGGTCAGGTTGTACGGCTTGCCCGCTTCGACGATCTGCTCCAGCACACCCATGGCGTAGTTGGCCTGGATGTTGATTTCGTACGACAGCTCACCGGTAAAGGAGATCCGGAAGACCCGCGCCGGTACCCCGCCCACCTTGCCTTCCTTCCAGCTCATGAACGGGAAGGCGTCTTTGTCCAGGTCGATATCGGTGACCTGCGACAGCAGTTTGCGGCTGTTCGGCCCGGACAGGGTCAGGGTCGCCCAGTGGTCGGTGACCGAGGTGAAGTACACCTTCAGGTCTGGCCATTCGGTTTGCTGATAGATCTCCAGCCACTGCAGTACGCGTGCCGCGCCGCCGGTGGTGGTGGTCATCAGGAAGTGGTTCTCACCCAGGCACGCCGTGACACCGTCGTCGAAGACCATGCCGTCTTCTTTGCACATCAGGCCGTAACGGGCCTTGCCCACGTCCAGCTTGGTCCAGGCGTTGGTGTAGATGCGGTTGAGGAACTCACGGGCATCCGGGCCCTGGATATCGATCTTGCCCAGGGTCGAGGCGTCGAGCAGGCCGACGCTGTCACGCACCGCCTTGCACTCACGGGCAACGGCGGCATGGATATCTTCGCCTTTGCGCGGGAAGTACCACGGCCGTTTCCACTGGCCGACGTCTTCAAACTCGGCACCGTTTTTCACGTGCCAGGCATGCAGCGCGGTGAAGCGCACCGGTTCGAACAGGTGACCGCAATGCCGGCCCGCCACTGCACCGAAGGTGATCGGCGTGTAGTTCGGGCGGAACATGGTGGTGCCCATTTGCGCCACACCAATGCCCAGCGAACGGGCGGCGATGGCCAGGCCGTTGATGTTGCCGAGCTTGCCCTGGTCGGTACCAAAGCCCAGCGCGGTATAGCGTTTAACGTGCTCGACCGACTCAAAGCCTTCGCGGGTGGCCAACTCGATAGCCGCAGCCGTCACGTCGTTCTGTTGGTCGACGAACTGCTTCGGTGCCCGTGCCGTGGATTTGTCATGCGGCACCTGGAACAACGCCACAGTGGCTTCTTCATGGCGCGCCAGCACCTTGGGCAGTACGCCGGTGACCGCCTTGAAACCGGCTTCGGTTGCAGCCCGTACACCGCCTTCAAAACCATCGGCCAGGGTATCGCCGAGGCTGTAGACACCGTTCACGCCGCCGACGCAGACGCGTCTCTGCGGGGCATCGCCCGGCACGAAGCCGAGGATGTCTTCACGCCAGACCGGCTTGCCACCCAGGTGCGAAGCCAGGTGAACCACCGGGCTGTAGCCGCCCGAACTGGCCACCAGATCGCACTCCAGCCACTCGCCTGGGCTGGTCACTGCGTGGGCTTTCAGGTCGATGGCTGCCACGCGGGCGGCTGTCACATGCTTGCTGCCACGCGCTTCGATCACCGCGCTGGAGGTCAGAATGCGAATGCCTTTGGCGCGGGCTTCTTCGACCAGCGAACCACGCGGGTTATGCCGCGCATCGGCAATGGCGACGACCTTGAGGCCGGCGTCGAACCAATCCAGCGCAACGCGATAAGCGTGGTCGTTGTTGGTCGAAAGCACCAGTTTCTTGCCCGGTGCTACGCCGTAGCGGCGTACGTAAGTCGATACTGCGCCAGCCAGCATGTTGCCCGGCACATCGTTGTTGCCATACACCAGCGGACGCTCGTGGGCGCCAGTGGCCAGCACCACCTGCCGTGCACGCACGCGGTGGATACGCTGACGCACCTGCCCCAGTGGTGCGCGATCGCCCAGGTGGTCGGTCAGGCGCTCGTGGATGGTCAGGAAGTTGTGGTCGTGGTAGCCGTTCACGGTGGCCCGTGGCAGCAAGGTCACTTCGCGCATGCCCTTGAGTTCGGCCACGGCGGCCGCCACCCACTCCGCGGCAGGCTTGCCGTCGAGGCTTTCACGGGTGTCGAGCAAGCTGCCGCCAAACTCTTCCTGCTCATCGGCAAGGATCACCCGGGCGCCGCTGCGGCCAGCCGCCAAGGCCGCTGCCAGGCCAGCCGGGCCGCCGCCAACCACCAGCACGTCACAGTGCTGGTTCATGTAATCGTAGGTGTCCGGGTCGTTTTCCAGCGGCGAACGGCCCAGGCCGGCCGCTTTGCGGATGTACTTCTCGTAGGTCATCCAGAACGACTGCGGGTACATGAAGGTCTTGTAGTAGAAGCCCGGTGGCATAAGCTTGCCACCGACCTTGCCCAGGATCCCCATCACGTCGTTGTTCACGCTCGGCCAGCCATTGGTGCTGGTGGCCACCAGGCCGGCATACAGTGCCTGCTGGGTAGCGCGCACGTTCGGCACCTGGGTGGCTTCGGTAGCGCCGATCTGCAGGATCGCGTTCGGCTCTTCGGCACCGGCGGCGATGATCCCGCGAGGGCGCGAGTACTTGAAGCTGCGCCCGACGATGTCCACACCGTTGGCCAGCAACGCGGCCGCCAGGGTGTCACCGGCATAGCCCTGATAGCTCTGGCCGTTGAAGGTGAAGTTCAAGACTTTGCTGCGGTCGATACGACCGCCGTTGGACAGGCGATTGACCTGGCTCATACCTTTTCTCCCTGACCACTGACTGCCAACTGCGGGCTGGTGTTTTTGCCGGTCACTTGTGGCTTGGCGCCAATTGGATAGGTTTCCAGAATTTCGTAGGTCACCGTGTCACGGGTGGCATTGAAGTACTGGCGGCAACCGGCGGCGTGAATCCACAGTTCGTGGTGCAGGCCGCGTGGGTTGTCGCGGAAGAACATGTAGGTGCCCCATTCCTCATCGGTGCAGGCATCCGGGTCGAGCGGGCGCGGGATGTGCGCCTGGCCAGCGGCGTGGAATTCCTCTTCGGAGCGCAGCTCGCCACAGTGGGGACAGAAGATGTGCAACATGGTCAGGTTCTCCTGTTAGTGGGCGACAGCGGCAGCGCCGTGTTCGTCGATCAGTGCGCCGTTGTAGAAACGGTCGATGGAAAAAGGCGCAGCCAGCGGGTGCATTTCACCCTTGGCCAGGCTGGCGGCAAAGACGTTGCCTGAACCCGGCGTGGCCTTGAAGCCACCGGTGCCCCAACCGCAGTTGAAGAACAGGTTCTTGACCGGGGTCTTGGAAATGATCGGGCAGGCATCCGGCGAGGTATCGACGATGCCGCCCCACTGCCGGTTCATGCGCACACGGGACAGGATCGGGAACATCTCGACGATGGCCTGCAGGGTGTGTTCGATCACCGGGTACGAGCCGCGCTGGCCGTAGCCAACCCAACCGTCGATACCGGCACCGATCACCAGGTCGCCCTTGTCCGACTGGCTGATGTAGCCGTGCACGGCGTTGGACATGATCACACTGTCGATGATCGGTTTGATCGGCTCGGACACCAGTGCTTGCAGCGGGTGCGACTCCAGCGGCAGGCGGAAGCCGGCGAGCTTGGCCATGTGCCCGGAGTTGCCGGCAGTGACCACACCGACCCGCTTCGCGCCAATGAAGCCCTTGCTGGTTTCAACCCCGATGACCACGCCATTTTCCTTACGGAAACCGGTGACTTCGGTTTGCTGAATCAGGTCCACGCCCAAGGCATCGGCAGCGCGGGCAAAGCCCCAGGCCACGGCGTCGTGACGGGCAACGCCGCCGCGGCGCTGCACGGTGGCACCGATGATCGGGTAGCGGGTGTTCTTCGAGCAGTCCAGGTACGGAATCTCGTCGGCCACTTGCTGGGCGTTGAGCAGTTCGCCGTCCACACCGTTGAGCCGGTTGGCACTGACCCGACGCTCCGAATCACGCATGTCCTGCAGGGTGTGGCACAGGTTGTAGACCCCGCGCTGGGAGAACATCACGTTGTAGTTGATGTCTTGCGACAGGCCTTCCCAGAGTTTCATGGCGTGTTCGTAGAGGTGCGCCGACTCGTCCCACAGGTAGTTGGAACGCACGATGGTGGTGTTACGGGCGGTGTTGCCACCGCCCAACCAGCCCTTCTCGACCACCGCAACGTTGGTGATGCCGTGTTCTTTGGCCAGGTAGTAGGCCGTGGCCAGGCCATGCCCGCCGCCGCCGACGATCACCACGTCGTAGACCTTTTTCGGGGTCGGCGTGCGCCACATGCGCTGCCAGTTTTCATGGTGGCTCAGCGAGTGCTTGAAAAGGCCGAAGCCCGAGTAGCGTTGCATAGTCAGTTACTCCTCAACCACTCAGCGGTAAACCGGAAAGTCTGCACACAGTGCCGACACGTTTCTCGCCACATCGGCCTCGACATCGGCATCGCCCAGGTTGTCGAGAATGTCGCAGATCCAGCCGGCCAGTGCGGTGCACTGGCTGACCTTGAAGCCGCGCGTGGTCACCGCCGGGGTGCCAATGCGCAGGCCGGACGTGACGAACGGCGACTGTGGGTCATTCGGTACGGCGTTCTTGTTCACCGTGATATGGGCACGGCCCAGGGCAGCATCGGCCTCTTTGCCGGTCAGGCCCTGACGGATCAGGCTGACCAGGAACAGGTGGTTATCGGTGCCGCCGGACACTACATCGTAGCCGCGGTCGATGAACACGCCAGCCATGGCCTGGGCGTTGTCGATCACTTGCTGCTGATACGCCTTGAAGCTCGGTTCCAGGGCTTCCTTGAAGCACACGGCCTTGGCCGCGATGACGTGCATCAGGGGCCCGCCCTGGCCGCCGGGGAACACCGCCGCGTTGAGTTTCTTCTCCAGCTCTTCGTTGGCCTTGGCCAGAATCAGGCCGCCACGTGGGCCGCGCAGGGTCTTGTGGGTGGTGGTGGTGACCACGTCGGCGTACGGCAGCGGGTTCGGGTACAGCCCGGCCGCGACCAGACCGGCCACGTGCGCCATGTCGACGAACAGGTAAGCGCCCACTTTGTCAGCGATCTGACGGAAGCGTGGGAAATCGAGGGTTTTCGAGTAGGCCGAAAAACCGGCGATGATCATTTTCGGCTTGTGTTCCAACGCCAGGCGCTCGACTTCGTCGTAGTCGATCAGGCCGGTGGCAGTGTCAATGCCGTATTGCACCGCGTTGTAGAGCTTGCCGGAGAAGCTGACCTTGGCGCCGTGGGTCAGGTGGCCGCCGTGGGCCAGGCTCATGCCCAACACCGTGTCACCGGCCTGCAGCAGGGCGAGGAACACCGCCGCGTTGGCCTGGCTGCCGGAGTGCGGCTGAACGTTGGCGTAGTCGGCACCGAACAGTTGCTTGGCACGGTCAATCGCCAGTTGTTCGACCTTGTCCACGTGCTCACAACCGCCGTAGTAACGCTTGCCCGGATAGCCTTCGGCGTACTTGTTGGTCAGGCCGCTGCCCTGGGCCTGCATCACGCGCTTGCTGGTGTAGTTCTCCGAGGCGATCAGTTCGATGTGATCTTCCTGACGCTGCTCTTCGGCATTCATCGCCGCCAGCAGTGCATCGTCATAACCCTGGATCTGGTCTTGCTTGCTGAACATCGCATCTCTCCCGGCAGCGGCATGGGCTTTCATTAGGTGGGCGGCATGACATGGACAGCGCCCTTTGGATTCGATGGTATGACCGACGCAGACAGCCCAGATGCCTATGGGCGCCACGCAAAGGTGCGTTTACGACATAACCTCGTAAGCGTCAGCCCGACAGGCAGGATAAAACCCGCGAAAAACCTTACAGCAGATGGCCCCATCGCTTGCAGGGCTGCTGGCTATACAGCAGCAGACACTTCACCGAATCTTGGTTTAGAGTGCTTGCCTGCGTCGTTTTCAGGACAGAACCATGACCGATCAAAGCCAACAATTCGCCAGCGACAACTATTCCGGTATCTGCCCCGAAGCCTGGGCCGCCATGGAAAAAGCCAACCACGGCCACGAACGTGCCTATGGCGACGACCAATGGACCGCACGGGCAGCCGATCACTTTCGCAAGCTGTTTGAAACCGACTGCGAAGTGTTCTTTGCCTTCAACGGCACTGCCGCCAACTCGCTGGCGCTGTCGTCGTTGTGCCAGAGCTACCACAGCGTGATCTGCTCGGAGACCGCCCACGTCGAAACCGACGAATGCGGCGCACCGGAGTTTTTCTCCAACGGTTCCAAGCTGCTGACCGCCCGCAGCGAAGGCGGCAAGCTGACCCCGGCCTCGATCCGCGAAGTCGCGCTCAAGCGCCAGGACATCCACTACCCCAAACCCCGGGTAGTGACCATCACCCAGGCTACCGAGGTGGGCAGCGTCTACCGCCCGGATGAACTCAAGGCGATCAGCGCCACCTGCAAGGAACTGGGCCTGAACCTGCACATGGACGGTGCTCGTTTCAGCAACGCCTGCGCCTTCCTCGGCTGCACGCCGGCCGAGCTGACCTGGAAGGCCGGTATCGACGTGCTGTGCTTTGGCGGCACCAAAAACGGCATGGCGGTGGGTGAGGCGATCCTGTTCTTCAACCGTAAACTGGCCGAGGACTTCGACTACCGTTGCAAGCAGGC
This sequence comes from Pseudomonas sp. HLS-6, assembly GCF_002753995.1. Classification (NCBI taxonomy): domain Bacteria; kingdom Pseudomonadati; phylum Pseudomonadota; class Gammaproteobacteria; order Pseudomonadales; family Pseudomonadaceae; genus Pseudomonas; species Pseudomonas sp. HLS-6. The sequence continues at coordinate 4,828,768 of NZ_CP024478.1, forward strand.
CGGGCAACTGGCGTCGAAAATGCGCTTCCTCTCCGCACCCTGGGTCGGCCTGCTGGAGGACGGCGCCTGGCTGCGCCACGCCGCCCATGCCAACCACTGCGCACAATTGCTCAGCTCGCTGGTCGCGGACATCCCCGGCGTAGAACTGATGTTCCCGGTGGAGGCCAACGGCGTATTCCTGCAGATGTCGGAACCCGCCCTGGAAGCATTGCGCAACAAGGGCTGGCGTTTTTACACCTTCATCGGCAGCGGCGGCGCCCGGTTCATGTGCTCCTGGGACACCGAAGAAGCCCGGGTACGCGAACTGGCGGCAGATATCCGCGCCGTGATGAGCGCCTGACACCATCAGCGACTACAGGCGAAACCCGCCCATCTGCCGCGCCAGGTCGTCAGCCAGCTCGCGCAGGGCCTGACACTCGTCCCGGCAGCCGCGCACTTCTGCGGCGGTTTGCCGGGCCAGGTCTGAGATACCCTGCACCGTGCGGTTGATCTCCTCGGTCACTGCCGACTGCTGCTCAGTCGCCGTGGCGACCTGGTGGTTCATGTCGCTGATATGCTCCACCTGATCCGTAATGGTCCCCAGCGATGCCCCAGTGCGCTGGCTCGACGCCACACCGGCACCGGTTGCCACCTGCCCGGCCTGCATTGAGGCCACGGCATTGCCCGTGCCCTGCTTGAGCCGTTGAATCATCTGCTGGATTTCACCCGTAGACACCTGGGTACGCTGGGCCAATGTGCGCACTTCATCGGCCACCACGGCGAAACCACGACCCATTTCCCCGGCCCGCGCCGCTTCGATGGCCGCATTCAGCGCCAACAGGTTAGTCTGTTCGGAAATACTGCGGATCACCGCCAATACCTCGTCGATCGAGGCGACTTCTGCAGCCAACTCGCCAACCGCACCGGCGGCCGAGCCGATGTCGTTGGACATGCCTTCAATCTGGCTAATCGAGCGCTGCACCACCTCACGGGCGTGTTCGGCTTCATTGCGGGCAGCCTGCGATGCCTGGGCCGCATTACCGGCATTTTGCGCAATGTCCTGCACGGTCAAGCCCATCTCATGTACCGCAGTGGCAACCGTTTCGGTCATTTCCTGCTGCCGCACAGAGCGATCAGCAGTGTTGTCCACCACCTGAGTCACCTGTTCCACCGCACGGTGCAAACGCTCAGTGGTGCCCAACACCTGGCCGATCAGTTCTCGCTGGCTGTCGATAAAGCGGTTGAAGCCACGCGCCAGATCACCCAACTCATCGCTACGGCCCTCATCCAGCCGACGGCTGAGGTCGCCACCGCCACTGCCGATTGCCACCAGTGCAGCGGTTACCTGGCGGATCGGCTTGACCAGACCACGCGCCAGCCAGACCACCAGCAGCAATGACAACAGCGCCACGGCCAGGCCAATCAGGCTGGTCAACCAGACCGTCTCATGCACCTGGGCATAAATTTGCGACTCGGGCACTTCCGCCACCAGCGTCCAGTTCAGGTCGCGCAGCGGCAGGCTAAGTGCCAGGAAGGTTTCGCCATCACGCTGAAAACGCGTACTGACCACCCGCTCCTGCCGCACCAAGGCGGTTTTCGCCGCCGCTTCACCCAACTGCTCACTGAGTTGGCGTTTACCGCTGAACTCGGCCTGTGGATGCACCTGGATCAAGCCATCGCCACGCACCAGGAACACCCGTCCTCGCGCCCCGAAACTGAAGTTGTGGATCAACTCGGACAGCTCATGCAAACGCAGGCCCAGCCCGGCAATGCCAACCAGTTTGCCGTCCTTCTCTACCCGGTAGTCGATAAACAACGCCACTTCACCGGAGCTGCCATCGACGTCAATGTTGAGCATCCGTTCATCACCACTGTCGATGAAGCGGAAGAACCAGCTATCGGCCGGGTTGTCGCGACGCAGGGTACGGTCCAGGCCCTTCTCGTTGTAGTAATGATTGGAGACCGTAGAGGCAAACAGTGCCGTGAACGCGTTGTTGCGCTGGCGCAGTGCATCCAGGTACTCGGTAAAGTGCGCACGTTGGCTGGCGTCCTCGCCCTCGGCCAGCCAGTCACGCAGCAAGGTATTACTGGCGATGTCCGCCGCCGTCAGCGGCTGTCCGAGCATCCGCTCGATGTCGTTACGAATCGCCTCGATGCTCGCTGGCAGTGCCGTCTCGACCAGATAACGCTCCGTCAGCCGGTTAACCGCCAGCGTATAGATCGCGACCACCACCAGAATGCTCGCCAACAAGGCCGCACCCATGCTTGCAATCAACTTCCACTGAATACTGCGCCGCCAGAACTGCATGGAATTCCCCCGAGCAAATGACCCTGTACTGCAACAGGCAGGTCAACTGTATACACTTTGGTATCCAATTATTCCATTAGCGCGAGACAATACCCAACCGAGCAGGTGTCGGTTTTGCTTATGTAGAGGGCTCAGGACGGGGGCTAGAACGCGTTGCAGGTCACTACGCGCCCAGCGCCGGCAAAGCCGGCGCGCTCAGGCGCGCAGTACGTCGGAGGAATGGGCGATCAGTTGTTGCCGATAGTCCGGGCGATGACGTCGACCGTGGCGTTGACTTGCTCTTGATAACGGTCGAGGGCTTCCTGATGCTTGTGCTGCAGTTCGATCTGCTGCGAGCACAGGTTCAGCGCCGCCAGCACCAACAGCTTGTCGCCAATCAGGGCTGGGTACTTGCGTTTGGTGTCACCCAACGAAGCCTTGAGCATTTGCACCGCCTTGAGCAAGGTCTGCTCTTCGCCTTCAGGTGCCTTGATCGAATAATCGGTGCCCAGGATCGAGATAACATTGATCGACTGCGCGGTCGTTTTCATGCGTTGACTGCGCCACCACCGGCACGCTCAACCAGCGCCTGGATACGCGCGGCCGTAGCGCCCTGCTTCTCTTCCTGCTCCAGCAGGCTCAGTTGCAGGCTGTCGTTTTCATCCTTGGCATGAACCAGTTCGGCTTCCAGCTTGGCAGTGCGCTCAGCCAGTTCCTGATTCTTCTGTACCAGGTCGTTGACCAGTTGTTCCAATTGACTCAGGGAAGTTTCCAACATAATGCCTTCTCGGGGGTTTTTGCAGGGGGCGCACACGATAAAGAAAACTCACCGCACTCGCCAGGGATATTGGGCCAGAGGCCCCGCTTTGATGTTGATTGACACACATTGGACAACTCGGTTCCCTGGCAACCCCACCATTGCCCAGATGAAATTTCATTCACAACCGCTACTTTCGGCCGAAGTGCCTCAAGTCTTGTCCGATTCGACCGATAGGCACAGTACGTCAAAATGCGTCGCATGGATCGCGTGCCCTTTCTCCTTCGGATAACGACCATGTCCCTACGCAATATGAACATCGCGCCGCGCGCACTGCTGGGTTTTGCCTTGATCGGTGCGCTGATGCTGGCGCTCGGTATTTTCGCGCTCAACCAGATGAGTGTGATCCGCCAGGCAGGTGTGGTCATTGAGCAAAACAGCATCCCCAGCATCAAGAACCTGGGCGAGCTCAACCAACTCACCCTGCGCCTGCGCAGCCTGGCTTATCGCTTGCTGGTTAACCGCGAGCCCGCAGAGCTACGCGACACGCTGGCACTGATGGACAAGCGCAACGCGCAGATTGATGAGGTGCGTAAAACCTACGAGCCGCTGATCGCCGATCAGAACGAACGCGCAACCTACAATCAGTACGTGCAGTTACTGAGCCAGTACCGTCAACTGGAAGCGCGCATGAAGAACCACGCCCAGTCCGGCCAGCTGGACGAACTGCGCACCCTGCTGAACCGCGAGTTGCTGGACAACTCCGAGCAGATCAACACGCTCATGGAAAATCTGGTAAAGATCAACACAGAGCAAACCCGTAACACTAACCAGGTGGCCGCCGAACAGTACTCCACGGCATTCACCCTGGTCATCGCGCTGCTGGTGGTCGCGACCGTACTGACCTTCGTCTGCGCCTTGCTGCTGACCCGAAGCATCGTCAAACCGATCAACGATGCACTGCACGCCGCCGAACAGATCGCCGAAGGCAACCTGACCCGACCGATCCAGACCCAAGGCCGGGATGAGGCCGCGCGCCTGCTGCAAGCCATGGCCAAGATGCAGAACAAACTGCGTGACACACTGCACCAGATCTCCGGCTCAGCGAACCAACTGGCGTCGGCAGCCGAAGAACTGAACAGCGTCACCGAAGAAAGCGCCCGTGGCCTGCAACAGCAGAACAACGAAATCGAGCAAGCGGCCACGGCAGTCACCGAGATGACCAGCGCGGTGGAAGAAGTGGCGCGCAACGCCGTCAGCACCTCGGAAGCCTCGAAGGACGCCACCCGCTCGGCCGGCGATGGCCGTGATCTGGTGATGGAGACCGTCAGTGCCATCGAGCGCATGAGCGCTGATGTACAAGGCACTGCCGAGTTGGTCAGCAACCTGGCAGAGGAATCACGAGACATCGGCAAAGTGTTGGACGTGATTCGTGGCCTGGCCGACCAGACCAACCTGCTGGCCCTGAACGCCGCCATCGAGGCCGCGCGGGCCGGCGAGGCTGGCCGTGGCTTTGCCGTGGTTGCAGACGAAGTGCGCGCCCTGGCGCACCGCACCCAGCAGTCGACCAGCGAAATCGAACGCATGATCGGCAGCATTCAGGGCGGTACCGAGCAAGCGGTCAACTCGATGCGCAACAGCACCGAGCGCGCCGAGTCGACCCTGAACATCGCCCGTGGTGCAGGCCTGGCCCTGGACACCATCACCGGTGCCGTGGCGCAGATCAACGAACGCAACCTGGTGATCGCCAGCGCCGCCGAAGAACAGGCGCAGGTGGCCCGCGAGGTCGACCGCAACCTGGTCAACATCAATGACCTGTCGGTGCAGTCGGCCACCGGAGCCCACCAGACCAGCGCAGCCAGTGCCGAACTGTCACGCCTGGCAGTCGACCTGAACAGCCTGGTCGCCCGTTTCAGCGTTTAACCTGCTCCTTCATGAGTCTGCCGCGGTTGTGAGGGGCGGACTCATGAGGCGGTGTTTTCCTGGGCTCGGCGGTAAGCTTCGGCCCGGCGGTAAGCTCAATGGGCTTGAGCGCTTCCCATTGGCTAATGGGGCCGTTGGCGCTACTCCCTCCGTACTTGGCCGCCAACTTGTCCACCGCATTCAAGGCGGTGGTCACCGCGCCCTCCGCCCAACCGCCAGTCCACGACACATCATCCCCGGCGAGGATAAAGCCATAGGGGTTGGCACCACCGACACCCTGCATGAACTGGCTGAACAACAGGCGCTGATACTCGTACTGCCCTGGCAGGTTCATCTTGAAGGCACCGAGAAAGTGCGGCTGATCTTCCCAGTTCAACTCGACGAAAGGGTCCTGCGTGGCAAACCTGGATGCCACGTTCAACCCCGGATACACCACATCCAGTAGTGTCGTGCACAGCTCGACATGCCCAGACACCGGTGCAGCGAGGTCACCCAGAAATTTCAGGCTGTCATCGTTCCAGGTGTACGAGAGGAACATCCCACTGCCCTTGTAGGTACCGGTGCTCTGGCCATAGTCCACCAGGTAGGTGCCACGGGTCAGCCGGTCGGACAAGGTAATACTCATCAACTGTTTACCGTCTTCGCCACGCGTCTTCCAGAACGCTTCCTGGGTACCCGCAAAGATCTTCGCCGACTGCATGTAGTGGGTATACATCACCGCTTCCCACTGGGCTTTGCTCAGCAACGTGTTCATATCCGCGAACAACTGTGGGCCGCCCATGTAGCGCAATTTGTCGAGGATACGCACATGGGGTGTATAGATAACGCTGGAAAACTCCAGGGACTGTTCCTGCCCGGTAACCAGGTCATGGAAGTAAACCCGAAACTGATCATCCGCCTGGCGGACGATATGCCGTACCTCCTGTTGCAACGGGTTGGCGAACACGGCTTTAGAACGGCCCTCAACCGTAGTGCCTGCGGCCCAATGCACCATCGCATCACCAAAGGTGCTTGGCGAGGTGTTCCATAGCCGTGTCGGTAACGTCGAAGCACCGTCATACATGAGCCGATGATTGGTATCGAGCCCGGTGTACAACACCCGCAATACTTCCAGAAAACTGTTGGGGTAGTCGGTGTTCCACCCGCCCGTACCGAAACCGATCTGGCCAAACAGGTTGATCTCCTCGGGGGTCCATTTGGCTTGCTCGACCATGGCCGCGTGGAAACTGAGGTTATCCCAGCCATTTTCCAAAACAGTATTCCAGATCGACTTGATCAGGCTCTGATTGATCGTACCCGTAGACATTGCCTGTTCCATTTCGCCAAAGCGAATAGGCTCTTGCTGCAGAAAAACATCGAAAAACTTATCTTCTAAGTTCGTATACGCTGGAGGCCTCGGGAAGTTGTTTGTACCTTCTTCGTAGTAAACCTTCTCGCCCTGATAATCGACCACCGTACTGACTGCAGCCACAGTACCCGGGTTGGGAAATTCGGTACTGTTGTCGGCCATGCCCACTTTTTCGAAATAATGATAAAGCGCCTTCCCCGACAGCGGAAAACGCATGGCGCCCAACTCACAGATCACACTACTCTCGTTGTTTTCCGTGCCCACCACTTTCGAATAGAGGCGCCCACCCACGCGACCACTGGCGTCTACCACCACCGGGTGCAGGCCCATGCGCAGCGCCTCGTAGGCGGCTGTCAGCCCGGCAATGCCGGCCCCCACCACCAGTACCTGCTTGCCATAGTGGCTCGGGGCAATACTGCCCAGTGGCTGTTGGCCGGCCTGTGCCAGGTACTCACCGTAGTCGAAGGGAAAATCCGGGATCAAGGCACGCACTTCGTTTGCCTGAAGGCGTTTTGATTGTGTTCTGCGGGTACGCGAGGGAATTGCAGACATAGCGGGCGACTCCTCAACAGTGATCTTTCAACAAAAGCCTGCTGAACTAAATCACACGCCCACTACCACAACGAAATACTGATTCGAGATCAGCATCTACACAACTAGACTGTCAAAACTGATAGTTGACTTCACCCACACAATAAATGCCCTGCCTGAACAATGTTCAAACAGGGCAGCTATTTAATACTCGATACGTACATCCCCCTTCGGCACACTGCAGCACGACAGAATGTAACCCTCGGCCACGTCATCATCGGTGATACCGCCGTTGTGCTCCATCTCCACTTCGCCGCCCAGCTTGAGCACCTTGCAGGTACCGCAGATGCCCATGCCGCAGGCCTTGGGGATCATCAGGCCGAGCTTGGCCGCCGCCGCATGAACCGTCTCGCCGGGCGCGACACGAATGCTCTTGCCCGTGGCGGTGAACTCCACCTGATGCAGGTCGGCGTTGTCCACCTCGGCCGCTTCGGCGGCCTGTTCGGCGTGTTCCACGGCATCGGCCTTGACCTCGGCCGGGGTCGCGCCAAATGACTCCTCGTGGTAACGACGCATGTCGTAGCCGCTGGCTTCGAGCAAGCGCTTGACCGCGTTCATGTAAGGGGTCGGGCCGCAGCAGAAGATCTCCCGCTCCATGAAGTCCGGGGCGATCAGTTCCAGCAGTTTGTGGTTCAGGTAACCCCGGTAACCCGCCCAAGGTTCGCCCAGGCCGTGCTTCTCGCAAATGATATGCAGGCTGAAGTTGTCGATCCGCGAGGCCATCTGCTCCAGTTCGCGGTGGTAGATGATGTCTTTCGGCGAACGGGCGCTGTGGACAAACACCATGTCGACATTGCCGTTGGTGTCGTAGAACCAGCGGGCCATCGACATTACCGGGGTGATGCCCACGCCACCGCTGAGGTAGAGCACTTTGGGGCTGGGGAAATCAATTGCATTGAACAAGCCGACCGGCCCATGCACCGCCAGCTCCTGACCTTCGTGCAGGGTGTCGTGCAGCCAGTTCGACACTTTGCCGCCCGGCACCCGCTTGATGGTCACGGAAAAGCTGTAGGGCACCGAGGGCGAGCTGGAAATGGTGTAGGAGCGCATGATCGGCTGCCCTTCGATTTCCAGCTCCAGGGTGACGAATTGCCCGGGCTTGAAGAAGAACATGATCGGCTGGTCGGCCATGAAACAAAAGGTGCGCACATCCCAGGTTTCCTGGATCACCTTGACGCAACGGACGATATGGCGGCCGTTGGCCCAGGTCTGGGTAGTCACCGGATTGAGAAAGGGATTGGACATGCTCATCTCCACGGCCGACTGTGGCCTGATGGTAGTGATTCTGCTCAAGCTGCAACCGGCGCACATTCCTATCCGCGACATTGACGTGCTTATCGCGACCAGCCCCCACCGACAAGGGCTGGCGCGTCGGAAACGGATTCGACCATGTCGTCCAGGGATATGGTTCATGTCGGCGGCGAACGCACACTCCACCTCAAAGAATGCTGCTTCAGCCTTGCGTCGCCATAACAACGATTAGCCACTTCCACCGGCCACACGCTTGGCCATGAGGACCTACACGATGGACGTCACCGCAACCCTGAGCCTGGGCGATCCACTGGAACCTGCACGCAAGGCAACTGCCGACATGCTGCAGAACCGCGAGCGGACCTTCTCGCTGCCCCAACCGTTCTACAACGACGAGCGCCTGTTCCAGATCGACATGCAGGAGATCTTCCACAAGGAATGGCTGATCGCCGGCATGACGTGTGAAATCCCGGCCAAGGGCAACTTCCTCACCCTGGAGATCGGCAAGAACCCGATCATGGTAGTACGGGGTGCCGAAGGTCAGGTACATGCCTTCCATAACGTCTGCCGCCACCGTGGCTCGCGCCTGTGCACCAGCGACAAAGGCAAAGTGGCCAAACTGGTGTGCCCTTACCACCAGTGGACGTACGAGCTGGACGGTCGCCTGCTGTTCGCCGGTACCGAAATGGGTGCCGACTTCGACATGAAGCAATACGGCCTGAAGCCTGTGCATGTGAAAACCGCCGGCGGCTACATCTTCGTCAGCCTGGCGGAGCACCCACCGGCCATCGACGACTTCCTCTCCACCCTGGCCCATTACATGGAGCCTTACGACATGGAGAACACCAAGGTGGCGGTGCAAACCACCTTGATGGAAAAGGCCAACTGGAAGCTGGTGCTGGAAAACAACCGCGAGTGCTACCACTGCAACGGTTCGCACCCTGAACTGCTCAAAACGCTCCTGGAATGGGACGACGTCACCGATCCACGCGCCGACCAGGCCTTCAAGGACCACGTTGCCGCCTCTGCCGCAGCCTGGGATGCCGAGCAGATCCCGTATGCCCACGCCAGCTTCGGCCTGCGTAACCGTATTGTGCGCATGCCGCTGCTCAAAGGCACCGTATCGATGACCATGGACGGCAAGCAAGGCTGCCAGAAACTGATGGGTCGCATCAAAAACCCGGACCTGGGCTCGATGCGCATCCTGCACCTGCCGCACTCCTGGAACCACTGCATGGGCGACCACATGATCGTCTTCACGGTATGGCCGATCAGTGCACAGGAAACCATGGTCACCACCAAATGGCTGGTACACAAGGACGCCGTCGAAGGCGTCGACTATGACCCGCAGCGCATGCGTGAAGTGTGGGACGCCACCAACGACCAGGACCGTCGCCTGGCCGAAGAAAACCAGCGTGGCATCAACTCTACGGCCTACCAACCAGGGCCGTACTCCAAGACCTATGAGTTTGGCGTGGTCAACTTCATCGACTGGTACAGCGAGCGCATGCTGAACAACCTCGGTGCCGCACCGGCCCCCTACCTCAAGGGTGTAGCCGCACAGTAAGCGTCGCCCCCTCCCCCATCGCCGGCAAGCGCGTTTCCTACACCTCGGTAGGCGCCTTGCCGGTGATCCAGGCGCCATGCCATCCTGCCTGTACAAAATCTAACCAAACAGCGCGTTGCCCAACAAACACAGGGCCTGCGACACTTCGCGAACACTTTATCCACAAGGCAACCCACAGTTAATGTGGGCAACCCCTGTGGAAAACTGAGCCTGCGGCCAGTTCAATGACCCAACCCCCTATTGATCACTTTTTGACCAAACCTCTGAACACCTCTAAAACCGTGGCCTGCAGAAGAAGGCGAACACCTTACCCACAGAGCAGCCAACAGACTTTGTGCGCAACTGTGCAAAGCTGAAAAAGCCATGTGGATAAACCCGCAAGGCCCCGATTTATCGGCGTTTTCCCGATCATCGCCAGTGCTTTTTGGTGTGTTTGTATGTTTTTTGATCAAATCCTTGAACGCCTTGTATTCCGTGGCCTGTAGCCATGGGCGAACAGATTATCCACAGAAGCGCCAACAAGGATTGTGGGCAATATGCGTGCGAACGGTGCTTCATTCACAGGGGGAACGGCTGGAAAAACCCCAGGTACGACTGGTCAAAATCTGATCAAACGACTACAGGCCACGTAATACGTGGCCTGTAGTCATAGGCAAACACTTTATCCACAGAACCGCCAACAGACTTTGTGAGCAACTGTCAGCGCAGCACACCTTCTTCGATCAACAGCTTCAGAATGGCCTCGGCACCCGCTTGCGGAGTGAGGTCCTTGAGTACCTGGCCACCGCCGCCGCTGGCCTTGGCGGTAGCGGCTTTCATGCGGTCGGCACCACTCTTGGCCTTGATCACTTTCAGGCGCTTGGGACGCGGCTTGGCGGGCTGCAGTTCTGCGCCGGTGAGTAACGTGTCTTCAACGATCGCCACATGGCGTGCCGCCAATACCCCGCGCCGCGCCGGGCCAAACGCGCTCTGGCGTGGTTTGGGCGCAGCGTTATCCACAGTGGCCAACATCGGCAGGCGCACCTTCAGCCGGCGCCGCTGGCCACGCGGCAGGGCCTGCAGCACCTGTGCAACGCCGTTGTGGATAGATTCCACCTCAGCCAGCCCCACCACCAGCGGCCAGCCCAGGCGCTCGGCCAGGAGGAACGGCAGCATGCCCGAGCCTTCGCCGGTTTCTGCCTGGCTACCGGTCAGTACCAGTTGTGCTCCGGCATCGCGCAGGTAGTCCCCCAGGACAACGAGCGCATCGCTGCCAGCCGGTTGTTCGAGTACGTCCAGTTGCGCCAGCCCCATGCCCAGGTAGCTGCGCAGTGCCGGCTCCTGCGGGTCGCCGGCATGCAGCACCTGCAAGTTATCCCCAGCCAGTTGCAAGCCCAATTCGACTGCACGGGCATCCTGTTCAGCACGCCGGGCCCGACCCGAGGTCGGGTGGGCGCCAATCGAAACCAGGCTGATGACCTTAGTGTTCATAGCTATCCCCTGCTCTACGCGGCATCGCGCTTGGCTTCGTTGCGGTAGTTATCCACAGCGGCAATCAGCGCCTTGAGGATCGCTGCGCTGTCGCCGATCACCGAGAGATCGGCCCGTTTGATCATGTCGCAACCCGGGTCGAGGTTGACCGCCACCACCTTGTCGCAGGCCCCAATGCCCTGCAGGTGCTGGATCGCCCCCGAGATACCCACAGCCAGGTAGACCCGCGCCGTGACCCAGGTACCGGTCGCGCCGACCTGACGGTTACGCGGCATGAAGCCATCGTCCACCGCCACCCGCGAAGCGCCTTCGGTGGCGCCCAGCGCAACGGTAGCGCGGTGGAACAGGTCCCAGTCCTTGACGCCATTGCCGCCAGAGACGATGAACTCGGCCTCGGCCATGGCAATCGCCGCCGGGTCGACGGCCACCGGGCCGAGGTCTTCAATGCGTGCCAGGCTACGGACCACGGCTGTGGATAAGGTCACCGGCAGCACTTCGTGGCGGGTTTCACTGACCGGCTCGGCGCATTCGGCCGAGGCCAGAATCAGCCGCGGCAGGTCACGAATCAGGTCTTGCTGGCCCGCCCCCGCACGGCCGCTGCACAGGCCATCCTTGACTTGCCAGACGCGGGTTGCCGGCCGCTCGCCCAATGCTGCAGCAAAGCGCCGCCCCAACTCAGCGCCACCGGTGCGGCTGTCAGGCAGCAGCCAGTGGCGTGGGTTGAACTGGTTATCCACAGCGCGCAGGCCCTGGACCCGTTGCTCCGGTGCATAACCGTCAAAGGCATCACCTTCGATCACCAACAGGCGGTCAACACCGGCCGTGTCGAATTTGCTTTCCTTGTGCTCGCCAAACAGCACCGCCAGTACCGCACCGTCACTGCCAGCCAAGCCACGGGCGAGCCCCAACAGGTCGCGGTCGTGACTGCTCAGGCGACCACCGACCATGTCCGGCACCACGGCAATGTAGAAGGCAGGCGCGGCCAGTTGATGCAGCGGCAGCTGCACCTCGACCGCTGCACTGCGCTTGTTGCTGCTGCCCTGCTGGGCGCCACTGCGGTCGATTCGCTTGATGCCGTTAGGGCCAATGAAACCGACAGCATGAGGGTTCTTGCGGATCAGGCCGTTCGGGCCCATCCACGTCGTTTGTTGTGTCTGCATGGCCGCATGCAACGGGTGCAGGCGGTTGCGGGCGATCCACTCAGCGCGAGGGTCGCGGCGAATAATGTCGCTCATCAATGCACCTCCGCAGCGCTACGTTTGGCGGCTGCCGACTTATTCACAGGCACTTCGTCTTCAAGCAAGGCATCGGCGACCAGTTCTGCCAGGTCCTTGATCAATGGGCGTGGCTCAACCACCCCTTCGAGCATGGCCGTGCATTGTGGACAACCTACCGCCACCAACTCGGCACCGGTTTCGCGGATATCTTCCATACGCATGTCGGGAATACGCTGCTTGCCCGGGATGTCGGTGATCGGCGCACCGCCGCCACCGCCACAGCAACGGGACCGGAAGCCCGAACGCTGCATTTCCTTGACCTCGATACCCAGCGCACGCAAAACCTCACGCGGCGCCTCGTACTCGCCGTTGTAGCGGCCCAGGTAGCACGGGTCGTGATAGGTGACACTGCTGCCCTTGTGCTGGCCGAGATTGAGCGCACCGGCGCCAATCAGCTCGGCAATGTAGGTGCTGTGATGCTGTACCAGGTACTCGCCGCCAAAGGCCGCGTATTCGTTCTTCAGCACGTGGAAGCTGTGCGGATCGCAGGTGACGATACGCTTGAAGCTGTATTTGCCCAGGGTCTGAATGTTGCGCTTGGCCAACGCCTGGAACGTCGCCTCGTCGCCCAGGCGACGGGCCACGTCACCGCTGTCACGCTCTTCCAGGCCCAGCACGGCGAAGTCCACGGCGGCCGCCTTGAGCACTTTGACGAACGCACGCAGGGTGCGCTGATTGCGCATGTCGAAGGCGCCGTCACCGACCCAGAACAGCACGTCTGCAGTTTTCTTCTCGGCCAGCACCTCAAGGTTCAGGTCGGCGGCCCAGTTCATCCGCCCACCCGGTGCAAAGCCCCCCGGGTTGTCGGTGGCGATCAGGTTTTCCAGCACTTCGGCGCCCTTGTTCGGGGTCGCGCCTTTCTCCAGTGTCAGGTGCCGGCGCATGTCGACGATGGCATCGACGTGCTCGATCATCATCGGGCACTCTTCCACGCAGGCGCGGCAGGTGGTGCACGACCAAAGAGTTTCGGCATCGACCAGACCATTGACGATCGGTTGATGCGGGTTGCCGCCGTGCTCACCAATCGGCTTGCCCGGATAGGGGCTGCCGGCGAACTTCGCATCGGTACCACCGGCCAGGCCGACGACCATGTCCTGAATCAGTTTCTTCGGGTTCAGCGGCTGGCCCGCGGCAAACGCCGGGCAGGCCGCTTCACACTTGCCGCACTGCACGCAGGCGTCAAAACCCAGCAGTTGGTTCCAGGTGAAATCCTTGGGCTTTTCTACGCCCAATGGCGCGTTGCGGTCCTCCAGGTCCAGCGGTTTGAGCCCGGTGGAGCGACCGCCACCGAAACGCTCGGCACGGCGGTGCCAGGCCAGGTGCAGGGCACCGGCGAAGGCGTGTTTCATTGGCCCGCCCCAGGTCATGCCGAAAAACAGCTCGGACACACCCCAGAGCACACCAACACCGAGCAAGGCCACCAGCAACCAGCCGCCAAAGCCCTCCGGCAGAATGCCGGCCACCGGCAAGGTGGCGAGGAAGAAGCTTGCAGCGAACACCAGCAGGCTTTTCGGCAGGCGCATCCACGGGCCTTTGGACAACCGCGCAGGCGGGTTCAGGCGGCGCTTGTAGACGAACAGCGCACCGCCAAACATCAGCACCGTGGCCAGCAGCAAGGCATAGCCGAGAATGCGGTTATGCAAGCCAAAACCGTGCACCAGGATCGCCAGCACCGCCGCCAGCACAAAGCCGCCCGCAGTCGCCACGTGGGTGTTGGCCATGTACTTGTCACGCGCGACCACATGGTGCAGATCGACCATGTAGCGGCGCGGCATGGCCAGCAATCCGCCGAGCAGGTCGACCTTGGACGGGCGGCCACGCCGCCACATGCGCACCCGGCGCAAGGCGCCGAGCACCGCCAGGCCAATGGCAGCGAACAGCAGGATGGGTAGAAGGGTGTTCAACATGGGAGGCTCCCACAACAGCGGTTGCAAGGGGTTCAGGCCCTTGGAATCCTGCACCGGCCCTGTGGGAGCGGGCGTGCCCGCGAATGCGTCAGATCAGACAACGGTGTTGTTCGTGCTGGCGCTTTCGCGAGCTTGCCCGCTCCCACTAGGGCCGATGTGTGCCGACTGAGCGATCAGAAGTCCTTGCACAGGCGCAAGGCGTCGTAGATTGCTGCGTGCGTGTTGCGCTGAGCGACACAGTCACCGATGCGATAGAGCAGGTAACCTTCGCCCGGCTGGCTGAGAATCGGCTGCGGCTGGATCGCGAACAGGGCTTCGATGTCGATCTGACCCTTGTTGCGCGAGCCTTCCTTCAGTGCGTAGTAGAGTGCTTCGTCCGGACGCACGCCGTTCTCGATCACCACCTGGTCGACCACCCGCTCTTCCTTGGCACCGGTGTATTCGTTCTCCAGCACCGCCACCAGCTTGTCGCCCTCGCGGTAGACCTTTTCCAGCATGAGGTCGCCGGTCATGATCACTTCTTTCGGGTACATGCTGCGGTAGTAGGTCGGGAACGACGTACCGCCAATGGCCACACCCGGCTTGATGTCGTCGGTGACGATCTCGACCTGGCTGCCCTTGTCGGCGATGAAGTCGGCCACCGACATCCCGGTGAATTCACAGATAGTGTCGTACACCAGCACGTTCTTGCCCGGCGCAACCTTGCCGTCCAGCACGTCCCAACTGCTGACCACCAGCCCTTCGGCAGCGCCCCAGTGTTCGTTCTGCTCCAGGAACGGATGCCCGCCCACGGCCAGCACGACCACATCGGGGCGCAGGTCGAGGATGCTCGCCGCGTCGGCGGCGGTGCCCAAGCGCAGGTCAACCTTCAACCGCGCCAGCTCCAGTTGGTACCAGCGGGTGATACCGGCGATCTGGTCACGTTGCGGTGCCTTGGACGCCGTCGTGATCTGCCCGCCAATGGCGTCCTTTTTCTCGAACAGGGTAACGTCATGGCCACGTTCGGCAGCCACGCGAGCAGCCTCCATCCCGGCGGGGCCTGCACCAACCACTACCACCTTGCGTTTCGGCCCGGTGGACTTCTCGATGATGTGCGGCACGCCCATGTATTCACGGGAGGTCGCGGCGTTCTGGATGCACAGCACATCCAGGCCTTGGTACTGGCGGTCGATGCAGTAGTTGGCACCGACGCATTGCTTGATCTGGTCAACCTGGCCCATCTTGATCTTGGCGATCAGGTGCGGGTCGGCGATGTGCGCACGGGTCATGCCGACCATGTCGACATAGCCACCTTCCAGAATGCGTGTGGCCTGGTTCGGGTCCTTGATGTTCTGTGCGTGCAGCACCGGAACCTTGACCACTTCCTTGATACCCGCCGCCAGGTGCAGGAACGGCTCTGGCGGATAGCTCATGTTCGGAATCACGTTGGCCAGGGTGTTGTGGGTGTCACACCCGGAGCCGATCACACCAAAGAAATCGACCATGCCGGTGGCATCGTAGTACTTGGCGATTTCCTTCATGTCTTCATGGCTGAGGCCATCGGGGTGGAACTCATCCCCGCAGATACGCATGCCGACGCAGAAGTCCGGGCCGACTTCAGCCCGCACAGCCTTGAGCACTTCCAGGCCGAAACGCATGCGCTTCTCGAATGTACCGCCCCATTCGTCGGTACGCTTGTTGACCCGTGGGCTCCAGAACTGGTCGATCATGTGCTGGTGCACTGCCGACAGCTCAACGCCGTCCAGGCCACCTTCTTTAGCCCGGCGCGCGGCCTGGGCATAGTTGCCGATCACCCGCCAGATTTCTTCCGGCTCGATGGTCTTGCAGGTAGCACGGTGTACCGGCTCACGGATACCCGACGGCGACATCAGAGTTGGCCAGTGTTCACCGTCCCAGCGCGAGCGACGGCCCATGTGGGTAATCTGGATCATGATCTTGGCGCCATGCTTGTGCATGGCATCGGCCAGGTTCTGGAAATGCGGGATGATCCGGTCGGTGGCCAGGTTGACCGATTTCCACCAGCCCTGCGGGCTGTCGATGGCCACCACCGAGGAGCCCCCACAAATGGCCAGGCCGATACCGCCCTTGGCTTTCTCTTCGTAGTACTTCACGTAGCGTTCGGTGGTCATGCCGCCGTCGGTGGCATAAACCTCGGCGTGCGCGGTGCTGAGTACGCGGTTACGGATGGTCAGTTTGCCGATCTGGATCGGCTGGAACATTGCTTCGAAAGCCATGGCGGGATCCTCGACTTACAGCGGCTTGACGATGAACAGGCCGTCGTCGTGGCCTTCTTCCGAACCACCGTAGACCTGCTCGGCCACGGTACGGATCGAACTGCCACGCGCTGCCAGGATCTGGTCCATGGCACCGGCAAACCAGCCGGTGAACATGTAGTCGACCTTGCGCCCGACCTTGCCGTACACATAAACGAAGGCAGAGTGCTCCAGCTTGACGCTGGCGGTGCCTTTTTCCAGGTCGATGTCCTGGATCTTGAACAGGCCCCAGCCGCGCTGGGACAGGCGCTTCATGTAGTGCTCAAACACTGCGACACCTTCCAGGCCATGGCACTCGGCTTCCTTTTCACACCAGTGCCAGGCGGACTTGTAACCGGCCTTGTAGAGGATCTCGGCATAGGCGTCAGCGCCGAGCACTTCCTCGATGCCCATGTGGTTGTTGACGAAGAAATGCCGCGGCACGTACAGCATCGGCAGGGCGTCGGAGGTCCAGACACCGGTCTCGCTGTCGACTTCGATAGGCAATTGCGGGGCGATCTTGGCCATGGAAACTCAACTCCAGAAAATTTGGTTGGCAGCCCCTGCTCAGCTGGCAGGGGTTAGAGAGACTTGGTTTGGAGGCTTACTCGCCCCACACATCGCGCAGCACGTTGACCCAGTTTTCGCCCATGATCTTGCGCACCACGCGTTCACTGTGGCCGCGCTTGAGCAGCGTCTCAGTAAGGTTGGGGAACTCGCCTACGGTACGAATGCCCAGCGGGTTGACGATCTTGCCGAAGTTGGTCAGGCGGCGGGCGTAGCCCTTGTCATGGGTCAGCCACTCGAAGAACTCCTGGCCGTGGCCCTGGGTGAAATCGGTACCGATACCGATCGCGTCTTCGCCGACGATGTTCATGGTGTACTCGATGGCCTCGGCGTAGTCGTCGATGGTCGAGTCAATGCCTTTGGCCAGGAACGGCGCGAACATGGTCACGCCGACAAAGCCGCCATGGTCGGCGATGAATTTCAGTTCTTCATCGGATTTGTTGCGCGGGTGCTGCTTCAGGCCGGACGGCAAGCAGTGGGAGTAGCACACCGGTTTTTTCGATTCGAGGATGACTTCCTCACTGGTCTTGGAGCCCACGTGAGAGAGGTCACACATGATGCCGACGCGGTTCATCTCGGCCACCACTTCGCGGCCGAAGCCCGACAGCCCGCCGTCACGCTCATAGCAGCCGGTACCGACCAGGTTCTGGGTGTTGTAGCACATCTGCACCACACCGACGCCGAGCTGCTTGAACACCTCGACATAGCCCAACTGGTCTTCAAAGGCATGGGCGTTCTGGAAACCGAAGATGATCCCGGTCTTGCCCTGTTCCTTGGCCCGACGAATGTCGGCGGTGGTCTTCACCGGAATCACCAGGTCGCTGTTTTCGCGGATCAGCTTCTGGCTGGCAGCAATGTTGTTGACGGTCGCCTGGAAACCCTCCCACACCGACACGGTGCAGTTGGCAGCGGTCAGGCCACCTTTGCGCATGTCCTCGAACAGCTCGCGGTTCCATTTGGCAATGATCAGCCCGTCGATAACGATGCTGTCTGCGTGTAATTCGGCTGGGCTCATCAGGCGGTCCCCTTTTCTCGATGCCTGCGCCGAATCGTCTGCCGGCGCTTTGGGGCCAGCATATGCCTGGGGCCGGAAGGGCCTCGGTGCAAAAACGACAGGGGTATTGCCGAAAGCGTCAAAGGGCGACAAAGCGCCCCTTCGCGGCCCTGCCCTGATGGCTGTAATGGGCGCCTGCGGCGCTGTTATTTGTCTCGCGGCTGAGCGAGAATCGGCACTTCTGTTCCAAACACCGGCTTGGGGGATGTCGTAGATGAAACCAATGGTATGGCTGGCCCTGGCGGCCCTGAGCTTCGGCGCCCAGGCGGCGGAAGAAGAGAGCACGCCCTGTGACAACGTCGAAACCAGCCAGCAGAGCTACGACTGCGCGGTCTATAACCGCCAGACCGCCGAGCGCGAGCTGAATGCAGCCTTTGCCGACCTGCTTGATCGCATCAAGGAGCAGTACGCCGGCCAGCCGGCGCAGATCACTGAACTGAGCGCCCGCCTGAAAAACGCCGAGCAACTCTGGAGCAAGGCCCGCGATGCCGATTGCGCCGTGGAAACCTTCGCCGAGAAGCCCGGCAGCAAGGACTTCGAAACCGCGCAGAACACCTGCCTGGCCCAACGCAGCGATGATCGCTCCGAGTACCTGCAGTCACTGGGCCTGCAATAACCCCACCCTGAGGTACGAATGAACGTTTGCGGAATCGAAATCAAGGGCAGCGAAGCCCTGCTCGCGGTGGCCACGCTTGAAGCTGGCCTGCCCGTGCACCAGCCTCTGGCGACCAAGAAAATCGCCCTGGAGGATGACGACGAGGCCGCCAACGTCAAAGCCTTCGCCAGCCAGGCCAGGCAGTTCGTTGCCGACCACGACATCACCCACCTGGCAATCAAGAAACGCAGCAAGAAAGGTGAGTTCGCGGGTGGCCCGACCACCTTCAAGATCGAAGGCATCCTGCAACTGCTGGACACCTGCGAGGTGCAGTTGCTGTCACCACAGACGGTCAGCGCCCACAGCAAGAAACACGCGTTGGAATTGCCCAGCTCGCTGAACAAGTACCAGCACGAAGCCTACAAATGCGCCTGCGCGGTGCTGCTCAAGGCCGGTCGCTAACGCGGGCGATGCCTGCGCACACCGCCACAAACTTCAAGGCAAAAAAAACCCCGGCAAGCCGTGACAAGCCGGGGTCAAAAGCGAGCAATGACGCGCTACATCTGGAGGGTGACCAAACCGTCCATACTGAAACCTGGCCCCAGTGTGCCGCCTCCCCTGCCCTTTGATTTAGCCGAAAACGACCTGTTCATAGGTATGACGGCCATTGCGACACGCTGCCCTTGCTCCGCTGATTGGCGAACACCAGAATCGACCCACGATCCCTCCCGTCGACAAGGACAACAGCCATGATGCATGCGGATTTGATTGATCAGGATGACCTGCTGGGCCAACTGCGCGCACTGGGTTTTGAAATGCCTGCCGGTGCAACTGCCGAGCAAGCGTGCGAGTGTGCGGTGCGAGGCTTGAGTGAGCCTCGGGCCAAGGCACTGCGCGGTATGGTCGAGCAGATGTACACCAGCAGCGCGACCATCCTGCCGGCTGTGCGCCAGGCCATCGAAAAGCAGCTGTTGCCGGCGCTGGCACAGTTCAACAGCAACCGTAGCTGACACCTTTTCGCGGGCAAACCCGCTCTCGCATGGGAGCGGGCTTGCCCGCGAAAAGGCCGGAAGCGCTTTCGGCTACAGGCGTACGCTGGCGAAAGTCGATTCGTTGCGCGCCTGGCTGAGTGCCGACATCGGCCCTGCCAGTGGCGACAGCACCAGTGCCTGTGGAATCGGCATCATTGCCACCTGCTGGGCGGTGTTGGAGCCCACACGCTCATCACGCGGCGGAATACCGAAGTACTCGCGGTAGCACTTGGAGAAGTGCGGCGTGGAGACGAAACCACACACCGACGCCACTTCGATGATCGACATCGGCGTCTGCTTGAGCAGTTGCCGGGCACGGATCAACCGCAGCTTCAGGTAATAACGCGATGGCGAGCAGTGCAGGTACTTCTGGAACAGGCGCTCCAGCTGTCGCCGCGATACCGCGACATACACCGCCAGTTCATCGAGGTCGATCGGCTCTTCCAGGTTGGCTTCCATCAGCGCGACAATTTCCTGCAGCTTCGGCTGGTTGGTGCCAAGCATGTGCTTGAGTGGCACACGCTGATGATCCTGCTCGTTACGAATACGCTCGTAGACAAACATTTCCGAGATCGCCGCTGACAGTTCACGACCATGATCACGGCTGATCAGGTGCAGCATCATGTCCAACGGCGCAGTGCCACCGGAACTGGTGAAACGGTTACGGTCGAGGGTAAACAGTCGGGTGCTCATGCTGACGCGAGGGAAGGCTTCCTGCATGGCTGCCAGGCATTCCCAGTGCACGCTGCAATCAAAGCCATCAAGCAGGCCCGCACAGGCCAGTGCCCAGCTGCCGGTGCACACTGCACCCAACCGGCGCGACTGCCGCGCCTGGCTTTGCAGCCAGGTAACGTGTTCACGGGTAACGGTGCGCTGAATGCCAATACCACCGCAGACAATCACGGTGTCCATTGCAGGCGCTTTGTGCATTGAGGCGTCCGGAGTGATCTGCAAGCCGTCGCTGGCCCACACTTGCCCGCCATCCACGCTCAAGGTAGTCCACCGATACAGTTCACGGCCGGACAACTGGTTGGCCATGCGCAGTGGCTCCACGGCCGAGGCCAGGGAGATCAGCGTGAAATTGTCCAACAGCAGAAAGCCGATGGATTGTGGTGTGCGGGTTTGGGGTTGGGCCCCGGAGTTGTACGGCGTCATCGCGGTCTCTCCTCACACAATGCAGGTTGCGCCTCAGGCACGGTTTTTTTGTCAGGGCCCCATCTCGAATGCAGGGCTTTGCACAACACAACGCAAATGCCATGCCTGAAATTGAATAGCTATTCAATAAAACCTGAAAACGACGTCGCAATGCGTCTATACGGCCTGTGTTCAGCGCAGGATTTATAAACGCAAAGTGCCGGACTAGCGCATCTCTGTAGGAAAAGTGAGCAGTACGGTAGCACTTGTGTGAAGGATGCTTAGAAGCGACATCGGCGATGTGTCACCACAGGCGCAGTGACACTCGGAAGGGAGGACCGGGATACAGCGGTGTCGACGCTGCGCCAAAAAGCAGCGCGCCGACACCGGCATGGGCGAAAACGGCGCAGCCGTGTTCAACACTCGATGGCGCTGACCGCAAGGCCACCGCGTGAGGTTTCCTTGTACTTGTCGTGCATGTCGGCGCCGGTATCGCGCATGGTGCGGATCACCCGATCGAGGGAGATGAAATGCTCACCATCGCCACGCAAGGCCATCTGCGCCGCATTGATCGCCTTGACCGCAGCAATCGCGTTGCGCTCGATGCAAGGCACCTGCACCAGGCCGCCAACCGGGTCGCAGGTCAGCCCGAGGTTATGCTCAAGACCAATCTCGGCAGCATTCTCCAACTGCGCGGGGGTCGCCCCGAGCACTTCCGCCAAGCCGGCAGCCGCCATGGCGCAGGCTGAACCGACCTCACCCTGGCAGCCCACTTCAGCGCCCGAGATCGAGGCGTTCTTCTTGCACAGGATGCCCACCGCCGCCGCGCCCAGAAAGAAGTCGACCACGCAGGCTTCACTGACCTCTTCGCTGAAACGCATGTAGTAGTGCAGCACCGCCGGGATGATCCCCGCCGCACCGTTGGTGGGCGCAGTGACCATGCGCCCGCCAGCAGCATTCTCTTCATTCACCGCCAGTGCATAAAGGTTCACCCATTCCATGGCACTGAGGGTCGAGCCAATCACATTGGGCTTGTTCAGCTCCTGCAGGCTACGGTGCAACTTGGCAGCACGACGCTTCACATTCAGCCCGCCCGGCAGTATGCCTTCGTATTTCAGGCCGTTTTCCACACAGTCCTGCATGGCCCGCCAGAGCTTCATCAAGCCAGCCCGAATCTCCTCTTCGCTGCGCCAGACTTTTTCGTTTTCCAGCATCAATTGCGACACGCGCAGGTCGTTTTGCTTGCACAGCTCAAGCAGCTCCACCGCACTGTTGAAATCGTAGGGCAATACCGTGGTGTCGGCGTCTAGCACGCCGCTGGCAGCCTGGGCGGCATCGACTACAAAGCCACCACCCACCGAGTAGTAGGTGTCCCGGTGCAACTCACCCTCCGCACCTTCTGCAATCAGGGTCATGGCGTTCGGGTGATACGGCAGGTTCTCCTCCAGCAAGCGCATGTCGCGCGCCCAGACGAACTCGATTGGCAGTCGGCCGTCCAGCAGCAAGGTGTCTGTTTCGCGCAATACCGCAATGCGCAGGCCGATTTGTGAGGGGTCTATCGCGTCTGGCCATTCGCCCATCAAGCCCATGATCACGGCGTTGTCACTGCCATGGCCGATGCCGGTGGCCGACAGCGAACCGTACAGGCGCACTTCGACACGCCGGACCTGCGCCAGCTCGCCACGTTCGCGCAGCCCCTGGACGAACAATGCGGCCGCTCGCATGGGCCCTACGGTGTGGGAACTGGACGGCCCGACACCGATTTTGAACAGGTCAAACACACTGATAGCCATGGCCGCGAACCTCCTGAATGAGCACACGCCCGCCGCCACAAGCCGCGGGTGGCGGAGCTGCTACGCTGAAGCTGCAATCCGCCGGAATGCGCGCATCATCAGGCTTTTATCAGCAGCTCTGACGTCTGCAACCGACCCACTCTTGTCCAGCAACGCCGCTCGCCGTTGGCCGCTGGATTACGCCGTTTTTATGCGGTGCAGATCGCCGTAAAGGGCCGTTACGGGGAGGAAAAACACTGTAAACGACCTCACCTGCACTGGATGCGACCCTGCCTGTACTGGATACGACGCACCCTGTAGGCGTTTGTTTTTGGCTGTTAGATGATCAATCTCGACTCGATTGCACGGCACCCGTCCCGCTGTCGCCCGACCGTCCGGCCCACCCGAGTAGATCACTCACAACGCGTGGCGGTCCTGCGGGACACCCGACAAGAAAACACCTAGGAGTCCACTCATGAAAGGTTCACCCTCGCTGTTGTTGGCCGCTCTGCTGAGTCTGCCGGTGCTGGCCCAGGCTGCAGAACCCGAAGCCTGTCGTACTGTCAACTTCTCCGATGTCGGCTGGACTGACATCACCGTGACCACGGCGGTCACCAGCGCCGTACTTGAGTCGCTGGGCTACAAGACCCGCACCACCATGATTTCGGTACCAGTGACCTACAAGTCGCTGGCCGACGGCAAGAACATGGACGTGTTCCTTGGCAACTGGATGCCGACCATGGAAAACGACATCAAGCCGTACCGCGATGCCGGCACCGTGGAGACTGTTCGGGCCAACCTGGAGAACGCCAAGTACACCCTGGCCGTGCCTCAGGCGCTGTATGACAAGGGTCTGAAAGACTTTGCCGACATTGCCAAGTTCAAGAAGGAGCTGGACGGCAAGATCTACGGCATCGAGCCAGGCAACGACGGCAACCGCACCATCCAGAGCATGATCGACAAGAACGCCTTCGGCTTGAAAGACGCCGGCTTCAAGGTGGTCGAGTCGAGCGAGGCCGGGATGCTCTCGCAAGTGGACCGCGCCCAGCGTCGCGGCACCGACGTGGTGTTCCTCGGCTGGGAACCGCACCCCATGAACAAGCGTTTCAAGATGCAGTACTTGAGCGGTGGGGATGATTTCTTCGGCCCGGATTTCGGCAAGGCAACTGTCCTGACCAACACCCGCAAGGGCTACGTTCAGGAGTGCAGCAACGTCGGCCAACTGCTGAAAAACCTGTACTTCACCCTGGACATGGAAAGCACCCTGATGGGTAACGTCCTGGACGACAAGATGAAACCCGACGCCGCAGCCAAGGCCTGGCTGAAGAAAAACCCGCAGGCGCTCGACACCTGGCTGGTCGGCGTCACCACCGTTGACGGCAAACCCGGCCTGGAAGCCGCCAAGGCCAAACTGACGCAGTAAGCACCACCTGCGGCGGGCTAGCCCCGCCGCAGGCTGTCTTCAATTCTTTGCAGGTGGACGCTCGCTATCATGCTGATCGATCATAAACTCCCACTGGGCCAGTACATCTCGGCATTCGTCGAATGGTTGACGCAACACGGCGCCAACTTCTTCGATGCTTTCGCCTCCGCACTGGAACTCATGATTCATGGCGTTACCGGCGCCCTGACCTGGTTCAACCCCTTCATTCTGATCGGTCTGTTTGCCTTGATCGCTCACCTGATCCAGCGCAAATGGGCACTGACAGCGTTCGTCGCCCTGTCGTTCCTGTTGATCCTGAACCTGGGCTACTGGCAGGAAACCATGGAAACCCTGGCCCAGGTGCTGTTCGCCACCCTGGTCTGCGTGCTTATCGGTGTGCCACTGGGCATCGTCGCTGCGCACAAACCGATGTTCTACACCATGATGCGACCGGTACTCGACCTGATGCAGACCGTGCCGACCTTCGTTTACCTGATCCCTACCCTGACCCTCTTCGGGCTGGGTGTGGTGCCCGGGCTGATCTCGACGGTGGTGTTCGCCATCGCCGCGCCGATCCGCCTCACCTACCTGGGCATCTGCGACGTGCCTCAGGAGCTGCTGGATGCCGGCAAGGCCTTCGGCTGCTCACGTCGCCAATTGCTCTCGCGTATCGAACTGCCCCACGCCATGCCAAGCATCGCTGCCGGCATCACCCAATGCATCATGCTGTCGCTGTCGATGGTGGTGATTGCGGCGCTGGTGGGAGCCGATGGCCTGGGCAAACCCGTGGTCAATGCACTGAACACTGCCGATATCGCCCTGGGCTTCGAAGCAGGCCTGGCGATCGTACTGCTGGCGATCATGCTCGACCGTATCTGCAAACAACCCGAAGTACCGGTAAGGGGTGAAGCATGAGCATCATTCGCTTCGACGAGGTAGACGTTATCTTCTCCAAATCACCGCGTGAGGCCCTGAGCCTGCTGGACCAAGGCTTCACGCGCGAACAGATCCTGAAGAAGACCGGCCTGGTGGTCGGCGTGGAAAAAGCCAGCCTGGAGATCAACAAAGGCGAGATCTGCGTGCTGATGGGCCTGTCCGGCTCAGGCAAGTCGAGCTTGCTGCGCTGCATCAACGGCCTGAACACAGTCAGCCGTGGCAAGCTGTTCGTTGAACACGAAGGCTCGCAGATCAACATCGCTTCCTGCACCCCGGCTGAACTGAAGATGATGCGCACCAAGCGCATTGCCATGGTGTTCCAGAAATTCGCCCTGATGCCTTGGCTGACCGTGCGCGAAAACATCAGCTTCGGCCTGGAAATGCAGGGCCGCCCTGCCGATGAACGACGCCGGCTGGTGGATGAAAAGCTGGAACTGGTCGGCCTCACCCAGTGGCGCAACAAGAAGCCCGACGAGCTCTCTGGCGGCATGCAGCAGCGGGTCGGCCTGGCCCGCGCGCTGGCCATGGACGCCGACATCCTGCTGATGGACGAACCGTTCTCGGCCCTTGACCCGCTGATCCGCCAAGGCCTGCAGGACGAGTTGCTGGAACTGCAGCGCAAGCTGAGCAAGACCATCGTATTCGTCAGCCACGACCTGGATGAGGCCCTGAAGCTGGGCAGCCGCATCGCCATCATGAAAGACGGCCGGATCATCCAGTACAGCAAGCCCGAGGAGATCGTCCTCAACCCGGCCGACGACTACGTGCGTACCTTCGTCGCCCACACCAACCCGCTTAACGTACTCTGCGGCCGCAGCCTGATGCGTACCCTGGACAAGTGCAAGCGGATCAACGGTTCGGTCTGCATTGACCCCAGTGTCGACTCGTGGCTGGACCTGGCTGAAGGCAACACCATCAAAGGTGCACGCCAGGGCGTCAACGGGCTGGACTTGCAGAACTGGAGGCCGGGAGAGGCTGTGGAACAGCTGGGTCGCCGGCCGACCCTGGTCAACGCCGGTATCGGTATGCGCGAAGCACTGCAGATTCGTTACCAGACCGGCAACAAGCTGGTCCTGCAGGAAGGCAACCGCGTGGTGGGTATCCTCGGCGACAGCGAGTTGTATCACGCCCTGCTGGGCAAAACCCTGGGGTGAAAGCTATCGCGGGCAAGCCCCCCAGCTTGCCCGCGATGGAGGACTGTCAGCGAACGACAATCCCCTGCTTGGCCATAAAAGCCTTGGCTTCCGGCACGGTGTACTCACCGAAGTGGAAGATACTCGCAGCCAGCACAGCGCTGGCGTGGCCTTCAAGAATGCCGTCAGCCAGGTGCTGCAGGTTACCGACACCGCCCGAGGCGATCACCGGAATACCCAAGGCATCGCTGATGGCCCGGGTAACCCCCAGGTCAAAACCGCTCTTCATGCCGTCCTGGTCCATGCTGGTCAGAAGAATCTCACCGGCACCCAGGCCTTCCATCTTCTTCGCCCACTCCACCGCATCCAGCCCGGTAGGCTTGCGCCCGCCGTGGGTGAAGATCTCCCAGCGCGGGGCTTCGCCCGGTGCCGAGACCTTCTTGGCGTCGATGGCGACAACGATGCACTGCGAACCGAAATGCGCGGCAGCCTCGCCGACGAACTCGGGGTTGAACACCGCCGCCGTGTTGATCGAAACCTTGTCGGCACCGGCATTGAGCAGGTTGCGGATGTCCTGCACCGTGCGCACGCCGCCACCGACAGTCAGCGGGATGAACACCTGGCTGGCCATGCGCTCGACAGTGTGCAGGGTGGTGTCACGGCCATCGACGCTGGCCGTGATATCGAGGAAGGTGATTTCGTCGGCGCCTTGCTCATCGTAGCGCCGAGCGATTTCCACCGGGTCACCGGCATCGCGGATGTTCTCGAACTTGACGCCCTTGACCACACGACCGTTGTCGACGTCCAGGCAAGGGATGATGCGTTTGGCCAGCGCCATGGCGTTCTCCTCAGCCTTGGTAGCTGTCGCAGAAGGCTTGCGCCTCGGCGACATCCAGGGTGCCTTCATAGATCGCCCGGCCGGTGATGGCGCCGATGATCCCCGGAGCCTTGGCATCGAGCAGGGCCTTGATGTCACCCAGGTTGTGGATGCCACCGGAGGCGATCACCGGGATCTTGGTGGCTGCGGCCAGGGCGGCGGTGAACGGTACGTTGCAGCCCTGCATCATGCCGTCTTTGGCGATGTCGGTGTAGACGATGGCCGAGACGCCGTCGGCTTCGAAACGCTTGGCCAGGTCGATCACCTGCACCGAGCTGACTTCAGCCCAGCCGTCGGTGGCGACGAAGCCATCCTTGGCGTCCAGGCCAACGATGACCTTGCCCGGGAAAGCGCGGCAGGCTTCGGCCACGAATTCAGGCTCTTTGACGGCCTTGGTGCCGATGATCACGTAGCTCACGCCCGCCTTGACGTAGTGCTCGATGGTTTCCAGCGAACGAATGCCGCCGCCGATCTGGATCGGCAGGTTCGGGTAGCGCTTGGCGATCGCGGTGACCACTTCGCCGTTGACCGGCTGGCCCTCGAAAGCACCGTTCAGATCGACCAGATGCAGGCGCCGGCAGCCACCCTCAACCCATTTGGCGGCCATGCTCACCGGGTCATCGGAAAACACCGTGGAATCTTCCATGCGGCCTTGGCGCAGACGTACGCAAGCACCGTCCTTGAGATCGATAGCGGGAATAATCAGCATCTGGAAAACCTGTCTAATCGGTAAACAGCGATGCTCGGGAAGTCAGTTCTTCTCGAGCGCCCACAGGTCGCTTTCGATGCTCTCGAACCGCTCCTTGAGGTGCAGCTGAACATCGGCAATCGCCCTGTTGTAGTAGTGTGGCGCAATCTCTTTGCTGAACAGGTCCAGGACCTCAGCCACCTCGAAAGAGCCCAATTGCAGCTCGAAACGGTCTTCGAGAAAGCGCTTGAGTACGTCCAACGCTTCGCGCTCCTGTTCGGGCGCCAGCGTCAGGATCGGGGCCTTGTTCCTGGCCTTGCTCATTACCAGCGCCCGTCCCAGGCCGCGAAGTTCTGCAGCAGTTGCAGGCCATGGGTATGGCTTTTCTCCGGATGGAACTGCACGGCGAAACGTGAACCATCGGCCAGCGCTGCGGCGAAATCGACGCCGTAGTGACCACGACCGACTACCTGCACAGCCTTGCCGGCCGTGACGTAGTAGCTGTGGACAAAGTAAAACCGCGCCAGGTCCGGAATGTTGTGCCACAGCGGGTGGTCGATCGTCTGCTCGACTTCGTTCCAACCCATGTGCGGCACTTTCAGGTGTTCGCCGTCTTCGTGCAGGTCCTTGCCGAAAAAGCGCACATTGCCCGGGAACATGCCAATGCAGTCAACGCCGTCGTTCTCTTCGCTGTGCTCCAGCAGGGCTTGCATGCCCACGCAGATGCCAAGGAAGGGACGGTCCTGGCTGACTTCCTGCACCAGGCTGTCGAAGCCCAGGCGGCGGATCTCGGCCATGCAGTCGCGAATCGCGCCTACGCCGGGAAACACCACACGGTCAGCCTCACGGATGACCGCAGCGTCGCTGGTGATCAGTACCTTGCCAGCGCCAACGTGCTCCAGGGCCTTGGCCACCGAGTGCAGGTTGCCCATGCCATAGTCGATAACGGCAACGGTCTGCATTACAGGCAACCCTTGGTGGAAGGCATCTGGCCAGCCATGCGCTCGTCCAGCTCGATCGCCATGCGCAGGGCACGGCCGAAGGCCTTGAACACGGTCTCGATCTGGTGGTGGGTGTTGTGCCCACGCAGGTTGTCGATGTGCAGCGTGACGTTGGCGTGGTTGACGAAGCCCTGGAAGAACTCCTGGAACAGGTCGACATCGAAGCCACCGACCGACGCACGGGTGTACGGCACGTGCATCTGCAGGCCTGGGCGACCCGAGAAGTCGATGACCACACGCGACAGGGCTTCATCGAGCGGCACGTAGGCGTGGCCGTAACGACGGATACCTTTCTTGTCGCCGATTGCCTGGCTGAATGCCTGGCCCAGGGTGATACCGACGTCCTCGACCGTATGGTGGTCGTCGATATGCAGGTCGCCCTTGCACTCGATGTCCAGGTCGATCAGCCCATGTCGGGCAATCTGGTCGAGCATATGTTCCAAGAAGGGGACACCGATATCGAATCGGGCCTTGCCACTGCCATCCAGGTTGATCGAGGCCTTGATCTGGGTTTCCAGAGTATTGCGCTCGACGGAAGCCTTACGTTCGACCATCACCTGCTCCGCGAAATCATTGGGCGAAAAAGGCGACCATTATAGGCCCAGATACGCTCGGCTTGAAACGAACATGACGCATGGCAGGGAATTTCTGCCTGCCTTGCAGGGAGCTTGATCGCCGACAAGGCCGGCACCCACCGGTCATTGTGCATGCCCGAAGGTGCCGGCCCTGCTGGCGAGCGGCTTAATGGAACAACGCGGCGGTCTTCTGCAGCGTCGCCCAGACGCCCCAGGCCAGCGGAATACCGACGACCAGCCAGGCCAACAGCACCAGCGGCATACTCGCCGGTGAGGCGTGCCATTCCAGTGCCTTGGCGCTGGTGATGACGTGAGCCTGCGAGCGCTTTTCCTCGGCGGCCAATTGCTCGTCGGTCATGAAGTGCTTGTCGGCTACCGGGCGCACGAGGGCATTGCAGATGAAGCCCAGTACCAGCAAGCCGGCCAGGATGTACAAGGTGATGTCATAGGCGGCTGCCCGCTCGACCCCGATGCTCAACTGGTACTCACGCAAGTAGTTGACCAGCACCGGCCCCAGCACACCCGCCGCCGCCCAGGCGGTCAGCAGACGACCATGGATTGCGCCGACCATATGCGTGCCGAACAGGTCGGCAAGGTAGGCCGGCACCGTGGCAAAGCCACCGCCGTACATGGAGAGGATGATGCAGAACGCCGCCACGAACAGCACCACATTGCCCAGGTGGCCCATGTTCGGTACCAGCGCATACAGGGCGAAGCCCAGCGCGAAAAAGGCAAAGTAGGTGTTCTTGCGGCCAATGTAGTCGGAGAACGAGGCCCAGAAGAACCGTCCGCCAATGTTGAACAGGCTGAGCAAGCCGGTGAAACCGGCGGCAATTGCGGCGATCTGGCTCAACTGCGCAGTGTTCAGCTCGCTGAAGCGCAGGTCGTTACCCAGCAACTTCCCGGCAAACACCTCCTGCAGCAGCGGCGAAGCCATGCCGAGGATACCGATACCCGCCGAGACGTTCAGGCACAGCACCAGCCAGACCAAGGCAAACTGTGGGGTTTTCCAGGCCACGCTGACATGCACATGGCGATGGGTAATCATCGTATTGCTGGCTTTTTTCTGCGGTGCGACCCAGCCCTCGGGCTTCCAGCCAGTAGGCGGTACGCGGTACGCCAACGCGCCGCCGATCATGAAAACGAAGTAAATCGCAGCCATCACCACAAAGCTCTGCCACACGCCGACCCCTTCAGGGCTGGCGAAATGGTTCATCAGTGCCGCCGCCAGCGGGGCACCAACCATGGCCCCGCCACCAAAGCCCATGATCGCCATACCGGTGGCCATGCCGCGTTTGTCTGGGAACCACTTGATCAAGGTCGACACCGGCGAGATGTACCCCAGCCCCAGGCCAATACCGCCAATCACCCCGGACCCCAGCCACATCAGCCACAGTTGGTGGGTGTACACACCCAACGCCGAAATCAGCAGGCCGCCGCACCAGCACAGCGCTGACACCACACCGGCCTTGCGTGGCCCGGCGTGCTCAAGCCAACCGCCCCAGATCTCAGCCGAACAGCCGAGAAAAATGAAAAACAGCGTGTAGATCCAGCCCAGCATCGAGATCGGCCAGTCACAGCTCGAGGAAAACGCCTGAGCCAGAAAACCCATGTCTGCCGAGCAGGCAACCGGCGCACTGATACCAATGGCCTTGGACAGCGGCAACCAGAACACCGAAAAGCCGTAGGCCATGCCGATACACAGGTGGATCGCCAAGGCTGCCGGCGGCACCAGCCAGCGGTTGAAGCCCGGCTGGGCGATGATGCGCTCCTTGGACAAAAAGCTCGGTGCAGGAACAATCGCACCTGCCGTAATGCTGCTCATTTATTGTTTTCCCTTATCGATCTGGACGGTTCGCAGGCCCCACATCCGCCCTCGACCTTGGCGCACGCGGGTAGCGAACGTTCTAGCGGCAGGCAATCAGTAAAATGCGGCAAAACGCTACACAGGCACCTGAAAACCGCGAAAGGGTACCATTTGCCGGGCTCACTGAAAGCAATCTGATATCGTCCTTTTTTAGTTAACTGACCTGTCACGAGGAACCTACATGCCTGTCGTTGTCGAAGCCGTGCGTACACCGAGCCAACAAGACCGGCTGGACCTGGCGAAGATCTACGCCGATGCACCTGCCGATCTGTTTGCCCCTGGCGAAACCGCCGAAGCCTGGTTGGCCGCAGCCTTGGCCGACGGCAGCCTGATCGCAGCGCGGTTCAACGATCGTCTGCTAGGCGCTGCCCGCCTTACGCGTCAGCATGACGCCTGGCGCCTGTCGCACTTGTGCGTGCGCAGCGTGACGCGTCGACGCGGGGTGGGCCTGCGATTGGTCAGCGAAGCACAGCGTATGGCCCGCGAAGCCGGGCAAACTCTGCGCTTGCAGGCCACGACCAAGTGCGCGGCCATTCAGGCGCTGGCAAGCCAACTGGACCTGCCGCTGGAGCTGTCCGCAACCGTATAACGCTAGGGAACGCACTTAAACCGGCAACCAAATGCGCAGCGCTATACTCTGCGGCTGAATTTTCTAAAAATCGGACTACAAGGACTCGCCCATGAAAGCGTTCGGCAAAATCCTGGGGCTGGTAATTCTCGGGTTGTTGCTGATCATTGTGGCTCTGGGCTTCGCCCTGACCCACCTCTTCGATCCCAACGACTACAAAGACGAGATTCGCCAGCTGGCTCGCGACAAGGCCAACATTGAGCTGACCCTCAACGGCGACATCGGCTGGAGCCTGTTCCCCTGGCTGGGCCTGGAACTGCACGACGCCAGCATCGCGACCCTGAACACCCCGAAAACCCCGTTCGCCGACCTGAAGATGCTTGGCCTTTCCGTGCGCGTGCTGCCCCTGCTGCGCCGCGAAGTGCAAATGAGCGATGTCCGGGTCGAAGGGTTGAACCTGACCCTGGCCCGTGACAAAAACGGCCACGGCAACTGGGAAGATTTCGGCAAGCCGTTGCCAAGCACCACCCCCGCCACAACCACGACGCCCGCTACCACGGCCACACCGGCACCGGCCGAAACCAGCCACCCCGCCACGGCCAACGAGCGCCCGGTCAAGCTGGACATCGACAGCCTCACCGTAAACAACGCCCGAGTGCAGTACAGCGATGCACGCAACGGCCAGACCTTCAATGCAGACAGCATCCAACTGAGCACGGGGGCGGTGCATGAAGGGGTCGACATCCCGCTGAAACTCACCGCATTCCTCAGCGTCGGCCAGCCAGTGCTGCGCGCCCGCACCGAGCTCAACGGTGAACTGCGCTTTGACCGCGCCCTCAAGCGCTACCAGCTCGAAGACATGAAACTCACCGGTGAAGCCTCCGGCGAGCCGCTGCAGGGCAAGACCATGACCTTCGCCGCCCAGGGCCAATTGCTGGTTGACCTGGCCGCCAATGTCGCCGAATGGAACAGCCTGAAGGTGTCTGCCAACCAACTGCGCGCCCTCGGCGAGCTGAACCTGCGCGACCTGGACAAGGCACCGAAAATCACTGGCGGCCTGTCCATCGCCCAGCTCAACCTGCGGACCTTCCTCGACAGCATCGGCTACCCCCTGCCAGCGATGACCGACACCACCGCCCTGAGCAAATTCGAACTGGTCAGCCGCCTGCAAGGCAGCAGCACCAGCCTGGCCCTGGAAGACCTGACGGTAAAACTCGACGACAGCACCTTCAGCGGTCGGGTAGCCATCGACGACTTCGCCAAACAGGCCCTGCGCCTGCAGCTCAAGGCCGACAAGTTCGATGCGGACCGCTACCTGCCGGCTAAAAGCGAAACCGCCGCCAGTGCCAGCGCCGCACGCAAGGCCGAGGTCAAAGGCAAGGAAGCCGGCGCACTCGCCGGTGGAGGCACCACGCCGTTGCCGGACGCGCCGACTCAAGTGGCCTGGAGCAGTGACACCCTGCTGCCCGTGGAGCGCCTGCGCCAACTCGACCTGCAAGCCGACCTGAACTTCGGACTGCTGACCCTGAAAAAACTGCCGATCGAAGATGCCAGCCTCAAAGCTAGCGGCCAGGGCGGCTTGCTCACCCTGGAAACCCTGCGCGGCGGCCTGTACAACGGCGACTTCGAGAGCAAGGGCAAGCTCGACGTGCGCCCGGCGATCCCGCAAATCGGCCTGAACACGCAGATCAACCGGGTACCCGTGGAACACTTCATCAAGGGCGAGGACGACAGCTCGCCGCTCAAGGGCCTGCTCGACCTCACGAGCGACCTGACCGCCAGCGGCAACAGCCAGAAAGCGCTGATCGACACCCTCAACGGCAACGCCAGCTTCGCCATCAACAACGGCGTGCTGGTCAATGCCAACCTTGAACAACAACTCTGCCAAGGGATCGCCACACTCAACCGCAAGGCATTGAGTGGCGAGCCTCGCGGCAAGGACACCCCATTCGAGGAACTCAAAGGCAGCCTGGTACTGCGCAATGGCGTGGCCAGCAACCCGGACCTGAAAGTGCGGATTCCTGGCCTGACCGTCAACGGTGCCGGCGACCTCGACCTGCGGGTGTTGGGCATGGACTACCGCGTTGGCGTGATCATCGAAGGTGACAAGCGCGACATGCCCGACCCGGCCTGCCAGGTCAATTCACGCTACGTCGGCCTTGAGTGGCCACTGCATTGCCGTGGCCCGCTGGAGCTGGGCGCCAAGGCCTGCCGTGTCGACAAGGACGGCCTGGGCAAGGTGGCGGCGAAGCTGGCCGGTGACAAACTCAGCGAAAAGATCAACGAAAAGTTAGGCGATAAGGTATCTCCAGAATTGAAAGACGCACTCAAGGGGCTGTTCAAGCAATGAGTCCCGAGCAGTTCTCCAGTGCCGTACTGGAGTGGTACGACCAACACGGCCGCCACGACCTGCCCTGGCAACAGGACATCACCCCCTATCGGGTGTGGGTGTCGGAAATCATGCTGCAGCAGACCCAGGTGAGCACCGTGCTCAACTACTTCGGGCGCTTCATGGACGCTCTGCCGACCGTTGAAGCGCTGGCCGCAGCAGAGGAAGACGAAGTGCTGCACCTGTGGACGGGCCTGGGCTACTACACCCGCGCCCGCAACCTGCAGAAGACCGCGAAGATCGTTGTCGAGCAGTACGCCGGCGAGTTTCCCCGAGACGTGGAAAAACTCACCGACTTGCCCGGTATCGGCCTGTCCACGGCCGGTGCCATCGCCAGCATCAGCATGGGCCTGCGCGCGCCGATCCTCGACGGCAACGTGAAACGGGTACTGGCCCGCTACAGCGCCCAGGAGGGCTACCCCGGCGAGCCGAAGGTAGCCAAGGCGCTGTGGGCCACCGCCGAGCGTTTTACCCCGCATAGCCGGGTGAACCACTACACCCAGGCGATGATGGACCTGGGCGCCACCCTGTGTACCCGCAGCAAGCCCAGTTGCCTGCTCTGCCCGCTCAAACGCGGCTGTGAAGCGCACCTGCTCGGCCAGGAAACCCGCTACCCGCTGCCCAAGCCGCGCAAAGCCCTGCCACAGCGCAGTACGCTGATGCCCCTGCTGGCCAACCGTGAAGGCGCGATCCTGCTTTATCGCCGGCCTTCCAGCGGCCTCTGGGGCGGGCTCTGGAGCCTGCCTGAGCTCGATACCCTGACCGACCTTGAGCACCTTGCCGAACAGCACCAGTTGACCCTGGACAGCCGTCAGGCACTGAGCGGCCTGACCCACACCTTCAGCCACTTCCAGTTGGCCATCGAACCCTGGCTGGTACGCGTCGACAGCAGGGGCGAGCACGTGGCCGAGGCCGACTGGCTCTGGTATAACCTCGCCACCCCGCCGCGCCTGGGCCTTGCCGCCCCGGTGAAAAAGCTGCTCAAACGCGCAGCCGATGCCTTGAATTCAGGAGAGTCGTCATGACCCGTACCGTAATGTGCCGCAAGTACAAAGAAGAACTGCCAGGCCTGGAGCGCCAACCCTACCCAGGCGCCAAGGGCGAAGACATCTTCAACCACATCTCGCAGAAAGCCTGGGCCGACTGGCAGAAACACCAGACCATGCTGATCAACGAGAAGCGCCTGAACATGATGAACGCCGAAGACCGCAAGTACCTGCAGGGCGAGATGGACAAGTTCTTCTCCGGCGAGGACTACGCCAAGGCCGAAGGCTACGTTCCACCGGCCGAATAACCCCGTAAAATCGTAAGCGACGGTATTAATTAAAAAATTTTTCAAAACTTGCTTGACCTAAGTCCGAAAAAGCCTTTTAATGCGCCCCGTTGCCCAGATAGCTCAGTCGGTAGAGCAGGGGATTGAAAATCCCCGTGTCGGCGGTTCGATTCCGTCTCTGGGCACCATCATTCAGTTCAGATGGTGCCAGCATCATCTGAAACATCAAAAAACCCGCCTAGTGCGGGTTTTTTATTTTCCGGTGTTCAATCACCTCGCGGCAAAGCGACGCCCTATTGATGAGAGTCAATGTGCCATCACTTTTGGATCCCTAAAATGCTTTTAGACATCCGAGAGAGAACACAGGTCTCCCATGAGCGAAGAATCAACCGCCCACCCCCTTCCCAACGCCTTGCCTGAAAGCACCACGCCAACCGCAACGCTCAGCACCAGCAAAAGCGCCCCGCGCAAAGCCACTGCACCACGCACCCGCCGAGCACGCAGCACCAGCAAACCGGTCGCCGTGAAAAATCTTGAAGCCGAAATCAGCACGGCCAGCCAGCAGCCCATGGCCCTGCAAGTAATTTCCGCGCCCCATGGCTCGAACGAAGACAGCTCCTCGGCGAAGCTGCCGGCCCGCTACCCATACCGCAACCGCATGCGCCGCCTCGAATACGAAAAGGCCAAGCACGAGTTGCAGATCGAACTGCTCAAGGTGCAAAACTGGGTCAAGGAAACCGGGCAACGGATCGTCGTGCTTTTTGAAGGCCGTGATGCGGCGGGCAAAGGCGGCACCATCAAACGCTTCATGGAGCACCTGAACCCGCGTGGTGCGCGAATCGTCGCCCTGGAGAAGCCTTCCGAACAGGAAAAAGGCCAGTGGTACTTCCAGCGCTACATCCAGCACCTGCCCACGGCGGGTGAAATGGTCTTCTTCGACCGCTCCTGGTACAACCGCGCCGGCGTCGAGCGGGTGATGGAATTCTGCACACCGCTGCAGTACCTGGAATTCATGCGCCAGGCGCCAGACCTTGAGCGCATGCTCTGCAACAGCGGCATCCTGCTGTTCAAGTACTGGTTCTCGGTGGACCGCGAAGAACAATTGCGACGCTTCATCTCGCGCCGCGACGACCCACTCAAGCACTGGAAACTCTCGCCCATCGACATCAAGTCGCTGGACCGCTGGGACGACTACACCGCGGCCAAGGAAGCCATGTTCTTCCACACCGACACTGCCGATGCCCCTTGGACCGTGATCAAGTCGGATGACAAGAAGCGCGCGCGCCTCAACTGCATTCGCCACTTCCTGCACTCACTCGACTACCCGGGCAAGAACCTGAAAGTCGCCCATCAGCCGGACCCACTACTGGTCGACCGTGCTTCACGGGTGATCGAGGAAGACGAAAGAGCGACCACCGAACACCGGATTGAGCCGAGCACCCAGCCGCTGTCATTGCCCGCCTGAGCCACCTGCCGCCCACCACAACGCACCAGACGCAGCTTGGGTTTCCTGACCAACTGCGTTTCAATAGCCGGACGCATCAGCTTATCTCAAGGATTTCATCGATGGCCTCCAGCAGCAAACAACAGAAACGCGCCAAACGCGCCGCCAACAAGGCCCGGGAAAACCGAATGGTGCGCAGTGGGCAGGCGGTCAAGAGCTCGTCGGACGCCTCCAGCGTGGGTGTTGAGCAGGTATTCAACAAGGCCATGAACTCGGGCAGCTACAACGCCCTGTTCGAAAAAATGAAACAAGCCCAGGCGCAAGACAACGGCCTGCAGGCAATGATCGCGGTGTTCCTCGTCGATCCGTTGCTGGCCCTGGTGCTCAAGGGGCACAAGGAAGAGCAATCGACCGACTACATCGTCATGGTCTTCTGCGCCTACCGCAAATGGCTCGACGACGCCGACGAAGCCACCGCCATGGCCTGGCTGGAGAGCGACGAATTCCAGGAAGCCTATGTCGCCGCCTCGGAAGCCGTCTCGAAAGTACAAAAGCGCCCGGCATAACAGGGCTGCAGCTCATCCTGTAGGAGCCGGGCTTGCCTGCGATAGGGTCAGTGGAGTGTCAGTAAGTTCGCGGTGCCTGCATCGCGGGCAAGACCCGCTCCTACCAAACCCGTGGAATGCAGGCTTGCCCGCGATAGGGTCAGTGGGGTGTCAGTGAGTTCGCGGTGCCTGCATCGCGGGCAAGACCCGCTCCCACAGTAGCAAAAAGGCCGCTCCCATTCGGGTAGCGGCCTTTTTGCTCAACAGCCGTGTATCAGTTGTTCAGTACGGCGGCACGCCCAGCGGCCAGGGCCTTGTGCTTGCGCGCCGTCAGCAGGCCCGCAGCGACCACGGCGATGGTCAGCAGGCCAGTCGCGATGATCTCCACCCGATGGTCCGGGCGAATCAGCATGACCGTCAGGATGCCAACGATGAACAGGATGGTCGCCCAGGTCAGGCCCGGGAACAGCCACATCTTGAAGACGATCTTCTCACCACGGGCCATGCGCTGACGACGCATGCGCAGTTGCGAGATGGCAATCACCAGGTACACCAGCAGCGCAATAGCGCCAGAGCTGGCCAGCAGGAACTCGAACACCGCCGCCGGCGCGACATAGTTGGCGAACACGGCCAGGAACGCGGCAGCAGTCGACAACAGCACCGCCCAGTGCGGCGTACCGCTGGCGTTGGTGCGCTGGGCAATTGCCGGGGCGTCACCACGCTTGCCGAGGGAGAACAGCATGCGCGAGGAGGTGTACAGCGCCGAGTTCAGGCAACTGGTTACTGCAATCAGCACGACGATGTCGACGATCACCTTGGCATTCGGCACGCCGATCAGGTTCAGCACCGTCTGGTACGAACCGACTTCTGCCAGCGGGCCATGGTTCCACGGCACCAGCGCCACGACGATAAATATCGACACGAGGTAGAACAGGCAAATCCGCCAGATGACCGAGTTGGTCGCCTTGGTGATCTGCTTGCACGGGTCTTTCGATTCGGCCGCTGCAATGGTGACAATCTCAGTACCCATGAACGAGAACATGGTGGTCAGCATGGCCGCCAGCACCGCCCCCATCCCGTTAGGCATGAAGCCCTGGGTATCGAACAGGTGGCTGACACCGCTGACCTGGCTGTTCGGCATGAAACCGAAGATCGCCGCCAGCCCGAGAATGATGAAGCCGATGATCGCCACCACCTTCATCAAAGCGAACCAGAACTCGAACTCACCGTAGTTCTTCACGCTGAACAGGTTGGTTGCGGTCAGCAACAGGGTAATGATCAGGGTAAAGGCCCAAATGGCAATATCAGGGAACCAGGCGTGCAGGATGGTCGCGGCGGCGTTGGCCTCCAACGGGATCACCAACACCCAGAACCACCAGTACAACCAGCCGATGGTGAAACCGGCCCAGTGGCCGATGGCCTTGTCGGCGTAGGTGGAGAAAGAACCGGTATCCGGCGACGCCACGGCCATTTCGGCCAACATGCGCATCACCAACACCACCAGCGTACCGGCAGCGGCATAGGCCAGCAGCACGGCAGGGCCGGCTTCGGCGATGGCATGGCCAGAGCCGACGAACAAACCGGCACCGATTACACCCGCAATGGACAGCATGGTGACATGCCGTTGCTTGAGCCCCTGAGCGAGGTCATTGGAATTGTGCGTACCGCTCATAACACTACCTATAGCGAGGAATGGGCGCTCTAATCCTGAATCACACCCTTCGTAAAGAAAGACTGATACGTCCTGTTACCCATGCCTTGAGCAAGAACTGCGCCAAATTTTTTCAGCAGTTGCTCCGCATTCAGCACAACCCTCTACAACGAGCCTTGCGGGCCTTTTGGCCAAAGGCTGGCCAAAAGGCCATTATTCAAGGGCATCGCACCTCAGATTACCGAAATACTCAGTTACACATACATGCAGGTGCACCGAAATCGGCCGGTGGTAACACCCCTGCACATTTTTTGCGCAATAAAAGTGCAACCCGGCAGTGCAACCCACAGGCAGCCCAGAGGGCACAGGACTAAATACGGCTTCCCAGTACCGGCCAAAACTGGCACCATCGCGCCTTTTTTCATCAAGGCTCCGGCCCTGGAAATGGGAGCAGGCGGACATTGGCGCGACAGTCCGCTGCAACGATGCGACACCTGCCCTCACCCCAGCCGATTGCCCCGCCCGACGCTGTTGGCGGCCGTCAGAACGCTATGCTAGCGTGGCGCCAAGCCAGGAAGGCCTACAACAGCAGGAGCGCATCAGAACTCATGAGGACCGCACATGGCCCAGGCCACGCCCGCGCTTGAAATCCGCAACCTGCACAAACGCTACGGTGACGTGGAGATACTCAAGGGTATTTCGCTGACCGCACGCGACGGCGACGTGATCTCGATTCTGGGGTCTTCGGGTTCAGGCAAGTCCACCCTGCTGCGCTGCATCAACCTGCTGGAAAACCCGCATCAAGGCCAAATCCTCGTCGCGGGTGAAGAGCTGCGCCTGAAGGCCGCGAAAAACGGCGAGCTGGTCGCCGCCGACAACAAGCAGATCAATCGCCTGCGCAGCGAGATCGGCTTCGTCTTCCAGAACTTCAACCTCTGGCCGCACATGACCATCCTCGACAACATCATCGAGGCGCCCCGTCGCGTGCTGGGCCAGAGCAAGGCCGAAGCCATCGAGACCGCCGAAGCACTGCTGGACAAGGTCGGCATTCACCACAAGCGCCACGCCTACCCCGCCGAGTTGTCTGGCGGGCAACAACAGCGGGCCGCCATCGCCCGGACTCTGGCCATGCAACCGAAGGTCATCCTGTTTGACGAGCCCACCTCGGCACTGGACCCGGAAATGGTCCAGGAAGTGCTCAACGTGATCCGTGCGCTGGCCGAAGAAGGTCGAACCATGCTACTGGTTACTCACGAAATGGGCTTTGCCCGCCAGGTGTCCAGCGAAGTGATCTTCCTGCACCAAGGCCTGATCGAAGAGCAAGGATCGCCGCAGCAGGTTTTTGAAAACCCGAACTCGGCGCGCTGCAAACAATTCATGTCCAGCAACCGCTAACGGAGCAACACGCATGCAGAGCTATAAGAAATTCCTCCTGGCCGCTGCCGCCACGCTGGTGTTTTCGGCCAATGCCATGGCTGCCGAAAAACTGAAGATGGGCATCGAGGCGGCCTACCCGCCGTTCAACAACAAGGATGCCAGCGGCCAGGTCGTCGGCTTCGACAAAGACATCGGCGACGCCCTGTGCGCCAAGATGAAAGTCGAATGCGACGTCGTCACCTCGGACTGGGACGGCATCATCCCGGCCCTGAACGCCAAGAAGTTCGACTTCCTGATCTCCTCGCTGTCGATCACCGACGAACGCAAGCAGGCCGTTGACTTCACCGACCGCTACTACTCGAACAAACTGCAGTTCATCGCCCCGAAAAACGTCGACTTCAAAACCGACAAGGCCTCGCTCAAAGGCAAGGTGATCGGTACCCAGCGCGCCACCCTCGCCGGCACCTGGCTGGAAGACAACTACGGCAGCGACGTCGACATCAAGCTCTACGACACCCAGGAAAACGCCTACCTGGACCTGACCTCCGGCCGGGTCGACGCGATCCTCGCCGACAAGTACGTCAACTATGACTGGCTGAAAACCGACGCTGGCAAGAACTACGAGTTCAAGGGCGACCCGGTGGTCGAGAGTGACGAAGTCGGTATCGCCGTGCGTAAAGGCGACCCACTGCGTGAGAAGCTGAATGCTGCGCTGAAAGAAATCATCGCCGACGGCACGTACAAGAAGATCAACGACAAGTACTTCCCGTTCAGTATCTACTGATCCGCCCGACCGGCACCGCCCTGGCGGCGGTGCCCGTCCCTTGAACAAACCTGCCCATGAATATCGACCTCTACGGATTCGGCCCGGCACTTGCTGCCGGTACCTTGATGACCGTCAAACTGGCGTTGTGTGCCCTGGCACTGGGGCTGGTCCTGGGCCTGCTCGGCGCCCTGGCCAAAACCTCGCCGTACAAACCCCTGCAATGGCTCGGTGGTTTCTACTCCACCCTGGTACGTGGCGTACCTGAACTGCTGTGGGTACTGTTGATCTACTTCGGCACCGTCAGCCTGATGAACCGGCTGGGCGAAGCCCTGAACATCCCCAGCCTGGAGCTCAACGCCTTCGCCGCTGGCGTCATCGCCCTGGGCCTGTGCTTCGGCGCCTATGCCACGGAAGTCTTCCGTGGTGCGATCCTGGCCATTCCCAAGGGCCACCGTGAAGCGGGCCTGGCCCTGGGCCTGTCCAAGGGTCGGATCTTCTCGAAACTGATCCTGCCGCAGATGTGGCGCATCGCCCTGCCCGGCCTGGGCAACCTGTTCATGATCCTGATGAAAGACACCGCGCTGGTCTCGGTAATCGGCCTGGAAGAAATCATGCGTCACTCGCAGATCGCCGTGACGGTCAGTAAACAGCCATTCACCTTCTATATGGTTGCCGCCTTCATCTACCTGGGCCTGACCATCATCGCCATGACCGGCATGCACTTCATGGAAAAACGCGCCGCACGCGGCTTCGCGAGGGCCAACCAATGAACTGGGAAGTCATCATCAAGTGGCTGCCACGCCTGGCCCAAGGCGCCACGCTCACCCTGGAACTGGTCGCCATCGCGGTGATCGCCGGGCTGATCCTGGCCATCCCGCTGGGTATCGCCCGCTCGTCGCGGCACTGGTATGTACGTGCCGTACCCTTCAGCTACATCTTCTTCTTCCGTGGCACCCCGCTGCTGGTGCAGCTGTTCCTGGTCTACTACGGCCTGGCCCAGTTCGACGCCGTGCGCAGCAGCGCCCTGTGGCCGTACCTGCGTGACCCGTTCTGGTGTACGGTGCTGACCATGACCCTGCACACCGCCGCCTACATCGCCGAGATCCTGCGCGGTGCGCTGCAGGCCATCCCACGGGGCGAGATCGAAGCGGCACGGGCGCTGGGCATGTCCAAGGCCAAGGCGCTGTTCTACATCATGCTGCCGCGTGCCGCACGGATCGGCCTGCCGGCCTACAGCAACGAAGTGATCCTGATGCTCAAGGCCAGCGCCCTGGCCAGTACCGTCACCCTGCTGGAACTCACCGGCATGGCGCGCACCATCATCGCCCGCACCTACCTGCCGGTAGAGATCTTCTTCGCGGCCGGGCTGTTCTACCTGCTGATCTCCTTCCTGCTGGTAAACGGCTTCAAGCTGCTCGAACGCTGGCTGCGAGTCGATGCCTGCCAAGGCCGCTGAACCGGCAAGCGGGGCCGCCTCCGGCCCCGCTGCTGCCCTGGCTGACGCACACCTGCTCAGCCGCTTCCAGGCCCTTGACCACTTCCTGCTGCAACACCAGGCACTCTGGCGCCCGCGCCCGTTCACCGAACGCCAACTGCCGTGGGAAACCGAGCACCCGGCCCTGGCCCAGTGGCTGCGCCAACGCACACTGAGCGACGCCGAGGCCGCCCACAACCACCCGGAAACACTCGACGCACCGGCGCCTTATCCACAGCTGGCGGCACAGGCCGCGCAACTGGCGGCGGTCGGCGAACTGCCCGTAATCGCCATCACCCCGGCCCCGCCGCGGCTGAACGTCGACGTGCCGGGGCGCAAATGGCAGCAGATCGAAGCCTTCGCCAGCCACCTGGGCTTTACCCACACCCCGCGCCACTGGCTCGACTGGTGCGCCGGCAAAGGCCACCTGGGCCGCCGCCTGCTGCACAACGACCAGCACCTGACCTGCCTGGAATACGACCCAGCCCTGATACAGGCCGGCCAAGCGCTTAGCCAACACCACGGCCTGAACGCCGAACACCGCCTGCAGGATGTGCTGGCCGACAACACCGACCAGCAACTCAGCCCACAGCACACCCCTGTGGCCCTGCATGCCTGCGGCGACCTGCACGTACGCTTGATACAACTGGCCAGCGCCCGTGGCTGCAACCAACTGGCCATTGCCCCGTGCTGCTACAACCGCACCCAAGGCCCGCTCTACCAACCCCTGTCGAGTGCAGCCCAGGCCTCGGCGCTGCAACTGAGCCTCGACGACCTCGGCCTGCCGCTGAGCGAAACCGTCACCGCTGGCGCCCGGGTACGCCGCCAACGCGACCTGTCCATGGCCCGCCGCCTCGGCTTCGACCTGCTACAACGCCAACAGCGCGGCATCGACGCCTACCTGCCCACCCCGTCACTGCCCAGCAGTTGGCTAGACAAGCCCTTTGCCGACTACTGCCGCGACCTCGCCGCCCTCAAAAACCTGCCCCTGCACGGCAACCCCGACTGGGATGCGCTGGAAGCCGCAGGCCAGGCAAGACTGGCCGAAGTGCGCAACCTGGAACTGCTGCGCAACCTGTTCCGGCGGCCGTTGGAACTGTGGCTGGTGCTCGACCGCGCCCTCTACCTGCAAGCCCAGGGCTACCGCGTGCAGCTCGGACAGTTCTGCGACTACGCCCTCACCCCGCGCAACCTGATGCTACTGGCCGAACGCAACCAGCGGCAGTGAACAGCCTGTGGATAACTCTGTTGATGGTTTTCCCAAAAACCCCTCAAAAGCCTTGGATCCAAGTCAAAACAGCGCCTGGTCATTTTTTAGTCACACATTTTAAGCGAGAAAAAACAGCCATTTGCGCAAACACAAACGACTGTTTTAAAGGACAGGAACGCGACAGTAACGTGACATAGCGATTGTGAATAAGGCTTTCAGCCCCGCCAGATCACACGCCAAAACCGCCAAAAACCGCCGCCGTTGCAGGGCAAAAACGGGCGGCAGAGAATGAAAGGAAAAAACCTACGCAATAAGTGCTACAGAAGTGGTTTACATAACCAAACCGATGGCTATAATAGCGCCCCTAAGCCGGTATAGCTCAGATGGTAGAGCAACTGACTTGTAATCAGTAGGTCCCGGGTTCGATTCCTGGTGCCGGCACCATACAAAACAAGGGCTTGCAGCGATGCAGGCCCTTTGTTTTTGCCTCACACGTAACAAGCGACGTAACAAGCGCTGAACCGAGTGCCAGTGGGCACGTAGCGGATAGGCCCAAAGCTCAATAGCGGAAGGGTGAGCAGTAGCAGTGTCGCGGTGTGATAGCCCGAGTTTTTAGAAGCCCTTGCAGTGTGAGCGCGTCATACGAAACGCCCCCTATGCGAAGCGGAAAAAAATTAGGGCTGACCCCTCAAAAGCTTGTCAGATTTGTCAGATTAATATTCTTACCATTGTCTAACCCTTCTAACTCAAGGCTTACAGCGTTTTGAGGTACTGTCAGAAAGGTGTCAGCGGTCTGTCAAAACCTGACAAAGTACCAGTGTCAGATTTCAGTTTCTCAAGCAATTGATTTATAAGGCTTTTTTATTTTGCATGGCAGTTCTGACGCGAACATCCAACCCAGTTGTCAGATCGAAA
Organism: Pseudomonas sp. HLS-6; assembly: GCF_002753995.1. Taxonomy (NCBI): domain Bacteria; kingdom Pseudomonadati; phylum Pseudomonadota; class Gammaproteobacteria; order Pseudomonadales; family Pseudomonadaceae; genus Pseudomonas; species Pseudomonas sp. HLS-6. The sequence continues at coordinate 4,873,642 of NZ_CP024478.1, forward strand.
ACCCAGTAAATACGCGGCCTCCAGAGGTTTTCCTGACAGATATCCATGATCTGACAGGATTTTGAGGGTCAGCATGAAAAACCTTTCATGGGGCACCCTGAAGCTATCCTTCAGAATGCCCAGCGAAGCGAATGGATCAAGAGAATGAGCATGCGCAAGCCATCGTCCCGAGCAGCGGTACCCGTCATCGAAATCATCAAGGTAGGCGCGGCTTGGGAGGTTCATTGGGACTATCAAGAAGCGCCCGAGAGCTCGATCCTGTTCAAGCGCCGGGAATACCTGAGCGGGTACATCGACGGCACCATGGACGACATTGGCATCCACCCCGATCACGTCTGCTGTGCAAGCGGGCTCACCGGATCCGTTAAGCGCCTGACGCACGACCAGGCCATACGATTGCGAGACGCCCTAGATCGCCTGCTTATCCCGATCGTGACCAACGAATTCAATCGCCTGAAGAACATGGGCGACCTTCCACACCTTCGGCTGGTGACTCCAGACCAGGAGTGAAACGCGCTGCAATGCCGTCAGAACGCTGAACCCCTGCCGTTCGGGAGCTCCAGCCCGATACAAGCGCAGCACCTGTTGCGATCGGCGCGCATGAAACTGACCGTGTCCGAAAATGAAAAACCCGGAAAACAGGGATTTTTTCGACACGGCCCCGCGTAATCCCTGGGCTCCAGCCAAGCCGCCCGTTCATCGGCTCAGTAGCCAGAGAGCCGCCCACGGTTGCACAACCTTTCAATTTCTTTCACAGCGTGCAATTGCCAATGGCCTGCCAGAGCCCGCACACGGCCTGGCCTGCAGCCTGCTTTGCACTACCCCGCTGGTTTGCACTATTTCGCGACGAAAAGCCCGTCGGCGGGAGGGGGATAAGTGCTTTTTCAGATGTTTTTTTCTTGGCCGAGAACTTTTTGCGAAACGGGATCTGTTGTGCGTTTTCGATGATCTAAAAAAACCGCCTCGAGGCGGTTTAGTAAGGTGGCTATGGCTAAGCGATGTAGCTATTCCTGTAGGTCAACTATGGTGATAAGCCCGGCCTTTTCGAACGCGTCCTTCTGCTCATCCCAGACCCGCTCGACGCCCTGGACCTCGCGCACGTCAATAGTCACGCTTTTGCCGTCGAGCGTCTCCAGAGTCGCGCCTCCGTAGTAGTAAGACCGACGATTTTCGGTTCGAGTGCCTCCGCTTGTGTTCCGGACAACCCCTATGATGATTCGACCGTCGACCAGTTCTACTTTGGCAATGGTTGCCATGACTATCTGCGGCAAGAATGTGGCGATCCTTTGCAGTTCGTCTCTTTGGTTTGTAAGCGTCAGCATTGGCGGCTCCTTTGTTTGGATGGGTTATAGACGCACAGCGGCCCCGTGAAGGGGCCGACTGGGTCAACCCTATCTATGGGGCCGAAGGGAAAAATTCCAACATCAGAGCGTGATTGGTTTGAGCTTCGCAGCCAACTGACTGGCAATTGTGGCTTTCGCGGTAAAGGCCGTAGCGTCTGCCGGGCTCGGTGTTGGCCCTGGTACGTGGGTGTGTGCGGCCAATTGCGTGTTCATCTGCTGCAGTAGATCGAGCGCATCACACAGCACCCGCAGTACGTTCACCCCTTCGGACCCCACCCATGTCTTCGGCGCCTGCAGACGTTGGCTGATCCCGGCCACGCTCTTGCGTAGTCCCTGGATCTTCTCCTGCATGTCGCCACCCACCGTGGCGTTGTGCTTTTGAGCCACCACCAGGTTCAGGTCGCGACCGGTGGCCAGGTGCAGGTCGTCCACGGCCGCCAGGCTCGCGGATCCGCCCGACAGCAGTTTGAGCGCGCCCAGCGCCTCAATCGTCTTAATGCCGCCCACTGACTCAGTCGAATGATCGTCTACCGTCCTGGTGTGATTCTGGAAGCTCTCGGTGTTGTCCAGGGCTTCGACTTCGCGCTCGATCGCCTTGTCCCGGATCTTGCCGTCCGTTTGACGCAGCCAGTTGCCATCGGCGTCGACCCGCTGCTGGCAGGCCTCGCTGTGCTGCCAGACCTGGTCGCCCTTCGGCACCCGGGGCAGGCTCAGACCGTGCGGCAGGATCTGGGTGATAAAGGGTTTGCTGGGCAGGCCATAGGCGAAGCTGACCACCACGGTGGTGCCCTCCTCCGGAAAGCCGAACATGCCAGCCTCTTGCCCGCCCATCGGCACCGGCAACGGCAGGCTGGTCAGGACCGGCAGTGCTGGATCCGGCTCGCCATCGGGCAGCAGCACTTCAACGTCGACGCCAAAGCGCGGCCGGAAGTCATCGCACAGACCAGGTGCTGCAGGCGCATCGGGGACGGCGACCACACGGCCAAAGCGTGGCAGGTGGTAACCGCCGCTCAGTTCAGGGAATTGCCGATCTACTGCGCGGCGAATTGCGTCTTCCATCGGATGGCCATCTGGTTGCCGGCGAGTGTCACGGAGGTGATCCGATCGCCTTGGTTGATTGATGCACCTGGACGCAAACCGGGAAGGGCCGCGACCATTGCGCTTTGATTGCTCTGGTAGCCGTCGAACAGTTCGACCGGCAGCTGCAGCGGTTCGCGGGTGCCGAAGAAGCTGTCGGCCCAACTGCCCACAAACACTTCCCCATCGCCCTGCTGTTGCCACATGAAGTCGGGAATGCTGAACACCGTGGCCAGGCTGTCCATCGCCTGATACCCGGCGGCCAGACTGTAGAAGAACGGCGCCTTGACCTTGGCGTAAGGCTTGTCCGGAACACGGAAGCGCAGCCCGGTTTTAGTGCTGACCTCGGCCAGCACCGCCTGCAGGTCCACATGGCGCAAGTTGAGCGGCAGCGGGTTGGCCAGTATCGCGGCCAGCTCGCGACAGAACAGCACCTGTTCCGTGCTCGAGGACGTGGTTGATCGCTCGACGTAACCAATGAAATGGCGCTGCAACGGGCTGTCGTTGTAACCGACATCCAGCATCACCAGGCCTTTCAAGGCGGTGTCGGCCTTGATGGTGAACGTCGCACGGCCGGGGCTTTTCAGATCAAGCCGCACGTCGTCGTTGATCAGCGGGTATGCGGTGCCGTTGATGGTCAGCACCTTGTGCAGCTTCATGCTCATGTCGTCGCGCCGCCCAGGTAATTGTCGAGTTTCTTCAGCGTGGCTTCAAAGCCCGACAGCTCTTCGGTTTTGCCGCTGGAGTCCCCGCCAGTGGCCGTGCCATCGCCGGCCACGGCTTGCCCTGGTGCGGATTGCTTGGCCACGCCGTTACCGGCACGGCGACTTTCTACCCGTTCGGGGTTGGAGAGTTTTTCGGACAAGGTGAATTGGACCAGCCAAGCCGCCAGAGAGTCGTCCTCCCGGGCGCTGACGCCTTCCGAGAACTCGACCTCGCGGATTCCGAACGCGGCGGCGGTGTCGTTGACGATGCGGTACTTTTTGAGCTGGCCACCACTGGCCGTGGACTCCGCCAGGCGCATCAGCGTGCGCAGCTGATCCTTGTCGACAAAGGGGATCATCAACGTCACCGCCAGGGTTTTGGGTTTGAATCCCTTGTGGCCCTTGTCGGTGCTGCTGGTCTGCCCCGACATGTCATCGCTCTCGATCCGCAGGTTGGCGGTGATCTTCATCTTCTTGCCCAGAACCTGTTCGCCGTCGAGTAATAGGGTCATAGGCCCACCAATTCGCGAACAAAGCTCAACCCTTCCAGCGATCCGACCAGCAGCACGCCAGCGGACAGCACCCATTCGTGGCCCGGGGCTTCGCCCTCGAGCAGCGATCGGCGTAGCTCGTTGACGTCGCCGGGACCGATCAGCCGCGCGCGCATACTGGTGTCGGCAGAGCCACCGGCCAGTAACGCCTTGAGGTCGTTCAATTGTTGATCGCGGCCTTGCTGTTGCGCGGCCTTGCGCGTGGCCAGCGCGGCGAGATCGCCCATCGGCGAGCTGTCCGCTGCGTAGCTCTCCAGCAGCGCCAGTTGGCCGGACATGGATTGCTTCGCGGCCTTGACCACAGTGCAGCGCTCGAGCGGTAGCGATTGCCAGCGCGGCAGCGGGCCAGAACTTGGGATCTCCCACTTTTCCGTCTCCAGTGTCGACAGGTGCCCGGCCCGGCGCTCGGTGCGCACCAGGTCAGGGATCGGCAGCAAGGCGTTGAAGCGCGACAGGGTGTTTGCCAACTGGTCGTAATTCGTGCAAAGGAACAACACCGACAGCACGTACTGTGGCCCGGTCGGGCGTCCGGTGTCGGTGGCGTCGACTAATTTGCTCGCCAACTGCTGCAGCAGGTTGGGTGCCGACAAAAAGCGCTGATGGCCACGCCCCTGGCCGATGCCGCTTTGAAATGGCGTCACCACCAGACACGCAGGTGCTTCGCCCATCTGCCCGGCCAAGGCCGCACGTCCGACCGCAATCGCGCCTTGGGCAGCGAAACCCACTGGCCCCGGGTTGGTGCTGGTCAAGCCATCGAGCCCGGTCAGACGTAGCGCGGTGCTGGCCAGCTCGACGCCGGCCAGATCCTTGGCGGCCGAGAGTTCGCCCATCCATTGGGTGGCCTGTTCTGGCCAACGCATAGTCACCGGTGCCCAGGTCATGGCTGCACAACCTCCCAGGTCACCGCCTCGAGCGCGGCCAATTCTTCGCTGGCCAGCGCCTGGTCCAGTTGCTGTTTGAGCTGGTTGGCCTTCTGCAACAGCTGCAGCTTGAACAAGGTGAAGTCGTCGCCGACCTGGCGAATCTGGGCGAAAGTGTGCAGCCTGAAGTCCTTAGCACCTGACTCATCGCGGCAGGCATAAAGGGTGTCCTGCCCCGCAAGAATGACGCCTGTCAGGTTCAGTTGATCTTCGAGCTGACTGGTGTAGTGGTGGGACGTGCCTAGTGCATCAGATGTGAAGCCTGCTGTTATGGCAGCTTTGCAGGCACTGTTGATTGCAGCGTACTGCTGCCTGTGAATACCCTCGTTCCGTTCGGCTTCACTGGGTTGCGGTATGTTTAATAGAGTCGGTAGCCCATCTAAACCGTGCCCGCGGATCTGACCAGGGCCAGCATGGGCGATTACAGAAAGATACCGTTCTTCTGGAATCGGCACTGCATCATCAGGCAGTTCGAGACCATGGATTTCTTTGATATAGGTGCAGCCAGTAGATGGACTGTAATAGCGCATATTTTATATCCCTAGCGGCCAGCCGCAATCCAGTAAATGTCAAAGTTCGTGATCCCGTTAGTGGTTGTGCCATTCCCGGCACGTCGATGGAAGGTCGCCTGGGTTTTAGACGTATTGCCGCTGCTCGGCGAAACGTCCCATCCGATGGGGTCCCCCACAACCGGAAGCGCAAGCTCAAATAGCTTCAAGGACGGGAAGGCAATGGGGAACGCTACGGTGATCGGCCCTGACGCCTGGTTTCCTGCCCGGCCCCACTGAACTATCCAGCCGCCCATCCAGCTAGGAAAAGCGATGTAGCCGTTTGGCTCGAGGCTGAATGAAACTCCCCACCGCAACTTTTTCGGAGTGACATAGGTCGCATCATCCGCTCCGGTGTTGGTTTGTGACTGGCTGGCCACCTTCGCGCCGCCGGCTATTGTTTCGGTGGCTTGAGTAGCTGCAGCGTTCAACGTCACGTCTGTGGATCCGTCAAAATCTACATAGCCGGTCATGGCCCCGCTCAATGTAATTTTGCGGGCAGTGGCGAACTTGGCGCATTTCCCCACCACCGTGGCCCCGGACACGATATTGGCGATCGCCGTCCAGATCAGCGCGACCGCCGACTTCACGGCCTTGGTACTGGCTAGGATCAAGCTGCTGTTGGTTTCCGAATCGTCGCTGATCGCGTTTGGTAGGTTCCCCAGTTCGACGTCATCCTTGGTCGTCGCCCGAGCGCGCAACTGGTCATAGTCACCTACACGGGCGGCAAAATGGGTCACCAGCGGCCCTGGGATCTCTTCCACCGATCGACGATCGATCAGCGTATTGGCGTTGGTCAGATCCGCGATGGCCACGCAGTAATGCCACACGCCGGCACTGTCGATATAGTTGGTTTTGTCCGCAGCGAACACAACCTGCCAGCGGGCCACCACATCGCTAAGTTCGCGCTGCAGGGAAACGTCCAACCAGGCCTTGGTGGGGAATGCTGGCGGTACAACCGGCAGCGGCGTCGACTGAACTAGGCGAATACCCCCGACATACGCCTGACCAGGCTTTATCTGGTATACGCTGCCGACCTTCTCCAGCTGCAGCGAGCTGCCAAAGAAACACGCTTCCCCAAAGATATTGTGGTTACTCAGCCGCGCGCGCTCATCGATGCCGGCCAAACGCACGGTGAAGTCGTGCTGCCAAGTGCTGGCGTCAATGCTGATGCCGGTCAGCGCCTGGGCACCGTCGAACTTCACCAGGAAGTTGCGGGTCAGGTTGTTGCCGATCTGCAGCGGCAGGATGTTCCGACGTTTCTGCTGCAATGGCACATAGGCCACCGCAAACAGCACCCCCTCGATCGTCTCCAAACCTACCCAGTTAAAGTCCCAATCGCCCACGTCTGAGCCGATCTGCGCGCTGTACACAACTTGGTTGGGGCTTACATAGCCGGAGTTTTCGTCGGGGATCTGGTGAACGTGGACAATCTGCGCGGCAGCAGGCTTAGCCGCTGCTCGATTCACCGGGTCACTGGGGTTAATGCCTGGCACGTTGGCAAAGATGAATCGAGCGACTTTCAGCCCTTCATGAGCGGCTTGCTTGTTGGCGATCAGGCTTTCACCTGCAAGGGTAATACTGGCTCCCATGTGGGGCTCCTAAAGGCTGGCAACCAGCGTCTGCTGGTCGTCGTTGAAGTCCACCACAGCGACATTCATCGTCACTGGGGTGATAGTTACAAAGTCGTAGCGGCGGCAGGTGCGCCCGTACTGCTGGATCAGCACACGCAGCAACTCAGGATTCTGAGAAAGCTGAGAGTCGGAGAAGCGCAGCAGCACAACGTCCCAATCCCGATCGGGCATGCGCTCATCGATCTCGACATAGCCGACACCGAGGCGCACCAGGATGCGTTTCATGCCGGCCGTGCTGCCCGCGTCCACGGCGTTGATAAAGGCGTGTTTGACCCGAAGTCGGTAGAGGCTTTCGGGCTCGCCCTTGAAGCGGGTGATATCGCGCTGCCAGGCCAGCAGGTCCAGCACCACCAGGTGGCAGCTGTCGGCATCCATCTGCAGCAACGGCCAGCGCAACCAGCCTTCGACGTTTTCCCACCAGCCCTGGGCGGCGTCCTTGAGCTTGGTCAGTTCGGTACCGGCCAGCCAGAACTTCAGATCGAGCTTAATCATGCAGCACCACCTGCAGGCTCAGGATTCGAGGAATGTTCAGCTCGGCCAGAATGTCGTCGTTGGTGAAGTGCAGCGACTCAATGCCGGCGAATTGCTGGTGCAGCTCCTCGACTAGGCGGCTGAAGGAAAATCGCGACTGCGGATAAGTCAGGGTGGGCTGGTAGTCGCTGGCGGTGCTCTCGCGGAACGCGGCCCGGATGAACTGGCTCGCTTCGTCCTCCAGCTTTTGCCGCTGTTCGGCCGTGAGGGTTGATCGCGGCCAGATCTCCACCTGCAGCGCATGGAAGGTTTCCGGCATTACCATCACCAGCAGGTCATCACCGTGACCATGGTTGCCCAGGTCACGAATGTGGGCGTTGATTTGCTCTAGGTAAGTCGCCGCCGGCACGTCCGCATCGAACAGCACAAAGGCGTTGGCACTGCCCGGCCCGCGTGGGGCGCCATGTTCGAAATACACGCCATCCGGACGCACGCCCGGGAAGGCTGAAATCATCGCCCGGTACACGGCGTCGGTGTGCCATTGGTTTACCGCCGAGAACTGGTTACGCACGCGCAGACGCAGCTCATCGTTGGGTTCCTTGTCCGCCCCGGGCGTGGTCAACCAGCCGTCGGCGTTGGCCACCAGGGCAATGCCTGGGATCGGCACCGGCAAAACGGCGTAGTACCCAGGCGCCAGGTTAAACCCGCTACCCACATCGACCGCTTCGACCGGGATCAGCAACTGCATGGCGCCATCGGTGAAGGTGCCGACCGCTGTCGTCACCAGCTGGTAAACGTGGCCATTGATCGCGGCTGACTGCACCACCGTGCCCTTTGCGACCTCGAGGACGCCGCCGGCGGCGACACGGGTGAACAGCAAGACCCCCTTGGCCTTGGTCGCGCCCTTGCGCTCGACGTTCACGCCCCAGGCCAGCATGTCCAGCCAGGCATCCACGGCGGTTTTGACGAAGAAGTTCGGCAGTACCGTGGCAATGAAGAAGTCCAGGATCCACACCACCGGCTTGGTCACCAACGCGGTGACCACACGCCAGAACGGTGACCAGGTGCTGGTGTTGCTCAGTTTGCTGCCCTGGGCGACCACTTCCGCTTCCCACGCCTGGCGCAGGCCTTCTTCCGTGGTCGGGATGCCGGCGTCAGTTAACGCTTGCTTGAAATCCACATCACTCACAGCGTCACCTCGATACTGCCGAATTTCAGGGTTGTGGCCGTCACCAGGTATTGCCCGGGCTCGAGCTGGGTGATCTGCGCCGTTCCCGGTACCAGACGTTCGTCCGCCTCCACCAGCAGCTCCAACTGCTGTATGCAGTCGCGCTGTTTCAAGCTGTTGCGCTCGGCGACCAGGGTCACCAGCAAACCGCTGTCACGGATCATGTGAGCGATGTCCTGGGCGATGCTGGCTCGGTCATCGATCAGCACCGGTTGACGGGACGGATCCAGCACCAGGTCGTTGTCGACAATCAGCAGGTCGATGTATTCGCTCATCCGCCCACCGCCATGCTCACCATGTTTTCCATTTCCAGCGGGGTCATTGGCTTACTGGTGTGAATGTTCACGTTTTCCACGCGGTTGCCCTTGTTTTGGGTCTGACTGTTGTTGTTCTGGATGCTGCGCAGCAATCCACCTTGGGGCACGGCCGTGGGCCCCATCGGCGACAGACCGCCCGAGGTGCCTCCGTTCATACGTTGGCGAGCTTGTTCGGCCTGTTCGGTCGACGCGGGGGCCATGACCAGGGGTGGCACAACAGACAATGCAGGGCGCGCCGCCAAAGGCATTTGGGCCGCCTGCAGCGCCCGATCAACCGCCGGCGTGCTCGGTACCGGCGCTTCGATGCCGGGGACCTTGGGGGCCTTGGGGGCCTTGGGGGCCTTGGGCATCTCGCCAAAGGCCGCATCGATCTGCACGCCGGGAATCTTGTTCAACATCGTGATCAGGCTGTTAATCGCGTCCTTGAAGATCGCGACGATGCCGTCCCAGGCCGCACTGGCCATGCCGGTCCAGCCGCCGATCGAGCCGAACCAGTCCGACAGCGCCTGCAGCTGGCCCGCGATCCACTGGAACGCGGCAGTGTTCATCAGCGCTGCGGTCCATTGGTCCCAATAGACGATGGCGGCAACCACAATCGCGACCAGGGCAACGATTCCGACAATAACCAGCAGCACCGGGTTGGCCAGCATGGCGGCGTTGACCAGCCAGATCGCACCCTGCCACAGCAACATGCCGACCCTGACCAAACCCATCCAGGTGTAGAGCAACGCCAAGCCCACGACGAAGCCTGCGACCAACACCGTCTGCAGCAGGAACATGGCGATGCTGCGAAAACCTGTCCAGTTCAGGAGCTTCCAGACGGTGACCAGCGACAGCCAAACCATCTTGCTCATGCCCACCACCAGAGTCATCGCGGCCATGGCGGCGGTCAGGCCGAGTATCACCAGCACGGTAAAGCCGATCACACGGGTGATGTTCGGGAACAACTGGGTCCAACGGGTCAGTGTTCCGGCGATGCCAACCAGCTTGTCCATCAGCGGGGTCAGCATTGGGATCAGCGCCTGGCCGAAGGCAATGCGCAGCGCTTGGACGGCCGCGCCGAACTGTTGCCACGGGTCGACCATGGCTTTGGCCATCTTCTCGGCGCTCTCCAAGCCGCGGACTTTGCCCAACTGGTCGAGGCCGTTTTTGAAGCGGTCGGTGTCCTTGGCCAGGGCATTGATCACCCGCGCCCCTTCGCCGCCGAACGCCTCGGTCAACTTGGCGCCGGCAGCGGCGCTGGTCAGGTCGCCGAACTTACCTTCGAGCTTGGCCAGAATGTCGGTCATCGGCATCAGTTGGCCGTTCTGCTCGGTGAATTTGAGCTTGAGCTTTTCGGACGCCGCACCGATGTTCTCGAAAAACGACTTGTACAGGCCGCCAGCGTCGCCGCCTTCCATGGTGCTGCTCAGCGTACCGATCACCGCGAACTGCTCGGCGATATCGACGCCGGCGGTGGTGGCGAGCTGGCCCACTTCCTTGAACGCATCCTTGAGCTGCGCGCCGTCCGTGCGGAACAACTGCGCCGCCAGTGCCGTCTGGCCGCCCAATTTCTCAACCCACTGGCTTTTGCCCATGGCGTCGGCCGAGGTTTTGAACAGGTTGTACATGGTGCCGACGTAGGCCCCCATGGTCTCGGCGTCGGACTTGGTGGCCTTGGCCAGCAGGTTGCTGGTGTTGGTGAAGGTGGCCAGCTGGTCACCGGACAACCCCTTGATCGCGCCCGAGATGCTGTAAGCCGAGGCCACGAAGTCGCGGGCGTTCTCGCCGTAGTTCACGGAGAACTCCAGCGACTTTTTGTTCAGGGCATTCAATGCATCTTCAGCCACGCCCAGCGAGCGGACTTCGCCTAGGGCGCGGTTCATCTCCAACGCCGGTTCCAGCGATTCGGAAATGGCCACGCCTGCGCCCACCATGCCGGCTAGGCCTGCGCCCATCTTCATGATGTTCTGCTGGCCTTGGGTGGCCAGGTCGGAAAAGCTGGTTTTCACCTTGCCCAGGGGCGCGCTGACCTTGTCGGTCAGACTCAGGATGAAAGCCAGTCGGGCGCTGCGGTCAGCCATGGATTGTTATCCGTTGAAGGCATGGGATATGCCGTCAGCGACGGCAAAACTCATACGTTTCCAGTGTTCTTCTTCCAGCCACTTGGCCGTGCCCATGTTCTCGATGGTGGGCTCGGCGCCGGGCAGCCAGCGGCGAGTCAGGGCCATAAGCTGGCCCAGCCCGTCGTCGGTTAAGCCGTCAGCGTGGCTGAGGACTTTTTTACGATGATGTCGATGTCCGGCGAGTACTCCTCGAGCAGCGCGCCGGCGATGGTCATGGTGGTCACCGGGTTTTCCAGCAGCGACTTGAGATCAGCTTTGCCTTCCGGCTTGACGGTGCTCATCAGCAGGTTGTGCGCCGGCGCGACCTTGTTCGCTTGAGTGGTGGCGTTGAAGTACTTGGTCACGTCCTGGGGCGTCAGGTGGAAGGTGAATTCCTTGTCGCCCATTTCCAGGGTGATATCGCGTTTTACGTCAGTCATGCGTTGGCTCTCTTGTTGAGGTTGCGAAAATAGGTGTCGAGGTGGTTTTCCAAGCGGGTTTCCAGCCGGGAAATGACCTTGTCGAATTGCTCGTTGCTCACGTAGTTCTGGGCCATATACAGGCGCAGCTCCAGGTGCTCGCGCCGCGCCGCGCTGACCTGCTTGAACAGGTAAACCTGAAAGCCCAGCACGCCGGTCAGGGCGAGTTCAGTCAGCACCAGCAAGACGCTGACGGTCAGCGGGTTCAACTCCATGTCATGCGCTCCAGTTGCCACGGCCGCCGATGCGGACCGCGCTGTACATCAGCCAGGCCAAAGGCTTGTGCATGCCCTCTTCCTGCAGGGCCTGGTAAAACACCAGGTCGGCTTCGGCTTTGGTGAATTTGCGGGTCAGGTTGGTGTAGATGTAGTCATGCACCACGGCGGGCCGGCGGGCCATTTCATCGTCACGCGGTACCAGCCACCACACCGGGCGCGGCACGCTGGCCAGATCCGTGCGATAGCCTGCTGGCACTGTCACCGGCCGGCCGTTCGCAGTCACAAAGAACAGCGGTCGGACCAGATCCCACAGCGGCGAACCGTTCACAGCCTTAACGATCAGGTCGCTTCTAAAGGGCATCGGCGGCGCACTCCACGCGGATTTTGTTCGGTGCAGCGCTGACGTCGATCACCTCTCGAAGCGCAACACGCAGACGCTCCGGCGCCATGCAGTAGGCCCCGGCAATGGTCGCGACTTCCTCGCCATACGAACGGTCAAAGGCAATGGCGATGTTTTCCAGCTGGCTGCCAAACAGTGCAGCGCCCAGGGCAACAAGGGCATGGGTTTGATACCGGCGCATTCAGTAGCTCCAGATCGCAGGGCTGGGGAATCGGCCACCGGCCGGCGCCATGCCCAGGTGAAGGAAACGAGCATTGCCGCGCTGGCTGATGCCGAACCGGGTAAATTTCAGGTTCATCGCCAGGCGCAGGATCTCCACGGCATCTTCCCCACGACAGCGCACATCAACGGCCAGACCGGTGCAGTGCTCACCTGGTGCAGGCTTGCTCACTTCCACCGGGTGTTTCGGGCAGCGGTAGGCACTGCTCAGTGCCATCGGCCGGCCAAACTGCTGACGCAGGGTCACCAGCTCGGCCATGAATGCCGGATCCATCTCGGCGCCGGTGCTGTTGCACTTGCCGCATTTGCAGCGCAATTCAGCCGCGGCAAAGTGCGGCCAGGTGATGATGCTCATCGGCGTTTTCCTTGTTCAGAAAGGGACTCACAGGGCGTGCAGCGGACGATTCCACCCAGGGCACGGCGCTTTTCGAGGATCGGCTCTTCGCAAACCAGGCAGTGGGTCCGGCTCGGTCCGGACGGGCGCGGGCTGGCGAGCTGGGCCGCAATGGCTTTGTCGCGCTCGCGCTGCTCTTGCGCCTGAGCGCGATCGAACCAGTCCACCATCAGGTCAGGCCTTCGATTTCAGCGGCACTCAGGTACGGCACGCCGTTGATCTTGATGAAGTCCGGACTGGTGACGTCGAACGGGATCTTGTGCTTGTTCTTCTCGCCACCTTTCTGGTCGAGGCTCAACAAACTGGAGATCCGCACCTTGCAGCCAAACGCTTCGATGCGCAGTTCCTCGTCGCCGGCCTTGGCGAAAAATACGATGTCGAACGGTTCCAGCTCGCGGAAGCTGCCGGCGCTCTTGGCCTGCTCGATCAGCAGGTTGAAGTTGGTCGTGTCCAGCTCCAGTTCGCCGGCAGCGGCCACGTCACCGTCAACGTGACCGTTCGGCACGCCCTTGCTCTGCGCCACGGTGCTGTTGTCCGTAATGTCCAGGGTGCCGCTCTCGACGTGAACGAGCAGATCGCCTAGGTTCACGTCGAAGTTCTTGCCGCCAATCTTTGCAGCCATGCGGGGTTACTCCGTTTCGGTGGTCGAAAGGTCGAGCGCGATGTTGGCGGTCAGGTCTTTCGGGCAATTGAGGGGCTTGACCTTGATGAAGGCTTCCACGGCGGTTTTGCTCTTCCAGGTCAGCACGATGTCGCCGTCCTTGGGCTGTTCGATTTCGCCGGGAAACACCTGGCCCGCAAAAGTGGTGGACTTGGCCATCGCCCGCAGCGGGGCCATCAGCGCGTTCATGTTCACCACCATGCTGTTGGCCGAACTGTTCAGTCGCCGGTCAGCGACACGGGCAATCAGCAGTGGACGCACCTGGCGCGCCGCCTTGTCGACGATGCGCAGGTACTCGACCACCTGAAAGTCGCTGGCGGGCACGTCGAGCATGTTGCCGTCGCCCCAGTACACGCCTGGATAGTCGGGGTAGGTCTGGGTCACGGAGAGTCGCGCAGTATCCAGTTCGGCGCGTGTGGCCGACGGCAACGGCACGTCATCAGCGTCGGCCGGGACCGGGCCGAGGCCGAGTACCGCACCGGTGGCCACACGCATGGGGCTGTCGGCCACGCTGACGGCGGCATTAGCCAGGCGACCGGCTAACACGCCCAGATCATTGCCGTGCAGTTGCGGCACGCACAGGACGCGGGGCGCGGCCAAGTCTTGGGTAATGGCTTTCTGGGTGACCAGGTATTGCGCCCAAGTCTGCAAATCGGTGATACCCACAGACGCCGCCATGAAAAAGACGCGACGACCGTAGGTGTTGCCCAGGGCGATCGCGGCATCATGCATGGCCGACAGCTCGGCAGCAGTCTCAACCGGCGTGGTGATCACCACAGCTTCGAACGAATGGCCCTGCTGTTGCGATACGGTCAGGGCATCCTGCCAATCCCCTTCGGCCGCAATCGGCGCGGCCACGCAGGCCCAGCGATCGCCACCGTTCAGGCGGGCGGCAGTGATCTGTGTTTTCAGGTCACTGGGTGGAATGCCCAGCATCACGTCCAGGTCGCTGTCCGTGTTCAGGGAGATCAATTGCCCGATGCTTTTTGCACCAGGGCCGATGAAAAGGAAGTGGCGTTCGATCGCAGTCACAGCGCCTTGGCTGAGATTGAGATTGTTGACGCTGACTTTGCCAAGTGCCATGTGTGCCTCGTTAGCGGGGAGCGTTAAGGATTTGTTGCAGCACCAGGTTCACCAGCGCACTGGTTTCTGACTCGGTGCCAGGGCCGAGAAACTGGCGCTTGGGGAGTTTGATTTCCCAGCTTTGCGCACCAGAGGACTCGGCTTGTTCGTCGTCCAGGATGCGGATCAGCAGACCCGCCTTGGCGTAGTTCACATGCTCTTTAATCCACGCCACTGACGGGCGTGTGAGCGTCTTTTTGCCCGCCTGACGGACCTTGAAACCGAGACGACGCAAACGCTTGGCCTGCTTTTCGGTCGCGGCCAGGCCTTCGGGAACCTTGTTCCACTGGCGCATCTGCGCGGCGGTACGTCGTTCGGACACGCCGTTGTGTTGCTGCGTTGCCACCCAACGGGTCAGCGCGTTACGCCAGCCCAGTTCGGCTTCGTCAGCATTGACGCGGGTGACCTCGAGCAGCTTGCCCAGGCCGGCTTCCATCTTCTTTTTGCCCTTGCCGGAGCCCTTGCGTGCCTCGAACGGTGAGCCGTCCAGGTTCTGCTGGTTGCGGATCCGCTGGCGGCTCAGGCTGCGCACGCGCTTGCTGACGTTGTTCAGCAGCCGGCGGCGCAACTGAGGCGGCAGATTGAGCAGCGCGAGCTGTTCCTCCGCCCCGAGCAGGCCACGCACGTCCAGGTCGAAAGTGCTACGCGCCATCGCCGGCCACCTCGCCTTCCTCGGCCACCCACAGCTCGAACGGCACGAATGCCCAGGTCTTGCCGAACGCCGCGATCTCGCCGTCAGGATCCTCGGTCAGGTACTGCGGTTCGCTGAACTGCAGCTTGATGTCGACGTCGGCCAGGTCGTTGTCGAGCATGGTGATGTCGAACACGGTCGCGGGCAGTCCGTCGCGGTCCTCGTCGTTGTTCTCCAGCCAACTGCCGACCAAGGCCATCAGGCGGGCCGGGTTATCGGCGAAGCGCTCGAGCACGATCGTGGCGCTGTAGTTCATGTCGCCCATGTGCATGCCCTTGGTGTCGGGCTTCCACACCAGTTCCAGGTTGACCTGGTCGGTCCAGCTGTCGAGCTGTTCGGGGGCAACCAACTGGCGTTCGATGAGGTAGGCCGTCAAAGCCTGCAGCTTGATCACAGCAGCGCCGCCGTAATACGGCCACGGCCCTGCAGCGACCGAACGGCCTGCTGGCTGAACTCTAGGTACTTTTCACCGCGCTCCGGGGCGTCCTTGCCGGTGTTCTCGGCGACTTCCCTGCGGGTGACCGTGGCGAACTGGGTCAGCAGGCTCGCCTTGGCTCGGGTGTAGACGGCGCGCTTGTACAGCGACACCTGAAAGGTGCGCTCCGGCAGGACGGTGCTGTCTGCGGACTCAACGTTTGACACTCCTGCGTCCTGCCAGCGCGCTTTCAGCTTGGCCAGGTCGAGGTTAACCTCGTGCATGGCCGTAACGAGATCAGTGGTCAGCATGTCCAGGGCGTACTCGCCAGGAAGCCGGTAGCCCTGCTGGAACTCGGACATCAACAAATCGGGCCAGAACCCGTCGTTGATGATGGTCCGTTCCATTAGGCTGATGGTCTTGCCGGAAAATCCACTCATGCTGACCACTCAAATAGGGCAGGTTGCTGCTGCGGTGAAGGTCGGGGTCATGAATGACTCGGCCTTGCCGTAACAACTCCCTGCGGGGGGGGAAGACGGTTACTCGGTGGCGGCGTTATCGCTGCCGTCGGGGGCTGTGCTGCTCGGCTCCTGCTTTTCAGGTGCCTGCAGGACCTCATCGAGCCGGGTGGCAATCTGGGCCGCTACCTGCCCGCCCAGGGCGGTCGCCTTGGCCAGCGCCTTGCGAGCTCCCGCCAGGCGCGTGCCCACACCGATGCTTTCGTACAGAGCCTCGGCTCGTTCGAAGTGCACGATGGCGGAGGCCCAATCTTTGCGGTCCATGGCCAGTAGGCCGAGCTGTTTGTGGTAGCGAGACGGAATCCGTTCGAACAGAGCCCACTCACCATCCACACGGGGCAGCAGGTTGCTGACGTAGGGTTCAGGGCTGCGGCCGGCCTTGTATTCGGCCTCTGCCCACTCGATCACCTCATCCGCAACGAACGTGGGAATGTCGCGGTTGAAGCGTTCCGGCAGCGCCTGGCCTTGGGACATGGCGAAGTCGGCCAGCTCCAGACCCAGCTCGAACTGGCTGGTGTCGAACAACCACACCATGACGTACATCAGAACCTGGTTTGGGAAGTTCAGGCCGGACTCACGATAGCGACCGACGTACTCCAGGTACTTGGGCAGCAGCTCTTCACGCTTGATAACCTGCCGTTGCTCGATGCTGTTGAAGCCTGACAAGCGCTCGAGGTCGACCAGCAGGGCGTCCTCCATCAGCTTGTAGTGCTTCTGAGCATTCGCTGGGCTGGTCATGGCCGCCGCCGGGGAATACACCGACGGTTTGGCACTGGCAGCCGAAGCTGCCAAGCCCTGTTCGAGGGTGCGGCGCTTGTGCGCCAGTGCCAGGCTCATCAGATCACCTCGACGTTTTCAGTGAGGGCGAATTTCTCCAGCTGCTCGATCACATAGCCCTCGTTGCGGCTGTTGTAATCCTCGACGCGGGAGCGTTTCGGGTTGTCGATGGTCTGCTTCCGCCAGCTGCTGTCCTGGTAGTAGATCGACAGGTTGTCGAAGCTGGTGACCAGCACGGCGTTCGCAGGGAAATGCGGCACGCTGAATGCCGGCAGACCGCCATAGGTGGCGATGACCTGCTGGCTCTCGATGCGCTCCTTCTCAGTCGGAGTGCCCGCTTGGCTGGCATACAGCTTGGCCTTGTCTGCGGCCAGCAGGTCGCTGCCGATGATTGCCACCAGGTCGCCGCCGTCACGGACACGCTCGTCAACCATCTGCTTGGTGTCGTGCACCAGCTCGTCGAGGTTGGCGTAGTCGCCGCCGGCGCCCAGGGTGACCTTGCCAGCTACCTTGCCTTCTTTCAGGACCTGCGCCGGGATCTTCTCGCGCGCCTGTTGCAGCCAACCCTTGTTCACGTCTTGGAGCAGCGGATACTGAGTGGGATCGGACTGCGGGGCAGCATGAGTGCCGTGGAAGCCGATCATGATGCGGTCCAGGGCAATCTGCTTCTGCACCGCGGCCGAGTACTTCTGATGGAACTCGGGGAACTTCGCCCAGGCGTCAATTTTGGCGTAAGCCAGGCTCACGTCCGATTCGGTAGACACCAGCTCATAGGTGTCATCATCCAACGCCGAGGCATCCTTCGCCTCGCGGTCGGTGGTCTTGGTGTTGGTGCGACCGGTCACAGGGCCCGAGGTGCCCAGGAACACCTTCTGGCCTTTGATCTCGGACACGCCGATGACGTTGATGCGCTCGAGGAAGTCAGCCTTCGCGGTGATGGCGTCGTTCAGTTCCTGGGCAATGGACGGCTCTACGCTGAACATGCGGGTGACCGCATCCACACCGTAAGTTTCGGCCATGGCCACCTGCATCGCAGCGTACATCTGCGCGCCGTAGGAGCTCAGGTTATAGGCCATGTCAGAGGACTCGCTTCTTGTCAGTGTTAGCGCCGGTGGTGCGTGGCACGTTGCGGCCCTGCGGGGTGTTCATCAGCTGGTTGAACTGCTTTTCCAGCTTCTGGATGCTGGCATGCAGGGCTTTGTTGCCGCCGCCGCGGCGGCTGAGCTGCTTCTCGTCTTCGGCAGTCGAGACGATGGCATCGACAGCAGACTGAACGTCGTCGATCGGCTCAACGTCCGGCTCTGGCGCGACCTCCGCGAAACTGTCGACGATGGTCTGGAGGCCTGCGGTGACGATCATCTGCTGCTCGATCAGGGCCTGAATGGCCTTGGCGGTAGCTTCATCCATTGGGGGTTTGCTCTCGGTGGGGGTGTCGTCGGCTGCTTCACCCACCGATTCTTCGGTGGCAAAGCGTTTGAAAAGGTTGGTGAACAGACGCAGGAGCTTGCTTTCGTCGCTATTGCCGCCCTTGTCATCGCGCAGGGTGCCCAGCTCGACCGGAACGCTGTAGTACGCGGCCTTGCTGGTACGCTTGGAGAAATACAGCTCCTGCGTGCCGAGGCTGGCAGGCGAGTCGGTGACAGCTAGGCCGGTGAGATAGGCCTTGCCAGATGCGGCGAAATTGGGGGTGATCTCGATGCTGGAGAACAGCTTTTCGCCCTGGTCGTTGAGCCACAGCAGACGATCGTTTGGCTTGAGCTGCGCTTCCAGGGCTACCTGACCTTCCTTGAGGTCGTCGGCCTGCTCCACCAGGCGAACCGCGAAAACGGTACCGTGAGAGCCGTACCA
Source organism: Pseudomonas sp. HLS-6 (assembly GCF_002753995.1). Taxonomy (NCBI): domain Bacteria; kingdom Pseudomonadati; phylum Pseudomonadota; class Gammaproteobacteria; order Pseudomonadales; family Pseudomonadaceae; genus Pseudomonas; species Pseudomonas sp. HLS-6. The sequence goes on from NZ_CP024478.1 coordinate 4,892,261, forward strand.
GCGCTCGTGCTCGCACCAGATCACCGCGGTGTATTCCGCGGGGTTGTACGTCTCGGCGATATCACGCAGTTCCTGGGGAAGGATTTCGCGGCCATCTACAGTGGGGCCGCTTTTGGCTACGCGCTTCCAGTACGAAACGAGGGAACGTGGCATAGGATCCTGGTGAGTTCATGGCTTTGAGGCCCCCACCATATGGACCCAGCCATCCCCCAACAAACGGTTTAACTGCGCGCTTCTCCTATTTGCACGATCTAGGACAAAGCCGGAAATTAACAGGAAGTTAGCAGCCTATTCGCCGCATAGACTGCGGACCATGCACTACTCGAACGAAGTCAAAGAAGCCGCCAAACGCCTGTTCCTGCGTCGCTGCAAAGCGAAGGAAATCCAGGCGCAGCTCGGGCTGCCCAATGTCCGCATCGTCTACTACTGGATCCGGCAGGGCGGGTGGGAAGACATGCTCACCGACGAGGAGCCACTGACTGCCGTCAGCCGGCGAATCACACTGCTGCTGGAAAAGCCCGATAGTTTGAGCAAGGGCGAGCTGGACGAACTGGACCGCCTCACTACCTTGCGCGAGCGCCTGGCCAAGCAGTGTTCAAAGGCAGCCGTCGTTACGCATCAGTCAGAGTCAGCCGGCAACCCTGCGGACGAGCAGCCGCGGCGTGATCGCGGTGAGCGTGGCAAGCGCCGGCGCGGTGAGGGAGGTGAAGGGAAAAAGCCGAAGGCCCCGAAGAACGACGTCACCGGGCTGACCGAAGTCGACTTCCTGGATAAGTTCATCAGCAAGATGTACGGCTACCAGAAGGAGCTGTTCGCGGCGAAGCAGAACCCGCTCACTGCCCGGATCCGCAACATCCTGAAATCGCGCCAGGTAGGCCTGACCTACTACTTTGCCGGCGAGGCCTTCATGGATGCCGTGCTCACCGGCGACAACCAGGTGTTCCTGTCGGCCAGCCGTGCCCAGTCCGAGATTTTCCGCAGCTACATCGTGGCGTTCGCCCAGGAGTGGTTCGGCCTCGAGCTTACCGGCAACCCGATCGTGCTCAGTAAGGACGGCAAGCCTTGGGCCGAGCTGCGCTTCCTCAGCACCAACAGCAGCACAGCCCAGGGCCATCATGGCCACGTCTATGTCGACGAGTACTTCTGGATCAAGGACTTCGACAAGCTCAACAAGGTGGCCTCAGCGATGGCCACCCACAAGAAGTGGCGCAAAACCTACTTTTCGACCCCGAGCGCCGTCACCCACCAGGCTTACCCGTTCTGGACCGGGGAGTCGTTCCGCAACCGGAAGAAAAAGCGCGGCACGCCTGCGGTGGCGGAATGGCCAGCCGCGGTTAGCTACGGCGCCGGCGCGCTATGCCCGGACGGCCAGTGGCGCAAGACGATCACCATCCTCGACGCGATCAACAGCGGCTGCGACCTGTTCGACCTCGAGCAGCTGCAGCTGGAGTACGACGACGACGCGTTCGAACAGCTGTTCATGTGCAAATTCATCGACAGCTCGCAAGGTGCGTTCCACCTGGCCGATCTGGAGCGCTGCTACAGCGACTTGTCACTGTGGACGGACTACGACCCCGATGCAGCCAGGCCCTACGGCAACAGCCCCGTCTGGATCGGCTATGACCCCAGTCGGACACGAGACGACGCCACCTGTGTGGTCATCGCCCCGCCGCTCGAGCAAGGCGCCAAGTTCCGCATCCTGGAAAAGCACAGCTGGCGGGGGCAGTCGTTCTCGCACCAGGCGAACCAGGTCAAGAAGCTCACCGAGCGGTTCAACGTCCAGCACATCGGCATCGACACCACCGGGATCGGCTACGGCGTGTTCGACCTGGTGCGCGACTTCTACCCGCGGGCCCAGGCGATCCACTACAGCCTCGAGACCAAGAACGCTCTGGTGCTCAAGGCTCAGGACACCATCCAGCACGCCCGCATCGAGTGGGATGCAGGCAGCAGCGACATTGCCCAGGCGTTCCTGACAATCAAGCGCGGCACAACGGGCAGCGGCCAGATCACATACAGCGCATCGCGCACCGAAGCCACCGGTCACGCCGACGTGGCCTGGGCAATCATGCACGCCCTCTACAACGAACCCCTCAACACCAACCGTCAGCGGCGCAGCCGCTACGTCACCAGCGGACCAGGAACCCATGCCTCCACGCCACGCAAAGCAACAACCGGCCAAGCAACCCGTGCGAGCCTTCACGTTCGGCGCGCCCGAGGCCGTGCTGACCGACAACATCGGCAACTACCTGGGGGTGTTCCCCAGCAGCGACGGCACGGTCTACACGCCGCCGGCGTCGCGTGTGGGGCTGGCCAAGCTGCTGCGCGCCAACGCTCACCACGGCGCGATCCCGCCGTTCAAGCGCAACCTGCTGCTGCGTGAGTTCATCCCATCGCGAGGTTTCAGCCTTCAGGCCATGAGCCGATCGGCACTGGACTACATGGTCTTCGGTGAAACCTATCTGCTGCGTAAATGCAACGCCTTCGGCCAGGTGCTCGAGCTGGAGCACCTGCCGGCGATCAACATGCGTGTGAAGGTGAAGGGCGGCTACGCCATGCTCATGCCGGACGGTACCCGTTTGGACTTTGACCAGGACGAGGTGGAACACATCTTCAACTACGACGTGGAGCAGAACATCTACGGGATCCCCGACTACCTGGGCGGGCTGCAGGCGCTGCTGCTCAACGAGGCCGCCACGCTGTTCCGCCGGCGCTACTACAACAACGGCGCCCACGTCGGTTACATCTTCTACTCGAACGATCCGAACATGAGTCAGGCGGACGAGGAAGCGCTGCAGGCGCAGATCGCCGGGAGCAAGGGTGTAGGTAACTTCCGCAGCATGTTCGTGAACATCCCTGGCGGCGCCGAGAAGGCGATCCAGATCATCCCAGTTGGCGATTTCCAGGCGAAGGACGAACTGGAGAAGGTGAAGAACATCACCCGTAACGATGTCATCGCCGCATGGCGCATGAACCCGGCCCTGGCCGGCATCATCCCCGAGAACAGCGCAGGCTTCGGCGACATCGAAAAGATCGATCGCGTCTACACCAACAACGAGATCAGGCCCATCTGCCAGATGTTCAACCAGGTCAACGACACGCTGCGCGAAGATAGGCGAATCAACTGGAAAGAAGCGCCAGAAACCGAAGAAACCACTACATCTAGTAACGCTTCATAGGTGATTCAACTAGAGATTGACGGCATAATGATGGCGCATCTGAACCCTGGGGAGGGACACCATGCGAGTCAACTGCACGACTTGTGGCCATAAAGGCCGGATCAGTTCGCGGGAAGAGGTTACCCGCGCCTACGCCAAGCTGTACTGCCAGTGCCTGGACGCTAAGTGCGGCCACACATGGGTATCGGAGCTGACGTTTTCACACACGCTGCGGCCATCTGCGCAGCAACTGGATACGCTGATCCTGGACCGCTTCAAGAGCCTTCCAGCGGATAAGCAAAGGGAGTTGTTCGAACACATGAGCAGGCCAGCGGCCTGACTAGAACCGCCGGCCGATTGGTCGGCGGTTTTGTTTTGGATGACTCAGGAATCCGAGTCGTCTGGGTTCGTGGCCAACTGTTCGATCAGTCGGCGCACCTGGTGCCGCTCTCGATCGCTCATCTGACGAAATCGACCTATCAGGCGGCGCTCATTCTCGCTTAGCGAGAGCCATTGAGTCTCGACCTGGTCAACTCGTTTCTGCACAGCTACTGCCGTATCCAACATGCGCTAACTCCTTGATATGCAATGTGGGAACGGCTTTATCGGGGCGGTGCAGGGCCTTTACAGCGGAGTACGACCAATGTCAGTAGATGTCCTACACAGCGTCATCGAACATGGCTTTCAGGAAGCGGCGAAGTGCTCGCTGATCCTGATCGGGTATAGCGCGGTACTGTTCCAGGAGCGAAGCCTCTTCGCCAGTCAACCCAGCAGCCAAGGTATGCGAAGCGGTGACTATGTAGGTCGCATCAACACCGATCGCCTCAAGAGCGGACAAGTACTTCAAGTCCATCGAACTTGAACCTGTGCCGAGCTCGTACTTCTTCTGAGTTCCGCGGCTCACGCCAACACGAACACCGAACTCCTCTTGCGATAGTCCCAAACGCTCACGCTCTTCCCTAAGCCTATTGCCCACTCCATCAGCGATTAGCATTTTTTTGACCATCGCACCTTGACTTGAACATTTTTCTGACCAAGAATCACCACAGACGAACACAAACAAACAGGAACAAACACTATGCCCGCGCCAGTTACGCCTGAGCAAGCCCGCGCTTCGCTTGATCGAAAGGGGATGAGCATTGCCAAGTTCAGTCGGATTCATGGTTTGAACAAAAATTTGGTCAGCGGCCTTTTGACAGGCCGCATCAAGGGACTTCGTGGGGAGGCACACCGTGCAGCGGTACTGCTAGGTATCAAAGACGGCGTGATCGAAGAATAAGGCCACTGGCTATCAGGGAAAATCAGAACATGAATCGTTCAGTTCTCAAGACAAGGAAAGACGTGGTCAGCGCGATCATTCGCGCCTACCCAGGCGGTCGGGCCCAAGCAGCTGCTCACCTCGCCCTCGAGCTCAAAAAGTTCGACAACCACGCCTACGAAAACAACAACGCCCGTCCGCTCAACGAGGTGCAGCTGCGCCAACTCGAAGCCACCGCCGGCACCACCTTTCTGCCGGAGTTCATCGCTTCCCTATATGGCGGCATCTTCGTCAAGGTCGCCGATGTCGACGTTCTGGACAACGTGGAGCTCTACACCATGTCGATGGTCGCCTCAGCCAAGCGAGGTGCTGTGGACCTGGAGATCGCCAAGGCCTTGGCGGATGGCTCTATCTCGCAAGCCGAGGCCGAGGAAATCATCCGCGCCCATGAGGCCCACATGTCCGCCCGCCACACCGAGGTATTGTCGGCAATCGCGCTGCACCGTGCCCGTTCGGGGGTGGCAGCATGAGCACTACGCGCCCCGACTACCAGGACGTGCTGAAGTTCTCCGCACTGCACTACCTGAAGCGGCACCAAGCCGAACACCTGAGCGGCGACGACCGTCTGTTCGTCCGCGCTGTATGCCACTTGGTGGCGGACCACAACGTATCCGACCCAACGGCTGAAAGAGCCGTATACCTGGCCATGAACGACCTTGGCCTTGGCGTAGCTGATCGCTCGCCTACCCGCGCAGCGCGCACCTAATCCCTAATCCCATCGCCCCACCCGCTTGCTGTGGGTTTGGGTGAGTTGCGTCCGAAGTCGAGGTTTTCATGGAGAACAAGGTGGTAATCCAGGCGGAAATGAGCCCCCAACAGTCAAACGCCCTGCTGGCTTCACTCAAGTCGGAATACAGCGCTGCGCTGAACGAGCACTGGTGGGCAGATACCTACCGCTATGTTCCGGATCAGGACAGGCACACCGCAATCGTCCTGAAAAACCCTGTCATGGGCGCGCAACGTCGGCTGATCGGCGCGCTGGCCTATAGCCTCAAAACTGCGAAGTAACCGTCATGATGAATGAAGATATCCGCTCCCAAGTGCTGCAACGGCTGGAAAGTGATTTCGGGCTCAAACTCCGTGCTGGCACCAACTACATGCGCGGCGGCGTCTGCCCGGCCTGCGGGAAGAAGGAGCTGTACGCACGCCACGACAACCCGTGGCAGATCCGCTGCGGTCGTCCAGAGCGCTGCGGCCACATCGAACACGTCAAAGAGATCTATGACGACCTGTTCGAGGATTGGAGCAAGCGCGCACCGGCTACGGATAACGACCCGACCGCCACCGCTCGTTCGTACCTGGAATTTGCCCGCGGCTTGAACGCTGGGAAGATGACCGGCTGGTTCACCCAGGAGAACTACGTCAACCACGAGACAAACGAATCCAGTGCCACGATTCGATTCGCCTTGCCGAACGATGGCTATTGGGAACGCCTGATCGATCGCCCTGCCCGTTTCGGCAAGATGAAGGCCCGTTTCAAGCCGAAGTACAGCTCTCAAGGTCAGTGGTGGTGCCCGCCCAGCGTCGAACTGGCCACCGTCAAAGAGCTGTGGATAGTTGAGGGAATCTTCGACGCCATTGCCCTGGTGCAGAACGACATCGATGCGGTGTCGGCCATGTCGAGTGTGAATTTCCCGATCGAGGCGCTGAAGCAGCTGCTCGAGCAGCGTCCGGGCAACCTGCCCACCCTGGTCTGGGCCTTGGACAATGAGCCAACAGCTCGCGGCTATCTGCAGCGCTGGGCGAAGCAGGCCACCGAGATGGGCTTCAAGTGCAAAGCTGCACTCATTCCCCAGCGGGACAAGAAGGTCGACTGGAACGACCTGCATCAGCGCTGGCAGTTCGAGGAGGAAGGCCAGACCCGAAACCACAAGCGCAAGCGCGATCTGGCAGCTGCGCGTCATGAAGGCGACCTGCTGCTTGCCGCTTCACCTCGTGAAAAGGCACTGCTGATGTATATGTGGGATGAGGGTTTCCCCGAGTTCGCTTTCGACTTCGGCAACCAGACGTACTGGGCCAAGTTCGACCTGTCGAAGCTCGAGGAGGAACAGAAGCAGCTGGAAAACAGCGAAGACCAAGACGATCAGCAGCTCAACGACAAGGCCGCACGCCGCAAGGTGCTGCAAAACGTCTGCGGCCTGAAACTGCTGGCCAACTGCCGATTCCATGCGTTGTACAAGCAGGTGAGCGACGTCACCAACGAGGCGTGGTTCTACTTCCAGGTGGCCGGCTCGCACGATGACGATGGTGAGAACTTCACGTTCACGCCGAAGCAGATCTCCTCGAGCAGCGAGTTCAAGACCCGTCTGATGTATTCCGGCGCGACCTGGCTCGGCACTCAGAAGCACCTGGACCAGATCATCATCCGGCAAACCGAACGTCTGAAAACCGTCGAGACCATCGACTTTCTGGGCTACAGCCGTGATCACAAGGCCTACATCTTCAATGACATCGCCATCCACGGCGGGTCTGTCTACAAGGCCAACGACGAGGACTACTTCGAATTCGGCAAGCAACGCGTCAAGTGCTTGATGAAGTCGGTGAAGCTCAAGGCCGCGTTGGACTCCAAGGGCTACCGTGAGGATTGGCTAGAGAACCTTTGGACCTGCTTCGGTGAGAACGGGGTCCTGGCCCTGACGTACTGGTTCGGCTCGCTGTTTGCCGAGCAGATCCGTGCAGAGCATGAGAGCTTCCCGTTCCTGGAAATGTCGGGGGAGCCCGATTCGGGCAAAACCACGCTGATCAAGTTCCTGTGGAAGCTGTTTGGTCGGCTGTATGAGGGCTTCGACCCTGCCAAGAGCTCGTTCTCTGGCTTGAGCCGTGCCATGGGTCAGGTGGCCAACTTGCCCCTGGTGCTGCTCGAAGCCGACCGGAACACCAACGAAGACAACGCCAAGGCCTTCGAATGGGACCAGTTTAAGGACTTCTACGGCGGCGGCACCCTGCGTACCCGGGGCGTCAAGTCCAACAGCAACGACACTTACGAGCCGCCGTTCCGCGCCTCGATCGTGATCGCGCAGAACGCCATCGTGACCGGCCACGAGGCCATCATCAGCCGTATCTTCCGGCTGCCGTTCCTCAAGCCGACGATCACCGACGAAAGCCGCCGGGCCGCTGACGCGATCGTGCAGACCGAGCTGGAGCACGTCAGTCATTTCATGGTGAAGGCCATGCGGGCCGAGCCGAAGATCCTCAAGCGCTTTGCCGAGCTGTACCCCAAGTACCGCGCTGAGCTGTGGGCCCACCGCAAGCTGACCTCTGATCGGGTAATCAAGAACCACGCCATGATGCTGGCCCTGGTTGACTGCCTGCAGCTGGTGATCGCGATCCCGGACCACATGGTCCAGGCGTGCCGCAAATACGTCCTGAAAGCGGCCAGCGAACGTCAGGCGGCGATCACCACCGACCCGAAGGAAGTGAACGAGTTCTGGCAGGTGTACGACTACTTGGAATCGCTGCCCGAGGCGCCGCTGGTCAACCACAGCAAAAAGCCTGGGGAGATCGCTATCAACCTCAACCAGTTTGCCGAAGTCGCCCTGGAGCATCGACAGCGCCTGCCCGAGCTCGCGACGTTGCGCCGGCTGCTCAAGGACTGCCGTGCCCACCAGTGCCTGGCGGAACAGAAACGGGTGGAAAGCTTCATCCGGTGCCGTCAGCAGACCATGGCACCGACCGCACACATCCCATCGACCGTTCGCTGCTTCATCTTCCGGGAGTAATCACCATGGAAATTCAAGTTATCAACAGATCCAGGGAGGCCGAATCCCCGGATCTTATGGCGAGGCTCAACCCACCAGGTGGTGGCCTGCCGATCGTCCACGCCGAAGCCTATGCCGCTGAGGGTTTGCAGGGAATTCTGGAAGTGCTCGCCGCTCGTGGCGAGCGCGAAATTATGGTTTTGGACTGCTCGCGGGCACATGTTCAGGCAGTCCTCGAATGGAGCTCCTGCCATGACGAAGAGCAGTTCGAAGACTTGGAGATCTATCTGGTGCGCCGAGCGTAGCGGTCGCACTTGGGGAAGGGCCGGCGAAAGCCGGTAAACGAAGGGTGCCGAGGAGATTTCAGCTCCCCGGCACCGACCACCACAGAGGGATGAAAGATGGAATCAAACACCCAAAGCAGCAGTACCGCGAAGCCTACCACAACCGCGACTGGCCATAGTCCGCGCTTGCTGGCCATCGGCGTAATCGGCGCCGCCTTGGTCGACCACCAGGTCCACCGCTCGGCCACTACCCGTGCCCGCCTTGAGGGTGCCGCAGACATGGCCAAGCGCCTGGGGGTGCTCGATGGAGCAGAAGCCCAGCTCGTCGCCACCCTACTCGCCCGCTATGAGGCAGGCCAACCACGCGGGGCTTTTGCTCCAGGAACTCAAGCATGAGCCAACAAACACGCCCGCGCCTGGCCAGCCACGCGCTGGACCTGCCGAACCACTGCGACATCTGCAACCGGGCCCGCTCCAGCGGCAACCACCAGGCCTGCAGCAAGGCCCGCCAAACACGTCAGTCCGCCTACTGGGATGCCTACATGACCAACGTTGAGGCGAAACGAATGCAGAAAGCGAACCGAAACTCCGGCCACAAAACCGACACCCGTCGCACCGTAACCGCTTCAGGAGCTCAAGCATGACCACGCCAAACATCAAGCGCTTCAAAGTCAAAGACACCTGGAAAGACTACGAGGTAACCCTCGAGGTGAACCTTGATCGACTCACACCCGAGCGTGCAGAACTTATCAACAGCTTCTGGACCAGCGCCGAAGACCGCTTGGCCGAAGAGGACGACGACGTTGTCCGCACCGTCATTCGCCTGGCCGGCCTCGAGGTGATCTGCGAAATGCTCGAGGACGGCGGTGCGGACTTTTCCAGTGACTCCAACAGCTATCCCGCTCGAAGCTCGACCTGGGCCCTTCAGAACAAAGAAGGCTGGGGCGGCAAAATTGTGGGGGACGAATTTGGATGGTGCGGTATCCGCGTCGTAGCGGCTGATGTCCAGTTGCCCGGCTTTGAAGATGTGGCCTTGTCGGAGGAAGAATCGTGAGTGAACAGGCAAAACGTTACGACACGCTTGTGATCGAGAACTCCACCAGCTCGACGGTGCCCAGGGAGGCCGCAGGAGGCCGCGTAGTGTCCTGGGCGTCCGGCCATGCAATCGCTGAATCCAACGCTTATGAAGCATTTGTCGCTGACTTGATCGACGGTGCGTTCCTCGATCTAGAGGAGGCTCTGGAAGCCGCTCAGGAGGCATGGGTTAAGGCTGAGCGGCAACGGGAGCAGGGTTATGACTGATCTCGTTATCAGCGTTCGCCTGAGCGCCGGCACCTACACCGCCCGAGCCCGGGGCGAGAACGCCACCGCCAGCAGCACCATCAGCGCCGAGGCAGCGGCACGCGCCTTGGCCAGTAAGCTCGGGGCCCTGATGGCACAGCCGGATCTGTTCGCAGCCAACCGCTGCAGCACCGACCCACACGTTCAATTCACCGCACAGCGCAGCATCTGAGGGACACGTCAAGATGAATGATTTTGCTCAATGGCTTGGCTATGGCGTGATGCTTTGCGCCGCTGTAGCCGCGCTCGCCGTAATCCTGTTCGTGCTGGCCTACGTCTGCGTGCGCATCGTGAACAAGTGGTTCAAGGCAATGATGTACGCCTACGACCTCAACACCCTACGCAAGGCCATGCGTCAGCTTGAGGCGGAAGGGAAGGTGAAGCGCAAGGAGCTGGTTCGTGACTGATCAATACATCTACGAAGTGCATCACCTGGTGCGCGACAACGACATGAGTATCTGCTGTCGGTGTCCGCATTGCCAGCAAGTGATCGGCATCCAGAGCGATGAGTTTGATGACGTGCGGGGCGAGCAATACCAGTGCCGCTGTGGTGGTTGGTTCGAAGTCAGCTACAACGCCAGGGCATTGAAGCACGATGCAGAGCTACCTCCCAACAGGGGTATCCCAGACAACTACGACACGTAACAACTCCAGAACACCTGCCCACAACTTCTAATAACTACCCCGCCGGCGTTGAACCACAATGCCGGCGGGCGCTTTTGCGAGACACAACATGGGGAATGTAACCAGCGACGTTCTTAGCTTTGAGGATCTCCAGCGGATCACCGGCTACCAGCGTCGTTCGGACGTGGAGAGAACCCTGCTCGAGCAGGGCATTCGCATGTTCCGTGGCAAGGCCGGACCCTGGACTACTATTGACTTAATCAACCGTGCCGGCGGCGTAGCCCCAGGACGACAGGATCGCTACAACGCCGATATCCTATGAAGAAAGCCCGCAAGCGGAAGCACAATCCGCACATCCCAGCCCATATCGATCAAGCCGCGCTCCCCGCGGCTATTTACTTTGACCACCGAGGCTCAGGGATCTGGTACACCTCTCACCGTGATGAAAACGGTAAGCAACGCCGGCGCAACGTTGCGCCGGCCGACGCAACAATGGTCGAACTCCACCGCATCATGGACGAGGTGAGCAACACCGATCGCGACACCTTGCGCTACCTCTGCCAGCAGTTCCATGAAAGCCCCAAGTTCAAGGGGCTTTCCCAACGTACCCAAGACGACTACTCCTATTGCCGCGATGTCCTGGTCAACCAGGACACCAAGATGGGTAAGCCCCTGGGTGACTTGGCTGTCCGTCGCTTCTCCCCCGCCTTGGTGCAACGCCTGGTCGACAAGATCGCCGGAGAGGGCACGCCCTCGAAAGCTGCCCACGTACTGCGTTACCTACGCCGTGTGCTGCAGTGGGGCAGAAACCGTGGGTACCTGGACACCAACCCCGCCCTGGGGATTGAAGCCCCGACCGAACGTAAGCAGCGCCGATTGCCGGCGGTAGCGGTGATGGAAACCTTGATCGATCGGGCCAAGGCCCTGGGGCGTCTGCATCGAAATGAGCCAGGCAGCTGCCCTCTGTACCTGAGCATCGTGATGGAGCTGGCCTACCTGTGCCGTCTCCGCGGCATCGAGGTCGTTACCCTCACCGACGCGAACGAGCTCGAGGAAGGCGTACAGACCAACCGGCGCAAGGGTAGCCGCGACAACATCGTGCGCTGGACCCCTCGCCTGCGAGCTGCTTGGGACGAAGCTAAGGCCTACCGATCGAAGATCTGGACGAGCCGTAGCTTCCCCACACCAATCCATCCCGAGCGGCGCCCGCTAATCGTGAGCAACCATGGCATGGCCCTGAGCAAGTCGGGGCTGGATACGGCATGGCAGCGCTTCATGACGAAGGCGATCGAAGCCGGTGTGCTCCTCGAGGAGCAACGTTACGGACTCCACGATCTCAAGCGACGCGGCATCACCGACACCCCCGGCACTCGGGCGGACAAGCAGCAAGCCAGCGGTCACCGTGATGAGTCCATGCTCGACATCTATGACCTCAGCCTTCCCCTGGTAGACCCCTCCGATACGCCAAAACCCCCTCGCACCATCGCGTAACAAGCACATGCAACCACCTGAAAACACTGGGCTTTCGGGCATCAGCACGTAACAAGGAAGTGACCTAAGTCATTGATTTCATTGTTGTGTGCAGGTGACTTGTAATCAGTAGGTCCCGGGTTCGATTCCTGGTGCCGGCACCATACGCAGTACCAAAGAAGGCTCACCGAAAGGTGGGCCTTTTTTGTTTCTGGCGATTGTCCGTGCGAAATCCTTTCAGGCAGCCATCCTCTGAAGCCTTGCCTGCAATGCACAGTGATTCGATCAAATGCACTGCCCTGCACAGATCCCTGGACTGCCCACCAAGGGTTGGATTTGTGTCCAATTTCTCGGGGGCAGTCCACCCTGTAGGAGCGGGCTTGCCCGCGATAGCAATCTCAACACACCACACAACTCAGACCCCGCCACAGTAAAAAGGCTACCCAAACAGCAGCCTGTTCAGTGAGCTGTCATACCGTGGCGGTTATCCACATAAGCGATTGGCATCCTGCAGGTCGCTCGGTCACGCCAAGAATGGTAGCGACCTCTTCTCTTATATGAACGGTGCGACAACTCCCCTCGTGACAAACACCAAAGTCACCCACACCAGCACTGCAGATGATGGTGCCACAGCCCCCGGAATGGACTGCACCTGACTGAAAGTCAGGCATGCCCCAGTCATCGCACCACTGCGTTCACCCGGCTCAGGATCTCGCGGCACTGGTCTCGTCAGCCAATGCAGCCTCCACCCGCCCGCCGGCAGCGGTGCTCAGGAGGCCAGATCATGAGATGCCCTTGCTCCCGGAATGCGATTCCCGGTCGTAAGGCGCCGCCAGTCCCGCGTAGTGGACATTCCCCACAGGTCGCAGGGGCCTTGATCCCTGATAACACTCAGCATTCTTGGCGGGATTACGTGGGGAACGATCTATAGAAGCGCGCCGCTGATCGGTGGCAAGTCTTGTGTCTAGTGGCAAAGAGGAGGCTGGGAGGCGTCAACGATAAGCGGCAAAGTAGTCGGCTAAACCTTTTGAACACATCAAAAATGTACGTAAGCGGGCTTAACACGGTTAGTTCTAAACCGCGAAAGAGCAAAATCGCTTTTTCAGTGCGAGTCAAACCATGACGGTATTGCGCGATGATGAGTAGTTAAATATGCTTCACCCAATACCATCAGGAATGCAACGTAGCGGAGTGAACTCCTAGATCACATAATGAGTGATGACAAGCCTGCGCTAGAATCAGGCCACTCACTCAACTACCTAACAAAATAGCAATATGAAAAATCAAAATTTACCAACAGTTTAGCGCCCGCCTTGAGCGCCTTACCAATACCGTTATGATAATTGCCATCGCAAGCTAAACTGACAAAAGAGAAAGCTATGCTGAATCAGAATTTTTCACCTGATAATCTCAAAAAATTTCTCCATAGCAGACGTGACCAGCGAAAATTAAAAACACAAAACTCTTTTGAAAGCGAACAGAAAATCCTAACCGACCTGAGCTACACGGTGGATAGCCGGGATTTTAAATTCGAGAGCATCACCAAAGCTCAAGTTAAAAGCAAACCGATAGTTCGCATCAGAAGTATAAAAGAAATATTAATCCTTAGGAAATTGAACGACAACTTAAAGCGCATTTATGGCGCAAAGCAATCTAATCGCAGAGAAATCACCAAACAAGTCTACATACTACTCCAAGAAATAAACCCCATATACATAATAAGATTAGACATCAGAAGTTTTTATGAAAGTATAAACTTAGAAACTGTTCTTGAACCAGTTCTCGAAGAAACACTCCTATCTCCAACCTCAAAAAAAATAGTCAAAGCAATTCTAAATGACCCGTCAATTCCTACCCACATCCCCAGAGGGCTAAATATAAGCTCTACGCTAACAGAAATATATATGCGCGAATTCGACAGCGCAATCAGGAGTCTTAATGGCGTTTACTATTATGCCAGATATGTAGATGATATAATTATCTTTGCATACAAAGACATAATAAATGGAAGCGAGCGGGCAATTCAAAAAGCTCTTCCGACAGGACTTAGAACTCATACCAAAAAAAGCAAATTCCACCCAATTATTTGTAGGTGCATATTAAATTGCGCATGCAATAATAACTGCAAATGCAGAGCGTCATGCACTTGCGAGCCAGAAGAGAAAAAAATATAACCTTAGACTATCTTGGATATAATTTTACCTTTTCCGACATCCCCAAAAATCCAAAAATCCAAAAAAAGAAGATAGGAAAAAACCAAAAAAAATCACCGTAACCTTAGCAGAAAGAAAAATAAATCGTATTAAGACGAGGACAATTCTCGCACTTCTTGATCATTGCAAGAAACCGAATTTTCAATTACTAAAAGACAGGATTCACTTCCTAACAGGGAATTGTGAATTCAGCATCAAAGGTGACTTTAAAATCAGGAGCGGTATATTTTATAACTATCCACTTCTAAGTGCTGATGATCCAGCACTACTAGATCTCACAAACTTCCTAAGAAAAGCAGTCCACAGCAAGAAAGGTTCATTGGGAAGAGCGCTATCGAAATCTCTATCTAGCGCTGAACGCTCTCAGCTAGGGAGACTTTCATTCCGATCCGGGTTCAAAAATAAAATTACCTATAAAGCTAGTGAAGAAAAGCTGAGTGCCATAAAGGAGTGCTGGAAAAATGCCTAAAACCAGGATAAACAAGGGAGATTTCAATAGAGTTTTACTTACTGAGACAACGCCATATGAAGTCCCTGTGACTTTTAATAACGAAGGCTTTTATGAACATATTAAAACTGGAGATGCAAATACAAAAAACTTGCTCACATCGATAAGGAGTAACAGTTGGAAAATTCCCCTCCCATACAAAATCAAAAAAGATACGCTTGGAGCCCGCAGTCTCAGTCTTCCGCACCCAACATCGCAGATGGACTATATAGAGTTCTACAAAGACTACGACGTATTAATTACCTCTCTGTGTTCGAGAAACAAAATCTCTCTCAGGGCGCCGGTGAAAATAGCAGGCTTTTTCTATGACATTGATAGCAAATATAAGAACGTAGACATCAACCCAGAAGCCAAGGAGATACATGACGGATCTGACAATTTAAACACCCCTCATGCAAGTTCCTATTTCGCTTACAACAAATACAACTTTCTTTATAAATTTTACGAATCTTACGAATACCATAGAATCGAGAAGAAATTTAACTTCTTGATGCGATTTGACATTTCAAAATGCTTCGATTCGATTTACACTCACTCGATAGCATGGGCGGTTAAAAATAAGGGTTTCGCCAAAGACAACCATAACGGAGTATCGTTTGAAAATAAATTTGATGAAATAATTAGGAACTCCAATCACGGAGAAACAAATGGAATAATTATCGGGCCCGAAACCTCAAGAATATTTTCTGAGATCATACTACAGCGTATTGATATAGACACTATATCTACCCTGTCGCAAGATGACCTAATTCTGGGGCGCGATTACACCGTCAAGAGATATGTTGATGATTATTTTGTTTTCTCAAAAAAAGAAGACACTTGCAAAAAGATTTTTAAGAAATTTAAAGAAAATCTAGAATCATATAAGCTGCACATCAATGAAAGCAAAACCAGCCTTCACTCTACGCCGTTCATGACGTCACTCACTATCGCGAAAAGTGAAACCAGAACATTCATTAATGACTTCATTGATCAACACATAGTAAAAACAGACGAGGAAACATACGCTGTAGTTTGCAAAGGCTCACCATCAAAAAAAGCCAATCGCTTAATCCAAGAGTTCAAACAAATCTTATTTGCCAATGTCACTGATTACTCTGGCGTCGCTGGCATTGCGTTAAGTCGAATCTGCAAAAAAATTAGCACACTGAGAAACATAGCTGTCGCGGGCGATACTGACCGGGAAAGCATTTTTAACTTAATTTACATATTACTTGAGCTTTGCTTCTTTATTCTTTCCATGACACCGAGAGTGAGAGTAACGTATCTAGTTATTCAAATATCCTCGATTTGCCTTGATATTTCCAAGCACCTTTCTTACGATCACGAAAACAACATAAAGAAAAAGATACTCGATGAAAGCATCTTATTCTTGGACTTGATGATTTACGATGAAAAGGACGACTGCAAAGTTGAATCTCTAAACATTGTAACTTTACTCTCCACCTTGGGCGACGAATATCTACTGCCGCCTCAAAAGCTAAAATCTTTATATGACAAAATAAGCTCAGAGCATAATACTTGCTATTTTGAAATCATTACATTTTTGCATTATATTAAGCGCAACGCTGGATATAACACCCTCAAAGAAGAAATTCTAGAAAAAATTGAAATTGTCATATCGCGTGACCGCCGCGCAGTTGAATCGAACACCATTCATTTGCTACTAGACTGCATGTCGTGCCCATACATCGCAGACAAATTCAAGAAAAAATTGCTTCAAATCGTTCTAGATCAGTATGACATCCCCAACAAAAACAAAATTAATGAATTTCTTAAGTCAGTATCAAAAGCTTGGTTCACCAACTGGGATAGCAAAATAAACCTACAGAGAGCAATCGACAAAAAAGGCTTGAAATTCACTTACTAATCGAAGTACAATTTAAGCGCTTGAGCGAGTGCCACTCAATACAGGACAATGAGGCAAGAAATTGCAGTTACACAGAGTCTTGAGCAATTAATTTTGCACACACACATAGCCTTCTCAAGTAAAAGTTGGCTGCGGTCAGTCTGTACGCAGCCAATTTTTTTATTTCTACAGTTCCCTCTCGCAATAACAATCCCGGTCAAAGGTTCGCTCTGATTCGAAGCTTTTTAGCATTAACCATCTACGCTGAGTTATTCGGTGGCAATAAATATAGTCCGCTTATACAATCGAACTCGAATTATAAAGATAGTTTTAGGGATAGAGCATTTCATTCAGCGTATTTAAATCTTTTAAATTCAACTACTTATTACTCGATTCGACTCCTGGCGCCACCATACGCAGTACCAAAGAAGGCTCACCGCAAAGTGGACCTTTTTGTTTCGGGCAGTTGTTCGTGCGAAGTCCTTTCATACAGCCATCCGCCAAAGCCCCCCCCCCCGGAACCGCCTACCTTCACCCTACCCGCCACAAAACCGGTGAAGCCTTTCCCGCGATGCACACTGATTCGCTCGTAGGCCGCGCAAGACGCAAGGCAGCAAACCGCCTGATCAAGACAGTTGCGCCCCCTGCAAGAGCAGGCCTGCGATAGCAATCTCAACACACCGCACAACTACCAGCCTGTACATTAATTCCCATATCGCGTTTGGCTCCCGAAGGGATGTTGATCGAGGCTGATATGGTGGCTTCGTACCAGCTAAAGCAAGAGCGATGCTCACTGGCGGCGCATCGAGCAGTATTCCAGGAATACCTTGGTAAGCGCCGTGACGATTTCTGGGTCTGCATCTGGTGCCGAGAACAACCGAAATTCGGCATTGGGTAACGGTGGTAATCCGTACTCAGCGCTCAGGACTGAGATTCCCGCAACCAGCTGGCTTAGCGGCATCGGGGCTATGGCTATTCCGGACAATACAGCCGAGCGCAGGGCATTCGTGCTGGTGCATAGCATCGACGTGCGTTGAGCGATGCCCGCGTGTGCAAGATGCAGCAAAGCCGCCTCTCGATAAGCACAAGGTTCAGGAAACAGTGCCAGCGGGAGCGGCTCGCTGATTGGGGTGAGTGGCTGCGCAGCGGTCGCCCAAATGAGCGGTTCGCTCCACAACAGGATCCCTGAGCTATCGGTCTCACACAAAGACCCGACCACTAAATCCAACTCTCCTTGCTTCATCAAGCCGACCAGCGTGCCGGGGATGTTGATCTGAAACTCAATCTCCATACCTGGGTAACCTAGTGCGAGGTTCTGCAGTTCACGCAGCAGCCTGGTCTCCACAAGGTCTTCCGCAAGCCCCACCCTGATACGCCCCTGGAAAGGGGCTCGCGTCATTTCAGCCCATGCCTCTCGATTGAGAGCAAGGATGATCCTGGCGTGGCGCATCAGACGGTCGCCCTCCAGTGTCAGTTCCTGCGACCGGGTTGTCCTCTTGAGCAGAGGTTTGCCGACCTGCTCTTCCAAGCGGCGCAGATGCCCACTGACAGCAGGTTGGGTGAGATGGAGTTTTTCTGCAGCGCGACCAAAACCTTGCTCTTCAACTACGGCAACAAAAGTCTTTAGTAGAAGCGGATCAAACATATCTCAATCCATGATAAATAGCGTGTGATTTCTCAATTTATATTTCTTTTAAAGATATGTTGCAATGCCTCGCACACCTACCACGACACGAGACTGCAATGGCCAAGCTCCTTCATATCGAATGCTCCCCCCGCAAAGATCGCTCAGCGTCCATAGAAGTCGCCCAGCGTTTCATTTCGCGACTCTTGGGCTCTCATCCCGATCTGGAAGTGACAACGCTAGACCTGTGGCAGATATCACTGCCGGAGTTTTCTGATGAGGTGATGGATGCCAAGTACTCTGGATTGAATGGATTGGAGTTGACTGCGACTCAGGTGGTTGCCTGGAATGAACTGAAGGCATTGGCAAATTACCTGCACGAAGCCGACGTGCTCGTGCTGTCTGTGCCGCTGTGGAACTTCAGCATTCCCTACAAGCTAAAGCACTTCATTGACGTGGTATCGCAGAAAGACGTGCTGTTTAGTTTCAATCCGAAAACCGGGCTTGAAGGCATGTTGCGAGATAAAAAAGCAGTTGTCGTCTATGCCCGAGGTATGGATTTCTCTGCCGCTTCGCTGACACCCGCTCAACATTTCGACTTTCAAAAGCCTTATGTTGAAGCGTGGTTACGGTTTATTGGCATCACCGACGTAGAGTCAATCATCGTCGAAAAAACGGTTCTAGGATCGGAAGTAGACAGTACCTCTCGCCATGAAGCCAAGATGCGCGCAAATGCTTTGGCGGACGCCCTAAGCGTTTCGGACATAAACTTTCAGCCTGCGAACTCTGTTGCATGAAGATCAAGTACATCTTCCCGATCCTCCATGAGGAACCATAAAAAAGGCCAGCACTGGGCTGACCTTTTTAAACATTGCTATTGGGCTTAATAGCATTATTAGCCCCTCAGCTCCTCTAGAAGTGAGTGGCCGGCCCAAGTGATTCTGATATTGCCTTCAGAAACCAGATAGCCGCTGTCAAGCAGCAAAAGCTTTGCAGACTCAAGCTCTCCTTCACTGCATCCCCGCGTACACATTTCGCTGAGCTGCATCGAACTCATTCCCCCGACAAAGGTGTCCTCCTCAACCATAGTCAGCACTTTCAAAACGGCTTCTTTATTCCTTTTCATTTTCAATCCTTTGATATGTGTTTGATGGAGGCCAGAGCGTAACCAATTGAACGAGCCCCATGAAAGAGAGGACACCGTTCCCCCCCAGGAAGGGCTTGAAGTAGCAGCGTGTTTCGGGTCGAGTTCAACGCCCGCCGAATGTTGAGGGTGGCCAATTGATTCAGAACAACCAGAACGGCCTTGTGCAGGCTTCGGCTTCTGAAGTACGCCTATCAGATGTCGACGCTTGATACGGGCAACTCAAGCGCCGACAACGCCATCGGTTACCGGCGGTTCAGGGCTTGGGTTTCAATGCCATCGAGCACCGCATCGACCAGCCCTTTGGCCATTTCTGCGGAGTGCAGGGTGGACCATAGCAAGCCCTTTTTGGGGATGTCGTCGATGTGTTCACAGGCCTGTTGGGCCGTGTCGTAGATGCCCTGGAGCAGCAGGGAGACGTGGACCAGCGCGTCTTCGGCATCGATGCCGGAGCGTACGGTGAACAAGGGTGCATGGCCGGCGTCGCAGCAACCAAATGCGGTGGTCGCGGTTTTGCCAAGAAGGGATTGCGGGGGATCGGGAACGATTTTTGTCATGGTGAACTTCTCTTTTTCTTTTAGTTGAGCCGTCACCGCTTGCGACCAAACAAGTTGGGTGGCAGCTGTACGCAGGTTGGTCGACCAGGAAAAAAGACAAACCCGGCAGGCACGAATGCCTCCCACGCACAGCCGCCATAGAACTACGTTACGGACGAGGAGCTCGTCAGTATTCGTATATGGGACCTGATTTGAATTTTTTTCCGACAGGCGACCAAGCCTGATCACTGATGTTCAGCGACCCACGAAGCCTAACGCCCAAGGTGCAATGAGGCAAGGCGAAGATCGAAGGGTGGCCGCCATGCGCAGGTTGGTCGACCGGGACAGTAGGCACCCGGCAGGGCCAAAGCCCTCATGCGCACAGCCGCCATAGCCAGGCAATACTCGCGCAAAACCACCCGCGCTCAGTAGCACCCAGCTGTTTCATTTTGTGGGCGAGATTCAGACCCAGTCGTCCCAGGCCACGGCATGGGTGGCGAGGTAGTGTTTGACCGCCGTGCCCACGGTCGGGAAGAAAGCGTCTTCCCCCAGTTGCGCGAACAGGCCGAATCGTTTGAGTTTGTCTTTGACCGGGTCTTTCATTTCGGCGATGCGCAGTTCGATGCCCGCTTCATGCAGGGTGCCCATCAGTTCGGCCAGCATGTCGGCCGAGGTGACGTCGACGCTGGTCACCGGTTCTGCCGCCACCACCAGCCAGCGCACGGGCGTTGGCGAGGCGGCCACGGCATCCAGTACGCGGTCCTGGAATTGTTCGGCGTTGGCAAAGAACAACGGGGCATCCCAGCGGAACAGCACCAGGCCAGGCACCTGCCGCGCCTCGGGGTAACGCTTGATGTCGTGGTAGCCCTGTATGCCCTTGGCACGGCCCAGCACGGCGGAATATGGCCGCCAGCCGTCCCAGAGGAATTCGATCACGGCAATTACGATGGCCAGGCCAATACCTTGGATGGCACCGAACATCACCACCCCGACCGTACAGGCGATAGACAGCCAGCATTCCCAGCGCTGGATACGGTAGATGCGCCGCAGGTCGGTGACTTCGATCAGGCCGATGGCCGAGGCAATCACCACCGCAGCCAAGGCGCTGGTGGGCAGGTTTTTCAGCAGGTCGGGGGCGACCATCAGCAAGCCGGCTACGGTGAGCGCGCCGACGACGCCGGTCAGTTGGGTTTTCGCACCAGCGGCTTCGGCCACGGGTGTACGCGATGAGCTGCTGCTGATCGGGAAGCCCTGGAAGAACCCGGCGGCCAGGTTGGCGATGCCCAGCCCGACCATTTCCTGGTTCGGGTCGACGTAGCTGCGGGTTCGTGCGGCATACACCCGCGACAGTACGCTGGTGTCGGCGAACGAGACCATTGCCACCGCGCAGCCACCGATCAGTACCGGGACGATGTCCTCGCGGGTAATCCACGGGATGGCGAAGGCCGGCAGGCCTTGCGGGAGGGAGCCGAGCACCTCGACGCCTGCGCCTTCGGCCAGGCCCAGCAGGCTGACCGCGATGGTTGCGCCAACCACCGCGATAAGGATGCTCGGCACACGGCCGTTGCCCTTGAACAGCAGGATAACCGCCAGCGTCGCGGCACCGACGGCAAAGCTGGCCCAGTGGATGTTGCCCTCGAACACCCCCATGATCACCGCCCACTGGTTGCTCAGCGGGCCGTCGGATTCAATCGAGAAGCCGAACAACTTGGGCTGTTGGCTGATCAATACCGTCAGCGCAATGCCGTTCATGTAGCCGTAGCGAATGGGTTTGGAGAGCAGTTCGGTGATGAAGCCCAAACGGGCCACCCCGGCCAGGATGCACACCGCGCCGGAGACGACGGCCATCATGCCGGCGAGGGCAACGGCACGCATCGGGTCACCACCGTACAGGGGCAGCACCACCGCCAGTATCACCGCCACCAGCGAGGAATCGGGGCCGAGCACAAGGATGCGGCTGGGGCCAAACAGGGCGTAGGCCAGCAGTGGCACGATGGTGGCGTAGAGGCCGTAGATGCCGGGGATGCCCGAGGCGACCGCGTAGGCGATGCCCACCGGCACCAGCATGGCGGTCAGCACCAGCCCGGCCATGATGTCATGGCGTAGCCAGGCCAGCTGATACTCGCGCAGCATACGCAGCCCCGGCATCCAGCGCGCCCAACCGGCCTGGTCGGTCAGCTTGACGCGACGGTGAATTCGACCGGGCTCAGGGCGAGGGGACGACGATTCGGAATTGCTCATTAAGACCCCAGCAGCTAAAGACCTGCAATTCCGTGGTTAACGGCTCAGAGAAGTTTAGTTAGCGTGCACGCTGGTGTCTTGATAGCAGCAAAGTCGGGAGTACGCCATGGGTATTGCGCGGCAGCGCCCCCTATACCCGGAAGTGGTCCATCAGGGTTTGTTGCTGGTTGGCCAGACGGTTCAGTGCCTGGCTCACCTGGGCCGACTCATCGGCCTGCCCGGACAGTGACTCGGTCACGTCACGGATGGTTGCGACGTTGCGGTTGATTTCTTCAGCGACCGAGCTTTGCTCTTCGGCCGCGCTGGCGATCTGCAGGTTCATGTCGCTGATGACGGTGACGGCATCGCCAATACGCCGCAGGGCGGTAACGGCCTGTTCGACCTGGGCAACGCTGCCCTGGGCCTGTTGATGGCTGCTGTGCATTGAGGCAACGACATCTCGGGTGCCGGTTTGCAGGCCTTCGATCACCTGGCGGATCTCCTCCACTGACTCCTGAGTGCGCCTGGCCAGGCTGCGTACTTCGTCAGCGACCACGGCAAAGCCACGGCCCGCCTCACCGGCCCGGGCGGCTTCGATGGCAGCGTTGAGCGCCAGCAGGTTGGTTTGTTCGGCGATGCCGCGAATCACTTCGAGCACCGAGCCGATCTGTTCGCTGCTGCTGGACAGGCCTTCCACCTGGCTCATGGCGAGGGTCATGTCGCGAGCCAGGTCGTCGATGGCGCGGGTGGTCTGGTTGATCACGCCGAGGCCTTCGCGGGTGGCTTGGTCTGCGCCGCGTGCGGCTTCTGCGGCCTGGGCGGCGCTGCGGGCAACATCATGGGCCGTGGCGCTCATTTCGTGGGACGCGGTGGCCACCTGGTCGACTTCACGGTACTGCTGTTGCATACCGGCGCTGGTCTGGCTGGCGATGGCGGCGGACTGGTCGGCGGTGCCGCGCGCGTCCTGCACCGAGCTTTTCACATCGGCAATGATCGGCCGCAGTTTATCGAGGAAGCGGTTGAACCAACCGGCCAGTTCGCCCAACTCGTCGTGTTTGTCGTAGGCGAGGCGCCGGGTCAGGTCGCCCTCGCCGCTGGCGATGTCGCGCAGCATGGCGGCGACACCCAGGATAGGCCGGGTGACGCCGCGTGCGGTCAGCCACACCAGTAACAGCCCGGCCACGGCAGCCAGCAGGCCGAACAGCAGCTCCAGCCAGGTGCCTTCGGCGCTGCGGCGGTCGAGGTCCTGCTGCAGGGTTCGCGCCGGGGCCAGCAGGGCTTCCATGGGTACATCAAGCAGCACAGACCAGGGCTGCGCGTCCGGTATGGGTTGCAGTGGCGCCAGCACCTGCAAGCGACCGGCCTGTTGCTGCGCGTGGGCCTGGCCCTGGCGTTGCAGGGCCAGCAGCTCGCTGCCGTGTTCCGGGTAGGCCTGGCTCAGCGTCTGGCCCAGCCGGGTTACATCCGGGCTATGCCCGGCGAGCAACCCGCCGGCGCTGACGATGCTGACCGCGCCTTTGCCCTGGTACAGCCGCTGGCTGCTGGCTTCAACCAGTTGCTGCAAGTTGGCCAGGCTGATGTCCATGCCCAGCACCGCCAGCAGTTTGCCGTTGTCGATCACCGGGAAGGTCAGCGAGGTGATGAGCGTCTTCTGCCCCGAGGCGTCGTCGAAATAAGGGTTGAGCAGGCAGGGTTTAAGGGTCTGTTTCGGGCAGTTGAACCAGGTGTTGAACGGGGTGCCATCGAGCATGGTGGTGCTGTCGGCGATCAGCGCTTCGCTGACCGTCAAGGTGCTCAACTCGCCGTTACGCTGCGCCCAGTAGCTGGAGAAGCGCCCCTGCTCGTTGCTGCCCCGGGCGCCCTGCCCGCTGAAACGGGCATCGTTGCCATCCAGCGCATTGGGCTCGAACACCAGGTACAGGCTGAGCAGTTGCGGATTGGCCTGCAAGGCCTCTTTCACCTGCTGGTGCAGCGACTCGCGCAGGGCTTCAGGGGCAAGCTGGGCCTTCTGCAGTTGGCGTTGTTGCTGCAGTACCTGGCGGCTGAGGTTTACGCCGTCCTGATAGGCCGCGAGGAAAAAGCGCTGCAAGGTCAGCGCCTGTACCCGGCCCTCGCCTTCCATGCGCTCGCGGGCCGAGGTTTCGAGCATCTGTGCGCTGCTGGCCTTGACCAGCTCGGTGCTCGCACTCATGCGATAGAGCGAGATGCCAATCAGCACCGCGACGATGGTCAACAGGCACAGCCCGGTGAGCAGGGTAATTTTCCACTGGATGGACAGACGGTTCAGCAGCATCGCACGTGATCCTTACGCCGGGGGCGACTGGCACGCCTGCGCAGGCGTATTTGTTAGAGCCTTTACACATTGCGTGCCACCTGCCAACGCGCGCTGAAAACAGCCTGATGTCCAGCATTTACGGGGGGTAATGGCCGGCCAAGGCGAAGGTATGCACACGCCCCACTGTTACAGCCTGAGACAGCGACTGTCGCATCGGCAAGATCCCGAGACACTGCGCAGGGGGCTGAGCGTTGATGCAAAACACCTTGTTTTCCATGGTCTTACAGCGCCTGGCGAACATTGGCATGGCGGTTGCGCACGGGCCTGCACAACAAAAACCATAGGAGCAGCCCCCCGATGACCACGCAAACGTCCACTCCCCTGCGAACGCGCCTTGCCCTGGCACTGGCCGCCAGCGGCGTATTTGCCAGCCTGCCAGCGCCAGCCTACGAACTGTACAACCAGGGCGGCAGCGTACTGAACGCCGACCTGGAGGCGGTGTTCGGCATCATGCACAGCGAGGAAAGCTATGCCACTGCTGGCAACCGCAGCGCTGGCAGTTCGGCCTGGCGCGAGGGCTACATCAAGTACGGCCTGAGCGGCAGCCAGACGCTGGCCGACGCTGGCAGCCTGTACGGCAAGTTCAACCTGGTGAGCTCGGGTACCTGGGGTGACGGTGATGCGGCAGGCTTCACCCTCGGCAGCGAACGCCGCACAGCCGTGGAAGACGCCTACCTGGGCTGGCGTTCCGGGGCGCTGCTGCCACTGTTTGGTGAGGACGGCGTGGACATTTCCGCCGGCCGCCAACTGGTCAAACTCGGCGACGGCTTCCTGCTCAACGGCGACTCGGTGAACGTCGGCGATGCCGACCTCGGTGCCGACTTCGACCGGGGCGGCGCCTATTACCTGGCCGGGCGCAAGGCCTTCGACCAGACCGCGGTTGTGCATGTGGGCGGCACGCAAGGCTGGCGCAGTGATCTGGTGTGGCTGAAGTCAGACAACCGTGCCCAGGCCGAAACCGAGCTGGCGGCGGCCACCCTGGAGCATGTGGGCGCAGCCGGTACGCTGGGGCTGACCTGGATTCACGGGCTGGACGTCAACGAGCGCTTCGCCACCGCCGCCCAGCTTGAACGCAAGGACATGGACACCGTCAGCGTGCGCGGCATCGGCGGGCTGGGGGTTGAAAACCTCAACCTGGCGTTCGAGTACGCCACCCAAGACCGTGACAGCGGGCGCGAGAACGCCTGGTACCTGGAGGGCGCCTGGACCTTCGCCGATGTGCCGTGGAAACCTACGGCCACCTACCGCTACAGCCGCTTCTCCGAGGCCTTCGACCCGCTGTTCTACGGTTTCAGCCGTGGCTACGGCACCTGGTATCAAGGTGAAGTGGCGGCCAACTATGCCGGGCCGTTCAACAGTAATACCGCCGTGCATCATGTCGGCCTGAAAGCGACGCCACGGGACGACCTGACGCTGGGCGCGCTGTTCTTCGACTTCGACACCCTCGACCGCGATCTTGGCAACCTCAGCGGCCAGGAACTGGACCTGTACCTGGAGTGGACGGTCAACGAGCACCTGATCATCAGCCCGCTGGTGGGCCTGTACAAACCTGAGCGCAGTGCCAGCGAAGGCGGGTTGCAGTTGGGCAACGACGACACCAACACCTACCTGCAACTGACCGTGGCGACGTTCTTCTAGCGCCCGGTGCGTGGCCGTGGCCTGGTTCACCCGGGCCACTGGCTGGCGTACCATGGGTGCTTGTTCAAACTCACACGGATGTGCAATGAAACGCTTCCTATGCCTTGGCGCAATGCTCGCCGGGCTGCTTGCCTTCGCCCTGCAACACACCGCCAGCGCGGCGGGGTTTGACTGCAACAAGGCTGTCACCCTGCAGGAACAGGCCATCTGCAATACACCGTCGCTGTCCGCCAAGGACGAGCAGTTGAATGCCCTGTTCCGCCCGCTGAAAAAGCATCAGGTTTTCCGCCAACTGGGGGCCACCTGGCTGTATGAGGTGCGCAACGCGTGCCAGACGATCGGTTGCCTGGAGGCCGCCTACGACCAACAGATCAAGCGGCTGACCCCGCAGCAGCCGCCCAGGGTCGATGTTCACGCGCTGTCGCCACTGCCCGAGGGGCAGGTGTATACGCAAGTAGACGATGAGCCGTGGCAGCGCTACGTGCTGGCCGAGCTGCCGCAGGCGCCCGCGCACGTCTTCAAGCACATTGTCGACGCCGCCGTGGTCGACGGTGTGCTGCATGTCATTCTCTATGTCAGCAACAGCAACGACCGCGACAACCTGTACCTCAGCGAGCGCTTCAACCACCAGACCTACGGCACCCTTTACGAATACACCGATACCCGCCCGGGCTGGCACCCGATCGCCACCCACATTGCCTTCCAAGGCTGGGAAAAAACCGGTTTCTACGATCAGGGCAAGCGCTACGCCGGGGTGGTCGACGGGGTGTTCTATTATCGCCAGCAAGAAGACAAAGGCCTGCAACAGGCCATGGCGTATACCTTGGGGTCGGGTGCGGCACCGCAGCCGACCGCGCAGACGTTCCAGGTGCCGTCCAGTACCGCACAGTTCGCCAAGGCCCGTATCCTGGGCGATATCAACGGCAACAACAGCAACCTGACCCTGTCGTATGACGAGCGGGTTGACCGCCACAAGACCGAGCGCGTGATGGCCAACGACGCCACCGACTGGAGCCTGGTGAACCCGACCTGGAGCGAGCGCCGGGCCGTGTTGTACTTCGACAACAGCGGTGCCATGGCCTGTGTCTGGCGGGTGGACCTGGTCAACAAGGTGTTGTCCAAGATCGTCCCTGAGCATGAAGCGGTTTCGGCGCGGCCCGTGGAGCTGCTTGGCCAGGAAGCACTTGTCTACCTTGAGGAAAACCGTTTGGGTTTCGCCATCGCCCCGGTTCAGTAAGGGGGTAAACCGGCTTGCCTGCGCCAAGGCCCATGACGGCTGGCCGCTTGCAAGCCCCTGCCCCTTAAAAGTGTTTTACCGAAATCGCAGGTTTTCTCCCGAAGCGCTTTCCCTATCCTAGGCAAGACGTACTCATCAGCGGAAGATCCATGAAACCGTCGCTCTACAGCCGTTATGCCTGCCTGGCAGGCTGTCTGCTTTTCACTGTCGCAAGCCTGCCTTTTCTCTCTGCCCACGCGGGCCTCTGGCCCCTGACACTGATCACCGCCCTGCTCAGCCTGGTTGGCCTCAATGACCTGCGCCAGAGCCATCACGCGGTGCGACGCAACTACCCGATCCTGGGCAACATCCGTTACCTGATCGAAACCATCCGCCCGGAAATTCGCCAGTACCTGCTTGAAGGCGACGACGACAAGCTGCCGTTCTCCCGGGCCCAGCGCTCGCTAGTGTACGCACGGGCCAAGAACGAGAGCGCCGAGAAAGCCTTCGGTACGCTGAACGATGTGTACAAGCCGGGCTTCGAGTTCATCAGCCATTCGATGCTGCCCGTGGAAACCCCCGACCCGGCATCATTCCGCGTGGCCATCGGCGGGCCGCAGTGCCGCCAGCCGTACTCGGCCTCGATCTTCAACATTTCCGCGATGAGCTTTGGTGCACTCAGCGCCAACGCCATCGGCGCGCTGAACAAGGGCGCCAAACTCGGCCGCTTTGCCCATGACACTGGCGAGGGCAGCATCAGCCCCTATCACCGTGAGCACGGCGGTGACCTGATCTGGGAAATTGGCAGCGGCTACTTTGGTTGCCGCACCGCCGACGGCCATTTCGACCCTGAACGCTTCGCCGAACAGGCCTGCTCGGCTCAGGTGAAGATGATCGAGGTCAAACTCAGCCAGGGCGCGAAGCCGGGCCACGGCGGGATTCTGCCGGGGCACAAGGTCAGCGCTGAAATCGCCGAAACACGCGGCGTGAACGTGGGTGAAGACTGCGTCTCCCCTGCTGCTCACACCGCGTTCCGCAGCCCGGTGGAGTTGCTGCAGTTCATTGGCCAACTGCGCGAACTGTCCGGTGGCAAACCGGTCGGCTTCAAGTTCTGCCTGGGCCATCCCTGGGAGTTCATGGGTATCGCCAAGGCCATGCTGGCCACCGGCATTCTCCCGGACTTCATTGTCGTCGACGGCAAGGAAGGCGGCACCGGTGCGGCCCCACGGGAATTCAGCGACAACATCGGCGTGCCAATGCGTGAAGGCCTGATGTTCGTACACAACACGCTGGTGGGCCTGAACCTGCGCGACAAGATTCGCATCGGTGCCGCCGGCAAGATTGTCAGTGCCTTCGACATTGCCAGTGTGCTGGCCATCGGTGCCGACTGGGTCAACTCGGCACGCGGTTTCATGTTCGCCATCGGCTGCATCCAGTCGCAAAGCTGCCACACCAACAAGTGCCCGACCGGGGTTGCCACCCAAGACCCGCTACGCCAGCGGGCGCTGGTGGTGCCGGAAAAAGCCGAACGGGTGTACAGCTTCCACCGCAACACGCTGCACGCACTGGCCGAGATGCTCGCTGCCGCAGGCCTGGAGCACCCTGAAGAACTCAAGCCCAAGCACCTGGCGCGACGCATCAGCCCCAGCGAAGTACGCCTGTTTTCGCAGTTGCACGTGTTCCTCAAGCCTGGCGAATTGCTCAGCGGCTCGATTGAAAGCGATTTTTATGCGCGGATGTGGCGGATGGCCCGCAGTGACAGCTTCGCCGCAGACACCGGCGAGGTGGTGGAGATCCGGGCGGCCCGGAACCGCAGAGAAACAACCCCGGCCTAGGCCGGGGTTGTGGGAGACGCCAATCAGAAGATGCTGATCGGGTACTCGACAAATACGCGGACTTCGTTGCCGTCGTCGTTGTAGTCGATAGCGCGCAGGTTGTTCGAGGTGCGCAGGAACGAGCTGCGCAGCTTGACCGACAGGTCCTTGGCAGGGCCGGCCTGTACGACGTACTTGAACTGGTTGAAGATTTCGCGCTCGGTGCCTTCGCCCAGGCCGTGGGTGTTGATGTTGTCACCACGCACGTAGGCCACTTTGTAGGTCAGGCCCGGTACGCCGAAGGCACCAAAGTCCAGACCATAGCCCAACTGCCAGGAACGCTCGTCTTCAGCGTTGAAGTCAGACCAGTAGGAGTTGGCCAGATAGATGGTCGAACCACCGTCACCCACGCCACCAGCGTTCTGGTAGTAGCCATAGTTGTAGCCGGTGTCACCGGTGCTGCGCTGGTGCGCCAGGGTGATCGAGTGCGGGCCGAAGGCATAGGTTGCCGCCAGGCTCCAGATGGTGTTGTCACGACCGTTCAGGTCTGCCTTCTCGACATACTGGCGGTCCATCTTCGACTTGTAGCCGTTGAAGTCCAGGGTCAGGGAGCGCTCGGCGGCGATTGGCATCACGTAGTTGATACCCAGGTACTGCTTCTTCATGACGTCTTCGACGTCAGAGCCGTACAGGGAAGCCGACAGGTTGTTGGTGAACTTGTAGCTACCACCGAAGACGTTGATCGACTTCAGGCCGCTGTCACGCTGTTCGGCGCTCTTGCGTGCTTCCTGAGTGAAACGACCCGCGTTCAGCTCCAGGCCTTCGATCTCCTTGGAGGTGACCAGGGTACCGGTGAAGCTTTCTGGCAGCAGGCGCGAATCGTCGTACTGCAGCACGGGCAGTGTCGGCATCTGGTCGCCATACTTCAGTACGGTGTTGGAGACGCGGAACTTGACCGCTGCACCACCGCGAGCGATGTCGTGCTGGGCGTTGCCGCTGTCGCCACGCTTGAAGAAGTCGATACCGGCGCCGCCATTGTGACCGCTACCGCCGTCCAGGCGCACCGCGTACAGACCGAAAGCATCAACGCCGACACCTACGGTGCCTTGGGTGAAGCCGGAGGAGAAGTTGGCAATGACGCCTTGACCCCATTGGATCTGATCATGTGTGTCGTGCTTCTTGTCACGATTCATGTAGGCGTTACGCAGCAGCACATTCATGCTGCTGTCTTCTACGAAACCGTTGGCATTGGCCTGGTCATTGGCCATGGCCTGAGTCGCGGACAACAAACCCAGAGCGATCAGGCTGATCCTGGTTTTCAACATTTTATTTTCCTTATTACAAAAACAAAGACGCACTGCGACCGGCACCAGGAACCACGCCCCTGCGTGGGTTGACGCTCGCGGGTCTGAAAACAAAAAAGCCCCCTGCGCATAGGCACAGCGGGCCATCTATTCTGGGTACAAGGTGAATGGGCCTACAGGCGAGGGCCGAATCCTAGCGGTCAGCAGTTCTGTGTGTCAAAAATTCGTGAACGGCACGGATCAGCGGTCGATCGTGCAATTTTGAGAATGGCGGGGCATGCAGCACTGTGGGGTGACACAAAGAGCAGGACAGGAGAAAACGCATCGCCGGCAAGGCAGACCTTGCCGGCGATCGCTCAGTCAGTGGTGCCAGACCCCGAGCAGCGCATCGAGCTCTGCTTCACTGATCAACCCCACCGGGTACCGCTCAACCAACAACCGACGTCGCGGATCGGTCTTCCTGACTCGATTATTTGCATTGTTTTTCAACCACTGTGCCAGTGCCTTGATCGATTCGTTATTAACGATGGACAGGCCTGAAGCTGGCTCACTGACTACATTCATATCGACACGTACTCCCCAGGGTCGTGAGCCATTAACCTACGTTAACTTTGTGACAGAACTGCGTGCTCTATCCGCTTGAAATACAATGCAAAACAAATACAAGAGCTGTGCCAGATCGAGCTCCGATCGTCGAATGACGCGCAAAAAAAAGCCCGTCGTGCGACGGGCTTTTTTACTTAAATGGTTCAGCGTTTGACCGGTGCCGGCTGCTGTTGGGTCAAGCAATGGATGTTGCCGCCACCGAGCAACAGCTCGCGCCCTGGCACCATGACTACCTCACGATCCGCGAACAGCGTCTGCAAAATCGCTCTAGCCTCGGCATCTGCCGGATCATCGAAGCTTGGCGCGATGATCGCACCATTGACGATCAGGAAGTTGACATAGGAGCCGGCAAGGCGAACCGACGGGTTGCGCTCCTGGCTACCGGCGACCGGATCGACACCCGCACATTCCTCCTCGGTCGCGTACAGCGGCCCGGGGATCGGCATTTTATGCACCACAAAGGTGCGCCCTTTGGCATCGCGCTGACGCTCCAACACCTCAAGCGCCGCACGGCAACGTGCAAAGTTGGGGTCGTTGGAATCATCGGTCCAGGCCAGTAACACTTCACCAGGGCGCACGTAACAGCAAAAGTTGTCCACGTGCCCATCGGTTTCGTCGTTATACAGGCCATCAGGCAGCCAGACGATGGTCTCCACCGCCAGGTGATCGCGCAGGATCGCCTCTATTTGCTCACGGTTCAGGTGCGGGTTGCGGTTGTGATTGAGCAGGCATTCTTCTGTGGTGATCAGCGTGCCTTCGCCGTCGACGTGAATCGAGCCACCTTCCAGCACGAAGCCTTCGGTCTGGTAGCGTGTACAGCGCTCGATCTGCAGGATCTTGCCAGCCACTTGTTCATCACGGTTCCACGGTGCGTACAGGCCGCCCTCAAAACCACCCCAGGCATTGAAGCCCCAATCGACGCCGCGGACTTCACCCGCGTCGTTGATCACAAAGGTCGGGCCAGTGTCACGCACCCAGGCATCGTCATTGCTGATTTCCACCACGCGGATGTTCGGGGTGTCCAGCAGGCGGGCACAGGCATGTTCGTATTGGGCGGCCGACACGCCGATGGTCACCGGCTCGAAGCGGGCAATGGCCTTGGCCACGGCAACATGCGCGGCCTGCGCCGGCTTGCCGCCCAGGCGCCAGTTGTCCGGGCGCTCCGGCCACACCATCCAGACCTGCGATTGTGGCGCCCACTCGGCAGGCATGTGAAAGCCATCGGCGCGTGGGGTAGTGGTCAGGGTTGTCATAGTTGAACCTTTGCAAGAACTGCCGCAGAACGGGCCTGCGGCACGATAAATGGGTGATCAGGATTCCAGCGAACCGTCGAGGGTCTTCAGCGTACCGTACAGGTCCGGCCGACGGTCACGGAAGGTGCCCCAGGCGCTGCGCACATGCTCCAGCTTGTCCAGGTCGAAAGTATGCACCAGCACGCCTTCTTCGGTTTCATTCAGTTCTTCAACCTTTTCGCCAAACGGGTTGGCGATGAACGACGAGCCGTAGAACGTGATGTCGTAGCCGTCCTGCTCTTCCTTGCCGATACGGTTGCTGGCGACCAGCGGCATCAGGTTGGCGCCGGCATGGCCTTGCTGCACGCGCTGCCAGTGATCACGCGAGGTGATGCTGGCGTCATGCGGTTCGCTGCCAATGGCGGTCGGGTAGAACAGAATTTCCGCGCCTTGCAGGGCCATGCTGCGTGCGCACTCGGGGAACCACTGGTCCCAGCAGATACCGACGCCGATCTTGGCATAACGGGTGTTCCAGACCTTGAAGCCGGTATCACCCGGGTTGAAGTAGTACTTTTCGTGATAGCCCGGGCCATCCGGGATATGGCTCTTGCGGTAGATGCCCAGGTTGCGGCCATCGGCATCGATGATCGCAATGCTGTTGAAACGCGCCCGCCCGGCCAGTTCGTAGAAGCTGATCGGCAGCACCACTTGCAGTTCCTTGGCCAGCTTCTGGAAATGGACGATAGCGGCGTTGGTTTCAACCGGGGTCGCCAGTTGCAGGTAGTCGGCGTTGGGCTTCTGGCAGAAGTACGGGGTCTCGAACAGTTCCTGGATCAGGATGATCTGCGCGCCCTTGGCGGCGGCTTCGCGCACCAGCTTCTCGGCTGTGGCGATGTTGGCGTCGCGATCCCAGGAACAGGCCATCTGGGTGGCGGCGACGGTAACGATGCGGCTCATGAAAACGTCCTCGAAGGGTTGCTGGGCAAGTAATGAGGACTTTATAGCCGATAAAAATCGGCTTTGGAAGGCGATAAATCAAAATAAAAGGGTGAGTATTGCCATTTAAATCGATAACAATCGATTTAAATCAGTGTTTTCCATGTTGATCACATTGTAGAAAAACCTGCCCCCCCTTGGAGGAGCAGGCAAGCCTGCGAAGGGCTGCAGCGCAGCCCCAATGCGGGTTTAGAGGTCTTCTGCCAACACCTTCGCCACGCTGTCGACGAAGAAATCGACGCTTTCACGGGTGGTGCACATCGGCGGTTTGATCTTGAGGATGTTCAGGTAGTCACCGGTTGGCTGCATGAAGATCCCCAGTTCGCGCAAGCGCTCGCACAGCGCCGCGGTTTCTTCGGTGGCCGGCTCCAGTGTGCTGCGGTCGCGCACCAGTTCCAGGCCCAGGTAGAAACCGGAACCGTGCACGGCGCCCACAAGCGGATGTTTATCGACCAATGCCTGCAGCCGCGCCTTGAAGTGCCCACCGACGGTACGCGCGTTGTCCCACAGGCCTTCTTCGCCCATGACATCGAGCACGGCCATGCCGATCCGGCAACTGACCGGGCTGCCGCCAGCAGACGAGAAGAAGTAGCCCTCGGCCTCCAGTGCCTCGGCGATTTCCCGACGGGTGATGACCGCGCCCAGTGGGTGGCCGTTACCCATGCCCTTGGCCATGGTGATGATGTCCGGCACCACGCCCTGTTGCTCGAAGCCCCAGAAATAATCGCCAAGGCGGCCATAGCCAACCTGCACCTCGTCGGCGATACAGGCCCCGCCCAAGGCCCTAACCTTGCCGTAGACCTGTTGCAGGTAACCCGGCGGCAAGGCGATACCGCCGGCGTTGCCGTACACCGGTTCACAGATGAAACCAGCCACCTGGCGCTTCTGCGCGGTCAGGCGGTCGAGGGTGGCATCGACATCACGAACATAGTCGGCAGTGCTCTCAGCGCCCCGGTAGGCACCACGGTAGGTGTTCGGCGCCATCACCGGGTGTACCCAGTCTGGACGGGTGGTCAGGGCTTGCGGGTTGTCGGCAATGGAGGTGGAAATCGCATCGGTGGCCACCGACCAGCCGTGGTAGGCCTCCAATACGCTGAGCATGTCGCGGCCACCGCTGTAGGCCCAGGCCAGGCGGATCGCCAGGTCGTTGGCTTCGGTGCCGCTGTTGACTAGAAACACCCGGTCCATGCCTTCGGGCGCCAGTTCCAGCAGGCGCTCGGAGAACTCGGCAATGGCCGCGTAGTGGAAGCGTGAGTTGGTATTGAGCAACGACCATTGCCGCGCCGACTCGGCGACCATCCGTGGGTGGCCATGACCGAGCACCGCAACGTTGTTGAGCATGTCCAGGTAGGAGCGGCCCTGCATGTCGATCAGGTAGTTGCGCCAGCCACGCTCGATCTGCGGTGGCTGCTGGTAATAGTGCTTCTGCGAACGGGCGAAACTGGCGTCACGCCGCTCAAGCAGTGCCTGGGCATCGGCCAGTGGTTCAGCGTCGCAGGCAAACCCTAGCAACGGCTGCGGCGAGGGGCATAGCGCCAGCCAGGCCTGCGCACGTGAAGGCGTGGCGAACAGTGGCGGGCATAACCCCGGTACGCGGCACAGTTGCAGCATCAGGCCGACACTGCTCTGCCCCAGCGGCTCGCCCTGCTTGAGCGCCAGGCCATCGGCCGGGGCATCGACCACGCCCCACAACCACAGGCTGACCTGCTCACCCTGCAGGCAACCACCGCCCGCCACCGCGTGCCAGACACCGGCAAACGGCGCCTGCAGGGCCGTACCCGAGGGAACCTGCAGCTCGACATGCAAGGCGCAGGTTTCGGGTTCCTGCGGGTTATCGATATGGGTACGCGACAACCGGTATTGGCCGTGCAGCGCGCAGGCCAGCCCGCTCTGGGCGCGCAACAGCTGCTGGTCGATGCCCGGCTGCTGCCAGTTACCGGCCTGGAAATGTTCGCTGAGTACCCCGAGGTCGACGCGGGCGACAGGCTGGCCGTTCAGGCTGGGCATTAACAGCGTGGTGTTGACCAACCCCAGCGGGGCCAGATCATGACCCGCGGCCTGCAGGATCGCCGTTTCCATCAAGGCGAACGGCACGCTGGTCGCGACCTCGAAGATTTCCCACTCGTGGGCCAGGTTGTCCCGGCTGTAGGCATTGCCCGGATCGACGCTGACCTGCTGCTCTCCGCTCAGCACCAGCACGGCGGCACGGGCCACGATCATCGGCCACAGGGCCTTGAGCTCGGCCTCAGTCAGCGGGTTGACGACCTGATACGCCTGAATGGCGGGCAGGATACGCAACGGGTCGCCTTCGGCGTGGTGCAACAGCGCCGCGCAAGTCACCGAGAGGTCGGCAATCCGCCAGGTATGCAGCAAGTCGCCAAAGTCGATCACCCCCTGCAACTGCCAGTGGCGCTGGGCATCGCGCTGCCACACGGTGTTGTCGTCGGTGATGTCCAGGTGCACGGCCTGCTGCGGCAGGTGTTCGATCAGCGGGGCCAGGTACTGCCAGGCCTCCGTAGCTGCCGCCTGCACGCGCGCCTTGCGCGGCCCTTCGACGAGTACCGGCAATAGATGTTCGATCAGCGCCGGTGCATGCCGTGGGTCCCACTGCAGGGTACGTTCCAGGCCTGGGTGGCTGAAGTCGGCCAAGGCATGGTCGATGCGCGCACAGAACTCGCCCAGCTCAGCCATCAGCCGTGGTTCAAGGCGCTTGAGGCGGGTCAGCGACTGGCCTTCTATGTACTCAAGCAGGCGTGCGCGCAGGGGCTGGCCATTCAGGCTCAGTGCCAACAGGTGCTCGCCGGAACGCGCTGGCACCACGCCAGGCACCGGCAGCCAGCGCTCACGCAGGTAACCGAGGGCGGCATGCTGGGCCTGAAGCTCGACCGGCGAATAATCACCGTGGCAGATCTTCAACACGTAACGACCCTGAGGGCTGTCGAGGCGAAAATTCAGGTCTTGTTGACTGCCCAGCGACTGTAACGTGCCGGTAAGCCCATAATGTTCCTGCAGCAACTGCAGGGCCTGTGATTCGCTGACATCCGGGCGCGGTAAGCTGGATCGGTGGATAAGGGTAGTAAGCGGCATGGGGCAAGCCTCGTTTTTTTGCTGCTTATATCGCCACCGCTTCTGCCGATAAGCAAGGGAGGTGGAAAAAAAGGCCGTACCGGGTATCGTTTTCTCCGACGCCGACAGTCGCCGTACGCTGCTTGCACCCACCCGCGCCTTTACACAGGCTAGGCAGCACCCGATCAATACCCGTTTAGTCAGGAAAGGCCACTCGACATGCGTATTCTTGTTACCGGCGGTGCCGGATTCATCGGTTCGGCGCTGATTCGCCACCTGATCGAGACCACCGCACATGACGTGCTCAACCTCGACAAGCTCACCTATGCCGGCAATCTGGAGTCGCTGAGCAGCATCGCGACCAATACCCGCTATGAGTTCGTGCAGGCCGACATCGCTGACCGCGCCAAGGTCGACGCCGTACTGGAACGTTTTGCTCCGCACGCGATCATGCACCTGGCCGCCGAATCGCATGTGGACCGCTCCATCGACGGCCCCGCCGCGTTCATCGAAACCAACATAGTCGGCACCTACAGCCTGCTGGAAGCCGCCCGTGCTTACTGGGCAAAGCTGCCCGCCGCCGAGCGTGAAGCCTTCCGCTTCCATCATGTGTCCACCGACGAGGTGTATGGCGATCTGCATGGGGTGGACGACCTGTTCACGGAAACCACGCCGTACGCCCCCAGTTCGCCCTACTCGGCCAGCAAGGCGGCCTCGGACCATCTGGTACGTGCCTGGCACCGAACCTACGGCTTGCCAGTACTGCTCAGCAACTGCTCGAACAACTATGGGCCGTTCCAGTTCCCGGAAAAGCTCATTCCGCTGACGATCCTCAACGCCTTGGCGGGCAAACCGCTGCCGGTCTACGGCAACGGCCTGCAAGTGCGTGACTGGCTGTTCGTCGAGGACCATGCCCGCGCCCTGCTGCAGGTGCTGTGCGCCGGTCAGGTCGGTGAGACGTACAACATCGGCGGGCACAATGAACAGAAGAATATCGATGTGGTGCGCAGCATCTGCGCCCTGCTTGAAGAACTGGCACCCGATCATCCGGCCGGGGTAAACCACTACACCGACCTGATCAGCTTCGTCCAGGACCGTCCCGGGCACGATCAGCGCTACGCCATCGACGCCAGCAAAATCCAGCGTGAGCTGGGCTGGACCCCGGCTGAAACCTTCCAGAGCGGGCTGCGCAAGACCGTGCAGTGGTACCTGGATAACAGTGAGTGGTGCCAACATGTTCAGGATGGCAGCTATCAAGGCCAGCGCCTGGGCAACAGCGATTTCAAGGACCTGATTGCATGACCAAAGGTATCGTTCTGGCGGGCGGCTCCGGCACTCGCCTGCACCCCATTACCCTGGGGCTTTCCAAACAACTGCTACCGGTCTACGACAAGCCGATGATCTACTACCCGATCTCGGTACTGATGCTGGCCGGTATCCGCGAAATCCTGATCATTTCCACCCCGCAGGACCTGCCGCAGTACCGTCAACTGCTCGGTGACGGCAGCCAGTTCGGCGTCCAGTTCAGCTATGCCGAACAGCCCTCGCCGGACGGCCTGGCCCAAGCCTTCCTGATTGGCGAAGCGTTCATTGGCAACGACTCGGTGTGCCTGATCCTCGGCGACAACATTTTCCACGGCCAGCGGTTTACCGAACAACTGCAACGCGCCGCCAGCCACAGCAGCGGTGCAACGGTGTTTGGTTACTGGGTCAAAGACCCGGAGCGCTTCGGCGTGATCGAGTACAACGAACAGGGCCAGGCCCTGTCGATCGAGGAAAAGCCGACGCAGCCCAAGTCCAGCTATGCCGTGACTGGCCTGTACTTCTACGATAACGACGTGATCGAGATCGCCAAGGGCATTACCCCCTCGGCCCGTGGCGAGCTGGAGATCACCGACGTCAACAACGCTTACCTGAAACGGGGTGACTTGCGCGTAGAACGCTTCGGGCGTGGCTTTGCCTGGCTCGATACCGGTACCCACGACAGCCTGCTGGAAGCCTCGCAATACGTGCAGACCATTGAGCACCGCCAGGGTCTGAAAGTGGCCTGCCTGGAAGAGATCGCCTTCCAACAGGGCTGGATCGACGAGGCGCACCTGCTTGAACGTGCCAACGCTTTTGGCAAGACCGGCTACGGCCAGTACCTCTACAGCCTGACCCGAGAGAACCGATGGAAGTAATCACCACTGACCTGCCCGAGGTACTGATCCTGGAGCCGAAGGTGTTCGGCGATGCCCGCGGTTTTTTCTACGAAAGCTTCAATGCCCGGGCCTTCGAAGCGCAGACAGGGGTCACGACAACCTTCGTTCAGGACAACCATTCCCGTTCACAGCGCGGCGTACTGCGCGGCCTGCATTACCAACTGGAAAACCCCCAGGGCAAACTGGTGCGGGTCGTACAGGGCGAGGTGCTCGATGTGTGCGTGGATATCCGCCGCAGTTCGCCAGCCTTTGGCCGTTGGGTCGCGGTGCATTTGTCTGCCGAAAACAAACGTCAGATGTGGATACCGGAAGGCTTCGCCCACGGTTTCGTGGTGTTGAGCGACAGTGCGGAGTTCCTCTACAAGACCACCGATTATTACAACCCGGCCGCCGAACGCTGCATCCGCTGGGACGACCCGGACCTGGCAATCGACTGGCAACTGCAACAGGAACCACTGTTGTCGGCCAAGGACCAGGCCGGTAAATCGCTGAAAGAGGCAGAACTGTTTCCATGACCGCAGCGCCATTGAACACGCTGATCATCGGCCAACACGGTCAGGTGGCGCGCGAACTGCAACTGCAGCTGGCCCCGCTCGGCACCCTGCACGTGCTGGGTCGCGATGCGCTCGACCTGGCGCATCCGGAGCAGATCCGTCAGCAGGTGCGCACCTTGGCACCGGACCTGATCATCAACGCCGCCGCCCACACCGCAGTCGATCAGGCGGAAGTCGAGCAGGCCCTGGCCTTTGCGGTCAACGCCCACGCCCCCGGGGTACTCGCTGAAGAGGCCGCGCGGCTGGGCATCCCGTTGATTCACTACTCCACCGACTACGTCTTCGATGGCCGCAAGGCCACGCCCTACAACGAAGACGATACGCCCAACCCGCTGAGCGTCTACGGCCGCAGCAAGCTGGCTGGCGAGCAGGCAATCCGCGACGTCGCTGGCCAGCACCTGATCCTGCGCACCAGTTGGGTGTACTCGCTGCACGGGCGCAATTTCCTGCTGACCATGCAGCGGTTGCTGCAGGAAAAACCCGAGCTGCGCGTGGTTGCCGATCAGATCGGTGCACCGACCTGGGCGGCTACCATCGCCCGCAGCACCCGCGCCCTGATCGAGCATTGGCAGGCGGGCCAGGCGGGTGCCTGGGGCACCTATCACCTGACCGCGCAAGGCGAGACATCCTGGTTCGGTTTTGCCCAGGCCATCGCCGCGCACCTCCAGGCCCAAGGCAAGCACTGTGCCCGGCTAGTGCCCATCCCAACCTGCGAGTACCCGACACCGGCCCAGCGCCCACTCAACTCGCGCCTGGACTGCAGTCGCCTGCAAAAGCAATGGCAGGTCAGCCAGCCAGACTGGCAGCAAGCACTGATCGACTGCCTGAAGTAGCGCATAATGCGCCAGACTCCACCGGCGCATTTGCAATGACCATGACCCCGACCGTTCCCCGTCGTCCACGCTGGCGCAGCCTGGCCATCGTCGCCTTGTTCCTCGCCCCACTGCTCTTGCCGCTGCAACACCTGGCCGAGCGTTACTATCAGGACGAGCTGGCCGGGCAAAATCGCCAGACCCTCGACCTGTACGTGGCAAACCTGCTGGGTACCCTGCACCGTTATGAAACCCTGCCGCAGATCCTCGGTGACCTACCAGCCCTGCGTGCGGTGCTCAAGGACCCGATGCGCCTGGAAACCCTGACCAACGCCAACCGTCTGCTCAAGGACATCAGCACCCAGACCGGTGCCGAAGTGATGTACCTGATGGACACCAACGGCAACACCCTGGCAGCGTCCAACTGGGACAAGCGCGACACCTTCGTTGGCCGTAACTTTGCTTTCCGCCCGTATTTCAGCGATGCCCTTACCGGGCGCCTGGGGCGCTTTTTCGGCCAAGGCACCACCTCGGCCAAACGCGGTTACTTCTTTGCAGGTGCCGTGCGCGATGGCGAGCACGTGATCGGCGCACTGGTGGTCAAGGTCGACCTGGACCACACCGAAACGCTCTGGGGCAAAACCCCGGAACAACTGCTGCTGACCGACCAGAACGGCGTGGTTATTCTGACCTCCCGTCCGGACTGGCGCTTCCGTGCCACCCGGCCACTGACCGATACCGAGCGCGCCGCCATTGCCGCGATCCAGCCCTACCCGACGCTGACGCCCCAACCGCTGAACCTCGACCCCAAAGCCTGGCTGATCCAGACCCGAACCATCGAGGAAACCGGCTGGCAGGTGAGCATCCTTGCCCCACGCACCCTGATCGACCGTTCGGTACGCACGGTGCTGGCCATCGGCGGCGCCACGCTGCTGGTGTTGATGCTGCTGCTTGGGCTGATCATGCAGCGGCGGCGGCACTACATGGACCGAATCGCCTTCGAGGCCCGCGCCCGCCAGGAACTGGAACAACGGGTCATTGAGCGAACCGCCGACCTTGAAGGCCTGAACAGCCGCCTGAAAAACGAAGTGCTGGAGCGCGAGCAGGCGCAACAGGAACTGGTCCGTGCGCAGGATGAACTGGTTCAGGCCGGCAAGTTGTCGGTGCTCGGCACGATGTCGGCGAGCATCAGCCATGAGCTCAATCAACCGCTGGCGGCCATCCGCAGTTATGCCGAAAACGCCGAGATCCTGCTCGACCATCAGCGCACCGAAGAAGCCCGCAGCAACCTCAAGCTGATCGCTGAACTGACCGGGCGCATGGCCTCGATCATCGCCCACCTGCGCGCCTTTGCCCGGCGCGACCGGCACGCCCCCGAGAGCGTGGCCCTGCAACCGGCGCTGGACGATGCCCTGGCCCTGCTGGCCAAACGGCGCCGGGCAATGGCCGTGGAGCTGGTGCGTGACCTGCCAGAGGCCACCCTGTGGGTACAGGCCGGTGAAACCCGCTTGCGCCAGGTGCTCGGCAACCTGCTGGCCAACGCCCTCGACGCGCTGACCGAGAAGGCCAACCCGCGCAAGCTGTGGCTAAGTGCCGAACGCAAGGACGACAACGTCTACCTGTACATTCGCGACAACGGCCCGGGGTTCAGCAGCGAAGCCATGGCCCGTGCCCGTGAACCGTTCTTCACCACCAAGACCCGTACCCAGGGCCTTGGCCTGGGGCTGGCGATCTGCGATACCTTGATGCGTGCGCTGGGTGGCGAACTGCTGCTGGCCAACCACCCGGAGGGTGGCGCATTGCTGACCCTGAAACTGCGCGTAGCCAAACCCGGCGCCAACCTGCAAACCTCGGAGGATCCATCGGCATGACGACCGAGCCGCTCATCGATAGCCGCACACAGGTGATTCTGGTCGATGACGACCCGCACTTGCGTCAGGCGCTGAGCCAGACCCTCGACCTCGCCGGCCTCAAGGTCATGTCCCTGAGCGATGCCCAAGGCTTGGCCCAACGTATCGAAGCCGATTGGCCGGGGGTAGTCGTAAGCGATATTCGCATGCCAGGCATCGACGGCCTGCAACTGCTCGAACAGTTGCATGGGCAGGACCCGGAGTTACCCGTGCTGCTGATTACCGGCCACGGCGACGTACCGTTGGCCGTCCAGGCCATGCGTGCCGGCGCCTACGATTTTCTTGAAAAACCCTTCGCCAGCGATGCCCTGCTCGACAGCGTGCGCCGGGCCTTGGCCCTGCGCCGCCTGATACTGGACAACCGCAGCCTGCGCCTGGCCCTCAGCGATCGCCAGGCATTGAGCGCCCGGCTGGTCGGGCAATCGGCACCGATGCTGCGCCTGCGTGAGCAGATTGGCGCACTGGCCCCGACCCGCGCCGACGTATTGATCCTCGGCGAAACCGGCGCAGGCAAGGAAGTCGTCGCCCGTGCCCTGCACGACCTGTCGAGCCGCCGCGACGGCCCGTTCGTGGCGATCAATGCCGGCGCGCTGGCGGAGTCGGTGGTCGAGAGCGAGCTGTTTGGCCATGAATCCGGCGCCTTCACCGGGGCGCAGAAACGCCGGATTGGCAAATTCGAGTTCGCCAACGGCGGCACACTGTTCCTCGACGAAATCGAGAGCATGAGCCTGGATGTTCAGGTCAAGCTGCTGCGCCTGCTGCAAGAACGTGTGGTCGAGCGCCTCGGCGGCAACCAGCAGATCCCGCTGGATATCCGGGTCATCGCTGCCACCAAGGAAGACCTGCGCCAGGCCGCCGATCAGGGCCGCTTCCGGGCCGACCTGTACTACCGCCTGAACGTCGCGCCGCTGCGTATTCCACCGCTGCGCGAACGCGGCGAAGACATTTTGCTGCTGTTCCAGCATTTTGCCGATGCGGCCAGCCAGCGCCACGGCCTGCCCGGCCATGCCCTGCAACCGGCGCAGCGCGCCCTGCTCATGCGCCATGCCTGGCCAGGCAACGTGCGCGAACTGCAGAACGCGGCGGAACGTTTCGCCCTCGGCCTTGAGCTGGCCCTGGACGGCGACACCCCCAGCGAGCCGCTGGCTGCCAACCCGGTGCTGGGCAGCGGCAACTTGAGCGAGCA
Source organism: Pseudomonas sp. HLS-6 (assembly GCF_002753995.1). Taxonomy (NCBI): domain Bacteria; kingdom Pseudomonadati; phylum Pseudomonadota; class Gammaproteobacteria; order Pseudomonadales; family Pseudomonadaceae; genus Pseudomonas; species Pseudomonas sp. HLS-6. The sequence continues at coordinate 4,935,118 of NZ_CP024478.1, forward strand.
GGTCGAACACTTCGAACGCTCGCTGATCGCCGCCGAGCTGGCCCGTTCGCACAGCTCACTGCGCAGCCTGGCCGAGGCCCTGGGTATCCCACGCAAAACCCTGCACGACAAGTTGCGCAAGCATGGCCTGAATTTCGCCGACAGCCACAGCAGCGGCACTGATGATCTTGAGGAGAACCGCCCGTGACCACCGACAGCCAGTACCTGGAAACCCTCCTGCATAACGACATTCCCCTTACCCGGGAAATGGGCTTGCAGGTAGTTGATTGGCAACAACAGCGCCTGCGCCTGCAGTTGCCGCTGGCTGCCAACGTCAATCACAAGAGCACCATGTTTGGCGGCAGCCTTTACTGCGCCGCCGTACTGGTTGGTTGGGGCTGGTTGCACATGCGCTTGCGCGAGGCCGGCATCGACGACGGCCATATTGTCATTCAGGAAGGGCAGATCAACTATCCAGTGCCCGTCACCGGTGCAGCCATCGCTCAATGCGAGGCGCCTGATGAGAAGGTCTGGAATAAGTTCATCGCCACTTACCAGCGCTATGGCCGGGCCCGCCTGAACCTGAACACCCAGGTTCGCAACGCCGGCAGCGAAGAGGATGCCGTGCGTTTCAGCGGGCAGTATGTGTTACATCGCTGAGGCGAGCTTGAGCAGGTCGTTGCGCCACGCCGCAGCGGCCGGCAACGCCAGGAAGAACGCATTGAGTAACGATTCACGCGGCGGGTAGCTGAAGACCTGGCCATCAAGGCCCAATACTTCACCACCAGCGCCCTCCAGCACACCTTGAGCTGCTGCCGTATCCCACTGCGAGGTCGGCGCCAGGCGCGGGTAACAATCCGCGCTGCCTTCAGCCAGCAGGCAGAACTTCAACGAACTGCCGATATTGGCCAGTTGCAACTCGCCGAGCGTGCCGCTGAGCCCTGCCAACAAGTGTTCCTGCTGTGGGCTGGTATGACGGCGACTGGCGACCACGGTAAAGCTTTCACCCGCTGGTGGCGCCAGACGAACCTGAATCGGCTGCGCCTCGCCCCCGCGGTCGGAGCGCCAGGCGCCGAGCGCTTTACCACCGAAATAGCAGCGGCCACTGGTCGGCATGGCGACAACACCGAACAGCACTTGCCCCTGTTCAATCAGTGCGATGTTGACGGTGAATTCTTCGCTGCCTGCGATGAACTCCTTGGTGCCGTCCAGCGGGTCGACCAACCACCAGCGCTGCCAGGTCTGCCGCTCGCTCAAGGGAATCTCGCAATCCTCTTCGGACAACACCGGAATCGCCGGAGCCAGGGCTTGCAAGCCGCTGGCAATCACTTGATGCGCGGCCATATCCGCCGCCGTCACCGGCGAAGCATCGGCCTTGGCGGTGACCGCCACATCAGCCCGCCAGAACGGCAGAATGGCATCCCCTGCCAGACGGGCCAGATCGACGACCTCAGCCATCATCGCGTTCAGGTTCAATTCGCTCATGGGACAAATACCCCACGCTGGGTCAGCAGGTCGCGCGCCAGGTACAACGCCGCCAGCGCTCGCCCTTCGGAAAACTGCGGATGCTGTGCCAGCGAGGCCAGATCACGCAGGTTGACCTTATCAACCCGCATCGGCTCCGGCTCATCGCCCTCAAGGCGCTCTTCATAGAGGTCGCTGGCCAGCACCACCTGGATTTTCTGGCTCATGTAGCCCGGCGACAACGACAGTTCGGTCAGGTGCTCCAGTTGCCGGGCACCGAAGCCGGCCTCTTCCTTGAGCTCACGGTCGGCCGCAGCCAACACGTCTTCGCCCGGTTCGATCAGGCCCTTGGGCAACGACAGTTCGTACTCGTCGGTGCCGCCGCAGTACTCCTCAACCAACACCGCGTGTTCGGCATCGAGCATCGCCACGATCATCACCGCACCATACCCGTTGCCGCGCCCGACTAATCGCTCATAGGTGCGCTCGGCACCGTTGGCAAAGCGCAGTTGCACCGCTTCGACACGAAATAGACGGCTGCTGGCGACAATCTCGCGAGCAAGGACTGTGGGTTTCTGGCGCATGGGTGGCGGCTCCTTGGCGTGAACGCGGTACTATACCGTGGCTTGCCCGGCCACTGCGCCCGACTGACCGAGAATCTTTCATGCCTGCCCTGAACTGGCGCGACATCGATACTGTTCTACTCGATATGGACGGCACCCTGCTCGACCTGCATTACGACAACCACTTCTGGCTCGAACACCTGCCGCAGCGCTATGCCGAACTGCATGGGGTGAGCCGGGCCATGGCCGAACTGGAACTGCAGCCGTTGTTTGAAAAGAACGCCGGCTCGCTGAACTGGTACTGCCTGGATTTCTGGAGTGCAGAGCTGAACCTGCCGATTCGCGAACTGAAGCTGGAAACCGCGAACCTGATCGCCCTGCGCCCGGATGCCGACGTGTTCCTCGCGGCCATCCGCGATGCCGGCAAGCGGGTGGTACTGATCACCAACGCCCACCGCGATTCGCTCTCGGTGAAACTGGAACGGGTGGCACTGGCGCCGTATTTCGAGCGCCTGATCAGCTCCCATGACTACGGTTTTCCCAAGGAAGACCCACAGTTCTGGAGTGCCCTGCAGGCCGACATCAACTTCGACCCGGCGCGCAGCCTGTTCATCGACGACACTCTGGCGATCCTGCGCAGCGCCCAGTCTTTTGGTGTTGCACACCTGCTTGCGGTGCGTCAGCCCGACAGCCGCAAAGGCCCACGGGACACCCAGGAGTTCGCGGCACTGGACGACTATCGGACGTTGCTCGAAGGGCTCGGTTAGAATGCCTCGCCTGCCCTGTGCCGTGGAGCGCCGATGGACATCAAACAACTGAAATTCCTGATCGCCCTGGATGAAACCCGCCACTTCGGCCAAGCGGCCGCGTTGTGCCATGTAACCCAGCCAACCCTGTCGATGCGCCTGCGCAACCTGGAGCAGGAACTGGGTTTGGCCCTGGTCAATCGTGGTCAGCGCTTCGAGGGGTTCACCGCCCAGGGTGAACGGGTGCTGGCCTGGGCCCGTTCGGTACTGGCCGCCTACGATGGCTTGTACGCCGAAGCGGCTGCCTGCCGTGGGCATCTGGTCGGCACCCTGCGCCTGGGCATGGTGCCGCTGTCGAGCTTCGACCCGCTGCCACTGCTGCAGCGCCTGCACAGCCAGCATCCTCAACTGTGCTTTGAACTGAGCGCACTCAGCTCCGAGCAGATTCTGGAGCAGTTGGCGAGTAACCGGCTTGACCTCGGCGTGTCGTACCTCGAACGGCTGGATAACGAACGTTTCGAGTCCCTGGCGCTGGGCGACACACGCATGGGCCTGCTGTATGACCCGGCGTACTTCAATTTCGACGATAAGCCCCTCAGTTGGCAGGCATTGACCGAACTGCCTTTGGGCCTGCTCACCGCCGGCATGCACTTTCGTCAGTCAATCGACCACAACTTCCACAGCCGTGGCCTGAACCCGCAACCGCTGCTGCAGACCGATGCCGTGCATCAACTGGTACAAGCGGTGAACGGTGGCCTGTGTTGCGCAATCATGCCGCTGGCCACCGGCCTGGAAGCCTTGACCGAGCGTCTGCGCCTGCAGCCCATCGAGCAAGCCAGCACCCTGGCACCGCTGGGCCTGATCATGCGCCGCAGCGCACCGCGTTCGGCCTTGGCCGAGGCTTGCTTCAACGAGTACCGCCACATGCAGGACGAGGTTTGATCGACCCGCTCTATCACGGCATCAGTATTAGCGATTAGACGATACCTGAGCGCAGGCCTAGGCTTAAGACTGATCAGCCGCCGGTACCTGTGCCATGACCCTAAAACGCCCCACTTGCGCGGCGACCACTGAGCTGGTGACGCCAGCGGCCAGCAACGACTACGCGTTCCACTACCTCGAAGACAGCACGCCGACCTACACCGCACTGGCCGAGGAAGTGGCCCTGGCGATTGCCTATAACGGCATCAGCCAGGCGGTCATGCTGGTCAGCCCCACCGACCTTGAAGACTTCATCGTTGGCTTCAGCATCGGTAGCGGCATCGCCGAGGCCAGTGAGATTTATGACATCACGCTCAGCGGCAGCGGCTCAGCCCTGCACGCGGAGGTTGAGATCGCCAGCCGGGCGTTCTGGAACCTCAAGAACCAACGTCGGCAACTGGCCGGTACCAGCGGTTGCGGCCTGTGCGGGGTCGAGGCATTGGAGCAGGCGCTGCCCGAGCTCAAGGTATTGCCCGGCGCACCCTTGCCACCGGCCGCCTGGCTGGTCGACCTGCGCCAGCGCATCAGTGCCTTCCAGCCGCTGGGCCAACACTGTGGCGCGGTGCATGCCGCGCTGTTCATGGACGCCAACGGCGAACTGCTGTTGGGCCGCGAAGATATCGGTCGGCACAACGCCCTCGACAAACTGATCGGGGCCCTTGTACGCCAACGCATCGCCACCAAGGGTGGCCTGGCCATTGTCACCAGCCGCTGCAGCCTGGAGCTGATCCAGAAGGTGCTGCGCGCCGGCATCCAGACGCTGGTCAGCCTGTCTGCTCCGACCGGCTTGGCCCTGCAATGGGCCCGCCAACACAACCTCAACCTTATTCACCTGCCACAACGTAGTGCGCCGCGGGTCTACAGCCCTGCGCGGGAGAACCGAACGTGAACCTGCCCCATCAAGTCGACCAGAAACCTGTTCCACGCTACAAGCCTTACCGCGGCGCCGCGGGTGGCTGGGGCGCACTGCGCAGCGTGGCACAAGCCTGGATTGGCAGTGACAACGCGCTGAAAAACATCCGTGCGTTGCTCAAGACCAACCAGAATGGCGGCCTCGACTGCCCAGGCTGCGCCTGGGGTGACTCGCCGGAAAGCGGCATGGTCAAGTTCTGCGAGAACGGCGCCAAGGCAGTGAACTGGGAAGCGACCAAACGCCGGGTCGATGCTGCATTCTTCGCCCGCCACAGCGTCACCTCACTGCTGCAGCAAAGCGATTACTGGCTTGAGTACCAGGGCCGGCTCACCGAACCGATGAGCTACAACCCCACAACCGACCGCTACCAGCCCATCAGCTGGGAGGCCGCCTTCGCCCTGATCGCCCGACACCTGCAGAACCTGGCAAGCCCGGATCAGGCCGAGTTCTACACCTCGGGCCGCGCCAGCAACGAAGCGGCATTTCTCTACCAGCTGTTCGTTCGTGCCTACGGCACCAACAACTTTCCAGACTGCTCGAACATGTGCCACGAAGCCAGCGGTGTGGCGTTGGGGCAAAGTGTCGGCGTCGGCAAAGGCACGGTGACCTTCGACGATTTCGAGCATGCCGAGGCGATCTTCGTCTGGGGCCAGAACCCAGGCACTAACCACCCCCGGATGCTTGAGCCGCTGCGCGAAGCGGTCAAGCGGGGCGCTCAGGTCGTCTGCATCAACCCGCTCAAGGAACGCGGCCTGGAGCGCTTCCAGCACCCGCAGCACCCCTTGGAGATGCTCACCAACGGTGACCGTCCAACCAACACGGCGTACTTCCGTCCGGCCCTGGGCGGCGACATGGCAGTACTGCGCGGCATGGCCAAGTACCTGTTGCAGTGGGAACGCGAAGCCCAGGCCAGCGGTGCACCAGCGGTGTTCGACCACGCCTTCATCGCGCAACACAGCGCCGGTGTCGACGACTACCTGGCAACGGTCGAGGCCACGCCCTGGGAACAGATCGAGGCACAGTCGGGCCTGAGCCTTGCCGAGATCGAACAGGCGGCGCAGATGTACCGCAAGGCTGGCAGGGTCATCATGTGCTGGGCCATGGGCATCACACAGCACCGACATTCAGTGGCAACCATTCAGGAAATCGCCAACCTGATGCTGCTGCGCGGCAACCTTGGCGTACCGGGCGCTGGCCTGTGCCCGGTCCGTGGCCACAGCAACGTGCAGGGCGACCGCACCATGGGCATCAACGAGCGCCCACCGGTGGCGTTGCTCGACGCACTGGAAAAGCGCTTCGGTTTCAAGGTGCCTCGGCACAACGGCCACAACACTGTCGAAGCCATTGGCGCAATGCTCGCCGGTCAGGCCAAGGTGTTCATCGGTTTGGGCGGCAACTTCGCCCAAGCCACGCCAGACACCGAGCGCACCGCCCAGGCCCTGCGCAACTGCGCACTGACCGTGCAGATCAGCACCAAGCTCAACCGCAGCCATCTGATCCACGGCAAGGACGCGCTGATCCTGCCATGCCTGGGACGCACTGACATCGACCTGCAGGCCGAAGGCGCCCAAGCGGTCACGGTAGAAGATTCGTTCAGCATGGTGCATGCCTCCAATGGTCAACTGCAGCCGTTGTCGCGGCAGATGCGCTCGGAGCCTGCAGTCATCGCCGGCATCGCTGCGGCCACCCTCGGCGCGCAGCCGGTGGACTGGCACTGGCTGGTGGCCGATTACGCACGCATCCGCGAGCTGATCAGCCAGACCATCCCGGGGTTCGAGGATTTCAACCAGCGCCTGGCGCGCCCCGGCGGTTTCTACCTGGGCAACAGCGCCAGCCAACGCCAATGGAACACCGCCAGTGGCAAGGCCAATTTCAAGGCCAACGCCCTGCCCGATGACTTGTTGCATGAATGTGTTCGCGCCAGTGGCCAGGTACCGGACCTGATCATGCAGTCGATGCGCTCGCACGATCAGTACAACACCACGATCTATGGCCTGGACGACCGCTACCGTGGCGTGAAAGGCCAACGCGATGTGTTGTTCGCCAACGAGGCCGACATCATTCGCCTGGGCTTCCGTCCGGGGCAGAAGGTGGATATCGTGTCGCTCTGGAGCGATGAGCGTGAGCGTCGGGTCAAAGGCTTCACCCTGCTCGCCTTCGACATCCCCGCCGGGCAGGCGGCAGCCTATTACCCCGAGGTGAACCCACTGGTGCCGCTGGAAAGCGTCGGCGATGACAGCCACACGCCCACCTCGAAATTCATCGCGATCAAGCTGCTCGCAGCCAGCGAGACGGCACGCATCATCTGACTGGTTTACGCCCACGAAAAAGGCCCTGACAACACTGCCAGGGCCTTTCCCGAAGTAGCTCAGACACGCGAAATTCGAGAAAGTTTCAGCTAAAAAACAGTAACTTATCGATTTGTGCACAAGTCGTGTTACTCGTCGGATTTCCGTTGCCAGCCCCATCCCAGAGCCTCAGGATCGCCTCGTCATCCCTCTGAGGCTCTCTTGATGAAGAAGTACTCCTCGATTCTCTTGTTGTCCCTCGGCCTGCTCAGTGGCGTTGCCTCGGCAGGCGGCACCACCGAAGCCGGTATTGGCGGCGCATTGGGTGGGGTATTGGGTTCGGTCGTCGGCCAGTCGATTGGCGGCAGCACCGGCTCTGCGATCGGTGCGGGCCTCGGTGGTGCAGCCGGTGGTGCTGTTGGCGCGAACAAACACAGCCGCGGCGAAGCCGCCATCGGGGGCGCACTGGGCGCTGCCGGCGGTAACGTGGTGGGTCGCAGCATGGGCGGCACCACAGGCAGCCTGATCGGTGCAGCCGCCGGTGGCGGTGCCGGTGGCGCGCTGGGTAACTACATGGGCAGAGAAGCCGACGAAGAAGACCGTGACTACCGCAGACGTGGTTACCGCGGGCGCGACTACGACGACCGTCGTTACTACCATGACCGTGGCCATCACTACGGCCAGCGCAAGCACCGTCACTGGCGCCACGACGACTGATAGCCGCCGCGACAACGGCCTAAAGGCACACCGCTATCACGTCACTGGCTTAAGCCAAATACCTAACGGTTCGCTTCCCTGGCGATCCGTCGGCATCGACCCGGAGCTCACGCTCCGGGTGCGTTGCAGAACACCCGCCAAGCGGCCGGAACGCCCCAACCCACCGCATACCCCTCTAGCCCGACCTTGCCCGATACCAACGGCTTAAGGGGAGTCCTGATATGGGCAAACAGGGCTGGGCGCTATCATCCAACGTCCTCAGATCAGGCAGGACGCAAGGAATGCGGATAGGTAATGACGCTGAAAGCCGAACGCTTGTCGCCACTAAAGGGTTGGCAAACTTCAAACCGGCGTTACCCGACCCTACCGAGTTCCAGCAGTTGCAGACACTCGTGCATCAAAGCTGCGGCGTCGTCATCACCGACGACAAGCGCGCACTGATCGCCGCCCGCCTGAATCAGCGCCTGCGCCACCACCGCCTGGACACCTACCGCGACTACCTTCAGTTACTCGAACAGCCTCATTATCAGGCTGAGCGCAGCCTGGCCATCGACCTGCTGGTTGCCAAGGAAACCTACTTCTTTCGCGAGCACCGTCACTTCGAGTACCTCGGCCAATGGTTAGCGAAACACCAAGGCCCAGTGCGCCTCTGGAGCGCCGCCTGCTCGTCCGGAGAAGAGGCCTACAGCCTGGCCATGGTCGCCAGCGAACATGCCGCCACCGATCACTGGGAAGTACTGGCCAGCGATGTCAGTACACGCATGCTGTCGCTTGCCCAAGCAGGTATCTACGATATTGCCCAGGCCCGCTATTTTCCTGAAGGCTGGCTAGAGCGTCATAGCCTGTGTGGCATTGGTCAGATGGTCGGGCGCCTGCGCATGAGTGCATGCTTGCGCCAACGGCTAACCCTCAAGACCATCAACCTGATCCACCCGTTGCCCGACGACCTGGGCCATTTCCACGCCATCTTTCTGCGCAACCTGTTGATATACGTCGACAGCGAGCACAAGCCGAGCCTGCTCAAGGACATAGTGGCTCGCCTGCACCCTGGTGGCCTGCTGTTTATCGGACACGCTGAAAGCATCCACGAACTGGCGCTTCCCCTTCGCCCGATACTACCTTCCGTATTCGAACGCTTATGACTGCACACTCACGGCAGGCCACCCAGGCGCGACACCGACACTGATGGCGCAGCACCGCGACAGCGCTCACACGGACCGAGCAAACCTGTCGCTCCTCATCCCTTGCGAAACAGGCTCGAACCCATGCTTTGCCGAATACTCCTTGTCGATGACTCGCCCCTCTTCAGAGCAGGTCTGAGGGCATTGCTCGAACAAAAAAAAGACTATGTCATCGTTGGGGAGGCTGGCGACGGCCTGAAGGCCATCACGTTGGCTGAACAACTGAAGCCGAACATCATCGTGCTGGACATGCTCCAGCACGCACTCGACAGCGAGGAGGTTCTGGGTGAATTGCAACTGCGCGTACCGTCGAGCCGTGTACTGATCCTGTCGTCCCGCTCAGAGCTGGAGTTCGTGATGAAATGCCTGCAACACGGCGCCCACGGCTTCCTGCTCAAGAGCGCAACCGTGCCGGAACTTGAGTCGGCACTGCATGCCCTAAGAAGCGGCAGTCAGTACCTGTCCGCCACCGTACTGCCGCTGGTGATCGAACAGGCGGTAAAACACAGCCGCAAGCGCCCGACGATAGGCACCACGACACAACTGACCACCCGCCAGCTGGAAATCCTTCGGCTGATTGCCCGTGGTGAGTCGACCCGCTCGATTGCCGAAGGCCTGGGCCTGAGCATAAAGACCATCGAGGCCCATCGCTCGCAGATCATGCACCGCCTGCAGATCCACGACGTGCCGGGCCTGGTACTGTTCGCTGTGCGCGAAGGCATCATTCGCCTGAACGACTGAGCCTACTGGAGCGCCTGCAAGGCCGCCTGCAAGCGCTCCGGCAGGCTTGCCGGGCGACCTGTAGCACGCTCAACGAACACCTGTACCACGCGCCCTACCGCGCAGGATTGCGAGTCATTGGCCTTGAACAATGCCACCGTGTATTCGACGCTACTACCGGCCAGGCGGCTAACCCGCACGCCAACCGCCAACGCCTCGGGGAACGCTGCCGAAGCGAAGAAATCGCAGGACGAACTCACGACAAAACCCACCACTTCGCCGTCTTGTGGGTCCAGTTCGGCACGTTCGATCAAGTACGCCTGTAGCGCACTGTCGAAGAACGCATAAACCATTGCACCGGCGATATGACCCTGTGCATCAGTGTCCTGCCAGCGCGTCTGAACAGGGTGAAAATGAGGGTAATGATCACGCTGAACCGTCTCGGACATACGATCCCTCCTGATGATGGCATCGACAAAGTGTCAGAGAGTGCGCGGTGCCCGCATCGTTGGCAAGCCAACTCCCACAGGGGTCCGCGCAGAACGCCGCATTTCCTGTAGGAACAAGCTTGCCTGCAATGGCATCAACTCGGTGCCAGCAAGTACGCGGCGCCTGCATCGTTGGCAAGCCAACTCCCACAGGGGGCCGCGCAGTAGACTGCTTTTCTGTGGGATGCAGGCTTGCCTGCGATGGTATCGGCGCAGTGTCCGTGGGTACGCAGCGCCTGCATCGTTGACAAGCCAACTCCCACAGGGGGCCGCGCAGTACACTGCTTTTCTGTGGGAGCTGGCTTGCCTGCGATGGTATCGGCGCGGTGTCAGTGGGTACGCAGTGCCTGCATCATTGGCAAGCCAACACACACAGAGATCAACGCCAGAATGTTTTAGGCTTAAAAAACAAACCCCCGCTAAAAAGCGGGGGTTCGTCAGTACGCTGGCGACAACTTACAGTTGTGGGCCGGCGTTCTTGATGGCATCGGAAACGTCGAACTTCTTGAAGTTCTCGATGAACAGCTTGGCCAGGCCTTTGGCTGCTTCATCGTACGCTGCCTTGTCAGCCCAGGTGTTACGTGGGTTGAGCAGAACGGTTTCAACGCCTTCAACGGCCTTCGGCACGTCCAGGTTGATGATGTCCAGGTGTTCGGTTTCAGCACCGATCAGCGCACCGCTCTGGATCGCTGCGATCACCGCACGGGTGGTCGGGATGTTGAAACGCTTGCCAACGCCGTAGCCACCACCGGTCCAGCCAGTGTTGACCAGGTAGACCTTGGAGTTGAAGCCACGGATACGCTTGATCAGCAGCTCAGCGTATTCACCGGCAGGACGCGGGAAGAACGGAGCGCCGAAGCAGGTGGAGAAGGTCGACTTGATGCCGGAACCCGAACCCATTTCGGTGGAGCCAACCAGTGCGGTGTAACCCGACAGGAAGTGGTAGGCCGCCTGCTCTTCGCTGAGGATCGACACTGGCGGCAGTACGCCGGTCAGGTCGCAGGTCAGGAAGATGACCGCGTTTGGCTCGCCGCCGAGGTTTTTCGGTGCACGCTTCTCGATCAGTTCGCGCGGGTAGGCCGCACGGCTGTTCTGGGTCAGGCTGTCGTCCGCGTAGTCGGCTTTCTTGGTGACCGGGTCAATGACCACGTTCTCCAGAACAGCACCGTGCTGGATCGCTTTCCAGATGACCGGCTCGTTCTTCTCGGACAGGTCGATGCACTTGGCATAGCAACCGCCTTCGATGTTGAACACCACGCCTTCGCCCCAGCCGTGCTCGTCGTCACCGATCAGGTAACGGCTTTCGTCAGCCGACAGGGTGGTTTTACCAGTGCCGGACAGGCCGAAGAACAGGGTCACGTCGCCCTCTTCGCCCATGTTGGCAGCGCAGTGCATTGGCAGCACGTCGGCCGCTGGCAGCAGGAAGTTCTGTACCGAGAACATCGCTTTCTTCATCTCGCCGGCGTAACGCATGCCTGCGATCAGCACCTTTTTGGCGGCGAAGTTGATGATCACGGTGCCGTCGGAGTTGGTGCCATCACGCTCAGGTTCGCAGACAAAGTTCGGCGCGTTGATGATCTGCCATTCCTGCTTGGCGCCCGGATTGTAGGTTTCCGGGTTGATGAACAGGCAACGGCCAAACAGGTTGTGCCAAGCCGTCTCGGTGGTCATCTTGACCGCCAGGTAGTGGGCTTCGTCGGAACCGACATGCACGTGGGAAACGAAATGCTCGCGCTCGTTGACGTAGGCCTCGACGCGGTTCCACAGGGCATCGAACTTGTCGGCCGGGAACTTGCGGTTGATCGGGCCCCAGGCAATGGCGTCCTGAGTGGTTGGTTCTTCTACGATGAAACGGTCAACCGGCGAACGACCGGTGCGATGACCGGTTTTCACGACGAGGGCGCCAGTATCGGCCAGCTCACCTTCACCGCGGTTCAGGGCTTCTTGTACCAGCTCGTCGACACTCAGATCGGTGTACACGGCGTTGTTGGCTTGCGTCATGAGATTCCCCATCCGGCCTGAGGCCGAGTGCTCCAAACGTTTTGTAGTAGAACTTTTTAAACTACTACAGCGAAAAAAGTGGCCGGATTATGCCAGAAACGCCCAAAAAAAGTAGAGCCCTCCTGTCAGAACGGCGCTTTTCCGCCATTCGACAGGAGATTTACCTGAGCTTAAACGTTTCAGTGACGAGTATCTGACGGCGCCTCAACACCCGCACCTACGAACAATTGCGCCACATCAGAAGCATCGAACCGGTAGCGTTCGTTGCAGAACTGGCAATCGATCTCGATATGACCGCCATGCTCGGCCAGCAGTTGCTGCGCATCTTCCTGACCCAGGCTGACCAGTGCATTGCCCGAACGTTCGCGCGAGCAACTGCAACGGAAGCGCAGCGGCTGGATGTCGAACAGGCGCACAGCCTCTTCGTGGTACAGGCGGTGAAGGATGGTTTCGTTGTTCAGGCCAAGCAGTTCTTCATCACTCAGGGTGCTGGCCAGGGCAGTGACGTGCTGCCAGCTGGCGGCGCGATCGTCTTCATCTTTCTGGCGATCGGCAGGCAGTTGTTGAAGCAACATGCCACGGGCGTTTTTGCCATCGGCCTTGAGCCAGAAGCGCGTGCCAACCTGCTGGGACATGACGAAGTAGTTGGTGAAGCACTGCGACAGGTCCTCCCCGTCCAGGTCTACCAGGCCCTGGTAACGCTGGCCGTTGGTAGGGTCGACGGTCAGTGCGAGTACGCCGTCCGGCATCAATTCGCTCAGGGTCGCCGTATCGCCTATCTGGTCTGCATCGTAACGCGCCAGCCCGCGGATTTCGCGCTCGCTGGAGCACTCAACCATCAACAATGGAACCGGGCCTTCAGAGCGTGCCTGAAGAATCAGCAGGCCATCAAATTTCAGCGTGCCAACCAGCAGCGCCGCTGCCGCCATCAGCTCCCCGAGCAGTTGCGCGACGGGCTCCGGATAGGTGTGCTTGGCCAGCACTTCGGCGTAACTACGCTCGAGCGCAACCAGCTCACCGCGAACATCGCTTTCGTCGAAGATGAAGCGTTGGGTGTAGTCGGTATCGGGCAAATCGTGCATGAGTTCTGGCTTTCTAAGAGGTGACAAAATAAATGGGCTGGCCATCAAGGGCCGCGTCAGGGCACCTGCGGGTACCACGGTGTGCTGCTTGAACCGGGTATTTTATGGGCAATCGGCCACTGATCCAAGCGAAGCAAGGCGGGTTCACACAGACACACTGCAACCCCACCTACTCTGTTTCCGGTCATGGCCTTTTGACCAGTGCCTCTGCCGGCGTTTCGACGAATGGCAATGCCGGCCACACAAATGCTTAATGGCCGGTGTCGTGGAACTGGTGAAGCTGACGCCGTTGCTTCTTGGTCGGCCGCCCATCGGTGGTCACACCCAGAGCGCCCGCTTTGCGCAGGGCCGCCGCCTGTTCGCGGCGGGCAATACTCTGAGCTGTTTCCTCGTACAAGGCCTGGGCTTCGGGGGCACCACGGCGCACCACCGACAATGCCTTGACCACGACAGTGCGTTCGTCGAAACCGGTGCGCAAGACGAACTCATCGCCTATCCGTGGCTCCTTGCCCGGCTTGCAGCGCTCACCTCGGCAATGCACCTTGCCACTCTCGATGGCCGCCTTGGCCAACGCTCGGGTCTTGTAGAAACGTGCCGCCCACAACCATTTGTCCAGGCGAACCTTGTCGTCTTCTTCGGGCTTTTGTGCCATCTCATGTCCTCGATCGCAATCTGCAATCGAACTGTACTACCGTAACTGGCGGATGCAAAAAGTACGCGGCGTGCTTACAGTTCACCGATCATTTGAGCAGGTTTAGCAATTTGAAGACTTTTGACCATTTAACCGTGATCGGTCTACGCGAGTGGGTGGCGCTACCCGACCTCGGGGTAGCCGGCCTGCGTGCGAAAATCGACACCGGTGCCAGCACTTCAAGCCTGCATGCTACCGAGATCGAACCGTTCGAACGCGACGGCCAGCGCTGGGTTCGTTTCAACGCCCACCTGGGTTCGGTGGTGCAGTTGCGCCATCGACGCTGTGAAGCGCCATTGGTGGCGATGAAAACCATTAAAAGCTCCAACGGTCAGGCCCAGATCCGCTATGTGATCCGCACAACCCTGGCACTCGGCGACCGAGTCTGGGCGGTGGAGTTCACCCTGGCGTGCCGCAAGGCGATGCGCTATCGCCTGCTGCTGGGTTCCAAGGCCCTGGTTGACGGCCAATTGGTGGTCAATCCCGGGCTCAAGTATGTTCAGGACAAGCCGGCCTTTCCGGCCTCCCCCACCCCTTCCACAGGTGTTGCATGAAGATCGCTGTGCTGTCGCGAAACCCGCGTCTGTATTCCACTCGTCGTCTGGTCGAAGCCGGTACCCAACGCGGCCATGAGATGGTCGTGATCGACACGCTGCGCGCCTACATGAATATCGCCAGCCACAAACCGCAGATCCACTACCGTGGCAAACCACTTGAAGGCTTCGATGCGGTCATTCCACGCATCGGGGCCTCGGTGACCTTCTACGGCTGCGCGGTGCTGCGTCAGTTTGAAATGATGGGCGTGTTTCCGCTCAATGAGTCGGTGGCCATCGCCCGCTCGCGGGACAAGCTGCGCTCGCTACAGTTGCTGTCGCGGCGTGGTGTCGGCCTGCCCATCACCGGTTTCGCCCACTCGCCGGATGACATTCCCGACCTGATCCAGATGGTCAATGGCGCGCCACTGGTGATCAAGGTCCTCGAGGGCACCCAAGGCATTGGCGTGGTGTTGTGCGAAACCACCAAGGCCGCCGAATCGGTGATCGAGGCCTTCATGGGCCTGAAGCAGAACATCATGGTCCAGGAGTACATCAAGGAGGCCGGCGGTGCCGACATCCGTTGCTTCGTGGTCGGCGACAAGGTCATCGCCTCGATGAAACGCCAGGCCAAGCCGGGGGAGTTCCGCTCGAACCTGCATCGCGGAGGTACCGCCAGCCTGATCAAGATCACCCCGGAAGAACGCATGACCGCCATCCGTGCCGCCAAGGTGATGGGCCTGTCGGTAGCCGGTGTGGATATCCTGCGTTCCAACCATGGCCCGCTGGTGATGGAGGTGAACTCCTCGCCCGGCCTGGAAGGCATTGAGGTCACCACCGGCAAGGACGTTGCCGGGATGATCATCGAACACCTGGAGAAGAATGGCGGGCCGCACCTGACCCGCACCAAGGGTAAGGGCTAAACCGCGTCCCTGGGCAGCAACAAGCCCAGGGGCAGACGCACCCGTGCTTCCAGGCCGCCACCGGAACGGTTGCGCAGCTCGACATTGCCACCGTGCTGGGCCGCGATGCGCTTGACGATCGCCAGGCCCAGCCCGGTGCCTTTGCCACTGCGGGCACGGTCGCCGCGAATGAACGGGTTGAAGATGCCCTCCAGCTCGCTTGGATCAATACCCGTACCACGGTCCAGCACGCTCAGCACCACATAGGGCGCACTGCTGTCACCCGAGACATAGGCAGCCACTTCGACGCCCTTGCCGGCGTGATACAGCGCGTTGCCAATCAGGTTGTTCAACATGCGCTTGAGCGAAACCCGACGCAGCGGGAACGGCGGAATCGGCTCCAGGCACAAGCGCACCCGCTCTTCCGGCTGATTGAAGGGTGCCACCACCTCACGCACCAGATCGCTGAGGTCGACCTCCTCCACGGGCTCGTCACGGCCATCACGGATAAAGGCCAGGAACTGGTCGAGAATGGCGTCCATGTCCTCGATGTCGCGCACCATGCCGTCAGTCAGCTCACTGTCATTGCTCATCAACGACAGTGACAGGCGCAGCCGGGTCAAGGGCGTACGCAAGTCATGGGAAACACCGGCCAGCATCAACTCACGCTCGCGCCCGGCCTGCTCGACATCCTCGGCCATCTGGTTGAACGCCCGATACACTTCGGTCATCTCGCTGGGCGTATCGCTGATCGGCAAACGCACGCTACGCCCCTGCCCCAACTGCCGGGCCGCGAACACCAGACGTTTGAGCGGCTGATTGAGCTGGCGCACGAAGATCCAGGCCGAGGCCGTGGACAGCAAGCCAATGGCCAGGAACCACCCCAGCACGCTCCAGATTTTCTGGCCGCGCAGCGGGTGCGGGTACAGCGGCACTTTCAGCCAGCCATCGCCCAGGCTCGGTGCGCGCACCCACAGGGCCGGAGGGGCATGGATACGCAAGCGAACCTCGGTGTCGGCGCCCAGTTCGGCCTGCATCTGCCGCTGATAAATCTCACTGTAGGGCCAATGCTGCTCACCCTCAGGCACACCGGTACCGACCACCCGGATCAGGCCAGCGGCTTCGGCGATTTTTTCACGGTCCGCCTCGTCGGCGGCCCAATAGGCGCGCAAGGTCAAGGCCACGCCATGGCTGTACTGGCGATCGACAAGCACATCTTCGTTCATCAGCAGGTAAACCAAGGTCAGCGCCTTGGAAAACAGCACAACGATCAGCACCAGCCAAAGGGTGCGGGCGAAGAAGCTTTGCGGGAACCACAGCGGCGTTTTCATGGACAACAGCTACACACCTTGCAGGAGCGAGCATGGCTCGCAGGCTTTGCGGACCTCGACACAAGCAAAAAGCAGGGCACCGTTAAGGTAGCCCCGCTTCCTGTGACGCACGTCTACAACCGAAACGTTACTTGCCGGCGTTGCCGTCCGGTACGAACACATAACCAACACCCCAAACGGTCTGGATGTAGCGCGGTTTGGACGGGTCGGGCTCGATCATGCGCCGCAGACGCGAAATCTGTACGTCGATGGAGCGCTCCAGCGCATCCCATTCACGCCCTCGGGCCAGGTTCATCAGCTTGTCACGGGTGAGCGGCTCACGGGCGTGCATGACCAGTGCCTTGAGTACGGCGAATTCACCGGTGGTGAGCATGTGTACTTCGTCGCCACGCTTGAGCTCGCGGGTGGCCAGCGACAGTTCGTAGTCGCCAAAAGTGACGGTCTCGTCTTCAGTGCCCGGCGCACCTGGCACCGAAGGCGCCTGGCGGCGCAGCACGGCCTTGACCCGTGCCACCAGTTCGTCGGGGTTGAACGGCTTGGCCAGGTAATCGTCGGCGCCCAGTTCCAGGCCCTTGATCCGGCTCAGCTCGTCACCCTTGGCGGTCAGCATGATGATCGGGACCTGGTTGTTCGCCGCCCGCAGACGGCGACAGGCCGAGAGGCCATCCTCGCCCGGCAGCATCAGATCAAGCACGACCAGATTGAAGACTTCACGGGCCAGCAGGCGGTCCATCTGTTCGACATTCGGTACAGCGCGGGCACGGAAGCCCTTGCTGGTGAAAAAACGCTCCAGCAGGCTGCTCAGCCCCGGATCGTCATCGACGATGAGGATTTTCTCGCCTTCAGCGGTTTGTGCAGTGCTGCTCATAGGTCGCTCCTTTAATCTCGGCAAGCATTATGGCCTAGCCGCCACGGGCCGTGACGTGTGCATTGTTAGCAGATTTTTCCCCCGATGCCAGTCGGACCCGGCGCCAGGCTGGCCTGCTGCTATCACCGCAAGCCGGATGTGGCGGGTATAATGCGCGCCTTTGATCCACTGCCGCCCGCGCCCCGCGTTGGCCTGCGGCCCCCGCATTCACAATTTGTCAGGTGGTTTTATGGACAGCATCAACAGCCGCATTGCCGAAGAACTCGGCGTCCGCCCGCAGCAGGTCGAGGCGGCCGTGACCCTGCTTGATGAAGGCTCCACGGTGCCTTTTATCGCCCGTTACCGCAAGGAAGTCACCGGTAGCCTGGACGACACCCAACTGCGTCACCTGGAAGAGCGCCTGCGCTACCTGCGCGAACTCGACGAACGGCGCGTGAGCATCCTGGCGAGCATCGAGGAACAAGGCAAGCTGACACCCGAACTGGCCCGCGAGATCAAGCTGGCCGACACCAAGACCCGCCTTGAAGACCTTTACCTGCCTTATAAGCAGAAGCGCCGTACCAAGGGCCAGATCGCCCTGGAAGCCGGCTTGGGCGAGCTGGCCGACGGCCTGCTGAACGACCCGCAACTGAACCCGGAAACCGAAGCCGCGCGCTTCGTCGACGCCGAGAAAGGTGTTGCCGACGTCAAGGCGGCACTGGAAGGCGCCAAGTACATCCTGATGGAACGCTTCGCCGAAGACGCCAGCCTGCTCGCCAAGCTGCGCAGTTTCCTCAAGCAGGAAGCCGTGCTCAGCGCCCGCCTGGTGGCGGGCAAGGAAGAAGAAGGGGCCAAGTTCCGCGACTATTTCGAACACGATGAACTGCTCAAGAGCGTGCCATCGCACCGCGCATTGGCCATTTTCCGCGGCCGCAACGAAGGCGTGCTGGCCGCCTCGCTGAAAATTGGCGAAGAACTGCCGGGCACCCTGCACCCATGCGAGCTGATGATCGGTGAGCACTTCGGCCTGCGTAACCAGAACCGTCCTGCCGACAAGTGGCTGGGCGAGGTGGTGCGCTGGACCTGGAAGGTCAAGCTCTACACCCACCTGGAAACCGACCTGTTCGGTGAGCTGCGCGACAATGCCGAAAGCGAGGCCATCAACGTCTTCGCCCACAACCTGCATGACCTGCTGCTGGCCGCGCCGGCCGGCCCGCGCGCGACCCTGGGCCTCGACCCGGGCCTGCGCACCGGCTGCAAGGTAGCGGTGGTCGATGCCACCGGCAAGCTGCTCGACACCGCCACGGTGTACCCGCATGTACCCAAAAACCAGTGGGACCAGACCATCGCCGTGCTGGCCGCGCTGTGCGCCAAGCACTCGGTTGAACTGATCGCCATCGGCAACGGTACTGCCAGCCGCGAAACCGACAAACTGGCCGCCGAACTGATCAAGAAATATCCCGCCCTGAAAATGACCAAGATCATGGTCTCCGAAGCCGGCGCGTCGGTGTACTCGGCTTCGGAACTGGCTGCCCGCGAGTTCCCCGAGCTGGACGTATCCCTGCGCGGTGCGGTGTCCATTGCCCGTCGCCTGCAGGACCCGCTGGCCGAACTGGTGAAGATCGATCCGAAGTCCATCGGGGTCGGCCAGTACCAGCATGACGTGTCGCAGCTCAAGCTGGCACGTGGCCTGGATGCCGTGGTCGAGGACTGCGTGAACGCCGTCGGCGTTGACGTCAACACCGCGTCGGTAGCACTGCTGTCGCGCATTTCCGGCCTGAACAGCACCCTGGCACAGAACATTGTCGCGCACCGCGATGCCAACGGTGCCTTCAAGACCCGCGCCGCGCTGAAGAAAGTCAGCCGCCTGGGCGAGAAGACCTTCGAGCAAGCGGCAGGCTTCCTGCGCGTCATGAACGGCGACAACCCGCTGGACGCCTCGGCTGTTCACCCGGAAGCCTACCCGCTGGTACAGCGTATCGCCGCCGAGACCGATCGCGACATTCGCTCACTGATTGGTGACAGTGGCTTCCTCAAGCGCCTGGACCCGAAAAAGTTCACCGACGAAACCTTTGGCCTGCCAACCGTCACCGACATCCTCCAGGAACTGGACAAACCAGGCCGTGACCCGCGTCCGGAATTCAAGACTGCCGAGTTCCAGGAAGGCGTCGAAGACCTCAAGGACCTGCAACCCGGCATGATTCTCGAAGGCGTCGTGACCAACGTCACCAACTTCGGTGCCTTCGTCGACATCGGCGTGCATCAGGACGGCCTGGTGCATATTTCCGCGCTGTCGGAGAAGTTCATCAAAGACCCGCGTGAAGCCGTCAAGGCCGGTGACGTGGTCAAGGTCAAGGTCATGGAAGTGGACATCCCGCGCAAACGCGTTGGCCTGTCCATGCGCATGGGTGACACACCCGGCGAGAAAGTCGACGGCGCCCGTGGCAGCCGCCCAGGCTCGGCACCTCGCCAACAGAGCGCGCCGGCACGGGCCAAGGAAACCGCCGCCCCGGCGAACAACGCCATGGCCTCGCTGTTCGCCAACGCCAAACAGCTGAAGAAACGTTGATGGAAGCACCTGAAGGTATCGTCCAGAGCGCATTCAGCCAATTGCTTGGCTGCCGCCTGCAACGCCTGGACAACGGCGTTGCAGAGGTTGCCCTGTCGCTGCAGGAGCACCTGCGCAACCGTGGCGGCAAACTGCATGGCGGCGCGCTGTTCAGCCTGGTCGACATCGCCATGGGCCTGGCCTGTTCCAGTGCCCACGGTTTCGACCAGCAAAGCGTTACCCTGGAATGCAAGATCAACTACCTGCGTGCTGTCAGCGAAGGCGACGTGCTGTGTATCGCTCGTGTACTGCATGCCGGGCGACGCACGCTGGTGGTCGACGCCGACGTGCTTCAGGGCGACAAATTGGTCGCCAAGGCCCAGGGGACCTTTTCGGTCCTCTAGCCGACGCTTGCTGTTTCAGGCTATTTTCGCCAGTGCGCAGGTACTGCCGAAACCGTCTTTTGTGCCCCGAGAATCGGGGCATGAACCTGCAGGCCCGGCCTGCGATAACCAGGCGACAACGCCAGTTCCTCTCTTCACCCTTGTAGACCGTCATCTCTACCCCCATATTGGGGCGACTGACCGTGAAGGAATCCATCTTGAGCGAACTTCTCAACCGCCGCCTGAGCCTGCTCGGCCAGCGTGACAACCTCTCCCTGCTCGAGCAGTGCCTGCATGGTATTGAGCGCGAATGCCTGCGCGTGACCGAGGACGGTCGCCTGGCACAGACCCCGCACCCCGAGGCGCTGGGCTCGGCCCTGACCCATGAACAGATCACAACGGACTATTCGGAGTCGCTGCTGGAGTTCATTACCCCAGCCCTGACCGACCCGGCAAAAACCCTGGAGAGCCTGGAGAATATCCACCGTTTCACCTACGCCAAACTGGGCGACGAATACCTGTGGAGCCCGTCGATGCCCTGCCCGCTGCCCGCCGAGGAGGACATCCCGATTGCCTGGTATGGCACCTCCAACATCGGTCAGCTCAAGTACGTCTACCGCAAGGGCCTGGCCCTGCGCTATGGCCGCACCATGCAGTGCATCGCCGGTATTCATTACAATTTCTCGCTGCCGGAAAAACTCTGGCCACTGCTGATGCAGGCCGAAGGTGCCGAAGGCAGCGAGCGCGATTATCAGTCCGCCGCCTATATCGCCCTGATCCGTAACTTCAGGCGCTACAGCTGGCTGCTGATGTACCTGTTCGGTGCCTCGCCAGCGCTGGATGCGGGCTTCCTGCGTGGCCGCCCCCATCAGCTGGAAAGCTTTGACGCCAGCACCTTGTACCTGCCCTACGCCACCAGCCTGCGCATGAGTGACCTGGGCTACCAGAGCAATGCACAAGCCGGCCTGACGCCCTGCTACAACGACCTGAACAGCTATACCGACAGCTTGCGCAAAGCGGTGGGTACGCCTTACCCGCCATATGTCGAAATCGGTACGCACAAGGATGGTGAGTGGGTTCAGCTCAACACCAACATCCTGCAGATCGAAAACGAGTACTACTCCAACATTCGACCCAAGCGGGTGACCTACACCGGCGAGCGGCCGATCCAGGCATTGATGGCGCGTGGCGTGCAGTACGTCGAAGCGCGTTGCCTGGATATCAACCCCTTCCTGCCAACGGGCATCGACCTGGCTGAAGCGCGTTTCCTCGACGCCTTCCTGCTGTACTGCGCGCTGGAAGAAAGCCCGTTGCTGGAAAATGGCGAATGCGGCCAATGCACCAGCAACTTCCTTACCGTCGTCAAGGAAGGGCGCCGCCCAGGCCTGGCGCTGCAACGCCAAGGGCAACCGGTGACGCTCACGCAGTGGGCCGAGGAACTGCTGGAGCGCATTGCGCCGCTGGCGCAATTGCTTGACCAGAGCCAGGGTGGGCATGAGCACGTCAGCGCGCTGGCCCAGCAAAAGGCCAAGGTCGACGACCCTGAATTGACGCCTTCGGCCCAGGTGCTGGCGAGCATGACCGAGAACCGCGAAAGCTTCAGTGAGTTCTCCTTGCGCCAGAGCAAGGTTCACGCCGAATACTTGCGCAGCCAGGCATTGCCTGCCGAGGAACTGCAGCGTTTCGAGGCTATGGCCCGCACGTCACTCGCCGCTCAGGCTGAACTTGAGCGCCAGGAAGTGGGGGATTTCGACCTGTTCGTCAGCGCCTACCAGGCCAGCATCCTGGCGATCAGCAACTGACATGACCCGTACCACCACTCCACGTAAACCTCGCGCCCGTAGCCAGGCCCGCATCGACTCCATTCTCGATGCGGCCCGTACGCTACTGGCCAGCGAGGGTGTGGCCAGCCTGTCGATCTACAGCGTGGCCGAGCGGGCGCAGATTCCGCCGTCGTCGGTGTATCACTTCTTCGCCAGTGTTCCGGCACTGCTTGAGGCCCTCACTGCCGATGTTCACCGTGCGTTCCGGGCCTGCCTGCAGGCCCCCATCGAGCCGACGCGGCTGAACACCTGGCATGACCTGTCACGGCTGGTGGAACAGCGCATGCTGAGCATCTACAACGACGATGCAGCTGCCCGCCAGTTGATCCTCGCCCAGCATGGCCTGAGCGAAGTGACCCAGGCTGATCGCCAGCACGACATCGAACTGGGCGACTTGATGCACAAGCTGTTCGAGCAGCACTTCCAGTTGCCGGTACTGCCGAATGACGTGGATGTGTTTGCACTGGCCATGGAGCTGGGCGACCGGGTCTACGCCCGCTCGATACAGCTTTACGGGCAGATTACCCCGCGCATGGCGGAAGAAGGCATGCGCGTATTCGACGCCTACCTGGGCCTCTACCTGCCACCGTTCCTGCCTCGTCGGTAGTACGCCAACCCCCAGCAATATCTCCAGCAATATGTAGTGCCTCCACCACACGCGATGCGTGTGAACTGAAAGGAGCGGCAAACACGGCGCCGCTCAACTTAGTCACGGAGGGCACCCATGCCAGATTTTTTTGAAATCACATTCCCTGAGCCTACCGACCTGGAGGAGACCGTTAGCGGTACCCGCTCCGGTACAGGTAACTCGCTCCACCAGGCCAGCATGGCCCTCAACCAGATCATCCCGGCGTTGCAAGCGCTGATGGCGCAATCCCCTGGCCTGCAGCAATCCATTGCCAGCATGCTCTCCCAGCAGTGGAACATTGATCCACGCCTGTGCGGTGTGCAACACGACACGACCCAGGTGAGCCTGTTGGACATGTCGGCCTACCTGCTCGCCAACCCGGCGTTTTCCAATCTGTTTACAGAAGACTGGACCACCTATGGGGTGGATAACAACGCCAGTGCAGCCCAAATGAGCGGTGCCGACTGGGTCCGTCGAATCAACGCCCTGACACCAGGCCGGTTGGTAGCACAGGTCTACAGCACATACTGGGCGCAACGCATGCCCGGGCATGCACACGCTCGCCTGGCGCACGGGGAAAGCCTGCTGCAACAGCATTTCACCCACAGCATCGACCTGGCTTACGGCCTCGGGAACATTGACGAACACGCCTGGTACCAAGGGCATGCGGCCAGCACCTGGGCGGCGGTTTACTGGGAACACTCGGACAAAATGCGTGAGCTGGCGCAGGCCACGCTAGTGGTTCAGCCACTGGCCGAGCAGGCCCCATGGCTGCTGTATCGCCCCGGCGATACGACAACCCTTCGCGCATACGCTGATCGTGCAGCCCTGGAGAGTGGCTTGAACGAACTGCGCGCCACCTTATGGCCAGACCTGCCAGCCACCGAGGATGACGACAATACGTCCGGGGCACCGGTCATCAGCCCGCTTGAAGAAAGCGCTTTCGGCTTTGTACTGAAGCAACTGCTGCTCGACCATGAAGAGCGCGCACTGCCGTTACTCGAGCAGGCCTGCCTGAACCAGACGAAGGACCAGAACCAGGAGCCCGGCAACCTCGACTGGCAGTCGATCACCGACTGGGAGCAACGCAGCAGCCTGCGCCTCGTGGCACCTCTGGCCGATGAAACCTCGACCCTGATCCGCAACACCCTGCAACACGAACAGCAGCTGGCTGAAGAACAACTGCATTTCGATGCACTCAGCCCTGTGCTGCCGCTGCTCTGGCGAACCTCGCGCATCGCGGCCTATCAAGCAGCCCTTGAGCGCTACGTGGGCGACGATACGGCAGTCACTGCGCCAGCCATGGTTACCTTGCGCGCCCTTGAAGAAGCGCTGGAGCAACACCAGGAAAAAACCTCCAGGCACCTGGAACAGTTGCCCGACCCCCTCTCCCCTGCCGACTGGCAAGAACACGTCGAGGGCACCTCTCGCTTCGACTTCATCAGCCACCGCCTGGCTCAAGCACTGCTCGCCGAAGCGCGTCTGCAGCAGACGCTGGGTGAATTGAACGACGCGCAATTCGCGCTCATCGACGCCGTCGTGGCACAACCGGAATACACCCCAGAGCACACGGTCGAGGTTGCCAGGCTGACACTGGTCATAGGCAATCAACAGTGGCCACTGCACGGCTTTCTGACCTTTCGGCCCGCCGCAGAAACAACGACGCAGGAAAATGACGTACTGCTCTATCGGTCTGGACGCGATGGCGGGCTGAAGGCGTTTGCTGACGAAACGCTACTGACACAAGCGCTGCTCGAAAGCCTGTCCGGGCTGTGGGCCAATACCCTGATCGACAGTGTCGGGCCGACAGCGTCCCAAGCGCTGTTGACCGCGCTGGCCAGCAGCCAGGAACCGGCGCGCCTGGAAAGCACCCCGCTGATTACCCACTGCTTTGATCACTGCGTGCAGACGATCATTGACGCCATACAACCAGAAGACGCCGAACAGGTCGAGCCCAGCACTGAAGCTCACGCCTGGTTGAGCACGCTGTTGTCGATTCCCAGAAACGAAGCCCGAACGCAAGCCTTCAACGCGATTGCCGAACAGAACAGAACCGAAAACATCGTCAAGCAGTTTGACACCCGGCTAAAACGCCTGTCGGCTGAAGAGAGAAACGCCCTGACTGCCGGCTTCCAGCAGTACAGTCAGGCGATGGTAGCCTCCATCGTCTGCCTGGAACAGAGCCTGCCCGAACGCACCCAGTTCGCACGGGACAAGCTGGCGCAACAATTGCGCAAAGATCTCGGGCTTACGACCGTCCCAACGATCACGGTAAACCTGCCGGACCAGGTCGACATGTACCAAGAGCCGATTGCCGGCTCGGGCCAAGCGCATGCGACCAGGACGGTCTTCGTACCGAGTGAAGCGCGCAGCGATATTCCCCTGGAGAACCTGCTCCTGGGGGCTATGGATGAGAACGTTCTGCAACGCATGAACTACATGCGTTTTGCCTTCGATCCTCCCGAAAGCAGCACACGCCTGAGCAATGCCTTGACCAGCGCCTACCTGGCTCGCCTCGACAAGACGCTCGATCTGGCGGGGGCTTATGAAAGTGCCATCCTCGAAGCCTTCAATGGCTCGGAAGGCGACACGGAAATGGCAAAAGAGTGGCGTGACGAAGTACTCCGTCGGCCGTTTGCACTCAGCCTGGAACTCTTTGCCCTGAGCAAACCTGCAGATCTGGACGACCAAGGGCAGGCCCTGCTGCGCGATGCGGCAGCCGGTACGATTGAATGGACACCCTTGAACCTCAACCCCGGTGTTGCCGCTGACGGTTCCAGCCATGAGGTCGCGCTGTCCGGCGTGTTCCTGCTGCAAAACGCCAGCCACGACACCGTCATCCTTTATCTACCAGAAGCACCCAACGGTCGTATTGTCAGCCAGCACCCAGACGCAACAGCGGCCTGCCAGGCGTTGGAGCAAATGGCGTTGAACAGCACCATGCTCGACTGGCTGGCAACGCGTCCCGTAGCAGGCGACCCGGAACGGCATCGCAGCTACATCAATCAGGCGCTGCTGAAGAGCTTCACAGGCTTTATTGCCCCCGGCACACGCCAAACCCTTTCGCTGGCCACGCACCTGAGCCGGCTGCAAATGGGCCGGTTGATCACTCAGCATCGAAAAACAGCCCGCAGCCAACGCGAGCTGTATCTGGAAGAAGCGGCGATCCGCCACAACCGGGTATACGACTATATCCATCTATGCCTGTCATTCGTGCCGGGTGTCGGTGTCGCGGTGGGGCTCTACGATGGCTGGAACGCCTCCACCGCTGCAGTCGAAGCCTTTATGCGCGGGCAACACAGCCAAGGCGTCGACCACTTGAATTCGGTCGTACTGTCGATCATTGATGCATTACTCGACATTGCCCCAGGTCTGGGTGCCGCGCCAAGCGCACGCGTGGCCAGCGCACGCGCGTACACTCGGTTGCGACAAACCCAAGCGCAGCGGACAACCCTGGGCAAGACCGTGCGCACGGTCTCACCCGACCCATTCAAAGGCTACGAAACAGAGATGCCGACACACACGGTGCGGTTGGACAGCGCAGGCTATACACGCAATACGCTCGCGCTGGACGGCAAGCGCTACATCAGCCGCCACGGCCGTTACTACGAAGTGCAATGGGACGCGACCTACAACACCTGGCGCTTGAAAGGCAACGCACTCAAGCACTACAAGCAACCCATAAGGCTCAGCGAAGATGGCGTCTGGGAAACCCATGGGCACCTGAGCGGCCTGCTGGTCGAGAGTGGCCTGCAGGGTGGAGGGCAGGCCTTCGGTCGGCTGTACAACAATGGCTGGGAAACCCTGCACGGCTACCTTCGCCGCCTGCGCGGCAACGCCATCGAGCAACCGATGGATGAGCTGGCACGAATGAATCGTGAAACCGATCAGCACAAGATTGCGCTCGCGGCTGCGATCCGACGCTTCAACGAGGTCCGAGCGGTGGGGCCCAACGGCCCGGTCGGAGAGCGTGGATCCCCCGCCCAAATCCGCAGTGCACAGCAAGAGGCGATCAAGGCGATCAAACGCTTTGTCGAATACCATGAAGGCTGCCTTCAGACCCTAAGCCGCCTGAAACCCAGTATTGGCCGCCGGCAATACACCAGCTTTCTGACAGAGTACCTGCACAATACTGCCGAACAGAACCTGAAGCTGATCCAGTTACGCAGCCTGGAACTGAGCGAATTGCTAATCGCTGTAGAACGTCTCAACCAAGAACTATTAACGCTCATCGACAACCTGCCCAATGACCTGAGTCAGGCCAGTGCGCTGATACGCCATAAACGGGCAACAATCGATAGCAACAACAAACAGTTGGTGGCGCAACTGCAAGGGCTTGAACGAGACACCCAACGTAATCTGGACCTGCGCAACAAATTGCGCGGCGACATGCTGACCCAACACGACATCAAAGCCTCGCGCCTCATCTCGCTCTCAATCGAGCCCCAGGCCTACCGATTTGCGCGCCTGCATGTGACGTATTCAATGCTTGCCAATTTTGACCACATACATGACGTCGATTTCTACCTGTTCTTCAATCAAGTCAATACACAGAGCAGAGCGCTTATCCGCACGCTACACAGCCACTTCCAGTCACAACAGGCCAGTCTGAGCCGAACCCAGTATGGGGAAGCCCTACGAGCGTTCAAGAATCAGTACATCACCTTCATCGCTCACATTGACTCGTGGTCAGTTAATTTCCAGAACTTCGTCGACGCGACAGCTGCCACCAGCTTACGTGCCGACCTAACGCAACTGGTCGCAGAAATAGACCGAACCCTGGTCAATTATCAACCGCCGAGACGAGGCACTGGCCGACCAAGCACAGCCCGCATCTTCCAAACCGATGAGCAGCAACTGCTGATAGGCCGTCAGGAACACATTGAGGGTGAACAGCGCATGGTGGTAGTCGACGCCATGAACGACGGCCGAACCGAAAGCTTTCGTCGAGTCGACGGGGATCGCTGGCAGAGCACGGCACCGGTCATACGCCGAACGATTAACCCACGCCGTATTAACGAACTGCAAACCCGGGCCCGCGAGCAACTGGCCGGCATCGCGGAGCAAAAAAACCGCTGGCAAGGCTATATGGCTACTGACATGGCGCCAGCCAGCCTGCAAAACATCGCCGAGCACTACGCGACCAACCTGCGCGAACGGGCACGCTATCTCGAGGATGCCCTGGGGGATCAGGCCACCGACGACCAGCGTCAGTTGATGCAACGCCTGAAGGATGCAGCCAGGAATCTGGACCGGCATGGCAAGGAGCTGCGCATCTCTAAAATCAAGACCACCCAACAACCGAACATCGGTCAGTTGCAGTTTCTTCACGAGCAGAATGCCGTCGAGGCGCGGTGGGGACGCATCCTGGAACCGAAAAAAGACAGCAAAGGTCGGCCGATCGAGTACCTGGAAGAGTATGAAGTGATAGATCTGGCGGCCAACACCGTGCTTTGGTACGCCCACTTCCACTTTCCACAGCGCCCCGGCAGCGGTTTCCGCAAATTAAGTGCGGGCCATTTGAAGGTGCGCAGTGAGCGCAATGTATCAAACGCCTGGCACGGACCTATCAACGAGGAAGAGGCGATGAAACTGTTTGGCGGGCTACGCCCGGCAGCCGAGTAAACCGGCGCAACCACGCCCCGGCGGGTCAAGGCTGGCCCGTCGGGGTGTTGTGTCGCACCCTGCTCACAGCTTGGCGATCGACACCTCGGTGGATTTAACGAAGGCAATCACTTCACTACCAATGGTCAGCTCCAGCTCCTTGACCGAACGGGTGGTGATCACCGAGGTGACGATACCCGAGGCGGTCTGTACATCGATTTCCGACAGTACCGGGCCTTCGAGGATTTCCTTCACGGTGCCTTTGAACTGGTTACGTACGTTGATCGCTTTAATAGTCATCTGCTTGATTCCTTATGGGACGAGAGGTCAATGCGCCCAACGCAGTTGCGTGGGCAAAGGGGCTACAGGTTCCGGCTCGGGCGCAATGCCCGGCACCGACAGAACACGGTTCAGTACTTCACTTTCCAGGGTTGCCAGGCGATGTGAACCACGCGCCCTTGGCCGTGGCAGGTCAACCAGCAGGTCGAGGCCAATCTCGCCGTCCTCGATCAGAATCACCCGATCCGCGACCGCAACGGCTTCGCTGACATCGTGGGTGACCAACAACACGGTGAAACCGTGCTGGCGCCAAAGCGTTTCAATCAGTTGCTGCATCTCGATACGGGTCAGGGCATCCAATGCACCCAGCGGCTCGTCAAGCAACAGCAAGCGCGGTTGATGGATCAGTGCTCGCGCCAACGCCACCCGTTGCTTCTGCCCACCCGACAGCGCTGCCGGCCATTCATTGGCCCTCTCAGCCAGGCCAACTGCCGCCAGGGCCTCCAGCGCGCGAGGGCGCCAGTCACCGGAAAGCCCCAGGCCTACGTTGTCGATCACCGTTTTCCAGGGCAGCAAACGTGCTTCCTGGAACATCAGCCGGGTGTCTTCACGGGCTTCGCTCAACGCTGCCGGGCCGGCCAGCAACTCACCCGCGCTGGGCTGGTCGAGGCCCGCCAGCAAGCGCAACAGCGTGCTCTTGCCACAGCCACTGCGACCGACGATGGCGACGAACTGCCCCGCCGGGATATGCAGGTCGATGTTGCGCAACACCTGGCGCTCGCCGAAGGTTTTCTGCAGGTTGCGCGCAGCCAGCGGAATACCGCGCAACAGCCGTGCGGGTGACGCGTTCAACAGGCTCATGGGCGATCTCCCTTGGCAACTTGATACGCCGGGTGCCAACGCAACCAGACCCGTTCAAGTGCACGCGCAGCAAGGTCTGCGAGCTTGCCCAGCACGGCGTACAAGACAATGGCCAGAACCACCACGTCGGTCTGCAGGAACTCCCGGGCGTTCATCGCCAGGTAGCCGATACCGGCGTTGGCCGAGATGGTTTCAGCCACGATCAGCGTCAACCACATAAAGCCCAGGGCAAAGCGCACACCGACCAGAATCGAAGGCAAAGCACCCGGCAAGATCACCTGACGGAACAGCGCAAAACCGGACAGGCCGTAGCTGCGCGCCATTTCCACCAAGGCCGGGTCGACATTGCGAATACCGTGGTACGTGTTCAGGTAGATCGGGAACAAGGTGCCCAGGGCCACGAGGAAAATCTTTGCCGACTCATCAATACCAAACCAGAGAATCACCAGCGGAATCAGCGCCAGGTGCGGCACGTTGCGGATCATCTGCACCGAACTGTCGAGCAGACGCTCACCCCAACGTGACAACCCGGTGATGAAGCCCAGTGCCAGGCCAAGGCTGCCGCCGATGACAAAACCGACACCGGCGCGCCAGCCACTGATCGCCAGGTGCTTCCAGATATCACCGCTGCGCACCAGTTCGACACCGGCGCTGATGACCGCACTCGGTGCCGGCAGGATTCGCGTCGACAGCCAACCGGCACTTACCGCCAGTTGCCAGACAGCCAGCAACAGCAGCGGCAAGGCCCAAGGGGCAAGCCTGTGTGACAAGGGCGCGTTAGCACGACTCATGGCCCGGTCCTCAGCGCTGCGCTGCAGATTTTGGCAAGATGTCGTTAGCGACCATTTCGCCGAACGGGCTGACATAGCCCGCGCTTTTTGGCGGTTCAGGACGCTGCACATCCAGGTGCGGGAACAGCAGTTCGGCTACCCGATACGACTCTTCCAGGTGCGGGTAACCGGAGAAGATAAAGGTGTCGATGCCCAGTGCCGCATACTCCTTGACCCGCTCGGCCACGGTTGGCCCATCACCAACCAGCGCCGTGCCGGCACCGCCGCGCACCAGGCCAGCCCCGGCCCAGAGGTTCGGGCTGACTTCGAGGTTGTCGCGCTTGCCGCCATGCAGTGCAGCCATGCGCTGCTGACCGACCGAATCGAAGCGCGCCAGGGATGCCTGGGCACGGGCAATCGTGTCGTCGTCCAGGTGCGAGATCAGTCGCTCGGCGGCCTGCCAGGATTCGGCGTTGGTTTCACGCACGATCACATGCAGGCGAATGCCGAAGCGCACCGTGCGCCCCTGTTTCGCCGCCTTGGCCCGCACCTGCTCGATTTTCTCGGCAACGGCAGCCGGCGGCTCGCCCCAGGTCAGGTACAGTTCAACCTGCTCGGCGGCCAGGTCCTGGGCTGCCTCGGACGAGCCACCAAAGTACAGCGGCGGACGTGGCTGCTGGATCGGCGGGTAAAGCAACTTGGCGCCTTTGACCTGAATATGCTGGCCGTCGTAATCGACCGTCTCGCCTTCGAGCACGCGACGCCAGATGCGAGTGAACTCCACCGAGGCCCGATAACGTTCTTCATGACTGAGGAACAGGCCGTCCCCGGACAACTCTTCCGGGTCGCCACCGGTGACCAGGTTGAACAGCGCGCGGCCACCCGAGAGCCGATCAAGGGTTGCGGCCTGACGTGCAGCGACCGTTGGCGAGATGATTCCGGGGCGCAGAGCCACCAGGAACTTCAGGCGCTGGGTTACCGGGATCAGTGAAGCGGCGACCAGCCAGGAGTCCTCGCAGGAGCGCCCGGTGGGGATCAGCACGCCGCCAAAACCGAGGCGATCCGCCGCTTGGGCGATCTGTTGCAGGTAACCGTGATCGACTGCTCGCGCGCCATCGGCGGTGCCAAGGTAATGACCGTCGCCATGGGTAGGCAGAAACCAGAAAACATTAAGGCTCATTGGAGTTGTCTCCTAAGGGTGGCTCAGACCGGGGCGACGCCCCGGCGCAGGCAATACTTCAAGGCGCGCTGGCGACCTTGGCCGGGGGTGTCCAGATCACATCCTTGATGCTCAAGGGCTTGGGAATCAGCTTCAGCGCCTGGAAGGTGTCGGCGATCTTTTGCTGCGCGGCGACCACCTCTGGCGTCAGGAATGTCGCACCGTAGCCTTGGCGTTTAACCGAAGTCAGGGTGATGTCGGCGGGCAGGCCGAGCAGCGGTGCCACCTGATCGGTCACCTCCTGCGGATTGGCCTTGGACCACTCACCTACCGCGCGTACCTCGTCCACCAAGGCGCTGATCACCTCAGGGTGTTTCTGTGCGTAAGGCTTGGTCGCCAGGTAGAACTGATGGTTGTCGACGATGCCTTTGCCATCGCGCAGGGTGCGCGCTTGCAGTTGTTTCTCGGCCGCCGCCTGGTAAGGGTCCCAGATCACCCAGGCATCGACACTGCCACGCTCGAAGGCGGCACGGGCATCGGCGGGCGGCAGGAACACCGGCTGAATGTCGCTGTATTTCAGGCCGGCATCTTCCAGGGCCCGAACCAGCAGGTAGTGAACGTTGGAGCCCTTGTTCAGGGCAACCTTCTTGCCCTTGAGCGCCTTCACCGAGTCGATTGGCGAATCCTTGGGTACCAGGATCGCTTCGCTGTGCGGTGCCGGTGGCTCATAGGCGACGTACAACAGATCCGCGCCAGCAGCCTGGGCAAATACCGGCGGGGTCTCGCCGGTGACACCGAAGTCGATTGAGCCGACGTTCAGCCCTTCAAGCAGTTGCGGGCCACCTGGGAACTCCGTCCACTGGACCTGCACGCCCTGCGCCGCCAGGCGCTTCTCCAGCGTACCCTTGGCCTTGAGCAGCACCAGGGTGCCGTACTTTTGATAACCGATACGCAGGCTTTCTGCCTGGGCTTGAGTAATGGCGCCGAAGGACACAGCCGCAGCAAACAGAGCGACCAGACCACGACGCAAAATGACAGTGCGCATAGCGCTCTCCTTTTGCGATTAGGGTTCAGGCTGCACCTGCTTGCCCGTTGGCGGGCGAGTAAGGTGGGACGTGCGAGTAATGCGTTACGTGTTGCGTGTTGCGGCTCAGATGCTCCAGCGAGCACTGAGCAAACGTTCGTTCAACAGCCCCGGTGCAACGGGTTTTGGCCGACGGGCCAGGGCAGTGTGAAACTGTTCCAGCGATTCGTTCAGGCGCTGCTCCAACGCAGGAAGCAACTGCGCGGCAGCACTGCCTTCGCCATAAGCGATCTGGCTGTCGTCAGCGAAGATCCCTTGCAGGGTCTCTTGCGCCTTGAGTGCCGACAGCACCGGCTTGAGCGCGTAATCAACCGCCAGCATGTGGGCGATACTGCCGCCGGTAGCGATAGGCAATACCACCTTGTGGCTCAGCGCTCGCTCAGGCAGCAGATCCAGCAGGGTCTTCAGCGCACCGGAGAACGACGCCTTGTACACCGGTGTCGCGACGATCAGGCCATCGGCCTGTTCGACCAGTTGCAGGAAGTGCTGAACCTTAGGGCTGTCGAAGCGCGCATGCAGCAGATCGTCTGCCGGGAAATCGCGCACCTGGAATGTCACCACTTCCACGCCCTGGCCTTGCAACCAGTGCCGGGCGCGTTCGAGCAACACACCAGAGCGTGAACGCACGCTGGGACTGCCACCGAGAGAGACAACCAACATTGAAGCGTATCCTTTAGCGGTTTCGAGACGGGTGCGAGCAGCAGATCTCGCGTTGATGGAGTGACCTTAACAGCTGTTTTATATATCTATAAATCATATTTTTTCATTTGGTTATTCAATAAACGAATATCGAATAACCCGTACGCCTCGCAAAAAAAAGGGCCGTCGAAACGGCCCGAAAATCCCTGCTGTGGCTAAAGCAATGCATCACACACTCAACGGTTTGGCTGCGGGGTCAGGCGCAGGTAGGGCTTGACCGCCCGGTAACCTTTGGGAAAGCGTCGTTTGATTTCGTCCTCATCCTTGAGTGACGGCACGATCACTACCTCGTCACCGTCCTGCCAGTTGGCCGGGGTGGCGACCTTGTGGTTGTCGGTCAGTTGCAGTGAGTCGATCACCCGCAGAATCTCGTGGAAATTGCGCCCGGTGCTGGCGGGGTAAGTGATGGTCAGGCGGATTTTCTTGTTCGGGTCGATCACGAACAAGGAACGCACGGTCAGGGTGTCGCTGGCATTGGGGTGGATCAGGTCATAGAGGTCAGACACCTTGCGATCGGCGTCGGCCAGGATCGGAAAGTTGACGACGGTGTTCTGGGTTTCGTTGATGTCTTCGATCCAGCGCAGATGAGACTCCACCGGGTCGACCGAAAGGGCAATGGCCTTGACGCCGCGTTCGGCGAACTGCTCCTTGAGCTTGGCAGTGAACCCCAGTTCGGTGGTGCAGACTGGCGTAAAATCCGCCGGGTGCGAAAACAGCACACCCCAGCTGTCGCCCAGCCACTCATGGAAACGAATCGTGCCGGCGCTGGAATCCTGTTCGAAATCGGGGGCGATATCGCCGAGTCTGAGGCTCATGGTGGGGCTCCTTGAAGTACGTTCTGGTGGAGCCACTGTGCATTGACCTGAAGCAAATTAAAAAGAATAAATAATGATTTATTTATAACTTTACGAGCTATTAATTTCAGGTCGAAAAAAAGCCCCGCACCAAGGCGAGGCTTTCTCTAATGACACTTACATGAAGGTGTAGGTGTAGTTGAAGATCAGGCGGGTTTGATCCTGATCGGCAGCGCTTTCGCCGCTGCCACGGTACACACCGTGACGCAGGGTAGCGCCGAGTCCTTTGAGGGTACCTTCCTGGATCACGTAGTCGATACGTGCATCACGCTCCCACTCGTTGAAGGTGCCGTGGCCGCTTTTGTTGATGGCATCTTCACCGCGCAGGTAGGAAACCGATGCCTTCAAACCAGGCACACCCAAACGAACGAAGTCATAGGAGTACTGACCAAACGTGGTGTTTTCACCCGCGCGAACAAACGAGTTGACCATACTATCGGTGAACAGATAGAAGCTGGAGCCACCAGCGCCTTCAGGCCTGCCGTTTCCGTCTGTGACGCTGCCTTGGTTCAGCCAGACGAAACCACCGTCATCGCTGACCTGTTGGTGACCGAGCATGAGCGAGTGTCCGCCCAGGGTGTAGGTGAACATGGCGCTCCAGGTCTTGTTGTC
The DNA here is from genome assembly GCF_002753995.1 of Pseudomonas sp. HLS-6. Lineage (NCBI taxonomy): Bacteria > Pseudomonadati > Pseudomonadota > Gammaproteobacteria > Pseudomonadales > Pseudomonadaceae > Pseudomonas > Pseudomonas sp. HLS-6. The sequence continues at coordinate 4,969,849 of NZ_CP024478.1, forward strand.
GACCTCGCCCGCGTTCTTGGCATAGCCCTTGTTGTTGTCAAAGGCATAACCGGTTTGGCCGTTCTTGCCATCCGAGCTGCTGTCGAAGTAGCGCAGGTCAGTCTTGAACGACTGGTCGTTCGCAATCGGGTAGACATGGACCAAGCCCAGGAAGTGCTGCTTGTAGAAGTCTTCCAGATTCGAGTAGTAGTACTGCAGGGTCAGGTCTTTGGTGACCTTCCAGTCGGCGCCGCCAAACTGGAACTTGTTGCTGTCCTGCGTCGCACCAGAAACCGACAGGCCGGTTTTGTTGCTTGAAGCACGGCCCATGGCGTGCTCAATCTGACCTGCGGTCAGGGTGACGTTGTCGATTTCCTTGGAGGTGACAATGCCACCTTCAAAGGTTTGCGGCAGCAGACGGCTGTCGTTGGCTACGAGGATTGGAAGGTTTGGTGCCAGTGCACCACCGAGGTGGGCTTCGGTCTTGGAGAAGCGCGCCTTGGCGTTGCCGCCGATGCGCGCCCACTGATCTACAGCAGAACCATCGGAGTCGCTTGGGAAAAAGCTGCTGTTATCCGGGTGGTGACCTTTGCCGCCATCCAGGTGAATACCCCAAACGGCTTGAGCGTCAAAACCGAAACCTACCGTACCCTCGGTAAAACCCGACTGATAGTCGAGCTTGAAGCCCTGGCCTGATTCGCGCTGGTCTTTATTGTGCTCTTCACGGTTGTCGTTATCGAAATACATGGTGCGCGAGCTGACAGACAGTTTGCTGTCTTCAACGAATCCGGCAGCACCTGCTTGCTGAGCCAGAACCCCAAGGGCCACGGCAAGTGCCAAGGTGGACTTGTACATATTTTTGCTCCTTTCATTTCTAATTCTTGTGATTCTCCGTCGGCGGGGTCTTTTGCCTCGCTCGACGTCGATAGCCGATTAGCACCAAAGGGTGTGGTTCGAGTCAATCGTAACCATTCATTTCAAGACTTTGGTCTAATGCGTCCGGTTTGCGCCGAAGAATAATGACTATCCTATAAATCTAAAAAGAATTATTTATGACGTTTTAAGATTTTTCTGACATAAAAATAGAATTTTTCTCTCCCTGCCTTTCCGTGCAGCCATTTCAATCCTCTCCCACCCGTGCATGGCGAGGTTGACCGTGGTCACCCCATCGCCAAAGCAACGCCCCCTCCCCCAGCCACGCAAACGCCTTACAGCAATTGGCTCCTAAGCTAATTCCTAAAAGTTATTTATTTTAATTTTCTTAGATCATTTAGCCTTCTTCTCAATCGCCCATCACCCTCCGCCTGAGAAGGAGTTGTCCATGACCCTGCATACGCCGCTGCGCCTGTTCGCCGCACTGACCCTGGCCGGTGCCAGCTGGTTCACCCAGGCGGCCGACCTGACCGTGGCCTACCAGACCACCGTTGACCCGGCGAAAGTCGCCCAGGTTGACGGCGATTATGAAAAAGCCAGCAAGGCCAGCATTGACTGGCGCAAGTTCGACAGCGGGGCCGACGTGATCACCGCCGTAGCCTCGGGTGATGTGCAGATCGGCTACCTGGGCTCAAGCCCTCTGGCGGCGGCCGCGACCCGTAAGCTGCCGGTGGAAACCTTCCTGATCGCCACCCAGATTGGCGCCGCCGAAGCACTGGTCGCTCGCGACGGTGCGGGGATCCATTCGCCGCAAGACCTGGTCGGCAAGAAAATCGCCGTGCCGTTCGTCTCCACCGGGCACTACAGCCTGTTGGCCGCGCTGAAGCAGTGGAACATCGACCCGGCCAAGGTACAGATCCTCAACCTGGCGCCGCCCGCCATCATTGCTGCCTGGAAACGTGGTGACATCGACGCCACCTACGTCTGGGACCCGGCACTGGGTGTGGCCAAGGAAAACGGCAAGGTGCTGATCACCTCCGGCGAACTGGCCAAGACCGGTGCACCCACCTTCGACGCCTGGATCGTGCGCAAGGACTTTGCCGCCAAACACCCAGAAATCGTCAAAGCCTTCGCCAAGGTCACCCTGGACGCCTACGCCGAGTACCGCAAAGACCCACAAGCCTGGCTTGCCGACCAAAGCAACGTCGACAAGCTGGTGAAACTGTCCGGGGCCAAGGCTACCGATATCCCGGCGCTGCTTCAGGGCAACGTTTTCCCGCTGGCCAATGACCAGATCGCAGCCCTCGGCGCACCGACCACCCAGGCCATCACCGACACCGCCACCTTCCTCAAGGCGCAAGGCAAGGTCGAGGCGGTACTGCCGGACTACTCGCCCTACGTCAGCGCCAAATTCATCGCCAACTGATCGGAGCCTGTCATGGCATTGCTTGAGCTGGAGCGCATCAGCGCACAGTACCCCGGTGCGGCCGAGCCGGTACTGGCCGACATCTCCCTGAGCCTGGGCCCACAGCAGTTGCTGGTGGCCCTGGGCCCTTCCGGCAGCGGCAAGACCTCGCTGCTGAACCTGATCGCCGGCTTTGTTGCGCCCAGTGCCGGGCGCATCACTCTCGACGGCAAGCCGGTGCAAGGCCCCGGCGCCGAGCGTGGTGTGGTGTTCCAGGACGACGCGCTACTGCCTTGGCAGGACGTGCTGAGCAACGTTGCCTTCGGCCTGGAGCTGGCCGGTGTGCCACGTGCGCAACGGGAACAGAAGGCCCGCGAAATGCTCGCCCTGGTTGACCTTGCCGGGTTTGGCAGCCGGCGTATCTGGCAGCTGTCCGGTGGGCAGAAGCAGCGTGTGGGCCTGGCCCGTGCGCTGGCCGCAGACCCGCGGGTGCTGCTGATGGATGAACCCTTCGGCGCACTGGATGCCTTCACCCGCGAGCAGATGCAGGAGTTGCTGCTGCAGGTGTGGCAGCGTACCGCCAAGCCGGTGTTCCTGATTACCCACGACATTGAGGAAGCGGTGTTCCTGGCCACCGAGCTCGTGCTGCTGGCCCCCCATCCGGGGCGGATTGTCGAGCGCCTGCCGCTGGACTTCGGACGACGTTACGCCGCCGGTGAATCGGCCCGGGCGATCAAATCCGACCCACGCTTTATCGAAACCCGCGAGCATGTGCTGGCGCGGGTGTTCTCACAACGCAGCGCCGCCACGCGGCAGGAGTCCGCATGAGCAGCCTGGACGTTCCGTTGGCAGCAAAAGCCGCCAAACCCTTGGCCCGCACAACGGCAGCACGCCGCAGCCTGAGCACCCGCTGGATCAGCGGCCTGACCCTGATCAGCCTGCTGGCCGTCTGGTGGGCCGTCACGGCAGCCGAGTGGATCGAACCGCTGTTCCTGCCCTCGCCTGCCGCGGTGTTGTCCAAAGCCTGGTTACTGCTGACCCAGGGCTACATGGAGTCGACCCTCTGGCAACATTTGGGCGCCAGCCTCGGACGTATCGGCCTGGCCCTGGGTGCCGCGATTGTCAGCGCCATTCCGATCGGCATCGCCATCGGCCACAACCGGATTGCACGGGGCATTCTCGACCCACTGATCGAGTTCTACCGGCCCATTCCTCCGCTGGCCTATTTGCCCCTGATTGTGATCTGGTGCGGTATCGGCGAGCTGTCGAAAGTGCTGCTGATCTACCTGGCGATCTTCGCCCCGATTGCCATCGCTACCGCCACTGGCGTGCGCACGGTCGACCCGGCCAAGTTGCGCGCTGCGCAGTCGCTGGGTGCCACACGGGCACAGCTGATTCGCCATGTGATTCTGCCCAGCGCACTGCCGGACATTCTTACCGGTGTGCGTATTGGCCTGGGTGTCGGCTGGTCGACCCTGGTTGCCGCCGAACTGATCGCCGCCACCAGCGGCCTGGGCTTCATGGTGCAATCGGCAGCACAGTTTCTGGTCACCGATGTGGTGGTACTGGGCATTCTGGTTATCGCCCTGATCGCCTTCGCCCTGGAGATGAGCCTGCGTGCACTGCAACGCAAACTGGTGCCTTGGCACGGCCAGAGCCATTGATCGCGCACCGACACTGACCACGCCGACAGCTCGGCGCCGAACCGAACGAGACCCCTATGAGCCTGACCATTACCCCATTGAGCCCGGCACTGGGCGCACAGATCAGCGGCATTGACCTGAGTGTTGAGATCAATGCCGAGCAACGCGATGCCATCGAGCAGGCGTTGCTCAAGCACCAGGTACTGTTCTTCCGTGATCAACCGCTGACGCCTGCCCAGCAAGCACGCTTCGCTGCGCACTTTGGCGACCTGCACATTCACCCGATCTACCCTAACGTCCCTGAGACACCAGAGGTGCTGGTGCTCGACACGGCGGTCACCGACGTGCGCGACAACGCCGTCTGGCACACCGACGTAACCTTCCTGGCAACCCCGGCGATGGGCGCAGTGCTCAGTGCCAAGCAGTTGCCGGCTTATGGGGGAGACACCCTGTGGGCCAGCGGCATCGCCGCCTTTGAGGCCCTTTCGGCACCCCTGCGGCAGATGCTCGACGGCCTCACTGCGACCCATGACTTCACCCAGTCGTTTCCGTTGGAACGTTTTGGCACGACCGCCGAAGACCGCGAACGCTGGGAGGCGACCCGCCGCGCTAACCCGCCGCTTTCACATCCGGTGGTCAGAACCCATCCGGTTAGCGGGCGCAAGGCACTGTTTGTCAGCGAAGGTTTCACGACCCGCATCAACGAGCTCAGCGAGGCAGAGAGCAAGGCGCTGCTCGCCCTGTTGTTTGCCCACGCCACCCGCCCCGAATTCACCATTCGCTGGCGTTGGCAGGAAAACGACGTGGCATTCTGGGACAACCGCGTCACCCAGCATTACGCGGTAGACGATTACCGTCCGCAGCGACGCGTGATGCACCGGGCGACGATTCTGGGCGACGCACCGTTCTGAACCTCGCGGCAGCCACCTCCCGGTAAAAGGGCAAGATGGCTGCCACCTGTCCAGCAGGTTGCAGGCAGTGGGCTCAGCGCACCAAGTGCAGGTACTGCAGGTGCCGTTCGTACTGGTCGAGGATGTCGTTGATGATCTGCTCCTTGTTGTAACCCGTCAGGTCATAATCCTGGCTGCCTTCACTCAGGTGCACTTCCGCACGGTAGTAGCGACGGTTCTTCAACTCTTGCGTACCCAGCCCTGCCAACGCGAAGGACGGTGTGAAATAGCCGCGCATCTGCACCTGGTAGATAAACGGCTGCTCTTCACCATGGCCGATCTTCAGGCTGACATTGTCGTGGCTCGGATCTTCCTGGGAAATCACCGCCAGGCCTTTCTCGGCAAACACTTCGGTGACCTCGGCAATCGCCGGGCGCACCACGTCATCCATGAACCGGTAGACCTCATCCCGCGACGGGAAGTGAATGGCCTGGCTCAAACGTTGACGCCAGCCACCGCGACCACGGCGTGAAGTGGCGAATGGGGCCAGGGAGTGCAGTTGGGCAATCTGCCGCTGCGACTCCAGGTAAAACGCCTTGTGCAGCCCCCACATCATTGCCAGCAGAATCACCGAGAAGGGCAACGAGGTCAGTACCACTGCTGACTTGAGCGAGTCGATACTGCCCGCGAACAGCAGGCCAATGGTGATCAGCCCGGTCATGGCGCCCCAGAACACCCGCAGCCAGTTCGGCCCATCTTCATCGGCGTTTCCATCACGGGCGGACAAGGTCGACAGCACCACGGTGCCGGAGTCGGCCGAAGTGACGAAGAAGACAAAGCTGATGAACACCGTGATAGCGATCACCGCCTTGCTCCACGGGTAGGTTTCCAGCAGCAGGTAAAGGGTCATCGACGGGTTGTCGAGGGCCGACTGGGCCAGGCTGGTCATGCCATGATCAAGCACCTGGGTCAGGGCGCTATTGCCGAAGATCGACATCCAGGCCAGGGTGAAGCCCAGTGGAATCAGCAGCACACCAAAGACGAATTCACGGATCGTCCTGCCCCGGGAGATCCGTGCGATGAACAGGCCGACAAAGGGCGCCCAGGCAATCCACCAGGCCCAGTAGAACACCGTCCAGTTACCCAGCCAGTCGTTGGCCTGAGTGTAGGCATAGACATCGAAACTCTTGCGCGGCAAGGCACCGAGGTAATCACCCAGGTTCTGGATCAGCGTGTTGAACAGGTGCTGTGTCGGGCCGGCGAACAGCACGAACAGCAGCAACCCACAGGCCAGGAGCATGTTGATGTCGGACATCACCCGCACGCCCTTGTCCACACCGGCCACGGCAACAGCCACTGCGGCGCCCATCATCAGCGTGATCAGCGCAACTTGCACCCAATGGCTATGGGAAATACCGAACAGGTAATCCAGGCCGGCGTTCAGGTGCAGGACACCAAAGCCCATGTCGGCCCCCAGGCCGAACACCGTGGCGATGATGCCGAAGCCATCCACTGCATAGCCTATCGGCCCGTTGATACGCTTGCCGATCAGCGGGTACAGCGCCGAACGCAGGGCCAATGGCAGGTTGTGCCGGTAGGCGAAATACGCCAGGGCCATACCGACAAAGGCAAAAACACCCCAGCCATGCAGGCCCCAATGCAGGAACAGCAACTGCATGGCCTGGCGCCCGGCCTCGACCGTACCGGCCTCGCCTTGAGGCGGCTGAAGCAAGTGGGTGAGCGGTTCGGAGACGCAGAAGAAGAACAGGGTAATGCTGATACCGGCGGCGAACAGCATGCCGGCCCATGACAGGTAACTGAACTCGGGCTCGTCGTGGTCGGCACCGAGCTTGATCTTGCCGTAGCCAGACAAGGCGGTGACCACCACGAAGACCAGGTACAGCGTCATCGCCAACATGTAGTACCAGCCGACCGTATTGGCAGCCCAGTTTTGCGCGGCCAACAGCCACTCACCGGCGGCCGTGGGGTTGGTGATCACCACCAGGCCAAACAACAGAATGAAGCTTGCCGCGAAGTAGAACACCGGCGGGTTCATGCGGATCTTGCTGGTCGGGACAGGCGTGGATGCACTCATAGGCAGTGCACCTCACGACGCGTGGAAAGGGTTGGATTGAACGGGTTCAGCAAAGGGTTTCCTCCTGTTGAACACCGGCAGCGGACCACCGTTTAACTTGAACGAGCGTTCAAGTTAAACATGGATGGCGCTCAGATGCGACCCAACCGGTCTAAGCCCGCCTACTTCTGCGTCCCGTCATCATGCTGCAGATTGGCCTGGGTCAAGTTGCTGCCCGGTGCCACGCTGCGGGTCAACCAGACGTTGCCGCCAATGGTCGAGCCCTTGCCGATGGTGATTCGGCCAAGGATGGTGGCGCCGGCATAGATCACCACATCGTCCTCGACGATCGGATGGCGCGGGTGGCCCTTTTGCAATTGGCCAGACTCGTCGGCCGGGAAGCGTTTGGCACCAAGGGTCACGGCCTGATAGATCCGTACCCGCTCACCGATGATTGCGGTTTCACCGATGACCACACCGGTACCGTGATCGATGAAGAAGCTCGGGCCGATCTGCGCGCCGGGGTGGATGTCGATACCCGTGGCCGAGTGGGCGATTTCCGAGCTGATCCGCGCCAGCAGCGGCAAGCCTGCACGGTACAGGTGGTGCGCCAGACGGTGATGAATCACTGCAAGGATACCGGGGTAGCACAGCAGGACTTCATCGACACTGCGGGCCGCCGGGTCGCCGTGGTACGCCGCCAACACGTCGGTGTCGAGCAGGCTGCGCAGGCCGGGCAAGGCCGCGGCGAAATCCTGGATCAGACGCAAGGCGGTGGCATCGACCTGTGCCGGGGCCGCCTTGCCCTGACGCGCAACATAGCGCAGCTCCAGACGGGCCTGCGCGAGCAACGCGGTCAGGGCTGTGTCGAGGGTATGCCCCACGTAAAAGTCTTCGCTCTCTTCACGCAGGTCGACCGGGCCCAGGCGCATCGGGAACAACGCGCCACACAACTGCTCAAGGATCTGCCGCATGGCTTCACGCGAGGGTAATTCGCGCCCGCCCTGCTCCCCACTGCTGCGGCCATTGCGGCTGCGCCACTGATCACGGGCAGCACGTAGCTGGCCGACGATACCCTGCAATTGCCATTGCCCTGTTTGCGCGTTCTCGCTCACGGTTGCTCTCCTGCCACGCGGCAGCTGCTGGATTGGAATGCTCGCCTGATAGCTGACCACTTTACGGCAATTGGCGTCGCTGGAAAAAATAACCCTTTATTCCAATCCGCTATACCGGGGGCATAAGCCGAGCTATTCGCCGAACGCCACCGGCTGCCTATACTCGATTTTTTGTCAGGCACAACTTCCCATGACCGAACTCGAACGCCAGCTCACTCGCTTCAACCGCCTTGAACTGCTGAGCGGGCCCACGCCACTGGAAAAACTCGAGCGACTGTCTACGTGGGCAGGCCGCGCCATCTACGTCAAACGCGACGACCTGACGCCGCTGGCATTCGGTGGCAACAAACTGCGCAAGCTTGAATACCTGGCCGCAGATGCCCTGGCGGCACGCCTGGGGCCGGCAAGAAAGTCGGCGTAGGCCTGGGTACCAACTACGAGCAATGGCTCAAGGACAACGTACCGAAAGCCATCATCAAGACCTACGACGACGACCCCACCAAATACCAGGACCTGCGGGTCGGCCGTATCGACGCCATTCTGGTAGACCGCCTGGCCGCATTCGAGCTGGTCGCCAAGGCCAAGGACACCGCCGTCACCGGTGAAGCCTTCTCCCGCCAGGAATCCGGTGTTGCATTGCGCAAAGGTGAGCCGGAGCTGCTTGAGGCGATCAACAAGGCCATCGACACGCTTCGGGCCAATGGCACCCTGGCCAAGCTGTCGCAGAAATGGTTCAACGCTGACGTCACAAAATGATTGCCGACAGCCTCCAGCTGGCGCTGGATTCCGCGCCCTTTCTGCTCAAGGGCGCGTACTTCACCGTAGGCCTGAGCCTGGGCGGCATGTTCTTCGGCTTGCTGCTGGGGTTCGGCCTGGCGCTGATGCGGCTGTCATCGCTGAAAGTGCTTAGCTGGACTGCCCGAGTCTACGTGTCGTTCTTTCACGGCACACCGCTGCTGGTCCAACTGTTCGTGATCTATTACGGCCTGCCGCAACTGGGCCTGGAACTCGACCCACTGCCAGCGGCACTGATCGGCTTGTCGCTGAACATGGCCGCCTATGCCTGCGAAATCCTGCGGGCGGCCATCAGTTCCATCGACCGCGGCCAATGGGAAGCCGCCGCCAGCATCGGCATGACCCGCAGCCAGGCCATGCGTCGGGCGATCCTGCCACAGGCTGCACGCACCGCCTTGCCACCACTGGGCAATAGCTTCATCTCCCTGGTCAAGGACACGGCGCTGGCCGCGACCATCCAGGTGCCGGAGCTGTTTCGTCAGGCGCAGTTGATTACCGCACGCACCTTCGAGGTGTTCACCCTATACCTGGCGGCAGCACTGATCTACTGGGTACTGTCCAGCCTCCTCGCCCACCTGCAGCACCGCCTTGAAGCGCGGGTCAACCGGCACGACCTGGAGTCCTGAGCGCATGATCGTCGTAGAGCACCTGACCAAGCAGTTCAACGGCCAGACCGTACTGGCCGGTATCAACCTTACCGTCAACGCCGGTGAAGTGATTGCCATCATCGGCCCCAGCGGCTCGGGCAAGACCACCTTCCTGCGCTGTCTGAACCTGCTGGAAACCCCCAGCAGCGGTCGCATTCGCGTCGGCAACATCGAGATTGACGGCAACCGTCCGCTGAAACAGCAACAGGGCCTGATCCGCCAACTGCGCCAGCACGTCGGTTTCGTGTTCCAGAACTTCAACCTGTTTCCCCACCGCACGGCGCTGGAAAACGTTATCGAAGGCCCCATCGTGGTCAAGAAAACCCCACGCGATGCGGCCATCACCCTGGGCCGTGCCTTGTTGCAGAAAGTCGGTCTGGGCGACAAGGAAAATGCCTATCCGAGACGCTTGTCCGGCGGCCAGCAACAGCGGGTAGCCATTGCTCGGGCACTGGCCATGGAGCCCGAAGTGATTCTGTTCGACGAGCCGACCTCGGCCCTCGACCCGGAACTGGTTGGTGAAGTGCTGGCCACCATCCGCAGCCTGGCCGAAGAAAAGCGCACGATGATCATCGTCACCCACGAAATGGGCTTTGCCCGCGACGTCGCCAATCGGGTGATTTTTTTCGACAAGGGGGTCATCGTCGAGCAGGGTGAAGCCAAGGCGCTCTTTGCCAATCCCAGGGAAGAACGCACCCGGCAATTCCTTGGCAAGTTCCTCGGTATGCACGCCTCGCAGCCCTGAGCCAGGACGACGACTTTTGCACCCGACGAACACCCTGGTTTCCCCCTCGAAGTAGGACGTCTCCGAAGATCCTGCACCCAGCCCAAGGCGGCGCCCGCATGCCTTGACTCGCTTCCCGTACTCGCCAATAAACCTGAGCAACGTCGTCCTCGACCACTCATTTACTTCGTACGGGAACATCACCATGCACTGTGCAGCCAAAGGATCTGAACTGCCCCCTCCTGCCCTCCCCGACGTTGCCCATGAGGGCATTGGCCTGGCCGCTGCCAGCAACCTGCGTGCCTGCATCCACACCAATGCGGCCATGCAAACGGGTGACGTGCTGGAACTGTTCTGGGGCAGTTGCTTCGTTGCCGCACACCAGCTTTCGGCCAACGACCTCGACCAGCACATCAGTTTCCAGGTACCCCGCACGCTGCTGCGCCCAGGCGCGAACCGCGTGCACTATCGCCTGCTCAAGCCCGGGTGCCGGCCTGTAAAGTCACAGTCACTGCAGGTGCTCATCAAGCTGGCCTGCCCTGGCGGTGAGACCCTGTGCGAGACCACCGAAAACCCGGCACTTGCCCCGCTGAGCCTGGCCCCTGCGGTTGTTCGCCATGGTCTCGACCTGCAGCGCCTGGGGCCGACGCTGCCCTTTCGCATCGCCCCTTACCTGAACATGGCCGAAGGCGATGAAATCACCCTTCGCTGGGGTGACGTGCGCCTCGACCTGCCTGCACTCGGCGCTGACGCTATCGGCCTCGCCGTGCATGGCGAAATCCCCAGGGCGCTGGTCATCGAAGCCGGAGCGGACGACTTTCTCGACATCAGTTACTGCGTCCTTGACCGCGTGGGTAACAGCTCGCAATGGGCGGCTCCCCTGCAGGTGAAGGTTTACAACAGCCGCCCCTGACCTCCCTTCTATGTATATTCCCAAAAGTTCGTTCATTTAATTTTTACAAACAATTAAGGTATATAAACCGGACCACCGGACCCACGCTTGTTCCGTCGCCGCACCCGCGGCGACTTTCCCATCAGTGAGGTAGGTATGGTCAGGAACACAATCACCCCAGTGCGTAACGCCAGGGCATTGAGTGCAGCCAAGGAGCGGTACTGAAATGTCCAGTCTGGCAATCACCACAGTCCACAGCGATCTGGACAGCGCCCCATTACTCTTGCCGGCCAAGGTTCTGCGCAATGACGCCGAAGCCTTGCAGGCAGCTCACGAACTGGCCGCAGTCGCCCGCACCCAGGCAGCCAAACGCGATCAGCAACGCAAGCTGCCCTGGAGTGAAATCGAACTTTTCACCCACAGCGGCCTGGGCAGTATCACGATCCCCCGGGCCTATGGTGGCCCGCAGGTCTCGTTTCAGTCCCTGGCCGAGGTGTTTCGCATTATCAGCGCCGCCGACCCTGCGCTCGGGCAGATCCCGCAAAATCAGGTCGGCATCCTGCAACTGCTGCAAGGCGCAGCAACCGAGCCGCAGAAAGCCCTGCTGTTCACCAGCGTGCTGAACGGCTGGCGCATCGGCAATGCCGGCCCGGAGCGCGGCACCAAGAACACCTTGGAGCTCAAGGCGCGCATTACCCGCCAAGGCGACGGTTACGTTATCAGCGGGCAGAAGTTCTACTCGACCGGCGCCCTGTACGCCCATTGGGTCGCGGTCAAAGCGCTGAATGATGAAGGCCGTCAGGTCATGGCGTTTGTACGCCGGGGCAGCCCGGGGCTGCGCATTGTCGATGACTGGTCTGGCTTCGGCCAACGTACCACCGCCAGCGGCACCGTCCTGCTGGACAAGGTTCCGGTCGACGCGGAACTGGTCGTCGATAACTGGCGGATCGGTGAAAGCCCGAATATTCAGGGCGCCGTCTCGCAATTGATCCAGGCCGCCATCGATGCCGGGATCGCCGAAGCGGCACTCGCCGACACCATCGCCTTTGTGCGCGAACGTGCTCGCCCATGGATCGATGCCAAGGTCGAACGCGCCAGCGACGACCCGTACGTGATCGCCGACATCGGTCGCCTGCAGCTTGAACTGCACGCGGCCCAGGCGCTGCTGAGCAAAGCTGCGCGCGTGCTGGATGCAGTCAATGCCGCACCAATTGACGCCGAGGCGGCCGCTCGGGCCTCCATCGCCGTGGCCGAGGCCAAGGTGTTGACCACGGAAATTTCCCTGCAGGCCAGCGAGAAACTCTTCGAACTCTCCGGCAGCCGGGCCAGCCTGGCCGAGTTCAACCTCGACCGGCATTGGCGCAATGCCCGTGTGCACACCCTGCATGACCCGGTGCGCTGGAAATACCACGCCGTCGGCGCCTATTACCTCAACGGTACCCTGCCTGCCCGGCATTCCTGGATCTGACCAGACCACTGGAGCCTCTATGAGCCTTTTGTCACTACCGCACGCCAGCGTTGCGGTTATCCACACTGATGCCCAGGCCTTGCAGATCGCCGAGGATATCGCCCAACAATTGCGTCAGGACAGCATCCTGCGCGACCGCGAGCGGCAGTTGCCGCATGCCGAACTGGCGTTGTTCTCGCGCTCTGGCCTATGGGGTATCACGGTCCCGAAAGCCTACGGTGGTGCCGGGGTGTCCAACGTCACCCTGGCCAAGGTTATCAGCCGTATTGCCCAGGCCGACTCATCGCTCGGCCAGATCCCGCAGAACCACTTCTATGCACTGGAAGTGCTGCGCGTCAACGGCAGCCCAGAGCAACAGCAGCGCCTGTATGCCGAAGTACTCGCAGGCCAGCGCTTCGGCAATGCCCTGGCTGAGTTGGGCACCAAAACCGCCCATGACCGCACCACCGCACTGAGCCGTGAAGGCGAGCACTGGCGCATCAATGGCCGCAAGTTCTACGCCACCGGTGCGCTGTATGCTCAACGGATTCCGACCTCGGTGGTCGACGAGCACGGTGAACAGCACCTGGCCTTCGTTCCAGCCAACAGCCCGGGCCTGAATGTCATCGACGACTGGAGTGGTTTCGGCCAACGCACCACCGGCAGTGGTTCGGTGGTGTTCGACAACGTGCAGGTAGCGGCCGACGATATCGTGCCCTTTCAAAGCGCCTTCGAGCGGCCAACACCCGTCGGGCCACTGGCGCAGATTCTCCATGCTGCGATCGACACGGGCATCGCCCGCGCCGCTTATGAAGATGCCCTGCAGTTCGTGCGTACACGCACGCGGCCCTGGATCGACTCGGGTATCGAAAAAGCCACCGACGACCCGTTGAGCCTGAAGGCCTTCGGGCACCTGGCAATTCGTCTGCACGCCGCCGAGGCACTGCTCGAACGCGCAGGTGAATACCTCGACAGGGCGCAAGCCGAGACCAACGCCGACACCGTTGCCGCCGCTTCCATTGCGGTTGCCGAAGCACGGGCCATCAGCACCGAAATCTCGCTGGCCGCCGGCAGCACCTTGTTTGAGCTGGCAGGCAGCCAGGCCACACTGGCCGAACATGGCCTTGACCGGCACTGGCGCAACGCCCGCACCCATACCCTGCACGATCCGGTGCGCTGGAAGTACCACGCCATCGGCAACTACTACCTCAACGATGAAAACCCACCACTGCGGGGGACCATCTGATGGCGAAGAAAAAGATCCTGCTCAATGCCTTCAACATGAACTGCATCGGGCACATCAACCATGGGCTGTGGACACACCCACGGGATACCTCCACCCAGTTCAACACACTGGAGTACTGGACCGACCTGGCCAAACTGCTTGAGCGCGGACTGTTCGACGGGCTATTCATCGCTGACATCGTTGGCGTCTATGACGTGTACCAGCAATCGCTGGACGTCACGCTCAAGGAGGCCATCCAGTTGCCGGTCAATGACCCGCTGCTGCTGGTGTCCGCCATGGCCGCAGTCACCCGTAACCTGGGCTTTGGCCTGACGGCCAACCTGACCTACGAGCCCCCCTATCTGTTTGCTCGACGGCTCTCCACGCTCGACCACCTGAGCCGCGGTCGGGTTGGCTGGAACATTGTCACCGGCTACCTCGACAGCGCGGCAAAAGCCATGGGCCTGGACGCCCAACCGGAGCATGACCGCCGCTACGACCAGGCCGATGAGTACCTGCAGGTGCTCTACAAACTCTGGGAGGGCAGTTGGGAAGACGATGCGGTGGTCAACGATCCACAGCAACGGGTCTATGCCCAGTCAGACAAAGTGCACAAGGTGCAGCACCACGGCGAGTTCTATCGCGTCGAGGGCTATCACCTCTGCGAGCCCTCTCCGCAACGGACCCCGGTGCTGTTCCAGGCCGGTAGTTCCGAACGCGGCCTGAGTTTTGCCGGGCAGCACGCCGAGTGCGTGTTCATCAGCGGCCAGAACAAAGCCGCGACGCGGGCCCAGGTCGACAAGGTGCGGGCCGCAGCAGTGGCCGCCGGGCGCGACCCGCAGTCGATCAAGGTGTTCATGGGCCTGACGGTCATCGTTGCCGAGAGCGAGCAGAAAGCACGGGCCAAACAGGCTGAGTACCTGCGCTACGCCAGCGCCGAAGCCGGGGTTGCGCACTTTGCCAGCTCAACCGGAATCGACTTTGCCAAGTACGACTTGGACGAACCGATCCAGTACGAAAAAAACAACGCCATCCAGTCGGCCACGAAAAACCTGCAGAACAACGACTGGACCCGCCGCAAGCTGCTCGAGCAACACGCCCTCGGCGGGCGCTACATCACCCTGGTCGGCTCACCAACCCAGGTTGCCGATGAGCTGGAAGCCTGGATCGACGAAACCGGCCTGGACGGTTTCAACCTGGCGCGCACGGTCACCCCGGAAAGCTATGTCGACTTCATCGACCTGGTCATACCCGAGCTGCAACGCCGTGGCTCGTACAAAACCGCCTACGAAGACGGCAGCCTGCGGGAAAAACTCTTTGGCGGCAGCGCCCGACTGCCTGACCAGCACACCGGGGCCAGCTACCGCACCCCGTCTGAATCAACCGTCCAACCGATTGGAGCGCTACAGCATGCTTAAGACCGTTCTGGCCCGCCCTGTTGCGGCCATCGCCCTGACCCTTGGCCTGTTTGGTGCGGCACAGGCAAACGAGGCCCCGCTGAAAGTCGGCACTACTGCGGCCTTCGCCCCGCCGTTGGAAGCCGCCGTCAGCGAAGCCAGGAAACAGGGGCTCAAGGTGGAACTGATCGAGTTCAGCGACTGGATCGCACCGAACGTCAGCCTCGCCAACGGTGACATCGACGTGAACTATTACCAACATGTCCCGTTCCTGGAAAACGCCAAGCACGCGGCGGGTTTCGACCTGGTGCCGTATGCACCCGGGATCATCAATAACGTGGGGCTGTACTCGAAGCGCTACAAAAGCCTCGACGAACTGCCTGAAGGTGCCAGCGTCGCGATTGCCAACGACCCGATCAACAGCGGACGCGGCCTGCAGTTGCTGGCCAAGGCAGGCTTGATCACCCTCAAGCCAGGTGTCGGCTACAAGGCGACTGAAGATGACATCGTCGCCAACCCGAAGAAGCTGAAGATTCTTCAGGTCGAAGCGGTGCAACTGGTACGGGCTTACGATGATGCCGACCTGGTGCAGGGTTATCCGCACTACATTCGCCTGGCAAACACCTTCGATGCCAACTCCGCGTTGCTGTTCGACGGCCTGGATCACAAGGAATACGTGATTCAATTCGTGATCAAACCACAGAGCAAAGATGACCCGCGCCTGGCCAGGTTCATTGATATCTACCAGCACTCGCCGGTCGTTCATAGCGCATTGGACAAGGCCTACGGCAAGCTCTATCAGCCTGGCTGGGAGCGTTGAGATGAGTGCCGCCAACGCCCGCCTGGCGCTGGACGCGCAACCGTTCGCGCCACCTCAAAACGCTCAGCAAAGGGCCCTGCACCCGGAGCTGAGCACAGCCCATATCCGTTTCATAGGCCTGAACAAGACCTACCCGGGGCAAGCTGCCCCGGCGCTGTCGAGCATCGACCTGAACATCCAGCGTGGCGAGATCTTCGGCATCATCGGCCGCAGCGGCGCGGGCAAGTCGTCGCTGATCCGCACCATCAATCGCCTGGAACAACCGAGCAGCGGGCGGGTACTGATCGACCAGGTCGACATCGGTGAGTTCGACGAAGACCGTCTGGTGAACCTGCGTCGTCGCATCGGCATGATCTTCCAGCACTTCAACCTGATGTCGGCCAAAACCGTCTGGCAGAATGTCGAGCTGCCGCTGAAGGTAGCCGGTGTGCCAAAGGAGCAACGCCAGCGCAAGGTCGCTGCGTTGCTGGAGCTGGTCGGTTTGCAGGAAAAACACCATGTCTATCCGGCACAGTTGTCCGGTGGGCAAAAGCAGCGCGTCGGCATTGCCCGGGCGCTGGTCCATGACCCCGAAATCCTGCTCTGCGACGAAGCAACCTCGGCACTGGACCCGGAGACCACCGAGTCGATCCTGGGCCTGCTGCGCGATATCAACCAGCGCCTGGGCCTGACCATCGTGCTGATTACCCATGAGATGGCCGTGATCCGCGAGATCTGCCACCGCGTGGTGGTGCTGGAAAAGGGCCATGTCGTCGAGCAGGGCGCGGTTTGGCAAGTGTTTGGCGAGCCACAGCACGACGTCAGCAAGACCTTGCTGGCGCCACTGCAACCGGCCCTCCCCGAACACCTGCAAGCGCGCCTCCAGGCACAAGCGCCCGGCCCTGAGGCGGCGCTGGTACTGCGCTTGCGGGTCAGTGGCCGGGACAAGCATGCACCGCAGTTGTCGACACTGTTCAGTACGCTAGGTGGCCGGGTCAGCCTCTTGCAGGGTGGCATTGAGTCAATTCAGGGAAGGCCCCTGGGCCAGTTGGTGATTTCGGTGGAGCAATCACCGCATAGCCACGACAACGTGATCGAACGCGCCCAAGGCTGGGCAGCACAGGTGGAGGTACTCGGATATGTGGTTTGATCGTCTGCTACAGGGTGTACTCGATACCTTGCTGATGGTGGGCGTGTCTTCGCTGATCGCCCTGCTTGCCGGCATCCCGTTGGCGGTGATTCTGGTCACCAGCGGCAAGGGTGGGATCTTCGAGGCACCGACCGTCAACCGGGTGCTCGGCGCCTTCGTCAACCTGTTCCGCTCGATACCGTTTCTGATTCTGATGGTGGCGTTGATCCCCTTCACCCGCCTGATCGTCGGCACCACCTACGGCGTCTGGGCGGCAGTGGTACCGCTGACCATTGCCGCAACCCCCTTCTTCGCACGGATCGCCGAAGTGAGCCTGCGCGAGGTCGATCATGGTCTGATCGAGGCGGCGCAGGCGATGGGTTGCCGACGCTGGCACATCGTCTGGCATGTACTGTTGCCTGAAGCCCTGCCAGGCATCGTCGGCGGTTTTACCATCACCCTGGTCACCATGATCAACTCCTCGGCGATGGCCGGGGCCATCGGCGCGGGCGGCCTTGGCGACATCGCCTACCGTTACGGCTACCAGCGTTTCGACAGCCAGATCATGCTGACCGTCATCGTCATGCTGGTGGTGCTGGTGGCACTGATCCAGTTGGGCGGCGACCGCCTGGCCAAGGGCCTGAACAAACGCTGACCCCCCCTGTGGGAGCGGGCTTGCCCGCGATACAGACGCCGCGTACTACTGTACCTGCCACACGCGCCGCACCTCCGTACAGTCAAGCGTGTTTCGGCTCCTTGATCTTGAACCAGGCCACATAAAGCGCCGGCAGAAACAGCAACGTCAGCAAGGTTGCGATGATGATCCCGCCGATCATCGCGTAGGCCATCGGCCCCCAGAACACTTCTCGCGCAATCGGGATCATGCCCAGACTCGCCGCGGCGGCCGTCAGCAGGATCGGCCGACGTCGGTGATCGGTCGCCTGCATGACGGCCTCCCACGGGCCATAGCCCTGGGCTTCATACTCATCAATCTGCGTCACCAAAATCACCGAGTTACGGATGATGATACCGATCAACGCCAAGATCCCCAGGATCGCCACGAAGCCCATCGGCGTACCGGTCGGCACCAACGCCAGTACCACGCCAATCAACCCCAACGGTGCGACGCTGACGACCAGGAACAGCTTCTGCACGCTGTGCAGCTGGATCATCAGAAAGGTCGCCATCAGGAACAGCATCAGTGGCACAACCTTGGCAATTGGCGCCTGGGCCTTGGCGCTGGACTCCACCGTACCGCCGGTGGCCACCTGGTAGCCGGCTGGCAACTTGCTGGCGAATTCATCGATCTGCGGTTTGAGCTGCCTGACCAGATCCGTGGGCTGAATCTCACTGCTGACCGCTGCCTTAACGGTAATGGTCGGTTTGCGGTCGCGACGCCAGACCAGTGGCTGCTCCAACTCATAGCGCACAGTCGCGAACGCCAGCAATGGGATCGAAGTGCCATTGGGCCTTTGGATTTGCAGGTTCTGCAGGGTCTGTGGCGAGGCGCGCTCATTGTCATCGGCACGGGAGATCACGTCGATCAGGTAGATGTTGTCACGCACCTGTGTCACCGCCGCACCGCTGACAATACCGTTCATGATGTTGGCCACATCTTCGGAAGACAGCCCCAACTGCCGGGCCTTGTCCTGAGCAATGTCGATACGCATGACCTTGCCCGGTTCGTTCCAGTCGTAAATGATCTCGCCGATGTTCGGGTTGTTATCCAGCAAGGTCGCCAGCCCGATGGCATGCCGCCGCACCTGATCGGTGTCCGAACCACTGACCCGGTACTGGATCGGCCAGCCCACGGGCGGCCCCATTTCCAATGACTGGGTATAGGTATTGATACCGACAAAGTCGGTTTTCAGCCGCTCCCGCAAGCGGGCCATCAACGCTCCGCGCTCCTCGAAGCCCTTGCTGACGATGACAAATTGGGCAAAGTAGGGGTTGACCAGTTGTTGGTCCAGCGGCAAGTAGAAACGGATCGCGCCCTGGCCAATGTAACTGCTCCAACGAACGATATCCGGATCGCCCTTGAGCGTTGCTTCAAAGCGGTCAACCGCCTTTCGGGTTTCTTCGATCGAGGCGTTCTGCGGCAGGTTGAAGTCGATAAGAAACTCCGGGCGGTCCGAGGCCGGAAAGAACTGGTTCTGCACGAACCGCATAGCGAACAACGACAGCGCAAACAGCAGCACCGTGGCAATGATCGTTAGCCAATGATGACGCATGCACCAGAGCAAACCGTTCTGGAACGCCTTGTCAAAGCGCCCTGCTTTCTTGTCGTGGGCCTTCACCTTGGCATTGAGGATATGCACGCCCAGCACCGGGGCAAACAGCACGGCAACCACCCAAGACACCAGCAGGGATATGGCAATGACTGCAAACAACGTGTAGGTGTACTCGCCCGCCGAGCTGGCGTTAAGACCAATGGGCACGAAACCGGCGACGGTCACCAGCGTGCCGGTCAACATCGGGAACGCTGTCGAGGTATAGGCAAAGGTTGCCGCTTGCTCTTTGGTCTCGCCCATTTCCAGGCGGGTGACCATCACCTCGACGGTGATCATGGCATCGTCCACCAACAACCCCAATGCAATGATCAACGCACCGAGAGAGATCCGCTGCATGGTGATACCGCTGTACTCCATGAACACGAAGACCATGGCCAATACCAGCGGGATCGAACATGCCACCACCAGGCCGGCACGGATGCCAAGGCTGATAAAACTCACCACCAGCACGATCACCACAGCCTCGAACAGCGCGCTGGTAAAACCACCAACGGCTTCTTCGACCACCACCGCCTGATCTGAAACGGTATGCACCCCGACGCCCACCGGCAAGTCGGCGACCACTTCCTCCATTTTCTTGTGCAGGGCCTCACCGAATACCTGCATGTTACCGCCGGATTTCATGCCGACGCCCAGGCCAATCGCCGTCTGACCATTGAAGCGGAACATCGGCGTCGGCGGGTCGACGTAACCGCGGCTGATATCGGCAATGTCGGCCAACCGGTAAAAGCGATCGTTGAGACGCAGGCTCACCTGTTCCAGGTCTTTCTCGGAGGCAAACTGGCCTGTGGTACGTACCGAAATCCGCTCTGGTCCGGCCTCGATGATGCCCGCAGGCGTTACTGCGTTCTGCGCTTGCAAGGCTCGTATTGCCTGGTTCCGATCAATGCCCATTGCGGCCATCTTGCGGGTGGAAAAATTCAGGTAAAGCACTTCGTCCTGCGCGCCGATCATCAATACCTTGCCCAGATTCGGTACCGCACGAAGCTCGGCGCGCACTTGCTCGACATAGTCGCGCAACTGCCGCATGGTCAGCCCGTCAGCAGTAAAGGCGTAGATGGAGCCATACACGTCGCCAAACTCGTCGTTGAAACCCGGCCCCTGAACCCCCTTGGGAAAATCAGCCTTGATGTCCTGGATCTTCTTGCGAACCTGGTACCAGATTTCCGGAATGTCCTTGGCGTTGGTGGTTTCAAGCAGGTTGACGTATACCGTCGACTCACCCGGGCGGGTGTAACTTTTCACATAATCGAGAGAGTCCAGTTCTTCGAGCTTCTTTTCGATCCGGTCGGTAATCTGATTGAGGGTCTCATCCTGGGTCGCACCCGGCCAACTGGTCTGGATGACCATGGTCTTGATGGTAAAGGAAGGGTCTTCTTCCCGACCCAGGTTCAGGTAGGAGAACACGCCCATCAACAGGGATACGAACATCAGGTACCAGACGAACGACTGGTGTTTGAGCGCCCATTCGGACAGGTTGAAGCTCCTTTTCATGGGCCCACCTCATCAAGTTTGACCTTTTGCCCCGGCTTCAGGCTGTGTACCCCGGCACTGACCACTCGCTCTCCAACCTCCACCCCCGAGGCCAACGCGACCCGCTCTTCGTTACGTTCAAGTACCTTGACCTCACGGGGCGAGACGGTCTGCTGCTGCTCGTCGACCACCCATACCCGGCTCTGGCCGTCCGCCTCTTGCACAGCGCTGACGGGTAGTTCCACACGTGGCGCCACGGCCGAACTCAGGGAGACACTGATTGCCGTCCCCAGGCGGAAGCCGATCGGCGACTCGGCCAGAGTCAAACGGGCACGACGGGTACGGGTCGCCGCGTCGGCCTGCGGCTCAAGCTCACGCAGCGAGGCGGATGTATTAGTGCTGGGGTCAAGCTGCGCCTCAACATAAAAACGCAAGCCCTTGGGCAACTGCTCCGCCAGTGTTGTCGGCAGGTCGATAACCGCCTCCTTGACTTCAGGACGGGCCAACGTGACCACGGGTTGGCCGGCGGTAACGGTCTGTCCGGCTTCGGCTTGCCAAGCCGTCACAACGCCCCCATGGTCGGTGTGCAGCTCGGTGTAGCCGAGCTGGTCACGCGCCTCCCTGAACGCCGCACTGGCCTGGTCCAGGGCAGCCTTGGTGGTCTTCAGGTTGGTCTGGGCAATATCCAATTGGGCCTGCGCGCCAGCCCCCCGCTCGTATAACTGCTGCTGGCGTCGAGCATTGGCCTGGGCGTTGATCAATTGGGCCTGGATTTTGGCGAGGTCACCCTCGGCGACGCGCAGCTGGTTACGCTGATCGGTCGGGTCAAGCGTGGCCAGCAAGGCATCCTTGGCCACCTCGGTGCCAACATCCACATGACGCTGGGCGATTCGCCCACCCACCCGAAAACCCAGGTTGGTTTCATAGCGTGCCTGGATGCTCCCGGCATAACGCCCCAATTGTTGAGCGTCCTGTGTCGTGACCCGCAACGTCAGTACCGGGCGTACGGGTTCCTCGCTGTGTTCCTCGGTGCAGGCAACCAGGCACAGGCAGGAGCTGAGAAGGATCGCAACAGATTTCATGGCGTCACCCCTTCAGCACTGGCCGGAGCCACCTCAACCACTGCACCTGGGTGCAAGGTCTGGCCACCGGCCACGACCACCGTCTCACCGCCCTTCAACCCCTCCGAGATCACCACCTTGCCGGTCAGGTAGCGGCTAACCGTCACCAACTGCAGGTTGACCTTGCCGTCCTTGTCGACCACCCAGACAGCAGGATCATGCAGCGCCTTGGTCAAGGCCGCCCAAGGCAGCTCGACACTTGTTTTACCCGCAGCATTCACGCTGGCACTGACGACGGAGCCCAGCTCCATGCCCTTGGGAGTCGAGTCCAGCCCGACTTTTACCTGCACAGTACCGCTCTGCGCCGAGACGGTCGGGTTCACTTCACGCACCCGCCCCGAGGCCTGCACTTGCGGGTTATCGACCATACGAACAGTCACGCGCCGGTCATTACGTGGGTCAACCGACAGCGACTCATACACGTTGAACACCGCATCGCGCGGGCCATCGACAGCCAGGCTGAAAATGGGCATTGTCGCTTGAACCACCTGCCCGACTTCGGCCTGACGCGCGGTGATGATGCCTGCAGCATCGGCTACAAGGGCGGCATAACTCAACTGCTCACGGGCATTGGCCAATTGCGCCTCGGCAGCCTTCAGCGCGCTACGGCTACTGAGAAGGGCGGCTTCGGCGGTGTCGTATTCGCTCTGGCTGGTGTAGCCCTTGGGCAGCAACTTTTGCTGCCGGGCAAACGCCGTGCTGGCCTGGGTGACACGTGCCTGCTCGGCAAACACTTGTGCAGCGGCTGAATCGACGTCGGTCTGCAGGTCCTTGGGGTCAAGCCTTGCCAGCACCTGCTTGGCCGTCACCCGGTCGCCAACATCGACACTGCGGGAAATGATCTTGCCGCCCACCCGGAACGACAACTCAGTCTGCACGCGTGCCTGGATATCGCCTGTCAGCGTCGCTGCGGCAGCGTAATCATTGGTCTCGGCAACCTGAACCACAACACGCGGGCGTTGCGACTCGATGGTTGTTTTCTCGCCACAGGCCCCTAGTAGCAACGTGAGCCCCAGGCAGACAATCAGGTTTGGACGCGACACCGGCATGCGAGCTCCTTGCGATACCCAGTCGAAGAGAGGATGCGAGTGTTAGCGTAGATCAGGGTTACGAGCGCCGCTTGCGAAGCCAGCGAAGGAATGCAGGAATCGACACTACATTGCGTAGGTCAAAAAGAAATGTTGATTCAGATCAGAGAGACAGAAAAGGCCGCCCGGGTGAGGGGCGACCTTTTCGGCGATACCACCATTGCGTAAGCGCATACGCCAGCTGACGTATGCGCTTGCTTGCACTTACACCGAAACGGCAGCAGGTGCCGGCGCGCGACGCACGTCCGGTTGCTTCCACGAGTCGGCTGCACTTTCCTCGATGGCTTGCTGGATAGCCCGACGACGGCGCTCTTCGGCACGACGGCTGAAGTACCAGACCAGGAAGGTCACCAACGACACCGACAGCAGAATCAAGCTGGCCACCGCGTTGATTTCCGGCTTCACGCCCAGACGCACAGCCGAGAAAACTTCCATCGGCAGGGTGGTCGAGCCCGGGCCGGAGACGAAGCTGGCCAATACCAGGTCGTCCAGCGACAGGGCAAAGGACATCATGCCGCCCGCAGCCAGCGAAGGCGCGATCATCGGGATGGTGATCAGGAAGAACACCTTCCATGGCCGCGCACCCAGGTCCATTGCAGCCTCTTCGATAGACAGGTCCAGCTCGCGCAGGCGTGCCGACACCACCACCGCTACATAGGCAGAGCAAAAGGTGGTGTGCGCAATCCAGATGGTGAGGATGCCACGTTCCTGCGGCCAGCCGATCATCTGTGCCATTGCCACGAACAGCAGCAGCAACGACAGACCGGTAATCACCTCAGGCATGACCAACGGCGCAGTGACCAGGCCACCAAACAGGGTACGGCCCTTGAAGCGGGTTACCCGGGTCAGCACGAAGGCCGCCAGGGTACCGAGGACAACGGCGGCAATCGCGGTGTAGCAGGCGATTTCCAGCGAGCGCGCCACCGAGCCCATCAACTGGCTGTTGTCGAGCAGGCCAACGTACCACTTCACCGACCAGCCGCCCCAGACCGTCACCAGCTTGGAGGCGTTGAACGAGTAGATCACCAGGATCAGCATCGGCAGGTAGATGAACAGCAAGCCCACTACCAGCATCAGCTTGGAGAAACTGAAACGCTTCATGCCCGACCCTCCATCTCTTTGGCCTGACTACGGTTGAAGAGCAGGATCGGTACGATCAGGATCGCCAGCATCACTACCGCCAGTGCCGAAGCCACTGGCCAGTCACGGTTGTTGAAGAACTCTTGCCACAGCACTTTACCGATCATCAGGGTTTCCGGGCCGCCGAGCAGCTCTGGGATAACGAACTCACCTACAACCGGAATGAACACCAGCATGCAACCGGCGATGATCCCGTTCTTGGAGAGCGGCACGGTGATTTTCCAGAAGCTGTTGAAGGTGCTGGAACCCAGGTCGGAAGCGGCTTCAAGCAAGCTTGGGTCGTGCTTCACCAGGTTGGCATACAGCGGCAGGATCATGAACGGCAGGTACGAGTACACCACACCGATGTAAACCGCCAGGTTGGTATTGAGGATCTGCAACGGCTGGTCGATAAAGCCCATGGTCATCAAGAAGCCATTAAGCAGGCCGTTGTTGCTGAGGATGCCCATCCAGGCATAGACCCGAATCAGGATCGCGGTCCAGGTCGGCATCATGATCAACAGCAGCAGGACCGTCTGGGTTTCCTTGCGCGCATTGGCGATGGCGTAAGCCATCGGAAAGCCAATCAACAAGCACAGCAGCGTGCTGATGAAGGCCATCTTCAACGAGCCCAGGTACGCCGACAGGTACAGCTCGTCGTCGGTCAACATGGCGTAGTTGCCGAGGTTCAGCACCAGTTCGAGTTTCTGCTCGACGAAGGTATAGATCTCGGTGTACGGCGGAATAGCGACGTCCGCTTCGGCAAAGCTGATCTTCAGAACGATGAAGAACGGCAGCATGAAGAACAGGAACAGCCACAGGAATGGCGCACCAATGACCAGGTGACGCCCCTCGGGAACCAGGCGCTGGAAAGCGCGCTTCAGTTTTCGAATTTTCATGAGCGCAGTACCACACCGGAGTCATCTTCCCAGCACACATAGACCTGGTCACCCCAGGTTGGCCGGGTTCCCTGGCGTTCGGCGTTGGCAACGAACGACTGCACCACCTTGCCGCTCGGCAACTCGACGTAGAACACCGAATGGCCACCCAGGTAGGCAATATCGTGAACCTTGCCGCGCGACCAGTTGTGCTCGCATGACGGTTGCTCGGTGGTTACCAGCAGCTTCTCTGGGCGCAGCGCATAGGTGATGTGCTTGTCTTCCACCGAGGTAGTGACGCCGTGGCCAACATAGATGCCGCGCTCAAGCTCGGGGCTGGAGATCAGCGCATAGCTTTCGGCGTCGTCCACCACTTCGCCTTCGAACAGGTTGACGTTGCCGATGAACTCACAGACCAGGCGGCTGGTCGGGGTCTCGTAGACGTCGATCGGGCTACCGATCTGGGCGATCCAGCCCAGGTGCATGATCGCAATGCGCTCGGCCATGGTCATGGCCTCTTCCTGGTCGTGGGTCACCATCACGCAGGTCACCCCCACGCGCTCGATGATCTGCACCAGTTCCAGTTGCATCTGCGAACGCAACTTCTTGTCCAGTGCGCCCATTGGCTCGTCGAGCAACAGCAGTTTTGGCCGTTTGGCCAAGGAGCGGGCCAGGGCCACACGCTGACGCTGACCGCCGGAAAGCTGGTGCGGCTTGCGCTTGGCATACTGGGTCATGTGCACCAGCTTGAGCATCTCGGCCACACGGGCGTCGATCTCGGCAGCCGGCATGCGGTCCTGCTTCAGGCCGAACGCGATGTTCTGCGCAACGGTCATGTGCGGGAACAACGCATAGGACTGGAACATCATGTTGATCGGCCGTTCATAAGGCGGCATATCGGTGATGTCGACACCATCAAGGAAGATGCGGCCTTCGGTCGGACGCTCGAAACCGGCCAACATCCGCAGCAATGTGGATTTACCCGAGCCGGAGCCACCCAGCAGAGCGAAGATCTCGCCCTTGCGGATTTCCAGGGACACATCGTCCACGGCGACCGTTTCGTCGAACTTTTTTGTAACCCGATCGATCTTCACCAGCACCTGTTTAGGTTGCTGGCCGCCATCGAGGGCTTTTTTATAGGCACCGGAGGCAACAGCCATGTGTGAAACTCCCAACAAGAATTTTTGCAGCCCGCCCCTGCCGTGACGGGCCCTGGATACTCATTTGCCCGACTTGACCTTGGTCCAGCTACGGGTCATCAAACGTTGCACCTTGGGTGGCAACTCAGCATTGACGTACAACTTGTCCAGCACCTCTTGCGGTGGATAAACCGCTGCGTCGGTTCTAACGCTCTGGTCCATCAGATCGCCAGCCTTTGGATTCGGGTTGGCATAACCGACGTAATCGCTGACCTGGGCAATAACCTCAGGCTTGAGCAAATAGTTGATGAAAGCGTGCGCCTCTTTGAGATTGCCGGCGTCCTTGGGAATCGCCAGCATGTCGAACCAGAGGTTGCCGCCCTCCTTGGGAATTGCATACGCCACCTGCACGCCCTTGCCCGCCTCTTCAGCGCGGGACTTGGCCTGGAATACATCGCCGGAGAAGCCAGCGGCCACACAAATGTCGCCGTTGGCCAGGTCCGAGATGTACTTGGACGAGTGGAAATAGGTCACGTAAGGGCGTACCGCCATCAGCTTGGCCTCGGCCTTTTTATAGTCGGCCGGGTTGGTACTGTTGGGGTCCAGGCCCATGTAATTGAGCACTGCCGGGAGCATCTCGTCCGGGGAGTCGAGGAACGCGACACCGCACGCGGACAGCTTCTTGATGTTTTCCGGCTCGAACAGCATGGCCCACGAGTCGATCTTGTCGGTACCCAGCACGGCCTTGACCTTGTCGACGTTGTAACCAATGCCGTTGGTGCCCCACAGGTAAGGCACCGCGTACTGGTTGCCCGGGTCGTTCTTGTTCAGGCGCTTGAGCAGCGCAGGATCGAGGTTCTGCCAGTTCGGCAGCAGCGATTTGTCGAGCTTCTGGAACGCACCCGCCTTGATCTGCTTGCCGAGGAAATGGTTGGACGGCACGACCACGTCATAGCCGGAACGACCGGCCAGTAGTTTGCCTTCCAGGGTTTCATTGGAATCAAACACGTCATACAACGGCTTGATGCCGGTTTCTTTCTCAAAATCTGCCAGTGTGGTCTGACCGATATAGTCCGACCAGTTGTAAATGTGCACCGTGGGCGCCGCTTGGACGCTGATCGCCAGCGCCAGACCCGCTCCAGCCATCAAGGCCTTGCGAAATACAGAAATAGACAAGTGGAAGGTCCTCTCAATAGTGCCCGAGCTAAACGACAGAATGCTCTGCCGGATAACCAAACCGGCGCGCAACTTACCTTCGATACACCCAACCGGCAAAAAATATTTGCCCTCACCTCCCGCAAAAGCGCTGCCCTAGAGCTTCCGGGCAGCGCTCAGCGGGTCAACCCAGGCTTATTTGCCCGACTTGATCTTGGTCCAGCTGCGCGTCAGGATCCGCTGGGTAGCCGGCGGCAAGTCGCTGATTGCATACAGCTTGGCCTTCACTTCATCCGACGGGTAAATGCTCGGATCGCCAGAGATGTCCTTGTCCACCAGCGGCGTTGCCGCTTTGTTGCCGTTCGGGAAGCGGACGGCGTTGGTGATCTCGGCCATGATTTCCGGCTGCATCAGGAAGTTCATGAACTGATAGGCTGCGTCGAGGTTCTCGGCATCCTTTGGAATCGCGACCATGTCATAGAAGCTGCCCGCGCCTTCTTTCGGAATGGCGTAGCTGAGCTTGACCTTGTCGCCAGCCTCATGAGCACGCGCCTTGGACTGCTCCAGGTCGCCCGAGTAACCCACGGCGACGCAGATGTTGCCGTTGGCCAAGTCCGAGATGTACTTGGAGGAGTGGAAGTAAGCGATCGAAGGACGGATTTTCAGGAACAGCGCTTCGGCCTCAGCCAACTGCTTCTTGTCCTGGGAATCGGTCGGGTAGCCGAGGTAGTGCAGCGCCACCGGAATCATCTCGGTCGGCGAATCGAGGAAGCTCACGCCGCAGCTCTTGAGCTTGGCGATGTTCTCCGGCTTGAGCACCACGTCCCAGGAATCGATCTTGTCGACGCCCAGCGCAGCCTTGACCTTCTCCGGGTTGTAGCCGATGCCGATCGTGCCCCACATGTAAGGGAAGGCGTGCACGTTGCCCTTGTCGCTGGCATTGCCAACGGCGTTGAGCAGGTCGGTATCGAGGTTTTTCCAGTTCGGCAGCTTGGACTTGTCCAGCTCCTGGTAAACCCCGGCCTTGATCTGCTTGGCCAGGAAGTTGTTCGAAGGTACGACCACGTCGTAACCGGATTTACCGGCCAGCAACTTGGCTTCCAGCGTTTCGTTACTGTCGAAAACGTCGTAGACCACCTTGATGCCCGACTGCTTTTCGAACTTGGCGATGGTGTCTGCTGCAATGTAGTCAGACCAGTTGTACACGTGCAGCGTCTTGTCTTCTGCCTGAACAGCACTGGCCATTGCCCCCATCAGGGACATTGCCAACAGCGTCTTGCCCAATTTCTTCATGCGTAATGCTCCAGAATTTTTATTGACCATCTGTTCAGCAACCGGGACCTTCGGCGCAGGCACTAGGCGACTGAAACAGCCGCTAGTCTGGCAAGGTACAAGGCGCTCTTTCAAGGAAAGAGCAACCCTGAGCCCCCTTAATGTCACAACGCTAGCCTAGCAGCAGGCTTACTGGATCGCCTCATAGGTCAGGTCCAGACATTTACGTGCCTTTTCCACCAGCTCATCGATCTCTTCACGCGTGATCACCAACGGCGGCGCAATGATCATGGTGTCGCCTACAGCGCGCATGATCAGCCCGTTGTCGAAGCAGAACTGCCGGCAGATCATGCCCACGCCTTTGCCTTCATAGCGCGCACGGGTCGTTTTGTCCTTGACCAGTTCGATCGCACCCAGCATCCCCAAGCCACGAACTTCGCCCACCAGCGGGTGATCGTTTAGCTCGCGTAGACGCTTCTGCAAATACGGTGCCGTTTCCTCATGAACATGCGTGATGACCTTCTCGTCACGCAGGATGCGCAGGTTTTCCAGGCCTACTGCAGCCGCCACCGGGTGGCCTGAGTAGGTGAAGCCGTGGTTGAAGTCACCGCCTTCAGTGACCACGCGGGCAACTTCGTCACGCACGATAACGCCGCCCATGGGGATGTAACCGGAGGTCAGGCCCTTGGCGATGGTCATCAGATCGGGTTTGAGGTCGTAATAATCGGAACCGAACCACTCACCGGTGCGACCAAAGCCACAGATCACTTCGTCGGCAACGAAAAGAATCTCGTACTTGGCGAGGATTTCCTTGACCTTGGGCCAGTAGGTTTCTGGCGGAATGATCACACCACCGGCCCCTTGAATCGGCTCGGCAATGAAGGCCGCAACGTTGTCCTCACCCACTTCGAGAATCTTTTTCTCCAACTGCTCGGCCGCCCAGACGCCAAACTCGTCCGGGGTCATGTCGCCGCCCTCACCGAACCAGTAAGGTTGCGGAATGTGCACGATGCCCGGAATCGGCAGGTCGCCCTGTTCGTGCATGAAGGCCATGCCACCCAGGCTGGCGCCCGCGACAGTCGAACCGTGGTAGCCGTTTACGCGGCCGATGATCACCTTCTTCTGCGGCTTGCCTTTGAGCGCCCAGTAATGGCGCACCATACGCAGTACGGTGTCGTTACCCTCGGAGCCGGAACCGGTGAAGAACACATGGCTCATACCCTTCGGAGCAACCGCGGAAATGGCTTTGGCCAACTCCAGTGCCGGTGGGTGAGCAGTCTGGAAGAACAGGTTGTAGTAAGGCAGCTCACGCATCTGGTCGCTGGCCGCTTTCACCAGCTCTTCACGACCGTAGCCAACCGCCACACACCAAAGCCCGGCCATGCCATCGAGGATCTTGTTGCCCTCGCTGTCCCACAAGTACACACCCTTGGCCTTGGTAATAATGCGCGGGCCTTTCTCCTTCAGCTGTTTATAGTCGCTGAAAGGGGCCAAGTGGTGCTCGCCGCTCAAGGCTTGCCATTCACGGGTTTGCGGGTTCTTGACGCTCATGTGCTTCTCCAATTGCTGGCGGCCGCGCTCCTGCGGCCCCGGGTTGATCAGACCGCGAACAGCAGGAACTCTCGTTCCCAAGAGCTGATTACGCGTTTGAAGTTTTCATGCTCGGCGCGCTTGGTCGCCACGTAGCCTGTGATGAATTTCTTGCCCAGGTACTTCTCCAGGGCCTTACAGTTTTCCATCCGCTCCAACGCATCCTCGATGGTCAAAGGCAGGCGCAGGTTGCGTCGCTCATAGCCGCGCCCCTGCACCGGCGCACTGGCGTTGATGCGTTCCACCATGCCGATGTAGCCACACAGCAGGCTGGCAGCGATTGCCAGGTACGGGTTGGCGTCGGCGCCCGGCAGACGGTTCTCGACGCGGCGATGCTGCGGGCTGGCATCTGGAACCCGCAAACCGACAGTACGGTTTTCCTCGCCCCATTCGACGTTCACCGGTGCCGAGGTATCAGGCAGGAAACGCCGGAACGAGTTGACGTTGGGCGCGAACAGCGGCAACAGCTCGGGAATGAACTTCTGCAGACCGCCGATGTGGTAGAGGAACAGGTCGCTCATGCTGCCGTCGTCATTGGAGAAGATGTTCTTCCCGGTCTGCACGTCCACCACACTCTGGTGCAGGTGCATCGCGCTGCCTGGCTCGCCCGTCATCGGCTTGGCCATGAACGTTGCGGCGACGTTATGCTTGAGCGCAGCTTCACGCATGGTGCGTTTGAACACCAGGATCTGGTCGGCCAGGGACAGCGCGTCACCATGACGGAAGTTGATCTCCATCTGTGCCGTGCCGTCCTCGTGGATCAGCGTATCGAGGTCCAGGTTCTGCAGTTCGCACCAGTCGTAGACGTCCTCGAACAGCGGGTCGAATTCGTTGGCTGCTTCGATGGAAAACGACTGGCGACCGGTTTCCGGGCGACCGGAGCGACCGACCGGTGGCTGCAACGGGAAGTCCGGGTCTTCGCAACGCTTGGTCAGGTAGAACTCCATCTCTGGCGCGACGATCGGCTGCCAACCTTTGTCGGCATACAGCTTGAGCACTTTCTTCAGGACGTTACGCGGTGACAGTTCGACCGGGCTGCCAAACTTGTCATAGGTGTCGTGAATCACCTGTGCAGTAGGCTCGATGGCCCACGGGACAAGAAACACCGCGTTCTCGTCGGGGCGGCAGATCATGTCGATGTCGGCAGGGTCGAGCAGTTCGTAATAGATGTCGTCATCGACGTAATCGCCAGTGACCGTCTGCAGCAGGACACTCTCGGGCAAGCGCATGCCTTTCTCGGCAATGAACTTGTTGGTAGGCGAGATCTTGCCGCGGGTAATCCCGGTGAGATCGCTGATCAAACACTCGACTTCAGTGATCTTGTGCTCTTTCAACCAATCGGTGAGCTGATCGAGATTGGTACTCATAAACACCTCTGAAGGTAACCTGCTTCTATTAAGGTGGCGTCAGGCGCGATGCGATGAATTGGCATCACGCTGACTGGCCCGCTTTCGGCAGGCATCGCCAAACGCCTGGAAAATGGCCAGATAGTCCGGATTGGACATCACGTGCCATTCGGGGTGCCATTGCACCCCCAAAGCAAAAGCCGTGCTACCTTCAATTGATACAGCTTCAATCAAACCGTCTGGGGCCACTGCCTCGATACGCAGGCCCGGTGCCAAACGCGCGATGCCCTGACCATGGATAGAGTTGACCTGAATTTCGGATGCCAGGCCCAGACCGGCCAGCACGCCGCCAGGTTGAACCCACAGGGTATGGCTTGGGGCATACTGGACTTCGACCGGTTCGTTTGAAGGCTCACGGTGATCCATGAAGGTTCCGGTTTCATGAACCTTCTGGTGCAGGCTGCCACCGAACGCCACATTCAGTTCCTGGAAGCCACGGCAGATGCCCAGTACGGGTACGCCAGCAGCAACCGCAGCACGCAACAACGGCAGCGTGGTGTGATCACGCTGAGGATCGTGAGGGGTGCCCGGGCCATCGGCCGGCCCTTGGTAGTGATGAGGTTCTATATTTGAGGGGGAGCCGGTAAAAAGCAGCCCGTCCAGGCCGTCAATTATTTCAGCCGGGTCGAGCAGTTCCGCCAGCGACGGCAGAATCAATGGCAAGCCTTTGGCTGCCAGCGCAACTGCGCGCACGTACTTGTCGCCACTGATGTGGAAAGCATGCAGACCGATCTGCTTGGTGCAGGCGGTCACGCCGATTATCGGCATGCGAGACATGTAACCCCCGGTATTATTGCTGTTATGGGTTACGTTCGAGCTTAGCCTTGTTCATTTTTTTACACAACACCCCCGTAAAAAATAGAACACGGCCTGCTCAGCATCACCCATGTTTACCCGATGGACGGGCTATCGGCGCCCTCAATTGCAGCAAAAGTGCCGCTGAGGCGCCGTTTTAGGGCATCATTGGGTCAGCTTGACTTAAGGGTGGCTTTCGGATTGACTGGAGCTGCAAGCCCCCATTGATTGATATATTTAACAACAAAGGTGTTGCATCATGTCGGTACCCCCGCGTGCCGTTCAGCTTAACGAAGCGAACGCGTTCCTTAAGGAACATCCTGAGGTTCTGTACGTTGACCTTCTGATTGCGGATATGAATGGTGTGGTGCGTGGCAAACGCATCGAACGCACCAGCCTCCACAAGGTTTACGAGAAAGGCATCAACCTGCCGGCCTCACTCTTTGCCCTGGACATCAACGGCTCGACGGTGGAAAGCACCGGCCTGGGCCTGGATATCGGCGACGCCGACCGGATTTGCTATCCGATCCCGGGCTCTCTCTCCAACGAACCCTGGCAAAAGCGCCCTACCGCGCAGCTGCTGATGACCATGCACGAGCTGGAAGGTGAGCCGTTCTTCGCCGACCCTCGGGAAGTCCTGCGTCAGGTCGTGACCAAATTCGATGAACTGGGCCTGACCATCTGCGCCGCCTTCGAGCTTGAGTTCTACCTGATCGACCAGGAGAACGTGAACGGCCGTCCACAACCGCCGCGCTCGCCAATCTCCGGCAAGCGTCCGATTTCGACTCAGGTTTACCTGATCGACGACCTCGACGAGTATGTCGACTGCCTTCAGGACATCCTCGAAGGGGCCAAGGAACAGGGCATCCCTGCCGACGCCATCGTCAAGGAAAGCGCCCCGGCACAGTTCGAAGTGAACCTGCACCACGTCCCAGACCCGCTCAAGGCCTGTGACTATGCGGTACTGCTCAAGCGACTGATCAAGAACATCGCCTACGACCATGAGATGGACACCACCTTCATGGCCAAGCCTTACCCAGGCCAGGCGGGTAACGGTCTGCACGTCCATATTTCCGTACTGGATAAAGATGGTAAAAACATCTTCGCCAGTGAGGATCCCGAGCAGAACGCCGCACTGCGTCACGCGATCGGCGGTGTGCTCGAGACCCTACCCGCGTCGATGGCGTTCCTCTGCCCGAACGTCAACTCGTACCGCCGTTTCGGTGCACAGTTCTACGTACCGAACTCGCCGAGCTGGGGCCTGGACAACCGTACCGTGGCGCTGCGCGTACCAACCGGCAGCTCCGACGCGGTGCGCCTCGAACACCGCGTTGCCGGTGCCGATGCCAACCCGTACCTGCTGATGGCGGCCGTCCTGGCGGGTGTACACCATGGCCTGACCAACAAGGTCGAGCCCGGTGCGCCGGTGGAAGGCAACTCCTACGAGCAGAACGAGCAGAGCCTGCCGAACAACCTGCGCGATGCCCTGCGCGAGCTGGACGACAGCGAGATCATGGCCAAGTACATCGATCCGAAGTACATCGACATCTTTGTCGCGTGCAAGGAAAGTGAGCTGGAAGAGTTCGAGCACTCGATCTCCGACCTTGAGTACAACTGGTACCTGCACACCGTGTAAACGGTGTGCGCTGCACTGAAAAACGCCGTCGGCCCGCTGGGTCGACGGCGTTTTTTTATGCGCCCGCTGTCTCGTTATCGCCGGCTCTACCGGCGATAGCCTCAGAGGGCTTTCTCGAAGATCTTCGAATTACGCTGGAAGTTGTACAGTGACGCCCGCGCCGCTGGCAGGCGTTCGACGCCACTTGGGGAGAACCCACGCTCACGGAACCAGTGCGCAGTACGGGTCGTCAATACGAACAGGGTCTTCAGGCCCATTGCCCGCGCGCGCGTCTCGATGCGCTCGAGCAGTTCATCACCGCGCCCCCCATGGCGGTACTCGGGGTTGACCGCCAGGCACGCCAGTTCACCCGCATCGGAATCGGCAATTGGGTAAAGCGCAGCACAGGCGATGATCATGCCCTCGCGTTCAACCACACTGAATTGCTCGATCTCACGCTCCAGCACCTCACGCGAACGACGCACCAGAATCCCCTGCTCCTCCAGCGGGCTGATCAGCTCCAGCAAGCCACCGACATCCTCGATGGCCGCCTCGCGGACCTTCTCGAACTGCTCCTGGGCAACCAGCGTACCGCCACCGTCACGGGTGAACAGCTCCGTCAGCAAGGCACCGTCTTCGGCATAACTGACGATATGGCTGCGCGCTACGCCACCACGGCATGCCTCGGCAGCCGCATCCAGCAACTCGCCCTGATAATCGCTGCCCAGCCGTTGCAGATGCGCCGGTACCTGCTGCGGGCGAAGCTCACGCACCAGGTTGCCATTCTCGTCGATCAAGCCACGCTCGGCACCGAACAACAGCAGCTTATCGGCACCCAGGTCTATGGCGGCGCGAGTCGCCACGTCTTCGCAGGCCAGATTGAAAATTTCGCCGGTGGGCGAGTAACCCAGTGGTGAAAGCAACACGATCGAACGTTCGTCGAGCAGCCGGTTGATACCTTTGCGGTCAACCCGGCGCACTTCGCCAGTGTGGTGATAGTCGATGCCTTCAACTACTCCAATCGGCCTTGCAGTCACCAGGTTGCCGGCCGCCACCCGCAGGCGCGAGCCCTGCATCGGCGAGGCTGCCATGTCCATCGACAGCCGCGCTTCGATGGCAATCCGCAGGTGGCCGACGGCATCAATCACGCATTCCAGGGTCGCGGCATCGGTGATGCGCATGCCACGGTGGTAATGCGGCGTGAGGCCGCGTGCCGCCAGGCGGCTCTCGATCTGTGGGCGCGAGCCATGCACCAGTACCAGGCGCACACCCAGGCTGTGCAGTAGCACCAGGTCGTGGACAATGTTGCCAAAATTAGGGTGTTCAACCCCGTCGCCAGGGAGCATGACAACAAACGTGCAGTCCCGGTGGGCGTTGATGTAAGGCGAAGCGTGACGCAGCCAGTTGACGTAATCGTGCATAACCAGAGCCTGTAAAAAATTGAACAAAGGCGGAACAACACACAGCGCTCGAAGGGTTATCGTCGGAACAGGCTTGGCGTCACGCGTACTCTCCTTGAAAAAATACAGTCGAACTCAGCGGGCAATAGCCGGGCTGAGGCAATAATGTTCGATCAACTCACGCAATAGACGCACGGTAGGCTGCAAGCGTGACATTTCGAGGTACTCACCCGGCTGATGCGCACAGGCGATGTCGCCTGGGCCAAGCACCAGGGTCTCGCACCCCAGGCGCTGAAGATAAGGCGCTTCGGTGCCAAAGGCTACTGCTTCAGCACTATGCCCGGTAAGACGTTCGGCCAGACGCACCAGTTCGGCGTCAGCCGCCTGCTCAAACGGCGGCACCTCGGGAAACAATGGCGCATAGTCGATACGCACCTGATGACGCTCGGCCAATGGCTGAAGCTTGCCACGAATGGCGGCACGCAACGCTTCCGGGTCCATGCCGGGCAACGGCCGCAGGTCGAACTCCAGAGCACATTGGCCACAGATGCGATTGGGGTTGTCGCCACCATGAATGCAACCAAAGTTCAGGGTCGGCTGGGGGACGCTGAACTGCGCATTGTTGAACTCGCGCTGCCATTGCCGACGCAGCACCATCAATTCGCCCATCGCCTCATGCATCGCCTCCAGAGCACTATGGCCCAGGCGCGGATCCGACGAATGGCCACTGCGCCCGAGAATATCAATGCGCTCCATCATCACGCCTTTGTGCAGGCGGATCGGCCGCAGCCCGGTGGGCTCACCGATCACCGCCGCGCGCCCCAATGGCCGCCCCGCCGCCGCCAACGCCCGGGCCCCCGCCATCGAGCTTTCCTCGTCGCAGGTCGCGAGAATCAGCAGGGGTTGCTTGAACGGTTGATCGAGCAGGGTGCGCACCGCTTCGATGATCAATGCAAAGAAGCCTTTCATGTCACAGCTACCCAGGCCCACCCAGCGCCCGTCCACCTCGGTCAGCTTCAGCGGGTCGGTCTGCCACAGTTGCGGGTCGAACGGCACGGTGTCGCTGTGCCCGGCCAGCACCAACCCGCCCGGGCCGCTGCCATAGCTGGCCAGCAGGTTGAATTTGCCGGGGTTCACCTGCTGGATCTCGCAGGCGAAACCGAGGTCGCCCAGCCAACCGGCGAGCAAGTCGATCACCGCACGGTTGGATTGATCCAGCGCGGCTTGAGTACAACTGACCGAGGGTGCGGCAATCAGCGCGGCAAACTGGTCTTTGAGCGGCGGCAACGGCATGCGGATTCTCCTCGGGTCGGACCTCATCATAGGGCCATCGGGCATCTGGAATAAACCGTCTGCGGCCGACTCCTGTACACTGCACGGCCAAGACGCCCCCTGTCATCCGACGCCGGATTGCCCAGCAATGCATAAAGAAACCGAAATCAAACTGCGGGTCAGCCGCGACACCCTCGCGGCCCTGCGCGAACACCCATTGCTGAAGAAGCGCAACAAGTCCGGCTGGCAGCAGCGCGAGCTGCTCAACCAGTACTTCGACACGCCTGAGCGCGACCTGGCTGCGGCCAAGGTCGCCCTGCGTTTGCGCCGCGATGGCGAGGTCATCATCCAGACCCTCAAGACCCGTGGTCAAAGCGTTGCCGGCCTGTCCGAGCGCCATGAATACGAATGGCACCTGGAAAAAACCAAGCTGGACCTGAAGAAACTCGACGCACAGTGCTGGCCAGAACAACTGGCCGAGGTCGACAAGAAAACCATCAAGCCGCTGTTCAGCACCGACTTCACCCGCGAATACGCGGAAATTGCCTGGGGCCGCGGCAAGGCCAAGGTCGTGATCGAAGCGGCCCTGGACCTGGGCAAAGTCATCGTCGGCAAGCAGCACGAAGAGATCTGCGAACTGGAGCTGGAACTGCGTGAAGGCCCCGCCGAAGCCCTGCTGGAGCTGGCCGCCGAACTCGCCGCCAGCCTGCCGATGATGCCCTGTGATATCAGCAAGGCCGAGCGTGGCTACCGCCTGCTCGACCCGGCCAGCTATGACCTGAGCCTGCCTGCGGCGGAACTGAACGCCGAAATGACCCTGGACGACGCCTTCGCCGCACTGGGCTGGCAGTTGCTGGGCAGCAGCCAGCGACTGGCCGAGCAGTACCGCTTCAATGGCCACTGGCGCCTGCTGCAGGACTGGGTCGAGAACCTGACCGAGCTGCGCGCCCTGGCCAGCAGCCTGGGCCAGGCTGCGCCGCGCGCCAGCACCCGTGAGCTGCGCAACAGCCTCGACGCCCTGCTGGAAGACTGGAAGCCGCTGGTACAGGCCGGCCTGGAAGACGAAGACGTCCGCCGTGCCGCCCCGGAACAGTTCGCTGAAGAGCTGCTGGAAACCCGCTGGGGCCAGTTCTCCCTGGACACCTCGCGCTGGCTGCTGGCCCGTGCCTGGACAGTCGAGCGCAACAACCGTGGCAATCGCCAGGGCGCTGCGCAACTGGGTAACTGGCTGACCCACCTGCTGGCCGAGGAAGCCCAGGCCCTGCAACTGCCGCGCTACCAGCAGCAGCCTGAAGACCTGGCCGAGCAACTGCCGCGCATCGAACGCCTGTTGGCCTGGCTGCATCACGCCCGCAACGTGCTTGAGGTACCGGAAGTCGACCGCCTGTACGGCGAGCTGAACAAGCTGCAACACCTGGCCCATCAGCCCATCAACGACGAAGCTCTGGACGCCCGGGTACAACAGGCCATTGCCGTGTTCCAAAGCCGTGCCTGGAAATACCTGCTGCGCAAGTAAGCCTCAGAGCACCGGCAGACTCGTCGTGGACTTGATTTCAGACAAGGCCACGATCGAGTTGACCTCCTGGATCCCCGGCACCATCGACAGCTTTTCGAAGAAGAACCGTTCGTAGGCTTCGATGTCCGGGGTGACAATGCGCAAGAGAAAATCCACAGCCCCCATCAGCACGTAACATTCCAGAACTTCAGGGAAGCCGCGAATCTGCTCGGTGAACTCGGTGAAGTTTGAACGCCCGTGGGCGTTGAGTTTGACCTCGGCAAAGATCTGAGTGTTCAGGCCGATTTTCTTGCGGTCGAGCAAGGTCACCTGCCCGCGAATGATCCCTTCCTCCTTCATACGCTGTATACGCCGCCAGCAGGGCGACTGTGACAACCCCACACGCTCGGCAATCTGCGCGCTGGACAGCGAAGCATCCTCCTGCAGCAGGGCCAGGATGCGTCGGTCATAGGCATCTAACTCGCTCTGCATAATTTTTTCTCCATACGACTTATTCAAGAATTAATCAATTCAATTGATGGTAATAACTGCGGATCATAGAGAAAAAATACCCCGCGCATCATGCAAAAATCTTCTCATCAACTTCGGAGAATTCCATGAGCGCACTCGAACGGCTGGACCACCCTGTCACTGCGCTGCGCACCGATGCGTGGGCCACCAATGCAGCGCACGCACACGTTCAGTACCGATTGCAGGCTGAAGCCGAGCCGGACAGCCTGTGCCGTATTCTCAATCTGTTCGCATTACAGTTCCTCGTGCCTCAACAGCTACAGATGAAACAAGAAGATGAGCTGATGCACATTGAGGTACAGATCGGCGGTCTGAGCTGGCATCGCGCCGAGCTCATTGCGCAAAAAATGCGCAACCTGATCAGTGTTGTCGAGGTACACCTTGAGCCCTGCCTGCCACCGGTCAGGGCCTTCGAATCACGACCCGCACGCTGAGCCACGACATACCCGGAAAACCTTGCGCCCGACCGTCGAGAACGGCAGCAACTAGCCTTGGCAGGCCATAACCGACCTGCAAGGAAGCCCCATGCCCGCGCTCGCAGAGGATCGCCCACTCGACCTTGTCACCCTGCTGGATGCACTGGTTGCACAACACGTGATCCACGCCGAAGACGCCCAACGTGTTGTGCCAACCGCCGACGACCCGGACCATCCGCTGGAGGTCATCGCCCGCCGCAGGCTGCCCGACGCGCGCCAGCCTGGCCAGGTGCTGGAGCTGGAAGGGCTGTGCCAATGGCTGGCCGCCGATGCTGGCCAACCCTACCTGTGCATCGACCCGATGCGCATTGATGCAGCCCACGTCACCGCCCTGATGTCTGCCGCGTTTGCCCAGCGCCACGGCATACTTGCAGTCGAGGTGGATGCCGACAGCGTGACGGTGGCCAGTGCGCAACCGTTTGTACGCGGCTGGGAGAGCGACCTGGCCCACGTCCTCAAACGGCAGATCAAGCGGGTAATCGCCAGCCCTGAACGCATTCGCAACCTGAGCCGGGAGTTTTTCAATGTCGCCCGTTCGGTCAACAGCGCCTGCCAACTGGAAATCGCCCGGCCCGCTGCCAGCATCGAGCACCTGCTCGACCTTGGCACCGCACACCAGGAAGCGGACGCCAACGACACGCACATTGTGAGCATCGTCGATTGGCTGCTGCAGTACGCCTTCGAGCAGCGCGCCAGCGATATCCATATCGAACCTCGCCGCGAGCAGGGTGGCGTACGCTTTCGTATCGACGGCGTGCTGCATGAGGCCTACCGGTTCCCACCGTGGGTGACGCTGGCGGCGGTAAGCCGGCTGAAAAGCCTGGGACGGATGAATGTCGCAGAAAAACGCCGCCCACAGGACGGTCGGCTGAAGACTCGCACACCCGCCGGCAGCGAGGTGGAAATACGCCTGTCCACCTTGCCGACCACCTTCGGTGAAAAGCTGGTGCTACGGATTTTCGACCCTGAGCTGCTGCAACGGGATTTCCAGCAGTTGGGCCTGGTCGGCGATGAGCTGGCATGCTGGCAACGCATGCTGAGACACAACCACGGGATCGTCCTGGTCACCGGGCCGACCGGCTCCGGCAAGACCAGCACCTTGTATGCCAGCCTCAAGCAACTGGCAACGCCTGAGGTCAACCTCTGCACCCTCGAAGACCCGATCGAAATGGTCGAACCCGCGTTCAATCAGATGCAGGTCGACCCGGCCATCGACCTGTGTTTCGCCAATGGTGTACGCGCACTGCTGCGCCAGGACCCGGACATCATCATGATCGGGGAGATACGCGACCTGGAGACTGCACAGATGGCCATCCAGGCGGCGCTGACCGGTCACTTGGTGCTGTCCACCCTGCACACCAACGATGCCTGCACTGCCATTGGCCGTTTGCTGGAGCTGGGCATCCCGCACTACCTGATCCGTGCAACGTTGATCGGGGTAATGGCCCAACGTCTGATCCGCACCCTCTGCCCGGCCTGCAAAGTGCCCGCAACCCTGTCCGACCAGGATTGGCACACCCTGGTCCAGCCCCAGCAGTGGCCGTTACCCACTGAGGCGAAGCAGGCCGCGGGCTGCCCAGCCTGCCGACACACCGGCTACCGAGGGCGTACTGGCATCCATGAACTGCTGCCCTTGAGCGAGTCGCTCAAGCCATTGATCTGTGCCGACGGCGACGCTCAGGCGTTACGTCACCAGGCGCTCGCCGAAGGGATGCGAAGCCTGCGCTTGAACGGCGCGCAAAAGGTCGCCGCGGGCCTTACCAGCGTGGCGGAAATTATCAGGGTCGCACCATGATCAACGTACGTTCATCGGCCCGTTGAGGGCCAGGGAACTTGCCGAGGGGTGACAAGATCAAACCCGCTAGATCACCCCCCAATGTTGGAGTCACCCACCATGCGCTTCAAGCGTGCTGTAGCAACACTTGCATTACTGTCCCTGCCCTTCGGCGCTGCCATGGCCGACACCTTCTGGCGCGACGTTATTTCCTCGGGTGCAACCACCGCCTCTACCTACCTGACGTTCAGGGATCACAAGTTGATCGTTGCGGCTCAAGACGACGCGGGCAGCTTCGTCGCAAGCGAAGGCAGCATTCGCGGACCGTACCTTGAAGCGGCCATCCAGAAAGTGCGCGCCGACAACCCAGGGCTGAAAGCCAGCGACATGGAGCTGGCCAACGCCATCCTGGCGAAAAACGCCGGCGCCAACGAATAAGCCGCACAGAAACCTCGCGGGCAAGCCTCCCACAAACCCTGTAGGAACGGGCTTGCCCGCGATCAAGGCGCCGCGACCAGCCCTTCAGCGGTAGTCCTCTACCGGTACACACGCGCAGAACAGGTTGCGGTCGCCATACACGTTGTCGACCCGGTTCACCGCAGGCCAGTACTTGTGCAGCCGGGCATGCGTGCTGGGCGTCACTGCCTGCGCAATGCTGTATGGCCGCTCCCATACACCGATAACGTCTGCCAGAGTATGCGGCGCGCCTTTAAGTGGGTTGTCTTCTGCTGGCCAGTTACCGTTCTGCACTTCGGCAATTTCTGCGCGGATACTCAGCATCGCTTCGATAAACCGGTCCAGTTCCGCCTTTGACTCACTCTCCGTAGGCTCGACCATCAGCGTGCCAGGCACCGGAAAGGACATGGTCGGGGCATGGAATCCGTAATCCATCAGGCGCTTGGCGACATCCTCCTCGGTAATGCCGGTCAGGGCCTTCAACGGCCGCAAATCGAGAATACACTCATGCGCCACCCGCGCATTGCGACCGCGGTAGAGCACCGGAAACGCGCCGCCCAATTGCTGCGCCAGGTAGTTGGCACACAGGATCGCCACCTCACTGGCGTCCGCCAATTGCGGCCCCATCATTGCGATGTACATCCAGCTGATCGGCAGGATACTCGCGCTGCCCCAGGGCGCGGCGCTGATTGCCGTGTTCTTCGGGTCAGGCCCCGGCACCGGCACCACCGGGTGGCTGGCGACAAAGGGCGCCAAGTGGGCCCGAACACCAATCGGCCCCATACCCGGGCCACCGCCACCATGGGGAATGCAGAAAGTCTTGTGCAGGTTCATGTGCGACACATCTGCACCGATATCGGCCGGCCGGGTCAGGCCGACCTGAGCATTGAGATTGGCCCCGTCCATGTACACCTGACCACCATGGCTGTGGATAACCTCGCAGATTTCGACAATCCCCTCTTCATACACACCGTGGGTCGAGGGGTAGGTCGCCATCAGGCAGGACAGGCGCTGACCTGCCGCCTTGGCTTTGGCCTTGAGGTCGGTCAGGTCGACGTTGCCGTCCTTGTCACAGTCAACGATGACCACCTGCATACCGGCCATTTGTGCAGACGCCGGGTTGGTCCCATGAGCTGAGGCGGGGATCAGGCAGATATCGCGCTGGCCCTGCTGGCGGCTGCGATGGTACTTGGCAATCGCCATCAACCCGGCATATTCACCTTGGGCTCCGGAGTTGGGCTGCATGCAGACTGCGTCGAAACCGGTGATCGCGCAGAGCCAATTCTCCAGTTCGTCGAT
Organism: Pseudomonas sp. HLS-6; assembly: GCF_002753995.1. Lineage (NCBI taxonomy): Bacteria > Pseudomonadati > Pseudomonadota > Gammaproteobacteria > Pseudomonadales > Pseudomonadaceae > Pseudomonas > Pseudomonas sp. HLS-6. The sequence goes on from NZ_CP024478.1 coordinate 5,012,528, forward strand.
CATGGCCTTGTAGCCCTGCACCTGCGCGGCGGGGGCGAACGGATGCAGCTGGGCAAAACCTGGCCAGGTAATGGGGATCATCTCGCTGCTGGCATTGAGCTTCATGGTGCAAGAGCCCAGTGGAATCATCGACTGGTTCAGCGCCAGATCCTTGTTCTCCAACTGCTTGAGGTAGCGCAGCATCTCGGTTTCGCTGTGGTGCAGATTGAATACCGGGTGCGTCAGGTAGGCCGAGCGGCGCACCAACGCTGCAGGTATCCCCTCAGGCAGGGCATGGGTATCGAGGGTTGCGATGTCCAGGCCGTGGTCGGCGCCCAGGAAGATATCGAACAGGCGCAGCACCGTGCCTTCGTTGCAGGTTTCATCGAGGCTGACACCCAATTGGCCGCGCCCCAGAATCCGCAGGTTGATCTGCGCCGCCTCGGCGCTCTGGATGATCGCAGTCTGGCTGCCGCCTACTTCCAGGGTCAGGGTATCGAAGAAATGCTCATTGAGCCGCTTGATACCCTTGCTCTCCAGCCCGGCCGCCAGGATGAAGGTCAATCGGTGTACCCGCTGAGCAATCCGTTTCAGGCCTTCCGGCCCATGGTAGACCGCATAAAATCCGGCGATATTGGCCAGCAGCACTTGCGCCGTGCAGATGTTCGAGTTGGCCTTCTCCCGACGAATATGCTGCTCACGGGTCTGCAGTGCCATGCGCAGCGCGAGGTTGCCACGGGCGTCCTTGGACACGCCGATGATCCGCCCCGGCATCGCCCGCTTGAACTCGTCACGACAAGCGAAATAAGCCGCATGCGGCCCGCCATAGCCCATCGGCACACCAAAGCGCTGGGTAGAACCCAGCACCACGTCGGCCCCCAGCTCGCCCGGTGGCGCCAACAGCACCAGGCTCAGCAGGTCGGCGGCGACACACGCCAGTGCCTGCTGCGTATGCAGCTGTTCGATAAACGGCCTCAGGTCGCGCACCTCGCCATGGGTGTCGGGGTACTGCAACAAGGCACCGAACACAGCGTATTTGGCGAGGTTATCCACAGCGTCGATGACCAGTTCAAAACCAAAACCGTCGGCGCGGGTCTGCAATACCGAGAGGGTTTGTGGATGGCAGTGCTCATCGGCAAAAAACACGTTGCTCTTCGACTTGGCAACGCGGCGGGCCAAGGCCATCGCTTCGGCGGCGGCCGTGGCTTCATCAAGGAGCGAGGCGTTCGCCAGGTCCAGCCCACTGAGGTCAATGATCATCTGCTGAAAGTTCAGCAAAGCTTCCAGTCGCCCTTGGGCAATTTCGGGCTGATACGGCGTATAGGCCGTGTACCAACCGGGATTTTCCAGGACGTTACGCAGGATCACCGTTGGCGTGAGGGTACCGTGGTAGCCCATGCCGATAAGGCTGGTCCAGATCTGGTTTTGCTCGGCGTAACCACGCAGCTTCGCCAGCGCGGCCTCTTCATCGAGGGCGGGCGGCAAGTCGAGGGCGCGGTTCAGGCGAATGCCGGGTGGGACGGTCTGTTCGATAAGCTCGACACGACTGCCCAGGCCAAGGGCTTCGAGCATGGCCTGCTGCTCGCTGGGGTCAGGCCCCAGGTGGCGACGCAGGAAAGGATTGGCGTCGTACAGTTGGCTCAGGGACGGCGACTGGGACATAGCGGCTCTCTCTTCCTAGACCAAACCTCGACCAGCCGAGGCATATTGAGTCTAGGAAGAGATTGCCGCTTGTGTCGGAAAACTATTCGCCGATGAGCGCTTTGTAGCCTGCCGCGTCGAGCAGCTTGTCCAGTTCAGCCGGATCGGCGGGCTTCAGCTTGAAGATCCAGGCGCCATACGGATCGCTGTTCAGCGACTCAGGGCTGTCGCTCAGATCCTCGTTGACCGCAATGACTTCGCCGCTGATCGGGGCGTAGATGTCCGAAGCGGCCTTGACCGACTCGACCACACCGGCGGTATCGCCAGCGGCAAACACCATGCCCACTTCTGTCAGCTCAACGAACACCACATCGCCCAAGGCTTCCTGTGCGTGGTCGCTGATGCCGACCGTGACACTACCGTCAGCCTCCAGACGGGCCCACTCATGGCTATCGGCAAAACGCAGTTCGGCAGGGATATCGCTCATATTGTTGTCCTCGATAAGGTCAGCGGTCGGCCCGCCAGAAAAAATTCAGATCAGAATCTTGCCATGCCGCACGAACGTTGGCTTGACCACTCGCACCGGGTACCAGCGACCACGGATCTCGACTTCAGCGCGATCGGCAGTCGCCATTGGCACCCGTGCCAGAGCAATCGATTTGCTCAGCGTAGGGGAGAAACTACCACTGGTGATCTCTCCTTCGCCAATTTCACTGATACGCACGACCTGGTGCGCCCGCAACACCCCGCGCTCCTCCAGCACCAGGCCCACCAGTTTAAGCTTCGGCCCGGCATCACGCTCGGCCTCAAGCGCGGCACGACCGATGAAGTCTCGCGTCGCCGGCTCCCAGGCAATGCTCCAAGCCAGGTTCGAGGTCAGCGGGGAATGCGCTTCGTCGATATCCTGGCCATAGAGGTTCATACCCGCCTCAAGACGCAAGGTATCGCGTGCGCCCAGTCCACTCGGGGCAATACCGGCACCGACCAGGTCGTTGAAGAACCCGGGCGCCTGAACTGCTGGCAGCATGATTTCCAAACCATCTTCGCCGGTATAACCGGTACGGGCGATAAACCAGTCACCGTCGACCAGGCCCTCGAACGGCTTGAGTTCGCGAATCAATGCCGCACGTGCGGCAGTCACCAGATCTGCGACCTTTTCGCGGGCATGAGGCCCTTGGACCGCCAGGATCGCCAAATCCGTGCGCTCCTGGATACTCACGTCAAAACCAACCCGGCACGCTTGCAGCCAGGCCAGGTCCTTGTCGCGAGTCGCAGCGTTGACCACCAGACGATAACCGTCATCACAGCGGTAGACGATCATGTCGTCGATCACCCCGCCTTGCTCATTGAGCAGGGTGCTGTACAGGGCTTTGCCTGTGGCACTCAGGCGCTCGATATCGTTGGCCAGCACATACTGCAGCCACGCCGCTGCCTGAGCGCCGCCGATATCAATCACGGTCATGTGAGATACATCGAAAACCCCGCAGTCGCGACGCACCTGATGGTGCTCCTCGACTTGCGAGCCGTAATGCAGGGGCATGTCCCAACCGCCAAAATCGACCATCTTGGCGCCAAGCGCCAAATGCAGGTCATAAAGAGGCGTACGCAGTCCCATGGGTTTCTCCTTCCGCGCGTGGCGAGGCTACGACCGGCGGCAGTGCAGCCACCGACGTAGCGAATGCCGCGCATTGTAGCTGCAAGGCTGGATGCTTACACCCTCAGTGCGCTTGGCCGGGGTGCCGAGCCGACCGTCGAATCAGCCCGATAACCGGCAACAGGCCGACCAACACCAGGGTTAGCGCAGGCAGCGAAGCACGTGCCCACTCGCCCTCACTGGTCATTTCAAAGACCCGCACCGCTAGCGTGTCCCAGCCAAAGGGCCGCAGTAGCAAGGTAGCAGGCATTTCCTTGAGTACGTCGACAAACACCAACAGCGCCGCGCTCAGCGCACCAGGCACCAATAACGGCAGGTAGACCTTGAAGAACAGGCGCGGCCCCGCAACCCCAAGGCTGCGCGAAGCTTCCGGCAGCGAAGGCCTAACCCGCGCAAGGCTGCTTTCCAAAGGCCCGTAGGCAACAGCCACGAATCGCACCAGGTACGCCAGTATCAATGCACTGAGGCTGCCCAGCAGTAACGGCTTGCCAGCGCCACCCAGCCAGCTGGACAGCGGGATGACCAGTTGCTTGTCCAGGTAACTGAACGCCAACATGATCGACACAGCCAGTACCGATCCCGGCAAGGCGTAACCAAGGTTAGCCAGGCTGACGCCAGCCCGGATACCGCGCGTGGGCGCCTGCCGTCGGGCAAATGCCAGCATCAGTGCCACGCAGACCGTGATCAACGCCGCCATGGCCCCCAGATAGAGGGTGTGCACAATCAGCCCGGCATAGCGCTCGTCGAGGTCGAAACGACCACGCTGCCAGAACCACACCAGCAGTTGCAGCACCGGGATTACGAACGCACAGGCAAAGACCAGCAGGCACCAACCGGTCGCTGCAAACGCCTTGACCCCGCGCAGGTGATACAAGGCCTTGCCCCGTGGCCGCTCACTGCCACTGCGGGTTGCACCACGTGCCCGGCGCTCGCCGTACAGCACCAGCATGACCGCCAGCAATAACAGACTGGCCAGTTGTGCCGCACTGGAAAGGCTGAAGAAGCCGTACCAGGTTTTATAGATGGCCGTGGTGAACGTATCGAAGTTGAACACCGAGACCGCACCGAAGTCCGCCAGGGTTTCCATGAGTGCCAATGCCACGCCCGCGCCAATTGCGGGGCGCGCCATGGGCAGGGCAACCCGCCAGAATGCCTGCAACGGCGAATGCCCCAGTACCCGCGCGGCCTCCATCAAACCCTTGCCTTGAGCAATGAACGCAGTGCGAGCCAGCAGGTAGACGTAGGGGTAGAACACCAGCACCAGCACCGTGATCACGCCACCGGTGGAGCGCACCCGAGGCAGACGCATCGGCCCGAACCACTCGCGCAGCAGGGTTTGCACCGGCCCGGAAAAATCCAGCAAGCCGACAAAGACGAACGCCAGTACATAGGCCGGGATGGCGAAGGGCAGCATCAAGGCCCAATCGAGCCAACGACGCCCGGGAAACTCACAAAGGCTGGTCAACCAGGCCAGGCTGACGCCCAACAGGGTGACACCAATGCCGACACCGGCGACCAGTGTGGCGGTATTGCCCAACAGGCGGGACATCTGGGTTTCGAGCAGGTGCGACCAGATCTGCCGGTCAATCGTCTCCCAGGACAGGAGCAGAACACTGATCGGCAACAGCACCAAGGTGACAACGGCGAAAACCAGGGGATACCAGCGGCGTTGGGCAGGGTGGGCCAAAGGGCGATGCTCTAGGTTTTAATGACTGTCGCCGGCAACACCTGCCCATCAGAGCTGGCCTTGCCGGCGATGAAGCCGCAAAGGGTCGAACAAGCATAAAGCCTGGGGCTTAGTTCCAGCCAGCCCGGTCCATCAAGCGAATCGCTTCAGCCTGACGCTTGCCTGCGACTTCCACCGGGAGGGCGTCAGCCTTGAAGGTTCCCCAGGCGGCGACTTCCTCGGACGGTGCAACCTTCGGGTTGGCCGGGAACTCCTGGTTGATACTCGCGAACATCTTCTGTGCATCCGCACCGGTCATCCACTCGACCAGGGCCTTGGCTGCTTCTGGATGCGGCGCGTACTTGGTCAGGCCGATACCCGAGAGGTTGACGTGAACACCGCGGTCCGCCTGGTTAGGCCAGAACAGCTTGACCGGCAGTTTCGGGTCCTGCTGGTGCAAGCGACCGTAGTAATAGGTGTTAACGATACCGACATCGCACTGACCGGCCTTGATCGCCAGCAGCAAGGCCGTATCGTCAGAGAAGACGTCTGTGGACAGGTTGTTCACCCAGCCCTTGATGATCTGTTCGGTTTTCTCGGCGCCATGGGTCTCGATCAGGGTGGCGGTCAACGACTGGTTGTAGACCTTCTTCGCGGTACGCAGGCACAGGCGGCCTTCCCATTGCTTGTCGGCCAGTGCCTCGTAGGTGCTCAGCTCTTCCGGCTTGACCCGCTCGGTGGAGTAGACAATGGTTCGTGCGCGCAGGCTCAGGCCTGTCCAGTCATGGGACGAGGCACGATATTGAGACGGGATGTTGGCATCGATCACCGACGACTGGATCGGCTGCAGGATGCCCATTTGCTCGGCCTGCCAGAGGTTGCCCGCATCGACGGTGAGCAGCAGGTCGGCGGTGGCATTCTCGCCCTCGGCCTTGATCCGCTGCATCAGCGGTGCTTCCTTGTCGGTAATGAACTTGACCTTCACTCCGGTCTTGGCCGTGTAGGCATCAAATACCGGCTTGATCAGCTCATCAATTCGCGAGGAGTACACCACCACTTCATCCGCTGCCTGGGCGGTGCTACCGAACAGCGTCAATGCCAGAGCGGCCAGTAAATGCTTGCGTGACAACATGGAAGCGGTCCTCGAAAGACAAGAAAGGCAGAAATGGTAGTGAATCCCATTTGCCATCTCAACCTAACTCACAACAGAGCAGTTACCAGATGTTGCAAGCCTCTCAGGGCCGCGCCAACTCGGGCAGATCACCGCTCAAGCCGAGGGCCTGACGCACAAACAGCGCCTTGGCCTCAGGCAATTGCTCGACCCACTTCAGGCCCGTATTACGCAACCAGCGCAGCGGCAACGGATCGGCCTGGAACAGCCGCTCGAAGCCTTCCATTGCCGCCATCAAGGCCAGGTTGTGCGGCATCCGGCGCCGCTCGAAGCGACTCAGTACCCGCAAATCGGCCAGCCGCTCGCCACGGTCCAGAGCGTTTAACAGCTCCTCGGCGAGCACCGCCGCATCGAGGAAGCCCAGGTTGACGCCCTGCCCGGCCAACGGGTGAATGGTATGCGCAGCATCGCCAATCAGCGCCAGGCCCTCGGCCACATAGCGCTTGGCATGGCGCTGGCGCAGCGGCACACACAATCGCGGGTCGGCACTCAGCACTTGGCCCAGACGACCTTCGAAGGCGCGCTCGAGTTCGGCGCAGAACGCCTCATCGGCCAACCCCATCAGGCGCTCGGCCTGCTCCGGCGTGGTCGACCAGACAATCGAGCACCACCCCTGCTCGCCGTCGCGCTGCAGCGGCAGAAACGCCAGCGGGCCATCATCCGTAAAGCGCTGCCAGGCCGTGGCCTGATGAGCCTGGCTGCAGCGCACACTGGTCACGATGGCGTGATGCAAGTAATCCCACTCACGGGTTTCGCACCCCGTCAGGCGGCGCACGGCCGAGTTCGCCCCGTCGGCAGCGATCACCAAGGGTGCACGCAGCGTACGGCCATCGGCCAAGGTCAGCAGCCAGTCCTCTCCAGAACGACGCATCTGCTCCAGGCGCGCATTGGCCAGCAGGCCGATCTCGCTGTCATGCAGGCGCTCCAGCAGCGCATCCTGGACCACTCGATTCTCGACGATATGCCCCAGCACCTCGGCATGCACGCTGGCTGCGGAAAAGTGAATACGACCTGTCCCGCTGCCGTCCCAGACCTCCATCTGCCCATACGGGCAGACGCGTCGGGCGCGGATACCGTCCCAGGCACCGAGCCGTTCAAGGATCCGCTGGCTAGCCACCGACAGGGCGCTGACCCGTGGCTCGAATGCGGCCCCGGCATCAAAGGGTTTGACCGACAGCGGGCTGCCATCGACCAGCAAAATATTCAGGCCGCTGTGCTGTAGCGCCAACGCCAGGGCGCTGCCGACCATACCGGCACCGACAATCAACAGATCCGCGCGCATTTCCATGCCTTAAGCCTGTATTGCTTGCGGCCGGGGCCGCAGATAAAGGGAAAGTGGTATATGGCCCTTGCGCATGCTCAACCCTGCAGGTCCGAACGGGTGCCCAGGCCCATCGCTTGCCGGGCGAACCAGCGTTTGGCCGGTGGCAGCAGGTCGAGCCCAAGCAGGCCCAGGTTACGCCCGGCTGTCACCAGCGGCTGGTTGTTGCCAAACAGCCGGGTGACGCGGTCGGAAAAGCCGATGGTCAAGGTCTGATCAAGGCGTTGACGCTCACAGTAGGCTTGCAACGTCGCCAGGTCACCGGGCGCTTGCGGCCCGGCGAGCAAGGCTTCAGACAAGGCCTGAACGTCACGCAACGACAGGTTGAAGCCCTGCCCGGCAATCGGGTGCAGGCTGTGCGCCGCATTGCCCAGCACCACCAGGTGAGGACGCACCTGTTCCTGCGCCTCGACCAATGACAACGGATACAGGTGGCGAGCACCCACCTGACACAAGGCGCCCAATCGGTAGCCGAACACGCCCTGCAATTCGTCGAGGAAGCTGCGCTCATCCAGCTCGGCCAGCCGCTTGGCGTCCATCCCCTTACGGGTCCAGACCAGCGCGCAGCGGTTTTCCGGCAGCGGCAACAGCGCCATGGGCCCTTCGTCGGTGAAGCGCTCAAACGCTTGCCCGCAGTGCGCTTCACTAGGCGTGATGTTGGCGATCAACGCACTCTGGTTGTAAGGCCGCGTCGTGACATGAATGCCCAACTGCTCGCGCAGGCCAGAACGGCCACCGTCGGCCAGCACCGCCAGATCGCAGTCAAGGGTCGTGTCGTCGTTGAGCGACAAGCGATAACCGTCTTCCAGCGCCTGCAAGGCCGTCACTTCGGCCGGGCAGCGCCAACTGACCACCTCAGGATCCAGTCCTTTCCAAAGGCACTGCCCTAGCCAGGCGTTTTCCACCACATAGCCGAGGGCCGGTACGCCCTCTTCCATTGCGTTCAGACGGGCCGCGCCGAAACGCCCCCGATCAGACACCTGGATCTGCCGGATCGGCTCGGCACGGCGACTGATCGCCTGCCACAGCCCCAGCCGTTCATAGATCTGTCGGGTGCCGAAGGACAACGCCGACGAGCGTGCATCGTAGCTGGGCTGATAGCTGTCACCCGGCGCAAACGGCTCGATCAACAGGATCGTCCAGCCCCGAGCCTTGGCACCGGCCTGCAGCGCCAAGGCCAGGCTGGCCCCCACCAGGCCGCCGCCAATAATTGCCAGATTGAACCGGTTCATGCCGCCTGGCTTCGTGCAGCAGCCATCAAGGCTTCGATTTCAGCGACTGTTTTCGGCACACCCGCCGTCAGAACTTCACACCCATGCTTGGTTACCACTACGTCGTCCTCGATGCGTATGCCGATACCACGCCATTTTTTCGCCACGTGCATATTGTCCGCCGAGATGTAGATCCCTGGCTCGACCGTCAGTGTCATGCCCGGCTCAAGTACCCGCCACTGGCCGCCAACCTTGTAGTCCCCGACATCGTGTACATCCATGCCCAGCCAGTGCCCGGCACGGTGCATGTAGAAGGCCTTGTAAGCCTCGGACTCGATCAGATCCGGCACTTCGCCTGCGAGCAGGCCCAACGCCACCAGCCCTTCGGTAATCACCTGCACGGTCGCTTCGTGCGCGTGGTTCCAATGCTTGCCCGGCGCAATCTCCTCGAAAGCCGCCATCTGCGCCTTGATTACCAGTTCGTAGATTGCTTTCTGCTCCGGCGAAAAGGTGCCACTGACCGGAAACGTCCGAGTGATATCGCTGGCGTAGCAGTCAATCTCGCAACCCGCGTCGATCAGCACCAGATCACCGTTCTTCAGCGGCGCATCGTTTTCCTGGTAATGCAGGATGCAGCTGTTGCGTCCAGCCGCGACAATCGAGCCGTAAGCCGGCATCTTCGCCCCGCCCTTGCGAAACTCGTAATCCAGCTCGGCTTCAAGGCTGTACTCGTGCAAGCCGGCCCGGCAGGCTTGCATCGCCCGCACATGAGCACGCGCCGAAATGGCCGCGGCTTCGCGCATCACCTTCACTTCCGCTGCCGATTTATACAGACGCATGTCATGCAGCAGATGATCCAGGGCAACGAATTCGTTGGGCGGCTGCGCACCGAGGCGCGCCTTGGAACGAATCACGTTGATCCACTCCATCAAATGGCGGTCGAACTCGGCATTGCTGCCCATCGCCGAGTACACGCGGTCGCGTCCCTCGATCAACCCCGGCAGAATTTCGTCGATATCGGTGATCGGGAAGGCATCATCGGCGCCAAAATCGCGAATGGCACCCTCCTGCCCGGCGCGCAAGCCATCCCATAACTCACGCTCAGGATTGCGCTCACGGCAAAACAACACATATTCACCGTGCTCACGCCCGGGTATCAGCGCAATCACCGCTTCGGGCTCGGGAAAGCCGCTCAGGTACTGGAAATCGCTGTCCTGGCGATACACGTGCTCGACATCGCGGTTGCGTATGGCGACCGCAGCCGCCGGCAGGATGGCGATACTGTTGGGCTCCATCTGCGCCATCAGCGCCTTTCGCCGGCGGGCGTATTCCGACTTGGGGATGTGGGTCATGGGCAGATGGCGTCCAGGCAAAAATCAGTGCAGGGAAGGTTTCGCAGCGGCTGGGGCAGGCTTGGCCAGCTCCGTGTAAAGCAGCAACGGCGCGACGCGCAGGTATTCCATGACTTCCATGTAGTCGCTCTCGCCGTCCTCGGATTCCTCCAGAGCATCCTGAACCTGGGAAATGGCGGCCAGGTCCTGCAGCACTTCCTTGGCTTCAGTGCTCAATGTCAGGCCACCCGAGTTCAGGCCGAAACCGTCGAGGAAGCCCCGGCACCACTGGCCCAGCGCAACGGCACGCTCGGTCAGCGGCGCGTCATCGCCCGGCAGCAGCAAGACGATGGTGATGTCTTCACCGGTGAGTTCGGCCTTGACCATTTCCTGCAAGCCAATCAGGGCATTGCGAACATTGTCGGCCGGCTCGGTATCAAGCAGGGGGGCTGCGTCGGCCAACCAGCTGTCGGCATCGAAGCCGACACCTGTGCAGCTACGCCCGAGCAACAGCCCGTGCAGTTCGGCAGGAGAAACTGGATGACCGCCGCTGCTCAGCAGGGCGGCGAATGCGGTGTACGGCGAGTTGGTATTGGGCATGGGCAACTAGGCGCCAGACGGCGCAATGACTAGAATGAAGACCTTGTATCCTAGCACCGGCAGGCGCGCCAAGACCATCGACGCGGCCAACTCGGGGCTGGCAGGGCATAATCGCCGGGAACTCAGGCACACCCAATCGAGTGGCATTTCATGCAAGAGACCGAGCTGCAAGCGCTGATGGGCCGACTCGAACTGTTGATTGAACGGGTCGAGCAACTAAAACGGCAAAACGCACTCTTATTAGCTCAGGAAAAATCCTGGCGTGAGGAACGTGCCCACCTCATCGAAAAAAATGAAATCGCCCGGCGTAAGGTCGAATCGATGATTTTGCGACTCAAGGCCCTGGAGCAAGACTCATGAGTTCAAGCAATAGCGTCACCGTTCAGATCCTCGACAAAGAGTACTCGATCATCTGTCCGCCGGAAGAACGCAGCAACCTGATCAGCGCTGCACGCTACCTGGACGGCAAAATGCGCGAGATCCGCAGCAGCGGCAAGGTTATTGGCGCCGACCGTATCGCGGTCATGGCCGCCCTCAACATTACCCACGACCTGCTGCACCGCCAGGAACGCCCAGCCCCTCAAGTCGGCGGCGCCACCCGCGAACAGGTGCGCGACCTGCTGGAACGCGTCGATCAGGCGTTGGCCAACGATGCCGATACACCATCCAATTGAGTTTCAGGTATACTCTCGCTCACTCCCTGGAGTGCTTGCCAGTCGGTCATGTCCCTGAGCCGATACGCACAACCACGGGGGTTGCACGCTGGGGCCGGTGCGCATGTCCGCCTGACGGAAAGCCTTAACGCCCCCTGCAATCTCCACCTTGAACTTTCGGGTTCAAGGGCTACACCGACAGCGGTTCGTCGGGGAGCCTGATTATCCTGCGCCTGCCAACCCTGGCACGCGCACATGCGCTGCCACCCGCCTGGCAGTTGCTCAAGAGACCGCCCGTGCCATGACCGACACCGCGCTGCTCACCCGCCCCCAGCTACGCCGCCTGCTTCGAGATGCCCGTCGTGCGTTGACGCCTGCCGAACAACGCCGGGCCGCGCAGAACCTGTATTGCCAGCTGGCACAGCATCCGTTGTTCCGTCGCGCCAGGCACATTGCCTTGTACCTGCCCAACGACAGCGAAATCGACCCGCGCCTGTTGCTGCGCGAGGCCCAACGCCGTGGCAAGCGTACCTACCTGCCAGTACTGCACGCCTGGCCGAAGACCAAGATGGCCTTTCAACGCATTGAGGCAGGCGAAAAGCTGCGCCCCAACCGCTTCCGCATTCCTGAACCCGTCATTAGTCAGGCACGGCAACGCCCCGTATGGGCGCTGGACCTGGTCCTACTGCCGCTTGTAGGGTTCGATGAAACAGGGGGACGCTTGGGTATGGGCGGTGGTTTCTACGACCGAAGCCTGGGCTACCTTGCCCGACGCAAAACCTGGAGAAAACCACTGCTGCTGGGGCTGGCGCATGAATGCCAGAAGGTCGAGCGACTGACTCAAGCCAGTTGGGATGTACCGCTTCAAGGAACTGTTTCGGACAAGGGCTGGTACCTGGCGAACTAAGCGCAGGCAAGCAGCCGATCAACGCTGTTGCGGGATGACCGACACTTCATAATTGGTGGCGAGGTTGCGCTCCCAGAGGCTTTCCGCATAACCGGTAGTGACCACACCCAAACCGAACAGAAAAACGAGTACCCAGATCATATCCGGTTTGCGATTCATCGATTGCCCCCCTCAGGCAAACTGATCACGATGGCAGCAACGGTTAGCGAGGTAGGCCGTGCAGCAGCGTCATGCTTAAAACCCGCGCATTCTCCGACAACCTGAAGCGACACGCAAACGTTGACGTCAACCGGCTGTCGGTTTCGCGCCACAGGTTGTTTCCAATTTTTTCAGGAGCACCTTCCATGGCCTATTGGCTGATGAAATCCGAGCCCGACGAGCTCTCGATCCAAGACCTGGCCACGCTCGGCGAAACCCGCTGGGACGGCGTGCGCAACTACCAGGCACGCAATTTCATTCGTTCGATGACGGTAGGTGATGCGTTCTTTTTCTACCATTCCAGCTGCCCGGAGCCGGGTATTGCCGGTATTGCCCGGATCACCTCGGACGCTTACCCGGACCCCACCGCGCTCGATCCCGAGAGCCACTACTTCGACGCCAAGGCCACTGCCGAGAAGAACCCGTGGAGCGCCATCAATGTCATCCATGTCGAGACATTCACAAAGGTGCTTGGCCTGGGTTACCTGAAACAGCAAACAGCCCTCGCCGAGCTGCCACTGGTACAGAAAGGCAGCCGCCTTTCGGTCATGCCGGTAACGGCCGAACAATGGGCCGCTGTACTCGCCTTGCGCTGAACAGGGTAGGATTCCTACTCAATTGACGGACATCAACCCAGCTAAACAGGGAACCGTCACACTGACGTCATTGCCGCAGGATGCTTGAACAATGTCGCTTAGCCAACACACACCAAGACTTTTCGCCGTTGCCCTGATTGCTCTGCTCATGGCCGCGGGCGGCTTGGGCTACTGGAAATCATTGCATGATCGCCTGCCCGAAGGCCTGAGCCAAGGCAACGGTCGGCTTGAAGCCACCGAAGTGCAGATCGCCAGCAAGGTTCCCGGGCGCCTGGCCGAAGTGCTGGCCGATGAAGGCGACAGCGTGAAGCAGGGACAATTGCTGGCCCGCATCGACACCCGAACCCTCGAAGCCCAACGTACCCAGGCCGAAGCGGAAGTGCTGCGCGCCAAGGAGAACTACGCCGCGGCCCAGGCCAACGTGCAGTTGCGTCAGAGCGAGTTGCTGCTTGCCAGCCAAGAGCTGCGGCGCAGTCGTGAACTGTTCCAGCGCAAGTACGCCAGCCAGCAACTGCTCGATCAGCAACAGGCACGCTTCGACACCAGCAGCTCGGCGGTGGTCGCCGCTCGTGCACAACTGGCGGCTATCAATGCGGCCATTGGTGCGGCGCAGGCACAGGTCGAACAGTTGACCAGCGAAATTGACGACAGCAGCCTGCGCGCCCCCATCGACGGGGTGATCCAGTTACGCTTGGCCGAGCCCGGCGAGGTGCTGCCGGCGGGCGGACGTGTACTCCTGCTGATCGACCCCAACGATCAGTACATGAACCTCTACCTGCCAGCTTCGACCGCCGGCAAACTGACCATGGGCGATCAGGCACGGATCGTACTCGATGCCCTGCCCGACAAAGCCCTGCCGGCCAAGATCACCTTTGTCGCGGCCAAGGCTCAGTTCACCCCCAAGCAAGTGGAAACCCGTGACGAACGCCAGAAGCTGGTGTTCCGAGTAAAACTGCGACTGACCGACCCTAGCGCCCTGCCTCAAGCCAAACCCGGTATGCCGGGGGCCGGCTATGTACGCACGGCCCCCGTGGACTGGCCGGCCAACCTGCAATGAATGCGCTGGCGCTGCACGCCAAGGGCATCAGCCATCGCTACGGCACCGTAGTGGCCCTGCAGGGCATCGACTTCGAGCTGCCAGCCGGCACCCGTTGCGGCCTGATCGGCCCCGATGGTGCGGGAAAGTCCAGCCTGCTTGGGTTGATTGCCGGGGTGAAAAAGTTGCAGACCGGCACGCTACAGGTGCTCGACGGCTCGATCGACGAGCGTCGCCATCGCCGCAGCCTGTACTCACGCATCGCCTTCATGCCCCAAGGGCTGGGCAACAACCTTTACCCGGACCTGTCGATACGCGAAAACATCAGTTTCTTCGCCACCCTGTTCGGCCTGCCCCGCGCGGAATGCGAGCGACGCATGCACGAGCTGCTGCTGGCCACTGACCTGGTGCGTTTCGCCGACCGTCCCGCCGGCAAGCTCTCAGGCGGCATGAAACAAAAGCTCGGGCTGTGCTGCGCGCTGATCCATGACCCCGACTTGTTGATCCTCGACGAACCGACCACAGGCGTCGACCCGTTGTCCCGGCGGCGCTTTTGGGAACTGGTCGAGCAGGTGCGCCGCGAGCGCCCGCAACTGACCCTGCTGGTCGCTACGGCCTACATGGAAGAAGCCGAGCAGTTCGAGCATTGCCTGATGCTCGACCGCGGACGCCTGATCGCCGCCGGGCCCAGCCGCGAACTGGCCGCCGTGACCCCCAGCGACAAGCTCGACGACGCCTTTACTCACTTTCAGGGTGACAGCAAGCGCAGCGGGCAACCCTTGCACATACCGCCACGGGCCGACAGCAACGCCGAAATCGCCATCGAAGCTCATGAACTGACCCTGCGCTTTGGCGACTTCACCGCGGTCAACAAGGTCAGCTTCGCCATTGGTCGTGGCGAGATCTTCGGCTTTCTTGGCTCCAACGGGTGCGGTAAAACCACCACCATGAAGGTCCTGACCGGCCTGATGCCCGCCAGCGAAGGCAGCGCCAGCCTGCTCGGGCGCCCCGTGGATGCCAGCGACCTGGCCACCCGCAAACGGGTCGGTTTCATGTCGCAGAGCTTTTCCCTGTACGGCGAGCTGAGTGTGCGGCAAAACCTTGAGCTGCACGCACGCCTGTTTGACTTGCCCAACGCCGAAAGTCGTCCGCGCATCGCCGAACTGATCCAGCGTTTCGATCTGAACAACGTGGCCGACCAACAATCCGGCGCGCTTCCCCTGGGGATTCGCCAACGGCTTTCGCTCGCAGTGGCGGTACTGCACCGGCCGGAAGTGCTGATCCTCGACGAACCGACCTCGGGAGTCGATCCCGCCGCCCGTGACGACTTCTGGCGCCTGCTGATCGAGCTGTCACGGGAACAGGGCGTGACCATCTTCCTCTCCACCCATTTCATGAACGAGGCACAACGCTGCGACCGCATTTCGTTGATGCACGCCGGCCAGGTACTGGCCTGCGATACGCCCTCAGCGCTGCAGACACAGTTCGCCGGCGACACCCTGGAAGACGCCTTCGTGCGCTGCCTGGAACAGGCCCAGGGCCCGATGGAGGCGCCTGCCACTGACACCCCGCTGAACACGGCCGCCGCGCCGACGTTACTGCGCCAGCGCCGAGGCTTCAGCCTCAAGCGCCTGTTCGCCCTGGCAAACCGCGAGGGCAAGGAGCTACTGCGGGACAAGGTACGCCTGGCGTTTGCCTTGCTCGGCGCACTGTTCATGATGGTGATCTTTGGTTTCGGGATCTCGCTGGACGTCGAGAACCTCGCCTTTGCGGTCTATGACCAGGACCAAAGCCCGCAAAGCCGCGCCTACCTGGAAGCGTTTCGTGGCTCGCGCTACTTCGATGAGCAAGCACCGATAACCGACCTGGGGCAAATGCACCGGCGCCTGCAGCGTTCCGAGATCAAGCTGGCGCTGGAGATACCGCCGGGCTTTGGTCGCGACCTGTACGCCGGTCGCCAGCCGACCGTAGCCGCCTGGCTCGACGGTGGCATGCCGTTTCGCGCCGAAACCAGCCGGAACTATGTCGAAGCCGTGCATCAGGGCAACCTGGCATTACTGGCGTCCTTGAGCAGTGCCGCTCAGCCGGCACAGCCACTGGTAAACCTGGAAACACGCTTTCGCTACAATCAGGATGTCGTCAGCGTGAACGCCATCGGCCCCGGCGTCATGGCGCTGATTCTGGCCTTCATCCCGGCCATGCTGACCGCGCTGGGTATCGTCCGGGAGAAGGAGCTGGGCTCGATTACCAACTTCTATGCCACACCCCTGACACGCCTGGAATTCCTGCTCGGCAAGCAGGTGCCTTATCTGATCGTCAGCCTGATCAACCTGGCACTGCTGGTGGCGATGAACCGCTGGCTGTTCGGCGTGCCGTTCAAGGGTAGCGCCTTCGCACTGGCGTGCGGTGGCGTGCTCTACCTGCTGGCGACCACCAGCATGGGGATGCTGATCTCCGCGTTCACCCGCACGCAGATCGCCGCGATCCTCGGCACCATGATCATCACCAGCCTGCCCACCATTCAGTTCTCCGGGTTGATCGTGCCACGCTCGTCACTCGAAGGCACAGCAGCGGTGATGGGGCAACTGTTCCCCGCCGGTTACTTCCTCGACATCGCCGTTGGCACCTTCACCAAGGCCCTGAGCCTGCGCGAGCTGTGGCCGCAATGCCTGGCCCTGCTGGGGTTCTTCCTCGCCTTCACGGGCTTGAGCCTGGCCATGTTGAAAAAGCAGGAGGCCTGATGCATCGCCTTGCCCACATTCTGCGCCTGGGGCTCAAAGAGCTCACCAGCCTGCGCCATGACAGCGTGCTGTTGCTGTTCCTCCTCTATGCCTTCAGTGTGGCCATCTACATGCCGGCGGCGGGTTCCGTGATTGGCGTGCACAACGCCAGCGTCGCCGTGGTCGACGAAGACCACAGCCTGATCTCGCGCAAACTCACCCAGGCCCTGCAACCTCCCGAGTTCCAGACAGCCACCGCCCTGTCCTATGACCGGATCGACCAGGTTCTGGACAACGGTCAGTACACGTTCGTGATCAACATTCCGGTGAACTTCCAGACCGACCTGCTCGCGGGGCGCTCACCGGAACTGCAGATCAATGTTGACGCCACCGCCATGAGCCAGGCGTTCATGGGGGCTGGCTACATCGGGCGGATCTTTGAACGCGAGTTGCTCGACTACGCCAACCCCGACTCAAGCGTCGAGCGTGCACCGGCCCTGCTGACCAATCGGGCGTTGTTCAACACCAACCTGGAAGGTGGCTGGTTCCTGGCGGTGATCCAGATCGTCAACAACATCACCATCCTGGCGATCATCCTGACCGGCACGGCGCTGCTTCGTGAGCGCGAGCACGGCACCCTCGACCACCTGCTGGTATTGCCATTGACCGCACTGGAAATCATGCTGGCGAAAATTGGCAGCAACGCGCTGGTGGTGGTGCTGTGCACCTGGGTATCGCTGGAGGTGGTGGTCAAAGGCGCACTGGGTGTACCGCTGGCAGGTTCGCTCGGGCTGTTCCTGGCAGTGACCGCGCTCTATCTGTTCGCCAGTACCGCCTTGGGGATTTTCCTCGCCACGCTGGCCCGTTCGACCCCGCAGTTCGGCTTGTTGGCGATCCCGGTGATTATCCCGATGCTGTTGCTCTCGGGCGGCAGCACACCGCTGGACAGCATGCCGCAGTGGCTGCAGTGGGTCATGCAGGGCTCACCCTCGACCCACTTCGTCAGCCTCGCCGCCGCCATCCTGTTCCGCGATGCCGGCGTCAACGTAGTCTGGCCAGACCTGCTCGCGCTCGGCGCGATCGGCCTGTTGTTCTTCAGCATCGCGTTGGCGCGCTTCAGACGAACCCTGACCTCCTGATTACTGCACGATCAGGTTGTTGAACAGCAGGTCCTCGACGATCGGCTTGCCCTCTTCGTCATTGAGCACCTGCTGGACCTGCTTCAGCGCTTCCTGACGCAGCTTTTCCTTGGACTCGACATTGCTCATGCTCTCCAGGTTCTGCTGGGTAAACAGTGCAACGAGCTGGTTACGGATCAGCGGCTCATGGTGCTTGACCACTGCCGCTGCGGCTTCACCGGTCACCCGCAGGGCGACGTCAGCCTTGTACACGTGCAGTTTCGGCCCACCGTCGAGGGCATAGTTGCCAACAAAGGGTGGCGTCAGAGAGATGTAGGCCACTTTCGGTGCATCTTCCTTGGACTCCTCGGCCATAGCGGCCGCAGGCAGCATCAGGGCAACCAGCATCACGATCCACGCTTTCACGAATTCACTCCTCAAACAGTTGGCGCCAGCATAACCAGCGCTTTTGGCAAACCCAAGCGCGGGCTTATGCCAGCCTATCAAGCCGGGCCATGCTCGTTGACCCCAAACCTGCCCTTCTACACTTATCGGCCAGCACACGCAAAGGAATAGCCCGGCCTTGCGAATGACGCATCCCCCTGACGGCCAACCGAACAAATCCTTGCCAGCGTCGGGATCTTTCCTTGAAACGCGCCCTCCAATCGCCTGACCCGCGTGTCCTAACTGACAAGGAAGACGACCATGACTCGCCCAACCCCACTGCCTGCCCTTGGCCCCAACGACCTGCTCAAGCTGCTTATCGCGCTGCACAGGGCCGTTACCAGCGAAGACCGACACGCATAAAAAAACGCCGACCCAGGCCTCTGCGTCGGCGTTTCAAGTTAGCGGGAGGTCGTGTGAGCAGGCTTGCCTGCGATGGCTTCGGCGCAGTGCCAGTGAGTACGCGGCGCCTGCATCGTTGGCAAGCCAACTCCTACAGCGATCCGCGCAGACCACCGTATTTTCTGTGGGAGCGGGCTTGCCCGCGATGCAAGCACCGCGCAAGAGCAATGCGCCCGGCAGGTGCTGGGCGTATCAGAACGCGGGCAGTACCGCACCCTGGTATTTCTTCTCGATGAACGCTTTCACTTCAGGGCTGGTCAGGGCTTTGGCCAGCTTCTGGATAGCGGCGCTGTCCTTGTTGTCTGGACGGGCGACCAGGAAGTTCACGTAAGGCGAGTCGCTGCCTTCGATGACCAGCGCATCTTTGGCCGGGTTCAGACCGGCTTCCAGCGCATAGTTGGTGTTGATCATGTCCAGATCGACCTGGTCCAGCACACGCGGCAGCATGGCCGACTCAAGCTCGCGGAACTTGAGTTTCTTCGGGTTCTCGGCGATGTCTTTCGGCGTAGCCAGGGCATTCTTCGGATCTTTCAGGGTGATCAGACCCGCCTTCTGCAACAGCAGCAGGGCACGACCGCTGTTGCTACCCTCGTTCGGGATCGCAACGGTTGCACCGTCCTTGAGCTCGGAGAGGCTCTTGACCTTCTTCGAGTAGCCACCGAACGGTTCGACGTGAACGCCGATCACCGTTTCCAGGTGAGTCCCTTTACCTTCGTTGAAGTTCTTCAGGTACGGCAGGGTCTGGAAGTAGTTGGCATCCAGGCGCTTCTGGTCGACCTGAACGTTAGGCTGCACATAGTCGGTGAACACCTTGATCTCCAGGTCCACACCTTCCTTGGCCAGCGTTGGCTTGATCAGCTCAAGGATCTCGGCGTGGGGTACCGGGGTAGCCGCAACGACCAGTTTTTCAGCCGCTTGGGCAAAGCCGGCTACCGACAGCGCCGTCGCCAGAGCAGTGAACAGCAGAACCTTTTTCATGCACAGTCCTTATTCGAATCATGGCCATCAGACGACGGCAAAAAGAAGATGCCCGTCATTGAAGACTGGCGTGAGGTGGACAATACCGAGATTTTTTATTCCAGAACAATACCTTTTATTTAGAGGCTTATTCCATTTCGAGAATCTGCCCTTCAACCCTGCGCCCGAGTATCCGCAACGATGAACGCCGGCAAGCTCAGGTGCTCTGGCAGGATCTCGTCACCGGTGCTGACCAGCAAGGCAAAGTGGATAACGTTCTCCAGCTCACGGGTATTGCCGGGCCAGCAATGCGCCTCCAGTACGCGCTGTGCCGCCTCACTGATCAGCGGAACCGGCACGTTCAGCCGCTGGCTGTAGATACCGACGAAGTACTCGGCCAACGGCAAGATGTCTCCGACCCGCTCGCGCAAGGCCGGCAGGGTCAAATGCCCCTCATGCAGGTAGTGATAGAGCCGCTCATGGAACTTTCCCGCACGCACCGCCAATGCCAGGTCGATGCTTGAGGCCGCCACCAGACGCACGTCCACCGGGTTCGGTTGCTGCGCGCCAACGCGGGTGACTTCTCGCGTCTCCAGCGCGGCCAGTAACTTGACCTGAATCGGCAACGGTAAATCGGCGATCTCATCCAGGTACAAGGTGCCGCCATTGGCCGAGCCGAACCAACCGGCCCGGCTACTGGCGGTCCCACTATGGGCGCCCGCACTGTAGCCAAACAATTCAGCATCGGCGTAGGTCGGGCTGATGGCTGCGCAGTTCACCGAAACGAACAACCCGCTGCGATCACTGGCCCGGTGGATCTGCCGCGCCAACAACTCCTTGCCGGTACCGGTTTCGCCGCGAATCAATACCGGCAGGCCCAGCGGTGCAAGCTGCTCCAGCTCCTCACGTAACTGCCGTGAGCGAGGGTCAACGAACACCAGCGCCTTGGCGCGAATACTGAGCGGGCTCTTGTCCAGTTCAGGAAAGGTCAGCAACGGCTGGCCGTGGGTGTCATGAATGGGCATGGCAAACTCCCGCCCGGCCACCAGGCGACCAGGCGTTTCAGATAGAAGTGGTTAACGCCTTGGGATCAGGCGCGGCGCAAGGCGTCTTGTTCCAACCGGCTCTGCAGGCGATACAGGTAAGCAAACCCTTGTTCCCAGCGACGATGCCCGGACTTCACGTTGATGTGACCGGCGCCGGAGAGAATCCCCGCTTCAGCCCCCCAGGCCCGGGCCAGTTGCATCACCCGTGGAGCGCTGGCCGCCGGGTCGTTGTCGGAGCCGACCACCTGGCAAGGGAATGGCAATACCTGTTGCGTGATCGGTGCGAAGTTGCGCAAGGCCGGCGCACAGGTAGGGCGCTCGACATCCGCCGGCGCCACCAGCAGGGCACCACGCACCCGGCGCAACAGGTTGGCACTGGCCTGCGCCGCCCAATGGGCGACAGTGATGCAGCCCAGGCTGTGGGCAATCAGAATGACCGGCGCTGCATCGGCCGCGATAGCCTGCTCCAGCGCTGCCACCCAGTCTTCACGCCGTGGCGTCAACCAGTCAGCCTGTTCGACCCGGGCACTATTGGGCAGGCTTTGTTGCCAGTAACTCTGCCAGTGATCCTCTGGCGAACCCTGCCAACCCGGCACTATCAGGTAACGAATCGACGTGTTGGACATGGGACGCCTCCTGCAGGCTTGCGTGCTTGAGGACCAGTATAGGGCGAGGGTTATATTCGTAAAGGAATAAGAAGCTATTTGGTAATAACCAAAACCAATAGTTCGCGTGACAATCTGGGCGCTCGGTGAGCACTGGAGCGCAATAAAAAAGGGGCCGCACCCTGCCAAGGAACGGCCCCTGAAACGCTCGCGTACGGTTAGATGTTCGCGACTTTCTGCCAAACCTTCGGCTTGAAGAACAAGGTCTCGCCACGCACCAGCCCGGTCAGGCTGTCGTGATCCTTGACCACTTCGGCTTCAATCAACTCGCTCTGCCCCTCGACCTTGAGGGTGACCCGGGTCGTCGCACCCAAGGGGCGGATGTCCCGCACTTCAGCGACGTGGTGGCCTTCCATCTCATGGCGCGACAACGACACTTCGTGCGGCCGGAACAGCACGTGATGACCTTCGCTCAGGTGCAACCGGTTGGAATCGCCCAGGAAGTGATAAACAAAGTCGCTGGCCGGGTGCTCATAGACATCCCCCGGCGAGCCGATCTGCTCGATCACGCCCTTATTCATCACCACGATACGGTCCGCGACTTCCATGGCCTCTTCCTGGTCGTGGGTCACGAACACCGAGGTCAGGTTGATGTCTTCGTGCAGCCGCGCCAGCCAGCGGCGCAGCTCCTTGCGCACCTTGGCATCCAGGGCGCCGAAGGGCTCGTCGAGCAGCAATACCTTGGGCTCTACTGCCAGGGCGCGAGCCAGGGCAATACGTTGGCGCTGGCCACCGGACAATTGCTCGGGGTAGCGGTCTGCAAGCCAGTCGAGTTGAACCATGTTCAACAGTTCGTGAACTTTCTCGGCGATCTTGCTCTCGCTCGGGCGCTCGGCCTTGGGCTTCATGCGCAGACCGAAGGCGACGTTGTCGAACACGCTCATGTGGCGGAACAGCGCATAGTGCTGGAACACGAAGCCGACGTTACGGTCGCGCACGTCGTGGCCGGAGACGTCCTCGCCATGGAAAACGATGCTGCCCTGATCCGGGGTTTCCAGCCCGGCGATAATGCGCAGCAGCGTAGTCTTGCCGCAGCCGGAGGGGCCAAGCAATGCCACCAGCTCGCCGCTGTGGATATCCAGGTTGATGCTGTCCAGGGCCTGGAAAGCGTTGAAGCGCTTGCTGACGTTACGAACTTCGATCGACATGAATTATTCCTCCGCTGCGTTGTGGCGCAGACGGTTAATGCGGGACTCGCTCCACTGCTTGAGCAGCAGGATGAAGAGCGCCAGGATCAGCAACAGGCTGGCCACGCTGAAGGCCGCGACATGGTTGTACTCGTTGTAGAGGATCTCGACATGCAGCGGCAGGGTGTTGGTCACCCCACGAATGTGCCCCGAGACCACCGACACCGCACCGAACTCGCCCATGGCTCGCGCAGTACACAGCACCACACCGTAAATCAGGCCCCACTTGATGTTCGGCAAGGTCACGTGCCAGAACATCTGCCAGCCGTTGGCGCCCAACAGGCGCGCCGCTTCTTCTTCCTGGGTGCCCTGCTCCTGCATCAGCGGGATCAGCTCACGGGCCACGAAGGGGACGGTGACGAAGATGGTCGCCAGGACAATCCCCGGCAACGCAAAGACGATCTGAATATCGTGCTCCTGCAACCACGGCCCGAACAGGCCCTGGGCACCGAACATCAACACGTAGACCAGGCCGGCGATAACCGGGGACACCGAGAACGGCAGGTCGATCAGCGTCACCAGTATGCTTTTGCCACGGAAGGTGTACTTACTGACACACCAGGCCGCGCTGACACCAAACACCAGGTTCAGCGGCACCGAGATGGCCACGGCAATCAGGGTCAGCTTCAACGCCGAGAGGGCATCGGGCTCGAAGATCGCACTGAAGAACGTACCCAGGCCCATTTTCAGGCCTTGAGACACCACGATGAACAACGGCAACAGCAGGAACACGGCGAAGATCAACCAGCCGAAACCGATCAGTACCCGTCGTGAAACCGCACTGCCACGGCGGGCGGCATTGGCCGAAGCGGCTGCGCCAAGGGAAGACGTAGACATGGACAAAGCCTCCTTCACGGGGTTTCGATGCGCCGCTGCAACAAGTTGATCAGCAGCAGCAGAATGAAGGAAACCACCAGCATCAACACGCCGATAGCGGTAGCACCGGTGTAGTCGTACTGGTCCAGTTTGACCATGATCAACAACGGCAGGATCTCGGTTTTCATCGGCATGTTGCCGGCGATGAAAATCACCGATCCGTATTCACCGACGCCTCGGGCAAAGGCCAGGGCAAAGCCGGTCAGCCAGGCGGGCAGCAGCGCAGGCGCCAATACATAACGGAACACCTGCAAGGGTTTGGCGCCAAGGCAGGCCGCGGCCTCTTCGACTTCCCGCGGGATGTCGGCCAGCACCGGCTGCACCGTACGCACCACAAACGGCAAGGTGACGAAGGTCAGTGCCAGGGTAATACCCAGCGGCGTATAGGCGATCTTGAAGCCCAGGTCGGTGGCGAACTGACCGACCAACCCGGTCGGCGCATACAGTGCGGTCAAGGCAATACCGGCAACGGCCGTTGGCAGGGCAAACGGCAAGTCGATCATTGCATCAATGATCTTGCGCCCCGGAAAGGTGTAGCGCACCAGCACCCAGGCCAGCAGCGTACCGATCAGGCCGTTGATTAGGGCAGCGTACAATGCAGTGCCAAAACTGAGCTTGAGCGCCGCCAGCACGCGCGGAGCACTGACGATGGCCCAGAACTGCTCCCACGTAAGCTGGGAGGCATGGACGAACATCGCCCCAAGCGGTATGAGCACAATCAGGCTGAGGTACACCAAGGTGTAGCCCAGCGTCAGCCCGAAGCCGGGTATGACGGGGGAGATACGACGTGACATAAAGGTCCTTGGTTGAACGCAGTAAGCCCGGAACGAATCCCGGGCCCATGCTGGCTACTGAACGGCTTTCATCCTGGCGGTGACAATTCACTGCGCCGTGTAGATCTGATCGAACACCCCGCCATCGTTGAAGAACTTGGGCTGCGCAGTTTTCCAGCCACCGAAATCTTTGTCGATAGTTACCAGATCCAATTTCGGGAACTGCTTGGCATACTCGGCCGCCACTTTCACATCACGCGGACGATAGAAGTTCTCTGCGGCGATCTTCTGCCCAGCGGGGCTGTACAGGTACTTGAGATACTCCTGGGCAATGGCCTCGTTGCCTTTTTTCTGGGCATTCTTGTCGACCACGGCAACTGGCGGCTCAGCCAGGATCGACAGGGACGGTACGACAATCTCGAACTTGTCGCTGCCGCCATCTTCCTTCAATGCCAGAAACGCCTCGTTCTCCCAGGCCAGCAGCACGTCACCCTGGCCATTGTTGACGAAGGTAATGGTCGAGCCACGGGCACCGGTGTCCAGCACAGGCACATGCTTGAACAACTCCTTCACATACTCCTGCGCCTTGGCTTCACTGCCGCCGGCTTTCAGGCCGTAGGCCCAGGCAGCAAGAAAGTTCCAACGCGCGCCCCCGGAGGTTTTCGGGTTCGGGGTAATCACCGACACGTCTTTCTTGATCAGGTCGCCCCAGTCCTTGATGCCTTTGGGGTTGCCCTTGCGTACCAGGAAAACGATGGTCGAGGTGTAAGGGGTACTGGCGTCCGGCAGGCGGGTCTGCCAGTTCTCCGGCAAGCCTTTGCCGAGCTTGGCGACTTCATCGATGTCGCCCGCCAGGGCCAGGGTGACCACGTCGGCGCGCAGGCCGTCGATGACCGCGCGAGCCTGTTTGCCCGAACCGCCGTGGGACTGCTGGATCTTCACCTTGTCGTCCGGGTGAGCCTGCTGCCAGTGCTTGATGAACTCGGCGTTGTACTGCTGGTACAGCTCACGGGTCGGATCGTAGGACACGTTCAGCAGCTCGTAGTCCTTGGCGATGGCGGAACCGGCAAAAACGGCACTGGCGAGAGCAGCCAGAGCATAACGACGAATGGACATGGTGAAGCTCCTGACGTTGGCTTTTCTTCTAATGTGTTGGCAGGTTGCTACGAGGCTTCAGCTCGCCTTGTTGCTGGCGTTCTGCAACCGGAATTTTTCCTTGCGTTCGATCTGGACGACTTGGGCGTTATGAACAGTGATCTCCACGGCACCGAATCGCAGATCACGCAGCGCGCTCTGGATCTCCCGCAGAATGGTGGCTTCGTCCTGTCCATCAACGCTACGCAACGATGCGCTCATAACCCGTACTCCTGTGGCTAAAGGGTGCCGTGCAGTAGCAGGGGATGTAAGCGACTGCGCTGGCTTGAGGGCAATCTTAGAGAGGGCTGAATATTCTTAAAAATACTATTTAAGAATTTTTATATAACTGTTAGTGCTTATCGCCAACGCGGCTGGCTCCTACGGGTGCTGCAACGCATGCAGGAGCCGGCCTTGCCGGCGATGCACAGGGTTTACCAACGCACTTGCTGCGCCGGAACCGGACGGCCATACCAATAGCCCTGCCCCAGGTCGCACTGCTGCTCCAGCAGACATTGCGACTGCTCGGCATGCTCGATGCCTTCAGCCTGGATCTGCATACCCATGCTTCGAGCCAATGCAATGATTACCCGGACAATCGCCATGTCGTCTTCGTCACTCGGCAAACCGGCCACAAAGCCCTGGTCGATCTTCAGCTTCTGCACCGGCAGGCGCTTGAGGCGCAGCAGCGAGGAATAGCCCGTACCAAAGTCATCGATGGCCAGGCGCAAGCCAAGCTCACGCAAGCGATGCAGTTGCTCAAGCGCCACCTCAGGGTCTTCCATGACCGCACTTTCGGTCACTTCAAGCTCCAGAAAGGCCGGCGCCAGTTGGGTTTCGTGCAGCACCTGGGCGACATACTGGTAGAGGTCACGGTGCACGAACAAACGGCTGGAAACGTTCACCGCAATAAAGTCCAGGGTCTTGCCCTCGCGCTGCCATTGAACCATCTGAAGGCAGGCCTGGCGCATGACCCAGGTGTCGATATCGGAGATCAAACCCGTGCGCTCGGCAATCGGGATGAACTCTCCAGGAGGTACCAGGCCACGTTGCGGATGCTGCCAACGCACCAACGCCTCGACACCAATCATCCGCCCACTGCTCAGGTCGTGCACCGGCTGGTAGTACACCCGCAGCTCTTCCTGCTCCAGCGCCCGGCGCAATTCGGCGGCGGTTTCCACTCGCTGCTGAGCGTGGGCAGTCAGCTCTTCGGTGTACAGCGCATAACCTGCACGACCATTGCCCTTGGCCTTGAACAGGGCCGAGTCGGCATTGCGCAGCAACTGCTCGGCACTGAGTGCATCACTGGGGAACAGGCTTATACCGATACTCACACTGGTGAACAGACGATGATTATCCAGCTCAAAAGGGTCTTTCATGCCATCGATGATGCTCTGCGCCATCACCGCCGCCTGGCCAAGTTGTGAGCAGTTCTCCAGCAACACCGCGAACTCATCGCCCCCCAGACGCGCCAGCGTCACCCCTTCGCCGATCACGCCCTTGAGGCGTTCGCCAACAGACTTGAGCAACTGGTCACCAATGTTGTGCCCCAGGCTGTCGTTGATACTCTGGAAGTGATCGAGGTCGAGCAGCAACAGGGCGCATCCGCGCTTGTTGGCTTGCGCCGCCGCCAGCGCCTGGGCGGTACGGTCATTGAACAGCAGGCGATTGGGCAGGCTGGTCAACGGGTCGTGATGCGCCAGGTAGGCCAGCTCGCGCTCCGTGTGCTTGATTGCGCTAATATCGCTGAAAACAGCGACATAGTGGCTTACAAAACCGCTATCGTCGAGAATCGCGCAAATGGTTTGCCACTGCGGGTAGACCTCGCCGCTTTTACGTCGGTTCCAGATTTCGCCGCTCCACTCGCCCTTTTGCGCGAGGGCCGCGAACATCTCCTGGTAGAACTGCGAACCATGTCGACCCGACTTGAACTTGTTCGGCCGATGACCGATCACTTCCTCTTTCTGGTAGCCCGTGATCCGCATGAACGCGCGGTTTACATGCACGATCAAGCCCTGGCGATTGGTCACCAGTACCCCCTCAAGGGTGCTGTCGAAGACTGCCGCGGCCATTCGCAGGCGCTCCCGGTCTTCGCGACGCAGACGTGCCCCGACGCCGATAAACTTCAGCAGGCGTACACGCGAATAGAAGATCAACAGGGTGCTGCAGAACACCCACACAAGGGCGTTGACCATCTGCCAGTGCAATAACTGGGCAGGATCATCGAAAAGACTGCTTAATATTTGGTCAGACAGCCCAAGCCACAGGACTGATAACACCAGGTAGAGCGCAGCCGTGCGCAGGGCATCTCGTGCAGAAACAGACATAGTGTGTTTGGGCAGCCCAGATCAAAAGTTGGCGCATTATAGGACAGAAACATCCAGCGACCGTCTATCAAAAAGGCCGACTGGTTTTATTTATGTTGCGAAGGATAATGTCACCTGCTGTTTTCTTCGCTTTACGAGGGCCAACCCGGCTATGTGGTACAACGGTTTACTCGATTTATCCGCCTGGCAACTGCTGGCAGTCACGCTGCTGATGACCCACGTGACCATTGTCAGCGTCACGGTTTATCTGCACCGCTATTCCGCTCACCGCGCGCTGGAGCTCAACGCCGGGCTCAAGCATTTCTTCCGTTTCTGGCTGTGGCTGACCACCGCACAGAACACCCGTGAGTGGACCGCCGTCCACCGCAAGCACCACGCCAAGTGCGAAACCGTCGACGACCCGCACAGCCCGGTCGTAAAGGGCCTGTCCACGGTGATGCGCAAAGGGGCCGAACTCTACCGGGAAGAGGCACGCAATCCGGAAACCCTGCGTATCTATGGCAAGAACTGCCCAGAGGACTGGATCGAGCGCAACCTCTACTCGCGCTACAAGCTGGGCGGCATCGCCCTGATGGCAATCATCGACCTGCTGCTGTTCGGCACCATCGGCATCACCATCTGGGCCGTGCAGATGATGTGGATTCCGTTCTGGGCCGCCGGCGTGGTCAACGGCCTTGGCCATGCCGTCGGCTACCGCAACTTCGAGTGCCGCGACGCCGCGACCAACCTGGTGCCGTGGGGCATCATCATTGGTGGCGAAGAACTGCACAACAACCACCACACCTACCCGAATTCGGCCAAGCTCTCGGTCAAACGCTGGGAATTCGACATGGGTTGGGCCTGGATCAAGCTGTTCAGCCTGCTGGGGCTGGCCAAGGTGCAACGTGTCGCGCCCATCGCCCACCGGGTTGCAGGCAAGGGCCAACTGGACATGGACACCGCCATGGCCATCCTCAACAACCGTTTCCAGATCATGGCGCAGTACCGCAAGCTGGTAATTGGTCCGCTGGTCAAACAGGAGCTGGCACGGGTCGACGGCTCGGTGCGTCATCAGTTCCGCCGCGCCAAGCGCTTGCTGTCTCGTGAAACCAGCCTGCTGGAAGACCGCCATCACCTGCACATCCAGAGCATGCTCGAGCACAGCCAGACACTGCGCACCATCTATGAAAAGCGTCTGGCACTGCAACAGATCTGGGCTCGCACCAGCGCCAACGGCCATGACATGCTGGCCGCAATAAAGGACTGGGTACATGAAGCCGAAGCCAGCGGCATCCAGTCGCTACGCGAATTCGCTGCCCAGTTGAAAACCTACTCGCTACGCCCCGCCCTGGCCTGATGCCGTTGATCGGCGCGCCCTTCCCAAGGGCGCGCCGACCGGAACTTCAGCACACTTTCCAGCTCTTACAAGCATATCGTCCGCGTGGCGGGCCGGGTCGTGGCCGCACGCCCTTGCCTTTTGAGAAGCTGCGCGCCAATGGTCAAGCACACGCCCACCTCCATGCCCCAACACCCACCGCCCGAGGCCGCTCAGACCCTGCTGGACCTGATGCATGCTCAAGGTGAAGTGGCTCGCCTGAGCGAACGCGAACAGCTGTTCAGCTCGCTGCTCGACAGCGTCAATGCCGTGCTCTGGGCCTTTGACTGGGAAAGCCGCAAGGTGCTCTACGTCAGCCCGGCGTACGAGCGTATCTTCGGTCGCCCCGCCAACTTGCTGTTGGCCGACTACAACGCGTGGCGCAACAGCGTTTTCCCGGAAGATCTGGAGTACGCCGAACGCAGCCTTGCCGAAGTACTGGTCAAAGGTGCCGTGGAAAACCGCGAGTACCGCATCCTGACAGCCGACGGCCAGCTTCGCTGGCTCAGTGACAAGTGCTTCATCAACCAACAGACTGACGGCGATCAGCGAGTAATCGTGGTCGGTATCGCCGAAGACATCACTGAAAAAAAGCAGCTTGAAGGTGAACTGCAACGCCTGGCGACGACCGACGTGCTGACCCAGAGCAGCAATCGCCGGCACTTCTTCGACTGTGCCCGCAGCGCCTTTGCAAAGGCCCGCCAGGATGACACCGCCCTGTGCTTCCTGCTGCTGGACATTGATGACTTCAAACAGATAAACGATACCTATGGCCACCCGACCGGCGACCAGGTGCTGCTACGTATCGCAGACGGCGGCAAAGCCGTCCTGCGCCGCGGTGATCTGTTCGGACGAATCGGCGGCGAAGAGTTTGCGGCGATATTCCCGGACTGCACGCCGGAAATGGCACAGCACATTGCCGAGCGCTTGCAACGCGAGATCCAACGCCTGAGCTTCAGTCACGAAGATCGAACCTTCGGGGTAACCGTCAGCCAAGGGCTGACCGGCATTGTCGATACCGACAAAACCCTCGACAGCCTGTTCGCCCGTGCCGATGCGGCGATGTACCAGGCCAAGCGACAAGGCAAGAACCAGATTGTTCTAGGCTGAGCGCTGGCGCGCCAGCGCAGCCGACAGCAATCAGGCACTCACCCCTTGCGCAAACGCCTCAACTCGCTTGCGCCAACCTTGAGCAGGCGTGCTGCCTTGCTCTCGACGATGGCGTCCAGCGACGCCTCGGCGGGCAAGTGCACCAGTTGCCCGACCAGGTTCATGACCAAGGCTTCCCGCGAGTAGACCCCACCGCCAAGGTGGTACACCCCCGCGATCAACTCACGCAGTTCCAGCGGCAGGCGCCAGCGTGTACGCAGTGCCGAGCCATAGGCCGCCGCCGATTGAGACAGGGCCAGCTCGACACTGGCTTCGTCCAGCTCACCACCGGCCAGGCGCCATTCCTGCATGCAGCGCAACACCGCCAACTCACCCAGGCAATGGAGCAAACCTGCGCAGTAACAGCGTTCCTCATCCAGCTCAAGGATGCGCGCCAGGGTGCGGGCATACTCTGCCGTATGCAACGACAGCGCCCAGTAACGCTCGGCATAGCCAGACAGCAGTGGATCATCGAGCTTGGCGCTGCGCTTGAGCGCAAGGCCGAGAATCAGGTTCATGCTCTGGGTCGAGCCCCGTTTGTTCAGGGCCTGCAACAAGGACTGTACCTGCCCGTCATGATGCACCGCAGCGCTGTTGGCCGCTGCAATCAACACGGCGGTGATCTGCGGATCGGTGCGGATCTCTTCCTCGAGGACCTTCAGGTTCAAACCCGGTGCCTTCAGGCTGCGCTTGACCGCTTTCTGAACATCGGCCAGCAGCGGGCCACCGTCAGCGGTAGCGCGGCGGTCCTCAAGAAAACGCGTCAATGTCATGCTGGCTGGCAGCGACGGCACAGAACAGGCAACTGGCGCACCGGCCGAAAGCAACAACTGCTCCAGACGCTGACGCAGCGAATCCATGTTCAAGGGTTTGCTCATGTACGCGGTAGGCGCCAGCGGCAAGGCCTCTCGCACACTGGCACTGTCGCTACGGCTGCTCAACAAAATGAACGGCAACGGCGGCTGACGGCGCTTGGCGCGCACCGAGCGCAGCAGGTCAAGACCATCCAGCCCGGGCAATTCACGCGAGGCAATGATCAGGTCAGGCTGGCTGGCCAGCGCAGAGAGCGCCTCATGACCATCAGCGCACACCTGCAGGGACGCATCACAGCGCACATCCAGCAACACCTGAGTCAGCATGTCTCGTACCCATGGGTCGCCTTCGGCGATCAACACACAGGGCTGGCCGGGTGAATCTGCAACAGTCATACGGTTCTCCTGAAAACGTCTGCATGCAATCCACTGCACCCTCCAAGATGTCCATTGCTGGCTACCTTAGTACGCCGCCCATTCCTTTGGCATAAAAAAAACCCGCCGAAGCGGGTTTTTCTTTAGCGCGTCACAGTTTACGCGAGTTCGGCGAAGCACTCTTCAATGATTGCCAAGCCTTTGTCCAACTGTGCGTCTGGCGCGGTCAGCGGAACCAGGATACGCAGGACGTTGCCGTAGGTGCCGCACGACAGCAGGATCAGGCCCTTGTCGCGTGCCTTGGCTACAACCTGAGCAACGGCAGCAGGGTTTGGCGCGTGGGAGTCCTTACCTTCGAAGACTTCAACGGCGATCATCGAGCCCAGGGCACGCACGTCACCGATCACTGGGTACTTGTCCTGAATCTTGCGCAGGCCAGCAACCAGGCGCTCGCCAACAGCGTTGCTGCGCTCCAGCAGTTTCTCTTCTTCGAACACTTCCATCACGGCCAGAGCAGCGGCACATGCGATCGGGCTACCGGCATAGGTGCCGCCCAGGCCGCCTGGGGCGATAGCGTCCATGTATTCGGCCTTGCCGCAAACACCGGCCAGTGGGAAACCACCAGCGATGGATTTGGCGAAGGTGGTCAGGTCTGGGGCAACACCCATCTGCTCCATCGCGAAGAAGGTGCCAGTACGGCCAGCGCCGGTCTGTACTTCGTCAGCGATCATCAGGATGCCGTGCTGGTCGCACAGGGCGCGCAGACGCTTCATGAACTCTTTAGGCGCAACGTAGAAACCACCTTCGCCCTGTACTGGCTCGATGATGATCGCGGCGATGTCTTTTGGCTCAGCGTCGTTCTTGAAGATGCGCTCGATGCTGGCGATCGAATCGTCGACGCTCACACCGTGCAGTGCGCATGGGTACAGTGCGCGGAAGATGCCGCCTGGCATCAGGCCCATACCAGCCGAGTAAGGCACGACTTTACCGGTCAGGCCCAGGGTCATCATGGTACGACCGTGGTACGCGCCGGTGAACGCGATCACGCCGGTACGGCCAGTGGCGGCACGGGCGATCTTCACGGCGTTCTCAACGGCTTCGGAACCGGTGGTGACCAGCAGGGTTTTCTTGGCGAAGTCGCCTGGAACCTTGGCGTTGATCTTCTCGCACACTTCAACGTACGGCTCGTAGGCCAGTACCTGGAAGCAGGTGTGAGTCAGCTTGTGCAGCTGTTTTTCAACAGCGGCGATGACTTTCGGGTGCACGTGACCGGTGTTCAGTACCGCGATACCGCCAGCGAAGTCGATGAACTCGCGACCTTCAACGTCGGTAACAGTGGCGTTCTTCGCGCTGTCAGCGAAGATTGGGTGGATCTGGCCAACACCGCGTGGGACGGCGGCTACACGGCGTTGCATCAAGGATTCGTTGGTCTTGTTGCTCATGAACATGTCCTCATTCGCCACACAGTGGCGTAGTTTCAAGGCTTGGGCGACCGGGGTTCAACTGCCACAGCATGCGCTGATCGACTGCTACAGGATCCGGGGCGCCAGGTATCGGCTTGTGTCTAAAAAGGCCAGCGAGGCGTCACTCTCGCGCCTCGCTGGCAGAGGTAAAACGTTAACCGGCGATCAAACGCTGATGCACAGGTATTTGATTTCCAGGTAGTCCTCGATGCCGTACTTGGAGCCTTCACGGCCCAGGCCCGAAGCCTTGATGCCGCCGAACGGTGCGACTTCGTTGGAGATCAAACCGGTGTTGATACCGACCATGCCGTATTCCAGCGCTTCAGCAACACGGAACACACGGCTCATGTCGCGGGCATAGAAGTACGAGGCCAGGCCGAATTCGGTGTCGTTGGACATGGCGATGACTTCGGCCTCGTCCTTGAAACGGAACAGCGGTGCCAGCGGGCCAAAGGTTTCTTCCTTGGCCACAGCAGCCGTCTTCGGTACGTCGACCAGTACGGTCGGCTCGAAGAAGTTGCCCTCGATCAGCTTGCCACCGGTCAGTACCTTGGCGCCTTTGCTAACGGCGTCAGCAATGTGCTCCTGGACCTTGGCCACAGCCTTGTGGTCGATCAGCGGGCCGGTGGTGGTACCTTCTTCCAGACCGTTGCCGATCTTCAGTTTGGCGACCGCTGCACGCAGCTTCTCGGCGAAGGCATCGTAGACACCATCCTGCACGTAGATACGGTTAGCGCAGACACAGGTCTGGCCGTTGTTGCGGTACTTGGAGATGATCGCGCCTTCAACGGCCTTATCCAGGTCTGCGTCGTCGAACACGATGAACGGTGCGTTACCGCCCAGTTCCAGGGAAACCTTCTTGATATCCTTGGCGCATTCGGCCATCAGCTGGCGACCGATTTCGGTCGAGCCGGTGAACGACAGCTTGCGCACGATCGGGTTGCCGGTCAGCTCGCTGCCGATGTCGCCAGCGCTGCCGGTCACCACGCTCAGCACGCCTTGCGGAATGCCGGCACGGTGCGCCAGCTCAACCAGGGCCAGGGCCGAGTAAGGGGTCTGCGAAGCAGGCTTGAGCACCATGGTGCAACCGGCGGCCAGGGCTGGGCCGGCTTTACGGGTGATCATCGCCGCCGGGAAGTTCCACGGGGTGATCGCGGCAGTAACACCGATTGGCTGCTTGATAACGATCAGGCGCTTGTCTGGCTGATGGCCAGGAATGGTGTCGCCATAAACGCGCTTGGCTTCTTCAGCGAACCACTCGATGAAGGAAGCGGCATAGGCGATCTCGCCCTTGGCTTCGGCCAGTGGCTTGCCCTGCTCGGTGGTCATCAGGCGCGCCAGGTCATCCTGGTGCTCAATCATCAATTCAAACCAACGACGCAGCTTGCCAGCGCGCTCTTTGGCGGTCAGTGCGCGCCAGGCTGGCAGCGCCTTGTCGGCGGCCTCAATGGCACGGCGGGTCTCGGCGGCGCCCATCTTCGGCACGGTGCCGATGATTTCGCCCGTTGCCGGGTTGTTCACCTTGATCGTCTGACCGTTGTCCGCGTCCAGCCAGATACCATCGATATAGGCTTGCTGGCGGAACAACTGGGCGTCTTTAAGCTGCATGTCGGCGTCCTTAACAGCACCGTGCGCACACGGAGCGAATTGTTGATTGTAAAAAAGGAGCCCTCAGGTGGGGCTGCCGTCAGGAATTCACACACCGGGCCAGCCCACGAAACCACCGTCGCAGGATCAGGCACCACGCAAGAGCGTTTGAAATCTCAAACGAATCCTAGGATTAAAGGGGTTAAAGGACAATAGGCTGTTCGAAAAAAAGAACAAAAAGCTGCTCAAAGAACCTTTTTTCGGATCAACGTCACTTATAGCCCCTTCAGTGTGCGAAATCGACTACAGATTCTGACGATGGACGCCGACAGGTGAGATGGGTATCATGGCGCCCGCGTTGCACTCGTAGCTCAGCTGGATAGAGTACTGCCCTCCGAAGGCAGGGGTCGTGGGTTCGAATCCCGCCGAGTGCGCCATCTTTCCTTACCCTTTGGCTCCAAAGGGTCGGCCTTGCGCCACCAGGGCAAGCATCACCGCCCAACCTTCATCACCCCCATTGTTCGACAAGTACGCTGACGCCTGCCGCTGCCCAGCCAACTGACAACGCCGTTCGCTGTGGACAACCGACAGGACACAGGCGTTCAGCGTCTGGACAAAAGTTGTCGGTCCTTGCTGATGCGCATCAGGAAATCAACGATCTGATGAGCCGACGCCAAGGGCGATCCGACACTCGCATCAATTTCCAGATCGGGTTGCACGGGAGCTTCGTACGGGTCTGTTATGCCGGTAAACAGTTGGATTTCGCCCGACCTTGCCTTTGCGTAGAGCCCTTTGACATCACGGGACTCACAGACGCCAATAGGCGTATTGACGTAAACCTCGTAGAAACGCCCATATCGCTGAACCATTTCACGCATTGCAATCCTGCTCTGCGCATAGGGCGCGATGACGGCGCACACCGCTATCCCCTCGTGCTTGACCACTTCAGAAGCGACATACGCTAAACGCTGGACGTTGGTCATGCGGTCTTCTCTTGAGAATCCCAACCCGGCACAAAGGTGCTTACGCACTTCATCACCGTCCAGCAATGTAACCCGGCGCTTTGCCTCTTGCTGCAGGTACTCAACCAGATGCCTGGCGATACTCGACTTTCCCGCGCCTGACAGGCCGGTCAGTAACAATGCAAATCCATTCCCACTGGACTCATCACTTTCGTTGGTCATGTTCGACTCAGCTTTGGTGGAACGATACGGTTGAACCATGGGTTGACGATGGCGCTCAAGACACGACCGGCCGAGGCAATGCCCCTGGGCGCAGCGCCGCCTCGACATTGAGTTGGCCCATCAAGGCATCAAGAATCTGTCGATGGGCATTGCCATCACCAAACGGGTTCTTCCAGGTCACCTGCGTCTTGAACAGTGCTTGTGCCGCCTCGACCAGGCTGTTGGCACCCACATGGGAAACCAGGCGGGCACCACCGGTTTCCAGACTTTCCGGGCGCTCAGTGTTGGGGCGAAGTATCAGGCAGCGCCGCTGCAGTACGCACGCCTCTTCCTGCAACCCACCGCTGTCGGTCAAGACCAAGGCTGCGCCTTGAAGCAAGGCCAGCATGTCCAGGTAACCCACCGGATCAATGGTGCGGATACGCGACATACCCTGCAGCACCTTCCAGTGCCGCTGGTCGAGCCGCGGGTGGACGGAAAACACCACCTGCCGCTGTTGCTCTTCAGCCAGGCACTGCACCGCCTGCATCAACTGCGCAAAATGCGCAGGGTCGTCGGTATTGGAAGGTCGATGACAGGTCAGCAACAGGTAGTTGTCGTGCTGCAAACCCAGTCGCTCATGGATGACGGATCGTTCGGCAGCCGCGCGCGCATGAAGCAGCGTCGCGTCATTACCCGTGTTACCGGTAATGAGCACATTCGGGCCCTCAATACCCTCTCTGGCCAGCAGCTCAACCTGCAGGGGCGACGGACAGAACCAGAAGCTGGACAGGTGATCCAGCAGCACCCGGTTGGTTTCCTCCGGCATACTCCGGTCGAAACTGCGCAACCCTGCCTCCACGTGACCGACCGGAATACAGGCCTTGCTGGCGGCAAGCCCACCTGCCAATGCACTGTTGGTGTCCCCTTGGACGATGACACAATCAGGCTTCACTTCCTGCAACACCGGCTCGATGCCCATCATCATCCGGGCCAGTTGCAAGCCTGCCGGGCCAGACCCCACGCCCAGGTTGAAATGCGCACGAGGCAAACCAAGCTCTTCAAAGAACAGACGATCCATGGCCGCGGCATAATGCTGATTGGTGTGGATCAAGGTGTATCGCACACCGTCACGGATACAGGCAGATATCAACGAAGACAGCTTGATGATCTCGGGGCGAGTGCCCAATACGAATGCTATATGCATTTATCCTTATGCCCCAACTGTCCTGTAGCCTGAATCATGTGTGGATCGGGAATGAACTCATCCAGTGCGCCATTGACCATCAGCAGGCTGCGGTCGGTGTAGCGCAAGACCGTCAAGCGATGCGTGATCAGCAACACCGCCAGGCCCGGCCGCGCAGTGCGCAGCCCCTCTAAAAAACGACTTTCAGTCGATTGATCCAGGGACGCCGTTGCCTCATCAAGGATCAGCAACGAATGAGCGTGGAGCAAGGCGCGCGCCAGCCCTATGCGCTGCCGCTCACCACTGGAAATCCGCTGTTCGAAAACCTCCACCGGTGTATCCAGCCCTTCTGGCAGGCGTTCGAGCAACGACCCGATATCCGCGATGTGAAGCGCTTCCACTAATTGCTGGTCAGTACAGTACTCGCCCAGAAAACTGACATTATCACGCAACGTCCCGGGGATCAGCGTCGTTGATGCACCGGCATAGCCAATGCCAGCGTGCGCACGCCCTGCACTGAACCACTGGATACGGCCCTGGAGGGGCTGTAACGCGCCAATCAGCAGGTCAACCAGCGTCGACTTCCCGACCCCGGACTCACCGACCAGCCCTGTCCACTCCCCCTTGCGCAAGCAGAGGTTCAAGCCACAGATAACGTCTTGGCCAGCACCGGGATAGCGGTACCGCAACGACTCACAGAGCAGCAATTGCTTTTCTGATTCATCTTCACACGGTGCGATGAGCGCCTCATTGGCTGCACGCGGCGCTACGGCGGTCAGTTGCGCCAAGGCAGGACGAACGAACCTCAAGGTTTGCAAAATGCTCGTGATGCGTCGGAAGCCAAGAATCAAACGCAGCCCCACTGCCGAAAACAGTGCTAGCAAATGGAAGTCCGCCTGCCCGGAACCCTCGCTGGCCACCAATACAGCACTGCCAAGGACCAGCAGGAAAAACAGCTCCATAACCGGCGACTGGATGTCCATGAATGTCCGCTCACGGGCACTCTCTCTGGAGAAATGCCTGGCGACCGGACGATACCGGGCGAGAACCGCAGGCACTCGCTGGTAGAGCCGAATCTCCCGCAGGCAGGCGACACTGTCGGTCACCCAGCGCTGCATCAAGGTCTGATGCCTGAATTTCAGGTCGCCGCGAGCGCCCATCAGTAGGCGTGACACGACGTTGCCAATGCAGAGCGCAACCAGCAAGGCCACAACCATCATCGACGTGGCAACAGGCTCCAGCGCCACCAAGACACTCAGCAGGACACCAATCAGCAGAGCTTCCGTCAGCAGGTCGAGGCTCGGCAGAATGGCCCCCATCACGATCCTTGGCACGACAAAATTGACCGCAACATTGCTGCTCTGCACATGGGTTTCCTGCCGTTGCCGAACACCCGGCGCCAGCTCTCGCTCTAGGACACTCATCGACACCAGCAGCGTCCATTGGTCGATCAGCCAGCCACGCAACCACAGCAGCAGCGGCGTCAAAATACCCTTGCACAGCACCAGGATCGCCACCAGCAACAGCATTGGCGACAACACACCGTGCAATGGACCATACGAGAAGGCTTCTACCTGTGCATACCAGCCCCCCATAGGTCGGCCCACAGGAAGCATGAGGGCAAGGACACCTGCCAACAGCAGGGCGGATAACGCGTCAATGCTCGCCTTGCCCAGCAGCAGCAACAGCATCGAAGCAAGGCTTGCCCTGCTTACGCCGCACTGCCTGACAAAGCCCAGGGCACGTGATGGAATCTGCAACAACGCCACAGGCTTGTTGATACTCATGAGCTCACCGCTCGACGCGGCGTAACCAGGCGGGCGTAGTAGGCGGCCAGCTCGGGCGCCTTGCGTTGCCAGGTAAAACCCTCCTTGACCGCCTCAATGACGGTATCCGGCACAGCGCTGCGGGCCGTGCGAGAAAGGCATTCGCTCAAAGCAGCAATATCGCCAACCGCGAACACCTCGCCCCACCCAACCGCGTCGGTGATGGAGCGGCAGCCCTCGATATCCGAGCAGGCAATCGGCACCCCGGCCAGCAGCGCCTCCAATACCACGGTAGGCATGCCTTCGCGCTCCGAGGCCAGGACCATCGCATCGCAGCCTGCCATCATCTGTTCACTGACAGCATCATCCTGCCAGCCATGGAAACGCACGCGAGAGGCAAGGCCCAACTGCATGACCAAGGCTTCGAGCCGGGCGCGGTCCTCGCCTCGCCCGATGATATGCAGCACCGCTTGCGCGAGCGGCGGCGTGGCCAACGCAGCAATTACATCGTCCAGGCGCTTGACCGGGTCAAGCCGCCCAACAGACAACAACGCAGGTGCGCCCTCCAGGCGGTCGACGCCAGCCGAGACGGCCTGACGCCGCCCCTCGATACAGTTGGGTACGATCATCACACTGGCCGGATGCAGGCCGCGCCGGGCCAGATCGGCGACCCAACCCTCATGCAGTAGCACCACCACACCGGCAGCGCGCACCAAAGCCCGCTCTATCGTGCTGTCCCAGAGCGCCTTGAGCGCTCGGCGCCACGGCGTCCCCGTGTCGTAGTAACAGTGCGGCGTGTAGACCACCGGCACACCGCGCAGCCACGCGAGAAACGCGGCAGACGCAGCGAACGGGGTGCGGGCACCGTGGACATGCACCAGGTCACTGGCACCAACCGCCGCCCACAGGTGCCTGTACCCACCTTGCTGCACGCGACAGGGGGCAGCGCCCGCATCAATTGTCGGGGCCAGAATGTGCAGTTCAATCTCGGTATTTTCCTGCATTGCCTGGACGAGCCCCTGGATGTGGCGCGCCACACCGCTGGACAACGGCTGGAATTCCTTACTGACATGGAGTACGCGCATCACTGCGTACACGCCGCAGACGACGGCTGGTCGATTCGTTCAAGCAACCCTGTGAGCCCTCCGGACTGGCTGGAAAAACTGGCGCGCAACCACTGGGCCTGCGCCTCGGCCGCCTCGCGACGAAACTCGGCATCCTCGCGCAAGCGCCTATAAACAGCCACGGCCTGCTCGGCCGTATCGGCACGCAATGGGGCGGCCAGTACGCTGCGGGCCGCATGATTACCGTCGAGCGGAAGTTGCAGCGCGACCACCCAATGCCCTGCCAACGCCGCATCCAGCATGGCCGTGGAGCAATAGCCCATGACCAGGCGAGGCGCACACGCACCGGGCTGCAATTCCGGGTGCGGAGGATGCCGGGTCGCCAGCGCCGCGGGCCCCGTATAAGGCTCGCGTTCCAATGGATGCAGGAGGATCCTCGCCTGCGGGGCACGTTTCAAGAGGGCATCGGCAAACTCGCGCAACGCGTTATCAATACGGTCTCCCAGCACGTACGCATGAGTTTGCGACAGCAAGGCAAGCCCGTCTGGCGCTTCCAGCGCACGTAGCGGTACCTGGCCACGGCCCAGTGCGTCCTCGACAAGACGGCTGGACCGGCTGTCGACTGCATCGAACGCCTGACGACTGCTACCTCCCCAGATCAGGTACCAGTCCGCACGGGTGGGAAAAAATTCATCGGTAGGCACGCCGTGCTGCAAGCAAATGGCAGGCAGGCCTTTGTTGATCGCCGCCCGGCTCATCAGGTCGAAGTCATTGTGCAGCAACAGCACGCCGCGGCTATTGGCCAGCGTCCGCCTGAGACTGCCCTGCCACAGCCGACGCCGGGCCAGGCAGCAGGCCAGTAACAGCGGGCGCCGCAACAACAGGGTGTCGACGAGAACACGCAAGCTAGATAA
The DNA here is from genome assembly GCF_002753995.1 of Pseudomonas sp. HLS-6. Classification (NCBI taxonomy): domain Bacteria; kingdom Pseudomonadati; phylum Pseudomonadota; class Gammaproteobacteria; order Pseudomonadales; family Pseudomonadaceae; genus Pseudomonas; species Pseudomonas sp. HLS-6. Next base: position 5,052,974 of record NZ_CP024478.1, read on the forward strand.
CAGATCGGCTACGCCAGCCCGTGCGGGGCGCGCAACCTGCAGATTCGATGGGAAAGCCTTGGAGGATAACCGTGGGTGAGCCAGTATCAGCCGCTCATACCCAGCCAATGCAAGCGCTGGCAGGCTACGCTCCAGCGTACCCCAGCCACTGGCGCCATGAAGCGTGGTCAGCAGAATCGCCTGTCGCCCTGCAGAAACCGGCAAACCAGGGCCTGCGCGCAGCAACAATAGCCAGGCATCGCGCAGTAAAGCGCCGAAGGCTCGCAGCCCCGCCGCCAAGGACGTTTTTCCTGCAGCGAGGTAGAACAGCTCGTGACGTACATCTACCGCTTCATCGCCAAAGTGCTGACGCAACGCGGTGAGGTGCTCCGAGAAAGATCCCCGCCAAACCGACGACTTCATCGGGTAATATCCCTATTCGTTGATGGCACTACGCTACAGATGCTTGATTGAGTTGCCAACCTCCCATTGGAAATGGGCCGCGCCCCCACCAAGGATGGATATCCACGCCAATCATGCCCACTCATCGTTCCCCTGCTGCAAGCAGCGAGATACCTCGCGCTCACCTCCAAAATGTACCGTCCAACGACGCACTGTTGCGCGCCACCCTCTGGTTGATGGGCTTCGGCCAGCACGTCGCAGAGGTAGACAGCCAGGCGCTCAACGCTTTTGTACGACACCATGGTGTTGCAGGCCTGCTCGATCGCACGCGCGTCGACGCCCTCGACCGGACGCACTCAACGGCACTCACCCAGGAACAGCGACGCATTGCATTGCGAGCCCTGCAACTGGGTGCGGCACTCCAGAACCTGATCCCGGCAATGACAGCACGCGGCTTGCAGCCGCTGGCGCTAAAGGGCCCGGCACTGGCCGTTCAGGCTCACGGCGCGCTCAGCACACGTGGTGGCGTAGACCTGGACATCCTGCTCAGCGAGGAGCAGTGGCCGGCAGCGCTTGAGGTATTGCAACAGCAGGGGTACGCGCCTGCGCCAGGGCAGCGCCTGCCACTTGCCAGAGGCACCCACGAGTTGGTCCTGCTGCACCGGGAACGTCGCCCGCGTGTCGAATTGCACCGTCGGCTGCTGCGCCACCGACACTTGATCGCGGACACCCAGGGGATGGCTCAGGAGGTTGACCTGCAAGGCACCCAGGTGGCCAGCCTCGACCCCATCCATGCCTTGCCTTACCTCATTGCGCATGCAAACCAGCATTGCTTTCGCAGACTGATCTGGCTGATGGATATTCACGCCCTGCTGCAACGACCCGATCTGGACATGCAACGCGTTGCCCGCGAGATTCAGCGAACGGGCACCTGCGCAATGCTGGATACCTGCCTCACGCTGCTCGACACATTGTTCGGCACGCCAGTAGCCGCTCCACTCCAGCGGGTTCGCCGCCCTTGTCGGGCCAGCCACATCATGGCCGCGCTGGCGCTGGAGGCGATTCGTGAATCACTGTCCGACGATGAAGTGGCTCAACGCCTTGGCCCCTTGAAACGGGTGTCCATGGACATTGCCCTGCAGGACAGCCTGAGCGGGCGCTTGCATGCATTGAGTGGTTGGCTGAGCCCGACCGACAAGGACAGTAACTGGATGACGCTTCCACCGGCCCTGTCCTTTCTCTATCCCTTAATCCGCCTTTACCGACTCGCTAGACGGTTTCGTTGAATAGCCGCCCCAATGGCCGTGCGGCGCCATCAGCCATTGCTCGAACGCCTCTCTGAGCCAGTGCAAGGCACGGGGCCGGGCTCAACGGCCTTTCAGTGACAACCTGCCAAGGCGCACGGCCGCGCGCGGATAGCCATTGCGAAGACTCAAGGGCCGAATCTGCCTGTGAATATGCGCGGTCAGTTCGGTCAGTCGTTGCGGGGTTAACGGCGCAGAGGTAACTGCCTGAGCACCAGGCCTGGCATAGACCCGCAAGTTGCCTTCATAAATGCCATGAGCCTCACGGCAGATGCGATGCACCGAGAAGCCATTATTGCGCAGCAGTGCTTCAAGGGTTTGCGCACAAAAATAGCTACGGTGGGAAACATGAATTTGCCACAAGCCCAGCCCAGGCCAATTGGCACCCATATCGGGTACTTCAATGACCAGCCACCCTTGCGGATCAATCAGCCCGGCTAACCATTGAAGCGCCTTACCAGGCTCTTCCAGGTGTTCAAGGACATGAAACAAGGTGATCAGTTGCGGCTTGAACGGCAACTGAGTGCTTGCATTCAGCCCTTGCGCGCGAACCTTGTCCCCTAACCCCAGCGTGTGTACCGCATGATCGCGCTGCGGCCCGCCAGGCTCCAGGCCCAAGTACTGCTGGCAGCCATTACTGCGACACGCCGCAAGGAAAAACCCAAGGCCGGCCCCCACATCCAGCACCGACTCAATCGCACCGATGACCGAGGTAATCTCACTGTGCCGATAGCCTGCAATAAGGCGATAGTTCCAGAGCATCTGGTCCGAAGGTGGCTGAACCATCAGCCGCGGATAGACCTGTTCATAGAACGACGCTTGAACATCCCCCTGCAGCCCGCGCGCCAAGTACACCAGGCCACAACCACGGCAGACCGAGAGATTCACTCGCAAGAAGTAACGATCACGGCGCCAGACCGGATGCGGATCATTTAACCCACAGGACGGGCAAGACAGCGCAACCAGACGCTGATCAAGCGTGCGCAGATCGGTGAGCAGGGAAAAGGCTCGAGGCACTGGCATTGATATCCATTCATGTAGATAAAGAACGAAACCGTGCCCGAAGAGGCCATGTCGCGCAAGTACCCTATCGAGAAGCACCTGCGAACGCCTGAAAGAGCGGCCACGGTCAGGTCGAGTGACTAAATGCAGGCGTAAATACTGGCCAATTGCAACAGCCTGCAGGCTATGGCAAATTCACAACACCTCGACAGCATGGGTGTTCGACCGGATAGCGGACGGACGGCAGGAGGCCATCAGCGTTCCCTTCAGGTTGGATGCATGTACTCAACAGCAGCACATGGCCCGAAGCGGCCTCACGATGACGAAACTTCACTCGGCGAATTGTTCCTGCGTGTATTGCGCTTCTACCAACGCTTCGGCCGGTTACTGTTGCTACCAGCCTTGGTCCTGTCGGTGTGCACAGCGTGGTGGGTTGCCCAGCGCCCCCTGTATAACGTAACGGCCTTAGTTGAGGTTCCCGACATTTCGCTGGAAGAATGGCGACAAGCCCAGTCGTTCCTGTGGGACGAACGCTGGGTGGCGGAGTCTTTCAGCGATGCGGATGGCGGGAACATACCCCCTCAACTCAAACAAATGGCGCTGAACCCCGCGTATTGGGCCCGCACGGTACTTTACCGTTCGGCACTGAACAGAGACGATCTGCGCGACGTGCCGGTCGCCGAACTCCAGAAGACCCGGGGCCTGGGTTTGAGCCTTTCAGTACAGGCACGCGATGACGCGCAGGCCAGCCGTACCTTTGAGCTGCTAACCCGACATGTGCGCGAAGCCTTGCTGGCCAACAGCCTGATAGGCCTGATCCGAGAAGGCCAGCAGGCACTTGCCCGGCGCCCGCAGTTGCACCTCGACTTGCTGCAAGCAGACTTCGACATCGAGCAGTACCGCCAACGTATCGAAGATATGCGCCGGCTGCTGGAGCGCTACCCCGAACTGCGGCACATGGAGGCCAACACCGTTGTATCGGTGAGCGACGGTGGCGGCAAGTACCTCGCTCCATTGCCGCAGATCGTGGCGCTGGAAGCGACCGTTTCCGAGCTGCAAGCCAAATCGCGCAAAATCCGTCGTGAGCTGGAAAAGCTCGATTGGACAACGCAATTGCTGGCGGGCATGGACCAGACCGTCCGCAATGTCTCCTCCGGGGAGGAGATCATCGACAAATTACGCGAGAACCGAAGCAAACTGCTCGCCGACAACCCGCAACTTCCCGCTGTTGCTCAGGAAGCGATCCAGGACATGGGCCTCAAGCTGGCGTTGGCCGAGGCCCGACAGCAGGCCATCGGCATCAAGACCCGCTCGGCGCTTTCCGGCACGCTGGTAACAGCACGCAACCCCATCATGGCTGGCCTGACCGTCTTTGGGGTGCTGTTTGCGGGGCTGTCGCTGTTGTTGGCAATCCATGCCCTGATGCACCGGGATCGTGAAATCCTGACCTGGCTGCCACGCCCCCTGCGTCGCAGACTGATCGTCGAGGTGCGCCCATGATGCGCCTGTTGGTCACCGGTGGAGCCGGTATGCTGGGGCGTCGCGTTACCCGACAATGGCGCGAGGCTGGCGGCGAAGTTGCGGTGCTGGACAACCTGTCGAGCGGCCTGCCGATGCCGGAGGAAGCCACCCTGGCGGTGTGCGGCGATCTGTGCAACAGCGAAACACTGACAGCCCTGCTGGACGCGTTTCGTCCAGATGCCATCATCCACCTGGCAGCGGTGCATCACATTCCCACCTGCGAAACCCAACGCGCCCACTGCCTTGACGTCAACGTCGTCGGTACCGAGCGATTGCTGGCTGCTGCGGAGCAGGCAGACATCAGACGCATCGTGATCGCGTCAAGCGGCGCCGTCTATGCCTGGCAGGATGCCCCGCTGGCAGAACTCACCAGCCCGCTGGCGCCCTGCGACAACTATGCCCTGTCCAAGTACAGCAACGAACAGCAGTTGAAGTTCTGGGCCAGCCGCGGCCAACGCGTGGGCAGAGCAGCCAGGATCTTCAACGCCATTGGCCATGACGATCCCAATGGGCACCTGATTCCCGAGGTGCTGGCACAACTGCGCAATGCAAGCGATGGGCGCGTGCGCCTGGGGAACCTGACCCCAAGGCGCGACTACCTGCACGCTGACGACATCGCTCGCGGCCTGATCGCCATGCTGCTCGACCCTCGCCACGATGTTCCGTTCGATACCCTGAACCTGTGTTCTGGCGTGGAGCACTCCGTAGAGCAATTGGTCCGGCAACTGGGCCAGATTCTCGGCATGCCGGTAACGGTTGAAGTTGACCCGGCGCGCAAGCGCCGAGTCGACCGCCCCAGCCAACTCGGTGATCCCGGCCGCACGCTGGAACTGCTTGGCTGGCAGCCACGTTTGCGCTTCGATGAAGCCTTGCGAAGGGTCGTGTTTCCGGACAATGCGCAGTGAATCCAGGCGCCTCTCAAGAGCCTGCTCAACCGACGCCTGGCAAACACGCTCGACACCCCAAGGCAGGGTCGATCAGCCAGCCGTTGCTCTTCGCGGCCTCGACGTACGCGCTGGGCCAAGTGGCCAATTTCCTGTTCCAGTTACGCCTGCTGTACCTGTTGGGCCCTTCGCAATACGGTGAAACCGGACTCGCCCACCTGCTGCTGGTTACGCTGATTTTCCTGGCGGACCTCGGCTACTCGTCACTGTTCCTGCGCGAATCCGGCAACTCGCCCGACTGGCAACACACCTGGCGATATGCCTTGGGACATCGGTTGGCCGCTACCACCGTGCTGCTGGCCGCCAGCGCACTCGGCTGGCAGCTATGGGGCAGTGAGGGTGCCAGCCAGGAGTACCTGCTCTGGGCCGCGCCAGCCTGCCTGCTCGCGCTGTTCAATTATTCGTCGCCAATGATCGCCGAGGGGCGGCGTTTGGCCGGTCTGCTGGTCACACAAGTTGCTTGGCCCGCCGCGCTGCTCTTCTGGTACCTGTTACAGGACTCGCTCGCGCAGTCGATGGCGGCCACCGCCGGTCTATCGGTCAGCCTTGGCTATCTGGTACAGGCACTCGTCAATGTGTTCTGCAGCCGCCAACTCAAGCTCTGGCTGCCTTTGGTGGGCAAAGGTCAGATAGGCGCTGCCGTCCATCTCTCGCTGATCGGCATATGCGGCACCCTGCATGATCGGCTCACACCGTTTCTGCTGGCGCCGCTGGCACCGACTTTCCTGCCGTTTTTCCTGATCTTGAACCACGTGCTCAGTGGCCTTTCAGGGATACAGGCCCAGCTTGCACGGCTCCTGCTGCCCACTGCCAACACGGCACCCGGGCAGGCGCGGATTCTGACTGTGGCCTCACTGTTGCTGTGGGGCACAGCAACAGTATTGCTGGCGGGCCTGCTGATAAAGGATCTGGCGTTGTTTACTGGGCAACGCCCATGGCTGGGGCTGGCAGCAATCGTGATATTCGCTTGGGGGATCTCAGCATCGAGTGGGGTTCTCGCCACACTGCTCATCAGCGCTCGCCTGGAGGGTCGCTTGATGAGGTTGCTGGTGATCGGCATGACCGACAGCGCACTGCTGCAGATCGGCGCCGCTTGGGCAGGCGACGCCGGTTACCTTCTGTGGGCCCGCATGGCAGGCGTACTCGCGATATTGGTCTGGCAGCTCAAACTGCTCAAGCTGCGCTTCGGGCTCGCTGGGCTGACGACCCTGGCCCTGTCGTTGCTCGCGTGTGTTGCTGACGCAACCGATTGGGCGATGACGATCGGCACGGTGCTGTTGCTGCCAATCCTGATCGGACTGCTGCGGCAGGCACCCTGCTATTTGCCCGCCCGCCGCGCAGGCGCTCACCCATGAACACACCGGAGCAGCTGTCATGTGCGGTTTGATTGCAGTACGCGCGCTCCACGCCTCCGCCGGCCTGGAACAAAGGGCCAGATCGGCACTGGCGAGCCTGGCCCGACGTGGTCCGGATGCAGAAGGGCTACTCACCGTAGAGCAGGCACCCGCGACCCTGCTCGGCCATCGCCGACTGGCCATCCTCGATACCAGCAGCGCTGCCGAACAGCCTATGCGCTGCCCGATCAGCGGTACGGTGCTGGTGTTCAATGGTGCGATCTACAACTTTGTCGAGCTGCGCGAAGAGCTTCGCGCACTGGGCTGCCTGTTCGTCACAGACGGCGATACCGAGGTGCTGCTACAGGGCTGGCGCCTCTGGGGTGAGGGTGTATTTGCTCGCTGCAACGGCATGTGGGCGGCGGTGCTATGGGATGCGCCCAGCGGCGACCTGATCTATTGCCGCGACCGGCTCGGCGTGAAACCGCTGTACCTGCATCACGATGGGCACCACGTAACGCTGGCCAGCGAAATCAGCGCAATTGCCGCAATACGTGGCGGGTACCCAGCCCCTAACCCAGAGAAACTGTTCGATTTCCTGGTCACCGGCTTTTCCGAGCAAGGCACCGCCACGTTCTTTACCGGCGTTCAGGCGGTACCGCCTGGCCAGGTCTGCCGCATGAGCCGAGCCGGGCGTTTCAGTGCCGCCCCTTATCATGACTGGCCCGAGCCCGGTAGCGCAGAACCGCTGTCGAGCACTGAAGTACGCGGGCTGGTGGAAGATGCAATTCGCCTGCGCCTGCAGGCAGACGTCCCCGTGGCCAGCCTGCTGTCCGGCGGGCTGGACAGCTCCATCATCACGCATGTCGCGCTTGGTGCTAGCCAGCAAAACCGACAGCGGCTGTCGGGCGCCTTTACCTACGGCTATCACGATGCTGTGCAGTCGGCGTTCGATGAGTCGGCCAGAGCCACAGCGTTCATGGGCGACAGTGGTCATGCGGCCTTGCATCGAATACTGCGCTTTAACCCCATCCCCTCAGCCGATGAGCTAATGAACCTGGTCAGCGTCCAGGGCGAGCCGTTCAGCACGCCGTCGGCGATTGCCGGCTTCAGAACCTACCGTGCCATCCGCGAACAAGGCTACAAAGTCGTGTTATCCGGGGAAGGCGCCGACGAGCTGTTCGGCGGGTACACCGCGCGTTACCACGCCCTGGCGACGAGGGATGCGTTCAAGGCGGGCAAACTGCTGCATATGATTCGCCTGCTCAGGTACCGCACTTTCGCGCCCGGCCTGCTCTTGAATCGCCTGGTCTGGGACCTGCCACTGCCTGCGGTGGGGGCATTGCTGCGGCGCAAAAGACCCAGCGTCGGCCTGATGAGCGAGGCACTCTGGGCGTCGCAGCGGCATCGCCTGGAATACCTGCAAGAACGCATGCGCAGCAATCTGGAAACCCGGCTGCGCCAGGATGAACTCGATAACCTGCTGCCCATGAGCCTGCGGATTGCCGACCGCAACAGCATGAGCGCGGGTATCGAACTGCGCAGCCCATTCATGGACCATCGCCTGGTGCAACGCGCCTTTGCCACCCCGGCATTGACGCGGGTGGGTGAAGGGCGCTCCAAGGCGCTGCTCCGGGACGCCTTCAAAGGGCTGCTGCCCGAGGCCATCATCGAAACGCCGAAGAACACCGGTTTCGGTCATGCCGAACAGTTTCTCGTCGGTCGTTTGCCGTGGCGCGAGTTGCTCGATGACCTGCCCTCCGGGCTGGCGGCATTCATCGACGTGGATGGGCTACGCGCCCAGCTCGCCCAGCCCCGTAAGCACAGCACGTTGTGGCTGGCACTGTCAGTCGCGCTCTGGTATCGGAGGTTCCATGCGTGAGCACAGCGCGGACTGGGGGTTGGCAGCGGACTGCGGCCAGTGTCGACTGTGCGGCAGCACCGAGGCACAGCGGCATTTCTGGCCGGAAATCTATGCCCGATCTGGCCAGCAACTGAGGCGTTGCGGACACTGTGCCGCGGTTTATCTGGCACCGGGCTTTACCGAAGCCGGCCTGTCGCGGTTCTATGAAGGCGCCTACCGCCGCCTGTTTCCGGCGGAGGTTCCCTGGCACAGCACCACGCGCTTCTTTGCCTGGCGCGGCGACCGGGAAACTGCCCGCCTGCGTCTGTCGCTGATTGCGCCGAAGCTGCCACAGAAGGCGCATCTTTTTGGAATGGGTTCGGGCTTCGGTGCTTTTCTCGGCGAGGCCTCAATGCTGCGCCCAGACCTGCAACTGACGGCCAGCGAGCCGGACACGTCGCACCGCGGCGCCTTGCTGGCGCACGCGCAGGTCGCGTTCATCAATGACCTGGCCGCCCTCCCAACAGAGCACCTGGACGCGCTGGTAGCGTTCCATGTCCTGGAGCACCTGATCGACCCTCGGGGTTTCCTGGAACAGGCCGCACGCACGCTCCGAGTAGGCGGACAGCTATGGATAGAGGTACCGGACCTGATGAGCGACTGGCAGACGCGCCTGTTCGTGCACCCGGCTCACTTGAGTTACTTCTGCGCCGACAGCCTGCAACGCCTCGCCGAAGCAGCCGGTCTGCAGGTCACCTACTGCGGCGCTCATCCACTGACGGCATTGCCCGGCACGCTGTGGCTTGAAGCAAAACGCCCGGAACGCCTGGTGCAATCCCCCATGGCGCCCGCTGCCAAGGCAAGCGTCAACACCATTGATCAATGGATTGAGCGGGTTGACTGGGGCCTCAAGGACCGCCTGAAGGCCATGCTCAAGCGTGCGGCCCTGAGCCTGCTCGGGGCTGGCGCGCTCGGCGAGCTACAGCGCTGGCGCCAACATCGTGCCCGGCAGCGTCAGGAGCTGCGCCGATGAGGTTCGTGGCGCTGGTGATCATCATACTTTGGGTCCACTTGGGCGACCTTGGCAGTGCCTGGCTGTATGATGGCGGCGCGTGGCCTGGCGCGGGCGTGCTGCGCAATCTGCGCGACCTGCTGGTCATCGTCCTCGCGGGCTGCTGCCTGCTCAGCGTTCGCATGCCGACGCGCCTGCTGCTGCCAATACTGGCCTATGGCAGCCTGGCAATGCTGTACCTGCTGTTCAATCGCGGCGGCGTCTCCTTTGGCATCCTGGTCGGCTCATTCGGCACCCTGCTGATACCCATGCTGTTCTTTCTGGCGGGCTATTACTGCGTCCGGGAACGCCAGCAACTGCACAGTTGTGCCACCCTGCTGGTAGCACTGGGCATCGCCAGTACCCTGTTCGGCGCCTGGGAACAACGAAACACCCATTTCTGGATCGACACGCTCGCGTATCCGAGCTACATGCTGCATGTCAAAGGCTTGCTGCTGGGGGCTCAACCGGACACCGGGCTGCCCTGGAATTTCTACTCCAATCTCGAGCTGGATCGCCGGGCCGCAGGCCTGCTGGCCTCGCCTCTGGCCCAGGGAATGTTCCTCGCCGTCGTCGCGCTGACCGCAATCGCTTGGTTGGAGCGGCGTGCGCGCTGGTTCGGCCTTGCCTTGTGCGGCCTGATGTTCATCGGTATCTGGATGTCCGGGACACGAGGCGCCATGCTCGCGGGCAGCCTGGCGCTGGTCGGCTACCTGATGACCGGCACGACCTTGTTCCGCTCCCGGTATTCGCGTCTGGTGATCGCAGGGTGTGCCTGTATTGCTATCGCCATTGCGTCATACGGCATCGTGCTCATCAGCATCCGATTTCAGGATGGTTCAACCATCGGTCACTGGATGGCCTTGCAGAAAAACCTTCAGGACTTGCCCAAGGTATTGCTGCTGGGAGCCGGGTTAGGTGAGCAAGGCGCAATCGCCGCACAAGAAAGCCGCCCGGCCATCGGTGGCGGTGAAGGGGCCATCTTCAGTATCGCCTTTCAATTGGGCCTGCCCGCCGCCCTGCTCTTCCTGTACTTCTATGCCAACGTCGCGCTGGCCTTGTGGCGCGGCTATCGCCAGCATCGCGAGCCCATGGCCCTGGCGGTTTTCTGGCTGTCGCTCGGTGTCGCCACGACCCTGATCAGTTCCGAGCACGTACTGGCAGTCTCCGGTACCGGCGCTTTCTGGCTGCTCTGCGGTGCCACACTGCGCAGCCTGCCCAAAACACAACATCATGCAGCAGGGATGCGCTATGAATACTCAGCCCGGTAACCGTCGGATCGACTTTCTCGGATGCCCCCTCGACCTGATCGCCCCACACGATCTGATGGAGGAAGCGAAGCGTTCCCTTGCCGGCGAGCGCCGCCTGCACCTGGAGGGCCTGAATGTTGCCAAGCTGGTCGACGCCCGTCGCGCACCGCTGCTGATGGGCGCGCTGAACGAAGCCGAGTGGGTGCATATTGACGGTGCCGGCATTTCACTCGGGCTCAAGCTTCTGGACATACCGGTCCCACCACGCCGCGCAGGCATCGATCTGTTGGGTGATCTGTGCGCCCTGGCAGCGGAAACCGGGGCGTCTGTCTATCTGCTGGGCGCTCGCAGGGAGGTGGTGCAACTGACTGCTCAGCGCTTACTCGGCCGCTATCCGAAACTGCGCATTGTCGGGGTGCGTGATGGTTACTTCAGCGCCGAAGAAGAAGCCGATGTGGTCGAAGCGATTCGCACCAGCGGTGCGGACATGCTGTTCATCGGCATGAGCTCCCCAAAGAAGGAGCTGCTACTGCAGAAACACTGGCAGCACCTTGGCGTAAAGATCGGCATGGGGGTCGGCGGCTCGTTCGATGTGCTTTCCGGCACACTGCCGCGTGCCCCTCGCTGGATGCAAGTCATTGGCATGGAGTGGTTTTTCCGGCTGCTCATGGAGCCCCGTCGCTTGCTATGGCGCTATGTACGGACCAACGTCGCCTACCTGTTTCTGTTGATCGTCGCCAAGTTCAAAGGCCTCTTCCAGCGCCACGCCGGGTCGGGCACCAATGCGTAAGGCACGCCTGGTCAAAGCCGCCCGGGCGTTCGGGCTGAGCAAACGAGGCTTCCCCTTCATGGTTCTGCGCTCCTCGCGCACACCCATGGGGCGCATTCGTTCGGTGGCACGTTCTGAATACTTCGCCCATCGACCGTTGCTGCAGCGCTGGGCCTTGCGCGCCCTCATGACCCTGGCCTGGCCCATCGGTGCCCTGCTGGAAACCCGACGCAACCTGCGCCAAGCACCAGCGGACATACGTCCGAGCAGCCCCTGGGAGAGCGTTCGGCAGGGTTGGCAGATGTGGCGCCTGGCAATGCTGCACAATGTGCCGCCAGTGGAATTCAACAGCTACCGACTCGCCGATAAATCGCGCCAGCACCTGGCCGGCGATTACTTTTACTGGTGCGAGGCAAACCTGCTACGCACCTTGAATACGCGACGCGGCGCCTCGCATTCGGACGTTCAGGACAAGGCGCGCTTCGCTGACATTTGCCAGCGCCATACCCTGCCCTGTATCCCCACCCTCGCCGTATTCCGCGAAGGGCGACAAGACCCTTCGCACACCCCGTTTCTGCCAGACCAGGCCAGGCTGTGGGTCAAGGACCTACACGGCAGCCAGGGTAGCGGCGCGCAACAGTGGCTGCGCGAAGCAACAGGCTACCGCGACATCAATGGCCAAACCCTGCAGCCCACTGCACTGGTGGAGCACTGGCGACAACGCGATTGCATTGTGCAACCCTGGTTGCACAACCATCCCACGCTTGCGGAGCTGTCCCACGGGCCGCTGGTAACACTGCGCATCGTCACCGGCATCACCCTGGCAGGCGAGGTGCAGGTGGTCGCAAAACTGATGATGCTGTTCACCGATGAACACCATGGCAGACGCCGCCCCATCCTCTGTGCGATCAATGCAGAAACCGGCAAGGTCACACGCAGCCTCACCGCCAAGGGCGACGTGGTTACGCATCATCCGTTGACGGGCAAGGCCATCACCGACCTTACGATCCCTCACTGGCAGGCCTGTGTGGAACTGGTGCAACGCGCCCATCGCCAAGCGTTTGAACGTTTCGTCTTTCTGGGCTGGGATGTCGCGGTAACGCCTGACGGTCCCGTGCTGATCGAAACCAACGCCGGCTGGGGATGCTTGTTTCACCAATTGATCGACGACACTGCGCTGGGTGATACGCCCTTTGCCACCATCGCACTGGAACATCTGGAAGCCTACCCATGCGCCTGATTTGCGGATTTGTACATCTGGATGGCCGAGCAGCCGAGGCCACATGCCTGGAGCGCATGGTGAGTGCGATGATCGAGCCAGGCTTGATACCGAGTGTCGCCCGCCTTCTGCAAGGGCCTGCCGCACTGGCAGTACTGGACTTCAGTGGGGGGGAAGCCTCGTTGCCGCACGCCGCAAGCGGTGCGGTGATGGCTGCCGACGCCCGCATACACGAGCCACAGATCGACGGCGAAAGGCAGCTACTGGCAGCGCTGGAAGCCCCCCACACCGAAGCGCTGAAACGCATACTCGGTGAGTTCGCCGTAGCGCTCTGGGATGCACGCTCGCGTACCATGACCTGCGCCCGCGATGGCATGGGGGTACGACCGTTGTTCTTCACCCATCAGCCAGGCAACCTGTTCGCCTTCGGCTCACTCCCTCGGGCCATCCACGCTGGCGGTTTCGTCACCCGAGAGCTTGATCAAGACTATTTCCTGAGTGACCTGCTCAGTGCCTTGCACGGACCGGAGCGTTCGCTTTTCAGAGGCATCGAACGGCTCGCACCGGGCGAGCGGATACGCGTATCGCCGCTGCACATCGAGCGCCAGCATCACTGGCGACTGGAGCCAACCCTCGGCGGGCAGCGTACCTGCAGCCCGGAAGAGGCCGCCGAGGAAATGGCCACGCTCGTCCGCGAAGCAGTGCGTTGCCGCGTGCCTGCCGAAAGACCGGTAGGCGCTCACATAAGCGGTGGCCTGGATTCTTCGTCCCTGGCAGTCCTGGCGGCCCGCCTGCAACGTCAGGCAAACCAGCCACTGCTGGGCTACTCCTTTCTGCCCGGCACCCTGACCGGGCTGGACCTGCAAGGCGAAGGGGATTACGTCGAGGCCATATTGCGTCAGGAGCCTGACATCGCCTGGCAGCCGATACGGATCGACAATCAAGCAGCGTTTGTCTTCCCACGCATGGATGTCGATCAATTGTTACCGTGCGACCCGGCTTTCCCGGATAACCAGGTCTGCGCACATGCCGCCGCTCACGGTGTGACGACCCTGCTGTCGGGCTGGGGTGGCGACGAAGGGGCCACCTACAACGGTCGAGGGGCGCTGGCAGAAGCGTTACTGGGCGGGCAATGGCGCTACCTGGCCGGAGAATTTCGGGCGCTGGCCAACGAACACGGCCAATCCCCACTTCGAACAATACGCGCCGAATTGTTGCCTTACCTCATACCGGGCGCCGCCCTCGCTTTCTTGCGCCAGCGGCCTACCGCCGGGGCTCATCCGTACAAACTGCAAGACATGTTGAAGCTCGACGACCATCGCATCATCGGCCCAGGCATCAGGATTGGCGCCAATGCGGTGGGCAATCGCTGGCAACTGCTTGCGGCACAGCCACACCTGGCGCGCAGGACCGAGCACTGGGCGCTAATGGGCGCGCGCCACGGCATCGCGTTTTCCTTTCCGCTACTGGACCGGCGGGTGGTCGAGTTCGCCTGGTCGTTACCCAGCTCGTTGTTTTGTCGCGGCGGATGGAAACGACGCCTGTTCCGCGATGCCATGGCCAATGTACTGCCCGAGAAAATTCGTTGGCGGCGTAACAAGCTCAGCCCATTTCCTGAACTACTGATGATCCAGGCGGCGCAACGCGACGCGCTGTACGCGCAGATGGAAGCACTGCGCGCCCATCCCCTCGCAGGCGATCTTTTTAACCTGCAGGCGATACAGCGCCGCATCGACCACCTGCCCACGGTCGAGGATGCAAAACACCTCGTGCTGGCCGAGAACCGGACGCGCATGGCCAGCGCAGGCGCCATTGTGCCAATGCCACTGCTGCGCGCCATGGCCTGGTTGCTCCAACATCACTGAACAGGGGGGGGGCCAGATGCTTCCTGGGAAAAACGAGCCAGCTCGCTAAAACCCTGGCTGGCGGGTATGCCGATCACCCCTTGCTCGCCTACGGTCAGCCAGGCATGGGCCAACATGCGGCGACTGCCATCCGTGCTGAGCGCCATACCAAAATGCAGGGTGGAGGCGATACCACGCCGACGCAGCATGCGCTGGGCAGCAATGGCCTGGGGCAGGCATAGCAGCGTCAATGGCAGGTGCCGAGCAGCACGTACCACGGCCCGCCCGACCTGCCCCGGCAATGCAGGGTGCAAGGGCGGCAGCGACGACACTTCACCCCGCTGCGTTTGCCCTGACAACTCCCCGGCCCCTCTGGCGACCCAACGAAACGGTAGAAGCTTGAGCATGACCGCCGCGCACACGAGCGATACCGCAGCCTCCAGCGTCAGCCAGCGGTCGGCGCGGGATATACGCCGATATTTAGCCAGCCAACGCATTGCTGACCGTGACCAAACCGCGCTCATGCAAGGCGCCGAGAAAGGTTTCCAGCTCCTGGCGTGCCACCTCAGGGGTGACATCGTATTCGGCAAGCAAAGTAGCAAGCATGGCCTGCACCATCATCGGCCTTTCCAGAAGCGCCCAAATCCTGGCGCCAACCGCATTGAGGTTGAAGTACCTGCCCAGATCAACGCTCATCATCAACAACTCTTCACCCGCCTCAGCAGCGAGCAACCCTTCGGTGCGCTGGAACACGCCCTCGGAAAGCAGCCTTGTATCGATCATTAACTTCTCTGCTCCATGACTGTATGGGTCATCCGATAAAAACCATTACCGCGCGCGGCTCATAGGTAACCCAGACGCTCCATGAGCGGACGATGGGCGCACACAATGCGCTCTTGCTGTTCCGGGGACAACACCTCGGACCACGCCCCTGCCCGCCCCGAGCGAAAGAACGGCGCGCTGGCTCGACCGAGCTTTTCCTGAAAACCATGCGTCTGCTCCTGGCGCTGCAATTGATCGAACGCAGCAAAGTGCAGGGCACGCTCTATGGCTTGGGCCGACACGTCGAGGCCCAGAAACGCAACAGCCTCAGCAAATGCTGCCGGCCCATTGGCCAGCAAGTCCTCATAACGCAGCAGGTGCACAGGAACATCGCGCTGCTCAAGCCAACTGCTCACATGCTGGCTCCAACTGTACAGGTAGCTATCGAATCGAGCCGCATACCGGCGAGGTACCCGGCCTGCGTCACCAGAGCCGTCATTCAGGTAGCCTATAGCCTTGTCGAGCGAACAGCCGAAATGATGGGCCAGCGACACGGCCACGTCTCGCGGATCGCGAACGACATACATCGCAACACTGTGGGTAAGTCGGCCAAGTATGGGCTCACCGGCAGCGTTGAGGCGCCAAAGGTCGTGCGTTTTGATATAAGAGCGTTCCGTCGCATCGGCTGTTGCCAATCGGGTCCACTGAGGGCGTAGCCGGTCCACTTCGCTGTGGGTCAACAGGCTGGTATCGATAAGTGTCAGCGCTTCAATGGCATGGCGGCTAATGGGCGAGCTGCCCGGCAAGGTGATGTGGTTGATATCGACCGGCTGCTCATCGGCATACAACAGATTGGCCAGCAACAGCCGTAACCAGGTATTGCCTGACTTGGGAAAGGAGGCCAACCACACCACACCGTGGTCGCGTGCTGTCATTTGGCGCTTTCCAGACAGCCCAGCACCAGACGCACATCATCGCCAAGCCGAGCAAAATCGGCATGCCGATCAAGCCGAAACACCTGAACCTGCCCCAGCAGCGCGGCTATCTGGACAAACAACTGCGCATCACGCCCCAAGCGCGACGCGAACAGGCCACGGAATACGTCATTGCGAAGCAACGCGACGGCATCAGCGGACGAGAGCCGCACAAGCCCATGACGGTGCGCCCCCCGCGCCTCGCGCAATACTACGATGGCGTGCAAGGGAACGGGCACCGGCTGGCCTTCACTGGCCGGATCCACGTGAAACTTCTGCAGGCTGGCCCGCACTGCTGCACCCTGACGATCGTTCAGGGAAAGGCGTGCAACGCTATCAGCCCATAGCCGATGCTGACGCCCGTCCGGAATCACCAAGGGCCTGCACGCAGTGGCCGTGTGAATGACCGATACATCATCACTGACAAAACTGCAGCCCGCCTCGCACAACGCCGCCGCCAAGGTGGATTTGCCCACCCCACTCGGCCCGCAAATCGCGACAGCCTGACCGTTAAAAGAAACGGCGGACGCATGCAGCACCAGGCGCTGGCGTTGATGCAGCAGCACACCGACCACGGTACTGAGAAAAAACGGCACAACATCGTCATCGCGGCCAGAGGCTTCGAGCTCGAACTCAACCTGTCGGCCACCGGCAATCAGAAACCGAACGATCCCCGGCACCCGGAACAACACATCGGCACCGTCGACACGCCAATTCAGGCCGTGATCCTGCTCAGGGGTACAAGGCAAAGGAACGGTTGCCCGGCGCACTAGCACATCCGGCTCGCTCACCGGGGCCTCGGCTCTTACGATGCCGGGCAACAGCAACTCGGAACGAACAGACAGCCCACAAACAAGATAATCGACCAAGGCGAACCTACGTGTATTAGCAAAGAACTCATTCAAAATGGCTTGGCCCGGATCGACGACAGGCAAGGCTTCGATCACTCAGGAACCGGCAAGAACAAGCATGCCGCCAGTGAGCTCTAAAAGCCGCGATGAACATTGTAGATGCCTGTCAGCCGTTGAAACACTTCAAAGACAAAGCGCTAACGTACAAAAGCCAAGTGATGTCACTTGCCGAACGGCTGCGCGGGAAGCAGATCAGGAAGGCGGCCCGCTTAGGGCTGAGGACTCACTTGGCCACACGATCTTGCCCGCCTCGGTAAGACTGTTAATGCTTTGATCGCGCACCTCAGGCGTAAACCACTCTTTTTTCTGGCTCTCGGGCTGGGCGCCCTTTGCATCAACAGTATTGTGGGAGGTCACGACCAGTATCCTTTGGCAGGTTTTACTGCGGCCAATCCGCAGTAAAAGAACGATTAAAAGCCTACATAATTGCTTTTTGCTATACAAGACATGCCCGTCAAGGTACTCATGTCGATGGGCGCCAGATCATATGCCAATAGGGACCTGACTGGCCGGTCTGCTCGAAGCCCAGACGCCGGTACAACCGCAGAGCAGGGTTGCTCATCTCCACGTTGAGGCTGACGGTCTTGCCCTGCATGCCGGCCTGACGCTGCACCGCACGCAGCAACGCCGAGCCAAGCCCGATGCCGCAGCTCTGCCGGGTCAGGGATACATCGACCACCCGTACATCGTGATCCGTCCTGAACAGGCAAAGCCTGCCAACAGCGCCTGCATTGTGTTCGACAATATAGAAATCGCCACCGGCATAGGCGTTGGCATAATGACGGCGCTGCAAATCAAACTGGCTGACCAGGAA
Organism: Pseudomonas sp. HLS-6; assembly: GCF_002753995.1. Lineage (NCBI taxonomy): Bacteria > Pseudomonadati > Pseudomonadota > Gammaproteobacteria > Pseudomonadales > Pseudomonadaceae > Pseudomonas > Pseudomonas sp. HLS-6. The sequence goes on from NZ_CP024478.1 coordinate 5,070,897, forward strand.
CGTATGCCGCATCTGTTCCGGCCAAGCCGCAAAACCCGGCTCTGCGGCTCGGTTCGAGACGAAAAGCCGTTCCAGGAACGGCCTGTCGTCAGGGTTCTCGCCGCGCAATGCCAAGCCCGATAGCAGATATTCCATGGGCAACATGCGCATCCCCGTCAACTGAAACTAGGGTAAGTACCGTTCCAGCAAATGCAGAACTCAAGCGCTAGATAGGGTTGTCGGTTTTCATGGGGAGCTCCTGTGCCCTGAACGGATAACGTCGTGCCGGAAAGCTGAGTATTCGGAGCCCCTGAGGCATAGGCCGCCATTGCGGCTGGCGGCGCCTGATTCATGACCAATACTCTGGACAGCCATGATGCGTTGGCGTCCGGTGTAGCCTGCATATCGGTTGCCACGCTTGTGAGCACGGGGTACTTAACCGTCACGGAGTGGTTATGGGGGGGTAGCTGAGCCTCGGTCAATGCTACCGCGGCCTGCCCGGTAGTATCGGCCCAGGCGCGGGGGGTCAGGTTTGGGCCTGCACCACTGCCCATGACCACGCGCTGCCTCAGGTCAGGCACCGCGAACGTCTGCTTGCCGTCCCCTCCCCACTTGCTGCCAATGAGCGAGTACAGCGCTGCGTATGCCTGTATCGACAGAACGGTTCCGTCACAGGCCAGCCAGCCTTCAGGGACGTATCCATAAGGAAACGACCTGATTTCACCGATAAAAGCATCCATGTTGAGCTTTCCTGATATCAAGATTGTGTTGGGTAGATACCGACCAGAGCAATGATGTACGTCAAGACAGTGCTGGGCATGACGTTGTTGTGCGCCTGACCTGATCCCACAGGTGCGACGGTGGAAGCGGACAGCTGTACTTGCTGTGAAGAAGCTGCGCCACTCTTGAGGTACTGGGCTAAAGGTGAAACCGTATTGGCCAAGGTCACCGCTGGCCCTGGCGTGGCAGCACTAGCGTCTGAACCCGCAGTCATGATTACATGCGCGTGCGCTGGCATCTGTGACGGGTCCAAGGCCACTACCTCAGCACCACTGGCCACACCGATACCCCTGGCCGTCAGTCCTAATCCCTGCCCCTGCCCGATAGGCACACGACCGCGTAAATCAGGAAGCGCGAATGTCGTCACCCCATTTCCGCCATAGGTCGTGCCAATCACGGAATACAACACCTCGTTGCCGCTGATCGACAGCTGAGTGCCGTCACACGCATGCCAGTTGTCGGGGACTCTCGAGCCAGCAAACAAACGCACTTCACCTACATAACAATCAACCATGTCTTTGATTCCTCAATGCTGGGGTCAACTAGCGTCAGCTGCGTGGCGGGAATATGCCCGAGACGGCAATACAAGGATTGAGCACCAGGAACGGCTGCATGTTTGCATGCGCTGCACTACTGCCTGACACCGATACACTTTCCTTGTTCAGCGGGATCATGGCGCCGGGCGCCCCATAAAGACGTGGGTCACTCACGCCACCCGCTGCAGCGGCATCCGCCAGAAGATTGCCCTTCGGCTGCGGAGCCGTTCCCTCTGCCGTTGATGCATTAAAGGCGTGGGTATGTGCAGGCATTTGTGCAGCAGTCAGCGCGACTGTTTCAACACCCGCCTTGGCTCCAAGTATGTAATCAGGTTGAACCCCGCTATAGTGCAGGGCCGCACGGCCGCGCAAGTCCGGTAGCTTGAACGTTGTTACCCCATTCCCTCCGTACCTTGTCCCAAGCAAGGCATACAAGGCCTGGTTCTGAGCGATTGGCATGTCTCTTCCATCACATGCAAGCCATCCGCTGGGCGCCCAACTCGTCGGAAACCAGCGAATTTCACCCAAAAAATAATCTGACATCCCCCGCTCCTTTCCTTAGAAAAGCATGTAGTTAAGACTCAACTGATTAACCTCAACGCACGCAATGCACATCGCAGCCCAAGGCAATAACGAACCTTGTGCTCACGTGCACTTTTTAATCATAAAAACGCTGGCGATTATTGGGATGGGCCTGGGCAAAAGACGCCACCCTCCGGAACACGGTATCGAGACGGTGTCGACACTTCAGAAGATTGGGTAAACGGAGAAATGGGTTTGCTTTGTCAGTGACGTGACCTGTCGCAATTCCCGAAAAGTGTTGCGCAGTCAACGGCGACATCCGTGCCTCCAATTGAAACGTTCATCCTGTTTTAAACCCGTCGGGAGAACTCCAGCCTTTTCGACGGTTTCGCCTCTACTCCATGGCTGGATTGCCCATGCCACACGAGCGTAAAGTCAAAACGATATCAACGACGGTTATATATCTAGCAGATATCCAACCCAATGCAAATACCTCAAGGCCCCAACAGAAAGGGTATCGAGAGGTACGCGCCAAGTATGTTGGCTCACCGTCTTTTAATGACTCAAATGTTAGATTTTGATTCGAATAGGCAAAATGGCTGGCTGATCTTGCGTCCTAGGAAATGCCCTACGCAGTCTGTCTATGCATGATGACTTGTCCCCGGAAACCCGGCCCTCTAGGCTGGCTTCGTCGCTGAACATACAGCGCTCGGGGTGGTAACCCGAGCGGTCGTAGACATCCATAGACCCTGCTTTATGGCAGCTGTACGCGGGAGGCCTCAGGGCCTGCCGGATGTTCCTGTCCACCGGTTTACCACCCCGCGTATAGCTGCCACCCTCTTTGGCAACTGCCGCCGGCCAAAGGGCTGGCGGGCGCGCTGCAGGCGCTTAACCGACACCCTCGCAGGCCAGCGCCTACACAGTCGCTTTCAGGGGAGCAGCGCCTTGCGTCAGGTAGGCCAGCAATTCGTCGATCGGGAGCGGGCGACTGATCAGGTAGCCCTGCGCCTGATCGCAGTCGAAGCTGCGCAGCAACGCCATCTGTTCTTCAGTCTCAACCCCTTCGGCCACCACTTCCAGCTTCAGGTTGTGCGCCAGGTTGATCATGGCGTGAACCAATTGGCGGTTCTCTTCGCGCTGCTCCATGCCACCGACAAAGCTGCGGTCCACCTTGAGCAAGGTAATCGGCAGGCTGTTGAGGTGCACGAACGACGAAAACCCGGTACCAAAGTCATCCAGGGAGAAACGCACGCCTAGCCGGCCCAGCGCATCCATGGTCTGTTTGACCAGATCGCTACGGCGCATCACGGCCGTCTCGGTCAACTCAAACTCCAGCCAACGCGCATCAACCCCATGCTGGATGATCAACCGGCTCAAAGTGGCCAGCAACTGGCTGTCCTGGAACTGGCGGAACGACAGGTTAACCGCCATATGCAGAGGGGCCACCCCATGCTCACGCAGTGCCTGCATGTCGCGCAGGGCACGGGAGATCACCCAGTACCCCAACGGCACGATCAGCCCGCTCTGCTCGGCCAGCGGCACGAACTCGCTGGGCGGCAACAGGCCTCGCTCGGCATGCCGCCAGCGTACCAACGCCTCAAGCCCGACGATCTGGCCACCCTTCAGGTCAAAACGAGGCTGGTAGTGCAACTCCAGTTCGTCACGGCGCAGGGCGCGGCGCAGTTCGGTTTCCAGGTCGGCCAGGCTGCGCGCATGGCGATTGATACGCTCGTTGAACACATGGAACGTACACCCCTGGGTGCCCTTGGCCTGCTGCATGGCGATATGGGCATGCCACATCAGTGGGTCTGCACCGCCCTCGGCACGGGCATGCGCCACGCCCAGACTGCAGCCAAGCAAGAGGCTTTCACCATCGATCCAGTAAGGCTCGGCCAGCGCTTCGACGATACGTTCAGCCATCCATTCGGCACGTTGCGGCTCACGGCGGGTATCAATCAGCAGGGCAAATTCATCACTGCCCAGACGCGCCACCTGATCACCCGCTTCGAGCTGGCTTTTGAGCCGACCGACCACTTGCAGGATCAGGCGATCGCCCGCCTGGTGGCCCAAGGCGTCGTTGGCGTGCCGAAAGTTGTCCAGGTCGAGGTGGCCAAGGGCGACACCGCGGCCTTCGTTATCGGCCAGGCGTGCGGTGAGCAGGGTCTGGAAACCCTGACGATTGGCGATGCCGGTCAGTGGGTCCTGCTCGGCCAGGCGCTGCAAGGTGGCCTCCAGTACGCCACGCTCTCGCACATGGCGCAGGCAACGCCGCAGGGTATCGGTGCTCAGCGCTTCACGCACCAACCAGTCGCTGACACCCAGCGGCGGCTGCACAGGTTCTTCTTCCAACAGCAGCAGCATGGGCAGGTCGCAACGACCTGGCGCCGGTTGCAGCGCAGGAGTGGCCAGCACCAGCGCATTGCGATCACTGACAAACAAGCTGTCGACCGACTCCCAGTTCGGCGCATTGATCAGCACGGCACTACCGGCCAGCGGCTGCAAGCAGTGTTGCAGCGCCGCGGCCCAGCTAGGCTCATCAGCCAGCAGGAGCAAACGCAAAGGTTCGACAGGCGTAGACAAGCTGGCTCCTTAGCACGTTGACGCAGTCTAAATGACGATGAGTAGCAGGGATGCCCTATCCTAAATCATTAGTAGTAATGATTTTCACTTAAACACATGCCATTCCTTTGCCGACATCCACATACGTTGCAGCGCATCCTGCGGGAAAGTAACAGAACCAGCAAATTTAGATCGCGTGCTACGTCACACTGTCAGACGGTCGCGGCACAATCTCGTCGCGCCTGCTAAAATGCCCGGCTATTTTCAGGCGACCCCAGGTTCCCCCATGTCCCGACTCAACCCCCGGCAACAAGAAGCCGTGAGCTACGTCGGCGGCCCACTTTTGGTGCTCGCCGGTGCCGGCTCCGGCAAAACCAGCGTGATCACCCGCAAGATCGCCCACCTGATCCAGAACTGCGGCATCCGTGCCCAGTACATCGTGGCCATGACCTTTACCAACAAGGCCGCGCGGGAGATGAAGGAACGGGTCGGTACCCTGCTTCGCGGCGGCGAAGGGCGCGGCCTGACCGTCTCGACCTTCCATAACCTGGGCCTGAACATTATCCGCAAGGAGCATCAGCGGCTGGGCTACAAGCCAGGCTTCTCGATCTTCGACGAAGCTGACGTCAAGGCCTTGATGACCGACATCATGCAGAAGGAGTACTCCGGGGACGACGGCGTCGACGAGATCAAGAACATGATCGGCGCCTGGAAGAACGACCTGGTGCTGCCTCCAGAAGCCCTGGAAAAAGCGCGCAACCCCAAGGAACAGACCGCCGCCATCGTCTATGCCCATTACCAGCGTACGCTCAAGGCGTTCAACGCGGTGGACTTCGACGACCTCATCCTGCTGCCGGTAAAGCTGTTCCAGGAACACGCCGACATCCTGGAAAAATGGCAGAACCGCGTGCGCTACCTGCTGGTGGACGAATATCAGGACACCAACGCCAGCCAGTACCTGCTGGTGAAGATGCTGATCGGCACGCGCAACCAGTTCACCGTGGTCGGCGACGATGACCAGTCGATCTACGCCTGGCGCGGCGCGCGCCCGGAAAACCTGATGCTGCTCAAGGACGACTACCCCTCGCTGAAGGTGGTCATGCTCGAACAGAACTACCGTTCCACCAGCCGCATCCTGCGCTGCGCCAACGTGCTGATCTCGAACAACCCGCATGCCTTCGAGAAGCAACTGTGGAGCGAGATGGGCCACGGCGACGAGATCCGTGTGATCCGCTGCCGTAACGAGGAAGCCGAAGCCGAGCGGGTGGCCATGGAAATCCTCAGCCTGCACCTGCGTACCGACCGCCCCTACAGTGACTTCGCGATCCTATACCGGGGTAACTACCAGGCCAAGCTCATCGAGCTGAAGCTGCAGCACCACCAGATTCCGTACCGGCTCTCCGGCGGCAACAGCTTCTTTGGCCGCCAGGAGGTCAAGGACCTGATGGCCTACTTCCGTCTACTGGTGAACCCGGACGACGACAACGCCTACCTGCGGGTGATCAACGTGCCGCGCCGGGAAATCGGCTCGACCACGCTGGAAAAGCTTGGCAACTACGCCACCGAGCGAAAGATCTCGATGTACGCCGCCAGTGAAGAGCTGGGCCTTGGCGAACACCTGGACAGCCGTTTTACTGACCGCCTGCAGCGCTTCAAACGCTGGATGGACGGCGTACGCCAGCAGGTCGCGCAGAACGATCCGATCGCGGCCCTGCGCAGCATGGTCATGGATATCGACTACGAGAACTGGATTCGCCAGAACAGTTCCAGCGACAAGGCGGCAGACTTTCGCATGGGCAACGTCTGGTTCCTGATCGAGGCCTTGAAGAACACCCTCGAGAAAGACGAAGACGGTGGCATGACCATCGAGGAAGCCATCGGCAAGCTGGTGCTGCGCGACATGCTCGAACGCCAGCAGGAAGAGGAAGAAGGCGCCGAGGGTGTGCAGATGATGACCCTGCATGCGTCCAAAGGGCTGGAGTTCCCCTACGTGTTCATCATGGGCATGGAGGAGGAAATTCTGCCGCACCGCTCCAGCATCGAAGCCGACACCATCGAAGAAGAACGCCGCCTGGCCTATGTCGGCATCACCCGGGCTCGCCAGACCCTCGCGTTCACCTTTGCGGCCAAGCGCAAGCAGTACGGCGAAATCATCGACTGCGCACCAAGCCGTTTCCTCGACGAGCTGCCCGACGACGACCTCGTCTGGGAAGGCCTCGACGATGCCCCGACCGAGGTCAAGGCCGCACGTGGCAATAACGCATTGGCGGATATCCGCGCCATGCTCAAACGTTAGATAATCCACCTTTGCCCTGGCACGCTGCCGGGGCCTTTTTGTTACATCGAGGAATTTACCGCCGTGGAAGCACTGCACCAGAAGATTCGCGAAGAAGGCATTGTGCTTTCCGATCAGGTCCTGAAAGTCGATGCGTTTCTCAACCATCAGATCGACCCTGCGCTGATGCAACTGATCGGTGACGAGTTCGCCCGTCTGTTCGCCGACTCGGGCGTCACCAAGATCGTCACCATCGAAGCCTCCGGCATTGCCCCGGCGGTAATGACCGGCCTGAAGCTCGGCGTTCCGGTGATCTTCGCCCGCAAGCACCAGTCACTGACCCTGACTGAAAACCTGCTGACGGCCTCGGTGTACTCCTTCACCAAGCAGACCGAAAACACCGTGGCGATCAGTCCGCGTCACCTGAACAGCAGCGACCGCGTGCTGGTGATCGACGACTTCCTGGCCAACGGCAAAGCCTCCCAGGCCCTGATCTCGATCGTCAAGCAGGCCGGTGCCAGCGTGGCCGGCCTGGGTATCGTCATCGAGAAGTCGTTCCAGGGCGGCCGTGCCGAACTGGACAGCCAAGGCTACCGCGTCGAGTCGCTGGCACGGGTCAAGTCGCTGGAAGGCGGCGTCGTTACCTTCCTGTAAGCCCGCCTGCAGGGAATACAGCATCCCGCAGAAACGACAAAGCCCGCACGCGGCGGGCTTTGTCGGGGGAAGCGTATGGCTTAAAGGCCAGACATCTTCTTGATGGCGCCTTTCAGGTCGTCATCCGAGCAATCGGCACAAGTGCCTTTTGGTGGCATCGCGTTGATACCGGTGATGGCCTTGGCCAGGATACCGTCCAAGCCACCCTGCTGGCTCGCACGCTCTTTCCAGGCAGCAGTGTCACCGATTTTCGGCGCGCCGAGCAGGCCGCTGCCATGACAGGCATTGCAGTGCTTGGCGATGATCTCGTCAGGCGTCTTGGAACCGCCGCCGCCAGCAGAGGCAGCCACTTCCATACCTTTACATTCCTGGCCTTGAACGCAGACCTGACCAACAGGCTCCAGTCGCTTGGCAATGTCGTCATTGGTCGCAGCTTGAGCGCTGACTGCCCAAAGGGCCAATACGGCAGCTGGTACGGCCAGCATTTTCTTGATTAGATTCACACGTACACCCTCATGGTGGCTAGTCACGCCCGCGGCCACGGTTTCGCAGGCGGTCGCAAGTATAACGAGAACCCTGCCGCACTGAAACAACCCTAAAGACCTAAGGGGATTAGACGCGACAATAAGCCGCGCCTGGCCTATCAGAAGTTGGCAGGGGTCGCCGCACTGATCAGCCGCGCCGGTTCATCGAATGGATTGCGGAAACGGTGCGGCTTGGTGCTTTCAAAATAGTAGCTGTCGCCGGCTTCAAGGATGAAGGTTTCCAGCCCCACGACCAGCTCGAGGCGACCTTCCAGCAAGATGCCGGTTTCTTCACCATCGTGCGTGAGCATCTCTTCGCCGGTATCTGCACCAGGCGGATAGACCTCATTGAGGAAGGCGATGGCCCGGCTCGGGTGCGACTTGCCGACCAGCTTCATGGTCACCGCACCATCGGAAATGTCGATGAGCTCGTTGGCCTTGTAGACGATCTGAGTGGGGTTTTCCGGCTGCAGTTCTTCAGAGAAGAACTCGACCATGGACATGGGGATACCCCCCAGCACCTTGCGCAGCGAGCTGATTGAGGGGCTCACGCTGTTTTTCTCGATCATCGAGATCGTGCTGTTGGTGACACCCGCGCGTTTGGCGAGTTCACGCTGAGACAGGCCCTTGAGCTTGCGTATGGCCTGCAGTCGTTCACCGACGTCCAAGGCTTAAGCCCTCCTAAACGAACAAATGGGGTCGAAATTGAACGTTATCATCGCACAGCGTTCAGTATTTACAACACTTCGACCCACTGCCAGTCCGTCCAGTTGCCTCAATCGCCAGAATAGACCAGCGGTACGCGGCGCAGGTTGCAGAAGATCTGGTAGGGAATGGTCCCGGCCTGAATCGCCACGTCGCTGGCCAGGACGTTCTTGCCCCACAGCTCGACCGGGCTGCCGAGGCCGGCTTCAGGTACATCGGTCAGATCAATGCAAAGCATGTCCATTGACACACGACCAATCAGTTGGCTGCGCTTGCCTGCCACCATCACCGGGGTACCGGTCGGGGCAAGACGCGGGTAGCCGTCGGCATACCCCATCGCAACCACACCGACACGGGTTGGCCGCTGGCTGATGAACCGGGCGCCATAGCCCACCGGCTCACCGGCCGGCAGTTCACGTACGCTGATGACTTTCGATTCCAGTGTCATCACCGGCTGCAGGCGCTGAGCCTGGGCTTGCTGCACCTCGAACGGCGTCGAACCATAGAGCATGATGCCTGGGCGCACCCAGTCGCTGGGGATCTGTGGCCAGCCGAGCACCGCCGGCGAGTTGCGCAAGCTGATCTCGGCGTTCAGGCCTTGGCGAGCCGCCTGGAACACCGCGACCTGGTCGTTGCTGGCGCTGCAGTCGAGTTCGTCGGCACGGGCGAAGTGGCTCATCAGGACAATGCGCGCCACCTTGCCGGTTGCCTGCAGACGCTGATAGGCCGACTGATAATCCTTCGGGTGCAAACCGACGCGGTGCATACCCGAGTCGAGCTTGAGCCAGACGGTAATCGGCTTGCTCAGGCTGGCCTTTTCAATGGCTTCCAGTTGCCACAGCGAATGCACCACGCACCAGAGGTCGTGCTGGACGATCAGCTCCAGTTCGCTGGCCTCGAAGAACCCTTCAAGCAGCAGGACAGGGCCATGAATACCGGCCGCACGCAGCGCTAGCGCCTCTTCGATACAAGCCACGGCAAAACCATCGGCGTCGGCCTGCAGCGCCTGAGCACAGCGTACCGCACCATGGCCGTAGGCATCGGCCTTGATCACCGCCAGGGCCTTGGCCCCGGAGAGTTCGCGGGCGAGTTGATAGTTGTGACGCAGCGCTTGAAGATCGATCAGGGCACGGGCAGGACGCATGACGGCAGCCTTCTGGCAGTCTGGTTAGAAGTAAAAAACCCGGTGCTCGCACGTAGCGCAATGCCACAACGGCACCGGGTGAGGGATGGGTTACGGCAGTGCGGCGACTACCGATAGCTCGACGAGAATTTCAGGCTCGCACAGCTTGGCTTCGACCGTGGCACGGGCCGGGGCAACACCTTTTGGCAGCCACGTGTCCCATACCTGATTCATGCCCTGGAAGTGAGCATCGATGTCTTTCAGGTAGATGGTCACCGACAGCAGACGCGTTTTGTCGGTACCCGCCAGGTCCAGCAGACGCTCGATGTTGGCCAAGGCCTCGCGGGTTTGTTGCTCGATACCCGCGTTCATGTCGTCACCCACCTGGCCCGCCAGGTAGACGGTGCCATTGTGGGTAACGATCTGGCTCATGCGCTCATTGGTGAGCAGGCGCTGGACTGCCATGCTTTGCAATCTCCTGGTTGTTGCCGTAGCGAGAAATATCGAGGCCTTCAGCACTGATTTGCGGCTTTTTGCGGGCCATCAGGTCTGCAAGCAGGCGACCGGAACCGCACGCCATGGTCCAACCGAGGGTGCCGTGGCCCGTGTTGAGGAACAGGTTACGGAACGGGGTCGCACCGACGATCGGCGTACCGTCCGGGGTGGTCGGACGCAAGCCGGTCCAGAAGCTGGCCTGGCTCAGATCACCGCCGCGAGGATAAAGATCGTTGACGATCATCTCCAGTGTTTCACGCCGACGCGGGTTGAGCGACAGGTCAAAACCGGCGATTTCAGCCATACCACCAACGCGGATACGGTTGTCGAAACGAGTAATCGCGACTTTGTAGGTTTCGTCGAGAATGGTCGACGTCGGAGCCATGGCCGGGTCGGTGATCGGTACGGTCAACGAATAGCCTTTGAGCGGGTAGACCGGGGCCTTGATGCCCAGCGGCTTGAGCAATTGCGGCGAATAGCTGCCCAGCGCCAGCACGTAGCGGTCGGCGGTTTCCAGCTTGCCGTCGATCCACACGCCGTTAACACGGTCACCGGCATAGTCCAGACGCTCGATGTTCTGCCCGAAACGGAACTCGACACCCAGGTTGACGGCCATTTCCGCCAGGCGGGTGGTGAACAGTTGGCAGTCACCGGTCTGGTCATTAGGCAGACGCAGGGCGCCCGCGAGAATATTGGTGACGCCAGCCAGGGCCGGCTCAACGCGGGCGATGCCCTCACGGTCGAGCAGCTCGTAAGGCACGCCGGACTGCTCAAGCACAGCGATGTCCTTGGCGGCGTTGTCCAGTTGCGCCTGGGTACGGAACAGTTGGGTAGTGCCCAGGGTGCGACCTTCATAGGCAATGCCCGTTTCGGCGCGCAGCTCGTCGAGGCAGTCACGGCTGTACTCGGACAGGCGGACCATGCGCTCCTTGTTCACGGCATAGCGGCTGGCCGTGCAGTTGCGCAGCATCTGGGCCATCCACAGGTACTGGTCAATGTCTGCCGTGGCCTTGATCGCCAGCGGCGCATGGCGCTCCAGCAACCATTTGATAGCCTTGAGTGGAACACCCGGTGCAGCCCACGGCGAGGCGTAACCTGGCGAGACCTGCCCGGCGTTGGCAAAACTGGTTTCCATGGCCACCGCCGGCTGACGATCGACCACGACCACTTCGAAACCTTGCCGGGCCAGATAGTAGGCACTGGCGGTTCCGATTACACCGCTACCAAGTACCAGAACTCGCATGTTTGTATCCCTCGACGCGGCGCACCGCAGACATTTGTTGTTAATGGCGTAGATGGACGCAGTATAGGAAGGTATGGGCAGTGCTTTTCACTATATAAAAGCCTATATTTGGCGAGAATTCTCGGCAGAGTCAGCTTTTACGGAGGGGCATCCCCTATGAGAACCCAGCATCAAAGTAAACGTGAACTGGACAAGATCGACCGCAATATCCTGCGCATCCTGCAAACGGACGGGCGCATTTCCTTCACCGAGCTGGGCGAAAAGGTCGGCCTGTCGACTACGCCGTGCACCGAGCGGGTTCGACGCCTGGAACGTGAAGGGATCATCATGGGCTACAACGCCCGGCTGAACCCGCAACACCTGAAGGGCAGCCTGCTGGTGTTCGTTGAAATCAGCCTGGACTACAAGTCTGGCGATACCTTCGAGGAATTCCGACGTGCGGTGCTCAAACTACCCCACGTATTGGAGTGCCACCTGGTCTCCGGTGATTTCGACTACCTGGTGAAAGCGCGGATTTCGGAGATGGCCTCCTACCGCAAGCTGCTGGGCGACATCCTGCTGAAACTGCCGCATGTGCGTGAGTCGAAGAGCTACATCGTCATGGAAGAAGTGAAGGAAAGCCTGAACCTGCCGATTCCGGACTGAGGCTCAGACCAACACCTGACGGGTGGTGGCGATGTAGTGGTGGATCAGTTGCTCGGCCCCGGGATCAATCGGTTCCTCGGGGCCGCGGCCACGCGGGCACGGCAAGCGTGGCGTGGTACCGAACAAGCGGCAGATCAACGGCCGCTCTTCATACACCGTGCAACCGTTCGACCCCAGGTGTACGCAGTTGAGTTCGGCCAGGGCAGCGTCCTGCTCCGCTTCAGTCTTGCGCGGCAGCCGGGCCATTTCTTCCGTCGACGTGGTGACCGGCCCGCAGCAGTCATGGCAACCCGGCACGCACTCAAACGACGGGATCTGTTCGCGCAGGAAGCGGATCTTGTGGCTGTTGCAACTCATGGCGGCCTGCGCAATATCGGTGTGAACGTCGATTTTGCCTGACGGTTGCCTCTGCGCGAAAGCGCGGCTTATGCTCCGTCAAGTTTTCCAAACATAACAATCAGGATAACGCACATGAACGTCCGCGTTCAGCAGCCCGCTTCCAGCGCCCTGCATACCGCCTCCTACTACGCTGCCAGCAGTGCCGCACAGCCGGACTATCCAGCGCTGCAGGGCGAGATGAGCTGCGATGTCTGCGTGGTCGGCGGTGGCTTTTCAGGCCTCAACACCGCCATTGAACTGGCTGAACGTGGCATGCGTGTTGTCCTGCTGGAAGCGCACAAGATCGGCTGGGGCGCCAGTGGGCGTAATGGCGGGCAATTGATTCGCGGTGTCGGCCACGGCCTGGACCAGTTCGCCCCGATAATTGGCAGCGACGGCGTACGCCAGCTCAAGCTGATGGGCCTGGAGGCTGTGGATATCGTCCGCCAGCGCATCGAGCAGCATGCCATCGACTGCGACCTGACTTGGGGCTACTGCGACCTGGCCAACAAACCCAGCGACCTGGAGGGTTTCGCCGCCGATGCCGAGGAACTGCGCGCGCTCGGTTACCGCCATGAACTGCGCCTGCTGCAACCTGAAGAGATGCATCGCGTGGTCGGCTCCGACCGCTATGTCGGCGGCCTGATCGACAGGGGTTCGGGCCACCTGCACCCACTGAACCTGGCGCTGGGCGAAGCCCGCGTTGCCGAAAGCCTGGGCGTGCGCCTGTTCGAGCAATCGACCGTAACGCGCATCGACTACGGTAGCCAGGTTCGCGTGCATACCGGACTAGGCTCGGTCCGCGCCAGCACCCTGGTGCTGGGCTGCAATGCCTACCTCAATGGCCTGAACGCCGAACTGAGCGGCAAGGTGCTGCCGGCCGGCAGCTACATCATCGCCACCGAGCCGTTGAGCGAGGCCATGGCCCGGCAGTTGCTGCCGCAAAACATGGCGGTCTGCGACCAACGTGTTGCGCTGGACTACTACCGCTTGTCTGCCGATCGCCGCCTGCTGTTCGGGGGTGCCTGTCACTACTCCGGGCGCGATCCCAAGGACATCGCCGCCTACATGCGGCCCAAGATGCTCAAGGTCTTCCCGCAACTGGCCAACGTGCGCATCGACTACCAGTGGGGCGGCATGATCGGCATCGGTGCCAACCGCCTACCGCAGATCGGGCGCCTGCACGATCAACCCAACGTGTATTACGCGCAGGCCTATTCCGGCCATGGCCTCAACGCCACACACCTGGCCGGCAAGCTCCTTGCCGAAGCCATCAGCGGCCAGCACAGCGGCCGCTTCGACCTGTTTGCCCAGGTGCCACACATCACCTTCCCCGGCGGTAAACACCTGCGCTCGCCACTGCTGGCCCTGGGCATGCTCTGGCACCGCTTCAAAGAGCTGATCTAAGGACGCCAGAAGGGTTTCAACCCCTCATGCAGGGCCTGCTCGCGGGTCAGGCCAACGTCGCGCAACTGCTCAGCGTCCAGCGTCAGCAGTTCGCGGCGGGAGTGCCAGCGGTGCACCATCAGCGCCCATCGACCCATGCCACACGCCACACCAGACACGTCAGGGGTTTGTTGCGCCTGCAACTCACCGCTGTAGATCTTCAGCCGCACATCGCTTAATCCGTTCATCACGCCTGCCTCCTGAGTAGTTCCGAGCGTGGAGCCATGATGCGCGTCAGGCAAAAAGCATTACAGATTCAAAGCTCACCTATTACGCCCATACAGAATTGGCAAAACGGCGACTGAATGCTGTATTTTTGCCTAATCTGTATGGAACCATCGCGAACAATCGCCAAGGAAAGAGCCATGACGCTTTACGTCAACCTCGCCGAGCTGCTCGGCGCACGTATCGAACAAGGGTTCTACCGGCCAGGCGATCGTCTGCCCTCTGTACGGGCCTTGAGTGTCGAGCACGGTGTCAGCCTCAGTACGGTCCAGCAGGCGTATCGGGTGCTGGAAGACCATGGCCTGGCGGCACCGCGGCCCAAGTCGGGCTATTTCGTGCCCAGCACCCGATCCCTCCCCGCCCTGCCCGCGATCAGCCGCCCCGCACAACGCCCGGTGGATATCTCCCAGTGGGATCAGGTCGTCGAACTGATGCGCAGCGTGCCGCGCAAGGACGTGGTGCAACTGGGCCGGGGCATGCCCGATGTCGACAGCCCGACCCTCAAGCCCTTGCTGCGCAGCCTCGCCCAACTCAGCCGACGCCAGGACATGCCCGGCCTGTATTACGACACCATCTACGGCACCCACCCCCTGCGCGAGCAGATCGCCCGGTTGATGCTCGACTCCGGCTGCCACCTCAGTGCGGCCGACCTGGTCGTCACTACGGGTTGCCATGAGGCGTTGTCTGCCAGCATTCGCGCGGTCTGCGAGCCGGGCGACATTGTCGCGGTCGACTCACCCAGCTTTCACGGCGCCATGCAGACCCTCAAGGGCCTGGGCATGAAAGCCCTGGAAATCCCCACCGACCCGCTCACCGGGATCAGCCTCGAGGCACTGGAACTGGCGCTGGAGCAATGGCCGATCAAGCTGATTCAGCTCACGCCAAGCTGCAACAACCCGCTGGGCTACAGCATGCCCGAAGCCCGCAAGCGAGCCTTGTTGACCCTGGCGCAACGCTTCGACGTGGCGATTCTCGAAGACGACGTGTATGGCGACCTGGCCTATACCTACCCGCGCCCACGCACCATCAAGTCCTTCGACGACGACGGCCGCGTGCTGCTGTGCAGTTCGTTCTCGAAAACCCTCGCCCCAGGCCTGCGGATCGGCTGGGTGGCACCCGGGCGTTATCTGGAGCGGGTGCTGCACATGAAGTACATCAGCACCGGCTGCACCGCCACACAACCGCAATTGGCGATTGCCGACTTCATCGAGGGTGGCCACTATCAGCCACACCTGCGCCGGATGCGCAGCCAGTACCAGCGCAGCCGTGACCTGATGATCGACTGGGTGACACGCTACTTCCCGGCAGGTACCCGGGCCAGCCGACCACAGGGCGGCTTCATGCTCTGGGTCGAATTACCGGAAAGTTTCGATACGCTGCGGCTGAATCGGGCTTTACTGGAGCAGGGCGTACAAATTGCCGTGGGCTGTATTTTTTCGGCCTCAGGCAAGTACCGAAACTGCCTGCGCATGAATTTCGCGGCCCGCCCCAGCGCCGAGATCGAAGCGGCGGTACGCAAAGTGGGTGAAACCGCCATTCGTCTACTGGCCGAGGATATAGGCTGAGGGTAACGTTGCGCCGCCCTTGCGGGCCCTGTTCATCTCCCTGAGCGGTTAAGGAATCGCCCTTTGAACCACCCTCGGCTCGTGCCTCTGTTGCTATGGCTGGTGTTTGCCCTGGCAGGCTGCGCCAGTGTCGACAGCCCCCGTGAAGTCAGTCAGGCACTGCCGGCCAGCGACTCGGCGTTCGGGCGCTCGGTCCAGCGCCAGGCCCAAGCCTACGGTGGCCGCTCCGGCTTCCGCCTGCTGCCCAATAGCAGCGAAGCATTCCGTGCCCGTGCCGAGCTGATTCGCAATGCCCAGAGCAGTATCGACCTGCAGTACTACATCGTCCGCGACGGCCTGAGTACCCGCGCACTGGTCAGCGAGCTGCTGCAAGCCGCCGACCGTGGTGTACGGGTGCGCATCCTGCTCGATGACACCACCAGCGATAGCCTGGACAACCTGATCGACACCCTCACGGCCCACCCCAACATCCAGTTGCGCGTCTTCAACCCGCTGCACCTGGGCCGCAGCACCGGTGTGACACGAACCCTGGGGCGGCTGTTCAACCTGTCGCGGCAACACCGGCGCATGCACAACAAGCTATGGCTGGTGGACAACAGCATGGCCATCGTCGGCGGGCGTAACCTGGGTGATGAGTACTTCGACGCCGAACCCAACCTGAACTTCACCGATATCGACCTGCTTGGCGTCGGCCCGGTGGCGGAGCAGTTGGGGCATAGTTTTGACCAATACTGGAACAGTGCCCTGAGCCGGCCGATCAACGACTTTTTCCTGCGCCAACCAGATGCCGACGACCTGCGCCGCACCCGCCAGCGCCTGGACAGCGCCTTGCAAGCGGCCAGCACCCAGCGCAAGGCCCTCTACGACCGGTTGATGGCCTATCGCACACAGCCGCGCCTGGACATCTGGCGCAACGAGTTGATCTGGGCCCATAGCCAGGCGCTGTGGGATGCGCCCAACAAGGTACTGGCCACGGAAGAACCCGACCCACAGTTACTGATGACCCCGCAACTGGCGCCCGACCTGAATGCCGTGGCCCACGAACTGATCCTGATCTCGGCCTACTTCGTACCGCGCGACACCGGCCTGCTGTACCTGACCAGCCGGGCCGACGCGGGTGTCTCGGTCAATTTGCTGACCAACTCGCTGGAGGCGACTGATGTGCCGGCGGTTCATGGCGGCTACGCCCCCTACCGCAAGGCCTTGCTGGAACATGGCGTGCACCTGTTTGAGCTGCGCCGCCAGCCCGGCGCGCCTCATCGCCATCCGCTGTACCGCCTGCACGGCAGTTCAGACTCAAGCCTGCACAGCAAAGCCATTGTCATTGACCGCAAGAAGACCTTTATCGGCTCGTTCAACTTCGATCCACGCTCAGTGTTGTGGAACACCGAAGTCGGCGTGCTGGTCGACAGCCCCGAGCTGGCGGAGTACACCCGCGACCTGGCAGCTCAAGGCATGGCCCCCGCCCGGAGCTATCAGCCCAAGCTGGAAAACGGTCGCGTGGTCTGGGTCACGCAGGACAACAACCAGCTGCACACCCTGACAACCGAGCCAGGCGGCCTATGGCGTCGTTTCAATGCCTGGATCAGCAAGGCCGTCGGCCTGGAGCGCATGCTTTAAGAAGCCAGCTTCACCTCAAAGGCATTCGGTCGCCGGGCCAGCAACACCAGGCCAAACGCGCCAACGGCCATCAGCAAGGGCAAGGCATGCCCACTGATCCACTGGCTGCCAGCGCCAGCCAGCAAAGGCCCGATCAGGCAACCAATACCCCACAGTTGAGCCACGTGGGCGTTGGCGCGCACCAGCGCATCGTCACGGTAACGCTCACCAATCAGGATCAGCGACAAGGTGAACAAGCCACCGGCGCTGGCGCCGAACAGCACCCACAGCGGCCAGATCAACGAGGTGTGCAGCAGCAGCGGAATCATCAGGCTGGAAATCAACAGCACCAGTGCGCACCCCGAGAACAATGTGCGCCGCGACATGCGGTCGGCCAGTGCGCCTATCGGCAATTGCAGCAGCGCATCGCCAATCACGACGGTACTGACCATAAACAGCGCCATTTCAGTGCCAAAGCCCTGCTGCAGGCAGTACACCGGCAACAGGGTCAAAATCATCGCCTCGAACGCGGCAAACAGGGAAATGGCCCAGGCAATGACCGGAAGGTTGCGACAGAACCAGACCAGATCACCCAAGGTCACCGAACAGGCTTCGGTTGTCGGCGCACCACTGCGCCCGATCAACAACAGGGGGGCCAGCAATAACAGGCCTGCACCCGCCCAAAAACCGAAGTCACCCTCCGGCCCCAAAAATCCCAGCACCAACGGCCCGGCCAACTGGCTCAGTGCATAGCTACTGCCGTACAGCGCGACCAGGCGCCCACGCCACGCCTCGACCACCAACTGGTTGATCCAGCTTTCACCAAGGATGAAGACGATGGTCAGCACCATGCCAATCAACAGGCGCAGCACCAGCCACACCGGGTAACTGGGCAACAATGCCAACAACCCGATCGACAGCGCGCCGCCCCACAGGCACAGACGCATCAACCCAGGGGTGCCGAAATACGCCGCCAGGCGGCTGGCCAGGCTGGCCCCGAACAGCACACCGATTGCCGGCATTGCCGCCATCACACCAATGGCAAAGCCACCGTAGCCCCAACTCTCCAGCCGCAACGACACCAGTGGCATGCTCACGCCTAGCGCCAAGCCAACACTGAGCACTGCCGCCAGTACCGCAAAGTAGGTACCCCAGCGCATTACAGCCCCCTTTTTGTTGTTTTAAACAGGCACAAACAACACAGCCGGGCTTGCTGCGATGCAAGGCCCGGCCGTGTCACTGAACACGCGCGGCACCCGGCCGCGCAAGGCTTACAGCTTGATCCAGGTCGCCTTGAGTTCGGTGTACTTGTCCAGCGCATGCAGCGACTTGTCACGGCCGTTACCCGACTGTTTGAAGCCACCGAACGGTGCGGTCATGTCGCCGCCATCGTACTGGTTGACCCAGACGCTACCGGCACGCAGCGCCTTGGCAGTCTTATGTGCCTTGGAGATATCTGCCGTCCATACGCCCGCCGCCAACCCGTAGGGGGTGTCGTTGGCAATGTTGATGGCCTCTTCAACGCTGTCGAAGGTGATCACCGACAGCACCGGGCCAAAGATCTCTTCCTGCGCGATCTTCATGGCATTGCTGACGCCGTCGAAAATCGTCGGTTCGACATAAGTGCCACCGGTTTCTTCGAGGATACGCTTGCCACCGACCAGCAGTTTGGCGCCGTCGCTATGACCGGCTTCGATGTACGACAACACGTTGTTCATTTGCTGGGTGTCGACCAGCGCGCCGACCGTGGTCGCCGGGTCAAGCGGGTTGCCCGGTTTCCAGGCCTTCAGTGCCTCAAGCACCAGCGGCAGGAAACGATCCTTGATGGAACGCTCAACCAGCAGACGGGAACCTGCCGTGCAGACTTCGCCCTGGTTGAAGGCAATCGCACTGGCTGCGGCTTGTGCGGCCGCGTTCAGGTCCGGGGCATCCGCGAAGACGATGTTCGGGCTCTTGCCACCGGCTTCCAGCCAGACGCGCTTCATGTTCGATTCGCCGGCATAGATCATCAGTTGCTTGGCGATCTTGGTCGAACCGGTGAACACCAGGGTGTCCACGTCCATGTGCAGGGCCAGGGCCTTGCCGACGGTGTGGCCATAGCCTGGCAGCACGTTCAGCACGCCTGCAGGGATACCGGCTTCGATGGCCAGTTGAGCGATGCGAATGGCGGTCAGTGGCGACTTTTCCGAAGGCTTGAGGATCACCGAGTTACCGGTGGCCAGCGCCGGGCCGAGCTTCCAGCACGACATCAGCAGCGGGAAGTTCCACGGTACGATGGCCGCGACCACGCCCACCGGCTCACGGGTGACCAGACCCAGCTGATCATCCGGCGTAGCGGCCACTTCGTCGTAAACCTTGTCGATGGCCTCACCGTTCCAGCTCAGAGCATTGGCCGCGCCTGGCACGTCGATGCTCAGCGAGTCGCTGATCGGCTTGCCCATGTCCAGGGTTTCCAACAGGGCCAGCTCTTCGACGTTCTGCTTGAGCAGGCCGGCAAAGCGGATCAGGGTTGCCTTGCGCTTGGCTGGGGCCAGGCGCGACCAGACACCGGAGTTGAAGGTGGCACGGGCATTTTCGACGGCGCGCTGGGCATCGGCTTCATCACAGCTGGCGATGTGCGCCAGAAGGCGTCCGTCGACCGGGCTGATGCACTCGAACGTCGCATTCGATGCGGCGGCGGTGTATTCACCATTGATGAAAGCACGGCCTTCGATCTTCAGTTGCTGGGCACGCTGTTCCCAGTCCGCACGAGTCAGGGTGGTCATACGAAACTCCTCCTCTTATTGAAGTGCAGCACCGCACGAGGGCTCACGGGTGCTGTCAGAAATTTTGCCGGAGCGATACGACGCTCGACGGCATCAGACACCCTAAACCAGCAGCACCCAAATTATCAATATATTTGACACAAATAGGCAAAAAGCCTACTGATGTGCAGTTTATTAAACACAATAAGGGTGACCCGTCCATGAAGATTCAGCAGATCGTCGATTTCAGCCAAGCCATGACGGAAGCGGAACGTTACCGCCCTGCAGCAGAGAAAATCCTCAAGGGCGATCCTGAGCAGGCGGTCTTCAACCACTATTCCAGCCCCTGCGGGCAATTTGCCGCCGGCGTATGGGAAGGCGCTGTCGGCCAATGGACAGTGAACTACACCGAACACGAGTACTGCGAGATCCTTCAGGGCGTCTCGGTACTGCGTGACAGCGAAGGGCAGGCAAAAACCCTGCGGGCAGGCGACCGTTTTGTCATCCCCGCCGGTTTCACAGGCACCTGGGAGGTGCTGGAGCCGTGCCGTAAAATCTATGTGATGTTTGAACAGAAGGCCTAAGCCCAACGTTCAGGTATGACAGCAACAAAAAACCCGGCACGAAGGCCGGGTTTTTTGTGTGCCAGCACCCTGAAAGGACACCGGCGAGAAACCAATCAATTACTTGATTTTGGCTTCTTTGTAAGCAACGTGCTTGCGAACCACAGGATCGTACTTCTTGATTTCGATCTTGTCGGGGGTGGTGCGCTTGTTTTTGTCAGTGGTGTAGAAGTGGCCAGTACCAGCGCTCGACACCAGACGGATCAATTCACGCATGATTCTCTCCCTTAGACCTTGGCGCCGTTGCGGCGGATGTCAACCAGAACGGCATCGATGCCGCGCTTGTCGATGATACGCATGCCTTTGGCGGATACGCGCAGACGCACGAAACGCTTCTCAGACTCGACCCAGAAGCGATGATGCTGCAGGTTCGGCAGGAAACGACGACGGGTTTTGTTGTTTGCGTGGGAAATGTTGTTCCCGGTTACCGGACCCTTACCGGTAACTTGACAGACTCTCGACATGCCTCAGCCCTCTAAAACCACATGCCCAACCCGGCATGGGTTGGCCGCTTAATCTCTCAGTCTATGGCGCCAGGCGCCGTGTTTCTTCAGGGTCTTATCGGTTATACGCACAGACGCGACAAACCGGGCCCCTAGAAAAGAGCGCTGCTTTATACCAGAAAGACCAGAGTACAACAACAGCAGATACGAATTGCCGTGCAACGAATCATACGCGAACAGCACAGCCGTGGGCTTGGAGCACCCTCGACCACTCGTCGCAAGATAAGCCAAAAAGGATATAGCCATTTAGTCCGGCGCGCACTAGGGTAGGACACTTCCAGACTGCATCGGCAGATGGGCCATCGATCAGCCAAGGAGTCCCCATGCGTCCTGCCGCTCTACCGTTACTGTTCGCCGCTGTATTTCCGCCTGCACTGGCCCAGGCAGCGGCACTGAGCGTTTGCACCGAAGCCAGCCCTGAAGGCTTCGACGTGGTTCAGTACAACGCGCTGACCACCACCAACGCGTCAGCCGATGTGCTGATGAACCGGCTGGTCGAATTCGACGCGACCCAAGGCCAGGTGGTGCCGAGCCTGGCGGAGCGCTGGACAGTTTCCAGTGATGGCCTGACCTACGAGTTCAAACTGCGTCCCGAAGTGAAGTTCCACAGCACCGCCTACTTCAAGCCCAGTCGCACACTGAATGCCGACGACGTGCTGTTCAGCTTCCAGCGCATGCTCTACCCCGCTCATCCCTGGCACAAGATTGCACAAAGCGGCTTCCCCCATGCGCAATCGCTGCAACTGCCTGAGCTGATCAAGCAGATCGAAGCGCCAGACCCGCTCACCGTGCGCTTCACCCTCGACCACCCGGACGCCACCTTCCTGGCCACGTTGAGCATGGGCTTCGCCTCGATCTACTCGGCCGAATACGCCGACCAACTGTTCAAGGCCGGCACCCCGGAGAAGCTCAACAGCCAGCCCATCGGCAGCGGGCCGTTTGTCTTTGGTCGCTTCCAGAAGGACGCCAACATCCGTTATCGGGCCAACCCGGACTACTTTGCCGGCAAACCGGCGGTCGACCCGTTGATTTTCACGATCACCCCCGATGCCAACGTGCGCCTGCAGAAGTTGCGGCGCAACGAATGCCAGATCGCCTTGTCACCCAAGCCACTGGACATCGCCGAAGCCGCCAAGGACGAAAACCTGAAGGCCGAAAAAACCGATGCCTTCATGACCGCCTTTGTCGCCATCAACAGCCAGCATCCGCCACTGGATAAAGTGGAAGTCCGCCAGGCCATCAACCTGGCATTCGATAAAGCCAGCTACCTGAAGGCGGTTTTTGAAGACACCGCCGTCGCTGCTAACGGCCCTTACCCGCCCAACACCTGGAGTTACGCCAAGGACCTGCCCGGCTACCCCACCAACGTGGACAAAGCCCGCGGCTTGCTGGCCAAGGTTGGCTTGGCGAAGGGCTTCAGCACCACGATCTGGACGCGCCCTTCGGGCAGTCTGCTCAACCCCAACCCAAGCCTGGGCGCACAGTTGTTGCAGGCCGACCTCGGCAAGATCGGCATTCAGGCCGAGATTCGCGTCATCGAATGGGGCGAGCTGATCCGCCGGGCCAAGGCGGGCGAGCATGACCTGCTGTTCATGGGCTGGGCTGGCGACAATGGTGACCCCGACAACTTCCTCAGCCCACAGTTTTCCTGTGCCGCTGTGAAGTCCGGTACCAACTTTGCCCGTTATTGCGACCCGCGCCTGGATCAATTGATCAGCGCCGGCAAGACCACCAACGACCAGAGCGTGCGCAGCCGCCTGTACGAGCAGGCACAGACGCTGATCCAGCAACAGGCATTGTGGCTGCCACTGGCGCACCCAACTGCTGCCGCCCTCACCCGCAAGGGTGTGGAGGGCTATCAGGTAAGCCCGTTTGGCCGGCAGGACTTCTCGAAGGTGAATGTGGCCCGCTAGAACCAGCCGTACTCGACCATCGACAAGGGTTCGCCATCGCCGATGATGAAGTGATCCAGCACCCGGACATCCACCAGCTCAAGCGCCGTCTTGAGCCGCCGGGTGAGGATCACGTCAGACTGGCTGGGATCCGAAACCCCCGACGGGTGGTTATGGCACAGGATCAAGGCAGCCGCATTGTGTGCAAGCGAGCGTTTGATCACTTGCCGTGGGTAGACACTGGCGCTGTCGATAGACCCGCGAAACAGCACTTCAAACGCAAGCACCCGGTGCTTGCTGTCCAGGAACAGACAGCCAAACACCTCATGCGGCTCGTGACGCAACTCGGCCTTGAGGTAGTCCTTGACGGCCTGCGGGCTCTCCAGGACCGAGTCCCGGCGCAAACGCTCGGCCAGATGGCGCCGGGCCATCTCCATGACCGCCTGCAACTGGGTAAACTTGGCAGGCCCCAGCCCTGGCTCGGTGCTGAACCGCCTGAGGTCTGCTTCCAACAGCGCTCGCAAGCTGCCGAACTGCTGTAACAGGTAACGCGCCAGGTCGACGGCACTGCGCCCGCGAACCCCGGTTCGTAGAAAAATAGCCAGCAATTCGGCGTCCGAGAGGCTGGTGGCCCCTCGCGCCAGTAACTTCTCCCGAGGCCGCTCCGCGACCGGCCAATCCTTGATGCTCATGCTACCTCCCTGCCCACTGGGTACTGCTGTCTGGCTTGAGTGCTGTGCTATCTTAGCCCCTCTTTTTCTTCGCCGATTTCGCTTCCTACAAGCCTGATCGGCACGTGCAAACCCTGATTTGACAAGGCAAGCCTATGCAGCGGCTGTATCGGAAACGCATTGTTCTCGGCGTCGGCGGCGGCATCGCCGCCTACAAGAGTGCCGAACTGGTTCGCCGACTTCTGGAGCACGGCGCGCAAGTCCGTGTCGTCATGACCCGTGGCGGTGCCGAATTCATTACCCCCCTGACGATGCAGGCACTGTCCGGGCACCCGGTTCATCTGGACCTGCTCGACCCGGCGGCCGAAGCGGCCATGGGCCATATCGAGCTGGCAAAGTGGGCCGACCTGGTGCTGATCGCACCGGCCACCGCTGACCTGATCGCACGCCTGGCCCAAGGCGTCGCCAATGACCTGCTGACCACACTGGTGCTGGCCACTGATGCGACGGTTGCCGTCGCCCCGGCCATGAACCAGGCCATGTGGCGCGACCCGGCCACCCAGGCCAACCTTGAACTGCTGCAAAGCCGCCAGATCCAGGTATTCGGCCCGGCGTCCGGTAGCCAGGCCTGTGGTGATGTAGGCCTGGGCCGCATGCTTGAAGCCAACGACCTGGCGTGGCATGCCGCCGAATGCTTCAAGCGCGAGTCGCTGACCGGCAAGCATGTACTGATTACGGCCGGCCCGACCCAGGAAAACATCGACCCGGTGCGCTACATCACCAACCACAGCTCCGGCAAAATGGGCTTTGCCCTGGCCGAAGCAGCGGTCGAAGCGGGTGCCAAGGTCACGCTGGTCACTGGCCCTGTACACCTGCCAACCCCTGACCGGGTGACCCGCATCGATGTGGTCAGCGCCCGCGACATGCTCGCCGCGTGTGAAGCCGCCATTCCCTGCGACCTGTTTATTGCCTCGGCAGCGGTTGCGGACTACCGGCCAGAGGTCGTAGCCCCACAAAAGCTCAAGAAAGACCCGACCACCGGTGACGGCCTGCTGCTGCAGATGGTGCGCAACCCCGATATCCTTGCCACCATCGCCACCCGTCCGGATCGTCCGTTCAGTGTCGGCTTTGCCGCCGAGACCGAACACCTGCTCGACTACGCCGCACGCAAGCTCAAGGACAAGAACCTTGACCTGATCGTCGCCAACGATGTCGCCAACCCCAGCATTGGCTTCAACAGCGAAGAGAACGCCTGCAGCGTGATCGACCGGCAACTGCAAGAAACCCTTTTCGCCCAGACCAGCAAAGGCAAGATCGCCCGTCAGCTGATCGCCTTTATTGCTGAACGTCTTAACCAGGTTTAATCGCGCATGCACGCTCTACAAGCCAAGATTCTCGACCCTCGCATCGGCAACGAATTCCCGCTGCCACAGTACGCCACCCCAGGCTCCGCCGGCCTTGACCTGCGTGCCATGCTCAAGGAAGACACCGTCCTGGAGCCAGGCCAGACCCTGCTGATCCCGACTGGCCTGTCGGTGTACATCGGCGACCCAGGCCTGGCAGCCCTGATCCTGCCACGCTCGGGCCTTGGCCATAAGCACGGCATCGTGCTGGGCAACCTGGTCGGCCTGATCGACTCCGACTACCAGGGCGAACTGATGGTGTCCTGCTGGAACCGCGGCCAGACCGCATTCACCATCGCTGTTGGCGAGCGAATCGCCCAACTGGTGCTGGTACCGGTGGTACAAGCCCATTTCGACATCGTCGAAACGTTCGATGAAAGCCAACGCGGCGCGGGTGGCTTCGGCCACTCCGGCAGCCACTGACCCACCGGGCAGCCTCGGCTGCCCAACGCAACCCAACGGATTGGCGAACGCTCTGGCAGAAACACTGTCAAAGCGCTCAATTTGAGCCTGCACCGCACGCCCTTGAGATTGGAGCTCCCCAGTGATGAATGACATGACACAACTGGCACCCACACTCCCTGAAAGCATCTTTCGCGCCTATGACATTCGTGGCGTGGTTGGCGACACCCTGACCGCCGAGACTGCCTATTGGATTGGCCGGGCCATTGGTGCCCAGAGCCTGGCTCAAGGTGAGCCGCAAGTTTCAGTGGGCCGTGACGGCCGCCTGTCCGGGCCGATGCTGGTCGAGCAGTTGATCAAAGGTCTGGCCGAGGCCGGTTGCCAGGTCAGCGACGTGGGCCTGGTGCCTACGCCTGCCCTGTACTACGCCGCCAACGTTCTCGCCGGCAAATCCGGCGTCATGCTGACCGGCAGCCACAACCCACCGAACTACAACGGTTTCAAGATCGTCATCGCCGGTGACACCCTGGCCAACGAGCAGATCCAGGCGCTGCTGACCCGCCTGAAGACCAACGACCTGAGCCATGGCCAAGGCCATGTCGAGCGCGTCGAAATCCTTGATCGCTACTTCCAGCAGATCACTGGCGACATCAAGTTGGCGAAAAAGCTCAAGGTCGTCGTGGACTGCGGCAACGGCGCAGCCGGTGTCATTGCCCCACAACTGATCGAAGCCTTGGGCTGCGAGATGATTCCGCTGTTCTGCGAAGTGGACGGCAACTTCCCGAACCACCATCCAGACCCAGGCAAGCCCGAAAACCTGGTCGACCTGATCGCCAAGGTGAAAGAGACCGGCGCGGACCTGGGCCTGGCCTTTGACGGCGACGGCGACCGCGTCGGTGTCGTGACCAACACCGGCAACATCGTCTACCCGGACCGCTTGCTGATGCTGTTTGCCAAGGACGTACTGGCCCGCAACCCGGGCGCCGAAATCATCTTCGACGTCAAATGCACCCGCCGCCTGAGCCCATTGATCGAGCAGTACGGTGGTCGTCCACTGATGTGGAAAACCGGTCATTCGCTGATCAAGAAGAAAATGAAGCAGAGCGGCGCCCTGCTGGCCGGCGAGATGAGCGGACACATCTTCATCAAGGAGCGTTGGTTCGGCTTCGACGACGGTATTTACAGCGCCGCGCGGCTGCTGGAAATCCTCAGCAAGGAGTCGGTCGACGCCGAAACCCTGTTCGCCGCCTTCCCAAATGATATTTCCACGCCGGAAATCAACATTGAAGTGACCGACGAAGGTAAATTCAGCATCATTGATGCACTGCAGCGTGATGCGGATTGGGGCGAAGCCAGCCTGACCACCATTGATGGTGTTCGAGTCGACTACCCCAACGGCTGGGGCCTGGTGCGCGCCTCCAATACCACCCCGGTACTGGTGCTGCGCTTTGAAGCCGAAACCGACGCCGAACTGCAACGCATCAAGGATGTTTTCCACGCGCAACTGAAGCGTGTTGAACCCAACCTGCAACTACCGTTCTGACCGACTACTGTTCCACTGGAGCTTTGCATGACCCTCGATCGTGATGCCGCCACCCATGTCGCCCAGGTATTGTCCGAAGCGCTGCCTTATATCCGCCGCTTTGTCGGCAAGACCCTGGTGATCAAGTACGGCGGCAACGCGATGGAGAGCGAAGAGCTCAAAACCGGTTTCGCCCGTGACGTGGTCCTGATGAAAGCCGTGGGTATCAACCCTGTGGTCGTACATGGCGGCGGCCCGCAGATCGGCGATCTGCTCAAGCGCCTGTCGATCGAGAGCCACTTTATCGATGGCATGCGCGTCACTGACGCACAAACCATGGACGTGGTCGAGATGGTTCTCGGTGGCCAGGTCAACAAGGACATCGTCAACCTGATCAACCGTCATGGCGGCAGCGCCATCGGCCTGACCGGTAAGGACGCTGAGCTGATTCGTGCGAAGAAGCTCAAGGTCACCCGTCAGACCCCGGAAATGACCTCGCCTGAAATCATCGACATCGGCCATGTAGGCGAAGTGGTTGGGGTAAATACCGACCTGCTGAACATGCTGGTCAAGGGCGACTTCATCCCGGTGATCGCACCGATTGGTGTTGGTGCCAACGGCGAGTCCTACAACATCAACGCCGACCTGGTCGCTGGCAAGGTCGCCGAAGCCCTGAAGGCCGAGAAGTTGATCCTGCTGACCAACATCGCAGGCCTGATGGACAAGCAAGGTCACGTGCTGACCGGTCTGACCACCGAGCAGGTCAACGACCTGATCGCCGATGGCACCATCTACGGCGGCATGCTGCCGAAGATTCGCTGCGCGCTGGAAGCCGTCCAGGGCGGCGTCAACAGCTCGCACATCATCGACGGTCGGGTACCGAATGCGGTCCTGCTGGAAATCTTCACCGACAGCGGCGTCGGCACCCTGATTACCAATCAGAAGCCTGAGTAACAGCCTCAGCTCCCGAGCTGGTGGCACACCAGAGAAGCAAAAAGGCCCTGCATTGCAGGGCCTTTTTGTTGCGCATGGGCTTCAGATACCGTACTGGGCCCGGTACGCCTCGACCGCAGGCAGATGCTGCTTGAGCGCTGGATCGTCAGCGAGGAACTCCAGTACCTGGGTCAACGAAACAATGCTGACCACCGGGATACCAAAGTCACGCTCCACTTCCTGGATCGCCGACAACTCGCCGTTGCCGCGCTCCTGACGGTTCAGTGCGATCAGCACGCCAGCGGCCTTGGCCTGCTGCCCCTGGATGATCTGCATGACCTCGCGAATCGCCGTGCCGGCAGTGATCACGTCGTCGATGATCAATACGTCGCCGGTCAGTGGCGCGCCGACCAGGCTGCCGCCTTCGCCATGGCTCTTGGCTTCCTTGCGGTTGAAGCACCACGGCACGTCGAGCTGGTGATGCTCAGCCAGCGCTACAGCGGTCGCCGCTGCCAGCGGGATGCCTTTGTAGGCCGGGCCGAACAGCACGTCGAACGGAATCTTGCTGTCGACAATCGCCGCCGCATAGAAACGCCCGAGCTGAGCCAGGGCCGCGCCGCTGTTGAACAGGCCGGCATTGAAGAAATACGGGCTGGTACGCCCCGACTTGAGGGTGAACTCACCGAAGCGCAGAACCCCACGATCGATGGCAAAACGAATAAAGTCGCGCTGATACGGCTGCATGTAGAGTCCCGGATGCCACGGATTTAGCTAATTGAGTACAGCTCGGGTATCATACACGCACGAGATTTTTGGGGCCATTTATGCGGATCATCAGTGTGAACGTAAATGGCATTCAGGCTGCAGTCGAGCGTGGTTTGCTCAGTTGGCTGCAAGCCCAGAATGCCGACGTCATCTGCCTTCAGGATACCCGCGCCTCGGCCTTTGAACTCGACGACCCAGCTTTCCAGCTCGATGGCTACTTCCTTTATGCCTGCGACGCAGAAGTCCCCGCCCAAGGCGGTGTGGCACTTTACTCGCGCTTGCAGCCCAAGGCAGTCATCAGCGGCCTGGGCTTCGAGACAGCCGACCGCTACGGACGTTACCTGCAGGCAGACTTCGACAAAGTCAGTATTGCCACCTTGCTGCTGCCTTCCGGGCAGAACGGCGACGAAGACTTGAACCAGAAGTTCAAGTTGATGGACGACTTCGCCAAGTACCTGGACAAGCAACGTCGCAAGCGTCGTGAATACATCTACTGCGGCTCGCTGTATGTCGCGCAGCAGAAGCTCGACATCAAGAACTGGCGCGACAGCCAGCAGTCCCCGGGCTTCCTGGCCCCGGAACGGGCCTGGATGGACACCATCGTCGGCGACATGGGCTATGTCGATGCCCTGCGCGAAGTCAGCCGCGAAGGCGAGCAGTACAGCTGGTGGCCGGACAACGAACAGGCCGAGATGCTCAACCTGGGCTATCGCTTCGACTACCAGTTGCTGACACCAGGCCTGCGTCGCTTCGTGCGTAGCGCACGCCTGCCACGCCAGCCACGCTTCTCCCAGCATGCGCCACTGATCGTGGACTATGACTGGACGCTGACCATTTAAACGGTCACGTACAAAAACGAACCCCCGCTTTTCAGCGGGGGTTCGTTTTTATGTGCCAAAAATAACGCAAGGCACCCTGTGGGAGTTGGCTTGCCAACGATGCAGGCGCCGCGTACTCATTGGCACCCCGCCGACGCCATCGCAGGCAAGCCTGCATCCCACAGGAAAAGCCAACAACCCTGCCGCTACTGAATCACCCGCCAGGTAAAGGGGTAGCGATACGCCTGCCCCTCATTGACCTTGACCGAAGCGATGATCATCAGGATGGCTGCGGCCACTACCAGCAGGCCGAGCAACGCAAAGCCAATCAATAGGATGAACAGTGCGATGCAGATCACGTAGGCAATGGTCACGGTAATCTGGAAGTTCAGCGATTCCTTACCTTGGGCATCGATGAACGGGTCCAGCTCACGCTTCCATTGCCAGATGATCAACGGCCCCAGCAAGTTGCCGAAGGGGAACAACAACCCGCAGAACGCCGCGAGGTGGCAGAACATCGCCCACTGGCGCACATCTGCACTCGGGGTGGATACATTCAGAGGTTGTTCGCCCATCAGGCCATCCTCACTCAGTCGGCCAGCGAAGCGCTCTGCAGCTCGAAGAGGTCGCTCATGCCTTTTTGCGCCAATGCCAGCATGGCATTGAGCTCTTCAGGCTGGAACGGCGCGCCTTCAGCGGTGCCCTGCACTTCGATGAAGCCACCGGCGCTGGTCATGACCACGTTCAGG
Source organism: Pseudomonas sp. HLS-6 (assembly GCF_002753995.1). NCBI lineage: Bacteria > Pseudomonadati > Pseudomonadota > Gammaproteobacteria > Pseudomonadales > Pseudomonadaceae > Pseudomonas > Pseudomonas sp. HLS-6. The sequence continues at coordinate 5,101,175 of NZ_CP024478.1, forward strand.
TCAGTCTCGGCAGCGGAGTCTTCCAGGTAGTCCAGGTCGAGCACTGGAACGCCTTGGTACATGCCCACCGAAACGGCAGCGATCATGTGCTTGAGCGGGTCACCGCCCTTGAGGCCACCACGCTTCTTGACGACACGCAGGGCATCGACCAGCGCGACCATGGCACCGGTGATCGACGCCGTGCGGGTACCGCCATCGGCCTGGATCACGTCGCAGTCGACGTAGAGGGTAATGTCGCCGAGCTTGCTCATGTCCAGCGCAGCACGCAGCGAGCGGCCGATCAAACGCTGGATTTCCAGGGTGCGGCCACCCTGTTTGCCACGGCTGGCTTCGCGCTGGTTACGCTCACCAGTGGAACGCGGCAGCATGCCGTACTCTGCTGTCAGCCAACCTTGGCCCTGACCTTTGAGGAACCGGGGAACACCATTTTCGACGCTGACCGTGCAGACGACTTTGGTGTCGCCGAACTCGACCAGTACCGACCCTTCGGCGTGCTTGGTGTAGTTGCGGGTGATGCGGATCGAGCGGAGCTGATCGGCAACGCGACCACTTGGACGTTTCATAGGGGATACCTGTACTGGACTTGAATCTGCCCAGCATTATAGAGCGCCCGGGCTCCGCTGGACATGCCCAGGGTAGAAACAGCTGTTTATGCGCCCGCAGAGTACACGCCAGCCTTGAGCCAGAGACGTTGGTCGGTTTTTTCCGGTAATCCAGAGAGTGTTTGTAACATCAGTGGATTGGGAGCACACCTCGCACTGCGCTACAATCCTGCGCCTTTGCAGCCTGTCGGCTTCCCTTCAACCTACTGCGAGGTACTTCCCATGGTGCATAGCATGACCGCCTTTGCCCGCGCCGAACGCGCTGGCGCCCAAGGTACCCTCATCTGGGAATTGCGCTCGGTCAACCACCGCTACCTGGAACCCCACTTACGTCTGCCTGATGCCTTCCGCGACCTTGAAGGCACGGTACGTGAAGCCCTCCGTCAGGGCCTGTCACGCGGCAAGGTCGAATGCACGTTGCGCTTCAATGAAGAAAGCACTGGCAAACCCTTGCAGGTTGATCGCGAGCGCGCTGCGCAACTGGTTGCCGCCGCCGAGACCGTCGCCAGCCTGATCAAGCAGCCTGCTGCGCTCAACCCGCTGGAAGTGCTGGCGTGGCCAGGCGTACTGGTGGCAGACGCAACAGACCCGCAAGCGTTGAATATCGAGGCTATGAGCCTGTTTGAAGAGGCCCTGAAGGAGCTGCGCAACGGTCGCAACCGCGAGGGCACCGAGCTGGCCAGGCTGATCAACGAACGCCTGGACAACATGGCCACCGAGGTCACGACCCTGCGCGCCCTGGTACCGCAGATGCTGGCCGTTCAGCGCCAGAAGGTCCTGGATCGCTTCACGGACATGAAAGCCGAACTCGATCCGCAGCGCCTGGAACAGGAGATGGTGCTACTGGCCCAGAAAAGCGACGTCGCCGAAGAGCTGGACCGCCTGAGCACCCACATGACCGAGGTACGCCGTGTACTCAAGTCCGGTGGTGCCGCAGGCCGGCGTCTCGACTTCCTGATGCAGGAGCTGAACCGCGAAGCGAACACCCTTGGCTCCAAAGCCTTCGACCCACGTAGCACCCAAGCAGCGGTCAACCTCAAGGTCCTGATCGAGCAGATGCGTGAACAAGTACAGAACATTGAGTAAGGCCACCCCGACCATGAACCACAGCAGCGGCATCCTCTACATCATCTCGGCCCCTTCCGGCGCCGGCAAGACCAGCCTGGTCAAAGCCCTCATCGACGCTGAGCCGAGCATTCGCGTTTCGGTCTCGCACACCACCCGCGCCATGCGTCCGGGCGAAGAAAACGGGGTGAACTACCACTTCGTCGATCGCGCCGAGTTCATCCGCATGACCGAACACGGCGACTTTCTGGAGCAGGCCGAAGTCTTCGGCAACCTCTACGGCACGTCGCAGAGCACGCTGCAGCAAACCCTGGACGAAGGCCACGACCTGATTCTGGAAATCGACTGGCAGGGTGCCGAACAAGTACGCAAGCAGATGCCACAGGCACGCTCGATCTTCATCCTGCCGCCGAGCCAGCAGGCCCTGCGCCAGCGCCTGACCAACCGTGGCCAGGACAGCGATGAGATCATCGAGGGACGGATGCGTGAAGCCGTCAGCGAGATGAGCCACTACAACGAGTACGACTTCGTCATCATCAACGATGACTTCGCCGTGGCCCTTGAAGACCTCAAGGCGATCTTCAGGGCCAACCGCCTGCAGCAGAAGAGCCAGCAACAGCGCCACAGCGAGCTACTCAAACAGTTGCTCGCCTGATTGGCGCCGTCTCAGCGTCGGCAGGGCAGCGTTGCCTGCCGATGCAGGGTCATCCCCAGGAAGAACGCTGGTGCACGCATGCGCGACAGCACCATCAGGAAGATGCCCAGCAACAGAATGATCATCGCGATCACGAACACCAGGCCCAGGCCTGCGACATGCGAGCCACTGCCGAACGACGGTGAAGCACTGTCGATGGCGGTCTGAACGAAGATCACCGACAGAATCCCGCCGCCCACGAAGGGGCACAGGCCGCGCATCATGAAGTGACGCAGGCTGTCGAACAGGCTGTCGCGGAAGTACCACACGCACGCGAACGCCGTCAGCGAGTAGTAGAAGCAGATCATCATCCCCAGCGCGGTGATGGTGTCGGCCAATACGTTTTCACTCAGGGTGCGCATGGTGACGTAGAACAGGCCGGCTGCAACGCCTGCACAGATGGTCGCGTAGCGTGGCGTCTGTGAGCGCGGGCAGATGCTGGCAAATCGCTCAGGCACGGCACCGTAGTACCCCATGGCCAGCAGCGTGCGCGCTGGCGAGACGAAGGTCGACTGCAGGGACGCCGCGGTACTGGCCAATACCGCAATGGACATCAGGATAGCCAGCGGCCCCATGACCGGGCCGGCCAGGTGTGCGAAGACGTTCTCTTGAATGCGCGGGTTGCCCAGCCCCAGGCCAATGTCACCGATACCGGCGAACTGCAAGGTAGCAATACCGGTCACAAGGTACAGGCCAAGGATCAACAACACGGTCCAGGTGGCAGCCTTGCCAGGCACTTCTTCACTGCCCACCGACTCTTCGCTCACGGTCAGGCAGACGTCCCACCCCCAGAAAATGAAGATCGACAGCGACAGCCCGGCTGCAAACGAGGAGAACGACTCGACGCCAAACGGGTTGAACCAGTCTGAGTCGAATTGCAGCGGCGGGATGGTCGGCGACCCACCGAACGCGGCCATGGAGAAACCGATCAGCACCACCAGTTGCAAGGCCACCAGGCCATACTGCACCGTCATGGTAGTACCCATGCCACGGCAGCAGATCCACACGGCCATGGCAATAAAGACACAACAGGTGGTGACGTTGACCAACAGGTTATCGCTCAGCGCAGACACCTCATGGCTGCCGCTGAGCTGGCCGAGGAACAGGTAGAAGAAGTCCACCGCCACACCCGCCAGGTTGGACAACACAATGGTCGTCGCGGTGACCAGGCCCCAACCGCCGATCCAGCCAATCATCGGGCCAAAAGCACGGGCAGACCAGGTGAATGACGTGCCGCTATCGGGCTCGGCAGCGTTCAGCTCGCGGTAGCCCAGCGCAACCAGCAGCATGGGCAGGAAGCCGACAAGGAACACCGCTGGCAGGTGTGCGCCGACTTCGCGCACGGTAGGCCCGAGCGCGCCGGTCAGGGTATAAACCGGCGCAATGGTGGAGATGCCAAGCACAATGCTGGCAAGCAGCCCGAGCCGGCCCTTGGCCAGCCCTTTGCTGCGGTGGGTGGAAGCGCCTGAGCTGGCCTGCGCCGACTCTGCCGAGCCCGGAGGCCGACTCGCTTCTGTGTATTCACTCATGAGTATTTGCCGTCGCTATTGGTATTGTTCTAGATGGGCGTCTTGCAAGGCACCCGCTTTCACTCATGGAAAGCTCACTGCTTGATTCATGACATCCGGGGGCGCCGGACAGCCTCAAATGGCCGCCACCTCAACACGCTTTCCCGCCGCATGGGCGATACAAGCCTCGCGGAACGCCTGAAACAGGCGCAACGAGACAGGGTTGTCGGTAAAACGCCATTCCGGATGCCACTGAACGCCAAGAACAAACCCTGGCGCGTTATCCAGCGTGACCGCCTCGACCAATCCATCCGGCGCAACGGCTTCGACCCGCAGGCCACTGGCCAGGCGCTCGATGCCCTGGCCATGCAACGAGTTGACCTCGAAAACCGTGGGCAGCCCCAAGCGCTCGAAAAGCCCACCCGGCTGCACGCTCACTGAGTGCTGCGGGGCGTATTGCACCTCCAGCGCAACGTCTTTCGGCTCGCGGTGGTCCAGGTAGCCAGGCAACTCATGAACCTGTTGATGCAGGCTGCCACCGAGGCTCACATTCAGCTCCTGGAAACCACGGCAAATGCAAAACACAGGCACGCCCGCCGCAATCGCCGCACGCAACAACGGCAGGGTCAGGCGATCACGGTACACATCGTGTCGGGTTCCCTCCGCGCTGGGGCTGCCATTGTAATGATGCGGCTCCACATTTGAAGGCGAACCGGTAAAAAGAATGCCATCCAACCGCTCTAGCACGAGCTCTGCAGCCACAGGCTCGGCACGCGCAGGCAATATCAGGGGAATCCCGGCGAAGCCTGCAGCCTCGACATACTTGTCACCCGCCGTGTGCGAGGAATTCTTTTCCAGTTGCTGGCGGCAGGCAGTGACGCCAATCAGTGGGGTAACCTGCTTCATCTGTCAGCCCTCGTTTACAACTTGATCCAGGTCGCCTTGAGTTCGGTGTACTTGTCGAACGCATGCAGTGACTTGTCACGCCCGTTACCGGACTGCTTGAAGCCGCCGAACGGCGCCGTCATGTCACCACCGTCGTACTGGTTGACCCAGACACTGCCAGCGCGCAGGGCCTTGGCCGTGCGGTGTGCCTTGGACAGGTCGCTGCTCCAGACCGCTGCGGCCAGGCCGAACGGTGAGTCGTTGGCAATGCTGATGGCTTCTTCGGCGGTATCGAACGCAATCACTGACAGCACCGGGCCGAAGATCTCTTCACGGGCAATACGCATGGCATTGTCCACACCATCAAAGATCGTCGGCTCCACATAGACGCCGCCGGTTTCTTCCAGCACGCGCTTGCCACCGGCGACCAGCGTCGCACCGTCGGCGGCACCGGCCTCGACATAGCCCAGCACGGTATCCAACTGGGTGCCGTCCACCAGGGCGCCAACCCGAGTAGTCGGGTCCAGCGAATGGCCGGGCTTCCAGGCCTTGAGCGCCTCGATGACCATCGGCAGGAAGCGATCCTTGATGCTGCGCTCGACCAGCAGGCGCGAGCCCGCCACACACACTTCGCCCTGGTTGAAGGCAATGGCGCAAGCGGCGGCGTCAGCCGCTGCCTGCAGGTCAGGAGCGTCGGCAAAGACAATGTTCGGGCTCTTGCCGCCAGCCTCCAGCCAGACACGCTTCATGTTCGATTCGCCGGCATAAATCATCAGTTGCTTGGCGATTCTGGTCGAGCCGGTGAACACCAGAGTGTCCACGTCCATGTGCAGGGCCAGGGCCTTGCCGACGGTGTGGCCATAGCCTGGCAGCACGTTCAACACGCCCGCAGGAATGCCGGCTTCGATGGCCAGTTGAGCGATACGAATGGCGGTCAGTGGCGACTTTTCCGAAGGCTTGAGGATCACCGAGTTACCGGTAGCCAGCGCCGGGCCAAGCTTCCAGCAGGCCATCATCAGGGGGAAGTTCCACGGCACGATCGCCGCGACCACGCCCACCGCTTCGCGGGTAACCAAACCCAGTTGGTCGACCGGCGTTGGCGCCACTTCGTCGTAGACCTTATCAATGGCCTCGGCGCTCCAGCGGATTGCATTCGCCGCGCCTGGCACGTCGATGCTGAGCGAGTCACTGATCGGCTTGCCCATATCCAGGGTTTCCAGCAGTGCCAGCTCCTCGGCGTTGGCCAACAGCGCGTCAGCGAAAGCAATCAGCACACGCTTGCGCTGGGCCGGTGCCAGGCCCGACCAGGCGCCGCTTTCAAAACTGCGGCGGGCCGCCAGGACAGCACGCTCGGCATCTGCGGCATCACAACTGGCGATATTGGCCAAGTGACGGCCATCGACCGGGCTCAGGCTCTCGAAGGTTTCAGCCGAGACAGCAGCCTGGTACTGGCCATCGATAAAGGCACGCCCTTCGATACTCAGGTTCTGGAAAAGGGATTCCCATTGTGCGCGGGACAAGGTGGTCATGTTCGTGTGCTCCAGGCCTTACACCGTATGCAGGTACCAGTTGTATTCGAGATCCGAGATCGATACTTCAAATTCTGACAGCTCACTTTCCTTGCAGGCGACAAAGACATCGATGTAGTCCGGGCTGATGTACTTGTTCAGCACTTCGCTGTCATCCAGCTCGCGCAGTGCGTCGCGCAAGTTGTTTGGCAAGCTCTGCTCCAGCTGCTCGTAGGAGTTGCCTTCCACCGGCGCACCCGGCTCAATCTTGTTGGTCAGGCCGTGATGAATGCCGGAGAGGATTGCCGCCATCATCAAGTACGGGTTGGCATCAGCACCGGCAACACGGTGCTCGATGCGCACTGCGTCAGCACTGCCGGTGGGTACGCGCAGGGCTACAGTACGGTTGTCCAGGCCCCAGCTTGGCGCATTCGGCACATAGAACTGGGCACCGAAACGCCGGTACGAGTTGACGTTCGGGCAGAGAAAAGCCATCGAAGCCGGCAGGGTTTCCAACACGCCACCAATGGCGTGGCGCAGCGCGTCGTTCTGCTCGGGCTCATCACTGGTGAAGATGTTCTTGCCGGTTTTCTTGTCCAGCAACGAGATATGCACGTGCAAACCGTTGCCCGCCTGGCCAGGGTACGGCTTGGCCATGAAAGTGGAGTCCATTTCATGGTCGTAGGCGATGTTCTTGATCAGACGCTTGAGCAGGACGGCGTAGTCGCAGGCCTTGATCGCATCTTCGACGTGATGCAGGTTGACCTCGAACTGTGCCGGGGCGCTTTCCTTGACGATGGCGTCAGCCGGGATGTCCTGCTCTTTGGCCGCCTCAAGCATGTCCTGCAGGCAATCGACGTACTCGTCCAGATCATCGATCAGGTAGACCTGAGTGGACTGCGGACGCTTACCCGAGATCGGCGAACGGGGCGGCTGTGGGCGGCCATTCACGTTGTCCTGATCGATCAGGTAGAACTCCAGCTCGAAGGCGGCGCAGATGGTCAGGCCCAGCGCATCGAATTTCTCCACCACGCTGCGTAGCACTTCTCGCGGGTCAGCGAAGAAAGGGGTGCCATCCAGCTCGTGCATGGTCATCAGCAGCTGCGCGGTAGGACGCTTCTGCCAAGGCTCGTAGCTCAACGTGCCGGGAATGGGAAAGCAAATACGGTCGGCATCACCGATATCCAGGCCCAGGCCAGTGCTTTCCACGGTCGAGCCGTTGATATCCAGCGCAAACAGCGACGCTGGCAGGTTGATACCTTTTTCGTAAACCTTGTGCAGGCTCGCACGCTCGATTCGCTTTCCGCGCACGACACCGTTCATGTCGGAAATGAGCAGGTCCACGAACTGGACTTCAGGATAAGCCTGGAGAAACTCGCTCATCTCGCTGGAAGGGCTGGCGCACGGGGAGACCGACGTCATGGCTATGCATCCTTTGATTTTTATCGGGCGACAATATGAAGGGGTGTGTTGCAGGCGCCCTGTGGGCGTCGATGGTTGGTTTATTTTTCTAGTATTCCCATCGTGGGAAACAGCCGAATGAACATCCTTATTGCGCTGCACTCGGCACTCTGGCCGGTGGCGAGGTTGATTCGCGGCTGCTGCTTCACTATAGAATGGCCTCAACGCAACAGACATTGGCATTTCGGCAAGCTAAGAGTGCACTCATGCAATATCAGGTCAGCCATACCGATCTCACCCTGGTGCTCGCCCTGGTTCGCGGGCGATCACTGGCAAAAGCTGCCGAACTGCTCAAGGTGGACGTGTCGACCGTCTTTCGCTCGATTCGCAGGCTTGAGGCCTCACTGGGCAAGGCGCTGTTCGATAAAAGCCGCAAGGGCTACGCCCCCACTGGCACAGCTCAAGCGCTGGCGGAGCAAGCCGAGCGCGCCGAACAGGCACTGGATGCGGCCCAGGTGGCGGTGGAACACGGCGACCAGGTGGTCAGCGGCACCGTGCGCCTGACCTGCACCGAAGCGGTATTGCACAGCCTGCTGCTGCCGGCGCTGGCCCATTTCATGCCAACCTACCCGGCGCTGTCGCTGGAGCTGGCAACCTCCAACTCCTTCGCCAACCTCAGTCGACGCGATGCCGATGTCGCCCTGCGCCTGACCAACTCGCCCCCCGAGCACCTGGTCGGTCGCTGCCTGGGCACGGCCTCCTACCTTGTTTATGGGCACGCCGATTATCGCCAGCGCCTGGCCGAGGCTCCGGCATCACTGCCCTGGATCGCACTGGACGACTCGATGTCCGATCATGCTTCGGTGGTCTGGCGCGAGCAGCACCTACCTGGCGTGGTACCACGCTACCGCTGCAGCAGCATGGCCGCCGTCGCGCAACTGGTAGGCGCAGGGCTGGGCGTCGCAGCGCTGGCTGACTACATGGCCGACAGCCTCCCCGGGGTGGAGCGGCTGAGCGATGCCCTGCCCGGCTGCGATACCGAACTCTGGCTGCTGACTCGCCCCGACTGCCGCGCACTGCGCTCAGTACAGACGCTGTTCGACGAACTGACCCCACGCTTGCGTGCGGCAATGGGCGAGTAGCACGAGGGAGTTGTGCTAACCCCACGCAAATGGTTATCGTCTGCTCTAACGCTAAAACTCTCGGCCAAAGCATGCCGCCTGAGCGAGAACTGAAATCAGCGCTTCCCTATTGGCTGGTGATTTTTTAAACTACCGAGTCCGCTCGCCCATCCGGGCTGCTTGCCTATTGCATTTGCTACGAGGAATACCATGGCCCGCGTGACCGTTGAAGATTGCCTGGACAACGTCGATAACCGTTTCGAGCTGGTCATGCTCGCCACCAAGCGTTCCCGCCAGCTGGCAACCGGTGGCAAGGAACCCAAAGTGGCCTGGGAAAACGACAAGCCAACCGTAGTTGCACTGCGTGAAATCGCTGCCGGCCTGGTCGACAACGAATTCGTCGCTCAAGAAGATGTGGTCGTTGAAGAGCCTATCTTTGCCGCATTTGAAGACGAGGCCAACGAGGCCGTCTAAGTTCATGCCTGGTCGACATTGCACGGCGCAAGGCACCAGCCATCGGCAGGAGGTAGTACGTTGCCGAGCATAGATGCCCTTGCCGATCGCCTGTCGACCTACCTCGGCGCTGACCAGGTCAACCTGGTGCGCCGAGCGTATTTCTACGCCGAACAAGCCCACGATGGCCAACGCCGTCGCAGCGGCGAACCTTACGTTACCCATCCCCTTGCGGTAGCGAGCATTCTTGCCGACATGCACATGGATCATCAGAGCCTGATGGCCGCCATGCTGCACGACGTGATCGAAGACACCGGTATCGCCAAGGAAGCGCTTTCAGCGCAATTTGGCGAAACCGTCGCCGAACTGGTCGACGGGGTCAGCAAGCTGACCCAGATGAACTTCGAAACCAAGGCCGAGGCCCAAGCGGAAAACTTCCAGAAAATGGCCATGGCCATGGCCCGGGACATCCGCGTGATTCTGGTCAAGCTGGCCGACCGCCTGCACAACATGCGCACCCTGGAAGTGCTGTCCGGCGAGAAGCGCCGACGCATCGCCAAGGAAACCCTTGAAATCTACGCCCCCATCGCCAACCGCCTGGGCATGCACGCCGTGCGCGTGGAATTCGAAGACCTGGGTTTCAAGGCCATGTACCCGATGCGCTCCGCACGCATCCATCAGGCAGTGAAGCGCGCCCGCGGCAACCGCAAGGAACTGGTCAACAAGATCGAAGAGTCGCTCAGCCATTGCCTGGCGGTCGACGGGATCGAAGGCGAAGTCAGCGGCCGACAGAAACACCTCTATGGCATCTACAAGAAGATGCGCGGCAAACGCCGGGCCTTCAACGAGATCATGGATGTCTACGCGTTCCGCATCGTCGTCGACAAGGTCGACACCTGCTACCGCGTACTCGGTGCAGTTCACAACCTGTACAAGCCACTGCCGGGTCGCTTCAAGGACTACATCGCGATCCCCAAGGCCAACGGCTACCAGTCACTGCACACCACGCTGTTCGGCATGCACGGTGTTCCCATCGAAATCCAGATCCGCACCCGCGAAATGGAAGAGATGGCCAACAACGGTATCGCCGCCCACTGGCTGTACAAATCCAGTGACGACGAACAGCCCAAAAGTACCCATGCCCGTGCCCGTCAGTGGGTCAAGGGCGTGCTGGAGTTGCAGCAACGTGCAGGCAACTCCCTTGAATTCATCGAGAGCGTGAAGATCGACCTCTTCCCGGACGAGGTCTACGTGTTCACGCCCAAAGGCCGCATCATGGAGCTACCCAAGGGCTCCACGGCGGTCGACTTCGCCTATGCCGTGCACACCGACGTCGGCAACAGCTGCATTGCCTGCCGCATCAATCGTCGCCTGGCACCGCTGTCCGAGCCACTGCAGAGCGGCTCGACCGTCGAGATCGTCAGTGCGCCAGGGGCACGGCCAAACCCGGCCTGGCTCAACTTCGTGGTGACCGGCAAAGCCCGTACGCACATTCGCCACGCGCTCAAGCTGCAACGCCGCTCCGAGTCGATCAGCCTTGGCGAGCGCCTGCTGAACAAAGTGCTCCATGGTTTCGACAGCGCGCTGGAGAAAATTCCTCAGGAACGCGTCCAGGCCATGCTCAGCGAATACCGCCTGGAACTGATCGAAGACCTGCTCGAAGACATCGGCCTAGGCAATCGCATGGCCTATGTAGTGGCTCGCCGCCTGCTGTCCAGCGAAGGCGAGCAGTTGCCAAGCCCTGAAGGCCCGCTGGCCATCCGCGGCACCGAAGGCCTGGTGCTGAGCTATGCCAAATGCTGCACACCGATTCCGGGCGACCCCATCGTCGGCCACCTGTCGGCCGGCAAAGGCATGGTCGTGCACCTGGAAAACTGCCGCAACATCAGCGAAATCCGCCACAACCCGGAAAAGTGCATCCAGCTCTCCTGGGCCAAGGACGTCACCGGCGAATTCAATGTGGAGTTGCGCGTCGAACTGGAACACCAGCGCGGCCTGATTGCCCTGCTAGCCAGCAGCGTCAACGCTGCCGACGGCAACATCGAGAAAATCAGCATGGACGAACGCGATGGTCGCATCAGCGTGGTCCAACTGGTGGTCAGCGTACACGACCGCGTACACCTGGCCCGCGTGATCAAGAAACTGCGTGCACTGACTGGTGTGATTCGCATCACCCGCATGCGCACGTAGCCCGACAACAGCAAGGAGTCATCCATGACCAAGACCGTCATCACCAGTGACAAGGCCCCAGCGGCCATCGGCACCTACTCTCAGGCGATCAAGGCCGGCAACACCGTATACATGTCCGGGCAGATCCCGCTCGATCCAAAAACCATGGAACTGGTTGAAGGCTTCGAAGCCCAGACCGTCCAGGTCTTCGAGAACCTGAAAGCCGTCGCCGAAGCCGCTGGCGGTTCGTTCAAGGACATCGTCAAGCTGAACATCTTCCTGACCGACCTGAGCCACTTCGCCAAGGTCAACGAAGTCATGGGCCGCTACTTCGAACAGCCTTACCCTGCTCGCGCCGCCATCGGCGTTGCCGCACTGCCTCGCGGCTCGCAAGTAGAAATGGACGCGATCCTGGTCCTCGAGTAATGCTCCAGATGGCGAACCTTGCAGGGTTCGCCATCGCTTTTCCCTGAAAGGACCCCGCCATGCGCTACGCGCTCGTCCTGTCGTTTGTTGCCGCCCTGCTCGGTGGCTGCGCCAGTCATAAACCTGAAGATTTCAACGGCATCTGGATCAACCAGAACGCCATCGATGCAGCCGCCAAAGGCGGTAACCTGCGTCAGGCCTTGCAAAGCAACGGCCCGAACCTGGAGTGGCGTATCAATACCGCCGCCAACCAGGCCCTGGTTACCAGCGGCTTTGAACTCAGCGAAGCTAAACTGCAGCCCGCCGACAAGGGCTGGAACGCTGTGTTTTATCCCAACTACAGCATTGGCCTGACCCTGGATGGCGACGAACTGGTCCAGGCGGCCAGCGAAAACGACCCAGAGCAGCGCTTCCATAAAGCCGACAAGCCACAACTCGACGCACCGCCCCGCACGACGTTTGAACTGGCCCTCTATGAGGCCTACCTCAAGGGTGACTGGTCAATCGTCGAAGGCCCAGGCCAAGGCGCGACCATGAAGTTCAGCCCCAATGGCAGCCTCGAGGGCATGCCGAACCTGGACCGCTACGCCCTGTGCCTGGACGGCGACTGCGCCACCATGACCGGCGAGTACGACAGCCTGTGGCTGGAGAAGAACCAGCAGGGTAGCCCGTGGATCTTCAAGCGTGATGGCAAGACACTGGAAATTTTCCAGGCCATCAACCAGGCCCGCGACGACGAGATGCCTGAACTGCGTCCAGGCGCCCGCCGCTGGCTGCTGGAGCGCAAGTAAACCTGGGGCGCGTCAATCGCGCCCTGCAAGGATTGCCGCGTAGCCTTCCCGATAACTCGGGTAACGCGGGACCCAACCCAGCGAGCGTGCTCGTGCGTTCCGGCAGCGCTTGCTGCCCGTGCGCCGCACGCGCTCCTGTTCCGACCATTGGGTGACACCCAGGTATTCCCGCAACCAGGCCACCACTTCGAACAGCGGTGCTGGCGCGTCGTCCACACCGATGTAGCAATCTTCCAACGCCCGCCCCTCGCTGTCCGCCTGCAACAGGTACGCCAGCAACCCGGCAGCGTCCTCGGCATGAATCCGGTTGCCATACAGTGGTGGCGTCTCGGTCACCCGGTAACCTTGGCGCACCTGCGTCAACAACCACTCACGCCCAGGGCCATAGATACCGGTCAGACGCACAATCGTCGCCGGTACGGCGCTGTTCAGGGCCACCTGCTCGGCTTCGAGCATCAGCCACCCCGAATAGCCCTCAGGCTCAGTGACCGAGGTTTCATCAACCCACTCCCCATCCTTTTGCGCATAGACACTGCTACTGGACACAAACAGCAACCGTCGTGGCTGCTGCCCCTGCTCGCCAAGCCAACCCAGCACATGCCGCAAGCCATCGACATACGCCGCCCGATAACCCGCCTCATCGTGCTGGCTAGCCGCCACGCAATAGACCAGATAGTCCGGCGCAACCTTTGGCCAGGCGGGCGGGCAGGTCGCATTGCTCAGGTCAGCAGCAATTCCACTGACACCTGCAGGCAACTGCGCGATGTTTCTGCGCAGGCCGCTTACCTGCCAGTGCGCAGCTTGCAATTGGGTCGCCAGGCGGCCACCGACATCGCCACAACCGACAATCAAAACAGAGGGCGCAGACATCTCGAAACTCCGGTTATCAAAGCCACAGCCTATCTGCGAAAATCGATAGGTAGCTAGAGAATATGGAAGAAAGTTACTTTATTACTTTTGCTAACAAGAATTACTTGCAATAATGGCAACCCAATTTGTTCTCGGCCTGCCTCGAGGCCTGGAGAGCATCCACCTCTTTCTTTTTCATCAGGTCGGGCCAGCATGACACGTATCCCTTCTTCCGCTTTGCCAACCCCGTCGCGCGCCTGGCGCACTATCGCCGCGCTGATGTTCAGCCTGGTACTGGCGCCTGCGGCCATGGCCGATGAGCCAGCTGTACAACACAGCTCGCCAGCGGCAGCGGTTGCCCCTGCTGAACCCGCCACGCCTGGCGCCGAAACAGCTGCCGAATCCGCCACTCCTGCCGTAGCACCACTCGAAGGCCACGCCAGCGAAGGTGCAGCAGCCGTTGCCGAAGACACCAGCCTGGGCATGGCCCACGATCTGTCGCCATGGGGCATGTACAAAAACGCCGACGTGGTGGTCAAGGCGGTCATGATCGGTCTGGCCATTGCCTCGATCATCACCTGGACCATCTGGATTGCCAAAGGCCTGGAGCTGATGGGCGCCAAACGTCGCCTGCGGGGTGACATCGCCCTGCTGAAGAAATCCTTGAGCCTCAAGGAAGCCAGCAGCGTTGCCAATACCGAAGGCACCCTGGCCCACCTGCTGGTCCATGATGCCCTCGAAGAAATGCGCCTTTCGACCAATACCCGCGAGAAAGAAGGCATCAAGGAGCGTGTCAGCTTCCGCCTGGAGCGCCTGGTCGCCGCCAGCGGTCGCAACATGAGCAGCGGCACCGGCGTGCTGGCAACCATCGGCTCAACGGCCCCCTTCGTCGGGCTGTTCGGTACGGTCTGGGGCATCATGAACAGCTTCATCGGCATCGCCAAGACCCAGACCACCAACCTGGCTGTGGTCGCCCCCGGCATCGCCGAAGCCCTGTTGGCGACGGCCCTGGGCCTGGTTGCAGCGATTCCTGCGGTGGTCATCTACAACGTCTTCGCCCGCTCCATCGCCGGCTACAAGGCACAGGTTTCCGACGCGTCGGCCCAGGTACTGCTGCTGGTCAGCCGCGATCTGGACCAACAGCCAGGCGAGCGCATCGCTCAGCCACACATGGTGAAAGTGGGGTAAGCGATGGGCCTGCATCTTAACGAGGGCGGCGACGATCTCGCCGAAAACCACGAAATCAACGTCACGCCGTTCATCGACGTGATGCTGGTGCTGCTGATCATCTTCATGGTCGCAGCGCCCCTGGCCACCGTCGATATCAAGGTCGATCTGCCCGCCTCCACGGCCAAGCCGGCACCGCGGCCGGAGAAACCGGTCTTCCTCAGCGTGAAGGCCGATCAAAACCTGTATGTCGGCGACGAGCAGGTTCAGCGTGAGCAACTCGGCGCTGTACTCGACGCCAAGACCAAAGGCGACAAGGACACCACCATCTTCTTCCAGGCCGACAAAGGCGTCGACTACGGAGACCTGATGGAGGTGATGAATGCCCTGCGGGCGGCCGGCTACCTGAAGGTCGGCCTGGTCGGACTTGAGACGGCAGCCAAGAAATGATCAAGACGCGGCATAAACTGACGCGTTACGGCGGTAGCCTGGCGATTGTGCTGGCGGTGCATGCCGTTGCCGTCCTGCTGATGCTCAACTGGTCGGTGCCTCAGGCCATTGAGCTGCCACCGGCAGCAATGATGGTTGCAATGGCCCCGATGCCGGAGCCGGCACCACCGCCTCCGCCCAAGGTCGTGACACCGCCACAGCCACCGGCACCGGTCGAAGCCCCGCCAATGCCGAAACTGGCCGAGGCGCCAAAGCCGAAGATCGCCGTACCAAAACCGGACAAGCCAAAGGCGAAGCCACAACCACCGAAGCCGGAGAAAAAGCCGGAGCCTGTGGAGCAAAAGCCGGCAGAAGAGAAAGCCGTCGATACACCGCCGAGCACCGCGCCCGCGCAGCAATCCGCCGCGCCCAAGCCGAGCATCGCGAGCAACAGTAACGCCTTGCCAACGTGGCAAAGCGACCTGCTGCGCCATCTGGGCAAGTACAAGCGCTACCCGGAAGACGCGCGTCGACGTGGGCTGCAAGGCATCAACCGGCTCCGTTTCGTGGTCGATGGCGAAGGAAGGATTCTGTCCTACTCCCTGGCCGCTGGATCGGGCAGTGCAGCGCTGGACCGTGCGACGCTGGATATGATCCGCAAGGCTCAACCGGTACCCGCGCCGCCAAAAGAGCTTCTCAACAATGGCAGTATCGAAGTGGTTGCCCCATTCGTTTACTCGCTGGACAGACGCTGAACGGGTAATCCTGTCATAAACAGGCAAGTCTGATAACGTGCGTCTATCGAGTGCAGCCGCTATGCTGGGGCCGCAACTTCTTGGACGCACGTTATGACCCTTACAGAATTACGCTACATCGTCACCCTCGCTCAGGAGCAGCACTTCGGCCACGCCGCCGAGCGCTGCCATGTCAGCCAACCGACCCTGTCGGTAGGCGTGAAAAAGCTGGAGGACGAGCTTGGCGTACTGATTTTCGAGCGCAGCAAGAGCGCCGTGCGCCTCACGCCGGTGGGTGAAAGCATCGTCGCGCAAGCCCAGAAAGTACTGGAGCAGGCTCAAGGCATCCGCGAGCTGGCCCAGGCAGGCAAAAATCAGCTGACTGCACCGCTGAAGGTCGGCGCCATCTACACCGTCGGCCCCTACCTGTTTCCGCACCTGATTCCGCAACTGCACCGGGTCGCCCCGCAGATGCCGTTGTACATTGAAGAAAACTTCACTCACGTGCTGCGCGACAAGCTGCGCAATGGCGAACTGGATGCGGTGATCGTTGCCCTGCCGTTCAATGAAGCCGATGTGCTGACCCTGCCGCTGTACGACGAACCGTTCTACGTACTGATGCCCAGCGAGCACCCCTGGACGCAGAAGCAAACCATCGATGCCAGCCTGCTCAACGACAAGAGCCTGCTGTTGCTGGGCGAAGGTCACTGCTTCCGAGACCAGGTACTGGAAGCCTGTCCCACCCTGAACAAGGGCAGCGATGCGGCCAAGCACACCACGGTCGAGTCCAGCTCGCTGGAAACCATCCGTCATATGGTCGCCTCCGGCCTCGGTGTCTCGGTGCTGCCACTGTCGGCGGTCCACAGTCATCACTATGCGCCCGGCATCATTGAAGTTCGCCCGTTGAGCCCGCCAGCGCCGTTTCGCACCGTGGCCATTGCCTGGCGTGCGAGCTTCCCGCGGCCAAAGGCTATCGAGATCCTCGCCGACTCGATCCGCCTGTGCTCGGTGGCCAAGCCACCCGTCAGCCAGTAAGCAGCCATGACCGAGTTGTCCAAGGTATCGGTCACTGCGCTGAAGGGCGTAGGCGAAGCCATGGCGGAAAAGCTCGCCAAGGTCGGTCTGGAAAACCTTCAGGATGTGCTCTTCCACCTGCCACTGCGCTATCAGGATCGCACCCGGGTCGTCCCGATCGGGGCCTTGCGCCCTGGCCAGGACGCCGTGATCGAAGGGGTGGTCAGCGGTGCCGACGTGGTCATGGGCAAACGCCGCAGCCTGCTGGTGCGTCTGGGCGACGGCAGTGGCGTGCTGAGCCTGCGCTTCTATCATTTCAGCAATGCGCAGAAGGAAGGCCTCAAGCGCGGAACGTACCTGCGCTGCTACGGCGAGGCCCGTCCGGGCGCATCGGGGCTGGAGATCTACCACCCGGAGTACCGCGCCCTTACAGGCGATGAACCGGCACCGGTGGAACAGACCCTGACACCGATCTACCCCACCACCGAAGGCCTGACCCAACAACGTCTGCGCCAGCTCTGCCAACAGAGCCTGGCGATGCTCGGCCCACGCAGCCTGCCCGACTGGTTGCCCGAGGAGCTGGCCCGCGACTACCAACTGGCACCGCTGGACGATGCGATCCGCTACCTGCATCACCCTCCCGCCGATGCCGACGTCGACGAACTCGCCCTGGGCCAGCACTGGGCTCAGCACCGCCTGGCCTTTGAAGAGCTGTTGACCCATCAGCTATCCCAGCAGCGCCTGCGCGAAAGCCTCAGGGCCCAACGGGCTCCCGCGCTGCCCAAGGCCAGCCGGCTGCCACAGCAATACCTGGCCAACCTGGGCTTTGCTCCCACCGGCGCCCAACAGCGGGTCGGCAACGAGATTGCCTACGACCTGAGCCAACCCGAACCCATGCTGCGGCTTGTCCAGGGGGACGTCGGCGCTGGCAAGACCGTTGTTGCTGCACTCGCCGCCCTGCAGGCCTTGGAGGCCGGCTACCAAGTGGCACTGATGGCGCCGACCGAGATTCTGGCCGAGCAGCACTTCATTACCTTCAAGCGCTGGCTGGAGCCACTGGGGATCGAAGTCGCCTGGCTGGCGGGCAAGCTCAAAGGCAAGGCACGTGTTTCAGCCCTGGAGCAGATCGCGGGCGGCGCACCGATGGTGGTTGGTACCCACGCCCTGTTCCAGGACGAAGTAAAGTTCCACAACCTGGCGCTGGTGATCATCGACGAACAGCACCGCTTCGGTGTCCAGCAGCGCTTGGCGTTGCGCCAGAAAGGCGTGGGTGGCCGGCTCTGTCCCCATCAACTGATCATGACCGCAACACCCATTCCACGCACCCTGGCCATGAGCGCGTATGCCGACCTGGACACCTCGATCCTCGACGAGCTGCCGCCTGGACGTACCCCGGTCAACACCGTACTGGTGGTCGACAGCCGCCGCCTTGAAGTGGTCGAGCGCGTGCGCGCCGCCTGCGCTGAAGGCCGTCAAGCCTACTGGGTCTGCACCCTGATCGAAGAGTCCGAGGAGCTGACCTGCCAGGCCGCCGAAACCACCTTTGAAGAACTCAGCAGCGCCTTGGGCGAATTGCGCGTCGGCCTGATTCACGGGCGCATGAAACCTGCGGAGAAGGCCGCCGTCATGGCCGAATTCAAGGAAGGCCGTCTGCAACTGCTGGTGGCGACGACGGTCATCGAAGTCGGCGTAGACGTCCCCAACGCCAGCCTGATGATCATCGAGAACCCCGAACGCCTTGGCCTGGCCCAATTGCACCAGTTGCGCGGGCGCGTGGGCCGTGGCAGTGCCGTCAGCCACTGTGTGCTGCTCTACCATCCGCCGTTGTCGCAGATCGGCCGCGAACGCCTGGGAATCATGCGGGAAACCAACGACGGGTTCGTCATCGCCGAAAAAGACCTTGAGCTGCGCGGTCCTGGCGAGATGCTGGGTACCCGTCAGACCGGCCTGCTGCAGTTCAAGGTCGCCGACCTGATGCGTGACGCCGACCTGCTGCCTGCTGTGCGCGATGCGGCGCAGGCACTATTGGCTCGTTGGCCAACACATGTCAGCCCGCTGCTTGAACGCTGGCTGCGCCATGGCCAGCAGTATGGCCAGGTGTAATCCGCCCGACGGAATCGATCCAGCTCAAGGCGCAAGCTGGTTATACTCTCGCGACTGTAAAGAATTTGGATACAGACCATGACTGAAGTTGCACTGGACGCCGCAACCCCCCAAGCCCCGTCTGTTATCCGGTTGCTGCTCGACAAACTGGATATCGCCTACCGTGAAGTGACCGAGCACCCACAGCTGCCGCCCGAGCGTCGGGTGCAGGCTGTACTGCTCGACGATGCAGTCGGTGCGCTGATGGTGTTGTTTCCGCAGAACCAGCTACTGGACCTCAAGCGCCTTACCGAACTGACCGGGCGTGATCTTGCCGCCGTGCCGTTGAAACGCCTGGAGCAGATGCTGGCCAAGCACGGCCTGAAGATTCTGCCGGGCATTCCGGCCCTTACCAGTTCGCCCTGCCTGTACGAAGAAAGCTTGCTGGACGTGCCGAGCCTGCTGATTCATTCAGGTGAAGCCGGCGTGCTGCTGGAAATTGAACGTGACACGTTCAAGAGAATGCTCAGCAAGGCCAGTGCCGGGCGCTTCGGCGAACTGCTGAGCAGTATTCAGCCCAACCTCGACCGCCCGGATGATGACCGCGAGGAGATCACCCAGGCTGTCCATGCGTTCACCGCACGGCGCATCCAGCAGCGTCTGGAATCGACCATCGAGATTCCACCGCTGGCAGAAACGGCGCAGAAGATCATCAAGTTGCGGGTCGATCCCAACGCCACCATCGACGACATCACCGGCGTAGTGGAAACCGATCCGGCATTGGCTGCTCAGGTAGTCAGTTGGGCAGGATCACCGTACTACGCTTCACCGGGCAAGATTCGCTCGGTGGAAGACGCGATCGTCCGCGTGCTGGGCTTCGACCTGGTGATCAACCTGGCACTCGGTCTGGCCCTGGGCAAAACCCTCAGCCTGCCCAAAGATCACCCACAACAGACCACACCGTACTGGCAGCAATCGATCTACACCGCAGCTGTCATCGAAGGCCTGACCCGCGCCATGCCTCGTGCCGAGCGGCCGGAGGCTGGGCTGACCTACCTCGCCGGGCTACTGCACAACTTTGGCTATCTGCTGCTGGCGCATGTGTTCCCGCCGCATTTCTCGCTGATCTGCCGGCATCTGGAGGTCAACCCGCATCTGTGTCACAGCTATGTCGAGAAGCATCTGCTGGGCATCAGCCGCGAACAGATCGGCGCCTGGCTGATGCGTTTCTGGGACTTGCCGGACGAACTGGCCACGGCCCTGCGCTTCCAGCATGACCCACATTACGACGGTGACCACGCTGCATTCCCCAACCTGGTTTGCCTGGCCGTTCGCCTGCTGCGCGCCCGCGGCATCGGCTCAGGGCCGGAAGAAAGCATCCCGGATGAGTTGCTTGAGCGCCTGGGCATGAGCCGCAGCAAAGCCGAAGATGTGGTCAACAAGGTACTTGAAGCCGAGTCGCTGTTGCGCGAACTGGCCTCACAGTTCAACCAGAACTGACCACATGGCCTGGCCCTCGGCGGTCAGGCCTGCTTTTTCGGTTTCAGGAACTTGGTCAGGCCTTGGAACCAGACCACCAGGGCCGGATTACCCTTGATCTGAATGCTCTTGTCCTGAATCCCCTGCATGAACGCCAACTGCTTGTTCTTGGCCTGCAACGTGGCAAAACCGTAGGCCGCATCCTTGAAGGCTATCGCAAACGCCGGCTGCGGATGGGTACCGGCCTTGCTGCTGACGCGCAGGTCCTTGACGATGAAATGCCGAGCAACCTTGCCGTCCAGGGTCTGCAGTTGAAACACCAGGTTCTTGTCGGTCAGTTGCTGCTGGAACGCCGGGTTGTTGCGACTGGCCTTGGCCATGAGCAATCCCAGAGCCCAGAGAAGAAAGCGAAACTTCATGTGCACGCCTCGGCTAAAAAGTGACTGGCGAAGCAGTTTATAGTCTCGCTGCGAAAACACCATACGCCTTCCAGCTTTTCACAAAGGCGCCCGGCATTTGTCCTGAAAGCCGCCAAAACGGGGTGTTTCAATAACACGCCGCCCCTGCCACGGCACCTTGGTCGGTCAGGCGTTGCACGCTGGCGTCAGCGCTCTCGACGCCCTTTTCCTGAGCCAGTCGGTAGCACGCCAAAGCACGCGACAGGTCACGTCCTTGCAAGTCGCCTTGCTCATAGTGGTTGGCAAGAATCGGCAAAGTCTCCCAGCCACCCATTTTTACCGACTTGATCAACATTGCCTCGGCCCTCGCCGGGTCCAGGCACGGCCCGTCACGGGTATCGTCAGTGCCATTGCAGTAGAACTGTGCCAGCAACGCGGCGGCCACCGGCAGGGTTTCCGCCGCGCGGCTCAGCAGTTTCTCGCTGACCTCTGCACTCAGGGCCGGCGCCATGCCGGAAAAGCCGAGGCTGACGGCCTCCAGGCTGGCCTGTGGATTGCCCGAGGCCGCTGCGCAGAGCTTGTTCTGCAGTGCCGCTTCAAAGAACTCGGTGGTCGGTGGATAACGCTCGACACCACCCAGCCCCTGAAAAATTCCACTCTTGAGGTAGCAGATCTCTTCAGCACGGCTCATGTTCGGCATCCCGCTGACTGCCAAACGGCTTTCATCTACCGACCAGTCCTCCATTGCCACCAGCGTCCAACACGCTGCGTACTCAAACAGGTAGGCCTTGATCGCCTCGTTGCCTGCCCGCTTGTCGTCTACCCGAACATGACGGGCGTCGATCCGTTGTACCTCCACCCCCGCCATGCCTGTATCGGTAATGGCCGACATCAACGGCAGCGCCAACTGATCGCCGTGCAACACGCGGACGCTGGGTTGTGCGGAGTCGCCGACGACCTCTAGCGTCGTGCTGAAAACGCGCCCGGCACTGGCCTGGCGCTGCACGTCGATCGTTTGGGAAAAGGCCCGGAGAAACGCCGTGAAATCCGTGGCCGCACATACCGCAGGGGCGGCCACGGCAGTGATAGGGAACGCGCACAGCCACAACATGGCCAGGAACGATGCAGTAATGAAGTTAGCGGATGTCATGGGAGCTGAATCGTCCTGGTTGATTAGCGCGTATTACCGCGACTGCGCTCCAGAGCGCGTGCGGGAATCAGCCGTTCCTTGCCAGCGGCCTGCATGGCCGCAATGTAGGCGGTGTAGTAACCCGCTGCCTGGCTTGGCTTGTACAAGCCCCACAGGGCATCGGCGATGTTCAGTTTCAACACCACGCGCTCAGGCACCACGCGCTCGACCTTGCTGAACAGCTCATACGCCGACGCCTGCCAACTCGCCTCTTGAAGGGCGTAACCGAGATCGTTGTACAGCGGTGCGTTACTTACCGTCAGGGGTTCATCACGCAGCAACTGCGCGACCCTGAGGCTCAGGTAACTACTGACCGCTTCGGTGTCCTTGGCCTTCAAGCGCTCAAGGACAATCCTGTGCGCCAGCTTCAGCGAGTCCCGCTCACGGCCTTGCACCCGCTCTTTGAGCTTCTGCGTTGCCAAGGGTCGGCTGATGTACCAGTGGTAGTTGATCCAGTAGATGGCCATATTGCCCTCATACCCGGACAACACCTGCGAAGCCGCCTCATCCTTGACCAGTGCATCCGCTATCCAGGTGTATACGAAGGCGCGGTACTCCCAGCCCTTGATCGCGTAGGTGTCAAAGCCTGAATGATCAACCGGCCACCGACAGAGCACCACCAGGTAGGGCTTGGTGCTGTCGACCGTATAGGCATCGACAACCTCTGGGTTGCCTCGCTCAGGCAGGCACTTGTCTGGCAGCGCTTCAGTAAAC
The DNA here is from genome assembly GCF_002753995.1 of Pseudomonas sp. HLS-6. NCBI lineage: Bacteria > Pseudomonadati > Pseudomonadota > Gammaproteobacteria > Pseudomonadales > Pseudomonadaceae > Pseudomonas > Pseudomonas sp. HLS-6. Next base: position 5,123,853 of record NZ_CP024478.1, read on the forward strand.
CCCTCGGCGCCTTGCAACTGACCTTGCCACCCCGTGCCCGTGTCGCTCGCCAGGCGCTCGAACTGCACCTGAGTGGCGCCCTTGAAGCTGGGTGTCAGTTGAAACTGCCGTGTCTCGGCCTGCGCCAGAAGCGGCAACAGAGCCCATAGCAGGCTTAGGCCAATAGACTTCACGTGTTCACCTGCTCTGACACATCGACGCTTTGCCGGGCAACCGATGGCCGACGACGGGCAAACACCTGCTCAAGGCCTATCGCCAGTAACGTCACCCCGCCGGCCAGGCAGCTGAAAAACCCGGCCCGCACCGGATGATCCGGCAACAGCCAGTACAGAATCAGTGCGACCATCGCGGCGTTGAGTAACACCTTGAGTTTCCAGCGAGGCAGCAAGGCAATCACCGTGCTGAACACGATCAGGGTATAGAACACCAACCAGACAATGCTGCCCGCTGCCACCCCTCTGGCGGTGAAGCCACCATAGCGCTGCTTGTACAGCGTGACGCCGTAATCGTTGAGCAACAGGAACAGAAAACCGGCAAGACCATAGATGAGCACTACCTTTAGCCAGCGAATCATCTAGGCCACCCGAGTGTTCATGTAGTAGGTGCCAACAATGTGCAGCGCCACCACGGTTGCCAGGCAACCAAGGATCAGCACCCGTAGCCAGGCCCTGTGCCACAAACGCGGGTTCAGGCCACACAGCAGGCCGATCAGGCAGGCAATCGCCAGTGAACCGAACAAGTCGCTATCGGCCAACCCAGCCAGGTAGCCCTTGAAGTAGTCGTCATCAACGTACATCCGCGCAATGCTCCATGGGCAAGGCCAGGGGAAAATAATCAGCGCAGAACAGGGGGGAATACAGACAGGACCGCAGCAAGAAGCGACCGCACAGGCGGGCCGTCTTGTGGGGGTATAACGCAGTAGGCGTATGCCGCTTCTTCCCTGAAACGCGTTGCGGCCAATACACCCTATCGGCCGAGGCGACGTATGCTAGTGAGAAGCAGGGGAGCAGGCAAATAAAAACGGGCGCCGCCTGGGCACCCGTTTTTCATGGCATCAGTTGCCAGGTGGCATCATGGGTTGACGCTGTCCTTGAGGAACTTGCCAGGTTTGAACGCGACGGTATTGCTGGCCTTGATCTTCACCGGCTCGCCGGTTTGCGGGTTCTTGCCCGTGCGGGCACCACGGTGGCGTTGCAGGAAGGTGCCGAAACCCACCAGGGTCACACTGTCTTTGCGGTGCAGGGCGCTGGTGATCTCTTCGAGTACGGCGTTGAGCACGCGATTGGCCTGCTCTTTGGTGAGGTCAGCCTTTTCAGCAATAGCTGCGGCGAGTTCTGGTTTACGCATAGTGAAGCCTCTTTGACGGATTTTTTGTTGTTATGCCGTGCTGCTCCCAGGGAGCAGCGCCCAAGGGGCCGCAGGCTCTAAACTGCGGCAGACGGGTGTGAGAATGGCACGCCGCCCAAAGCCGCGCCAGTCTCTGAGCGACCTTTGTGTTGGCAAAGGATAGGTAAATCCGACAAAACGCCCGGCATTCACGCCATCAGCGCGGGCAACTGGCGGTTCAGCGCCAGTTTTTCCATCACCGCAGTACCGGTCAGTGCGTAGCCCAACAGGTTCCCATCGGCATCATGGCACAGCACCTTGAGGTCAGCGCCCTGCCCTTCAACCTGCCATTGCCCCTCGCTGCCACGCGGCGGCGGTGAAATCACCAGCGGGCATACCGGTGTTTTCACCGTGATCGGCATAGGCCCATAGCTAACCGTTGTCAGCGTGCCCGCGAGGGTCTGGGCCAAGGCACGTGCACAGCTCATCAATGGCATCACATAGAGCAGGTTGAGCCCATCCACTTCGGCACAGTCGCCCAGCGCGTAGATGTTCGCATGCGAGGTGCGCAAAGTACGGTCGACCACCACGCCACGGTTCACCACCAGGCCCGCGGCCGCAGCCAGATCAATACGTGGGCGCAACCCGACCGCCGATACCACCAGGTCGCAGGCGATCACACGGCCATCGGACAGGTGGGCTTCCAGGCCATCCGCTGCGCGCTGCAGACGGGTCAGTACCGGGCCAAGGTGAAAGCGCACACCCAACCCCTCCAGGCCAGCCTGCACGGCACGCGCCGCCGCCGGGTGCAGCAGGGTGGGCATGACCTGTTCGCACGGCGCGACCAGCTCGACCTGATAACCACCACTGCTCAGGTCGTTGGCGAACTCGCAACCGATCAGGCCGGCACCGAGAATCAGCACCCGCTGCTTGCCTGCGGCAGCAGCCCGAAAGCGTGCGTAGTCTTCCAGATCGTTGATCGGAAAAATCGCCTCGCTCGCATCGCCGTCAACCGATACCCGCACGGTTTCCGCGCCCCAGGCCAGGATCAGGTCGCGATAGGACACGGCCTCTTCGCCAATCCACACCCGCTTGTGCCCTGGATCGATGCCACTGATACGGGTGTGCGTGCGCACTTCCGCCTTGAGCTGTTCAGCCATGGCGCCAGGCTCGGCCATGCTCAGGCCATCAGCATCCTTGTGCTTGGCAAAACCGGTGGACAGCATGGGCTTGGAATAGGAGCGCCCATCATCAGCGGTGATCAGCAGCAACGGCGTCTCGCCGTCGAGCTTGCGAAACTCACGGGCGAGGTTGTATCCCGCAAGACCCGTACCGACAATCACCACTGGAGCCGTCATGAAGTGCTTCCTTGTACGTTAAAAAATCGATCAGCCGATGGCGATCATTTCGAAATCGGTCTTGCCCACGCCGCAGTCCGGGCACAACCAGTCTGCAGGCACATCTTCCCAGCGGGTACCCGGCTCGATACCGTCATCCGGCCAGCCTTCGGCCTCGTCGTAAATCAGCCCACACACCACACATTGCCACTTTTTCATTGCTAAGGTTCCTACTCAGGCTTGGCGTGGTCGCTCTGCAACGTGCGGTGGCGACCATCAGGAAGGCTTTGTACTGGAGGGCGACGCCACGATGCAAGCCGGAACGGGCAATCATGCTAAGCTCGCCACCTCACTGGCCTGTAACCGCATACCTACCGTGCCGTACGAAACTTCGCTAGCGCCTACTCCGTACTGGCAGCCACAGCCGCTGCCGACCGCCTCTGTCGACGCGCCAACCCTCGACTGGTTGTTCGACCAAGGCTCCCTGACCCGTCGACTGACTCAATTATCCGCCGATCAATTCTGCGTGACACCCCTTTGCGAAGGCTGGCAGACGCTCCGCGACGACGAGTGCCAGGCACTCGGGCTGGCACCTGGCAGCGAAGGCTGGGTACGCGAAGTGTACTTGCTCGGGCAAGACCAGCCCTGGGTGTTCGCCCGCAGCGTGGCGGCCCGCAGTGCACTGGAAGAGGATGGGCTGGACCTGGAGAGCCTTGGCAGCCGGTCGCTCGGCGAACTGTTGTTCTGTGATCGCGGGTTTACCCGCCAGGCCATTGAAATATGCCGCTACCCTTCGGCCTGGCTACCGCCGGATGTTGCCTGTGATCGACTGTGGGCAAGGCGTTCGCGCTTCGACCGTGGCGCGTTGAGCGTTTTGGTTGCTGAAACTTTTCTACCGGCGCTGTGGCACGCCGCGAATATCCGTCAGGAGGACTGCTGATGTACCTGAGCCTGCTCAAGTCCCTCAATCGCCTGCACCCACGTGCCTGGGACTTCATCCAACTGAGCCGGATGGACAAGCCAATCGGCATCTACCTGCTGCTCTGGCCGACCTTGTCTGCCATATGGATCGCCGGCAAGGGCTCGCCGTCACTGGCCAACGTGCTGATTTTCACCCTCGGGGTCGTCCTGATGCGTGCAGCAGGCTGTGCGATCAATGACTTCGCCGACCGCAAGGTCGATGGCCATGTCAAACGCACCGCCGAACGGCCATTGGCCAGCGGCAAGATCAGCGGCCGCGAAGCCCTGGCGTTGTTCGCCCTGCTGGTAAGCGTAAGCTTCGCACTGGTGCTGTGCACCAATACCACCACGGTCTGGCTGTCGTTCGGCGCAGTGGCGCTGGCATCCTGCTACCCATTCATGAAGCGCTATACCTACTACCCACAGGTAGTCCTGGGTGCGGCCTATTCATGGGGCATTCCCATGGCCTTCACCGCCGAAACCGGCGAGCTGCCGGCCATCGCCTGGCTTCTGTACATTGCCAACCTGCTCTGGACCGTAGGCTACGACACCTACTACGCCATGGTTGACCGTGATGACGACCTGAAAATCGGGGTCAAATCCACCGCCATCCTCTTCGGCGAAGCCGACCGGTTCATCATTGTGACGCTTCAGGGGTTGTCGCTGGCCTGCCTGCTGATGGCCGGCAATCGTTTCGGCCTCGGCAGCTGGTTCCACCTGGGGCTGGTGGCCGCGGCACTGTGCTTTGCCTGGGAATACTGGTCGACCCGCAAACTGGATCGCGAGTCATGCTTCAAGGCCTTCCTGCACAACCACTGGGCCGGCCTGCTGGTGTTTATCGGTATCGTGCTCGACTACGCACTACGCTGACCGCCCTTGGGCGGTCAGCATTTGGGCGGCGCTCAGGGTTTGGCTACGTGCCAGACGTCCTTCATACCGTCGCCAAACATATCGCCGGCTTTCTTGTCATTGATAAAGGTGTACACCGGCTTGCCATCGTAGGCCCACTGCATCGTACCGTCATCACGCTTGATCTGCGTCCATTCACCCTCGGCTTTCTCGCCGGCCTTGACCATCAGCGGCGGCCAGTTCTTGGCACACTCACCACTGCACATCGACTTGCCCCCCATATCCTTGTCAAAGGTATAAAGGGTCATGCCATGTGCATCGACAAGCATGCCGTCCTTTTCCATGGCATATTCGGCCAAGGCCACCCCCGGCAAGGCCAGTGCCGCTACCGTGAAAAGCGCCATCCAGTTCAGCGTATGTCGTGTCATTGGATCCACCTTCTGTTCTCGGGAGTGAGCTTTAAGCCTAGCTCAGTAACAGAATGTTGCTGCAAGCGCCCACGACCTGTCACACGACTGCAATAATTCCGTTATCTAATGCGGGCCAAGACACCTGAATGGTAAGAGGTTAAAGCATGGTTGGCAGAAACATTCTAATCGTCGACGACGAAGCGCCGATTCGCGAGATGATCGCCGTTGCATTGGAAATGGCCGGCTATGAATGCCTTGAAGCAGAAAATTCGCAGCAGGCACATGCCATCATCGTCGACCGCAAGCCCGACCTGATCCTGCTCGACTGGATGCTGCCTGGCACCTCAGGCATCGAACTGGCCCGACGCCTGAAGCGCGATGAACTGACTGGCGACATCCCGATCATCATGCTCACCGCCAAGGGTGAGGAAGACAACAAGATCCAGGGGTTGGAAGTCGGCGCTGACGACTACATCACCAAGCCGTTCTCGCCACGAGAGCTGGTGGCACGCCTCAAAGCCGTGTTGCGCCGCGCCGGCCCAAGTGACGGCGAAGCGCCCATCGAAGTGGGTGGGTTGCTGCTCGATCCGATCAGCCACCGCGTAACCATCGATGGCAAACCTGCCGAAATGGGCCCGACCGAATACCGCTTGCTGCAGTTCTTCATGACCCACCAGGAGCGCGCCTACACCCGTGGTCAGCTGCTTGATCAGGTCTGGGGCGGAAACGTCTACGTTGAAGAGCGCACCGTCGATGTGCATATTCGTCGCCTGCGCAAAGCGCTGGGTGAAGCCTACGAGAATCTGGTACAAACCGTTCGTGGCACCGGCTACCGTTTTTCGACTAAAAGCTGAAGCGTCAACGCGCGCATCGGCTTGCAGCGCGCAGCTGCCTCTGGAAAGGATGTTCCGCTAATTGAACCAGAACTGGCATGGCACACTGATTCGCCACATGTTGCTGTTGATCACGGTCTGCCTGCTGGCAGGCCTTGTCAGCGGCTATTATGGATGGAGCCTGGCGCTGGGCCTGGGGCTCTATCTGGGCTGGACCTTAAAGCAACTCCTGCGCCTGCACGAATGGCTGCGGCTGCATCAGGTCGACGAAGCGCCGCCCGATGGCTACGGCCTGTGGGGCGAGGTTTTCGATAGCATCTATCACCTGCAACGTCGCGATCAGCGCGTTCGCGGACGCCTGCAAGCGGTCATCGACCGCGTTCAGGAGTCGACCGCCGCACTGAAGGATGCGGTGATCATGCTCGACAGCGACGGTAACCTGGAGTGGTGGAACCGTGCCGCAGAAACCCTGCTGGGCCTCAAGACCCCACAGGACAGCGGCCAACCGGTCACCAACCTGGTTCGCCATCCTCGCTTCAAGGAGTACTTCGAACAGGAGAACTACCTTGAACCCTTGGAAATTCCCTCGCCGATCAATGACCGCCTGCGCGTGCAGCTGCACATCACCCGCTACGGCAACAACGAGCATTTGATGCTCGTGCGCGATGTCACCCGCATTCATCAGCTTGAACAGATGCGCAAGGACTTCGTCGCCAACGTGTCCCACGAACTGCGCACACCGCTGACGGTAATCGCCGGTTACCTGGAAACCCTGCTGGACAACGTCGAAGACGTCAACCCGCGCTGGGTACGGGCGCTGCAACAGATGCAGCAGCAAGGTGGGCGGATGCAAACCCTGCTCAACGACCTGCTGCTGCTCGCCAAGCTGGAAGCCACCGACTACCCCTCGGACAACCAACCGGTGGCGATCAATGCCCTGCTGCAGTCGATCAAAGCTGACGCCAAAGCCTTGTCCGGGCAACGCAACCAGAACATCACGCTGGAAACCGAAGGCGACGTGTACCTCAAAGGCAGCGAAGCAGAACTGCGCAGCGCCTTTTCCAACCTGATCTTCAACGCCGTGAAATACACCCCGGATGGCGGCCAGATCCGCATCCGCTGGTGGAGCGATAGCCAGGGTGCGCACCTGAGCGTGCAGGACTCCGGGATCGGCATCGACCCCAAGCACCTACCGCGCCTGACTGAGCGCTTCTACCGGGTCGACTCCAGCCGTGCCTCCAATACCGGCGGCACCGGCCTGGGCCTGGCAATCGTCAAGCATGTGCTGCTGCGCCATCGTGGTCGCCTGGAGATCAGCAGTGTCCTGGGCCACGGCAGCACCTTTACCTGCCATTTTGCGGCCACACAACTGGCCCTGCAAAACGCCTCCTGAACGCGCGCCACTAGGCATTTGCGCCTTCAGCCGCTACATTGGCCCACTTGCGCCGACAGAAGTCGGCGCAGCATCTCTCTATTTCTTCAGAAGACGGACCCCTTAAAAATCCATCATGGACCCTTCCGCTGGTTTTAGCCTCGCTTCACTTTTCGCCGATTTCGGCATGATTCTCTTCGCGCTGCTACTGGTTCTGCTCAACGGCTTCTTCGTTGCCGCCGAGTTCGCCATGGTCAAGCTGCGCTCGACCCGGGTCGAGGCCATCGCTGATAAGAATGGCTGGCGCGGGCACATCCTACGCACCGTACACAGCCAGCTGGACGCCTACCTATCGGCCTGCCAACTCGGCATCACCCTCGCCTCGCTGGGCCTGGGCTGGGTCGGTGAGCCGGCTTTCGCTCACCTGCTCGAACCCCTGCTGGGCGCCGTTGGCGTGCAGTCGCCAGAAGTGATCAAGGCGGTCTCGTTCTTCAGCGCCTTCTTTGTCATTTCCTACCTGCACATCGTGGTCGGTGAGCTGGCGCCAAAATCCTGGGCCATTCGCAAGCCTGAGCTGTTGTCGCTGTGGACAGCCGTGCCGCTGTACCTGTTCTACTGGACGATGTACCCGGCGATCTACCTGCTCAACGCCAGTGCCAACGCCATCCTGCGGATCGCTGGCCAAGGCGAGCCTGGGCCACACCATGAGCACCACTACAGCCGTGAAGAACTCAAGCTGATCCTGCACTCAAGCCGTGGGCAAGACCCAAGCGACCAAGGCATGCGCGTATTGGCCTCGGCAGTGGAGATGGGTGAGCTGGAAGTCGTCGACTGGGCAAACTCCCGGGAAGACATGGTCAGCCTGGAAGCCAACGCCCCCCTCAAGGACATCCTGGCGATGTTCCGCCGACACAAGTTCAGCCGCTACCCGGTCTATGACACGGAGCGTGGTGAATTTATCGGCCTGCTGCATATCAAGGACCTGCTGCTGGAACTGGCCGACCTGGATCATATTCCGGAGTCCTTCAACCTGGCCGAGCTGACCCGACCACTGGAGCGCGTTTCCCGGCATATGCCGCTGTCGCAACTGCTGGAGCAGTTCCGCCAGGGCGGCGCGCACTTCGCCCTGGTCGAGGAAGCCGACGGCAAGGTCATCGGCTACCTGACCATGGAAGACGTACTGGAAGTGCTGGTCGGCGATATTCAGGACGAGCACCGCAAGGCCGAACGCGGCATTCTCGCCTACCAACCGGGCAAACTGCTGGTGCGGGGCGATACGCCGTTGTTCAAGGTTGAACGCCTGCTTGGCGTTGACCTGGACCACATCGAAGCCGAAACGCTCGCCGGGTTGGTCTATGAGACCCTCAAGCGGGTACCGGAAGAGGAAGAAGTGCTGGAAGTCGAAGGCCTGCGAATCATCATCAAGAAGATGAAAGGGCCGAAGATCGTGCTGGCCAAGGTTCTCAAGCTCGACTGACCGCACTACGGGTTACCGGCAGGGTAACCCGCAGGATGGCCTGGTAGAACTGACCTGCAGGGCATGCAGCAGGCCCTACAGGCGTCGACGAGGCGGATCAGGCGCCGGGGGTGAAGTGCTTCTGCGCCGTACCCCGGGCAATCAGCCGCGAAACGTAGTCGAGCTTCTGCGCGTCCTGGTCGACGAAACGGAACGTAATCTGCAACCAGTCGCTGTCCGGCCTTGGCTCCAAGGCCGCTACCGCATGCAGGTAGCCGTTCAAGCGTGCGGTTTCAGCACTTTCGCCCTGCTCCAGGTCGAGCACCGCGCCTTCCAGCACTTGCGGCAGTGTCTCACTGCGGCGCACCACAATCAGGGCTTCCTTGAGGCTCAGGGCCTTGATCACACAGGGCTGAGTACCACTTGGCAAGCGCAGTTGGCCTTGACCACGACCGGCCGGAGCTGCCGCTTTGGCCTGTGGCGTGGGTGCATTGATCAGCGGCTTGGCTGGGGCAACCGCGGGTGCAGCCGTCGGCTTGACGGTTTCGGCCTTGCCGCCGGTCAGGGCGCTCAACGAATCATTGGCAAACGCGGAGTTGGCGCGGGTCGGCGCGCTGGACAGCAGTGCGTCGAGCTTGCCCACCTTGGACAAGGCTTTCTTGACCTTGGTCAGCAACTGCTCGTTCGTGAACGGCTTGCCGATAAAGTCCGAAACGCCAGCCTGGATAGCCTGGACAACGTTTTCTTTATCGCCACGGCTGGTCACCATGATGAAGGGCAACGCCTTCATCGACTCCTGCTGGCGACACCAGGTCAGCAGCTCAATACCCGACATTTCCGGCATTTCCCAGTCGCACAACACCAGGTCAAAGGCCTCACGGGACAAGATTGCCTGAGCCTTGCGACCGTTGACCGCATCTTCGGTCACGATGCCGGGAAAGGCATTGCGCAGGCATTTCTTTACCAGATCGCGGATGAAGGGCGCATCATCCACCACCAAAACACTGACTTTACTCATCGCCACTCCTTTTCAACCCCGGCTAGCATAACGCTGACTGATGGCCATCTGCCAAAAACGGGTCACGCCGGGACTCTCTTGCGTTCGCGGGGTGCCACCTCACTTGCTCGACCGCAAACGAAAACGCCCGGCCAAGGCCGGGCGTTCATTCTCGGGGCAGTCTTACTTATCGTCCGATTTGCCGGGAACATTAGCCTTTTCGGCGCCGCCCTGAACCTCTTCTTTCATCCTTGCCAAGCCCAGATGGCGAACGTCGGTGCCGCGCACCAGATAAATCACCAGCTCGGCGATGTTGCGTGCGTGGTCACCGATACGCTCGAGCGAGCGCAAAGCCCAGATCACGCTCAATACCCGCGAAATAGAACGCGGGTCTTCCATCATGTAAGTCACAAGCTCGCGCAGCGCCGTTTTGTACTCACGGTCGATGGTCTTGTCGTACTGGGCCACCGACAACGCCAGGTCGGCGTCGAAGCGGGCGAAAGCGTCCAGCGCATCACGAACCATGTTACGCACCTGGTCGCCAATGTGACGTACTTCGACATAACCGCGTGGCGACTCGCCCTCTTCGCACAGCTGGATGGCTCGACGGGCGATCTTGGTCGATTCGTCACCAATGCGCTCCAGGTCAATCACCGACTTGGAAATGCTGATGATCAAACGCAGGTCGGAGGCAGCCGGCTGTCGACGGGCCAGAATGCGTACGCACTCTTCGTCGATGTTGCGTTCCATCTGGTTGATCTGCTCGTCCACCTCACGCACCTGCTGGGCAAGGCCCGAGTCGGCCTCGATCAGCGCGGTCACCGCGTCGTTGACCTGTTTCTCGACCAGGCCACCCATCGCCAGGAGGTGGCTGCGCACTTCTTCAAGCTCGGCGTTGAACTGCTGGGAGATGTGATGGGTAAGGCTGTCTTTATCGATCATGGAGAATCCTTGGGGCATCCGGTGAATACGGTCAGGCGGCGTTCAGGCGCTGAGCCCTAGCCATAGCGACCGGTGATGTAGTCTTCGGTCTGTTTCTTCGCCGGGTTGGTGAACAGGGTGTCGGTATCACCAAACTCGACCAGTTTGCCCATGTACATGAACGCGGTGTAGTCCGATACCCGTGCAGCCTGTTGCATGTTGTGGGTGACGATCACGATGGTGTACTTGGATTTCAGTTCGTAGATCAGCTCTTCGACCTTCAGCGTGGAGATCGGGTCGAGTGCCGAACACGGTTCGTCGAGCAGCAAGACTTCCGGCTCAACGGCGATGGTACGGGCAATCACCAGACGCTGCTGCTGACCACCGGACAAACCCAGCGCCGACTCATGCAGGCGATCCTTGACCTCATCCCACAGTGCTGCGCCCTTGAGCGCCCACTCAACGGCCTCGTCGAGCACACGCTTCTTGTTGATGCCCTGAATACGCAGGCCGTAGACCACGTTCTCATAGATGGTCTTGGGGAACGGGTTCGGCTTCTGGAACACCATGCCGACGCGACGACGCAGCTCGGCGACATCCTCGCCCTTGCGGTAGATGTTGTTGCCATACAGGTTGATCGCGCCTTCGACACGGCAACCGTCGACCAGATCGTTCATCCGGTTGAAGGTTCGCAGCAGGGTCGACTTGCCGCAACCGGACGGGCCGATGAAGGCAGTAACGCGCTGCTTGGGAATATTCATGCTGACGTCAAACAGTGCCTGCTTTTCGCCGTAGTACAGGCTCAAACCCGGCACTTCGATGGCCACGGTTTCTTCCGCCAGGCGCAGGCTCTGCTTGTCGCGACCCAGGGCCGACATATCGATGCCGTGGGCGTGGGATTCATGCTGCATGGTTAGACTCCATACGCTATCAATTTCGTTTCATCGAACCGCCCGGCGACCGGGCGGCACTTGCAATTCAGGGGGCTGTCGATCAGCTGTCCAGCGCCTTGTACTTCTCGCGCAGGTGGTTACGGATCCACACCGCCGAAAGGTTGAGGGTGGCGATCACCAGCACCAGCAACAGGGCGGTGGCGTACACCAGCGGCCGCGCGGCCTCGACGTTCGGGCTCTGGAAGCCCACGTCATAGATGTGGAAGCCCAGGTGCATGATCTTCTGGTCCAGGTGCAGGTACGGGTAGTTACCGTCCACTGGCAACGACGGCGCCAGTTTCACCACACCTACCAGCATCAGCGGCGCCACCTCACCGGCGGCACGCGCAACGGCGAGGATCATGCCGGTCATCATCGCCGGGCTGGCCATTGGCAGAACGATCTTCCACAGCGTTTCGGCCTTGGTCGCACCGAGGGCCAACGAGCCCTCACGCACGGTACGCGGGATACGCGCCAGGCCTTCTTCGGTAGCCACGATCACCACCGGCACGGCCAGCAGGGCCAGGGTCAGCGAGGCCCACAGCAGGCCTGGAGTACCCAAGGTTGGCGCCGGCAGGGCTTCGGGGAAGAACAGCCGGTCGATCGAGCCACCCAGCACGTAGACGAAGAAGCCCAAGCCGAACACACCGTAGACGATCGCCGGAACACCCGCCAGGTTGTTCACCGCAATACGGATCAAGCGCGTGACCGGGCCCTGACGTGCATATTCACGCAGGTACACCGCCGCCAGTACGCCGAACGGCGTGACGATCACGGCCATGATCAGGGTCATCATCACCGTACCGAAGATCGCCGGGAAGATCCCGCCCTCAGTGTTGGCTTCACGCGGGTCGTCGCTCAAAAACTCCCAGACCTTTGCGAAGTAGGTGCCCAGCTTGGTAAAGGTACCCATGCCGTTTGGCTGATAGGCATGCACCACCTTGTCCAGGTTGATCTCTACTTCGCGACCATTACCATCACGGGCAACCAGACTGTCGCGGCTGAACTCGCGATGCAGCGCGCCCAAGCGGTCCTCAACGGCCTTGTAGCGGCTGTCCAGCTCGGCGCGCTCGGCGTCCATGTCCGCCTGAGCAGCGGCGTCCAGCTTGCCGTCAAGCTCAAGTTTACGGCTGTGAAGGCGCAGGCGCTCCAGGCCATGGTTGATCGCACCGATGTCTTTCTTCTCAAGGGTCTGCAGGTCGCCGGCCAGTTTGCTGGCACGCTTGAGGCGCGCTTGCAGCTCGCCCCAGGCCGCTTGACCTTCGGCGACAACCTTGCCGTTTTCCTTGACGCTGACCAGGTAGCCGTAGAAGTTACCCCACTCGCGGCGTTCCAGAGCGATCAGTTCGGCGGGGGTGGTTTGATCCACCAGCCAGTCACCGACCACCCAGGTGAAGTCGCTGCCATTGAGGTCGCGATTACCGACCTTGATCAGCTCGCGGGTCATGAACTCCGGGCCGTTGTCCGGCACCGGCAGACCGGCGCCCTTCAAACGCGCCAGCGGCACCTCTTCCTTCTGTACCACTTCACCGATGACCACATGATCAGCCTGGCCCGGCACCTTATAGGTAGCCTGGATCAGGTCGGCCGGCCAGAAGTGGCCTAGGCCACGCACGGCGATCACCGCCAGCAGGCCCACGGTCATGATCACCGCAATGGCGACCGCGCCACCGCTGATCCAGACGCCAGGGGCGCCGCTCTTGAACCAGCTTTTGAGGGAATCCTTTTTCACGGATCTCTACCTTCCTATCAAAGCGACGAGTATTTCTTGCGCAGACGCTGGCGAATCAGCTCGGCCAAGGTGTTCATCACGAAGGTGAACATCAGCAGTACCAGCGCGGCGAGGAACAGCACGCGGTAATGGCTGCCACCGACTTCCGATTCCGGCATCTCCACCGCGACGTTGGCCGCCAGGGTGCGCATACCTTCAAACAGGTTCAGTTCCATGACCGGGGTGTTACCCGTGGCCATCAGCACGATCATGGTTTCACCGACCGCACGGCCCATACCGATCATCAGCGCCGAGAAGATCCCCGGGCTGGCGGTCAGGATGACCACACGGGTCAGGGTCTGCCACGGCGTGGCGCCCAGCGCCAAGGAACCCAGGGTCAGGCTGCGTGGCACGCTGAACACGGCGTCTTCGGCAATCGAGTAGATGTTCGGGATCACCGCGAAGCCCATGGCGATACCAACTACCAGGGCGTTGCGCTGGTCGTAGGTGATGCCCAGGTCGTTGCTGATCCAAAGGCGCATGTCGCCGCCGAACCACCAGGTTTCGATGAACGGACTCATGTACAGGGCGAACCAGCCGGTGAACAGGATCACCGGGATCAGGATCGCTGCTTCCCAGCCATCTGGCACACGCAGGCGCAGCGATTCCGGCAGGCGGCTCCAGGCGAAGCCGGCCAGCAGGATGCCGATCGGCATCAGCAGGAAGAGGCTGAAGACACCCGGCAGGTGGCCTTCAAGGTACGGTGCGAGGAACAGGCCGGCGAAGAAGCCGAGGATCACCGTCGGCATCGCTTCCATCAGCTCAATCACCGGCTTGACCTTGCGGCGCATGCCTGGGGCCATGAAGTAGGCGGTGTAAATCGCTGCGGCAATAGCCAAGGGTGCCGCCAGGATCATCGCATAGAACGCGGCCTTGAGGGTACCGAAGGTCAGTGGCGAAAGGCTCAACTTAGGCTCGAAGTCGGTGTTCGAAGCAGTCGACTGCCAGACGTACTTGGGCTCGTCGTAGTTCTCGTACCAGACCTTGCTCCACAGCGCGCTCCAGGATACTTCCGGGTGCGGGTTCTTCAGGCTCAAGGGCAGCAGCTTGCCGCCTTCTTCGATGAAGATGCGGTTGGCCCGCGGCGACAGGGCGAGGATGCCTGCGCCCTCGGCAGCAGGCTCGACCAGCAGGGTGCGGTGCGCGGTGCTGTGGAACACGCCGAGCTTGCCCGAGCTGTCCAGGGCGATGAAGCCTTTGCGGCGATCTTCGGCGTCTATCTGGACTACGGGTGCAGTGCCCATCTGGAAGCTACGAATCAGCTTGAAGCGCTGCTCGCCATCCGGATCGCGGGCCATGAACCACTGGCTCAGGCCACCCTTGGAGTCACCGAAGACCAGCGATATACCGCCGACCAGTTGGGCACTGGCAGTGATCTCGGCCTGGCCATCGTCGAGCAGCTTGTAGCGACCATTAAGACTCTTGTCGCGCAGGCTGAACACATCGGCCTGGGCGCGACCGTTAACCACATACAACCATTGCTGACGCGGGTCGATGAAGATCGCCTTCACCGGCTCGGTCATCTGCGGCAGGTCGATGCGGTTCTGCTCGCTGGTGACCTCACCGGTCATCATGTTCTCTTCGCGAGTCAGCTGGGTCACCAGCAGTTGCGAGCCGTGCGAGCCTGCCACCGTTATGGTCTCGCCGTTGACGTTGACGCTGACGTGCTCAAGTGCGCGGCCCTGCTCGTCGAGCACGAACGGCTCTTGGCCATACGGGAAGTCGATGCCAGGGGTGATGGTCTTCTTGTTGTCCGGATAGGTGATCTTGTAGGCGTGGTGGAATACCACGGCCTGACCGTTGGACAAGCCCAGCACGATCAGCGAGCTACCCGGCTGGTCGGTACTGATCGAAGTCACCTGGGTGCCGGCCGGCACGGGCAGGTCGACGCGGTTGATTTCAGCACCGGTCTTGGTGTCGAAGAACAGCGCCTGGCCCTTGTCGGACACACGCATACCGACGAGGTTTTGCTCCTCAAGAGCAATCATCAGCGGTTTGCCGGCATCCTGCTGCAGCCAGGTCGGCTCCATGGCTTTCTTACTGGTCAGCTCGGCGCCCTGAAACAGTGGCAGCACGACATAAGCCAGATAGAAAAAGATCAGGGTGATCGCCGCCAGCACGGCAAGCCCGCCTACCAGTACATACCAGCGGGTCAGGCGATCCTTGAACGCACGCATCTTGCGCTTGCGTTGCAACTCGGGCGCATTGAAATCAATCCGCACGGGGGGAGAATTTTGGGTCATGGTGGAGTTGGCCAGATCATTCATGCGCACACCCTAGCGGTCCCGTATTACAAAAACATGACAGCGCATTGACGCAAAAAAGCCCGCCGCTCAGGAGTTCTGGCTTCGGACCGGGAATGGGTGGGAGGGCTAGCCGTAGGCCAGCCCTCACCGGGGTCTCACTTACTTCTTGGCAACGTTACCGTTGTGCGACAGACCGAGATCCGCCATGGCCTTGTCGACCACTTTCTTCGGCAGCGGGATGTAACCATCTTTCACTACGACCTGCTGGCCAGCTTGCGACAGGACCAGCTTGATGAACTCGGCGTCCAGCGGGGCCAGAGGCTTGTTCGGGGCCTTGTTGACGTAAACGTAGAGGAAGCGCGACAGCGGGTAGGTGCCGTTCAGGGCGTTGCTTTCGTTGTCTTCAACGAACTCGCCGCCTTCTTTCTTGGCCAGGGCTACAGTCTTGACGCTGGCGGTTTTGTAGCCGATGCCCGAGTAACCGATGCCGTTCAGCGAGCTGCTGATCGACTGCACGACCGAAGCCGAGCCTGGCTGTTCGTTGACGTTAGGCTTGAAGTCGCCTTTGCACAGGGCTTCTTCCTTGAAGTAGCCGTAGGTGCCGGACACCGAGTTACGACCGAACAACTGAACCGGCTTGTTGGCCAGGTCGCCGGTCACACCCAGGTCACCCCAGGTTTTGACATCGTTCTTGCCACCGCACAGGCGAGTCGACGAGAAGATCGCATCGACCTGAGCCATGGTCAGACCCTTGATCGGGTTGTCCTTGTGCACGAAGACAGCCAGGGCATCAACAGCAACCGGGATTGCGGTTGGCTTGTAGCCATACTTCTGCTCGAACGCCTGCAACTCGACGTCCTTCATCTTGCGGCTCATCGGGCCCAGGTTAGCGGTGCCTTCAGTCAGTGCAGGCGGTGCGGTGGAGGAACCGGCAGCCTGAATCTGAATGTTCACGTTCGGGTATTCTTTTTTGTAGGCTTCAGCCCACAGGGTCATCAGGTTGGCCAGGGTATCGGAACCGACGCTGGAGAGGTTGCCCGACACGCCTGTGGTTTTGACGTAAGTCGGAATAGCAGGGTCAACAGCGGCAACCGCATTAGCGGTGGCAACGCCAGCGGCGGCAAACGTCAGGGCCGCCATCAAACGCTTCAGTTTCATGCCTTGCTCCTAGCAGGAATTGGGGTTGAGATGAATCGGGCCCCAGTATCTGCAGGGCGTATGACCACTCTATGAAGTGAATATGACAATTAGATGAATGGCCATCACCGCTCAGGCAGGAAGGCCTTTTCAAAATGTAACGACTGCTGGGCTAGAGCGCTTTCAGCGCTTCGTTGCCAGTAAATAGCAACCCACTAGCAGACCAATGGTGCAAATACCGGCCACGTAATAGGACGGGCCCATGGGGCTGAGCTTGAGCAGATAGGTCACGACCATCGGCGTCAGGCCACCAAAAATGGCGTACGCCAGGTTGTAGGAGAAGGACAGGCCACTGAACCGCACCACAGGCGGAAACGCCCGTACCATCACATAAGGCACTGCACCGACGATGCCGACGCACAACCCGGTCAGTGCATACATCGGAAACAGCCACTCGGGATGGGTCGCCAGGCTGTGATAAAACGCCCATGAGCTGGCCAGCAGGCACAGGCTGCCCACCACGAACACCCGCCCGGCACCGAAGCGATCAGCGAGCATGCCGGCGGCGACACAGCCGAAGCTGAGCAGGACAATGGCCAGGCTATTGGCCTGCAGCGCAACGGTCATGGGAATACCGTAGACCGTCTCCAGCACGGTCGGGGTCATCAGGATCACCACGATGATGCCCGCCGACAGCAGCCAGGTCAGCAACATCGACAGGATGATGGCACTGCGGTGATCACGCAGCACCGCACGCAGCGGCACTTCTTCGGCCAACGCCTGGCGCGCCTTCATCTCGGCGAACACCGGGGTTTCGTGCAACCAGCGACGCAGATAGACCGAAAACAGACCAAACACACCCCCCAGCAGGAACGGAATCCGCCAAGCGTAGTCAGACAGTTCCTGCTCACTGTAGAGGCTGCTAATGAGGGTAGCCACCAGCGAGCCGAGCAGAATGCCGGAGGTAAGCCCCGCCGTGAGGGTGCCGCAGGCATAGCCGGTATTGCGTGCCGGGACATGCTCGGAGACGAACACCCAGGCGCCTGGGACTTCGCCACCGATGGCCGCGCCCTGGATCACCCGCATCAACAACAGCAGGATCGGCGCCCACATGCCAATCTGCGCGTAGGTCGGGAGCAAGCCCATGATCAGTGTCGGCACAGACATCATGAAGATGCTCAGGGTGAACATCTTCTTGCGCCCCAACAGGTCACCGAAGTGTGCCATGACGATACCGCCCAGTGGGCGTGCCAGGTAGCCGGCAGCAAAGATGCCGAAGGTCTGCATCAGGCGCAGCCATTCAGGCATGTCGGCGGGGAAGAACAAGTGGCCGACCACTTTGGCGAAGAACACAAAGATAATGAAGTCGTAGAACTCCAGCGCACCACCCAGGGCGGAAAGCGACAAGGTCTTGTAGTCACTGCGAGTCAGCGGCCGCGAGGGCTGCGCGATACTGGTGGGCACGGAGGTCATCGACGCGTCTCTTATTGATGGTTAAAGCGGCAACAGCGCTGGTTGCAGCCAGGGAAAAATGTTGGATCCGAGGCAATTTGCTTGAAAACGTACAGGATGTACACATTCACGACAGATAATGGTGACCGTATGGTCGTCGCTGCACGCGAGGCTCTATATACTGGCCCCATGCAGGAAAAGGCTACGCCTTATGGAGGATGTTGTGCGAAAGCGCCGCTGAATATACTTAGTCGGTTTCGCAGAGTTTCCTTTCGCCGCCTGGCTAAAGCGAACGCAGCGTAGCGTGCGTATGCTGAATCGTTTGTCGAGGCGTCCACACTGCGCTAACCAATGAAGCGTCACGGGTCAGAGGCTACCCCGGCATGATTGAACTCGAACAAGAAGATCCTATCCCGCAAGGCGACCTGGCCCTGCAAATCACTGCATTGCCACGTGAAACCAACGGTTTCGGCGATATCTATGGCGGCTGGCTGGTCGCCCAGATGGACCTCGCCGGCACGGCCATGGCCAGCCGTGTTGCAGGAGGCCGCGTGGCTACCGTCGCAATTGATCGCATGGCCTTCCTGGTGCCTGTCGCCGTCGGCGCACAACTGTCCTTCTATACCCAGACCCTGGAGATCGGCCGCAGCTCGATCCAGATGATGGTCGAAGTGTGGAGCGATGATCCGCTGTCCAGCGAATGGCGCAAGGTCACCGAAGCGGTGTTCGTCTTCGTTGCCATCGACGGCAGCGGTCGCACCCGCTCGGTTCCACCTCGTCGCTGAGCGGCTGGCGCGGTACACTCGGCGGTAGACGAGAGGTCAACGACCTTACGGCAACCGAACGAGATCAGACGCATGTCCACACCCAAGGTAGAGTCGGAAAAACACGGCGAGCTCAACTGCTGGCGCATCACCAGCGACAGCGCTGAGCTACTGATCGCCCAGCAGGGTGCCCAGGTGCTGAGCTACCAACGGGTTGGCGAGCCGCCGCTGCTGTGGTTGAGCGACCAGGCCCTGTTCAAGCAGGGCAAGTCGGTACGCGCAGGCGTGCCGGTATGCTGGCCCTGGTTTGGCAACCTGGCGCGCAACCCGCAAAGCGTGCAGGCCATGTACCAGGCCAGTGAAGCGCCCGCCCACGGCCTGGCACGCGGGCGCGACTGGCAACTGTTGGGCATCGACAGCAGCAGCACTGAGTTGCGTATCGACTTCACCCTGCCGCAAGCCCTGGGCAACCTGCCCGGCTGGCCGCATACCGTCGCGCTAAACCTGAGCATCGTCATGGGCGAGCAACTCAGCCTGACCCTGAGCAGCGAAAACCTGGGTAGCGACCCTGTCACCATCAGCCAGGCGCTGCACAGCTACTTCGCTGTCAGTGATGTACGTCAGGTTCGGGTCGAGGGCGTGGCCGGGCTGAACTACATCGAAACGCTGGCCAACTGGGAGCAACGCAACCAACAGGGTGACCTGGGTTTTGCCGGGGAAACCGACCGTATCTACCTGCAAGCGCCTGAGCAACTGAGCATTGTCGACCCGGCCTGGAACCGTCGCATCCTGTTGCGCAGCAGTGGCTCGCGCTCGGCCGTCATCTGGAACCCCTGGACCGACCGCGCCGCCGAGCTGATCGACATGGCCAACGATGGCTGGCAGCGCATGCTGTGCATAGAGACGGCGAATGTCTGGGACGATCTGGTGCAACTGGCACCAGGCGCCCGTCACACCTTGAGCCTGAGTATCGGCAGCGAGCCGCTCTAAACCCGGACTACTGTGGGCGTTGGCTTGCCAACGCCATCAAAGGTCAGCGTCCGTCACCACCCGCACCTGCCCGGCGTCCAGCGCATAGGCTGCGTCCGCCAGGTCGTTGCTGACCTTCTCGACCTTCAACGTGCCAGTGACCCATAACGGCGTGTAGATATCGTCCAGTTTCAAGCCTTTGGGGTAGCGCACCAGTACCAACTGGTTCGGTGGCGGTGGCGGCACGTGAATGCAGGCACCTGGGTAGGGCACCAGGAAAAACAAGGTGCTTTTGCCTTTGGCATCGGTTTCCAGAGGTACCGGATAGCCACCCAGGCGGATGTGCTTGCCGTTCATGGACGCAACGGTCTTGCTCGAGTACATCACCGCTGGCAGTCCCTTGCTTTGCTTCAAGCCGCCCTTGTTGCTGAACGTGCCATTGGCTTCGGGAGAGTTGTGGTCAATTTCGGGCATTTCCTCAAGCGCCTTCTGGTCCGACTTGGGCATCAGCTCCAACCAGTCGGTTTCCGGCAACTCGGCATGGGCCAGGCCACTGCAAAACAGGAGAGCACACAGGAAAATACGGCGCATGAAAAACTCGGCAACAAGGGGAACGTAAGTTGCCGAGCATTCTAGCCTGACGTCAGTTCTTTTTGATGAAACCGAAGATCAGCAGCAGCACAATCGCACCGACCAGCGCGCCGAAAAAACCTGCCCCCTCGCCAGCATGGTAGATCCCCAAGGCCTGGCCACCATAGGTGGCAGCCACGGATCCACAGATGCCGAGCACAATCGTCATGATCCAGCCCATGTTGTCGTCGCCTGGCTTGAGGAAGCGTGCCAGCAGACCCACGACCAGGCCGATGAAGATAGTTCCAATGATGCCCATGGCGATCCCTCTGAAGTGCGTGCATTGGCCAAAGCCTAGTCAGCGCTTTGGCATCCTGCCATCAGAGGGACGCGGGAGCAGGAAGGTTCCGCTCAGGCGGAAATCAATGCTTCAACCTGCTGGATTTTCTGCTCGAGCGTGGCCTTGTCGGCACAACGCAGGGTGGCGTGGCCAACCTTGCGCCCGGCCTTGAAGGCTTTGCCGTAGTGATGCAGATGGCAGTCGTCGATAGCGATGACCTGCTCCACCGCCGGCACTTCGCCGATGAAGTTGAGCATGGCGCTTTCGCCGACCTTGTCGGTCGAACCCAGCGGCAGGCCCGCAACGGCGCGCAGGTGGTTCTCGAACTGGCTGCACTCGGCGCCTTCGATGGTCCAGTGCCCGGAGTTGTGAACCCGCGGCGCGATTTCGTTGGCTTTCAGGCCGCCATCCACCTCGAAGAACTCGAACGCCAGCACACCCACGTAGTCGAGGTGCTTCAGCACACGCCCGGCGTAGTCTTGCGCCAACGCCTGCAGTGGATGCTCGCTGCTGGCAACCGACAAGCGCAAGATGCCGCTCTCGTGAGTGTTGTGGACCAGCGGGTAGAAACGGGTTTCACCGTCACGGGCGCGCACGGCGATCAACGAGACTTCGCCAGTAAATGGCACAAAGCCTTCCAACAGGCACGGCACGCTACCCAGCTCGGCGAAAGTACCCACTACATCGGCTGCAGTTCGCAGTACTTTCTGGCCTTTTCCGTCATAACCCAAGGTACGGGTTTTCAGCACTGCAGGCAGGCCGATGCTGGCCACCGCGGCGTCTAGGTCAGCTTGCGACTGGATATCGGCGAAGGACGGGGTTGGAATACCCAGGTCCTTGAACATGCTCTTCTCGAACCAGCGATCACGCGCAATACGCAGGGATTCGGCGCTTGGGTAAACCGGTACGAACTGCGACAGAAAGGCGACGGTTTCGGCTGGCACGCTTTCGAACTCGAACGTTACCAGATCGACTTCGTCGGCCAATTGGCGCAAGTGGTCCTGGTCACCGTAATCGGCGCGCAGGTGCTCGCCCAACGACGCAGCACAGGCGTCCGGTGCAGGGTCAAGGAAAGCGAAATTCATGCCCAGCGGAGTGCCTGCCAGGGCCAACATGCGGCCCAACTGGCCGCCACCGATTACACCGATTTTCATGCTCGTGACCTCAGGCCTGGCGTGGATCTGGATTGTCCAGAACGCTGTCTGTCTGCTCGGCGCGGAACTGCTTCAGCACGGCGTGGAAATGAGGGTGCTTGGCCCCCAGGATGCTCGCTGAAAGCAACGCGGCATTGATCGCACCGGCCTTGCCGATAGCCAGGGTTGCCACCGGAATACCGGCGGGCATCTGCACGATCGACAGCAACGAGTCGACACCCGAGAGCATCGAGGACTGCACAGGCACACCCAAAACCGGCAGGTGAGTCTTGGCAGCGCACATGCCCGGCAGGTGGGCTGCGCCCCCTGCACCGGCGATGATCACCTCGATGCCACGGCCCTCAGCTTCTTCGGCATACTGGAACAGCAGGTCCGGCGTGCGATGGGCGGAGACCACCTTCACTTCGTAGGGAATGCCGAGTTTTTCCAGCATATCGGCGGTGTGGCTAAGGGTGGACCAATCGGACTTGGAGCCCATGATCACGCCAACCAGTGCACTCATCGTCGAGCCTCTTCTCTTGGGCGCCTTCAGGCGCGTCAAAAAACAACAAGCCACGCGGGACGACCGGCGTGGCTTGTTATGCGAATTCATTGGCAGGTGGGACCAGCCAAGGGCCGCGCAGTATACCGTAAAGCAGCCAGAAGAAAGCCCCCTTGCCGACCATTAGTCAGTGCAGCAAGGGCGCATTGCTTTTGTACCCGGTATTACTCTACCGATGCGAGAAAATCGGCCATACGGCTGCGATTGACGTCAGAGAATCTGTAGTCCTTCGCATAGAGCGGATTGTTGGCTTCATGCATGTAGGTTTGTGTTGGCGGGATGCCAAACGTCACTTCCGCATGCTCATGCGAAGCGTTGAATGTATGGCCCAGTTCATGGGCGATATGCTGGTAACCCTGAACGGACGCCAGGAAAAAATTCCCGCCAACCTGGGCCATGCCATGCCATGCACGCTGCTGGAGATCCCGTCCTGGGTGATGAGCCCATAACGATAGTTGTGGCGGTAGGACAGATCGTTCTCCTGGGCAAACGTTGCTCCGCGCGAGGCGAACTCATCGAGACTCGATCGCTCGCTGCCCAGTTCGGTCTTGTAACTGAAGTCGGTCACACCTGGGATGGCATAGTGAAGCTCGACAATGATTTCACGCTGGAATACCTGCTCCAGCTCATACATCAAGTCCTTCAGATAGTCGCGGTAGATGATCGGTCGATAGCCTTCATCGAGATCATCGTGGCAGAACAGGTAGATGAACACGGGCTTTTTCTCGTACTTGTCAAAGTCCCCGTACTTTTCGTAAAGATCGTATTTTTTATAGAGCATTCCGAAATCCTTTCAGAAGAGTGCGCCCGTCCTAATGACAGGCGCGGCGTGAAGAAGCCGTCGACATAACCTACAAGTCATGCCAGCGCCCGGCATTCAGCCATCGCCTCTTCATCGTGTAGCGCTTGCAGCTAAACGGTGTAGGAAGCCCACAAAGACATCAGTTTGCCGCAGCCTGCTCCAGCTTGCGCCAGAGCAATCGAACATTGGCCTTGCGCACCAGCGCGCAGCGATACACGCGGATCTCCAGTGGCACGTGCCACTGGCTGCCACCACAAATCACCAGTTCCCCCCGTTCCAACTCAGCCCTTACCGATAGCCGTGGCACCCAGGCGATACCGAGCCCCTCCAGCGCCATGCTCTTGAGGCTGTCGGCCATGGCCGTCTCGTAGACTGTGGTGAAGCGCAGGTTGCGCTGACGCAACAACAGGTTCACCGAGCGCCCGAGGAATGCCCCGGCGCTGTACGCCAGCAACGGCACACTGCCCTCGCCTTCGAGGTCGAACAGCGGCTTGCCGTCCGCGTCCGCCGCGCAGACTGGGAGCATCTCGGTATGCCCCAAGTGCAGCGACGGGAAGATTTCCGCATCCATCTGCAGCGCGGCATCCGGGTCATAGAACGCCAACATCAGATCGCAACCCCCTTCACGCAAGGCATGCACCGCATCGCCAACGTTAGTTGCAACCAAACGTGTCGCGATATTGAGCCCATCGTTGCGTAATTGGGCGATCCAGCGCGGGAAAAAGCCCAGTGCCAGAGAGTGCGCCGCGGACACCTGAATGACCTCGCCCTGCCCACCTTCGAGGTGATGCAAATGGCGCAGTACCTCGCCCAACTGATCGACCACAGTACGCGCCGTCACCAGAAACAACTGGCCAGCAGCCGTCAACTCAATGGGTGTACGCGAACGGTTGACCAGGGTCAGACCCAACGCCGCCTCCAGGCTGCGAATACGCCGGCTGAAGGCCGGCTGGGTCACGAAACGGCGCTCGGCCGCTTGCGAAAAGCTCCGGGTAGCGGCCAGCGCACTGAAGTCTTCCAGCCATTTACTTTCAAGGTTCATCAAGGGTCTCCAGGCATGCACCAAAATGGCACACGCTCGAATAGCTGTTGGCGTCACATCGACCATTATGCCGTTTGTGCATAGGTTAGCGTGCAACAGCATTGGCCGCAAAACTCCCGCAGACCTAGGATTGGCGCCATTCCGGCATGTGCCGGGCCAAACTCGAGATGATATCTATCATGTCCGCTGCTGCATCGTTCCGTGTTGAAAAAGACCTGCTTGGCACCCTCGAAGTCCCTGCTGATGCCTACTACGGCATCCAGACCCTGCGTGCTGCCAACAACTTCCACCTCTCCGGCGTACCGCTGTCGCACTACCCTAAGCTGGTCGTGGCCCTGGCCATGGTCAAACAGGCTGCTGCTGACGCCAACCGCGAGCTGGGCCACCTGAACGATACCAAGCACGCTGCCATCAGCGAGGCTTGCGCCCGTCTGATCCGTGGCGACTACCACGAGCAGTTCGTGGTGGACATGATCCAGGGCGGTGCTGGCACTTCGACCAACATGAACGCCAACGAAGTCATCGCCAACATCGCACTTGAGGCCATGGGCCATCAAAAGGGTGAGTACAAGTACCTGCACCCGAACAACGATGTGAACATGGCGCAGTCGACCAACGACGCCTACCCGACCGCAATCCGTCTGGGCCTGCTGCTCGGTCACGATGCCCTGCTGGCCAGCCTCGACAGCCTGATCCAGGCCTTCGCTGCCAAGGGTGAAGAGTTCAACCACGTACTGAAGATGGGCCGTACCCAGCTGCAGGACGCGGTACCGATGACCCTCGGCCAGGAATTCCGTGCCTTTGCCACCACCCTGACCGAAGACCTCAACCGCCTGCGCACCCTGGCGCCGGAAGTCCTGACAGAAGTCAACCTGGGCGGTACCGCCATCGGTACCGGCATCAACGCCGACCCAGGCTACCAGCACCTGGCCGTACAGCGCCTGGCAGAAATCAGCGGCCAACCGCTGGTACCGGCTGCCGACCTGATCGAAGCTACCTCGGACATGGGCGCCTTCGTCTTGTTCTCCGGCATGCTCAAGCGCACTGCGGTCAAGCTGTCGAAGATCTGTAATGACCTGCGTCTGCTGTCCAGCGGCCCACGCACCGGCATCAACGAAATCAACCTGCCAGCACGCCAGCCGGGCAGCTCGATCATGCCAGGCAAGGTCAACCCGGTGATCCCGGAAGCCGTCAACCAGGTGGCCTTCGCCATCATCGGTAACGATCTGGCCCTGACCATTGCAGCCGAAGGCGGCCAACTGCAGCTGAACGTGATGGAACCGCTGATCGCCTACAAGATCTTCGATTCGATCCGCCTGCTGCAACGCGCCATGGACATGCTGCGCGAGCACTGCATCGTCGACATCACTGCCAACGAGCAGCGCTGCCGTGAACTGGTAGAGCACTCGATCGGCCTGGTCACTGCCCTGAACCCGTACATCGGCTACGAAAACGCCACCCGTATCGCCCGTATTGCGCTGGAAAGCGGCCGCGGCGTACTGGAACTGGTGCGCGAAGAAGGCTTGCTCGACGACGCCATGCTCGACGACATCCTGCGCCCGGAAAACATGATTGCACCGCGTCTGGTACCGCTGAAGGCTTAACCCTCAGTACCTCACGCAAACCGCTCACCAGGTCGAGGGACTAGACACCTCTCACCTTTTGAGGGCCTGGAGCCGAATGCTCCAGGCCCTTTTTTTTGCCTGCGATTTCATCTACAGCTTTTACCCTGCTGACGCAGACAAGGCTCCCGACGATGGCGTACTGTGATCTGCTTCTAACAAGACTGACCACGGAGACAGGCGAATGAACCCCGTTACCGCGCATCCCGCTCGAAATATCATGGTGCTCTACACCGGTGGCACCATCGGCATGCAGGCCAGCGCCCACGGCCTGACGCCGGCCTCAGGCTTTGAACAACGGATGCGCGAACAACTGACGGGCCTGGCGTTGCCCCATTGGCAGTTTCGCGAACTGCTGCCGCTGATCGACAGCGCCAACATGACCCCGCAATACTGGCAGCGCCTGCGCGAAGCCATTATCGACGCGGTCGACAGCCAAGGCTGCGATGCCGTGCTGGTGCTACACGGTACCGACACCCTGGCCTACAGCGCGGCCGCCATGAGTTTCCAATTGCTGGGGTTGCCGGCACCGCTGCTGTTTACCGGCTCGATGCTGCCAGCCGGCGCCCCCGACAGCGATGCCGAAGAAAATATCGTTGGCGCTTTGCAGACACTGGCCGCCGGGCACGTATCGGGCGTGCAACTGTACTTCCACGGCGAGCTGCTTACGCCGACCCGCTGCGCCAAGGTCCGCAGCTATGGCCGCCATCCCTTTGCTACATTGAAACGCTTCGGTGGTGCAGCCAAGGCTGCATCGCTACCCGCCGAGCTGGACTACCGTCACGCCAAGCAAACCGCCCAGGTTGCGGTACTGCCACTGGTGCCCGGTTTTGCTGCCCAGCCACTGCTGGCGGTACTCGACAGTGGTGTTCAAGCCGTCATCCTGGAATGCTTCGGTAGCGGCACGGGCCCCTGCGATGACGTCGAGTTTCTTGCCAGCCTGAAGCTCGCCCAGACCCGCGGCATTGTGGTGGTGGCAATCACACAGTGTCACGAGGGCGGTGTCGACCTGAATGTCTATGAGGCCGGCAGTCGACTGCGTGAAGTGGGCGTAGTGTCTGGCGGCGGCATGACCCGCGAAGCAGCCTTCGGTAAATTGCAGGCCTTGCTGGGCGCGGGGCTGCCGGTGGACGAAGTACGTCGCCTGGTTGAACTCGATGTGTGCGGGGAACTGCGTTGAGTGCATCGTCAGGAAAAATAGACCTTGCTGGCAAAGGCGCCTTGAAGGCACATAAATTGCTGAGTTTCAGGCAGCCCTTTGTCGGATCTCAAACATGCTGCACTCGCACCTGACCACCCTCAATGCTGTGTCGCTCATGCTGAACGCCTTTCAGAGCGAAGGCCTGTGCAGCGAGAAATTACTTGTCGGCAGCGGTATCAGCCTGACCGACCTAAAGCGCTCAGACCCGCGCATCACCACCCGCCAGGAGATGCTGGTGTGTGCCAACGCCGTTGCTCTTCGTCGTGAAATCGGCCTGGAACTTGGGCCGCGCATGCATGTCTCGTCCTACGGCATGCTCGGTTACGCACTACTTTCCAGTGCCACCCTAGGTGACGCTTTACGATTGGCCCTGCGCTACCCCGCGCTGCTGGGAACACTTTTTCATCTGCGCCTGATCGAAGACGGCGACAAAATATGGCTCAGCGCCAGTGACTACCGCGAACAACCCCAACTGGCGGCGTTCAATGCCGAGTTGTGCATAGGATCGCTGAAAGTGATTTGCGACGACCTGTTAGGCTGCCCATTGCCGTTGCTCGGTGCGCGATTCGCCTATCCGCAACCCGACTACCATGAGCGTTACCGCCAGACGTTTTCCTGCCCATTGCATTTCGACGCCATCGATAATGCCTTTGCCTTCTGCGCTGACTGGCTGGCTCACCCCCTGCCACTGGCGGATGCCGTTACTCACAGGGCCATGGCCGAACGCTGTCGGCAGCAGAACCTGGAGTTTACCGGGCGCCAGGCCTGGCTCGGCCGAATTCGCCAGTTGCTACTGCAACAGCTCGATGCACCGCCCGGCCTTGAGGGTCTGGCCCGCCAGATGAACTGCTCTTCACGCACCTTGCGCCGCCACCTGCAAGAACTGGGCAGCAGCTACCAACAGTTGCTTGATGAGTTGCGCTTTGAACGCGCCAAACAACTACTGAGCGAAGACCAGATGCCGATCCATCGCATTGCCGAACTGCTCGGTTTCAGCGAGACCGCCAGTTTTCGCCACGCTTTCTTGCGCTGGAGTGGCGTGGCACCAAGTCATTTCCGCATCTGAATAGCCGTATAAAGGGCGAAATGCGGACAGTCAGGCTGGCCATATCGATCCCCTTTTGGCCGTATTCGACGTTCTCCACAGGCAACGTACCCATCAACAATGGGCCAAGCCAGTCAACGCGGAGAACAATAAATGCTGACGATCTATTCTGATGACCACCGCCTCCACCACGGCCGCTGCGAGCTGATCGACGGGCAACTGATGCCCTGCTTTGAAATGCCTTCACGCGCTGATCATGTGCTGGAGCGCATAAAAGTACGCGAAATAGGCCCAGTACAGGCACCACAAGACTTCGGCCGAGAACCGATACTACGGGTGCATACACCCGACTATCTCGCCTTTTTTGAGCATGCCTGGCAGCGTTGGAGCGATATGGGTCATACGGGAGACCTGCTGCCTTTCACCTGGCCCGCTCGCACATTGCGACAGGTCAAACCACGCGGCCTTTTGGGCGAGTTGGGCTATTACAGCTTTGACGCCGGCGCACCGATCACTGCAGGCACCTGGCAGGCTGCCTACAGTGCAGCTCAGGTTGCCCTGACTGCGCAAGCGGCTATCCAGGCCGGCGCGCACAGTGCCTTTGCCCTATGCCGACCGCCAGGACACCACGCAGCGAGCGATGTAATGGGCGGTTACTGCTACCTGAACAACGCTGCGATTGCCGCTCAGGCGTTCTTGGACCAGGGCCATGAGCGCGTGGCGATCCTTGACGTGGACTACCACCACGGCAACGGCACTCAGGAAATCTTCTACTCGCGCAGCGACGTGTTCTTTGCTTCGATCCACGGCCATCCACAGGCAGAGTTCCCCTTCTTCCTCGGCTATGCCGACGAGGAGGGCGACGGCGAAGGTGTTGGCTATAACGTCAACTACCCGCTGCCAGCCGGGAGCGACTGGGCGACCTGGAGCGCAGCACTGGAAATGGCCTGCCAGCGGATCGAGGCCCATGCTGCGCAGGTGCTGGTGATTTCATTGGGCGTCGACACCTTCAAGGACGATCCGATCTCGCAGTTCAAGCTGGACAGCCCCGATTACTTGCGCATGGGCGAGCGCATCGCGCGCTTGGGCATACCGACGCTGTTCGTCATGGAGGGCGGGTATGCCGTAGCGGAAATCGGTATCAACGCGGTGAACGTGCTGGAAGGTTTCGAACGCGCTCTACAGGAGGTACACCCATGATTCGACTCAAACGCCTACTCACCCCACTGCTCTGCAGCACACTACTCGCCAGCAGCCTTCAAGCCGCCGAGCAACGCACGCTACGGGTGTACAACTGGTTCGACTACATCACCCCGCAAACCTTGGACGGCTTCCGCAAGACAACCGAGAGCAAGCTGATCTACGACATTTTCGACACCAACGAAGCGTTGGAGGCCAAACTGCTGACCGGTAACTCCGGTTACGACGTGGTGGTACCGTCCAACGTGTTCCTGGCCAAGCAGATCGAAGCAGGGGTGTTCCAACCGCTGGATCGCAGCAAGTTGCCGAATTGGGAGCATCTGGACCCAAAACTGATGAAATTGATCGAGGCCAACGACCCCGGCAACCAATTCGCCGTGCCCTATATGTACGGCACCGTGCTAATCGGTTTCAATCCGGCCAAGGTCAAGGCAGTGCTCGGCGACAACGCCCCGGTGGACAGCTGGGACTTGATCTTCAAAGAAGAGAACATCGCCAAACTCAAGCAGTGTGGTGTCGCGCTGCTTGATTCACCGTCAGAGATCCTTCCACTGGCGCTGCAATACCTGGGACTGGAACCGAACAGTAGCGCGCCGGCCGACTACAAGAAAGCCGAGGATCTGATGCTGAAGATTCGTCCATACATTACCTACTTCCATTCTTCTAAATACATGGCCGATATCGCCAATGGAGACATCTGCGTAGCCGTCGGCTACTCGGGTAGCTTCTCTCAGGCAGCCAACCGCGCCAGGGAAGCGAAGAACGGTGTAATCGTGGACATGCGCTTGCCGAAGGAAGGCGCACCGATCTGGTTCGACATGCTGGCCATCCCCAAAGGTGCGGCCAACCCCGAAGATGCGCACGCTTTCATCAACTACTTGTTGCAACCAGAGGTCGTTGCACCGATCAGCGACTTCGTCGGCTACCCGAACCCAAACAAGGACGCTACAGAACGGGTCAATCCAGCCATCCGTAACAACCCGAACCTGTACCCGACCGAAGAGGCCATGGCGAAACTTTATGCACTGAAGCCACTGCCTCGCGATGCGGAACGGGCACGTACCCGGGCCTGGACCAAGATCAAGTCCGGCACCTGATCAGCGACGCCAGGCACGCCGCAGGCGTGCCAAGGCATCGGCGATCGCGGCTTCAGGCACCGCAGCAAAGCCCAGTACCAGGCCGGCGCGTTTATCCACAGGGGTGCTTGAGTCCTCCAGCCAGTAATCGCTCAGTGGATTCAGTTCAACCCCGACGGCCTCCGCGCGGGCGATCAGTTCACGTTCGCGTGCCAGGCTGTCCACATCGACTTTGACATGCAGGCCCGCCGCCACCTCAGGCATTGCCCCACAGCCGGGGATATCCACAGGCCACCCCGCCTTGAGCACATTGCGCCGACTCAACGCTGCCCGGCGCATACGACGGATATGCCGCTGAAAATGCCCCTGTGCCATGAACTGCGCCATCACCACCTGATTACCGATTTCCGAATGCCGCACCGCCAGTGCCCGACAGCGGGAAAATGCCTCAACCAATGGCGGCGGCACGACCAGATAACCCATGCGCAGGGCCGGAAAGGCGATCTTGCCGAAAGTACCGACATACAGCACACGGCCATGTGGGTCCAAGGCTGCCAAGGGCGCCAAGGGCGCACCGCTGTAGCGGTATTCGCCGTCATAATCGTCCTCGACAATCCAGCCATCGCTGCGTTCAGCCCAGGCCAGCAGCTCCAGACGCCGGGCCAGGCTCATGGTGACGCCCGTAGGGTACTGGTGTGAAGGCGTCACGTAGCTCAGGCGGCACTGGGGCAGTGCCGACAAGGCTGCGCAATCCATCCCTTCGTTATCTACCGCGACACCGAACACCCGTGCCCCGGCAAGCGCGAACGCATGCCCGGCAGCCCGGTACCCAGGGTTTTCCACAGCCACCCCATCGCCAGGCTCCAGCAACAACTGTGCACAAAGGCTGATCGCCTGCTGTGCGCCACTGGTGATCACAATTTGTTCAGCGCTGCAGGAAAGCCCCCGAGAACGACGCAGGTAGGTCGCAATCAGTTCGCGCAAAATCGGCTCGCCTGCTGGATCGCCGTACCCAAGCAGGGCCGGATCGGGCTTACGCCAGAAACCCGCTTGTAGCTTGGCCCACGTCTCGAAGGGGAATAGATCGAAAGCGGGCGCACCGACCCGGAATGCCCTCGGTGGCCCGCTTTTCGGTGCTGGCAAATGATGCTTTTCAAGCCGACTCAAAGGCCCAGTGTGGATAACTTTACTGGTTAGATGCTCAGTGCTTTCTGGCGATTTTGTGGATAAGGCTGTGGAAAAACCCCGGGATAACCCTGTGGATACATTTGTGGATAGTTTTGGCAACTGAGCAACATAGGTGCCGTCCCCTACCCGACTTTCAATAAAACCTTCGGCGTAAAGCTGGTCATAGGCACGCACCACACTGTTGCGCGACAGTGCCAATGCCTTGGCCAGGTCGCGACTGGCCGGTAAACGTGTACCGCTGCCCAGCCGCCCGTCCAGCACTCTGGCACGCAAGACTTGATACAACTGGCGACTCAACCCCAGACGCCGATCAAGTACGATACCCGTTGGATCAAAGGGCAATGACAGGGGCTGCTCGCGCACGGTATTGGACCTATAAAATCGATAGTGAATGGCTCTTACCATAGACCAATAGCCTGCCTAGGATGGCTGCATTCGCCAAGGACTATCGCCATGTATATACCCAGTGCGTTCCGGGACACAGATCTCGACAGCCTGCACCAGCAAATCGAACAGACTCGCCTTGCCGTTCTTGTCACACACGGCCAGCAGGGCTTGCAGGCGAGCCACCTGCCGTTGCTGTTGAAGCGCGACGAAGGCCCGAACGGCACACTCTACGGGCATCTGGCCAAAGCCAACCCCCAGTGGCAGGACCTGGCCACTGGCAGCGAAGCGCTGCTGATCTTCGCGGGAGCCGACGCCTATGTCAGCCCGAACTTCTACCCAAGCAAAGCCGTGGACGGTAAAGCCGTACCCACCTGGAATTACCTGGCGGTGCATGCCTACGGCTGCGCCGAGGTGTTTGACGACCCGCAACGCTTGCACCCATTGCTCGACAGCCTCAGTGAGCGCCATGAACGTGGCCGCCCCCAGCCCTGGTCGATCGACGACGCACCCGTCGACTATATCAATGGCATGCTCAAAGCGATTGTCGGCTTCGCCCTGCCGATTGAGCGTTTGCAAGGCAAACGCAAGACCAGCCAGAACCGCAACAGCGCCGACATTGAAGGCGTACGCAAAGGCCTGAGCGAGAGCCCAGACCCACTGGATAAACAATTGGCCGCCCTGATGCGCCAACCCTGAAGGAGCCTGAAATGCCCACCGTACAGATCCGCCCGGTCGAAGCCGACGACCATAGCGCCTGGCTGCCCCTGTGGCAGGCCTACCAGCGTTTCTACGAAACCCAGATTGATGAGCAGGTCAGCGCAGTGACCTGGCAACGCATGCTCGACCCCGCCGAACCCATTAATGCAGCACTGGCCTGGGTCGACGGCAAGGCCGTGGGCATGGTCCATTGGATCTATCATCGTTCCTGTTGGACCACGGAAAACTCATGCTACCTGCAAGACCTGCTGGTCGCTCAGGAGCAACGTGGCCAGGGCATTGGTCGGCAGTTGATCGAGTTCGTCTACGCGACTGCCAGCGCTGCGGGATGCGCCAAGGTCCACTGGCTGACCCACGAGACCAACACCACCGCCATCGCTCTCTACGAGCAGTTGGCCGAACGTCCGGGCTTCATTCAGTTCCGCAAACTGTTGTAATTCGAGGAGCCGTCCCATGAACACTCTGCTGAACTGGCACCCCGCCAAACTACCACCCGCCACCCCGTTGACCGGGCGTTTCATCCGCCTGGAGAAACTCAACCCGCGCCAGCACCGTGACGACCTCTGGGAAGTGTTCAATGGCCCCGATGCTGACGCTGCGCTATGGAGCTACCTGCCCTACGGCCCTTTCGAAGAGCGTGAGGCGTTCGACCACTGGCTCGACAGTAATGCCGCCACCAGTGACCCGCTGTTCTACACCGTCATTGACCTGCACAACGGCCAGGCCCAGGGCATTCTCAGCCTGATGTCGATAGTGCCAGCACACGGTCGCATCGAGATTGGCCATGTCGCCTTCGGCGCCGCCATGCAGCGCACACCGAAAGGTACCGAAGCCATCTACCTGCTGGGCAAGCTGGCCTTTGAGCTGGGAAACCGCCGCCTGGAGTGGAAGTGCAACGACGCCAATAGCCGTTCAAAACGGGCGGCTGAACGCTTTGGCTTCCACTATGAAGGGCTGTTTCGCAAGCATATGGTGGTCAAGGGACAGAACCGTGATACGGCCTGGTACTCGATCACCGACGATGAATGGCCTGCCATCGCTGCCGGTTTCGAGCGCTGGCTCGCGGCAGAAAACCAGCGCCCTGACGGTCAGCTCAGAACGCTGGAGGCGTGTCGCGAATCCGCCTGAAGGATCAGCGCAGGCGTTGCGCCAGGACGGCTATGTGCTCCGGGCCAATGCCACAGCAACCACCCAGGTGGCTTGCACCGCGCTGACGCCAATTTTCAGCCCAGTGCAGGTAGCCCGGCGGATCAAGGTCTTCGCGTAGCTCGTCCAGCCCATCGTTGGCGGTAGCGTCCTTGGGTTGCGGCGGGAACGCATTGGCGTAGGCGCCGATGGCAATCTGTACACCCAACCGCTCGAAGGTTTCGCGTGCGGCATCGATAGCCGCGCCGATGACTTCCGGCTGGCTGCAGTTGAACAGCAAGGTCTGCACACCCAGCTGTGCGGCTACTTCGGCAGCCTCACTGACGGGCTCGCCAGAGCGCAGACGTGGCAGGTCATCGACATCGTCGTCCTGCAGGGTGAAGGACAGCCAGAACGGCTTGCCATCGTTGGGCAGGCCGGCACGAATGGCCCGCGCTTCGACGATGGAGCTCTGGGTCTCGGCCAACCACAGGTCGACATGCTCAGCCAGGCCTTCAACCAACGGCGTCAGGACTTCGCTGACCCGAGCGGCATCGAACAGGTCGGGACGGTACGAGCCGAACAGGGGTGGCAATGAACCGGCAACCCGTACCGGCTGGCCACTGGCGTCCGCAGCAGCGCGGGCCAGTTGCCCGGCGGTCGAGGCCAAGGCCCGCCCTTCAGCGGCAAAGCGGGCCTCGCCGATGTGGAATGGCACCACGGCATAGCTGTTGCTGGTAATGACCCGCGCCCCGCTTTCGATGTAGGCCGCATGCACGGCCACCACAGCCTCCGGGGCCTCGCTCAAGGCCAGCGCCGACCATTCCGGTTGCCGAAAGGGCGCGCCACGGCGCTGCAGCTCACGGCCCATGCCACCATCGAGAATCACCACCGCACTTTCACCCATATAACGTCCACTTCTATGAATATAAATAAAACTTACTAGTAGAGTTTTTCTTATAACTATTTAATACGCCGGACATTCAATTTAACAACTCTTTTTTCAGGTGATTTTCCATGCGTTTTTCCACCTTGTTGGGCGCCAGCCTGCTGGCACTGAGTGTGACCACCCAAGCCCTGGCGGGGGCAACGCTGCAACGCGTGGAAGAACGCAAGGAACTGGTCGGCGTGCTGATGGAAAGCTACCCGCCATTCTCTTTCCTCAACGAGCAGAACCAGCTGGACGGCTTCGATGTCGATGTGGCGAAGGCCGTAGCCGAAAAACTCGGTGTCAAACTGCGCCTGGAAACCCCATCCTGGGACGTGATCGCCGCCGGTCGCTGGAGCGGTCGATACGATATCTGCATCTGCTCGATGACGCCGAGCAAGGCTCGCGCCCAGGTCTTCGACTTCCCGGTGGAGTACTACGCTTCGCCTGCCGTCATCGTGGTCAACGCCAAGGATGACCGTATTCACGGCGCTAAAGACCTCAGCGGCCTGAAAGTCGGCCTTACCAGCGCCTCCAGCTACGAAAGCTACCTGAACAAGAACCTCGTCATTGAAGGCGCGGAAGACAAGGCCCTGGACTACCCATTCGAGAACGTCCAGATCGCCCCCTATGACACCGACAACGTGGCCTTTCAGGATCTGGGCCTGGGTGCCGGCGTTCGCCTCGATGCGATCCTCACCAACCTGGTCACCGCCCAGCCGCGCCTGAATCAGGATGCGCGCTTCAAACTGGCCGGCCAGGCGCTGTATGAAGAACCTAACTCGGTGGCCATCGAGAAAGGTGATGCGGCCTGGAATGCCAAGGTTCAGCAAGTGTTCGCCGAGCTGAAACAGGACGGCACCCTGAGCCGCCTGTCGCAGAAGTGGATCGGCGCCGATATCAGTAAATGAGTGCCTATCAGCCACCGCCCAGCCAGGCTACGCGCACGCTGGGCCAGCGCCTGTTCGGTTTTCGCACGCGCCTTTACCTGACGTGGGCAGCGTTGTTCGTGATGTTCGTCGGGTTCTTTCTGAGCTTCGACCTGAAGTTTTCGATCATCCTCGACAAGCTGCCTAACCTGCTCGGGCTGCACCTGGCACCGAATGGTTTCCTGCAAGGCGCAGCACTGACCCTGTTCCTTTGCCTGTGCTCGATGCTCAGCTCGGTGATACTGGGTTTCGCTGCGGCGCTGGCGCGCCTGTCGAACAGCGCTGTCGCCTTGGGCATCGCCAGCTTCTACACCTCGTTCTTTCGCGGCACGCCGCTGCTGATCCAGATCCTCTTGATCTACCTGGGCCTGCCGCAAATTGGCGTTGTACCTGGTGCGATCAGCGCCGGGATCATTGCCTTGTCGTTGAACTACGGTGCCTACCTGAGTGAAATCTTCCGAGCCGGTATCATTGGCGTGGCGCCCGGCCAGCGGCAGGCGGCCATGGCCCTGGGGATGCGCCCACGGGCAATTTTCTGGCACATCACCCTGCCCCAGGCCATGCGTACGATCATTCCGCCAAGCGCCAACCAGTTCATTTCCATGCTCAAGGATTCGTCGCTGATTTCGGTGATGGGGGTCTGGGAAGTGATGTTTCTGGCGCAGTCCTATGGCCGCTCCAGCTACCGCTACCTGGAAATGCTGACCACTGCAGCCGCCATCTACTGGCTGCTGTCGTTTGCCCTGGAGTTGCTCCAGGTGCGCCTGGAGCGGCACTACGGCAAAGGCTATCGGCACTGACGCCGCATCGCCAAATCGCGCATAAAAAAAGGGGGGCATATGCCCCCAGAGGTTAACCGTTTACTACCGAGGGCTGTTTCAGCCCTCGATCTCGATCAGGATCTCGCCCGGGTTGACCCGGTCGCCCTTGGCCACGTGGATAGCGACAACTTTACCGGCGATGGCCGACTGCACTTCGGTCTCCATCTTCATCGCTTCGGTGATCAGCACGGCCTGGCCGGCTTTCACCGTGTCGCCTTCCTTGACCAGCACATCGACGATGTTGCCCGGCATGGTGGTGCTGACATGACCTGGCTCGCTGGCCTGCTTGCGCTTGCTGCCGCCACCGCCGACGAACTCGTTGAGCGGCTCGAACACCACTTCTTCCGGCATGCCGTCGATGGACAGGTAGAAGTGACGCTTGCCTTCAGACTTGACGCCAACACCGGTGATATCGACGCGGTAGGTCTCACCGTGAACATCAATGACGAACTCGGTCGGGACGCCTTCACCACCAGCCGAGCCCACGGCACCGGCTTCCGGAATCGGCAGCAGCACTTCAGGGGTCAGGGTGCCGGCATCGCGCTCTTCGAGGAACTTGCGGCCAATGTCCGGGAACATGGCGAAAGTCAGTACATCTTCTTCAGACTTGGCCAGGTTGCCGATGTCCGAACGCAGCTTGGCCATCTCAGGCTTGAGCAGGTCAGCCGGACGCACGTCGATTACTTCTTCGCTGCCAATCGCCTGACGACGCAGTTGGTCGTTGACCACGCCCGGCGCCTTGCCATAACCACCTTGCAGGTACAGCTTCACTTCGTTGGTGATGGTCTTGTAGCGCTCGCCCGCGAGGACGTTGAAGAACGCTTGAGTACCGACGATCTGCGAGGTCGGCGTAACCAGCGGTGGGAAGCCGAGGTCTTCACGCACCCGTGGAATTTCGGCCAGCACTTCGTTCATGCGATGCAGCGCGCCCTGCTCCTTGAGCTGGTTGGCCAGGTTGGAAATCATCCCGCCTGGTACCTGGTTGACCTGCACACGGGTGTCAACGGCGGTGAACTCGCTTTCAAACTGGTGATACTTCTTGCGCACGGCGTAGAAGTACAGACCGATTTCCTGCAGCAGCTCCAGGTCCAGGCCGGTGTCGAATTCGCTGCCCTTGAGCGCGGCAACCATCGACTCGGTACCCGGGTGGCTGGTGCCCCAGGCGAAGCTGGAGATCGCGGTGTCGATATGGTCGGCACCGTTTTCGATGGCCTTGAGTTGGCACATCGCGGCCAGGCCAGCGGTGTCGTGGGAGTGGATGAACACCGGCAGCGACTGCTCGGCCTTCAATGCCTTGACCAGTTCACCGGTGGCATACGGGGTCAGCAGGCCGGCCATGTCCTTGATCGCGATCGAGTCGCAGCCCATGGCTTCCATCTGCTTGGCCTGGGCCACGAACGCGTCGATGGTGTGTACCGGGCTGGTGGTGTAGGCAATGGTGCCCTGGGCATGCTTGCCGGAGGCCTTGACCGCCTCAATGGCAACGCGCAGGTTGCGCACGTCGTTCATGGCATCAAAGATGCGGAAGACGTCGATGCCGTTGACAGCTGCCTTGGCCACGAACGCCTTGACCACGTCATCGCTGTAGTGCCGGTAGCCGAGCAGGTTCTGCCCGCGCAGAAGCATTTGCAGGCGGGTGTTCGGCAGTGCCGCACGCAACTTGCGCAGACGCTCCCACGGGTCTTCCTTGAGGAAACGTACGCAGGCGTCAAACGTCGCGCCACCCCAGACTTCCAGCGACCAGTAGCCGACTTTGTCGAGCTTGTCGCAGATGGGCAGCATGTCTTCGGTGCGCATGCGGGTTGCCAGCAGGGACTGGTGGGCGTCACGCAGGATCGTGTCGGTTACATGAATTTTCTTGGACATTTTTTCGTATTCCTCACAGGCCTGCGTGGGCGGCAATGGCAGCAGCGATGGCCAGGGCCAGCTCTTCGGGTTTGCGCTTGATCGAGTAGTTGGTCAGTTCCGGATGGCTTTCCACGAAGCTGGTATTGAACTGGCCACTGCGGAATTCCGGATTGCGCAGGATTTCCTGGTAATAAGCGGCGGTGGTCTTTACCCCTTGCACGCGCATGTCATCCAGCGCCCGCAGGCCGCGGTCCATGGCTTCTTCCCAGGTCAGGGCCCAAACCACCAGTTTCAAGCACATCGAATCGTAGAACGGCGGGATGGTGTAGCCGGTGTAGATCGCCGTGTCGGTACGCACGCCAGGACCACCGGGTGCGTAGTAACGGGTGATCTTGCCAAAGCTGGGCAGGAAGTTGTTCTTCGGGTCTTCGGCGTTAATCCGGAACTGCAGGGCAAAGCCGCGGTGCTGGATGTCTTCCTGCTTGATCGAGAGCGGCAGGCCCGACGCAATACGAATCTGTTCACGTACGATGTCGATGCCGGTGATTTCCTCGGTGATGGTGTGTTCCACCTGCACCCGGGTGTTCATCTCCATGAAGTACACCTCGCCATCGGCGAGCAGGAACTCCACGGTACCGGCGTTTTCATAACCGACCGCCTTGGCCGCACGTACCGACAGGTCGCCGATGTAGGCGCGCTGTTCCGGGGTCAGCTGAGGGCTGGGGGCGATTTCGATCAGCTTCTGGTTGCGGCGCTGAATCGAGCAATCGCGCTCGAACAGGTGCACCACATTACCGAAGCTGTCACCGAGGATTTGCGCCTCAATGTGTTTCGGGTTGACGATGCATTTTTCGAGGAAGACTTCCGCCGAACCAAAGGCCTTGGTCGCTTCGGAAATCACCCGTGGGAACGCCTGTTCCAATTCTTCACGGCTGTTGCAGCGGCGAATACCACGACCACCGCCACCCGACGTAGCCTTGAGCATGACCGGGTAGCCAATGCGATCACCTTCGCGCAGCGCCTCGTGTATGTCCGCGACGTTGCCTTCGGTGCCCGGGGTCACGGGTACGCCGGCCTTGATCATGCTGCGCCGCGCTTCGGTCTTGTCGCCCATCCGGCGAATGACCTCTGCCGCAGGACCAATGAACTTGATCCCACGTTCAGCGCAGATGTCTGCAAGTTCGGCGTTCTCTGACAGGAAACCATAGCCAGGATGCAGGGCATCGCAGCCGGTCTCTACCGCCAGGTTCACCAGCTTGCGCGGGTTCAGGTAACCGGCCAGGGGTTCGGCACCAATACTGTGAGCCTCGTCTGCACGCTTGACGTGCAGTGCATGACGGTCGGCATCGGAATAGATCGCCACCGAGCGAATGCCCATTTCGGCGCAAGCACGGACAATCCGTACTGCGATCTCACCCCGGTTGGCGATCAGGATTTTTTTTATCACTGGAATATTCCCAAGCCATTGGAACAGACGAACCGGCGAGACCGGTCGGCGCGTGACCATACGTTGCTGGCCAGTCGCATAAGTACCCTAGCGCCGTCGCTTAATAAACAAAAATCAATATTTATTAGGCCTTGCATTAGCAAAAGCTTATAGTGCCGTAACAAGGTTTGTCCGGAGCCGGATGAGAGATGCGTAAGTCATTGATGCGTATGACATTACGGCAGTTGAAAGTCTTCAACGAAGTCTGCGATCTGCGCTCCTACAGCCGAGCCGCCGAAGAGATGTCGCTGACGCAACCCGCCGTTAGTCTACAGATCCGCCAGCTCGAAGAACTGGTCGGCCAGCCGCTGTTTGAGTACGTGGGCAAGAAGCTCTACCTCACCGAAGCCGCTGAGGCTTTGCAGCGCGCCAGCCGAGACATCTTCGGCCGCCTGGAGAGCTTCGACATGCAGCTCTCGGACATGCAAGGCTCTCTGCAGGGGCAACTGAAACTGGCGGTGGAGTCCAGCGCCAAGTACTTCGTGCCGCACCTGTTTGCCGCCTTCAAGAAGCTTCATCCCGAGGTCAACCTGACCCTTACCGTGGTCAACCGCGCCCAGGCGATTCGGCGCCTCTCGGACAACCGGGATGACCTGATCATCATGTCCATGGTGCCGCAGGACATGGGCCTGGAATTCATGCCCTTCCTGAACAACCCGATCGTTGCCGTGGCGCCACCTGACCACCCGCTCTGCAAGCTCGAACGCCTGCGCCTGCAAGACCTGGAGCCCCACACGCTGCTGGTTCGCGAGCAAGGCTCAGGCACGCGCAAAGCCTGCGAAGAGTACTTCAAAGACAAACGCGTACACTTCTCCCAGACACTGGAGGTGGCGTCTGCCGACGCTCAACGCGAGTGCGTCATTGCCGGGCTCGGGATCGCACTGCTGACGCGTCATGCGCTGAACCTGGAACTGGCCACCGGCGTGTTGCGCGAACTGCCCGTGGAAGAGCTACCGCTGTACCGAAGCTGGTGCGTGGTACAGGCCAAGGCCAAGCGGCAGTCGCCGGTAGCCCTGGCCTTTCTTGCATACATCCGCAGCGAACGCGCGCAAATCAGCGCACTTGTTGAGCGTTTCTCGGGGACTCTGCCGCCGATACCTGCCAGAGGTTGACGGCCTGTAATTCGGGGTAGTCAGCAATTTCCTGCAACAGGCGGCGCTGCTCGGAATAGCTTTCAATCGCACGGCGATACTCCATGCGGCGCTGATCCTTTTCCTGCTGCTTGCGGGCCTTGGCGTTGGACGGGTACGGACGATCAAATTCACGAGCCATTGCGAATCTCCCTGGTCAAGTACGGGAGTTTCAGGGTGCGCAATGGCGGTGACGATTTGGCGGCGCGGCGATGACAAAACCATGAACCTTGCCGACCGTACGGGGACAGTCGGCGGCGGTCAGTCGTCCAGGGCCTTGATCGACTTGGGTGACAGGCGCAGGCTGCGCAAGCTGCGTTTGACGCTCTTGAGGTGGTTGACCAGGCTCGGGCCACGGGCCATGGCAACGCCCATTGCCAGCACGTCGATCACCACCAGGTGGGCGATCCGCGAGGTCAACGGGGTATAGATCTCGGTGTCTTCATGAACGTCGATGGCCAGGTTGACACTCGACAGCTCAGCCAACGGGGTCTGGCTCGGGCACAGGGTAATCAGGGTTGCCCCGCTCTCGCGCACCAGGTTGGCGGTGATCAGCAGGTCCTTGGAGCGCCCGGACTGGGAAATGCAGATGGCCACATCACCCGGTTTCAGGGTGACCGCCGACATCGCCTGCATGTGCGGGTCGGAATAGGCAGCAGCGCTGAGCAGCAGACGGAAGAACTTGTGCTGCGCATCGGCAGCCACCGCGCCGGAGGCGCCAAACCCGTAGAACTCGACGCGCTGGGCCTGGGCCATAGCGGTCACGGCACGCTGCAGCGCTTGGGCATCGAGGTGCTCACGCACTTCCATCAGGGTGTGCAGGGTGGTGTCGAAGATCTTCAGGCTGTAGTCGGCAACCGAATCGTCCTCATGGATCGCAAACTGGCCAAAACTGGCCCCGGCCGCCAGGCTCTGGGCAAGCTTGAGCTTGAGGTCCTGGAACCCGGAGCAACCAATGGCGCGGCAAAAGCGCACGATGGTCGGCTCGCTGATGCCGACGCTGTGGGCAAGGTCGGCCATGGAGCTATGCATGACGGCTGCTGGGTCGAGCAGCACGTGGTCGGCAACCTTGAGCTCCGACTTACGTAGCAGATGGCGCGACTGGGCGATGTGTTGCAACAGATTCAAGGGCAGGACTCGGTTATGATCGACTGACCGGGTTGTAGCTTTCTTGTAGTTATACTACATGACCGGCGACCCGCCCAGCTAAACGATCTAGGAGAGTGGTGGTATTGACTATCCCTTGCGACATCATGGTATTCGGCGGCACCGGTGACCTGGCCCTGCACAAGCTGCTTCCGGCGCTCTACCACCTGTATCGCGAAGCACGCCTGCACCCTGAAGTGCGTATCGTTGCGCTGGCTCGAAAAAATCTGCCGCGCAGCGACTACCGGCTGCTCGCCGAGCGCCGCTGCCGGGCCCAGATTGCCCGCCATGACTTCGATGAAGAGGTCTGGAAGCGTTTCTCGGCGCGTCTCGACTACTTTCCCATGGACGCCTCGCAGAGCGCCGACTTCGGCCGTCTGGCACGCTTCCTCGGCGAACCAGGCGGGCTGACGCGGATCTACTACCTGGCCACGGCCCCCGATCTGTTCGTGCCGATCATCAGCCATATGCAGATTGCCGGGCTGGCTGACAGCGACGCACGGGTCGTACTGGAAAAGCCTATCGGCCACTCGCTGGAATCGGCAACGGCAATCAACAGTGCCATTGGCGCCGTGCTCGACGAGTCGCAGGTGTTCCGGATCGACCATTACCTGGGCAAGGAGACCGTACAGAACCTCATGGCCCTGCGTTTTGCCAACGCCCTGCTGGAACCGGTATGGCGTAGTAATCAGATCGACCATGTGCAGATCAGTGTGTGCGAAACCCTGGGCGTCGAAAACCGCGGGGCCTACTACGACCGCGCTGGCGCGACACGCGACATGCTGCAGAACCATCTGCTGCAACTGCTTTGCCTGGTAGCCATGGAGCCACCGGCTCAATTCAACGCCGAAGCCGTGCGCGATGAGAAGGTAAAGATCCTCAGGGCCCTCAAGCCGATCACCGGCCAGGATGTCCAGGATCGGACCGTGCGCGGCCAGTACAGCGCGGGCAAGATCGGCGGGCAGGAAGTACCGGCGTATTACTTCGAGAAAGATGTCGACAACGACAGCGATACCGAGACCTTCGTCGCCGTTGAAGCCTATATCAACAACTGGCGCTGGGCCGGCGTACCGTTCTACCTGCGTACCGGTAAACGGATGGCGAAGAAGTCGTCGCAGATTGTCATTCAGTTCAAACCGGTACCGCACCAACTGTTCGAGGGCGCACAGACCAATCAGTTGCTGATTCAGCTACAGCCGGACGAACGCATCAGCCTGCAGATGATGACCAAAAGCCCAGGCAAAGGCATGCGCCTGGAGCCTGTGGAACTGAACCTGAACCTGGCCCAGGTGTTCGGCCAGACACGTCGCTGGGAAGCCTACGAACGGCTGCTGCTGGATGTGCTGGAGGGCGATTCAACCTTGTTCATGCGCCGTGACGAAGTCGAGGCCGCCTGGGCCTGGATTGACCCGATCCTCAACGGCTGGCAGGAATACTTCCAGGCCCCCAGGCCCTACCACGCTGGTACCAACGGCCCCGACCAGGCACATAGCCTGCTGGCCCATCAAGGCCGGGAATGGCACAACTGAGCACATGACACGCGCCAATGAGCGACTACTATGTAATACCGATAGTGATTCGTTTGATCCGATACTGAACACCAGCGCTTGGCTGAGCGCGAACGCTTCTCCCCTTGCCTGCCTGGTACCCGCAATGCCAGGC
This sequence comes from Pseudomonas sp. HLS-6, assembly GCF_002753995.1. Classification (NCBI taxonomy): domain Bacteria; kingdom Pseudomonadati; phylum Pseudomonadota; class Gammaproteobacteria; order Pseudomonadales; family Pseudomonadaceae; genus Pseudomonas; species Pseudomonas sp. HLS-6. Next base: position 5,167,545 of record NZ_CP024478.1, read on the forward strand.
AGGTTTTTTGTTTGAAGGGTATGCAGCCACGCGACTGCATCACCACACAGGCGGCATCGACAGCAAACTCATCAGATTGGCCGCCGCCACCGGCCGGCTGATCAGATAGCCCTGTACCTCATCGCAGCCCTGCTCACGTAAAAAAGCCAACTGCTCCTGCGTTTCAACACCCTCGGCCACCACCTTGAGCGCCAGGCTATGGGCCATGACGATAATTGCTCGGGTGATCGCTGCATCCTGACTGCCTTCGGTCAGGCCGCGAACAAAGGTCTGATCGATTTTGACGTAGTCCACCGGGAATCGCTTGAGGTAACTCAGGGACGAGTAACCCGTTCCAAAATCGTCGATGGCCAGCTTCACCCCCAACTCATGCAACTGACGGAACGTCGCAATGATGTGCTCGACACTGTCAAGCAACTGGCTTTCGGTCAGTTCCAGCTCCAGCAGATGAGGTTCCAGCCCGCTCTCATCAAGCACTTGACGCACCAGGCTGACCAACTTGCCCTGACGTAACTGATGAACCGAAAGGTTTACCGAGACACGTATCGGTGCCAAGCCCTGACGCTGCCATTCGCAGGCTTGCCAACACGCCTGACGCAAGACGAACTCACCCATCGGCGCGATCAGCCCGGTTTCCTCGGCCAACCCGATAAACTCGCTCGGCGGTACCATGCCCCATTGCGGATGATGCCAGCGCACCAAGGCTTCGGCTGCTGTCAGACGCCCTGTGGCCAGGCACAGTTTTGGTTGGTAGTAGACCTCCAGCTGGCGTTCTTCAATCGCCCTGCGCAACTGATTCTCCAGTTGCAGACGCTCCAACGTGCTGGCCTGCAGGCTTTCGGTGTAGAACTGGAAGTTGTCGCCCCCCAGGTGCTTGGCATGCTGCATCGCCATGTTCGCTTGGCTGACCAGCATACTGACCTCCCGAGTGGTATCGGAGAGCAGGCTGATTCCGACCGATGCACTGATCACCAACTCATGACCCGCAACCCGCAACGGTGCACGCAGCTTGTCGAGCAGGCGTGTCGTAACCCGCACCAGGCTCGACAGGTTGGTGTACCCATCAAACAGCACGGCAAACTCGTCCCCGGAAAGCCGCGCAACGGTATCGGCCTCAGGCAACGCATTGCTGATACGCCGGGCCATCTGGGTCAGAAGTTGATCTGCGATCTCATGCCCAAGGCTCTCGTTCAACAGCTTGAAGCGATCGAGGTCGATATGCAGCAAGGCCAGGCTACGGCCACTCAAAGGTAAGCGCTGCCCGGCTTCATGCAAACGCAATCGGAACAGCGCACGGTTGGCCAGGCCCGTGAGTTCGTCGTAATGCGCAAGGTAGCGCAAACGCTCTTCCGACTCGCGCCGCGCGGAGAGATCACTGAAGAAGCCAACAATACTGCTGATGTTGCCCTGTGCATCCCGCACACCATTGAGTTGCAGCCACTGGGGATAGAGTTCGCCACTTTTGCGCGCCTCAACCAGCTCACCCTGCCACCCGCCCTGCTGCTCCAGGGCCTGGTCAATCGCCGACAGGTGCCGCCGCGCGTCACGGCTGCAGGGCAACTCCAGCACGTTGCGCGCCAGCAACTCTTCTCGGTCATAGCCGGTGATCCGACAGAATGCCTGATTGACGGCCAGCAGCACGTAATCCGGGTCGAGAATGGCAATACCTTCGCTGGCAGCCTCGAACACCGTGGCCGCCAAGCGTTGCTGCTCTTCCTGAGCCTTGCTTGCGCTGATGTCGCGCCGTGTCCCCAGCATACGCACAACTCGCCCGTCGGCATCGCGCTCGACGGCCCGGCCACGGTCCTCGACCCAGCACCAGTGGCCCTGGCTGTGACGAACCCGGTACTCGATACGGTAATCCTCGGTGCGCCCCTTCAAATGCTCGACCAGCGTGCGCTTGAGCGACGGCAGGTCGTCGGGGTGCAAGCGCGGCTTGAGGTGAGCCAGCATCGCCTTGACCTGCTCTGGATCAAGGCCAAACAACTCGCGAAGCTGGGTGTGGTGAACCTCATCGCTCTGCAGGTTCCAGTCCCATAAACCCAGCTCACTGGCGTCCAGCGCCAACGCCAGGCGTTGCTCGCTCTTGCTCAACGCCTGATTGGCGGCGTCCAGTTGCTGGCTGCGCTGCGCCACCCGCGACTCCAGGCCGACCTGGGCCTGACGCAACTGGTCTTCGATCAGCCGTCGCCGCTCGACTTCACTGGCCAAGGCCTGGTTGAGCTGTTCACTGCGATGCTGTGCAGCCTGCAGGTGTTCAATCAGCGCCTGATTCTGAAAGCGGCGCAGCAACCCGTTCTCAATCAGGCGATTGACCTGCCAGGCAACCACTAACAAGGCTCCCAGCAGGATGAGGCCCAACCAGCCCCAACCCAGGTGCTCGTCGGCACCACTCCAGAACAGGTAGAGGATCGGCGGCAACAAACATGGCAAGGTGAAGCTGAGGAAGGCGGGCAAGCTGACAGCGTAGGCAATGCTGGCCGAAAGTGTCGCCGCGCCAAGCAGGCCAAAGACCCAGGCTTGCTGTACGAAATTATCCGTAGGCACCAGGGCGATCGCTGCGCTGGCCAGGGTCAGGCCACTGAAAGCCGAACCCAGGAGGAACATTCGCCACCAGGTCGGTTGCGCCTGACGTTCTGGCATGGCCGCGTCGAATGCCGCGACCTGGATCACTCGCAAGGCAACCAGGGCCATCAGCCAGACCATCCAGATACTGATCTGAAAATAGCGTGGCGGGCTCCACAGCAACCAGGCGCATACCAGGCCATTGAGCAGCATGAACAACGTTGGCAGCAGTGACCCCTGATACAACAAGCGGGTGCGCTCGACGGCCAGTTGCGTGGCAAATTGCTTGCGAATGCTCCGACGTGCTTCCTGAGGGACGCTCGCAGAGCCTGAACCGAAGGTCATAGGCAGTATTCTTGTAATGGTGAGCCTTAAACGTGGCACGGAGCATACACAAGCATCGACCACTACCAAACTGCTCTGCGTTATAAATATTCACCAACCTGATGCACGCGCCATAACCATGGCGACCGCTCAAGCACGCGGGCCAAGGCCTGCACGCCATGACCAGCGGATCGTCACCCCGACGGATTTTCCACGCCAGGTTTGCCCCTGACTCCCCTGCCCCCTAGAATGGCCGGATGCGCGATGATCTCTCTCTCCTGTTGAACTCCCTCAACGATGCCCAACGTCAGGCCGTAGCGGCCCCGGTTGGCCGTCAGTTGGTCCTGGCCGGTGCCGGCTCCGGCAAAACCCGTGTGCTGGTGCACCGTATCGCCTGGTTGATCCAGGTCGAGCAGGCCTCACCGCATTCGATCCTGTCGGTGACCTTCACCAACAAGGCTGCCGCCGAGATGCGCCAGCGTATCGAGCAACTGATGGGTATCAACCCGGCAGGCATGTGGGTGGGCACCTTCCACGGCCTGGCCCATCGCCTGTTGCGGGCGCACTGGCAAGAAGCCGGGCTGAACCAGAATTTCCAGATTCTCGACAGCGACGATCAGCAACGCCTGGTCAAGCGCGTAATCCGCGAGTTGGGCCTGGACGAACAGCGCTGGCCTGCACGCCAGGCGCAATGGTTCATCAATGGCCAGAAAGACGAAGGCCTGCGCCCACAGCATATTCAAGCCAGCGGCGACCTGTTCCTGGGCACCATGCGCAGCATTTATGAAGCCTATGAGGCCGCCTGCCAACGCGCTGGCGTCATCGACTTCTCCGAACTGCTGCTGCGCGCCCTGGACCTCTGGCGCGACCATCCCGGCCTGCTGGAGCATTACCAGCGCCGCTTCCGCCACTTGCTGGTGGATGAATTCCAGGATACCAACGCCGTGCAATATGCCTGGCTGCGGCTACTGGCCAAGGGTGGCGACAGCTTGATGGTGGTCGGCGACGACGATCAGTCCATTTATGGCTGGCGCGGTGCCAAGATCGAGAACATTCATCAGTACACCAGCGACTTCCCCGACGCCGAGTTGATCCGCCTGGAGCAGAACTACCGCTCCACCGCCGGCATCCTCAAAGCCGCCAACGCCCTGATCGCCAACAACAGCGGGCGCCTGGGCAAAGAGCTGTGGACCGACGGTGGCGACGGCGAACCACTGAGCCTTTACGCCGCCTTCAACGAACACGACGAAGCCCGCTACGTGGTGGAAACCATCGAAAGCGTGATCAAGACCGGTGCGGCGCGTAGCGATATCGCCATCCTTTACCGCTCCAACGCCCAGTCGCGGGTGCTCGAAGAGGCCCTGCTGCGCGAACGCATCCCCTATCGAATCTACGGGGGGCAACGCTTCTTCGAGCGCGCCGAGATCAAGAACGCCATGGCCTATTTGCGCCTGCTGGAGGGCCGTGGCAACGACGCGGCACTGGAGCGGGTCATTAATGTGCCGCCGCGTGGCATCGGTGAGAAAACCGTCGAAGCCATTCGCGAGCATGCCCGCCATGCCCAGGTCTCGATGTGGGAGGCCGTGGCCCTGCTGCTCGCCAACAAGGGCCTCAAGGGCCGTGCAGCCAGCGCGCTGAGCGCCTTTATCGAACTGATCGAAAACCTGGCGGCGAAGGTGCTGGAAATGCCGCTGCACCTGATGACCCAGACAGTGATCGAGCAATCAGGGCTGATCGTCTATCACCAGGAAGAGAAAGGTGAGAAAGGCCAGGCACGGGTAGAAAACCTTGAGGAACTGGTCAGCGCAGCGCGCAACTTTGAAACCAGTGAAGACGAGGAAGACCTCTCGCCGCTCTCGGCATTCCTCGGCCATGCCTCGCTGGAAGCCGGTGAGGCCCAGGCCGATGAGCATGAAGACAGCATCCAGTTGATGACCCTGCACAGCGCCAAGGGCCTGGAGTTCCCTTACGTGTTCCTGGTGGGCATGGAAGAAGGCCTGTTCCCGCACAAGATGAGCCTGGAGGAGCCAGGGCGCCTCGAAGAGGAACGCCGCCTGGCCTATGTCGGCATTACCCGGGCCATGCAGCAACTGGTCATGACCTACGCCGAAACCCGCCGCCTGTACGGCAGCGAGACCTACAACAAGGTGTCACGTTTCGTACGTGAAATTCCGGCCGGACTGATTCAGGAAGTGCGTTTGTCCAACAGCGTCAGCCGCCCATTCGGTTCTGGCCAGAAGCAGAATTCGAGCAGCCTGTTCGGTAGCGCTAACATCCCGCAAACCGCCTTCAACCTCGGCCAGCGGGTACAGCATGCAGTGTTTGGCGAAGGCGTGATCCTGAACTTTGAAGGCTCCGGCGCGCAGGCACGCGTGCAAGTCAACTTCGCCGAAGGCAGCAAGTGGCTGATGCTGGGTTATGCCAAGCTGGAAGCCATCTAAGTCGCGTTTCTGGACAAAGGTAACGCAATGGGCTCGGGCTTCTTTTCCTCATGGACGTTCTGGGCCCTTGCCGCCTGACCCCATAGCCACCGGCCCCCAGGTATTAGCTGATCGTGCAACAGGCTTGAGTCAAGCATGAAGGCATAATCAAGCAAAAGCTGGAAACATTATGGTGCTGGTCATGCAGCCTACAACCTGTGCACCATGACGCGCGTGCAATCCACAAAACGGGAATTCCCATACTATGCAACGTTTTCTTAGCATCGCTCTAGCGCTGTGCATTGGCCTGACGATGAGCCTCGACGCCAATGCCAAACGCTTCGGCGGCGGCAAGAGCTCGGGCGCAGCACCGACCCATCAAACCCGCCAGGCCGCCCCATCCACTCCGGCAGCCACCCCCGCAATGCCAGGCCGTGCGCCTGCCGCTGCCAGCGGCGCCTCGCGCTGGCTCGGCCCATTGGCCGGTATCGCCGCCGGTGGCCTGCTGGCCTCGATGTTCATGGGTGATGGCTTCGAGGGGATGCAGTTCCTCGACATCATCATCATGGCGCTGATCGCCTTCCTGGCGTTCCGCTTCATTGCGGCCCGCCGTCGCAAGCAACAGCAGCCACAGATGGCGCCAGCAGGTCACGCACCGTTCCAGCGTGAAGCCTACGAGCAACCAGCACAGCCGCAGGTATTCGGTGGTTCGCCAGCCTCGTCGGCCCGCCCGGTCATCAACGCACCGGCCTGGTTCAACGAGCAGAGCTTCCTGGCTGCAGCACGCAACCACTTCCAGTCGCTGCAGCAGCACTGGGACGCGAACGAGATGGACAAGATCGCCGAGTTCGTCACGCCACAAATGCTGCAGTTCCTCAAGCAGGAGCGCGCGGCCTTGGGCGAGGGCTTCCAGTCCACCTACATCGATGACCTGAATGTGCAACTGGAAGGTGTCGACGACCGCGCCGACAAGACCATCGCCACTCTGACCTTCAGCGGCGTGTCGAAAACCTCGCGCTTCGACCAGGGCGAAGTGTTCAGCGAAAGCTGGAACATGGAACGTGCCCAAGGCGAAAACCAGCCGTGGCTGGTCGCCGGGATCCGCCAAAACGGCTGATTTTCAGGCATTGCACAAAAAACCCCGGGCCTGTCCCGGGGTTTTGCTTTTGCCGGATTGCGCTACTAGGGTATAACGCGCAGCGTGTCATCAAGGTAAGAGGATAGAGCCGTGGAAGAAGTGATTGAACAACTCCGTGAAGCCAATGAACCCGTGCCGGTTCCACTGGAGTTGCCCGACGAGGATCAACTGGTCGAGATCGAAGAGCAGTTGTTCATCAACATTCCCTTCGTCTTCAAAGAGTTCCTGCTGACCGTCAGCGATGTCGTGTACGGTAGCCTGGAACCGGTGACCGCGACCGACCCACAATCGCACACCTACCTGCCTGAAGTCGCCGCCAATGCCTGGGATGCGGGCGTACCGCGCGACCTGATCCCGCTCTGCCAGGACGGCGATGACTACTACTGCGTCGAAGAAGACGGCACCGTAGTGTTGTGGTCGGGCGAAGAAGAATGCGTCACCGAGGAAAGCTGGGAATCGGTCTGGCACTGGGCTCGGGATGTCTGGCTGGAAAGCTGACCTGAACATCGCCTGAAGCATCAACGGCCATCGGGCAGTCGATTGGCGCTGGCAGGACGCGCCATCAACGCACCCTAGCGGTGATGGCCGTCATCATGCTCAAGCGTTTCGAGCAAAGCGATCTGCATCCGCGTGTGCACCCGGATGAACCAGCGCCAGAGCAACGCGACCACGCCCGCAGCGACCACCGCGATCACCAGCAGCAGTTCACTGGTCGGCAGAATACTGGCCGACAATGCCGACAACAGCAGGAAAATCACCAACAACGACAGCAGCGGAATCACCTCGGCGATTACCCGTCGAACACGCTGGGTATGTCGCCCCGCCACCTCCGGTTTCACCCCCATTTCCGCCAACAGCATCGAGAGCGCCTTGAGCTTGCGATAAGCCGCGATCAGGAACGGTAGCGACAACAACAGCGCTGCGCCCCAAATCAAGGCCTTGTGCTGCCCTGTGTCGCTGATCCAGCCGCTCAACCAGGCGCTGATGCGGTATGCAAAGTAACCGCCACTAAAGAAGATCGCGGCCACCAGGGCCAGGTTGACCCCAACCTGCAACAGAATCCGCCGGATCATGGCCGCCAGCATCGCGCCCTCGCCGTGTGGTTGAATACTGCGCAACCATTCACCATACAGCGACAGTACTCGGCCCAGACGCTGCGGCATGACCTTGGCCAGCCTCTGTGACAACGGATCTGCACTGCGGATCAAATACGGCGTCAGCAGCGTGGTAATCGCCGACACGGCCACCGCGACCGGGTAGAGGAAGTCACTGGTGACCTGCAGGGTGATCCCCAGCGCCGCGATGATGAAAGAGAACTCGCCGATCTGTGACAGGCCCATGCCGACACGCAACGACGTGCGCCCATCGTTGCCCGCAATAAACGCTCCCATGCCGCAAGAAAGCATCTTGCCCAGCACGACGGCAACGGTAATCACCGCAATCGGCCAGGCATAGTCGAGCAGCACCCGCGGGTCGATCATCATGCCGATGGCGACAAAAAAGATGGCACTGAACAGGTCACGAACCGGCTCGATCAAGCGCTCTATTTTCAGTAACTGCCGCGACTCAGCCATAATCGCGCCAATCAGGAACGCACCCAGCACCATGCTGTACTCAAGCTTGACCACCAGCAGGCAAAAGCCGAAGCACAGCCCTAGCACCGTAATCAGCAGCATCTCGTTGCTTTCAAAGCGCGCCACGTAGGCCAACACACGCGGCACCAGAAGAATGCCGACCACCAACGCCACAATCATGAACAGCGACAGTTTGCCGACCGTGGAAAACACCTCACCGGAGCTGACCGTACCGCTGACGGCAATGCCCGATAACAAGGCAATAATGCCGATACCCAGAATGTCTTCAACGATCAGTACACCGAAGATCAACTGGGCGAAGCGCTCGTTCTTCATCTTCAGGTCATTGAGCGCCTTGACGATGATCGTGGTCGAGGAAATCGCCAGAATCGCCCCGAGAAACAACGAATCCATGGTGCTCCAGCCAAACCAGCGGCCAATCTCGAAGCCGATCCAGATCATCAGGACGATTTCCAGAAAAGCGGCGATAAAGGCGGTTGCCCCGACCTTGAACAGCTTGCGCAGGCTGAACTCCAGGCCCAGGCAAAACATCAGGAAAATCACCCCGAGCTCGGCCAGGGTCTTGATCGTGTCTTCGTCGTGAATCAGGCCGAACGGTGGGGTATAAGGGCCAATGATGAACCCGGCAACGATGTAACCCAGGACCACCGGCTGCTTGAGGCGATGAAAAAGCACGGTGACGACCCCGGCAACCAGCATGATCACCGCCAAATCCTGAATAAAGCTGATGGCATGCATGGCGGACACCTCCTGAATACGTACAAAAAACAAACAAGTACCTGTCAGAGTGATCTGATTGAGCGGCACCTGTTTTATGCTTTATCTGTAGGAATAACCCACCTTGCATGGGCCAACTGAGGTTAACACCCGCCACTGCATGAGGCTGGCGATGCAATATGTAGAAACAGATCGACAGATTTGCCCGACCAAATGACCTGAAACGCGTGACGGCAAGGAGCCTGCCAGCGTCCCGTTTTTATGATGGGAATCGTAACGGGGAAAGAAGCGTCCGTTCAGGCGCCCCCCACTCAGCGCAACCTCACCGTGAGCACACTATGGAACCTGGAAACGCCCAGCTATCGATGACCGTCCTGATGACTCCGGACAAAGCCAATTTTTCTGGCAACGTACACGGCGGTACCCTGCTCAAGTACCTCGATGAAGTCGCCTATGCCTGTGCCAGCCGCTACGCTGGCCGCTATGTGGTGACACTCTCGGTTGATCAAGTGATTTTCCGCGAGCCGGTGCATGTCGGCGAATTGGTGACGTTCCTGGCCTCGGTCAACTACACCGGCACCACCTCCATGGAGGTGGGCATCAAAGTGGTCACTGAGAACATCCGCGAACGCTCGGTGCGCCATAGCAACAGCTGTTTCTTCACCATGGTCGCCGTCGACGACGACCGCAAGCCCGTGCCTGTGCCGCCACGTCAGCCGGAAACCAGCGAAGAAAAGCGTCGTTTCCTGCAGGGTAAGCAGCGCCGCCTGATTCGCCAGGAGCTGGAAAAACGCTACCAGGAGCTCAAGGCCGACGCCCTTTAAAACGCCAGGCGCTGCGCCTCAAAACGCAGCCGTGGATGCACAATACGATCCTGGGCCCGCACCAGTTCCAGTTCATAACTGCCGCAGGCCTGGGTTTCCAGCAGTACTTCATGCACAGCTGCGGCACTGTATTCGAATGCCGCGACCCAACTGTCGCCCAACAGCAGCCGAGCCAGGAACAACCCGGCAGTGAGGTCGCCGACACCCACCGGCTGGCGCGGGAAGGCCAGCAGCGGGCGACGCAGGTGCCAATTGCCTTCAGCGGTCACCAACAGCATCTCAAAATCATTTGCTTGCCGGTCCGGATAGGCCAGGTGCTTGACCAATACCGCCTTCGGCCCACGGTTCAACAACGACCGTGCCATTGCAACGCAATCGTCGAGCGATTCAGCGCGACGACCGCAAAAGCTGTCCAGCTCAAGCTGATTCGGGCACAACACATCGGCCGCCGCCAGCGCCTCCTCTCGTAGAAAGTCGCTGACTTCTTCGGGCACGATGCAGCCTTTTTCTGCGTGCCCCATCACCGGATCGCACAGGTACAGCGCTGCCGGGTTGGCCGCCTTGATTTGCGCCACAACCGCGAGGATTGCACGCCCCTGGGCCGCACTGCCGAGGTAACCGGACAACACCGCATCGCAATTGCCAAGCTCACCGATCGTCGCGATTCCGTTCACCAGCGCAGGAATTTGCGCTGGCGCAAGCACTTCTCCAGTCCACTGGCCATACTGTGTGTGGTTAGAGAACTGCACGGTATTGAGTGGCCAGACGTTGACCCCCACACGCTGCATGGGGAACACCGCAGCGCTGTTGCCGGCGTGACCGAAGACCACATGAGACTGGATAGCAAGCAGGTGTGGCGTACGTTTCATGCAAGGCTTCCGATGCGTTGTAATAGAGACAAGGCATGCAGTATGGCGCTAAATACCACCTGTACGACAGCGCTGGGAGGCGGTTAAGCTGAGTACACCTCGTTGGAGCCTATGTAATGTTGACCCTCGAAAATCTATCCGTACTGATGCTGCTGGCTACCGTCGGTGCTTGGCTTTGGCATAACCACGGGCTGCGTGAAAAAGCGCTGGAAAGGGTCAAACAGCATTGCGCCAAGCTCGACCTGGAGTTGCTCGACGGCAACGTCGCGCTCAAACGTATCGCCTTTATCCGTGATGCCAATGGCAGGAAGCGCCTGGCCCGTGTGTATAACTTTGAGTTCACGGTAACCGGGGAGCAACGCCACCCCGGCACCATCACTCAATTTGGCGCCCACGCCATGCAAATCGAACTGGCGCCCTACCCGTTCGAGATCAAGCCAGTGCAACACCATGACAACGTGATTGAAATGAAACAGTGGCGCCAGGAGCACAACCGCTGGCACAACTGATCAACACAGGCATGCCGCCATGCCTTGTTGCAGCGCTTCAGCATCCTGGGGCTGAGCAAAGATCAGTTCGATACGTGAATCACGCCGCCAGTGGCTCGACTGCCAGACCAGGGGTTTACCTTCCAATGCGTTAGCAGACTGCCAACCTTCCGGGCTGTGGATAACCAGTTTGGCCCGGCGCCACACCAGCCCCGCAAGAAACCCCTCTATACGCTGCGCATCGAGCAACTGACTCGGGTGCCAGCGCCAGCCAATGCTCCAGCCGTCAGTTGATTGATGGTGCAGGCAGATCGGCTCGGATGGACTTGTCCACAGAGCGCCGAGTGGTGCGGTACCGTCAGGCAACGCAGAATTATCCACAGCCGGCTTATCCACAATTGCGGTGGACTGCTTCAGCAGCTCATCCAGAGGTAACCGACCTTGTTCCGCCCAATAGCACGGCACGGTGGGTAATCGGGAGGTTATACACACCCGTTTTTCACTATCCACAGCCTCGGCTTTGTTCAGCACCAACAACCCTGCCTCAACCAATGCGGCTTGCTGGCTGTCCGCTAGCGGCTGGCCGCCCGCCAACATCTGGGCATCCAGCACCATCACCAAGGGCTGCACATCCAGCACACCCTGCCATGGTGGCTGGCGCAGTTGCGCCAACAGCTGCGCCGGGTGACCAAGCCCTGAAGGTTCGATAAACAGCCGGTCTGGTCTGGATTTGCGCAACAACCGACCCAGGCCAACCTGAAACGGTGCGCCGTTCACACAACACAAGCACCCTCCAGCCACCTCGCCCATGGCAATGCCGTCATCTGCAGTGCTGAGCAGCGCCGCATCCAGGCCGATCTGACCGAACTCGTTTATCAACACCGCCCAGCGCTCAGTGGCCGGGCGATGAGCCATCAAGTGGCGAATCAGACTGGTCTTACCGGCCCCCAAGGGCCCGGCAATCACGTGGGTAGGTATGTTCTGCAGCATGGTCATCAACAGGCCTGGAAGATCGCACACTATGCGCTGGACTCAGGCCATCCAGTCAAGGCTAAGGATCAAACGGCGCTCACCGTTGGCCAGTGCTGGCGACCTGTGGATAAGCCCGCAGCCTTCATTACCCAACCACTTCTCCCCCTTCAGCAAGGCGACAGCACCACAGCCCAACTGACGAACCCGCGCCGGCTCGACCTCTGCCGGCAGCGGCTGGACGCGTTTATCCACAGCCTCTTCCAGCCATTCGCTGCCGGGCCCGGCATAGGTCGTGAGCAGCCGCAAGGGTACGTGATCGACATGCCAACGCGGGCACATGGCGTTGTCCAGTGCCGTAAGACGTACGCCAACCCGACGAGCATCAAGCAGGCAGGCATAGGCACCAACCAGCCAGGCCACATCGGCGACGAAGCCATCGTAGCCTGTCAGGTCGGCATAGCCTCTGGCCACCGCAGGCAATGCCGGAAGTTGCCCGTCGTCGTCCAATTCCAACGTGAACGACTCCGCCAATGGTTGGTTCAATGACAACAACAGGCTGGCAAAATCGGCGATATGCACAGGCAGTTGCCGCTCCCAAACGGCCAGATTGATCCCATCCTGCAAGGCTTCACCCAGGACCTGAGGTGATTCACCAAGTACCTGGCGCGGAACGTAACGAGGCGTTGGTGCCAACATCAGGCAGCGTCCTCTTCGTACCACGGACCAAAGGGGTCCGGCAGCTGACTCCAGGCGTCTTCGCCTAGCGCCATTTCAGCGTCACTCAGCAAGCAGGCCGCCAGCTCAGCTTCAAGCCTGGCAAAATCAATATGCTGGCCGATGAACACCAGTTCTTGCCGACAATCACCGCACGCGCTGTTCCAATGCTTGAGGATTGCCGCCTGACTGTCCTGATCCTGTGGCCAATGCTCGCGAGGCACAAAACGCCACCAACGACCGGCGAATCCGTGTCGAACCATGCCACCTGCCTGAGACCAGCTACCGGCATCACTCAGTTTACTGGCCAGCCAGAAAAAGCCCTTGGAGCGCAGCAGTCGCCCATTCGTCCAGGGGCTGTGGATAAAGTCGAAGAAGCGCTGCGGATGCAACGGACGCCGAGCCTGCCAGGCCCATGAGCAAATGCCATACTCCTGCGTTTCAGGCACATGCGTGCCACGCAGTTCCTGAAGCCAACCGGGCGCCTGTGCGGCCTTGTCGAAGTCGAACAAGCCGGTGTTGAGGATCCGCTCCAGCGGCACCTGTCCCATGACCATTGGAACAATCTGCGCGTGAGCGTTAAGGCTACGCAGGATCGCCATTAGTTCGTCACGGCTGTGGCTACCCACCAGATCGATCTTGCTGACCAGAATCACATCAGCGAACTCCACCTGCTCGATCAAGAGGTCACTGATCGAACGCTCATCCTCTTCGCCAAGGGTTTCGCCACGGCTCGCCAGGCTTTCCGCAGCCTGATAATCACTCAGGAAATTCAAACCATCGACTACCGTGACCATGGTATCGAGCCGCGCCTGGTCGGCCAGGCTGCGGCCTTGGTCATCCCGGAAGGTAAAGGTTTCAGCCACGGGGAGTGGTTCAGAAATACCGGTCGACTCAATCAGCAAGTAATCGAACCGACCTTCTCGAGCCAGTCGCCCGACTTCCTCGAGCAGGTCTTCGCGCAAGGTGCAGCAGATGCAACCGTTGCTCATCTCGACCAACTTCTCCTCGGCACGGTTCAAGCTGACATTACGTTGCACCTCACTGGCATCGATGTTGATTTCACTCATGTCGTTGACGATCACTGCCACCCGGAGGTTTTCGCGATTGCGCAGGACATGATTGAGCAGCGTGCTCTTGCCTGCGCCGAGAAAGCCAGAGAGCACAGTAACGGGAAGACGGTCGGGCATGGTGGGGTCCTCATCGGGGCAGCATTCGATAGATGCTTTATGGCATGTTATATTATAACGGTGCACTTATTCCAAGCACCTTCGCAAGCGCACGAACGCTAACCACCTCGAGGAAGTCTTGATGAATCAACCGTGGGCTTGGCTTGTTTGCCTCGCTGCACTTGCCCCGCACGCTCTCGCGCAGGCACTACCCAGCGACACGCTGGCGCACTGCACGCGCAGCGCAAACCTGCTGGCCTGCAAGGATCTCGAGGGCAATTACTACAGTGTGCAAACCAAAGGCAGCACCGTGTTTTTGCGAGGGTACGAGATAGAGGGCAAACGTCGCTGGGCACAAACCAGCGACCGCTACGGTCAACTGACCTTCTTCACCGGGCTGGCCAGTGACGGTGAAGCCTGGGTCGGCTACAGCCGTCGCGTCGGTTGGACCACGATCAACCGCGTATCCAGTTCCAACGGACAGCGCTTTGGCGTGCGCTGCAGTCGAGTAAGCGGTTGCCAGTAATCCCTGCAGTCTTGTAGAACACTGCATTGTTATAATATAACAATGTACTTTTCCGCCACGACGAACAACCCATGACTGCCCTGCCTCTTCCCGACATTGCCACTCAGGCACTACACCAGCCACTACCACTGAACTGGGTGGGCATGTGCGGCATTGCCTTGCCGGTGTCGTTCAACGCTCAACGGCTGCGCGCCAGTGCCGATGCCGGCGTCAGCCTGGATAACGGCGAATCACGCGGGATACACATGTCGCGCTTGTACCTGGCACTGGAAGCACTGGAACAAAAAGAACTTTGCCCAGCACTGATTCATCAGGTGCTTGAACACTTTCTGGAAAGCCACTGCGGTCTTTCTGACAGCGCTTACCTGCGCCTGCAATTTGAAGTCATGCTGAAACAGCCAGCATTGGTCAGCCCGCTGTCAGGCTGGAAGGCCTATCCCGTGGTGCTGACTGCACGCCTAGAACAAGAAGTGTTCCACGTGGAACTAAATGTGCACGTGACCTATTCCTCAACCTGCCCCTGTTCCGCAGCACTCGCAAGGCAACTGATTCAACAGCAATTTCTCGCCGATTTCGCTAACCGACCGCTCAGCCATGATGCGCTGCTCTCCTGGCTAGGCAGTGCCGCGGGCATCGTTGCCACGCCCCATAGCCAACGTAGCCTGGCAACGTTGCAGGTACGCTTAACGCAAGACGTTAGTGTGTTTCCCATCGTCGCACTGATTGATCATGCCGAAGGGGCACTGGGTACGGCGGTGCAGACCGCAGTGAAACGCGCCGATGAGCAAGCTTTCGCACTGGCCAACGGTCAGAACCTGATGTTCTGCGAAGATGCCGTGCGCCGTTTACACCTGGCCTTAAGGCGCCATGCCTGGATCGACGGGTTCAGCCTGCAGGTTGAACATGCCGAGAGCTTGCATGCTCACGATGCAGTCGCCCGCAGCCAGTGGCAGTGGTAATTCATTGGTAAGGGAGAGATAGCCATGATTCGCAAGAACCCCAGCGGTGATCTACCGGTGATCGCCGAATCCGCTTATGTCGATAAAACGGCAATCATCTGCGGCAAGGTGATCATCGCCGACAATGTGTTCGTTGGGCCCTATGCGGTCATTCGGGCTGATGAAGTGGACAGCAACGGCGCGATGGAGCCCATCACTATTGGCGCCAACTCCAACATTCAGGATGGTGTGGTGATCCACTCAAAGTCAGGGGCCGCGGTGACCATTGGCGAGTTCACCTCGATTGCTCACCGCTCCATCGTCCATGGCCCCTGCACCGTTGGCAATCGGGTGTTCATCGGCTTCAACAGCGTACTGTTCAACTGCACCGTCGGCGACGGCAGCGTGGTACGGCACAACTCGGTGGTCGATGGCTGCAACCTGCCGGCGCAATTTTATGTGCCCTCAACAACGCGAATGGGTGCCAGCACGGATCTCTCACAGTTTCCTCCTGTGAGCATCAGCGCCTCGGAATTCTCCGAAGACGTAGCCCGCACCAACGTTGACCTGGTGCGGGGCTACAAGGCGCTGCAGAACGAGTTCTAGGTGCGTGGCTTAACGGTGCCGCAGTTGCTGCCGAGCCAGACCGCACGGGTTTCCATGCTGCCCTGTTGCTGCGTTCCCGAAGCGTTGAAGGTGCCGTTGACCTTGGTCAGGAACTCACGGTCACTGAGGAACTGAGCCTGCCCGGCGCCTTGGGCTTTGGGGCAGCTAAAACGGAATTTCCAGACATTGCCGTTGCGCTCGGTGATTTCCTGGCGACAACCTGACTTGGGGTCTTGCAAGGGGATGTTATCGCTGTTGACCTGCTCCTGAGTCAGGCAGGAGCGCACGCCATTCCCCGCCACAGTGACACCTTGCTTGGCCAACACCTGCTCCATCATTGCACGCTGCTCGGGCGGCAGGTTTTTCAACTGGCCGAGCATGAACTGCATATCCGGCAGCGGCTTGCCATCAACCTGCATGTTGCTGGTGGTCAACTCCCACAGGCCTGGCTGCAACATCTGTGCATTCACCAACGGGCTCGCCAACCCGAAGACCAGCGCCAGTATTGGCAGACGAATCTTCATCTAGTCACTCCTCGAAACGCCGGCGTCGGGCCGGAACATGGTTTAGACGCTGATTTACGCTTTCGGTTGCAAGTACTGCCCGGAACATGCTCTGGTAGAGGCAGTGCCAGCGGACAGCAGGATGTGTATGGATTACCACAGCCCCTACTTCTTCGGTTACCTGATCGGCCTGATCCACTTGCTGGGTGTGGGTGCCGCACTCCACGCCGTGGTCAGCGTCCGTACTGCGCAGGGTGCGATCGCCTGGGCCCTGTCGCTGTTGTTCATACCCTACCTGACACTGATTCCTTACCTGGTGTTTGGCAGCCGAACCTTCGATGCGTACATCAAAGCACGACGTCAGGCCAACCGCGAGATGCACCTGGCCATCACTGACCTGAACTGGCGCCCGTGGGTGGAAGAAGCATTAGCTGCGCGAAGCTCCAGCTCCTACGCCGCCTTGCGCGCATTACCGAAACTCGGTCGCATGCCTTGCTTGGCGAACAATCAAATCAAACTGCTGATCGATGGGCAGGCCACCTTCAGCGCCATCCTTGATGCCATTGCCCAAGCCCGTAACACGGTGCTGGTGCAGTTTTTCATCATCCATGACGATGAACTGGGCCGGCGGCTGCAAACACTGCTACTGAAAAAAGCCGCCGAAGGCGTAAAGATCTATGTGCTTTACGACAGTGTCGGCAGCCACGGCCTGTCCTCGGCATACTGCCAGACGCTGCGTGAAGGCGGCGTTGAGATACGTGCCTTCAGCACCCGTCACGGCTGGTTCAATCGCTTCCAGGTCAACTTCCGCAACCACCGCAAGATCGTCGTCGTCGACGGCTTGCAAGGCTTCGTCGGTGGGCACAACGTTGGCGATGAGTACCTGGGAGGCAACCCCAAACTGTCGCCTTGGCGCGATACCCACGTACAGGTCAGCGGCCCAGTGCTGGCCTGCCTGCAGGAATCCTTTGCCGAAGACTGGTTCTGGGCCGCACGGCAATTGCCGCCATTGATACTGCCGGATGAGTACCCGGACGAGGGCGTACTGTGCCAAGTGCTGGCCAGCGGGCCAGCTGATCCTCAGGAGACCTGCTCACTGTTCTTCATCGAGGCGATTCATTCAGCGCGTGAGCGCCTATGGATAACCAGCCCGTACTTCATTCCCGATGAGGCGATCTTCGCCGCGCTACGACTGGCCGTTCTGCGTGGCGTCGATGTGCGTATCCTGTTGCCCTCACGTCCCGACCATCGGATCGTCTATGCCGCTTCCAGCCTGTTTGCCTTAGAGGCGGTACGCGCCGGGGTGCGGATCTTTCGCTACCAGCCCGGGTTCCTGCATCAGAAGGTTGTACTGATCGACGATGAAGTCAGTGCGATCGGCAGCGCGAACCTGGACAACCGCTCCTTCCGCCTGAACTTCGAGATCATGCTGCTGACCATCGACAGGACCTTTGCCGATCAGGTCGAAGCCATGCTCAAGCACGACTTCGAACAGGCTCGGGAAATCACTGCCGAGGACAGCCGCGACACCCATCGGCTGCAGTTGCTGGGCATGCGTATCGCCA
Source organism: Pseudomonas sp. HLS-6 (assembly GCF_002753995.1). NCBI lineage: Bacteria > Pseudomonadati > Pseudomonadota > Gammaproteobacteria > Pseudomonadales > Pseudomonadaceae > Pseudomonas > Pseudomonas sp. HLS-6. Next base: position 5,185,478 of record NZ_CP024478.1, read on the forward strand.
GGCTGATCTCCCCCATCCTCTAGTGGCGAGGCATCGTCAGCGATAAAGATCCGCCCGGGTCCATGGCAGGGTATGACTGCCATCGGCCAGCGGCTTTACCGCCAGAATCTGGTGCAGGTTGATCCAGCCCTTGGCGAAGGCGTATGAACAACCGGCCAAGTACAATCGCCAGATTCTCAGCGCGCGTTCAGGCACCAGACGTTCGGCTTCATCAAGCTTCGCCTCCAGTCGATCACTCCAGAAGTGCAATGTCCGGGCATAGTGCAAACGCAGGCTTTCCACATCGACCACCTCTAGCCCGGCATCGCTGATGTAAGCACTGATCATCGACAGGTGCGGCAGCTCACCATGGGGGAACACATAGCGGTCAATGAACTCGCCTGCCCCCCGCCCGACTGGCCGACCATCAATATGTTTGGCGGTGATGCCGTGGTTCATCACCAGGCCACCTTCACGGACAGCGCCAAACAGGCGCTGGCAGTACAACGCCAGGTTGGCATGGCCAACATGCTCGAACATGCCAACACTCACCACCTTGTCGAAACGGCCATCCTGCGGCAGATCCCGGTAGTCGAGGATTTTTAGATCAACCTGCTGCTCCAGGCCTTCCGCCTTGACCCGTTCCCGACCCAGCTTGAGTTGCTCCTTGCTCAAGGTGATACCCATGACCTTGGCACCGAACTCGCGGGCGGCAAACCGCGCCAGGCCACCCCAACCACAACCGACATCCAGCAAGTAGTCACCGCGCTGCAGCCGTAGCTTGCGACACAAATGCTCGAGTTTGTCCTGCTGGGCTTGCTCAAGGGTTTCATTACCCGTCTTGAAGTAGGCGCAGGAGTAGACCATTTCCTGGTCGAGCCAGAGCTGATAGAAATCGTTGGACAGGTCGTAATGGTAGGAAATATCAGCCGCGTCAGTCGTCTTGTCATGCGCAGCACGCTGGGGTTGTGGCTCGTCATCATCCAGAAGCAGCGCTTGAGTCAGTTCGTCGCAAACCTGGATAACCTCGCCGATATTACCTTCCAGCTCCAGCCTGCCTTCGACAAATGCCGACCCCAGATCATCAAGGCTAGGACGGGTAAGCTGACTTATCAGCTGTGGGTCCTTCACCACAATGGTGACGTGTGGCCCAGGCCCCAGATCGAAGTGGAGACCATTCCAAAACTTCAGGCGAAGTGGCAGCCGTACGTTTTGCAGAGCCGCTGGAAGTTGCGCAAGCATGAAAAAACCTCCCGTTGTCTTAGAACGTCACGAGGAAAAGGGTAGTTCATCTGCGAGAACTTTCTGAATAAGTCCACACCACAGATTGTATACAATCCATCAATCACGGACTAATCTTGCGCCCATTGTCGATACCTCATCCTGGAGTACAGCAATGAAAAGCTACGATATCGTGATCATTGGCGGGGGGCCGGGTGGCTACAACGCTGCTATTCGGGCCGGGCAATTGGGCCTTAGCGTCGCCTGTGTGGAAGGTCGTTCAACCCTGGGCGGCACCTGCCTGAATGTCGGTTGCATGCCGTCAAAGGCGCTGTTGCATGCCTCTGAACTCTACGACGCCGCCAGCAATGGCGAACTGGCCACACTGGGTATCGAGGTGAAACCGACCTTGAACCTGGCCCAGATGATGAAGCAAAAAGATGACAGCGTTACCGGCCTGACCAAAGGAATCGAGTACCTGTTCCGCAAGAACAAGGTCGACTGGATCAAGGGCTGGGGTCGTCTCGACGGCGTCGGCAAGGTCAAGGTAACCGACGCGCAAGGGACCGTCAGCGAACTGCAGGCCAAGGACATTGTCATTGCCACCGGTTCCGAACCTACGCCGCTGCCAGGGGTGCCCCTTGATCACCAACGCATCATCGACTCCACCGGCGCCCTCTCCCTGGCCGAAGTGCCCAAGCACCTGGTCGTGATCGGAGCAGGTGTCATCGGCCTGGAGCTGGGCTCGGTATGGCGCCGCCTTGGCAGCCAGGTCACCGTCATCGAGTACCTGGACCGTATCTGCCCAGGCACTGATGAAGAGGCCGCGAAAACCCTGCAACGCTCACTGGCCAAGCAAGGCATGACCTTCAAGCTGGGCACCAAGGTGACCCAGGCCAGTGTCGTCGGGAACGGCGTGCAACTGACTCTGGAGCCTGCCGCTGGCGGTGCTGCCGAAACGCTGGAAGCCGACTATGTGCTGGTGGCCATCGGACGGCGCCCTTATACCCATGGCCTGGGGCTGGAGACCGTCGGCCTGGAAACCGACAAGCGCGGCATGCTCGCCAACGAGGGCCATCGCTCGACGATTCCGGGTATCTGGGTCATTGGCGACGTCACCTCGGGGCCGATGCTCGCGCACAAGGCCGAGGACGAAGCGATCGCCTGTATCGAGCGAATTGCCGGCAAGGCGCACGAGGTCAATTACGGCCTGATCCCAGGGGTTATCTACACCCGCCCGGAACTGGCCAGCGTCGGCAAGACCGAAGAACAACTCAAGGCCGAAGGCCGGGCCTACAAGGTTGGCAAGTTCCCGTTCACCGCCAACAGCCGGGCCAAGATCAACCATGAAACCGAAGGGTTCGCCAAAGTCCTGGCAGATGCCAACACTGACGAAGTCCTTGGCGTGCATCTGGTTGGCCCGAGCGTCAGCGAGATGATCGGTGAGTACTGCGTGGCCATGGAGTTCAGCGCCTCGGCCGAGGACATCGCCCTCACCTGCCACCCGCACCCGACCCGCTCCGAGGCTCTGCGCCAGGCGGCCATGAACGTCGAAGGCATGGCGATGCAGATCTGACCTCAGTCTGCCTGCACACCTGACCTGCGAACCTGCGGCGCGACCCGCCGCAGGTTCAGCAACAGATGAGCGAACAAGCCAAAGATCAGCCCCCAGAAAGCGGCCGACAGACCAAGAAACGACATCCCGGATGCCGTCACCAGAAAGGTGATCAGTGCAGCTTCGCGGTCAGCCGGCACACTCATCGCACCGGCAAGCGCACCACCAATGGCACCGAACAGCGCCAGCCCGGCCAGGGCTGCGATCAAAGCGGCCGGAAAGGCACTGAACAACGACACCAATGTCGCGCCGAACACGCCCAGCAACACATACAGTGCACCACCGCAAACACCCGCCCAGTAGCGCCGATGTGGATCATCATGTGATTCACGACCAGTGCAGATCGCCGCAGTAATCGCCGCCAGGTTAAGGCCATGGCAACCAAATGGCGCCAGCAACAGGCTGGTGAACGCACTGCTGCTGATGATCGGGCTGGCGGCTGTGGCATAACCGTCATTACGCAGCACGACAACCCCCGGTACAAACTGCCCGGTCAGTGCGACCATCACCAGCGGCAAGCTGATACTCAGCACCGCGTTCCAACTGAACTCCGGCAGGGTCAAGACGGGTGTCGCAAGGCCAATGACCAGCTCCGAACTTTTCAACTCGCCATTGGCCAGAGACAGGCTCACCCCGCAAATCAGTACCGCCAGTACGGCATAGCGCGGGGCCAGGCGCTTGAACAGCAGGTAGGTGACAAACATCGCCAAGACCAGCACGGGCTGCGCTTTCACCGACAGGAACAGACCCGTACCGAAACTGAACAGGATGCCGGCCAACATGGCCGCCGAAATGGCTGACGGCAGCTTGCTGACGATCCGATCAAACGCCCCGGACACGCCCACGCCAAGGATGATCAGGTTGGCGACGATGTAGGCGCCTACCGCCTCGGCAAAGGCAATGTTGGGCAGCAGCGCCACCAGCAACGCCGAGCCAGGCGCCGACCAGGCGATTACGACAGGAACTTTGTAGCGCAGGCTGAGGACCACCCCGAGCAGACCACTGCCAATGGAAATGGCCCAGACCCAGGAAGACAATTCGGCCGCCGACAACTGTGCGCTGTGGGCGGCCTGAAAGACGATCACCAGTGGCCCGGCATAAGAGATCATTGTGGCGATCAGGCCGGCCACCAGGGCGGACACAGAAAAGTCGCGGAACAGAGGCTTCATCGGACCACCATGGGCTTGTGCTTGTCTTAACGCAGAACGCCGGCAAAGCCGACGCCTGCATCAATGGTTCATATCATTGATACAGGCGTCGGCTAGGCCGGCGACAAACCGAGTGCGTTACTCAGGCATCCTGCAAGGCACGCGGACGATTGCTGCGCAGTTCAAAGGCTGGCTGCGGCGCGGCCTGCAACTGGAAGTCAAAGTCCATCTCGGCAAAGCGTCCTTCGACACCCCGGGCATCGGCAGCCGCAGCATCTTCGACGAAGCGCAGTTCACCGACCAGCCCATCGCGGGTGGCGTAGGCGAAATCATCCCACAGGTATTGATCACCGGACAGGTTGATCTGGGTGGTCAGGTGACGGTGACCCGGTGCAGAGATAAAGAAGTGCACATGCGCTGGGCGATTGCCATGGCGGCCCAGTTGGTCAAGCAGCTCCTGGGTTGGACCGTCCGCTGGGCAGCCATAGCCCGACGGCACGATGCTGCGCGCACGGTAACGGCCTTCTGCATCGGTGATGATGCGACGACGCAGGTTGTAGTCCGACTGGGTGCTGTCGAAGTAGGAGTACGTCCCCTGGGTGTTGGCGTGCCACAAGTCGACCACCGCGCCGGCTACCGGTTGGCCGTGCTCATCCAGTACCCGCCCTTGCAGGAACATCACGGTGCCAGCATCAAGACCATCGTCCATCCGCACTTCACCTTCGGCCAATGGCGCACCGGCTACGTACAGCGGGCCTTCAATGGTTCGCGGCGTTCCGCCGGACAAACCTGCGGCTTCATCCTGGGCATCCAGTTGCAGGTCCAGGTAGTGCTCCAGGCCAAGACCGGCCACCAGCAAACCGGCTTCCTGACGTGCGCCCAGGCGATTGAGGTAATCCACTGCTTTCCAGAACTCATCCGGCGTCACCTGCAGGTCTTCGATGACCCGGGCAACGTCATTGATGATGCGATTGACCAGGGTCTTCAGGCGTGGATTGCCTTCCTGATTAAGCAAGCCGCTGGCTTCTTCGAAGAATTTTTGCACATCGGCAGTGTGAGCGATCTTCACGGTCATGATTGGCTACCTCGAATTGTTGTTATCAGTAATCAGCGATCAACGGTCATCGGAATGGATCGACGAGGGATGCCGGCACAGGCCGTCAATCTCGATGTCCATGTAGGGGAACAGCGGCAGTTGCATCAGGGTGTCGTGCAGCGCTTCGACGCTGGGCAGGTCAAAGACGCTGTAGTTGGCGTAATGCCCGGCAATGCGCCACAGGTGGCGCCAGATACCCTCGTGCTGCAGACGTTGGGCCAGCGCCTTTTCGTCAGCCTTGAGCCGGGCCGCTTGGGCCGGGTCCATGTCGAGGGGCAATTTCACGGTCATTTTCACGTGGAACAACATGTGGGCTCTCCTATTCAGCGGCGGCTGAAGAACGCCAGGCGCTCTTCATCCAGGGTCAGGCCCAGGCCTGGGGTGCGCGGGACGTGCAAGGCGAAATCGCGGTACACCGGTGCCTCGACGACGATCTCTTCAGTCAGCAGCAGCGGGCCGAACAGTTCGGTGTGCCAGGTGAGCGCGTTCAAGGTGACGAAGGCATGCGCCGAGGCCAGGGTGCCGATAGAACCTTCGAGCATGGTTCCGCCATACAGGGCGATCCCGGCGGCTTCGGCGATCTGGGCGGTGCGCAACACCGCACGCGGGCCACCGTTCTTGGCAATTTTCAAGGCGAAGATGCTGGCGGCACCGTCGGCGGCCAGGCTGAAGGCGTCCTCGACACTCTCGATGGACTCGTCGGCCATGATCGGTGCCGGGCTGCGCTGGTTCAGGCGTATCTGACCGGCACGGTTGATGCGCGAGATCGGCTGCTCGATCAGGTCGATGCCGTTGTCACCCAACACCTGACAGGCGCGAATCGCCTGAGACTCGTCCCAGTACTGATTGACATCGACCCGCACGCTGGCGCGGTCGCCCAAGGCGTGCTTGATCGCGATGACGTGGCGCAGGTCATGGGCCACTTCATTGGCGCCGATCTTCAACTTGAAAATACGGTGGCGACGCTGATCGAGCATCTGCTCGGCTTCTGCGATATCGCGGGCAGTGTCGCCGCTGGCCAAGGTCCAGGCGACTTCCAGGCTGTCACGCACTCGCCCGCCCAACAGCTCGCTGACCGGCAGCCCCAGGCGTTTGCCTTGGGCATCGAGCAAGGCACTTTCAATGCCCGACTTGGCGAAGGTATTGCCCTTGATCACCTTGTCCAAGCGCTGCATGGCACTGTTGATGTTGCTGGCATCGAGGCCAATCAGCATCGGCGCAAAGTAGCTGTCGATGTTCTGCTTGATGCTTTCCGGGCTTTCATTGCCATACGCCAGACCACCGATGGTGGTGGCCTCGCCCAGACCTTCGATGCCGTCAGTGCAGCGCAGACGAATGATCACCAGGGTCTGCTGCTGCATGGTGTGCATGGCCAGCTTGTGCGGGCGGATGGTCGGCAGGTCGACGATGGTTGTCGAGATGCTCTCGATCAGGGGGTAACTCATCAGGATTCTCCAGGGGGGCTCAACCGAGGTCGCCGCCACCGACCGGCAGCACCGTGCCGGTGATGTAAGAGGCCTCGTCGGAGGCGAGAAAAAGAATCGCGCCGACCTGTTCGTCGAGGCTGCCGTAGCGTTTCATCAAGGTGCTATCCAAGGTCTGGTCGACGATCTGCTGGTACCAGTCCTGTTCCTGCGCGCTTTGCTCGGCACTGTTGCGCGGCACGCGACGGGGCGGTGCTTGCGTGCCGCCCGGCGCCGTGGCATTGACCCGCACACCACGCTCGGCAGTCTCGAAGGCCAGGCACGCGGTCAATGCATTGACCCCGCCCTTGGCCGCGCCGTAAGGCACGCGGTTGATGCTGCGCGTGGCAATCGAGGAGACGTTGACGATGGCCCCCTGGCCCTGCTCAAGCATGTACGGCAGCGCGGCGTGGCAGCACCAAAGGGTCGGGAACAGCGAACGACGCACTTCGGCCTCGATCTGGTCGGCCTGGTAATGCTCGAAAGGCTTGGCCCAGATGGTCCCGCCGACGTTGTTGATCAGCACGTCGAGCCGACCGAAGCGCTCCACCGCTGCCTCCATCACACGCTGGCACTCGCTGTGCTGCTCCAGGTCAGCGGTGAGGGTCAATACACCTTCGGCCTGCAGCTCATGCACCAGCTCCGAACGGTCAACCGCGACCAGTACGGCACCCTCTTCCAGAAGGCGCTCGGAAAGACGCCGACCGATACCCTGCGCCGCACCCGTAACCAGCGCGACCTTGTTGTCGAATCTGTTGCCCATGACAACCTCGAATAAAAAAGAGCCGCCCGTACCCGCACGATGCGAACGGCTCCAAAAAAGGATCAGGCCGCGGACGCAGCGAATTTCTCGTAGTAGAAGTTCGCCGGGGTGATGCCCTGCTCGCGGATGTACTGGCTGACTGCCTCGACCATGGGCGGCGGGCCGCACAGGTAGACATCGACATCACCGTCATTGAGGTGGCGCGGCTCGATGTGCTGGGTGACATAGCCCTTGAGAGGGTGCTGGCTGTCGGGGTTGGCCACACAGGCGCTGAAGGTGAAATTGGGAATGCGCGCGGCAAAGGCTTGCAGACGATCCAGTTCAACCAGGTCGAAGTCGTTCGTGACCCCGTAGATCAGGTGCAGCGGATGCGCACTGCCCTCTTCAGCGATTTTCTCGAGCATCGCGGTGAACGGTGCCAACCCGGTACCGCCAGCCAGCAACAGCAGCGGACGACGGATCTCGCGCAGGTAGAAACTGCCCAACGGGCCGGCCAGGGTCATGCTGTCACCGGCCTTGGCCAGGCCAGTGAGGAAGCTGCTCATCAGCCCACCCGGCACGTTGCGGATCAGAAAGCTGACTTCGCCATCCTTCTGCAATGAGCTGAAGGAATAGGCGCGGGTCTGCTCGCTGCCCGGTACGCCAAGGTTGACGTACTGGCCCGGCAGAAATGCCAGGCGGCTCAACGCCTCACCCTTGATCGACAGCGCAATGGTGCTATCGGAGAGCTGGCGCACGTCACTGATGCTGGCCTGGTAGCTTGCCTGTTCGGTCTTGCACACCTGTGACGAGGCCGGTACGCGGATCACACAGTCGCTTTCGGCGCGCATCTGACAAGTCAGCACGTAGCCCTGGGCCACTTCTTCCTCGCTCAGGGCGTCTTCGATGTATTCCTGGCCCAGGTCGTAACGACCGGCCTCGGCAAAGCACTTGCAGGTTCCGCAAGCGCCATCACGGCAGTCCAGCGGGATGTTGATACCCTGGCGGTAGGCCGCATCGGCCACGGTTTCGCCGCCAGCGGCGTCGATGAAGCGGGTGACCCCGTCTTCGAAATTCAAGGCGATCTTGTGCATGGCGCACCTCGTGGATCAGGTTGTTGCTCGAAAACCGGGTCAGATGTGGTAGATGTCGATGACCTGGCGTACGTAGTCGTTCTTCAACACCACTTTCTTGGCCTTGATCAGCGGGCGATCGCCACGCACATCAAGGGTGTAGAAGCTGGTGCCGAAGTAACTGTCCACGGTCTTGTAGCGGAAGCTCAGGGTGTGCCAGTTGAAGCGCAGGTGGCACAGCCCATCGCTCTGCTCAAGCAGTTCGAGGTTGCTGATGTTGTGCGAGGTGCGGGTGTCGGGCATGGTCGCACTGGAGCGTTCGGTCTTGATCCGGAACACCCGGTCTTCCAGACCGCCACGGTTGCCGTACCAGATCAGCGAGATTTCCCGCTGCGGGTCCTCGGTAAGCTGGTCGTTGTCGTCCCATGCCGGCATCCAGAACGTGGCATCGCTGGCATAACATTCCAGCCATTGATCCCACTGGCTGTCGTCCAGATAGCGGGCTTCCTGATAAAGGAAGTCGCGTACGGCTTCGTAGGAAATGCTCATTGCACGGCCTCCACAGGGATCAACTGCTGCTCGGCTTCAAGGGCCTTGAGCATGGTTTCCTGCCAGTACTTGTGCTGCAGTACAAACAGGCCCTCATCCTCGGTACGCACACCGCTGAGGTGTGGATGCAGGTCGATTTCCTGGGCCGCGGCGTCGGCGCCTTCAACCCAATGCGTAGCCCCGCGGGACATGTCATTCCAGCCACGGTTGCCCTGGTAACCCATCTGACAGGAGCGGAATTCTTCCAGGTCATCCGGTGTCGCCATGCCGCTGACGTTGAAGAAGTCTTCGTACTGACGAATACGCAAGGCACGGGCCTCGGCGCTTTCACCCTTGGGCGCGATGCAGTAGATGGTGATCTCGGTCTTGTCCACGGCAATCGGCCGGGCAATACGGATCTGCGAGCTGAACTGATCCATCAGGTAAACGTTGGGGTACAGGCACAGGTTGCGCGAGTTTTCGATCATCCAGTCGGCACGGGCCTGACCGAAATCGCGAGCCAGTTCATCACGACGCTCGAACAACGGACGGTCTTCCGGGTTGGCCCAGCGCGTCCAGAGCAGCAGGTGGCCCTTGTCAAAGGAGTAGAAACCACCGCCATTCTTGGCCCAGCCACCGGCACTCATGGTCTTGACCTCTTCACCCGCTTCGCGCTGCTTGCGCTGGTTCTGGGTGGCGGCGTAGTTCCAGTGCACGGCACTGACGTGATAGCCGTCGGCGCCGTTCTCGGCGGTCAGCTTCCAGTTGCCTTCGTAGATGTAGGTGGAAGAACCACGCAGCACTTCAAGGCCGTCCGGTGACTGGTCGACGATCATGTCGATGATCTTGGCCGACTCGCCGAGGTGCTCGACCAGAGGCAGTACATCCGGGTTCAGGCTACCAAACAGAAAGCCGCGGTAAGACTCGAAACGCGCAACCTTGGTCAGGTCATGGGAGCCTTCGCAATTGAAGCTCTGCGGGTAACCGGCATCGACCGGATCCTTGACCTTGAGCAGTTTGCCGGAGTTGTTGAAGGTCCAACCGTGGAACGGGCAGGTATAGGAAGAGCGGTTGCCACTCTTGTGCCGGCAGAGCATCGCACCGCGGTGGCTGCAGGCATTCAGGAAGGCGTTGAGTACCCCATCCTTGTTGCGCGCGATGAAGATCGGCTGGCGCCCCATGGTGGTACTCAGGAAGTCGTTCTTCTCGGGAATCTGGCTTTCGTGGGCCAGGTAGATCCAGTTGCCCTCGAAGATGTGTTTCATTTCCAGTTCGAACAGACGGGGGTCGGTGAACATCTCGCGCTTGCAGCGGTAGATGCCCTTCTCCTGATCTTCTTCAAGCAGGGAATTAAGGTATTCGAATCCCAGGGACATGGCCGGGGCCTCCGTTGTTATTGTTCAGGCCATGTCAGGGTAGGGAGCGCAGGCTCAGGTAAATATCCGCTTTGTGCAGACCTTTATCCGTTTTCTGCAAACACGTCAGGGGCGACGCTTGAGGGTATCGGAGGGCAGCTCGCCAAACAGCGCTTTGTAACTTTCCGAGAATCGGCCCAGGTGAACAAAGCCGTATTCCAGGGCCAGTTCGGTGATGTTGCGCACGCTGCAATCCGGGTCGCTGAGGTTGCGACGAATGCGTTCAAGCTTCTTCTGCCGAATGTAGTGCTTCGGGGTGGTACCGGCATTGCGTTCGAACAACCCATAGAGCGAACGCAGGCTCATGCTCGCCTGCTGCGCCAGTTGCTCAATGCCGATGTCTTGCTTGAGATTGCGCTCAATGTACTCGGCAATACGCTCAAAGGTGACGGCCTGGCTGCCCAGGCTCTCGCGGCTGACGTTGGTCTGCATCAGCGTCAGCAGCTTGCTGGCAACGATCTGGCTGTAGTGTTCCTGAACACGCTGCAGCGAATCAAAGGCCTCGGCCTCATGACAGACCATCGTCAACAGCCCGGCAAAACCTTCCAGCGCCAGCAGTTGGTAATGGCTGTGGATAAACCGGACGCCTTCACTGGGGCGCTGCCAGCGCTGCTCATCACAGACCGCATCGAGCAGGCGAGCCGGCAGCTTGAGGATGAACTTCTCGCAGTCGGCGGAATACGCCAGGTCCACCGGTTCATCCGGATTGATCAACAACAGCTCACCCGGACCGAGCAGGCGCTCGGCCCGACCCCGGCGCCACATACAGTGCCCCCGCAAGAGAATCTGCAGATGAAAAACACTTTCCAGGGCATGAGAGAGCACCCTCACCTCGCCACCATAGCTGATCCGACACAGGTCCAGGCTGGCAAACTTTCGGTGATCGAGGCTGGCCTCCGGGAGGCCATTGCGCGGTAGTCGAATATGATGCTGACCGACGTGCTGGTTAACGTAGGTCGACACGGCATAGGGGTCGGCACGCTCAAAAACCCGGCTGCGATGACTAAGCAGGGGACTATCCATACCAGGGTACTCGTTGTTTTTGTCTGCTCAGTCTATGTGATCCTCAGGGGTTGTGGATAAACGTGAGATGGGTGGTCCCCTGTGGGAACCCACCCTGCCAGCCCTTACAACAAGATCCAGGTGTAACTCAGGATCAAGCGATTCTCATCGATGTCAGAACGGTAGTTCGAGCGCGCCATGGCATTGCGCACGCGGATTCCCAAGCCTTTCAAGACTCCGCCCTGTACCGCGTAGCCAAGATCGAAATCGCGCTCATGCTCCCGGCCCTCATACCCCAAACCGGTGTTGACGTTATCGCCTTTGAGGTAGCGTGCGGTTGCTGTCAGCCCAGGAATGCCCATGGCAACGAAGTCATAGTCGTAACGCACCTGCCACGAACGTTCGTCGGTGTAGGCGAACTCATAGGTCGGCACTTCGTTGCCCAATGGCGAAATGTTCGGGAACACACGGGGGAAGGCATCATCACCATAGATTGCCTGGTAGCCCACCGTGAAGGTATGCCCGGAACGTTTGGCTGAGAGCAACGAGTAAAACGCCTGGTTGTCGATATCCCCCAGCTTGCTGGCTCCTTGCTCACGGGCAGAGAAGTAGCCGAGGTTGGCGCCGAGCGTCCAATCGCCCAACGGCTGGTTGTGTTTGAAACCGACAAACCCTTGTTGGTAGATATCCTCCAACTGTCCGTACCAAAGGCTGACGGTGCTGCGATTGCCGTTGAAACTGTAGTCGCCCCCGGCAAAATTGAACGCATCGCTATCGGCTTTACGCTGGGGAACATGGCCGAGCACTGCAATCATTTTCTCGTCACCGGCCTCGTTGCGCAGGCTGGTGGAGCTCAAGTGCCCGGCTTGTAGCGTCAGGCCCTCAAGTTCTGAAGATGTGATACTTGCCCCCTGATAGGTCGGCGGCAGCAGCCTTGAGTCGTTGTACTGGAGAATAGGCAGGTTGGTTTGCAATTCGCCGACCTTCAACTCAGTCTTCGAGTAACGCAGCTTGAGGGTGCCGCCGACCCGGCTGTACTCATCAGCGGCGCGACCATCGCCCTGCACCGGCAATAGCCCGGTACCCGTACGATCAGGGCTACTGTCGAGTTTGAACCCCACCACGCCGATGGCATCGACACCCACACCGATCAGGCCAGGGGTATAGCCGGACTTGAAGTTGAAGATAAAGCCCTGCCCCCACTCCTCGGCCTTGGACTGCTTGTTGGCGCCGACGATGTCGGAGAAATCGCGGCTGAAGTAGTAGTTGCGGGCCTGCAACGTAGCGCTCGAACCGCTGACAAAGCCGGGCTCAGCGGCGTTGGCACCAACACACAAGGCAAGGGTGGACAGCAACCAGGAATGACGGAGGTTGTTCATGGGTAACGTGCTCTTTTTATTGTTGTTTTAACCGGTGCTACGCGGAGCTTTGATGGCCGGCATAGCCGGCCGCTTGGTGCTCAGGCCTTGGCAGGCAACGACGCCTGGCTGGCAAACGGCGAGCGGCTGGCGAACACCATCATCGCCAAGGCGGCGACGGCACCCGGTACCGCGAACGCCAGGAAGTTGAGCGGCAAAGGCAACTGGACACCCAGCAATGCGCCCCCCAACAGCGGCCCGACGATGGCCCCACTGCGACCAACGCCCGAGGCCCAACCCAGGCCCGTCGAGCGGATGCCCATCGGGTAGTACTGTGCAACACAGGCATAGGCAAGAATCTGCGTGCCGATGGTGGTCGCACCGGCAATCGCGATCAGCAGGTAAAGCACCGGTGTCGGGCTTTTGAAGCCCAACAGGCTGATGGACAGGGCCGCCACCGCAAAGAACACCACCAACACCTTGTCCAGCTTGAAGCGGTCGCCAATCCAGCCACCACCCACGGCGCCAAAGATCGCGCCGAAGTTCAGTACCAGCAGAAACGCCAGGCTGGAACCCAAGCCATAACCTGCGTTGTTCATCAATTTCGGCAGCCAGGAATTGAGGGCATAGACCATCAGCAGGCAGCAGAAGAACGCCACCCAGAGCATCAGCGTGTTCAGCGCCCGACCTTCGTGGAACAGTTGCGGTACCGCCGCACCCGGCGCCTTGCCTGCGGCGGCTTCAAGCCGATCGCCCGCTTGCGGCTGATAGCTCGGCTCAACCCGCTGCAACAGTTGCTGAGCCTGCTCTACCCGGCCCTGACGTACCAGAAAACCGAGGGACTCCGGCAAAAAGCGCAAGATCAACGGCAGCGTCAGCAGCGGAATGACCGCCACATAGAACACCGACTGCCAACCAAAGGCCGGCAACAGCACAATGCCCAGCCCGGCAGACAGCATGCCGCCCACCGAGTAACCACTGAACATGATCGCGACCAGGGTGCTGCGAATTTTCTTCGGTGCGTATTCGTTCATCAGCGCCACCACGTTGGGCATGACGCCGCCGATTCCTAAACCGGCGATAAACCGGCAGAGACCGAACTCCGTAGGGTTACGGGCGAAACCGTTGAGTACCGTAAAGCCACTGAACAGGATCACGCAGAGGGTGATTGCCTTCTTGCGACCGATGCGGTCCGACAACGGGCCAAACACCAGTGCACCGAACATCATGCCAAACAGCGCATAGCTACCCAGGGCACCCGCCTGCAGCGGGGTCATGCCCCACTCCTGCATCAATGCCGGCAGCACCACGCCATAAATGACCAGGTCGTAACCGTCGAAGATGATGATCAGCGCACACCAGAACAGCACGCGCCAGTGAAAGGAATTGAACTTCGCCTGATCGATCAGGGCATTGATATCGACTGCTCGCATGGTGCGCGTCTCTTTTGTTGTTGTTATCGAAACCCGAAGGCGCAATACCCACTCGGCGCTGGGGCCTGGCGGTGTTCGCACACTCAGGTTAGGGAGACGTCGAGCATGGCAATAGCCATTTCCTGCGAATCGCTATCCAGATAGCGCAGGGGCTGACCAGGTGTCAGCGGTGGCGTTTGAAGGTCACCGAGGGCAGTTCGCCAAAGCGCTGGCGATAACTCTCGGCAAAGCGCCCCAAGTGCAGAAAACCGTAGTCCAGGGCGATTTCCGTCACGTTGCGTACGCTGCTGGCCGGATCCTGCAAGACCGCATGGATACGCTCCAGTTTGCGCTGGCGCACATACCCCTTCGGCGACAGGCCTGCATGGCGCTCAAACAGTGAATACAGCGTTCGCTCACTGACCCGCGCCACGTTCATCAACTGCACGATACTGATGTCTTGATTCAGGTTGGCGTCGATGTACTCCACCAACTGCTCAAAGGAATGAGCCTGAACCTGCGGCTCTCCCCGTTGAATGTTGTTGTCCAGCAGGGTCAGCAGCTTGCTGGCGACAATACGGCCGTAGTGTTCCTGAACCTGCAACAGCGAATGGTCGGACTCGGCCTCAGCGCAGACCAACCCGAGCAAACCGATGAAACCATCCAGCGGTTGGGTCTTGTGACGGGCCGATGTGAAGCGAATGCCGCCCTCAGGCACCTGCCAGCGCTGTTCCAGGCAGGTCTGTTCAAGCAGGCTGGCCGGCAGCTTGAGGATGAATTTCTCGCAGTCGGCCGAATAGGTCAGGTCTACCGGGTCATCGGGGTTGATCAACAGCAACTCGCCTGGAACGTAAGGGTGCTCGTTGCCACGGCAAGCCGAAAGACAATGGCCCTTGAGGAGGATCTGCAAGTGATACAGGCTGCCCAGCGCAGGTGAAGTAACCCGCGCCTTGCCGCCATAGCTCAGGCGACACAAGTCGAGGCTGGCGAACTTGCGATGGTTGATACTGGCCTGCAGGTCGCCAGTTCTGGGCAGGCGCAAGCAATGGCCGCCGACATGCTGATTGACGTAGTCGGAGACCACATAAGGGTCGGCGCGCTCGAATACACGGCTGCGCTCGCTCAGCAGGTGGCTGCTCATAGGCTGGCCTCGTTTTATTATTATGATGTCGATATCCACAGGGTCTGGTTATCCACAGGCGACCAGCTTGCGTTAGTCAATGTGGGCAGTCCAATATCCGTTAAGTGGGTAACCATACCTTGGAGGTATCATGGAACTGCGCCATTTGCGTTATTTCCGCGTGCTGGCGCAGACCCTGAATTTCACCCGCGCCGCCGAACAGTTGCACATTGCCCAGCCGCCGCTGAGTCGACAGATCCGCCAACTGGAGGAAACCCTTGGCGTAGAGCTGCTGGAGCGAAGCCGTCCGCTGCGCCTGACCGAAGCCGGGCGCTTCTTCCATGAACAGAGCGCCGCCCTGCTCGACCAGCTTGAACAAGTCGCCGAAGCCACCCGACGCATTGCCAACAGTGAGCGCCAGTGGTTGCGGATCGGTTTCGCACCTTCGACCTTGTACGACCTGCTACCGGAGTTGATCCGCCGACTGCGTCGTTCCGAGGATCTGGAGCTGGGCCTGCAGGAGATGATTACCCTGCAACAGGTCGAGGCCCTGAAGGCCGGGCGCATCGATATCGGCTTCGGTCGTATCCGCATCAATGACCCGGCCATTGAACAGCATGTGTTGCGCGAAGACCCGTTGGTTGCCGCCTTGCCTTGCGGGCATCCCTTACTGGGGCAGCCGCTGGACCTGGCGCTGTTGGCCCGCGAACCCTTTGTGCTCTACCCCGCCACGCCACGGCCAAGTTACGCCGACCACATCATGGCGCTGTTCGCCAACCATGGCCTCAGCGTCAGGGTAGTGCAATGGACCAATGAACTGCAGACTGCCCTCGGGCTGGTGGCGGCCGGGCTGGGGATAACCCTGGTACCCGCGTCGGTACAAACCCAGCACCGCGCAGACATCGTCTACGCACCACTGACCGAGACCTCGGCGGTTTCACCCATCATTCTCAGCCGCCGGGCTGGGGATAACTCACCCCTGCTCAAGCACTGCCTGGCTCTGATTGAACAGATGCAGGCTGTGGATAACAACGCCTGAGGCGCCAGTGCAGGGCAACCTTGCAGATGCCAAGGGCTAAGGGAAAACTGTTAGTTGAAATTTAAACTATAAAAATCAACAACTTACAAAATCTGTACTGCACTTCTGAATAGGCCTTTAGTTGCGTATCACTCTCAACTAATACTGTTCTAATTGACCTGAATCAATACAGCATCACCGTCAGGTGATGGTGTTGATTAATATCGCGTCGCTTGCCTGTTGCCTTCAACAAAACCAGTACTTAAGTACATGAAAACCCGTTGAAAATGTAAGCGCACGGGCGCTCGCGCAATAGTAAGATAGGCAAATAACTATCCCGCATCCTCTCGTTCGTGCCCTGTGTTATCCCATCGCTGGAAACGATCGTTAATAAACTGATTTATCAGCAAGGCACTATTGGCCGAATGAACAGTACTTCGGCTGACGCACTGTGCACCGCGGCTCATGTTCTAGATTGCACGATTTAACTACATTGTAAGGAGCGTTTCGTGAAGTTCACTATTACCCGCCTGATGATCAGCAGCGCAACAGCACTGATCCTTGTGGCGCTGGGGCTGTCATTCTGGATTTCTCATCAGGTCAACCGCCTGGATGATCTCAGCCGACAGTTGGAAAACCTCAGTAGTGCCCAGCAAGAGGTAGAAGAACTTCGTTACCACACGGCGCAAATTCAGCAGTTCTACACCGACGCAAGCTTGACCGGCGAAAACGAGGCAGCCGCCACCGCCCATCGGCACTTTCAGCGGATGCAGGAGAAGCTGAACGAACTCAAACAGGCAATTCCAGCATTCCGCCTCGAACTGGAGGCGATGAACGCCCCGGCAGAACGGCTCGACAATGTGGGCCTGCGCATGTTCCAGGCCTACACCGGCCCCGGCAAGGAGGCTGGCGACAAGGTGATGGAAGACTTCGACCAGCGTTCGGCAGAAGTGATTCGTGCGTTCGCCGGGCTACGTGACCCGCTGTCGGCCAAGTACAAGACAACCCTCAGCGAAACCAGCGAAGTGCGTGAGTCCCTGAAGGTCAATACGCTCGTGGCCTGGGGCATAGCGTTGCTGTTGATCCTTGGCACCCTTTGGCTGATCAGCCGCCGCGTCCTGCCCCCCCTCAACCGGATGTCCAGTTCGTTACGCGATTTGAACACCGGTAATGGTGACCTCAGCCGTACGCTGCGCCAGGACAACGATGATGAGATCGGTGAAGTGGTTGCGGGCTTCAATCAGTTCGTTGCCGGCCTCAGGGGGCAAATTGCGACGGTAGCCCAAGTAGGTTGCACCTTGGGCCAGTCATCGACGCACTTGGTCAATGATGCGCAAGCTGCCGAATCGAGCGCCGAAACCTTGCGTTCGGAAGTGGATCAAGTGGCCACAGCAGTCAATCAGATGGCCGCCACCGTACAGGGCGTGGCCGCCAATGCCCAGGCAAGCTCGGCCCAAACCGGTGACGCTGATCGCCAGACGCAAGAAGCGATTGGCGTGGTGAACCAGACGATTGTCGAGATTCGTACCTTGGCCAACGAAGTCGGTCGGGCATCCGAAGTGATTCAAACCCTGGAAACCCACTCACGCTCCATTGGTGGGGTGCTGGAAGTGATACGGACCATTGCCGAACAAACCAACTTGCTGGCATTGAACGCCGCCATTGAAGCAGCACGCGCAGGCGAGCAAGGCCGAGGCTTTGCCGTGGTAGCCGATGAAGTCCGCACCTTGGCCAGCCGTACCCAGGCCTCGACACAAGAAATCCATGGCATGATCGAGCGCCTGCAGAGTGCGTCCCAAGAGGCCGTCGCAGTCATGCAGGAAAGCCGTACCTATGCCGAAAAAGGTGTCACGCAGGCCGAAATAGCCGGTCAGGCACTGGTGAACATCAGTACCTTGATGGCCTCGGTATCGGGGATGAGCTTGCACATCGCTGAAGCGGCTCGCGAGCAGTCCATGGTCAGCGATGAAATCAACCAGCGGATCAGCAGCGTGGCGAACGTCGCCGGGCGTACCGCAGAATTGTCTGAGAGCACACTGGCCAGTGGCCGAGCGGCTGGTGAAGACGCTCGACGGCTGGATGAGATTGTCAGCCAGTTCAAGCTCTAGGCCGGTCTGAAGCAGGCGAGCAGCGTTAGTAACCAACGTGTGGGAGGAAAATAAAGTGTCATCCTAACTACAGGACCCTGCAACGTAGCAATTCCTGCAAAAATCCATTTAAAACAATGACTTATTTCAATTCTGCCATCTGCAAGCGTTTTGTGGGGATGGAGGCCGGAATCATTAAAGTATCATCCTAATTTTCGCTCAACCTTGGAAAATGCTGAGAATCGTAAAAATAAAGTTTCATCCTTTCCGCTACTAGTTCAAGGCTTTCCCGCCGCTTTCTTCCGGCCGCCGGCAACAACGCTGCTTGGCTGAGGCGATCCACTTGCGCTACCGCTCACTGATCAGATCGCACTTGAACTCGACGAGCAGCCAACCATCAGGCCGAGCGTGATCGCCAAAAAAAACGGATCATGCGAAATCCTTCGTTGAGTTTGGCGCGGGTTTTTAGCAAATCAGCTGGCCCGCGATCCGGTTGAGAGTGATCCGAAGCGGTCCTTGACGACCGGCACAAATCGGCCCAGAGTGTGTAAAAACGCCCGGACATACCCTTGCTATGATTTCTGAGAACTTCATCGCAAGGGAAGCCCATGAAACGGTTTATCCAGGGTGAGCACCGAGGGCAAAGCACCTTACTTCCCGAGAGCCTCGACGACTACGTCAGCGATACCAACCCGGTACGGGTGGTTGATGTCTTCGTCGATGAACTCAACTTGGCCACGCTGGGTTTTGATGGCGTCATTCCAGCCGAAACCGGCAGACCGGCATACCACCCTGCGATCCTCCTGAAGATCTATATCTACGGCTATCTGAACCGCATCCAATCGAGCCGACGCCTTGAGCGAGAAGCTCAGCGCAATGTCGAGCTGATGTGGTTAACCGGGCGCTTGATGCCCGACTTCAAAACCATCGCCAACTTCCGAAAAGACAACAGCAAAGCTATTCGCGGCGCGTGCCGCCAGTTCGTTGTGCTGTGCCAGCAGTTGGGGCTGTTTAGCGAAAACCTGGTGGCCATCGACGGGAGCAAATTCAAGGCAGTGAACAACCGCGACCGCAATTTCACCAGCGCCAAACTAAAGCGGCGAATGGAGGAAATCGAGTCGAGCATCAACCGTTACCTGACCTCCCTTGATGCAGCTGATCGGCAATTGCCAAGCGCCGCTGAGCCAGATGCTACGCGCCTGGAAGAGAAAATCGCCAAGCTCAAAGCTCAGATGAAAGCGCTTCAGGTGATCGAATCTCAACTCAACGACTCTCCAGACAAACAGATTTCACTGACCGACCCCGATGCCCGCTCGATGATGACGCGTGGCAATGGCATTGTCGGCTACAACGTACAGACGGCGGTCGATACCCAGCACCATTTGATCGTTGCTCACGAGGTCACGAACGTTGGCTCTGACCGCGACCAACTCAGCTCGATGGCGAAGCAGGCTCGGGAAGCCATTGGTTCAGAAACGCTGTCGGTAGTGGCTGATCGGGGCTACTTCAAAAGCGAGGAAATCCTGGCCTGCCATAATGCAAAAATTACCGCTTATTTACCCAAGCCGATGACTTCAGGAGCTAAAGCGGACGGGCGTTTCAACAAAGATGCCTTCGTTTTTAACGCAGCCAAAAATGAATACGTTTGCCCAGCTGGTGAGGCATTGATTTGGCGTTTCTCTAGCGTCGAGAAAGGCCTGAACATGCACTGCTACTGGAGTTCGAACTGCCAGAGCTGCGCCCTGAAAACTCAGTGCACGCCGAGCAAGCAGCGACGAGTGCGGCGTTGGGAGCATGAAGCAGTGCTAGATGAAATGCAGATCCGGCTGAACCACGCGCCGGACATGATGCGAATCCGAAAACGCACTGTTGAGCATCCCTTCGGGACGCTCAAGCAATGGATGGGATCCACGCATTTTCTTACACGTAGGCTGGTCGGCGTCAGCGCGGAGATGAGCCTCAATGTGCTCGCCTACAACATGAAGCGAGTCATGAAAATCATCGGTACGGAAAGCTTGCTGAAGGCGCTGGCGGCATAAAAGCCCCGGCTTTTGCTGCTCTAGGTGGCGCTAAAGCGCTTCATAAGCGCCCTGGGGCGTTACCGGTGCTGATCGTGGCAAATGCCTGGGCAATCGACTCGCCCAACTGCGCTGGGCTGAGGTATCCAAGATACAAAAGTGTTTTTACACACTCTGGGCCAACAGCAGTCATCCGGCTTATACAAAATTATGGGCGATTCAGGTGGCAGGCCTGAGGCAGTGAAAAATTGGATCGTAGCTACCAGAGCTATACTTCAGCGATGCGTGAACGAAATCGAATCAAATACCAATCGCTAACGGAGCGTGCTGAGTAACTTAAATATCGCGCCAGCTTATTAGGTGATCGGCCTTGGGTAGTGCTTGCTCACTATGGCCCAGAAGCAGCACTGTGCGGCCCTGTAACCACGCGTCAATGCGCGGTTTGATGCGTTCGCGTGTGGCCAGATCAAGCCCGGAGTAGGGCTCGTCGAGTATCACCAACGGCGCGTTACGTAGCAGCACACGGGCCAGCGCTAAGCGCCGACCTTCACCGCCCGAGAGTTGTTTGCCGGTTTCGCCTACCCAGGTATTCAGGCCGTTAGCCGTGCCTTCAACCGTGTCGGCGAGGTCGACCATCTCCAGTGCCCACCACATTCGGTCATCACTTGCATCGGGCTGGCCGAGCAGCAGGTTGTCGGCGATGCTACCGTGTAGCAGTTCGGTCTCTTGGGTCAGGTAAGCTACTTTGCTGCGCCAAGCGTCGAGATCAAGCGCCGTTAACGCTATATCAGCTACGCACACCTCGCCGCTGTCGGGGTCGATCAAGCGTGCGGCCAGTGCAGCTAAGGTTGATTTTCCGCAACCGGATGGTCCAATTACCGCTAGGCGCTTACCCGCCGCTATGTTCAATTTCAGTTGGCTAATACCGGCATACGCCACGTTTACCGCCTTCCAGCTCAGGACCATGACCGCAGGTACCGGTAGCGGCGCTATAGCGCGGGGCAAGCGTCCAACAATCGCCACCTGTTGGTTCAGCCGTGCTGCGGCAGCGGTGGTTGCGCCCCACTGGGCGAAGGCGGCGGGTAACACGCTAAAGGCTTCGTTAAGCCCCATCAGCGCCAAGGCGATCATCACCATCAGCGGTCCGCTGAGCAGCCCTTGCTGGTAGGCAAATACGCCAGCGAACAGGCCGAGCAGACTGGCCCCTAAGACACCGAATAACCCTAGTGTTTGAAACAGCACCACACGGCCTTGCAGGCTTAGTTGCTCAGTCAATAACTGTTGGCTGCGGCTAAGTAGAGCTTGTTGATGCATGGCCAGACTACCGGCAGCAGACAACTCAGCTAAGCCCTGCAGTTGCTCGATGCACTGCACGCGCAAGCCATCCAACTGCTCGACGCGGTTAGCACTCAGGCGCAGACCGGCGGTGGCCATGCCGGCGGTTACCAGTAGCAACAGCGCCAGCAGCACTAACAGCAGCGTTAGCGCCAGCATCGGATGAAAAAGCGCGACCAGCCCGCACACCAGCACAATCGCCAGTAAAGCCACAGCTGGTGGGGCCAGCAGGCGCAGGTAGAGCGTATCCAGCGCATCAATATCGGCGGTCAAGCGGTTGAGCCACTGCGCTGCGCGCAGCCGACCCAAGGTGGCACCGTCCAATTTCGCCAAGGCGCTAAAATGGCGAACGCGCAGATCGGCCAGCAAGCCAAGCACGGTGTTGTGGTTAAACACCCGCTCGGCATAGCGCGCTACCGTGCGCGACAGGGCAAAAAAACGGATGCCGCTGCCCGGCACATAAATATCAAAAAATACTTTTTGCCCCGCGGCCCAAAGCAATGCAGTGACGCCGGTGGCGGTAATAAACCATCCCGACAAGGCCAGCAAGCCGATAGCGCTTAGTACGGTCAGCAGCATTAGCAGGGCGCCTGCTAACAGGCGCCCGCGCCAATGGCGCATGTCGCGCAGCCAGGGCAATAACTCAGTCATCGGCCAACGTTCCGTTGTTCAAGCGTACAACGCGATCAGCCATGTGCATCAGGGCCGGGTGGTGGGTGGCGATGACCACTGTGCGGCCGGCTGCTGCCAGCGCCTGTAAGGCTTTGACCACGTCAGCTTCGCTCTCTTCATCCAGGCTCGCGGTGGGTTCATCTAGCAGCACCAAGGCGGCGTCGTTCAGCCACACCCGCGCTAACGCCAAGCGCTGCGCTTGGCCGCCTGAAAGCCCGCGACCGCTTTCGTCCAGCAGGCTATCGAGGCCCTGTGGTTGAGCGGCCAACAGTTTACTCAAGCCCACAGCCGCCAGTGCCCGCTGCAAGGCGGCCGCGTCTGCATGGGGCGCGGTGAGGCGCAGGTTATCGGCCCAACTGCCCTTAATCAGAAACGGCCGCTGGCCCATCCACGCCAGTGGTTGCTCACCCGGCGGGCGGCCGAACAGGCTGATATGACCGGCATCTGGCTGGATAAAACCGGCTAGGCAATGCAGCAGACTCGACTTGCCTGACCCAGAGGGGCCGACCAGAGCCACCACCTCACCGGCCTTAATGCTCAGGTTTACGTCACGCAGGATTAAGCCGCGACCGACATAACCAAGCTGCAGGTTCTGCACGGTGATGCCGTTGGCGTCGCCGCCTGGCTGTTGCGCGGTTAGTTCCGGGATGGTGCTACCCAGTGCCTCCAGTTCCGCCAATGCATCAGCTGCTGCCAACGCCGCTGCGCGGTCGTGATAATGCTGGGCCAAGCTGCGCAGCGGCTGGAAGAACTCCGGTGCCAGCAGCAGGATAAACAAGCCGCTAAAGAGGGTCAGCGACGGCGATGGGCCGTAGCTGATGTAGCCGAGCAAGCCAAAGCCGATGTACATGGCCACCACCGCAATGGCCACCGAGGCAAAGAACTCCAGCACCGCCGACGAGAGAAACGCCACCCTCAGCGTCTCCATCGTTACCTTACGGTACGCCTGAGTAGCTTCTTCGATACGACTGACTGAGCGCTCAACCTGACCGAATAATTGCAAGCTGGTGAGGTTGCGCACCCGGTCGAGAAACTGTCCGGCCATGCGCCCGGCCTGCAGCACATGGCGCTGGCTAATGCGTTCGGCGTGCATGCCGACCAGGGCCATAAATAACGGAATAAGCGGTGCGGCCAGCAAGAGAAACAGCGCCGCAAGCCAATCCAGCCAGAACACCAGCGCCACCAGCATCAACGGCACCAGCGCCGCCAGCCATTGCTGCGGCAGGTAACGGGCGTAATAGCCATCGAGGGCGTCGACTTGCTCGACCCATTGGTTGGTGAGGCTTGCACTGGGCAGCGCTGCCAAACGTACCGGCCCGAGCCGGGCCCACAAGGCGCTCAATTCCCCCCGCACCTGTTGGCGAACCTTGGCGCTAGCCAGTTGGCCTAGTCGCTCCTGCACGGCAGCCGCTAGCACACGCAGCAACACCGCCAACAGCAACGCAGCCATCGTTGGCCACAGGCTATGCGCCGGGGCCGCGTCGATCAGCAAGGCGTGCACCAGCCAGGCCATCAATCCCATTTGCGCCGCAATCGCCACACCGCCCAGCATGCCGGCCGCCACCGCGCCATGCAGCAACGGGCGAACGGCATGCTGCTGGCGGGTCAGCCAGTGGCGGCTGCGCTGGCTGCGGGTTTTATCAGTGATAGCCGACACCTGCTTTTACCTTGCCGCGGAACACCCAGTAGGTCCACGCGGTATAGGTCAGCACGATAGGGATGACGAACAACAGACCCAGCAGCAGAAATAATTGCGACTCGGGTGCCGATGCAGCGTCCCAGATAGTGTGATTAGGCGGGATAATGTATGGCCATTTGGTCATCAACAACCCCAAATAGGTGAAGATAAATAGGCCCATGGTTGCCATAAACGGCATGGCTTCACGACGCTTGAGCAGGCTGCGGAAAATCTGTAGCGCGCACAAGCCGGCCAATACAGGGAAGGCCCAGATCAGGCTAATTGAGGTGAACCAGCGAGCATAGGCGTTCGGGTCTACCGATGGCGTCCAGACGCTGATGGCGACAAACACCACCAATACCGCCGCTAATAGCTTCGGTGCCAGCGTGAAGGCCCAGTCCTGAATGTAGCCTTCGGATTTCATGATCAACCAGGTGCAGCCGAGCAAGGCGTAACCGGCCAGCAGGCCGATGCCGGTGAGCACGGTGAACGGCGTCAACCAATCCAGCGCACCGCCCACATACACCAGCCCCTCGGTATTGAAGCCCTGAATGTAGGCACCCACTACCGCACCTTGGGCGAACGAAGCAATGATCGAACCGCCGGCAAAGGCCCAGTTCCACAGGTAGCGCGAGGTGTTTGCCTTGAAGCGAAACTCAAACGCCACGCCACGGAAGATCAAACCCGCCAGCAGCAAAAACACACCGATGTACATGGCCGGCAGCAACACCGAGTACACCAGCGGAAAGGCCGCTAACAGGCCCGCGCCGCCTAGCACCAGCCAGGTTTCGTTACCGTCCCAGACCGGTGCCACCGAGTTCATCATCACATCGCGGGCCTGCTCGTCCGGGGCGAAGGGGAAGAGAATCCCCACGCCCAGGTCAAAACCGTCCATCAACACATACATGATGATGCCGAAGGCAATGATCC
Source organism: Pseudomonas sp. HLS-6 (assembly GCF_002753995.1). Classification (NCBI taxonomy): domain Bacteria; kingdom Pseudomonadati; phylum Pseudomonadota; class Gammaproteobacteria; order Pseudomonadales; family Pseudomonadaceae; genus Pseudomonas; species Pseudomonas sp. HLS-6. Next base: position 5,210,388 of record NZ_CP024478.1, read on the forward strand.
CTGCCCAAATGAGTGTAAGGTCAAAAGGCACCATTTCAATTGTCCCCCTGTTCTAGACGTACATGGGTGGCCGACAGCGGACGTGCTGGGCGTTCCACTTCGTGGGTTTCTTCGGCACTTAAGTCTTCTTCGAGTCCGTCCTGCAACACGCGGAATAGGTAATACAGCCCGGCACTGAAGACCACGGCATAGACCAGTATGTAACCAATCAGAGTGAACAACGCCATGCCGCCAGTGAGTGAAGGCGTTAACCCTTGCGCGTGTGTCATCACTCCGTAGATCAGCCAGGGCGCACGCCCGGCCTCAGTTACAACCCAGCCGGCGAGCACAGCCAGAAAAGGAGTAACACTCATCCAGCGCATGCCATTGAGAAACCAAGGGGTTTGCCAGTAACGACCGCCACGGCGCAGTACGAACCCTGTCAAACCGAAGGCAATCATTAGCAACCCAATACCCACCATCACTCGGAACGCCCAGAACACAACAAACACAGGCGGTTGCTCGGCATAGGGCACTTCGGAAATACCAGGCAGCTCACCTTCCCAGTCATGAGTCAATATAAGACTGGCTAGTTTGGGAATGGCAATCTCAAAGTGGTTCGTTTGCGCCTCTTGATCCGGCCAGGCAAACAGCAGCAGCGGCACGCCAGAAGCGCGCTCCCAGTTACCCTCCATGGCTGCCACTTTGGTCGGCTGATGTTGCAGCGTGTTCAAACCATGGTAATCACCTACAACCGCTTGGGTAGGGGCGATAACCAGGATCATCCACAGGCTGACCGACAGGGCTTTGCGGTTCACCTCCACCTCGCGCTTGCGCAGTAAATACCAGGCGCTAACGCCCGCCACCACAAAGGCACCGGTGAGGAACGAGGCAAGGCCCATGTGCATAAAACGGTAGATAAACGAGGGACTGAAGAGCGCCTGCGACCAGGACACGACATGGATCATGCCATCACGCAGCTCGGTGCCAACCGGCGTTTGCATCCAGCTGTTGGCCGAGAGAATCCAGAACGAGGAGATAAAGGTGCCCAACGCCACCATGCAGGCAGCCAGCAGGTGTACGCCTGGCGGTACTTTATCGCGGCCAAACAGCAACACACCGAGGAACGCCGCTTCAAGGAAGAATGCAGTGATCACTTCATAACTCAGCACTGGGCCGAGGAAGTTAGACGCCGCATATGAGAAGTTGCTCCAGTTGGTACCGAACTGGAAGGCCATGACGATGCCCGACACTACCCCCATGCCGAATACCACGGCAAAAACCTGCGTCCAGAACTTCGACAGCCTTACCCAAACGGGATCACCCGTTCGAAAGGCCATGGTTTCCAAAAAGGCGATGAATGAGGCCAGGCCGATGGTGAACACCGGGAAGATGGCGTGGAAGCAAACCACAAAGGCAAATTGCAGTCGCGAGAGGAAGAGCGGGTCTAATTCCATCTGAGTCGATCCTGTGTTTGGAACTGACTGAAAACCGATTAAGCAGTCGCCTTTTTCGGCCATTTCAGTCTAACTCATAACACCCCTGGGGGTATGTGGGCGAAATGCCGCACTCCCTTGCGCAGCACACTTTCTGCCACCGTCAGGTAATCACTTCATGCAGATGAAAAGCGTATCTGTTTGTCAGTGAGTCTTCAGCTATCCCGTCTTCAGGCCAGTAATTTTGTGTGTTTAGTCATTGGCATGAACACGACATGGTTTTTCTGCATGCAATGGCGCGTCCCTTTAGTAAGCGAACGGGCATTACACCTTGCCGACGGATACCCAGCTGTGCGGCAGCAGCTCGGCCAGAGCGCTGGCCTTCTGCGTCGGCAGTCGCGTTAGCACATCCTTGAGATAGGCATACGGATCATGCCCATTCATCCGCGCCGACTGGATCAGGCTCATGATTGCCGCCGCCCGTTTGCCGCTGCGTAGCGACCCGGCAAACAGCCAATTGGAGCGACCTAGAGCCCACGGGCGGATCTGGTTCTCGACTTGGTTGTTGTCGATGGGCACAGCGCCATCGTCCAGGTAGCGCGTCAGCGCTACCCAGCGTTTGAGGCTGTAATCCAAAGCTTTCGCCGTGGCTGAGCCGTTGGGCACAAGATCACGCTGGGCCAGCATCCAGTCATGTAGTGCGTCGAGGAGCGGTGAAGCCTTTTCCTGCCGTATTCGCCAGCGTTCTTCATTGCTCATGTCGCGCACTTGGCGTTCGACTTCGTACAGCCCAGCGATAGAGTGCAGCGCCTGTTCGGCCAGTTGGCTTTTGTTCGCCGCGTGCAGATCGAAGAACTTGCGGCGGGCGTGAGCCATGCAACCGATTTCGGTGATGCCTTGCTCGAAGCTGGCCTTGTAGCCAGCGAAGTCGTCGCAGACCAGCTTGCCATTCCACTGGCCAAGAAAATTGCGCGCATGCTCGCCGGCACGGCTGGGGCTGAAGTCGTAGACCACGGCCTTCAGATCGGCGAAGGGCGTGGTGCTGTAGGCCCAGACGTAGGCACGGTGGGTCTTCTTCTCGCCGGGCGCGAGCATCGAAACCGGGGTTTCGTCGGCATGGATCACGCGCTGGGCAAGCACCGCTTCGCGCAGCGCATCGACTAGGGGCTGGAGCTGCACGCCGGTTTGCCCGACCCACTGTGCCAGTGTCGAACGAGCGATGGCCAGGCCGGCACGGCCAAAGATCTTCTCCTGCCGGTACAGCGGTAGGTGGTCGGCGAACTTGGCCACCATCACGTGAGCCAGCAGGCCGGCGGTAGGGATCCCCTTGTTGATCACCTGGGCCGGCACGGGCGCCTGGATCAGCGTTTCGCATTGGCGGCAGGCCCATTTCCCACGCACGTGCTGTTCGACGGTGAACACGCCCGGCGTGTAGTCGAGCTTTTCGCTGACGTCTTCGCCGACGCGCTGAAGCTGGCAACCGCAGGCGCACTGGGTGTTCTCCGGCTCGTGACGGATCACGGTGCGCGGAAATTGCGGTGGCAGCGGTGTGCGCTTGGGTTGTTGGCGTGGTTCGGCTGGGGTAACCGGAGGATTGACGGCTTTCAGCTCGGCCTCGATGGCGGCGATGTCGGTGTCGAGCAGGTCATCAAGCAGGCTGCCCTGATCAGGGCTTAGCTGCTCGCTGCGCTTGGCGAACTTGTGCCGTTTGAACCATGCGATTTCGTGGGTGAGCTGCTCGATGACTGTTTGATCGCGGTGGATCTTTTTGCCCATCGCATCGACTTGCGTGAGCAACTGCGCGGCCAGTGCGCGCAGCTGGTCAGGTGTCAGTTGGTCGAGATTGGGCGAGGAAGTCATGCCGCTGATTGTGCCAGAGCAGGCGGTCAGCGGAGATAAACCGATGGGCTAATGGCAGGTGCTACAGCACTGTGATCGCGCCGGCTGCGCCGACTCGCTGCCAGGGCAACCCCAGTACCAAAGCCTGAAGTTGCTCGGTGTCGAGTTCGACTTCCGAGCCGTGCCGGATGCCTGGCCAATGAAACTTGCCCTGGTGCAAGCGCCGCGCGGCGAGCCAGATACCCACGCCGTCATGCACCAGAACTTTCATGCGGTTGGCGCGGCGATTGGCGAACAGATAGGCGCAGTGCGGCTTCGCCGCACCGAACACCGCCACCACGCGGGCCAACGCGGTTTCAGTACCCGCACGCATATCCATCGGCTCGGTGGCGAGCCAGATACTATCCACGCGGATCACTGGGCGAGCCCACGGACAAAGCGGGCGCAACCTTCAGGATCGGAGGCTGGCCATTTCACCGTGACCGATTGCGCGCCCAGCGGTAGCTCGATAATCACCGCTGCTTCAGCTGGTCGTTTGGGCGTAACCCTCGCAGGAACGAACGCCGGCAACGCCGCTGGCAGTTGATCCCGATAAAGCGGTAGCCACTTGCGAATGACGTTGGCGTTGATGCCATGGCGTATGGCCACGCTGGAGACGGTCGCACCAGGTTGCAGGCACTCCTGAACAACCTGGGCCTTGAACGGTTTGGGGTAAGAGCTTCGTTGGCGCATGGAAATCCCGGCGATAAGGGCTATCGCGTCCGCTTAAAAATACGCGGACACCATCGCCCTTAATGCGGGATTGCGGAAGGTGACTTGGCTGGACGCTTACTCCCTTTAGTTGATTCTGAGTAGTCACCTTGGCTAAGTCGTAGCTATACTCCCACGGGTATGTGGAAAGCTATTTCTCTGGAGACGTTATGCGATTGATCACTGCAGTTCTTATAGGTTCGTTGAGCATGGCTGCTTACGCTGAGGATTTTCAGGCTTTAAAGGCAGAGGGCGCAGCGCTAATACCACCTTTCGGGCAGCATTTGATGTCTACCGTAAAGTCTGCGATGGAGTCCGGCGGGCCTGTAAAGGCCGTAGAGGCTTGCCAGTTATTGGCTCCAGAGATTGCTGGGCAGCACAGCAAGCAACCTTGGAAGGTTGGACGTACCTCATTGAAGGTACGTAACCCGGCCAATACTGCAGATGCCTGGGAAAAACAGGTCCTCGAGCAATTTGCCGAGCGTGCAGCTGCAGGTGAACCGGTGACTGAGCTCAGTCATGCCGAGGTTGTTGGCGGCGAGTTCCGCATGATGAAAGCCATTGCCACTGGTGAGCCATGCCTAGCCTGTCATGGCAAAAACATTCAGCCGTCTCTTGCCGCGGTGATTGATGTACGCTACCCAGAGGATGAGGCTCGTGGATTCGCTTTGGGTGAATTGCGAGGTGCTTTTACTTTGCGGCGTACTTTAGAAGTTGGAAATGATTGAATTAACGCAGTTAGAACATCGTGACTCTCTGTTAAAGCGTCTGGCCCGCGTCGAGGGCCAGGTGCGTGGCATTCAAGCCATGATCAAGCGCGGCGATGAATGCGAGTCTATTGCTCAGCAGTTCAGCGCCGCCCGTAAGGCGCTGGATAAGGCTTATCAGGAGATGCTGATCTGCTTGGCCGAAGAGGCCATCCTCACCCCTGACCACAGTAACCAAGACAAGCTGGCGCAAGTCAGGGCCATCTTCACCAAGTACACCTAACGGCTGCGTACGCCAAAAATTGGCGCAGCCGTCGTAGCGCCTCACTCTTCGGCCGAGAGCCCAAGGGGCAAGCCTTGAGGGTCAGTGAAGTGTTTGGCGATTTCTTGCAATGCTGTGGCCAGCAACTCTTCCACCACAGGGTGGTAGAACGGCATTTGCAGCAGGCTTTGCGCCGTTTCACCGCGCTGTATGGCCCACGCTAGTTGATGCGCCAAGTGTTCGCCGTCGATACTGAGAAGCGAGGCGCCGAGTAGTAAACCGCTGGTGCTATCGGCGTAAATATTCAGCAGGCTGCGTTCACCGCCCAAGATGCGCAAACGGCCATTCGCTTCGCCCGACGCACTGCCAACGATAATCCGGCTGGGTTCTAGCTCGCTCAAGCGTTTACCAATGGTCGCGACATCAGGTTTAGCGAAGGCGATGGACAGCGAAGTTTTTTGCCGGAAGCGTGTGGGAGTGGTCCGCGCTGCGTTATAGCCGGCTATCGCACCTTCGTCAGCCGCTTCATGCATCAAAGCGCGCTGCCCGTTAGCGTCACCGGCAATGTACACCGGCCAATCGTCCAGCCGCAGAGTGGCCGGGTCAAACAGCGGCTCGCCACGTTCTTGCAGGGTAAAACCTGCAGCCTGCAGATTCAGCTCATCGGTGTTCGCGCGCCGGCCGGTTGCCACCAATAGCAGGTCAATAGTTACGCAGCGCTCACCTGAACGCAGCACCAGCCCATGCTCTGCACGTTCAACGCTGGCGGGTTGGCCGAGCCAGATTGGCATCTCTTGCGAGAAAACCTCGACTGCACGGGCGGCCACCTGTGGGTCGTCAATACCTGCCAGGCTTGAACCGCCAGCCGCTGTGACTTCAATGCCGAGCCGGCTGAGCGCCAGACCCATTTCCAGCCCCAGCGCGCCCAAACCCAACACCCCGATGCGTGCCGGCAATTCTGCCATCTCAAACAGCGTGTCCGTGGTGACAATCCGGTCTGCAAACGGAGCCAGCCAGCCGGGGATAAACGGGCGCGAGCCGGTGGCGATAATCACCGCGCCTGCGCGGATGACGTGCGTACCTTCAGCGCTTTCAACTTCCAGCAAGGTGGGTTCAAGAAAGCGTGCGCGCCCCTCGATCAGCTGTTTACCCGCCGCGGCGCGGGCTTTGTTAGCGGCGTTGTTAGAGAAGAAATCACGCTGCTCACGCAGAGCTGCCCAAGTTATGGCGTTATCAAGCTGCAGCGCCTCGCTATTCGCCACACCGATGGCCGGCATGGCCAAACGTGACTGCCATAGATCGGCTGCATGCAGCGCCAACTTGGAGGGCATGCAACCCACTCTGGCGCAGGTGGTGCCGAGCGGGCCGTGGTCGATAAGGACAAAACTTCGCCCGGCGCGGCGTACCTCACGCAGTGCATAAAGCCCGGCTGTACCGGCACCAATAATGGCAACGTCGACGGTGATTTCTGTACGCATGACCGGAGAATCCTTTTCGACTTGAGATGCAGAAAACCGCTGTATATGCGAAGGCATATGCAGCGGTTTGACGGGCAGTAAAGCCCTTTTGCTAAGCGTTACAGCGTTTTAGTGGAGAAGTACCAATCCACTGTTTCGTAGCCTTCAGCGGCGCGTTTCTCGGCAGCTTCTGCAGTTTTTGGCGGCGGTACGATAACCGGCTGGCCCGGACGCCAGTTTTCCGGAGTTGCCACGCTGTTGTCGTCGGCTGTTTGCATGGCTTGTAGCAGACGCACGAACTCATCAATGCTGCGGCCGTTGCTCATTGGGTAGTACACCATCGCGCGCAGAATACCGTTTGGGTCGATAAAAAAGGTCGCCCGTACCGCTTGGGTATCCGCCGCGCCCGGGTGAACCATGCCGTAGGCACTGGCCACCTTCATGGAGATGTCTTCAATGATCGGGAAGGGGATTTCGACGTCGAACTTCTCTTTGATGTTGCGCATCCAGGCCAAGTGCGAAAACAGGCTGTCGATGGACAGACCCAGAAGCTCGCAATTCATTTCAGCGAACGTTGGCGCAGCTTTAGCAAAGCCAATAAATTCAGTGGTGCACACCGGCGTGAAGTCTGCCGGGTGGGAGAACAGAATTAACCACTTGCCACGGTAGTCTTCCAGCGAACGATCACCAGACGTGGTGCGAGCGGTGAACGGAGGTGCTGGCTCGTTGAGGCGAGGGAAGCTCATCTGCGGGCTATTTTCCATGGTGCATTTCCTTTTGATGAATACGATTAGGTGCAGCGGTCGTATTTGGGCGATGTGGCCGGATGAAAAAGGTAGCGACGTCAGTGGTCATCAACATAGTCCTCCTGCAGTCACCCAATATACCCCTGGGGGTATATTGGGCTAGCTTAGCAAATTCTTCTAGTGATTAAACCGAAGCGTTTCTATCGATGGCATAGGCACAAGCAATACGGCGTTAAAACTCGGTGTATGGCCGGGTACATGAGCCGCTAAGCCAGAGGTGACTAACCCTGGGCTGGCAAGCGGTTAAGGGCGATACATCTTGGAGGGGTTCATTTTTGCGCTCCATGGCAGCCCGACGTTTTGCCAGCCGCTTTGCAGGCGCATGCCGGCTTGCGGGCCCTCTTTGAGCGCCGAGCCTTGGAAGCCATCAACCACGTAGCGGGCATTGGGGAAGCCGTTAGCGCGAAGAAAATCTGCACTTGGCTTACCGCGCTCACTGCCGGAACGGCACATGGTAATAATTTCACTTTGGGCAGTTAGGCCGTGCTTGGCCAACGCCGCTTTTACCTCGGCAATAAAATTGGGGTTCTGTGCGATTGAGTAAGTGCCGCGTGTTTCATCCCACGCGCTGCGGTCAACCAGCAGATAGGGGATGTTGGTGTGCACGTCATCGGTAAAGCCGACAAACATGATCTCGACTGGGTCACGCACATCGATAAACAGCAGTTGCGTTACGTCTTGCTGCAGGCGCTTGTGCACCTCTTGTGCATTGGCGGAAAGATCCACCGCGTGGGCGGCGAAGGTCAGCAGGCTGAGGCAAATAGCAGTCAGTAGGCGTTGCATGAGTGCTCCTTTGGCCAATGGCCTTAATCGAATGCAGGAAGGTGCGGTGTGTCGATAGCCTTATCGGCAGCGCTCCACGCCTCAAAGCCACCTTGAATTGACAGCACGTGCAGGTAGCCCATCTCTTTTAATGAGCACGCGGCTAACGCCGCGCGGCCGCTGTTTTTGCAATAGAGCACCAGCTTCTGGTCGCGTTGCGCCAGCTCAGGTTCATTGCTCAGTTTGAATTCCAGCAAGCCGCGGGGGATGTTGATGGCACCGGGGATGTGCCCGGCGTGAAATTCATCGGCTTCGCGCACATCGATCACTACATCAGCCGCCTTGATAGCAGCGTCAGCCTCCTGCAGGTCAATTTCATGGATGCGCTTTTTAGCGGCGGCTACCAAGTCATGGGCAGTTTTCATCAGAATGTCCTTATGCATGGGGTTGGGTGTCGGCGCGCAGATTGCTCGGCAGTAAGGTCTGCTGGGTAAGCTGCGGCGCTAAAGCTTTTAGGGCCTCGAACTGGCTGATAAACACCTGGCCACCAAAGTGCTGGAGAAAGCTTGAGCGGCGCAGCTGATCCATCACCGGGCCTTTAACTTCGGACAGGTGCAGCTGAATGTTGGCGGTTTTTAGGCGTTCAACAACGGCTTCCAGCGAATCAAGGGCGCTGGCATCAATCAGGTTGACGCCCGAACACATCAGCACCAAATGGCGAACTTGAGGTCGATTGGCTATCAGTTCGCCAATCCGATCCTCGAGGTAGCGGGCGTTGGGGAAGTACAGGCTTTCATCGACCCGCAGCGACAGCACGTTGGGCGACTCAATAACCGCAAAACGCTCGATATTGCGAAAATGCTCGCTGCCCGGTACTTGGCCGACAACCGCCATGTGCGGCTGGCTGGTGCGCCAAAGAAACAGCAACAGTGAGAGCCCCACGCCGATCAGGATGCCAGCCTCAACACCGATCAACAGCACACCGATAATCGTCGCCAACTGCGCGACGCCGTCAGGGCGCGAATATCGCCAGGTGCGGCTCAGCGAACCAAGGTCAACCAAACTCAGCACCGCGACAATAATCGTCGCGGCCAATACGGCTTGCGGCAGGTTATGCAGCAGCGGGGTCAGCAGCATGACGCTGAGGCCGATACCGGCGGCGGTGAACACTCCGGCCATGGGAGTTTGCGCGCCGGCGTCATAGTTGACCACCGAACGAGAAAAACCACCGGTAACAGGAAAGCCACCACTAAAGGCTGCACTCAGATTGGCTGTCCCCAAGCCGAGCAACTCATTGTCGGGCTCGATACGTTGGCGCCGTTTTGCTGCGAGCGTTTGGCCTACCGACACCGACTCAACAAAACCTACCAAGCTGATCAACAGCGCTGCGGGCAGCAGTTGCATGGCTAAAGCGATATCCAGTGTGGGCAACATAAGCCCTGGTAAGCCCTGTGGGATGACCCCGACCACTTTCACCCCAGCGTGCTCCAGTTGCAGCAGTGACACCGCGGTAATGGCGGCAATAATCGCCATCACCGGCCCGGCCTTGGCTAAGTTGCCGGCCATTTGCACAGACAGCCCCATCCGTTGCAGAACAGGTTTTAGGCGCGCCCGCGCCCACCACAGCCATACCAGGCTGAACACACCGATCAGCACGGTTTGCCAGTGCGCACTCGGCAGCCCTAACCACAGCTGCGGGATTACCTGCCGCAGGCTCTCACCCGAGGCGCTGATGCCCAGCAGGTGCTTAAGCTGACCCACAGCGATAAGAATGCCGGAGGCACTGATAAAACCAGACACGACAGGGTGACTGAGGAAATTCGCTAAAAAGCCCAGCCGCAACATCGCCATGCTGCTGAGCAGCAACCCAGACAAAAGCGCCAGCAGCATCGCCGCGCCGATATAGGCTTCGCTGCCCGCAGGGAACAGTGGCGCGAGCGCTGCGGCAGTCATCAGCGACACCACCGCCACTGGGCCTACGGCCAAGGTGCGGCTGGAGCCAAAAACGGCATAAGCCAACAGCGGCAAAATGCTCGCATACAGGCCCGTCACCGGCGGCAAACCGGCGAGCATGGCGTAGGCCAGGCTCTGCGGGATCAGCATCAGCGTTACGATCAGTGCGGCCAGGCCGTCTTGGGCCGCGCTGCTGCGGTCATAACAGCGCCCCCACTCGAGGCAGGGCAGCCAGTGGCTCAGTTTCATTTGGCCTGATCCTTTCCAAAATCACAGGCCGCTGCTGCTTGAACGGCAGCGGGTTCATGCTGCAAACGTTTGGGTGCGGCCAGCCATTCACGGCCGTGTAGCATCATGTCGAAGTAGATGCTGGGCATCAGCTTAACTTTCAGCTCCCAAGCCAAGCGGCGCGGTATGGCGGGGTCTAACGGGAAGGTAGGCAGCAGTTTGCCGCCGTAGCCAAACTCCGCCAGTAGCACTTTGCCACGCTCAACCGTTAGCGGGCATGAGCCGTAACCGTCGTACAGCGCGCGTGGCCCTTTTCCGGCGAGAACAGAGATCACGTTTTCCGCGACCACCGGCGCTTGCTTGCGCACGGCGGCAGCGGTTTTGGCGTTGGGTGATGCACAAACGTCACCCAAGCTGAAGATATTGCCGAAGCGCGGATGGCGCAGGGTTTCTGCGTCTGCCTCAACCCAGCCCTCGGCATTAACCAAAGAGCTTTGGCGAATAAACTCAGGCGCGCGTTGGGACGGCACGGCGTGCAGTATGTCAAAGGATTTTTCGATGGTTTGGCTGTTGCCTGCCGTATCCACCTGGTTAAACCATGCTTTGCGCGCCGGGCCGTCCACTGCCGTTAGGGTGGTGTTGAAGTGAAGCTGGGCGTTGTAGCGCTCGATGTATTTCATCAGCGGCGGAACGAAGGTCGGCACGCCGAATAACACCGCACCAGCGGTGCAAAACTCGACGTCAATGTCAGGCAGTACCCCTTGTTTTTGCCACCAGTCACACGACAGGTATAGCGCCTTCTGCGGCGCACCGGCGCACTTGATCGGCATTGGAGGCTGGGTAAACAGCGCGTTGCCTTTGCGTAAATTTTGCACCAGTTGCCAGGTGTAGGGCGCCAGCTCAAATTGATAATTGGAGGTGACGCCGTTCTGCCCCAGCGTCTCTTTGAGGCCTTCGACGGCATCCCAGTGCAGGCTTAAACCGGGGCAGACGATCAGGGCGCGGTAGCCAATCCGGTTGCCGTCTTCAAGCACCGCACATTGCTGCTCGGGCTCAAAGCCGGCCACTGCGGCGCAAATCCATTGCGCACCTCGGGGAATGCAACGGGCCATCGGCCGTTCGGTGTGGGCTCGGTCAAAAATACCAGCGCCAACTAGCGTCCAGCCAGGTTGGTAGTAGTGATGTTCACTTGGATCGACTACGGCGATTCGCAAGTGCGGGTCTCGCCGTAGCAGGCTGGCCGTCACCGCGCAACCGGCGGCGCCACCGCCAACCACCACCACGTCATAGCGCTGGGTAGGCGGCGTGCTGCGTTGCGCTGTGGCGAGGGGGGCATTCTGCCAACGCTGCTCTAAGCGCGGCGCCAGGCCGCTGAGGTCATAGCCGTTGTTCTGCGCCGTTTTAAGCAGCGCGTGCGGGTCTAAGTGGCGCGCTTCACTCAATGCCCACAGCGTTGTGGAGCGTGTGCCGGTGCGACAGAACGCCAGCACCGGGCCGCGCACGTGGCCGAGCAGCTCAGTAAAAGCCGCCACCTGTTCATCGCTGATCTGCCCCGCCGTCACTGGCAGGAAGAAGTATTCAAGACCACTCGCCAGCGCTGCCGTTTGAATTTCGGCTGAGCTGGGTTGGTCTTCACCTTCGCCGTCGGGGCGGTTATTTATCACGCTGCGAAACCCTGCCGCGGCGAGTGTGCCCATGTCTGCTGGTTGCAACTGCCCAGCGACGGCGATAAACGGGCTGAGGTGTTTTAGTGCATCCATGGTCAGCACCTCAGAGCACGTCGAGGGGGATTTTCAAGTAGCGAGTGCCATTGTCTTCGGCGGGTGGCAGTTGCCCCGCGCGCATGTTTATTTGCACCGCCGGGAGAATCAGCGTGGGCATGCTCAGCGTCGCATCACGGCTGCTACGCATGGCGACAAAGCTGGCTTCATCAATGCCCTCATGCACATGCACGTTGTGCGCGCGCTCTTCGGCAACGGTCGTTTGGTTGCGGAAATCATCGCGCCCCGGTGCCTTGTAGTCGTGGCACATAAACAGACGAGTGCTACCCGGCAAGGTGAACAGCTTGCGAATTGATTGGAACAAGGTGCGCGCATCGCCACCGGGGAAGTCGCACCGCGCCGTACCGTAATCCGGCATAAACAGCGTATCACCCACAAAGCCGGCATCGCCGATCAGGTAGGTCATACAGGCCGGCGTGTGCCCCGGGGTGTGCATGGCTTGGGCAGCGATGTTGCCTATTTGAAAGGTATCGCCATCTTTAAACAGGTGGTCGAACTGGCGACCATCGGTGGCGAACTCGGTGCCGGCGTTGAACAACTTGCCGAATGTGTCTTGCACTACGGTGATGTTTTCACCAATCGCCAACTGGCCGCCCAGTTCGCGTTGCAGGTAGGGCGCAGCCGAGAGGTGGTCTGCATGCACATGGGTTTCTAGCAGCCAATCCACCTTTAAGTCATGCTCTTTAACGAACGCGATCATCCGATCAGCGCTGGCGAAGGAAGTGCGCCCGGAGGCCGGGTCATAATCCAACACCGAGTCAATAATGGCGCAGCGCTGGCTGCTGGGGTCGATTACTACATAGCTGTAGGTGAACGTGGCGGGGTCAAAAAACGCTTCGACATTGACTTGCATGGCCGTCTCCTCAATATACCCCTAGGGGTATTTATTTGAGATCTAGGCTACATGTTTATTCTGTTCTATGCATAGATCTAAATAGAATAAGAGGTATATGTATTGTGAGTCGCCTCTAGTTTCGTACCTAGTTTTAATGGTCGATTCTGGTGGGTTAGCGACCACTGCTTAGGCTAGCCATGCTTGTTCTCCCGCACGTGGAGAACTTGCCATGAAAATCATTGCTACCTGTAGCCGTCAGCCTTGGTGTGTATTCCAGTGATGCTGACACCCAATTCCAGCGATTGTGACTCAGCCGCGCTGGAAGTTCTGACCCACCCATTCCAGTGATTGTGACCCACCGCGCTGATGATTCTGCCCCGCCCCTAATAGCCACTTCGTTAGGTACTAGCAGGTTGCAACTACCCAATCCCTATGTACGCCTAATGTTTGTGCCAGTGGTGCGCGTCTGGGAGGTGTGGATGCGTGTGGGTTAAGCCCATTGCAGATGCTAGATATTGACGAGCACGTCAGGTTTTGACTTAGTTCTTGTGTGAGTTGCTTCTTGCGGTAAGATAGTAATCAATTACTATCTTACGAGGAGTGCTCGTGGACACCCATCCAAAGCATCTGCCGGCCGATGAGCGTCGTGCCGTAATTGTCGAGTCCGTCGTGGCGCTTGCCGGTTCACAAAACCCAAGCGAGATAACCACTGCGGCTATCGCTAAACACATGAACTTGACCCAAGGTGCGCTGTTTCGGCACTTCCCGAACAAGGAAGCCATTTGGCAGGCGGTCATGGAGTGGGTAGCAGAGCGTCTATTAGCCAGAATCGATCGATCCGCACAAGGAATCGAGTCGCCCTTGGCAGCTATGGAGGCGATGTTCATGAGTCATATCGAATTCGTTGCTGAGCACCCAGGTGTGCCAAGAATGATGTTTGGTGAGCTTCAACGTGCCGAATCGACACCGGCCAAGCGCATGGTGCAAACCTTGATTCAGCGCTACGGCGAACGTTTGCATCGTCTCATCGAGAAAGGCAAGACCAGCGGCGAGTTGTCTCCCTCGCTTGACAACGAGGCGGCGGCAACGCTGTTCATTGGCACGATCCAGGGCTTGGTCATGCAATCGCTGTTGGCGGGTGATGTGGGCCGTATGCACCGCGATGCGCCGCGCGTCTTTGCAATTTATCGACGTGGCATAAGGAATGCGCAATGAAAAAATTACCCTTGCAAGGCCGCACCCTGGCGCTGCTTGCCGTCATCATTCCTTTGCTGGTGCTTTTTATTTATGTCGGTCTGCGATCAGGGCCGCTCGCCCCGGTCGCTGTGACGGTGTCAAGCGTGGAATCACGGGCTATCACACCGGCGCTGTTCGGCATCGGCACGGTGGAGGCGCGCTACACCTACAAGATCGGGCCGACGTTTGCCGGGCGCGTCAAACGCCTGGAGGTGCATGTAGGCGACCAGGTCAAGGCCGGACAGGTGCTCGGCGAGATGGAGCCGGTCGACCTCGATGCTCGGGTGCGCTCACAGGAGTCGGCATTCAAGCGTGCGGAAGCGGCTTTGCGCGAGGCAGAAGCCCGGCAAGCCTACGCGCAAACCCAAGCGCGCCGCTACGAGCAATTGTTAGCGGTGCGCTTTATCAGCGAGGAAATCGTCACCACCAAGCAGCAGGAACTGCAGATCGCCGATGCCGCCCTATCCGCCGCTCGCGAAGATATTGCCCGGGCACGCTCCGACCTCGAAGGACTCGTCGCGCAGCGGAGTAATCTGCGCCTGATCGCGCCGGTCGACGGTGTAGTCGCCGTGCGCGATGCCGATCCCGGCACGACCATCGTCGCGGGCGAGGCCGTGGTGGAAGTAATCGACCCCAAGAGTTTGTGGATCAATGCGCGCTTCGACCAGATCAGCGCATCGGGGCTGGCTGGGGGGCTGCCGGCTCGTATCGTGCTGCGTTCGCGTGGTGGCCAGACCTTGAAAGGTCGCGTGTTGCGGGTGGAACCCAAGGCCGACGCGGTAACCGAGGAAACGCTTGCCAAGGTGACATTCGATAACAAACCAGAACCTTTTCCACCGGTGGGTGAATTGGCCGAAGTCACGGTTGACTTGCCGGCGCTCCCGGCCGCTCCACTGATCCCCAACGCTGCCGTCCAGCGTGAGGGCGACAAAGTTGGTGTCTGGCAAATCGTGGATGATGATCTGCATTTCTCCCCGGTCAAGCTCGGCACTTCCGACCTCAATGGTTACGTGCAGGTGCGCGAAGGGCTCAAGAATGGGGACCAGGTTGTGATCTATAGCGAAAAGGCACTGACGACGCGCAGCCGCATCCATGTTGTCGACCATATCCCAGGAGTGTCACGATGATCAGCCTGGCCGGCCGCGACATTCTCCATGCCTGGGGAAAGTTCGTCTTCACTGGCATCGGTCTGGGTCTGCTGATCGGCGTCACCCTGGTCATGGCCGGGGTGTACCGGGGCATGGTGGACGACGGCAAGGCGCTGCTCGACAACAGTGGCGCCGACCTTTGGGTGGTGCAAAAGGACACTCTGGGTCCTTATGCGGAGTCGTCCAGCCTCAACGATGACGTGTATCGCGCCATCCTCGCCATGCCGGGAGTCGCCCAGGCAGCGAACGTGACCTACCTGACCATGCAGGTACGCAAGGGCGAGAGTGATGTACGCACCATGGTGGTCGGCATCGCGCCCGGCGCGTTGGGGGCTACACCTGGATGGCCTCCTTATCTCGTCGCTGGACGCCAGATCACGCGCGGTCACTACGAGGCAGTGGCCGACATCGCCACCGGCTTCAAACTGGGAGATCGTCTTGCCATTCGCCGTAATCATTACACCGTCGTTGGGCTGACTCGGCGCATGGTGTCTTCCAGCGGCGACCCGATGGTATTCATTCCGCTCAAGGATGCCCAAGAGGCTCAGTTCCTCAAGGATAACGACGCCATTTGGCAAAGCCGGCGTCGCACCGAAGCCAACCCGGCCTTCAATAGACCCGGTGTTCCTGGTTTGCTGGATGCCGTGATTGCTTCACAGAGCACCAACGCGTTCGTCAATGCAGTGCTGGTCACTCTAAAACCTGGTCATGCGCCGGACAGGGTTGCCGAATCCATCCGACGCTGGAAGCGTTTGACGGTCTACACACGGGCACAGATGGAAGACATCCTCGTCGGCAAGTTGATCGCCACGTCGGCCAAACAGATAGGCATGTTCTTGGTGATTCTGGCCATCGTTAGCGCGGCCATCGTCGCTTTCATCATCTACTCGCTGACGATGGACAAAATCCGCGAGATCGCGGTATTGAAGCTCATCGGCACACGCAACCGAACTATCGCCGCGATGATCATGCAGCAGGCGCTCGCCTTGGGGGTGATTGGCTTCGTGGTCGGCAAGATCACCGCCACTTTCTCAGCCCCCCTGTTCCCCAAATATGTGCTGCTCACGCCAATGGATTCCGTGACCGGTTTTTTTGCCGTGCTCGTGATTTGCGTGCTGGCCAGCATCGTCGCCATTCGCATGGCACTCAAGGTCGATCCGGCCGAAGCGATAGGGTGACCCCATGATTGGAAAAGGAATCCGCATCGAAGGCCTAAGCAAACGCTTTGGCAAAGGTGACACGGCTGTCTACGCGTTGAAGGACGTGAATATGCAGGTTGCACCAGGTGAGGTGGTCGGATTGGTCGGCCCTTCCGGCTCGGGCAAGAGCACGCTGCTTAAATGCCTGGGTGCGGTGATCGATCCGAGCGACGGCCGCATGACGCTGGGTAATGAAGTGATATACGACGGCGGTTGGCAAGTTCGTGATCTGCGCGCCTTGCGGCGCGACAAAATTGGTTTTGTCTTCCAATCGCCGTACCTGATTCCGTTTCTCGATGTCACCGACAACGTGGCCCTGCTGCCGATGCTTGCAGGCGTCGCGAATGCAGAGGCGCGAGCGAAGGCATTGGAATTGCTTACGGCGCTTGATGTGCAACACCGAGTTCACGCCATGCCATCGCAACTCTCCGGTGGCGAGCAGCAACGGGTTGCCATCGCGCGCGGATTGGTTAACCGCCCACCGGTGATCCTGGCGGATGAACCCACCGCACCTCTCGACAGCGTGCGTGCCATGGCGGTGATTCGCATCCTCAACGACATGGCTCGGAAGTTCGAGACCGCCATCATCGTCGTCACTCATGACGAAAAAATCATCCCAACTTTCAAACGCATCTACCACATCCGCGACGGAGTGACCCATGAGGAAGCTGGTGAAGGGCGGGAGTTCGAATGAGAGAGCGTTTGTATTACAGGAGAATTTCATGAACCACTGAATCGACCCTACTTTTGTAGACGCATTGAATGACTGCTTGGACTACCCCGCTCTGGTAGACATCCCCGGTCTATGCTTGAACGTCCGCTTCTGGCCCAGAGTGTGTAAAAACACTTTCGCATCTTGGGTGCCTCAGCCCAGTGTTCCTGGGCGAGGCGGTTTCCCAAGCAAATAGCCGCGATCAGCGCCAATAGCGCGTCAGAGCGTTTATGAAGCGCTTTGGCACCTCTTGGAGCAGCAAAAGCTGGGGCTTTTACGCCGTCATCGCCTTCAACAGGCCTTCGGTGCCGATGATTTTCATCACCCGTTTCAAGTTGTAGGCGAGCACATTCAAGCTCATCTCCGCACTCACCCCGTTCAGCTTTCGGGTCAGGAAGTGCGTTGCGCCCATCCATTGCTTGAGCGTACCGAAGGGATGCTCAACAGTCCGTTTTCGAACCCGCATCATCTCTGGTGCTTGGTTCAACCGGCGCTGCATTTCCTCCAGCACTGCTTCATGCTCCCAGCGCCTTACTCGACGATTTGTGCTTGGTGTGCACTGGGTTTTCAGCGCACAACTCTGGCACTTAGAACTCCAGTAACAGTGCATATTCATGCCTTTCTCAACGCTGGAGAATCGCCAGATCAGTGCCTCTCCCGCCGGGCAGGTGTATTCGTTTTTCGTCGGGTCATACACGAAGGCATCTTTATTGAATCGGCCATCAGCCTTGGCGCTTGAAGTCATTGGCTTAGGCACGTAGGCCGTGATGTTTGCGTCGTGACAGGCAAGGATCTCTTCACCCTTGAAGTAGCCTCGGTCAGCCACCACGGACAGCGTTTCTGCGCCGATGGCTTCACGAGCCTGCTTCGCCATTGAACTGAGTTGGTCGCGGTCTGAACC
The DNA here is from genome assembly GCF_002753995.1 of Pseudomonas sp. HLS-6. Taxonomy (NCBI): domain Bacteria; kingdom Pseudomonadati; phylum Pseudomonadota; class Gammaproteobacteria; order Pseudomonadales; family Pseudomonadaceae; genus Pseudomonas; species Pseudomonas sp. HLS-6. The sequence goes on from NZ_CP024478.1 coordinate 5,228,379, forward strand.
GCTGTTGGTGACCTCGTGAGCAACGATCAGGTGGTGCTGCGTATCGACAGCCGTCTGCACGTTGTAGCCGACGATACCGCTGCCGCGCGTCATCATCGAACGGGCATCCGGGTCGGTCAGCGAAACCTGTTTATCAGGGGAATCGTTGAGCTGAGTTTCGATCCCTTGAAGCTCTTTCATATGCGCTTTTAGCTTGGCAATCTTATCTTCCAGGCTGGCAGTGTCTGGCGCGGAGGCGCTAGGAATCTGTCGATCAGCCGCATCGAGCACAGCCAAATAACGGCTGATGCTCGCCTCGATTTCTTCCATACGCCGCTTCAGTTTGGCGCTGGTGAAATTGCGGTCACGGTTGTTCACTGCCTTGAATTTGCTGCCGTCGATGGCAACCAAGTTTTCGCCAAACAACCCCAACTGCTGGCAGAGCAAAACGAACTGGCGGCAGACGCCGCGAATGGCCTTGCTGTTATCTTTTCGGAAGTTGGCGATGGTCTTGAAATCGGGCATCAATCGCCCGGTTAACCACATGAGTTCGACGTTGCGCTGAGCTTCTCGCTCAAGACGCCGGCTCGATTGAATGCGGTTTAGATAGCCGTAGATATAGATCTTCAGCAGGATCGAAGGGTGGTAAGCCGGTCTTCCGGTTTCGGCTGGAATGACGCCATCAAAACCTAGCGTGGCTAGGTCGAGTTCATCGACGAAAACGTCAACCACCCGAACCGGATTGGTATCGCTGACGTAGTCGTCGAGGCTTTCGGGAAGTAAGGTGCTTTGACCTCGGTGTTCACCCTGGATAAACCGTTTCATGGGCGTCCCATACGCTGAGATTCTCGGAAATCATAGCAAGGGTTTACCGGTGCGTTTTTACACACTCTGGGCCAAGAGCGGCCGTTCGGTTCTGGCTGCTACCGACCCGAAGCAAGACGCTTACATTTGCTGCAAACAAAAAGTACAGTGGTCGAACGGTGGTCTGACTTTGCGAAGAACGGACGGGGTGGAGGGCTAGCTCCGGCAAGGTGTAAAACTGTAGGCGTTTCCAGTATGGTTAATCTCTGAATTTGTTATTTTTTTTTAACCTTAACATCAAAATTATAGACAGGATTTATTAGCACATGGAATGGAAGGAACAACCTAAAACATTCAAAATTTATTTGTATTCGATGCTAGCTATTGTTTTCTTGTTAGGTACGAGTATCGTTGTACTTGTTTTTGAACAATTACGTTATCAGAGTGCTGTTGATACGAGAGAGAAGTCTATTAAGTTGGCTGCGGAGCTTCGCCAGTCATCTAACGATTTAGCAAGGTTAGTAAGAACTTATATCATTACTGGTAACCCTCTTTATAAACATCAGTTTCAGGCTGCCGTTGAAATACGTGACGGGTTGAGAACGCGACCGAAGAATTATTCTCTTGCTTATTGGGATGTTAATGGAGCAGCCCCCGATATTTCAGAGTCGAAGCATGACGCCAGCGGTGACGGAGTTTCGATTATTGAACTAATGCAAAGAGCTGGCTTTACTGAAATTGAATTACAAAATTTAAAGCTTTCTAAGGAAAAGTCAGACTTATTAGTGGCGGTAGAAAATAAAGCAATTGACCTTTTTGAAGAAAACGTACCGACAGATCCTAAAAAACGCGAAAAAGCTTTAGAAATGCTAGCAGATGATTTCTTTATCTCAACAAAGGCAGAAATCATGCGACCGATTATCGAAACTGAACAGATGGTTTTTGACAGGACACAATCCACTGTAAATATAGCAAAAAATAGGCTGATGCTAGTTATAGGAAGTCTATGTTTACTTTCGATACTTCTGATTATTTTTATTTTTAAAATTGGCGTGCAGCTTCGTAAGATAATCGGCTGTTCTATTCCTGAATTAGAAGGCCATTTACATGAGTTAGGGAAAGGGAATTTTTTAACGCCAATTATAGTTAAAGCAAATTCACGGGAAAGTGTTATCAGTTGGATAGCAAGAACTCAAAGGAAACTTGCAGAACTAAACCTTGCGCATTTCAAATGCCATAGTTGAATCTTCTGACGATGCGATTATCAGTAAGGATGGTCATGGAATTATTGCAAGTTGGAATAGAGGGGCTGAAAAGATTTTTGGCTACTCAGAGGAGGAGATAATCGGTCAATCAATTACATTGATAATTCCAAGTGAGAGGTTACACGAAGAGGCTGAAATTCTAAATAAAATTTCAAGTGGACAGAAAGTAGATCATTTTGTCACTCAACGCAAACACAAAAATGGTCAACTAATAGATTTATCAGTGAGTATTTCGCCGATATATAATTCTGAGGGGCAGGTAATAGGAGCTTCCAAGATAGCCAGAGATATTAGTGCCGCTGTAGCGGCAGAGGCAGAAATTAAGCGCCTTGCATTCTATGATTCGTTAACAGGTCTTGCTAATAGAAGATTGTTGCAAGAACGATTAGGGCAACTACTATTATCAGCTAAAAGAGATAAATTTCCTATTGTATTGATGTATATAGATCTCGACGATTTCAAGTTACTAAATGATACTCAAGGTCATGAGGCAGGAGATCATTTACTTAAAGCCGTATCAAATCGATTAATAGAATCTGTTCGTGATAGCGATACGGTTTGCCGGTTTGGAGGTGACGAGTTTTTAATTATACTCTCTGGACGCAACCAAATTTTCTCTTCTGATGCTTGGGTTAAAAAAATAGGCAAAAAAATAAGAGAACGACTAAGTTATCCTTACGATCTAGGGGCCGAACCTTATATTTGTACTTCAAGTATTGGAGCCTACATTCATAAAGGCGAAAAACTTAGTTCAGATGAGATTATTAATAAAGCTGACCAGGCTATGTATATCGCAAAAAAGAAAAAGAACGCTTTCTATTTAGTTTCTGGTAATTATGCGTATGATTAGGTTGAAAAATTTTTATTTAAACGCATTGTTTTTAATTGTTAGATTTTTGTTTTGATGCGGGCTGTCCATTTTTCATTCATCGTTAATAGCGCTATCTGATGAAGAAGTAAAACACCTTCCAACAAATCAGGAGCGCTCTGGTAACAAATCCAATAAATAAAGGATTGTTGGTATAAAAATTAGGGTTTCAATGCTTCAACCATTGACACGAGTTCACTGATACTCACATTCACACTCTCGATAGCTTTTTCGACATGTTCAATCGATTCATGACCCTTTTTAGCTATCACATTGATCTCTTTTAAACCGGTGTCAATTTTATCAATCAGCCCAGCATTTTCTTTGACAACTTCAGCAATGTCGGAGGTTGCGGAAGCCGATCTGGCGGCAAGCTTTCTTACTTCGTCTGCAACAACTGCGAACCCTCTGCCGGAATCTCCGGCTCTTGCAGCTTCAATCGCCGCATTAAGTGCCAATAAGTTTGTCTGATCTGCAATAGAACGTATGGTGGTTACTATTTCCTGAATATTCTTTGATTTCAGATTTAGCTCTTGTCCTACTTGTGCAGTATTTTCAACCTGTGATGCGATTTGAACACTGGTATTCACGCTGTTATCCAGCTCTCGCATTGCCGTTGTTGTTAACGCCGATGTCTTTTCGGATGTTTGCGCCGCGAGGTTCACTGTATTAATGGCGTTATTGACGCGCTCAGAAATATCTGACGCAAATTTTATCACTTTATAGACTTTACCTTGCCCATCAAGAATGGGGTTGTAAGTTGCTTCAAGCCAGACGCTCCTGCCAGACAGACTTCTTCTTAGAAATCGACCTGTCTGATAGTTACCGTTAGCCAAGTTGCGCCAGAAATTTGGGTTATCACGATAAAAGTTTTCATCACAGAAAATTTTGTGGTGTTTACCCTTTATCTGTTCCAGTTTGCAATCCATAGCATTAAGAAAATTCTGGTTAGCATTGGTGATTGTGCCATCCGGGGTAAATTCAATTACAGCCTGTGAGCGGTTAAGTGCTGTAAAAACAGCATTCTGCGACGCAGATTCGTTATGCTGCGCGGTGACATCAAAAGCCAATTTAACAACACGATACACCTTACCTTGTTCATCCTTAATTGGCACATAACGTGCGCCGACAAAGATAGTTTCTCTATTCTTCTTTATATATTTAAAGGTATCTCGCTGCGGTTTGTCCTCAAGGAGATTTCGCCAGAAGGTTATATACTCGGGCCTCGATGTATAGGCAGTCTCAAACAAAATGCGGTGATGCTGGCCCAGAAGTTCCTGTTTACTGTACCCCATAAAGTCAGCAAACTTCTGACTCACTTCAAGTATTTCGCCTGAATGATTAAAAATCACCATCGCGGTAGCGTTTAACATGGCATTAAAGAGGAGTTTTTCATCAGAAACTTTTAGTGGTTCTGTTAAAGTGGGTGTTTTCTTTAGAAAGTCGAACATAATCAGTATTATCTCTTATAGCTCAAAAGTAATTTTTCAAACTGCTCAACAGAGAGAGGTTTATCGAAGTAGTAACCTTGCCCCCAATCACAACCCAGTTCTGCCAGTAGCGTCGCAATTTCTTGAGTTTCAATTCCCTCAGCAAGAGTTTTCAAGCCAAAAATCTTTGCTGTTGAAATAATGGTTTTAACAATGGCGAGGTTTTTCTCATCTTCAAGTATTGACTTGATAAAGTGCATATCAATTTTCAGCACATCCGCATTGATGTTTTTTAGATAACTTAATGAAGAATGCCCCATACCAAAGTCATCAATGGCAATCGCAAAACCTTTACTTCGTATCATATTTAAAGTTGATATTGCTTTATCGGGATCACGCATAAGCCCTGTTTCGGTAAGCTCAAGCTCAAAATCATTTGGCTCTAGCCCTGCGAGTTCTATCAAAGTTAAAAAACCATAAATTGCAGACTCATCATCAAAGCTTTTCGCTGAAATATTAAGGGCGAGCTTGAAACGCAAATTTTCTTGCGAGAACACTTCTTTTTTCTGCCAACTGCGTTTCAGTTCAATAACACGTTCTAATACGAGATGCGTCAACTTATTGATTAACCCTCGCTCTTCAGCAATTGGAATAAAGGATCCTGGCGAAACTTCGCCAAGCTCTTCGTCTCTCCAGCGCACCAGAACCTCAGCACCGACTAACTTATGTGTTTTTAAACAAACTTGAGGTTGAAGGACGATTCGCAGATTATCAGGATAGGAGAGTAAGGTTCTCTCAAGTTGCTTTGAGATAATTGATTTTTTCTGAATCCTTTCACCCACTTCAATATTAAAATAGCAACTGGGTAAACCGGAGTCTTTGGCCATATTAAGTGCTATATTGGCACCTCGTGTTATTGCATCAAAGGTATCCGCATCCTGAGGATATAAAGCAATTCCAGCTCTTGCATTGATACTGACTTCACCCTCTAGGGTTTCGAGCGGCTCAGCGAGAGCTTGTTGTAACCTGTTGACCATTATTGATGCCGCATCGGGATTAGATAGAACGGCTGCAAGCGCAAAAAAATCAGAATTTAAACGGGCTAAGGAGTCAAACTCTCGATCTATGTCATTGACGATAGGTAAAGTCTGGCAGTCCTCGTTCTCAAAGATACAACGCACTAAAGTATCTGCGCCGCGGATGGTTTTTGCTAATCTGCGACCGACCGCTTGGATGACTGCATCACCCGCTTCGTATCCCATTGTTTCGTTAATATCTTCAAGATTAACCAGGTCGATATATATAATCGCGATGGTATATTGATGTCTATCTGCAATTTTAAGAAGGTATTTAACTCGTTCAGAGAATAAATTTTTATTAGCCAGTCCCGTTAGCTCATCAAAAAATGCCAATTGCTTGATGCGGTGCTCTTTGGCTTTAATGTCACTTAAATCGCGCCAAATTACCTTGATAGCGTTTTGTCCAAGGTAGATGACTGGAGTGAGCGTTACCTCTATCGGTATATGCTGACCTTGTTTAGTGATATGAAGCCATTCAAAACGCTGGTAGCCCTCTGTTGAGGCTTTATTTAAAAGAGCTTTGGCGAGCTCTTCGCTGTTGTTTTTACCCTGGCTCAATGGTGAAAATTGAATAGGCGACAAACCAATCAGCGCTTTGCGGTCAGACAAGCCAAAAAGTTTTGCGGCTGCATCATTACAATCAGTAATCACAAAATCTGGGCTGATTATGCCCATCGCATCCTCTGATTTATGCAGCAAATTCACCAAGCGCTTTTCGTTTTCACTTTTGAGTCTTTCATAATCAAGCTGCGCTGAGATGTCACGAATTATATTGACAACGACTTTTTGGTTAAACGCGGTTTGTACAATCTGCATACTAATTTCTGCAGGATAGATGTTGCCATCCCCTTTGCGATGTTGGGTAACAAAATGCAGCAGCTCCACCTCACCTATTTTGAGCGGCTTCAAAAGCCGATCGAACGATTGTGCATCGTAGCTCGGCTTAAATTCGTAGGGCTTCATAATTTGTAGCATCGCCCAACTCCGCCCAAGTTGACGCTGTGCAGCAAGGTTGGCATATAAAATGTCCAACGTTTCGGCATCAAAAAATAGGACGGCATCAGCGATTTGATCAACAACGCTTTTAAAGCTGGTCAGTTCGTCCTGCCTCAAGCGCTCTTGAGTTATATCCAGCTCAACCGAAATATACCCCGAGTGCTCTCCAAGCTCATTAAACGTAGGGTTGCAACTGATGCGACTCCAGAAGGTCTCTCCACTCTTTCGATATTTAAGTAATTCAATTTCAATAGACTTTCTCTTTGTGACTGCTTTTTGTAACTTCAAAAGGTCAAAGCTGTTAGTCTGCGGCCCGGTTAATGTTGCCAACGGCGATTGACCCGCAAGCTCCTCCAAAGAATAACCAGAGATTCGTTCGAAGCCAGCATTACACCAAGTGATGTTGTAATCACAATCTAAGATCATTACCCCGTTCACAGTCTGTGTAGCAACTAATGCAAGGCGGGCGTTCTCTTCCAGTGTCAGAGCAAGTTTATTTTTAATCTCTCTTGCTTCAGACAGCGATTCCAAGGTTTCGAGGATGGGGTTCAGTTTCTCAACGTCAGATTGTTCATAGCCGTTGGCTGCGTTAGCCAGACCGACCATGCCAATCAACTTACCATTATGTTTAATTGGTAATCCAAGGAAGGAGGAGAGCTTGGGATGACCATGTGGTGTGCCACCAGCACGAGAATCATCCTGAGGATTGTTTGAGATAACAGCTTGGCCGGTTGTTAATACTTCACCCAGTAAATTATGATGATTATGGAACGGCGGCCTCAAGGAGCAAGTGCAACACCTGATGTAAGGTGTTGCCATGTCTACCCAATACAGTCACCTGAGTACCGAGGAGCGCGTCACCATCATGGTGATGCTATTTCAACGGCAGACGCTACGAACTATTGCTGCGTTGCTAGGGCGTCACCCCAGCACCATTAGTCGAGAGATCAAGCGCAACCCCCAGCAGCCCCACTATGACGCCATCAAAGCCACAAGTAGGGCACAACAGCTTCGACATATGCCTCGTCGTCAACGGCGTTTATCTCCAGACTCTGAGCTGTTTCAAGTGGTCGTCGAAATGCTCCGCATTGGCTGGTCACCACAACAAATTGCCCGCAGACTACACGCTATCTGGCCTGACCAACCCGAGCGACATGTGAGCCACGAAACTATCTACCTCGCCATCTATGCCTACCCACGCGGAGAGCTGAAACGTCAGCTGATCAGTTATCTACGTCAAGCAGACGGCAAGCGTCCTAAGCGAACACAGAGCAATGTGCGTCGAGAGCGCTATCCTGCACAACTGAGTATTCACCTACGCCCTCCCGAAGTTGCAGATCGTCTGGTACCTGGGCATTGGGAGAGTGATCTGATTATGGGGGCCAATAATCGCTCAGCCGTCGCCACAATGGTCGAACGCACAAGCCGATATGTAATCCTCGCCAAACTTGAAGCCCCCACCGCTGAAGCGGCGGCGGAAGCCATTGTGAGGGAGATGTCGCGGATGGCCCCATCACTACTAAAAACCATGACACATGATCAAGGTAGCGAAATGGCCCGCCATGCCGAAATCACGGCGCGAACGGGGATGAAAATTTATTTCGCCGATCCACATTCGCCTTGGCAACGCGGTAGTAATGAAAATACGAACGGATTGTTGCGTCAGTATCTCCCGAAAGGCACAGATCTCTCTCTAGTGACGCAGGCGCGACTGGATGAAATAGCTGATTTGCTCAATACCCGCCCTCGGCAGACACTGGGCTGGAAGTTTCCAGTTGAGGTGCTAGTAGATTATCTTCAGCTCTCAGCGACCAATAAGCTTACAACGATAAATTGACCGCTAAGAACAAACCCTCCCCCAGCTTGGCTAGCCTGCTGGATGCCCCATAAGGAGGGCGGCTATCGTGCCATTTCAGGCCGCTACATCGTCGATGCTGGGGGGGTTCTGTATAGCCATTGTTTAAGCGATGCCGGGGGGGTTGTGTATAGCCGCAGTTTCAGCGACCGAGGAGGAGATTTTGGGCAGGGGCTTGGCGAAGAAAATCGTGCTTAGTCGGGATGGCTCAGTTCGCTCAGACGCCAAACGATCGCGATGCTTCGGAGGCGGCATCTCGTTCAATTTCGGAATTAGCGCGCTCCGATTTTTTAACTAGCTGTTGCACTTGCTCCTTGAGGCCGCCAACTCTAAGCCATCCGCCTTACTTCTTTCATATAGCTCACGGGTTTCATGATCCCAGCTGATATTTGTCAAGACGCGGACTTTCAGATATGGTCGTAGTTGCGAGTCTTCCAGCACCTCACCAATCAAACCGAACTGACTATCTGTCAGAGCGATGAGTTCATTAAGTAAAAGGCTAAGTGCACTGTCATGCGACTCATTAAGTATAAAAGCGCGCTGAATCTTAGCGATGGCATTGCTGGTACGAATTTGAAAATCGTATTTGTCAGAAATCTGCTGCCTTGACTGCTCAAGTGTCTGGTGGCTAGCGTACATGTAGGCGTCAAAGGCTAGGGTGATATCCAGCAGCGCGACTTTGTAGAGCGCAGTTAACGTTGGCTCGATACGCTCCTTATCGCTATTCAATATCACACTGACGAATTTACAAACGAGATCTAAGTAAACACCGTAAGCCCCAATATACCATTGTGGCGTCAAACCAACTCTTTGGTGCGCAATGCCCACTCTAATACGATCTTGGGCGTAGTCGAATCCATAATCGCCGGCAGTTAATTTCCTAAAGTACAGTTTTTGTGTCTCTTGAAGTTTGCTCATTAGGTTAACGTCACGCAGCATCTTCGATGCATGGTCAAACTTTAAAAGATGCTGATAAAAAGCATGAATAAGCTCATTCTCAAAGGCATAAAGTGGTTTGTGAATGGCTTCGAGCAATTTAATTTCGGTAGTTGAAAGATTAATAAGAGCTTTACGCTCATCAAAAGATACGGGGTTGATGTTTAATCGCTTTAGTACTTCTACCACTCTCATAGCGCACCTGTCTTTACTTGGCGGTTGCAGGAGCTGAGTGCAACACGGTATTGAATTGAAGCCGGAGCATCATGCCGCATTGCCATGGCATTTTGCATGACCTCTCCCATCACCTCGATGGGGCATTTGAAGTCGAAGCGCTTGCGCGGTCGCATGTTCAGTTGCAGCGCAATGGCGTCCAGCTCCTCCTGGCTATGTACCGACAGGTCTGTGCCCTTGGGCAAGTACTGGCGAATCAGGCCGTTGATGTTTTCGTTGCTGCCGCGCTGCCAGGGGCTGTGCGGGTCGCAAAAGTAGATCGCCACGCCGGTTCTTTGGGTGATCTCGGCGTGTCGTGCCATCTCCCGGCCCTGGTCGTAAGTCATGCTCTTGCGCATCTCCAGCGGCATGCTATTGAGCGCGGCGCTGAAGCCTTCAAGCGCCGAAGTCGCCGTCGCGTCGTTCATCTTCACCAACATCAGGTACCCACTGGTGCGTTCCACCAGCGTACCGACGGACGAGGCGTTGGCCTTACCCTTGATGAGGTCGCCTTCCCAATGCCCCGGCATCAGCCTGTCTTCAATCTCCGGCGGGCGCACATGAATACTGACCATCTCGGGGATCTGGCCGCGCCGATCCACGCCACCAGAGCGCGGCCGGCGCGTCGTCTTGCCTTGGCGCAGACAGATGATCAGCTCCTTACGCAGCTCGCCGACCGGCAAGGCATAGATGGCATTATAGATCGTCTCGCGACAGACGTATGCATCTCTGAGGCTGGGAATGTTCATGCTGCGCAGCTTGCCGGCAATCTGCTCGGGAGACAAACGCTCGCGCAGCATATGGGCCACCAACTGAAAGCGCTCACCACCCGGCAACAGCTTTCGTTTCGGTCGACAGCCTTGGCGGCGGGCCTGCATCTGCTGCTGGGTCATGCGGGCCGAGTAGCCACCACAGACATCTCGATTGCGGCGCAGCTCCCGGCTGATGGTCGAAGGGGATCGGGTGATCAAGCAAGCAATCTTGCGCAGGCTGAACCCTTGGGCACGGCTGATTTGAATGGTGGCGCGTTCTTCAACGCTGAGTTCGGAATAAGACATAGGGGCAGCACCGTACCGGAAAGGTCAGGTGTTGCACTCAGTTTTTGCCGCCGCCCAGCCTTACACGCTAATTTCCCCTTATGTTCGGGTGATCGGTTCCGGCTTACCAAACAGGTAACCTTGGAACGCTCGGCAGCCGATAGCAATCAGCAACTCCAGTTGTTCGCGCTGCTCCACGCCTTCGGCTACCACCTCCAAGCCGAGATTTTCCGCCAGGGTTACCACGGTGCGGACGATGGCGCTGTCGGTACTGTCGATAAGGATTTCGTCGACGAAGGACTTGTCGATCTTCAGCTGATCCAACGGCATGTGCTTGAGGTAGCTCATGGACGAATAGCCGGTGCCGAAGTCGTCCAGCGAGAAGCGCACGCCGACCTGGCGCAGCGCCTGCATCTTGCCGATGGTGACCGTCAGGTCGTGTTGCAACATGGATTCGGTGATTTCCAGGCGCAGGCGGTTGGCCGGTGCGCCGCTGCTGGCCAGCACTTGTGTTGGCGCTGATGGAAAATTGACCCACCCTGCCGATTGAAATTTGACCCAGGGCGGATTGCTGATTTTGTTACCAGCAACTGTGGATAAGTCTACCAGCGCAGCTGCTTTTGAACCCACTCCCTCGCTGTCCCAGTTCAGCTGTTGAAGACCTGCCACATGCAGCCATGCAGCAGGCCGTCGTCACCATGAAATCAGAACGACTCATCGTCCTCCGGTTCCTGGCCGTCCTTACGCTTTCGCTCCCGTGATTTGATCTTGGCCTGGGCCGCCAAGCTACTGTGTTGCAGGCGATAGGACTCGTTACCGGTTTCGACGATGTGGCAGTGGTGGGTCAGCCGATCCAGCAGGGCGGTGGTCATCTTGGCGTCGCCGAACACGCTCGACCATTCGGCGAAGCTCAGGTTGGTGGTGATCACCACGCTGGTGTGTTCGTACAGCTTGGACAGCAGGTGAAACAGCAACGCACCGCCAGCCTGGCTGAACGGCAGATAACCCAGTTCGTCGAGGATGACCAGATCCATGCGCAGCAGTGCCTGGGCGATCCGCCCGGCTTTGCCGTCGTGTTTTTCGCGCTCCAGCAGATTGACCAGATCGACCGTGGAGTAGAAGCGCACGCGCTTGCCATGCCGGGTGATGCCGGACACGGCCAGCGCGGTGGCTAGGTGGGTTTTACCGGTGCCTGGCCCACCGATCAGCACCACGTTCTGCGCGGTGTCGGTAAAGGCCAGGCTGGCCAGCTCGCTGATCAGGCGTGCGTCGGCGCTAGAGGCGTTGAAATCGAAGCTGGCCAGATCGCGGTGCATCGGCAGCTTGGCCATGTTCATCTGGTGGCTCACCGAGCGCATGGCGCGATCTGTGTGCTCTTGTTCCAGCAGGTGTTCGAGCAGCCACTTGGACGAGGCTGTGTTCGACTCACCCTGTGCAGTTAACTCCGCCCAGGCCGTGGCCATGCCGTGCAGGCGCAGCTCCTTGAGTTCCGCCATCAAATCACGCATGACCGACCTCCTCGACCTGGCCACGCAGGCGGTCGTAGCGCGCCGTGTTAGCGACGGGGGCTTCCTTGAGCGACAAGTGGGTTTCGACGCTGGGTGGTGGTTCGGATGCTGTCAGCCGTGCCACGACATTGAGGATGTGTTCGGCGCTCAGGCTGCCACTCTCCAGTACCAGCTCAACGGCTACCAGCACGGCATCGAGCCCGGCGACCGGTACGGCAGCCAGAACTTGCGCCATGATCCGGTCACCGCCGGCATGACGCCCCAGACCGTGCTTAAGCTGACGCAGCGGCGCCGGCAGATCAGCAAAGGGCGCGCCGTTGCGCAGCGCACCGGGCTTGCGTTCGATCAGCGGGAGGTAGTGCTGCCAGTCATAGCTGACCTGGTCGCGATCCAGCAAGCGGACATGGCTGGCGATCAGCGCGTCGTCAGCCACCACCTCGATTCGCGTCGGATACAAACGGCTGCTGACCCACTTACCCGCGTACTCACACGGCACCGAGTAGCGGTTGCGCCCGACGCTGACCAGGCAGGTGCTGGAGACCCGCGCAGGCCGCTCGACGTAACCGTCGAATGGCGCTGGCACAGGCATCAGTTCAGCGCGCTCCAACTCCAGCACTTCGGCCACACTCAGACCGCTGTATTGAGGGTGCGTCAGCTCGTTCCAAAGCGCGCGGCAGCGCTGGCCCAGCCAGGCATTGAGTTCCTCGAAGGAGTGAAACTGGCAGTCCTGGGCGTCTAGCCAGATATGCCTGCGGCTGTCTTGCACGTTCTTTTCAACGATGCCCTTTTCCCAACCAGCGGCGACGTTGCAGAAGTCCGGATCGAACAGGTAATGCGCGCACATCACCGCAAAGCGTGCATTCACCGCCCGGCCTTTGCCCTTATTGACCTTGTCGACGGCGGTCTTCATGTTGTCGTAGATGCCCCGGCGCGGCACGCCGCCCAAGGCGCCGAACGAGCGTGTATGGGCGTCAAATAACATCTCATGGCCCTGGCTCGGATACGCCACAAGCCAGAACGCACGGCTGGCACACAGCTTCAGATGTGCCACCTGCATACGCCGGTAAATGCCGCCGACCAGCAAGCCTTCCTCGCTCCAGTCAAACTGAAACGCCTCGCCAAGAGCAAAGGTCAGCGGCACAAAGGCCTGCGACGCCTTGCCCTGTCCCCCTCGCCAGGCACGGATAAACGCGGTGAGCTGGCTGTAGCCACCGTCATAACCATCGGCTTTGATTTGCGCCAACAGCGCCTTGGCACTGCGCCGCTGTTGCTTGGGGCGCAGCGAATCGGCTTTTAGCGCCTGCTCTAGCGTGACGTGAAAAGGGCTGAGTTTGTTAAAGATCGCGCGGCGTTGGTACACCGGCTGCTTGGCCTCAGGTGCTCTGACCCACTTGCGAATCGTGTTGCGCGCCAGCCCGGTGCGCTTGGCTATCTCATGCAGCGACAGCTTGTCGCGGAAATACATCCGCCGAATTTTGCCCATCATTTCCATACTGATCACCCTGTGTTCTCCTGCTCAAAAATTGAGCAGAAGCAGTTGAACACCTGGGTCAGTTTTCAGTCGGCAGAACAGCCTCTACTGGGTCAGTTTTCGGTCAGCGGCAACAACCTGAGTCGTATTTGGGGTGGCGTTGCTGACCCAATTGAACGTCACCCAGCTCGCCGACTGGCGCAGTAGCCCAATGGCTCGGAAACATGTCGGCTGAGCCTCGATCAGGCCTGAAGGCGTCAAGCAATGCCGCTCGCCGCGCCCGCTCAGCCAAGGCCGCTGCGCTTTCCAGGCTGCCTGCGAGCTCCTGATGCCTTCCAAGCAAATCGACGCGCTGCATCTGGACCTCAAGTGTTGGCAGCACAAACTCAAAATTGGCCAAACTTGTCCAATTGGTGCGCGGACTCAACGACCCCGCCGAAGTCCCCACCGCATGCTCGAAAAACGCATCGGTCTGGCAAATGAATGGCAGCAACTCCGGCAGCAAGACCTGCGCATCCTTGGTCTCCAGCACGTAGATGTCCCCGGAACACACCCCGGAGAAATCCGCCACAGCCACCTTGCGCTGGTAAGCGCGGCGCTTGCCGAACAGCACCTGCCCCGGTTGAAAAACGCTCGTGAAGGTCACGCCGTCAGCGACATTGCCCCAGCTGCGGATGCGCAAGTCACCGGGTTCGAGATGTTCCAGACCGACGTAGCGTTCAATGCCATCGGCCATTGGGTCTTTGCTGCGCGCCTTGGACAGTCGGACCACATCGCCGAACTTCACTCGACGCCAGCCGGGCTTCAAATCCCTTTCAATCATTGCTCTTGTCCTCGCCCTCTGGGGCAACATACGCCTGGTGTGGATGTTTGGCGCTTTCCGGGTAGCGGAAACGTAATTGGCCGTCACGCACCATGGGTATTAGGTGTTTGTTGCGCAGGTAGTCGCGGTCTTTACCCAGCAAGGTTGCAAGTTGGTCGCCGCTCTGAGGCGCCCACTGACAAAGGCGGCGGATGCCGTCACGCAAGGCTTCACTGCTGATCCGGCCCTGCAAGGTTGCAAGTAAGGTTGCAAGCTCAGACGGCAAGGTTGCAAGCTGAGGGTTGCATGCTTGCTGGCCCGCTACCGCCTCTGCAGGCTGAGGCTGGCCAACAGGAGCGGTGAATGCTGGGAGATCCAGCGGCAGCTCTGACTGTGCGCTCTCCGGAGTCGGACGAGGCTCATTACCGGCCAGGGTGTAATAGGTGCGACTGCCTGCACCCTGCTTCTCAAGCAGGCCCCGGTCGCGCAGCCGGCGCAGTACCATGCTGGCGGCCAGGGTATCCGAGCCACAGAAGTCGCGGCAGGCGGTGTTATCCACCGCGCCGGTTGCCCGCACATAGATCAGCACCTTGGCTTCGTCGGGGCCCAGTGTGCTGCCGGCATAATTGCGCAGCCAGGTGTGGTCTTCTTCGGTGAGCAGGTTGTGCAGAAACAGGGTGAGCTTAAATTCATTGGCCTGCCGGTCTGAGTGGAACTCTGGCAGCGGCAAGCCTGCATCCGCAGCCAGGCGACGCATGGCACGAATCCCCGTACCCTTGGCTTCGGCCAGATGCAGATCATGCAGCACTGCTGCAATGGCTGGGTTGCGCAGACGTGAACCTGGCAAGCCCAGCTGCGCTGGCTCCTTGAGGGAATAGCCGACGTTACGAATTTCGATGCGGTTGCTGTAGCGAATGATCTGCGTCGGGCTGTGCAGGGTGTAGTTGCGGTGCATGGCGGCATTGGCCAACGCCTCGCGGATCACCTTGCGCGGCAGAATGGGCTCTTGCACGCTCTGTAGCTGGCCCTCCGGCAGGCGAAAGCCTTTAGGCAGCTCATCAATAATGCTGGCTTCGGCGAGCGGCAATGCCAGTATCAGAGGCTTGCGTATGTCGATGGATTGGAAGCGATTTTCTGGATCTTCGACCCATTCGTTGCCTGGCACACGTATGTAGTCAATACGAACCATGGGCAGTAGCCTGCGCAAGGCTAGCGGTTTACCGAACAGAACGATGCCAGCCAATGTGGGTTGCAAAGCACCATCCACACGCCTTAGCGCCCCCAGCGCTTCGAGCATGTCTTCGTCGCCATAGTCCAGCTCTTCGGCCTGGGGGTTGATGCGGGCACGCTCACGCCGATACGCGGCAATCGCGGTCGGGTCAAAGTCGTCGGCGCGGGCATCAGAAAGAATGCTTGAATCAGGGCCATGCAAGGGCTGGCTCTCCCCGCGCAACACCCACAGGTCTTCATCCACACAGCGCTGGTCACTGGAGCCGATACGGCGGTAGGCGCCATTCGGCAGGCCCGTGGCTTTCTTGTAGACGGGTTTGTGGGTGACATCGGCCTCGGGCACATACACCACCAGCAGCGTCTTGCCTTGCACCTGTTCCAGCTGCATTTCCGGGCGCAGCGTGACGTTGAGCATGCTGGCACACTGGCTGGCGAGGTCACGCTGCACCTTGTCCGGATCGGGCAAGCCCGCAGGCCGGTAAACGGTATCGCCCTTGTCGTTGACCGCCCAGTCCACGCCCAGCAGCAGGTAGCCACCGTCCAGGCCGGGTTCATTGGCGAAGGCGATCACCGTCTCCATGACCGACTTGCCGATGTCGCTGGCACGCTTGGCCTCGATGCGCGCGGACTCGTCCACCGCATTGAGCTCGTCCAGCAGTTCGACGGCGCTACGCATCGGTTCTCTCCGGCTCGATCAGCCCGTCCAGCGTTTCCACCAGCTCGTCCATCTGCAGCCAGAACGCCCGGCCGCTGTCCTGCCAGCCTGCCCAGGCTTCCTGCAGGCTCTGCGTCTGCTGCCCCGTCGAGGCGTTGCTGCTCTGACGCTTCACGTAGAGCGGGATGGACAGGTTGAAGCCGTTGCCGGCGAGGTCGTCTAGAGTGGCCACGCGGGCAAAGCCGGGCTCGTCGGCAAACGCCTGCCAGGCATCGAGAATGCGTTTCTGGTGCTCGGGCTTGAGGAAGCTCTGCGCCCGCTCGCGGGTAACCTCGTTGACGGCATCGATGAACAGCACCTTGCCCTTGCGCTCAGCTGGCTTGTGCCGGTTGCAGATCAGGATGCAGGACTCCATCGGCGAGTTGTAGAACAGGTTCGGCCCCAGGCCGATGACGCCTTCGACCCAGTCCTGCTCGACCATCCTAGCGCGCATCGATTGTTCTTCATTGCGGAATAGCACGCCATGCGGCCACAGCGCCGCGCTGCGGCCCTTCTCGCTGAGGCTGGCGAGAATGTGCTGCTGGAAGGCGTAGTCCGCTCGGCCCTGCGGTGGCGTGCCGAGGAAGTTGCGCCCCCAGGCATCCTGCTCCCAGGTCGTGCGATTCCATTGCTTGATCGAGTACGGCGGGTTGGCCAGGATCACGTCGAACTTGCGCAGGCGGTCGCCGGCAATGTGCTTGGGCTCGGCGAGGGTGTCACCACGGATAATCTGGAAGTCCTCGACGCCGTGCAGGAACAGGTTCATCCGGGCGATGGACGAGGTGATCAGGTTGCGCTCCTGACCGTAGAGCTTGAGGGTGCGGTACTCGCCCCCGGAGCGTTTCACCTCGTCGAGCGCGGAGATCAGCATGCCGCCAGTGCCGCAGGTGGGATCGTAGATCGACTCGCCGGCCTGGGGCTTGAGCAGCTGGGTCATCAGGTGCACGACGGTGCGATTGGTGTAGAACTCGGCAGCGGTGTGGCCGGAGTCGTCGGCAAACTTCTTGATCAGATACTCATAGGCGTTTCCCAGTTCGTCCTCGGGCACGTTGGCCACCGAGAGGATCTGAGTCGAGAAGTGCTCGATCAAGTCCTTGAGGGTCTCGTCGGGAAGGCGTTCGCGGTTCGTCCAGGCGGCATCGCCGAAGATGCCGTCGAGCAGCTCCGGGTTGGCCGCCTCGATATCGCGCATGGCTTTCTGGATGGCCATGCCGACGTTCATCGGCACCTGGCGGACATCACGCCAGTGCGCGCCGGCCGGAATCTGGAAGCGATGGTTCTCGGCGAACTCGGCATAGGACAGATCGCCATCCGACTCCTGCAGGGCGGCCTGATACTCCTCGTCCCACACGTCGGAGACACGCTTGAAGAACAGCAGCGGGAAGATGAACTGCTTGTAGTCGCCGGCATCGATGAGGCCGCGCAGCAGGACTGCGGCGCCCCAGAGGTAGCTTTCGAGTTCCTGTTGGGTGATGCGTTTGTTCATGATTCCTCGCGGCTCAGCGAGCGCTCTAAATAATCGTCCAGCGGCGGTAGATCGACATGCGCGCCATCGGAGTGGTCTTCAATCAGCACGTCAGCCGGCTCCAGGAGGTCGCTTTCCAGCCCCATCAGGACCTCTTCCACAAGCTCGCGCTTCTCTGGCCCCATCAGGTGCTCATGCCAGTAGATACAATGCTGAGAGGACTCGAAATACTGCAGTCGGAGGCTGGTATGGCCGCCGTCGGTAAGGCGAACAAACCCCGCCCACTCATGACTGATTTCGATATAGGTATCCCCCGCCCCGACAGAGAGATTCAACCCGGGAGTAATGATCGGCAGGCGCTGCAGTCCAAACAACAATCGGAATAAAGATCTCCGAGCGTCCGGTGCATCCTGTCCGTATACGAGCCTTTTGGTCAGCATCTGACTGATACGTTCGATGATCCAGGCATCCTCTGCCGGTATAACAAGCTTTCCTGCGCTCACTGCAACCAGCCCCCTTCAGCCATGACAGCAGCCAGTCGTTCCTCGGCTTCACGGCAGCGGTTGAGCGCCTCCTTGAAGGCTGAAATCGCTTCAGGTAGTGGCGGGATGTCCTCCTGCAGCGGCGGCAGCACATAGCGCGAGATGTTCAGCGTCCAGTCTTCGGCCTTGATCTCGTCGAGATCGACGATCCGCACGGCGTCCTGCACATCGACGAACTGCTCGTACCAGCCCTGGATCTGCTTGGCGTGCTCGAGCTCCAGGAAATTTTGTGCCCGGCCGCGGCGGAACAGGCGCGAGGCATCGGCAATCATCACCTTGCGCTTCTTGGCCTCGGGTTTGCGCAGGCGCAGCAGCAGGATGCAGGCGGCCAGGCCGGTGCCGTAGAAGAGGTTCGGTGCCAGGCCGATGACGCCCTCGATCAGATCCATTTCCAGCAACTTCTGGCGGATGCCCCCTTCCACTCCCTTGCGGAACAGCGCCCCCTGCGGCAGCACCACAGCCATGCGCCCGTTGCCTTTGGCCATCGACTTGACCATGTGCTGGACCCAAGCGAAGTCGCCGGAACCGGACGGAGGCACACCGGCGAAGTTGCGCCCGAAGGGATCGTTCGCCCACAGCTCTTCGCCCCACTTCTCCAGCGAGAACGGCGGGTTGGCAATCACGCAGTCGAAGGTAGCCAGGCGGTCGACATCATAGAATGCCGGGTTGCGCAGGGTGTCGCCGCGAACGATCTGGAAGTCCTCGATGCCATGCAGGAACAGGTTCATTCGCGCGATGGCGGAGGTGGTCAGGTTCTTTTCCTGGCCGTAGAGCTTGCCCCACAGGCGTTTGACGTCGCCGTGCTGCTCCTTCACGTGCTGGACAGCGGCCAGCAGCATGCCGCCCGTACCGCAGGCAGGGTCGTAGATGGTTTCGCCTTCTTTCGGATCGAGCATCTCGATCATCAGGCGCACCACGCTGCGCGGGGTATAGAACTCGCCAGCCTTCTTGTTGGTGGCGTCGGCGAACTTCTTGATCAGGTACTCGTAGGCATCCCCCAGCACATCGGATGCCACATTGCGGTTGCCCAGGGGCAGACGCGAGAAGTGCTCGATCAGGTCTTTG
The DNA here is from genome assembly GCF_002753995.1 of Pseudomonas sp. HLS-6. Taxonomy (NCBI): domain Bacteria; kingdom Pseudomonadati; phylum Pseudomonadota; class Gammaproteobacteria; order Pseudomonadales; family Pseudomonadaceae; genus Pseudomonas; species Pseudomonas sp. HLS-6. The sequence continues at coordinate 5,247,618 of NZ_CP024478.1, forward strand.
AGCAGCGCATCCGAGAGGCGCTCCTTATTGGTCCACTGGGCATCGCCGAACACCCCGTAGAGGGTGTCGGGGTTGGCGCGCTCGATGGAGCGCATGGCCCACTGGAGGGCCGAGCCGACGTTGGCCGACTTCTCCCGAACGTCCTCCCAGTGGCAGAACTCGGGGATCTGGAAGCGGTGCGATTCGGGGAACAGAGCCAGTTCGGCGTCGCCGCTCTCCTCGACGATCTCGGCGTATTCCTCATCCCAGACATCGCAGATGCGTTTGAAGAAGAGCAGCGGGAAGATATAGGTCTTGAAGTCAGCCGCGTCCACCGGGCCACGCAGGATGTTGGCGGACTCCCAGAGATGGCTCTCCAGCTGGCTGAGGGTGATGCTTGAATCGCTCAAAATCGGTGTCCTTGTGCCGACCAGCACGGTTGACGCCCAAGCGGTTGCTTTCAGAGCACGCCATGCTGCGTCCTGCCCGTGACCAAAGACACAGAGAATACCGAACTCGACCGCGCCTGGCATGCATCCTTGGCTTGCCCACTCCGATCATGGCCTCAGCCCAACCTCATTAGCAGCCAACCTGTGAATCATTTTGCCATCAGATCAGGGCAGCGCGTATCCGCTGCTTCCAGCCAGATACTCTGGCCTGATAGGCATCAGGCGGACCTTCTTTCGGGTGATGCACAGAGTGCAAAGGCTCACAGTACTTCGCCATGGTGCCTGGCCAGCGCAACGAGCCTTTCACTGTCTCCCTCAAGATTCTGTCTATGCATTTTCCTGCCTCAACACCGACTTTGAAGCCCATGATCCGCGTTGACATGGTCTTCCGGTTGTCTGAGGTATCTATTTCTAGAAGGTAGCGTTGATCGCCGTTTTGTAGTTTGAACCTTGCCAGCAGATAGCAGCGTGATTTTTCGTGATCGATCATGTGGTAGCTGCAACGTGGAACGGGCGGCAGAGGCCTCACCTCCAGTGCTACCAGCGCAACTCCAGACTCTTGGGTGATTTGTTCAAGAATCTCTCGGAGCAGCGAGAAACGATCTGCAAGCCGTTCATGCTCGTCCCCATCACCCTCTCCCTCACCCAATTGTTGGAACTCTCCTGACGCTATTCTGCCCTCGCTCACAGGATCAGCCACGCCGAAGAGTTGGCTTTCTCTGCTCGGACATTGCTCGTCGTCGACCTTCTTGCCGTGACCGTTGGCACGCTCCCCGTTGTAGGAGATCTTGGTGCGCAACTGAGCATCAAACGTGACTCCCTCAACGGGCAGGTGAATCAACCTCTGCTCCTTGGCAGCAGTCGGCTCTTCGTCAGCATCCACCTCCACTTCTTCTGCTCCCGATGGCACAGATACACAGCCTGTTTTTTCACCTCTGATGGGTAACTTGAGAGCAGGGTGATGGAAAAAAATATCACCGAGATGGCTAAACCGGAGCCCCTGAAGCTTTTCGATCTCCCAGACCAGCAATTCGTTGCTTTCCGGATCAAAGGGGCCTCGCACATCCATGGTGGTACCCGCGAGGGATGGGGGTGCCTGAAAGTCGAACTTCCACCTGGCATACGCCGAACCTTGCGGTACCCGCTCTTGCCTTTGATTGAGGCTTTGCCAGATTGACTCGAAGGATCGCTTCACATCCTGATTCAGCAGCAGCCAACTGAAATGGTCTCTGTATCCCTTGATTTTGAGAAGCTGACTTGGCGCACCTGTCTTCGGGGGCGTATGGATATGAACAACATCGCCCTCTCTGTAGACCGTGAAGGCCATGTCCAAGCCATTCGGTGCGAAGGCTGCACGGACGATGAAGGCAGCGTGGAAGAACATTTTTCGCGCCAGCTCGAATTTCGGCAACCAGACGGTCAGACCATCGACCTCGAACACAAAGCATCGCTGTCCAGATATCTCAGGATTTGCAGCAAGCCTTCTGGCCAGACGTGGGCACTCACCCAACTGCCGTTCCCGCCAGGTATCTATTGCAGGAAGCACCACCGTCTTCTTGAAACCACTGGGACGATAAGGAACCCCTTCCTCGCCATGAAACTCGCGACCAACGGCCAAGACACACGACATCTCCGGTGCGAACCGCTGCAGCTGCAGCTGACCGTTACGCTCAAAGAGAGCCGCCAAGCGCCACTCGGCCGCCGAAGTCGGGGCCCTGAAAAAATTTCCAACGGCCAGCAACCTGGATCCGTTCGGGATCTGACGAAATACTGTCCTATTCAATCCAACTTCCTACCAATCGAATGAATTCAGTGGTCAGAGGTGCCATCTTGCTCTTTTCTAACCCACAACGCTTTTCCAGCTCCCAGCGCCTGGACGTTATGCCAGTCTGTACATCCTCCAGCATTGCTGCAGTCAGGCGACGGATCTGATATTCCCCGACAGACTCGGCATAGCGATCCAGGAAAGTGCGGCACAGGGGCAGTTGAGCGAGATGATGCTCGACTGATGCCCGATGGGGTAGCTGCTGCAGGAACCAGTTGCGACTCCTGCGCGGAAGGCTCCGGTCTCCTTCGCTGTCTCTGCCAATTCGGATCAGCAGGCGTACCAGCTTTCTGTCCCGCGCTTGCCAGTCAACATGGCTGTTGTTGCCCTGTCGGCGCGGTCTGGCCTGATTTGCAGCCATCAGCCAGCTTCGGTCATGACGATAGAGCCAGGCGTAACATGCCTCTCCTCCGTTTTGCCTGGCAGCCTTGGCGCCACCGTGATTAGCCAGTGCTTGCATCCAAACGGCTCGGTATTGCTGCTTTTGTTCAAACTCAGCGGGGAGCAGCTGCACTGACCGGTCGGAGGCAAGGTCGACCTGGCGAGTCTTCGCCTCGCTGATCAGCTCGCCAGCATGCTGGCCAGGGCGCAGGCTGGTCCAGACGATCAGATGCTGCAGCGCACTGAATCCCTTGCGATGCTTCCTGAATATCGCCAACAGCCAGGGCGGAGGCTCTCCGGATGTCAGCAGACCGTTCGCAGCAAGCCAATCCCTGCGATGGGATGCCAGAATCTTCTCCCAGATGACTTCAGCCCTGACCTGACGGCCGCGTCTGGCGCCGCACTCTGTTGCCAGGTGCCGGTACAGGTTGGTCCAGCGTCCGTAGCCAGGCGATTGCACCTCTTCGAGCGCCAGCAGCTGCATAGCAGCCTTGGCGAGCCTGATCGCCTCTTCGCCCACGGGACTCACGCGAAGATCACGGGGCAGAAACAGTGGAGAGGCTGGATGAAACTCGTGCCGTTGCGCTCGACGGAACGGGATAGGTGAGTTCAGGAGCTGACAGCCATGCTCGGGACAGGCATCTATCCCTTGAATCTGCCAGCTACGCCGCCAGTAGGGTTCACCGTAGCGCGCAGCCATATCTTCAAAGCAGATCGGGCAGTAACGCAGCCAATCGGGCCACTTGACCAAGGCCGTCGAGGCCCCAGACAGACCAATCGTCGGCCGGTCGGGAGCAAGCATGGCCTGAAAAAGATCGGTACGGCGCTCCGGCGGAATGAAAGGGGCATAGAGCGGGAACAGCGTGTGATTCAGGATCATGCCTTCCGCATCCAAGCCCGTGTTGTTCGCCAACGCAGTCAGGTGTGTAGGCAGATCGGTAATCGCGGCAACCTTGCTGTCACCGAAAAGCATGTGCAGCAAGGTCTTGTGGTTGCCTATCCCCAGATGTACCCGGCACCGGGCAATACCGCTGTAAAGCAGTTCGTCCGGGTAGAGCCTGGGGAAGTACATTTCATATTGCCTTCAACAGAGGCCGCAGGTCGAGGATCAGGCCAGCCTGCTTGAATCTGTCATAGGCCTCGCTTTCAGGCCCATCGGCATAACGTCGGCGCAGATCCTCCTCGGATAGCCCCCCCCACTCCGTCCGCTTAACTCTGGAAATGCCGGGCCTCTTGGGAGCGTCCTGCGCGAGGTAGGCCGTGGCCTTGTGAATCAGGGCCGCCAGCGGGATGTCCGGATTCTCCGCCAACAATTCATCGGCCATGGGAATGGCAATGTCCCTCGGGATTTCCATACCTTCGAGCAGGGCGGCCAGCCGCTTTGCCTTGTCATCAGCCGGAGGGGCCGGCGGTTTAGGTTGGGGGACGCTATCCAGAGAGCGAGTCAGGGTCAGCAACCGTCCCTCGATCTCTGGCATCAGCAGGTCGTCATATTTGGCGATCAGCTCGGGCCTACCGCTCCGCAAGGCCGCTAGCATCGGATGGACCGGTTTGAACTCGTCCTCGAAAACCCTGCGCAGCAACAGCGGCTTGATGCACTCGACACCTGTCACTATCGCCCGGATCTGCGCCAGCGCGAACAGCTTGATGACGATGTCCATGACCCCTTGGGTGAGGTCGTACATCGTAGCCTCCAGTTCATCATCCAGCGGCGCCGCATTTCGCAGCCACTGATACTTCCAGAGCCGCTTCAACAGACGCTTCCAATGCTCGTCCCGAGGCAACCTATCCCAGCGGATGCTGCCCAACCCGGAGACCCGCCGAGCAGCCCGGAACGTGCGCTGGAAGAACTTGCTGGCCCGGTGGGTGCCGACCTGAATGATCGGAACACCGATGGTGTTCACCAGCGACACGAAGAAATTGTGCATTTTTTCGGCACCACCGGAGCGTGCCTCGTTGAGGTTCTGAACCTCGTCGATGATCAGCACTCCGAGCGCGTGCAGATTGGCTACCTGGCACATGGATGCCAGCAGACGTTTGGTACCCAGCTTCTTGCGTCCGTGGCTACGGCTGTAGTGGGTACCCAGGATCTTGTCTACTTCGTTGAAGAAGCTCAGGCACAGCTCATCCAAGTCACCGTCAATTGGGCAGTCGACCTTCAGATAGACCAGTTGAGTGATGTTGTAATCAGGGTGATGGAGGGCTTGGGGGTACATGCCCAGAATCCGCTCCAGCGTGCGCGTCTTGCCGCAACCGGAGCAGCCGAACAGCGACAGGCTGTTGGCCGTAGAGGAGACACTCTGGTACACCGCCGCATCCAGATCCTCCTCCTCGACACGGCGATAGCCATTCTGCAGGTGCGCATACCAGGCACCACTGGCCGGATTCCGACCGATGTACCCTTGACGGATCATCAGACTGATCTTGCTCTCCAGCTCCAAGTGATGGCTCAGCGGCTGGAAGAAGCCGTGCAACAGGCGGGCAATCGCATGTGCCCTGAGCCGACCATCCAGAAGCGCCTCCTGCGGCTCGAAACCGGGAAGCTGCTGCAATAGACCGACCACCTCCTGCAGATCAGGAATCGGAGGCAATGCGCTGATGAGCGGATTGTCCTGATACTCAGGAAGCTGCTGCTCCTGGTAACGCGCCAGGGGAATGACTCCGCGCTGGAATTCTTCAGTCATCCTCTTCCTCCTTGAATATCAGGTCACTGAGATCTGGGAAGGCATAATCTTCCTGCTTCTCGCCCCGCAGTGGGATCACCTCGGCTGGCTTTTTCTGCTGTGATTTCTCCAGTTTGAATGCTGTTTTCTGGCGTTCCTGGCGCTTTTCCTGCTGCTTGTTCTCGCGGATCTGGGTTCCCAGATCCTTCGTGGTCATACCCGTTTTGACCGGACTGGCATCCTCTGCCTGGGCAACGATGGACTCGATCTGCTTCAGAAGATTGCCTCTCTCTACCAAAGCTTCCGCCGCCGCGTTGGTATCGCTACGCCGTTCCTCTCTGGACAGCAGCCAGACATCCCAGAAGGTCATCCCCCTGAAGCGTCGACTGCGGTCGGCAAGATCGCAAACCCAGTAGTCCTTGAGACTATTGGATGGCCGCAGGTAGATGTGGTCGGCGCTACGCGGATCGTATGCGACCGTTACCCCTGTCGGCCGGCGCCCCTGACCTCGGTGAAACCAACCCTCCCTGATTGCTTCCTGGCAGGTGTAGAAGCAGCCGAACAGCCTGATTCCCAGCTCCGAAACCGTGGCCGACTCATGGGGCAAAAGATTGATCCGCACCAACTCCTCGGGCGCAGTACGTAATCGGCCGGTCAGGTTGGCCAAGCCCCAGTTCCACAGCATGACAGGGATGGCTGGCAGATCGCCCGGCATACCAGAGGTCCTGTCGTATTTGCTCAAGGTGTGAAAGTCGTTGTGGTAGAGGATGCCGGCAATGATGATCTGGGTGAACTCGGGCAAGGTCAGACTGGCATCAAGTCTGTAGTCGTGGCCACCCCGCTTCCGGCTGGTGGTGTCCTCGACCACACCGCTGGCATAGGGCTTGAAACGCTCCTGCACCGTCCGGAAATAACGCTCGACGATCCCCTTGGCATCTCCTCGCCTGGCCGGTGCATTCTCGATGCGAACGCCGAAGGCTTGGGAAAATGCTTCCACCTTGGTGCCGTTCAGTTCGCCCTTATCGGCCAGCACCACATCCGGCAAGCCTTTGACCGGCCAGTCGCTGGCATCGATCTCCACGCCATACTGGCGGCAATACTCAACCTTGTCGGCGACCGTGTTGGCCAATGCCACCATGGCACTGACCCAGGAAGGCCCCTCGAATCCGACGTACATACCAACGACCATGCGGCTGAACACGTCGATCACCATGTAAACAACAGGCCTGCCGACGATAAGGCTGCGATCATGTTCTGAAACCAGATAGATATCGGCGATGGTGGCATCTATCTGGTAGCGGTATCCGGGCCCCAGTGCCTCGGTCGTCGATGTACTGCTGAGAGGTCGGAAATCCTTGGCAAAATCCACTGCGGACACCCTGCGTGGCAAGGTGTCGGTGAAGTGATATTCGCGCCCATAGAAGTAACGGAATTGCCCCAATGTAGGCAGTTCGGAGGTCGTCAGCTCCGGCAGAACAGCACGGAGCAGGTTCAGCCCAGAGGCGTAGGCATCAGGAATGGACGGATGCTTTTCCTTGAGCAAGCGTTCCTCGATGACCCGGCGAAAAATGCGCTCGATGTCCGGCGTGACATTGCTCCCTTTCCCCTCCATCACCACTCTGGGCCTGCCCAGCTTGGCCTGGTTCGGCTTTCTGCGCTTGCCACGGGCGCCCGAGTTGACATAGTCCGGCAAGAGGGCATTCCTGCACATGCCTCGCTGCCAGTAGCGCCTCAGTAACCTGTACACCGTCTGATTGGTGACACCATGGCGCTCCATGATGCCTCTGACAATGAGCCCTCTGGGGCGCCGCACGAAAAGCTGGGGATCGTGCACAAAATCCGCCAGCATGGTCCAAGCTTCATCACGCTTCTGCTGATCAAGAGAACCTTCCTCCACCTCCCGTAGGACTGTCTCCTCGAAGGGATCGGCAATGCTCTCCAGCTCCCGCTCCATGAGCAGACGCTCCAGCTCTGCAACCGATATCGGTTCGGGCAACGCCGTGTCCGAATCGATATCGATCCAGATGGCCTGCTCGGTGCCGGACCACAGCAGGCGCTTTCGCAGTTCCCCTATCCGGAACACCTGATTAACGGGAAACACTGCTCAGCTCCTGATGCATTTGATGAGCGTTGGCAACCAGGTCTTTCGACTTCAGCTCCCGGTAAGGGATTTCCAGATCAAAAAGGAAACAGTGCCGGGCCAGCAGCTGGCGTAGCCAATAGAGCGCCTGCCCGGCCTCCAGCTGGCCGGAGGTATCCATTCCTTGGGCAATAGCGGTCAGCTTCTGGTCTGGGTGACGCTGAAACTCGAGCAGAAACAGCTGCTGGTAATGGACGAGATCGTCCTGAGCGATGTCGTCTTCAGCATGGGCAGGATAGAGCCATTGGATGTTGGCAAATGCCTCCCTGGATACCTCACGTTCCGTGACGATGGCCCAGGGAATACCTTTTTCCTGCCAGTAGCGCCTTTCAAGCTCAAGCCTCTCGATGACTTCAGGCTTCTGCAGGTCAGCACTGTATTTGGCCTGAATCGCGATGCTCGGGCGCTGAGGATCTTCGAAATCCACCAGAAAGTCGCTGGTCAGTACCTGCGGGGTGCCCTTGTAACGCCCGTGGGGCAGGCCAAGCTCCTCGGCGATGCGCACCGTATCTTCGACCCTCATCGGAAACTGTTCACGGATATCGGTGACATGAGGAGACCGATCCAAGGTCAGGAAGATGGCCAGTTCAAGATCGGATAGAAGATGGTGTAAACGCCGGGTCTTGCTGCCAGGCAGGCGGTGGGAGCGCCCCAGCGAGGATACGTCCCTGGTGTAGATGAACGGCTTGTAGTCCGATCCCTGGCCTTGGCCACGCCCGTCCTTGAGCCTTCTATCGATCTGGGCCTGGGTCAACCCCTTGAATGTTCCTGACATGAGAAAGCCTGCCCCCGCTATGTCGATGACCTCAACATAGCGGATGCAGGCTCAGGATGAAACTTTATTTATAAGGATGATACTTTATTTGTACGGATGAATCTTTATTTGCATCCCACACAACGCGCTCGCCTCAACAGCAGCCTTACTCCACGGTCACCGACTTGGCGAGGTTGCGTGGCTGGTCAACGTCGGTACCTTTGAGCACGGCAACGTAGTACGACAGCAACTGCAGCGGAATGGTGTAGAGAATCGGCGCCAGGGCATCAGCGATGTGCGGCATCGCGATCACGTGAGTCCCTTCACCATTGCTCATGCTGGCTTGCTCATCAGCAAAGACGACCAGTTGGCCACCCCGGGCGCGTACTTCCTGCAGGTTGGACTTGAGCTTTTCCAGCAGCTCGTTGTTCGGCGCCACGGTGACCACCGGCATGTCGTTGTCCACCAGCGCCAGCGGGCCATGCTTAAGCTCACCAGCCGGGTAGGCTTCGGCGTGGATATAGGAGATCTCCTTGAGCTTGAGCGCCCCCTCCATCGCCACCGGGAACTGCGCACCACGACCAAGGAACAAGGTGTGGTGCTTGTCGGCGAACAGCTCCGAGATTTTCTCGATGGTGGCATCCATCGCCAACGCTTCGCCCAGGCGAACCGGCAGACGGCGCAATTGCTCGACCAGATCGGCCTCAACGCCTGCTCCCAAGGTGCCACGCACTTGGCCCAGGGCCAGGGTCAGCAGCATCAACGAAACCAGTTGGGTGGTGAACGCCTTGGTCGAGGCCACACCGATTTCCGGGCCGGCCAGGGTCAGCAGGGTCAGGTCCGATTCACGTACCAGCGAACTGATACCGACGTTGCAAATGGCCAGGCTGGCCAGGAAGCCCAGCTCCTTGGCATTGCGCAGCGCTGCCAGGGTGTCTGCGGTTTCACCAGACTGGGAGATCGAAACAAACAGGGTGTCGGGCTGCACAACAACCTTGCGGTAGCGGAACTCGCTGGCCACTTCGACCTGGCACGGAATACCGGCCAGTTCTTCCAACCAGTAGCGCGCAACCATACCCGCATGGTAACTGGTGCCACAGGCAACGATCTGCACATTGCGAACCTTGGCAAACAGCTCGGCAGCTTGCGGGCCAAAGGCCTGAACCAGCACATGGTCAGTGCCCAGACGACCCTCCAGCGTGCGCTGTACCACGGTAGGTTGCTCGTGGATTTCCTTAAGCATGAAGTGGCGGTATTCACCCTTGTCAGCTGCTTCTGCACCTTCGTGGTACTGCACCGCTTCACGCTGAACTGCTTGGCCGGCCTGGTTCCAGATACTGACCTTGTCGCGGCGAATCTCGGCGATATCACCTTCTTCCAGGTACATGAAACGGTCGGTGACCTGGCGCAGGGCCAACTGGTCGGACGCCAGGAAGTTTTCCCCATGGCCCAGGCCAATCACCAGCGGACTGCCGCTACGCGCAGCGACGAGGCGATCCGGTTGTTTGGCACTGATAACGGCCAGGCCATAGGCACCGTGCAGTTGCTTGACCGCTACCTTGAGCGCTTCGGTCAGGTCAGGCTGGGTCTTGAGGGTGTGATGCAGCAGGTGAACGATCACCTCGGTATCGGTTTCCGAGCTGAACACATAACCCAGGCTCTTGAGCTGCTCGCGCAGCTCCTCATGGTTCTCGATGATGCCGTTATGCACTACCGCCAGGTCGTGGCCAGAAAAATGAGGGTGTGCATTGCGCTCGCTGGGCGCACCGTGGGTTGCCCAACGGGTATGGGCGATACCCAGCAGGCCCGACAGCGGTTCGGCGGCAACGGCAGCTTCCAGCTCACTGACCTTGCCGATACGACGACGGCGCTCCAGGACGCCTTGCGCGCTATAGACGGCCAGGCCGGCGCTGTCATAGCCACGGTACTCCAGGCGCTTGAGGCCTTCGATGAGGATAGTGGTGATGTTACGTTCAGCGACGGCGCCAACGATTCCACACATAGAAATTACTCCTAGCTGATTGCGGCGCAGATAACGTTTACGCCGCGGGCTTCAATCTGTTCGCGTGCCGCTTGGGGCAGGCGCTCATCAGTAATCAGGGTATTGACGCTGCTCCAGGGCAGCTCGAGATTGGGGATCTTGCGACCGACCTTGTCCGACTCGACCATGACAATCACTTCCCGCGCGACCTCGGCCATGACCCGGCTCAACCCCAACAACTCGTTGAAGGTGGTGGTGCCACGCACCAGGTCGATGCCATCGGCACCAATGAACAACTGGTCGAAATCGTAAGAGCGTAGTACCTGCTCGGCGACCTGGCCCTGGAAGGATTCGGAATGCGGATCCCAGGTACCGCCGGTCATCAACAGCACCGGTTCATGCTCAAGCTCGCTAAGGGCGCGGGCGACATTCAACGAATTGGTCATCACTACCAGGCCAGGCTGCTGGCCAAGCTCAGGGATCATGGCGGCGGTCGTACTGCCACTGTCGATGATGATTCGCGCATGCTCACGAATCCTGCCCACTGCAGCGCGGGCAATGGCCTGTTTATAGGCAGACACCGGCTGCGCCTGATCGGCAATCAGTTCCTGAGGCAGCGTGACCGCGCCGCCGTAACGACGCAGCAACAGACCATTGGCCTCAAGAGCCGCCAGGTCTTTGCGGATAGTGACTTCCGAGGTCTCGAAACGTTTGGCCAACGCATCGACACTGACCTCGCCCAGCTCATTCAGCAGCGCGAGGATGTTGTGCCGTCGTTGTGGAGTGTTTCGTTTCGACATTTTGGCTTTAAGTTTCGTTTCGTAAGTTAATGAAGCAAATCAAAACCTAAAGCTTTCACTTCGTCAAGGACGATGCGCATGTTTTTGCCTGTGCATAACTAGACATGACTGACGCTTTTATCCACAAATCCCGGCCTAGAGCGCCTGGCATAAAAAAAGCCGACTTATGCACAATCCAGTCGGCTCTTTTATTCACATGTGGATAACGTCAGTTCTTCTTGATCTTCTCTGGCCGCTTCCAGCCATCGATGTTGCGCTGACGTGCCCGACCAACGGCTAACTGAGCCGTATCGACATTCTGTGTAATGGTCGAACCGGCTGCCGTTGTAGCGCCAGAAAGGATATCCACAGGCGCAACCAGGGAGTTGTTGGAACCGATGAAGACATCCTCACCCAACACCGTCTTGAACTTGTTCGCACCGTCATAGTTGCAGGTGATGGTGCCTGCGCCTATGTTGGTCCGTGCGCCGACTTCCGCGTCGCCCAAGTAGGTCAGGTGACCGGCTTTGGCACCCTCGCCCAGGTGAGCATTCTTCAACTCGACAAAGTTACCCACATGGGCTCGTGCTTCCAGCACGCTGCCAGGGCGCAGACGCGCGAATGGGCCGGCGTCGCTGCCCTCGCCCATGATGGCACCTTCGATATGGCTGTTGGCCTTGACCACCACGCCTTTGCGCAGGGTGCTGTCCTTGATCACACAATTAGGACCGATCACCACGTCGTCTTCGATCTCGACGCGGCCTTCCAGGACCACGTTGATGTCGATCAGCACATCACGACCAACGGTGACCTCGCCACGTACATCGAAACGCGCCGGATCACGCAGGGTGACGCCCAGCGCCATGAGCCGACGTGCCTCACGCAACTGATAATGACGCTCCAGCTCAGCCAGTTGGCGACGGTCGTTGGCGCCTTGCACTTCCATCGGGTCGTGCGGTTGCTCGGTGGCAACCACCAGGCCACCCGCAACGGCCATGGCGATCACGTCGGTGAGGTAGTACTCACCCTGCACATTGTTGTTAGACAGCCGGCCAAGCCACTCAGCCAAACGCGCCCCCGGGACAGCGAGGATACCGGTGTTACCTTCCTTGATCGCCCGCTGTGCTTCGCTGGCATCCTTGTGCTCGACGATTGCCGCCACCTGGCCCTGTGCATCACGCACGATACGGCCATAGCCTGTCGGGTCGTTCAGCGTAACGGTCAGCAAGCCCAGTTGCTGCGCAGTAACCTTGGCCAGCAACCGCTTGAGGGTGTCGACTTCGATCAGCGGCACATCACCGTAAAGGATCAGCACGGTATCGGCCGTCAGGTGTGGCAGCGCCTGTGCGACAGCATGGCCTGTGCCCAGTTGTTTGTCCTGCAGTACAAAATTCAGATCGTCGGCAGCCAAACGCTCACGAACCACTTCCGCGCCATGCCCGATTACTACATGCATACCCTGTGGCTGAAGCTGCCGGGCGCTGTGGATAACATGGCCAAGCATGGAGTTGCCCGCAACCGGGTGCAGCACCTTGGGCAAGGCTGAACGCATGCGTGTGCCTTGGCCCGCGGCGAGAATAACGATATCGAGAGACATGACTGGCTACCAATCCTGGGTGGTCAGCGACTGTGACCAAAAAGAAGGAGTTACAGAAAAAGAAAAAGGGTAGCCGAGGCTACCCTTTAACTCAATCGCACTACAGAAGCTTGGCTTAACCACCGAACTTCTTGCGGATCTGCTGGACGGTGCGCAGCTGGGCTGCGGCTTCGGCCAGACGTGCAGCGGCGGAACCGTAGTCGAACTCCGCGCCTTTTTCGTGCAGGGCCTTTTCAGCAGCCTTGACGGCTTCCTGAGCGGAGGCTTCATCCAGGTCGCTAGCGCGTTGCACGGTATCGGCAAGCACCTTGACCATGTTCGGCTGGACCTCGAGGAAACCACCGGAGATGTAGAACACCTCCTTGTCGCCACCCTGCTTGGTCAGCGTGATCGGACCCGGCTTCAGATCAGTGATCAGCGGGGCGTGGCCTGGAGCGATACCGATATCACCCAGGTTGCCGTGCGCAACCACCATCTCGACCAGACCGGAGAAAATTTCTCCTTCCGCGCTGACGATATCGCAATGGACTGTCATAGCCATCTGCTTGCCTCAACCTGATTAGCGCCCCTTTCGGGGCGCCGGGATTACAGTTTCTTGGCTTTCTCGATCGCTTCTTCGATGCCGCCGACCATGTAGAACGCTTGTTCTGGCAGGTGGTCGTAGTCACCGTTGAGGATGCCTTTGAAGCCAGCAATGGTGTCTTTCAGGGAAACGTATTTACCCGAAGCACCGGTGAAGACTTCAGCCACGAAGAACGGCTGGGACAGGAAGCGCTGGATCTTACGAGCACGGGATACCAGTTGCTTGTCGGATTCGGACAGTTCGTCCATACCCAGAATGGCAATGATGTCCTTCAGCTCTTTGTAGCGCTGCAGCACGTACTGAACACCGCGAGCGGTTTCGTAGTGCTCGGTGCCGATGACCAGAGGGTCCAGCTGACGCGAAGTCGAGTCCAGTGGATCAACCGCTGGGTAGATACCCAGGGAGGCGATGTCACGGGACAGTACCACGGTGGCGTCCAAGTGGGCGAAGGTGGTCGCTGGCGACGGGTCAGTCAGGTCGTCCGCAGGTACGTATACGGCCTGGATCGAGGTGATCGAACCTTGCTTGGTCGAAGTGATGCGCTCTTGCAGCACGCCCATCTCTTCAGCCAGGGTCGGCTGGTAACCTACTGCCGAAGGCATACGGCCCAGCAGTGCGGATACTTCGGTACCGGCCAGGGTGTAACGATAGATGTTGTCGACGAACAGCAGAACGTCGTTACCTTCGTCACGGAACTTCTCAGCCATGGTCAGGCCGGTCAGCGCTACGCGCAGACGGTTTCCTGGTGGCTCGTTCATTTGGCCGTATACCAGAGCAACCTTGTCCAGTACGTTGGAATCCTTCATCTCGTGGTAGAAGTCGTTACCCTCACGAGTACGCTCACCCACACCGGCGAACACGGAGAAACCGCTGTGCTCGATGGCGATGTTACGGATCAGTTCCATCATGTTTACGGTTTTGCCTACACCGGCACCACCGAACAGACCAACCTTACCACCCTTGGCGAACGGGCAAACCAGGTCGATAACCTTGATACCGGTTTCGAGCAGGTCGTTGCCACCAGCCTGTTCTGCGAAGGAAGGCGCGGCACGGTGAATGCCCCAACGCTCTTCTTCGCCGATCGGACCAGCTTCGTCGATTGGGTTGCCCAGGACGTCCATGATACGGCCCAGAGTCGCTTTACCGACTGGAACGGAGATGGCTGCCTTGGTGTCAACGACGTCCAGACCGCGCTTCAAGCCTTCGGTCGAGCCCATCGCAATGGTACGTACTACGCCGTCGCCCAGCTGCTGCTGAACTTCCAGAGTAGTTTCCGCGCCCTGTACTTTCAGCGCGTTATAGACACTCGGTACGCTGTCACGTGGGAATTCCACGTCAATGACGGCGCCGATGATTTGAACGATACGTCCGCTACTCATAGCTGGATCCTCTGAATATTTGAACCGTTAAACCGCGGCAGCGCCGCCGACGATTTCCGAGATCTCTTGGGTGATCGCAGCCTGACGTGCCTTGTTGTAGATCAGCTGCAAATCGCTGATCAGGTCGCCGGCGTTGTCGGTGGCGTTTTTCATTGCGATCATCCGCGCAGCTTGTTCAGCCGCGTTGTTCTCGACTACCGACTGGTAGACCTGCGACTCCACGTAACGCACCATCAGGCCGTCCAGCAGCTCTTTGGCATCGGGTTCGTAGAGGTAGTCCCAGTGGTGCTTGAGTTCTTGATCCGGGGTTGCGACCAACGGAATCAACTGCTCGACCGTTGGTTTTTGCGTCATGGTATTGATGAACTTGTTCGACACCACGGACAGGCGATCGATACGGCCTTCCAGGTATGCGTCCAGCATGACTTTGACGCTACCAATCAGATCGTTGATCGATGGCTCTTCGCCCAAGTGGCTGATTGCAGCAACGACGTTACCGCCGAAGTTACGGAAGAATGCCGCACCTTTGCTGCCGATCACGCACAGGTCGATCTCGACGCCTTGTTCGCGGTTTGCCGACATGTCCTTGACCAGGGCCTTGAACAGGTTGGTGTTCAAGCCGCCGCACAGACCACGGTCACTGCTCACCACGATATAACCGACACGCTTGATGGCGCGATCGATCATGAACGGGTGGCGGTATTCCGGGTTGGCGTTGGCCAGATGACCAATCACCTGGCGGATGCGCTCCGCGTAAGGACGGCTAGCAGCCATACGCAGTTGAGCCCTGCGCATCTTGCTGACCGCCACTTTTTCCATGGCGCTGGTAATTTTTTGCGTGCTTTTGATGCTCGCAATCTTACTGCGAATCTCTTTTGCGCCTGCCATGTAACACCTATCAGGTTAGCAAGCGGGGGCTGCAAAGCCCCCGCTGCGGCTTACCAGGTTTGGGTGGCCTTGAACTTCTCGATACCGGCTTTGATGCCAGCGTCGATTTCGTCGTTGAAGTCACCCTTCACGTTGATCTTCGCCATCAGTTCGGCGTGATCACGGTTGAAGTAAGCAATCAGCGCTTGTTCGAAGCTACCGATCTTGGCGATTTCAACGTCGACCAGGAACCCACGCTCAGCGGCATACAGCGACAGCGACATGTCAGCGATGGACATTGGCGCGTATTGCTTCTGCTTCATCAGCTCGGTAACACGTTGACCGTGCTCGAGTTGCTTACGGGTGGCTTCGTCCAGGTCAGAAGCGAACTGGGCAAATGCAGCCAGTTCACGGTACTGAGCCAGAGCGGTACGGATACCACCGGACAGCTTCTTGATGATCTTGGTCTGAGCGGCACCACCTACACGGGATACCGAAACACCGGCGTTAACTGCAGGGCGGATGCCCGAGTTGAACATGGCCGATTCCAGGAAGATCTGACCGTCGGTGATCGAGATCACGTTGGTCGGAACGAACGCGGAAACGTCGCCAGCCTGGGTTTCGATGATCGGCAGAGCGGTCAAGGAACCGGTTTTGCCAGTTACTGCACCGTTGGTGAACTTCTCGACGTACTCTTCGGAAACGCGCGATGCACGCTCCAGCAGACGGGAGTGGAGATAGAACACGTCACCTGGGTACGCTTCACGTCCTGGTGGACGACGCAGCAGCAGGGAGATCTGACGGTAAGCAACAGCTTGCTTGGACAGGTCATCGTAAACGATCAGCGCGTCTTCACCGCGGTCACGGAAGAACTCGCCCATGGTGCAACCGGCGTATGGCGCCAGGAATTGCAGTGCGGCGGATTCCGAAGCACTGGCGGCAACAACGATGGTGTTAGCCAGAGCGCCGTTTTCTTCCAGCTTGCGAACAACGTTGGCGATGGTCGATTGTTTCTGACCAACGGCGACGTAGACGCAGAAGATGCCACTGTTTTTCTGGTTGATGATCGCGTCAACCGCCATGGCGGTTTTACCGATCTGACGGTCACCGATGATCAGCTCACGCTGGCCACGGCCGACTGGAATCATGGCGTCGACGGATTTGTAGCCAGTCTGTACAGGCTGGTCTACCGATTTACGCCAGATAACGCCCGGAGCAACTTTCTCGACCGCATCGGTCTCGGTGTTGTTCAGTGGGCCTTTACCGTCGATTGGGTTACCCAGTGCGTCGACTACGCGACCCAGCAGTTCCTTACCAACCGGAACTTCCAGGATGCGGCCGGTGCACTTGGCACTCATGCCTTCGGCAAGGGAGGTATATGCGCCCAGTACTACCGCACCAACGGAGTCTTGCTCCAGGTTGAGGGCCATACCGTAGACGCCGCCCGGAAACTCGATCATTTCGCCGTACATAACGTCGGCCAGACCGTGGATCCGCACGATACCGTCAGAAACGCTGACGACAGTACCTTCGTTGCGGGCTTGAGAGGCGACATCGAGTTTCTCGATGCGACCCTTAATGATTTCACTAATTTCGGAAGGATTGAGTTGCTGCATTGCTCTGCTGCCCCTTCAAACTCAAGATTTCAATGCTTCGGCCAGTTTCGCGATTTTGCCGCGAATCGAGCCATCGATTACCAGGTCGCCGGCGCGGATCACGACACCACCTATGAGGGAGGTATCCTCCACAGCGTGCAGTCGCACTTCCCGGCTGAGCCGTGCACTGAGAACCTTGGCGAGTTTGTCTTGCTGTTCTTGGTTCAACGCAAAAGCACTAGTGACTTCCACGTCCACGGATTTTTCCTGCTCGGCCTTGTACAGCTCGAACAGCGACGAAATCTCCGGCAATAGCAGGAGACGGTCGTTTTCCGCGGCAACATGAATGAAATTCTGTGCCTGGGCATCAAACTTGTCACCGCACACTTCAATAAAAGTGGCGGCCTTTTCTGCGCTCGTCAGTCGCGGGGCCTTGAGCAGGCGCTGCATGGTGCCGTCTTGCGACACCGCAGCAGCCAGGCCGAGCATGGCTGACCAATTGGCCAGTTGCTGATGGGCCTGGGCATGCTCAAAGGCAGCCTTAGCGTAAGGTCGGGCCAACGTGGTCAATTCTGCCATGATCGCCCTCGCTTAAATTTCAGCGGCCAGTTTGTTAACCAGCTCCGCATGCGCGTTTTGATCGATTGTGGCACCAAGGATCTTCTCAGCGCCGTTAACGGCCAGGCTACCCAGTTGGGCGCGCAGCGCGTCTTTGACACCGTTAAGTTCCTGTTCGATCTCGGCCTGAGCCTGAGCCTTCACACGGTCAGCTTCGACGCGGGCCTGATCACGGGCTTCCTCGACGATCTGAGCACCGCGCTTCTTGGCTTGCTCAATGATTTCGGCTGCCTGAGCTTTCGCTTCGCGCAGTTGCTGACCCACTTTATCTTGGGCCAGCTCCAGGTCGCGAGCTGCTCGGCTGGCAGCGTCCAGTCCATCCGCGATCTTCTTCTGACGTTCTTGCAATGCCGCGATGACCGGAGGCCACACGAACTTCATGCAGAACAGCACAAAGATGAAGAACGCAACGGACTGGCCAATCAGGGTTGCATTAATGTTCACGCCAACACCTCGCTCGTTCTTTGTCCATCACACAAAACCACTCGAAAATTCGAGTGATTAGCCGGCGATTTGACCAACGAAGGGATTAGCGAAGGTGAAGAACAGAGCGATACCAACACCGATCATGGTTACGGCGTCGAGCAGACCGGCAACGATGAACATTTTAACTTGCAGCATTGGAACCATCTCTGGCTGGCGAGCAGCGCCTTCCAGGAACTTGCCGCCCAGCAGGCCGAAACCAATGGCGGTACCCAGTGCACCCAGGCCGATCAGCAGAGCAACAGCGATAGCGGTAAGACCAACTACAGTTTCCATCTTTCCTCCCGACTTTTACGTCGTATTGGTTAGGTTTTTTAGTTTGAAGCGGTAAAGCAAAATCGTTTTGTACAGCTGCCCTTGCGGACCTTTTGCGACCCTTGCCCGTACCGGCGAAAGGGTCTTCAGACACGCCAGGCGGTCTTAATGGTTATCTTCGTGAGCCATCGACAGGTAGACGATGGTAAGCATCATGAAGATGAACGCTTGCAGGGTGATGATCAGGATGTGGAACACCGCCCACGCCCACTGCAGCACCACGCCCAGGCCGCTGAGCCAGAGCAGACCAGCACCGAACATCACGGCAATCAGGATGAACACCAGCTCGCCGGCGTACATGTTGCCGAAAAGACGCAGTGCCAGGGAGATTGGCTTGGCGATCAGGGTCACAAATTCCAGCAGGAAGTTCACCGGAATCAGCAGGATCTGAACGAAGATGTTCTTGCTGCCGAACGGATGCAGGGTCAGTTCGCCGAGGAAACCGCCGATGCCCTTGACCTTGATGCTGTAGAAAATGATCAACGCGAACACGCAGAAGGCCATGGCCAGGGTAGCGTTCGGGTCAGTCGTGGAGACTGCACGGAAAGGAATGTGCTTGTCGCCGGAAATCAGCATGGCCAGTTGAGGAATCCAGTCGACCGGTACCAGGTCGATGGCGTTCATCAGGAAGACCCAGACGAAGATGGTCAGCGCCAGCGGTGCGATAACCGGGCTACGACCGTGGAAACTGTCCTTGACCGAACCGTTGACGAACTCCACCAGCACTTCAACGAAGTTCTGCAGGCCGCCAGGTTGACCGGAAGTTGCTTTCCGGGCCGCCATGCGGAACAGGAGAATGAAGATCAGACCCAGCGCAAAGGACCAACCCAGGGTGTCCACGTGGAACGCCCAGAAGCCCATTGCTTTGGCTTCTGCTGCGGAATGGGCAAAACCCCAACCGCCGTCTGGTAGTTGACCGTAGGTCAAGTTCTGCAAGTGGTGCTGGATATAGCCCGAAGCGGTTTCTGCTGCCATGTTTGCCTCAAACGCCCTAAGGTCTCGAAAGTCTTGTTTTCACTAGCAGGGGCGCGAACCAGCTGACCAACTGGGTCAGCAGAAAGACGCCGAATACTGCTAATGGCGCCAATGGCTTCACTCCTGCAAACGTCAGCGCGAACAGCACTGCCGTCAAAATCAATTTGCCTGCCTCGCCAGCGTAAAACGACTTGACGATGGCCTGCGCTGCCCTGGCTCCGGTAAACCGAAAAGCCTTCCAAGCAAAGTACACATTCGGTAGCCAGGCAATCAGCCCTCCGCAGAGGCCTGAATATCCGTCGACTGCCCCGCGCCACTGCCACAACGCCAAGGCTGCCAACAGAAACACGACACACTGAGCCAGCAGTACCGGAAAAACCGCCCAGCGATGGAAAGGCAAGCGGTTTGGCGTGCGGGTTTCCATCACAACTGCTCCTCAAAAGTCGGCCAACCCGTCAACTCTGACTTGGCATAATTTGTGCCGACAAAATGCGCGCAGAGTATAGGGGCGGTTTAACCCCTATTCAACTGCTGGGTAGTGATTTCCGACTGTGCGCTACAACAGGAATTGTTTCAGCGGATGTGAGCAAGGACGCCCTGCAACTCATCCAGCGAGTTATAACGAATCACCAACAGGCCTTTGCCCTTGTTCCCATGACGGATCTGGACAGCCGAGCCCAGCCGCTCTGCGAGCCGCTGTTCAAGGCGTGCGATGTCCGGATCAGGCTTGGCCGGTTCGACCGGTTCAGGCTTGCCATTGAGCCACTGACGGACCAGTGCTTCAGTCTGGCGCACCGTCAGTCCACGTGCGACAACATGTCGCGCCCCATCAACCTGTTGCTCATCCGGCAATCCGAGCAATGCACGTGCATGGCCCATTTCCAGATCGCCATGAGAGAGCATGGTCTTGATGACTTCCGGCAGGGTGATCAAGCGCAACAGGTTGGCCACGGTAACCCGCGACTTGCCCACGGCATCAGCAACCTGCTGCTGGGTCAGCTGGAACTCATGCTGCAGCCGTTGCAGGGCAATCGCCTCTTCCACCGGGTTGAGGTCCTCGCGCTGGATGTTCTCGATCAGCGCCATCGCGATGGCCGCCTCATCGGGCACATCACGCACCATTGCCGGAATAGTATCCATGCCGGCCTGCTGACTGGCGCGCCAGCGGCGCTCACCCGCAATGATTTCGTAGCGATTGTCAGCGATCGGACGAACCACGATCGGCTGCATGACACCCTGGCTACGGATCGAGTGCGCCAATTCCTCCAACGCCTGCGGATCCATGTCGCGGCGAGGTTGGTACTTCCCGCGCTCGATCAGGTCGAGCGGCAGGTGTTGCAGTTCTTTCTGATCGACCTTGACAGCCTGCTCTTCGAGCGCGCTGACAGTCGGACCACTCAGCAGTGCATCCAACCCACGTCCGAGACCTCGTTTCTTAACGGCCATACGGATTCCTTAAGTTGCTTGTGCAGTGCGAGATTGACGACGCTGGCGACGCACCATCTCACCGGCCAGGGCCAGGTAGGCCAAGGCACCGCGCGATTGCTTGTCATAGGCCAGCGCCGGCATGCCGAAGCTTGGTGCCTCGGCCAGGCGAATGTTGCGCGGGATCACGGTGTCGTACAGCTGATCACCGAAATGCTCCTTGAGCTGCGCCGATACATCGTTGATCAGGCTCAGGCGCGGGTCATACATGGTCCGCAGCAAGCCTTCGATCTTCAGCTGTGGATTAAGCCGCTCGGCAATCCGCTTGATGTTATCCACAAGGTCACTCAAACCTTCCAGCGCAAAGTATTCACATTGCATCGGAATGATCACGCCATCGGACGCGACCAAGGCGTTGAGGGTCAACATCGACAACGACGGCGGGCAATCAATGAGAATGTAGTCGTAGCTTTCACGGATCGGCGCCAGCGCGGTACGCAGACGACTCTCCTTCATCTGCATTTCCAGCAACACCACCTCGGCGGCGGTCAGGTCACGGTTGGCCGGCAGCAGTTGATAACCACCGTGCTCGGAGAAGCGCATGGCCTGGGCCAGATCGCATTCACCGATCAACAGGTCATAGACCGAATGTTCCAGGACGTGTTTATCCACACCACTGCCCATGGTGGCGTTGCCCTGTGGATCGAGATCGATCAGCAGCACGCGGCGCTTGGTCGCCACCAGCGATGCTGCGAGATTGATACAGGTGGTGGTCTTACCCACACCACCCTTCTGGTTCGCGATTGCGAATACCTTAGCCATTCTTGCTTGTGTTCCCAGTCATGCCGTGCGGCGCAGTATCAGCAGATGGCGCTGGCCTTGGCAACCCGGTACGGTCAAGGCCTGCTCGCTATCCACTTTGAAATCTGCCGGCAATGCTACCAGCTCATCAGCTGGATGCAGCCCTTTCATTGCCAGCCACTGCGTCTGGGTATCCCCCAGGTGCCGCGTCCAGTTAGTGAAGTTTTCCATGCTGCTGAAAGCACGCGAAATGATTCCGGTGAAAGGGCGCTCCGGCTGGAACGCCTCAACCCGATTGTGGATAACTTGCAGGTTATCCAGTTTCAATTCCAGCTTTACCTGAGTCAGGAAGCGGGTTTTCTTGCCATTGCTGTCGAGCACCGTGACCTGCTTTTCCGGATGCAGGATAGCCAATGGAATACCGGGCATGCCACCGCCGCTGCCGACGTCAAGCCAACGCTCGCTGTGGATAAACGGCATTACACTCAGGCTGTCGAGCAAATGACGGGAAACCATCTCGTCCGGGTTACGCACAGCGGTCAGGTTATACGCCTTGTTCCACTTGATCAGCAGTGCCAGGTACGCCAGCAGTTGCTCCTGCTGGCTGGCACTCAACTCGACGCCCAGTTCGCGGGCGCCTGTGGACAACTCTTCGGCATGTTGAGGGGTGACCATGGAACTCAAGCGCTTTGCTCCAACTCACGGCCTGCGCCGCGTTTTTTCAGGTGAATCAGCAAGAGTGAAATTGCTGCCGGGGTTACGCCAGGGATACGGGAAGCCTGACCCAATGTTTCCGGACGAGTCTGGCTGAGTTTGCTCTGAATTTCCTTGGAAAGCCCGGAAATGTTCGTGTAGTCGATATCCTCGGGCAGACGGGTATCTTCGCTGGCACGCAGACGAGCAATTTCTTCCTGCTGGCGATCGATGTAGCCGGCGTACTTGGTCTTGATTTCGACCTGCTCGGCAACTTGTGGATCAATGCCTTCGCTACCGGTCACTTCGATCAAACCGGCGTAATCGATTTCCGGACGGGTGAGCAGGTTGAGCAGGTTGTACTCATGGCTCAGCGGCGTACCGAATTTCTCTGCAATGGCTTGGCCTTGCGCCGTACCAGGGCGTACCCAGGTGCTTTTCAAACGTTGTTCTTCGCGCTCGATACCTTCGCGTTTAGCGGTAAAGGCCGCCCAACGGGCGTCGTCGACCAGGCCCAGTTCGCGACCTTTTTCGGTCAGACGCAGGTCGGCGTTGTCTTCACGCAGGATCAACCGGTACTCGGCCCGAGAAGTGAACATGCGGTACGGCTCTTGAGTACCGAGGGTGATCAGGTCGTCGACCAACACACCGATGTACGCTTCATCGCGGCGCGGGCACCAGCTTTCACGGCCCTGTGCACGCAACGCGGCGTTGGTCCCGGCCAGCAATCCTTGTGCACCGGCTTCTTCGTAGCCGGTGGTGCCGTTGATCTGGCCAGCAAAGAACAGGCCGCCAATCACTTTGGTTTCAAGGCTGTACTTGAGATCTCGTGGATCGAAGTAATCGTACTCGATGGCATAACCCGGACGAACGATGTGCGCATTCTCCATGCCGCGGATCGAGCGAACGATCTGCAGTTGCACGTCGAATGGCAGGGATGTGGATATCCCGTTCGGATACAGCTCGTGTGTCGTCAGGCCTTCAGGTTCGATAAAGACCTGATGGCTCTCCTTGTCCGCAAAGCGGTGAATCTTGTCTTCGATCGAAGGGCAGTAACGCGGGCCAATACCCTCGATGACACCGGAATACATTGGCGAACGATCAAGGTTCGACGCAATGATTTCGTGGGTGCGGGCATTGGTGTGGGTAATCCAGCAACTGACCTGGCGCGGGTGCATCTGCTGCGACCCCATGAACGACATCACCGGGGTAGGCGTGTCACCCGCTTGTTCGGTCATCACCGAGAAATCCACAGAGCGGCCATCGATACGCGGCGGAGTGCCGGTTTTCAGACGACCAACCCGTAATGGCAATTCACGCAGGCGATGTGCCAGGGCAATCGACGGTGGATCACCGGCACGACCACCGGAGTAGTTCTGCAAACCGATGTGGATAAGTCCACCAAGGAAAGTACCGGTGGTCAGTACCACTGCATCGGCGAAGAAACGCAGGCCCATTTGAGTGACCACACCACGCACCTGGTCCTGCTCGACGATCAGGTCGTCGCACGACTGCTGGAATATCCACAGGTTGGGTTGGTTCTCAAGGATCTCGCGCACTACCGACTTGTAGATCGCACGGTCTGCCTGTGCACGGGTGGCACGTACTGCCGGACCTTTGCGGTTGTTCAGAACGCGGAACTGGATACCACTCTTGTCGGTTGCCAGCGCCATTGCGCCACCGAGTGCATCGATTTCCTTGACCAGGTGGCTTTTGCCAATACCACCGATGGCCGGGTTGCAACTCATATGACCGAGGGTTTCCACGTTGTGGGTCAACAGCAGGGTTTTCACACCCATGCGTGCTGACGCAAGCGCAGCCTCGGTACCGGCATGGCCGCCGCCGATGACGATCACTTCAAAACGGGAAGGGAAATCCACCACGCACCTCGTGCCTGTTTCGCGAATAAATAAGGGATAGCCGACAAGTATAGGGACTTCCCCCCCTCTAAAGGAACCTTTTGCACAAAATTTAACCAGCCTGTGGATGAGTGGCAGGCAATAGAAATTAAAGAGAGAAATTTATTAAAGCTTTGTTTTTATGTTTATTCTTATGCAGCTACCTTTCTGTGGATAAAGTGCTGCAGGCCTTTATCTACGTCATGTACAGCGATTTATAAGCCTGTGATCTAGTGGGTCTGAGCGTTCTGGATAAGCGCTTTAAGCCTGTGGATCAAATGGCTAGTTACCCACAGCGCAGGTTATCTCCAACCTTGAAGGCCAGTTATCAACGGAGCTGAAGGTGAGTTTTCCACAGGGCTTAATTCACAGGTAGCCAGCACACGGGCAGGAAAAATCCTCAGGCGTGACCTGTGAAGGCATTCGTGTCGGGAGAGAAAGGCGGGAGATGACGCGCAGCAGTCGGCTCGAAACTGAGCCGACTGTGGATAAGGTGCTTACTTGCCGATGCAGAAGCTGGAGAAGATTCGGCCCAACAAGTCGTCAGAGCTGAATGCACCGGTGATTTCACCAAGTGCTTGTTGTGCCTGACGCAGGTCTTCAGCCAAAAGCTCACCAGCGCCAGCCAGGGTCAACTGTGCACGACCGTGTTCAAGGTTGTCGCTGGCCTGGCGGAGCGCTTCCAGGTGGCGCCTGCGAGCGCTGAAGCTGCTCTCGGCGGTTTGTTCATAACCCATGCAGGCCTTGAGGTGTTCGCGCAGTAGATCAAGCCCCATGTCCGTATCCTTGGCACTCAAGGTAATGGTGACATGGCCATCATCGCTGTGCGTCATGGTGATCGGCTCACCACTGAGGTCCGCCTTGTTGCGAATCAGGGTGACCTTGGCGGGATCCGGGCGCAGATCAAGGAACTCTGGCCAGAGCGCAAATGGATCGCTGGCTTCAGGTGCGGTGCTATCCACCACCAGCAATACCCGGTCGGCCTCGCCAATGGCTTTCAGTGCGCGTTCTACACCAATCTTTTCCACATGGTCGTCGGTGTCACGCAAACCGGCGGTATCGATGACATGCAGCGGCATGCCATCGATGTGGATATGTTCACGAAGAATGTCCCGGGTAGTACCGGCAATATCAGTGACGATGGCTGCCTCGCGACCGGCGAGCACGTTCAACAGGCTGGATTTGCCCGCATTGGGGCGCCCGGCAATAACCACGTTCATGCCATCGCGCAGCAAGGCCCCCTGCCCGGCTTCGCGCAGTACTGTGGATAATTCAGCACGTACCTGATCAAGCATGCTCAAGACATGGCCATCGGCAAGGAAGTCGATTTCCTCTTCAGGGAAGTCGATGGCTGCTTCCACGTAGATGCGCAGGTTGATCAACCTCTCGGTGAGTTTATCCACACGTCGGGAAAACTCACCCTGCAACGAACGCAAGGCGTTGCGTGCCGCTTGTGCAGAACTGGCCTCGATTAGATCGGCAATTGCTTCAGCCTGCGCCAGGTCAAGCTTGTCGTTGAGAAAAGCACGCTCGCTGAATTCACCAGGGCGAGCAAGCCGGCAGCCCAACTGCAGGCAACGCTGCAAAAGCATGTCCAGCACCACCGGGCCACCGTGCCCCTGGAGTTCGAGTACGTCTTCACCGGTAAACGAATTCGGTCCAGGGAAGTACAGCGCCAGCCCTTCGTCGATGACCTGGCCATCGTCACCGCGAAACGGCCCGTAATGCGCGTAGCGCGGGGTTAGTGTCCGGCCAGCGATCAACAACCCGGCTTGGCTCGCCAAGGGGCCGGAGATACGCACAATCCCTACCCCTCCGCGCCCTTGGGCGGTGGCGATGGCAGCGATGGTTTCACGCGGAGTATTCATGATCGACGGCCTCACGACAAAAACGACAGATAGCAAAACGCCCCACGAGGGGGCGTTTATCCACAGGTTAGCTGGCTAACCCGTTATGCAGCAGCTTTCTTGCTAGCCGCTTCGATGCTACGGGTGATGTACCACTGCTGAGTGATGGACAACACGTTGTTCACAACCCAGTACAGCACCAGACCTGCAGGGAACCACAGGAAGAAGAAGGTGAAGATGATTGGCATCAGCTTCATCACCTTGGCCTGCATCGGATCCGGCGGGGTTGGGTTCAGGCGCTGCTGAATGAACATGGTCGCGCCCATGATGATCGGCAGGATGAAGAACGGATCCTTGATCGACAGGTCGGTAATCCAGAACATCCAAGGTGCCTGGCGCATTTCCACGCTTTCCAGCAACACCCAGTACAGCGAAAGGAAGACTGGCATCTGCACCAGGATCGGCAGGCAGCCGCCCAGCGGGTTGATCTTCTCTTTCTTGTACAGCTCCATCATGGCCTGCGACATTTTCTGCCGGTCATCGCCAAATTGTTCTTTCAGCGAAGCAAGCTTGGGTGCCACGGCACGCATGCGCGCCATCGAACGATAGCTGGCAGCCGACAGCGGGAAGAACAGTGCCTTGATCAGCATGGTCAGGACAATGATCGACCAGCCCCAGTTACCCAGGAGGCTGTGGATATGTTGCAGCAGCCAGAAAATTGGCTGGGCAATGAACCAGAGAATGCCGTAGTCGACGGTCAGTTCCAGGCCTGGGGACAACTCCTTGAGCTTGGACTGAATTTTCGGACCGGCATACAGCATGGTGCTGGTTTCGGCTTTACCACCTGCAGCGACTTCCAGTGTCGGGCCAGTGAAACCGATGATGTAGTTGCCTTGGCTGTCCTTGCGCGTCTGAACGATGTTGTTGTCAGACTTGTTCGGAATCCAGGCCGTCACGAAGTAGTGCTGCAGCCAGGCTACCCAACCACCAGACACATTTTCTTTCAGATTGCCCTTGTCGATGTCTTTCATCGACACTTTTTTGTACGGCTCTGCACTTGTCCACAGGGCAGCACCCAGGTAAGTGGCAGTACCGGTGGCAGTGCTCGAGGACGGATCCGAGCTGGCATCGCGCTTGAGCTGGGCAAACAGGTTGCCGCTCCAGGCCTGACCGCTCTGGTTGTCGATCAGGTAGCTGACCGTCAGGTCGTACTCACCGCGCTTGAGTGTAAAGCGCTTGATGTAGTTGACGCCGTTGTCGCTGAACTTCAGGTCGACGACCAGTTGATCCTGACCGTCGGCCAGTTGATAACTTTTCTGTTCGGTAGCGTACAGCGGGCGACCAGATGGACGAGCATCCGGGCCGTTGGTACCGGTCAGACCGCTCTGTGCCAGGTAAACACGCTCGCCGCCGTTGTCGAACAGCTGGAACGGAATATCGGGATGGTCCTGACGGCGCGGGTATTTCGGCAGCATCAGCTGCGCGATATCACCGCCATTGGGATCGATAGCCAGATCAAGAACATCGGTCTTGACCCGAATCAGGTCTTTGCTGATGGCAACCGGGGCCAGTTCGGTCGAATTCGACTCGGGGTTGGCGCTCGGAACATCGGCACTGGCGGAATTGCTTGCGGCCCGCGCGGTGTCCGGCAACGCCGGCGCGGTGGCGGCGTTCTGGGTCGGCAAGGCTGCCTGTCCGTAGTCCTGGTTCCACTTAAGAACCATGACATAAGACACGATTGCCAGGGCGACGATCAGGATCGTGCGTTTAATATCCATGATTACTCGGCTATCGAAGAAGTACGGGAAGAAGAAGCGGGCGGAACCGGGTCGTATCCACCAGGGTTCCACGGATGGCAACGCCCCAGTCGACGAACGGTCAGCCAACTGCCACGCAGAAGACCATGAGACTCAATGGCTTCGAGTGCGTAGCAGGAGCAGGAGGGGTAGAAACGACAGTGATTGGCCATCAGAGGACTAATGGCGTAACGGTAAAACTGGATCGGAACGAGTGCCAGTTTACGCATCTGGACTGTCTACCCCTACGGATTCGGTTGGCGCTGGAGCGGGCCGATTACGCGCAAGACGCTTCCAGAGCTTGCCAAAATGTTGGTGCAATTCTGGGTTTTCGATCTCGCCCAGGCCTTTGCGCGCAACGATAACGATATCCCAACCTGCCAATAGATCTTGGTGAAGGCGGAATGAGTCGCGCATCAATCGCTTGAGTCGATTTCGCTGAACGGAGAGCTTGACGCTCTTTTTCCCGATCACAAGCCCCAAGCGGGGATGATCCAGACCGTTCTCGCGGGCAAGGAGCAAAAGATTCTTGCCTGGAACCTTGCCGGTTGGGGAGTCGAAGACCGCTTTGAAATGTCGGGGGGTCAGCAGACGCTTTTCCCGACTGAAGTCCTGACTCACCACCTGTGCCGAATGATCAAACGGCCAGACGCTTACGGCCTTTGGCACGACGACGCGACAGAACGGCACGACCGTTCTTGGTGGCCATACGGGCACGGAAACCGTGAGTGCGAGCGCGCTTGATGGTGCTTGGTTGGAAAGTACGTTTCATGGCGTGTTACCTGGTTCGTCGACTACGGGCCGGAATGGCCCCCGTTTTAAGAGATCGGCGATTCTAGAGAAAGCAAGGCCATAGGTCAATTTCCAACCAGCTTTTCCTTATAGGTGGTCACGTGGGTGGGGGTTGGGTGTGAACGTGTCGAGGTACAGCGTTCAGACCTAAACATAAAAAAAGAGAGAGGAATTATTTAAAGCTTTTCTGTAAATCTTATAAAGCTTATGTAGAAGAATTCTGTGGATAAGGTTCTACAGGCCTTTATTTTCATGGCGTACAGAGAATTTAAACCTTGTCGGGAAGCGGTGCTCTGGCTGTGCCGAACGCTCGGAAAATCTGTGGATAAAAAAGCGAGTTATCAACACGCGAGTTATCAACAGATTTCGACCCGGACTTGTGCAAAGACCTCAGGTACGGTTATCCACAGGGCTTATTCACACCCCTCCGGCATCATTTTGTTCACTAAGTCGCTGATCTAT